>NZ_CP192512.1:0-1945000 GCF_050613155.1 Streptomyces sp. P1-3
CAACACCCGTGCTGCGCACGGGTGTTGCGCTCCCGCTCCGCGGGAGCGCTGACGGGCCGCTGCGCGGCCCGCACCCCTGGTGCTGCGCACCAGGGGTGACGCTCTGTCCGCTGCACTCCCAGAGCTATGGGGCTACGCCCCAGTGTTTCCGGGCTTCCGCTTCGCTCCAGCCCGGGACGGCGGGTCCGCTGCGCTCCCCCGCCTCAACGGTCCTTCCGGCTGCGCCTCCAGGACCGCCTGGGCCCCGCTGGCGCGGGCCGGGCTGGCTGCGAGGGTGGAGGTCGCTCGTTCGTGTGGGTTCCAGTGTACCGCGTGCATCAGGTTGATGCGGCATGTACCCTTGGCGGAAACACGGGACACCCCTAACCACCCGGGAACCTCCCCAGAATTCCGATAGGAACGACCGCAGATGACCGGTCACCACAAATCTACCCGGACCCGATCCCGCGCTGAGCAGCGATTCTCTGCGCCGGGTGACTCAGTACCAGACTGCGGGCGTGAACGCCCGGTTGAAGGTGTTCACGCTCCTGGAGGCCCAAGGCGTGCCCGCGAGCGAGGCGGACGACCTGGTGGCCGCGCTGGAGGTCGGAGCGATCGCCGGGGCGCAGAGCGAGGTAGTCGAGCTGGACGGCATGGCGCCGGCCTCGCGGGGCGAGGTGTTCGCGGACGGCTGGGATGACGGCGTGACGGCCGTGAGCGAGGTCCTGGTGGGCATCGCAGACCGGGACTGGTCCCGGCGTGGCGGCCGGTCGGCCGGGGCCGCTGAACTGGCCGTACATCTCGCGGACGTGAGGCAGCGTGAGCGGACTGACCTGGTGCGGCTGGAGAGGTTCGTCCGAGAGTCCGTACTGCCGCGCACCCATCCGCACACCACGGCGCGGCGCAGGGTGCTGGAGGCGCTGGGCAAGGCCGGCGGTCTGTGCACCGCGCGGACGAGGAACAGCGACGGGGACGTCATTGTCTGCACGCTCGATGCCGGGCACTACGACCCGGACGACAAGCCGCCCTTCAAGGGCGGAAAGCCCGGCGGCTGGCACAAGGCAGATGCGTCGATCTGGAACGACTTGGGCGCGGCCTGCATTCCGCACGCGGCCCTCTGAAAGACCGCAGGATTTGACCGCTCGGGGAGGCAAGGAAATGTCAGAAATTCAGCTCAAGGAACACCAGGTAGACCAGCGCTCCGCGTTTCGTAGGTGGGTTGGATTCCCTGCAAGGTCATCTGTGCCCCCTCAGGGTGCCCGGGGCACGATCGTGTCAGCGACCGGATCGGGCAAGACGATCACGGCCGCCGCGTGCGCGCTGGAGTCGTTCGCGGACGGCAGGATCCTCGTCACCGTCCCGACCCTGGACCTGCTCGCGCAGACCGCCCAGGCGTGGCGCCTGGTGGGCCACCGGGCCCCGATGGTCGCCGTGTGCTCGCTGGAGAACGACGCGGTCCTCAACTCGCTGGGAGTGCACACCACCACGAACCCGATCCAGCTGGCCCTGTGGGCCGGGCACGGGCCCGTGGTCGTGTTCGCCACGTATGCCTCGCTGGTGGACCGCGAGGACATCGACGCCCCCGAGGGCCAGCGGAAGGTTCGCGGGCCGCTGGAGGCCGCTCTGGCGGGCGGAGAGCGGCTGTACGGGCAGCAGATGGCAGGCTTCGACCTCGCGATCGTGGATGAGGCCCACGGAACTGCTGGTGATCTTGGGCGGCCGTGGGCGGCGATCCACGACAACGCCCGCATCCCCGCCGACTTCCGGCTCTACCTCACCGCGACCCCGCGCATCCTCGCCGCAGCCCGGCCCCAGAAGGGCGCGGACGCCCAGGAGGCGGAGATCGCGACCATGGCCGACGACCCGGAGGGCACGTACGGCGCGTGGCTCGCAGAACTCGGACTCTCGGAGGCGATCGAGCGCGAGATCCTCGCCGGATTCGAGATCGACGTCCTGGAGATCCGCGATCCCTCGCCCGTCCTCGGGGAGTCGGAGGAGGCGCGGCGGGGCCGGCGCCTGGCGCTCCTGCAGACCGCGCTCCTGGAGCACGCGGCGGCGTACAACCTCCGTACGGTCATGACGTTCCACCAGAAGGTGGAGGAGGCCGCCGCGTTCGCGGAGAAGCTGCCGGAGACCGCTGCCGAGCTGTACGTCAACGACGCCTCGGACGACGGCCTGACGGCCGCGGACCGGCTGCCGAAGTCGTCGATCGACGCGGAGTTCTACGAACTCGAGGCCGGCCGCCACGTCCCGCCGGACCGGGTGTGGTCGGCGTGGCTGTGCGGCGACCACCTCGTAGCCGAGCGGCGCGAGGTCCTGCGCCAGTTCGCCAACGGCATCGACGCGGCCGGGCGCCGGGTGCACCGGGCGTTCCTCGCCAGCGTTCGCGTGCTCGGGGAGGGCGTGGACATCACCGGCGAGCGGGGCGTGGAAGCCGTCTGCTTCGCGGACACCCGCGGCTCGCAGGTGGAGATCGTGCAGAACATCGGCCGGGCGCTCCGGCTCAACAAGGACGGCACCACGAAGGTGGCCAGGATCATCGTGCCGGTGTTCCTGGAGCCCGGCGAGGACCCGACCGACATGGTCGCCTCCGCCAGCTTCCGGCCCCTTGTGGCGGTCCTCCAGGGCCTGCGCAGCCACGACGAGCGCCTGGTCGAGCAGCTCGCCTCCCGTGCCCTCACCAGCGGGCAGCGCAAGGTCCACGTCCGGCGTGACGAGGACGGGCAGATCGTCGGGGCCGGCGGCGAGGGCGACGGCGAGGACCAGGAGCAGGGCGACACGCAGGCCGCCGCCGAAGCGGCGCTGCTCCACTTCTCTTCTCCCCGCGACGCAGCGACCATCGCGGCGTTCCTGCGCACCCGGGTGTACCGGCCGGAGTCGCTGGTGTGGCTGGAGGGCTACCAGGCTCTGCTGCGGTGGCGGGCGGAGAACGAGATCACCGGCGTCTACGCCGTGCCCTACGACGTTGAGGTCGAAGTGGGGGTGACGAAGGATTTTCCGCTTGGTCGATGGGTGCACCAGCAGCGGAAGGCGCTGCGGGCGGGTGAGCTGGAGGAGCGGCGCAAGACCCTGCTGGACGCGCCGGAGGCCGGGATGGTCTGGGAGCCGGGCGAGGAGGCGTGGGAGGCCAAGCTCGCCGCGCTGCGGTCGTACCGGCGGGCGACCGGACACCTCGCGCCCCGGCAGGACGCGGTCTGGGGCGAGGGCGAAGCGATGGTGCCCATCGGCCAGCACATGGCGAACCTGCGCCGGAAGGGCGGGCTCGGCAAGGACCCGAAGCGTGCGCAGGAGCGCGCGGAGCAGCTGGCGGCGATCGACCCGGACTGGAACTGCCCCTGGCCGCTGAGCTGGCAGCGCCACTACCGGGTGCTCGCCGACCTGGTCGACGCCGACGGCGTCCTGCCCTACATCGCGCCGGGCGTCGTCTTCGAGGGCGACGACATCGGCACGTGGCGGTGGCGGCAGCAGGAACCCGGCACCTGGGCGCAACTCCTGCCCGAGCAGCAGGAGCGGCTGACCATGCTGGGCATCAAGGGGACTGAGGCCCCGTCTCTCGCCCCGGCGGCGGCTGGAGCGGCGAAGGGTCCGAGCAAGGCGCAGCAGGCGTTCCAACGCGGCCTGGCAGCCCTCAGGCAGTGGGTGGAGAGGGAAGGCGCGGCGCGGCCGGTGCCGCGCGGTCACAGCGAAGAGATCGCGATCGACGGCGAGGCAGAGCCGGTGGCAGTGAAGCTGGGGGTGTGGATTTCGAACACCAAGTCGAGGCGCGACAAGCTCACGGCGGAGCAACTCACCGCGCTCGCCGCGCTCGGACTGGAATGGGCGAGGACGTAGAAGCCACTCGGGCTACTGTGCGTCGATGCAGGGCCCTTGGGCACGGAAGCGCGCGCGGGTTTCGGGCCAGGGCGTCGCGCTGTCGTGGCCGGAGCAGCCGACGCCTCCGCAAAGAGGTCGTGAGTCGCGCGTCGGCCTGCCGTTGATCAGCGCCACCCGCCCGTACGCCTCGTAGCGCTCGCGGCTGTCCTCGCCGTCCACAAGATCATTGGCGAGCTCCTGCTTGGTGGAGCGCATGAGATCCGCGATCGGAACACCCCACCTGCTGCGGATCACGGCTACGAGCTGCGCCTTGGAGTGGGCGCGCATCAGAGCGTTTCTCCGCTGGAGCAGCTCGTTGGCGAGCTCGGCTTCCGCTGCGGGAATCGGCGTGATCGAGTCACGGATGTACTCGGGGTCCTCGTCCGCGTCGAAGATCATGATGCAGGCCGCGTGCGGCGCGAAGACGACGATCTCATCTGGATTCTCAGCCTGTGCCTCGGCGGTGGCACGTACCCAGTTGAGGGCTTCGTGGTAGCTGAAGTGTGTGCCATGCTCGCGTGCGGTGCGCTGGAGTTCGCGGGCGCGCTGCTGCTCGGTAGTGCGTTTGGTCATGGACGGGTCCTCTCGGCACCGGGTCCTCACCCCCACACGGCAACCCCGGCTCGATGGATCCTCAAGGTGTTCGTCAAGCGGTCCGTTGATCCCGGAAGACCTTCCACCAGTGTTCCGGGCAGTGTGGGTGTCCGGGGTGCGGTGTGGGCGTCGGCGAAGCCCAGGGCGTCAGCCCTGCGGGCAGGATACCGGCTCGGCCGTCGGCTCTTCCCTTCGTTGGCGACGACGAAGGCGGTGGTGTTCTCCGCGTACGGGTCGTTCGGCTCATGTGCGTGCCGGACGGCGTCGCGGACAAGGCGCAGCCGAAGGACCGCGCCAGTTCTCCATCCGGCGGAGTGCTCCCGCCTCGCCCTTTTGGGGCTCGATACCAGAAGGACAACACCGGGATGCCGGCGACGTCCGTCGTGACCCGCGCTGCCAGCTTGTCGCCGGTGCCCAGTAGGAGACGCCCGTGATCACTCAGCTCAGGGCGGCCGGACCAGGCGGATTGCCCTCGGGCCAGGGTCGGCGGCCAGCCCTGCCGAGACGGTCATGATTTCGCCCAGACCATGGTGGATCCACTCGTAAGTAACACGGATGCATCCAGGCTCAGTGTCTTCCTCGTGGTTTCGTCACTGAGTACTTCGGCGTCAGGGATCAGCTCTGCCTTTTACTCCCATAGCTCCGATCAAGTGCGGCTTGTGGGGCTCGTGTCGGGGATGTAGTGAGCGACTCCTGCGTACGACATTCCCAGAGAGGCAGTGAGCACCTTGATGTCGAGCTCGTCCGCGAGGGTGAGGAGGCGGGTGGAGCGAAGGATGCGGGGCAGCAGGCCGACGGGGGCCAGGCTGTCGCGGATGTGCGCGGCGCCGGCGGGGCCACGGGTGGTGCGGGTGAGCCGGGTGACGAGCAGATGAGGGTTATTCGAGCGGAGCTGACCGCGGTGCTCTTGGCAGCGCTGTAGAGCTGTCCAGGTCGCGGGGTCCAATGGGATGGCCACCGCTCTGCCGGGGAACTGGACGGCGTGGCGGACGGTGTCGATCTCGCTGCTGGTGAGCAGGCGTAGTTCGGTGGAGGTTGCCGCGTGGAGCAGGGCGGCAAGTCCGATGAACGCCTCATGCGGATGGGTGTCCAGGTTGGTGCTCCACCTTCGGTACAGGGCCTGCTGCTCGGACAACGTCAGAGTGGGTCCGTGAAATCCCCGGTGCTGCGCGGCGGTCACGGAGCCGGTGGGGTCGTGAAGGACCGCTTGGGTGCGGTGTGCGTAGGAGAAGAACTGGCGCAGTCCCGCGAGCCAGGACGCGCGGCGTGCGGGGTTTTTCGCCAGGAAGGCTTCCAGGTGTGCTGTGCTGACGCTTGCCCAGCTCGTGTGCCCTCGGGCGTGGAGGTGGATTGCCAGGTCGCGGACGGTGTCCAGGCGGATCTCGATGGTCTTCAGCTGGTTCGGCCGCAGCCCCAGCTGCCGGGCCTGTTCGCGCTGGGCCAGTAAGGAGTGAGCGAATCCCCAGACCTCGGGGCGCAGCGGGGCGGGGGCGGCCTCGATACGGCGCTCGCGGCGTACGGCTGCCTTGGTGTCCGCCAGGTCGTCGGGCGGGATGAGTCGGCCGTGGGCGCGGAAGAAGTCCGTGAGCGCCCCGACGAGCTGGGGACTGTCCTGGCGGGCACGTGTGAGCAGGTCAGAGGGGCTGATCGCGGTGGTGGTGAGGAGCAGGCGTGCGGTGTCGGCGATGACATCGGCTGCGTAGAGCGGGTGGCGCTGGGTTGCGAGGTGCGCGGCGAAATCAGCCCACCACGAGGGTGGTTGGGGCATGCGGCGCGCCCAGCCGGCCGCGCGGGTCAGCACCGTGTGGGGCGAATGCTCGTAGCAGCGCTTGCACAGTCCTTTGGCCCACTGGCCGCTGCTGCCGCACCCGGCGCAGCGGGCCGGTGCTGGGGCGGTAGCCGGGTCGATGCAGGCCCGGCAGCGTTGGGTCGCCGGGGCCAGGGTCCGTCGTCGTCCGCAGTGCTGGCACTGGCCGCGTGCGGGTTGTCCGGCGGCCCGGCGTCTGCATGCCGCGCACAGCAGCTCCGTCGAGCGCCGGGATGCTCCACAGTCGGAGCACGTACGTGAGCACCAGGCGCAGCGGCCTGTGTCGGCGCGCAGCCATCGCAGCTTGTGGCAGGCGGTACAGCGGCCCTGGACGGCATCGGTTGCGGTGGCTGTCATCGGGAAGTGTCTGATGGCCGGACGAGGTAGGGGCAAGAGTTCAGCCGTGGTTTCACAGCGGGGGCAGGGACCGGTTCAGCGGCGCGGGTGCCGGGGCTACGGCGAAGGGCGACGGTAGGGCCGAGGCGGGTGCAGCGCGGGGCGAAGGCGAGGGGCCGGGCTGCGGCACGGTCTCGCGCAGGGTCAGGAGGTCGCCGGGGGTGCAGTCCAGGGCGGTGCACAACGCGGCCAGCGTGGACAGCTTCACCTGGGACGGCTGCTTGGTGAACAGCGCGGACACCGACGCTGCGGACAGCTCGAGGCCCGCTCGCTCGGCCAGCAGGCGGCGCAGCTCGGTTCCCGTCCAGACTCCGCGCTGTGCTGCGGTCATCCGCAGCTTCCACTCCACCTGTGTTCCCGTGCTCGTGCTCGTGTGCGGGGTGGGGTGCGATTCGGGAGCGGTCATTGCTGTTGCCCCTCTCGTCCTTCAGCCGGCCAGGCCGGTGACAGCGGTGAGTGTGGCGCGGCGCCAGGCGTCCTCGATGAAGGTGTGTGAGGGTTTGACGTAGGCCATGGTCGAGGCGATGTGCCGGTGGCCGAGGAGCTGCTGGACGGCGAGGAGGTCCATACCCTGCTCGTACTGGTGGGTCGCGCAGGCGCGGCGCAGCGCGTGCGGTGTGAACCGCTCTGCCGAGGACCTGCCTTCGAGATCGAGAAGGCGGGCGAGTCGGTCGCGTACGGTCTCCGGCTTCAGCGCATCGCCCTGTCCGTCGCAGAACAGCGGTGCGCTGTCAGGGAAGAGCGGACGGACGTCACTTTGGTACCAGTCCAGGATCTGGTCGAGCCCGTCGAGCAGCGGAGTCCATCTCGGGCGCGGGCCCGATGTGTTCGCGGCCTTGCCGAACCGCACATGCAGCTTCCCCGACGGCCCCAGCAGGGGGTGGACGTCACACCGGTCGAGGCGGACCAGCTCACTCACCCGTACCCCTGAGTGGTACAGAGTGCGCAGCAGCGCGTAATCCCGCGCCGCAGCAGGGTAGTGCGGGGTGGCTGCGAGGCGGGCGCGCGCGAAGCCGAAGAACCCCTGCAGACGCTCGGCCGTGGGCGGCAGTCGGAGGGCGGGCGAGTCATCGCTGATATGCCGCAGCCGGTTGAACCGGTCCAGCGGATCACCGACCGGCACTCCATACAGCGCCCGGATCTGTGTGGTGTAGCGGTCCTGGACGAAGCCGTGGAACGCACGCAGCATCTGCAGATACTGGCGTCGAGTGCCCGGTGCCCGGCCCGCCACCACCAGAGCACGGAGCATCGCGTCCACATCCGACGCCTCGATCTCCCACACCGGCCGGTCGAAGCGGTCCAGCACACGTTCCAGCAGCGCCGCGTAGCAACGGACCGTCGTCGGAGAGAACCCGCGTACCACCCACGTCGACGCAAACGCCGCCACGCACTCGGCCTGGAAGGCCCACATATCCGGAACATCGCTGCTGCTGGCCGGGCTGGCGAGCCCGCCATCGATCAGCCGGAGAACCCGCTCCCCCATACCCCACCACCATCTCGTGACTACTCATTCAGGCGGCACCTGAACAACACGCGCACTACCGAAGCAATCAACGAGTCACCAGCGGAAAGGCAACGCCACCAAACGGCCAACCCCGCAACCCACACAATGGCGGCGTCAGCCGCTGAGCGTCATCGAGAAACAGCACACCCGGCTCGGCCAGTGCCCGCGTCAGAGCCTGGCTGGCCGGCCCGGCCCGGTGTGGCAGCGCCCCCGCCGGCAGCCCGCGCGCTTCACACAGCGAGGCCCGAAGCTGCGGCAGACCGGGTGCCACGCCGGCCACCGCCCGCCACACCGGCACCCGGCCGGGCAGAAGATGCAACGCCTGCTCGACGGCGACCGTCTTCCCCAGGCCCGTGTCCCCGTACACACAGCACATCCCGCGGGCCGCGACCGTATGCCCCACAGCCTCCGCCACAGCGGCCACCTGCCGGGTCGACACCAGCCGGACCCCCGGCACGTACAACCGCACACCGCCGCCCCGCACCCCAGCATCCGCGGCGTCCTCCGGCACCGGCACGTCGGCGGGCGGCCCGTCGATAACAAGCGGACCACCCGCCCCGTCCACGAGCCCCAAATCCGCCAGCGCCCGGTCATACCGGCTCGGCTCCAACCCAGCCCGGCCCCCTGCCGGGCGCGCCACTTCAAGCACCCGGCCCGCCCCCAGATCCCGCTTGATCACCCGGTGCAACGTCGGCAGCGAGGGCACACAATCTGCACCCCACCCCTCCAAGGCCCCCTCTTCCTGGGCCCGGAGCATCCTGCGGCGCAACTCTGCGACGTTCCCGCCCGCCTGAGCGAGGACCTCCCACAACGCGTCACTCAGCGAAAACCCGTCCTGTCGCGGCCGTGCCTCGACAAGGCCCCGGCGTCCATCGGCCAGCCACCGCCACACCGTCCGCTCCGACACCCCTGCCAGCTCCGCCGCGATCCGCACATGCAACCGCGACAGCGTCCCCTCCTCATCCACGGCAAGAAGCCGCCGCACCACCACACCCCGCGCCAACGACCCACCGCTGGCCGGCGCAACAACAGCCGCCCCCGCCCCGCCCTCGGCAACACCCGCCGGAACGCCCTGAACCGTCATACAGCCCAGCCCACCCGAACCGGCCAGCCCCTCACATAGGAACAGCGAAAGCCATGACAGCCAGCAACCAGACCTGCTAACCGCCCCACAACAGCCGCTTGGTCACCCCATGACAGCGACCACAACCCCGCCCCACACCCGCTACCAGGACATCGACACCGCAATTTCCGCTGACGCCCACCCGCTGCCACCCCACCGCCCACTCATACCGACGAGCCTGACGGCCGGCCCCCGACATCCCGCCCGGCGTCCTGTTCGAAGGCGACGGCCTCGGACGATGGGTGCAACGGCAGGGGCGCTCCTGGGCGGGGGTGTCCGAGGAAGCAGCAGCACCGGCTCACCAAGCTCGGCGTAACACCCGCCCAGCGGCCCTCCCCAGCCGCAGCCGTCAAGCGCGCCCCAGCGGCACGTCCCGGTGAGTGTCTGGCAACCGGGACATGCCGTGGCGGGAGGGTCAGTCGACGAGGGCGAGAGCGGGTTCGTCCGCCCGCTGATGCGCCGGCTGGTCCACCGACTTGGCGGTCTCGGGCCGCCCCAGCACGCCCGTCAGAGCGATGAGCAGGCCGAGGGCAGACAGGACGGTCACGGCGAGCAGTGCCGGGGTGAAGCCGGCGAGCAGAGCGTCCGGGCCGGTCTTACCCTCGCCGCCGGCGGTCAGGACAGCGGTGACGACAGCGAGCCCGATAGCGCCGCCGACCTGTGTGGAGGTGTTCAGCAAGCCGCCGGCCAGGCCCTGCTCGTGGTCCGGGACCCCTGCGGTGGCCTGGATGTTGAAGGACGCGAACGCCAGAGTGAACCCGACACCGAGCAGGATCATGCTGGGCAGCACACCGGCCACGTACGGGGCGTCCCGGTCGATGACCAGGAAGAGCACGTAGGCGACGAGGTGAGCCATCACGCCACCGGCGATAGTGCGCGAGGTGCCGACCCGTGCAACCAGGCGGTCCATGCGCGGCGAGCCGAACGCGACGATCACCGCGGCTGGAAGGAAGCCCAATGCGGTCTGGAGCGCCGACCACTGCAGTACCGACTGCAGGTAGAGCATGACGACGAACTGGAAGCCGATGTAGCCGCCGAAGAACACCGATATGCCCAGGTTGGCCCGTGCCAGTGCGCCCGAGCGGAGGATGCCGAGGCGGACCAGGGGGTGCTTGCTGCGGCGTTCGATCATGACGAAGGCGATCAGTAGTGCCGCGGCGAGGGCGAACTGGATCAGCGTGTTGGGCGCGGCCCAGCCGGCTTCCGGCGCTTCGACGACGGTGTAGACCAGGAGCAGCATTCCGGCGACCGAGGTGATCGCGCCGGGCAGGTCGTAGCCGCCGGCGGACCGGGGGCCGTCCTTGGGCAGCAGACGGCTGGCCGCGATCCACGCGATGAGTGCGATCGGTACCGGCAGGAAGAACGTCCACCGCCAGCCGACCTCGGTCAGCACTCCGGAGAGCACCAGCCCGGCCGAGTAGCCGCTGGCCCCGAAGACGGAGAAGATGCCCAGTGCCTTGTTGCGCGCCGGCCCCTCGGCGAACGTGGTGGTGATGATGGATAGCGCGGCAGGTGCGGTGAACGCGGCCGCCATGCCCTTGAGGATGCGGGTGGCGATCAGCAGGGCTCCGGAGTCGACCATGCCGCCGACCAGTGAGGCGAGGGCGAACACGGCTACCGCCGTCAAGAAGACGCGGCGGCGTCCGAGCAGATCGGCGGCGCGTCCCCCCAGCAGCAGCAGCCCACCGTAGCTGAGGACATAACCGCTGACGACCCACTGCAACGCACTGGTGGACAGGCCCAGTTCGGCCTGGATGGAGGGGAGCGCGACGCCCACCATCGACACATCGAGCGCGTCGAGCCCGATGACGAGGGAGGCGGTGAGCAGGACGCCCCACAACTTTGGCGTCCACCCGGAGGCGGAGGTGGTGACGGGTACGGAAGGACTCATGAGCGCCACAATTACATGCACACGCATCGCATGCAAGTGCATTTAATTCTTGCGCATCAAATGCGGGCGCATGCTACCCTTGGCCCATGACCGGTAGCTCGGAGCAAGAGCTGGTCGAGGAGTGGCACGGCCTTCTCGCTCGGCACGCCGCCGTACACAACGCCCTAGAGTGCGAACTGAAAGCCGACCACGACATCGGCGTCAGCGAGTTCGAGGCACTCGAACTCCTCGCCACCACCGAGCACGGCAAATGCCGAGGCCAAGACCTCTCAGGCGTCGTACACCTGAGCCAGAGCGCCGCATCCCGACTCGTCGCCAGACTGGAACGCGACGGCTTGGTAGAACGCGTCATGTGCGAACTCGACCGCCGCGGCATCTTCGTCATCCTCACCGACGAAGGCCGCAGACGACACACCCAAGCAAAACCCACACACCGATCCGTCCTCGCACGAACACTCCGAGGCGACCAGTGACCAGCCACACCACAAGCGCCGGCCACCCTGGAACGGCACTCTCGACTACGCCGACACCCACCCGCACTGTCCGCAACAACGACAGCACCACCAACACCAGACCATAAGCGGCCAGACTCCCTCCCCCGGCTCGCCGCCGCCAGCCGCGACGCTCCGCGCCATTGGCCAGTCAGGCGCCGGAGTCGAGCACGTTGGCGTCGACAGTGGCACCGATGGCGCATCCGGGGACGGCCTCGTCTGAGGTGAACGCGCAAGAGACCGTTCCACTCACTCGGACACACTGATCTGCGGCTTGGACGGGGACAGCGAGGCCGATGATCAGCAGGGCCAGTAAGGCAGCGGCGGTCAGGATGGCCTCGGCCATGTTGAGCGCCTCGTCGAGCATGACCTCCTGGCCCCGCCGGAGGTCCTCCAGCTCGACGCTGGAGCTGTCGTTCACCCAGTTTGCGGCCCCGGGGAAGACGTCGGCGGTGCCGTCCTCGCTCGCCTACAGGAAGACCTCGAAGCCGGCCGGCGGCTGCGCGCGCCGGTCGACCTCCTCCTTGAAAGCCACGATCTGGCCCCGCCTCACGGAGCATGTTTGCGAGCTGCTCGTTCTGAGCGGAGAGTCCAGCCAGATTCGTCTGGAGCTCGACGAGCCGCTCCTCGGACGCGCCAGCGCAGCATCGGCGCGGGCCGGCGCTCCCCGCTCGATACTGCGCAGCCCGGTCCAGCCTGCCCCGATCCGGTGTCGGGAAACAGCCGACCGCCTCCGCCCGAGCGGCGGTGTGTCCGCTGGAGCCGGCGGCCAGGAGCGGGCAGCCAGCCGGACAAGGCTGTACGGCGGGACGGGCACAGCCGGCCAATGGTTGGCGGTGGAAGTCACGGCCCGAGGTCGGGAGGCGGCCAAGGCGAACAGGGCGTGCGAACGGGGTGGGCTTCGGCAGGCAGGCGGCAGGGCGGTGCCAGACACCGTCGAGTACGGTCCGGACCCGTCCCTTGAGGAGTCGAGCCTGTGAGCGGTAGCCGTCCGCCGAGGACTTGACGGAATCAGCCCCATCACGCACCTCAGCCCGGCACGATGATCGTCGTGCAGACGGAGACGTTGGTGGGGCTGATCGGTTTCGGGGGCGCCGTGGTCGGTGCCGGAGGCGCTCTCGTGGGCGCGTGGCTCCAGCAGCACCACCAAGCCAGGACCGCACAGGCCCAGCGAGTCGAGGACCGGGCCCGGGAGGCGGGGAACAACGCCCTGGCCGAACTGCTCGTACTACGACGGCTCGTCACGGAGAACGTTCACGCGAACCTGGACGAGGAGATACCCCGGTGGCGGAGCGTCGCTCAGCGCCACACGGACGCCGCGGAGATGGCACTCCTGCTGATGCCTCAGGCCGAAGAGGTCCGAGCGCGGGTCATCGGGGCTCTGCACCTCGCCGAGCGTGCTCTCGCCTTCGCGGCCCGAGCAGCCCTGGGCCTTCATGTGGAAAAGCTCCACCTGTACAGCTGCTCCAACGAAGCGATACAGGTCCTGGCCGCCTTCATGCGAGGCGATCCGCTCCCGAAGCCTTCCAGGTGGATACGGAGTACAGAGGAGGACTTGAAGCGGCAGCCTCACGCGCCGCTCTGACCCCGTCTTGGCGCGGCGAGAGAGAATGGATCCCAGGCTCCGGACCGGTCGGCGCCTCCGACTCCGCCCGGGGCCCCGGACTGACGGCGGCGCGGCAGCCCCGACTGAGGCGCCTGGGCCGAGCGGGCCCCCGGTCCCCGGTCTCGGTCCACGCCGTACGCAGGCCGCAGCTCAGTGCGGAGCACGTCACTTGCCGCATACTCGAACGCACACATGATTCTGGTGTGAGTACCCCCTTTCCATCCCCCTGCTCGCAGCCCAGCTGGAGCTGAGCTGCACCGGACGCGGGCTGAGTACGACGCGCTGTACCGGAGGCCGTGGACCCGTTGGACGGCCGGTACGACACCGACAGGTGGCAGTCCCGTCGGCGGGCCGCCTCCCCTGGATACACCGTGGAGCACAAGGGCCGAGGCCCAGCGACTGCACGGCCGCTTGCGGGAGCTGTCGGTCCACGTTCTTGGACCTGTCTGAAGCAGGGCCGAGGTCGTCGATGCGCGGATGCGGCTCAAGCACGCCCACGAAACCCAGGACGCCACCGGCACCGCGGACTGACCCGTCCATGAACCCCTCCAGCGGCAGCGGCCTGCCCAGGCCGGGGTGCAGGGCGATCCGGCCGGACTGCGGATGATGGGCGGCCAGGGCGGTGTGCGAGTGGATCGCACCGTCGCCGCGGTCGATGACCACGGTGACGGGTGGTGGCGTGGCGGGCCGCATGGTGGTCAGGCAAGGCGGCTGAAGGCCCAACGCGACAGTCCCTGGTCGACGCGGGGGGCGGCCGGTGCGGGCCAGGGCGGTGCGAGCGTCCGCGGCCATCAGGTCGGCTCGGAGCGACGCCCGGCTGACGGCCGGCCGCGGCGGCCGCCGGGGGTCCTGGGCGGCTCCACAGCCTGGGCGTGGACGCGGCTCCACAGCCTGGGCGTGGACCTGGTCGAGCAGGTCGCGGTGGCGGTAGAGGACGGCGCGGTCGACGCCAGCGCGGCGGGCGATCGCTGCGATGCTGACCGGGGAGCCACACTTCGTGGCCTCGGCGAGGGCGGCGAGCACGCGGCTGCGGCGTCGGCCGGTGTCGGCTCGCCGGCCTTCCAACAGGGCCTGGACGGCGGGGCCGGTCGGGGTCATGCGGGTCGCTCCGGTCATAGGTCGGGCAGGGGCTGGGGGACGCGGGGCATGCGAAGAAAGCCCTCGCGGGTCTTGCGGACCATGGCTGCGGCCTGCTGGATCTCGGCGCGTTCGGCGTCGGTAGGCTGGTCCGGCGTCGGTGAGCTGGTCGACTTCCTCGGTGACGCGACGGATCAGCCGCCGGACGCGGGCGATCTCCTCGCCGGACGGGGTGCCCTCGGCACGGGCCCAGTCGTCGGCCTCGGTCATCGACCGCAGCCTCTCCCGCTGGCGCAGCAGACCGTCAGACACGAGCCCGAGCCGAGGAACCGGCCAAGGTCGGCTGATCACTCCGGGGTCCCGCTCGAGGGCGGCCCGCCGCCCACCGGGCGCCGGGGCGCGCCTCGCCGACGTCCCGGTCAACGCCGACCCTGCCGAGGCGCGGACCGCCGTGGCCGCCATGGTGGCGGGACTCGCGCGGGACTTCCACGGAGCCGACGTCGAAGTGACGTGGAATCCGCCCCGGGAACCCTGGGCCTGGACCGCCCAGGTCACCCTTGTCGCGACCGCGCCGAACACCTGAGGTTGGACGACAAGCTTGCCGGTTCATCGTCCCCGTCGCCGGTTCACGTTGCGGGCCCCCTCGTCGGCCGTTGGCCTCGGCTACGCCGCCGGGTCGCGGGTATGTTGCTTCGAGGTGTGGTCCGTCTCAGCGTCTGGTCCGTCCTGGTGGGACCGGCGAAAGGCCGTCCGTCCCGCGTATGGCGGGCCGGGCGGCCTTTCTTGGGTTGTATGGCGGTGTGGACGGGCGATGGGGTGTCTGCTGCCGTCGCGGCACTTCGCGCCGGCTGGGCTCATGTCCCCAGGGTCAGCAGGGCCGCGAGGGCCGGCCCGAAGGCGCCGCCCAGTTGGTAGGCGAGGTTGAAGAGGCCGATGGTGGTGGGGCGGTCGGGGGCGGGAGTGGCCTGGGCGGCGTGCACCGCGAGGACTCCGTTACCGGCCGTCGTGGCGAAGACCGCCAGGGAGGCGGCGAGGAGGAGCAGGGGGGCCCACGGGGTGAGGAGGGTGGTGAGGGGGGCCAGGGCACCGAGGACGAGGAGGATCGTGATGACCCGGGGGCGGTTCATCCGGGCCGACGCGGCCGCGAGGAGCCATGAGAGCAAGGAGCCGACGAGCAGGGCGGCCATCTGGCCCGCGCCGATGGCCGGGATCGACCAGTCGGTGCGGTCGCGAAGCAGCTGGGGGATCGTGAACAGCAGGGTGAAGTACGAGGTCGACAGGGCCATCGCGAGCAGGGCGGACACCGCGAACACCGGGCTGCGGAGCACCGCGAGGGGCGCGAAGCCGTGGGGGACCGCGCGTACGTGGAGGCCGAAGAGTACGGCTCCCAGGAACGCGGCGGGCAGCGCCGTCAGCGGGTAGCGCGGCAGGAACACCAGCGCCGTCGCGGTCAGGACGAGGAGCAGGGCGCCGCGGGCGTCGAAGGGCGTTCGCATCGTGGGGGCCGTGGTGTCCGCCCCGCGCAGTACCGCGGGGACGGCCAGCAGTCCGAGCACGGACACAGAGAGCGAGAGGCGCCAGGAGACGGTCTCGGCGATGAGCGAGCCGAGCAGCGGACCGACCGCGCCCAGGACTCCGAAGCCGGCCGTGATGACGCCCATCCGTCGGGCCGAGCCCGCCAGGCTCATCGCCACGGTCACCAGACCCGCGCCGCCCACGGCCTGGGCCGCACGGCCGCCCATCACCAGGGGCAGCCATGGTGAGAAGGCCACCAGCACCGTGCCCACCACGACGGCCGCGGTGCTCGTGTGCAGGGCGGCGCGCAGGCCGCGGCGACGCAGTACGTTCGCCATCAGTGGGGTGCCGACGGCCATCGCCCAGGCGAAGGCGGTGACGATCCAGGTGACCGTGGCGGTGCGGACGTTCAGCGCGGCCGCCATGTCCGGGAGGATCAGTACCGGGCTGTTGGCGCTCAGGGCGACCGGCGTGGCCAGCAGTGCGAGCCACAGGACCGGAGGCGGGGACGCCACCGGGGAGGAGGTCGTCGTAGCGGCCTTCGTACGGGTCAGCAAGGACATGGCGGTCTCCATCGGCAAAGGAGCAGAGGCAGGAGCAGGAGGCAGGGGGGTTCAGACAGTGGTGACGACGTCCTCGTAGGCGAGGCGCGGGGAGCGCGGGTACCACGCGTTCTCGCCCGGCTTGCCGATGTTGACGACCATCAGCGGGGTGTGGTCGTCGTCCAGGAACTCCTTCTGGAGGCCGGCGTGGTCGAAGCCGGTCATCGGGCCTGCGGCCAAGCCCGCGGCGCGCACGCCGAGGAGGAAGTACGCGGCCTGGAGCACGCCGTTGAGCAGCGCGGTCCTCTCGCGCACCGGGCGCTCAGCGAAGACCATCTCTGCGGCCTGCGGGAAGTGCGGGAGCAGCGAGGGGAGTTCTTCGTGGAACTCGTTGTCAGTGGCAAGGATCGCGACGAGCGGCGCCGCCCCCGTCTTGGCCCGGTTCCCTTCGTCCATCAGTGCCGCCAGCCGCCGCCGGGCCTTGAGGGACCGCACGAGGATCACTCGCAGAGGGTTGGCGTTGTAGGCGGTGGGGGCGTACTTGACGAGGTCGTGGACGGCGCGCACCTGCCCCTCGGTCACCGGCTCGTCGGCGAAGGTGCTGGCGGTGCGGGCCTCCCGGAAGAGGAGGTCCTGGGCTATGGGGTCGAGTACGAGGCTCATGGTGTGCCGCTCCAGTCCTTCAGCGTTAACAATCTCAACGTTGAAATAAAAGCACGACTGTCATCTCAGCGTCAAGTGTCTTAACATTGAGATTATGTTCGCTGAGATGAACAGGGAGGAGCCGTGATGAGCGATGCCGTGGACGCGATCGTCGGGCAGTGGGAGAAGGAACGCCCCGACCTGATCCCCCACCTGTGGCCGGTCCACGCACTGGCCCGGATCCAGCGACTCGCGCGCGTGGTCGAGAAGAGCTGCAAGACGACGGCCACCCGGCACGGCTTGGACTACGGCGAGTTCGACGTGCTCACCACGCTCAAGCGCTCCGGCCCGCCGTACCAACTGACCGCCGGCGCCTTCCTCAAGGCCGCCATGGTGACTTCCGGCGCCATCACCAACCGCATCGACAAGATGGAGGCCAAAGGCCTGGTCGAACGCGTCAGGGAGGGCAGCGACCGCCGGATCGTGTACATCCGCCTCACCGAGCACGGCGCCGCCGTCATCGACTCCGCGATGGTCGACCACCTACGCAACTACGAGCGGCTACTGGCCGACGTCAACCGCGAGACGGTCACACGAGCCGCAGACGCGCTGCGCGAAATCAGCGAGGCCCTCGGGGACACGTCGATCACCTGACCCCACACACGCCACGCCTGCCCCAGCGCCGGATCCGGCCCGTGATCCCCCAATCCACCGACTCAGGCCGTCGCTGGCAGCCTCAAGGTGCTGCACATCCTCTACACGGTGACGCCCTGTCTGTTCGCAGGCGTCTGGGTAGAGGTCGGCCGGAGTGACCGAGCCGGGCACAGGCGTGGGATGGCGGATCGCCGCGATGTCACCTCGACCTTGCCCGAGCTCCACTCCAGGGTGAGCCCGGCGGTGACCACGTCGAAGTCCTGCCGCAGGCCGCGAGCCATGCCGCACAGCGGCTTGAGCCAGGTGTTCTCGGCCCGGGTGAGCCAGTCGTCAGAGTCGCAGCCGCGGCGCCCGGCCACCATCCGGGTGAAGGAGCGTGTGCAGCCGGGCCGACGGCCTCCAATTCGGGGCAGTGAGCGAGGAGTTGCTTGAGCTTGAGCGCATTCGTCTCGTCGATCTTGTCCGGGTGTGCGGTCAGCAACCAGGTGGCCTGGCAGGTCGCTCATCGCATCAGCAGCGGCAGCCCGGTCAGCACGACCCAGCCGGCTCCGCCGGCCGCCAGCAAGGCGGTCGGCCAGCCTGCCCCGGCGGCGAGTGTCAGACCGCCGACGACGGCGGCGGCGAGCAGTGCGAGGGTGAGCGCGACCAGCGATCGGACGTCGAACAGCGGCATGCCATGTCCTTCCTTTGCACCTCGGGGGTCTGTGCGGCCAGTTTGCGGTTCGGCGGCCCTGTGGAGGGCAAGGGCGAACGACTCCGAAAGACCTCGAATGGTCGGCGAGATTTCCGAACAGGCCTCCCCAGATACGCTGATGACTCACCGTCGGCCTGCGCGTGAGGAGAAGCATGGCAACCCCACAGGCGACCCCCGAACCACTCCTCCGCTTCTGTGGCAGCCTGCGTGAACTGAAGTTCATCTCGGGCGCCCCCTCACTCGGCGACCTGAAACGGCGGATGCCCGGACGCCCCGCCGCGAGCACGCTCAGCCCTCTGTTCGCCGGGAAGATCCGCCGGGCCCCGCGTTGGGAGCTCGTGCGCGAACTAGTCGGTGCCTGCCGAGAGCACGCGCAGGCCAACGGCATCGCCCTCCCCGAGGATCTCGGCTCCCTGGAGGCCTGGCGCCGACGCCACGAGGACCTGGTCCGAGCTCTGGACGGTGGGGCGGCGCAGCGGTCGCCCGACGAACTCGGCCGACTGCTGCGCCTGGCAACGGGCAACCGTCCGCCTAGCCTCGGCGACCTCGCCGACAGTGACCTGGGTGTGTCCCAGCCGCTCCCCCGCGCGGGTTCCGGATACTTAGCCCGGGCCGACTTTGACGAGGAGATGCGCAGCATGCTGTCCCTCGAAGGCCCGCCGTACCCGTATGCCATTGCATACGGAGAGGACGGTGCGGGCAAGACCCGGTCGGCCGTCGAGGCGTTGCGCGCCGTGTTCCCCGCCGAGACCCCCGTGCTGATTCCGCACGACGGTGCCGCGGTGTCCGAGCTGCGCTCCATCACGGATTCACCGGGCCGCCTCGGGCGGCCGGTCGTGGTCTGGCTGGACGACCTGACGGTCGCCGACCTGGAGCACCTGACGCCGGAGCTGTTGGAGTGGCTCTCCGGCTGGGCGGTGAGCGCTGGAACCATCCCCGCGCGCCGGTGCTGGGAGATCCTCCAGGGAACCGACTCGGAGGCAGGGGATGTCGCCCGGGCTGCGCTGCGCAGCGCAAATCTCGTTCACCTGCCGCTCGAACTCAGCGAAGCCGAACGGGCTGAGGCTGTCTGGCACTTCGAGGGCGGTGTCGTGCCCAGGAGTTTCGCCGAGGCGGCGGACGTCTCGCAGCCACGGGAGATGCTGCTGCGGCTGAACACCGCGCGGTCGGCCAACCCGGTGGGCGTCTCCGTCGTCCATGCCGCGATCGACTGCCACCGGGCAGGTCTGGTACGGGGGTTGACGCGCGACGAACTACTCCGGCTGCTCCCGTCGTATCTGACGTCGCTGGGTGCTCCCGCCGCCACCGAGGCCCAGTTCGAGAAGGGACTGGCTTGGGCCCGGGATCCGGTCGCCAGGGGCTGGGCCCTGCTCCAGCCCTCGGCGGACGTGGCTGGTGAGTCCCGCTGGAAGGCGGCGCCGGAGCTGGTCGGCGAGGCCGGCTTCGGGCCGGTGCCGGGCTTCGTGTGGACGGAGGTGATGGACATGGCCACGCCCGAGGAGTGCCTGGGGATCGGCTACCAGGCCGCGAACAAGGATGCCCTGGTGTACGCGGCCGCCGCCTTCACCAAGGCCGTAGAGCATGAGGAGCACCGCTCGTACGCCCTGCTGGGGCTCGGGCAGACGAGGAAGCTGCTCGGTTCCCGTACGGCCGCCGAGGAGGCCTTCCGGAGCGTCATCGAGACAGGGGAGCTCGCCGAGCGGGCGGAGGCCGCCGTCCGGCTCGGCGATCTGCTGCGGCGGGAAGGCGACACCGTGGGGGCCGAGGAGGCATGGCGCCTGGCAGCCGCGACCGGGGACGAGTATCACGCACCGATGGCTCTTCACCAGCTGGCCCTGATGCTGGTGGGGCAACGTGTCTTCACGGAAGAGACCGAGTCGCTCTTCCGGGAGGCCGCCGCGAGCGGTCACACTGAGCTCGCTCCGCGGTCGTGGGCCATGGTGGCGACGCTGCGCGAGTACCGCGGCGATCTGCACGGTGCCCTGGATGCGTATGAGCGGGCCGCGGAGTGGGACAACCCGGACGTGATGGCGTTACTGGAGGAGAGGGTCCCCGAACTGCACGCCCGTATGGCCAAGTTGGTGGAGGTGCGCGGCAGCGGGACCGATGCGGGGGAAGACGCGGAGGCCGTTCTGGACCAGGCCGAGCGCCTGTGGGGGCTAGGGGACCGGGAGGGCGCGATGGCCGCCTTCCGTGACGCCGCGGACAGCGAGGACCCGGACGTACGCGCCCGTGCCTTGTTCGGCGCAGCCGGAATCCTCGCGGCCGCGAAGCAGACCGACGAGGCGTGTGAGGCCTACGAGGCCGTCGCGGAGTGCGGTGTGCCCCACTGGACGGCCGAGGCGCTGTTCGAACTCGGGGTGCTCCTGGACGAGAGGGGGGACTGGCCGGGGGCGCATCGGGCCTGGTCAAGGGTAATGAAGATCGATGTGTCCCAAAAGTCTGAACGCGCCGCAGTGAACATCGGTCTGCTGGAGCTTCGGGCCGGCGACGACGACGCGGCGACGAGAGCCTTCCTTCGGGCCGTGGAGTCTCGGGACCCGATGGTCCGGGCAAAGGCGGCTCTGAACCTGGCCCTACTGGGGAGCGACGGAGGCGCGGACGACGAAGCCGTCGACACTTGGTACCGGATCGCCGTCGAGACGGAGGACCTGGAGTTCATGCCGCAGGCCGCGCTCGCCCTGGGAGGCCGCCTGGTGGCTCGGGGGCTTCGTGCCGAACCGAGGCGGCTGATCGAGAAGGCGATCGAATCTGGCGATCCGGAGTCGGCGGTCCGGGGGCCACTGGTGCTGGGCATGATCCATGAGTGCGACGGGGACGTGGACGGTGCCGCGGCCCTGTACCGCAAGGTGATCGAGTGCGGACACGCAGAGCATTCCATCTACGCCCATGTGCTCCTCGGACGCCTCTGCCTGCGCACCAAGCGCATGGACGCGGCTCGCTGGCACCTGCGGGCCGCACTGACCGCGGGACATCCCGAGCACTCACCGGACGCGGGACTCCTGCTCGCGCGCATGCACCAGGGGAACGGCGACAACGACGAGGCCGAGCTGGTATTGCGCCAGCTCATGGCGACGGGCCACTCGGAGGTGGCCCCTGAGGCGGGGCAACTACTCGGAGACGTACTGGCACGCAGCGGCCGCCCCGAGGAAGCGCGGCACGTGTGGGAATGGGTGATCGAACAGGGCCGGGAGCCGAACGCGCGCAACGCACGCGCCCGGCTCGCGGCACTCGAGGACGACGGTGACTGAACCGCGGTGGCCTCAGAGCGCGAGGAACTCCGGCCGGGCGCAGAACTTCCTTCGGCCGCTCAGCGTGCACCTTCGTACCTGGGCGACCTCCACGCCCCTCGGGACTGTTGGGGGATGGCGAGGAGACATCCGGGTCCCACCGTCCGCCACCGTCAGCACGTTCACGCAGCCGTTCAGGTCGCCGCCGCTCGACGCCCCGCTCGCACGGCGGCTGGTCACCCATCAGATGGGCGTGGCGGGCTCAGGCCAGGGCAGCGGCGGCTGCTCCTTCGTCCAGCCAGTCGTTGTCAAAGAGCGCGGCAAGGAGCTGGTCGTGCTCGGCGCTGAGCTGGCCGGCGCGTTTCTTGGTGCGGGCCTTGGCGAACCAGGGGCCGATCCGCACCGTCTCGCCGTCGACCGTGATCTCCTCGCGGGCGGTCGGGGGGCGGCGTTCGCGGTGGAGGAAGAGCTCGAGGAGCTGGACCATCTGTTCGAAGGTGCGCCGTGTGCGGCGGGCGGGGGTGAGGGGGTTGGTGTCCGGGGTCAGGCCGATGGCCGTGAGGAGGTCCTGTTGGCGGCGATCGAGGCGGTTGAAGCCGGTGAGCTGGCGAGTCAGCCAGCTGCCGATCTTCACTGTGCCGAGGAGCGTGGCTGTGTGGAGGGTGGCTGGGTCGTGGCCGGCTGCTAGGTGGGCGCGCAGGAGGTGGTATTTGCGGTGCCAGTCCGGGCCGTGTGGGAGCTGCCAATCGGGGTCGATCGACTCCAGGTCGGCGGTGCGGGCAGGGGCGAGCTCGCCGCAGGAGGCGAGGGAGCGTTGTCGTACCTCGGGCCAGACCGCCGCCCGACGCGGCACCCGATCATCCTCACAGTCATACCTGGTCGCGACGGCGCAGTGGCGTTTCAGCCGATTGATGCCGCACTCGACGGCATGCCGTTCGCCGTAGTCGATCTTGCAGAACTTGGGTGGCCTCTGCGGTGGCGGATCTGGTCGGTCTTCTCCGGGATCGTGCAGGTGATGCCGTCAGTCTGACCAGGCGCCGCCGAACCGATCATGCGTCACCGGGATACTGGCCGCCATGACGAGAACCCCGGACGCCGCCGAAGCACCCGCATCAAGATCCGCACCAGTGCGCTGGTGTTCTGCGGCGAC
Source organism: Streptomyces sp. P1-3 (assembly GCF_050613155.1). Classification (NCBI taxonomy): domain Bacteria; kingdom Bacillati; phylum Actinomycetota; class Actinomycetes; order Kitasatosporales; family Streptomycetaceae; genus Streptomyces; species Streptomyces sp. P1-3. The sequence goes on from NZ_CP192512.1 coordinate 22,748, forward strand.
GACGTCGCCCTCATCCGCCGCGACCGCGCCAACTCCGTGCACTACACCACCATCGGCGGCAACGTCGACAAGGCCGAGCCACTGCCCGGCACCCTGCGCCGCGAGTTCGCCGAGGAGCTCCGCACCGACCCCGACCAAGCCGAGGGCGGGTCAACTCCTCTGGGTCATCGACCAGCGCATCACCCGTCCCGGGCCGACGCCACCGCCCCGCAAGCTGCACCTGGTCTGCCGCTTCCACCTCACCAAGGACGTCCGCGCTCAACTCGCCGATCAGGAGTTCGACGAGCTGCCCGACGGTTCCCACGACGTCTGGCACCATCGAGTGGGTCGACTACCGCCAGGTGGCCGGGCTGCCGGTGTTCCCCCCGATCGGCGAGGCCCTGGCCGCCCTGGCTTCCCCACACGCCACCGTCACCGAAGCCGCGCTGCCAGCCGTCACCGACGACAACTACACCTGGGTGTAGACCGGCGGAATGCCCTATGCCCTGACAGGGCGAGGCGCACGAAGGGCGCGTCGCACCGCCGTCTACGCCTGGCGCCTGGCGAACCATCCCAAAGTTGCGCTACCAGTGACGCAGATCCTTGGCCATCTGCTCGTACCACTCCGCGCGGCGCCCGCCTGCGGGCTTATGCCCCAGGGCCACCACCGGGTCGGTGATGCCGTAGGTGAGCCGGTACAGCATCACCTGCGTGGCGGTCTCCAGCCACTTCTGGGTTCCGGCAGCCGGCGGCGTCGCCCCGAGCACCGTCACGAACCATGCGGGCATCAAGGCCCTGGCGCTGATGGCGTCGGCCACTCGGCTGCGCAGCGCCAGGAGCAGCTTCTGCTCCGCCTTCTCCCCCGCAGCGATCAAGCCTTGCTTCTCAGCACGGGCCTTTGCGTCGGCCGCCAGGGCGTTGTCCGCCTTCTCCCGGTGGTCGGCCTGCCGGTCCAGCTCCTGGCGCAGGCGCTGCTCCTGCGTGAGGGCCTCTCCGAGCTCCGTCACAGCTCCTGCGCGTTCCCCGGAGGTGCCGGTCAGCTTTCCTACCGCGGCTATCACCTTGGTCTGGTGTTGGCGGTGCTGCGTGACGGTCGCTTCGAATCTCTGCACCCGCTGCTGGTGCATCGACCGTTCGTGCGCGCTGAGCAGGACGCTGCTCGCCTCTCGGCCGCGGTCGATCGCCCGGGCCAGTTTCCGCTGCTCGTCAGTGAAGGTGTCCAGGTCGGCAAGCTGGGCCCCGCCGGAGGCCAGCAGGTGGCCTTCCAGGAGCTGTACCTGGCCGATGAGCCGCTTCACTCCCCGGTCGGTCTCCCCGATGTGGTCGTGCAGGTCACGGTCGAGCTCCTCGATCTTGCTTTCCGCGCTGCTGATGTCGCTGCGGATGTCGCGGAGCTCGTAGTCGAGATCGTCGGTGTAGCCGAACCTCCCGCTCAGCCTCTGCAGGTCGCTCTCCAGGGAATCGATCCTGTCGTCCAGGTCCCGGATCTGGCGGTCGTATTCGCCGGTCACGTCGTCTGTCCCTTCGGCTGGGTTCCGTCGGTTGCCAGGCCGATCACGATCCAGCCGAACAGGATGGCGATGATGAACCACGCGGAGAGCACTCCTAGGCTCACCAGTGCGACCAGCAGGCACAACACGTGCAGGCCAGCCGCAGCCCTGCGCTGGTAGGCGTGCTGGGCGATGGTGACCTTCACCGTCCAGCCCGCCAGGGTGGCCAGCAGATGCGGTACGAGGAGGACGAACCACCACGCTGAGTTCTCCAGGACGAACACCGCGGTGATCAAGGCGGCCGCCACGGCCACCTCGGCACGCCAGGACCACCGCACGAACCGTTCACTGCGCTCGCGTTGCGGTTCAGCCAGCCGGGCTGGCAACTGCCTCTCGAAGTGGATGAGCCGCTCAGCCTCTGCCACCAGCTTCTCGTACTCCGCATCGAACGCCACGTCGTTCTGCTCGAGACGGCTCACCCGTACGTGCCGCTCGCTCAGCGCTTTACGCAATCGTTGATGCTCTTGGTTCAGCTCACGCTCATTACTGCCCACTCTTCCCCCACCCCGCGGTGCCCGAACTGTCCACGCCGCCGACCAGCAACGTGATCAGAAGTTCCAAAGAGCACTGAAGGTACCGGTCGCAACCACGTCTCGCGCGCGCAGGGGGTGTTCAGCGCGCGGGGCAGGCTCATCCGGGCGTGGAGCAGGGTGCTGCGAGTGAGTTCGGCGCCGTGCTTGTGTCATTTCCAGCGGAAACGGGCCTGGGCGCTGCCGTCACGGCGGGCCGACGCCTCACCCTGCCAAGATACTGAGTGCCGGTGGCTGGACGCCGATCGGCTTCCCGCACCTCTGGCAGTCCCGCTTGTGCAGGTGGGCCGCCACCTCCTTCGGTCACTGCCACGGGAAGCGTGCCCGAGGCCGGGGACCGTTGGCCCTGGCTCGTCATCGCCGCCCACACCCAGCTCCGGCTCGTGCGTGAAGTCGCCGCCGACCTCCGCCGCCCGTGGGAGAGACCCGCCGAGCTCGGCCGACTCACCCCCGCCCGGGTCCGCCGAGGGTTTCGGCGCCTCCGCCCGGGTCTGATCTGCCCGGCCCGTGCACCAAACAGTCACGTCCAAGTCCGGGACGGCCGCTCGGCTCGAAGAACCGGCGGCCAGCCACCCGCCACGACGTGGACAAAACCACCAAACGCCCCGAGAGACGATCATCGAGCGCAACCGCCTCAGGGCTTTAACCCGTCCGCTCTTGGGACGGATCTGATCGACCTGAAGCTGGACGGCAGGCTCTTCACACCCCTTCCGGAATCCGCCCGGCCGGTCTGGGAGCGATGGCTCGCCGGGCCGCCGGACACCCCGGCGCCTGGGCCGGCCTCGACACCCGGCAGCGCGGGACCTGGCTGAAGCTCGTCCGGGAACGGGCCTGCCGGCGCGCGTACCAGGACCAGCCGGCCGGGCAGGCGTACGAACTCGACGGCCAGCACATCACCGACGCCCCCGGCCTCTACCTGGCGCTCGGCGAGGCAGTGAACGGGCCGGGCGGCGACCTCGGCGGCTGCACGGCGGCCCTTGACGACTGCCTACGCGGCACCTTCGGCTACACAACCCCCGCAACTCTACTCTGGCGAGACACCGCGACCGCGCGCGAGCACCTTTCCCACGCCCTGACACCGGACGGCCAGCCGTACGACCTGTTCGTCGAAGTCCTCGACGTCCTGGCGGAGGGCGGCATGCACGTCACCCCTGGCGTGATCCGGGATTCCGCGAAGACCCCGCAGGTGAGAAGCGGCCCGCTGCCCTGCCCGCCAACTCGGCGAGGGGAGCCCTACGCTGGCGTGATGGGTGTGGGGATAGAGGTGCTGATCGTGGACTGGCCGCGGGTGGAGGCGGTCGCGGTTGGCGATCGGGAAAAGCTGCTGATAGATGCCGCCTTCGGAGAGGCATACAGCGACGACCTCTTCGAGCATGGCTGGTCGTGGCCCGCGCAGCCGGGTGAGGACTGGTACGGCAGGTATGCCTTGCGGAACACGTTCGGCTCGTACAAGCCGCACTTTTGGGCCGGTCACCGCTGGGACCACATGCGCGACTTTGTCGAGCCGAAGGTGCGTGAGGTACTGGACCGGTTCAATGACGCGCTGTTCTGGCACCGTCTGGAGGACACCACCGGGGTCGGTTCGGGACTCCCGGAGCGGCCGTGCACCTGGGACGCGGATCTGTTGCTGTGGTGTCCGCCCGATCATGTGCCGCTGATCGCCGGATGGTGGCGGCGGGCGGCATCCCAACTGGAATCACTGCGCGAGCCGTTCACCCAGCACGCCGCGGAGCCCGGCGGATGGATCACGACCTTCGAATCGTTTGCCGACCTCCTCACCGACTGGGGAGAGGTGGTCACGGAAGCAGAGCGCCGCGGCTGGGGCATCGTCGGCCTGCGCTGCTGATGAGTGCTGGAAGATCGCGGTGCGCCTGGACGTTGCCTCCAGGTATGAAGATCAGCGAAGCTTCCAGAGTCAGCGGCGTGAGTGCGCGATCGTTGCGGCACTACGAGGATGAGGGCTTGATCGTCCCCGGTCGTTGCAGCAATGGGTTCCGCGACTACTGCCAGTCCACTGTCGATCGGGTGCTCGTCATCCGCTCACTGCTGGAGTCCGGGCTGCCCGTGCGGTTGATCAGGGAAGTTCTACCCAGCCTCACTGACGGATCTGATGTCGCTGCGGATGTGGTGTGCCCGGAGTTCCTGCACGAGGTGCAGAGCTATCGCGATCGACTCGCTGCACGTATCGCCGTTCTCAGCGATCAGCAGGCGGCACTCGACGCCTACCTGCGGGAGGCCCGCCGCACTGATCCATGACCGCCACTTGACCTTGACGTAAGTGTGAGACTCCTACGTTCAGCGCATGGAGATCAACGAGCAGCAGCACAGCGCTGAGCAGACGGTACGAGCACTGGTCCAGCGGTCACATCAGGGACCGAAGGATCTGACCCTCACGACCGATCAGCGCCGCCCCACCCCGGGGCCCGGCGAGTACCTGATCCGTGTGGGCACTGCCGGGGTCAACTTCGCTGACGTCATGCAGACCCATGGGACTTACGGAGGAGGCCCGCAGTTCCCCTATGTGGCGGGCTTCGAAGCCGCTGGCGAGATCGTGGGTGTCGGCCCGGGCGTCGAGAGCCCGCTTCAGCTCGGCACCCATGTCGTCGGAGCTGGCCCGGGGGCCTTCGCGCAGTACATGACGATGCCGGCCGCGGGTGTACTCCCCGTGCCTTCCGGTTGGAGCGACGCCGAGGCTCTCGGCCTGGTGCTGAACTGGGCAACCTCATTGGCGGCGCTGAAGCCTTTGGGCGAGATCAAGGCTGGTGACGCGGTGCTCGTCCATGCCGCGGCCGGAGGCGTGGGGCAGGCCGCCGTCCGCCTCGCCCGCCACTACGGTGCGCACGTGATCGCCACGGCATCACCGGCCAAACACGACACCGTCAAAGCACTCGGCGCCGACGAGGTCCTGGACAGCGCACGCCCTGATCTGGCCGAGGAGATCACCCGCCTGACCGGCGGTGTTGACCTGGTCCTGGAATCGGTGGGACAGGCCACGTTCGAGATCAGTCTGTCGGTCACCAAACCCTTCACCGGACGCATCGTCGTGTTCGGTGCCGCTTCCGGGGACGCCACTTTGACCACGCACGACCTGGTCTTCACCCACCAGGTCCAAGTCAAGGGCCTGCACATCGGTGCGCTGGCGACCGCAGCACCGTCCCTCTACCAGTCGTTGCTCGTCGAGATCGAGGCACTCATCGCCCAAGGCGTGTATCCGCCCGGCACCCCCCAGGTTCACCCCCTGGCCGAGGGGCCGGCAGTGCTACAGCAACTCGAAGCCGGCCAGACCCGCGGCAAGCACGCCCTCGATCCCTGGCGCTAGGAACGCCTGTGACTCACCGCAATGCCCCGCTGTCCCCCGAGGGGCGGCTGCGCCTCGTACAACGTTGCCAGAACCGCCCGATCGCCCACGTGGCTCCGAGATGGGCATCTCCCGTACGTGCGCGTCGAAATGGGTCAACCGGTACCGTCGGCACGGTGAACTCGGTCTGCTGGACCGTTCCTCAACACCCCAACGCCAGCCGACCACGACCGGCGCGGACATCGTGGCCAAGATCCAGGCACTCCGCCGTGCCGAGAAGTGGTCGGCGTCCCGGATCGCAATTGAACTCCAGGCCGAGGGGATCTCGCTCAGTCGCCGCACCGTATCGCGGCATCTGCTCGCCCTCGGACTGAACCGGCGCCGGTTCATCGACCCCAGTGGCAACACGAACCGGGAACCCCGGAAGATCACCGCCCGTCGTCCCGGCCACATGGTCCACATCGATGTGAAGAAGGTCGGCCGGAGCCCAGACAGTGGTGGCTGGCGAATCCACGGACGCGGAAGCCAACAGGCCAAGACCGTCGAACGCCGCAAGAACAAGGGCGCACGCGGCGGCTACGTCTACCTTCACTCCGCCATCGACGGATTCAGCCGACTCGCCTACACCGAAGCGCTGCCCGACGAGAAAGCCGCTACCGCCATCGCGTTCCTGCACCGGGCCAGAGCCTGGTTCGCAGCCCACGACATCACCCGCATCGAACGCATCGTCACGGACAATGGAGCTTTGCCATCGCGCTGGCGCGTTCGACCGGCCCCTGCTCGAGACACGTCACCAGCGCATCACGCCGTACACGCCTCGCCACAACGGCAAGGTGGAGCGCTACAACCGGATCATCGCCGGAGAGTTCCTCTACACCCGCAGCTGGTTCTCCGAAGACCAACGCCGCGACGCCCTCGGCGTCTGGAACATCCACTACAACTACCACCGACCCCACGGTGCAGCAGGAGGCCAACCACCGGCCTGGCGACTACGCGCAGGCGTAACCAACGTCCTGACCTCATACAGCTAGCCCGCTTGCCGGTCCCGCACGGCGTCGGCCACGGATGCGGCTGCGCGGACGAGCGCCGCCGTAGCCGTCGAGCGGGACTGCTGCGGCCAGGCGATGGCGAGGACCGCGGGCGGTGCGTCCGGGACCGGCCGGTAGACGACGCCGGGGCGCGGATAGCGAGCGGCGACGGAGGCGGGCAGCAGGGTGCTGAGGTCGCCCAGTCCGACGAGTGTGAGCAGTTGGGCGAGGTCGCGGCCCTCGCTGCGGATCTCGTCAAGGAACCGGTGCAGATCGCCGGGGCGCAGGCCGAGGTCGGCGAGGGCCAGGCGGTCCCGGGCGGCGAGCGGGTGGGTGGCGGCGAGGGCCGCGACGCGCGGTTCGGCGGCCAGTGTCTCGGTGTCCAGGCCGGTGCAGTCGAAGGGCTCGTGGACCAGGGCCGCATCGGCTTCGCCCCGGCGCAGGAGTCGCGGCTGTTCGAGCCAGCCGCACAGCCGGACGGCGACGGGTACCGCCGCCGGCTCGGACGCGTAGCGAGTCAGGATCGGCTCCAGCAGTCCCGCGTCCCCGTCGGCCTTGACCGCCAGGACCAGCTTCGACTCCGGGGCGGCCGCGCGCTGGGCCCGCCGCTCGGCGGCCTGCAGGGCGTCCAAGGCGATTCTCGCTTCCACGAGGAGCACCGTTCCGGCCGGGGTCAGAGCCACGCTGTGCGTGGTCCGCTCGAACAGGGTGACGCCCATCTCCGTCTCCAACTGGCGGATCGCGCGGGACAGGGGCGGCGGGGAGATGCCCAGCCGCTCGGCGGCGCGGGCGAAGTTGAGCTCCTCGGCGACGGCGACGAAGTAGCGCAGCGGGCGGGATTCCACGCTCTCCCCCTCTGTTCGGTATTGCCCTGAGGGTAACAAGCGGGAGCGGATCGAACCTTCAGTTCAGGCGCGCCACGCAGCAGGCTCGACGACATCCAGTGAAGCATCCCTCTTGGAGTTGTTCATGATCGTCGTCACCACCCCGACCGGCCAGATCGGCCGGCAGGTCCTCGACCGTCTCCTCGATGCCCCGGACAGCACGGCGGGGATCCGGGTGATCGTCCGCGACCCCGCCCGCCTCTCCCCGCGGGTACGCGAACACGTCGAGGTCGTACAGGGATCGCACGCCGACCCCGCCGTTCTGAAGGAGGCATGCGCGGGCGCCGACCGCCTGTTCTGGCTGGTGCCCCCGACACCCTCGGCCGACAGCGTCGAGGGCCACTTCCGCGACTTCACCGAGCCGCTGCGCGAGGTGATCGGGCGCCAGGGCGTCGAGCGGGTCGTCGGCGTCTCGACCCTGGGCCGCGGAGTCGCGCAGAACGCCGGGCAGATATCGGCGTCGCTCGCCATGGACGAGGCGATCGCGGCCACGGGTGTGCACTACCGGGCGCTGTGCCCGCCGTTCCTCATGGAGAACCTTCTGGGTCAGGCCGAGTCGATCCGCGACAGGGGCGTGTTCTACCTGGCCATGGCGGAGGACCGCGTTCTGCGCACCTGCGCCACCCGCGACATCGCCGCTACGGCGGCCCGGCTGCTGCTCGACGGCTCCTGGACCGGGCAGGACGACGTCCCGCTGGTCGGACCCGACGACCTGACCTCCCACGGCATGGCACGAGTCGTCTCCGAGGTGCTGGACCGTCCGGTGCGCGTCCAACGGACCAGCAGCGCGGACTACAAGGCGACGATGCTGCGCTGCGGGGCGAGCGAGGCCTGGGTGCAGGGACTCGCCAACATGGCAGAGGCCCTGAACGACCAGGGCTTCTACGGTGCCGTCGAGCCGAACACCCCCGAATCCGCGCCCACCGGCTTCCGCCAGTGGTGCAAGGACGTGCTCAAGCCAGCCGCCCTCGCCTAGCTGAATGAGTCTGATGTCCTCAGTGGTCATACGCGATCAGCGACCGCTTGACTGGGGCTCCCGTGGTCCAGTTGTGCCAGATCGCTGCCGCGAGGGCCAGGAGTCTCTGGCCGGTGCGGGCGAAGACGCCGGCCGGGTTCTACCGCCGTGCTGTTCGAGGCTGAGCTGGCCCTTGAGGGTGTCGAAGACGGCCTCGATCCACTGCCTCATCTGTGCAAGTCTTCCATGGCGGACTGGTTCATCCTTGCGGTCGGGGCGCACCGGGTGGGCACCGAGACGTTCGGTGACGAATGTCTCGAACTCCCGGCTGGCGAAGCCCTTGTCGGCCAGGATCACCTGCCCGGAGCGGAGCAGATGATGGCCGCGTTCCAGAAGCGCGGTCATCACTTCCCGCTCACCCAGTCTTGGATGGGCCAGGCACCAGGTCACGGGCATGCCCTCGGCCGTGGTCACCAGATAGAGCCGCAGGCCCCAGAAGTATCGGGAGTGGGAGCGGCAGTAGCCATAGCAGGCATGCCCGGCCAGGTCGGAGCGTTTGACGGTTTCCCGGGAAGCGGCGCACGGCAGCGGGGTGGAGTCGATCAGCCGCAGGTTGTCATGCCAGGTGGGCACCTGCCTGGCCAGTGACTCGATGACCTGGGAGATCAGCGGTCCCGCGGCGTTGAGGCGTTTGGTGTAGCCGGATTGCTGGGGCAGGTAGCGGAAGAGGTGCGGCAGCCGGGCGTGGGCGAAACGGATCCAGTGGCGGGCCGAGGGAAAGCCGAGCAGGACCTGGGCCACGGCAAGGCACAGCAGTTCGGCGTCCGTCAGCTTCGGGGGCCGCCCGATCCGGCGAGAAGGGGCCACATGGTCGTCGATGACGACATACAGTGCCGCCAGAAGGGCGTCCAAATGAGTCGTCACACACGAGCCAACGGGCGCCCTTCGCCTTGGTCGCGGCCAGGTCAGACACCCGAACGGGCGGTGCGGACCGTCCGCGCGGCGCTCCGGCGATTCCCCGCCCAGGTGGCACGCGACCGCGGGCTCACCCGTGGTCGAGACCCCAGACACATATCCGGCCGTCCCGGCCGACCGTGAACATGACGGTGCGGTGGTGCAGTTCAGCGATGCGAACCGCGACGACCTCGTCCGTGTGCCCGCTGACCGGGTCCCCGAGCAGGCCGCGCCCGTGCAGGTCCCACAGGCACACCAGCCCGTTCCGCGCGCCGGTCACAGCGACGGGTTGGCCGTTCAGCACGCTGGCGTCCATGCATCGGATGCCGTCGGCCTCCGGATCGGCGGGATCTCCCGGCAGCCCGATGGGCTCACTCCACGCGCCGGTTCCGGGGTCGCCCAGCAGCACCGATGTCCCGCCCGCCGCCACCACGAGGGTCCGGCCGCCGACGGCGACCAGGCCGACCCCGCCGACCGGGAGGGGAGCCGACCCGAACTCGACGACGGGCGTCATGTCGTCGGCGTTTCGCACCATCACCCGCGCGTCCGCACCGCCGGAGACCACCACGGGGCGTCCGCCGAGCGTTCCGGAGGCGAGCCCGCCGATGCTGTCGCGACCGCATCCTGGCCCACCTGCGTGCTGCCGGCCTCGGGCCCTGGCCGACCTGTGCTTCCTCGGCCTGGACGACGACGGGGACGATCCCGTGGTCGTCACCGGCTTCAAGGCCACCCGCGCCCGCAGGCTCGCATCCGCCGAGAAGGAGGCCAACCGGGTCCTGGCCGCCGGACGCGTCCCCGTCGAACGCGGCTTTGCCCACCTGAAGAACTGGCGGATCCTCACCAAGCTCCGTACTGACCCCGCCCGCGCCACCCACCTGTTTCGCGCGCTGCTCGTCCTGACGAACATCGAGGCCACTACCGACAATTGATCTCTACCGCGGGTAGCCCACGATCAGCACATGCCCCCGGAACAGCGTCACCGGGCCGGGATCGGCTGAGTGAGGTTCACCGGGTTGCCGTCGGGGTCCTGGATGTGGGCGACGCGCTGTCCCCACGGCATGTCGTTGGGGCCGCCGCGGACCGAGCCGCCCAGCGCCGCCACCCGGCCGAGCATCTCATCGACGTTGTCGACACCGATGCTGAGCAGGATCCGCGACGCCGCCCCAGTCCCCGGGTTCGCCTTGGCCACCAGCCCGAGGTCGGTGTCGCCGATGCGCAAGCCGAGGTAGAAGGCCGGGCCTTCCGCCGGTACCCGGAAGATCTCCTCAGCGCCGAACAATTTCGTATAGAAGCCGAGCAGAACGCCCTGGTCGGCAGTCACGATCACTGGCTGGATGGTGGACATGGCACTCCTGTCGAGAACGGTCGTGTCGTTGGGTAGACCGTTCGAGGACGGTGAACTCATCGGCAAAACCACCCCGCCAGACGATCTACAACACAGACTGCCGCCCACGACCAGCACGAGCACGAGCACCCCGAAACGAGGTCACGCCACCCCTCTGACCAGCCACTTCAAGATGGCGGAGCTTCAGTTTTCGAGTTCGTGGCGGACGCGGCGCGATGGGCTGAAGGTGTAGAGGTCGAGGACGCTGGGCGGATCGGCGAGGCCGGGGCCGCCGTCCTTGACCCAGGCAGTGATGTCGGTGGCGGCGCCGGGATCGTTGACCTGGCCGAGCCAGACCGGGCGTCCGCCGGCCTTGCGGCCTTCGGCGGAGGGCTGGATGACGATCACGTTGGCACGCTCACATGCATCGAGGCAGTCGGTTCGCCGGACCATCGCGACTCCGGCCAGCTGGGTGCGCAGGTCGGTGAGCTGGGCTTCGTGGTCCAGGCGCGGCACCTTGGCCGGGGTGCCGCAGCAGCAGCCGCGGCAGACGGTGACGGTGGGCCGGACCGCCCCCGGCGTGGGGGCGGCCTTCCTGGTGCGGCGGCTCACCGCACGTCCTTTGCGGCGCGGTTCCAGGCGGCGTCGCGCAGCAGACGTAGCCCGTTGAGGCCGACGATGACGGTCGAGCCCTCGTGGCCGAGAACACCGAGCGGCAGCGGCAGGTGGCCCGCGAGGTCCCAGATGACCAGGCCGGAGATGAACACTGCGGCGATGACCAGGTTCTGCACCACCAGGCGGCGGGCGGCCCGAGACAGGCTCACGACGGCGGGGACGGTGGCGAGTTCGTCGCGGACGATGACGGCGTCGGCGGTCTCCAGGGCGAGGTCGGAGCCGGCGCGGCCCATGGCGATGCCGGTGTGGGCGGCGGCCAAAGCGGGGGCGTCGTTGACGCCGTCGCCGATGACCAGCACCTTTCGCCCTCGGGCCTCCAGGCGCCGTACGGCTTCGACCTTGTCCTGGGGCAGGAGGCCGGCGTGGACCTCGTCGCCGGTGATGCCGGCCTCGGCAGCCAGGCGGGCGGCGGCGCCCGGGTTGTCGCCCGTCACCAGCATCGGAGTGCTGCCGGTCAGTATGGTCAGGGCGGTGACGGTCGCGGCGGCGTCGGGACGCAGCCGGTCGGCGATGCCCAGCACGCCGACCGGGGCGCCGTCGCGCAGGACCAGGACGGCCGTGCGGCCGCCGTCCTCCAGGCCGGCCGCGACCTCGGCGGCGCGGGCCGAGTCCGTGTCGTCGTTGCCGTCGAGGAGGCGGGCGGGTGCGCCGACCGCAACTGTGTGGCCGTCGATGGTGGCGGTGACACCGACGCCGGGAGTGGAGGTGAAGTCCCGCATGTCGGCGATGGCCAGGCCGCGGGTGCGGGCGGCGTCGACGACGGCGCGGGCCAGCGGGTGTTCGCTAGGGTGCTCGGCGGCGGCCGCGAGTGCCAACAGGGTGTCCTCGTCCAGGCCGGAGCCGTCCAGGGGCAGGGGGCGGATGTCGGTGACGCGGGGAGTGCCCTCGGTGAGGGTGCCGGTCTTGTCGAGTGCGACCGCGTCGACCTGCCCGAGACGCTCCATGACGACGGCGGACTTCACCAGGACGCCGTGGCGTCCGGCGTTGGCGATGGCCGAGAGCAGCGGCGGCATCGTCGCCAGGACCACCGCGCACGGCGAGGCCACGATCATGAAGGTCATCGCCCGCAGCAGCGAGCCGGTGAGGTCTCCGCCGAACGCAAGGGGGATTACGAAGACGGCCAGGGTGGCGAAGACCATGCCGAGGCTGTAGCGCTGCTCGACCTTCTCGATGAACAGCTGGGTGGGCGCCTTGGTCTCGGAGGCTTCCTCGACCATGGCCACGATCCGGGCGATCACCGAGTCGGAGGCATCCCGCTCGACCTTGATCCGCAGGGCACCGGTGCCGTTCAGGGTGCCGGCGAAGACCTCGTCCCCGGCCTCCTTCAATACCGGTAGCGGCTCGCCAGTGATGGTGGCCTGGTCGACCTCGCTGGCCCCCTCCAGGACCCGGCCGTCCGCGCCGACCCGTTCACCGGGCCGGACCAGGATGGTGTCCCCGACCACCAGATCGGCGGTGGCGACGCTCTCTTCGCTCCCGTCGTCGGCCAGTCGGGTGGCCGTGGTGGGTGCGAGGTCGAGCAGGCCGCGCACCGCGTCCTGTGTCCGCGCGGTGGCCAGCGCCTCCAGCGCGCCGGAGGTCGCGAAGATGACGATCAGCAGTGCACCGTCCATCACCTGCCCGATCGACGCCGCGCCGATCGCGGCCGCGATCATCAGCAGGTCCACATCCAGCGTCTTCTCCCGCAGCGCCGTCAGCCCGGCCCAGGCCGGTTCCCACCCGCCGGTGACGTAGGCGGCGGCGTACAGCGGGCCCCACGCCCAGGTAGGTGCGCCGGTCAGCTGGAGCGGCAGCGCGATCAGGAACAGCACCAGCGCCGCGGCGGCCCAACGCGCCTCGGCCAGGGCGAACACCCGCGTACGGCGCTTCGGCGCCGTACGCGAGGCTGCCGGAGCTGCCCGTTCGGGCCGCTGGAGCAGGTCAGAAGGCATGACAAAAGAACCCTTCACGGGCACGGGGACGCGACACATCCACCGTACAGGAACACCTGAAGAGGTCTTCATGTGTGACCGGTAAGATAGGTGGCATGGGTCATGGAGCCGACGATAAGAACCACGCCACTCCCCGCGAACGCCTGGACGCGGCGGGAGCCACCGACGTCGCCGCCACCCTCCAGGCCCTGGCCACCCCCTCACGCCTGTACATCCTCGCCCGCCTCCAGGAGGGCCCCTGCGCGGTCGGCGATCTCGCCGAAGCCGTGGGCATGGAGGCGTCCGCCTGCTCCCACCAGCTCCGTCTGTTGCGCAACCTCGGGCTCGTCACCGGCGAGCGCCGGGGCCGTTCCATCGTCTACGCCCTCTACGACAACCACGTCGCCGAACTCCTGGACCAGGCCCTCTTCCACGTCGAGCACCTGCGCCTCGGCCTGCGCGACGCATCCACCGAGACGGTCCAGTCCCTGGTTCAGTAGCAGGCTGGTACTACCTGCTGGCCGATGACTACCGCTGACCGCTTTCGAGTTGGTGTGGAACGCGGGAGGCCCGGAGCTCCTTGAGGTCGGGGATGTGGGTCTAGAGGGTGCCCACCGAGACACCGAGCTGGGCAGCGATGGTCATCGGAGAGCCTGCGGGCAACGGTGTGAGAGACGATTGCGAGGGGGCGAACACTTCCCGCAGCTGGAGCGCGGTAGAGCTGCTTCAGCACGCACACCGCGTACGCGTCCCGGTCCACCGCCCAGGCGGCAGCGTCGGGTTGGCATGCCGCGCGCTTTCACGCCGACGGCACCATATTGCCGTCGATCTCGCGCGGCAGCAGCGGCTTGACCTTCACCTTCCGCCGCGCCAGCGCGGCCAGATTCTGCACCGCCGCCAGTACCCGACTTGTCCCAGGAGGCCACACCGAGCGCGGCCAGGGCTGTTGCAAAGTCGTGTGATCTGACGCTGTGCTGGTCAGCTGATGCCGAGGAGGTCCAGCGGGCGGGTGAAGGGCTGGTAGGAGACATGCCGGAGGGCGGCGGCGATGTTCTGGTGCCCGGCCCGTCGGAGGGTGCTGACGGCGAGGTTGCGCAAGGTGGCCATGTTCTCCGGTCCGCGGCCGGTACGGATGCGGCTGGCGTCCTCGGCGAAGGTCGTGTCGCGCACGAAGTGCAGCCGATTTTCGATACCCCAGTGCGAGCGTGCCAGTTCGCCGAGCTGCTGCGGCGACGCCTGCGTCGAGGGCAAGTCGGTGATCGCGTAGATCGTCTTGCGGGTGAGTCGGCCGGTTCTGGCGTTCGCGCGAAAGCGCATGATCCGGGCGGCCCGGAACGGGCCGATCAGATCGCCGACCGTAAGCGGCAAGGCTCAGCAGGCGGCCGGCCACCAGCCTTCGACACCGAGCAGTACAAGGCCCGCAACGTGATCGAACGCTACTTCAGCAGGCTCAAACAGTTCCCGGCCATCGCCACCCGCCTCGACAAACTGGCCGCCCACTACCTCGCCGGAATCCACCTCGCCTCACTCGTCCTCTGGCTCCGCGAACCCCAGCGTGATCATTTGTCAGACGCGAGCTAGGGCACACATCACGTGAGCTGCGAGATGGTGTCTGCGATCGCCGCTGCCCGGTTGGCCACTTCACCGGCTGGGACATCGATGATCTCGTAGCCGAACTGCCGATAGCTCTGTTCATGGATCCGCTCGAACGCCAGCGACTCCTGGAAGGTGATCTGACGGGCAGCGGTAGGCTGACAGAACCCGATGTTGCGGATGAAGAAGACCTGCTGCTCGTAAACCTGCTCCCGGGTGATCCTGTCGATCTCGGCGGAGAGCATCCCTGGGATGGGGCGTCCGAGGTAGGTGCTGAGGGCGTGGGTGCAGATCGGAGACCTGTCGTAGATCTGGAGAGTCACGTCGCTGGCTGCGGGTTGCATTTGTCGCCGGCGCTGCAGGGCGACCACTTTCTCGACGAAGGTTGCCTGGGCCCAAGGCTCGGCATCCCCCTCGGCTTGCTCGCGCGTGATGATCGCAGTCGCTGCCTCATCGACGACGTCGAACCCTTGCTCTTGCATCTGCCGGAGGATCGATGTCTTTCCTGCTCCGGGTGCGCCGGTGAGGATGTGCCGCTTCATAGCAAGTCCTTGGGTCATTTCCGATGGCTGAGGTGGAGGTTTCATCCGCCCCCATCACGGTCGGTGATGCGGGCGGTGAGGTAGGCGCTCCAGTCACGCTGAGCGCGGTGGGTCCACTTGAGTGCGGTGTGGATGTGGACATCAAGCAGCTCGGCCAGGACTGGCGGGGGGCAGTTCGGCAGCGAGTGCGGTGAGGGCTGCTGTCCGAGCCGGTCTGGCCTGGATGCCGTGGCATGTGAGTTGGCCGTTGAACGCCTTCCGGCTGAGGGGATGGCCGGGCAGCACGCCGGGGAACAGCCACAGAATCTGGTTGGCCAGGCGGCGGGAGAGATTTGGAGCGCTAACGGGGTGCCTTGGCGAGTTGGTGAAGGAGTTCGGCCAGGCGGGGCGCAATCCACAGCCGTGCATTTCCGAGCTGGAGGAACATCCTATCTGAGGTGCCATGTATCCAGTCGGCGGTCAGGTGACGCAGACGCTCGCCGGGGATGCCGTAGAGGAGGACACGGGATCCGGCGACGCGGACTTCCAGTGGTAGCGCGGTGTCGGTGAGGCAGCGGTGGAGTTACTCACCGTTGACCACCTGGCGGTGATCCCGCCAGGGCCGCCGGCCATCCGCACCCGGCAGCAGCCGCGCCATCCACTCCCACACCGCATCCGTCAACTCACCACGACTCACCACAAGATCAATTATCAGACACGGCCCTATCGCCGGACACGCCGGTCAGGTCCTGGGCCCTGTGGGTCCGCTGCGCGATCCAGCCCGCCATCGCCCGTACGCCGAGGCCGATGGCACGCTCGTCCGGGGCGAATTCGGGGAAGTGCGGGTAGCCGGCCGTGATGGGTGCGCCGGGGGCACGGACGCCGAGGAACGTGTACGTGCCGGGGACGCGGTCCAGGTAGAGGGCGAAGTCCTCGCCGCTGAAGGGAGGGAATGCGGCATGGAGCACGGTGACCGCGTCGTGGCCCAGTGTGCGGCGCAGGTGGCGGGCGAGCATGCGAGCGTCGTGTTCCGGGCAGACCATTGCCGGGAACGGCCCGGTGGGGAAGCTCACTCCGGCCCCCGCGTACGACGTGGCCAGTCGGCGGATGTCCTCGCGTACCTCCGTGTACCGCTCCTGCGGCCAGCAGCGGTAGGACACGCTCACCTTGGCCTCCTGTGCTCTGGCCCGGACGGCCACGAACCGGGCCAACGGCCCGTCGGGCGTCAGGGCGTCGGCAACCATCCACTCGATGTCCGCGGGTGTCTGCGGAGTCGCCACCGTGGCGAGCGCGCCGATCTCGGCGGCCAGTCGCCGCGCGGCATCGGCCGCGTCCGGCCCTGGGAGGGTCACCTCCGCCTTGTCCTGGCCCGGCATCCCGTAACCCGGGGTCACGGCGAACTGACCGACGGGGAAAGGTCCGCAGTGCAGCGCGTGGATCTCCTCGACGCCGGTGCGCTCCATGACGCCCGCGTCGATCACTGCGCGGGCCCCGGTCAGGGTCTCCTCGGCAGGCTGGAAGACGAACACCACCGTTCCGCTCAGTCGCTGCCGCAGCCGCGCCAGGACCTGTGCGACGCCGAGGGCCACCGTGGTGTGGATGTCGTGCCCGCAGACGTGGGCCGGCGCCGGGCCGCCCCCAACTATGTCCTTGGGCGGCACCGCGTCCATGTCCGCCCGGTACGCGACCGTCCGGCCCGGACGCGAGCCGCGCAGGACACCGACGACGCCGTGGCCGCCCAGCCCGGTGGTGACGGCCAGCCCGGCCGCTCGCAGCTCTCTGGCCACCACACCGGCGGTACGCCGCTCCCGCCCCGGCAACTCGGGATGCCGGTGGATGTCCCGCCGCAGGTCAATCAGCCCGCGCTCCAGCCGCGCCACCTCGGAGTCCACCGCGCCTTGTACCACCGGCCCCCTCCACCCGCCGGCGACGGCCCTCCCCGCAGATCCCCACACCATTGCCGCACCGGCTGCCACCGTTCCGGCCAGCAGCGTACGGCGCGCCAGAGCGTGCTCCGTGGGACGCTTCACTGTTCCCCCTCCGTGATCCGTCAAGTGGTCTTCCGGAGCGTCCACCAGGAAGGTCGGCTCTCTCGGCACTGCGTGTCGTGCCGTCGCCGCCGGGGAGCGGAAGACCTGTTGGTACACGATCCCTCCACGCGGATGGCGTTGCCCATCCGGCGAGCCACCATTTGAGGGGTGGGGGTAGCCCCAACATGGGGTGCTGCGAACACAGACCGGGCAGACGACCCGTCGGACAGGCTCTAGACGTCGAGGTGGGAGAGCACCCACAGCCCCCAGCAGACCAGCGCCGCCACGCTGAGGCTCGCTCCCGTCCCCAGAACGATCCCGGCACGGGCCATGCCCGTCCGCGTCGCCTCACCACGCCGCACGCGGCGTGTGACACTCATGCCCGAGACGAGGGCAGCGATCCCCACGGGGAAGGCGAGCAACATGTAGAGGAGCTTGTTGTGGTCCTCGGCCCAGAAGGGAGAGGCAAGCAGCACGCACGCGAGGGCACCCAGGACCAGGGCAGCGATACCAGTCGGCTCCCCCGTGGCGATCCCGTCGTCGGTTTCAGGCAGCTGTTCCAGGCTCATGCGCCCCACGCTAGATCGCGGCCCGCTCCACTCGCTTCGGTGCGAATACTCAGACGGCAGTGAGTAGGCACGGCATGAGCACGCACCTCAGCGTCGGATGGCCGACGGCGCTTCCACCTCAAGGTGTCGGCGGCCGCGTGGTCCGCGGTATTCCAGCACCACCCAGCCAAGTCCACGCAGCACCTTGGCGCAGCGCTGGAGCTCCCGCTCTTCCTCGTAGATCGCCCCACTGCCCCATGGGCCGAGCCATTCCACGCGTACGACCTGTGGGTGCTCCGTCGGCGTGACACAGTAGCCGGTCTGGGTTGGTCGGCCTTGCGGGTCGCGTATCGCCGGCGGCAGGTCGGCGGCTTCGAGCGTCAAGCTGATGGCACGGACCATCTGAGCCCACTCCCACTCCGCGGGCACCGCGGCCGGTTCGGATACGCCTGTGTTCATCACTCGTCGGATGTGCAGCAGGCTCGCGAAGGCGTCGCGGACTTCGGTTTCCCGATGCTCGGCTGGTTCCGTGGCCGCGGATGGGGTCGCCCCGGTCGCCACCTGGAAGCCGTCGGCATCTGTGTCATCCCCGGTCACCGCCCACGGCCCCTCTCTCCGAACGTCGCAAGACGGCCCACCGGCTCGTGGCGGCGTTCCAGGCACGCCTCGTGCCTCCACTGCGATCTGGAGGATCCCCGTTGAGACGATCGTGTCCTCGCTCGGCCCCGGACGATGCCCGGCCAGTTCGCTCATCGCACCTGGCGTAGCCCCACCTGCTGCTCAAGCGGAAGATCGTCAAGGAAGCGGGCTTCTCCAAAGCGTGCCTGTTTGTCCTCCATCGCCTCGTCGTGAGTTGAGCCAGCCAAGCGCACCCAGGCAGCTGTACACCAGGGTTCGTCGTGCCGCGGAACACGTGTAGGTCACCGTGGTCGAAGCAGTACGCGTAGATCATGGGTGTGTCGTTCACTGTGGCGCCCTCCGTGGGTGCGTCTCCAGCAGCAGGTTGAGAGCCATCATCCGATGCCCGTGGACGTCCACGCCAACGCTTCCTTGCGAGGGCTCTAATGGGGTCGCGGACGTTTTGCCGCGCGACTCGAAGCGCCCGGCTACCTCCGCCGAGCTTGGTCCGCTCAGGATGCCTTCCGCTTGGCCCGTGTCCGGCGGGTTTGTTTGAGGGCTTGGAGGAGTTCGTCGCGGGTCATGGTGGAGCGGCCGGGGATGTCCGCGTCAGCGGCGCGCTGGTACAGCTCCGCCTTGGTCAGTGCCGCCAGGTCCTCCTTCGCAGGCCGCGACGCCTTGCGCGCCGTAGGCCGACTACCTCCTCCAGCGGCTTTGGGCTCTTTCTTGCCGCGGCCCTTGTGCGCCTTCTCCACGCTGGCTTGGAGCACGGACATCAGGTCCACGACGCTGGTCGACTCCGGTGGCGCCTCGGCCTTCTCCAGCGGTTGGCCGGACTGCTTGGCCTCCACCAGGGCGCGGACGCGTTCTTGGGTGCGGTCGGTGTAGTCGGTGGGGTCCCAGTCCATGGCCATGGCCTCGATGAGCTGCTGGGCCATCTTCCGCTCCCTGGCATCCCCCTTGGCGGTGCCGGGCAGGTTGTCGAGGAGCTGGTGGGGGTCGCGGACCTCGTCGGCCCAGTGCAACATGTTCATCGCGATGATCCCGCCCTCGGCATGGACAGCGACCAGATACTCACGCTGCCTCATCGCCATGGTGGCGATGCCGGTGCTCCCGGATTCCTGCAGCGCGTCCCTGAGCAAGCCGTAGAGCAGCTGCAGCAGGCCGGGGACCGAGCCGCCGAATTGGCCGACCAGCTCAAGCAGGCACGGCAGCAGCAGCACGCCGCCGAGGGGCGCCTCCACCGCACCCGGGATCGCCTGCGGGATGCCGGGTGTGCCCTCCGGGGAGCCCGGCGGCGCGCCGAGCGCGCCGCCGAGCACGTTGGCGATCTGGAGGCCGACGACGCATGAACCCGGCGTGAGGGGAGGGAGCCCGGCGGCAGGATGCTGGGGCGCTGCCGGGTTGTCCCCTGGGCGTTGGCGGTTCACCGTCTGGGCGAGGGGTCACCGGGCGAGTTTTCGACGGTGATCTCCTCGTTGGGGCAGGTGTCCGCGATCGTCTGCAGGGCGTCGGCCTCGTCGGCGTCGACCGACAGGCCCCAGCGGATCTTCGTGGCGGTCCACTCGGTGATGTACCGGCAGTGCGCGCCTTCGTCCGACGTCAGGCGAGCTGACTGACACTGACTACGTCCACCGGCGTCAGGTGCGTGGTCCTTGCGTGAGCCGGTCGAGCTGCTTGTCGACCACCACGTCGAGGGGGAACCCGGGAGTGCGCTGCGCGCCGCGGTCGCTGAAGTCCACAGTGAGGGTGCCCACACGCACCAAGATGTGGCGGTCGATCAGCACGGTGTGATCCGGGCCGCCCATGCTCAGGTCGAAGGCGACGGCTTCGTCGCCGAAAGCGGGAGCCTTCGCCACAGTGATCCGGGAATTGAGCTTCCCCTCCGGGGTCTGCCCCACCAACGTCTTGCAGGTCTTGAGTCCCTCCGTGAGCCTTTGGAACTGCTCTGACGCCTCGGTGCCGGCATACGAGGCCAGCCAGGTCCTGCCGCTCCAGCGCTTGTTCTTCCACCAGAAGTCCTGGATCACGGATGTGGACGCGTTGTGCGCGACGAGCGCGTCGAACACCTCCTGGCAATCCGGGCCCGCGACCAGAACCCGCGGATCGTACTTGGGAACGGGACCCTGTACAGGCGCGCTGTCAGCCCGCGGCACATCCCCCTCCCGCAGCAAGAGGGACTTCAACTGCCCGGCCGTCAGCGGGCGGGGTCCAGACCGCGATGGTGATGGCGATACGGACGCCGGTGCCGCATCCGTCGCCCGTTCGGGCGCCGCCTCCGGGTCGTCGACCGATTCCTGCGCCGAACATCCAGTGGCGACGGCGAACACCCCAGCAGCCACCGCCGCACCTGCCGCTCTGCGGCACCTCGTCCACACCGCCGCTGCCCCCTGATCTGCTTCGCCTGAGACAGGCAGACACTACGGCCCTGCGACATGGTTCAGCTATCCCGACCAGCAGTCGCATCACAGGCGAGCGGATCGCAGGTCACGCCAGGGTGAGGTGCATCCCGCCCTTGGCCAGGGCGTCGAGGGCCTCAGCGAGCAGGTCGTACGGCTGGCCGTCCGGCGTCAGGGCGTGGGACAGGTGCTCGCGCGCGGTGGCGGCGTCCCGCCAGAGCAGGATTGCGGGGGCGGTGTAGCCGAAGGTGCCGCGCAGGCAGTCGTCGAGAGCGGCCAGGCAGCCGCCGAAGTAGCCGCCCGGCCCGTTCACCGCTTCGCCGAGCGCCAGGTAGAGGCCCGGGACGTCGGTGATGTGGCGGCCGTCGATCTCGTAGGCGTGGCCGGCCGGCCTGTCCTGGCGCGCGCACCGGCATGCCCGCTCCCGGACGAGATCGAGCCAGGCCCCGCGCTGCCGGGTGTCGAGGCCGGCCCAGGCACCCGGGGTGTCCGGCGGCCCGACAAGCCACCGCTCCCAGATGGGCCGCGCGTATTCCGGGACGGGCGTGAAGAGTCTGCCGTCCAGCTCCAGGTCAATCAGATCCGCCCCGAGGGCGGAGGGGCGCCAGGCGCTGACGGTCGTCCACAGCAGCCGTTCGGCGAGCGGCTCGCCCCGGTCGTCCCGTATCTCCAGGGCGGCCTCCTCCAAGTCCAGCGCCCGCCGGGTGCCCCTCATCAGTGCCCGTCGCAGCTGATCACTGGGGGCGAGCCCCCGCGCGATGAGCGGGGGCGCGACCTGCTCGGGCGGCAGGATGCGGGCGAATTCCCGGCAGGAGCCCAGCCACCGGTGCTCGTCGTGCAGTCGGACGAAACCCCGATGGCCCTCGGGTGGACCTTCGTAGTCGTCCAGGCCGGTGAGCACGAGACCGTCCGTCCCAGGGTGCTGCCCGAGACTCTCCGCGTCTTCCAGAAGCCAGGGCCCGAGCGCCTCGTCCTCCGGCACCAGCCACACCCGGCTGCCGACCCAGTCGCGCACCTCGGCCCCTTCCGGAGCCCAGCCGAACAGTTCGTACGTCCCGCGTCCGGGCTCCCGGAACAGCCCTTCTACTTCGGCGCACACGCCCCAGACGTGGCAGTGCTCCGTCTCGGTCAGCGTGTACCGCCCCTGCCCGCGATGGTCCCTGTCGTCATGCACAGTGGGAATCATGCCCGGACCAGGCGGCCGCGACGGAAGGACCTGGACAATCACCACGTGCGACGGCGCAGCATCGGCACGGACATCGGGCACCGGGCAGTTTGGCTCACGCGTGCCCGGGTGCTCTCGATGCCAGAGCCTGGCAGGGGTCGTTCGCGCATGCGGCAACGCGGAGCGGCTTGGCGCTGGGACGATTCGTGGCCGCCGCACCCGACTGTTCCAGGGGCTATGCCCGTTCCCCGGGGCGCAGATTTTCGTTGGCTCCGCGCGGATTCGCTCTGTTACAACCGGTCGCATGGGAATCTGGACCGACGCGTTCATAGCGCCCGAGAAGCCCAGTCTGCTGCCTCGGGAGGCATTCGGCCGCCTTGTGGTCGACCTGGCGCGCGAGCGTGTCGTCCGTACGCCCTGGGCGCTGATCGCGGGCGAACTCTGCGTCAACGCGTGCCTGAACTGGGGCAGCGTCAGCGGGCAGGCCCGATGGGACCGCCCGGCTGTGGGCATGCTGCTGCGCTCGGATGAGGTCCCTGAAGAGTTCCAGCACAACGACCCGCCACCGTGGGGCGATTCGCATGAGCAGGCCCGGCTGCTCGCTCGCGGCGACGCGATCCTCGACGCGCTGCCTGCCCTGCAGCAGGCGCCGTACGGGGACGAGGACGTCGCCGTCGTCTTCGACTGCCTCGACTTCAGCAACCGGGCCATCGTCGACCACTTCCAGTTCGAGGACCCCCGCACCACGCTGGTCTGCTTCGCCCTGGCCCACCCGCAAATCCGGCCCCTCGCCACCAACGACACCCGGGACCCCAGCGGGCCGGTCCACCCGGTACGCACCTGCATCGTCCACACCTTCAAACACGCGGCGGAAGAAGGAGCCGTGCCGGCGATCACCTCCGTCGCCGCCCGTCACTTCGGCCCCGCCCTGATCAGCGGCGAGACCTGGGGCTGAGCCGGGCACCAGGCGAGTGCTGCCGGGTAGTTCGCCATCCACGGCATGGTTGGGCGGCTCGCCTGCCGGGGCCCTCTCCGCCTGGCAAGACCACGTACAGCCGAGTGTCCGCTGTGGGATCGCTGACGTAACCGCTGGGCTCATCGATGGATAGACAGTCATGCCCCCGATTCGAGCAGCGCCCGTGGTGATCCCCATGTCAGACTGCACCGGGGCCCCGCTGCTCCCCCGTCGGTGGGGCCCACCCCCATGCGACGGCGCGAACGCACGGCCAGCGAACGGCAGCGCACGGGCAGTCGGCTCCAGCCGCGCCACGGTCCCCATGTGAAGAGCTCCCGCCGAGGCGAGGCGGCTGGCTCCGCGGAGTTCCTCCGCGTGGAGCTGCGGCGCGTGGGCTTGAACGAGGCTCACCGTGTGCCGGTCTTCTTCACCCCTGTGTGCCGGGCCTCTCTCGAGGTTGAGGCCCGGCAGAGGGGCGGCTTCCAGTCCTGTCAGCGGAAGCCGCGCTGTCGAGGCTAGGCCAGCGGCCTGTACCGCGCGTCTCCGGCTGTGCCGAATGGCTATCCGTCCCTGAGTCACGGGGCTGGCGGTCCGGTAGTCCTCTTCAACCATCGGTGGAGGATCCGCGTGACCCTGGTGCCGCTGCTTGCTCGACGCTCCCAGGTCTCCACTACTCCTCCGGCTCCGCGAGCGTGCTCCCGGGGGCGGCCGAGCTGTGTCTACGCCGCCGTGTTCGGGGTGAGAGGCGGGGACGACGTCCCCTTGCCGGGCAGGTCGGAGGACGACCCCGCCTCGGGCCAGTCGGGGTCGTACGCGCATGGCGCGCTGGCGCCGCCGTCCAGCCGCTGGTCTCTCGGCGACCAGGAGACGTAGACGTGGTAGCCACCGTCCCGCTCGGCGCTCACCCTCCATTCCTGGAACTCGTCGTCGCGGCCGTACTCCGTGACGCGCCACTCGGAGTCCTTCAGGTGGGCGTGCAGCCGTCGTAGTGCTGCCAGCCCCTGGTCCTTGGCCACGTCCTGAAGCGCCCAGGAGTGTCGCATTTTGTAGGCGCCCTCTTCGGGCTCATCGGCCATGCTCTCCAGGCCCGTGGGGTAGCAGTAATCGTTGCTCAGGCTGTTCTCGTCGTCCTCGCGCATGCCCTCTCCGGCAGGGTCCAGGACGCGGTCGATGCCGAGGGTGGCGTACGCGTCCTGGGAGTAGCCCCCGAGGCGACGAGCCATGGCTTCAGGCTTCACCTCGGGGTAGTCCTCGGGGGTCGCGCGCTGGACCGAGTAGGTGATGATCAGCCCCAGGATGAACAGCACCGGCAGCAGCACCAAGGCCGCACAGCCGATGCCTGCCGCCTTCAATCCCGATATCGCGGGCTTCTCACTTCCACTCATGCACCGGACAATACGGAGGACGCGGCTCCGCCCGGATCCGCGCAGCCACTCACCAGACGTAGGTACCGATACTCACCTGCCCGCACCCGCAACTGGTGGCCGACTCGCTGCTCGTCAACCGCACCCTTCACGGCCTCCGGGATTGCCACCGCGGCTGAGCGCGCTTGCCGCACGGAGCGGCACCGTGGGCGCGGGGGGCGCGCGGCAAGGCCCGAGGCGGCGGTCAGCAGCCGGCGCCCCGAGGTCGACAGCGGCTGCAGGTCGCGCTCGACGACCACCTCGCTACGGCACCTGCCCGAAGCCGTAGAACCGGGGGCTGACACCCGTGCCCCCCGCAGTAGAACCGCGGGCGGCGCTGTGCTCGGTCTGGCTCTGTTCACGAGAGACGGCTCTGGCTCAACTTTTGTGGTCGGTTACTGTGAGCGACAATCAGATGTCGACCCGTCAGAGAATGAGAGCGTCCGATGATGCCGCCGTTCTGCGTCATATGCCGTGTTCCGTACCAGCATTCAGGCTTTGAATACGAAGACTTCACCCTCGTGAGCTTCCGGCCCACAAGGACGTATCCGGATGACTGGGCTGGTCACCCGGAGCACTGCGCGTGGTTCTGCCCCTCGCATCTACCCCTCACGGAGGGCCTGACGCATCTGCCGGCCGTGGAAGCCCTGGCTCACATCCAGGCGAACCTGCGCGAGACGACAGACCAGGGAACCTAGGGGCGGCCCAGGAGTGCGACCGAGCGAAGACTCAGGACATCACTCAAAGTGGCCGCATCACAGGTTCGGGCCGAGGAGAGGTGTCGCCAGGTGGTCAGGCGATGAAGTCGTGGAGGGCAGGCAGTGGATCGGTCGTCTCGACCGATCCGATGTAGACCACGGCCTCCTCGAACTGGAAGTAGGAGAGCCCTTCGTGGCGTGGGCCGATGACGAGAAGGTTGCTCCCGCGGCGCCAGGCGGCGTGCCGCCAGTCGCCGGGTCCCATGGCCAGGGTGCCGCCTTCGGACCTGAGGTCGCGTTCTGGGGGACCGAGCCGCTGAGTGAATCCGGTGATAGCGGCGTCGATCTGCGCGTCGAACACCTCGCGTCCGGCGTTCTCGTGGCTGGACCAGCCGGGCAACGTGCCCCAGAAGTCCTCAGCCCAGTCCTCGCCGCCAACCCAGTAGAAGTGGGCAAACGACAGGGCGAGGTGGTCCCCGAGGTAGGCGAGATGGCCTTCGGCGGTGACGAGAGTGTCTTCCAACGGCAAGTCGTCGCCTTCGCACCAGCCCAGACGCTGCAATGCCGCCTCGGGGACCGTTCGGTCGTCCCACGGCAGTTCCGCCAGGCCGACGATCTGTTCCACCAAGAGGGGTGTGACGGGGCAGGCGGCGACGTGATCGGCGATCGGGTCCTTGTCTGTCATGGCAGAACGGTATCCAGGCCCTGTGACGACATCGACGCCCCACCCCCACGCGACCTCCAGCCGGTCCGAAGTGTCATCCCAACCGATGACTCAGCGTGCCCGCATCACAGAAGTTGAGCCAGAACCACTCGATGAGGAGGGCTTGGTGCAGGCGGGGCCACACCCCGGTCTCGGTCCAGTCCCGTAGCCGCCGCCAGCTGGTCACCCCGCTGAAGCTCATCCGCTCGGCTGGGACATCCCGCCAGGCCGCGCCCGTGCGCAGGACGTACACGATGCCGGCCAGCGCCACCCGGTCGTCCACCGGCTGCGGCCGGGGAACCGGTGCCGCCGCGGCGGCCGGGCCTGGAGCAGCGGCGCTATCCGCCCCCACAGGTCATCGGGTACGAGATCGTCAGCCATGCGGCAGACTCTGCCCCAGTACCCTCAGCTTCCAACCGCCCCGCCGGACTCACTCTGAAACGATCAGCCGACGGAGCACGGTTGTCACCTTCTTCCAACTCACCTCACTTCAGGGTGTGTTGACCGTGTGAATGAATGGGGAGTCGCCGCATCAGGCGAGCAAGTCCCACGGCACCTGCCCGTACAGCTTCGGCAGCACACGGACGAGGTCTCCGTCGTGCGGGAAGCTGATGTCGTCGATGCGCGCGATCGGCGCGATCCCGATGGAGTTGGAGACGAAGGCGGCGTCGAAGCGGGCCACGTCGTCGAGGCGCACCGGTTGTTGCCGCCAGGTCACCCCCGCCTGCTCCAGCTCCCGTCGCAGCAGCAGCATCGTGATGCCGTCCAGCGAGGGCCCCTCGGGCCAGACCACCGCGTCGCCCTCCACGAAGCCCACATTGGTGATTGCTCCCTCGGCGACCATGCCGTCGGCCCCCACCAGCAGCGCCTCGTCGAAGCCGTCGGCCTGCACCCGCCGCAGGTGGTGTGCCTGTCCGAACACTCCCACATGCTTGAGATGGGCAAAGGGACGGATGTACGGGACGCTCCGCAGACGCTGCGGGCTCTTCGGCCCGGGCGCTGGGGGCCGTACCACGACCATCGTCACCGGGCTGTCACCGTCCGGCGGCGCATACACATAGACGCGCACCGACGCATCCCGTACACCCGCCTCATCCAGGGCCTGCCGTATGCGGCCGACCATGAGCCCGCCGTCGAGCTCCTGTCCGAACAACTCCCGGGTGGCGTCCTTGAGCCGGGTCAGGTGGAGTCCCAGTCCCTGCACGCTGCTGTTCCTGACCTGCATGGCAGTCATATGTCCGTAGCCGCCCATCAGCACCGTGGGCAGCGGATCGGACGCGATGGTACGCCCGTCCACCTGGAGATACGGCAGCTCAAGATCATCCATGCCGGTCACCCTAACCCGGCCCGGCCATCGTGGTCGCCGCCAGCGACCGATGAGGTCGGCACCAGTCACATCACGGCGGTTGCCGTGACGGGCTTGGTGCAGCGCGTCATGTGCGATCTCGACCGCCGCGGCATCTTCGTCGTCCTCACCGACGAGGGCCGCAGGCGCCACGCCCAAGCAAAACCCACGCACCGATCCGTCCTCGCACGGACACTCCGGGGAAACCCGTGACCAGCCACACCTCAAGCGCCAGCCACCCTGGAACGGCATTCTCAACTACGCCGACACCCATCCACCCTGTCTGTCCGCAACAACAACGGCCCCACCAACACCTCCACCCCGCCTCCCGCGCATCCCCGACAACCAGCCGCCACCGAACTCGCCGAACGCATCGCCACCCGTACCTGAGCCAGCTCGATCGACCGGGCTGGGCCCTGGCCAACGGCTGATGACCAATAGCCGAGTAGCCGTCCAACGCATGCGATACCGGGGCATGGCCGGCGACCCGCTCGGCGGCTGATTGCGGTCACAGGCAGACGGCCAGCGCGTCATCGCCGCCGACGCCCGCGGTCTGGCCCAGGTCCGGATCTTCGGCTTGGAAGGCCGACTGCTGGTCTCCGTAATGCAGGAGGGGGATCTTCCGCAAGCACGGCTGACCCGTTCCACACCGCCGGGCCCGGGCCCGGCGACGGCGGACGGTCGCCGCGCTCCCGCGGTGGCGGGGTCAGCCGACGGTCACCTTGACGATGCGGCCGGAGGCCTCGGTCATGAACAGTTCGCGCCGCGGGTCGTGGTCGCCGAAACCGCGGTGTACCCGGACGCTGCACGGCATGTGCAGGCCGGTGACCAGGACGCAGGAGCGGCCGGTGGCCGGGTCCACCCGGATGAGCTGACCGGCGCGGAAGGAGGCGACGACCAGATCGCCGTCGAAGGAGGTGAGGTCGTCCAGGAGCTTGGCGTCCCACGGGTGGGGGCTGAGTTCGGTCACCGTCGCGTGGCCCGCCGGGTCGTCCAACGGGATGCACACCACGCGTGAGGAGGTGCTACTCGGCGAACGCGGCATCGACGAGTGCATCAGCTCTTCCAGATGGCGCAGGTACTCGTAGGTGGTGGCCGGGTTGGGATGGCTCAAACTGCGGCTGACGATCAGCAGCGGATTGAACGCGATGTGATCGGCCACCGACGCCCCGCCCCGGTTAACAGCCTCACGCGCCACCGCCAGCCGCATCAGGAAGTCCAAAAGCCGCAGGGCGTAGGTGTGCCTTAGGTCGTGGAAGCTGGTCACGGCTCCCCTGCGAGTCGACATGCCCCTGACGTGCCGCCCTCGCCCTGCCGTCCCGGAGCGTGTGCCGTTCATCGCGCGACCGTAAGCATTTCGTCATCAGACTCACGGGAACGGAGGAGTCGCGCATGCCGTTGAATAGGCAATCAAAGAGTCGTTCACGGAAGAGAATCGGGGCGGTGGCATATGGAGCGCGGTGAGCGAAGGCGGCGCAGGCCGGTGTTCATCGGGTCGCTGGTCGCGGGGCTGGCCCTCGTGGGTGCGGGACTGGCGTGGTTCGAGCCGTGGACCCTGTGGGTGGACAAGACGGTGCGCGAAGACCTTCCGTCGGCCGTGGCACCGCCGTCCCCCGACTCCCCGTCGAAGGGGCCGGCGAAGCCGTCCTCTCCGGCAGCACTGCAGACACTGTCCTCCGGCAAGCTGATCAGCCACGAGCACGAGACCTCCGGCTCGGTGCGGATTCTGCGTCTGCCCGACGGGGAGCGCGTGCTGCGCCTGGAGGGGCTCGACACCAGCAACGGCCCCGACCTGCGGGTCTGGCTGACCGACGCCGCGGTCAAGGAGGGCAAGGCCGGTTGGCACGTCTTCGACGACGGCAACCACATCAGCCTGGGCCAGCTCAAGGGCAACAAGGGAGACCAGAACCCCCTCCCCCGCCGCCTCGCCCTGGACGAGTACACCAGCGTCAGCATCTGGTGCGACCGCTTCAACGTCTCCTTCGGAGCAGCCAAACTCACCCGCACCTGACCAGTTGGGCCCCGCTTCCGTCAACCAACCGACCCACCACTGGGGCTGCGTGATCCCGATCGCCGGCGCGGGGCGTCAAGCCGGTCCAGCCAAATCCGGCCGAACGGATGGAAGATCTGCCCTTTCAGGCATTGATGACTAAAGGTGTATCTAGCGGCGATCACGAAACCCTAGTCTGGTGCCACCTCGGGCGCGTCCGCGGAGGTGGCACAGCGCATCGCTGACGGCATTGCGCTGGTGCTGGCGATCCGACCTGTCCGTCGGTCGTGTGCCCGAGTCCCGCGGGCCCGGTGCCCGGTGCCCGGTACACCGAGTCACGCAGGGAGGCGGACGTGCCCAGTGGGGTTGGATCGACCGATTCCGCGCCCGTCACGGGTGCGACCGCGCCTCCGCGGCCCTCGGGCGACACCGCCCCGGCCGCTCCCAACGCGCCGGTGATCTCGTTGCCGAAGGGTGGCGGCGCCATCCGGGGGATCGGGGAGAAGTTCACCGCGAACCTGGTCACCGGCACCGGCGGGCTCTCGGTTCCCCTCGCGATCAGTCCCGGACGATCTGGGTTCGGCCCGTCTCTGACGCTCGGTTACGACTCCGGCGCCGGCAACGGCCCGTTCGGAATCGGCTGGGGGATCGGGCTGCCGGCGATCACTCGCAAGACTGACAAGGGCATCCCGGGCTATGCCGACGACGACAAGGACGTCGGAGACACCTTCATCCTGTCCGGCGCGGAGGACCTTGTTCCCGTCCTGGTGGACAGCGACGGAGACTGGATTCGGGATCGCCGGTCGTGCAGGGTGGACGGCTCGGACTATGCGGTGTGCCGGTATCGGCCGCGCGTGGAAGGCCTCTATGCGCGCATCGAGCGGTGGACTGACGTACGGTCCGGCGAAGTCCATTGGCGCTCGATCAGCCGGGACAATGTCACCACCGTCTATGGACGTGATGCCACCAGCCGCATCGCCGACCCGGCCGACGCGCGCCGGGTTTTCAGTTGGCTGATCTGTGAAAGCCATGACGATGTCGGCAACGCGGTCCGCTACGAGTACAAGGCCGAGGACGGCAGCGGCGTCGACCTCAATGCCTCCTGCGAACGCAACCGCACCGCGGCTGGTCGCGCCGCGAACCGGTATCTCAAGCGAATCCACTACGGAAACACGGTTTCCCGGCTGGTCTCCGACGATTCGGACTACATGTTCGAGATCGTGTTCGACTATGGCGAACACGATGAGAGTGCGGCTGAGGTCCGGCCGTGGACCTGTCGGCTGGACCCGTTCTCTTCCTACCGGGCCGGATTCGAGATTCGTGGCTACCGGCTCTGCCGCCGGGTGCTGATGTTCCATCATTTCCCGGACGAACCCGATGTCGGTCGTGACTGCCTGGTGCGCTCCACCGAGCTGGCTTATCGCGGCGACGCCGAGCGGGGCGGGGTGGCGGGCGCGTTTCTGGAGTCGGTGTCACACAGCGGCTGGCGGCGACGGGCTCCCGGTGGTTACCTCACCAGGTCGTTGCCGCCACTGGAATTCTCCTATTCCAAGGCCGAGATCGACACCGAGGTACGCACGCTCGACGCCGCTGACCTGGAGAACGCGCCGACCGGTGCGGACGAATCGGCCTACCGGTGGACGGACCTGGAGGGCGACGGGCTGGCCGGGTTACTCACCGAGCAGGCCGGGTCCTGGTTCTACAAGCCCAACCTCGGCGGTGGCCACCTCGGCCCGATGCGCGTGGTGCGCAGCCGCCCGGCCGGCGGCCGGACCGAACTGCTGGACCTGGACGGCGACGGCCGCCCGGCCGTGGTGGATTTCGGTGGCACCACACCGGGGTTCACCGAGCGGTCCGACCAGGACTGGGAGGTGTTCCGGCCGTTCCGGTCCCGGCCGAACCTGGCCTGGGACGACCCGAACCTGCGTTTCGTGGACCTCAGCGGCGACGGCCGCGCCGATGTACTCGTCACCGGCGAGCCGGGCTGGACCTGGTATCGATCGCTGGGCGAGGAGGGATTCGACACCGGCCGCCGGACCTGGCCATCACAGGACGAGGAATCCGGGCCACGACTGGTCTTCGCCGACCGCACCTCGTCGATCCACCTGGCGGACCTGTCCGGCGACGGGCTCGCCGACCTGGTCCGGATCCGCAACGGCGAGATCTGCTACTGGCCGAACCTGGGCCACGGCCGGTTCGGCGCCAAGGTCACCATGGACGGAGCTCCCCGGTTCGACAATCCGGACCAGTTCGACCCGGCCAGGATCCGGCTGGCCGATGTCGATGGTTCCGGTCCGGCGGATCTGATCTACCTGCACCGCGACGGGGTCCGGCTCCACCTGAACCGGTCGGGTAACGCGTGGAGCGCTCCGCACGCCCTGCCCGTGGCCTTTCCCCGGATCGAGAACGTGTCCAGGGTCGCCGTGATCGACCTGCTCGGGTCCGGCACCGGCTGCCTGGTGTGGTCCTCGCCGCTGCCCGCCGAATCGGGCCGGCAGCTGCGCTACCTGGATCTGATGCGCGGCGGCAAACCCCATCTGCTGACCGGGGTGCGCAACAACCTGGGCGCCGAAACGCATATCCGCTACGCCCCCTCGACCCGCTTCTACGCCGAGGACGCCGCCGCCGGGCGCCCCTGGCTGACCCGGTTGCCGTTCGTCGTGCACGTGGTCGAGCGCGTGGAGACGGTGGACGCGATCGGTCGTCACCGATTCGTCAGCCGGTACGCCTACCACCATGGCTATTTCGACGGGCCGGAGCGTGAGTTCCGGGGTTTCGGCATGGTCGAGCAGACCGATACCGAGGCGTTGGAGGCGTTGACCGAGGCCGACAATGTGGATGAGGCCACATACCGGCCGCCCACCCTCACCCGGACCTGGTTCCACACGGGTGCGTTTCTCCCCGGACAGCGGATCTCGCGGCAGTTCGAACACGAATACCACAGCGATGACCTGTTGCTGCCCGACACGGTGCTGCCGGACGGCCTGACCGCCGACGAGGTCCGGCAGGCATGTCGCTCCCTGAAGGGATCGGTGCTCCGCACCGAGGTGTACGCGCTCGATGGCAGTGATACCGAAAGGCGCCCCTACCGCGTTACCGAGCACAACCATCTGATCCGGATGCTCCAACCGGCCGCCGACCGCGCCGACTCGGCCGGCGTGCCGCATGCGGTGTTCGACGTGCACCCCAGGGAAACCCTGACCGGGCACTATGAGCGCACCTTGGACCCGCGGATCGGCCATGAGCTGACCCTCGCCGTCGACGCATACGGCAATGTGCTGCGGTCGGTGACCGTCGGCTACGGCCGTACCCGCCCCTCACCCGATCTCGATGAGCGGGACGCGGGGCCGCAGCAGCGCACGCACATGGTGCTCACCGACCACGACTACACCAACGCCGTCGAGGAACCCGACAGCCACCGGGCTCCCCTGCCCTGCCGGACACGCGCCTTCGAGGTACTGGGGCTCCACCCCGCCGAGGACCGGTTCACCCACGCGGAGCTGACCCGCGCGCTGACCGGCGTCGATCAGACGATCCCCTACCAGGAGTGGGACGCGCGGCCACCGAAACCGGCACTCCGGCTCACCGAGCACGTACGCACCCTGTACCGGAGCGACGATCTCTCAGAGCCGCTGCCCATCGGCACACTCCAGTCCCGTGCCCTGCCCTACCAGGAGTACCGGCTCGCCTTTCCCGATGGCCTGGTCACCGCGCTGTACGGGGACCGGGTCGACGAAGCGATGCTGCGGACGGCCGGATACCTGTGGCACGAGGGCGGATGGTGGATTCCCTCGGCACGGACCGCGTACGCCCCGCCGGGTACAGGCGAACTGGAATACGCCGAACACCACTTCTTCCTGCCCCGCCGGTTCACCGATCCGCTCGGTGAGACCTCGACGGTGTCCTACGACGACTACGACCTGCTCCTCGTCGAGAGCACCGACCAGCTCGGCAACCGCTACACCGTGGGTGAACGCGACTCCGATGACCGGACGCTGTCCCACGGCAACGACTACCGCGTGCTGCGGCCTGCTGTCGTCACCGACCCCAACCGCAACCGGGTCCAGGTGGCCTACGACGTGCACGCCAGAGTCGCCGGGACCGCGACAATGGGCAAGCGCGAGGAATCCCTCGGAGACTCGCTGGACGGCTTCGACCCCGACCCGCCAGCCGCGCTGGTGGCCCGATACCTCGCCGACCCGCTGGGGTCCGGACACGAGTTGCTCGGGTCGGCGGGGACCAGGTTCTGCTACCACGAGTCGGCGTTCCGGCTGCGCGGGGAACCCGCCGTGGTCGCGACCCTCGCCCGGCACACCCACCAGTCCGACCTCGCCCCCGGTGAGCAGAGCAGGATCACGCATACCTTTGCTTACGGCGACGGTTTCGGACGCGAGGTCCAGTCCAAGGTCCAAGCCGAACCCGGGCCGCTGACCGAGGGGGGCCCGGCCGTCGACACCCGCTGGGCCGGCACCGGATGGACGATCTTCAACAACAAGGGCAACCCGGTTCGTACCTTCGAACCGTTCTTCACCGCAACCCACTCCTTCGAGTCCGCGGTGACGGCCGGGGTGAGCACGGTGCTCCTCTACGACCCGTTGGAGCGGGTGATCGGCACCCTGCATCCCGACGCCACGTATGCGAAGACGGTGTTCGACCCGTGGCGGCAGCGGGTGTGGGATGGCAACGACACCGTGCTGATCGATCCCCGGCAGGATCCGGACATCGGCGACCAGGTCCGGCGACTGCTGGCCCCGCAGCCAGGGTGGACCACATGGCACGCCGCGAGGGCCGACGGCGCTCTGGGCCCCGAGCAGCGGCGCGCCGCCGAGAAGGCCGCGATGCACGCGGACACCCCCACGCACATCTATCTCGACTCTCTCGCCCGCCCGTTCCGCACTGTGACGCACAACCGGTACGCCAAGGACGGAACGCTCGTCGAGGAGTCTCTGGTGACCCGCACGACCACGGATGTCGAGGGCAACGTCCGCGAGGTGCGCGATCCCCTGGACCGCGTCACGATCCGCCATCACTACTCGATGGTCGGCATGCAGGTGATCCGGAGCGGCATCGACTCCGGCACCGGGACGCTGCTGCCGGACGTGCTCGGCAATCCGCGCTGTACCTGGAACAGCAGGGGTTTCCGGTTCCGCACCGAGTACGACGCCGGCCACCGCCCGGTTCGCGCCTACGTCAGTGGCCCGAGCCTGACGGATGAGGTTCTGCACCAGAGGACCGAATACGGCGAGGATCCGGCCCGCAACCTGCGGACGAGGGTGTTCCGGCGGTACGACGGGTCCGGTGTCAGCACCCATGAGGCCTACGACTTCCGCGGCAACCTCCTGGAGGCGACGCGCCGGTTCCCGGTGGAGTACCGGCGCGCGCCCGACTGGCGGGAGGAGGTCGCCCTCGAAGAGGAGGTCTACACCGGCCGCACCCGTTTCGATGCGCTGGACCGTCCCATCAGCATCACCAGCCCGGACGGTACCGTGGTCCGGCCGTACTACAACGAGGCGAACCTGCTGGAGCGTCTTGTGGCCACGGCCAACGGCAGTGACACCGTGCTGGTCGCAGCGGTGGAGTACAACGCCCGCGGGCAGCGCACCCGGATCGACTACGGCAACGGCGCGCGGACCCGCTATAGCTACGACTCGCTGACCTTCCGCCTCACCGCGCTGCGGTCCCGCCGCGAGCGGCCGCGTTCCCGCCACGAGCGCGGGACGGTGCAGCGCCTGACCTACTGCCACGACCCGGTCGGCAACATCGTCTCGATCCGGGACACCGCGCAGCAGAAGACGTTCTTCCGCAACCGGGTTGTCGAACCCGGCGCGGACTACACCTACGACGCGGTGTACCGGCTCATCGAGGCGACGGGCCGGGAACACCTCGGCCAGGCCGATCCCGGTGACACCGGCGACGCGCCCAGGGTGGGACTCGCCCACCCCGGCGACGGTGCCGCGATGGGGCGTTACCTGCAGCGGTATGTCTACGACGCGGTGGGCAACATGCTGGCTCTGGAACACCGCGGATCCACCGCTCCCGGCTGGACCCAGCGGTTCCGGTACGCCGAGCCCAGTGCGCTGGAACCAGACGTAACCGGCAACCGGCTGAGCGGTGTGGGCGACGGCGACTTCGCGTACGACGCCAGGGGAAACACCACCGCGATGCCCGGCCTGCCGACGCTGCGCTGGGATCCCGAGGACCAGTTGGAGGCCACCGCCCGGCAGGTCCGCGGTGCCGGAACCCCGCAGACGACGTACTACTCCTACGACGCCACCGGGCAACGCGTCCGCAAGGTCACCGACTCGTCCTGCGGCGAGGGCGACACCGCGAGGAGAAGCCGCGAACGCCGCTACATCGGCCCGTTCGAGGTCTACCGGGAGTACGGCGCGGACGGCGCGGTGACCCTGGAACGCCAGACGGTGCACGCGATGGACGACGCGCGGCGCGTCGCATTGCTGGAGCGGCGGACCCGCGGCACGGATGCCGGTCCGGAGCGACAGGTCCGGTATCAACTGGCGGACCATCTCGGGTCCGCCACGCTGGAACTGGACGAGCGGGCCCGGGTTCTCACGTACGAGGAGTACTACCCCTACGGCGGCACGGCCTACCAGGCGGTACGCGCGAAGACCGAGACGCCCAAGCGGTACCGCTTCACCGGCAAGGAACGCGACACCGAGACCGGTCTGTATTTCCACGGCGCCCGCTACTACGCCCCGTGGCTGTGCCGCTGGACCAGTTGCGACCCGATCGACACGCCTCAGGCCAGCCCGTACGAGTACGCCCGTGGCAACCCGGTCGCGCTGGTCGACCGGGACGGCAGGGATCCGACACCTCCCGCGCACACCATCGGTGACATTCTGGAGTTCCTCCGGGTTCAGGCGGGTTTCGAGGCCGGCGCCAGCACCAGCCCCGGCGCCATCAACCGGACGCCGCTGAACTTCAGCAGCCGGGCGGCGAGCCCGGCCGGCACCGCGGCTCACGCTCGTGTCGGCTCGGTGCTGCGGCAGTTGCAGAGCCTGGGTGTCCAGGGCGCGGAGCGGATCTACGCCGATGTGCGTGTGATCGGCGGCACGATCACTGACATCGGTGTCCCACCGGGCGGTCCGAAAGGGGCGCACAACCTCGATGTGGTGGTCGCCAAGGCCGGTCAGACGCTGACGAAGGGGCAGAGCCTGCTCGGTGGGGTCGCCGAGACGATCGGCGACTTCAAGTACGGCGGCGGCCAGATCGCCCAGAAGTACGCCGTCTATGGCTCTCAGCTGCAGACGCTGAACGCCCGTCCTCTGGTGGCTGCGGACTTCATCGACGACGTCGCGACCACGGCGGCAAACGTCGAGCAGGCCGCGGCGAACACCGCGAGCACCGCCGCAGGCACCATCGCGAAGGTCGAGCAGGCTGCCGCGAGCGCACAGCAGACGGTGACTGCGGCGGCGACGGAGACCGCGTCCGTCGCCAAGAGCGTTGCGACGACTGCGCAGGTGGCCTCCGAGACCGGCGTCGCGGCCAAGGCGCTGGGTACGGGGGCGCGGGCCCTCCAGGCGGCCGCGCCGGTGCTCAAGGTGGTCGGGAAGGTGGCGGCCCCGCTGGCCGTGGGCGCCACCGCCCTCCAGGTGGCCACCGCCAAGACCACGGCCGAGCAGGTCGACGCCGGGATCGGCGTCGTGTCGACGGCCGTCGGTTTCGCGGGCGCGCCGGGGGCGATCGCCGCGGTCGGCATCCAGGGCACCGCGTACGTCAGCGGCAAGGTGGGCGAGATCGTCACCGAGAAGACCGGCAGCGAGACCGCCGGGGTGGCCGCGGCCACGTTGACCGGCGCAGCGGCGGGGGCAGGGGTCGGCGCCGTGGTCGGCAGCATCGTGCCCGGGGTGGGCACCGCGGTCGGCGCCGGGGTTGGCGCGGTCGTCGGTGCCGGCATCGGATTCGTCAAGTCGTACTGGAAATAGTCGTACTGGAAGCAGCTGGAATCGGGGCAGAAGGGCGCAGATTGATATGCCGGAGTTGATCATCGTTCGGTTGCACCCGACGAAGCCCATGTCCGCGACGGATTTCCGGGCGGCCCTGAACAAGCTGACCGTGACGGCCTTCGATCTGACCTTCGCCGAGCCCAGGCAGGGCGTGCAGATCGGGTCGGCGAAGGGGCTCGCCGTCACGCACGCTGATGTCACCAAGCACGACGTGAACGTGGCCAACACGGCGATCATCCAGCACTACCTGGACATCGTCGGCGGCGGTCTTCCGCCGGTGACGACGCGGCACGCGGAGGCGGTCGCCACCGCGGTGATCGTGGTGACACCGCCGTCGGGCCATCCGGAATACCCGACCGGCTCGTCGTACGACCTCCGGCTGGAGCTGACCCGCGACGGCGTCCCCATCGGCGACGGGGAGCTGGACTTCAACATCAAGGTCACCAGCGTGGCCACGCTGCCGGTGCTCCAGCCGGCGTACTTCGCGATGCCCGCGAGCGCCTTCGCGGCGGTGCCGGCGACGTCGCCCGGCGGGGACCAGGTCGAGCTGCCCAAGGACGGTACCCCGCCGAACTTCGCCGGCCTGGTCGCGAAGATCGACAAGGTACTGGCGAAGGATCCCGGCACGGGCGGCTCCCTCGCGCAGCGCGCGCCGCTCAGCCCGGCGCAGAGCCGGCACGTCGCCGCCGAACTCACCTGGGACCGGCTGGTGTATCCGCCGCCCGACCTGCCGCGCCCGCTCGGCGAGATGTACACCAAGCCGCCCGTGGTCACCGGCCTCGACCAGCAGAAGGTGGAGAACGACCGACTGCGGTTCGAGGCCGAACTGGCCGGCTATCACGCCACCGTCGACGCAAAGGCGTCAAGGCTGGCCACCTTCGTCTTCGCCGCCTCGGCGGCCGTGCAGGGCGAACGCCTGGCCGCAGCCGCCGCCAAGGCAAGGCTCACCGTTCCGATCCTGACCGGCGCGGAGACCGGGCACGCCGCGATCACCTTGGCCCCCGGAGATGGCGGGGCCGTACTCGACCCGACGTTCGCCGTACCGGCGGCTTACCTGTACGCGCTCGGCGCGACATTGCCGATGACGGTCGATCCCGAACACCGCTACGACGCGGCCCGGTTCGGCACCGAGGCACAGTCCCTGGCGCAGCTGCGTATCGCGATCGAGAACGGCGTGGTCCTGGCGTCCGAGCCGCTGCTCACCATGCCCGCCGAACCGGTGATCGGTCCGGCGGCCGCGGCTCGCCGGCTGCGCGCGCTGGGCTCGGTCAGCACGTCGGAGCCCACCGTCGCGCTGGCATCGCCGGTCTCCACCGTGGTGCGGTCGTGGAGCACGCATTCCGGGGCCACGGAGGCCATCGACGCGGGGTTCTGGGCCCCGACCGCGGTCGCATCACCTGGACCTTACCTGGAGCTGGTGCTGCGGGCGGTCACCGGCAACCATGAGCCGCTGGTGGTCGCGGTGGGGCAGCCGCCGCTCTCGGTGACCACGGTCGCCGGGCTGGTGGCGGTCACCGATGAGCGGTGGCGCACCCTCCTGCGGGGCAATCCCGCGCTGCTGCCGCCGTTCACCGAGCCGGGCACGGTATCGGAGCGAGCACATGCCTTCGTCCGGCACCTGCGCAAGTTCTTCACCGTCCCCGTCAAGCCCCCGACAGCGGACCACGCCGCCGCCGGAACCCTTCCGACGCTCGGCGTGTCCGCCTCCGATGTGTTCGCCCGCATGATCGCGGCTTACGGCACCCACGGCGGTGGCACCTTCGTCTTCGGAGCGCCCCGAAACGACGCCGCCTTCGAGGCCGCACTGGCCGACACCTTCGGCACGGACATCGCGGCACAGCGCTGGCTGGCGCAGGCGGTCGCGGCACTCGACGCGCTGCACGAACTGACCGCGTTCGCGGCCGGGAACGAACTGCGGTTCTCGCTGATGGAAGCGCTGTACTCGGCCGGCTTCACCAGCAAGTCCCAGCCGGCCGCGCTGCCGGCGGCCGATTTCGCCGCGGCACTCGCCGGCACCGTCGCGCACCCGTTCGCCGCACAGATCCAACAGGCGGCGGGGGGACCCGCCGATCCGGCCGGCCCGCCGGACGAAAGCTTCGCGCCGGTCAACCCGGACGGCACGCTGACCGACTGTGTGCCGCCGGATCACCTGTCACCATTCGGCCCGCCTCAGTACTTGCATGACCTGCTGCAGGTCTCGGCCGCGTCGACCTGCGAGCACCCCACCACGCCGGCCAACGTGGCCTCGATCGGCGAACTGCTCGACGACCGCCGCGGCCCGCTCGGCGATCTGCAGGTGACGGCCGCCAACCTCGCCACGCCCCTGCCGGTGATCGACCTGGTGAACGAGAGCCTGGAGAAGCTGGCCGGCGGCGGCGCGCACGGCGCGATCCATGACACCGCGGCGGATCGGCTTGCCGGGCACGCTCTGGGGCAGCCGCACGATCCGGCGACCTTGTTCGCCGCGGTGCCGGAACACTCCTCACCGGCCACCGAGAGACTGCCCCAGGCTCACCTCGACGCGTACGCCCTGTTGCGCGAGGACTTCACCGCACCCGCGCTGCCGTACCACCAGCCCTTGGACGTGAACAGGTCCTACCTCCGCTTCCTGGGCACCAGCCGGTACGCCGCGATGCGCCGGTTCCGCAAGGAGATCACCGAGCTGGCGCTGGACCCGGCCCACGAGCCCGCCGGGTTCCAGAGCCACCGGTGGCGCTACCCGGTCCGGCTGGAGATCGCCTGCGAGTACCTGGGCATTTCCACCGAGGAGTACGACCTGCTCTACGCCCAGGAGATCGCTCTCCGGAAGGCGAGGGGGCGGCTGACCTTGCACGAGGTGTACGGATTCGTCAAGGGATCCGTCGGCGATGCGTCCTGGACCGACACCGTGCTAAGGGTGCCCCAGTTCCTGGACCGCGCCGGCCTGAGCTACTGCGCATTCCTCGCACTGTGGCGCAGCGGCTTCGTCGCGTTCCAGCGCACCGTGCCGGAGGGCGGAGACCCCGACATCCCCGACTGCGAGCCGTGCTGCCTCGACGATCTGAGGATCAGGTTCACAGATCCCAAGGACGAGCAGGACCCGCGCCCCGCGCTGCGCAAGCTGATCGTCTTCATCCGGCTGTGGCGGCGGCTGAACGAGGGCGCGGCGCCCGGAATCACCTTCGCGATGCTGCGCGATGTGTGCGAGGTGCTGCGGCTGTTCAACGGTGACGCGATCAACCCGGACTTCTGCCGCCAGCTCGCGGCGCTGCTCATCCTGCACGAGGAGCTCCGTCTCTCCCTCGTGGACACCTATCGGGCCGACGAGGCGTCGCCCGCGACAAGGATGCCGCTACTGGGGCTGTGGGCCACCCAGCCCCCGGCCGCCGGGGCCCTCGAGCTCGTGCTGGATCGGATCGGCGACCTGGCACGGGCCCGCTATTCCTGCGGGGACCGGGAACCGCGCTTCGCCAAGGCACTCGCCGGCAACTTGACGGTGCTGTCCCGACTGGCCGGGTTCGACCCCGATGCGGCGGACGACACCTGGCACGCACGGCCCACGCACACGCTGCGGTTCGTCGAGGTTCTCGGCAAGATCTACGCCTCGGACTTCACCGTTGGCGAGATCATGTGGCTGTTCACGGTCGAAGAGCACCGCGACGGTGACGATCCGTTCGCTCTCCAGGACCGCAACGAGTCGGCCGAGGATCCCCTGTCACTGCCCGAGCCGGCGGGATCGACCGGGTGCGACGAGGCGCAGACGCTGTGGGCGCTGCGGCGGTCCCTGCTGGCCGTGCGCGTCTCCGAGGAGGACGCCGAGGCCTGGACGTGGCCCCGGATGACCGCGACCTTGCGGGACGAGTTCGGCTACGTCCCGGCGGAGAGCGGACCCGACGCCTGGCAGGTGCTCGGGGAACACTTCTTCCCGACCGTGCTGGAGCGGTGCGGCTGCCCAGTCGACGTGCTGGGGCGCCAATACCGTACGCCGCTGGCGGCAGCGGATACCTCTCCCCTGATGTGGCTGCGACCGGAGGAAGGGCCCTTCGGCTACGACAGTGCCGCGCAGGAGCTGTGGACCTCGCTGCCGGTCTCCGACACCGAGGTGATCGAAGAGCTGAGCCACATGCGGCCGCTGCGGGAGGCCGAGCGGGTCGCCGTACGCAACCTGTACTTCGCGCCCCGCGCGGCGCTCGCGCCGTTCGCGGCCATCTTCGAGAACGCCGAGCTCGCCATCGACACCCTGGTCTCCGAACCCGACGAGCAGGCCAGATTCGCCTACTTCCAGAAGGAGTTCGCCCGATTCCGGGCGCGCTGCACGGTGATCGTCGACCATCTGGCGACACATGTGGCCGCGGTGACCGGCTGCCCGGCCGACGCGGGCGCGGCGTCCACGGTGCTGCGCAGCCTGTGGGCGGACGAGAACGCGGCGACGACGCCGTGGGAGACCGACGACGGCAAGACCCCCGAGGTGACCTGGGCGCCACCGCCCAGCGGTGGCGCGTTCGCCGCGCTGCTGGGCCTCGTCGGAACCGGCCTGCTCGGCGAACTGCACGACGGCGCGGGGAAGCTGGTCTGGAGGGAGACCCGCGGCCCGGCCACCGCGTTCGCCCCCGTGCGCGATCAGTACAACGCTCCCGTGCCCACCGTGTTGCCGGCGATGGATCTCACGCCGAGCCCGGCCCAGTCCCGCCTGGTCGCCGTACGCAACGGCTTCGCCATCAAGGAAGGCAGCGCCGAGCCGCTCGGTGGCGCGAGCCCCTTCACCGCGCGCTGGACCGGGGTGCTGCTGGTGGACAACGCCGGGGAGTACCACTTCCACGTCGGCGCACCCACCGAGGGCGACACCGCACCCGACTTCGCCCGAGCCCGAGAACACCGCTGGCGGCTCACTCTGGGACGCGGCCAGAAGACCTGGATCATGCTGGACCACAACTGGGACTCCGATGACGCACCGGCGGCCGCGTCCGTGGGCGTGCGGCTGCGCCGGGGCGCCTACCGGATCACGATCGAGTACGCCCAGTCCGATCCGACCTTCGAGCGGGCCGAAGAGGCCTGTCCGGAGCACACCGGATTCCAGGTGAAGTATCGCGGCCCGGACAGCGACGGTGTGCTGACGGAGATCGGCTTCGACCGCCTGTTCCGGGACGCCAAGGACGGCACGCTGGGCGATGGCCTCGTGGGGTCCGCGGGCCTGTACGCCTCGGGCGAGGCCGCCGCGCAGTACCTGGAACGGCGCTACGGCGCCACCCTGCGCGACATCCGCCGCACCTACCAGCGGGCGGTGAAGGCGGCACTGCTTGCCCGCCGGTTCGCGCTCTCGGCGACGGCCGTGCCCGGATACCGGCAGTCCGAACTGGGCCACCTGATCACGCATCCCGAATCCTTCGCCGGCACGTCCTACCCCAGGACCGGGCCTTCGGCGTTCGGGGTGCACCACGCCTGGTTCGACTTCGACCTCCTGCCGGTGTCCGACCCGTACCCGCCGCAACCCCTGGGAGATCAGCGCACCGCGCCCAGCCCGCACCGCCAGGCGGCACTCTTCGACTGGTGGGAACGGCTCTTCGACTACTGCCT
This sequence comes from Streptomyces sp. P1-3, assembly GCF_050613155.1. Lineage (NCBI taxonomy): Bacteria > Bacillati > Actinomycetota > Actinomycetes > Kitasatosporales > Streptomycetaceae > Streptomyces > Streptomyces sp. P1-3. The sequence continues at coordinate 65,320 of NZ_CP192512.1, forward strand.
GCTGCGGGCCGAGACCGAGTCCGCCCGGGAGCGCCCGGTCTGGCTGCTCTTCGCCGACGTGCTCGAACAGCAGCCCGATGACCCGGCGCAGCTGCTGAGGCACCTGGGTGTCGATCTGGCGCACTCGCCGCTGCTGCACACCTACTTCGCGACGCCACCGTATCCGCTCGACGCCGACGACCTCATCGATGAGCGGTGGGCACTGCGGGTCTGGCAGGGCGAGAAATGGCTGACCCGGCTGCGCAGCCACTTCGCGTGCCGGTGGATCGGCGATGCCGTGCCGTGGAAGTGGGCCGCCGACGACCCCGGGGCGCAACCCGACTCAGGCAACGCGAACCTCACCCGGTTCGTGCGGGACGGCTGTTTCGAGAACGGCGAGCCACTGCGCTACGAGGACCTGCGCGGGCTCAATGACGGCCTGCGGGAGCGGGCGAGGACGGCGCTGCTCGCGTACCTGTGCGGGATGGAACGGGTGCCGCTGCCCTGGGCCCCGGGCTCCTTTGCGACCGCGCCGAAGGATCTCTCGGATCTCCTGGTCCAAGATGTCGAAGCGGGCATCTGCCAGCGAACGAGCCGGATCGAGGACGCCATCCGGACCGTGCAGGCATTCGTCCAGCGGGCCCGGCTCGGGCTCGAACCCACGTTGACACCGGGGCCGGAGTTCGTCCGGCTGTGGGAGAGGCGGCTCGCCACCTACCGGGTGTGGGAGGCATGCCGGCGCCGCGAGATCTACGGGGAGAACTGGATCGAGTGGGACGAGCTGAGCACCGCGCGGGAGTCGGAGGCGTTCGCGTTCCTGGAGTCCGAGCTGCGCCGGTCGACGCTGACCGTGCCGGTACCCGGTGGACTGGAATGGTGGCCGGGGCAACGGCCACCGGAGCACCCCTCGCTGACTCCCCTTCAGGCCCGTGAACCGTCCGGAATCCAGCTGCTGCAACCGGCCCCGGAGGGGCTGGGGTTGCTGGGCACTCCCGAGCGGGCCGCCCGCAACTCCTGGCTCGCCCCGGTGCTCGGCCTCACCCCCGCCCTCCGTCCCCCGGAGGATGACCGCCCCCGGCTTGAGCGCGACCCGCGCGATCGCCGGGAGGGAGCCGAGGACGACCCCACCGGACTTCCACTGTGGCTGACCGCCGCGGTCCGCCTGGGCACCCGGTTCGTCCGGGTCGCCGCCGCCGGGCTCCCGCCGGCCGGGACGGAATTCGAGGCCTGGCACGAGGACGCCATCTGCTGCGCGCAGTGCGGCGAGGAACGGCACCACGTCGACGAGTACTACTTCTGGCTTGCCGATTCCGCATTCCATTCGGCACGGGACCAGCACGCGGACGTGGGCGCTCAGCCGGACCAAGCGCACCACGACACCTCCGACTGGCACAGGCCGGACAAGCTCCCCGCCCTGCTGGACTGGGACGCACAACCCATGGTGCATCTGTGCTGGAGCAGGGTGCGGCACGGTGAGTTCGACCCGCCGCGCCGGTCCAGTCAGGGCATCGCGGTCACAGGAGAGACGGCCACCCTGAGGTTCTCCGGACGCACGGCGGATTCCCTGCGCTTCGAGGTGGTGGGCGCGGTCACGCCGGTGATCGGCCACGCCGACCCGACGCCGCCGGGGTTCCGCTACGACCTGGCCAAGGACGACGCCGTAGCGCTTCCGTTGGTCGAGGCGCCGGACCCGGCGCCGAGCTTCCCCGGCGGGCTCGCCGCCTACCCCTACTTCGTGTACGTCGCCCCGGGGGCTCCGCTGCTGCCGCCCTCGCCGTTCAGCGTGGCGATGACCGTGGCCGGCGCGCTGCGCACCCACTGCCAGTACGAGTCCGCTCTGAAGTGGTACGAGTTGGCGTACCAGCCCCAGGCCCGCGACAACACCTGGGCCTCCTGCGCCGCAGACAACCAGCGACGTCGACGGCGGCAGGACCTGCCGTGCTGCCCGAGTTCGCCCGTCTGCGAGGACCGGGCCAGGAACCGGGCGGTGCTGCTGGCCTACCTGGAGACCATGGTGCAGTGGGCCGATGCCCACGCCTGCCGCAACACCGTGGAGGGCGCACAGCAAGCGGGCGTCCTCCTCGCCGCCGTCCAGCGGATCCTGGGCGATCGCCCCACCGTGGTGCGGGCCCAGGACCACGTTGGCGAGTCCATGACGGTGAGCGGCCTCGTTACCCGTCCCGCGCCGCTGAACCCGCGGCTGATCGCCCTGTACGACGACACCGCGGACCGTATCGCCCTGATTCACCACTGTCTCAACCGCTACCGGCTTCCCCAGCGCGGTGCCTTCGGTGAGACCGGACTGCGCGAAGGGTGGCGGGAGACCGTCGAGCCGTGCGCCGGTGACTGCGCTGAGGACTGCAAGTGCGGCGGCAGCCCGTACCGGTTCACCTTCCTGGTGGCCAAGGCCAACGAACTCTGCGCGGAGGTACGCCAACTGGGCGCGGCGCTGCTCGCGGCCTACGAGAAGGGTGACGCCGAAGCCCTGGCCGCGCTGCGCAACAATCACGAGCGGCAACTGCTGGAACTGGCCCTGGACATCAGGAAGAACCAGTGGCGAGAGGCTGACTGGCAGGTGCAGGCGCTGGACAAGACCAAGGAGGGCGCGCTCGCCCGGCTGCGGTACTACCAGGAGCTGATCGCCGGTGGGCTCAACGCGGGCGAGACCGGCTACGCCGCGCTGACCGGCGTCTCGATCGCGTCCCGGATCGCCGGCAACGTGCTGGAGGGCGTCGCCCAGGGAATCGGGATCAGCCCGGACATGTGGATCGGCATCGCGGGCATCGCGGGCACCCCACTGGAGTTCAACCAGCTTCCGGTCGGCAACAAGCTCGCGTCCGGCTTCTCCACCGCGGCGCGGATCATGATGGCGATCGCCGACAATGCCAACACCGGCGCGGGTCTGAGCCTCACCGAGGGCGGCTGGGCCCGCAGGGAACGGGAATGGCACCATCAGGTCGAGATCATCGACATCGAGATCGAGCAGATCGAACGGCAGATCCTGGCCGCCCACCGGCGACGTGACGTCGCGCTGCGCGAGCTGAACAACCATCAGCGGCAGATCGACAACAGCGCCGAGGTCTCCGACTTCCTGCGGGACAAGTTCACCGGCACGCAGCTGTACCTGCATCTGCAGCGAGAGACCGCCGCGCTCTATCGCGGCCTGTACGAGGTGGCGATGCACACGGCCCGCCGGGCGCAACGCGCCTTCAACTACGAACGCGGCCACACCGCGCGCGCCTTCCTGCCCGAGACCGGATGGGACGGCCTGCACGAGGGCCTACTGGCGGGCGAACGACTGCAGTTGGCGCTGCGGCAGATGGACGGGGCATACCTCGACGCCAACTGCCGCGAGTACGAGCTGACCAGGCACATCTCGATGCGCAAGGAGTTCCCGCTCGCCTTCCTGCATCTGCAGCACGCCGGCTGGGCCGAGGTCGACATCCCCGAGTGGCTCTTCGACCTCGATCACCCTGGACACTACCTGCGCCGCATCAAGAGCATGACGGTGACGATCCCCTGCGTGGTGGGCCCCTACACCGGCGTACACGCCCGGTTGACCCTGCTCGGCAGCAGCACCCGCGTCGACCCCGCGCTCGCCGAACCACCGGCCGGATGCTGCTCGGGCCCCGAGTTCGACGGCTACCAGGCCGGCAGCGACGACCGGCGGGTGGTGCGCGCCTACGGTGCGACCGAGGCGATCGCCACATCCAGCGGCCAGAACGACGCAGGCCTCTTCGAGCTGCGCTTCGCCGACGAGCGCTACCTGCCCTTCGAGTTCGCCGGGGCCGCGAGCCGCTGGCGGATCGAGCTGCCTCAGGAGAACAACCGGTTCGACTTCGACACGCTCGGGGACGTCGTCCTGCACCTCAACTACACGGCCAGGGAAGGCGGCGACGTGCTGCGGAGGGCGGCCGGCACCGCCGCGCGGCGACACCTGCCGGGCGCGGGCTTGCAGTTGTTCGACGTACGGCACGACTTCCCCGACGACTGGCATCGCCTGACTACCGCCACGGGCCCGAGGCGGTTGCCGTTGCGCTTGACGCGGGCGCACTTCCCGTACCTGCCCGGTGATCAGGACCTGCGGGTCAACAGGCTCGGGTTGTTCGTCGAGACCGCGGGCTGCGATGACGGCGGCCACATCACGGTGCGGTTCAGGGCTGAGCACGAGGTGCCTGACGGCCCCGACGAGAACGGCGGGTGCGGCGGGCACGACATCACCTGTGTGACCAGTGCCGAATACCCGGGTCTGTTCCACGGCGAGCTGAGCCTGCCGTTGGCGCCGCTGCGTCGCGCCCGAGACCGCGAGCTGGGAGGCTTCACCATCCCCGCCGATGTCGGCCCGGTCACCCGGATGTACGTCCTGTGCGGCTACGAACTGGTCCCGTGACCTGCGTGGCCGCCGGGTGAGGGGCGACACCCGTACCGGAGCTCACAGCGGCTACCGGCGGCGGGAGGCCAGCGCGAGGGTCTCGAGCAGCAGGGCGGTGCGGGACCAGCTGAGGCAGGGGTCGGTGACGCTGAGGTCGGGGCGGGGTGTGTCGGCCGCGAGGTCTTGTCTGCCGTCGGACAGTTAGGACTCGATCATGATGCCGGCCAGGGACGGGGCGCCGTCGGTGATCTGCTCGGCCAGGTCGGCGATGAACGGCCAGCCGGCGGTTGTGGTCCTTGCCGCTGTTGCCGTGGGAGGCGTCGACGACGCAGGCCGGTCCAGCCGGTGACGGTGCGGGGCTTCTCCAGGTAGGCGCGAGCGGTAGGCGTACTTGGCGGAGTAGCCGATCCGGTCGGCCAGGCGGCGCATGCTCACCGCCTCCCAGCCCTCGGCGTGGGCGCCCAGACACGGTCGGCGGCCCGCCCACCGGCCGTGGGGCTTGGACGCGGCAGGATGACCGGCGCGGACGGCGACGAGGTCAGGCGAGCGGCCTGGGAGGTGTACGTGTCGCTGCGCAGCCTCGCCGCCGCGCGCGGACCGGCGAGCCGGGAACATAGCGGGCGGGCGAAACCGGCCCTGTGGGGCGGGGTCCGGGCGCCGGCCTAGCCGCCCGGGCGGGATTCAGGTCGCCTGACGGGCTTCCTCGGTGGCTTCCCGGTAGGCAGTGGTGGCCCGGGTGAAGTAGTCGAAGAGCGTCTGGAGTTGCTCGGGTGAGTAGCCGCGCATGATCTCGCTGATCCGCCGCCGGGCCGGGGCCATCGCTGCGTCGAGGCCAGAGGGTTTGGCGATGGGCTCGACGATCACTTTGCGGCGGTCGTCGGGCGAGGGGCACCGCCGGACGTAGCCGGCCTGTTCGAGCCGGTCGATCAGCCGGGTGGTGGGCCCGGTCGTCAGTCCGGTGAGTGCGCCCAGCTCGCCGGGTGTCATCGCCCCTGCCAGTTCGAGCGTGTTGAGCGCATACAGGTCGGTGGCGCCCAGTCCGCACGCCTTGGCGCTGGCGTGGCCGTGGAGCATGACCGCGCTCAGGTAGTGGCGGTAGACCTCGCCCGCGTCCGGCCGCATCTCTGGCGTTGACATCGCTGACCTCTCCTCCCTAATCTCTTCCTTGAAGAAGAGACATCTTCCGCGCAGTTACTTCGCTTGAGAAGCTATCACGGGAGGCCGACACCATGAATCACACCGACACCGACACCGCCGCCGTCACCGCTGTCCGTGCCCTGCTCGACGGACTCACCGACGCGTGGAACCGCGGTGACGGAGCCGCATACGGTGCCCGATTCACCGACGACGCCACCTACGTCACCTACATCGGCACCGTGTACCGCGGCGGCGACGAGATCGGCGCCGCCCATCAGGCCCTGTTCGACAGCTTCCTCAAGGGCACACGCCTGGCGAGCGAGGTCGACGGCATCCGCTTCTACGGCCCCGACGTCGCCGTGGTCATCACCCGCGGCGACACCTACAAGGGCACATTGGGCAAGCTCACCAAGGTCCAGACGTACACCGTGATCCGTCAGGCCAACGGCGAATGGCGCGTCGCGGCCTTCCAGAACACCAAGCACAAGTCCCTGATGGAGGCCTTCAACTTCACCGTCCAGCCCGGCGCCCGGCCCCAGTTGCCGCGCTGACCCGCCGGCGACCACACATCCGCCACCCCCGTCACGCCGATGACCGACCGATTGCGAGCCTCCAGGCATGACTGTTGAAGTGACCTCCGGGACATCCGCGCCCTCACCGGCCGTCAGGCCGCGGCCGCGCCGGCGCCGGAACCGACTCAAACGCGTGTTACTGATCGTGGGGTCGGTCCTACTGGCCCTCGGGCTGCTGCTCGGCAGCGGCGCCATCTGGCTGTACACCAGCGCCGACGTCAGCACAGTGGGCAAGGTCGACTTCACCAACGAACTGGCTGTCCCCCCGCTGGCGCCCTCCCGCCTGGACGAGCGGGGCCGCAGGGTCTTCGACCTGCGAATGCAGCAGGGTGCCACGACGTTCCGGAGCGGGCGCACGACGAAGACCTGGGGATTCAACGGCAGTTACCTGGGCCCCACACTGCGCGCCAAGCGCGGCGAGAAGGTCATGGTCAACGTCGACAACAAACTCCCCGAAGCCTCGTCCGTGCACTGGCACGGCATGCATCTGCCCGCCAGGATGGACGGCGGACCGCACCAGATGATCGAACCCGCCGCCCGGTGGTCGCCCAGTTGGACCATCGACCAGCCCGCCGGCACCCTGTGGTACCACCCGCACCCCCACGGCAAGACCGAACGGCATGTTCAGCGGGGTCTCGCCGGAATGTTCATCCTTGATGACCCCCAGGCCGGCCGGCTCGCCCTGCCGAAGGACTACGGCCAGGACGACATCCCGCTGATCGTGCAGGACACCCGGTTCAAAGACGGCGGATCCTTCGACTTCGGCCGCGGCATGTTCTCCTCCAGCACCGGCTTCCTCGGCAACGAGATCCTGGTCAACGGCACCCTCGGCCCCTACAAGACGGTCGATCGCGAACTGGTGCGCCTGCGCCTGCTCAACGCCTCCACCGCCCGGATCCTGAACTTCGGCTTCGACGACGACCGTGATTTCTCTCTGATCGCCACCGACGGCGGCCTTCTCGAGCGGCCGCACGCGCTCAACCGCATTCCCCTGTCCCCCGGAGAGCGGGCCGAGATCGTCGTCCGTGTGAAACCCGGTGAACGGACCGTCCTGCGCAGCTACCCGCTCGACATCGGCCTCGATTTCTGGGATCAGCGCATGAACGGCGGCGACGACTCCTTCGACGTCCTCCAGCTCCGCGCCGCCGGCACACTCCGCGACTCCACCGAGCTGCCACGCGAACTCACCCGACTGGACCTGCCGACCGGCGCACACCCGGCGCGCACCCGGCAGTTCGAGCTGCTGGGCGTCGAGATCAACGGCAAGAGGATGGACATGGAACGCATCGACGAGGTCGTGACGCGGGGCACGGAAGAGATCTGGGAAGTCACCAACGCCGACGGCGCCGCGCACAGCTTCCATGTGCACGACACCAGGTTCAGGGTGCTGGACGTCAACGGCAAGACACCACCCGCGCCGCAACGCGGACCCAAGGACACCGTCCTGGTCCGCCCGCAGACCACCGTACGCATCGCCCTGCGGTTCGACGGCCCCGCCGACCCGGACACCCCGTACATGTACCACTGCCACCTGCTCTACCACGAAGACGCCGGAATGATGGGGCAGTTCATCGTGGCCGAACCAGGCCAGAAGGCGGGGAAGAGCCCCCGCCATGACCTCGGCCACAACCACCATCATGAGTAGCCGGCCCGCGGCCACCGGGAGCGGAGCCGCTCCACGCCGCGCCGGATACCGCCCCGGGAGCCTCAAGCCCTTCCCGCGTGTCGACGACTCCCGATGACCGGGCTGTCACCGTTGCGCGCGCAGATGATCACGGCGGGCGGTGACCAGAGCGCGCTAAGGCTTGTCCGGTGGATCACCGCGGGCTCACGAAGGCCCGCATCTCATGGCGACTGCTGATTCGTAGCCGAGCCGCGCACTATGTCCCAGTTGTGGAGATCATCCACCTGCAGATCGGTGGGCGAGGATGACGCCGCCTGGCTAGGGTCGGCCCATGCGTACTCCCACTCCGATCGAGCAACGGCTGCTCAAGACCCAGCAGGAGTTGCAGGACTGCCCACACCTGGCGGTGGACCGGTCGTCGACCGGCGAGCTGGGCCAGATCTTCGATCTGATCCCCTCCGGCTGGCCAGGGGCCGAGCTCTGCTCCGAGTTGCGTGTCATCGACAACACCCCGCTCACGGCGGCAGGGCAGCTCGCGGCGATCCGGATCCAGCGGCACACCGACCCCCTGGAAATCTGGTACTACGACATGGACATGAACGAGGTCGAGGGGTGGGGTCAGCAGTTGGTGCGGCTGGACCTCACCTACACCGGATACCTGGAACAGTTGGTGCTGACCAAGGGAACATACGGGTGGCAGTACCTGTTTACTGATGAGCTCCCATTCACCGATCCCTACTTCAAGAACTTCCGCACCGGCCTCGGGGCGATGCTGGACCACTTTCCCGGGCTCTTCCCCGCCTGGGACTACACCGACCTGCGGCGGCGCTTCGCCGCCCGATTCGACTGATGTCACCACGCGGCTCGGCGCATGCGTGCGCTTCCTCGGTGCCAGGCCCGGCGCGCGTGATGGATCTCGGGGCTGCCGTAGTTGTCGGCCCAGCCGGCGGCCCCGGCATACCGCAGGCGGTGGGCACTCTCACAGGGGCCAAGGCGAGGCGGAAGACCCGCAGAGCCTTGGTTGCCTCAGGCATCTCCACGGTGCCCTCCAGGGACTGTCCGGGCAGGTGCTCACCGCAAGCGTGAGCATCCGATCGCCTCCTCCAGCCGGTGACAGGCAGGCCACCTGCGTCGGCCTGGTATCCACCCCGGGCAGTGCCGGGCCCCGGCGGCATGCTGATGGGCGCGGCATGATGGGGAATCGACGCCGACCATGGACCAGTCGATCCCGCCCTCCGCATCAGCATCGGCATCGGCATCGGCCTGAACAGCCCGCAGGACTCTCTCCCATGTGCCGCCAGCTGACCATCTCCGATGCTGGTGCTCAAGCCGGGCCCACCCCGATCCGACAGATCACCTCGCCCCACGCTGGCCGGAAACGACACCAGCCTGGGGGGTGTCCGATGGGTCAGCGCGCCTCGGGTGCGTCGGTCAGCGTTCCGCCGCGGGCCACGCGGCCAGTGCCAGTTCGGCGACCTCGCTCAGTTCGGCAGCCGTGGCACCGTCCCGGGCACGCTGCGACATGCCCTGGATGACGGCCGCGAAGTATCCGGCCAGGGCCCGGCAATCGGCCTCGGCAGGCAGCTCGCCCGCCTGTTGCGCCGCCCGCAGGCGGGCCTCGAACCCGTCCACGTTCCTGTTGCGCAGGTCGCGGAGGAAGGCCTGCACCTCGGCGTCCTGGGGCGTGACGTTGGTGGCCGCACTGATGGTCAGGCAGCCGGCCGGATGGGAGGGGTCGGGATAGATGACGGCCGCCTCGCGCAGGATGCGGGCGATCGCCCCGTAGGCCGTGGGCTCCTCCTGGAGCGCCACGCCCGCGAAGGCGCCGACGGGTGAGTGCCCGTAGCTCTCCACCACCTCCTTGAAGAGGGATTTCTTGTCCCCGAAGGCCGCGTACAGGCTTCCGGGCCGGATCCCCATCGCCGCGGTCAACTCGCCGATGGAGGTGGCCTCGTAACCGCGCTCCCAGAACAGGCGGGTGGCCGCCGCCAGTGCCGCGGTGCGGTCGAAGGTCCGCGGCCGGCCTCGCTTCACAGGTGTCTCGCTCACCCCACCATTTTAGAGCGTGCGCTCAAGAACGTGCGCTACCTTCTTTCTTGAGGAATCACTCAACAAACAGAAGGCGGTCAACTCTCATGGCTACACACCCACTTCAGGGCAAGGTCGCGCTGGTCACCGGCGGCAGCAGGGGCATCGGCCGGGCCATCGCGGAGCGTCTCGGCCGGGACGGCGCCACCGTCGCCGTTGCCTTCGCCCGCGACGAGTCGGCGGCGGACGAGGTCGTCGCACGCATCCGGAAGGACGGCGGCCGGGCCTTCGCGCTGCGGGCGGAGCTGGGCCGGCACGGCGACGCCGCCGCCCTGTGGGCCGCCTTCGACGCCCGCGCCACCGAGCACACGCCCGGCGCCGCGGTCGACATCATCGTCAACAACGCCGGGATCGCCCGGAGCTCGGACCTGTCCAACCTGACCGAGGACGACTTCGACAAGGTCTTCGCGGTCAACGTACGGGCACCGTTCTTCATCGTGCAGGAGGGCCTCAAGCGGCTGCGCGACGGCGGGCGAATCATCAACATATCCAGCGGCGCGGCCCACCTCGCCATGCCGGAGGCCATCGCCTACGGCGCCACCAAGAGCGCCCTCGACAACTTCACCCTCAACCTCGCCAAGGAACTGGGCGCCCGGAGCATCACCGCGAACTCGGTCGCTCCCGGGATCATCGACACGGACGTCAACGCAGGCTGGCTGCGCGACAACGCCGCAGCGCAAGCGCACGCGGCCTCCCTGGCCGCACTGGGCCGGGTCGGGCAGCCCGAGGACGTGGCCGGCATCGTGGCCTTCCTCGCCTCGGACGACGCGCGCTGGGTCACCGGCCGGGTGATCGACGCCACGGGCGGTTCCGGACTGTGACCCGCCGCGCCGGGCGGCGGCGAGCCCCGGCGGCCGCCATCCGAAGGGCCCCACGGAGATCATCCGGGCGAGAACGCCCCGGCCCTCGCGCCACGCTGTGGCCCCGGACACCGCGAGACGGCTCACCCAGGCTCATCCACGAGAGCCAAGAAAATTCAGACCGCGATGTCGAGAACCCGTGGCCGGCTCCGTCCTCGTTATGAAAGCGACCACAATGGGTCGCACAGCACCGAGGAGAGACACGATGGCCAAGTACCTGCTGCTCAAGCACTACCGCGGCGCCCCGGCTGCGGTCAACGACGTGCCCATGGACCAGTGGACGCCGGAGGAGATCTCGGCGCACGTCCAGTACATGCAGGACTTCGCGGCCCGGCTCGAGGGGACCGGCGAGTTCGTCGACGGTCAGGCGCTCGCCCCCGAGGGGGCGTGGGTCCGGTACGACGGTGAGGGCCGCCCGCCGGTCACCGACGGCCCGTTTGCCGAGACCAAGGACCTCATCGCCGGCTGGATGGTGATCGACGTCGACAGCTACGAGCGCGCCGTCGAGCTGGCCGGGGAACTGTCGGCCGCCCCCGGGGCCGGCGGGAAGCCGATCCATGAGTGGCTGGAGGTGCGCCCCTTCCTGACCGCGACGCCCACCATCACGGAGTGCCACTGAGGTGAACGAGGTCCTGCTCCGGAGCCTCACGCCGAGCGTGCTCGCCATCCTCGTCCGCCGCGGAGCCGACTTCGCGGCGGCCGAGGACGCCGTGCAGGACGCGCTGGTCGAGGCGGTCCGCGTCTGGCCGACCGAACCGCCGCGGGATCCGAAGGGCTGGCTGGTCACCGTGGCCTGGCGCAAGTTCCTCGACGCGACCCGCGCGGACGCCGCCCGCCGCCGGCGTGAGGACCGCGTCGAGGAGGAGCCGGCGCCCGGGCCCACGCCCGCGGTGGACGACACGCTCCAGCTCTACTTCCTGTGCGCCCACCCCTCGCTGACGCCGTCGTCCGCGGTCGCGCTCACGCTGCGCGCCGTCGGAGGGCTCACCACCCGCCAGATCGCGCAGGCCTACCTTGTGCCCGAGGCGACCATGGCCCAGCGCATCAGCCGGGCCAAGCGCACCGTCTCCGGCGTTGGGGTCTCCCCTGTTCGAGCGAAGCCGAGAGCTCGGGGAAGGTTCGACCGGCCCGGCGACGTCTCCACCGTGTTGCGCGTCCTCTACTTGGTCTTCAACGAGGGCTACTCCGGCGACGTCGACCTCGCCGCCGAGGCCATCCGGCTCACCCGGCAACTCGCGGCCCAGGTCGACCACCCCGAGGTCGCGGGGCTGCTCGCCCTCATGCTGCTCCACCACGCCCGGCGCGCCGCCCGAACCGCGCCCGACGGCCGCCTGGTGCCGCTCGCCGAGCAGGACCGCGGCCGGTGGGACACGAAGCTGATCGCCGAGGGCGTCGAGATCCTGCAAGCGGCCCTCGCCCGCGACCAGCTGGGTGAGTTCCAGGCCCAGGCCGCCATCGCGGCACTCCACGCCGACGCGCCCACCGCCGAGGAGACCGATTGGGTACAGATCGTCGAGTGGTACGACGAGCTCGCGCGCCTGACCGACAGCCCGGTCGTCCGGCTCAACCGCGCGGTGGCCGTCGGCAAGGCCGACGGACCACGTGCCGGCCTGGCGGCGCTCGCGGCGCTGGACGACTCACTGCCCCGCCACACGGCGGTGGCGGCGTACCTCCACGAGCGCGACGGCGACCTGGCCACGGCGGCACGCCTGTACGCCGAGGCGGCCCGAAAGGCCCCCAACCTCGCCGAGCGCGACCACCTGACGCGCCAAGCCGCCCGGCTCAACGCCCACCGGTCTCACTGACGGGTCGCGCTCGGATTCTCCCGCGGCCCTGGGCGCGGCCCCGTGGCCAGAGCGGTCACCTCACAGCTTTACGACCTCCGGTATCGGAAGACGAACACGTAAGCTCACTGTCCCGCCGTTCGGTCACTCAGCGTGATCTCTAGACGGAGGCATCTCATCCACCCGAGATGCACCCCACCTCGTCACACTTAGACGACATCTCATTTGGCGAGTCTGCGGTAACAGATGAGGGTGCAGGCGATGCCGGTGAAGGCGGAGAAGTGCTCGGCTTTGCGGTCGTAGCCTCGGTGGAGGCGACGGCAGCCGGCGAGCCAGGACATGGTGCGTTCGATGGTCCAGCGGTGCCGGCCCAGTCGCTGGGAGTCTCGATGCCCTTGCGGGCGATGCGGTGGGTGATGCCGCGCTTGCTTATCCATCGCCGCAGGTGGGAGTAGTCGTAGCCCTTGTCGCCGTGCAGCTTGCCTGGCCTGCGTCGTCCGGGCCCTCGGCGGGACCCGTCAGGTCCCCCTTTTCAGAGCCCGCATGTTCACCGAGTCGATCGCACAGCGGGACCAGTCCAGCTCGCCACGGGAGCCGAGCTCGTCGAGGACCAGGCGATGGAGCTTGGCCCACACCCTCGCCCTGGTCCACTCGGAGAAGCGCCGATGGGCCGTGGCTCCGGATGGCCCGAACGAAGCAGAGGGCAACTGCTGCCACGTACATCCCGACGTGGCCACGAACACGATCGCTGCCAGCACTTCCCGGTCGCCGTGCCGGCGTCGCCCACCACCCTGCGGCCGCGACGGCGCCTCCGGCACCACGCGCTGGAACAACTCCCACAACTCGTCCGGCACCAGCCGCTCAACGATCCCCACCACGACCGACAGCCTATCGAGCCATCCAAATGAGATGACTTCTTACGAGTGGGATCGAATCCCTGCCGGGGGATGCTCGGCTGTGCCGGGTGGCGCTGTCCCCGCAGGTCAGCGCCACCCGGCCTTCCGCCTGGCCAGCCCTCCTGCCAGTGGATGCCGCTCCGTCCGTTCACGCATCGCGCACGCAGATCGGCCCAGGCGGGCCGTCCCTGCCGGTCATGCATCGAAGGGGAGGTCGCAGGTCGGATCTGTACAGGTCAGCGCGTGGCGACCGTGCACCGGCGACGCACGTACACCGCCGCGCCGGCGGCCGCTGCCAGGGCCGCGGCCCCGGTGGCGGCTACAGGCTGCCAGGATGTCCCGGCCGCTGGACTCGCGGACGGGGCGGCCGCCTGAGCGGGCTGGTCCTCGACCAGGCCGGGGTACCCGCCGGCCAGGCCCTTGCGGTCGTATTCCGAGCCGGGCAGTTTGTCGCCGTAACGGGCGGAGACCAGCTTCTGGTAGGCGGCGAGGGTGATGGCGCGCTTTCCGCCGAGGCCGGTGGTCGCCGCCTTGTTGAGCGGTTCGATCATGCCTTCGGCGGTGATGCGGTACCAGGCGTGGATCTGCGGCTCGGTGAAGGTGCGGGCCTTGGGGGTGCCGCGTTCGGCCAGGCCGACCTCGACGTCCCCGTCTCGGATGCCGGCCAGCTCCCAGCCCTCGGCGCCGACGTTCTTCGTGCCGCTTCCCGTGGTAGCGGCGTTCCCCCGGGGCGCGAGCAGTACGGCGGCCTGGTGGCCGTCGGAGGCGGTCACCCGGGAGGCCAGATAGGCGAGCCGCAGCACGGTCTGCGGGGTCGTCTTGGTCTTGCCGGCCACGAACTCGGGGCTGATCTCGAACATCGGCACCGGGGCCTTGAGCTCGAACCGGGGTGGCGCGCCGGCTGTGGCGGGGTCCTTCCCGGGGGTGGCGAGGGTGCCGCCGTCCGCGTTGGCGGCGCTGGCGGGCTGCCGGGTCGCGACCAGGAAGCGGGAGACGGTGTCTCGGAGCTGGTCGCTGCGGAGGGTCTGCTGGGCGGATTGGTAGCCCGCGATGCCGTCGCCCTCCGCGCCCTGCGCGGAAACGTTTCCGCACAGGGTGGCGGCGAGCGCGGTCACGGCGAGGACGGCTGCCCGGGCGGCCGCGCGCTTGGTGCGTCGCATGGTCTGCATGGTCGGTCTTCTCCTCAGCCCTGGATGCCGATGCGGGAGTGGGTCCACTGGAACGAGTTGTTGTTCACGTAGGTGGAGTAGTTCCACCAGGTGTAGGTCTGGGTGGTCTGCCAGGGGTCACCGACCGCGATCATGTTGCTGGTGCTGTCGTAGCCGTAGATGACGTTCATGTGGCCGCCCCCGCTGCGCCAGCCGAACCGGACGGCGAACGGCCGGCCTGCGGCGATCTCGGCGTTCGACTCGCTGAACGTCGCGTTGCGGTTCAGGCTGCGGCCACTGCTGCTCAGCCCCAGCCTGGCCAGGCCACCTGCCATGTCCTCCAGTGTCGCGGGCTGGTTGTTGCAGTCCACCCAGCCGCTCTGGGCGGCGAGTTGGCAGAATCGCTCCTGGCTGACATCGCGGCCCCAGTACTTGGCGATGGTCACGCCGGAGGCGTCCCAGCACCACTGGCTCCTGACCTGCTTCTGCATGTCGATCTTTAGCGTCTTGGAGTTCGTGCCGGGGTTGGGCTGGGTGGGTTTCGGGTTCGGGTTCGAGCCGCAGACCGGCAGGCCGGTGGTGTTCTCGTGGATGAACGCGTCGGCGATGTAGTACGAGCCGGTGTAGATCCAACGCGGGTTGTTCTCCACGGTGTCCCCGGTGGTCCGGCAGGACATCTGGATCTTGTCGCCGGCCTTCGAGGAGCCGTTGACCTGGGCCGAGAGGGACGGCTTGGCCCGGTGGTTGATGGTCTTGTAGTTGCCCTGCCCGCCGATGACCGTGCCGCTGACCGCATCGGCCTGGGCGAGGGCGCCGAAGCCGTACAGCAAGCCGCCGGAGAGTGCTGCGGTGATCGCGGCTATCAGCACCTTCTTGCGGCGGGGCGTGCGACGTTTGTGCATCATGCTCCTTGAAGTGGGGGGTGACTCGCCTGCCCGGCAACCCGGTCGTCCGGGCTACGGGGGCAGGTCTCCAGGGGACGCGGCTGCGGCCCCGGTTCGGTGTCGCTCGACGGCTGATGGTCAGTCAGTAATGGGCCGAGCGAGGATGGTTGCTCGCCGGAGCGGCGGCGCGGGGGGCGGCCCGAAAGGGCGGGGTCGATGGAGCGACCAGGGGGCCTGCTTGGCACTCGCCCGCGGCGCGTGCCCGCAGGCCGGTGCGCGGCACGCCGTCCGGAGGATCGGCCCCGAGGCAACCGCCCGGGCTACCCCGTCCCGCCTGGACTCGGGCGGTCGAAGCGTCACCCGACGAGACGAGGACCGGCCCTGCGGTCCGCACGCCTGTGAAGACCACTGCGTCCGGCGGCATACGGGTGTTGTGCCGCTGCTTGACCACTTCTCCCGCGACCGGGCATATCGGCACCGCTTTCCTTGAGTGGATTGGGTGCCGGGAATCCTGCCAGAGAGATAGCGGGATTTGGGCGCCGTTGATTTGCCTGCAAAGATGTCAACAATTCAACCATCAAGGGAGAGGCAGGATGATGGAACGTCAAGTTTCTTAAGCCGCCGACAAGTTGGCCACCATGAAATCATTGGTCCAGGCCATCTCGGCGGCCCAGCAGGGCCGGGCCTTTGCATAAGTTTGACGGTTCACGAGCGTCATTAGACGCTCCGTCAAATAGCTAAAATTGCCTAGAGTGCATGCTGCGTGACTCATAATCACATTCCAATTGGGGAATTGCCTCATGTTTTGCATGAATTGGGGCGAGCGTGAAGAAGGACGCGAAGAAGGCCGAGGCGGACGCCGGCTGCAGGAGCGAGAGCCGCCGACGGCCTGGGCGATTGATGGGCGAGTGGGAGGCCGGATGGGCGACTCGCGATGAAGGCGGCCATCGCTCAGATGGAGCCCTACCGCCGCATTGTGGGTCCGGCTACGCGGCAGCGCGTCCGCTCCACGCTGCGGGCCGCGCTGAACGCCGCGATCGCTCAGCAGCTGATCACCTTCAACCCGGCCGCCCACGTCGGGCTGGAGGCCGGCAAGCGCCCCAAGGCGCTCGTGTGGACCGAAGAGCGCATCCTGCACTGGAAGCGCACCGGCGAGAAGCCCTCCCCCGTGATGGTCTGGACGCCGGAGCACACCGGCCTCTTCCTCGACCACGTCGCAGAGGACCGGCTTTACGCGCTGATCCACCTGATCGCCTTCCGCGGGCTGCGACGGGGTGAGGCGTGCGGGCAGAAGTGGACCGACACCCACCTGGACGCCGGCCTCATCACCGTCGCCCAGCTGCGGTCCGCGATGCGGGCGTTCTCCACGTTGTTGGTCACGAAGACGGCGGCCTTGCCCGCGGCGAGCTCCTTGAAACGGCTGATGACCAGGTGTTCGGCGCGCGGGTCCATGGCGGAGGTCAGCTCGTCCAGTATCAACATGACGGCGTCGCGGTAGAAGGCGCGGGCGACCGCGATCCTCTGCCACTGACCGCCGGACAGGTCGGTGCCGCCCCAGTTGGAGCCGGCGACCAGGGTGTCGAGCCCGTACGGGACCTTCACGATGACACTGTCCGCGCCGGCTGCCCGCCCGGCGTCCGGAAGCAGGGCGTCGGCGGCGGTGCGGGGCTGGCCGAGGTGGATGTCGGCGCGCAGGTCCATGGGCCAGCGGGTGTGGTCCTGCGGCACCAGCCCGACGCGGGACCACACGCTGTGCGGATCGGCCTCGGCGAGGTGGGGTCGGTGCCGTCCCAGGCCACCGTGCCGGTGCTGGCGACGCGCAGTCCGGTGCGCAGGGTGGACAGGGTGGTCTTGCCTGAGCCGTTCTCGCCGACCAGCGCGATGAGTTCGCCTTGGCGGAGGGTGAGGCTGATCCCGTCGACCGCCGGGCGGTCGGCGCCGGGTAAGTGTAGGTGACGTCCTTGGCCTCGATCACGGCGGGCGCCCCGACCGGGATCATCTCGGTTCCGCGTTCGGCGCGCAGGACCTTCGCCTGGCGCAGGAACGCCTGCCAGTCCTCCACGTACAGGCTGGTGCGGAACAGGCGGGCGGCGGCCATGACCAGGGAGGTCAGCGCGCCGGTGGAGGTGCGGACCGCGACGACGGCGGTGGCGGCGAGGGCCAGGTCCATACGGCCAATGGCTGCCAGCCAGCCGAGCGCGGCCCAGATCGCGGCGAGCATCAGGCCGCTGACCGTGGCGCCGAGCAGGGTGACTCGCAGGACCCGCGGGGCCGCGCGACGGTGGGTGGCCTTGATCCGGTCGGTGATCTCGCGGTACCAGCTGGTCAGGAAGGGCCATGGTGGTGGCGCGGACTTCGGCGGCGGTGCGGCGGTCGGTGGAGTAGTACCGCAGCAGGTGGCGCAGGTGGTTGTCCGAGATGTTCTGGTAGTCGGCGCGGTGCTGGATACGCGCCGTGGCGACCGCGGCCGCGCCCTTGGGCACCACGGCGAGCGCGAGCAGCGGCAGCAGCAGCAGCGGGTGCAGCACCGTCAGGACCCCGGTAGCGGCGATGAGCTGGGCGAGTACGGAGAGGAGAGCCTGGGCGTCGCCGATGAGGTTCTCGGTCGCCTCGACGCCCTTGCCGGCGACCCGGAGCCGGTCGGCGAAGCCGGGCTGGTCGTACCTCTCCAGCTCCACCTCCGGGGCAGCGGCCAGGATCTGGAGGTCCGTCTCTGTGGCGACCTCGGGTGCGAGGCGGGCGGCGGCGTATACGGCGAGGGCGTCGGCCCCCGGCCCGGACCCCGGTGGCGACGGCGACCACGATCAGCGAGCTGGTAGCGGCGCTCACCCGGTCGGCGACCGGGGCGTCGGCGAGGAGGTGGTTCATCGCGCCGGGCAGGGCCGCGAGCACGACGGCGGAGGAGATGGCGACGACCAGCTGGCAGAGCGCGAGCCAGAGCATGGCGGGCCGGTCGGCGGCCCAGCCGAGGCGGGCCGCGACGGTGAGCGTACGCGGGAGTCGGGCGGCCATCTACCACCAGGACGCGCTTGCGATGTCCTCGAAGCGGGTCGCTTTGGTAGCCGACCTGCTGCGGGGACGCGGAGGAGCGCCGCCTGACGGCCTTCTGCAGTACATCGCCCGCGAAGGCGCCGAGGCCAGCGCCGAGGGCACATCGAAATGATCTCGATGGAGGGTCAGGAAGAGCCGGTCGAACCTCGGCTTGGGGTACGGCTCTCCAGTACCAAGAGCAGGCGCGACAAACTCATCACCCAGGACCAGCGGACCGCGCTGACGGAGCTGGGCGTGCAGTGGGCGTGGACCACCACTCGAGGGGCGGACCGACCAGGCAACCCGCACCACCGCCCTCCCGGATCGATCCCAGAAGTGCGGTGGTGCACAGCTGTTCGGCTGCGTACCTGGGGAGTGGGCTCTGCATCCAGCCTGGAACCCAAGATCGATTGTCAGTGGTGGGTGAGAGGATCGGAGCATCGAGTCGGAAAAGGGGGAGCGGTCATGTCCGGAAACCAGAACTACATCAATCACGTTGCTCTTGTGCTGGATGCCAGTTCGTCCATGACACACCTGAGCCGCAAGGTCGTCGAAGTCGCCGACCAGCAGATTGCATATCTGGCCCGCCGATCGAAGGAACTGGACCAGGAAACCCGCGTCACGGTGTACGTCTTCGCAGACAAGGTGGAGTGCGTCATCTACGACAAGGACGTGCTGCGGATGCCGTCCCTGAAGCAGCTGTACCGGGTCCGTGGAATGACGGCTCTGCTGGCGGCCACACTGAAGTCGCAGCGGGAGCTGGCGCAGACGGCGCAACTGTATGGCGACCACAGCTTCCTGACGTTCATACTGACCGACGGACAGGAGAACGCAAGTCATCGCTGCCTGGATGCCCCTACCAGGGATCCGCGTGAGCTGGTGCAGGCCGTGGCCAAGATGATGGAGACTCAGGAGGACAACTGGACGCTGGCCGTCCTTGTGCCGGATCAGATGGGGAAGCGCGAGGCCATGCAGTGCGGTTTCCCGAAGGACAACATCGCCATCTGGGACGCCACGAGCACACAGGGTCTGGAGGAGGCCGGGCAGGTCATCCAGCAGGCCACCGAGAAATTCATGGTGGGCCGCGCCCAGGGCATCCGGGGATCGCGGGCGGTATTCTCCACGGGCGCCGCGGCGGTCAACAAGGACACCATCAAGGCAGCCGGTCTCACCCCGGTGAATCCGTCGAAGTACCAGCTGATTCCGGTGAATCGCGAAGCGGCGATCCGGGACTGGGTCATCGAATGCGGGCACACTTTCCATACAGGTTGTGCGTTCTATCAGCTGAGTAAGTCGGAGAAGATCCAGGCGCGGAAACAGATTGCGGTGCTGGAGAAGAAGACGGACCGGGTGTACACAGGGCCGGAGGCCCGAGCCCTACTCGGCCTGCCGGACACGGAAGTCCGCGTCAAGCCCGACCACAACGACGACTTCACGATCTTCGTGCAGAGCACCAGCGTGAACCGGAAGCTCGTACCGCACACGCGGCTACTGCTGATGATCTGACGCCTTGGAAGCCCCGCCGGCCCGACTGGCGGGGCTGGTCGGCCTCGGTCCGGAGTGGGCAGCAGCGCGACGTCGCCGTGCGGGGGCGGCCCCGGCCGCGCTGTGCCCCGTCACTGGAACCGGGGCCTGTCCCGCCCGCTCCATTCCGGCACGGGAGGGCGAGGAACGGCACGGGACAGGATCGAGCCCAGGGCCTGTCCGGCGGATCCTTCCGGGCCCGGCGCGCCTGGCACGGTTACGTTGTCGAATCACCCCAGTGCGCCCATGGCCAGCCCCAGGCTCCTGTCCCCCAGTGCTGGGCCGCACCAAGGTCGGGGGACAGTCACGCAAGAGATGGCCACCGATCGGCGGCCCACTCCAGGATGGCGGCCCGCCGAGTGGTGTAGCAGTTTGGGTTTGTTCATGCTCAGCAGCAGCGATTGTCTGCTGGTTTGAACGGCAGTTGCCAGCCGGAAGCGGCGGGGATGTTCACGAGAAATGACGTCAGTGCGTGGGTGCCAGTGCGATTCGGCGAGTCGTTGGTTGGTCATCTCAACGAGGTCGGGCTGAGCGGGTCCGGCGTGATCGGCTAACGTCTGGGCTTCTGGGCTGAGCCTTGATCGGTTGAGTGGGCCGTTCGGCGTGGGGGAGTTTGTCTTGGCTGTTCCGTGGGAGCTGGTGATCTCGAGCGCGGGTGGTGTTGCCGCCACGGTCGTAGGTGTTGTCGCCGGTGGTGTCGTCGGACGGCGGGGCCAGAATCAGCAGTGGATCAGGGACAACCGGACGGCGGCGTATGCGGCCTTCTTGCAGGCATTCGCCACGCTGGAGATGGAACTTCGTGAGGCGTTCCTCGAGGACGGGCCCCATACCGCTGATTGGGTGCCGTGGCACTCGGCGCTGACGATGATCAGTCTGGTTGCGCCGCGTGAAGTGGCGGCGGCTGCTTCAGAGCTGACGGGGGCCGTGGGACGCTTCGCGGAACTGGTCGACAGCTCGCCCAAGACGCGCGAGGACTTGCAAGGGATCCACACTGCCCTGGTTGAGGGCCAGATGCGTTTTGTCAATGCGGCTCGTGCCTCGCTGGACGGATCGCAGCTGCCGCTCAACTGGCAGCTTGGTGGCCCGCCCCCGTGGCATGAGATCGAGCCGTATGCCCCAGGTCCGTCGGTGGACGGATCCGTATAGTTCAGAAGCCGTCAGGTCTGCTCCTCATGGTGGAGATGGCGTGAGTATGTGCAGATCTTCAAGGGGTTCCACCGGTTCCTGTAGGCCCGCAAGGGCGGCCGAGATCGAGGCCGCGTTCGGCGTCCGACTGGTCTGCCCGATCGACGAGTTCAACGCGTCCCGCCATGTCGGTGACGACTCGCCGACCCTGCTGCCGCCGCCGACGCCGGAGCCGGTGGCCGAGTTCTTCGACTTCATGAAGCAGCGGATCGCGACCGCGGGGAAGTACGGACCCGCTGCCCGGGACTACGCGATGTTCCGAACGCTGTATCACGCCGGACTCCGCTCGGAGGAGGCATCGCTGCTGGAGAAGCCTGACCTGCACCGAGCGGTAGCCCGTGGCCTGGGAGATGCCGGCGTCGCGCGCCAGGCAGTGCACGCGGCCGCGTTCGCGGAACCAGCGCAGGGACCAGGACGGCTTGGTGGAACGGGCCGAGTGCCCGGCTGCCGCGCGGGGTGCCGATCCGCCGCGGGTGTGCGGCCAGCAAGCGTGAGAGGTGGTCCACGATGTGGCGCGGGACGTCGAGCGTGGCGACATACGTGACCAACGTGAAGCCTCTGGTGGTTGCGGACATGATCTTGTGGCGAGACCTGTCCTACCAGGGGCTTTAAGTACGTCTGCGGTCAGGTGTGGTCCGTCCGGCTCGCCTTCGCCAGGCGGTAGTTCACACCGCTTCGCGCAGGTCATTTCGCTGAGAGAACGTCACTGGCCGGCCCGTTCTTCCCAGAGCTCGGCGGACGAGCCGGCTAACGCGCCACGCGGTAGCGGAGGTAGACGACTCTCGAGCTGAAGGTGCGGGTCTCGACGAGTTCGAGGTCCACCCGGCGCTCGCGTTGGGGAAAGAACGGAATGCCACCGCCAACCAGCACCGGGTAGACCATGGCCCGGTACTCGTCGATCAGACCCGCCGCGGCCGCCTCGGCGGCGAGAGTCGCGCCGCCGATCGCGATGTCGCCCTCCCCCGGCTCGGCTCGCAACCGCTCGATCTCCTCCGCCAGGCCGCCGGAGGCCAGGCGGGCATTGCCCTGCACCGCCGACAGTGTGGTGGAGAACACCACCTTTGGGAGCGGCTTCCAGAGCGCGGCCCACTCGAGCATGGAGTCGTCGAGCGAGGGATCCTGGTCGGCGGTCTCCCAGTACAGCATCGTCTCGTACAGCCGTCGTCCCAACAGGTGGACGCCGACCTCTCGAATCTCGTCGATCCAGAAGCGAAAGACCTCCTCGTCGGGCGCCGTCCAGTCGAAGCCGCCGTCCGGCCCGACGATGTAGCCGTCAAGTGAGACGCTCATCGAATAGGTCACGCTGCGCATCAGAAGCCCTCCTCGGTAACGGGTTCGACAGTACGACCGCCGGACGCCGCAGGACTCATCGCGGCTCGCGGGATCCCGTGGGCCGAGTCACCTCACGAGATCATTTCGTTGAGGAAACCTCAGTGACTACACAACTCGATGGGACACGATCTCGCCGCGTCCGTCCTCACCCTAGAGCGGCAACGCTGAAAGAGCTCAGTAAGTCCTAGACACCCCGTCTGTGACTGGGACTCGGCGAACCACCGACCCGTAGGCGGCGCGGTGCGCCTCCGAAGACGGCTACCTGACACATACTCAGATCGCAACGTGCTGGCACAATCTATGACAAAATATACAAACCGGAACGAAAGGGAGTACACGACGCGCGATCAGCACCGACTTCGTGACCGCATCCCCCAGCTGGCTCGACCTCTACAGCCCCGATCCCGCAGAGGCCGCCGAGTTCTACCGCGCCCTCTTCGGCTGGACATACCAGTCGGCTGGCCCCGAGGAGGACTGGTACGGCTTCTTCCAACTGCAGGGCAAGAAGGTCGCCGGGCTGGGGCAACTCAACGAGGGGGACGGAAATCCGGCCTGGACGGTGTACTTCCAGACCTCCGACGCGGATACCGCGGCCGAGGTGGTCGAGGAGAACGGCGGGACCGTGCGGTTCGAGGCGTTCGACGTCGCGAAGGCCGGGCGAGCGTACTGGCTCGCCGACCCGACGACGGAGCAGGGACCGGCACGTACCTGCTCTCCTCCGCCGACGGCGAGCGACAGCAGCCAGCGCCCTTCGGCGCCATCGTCCCCCAGGACTCAGAGCAGCCGAACCGCTGGATTCCGTACATCGCGGTGGGTGACGTCGACATGACCTCGGACGCGGCGAAGGAGTACGGCGGCCAGGTCCATGTGCCCCCCCCATGGACACACCCCACGGCCGGATGGCCACTCTCACCGACCCCCACGGTGCGGCCTTCGCCATCACCAAGCGCAGGTAGCTCCTGACACCGGGCCAAGGACAGCTGTTCGCAGCGGCTGAGCCGGCCGCAGCCGTCCGGCCGGCCGGTGGCCGGTGGCCGAGGGAACAGCAGTCGCAGCCGGGACTACCGACGAATTGTCGAGCCGCTCAGCAACGGGACGGACTTTGGCGTGGTTGGCGTGGTTGGCGAGTGCTCGGGCCGGGCGGCTGCCCGGCCGGATGCGCCGCCATCCCGATCACCCAGGAGGCGGATCTCCAACCTCATGTCCATCGAGTTCCGCGGCGTCGGGCTCCTCGAACAGCGTCCTCCAGCGCAAGAGGTCCGCTTCACTCATCGGGAAGGTCTGATCCGGGGTGGCCGACTGGCGATGGGCGATCCGAGCACGTTGGGTCTCATGGTCCACCGGCACGTAGACAAGGCGGCAGGACGCGCCCGCAGACTCCACCAACCAGCGGATCGCGGACCTCTCGTCACGAGGCCAGCATCCGAAATCCAGGACCAAACGTCGGTTCCCAGTCTCAGCGCCTCCAGACCGAGCCAGAGCAGCCGTCCTTCCAGCACGTCGCACTGTCCATCCGCCCCCGGCTCGCCGAACAGTGGAATCATCCACTCATCCGGCGTCAGCCGCAGCGCGCTGTGCTCCTTGGCCAGCTGCCGAGCCTACGCCCGGATCGTGTCAGGTAGACCAAGTGGAGGACGACTGCTTTGTCTGCCGAGAGTGCCGGGCCGAGACCCGGCCCGGCAGCGCGGTGACGTCCAGTGGCGGGGACGCACGCCTCAACCAACCATCAACCCCGCAGCCTCACACCCCAACCCACACACCAACCACCCACCCCCGCAGCAACAAAGGCATCGACCAGGCGGACGTGCTCGTCCGGCACGTTGGCGGGCCGTCCCCGACCTCGGACCGTGCGCCCGGCCGCCGAGCGGTAGCCCCAAGAGTCCGGTTGAGGATCAGGCGAACGAGACCAGGGCAACGGCCGTCGCCCCCAAGACGGCGTACACCGCGGCCGCCACCTTCAAGCCGAAGCGCAGCAGGCTGTGCTCCGAGACGCCCGCGGTCTTCGCGCGGTCGCCCGCCACGGCCAGGATCAGCATGATCATCGGCAGCGAGGTGAAGACCGCGTGGCCCGCCGCGCTGTTCTGCAGGGCCGCGAACCACGTGTCAAGTCCCATGCCGCCGGGGGCAATACGTTCCTGAAGCGGCATCATCAGCGCGTTACCGCCGACGTTCGAGCCGGTGATGAAGCCGCTGAGCATGCCGAGCGCGGGCGCGGCCAGTGCGGTGACCAGCGGGGGCGCCCCGGCGACCGCCGCACCCAGCTCCCCGATCATGCCACTGTCCGCCATCAGCAGACCGAGGGCGACGAACCCGGTCAAAGCGAGCAGCGGCCGGCCGACGCGGGCCAACGCGGCACGGGCGTCCTGGGCGTGCGGACGGCCCCGGTCCAGCAGCAGGGCGGCGGCCAGCAGAGGCAGACCCGGCGAGGACAACAGCGCGAAGCTCGCGTTGCCCGCGTGCAGCTCCAAGCGCGGAACGCCAGCGGTCGTGGCCGCGCGGGTGAGGGCGATACCGCCGAGCACGAGGCCGTACGCGTGCACGACAGTGCGCGGCGGCAGCAGCCGGCCAGGGCGCTCGGTGCCGGAGCGGGACCGGCGGACGGCGCACAGCACCAGCCCAACGGTCGTGGTGAGCAGCCCGGCCACCACGCCCGCCGGCTGAACCACGCCCGCCCGGTTGAGCGCCAGCAGCCCGAGGGAGAGCGCCCCGCCCGCGCCCGCGGCCATGGCGGCGGTCCGGAACCGGCGCCGCGGGCGGGCCAGCAGCGCCGCCCACACGGTCACCAGCGGGAACACCAGGCTGCTGGAGACGGCGGTGGCGGTGCCCAGGGCGGACGCCTGGGTGCCGGTGAGCCCAGCGCCGATGAGAGTGGCGAGGCCGAGGGTGCCCCACGGCATGATGTTCATACCCAGCATGGCCTGCCGCAGCGCGGTCGGGGGTGGCGCCAGAGCAAGCAGCACAGGCACGGTGACCAGCAACGACACCCCGAAGCCGGTGAGCGCCTCCACCGTGGGGGCGATGCCCGCCACCACCAGGGCGATCTTCGCGGGCCCTGGCAGCGGCAGCCCGCGTACCCACTCCTGCAGCGACCGGTGCACCTCTCGGCGGGTGAGCACCTGGCTGAGGTACACGCCGGGCAGCATCACCGCGGCGGCGTTGAGCACCAGCAGGCCGCCTCCCCCCGCGGCCGCGGCCAGAACATCGCCCGGCAGCGCGAAGTCCGGCAGCCACCAGATCAGCACCGCCGCCACAGCGGCCCCGGCAACCGCCGCCCGGTGCGCCGGCTGACGCAGCCCCGTGATCATTCCCAGCACCATGACAAGCGGGGACACCGCTATCGCCCACACCATCGCTACTGCCGCCTTTCGTCTCTCGCTGAACGGCTGCGGCACAGCCTGGCGGCACGACCGGCGGCGGTCTTGAACGAAAGTCGCACATCGATATCGACATCGACATCGACGATCACGCTCCACGTCAGCCGTCGCAGGTTCAGTGGGTCGCCAGGCCGACGCTCAGGGAGCCGCCGCAGGCCGAGGCCCCAGGAGTCCCGTCAGGCCGACGCTCAGGGGCGGATGGCCCCAGGCGTCACCCCGAAGTAGCGCTTGCAGATACGGGTCAGGTGCGCCTGATCGGCAAAGCCCGTGGCTGCCGCCACCTCGGCCGGCCGCTGCCCGGCCAGGAGCAGGCGGCGGGCGCGGTTGGCACGCAGCCGCAGCAGATAGGCGTGCGGCGGCAGCCCGTACGCCTGGCGGAAAGCGGCGATGAGCGAGGCCCGCGGCATGCCCGCGGCGGCGCTGAGCTCCGCGACGGTGACAGGCTCCGTCCATCGGTCGTGCAGCAGCTGCCGGGCCAGATCCGGGCCGCGGCGCACGCCCTGCGGAGCCCCGGCGGCAGACACCCGGCCGGTACGGGCGTGCCGACGCAGCACCTCACCCAGACCGCCGAGCAGCAGGGACTCGGCGGTGAGGGGGTCGCCGGTGCGCTCCTGCTCGCGGTGGGCCCGACGCAGCCGGGCAAACAGGTCGGCGTCTCGGACCGCCGTGTCCGGGAACCAGACATCCCGGGCACCCACATGCTCGCGGGCCAGCTCCTCGACCATCGCGGTGTCGAAGTAGAACATCCGGTACCGCCAGCCGGACTCCTCGGCCGCGAAACCGGTGTGCACCTGACCGGGGTTGAGGATCACCAACTGCCCGGCCGGTATCACCACCGTGCCGCCGGCCGTGTGCAGCCCCTCAGCACCCTGCTCGATGACGCCCACGGAAAGCTGCTCGTGGCTGTGCCGGTCAAAGACGAAACGCTCGAAACGAGCAGCCAAAAGCTCCACGTGCCCGCTGCCGGCCGCGGTCCACAATCGCGCGTGCTCGCCTCCCACTCCCACCGGTGCATGCTCGCAGACCCGCATCGCCCGACATATGGCCAGCCTCACAACATCGACCACACGGCCACCCACGCCTCATTGACGTGTTCGACTACAGACAGCAGCCGAGTGAACAGCTGAACAGTATTGGGCCCAGCCTCCTGAAGATCACTGCCCCGCCACACCCGCCCACCCGGCGGAGCGGCTCTGGCTGTACGAGGAGGAGGTTCCGCGCACCGGCGTGCAGGTGCCCCGAGCTGCCCAGCTGACCCGCTCCCACGACGTCGGCACCCGCACGTGGGTCGGCCGCAGCGCGTACTCGTCGAGCCGGATCAGGATGACAGCTGAACCACGGTGTGCCGCCACGGCGGCACATGTGCGGGACCGGCTTCCCGCCGCGGCAGGGAAGCGGCTAGCGCTGTGACCGGGAAGGTTCAGCGGGCGTGGCTGGGTTAGCCTGGCTGGCATGGAGGAGTTCAACGGGGTGGAGGTCGTCGCGTTCGCGGATGCGGTGGCTTTTGAGGGTTGGTTGGCTGAGCATCACACTCGCCGCGAGGGTGTGTGGGTCAAGGTTGCGAAGAAGGCGTCGGGGATCGCGTCGGTCACGGATGACGAGCTGGTCGACGTGGGGCTGTGCTGGGGCTGGATCTCCGGGCAGCGTCGGGGCTTGGACGAGCGGTATTACCTGCAGAAGTACGGGCCGCGGCGGCCGAGGAGCCTGTGGTCGCGGGTGAATGTCGAGAAGGTCGCGGTGCTGGCGGCGGCGGGCCGGATGCGAGGGCCCGGCCTCGCCGAGGTCCAACGGGCCCAGGAGGACGGCCGCTGGGACCGCGCGTACGCATCGCAAGCGACAGCCGCTGTCCCGGACGACCTTGCGACGGCGCTTGCCGCACACCCGGCGGCGCGTGCCGCGTTCGACGCGCTCGACCGGACCGCCCGCTACCTCGTGATGCTCCCGCTCCTCCAGGCCGCGACGCCGCAGACTCGACAGACGCGACTGGAACGGGCGGTACGGGACCTGGCGGAGGGACGGCAGGCGGGCGAAGGGTGATCGCCCCGGTGGAACTCCTGGACCGCTGATGCCGTGACCCGAAGCGACCACCGGGGCGCGTCCTCATCAGGCGGCGAATGGCCCCCTCCCCCGGCGGATGGCTTCCCGTCTGTCTGACGCCAGGTCACCCCGCGAGGCGCCGACCCCCGCACGCCCCGCTGCCGACCGCATCGCCACGGCTCAACTCGCCCTGGCTCAGGTGCCAAAGCACCTGCGGCGGGGCGGCAGACGCTGATTCGCACCGACTCCGGCGGAGGCACCCACACCTTCCTCGACTGGCGCTCCAGGCACGGACGGTGGCTGTCGTATGCCGTCGGAATGACCATCACGGACACCGGCCTGCGCAACCTGCCCCAGCACGGCAGCGCGCAGAACCAGATCTGGCTGCAGATCGCCCCCTCACCCGTGACCTCTTCGCCTGGATGCCGAGGCTCGGCCTGACCGGCGAGGCACGCCACTGGGAACCCAAGAAGCTCCGCTTCCGGCCGTTCTCCGCCGCCGCGCAACTCGTGAACACCGGCCGCCGCCGCTGGCTCCGTTTGCCTGTCCGATGGCCCTGGACCTACGTCATCACCCACGCAATCGACAGGCCACAGAGCCCTCGTCAGCGAACTGACGAGGCTCATGAACAATCGAGGTAAACAACAAGCCCAGAAATTGACAAGGGCGTGAGGATATGCCCCCGGTGACTTGCTGAAGCCAGCAGTCTGTTCACGGGTACTCGGGAATTGACAGGGGCTTGACGATATGCCCCTGTCGACTCGCTGGAACCAGCAGTTTGTTCACGGGCATTCAGGAATTGACAGGGGCGTGACGATTGCCTACGGTCCAACCGCGTCAGGTTTTTACCGTTCGCACCCGAGGGTATTCATGACCACGTCCCCAACGTTGCCGAAGTTCAGGCAGCAGTTGATCCTTGCCGTTCTCATGTTGTGCTCGCTGCTGATCTGGCTGGACAACACCGTCCTGAGTACCACCTTGGAGACCCTCGCAGACCCGGTCCGTGGACTGGATGCCAGCCCGGCCGAGCTTCAATGGGCCACAGGCTCGTACACTCTGGCCTTCGCCACCTTGATGTTCACCGCAGGCGCACTGGGTGATCGCTTCGGTCACCGGACTGTGCTGGCAACTGGATTGGTGATCTTCGCCGGGTCCTCGGTGTGGGCGGCGTACGCAGGCGACGCAGGCCAGCTGGTTGCCGCTCGAGCCGCGATGGGAGTAGGCAGCGCGCTGATCATGCCCGCCAACTTGGCCATCCTTATGTGGACCTTCACCGGCCCCGCGCGGACAACCGCGATCGCCATTTCCTCGACATCCGCCGGTGTCGGAATGGCCGCAGGCCCAGTGTTGGCAGGCTTGCTTCTCGACCATTTCTGGTGGGGCTCGGTCTTTCTGGTCAATATCCCGGTCGTGGCGCTGGCGTTGGTCGAGATCGCCATGCTGGTCCCGAATTTCCGCAGCCCCATCCCGCGGCCGCTGGACCCGGCTGGAATGTTGCTGTCGATCAGCGGGCTCGCGGCGTTGGCCTATGGGCTGATCCATGCGGGGCAGGTGGCCGCCTGGAGTCGTACAGATGTCTGGGCGCCGATCGCCGTCGGACTGGTCCTGCTGGCCGCTTTCGTACTCGTCGAACTGCGAATCAAAACGCCCAGCTTCGATCCCCGACTGCTCGCGCAACGTACATTCGGTGGCGGCAACGCGGCGCTCGGATTGCTCCTCTTTGCCGTGGCCGCCGTCACCTTCTATAGCGCGTTCTACCTTCAGGGCGCACGCGGCTTTTCGCCGATGGAGGCGGGCTTGGCCAGTCTCCCGACCGCGCTCGGTGCGATCCTGGGGGCGCCTCTCGGCGCGCGTCTGGTTCGCTGCTGGTCACTACGTTCTGTCACCGCGCCAGCGCTCATCGTGGCGGCGCTGACCATGGGCGCGTACGGCTTCCTCGGACTGCAAACCCCACTCATCTGGATCGAGATCCTGTTGCTGGTCCAGGGCCTCTCAATCGGCATGGTGATCGGCCCAGTGACGGCAGCATTGATCAGCTCCCTGCCGTTGGAACGGGCCGGCGCCGGGTCGGCCGTCACCAACACCGTGCGACAGACCGGCAGCGTGATCGGGATCGCAGTTGGCGGCACGATCATGTCGATCGTGTATCGGCGTGCGATCGAACCCTCGCTGAGCGATGCACCTGGGCCAGTGCAGGACCAGGCGCGGGTTTCCGCCGAACAGGCTCGGCATGTCGCCACCGCGACCCACCGGCCCACTCTTGCGCACGCTGCCGATGATGCGTTCATTCACGCTATGCACGTCGGCGCGGTCTGGATCATGCTCATCGCACTCTTCGGAGCAGCTGTGCTGGTGATTGCCTTGCGTCCTGTCGGAAAGCCCACGGGGCTGGCACAGGAGCCGGACTACGATCGAGAAGGCAGCCGCTCCGCGACTGGGGCGACCCATTCTGAGGCCGAAAACCAACCCGCTTATGAGGGCAATGACGTGGGCGGCCACTGACACACTGAGCCTTTCCCGACCTCACGCTGTCGCGTGGTGAAGGACGAGGACAGCCTTCACAAGGTCGGTGATCCGGTTCGTTCGTGGGAAGGGAATCCGGATCGGGCGGCAAGCGCCCTGGTACGCCTTGTCTGCCCAGCACTTGAGGCCGGCGGTGGCGAGAGCCTCGACAATCCCGTGGGTACGGGCGGCGGTCAGGTCGTGGGTGGAGCCGGGCAGCGGGCGAAGCCCACAGCAGGCGGCCGAACGGGTCGGTGAGGACCTGGACGTTCATGCCGTGGCGCTTGTGTTTGCCCGAGTAGTACGGGGTGTCGGCGGCGATCCGGTCGAACGGCGGCAGCGTGCCGTCCAGGCTCACGAACGCCTTGGTCCCTGCGATGCGCATCGCCTCGGCCAGGGTGGGCGCGAGGGCGGCCAGTACGTCGACGGCCTCGCGTATGTAGCGGTATACGGTCGCGATGCCGGTTCCGAACCCGGCGGCGAGCTGGCGTAGGTGTCACCGCACCACAGATGGGCCAGGGTGAGGAAAGCCTGACGGCCGGCGGTCAGACGCCGCCATCGGGTCCCGGACCACGATGCGCTCACCAAGCTGAGCAATGCGCAGCTCACAGACTCCGACTCTGGTCATCTTCAAGAGACCAGGGCCGGCCGCCTGGATCCGAGCGGTCCACAAGGACCCTTCAGGTCGGTCTCACGGGGGCGCCTTTCGACTGGGGACGTCGGAGACGGGCGCGGGGCATCCCGTGAGACCCCGGCAGCGGGCACGCCGCTGGTCCGCCACTTGCCGGACGGATAGTCAGGCAAGTGGCGGGCGCTTCGTCAGCGGACGACGTCGAAGACCTGCTTCTGCAGGCCGTTGGCGTACGCCTCCTGCTCGACCAGCTTCAGCTTCTGGGTGTCCTTGTCCGAGCCGCTGAACAGTCGCTTGCCCGCGCCGAGCAGGAGCGGGAAGACGAGCAGGTGGTAGCGGTCGATGAGGCCGGCGTCCGAGAGGTTCCGGTTGAGGGTGGCGCTGCCATGCATGATGATCGGGCCTCCCTCGGTCTCCTTCAGCGCGGCGACCTCGTCGAGTGAGCGGAGGATCGTGGTCGCGCCCCAGTTCGTGACGAGTTCGTCCTCGGTGAGGGTGGTGGAGACGACGTACTTCGGCATGAGCTTGTAGTCGGCGAAGTCCTCCATGTCCGGCCACACAGGGCTGAACGCCTCGTAGCTGGTCCGGCCCAGCAGGATCGCGGACGCTTCCTTCTGCTCCCGGCTCTTGATCTCGAACGCCTCGGGAAGGAATTCCACATCCTTGAAGGTCCATCCGGAGTTCCGGTAGCCGGGCTCGCCCCCCGGGGCCTCCACGACGCCGTCCAGGGAGATGAAGGCAGAGCTGATCAGGGTACGCATGTGATTCCTCAGTAACTCGTATGGGTTTCTCATTGTTCGGCCGCCGTGTGCTCCGGTCGAACACCATGTCTGACAGAAGATCGTGCAGAAACTCATCGGCCGCCAGTGAAAAACGTTCCCGACCACGCGATGTCAGTGGCCTGCCTTGCGGTCCCGCCATAACCGACTTCGTACGTGTCGCAGGGGGCATGGCTCGGGGCGTGGGCGTGGGACGACGCCGCCGGGGAACTGCTGGCGGCCGGCCGGGCACGGTGCGCACCCGCTGACGCTGTCGGCTTGACGGAGAAGCGGGGCGTGCTGGCCGGGCAGCAGACGCACACGGACTGCATCGTGGCGGAGGTCGACTGCCTCGGCTCGCGCGATGTCGTCCTCGTCGGCCTCGGCTACGCGGGCATCCCGGTCGGCGAGGCCGCGGAGCGGTGCTTCAGACGCTGCGGGCGGTGATGTCGCCATAGGAGGTGGTGGCGTGGACGGTGAGGCCGGGGGTGCCGTCGGTGTTCTTGAGCGTGTTGCTGATGCGGCCGTAGGAGGTGCCGGCGTCCAGGGAGGCTGAGACGCCGCGGGCGGCGCCGACCGTGATGTCGCCCTGCTGGGTGCGCAGGGTGACCGTGCCACGGAGCGCCTCGGTGATCTGGATGTCGCCCCTCTGGGTGCTGATCTCGGCGTCGCCGCCGAGGCGGCCGACCTGGACGTCGCCGTCGAGGGCGGTCAGGCGGGCACTTGCGGCCTCGTCGAGCTTGACCGAGCGGTAGCCGCCCTCGAAGGCGACGTCGCCGAGCCGCCCCACACCGCGGAGTTCGGCGCTGGCCGCCCTGGCCTCGATTCGGGAGCCGGCCGGCAGCTGGACGGTCACCTCGACGGATCCGAAGTCGCCGAGGATCCGGTTCTTCGGCTCCGGCGCTTCGATCCGCAGGACGCCGTCGCCATAGGTGACCTGGATCTGCTCGGCCGCGTTGACGTCGCCGCTCTTGGCGGTGTTGGCGGGCAGGACCTCGACCGTGGTGTCGGCCCGGTCGGCGGCGACGAACTGGATGCGGCCCGCAGGAATGGCGAGGACAGCGGAGACCGGGGCGGTGAACGCACCGTGCCTACGGCCCGTTGGCAGTGCCGGGGCCGTCGCCTCAAGCGGTGGCAGCGGCGGCACAACAGCACTGTGATCAGGAGGCCTGCATGCCGCGAAAGGCCATGCGGGCGCTGGACGAAGAGCCCGGTCCCGAGTTCCTACGCGTCTCGGTGGCGCAGCATGACGTATCCGGCCACGAATGCGGCGAGCGACCAGAGCAGGAGGACCGGCAGGGCGGTCGCGGCGCCATAGGGATCGTTGTCCTGCGTCATCAATACGGTGCCGGCGACGCTGGGCATGAAGTCGGAGGTGGTCTCCAGCCACTTGGCGGCGATGACGCCCATCAGCTGGGGCAGCGCGAGCAGCACCATGATGAGGGTTGTGATGGTCCCCGCTGCGCTGCGCAGCACGGTGCCGAGGCCGATGGACATCACCGCGAGGAGGGCGAGATACGTGCCCGTGCCGAGCGCCGTCGCCAGTAGCTCACCACCCGTGCACGTGCCGTGGCCACGCATGAAGAAGGCGGCGACGAACGTGGCGAGCAGGCTGAAGGCGAAGCCCGCGACGGCGACGACGCCCATCACGACCAGCGTCTTGGACATCAGCATGCGGCAGCGGTGCGGCACGCTCTGGAGCGTGGTGCGGATGGAACCGCTGGAGTACTCACTGGTGAGTGCGAGGGTGGCGAGCACCACCACGGTCAACTGGGAGATCAGGAACGCCTGGGAGGCGTGGTGCGGGGCGGGCATCGTCCCGTCGACGCCCTTCGCCGCGCTGGCGTCGGCCGATGCGCCGACCATCGCGGCGAAGCCCGTGGTGAGCAGCAGACCGACGAGGAGGTTCCACCACGTCGCCCGCACGCTCCAGAACTTCGTCCACTCGAAGGCCAGGGCGCCTCGGAATCCGCCGCCCTTGACGGGGCCGACGAGCCGGGGAGCCGCCCATGCTGTCGTCGCCGTCGCGGCTGTCGTCGTTGTCGTCATGTTCATTACGCCTTCTGGTGATCTGGTGCGTCGGTGATCGGGGACAGCGGGAGGGACCCGTACTCCACGCTGGCCGCGGTGAGTTCCATGTACGCCTGCTCCAGGCTGGCCTTGCGCAACGTCAGCTCGTGGACGGGGACGTGGTGGCGGAAGGCCGTCTGGCCGATCTCCTCCAAGGTGCCGCCGACCACGATGAGCTCCCCGGGGGCGGAGCCGGCGTCCCGCTCCACACTCATGCCGGCATGCATCAACTCCCGTCTGAATACGTCGGGTTGCGGTGTCCGGACCCGGACGGCGTTGAGCGAGCTGCCCGCAATGACCTCCTCGATCGGGGCGTCGGCAATGACCTTGCCGCGGCCGATGACCACCAGGTGGTCGGCGGTCTCCTGCATCTCGCTCATGAGATGACTGGAAACGAAGACCGTCCGTCCCTCCGCGGCCAGGCAACGCATCAGCTCCCGTACCCAGCGCACACCGTCCGGGTCGAGGCCGTTGACCGGCTCGTCGAAGAGCAGCGTCTTGGAATCGCCGAGAAGGGCAGCGGCGATGCCGAGGCGCTGCCCCATACGGTTCACCCTCGCTCGGCAAGCAGGGGCCGCACCTCGCCGATCGCCCAGGTGAACGAGCTCATTAGGTAAGGCAAGAGCGGCCGCACGCACGACCGACGCTCATCACCAGCCGCTTGCCGCCTCCGCCGACGGCTCACGGACTGGTGGCTGAGGGGCTGGTGACTCAGGACGACGGGGCCTGCGGTGCACCAACCTCAGTGCCGACCGCCTCGTCGCAGTCCAGCGATTGGGCCGCCTCAGGAGGGACGGGCGCGGCGATGATGGCGTCCAACATCTCGCGTGCGGCCCCTAGTTCATCCATGGCGGCGGTGATCCGGTCCCGCTCCCTGGCCAGGTCGACCAGCAGGTCGGGGCAGGCGGCCGCGAGTTGCCCGCCCTCGTCGACCATGCAGGGAAGTACGTCGGCGATGGTCGCGGTGCCCAGACCGGCGGCGAGGAGCGTGCGGATGCTCCGCACCGTGTGGACGTGATCATCGGTGTACTCGCGGTACCCGCTCGGCCGTCGCAGCGGACGCAGGAGCCCCTGCTCCTCGTAGTACCGCAGAGCCCGTTCGCTGACTCCGGTCAGCTGGGACAACGCCCCGATACGCATGTGATGACCAAGCTCCCCGAAAAGCGAGTTGACTCTGACGTCGACGTGAGGGTTTAGCTTACGCGGCATGTCAACGGAAACGCCCCACACGACCCTCCCCCGACAGCTGGCCGGGCCCCGAGAATGGCTCGGGCTGGCCGTGCTCGCGCTCCCCACCCTGCTGCTCGCCATGGACGCCACCGTGCTGTACCTGGCCGTACCGCACCTGAGCGCCGCCCTCCAACCAAGCGGCAGCGAACTGCTCTGGATCGCCGACATCTACGGCTTCATGATCGCCGGCTTCCTGGTCACCATGGGCACGCTGGGCGACCGGATCGGCCGCAGGAAACTCCTGATGATCGGGGCGGCCGCGTTCGGCGCCGCTTCGGCGCTCGCCGCGTACTCCACCAGCCCCCAGATGCTGATCGCGGCTCGCGCGCTGCTCGGGATAGCCGGGGCGACCCTGATGCCGTCCACTCTCGCGCTGATCACCAACATGTTCCGTGACCCAAGGCAGCGCGGCACAGCCATCGGCGTCTGGGTGACCTGCTTCTCGGCCGGTGTCGCGCTGGGGCCTGTGCTGGGCGGGCTGCTGCTCCAGGCGTTCTGGTGGGGCTCGGTCTTCCTGCTGGGGGTGCCGGTGATGATCCTGCTGCTGGTGACCGCTCCGGTGCTGCTTCCCGAGTACCGCGACACCCGAGCCGGCCGACTGGACCCGACCAGCGTCGTGCTGTCCCTGGCCGCCATCCTGCCGATCATCTACGGCATCAAGGAGCTGGCCAAGGACGGCCTCGCGGCGCTGCCCGTCGCCGCCCTGACCGGCGGTCTGCTCCTCGGTGTGCTGTTCGTGCACCGGCAGTCCAGGCTGGCCAGTCCCCTGCTCGACGTCACGCTGTTCAGGAACCGTTCGTTCAGCGCCGCCCTGGGAATCCAGCTGCTCAGCATCACCGCCATGGGCGGGGTCTACCTGTTCATCACCCAGTACACGCAACTGGTCGAGGGGCTCTCGCCGCTCAAGGCGGGGCTATGGCTGCTGCCCGCCGCCGGTGCGCTCATCCTGGCGTCCGCCCTGACTCCGGCGCTCGCCCGCAAGGTGCCCGCCGCGTACGTCATCGGGGCCTCGCTGGCCATCTCGGCGGTCGGTTACCTGGTACTCACCCAGGTCGACAGTGTCTCCGGGCTGCCCGTCCTCGTGACCGGCTTCGTCATCGTCTACATGGGCATCAGCCCCATGTTCGTGCTGGGCACCGACCTGATCGTCGGGGCGGCCCCGCCCGAGAAGGCGGGCTCGGCCGCCGCGATGTCCGAGACGAGTACCGAGTTCGGCGTCGCGCTGGGCGTCGCGGTCCTCGGTACCGTGGGCACCGCCGTCTACCGCGACCGGATGACCGGCACCGTCCCCAGCGAGATCCCGGCGCCGGAGGCCGAGTCCGCTCGTGCAAGCCTTCCCGACGCCATGGCCACGGTGGACGGCCTCCCCGACCGGCTGCATGACGTCTTGCTCGACCCCGCCCGCGCTGCCTTCACCCACGGTCTGAACATCATCAGCGGCATCAGCGCCTTGCTCGTCGCCGCCCTGGCCGTACTGGCCGTATCGCTGCTGCCGCGAGCCCGCCCTGGCCACGCCACTACAGAGCCGAGCGGCGCCGCAGACACCGAAGCCACCACAGCCAGCGCTGGTACCACGAAGACCGAAGCCACCCAAGCCGCCGCAGGCACCACGAAAATCGCAACCGCCGAGGGTCGATGAGCAGGCCGCCCGGATGGCGTTGGGGTGGTGGACGACACCGCCTTCATCAAGAAGGGCACGGCCTCGGCCGGCGTCCAGCGGCAGTACTCCGGCACGGCCGGCCGCACCGAAAACCATCAGATCGGCGTGTTCGCCGCCTATGCCACCTCCAGGGGCGGGCGCTGGTGGACCGGGAGTTGTACCTGCCGGAGTCCTGGACAGGTGACGCCCGACGAGATGGCCTGGCTATGTCGCCTACGCCGCTGGCGTTCGTCGCTGTGGTCCTGATCGGGGGGTGCTTTGTCTGAGACGGAACCGGAGCCCACCCACGCCTCGGAGCTCGGGCTATTGGGCATCGGGTGCGCGGTGATGATCCTCCTCCCCCTGCTGTGGCTGTTCGTCGCCATCGTCGTCGCGTACGAATGACAGGTCGACGTCGCAACCGGGCCGCCACCGCGGTGGTACCGGCGTTCCCATGGTCGAAGCAGCAACGGGGCCCCGGTATTCATCACCAGCACCGCCACCTGTGCATCACGCCCCGACGGCCCGCTCCTGAGCCTTGGTTCACCCGCTCAGCCGCCCGCCAAGCATCATCCTCGGACTCCGGCCCGAGCCTCACCCGGGCAACCGCCTCACACTCGCGCCCGGGGTAGTAAGGCGAGATCGTCACACCAAGTGCACCTTGTCGGCTGCCGGGAACGGCAGAACCGTACTTCGCCTGGACCGACAGGTGATTGCCGAGCTCGTACAGGGCGAGGACGTCCACGCCCTGGTCGCCGGTCCCGCCTCCAGAACGGGCTGTCTTAGTGCTTGGCCGCGACGTCGGCCGGGACGGCGCCGCCGGCGGGCAGCTCGCGGGCTCCGCGTCGTCGGGCAGATGGGTCCGGGGCGGTCCCCCGAGCAGGTTCTCGTGAATGACCACGGTGCCAAGTCTGGGTAATTGTCCGTGATCCGTAACGATCCGGCGCGGGTAGCGCGGAACACTCGGCTCCGAAGGCACACTTCCCAGGCGCCGTTTCATTGACCATGCACATCACAACGTGCGCACAACAACGGGGGATCTGTCCATGCGTGCGATGCGCAAGAGCATGAAGCTGTACGCGCTGGGAGTGGCCGTCGCGGCGGCCCTGACCACCACGGCCTGCGAGTCGAGCGAGGGCGACGGAAAGGCCGACGGCACGACGAGCCCGTCCGCGAGCGCGTCGCAGTCCACGGACGCGCCCTCGAAGCCCGCCCCGGACAAGACGGGCAAGGCCACCCCGTCCAAGACCGGTGGCTCCAACTCCGGTGGCGGCAATGGCGGTTCGGGCGGCAGTAACGAGAAGGGCGACCGGGACCACGCGGACCGGCAGACCCCGCCCGGCTCGGTCTGCGACAACGACGGTCAGGGCCCCTACGGGAAGATCGAGTCCGTCAACATGGGCGGCGAGAGCCCCTACCCGGTGATGGGCCTCGTCCTCGGCATGTACGAGTGCGGCGACATGGGCCCCAACTTCGTGCCGACCAGCGCGACCGGGGCCGCGATGAACGTACTCGTCGACTCGAACCACCTCAAGGTGGTCGTGGGCGGCGAGCTCGCGAGCAAGCTGGGCACCAAGACACCGGACGCCAATAAGTTCCTCGACCAGCTTGTGCTGATGGAAGACAACGGCGACCTCAAGGGCCCCAAGGCCCCGGAGTTCTACTTCCAGTCCGACGCCGAGAACCCGGACGCCCCGGACGGGGATGACACCAAGATCATCTACCTACACCAGATCATCGACGGCGACTGACGCCGGGTAGCACGGGTCGGGCCCGACGCATCCTCGCGGCTGTCGCCGTGAGGCTGTAAGGATGCAGGCGGCGGAGTTGTTCGAGCGGAAGATCAAGCCGCTGGAGGTCGCCCTGGCGGCTGCGGGGGAGCCGGAAGCCGGCCTACCAGTGGCACCAGCTGTGGCGCGATGGCGGGATGCACGCCCTGGCCTCCCGCGGTCCGAGCGGAGGTCGGCGCCGTCTCTCCCCGCGCCGCCTGGCCAAGCTCGCCGGGTACCTGGAGCAGGGGCCGGCCGCGCACGTCTGGGTGGAGGACCAGGTGTGGACCGCCGCGCGGGAGGCCACAGTGATCGGCAGGAAGTTCCACGTCTCCTACAGCGCCTCGGGCGCCACCCCGGTGGCCTGAGACCGGCGCGGGGTCACTCCGGTCGTGACGGTCAGCGAACGTCGCTCGGGACGCCTCGGCGAGCGTGACTGCATCGGGCTGATCGACGGCGCCCACCAACTCTGAGGGCATCGATCGTGTTGATCTGGCACCGGCTGAACACCCATGTCTCCCGAGCTATGCGGAAGTCGATCGACATCCGCAACCGGCTCAAACGCCTCCGGTACCGGCCCGAGGTCCTTGACGGCTTCACCGCCGGCACCGGACTCACCCTCGACGACTCGGCGTCACCTTGATCAGCCGAAGTCGGTATCGCGTTCACGCTGGAGATGTCGGCGCCCTCGGCGATCTGGTTGGCGTTCGTCAGGATGGCGCACCGTGCGTGACTGCCTTTCGACGCGGTGATGGCGGCCGGCTGTTCGGTGCGGCCGTGCCGTACCTGATTACGGCGATCGAGAAGTGGGGCCAGGGCCTGGCGGTGTGCTGTGGGCGGACCGTCGACATCGCTCTCCGGTCCGGGCCCGGCGGGGCGCGGCGGATCTGTCCGAGGTCGCCGCAAGTCGCACCGTTGTGGGAAGGCTGACCCAGCGGCCTGACGCGCTGACAGACACGGTTTCGCTTTCAATTCCTTACCGCTCCGAGCTTCTTTGTCGCCCTGATCATCGCTAGCGTCTCGTTGGCCGCCCCGCATGCCGGTTCCGCCGGACGGCGATCGCCTGGCCACTCACCTTCACGGTCACAGGCGATCCGTCGTTCCCACAGCCCCACCACACCGGGGCAGGCGGACCCCGCGTGTCGTCCCCCCTCCGGCTCGGTACCACCTGTTGCCACTGTCGCCGCCCCGGCATGGAAGCGGCGGCTCGTTCGTCTGAAGGGAAACCCAGGGTGCGTTTCTTACCCGCCCCGCGGCTTATAGCCTCCGTCGCCACCGTCCTACTCGCCTTCGGTATCGCCGCCTGCGGGAGCGAGGAGGACACTGCGGCGGACAAACCCCACCGCACAGTCACCGCGAGCATCACACCCACCACGGCCCCGGCTCCAAGCCCGACGCCCACGCAAAGTCCCACGCCCACACCACCCCCGACCTCAGCGAACCCGCCGACCACGAGGCCCCCCGCCACCACACGCCCGGCACCAGATCCCACCTCGGCACCTACCACACAGTCCCCCACGCGCCGCGCGACGCCTGCGCCCACAGCCTGGAACGGCGAGTGTGAGATCGTCTCGAACGCGGGAAACTGCTACAACGCAGGCCAGTTCTGCAGGAACGTGGACGTGGGCAGCTCGACACACGCAACGAACGGTCGGATCATCCACTGCCGGAACGAGGGCAGCCGCAACCGCTGGGGCTACTAGGGCGTGTCCGACGGGTCGCGTGACCGAACTGCGCTGGTGTCGTTCCGGCCAGCGTGGGGCGAGGTGATCTGTCGGATCGTGAATGGGCCCGGCTTGAGCCGTACTTGCCGAAGAACACAGGACGGGGCGGGCGGTGGACGTGCCACCGCAAGGTGATCAACGGGATCTTGTTCCGGCAGCGGACCGGTATCCCGTGGCGGGACCTGCCAACGCGGTTCGGGAAGTGGAAGACCTGCCATGACCGGCATCGGAGGTGGTCAGCTGACGGCACGTGGGAACGAGTCCTGCAGGCGGTTCAGGCCGATGCCGACGCGGAGGGCCGCATCGACTGGTCCATGGTCAGCGTCGATTCCACATCCTGCCGCGCCCATCAGCATGCCGCCGGAGCCCACCACCGCCCGGCGCGAATACCCGGCCGACAAAGGCGGCCTGCCCATCACCGGACGGACGAGGCGATCGGCCGCTCACGCGGTGGGCCCACCACCAAGATTCACCTGGCGAGCGATGGCGGCTGCCGTCCGCTGGCCGTCCTGGTCACCCCGGGCCAGTGGGGTGATGCCCCGCAGATGATTCCGGTCCTGGACCGTATCCGTGTCCCGCGCCTGGCCGGAGGGCATCCGAGGACGCGCCCGGACCACGTCTGCGGGGACAAGGCGTACAGTTCCCGCCGCAACCGGCGTTACCTGCGGCGACGGCAGATCCGGCACACAATCCCAGAGCGCCGGGACCAGCGGGCCAACCGCCAACGCCGTGGAAGCCGCGGCGGTCGGCCCACCGGCTTCGACCGGGCCCGCTATGCCCGCAGGAACGAAGTCGAACGAACCGTCAACGCCCTCAAGGGCTTCCGGGCCGTCGCCACCAGATACGACAAGAGAGCGTACGTCTTCCAGGGCACGGTCACCCTCGCCGCGATCCGGCTCTGGCTCCGGTAGGGACCTGCCGGACAGTCCCTAGTCACCTTCGGCGACGATAAATACGCCCGTGACGAGACTCTGGATGGATGTGCGGTCGGATGAGCCGCCATGCGCCGAACCGTCGTCCTCGGTGAGGATCACAGCCCGTGGTCGAAGGCGCGTGCCGCATCGATGGTGTTCAGCAATTTGAACCGGGTCTCGTTGCTCTCGGATGGGCCGATCAGGGCTGCTCCGACGACACTGAGGAACCTCGAGGGGCTACCGAAGGCCGATAGCTTCTGCCTGATCGTGATCGTGTCACCGGTGACCGTCGCCCTTGCCTCATCGTCGGCGGCGAAATTAATCGCGTTCGGGAAGTTGTTGGACTCGACACCGTCGTCGGCGTCAATCCGCCCGGTAAAGGCGCGGACCGCTCCGCCCCTCGAGTATTCGTACGCCGCGAAGTACTCCTGATCCGCCGTTTCGAACCGCACGACGAAGAGCAGTCGGTCGGCAGAGGGGACCTCGTTGACCGCCTCCTCGAATCGCTTCGCATCGCCGACCGACAGCTTAAAGCGGATGTTCGCACCGGCCCTGTCCAATTCGACGCCAGTGAGGTCGGCCCCGGGCAGGTTGGTGCCGCCGCCGATGCGGTTGGGCCATGTGGCGTCGCCGGCGGGATCGGCCATCGGACTCGACGGCACTGGGTCGTTGAACGGGGGTTTCCCGGCGATGAGGCTCGGACCGGTGAGCTGTTTCGCGAAGCGAATGCCGGTGCGGTTGCCGTCGTTGTTGTCATCGCTCCACGTGGTGTACAGACGGCCGTCGGGATCCATGCCCACCCTCATCCAGTTGCGCAGACCTCGGGTACCGCCCGCGGGACAGGTCCCCATTCCGTCGGTGCAGAATCCGCCCGTGTGAACCACGCGATGGTCGATGACCGATTGCGTGAAATCCGGGTTCGAGCTGAGGGCGTTGGCCGAGTGCGCGACGAACGGGTGCCATTCGGCATTGTCCGGCTGAGTATCGGGGATCCCGGAGCCGTTGGTCCCGTAATAGACGATGGCGACGTTGCCCGGTGAGCCGGCGACGACGTTGCTGACGACAGCCGTTTCCGCGGCCCCCGTCGAAACGCGGACGGGGGTACTCCACGTGCTGCCGGGCTTGCCGCCTTGCGTCGGATCATTGGCCGGGTCGGAGATGTTCGACGTACTCATGACGATGTCGGAGCCGCTCTCTGTTCCCCAAACGGCATAGAGATTTCCGGCGGTATCGACGGTCGCCCACGGAAGGGAGAATCCGCGGTAGACACCCCCCGGACCGCAGCCGCCGCATGCCAGGTCGTCCCCGACGTGGTGGGTCTGGAAGGTCTTGGTGCCGTCTGTGGAAACGGCGATGCCGACCCTCGGAGTGTCCTTCGCTAGGGGGTCAAATTCCTCGAACACCTGGTAGATGGTGCCGCGCGCAGGGCTCTGCGCCGACCGGTCCATCACCAATCGTGTCGCACCGCCCGCGCGGTACTTCGGAATCGGATCAACGTTCCACGAGGCCCCGCCGTCCTGTGTGGTCGCGTACTGCACGTCCGGACCCGCCGAAGCCGCCAGCGCCAAGTTGGCCCACTCGAGGTACGCCGTCTGGCCGCCCGGGGAGAGCAACCAGGGCCGGTCCATGCCCCCCGGCACGGTCACCGCGTTGAACGCGGGCCAGGTGTCGCCAGCATTGGAGGACGCGGACGCCGACATGGAGCCGAATCCGGGCACGATTCCCGACAGGTAGACGTTGTCATTGTCAGGAGAGAGCGCAAGGGTGCTGTTGCCCATGCCCGGATCGCCGCAGTGCGGCTGTGAGTTGCTGGTCGGGCAGCTCTCATCGAAGAGCGTCCGGAACGTGTCACCGCGATCGAGCGAACGTGCCACGATATTGGGGAGCGTGATGCTCGTTAGGGGGCGGATCCTGCCCCAGGGGAAGTCGACGAAGACGCGGCCATTGCCCCGCGTGTCCACGTCGACGCCGGGATCCGCTCCCGTCACGCGCTGCAGATCCACCCACGTCGCCGCATTGAACGTGAGCGTGTCCTGCTCCGTGGTGTTCGGCGCCGTATCAATGCCGATGTGACGGTCGGTTGCCGGCCCTGCGTGCCCCACGCCGATGGGTGCGAGGACAAGCGAAAACGCAACGGCACAGAGCACGAGGCGAGCGATTCTTGCCATGAGAGAACCGTCCTTCCTTACCGGGAGGCACCCGGTCACACCGCGACCGGCGGCCCCGTCCACCCCGCTGCACGTCGCCGAAACGGCGACTGGGGTCGGCCGAGCGCACGCACCTGCCGTAGGCCGCTTGGCATGGGCCCGCACGAGCCGACCTCCGATGCCCGTTCTGCCTCCGCCAGCACCGCCGCACCCGCGCGGACGCGTGGGCAGCGTCTCGCCGCTCGATCTCGGAGCACATCCCCCACATGGGGGGCGCCAGCGCGCCCCAGCGGTCGCACGGAGGGGCGTGCGGGCCGTGAGGCCAACTCCGACCTAAGCGCCCGGCTCTCGTGGAGGTTCGCGCCGGCGATGACGACAACGGCAGAGTGCTGGCCGTTCTCGCCTATCTCAGGAGCTGACGGCCACGACCCATCGGACAGGACCTAGGCCCTGTCTGACAAATGGTCACCTGGCAGGTTCACGGGGCCAGAGGATCAGTGCGGCCAG
This sequence comes from Streptomyces sp. P1-3, assembly GCF_050613155.1. NCBI lineage: Bacteria > Bacillati > Actinomycetota > Actinomycetes > Kitasatosporales > Streptomycetaceae > Streptomyces > Streptomyces sp. P1-3. The sequence goes on from NZ_CP192512.1 coordinate 109,037, forward strand.
GACGAGCCCGGCGCGGTAGCGGACGGCAAGCTTGTCGAACCGGGTGGTGATCGCCCGGAATTGCTTCAGGCAGGCGAAGCACTGCTCGACCACGTTGCGGTCGCGGTAGGCAACCGCGTCGAAGGCAGGCCGCCTGTCTCCATGTGATCCGCGCCGTCGGCGAGTTGGCCACCTGGTCGCGGCGCTCGGGGCTCGTTGCGGCGATGCCCCGGCGCCGCAGCAGGTGACGGATCGACCTGCTGGACGATCGATAGCGGCAGGCCCCGGCCGTCGTCGGCGAGATGGACCTTGGTGGTCAGTCCGCCTCGGGACCGGCCGATGGCCTGGCGCGCCTGCGAGCAGCTCGGATCCTCCAGTTCCTCCCTGTCAGCCGCCCCCGTTCGCGCTCCTGGGCATGGCCATGCGACGCGCAGGCGGTAACCCCCGCCGACGACGGCAACGCAGGTTGGACCGTGGAGAAGTTGCCCGACGGCAGCCTCGTCCGCACGAAGGTCCACCCGGAGCGTATCGACCGGCTCTCCGTCACCACATCCCGTGCGGACGCCCCCGCCAAGCATGGTGGCGAGCCACTCACGCACACACCATGCATGAGCCCGCCAGGCAGAGGCACCTCATGGTGTTGGCCGTTGTCAGCACACTTTAATTCCGTCGGTGTACCACAACGGGGTGGGAACGTTCTGATATTGATACGGGGCAGTCACATCCCCTAGCCATTCCCACGCGGCGCCGTTCCAGTTGAAGAAGCTGGAGCGCGTACCACTTGTCTGCCTGTCGACGAGCGACCTCAGTTTGTCACTCCATCCATAATCCCAGCCGATATTCACGAATCCGCACCGGAAGAGGTCAAGTCTGCTGCCGGTGCCCAGTACGCCGCTGAACAGGCAGAGGTACCCGTGTCCGCAGGACGGGGGCCAGTCCTCAGCCGAAGCGCCAGAGGCGAGTGTGACCCGCGCGATGACACCATTGCGCAGCTTGATCGTGTGGGAGTCGAGCTGCCTAGCTCCCGGATTCGCCCGCTTCAGAATGTCGAGCTTTTCCTGGAGCTCAGTTCCCCCAGCCGGCTCCTTCGGTGCTGTAGCCGCCGCCGAGCCGGCGGGGGCGACTAGCGCCACGGCCAAGGCCGCTGCCGATATTCCACGCAGCCCGGCCCTGCGCGCCTTTGCTGCCTTCGATTCCATCGGATCCTCCATTGACACGAACGTGTTCAGACGAGTCGGGCGTCTGCTCCCCGGCCTCTCGGTTGACCACCAGCGTGGATCGGCCCCGGCCCGGAAGCCAAGACTCCGTGCGACGATTCGAGGACGCTCGAATCCGTGGGAGCGAGGGCTGGAAATGCTGCAACTCACCGTGGATGCGGAAGGCTTGGCACGGTCGCGGTTCGTGGTCTCACCTCTGCAGCAAGTCGTGGGCACGCTCATGCCCTGGGGGCTCACTCCTAGAGATGACATCGGTCCCTGGCTGGCCCGGGCTCGCCGATCACTGCGCAGAGCAGGGCTGCCCCTGTTGTCCTCACTGGCGCTTGAAGGGCCCGGCTACCTGCCCGACTTCCTCAGCCCCCATCCGACCAGCCCTGCCCCGACGCTCAAGGAGGAACTGGAGCTGGTAGCGGGAACAGCGCCAGAACGGGTCATCGGCGAGCTGGAGTTCACCCGCCGTGGCCTGCCCCAGGTCGGCCTGCCGGGGAGACAGCTGTCGGAGACCCTCCGGCGGGCGATGGCTCGCGGTGGGCATCACGTCGCGAGGCAAGCGGCCACCGAGCTGCAACGCTATTGGCTGCTGGCCTTCGCACCGCACTGGGAGATGGCGAGGTCACTCCTTGAGTCGGAAGTGGACCGGTGCGCGAACATCATCGCCCGGCACGGTGCCAGTGAACTGTTCAATTCCATGCATCCCGCTATCGCCTGGGACAGCGGCGCACTCCGTATTGACAGCCGATTCGCAGGATGCTGGCAAGTACCGCAGGTGGTGATGGTCCCCTCGCTGGTCGCGCGGATTCCCGGGGTGGCCACCGACCTGCTCGCGTCCCACACCCCATGGCCGCCACTCGTCGTCTATCCCATGCCACTGCCGCCGTCCGCCGCGCACACCGCGTCCGGGGAACTCGCACGCCTCGTCGGCTCGACCCGGGCCGGCCTGCTCACCGCCCTGGACCGCCCTGCCAGCACGTCAGAACTGGCCGCACGTCACTTCCTCAGCCCCGCAACCGTCTCGTACCACCTCGGCGTTCTGCGACGCTCGGGGCTCGTCACCTCCGTCCGGGACGGACGCCACGTGCTGTATCGGCGTACGGCACAGGGAACCCGGCTCGCCCAGTCACACGACCCGTCGGACCATGCCTAGGACCATGCCTAGCGGCGCTTGCACACCTGGGGGGCTTCGGTTTTGAGGCCGAGGAGACGGAAGTAGTTCTGGCCGAGCGCGATGCCGCGGAACGCCTCGTCTCCCAGTGCCTTGTTGATGCGGCTGGTGACTTCGAGTTCCTCCTTGTAGACGGCATAGCCCTTGTCCCGTGACGCGACGAAGTCGGTGCCGGGGATGGCGCGGGTGGGGTACGCGTCGAAAAGGGCGGCGTACTGCTGCCGGACGCCCGGTCTGCTGAAGTACCGGTCCTCCAGGACACGCCAGCTGAGGTCGAGCGTCAGGTTCGGATGCCGGTCCAGGAGCTGTTTGACGATGGCGATGTGCTCGGCGGGGTCCATGGCGGACAGTTCCTTGGAGAGCCCCATGTGCGCCCACACGATCTTGTTCCTGGGGTACCGGTTCAGCACCTCGCGGATGAGGGGGAGGTACTTCGTGGGCTCGGCGTCGGTGCCCAGATCCGAGTGGATGGTGATCGGGATACCGCGCCGTTCCAGCTCGCGCATGAACGGCGCCCAGCCCTTGATGTCCGCGAGCGTCGCGGGTTCATGCCCGTTGGGGAGGATGGCGCCCTTGATGAGGTTGACCTCTCCGGCCCAGCGGAAGAGCCCCGGGAACTCCTTGTCGTACAGGGCGATCTGCTGCGGCACAGTCTCCGGGCGGGCGAGGTCGAAGGACGTCATCGCCAGCGTCAGACGCGGATTCTGGGGGCGGGTGCCCACATAGCTCTCGCCGTTGACGATGTCGTTCTTGACGCTCGGCAGCACAGGCGTGCCGGGGCAGTCCAGGTAGTACGTGCAGTCGGAGTCGGCGGGCAGCTTCTGGCCGATGCCGAAGACGTTCGCGTAACGGACACCGCTCCTTCGCAGGTATGCGTTGACCTCATCGAAGGAGATGGCCTCGCCGCCGAAGGGGCGGAAGTGCAGGTGGCTGTCCACCACGGAGGTGTAGGGCTGCCTCGTGCGGTCGAAGCAGGCTTCCTCGGCCACCGCGGCGCCGGCGCCGCCAGGGGAAGCGACGACCGCGGCCGCGACCACGACCGACGCGGGGACACCGAAGCGACGGGACAGAGGGGGCACGTCGAGACACTCCTACGCGGCTCGCTCGCAGGGCACGGCGGCCGTGCGGGCACAGGGGCGGACATCGGGGACGAACACCCTGGATTCTGCGATCCGTCCCTCGGTGCGCCGGGGCGGCCGCGCCGATCGCCCAGGGTTGATCACACGATCAGACCATCAGGCGCGGCCCCGCCGGGCCGTCGGGCCGCGCGGCCGTGGGGCTCAGTCGAGGTGCGCGCAGAGGGCGTCGGTGGAGCCGCGCAGCATGGTCAGCGTCTTGTACCCGGTGGCGCTGACGTCCATCGTGTACGTGCCGTCGACGGTGTAGAGGCCGCGCGGCAGGGTGCCGCCGTCCTCGCCGAAGCCGATCAGCACGGGGCCGCGTACGGTCCAGAACTGGGAACCGTCGGCGCGGTAGTCGACGACGGCGCTGCCGCCGGCGTCCGCGTCGTAGGAGGCGCCAGTCTGTGTGTTGGTCACCCTGACGACCAGGTCGCCCTTGTACGCGACGCGCTTGGCCGTGCCGTCGGGATGGGTCTCCAGCACGCGCCGTCGGACCTCGTCGACGACGGGTTCGCCGTGGACGGGAAAGGCACACCGGGTTCCGGCCGCGGCCGTCCACGGTGCGGACGGCGCGGGCTCCCAACGCGTTCCAGCGGGCGGGGAGGTGGCCAAGGCCGGTGACGCGCCGACGAGGACGGCGACCAGGAGCGGCAGGGCGAGCAGTGTTCGGTGCATGGCTTCTCCAGACGAGGTGGGGTGGGATGTCTTGGGTTGCGGACTTCACCTTCGCCCCGGCCGCTGACCGCATTCTCACCACGCGCGGCCAGGGTGGCGCGATCATGGAGTTCCGGCTACTCGGCCCGTTCGAGGCCCGTCACGAGCAAGAGCGCGTCACGGTGGGCAGCCGCCGCCAGGAGCGGTGCCTGCTGGCCATCCTGTTGCTGGACGCCGGCAGCGTCGTGACCACCGCACGCCTGATCGACCTGCTGTGGGACGGCGCCGCGCCCGCCTCGGCCCGCGGCACCGCGCACACCTACGTCGGCAGGCTGCGGGCCCGCCTCAAGCCGTACGGGCTGCTGATCGAGACCCGCCACGACGGTTACACGATCGACCCCGGCCCGCACACCATCGACGTACGGGAGTACCTCGAGCTCATCGGGCGGGCGGCAGCCACCGCGGACCCCGGGGAGCGGGTACGCGCCTACGACCAGGCGCTGGCGCTGTGGCGCGGCCCGCTGCTCACCGACCTGATCGACGACCGGCTGCGCGGCCGGCTCGCCGAGCTGCGCCTGTCCGCCCTGGAACGGCGGGCCGAGGCCCAGCTCACCATGGGCCTGCATGAACGTGTGCTGACGGACCTGACACCGCTGGCGGGTCGGCTTCCCGTCCGCGAGCGGCTCGTCGTCGCCCAGATGACCGCGCTCTACCGCGCCGGCCGCAAGGCCGACGCCCTTGAGCTGTACCGGCGCACGCGCCAAGCGCTGGTGGGCGAGTTGGGCATCGAACCGGGTGGCGAGCTGACGGAGCTCCACGACCACATCCTGCGCGCCGACCCCCGGCTGGACCGGCCGCCGGCACCGCTGTACGCGGTACGGGTCGGGGAGGAATGGCTGCCGTGGACCACCAGCGGCCACCCCGCCCTGGAGTTCTGCAACACCTACGCGGGCTGGCACGCCCGGGCCTGCCCGGCTCCGACTGGCTACGCGCATACTCCACCCTCGCGGTCTGGGCCGGCCACCTGGACCTGGCGGACGAGCCGCTGGTCGCCCAGCTGCTCCAGCAGGCCCACCGACACCCCGCCCAAGCAGCCGCCGCGCTGGAGGAGGCCCGGCACTTCCGCACCGACCTGTACGCCTGCCTGACCGATCCACACGACGCCCGCGCGTTCAACGCCGTCGCCGCCGTCGCGCAGGACGCCGCGAGATCGGCGGTCTTCACCCACGCCGACGACGGCCTGGGCCACTGGCGCCTGCCTCCCTCCGCCGGCCTGCGCCTCCCCCTCCTGGCCACCGCCCGCAGCGCCGCCGAAGTCCTGGCGGACCCGCAACGCTTCACCATCCGCGCCTGTCCCAGCCCGGACTGCGGCTGGCTCTTCCTGAACAGCAGCGGCCGCCGCCGCTGGTGCAGCCTGGCCACCTGCGGCAGCCACCAGAAACCACCCGGCCCCCAGGGCTGAGCCCACTGCTGTCCGATACGCCGCCGACGTACCCGCCTTCAGCTTGACCTGAAGTCAAGTTGATGTTCTAGCGTGCAGCAGACGTGATCAACGGCTGACGACAGGAGAAACAACGATGATTCTTGTGACCGGTGCCACCGGGAACATCGGGAGCGCTCTGCTGCGGCAGCTGCACGAGACCGGAACCGCATCCGTGCGAGGCCTGACCCGTGACGCTGCCCGAGCCTCGTTCCCCGATGGGGTCGAAGCTGTCGAGGGCGACCTGGCCCGGGCGGCGTCATTGAAGCCGGCGCTGGACGGGGTGCGTTCGCTGTTCCTCGTGTCGGGCATGGGCGCGGACGCGGACGTCATCGCGGCCGCCCGGCGTGCAGGTGTGGAGCATGTGGTTCTCGTGTCATCCATCACCGTCCGGACCCATCCGCACCTGCCTGCCGCAGTTGAGAAACTGGCGGTCGAGCGGCTGCTCAAGGACAGCGGCATGTCGTGGACAATCCTGCGGCCGACACAGTTCGCCTCGAACTCCCTGTGGTGGGCGGCGTCGATTCGCGAGCACCGATCGGTCCGAGTGCCGTATGCGGACGTCGGACTTCCCGCCATCCACCCCGCCGACATTGCGGCGGTGGCCCGGGTGGCGCTGACCGAGCCGGGTCACCGAGAGCGGACGTATGCCCTCACCGGGCCGGTACGAGTCACGCCCCGGCAGCAGATCGAAGCCATCGGGGCAGCCCTGGGGGAAGCGGTGTCCGTCGAAGGGGTCAGTCGGGATGAGGCCCACCGGCAGATGGCTTCCTTCATGGGAGAGCAGACCGCAGACGCGGTGCTCGACCTGATGGGTGGGGATGTCAACGACGAGCTGCTCAGGGTGCGCGACACGGTATCGCAGGTCACCGGCTCCCCTGCCCGATCATTCCAGCAGTGGGCCTCGGAGAACGCCGCCGCGTTCCGCTGACACCGGAATCCGGGTCGTTCGCCTGGGCCGCACCGGCATCGTGCCCGCGCCACCGCCTCGTCTCACAGGGGTGCCTGATCCCTCTTGACCACATGTTGCGACGGGTGGAAGCCGGCGAGACGCTGGAAGCGGCTCCTATCGGGTTCACAACGGCGTCAGGCATCTGAGGCATGTCCCCGCTCAGCGGGCTATGGCGTGCCTCTGGTCTTCCAGCATTGAGTCACGCCGCCGCTTCATTTGAACCTTTGAATGTGGGCCAAAGGGAAAAGGGAGGAGAGATCCATGACGGCCACCGTCAGACTCGTCCGCCTCAGCTGCGAGGAAACAGAAGACAGCGGCGACGACGAGATCCGCATGAACTACAACGGCGAAGTAGTGCTCTTCGCCACCATGAACGCCGGTGACGGCACAAACCTCAACGTCGACCGCCGCATCGACGGAGAGGCAGTGGTTGACCTGCAGGAGGAGGACTTTCCGGACGACGATGACTTCCTCGGGAGGATCGTCATCCGCGAGTCGGAGAAGGGTCAGGGCACAAGGCATCAGGCCTTCACCCTGGACGAGGCTCACTACACCCTGTTCTACGAGGTGCGGTAGCCGAAGCTGACCATCTGCCAGCTCAAACCCCGAAATTCACAGCACGGCAGCGATCGCATGCACCGTGACACTGGACGCCGGAGTACCCCTGGTGAGGGCGCCGGTGCCTGCGAATACGCGCTTCGCTGGCTGGACTTCGGAAGCGATCGTTCCGCTCTTCGTTGTCACTGAGGAGCGGGACGATCGCACCGCGCGGCGCCGACGAGCAGACGCAGGCGGCCGCTCCGGCGCCCCGGTGCCGGTGCCGGTGCCGGTGCCGACGCCTGCTCAGCGGGCCAGGAGTTTGCGGAGCTCCACAGTAATTTGCTCGGGGGCTTCTTCGGCCATGAAGTGGCCGCCGCCGACGGTCGTGTGTGCCAGCTCCGGTGCCCAGGCGGACCAGAGCGCTCGGGCGTCGAAGCCGAGGAAGGCGCCCCAGTCCTGCTGCAGGACGGTGACTGGCATCCGCAGCCGGTTGCCCGCGTCGCGGTCGGCCTGGTCGTGGTCGACGTCGATGGCGGCGGAGGCGCGGTAGTCGGCCACGATCGAGGGCACGGCGTCGCGGCAGGCATCCAGATAAGCGGCGCGGACGTCGGGGGTGATGGCGTCGGGGTTCTGGGACCAGATGTCGAGGAAGTGGCCGAAGAAGGCGTCTGGGGCAGCACTGATCAACTGCTCGGGCAGGCCCGGAGGCTGAGCCATCAGGTAGAGGTGGAACCCGATGGCGGCGCTGGTGCCGCGCATCACCTGCCACATGTCCAGGGTCGGGAGTACGTCCAGGCAGGCCAGGTGGGTAATGGTGGCGGGATGGTCGAGTCCGGCACGGAACGCGACCAGGGCCCCGCGGTCGTGGCCGGCCAGGGCGAACCGCTCATGGCCGAGGGCACGGGCCAGGGTGACGATGTCGGCGGCCATGGTGCGCTTGGAGTACGCGGCCCCGTCGGTGTCGGCGGGCTTGTCGCTGGCGCCGTAGCCGCGCAGGTCGGGGCAGATGACGGTGTGGTCCGCCGCGAGGTCGGCGGCCACGCGCCGCCACATCAGGTGCGTCTGCGGGAAGCCGTGCAGGAGGACGAGCGGGCGGCCCGAGCCACCCACTGCGACGTTGAGGGCGACGCCGTCGGCGACGTGGATGCGCTGGTAGTCGAAGCCGGGGATGGTCGGTGCCACGGTGTGCTGCTTTCGTCAGATGCGGAAAGGCCTGCCGGCCGGCGGACACCACCGAGCCTGCCGCGCGCGAATCAGCATCGGATCAGCGCGTACCGTGGCGGGCGAGGCAAGGGGAAGGCGGTGATGATGGAGCGGATCACTTTCGGTGTGCTCGGGCCGGTGACGGCCTGGGACGACGCCGGTGGCGTTCTGGGGCTGAAGGGACCGCGGCACCGGGCGGTGCTCGCCCGGCTGATCATGGCCCGCCGGCGCGTGGTCCCGGTCGCCCGCCTGGTGGAGGATCTGTGGGACGAGCCCGGGCCAGGCGCGGTGGGTGCCGTGCAGACCTTCGTCGCCGCGCTGCGCCGCGTCCTGGAGCCGGACCGCCCGGCCCGGACCCCGGCCCGCCTGCTGATCACGGAAGGCCCTGGCTATGCGCTGCGGGCGGCGCCGGACGCCGTGGATGCCTGGCGGTTCGAGGCGGCCGTCGGGTCCGCCTCGAAGCTGCCCCCCGCGCAGGCCCTGAAGCAGTTGGAGGGGGCGCTGGAGTTGTGGCGGGGCCCGGCCTACTCCGAGTTCGCCCAGGAGGACTGGGCCCGTGGTGAGCGTTCCCGCCTGGCCGAGCTGCGGCTCCAGGCAGTGGAACACCTGGCAGGCGCTCGGCTGGCCCTGGGGCTGGCCGCCGAGACGGTTCCGGACCTGGATGCCCACCTGGCCGAGCATCCCTGGCGCGAGGATGCCTGGCGGCTGCTGGCCCTGGCGCTGTACCGCGCCGGCCGCCAGGCGGACGCGCTCGCCGTCCTGCGCCGGGCCCGGGCCATGCTGGCCGACGAGCTGGGCGTGGATCCGGGCCCGCGGATGCGTCGCATGGAGACGGACATCCTCACTCAGGATCCACGCCTCGACCTTCCCGTCGAACCGTCGACGGCGGCGGCCCGGCTGTGGACGCGGGCGGCCGCGGCCTACGACCGCACCGTCGCGGCAGGCTCCCGGGCCCGGCTGGAGTCGACGATCGGCCTGATCCGCGACCTCGCGCTGACCGGGGGCGACGGTCTTCGATCGGCCCAGGAGCACCGCCTGGCGGCTGTCGCCGCGGCCGAGGAGTTCGGCGACCCGGAACTGACCGCCCGGGTCATCGGTGCCTACGACGTCCCCGCGATCTGGACCCGTAGCGACGACCCGGAGCAGGCGCGGCGGATCGTCGCGGCCGCCGAGCGGACCCTGGCCGCCCTGCCGGGCGGCGCCTCCCACGAGGCGGCGCGCTGCCGTCTGCTGGCCACCATCGCACTGGAGATGCGCGGCACCCGATCCCCGCGCGGCCCGCAGGCCGCACACGAGGCCGAACAGATCGCCCGAAGCCTGGACGATCCCACGCTGCTGGCGTTCGCCCTCAACGGGCTGTTCATGCAGTCCTGCACCCGAGCCGGTCTCGCGCGGCGGCGGGACGCGATCGGCGAGGAACTGGTCGCGCTGTCCACCCGGCATGCCCTGGGCACCTTCGAAGTGCTCGGCCACCTCATCCACGTACAGGCGCGCAGCGCGCTCGGCGACTTCCCTGCGGCGGACGAACACGCGGCCGCCGCCGACCAGCTGGCGGAACGCCACGAACGGCCACTGGTGGGCGTCTTCACCCAGTGGTACCGCGCGCTGCGACTGGCTGCCGCCGGGCGGATCCCCCAGGCGCAGGCCGCATGCCGGGCCGCCGCCGCGCGGCTGGACGGCGCCGGCATGCCCGGCGTCGAGCAGGGCCTGCCGCCCCTCGCGGAGCTGTGCATGGGCCTGGCCGGCGGAAGCCCGTCCGCGCGGGAGGCAGCCCAACACGTCGCCCCGGACGCGGACTGGGGCCCGTACCTGCCCTGGGCCGAACCCTTCATCCTGCTGCGCACCGGCCGCGACGCCGAGGCCCATGCCCGGCTGCGCGCCTTGCCGGAGCCGCCCGCGGACCTGCTGTACGAGGCACTGTGCTGTCTGCAGGCCGCGGTCGCACTGGAGCTCGGTGACCGGCCCGTGCTGGAGCAGCTTCACGCCCGGCTGCTGCCGGCTGCGGGCGAACTCGCGGGCGCGGGCAGCGGCCTGATCACCCTCGGCCCCGTAGACCGCTGGCTCACCACCATCTCCGATGCCCTCAACTGACGTCCCGAACTTGTCCTACGACTCACGCCGCCCAGACACCAGACCGTGCCGTACGCGGCGAGCGGCAACCCGTCGCGGGACGAACGGTGAATCAGACAGGACCACCTGGGACAGCAGGGGATGACCTGAGGCGGGACAGCAGGCCAGTGGAGACGGGCCGGTCCGGGCCGCGCGGCAGCCCGCCGAGCCGGACCCCGTGGTGGGCGACTTCCTGACGCCGGGGCTGCGCGTGCCGAGCCACGACCAGCTCGATGGCCGGATGGTGCCCTGGACGCAGCCGATCGTCCTCGGCGGCGAGGTCGTCGCCTGTGCCGAGTGCGGCACGTTCCGGGACTGGCTCATCCTCTCGTCCCGTGACCAGATCTGGCTGCGCTGGCGCCATGGGCACCAGCAGCACGAGACGCATCTCGGCACCGCCTGGTGCAACCGTCTCGCCCACCCCGCGGACACGACGCACGCCACGTTCGAGGACTGCCTGCGGCGACTCGGCCACTGACCCACCACTCCTACGACCACCGGGCCCACGGGTCCGCCCTGTCCAACCGTCACCCAGCGCCAAGGGATCGGATCAAGGCGTCGTCGGCCAGCGAAGGCACGGCACACGAACGAAGGACCATCAGCGAGTCTTCCAACGCCGCCACCATGGCAAAGGCAAACCGGTCGAGCTCAAGACAGAGTGCAACGTCATCAGGATGCACTCCCTGACGCACACCCTCCGCAAGCTCGGCAGCGGCGCGCGACTCGGCAGCACGGCGGAGGAACTCAGCAGCATCCGTCCCAGCCTCGGTGGCCCTCCGAGCGATGTATTGAGCACACGCCAGATCTTCCTCGGCCTGTCCATCCTCGCCAGTGACCACGAACATGACGCTGTCACTTCTGCGTGTCCGCAAGAGCTGAGCCGTTGCCTCCGCCACCACGAAGCTGGCGCACAGCACCAGCGACGCCTCCTTGACCGCAAGGGCGCCGACCGTCCCTGCCGTGGTCTTCTGCACAACGGTCCGTCCGCCAAGGTCAATAGACCGCAGCAGGCCCGGGGAGTTGACGGTGTCGAACCCGGGCGCGGGCGGACCGTCTTTGAGCGCCAGCCAATCCGGGTGGCGGGCCTTGAGCGCCAGAGCTTCGTCCAGCGACTCAGCAAGAACGATCTTTTCCGCCCCCTGGGCAAAGGCCCAGGCAGCCACGGTGAAGGCGCGCATGACGTCGACCACGACCGCCACGGACGGGGCTTCGACCAGCTCAGCGATGCCAAGGAAACGAGCGTCCATGCCGATCATGATCGCGCATGCCCGACCCGAATCACCCGGAGAGCGACACACGTCACATCGGCGGTCTCGGAATGCAACACCTTCGGCTGCCTGCGTCGCGAAAGTGATCCGCAGCGACACGCCTGCTCATTCGCCACACGGGAGCACCCGCACACGGCCTCTTCGGGACGGCGCACGCCGATCCGGAGCACGCGAACCTGGCTGCCAGCTCTCGGGCGGCTCAACGACTGCGGATGGACAAGGGGAACCTTCGGTGAAGTGGAATCTGCGGATGGTGGCAGCGCAGCGGGACCTGTGGCGGCCGACCGAGGTGCTGGCCGCGTTCCAACAGGTGGGGTTCAACCCCTCGCTGAGTAAGGTCGCCGCGCTGTGGGGCGGGAAGCCGGTCACCGTCCAGTTGGACCGGGACATGATGTGCGCTGCGTTGAACTGCACGTCGCGGACCTGCTCCAGGCCGAGCCACTCGCCGGGGCCCAAGAGGCGCGTCTGTGAAACGGCTCGTCCCTAAGCGACCGTGAGCACGATCTTGTCTTGGATGTGCCCTCGGGTGGCGCGTTCGTGCGCCGCTCGGGCATCCGCGAGCGGAAACGTGCTGTCTATCGCGATGCGGACCGTGCTCGCGTCGAGCAGGTGTCCCAGTTCAGCAAGCTGCGCGCCGTTCGAGCGGACCTGGGTGCCCGAGACCGTGACGGCCGGCTTCGCGGTCTCCTCGTCGTCGTAGTCGCCGAAGAACACTGGATACAGGGCGCCGCCGCGCTTGAGCATGCGCAGAAAGCGACTGCTCTCGCGACCACCGACGGTGTCGAGAACGAGGTCGACATCGTGCACGAGTTCCTCGGCAAGGCTCTTGGTGTAGTCGATGAACTGGTCGGCGCCGAGCTCGCTCAGGAACGATTCATGGCCGCCCGATGCCACCGCGATGACACGTGCGCCCTTCCATTTCGCCAGCTGCACTGCGAAGTGCCCCACGCCGCCCGCGGCGCCGTTGATGAGCACCGTCGTGTCGGCGTCGAGTGCCATCGGGCGATGCTGCGCCGCTTGGAAGGGCGACGGGTGATCGTGTCCGAGCTCGATCAGGAACTGCCACGCCGCCAGCCCGGCCATGGGCGCCCCGGCAGCGTGCACGTGATGGATGCCGGCCGGCTTGCGTGCGAGATCCGACGCAGGCGCGGCCACGTACTCGGCATATGCGCTGCCATCGAAGCTGGGAAAGCGAAGGAGACCGAAAACTTCGTCACCGACGGAGAGGCCGTCCACACCCGCGGCGACGGCCTAGACGACGCCCGACACGTCCGTCCCCGGAATCACGGGCAAGCTGAACTTCGGCCTCGTCTCCGGAGGCAGGTTGGTCAGCCCGTCGCGCAGGTACCAGTCCGGAGGATTGACGCCGACCGCGTGCACGCGAACGAGCACCTCACCCGGCCCCGGCTCGGGAATCGGCACCTCGTCGTAACGCAGAACCTCAGGGCCGCCGTGCTCATGCACCCGGATCGCCCTCATCGTATGGGTCGGCATCATTTTCTCCTGCCCGCGCCGCGGGATACGCCGGATAGTCAAGAGGGACAGATGCGGGCCGACGCCAGGAAGAACCGTGACCACCTATTCGTCGTTGCGGGCGCCGTCATCATCGAGCAAGGCGTCGAGGCATCGATGCGCGACATCGCACACAGGGCCGGCGTGGGGCTCGCCACGCTGCTCCGTCACTTCCCGACGCGCGAGGCGCTGCTCGAAGCTCTGCTCCGCACAAGCCCTCGTCCGCGCCACGCGCCGATCACCTCTTCGACGTTGTCGCAAGCGCGATCCTGACCAGCGCAGCGAGCAGCGATGCCGAGGAAAGACGCCGCCCTCGCGCCCGCAGCTGAAATCGTCGCGCACGCGGACCGGCGCACAAGCCGATCAGCGCCCTGGTCGGCTCGCACCGGGAAGCGTGCCGCTGATCGTCTCCGGCTCGCCGGCCCCGCGTTCTGACACCGGGGCGTGCACCCCTGAGTTCCGGCATCGGAGCAACACGAAGCCCGGCCTCCCCATTCGGGAAGCCGGGCTTCGTGGCGTCGACGCAGCCGCCAAGACGCAGCGGCCAACATGACTCAAACCAGTTCGGGTTGCCGTTCCGGTTGCCGCATTGGTGCGGCCTTCGGTTCCCACAGTTTGGTGGTCCGTACGTAGCCGTAAACCACTGAGATCATCGCCAGAATGAGAAGTGGTCCGAACACCCACGGATGCTCGGCCATCTCCATCGACAGATAGCGATACGACACCAAGAGCGCAGCGAAGACCGCTGTGCCGTAAGCGACCAGCTGGATTCCTGCCCGATCCCAGCCACGGTCGAGCGCGCGCAGCGCTGCCTCGATCGTGAGCGTGAACACCACGCCGGCAACCAGATCCGCGCCGTAGTGGTAGCCGAAGCCCAGCGTTGCGGCGAGCGTGGCAATCAACCAGAACGTGCCTGCGAATCGCAGAATCCTTGGGGCCTTGCGGGTATGAATGAAGATCGCGACAGCCCACGCCGTGTGCAGGCTGGGCATGCAGTTGCGAGGGGTGATCTCGTCGAATGGCATCTGGTGCGGGGTAGCGATCGGAGGCGGCGTGTCCGGCCACAGGTTGGCCAACATCCATTGCTCGCCGCCGGTGCCGAAGGCGCCGGTGTCGTAGGCGAAGATCGGTCCGACCACCGGGAAGATCATATAGATGCCCGGCCCGAGGAGGCCGATCACCAAAAAGGTGCGCACCAGATAATGACCCGGGAAGCGGCGCTCGACCGCCACGTTACGCAGCTGGTACAGCGCGACGACGACCGCGGCCACCGCGAGTTGACCGTAGACGAAGTCGAGAGTATGGGTGCCGATCGGGCCGGTGGCTTTGACAATCCGGCCTGCCAGCCACGACGGGTTGCCCAGCGCGTGATCGGCGGTTGCCACGTACTGGTCGAGCACCTGCGGGCGGGTCTTCGACGTGATGAGTAGCCAGGTATCGCCGGTCTTGCGGCCGGCCACCAGCACCAGGCCCAGCCCGACACCCTTCAGCAGCAGGACACGTTCCCGGCCGGTGCGGCGCGTGACAGCGATGACCCCATAGCCCAAAATCACCCACAACGCGCCGTTGCCGAAGGTGTGGCCCTCGCCCACCTCGGCGTCGACCGCCCACCGCACCAGCACGAAGACGACGTCGATGCCGATCGCGACACCAGCCGCGATGAACCGTTCCCGCCAGGTGAGCACCACCATCACCAACGCCATGCTGGCGTACAACAGCGGCCCCGACTTGGGGGCGAATATCACCTCTTTCGCCTGGTTGGTGATCGGCCCCGGTACGCCGTATCGTCGTGCGGCGATCTCCAGCGCGACGAGGAATCCGAGGGTCACCACACCCGCCGCGGCCCACAGCATCACCCGTGGTTGACGCCACGCGGCGAACGTCATTCTGTTGTTTATTCGCGAAAGCACCCGCGTTGCTATAGGTATCAATTGTTTGGCCGATTTGTTAGGTGTTGGTTAAATAGGTCACTCTTCGTGCCGGATGGCATGGTTTTCCGGTGAAGGACGGACGATGAGGGCGCTCGTCGTGAGCCCGATCATGTTATCGGAGCGGTGCGGGTGGCTTCGCTGGATCAGCGATCAGCTCACCCCTCGACGACGAAGCCTGTGACAACGGTCACGTCGACTGAGCCGTCGGCATGTTCGCCGTCGGCCACGACGCCCAGTTGTCCGGACCCGACGGGCAGCGGCGGCGCGCCGTCGACCGGCCACTGCATCGCGACCAGTTCCTCGCGGTCCCCCTCGCCCCGGGCGAGGACCTCTAGCCGCACCACCTTCGCCCGGCGATCAGAACGATGGGGCTCGAAGCACCTTCGCGGCGTGACCTACAGCACAACGTCGGTGGCAACGGCCAGGGCGGGGCGGTTGCAGCGGCGCAGGGCTTCCTGCCGCTCTGGGCCGCACCGAGGATGTGGCCATCGTCACTCTGGGCGCCAGAGAGTGAGCTCAGCAGCGTAGATCGGCACCTTCAGATCCTCTGGGCCCATCAGTTCGGGAAGCGCGTTCTTCTTGGCTGCGGCCGCGCATTCCTGTGGAGTCGTGCCGGTGCTTTTACCGAACGACGTCTTCCGGGTCAACCGCCAGTAGTCCACCGCCAGTTCGACTTCTTCAGTGGCCACGTAGGAGGAATCGTTCCACTGATCCGCCCGGCGCGGTGCCTCGTCCAGGTTGTAATACGCCGTCTTGAGGGGGTCCTTGAAGAAGCTCAGATCGAACGGCTTGTTCTGGAAGGCCAGACTGTAGCTGTCCGGTGCCGGAGTGCCGGTCGACGTCGCGCTCTGGCTGGGCGACGGTGACGTCGTACTGGAACCAGTGCCCGAACCGCCTGAGTCATGCGCCGCGGACTTCGAGCCGTTCCCATCAGTGGACCACAGCCATACACCAGTGACTGTAAGGCTCAGCACCGCGATGCCTCCGGCCAGCTTCCACCACAAGCGTCGGCGGCCCGCAGCCGCGTCCGGCTTGGAGACAGGACTGCGGAGGGGTGTCGACCCGTGCGCGTCCGCGGGCGAGGCGGCTTGTGTGGACGCGTATGCGGAATGGCCGTCGGATGGAGCGGCTTGTGTAGGCGCGTATGCCACTGCGTGATGCGGTGCGGCGGCCTGGGTCGGGACGTACGTCGCCGGCCTCGGCGGTGGTGTGGGGATCTGGGTGGCTGGGCCGAAACCCGATGAGGGGGCGGGCGCGGCAGGCGGGGGCGGTGACTGCCGGGCGGCGTCTTCGCGCCGGGTGACTTCGGTGGCGAGCGGTGCCGGGAGCCAGTCGGCGAAGTCGCGGAGCTACCGACCGGAGACTTGCTGGCACCAGTCGGCGAGGGCGGCGGGCGTAGGACGGGTAGCCGGGGCGGCGGCCAGGCACGCTTCCAGGAGGGGGCGGAGCTGATCGGGGTAGCCGGTGAGGTCCGGCGGGCGCTGGTCGGTGTTGGCGATGGTGGCGGCGATGGAGATGCCGCCACCCTCGCCGTAGGGGTGGCGGCCGGTCGCCACCACAGCGGCGATCAGGCCGAGGGCGAAGATGTCGGTGGCCGGGGTGAGTGGGCGCCCCAGGGCGTGTTCCGGCGACATGTACTGCGGGGTACCGATGAAGCCGCCGGTCTGGGTGAGCTGGGTGGTGTCGGTGGCGCGGGCGATACCGAAGTCGATGACCCAGGGTCCCTGCGAGCTGAGCAGGATGTTGCTGGGCTTGAGGTCGCGATGGATGACCGAGGCCGCGTGCACGGAATTCAGCGCGTGCGCGGTGCGCCATCGGTTCCCCTAGGTCGTGCGCGGTGCCCCGATGTTACCGATGGCATGTCACGGCCAGGACATGCAGGCAGTCGCCGCGGCACGACGGTACTGGAGGCCGCGGCCAGCGGCGGGTACCCGGACGAGCCCGACACCGACCTGCGCGCTCTCGGAGCGCCGAGATGGTCGACAACATCAGCCAGGTCCGCAGTCACACGCCGGGGCCGACGGTGCGGCCCCGCTCGGCGAGCAGGGGCCGCACCTCAATGGCCGCACGAAGTCCCGTACGGCGTCGGGAAGTTCATGGAGGCGTATCGCCCAACCTTGATCCATCAATCAAGGTCGCATGGACGGTAGGCCCTACGCAGAGGGGCGGGTGACCACGTTGATGTTGAACGTGTGGGCATCCAGACCGCCCGCGATGCCGATGAAGAGCAGGGCGAAGTGCTCCTGTCCGCGTGCGGTGGTGATGCCGCCGATGTCCAGCTGGGACGACGGGGGCCAGCCGAGGTCGGTGAGCAGGCGGCCGGTGGTCCGTTTGGCTTCGGCGTCGTCGCCGGAGAGGAAGACGGTGCTCGGGCCGTCGAGACCGTCCGGGGCGATCATCACGGTGGAGTCCATGGTGCACAGCGTCTTGACGACGGGGGTCAGGGGGAAGGCTTCCTGGATCTGTTCACCCAGGCTGCTGTTGGGGTGCGAGAGCTCGGTGAAGTCGTCGGAGAGGCCGACCCCGACATCGATGAGCAGGGTGCCGGCCAGCGCCGGCGCCCCGATGGAGTGCAGCAGGTCCACGGAGACGGTCCCCGGGGTGGCGTTGACCAGTACCTCTGCGTGGGCGGCTGTCTCACTCAGGCTCGCCACGGGGAGACCGAGGTCGGTCCGTTCCTCAGGCCGACGTGAACCGAGGAGCACGTCGTGTCCTGCGGCGCTCCAACCGTGGGCCAGTGCTCGGGCAACGTTGCCGGTGCCAAGTAGTCCTATACGCATGGTGTGACGCTAAGCCGTTGCCGGGGCTCGGCGAATCGGACCGCAGGCCCGGGTGGACCTGCACCAAAGACGTAATCCTGTGGTCGGTCGCCACTCGCTACGACAAGACCGCCGAGTCCTAGTCCCACTGGGCAACCGTCGCCCTCGCATCGCTCCTGATGGGTGAGCCGCACGGGCGTGCCGGCCGCTCGCAGTCGTTCGGCATGGCGGCGGCCGTTGTCGGCCACCGGGTCGTGGGTCAATACGACGACGAGTGCTGGGGGCAGCCCGCTGAGGTCGTCGGCATGCAGCGGCGACAGCGCGCGAGCATCGGTTCCTGGTGGCACGGCGCGCCGGTGGAACAGCTGCAACTGCGGCACGGTGGCGGTCGGGCTGTTGGCGTGCTCGGTGACCGAGGCGTGGTCGAGCATCGTCTCGGTCACACCGACGGCGGGGTTGACCAGCACCTGCGCCTGAAGGCGCGGGTCGGCCTCTCTGGCCCGGATGGCGGCCAGGGCGCTGATCAACGCGCCGCAGCTCTCGCCGAAGACGGCCGTCCGCGCCGGGTCGATGCCCCACTGCGCGGCGTACTCCACCACGTGCCGGAGCACGTCCCAGCCGTCGTCGGCGGCAGCCGGCAGCGGGGTGTCCGGGGCGAGGAGGCGGCGCTCGACCGAGACGACGACCGCGGGCAGTCGCGGGCCTTCCCCGGCCTGGCGGCCTGCCGCGGGCTGGCGCTCATGCGCGCGGGGCCGGTCGGTGGCGCCAGACCGACACCACGACGGCGAGTCCGGCGATGCGCGGAAAAGCGTCGTCACCCCGTATGCGTACGGCACGACGACGTCGTACTTCTCGCCGCGCAGGCCGAGGTTCACCAGCGCCATCGCGGTGGGCGGTGGGCGGTGGCGATGTCAAGCAGCGGCGCGCGCGTGGCCAGGACCGTCAGCGCCAGCCCGACATACATCGCGGTGGGGCGCTCCCCGCGTGCTGACAGTGGGCGGTTGGCGATTGTGGTCACGGCCGGCCCCTTCCCGAACCCTACGACGTTGGGTTCCTCTCGCGCGGTATGATCTACAGCGTAGGTTTGACAAGGGCGGCAGGGAGCGGACGTGGCCAGACGAGCACAGGGCACCGCAGCGGGGCTCAGCCGCGAGCGCATCGCCGCCGCCGCCGTCGCCCTCGTGGACCGCGACGGCCTGGAGCGCTTCGGGGTACGGCGCCTTGCGGAGGAGCTCGGGGTCGACCCGATGTCGATCTACCACCACATCAAGGGCAAGGCGGCACTGCTGGACGCGGTGTCCGAGGCCGTGCTCGCCGAGGTGACCGTCCCCGCGGACGTCGCATCGGGCGACTGGGAGGAGATCGCCCGCCGAACGGCGCACGGCTACCGGGAGATGGCCTCCCGGCACCCCCGGGTGTTCCCGCTGCTGGCCACACGCGCCCGGACCTCGTCAGTGGCTCTCACCGCCCTCGAAAGACTGGTCACCTCGATGCGTGAGGCGGGCCTGCCCGACCACGTGGTCGCGGACACGCCCATGACGCTGTTCAGCTTTCTCAACGGATACCTGCTGGCGGTCCTCAGCGGCGAAGCCGACGGGACCGGAGACATGCCCGCACTCGACGCCGACGCGTACCCGACAATGGCCGACCTCGCTCCCCTACAGGCCGGCTTCGGGTCCATGGCGGAGTTCGACCGGATCCTCGACACCGTGCTCGGCGGGATCCAGGACCGGGCCGCCCGAGACGGGACCCGATAAGCGGTCGCGGACCCCGACGAACGCGTCCGAGAGGCGCTGGACCACCGCTACCAAGACGACAAGGGAGAAACAGTGGAACGCATCGGAATCATCGGCGTGGGCGAGATCGGCCGGGCCATCGTGGACGGCCTGTGCGACGGCGTCGAGGAGCCGCCGGAGATCTACCTCTCGCCTCGTGGCGCCCGTACAGCCGCCGAGCTGTCCCAGCGGTATCCGAACGTCCAGGTGTGCACCGACAACCAGGACGTGGCGAACCGCTCCGAGATAGTGATCCTCGCCGTCCGCCCCCTGGACCGCGCCGAGGCCCTCGCCGGGCTCCGGGTCGGCGGCGACAGGATCGTGCTCAGCGTCATGGCCGGAGTCGGCATCAGCGAGCTGCGTCAAACGCTCGGCACCGCCGCCCCCGTGGTGCGTGCCATCCCGCTGCCGGCCGTGCGCGAACGCCGGTCCGTCACCGTGACATACCCCTCCCACCCGATCGTGGACGGCCTCTTCGACCGCCTCGGCGGGGCGCTGCCCGTCGCGGACGAAGCGGCCTTCAGCGTCTTCTCCGCACTGACGGGCACGCTGACCACCCATTACTGGTACCTGGCCACGCTCACCGCCTGGGCCTCCCGACAGGGCATTCCCACCGAGGAGGCGGACCGCTATGTCCGCAGCCTCTTCCAGGGCGTCGGCCGCTCGCTGAGCGACGACACGCGCTCGCTGCCGCAGCTCGCGGGTGATCACGAGACACCGAACGGAAGCAACGAGCGCATCCGCACCACGTGGTTCGACACGGCCAACTCCGAGGCCCTGACCAAGGCACTCGACGCGCTCCTCGCTCACCTCACATAGTCACGTCGGCAGATCCGGGTGCCCGCTCGCGGCCTAGTTCTGCGGTGCCAGGGTGCGCAGGACGCAGAACTCGTTGCCCTCGGGGTCTGCCATGACCACCCAGTTTCGGTTTGGGCCTTGGCCCACATCCGTCTTGGTGGCGCCGAGGCCGAGCAATCTGGTCACCTCGTCCTCGGTGCTGCCGTCGATCGGGCTGACGTCGAGGTGAAGCCGGTTCTTCACGGTCTTGCCCTCGGGCACTTGGACGAACAGCAGGGTGGGCGACATCTGGCGGGCCCGAACATCCTCAACGGTCGGCACCCAGGAGCCGATCTCGACCTTGCCCTCGCTCCGGTCGATCACCTTGAAGTCCAGGACCTCGCACCAGAAGGCCGCGAGCCGCTCCGGATCGTGGCAGTCAACGGCCAACTCGGTAAACCTACTTGTCATGACTCTCCCAGATAGTGCGGACGGACTCAGAGTATTGGCCCGTGCCGCCCGTCCGACAGTTCCGGATCTTCCTGACGGGACATGGGCTGAGGCTCGCCGGTCAGGCCGGGCTGGGTTCAGCCCCTGTCCACGAGGCAGAAGGGGTGCCCAGCCGGGTCGGTGAGGACCCGCCACCTATCTTCATGCGGCTGGTGATCCGGTTTGCCGGCTCCCAGCTCGAGCAGCCGGGCCTCGGCCTCGTCCAGGTCGTCGACCGCGAAGCAGAGGTGGAGCTGCTGGGGAACAGTCTGGTCAGGCCAGCTGGGAGCCCGGTAGTCGTCGACCCGCTGAAAGCCGATGACGAGTCCGTCCTCACGGTTGAGGCCGGCGAAGTCGGCGTCAGATTTCGGATGCGGTTCGAAGCCAGTGGCCTGCTGATAGAACGCCGCCAGCGCCAGCGGGTCGGGGCAGTCGAGTGTTATCGCGCTGAGTTTCATCTGCAGAGGCATGGCAACTCCGGACTGTTGGTGGTCTGGCGACTCGGCCACGGGCACCTTGCTGTCCGGGTGACAGCAGACTGCTGCCCGGATGGCGATCGTGGCCATGTCACCGCCCTCCGAGCCGTGTGAATGTCACCGCCCTCCGAACCGCGTGAACGTGTCAGCCAATCGTTCGGCTATCCCGGCCACGGCGTCACGGTCGAACAGGTGGCTGTGATATTGCAGGGACACCCGCAGGTGCGGATCGGCTGTCGCGGTGACGGCCAACGGGTAGTGGGTGCCGCTGACCGCGCTGATCCCGGTGATCGCGATCCCGGCGGCGGTGTTCGCCTCGCTGATGCCCTCGCGGTTCATCGGGTACGACTGGAACACGACCTGGGTGTCGGCCTGGTGGCAGTCGGTTCGCCCGAACTGGTGATGGTCGAGCAACCGGCCTTGCCGGTCCTGGAGCTCGGTCAGCAGCTCGGCGAAGGTCCTTTCCGGGGAGCAGCGCACGCGGACCGGCACGGTGTTGATGAACAACCCCACCATCGAGTCCACCCCGGTGATCGCGGGTGGCCGGCCGGACACCGTCGCGCCGAACACCACGTCGTCACGTCCGGTCAGATCCGCCAGCACCGAGGCCCACGCGCCCTGCACGACCGTGTTCAGTGTCACGCCCAGCTCCGCGGCACGCCTGGACAGCGCACCCGCGGTGTCCACACTCACGGGGACCTCGACCGTTCCCATGCCTACAGGGTCCCTTTCGGACAGCCCGGCGAGCAGGGTCGGCCCGCGTACGTCGAGCTCGTCCGCCCACGCCCGTGCCGACGCCTCGCGGTCCTGGTCCGCCAGCCATACCAGGAAGTCCTTGTACGGGCGCACCTTCGGCAGCACGGACGTGTCTCCGCGCGAAGCGTAAAGCCGCAGGAGGTCCTGCACCAGCAACGGAACGGACCATCCGTCGAAGACCAGGTGACTGGCCGTCACCACCAACTCCGAGCGATCCTCGCCCAACCGCACCAGCATCATCCGCACCAAGGGCGGCATCGCCGGGTCGAAGTGGGCCGCCTGATCCTCGAGCCGGACCTCCTGGAGCTCGCGGGCGCGCTCCTCCTCACCGAGGGCACCCAGGTCGATTTCGCGCCACGGCAGCTCGACGCCGTCGGTCACGACCTGCACGGGTTCTCCGGTGGCGCCACTGGCGAACGCCACACGCAAGTTGGCGTAGCGGTCGAGTACCGCCTGGCCCGCGGCCCGCATCCTGGCCGCGTCCACCTGCCCGGTGATCTGGAAGGCCAGCTGAACGTGGTAGGGGTCGTATGCCTGGTCCGGCCGCATGGTGTGCCGCAGCAGCGAGGATTGCACAGTCGTGAGCGGCCACACGTCGGCCAGGCCCTCGTAACGCCTCTCCCACGTCTCGATGTCCTGCTGGGTCACGGCCACCAGGGGGAGGTCCGACGGCGTCAGCCCGCCCGCACTCGGCCGCGTCACATGCCGGGCAAGGCCCGTCAGGGCGTCACACCAGAGATGGGCCAGGTCCTCCACGTCGGCACGGGACAGCACACCCGTGGCGAAATCAAGCGTGGCTTCCGGCCGCGGACCGTCCTCGCCGTCGACGACCACCACGTTGACCTGTATCTCAGCCAACGCGGGCATGTCGGCATCGAGTGCGATGTCCAGGCCGTCGGCGTCAGCCACCGGCGTCCAGCCCAGTCCGCTCAGGTCCGCGGGCATGTCGGCCGGGGAGAACCGGCCCAGGTAGTTGAACGCGATCTGCGGCGCGGGGTGCTCGCCCAGCTCCGCGCCGGTCTCGTGGTTCAGGTACCGCAGCAGCCCATAGCCGAGACCCTTGTCCGGTACGGACAGAAGCTGCTCCTTGACCGCTTTCAGTACGCCACCTGCCGCGGGCCCGCCCGCGAACGCCTCGTCCAGCGCGAATCCGGCGACATCGAGGCGGGCCGGGAACACGCTGGTGAACCAGCCGACGGTGCGCGACAGCTCCGATCCGGGCACGACGGCTTCTTCCCGGCCGTGTCCTTCCAGGGCGATCAGGCAGGACGGCTCGGCCACGCCGCGATTCCGTCGCCACTGGGCCAACGCCAGTGCCAGTCCGGCGAGCAGGCCGTCCTGTGCCCCGCACCGGAACTTCGCCGGGAGGGTGGACAGCAGTGCCCCCGTCGCCCCCCTGGGCAGGTCGACCCGCATCCTGTCCACGGTGGAACTGGTATCCAGCTGGGGATCCAACCTGCGGGACCCGAGCAGCGGATCCGGGCCGTCCACCACGTTCTTCCAGTACGACAGCTCCGCCGCCCTGTCCGTAGTGGACGCCTCGGCCGCCAGCGCGTGCGCCCATCGCCGGGCCGATGTCCCCACCGGCGGCAGCGCGGGAGCCCTTCCCTCGCGCACCTGTGCCCATGCCGCCGCCAGGTCCGGCAACAGGATCCGCCACGACACGCCGTCGACCACGAGGTGGTGCAGGACCATCAGCAACCGGCCCGCTCCCCCGGCGCCAGGGGCGGACCACACGAACTGGGCCATCACCCCGGCCTCCGGATCCAGCCGGCCCGCGGCCGCGTCCAGCTCCGCCGCACACCCCCGGTTCCACTCGACCCGCCGGACCAGTCCGGCGACGTCGACCGTCCCCGGCGGACTCACCACAAGGCCGCCGTCATCCGGCAGGAGCCGTGAGCGCAGCATGTCGTGGTGATCAACCACGGCGCTCAGCGTCGTCACGAGACGCGCTTCGTCGATGTCCGGCGGAAGTTCCACCATGGCCGCCATGGAGAACCGAGTGAATCGTGCGTCGATGTGACGTGCCATCGGTGGCAGTGGCATCCAGCCGACCCCACCGCCGTCGAGTTCGGCGAGTACGGCACCCGCTTCGCCCGCGCTCGCCACGGCCGCCAGTTCCGCCACGGTGCGGCATTCGAAGATCTTCCTGGGAGTGATCTCGACGCCCAGCGCGCGAGCCCGCGACGCCACCTGGATCGACCGGATGCTGTCCCCGCCGACAGCGAAGAAGTCGTCGTCGGCACCGACCCGTTCAAGGCCCAGCACCTCCGCGTACACCTCGGCGAGTATTTCCTCGACCGCCGAGCCCGGGGCCCGGTACGCCTCGGCGGCGAATCCCGGGTCCGGCAGCGCGGACCTGTCCACCTTCCCGCTCGGCGTCAGCGGCAGCTTGTCGAGGACCACGACCTGCGACGGAACCATGTACTCCGGCAGCCGGTCGGCGACAGACCGCCGCACCTCGGCCACGTCGACGCCGAGGTCGACGTCATCCCCGGACGTTCCGGCCGGGACGACGTACCCCACCAGTCGTTTGCCCTGCTCCCCTTCGACCGCCGCCACCACCGCCTGCGCCACACCCGGACACGACTCCAGTGCGGCCTCCACCTCGCCCGGCTCGATCCGCACCCCGCGTACCTTCACCTGCGCGTCGACACGCCCCACGCACTCCAGCTGACCGTCCCGGTTCCATCGGGCCAGGTCCCCCGTGCGATACATCCGCGACCCGGCCGGACCAAACGGGTCCGCCACGAACCGCTCCGCCGTCATCCCCGCTCGTCCGAGGTAGCCCCGGCCCACCTCACCGGCCACGTACAGCTCCCCCACCACACCCGCCGGCACGAGCCCCAAGCCGGGCCCCAGCACATACGCCCGCATGTTCTCCAGCGGGGTCCCGATCGGCACCACGCCCGGATCCGCCTTGCCGGGGATCCGGAACGACGTGGCGTAGAAGGATTCGCTCTGCCCGTAGGCGTTGATCAGCCGCGTGTTAGGCATGGCTTCCCGCACCCGGTCGACCAGGCCGGCCGTCAAGGGCTCACCGGCGAACACCACGGTGTCCGCCTTGATCCGGTCACCGGCCTGTGCCAGCACCGACGGCACCGCGCTGACCACCGCACCCGACCAGCCGCCGCACTCCACCAGGTCCTGGACCACCTCGACGGTGGCGCCCGCGCTCAGGCCGGCCATGACCTCGAACACCGACACGTCGAAGCTCACCGAACTCGACGCCAGCACCCGTTGGCCCGGCCGCAGATCGATCAGCTCGACCAGCCGCGACACGTCGTTCACCACGCACCCGTGGGTGATCACGGCTCCCTTGGGCACACCCGTCGAGCCGGATGTGTACATCACGTATGCGGCGTTGCCGGGCCGTACCGCACGGCCGAGGTTTCCGCTGTCACCGGTGGCGAGGTCCAGCTCGTCCATGTCCGTCAGGACGAACTCGGGGCGTGCTTCGGACAGCACGAGGGCCGACCGCCCACTGGGATACCGCGGGTCGATCGGCACATACCCCGCGCCGGACTTCCAGATCCCCAGCATGCCGACGACCAGGTCGATGGACCGCGGCAGAGCAAGGCCCACCAGCGCCTCCGGCCGCGCGCCGCGTTCGACCAGCACCCGGGCCAGCCGGTTGGCGCGCGCGTTCAGCTCCGCGTAGGTCAGCGAGGCCCCGTCACACACCACCGCGATCGCGTCCGGAACCGCCGCGGCCCGCCGCTCGAACAGCTCCGGCACCGTCACCTCAGGCGCCGCCGTCACGGTGTCGCCGAACTCTCCGAGGAGCCGATCCCGCTCACCCGCGATCAGCACGTCCACGGCCCGACGTCCGGGGTCGGCCACGACCTGCCGCAGGACGGCCTCGAAACGGGTGGCGATGCCCTCCACGGTGGCGCGGTCGAACAGGTCGGTGGCGTACTCGAGGTGGCCGTAGACACCCTGTCCCGGGATGTCGGCCAGGTTGAAGCACAGGTCGAACTTGGCCGTTCCGGTCGGCACCGGTTCGAACTCGACGTCGAGCCCGGTCAGGGCGAAGTCCTGCTGGGTGACGTTCTGCCAGGCGAACATCACCTGGAACAACGGGTGGTGGGCGGTGGACCGCTCCGGGTTGAGGATCTCCACGAGCCGTTCGAACGGGACGTCCTGATGGTCGTAGGCCGCCAATGCCTTGCCCCGCACCCGGTCCACCACGGTCTCGAACGACGGGCTCCCCGACAGGTCGGCCCGCAGCACCCAGGTGTTGACGAAGAATCCCACCGATTCGGCGAGTGCCGCGTCCATCCGGCCCGCGATGGGCGAACCGATCGTGATGTCGTCACCGCCGCCGAGCTGGTGCAACAGCACAGCCAGCGCCGCCTGCAGCACCATGGGTACGGTCGCGCCGCGCGCACGCGCCAGCTCGCCCACCGCGTCGAGCAGTCCGGGATCGATGCCGAGTTCCACCACGTCGCCGCGGTGACCGGCCACGGGCGGCCGCGGCCGATCCACTGGCAGCCGCAACGGCCGTACTCCGGCCAGCTCCGCCCGCCAGTAAGCCACCTGGCCCGCCAGCAGTTCGCTCTCGTCGGCCAGCAGATCCCGTTGCCACAACGTGAAGTCCACGTAGTCCACGGGCAGCTCCGGCCACACCGGTCCCGTGCCCCTGTGCCGGGCGTCGTACGCACTGGTCAGGTCGCGCGCCAACGGCGCCATCGACTCACCGTCGGCTGCGACATGGTGCACCAGCAGCACCAGCACGTGCTCGGCCGGGCCGCAGCGGAACACCGCCGCCCGCACCGGAATCCCCGCGGACAGGTCGAACGGACGGGCCACGGCCGCCGCCACGGCGTCAGCCAGACCTGCCGGCTCCACGTCGACGACCGGCAGGTCCGAAGTGACCTCGTCCGCGGGCAGCACCCGCTGGAACGGCACGCCGTCCTCTTCGGAGATCATGGTGCGAAGGCTCTCGTGACGCCGGATCACGTCCCGCACCGCCAACGACAGCGCTTCGACGTCGAGCGTGCCGGTCAACCGGAGAGTCAGGGGGATGTTGTAGCTCGCCGACGGTCCTTCGAACCGGTCGATGAACCACAACCGGCGCTGCGCGAACGACAACGGCACCCGGTCCGGTCGCTGCGCGGACCTTCGCAGCCGCGGCCGGACCTGGGTTCCGGCCGGTATCCGCGTGGCCAGCTCCGCGACGGTGGGTGATTCGAGCACGGTCTGAATCGGGACCTCGGCGTTCAGTGCGGTCCGGATCCGGCTGACCAGCCGGGTCGCCAGCAGAGAATGCCCACCGAGGTCGAAGAAGTCGTCGTCGATGCCGACCTGCTCGGCGCCGAGCAGGTCCGCGACGAGCCCGCACAGGACGTCCTCGCGCGTGGTGCGGGGCGCCCGGTACGCCGAGGCTGCGAACTCCGGCTCGGGCAGGGCCGCCTTGTCCAGCTTTCCGGTCGGGGTCAAAGGCAGCCCGTCCAGCACCACGATCGCCGACGGGACCATGAAGTCCGGCAGACGCGCCGACAGGAACGCACGGAACTCCTCCGCTGTGACGCCGTCGCGCGCGACCGCGTAACCCGCGAGGAAGGTGCCTCTGTCCTGGTCCTCGCGAGCCACCACCACCGACTGAACCGCCGCCGGGTGGGCGCTCAGCACGGCGTTGACCTCACCCGGCTCGATCCGGAAGCCGCGGATCTTGACCTGGTCGTCCACGCGTCCCCGGAAGACCAGCTCGCCGTCCGGGGTCCGGCGGACGACGTCGCCCGTCCGGTACATCCGCTCGCCCGGCGGTCCGAACGGACACGCCACGAACCGCTCCGCGGTCGGCCCGGATCGGCCGGAGTACCCGCGGGCGAGCCCGGCGCCGGCGAGGTAGAGCTCACCGGCGGTGCCGGGCGGTACCGGGCGCAGCGCCTCGTCCAGCACATAGGCGCGCGTGTTGTCCATCGGGCGCCCGATGGGAATGTCGGCGTCGGCGCCCTGAGCGGCGTCCATGGGACGGCAGGTCGCGAAGACCGTCGTCTCGGTCGGCCCGTAGACATGGACGAACGTGGTGCGCGGGCACGCGTCCAGAGCGTCGCGGAACGCCGAGGGCTGCGCACGCTCACCTCCGGTCCACACCTCGCGCACGCCCGCCAGGCAGGTCACGTCCTCCTCCACCAGGACGTTGAACAGCCCGGCTGTCAGGAAGACCGAGGTGATGCCCTCCTCGGCGACCAGCTCGGCCAGCGTGCCCGCGCTCAACCTCCCAGGTGGCGCCAGCACCACCCGTCCCCCGCGCAACAGGGGTACCCACAGCTCATACACCGAGGCGTCGAAGGACAGCGGCGAGTGGCACAGGACCCGGTCCTGCGCGGCGCCGGTCCACGCGCGGTCGACGGCCAGGGCGACGACATCCCGGTGGGTGACTCCCACCCCCTTCGGCGCCCCGGTCGAGCCGGACGTGTACATCACATAGGCCAGCTGGTCCGGGTGGCACCGGGGTGGCCGGTCCCGCGACACCGGAGCGGACTCGTCCGGTTCCACCACCGGACAGGGCAGGTCGGGCAGGGTCCCCGCGTCGCCGAGCACCAGCGCGGGCCGGGCCTCGTCGATCAGGAGCCGGATCCGCTCGGCGGGCTGGCCGGGGTCCACGGGCAGGTATGCGCCTCCCGCCCGGACCACCGCCAGCATCGCGACCACGAACCGCGGTGACCGCTCCAGAGCGACCGCCACCACCGACTCCGGCCCGACCCCGCGCGCGGTCAGGACGCCCGCCAGCTGATCCGCCCGGGTGTGGAGTTCTCGGTACGTGATCGACTCGGCACCGGAGACCACGGCGACGGCGTCCGGCGTGATCG
The DNA here is from genome assembly GCF_050613155.1 of Streptomyces sp. P1-3. Taxonomy (NCBI): domain Bacteria; kingdom Bacillati; phylum Actinomycetota; class Actinomycetes; order Kitasatosporales; family Streptomycetaceae; genus Streptomyces; species Streptomyces sp. P1-3. The sequence goes on from NZ_CP192512.1 coordinate 138,015, forward strand.
CCGCCTGCCGCTCGAACAACTCGGGAAGCGAGATCTCGGGGATCGGTGCCGTCGTGTCGTTCATGTCGTCGACCGTCGCCTGCGCGGTATCCACGGCGAGGAGGTCGCGGAGTGGACGGCCGGGATCGGCCATCGCGGCGGCGGCGATCTCCTGGAACATGTCGACCAGGCGACGCATGGTGGTGACGTCGAACAGGTCGACCGCGTACTCCAGGAACGCGTCCATCGGGCCGCCGTCCTGGTCGAACACCCCGATGGTCAGGTCGAACTTGGCCGTGCCGGGGGCGATCCCGACCATCTCATCGGCGTCATGGGTCACGGCCAGCCCCGCGAGTTCCTCGGCGGGCGCGGCGTTGTTCTGGTGCGTGTACGCCACGGTGAAGACCGGGTGCCTCGACGCGTCACGGCGGCCGCCGAGCTCGGCGACGATCTTCCCGAACGGGATCTCCTCGTGGTCGAGGACACCGGTGACGGTGCCCTCGCACCGGTGGACGAGGTCACGGAAGCTCAACGCCGGTTCGACCGCGGTCCGGAACGGCAGGACGTTGTTGAAGTATCCGATCAGCTCGTGTGTGGCGGGGTTCGACCGGCCGGAGGTCGCCACACCGACCACCGCGTCCCGATGCCCGGCCCACAGGTGCAGCAAGGCGTCGACCACCGCCAGCATGGTGACGAACGTCGTCACGTTCTCCCGCACGCTGAACGCGCGCAGTTGCCGTACGAGGTCCGGATCGAGCTCGAACTTCAGCAGGTGGCCGACGTAGGACTGGGCCGCGGGGCGTGGCCGGTCGAGCGGCAGTTCCGAGGGGGACAGGTCACGCAGCTGGTCGCGCCAGAACTCCAGGCCGTCCGCCATCCGGGAGTCGTCGAGCCAGGACCGCTGCCACGCGGCGAAGTCCGCGTACTGGACGGGAAGGACGGGCAGTTGCGGCGCCCGGCCCGCGCATCGGGCCGCGTAGAGTTCCGCGATGTCACGGTAGAAGATGGCGGGTACCCAGCCGTCGAAGATGATGTGGTGCCACGCGTAGAGCACCATGTGTTCGTCGTCGGCGAGCCGGACGACGGCTGTCCTGAACAGCGGTCCGTTGGCCAGGTCGAACGGCCTGTTCGCGGCTGACTCGATCACCCGGGCCAGGTCCGGGTCCGGGAGCCCGCTGAGGTCGAGGAACTCCATTTCCGGCTCCGTCAGATCGGCGAGCGCGTACGGTACGCCGTCCTCCTCGAGGATGCGGGTACGCAGGATCTCGTGCCGCTGCACCAGGTCACGCAGCGCTTCCCGGAACGCGTCGAGGTCGAACGGGCCGGAGTAGCGTGCCCTGGTCGGGATGCTGTAGAGCGGGCTGTCCGGGTTGACCCGGTCGATGAACCACAGTTGCTCCTGGTTGAACGACAACGGCAACCGGCCGCCGCGCGGTAGCACCGGAATCGTCCAGCCGTCCGCCGCGGGCGCCACCCGGGCCGAGTCGACCAGCGCCGCCAGCTCCCGGACCGTCGGGCAGCGGTACAGGTCCGCGAACGTCAGCCGCACCCCGAAGCGCCGCTCGACCTCCCGCAACACCGAGATGCCCGCGATCGACGTCCCGCCCATCATGAAGTAGTTCGAATCCGGCCCGACCCCCTCGGCTTTGAGAACCTGCCGCCACACGTCCGCGATCTCCAGCTCGGGAGCCCTGGCCGAGAGCTGCGGTGCCCCGGCCGAGAGTTCCGGCGGAGTTTCACGCGTGCCACCGGATTCCACGACCGGTGACGGACCGCCCGGCGGCAGGCACCAGCACGAGACCTCCTCGAACGGGTACGTCGGCACCTCGACCCGCGGTATGTGCCGGCCCGCGTAGAAGCGGTCCCACTCGATGTCCACTCCCAGCGAGTACAGCTCGGCCAGCGCCCGAAGCACCCCTTCCCGGGACGGATCGGCGAACAACCGCACCACCGGTAGCTCCGGGGCCACTCGCGCGATCGCCCGTGACAGCGTCCCGTCCGCGCCCACCTCCACCATGACCGCACCCTGACGGGCGAACTCGGCCACCGCCCGCCGCAACCCCGGTTCGTTCACCTCATCGGTGATCGGCACATCGCACGTATCCACGTCGTGGCCGCGCATCCGCCGGACCGCGAGGTTACCCACGCCCGACCCCACCAAGTGGAGCTCGGTCACGCCCAGCGACCGCACCAGCCCGTACGCGGCACACAGCCGGGCATACAACCGTTCGCCTGCCGAGCCGGCCCCGCCGACACCGGCAAGCCCGTCGAACGACTCGGACAGCCGGTCCCAGGTGTCATCGCCCAACTCGGCGTCACCCGAGAGCAGCAACACGACCTGCGCGGAACGGCGTGTGCCAGGGGCTTGCGTCTTCCGCAGCGACGCGGCCAGTTCTCCGGTGTCCCGGGCGACGCCGGCCCACCGGAACGGGTGGTCGTCACGCCCCCTGTTGAGCACATGCGCGACCTCGGCCAGGCTTTGATCCGTCTGCTCGAGGAACGAGGCGACACGTGACGCGTAGGCGGACAGCGCGGAGGCCGACTTCGCCGACATGGTGACCAGCTCACTCGCCGAGCCGTGCACCGCGGCCCGGCCCTCCGGGGGCTGCTCGATCACCGCGTGGACGTTGGTCCCGGTCAATCCGAACGAACTCAACCCCGCCCGTCGGACACCCGAGACCGGAGCCCACTCCGCGGCCGCCGTCTCCACCTGAACCGGACCGGACACGTCGACCAGCGGGTTCGGCGACCGGAAGTTCGGGTTCGGATACCGCACCCCGTGCCGCAGACCGGCCAGCACCTTGAACAGCCCCGCCATGCCCGCGGCCTGGTCGAGGTGGCCGATGTTGCCCTTGATCCCGCCGATTCCACATGGCCCGGTGAAGCCCGTCTCGGCGAACGCGAGTTGCAGGCCGTCGACCTCCACCACATCGCCGAGCGGAGTGGCCGACCCGTGGCACTCGACGAGGTCGATCGCGTCGGCACCGGCCTGCCGCCACGCCTCCACGATCACCTCGGACTGACCGTACGCGCTCGGCGCGCTCATGCTCGTCGCCCGGAACCCGTTGTGGTTGACGGCGATACCGGTCAGTACCCCATGGATGTTGTCCCCATCGGACAGCGCCTCGGACAGCCGCTTGAGCAGTACGAGCCCGCCGCCCTCGCCGATCGCCAGGCCGTTCGCCTCGGCGTCGAACGGACGGCAGACGGCTTCCGGTGACTCCAGGCCGCGCAGGGGCTCATGGGCGTGCCGGGTCAGCGGAACCGAGAAGACGTTCAAGCCGCCCGCGACCGCGAGGTCCGCCCGCCCGCTGCGCAGGTTCTCCACGGCCGTCGCCAGCGCGGTGAGACTGCCGCTGCACGCGGTGTCCACAATGGTCGTGGGACCTGTGAAGTCGAAGAAGTAGGCGATGCGCGCGGCCGTGGCGGACGGCAGTGAGCCGAGGATCTGCTGCGGATCCTCGTCGGAGTACAGGCTCGCGTAGCCGGGCGTGGGTGCGCTGAGGTGGACGGCGGTGTTCGAGCCGCGCAGCGCTCCCGGGGCGTAGCCGGCGTTCTCGATCGCGCGGTGGGCCAGCTGGAGGGCGATCCGCTGGTGCGGGTCCATCAACTCCGCTTCCCGCAGCGACAACTCGAAGAACCGGTGGTCGAACAGATCGATCCGGTCCAGGTAGCCCATGGTGACGTAGTCGGCGTCGGCGGACGCTCCGGCGTGGTGGATCCGGTCCCTGGCCGGCGGACGCACGCTGACCCGGCCGTCGGCCAAATTCTCGTGCAGGGCATTCAGGTCATCGGCCTCAGGCAACGCGAGCGCCACCCCGATGATCGCCACAGCCTCGTGGTCAGAACGGGTCACAGCTCGTACCCCCACTCTCCGTCACCGCCGGTGGCCAGCCGCTCGTCCAGCAGGCGAGCCATCGCTTCCACGGTGGTGTGCTTCAGCAACTCCCCCACGGGCACCTTGCGCCCGCACAGCTCGCTCAGCCGGTTGCTCAACGCGAGCAACGACAACGACGACCCGCCGGCCTCGAAGAACTTCTCGTGCACGCCGACCTCGTCGCGGTCCAGCAAGTCCGCCCAGACCCCGGCGACGACTCGTTCGCTGCCGGTGCGGGGCCCAACGCCGGCGGTTTCGACCGGCTCGTGACGGCCCGGTGGGCGCGCCGCCACCGTCTCGCCGGGCTGGACCTGGCGGTGGGGGTCGGCGGCGAACTCCTCCAGGACCCGCGCGAACCGGTCGGCGATCGCCACGGCGGCCTCCTGGTCGAACACGTGGTGCTGATACTGAAGGACCAGCCGCAGGTGGGGGTCCACGTTGGCCATGACGGTCAACGGGTAGTGGGTTCCGCTGGCCGGGGTGACCCCCGTGATCGTGATCCCGGCAGCGGTGTGGGCCTCGCTGATCCCGGCGCGGTCGATCGGGTACGAGTCGAAGACGACGAGCGTGTCGAACAGCGGCGTCACCCCGACGGCCTGCTGGATGTCGGCCAGCCCGTAGTGGTGGTGGTCGAGCAACGCGGCCTGCCGGTCCTGCAACTCCGTCAACAACTCCGCGTAGGTGCGGCCCGTGGCCCGACGTACCCGTACCGGCACGGTGTTGATGAACAGCCCCACCATGGAATCCACCCCCGCCACCGCGGGCGGACGGCCTGACACGGTCGCGCCGAACACCACGTCCTGACGCCCGACCGATCCCGCCAACACCATCGCCCACATGCCCTGGACAACCGTGTTCACGGTGACGCCGAGCTCAGCCGCACGACGAGTCAGCCGGGCGGCGGTGTCCATGTCCAGTGGAACATCCACCTGACCGGCCCCGGAGCCGGAGTCCGCACCGGGAACCAGCAGGGTGGGCTCATGGATCCCGGCAAGCTCCTGCGCCCATGCCCGTCCGGCCGCGTCCCGGTCCTGAGCGGACAGCCAAGCCAGGAAGTCGCGGTACGGCCGAGCCTTCGGCAGTACCTCCCCGCCGGAGCCGTACAACAGCAGCAGGTCCCGCATCAGCAACGGAACGGACCAGCCGTCGAACAGCATGTGATTGGCCGTCAGTACCAGCTCCGAGCGGTCAGCGCCCAGCCTCACCAGCGTCATCCGCAGCAACGGCGGCACCGTCGGATCGAAGCGCTCAGCGTGATCCGCCGCGAGGAGACCCTCCAGTCCGTCCTCGCCGAGATCGGTCGCATCCACGTACCGCCACGGCAGCTCCACCCCGTCGACGACGGCCTGCACGGGTTTTCCGTCAGCACCGTTCACGAACGCCACGCGCAGGTTCGCATACCGATCCAGCAGAGCCTGGCCCGCGGCCCTCATCCTCGGCGCGTCGACGTCACCGGACAGGTGGAACACCAACTGCATGTGGTAGGCGTCGTACGCGGTTCCGGCGGCCATCGCGTGGAACAGCAGGCCGGACTGCAGCGCGGTCAGCGGCCACACGTCGGCCAGTCCCGGGTGCCGTTTCTCCCATTTCCCGATCTGCCGCTGGTCGGCCTGGACCAACGTAAGGTCCGACGGCGTCAACCCGCCCGCGCCGGGCCCGGTGACGTGCCGTGCCAGTCCCGCCGCGGCGTCACGCCACAGGTCAGCCAGTTCACGGGCCTCGGCACGGGAGAGGACACCGGTCGGGAACACCAGGGTGGCTTCGAGTCGCGGGCCTTGCCCGTTGTCGACGGCGGCGGCGTGGATCTCCACCGCGGCCGTCGCCGGCATGTCCGGGTCCAATGGCACGGCGAGTTCAGCGACCCGGTTCCAGCCGAGCCCACGCAGCTGGTCCGGCATGTCGGCCGACGAGAACCTGCCAAGGTAGTTGAACGCTATCTGGCCCGCCGGTCGTCCACTCAATTCCGTGGTGGTCTCCAGGTTCGTGTACCGCAACAGCCCGAAGCCGATCCCGTTGTCCGGAACGGACAGCAGCTGCTCCTTGACGGCCTTCACCACGGCACCCGCGGCCGGGCCACCGGCGAACGCCTCGTCCAGATCGCATCCGGCCAGGTCGAGCCGTGCCGGGAACATCGTCGTGAACCAGCCCACGGTCCGCGACAGGTCCGCGCCGGGGGCAACAGCCTCTTCCCGGCCGTGCCCCTCCACCCGAAGCAGCACCGAGGGCTCGGCCACGCCCCGATCCCGCCGCCACCGGACGACGGCCAGCGCCAGCGCGGCCAGCAGGCCGTCGCTCGCTCCACCGCGGAACTTCTCGGGCAGTACGGTCAGCAGCGCTTCCGTCACCGCGGTCGGCAGCCGCAACTCCAGGGTGTCCACGGTGGACAGAGTGTCGACAGTGGGGTCGAGCTCTCTGGATCCCAGGACGGGGTCGGGCCCGTCCAGTACCTGCTGCCAGAACGGCAACTCGGTGAGCCTGTTGGCACGGGAGGCCTCTGCTACGAGCGCGTGCGCCCACCGTCGGACCGATGTCCCGACCGGTTCCAACGACGGAGTCCTGCCCTCGCGGACCTGAGCCCATGCCGCCGCCAGGTCCGGCAGAAGGATCCGCCACGACACGCCATCGACCGCGAAGTGGTGCAACACCACCAGCAGCCTGCCCGGTCTCCCGGCACCGGCGTCGAACCACACGAATCGGGCCATCACCCCGGCCACCGGATCCAGCGCGTCCGCGCAGGCGGCCAACTCCGCCGCAACCGGTGACTCCCATTCGACACGGCGCAGTAGTGCCCGCACGTCCACCGATCCCGGCGGTCCTGCCATGAGTCCGCCCTCGGGCACCAGCCGGGTACGCAGTGCGTCGTGGTGGTCGACCACCGCGCACAGCGTTGCCACCAGGCTCGTTTCGTCGATGCCCGGCGGCAGGTCCACGACCATCGACATGGCGAATCGGCTGACTCCGCCGCTCTCGACCAGCCACGAACCGGCCGGCAGCAACGGCATCCACCCCACGCCCCCACCGTCGAGCTCGGCCAGCACCGGCGTCGTGTCGACGCGGTCGCTGATCGCGACGACGGCCAGTTCGGCGACCGTCCGGCACTCGAAGATCTGCCGCGGCGTCACCTCCACACCCAGTGCCCGGGCCCGCGACACCACCTGGATCGACCGGATGCTGTCCCCGCCGACGGCGAAGAAGTCGTCGTCGACGCCGACCCGGCCCAACCCCAGCACGTCGGCGTAGACGCCGGTCAGCACCTCTTCGACGGTGGATCGCGGCGCGCGGTACGCCCCGGCACCCCACGTCGGCTCCGGCAGCGCCGCCCGGTCCACCTTCCCGTTGGGTCCCAGCGGCAGCCGGTCCAGCACCACCAATGCCGACGGCACCATGTACTCCGGCAGCCGCTCCGCCGTGAACCGGCGCAGTTCGCGGACCGACAACCCGGCGGTGAGGTCGATGTCGAGGTCGCCGAGCCGATCGACGCTTCCGCCTGGCTGGGCACCGGCCGGGACGACGTACCCCACCAGTTGCCGAGCCCCTCTTGCCTGGACGGTCACCACGGCCTGCGCCACACCCGGATGCGCTGTCAGCGCGGCCTCCACCTCGCCCGGCTCGATCCGGAAACCCAGGACCTTCACCTGCTCGTCCGATCGCCCGACGTACTCCAGCCGGCCGTCGCTCCATCGGGCCAGATCGCCGGTCCGGTACATCCGCGTACCCGCCGGACCGAACGGATCTGCCACGAACCGCTCCGCCGTCAGCCCGGTACGTCCGAAATAGCCTCTCGCGATCTCACCCGCGACATACAGCTCCCCCACCACGCCGGGCGGCACCGGGTTCAGGCCGGGGCCCAGCACATGCATGCGCATGTTGCCCAGCGGCGTCCCGATGGGGACGTTGCCGGACCCCGTGTCGGGCGCGGCGAACCCTGTGTCGGGCACGACGTACGCCGTGGCGTAAAAGCTCTCGGTCTGCCCGTAGCCATTGACCACCCGTGCACCGGGGAACGCCTCGCGCACCCGGCGTACCAACGGTCCCGGCAACGTCTCACCGCCGAACATGACCACGTCCGCGGTGGCTTTTCCCGCGACCTGATCCACTATTTCGGCGAGGACGGACGGCACGCCGCTGACCACCCCGCCCGGCCAGCCATCCCGTTCGGCCAGCACGAGCACGTCCCGGACCACGTCCACCACGCCACCCGTACACAGGGCAGTGAAGATCTCGAACACGGACACGTCGAAGTTCACCGACGTCCCCGCCAGCACCCGCCGCCCGCCGCCCACCACGGCGGCGAGCTGCTGCACGCCGTTCGCCACCGTCCGGTGGGTGATGACCACGCCCTTCGGCACGCCCGTGGAACCCGACGTGTACATCACGTACGCCGCGCCGTCGGGCCGCGGAGGGCGCACCGTGCCCTCGACGCCGTCTTCGTGGAGGAACACGTTCCCCGGCCGGTCACGCGCCACCGAACGGTCGGTGACGACGACCTCCGGGCGCGCGTCCGCCAGGATGGACTCGACCCGCTCACTCGGGTACCGGGGGTCGACCGGGACGTACGCCGCGCCGGACTTCCAGATCCCCAGCAGACCGACCACCAGATCCGCCGAGCGCGGCAGCGCCAGCCCCACCAACGACTCCGGGCCGACGCCACGCCCGGCCAGCGCGCGAGCCAACCGGTCCGCCCGTGCGTTCAACTCCTCATAGGTCAACGACACACCGTCACACACCACCGCAATCGCCTGTGGAGTCTCGGCGACCTGACGCTCGAACAGCCGTGGCACGGTGTTCTCGGAGATCGGCGTCGCCGTTTCGTTGAACTCGCGAACCAATTCCCGCTCACACTGCGCCAGAACGTCCACCGAGCCCACCCGGACACCGGGATCCGCCAGGACCTGCCGCAGCACCCGCACGAACCGTTCCGCGACCTTCTCGACGCTGTCGCGGTCGAACAGGTCCGTGGCGTACTCGAGGTAGCACCGCACTCCCGACCCGGCTGAGTCCACGCAGAAGGTGAACTCCAGGTCGAACTTGGCGGTTCCCGTGGGCAACGCCGTCAGGCTCGCCTCCAGGCCCGGCAGGTCGAGGTCCATCCGCGCGTCGTTCTGCCAGGTGAACATGGTCTGGAACAACGGGTGGTAGGCGGTGGACCGCTCCGGGTTGAGGATCTCCACCAGCCGCTCGAACGGTGCGTCCTGGTTGTCGTACGCGGCGAATGCCTTGCCGCGCACCCGTTCGAGGAACTCCGCGAACGTGGGGTTCCCGGACAGGTCGGCCCGCAGTATCCAGGTGTTGACGAAGAACCCCACCAGGTCGGCGAGGTCGTCGTCCGGCCTGCCCGCGATCGGGGACCCGATCGTGATGTCGTCACCGCCGCCGAGCTGGTGCAGCAACACCGCCAGCGCCGCCTGGAAGACCATCGGCACCGTCGCACCGTGGGCCAGGGCCAGCCCGCCGGACTCGTCCAGCAGTCCGGAGTCGACAGTGAACTCGACGACGTCACCGCGGTGGCTCGCCACCGCGGGCCGGGCGCGGTCCACCGGCAACCTCAGCGGCTGCACCACCCCGGCCAGCTCGGCACGCCAGTACTCCAGCTGTCCGGCCAGCACCCCACCGGCGTTGAGCAACTCCCGTTGCCACAAGGTGAAATCCCCGTACTGCACCGGCAACTCGGGCCACCGCGGACTCCCACCCGCGCGACGAGCGCGGTACGCGGCACCCAAGTCCCGCGCCAACGGCCTCATCGACTCGCCGTCGGCCGCGACATGGTGGATCACCAACACCAGCACATGCTCGTTCGCACCGCAGCGCACCACACACGCCCGGACCGGAATCTCCGTCGACAGGTCGAACCGGTATCCGGTCGCGGCGGAGACCGCGTCGTCCAGCCCACCAGGCGGCACGTCGATCAGCGGGATGTCCAGCTCGACGGCGGCCACCGGCAGCACCCGCTGGAACGGCACCCCTCCTTCCTCGATGATCAGCGTGCGCAGGCTCTCGTGACGGCCCACCACGTCCCGCACGGCCGCCACCAACGCCGTCACGTCCAGCGGACCGGTCAACCGCACCGCGAACGGGAGGTTGTAGGTCGCGGACGGACCTTCGAACCGGTCGATGAACCACAACCGGCGCTGTGCGAACGACAACGGAATCATCTGTTCCTCCTGCGCAGCCGGGGCCGTGCCGACGTGGGCGCGTCGTTGAGTCTGCGCGCCAACTGGGCCACGCTGGGTGATTCGAAGACCGCGCTGACCGGCAGGTCCACGCCGGCCACCTTGCGGATCCGGCTGATCAGCCGGGTCGCCAGCAGCGAATGGCCACCCAGCGCGGTGAACTCGTCGTCGACACCGACCCGCTCCACCCCGAGAACCTCGGCGAAGAGCAGGCAGAGGGTCTCTTCGTGGGCCGTGCGCGGCGCCCGGTACTCGCGGGTGGGGAATTCCGGTTCGGGCAGAGCCGCCCGGTCCAGCTTCCCGTTCGGCATCAACGGCAGCCGGTCCAGCACCGTCACCAGCGACGGAACCATGAACTCCGGCAACCGTTCCGCCACGAAATCCCGTACGTCGGCGGGGTTCACGTCCCGGCCGGCCGGGACGACGTACCCGACCAGGCGACTCGTGTGCGGGACGACCACTGCACGGCCGACATCGGGGTGCGCGGTCAACGCGGCCTCCACCTCGGCCGGCTCGACCCGGAAGCCGCGGATCTTCACCTGCGTGTCACCGCGCCCGACGTACTCCACCTGGCCGTCGGAGTTCCATCTGGCCAGGTCACCGGTGCGAAACATCCGCGATCCGGCCCGGCCGAACAGGTCGGCGACGAACCGCTCCGCGGTCAGGCCGGGCCTGCCGTGATACCCACGGCCCACGGTGGCACCCGCGACGTACAGCTCGCCCACCACTCCTCGTGGCACGGGCGTGAGCCCTGGGCCGAGCACGTACACGCGCACCCCTGGCAGCGGCGTCCCGATCGGCGTGCTGCCCGTGTTCTCCCACTCACTCGTGCCGGGTATCGAGAAGGTGGTGGCGTAGAACGTCTCGCTCTGCCCGTAGCCGTTGACGACCCGCACCCCCGGGATCGCCTGCCGCACCCGGTCCACCAACGCGGCGGGCAACGCCTCACCCGCGAACATCACGGTACGGGGGGCGATCTTGCCCGCGACCTGGTCGAGCAGTTCCGCGAACGCCGACGGCACCGAGCTGACCACCCCGCCCGACCAGCCATCGCGTTCGGCGAGCGCGAGAACGTCCCGGGCCATCTCGACCGCACCGCCGGTGCACAGCGTGGCGAAGATCTCGAACACCGACACGTCGAAGTTGACCGAAGTGCCCGCGAGCACCCGCTCACCCGGCTCGACGTCCACACAGGACACCAGCCCCGGCAGGCACGCCGTCACGTTGCGGTGGGTGATCGCCACACCCTTCGGCGTCCCGGTCGAACCCGAGGTGTACATCAGGTACGCCGCGTGGTCCGGCAGCAGCGGGCCGGTCCGGTCCTCGTCCCGTGGGTCGGCATCGCCGCCCTCGATCCCGGCGACGCACAACAGGTTGCCGGGCAGTGTCGCAGCCGTGTCCCCGGTGACGAGGACCAACGCGGGCTCCACCTCGGCGAGCACGGCCGCCAGGCGCCTGCTCGGGTGTTCGGGATCGATCGGCACGTACGCGCCACCGGCCTTCAACACGCCGAGCAACGCGACGACGAGCTCGGGCGAGCGCGGCACGGCCACTCCGACCGCCGACTCCGGCCCGATCCCTCGCCGGATCAGCTCACGCGCCACCCCGTTCGCCCGCGCGTTCAACTCCGCGTACGTCATCGGTACGCCGTCCTGGGAGACGACCGCGAGCGCGTCCGGCGTGGCGGCCACCTGACGCTCGAACAGGTCGGGAATGGTGCCGCTGCTCACCGGCTCGGCGCTGTGCGTCAACCACGCCCGCTCGCTCGGCGCCAGTACGTCGACCGCGGCCACCCGCCGCTCGGGGTCCGTGGCCATCTGAGTCAGCACGCGCCCGAGGCAGGCGGCGATGTCCTCCGCCTCTGCGCCGGCGAACACGTCCCGCCGGTACTGCACGGCAAGCCGCAGGTGGGCCCCTGAGTCGGCCATGGCCAGCACGGTCAGCGGGTAGTGCGTGGTGGTGAACGGGCGGATGCCGGTGATCGCGATCCCGGCGGCCGCGCCCGCCTCGGCCAGCCCGGCGCGGTCCAGCGGGAAGGACTCGAACGCGACGAACGTGTCGAACAACGCGCTCTGCCCGGTGTCCTGCTGGATGTCGGCAAGGCCGTAGTGGTGGTGGTCAAGGAGCCCGGCCTGCCGCTCCTGGAGATCGGTCAGCAACTCGGCGAGCGTCTGCCCCGGCGCGCACCGCACGCGGACCGGCACGGTGTTGAGGAACAGCCCCACCACCGAGTCCACGCCACGGAACGCGGCATTCCGGCCGGACACGGTGGTGCCGAACACCACATCCCGGCGGCCGGTCAACAGCCCCAGCAGCACGCCCCAGGAGCCCTGGACGGCGGTGTTCACCGTGACGCCGAGCTCCGCGGCACGGCGTTCCAGCTGCCGGGCGGTGTCCGCGGTAAGGGGGACGTCGACCTGCTCGATGCCGTCCTTTCCACTTCCGGAGGCCAGTAGCGTCGGCTCGGTCACGCCGGCGAGCTCCTGCGCCCATGCCCGGGACGCCGCAGCGGAGTCCTGCTGGGACAGCCAGGCCAGGAAATCCTGATAGCTCCGCGTGCGAGGCAGAGCGTTCGATCCATACAGTCGCAGCAGATCCTGCAACAACAGCGGCAACGACCAGCCGTCGAACAGGGCGTGGTGCGCGGTGAGCACCAGTTCGCACTCTCCCGCCCCCGTCCGGACGAGCGAAAGCCGCAGCATGGGCGGCGCTTCCGGGTCGAAACGTTCCGCCAGGTCGTCGGCGAGGAACCGGTCGAGCTCGTCGGCCGCCAGATCGACCTCCCGCCACGGCAGTTCGACACCGGTTCGCACGAGCTGAACCAGTCGGCCCCCGGCGTCGGGAACGAACGCGGTCCGCAGGCCGGCGTGCCGGTCGAGCAGCGCCTGCCCGGCCGTTCGCAGCCGGACCGGATCCACCTGCCCGGCCAGGTGCAGCACGTACTGCACCTGATAGGCGTCGAACGTGGACCCGGCGAGACTCGACTGGAACAGCAGGCCCGCCTGGAGCGCTGTCACCGGCCACACGTCCGACAGGCCTGGAAACCGTTTCTCCCACGCCTCGATCTCGCCCTGCCCCACCGACACCAGCGGGACGTCCGACGGCGTCAGCCCACCCGCGCCGGGCTGGGTGACGTGCCGCGCCAGCCCTTCGAGCGCAGCGCACCACAGCTCGGCCAGCTCTCGCAGCTCGGCGCTGGTCAGCACACCGGCGGGCGCGCTGAAGACCGCGCCGAGCCTCGATCCGGTGACCATCGCGTTGATGTCCACCTCGGACAGAGCGGGCATCGCCGGGCCATGCCCGGTGTCCAGCTCGGCCAGCTCGGCGAACCGGTCGAGGTCGGCGGTAGGCGTGAAGTCCGTTCCGGGCCGGGAGAAGCGGCCGAGGTAGTTGAACCCGATCTGCCCGATCGGAAACTCACCCAGCACCCGGGCGGTCTCCGGGTTCAGATACCGCAGCAACCCGTAGCCGATCCCCTTGTCCGGGACCGCCCGCAGCTGTTCCTTGACCGCCTTGATCGCCGTACCCGCGGCCGGGCCACCCGCGAACGCCTCGTCGACGTCCACTGCGGCGATGTCGAGGCGCACCGGGAACACGCTGGTGAACCACCCCACGGTCCGGGACAGGTCCGAGCCGGGCAGCACGGCTTCCTCCCGGCCGTGCCCCTCCAGCCGCAGCAGTGTCGACGTCTCGGCCACACCACGGTCCCGGCGCCAGCGCGTGACCGCCAGAGCCAGGGCGGTCAGCAGGCCGTCGTTGACGCCACCGTGAAACAGCGCGGGCAGCGTGGTCAGCACCGCCTCGGTCACGTCCGTCGACGACCACACCCGAATCCTGTCCACGGTGGATCGGACGTCGACCGCGGGATCGATCCTCCTTGTGCCGAGCAACGGATCCGGTCCGTCCACGATCGATCTCCAGGTGGGCAGCTCGCCGACGCGCCCCGGGCTGACCGCCTCGGCCGCCAGCGCCGTCGCCCAGCGCCGGGCCGAGGTCGACACCGGTGGCAATGCCGGCGGCGCCCCGGCGCGCACCCGTGTCCATGCCGTGGCCAGGTCCGGCAGCAGGATCCGCCATGAGACGCCGTCGACCACCAAGTGGTGCGCCACGATCAGCAACCGTCCGGTCCCGGTCGGTGCGTCGAACCAGACGAACTGCGCCATCACGCCCGCCGCCGGGTCCAGCCGGGCCACGGCCGCGTCCAACTGGCTCACCAGCAGCGTGTGCCACGACTCATCGGCGTACTCGACCCGACGCAGCAAGGATCCGGCGTCGACCGAGCCCGGCGGATCCACGCGCAGGCCGCCGCCGTCCTCCGTCACCAGCCGTGCGCGTAACAGATCGTGGTGATCGAGCACCGCACCCAGCGTCGCGACCAGTCCGGCTCGGTCGACGTCGGCCGGGCACGTCACGACAACCGCCTGCGCCAGCCGCTCCGAGCCGGGGCCGAGCTCCCGGATCCACCTCGCCACCGGCATCAGCGGCACCCACCCCACGCCGCAGTCCGGCTCGGCGGGCGCTGGATCGTCCGGGCCGGCCATGGCGTCGGTGAGCCCGGCGACGGTCCGGTGCTCGAAGATCTGCCGGGCGCTGATCCGGATGCCCTGTTCCCGGGCGCGGGACGCCACCTGGATCGACTGGATGCTGTCGCCGCCCATGCCGAAGAAGTCGTCGTCGATCCCGACCCGGTCGAGCCCGAGCGCCGCACCGAACAGTCCGCACAGGACTTCCTCGTCCGGGGTCCTCGGCGCCTGGTACGCCCCTGGCGCGAACACCGGTGCGGGCAGAGCGGCGCGGTCGACCTTGCCGTTGGGTGTCAGCGGCAGGCGGTCGAGCACGACGATCGCCGCGGGGACCATGAACTCCGGCAGCCGCTTGGCCACGAACCCCCGTAGCTCGCCCGCCTCGAAGCCGGAATCGATGGCGATGTCGCCGTCCCCGGCGCCCCACCCCGCCCCCATGGCGCCGGCCGCGACCACGTACGCCACCAGCTGCCTGCCCCGGCCGTGCCCCTCGCGGGCGACCACGATCGCCTGCGCGACCCCGGGATGGGCCATCAGCGCCGCTTCGACCTCACCAGGCTCGATCCGGAACCCGCGTATCTTCACCTGAGCGTCCGCACGCCCCTGGAACACCAGCTCGCCGTCAGGTGCCTGGGTCACGACGTCACCGGTCCGGTACATCCGCTCACCGGGAGGCCCGAACGGGCACGCGACGAACCGTTCCGCGGTCAGCGTCGCCTGATTCACGTAGCCACGGGCGAGTCCGGTCCCGGCCAGGTACAACTCCCCGGCGAGGCCCGGTCGCACGGCGCGCAGCGCGCCGTCGAGCACGTAGGCGCGCATGCCGTCCATGGGCCGCCCGATCGGGACGTCCGCACCGAGCTGCTCGGCGGCGCCCACGGGACGGCAGACAGCGAACACGGTCGTCTCCGTCGGGCCGTACCCGTTCACGAACCTCGTGTCCGGGCACGCCTTCACGGCACGGCGGAAGGCCGACGCCGAGGCGCGCTCGCCACCGGTCCAGACCTCCCGCAGCCCGGCCAGGCACCGCGCGTCCTCCCGTACCAGGAGGTTGAACAACGCCGCGGTCAGCCAGGCAGCGGTGACGCGCTGTTCGCCGACCAGTTTCGCCAGCCGGTCCGGAGAGATGTCCCCGGACCGGTCCATGACCACGTGGCCACCGCCCAGGAGCGGCACCCACAGCTCGTAGACCGAGGCGTCGAAGGTGAACGGCGAGTGCGCCAGCACCCGTTCGTGGGCGCCGCCGCGCCACCGTTGATCCAGCGCCAGCCCCACCACATCCCGGTGGGTGATCCCGGTCCCCTTGGGCACCCCGGTCGACCCGGACGTGGTCATCACATACGCCAGCTGGTCCGGATGCGGCATCGGGCAGTCGCCCGGTGGCACCGGCGCAGTGTCGAGATCCTCCGGCAGCACACGCGGGCAGACGTCACCCAGCACATTCCCGGCGCTGTCCGCCTCGGTCACCAACAAAACCGGCCGCGTGTCCCGCACCAACAACGCCAGCCGTTCGGACGGATGGCCAGGATCGATCGGCAGATACACCCCACCGGCCCGCACCACCGCCAGCAAAGCCACCGCGAGCTCGACCGAACGCGGCAGCATGACGGCCACCACGGACTCCGGACCGACACCCCGTTGGCCCAGTACCCGCGCCCACCGGTCCGCCCTGGAGCTGAGCTCCTGGTAGGTCAGCGACACGTCACCACACGAGACCGCGACCGCGTCCGGTCGCGCGGCGGCCTGCCGCTGAAACACCTCAGGAATCGTGCGCCCGGGGTGACTCACCGCCCGGTAACCGAATCAACACCGAATAATCCGATCAGGGACAAGAACAACGCGACCATCCCCCTCTGGCGGCAAATCACTTGGATCATCAGCATTGACCGAGCCCGGAAACCCGGTCAAGAAGATCCCCACGGAACCGTCCTGTCCACAGGACACAGCTCAATGCGACGGCACCATCACCCGTGACCGGTGCTGCCGCTGCTGCGGAAACTGCTATGCGGCACCACCCAGGGAACGGCGCCGCCCCTTCCGTCGTTTCCCGACCGTCAGATGTGTTGAGGATGATGGGGGCCAGCTGTGGCGATGTGGGCCATGTCGTTCTCGGCGTTCGTGTGTCTCCTGGTCTTGTTCGCCCTGGCGGAGAGCGTGTGGCGATGGTTCACGGGGCTGGGCTTGATCCCGTGGCTACGCAGACGCACGGGGCGGTCGTTGTCGAACACGGCCTTCGATGAATTCACGGCGGTCGTGAACGGAAACAAGACGGTGGAGCTGGAGCAGCGGCGGGTGGAGCTGCTGCAGCGGGACGACGAGAGCGACGGTGCGCCGCCCCGCTCCAGCATCGACCTGACCAAGGGCACCGCGTTCATCGTGTTGCCACAGGAAGCGGATGGCCCGTGCGCTGACAGGCGCGATGCCCTTGAGGGACGACGGTGAAACGCGAACCGGAGGGAACGGGTTCAGAACCGTCCACGCTGTGGGGGCGTATCGCATGCTTGTGGGCGGCCGCCTTCGCCGGATTGCACTTCTACTGGGCCGTCGGCGGTGATGTGGGACTGAGCATCTCCGCCGGTCCGCTGGCCACCGAGCGCCCGCTGTGGTTCGTCGTAGCCGGTTTGTGGGGTGTGGGTGTGCTCTGCCTGCTCGGCGCCCGGCTGGCGTGGCTGCTTGCCCGGTCCAGGCTCCGGGGCGTTCCCGCTCTGCTGGCAAGGTGGCTGGGGTGGGGCGTCAGCGCCCTCCTCCTGGCCCGTGGCATCGGTATCGAGGTGCTGCTGCTGACCAACACAACGCACCTGGACACCTCCGTGAGCGAGGGGCAGCGGGCCTGGACGCTGGCCCTCTGGAACCCCTGGTTCATCACCGGAGGACTGGCCTTCGGCCTCGCCACCCTTCGGTCCAGCAGGCATACCGACGCCGAACCGCCACCCGCGTCCAGACGCTGCTTGCTCCGCCGGCCCGCCCACAGCCCCACTACTCCAACAGCGGCAGGTCACACACCATCAGACAGCAGGGTGGCTCCCCATCTCGTTGCCGGACCAGCGGCATGCCGATCTCACCGCCCCACCGGCTCTACTTCACCTTGTCGGAAACAAGCATGAGGTTCTGTTGAGCGAGTGGGTGTGTGGAGCGCAATGGTGAGGCCGGGGCCTGGTTGGATGCGGTGTCGGTCGGTGAGGCGGTGGCCGGGGCCCGGGGCGGACGCGATCGTGAATCAGATGACGGGCCTTTCCGGGGCGCACGCCGGCAAGCCCAACGAAAGCGCTCAGCCACCTCGAGGACGTGGTCGTCAGGGCTGGTGGCGCGGCCCTGCGCTACGGCGCGTTCTACGGGCCGGATGCCAACGACGATCAGGTCAGGATGGTGCGCAAGCGGATGTTCCCGCTCGTCGGAGGCGGCACCGCGGGTCCCGGCCTGGCTGGCCCGGCTGCTTGCCGGCGAGATGGTGGTGGGCATGATGACCGAGGGGCGTGGCTTCTCCAACGCCAAGGCCAGGCGGGAGCTGGGCTGGGAACCGCGGTACCCGTCGTGGCGTCAGGGTTTCCGCGAGCAACTGGCGTGACCCGCTCCTGCCGCATGCCCTGCCCTCTTCCTCGCCCCGGATCCGCCCATTCGGCCCAACGAGACGGCCCGCGACAGGGAAGCGGGAGATACGAACGCCCGGGAACTTCCCGAGCGCTACTGACCCCACCAACCGTCCGGTTGGGGGACTCCCGTGCCGCTACGCGGACGATGGACCGGGCCGGCGGGCCCCCATGGGCGGCGGCCCCACGCGGAGATCATCGGGGAGGTGGCGAGGTCGAGGCGGCTCGAAGTGACGTTCGCGAGATGCCGATCGATCTGGCTCGGGTCGAGCCCCCCTCTACGGACCGGGTGGGGAGCCCGGGGCCGCCGCCGTGGCCGGAATGGCCGCCGGGCTCCCCACATCGTGCTACTTCATCGACCAGAACCGGCGTTGATCGCGCCGTCCGCCGAGGCGCTCCCGTCGGGGGTGTAGGAGAAGTTCTTCACGCCCAGTCCCGGGCCGCCGACCCACGGCTCGAAGCCGGCCTGCACGCTGGTCATGTACCAGGACGACTGCAGGTAGCCGCGCGCCATCGAGTCGTCGGTGAAGTCCTTGATGTTCACCGTCAGGGAGTCAGCCGGCTGCTGCCGTACGTACGAGACGGTGTTCCACGTGATGGTGACGCCGTCGGTGGTGCTGCTCTGCGGGCCGTACCACACGTCCCAGTTGGCGCCCTCCAGCCAGACGGTGTCGACCTTCTGGCCGAACGGCGTCGGGGGCCCGGCGTGGTTGGCCCAGATCATCAGCTCCGCACCGTTGTTCTGCCCGGAGGGGTAGGGATTGGTGTCGAACCAGAGGTCGTAGGAGGCGTTCCACTGGCCGTCGCCGGTGGTGGTGAAGTCCGCGTGGGACTGCGGGTTGGTGAAGGACGACACCTGTTGCGGCAGGCCGTTGCCGCCTGAGCAGTTGCCCCAGTGGCAGCCTGCGTAGATCGACGGATAGCCCGCCGGCTTGGGACTGCCGGGCAGGTTGTGGTAGCCCGAGGTGTACGTGAAGCCGCCGTCGAAGGCCTCGATGCACTGCCCGATCTTGTCGCCCCACTCGTTGTTCTGGACGATGTACCTGCCGCCCGACACGGGCTCGCTGCCGTACTGGTCGCAGATGGCGGCGGTTGTCGCCGCCGACACCGACGGCGCTGTCACCAGCGACAGTGCGCCCAGCAGCGCGGTGGCCAGCAGACCCGCTGTCGCCACGGCTCCGTGCCGTGTCCGCTTGCGTATGTCTCTCACGGTGGTTTCCTCTCTGTCACCCGGGCGCGTCCCGTGCACCCGGTCGGTCACTGTTCGTCGCTCTCCTCAGGGCCGGGCTCGATCCGTACGGGGCGGCCCGCGCGCGGGTCCGAAGAGCGGTACGTAAGACGTCAGTCGTCGAGGACATGTCTGCTCAGCCCTTCAGGGCACCCTGCATCAGTCCGCCGACGATGCGCCGGCCGAACACCAGGAACAACAGCAGCAGCGGCAGGGTGCCCAGCAGCGCGCCCGCCATGATCACCGACTGGTCGGGTACGTAACCCTGGGCCAGCTTGACCATCGCCACCTGGACCGTGGCGTTCTCGGAAGTGAGCACGACGAACGGCCAGAAGAAGTCGTTCCAGGACTGCACGAACGTGATCAGGAACAGCACCAGCATCGCGGGCCGGGCCACCGGCAGGACCACGTGCCAGAACACCCGGTTGGGGCCCGCGCCGTCCACCCGGGCGGCCTCGATGAGTTCGTCCGGCAGCGCCTCGGCGAGATACTGCCGCATGAAGAACACCCCGACCGCGTTCACCAGGCTCGGCACGATGACCGCCGGAAGGCGGTCGTACCAGCCCAGCGAGGTCATGATCTGGAACAGTGGGATCACGCTGAGCTGGGGCGGCACCGCGGTGGTGGCGATGACGACCAGCAGCAGGGCGGTACGGAACCGGAACCGCAGCTTGGCGAAGGCGAACCCGGCGAGCGTGGAGAACAGCACGGTGGACAGCGCCACCGAGCACGAGACCACGAAGGAGTTGACCACCGCCTTGGCCAGGTCCGCGTCCCGCCAGGCGGCCCCCAGATTGCTGATCAGGTTGCCGCCCGGCAGCAGCGGTGGGTCCGCCTGGTTGATGGCCTGGCTGGAGGTGGAGGCGGCGACGATGGTCCAGTACAGAGGGAAGAGGGACAGCGCGGCCATCAGCCCGAGCAGCAGATAGGCGACCGGACCGGCGTGCGCCTGCCGCCCGGCGCCCGGCCGGAACAGCGGCCGAAGGCGGCGGGGGCGCCGGGTGCGGCGAAGGCCACGGGGGCGGCGGTCCTCGGGTATGCGTCCCGCCCCGGGCCCTTGGACCTGAGTCTGCGTACGAACGGTCACGGCCTCATCCCCTCCTCGTACGGCGCGTGACAACCGCCTGGATCAGAGCGATCACGACGATCAGCAGGAACATCAGCCAGGCCAGCGCCGAGGCCAGCCCCGCGTTCCCGTTGGCCCAGCCGGTCTCGTACTGCAGCAGGCCGAGCGTCTGGTACTGCCCGTTCGCGCCGCCCCCCACGGCCTGCGCGCCGCCGCCGAAGATCAGCGGCTCGCCGAACAGCTGGATGCTGCCGATGGTGGAGATCACGATGGTGAAGACGATGGTCGGCCGGATGCCGGGAATCGTGACGTTGCGGAACTGCTGCCAGCGGGACGCGCCGTCCAGCGCCGCCGCCTCGTAGCGCTCCTGCGGAATGGCCTGCATGGCGGCCAGGTACAGCAGCGCGTTGTAGCCGGTCCAGCGCCAGATGACGATGGCCGACACGGCCAGCTGGGAGGAGAGGGTGCCGCTCTCCCAGTCCACCCGGCCGAGGCCCAGGCCCTGCAGCGCCCAGTTCACCAGGCCGAAGTCCCGGCTGAACACGAACTGGAAGAACAGCGCGGCGGCACCGATCGAGGTGGCGTACGGCACCAGAGACACCACGCGCCACACCAGGGCCCCGCGCAGCCGGTAGTTCAGCAGATGCGCCAGGCCGAGCGCCATGAGCAGCTGCGGAACGGCCGAGATGACCCCGAGGGAGAAGGTGTTGCACAGCGCCTTCCAGAACCGCGGGCTGGTCAGCAGCGTGCTGTAGTTCGAGAACCCGGCCCAGCTCCGCGCATCCAGGTCGACGAGCTGCACGTCGTGCAGCGACAGCCAGGCGGTGTAGACCAGGGGGTAGAGGCCGAATGCGCCGAACAGCACGAAGAACGGTGCCACGTAGGCGTACGGGGTGGCCTTCAGGCCCCAGCGGTAGCGCAGGCCGCGCCGTGCCGCGCGCCGCTCATCGGGAGCGGCGGCGACCGTGTCGGCGGTGACCATCCCGGCCCCTCAGTTCTTCCCGATGGCGAACTCGACGTCGTCCATGGCCTGGTTCCAGGACTTGTCCGGATCCATGCCCTGCTGCTCGACGCGGGTGAGGGCGTTGGAGATGCCGCCTGTGACGATGCCCTGCTTGGGTCCGATGATCAGGGTCGGCATGTCCTTGGCGGCGTCACCGAAGATCCGCCCGACCGGGGCGTCGCCGAAGTACGGGTTGCGGGTGCCGGCGACCGCGGCGCCGGTGGCGGCGTCCTTGGAGGACGGGAAGTTGCCCGCGGCGGGGCTGGCGAAGACCTTGGCCTGCTGGGCCGGGGCGGTCAGCCAGGCGGCGAGCTTCTGGGCGGCGGCCTTGACCTTGCTGCTGCTGGGGACGGCGAGGAAGGAGCCGCCCCAGTTGGCGGGGACGGGGGCCTTGGCGACGTCCCATTGGCCCTTGCCCGACGGCCCGGAGTTCTGGGAGATCTGGCCGAGCATCCAGGAGGGGCAGACCACGGTGGCGAACTTGGCGGCGGAGAACGACGTGCGCCAGTTGGCCTGGAACTGCTGCAACTTGGCGGTCATTCCCGAGGTGTTGGCCCGGGCCGCCAGATCGTAGGCCTGTCTGACGCTGGGGTTGTCGGCGTAGACCAGCTCGCCGTCGGCGTCGTAGTAGGAGGTGACCTGGCCGAAGATCATGGCGTTGTAGAGGCCGTTGCCGGTGTCCATGAAGCGCAGGCTCTTGTCCTTGGTCTGCTTCTGGAATGCCGAGCCGGTGTCCACGTACTTCGTCCAGCTGCCGGCCCACAGCTCGCCGACGGCGGTGCGGGCCGTGGGCAGTCCGGCCTGTTTGAACATGTCCTTGCGGTAGCAGATGGCCATCGGACCGATGTCGGTGCCCAGGCCGAGCACCTTGCCGTCCTCGGTCCTGGCCTGGGCCCACTTCCACGGGTAGAAGGAGCCGGGTCGTACGCCGGGGGCATGCGAGAGGTCGGAGAAGAGGCCGGCTTTGCTCTCGGTGATGGTGCGGATGCGGCCCACCTCGATGCTGACGATGTCGCCCAGGCCCTGGCCGGTGCTCAGCTTGGGCTGCAGGGCCTGCCAGTAAGTGGTCTCCTCGGCTGCGTTGACCTCCTTGATGTCGATGTCGGGGTGGAGATTCTCGTACTCCTCGAAGAGCCCCGCCCTGTTGAAGCCCATGTTGGAGAAGGTGTCGACTCGAATGGTGATCTTTCCGGACGCCGCACCGTCAGAGCTGCCGCAGCCCGTGGCGGCCAGGGGCAGGACCAGAGCCGAGAGCGCGACGGCGGTGGTGACTCGCAGAGCACTTCCAGATCTCATGGGGGTGCCTTCCGTCTACCTGACAGAAACTTTTGACAAGTTTCTGCGGACCCTTGCGGGGAAGCTAGGGCCAACACCCGATGCCGTCAACGGGTTCTTCACGTTCCGGCAGATTCACAGAGTTGCGACAACAGGCACCTCACGGTCTGACGTGCAGAAAGTTTTCCGAAACAATCGGAGCCCGTTGCGCGTATGATGGCGGTGACGAGCCGCCACAGAGACGAGGTGCCCATGTCCGGCCGACGGAGCAGCAGCGCGACGACGGACACGTCCGGCGCCGCCGAGCCCGCCGCTCGCGTCACCATCGCCGAGATCGCGCTCGAGGCCGGGGTGTCGGCGCCGACGGTCTCCAAGGTCCTCAACGGCCGTGACCAGGTGGCGCCGGAGACCCGGGCCCGCGTCGAGGAGCTGCTGCGGCGGCACAACTACCTGCGCCGCCGCGCCCGCCCGAAGAAGACGGTCGGGCTGGTCGACCTGGTCATCCGCGAGGTGGACAGCCTGTGGGCGGGCGAGGTGATGCAGGGGGTGCAGAGCGAGGCGGCCGAGCACGGTGCCGAGGTGGTGGTGGCCGCGACCCACGGAACCACCACCGAAACCCTGCGCTGGCTGGACAATGTGTCCAAGCGCGGCTCCGACGGAATCATCCTGGCGGTCACCGACCTCACCCCGGCGCAGCGCAGGCAGGTCACGTCCCTGGACATCCCGCTGGCCGTGGTCGACCCGGTCGGCAGCCCCGACGCCGGGGTGCCGACGGTCGGCGCGACCAACTGGCAGGGCGGCCTGGCCGCGACCCAGCACCTGCTCGAGCTGGGGCACCGCAGGATCGGCATCCTGCGGGGCCACGATGACGCCCTGTGCACGCGGGCGCGGCTGGACGGGTACCGCGCGGCACTCGAGGGGGCCGGCATCGCGGTCGACCCGGCGCTCCAGCAGCCCGGCGACTTCTACTACACGACCGGGTTCTCCGGTATGCGCGACCTGCTCGCGCTCCCCGACCCGCCCACCGCGGTCTTCGCGAGCAGCGACCTGATGGCGCTGGGCGCATACGAGGCGATCCGGCAGGCCGGGCTACGGGTCGCGACCGACGTGAGCATCGTCGGGTTCGACGACGTTCCGAACTCCGCTTGGGCGTCCCCGCCGCTGACCACGGTGCGTCAGCCGTTGCGCGAAATGGCGGCCCTCGCCACCCGCATCGTGCTGCAGGGCGCGGACACGGTGCTCCCCGGCTCCACGCTGCGGATGGAGCTGGCCACGCACCTGGTCGTCCGGGAGAGCACCGGGGCCGCGCCCGGCAAGTCCACCACCTGAGCCGGGCGCCCGCCTGTTCGGGCGGGCACCCGGCTCAGGACTGCGGGGCCGTCAGGGCGAGTTCACGCCGCGGATCTCGTCAGCCGTGTTCCAGCGGCCCCATGGCTGCGGCTGGGTGCCGCCACCGCCGCCGAGGGCGTTCAGCGCGGCGTGGTACGCGGGCTTGGGGGCGTAACCGACGTCGAACAGGGTCGCCGAGCCCTGGCCCGGGAAAGAGTGCGGCACCCAGTTGTCAGCGTCGCCGACGGCCCATTGGGAGACGCCGACGCAGCGGGCGGTGTTCAGGCAGGCGCTGACGACGCTTGCGGTGTCGGTGGCCTGCTGGTTCAGGTCGCCGGGGTTGACCGGGCGCTGGGTCTGCGGGTCGGTGACGGGCATCCGGTTGTCGTACTCGGTGACGGCGACGTCGACTCCGAGGTCGGCAAAGCGCTTCATGTTCGACTGGATGCCGTGCGGGAGCTGACCGACCTGGAAGTGGCTTTCGAAGCCGACGCCGTCGAGCGGCACGCCCTCATCCTTCAGCCACTTCACCAGGTCGTACATGGCGTTGCTCTTGGCCGTGTTGTCGCCCTCGATGCCGTAGTCATTGAGGTACAGCTTGACGTCGGGGTCGGCGGCCCGGGCGGCGCGCAGCGCGTGGGCGATGTAGTCCCGGCCCATCGCCTGGTGGAAGACGCTGTTGCGATAGGTGCCGTCATCGTTGAACGGCTCGTTGACGACGTCCCAGGCGTACAGCTTGCCCTTGTAGTGGGAGACCAGTTCGGTGACGTGGTTCTCCATGGCCGCACGCACCTGGTCGAGGGGCAGCTGCTTGACCCATGCCGGCAGCTGACTGTCGGCGTCGGGGCTGTACCAGACGAGGGTGTGGCCGCGCACCCGCATCCCTTGGGAGCGGGCCCAGTCCACGATGGCGTCGCCGCGGTCGTAGTGGAAGTCGCCCTGGTTGGGCTCGGTGGTGTCCCACTTCATCTCGTTCTCGGGGGTGATCATGTCGAACTCCCTGGCTGCCAGGGACGTGGCCGTCCCGTTGGCCAGCGAGTTCGTGCTCATGATCCCGCCGAAGTACCGGCCCGTGGTCTGGGCGGCTTCCTTCAGGGTCGACGGGGCAGCGGCCGCGGGGGCTGCCGGCGCCGCTGCCCCGGAGAACAGGGCGAGCACGAGGCCGCAGGCCGCCGCGATTGTGGCGGCGGTCATGCCGGGTATGCGCATGTGTCTTCTCCTGCCTGGTGGGGGGAGCAGGGGTCATCTGGTGGCGAGGGCGTCGCGGATCGGCCAACGAGGGCCTCCCATAAGGGTGGAGACGACGGTTCGAAATATTTCGAAAATATGTCGCTCCCCTGACGCCCCAACTTAGGAACCGTGCCGTAACAGGTCAAGGCTCAGGGGCCGAATAGCTGGCAACAACGCGACCTACAGGTTTCGAAACTTTTCCGATAGCGTGCGATGCATCGCGCGGAGGAGTTGAGCGAGTTGAGCGAGCAGCGCCCCACCCTGGCGGTAATCGCCGCGGAGGCCGGCGTCTCCCAGGCCACGGTCTCCAAGGTGATCAACAGTCGAAGCGACGTCGCCCCCGCCACCCGGGAACGGGTCGAGGGAATCCTGCGCGCCCACGACTACGTTGCGCCGGGACGGCAGGCCCGGGCCCGCCGCTCCGGCCTGGTCGACCTCGTGATCAGCGGGCTCGACAGCGCCTGGGCGGTGGAGATCCTGCGCGGCGTCGAGGCCGAATGCGCGGGCCATGGCGTCGGCATGGTGGTCTCCCTCGTCCGGTCGGACGAGGCCGTTCCGCCGAGTTGGACCGACCTGCCGGTGCTGCACCACAGCGACGGCGTCATCCTGGTGACGTCCGACGTGACCGACCAGCAGATCGAGAAGGTACGGGCCGCCGGCGTCGAGCTGGTCGTCATCGACCCGGTGGATCTGCCGGGCCACGGCGTGCCGAGCGTCGGCGCGACCAACTGGGCGGGCGGTCTGGCCGCCACCGAGCATCTGCTGTCGCTCGGACACCGGCGGATCGGGGTCATCGGCGGCCGCAAGGAGTTGCTCTGCAGCCAGGCGCGCATCGACGGCTACCGGGCCGCGCTGGAGCGCGCCGGGATCGAGGTCGACCGCGACCTCATCCGCTTCGGCGATTTCCAGCACGGGGGCGGTTTCCGCAACGCCGTCGACCTGCTGTCGCTGCCCGAACCCCCCACGGCGATCTTCGCCGGCAGTGATGTGCAGGCCATGGGTGTCTATGAAGCCGCCAGGCAGGCCGGTCTCCGCGTCCCCCAGGATCTCAGCATCGTCGGTTTCGACGATCTTCCGATGTGCGAGTGGCTGTCACCGCCGCTGACGACCGTCCGCCAGCCGCTGGAGGAGATGGGCAGGATCGCCGCCCGCATGCTCCTCCAGATGCTGGACGGCCAGCGGCCGGTGAGTCCCCGGGTGGAGCTGGCGACCGAGTTGAAGGTCCGTCACTCCACCGCCGCACCCCCCGACTGAGTGGGAGGCCCCTTTGATCGAGCCCTGGCACGACCCCTCGTTGTTCCCCGCCGACCGTGCCGCGGAGTTGCTCGGTCGCATGACCCTGGAGGAGAAGGCGGGCCAGCTCGCCGGATTCTGGGCGATGCCCTCCGAACCCGGCGCGCCGGTCGCCCCGATGGAAGACCCCTCCGACGAACCCGCCCCTGCCCTGGCCGAGCTCGCGAGAGCCGGGCTCGGCCAGTTGACCCGGGTGTTCGGCACCGCCCCGGTGACCGGACGCGAGGGCATGGCGCGGCTGGCCTCACTCCAGAACGAGGTGACCCGGGCGAGCCGGTTCGCCATCCCCGCGATGGTCCACGAGGAATGCCTGACCGGCTTCATGACCTGGGGTGCGACGGTGTACCCCAGCCCCCTGGCTTGGGGCGCGACCTTCGACCCCGCGCTGGTCGAGCGGATGGCCGGGCAGATCGGCGCCGGAATGCGGCGGGCCGGCGTCCATCAGGGGCTCGCCCCCGTCCTCGACGTGGTGCGCGACTACCGGTGGGGACGCACAGAAGAGTGCATCGCGGAAGACCCCTACCTGGTGGGGACGGTCGGGGCGGCCTACGTGGCCGGGCTGGAGAAGGCCGGGATCGTCGCCACGCTCAAGCACTTCGCCGGGTACTCGGCGTCGCGGGGCGGCCGGAACATGGCGCCCGCCGCCGTCGGTCCCCGCGAGCTGGCGGACGTGCTGATCGAGCCGTTCGAACTCGCGCTGCGGCAGGGACGGGCGCGCTCGGTCATGCACGCCTACCCCGACGTCGACGGGGTGCCCGCGGCTGCCGACGAGCGGCTCCTGACCGGGCTGCTCCGCGACGAGCTCGGGTTCGAGGGCGTCGTGGTGGCCGACTATTTCGGTATCTCGTTCCTTCATTCCCGGCACGGCGTCGCGGCCTCACCCGGCGCGGCGGGAGCCCTCGCCCTGCGCGCCGGGATCGACGTCGAGCTGCCTACCGTTCGCTGCTTCGGGAGCGCTCTTACCGAACTGGTCGCCTCCGGAGCGGTTCCGGAGGAGCTGGTCGACAGGGCGGCGCTGCGGGTGCTCACCCAGAAGGCCGAGCTCGGGCTCCTGGACCACGATTGGGCTCCCGCCGCGCCCGAGGACCTCGACCTGGACCCGGCCGAAGCCCGCGCGCTCGCCCGGCTCGTCGCGGAAGAGTCGGTCGTGTTGCTGGCCAACGACGGGACGCTGCCGCTGCGGCCCAGCCGGATCGCGGTGCTCGGCCCGCACGCCGCCGACCCTGGAGCGTTGCTCGGCTGCTACTCCTTCCCCAACCACGTCGCTCTCGACGACGATCCCGGCGTGGCGATTCCGACGCTCGCCGAGGCCCTCGCCGACGCCGGGTTCACGCTCGTGGAGCCTGGCGAGGCGGACGTCGGCATCCTCGTCGTCGGGGACCGGGCCGGCATGTTCGGCCGGGGCAGTTCGGGCGAAGGCTGTGACGCGGCCACGCTCGAACTGCCGGGTGACCAGGCCTCCTATGCCGCCTCCGTAATCGACTCGGGCGTCCCGACCGTCCTGGTGGTCCTGTCGGGCCGGCCCTATGCGCTGGGCGGTCTGGCCGAGCGAGCTGCCGCAGTCGTCCAGGTGTTCCTTCCCGGAGAGGAGGGCGGCGCCGCGCTCGCCGGCATCCTGTCCGGTGCGGCCTCCCCGTCAGGACGGCTGCCGGTGAGCGTGCCCCGCTCCCCCGGCGGCCAGCCCGGAACCTACCTGCGGCCCCGGCTCGGCGGCCACACCGACTGGAGCAGCGTCGACCCGACGCCGCTCTACCCGTTCGGGCACGGCCTCACCTGGACGACGTTCGACTACTCCGGCCTTGAGGTCACTCCGGTGGCCGCCACGGACGGAACGGTGACGATCAAGGCCACGGTCACCAACACCGGGGACGTCGCAGGCACCGAAGTCGTGCAGCTGTACCTGTCCGACCCCGTCGCCTCGGTGGTGCGCCCGGCGCGCTGGCTCGCCGGATACCACCGGGTGACGCTGAAGGCCGGGGCGTCCGCCCGCGTGGCCTTCGAGGTGCACGCGGACCGGTGCTCCTTCACGGGCCTCGACCTGCGGCGCGTCGTCGAACCCGGCGAGATCGGCGTCGAGGTCGGCCGCTCCAGCGGCGACCTGCCCCTCAGCGGATCATTCCTCCTCGAAGGCCCTGTGCGTCACCCCGGAGCCGACCGAGTGCTCACGGTTCCGGTGACCGTCGTCACCGGCTGACGAGCAGGCTTGCGTGCCGCATCCGAACGGCATCGACCACCGCGAGCGCCGCGCGGTTGCGTGCGGGATCCACCGCTCCAAGAGGCACCGGGCCGTTGCCTCTTGGAGCGGCACCGGGCCGGTGCCACGAGGTACGACGAGCTCATGGTCCGCTACCCGATACCCGAGCAGCCTTCGACATCGCAGCCATCGACGCGTAGCCGCTGCGACCAGCGCATTCCAGCCCTCTCAGGGCCGAGTGGCTCAGGCCGCGTCGAGTTCTTCGAGTAGCTCCCAGGTGAGCGCGTCGACCGGACGGCTGTCGGTCTCGCTCTCCTCGCTGGAGGTGTTCACCATCATCACCGCCGCCGTCCCGCTCTCCCGGCTGAACGCCGCGCAGGTGCTGAATCCGCCGGTGCCGCCGTTGTGCCAGGTCATGGTGCGGCCGGTGGGCAGCGGGCTGAGGTGCCAGCCGAGGCCGATCCGCAGATCGCTGTCGGGGTCGGGGGCGGTGAAGTGGGGCCGCTGGGCCAGTTCGATCGCCGCCCGCAACGGCGAGCGATCCGGCCGGAGTTGCGCGCCCAGAAAGCGCACCATGTCGTCGGCGGTGCTGTACATCGAGGTGCCCGCGGCGCTGAGCACACGGTCGCGCCAGTCGGGGACGGGCTCTCCTTCGAGATGGCCGACGGCCTTGCGGGCCGCCATGTCCGGCCGCAGTGTCGTCGTCGTGTCCGGCAGCCGGAGCGGGGAGGTCACGGTGCGCCGCAGCATCGCGTCCACGTCACCGAAGGCCAGTGCCTGGCCGAGCAGTCCGAAGCCCAGGTTCGAGTACGCGTACGCGCTGCCCGGCTCGGTGGCCAGTCTCGTATCCCGCAGGCCGGCAGCCAGACCGTCCAGCGTGTAGTGGGCGTACGGATCGTACGGATCCGCTCCCGCGAGGAGGTTCGGCGGCAGCGAGGGCAGACCGGAGGTGTGGGTCGCCAGATCGCCTAGCGTGATCCGCCGGGGGCCCTTGCGCGGGATACGGAACCGGGCGGGCAGGGCGAGCGGCGCGTCGAGGCGGGTCGCGCCCGCGCATACGGCGCGCGCGAGGGCGGTGGCGGTGAGCGTCTTGCCGATGGAGCCGAGCTGGAACACCGTCCTTCCGTCCGGCGCCGCCCCGCCCGCGCTTCCCTTACCGGCGCCCGCGACGTATGTACGACCGCCGTGGATCACCCCGCAGACCACGCCGGGACTGCCGGCGGCCAGCGCCCGGTCCAGATAGTGCCGCACCCGGGCGGGCAGACCGCCGTCCGCGGCGGCGGTTCCGGACAGCAGCGGTACGCTCGCCGCCGCTGTCGCTGTCGCCATGGTCAGAAATATCCGTCGGTCCATGGGTCACTCCCCCGTCGTTCCTTCTGCCGGCCTGCCTGCCGGCTTTCCTGTTGGCTTTCCTGTCGGCACCACCGCGGACAGCAGCACGAGCAGCGGCACCACCCGGCCCGCGGGCACCTGGTAGTGGCCGCGCCTCTCGGCCTGGAGCCAGCCGGCCGCCGTGAGCTCCTTGAGATGGTGGTAGAGCTGGCCGGTGGAGTTCAGGGCGGCAGCCTCCTGCAATTCCGCCGCCGACCGGGTGCCGCGCAGCACCGCGCGCAGCAGGATGAGCCGCACCGGATGCCCGAGCGCGGCGTACGGCGCGGAGTGTTCCGACCAGTCCGCCTCCAACAGCCCTTCCGTCGCCGCACCCTGCTGCCATTCGTAGTGCTCGCCGGTGGGCAGGTCCACCGCACCGGTGAAAAGCACCTGCCCGCTCCCCGTGAGTCGCCGACGAAGCCCCTCAAGAGCCCAGAACACCTCGTTCCGGGGCACGTCCGGCCCGGACTCCAGCCGCGACACCCGTTCTTCGAGCGCGTCGACCCGCTTTTGGAGGGACTCGTCAACCACGAGCCCCGACACTACGTTATTCCGGAATAACAGAGCAAGGCCTCAAGATCCTGACGGTTCGCCACCTCGCGCCGGATGCGCCTGGCTTCGGGGACGCTCGCACGGCAGGTGCGTGGTAGGCGTAGGGGCTTGGCACGGGTGGATCTTGGTGCGTCGTGCGTTTACCTGCGAGGTAATCGCACGGACCTGTCGACGCTCGCGAGAATGGTGATCTCCCCGCGCCAGTAGACGCGGGGTGCCAGATCGGAGGATCAGCCTTGTCGTCAGCCATACCCACGACCACCCGCGCCGCGGTGGAGGAACTGCTGCGCCGGATCGGCGAGGGCGACCCCGAGCGCATCGCGGAGCTGTACGCCGAGCAGGCCGACTGGAAGCTGGACTGGCCAGAGGCCGAGCACGGCCGTACCGCCACCCCGTGGATCCGCCACCGCTCCACCCGCGCCGACGCCGCAGCCCACTACCGCGACCTTGCCGAGCACCACGTGCCCGGGCAGGCGGCTACCACGATCGAGCGCATCCTCATCGACGGCGACGACGCCGTCGTGCTCGGCGAGATCCGCCAGACCGCCCGTTCCACCGGACGCGCCTACCGCGCTCGGTTCGCTCTGCACCTCACGATCGAACACGGCCTTGTCACCCGGCATCACGTCTACGAAGACAGCCTTGCCGTCGCCCAGGCGTTCGATGCGGAAAGGGCCGGCGAGGATCGCTGAGGCACGCACGGAGCCGCGCACGCAGCGCACGCCCGAGGTGATGGCGGCGATCCCCACAGGCAGGACCAGGAGCCGCACCGTGTCACAGCCCGCTCATGGACACCCTCGGTGCGATCTCCGGCCTGCTCACAGCGGCTTCGCCCCGTCCGTCTTGCGGCCGTCCACGAACGTGGCCACGACGTGTATGTCACCGATGCGCGAGGGGCTGACGCGCCGCGGATCGTCCCCCAGCACCACCAGGTCGGCGCGCTTGCCCGGGGTGAGGCTGCCCGCGCTGTCGTCCCAGCGGCAGGCGTACGCTCCGGCGACGGTGTACGCGCGCAGGGCCTCGTCCACGGTGATGCCCTCGTCCGGACCGATCGCCTGGCCCGACGAGGACGCGCGCTCGACCATGAACTGGATGGCCCGCAGCGGTGAGCCGTCTGTGACGGGACGGTCGGAGCTGCCCACGAGGGTGATGCCGTGATCCAGGAACCCCCGACCCCGGTACATCCACGGCGCCCGCTCTTCGCCCATGATCGAGGCGTAGTCGTCGCCGAAGTAGCGCAGGAAGTTCGGCTGGATCACCGCGCTCACATCAAGCCGTGCGAAGCGCGGCAGCTGGTCGGGCCGGATCAGGCCGGCGTGTTCGATGCGGTGCCGGGCGTCCGGGCGCCGCCGGATGCGTTGTGCCCGTTCCAGGGCGTCCAGGGCGAGGTCGGCTGCGCGGTCGCCGATGGCGTGGACGGCGAGCTGCCATCCGGCGAGGTGGCCGTCCACGATGGTGTCCGCGAGGCGCTCCGGGTCGTCCTGGAGCTGCCCGGTGTGTTTCATGCCGGCGTACGGGGTCGTGAGCGCGGCGGTGCGGGCCATCATGCCGCCGTCGGTATAGATCTTGAGCGCGCCCACGGAGAGCCAGTCGTCGCCGAACCCGGTGCGCAGGCCGAGGTCCAGGGCGCGGGGGATACCGTCGGCCTCATGGGCGGCGAGGGGCCGCAGGGTGTCGGCGGCCGCCATGAGCTGCACCCGCAGGGGCAGGCGACCCTGATCGCGCAGGAGTTGGTAGGCGCCCGCCTCGATCGGGCTGTGGCCCAACAGGCCGCCCCCGATGCCCGCCTCGGCGCAGGCGGTGACCCCCTCGGCCAGGCACGTCCGGGCGGCGTACTCGATCGCGTCCGCGAGCTCCTCCTGGGAGTACGGCAGACGCAGCCGCCGGGCGGCGGCCATGGCACCCTCGGCCAGGAAGCCCTCCCGGTGCGGAACGTCGGCCGGAAGCAGATCCAGGACGGCACTGTTGACCACACAGGCGTGTCCTGAGTCGTGCATCATGAACACCTTGCGCCCATGGCTGACCTGATCCAGCTCGGCGGCAGTCAGATGGCGTCCCAGAGCTCGCTGGTCGTACCCGCCGATATCCACCCAGGCGCCCGGCGCACCTTTCCGGGAGGCGGCCTCTTCCACGACCGCGAGCACGTCCTCGACCCGCTCGCACGGTGCCACACTCGGCGCGCTCGCCTTCAGACCGGTCCAGGCCAGGTGCACATGGCTGTCGATGAACCCGGGGAGGACAGTGGCACCCTGAAGGTCGATCACCTCGTCTGCCGGAAGTGAGGCCACCGCGTCGTCCAGTCCCACGATCCGTCCGCGCCAGATGCCCAGGTCGTGGGCGACCGGATGGTCCGGGTCCATGGTGAGGATGTTCGCGTTCGTCAGCCTCGTGGTAAGCATGGGCGGTTCCCTCCTGGAGGGTGTCGGTCACGGCGGTGTGCCCGGCCACGGCGGGGCGCTTGGGGGGGGCGGGCACTGGCCGAGGCGGCGCGCGACCTCGCGGGAACGCCTAGCGGGGCGTGCCGATCTCGTCGGCGAGCTGCCGGGCCTCGTCGGTGGCGGACTTCAGACGCCGGTCGAGGATCGACTCCAGGATCTCGCCGACCCTGATCGCGGTGTTCGACAGCAGGGACGACGTGATGCCGTGCGTGTGCTCGGTGCCGCCCTGGAGGTAGATGCCGCACCGCAGTGCGGGGTCGGTCGTGACGCGGTAGTCGCGCTCGACCCGGACCCGGCCCTCGTCGTCGCGGTGGCAGTACCCTTCGACCTCGCCGAGAAGGCCGGCGGCGTCCGCGGGCCGGTAGCCCGTGGCGTACACCACGACGTCGGCGTCCAGCGGGGTCTCCTCCCCCGTGACCAGCGACTCGACCGTTGCCCGGACCCGGTCCGGGGCCTCGACCACGTCGGTGAGCCGCGACACGTTCAGGAACCGCAGCCGCTCCGTGCCGAGGACCTTCTCCTGGTACGACTGGCGGTACAGGTCATCGATCAGGTCGATGTCCACCACCGAGTAGTTGGTGTTGCCGTGGTAGCCGATCAGCTTGCGCTTGATCTCGTCCGGGGCCGTGAAGTACTCGTCGACCGCCGCGGGATCGAAGATCCGGTTGGCGAAGCTGCTGTCGTCGGCCGGGCTGTAGCCATAGCGGGAGAAGACCGCGCAGACCTCGGCCTCGGGGAAGCGCCGGTGGAGGTACGCCACGTTCTCGGCGGCGCTCTGGCCGGCGCCGACCACGATGAAGCGGGACGGGCTGGTGCCCTCCAGGCTGTCCACCCGTGTCAGCAGGTCGGAGTTGTGCCAGACCCGGTCCGTTCGCTGGACGCCCTCGGGCATGTACGGCCGCAGGCCCGTGCCGATCACGAGGTTGCGGGCCCGGTGGACCACCAGCTCCGATCCCGAACGGGCCGTCACATCCACGTACTCCGCGACTCCGTCGCGCACGACGGGCCGCACGGCGACCACCTCGTGCCCGTAGGACACCATGTCGTCGACCTTCGCCGCGGCCCACTCGAAGTAGTCGTGGAACTCCACCCGCAGGGGGAACAGGTTCTTCTGGTTGATGAAGTCGATCAGCCGTCCCTCGCTCTGCAGGTAGCACAGAAAGCTGAACTCGCTGGCCGGGTTGCGCAGCGTCACCAGGTCCTTGAGGAAGGACACTTGCATGGTCGCGTCGTCGAACAGCATGCCGCGGTGCCAGCCGAAGCGCGGCTGCCGCTCGAAGAAGTGAGCAGTGACCGCCTCCTGCCTGCCGATGCGTGCGTTGTGCTCACTGAGTGCTATCGCCATGGCCACGTTGGACGGCCCGAAGCCGATGCCTATGAGGTCGTGGATCACCGGTGCGTCGCCAGGAAGGGCCTGTGACATGTCACTCCATCGTGCGGGACAGCGCCTGTCAGGCGTCGAAGAGAGTCGGGAGGAGGGCACGCCGACGAGCGGCGTCCCAGCAGAACTTAGGCAAAGCTAACCTGATCTGGCCAACCTGTCGACACGTCAAAAGCAGATAAGTCGTAGTTCATGACGGCAATCACGCTGGGGATCGGGCGCGTTGCACCCTTAGGTAAGGCTTGCTTTACTTGGCCCTGATCGATCGCTCTTCAGAGGAGGAACCCGATGCGGGTCGTCATGTTCGGCTATCAGACCTGGGGCCACCGCACCCTGCAAGCGCTCCTGGACTCCGAGCACGACGTGGTGATGGTCGTGACCCACCCCAAGAGCGAGCACGCCTACGAGAAGATCTGGAGCGACTCGGTCGCCGACCTCGCCGCAGAGCACGGTGTTCCGGTACTGATCCGCAACCGCCCGGACGACGAGGAGCTGTTCGAGCGGCTCAAGGACGCCGACCCGGACATCATCGTGGCCAACAACTGGCGGACGTGGATTCCCCCGCGGATCTTCAACCTGCCCCGCCGCGGCACGCTCAACGTCCATGACTCGCTCCTGCCCGCATACGCCGGCTTCTCCCCGCTGATCTGGGCCCTGATCAACGGCGAGCCCGAAGTGGGCGTCACCGCACACATGATGAACGACGAGCTCGACGCCGGTGACATCGTGCTCCAGCGGGCCGTGACGGTCGGGCCGACGGACACGGCCACCGATCTGTTCCACAAGACCGTCGACCTCATCGCCCCGGTCACGACCGGCGCGCTCGGCCTCATCGCCTCCGGACAGACGGAGTTCACCAAGCAGGACCGGTCAAAGGCGAGCTTCTTCCACAAGCGGTCCGAGGACGACATCCGGATCGACTGGAACTGGCCCGCACAAGACCTGGAGCGCCTGGTCCGGGCCCAGTCCGCCCCGTACCCGAGCGCGTTCACCTTCCACAAGGGCAAGCGTCTGGAGGTCCTGGCCGCGGTCGTGTCCCAGGGCCGTTACGGCGGTACTCCCGGCCGCATCTTCTACCGCGAGGGTGACGGGGTGGTGATCGTCGCCGGAGCCGACGCGCGCACCGGGCGCAACCACGGCCTGGCCATCACGCGCGTACGCACCGAGGACGGCCACGAGATGCCCGCGACCGATTACTTCCCCTCGATGGGCGGCTACCTCACCAGCCGTCCCTGACGAGCTGCGTTCCGCCGACTGATCCACCGGTGCCCCGCCATGGCCCCGGGGCACCGGTCGTCGCCGCCGTGCGGATCTCGTTCCGCACGGCGGCGATGCTTTTTCGGCGAGCGCGGCATCGCCCCGTCGACACGAACCAGCCGCCGAGGCGGCTACCGGCGGCGGGAGGCCAGCGCGAGGGTCTCGAGCAGCGGAATGGTGCGGGACCAGCCGAGGCAGGAGTCGGTGACGCTGAGGTCAGGGCGAAGTGTTTCCGCCGCGGGGTCCTGCCTGCCATCGGACAGGAAGGACTCGATCATGACACCGGCCAGGGAGGGGTCGCCGTCGCTGATCTGCTGGGCCAGATCGGCGATGACGGCAGGCTGGCGGTTGTGGTCCTTGCCGCTGTTGCCGTGTGAGGCGTCGACGACGATGCGCTGAGGGAGGCCGGCTGCCGCGAGGGCCGAGCGGGCCTGCGCCACGCTCGCCCTGTCGTAGTTGGGGGTCGGGCCGCCGCGGAGCACCAGGTGGGTGTCGGGGTTCCCGGTGCTGTGGAGAGTGGCGAGGCGGCCGTCGAAGGACACGGCGGGGAAGGTGTGGGGGTGGGCGGCGGCCTGGATGGCGGCGACGGCGGTGTCGGTACGGCCCGATACGCAGTTCTTCATGCCGACCGGCATGGGAAGCCAGGAGGCCAGGTGGCGGTGCGGCTGGCTGGCGACGGTTCGCGCGCCGATGGCGGCCCATGACACCGTGTCGGCCACGTACGGGGCGAGGACGGGGTCGACGAACTCGTAGGCCAGGGGCAGACCCGTGGCGGCGGCCTCGGTAAGGAAGGACCGGCCGAGGCGCAGACCGGTGGCCAGGTCGCCCTTGTCGTCGAGCGTGGGAGCGGTGAGCAGGCCGGTCCAGCCGGTGACGGTGCGGGGCTTCTCCAGGTAGGCGCGGAGGACGATGACCAGGTCGTCGGCGAAGCGTCGGGCGGCGGTGGCGAGCAGGCCGGCGTACTCCAGCGCGGCGGTGGTGTCGTGGACCGAACAGGGGCCGACGACCACGAGCAGACGAGGATCCCGGCGGGCGAGGACGGCGGCGATGGTGTCGCGATGGTGGGCCACGGCTTCGGCTGTCGCCTGGGGCAGGGGGTGGGCTGTGGCGAGATCGGCCGGTGTGGGCAGTGGGTGCATCATGACTTCCTGACGTGGGTTCGGGGCAGCCTCGTGGCCCCGGCGGCGGCGAGCAGGCAGAAACCGAGCACCCACCAGAAGGTGTCGGCGAAGGCCCAGGAGATGTCCGGGCCGCGGGCGGCCAGCCGGTTCTGGAGGACCACGGCGAGTGCCGCGGTGCCGACCGAACCGCCCACGGTGTTGAGCAGGTTGAGCGCTCCGGCCGCGCGGGGCAGGTGTTCGGGCTCGATGCGGCTGTAGACGATGTTCATCACGGGCGCGCCGATCATGGCCATCCCGACGCCCCGGACCGCCAGCGCCGCGGCGATCACGAAGTCCGAGGGTTGATGGCCGAGTTGGGTGAACGGGACCGTCCCCGCGAGGATCAGCCCGATGCCGGTGACGACCAGGGTCCGCGGCGCGACCTTGTCGATGGTGCGGTTGACGAGGACCGACCCGGCCGCCGCGCCGAGCCCCTGGGGGGCGAGCAGCAGGCCCGCCTCCCACGCCGAAAGGCCGCGGCCGGTCTGAAAGTACAGCGGCAGCAGGAACATCGTGCCGAACACCGACGCGCCCAGTACGAGCAGCGCGAGGGCGGCGGCGCCGAAGGGCGGCCGGGTGAACAGCCGGGGGTCGACCAAGGGGGTGGCGCGGGTGCGCAGGCCGTGGATGGTGAAGGCGATCAGCATCGCCAGGCCCGCCGAGACGCCGAGCGCGGCCGGGAGGGTGCGGCCGTGGGCGACCTCGGTCAGCCCGAACACCAGCACGGCAAGGCCGGGCGAGAGCAGCGCCGCCCCCCGCAGGTCGAACGCCGTCCGCTGCGGTGCCGGCGGCACCTCGGGGACGTACCGGCGGGCGAGGAGGATCGCGGCCGCGCCGATCGGCAGGTTCACCAGGAACAGCCACGGCCAGGGCGCCACGGCCAGGATGGAGCCGCCGACCAGCGGGCCGAACACCGGGGAGAGGAGGGGGACGACCGAGACGATGCTGATCACCCGCCCGGTGCGCTCCTTGCCCGCGATGCGGGCGAGGAGCGCCTGTCCGGTGGCGGGCAGCAACCCGGCGCCGAGGCCCTGGACCACCCGGAACACGATCAGGCTGGTCGCCGACCAGGCCAGCGCGCACAGCAGCGAGCCGAGCAGGAACACGCCGACGGCGGCGAGCCAGGTGCGCCGGCCGCCGAACCGGCCGGCCAGCCAGCCGGACGCGGGCACGGCGGCCACGACCGCCAGCAGGTAGGCGGTGGAGACCCACTGGATCTCGGTGACGGAGGCGCCGAAGTCCTCCGCCAGGGTGTCGATGCCGACGCTGACGATCGTGGCGTCGATCGTGGCCATGAAGGTGCCCAGGACCAGGATGAACGCGATCCGCAGGAGGTCCGCGTCGACCTTGGCGGGCGGTGGTGCGGTCTTCTCGCTCACCGTCGCTCCAGGAGGTCGAGCACGTCGGCGTCGAGGTGGCCGCCCAGGGTGCGCAGCAGGCCGAGCAGTTCGGCGGCCAGACCGTCGACGTCCACCCCGGCCCGGTGGGCGAGCACGCCCGTCCAGCCGTCGCCGTCCGGCATGACCGTCAGGGTCACCGGGTGGTGGGTGGCCTCGCGGAAGCGGGTCCCGACGACGGTCAGCCCGGGGGCGGGTTCGCGGAGACGGTCCGGGTCGACCGGGTAGTTCTCGAACACCACGAGGCTGTCGAACAGCCTCGCCCGCCCGGTCAGCCGTTCCAGGTCGGTGAGGGCGACGTGGTGGTGCTCGACCAGTGTCCGCTGCCGGGCCTGCAGGTCCGCGAGCGTCTCGGCGAGCGTGCCGTCGAGCCGTGCCCGTACGGGAACGGTGTTGGCCAGCAGACCGATGATCTCCTCGACCCCCTCCAGCTCCGGCGGACGGCAGGCGACCATGGCGCCGAAGCAGACGTCGGCGCGGCCGGAGCGCCGTGCCAGCAGCACGGACCAGGTGCCCTGCACCAGCGTGTTGAGCGTCAGGCCGCGCCGGGCGGCGAGGTCGGTGAGGTCGGCGACGAGGGCCGCGTCGAACTCGATGAGCTCGGGCTCCTGCCAGGTTGGGCCGGGATCGGCGGCGCCCACCAGGTAGTCGCCCTCGGGCAGGCCGTCCAGCTCGGCGGCCCAGGCGCCGAGATCGGGTTCGTGCTCGGCGCGCCAGTTCAGGTAGTCGGCGAACGGCACCGGTGCGGGCAGGTCCGGCTCCCGGCCCTGGACGCGCGCGGTGTAGAGGGTGAACAGCTCGGTGAGCATGCGCGGGGCCGACCAGCCGTCGGAGAGCACGTGATGGCTGGTCAGGACCAGGTCGGCGTGCTCGGGGCCGCGGCGGATCACGGTCAGGCGGACGAGCGGGCCCTCAGCGAGGTCGAACGGCTCGGCCAGATCGGCCGCCAGCACCTCGTCGGCGGGCCCGTCGGACACCCGGAAGTCCGGCCGGGGCGACTCGGGGATCATCGCCAGGTCGGCGGGGAACACCGCGCCCAGGTTCGGGTGGCGGGCCAGCAGGTCCGCACCCGCGGCCCGCAGGGCCTCGATGTCGAGCGGACCGGCAAGGGAGAACGTCGACTGCACGGTGTACGGGTCGGGGCGCTCGGTGCGCGAGTGCCGCAGCATCACCTCCTGGAGCGGGGTGAGCGGCTGGACCTCGGCGACCGGGCGGTCGCCGCCGAGCGCGCTGATCTCCGGTGCGGCGGCGGTGCGCTCGGCCGCGGTCCGCAGGTGCTCGGCGAGCTCCTCGATCTCGGCTGCGTTGAACAGCGCGGACGGCCAGGTGATCCGGATCCCGAGTGCGTCATCGCGTACCAGGGCGTTGACCATCAGGCTGTGCGGCAGGGGCAGTTCGCCGGTGCCGCCGGAGCCGAGCGGGTCGGCGTCCGGGGCCGGCTGCCACGGCGTCTCGTCGGTCGGGGCGCCGGGGAACTGGCCGAGGTAGTTCCAGGCGACCTCCGGCTCCACGGGGTCAAGCAGACCCGCCGAGGTGAGGATGCCGTAGCCGAGGCCGTCGCCCTGGGCGCGCAGCCGCTCCCTGACCGCCCGCACGTCGTCGCCCGCGTCGAGCCGTACGGGGTGAACGGCGGTGAACCAGCCGACGGTCTGGGACAGGTCGACCTGCGGCGCGCGGCCGTGGCTCTCCAGCGCGACCAACAGCTCCGGCGTTCCGCGCCAGGCACGTATCGCCTGGGCAAGCGCCGTGAGCAGCACGGCGTCCGGTGTGGTGCGGTTGGCGGCGGGCAGGGTCGTGATCAGGGCACGGGTCGCGTCGGCGTCGAGCCAGATCTCGTGGTGCGCCGCGGTGGCCACGGTGTCCCGGGTGGGGTCCAGCGGCCGGGTGAGCGCCCGGGTGGCGGTCATCCGCTGCCAGTGCGGCAGTTCGGCCCGCCGGTCGGCGTCGCGCAGCGAACGCGCCCAGCCGAGGAACGACTGGCCGTGCCGGGCCAGCGCTCCACCGGAGTAGGCGTGTTCCACGTCGTCGAGCAGGACGCGCCAGGAGACGCCGTCGACGACCAGGTGGTGGGCGATCAGGACGAGCCTGCCCGGACGGTCGGGCCCGGCGTCCACCCACACCGCGCGCAGCAGCGGACCGGTGCGCGGATCCATCGACTCGCGGGCCGCGGCGACGTGGGAGTCGATCAGGTCGCGCAGGTCGTCCGTCGCCTGTACGCGGGTCAGCACCTCGGCTCCGGTCACGGCGCCGACCGGCGGGACGCGCAGCACGTCGCCGGCCAGATGGGCCCGCAGCGCGTCGTGACGGGCCAGGAGCGCGTCGAGCACGGCCCGCCAGGTCGTCTCGTCGCCGCCCGGCGGGACACAGATCTCCACCCACTGGCAGAACCCGTCCGCGGCGGACCCGGCGCGGCGCAGCAGGTCCCGCATGATCGGGGTCAGCGGTGCGTCCCCGGTCGCGGGTGCCGTATCGCCGTCCAGGGCGCGGGCGCGCGCCGCGATGCCGGCGACCGTCTCTCCTTCGAACACGTCCCGCGCGGTCAGGCCGAGGCCTTGGCGCCGGGCCCGTGAGACCACTTGCAGCGACACGATGCTGTCGCCGCCGATGGCGAAGAAGTCGTCGTCGGGGCGGATGTCATCGGTGCCCAGGACGTCCTGGAACACGCCGAGCAGAACCGCCTCGGCCTCGGTGGCGGGCTCGCGGCGCGCGGCGACCGCGGTCTCGGGGGCGGGCAGCGCGGTGGGGTCGAGCTTGCCGCCGGGGGTCAGCGGCAACCGGTCGATCTCCACGAACGCCGTCGGCACCATATGGTCGGGCAGTTCGCCTGCCAGATACTCGCGCACCTGCGCGATGTCCAGGTCGGCGCCGTCGGTCGGGATGACGTAGCCGACGAGCCGGTCCTCGCGCACGATGACCGCGCTGGCGCGGACGTCGGGGTGGCGGGTCAGCGTGGACTCGATCTCGCCCAGCTCGACCCGGAAGCCGCGGATCTTGACCTGGTGGTCGACGCGGCCGAGGAACACCAGCTGTCCGTCGGGCCGCCACCGCACGAGGTCGCCCGTGCGGTACATCCTCCCTCCTTGCCCTCCCCCAGACTCCGTCCGGGGGGACCCCCAGGGCAGCAGGGGCCCATCCAGCGCGCCAAACGGGTCGGCGACGAAGCGCTCGGACGTCAGGCCGGGGCGGCCGAGGTAGCCGCGGGCCACGCTGGGTCCGCCGAGGTAGAGCTCGCCCGTGACGCCGACGCCGACGGGCTGGAGCCCGCCGTCCAGGACGTAGGCGCGGACGTTGGGGTCGGGGCGGCCGATCGGCAGCGGCCCGGCGTCGTCCGGGTCGTAGCGCCAGGTCACGGAGTTGATGGTGACCTCGGTGGGGCCGTAGGCGTTGAACAGCGCCTTGCGCCCCCTCCCCCAGCGGTGGGCCAGCTCGGGGTCCAGCCGCTCGGCGCCGACCATGAAGAACACGTCGGGGTCGACGGTGCGGTCGTCGGGCATCGCGGCCAGGAATGACGGCAGCAGGTTGACTCCGGTCACCCGGTGCTCGGCGATGTAGTCGAGGAGTTCGTCGCCGGGGACGCGCACCTCCTCGGGTGCGATCACGGACGTGCCGCCGGACAGCAGCGGCACCATGGTCTGCCAGAACGCCACGTCGAAGCTGGTCGAGGCGAAGTGCAGGTACCGGTCGTGCTCGGTGATCCCGACGACCTCCTCCTGGAGGGCGATCAGGTCGGGTACGCCCCGGTGGGTCACGCCGACGCCCTTGGGGCGCCCGGTGGTGCCGGAGGTGTAGATGACGTAGGCGAGCGCGTCTTCGGTGAGCCTGGCGCGCGCCTCGGCGGGGTCGGTGTCCGGTGCGGACGCGAGCGTGGCCGGGTCGTCGAGCCGCAGGACCGGGATGTCGCGGTCGGCGGGCAGTTCGGCCCCGGTCGTCACGGCGGCGGCCGGGGCGCTGTCGTCGAGCATGTACGCCAGCCGGTCCCGTGGGTAGCTCGCGTCCATCGGTACGTACACCGCGCCCGCCTTGGCCACGCCGAACAGTGCCACGGTCATCTCGACGTCACGTCCGAGCAGGACCGCGACCGGGTCCTGGGGCCGTACCCCGCGCTCGATCAGCGCATGGGCGAGCCGGTTGGCCTGCCGGTCGAGTTCGGCGTAGCTGAGGCTGCGGTCGCGGCAGACCAGGGCCTCGGCGTCGGGCTTGTGGCGCACCCAGGCGGCGAACTCGTCCAGCCAGTGGCCGCGGGCCTTGGCGGGGACGACCTCGGTGCCGGTACGCAGCATCCGCTCCCGCTCGTCGGGATCGAGTGCGGGCAGCCGGATCGCGGGCCGTGCCGGGTCGTCGACGATCTCCCACAGGAG
Organism: Streptomyces sp. P1-3; assembly: GCF_050613155.1. Lineage (NCBI taxonomy): Bacteria > Bacillati > Actinomycetota > Actinomycetes > Kitasatosporales > Streptomycetaceae > Streptomyces > Streptomyces sp. P1-3. The sequence continues at coordinate 180,683 of NZ_CP192512.1, forward strand.
GTTGTGCAGCCAGCGGCCGTAGTCGTTCACGGTCGCCTCGGCGAAGGCGCGCGGCTGGTAGCCGAGGCCGATCGTGATCTCGTCGTCGGGAATCACGATCACGGTCAGCGCGTAGTGCGTGGCGTCGGTGATGTCCACCCCGGCCAGGTCGAGGCCGGGGGCGAGCGGGGTGCGCTTCCGGCTGGACAGCGGGAAGTTCTCCATCACCAGCATCGTGTCGAACAGCTCACCGACGCCCACCGCCCGCTGGATCTCGGGCAGGCCGACGTGGTGATGCTCGGTCAGGGCGACGCTCTCGGCGTGCACGTGCGCCATCAGGTCCCGCGCGGTCTGGTCCTGGGTGTGCCGGACGCGCACCGGGATCGTGGTGCCGAGCTGGCCGACCATCGACTCCACGCCGTCGACTTCGGCGGGCCGCCCGGACACCGGGCAGCCGAACACCACGTCGCGGCGTCCGGTGAGCCTGCCCAGCAGCAGGCCCCACGCCGTCTGGAGCACCGTGGTCAGGGTGACGCCCTGTTCGCGGGCGAACGCGCGCAGCCGGTCGCTGAACGCGCGGCCCAGCCCCACGGTCACGCGGCCGGGCCGCTCGACGCCGGTCTCGGTACTCGCGGGTGCCAGTCGCGTCGAGTCGTCGACGCCGGACAGAGCGTCCCGCCACGCGGCAAGCGACGCCTCCCGGTTCCGGCCCGCCAGCCAGCGGAAGTACTCCGACAGCGGCGGGGCGGCGGGAGCGGCGGGGCCGCCGCCCAGCTCGGCGTAGATGGCGAGCAGGGTGCGGCCGACCAGCGGCATCGACCAGCCGTCGAGCAGGGCGTGGTGGTTGGTGATCACCAGCTTGTGCTCGTCGGGGCCGATACGGGACAGCAGGAAGCGGATCAGCGGCGGCTTCGCCGGGTCGAAGGGCCGCGCCAGCTCGGCGCGGGCGGCCTCTTCGAAGCGGTCGTCCTGCCGCCAGTCCAGGGCGACGTCGGCCGGGATCACCTGCACCACGTCGTCCCCTGCCGTGCCCAGGTAGACGCGCAACGCCGGGTGGCGGCACAGCAGTTCGCGCGCGGCCTCGGCCATGCGGTTCGGGTCGAGTTCACCGACGAGGGTGGTCACGGCTTGGACGACGTAGACGTCGGTGTCCTGGTCGTCGCGGACCAGGGTGTGGAAGGAGAGCCCGACCTGGAGGGGGGTCGCGGGCAGCACGTCGGCGATGCGGCCGGTGCGTTCGAGGGCGTCGATCGCGGCCTGGTCGAGGTCGACCAGCGGCAGGTCAGAGGGGGTGAGCCCGCCGGTGGTGTGGCGCGCGTGCTCGGCCAGCGCTTCCAGGGCCTCGGCCCAGGCGGTCTGGAGGGCCGCCACGGCGTCGGTGCCGAGCACCTCGGTCGCGGCCGTCCACTCGACGGCGAGCTGCGGGGCGCCTTCCTCGTGGACGAAGCAGTTGAGGGCGAGGACCTGTTCGAGAGCCTTGGTGTCGGGCTCGACGACCGAGAAGGCGTCGCGCTCCGGCAGGCGCCAGCCCGCCGCGGGCAGCGCGGCGAACCGGCCCAGGTAGTTCAGGAGTACGTCCGGCGGAGGGGCCGACGTGAACTCGGCGTCGACCGCCGGGTCGAGGGAGCGCAGCACGCCGTAGCCGATGCCGCCGTCGGGAACGCCGCGCCGAGCCTCCTTGGCCGCGCGCAGCACCCGCCCCACGTCGCCGACGGCGGGAACGCGCACCGGGTACTCGCTGGTGAACCAGCCGACCGTGCGGGCCAGGTCGAGGTGTTCGCGGCCGTGGCCTTCCATCGTGACGGTCATCGCGTCGCCGGACACGCCCCAGTCCCGCAGGGCGAGCACGAGCGCAGCGAGCAGGACCTCGTCGACGCCGGCGCGGTAAGCCGCGGGCAGCGTGGTCAGCAGCGCCTCGGTGACCTCGGGCGAGGCCACGGTGACCGACCGGTGGGCGGTGGACACGGTGTCCCGCGTCTGGTCGAGGGGCCGGGCGCCGATGCGGGACGAGGCGGCGAGCGCGGTGCGCCAGTGGTCGAGTTCGCCCCGTCGCGCGCCGGATTCCCCCTGATCGGCGAGCAGCATGGCGTGCCGCCGCCACGACGTCCCGACCGGATCGAGAGAGCCGCCCGTGCAGGCCGTGTACAGGTCGGGCAGCAGGATGCGCCAGGACACGCCGTCCATGGCGAGGTGGTGTACGACGATGACCAGTTGGTCCGGCGTGTCGTCGCCGGACCGGAGCAGAACTGCCCGCAGCAGGTCGCCCGACCGCGGGTCGAGTTCCCCCGCCAGTCGCCGGGCCAGCGCGGTCACGCTCTCGCCGTGGGCCTCGCCGACGACGGCCCGCACCGCGCCGCTGGGCAGTACTTCCAGGCCGTCGCCTGCCCGCAGCCGCAGCGCGTCGTGGTGGTCGAGCACGGCCTGCACACCCGTGGCCAGGTCGTCGTAGGCGAGTTCGTCGACACGCAGGGCGGTCCACTGCGCGTAGCCGGCGACGACGTCCACGTCCGGATGCGGGTCGAGCAGGCCGCGCACGATCGGCGGCGCGGGCACGGGCCCGGTCGGGTCGTCCACCGGCTCGGGAACGTCCTCCACCAGCCCGGCGGAGGCGGCCAGAGCGGCGAAGCTGCGGCGCGCCAGCAGATCCCGTGGCCGCAGCTCGACGCCCATCGCCCGCAGTCTGCTGCTGACGGTGATCGCGGTGATGCTGTCGCCGCCGAGCGCGAAGAAGTCGTCGTCCACGCCGACCCGTTCGAGCTCGAACGCCTCGGCGAGTACGGCGCACAGCAGCCGCTCCCGCTCGGTGCTCGCCTCCCGGCCGCCGCCGGTGGCGGCGGGCGCGGGCAGGGCGGCGCGGTCGAGCTTGCCGTTGGGCGTGACGGGCAGTTCGTCCAGGACCACCACCGCCGCGGGCACCATGTGCTCGGGCAGCCGCTCGGCCAGCTGGGCGCGGACCTCGTCGCCGGTGACGGAAGCGGACACGACGTAGCCGATCAGGCGCGAGGAGCGCACCACGGCCGCCGCCGACGTGACGCCGGGCACCGCGCCGAGCGCGGCCTCGACCTCGCCGGTCTCCACCCGGTGGCCGCGGATCTTGACCTGCCCGTCGCCGCGGCCCAGGTACTCCAGGCCCCGGCCGGGCACCCACCGGGCCAGGTCGCCCGTGCGATACATCCTCCCTCCTCGCCCACCCTCGGGCAGGAGGGGCCCACCCGGCGCGCCGAACGGGTCGGCGACGAAGCGCTCGGCGGTCGCCCCGGGCGCGCCGAGGTAGCCGCGGGCCAGGTGCGGCCCGGCCAGGTACAGCTCGCCCGCCGTGCCGTGCGGCACCGGCTGCAGCGCGTTGTCAAGGACGTAGATCCGGGTGCCCGCGAGTGGGTGGCCGATCGTCGGCTCGTCGCCGTCGATCCGAGCGGTGGTGCTGTCCACGGTCGCCTCGGTCGGCCCGTACATGTTGCGCGCGGTGATCCCCGACTCGGCGACCCGCCGCCACAGCGCGGGCGGGGTGGCTTCCCCGCCGAGGACGAGGAGCGTCGGGCGGCGGTCGAGGAGGCCGCCGTCGATCAGGGGCGCGGCCATCGACGGCGTCGTGTCCACGATGTCGATGCCGTCGCGGGCGTACGCGGCAAGCAGGGCGTCGGCGTCGCGGGTGGTCTCGGCGTCGTACACGTGCAGTTCGTGCCCGCACAGCAGCCACACCAGGTGGTCGAACGCGGAGTCGAAGGCAAACGAGTAGGTGTGGGCGGCGCGCAGCCGCCTGCCCGCGGCCCGCTCGGCCTCCGCGACGACCGTCGACCGCTGGTGGTGCAGCAGCCTCGCCAGGCCGCCGACGCGGCCGAGCACGCCCTTGGGGCGTCCGGTCGAGCCGGAGGTGTGGATCACGTAGGCGAGGTGCTCGGGGTGGCGGGGCGCGGCCAGTTCGCTGCTCTTCAGCGGCGCGCCGGACAGCGCGGCGGCCTCGTCGAGCAGGGTGGCCCAGGGCAGTCCGTCGACGGTGCCGTCGGTGAGGACGAGCGCGGGGCGCGCGTCGTCGATCAGTTCGCGCAGCCGCTCGACGGGGTGCGCGGCGTCCAGCGGCAGGAACGCGGCGCCCGCGTCCATCACCGCGAGGAGCGCGACCACGGAGTCGGCCGAGCGCGGCAGGGCGAGCGCCACGATGTCGTCGGTCCCGATGCCGCGGGCCCGCAGCGCGCGGGCCAGCCGGTGCACCCGGTCCGCCAGTTCGGCGGCGGACAGCCGGTCGTCGCCGCTCACCAGGGCGGTGCGCCCAGGGTCGGCATCGACCATGGCGTCGAAGGCGGTGGGCACGTCGATGGGGGTGCCGGGCACGGCGGGCGGCGCCCAGTCCGCGAGAAGTGCGGCCACGTCGTCGGTGAGGGCGATCTGCCCGACGGGCTGCCCGTCGGTGAGCCCGGTCAGCAGGGCGCGCAGCCCCGAGAGCTTGGCGTCGACCATGGACTGGTCGGTGCCCCTGGCGTCGACCTCGAAGCCGAGCAGCAGTCCCCCGTCGCGGGTCGGCAGGACGCTCAGGCCCATGTCCTCGGGCGGTCCGCCCGCGACGTTGCGCATGACGCCGGTGGACCCGGCGAAGTCCATCGCCAGGTCGAACGCCTTGAGATTGATGCCGCGTCCGTGCAGCAGCGCGCCCGCGCCGGGCACGCCGAGGTCCCGGGGGAGGTCCTCGCCGCGGTAGCGCTGGTGGTCGCGCATCTCCTTCATGGCGGCGGCGACCCGCTTGCTCAGTTCCCCGAGCCCGTCGCCGGGCTGGACGGTGACCCGCAGCGGCAGCACGTTGACCGCCATGGCGGGGGTGCGCAGCTCGGTGGAGCCGGTGCGGCACATCAGCGGCAGCGCGAACACCACGTCGGTGCGGCCGAGCACGCGGTGCAGGAAGGCGGCGTATCCGGCGATGAGCGCCTCGCCCCAGGTGACGCCCTGCTGGTTGGCGAACTCGCGCAGCCGGGCCGTCTCCTCGGGCGGCAGGACGGCGCGGGCGGTGAAGGTGCTCTCGGGCGGCCCGGCCGAGGTGTCCGTCTCACCGAGGTCGGGCAGGGGGGTGAACCGCTCGACCCAGTAGGCGCGGTCCTCGGTGAACTTCTCGCTCTCCCGGTAGGCCAGGTCGGCGGCGACCAGGTCGGCGAAGGACCCGAAGGTCAGCTTGGGCACGGCGGTGCCGCGCACCTGGGCGGTGTAGCGGGCGGCGGTGCGGCGGGCGAGCATCGCGGCGGTGTAGCCGTCGAAGACCAGGTGGTGGCCGAGCTGGGTGTACCAGACCTCGCGATCGGAGAGCTTGATGACGGTACGGGAGTAGAGCGGGCGGTCCACCATCTCCCGGCACGCCTCGCCCGCGCGCGCCCGCTCGGCGACCACGAGTGCCTCGGCGGCGGCCGCGGGGTCGGCTTCGTCGCTGAGGTCGACGACCCGGGGCGGCTCCACGGGCTCGTCGCCGATCCGCTGGCGCGGTCCTTCCGGGGTGTCGTACACCCGCAGCCGCAGGGTCTCGGCCTCCTCGGTGGTCGCCCTCACCGCCTCGACCAGCGCGTCCACGTCGACCGGCTCGCCGCCGGATATCTCCACCACGTCGCCGACCAGGTAGTACGGCGAGTCCGGCTCGAGGCGCTGCGCGTTCCAGATGCCCAACTGGGCGCTGGTCAGGGCGAGCAGTCCGTCCGGGGACACGCTTGGGGTGCTCAACTCACTCTCCTTGCAGGGTGGGGACGACCATCGGCGTGTCCGTCACCGGGTCGGGGATGATGACGCTCGGCAGGTCGAAGACGTCCTTGATCAGCCCGGCGTCCACGATGTCCGTGGGATCGCCCTCGGCGACCACCCGGCCGTCCTTCATGGCGACCAGATGGTCGGCGAACCGGCAGGCCTGGTTGATGTCGTGCAGGACGGCGATGACCGTGCGGCCCTGGTCGCGCAACGTGGCCAGCAGGCCGAGCAGTTGGTACTGGTGGGTGATGTCCAGGAACGACGTCGGTTCGTCGAGCAGCAGGTAGGGCGTCTCCTGGGCGAGCACCATGGCCATCCACACCCGCTGCCGCTGTCCGCCGGACAGCTCCTGCACCGGCCGGTCCGCCAGCTCGGTGACACCCGCGGCGGCCATCGCGCCGGTGACGGCCTCCTCGTCTTCCTTCGACCACAGGGCGAGGAGCGACTGGTACGGGAACCGTCCCCGGCCCACGAGTTGACGGACCTTGATGTCGTCGGGGGCCTGCGGGTCCTGCGGCAGGAAGCCGAGCTGCTTGGCCAGGGCCTTGGCCGGGTAGCCGCCGACCTCGCGGCCGTCGAGCTCCACGTGCCCGCTGTCGGGGCGCAGCAGCCGGACGAACGCGCGCAGCAGGGTCGACTTCCCACAGCCGTTGGGCCCCACGATGGCGGTGAACGCGCCGTCGGGGACGTCGAGGCTCAGCCGTGTGGACACCACCCGGTCTCCGTAGCGCAGGGTGATCTCCCGCGCGGTCAGGCGTGCGGTCATGCTCGCCTCACCTCCTTGGTCAGCAGCCAGATCAGGTAGCAACCGCCGATCGCGGTGCTCACCACGCCCACCGGCAGCGCGACGGGCGCCAGCAGCATCTGGGCGAGCAGATCGGCGCCTTGGAGCAGCACCGCCCCGGTCAGCGCGGCCGGGAGCAGCGGCACTCCGGCCGCGCCGGCGAGCCTGCGGCCGATCTGGGGGGCGGCCAGGGCGATGAACGCGATCGGCCCGGCGACCGCGGTCACCGTGGCCGTGCAGCCGACGCCGACCAGCACCATCAGCAGCCGCAGCCGGTCGAGTCCGACCCCGGTGGTCACCGCGATCGCGTCGCCGAGCGATGCCTGGTGCATGGCGTGCGCCCGCGTGGCCATCAGGGTCAGCAGCACGGCGATCACCGAGAACGGAATCCCCAGGTCGTCCCAGCCCACGCCGTTGAGTGAGCCCGCGCTCCAGCCGACCGCGGCGATCGCCACCTCCAGCTCGGCGCGCAGCACGATCCATGAGTTGATCGCGGTCACCATCGCGTTGACCGCGATGCCGATCACCACCAGCCGCAGCCCGGAGAAGCCCCGGTCGAACGACAGCAGGTAGATCATGGCCGCGACGACCAGCCCGCCGAGCACCGAGCCGGCGGCCAGTTGCGCGGATGTGCCCGACAGCACGGTGATGGCGACCAGGGCGCCGGTGTAGGCGCCGGCGTCGAGGCCGATGACGTCCGGGCTGCCCATCGGGTTGCGGGTGAGGTTCTGGAAGACCGCCCCGGCCACACCGAGCGCGGCGCCGAAGACCAGGGCGGCCAGCACCCGCGGCAGCCGCCAGTCCCAGATGACCACGGAGGGCTTGGCCCCGGTCAGTACGGCGAACACCTCGCCGGGGGTGGACCAGGTCGCGCCGTAGCACAGCCCGAGCAGGCCCAGGCCCAGCACCAGGGCGACCAACACCGCGACGAGCACCACCGTGCGGCGTTCGGCCCGCAGTCCGAGCGCGTTCACAGCGATCCCGCCCCGTAGCGGCGGACGGCCCAGATCAGCATGGGGCCGCCGAGAAACGCGGTCACGATGGCCACCGGCACCTCGCCGGTGGGCAGCAGCACCCGCGACCCGATGTCGGCGACCAGCAGCAGGATCGGACCCAGCACCATCGTGTAGAGCATCAGCCACGGCACCGAGCCCGCCGCGGGCCTGCGGGCCAGGTGCGGCACGATCAGCCCGACGAACAGGATCGGCCCGGCCACCGCCGTCGCCGCCCCGCTGAGCACGGTGATCAGCACCAGCGCGGCGGCCCGTACCCGGGCCACGCCCGCACCCAGCGTGTGCGCCACGCTCTCGCCCAGCGCCAGGGCGTTGAGCGCCCGGCTCAGCAGCAGCGCGCCGAGCAGGGACACCCCGATCGCGGTCAGCGGCAGGGCCAGCGGTGCCTGTTCGCGGGCCGCCAGCGACCCGACCGACCAGAACCGGTACGCGTCGAAGAGGTCCGGGTGCATCAGCCGCATGCCCATCGCGACGCCGCTCAGCACCGCGGTCAGGGCCACGCCGGTGAGCACCAGGCGCAGCGGCGAGAGTCGCCCGACCGCGGCGACCAGCAGCGCCGCGAGCACCGAGCCGACGATCGCGCAGCCCAGCTCGCCCGCCTGCCCGGCGGCCAGGCCGAGCCCCGAGCCGAGGGTGATGGCGAACCCGGCGCCCGCGGTGACCCCGAGGATGCCGGGCTCGGCCAGCGGGTTGCGGGCCAGCGTCTGGATCAGCGCGCCCGCCACCGCCAGCGCGGCGCCCACCGCGATGGCCAGCAGCGCGCGGGGCGCCCGGACGTCCCGCACGATCACGTGGTCGTCGGTGCCCTGGAAGTCCAGCAGCGCGCGCACGACCTCGGCGGGCGGGATCGAGCGGGCGCCGACGCCGATGCTGAGCACGGCGACCGCCGCCAGCAGGACCAGTCCGCCGACGAGCAGGCCGACCTGGGACACGGCCCGCCTGGTTCCCGCCGCCTCGGACGCGCGGCCTGCGACGGTCACCGCTTCAGCAGCGGCGCGAACGACTTGTCGATCGCGTCCAGGGTCTGCATGGCCTGCCCGTAGGTCGCGGCCTCGGTGTAGCGGATCGGGAAGGTCTTCCCGGCCTTGACGGCGGGCAGGTTCTTCCACAGCTTCGAGTCCATGGCGTACTGCACCGCCTCGGGGACGCTGCCGTCGGCCTTGACCGAGTAGGTGATGGCGTCCGCCTCGCGGAGCGAGGCCGGGAGCTCCTCGATGGACGGGTACTCGCTGACCGAGCGCGAGCCGGGGCCGGACTCCTTGACCTTGCCGTAGTACTTCGCGCCGACGTCCTCGGCGACGTTGGTGCCCCACGAACCGCCGAACTCGCGCTGGAAGGTGCCCTTGGCGACCTCGCCGTACGAGCCGATGTGGCCCAGCTTGAGCTGGGGCAGCACCGCCTTGTACTTCTTGGCCAGCTTGGCGGCCTTGGCCTTGTACTCGGCCTGCGTGGCGTCGAACTGCTTGAGCGCGCCGGCGGCGTCGGCCTGCTTGTGGGACAGCTCGCGCCACGCGGACGGCGCGGTCGGGCCGATCGCCACGACCGGGGCGATGGACTCCAGCCGCTTGACGTCGATGTCGCCGAGCACCGGGGCGGGCACGCCGATGACGATCAGGTCGGGGTCGGCTTCGGCGACGGCCTCGTAGTTGGTCTCGGCCGCCTGCTCGCCCGCCACCTTGGGGAGCTTCTTGTAGGTGGCCAGGTCCTCCTTGCTCATCATCGGCTCCCCGCGCTTCCATGACGAGATCCCGACCAGCGGCGCGTCGGCCTCGATCAGGGCGGGCACGGCATAGCCGGTGGCCACCACGCGCTTGGGGTCGGCGGGGATGGTGATCTTGCCGTTGTCCGCGGCGAACACCCGGGTCTTGCCCTTCGCGGAGGCGTCCGCCCCGCCCCCCGACCCGCACCCGGTCAGGGCCAGGGCGAGGGCCAGGGCACCGACCAGGCCCGACGATCTACGTATGAACATGCGAAGCTCCTTGATACTCAATGCTTTTGAGGCTTGACGGCGTTGCTCAGCCAAGGCTTGACGGCCTTTGGGGTGGGGTGACCGGGCAGGGGTACGGCGTCTGTCCCCGGCCGGCCCGCCGGGCGGTCAGTGGTCGTCGTCGTCGAAGTCGGCGACGCCGCGCTTCCAGTAGCCGGTGATGTCGTGGTCGGCCTTCTCCAGCCGCAACTCGTCGCGGACCCAGCGACGCAGCGGCTTGATCTGCCCCGCCTCGCCCGCGGCCCACACGTACACCCGCTCGCCCTCGGGCACGGTCACCACGGTGACGGCCCGTGCCAGCGCGTCGCCGGTGCCCGCCGGGCGGTCTCCGCGGTGCAGCCAGCGCACCTCGACGCCCTCGGGCGCGGCCAGCTCGATCTCCTGGGCGGCGTCCGCGACCTCGACGAACGCCCAGCCCTTAGCGCCCCTGGGCAGCTCCTCCAGCCAGCGCGCGATCGCGGGCAGCGCCGTGATGTCGCCCGCGAGCAGGTAGCGGTCGTAGGCGTGCGGGACGATCAGCCCGCCGGGCGGCCCGGCGACGTGCACAACGGCGCCCGGCTGGACCGCACTCGCCCAGTCCGACGCGAGGCCGCCGTCGTGCGGAGCGATATCGATATCGATCTCGCCCGCGACCGGGTCGTAGCGGCGCACGGTGTACTCCCGCGAGGTGGGCGCCGGCCGCGGCCAGCGCAGCATCGTCCCGTTCGGCTCGGGCAGACGCAGCGAGCCGTCCGGCTCCGGGAAGATCAGTTTCACGTGCTCATCCGGCGAGTGGGCCTCGAACCCCTCGACTCCCGGCCCGCCCAGGGTCACCCGCAGCAGGCCGGCGCCGACCATGGCGGTGCGCACGACCTCGGTCTCCCGGATGCGGATCGGGTAGCCCACCTTCTCGGCGTGGCGGCCGACCCGGACCTCCGCGATCCGGTCCAGGTGCCGGTGCCGGTGGTCCACCCGGGTCATGCGGTCCCACCGGTCAGCAGCGCCGTCCAGTGCGCCAGTTCGGGCCGCTCCGCCAGGTCGGGGAACTCCAGTGTGGTCGCCCCGTCGGCGCGCCAGCGCTCGACCAGGGTCATGATCCGCACCGAGTCCAGGCCGAGGTTGACCAGGTCCTCCTCGGGCGCGATCTCGGCGGGGTCGCAGTCCAGCAGCTCCGCGACGTCGGCGCGGATACGCTCGGGCGACAGGGGCTGGTTCATCGGGTGGCTCCTGCGGGGATCGGCTCCGACAGCGCGGTCAGCGCGTCGGCGGTGGTGGTCACGACGCCGCAGCGCTGGGCGACGTACTCGCACGCCTGGTCGTGGCGTTCGCGGGAGAAGTCGGCGACTGCGTCGGCTACCAGGAACGGCTGGACGTCGCGCATGAACGCCTCCACAGCGGTGGCCTGGCAGCCGATGTGCGCGTAGACGCCGGTGATCAGCAGTTGGTCACGGCCCAGCGCGGCCAGCTGCTCGGCGAACGTGCTGCGCTGGAACGCGCTGTAGCGCCACTTGACCAGTACGGTGTCGGCCTCGGCCGGGGCGAGCGCGGCGACGATGTCCACGGCCTTCGGGTCGGAGTCGATCACCGCGCCGATGCCGTCGCCCCAGAACTCGGTGAGCAGCCCGCGGTCCGCGGCGTCCTGCCTGCCTGGCTGCGCCGTGTAGAAGACCGGAATCCCCCGCTCACGGGCGAGCTCGGTCAGCCGCGCGATGTTCGCGGTCATCTCGGGCACCGGCGCCCCGGCGTACGGCGCCAGGAAGTAGCGCTGCATGTCGTGGACCAGCAGGGCCGCGCGGGCCGGATCAGGCCGCCATCCGACCCGCCCCGCGGGCAGCTCGGCGGCCGCGGGCAGCGGATAGGGCCGGATCTCGGGCAGGGACACACTCATCACTCCTTCGTCGCGAGCGCGGCCAGCGCCGCCCTCAGCTCGCGCTTGCTGGTCTTGCCGACGCCGGTCACCGGGAACTGCTCGACGACCTGCACCAGGTCCGGCACCTTGAACGCGGCCACCCCGCGCTCGCGCACGAACGCGCGCAGCTCCCGCCCGGTGGGCGACGCGCCCACGGCGGGCACGACATAGGCGCAGGTCCGCTCGCCGAGGTACGGGTCGGGCACCGCGACGACGGCGGCGTCGAGCACCCCCGGATGGGCCATCAGATGGTTCTCGACCTCCTCGGCCGCGACCTTCTCCCCGCCCCGGTTGATCTGCTCCTTGGCCCGGCCGACGACTTCCAGCTGCCCGGAGGGCGTGCGCCGCACCAGGTCGCCGGTCCGGTAGAAGCCGTCCGGGGTGAACGCGGTGGTGTTGTGCTCCTCGGCCCGGTAGTAGCCGCGGATCGTGTAGGGACCGCGGGTCAGCAGCGCACCCGTCTCCCCCGGCGCCACGTCGGCGTCGGTGTCCGGGTCGACGACGCGGATCTCGTCGTCGGGCGAGATGGGGCGGCCCTGGGTGCCGAGCACGATCTCCTCGGGGTCGTCCAGGCGGGTGTAGCAGACCAGACCCTCCGCCATCCCGAAGACCTGCTGCAGCCGGCAGCCCAGCGCGGGGCCGATCCGCTCGGCCAACTCGCGCCCGCACTTGGCCCCGCCGACCAGCAGCACCTCCAGAGAGGACAGATCGCGGTCGGTGCGGGCCGCGGCCTGCACCCACGCGGCGGCCAGCGGCGGCACCACCCCGGTGATCGTGACCCCCTCGGCTTCGATCAGCCGGAACGCGGTGTCCGCGTCCGGCCGCGGCGCCATGACCGTGGCCGCGCCCGCGTACAGCGCGCCCAGCACCCCCGGCGAGCTGAGCGGATAGTTGTGCGACACGGGCAGCGTGGCCAGGTAGACGCTGTCCGGGCGCAGCGCGCAGATCCGGGCGCTCTCGCGGACGCTGTAGAGGTAGTCGTCGTGGGTGCGCGGGATCAGCTTCGGCAACCCGGTGCTCCCACCGGAGAGCTGAAGGAACGCCACGCCCTCCGGGTCAGGGTCGGGCAGCTCGCGCGGTGCCGTCGCGGCCAGCCCGTCGAACTCCTCCGACCCGACCACCAGAACCCGCCGTACGGAGTCCACTTCGGCCGCGACGGCACGGGCGGTCGCCGCGTGATCGTGTCGCTCGTGCTCGCCGACGGTGACGATGGCGGCGGCCTCGCTGTGCGCGGCGAAGTGCCGCAACTCGCTGTGCCGATGCGCGGGCAGTGCGAACACCGGCAGCACGCCCGCACGCCACATGCCGAACACCACCGGCAGGAACTCCGGGATGTTGGGCAGTTGCAGCACGACCCGGTCGCCGGGCGCGAGCCCGGACTCCACCAAGCCCGCCGCGATCCGGTGTGCCCGCTCGTCCAGCTCGGCGAAGGTCCACCGGCTGTCCCCGCCCACGACGGCGGTCCGGTCGGCGTACGCGGTGGCCAGCGACGTCAGCAGCGCTCCGAAGGTCTGTCCGCGCCAGTGGCCCGCGGCCCGGTAGCGCGCGGCGACCTCCGACGGCCAGGGCACGTGGTCCGCGGTCACGCCACATCCTCCAGGCCGAGGGCACGCAGCAGCGTACGGAACTTCGCGCTGGTCTCGGCCAGTTCGGCCGCGGGGTCCGAGCCCGCGACGATCCCGGCCCCGGCGAATAGGCGGACCGTCCGGTCGCACACCTCGGCGCTGCGGATCGTCACCGCCCACTCGCCGTCGCCGTCGAGACCGGTCCAGCCGACCATCCCCGCGTAGTAGCCGCGGTCCTCCGGTTCCAGGTCCGCGATGGCCGCGAGTGCCCCGGCCTCGGGCACGCCGCATACCGCGGGGGTCGGGTGCAGCGCCTCGGCCAGCCCCAGCGCCGAGCAGGCAGGGTCGGTCGGGTCCGCCAGCCGTCCGGTGATCCGGGTGGACAGGTGCCACATCGTCGGCGTGCCGATCACCTCGGGCTGTGCGGGCACCTCCAGGTCGACGCAGAACCGGCCGAGTACCTCGGCCACCTGCGCGGTGGTGTGGGCGTGTTCGCCGAGGTCCTTGGCCGAGTCACGCAGCCGCGCGACCCGCTCGCGGTCGAGCGCCTCGTCGCCCGACCGGGGGGCCGACCCGGCCAGCGGGTTGGCCACCACGGTCGCGCCGCGCCGGGACACCAGCAGCTCGGGACTGGCCCCGACCAGCGTGCGCGGGGCGGAGTCGCCGGGCGCGGTGACATCGGCGGCGAAGGCGTACGCTGCCGGGTCCGCCCGCACCAGCCGGGCCAGCAACGCGGGCACCCACACAGGGGCGTCGGCGGTCAGCTCCAGGCAGCGGGCCAGCACGACCTTGCGCAGGTCGCCACGGTCGATCAGCTCCAGTGCCCGGCGGACGCCGTCGGCGTAGTCCGCGGGCTCGGGGCGCGGGTCAACCGTCCAGGCCGTCCCGGACTCGGCGTCGGGGGCCCGCACGCCCGCGGGGGCGCCCGCACGCCGCACCACGGCGGGCACCACCAGGCCCGCCTCCGCCTCGGGGCGGAACCCGACCGCCCCGGCGACCACGGGCTCGGACACCCCCGCCGCCGCGGCCGCACGGAGCGCCTTGGCCGCGGCCAGGGCCTGCTCCCCGCCCTCGGGCCGGACCCGAGCGTGCACGCCGTCAGCGAGGAGCGTCCCCCCTGGAGAGGAGAAGTAGAACGAGCCGGGCAGGTAGGCGGCCAGCAGGTCGGCCGCTCGGTACACGGGTCTGGGGCGCACCAGCGCGGGTATGGACACGTCAGCGATTCCTTTCTCAGGCGCGCAGGGTCGCGCCGCCGTCGACGAACAGGTTCTGCATGGTGATGTGCCGGGCGCGGTCGGAGACCAGGAACAGCACGGCGTCGGCGATGTCAGCGGGGTCGGCGATGCGACCCAGCGGAATGCCCACCCGGTACTGCTCGGGGGTACCCGCGATCACCCTCGCGAGATCGGCCCCCTCCGTCTCGTCTGTCCACAGCTGACGCTGCATCGGGGTGTCGGTCGAGCCGGGCGAGACCACGTTGCACCGGATGCCGTGACGGGCCACCTCGAGCCCGAGGCAGCGGGTGAGCATGGTGGCCGCGGCTTTGGACGCGGCGTACGCGCCCATACCCGTGCGCGGCACGCCCGCGGCGTTGGACGTGACGGTCACCAGCGAGCCGCGCCCGCGGGGCACCATCCGGCGGGCCAGTTCGCGCAGGACGACGAACACCCCGGTGGTGTTCACCGAGAAGGTGTCCGCCCAGTCCTCGTCCGTGGTCTCGCACAGCGGTCCCGGCCGCAGAATGCCCGCCACAGACACCCCGATGCCGATCGGTCCGATGTCGCGCTCGGTCCTGTCGACGACGTCGGCGACCGCGGAAGCGTCTGCCACGTCGGCGGTGAAGGGCACGACCCGCCCGTGTGAGCGGTCCGCGAGATCCGCCAGACCGTCCGCGTCGATGTCGACGGCGGCGACGGTGGCGCCCTCGCGGACCAGTCCGTCGACCACGGCCGCGCCGATCCCTCTGGCCGCCCCGGTAACCAGGGCGACCGAGCCCGCGCCCCCCGCATTCCAAGTCGGCATGCTCTCCCCTCCCCCATTTTCCTAGGTAAGGCTAACCTAATTAACGATGTGGGGTGTGTGCAAGCGATCTACGTGCTGCGTGATTTCACATCACATGACTCCCTGTCATCTGATTCTGTGCCACATGCCTCTGCGTCATATCGGCGCGCTGCCCCGTGCGATCGACCTCAAGCGGAACACGGCGGTGCACTTGACGACCTGACCTGGCCACACTGCCAGCCCGGCCCTCGCTGGCCGTGGGCTGCGGCCGCGCCGGGCCGGCGTTCTTCAGCAGTGGGAGCGGGGGGCCTCGCGCTTCCCAGCGCCGGAGAAGAGGTCACATGGGGTGCCGCCGAGGGTGGGCCGTTGTCCGGATCTTGGACACAGGTCGCCCGACCTGGGGATCATCCAGGGAGACGCCGCACTCCAGCGTCGGCAGCAACACGCAGTGATCTGAGTCAGGCACAGGACGGGAAGGGCAGCGCGGGGCCGCGACCGGTCCCCCGTTCCGGTCGCGGCCTCGGGCTGAAGGGCGGTCACAGCGGTTCAGCAGCCGCCGGTGGAAGCGGGGGCTCCCACGCCGATCCGCAGGGTGGTGGGAGCCGCGCAGCAACCGCCGCCGGCCGCCTGGTCCGCTTCGGGGTCGTCGAACAGGCCGGCGCCTCCGCACACTCCGGTCTCCGGCAGGGTCAGCTCCACACGGTCGGCGGCCTCGTGGTCGCCGGCGAGGGCGGCGGCGATGGAGCGGACCTGCTCGTAGCCGGTCATCGCCAGGAAGGTCGGCGCCCGGCCGTAGCTCTTCATACCGACCAGGTGGACGTCTTTCTCCGGGTGGGAGAGCTCCTTGACACCGTGGGGGTAGACGGTGCCGCAGGAGTGGACGTTGGGGTCGATCAGGGGGGCCAGCTCGACCGGAGCCTGGAGCCGCTCGTCCAGGCCGAGGCGGAGCTCGGCGAGGGAGGACAGGTCGGGACGGAAGCCGGTGAGGACGACGACCTCGTCGACCGGATCGAGAGGCGGCCGTCCTCGGCCACCAAAGCCAACCGTCCGTCCTCCCGCTCCACTGCCTCGGTACGGAATCCGGTGGCGGCGGTGGCGTGTCCGGCCTCCACAGCGGCCTTGGCGCGCAGGCCGAGCGCGCCGCGGGCGGGGAGCTGGTCGGCCTCGCCGCCGCCGAAGGTGTTGGCGCCGATGGAGCGGCGCAGGATCCACACCGCGTGCGTACCGGGAGCCTCCTTGGCCAGGTCGGCGAGGTAGGCGAGCGCGGTGAAGGCGGAGGCGCCGGTGCCGACGACGGCGGTGCGCTTCCCGGCGTAACGTGCCCGGACCGCAGGGTCCTTGAGGTCGGGCACCCGGTAGGAGATGCGGTCGGCGGCGGCGTGCTCGCCGAGTGCGGGCAGTCCGTCGCCGCCGAGCGGGTTGGGGGTGGACCAGGTGCCGGAGGCATCGATGACGGCACGGGCGCGGATCCGCTCCTCGCGGCCGTCGGCTGTGACGATGTGGACGGTGAAGGGCTGCTCGTCGCGTCCGGCGTCGACGACGCGGTCGCGCCCGGCGCGGGAGACACCGGTCACCCGCGCGCCGAAGCGGACCCGCTCGCCCAGTACCTCGGCCAGTGGCTGGAGGTAGCGCTCGACCCAGTCAGCGCCGGAGGGGTAGCCGGCGCCGTCGGGCCGGGTCCAGCCAGTAGGGGCGAGGAGCTTCTCGGCGGCGGGGTCGGTGACCTCGGACCAGGGGGAGAACAGCCGCACATGGCTCCACTCGCGCACCGCGGTGCCCGCGGACGGCCCGGCCTCCAGGACGACGCACCCTGAGTGCGCTGATTCGACATGTGTCAACATAGATGCATGTCGAATGCCGAGGTCCTGCCGCTGCTGGAGTCCGAGGCGGCCGTGCCGTGCTGCCCGCCGCTGACCGAGCGCCCGCTGAGCGCGGAGGAGGCGGAGCGGACGGCGAAGATGTTCAAGGCGCTCGGCGATCCGGTCCGGCTGCGGCTGTTCTCGCTGGTGGCCTCGCATGAGGGCGGCGAGGCGTGCGTGTGCGACATCTCCGACGTCGGCGGCTCCCAGCCGACGGTCTCCCACCACCTGAAGAAGCTCAAGGAAGCCGGGCTGCTGACCTCCGAACGGCGCGGGACGTGGGTGTACTACCGGGTCGAGCCGTCGGTGCTCGCCGCGATGGGGCAACTCCTGACCACCGCAGCCGCAGCCTGAGCGTCCACAGCCACGAGGGGGAGTACAGCCGTGTCCATCCACGCCGATCCGACGAGTGCGGTGATCGTGCCGCTGACCGCCGAGCACGCCGCCGAGGTCCTGACGATCTACCAGGCGGGCATCGTCGAGGGCAACGCCACCTTCGAGACGGCCGCCCCGACCTGGGACGTCTTCGACTCGGCCAAGCTGCCCGAGCATCGCTTCGCCGCCCTCGACGCCGACGGAGCCGTGCTCGGCTGGGTCGCGGCCACCAAGGTCTCCGACCGCTGCGCCTACGCCGGCGTGGTCGAGCACTCGGTCTACGTCCACCCCGACGCCCGCGGCCGAGGAATCGCCTCCGCGCTCCTGAAAGCGCTGATCGACTCCACCGAGGCGGCCGGGATCTGGACCATCCAATCCGGGATCTTCCCTGAGAACGCCGCCAGCCTCGCCGTCCACGAGCGGGCCGGGTTCCGGATCATCGGCACCCGTGAGCGCATCGGCCGCCACCACGGCCGCTGGCGCGATGTCGTCCTGGTCGAGCGCCGCAGCCAGGTGATCGACTGACTGCTACCGGCGGGGGCCGTGGAGAGCAGACCGGCCAGCGCCGGCAGCATCCACGCGGTGAGGTAGGTGAAGGCAGCGGCCGGAGATAGGACGGCGGCGAAGGCGGCGACCCCTATCTGCCCGGCAGCGAGGAGTGGGCAGCCGGGGAGAACAGGCGCAGGGAGTCCCAGGTGCGCTGCCAGGCGCTGCCTGGTGTGGACTGCGCGTCGAGGATGACGAAGTCCACGCCCAAGCGGCGCAGGTGGTAACCGGCGGCGAGCCCGGCCTGGCCGCCGCCGATCACCACCGCATCCGCCCTCTGAGTCATGCGGCGGGCAGCCCGCTGTCGGTCTTGCCGTTCATGAAGATGACCGCCACCAGGGCGAGCCCCACCACGGCGCCCGCGAGTTGGGCGCCGATGAAGCCGGAGACCGAGGCGGGGGCAATGCCCGCGAAGGTGTCGGTGAACGCCCGGCCAACCGTCACGGCGGGGTTGGCGAAGGAGGTGGAGGAGGTGAACCAGTACGCGGCGCCGATGTACGAGGCGACGGCCACGGGCGCGAAGCGCAGGCGGTCGGTGCGCGCGAGGCCGAAGATCAGCAGGATCAGCCCGGCGGTGGCCACGACCTCACCCAGCAGCAGACGCCCGTCGGATCGGTCGTGTGTGGACCACTTCACCAGCGGCTCGCCGAACATCGCGTCGGCCAGCACGGCGCCCGCGATAGCACCCGCGATCTGGGCAGGGATGTAGACGGCCGTCTCGCGGAGGGTGACCCCGGAGCCGCCGCTGCGGCGGGCGGTCCACCACTCGGCCAGCGTCACGGCCGGGTTGAAGTGCGCACCGGAGACCGGGCCGAGCAGGGTGATCAGGACGCCGAGCCCGAAGACGGTGGCCAGGCAGTTGGCCAGCAACTGGAGGCCGACGTCCTGGGTCAGCTCGGTGGCCTGGATGCCGGAGCCGACCACCACCGCGACCAGGGCGGCGGTGCCGACGAGCTCGGCGGCCGCCCGGGCGACCAGCGGGGGCGCGGTGTCCGCGGATGCGGGCTGGGGGTCGGTGGCGGATATGGCCATCTGCGGGGTGGCCTCGGGGAAGGCGGCCTCGGGGGCGGTCAACGGGACTCCTTGGTGCAGTCGCGGCGGCGCGCAGGTGATCAGGGGCAGGACCGCTTGAGGTTCGCCTCGGCGGTGGCGCGCGCGGTCTCCGCGAGGTCGGCGAACTGACCGGCGAGGGAGGCGATGACGTCCGGGCGCAGCTTGTAGTAGGTGAAGCGTCCGCACGGCTCGGTCTCGACCACGCCCGCCTCGCGCAGCACCCGCAGGTGGTTGGAGAGGTTGGTCTGCTTCGCGCCGGTCTCCTCGACCAGGTGCGTGGTGCAGAGCGTCTCGCGCGCGAGCAGGGTCACGATCTGGAGCCTGAGCGGGTCGGCCAGCACCCGAATCAGGTCAGTGTCGACTGACGTCATCATGTGCTGATAATCTCACATCACCCCGAACTGATACCAGCCTGGGCTGATCTTTTGGGCCCCGTGGAGGGTTCTCGTGTCCGCATCCCCGTCCCCCGCTCTGCCCGACCAGCGCCTCTTCCCCGGTGTCGCCCTCCCCCAGCCCGGCGACGGGGAGGTGCCGGGAGCGTCTGGACGCGCTCGCGAAGGCCGAGAGGGCGCCCCAGGGTCCGGGCTGCCGCGGGTGCTGTTCGTGTGCGGCCACAACGCCGGCCGCTCGCAGATCGCCGTCGCACGCACTATCCGCGATGCGATCGACGCCCACATGCCGACCTGCTGGCCACGCTGCCGTAGGCCCGCACCCCGTCCCCATCAGCTCCATCCCCGAACCTCAAGAAGGAACGCACGATGACCACCACTCCGCTCGCCTCCGTGCTGTTCGTCTGCATTCACAACGCCGGGCGCTCGCAAATGGCCGCCGGATTTCTCTCCCACCTCGCCGGTGACCGCGTCGAGGTCCGCTCCGCCGGCTCCGTGCCCGCCGAGCAGGTCAACCCGGCCGCGGTCGAGGCGATGGCGGAGGTCGGCATCGACATCTCCGCGCAGAAGCCGAAGGTGCTGACCACCGAGGCCGTCCAGGCGTCCGACTACGTCATCACCATGGGATGCGGCGACGCCTGCCCGATCTTCCCCGGCAAAACGTACCTCGACTGGGCGCTGGAGGACCCGGCAGGCAAGGGAGTTGAGTCCGTGCGCCCGATCCGCGACGAGATCAAGAAGCGCATTGAGGCCCTGATCGCCGAGATCGGTGCCAAGCAGGAGGCATGAGCGTGTCCGAGAACCTCCCCGGCTTACCCCAGGGCGTCCAGGGCCCTGAGCTCATGGAGAACATGCGGGCTCAGGCCGAGCGCTACCTCGCCGCGCACTGAGCGACGAAAGCCCCCTCGCCGCCGTTCCCGCGTAGACGCACAACCCTGGATGTGCCCTCAGTGGGCACATCCAGGGCACAGCGCCTCTCAGGCGGGCTGAACAGCTCCCTCTACCAGGCCGGCCGTCACCGGGTGAGTGGGAGAGGCGAAAAGCTGCGCGGTGGGTCCCGACTCGACGGCCTTGCCTGCTGACAATACGAGGAGGTTGTCGGTCCGGTCCGCGACGAGGCGCAGGTCGTGGCTGATGACGACCAGAGCAAGACCGCGGCTGTCCCGTAGCTCTGCGAGCAGGTCCATGACGGCGGTGGCGGTCCCGTCGTCGAGGGCGGAGGTGACTTCGTCGCAGACCAGGACGTCGGGGTCGGCCGCCAGTGCGCGGGCTATGGAGGCACGTTGGCGCTGGCCGCCGGAGAGTTCGTGGGGGTAGCGGTCCGCGAAGTGGGCGGGGAGGCCTACCTGTTCCAGGAGTTCCAGGACACGTGCGGCGGCTTGGGCGCGGCCGGCACGCCGGTGCAGGCGCAGGGGGCGGCCGATCGTCGCGCCGACGGTGCGGCTCGGGTTGAGGGTGCCCAGGGGGTCCTGCGGTACGAGCTGGAGGCGCCGGCGCTGTTCACGGGTGCGGCGGTGGGCGGAGGGAGCCAGGCGCGCGCCGTCGAGTCTGACTGTTCCGCCGGTGGGGCGGTGGAGTCCGACGACGGCACGTACCAGGGTCGTCTTGCCCGAGCCGGAGGCTCCGACGATGCCGGTGCTGGATCCTGGTGCGACGGTGAGGTCGATGTCGTGGAGGACGGGTGTGCGGCGGCCACGCTGTACGAAGGCGGCGTGCAGGCCGGACACTTCGAGCGTCGGAGCCTTGGTGGGGAGTGGTCGGTCGGCGGTGCGGGGGGCGGGGATCGTTCGACTGGCCGGGCGCGGTGGTGTGGCGGTGCCTCGGGTCAGGTCCACGACGTCGTCGGCGAGTCGGGAGACCAGGTCAGTGTCGTGGCAGGACAGTGCGACGGCGAGACGGTGGTTGACGGCCAGGTGGCGCAGGAGTTCGCCGATCTCGTCGCGCAAGGCCGGGTCGAGTCCGGCGGTGGGTTCGTCGAGGAGCAGTACGGCCGGGTGTCGGGCCAGTGCCCTGGCCAGGGCGACGCGCCGCTGCTGGCCGCCGGAGAGTCCGCCGGTGCGGCGGCCGGGCAGGCCGTCGTCCGTGGGCAGGCGCACCTCGGTGAGCAGCGCGTGCAGCGCCTCGGTGCTGCGGTCCACGGCCACTTCGGCGAGGAGGCGGCGTACCTTCATCCGGGGGTTGAGGCCGGAGCCGGGGTCCTGGCCGACGTAGGCGAGGTGGTGGCGGCGCAGGCTGCGGAGGTCGGAGGTGCCCAGTGTGAGGACGTCCTGGCCGAGGACCTCGACGCGCCCGGCCGTGCGCCGGGCCCCCGGCGGCAGGATGCCGGCCACTGCCCGGAGCAGCGTGGTCTTGCCGCAGCCGGAGGGGCCGGTGAGCGCGGTGACGCGGCCCGGACGAACCTCCAGACGCGCGCCGTCCAGGAGCAAACGGCCGTCCGGGGCGGCGATGGTCAGGTCCGTGACGCTCACCGCCGCTTCCGTGTCGCGGACTTGGCCCTCGGGGTACCAGTCGGGCATGTGGTTCACAGTTCGGTCACCGCCTTCCGGCCGGTCTGGGGAACGAGTGCCGAGGCCGCCAGGTTGACGCTCATGGCGAGGAGGCCGATGGCGATGCTGGGAGCCAGGACGGCCCAGGGGTTGAGGACGATGCCGGGCGCGTTCTCGCGGATCATCAGTGCCCAGTCGGCGGCGGGCGGTTGTGGTCCGACCTGGAGGAAGCTCGCGGTGGCCACGACGTACACGGCGGCGACGAAGCGGAGCCCGAAGAGCGCGAGGAGGGTGGCGCGCAGGTTCGGCAGGACCTCGCGTACGACGAGGTGCCAGAGCCTTTCGCCGCCGACGGCTGCCGCCTCGATGTAGCCGGAGGTCGCGACGGGCGCCGCGGCGCCGGCCACGAGCCGCACCGCGTACGGCGCCCCCACCACGGCCGATGCGGCGATCACCGCGAACCGGCCGCCGTCCGGCCAGGACAGGGCGACGAGGAGTATGCCGAGGACGGCGGGTAGCAGCATGAGTACGTCGGCGCACCGCTCGACGATCCGGCCGACCGTCGGCCGCAGGGCGCTGACCGCGCCGAGCAGGGCGGCCGTCGTGGTGACCAGGGCGGCCACGAGCAGGGAGCTTGCGATGAGTTCGCGTCCTCCGGCGAGGAGGCGGGTGAATACGTCCCGGCCGAGCTGGTCGCCTCCGAGCGGTGCCCCGCCGCCCGGTTCGGCGTACGGGGCGGTGGTGGGTGTGTCGATGGCGTGCGGGGCGAGCCACGGCCCGGCGACGGCGAGGGTGACGAGCACCAGCGCGGGAAGGACGCGCAGGACGACGCCGGGCCGGGGCCGGCGGCGAGCGGGCCGCTTCACGGGGGTGAACTCCGGTGCGGTCATATTCGGCCTCCCGAGGACCAGGCACGTACCAGGTCGGCGAGCAGGAGTACGCCGGTGATGACGGCTCCGGTGAGGGCGACGACCGCGGCGACGACCGGGCTGTCGCGGTCGGTGACGGCACCGGCCAGCACCGAGCCGATACCCGGGTAGTTGAAGATGGTCTCCACCACGACGGCGCCGCCGAGCAGCATGCCGGTCGAGGTCGCGATGCCTGCCGCGATGGTGGGCATCGCCCCGGGCAGCAGGTGGTGGGTGAGGATGCGGTGGCGCGGCAGTCCATCGATCACAGCGGTCTCCACGTGCGGGGCCTTGGCCTCGTCGGCGAGGGCGGCTCGTACGATCCGGGTGTTCCACCCGATCTGCGGGATCGCGAGCGCGAGGACGGGCAGGACGAGCATCTCCCAGGAGGCGGGCCGGCCGTCGGCGTCGGTGAGGGTGACGGCGGGCAGCCAGTCGGTCCACAGCGCGAAGACGAGTACGAGGGCGACGGCGACGACGAACTCGGGCAGCGCGAGGACACCGGTGGCCGTGGCCGAGATGGTTCGGTCGGTCCTGCCTCCTGGCTTGAGCGCCGCCCAGCAGCCGAGCGCGAGCGAGATGACCAGGGTGACGAGCAGCGCCAGGCCGCCCAGGAGCAGGGTGTTGGGGAAGGGCCGGGAGAGCAGGTCGGCGACGGGCTGCCCGTGGGCGGAGGTGCCGAAGTCGCCGGTGGGCAGGCCGGTCATCCAGTCGGCGAAGCGGCTGAGGAGGGGGCGGTCGAGGCCGAGGAGTTCGCGCCGCTGGGCGAGGTCGGCGGCGCTCTCGCCGCGTTCGGAGGTGGCGGTGGCCGCGTCGCCCGGCAGCAGTTCGACGGCGGCGAAGACGGTGGCGAGCAGTACGGCGAGCAGCAGGGCCCGGCGGGCGAGCAGCGCGAGCAGGGTCACCACGCGACCCAGCCACGTGCCCCCGGACAGCGTGGGCCGGGCCGACCGGGAGGCGGGGCCTCCGGTCGGCCCGGTCGCGGGCTGCGTCGCCGTACGGCTCAGCGGGCCAGCCATGCCCGCTCGAGCTGCACGCGTCCGTAGCCGGGCAGGGTCGGCAGGCCGCGCACCGGGGCGGCGGCCAGGTCAATGCCGTCGGCCATGCCCCACAGCAGGTAGCCGGACGCCTCGTGCTCGATCCGCTGGACGTCGTGGAGCAGCTTGGCCCGGGCGGCCGGGTCCTTGGTCGCCATGGCCTTGCGGTAGGCGGTGTCGAACTCCTTGTTCTTCCAGCCCGCTTCGTTGGTCCCCGAGTCGGAGACCATGGTCTTGCTGGCGAAGAAGACCACGGAGTCGTTGGTCCCCCAGTAGGTGGTGTAGAGGTCGCCCTTGAGCCAGGTCTTGTCCCAGAAGGTGGCGGACTCCTGCTTGACCACCTCGATCTTCACCCCGGCCTCGCGCACCTGGGTGGCGAACAGCGTCGCCGACTCGGCCAGGCCGGAGATGTCCTCGCTGGTCATCAGCTTGTACGTCTTGGAGGTGTCGAAGCCCGCGTCCTTCAGCAGTTCCTTCGCCTTGGCGAGGTCCCGGGCGCGCTGCGCGATGTCCTTGGCGTAGGCGGGGTCGCCGGTGCCGAGGATGTCGTTGGCGACGGTGCCGTAGCCGGACAGCACCTGCTTGACCATGGCCTCCCGGTCCACCGCCAGGCGCAGCGCCTCGCGGACCTTCGCGTCCGCGAACGGCCCGTCGGCGGTGCGCATGACGATCGGCATCGCCATGTCGTTGGGGCGGCGGACGATCTGGATGTCCTTGCGCTTCTCGGCCGTCCGGGCGGCGACGGCGCCGACGTTGGAGGCGACGTCGATCTGGCCGGAGAGCAGGGCGTTGGACATGGCCTGCGGGGATTCGAAGATCTTGACCTCGATGGCGTCGAGGAAGACCTCGCCGCCGTACCAGTCCTCGTTGCGTACGAGACGGGCGTTGCCGTTGCGGAACCACTCCAGCTTGAACGGGCCGGTGCCGGGCGCCTTGTCCAGCTCCTTGTCCTTCGTGTCCTTCTTGAGCACGAAGGTCGTCAGGCGCATCAGGAGCGGCAGTTCGGCGTTGGCGTAGTCGGAGACCAGGACGACGGTGTCGGCGCCTTCGGCCTTGATGTTGTCCGCCTTGATGCCGGGCAGGCGGGAGGCGCCGGAGGGGGTGCCCCGCAGCCGGCGCAGCGACCAGACGACGTCGTCGGCGGTGACCGGGGTGCCGTCGTGGAACTTCGCACCCTTGGCGATGGTGAACCGCCAGGTCTTCAGATCGTCGGACGCCTGCCATTTCGAGGCCAGGCGGGGGACGGTGTTGGTCTTGGCTCCAGGGGTGGTGAGGGTGTCATGGACGAGAGCGATGATGAGGTAGTCGCTCTCGTTGGCCTGGCTGCCGTGCGGGTCCCGGGTGATGGCCGACGCGCGGCCCAGCGCGCCGACCCGGAGCGTGCCGCCCTTCTTGGGCTTGCCGCCCGCGGTGGCGGACTTGGACGAGGCGTCATCGCTCCCCGAGCACGCGGCGAGCAGTGCCGTCGTGCCTATCGCTCCGCCGGCCCACAGCAGTTGGCGCCTGTTCATGTTCACGTAGGTCCTCGATCCACTTCGGGTCAAACGGGGGGTGCTTAGGTTTGCCTACCCTAATGACAACCATTACCGCAAGGGCCTGCGTCATGATCGAACCAATGATCGAATAGTGACCCGCACTGTCGCACGCCGGAGTATGCGCCGTGTGCCCCGGCTTGATCCGAAATCAGATACAACGGCGACCAGCCAGTAAGGTTTGCCTAACCTTGGTTCCCTGCTACGGTTCGGGTCGTTCGCCAGTACCGCAGCCTCCTGCGGTCGTGTCATGCGGCCGCCTGGCCTGCCCGTTACGGATTCGCGGCCCCCAACGCACGTGACGGCTCGGCGTCCCAGCCTCCTCGACTCCCCCCGCCGCTCGACGGAAACGGATCCTTGCCATGAGCACGGCAATCGCACCTGTTCGCCAGCTCGATGCCCGCACGGTGGACGAACTGCGCCAAGCCGCGGAGAAGATACTCGACGAATTCGGCACCTCAGCCACATCTCCCCAGCTCCTGGAGCGGGTCGCCGAGGTGGCCGGTGAGTTCGGCGACACCCTGCGCCATCACTGCCGGCCCGTCGACACCGCGGACGGCCTCTTCGTCCTGCGCGGCCTGGACGTCGACGACGCCGCCGTCGGCCCGACGCCTGCCAGCTGGTCAACCGCCGGGGACAGCGGTGCCATCCACGACATCACGCTGCTGCTGCTCGCGACCGTGATGGGCAACCCCATCGCCTGGGAAGGCCAGCAGAACGGCCGGTTCGTCCACAACATCGTCCCGTCGCCCGGGCACGAGACCGAGCAGACCGGCGCCAGCAGCACCGTGCTCCTCAGCCCGCACACCGAGGACGCCTTCCACCCCGGCCGAGCGCACCTGTTGATGCTCGGCTGCATGCGCAACCACGACAACATCGCCACCACCGCCGCCAGCATCCGCAACGTCCGCCTCTCGGACGAGGACGTCGACATCCTCACGCGCCCGGCGCTGCCGATCCTCCCCGACGACGCCTATGCCGAGGCCCAGGGCTACGCCGACGAAGTCGCCCCGGCCGTACCCACCCTGTTCGCCACCGAGGACGGCCTGACGCTGCGCTTCGACCCGGCCTACACGCCGGTGGAGGAAGCGGACGAGACCTACCGGGCCGCCTACCAGCGCCTGGAGGCCGAACTCGCCCGCGTCTCGGTCGCGGTCAGCCTCGATCCCGGCGAGGTCCTCGTCGTCGACAACGACCTGGTCGTCCACGGCCGGGTGCCCTTCCAGGCCCGCTACGACGGCGCCGACCGATGGCTGAAGCGCGCCTCCGTCCGTGTCCCCGGACGGCGCACCCGCCCCCTGGCCGAAGCCGGCGAGCACGGCTACGGTCAGGCCGCCCTCGAAGCCCACGCCGCCTGAACACCCGCCCACGGACCGGAGGAACACCATGACCGACACCTCGACCACCTCCGCCGGCACCATCGCATCCGGCGACGACACACACCTGCGGATACTGTCGAAGACAGACCTGGCCGGGATAGAGATATCCCTGTCCGACGTGGTCGCCACCGTGGAAGGCGCCTACCGCACCCTCCACGCAGGCCAGTCGGACAACCCCCGCAAGCTGACGGTCAAGCCTCAGGACGAGCACTCGGTCTCCTACGCGATGCTGGGCCGTGACGGCACCCGCAACGTCGTCGCGATCAAAACCTCGTACAAGCACGGCCTGGACAAGGGCCGCGAGGAGCAGCACTACTACACGACGCTGAGCATCTACGACGACGTCACCGGCCTGCCGGTGGCGATGATGGACTGCTCCCGCATCGGCTCCCTGCGCACCCCGGCCGTCTCCGCGCTGCTCGCCCGCGAATGCGCGGCGCCCGGCGCCCGCAGCGCCCTGGTCATCGGCACCGGAACCCAAGGACGCCTCGCCCTGCCGTTCCTGCTCACCACCCTCCCGGATCTCGACCGGCTGATGCTGTTCGGCACCCACGCCGAGGGCATCGCCGCCGTACGCGAGCAGCTGCGCGCCCACTTCCCCGACCGGGACGTCGAGATCGTCACCGATCTGCGGGCCGCCGCCGCGGACGCCGACGTCATCGTCGCCACCGCCGGAGGCCACACGCCCGCCGCCGTCGAGGCGGGCTGGCTCAAACCCGGCGCGCTGTCCATCCTCGTCGGCCACGGTCTCGCCCCCTCGACCCTGCACCAGGCCGACCGCGTCATCGCCACCAGCGAGGCGCAGATGAACGTCACCGGCACCGACATGGCCGACGCGGACGGCAAGCTCCCGGCCGTCGACGCCGAGTTCCCGCCCGTGATCGCAGGCATCGCTGCCGGCCGCCGCACGGCCGAGGAGCGGATCTTCGCCTACAACAGCGGCCTGGTCGTCACCGACATCGCTCTCGGCCACCGTTTCGCGCAGCTCGCCCTGGACCAGGGCCTGGGCACCGAGGTGCCGCTGTGGAGTTGAGCGGACCCAGCTGGCCGACCCTGCCCGTCCTCCCCGACCCCGCCACGGACGCGGTCCTGGCCAGCGGACTGATCGAGGAGCTGTCGTACGCCTTCGGCGGCCCGTTCCACTTCCTGCTGCCGGACGCCTTCGACACCAACCTGCGCGCGATGCGGGAGGCTCTGGACGAGGCGGGCGTGGACGGCTTCGTGTACTACGCGAAGAAGGCCAACAAGGCCGCGGTGTGGATCGAACGCTGTGCCGCCAGCGGCGCGGGCGTCGATGTCGCCTCCGTCGGCGAGCTGCGCGAAGCCCTCGGGCACGGGGTGCGCGGCGAGAACCTCGTGGTCACCGGCCCGGCCAAGGGCACGGATCTGCTGCGCCTCGCGCTCCGGCACGGCGCGCTGATCGCCGTCGACGCGCTCGACGAACTCGACACGCTCATCACGACGGCCATGACGGGCACGGCGCGTCCCGCCCGGCTGCTCCTGCGCTGCCTGCCGCCGTCCCAGCCGCACAGCCGCTTCGGCATGAACCACGCGGAGCTGACCACCGCCATGGGCCGCTGTGTGCGGGCGGGCGACGCGGTACGCATGGAGGGCTTCAGCTTCCACCTGTCCGGCTACGCCATCCAGCCGCGCGCCGACCTCGCCGGCCACCTGGTCGACCTGTGTCTCAAGGCCCGCGTCCTGGGCCTGGAGGCCAGCCGGATCAGCATCGGCGGCGGACTGGCGATCAGCTACACCGACGCCGACAGCTGGCACACCTTCCTCAGCGAGCAGAACAGCGGCCACTACCACGCGGGCAAGTCGTTCAGCACCGCCGACTTCTACCCGTACCACTCCCCGGCCGCTGGGGCCGGGGCACTGCGGGCCCTGCTCGCGGCCCACCCCGAGGGCCGCGGTCTAAGCCTCGCCGAGCTGCTGAAGGACTCCGGCGTCGCCCTGCTGATGGAGCCCGGGCGCGCGCTGCTGGACCGGGCCGGCGCGACCGTGTTCCGGATCCAGGGCGTCAAGGACCGCGACGGCTATCAGCTCCTGACCGTCGACGGCACCAGCCTGAGCCTGTCCGAGCAGTGGTTCAACAGCGAGTACCTGCCCGACCCGCACCTGCTCTCCCAGAGTGCGGACGCCCCGGCCGGAGCGTGGCCCGCCAGCATCGGAGCCGCGACATGCCTGGAGTCGGACATGCTCACCTGGCGGAAGATCCCCCTCCCCCGCCGGCCCCGCACCGGTGACCTGCTGGTCTACCCCAACACGGCCGGCTACCAGATGGACTCCAACGAGTCGCCCTTCCACGACCTGGCCCTGCCGCCGAAGGTCGTCATCGATCACACCGAGCGGGCGCGCCCCCGCTGGCGGCTGGACCGCCACTTCACCTGAGCCGCCCCCCGTACCGTCCCCTCACAGGAGCTTTCGATGCCTGGAGCACTTCAGCGCCCCGCCGTGGTCTCCCGCGTGTCCGACCTCATCGGCTACACCCCCCTGCTCGAACTGGCCACCACGGATACCGGCAGCCGCCTGCTGCTGAAACTGGAGATGTTCAACCCGACCGGCACCGCGAAGATCCGCATGGCGCGCCAGATGGTCCTCGACGCGGAGGAGCGCGGCGAGCTGCGGCCCGGTGGCCGGATCATCGAGTCCACCTCGGGCAACACCGGCCTCGGGCTCGCCGTCGTGGCCGCCGAACGGGGCTACACCTTCACCGCCGTCGTGGACAACCATGCCTGCGCGGACAAGCTGCGCGGTATGAAGGCCCTGGGCACCGAGCTCGTCTACGTCGTCGACGACGGCACCGAAGAACTCGCCACCGCCGCCCGCGAGGAACTCGCCGAAGACATGGCCCGCGGCCAGGACAACACCATCTTCACCGAGCAGCACAACAACCCCAGCAACGGCGTCGGCTACTTCCCCGTCGCCCACGAACTGAACGAGGCCCTCGACGGCGGCATCGACGTCCTCATCGGAGCCGTCGGCACCGGCGGATGCCTCTGCGGCACCACCCGCGAACTGCGCAAACTCATACCCGGCTTCACCACCATCGGCGTCGAGCCCAAGGGCTCCATCGCCTTCGGCGGCCCCGCCCACGACTACTACCAGTCCGGCACCGGCACCCCGGAGGGCGCCGAGATCGGCGCCCTGGTCGACTTCGACCTCATCGACGAGGGCGTCAAGGTCGGTGACGTCGAAGCGTTCGCCACCTGCCGCGCGGTCGCCCGCACCGGACTGCTCATCGGCGGCTCGGCAGGGGGTGTCGTCTACGAGGCCCTGACCCGGCTGTCCTCCCTGCCGCCCGGTACGACTATGGTCGCGCTCGTCAACGACGGCGGAGAGAAGTACATGGACACGGTCTTCAACGACGACTGGATGCAATCCCGCGGCCTCCTCGATCCCGAAGCGGAACGGGACGTCGACGAGCTCCTCACCAAACTCCGCAGGAACCGGTAACCCCCATGCTGACCACTCTCCTCCGCGACAGCCGCGCCCTGGCCACCCTCGCCGTCCCACTCATCCTCACTCAGCTCGCCCAGGTGGCCCTGACCACCACCGACACCGTGATGATGGGCGTGCTCGGCACTCAGGAGCTGGCCGCCGGGGGCCTGGCCATCGTCATCTTCAACCAGCTGCGCACCATGGGCGTCGGCCTGGTCACCTCCGTCGGCAACCAGATAGCCTCGGCCGCCGCCCGCGTCGAGCGGGCCTCGGCCGCCACCGGCAAGGAGGAGAAAGCAGGAGGAGCGGAGCGCGAGGAAGTCCGTGCGATCGTCCGCGCGAGCATGGCCGTGGCCACACTCGCCGGCCTCGCCGGAGCCGTCCTCATGATCCTCATCGGCCAGGCCCTGACCTGGCTCGGCCAGGACGCCGACGTCGTCGAACGCACTCAGAGCATGCTCCTGGCTCTGGCCCCCGGCCTGCTGCCCTGCCTGTGGTTCCAGGCCATACGCCAGTTCACCGTCGGCATGCGGCGCCCCCAGGCCCTGCTCCAGATCACCATCGCCTCCGTAGCCGTCAACGCCGGTCTGAACTGGGTCCTCATCCACGGCACCTGGGGCCTGCCCCACCTGGGCCTGACCGGCATCGGCGTCGCCACCTCCACCGTCTACCTGCTGTCCTTCCTCGCCTTGTACATATCGGCGAGAAGGGACAGCGAACTCTCACCCCTGCTCACCCTCAACCCCGCCAAGGCAGACCCGGCCACCGTCAAGCGGCTCATCGGCCTCGGCGTACCGATAGCGGCCACCTACGGCTCGGAAGCCGGCTTCTTCTCCCTCACCGCCCTGATGGCCGGATCCTTCGGCCCGGCCGCCCTCGCCGCGCACACCGCCGTCAACCAGCTCGTCTACATCGTCTTCCAGGTCGCCGTCGGCCTCTCCCACGCCGCGTCCATCAACGTCAGCCGCGAACTCGCCCTCGGCCGCCCCGACGACGCACGCCGCATCAGGAACACCGCACTGGCCTGCGCGGCAGTCGTCATGACCGTCGTCGGCATCGTCTACTTCGCGCTGCCGCGGCTCGTCCTGGCCCCGTTCCTCGACTCCGACTCCGACCAGGCGCTCACCACCGCCACCCATCTGCTGATGGTCACCGCCTTCCTCCAGTTCTTCGACTGCGCGCAGAACATAGGAGTCGGACTCCTCCGCGGCCTCGACGACACCAAGAGCGGCTTCCGCATCACCCTCATCGGCTACTGGGCCGTCGGCCTCCCCGCCTCATGGCTCCTCGCCTACCCGCTGGGCCTGGACACCCTGGGCATCTGGCTCGGCCTGCTCACCGGCCTGGCCACCACCGCCGTACTCCTCCTGCGCCGGTACAGCCAAGGACTCGCCGATCGCATGAGCGAGCCCGTCCCGGCTTGACGGAACGGGCTGGCGGCTCGGTGCCGGTGCCTGCGGAAGTCCCGCGCCTGTCGACGACCGCTCCTCGGGGGCGGGCGGAGACGACGGGCGCGGGGAGCCGCGGTCAGTGGGGCGGGGTCAGCGCCCGGTCACCAGCTGGCGGCGGTCTTCGCGAGGACGCTGCGGAGGGCACGCCAGGAGAGGTCGGAGTACGTCGTGAACGACTTCTTCTCGTGCGGCGCGACTTCGTCGATGTAGTCGAAGGCGTCACGGGACTCCGGGTCGTGCGCTTCCACGGACAGTTCGTTCTCGTTGAGGTAGACGTGGAAGCTGGCCCCGAAGTCACCGGTGTCGTTCATCAGGGGCGTCGGGTTGGGGCCGCCGTCGAAGGGGCAGTACACCTTGTGCACCGCGTAGGTGTCCTTGCTCAGCCACGCGCACTGACCGGGAGTGAGGGTGACCAGGCCGCGCTTTTCGGCGTTCCAGTCGAGGCTGCCGTAGGACATCACATCGATCTGGCCCGCCAGGCAGTAGACGATGCCTGTGGTGTCGCCGTGCGAGTGCATGGGTGAGTAGTGCTGTGCCGGCCAGATCTCCAGTACCACCGGGGATCCGAAGTCGCCCTCGTCGGTTTCCTCGTAGCCGTGGGCCTTGGCGTCGTCGTCGTAGTGCCCCTTGCCTGTGCAGGCCACTCGGATGTACGGGGGGTGGCTCGGGTCGTTCTTCGCCTTGTCGATCAGGATCTCGCGCAGCAGCCGCGGCTTGGTGACCGTGTCCGGATCGAGGAGTTCGCGGATGGCCTGTACCTCCCAGGAGGCCAGTCGGATGTCGGCCGCCTTGCGGGCCAGGTCCATGACCGCGGGTGGCACCATGAGCTGCCGCACGTACTCGTCGAACGACGACGCCTGGTCGACGACCAGGGCGGGTGTCAGCTTTTCGGCAGCGACACGCAGCTCCCTTTCTTCCGCCTTCGAGACGTAGAACGGGGGCCCAGGATTCTCTGATGTCATGCCGGTGAGACTTCCTCCGACCTTCCGGACAGAAACGCCGTGTTGGCGGTTGATCGGTCATCTCGGCCCGATCCGGCCACTGTTGAATATCGGCGGATTCTTCCCCGCTCGAACGGAGGCGCGAGGGGTGTGTTGAGATTGGCCCGGATCCAGGCGAGTTGGGATGCCGAAGCCCTGACGGGGCGTACCGGAGAGACCGGGATGGTGACGGCGGTCAGCTCACCCAGGATGACGCGAAGGCCGCTCTTGCGTCCGCCCGGCGCCGGTGGCCCCGGTGACCCCCGGGCGGCCCTTCCCGGAGGGGCCCGGGCGGTCCCCCTGACGGCCTGACCCACACACCCCGATCCGCCCGGCTTGCCCCGATAATCCCGCGAGTGTATAATTTTTTGCTCGTTTCCCCCGCGCACCGTCCCGGGCGCCACAAGGGGGACAATGGGTGGTGCACGTCCATCGCCCGCCGTACCAGGAGAGCCACCGCCTTGTCACAGCACACCCCGCGCGCCGCCCACCCCGACCTGCAGGCCGACTGCGGGAACTGCTTCGGTCTGTGCTGCGTGGCGCTGCCATTCGCGCGCTCGGCGGACTTCGCCGCGAACAAGGCCGCGGGCACCCCGTGCGGCAACCTCCAGGAGGACTTCCGCTGCGGAATCCATGAGCGGCTGCGCGACAGCGGCTACACGGGCTGCACGGTGTTCGACTGCTTCGGGGCAGGTCAGAAGGTTTCCCAGGTCACGTTCAAGGGCCGCAGCTGGCGCGAGGAGCCGGAGTCGGCCCGCACGATGTACGAGGTGTTCCCCGTCATGCGGCAGCTGCACGAGCTGCTGCGGTACACCGCCGAGGCCCTGGACCTCGCGGCGGCCCGGCCCGTCCACCGGGACCTGCGCCGTGCCTACGACCAGATCGACGCGCTGACCCGGGACACCCCCGAAACCCTCCTCGCCGTGGATGTCGCCGCGCTGCGTGGGGAGGTGAACACGCTGCTGCTGCGCGCCAGCGAGCTCGCCCGCGCCGCGGTGCCGGGGCGGAAGAAGAACCACCGGGGCGCCGATCTCATGGGCGCGCGCCTGCGCGGCGCCAAGCTGCGTGGGGCCAGCATGCGGGGTGCCTATCTGATCGCCGCCGACCTCTCCGGCGCCGACCTGCGCGACGCCGACCTGATCGGCGCCGACCTGCGCGACGCCAACCTGTGCGGCGCGGATCTGACCGGTGCCCTCTTCCTCACTCAGCCGCAGCTCAACGCGGCCAGGGGCGACAAGGCGACCAGGATCCCGGCGAGCCTCCAGCGTCCGGCGCACTGGGCCTCCTGACGAGGTCCGCCACGTAGCGGCATCGGTCTGCCACCCCCCGTAGGGCCGACTCGCGAGGCGCATTAGTCTGACTTGCGACATCCGCTTGATACAGACTGTGCGACAAATGAGGAGCATGCGATGGCTGGGGGCGCTCTCCCGAACGAACAGATGCCTCTGTTCAATCCCTTCGCCGAGGGGTTCACCGACAACCCATACCCGCAGTACGCCCTGCTGCGGGAGGCCGCACCGGTCTACGCGCACCCGATGGGGTTCTGGGTGATCACCCGGTACCAGGACGTCTCCGCGCTCCTACGCTCGGGCGCGTCGGTCGAGCTGCGCAACGTCACCTCGGGGGCGATGGTCAACCTGCGGCAGAAGGACGAGTCGCGCAAGACCCCGCTCATCGACGGCTTCTCCATGATCGACCGGGACGCGCCGGACCACACGCGACTGCGCAAGCTGGTGCAGAAGGCGTTCACGCCGAGGTCGATCCAGGCGCTCGCGCCGCGCATCGGCGAGCTCGTCGACGAGATGCTGGACCGCATCGCCGACGCGGGGCGCGCGGACCTGGTGCCCGAGCTCGCGTCTCCGCTGCCGTTCACCGTGATCGCGGAGATGCTGGGTGCGCCGCCGACCGACCACGCGCGGATCCGCGAGCTGAGCGGCACGATGGTCCGCTCCCTGGAGCCCGTCGCCGATCCGGGTCTGATGCAGGCGATCGAGGCGGCGGACGAGGAGCTCGCCGGGATCACCGCCGAGATGATCGCCTGGAAGCGCCGCAACCCGTCCGACGATCTGATGACGGCCCTGATCGAGGCCGAGGAGGACGGCGACGCGCTGAGCGACGACGAGCTGGTCGCCCAGGTGCTGCTGCTCTACATCGCGGGCCATGAGACGACGGTGAACCTGCTCGCCGGCGGCACGCTGGCGCTGCTGCGCCACCCGGACCAGCTCGCCGCGCTGCGGGCGGACGCCTCGCTGATGCCGAACGCGATCGACGAGCTGCTCCGCTACGACAGCCCGCTCCAGTCCAGCCGGCGGATCACCGTCGAGCCGACCGTGCTCAGCGGGGTCGAGATCCCGGCGGGGTCGTTCGTGATCGCGGGTCTGGCCTCGGCGAACCGGGACGAGCTGCACTGGGGCCCGGACGCGGACACGCTGCGCCTGGACCGTGAGGGCGCCCGCGGGCACCTGTCGTTCGGCTCCGGTTCGCACCACTGCCTCGGCGCGTCCCTGGCGCGGCTGGAGGCGAGCATCACCTTCGAGCGGATGCTCCGGCGGTTCCCGGAGCTGGCCCTCGACGGCGAGGTGGCGTGGAACGGCCGTATCAACGTCCGCGGCCCGGCCTCGCTGCCGGTGTCCGTCGGCTAGCGCGCCGACGGCTGCCGTGGGGGCTCACCGGACCGGGGTCCGGTGAGCCCCCACACGTCGTTCCCTCACACCAGTGCGGGCGCGGTCCGGGTGGCTGCCCCGGTGGCGGAGGCAAGGCCCTCGCGCAGCTTCCGCATCGACGCGGTGTTGTTCCCGAACTGGTTGATCGCGAACGCGCCCCGGTAGTCCGGCCCGTAGCCGTGCCTGAGGAAGTTGACGAAGGAGCCGCTGGGGCTGAGGTCGACGAAGTAGTGGTGCTCCGGCGTGCGGAACGAGGTGGCCATCAGTTCGTCGAAACGCACCCGCCCCCGGACCACGTCCCACAGGTACGTGTCCCACCGCTCCAGCGAGTCGTCCTCCAGCGGACCCGCGTAGGCCGCAGAGTAGACGGGCATGCGGGGCCTGCTCACCGGAACGGCCCCGCCCATGCTCCGGCACTCGTGCCGGATGTCGTCGAGCAGCCCCGAGTGGAAGGCGTACCGGACGGGCAGCCGGACGGCGATCAGGCCCTCCTCGTCCAGGGCGGCCCGTGCCTCGGCCAGCCGCTCGCTCGCGCCGCTGACGACGAAGTTGCCCGTGGACCCGCCCGCGTAGTTGACGCCCGCCAGGGACAGGCCGCCGAACAGGTCCCGGCGCCGCTGGTAGAGGCCCGGGTCGGCGAGGACGCTGAGCATGCCGCCGGTGCGGCAGCGCAGCTTCAGCATGTGTGCCTGCTTCATGACGAGGTCCAGGCCGTCCTCGAAGGACATCGCCCCGGCGACGGTGGCGGCGATGTACTCGCCCAGGCTGTGCCCGAGCACCGCGTCGGGGTGGAAGCCCTCCTCGCGCAGTGCCTCGGTGAGGCTCCAGCCGATGCTGTAGAGCGCCGCGTGCGTCTGCAGGATGTCGTCGAAGTCCTGTCCGCGGCGCGCGTCGTCGAGGATCGCGGCGACCAGCGAGGTGCCGTTGGCCGCCTCGTACAGGGCGCTGCACCGGTCCATCGCGCCCCGGAACGCCGGGTGGGTGTCGTAGAGCTCCCGGCCCATCCGGTGGTACTGGGTGCCCTGTCCTCCGTACATGAAGACGATCTCGGGCCGCTGCCGCGTCCTGCGCGGGGCGCGCGGTTCCTCCTGGACCACGAGCCGCTCTTGGGCGGGGACGGGCGCCTGGACCAGGAGGCGCTCCTGGACGGGGGCGGGGTCGTGGACCGGGAGGGGGTCCTGGCGGATCCTGTCGGTGAGTTTGGTCAGGACGTTGCCCGGGCCGATCTCGTGGAACTCCTGGTGGCCCCGGCTCATCAGCCAGGAGATCGACTCGTACCACCTGACGGGGCTCGATATCTGCCGGGAGAGCAGCTCCGCGTAGCCGGTGGCCGGGTAGAGGCGGGCGGTGCAGTTGGCGACCACGGGGATGCGGAGTTCGCCGAGCTCGACCCCGGACAGGTAGCGGGCGAACGCCTCCTCCACGTCGGTCATGCAGCGTGAGTGGAAGGCCGCGCTCACGTTGAGCGGGATGAAGGAGCCTCCGGCCTCGGTGTAGGCGGCGCGGACCTCGGGCGCGCGGACCTCGTCGTAGGCGCCGGAGAGGACGCACTGCTGCCGCGCGTTGATGTTGGCGATGTCGATGTTCCGGTACGGCAGCCCGGCCAGGATCTCGCGCACCCGCTCCTGGTCCAGGTTGACGACCGCGGCCATCGCGCCCTTCGGGGCCCGGCTCATCAACTCGCCGCGCTCGCGCACCAGGTCGAGTCCCGTGGCGAAGTCGAAGGCGCCCGCGGCGAACAGGGCGCAGTACTCCCCCAGGCTGTGCCCGGCGACGGCGCCCGGAAGCTCTTCTCCGGAGGCGACGCGGTCGAGGTACTGCAGGGCGCTGACGGCGTAGAGCGCGGGCTGGGTGTACTCCGTCCTGCCCAGTACGCGGTCGGGGTCCTCCAGGCAGAGTCTGCGGAGCGAGTAGCCGAGGATCTCGTCGGCCTGTGCCACCAGGTCGGGGAACTTGGCGAACAGGTCTTCGCCCATGCCTCTGCGCTGCGAGCCCTGCCCGGGGAATACGTACACCGATTTCATGTGATCACTCAGCCGTTTCCGCAGGAGTTACCGGTTCGCTGTACGTGCCGATCCGCTGCCCGAGCAGCGCCGCGGTCTCCCGCAGGAGCCGCTCCGCGATGACGTCGACCCTCCGGCTGCGCCAGGGTTCGAGGTCGGTGCCCTTCACCCAGGTGTTGAACGCCCCCATGGCCGGGCCGCAGTGGATCTGGTAGTCGACCCGCTGGTCGGTGCTGCCGCTCATCGCCAGCCGGGTGGAGTGGACGAAGTACCAGCGGAAGATGAGCGCCATCTTCTGCTTGGGGCTCCGTTCGATCTCGGCGAGCCGGTCGGGGAAGCGCCGGGCCAGATGCGCTCGGGTCTCCTCCCACACCTCGTCGATGGAGCGCTTGAAGTACTTGCCCTCCAGCGTGGCCCGGGTCCGGGCGTCCAGCTCGTCGATCGCGTTGTGCCGCAGGTACAGCTCGTACAGCTTCTGGGCGCGCGCGGTGAAGAAGGAGCCCTTCTTCACCGCCTGCACCCGGGCGCCGACCTCGAACATGTCCCCCGCCGGGGCGTAGTCGGTGTCGTGCACGCCGAGGTCCTGGAGGATGTCCTTGACGGCGTCGCTGGTGCCCGCCTCGACCGTGCACTGGTTGATGGAGCCGGTCACGATGAACTCGGCGCCCAGGGTGAAGGCCGCGAGCGCCGCCTCGGGGGCACCGATCCCGCCCGCGGCGCCGACCCGTACCTCGGCCGTCCGCGGGTAGCCCTCCTCGCGGGCCACGCGGTCGCGCAGCGCCCGCATCACGGGCATCAGCACATAGGCGTTGCCGCCGTCGGTGTGGCCCGCGGAGTCGGCCTCGACGCAGAGGTCCTGGGCGAGCGGGAGCCGGGCCCCGAGTTCGGCCTGCTCGGGGGTGACCAGGCCGCGGTCCAGCAGCTCCCGGATCAGCTGCGCGGGGGCGGAGCGCAGGAACCGCTCGGCGACCTCGGTGCGGGAGACCTTGGCGACGATGTGGTGGTCCTGCCGTATCCCGCCCTGCGCGTCGGTGCCGAGGCCGGCCAGCCGGTAGCGCACCAGCGGGAGCGTGGGCCTCAGGTAGGCCGACGCCTCCACGGAGCGCACGCCGTGGCGCAGGTACAGCTCCACCGTCCGCATTTCCAGCTCCGGCTCCTGCGGATTGCTGAGCAGGTTCGCTCCGTAGGCGCGGCCGGGGCGCAGCTCCCGCTTGATGCGGGTGATCGCGTCGTCGATGGCGTCCAGGGACAGCCCGCCGGTGCCGAGGAAGCCGAGCATCCCGGCGTTGCCGAGGGCGGTGACGAGCTCGACGGAGGCGATGCCCTTGTACATCGCGCCCGCGGCGTAGTTGTACTCGGTGCCGTGCGCCTCGCGGAAGCGGGGATTGCCGAGCGCCTGGGGCGGTATGGCGAGCCCTCCCGCGCGGTGGTGGTGCTGTGGTTCCACGGTGCCCTCGGTGTGCTGGATCCGCGCGGCGGGTTGCCGGGCGTCGTCGGAGGAGGCCGCGTCCTCCCAGGGGAAGACGCCCTGTTCGGCGTAGCGCCGGATGGCCCGTACGTTGCCGGGGTCCGCGAAGACCTCCCGGTTGGTGGCCAGCGCGACGCTCTTGGTGTCCTCGGGGATCGGGGACAGTTCGCGCAGGTACGCCTTGTAGCGCGCGACACCCTTCTTGGACAGCCGGCCCAGCCGTTGCAGATGGCGGCGCAGCAGCGCCTGGCTGTCGGTGTCGAGGGCGTCGACCAGGCCCCACTCGTGGGCTTGGCGGGCGTCGATGGTCTGGGTGGTCGCGGCGAGGTAGTGGGCGCGCTGGAAGCCGGTCCTGCGGATCAGATACGGCAGCACGACCGCCGGGATGAGCCCGAAGAGCAGCTCGGAGAGGCTGAACGAGGCGCTCTCGTCGGCGATCACGACATCGCTGGCCGCCACCAGGCCGACCCCGCCCGCGTTCGCCTTGCCCCGGACGTGCGCGACGGTGAGGACGTCCCCGTAGGCCATCCGCCGGAAGAGCTCGAACATGTGCTCAGGGTCGAACGCCGTGTCCTGGCCCTGGCGCGCCGCGTCGCTGATCGCCTGGAAGTCCGCGCCGAAGCAGAAGACCTCGGGCAGCCCTTCCAGGACGACGACGGTGGTGGTCGGTGAGGCGGAGGCCCTGATGTAGACGTCGTTCAGTTCGTGCACGAGGTCGGCGTTGATGGCGTTGCCCGCCTCGGGGCGGTGGATCCGCGCGAACAGCACGTTCTCCTGTTCGGTGACCCGCAGTGTGGTGAAGGTCAGTCGATCCATGCGTACTCCCGGTGGAAGTCCTTGATCGCCTTCAGTACGAGGCGGGGGGCCGACCCGGTGCCGCGCCCGGCGAGGGCCCGGTGGTCCTGCCGCACGACGGTGTCGCGGGTGCCGACGCGGACGAACTCGCTCTCCCTGAGCAGCGTGTCGTACTCGTCGAGGGAGAGCTGGTAGCGCGCGTCCAGGTGGTCCGCGATGCCCATGCCCTTCAGCCGGGCCGCGCCGTCCGGGGTCACCACGCCGCTGTAGAACTCGGAGCAGCAGCCCGATCCGTAGGAGAAGAGGCCCACGCGCTTGGGTGTGTCGAAGCCGCCGTTGCAGACGGTGCCCGCCAGGGAGAGGAAGACGGTCGCGCCCATGATGTTGCCGACGCGGCCGCAGTACGTCAGGCCGGGCATGACGCGCCGCTCGAAGTCCTCGGCGATCTCGGCGCCCTTGGCCTTGGCGACCTTGCGCATCATCGTGCGGTGGGCGCCCTTGACCATGCCGCCGAACGGCGTGTGGAAGGCGAGGTACTGGAAGGAGTCGCGGTAGTCGGCGCCCGCGACCTTCGCCTCGTACGCCAGGTAGGCCTTCTCGCAGCAGTCCAGGTACGACATCAGGGACAGGTCCACGTCGCCGGCTTCGCTGTCCGGCGCGGGACGGCAGGTGTCCATGACCTCGTAGCCGTAGTACCCGCTGGCTCCGACGTCCAGCTGGAAGACGTGCGGGACGTCGCTGACCAGCATGGCGACCGCTCCGGCGCCGCCGCTGGGCTCGGCGTAGGCCCAGTCCTGGGCGGCTGCCTCGTCACCGTCCTCCAGGATGTAGCGCGAGATGTCCGTCGCGATCACCAGGGCCTTCGCGCCCGGGGAGGTCCCCGAGAGGATGAAGTTGCAGGCCATCTGGAGCCCGGCGGTCCCGGCGTAGCACGCCTGCTTCAGCTCGAACATCCGGCAGTTGCGGCTCAGTCCCAGCTGGTCGTGGAGGTAGGTGCTGGCCGATTTCGAGAAGTCGAAGCCCGACTCGGTGCAGGTGATCAGCAGCTCGATGCTGTCCTTCTCCGCCGCGCTCATCCGGTCGAGGATGGGCCTTGCGGCGTTGGCCCCGAAGGTCACCGGGTCCTCGAATGGCAGCGCGACGGTCTTCTCCTTCATCAGCAGGTTGTTCAGCCTGGGGAGGTCGAGCTCCCGGTGCTTCGCCAGCTGCATGACGTCCAGCACGGCCGATCCGCCAAACACGTTCATCGCTTCGATACCGACGCGGGACATGACGTACGCTCTTCTGCTCTCTATGAGTCGCCTGTGCTCATGCACAGTGCGGTGTTGATGCCGCCGAACCCCATGCTCAGGCTCAGGCAGTGACGCACCTCGGCCTCCACGGCCTCGTCACGCACCCAGCGCAGGGAGGTGTCGATCGGGTCCGTGAGGTTGCGTGTCGGGTGCAGTCGTCCGTGCTTCATCTGGAGAAGCGCGGCGATGGCCTCAACGGCTCCGGCCGCCGTCAGGCCGTGACCGGTGATCGACTTCGTCGCGTTGATCGCGGCGTGGGTGAGCCCGCAGGCCCGCAGGGCCGCCACCTCGGTCTCGTCGCCGACGGGGGAGGCGGTGCCGTGGGGGTTGACGTAGTCGATGTCCCCGGCCGTCAGCCCGGCGCGGTCCAGGGCCTGCCGGATGGCCGCCGTCTCCCCGTG
This sequence comes from Streptomyces sp. P1-3, assembly GCF_050613155.1. Classification (NCBI taxonomy): domain Bacteria; kingdom Bacillati; phylum Actinomycetota; class Actinomycetes; order Kitasatosporales; family Streptomycetaceae; genus Streptomyces; species Streptomyces sp. P1-3. The sequence goes on from NZ_CP192512.1 coordinate 221,676, forward strand.
CAGGGAGGGGTTGGGGTTGCGGTTGCCGTCCAGCCGCACGGACCAGCCGCTGAGGTCGGCGTAGCGGGTCCGCTCCTGGTCGGGCCGGGCGCCCAGGCGCTCGATGACCAGTGCGCCGCATGCCTCGCCGAACACGAAGCCCGCCCGCTGCCGGTCGAACGGCCGGCAGGCCAGTGCCGGCGCGTCGGCGCACTCCTCCGGTGCCATCGCCCCCATCGAGTGCAGTCCCAGCAGCTCCCAGTACGACAGGTCCATCAGCGCGCCGAGGGCGACGCAGACGTCGACGCGGCCCGAGGCGACCGCCTCCGCCGCCTCGATGATCGCGAGCTGGCCGCTGGCCGAGGCTCCGCCCACGGTGTGGGCGAAGCCCCGGATGCCGAACGCGGAGGTGCACAGGCCGCACAGGTCGGTGTCCAGGAAGGACATGCCGTAGCTGGGTCGCAGGAAGCGCGGCTTGGCCCGGTGGCGGTCGTGCGCCAGCGCCAGTTCCCGCTGCTGGAGGTTGCTGCCTCCGACGACGAGACCGATGCGGTCGGGGTCGAACTCGTCCAGCCGGGCCTCCGTCCACGCCTCTTCGAGGGTGGCGAGGGCGACCTGGCCGGTGAGGGAGACGGTGCGCAGTTCGCGGGTGCCCAGCCGGGTGCCGGCTTCCAGCGCGGCGATCTCGGCGCCCGCGAACCGGGTGCCGAGCTGCCGGCCGGGGCGGTCCATGACCGCGAACCGGTGGGCCCCGGCGAACAGGGCCTGTGCGAAGGCGGCCTTGCCCTGGCCGATGGCGGTGGTGACGCCCAGCCCGGTGACGGCGATGCCGGCGGAGTCCCTCACGTCACCCGGCCTTGACCGCTGCTTTGCCGCTGAGGTGCTGGGCGAGCTCGCCCAGGTTCCGCGGGCCGTGGGTCTCGACCAGGGGTATGTCCAGGTCCATTCCCTCCAGCACGGTCATCACTATCTCCGCGCGGTCCATCGAGTCCGCGCCGAGGTCGTCCAGGGTGTCGGCGTCCGTCAGATCGCGGTCGGCGAGTTCGGGGAGGATCTCGCGAATCGCCTCGGCGATCAGGGAGAAGGTTTCTTCTTTCGTCATGTGCCCACCATCACTTGGGAAATTTGGCGAATAGGGATTGGGTGACCGGGTCATCCGAGGGCGTGGTCCGCCGCTGACCGGCGCAACTGGGAGAGGTCGGCTCCCGGCTGGGTCACGATTTTCAGCAGCAACCTCTCATAGGTCGCCGCCATGTCCTCGATCGTCTTCCTGGCGAACAGGTCGGTGCTGTACTCCAGATAGCCGTGCAGGCCCGCGGGGGTCTCCCGGACGACCAGGTTGAGGTCGAACTTGGCCACCCCGTTGTCGGTCCGCAGCGGCAAGAACGCCAGCTGCCCGGCGTCCTCGACCTCCGGCGCGGGTCCGGCCGCCGGCACCAGGTTGAACATGACCTGGAAGAGCGGCGAGTGGGCGGGGTCGGGCTTCGGGGCGAGCGCCGTGACCAGGTCGGCGAAGGGGATGTCCTTGTGCTCGTGGGCGGCCGCGGTGACCCGCTTGGCCTGCGTCAGGAGCTCGCCGAAGCCCTGGTCGGCGGTCACGTCCAGCCGCATCACCAGCACGTTGATGAAGTAGCCGACGAGGCGTTCCAGCTCCGGGCGCGGCCTGTTGGTCACCGGCGAGCCGATCGCCAGCTCGCGGTCCGGGGTGTACGCGCCGAGCAGCGCGGCGAACGCCGACAGGAGCGTCATGTAGAGCGTGCCGCCCTGCTCCTGGCTGAAGCGCTGGAGTGCTCCGAGCAGCTCCGCGGGGACCTTCACCTCGACCGACGATCCTCGGTACGACTTCACCGGGGGCCGTTGGTAGTCGGTCCGCAGCGACAGGCACGACGGCAGCCCGGCGAGCTGTGAGCGCCAGTACTCCTGCTGCCGCCGGCGGGCCGCCTCGTCCACGGCGCGCCGCTGCCAGTGTGCGAAGTCGGCGTACTGGACGGGCAGTTCCGGCAGATCGGGTTCGTCTCCCCGGCTGAGCGCCTGGTAGGCGGCGTTCAGTTCGGCCACGAAGACGCCGGTCGACCAGCCGTCGAAGATGCCCCAGGGCCGGGTCACCACGGCGACGTGCTCGTGCTCGGAGAGGGTCAGGATGTGGACGCGCAGCATGTTCCGGTCGTCGGGCCGGAACGGCCGTGCCTGTTCGGCGCGGAGCAGTTCGGCGACGGCGCCGTCCCCGCTGACGTCCTCGAAGGCGACGGCGAAGCCGGCGGCGTCGTTCACCCGCTGCGTGACGGTGGAGTCCGGGTGCCGGACGTAGCTCGTGCGCAGTATCGCGTGGCGGGCGACGAGCGCTTCGAAGGCGCGCGCGTAGGCCTGGCGGTCCAGCCTGCCGATGATCCGGTAGGCCATCTGCACGTTGTCGTACGACGATCCCAGGTGCTCGAGCGGGTTGAGGAACCACAGTTCGCTCTGCTGGAAGGCGAGCGGGGCGTCCGGGCCGCCGTCGGTGACGGGCAGCAGCGGGACGGCATCCGCCGGGGTGTTCCGGGGCGCCGTCTCCAGGACCTGGGCCATCTCGCCGATGGTGGCCCCGGCGAGGATCGTCTGGAGCGGCAGCTCCTTACCGGTCTCCTGTTTCACGCGGATGGTGAGCCGGGTGGCGAGCAGGGAGTGGCCTCCGAGGTCGAAGAAGCTGTCCTGGAGGCCGACGCGCTCCAGCCCGAGGACGTCCTGGACCAGTCGGCACAGGACGAGCTCGGCGTCGCTGCGGGGTGCGACGTAGACCTCCTTGTGGACATCGGCCTCGTCCGGCGCCGGCAGCGCCTGCTTGTCGACCTTGCCGTTGGGGGTGAGCGGCAGCTCCTCGAGCGCCACGAAGACGCTGGGCACCATGTACTCGGGCACCTTGCTCGACAGGTGCTCCTTGAGCGTCCGGGTCAGCGCCCGGCCGGTGCCCGCGATCTGCGGCACGTTCGCCAGAGAGGACTGCCGGTAGGGGGCACGGGCCCGGGCACGCGGCGGCTCGTCCTTGGCGAGGATCAGGTCGAGTCCGTCCAGCCGGTCCTGGGACCAGGTCACCGCGACGTGGTAGCCGAGCTCCTCGGCGTACTGGAGCGCGGATTCCAGCTCCCGCACCTGCGCGGCCGCCTCGTCGGACAGGCGGGAGGCGCCGGCCAGCGGCTCCACCTGCCGCTGGGCGGGCCAGCGGGTGACGCCCTGGCTCACCCGGACGTCGTCGGCGACCCTCGGGTTGCGCAGGCCGGTCACCCCGAACCGGCGGTGCCGGCCGTCGGTGAGGAGCGCGCGCAGCCGCTCCGGGGTGTCGGCTTCGAGCCACGGCAGGTCCTCGGCGGGCGCGGCCGCGCCCTTGGTGAGGACGACGTCGTAGCGGTAGCTGAGCATCTCGTTCTCGCCCAGTCCGCGCTTGACGGCGAGGTCGACCGAGCCGATCCGCGGCAGCCGCTCGGGGAGCCCGGCGAAGTAGCTGGGGCTGACGAGCAGCTCGGTCTCCTGCTGGCGGCGGCGCTGCACGTGGCGAGCCAGGGTGGCCGCCGGGACGCGCGCGGACAGGCGGCCGCGTTCGATCGCGCCCACGTGGGCGGAGAACAGGTCGAGGTTCCTGACGTCGCCGATCAGGATGCGGCCGCCGTCGGCGACGAGGGGCAGCAGCCGCTCGATCACCTCCTCCAGGTACAGCCGGTTGGGGAAGTACTGCACGACGGAGTTGATGACGACGGTGTCGAACTTCTCCGTTCCGGGGGGCACGGCCACCGACCGGGCGTCGCCCTGGCCGAGGGTGACGTGCGACCAGCCCCGGCGGTCCACGCCGCGCCGGACACCGGCCAGGGCCGAGGCGGAGATGTCGAAGGCGTGCACCTCTTCGCAGGCGCCCGCGTAGCGGAAGAGCAGGAGTCCGGTTCCGCAGCCGATCTCCAGGAGCCGCCGGGGGCGCAGCGCCTCGATCCGCCGGACCGTGCCGTCGATCCATTCGCGCATCTCGGCCTCGGGGATGTTGTCCCCGGTGTAACTGCTGTTCCAGCCGACGAGGTTGAGGTCGTCGGCGGTGTCCGCCTCCGTGGCGCCGCCGCGGGCGGCGGGCTCCGCGCCGTCCGCGGAGTACTGGTCCTCGAAGAGGTCCTGCCACTGCTCCAGGCGTTCGGCGTTCTGCTCCTGGGCGGTGCTGTCCAGCCAGTCCCCCGTGGGCCGTACGTAGGCGACGAGCTGCTTGGTCTCGCCGGTGGCCCGGGTGGTGACCACGGTGCTCCGCACGGCGGGATGGGACAGCAGCGCGTTCTCGATCTCACCGAGTTCCACGCGGAACCCGCGGACCTTGACCTGGTTGTCGATCCGGCCGATGAACTCCAGGGTGCCGTCGGGCAGCCAGCGGGCCAGGTCGCCCGTGCGGTACAGCCGGGCGCCGGGCTCGGCGGCGAAGGGGTCGGCGACGAACCGCCGCTCGGTCAGCTCGGGGTTGCCAAGGTAGCCGCGCGCCACCCCGGCGCCGCCGACGCACAGTTCGCCGACGACACCGAGCGCGACCGGCCGCAGGCTCTCGTCGAGTACGTAGGCGGTCGACTGGGCGATCGGCCGGCCGATCGGGATGACCGCGTCCTCGGCGAGGTCCCCGGGGATCACATGGCAGGTGGAGGCGATGCTGTTCTCGGTGGGGCCGTAGGCGTTGACGACCGTCAGCCCCGGGTGGTCCCGGTGGAGCCTGCGGACGTCCTTGGCGGAGAACGCCTCGCCGCCCACCCCCAGGTACTCCAGCGGCAGCCGCCGCCCCCGCGCGGCGTCGGCGAACGCGGGGAGGAAGGCGGCCGACAGGGCCATCATGGTCACGCCGGAGCGCTCGACGCGGTCGAGGAGCAGGCCGACGTCCTTGGAGTCGCCGTCGTGCAGGACCAGCCGCCCGCCGGACAGCAGCGGGCCGAGCACCTCCTGGGAGCCCACGTCGAACGAGATCGACGAGTGGTGGAGCATGACGGTGCGGTGGCTCGTCGGGAAGTAGTCGGGGTTGCGCACCAGGCGGACGACGCCCCGCTGCTCCACCAGGACGCCCTTGGGCAGCCCGGTGGAGCCCGAGGTGAAGATGGCGTAGGCGAGATGGCCGGGCGTGAGGCCCAGCTCAGCCCGCGACAGGTCGTGCTCCGGCTGGTCGGCGAGGACCTGGCCGCCGGGCCGGGTCCGGTCCTCGGCGCGCTCACCGGTATCCAGGTGGACGACCTGGGGGCGGTCGCCGTCACCCGTCCCGTCGAAGAGTGACCCCGGCAGCCGGGACTGGCTGAGCACGATGCCGACCCCGGAGCCGTCGACGAGGGCGCGTACGCGCTCCTGGGGGTAGGCCGGGTCGATGGGGACGTAGGCCCCGCCGGCCTTGAGGATGCCGAGCAGGCCGACCACCATCTCCGGCGAGCGCTGGGCGCACAGTCCGACGAGGGTGTCCGGGCCCACGCCCTGGCCGCGCAGGTAGTGCGCCACGCGGTTGGCCCGGGCGTTGGTCTGCGCGTACGTGAGCCGCTGGTCGCCGTACTCGACGGCGACGGCGTCCGGCCGCTCCCGCACCTGCTCCTCGAACAGCTCGAACAGGCAGTGGTCGTCAGGGTACGGCTTGGCCGTGTCGTTCCACTCGGTCAGGAGGCGGTGGCGCTCTTGCGGGGGCACGATGTCGATGTCGAGTGCCAGGGTGCCGGCGCCGTCGTCGGCGGCCAGGGCGGCGACGATCCCCGCCACCGCGGCCTCCACGTAGCCGAGCACCGCGTCCGGGGAGAGTACCGCGTCGACCTGTGCATTCAGCGAGAGTTCGGTTCCGGTGTCGTCGACCGACACGCCGACCGGGTAGTTGGTGCGGTCCAGCGATCCGAGCCAGCGGATGCCGAGGTCCTCCAGCGTGGCAGGGCCCTCGTCGCCGTGCCGGGGCTCGAAGTAGCGGTAGTTGATCATGGAGCTGAACAGGGTGGTGTCGCTGTCGAGTCCGCTGGACCGCTGGGCGAGGGTCAGGGCGCTCTGCTCGTAGGCGATCAGTTCCTTCAGCCCGGCGTCGACCTCGCGGACGAGGTCCTTGACGGTCCGGTCGCGCAGCGGGACCCGCAGGGGCAGGGTGTTGATGAAGTTGCCGAGCATCCGCTCGACGCCCGGGACGCCTTGGAGGCGCCCGGAGAGGACCGTGCCGAAGACCACGTCGTCGCGTCCGCTGCTCGCCGCGGCCACCAGGGCCCACGCGGCGTGGAAGAGGCCGGCCGGGCTGATGCGCAGCCGCTGGGCCGCCGCGCGCAGGTCGCGTGTCAGCCCGGCCGGGAGCGAGCGGCGCAGGTCGCGGACCCGGCTGCCGTCGCCGTGCACGTCCACCAGCTGGAACGGCGTGGTCGGCTCGGTGACGTCGCCCAGCCGGCCGCGGAAGTACGCCTCCGCGTCGTTCGACGCCAGCTGGTGCAGGGTGTGGCCGACGAAGTCGCGGTAGGCCGGGGGCGGCGCCGGCTGTGCCGAGCGGCCGGCCATGTGGGCGGCCAGCTCTTCGAGGATGAGCCGCAGCGAGGTGGCGTCCTCGATGAGGTGGTGGACGCTCAGCAGCAGGAAGCGCCGCTCGGAGTGCGGATCGGCGGCGACCGCGAGCCGCAGCAGCGGCGCCCGGTCCAGGCGCATGCCGCCGGGCTCGGCCAGCCACGCGCGGGCCTGCCGCTCGGCGTCCTCGCCGGGGTCGAGGGTCAGCCGCTCGACGTCGAGGCGGACGTCGCGCAGCACGACCTGCACCGGTTCGGGCGCGCTGCCGGTGATGACGGCGGTGCGCATGACGTCGTGGCGGTCGACCAGCGCCTGGAGCGCGGCCACGAAGGTGTCGCACACGCGCTGGTCCGGGGCGGCGAGCAGGATGGGGATGACGTACGGGTCGTGCGCGGGGTCCATCAGGTGATGGAAGAGGATGCCTTCCTGCGACGGCACGAGGGGATAGATGTCCTGCACGTTGGGGGCGCCGCCGGGCACCTCGGCCACGATCGAGTCGATCTCGGCCTGGGTGAGCCGGACCAGCGGGAGCATGTCCGGCGTGATCCGCTCGCAGGCGCGCGGGATGAGGTTGTCAGGGACCTCGTAGCCGGGGCCGGTGGTCTCGCCGCGGTCGATCTCGGCCGCCAGGTCGGCCAGCGTGGGGCTGTTGAAGACGCCGCGCACGGTGACGTCGAGCCCGTGCTCCTTCAGTCGGGCGATCAGGACGGTGATGAGCAGCGAGTGCCCGCCCAGCGCGAAGAAGTTGTCGTTGGCGCCGACGCGTGCCTCGTCGAAGTCCAGCAGCTCCGCCCAGGCGGTGGCGAGGATCCGCTCGGTGGGGGTGCTCGGCGCCTGGTACGCGCGCCGGGCGTAGGCGTCGATCCCCGGTGCGGGCAGCGCCTTGCGGTCGAGCTTGCCGTTGGCGGTGAGGGGCAGCCGCTCCAGGGCCACGAAGGCGCTGGGGACCATGTAGTCGGGCAGCGTCCGCCGCAGATGGCGGGCCAGTTCGGCGGAGTGGTCGGCGGTGTCGGGCGTGTCCGCCAGGACGACGTAGGCCACCAGCTGTCTGTCGCCGGGCTGGTCCTCACGGGCCAGGACCGCGCAGGAGCGCACGGCGGGGTGCGCGTCGAGTCCGGCCTCGATCTCGCCGAGTTCGATGCGGAAACCCCGGATCTTGACCTGGTCGTCGTTGCGGCCCAGGTACTCCAACGAGCCGTCCGGCAGCCAGCGCGCCAGGTCCCCCGTCCGGTACATCCGAGCACCCGCCTCCCCGCAGAACGGGTCATCCAGGAAACGCTCGGCGGTCAACCCGGGACGATTGAGATAGCCGCGGGCCACACCCGCGCCGCCTATGTACAGCTCACCGACGGCTCCGATGGGCGCCGGCCGCCCGTGCCGGTCCAGCACATAGGTGCGCAGGTCGGGGATGCGCCGGCCGATCGGGCTGACCGTCCGCTCCGCGTCGGCCTCGGTCAGCGGGCGGTAGGTCACGTGCACGGTGGTCTCGGTGATCCCGTACATGTTGACCAGCTCGGTACCCCGATTGGCCGCGCGGCCCATCCAGGGCTTCAGCGACGCCACATCCAGCGCCTCACCACCGAATACCACCACCCGCAGCGCATGCGGCCGCGGATCCTCGCCCTGCGCCGCCACCAACTGCCTAAACGCACTCGGCGTCTGATTCAGGACGGTGACACCCGACGCACACAGCAGCCGATAGAAGTCACCAGGGCTACGGGTCATCGCCTGCGGCACGATCACCAGACGCCCACCGTGCAACAGCGCGCCCCAGATCTCCCACACCGAGAAGTCGAACGCGAAGGAGTGGAACAGCGTCCACACATCCCGCGCACCGAAACGGAACCACTCATCCGTCGAGGTGAACAACCGCGTCACATTACGGTGCTCGACCATCACCCCCTTCGGCGTCCCCGTCGAACCCGACGTGTAGATCACGTACGCGACGTGCGAGGGCGTCAGGCCCGGCACCGTCAGGTCCTCCGCGGCAAGCCCCGCCCACAGCCCGGCGTCCGCCCGCACATCCACCACCGGGATCGCCGAGACGTCCAGGCCGTCCGGCACCGGACCGTCCGTCAGCAGGACGCGGGGGGCGCTGTCCTCGATCTGGAACGCCAGGCGCTCCTTGGGCGAGGCCGGGTCCAGCGGGACGTACGCGGCGCCCGCCTTCAACACCGCGAGCACACTGACCGCGATGTGTTCACTGCGCGGCAGGCACAGGGCCACCAGCACATCCGGCCCCACCCCCAGAGCGCGCAGGTGGCGCGCCAGCCGGTTGGCCCGCGCGTTCAGCTCCCCATACGAGACCGTCCGCCCCTCGCACTCCAGCGCCACCGCCTCCGGCGACCCGGCCGCGACCTCCTCGAACCACTCATGCAGGCAACGGTCGTCGGACTCGGTGCGGGGGACGGTGTTCCACTCGTGCAGCACCTGACGCCGCTCGGCCTCGTCCAGGGTGCTGAGCCGGGAGATCCGCTCCTGCGGCTCCGCGACGACGGCGTGCAGCAGGGCGGTGTAGTGGCGTACGAACCGCTGGACGGTCTCCCGGTCGAACAGGCTGGTGTTGTACTCGACGGCGCCGACCAGCCCGTCCGGCGTCTCGCGCAGGTCGAGCGTGGCATCGAACTTCGTGATGTCGAAGTCGAACTCGATGAGGGAGACGTCGAGCTCGCCCAGCCTCACCCGGCTGTCGGCCTGCGCCTCCTGGAGGACGAACGCCACCTGGAAGACCGGTGAGTGGCTGAGGCTGCGCTCCAGCTGGAGGGCGTCCACCACGGCCTCGAACGGAACGTCCTGGTGGCCGTAGGCCTGGAGCGCGACGTCCTTCACCCGCCCGAGCAGCTCGGCGAAGGTCGGGTCCCCCGCGAGGTCGGCTCGCATGACCAGCGTGTTGGCGAAGAAGCCGATCAGGCCCTCGGCCTCGATGCGGTTGCGGTTGGCGACGGGGGTGCCGATGGCGATGTCGGTCTGTTCGCTGTAGTGGTTCAGCAGCAGCGCGTAGACCGACAGGAGGGTCATGTACAGCGTGACGTCGTGCTGCGCGCTGAGTTCCTTCAGCCGCCGCAGCAGCTCCTGCGGGAGGTGGAACCGCTCGTGCGCGCCCTGGTACGTCTTGATCGCGGGCCGTATCCGGTCCGCCGGCAGGGACAGGTGGGGGTCGATCCCGGCGAGCTGCTGCTTCCAGTAGTCGACCTGGCGGGCCTGGACCTCGTCGACGAGCCACTGGCGCTGCCAGTGCGCGTAGTCCGCGTACTGGATGGGCAGCGGTTCGAGCGGCGACGGATCGCCCGCGCAGAACGCCTCGTAGAGCGCGACCATCTCGCGGAAGAAGACGCCGAGCGACCATCCGTCCGACACGCTGTGGTGCATGGTCACGAGCAGGATGTGCTCCCGCGCGGACTGCCGCAGCAGCCGGACCCTGATCAGCGCTTCGCGTTCGAGGTCGAAGGGCGCCACCGCCTCCCGCTCGCAGATCGCGGGCAGCTCGGCGGGGTCGGCGAGCTCCTCCTCGCGGACGGCGAAGTCCCGGCCGTCGCCGATGTGCTGGTACGGGACTCCGTCCCGCTCGACGAAGCGGGTCCGCAGGACCTCGTGCCGCTGGACGATCTCCTCCAGGGCGCGCAGCAGCGCCGCGCGGTCCAGCGGTCCGCGCAGCCGCATCGCCATCGGGATGTTGTAGTACGCGCTGGTGCCGTCCAGCTTGGCCAGGAACCACAGCCGCTGCTGGGCGAAGGACAGCTGGACGGGCTGATCGTCGGAGCGGGGGTGCGGCCTGATCGCCTCCAGGGCGGACAGGTCGACGCCCTGCTTCTTGAGCATCGCTATCAGGGCGCGCTGCTGCCTGGCCGGCAGGGACTTGATCTTCCTGATCAGATCCAGCGGGTTGTCGTCGTTCGTCATGCTCATCATCGGCCCCGTGGTCACTAGATCTGGCCTTCCAACGCGTCCAGCTCTTCTTCACTCATGTTCTCGATGAGGTCGATGCTCTCCAGGATCCTGGCCATGTCGAGCGTCCCCCCGCCGGCGTCCATGGGAGTACGCCGTTCCAGCTCAGCGGCCATCTCGGCGAGCGTGGGCCCGTCGAAGACGGCCTGGATGGGCAGCTCCGCGCCGGTCGTCTGCGCCAGCCGGTTGACCAGCCGGGTCACCAGCAGCGAATTGCCCCCCAGCGAGAAGAAGTCGCTGTCGGTGCCCAGGTCGCCGGCGTCTGTGCGCAGGAGCTCCGCCCAGACGGCCGCGACGGTCCGCTCCGACTCCGTCCGGGGCGCCGTCCGGTGCTCCTTGTGCCGCCGGTGGCTCTCCGGCGCGGGGAGGGCGCGGTGGTCCAGCTTGCCGTTCTGCGTCAGCGGCAGCTCCTCCAGCAGGACATGGGCGGCGGGGACCATGTACTCGGGCAGGGTGTCGCACAGGGCGCTGCGCACGTCCGCGAGCAGGGCGGCCGGGCTGGACCAGCGGGGCGCGCCGTCGCCCGGTGAGCCGTGGCCCTCCGCCGGTGGTGCGTCGGGCCGGCGGGCGTAGACGTTGTACAGCGTCGTGTTGCGCAGCAGTCGGTTGTCCTGCTCGCAGACGACGTCGTAGCCGAGGGCCTTGAGCAGGGTGACGATCTTCTCCAGCTGGCCGTTGACGTCGTGGAGTTCCACCACCAGCTGCCGGATCTTGGGCCAGTCCCGCCAGTGGATGCCCTTGAGCACCTCGTACTCGGCGTTCTCCACGTCGATCTTCAGCAGGTCGATCCGGTCGATCGACTCCTCGCTGATGATCTCCGAGAGGGTCCTGAGGCGGCAGGTGAACTGCTCGCTGTCGAGCCGGGCGTCGACCAGCTCGTCGACGAGCTCGTCGCCCGCCGCCGTGCCGGCCGTGCCGTCCTCGGTGAGCTCTTCCTGGTTGCGGAGGTAGGAGCGGACCATCTCGTGGGCCTGCTCGGCGGTGGTCACGCTGGAGGAGATGACCGTGTTGTGGCGGTAGAAGGTGAAGGTCTCCTCCGTGGCCTCCGCCGCGAGGCCGCAGTCGTACACCTTGGCGTTCAGGCCGTGGAGCTCGACATTGCGGCGCAGCGAGTCGAAGACCGGGGGGATGGGCTCGAAGGCGTGGATCTCCGTGTCGGGGCAGCGGCTGCCCGCGAAGAGCGTGAACATGCCGATGTTGGCACCCACGTCGAAGATGCGGTCGCCGTCGCGGATGGTGATCCCGTTCCGCAGGTATTCGAGGTTGGTGAAGATCTCGTCGTAGACGAAGTCGGTCTCGCTCTTGTTCTGCTGGAAGACCGTCATGCCGTTGGGGAGTTCATACGTGCGCTCGAGCGCTTCCGGCTCGGTGCGGCCGATGCGCAGCAGCTCCCGCACGGCGGGCGCCCGCTCGGCGGACGGCACCAGATAGGCGACCAGGCGGCGGTCGTGCTCGTCGTACTCGCGCACCACGACGCGGGCGTCCTGGAGGGCGGGGTGTTCGCCGAGCCTCGCCTCGATCTCGCCGAGTTCGATGCGGAAACCCCGGATCTTGACCTGGTCGTCGTTGCGGCCCAGGTACTCCAACGAGCCGTCCGGCAGCCAGCGCGCCAGGTCCCCCGTCCGGTACATCCGAGCACCCGCCTCCCCGCAGAACGGGTCATCCAGGAAACGCTCGGCAGTCAGCCCGGGACGATTGAGATAGCCCCGCGCCACACCCGCGCCCCCGACGTACAGCTCGCCCACCGCACCGATCGGCGCCGGCCGACCGCGATGGTCCAGGATGTAGGTCCGCAGATCGGGGATGCGCGCGCCGATGGGGCTGACCGTCCGCTCGGCGTCGGCCTCGGTCAGCGGGCGGTAGGTCACGTGCACGGTGGTCTCGGTGATCCCGTACATGTTGACCAGCTCGGTACCCCGATTGGCCGCGCGGCCCATCCAGGGCTTCAGCGACGCCACATCCAGCGCCTCACCACCGAATACCACCACCCGCAGCGCATGCGGCCGCGGATCCTCGCCCTGCGCCGCCACCAACTGCCTAAACGCACTCGGCGTCTGATTCAGGACGGTGACACCCGACGCACACAGCAGCCGATAGAAGTCACCAGGGCTACGGGTCATCGCCTGCGGCACGATCACCAGACGCCCACCGTGCAACAGCGCGCCCCAGATCTCCCACACCGAGAAGTCGAACGCGAAGGAGTGGAACAGCGTCCACACATCCCGCGCACCGAAACGGAACCACTCATCCGTCGAGGTGAACAACCGCGTCACATTACGGTGCTCGACCATCACCCCCTTCGGCGTCCCCGTCGAACCCGACGTGTAGATCACGTACGCGACGTGCGAGGGCGTCAGGCCCGGCACCGTCAGGTCCTCCGCGGCAAGCCCCGCCCACAGCCCGGCGTCCGCCCGCACATCCACCACCGGGATCGCCGAGACGTCCAGGCCGTCCGGCACCGGACCGTCCGTCAGCAGGACGCGGGGGGCGCTGTCCTCGATCTGGAACGCCAGGCGCTCCTTGGGCGAGGCCGGGTCCAGCGGGACGTACGCGGCGCCCGCCTTCAACACCGCGAGCACACTGACCGCGATGTGTTCACTGCGCGGCAGGCACAGGGCCACCAGCACATCCGGCCCCACCCCCAGAGCGCGCAGGTGGCGCGCCAGCCGGTTGGCCCGCGCGTTCAGCTCCCCATACGAGACCGTCCGCCCCTCGCACTCCAGCGCCACCGCCTCCGGCGACCCGGCCGCGACCTCCTCGAACCACTCATGCAGGCAACGGTCGTCGGACTCGGTGCGGGGGACGGTGTTCCACTCGTGCAGCACCTGACGCCGCTCGGCCTCGTCCAGGGTGCTGAGCCGGGAGATCCGCTCCTGCGGCTCCGCGACGACGGCGTGCAGCAGGGCGGTGTAGTGGCGTACGAACCGCTGGACGGTCTCCCGGTCGAACAGGCTGGTGTTGTACTCGACGGCGCCGACCAGCCCGTCCGGCGTCTCGCGCAGGTCGAGCGTGGCATCGAACTTCGTGATGTCGAAGTCGAACTCGATGAGGGAGACGTCGAGCTCGCCCAGCCTCACCCGGCTGTCGGCCTGCGCCTCCTGGAGGACGAACGCCACCTGGAAGACCGGTGAGTGGCTGAGGCTGCGCTCCAGCTGGAGGGCGTCCACCACGGCCTCGAACGGAACGTCCTGGTGGCCGTAGGCCTGGAGCGCGACGTCCTTCACCCGCCCGAGCAGCTCGGCGAAGGTCGGGTCCCCCGCGAGGTCGGCTCGCATGACCAGCGTGTTGGCGAAGAAGCCGATCAGGCCCTCGGCCTCGATGCGGTTGCGGTTGGCGACGGGGGTGCCGATGGCGATGTCGGTCTGTTCGCTGTAGTGGTTCAGCAGCAGCGCGTAGACCGACAGGAGGGTCATGTACAGCGTGACGTCGTGCTGCGCGCTGAGTTCCTTCAGCCGCCGCAGCAGCTCCTGCGGGAGGTGGAACCGCTCGTGCGCGCCCTGGTACGTCTTGATCGCGGGCCGTATCCGGTCCGCCGGCAGGGACAGGTGGGGGTCGATCCCGGCGAGCTGCTGCTTCCAGTAGTCGACCTGGCGGGCCTGGACCTCGTCGACGAGCCACTGGCGCTGCCAGTGCGCGTAGTCCGCGTACTGGATGGGCAGCGGTTCGAGCGGCGACGGATCGCCCGCGCAGAACGCCTCGTAGAGCGCGACCATCTCGCGGAAGAAGACGCCGAGCGACCATCCGTCCGACACGCTGTGGTGCATGGTCACGAGCAGGATGTGCTCCCGCGCGGACTGCCGCAGCAGCCGGACCCTGATCAGCGCTTCGCGTTCGAGGTCGAAGGGCGCCACCGCCTCCCGCTCGCAGATCGCGGGCAGCTCGGCGGGGTCGGCGAGCTCCTCCTCGCGGACGGCGAAGTCCCGGCCGTCGCCGATGTGCTGGTACGGGACTCCGTCCCGCTCGACGAAGCGGGTCCGCAGGACCTCGTGCCGCTGGACGATCTCCTCCAGGGCGCGCAGCAGCGCCGCGCGGTCCAGCGGTCCGCGCAGCCGCATCGCCATCGGGATGTTGTAGTACGCGCTGGTGCCGTCCAGCTTGGCCAGGAACCACAGCCGCTGCTGGGCGAAGGACAGCTGGACGGGCTGATCGTCGGAGCGGGGGTGCGGCCTGATCGCCTCCAGGGCGGACAGGTCGACGCCCTGCTTCTTGAGCATCGCTATCAGGGCGCGCTGCTGCCTGGCCGGCAGGGACTTGATCTTCCTGATCAGATCCAGCGGGTTGTCGTCGTTCGTCATGCTCATCATCGGCCCCGTGGTCACTAGATCTGGCCTTCCAACGCGTCCAGCTCTTCTTCACTCATGTTCTCGATGAGGTCGATGCTCTCCAGGATCCTGGCCATGTCGAGCGTCCCCCCGCCGGCGTCCATGGGAGTACGCCGTTCCAGCTCAGCGGCCATCTCGGCGAGCGTGGGCCCGTCGAAGACGGCCTGGATGGGCAGCTCCGCGCCGGTCGTCTGCGCCAGCCGGTTGACCAGCCGGGTCACCAGCAGCGAATTGCCCCCCAGCGAGAAGAAGTCGCTGTCGGTGCCCAGGTCGCCGGCGTCTGTGCGCAGGAGCTCCGCCCAGACGGCCGCGACGGTCCGCTCCGACTCCGTCCGGGGCGCCGTCCGGTGCTCCTTGTGCCGCCGGTGGCTCTCCGGCGCGGGGAGGGCGCGGTGGTCCAGCTTGCCGTTCTGCGTCAGCGGCAGCTCCTCCAGCAGGACATGGGCGGCGGGGACCATGTACTCGGGCAGGGTGTCGCACAGGGCGCTGCGCACGTCCGCGAGCAGGGCGGCCGGGCTGGACCAGCGGGGCGCGCCGTCGCCCGGTGAGCCGTGGCCCTCCGCCGGTGGTGCGTCGGGCCGGCGGGCGTAGACGTTGTACAGCGTCGTGTTGCGCAGCAGTCGGTTGTCCTGCTCGCAGACGACGTCGTAGCCGAGGGCCTTGAGCAGGGTGACGATCTTCTCCAGCTGGCCGTTGACGTCGTGGAGTTCCACCACCAGCTGCCGGATCTTGGGCCAGTCCCGCCAGTGGATGCCCTTGAGCACCTCGTACTCGGCGTTCTCCACGTCGATCTTCAGCAGGTCGATCCGGTCGATCGACTCCTCGCTGATGATCTCCGAGAGGGTCCTGAGGCGGCAGGTGAACTGCTCGCTGTCGAGCCGGGCGTCGACCAGCTCGTCGACGAGCTCGTCGCCCGCCGCCGTGCCGGCCGTGCCGTCCTCGGTGAGCTCTTCCTGGTTGCGGAGGTAGGAGCGGACCATCTCGTGGGCCTGCTCGGCGGTGGTCACGCTGGAGGAGATGACCGTGTTGTGGCGGTAGAAGGTGAAGGTCTCCTCCGTGGCCTCCGCCGCGAGGCCGCAGTCGTACACCTTGGCGTTCAGGCCGTGGAGCTCGACATTGCGGCGCAGCGAGTCGAAGACCGGGGGGATGGGCTCGAAGGCGTGGATCTCCGTGTCGGGGCAGCGGCTGCCCGCGAAGAGCGTGAACATGCCGATGTTGGCACCCACGTCGAAGATGCGGTCGCCGTCGCGGATGGTGATCCCGTTCCGCAGGTATTCGAGGTTGGTGAAGATCTCGTCGTAGACGAAGTCGGTCTCGCTCTTGTTCTGCTGGAAGACCGTCATGCCGTTGGGGAGTTCATACGTGCGCTCGAGCGCTTCCGGCTCGGTGCGGCCGATGCGCAGCAGCTCCCGCACGGCGGGCGCCCGCTCGGCGGACGGCACCAGATAGGCGACCAGGCGGCGGTCGTGCTCGTCGTACTCGCGCACCACGACGCGGGCGTCCTGGAGGGCGGGGTGTTCGCCGAGCCTCGCCTCGATCTCGCCGAGTTCGATGCGGAAACCCCGGATCTTGACCTGGTCGTCGTTGCGGCCCAGGTACTCCAACGAGCCGTCCGGCAGCCAGCGCGCCAGGTCCCCCGTCCGGTACATCCGAGCACCCGCCTCCCCGCAGAACGGGTCATCCAGGAAACGCTCGGCAGTCAGCCCGGGACGATTGAGATAGCCCCGCGCCACACCCGCGCCCCCGACGTACAGCTCGCCCACCGCACCGATCGGCGCCGGCCGACCGCGATGGTCCAGGATGTAGGTCCGCAGATCGGGGATGCGCGCGCCGATGGGGCTGACCGTCCGCTCGGCGTCGGCCTCGGTCAACAGCCGATAGGTCACGTGCACGGTGGTCTCGGTGATCCCGTACATGTTGACCAGCTCGGTACCCCGATTGGCCGCGCGGCCCATCCAGGGCTTCAGCGACGCCACATCCAGCGCCTCACCACCGAATACCACCACCCGCAGCGCATGCGGCCGCGGATCCTCGCCCTGCGCCGCCACCAACTGCCTAAACGCACTCGGCGTCTGATTCAGGACGGTGACACCCGACGCACACAGCAGCCGATAGAAGTCACCAGGGCTACGGGTCATCGCCTGCGGCACGATCACCAGACGCCCACCGTGCAACAGCGCGCCCCAGATCTCCCACACCGAGAAGTCGAACGCGAAGGAGTGGAACAGCGTCCACACATCCCGCGCACCGAAACGGAACCACTCATCCGTCGAGGTGAACAACCGCGTCACATTACGGTGCTCGACCATCACCCCCTTCGGCGTCCCCGTCGAACCCGACGTGTAGATCACATAGGCCAGACCCGACGGCGACACACCGGCCACCGGCACATCGTCCGACGGGAAACCAGCCCACAAACCGGCGTCCGACCGCACATCCACCACCGGGACCGATGGAACCGCCAGCCCCTCGGGCAGGGGACCGTCCGTCAGCACCACACGCGGCGCACCGTCGTCCAGCAGATGGGCCAGACGGTCCGCCGGCGACGCGGGATCCAGCGGCAGATAGGCGCCACCGGCCTTCAGTACCGCCAGCACACTCACCACGATGTGCTCGGTGCGCGGCAGGCACAGGGCCACCAGCACATCCGGCCCCACCCCCAGGACCCGCAGATAGCGCGCCAGCCGGTTGGCCCGCGCGTTCAGCTCCCCATACGAGACCGTCCGCCCCTCGCACTCCAGCGCCACCGCCTCCGGCGACCCGGCCGCGACCTCCTCGAACCACTCATGCAGGCAACGGTCGTCGGTGGCGCGGGACGGTGGCCGCTCGTTCCAGTCGACGAGCATCCGCCGGCGCGTCGCGTCGCTCATGACGGGCACTTCCAGGGCCTGGCCCTGGGCTGACTCCTCGTCGGCCAGCGCGTCGACCAGGCCCGCCATGGCCGCCTCGAGGTAGCCGATGACCAGTTCGGCGTCCTGCGCCTCGTCGATCTGCGCGTCGAGGGAGAAGGAGTGGCCCAGGTCGTCCACCGAGAGGGCCACCGGGTAGTTGCTGCGCTCGATGACGCCGGCCAGCGACGTGACGCCCGCGCGTTCCAGTTCGGAGTCGTCGACGCGGTCGCCGGCCTCCAGGTGGCGGTAGTTCAGGATCGCGTTGAACAGCGGGGTGTCGCGCGGCACGTCGCTCTGGCCGTGGGCGACGGCCAGCGGGGTCTGCTCGTACCCCACCAGCTCCCGCAGCGCCCGGTCGGTGGTGCGTACCAGGTCGCGGACGCTCATGCCGTCGAGGTCGACGCGCACGGGAAGCGTGTTGATGAAGTTGCCGAGCATGCGCTCGATGCCCCGGGGGCCCTGGAGCCGCCCGGACATCACCGTGCCGAAGACCACGTCGTCGCGTCCGCTGCACGCCGAGACGACCAGCGCCCAGCCCGCGTGGAACAGGGTGGCGGGGCTGACCCGCAACTCCTTGGCGCGGTCCCTGATCCGCCGGCCGAGCCGGGCCTCCAGGGGCCTGCGCAGGTCGAGGACCCGGCGGCCGTCGCCGTGGACGTCGTGCAGGCCGAACATCGCCGTGGGCTCGGTGACGTCGCCGAGCTGGGCCTGGAAGTACGCGGCCGGGTCCAGGTTCCGGGCGCGGTGGCGGACGTGGGCGATGAAGTTCCGGTACGGCACCGGTTCCGCGAGGTCCGCCTCGCGGCCGGTCATGTGCGCGACGAGCTCCTGGAACAGCAGGCCGAGCGAGGTGGCGTCGTCGATGACGTGGTGCAGGTTGAGCACCGCGAACCACTCCGGGGTGCCGGGGTGGCGGGCGGCACGCAGCCGGATCAGCGGCGCGCGGTCCAGCCTCATCGCCTGCGAGCCGGCGAGCAGCTCGCGGATCTCGTCCTGGATGTCGGCGCCGGGGCGCACCTCGAACTCCTCCAGTTCGAGTTCGGCGTGGCGCACCACGACCTGGAGGGGCTGCGGCAGCCCCTGGGCCAGGATCGCTGTCCGCAGCGCGTCGTGCCGTGCGACGACTGCGCGCAGGGCGCGTACGAAGGCGTCCAGGTGGGCCCGGCTCTCGAAGGAGAACACTCCGGAGAGCACGTACGGGTCCCGGCCGCTCTCCTTGAGGTGGTGGAAGAACATGCCTTCCTGGAGGGCCGCCAGCGGATAGACGTCCTGGAGGTTGGCGGCGCCACCGGGTACGGCGGCCACCACGGTGGCCAGTTCGTCCTCGGTCAGCGAGACCAGGGGGAGCATGTCGGTCGTGACCCGGGTGCAGCCGTCGGGTATGCCGTTCGGCGGAACGGTGAACGGCTCGGCCGCCGGCCCACCGGTCGCCGCCGCGCCGTCCCGCGGTGCCGCGGCCGTCGCGGCATCGGCGGCGGCCGCGTCGATCGTGGCCGCCAGGTCGGCGAGCGTCGGCGCGCCGAACACGCTCTGGAGGTCGCAGTCCAGTCCCTGGTCGGCCAGGCGCGCGGTCAGCTTCGGTATGAGCAGCGAGTGGCCGCCCAGGGCGAAGAAGTTGTCGTGCACGCCGATGCGCCGCTCGTCGAAGCCGAGCAGGTCCGCGCAGACCGCGAGCAGGACCCGCTCGGTGGCGGTGGCGGGGGCGACGCGCTCGTCGGCGACGGCGTACGCGCTGACGCCGGGCGCCGGGAGCGCCTTGCGGTCGAGCTTGCCGTTCGGGGTCAGCGGCAGCTCGTCCAGGCGGACCAGGGCACCGGGGACCATGTACTCGGGCAGGGCCCGTCCGAGGTGCTGGGCCAGTTCCTCGTGGAAGTCCCCGGTGTGCGCGCGGTCGAGGACCACATAGCCGACGAGCCGCGGATCGCCGGGGGTGTCCTCGCGGACTACTGCGGTGCAGGCCCGGACCGCCGGGTGGCCGGCCAGGCACGCCTCGATCTCGTCGAGTTCGATGCGGAAGCCACGCAGCTTGACCTGGTTGTCGATCCGGCCGAGGTACTCCAGGCCGCCGTCCGGCAGCCGGCGGACCAGGTCGCCCGTCCGGTACATGCGCGCGTCGGGGTCCTGGGCGAACGGGTTCGGGACGAACCGCTCCCGCGTCAGGCCTGGGTTGTTCAGGTAGCCGCGGGCCAGCCCCACCCCGGCGATGTGCAGCTCACCGGCGCAGCCGACGGCCTGCAACTGGCCGTGCTCACCGAGCACATGGAGCTGGATGTTCTGGATCGGCCTGCCGATCGGCACCGTGCCGGACGGCTCGCCGGGCGGGCACTCCCAGTGGCTGACGTCGATGGCCGCCTCGGTCGGCCCGTAGAGGTTGTGCAGCCGCGCGCCGTGCACGGCGTGGTGCCGTGCGGGCAGCTCCGCGGGCAGTGCCTCGCCGCTGCAGAAGACCTGGCGCACGGAGGTGCAGCCGGCCCAGCCGTCGTGGTCGAGCATCAGGCGGAGCATGGACGGGACGAAGTGCAAGGTGGTGACCCCGGCCGAGCGGATGAGCCGGACGAGGTGGTCGGGGTTCTTGTGGGCGCCGGGTTCGGCGAGGACGAGGCGGGCGCCGGTGATGAGCGGCCAGACGAACTCCCACACCGAGACGTCGAAACTGAACGGCGTCTTCTGGAGGACGACGTCGTCGGTGCCGAGGGCGTACTCGTTCTGCATCCACTCGATGCGGTTGACGGCGGCCCGGTGCTCGACCATCACGCCCTTGGGGCGTCCGGTGGAGCCGGAGGTGTAGATGACGTACGCCAGGTGCTCGGGACGGACCCGGGTGGCGGCGGGGGCGGCGGTGCGGTCGCCGGGCCCGCCCGGCGGCCTGCCGTCGGCGTCGAGTCGCAGCACGTGGCGCACCCCCGACAGGGCGGCGGTGTCGACGGCTTCGGCGGCGGCCTGGGTGAGCACGATGTCGGCGCCCGAGTCCTCGATCATGTAGCGAAGGCGCTCGGCCGGGTATCCCGGTTCGAGGGGCAGGTAGGCGCCGCCGGCCTTCATGACCGCCCACAGGGCGATCACCATCTCGACGGAGCGCTCCATGCAGACGCCGACCACGGTGTCCGGTGTGACGCCGAGGCGGCGCAGCTCGCGGGCGAGGGCGTCGATCCGGTCGCCGAGCTCGGTGTACGTCAGCGACCGCTCGCCGAGTACGAGGGCGGTGCGGTGGCCGTGCCGGGTCACCGCGGCGTCGAGGAGGTCCGGCAGACCGCGGTCGTCGGAGTAGGGGCGGCGGGTGTCGTTCCACTCGCCGAGCAGCTGCGCGCGTTCGCGGTCCGACAGGTGGGAGACCTCGGACACCGGCTGCTGGGGGGCGGCGACGAGCGCGTCCAGCAGGAGCCGGTAGTGGTCGAGGAGGCGCTCGACCGCCTCGGCGTCGAAGCGCTGGGCGTCGTACTTGAGGTGCAGCGTGTAGTCGTCGGCGGCGTTCTCGAAGACCTCCAGGTGGAGCTTGAACTCCCCCTCCTGGGAGATCTCGTCGACGAACCGCAGGGACCGGGCGAGGTCGAGGCCGAGGACGTCGTCCGCCACATGCATCATGCGCTTGTTCTGGAAGACGTAACTGACCTGGAAGACCGGGGAGTCGTCCGGGTCGGTGCGCAGGTTCAGGTCCTGCACCATGCGCGGGAACGGGTAGGCGGCGTGGTCGAGGCCGTCGGCCATGACCAGGGTCAGCTCGCGCACGAAGTCGGTGAACGGCTGGTCGGCGCGCACCCCGTGGCGGATGGGCACCATGTTGACGAAGTAGCCGACCGACTGGTCGTAGGCGGCGCCCGGCCTGCCCATGGACGGCACGCCGACGATCACGTCGCGCTCAGCGCTGTAGCGGTGCAGCAGCAGTTCGTACACGGCGAGGAAGAGGACCGCGGGCTTGATCCCGCGTGCCGCACACAGGTCGCGCACCCGGGCGGCGAGCGCCCGGGGCAGCGGCAGCCTGGCCGTCCTGCCCTCGGCGGCGGCGCCCGGCGCCGGGCCGCGCTCGATGTCGAGGTGCAGCACGGGGAGGGGGCCGGCGAGGGTCTCCTGCCAGAAGGCGCGGTGGCGTGCGCCCTCGGGTCCGGCCAGGAAGTCGGCCTCCCAGCGGACGAACGCGTCGTAGTTGTCCCGCTGCCCCGGGGCGGGCTTCGGCCGGCCGCCCTGGAGCAGCGTCTCGTACGCCTGGAACAGGTCGCGCAGCAGGACCGGGGTGGACGCGCCGTCGAACACCAGGTGGTGGAAGACGAGCAGGACGAGGGTCTCCGGTGCCTCGGCCGAGCCGACCGAGTAGACGGCGGCACGCGCCGGCGACTGGCCGGCCAGGTCGAACGGCGCCTTGGCCTGCTCGCGCACGAGGGCGAGCAGGACGTCGTCGGGGAGGCCGGGGGGCACCGGCTGGTGGCGGAAGCCGACCGCGCCCGGGGTGCCCCGCACCAGGTAGGGCGTGCCCTCGTCCTCCACGATCACGCTCGACAGGGGGGTGTGGCGGGCCACCACCAGCTCGAACGCCTCCTGGAAGACGGAGACGTCGAACGGTGCGGAGATGCGGAAGCAGACCGGGACGTTGTACACGTCCGAGTCCGGGCGCAGCTTGTGGAGGAGCCACAGTCCCTTCTGCCCTTCGGACAGGGGGCGCCTGCCGGGGGTGTCCACCTCCGGCGCGTCCTGGAGCCGCTCGTAGAACGCGAGCACGTCCTCGGCGGAGTAGAGCCCCGCCTTGAAGCCCGCCAGAATCTGATCCTCGTTCACGCGCGTGCTTCCTTCATGAGTGCCTTGAGATCTTCGAGTCCGACGCTGCCCTGCCGGAACGCCTCCAGGGCCTCGGCCCTGGCTTCCCGTACGGCGTCGCCGCTGGTGTGCGCGTCGGGGGCCGCCTCGCTCGGAGCCCGTTCCTCGCTCGGGGCCCGTTTGGCGGCGAGGCGTGCCGCGATGCGCTCCAGGGTGCCGAGCTCCACGATCTCCCGTGTGGTGAGCGTCAGGCCGAGGTCGGCCTCGATCGCGCGCTGGAGCCGGGCCCACAGGATGGAGTCCGCTCCGACGCTGTGCAGGTCCTTGTCCATGGGGAGTTCACCGGTGTCCAGGCCCAGCGCGCCGGTGAAGTAGTCCGCCAGGTAGCGGGTGATGTCGTCGCCCGCGTGTTCGGGTTGTGCGGGCGATGGGCTCTGGGGCCGGGATTGGGGCTGGGGCTGCTGGGGCGCGCCGGTGTGCCCGACCCAGTAGCGCTTGCGCCGGAACGCCGTCGTCGGCAGGGGCACCACTCGGCGACCCCGCCCCTGGTACAGATCGCCCCAGGCGACCCGGCCGCCCCGCACCCACAGGGCGGCGAGCCGGTCCAGGTCCCGGTCGGCGAAGAGCCCCGAGACGAAGGCCTCACCGTGGCTGCCCGCGAGCAGGTCCCCGAGGGGGCCCGCGGTGTCCTCGGCGTTGCCCAGGTGGAGGTGGGCGTACGGCGGCTCGGATTCCAGGAAGTCCGCGAGCGTCCGCAGCAGCTCGGTGCGGGAGCCGGCGACGAAGGCGAGCCGCTCCGCCAGTGGCTCCCGTCCCACCTGGAGGGTGTGGGCGAGATCGGCCAGGGCGACGCAGTCGTCCCGCCCGACGAAGTCGTGCAGCAGCCTGGCCGCCGTGCGCAGCCGCTCGGGGTCGTGTGCGGAGACCACGATCACCTGCTGTTCCGTACCGTCGTGCGGGCCGGCTTCGGCGTGCCGCGCCCGGTCGTCGGCCGGGGCCCCGGCGCCGGGTGCCTCCTCCACGACGATGCTGACGTGGCTGCCGCCGGCCCCGACGGAGTTGACGAGCGCGCGCCGGGGTCCGCCGCCGTGGCGGCGGGGCTCCCACCGCGTCAGCGTCTCGCACAGCCGCAGGGGGCCCTCCTCCAGCCGCAGGTCGGGGTTGGGGGTGCCGACGGACGCCGGCGGGGCCAGTTCCCGGTGCCGCAGCTGCATGACGACCTTGGTGAGCTGGGCGATGCCGGAAGCCGCCTCGGGGTGCCCGAGGTTGGACTTCACCGAGCCGAGCGCGATGGGCTCCTCGACCGTGCCGAACACCTCGCGCAGGGCGCTGATCTCGACGGCGTCGCCGAGCGCCGAGCCGTTGGCCGCCGCCTCCAGGTAGCCGATCGACGCGGGGTCGCAACCGGCACGCTCCAGCGCCCGCCGCATGACGTTCACCTGCGTCTTGTGGCTCGGGGTCATGAACCGGTTGGCCCGGCCGCCGTGCAGCGACGCGCTGCCCTTGATGACGGCGTGGACGGTGTCGCCGTCCCGCTGGGCGGCGGCCAGCGGCTTGAGCAGCACCGCGCCCACCGCCTCGGCGGGCAGGTAGCCGTCCCCGTCGCGGAAGCTGCGGCTGCCCGGGTGGCTGCCCAGCAGCTGGGCCTGGGACAGGGCGACGTACTTGTCCGGATGGATCGTCAGGTTCACGCCTCCGGCGATCGCCAGCTCGCTCTCGCCGCGCAACAGATCGGCGCAGGCCAGGTGGATGGCGGTCGCCGAGGACGCGCACATGCTGTCCACGGCCAGGCTCGGCCCTTCGAGCCCGAAGAAGTACGAGACCCGGTTGGCTATGAGGTTGTACGACGCGGCCGAGGTCAGCGCGGAGCGCACGGCGTCCTCGGCGTCGGCCCGGTACATCTGGTACATCGATCCGACGTACACGCCGACGCGCCGGTCGTAGCGCCGCTCGATGGCCTCCTGGGTGACGCCGCTGTGTTCGAGGAGCTGCCAGACCGTCTCCAGGAAGAGCCGCTGCTGCGGGTCCATGGTCTCGGCCTCGCGCGGCGAGACACCGAAGAAGAGCGGATCGAACTGGTCGACCCCGTCGAGGAAGCCGCCCCACTTGCAGTAGCTCTTGCCGGGTGCGTCGCGGTCCGTGTCGAACAGCGCGCCGTGGTCCCAGCGGTCGGCCGGGACCTCGGTGACGCAGTCGTCGCCGGAGCGGAGCCGGGCCCACAGGGCGTCGGGGTCCGGGGCGCCGGGGTAGCGGCCGCTGATGCCGATGATCGCGATGTCCTCGCGGTCGGCCCGGGAGCGGGCCGGGCGGGCGCGCAGCTCGTCCCGTACGGGTGCGGCCGCCGCGGCCCGAGCGGGCGGAACCGGCGCCGGGTGCTCCGGCCGCGGGCCGGCGGTACCGGTGTCGCCGAACTCGGCGCGCAGCTCGTCCCCGTGGTGGGTGGTGAAGTACTCGGCCAGCGCGCGGACCGTCTGGACTTCGAAGAAGAGGGTCTTCGACAGGGTGGTGCCGAGGGTCTTCTCCAGTTGTGCGATCACGTTCATCGCCACAACGGAGTCCATGCCGTAGCGCTCCAGCGGCGTGTCGGCGTCCAGTCTGTCGGGGCCCAGCTTGAGGGCTGCGGCCAGCTGGTGGCGGAGGTGGCGTACGGCCTTGTCCTGGAGCCCCTGGCCGGCCCGGGGGCTCTCGGGTGCCCGCGTGCCGGGCTCAGTGGCTGGTGACTCGGCGCGCCGCCCGGTCAGCCGGGGCAGCAGCGCCTCGCGCCGCCCGGCGACGACGAGGAGCCTGCCGTCCTCAAGGACGGTGTCCCGGGCCGCCAGACCGCTCCGCAGGGCGTGGAGGGCGCTTTCGGTGTCCAGCGGCAGGAGGTCCATCCGCCGCAGCCGCTCCTTGGTCGCCTCGTCGACCCGCATACCGCCGTCCTCCCAGAGCGGCCAGTTGACGGAGAGGGTCCGGCCGCGTCGCAGTCCGGCGGCCACGAGGCGGTTGCGGTAGGTCGCGTAGGCGTCCATGAAGGCGTTCGCCGCCGCGTAGTCGGCCTGGCCCGGATTCCCCAGTGCGCCGGTCGTCGACGAGTGGCACAGGAAGAGCTCCAGCGGCTGGTCGCGCGTCAGCTCGTCGAGATGGACCAGGCCCGCCACCTTGGGCGCGAGGACCCGTGCCAGCTCCTGCGGGGTCTTCTTGATGACGAAGTTGTCGTGCAGCACTCCCGCGCCGTGCACGATGCCGGTCAGCGGCCCGTGGGCGCGTTCGATGTGCTCCATCAGCCGCTCGACCGCGCCGCGGTCGGCGACGTCCATCCGCTGGTGGTCCACCTGGAGCCCCGCCGCCCGCAGGGCGTCGAGGGCGTGCCGCTGCTCGTCGGTGAGCGCGGAGCGCCCCGTCAGGACCACGGTGGCGCCCGCGGCGGAGGCGGCGATCTCCTCGGCCGTGATCAGGCCCAGGGCCCCGGTGCCGCCGGTGATCAGATAGACGCCGCCCGCGCGCCAGGACGGCGCGGCCGCCGCGCCGGGCGCGAGCGCGGCCTCCTCCAGGCGCCTGACCTGGCGACGGCCGGCGCGGTAGCGCACCTCCGGGGCGGTCTCCGCCCGCAGCCGTTCGGCGACGACCGCGGGGGCGGCGCCGTCCGAGCAGTCGATGAACTGGGCGCGCAGCCGCGGGTTCTCCAGCGACGCCGTCTTCAGCAGGCCGCTCAGCCCGGCGAACACGGCCCGGGATTCGTGCTCGTCCGCGTCCGGGTCGCCGACCAGCACGACCTGGAGCAGCGCCGAACCGCGTACGCCGCCTTCCAGCAGGTCGCGGGCCCGCGCGAACACCCGCTGGGTCGCCGTCAGGTACTGGCGGTCCAGTGGGTCGTCGCCCGGCAGGTCCACGGCCTCGTGGTGCACGGAGCCGGGCAGCGCCGTCGCGAGCGCGTCCCGCTCCGCGGCCGTGGACCGGCCGATGAGGATGACATGGCGCTCGGCGGGCTCCCCGTCGGCCGCGATGCCCTCGCTCTCCTCGCTGCTCTCCTCGCTCGGCTCCCACACCGGGCGCATCAGCAGCAGATGGCCCGGTACGGGCTCGGTCCCCTGCCCGGCCCCGGCCTCGGCCGGCGCGGGCAGCTCGCGCAGAGCCAGTCCCCGCAGCTCGACGCAGATCCGGCCGTGCTCGTCGTACACGTCGATGTCGTACGTCCGCGCGCCGGAGCGGATTAGGACGTGGGCGCGCTCGGGAGTGGCGGCGTACACCTGCACGCTGTCCAGGGCGAACGGC
The DNA here is from genome assembly GCF_050613155.1 of Streptomyces sp. P1-3. Taxonomy (NCBI): domain Bacteria; kingdom Bacillati; phylum Actinomycetota; class Actinomycetes; order Kitasatosporales; family Streptomycetaceae; genus Streptomyces; species Streptomyces sp. P1-3. Next base: position 248,302 of record NZ_CP192512.1, read on the forward strand.
ACCATCGTGGCCGTCGAATGCGGGGCCAGGCCGATACCTGCCTGCAGGGCTCCGTCCAGCGCGCTCGGGTGCAGGCACAGCCGCGCTGCCGCCGCGCGGGCACCCGCCGGTATGCGCAGATCCGCGAGGACCTGCGCACCGTGGTCGCCGTCGCCGAGCGCGAGGCGCTCGATGCTCCGGTACGCCGGGCCGTAGTGCAGCCCCTTGCCGGCGAAGGCCGCGTACACCTCGGCCCCGTCGAGGCGGTCCTGTGCGCACTGCTCCCGCAGGGCGTCCAGGGACACCTCGTACGGCTCGGGGGCCTCCCGGAGCACGGTCGCCCTGCCCCGCCCGGCCAGTTCCTCGCCGGTGCCGCCGGCGGCGGGGCCCGCGTCGGTGACGTACAGCTCGTACTCGGCCTCGTCACCGCTCAGCGCCCGAAGCCGCAGGCTGAGCACCAGCTCGCCGCCTGTCAGGGCGACGGGCCGCAGCCACACCACGTCGTGCAGGCGCACGCGGCCGGGCTCGGTGACCTCGAAGGCGCGCGCCACGGCCTCGCGGGCCATCTCCAGCTGCGCCACGGCCGGAAGCACTGGGCTGTCCCCGATCCGGTGGTCGCGCAGGAAGGGCTCCGAACCGTCGAACCGGGTACGGAAGGCCAGCGCGAAGGCGGTCGAGTCATTGCGGTGCAGCAACGGGTGCAGGGCGCCCTCGGAGGGGCCGGACACCCGCGCCGTCTCAGGGCCGGGCGCCGGACCGGGCTCCGGATCCGAGCCGAGGTCGAGCCAGTAGCGCTCCCTGGCGAAGGGGTAGCCGGGCAGGCCGATGCGCCGCGGGCGCGGCGTGCCGTCCTCCGGGTACAGCCGCTCCCATGCGACGGCCGCGCCCCGGACCCACTGGTCCACAAGGCCGTCGAGCCCGTCCTCGTCGCCGGCGGAGGGTGCATCTTGGTCGGGCCGGAGGGTGCCGCGCGCCCAGTCGCCGGGTCCCGCGGGGTCGGCGAGGAACGCGTCGAGGCGCTGCCTGACGGCCTCCAGCGAGTCCGCCGTGAAGGCCAGCCGCTCCTCCAGGGCGACACGCCCCGTCTGGAGCGTCCAGGCGAGGGACGCGAGGTCGTCGTCGGTCAGCTGCTCGGCGCGTGCCCTCAGCCGCCGGGCCTGCTCCACCAGTTGTTCTTCGGTCGCCGCCGAGAGCGGGACGGCCACCGGGCGAGGACCGGACGCGTACCCGGAGGCGGTGGCGGCCGTGCCCGTACCCGTACCTGGCCGGTGCTCGGCGATGACCACATGCGCGTTGGAGCCGCCCGCGCCGAAGCTGGAGACCCCTGCGACGCGCGGACCGTGCCACGGCCCCAGGTGCTGCTGCACCCGGAACGGCGTGCCGTCGAAGTCGAGGTGCGGATTGAGGGTGCTGGAGTGCAGGCTCGGCACGAGCTCGCCGTGCCGCATCTGGAGCAGCACCTTGGTGACCCCGGCGATACCGGCAGCGCTCTCGCAGTGGCCGATGTTCGACTTGACCGAGCCGATCGCGCAGCTCTGCGCGGGCAGCGCGCCGCCGCCCGCCTGCCGGAACGCCTTGACCAGGCCCGCCAGCTCGATCGGGTCGCCCAGCGAGGTACCGGTGCCGTGCGCTTCCAGGTAGCTCATCGAGCGCGGGTCGACCGCGGCCCGCGCGAGCGCCCGGGCGATGACGTCGCCCTGGGCGACGGGGCTGGGCACCGAGAAGCCATGGGTCCTTCCGCCGTGGTTGAGCGCGGTGCCCTTGATGACTCCGTGGATGTGGTCGCCGTCCGCGATGGCCCGCTCCAGGGGCTTGAGCAGCACGGCGCCGACGCCCTCGCCCGGCACGTAGCCGTCGCCGCCCTCGCCGAAGCTGCGGCAGCGGCCGTCACTGGCCGTGAACTTGCCCTGGCTGAGCATCAGGTACTTGTTGGGGTGGACGCTGACGTTGACGCCCCCGGCGATGGCCGCCTCGCACTGGCCGCTCCTGATCGCCTCGCAGGCGAGGTGGATCGCGGTGAGCGAGGAGGAGCACATGGTGTCGACGGCCATGCTCGGCCCGTGGAAGTCGTAGAAGTACGAGATCCGGTTGGCGATGGAGGACGGGCTGCCCGAGAGCGCGACCTGGTGGCCGCGCGCCTGTGCCTGGGCACCGTGCAGCTGGTACTCCTCGTACATCACCCCGACGAAGACGCCCACCTTGCCCGCGCGGGCGATGGCCGCGTCGGCACCGCCGCGCTCGGCGGACTGGCGGGCCAGGAGCTCACCGGTGTAACCGGCGTCCTCCAGCGTGTGGTGGACGCACTCCAGGAACAACCGCTCCTGGGGGTCGAGGTACTCGGCCTCACGCGGCGAGATGCGGAAGAAGAGCGGGTCGAAGCGGTCGACGCCGTCGAGGAACCCGCCCCATTTGCACGCCGCGGCGCCGTGGTCGCGGTGGTCCCAGCGGTCCGCCGGGATCTCGGTGACGCAGTCGCGTCCGGCGCGGAGGTTCTGCCAGAACTGGTCCAGATCCTCGGCCTGCGGGTATCTGCCGCTGACTCCGACGATGGCGATGTCGGTGACGGGTTCGGTGATGGTGGCGGGTTCAGCGGTGGTGACGGAAGCGTCGGCAACGGCCGGACTGTCCGGACCGGCCAGGGCGTTCGGGCGGTCCGCCTCGCGCGCCGGCGGCTCGTCCGCCGGCGGCTCCTCCGCCGACCGCGCGTCGGCGTCCGCGGCGGAGCCCAGCGCGGTGCGCAGCCGCTCCGCGTACTCCTCGGCGAAGTGCTCGCTCAGTGCGCGGATGGTCCGCACCTCGAAGAACAGGGTCTTGGGCAGGACGCCGAAGGTGTCCTCCAGATGGCGGGTGAGCTCCATCGCCATCATGGAGTCCATGCCGTAGAACTCCAGCGGCGTGTCGACGTCCAGCCGCTCGACGCCGACCTGGAGCGCTGTGGCGAGCTGTCGGCGCACATAGGGCAGCGCGAGGTCGGCGAGCGGCGACGCGCCCGGCGTGCCCGGCTCGGCCGGGGCCGGGGCCGGTTCGGCCACCGGCTCACCGGGGAGCACGCGGGCGCTCAGTCCGGTCAGCTCCACGCACACACGCCCGTGTTCGTCGACGAGTGTCACGTCGAGCTTGGCCGAGGTGTCCTCGGGGCGGCTGCCGCCCTGGTACCTGATCCAGGCGAACGCGGTCGCCGGGGTGGCGGCGAACACCTCCAGCTCCTGGAGCGCGAAGGGCAGCGCCGGGCGGGCGGGGTGGCTGCCCTCCCCTGGCGTGCCGGGGCCCATGCCCAGGCCGATGGTGGCCTGGAGCGCTCCGTCGAGGATGCTCGGATGGAGGCCGTAGAGCGCCGCCTCGGCCGCGTCCACCGGCTCCGGCAGGCGCAGTTCGGCGAGCACCTGCGGCCGTCCGGCGGCGTCGGTGCCCACGGTCAGCCCCGCCAGCGAGCGCTGCGCCGGGCCGTACCCCATGCCCACCCTGTCGTACAGGCCGTAGAGCTCCGCCTTGGAGAGGGCGGACCCGGCGCAGGCGCCGCGCAGTTCGCCGAGCGGCAGCACCGGGCGCTCGGCGAGCGCGCGCGGCAGGCCGGCGCGTCCCTGGCTGCAGAGGGTCTGCTCGCCGTCGGCGTCGACGCGATGGATGGTGTACGCGTAACCGGGCCCGGTCGCGTCGGCTCCGCCGGCGAGGGGCCGAAGGCCCAGCCGCAGCTCCAGCCCGTCGGCACCGCAGGCGGCGGGCCGCAGCCAGACGATGTCGGTGAGCCGTACCCGTTCGGTGGTCTTCTCCTCGCCCGCCGTGTGGAGGACCGCCGCCCGCGCCATTTCGAGATGTGCGGCACCGGGCAGGACGGGGATCCCCTGCACCTGATGGTCCTTCAGGAAGGGCTCGGCTCCGTCGAAGACGGCGTCGTACGACGCCGTGGCGGCGTCACCGGACCTCCGGTGCAGCATCGGGTGCGCGTGCACGGGTGCGGAATCGGGTGCGCTAGCCGGCAGGGGGGCCGCCGGGCGGGACGCGTCGCGTCCGGCCCAGTAGCTCTCCTCGGCGAAGGGATACGTCGGCAGGGCGATCCGCACCGGCCGGGGGCCGTCCGCGTACAGCCGCCGCCAGTCGACGGGGTGGCCCGCCGCCCATTCGGCGAGGGCGCGGTCGTACTCCCCCGAGGCGAGCCAGCGGTCCGCCTCGGCGAGCCGGGCGGCGTCCGGCCGGGCGTCCGCGGCCGCCGACGCGCGCCGGGGCACGGTGCCGCGGTACCAGCCCTCGTGGCCTCCGGGGCTGTCGACGCTGTCGACGAAGGAGGTGAGCCTGCGCTCCAGTTCCGCGACGGAGGTGACGCGCGTCGCCAGCCGTTCCTCCATCACGTCGCGCCCCACGTGCAGTGTGAAGGCGATGTCGGTCGGGCGGGCCGCTCCCAGGTGCGGGCTCCGGAGGTGGTCGCGCAGCCGTCGGGCCTGCTCGACGAGGTGCGGTCCGGTGCGGGCCGACAGGGTGATCAGGGCCGGGTGGCGCGGAGCGGAGAGCTCGTCCACGGCCGGGGAGCCGGTGGCGTCCTCGGCGCACGGCACGGGGGCGTCGTATTCCTCCAGAACGAGATGGGCGTTCACGCCGCCGAACCCGAAGGAGCTGACTCCGGCCCGGCGCGGGACGGCCCGGCCCTCGGCGTCGCGCGGCCGCTCCCAGGGGCGTTGCTCGCGCACCACCTCGAAGGGGCTGTCCCGGAAGTCGAGATAGGGATTGAGCTCTTCGCAGTGCAGGCTCTGGGCCAAGGTGGCGTGCCGCATCTGGAGCAGCACCTTGATGACGCCGGCGACGCCCGCGGCCAGTTCGAGGTGCCCGATGTTGCTCTTGACGGAGCCCAGGCCGCAGCGGGCCGGCTCGGGGAGGGTGCCCGGTGCCTGCCCGGTCTCCTCGTAGAGCGCGCCGAAGGCGCTCTTGAGCCCGTTGAGTTCGACGGGATCGCCCAGTTCGGTGCCGGTGCCGTGCGCCTCGATGTACGTCACGGTGCGGGGGTCGACGCCCGCCTCGCGGTACGCGGCCTTGAGGAGTTCCGCCTGGGCGTTCGGGTTGGGCGCGGTGAGCGAGTGCGCGCGGCCACCGTGGTTGACGGCCGTACCGCGGATGACGCCGAGGATCCGGTCGCCGTCGCGTTCCGCCCGGTCCAGCGGCTTGAGGACGAGGATGCCGACGCCCTCACCGCGCACATAGCCGTTGGCCTGGGCGGAGAACGTCTTGCAGCGGCCGTCCTCGCAGAGCATGCCGGCGCGGCTGTAGCCGATGTGCAGGTCCGGGCTGACGATCGTGTTCACGCCGCCGACGAGGGCGAGGCCGCTCCGGCCGGCGCGCAGCAGTTCGACGCCGCGGTGGATCGCGACCAGCGAGCTCGAGCACGCGGTCTCGACCGGTTCGCTGGGCCCGTGCAGGTCCAGCAGATAGCTGACCCGGTTGGGACCGACGGAACCGGATACTCCGGTGGCCGCGTAGCCGTCCTCGCCCTGCCGCTCCGCCAGGACCAGGCTGCCGTAGCCGCTGGGCGCGGTGCCGACGATGACGGCGGTGTCGCTGCCGGCCAGGCTCGACGGCGCGTATCCGGCGTCCTCCAGGGCCTGCCACGCGTGGGTCAGCAGCAGGCGCTGCTGCGGGTCCATGGCGAGGGCCTCGCGCGGCGATATGCCGAAGAACAGGGGGTCGAAGCGGTCGACGCCGTCGAGGAATCCGCCCCAGCGCACATGCTTGTTGCTCTGCGGTGTGGCCGGGTCCTCGTGCATGGCCCGCCAGTCCCAGCGGTCCTCGGGGATCTCGGTGATGCAGTCCTTGCCGTCGCGCAGGTTCTCCCAGAACGCGGCGAGGTCCGGGGCCTGCGGGAAGCTGCCGCTCATCCCGATGATGGCGATCGGCGCCGCGGGCGCGAGCGCCGGGGTGGGTGTGGGCTCGGGCGTGGTTGAGGGCGTGGGAGTGGGTGAGGGCACGGCCGCGGGGACGGGCACCGGCTCGGAGCGGGTCGACGCGATCTCGTCGCCGTACGTGGCGGCCAGATGCGCGGCGACGCTGTCCACGGTGCGGTGCTCGAAGAACAGGGTGGGCGCCAGGTCCACGCCGAGGCGGTCTCCCAGCCGGCGCGCCAGTTCGGTCAGGCTGATCGAGTCGAAGCCGTACTCACCGAACTCACCGTCCACGTCGATCTCCTCGACGGGGACCTTGAGCTGCGCCGACACCTCGGCGACGAGGGCCTGCCGGGCCAGGTCCCGCAGGTTCCGCGGATCGGCGGCCGTTCGCGGATCGGCGGCCGGGGCGGTGGCCGCCACGGCCGGCTGCGGAGCCGGCCGCGGGTCGTGCTGGGCCAGGTGAGCGGCCAGCCGTGCCGGGGTGGTGTGCTCGAAGAAGACGGTGGGCGCCAGGGTCAGCCCGTAGCCGTCCGCCAGCCGGCTCGCCAGCTCGGTCAGGCTGATCGAGTCGAAGCCGTACTCACCGAACTCACCGTCCACATCGATCTCCTCGACGGGGACCTTGAGCTGCGCCGACACCTCGGCGACGAGTCGGTGCTCCCAGGTCTGCCGGGTCGCGGAGGCGGAGGTGGCGGTGGAGGTGGCGAGGTCAGGGTCGGGCGCGAGATCGGCGGCGGGCGGCCGCGCACCGGTCTGCGCCGCCAGGCGGGTGAGCAGCAGCCGGCGGTCGCCGGAGAGCACGAGCGTGCGGCGGCGACCGGTGGCGACCGCGGCCGAAAGGGCGCGCAGCGCGTCCTCGGTGGCGAGCGGGGTCACGCCGATGCGACGCAGCCCGGTGCGCGCCGCGTCGTCGACGCGCATGCCGCCATCAGCCCACAGCGGCCAGCCGATCGACAGGACGCGACCGGGCCGGGCGCCCCGCGCGGCCAGTTCGCCGCGGTGCTCGGTGTAGGCGTCCAGGAACGCGTTGGCCGCCGCGTAGTCGGCCTGGCCCGCGCTCCCGAGGGCCGCCGCGGTGGACGAGAAGACGATCAGGTGGTCCAGGGGCTGGTCCTTGGTCGCCTCGTCGAGGTTGACCAGACCGGACGTCTTGGGGGCGAGTACGGCCCGCAGGTGCGCGTCGGTCTTCGTGGCGAGGTAGCCGTCGTGGAGGACCCCGGCGCAGTGGACGATCCCGTGGATCGCGCCGTGGTGCGCCACGACGTCCTCGACCAGTGCGTCGACGGCCCGCCGGTCGGTGACGTCGGCCCGGCGGTACTCGATCGTGACGCCCGGCCTCTCCAGAGCGGTGAGCGCGCGCAGTCGGGTGGTGTCGGGCGCGGAGCGGCCGACGAGGACGACGGTGCCCTGACGGAGTGTCCGGGACGCCTCTGCGGCGAGGATCAGCCCGATCCCGCCGAGCCCGCCGGTCACGAGGTGGACGCCGCCGTCGCGCCACGGGGTGGCCGTGGGCCCGGCCTCCGACTGCGGCTGCTGTTCGATCAGGCGCCGGACGTACCGCTGTCCGTCGTGGTGGCGGATGTCCTGCTCGGCGCAGTCGCGCGCACCCGCCTCGACGGCGTCGGCGAGCGCGGCGGTGGAGCCGGGGTCGCCGTGGTCGAAGCGGTCGAGGTACTCCACGCACTGGGCGCGCAGCCACGGGTACTCGAGGGTGGCCGTCCGGAGCAGCCCGGACACACCGGTCATGACCCGGGCGGCCGGCGCCCCATGGCCCAGCACCACGACCTGGAGCAGGTCCTCGCCCGCCGCGCCGCGCTCGCCGACCGCGGTGCGGATCGAGGTCAGCAGGGTCTGGGTCAGCCGCAGGTACTCGGCGTCCAGTGGACGGTCCGCGGCGAGGTCGAACGTCCGCAGTGCGGTGGTGGGGGGTAGCAGGGCGCGCAGGGCGCCCGCCCGTTCACCGGTCGCGCCGGGCCCGACCAGCCACACGGTGCGGCTGATCGGCGCGGTGGCGGCGCCGGAGGGGGCGGGTCGAGGCTCCCAGTGCGGCTCCAGGGTCAGCACGGCCCCGCCGCCGGGGTCCGCCGCACCCGGCCGGCCGGTCGCGGCGGAGTCACCGCCGTGCCCGCTTCCGGACCCGTCCGTCTGTGCCGCGTCGTGGCCGGGGCCGGACCGGTCGGCCTTCGCGGCGCCGCCGGCCGGCTGGAGCCAGTAGGCGTCCTTGGCGAACGGATAGGTGGGCAGGGAGATCCTGTTCGGCCGCCGCCCGGCCGCGAACAGCCGCTGGAACGCGAGGGCCTCGCCCCGCGCGTATTCCTGCGCGAGCGCTTCCAGGGCGCGCGGATCGGTCTGTTCGCCGGCCGTACCGGCCGGATCCCTCAGCGCACGGCTCGGCTTGCCGTCGCCGGTCCACAAGGCGGGCGCGCCGCCCGTCTCCAGCCAGGTGCGCAGCGTCCGGGCGGCCTGCTCGGGAGTGCTCGCCACGAGCGCGAGGCGGTGGCGGAAGTGCTTGCGGCCCTGGAGCAGGGTGAAGCTCAGATCCCGCAGGCTCTCCCGGGGATGGGCGTCGAGGTGGACGACGAGCCGGTGGGCCTGCTCTTCGAGCTGTGCGGCGGTCCGGGCGGACAGCACGATCAGCCGCGCACCCCGCTCCGGCTCCCGTGCGGGTGTGTGCTCCTGCCTCTGTGCGTGCGGGCGCCCGGGGGTTCGGGGCGGTTCCGCCAGGACGAGATGGGCGTTGGTGCCGCTGTAGCCGAACGAGCTGACCGCGGCCAGGCGCGGCCTGTCCCCGCGCTGCCAGGCCCGCGCCCGGGTGTTGACGTAGAACGGCGTGCCGTCCAGGTCGATGTGCTCGTTGAGCCGCTCGTGGTGCACGGTCGGCGGGAGGGTCTCGTGCTTCAGGGCCAGGATCGCCTTGAGGGAGCCCGCCACTCCGGCGGCGCACGCGCTGTGGCCGATGTTGCTCTTCACCGAGCCCAGGGCGCAGTGGCCGCGCCGGTCGGTGAGGGCCGTGAAGCCGCCCACGAGGCCGTCGACCTCGACCGGGTCGCCCAGGGCGGTACCGGTTCCGTGCGCCTCGACGAGCTCGATGTCCGCGGGGTCGATGCCGAACCTGTCGTACACCCGCTTGTGGAGCTGGGTCTGCGCCTCGGCGCTGGGGGCGGTGATGCCGTTGGACCTGCCGTCCTGGTTGACGCCCCACCCCCTGATGACGGCGTGGACGCGGTCCCCGTCGGCCTGGGCGTCCTTCAGGCGCTTGAGGAGCAGTACGCCCACTCCCTCGGCCGGTACGAAGCCGTTGGCCCGCTCGTCGAACGCGTAGCAGCGCCCGTCCGGTGACAGGGCGCGCAGCTGGCTCATCGCGATGTGCACGCCGGGCCCGGGGATCACCCAGACCCCGCCGGCCAAGGCCGTGTCGCTGTCGCCCAGGCAGAGGCTGTCGCAGGCGGCCGCGATGGCCACGAGCGACGACGAGCACGAGGTGTCGATGGAGAGGCAGGGGCCCTTGAGGTTGAGCGTGTAGGATATTCGGCTCGCCAGAATGGCGCTGTTGGTGCCGAGGTTCTGGTGGGCGCTCAACTCGGTCTCGTCGAGCGCGCCGCCGTAGCCGTTCACGGAGCAGCCGACGAAGACGCCGCATCGCGTGCCGGAGAGGTCCTCGGGGTTGTAGCCGGCCTCCTCGACGCAGCGCCAGCTCTCCTGGAGGAGGACGCGCTGCTGCGGGTCCATGTACTCCGCCTCGCCGGGCGAGATGGTGAAGAACAGCGGGTCGAAGTGGTGGGCGTTCTCCAGCACGCCCATCCACTTGCTGTACGACTTGCCGGGCGTGCCGGGCCGCTCGTCGTAGTACTCCCCCACCTGCCAGCGGGAGGGCGGTACCTCGGAGACGCAGTCGCGGCCGGTGCGGATGTTCTGCCAGAACTCGTCGAGGTTCTCGGCCTTGGGGAACGCGCCGGACATGCCGATGACGGCGATGTCGACGAGCTCGACGCCGCCGCGCGGGCCCGGTGCCGGTGCGGGTGCCGGGTCGGGTGCCAGGGCGGGTGCCGGATCCGGTGCCGGTTCGGGAGCCGGAGCCGGAGCCGGCTCAGGTGCGGGCGCGGGCACGGGTGCGGGTGCGGGGTCGACGGGCAGCGCCACGCCGTCCTGACCCGCCAGGTAGTGGGCCAGCTCGCTGATGGTCGGGTGGCCGTACACCGTCGTAGCGGACAGCGACAGCCGCAGCCGGGTGTTGATGGAACGGGTCCAGGTGACGCCGGTGATCGAGTCGAGCCCCAACTCCACGAACGGGGTGTCGTCGTCGAGGTCCGACTCGTCCAGCTCCAGTTCCCTGGCGAGACTCGACCGCAGCCATGCGCCGATCGCGGCCTCCGTCACCGCCTCCACCCCGGCCGCCGTTTCCGTCTCCGTATCCGCCTCCGTCTCCGCCTCCGTCTCCGTCTCCGAAGCAGGTTCGGGCGCGGCTTCGCCGAGCAGTCCGGCGAGGTGGCCCGCCAGTTCGTCGACCGTGGGGTGGCTGTAGACCTGGGTGGCAGAGAGCGAGAGCTGGAAGTGCGTGTTCAGCTTGCGGGTCCAGGTGACGCCCGTGATCGAGTCAAGCCCCAGCTCCACGAACGGGGTGTCGTCGTCGATGTCCGATGCCGCCAGTTCCAGCTCGGCCGCCAGGCTCTCCCGCAGGTAGCCGGCGATGCGGGAGTGGCCGGAGGGGGAACCGCTCAGGGCAGCCGAGGGCCCAGGGGTCATGGCACTCATCAGATCTCCCATGGCGCCCTCGATCAGGGCAGACAATTCGCCGAAGGTGGGGTGACCGCAGACATCGGCCACCGTGAGGGAAAGCCCGAGGGTTCGGTTGATCTCGCGCAGCCACACGGCGCAGCTGATCGAGTCCAGCCCCGACTCCACGAGACACACGTCGTCGGAGCCCGGAGCCGCTTCGGTTCCCAGGACGCCGGCCAACGTTTCGCGCAAGAACCGATGCAGGTCGTTACGGGTCGGGATCTTAATACGTGATTCGGGCATCATCCATCAGCCCCTTCCGCGACCGTCCCCTGCCCTCCGGCCCGCCCGACCTGCGGAGCGATCCGGTCGAGATGCCGCTCCAGGGACGCGTTGAAGACGTCCGGCGCCTCCAGCATCACGAAGTGCCCGACACCTTCGACCAGATCCACCTCCACGCCGTACCGGTGCGCGGCGGCGAGGTTCGTCGGCATCCACGAGGTCGAGTTGACCAGGACCAGCGGCGTGTCGAAGTGCTTCGGCACGTCCTGCAGATACGTCAGCATCTCGCGGAACGCGGCCGACACGATCGACGGGCCCACCTGTTCGCGCGTGCGCTCCACCAGCTCGATCAGATCCCGGCGGGCGGTGTCGAGGAACAGCTCCTCGGCCTTCATCGGCTGGTCGACGAAGGTCTGCGCGAAGCGGTCGAGCTGCTCGGCGCCCAGCGGCTTCGGATCGAGGTTGTGCAGCGTGTCCACGCCGATCATGCCCCGGACCCGGTCGCCCAGCAGGGGTGCGGCGGCCAGCATCACCGGGCCGCCCAACGAGTGGCCGATCAGGACCGCGTCGGTGGCGCCCACCCGCTCGACGACCGCGGCGACGTCCTGGGCGAACGCCTCGACGGTCCACCTGCGCCGGTCCCTCCCCGACCCGCCGTGCCCGGCGAGGTCCAGGGCGATGACGGTGTACCGCTCCTCGAAGTACGGGACCTGCCGGTCCCAGTACGACGCGTCGCAGCCGAGCCCGTGGATGAAGACCAGGGCAGTTGGGCCGCTGCCCCGTACCCGGTAGTGGAGGGGGGTTCCGTCGGCCGACCTCAGCACCGGGCCCGTACCGGACGCGGCCACGTGCTCCCGCTCTCGCCCATGCTCCTGATCTCGCCCATGCTCCTGATCTCGCCCGTGCTCCCGCTCTCGCCCGTGCTCGCGGCCGTGCCCCTCTGGCACGGCCGTCGGCTTGCGAGCGATGATCCCCACGTGCTCCATGTCGGGCGCGGGAGCTCCGTAGGACTCCCGGTCCACGCCCACGGCGCCGAAGAACCCGGCCCGCTCCACGACGAACCCGGCGGCCTCGCACTCCCTGCGGAAGACCTCGGGGTCGATGGCGTTGATGAGGCTCGGCCCGCCGACGACGAACGCCGGGTCGAAGTGTGCGGCGACATCCTCGATGTAGCCGGGCCACGGATCGCCGGCGCGCTTGCGCTCCTCGTACTCGGCCGCCTTGGAGGCCCAGTACCCGAAGTAGGGCGAGTCCGTGCTGAGGAACGCCTTTCCGCCCGGCGCCAGCCAGCGGAACATCTTGCGGAGCATCAGCCGTACGTCGTCGGGGGCGAGGAAGTGCATCACGCGGCTGGCGTGCACGGCCGTGAAGCGCCCGTCCTCGAAGTCGACGTCGGGCAGCGTGCCCCGGCGCAGGACGAGCCGCGCCCTGCTGGTGTCGTTGACGCGCTGTTCCAGGATGTCCAGGTGCTTCTGCTCCATGTCCAGCGCGACGACCCGGGCTCCGCGCTCCAGCGCGGCGATGCTGGCGACGCCGTAGGCGCAGCCCAGGTCCAGCACCTCACCGCCGCGCTCACCGGCATAGTCGGCGAAGTCCGAGGAGTACGGGATCAGCTGCTCGACCATGACGCCGGTGCGGTTCAGGGTCGCGACCATGCCGCCGAAGTCGATGTCGGCCGCCGACTTGAGGTCCTCCAGGACGTCGTGATCGCGTGTCACCGCGATCGTGGCCCGGGCACGCCGGGGTGACTGCGGGGTGGGGGGTGTCAGGGGCGGCAGGGGCGTCAGGGACACCCTCGGCCGTTCGCCGCGGTCGAGTGGGGGCGCGTCCAGCCGGTGCGGGACGGCCGCCGGGTCGGTCAGGACGACGGAGGCGCGCGGCTGCGGCCCCGTCTTCCCGACGACGGGACGCGACGCCGGAGCCGCGGCCGGGGACTCCACGGGGGACGTGGCCGCGGCCGGGGACGGCGCGGCGGCCATGGCCGCGGCCGTTGCCGCGGGCCGGGCCGGTTGCTCGCCGCCCACCCAGTAGCGGTTCCTGGCGAACGGATACACGGGTATGCGCAGTCGCGTGGGGCGCGGCCCGCCGGGGTGGGCGGCCGGGCTCGGCACGGTGTGGCCTTCGACGTAGCGCCGGGCCAGTTCGACGAGCGCCTCGCGCCGTCGCGCCGGGTCGAGTCGGCTGTCCCGGGCGCGTTCGAGCCAGGTGCCGATGCGTTCGGTGTCCGCCGCACGGGCGGTGAAGCCGCGCGGCACCGTGCCCTCGGCGTGTGCGGGGTCGGGCTGTCCGGGCCGCGAGCGGCCTCGGCCGGTCCACAGCGCGACGGCCTCGTCGAGGGAGGCCGCGACGACGGCGCGGCGGTGGCGGAAGTGATGGCGTCCGGTGAACAGCGTCTCGCTGAGCGCCGGCAGGTCGGCGTCGGTCAGTGAGCCGTCGGCGACGCGGTCGAGCAGCGCCTGGACGCGCCGCTCCAGGGCCGCTTCGGTCTTGGCCGAGAGCGGCAGCAGGTGGTACGGCTGCGCCGGAGCGGACGCCGGTCGTCCGCCCGGGTACTCGCGGACGACCACATGGGCGTTGGTGCCGCTCATGCCGAAGGCGCTGACCGCGCCCGTGCGGAGCCCGCCCCGGGGCGAGGTCCACTCCTTGGTCGACTTGTTGACGTAGAAGGGGCTCTCGCTCCAGTCGATGTACTCGTTGTCCCGCTCGCAGTGCAGGCTGGCCGGGATGGTGCGGTGGCGCAGCGCCTCGGACAGGCAGACCAGGCCGACCAGGCCGGAGGCGGCGAAGGTGTGGCCGACGTTGGTCTTGGTCGAGGTGAGGGCGCAGAACTCCCGTTCGCCGGTGTGCGCGCGGAACGCCTCGCGCAGGGCGTTGACCTCGACCGGGTCGCCCAGCTTCGTCCCTGTTCCGTGGGTGACGATGTAGCCGATGTCCTCCGGGTCGATGCCGCCCCGCCGGTAGACGGTCTCCAGCAGGTCGCGCTGCGCCTCTCCGGACGGCGCGGTGATGCCGTTGGTCCTGCCGTCGTAGTTGATGCCGCTGGCCGCGATCACGCTGTGGACGGGGTCGCCGTCGGCCTCCGCCCGGTCAAGCGGCCGCAGCACCAGCGCCGTCACCGCCTCGCCGGGCACCATCCCGTCGGCGCGCTGGTCGAAGGTGGCGCAGCGGCCCTCGGCCGACAGCATGCCCGCCTGGTCCATCGCCGCCAGCGACTGCGGGGTGAGGACGAAGTTGGCGGCGGCGACGACGGCGATGTCGCACTCGCCCTGGCGCAGGCTCGCGCACGCCTGGTGCAGAGCGACCAGGCCCGAGGAGCAGGAGGTGTTGACGGCCAGCACGGGTCCCTTGAGGTCGAGGAAGTACGACAGCCGTGCGGCCAGGACCCCGTCGTGGTTGGAGGTGACGTTGCCGCCGTCCCCCACCAGCAGGCGATAGTCGCCCTGCTCGACGCCGGCGAAGACGCCGACGCGGCGGCCCTTGAGCCGCTCGGCGCCCAGCGCGGCGTCCTCCAGGGCCTTCCAGCACTCCTGGAGCAGGTGCCGCTGGCGCGGGTCGATGCTGCGGGCCTCCTTGGGCGCGATCTCGAAGAAGGCCGCGTCGAACTCGTCGGCCCAGTCGATGGCGCCCAGCCACGGGTAGTGCTCGGCCGCGTCGCCCTCCTGGGGCGGCGCGGTGCCGAAGCGCACCGGCGGCACCTCGGTGACCAGGTCCTTGCCTTCGGTGAGCGCGTTCCAGAAGTCGTCGACGGAACGGCAGCCGGGGAAGATGCCGCTCATGCCGATGATGGCGATCGGAGCGTCACCGGGGGCCGGTGTTTCCGGCACCGCGTCGTGCACGACGTCCGGCACCGCGTCCCGCACCGCCGCGACGGCCGCGTCGGAGACCGTGGCAGAGGTCGTGCCAGACGTCGTGCCGGACGTCACGGCCTGCTCGGCCAGATGGTCCGTCAGACGCCCGATGGACGGGTGGTCGTACAGAACGGTGGGCAGCAGCCGCACTCCGAGACGCTCCGAGAGCCGGTGGGCGAGCTGCGTGAGCCGGATCGAGTCCAGGCCGAGGTCGAGGAAGTTGCTGCCATCGTCGAGCGTGTCGACGGGCGCCTTCAGGACGTGCGCCACGATCCGGCGGACCGTGCCGGCCAGTTCCGCACGGCGCAGATCCCGCGCGGCCGCCGTCCCGTCGGCCGGCTCGGGCGCGGCGGGCCGCGGCACGCTGCCGGCGACGGCCCGGCCGACGAGCGCCCGCGCCTGCTCGGCGGTCGCGTGCAGGACGAGCGGGGCGGCGGGGGCCGCCGCGAGCAGCCGCTCGAAGAGGGCGAGCCCGGCGTCGGTGGCGAGCGGCAGCTGACCGCTGGCGTCCAGGTACGCCGTGACGAAGTCGGGGTCGCGGTGGAGCTGCGCCGCGGCGCCCATGCCGCCTTCCTCCCACAGCGGCCATTCGACGGCCACGGTCCGGTGCGGCGACCGCCGCTCGCCCAGCGCGCGGGCGTACGCCGCCTGGAAGCGGTTGGCCACCGCGTAGTCGCAGCTGCCGAAGTCCCCGAGGGTGGCGGAGGTCGACGAGAAGTGGCAGACGAACCGCGGCGGGCGCCCGCCCGGCGCGCGTTCGAGTGCCCGCTCCAGGGCGAGCGTCCCGTGTACCTTCGCGCCGATGGCCGCCTCGAACGACTCGGGCGTCTTCTCGGTCAGCGGCACCGGCTGTGCCGTACCGGCGGCGTGCACGACGCCGTCGATCGCGCGCACCGGGGTCGGCAGGGTGCTCAGCAGTTCGACGAGGGCGTCCTCGTCGGTGACGTCGGCGCGGCGGCAGACGATCTCGCCGCCGTGCCGCCGCAGGCTCGCGGCCCACGCCTCGTCGGCGGAGCGCAGGGGGGAGCGGCCGAGCAGCACGAGGTTCGCGCGGTATGTCCGGGCGAGGTGCTCCGCGAGCCGCCGGCCGAGACCGCCGAAGGCCCCGGTGACCAGGTACGTCCCGCCCTCCCGCAGCACCGCCGGGCCGCCCCGCTCGGGCAGCGGCACGCTCTCCACCCGGCAGACATGGCGCCGGCCCGCCCGGTACAGGGCACTGACCTTGCGCTTCTGGCGCTCTTCGGTGAGCAGCAGATCGGCCCAGCGGTCGGTGGGGGCGACGCCGTCGTGCAGGACCACGCGGAGGCCGATGCCGGGCAGCACCCCGGACAGCGAACGCTCGTAGCCGACCAGGGCGTCCAGGGCCGCCTGCTCCACGGCGTCCCGGAAGTGACCGGCCACCAGGACGTCGGGGACGTCCGCGGCCGTGGCGGCCAGGGCGCGTACCAGGGTGCCGACGTCGGTGAGTTCGCGCAGCGCGGACGTGCCGTCCGCGTGCTCGGTGGGCCACAGGTAGTGGATGGCGCCGATCGGCCCGTGCGCCTCGGCGATGGTGCCGAGCACACGCCGCCAGCCCGGCTCGTCGCGCGGGTCCAGCGGGTGGGCGGAGGCCGCGGGGGCCTGGCGTCCCGTCCGCTCGACGAAGACCAGCTCGGCCTCCGGTGCGCGCTCACGCGCCGCGCGCCGGTAGGACTCCTGCGCCGCGCGGTCGGAGAGGAAGACCACCGTGACCCGTCCGGTGGACGCGGTCCCGCCGGGTACGGGCTCCGGTTCGCAGGCGGCCCACCGCTCCTCGAAGAAGCGGGGCGCGGGGGCGTCGTCGGCCGCGGACGGGAGGTGCGCCCCGCGCGGGCCGGGAGCCGGCGGCTCTGCCGCCGTGGCCGGTCGCGGCGCGGCGGGCGTGCCGTCCGGCTCTCCGGACAGCCAGTAGTACTCCTCGCTGAAGGGGTACGTCGGCAGGCTGACCCGGTGCGGCCGCGGGCCGTCGGCGTACAGCAGGTGCCACTCGACCGGGTCGCCCGCCTCCCACAGCCGCGCCACCTTGTCGAGCCTGTGCTCGGCCAGCCACCGCCGGACCAGGCTCCGCCGGTCCTCCTCGTCGAGCGGGGACGGCGTTGCGGCGGCGTCCGTCCGGGCGGGAGTGTCCGTCCGGCTGGCGAAGTCCTCGAGCGCGGCGACGAGTTCGGGCACGGTACGGACGACGAAGGCCGCCCGCTCCGGCAGCGCGGTGCGCCCGACCTGGAGGGTGAAGGCGATGTCCGCGAGGCGGCGTGCGCTCGTCCCGGTGGTCCCCTCCTCGGCCAGCCGCCGCGCGAGATCGCGCGCGTACCGCCGCAGGTTCTCCGGGGTCCTGGCCGACAGCGGCACGAGGTGCGGTCCGGTGAAGACCGCGTCCTGCCCGCCCCGGGGCGGCGCCTCCTCCACGATGGCGTGGACGTTGGTGCCGCCGATGCCGAAGGAGCTCACGGCGGCGCGCAGGGGTTCGGAGCCGCGCTCCGGCCTGGTGACCCGGTCCACGACGTAGAAGGGCGAGCCCGCGAAGTCGATCTGGGGGTTGGGCGCGTCGTGGTTGATGGTCGGCGGCACCGTGCGGTGGCCGACCACGAGGGCGGACTTCACGAGGCCCGCGAGGCCCGCGGCGGCGTCGAGGTGTCCGAGGTTGGACTTCACCGAGCCGATGCCGCAGAAGCCGGTCGCGCCGGTGTACCGCCGGTACGCCTCGGACACGGCCATGACCTCGATGGGGTCGCCGATCACGGTGCCGGTGCCGTGGGCCTCCAGATAGGCGATCGACTCGGGGTGCACTCCGGTGCGTTCGAGGACCGAGGCGACCAGCTCGGACTGGCCGGTGACGCTGGGGGCGTAGTAACCCGCCTTGCCCGCCCCGTCGTTGTTCATGCCCACGCCGCGCACCAGCGCGTAGACGTGGTCACCGTCGCGTACGGCGGACAGGGCGTCCTTGAGCAGGACGACCACGGCGCCCTCGGCTCCGATCATGCCGGTGGCGTCCGCGGCGAAGGGCTTGCAGTGCCCGTCGGAGGACAGCGTCATGCCCTCCTCGTACAGATAGCCGACCGCGTTCTCCCCGTACATGCCGCAGCCGCCGACCAGCGCGTGCGTGGTCTGCCCGGACCGGATGCCCTGGCAGGCCAGGGCCAGCCCCGCGAGCGAGGAGGAGCAGTTGCTGTGCACGAACAGGCTGGGGCCGCGCAGGCCGAGCCGGTGGGAGACGGTGGTCGGGATGGTGCCGGGCTGCGCCTGTAGGAAGCCGACCAGGGCCTCCGAGTCGCGCCGGGTGCCGCGGCCCGCGACGGGTGCCTGGTAGAGGGCGTTGCTGGTGGACATGTAGACCGCCGCGTCCTCGATGTCCGCGGGCAGGTACGCGGCGTCCTCGATCGCCTTCCACGAGTGCTGGAGCAGCTGGCGCAGCTGGGGGTCCATCAGTTCGGCGTCCCGCGCCGATATCTGGAAGAAGGCGGGGTCGAAGAAGCCCTTGCCGCGCATGCTGGCGCGCACCGGCACATGGGCCGGGTCCTGGATCAGCCGCTCGTCGACGCCGAGGCGGCGCAGCTCGTCCGGCGAGCAGAGCTCCACGCTCTCCTCGCCGGCGAGGAGGTTGCGCCAGAACTGGTGGTGGTCGTCGGCACCGGGCAGCCCGACGGACACCCCGATGACGGCGACGCTGTCGGCGAGGTAGCCGGGCAGTTCGCCGTCCGCCGGTACGGGGGCCGCGGTAGGGGCGGCCACCGGCGGCCGCGAGGAGGACGGACGCGCCTCGGACGCCGGGCGCGGACTCGGCTCCAGGGCCCCGCTCGGGCCGCCCTCCGGGCGGCCCTGGCCGGCTCCCACAACGGTGCGCAGGTGGACGGCGGTCCCCCGGGCGTGCGCGCAACGGAAGACGTCGGCCGCGGTGAAGGCGACACCGAACCGCTTGGCGACACGTTCGGCGAGCACCACCGCGAGCACGGAGTTGCCGCCCGCCTCCAGGAAGGCGTCGGTGGCCCGGAGACCCTCGACGTCCAGCACCTCGCGCCACAGGGCGAGTACGCCGCCCTCGTCCAGTACGCCGTCCTCGTCCGCCGCCGTCCCGGTGCCGGCGCCGGCCGGCTCCTGGGGCAGCGAGACGGGCCGGCGCGCCAGCGTCAGACGGTCCACCTTGCCGTTCGGGGTGTGCGGGAGCCGGTCGATCGGCAGCGCGAACGCCGGAATCATGTAGCCCGGCAGGCTGCGGCCCAGGTGCCGCAGGAGGTCCCGGGCGGTCGCCCGCTCGGTGCCGGGCGCCGGGGTCCAGTAGGCGATCAACTGGGTGCCGGTCGTCGTCGCCCCGGTCCGCGCGACGACGGCGCACTCGCGCACGGCCGGGTGCCGGGCGAGGACGTGCTCGATCTCACCGGGCTCCACGCGGAAGCCGCGGACCTTCACCTGGGAGTCGATCCGGCCCAGGCACTCGATGGTCCCGTCGCCGAGCCAGCGCGCCAGGTCTCCCGTGCGGTACAGGGTGCCGCCGGGCGGGAACGGGTTGTCGGGGAAGCGCTCCGCGGTGAGCTCGGGCTTGTTGAGGTAGCCGAGGGCCAGGCCGTCGCCCGCGATGCACAGCTCGCCGGGTACGCCGATCGGCGCGAGCCGGCCGTGCGCGTCCACGATGTGGATGCGGGTGTTGTCGATGGGGCGGCCGATCGTGACCCGCTCGCCCGCCTCGACGCGGGCCACCGTGGACCACACCGTCGTCTCGGTGGGCCCGAACAGGTTCCACACCTCGGAGCCGAGCACGACGAGCCGTTCCTTCAACGTCTCGGACAGCGCCTCGCCTCCGCACAGGACGCGGACGCGTTCGTCGTTGGTCCAGCCCGAGTGGATCAGCATGGTCCAGGTCGCGGGCGTCGCCTGCATCACGGTCGGCCGCACGCGGGCGATCAGCGCCGCGAGCCGCTCGGCGTCCCGCGCGGTGGCCGCGTCGCTCAGATGGCACTGCGCGCCGGTGATCAGGGGCAGGTACAGCTCGAGGGCGGCGATGTCGAAGCTGTGCGTCGTCACCGCCAGGATCCGGTCGTCCGCGCGCATCCCGGGCCGTTCGGCCATCGCGCACAGGAAGTTGGTGAGCGCGCGGTGCGGCACCACCACGCCCTTGGGGTCGCCGGTGCTGCCCGAGGTGTAGATGACGTACGCCGGGTCGGCCCCGGTCGGCCGGCTGTCCGGGTGGTCGTCCGCGCGGGGTCCTTCGGGGTCGGTTGAGTCCACCAGGAGGAGGGGGCGGGTGGCCTGGCCCGGCGCGTCCAGGTCGCGCAGCCGGTCGCGCAGCGCCGAGTGGCTGACGACCGCCTGGGGCGCGGCGTCGCCGAGTATGTGGGCGATCCGGTCCCGGGGGTAGGCGGGGTCGAGCGGGATGTACGCGCCGCCCGCCCGCATCGTCGCCAGGAGGGCGACGACCAGTTCGGGCGAGCGCTCCAGGTACACCGCGACGAGGCTTCCGGGGCCGACGCCGAGCCCGCGCAACCGGGCGGCGAGCCGCCGCGAGCGATCGTCGAGCTCCGCGTAGCTGACCGTTTCGGCGTCGCTGACCAGGGCGGCCGCGTCCGGGGTGCGGGCGGCCCGTTCGGCGAACAGCTCGTGCGCGCACCGGTCCGGCCGGTCCACCGCGGTGTCGTTCCACTCCGCGGTGAGGGTGTGCAGCTCCTCCGGGGAGACCAGCGAGCAGTCGTCCACGCTCAGGTGGGGTGCGGCGCCCGGGACGGTCTCCAAGAGGTGGACGTACTGGCGCAGCAGCCGGTCGACCGTCTCCCGGTCGAAGAGGGCCGGGTCGTACTTCCAGGTGAGGCCGAAGCCGTCTCCGGGCCGGTCCGGCTCCACGATCTCCAGGACGAGTTCGTACTCGCCCTCCTGATGGATGCCCTCGACATAGGTGAAGGAGTCGGTGTCCGCGGTGACGTCCTCGTGCCAGTCCTGGTACATGAAGGCGTGGGCGAAGACCGGCGTGGAGCCGTCCGCGGCGCCCAGGCCGAGCTCGCGGACCAGCGGGCCGAACGGGTAGCTGTGCGCGATACCGGTGAAGAGCGTCTTCTGTACGTCCTTGCACAGCTCGGTGAAGGACTGCCGCCCCGAGATCCGGCTCCTGACCGGCACCATGGTCACGAAGTAGCCGACGGTGCCGCGAAAGCGCTCGCCGGGCCGGGTGCTGACCGGCATGCCGACGACGATGTCGTCCTGCCGGGTGTACTGGCGCAGCAGCACCTTGTACGCCGCGAGGAACACCGCCGACGGATAGCCGCCGTGGTCGCGGGCGTACTCCCTGATCCGGTCGCTCAGCTCCGCCGGAAGCCGCAGGGTCTCACTGGCACCGTGCACGCCGCGGCCGGGCGTGGAGCGCGGCCGGTCGGTGGGGAACGCGGGGGCGGGCGGCGGGCCGGCCAGTTGCTCCTTCCAGTACGCGAGCCGTGCCGCGCCCTCGTCGCCGCTCAGGAGGGCCGCCTCCTCGGCGACGAACTCCGCGTACGGGGCGTGTCCGTCACCCGGCTGGGGGCCGCCGGGCGACGGACGGCCTTCGGCCGCGGCCCGGTAGTCGGCGAGGAGGTCCTTGACCAGGACCACGGCGGAGCCGCCGTCCAGGACGAGGTGGTGGGCGTTGAGCAGCACCCAGGACTCGCCGCCCGGGGTGTGGAAGACGCTGAGCGTGCACAGCGGCCCGTGGTCGAGGTCGAACGGGGCCTTGGCGTGCTCGCGCACCAGCGCGAACACCTCGTCCCGCGCCATCGCGGGCAGCTCCCGCTCGGTGAACGCGGGCCGGGGGGCCTCGGGCCGGGCCAGCAGCAGCCGGCCCCGCACCTCCTGGACGACGCCGCCCAGCTCCGGGTGGCGGGTGAGTACGCGCTCGAAGGAGCGGCGCAGCGCCTGGGTGTCGAGTCCGGTCGCCCGGAAGCAGAGCGGCACGTTGTACACACCGGCTTCGGGCGCCGCCTTCTGGAGGGCCCACAGGCCCCGCTGGCCCTCGGACAGGGGGTGGGCGGCGAACGCCTCGGCGGGGTCGGGGGCGTCCGCCCGAGCGGTGTCGCCCAGGTGGCGGGCCAGCTGGTCGATGGTCGTGTACTCGAACAGCGACGCCGACTCGAACGCCGGGTCGAGTTCGCGCTGGATCCGCCGGGCGATGTGCACGAGGGCCATCGACGACAGGCCCAGGGCGGGGAAGTCCTGGTCGGTACGGACGCCGTCGGCGTGGGTCGCCAGCTGCTCGGCGACGGCGCGCCGGAGCCAGTCGCGGGCCCCCGAGGCGGCGGGCTCACGCGGCGGTGCCCCGGCTTCCGCGGCCGGCGTCGGCTCCGGCGAAGGATCATCGAGAGCCGTTGCCCGCCCCCGGCCCCGCTCGGGGTCGGCCGCGGCCCGGCCACCGGCCGCGTGCGCCCGCGACGGCGCCGACGCGGCCTCCTCGTACCAGAACTCCCTCTTGGCGAAGGGGTAGGTCGGCAGGCTGACGCGGCGCGGCGGACGGGCGCCGTACAGCTCGTGCCAGGGGATGGTGGCGCCGGTCAGCCACAGCCTGGCCAGGGCCCGGTGGTCCCCGGCGGCGACACCCGCCGCCACGCCCGGCTCCGCTCCGGAGTCCGCGCGGCGCGATGGGGCCGTACCGCCGAGGTCGGCGTACCGGTCGGCGCCCGCCCGGCCGGTGGCGTGGAAGTCGGCGAGCGCGTCGGCCAGTTCGGCGGCGGAGCGGACGGGCAGCGCGAGCCGCACGGGCAGTTCGTCGCGGCCCGTCTGGAGGGTGTGGGCGAGGTCGCGCAGGGGCACCCGGTGGTCGGCGCGGGCGGAGTCGTCCAGGAAGTCGGCCAGCCGCCGGGCCGCGGTCCGCAGCTGCTCCGGGGTGCGTGCCGACAGCGGGACCAGGCAGGTCTCGTCGGCCTGCTCGTCGAGCGGTCGGTCCGCGGCGTCGTCTGCCATGTGTTCCTCGATGATCAGATGTGCGTTCGAGCCGCCCGCGCCGAAGCACGAGATTCCGGCGCGCCTCGGCAGGGGCCGTCCGGCCGCGTCGGTCGGTGTCCAGGGGGCGAGTTCGCGCTGGACGTGGAACGGCGACTGCTTGAAGACGATGCCGGTGTTCAGCTCCTCGGCGTTGATCGAGGGCGCGAGCCGGCGGTGGCGCAGCTGCATGAGCACCTTGGTCAGCCCGGCGATGCCGGAGGCGCTCTCGCAGTGGCCGAGGTTGGACTTGAGCGAGCCGACCGCGCAGTACTGCCCCGGGCGCCCCGTGCCGAAGGCCCGGCTCAGCGCCGAGATCTCCAGTGAGTCTCCGAGGAGGGTCGCAGTGCCGTGCGCCTCGACGTAGCTGATCGTGTCGGGCGTGACACCGGCCTTCTCCAGGGCCCGGACCACCACGTCGCGCTGCGCGGTGAGGCTGGGCATGCTGTACCGGCTGGTGCGGCCGCCGGAGTTGACGGCGGTTCCCTTGATCACACCGTAGATGTGGTCGCCGGCCGCCACCGCGTCCTTCAGCGGTCGCAGCACCACCGCGCCCACGCCCTCCGCCGCGAGGAACCCGTCGGCGCGGTCGGAGAAGGGGCGGCACCGGTCACCGGAGGACAGCAGACCGTGCTCCTTGAGCACGTCGAAGTGGTCCGGGCTCAGGAGGAGGTTGACGCCGCCCGCGACCGCGCAGTCGCTGTCCCCGCTGTGCAGGCTCTCCACGGCCAGGTGGACCGCCGTGAGCGAGGCCGAGCACGCTGTGTCGAGAGCGATGCTCGGTCCCTGGAAGTCGAACAGGTACGACGTGCGGTTGGCGATCGACGAGTAGGCGGTGCGTCCGTTGTACGTGGCGTTCATGACGCCGACGAACACGCCGACGCGGCCCTGGCCGGCCAGGGCGCCGGGCGTGTAGCCGGCGTCCTGCACGGCGCTGTGCACCGTCTCGATGAAGAGCCGCTCCTGCGGGTCCATGGCCGCGGCTTCCCGTTCCGAGACGCCGAAGTAGTCCGCGTCGAAGGACGAGACGTCGGCCAGGAAACCGCCCCAGGGGCGCTCCCGGCCCTCCCAGCGGCACCACCAGCGGTCGGCCGGGTAGGGAGCGGTGGCGTGGGCGCCGCGGGCCAGGTTGTCCCACAGTTCCCCGGGCGTGTCGGCGCCCGGGTAGCGCCCGCCGAGGCCGACGATGGCGATGTCCCCGGTGCGCGGCGCCGGGCGCGTCGGCTCCGGGGCGCGTCGGGGCGCTTCCACGGGCGCGGGGCTCGGCTCCTCGGCGACCGGTCCGCGTGCGGCGGGCTCGACGGCCGAGCGGTCCCGGGACGGGGTGACCGGGCCGTCGGACAGGACCGCGGCCAGCCGGTCGGGGTGCGCCGCCATGACGTGCTCGACCACGTCCCGGATCGTCGGGCAGTCGAAGAAGAGAGTGCTGCTCAGGTCGTCGAAGTCGCGGCCGAGCGCGTTGTTGAGCTGGATGACCAGGATCGAGTCGAGCCCGAGGTCGAAGAGGTCCGCGTCGTCGGCCAGCTCCTCGGGAGCCAGCTTCAGCGTGTCGGCGACGAGCCGGGTGACGTAGGCCGTGGCGCGTTCGGCGAGGGGGGCGCCCGCGGGGGCGGCGTCGCCGGGGAAGAGCTGCCGCAGCTCCGCCCGCCGCTCCGCCAGGAAGTACCCCACGAGGTCGTCGAGTGTGCGCAGTTCGAAGAAGAGCGTGCTGCTGACGTCCTCGAAGTCCTTGGCGACAGCGCTGTTCATGCCGGAGACCAGGATGGAGTCCAGCCCGTAGTCGTGCAGGTCCTTGCGCGGGTCGAGTTCCCCGTCGGAGAGGCGGAGCGCGTCGCGCACCAGCCGCTCGAAGTAGGCGGTGGTGTGCGCGCGCAGCTCGGCGTCCGGGTCCTCGGTGCGGACCGCCGGACCGCCGGCCGGTCGCCGCGGCGCCGGAACCGGGACCGGGAGCTCGGCAGAGGCCGGGGCGACCGGGGCGGCCGTTTCCTGGAACCCGCACGGCGTACGGAACGTGCCGTCGCTCTCGGCGACGATCAGCTGCTGGCCGAGGACGTGGGCCTCGGTGTCCGGCTGCGCGCCCGTGCGGAAGCCCTCGTCGTCCAGGACCTCCAGCCACCGGTCGGCCGCGAGCACCGGGCTGCCCGGGATGCGCAGCTCGGCGTCCCGGTACAGCCACCAGCCGTCCAGTAGCCCGAACGTGAGGTGGGCCAGGATCGTGTTGCGGCTCATCTCGTTGACGAACAGCAGGCCGCCCGCCCGCATGGCCGCCTTGACGTGCCGCAGGGTGCGGGAGATGTCGGCGGTGGCGTGCAGCACGTTGGTCGCCACGACGATGTCGAAGCCGCCCGGCTCCACACCCTGCGGCCCGGGCGCGTGCTCCGCGTTGAAGATCCGTGTCGTCAGGTACGGGTAGCGGGGGCGCAGCCGCTCCTCCGCGCGGAAGAGGAACGCCTTGGAGAGGTCGGTGTAGCAGTACTCCGCGATGCGGTCGCCGAACGGTTCGAGCGCCTCCAGCACCTTGGCGCTGGTCGCGCCGGTACCGGCGCCGACCTCCAGGACGCGCAGCGGCCGCCGCGGTTCGGCGCGGGCCCAGCGGCGCACGGCGTCGGCCACCAGCTCGCTCAGCCGGTCGTTGAAGTAGTCGGCGACGGGGTCGCCCCGGTAGATGCCTTCGACCCGCGACATCGAGGAGCCGGGGAAGAGGATCTCGGTGGCCTGCCGGGCGCCGGTGAGGACGTCGTCGAGCGCCAGCAGACACGACTCGACCAGCTCGACCTGCGCCCGCTGGTTGGCGTTGGGCTGCCAGCCGTCGCGCTCGGCGGCCCACTGCCGCCACAGTTCCGCGCGCTCCAAGCCGTGCGCGGCGGGCCCGACGCGGCGCCGGCCGCCCGCGTACTCCAGGAGCCCGGCGTCCATGAGCAGCCGGTCGCTCTCCTGAATCCATCGCGCGTACTTGGCGAGCGCCTCCCGCTCCAGGCCGTCCAGGCCGCCGCCCGGTCCGTCCGGGTCCGCCGGGCTCCCCGCGCCCTCGGGGCCGAGGTCCCGGAGCGTCACGAGGAGGAGCTGCGCGGCCAGTTCGCACATGCGCGGGTGCGGCAGGTAGCGGCGCAGCCGCTCCACCTCGCCGCGCGGGGCGCGGTGGGCCGCCACGATCTCGTCGCGTACGGAGGGCAGGGCGGGCCGGTGGCTGCCCTGTCGCTCGTCGAGTGTGAGGCCGCGCAGCGCGTCGTCGCCGAAGGTCCGCATCAGCGCGATCTGGGCGTGGTCGCCCGCGAGGAAGGATTCGAGGGCGGTCAGCGCCTCGTCGGGATCGAGCGAGTCGACGCCGGCGGCGGCCATCCGCTCGCGGTAGAAGGGGTCGCTGACGGCGCCGGCCACGCCCCAGTAGCCCCAGTTGACGGCCTTGACGAGTGGCAGCCCGCGCTGTCGGAGCTCGTGTGCCAGGGCGTCCTTGAAGGTGCATCCGGCCGCGTAGTTGGCCTGGCCCGCCGCCCGCACGAAGCTCTCGACCGAGGAGAAGAACAAGACGAAGTCCAGCGGCTCGGCGGCGAACACGTCGGCGAGGTTGACACCGACGTCGACCTTCGAGGTCAGGGCGGCGCGGAACTCCTCCTCCGTCATGCGCGCCAGCGTTCTGTCGGCCAGGACGATCGCGGAGTGCACCACACCGTCGACGCGCGGATGGTGCTCCTTGATCCGCCGGTAGGCGGCCAGCAGGCTGTCGCGGTCGGCGGCATCGGCCGGGACGTAACGAGGGGCGGCCGCCCCGACGGCGCGGGCGCGTTCGGCGAGCCCGGCGAGCTTGCGCTCGATGCCCTCGTTCAGGGGCTGCCGGCCGATCCAGACGATCGACGCCTGGTACCGCTCCACCATGGAGCGGCTCCACAGCTCACCGATGCCGCCCGCGCCGCCGACGACGACGTAGACGGCGTGCCTGCGGTACGGGCCGGCGGCCGGCTCCAGGTTCGCGACCGGGAGCAGCTCCTGGGAGAACCACCGGCCACCGCGCAGGGCCAGCGTGGCGCCGGGCCGCACACCGGTCAGCCGCCGCTCGCCGCCCAGCAGGTCGCCGTACGGCTCGCCGGACAGCTCATGGGGCAGGTCGACGAGGCGGATCGTCCAGCGCGTGTGCTCCTGGGCCAGGCTGCCCATCAGACCGTGGACGCTCGCGTGCGTCGCCGCCACGCGATCCCGCTCGCGGACCGGCTGGGTGCCGAAGGTGTACGCCGTCCAGGCCAGCTCCCGGGTGCCGTGGCCCAGCGAGAGCAGCGCCTTGGCGATCCGGAAGACCTCGATGACGCCGCGTTCCTGGCCCGCGACCATGCCGTCGGGGTCCTCGGCCGGGGCGGCCCACACGATCTGCGCGATACGGCCCGCGGCCCCGGAGCCCGTGGCGCGCGGGCACGCCGCGCGGATCAGTTCGGCGATCTCCTGGACCTGCGCGCCCGGCGGGAGCGCGATCACCCGGTGGCCGGGGTGGAGCGTGTCCAGGCCGGCGCCGAGCCGGCGGCCGGAGTCGAAGACGAGCACCTCGCCCGGGGTGGCCGGCGAGGTCTCGTCGCCGGGGTGCCTAGGCTCCCAGACGGGCAGCAGGGTCCGCAGCTCGGAGGCGGGGGTCCGACCGTCCCGGGACGCCTGGAGCGCGCGGAACGCCAGTCCCCGCAGCGCGGCGCAGACCCGGCCCTGCTCGTCGACGAGGTCGATGTCGAGCACCCGCCCCGCGCCGGCCCGCTGCGACGGTGCCGGGCGCACCCAGGCGTACATCGTCCGGCCGAAGGGGGCGTGGTGGACGTCGAGTCGGTCGAGTGCGAACGGGACCTGGGTGGCCGCGTCGGGCGATGGCGCCGGCACGGCGCCGTCCGCGCCGCGGCCGAGCCCGCCGCTGTCGGCAGGGTCGGCGGTGCCGGCCGGGCGGGCCGTGTCGTAGCCGGCGTCCAGGCCGAGCGAGGCGTGGATCGCCGCGTCCAGGAAGCTCGGGTGGAGCGCGTAGTCGGCCGACGGGTCCGCCAGCTCCGCCGGAAGCACCAGTTCGGCGAGCACCTCGCGGCGCCCGTCGGGCTCGCCCCGGTGCAGGACCCGTACGAGGCGGAAGCCGGGTCCGTAGGCGACGCCCGCGCGGGCGATGTGCGCGTAGGCCTCCGAGCCGGGCATCGAGCGCAGCCGCAGGCCCGCGCGCAGCCGGTCCAGCTCGACGCGCGGCGGGGTCACGGCGGGCTCGGTCACGGCCCGGCCCTGGACGTGCGGCCCGCCGTCGCCGCTGGCGAGTTCGAAGCGCAGCGGCCCGGTTCCCCCGGCGCTGTCCGCCGCGTCCGCACGCCGCCGTTCGGGAGCGAGCGTGAACTCCACGTCGCGCCCGCCGTCGCCGACGACGACCGGCCGCGCCCAGGTGACGTTCTTGAGCACGGTGCGGCGGTCCGGGTGGTGCGCGCCGGGCAGGGCGCGCTGGACGGCGGTGTACGCCATCTCCAGGCTGGCCACGGCGGGCAGCAGCTTCCGGCCGCCGACGACATGGTCGCGCAGGAGGTACTCCTCGCCGGTGAAGTGCGAGCGGTAGCGCTGGCCGTCGGGCCGGGAGACGTTCTCGTGCAGCAGCGGATGGGGTCGTGCCGCCGCGGGGAGTGCCGCCTGCGCGGTCGGGGTGGGCCGCGTTCGGGGTGCCCGCGCGGGCCACGGGTGGGCTACGGGCCCGAAGGCGTAGCCGGGCAGGCTCACGCGCCGGCCCGCGTGCTGGCCGGGCAGGAGGCGCCAGTCGACGCCCGCGCCCCGGACCCATGCCTTGGCCACCTTCTTGAGCCTGCCGTCGGCGAGGTGGCGCGCGCGCTTCGCCTGGCGCCGCGTCGCCTCCTCCGCGCCGTCCTTCACCCGGCCGGTGAAGCACCGGGGCGAGTCCCCGCCCTGCGGGTCCTGGACGAACCGCTCCAGCTCGGCCGCCAGTTGGCGCAGGTCGCGTACGACGAACGCCACCCGGCAGGCCATCGGTACCCGGCCCACCCGCAGCGTGTGGGCCACGTCGGCCAGGCGCAGCGAGGCCGCCCGCGGGCCCGTGAGGTGCCGCAGCAGTTCGGCGGCGCCGCGGAGGAGGTCGTCCGGGGTCCTGGCCGACAGCGGCACCAGCTGCGGCCCGTCGTCGGCACCGGCGTGCGCCCGGGCGCCGCCGTCGCGGGTGTACTGCTCGAAGACGGCGTGCGCGTTGGACCCGCCGAGTCCGATGGAGCTCTGCGCGGCCCGGCGCGGGGCCGCTCCCGCCGGCCAGTCGCGCAGCCGGTCGACGACCTCGAACGGCGAGTTCTCCAGGCGCAGTTGGGGGTTCGGCCGGGTGTAGTGGAGCGTCGGCGGAAGCTGCCCGTGGTAGAGGCTGAGCAGTACCTTGACGCTGCCCGCGAGCCCGGCCGCCGTGTCGAGGTGGCCGAGGTTCGACTTCACCGAGCCGATGCCGCAGTAGCCGGTCTCGTCCGTGTGCTCGCGGTACGCCTCGGTCAGCGCGGCCAGTTCGACGGGGTCGCCGAGCTTCGTGCCGGTGCCGTGGGCCTCGACGTAGCCGATGGAGCGGGCGTCGATGCCGGTCCGGTCCAGAACGGTCCGGATGAGCCGGCTCTGCCCGTTGACGCTGGGGCTGTAGAAGCCGGTGGCGTCGCCGCCGTCGTTGTTGGTCGCGATACCGCGCAGCAGTCCGTAGACGTGGTCGCCGTCGGCGACGGCGTCGGCCGCCCGGCGGATCAGCAGCGCCACGACCCCCTCGCCGCCGACCATGCCGTCGGCGTCGGCGTCGAACGCCTTGACCCGGCCGTCGCCGGAGAGGTTGAGGCCCGGCTGGTGGATGTAGCCGAGGCCGTCGGCGCTGCTCGCCGAGGCCGCGGCCACCAGGGCGAACTCCGACTCGCCGGAGGTCACCGCGCGGGCCGCCAGCGCCATCGCGGTCAGCGAGGAGGAGCAGTTCGAGTGGACGGACATGCTCGGGCCGCCGAAGCCGAGCTGGTACGAGACCATCGAGGCGACCGTGCCGCTCTGGCTCATGACCCATGACAGGTACTGCCGGGGGTCCTCCAGGACGGCGGCGGGCGTCTCGGCGGTCTCGGCCGGAGCGCCGTAGAAGTGGTTGCCGGTGGAGACGTAGACGGCGGTGTCCGGGATGTCGCGGTGGTCGTACCCCGCGTCCTCGACGGCCTTCCACGCGTGCAGCAGGAGCTGGCGGAACTGCGGGTCCATCAGTTCCACGTGGTTCGGCGAGAGCCGGAAGAACTCTCCGTCGAACTCCTCCTTGCCGTCCAGGGAGGAGCGCACCGGCACATAGGCCGGGTCGCGCAGCACGCGCTCGGGGACGCCGGCCCGGCGCAGCTCCTCCTCGGTCCAGCGGCGCACGGCCTCGTCGCCGCGCTTGAGGTTCTCCCAGAACTCCCAGTGGTCGCGGGCGCCGGGGAAGCGGCAGGCGATGCCGACGATCGCCACCGCGTCGTCGGGCACGTCCACGGCCGGGGACGCGGGAGCGGGCGACGTGGCGGTCGCGGCGGCGTCGGCGGACTCGGCGGTCGCGGCGGCGTCGGCGGACTCGGCGGTCCCGGCGGCGTCGGTGGACTCGGCGGTCCCGGCGGACTCGGTGCTGTCGGCTGATCCGGCGCGCCGGGCGGTCTCGGCGTTCGCGTACGCGGCGATGGCTCGCACGGTGGTGTACTTGAAAAGGTCGGCGGCCGCGAACGGCACGCCCAGCCGCCGGCTGATCCGGTCGGCGAGCACCACGGCCGACAGCGAGTTGCCGCCCACGTCGAAGAAGGAGGCGGTCGGGGCGAGGTCGCGCACCTTCAGGACCTCCTGCCAGCAGGCGAGGACCTCGTCCTCGGCGCCGGCGACGGGCACCGGGCGGGTCACCGGCTCCGTGGCGGCCGGAGCCGCGGCGGGGGCCAGCGACACCTTGCGCCGCGTCAGGTCGTTGCGGTCCACCTTGCCGCTGCCCGTCAACGGGACGGCGTCGATGGCGACGAAGAAGTCGGGGACCATGTACGCCGGAAGCAGCGCCCGCAGATGTTCCTTGAAGACCCCGGAGGGGTCGCCCGCGGGCCGCCCCGGGCGCGGGACGTAGTACGCGACGAGCTGCTTGGCACCGTCCTCGCCGCGCGCCACCACGACGCACTCGGCGATGTCCTGGTGCCTGCTCAGGTGGTACTCGATGTCGCCCAGTTCGATGCGGTAGCCCCGGATCTTCACCTGGAAGTCCATCCGGCCCAGGTAGTCGATCTCGCCGTCCTCGGTCCAGCGGGCGAGGTCGCCGGTGCGGTAGAGCTTGCCGCCGGGCACGAGGTCATGGTCGATGAACTTCTCCGCGGTGAGGTCGGGGCGGTTCACATACCCCCGGGCGACTCCGGTCCCGGCGACGCACAGCTCCCCGCTCTCGCCCGCCGGAACCGGGCGCAGCCGCTCGTCGAGGATGAGGACCCGGGTGTTCGCGATCGGCCTGCCGATGGTGGTGGGCGCGTCGTGGCGGACGCGTCCGCCCGTCGCGTAGACCGTCGTCTCCGTCGGCCCGTACAGGTTCCAGGCCTCGGTGCCGGTGTCGCGGAAGTACTCCTTGAGCGTCCTCGGCAGCGCCTCGCCCCCGCTGAGGACCCGCACGCCCTCGCGGTTGCGCCAGCCCGAGTGGAAGAGCATGCTCCAGGTCGCCGGGGTGGCCTGCATGACGGTGGGCCGGACCCGGCCGATCCGTTCCTTGAGGCGCTCCGCGTCCTTGATCGTCGGGCTGTCGCAGACGTAGCAGCGCCCACCGCCGACCAGCGGCAGGAACAGTTCGACCTGGGCCATGTCGAAGCTGACGGTGGTGACGGCGAACAGGGTGTCCGCCGCGCTCATGCCCGGCTCGCGCCGCATCGCGTCCAGCAGGTCGGTGAAGCCGCGGTGGGGGACCATCACGCCCTTGGGGCGTCCGGTGCTGCCGGAGGTGTAGATGACGTACGCGAGGTCGTCACCGGTCACCGGGGCGCGGACCGGCCCGGTGCGGGCCGCTGCCGCGAGCTCCGCGCGCTGCTCGTCGAGCACCAGGAGCGAGGCGGGCGGCGGAGCGTCGGCTCCGCCGCGCGGACGGCCGTCGAGCAGTTCCTGGGCGCGGTCCTTGTGGCGGGCCTGGGTCACGATCAGGGCCGTGCGGCTGTCCGCCACGATGTCGGTCAGCCGGGCGGCGGGCAGCTCAGGGTCGAGGGGCACATAGGCCGCGCCCGCCTTGAGGATCCCCAGCAGCACGACGACCATCTCGGCCGATCGGTCCAGCAGGACGGCCACCAGGTCGCCCGGGGTGACTCCGCGGGCGACGAGGCAGGCGGCGAGGGCGTCGCCGCGACCGCTGAGCGCTTCGTACGTCAGCACCTCCTCCTGGCTCGCCACCGCGACCGCGTCGGGGGTGCGGCGGGCCGCCGCCTCGACCAGGTCGTGCACGCAGCGGTCACCGCCGGTCTCCGGCCCCGCGAGTCGTCCGCGCAGCTGGCCCAGGGACGTCGCCGGCTCGTCGCACACGGCCGTCAGGACGCGCAGGAAACGTTCCGCCAACTCCTCGACGAAGGCGCGGCCGTACAGCTCCGGCTGGTACGTCCAGTACAGGGTGAAGGCGTCTCCACTGCCCCACACCTCCAGCGAGAGCTCGTACTCGCCCTCCTGGTGCAGCTCCTCGACGAGCCGGTACGGCCGGTCGGGCCCGGCGATGCCGTCGAGCACGTCCTGGTAGACGAACGCGGTCTGGAAGACCGGGGACCGCCCGGGGGGCGTCTGCGACGGCAGTTCCCCGAGCAGCGCGGGGAAGGGGTAACCGTGCAGCATGTCGTCGGCGACGTCCCGCTGTGCGGCCGCGACCAGCCGCTCGAACGGTGACTCCGCCGGGACCGCCACCCGGACCGGCACCATGTTGATCATCAGGCCCATGGCTCCGGCGAGCGCCTCCCCGCGCTCGTTCACCGGCATCCCGACCACCAGCTCGCTCTGCTCGGAGTACGAGGCCAGGGTCGCCGCGTAGGCGGTGAGCAGGGCGGTCGAGACGAAGACCCCCCGCGCGGCCGACAGTTCCCTGATCCGCGCGACCAGCTCGGCGGGCACCCGGCAGACGTGGGTGTCGCCGGCGAAGCGGTCCGCCAGAGCCGTGTGTGGGCGGTCGGTGGGCAGGTCCAGGACGGGCAGCGGTCCGGCGAGCCGGTCGCGCCAGTACGGGAGCGCTTCCCGGCCCCGCTCGGCCAGCGTCCGCCGCTCCTCGGCCACGAAGTCGTGGAGGCCCGCCCCGGTCCCGTCCCTTGGCGCCCGCGCCGCACCGGACCCGGCCGACAGCGCCCCGTACGCCTCGAACAACGTGCTCATCAGCAGGTTCGCCGAACTGCCGTCGAAGATGACGTGGTGGACGGTGATCAGGACGATCGACTCGCCCTGCGGGCGGTCGAAGACGCGGACCCGGAACAGGCCCTCCGCGTCGTCCGCCGACGTCCCGTCCATGGTGAACGCCCGCTTGCTCTCGCGCCGGACGACGGCCAGCGCCTCGTCCTCGTCGGCGACGCCGGTGAGGTCGACCCTGGCGAAGTCGGGCTCCCTGGCGGGGTCGACCGACTGGAGCGGCGTGTCCCCCTCCCGGTGGATCACCGTGCTGAGCACCGGATGGCGTGCCACCAGCACCCGGCACGCCTCCTGGAAGAGCGGCACATCGAGGTCCGCGACGCGGAAGCACAGCGGCACGTTGTACGCGGCCATGTCCGGGTACGCCCGTTGGAGCGCCCACAGGCCCCGCTGCGCCTCGGAGAGCCCGTAGGTGCGCGCCGCGGTGCCGGGCAGCGCCCGCCCCCGCGAACCCTGCCGCAGCTCGCGCAGCAGCTCCGCGACCTCGCCGCCGCTGACCCTGCCCGCCCGGTACTCCGCGATGAGAGCGTCGATCTCGTGCTTCACTTCTCGTTTCTCTCTGTGTCGAGGAGCGCGATGGCGTCGTCCAGGTGCAGGGCGCCGGTGCGCAGGCGCTCAAGCACCGCCAGGACCTCCGGCTGGGGGCCGTCCACCCGCTGGGGGCGTGGTGGTTCCTCGGTGCTCGTGGCCACCAGGCGGGCCAGCGCGGCGGGGCGCCGGGCGGCCAGATAGGCGGCCGTCTCGGCGATCGTGCCGTGCTCGAACAGGACGCTGGGCAGGAACGCGGGGTCGATCGTCGCGGCCAGGTCCCTGGTGAGCCCGACGGCCCCCAGCGACGTCAGCCCCAGCTCGATCAGACCCGTGTGCGGGCCGATCTCCCGGACCGGTCGCCCCAGGCGCGCGGCGACCAGCTGGCGCAGGAAGCCGCGCGCCTTCTCCTCGGGCGAGGGCTCGGGGCGGGCCGTCTCGGCCGGTCCCGGCCGGGCGGGCAGCGGCTCGCCCTCCGGCACGAACCGCCAGCGGACGGCGCCGCTCGCGGGCCCGCCGTCGGTGGGAGCCCGGTCGGCGGCGTGCCGCTCCGGTTCGGGCACGGCGTGCCGCTCCGGTTCGGGCGTCCGGTTCTTCCCGGACTCCGTGACCCAGTGGCGCCGCTTGGCGAAGGGATACGTGGGCAGGTGCAGGCGGCGTGGTGCCGCTCCCCCGTTCAGGGCGCGCCAGTCCACGGCGTGGCCCCCGATCCAGAGCTCGGCGATCTTGCCCCACTTGCCCTGCGCCGACCAACGGCCGACCAGTTCCGCCCGCAGGTCGTCCTCGTCCAGCAGCCGTGCTTCCAGGGGCTGTTCGCCGACGCGGCCGCGCCACACGGTGTCGCCGCCGGGGTCGGCACCGCGTGCCAGGGCGTCGAGGGCGTCCTTCACCTCGTCCAGGCCGTACGCCAGGATCACCGCGCGCTCCGCCAGCGCCACCCGCCCGGTCTGGAGGGTGTGCGCCAGCGCCACCGGGTCCACCGCCGCGCCTTCCTTGGACTCCAGGAAGCGCAGCAGCTTCTCGGCGTAGGCGCGCAGCCGTTCTCCGTCCGTCGCCGACAGCGGTACGAGCACGGGCGCCGGTGCGCCGTCCCGCATGCCGCTCGCCGCGGCGCCGCCGGGCTCGCGCGGCGCTTCCTCCAGGACGACATGGGCGTTGGCGCCCGTGGCGCCGAACGCGCTCACCCCGGCCCGGCGCGGCGCTCCCCACCCGGTCCCGGCCGCCTCCACCGTCCACTCCGCCAGCTCGGTCTGGAGGCGGAACGGCGAGTCGTCCAGATCGAGGTACGGGTTGGGCCGCTCCGCGCGCACCAGGGGGGTCAGGGTCTTGTGGTGAAGCTGGAGCGCCGCCTTGGTCAGGCCGCTGATCCCGGCCGCCGCCTCCGCGTGCCCGATGGCGGACTTGACCGAGCCCAGCGCGCAGAACCGCTTGGCGTCCGTGTGCTTCTCGAAGGCCCGCCGCAGCGCCTGGACCTCGATCAGGTCGCCGATCTCGGTACCCGTGCCGTGGGCTTCGAGGTAGCCGAGCGACGCGGGGTCGATCCCGGCCCGGTCGAGGCAGTCCTCGATGAGGTCCGCCTGGGCGGCGACCGACGGAACCCGGATGCCGGGGGTCCTGCCGGAGTGGTTGACGGCGGTGCCCTTGATGACGGCGTAGACGGCGTCGCCGTCCGCCAGCGCCCGGCTCAGCGGCTTCAGCAGCACGGCTCCGACGCCCTCGGCGGAGACGTAGCCGTCTCCCCCGCCGCCGAACGACCGGGCGGGCACGTCACCGGCGAGCAGTTCCAGTGCGCCGTACGTCCGGTACTTGCCCGGGTGCAGCGAGAGGTTCACACCGCCCGCGAGGGCGGCGTGGCACTCGCCGCGCCGCAGGCTCTCCACCGCCAGGTGCACGGCGCTCAGCGAGGAGGCGCACACGGTGTCGACGGCCATGGACGGGCCGCGGAAGTCGCAGAAGTGCGAGACCCGGTTGGCGATGGACGCGGCGTTCAACGACAGCGGGGCGTGCCCGCTCCCGCCGCCCGCGGCGCCGCCGCCCGCCGCGTCGTGCTGCACCAGCACGTAGTCCTTGTGCATGACTCCGGCGAAGACGCCGACCGCCCGGCGCGGGCCCTCCCCGCCGGCCCCGGTGAGACCGGCAGGGGTGTGTCCGGCGTCCTCGACGGCCTCCCAGCACACCTCCAGGAACAGCCGCTCCTGAGGGTCGAGGAGGGCCGCCTCGTCCGCCGCGATCCCGAAGAACTCGGCGTCGAAACAGTCGGCGTCGTCGAGGAACCCGCCCCAGGCGGACATCTTCCGCCCCGACGGGGTGCGCTCCCCCTGGAAGGTGTCGCGCGGCCACCGGCTCTCGGGCACCTCGGTGACGCAGTCGCGTCCGGCCTTGAGGTTCTCCCAGAACTCCGCGGCGCTGCCCGCCTTCGGGTACCGGCCGCCGATCCCGACGATCGCGATGTCGCCCTGGTCGGCTTCGGGCGCCGGTACTGCGGGCCGCTCCACGACGCGGGCGGCCGGCGCGGGCGCCGGGGGCTGCGCGGGCGGCCGGTGGTGGTGCGTGAGGTGCGCGGCCAGCTCGGCGACCGTGGGGTGCTCGAACATCAGCGTCGGCGACAGCGCCGACCCGAGCCGCTCCCCGATCTGCTGGGCCGTCCGCAGCAGGGTGGCCGAGTCCAGGCCCAGCGCGTAGTAACTCGTGTGCGTGCCGACCTGGTCCGCCGGGATGCCGAGCTGGTCGGCGACGACCGAGGCCACGACCGCGGTGGCCGCTTCGGCGGAGAGGGCCCCGCCTCCGGCCTGGTCACCGGTTCCGGCCTCGGTACCGGTCCCGTTCTCGGCGCCGGGACCGGTCCCGGTCCCGGCCTGGTCACCGGTCTCGGCCTCGGCACCGGCCGATGCGTCGCGGCGGCGGGCGGGGTCGATGTGCCCGGCGTCGCGCACCGCCTTCGTGGTGAGGTCCGCCAGCTCGCCGATCTTTCGCCCCTCCGGGTCGAAGAACTCCATGGTGAAGGTGAGCAGTTCGCCCCGCCGTTCGACCGCGTCGCGTCGTACGCGCGTGTAGCAGGCGCGCCCCAGGGGCGCGCCGGCCCGGAACGACCCGTAGAAGAGCGGCAGGAACAGGCGCCGCTCCCCGCCGGCCGGGGCATCGCCCGCCGTCGCCCCGCCGAGGGCCACCGCGCTGGCGGCCACGGCGCTGCCGTCGATCAGCGCGGGGTGGAACAGCCGCTCCCGCCGGTCCGGGTCGCCGCTCGCGGCGTGCTCGTCGACGGCCACGCGCAGCCAGACGTCCTCCGGCGCCGTGTAGGCCGCGCCGACCGCCTTCATCAGCCCCGAGTGGACGAGTTCCTCGGCCCGGAAGCCGCGATAGACCTCTTCCAGGTCGCGGGTCCGCCCGTCGGCGGCGCGCAGGACGGCCAGCACCTCGGCCGGGACCGTGGCGTCGTAGACGGCGGCGTCCCCGGTCCGCCGCATCTCGGCCGTGATGTACGGCGTCGCGGCCGGGTCGGGGCCGACAGCGGTGCCGTGCGCGGTGTCACGGGTGGTGCCGTGGGCCGAGCCGGGTCCGGAGCCGTGCGGCGCGGCGTCGGTCACCGTGATCCGCCAGGTGTCCGGGCCCTCGGGGCGCGCCTCGACCCGGATCTCCACGGCGCCGTCGGCGTCCACGGACAGCGGCCGGTAGATCGAGAGCCCCCGGAGGGCCAACTCGGCGTACGGCACCTTTGGTGCGAGCTCCGCGAAGCAGCCGTACAGCAGGTCGATCCACGCCAGCCCGGGCAGCAGCCGCCGGCCGTAGACCCGGTGGCCGTCGAGGACGGCGTCCCGCGCGTCGACGCGCCGGGTCCACACCAGGGGCCGTGCGGAGCCGTCGGCCCGCTCGCCCGCCCGTACGTCCCTGCGGTCGAGCTCGGGGGGCGCCACCGGGCCGCGGCGGCCGGGCCCGCCGCGCCCGAGGACGACGTGCCCGTTGGTGCCGCCGTCGGCGAAGCTGCTCAAGGCCGCGTACGGCAGGTCCACCGCGGCGGCGTGCCGGGGGAAGTCCAGGCGGTCGGGGTCGATCGTGTAGTGCTCCATGGGCTGTTCGCCCGACAGGAACGGCACCGTCCGCTGGTGGTGCAGCATGAGCGTGACCTTGATGAAGGCGGCGATGCCCTCGGCGCACAGCGGGTGCCCGATGTTGGGCTTCATCGAGCCGAGGCGCAGCGGTGCGGTGCGGCCCTCGCCGTACACCGCCTCGATCGCCTTGAGTTCGAGGAGGTCGGTCATCTCGGAGCCCGAGCCGTTGACGTCGAGGTAGCCGACCTGGTCCGGTCGGCAGCCCGCCTGGCGCAGCGCCTCGCGCATGACCTGCTTCTGGGCGGCCGGATTCGGGGTGGCGGGTCCGGCGGTCCGGCCGTCGTTGTTGATGGCGATGCCCTCGATCACGGCGTACACCGTGTCGCCGTCCCGCTCGGCCTGGGCCAGCGGCTTGAGGACGACGACTCCGGCGCCCTCGCCCAGCACGACGCCGCCCGCGCGGCGGTCGAAGATGTGGAACTCCCCGTCCTGCCGGAGCAGTCCGCGGCGGTGGAACAGTTCGTGGGCGGAGGGGTCCGCCAGCAGGCTGACGCCTGCGACCAGCGCCAGGTCGACCGAGCCCGCCGCCAGCGCGTCGGCGGCCACCTTCATCGCCACCAGTGAGGAGGAGCAGGCCGTGTCCATGACCATGGCGGGGCCGTGCCAGTTGAAGAACTGGGAAACATTGGCCGCCAGGTAGTTCTGTCCGACCGTCATGATCGGGTTGCGGGCCTCTCCCACGAGGGCGTCGTCCGTGCGGCTCCGGCTGCGGGCCCCGACGTACACGCCGGTGCGGGTGCCCTCCAGCTCCTCGGGCCGGTAACCGGCGTGGTGGACCGCCTTGAGGCTCTCCTCCAGCAGCACCAGGGCCTGCGGGTCCATGGCGCGGACGTCCTCGGCGTGCAGCATGAAGTACCCGGCGTCGAAGCCGAACACGTCGTCGACCAGTCCGGCGCGGAAGCCCGTCGCCCGCCCCCACCGGCTGCCGGGAACCTCGCGGATGGCGGAGCGGCCCCGGGAGAGCAGGTCCCAGTACGCGCCGACGTCGGGGGCGCCGGGGAGCCGGGAGGCCATGCCGACGACGGCGACGGCCGTGTCGCGCCCGCCGGCGCCGCCGGCGGCCGCTGGCCGCGCGTCCGGTACGCCGGGTGCGTCCACCACCGGCTCGTCGCTGCTGCCGACCGGACGCGGCTCGTCGCCGCCGTCGGCCGACTGCGGCTGGTCGTCGCTGCCGGCCGGCTGCGGGTCGTCACCGAACCGCGCGGCGATCTCCGCCTCGTACGCTGTCAGCAGCCATGCCGCGAGTTCGCTCAGGGTCGGGTACTCCAGCAGGGTGGACGGGTCGAGTTCGATCTCCAGGCCCTGCCGGATCCGCTGGAGCACCTGGGCGAGCAGGATGGAGTCGGCGCCGTAATCCGCGTACGACGTGTCCTCGTCCAACTGGCCCGGCCTGAGCCCGAGCTGACCTTCGAACGTACTGCCGAGGAAGCCGGTGAGCCGTTCCCGGAGGGAGGCGGCGTGGGGCGCGGGAGCGGCGGGGGCGGGGGCCGTGGCGGGCGTATGGGGAGCGGGGGTGCGGGGAGCGGCGCCACCGGTGCGCGCCGCGGGCGCCGGCCGGGCGCCGCCGAGCAGCGCGCCGGGGTCGAAGCGGTCGGGGTCGACCCGGACCGGCATGACGACGGGGCCGCGTCGCGCGGTGAGGATGTCGTCCAGGAACGCCAGCCCCTCGGCGTTCGTGATGCTCAGCAGCCCGCTGTCGGTGTACGCCTGGTTCCTGACCTCGCCGAAACCGGCCTCCCGCCAGCTCGGCCACTGGACGCTGGTGACCGGAAGGTCCGCGGCGTGCGCCTGGGCGAAGTAGTCCATGTACGCGTTGCCCATCGCGTAGTCGCTCTGCCCGACGCCCAGCGTGGGGACGACCGCGGAGACCGAGGAGAAGAGGACGGCGAACCGCAGCGCCCGCGCGTCGAGGGCGGCCAGCAGGTTCCGGGTGCCGTCGATCTTCGGTGAGACGACCCGGGCGATGTCGGCGACGGGCTTGCGGACGAACGCGGGGTTGCGGGTGTCGACCAGTCCCGCGGCGTGGATGACGCCGGCGATCCGTCCCAGTGTCGACTCGATCGTCGCGATGGCCGAGGCGACCTCGTCGGCGTGGTCCAGCGGCAGCGCGAGGACGCGCACCTCGACGCCCTTCGCCTCCAGTGCCAGGACGGCGTCGATCTTCTCGCGGGCCGAGGGCGGGCAGGCGTCGGGGTCGGCCCACAGGCGGCGCGGCGGCAGGGACTCACGGCCCGTCAGGACGAGCCGCCGTACGCCGTAGTGGTCGACCAGATGCCGTGCGCACAGCAGCCCGAGGCCGCGCGTGCCACCGGTCACGAGCAGGACTTCACCGGCGGCGAAGGACGGCGGCGCGGTCGGCGCCGCGCCCGGTGCGGTCTCGGCCAGTACGGGGGTGTGGCGGACTCCGGCGCGGTAGCAGACCTCCGCCGCGCCGCCGTCGTCGCCGAGTTCTCGGTGGATGACGGCCGCGAGTTCGGCGTCGTCGCGCACGGCGGGGTCCAGGTCCGCGTGGCAGGAGGTGAGGCCCCGGTACTCGCTCTGGAGCATCCGGTAGAGCGCGGCGCGCGCGGCACCGGCGAGGTTCACCCGGTGACCGGCGTCCGCCCGGGCGCGCGTCTGCGGTGACTCCAGGCCCTGGGTCACGAACAGCAGGCGGATGTCTCTCGACGCCTTGGCGTCGAGGGCGCTCTGCAGGAGGGCCAGGAGCCGGCCGGAGGGACCGGGGTCGCCGGCCGGGTGGGTCGGGGCGGCGTCGGTGCCCTCGGTGAGCCCGGTGAGATCGATCCACGCGGTGCGGTCCCCGATGTGCCGCGCGAGGACGGTTTCGGCGTCGGAGGCCTCCGCCGCCAGCAGCGTGGCGTCGTCGAACAGCTCCGCCAGGGCCTCGGCGAGCCGCAGCGTCGCACGGTCGTGCAGCACGATGACCGAGGTGTGCCGCACCCGGGCGGAACCGAGCGGGGTCTCGCGCCACCGCTTGGTCAGGAAGAGCACCGTGCCGGGCGCGCCCGCGCGCTCCGGCCCGCCCACGGCCGGGGGTGCCCCGGCCGTCGTGCCCACCGCGGTGGTGACCGATGCCGTCGTGCCCGCCGGGGTGGTGACGGACGCGGTCGTGCCCGCCGCGGTCGCCACCGTCTCGGGTATCCAGTGCCGTTCGCGGGCGAACGGATAGGTCGGCGCGCTGATCACGCGGGGTGCGGGACGCGTACGGGCGTGCAGTCCCTGCCAGTCCGGTGCCGCACCGCGCACCCACAGTTCGGCGAGCCTGTCCAGCTTGCCGCGCTCCACCAGCCTTTCGACGGTCTCCGCGAGCTCCTCGGCGGGGATGAGCGACAGCGCGTCCTTGTCACGCTTGGCGTTGCCCCGGTACAGGCCCTCGGTGGACTCGTCGCCCGCCAGATGCCGCTCCAGCTTCTCGGCGAGCGCCCCGAAGGAGTCCGCGACGACGCCGAGGCGCTCGTCCATGGCCTCGCGTCCGGTCTGGAGCGTGTACGCCAGGTCCGCCGCGGTGGCCTTCCCGGGCCCGGCGGCCGGGGACTCCGCCTCGCGCGCGAAACGCAGCAGTTCACCCGCGTACGCCCGCAGGCGGTCCTCGTTCTTGGCGGAGAGCGGGAAGAGCATCGGCGTGCGCGCCACCACGGCCGGAGCCGGGCGCCGGTCGACGTGCTCGGCGACGATCAGGTGGGCGTTGGAACCGCCGGCGCCGAACGACGAGATTCCGGCGATCCGGGGGTGGGTGCGCCCGTCGACGACGGGCCGCTCCCAGTCGCGCAGTTCCTGGTTGACGACGAACGGGGTGTCGGCGAAGTCGATGTTGGGGTTCAGCGTCTCGGAGTGCAGCGAAGGGGCGATCTGACCGTGCTCCAGCTGGAGCAGGACCTTGGTGAGCCCGGCGATCCCCGCGGCGCTCTCGCAGTGCCCGATGTTGGACTTGGCCGAACCGAGGTAGCAGTACTGGCGCCGGTCCGCGTCCGTACCGGCTCCGGTCCCCGCGCCCGCACCACCGCCGGCGGCCCTGAACGCCTGGCTCAGCCCGGTGATCTCGATGGGGTCGCCGAGCTTGGTTCCCGTGCCGTGCGCCTCGACGTAGCTGATGGTTCTGGGGTCCACCCCGGCCTCGCCCAACGCGCCCTGGACAGCGGCCTGTTGAGCCCGTGGATTGGGGACCGTGTAGCCGTTGGTGCGCCCGCCGTGCGACATGGCGCTGCCCTTGATGACGCCGTAGATGTGGTCGCCGTCGCGCTCGGCGTCGCGCAGCGGCTTCAGCAGGACGACACCGACGCCCTCGCCGGGGATGTAGCCGTCTCCTCCGATGCCGAAGCTCTCGCAGTGCCCCTTGCCGGAGATGAACCCTCCCGTGCTGAGGGCCAGGTACTTGTTCGGGTGCACAGTCACGTTCACGCCACCCGCGAACGCCAGTGTGGTGCGGCCCTGCCACAGGTCGCGGCAGGCCAGCTCCACCGCGGTGAGCGAGCTGGAGCACATGGTGTCCACGGTCATGCTGGGTCCGTGCAGGTCCATCGCGAAGGAGACGCGGTTGGCGACGCTCGCGTAACTGCTGCCGATCGCGCTGGGGTTGCCCCCCGCGGCGGCCCCGCCCGGGAACAGCAGTTGGTACTGCCCCCACATCACCCCGGCGTACACGCCCACCTGGCCGGGGCCCGCTTCGCCGTCCGCGCGCCGCAGGCGCTGGCGGGTGTAGCCCGCGTCCTCCATGGCCGTCCAGGCGTGCTCCAGGAACAGCCGCTCCTGAGGGTCCAGGTAATCGGCCTCGTGCGGCGATATGTTGAAGAACAGCGGGTCGAAGCGGTCGACTTCGGCGATGAACCCGCCCCACCTGCTGTAGTGGCGGCCGGGCAGTGCGCGGTCCTCGGAGTAGTACGCGCGCCAGTCCCAGCGGTCCGCGGGGACCTCGACGACGCAGTCGCGTCCGTCCCGCAGGTTCTGCCAGTACTCGCGCGGGTCGCGGGCTTCGGGGTAGCGGCCGGACAGGCCGATGATCGCGATGTCCAGCGCGTCGGACGACGGCGGTGGTGCGGCGGGCAGAGAGGCGCTCGCGACGGCGGGAGCCGCCTCGGGGACCGGGGCCGGCGCGGGGGCCGGGACGTCGGCGGCGTCGGACGGCGCGAACATCGCCTCCAGTGCGGGCCGGTGATGCTCGGTGAAGTACGTGCCCAGCTCGGCGAGGGTGTGGTACTCGAACAGCAAGGTCTTGGACAGCGAGCCGAACGTCTTCTCCAGCCCGGCCGTCAGCTCGGTCGCCAGGATCGAGTCCATGCCGTAGGAGCCGAGCGGTTCCTCCGCGTCGATCTCGGACGCCGGCAGCCCGGTGAGCCGGGAGAGCTCCTCTTGGAGGAAGCGCACCGTCCGCGCTCCGAGCGCGCGGTCGTCGCGCGGGGCCGGCGCGCCGGCGCGGGGCGCCGACTCGTCATGCGCGGTCCCGGCGCGATCGGACCCCCGCCCGTCGCCGTGGTGCCCGCGCCGGTCGTCGTCCTGCCCATGCCGCTGGTCGCCATACCCACGCTGGTCGGCGTCTGCCGGTCCGCCCCGGTCGTGCTCCGGTGCCAGGAGGGCACGCAGCTGCCTCTCCTCCCCCGCTCCGACGACCACGCTGGTCTCACCGCTGTCCAGAGCGCGGTGGAAGGCCATGACACCGGCCTCGGTCGTCATGGGAAGCAGCCCGCTGCGCACCCGCAGGGCGCGACGGGTGGCGGCGTCAGCGCCCATGCCCCCGCTCTGCCAGAGCGGCCAGCCGATGGCCACCGTTCGGCCGCCGCGCTCGCCCGCGTCGACGAGCGCGCCGCGATGCCGCGCGAACTCGTCGAGGAAGGCGTT
Organism: Streptomyces sp. P1-3; assembly: GCF_050613155.1. Classification (NCBI taxonomy): domain Bacteria; kingdom Bacillati; phylum Actinomycetota; class Actinomycetes; order Kitasatosporales; family Streptomycetaceae; genus Streptomyces; species Streptomyces sp. P1-3. Next base: position 291,757 of record NZ_CP192512.1, read on the forward strand.
GGCGAGGGCGTAGTCGCCCTGGCCCACGTTGCCGGTCGCGCCCATGATGGACGAGAACAGCACGAAGAAGTCCAGTTCCGCGTCCTTCGTCGCCTCGTCCAGGCTGCGGCACCCGCCGAGCTTCGGCGCCAGCACGCGGCGCAGCTCCGCGACGGGCTTGTTCAGCAGGAAGTTGTCGTGGATCACGCCTGCGGCGTGGATGACGCCGTGGAGCCCGCCATGGCGCCGGGTCAGCTCGGCGACGAGTTCCTCGGTGGCGCGCTCGTCGCAGATGTCCAGGACGTGGTATTCGGCCTTCGCGCCGATGGCGCGCAGGGCGCCGAGCGCCGTCTCCTTGGCCGGGTCGAGCGAGGACCGGCCGGTCAGGCAGATCACGGCGCCCTTCGCGCGGCGGGCGATCTCCTCGGCGAAGATCAGGCCCAGGCCGCCGGCACCACCGGTGATGAGGTACACGCCCCCGGCGCGCCACCGCACCGGCCGCGCCGGCTTCGCCCCTGGCGCGGCTCCGGCTCCGGCGTCGTCTTCCGACCCGGCTTCGACTTCGACTTCGACTTCGGCGAGCGGCTCCCAGTGGAGGACCCTGCGCAGACCGTCGCCGTGGCTGATCCGCTGGTCCTTCGGCGCGCGGCCGTCCTCTTCCAGTCTCTCGGCCAGATACGGGGCCGGGGAGTCGGCGGGTACCGCGATGACCTGCCCGTTGAGGGCGGGGTTCTCCAGTTGCGCCGTCTTCAACAGGCCGGAGAGCGCCTGGTGCAGCGCCGGCTCGCCGTGCGCGGGCGTCAGGACCTGAAGGAGGACCGGGTCGGCCGGCCTGGCGAGCAGCAGGCCCTTGACCACGCGGAGCAGTTCCACGGCGTGGGCCGTGACGGCCTCCGCGCCGTGTGCGGCGGACTCGATGTCCTCGGGCCGCTCCAGGAAGGTCAGGTGCGGCGCGCGTGCCCGGAGGTCGGCCAGCTGGTCCTCGAAGCCGCAGGCGAGGACCAGGCGCACCGTGTGGCCCGGGTCCGTACCCGGTGCCGACACGGCGGGCTGTGCACGCCATACGGGCCGGAACAGCGTCACTTCACCCGTGGCCGTCACTTCACCCGTGGCCGCAGCTTCGGCCGGCTCCGTGGTCTTCCGCATGGAGTAGCCCCGTAGAGTCGCGAAGATCCCGCCCTGCTCGTCGCAGAGGTCGAGGTCCCACCGCCGCGCGTGACGCGATGCGCTCGGCACCTCGCGTATCCACACGTACGCGGAAGCCGGGGTGGGCCCGAACACCTCCAGGCGATCGAGGGCGAAGGGCAGGGGGGCGCTCCAGGTCCCGGCCTCCCGGGCCGCGTGGACCTCGGGAGCGAACGCCGCCTGAAGGGCGCCGTCGAGGATGCTGGGGTGCAGGACGAAGTCGTGCCGGGTGTCGGCCACGGAGTCCGGCAGGGCGAGGGAGGCGAGCGACTCGCCGTCGCCCAGGCGTATGTCCCGCAGCGCGCGGTGGGCGTCGCCGTAGTCCAGTCCGGCGGCGCGCAGCCTCTCGTAGTACTCCTGGATGTCGAGCACCACCGTGTCCGTACGGGACTTCAGCGCCTCGATGTCCAGGTTTGGTGGCCGGCTGGCGGGGCGTCGGCGCGTACCCACGCCTCGTGAGTGCACCACGTGCGCCTCGCCGGAGGGCGGGCCGGTGCGTATCTCGTACGACACCCGTTCGTCGGTGCCGTCCCCGCCGCCGTACGAGCCGGGCGCCTCCCGCGTGAGGACGGTGCGCACCGTGCGGTCCTCGTCACCGACGACGATGGGCCGCGACCACACGACGTTCTCCAGGCACAGCGTCGCGGTCCCGTCGTCCGCCCCGGGCAGCGTGCGGGCGACGGCCTCACGGGCCATCTCCAGGTAGGCGACCGCGGGCAGTACGGGCTCGCCGCCCACCCGGTGGTCGCGCAGGAAGAAGTCGCGCGGCGTGAACGTGGCGGCGAAGGCGGCGCCGTCCGCGCCGTGCGTCGTGGCGGAGGAGGGCTCGCGTCGGAGCAGTCGGGGCAGCGGGGGCCGCCGGTCGTTCCCCGGTGCGTCCGCGGCCGTTTCGAGGTCGAGCCAGTAGTGCTTCTTGGCGAAGGCGTGGGTGGGCAGCGGTACGCGTCTCGGGCGTGCGGCGCCCTCGTAGAGCCGCTCCCAGTCCACGTTCTCCCCCTGGACCCAGGCGGCGAGCAGCTTCTCGGCATCGGCGCCCGGGACGGCGGCGGTCTGGGCCGTCGCGCCGTTCCGCCGTGGCCGTCTCCGTCCGCGCAGGACGGCGGTCGGCGGCACGTCGGCTCCCGGCACGACGGCCTCCAGGAGCGATTCGAGCGAGGCCACGCCCGTCGGCAGCAGGCCGAGCCGCACGGTCAGGGCCTCTCGGCCCACCTGGGTCGTGTACGCCAGATCCATGAGGTCGGCGTCGGTGGGTCCTGTTCCTGCCGACCGCTCGGCCCGCAGATGGGCGAGGAGGAGTTCCGCCTGCCGTACGAGTTGCGCTTCGCTCTCCGCCGACAGCACGACGATCGGCCGGAGGGCGGCGGCCGCGCCGGGCTCCTCGTCCTCGGCGGCGCTCGGCCGGTGGGTGCCGGCGGGCGGCTCCGCGACGATCACATGGGCGTTGCTGCCGCCCGAGCCGAAGCTGCTGATCCCGGCGAGGCGTGCCGTCCGGCCGCCGTGCTCCCAGTCGGTGAGCCGTTCCACGACGGTGAACGGCGTGCCGTCCCAGGTGATCTGCGGGTTGCGCCGCGTGTAGTGGAGCGAGGCGGGCAGCGTCTTGTGCCGCATGGACAGCACGGTCTTCAGCAGTCCTGCGATGCCCGCGGCCGCTTCCAGGTGCCCCAGGTTCGTCTTGACCGATCCGATCGCGCAGGGCGCGCCGCCGCTGCCGGCGAAGGCCCGGGTGAGCCCTTGGACCTCGATCGGGTCGCCGAGTGCGGTTCCGGTGCCGTGCGCTTCGACGTAACCGATGTCGGAGGCGGTCACCCCCGCGTCGGCCAGCGCCGCCTCGACCAGGCTCGCCTGCATGGCGGCGCTGGGTACGGTCAGGCCGCCGGCCTGACCGCCGTGGTTGGTGGCGCTGCCCTTGATGACGGCGTACACGTGATCGCCGTCGGCCAGTGCCGTGGCGAGCGGCTTCAGCAGCAGGACGACACCGCCCTCGGAGCGCACATAGCCGTTGGCGGACGCGTCGAAGGTCTTGCACAGGCCGTCGGGCGACAGCATGCCCGCCTGGTGGTACGCGACGCTGTTGGCGGGGTGGCACAGCACGTTGACGCCGCCGACCAGGGCGGTCTCGCACTCCCCGGAGCGCAGCGCGCGGACGGCGGTGTGCACGGCCACCAGTGAGCTGGAGCACGCCGTGTCCAGCTGGACGCTCGGGCCGCGCAGGTCGTAGAAGTACGAGACGCGGTTGGCGATGACCGCCATGGAGGTCGCCAGTCCGCTGTGCGCCCGCGTGGGGAGCCGCTGGGTGTCCATGGCGCGCTGGTAGTCCGAGCCGCTGGCGCCGACGAACACGCCCATCGGCGCGCCCGCGACCTTGCTCGCCGGATATCCGGCGTCCTCCAGGCAGGCCCAGGACAGCTCCAGCATCCAGCGCTGCTGCGGGTCCATGCGCTGTGCCTCGCGGGGCGTGATCCGGAACAGGCCCGCCTCGAAGCACCCGGCGTCGGCGACGAAGCCGCCGCGGTCGATGCCGGGGTGCGTGTCGGGGCCGGTCCCGTCGGGCCACTGCCAGCGGCCTTCGGGGAGCGTCCCGACCGCGCAGCGCCCCTCTTCGAGGAGCCGCCACAGGCCGGCGGGGTCCTCGATGCCGCCGGGCAGTCGGCACGCCATGCCGATGATCGCGATGTCGCGGGCGTCGTCCTGCGCCTGGGCCCCGTCCCCGTCCCGCGCGGCTCCGGAAGCGGTGGGCGCGGCGGTGGCCGGGGGACGCGGCTCCTCGCCCCTCAGGCCGTCGAGGTATTCGATGATCCGCGCGCCGGTGCTGTGCTCGAAGAAGAAGAGTGATTCGAGCGGGATTCCATATCGGGTCTGGATCTTCTCCTGTAGATCCAGAAGGCTCGCGGAATCGAAGCCGAGCTCGAAAAGCGGGCTCTCCAGCGGGTTTTCCGACGGGCGCTCAATTCCCTCGTATTCACCGGCGCCACCGAGTATCTCGTCGAAGAATTCGATCAGGTCGGCGGCCACCCGGTCGGCCGGAGGAATGTCGCGAGGGGCCGTGACGGCGTCCCGCGTGAGCTGCCGGACCCGCTCCGAACGGCGCGGGAGATCGTACGCGACGAGGACGCCGTTTCCTTCATTGACGAGATCACCGGGCCGATATCCCGGGACGAGGCGGCGAATCTGAGCCCCGTGCAGCTGATGCATGCGCAAAACGGTGTCGAGGCAGCGCCCCTGCGCGTTGGTCGCGCGTATGTAATCAGGAAGCGCGATCCCCGGGTGTCTGCTGAAGTCCCTGCACCGGGTCACTCCCACGGCCGTCTCCGCGGTCCCGCTCTCGTGGCACCACGTCAGCAGATGCTCGAGCAGCAGGTCACCGAAGCCGAAGCTCTGCTTCTGGGGATCGATGTTGAGGGAGAGTACGTGGGCGATGGCACCATCGGGCCGGTGCAATCGGTCCGCCGTGTCGAACCGTACGGAGAGCAGGTCGTCCGCGCTTTCGATGCGCTGGGAATAGATGATGCCCCAGACCTCGTCCTCGGATTCGACGACGAACTGGCCGATGGGGTGCGAGAAAAGCCGCTGCCTGACCGTCTGTTCGGAGACCCGCAGCTCCTCGGACCAGCAGAGCTTTTCCAGCTCCACAAGCCGCGGAATATCGGAGAGCCGGGCATGACGAATCGTACCATTGCGCTCGTGCAGCATGACTGAGTCCGCCCCCTACCCCCCGCGCCCGGCACTTGGTCGTGGCCGAACGCCCCTCTTTCTTTCTCGCCCCGAAGGGCTGTTCCGGTCAACTCCGCGCGAGCATTTCCCCGAATACGAGTCGGCCCATCGCGAACTGTTCCCACTTTTTGATCTTGATGCCGTCGATGCGACGGAGTCGCGCCCTGGTGAGACCAGGCAGGAATCACGGGGAAGCCCGCAGAAGATGCAACAAGTCCGAAATGTACCCTAGATGCGAACTGCGCCAATCGTAACCGATGGCCGGATTGGCGCGTCGACGGGAGGCCCCCCCTCCGACGGCACGCCGCCCTGACCAAGGCCCTAGGGTAGCCGCTGCCCGGCGACCAGTTATATGAAGAAGAGGTAAAGATTGTGGGGGATTACCCATGAGTCGTGCCTGGATCCGGCAGTTCCACCCTGCCCCCGAGGCGGGCACCTCGCTCGTGTGCTTCCCGCACGCAGGCGGGTCCGCCACGTTCTACTTCCCCGTCTCCCGCGCCCTGGCTCCCGGGGTCGACGTCCTGGCGGTGCAGTACCCGGGCCGGCAGGACCGCATGAACGAGCCCTGCGTCGACGACATCCCGACGCTGGCGGACCTCATCGCCGATGAGCTGACGCCCTGGGCGGACCGCCCGATGACCCTGTTCGGCCACAGCATGGGTGCCACCATCGCCTTCGAGGTGGCGCGGCGGCTCGAAGCGCGAGGCATCGTCCCGCTGGGGCTGTTCGCCTCCGGGCGCCGGGCCCCCTCCACCCATCGCGACGAGCAGGTCCATCTGCGCGACGACGAGGGGCTGATCAGCGAGCTCCGGCGGCTGAGCGGCACCGACGCCGGGGTGCTCGCCGACGAGACGATGCTGCGCCTGGTTCTGCCCGCCATGCGCGGCGACTACCGTGCCGTGGAGACCTACCGCTACCGGCCGGGGCCGCCGCTGAACTGCCCCGTCACCGTGCTGACGGCCGATGACGACCCGCTGGTGGAGCTCGGTGAGGCGAGGGCCTGGGCGCGGCACACCGTGGCACCGTTCCGTCTCCGGGTCTTCACGGGTGGGCACTTCTTCATCACCGCCCACGCCGAGACCGTCGTCCAGGAGATCGCCGCGCACATCGACGCCGCGGCGGCGCGGCGCTGACCGTCCGTCGGCGACAGAAGCAAGGAGCTGGGACCGCTGGAACTCAACGAATACGCGTCCTTCGACGCGGTCGGTCTGCGTGAGCTGATCCGGTCGCGGCAGGTGAGCGCGGCCGAGGTGGAGGAGGCCGCGCGGCGCGCGCTGGAGCGGGCCGACGCCGATCTCAACGCGCTGACCCGGCCGTTGTTCGACCCGTCGCTGGCTCATGAGCCCGACGGGCCGCTGGGCGGGGTTCCGTTCGTCATCAAGGACAGCGGCCCCTTCGCGCAGGGTGTGCCGTTCACCATCGGCAGCCGCAGCATCAACGGCGCCTACGCGGTGGTCGACCACGACCTGATGGCGCGGTTCCGCGCGGCCGGCCTGGTGGCGCTCGGGCAGAGCACCGCGCCGGAGTTCGGGCTGAGCTTCTCGACCGAGTCGGTGCGTTACGGTCCGACACGCAATCCCTGGGATCCCGGTCGCGGGGTGGGCGGGTCGAGCGGCGGCTCGGCCGCGCTGGTCGCCGCGGGCGCGGTGCCGCTGGCTCACGCCAACGACGCGGGCGGTTCCATCCGCGTTCCGGCGTCCTGCTGCGGCCTGGTCGGTCTCAAGCCGAGCCTCGGCCGCACCCCGTGCGGCCCGCTGGGCGGCGAGGTCGCCTTCGGGCAGCTCGTCGAGTTCGCGGTCACCCGCACCGTGCGGGACACGGCGTTCCTGCTAGACGCGGTCTGCGCACCGGCGGTCGGCGACAAGTACCAGGCGCCTCCCCCGGCACGCCCGTACGCCGAGGCCGTCCGTACCGACCCCGGGCGGCTGCGCGTGGCGTTGACCACCTCGGCGTGGACGGGCGGGTCCGTGGACCCGCAGGTCGCCGAGACGGCGGTGACCGTCGGCAAGGTCCTGGAATGGATCGGTCACACGGTGACCGAGACGCGGCTGGACGTCGACGGCGAGGCGGTCGTCGAAGCCGCCATGCTGACCGCCGTCACCACGGGTGGCGCGGTGCTCAAGGGCGCGCCCCGCAGGCCTGACGCCTCGTCACTCGAAGCGGTGTCGCGGCGCGTCCTCGCGGAGACCGAGGCGTTCACCGCGCTCGATGTGATGACCGCCATGGAGGCCCAGAACCGGGTGACCCGCCCCGTGGGCCGGTTCTTCCAGGAGTACGACGTGCTGGTGACCCCGACGCTGGCCGCGCTGCCCGCCCCGCACGGCACCCTGGACTACGACGACCCGGGCCACTCGGTCCGCTCATGGCTGAGCCGCATCTTCACGTACGGCCCGTTCACCGCCACGTTCAACGTCTCGGGGAACCCGGCCATCAGCCTGCCCCTCGGCCAGAGCGTCGAAGGGCTGCCCATCGGGGTGCAACTCGTCGCCGCCCACGGCAGGGAGGACCTCCTGCTCCAGGTGGCCGCCCAGCTGGAGCAGGCCGTACCGTGGCAGGACCGGCAGCCGCCGGCCTACGTCGGCTGAACGCGCGCCACGCCCTCGTCGCGCACGACGACCGCCGTGGCCAGGTGGCCGGGGCCGGTGCCCTCGGCGGCCAGGCCGCGCCACCGCCCGTCGAAGCGGTCGACGTGCACACCGGAGAGCACCGGTCCGGGGACCTTGAGGATCGCGGCGAAGGTCCCGCGGTCCGGATCGGGGACGATCACGCACTCGCTGAAGTCGAGCCACCGCCCGGTCAGCGGGTACCACGCCTTGAAGACGCTCTCCTTGGCGCTGAACAGCAGCCGGTCCCAGGCGATCGAGGGGGCGGCCGCGGCGAGCCGGTGAAGGATGTCGCGCTCCTCGGGCAGCGCGGTCAGCTCCAGCACACGCCGCGGCACGGGGACGTTCGGTTCGGCGTCCACGCCCACCGAGGCGACCGCGGTGCGCCGGGCGACCGCCGCGGCGCGGTAGCCGTCGCAGTGGGTCATGCTGCCCACGACGCCGTCCGGCCAGCGCGGCGCGCGATGCGCCCACGGCGGGCCTTCCCGGGCCGGCAGGATCGGCCCCGGCGCCACCCCGATCCGGGCCAGCGCGGTGCGCGCGCAGCGCCGTACGGTCGCGAACTCCCTTCGCCGCGACGCGACGGCGCCCGCCACGACCTCGGCCTCCTGCGGGAACAAGGCGACATCCGGCGGATCGGTGAACAGCTCGGACACCGCCACGTCCTCAGGGAGAAGCGCTGTGAGCAGGCCGCCAGGGCTCGCCGCGAGCAGGCCACCCGGGCTCCTCCCGCCGTCGCCGCCGGGGCCGTGACGCCCGCTCTTCCCGCCCTCGTCCACACCGCTTCCCTGTTTGCCCACCGCGTCCCTGTCCGCGTTGATCTCCGCGTCCGCCGTACGACGGCCCGGCGCGCGCGGACGCGCGTCCGGACACTCTACGTGAGCCGCGAGCGACGCTGGAGGCTCCGCGCGACGACGACACAACCCCGCCGGCGATCTCGTCTTCAGCGGGGCCAGTCCGGAGCCGGGTCCTCGTCAAGAAGGGGCCGGATGGCGCCCAGTACCGCACCGATACACACGTCACGTAGTTCGGCACGGGTGCAGGTCTCCTTGGTGAGCCAGTCCACGCACAGCACCTGGACGAACACCAGCCAGCTCTTCAGAACGCCCGAAACGGCCTCCCGGGTGCTGTCGTCGGCGAGCGGGAGCACGCCGAGCAACCCCTCGCGCAGGGCGTCGAGTTCGTCGGCGATGATCGTCTGGACCAGGCGGTCGCCGGCGAGCACGCGGTTCGCCGCCAGCACGGTGTTGCGGTTCTCCGCGAAGTACTCGATATGGGCGTCCAAGCCCTCGGTGAGCTGCTCTACCAGGGTGTCGGCGGGGTCGAGCCGGGTCTTGGCGAGCAGTTGCCCGGCCACCTGCTGGTAGAGGGCGGCGAAGAGGTCGCGCTTGCTCGGGAAGTGCCGGTAGAGCAGCGCGCGGGAGACCCCGGCGCGCTCGGCGACGTCCTCCATCAGCACCTCGTCGTACGGGTGCGCGGCGAAGAGCCGCGCGGCGACGCCGAGGAGCTGGGCGCGGCGTTCGGCGGGGCTGAGTCGCTGACGGGGAGGCACGAGTTGCATGTTACTTGACACGTGTCTACTAGTCCGCCGTAGCCTGATGGACACGCGTCTACTAACGGAGGGGTGATGGCCGGTGATGGTCAAGGCCAAGGTGCTCCGGGTGCTCGTACTGGCGATGGGGTACGCCTGCGTGGCGATCGGGCTCTTCCACGTACTGCTCGGGAACGCCTCGATCCCGGGCGCGGGCTCGGCCGGCCCGACGGTCGACAGCCTCGGGCGGTTCTTCGGCGCGATCTTCACCGGGTACGGCCTCGGCTGGCTCTGGGCGGCCCGGCAGTCACCGATCCCCGCGACGGCGGTGCGATGGCTGGCCGGGGTGTTCCTGCTGGGTGCGCTCGGGCGGCTGCTGTCGCTCGCCGCGCACGGATGGCCGCACTGGTTCCAGGTGGCGCTGGCAGTCGTCGAGCTGGTGCTGTCACCGCTGCTCTTCTGGCTGGCGGACGCTGAGGAGAAGACGCCTACCGGCGTACCCTCGGCATCGCCGAGCGGCGGTTCGGCCTGCCGCTGACATCCTCAAGCGTCTCGACCCGCATGACGAAGGGGTCCCCTGAAGGAACGGTCCTGCGGTCCAGGCTTCACCGCCCCGGACCGGACCGGGCTTCAGCGGGGCGCCAGCCCGTGGACCAGGTGATGAACGACCTCGTCGAGGCCCTCCAGGGCGGCGTCCGGGAATGAGCGGTGTGCCACGAGGGTCGCGATGCCTTGCAGGGTGGCGACCGCGACGAGCGAGACCCGGGCGGGATCCCCCGGGATGACTTCGCCCCGGTCCTGCCCGTCCGCGATCATCCGCAGAAAGGCCGCCATGATGCGGTCGACGGCCGCGGTCAGCTCTTCCGGGGCGTTCGGGTCGTACTTGCGGGTCTGCATCACGTCCAGCAGTTCAGCGTTGTGGAGCGCGAAGTCCACGTAGGTCCTGGCGAACGCGACGAGCCGGCGCTCGAGCGTTTCCTGGGCGTTGTCGGCTTCTTCCAGGGAGCTCGCCAGGCGTTCGAAGCCGACCACCGCCAGCGCGTCGAGCAGCGCCTGCTTGTCCTTGAAGTGGCGCCCTGGTGCGGCATGGCTCACCCCGACCTCGCGGGCGAGTTCCCGCAGGGCAAGCGCAGCGGCGCCCTTCTCCCGCAGGGTGCGCTCCGCGCCGATCAGCAGGGCGGAGCGGAGGTCTCCGTGGTGGTAGGGGCGTTTGACCATGCCCGCCAGCATACCCCGGATGTTGCCGCCGCCATCATTGTTGACGACGTCACCATTGTTGTCGTTGACACCATTGTTGTCGACGCCTACATTCAAGGTATGAGTACCGACTGGAACGCCACCCACCTCCCCGACCTCTCCGGCCGCACGGCCGTCATCACCGGGGCCAACAGCGGCCTCGGGATCATCACCGCCCAGGCGCTCGCCCGCGCCGGCATGCACGTCGTCCTCGCCGTCCGCGATCCCGACCGGGGCCGCACCGCCGCCGCGACGGTCACCGGCAGCACCGAAGTCCGCCGGCTCGACCTGGCGGACCTCGCCTCGGTGCGGCAGTTCGCCGCCTCCTGGCAGGGCCCCCTGGATGTGCTGATCAACAACGCGGGCGTGATGATGCTCCCGCAGCGGCAGACCAAAGACGGCTTCGAGATGCAGTTCGGCACCAACCACCTGGGCCACTTCGCGCTGACGAACCTGCTCCTGCCGCACATAACCGACCGCGTCGTGACCCTGGCCTCGATAGCCCACCGCCGGATCGGCGCCATCGACTTCGACGACCTCCACCACACCCGCGGCTACGACCCGACGCGCGCCTACGCCCAGTCCAAGCTGGCCAATCTGCTGTTCACCCTGGAACTCCAGCGCCGCCTCACCCTTGCGGGATCACCCGTACGCGCCCTGGCCGCACACCCCGGCTGGGCCTCGACCAACCTGCAAGGCCACGTCGGCAATCCGCTGGCTCGCCTGTCCTTGCTCATCGGCAACAAGCTGATGGCCCAGGCCCCCGAGGCCGGCGCACTCCCGACCCTGTACGCCGCCACCCACGATCTGCCCGGAGCCTGCTACGTCGGCCCCAAGGGCTTCGCCGAGCTGCGCGGCACCCCGACACTGGTCGGTCGTTCACCCGCCGCCAGCGACCCCGAAGCCGCCAAGCGCCTGTGGACGATGTCCGAGGAACTCACCGGTACGACGTTCCCCATGACCCTCGAGCACTCCCAGCCGTCCTGAGGCGGCGAGCCCAGACATACGGCCGACTTCCGCGCTCCGAGACTCGGGCCGCCGCCCGCTGGATGACTGGACGGCAACTTGCCCGCGCGGTGATGTCGGATGCCGCTGCGCGGGGTCAGGAGGCCCGGGCGTGGTGGTCCAACAAGCGGGTGAGCAGCTGCACGAGCTGGTCGCGCTCGGCCGGACTCAGCGGCGCGAGCAGCTCATCGTGGAGGTCGTCCAGGACCTTGTCGAGGCGGCGTAGGCGACGGCGGCCTCGGTCGGAGATCGTGATGACGTTGCGGCGCCGGTCGTCGGGATCCGGCGCCCGCTCGACGAGGTCACGCTCGGCCAGTTCGTTGAGCACGCCGACCATGTCGCTGCGGTAGATGCCGGTGCGCCCGCTCAGCGCCGCTTGGCTCCCCGGCCCGAAATCCTGCAGTGAGGCGAGCACGGCGTAGTGCCACTTGCGGGCGTCGACCTGGGCCAGCCCCTCGTTTATCAGCCGGTCCGACCGCGCGGACAGTTGCGACAACAGTCGGCTCGCCCGTCGACGCAGCCTGTCGGGCGTCTTGGGCGCGCCGTCGTCGGGCCTGTCCGCGGCTTCGGCTCTGGTCATGGCGCCCATCCTACTCGTTGCGTTAGTGCGACTAACGATGTACGTTCGTTCGCGCCGAAACCGTTAGTGCAATAAACGATGGAGTGAACTCCGAGGAAGGAAGAACTTGCCCACCAAGACACTGCAGATTCCCACCACAGACGGCCAGGCCGACGCCTTCGCCGCCTTCCCCGACCACGGCGAGCGGCACCCAGGGGTGCTGATGTACGCGGATGGCTTCGGCATCCGGCCCGTGCTGCGGGAGATGGCCCGCGAACTGGCCGGGCACGGGTACTACGTGCTCGTCCCCAACCTCTTCTACCGGCACGGCCCGGCACCGGTGATCGAACTTCCCGAGCACATCGGAGAAGAGGTCCGGCCCGCGGTCATGGCCCAGCTGATGCCGTTGATCGAGGCGCACACCGCCGAACGCGTCCTGAGCGACGCCAACGCCTACCTCAGGTTCCTCACCACTCAGCCCGAGGTCGGCGCCGGGCCGGTCGCGGTGACCGGCTACTGCATAGGCGGCCTCCTGGCGATGCGCACCGCCGCGGCCCACCCCGGCCAGGTAGCCGCCATCGCCGCATTCCACGGCCCCGTGGGCGCCGACGGGCCCGACAGCCTCTCCAAGATCACCGCCCAGGTCCACCTCGGCCACGCCGAAACCGACATGACACCCGAGGCGCTCGGCGAGCTCAACCAGGCACTGGATGCCGCAGATGTCGACTACACCTCCGAGATCTACCCCGGCACCGTCCACGGCTTCACCATGTCCGACACCGACGCCTTCAACCCCGCCGCACTGCAGCGCCACTGGGACCGCCTGCTCCCCCTGCTCAACCGCACCCTGACCAACAGCTGACACTCCGGCCCGGAAGCCAAACCCGAAGTGCACGGCTCCGTAGCCCGGTTCATGGGTGGAGCACTCGCCGAAACAGTGGTCGCGCTCGGCGACTCAGCGCGACGCCGTAGGTGCGGCCGACGGGGCCTGGCTCACCTGAAGGCTGCGATGTTGCGTGCGGCCCACTCGTCGAAGGCGCGCGGGGCGCGCCCCAGAACCCGGTCGACATCGGGGCTGACGCGCCGCTCGTCCGGCGTGGGTTCACCCAGGATCGCCAGCGTGCCCTCGACGACCGGCAGGGGCATGAACTGCGCCATCTGCGCGTGGGCCTCCTCGCGGGTCTGCTCCGCGAAGCGGACGGCTTCGCCGAGCGCGGCCGCGAGCGCCGCCGCTCGCTCGCGCGGGGTGACCGCCGCAGGTCCGGTGAGGGTGTAGGTCGCGCCGTCGTGCCCGTCCTCGCGCAGGACGGCGGCGCCGACGGCGGCGACGTCGTCCGGGTCGACGAAGGGCAGGCCGACGTCGCCGAACGGAGCGGCGGCCGTGCGGTGGAGGCGGACCGGCTCGGCCCAGGCGAGGGCGTTGGACGCCAGCCCGCCGGAGCGCAGGATGGTCCACTCCAGGCCCGACTCACGCACGGCGGCCTCGAACCGGCCGGCGTGCCCGTACGCCTGCGGCCGCGTACCGGCGCCCTGGCTGGACAGCAGGACGAGCCTGCGGACGCCCGCCGCCTCGGCCGCTCCCGCGATCCCCTGCGGATCCTCCCCGGCGACAAGGAGGAACGCCGCCTCCGCCCCCTCCAACGCGGGACGCAGGCTCTCGACGTCGCCCAGGTCCGCGGCGACCACGCGCACGCCCGGCGGGACGTCCGCCTCGGTGATGCGGCGGGCCACGGCGGTCACCCGTTCGCCCGCCTCGACCAGCAGCCGCACCAGAGTCCGGCCGACGTTGCCCGTAGCGCCCGTAACGACGATCACGATGCCCCCAAGAGTTGATGAGCGAGTTAGTTAGTTGACTGACTTAAAAGGACCGTAGCACATCGCGCCGCCTATAGTCAGTCGGGTGACTGACTCACAGAATCCGAGAGCAAGGGCCGCCGGGGCCAAGCGGCGGCGCCTGATGGCCGCCGCCGCCCAGGTGGTGCACCAGCAGGGCGTCGAGCGCACCACCATCGCCGACATCGCGCGCGCCGCCGACGTCCCGACGGGCAACGTCTACTACTACTTCAAGACCAAGGACGAACTGGTCGCGGCGGCGCTCGCCGAGCACACGCGCCAGCTGGAGATGTTCACCGGCGAGCTGGACCGGCTACCGGATCCGCGCGAGCGCCTCAAGGGCCTCGTGCAGGGCTGGGTCGGACAGCGCGAGCTCGCGGCACGCTACGGCTGCCCCACCGGGACGCTCGCCGCAGAACTGGACAAGCGCGCAGAGGGCGGGCTGGACGCGGAGGCGGGCCATGTCATCCGTCTGCTGCTGGACTGGGTGGAGCGCCAGTTCCGGGAAATGGGCCTGCCCGACCCGGACGGGCTCGCGCTCACACTGGTGGGCGCGTACCAGGGCATGTCGCTCCTGACCAACGCGCTCCGCGATCCGCAGATCATGGCCCGGCAGGGAGCCCGGCTGACCGCCTGGCTGGACTCCCTCTGAGGTACGACAACATCCACTGGCACTGACCCCCGCCGGCCCCCGGAGCGAACACCGAACTGCGGGACTCTCAAGCCCTCGTCGGGTGCGAGTCCCCGGTCCAGGCCTCGGTCCGCTTCTCCAGGCGGCTGCCGCGTGGCAGGGTGACCGACATGATGTCGCTGGGGGCGTCCAGCGCGATGCGGTGCCATCGGCCGCGCGGCACGATGGCCGCGGTTCCGGCCGCCAGCTTGATCTCCTCCTCCTCTTCTCCCGGCCGCTCCGGGCGGAAGGAGAGGCGTATCCCGCCGGTGAGGCAGGAGACGAGTTCGTCCGCTTCGGGGTGGACTTCCCAATGGTCGCCGTGGACGTCGGCGTCGGTCTCCACATGGAAGGCCATCAACTGCCAGCCGTCCCGCTCGGGGTCGAACACGGGCTGCTCGGCGTGCACCTGGCCGTCTTGCTTCAGGTGGACAAAGGACGCGAAGAGATCGATCGGAGTGGCAGTCATGCCGGGATGTCCTTCCTGTGGTGATTCTTCAGCTGGTGGGTCGTGGCATTCGCGGTGGCCGGACCGGTCGGCCGCGGCCGCGTCCGCCTCACTCGGCCTGGGCGTTTCCGTCACCGCACCTCGCTTGCCGGTACAGGGTCTCCAGCGCATCGTCGATGGGGTGGTGCTGCGGCTTCCCCGAGGAGTCCGGCTTGTTCCACCTCATGAGGTTGATCGCGACGGACATCTGGCGCTTGCCGTCCGCCCGGGTGAAGGACACCGTTCCGGCCCCCCAGGCCGAGCCGTCGTGGCCCCAGAAGGTGCCGCAGCCCGGGACGCCGACCTTGTGCAGACCGAGGCCGTATTCGATCGTCGTCCCGTCCAGGGCGATGACCGGGACCGTGCGCTGCATCTGCGCCAGCGACGACCGGTTGACGATCTCGCCGTCGAGCAGCCTGCCGTAGAAGCGGTTGAGATCCTCCATGGTCGACACGAGAGCGGCCGCCGGCCCCACCCAGGACATGTTGTAGACGCTGTAGTCGCGCGGCGGGTCGATCAAGCCGTAGAAGGCCTCGTACATCCGCGAGTGCGGTCCCTTGATACGCGGCCCGGCCGGAAACCCGGTGTGCCGGAGCCCAGCGCGCTCGATGACGTTCCGGGTGATGTACTCCTCGGCCGTGGTGCCGGTCACCTGCTCCAGGAGCTGGCCGAGGAGCAGGTAGTTGGTGTTGGAGTACACCCCCGGAGTGGCTCCGGGCTCGCCTGCGGCAGGCGCCGTGAGCCCCATCTCGATCAGCTCGGCCGGGCTGAACTGCCTGAACCGGTTGTCGTCCAGGCTCTCGGGCGAGATGTCCGGCAGCGAAGGGAACTCCTTGAGGGACGGGAACGCATAGCGGATGTAATCGGGGATGCCGCTGGTGTGGTTGAGCAGCATCCGAACCGTGATCTTCTGGCCGCGCTCTCCCGGCACCAGCCGCGGCAGATAGCCGCCGATCGGCGCATCGAGCCGGATCCGGCCCCGCTCGACCTGCTGCATGACCGCGGCCGCGGTGAAGGTCTTGGTGATGCTGCCGACGCGCTGCCGCATGCCGGGGCTGACGGGACGGCCGGTCCAGACATCGGCGACCCCGGACGCGCCGCGCCATGTCCGACCGGCGTCGCGCACCTCGGCGTACACCCCCGGCATGCCCGCGCGATGGACACCGTCCATGGCCGACTTCAGCCCCGCAGCATCGAAGCCGGTCGACGGGCTCGTGCCGCCCGCCGGTACGGCCCTTGTCTCGTCGGGCGCGGGAACTGCCGCCACCGTGCCCGCGCAAACGCTCAGCGCGGCCACGCTTCCGCATACCACCAGTCGGGTCTTCACGTCATCCGTCCTCTCGTGATCAATGAGTGCGACGGGGGCTGTCCCCCGTGCTCTTCGACATCCACGGCTCACTCGGCCAGGGCGCGGCGCAGGACGGCGGCGAGTTCGGCGATCTGCCGCTGCGAGACCTCGGCGGACAGGATCGCCTGCGAGCCGTGGAAGGTGCCGGGCCACTGGTGCAACTCGACCGACACGCCCGCCTGCAGCAGGCGCTGCGCGTAGTCGATGTTCTCGTCGCGGTTCGGGCAGAGCTCCGCGGTGGCGACGTAGGCGGGTGGCAGGCCGGACAGGTCGGTGGCCCGTGCGGGGGCGGCGTACGGCGTGGCGGGCTGGGAGCCCAGATAGTGCCGCCACGCTGCGGTGATCTTGTCGCGGTTCATCCAGGGCGTGTCGGTGAAGTTCCGTGCCGACCATGTCTCCTGCCGGTCGTCGAGTCCGGGCTGGTTGAGCAGCTGGAAGCGGATCGGCGGCCCCTGCTGGTCACGCGCCCGCAATGCCACCGCGGCCGCGAGCCCGCCGCCGGCACTGTGCCCTCCGACCGCGATCCGCTCCGGATCGATGCCCAGCTCGGCGGCGTGCTCGGCCGTCCAGGTCAGCACGGCGTACGCGTCGTCGAGGGCGGCCGGGAACGGGTGCTCGGGGGCCAGGCGATAGCCCACCGAGACCACCACCACGCCGGAGCTGTCCGCGATCCGGGTGGCCCACGGGTGCTCGGTGTCCACATCACCCATCACGAATCCGCCGCCGTGCAGCCAGACGACGGCGCCGCCCCGCGCCTGGTGCGGCCGGTAGATCCGCACCGGCACATCGGGATCGGCGGGCACCGTGCGGTCCTCGATGTCCATTCCCGCGGTGTCCGGTGGCGGCACCGCGGCGGCCAACTCGGCGAAGCTCTTGCGGTCGGCGGCCGGGTCGGTCAGGTTGGCACGGGGGAACAGCGGGATGAATGCTTCGAGTTCGGGATCCATGTCGGCCATCCTCGCGGTCGGCCGCCCCGGGATCATCCGCCAACTGTCGGGGATCGGGCCCGGATCACGCACCGATCGGCGCCTGTGCTCCTGCCGTGAAAGCCCTATCCTCCTGTCATGGAGGCACTGGCCGTACGGCTGTCGGGACTGGACTCCCAAGCCGAAGGCGCGATCCGCGTCGTCATGTTCTACGACACACTGATGCGCCGGCGGGTGGATCTCCCGGCGCTCGCCCGGGCCTCGGCGGGCCTGGCCGAGTGCGTGGCCGGGATCCGGCTCCACGGCACGGGACGGACGATCCGCGTCTCACCCGACGGCAGGGAAGCCTCCGCGCCGCCGCCGTCCGCGCCGCCCTCGTCCCCGTCCACCACGATGCCGATCACCCTCGACGAGGAGGAGATCGGCACGGTGTGGCTGGAACGCCCCGGCCCGCCGAATCCCCTCGACGAAGCGCTCCTTGACCGGCTCGCCATCGCCGCCGCGGCCGTCGCCGAGCGGTACGGCCCGGCCCGCACCACCATGGCCGACCCCGCCCTCGTCGAACTGGTCATCAGCGCCGACAGCGACGAGGCGGCCAGAGCCCGGGCGCTACGCCTCCTGGGTTTCACCGCCGACCTGCCCGTCCACGTCGTCGCCGTACGCTCACAGCTTCCACTCGACCAGGTCGGCGGCCTGCTCTGCCCGGCCCGCCCGGTGAAGGCCGCGCCACTCGCCGACGTGGGCGTCATCCTGGCCACCACCGTGGACCGGGCCCGGTTTCCAGCAGGCGTACGCGCGGGCATCGGCGCCGCCGAAAGCCCCGACCGATCCTGGCAACAGGCCCGCACCGCCCTGCGCTTCACCACCCCACGCGAACCGGTCATCGGCTACGACGACTTGGGCGCGCTGGCGCTGCTGGCCGAGATACCCCAGGACGCCGTACGAGACAACGCCGACGTCGCCGCGGTCGCCCGCATCGCCGACAGCCCAGAAGACCTGGAGACCCTGGACACCTACTGCGCCACCGGCTCCCTGCGCCGGGCCGCCGACCTCCTCCACCTGCACCACAGCACCGTCGCCCGCCGACTCGAACACCTCTCGAAGACCCTGGGCATCGAACTCACCGAACCCACCGCACTGCTACGAGCCAGACTCGCCCTCACCACATGGCGGCTGCTCAACCACTGAGCAGGACCCGCCCCGTCATCCCGGCCGCCCGTCCACGATGGCGCATGGGTCAGCGGACAGCTCCCTGCCCCAGTTCCCTGACCCAGTCCAGCAATTCGGGTTCGCCCAGGCCTGCGCCCAGCCAGTCGTGGTCGAGGCCGACGCCCGGAAGGGACGGTATGACCGCGACATAGAGCCCGGCGGCACGGGCCGAGGAGATGCCCGTGGCCGAGTCCTCGAAGGCGACGGAACGCTTCGGGGCCGCGCCGAGTGCCTCGCATGCCGTGAGGTAGAGGTCTGGTGCGGGCTTGGGGGAACGCACCTCGTCGGCGGCGAACGAGTGGGTGAAGTACTCGGCGAGACCAGCCGATCCCAGCGCCGTGTCCAGCAGTTCCCGGGGGCTGTTGCTGGCGACTGCTATGGGCACGGCCGCCCGGCAGGCGCGCACCAGCTCCGCTGCCCCGGGGAGGGCGGCGGCGCCCCGGGCCAGCTCCTTGCGGACTCTGTCGAGGAGTTCGGCGGCGAGTTCGGCACCGGCTCCCGGCCGCCCGAAGTGGTCCGCCATGGCCTCTCCCGCAGCCTCCACGGTACGGCCGATGACCAGCGCTTTCTGTTCGGGGCCGAAGGGGTGGCCGTGCGCGGCGAAGATGGCCGTTTCCGCGACGGTCCAGCAGACTTCGGTGTCGACCAGCAGGCCGTCGCAGTCGAAGACCACGGCTTCGGCGGTGGTGGGGAGGGAGCGCATGGATGTGCCCTCACTCCCCGAGCGCGAGGCGGAGACCGAAGGCGGCGATGACCGTACCGGTGACGCGGTCGAGACAGCGGCGCGCCGAGGGCCGTTGCAGGCGGTCTCGGAGCACGTGCGCGAGGGCGATCAGTGCGCAGGCCCAGATGACGGCCAGAAGGATGTGCACTCCGGCCAGGAGCACGCCCGCGGCGAGGTGCGGGGCGTCGGCGGGGATGAACTGCGGGAGCACCGCGACGTAGAAGGCGCCCATCTTCGGGTTGAGAAGATTGGTGGCGATCCCTTGGCGCCAGCCGCCGAGCAGGGTGTCGCCGGCGCCTGCCCTTGTCCCGGCCTCGGCCCCGCTCCCGGCCGTCTTCGGGCACTCGTCCACCGAGCGGCGCCAGGTGGCCCACAGCAGCCTGCCACCCATCCACACCAGGTACGCGGCGCCGACCCAGCGCAGCGTCTCGTACGCGAGGTGAGACGCCGTCAGCAGCGCGGTGACACCGAGCGAGGTGAGCACGCCCCAGACCAGGGTGCCGCTCTGGATGCCGAGCACCACGCCCCAGGCCCGACGGCGGTGCCCGAGCGCGGCAGTGCGCAGGACGAGCGCGGTGTCCAGCCCGGGAGTGAGGGTGAGAAGTCCCACCATCAAGGAGAACGTCCACAATGCGTCAATGGTGATCATGAACGGTCACCATATGCCAGGGGCCGCGGAATCTCTACTTTCCTGCCCGGAATCGGGCAGGATTGCGCCTCTACGACGAAGTCCTCGCCCTCATCGCTCAGCAGACAGGGACGGCCACCTACCAAGGCCGGCTGCCTGATGGGGACGGAAGGTGCGGCGGTACGCCTGGGGGCTGACGCCGAGGGTGGCGTGGAGGCGTTGGCGCAGGGAGGCGCCCGTGCCGAATCCAGCCCGGTGGGCGACCAGGTCGATCGGCCAGTCGGTGGTCTCCAGGAAGTGGCGTGCGAGGTCGACGCGTTGCCGGGTGAGCCACTGTCCGGGCGTGGCGCCGACTTCGTCGCGGAAGCGGCGGCTGAAGGTGCGCACGCTCATGTTGGCGTGGGCGGCGAGGTCGGACAGGGTCAGCGGTTCGGCCAGGTGCTGCATGGCCCATGCCCGGGTGGCGGCGGTGCTGCCGGTGGACGGATCGGGGACGGGGCGCTGGATGTACTGGGCCTGGCCGCCGTCACGCCACGGCGGTACGACGCAGGAGCGGGCGACCTCGTTGGCGATGTGGCTGCCGTGGTCGCGGCGGACGATGTGCAGACACAGGTCGATGCCCGCGGCGACTCCGGCCGAGGTGAGGACGTCGCCGTCGTCGACGTACAGGACGTCGGGGTCGATGCGGGTGCTGGTGAACATCCGCTGCAGCCGGTCGGCTTCGCGCCAGTGGGTGGTGGCGGGGCGGCCGTCGAGGAGGCCGGCGGCGGCCAGGACATAGGTGCCGGTGCAGATCGCGACGATCCTCGTTCCGGGGCGGATGGCGGCCAGGGCCTGACGCAGCGGGCCGGGCAGGCGGCCTTCTTCCCGGATCGGTCCCAGTCGGTGGGAGGGCGGGACGACGACGGTGTCGACGGTGGCCAGCAGGGAGGCGTCGTGGGAGACGGCGAGGTCGTAGTCGCCCTCGGCGCGCACGGGCCCGCCGTCCAGGCTGCAGGTGGCCACGGAGTAGAGCGGGTTGCCGTCGCTGCCGCGGGCGGCGTTGAAGATACGGGCCGGGATGCCGAGCTCGAAGGGGACGACACCGTCCAGGGCCAGAACGCCGACACGATGCATGGCCAGATCCTTTCAGGACATGGCCATCACGCCACCACCGGGGGCGTTGCCCACCAGACAGTCTTGCGCCGTGCCCGAGACCACCGGCACGAGAACCCGAGACACCTCCCCGGAGAAGGAACGCCTCCATGCCCCAGCCCGTCACCGCCCCTTCGACCATGCGCGCCGTGTCCCAGGACAGGGCCGGAGCCCCCGACGTCCTCAAGGTCGTCGAGACCGAGCGACCGGAGCCGGGCCGGGGCGAGATCCTGGTCCGCGTGCGCGCGGCGGGCGTGAACCCCGCCGACTGGAAGACCCGCGAGCGCGGCGTGTTCGCCACCGGAGCGACGCCTCCCTTCACCCTCGGCTACGACGTGGCCGGAGTCGTCGAGGCCGTCGGCGCCGGCGTGACGATCTTCCAGCCCGGCGACGAGGTGTTCGGGATGCCCCGCTTCCCGCACCCGGCAGGCGCGTATGCCGAGTACGTCACGGCACCGGCCCGCCACTTCGCCCCGCGCCCACACGGCCTCGGCCCCATCCAGGCCGGCGCCCTGCCACTGGCCTCGCTCACCGCCTGGCAGGCCCTGGTCGACACCGCTCATGTCCAGACGGGGCAGCGCGTGCTGATCCACGCCGCGGCCGGCGGTGTCGGCCACCTGGCCGTACAGATCGCCAAGGCCCACGGCGCGTACGTCATCGCCACCGCCAGCGCTGCCAAGCACGACCTGCTGCGCACGCTCGGCGCCGACGAACTCATCGACTACCGCACCCAGGACGTCGCCGACACCGTTCGCGACGTCGATGTCGCCCTCGACGGCATCGGCGGACCCAACTGGACACGCTCCCTGCGCACCCTGCGCCGGGGCGGCATCCTCGTCTCCCTGCTGCCGCCGGACGACACCTTCCCCATCCAGCAGGCCGAGGAAGCCGGGGTACGAGCGGTGTTCATGCTCGTCGAACCCGACCACCAGGGGCTGCGCGAGATCAGCGCCCTGGTCGAGGACGGCCGCCTGCGGGTGATCGTCGACGCGGTGTTCCCCCTCGAACAGGCCGCTCAGGCACACGCGTTGGGCGAAACGGGCCGCACCACCGGGAAGATCGTCCTGACGGTCACCCCCGACCCCGAGCGGCCTTAAGACCGCTGCCCGCCTCCGTCGCGGTGGCGGCGGAGGCGGGCAGCTCGCCGAAGGCGCCTGCCCCTCCCCTGTCTCACAGGTAGTGGGTGGCGGCACCGTCTCCGATCTCGACGAGCAGCAGGCTCCACGCGGCGACCGGGCTGGCGCTGAGCAGCACCGCGCGCTGTCCGTCCCCCAGCCCGCCGCGTGCGAGCTCCGTGTGGAGGTTCAGCAGGACGTCGTTCGGGCCGAGGTGGCCGTACTGCCGGAGGTTGTCGAAGCACGTCGTACTGATCTTGATGTCGAGGGCCTCCTCGGTGAAGCGGAAGGCGCCCACGGACAGGTTGTGGCTGAGGTAGCAGGAAATGTCCTGCGGCCGCAGGTGGTTGCGTTCGAGCAGGCGCTCGTGGAGCGCGCGCAGGCGGTTGCGGGTCTCCACGGCGAGCCGGAAGGAGTACTCCGGGATGTCGCGGCACTCCTCGCGCCAGTCGGCGACGGGCCGGCCCCGGTAGTCGACGTGGAAGAGGTCCCAGAAGTCGCCGTCGGTCTCCTGCACGATGTCGAGGACGCGGACCGGTCCGCGCCGGGAGACGATCGCGGCCGCGCCGCTGTCGCCGCTGACGGTCACCGGGTGCCGGTACCGCAGCGGCGTCGGCGGCTTGCTGCCGTGCGCCACCAGGACGTGCTCCAGGTCCCCGTCGGCGGCGAGCAGCCCGCGGGCCGCGAGCAGCGCTGGAGTGAGGGAGACGCAGCCGAGGCCGCCCACCGAGAACGTCACCGCGCGCCGCGCGCCGAGCAGGGCCTGGAGCCGGGTGGCCGCCGAGCTCATCAGGGTCTCCGGGGCGCGGGCGTCGATCAGGATCAACGCGCCGATGTCCTCCGCGGCCAGGCCCGCGTCGGCCAGAGCGCGACGGGCGGCGCGGGCCGCGAGGTCGAAGGCGGAGAGCGTGTCGTCGGCGCGGACCTCGTCGATGCCGAGCTGCGCGCAGCTCTCCCGCTCGGCCTCGCCGAGTCCGTCGAGGCCCGGCAGCTCCGCCACGCGCAGCACGCCGTCCGGCTGGTAGCAGGCCGCCGCCTTGAGGGCGGTCGTCGCCGGTGCCATGGTCACCGCCTCCCGTCGGCGTCGGCGGGCGCGGGCTCGGCGAGTTCGGTGAACGCCTCGACGAGCCGGTCGGCGAAGGCCTCCATGTCCGCGGCGGCGACGGGCTGCTCCGGCGCCGCCGGCGCGGCGGGGACCTTGACCGCGACGGCGGCCGGCTCCCGCAGCACGGGGTTGCTCAGCACGTCGTGCGGGGTGACGTGCAGCCCCGCCCGCGCGGCGCGCGTGGCGATGGCGACGGTCAGGATCGAGTCGCCGCCGATCGGGAAGAAGCTGTCGCCCGGCGCCACCTCCGCGAGGCCGAGCAGGTCGGCCCCGATCCTGCCGAGGATCCGCTCGGCATCGCTTCCGGTCCCGCGGGCGACCACCCCCGGGGCCAGGGTCGCAGTCACCGATGTCATCTCGTTCGTCCTGTCACGGTCGGGCATCTCGCTCTTCCTCATCATGTTGCGGTCGAGCTTTCCGTCTCTCGTCTTGGGCAGGTCGTCGTGGCGGAGCACGCGGCCGGGCACCATGCAGCGCGGCAGCGCGCGGGCCCCCACTCCGTCAGCTCGGCCTCGTCCGGCACCCGCTCGCCCGCGACATAGGCCACCGGGACCTGGGCGCCGGAGGGCTGCTCCGCGGCGAGGACGAGCGCTTCGCGCACCCGCGGGTGCGACATCAGCACCCGCTCGATCTCGGCGGGTTCCACCCGCTGCCCGCGCAGTTCCCGGACGCCGACTCCTCCCGCCCCTCGGCCGTCCGCTCCAGCGACAGCTTCAGCCCCGGCTCATCGGCATCCTGGGCGACCACCGCACGCAGCCCTCGTGCCGCGCCAAGGGACCACCTGAGTCCGCTCCTGTTCGTCGCACGCCGGAGCAGGCCCGATGGGCCGCTCCCTTCAACGGGCCGAATTCCAACGGTGCCGGGCTGTTGCCGCCGCCTTCCTCAAATGGGGAAATGAAGGTGCGTCAGTACGAATGGCACGCGCGGAGTTCCCCTTCCAGGCCGCCGCCACTTCCAAGACCGTACACGGCCAGTGCCCACGACAGGGAGAGTCAGAAGCCGCGAAACCCCGTTTTCTGGTGCCGGCGAAGCGGCGAGACAGCAGGCTGATGTCCCGCTGACATGACAGTGGGACCTGACCCACCCGATACCACTCTTTGCAGAATTCACCACTGCCGCAAGGGCCGGCTGAGCGACGGGAGAACAAGTGAGATGGCGCATTCCCCATGCTTCAAGCAGCGCGGCGGATTGCGGGGTTGCTCCTTGCGATCAGTCGTGGTTATTGTCGATCAAGCACCAGGGAAAACCATCACGGGGGACGTTGCCTGCTTTTCTTCAGGCCGCTGGAGTATGTACTTCGATTCCACGTGAGTCCCCCGTTTGCAGAACTCACTGCACCCTGTGTTGCCATGCCAGAAAAAGAGGAGGTGACTATCTGATGCGAAATGACGAGCGTATGGAGGAGCGTGAGCTCCAGGCCTACGAGGCCCCGGAGATGTTCGAGTGCGGTTCCTTCCAGGAGGAGACCGGCTACATCGGCGCCGCGGGTGTGGAGCCGATCGCCCATCTCCCGAAGAGCTGGTGGTAATCGCCGCCTGATGTGCAGAGCCCGGTAAGGAGGTCGAAATGGTCGGTCCCGGGATGCAGTACTTCGTGGTTCTGCCGGATCACGAGACCGCGGCCGCGGCCGTCGACCGGCTTCCGGCGGGCAGCACGCAGATCATGAGGCACCGGTCCGGCCGGCCCTGGGTGGCCGGCCGGCTGGCCGCTGAGCGGGTCCTCCTCGCCGAGAACGGGGACACCCGGCTCGCCGTCGTCGGCCACTGCTCGGCGACGCCCGCCGAACTGGCGGCGGCCGCCGCCCGTATCAGCGACGCAGCGCAGCTCGACGGGCTCGGGGCGTCGTGGGCGGGAAGCCACCACCTGATCGCCTCGGTGGCCGGCCGACTGTACGTCCGCGGCAGCGCCTCGGGGCTGCGCCGCGTGTTCCACGCGTCCCTTCGCGGACTGGTCATCGCCGCGGACCGTGCCGATGCGCTGGCCGCGTTGCTCGACGCCCCCCTTGACCGGTCCTCGCTCGCGCTGCGGCTACTCACCGCCGTACCGCACCCGCTGGGAGAACGGCCGCTGTGGCGGGACATCGCGACGGTGCCTCCGGGCTCCCGTCTGACCCTGTCCCCGGACGGGCGGCGGCACGCGGTCACACGCTGGTGGCGGCCCCCGGAGCCGGTGCTGTCCCTCGCGGAGGGGGCGACCGCGCTGCGGCAGGCGCTGGAAGACGCCGTCGCGGTACGCGCCCGTGGGGCTCAGGCCGTCAGCTGCGATCTGTCCGGCGGCATGGACTCCACCTCCCTGACCGTGCTGGCCGCCCGGGAGCAGGCTCGGGTGACCGCCTTGACCATGGAGAACGACGACCAGGCCGACGACGACGCGTACTGGGCACGGAAGGCCGCGGCGCACCTGCCGCGGGTGAACCACGTCGTCTTCCCGGGCCGTGAACTCCCCGGCTTCTTCGAAGACCTGCTCGGGGTCGACAACGTCCCCGATGAGCCGTCGATAGCCATGCTCAGCGCCCCCCGCCTGCGTGCCGGGCGGGAGCGGGCCATCGCCCACGCGCGCCTCCACCTCGACGGATTCGGCGGCGATCAGGTCCTGTCGGGCACTCCGGCCTACTACCACGATCTGCTGCGCAGCCGTCCGTGGCGTGCCGTCAGGCGACTGCGCACCGTCCGTCTGCTCACCGGGTTCCCCCTGGGCAGCTCGGTACGGACACTGCTGGACGGCAGCTCCTACCGCCGCTGGCTCGCCGCCGAGGTCCACGCGCTCTCCCGCGGCCAGGCGCGCCGCCCGCGGAACGAGACGTTCGACTGGGGCGGGGCCCTGCGCGTGCCGGAGTGGCTCGCGCCTGACGCGACGGACCTGTTGGCCGAGACCCTGCACGAGGCGGCCGGCACCGCGGAACCGCTGGCACCCACCCGGGGAAGGCACGGCGATCTGCTGGCGATCCAGGAAGCCGGACGCATGATCCGCCAGTTCCACCAGCTGGTGGAAACGCCGGAGTACACGCAGGCCTCGCCCTTCCTCGACGACCTGGTCCTGAACGCCTGCCTGGCCGTCAGACCCGATCAGCGCGTGACTCCATGGGAGTTCAAGCCGCTCGTCAAAGCGGCCATGGCCGACGTCATGCCCTCCGAGCTGCTCCAGCGGCGGACCAAGGCCTCCGGCTCGATGATCGCGGCGGAGGGCTTCGAACGCGGCCGGCGGGAACTCGCGGCGCTGTGGGACACCTCCCGACTGGCCGAACTGGGGCTGATCCGTCCGCAACCGCTGCGCGAGCTGTTCCGCCGCCCCTACACGGCCCGACTCCACGAGGGAGCCATGCCGGTGACGCTCAGCTGCGAACTGTGGGCACGAGCAGCCGCCACGAGCACCCCCGCCCACCGCTGAGACACCACCGCCCACGCCTACGGACACCGTCAGCCGACGTGACACATGGACAGGACAATGGCACTGCGACTGCACCCCGACATCTCAACAGCCGACACCGAGTACGGAACAGTGCTGCTCGACGGGGCCGGCGGCCGCTACTGGCAGCTCAACGCCACCGCGTCCGCCGCCTTCCATGCCCTCCTCGACGGCGGCACGGTGGAGGCGGCCGCCCACCGGCTGACCACCGAATTCGACGTCGACGCGGCGCGGGCACGCGACGACGTGGAGCGCCTGCTGTCCAAGCTCATCGACGCGAAGGTGGTGCAGGCGTGAGCGCGGTCGTACCGCACCGCGTGCGGGTCCGGCTGTCGCCGTGGCGGCGTCTGCTCACCCTGCTCGCGGTGGCCGCCGCCAAGCGACTGGCGCGCAAGCCGCCGGCCCGTATCCGTGTCGTACTGGCCCGGCTGCGCAAGGGCGCCCGCCCTGCGACCTACGCCGAGGCACAGGCCGCCCGGGAGGCCGTGGTGGCGGTGAGTCTGCGCTGCGCCGCACCCGAGGGCTGCGTGCCCCGCTCGCTGGCGACGGTCCTGCTGTGCCGCGCGGGCGGCACCTGGCCGGCCTGGACCGTGGGCGTACGGGCCCGTCCGCCGTTCGGCGCGCACGCCTGGGTCGAGGCGGAGGGCCGCATGGTCGAAGAGGAGGCGGATTCCTCGTACTTCCGCACGCTGTTCTCCGTCCCGGCACCGAAGACCGGCCCCGGCACGGCCGGGGCCGGTTCTGGGTAGAACTCGGTGACGGACGCTGCCGGTACGCATCCGATTCGGCCCACTCAGCACGGAATTAACCGAGCTTGTTCCCATATTGACCGGCGATTACTGTTTCACCTCGTGGAATCAAACATACGCACACGCCGCAGGGGCCGGCTCAGGGCGGCACTGCTCGCAGTGTCCTCTCTGGCGGCCGTCATGACGGGCACCCAGCAGGCCGCCGCCGGGGACGGCGGCCCGAACGGCGGTACGTTCGCGAAGGTGGACGAATCCGAGTTCGTCCTGTACCCGCGCGAGATGCCGGGAGTCGACCCCGGTTCGAACGGAGACCAGACGGCCAGGTCGGTGATCGAGGGCGTGGAGGCGGCGAACGCCGTCACCAAAGCCTCGCCGCTGAGCGTCGCCCAGTCACGGCAGCACGTCGGCCGCAAGCTGTGCAAAACGACTGGTATCAACGGCGCACTCAAGTACAACGGGTTCTGCTGGGACAAGACGGACGACGACACCAGCGCCTGGCACAAGGGCTGGCATCCGCAGGGCATGTCGGCCTCGCACGAGGCCTACGAGAGCGGCACGATGGACGGCCACCACCTGTACATGCAGGCCTGGTACTACGGCGTGGGCGGTGAGCCGGACGACCGGGACAAGAAGGCCCGCGTCTCCATCCTCGAGTCCACCGGCAACGACTGGAGCTACGGGCACGTGCTCCTCGTCAAGCCCACCGGCAGCCGGGCCAAGCCCGACTTCACCGCGGTCGACAAGGTCCACGCCGACGGCATGGTGTGGTACGGGAACAGGCTGTTCGTGGCCAACGGCGGCGAGCTGCAGATCTACGACCTGAATCACCTGTGGAAGATGAAGTCCGTCTCCGACCGTGTGGGGATCAAGGACGGTGTCTCGTCGGCAGGCAATCACCAATGGGCCCTGCCCATGGTCGCCCGCTACTCGACGCGCACCAAGGCTCAGGAAGGCGCGTCCGCCAACAAGAGCCCCCGGTTCTGCGGCGACCCCGGCGACCGCTACCTCATCGGCTGCCTGAGCTCCCTGAGCCTGGACCGCAGCAGTGGGAGCCTGGTGTCCGGGGAGTACCGGAACAACTCCGATGAATTGCAATACCTGAATCCGCCGAAGGCCATCGACGAGCGCCCGGCGCGCGTGATCACCTGGCCCCTCCAGCACATCGGCGAAGGGGGCACGTCGCCGGTCAAGGCCACATCCGCCCATGTCGCTCCGGTCCGCCAGCTCCAGGGCGTGGCCACCGACGGCACCTACTTCTACCTGTCCGCCGAGTGCCCGGTCGACTACATGAGGGACCACAGGCCCGGAGACGACGGCAGCTACTCCTGCATCTGGCAGGCCAAGCCGGGCGGCCAGACAACGGTGCTGACCCGCACACCGCCGCTCACCCAGAACCTGAACTACGCGCCCCAGTCCGGCCGTCTGTGGGGCAGCAACGAAAAGACCAGCTACCGCGTCGTCTTCTCACTGCTGCCCAGGCGGCTCGACAGCGCCACCTACCTCAGCAATGACTACAGCGCGCTCTGCGCCGGCGCGGGCAGCAAGATCACCGACGGTTCGAAGGTCATCCAGTGGGGGTGCAACAACGCCCAGGACGAGCGCTGGACATTCGAGGACACCACCGACTCCAACGGCAAACGCGCCTACTTCCTGCAGAACGCGTACTCGGGCAAGTGCATGGGCTCCGCGTCGAGCCTCGCCAACGGGGCGGGCATGATCCAGTACACGTGCAACGGCAAGGTCGACGAGAAGTGGTGGTACGACCCGGGCACGCACGAACTGCGGAACGTCTACTCCGGCAAGTGCCTCGGCCTCGGCTCCAACGCCACCAAGGGATCCCAGCTGGTCCAGTGGACCTGCAACGGCGCACCGGACGAGAAGTGGTCCAAGACGGCGCGCTGAGCCAGGCGGCCCACTGCCGGCAGGCGCACGGCCCGCCGCGCCTTCTGCGCCGTCTCATCTGGGCCTGGCGTCGTTCTGGGTCCGCTGCCCCATGCGCTCCCAGAACTGCCTGAGTTCAGTGACGTCCGTGCGCTGCTGCCACCCGGCCTGGGGACGGAAAAGGGACCGCGACCGCGACAGCAGGGTGGACTGCGCCCGGCAGAAGGCCTCGCTCAGCTCGACCCGGTGGCTGTCGAGGCCCGTGGGCGGGTAGGGGCACAGTTCGAAGGCGCAGTCGTCCCGGCAGTTGGAGCCCGCCTGTGAGGCCGCCGTGCGCACGACACTGCGGCCCGGGTCGAGGGGGCCGCGGTCCCGCGTGAGGCACGGTGGCAGGTCCGACCGGGCGGTGCGCTGAAGTCGCCGGAGCCGGTCCTTGGGCCAGTCGCCCCGCTCGGCGAGGTTGAGCAGCAGGAGCACGTCGGCGAGGAGTTGCCGGGCGCGCGGGTGCAGGGTGCTCCACCCCGTGGAGGGCGGGATCCACAGGCGGTGCTTGCGCGCCTCGCCCCGCGGGGCCGTCTGCGACCCGACCTGGGCGGCGACACCGGACTCGTCGATCCAGAGGAACCGTGCCGGCTGCCGGGTCTCCATGGCCCAGACACAGAGTTCGGCGGCCGCGTCGACGAAAGGGTGCTGCGGCTCGCCGCCGGGGAGGGCGAGCCACTGGCGGACCTGTTCCGCGGGATCGGAGCCCTTTCCGCGCTCGGGCGGCGTCACCGCGGGGCCGTCGGGCAGGTCCCAGAGGGTCAGCGCGTGCAGCAAGGTGAGGCGGGTGAACCAGAACCGGGTGCGCTTGAGCATGTTCCAGGCCTGCTCGCTCAGGTACTCCCGGGCCTCGGGCCGGGCGTGTGGATGGCTGTGGCGGCGGTTGGCCGCGTACTTGAAGCCCTGGGCCAGGGCCACCTCCAAGCTGAGGTCGAGAGCGGTCGCGTCGGCCGGTTCCGGCACACCCACCCGCCGCACCCAGCTCTCGAGGAACTCGTAGGGGGTGTCCTGATGGCGGTGGGTGGTGACCGAGCCCACCAGAAGGGGGACCAGCCAGGCGCACATCGTGTCGTCCCGCCACTCCCGCTCCTCGGCTTCGCGCTCCTCCCCCTCCTGGCGGCGCTCCTGGCGCCTTTGCTCCTCCCGTTCCCGCAGTTCCCGTTTGGTGCGCGCGACCTCGCCCTCCGCCTGACGGCGGGTCCTGGTCTCCTGATCCGCGACGGCCTCCGGCTGCTGACCGCCCCACAGCCTCTCCCTCCAGTCCGGCTCACGTTCCACCCGCTGGTCCTGGACGATCTGCGGTCCGCGCAGGCGGGGCTGGAGCGCCGCGAAGGCGCTGTCGCCGCCGGCCCCGATCTCCTGCGCGATGGCGACGCGGACGGGGTACGAGGGCTCCAGCCGCGCGATCTCGAACAGTTCCAGGTAGGCGGGCTGCAGGGTGTGCCTGCGGGCGACGGCTCGCATGGCGTCGCCGAAGCGTGACACCAGCAGCGCCTTGGCCGTTCGCAGGGTGCGCGGATCGCGTGCGCGCAGGTCCGGCCAGGAGGTGGCCAGCTGCATGGCGATCAGGTGCTGCTGCGGTTCGGCATCGGCGCTGTCGATCTCCAGGGCCGCCGCGTACAGCTCCAGTGCCTTCGTGTGCAGGGTGCGGCCGAAGAGGCGCCGTACGTCCGAAGTCCGCGCACCCGAGGTCTGTCCGTCGGGGGGTCCCGGCTGGTCGCCGCTGACTGTCTGCGCCCGGCAGGCCGCACGCAGCAGGAGGTCGCGCGCCGCGGACACCGGACACCAGGGCTCCCCGTCGCCGTGTGCCTCCGGGTGGACACACGACCCTTCGGGCGTACGGGAGTACAGGACCATGGCCATGAGCAGTTCCCGCCCGGGGTTCTCCAGCGCCGCGGGGAAGTAGGCCCCGTCCCTGGGTTCGCCGGGAACGTCCGGGCGGATCACGGCGTTCATGAACCGGGCCCCGAGGTGGGCCTGGATCACGCTGTGCTGGAAGCGGACCCGGTCCCCACCGAGCTCCAGCAGGCCCATCCGCGTGCCCCAGTGCGCGGCGAGGCGGATGTCCAGCTGGCTTCCCTCGACCCTCCTCGCCAGCTCCCGGATGATCTCGGGGTAGCGGGGCCGCGAGGGGTTCCGCTCGTCCACCAGGTCGGTGAAGCGCACCTCGGAGGAGTCCGCGGCGAGTCCGGCGCACGCCAGCGCCGACAGGTAGTGGATCGCCCCCCGCCGCTCCTCCTCGCTGAGCGGCACCTCAGGGCGGATGCGCCCGCTGATGAGGGCGTTGATCCAGGTGTCGAGGAGATGGAAGCGCAGCGCGGCCCGGTCCCCGCCGCGCGTCTCCACCGGCTCCTCCTGGGCGTGGCCGGTGAGGGCGCGTTCCAGCAGGCCCTCCTCGTTCAGTTCGCTGGCGATCTGCAGATAGGTGGGCGCCTCCGCGATGCCGGCCTTCTCCACGATCCAGTCCAGGCGCTGGCGGTCCTCCCAGGCGCTACCGGAGGAGATGTACCTGAGGGCGGCCTCCTCGCTCAGCGGCTCCAGATCGGTGAGGGACGCCTCCATCCCCCTCAGCGAGTTGTGCGGCCGCGACGTGATGAGGAGCGGCAGCCGCTCGTCGTTGGCCCGGCGGATCGCCAGTCGGATGATGGTATCGCGCTCCTCCGCGAGCTCCTCACCGGTCAGCGCCTCCTCCAGACCGTCCGCGAGGACGACGATCCGCCCCTGCTGGCACAGCCGCCGCCACACCTTCTCTCCCTCGGCGTCGGAGCGGATGCGCCCCTGGACTTCGCGGGAGAACCGTTCGAACGCCAGCTTCCGGAAGTCCAGGTCGTTCTCGGCGCTGCGCAGCCTCAGTGGCACGGGCACGGCGTTGCGCCGGGCGAGTTGCTCCGTCAGCAGCACGACCAGGGCCGTCTTGCCGGCTCCGACGCCGCCGACGACGAGGTGCGTACGGCGGCACCGGCTGTTCCGCAGGTCCTCCATGAGGACCTCGCAGAGCTGGTCTCGGCCCACCACCTTGCCGAAGATGCCGCCTGCCGTCTCCACCAGCTCGTGCGGAGCCTCCCGGGCCTTCTTGAAGTACGTCCTGCGCACGTGGGTGAACCGGAAGAAGAGGTACGCGATCGTGGCCAGGGCGAGAGTGAGGAACGGCATGGAGACGGTCTGGAGGATGGCACAGGACTGACCGCTCTTACCGCACTGATCGTCGACCCATGTGAGGGGCGACCGGAAGTCCTTGTCCGCTCCTTCCACCAGGGTGATCACGGCGAAGGCGGCCAGGAACAGCAGGACGAGCGCGCCGAGGAAGGTGAGTGCGAGTAACGGGAGGTACCAGCCGCTCTTGCGGACCCGCCATTTGCGGGCCCGGTCGTATCCCTGCTGCGCCAGCCGCCGCGAAGCATCCCTGCCAACGTTCACCCTCTGACTGGTTCCGTGTCAGCCTCCGCTTTCGGTGTCGGCTCGCCGACATTCACCCGCGCGGAGCAGTACGGACGGGGTGGAGCCCAGCCAGCCGCAGGACGGCGTCCAGCCCGCGATACGAGCCGGGAGCGGCTCCCGCGGGCAGCACATAGGAGCGCAGTCCGGCGCCGGCCGCGCCGCCGTCCTTCGCGGGGTGGTCACCCACCATGAGCGTCGTGGCCGGTTCGGTGCCCAGCTCGCGGCACGCGTGATGGAACAGCAGCGGATCCGGCTTCTCGGTGTCGTGCTCGTAGGAATGCACCCAGGAGGAGAAGTAGTGGTCCAAGCCGTGATGGGCGAAGGTGGCGCGCAGATCCCATCCCACGTCGCTGACCACACCCAGGGCCACCCCACTGCCCGCCAGTTGGCTCAGGGTGGACTCGGCGTCCGTATACGGCACCCAGTGCTCGGGGGCCTTCAGTTGCTCGTAGAGAACCTCGGCGACCGGCGCCAGTTCGGGGACCGAGGAATACCAGGTGGTGAAGGCGCGCCGATGGGCTGTCGACGACACGTCCCGGGCGCGCTGGGCGTCCACCACGGCGGGGTCGGACAGCCCGGCTTCGAGCCGGCTCAGGATGAGGTCCATCGCCGCGTCGTCCACCGGCCGCGGCAGCGCCGCGCGGATTCTGTCCGCGTACGTTCCGACCTGGAAGAGTGTGCCGGAGAAGTCGAAGAGTACGGCTCGGACGGCGGAACGGGGTGCTAACGAGGCGGTCGTGGCACGGATGGGCCCTTCCGGGCCGCAGACGGGGATCCCACTCATCCGATCTTCCTATCGCGGCCCGGGCCCACGTACCAGGCCGCCGGCAGGCGCGGCCGGCCGCGCTTCCGGTATGCCCAGAGCGGCGAAGAGGAGCGAGGAGAGTTGGAGGCGGCCGGCTTCACCCCGCAAACCAGCGGAGGGCACTGACAATGCCGGTTGGCGTCCCTGACGGACGTCACGGACGCACCGCGAAGAAAGCCCGCCGAGCCGCCCGCCCCGAAGCACGGCTCAGCAGTCCTGGCGCGGCCTCGGTCACCCCAGCGGCTTGTCCAGCACCGCCTTGGTGTGGCTGAAGGTCTCCAGTGAGTACTCGCCGTGGTAGCGCCCCATCCCGCTCTCGCCCACCCCGCCGAACGGCAGGTCGGGCGCGGTGAGATGGGCGACCGGCAGGCCGAAGGTGAGCGCGCCGGAGGAGGTCTCGGTCAGCAGCCTGCGCTTGGTCTCGTCGGAGTCGGTGAACGCGTACAGCGCCAGCGGCTTGTCCCGGTCGTTGACGAACGCGATCGCCGCGTCCAGGTCGGGCACCGCCACGATCGGCAGGATCGGGCCGAAGATCTCCTCCCGCATCACCGGGGCGTCGGGCGAGACATCGGCGAGGACGGTGGGTGCCAGGTAGCGGTCGGCGCGGTCATGGGTGCCGCCGATGACCGTACGGCCGCTGTCGAGGAGCGCGGTCAGCCGGTCGAAGTGGCGCTCGTTGACGATCCGTCCGTACTCGGCCGCGGCGGCCGGATCCGCTCCGTAGGCCTCGCGTACGGCCTCGGCGAGGTGCGGCTCGATGTCCCGGGCGGTGTCGCCGATCGCCAGGACGTAGTCGGGGGCGACGCAGGTCTGGCCGGCGTTGAGGAACTTGCCGGCGACCAGCCGCCGGGCGGCGGCGGCCAGATCCGTGCCCGGGTCGAGGACGGCCGGGCTCTTGCCGCCCAGTTCCAGCGTGACCGGCGTCAGATTCCGGGCGGCGGCCGCCATCACGATCCGGCCGACGGTGCCGTTGCCGGTGTAGAAGATGTGGTCGAAGCGCTGGGCGAGCAGCGCGGTGGTCTCCGGAACGGCACCCTCGACGACGGCCACCGCCTCGGCGTCCAGATAGCGCGGCAGCAGGCGGGCGAGCGCGGTCGAGGTCGCGGGGGCCAGTTCGCTGGGCTTGACGACGGCGCAGTTGCCCGCGGCCAGCGCGCCGACGAGCGGGGCGAGCGCGAGCTGCAGCGGATAGTTCCAGGGCGCGATCACCAGGACGACGCCCAGCGGTTCCCGGACGACCCGGGCGGTCGCCGGGAGCAGCCGCTCGGGGAGCTCCGCGGGCCGGGGTGCCAGCCAGTCGTCGAGGTGGTCGAGGGTGTGGTCGATCTCGTTGAGGGTGAAGCCGATCTCGGTGCGGTACGCCTCCTCGGGTCCCTTGCCGAGGTCGGCGGCGAGCGCGGCGATGAGGTCGTCGCGGTGGTCGGTGAGCAGAGTGCGCAGGGCCGACAGCTGGCCGCGCCGCCAGGCGGTGGAGGCGGTGCGGCGGGTGGCGAAGGTGGTGCGGAGCCGGCCGACGACGTCGGCCGCGTCCAGGTCAGGGGTGGGGGTGTGCGATGCCATGGCCACAAGACTACAGGAAACGAAAACTTTTCGTTTCGTAATGGAGGGCCGTTAGACTCCCGGTGTGGGCGAACACACCGAGAGCAACCAGACCGCGGCGGCCGGGCGGGCGGCCGCCCGGGGCCGCCCGCGGGACGCCGAACGCGACCGTGCCCTGCTGGAGGCCACCGTCCAGGTCCTCCAGGAGAGCGGGTACGGCGGGCTCACCACGGCCGCGGTCGCCAAACGGGCCGGGGTGTCCACCGCGACCCTCTACCGCCGCTGGCGCTCCAAGGAAGACCTGGTCGTGGGCACCGCCGTGCGCTGGGCGAGCGACCTCGGCCCGCAGCCGGACACCGGCAGCCTCGAAGGCGACCTGACCGCGCTGCTCCGGGACAAGGCCGAGACGCTGGAGGGCCCCGGCGGGCGGCTGCTGCACGTCCTGATCGGCGAGTCCGCGCACAACGAGGCGCTGGCCCGCGTGCTGGACACCGCGATCATCGAGCCGGTCCGCGACCGGGCCGCCACCGTGGTGCGCCGCGCCGTCGACCGCGGCGACATCCCGCCGCTGGAGAACGCGCACGTGCTGGCCGACCTGGTCGTCGGTTCGATGGTCAGCCGCCTCTTCCTGACCCCCGACGCCGCGCACCGGGCCCCCGCGGACGGCACCTCGTCCGGCGAGGCGGCGATCCACGAGCTCCTCCCGTTCCTGCTGCGCGCCCTGGGGGCCCATCAGGGCTGAACCGGGATCGGCGCCGCCGTACGCCGATCGGGTGACCTTCCTCAGGGCCTGGAATGACCCCGGGCCGTCACGTGTTGTGGCGGACCATGAAGGCAATCAGCGCGAAGAGCTACGGCGGCCCCGAGGGCCTCGAGTACACCGACCTGCCCGACCCGAAGGTGGGCCCCGACGCGGTCCTGGTCAGAGTCAAGGCAGCCGGGATCAATCCCGTGGACTGGAAGATCCTCGCGGGCTATCTCGACCCGATGATGGATGCGCACTTCCCGCTCATCCCCGGGTGGGACGTGGCGGGCGTGGTCGAGGCGGTCGGCGCCGACGCCACCGAGTACGAGATCGGTGACGAGGTCATCGGCTATGTCCGCAAGGACGCGGTCCAGCACGGCACCTACGCAGAACTGGTCGCCGCGCCGGTCCGGACCCTGGCGCGCAAGCCCGCCGCGCTCAGCTGGCAGCAGGCCGCCGGGCTTCCGCTCGCCGGACTGACGGCATATCAGTCGATCAAGCGAGTCGGCACGAAGGCCGGCGAGACGGCGCTGGTGCACGCCGCGGCCGGTGGCGTCGGCTCGCTCGCCGTCCAGATCCTGGTCGCCCAGGGCACCCGCGTCATCGGCACCGCCAGCGAGCGCAACCACGACTTCCTGCGCTCCCTGGGCGCCGAGCCGGTCACCTACGGCGACGGCCTCGCCGAGCGGGTGCGGGCGCTGGCGCCCGAGGGAGTCGATGTGGCCCTGGACTTCGTCGGCGGTGGTGTCGTGGACGTCTCGCAGGAGCTGCTCAAGGACCGCGGCCGGGTGGCGTCCGTGGCCGACGGCGAGGTCACGCAGAAGGGCGGCCACATGGTGTGGGTGCGCCCGGACACCGCCGATCTGACCGCGCTCGCCGCGCTCGCGGACGCCGGGAAGCTGACCGTGCCGGTCGATGCGGCCTTCCCGCTCCCCCAGGCCGCCGAAGCCCTCCGCCGCAGCCAGGAGGGCCGGGCCCGCGGCAAGATCGTCCTGGAGGTGTCCTGAGCCGCCCTGCCCCGACGGCGTGGTGGGCGGGGCCGTTCAGACCCCGCGCGCCACGCTCGCCCGAACCGGCTCTGGCCTGCCCCAGGCCGGCTCAGGCCTACCCCAAGCCGGCTCAGGCCTACCCCAAGCCGGTTCAGGACTGCGCCAGGCCGGTTCAGGGCTGGGCCAGGTAGTCGGCGAGGGCGCTGCGGCTGCGTTGCAGGCTGTCGATGCGCTCGTCCACGGCCGCCAACTCCCGGTCCAAGATGGCCCGCAGGTCCACGCACATGTCGAACTCCGGCCGCTCGCCCCGAGCGCACGGCAGCACCGAGCGGATCACCTCGGTGGACAGGCCCGCGTTCAGCAAGGCACGAACCTGCCGCACGGTGAGCACTGAGCCCTCGTCGTAGTCGCGGTAGCCGTTCGGACCGCGCCCGGCGTCAAGCAGCCCCTGCTCCTCGTAGTACCGCAGCAACCGCGGGCTGACCCCGGTACGCCGGGACAACTCCCCGATCAGCATGTGACCCGCCCCATCTGAGGTTGACCTTCCCATCGATGTGAAGCCTTAACGTCACCCCGTGAGCAGACATTCCGCGGACGTCGTCCGCGGTACCGGCATCCCGGCGTCCCGGCGTCAGGCCGCTGCTCGCGCACAGTGATGGCGGCCGCGTCGACGACGCCGGGCCCGCCATCACGTCCCATCGATTCCGTACCGCTGGAGTGACACATGACCTCGTTCGTTGTTCAACGTGACGGCCGGGCGGCGACCGCCGGGGAGTTGGCACCGCTCGCCTTCGCGGGCTACGCCCACTTCACCGCCATGCAGGTGCGCGGGGGCCGGGTCCGCGGCCTCGACCTCCATCTGGAGCGACTGCGGTTCGCCTCGGTGGAGTTGTTCGGCCAGGCATTGCCCGACGACCGGGTGCGGTCCTGTCTGCGGGCGGCGCTGGAGGCCGGTCCGGCCGACCTCTCGCTGATGGCCACGGTGTACTCGCCGGCGGGTGAGTTCACCGTGGCCGGGGCCGACGTGGAGCCCGAGGTCCTGGTCCGTACCGGGCCCGCGGCGACCGGCCCGGAGGGCCCGCTGGCGCTGTCGGCGGTCGAGTACGAACGGGTCCTCCCGGCCGTGAAGCATGTCGGCGAGGTGGCGAAGACGTACTTCCTCCGCCAGGCCGCCCGCCAGGGCTTCGACGACGCCGCTTTCGTCGACCGCCGGGGCCGGCTCAGCGAGGGCTCGATCTGGAATCTGGCGTTCTGGGACGGTGCCGCGGTGGTGTGGCCCGTGGCCGAGATGCTGGGCGGAACCACGATGGGCATCGTCCGGCGACAGCTGGATCGCCTCGGCGTCCCCCAGCGCGACCAGGAGGTCACGCTGGCCGACCTGCCCGCGCTGGCCGGTGGTGCCGTCATGAACTCATGGACGCCGGGTGTGGCCGTACACCGGATCGGCTCGGTTGCCCTGCCCGAGGCGCCCGCCTTCCTGGAGTTGCTTCACCGGGCCTACCAGGCTGAACCACTCGCCTCGCCGTGAGAGCCGGTCCGGCCGTGCCGCCCGCCCCGACCCGAGCGGGAACCGGTCTCTTCCAGCGGACAGTTGAGGATGAGGCATTTCTCGGAAGCGCAGTCCGGGAGCCGTATCTGACGTCCAGTGAAAGGCCGTAACGTGAAGATGTTGCACAGCAGCCGCGGCGTCCGCGGCGCGATCGCGGTGAGCGCCGCGATCCTGGTGGCCGCGGGCACGACGTCGGCGTTCGCCGCCCCCTCGACCTCGTCGGGAACCTCGCCGTCCGGGACCTCGCAGCGCGCCTCCGGCTGGAGCGAGTCGAAGGTGACGCCGGGCAACGCCACACTCATCAGCTCGACCCGGCCCGACGCGCACACCACGTGGGTGGCCGGCATGCGGTTCATCCCCAGCGGGGACAGCTTCGACTTCGCGCCGACCCTGTGGGAGCGCGACGAGCGGAACGGCCCCGGGTGGAAGCAGGTGCGGACCGCGCCCGTGCCCCAGTCCTACGACGTCCGGTTCAATGACGTCGACGCGTCTTCGCCGCGTAACGCCATCCTGGGCGGTGACTACGCCGAGCAGGCCGGCGGTGTGGTGACGCAGCGCTGGAACGGCACGGCCTGGAAGTCCGCGATCGCTCCGGTGCCCCGCGGGACCATGGAGGCCGGATTCCTCTCCGTCGACACCCGCGCCCCCAACGACGCCTGGGGAGCGGGCTGGGCGCAGGTCCCCGTCACCGAGGACGACTCTCGTTACGTGGGGATGCTCCAGCACTGGGACGGCACCCGCTGGAAGGCGCAGAAGCTCCCGGACTTCGGTGAAGGAGAGGGCGGCTGGAGCTTGGAGAGCGTCGCAGCACTCGCCGCCGATGACGTGTGGGCCGTGGGCAGCACGTACAACGAGAGCGCCGCGAAGCCGCTGCTGCTGCACTACGACGGCACCCGCTGGAGCAAGGTCGCCGCTCCCGGCCTCGGTGCCGCGCGCGCGGGCCTGAACGCGGTCGCCGCCGGGCCGGACGGACAGGTCTGGGCCGTGGGGGGATCCAAGAAGCCCGACGGCTCCCCGGAGGGGCTGGTGCTGAAGTACGACGGCAAGAAGTGGACCAACGTCCCGCTGCCGAAGGGGACCGGGGAACTCGGATCGGTCACGGTCAGCCAGGGTGACCCCGTCGTCGTGGTTAAGGGGACGGATGACACCCGCAGCGCGGTGCTCCGCCGCACCGGCGGAACGTGGGTGTCGATGAACCTGCCGTCCGACGGTGCCAAGCCGCTCGACGCGATAGACGTCTCGGCCTCGGGCCGGACCATTGACGTCACCGGCCATTACCCGACCACCGGCTCCCAGTGGGTGGGTCCCGGATCCGTGCTGACCGCGCGCCGGTAGCGGAGCCCGAGCGGGGGACGGACGGGCACAGCCGTCCCCCGCTCCCAACGGGCACCCGCCGTCCCCCGCTTCCTGACGGGTGCCCGCCGTCCCCACTTCCCGCACTTCACGCCCCACTTCACGCCCGTCCCGCGCCCGTCCGCATCCACACCGTGGCCGCGGCCGTCACCGCCAGCAGCCCCGCACTGATCAGCAGGCTCACCCGCATCCCCGCCGCGAACCCGTCCGCGACCAGCGCTCCGAAGGTGGCGATGCCCAGGCCGCCGGCCACCTGGCGAGCGGCGTTCAGCACGCCCGCCGCGAGCCCGGCCCGCTCGGCGGGCACGGCGTCCAGCATGGCGGTCGTCAGCGGCGGCACCGTCAGCGCGCAGCCCAGCGACAGGGGGACCAGAAGGAAGGCCAGAAGGAGCGCGGGGGTATTCGCGTCGACCTGCAAGAGGAGCAGGAGTCCCGCCGCCGCCAGCGGCTGGCCCACGAGCATGGGCAGGCGCGGCCCGAAGCGGGCGGCCAGTTTGCCCGCGAAGACGTTCGTCACCGCGATCACGCCGGTCATGGGGAGGAACATCAGCCCTGCCGACAGGGCCGAACGCCCCTGCACCTGCTGGAAGAAGAGACTGAAGACGAAGATCATGCTGTAGAAGGCCACGCTGACGGCCGCGCCCGCCGCGACCGTGATCGCCACGGTGCGGTCGCGGAACAGCCCCAGGGGGACGACCGGATGCGGCTGGCGCGCCTCCGCCCACACGAACGCGGCACCCGCCGCCACCGCGACGGCCAGCGCGATCAGGCCCGTCGTACCGCCCTCGATCACCGCGAAGGCCAGTGCCGCCAGGGCGACGACGGCGGTCAGCTGCCCCGGCAGGTCCAGGGGTGCGGGCCGGCGCTCCGACCGGGGTGCGCGGACCAGCAGGGCGAGGGCCAGTGCCGCCAGCGGCAGGTTGACGAAGAAGATCCCACGCCAGTCCCACGCGGTGGTCAGGATCCCGCCCGCGACCGGGCCGACCGCGACGGCCGCCGAGCCTCCGGCCGTCCACAGCGCCACGGCGCGCGCCCGCTTGGCGGCGTCGTCCGGGTACGCCTGGCGTACGAGGGCGAGCGAGGCCGGCAGCATCACGGCGGCCGCGACACCCTGCACCACCCGGGCCCCGATCAGGAACGGCAGGTTCGGGGCGAGGCCGCAGGCCGCGGAGGCGAGGGCGAACACCGTGATCCCGAGCGCGTACGTCCGGGTGGCACCCGCCCGGTCGGACAAGGCACCGGTGGACAGCATCAGCGCGGCGAACGCGAGGGTGTAGGCGTCCACCACCCACTGCAGCCCCGACGTCCCGCCGCCCAGCGAGGACTCCATCGAGGGCAGCGCCACGTTCACCACGGACGCGTCGAGGCAGGTCAGTGTGAAGCCCAGCAGGGCGGCGGCCAGGGTGAGGCCGGGTGACGGCCGGCGCGCGCCGGGCCCATGTGATCCGAGCCGACGCGATCCGGGCTCATGCGATCCGGGCCGATGCGCACCGGACGTATCCGACCTGGTGGCCAACTCGCCTTGTTCTGCCGGTAGTTGAGGGGTCTCGGTGGTGGTGTCCGTAGCCATGCCCTCACTCTGGCGATCTCCGGCGGCGTACAGTAGTGGCCTGAATGCCATACATCCGGAGGTTCTGGCCATGCCGCAGCCCCAGCCGCACCGAGCGCACCGCGTCGCCGTGATCGCCCCGTCCCCGGTGTCGATGTTCAACCTCGCCATCCCCGAGATGCTCTTCGGGAAGGCCGAGGTGGACGGGCATCCCGGCTATGAGGTGATCGTCTGCACGCCGGTGCCCGGCCGGATCGCCACCACCGGAGGCCTCTCGCTGGAGGTGGACCGCGGCCTGGACGCCGTGCACGACGCCGACACCGTCCTGGTCGCGGGCACCGGGCACCGCTACGAACCCGATCCGCTGACCGTCGCCGCCGTCCGCGAGGCCGCCGCCGCGGGCAGGCGGATCACGTCGATCTGCAGCGGTGCGTTCGTCCTCGCGGAGGCGGGGCTACTGGCGGGGCGCAGCGCCACCACGTACTGGGAGCTCGCCGAGGAGCTGCGCACCCGCTACCCCGCGCTCGACCTCAAGGGCGACGTCCTCTACGTCCATGACGAGTCGATCATGACCTCGTCCGGGTACGCCGCCGGGATCGATCTGTGCCTGCACATCATCCGTACCGACTACGGCGCCGCCGTCGCCAACCGGGTGGCTCGCGCCGCCCTGGTCGCGCCTGTGCGGCCCGGCGGCCAGACCCAGTTCACCCAGACCCCGCTCCCGCCCGAGCGCGGCAACGCCTGCGCTGACACCCGCGGCTGGGCGATGCGGCACCTCGACGAGCCGCTCACGCTCACGGACCTGGCCCGGCACGCGGGCGTCAGCGTACGCACGCTCACCCGCCGCTTCCACGCCGAGAGCGGCGTGAGCCCTTTGCAGTGGCTTCTGCATCAGCGCATCGAGAGGGCGAAGGAACTGCTGGAGACCACGACGCTGCCGATGGACCAGGTGGCCCGAGCCTGCGGCCTCGGCACGGCGGATTCCCTCCGCGGCCATCTGGCGCGCCGCACGGGGCTCACCCCGAGTGCCTACCGGGCCCAGTTCAGCCGCCTGGCGGCCGCTGCCGGGGTGGGCACGGCCATGACCGCCTGATCGGCACGGCCGACGCCCGTACCCTCACTCCGACAGCCGGTCCAGCTCCGCGCCGATCGCCTCCCGCACGGCGTCATGCCGCGGACCGAGCGCACACCGCTCGTCGTTCCACCTCTCTCGCGGATACAGCCACACCGGCAGACCTACGAGATCGGCGGGCTCCCACGCGAACCGCGGCCACACGTGCGCGTGCAGGAACCCGTCGGTGTTGCCCAGGATTTCCAGGTTCACCCGCCGGAATGCCGGGTCGAGCCGCCGACAGGCGCGTTCGACGGCCTCGCCCAACCGGTCCATGTCGGACAGAAAGTCCAGCCGTTTGCTCTTCGGAAGGTCCGACAGCCGTTGCACCGAAGGGTCATCCGTCAGGAGTACAGAGTATCCGGGGAGGAACTGGACGTCCCCGATCACCGCGAATCCCGCGTTCAGCCGCCGGAGCACCGCGGGATTCTCACCCCGAAGCGCGCTGCCGATTCGGTCCTCCCGCCGAGGCGGAATTCGGTTCCAGCCCCCGTCTGGTCACTGCCGGCTGAGGGCCCGGGAGATTCCAGCCGTCACCGTGGTGGCCAGGATCCATCCGGCCGCGACGAGTCCGTAGGCGAGCCATTGCCCGGCGCCGCGTGGTGCGAATGCGGGTTCCTGGCCGAAGGTGATGACCGGCACCAGCAGGTCCAGCGTGTAGAAGAACGCGTTGAACGCCGGTGCCTTTCCCGCCTCGAGTGGCGCGGGGGCACGCAGGCTGAAGAACAGCGCGCCGACGGCGAGCAGGGCCATGAGCCACAGGCCCGCGCGCAGCGGCCGATAGCCATAGCCGACGCTCGCGTCCTGGACGTGCCCCCACAACCGGGCGGGCAGGGGGAGCGTGGTGCGGCGGTGACGCTGCTTGGCGAGCAGCACGGTGCGTGCTTCGTCCTCGTGTCCCAGACGCCGGTAGGCCGCGACGAGTTGTTCATACGGCTGCGGCAGGTAGCCGCCGGTGCCGCGGCGGAGCCATTCGAGCCGCTCGGTGGCCGCGAGGGGGGCGGACAGGGAGTCGTACGTCGTCTCGGACAGCCGGAGGTCGGCGGGCCAGGTTTCCGGGCTGTCGTGGAGGATGCCGAGCTGGGCACCGCGCAGATCGGCTGCGCCGTCGACCGGCGTGGTGGTCCGCAGGTCGGTCTCCCGGGCCTGGGTCAGGTTCAGGGACAGGGCGGTTCCGCCGGAGTGGGCCAACTCGGCGTCGCGGAAGCTGAGGACCGTACCGATACGGCTGCCGTCGAGCTGGATGCCTCCGTCGACGGTGAGGCCCCTGCCGAGGTCGAAGTTCCGGGCGACGCCGACGTCGACCGCCTCCAGAGCGATGCTCCCGGGATTGCTCAGCCGGGCACCGCAGAAGCCGATCGCCGACGAGGTCGAGGCACCGGACAGGATGACGCGGCCCTCGGCGCGGAAGCCGGGGTGGAAGGTGAAGTCCCCGTTGCACTGGACGCGGTAGGCGTCGAGGGCGTGGCCTCCTGGGTTGGTCAAAGTGGCGCCTTCCAGATCGAACTCTCCGGCGATGGACGCGCCGGAGAGTCGGAACGTGCCCTCGACGACCAGGTTCGTGCACAGCACATCGCCGCCCACGTCGGCGCCGACAGCGGAGACGGCCGTGGCGCCGGGTGCTGTGATCGCGGTGTCGCACAGGTTCACGTCGCCCTGGATCCGGGCCCGGTTGAGCACCAGTGGGCCGGTGAGGCGGCAGCCGGACAGGACGAACCGGCCGTCGATCTGGGCCCCGTCGGCGGCGAGGCCCGGCGCGCCGCATCCGGTGAGCAGCAGCTCGCGCGTGGAGGCGCCCTGCAAGAGGGGGGTCTGGTCAAAACGGCAGTCGGTCAGGACGACCGGTACGGGGATCTCCGCGAAGCGAAGGTCCAGGATGTCCGTGATCAGTGCGCCGGTCACGCGAAGCGCGGGGCGGTCGCCCGGGGCGGCGTCCACGGCACCGAGCAGCAACGCCGCCAGGACCCCGGCCCGGATGACCGGTTCCGGCGATCCGCTCCGGACGTCGACGGTGCGGCCCTTGGGGAAGGAGTTCCACACCTGCCTTTCACAAGGGGTGAGTTCATCGAGATGCACGACCGATGATCATCTCGGCAGGCAGGGCGCAGCACAAGTCCGCATTGCCAGCTGGTCATGCTCGACCTACGCGGCACCGGCGATCTCGCCATCCTCTACGCGGCCCGATACCCACAGCGCATCCGTAGCCTCAGCCTGATCACAGCCCGCGCTCGCGCCCTCGGTGTCGACTTCACCGAGGAGCACCGCCGGGAGATAACCGCGTTGCGCACGGCCGAGTCGTGGTTCGAGGCAGCCCATGAAGCCTATGAAGCCGTCTGGTTCGGAGACCCCACCGACGCCGATTTCGACGCTGCCGCCCCCTTCCTCTACGGCCGTTGGGACGCCGCCGCCCAGGCGCATGCCGCAGCCGAGGCCGAACAGACCAATGAGCCGGCAGCGGGCATCTACGCTTCCT
This sequence comes from Streptomyces sp. P1-3, assembly GCF_050613155.1. Classification (NCBI taxonomy): domain Bacteria; kingdom Bacillati; phylum Actinomycetota; class Actinomycetes; order Kitasatosporales; family Streptomycetaceae; genus Streptomyces; species Streptomyces sp. P1-3. Next base: position 336,373 of record NZ_CP192512.1, read on the forward strand.
CCGGCGCCTTCGACCCCGCCGCGACCCGCGCCGCCATGGCGAGCTTGGACGCGCCGGTGCTGGTACTCGCCGGTGAACTGGACAGCGGCCCGCGCCCCCGTGTCGCCGCTGGCATCGCGGCGTTGTTCCCCCATGCCGAACTGACCATCCAGCCGGGCGCCGGCCACTACCCATGGCTTGACGACCGGGTTCGCTTCACGCAGACCGTCGCGGCCTTCCTCACCCGAGGGCGTGCCCATTCGATCAAGTAGCCCGTCAGGTAGCCCGTTGTTCTGGACGCGAGAAGCGGACATCGCCGCCCGCGTGAAGGGCGCGTCGACCACGACGCTCGCGGGTCTCCCCCGGCCTCCGAAAACCTCTGGCGCCCGGCCGGACGGGCCTGACAGGATCCCCGTATGAACTACGGAATCGAGCCCCACCCCACCTGGTGAGCGCCCCGGAAGAGCGCGGCGCGCTCATCCCCCTGCGATCCCTTTACGAACACGCTCTGCGCCTCCATCGCGCGGACCCGAACGGCCGCCTGCCCGAGGGCGGCTGTCCCCCGTTGGACCTGCCTCCCCGGCGCGGCGGCCTCGGCTGGGCCGAGGCGGAAGCGGCCGTGAGAGAGGCCCTCGTCCCGCTGATGGCCGACCCGGACACGGCCCGGGCTGCCGAAGAAGTCCACCGCCGTCTCCAGGAACTGGGCGTACGAGACCGTCATATCCGGGCCGTCGCAGCCGAGTTGCCCGTGGAGGACGAGGCGACAGCCCGTGCTCTCGGCCGCTGCCTGACGCGTACGGGGACCAGCACGGCGGCCGTGAGCATGGGTATCGGCCTCCTGGCCCGCGTCGGCGAGCCGGAGGATGTGCCGTACCTCAAACTCCTCGGTCTCCTGCGCGGCTTCGCCGCCCCGGCCGTGCAAGCGCTCACCGCCCTCGACTGCCCGACCGCGGCCCTGGTGTGGCTGGGCGATCGCGTCGGGGGCCGGGGACTGCGGCACCTGGTCGACGCCCTCGCCGCACGCGATGACCAAGCCGCTCGCAGCTGGCTGCTGGCGGTTCCCCTCGAACCCCGTGCCGTGGGGCCCTCGACCGCCCGCAGGATCGCCGAGGCCGTCCGGCTCGCGGACGTCCTCCGCGCGGATCCCGTCGACATCGGCGTCCTGGCCCAGGCGGGGCGTCTGCTGTGCAGGATGGCCAGTCCGCGTGACTACCACGCCGAGATCCTGGCGTACCGGCAGGCCGTCGCCGCGTACGAGGCGCTCATCGCCCGAGCCTCCCGGCTGCCCCCGACCCTCGACCACTGCGCGACGCTGCTCTCCCTCGCCCTCGACCTGTACAGCGGCCCCAGTGTGCTCCTCGGCTGGCGGCCCGGACAGCGCGAGGCGCTGCTGGACGCCCTGGAGTCCGTACTGACGGCGCCGGCCTGGGCCGCCATGGCGGCCGGCGAGCCCGCCGATCCCGCCGAACGCCGCCGGGCCCACTGGATACGCCGCACAGCGCGGCAGCCCTTCGCCCGCCGGGCGACGCCCGCCCGACTCCGCGTCGAGGTCACCGTGCGCGATCCGGCGGACCCGGACATCGTCGAGACCCGGCTTCTGATCGACGGCCGCCCCCTGGTCCCCGAGGCCTTCGGCCGAGGCCCGGCCGGCTCCCCGGAGTACCTGCTCGACAGCGGCCGCCTGCGGGCATCGACCGCACCCCGGGAGGTGCGGCTCGCCGAGGCCTATTGCACCGAGGGCTGCTGCGGAGCGCTCTATGTCACCATCTGCCGCGACGGGGAACACGTCGTATGGCGCGACTGGCGCCGCCCGGCCACGCCGCCTTCTCAGCAGCCGCCGCCCGAACTTCCCGAGTACCGCTTCGACGCGGCCGAGTACGACGCCGAGATCACGCGTGCCGAGAACGACCACTCATGGGCGTGGCCGGCCCGGAGCACCGCGCGTCTGATCGCCGCGGGACTGCGGAACCGGCCCGACCTCCTCACCCGGTGGGACGCTCAACCGGGCTGGGTCGGCACCGACTTCACCGACCCGGACACGGCCGTGCTGTCCTTCACGTTCTGGCCGGGGCTCGCCGCCGGACGCCGGAACAGGGAGGGGCCTTGGCTGCAGTTCGTCTGGAGCGTCCCGGAGGACGGCACGCCTCCCGAGGAGCGGGCCGCCGCCGCGCTGCGGCGACTCGCCGCAGCGGACCCGAAGGCCTACGCGGAGGTCAGGGGCGGCAGCCGCGAGCACGCCGAGGCCCTCGGGTTCCCGTGGCCCGTCTGAGGTCGACCAGTCCGAGGACGGGGATGGGAGACCGGGATGGGAGAAGGCCGCCCTTTGAGGAAGCGCCTTACAACCGTTGAGCAGAGGCTGGAGTCTGAAGGTGAGCGACGCTGGAGGCTGCGCTCGGTTCGGAGGGGGCAGACGTGAGAGGCGACGTCGGGAACCCCAGCTTCGCCGAGCATGTTCGGCGGTTCTTCTGGTGGCCGCCGGGTGGCGTGCGGTGCGCCGCCCCGGTCGTTCCGCTGTCCAGGGTCTGGCTCGGCGGCCTGGTGCTCATGGCCGGCGCGACCTCCCTCGGCTGGGAGGCGGTGTCGTCGCAGATCGTCGTGGTCGGGGTCGTCTTCGGGATGCTCGACGACGTGATCAAGGGCGTGCGCCATCGCTGGCCGGCCTTCGCGACCGGGTCAGTCGCCGGATGGGCGGCGGCAAAGGGCGCGGGTGCCGGATCGTATGGGGGCATCGCCCCTGCTTGGGCCGACTGCATCGGCTTCGGGGTGGGAAGCCTGGTGGCTCTGGGGGCCTTCGCCGTGGTGACACGCCTGCCCGGCCGCCGGCGCACGGCTCTGGAGGGGGACCACACGGCGGAGGGCTGAGGGCATGGCACCACCGCCGCGACCAGCCGCTTGGGCCTCACGCGTGCCAGCGGGCGGCCGAGGTGGGGGCCGGATCAGCCGGCCCGTTCCGGCAGAACCGGCGGACCCACTCGGTCATCAGCGGCCGCGGACCGGCCGAGCGTAGAACGACGTCCAAGGCCCGGTCAGGATCAGCGGCAGAGCGATCGCTGAACCACGCGATGGCCGCCTCGACCACCACCCGGCGGTCGCTGGCCGGGGGCCTGGGGGCCCAGGTCCCGCACCGGGCCCCCGCAAGGGCAGGTGTCAGCCGTGCGAGCCCAGCGCACGGGCCAGGTCGATGACATCGTCGGCGACGAGGTCGACCCCGGCGGGCGGATCGACCGGGTCGGCGTCCGGGCCCCACTCCAGCGGGCGCGGGATGTACGCGGTACGGAGCCCGGCCTTGGCCGCCGCTTCGAGGTCGTCAGGGTGACAAGCCACCATCAGGAGCCGTCGCGGCTCGACCTCCAGCAACCTGGCGGCCATCAGGTAGACCTCGGGGTCGGGCTTGTAGGACCTGGCCAGCTCGGCCGACAGGACGCAGTCGAAGCGGAGACCGGCCTGTTTGGCGAGGCGGGCGAGCAGGCCGACTCCACCGTTGGACAGTGTCGCGGTGACCACCGGGGTGTTGTGCAGCAGCTCCAGGCCGGGCGCGGCGTCGGGCCAGGACCGCAGCCGGTGCCAGGCCCGCACGAGCTCGTCCCGCTCGGCCTCGCCGAGGGCGTCGCGCCCGTGTTCGGTCGACACCTCGGTCAACCCCTCGTCCAACACCTCGTCGAGCGCGAGACGGTGCAGGTCGTCCAGCGGCCGCCAGGACAGCTCTCCGTCCAAGACCCTGCCCAGGACCGGTCGGTAGCGGCGTCGCCAGGCGTCGGCGACGGCGGGCCAGTCGGCACGCAGTCCGACCCGTTTCCCGACGCCGGCCAGCTCGTCGGCCACGCTGGACCGCCAGTCGGTCAGCGTCCCGAAGACATCGAACACGGCGGCATCAACATCCATGACCCGTCCCCACCCCTCTCCTTGTCGCAACGGCCCCCGCGGCAGCACGGCGCCTTATCGATCATGCCGGAAGCCGGTGCACGGGCAAAGATCGGGGGGACAGACCACCTCGCCGGGGTCCACCGGCCCGGCTGCGGCCCGGTCAGCGGCGCAGGTCCGGCCCGGTCAGCGGCGCAGGTCCCTGCTCCGTACGTATCGCAGCCCGCAGGCGTCCTCGTACGGGTCGCCGTCCGAGAGGACCAACGCCCGCAGCGGCTGCATCGGGAGCCAGGTCAGCCCGAGGAGCCAGCGGCCCACGGTCTGCCAGAAGCGGGGCCGGCCCGCGTCCGCCTCGCGCACCACGCGCGTCACGAGCAGGAACTTGCCCACGGTCGTCCGGAACAACAAGGTTCCCAGCACATGGTGGACGAAGGACACGCCGAGAACACACGCGACGCCGTAGAGCGCCAAGGTGCCGCCGGTCTTGTCCGTGAGCTGTGGGGCGAGGGCGATACCGCCGACGATCGTGATCGCGCCGTCGATCCCGGCGAAGAGCATGCGGCGCGTGTCACCGACCCCCTCGGGCACGGAGGGCGGCCGTGGGGTCGGCTGCGGATGCGGGTACGAGGGCGGTGGAGCGTACGGCTGGTTCGGAGACTGGCGGCGCTGGTAATCGATCACGGGGCGCCATCTTGCCGTACGTCTGTGACAGCTGAGTCTCAGGTTGATGCGTGAGCGATGCCGAACGGGCCGTCGAGTAGCAAGGGTGCCCTCCGCCGACCATCGTCGGTGACGGTCATGGAGCGTCTTCCTGGCGGGTGGCGAACTGGAGGCGCGGCGGAGGTTCGGTCGTCTCGTCCCAGGCGCGGCGCTCCGCGCGGTCGAGCCAGTTCAGGTACCACTCCGCGAAGGTCACGTGCCCCGTCCTGCCACGCAGTTCGACCGGCGCCACGCCCTCACCGGCGGCCCGTACGTCCTCCCACATGGTGCCGCGTTCAGGGCCCGTTACTACGAGGAGCGAGTAGTACGCGCAGCCCTGGGAGCTGACGCAGAGGGTGCCCTCGGTCAGGGCGTCGTACAGCTCGTCGTGGCGGGCGTCCCAGGCGGCGTACGCGGCGGCGAAGGCCTCGTCGTCCGGGTGGTCGGCGTGCCGCGGCTCCGCGTACTCGTGCTCGTCGAGTTCCGCCGTGAGCCCGGGGCGGAAGGGCAGCGCGCAGTGACCGGTGCCGGGCGGGGCGCCGGGCTCGGGCGGCTTGATCGGGAACAGCCCGTAGTCGGGGCCCGCGCCGCCCGCGCCGACCTCCAGGAGGAACGTGCGGTACTCCTCGGGGAGTCCGGCCCCCAGCCGCCGCTCCACCGCATGCAGCTGCTCCTCGGTGAGGACGGGCAGCAGCTCGAAGTCGTGGCCGTAGCCGGGGTAGTCGGCGCCGAACACCGCCCACCACCGCGGCGCGTCCCGCAGCGCGAGCACGCGCTCCCGTACCCCTGTCCAGGTCCCACCCATCGCTCCCCCTCGGGATCTTCGTCAGCTCGTCCGTCCGCCGGCCACGTGGCATCCCACCTCGTCGACGCGGCCGAACTCCCTCCGAGCACGCCGATGACCAGGCGGTTGCCGAGTGCCCGAGCTCGAAAGGCTACGTGGAGCGGTCGGCGAACGGGGTGTGGGTACGCTGGCCGGATGAATGCGCAGCGCGCCATCGGCGCGGTCGTCGGGTCGGCCGTTGGGGACGCGCTCGGTGCTCCCTTCGAGTTCGGCCTCGCGGGAACGTTCTCCGCCCGGTTTCCGGGTTCCGTCCGAAGCGGTGAGATGTGCGGGGGCGGCGGCTGGGAACGCGGTGAGGCCACCGACGACACGCAGATGGCCGTGCATGTCGGCGAATCGCTGCTGGAGCACGGTGGACTGGACCTGCCGGACGTCTTCGCCCGCTTCCAGCGGTGGGCGGCTGCCGGGCCGAAGGACATCGGCCTCCAGACCGAGGACGTCCTGACCAACGGCGCACCCTGGAATCTCGCCGCCGCGGCGCACTTCCAGGTCAATCCTCACGCCGCCGGGAACGGCGCCCTCATGCGTGCGACCACCTCCGCCGTCTACTTCGCCTCCCAGGGGCGGCAGGCGACCATGGACGCCGCCCGCCGGATCGCGGCCCTCACCCACGGCGACCCGGCGGCGTGGGAAGGCACCGCGATCTACCACGAACTCCTGCGTGTGGCGCTGGACGGTGCCGACCCCCTCGCCGCCCTTCCCGACACGCTCGCCCAAGTGCGTCCCGACCACCGCGAGCGGTACGCGACCGTGCTGGCCGCGCACTGGGATCCGGACCAGGCCACGGAGTTCAACGGCGCGGTCTGGCCGTGCCTGGCCTCCGCCGTGTGGGCTCTGCGCTCCACCACCTCCTACGAAGACGCCGTACGTGCGGCCATCGACCTCGGTGGGGACACTGACACCGTCGCCGCGGTCACCGGTGGCCTCGCCGGAGCCGTCCACGGATACGACGCCGTCCCCACTCGCTGGACGGAGCCACTGCATGTGCCTCTACCGGGCTCAGGAGATCGTGTCCTGCGCCTGCCCGACCTCATCGACCTCGCCCGGCGCCTGGCCGCCCCGCCGCCGCTTCGACGCCTGACGGATGGGCCACTCGCACACAGCGGCCAGTGACCGCCGGTCAGGGGCGAAACTCGGGGCCCGAGGTCAGAGTTCCAGCTCAGAGGGCCGGCCAGAACTGAAACGAAGGCGGCCTCGCCCGGTGCTCATGCGCGGGGCGGCACAGGTGCCGTCGCCGCCGCGATGAGGGTCTCGGCCGCCGTGCGCGCATGCCGGGCCGCGGCCGGGTCGCCGCTGATCGCGGCGGTGGTGATCGCACCGTCGACCAGGAGCACCAGTTGCCCGGCCAGCGCGGACGGATCGCCGGCTCCCAGGTCGCGGGCGAGATCGGCCATGTACTCCCGCACGGCGTGCTTGTGGTCGCGGGCGGCACGCGCCACGCCGTCCGCGACGGCGCCCAGCTCGCCGAAGGAGTTGACGAAGGCACAGCCCCGGAAGCCAGGGGCGGCGAACCACTCCTGCAGCCAGTCGAACACCGCCAGCAGCCTGCCTTCCGGTGTGGCCGCATGCCGGGTGGCGTAGTCGGACAGCGCGGTGCGCCAGCGGTCGTCGCGGCGGCGCAGGTACTCCTCCACGAGATCGTTCTTGGAGGGAAAACACTGGTACAGCCGCTTGAGCGACACCCCGGCGGCGGACCGGAGCTCATCCATACCCACAGCCTGGATGCCGCGTTCATAGAACAGCCGCTCAGCGGCGTCGAGCAGTCGCGCGCGGGCCTCGTCGTGATCCACGGCACCTCCCACCGCACTACCTCCCACTACCGCCGAGAACGATCGTTCTCTATAGTAGCCGACATCGGGAGAACGACCGTTCTCCCGAACAGGTCACGACACGAGGAGCCCACCATGGCGCCACGGCCTCCATCCCCGCCGTTCGACGAGCAGACCGCCCTGGAGAAGGTCCAGGCCGCCGAGGACGCGTGGAACACCCGCGATCCCGAACACGTCGCCCTCGCCTACACCGAGGACTCCGTCTGGCGGAACCGGGACCGGTTCGTCACCGGACGGGACGAGATCACGGCCTTTCTGCGCGAGAAGTGGGCCCGGGAACTCGACTACGCCCTGCGCAAGGAACTGTGGGCGTTTCATGGCAACCGGATCGCGGTGCGGTTCCAGTACGAGTTCCACGACGCGGCGGGCCAGTGGTGGCGCGCCTACGGGAACGAGCTGTGGGAGTTCACCGGAGACGGGCTGATGTGCCGCCGAGAGGCCAGCATCAACGACGTCCGCATCACGGAGGCTGAGCGACGCGTCTTCGGGACGCGACCGGCCACCGAGCGGGGACTGCTCTTTCCCGTCCGGTGACGGCCCCGTCCGGTCAGCGGCCCCGTCCGATCACCGGCTCCGCCCCGTGGTGACGACCCCCGTCCGGTGCGGCCCGTCCGCCAGGGATGCTCGGGGGTTGAGCCGGGTGCCCCTCACGCGACCTCTCCGTCAGGGCCGGTGAGAAAGCGCTCTCGCAGTGCCGCGATCACGTCGTCCGCCACGCCGAGGTGGCCGGTGACGTAGCCGCGCACCGACCCGTGGCGCTCGGTCAGGTCGTCCAGGACCAGCCGCATGACCTCGGCGGGTGCCCGCCCGTAGCCGGGCCACTTCAGTACGCGGTCCGGGTTGGCGGCCCGCCAGTCGGCGATCAGACGCTCGGTCGCCAGCTCGGTGAGGGCGAAGTCGTCCAGGATCTGGTCACGCGAGACGTCCAGCAGCGTCAGCAGCAGGGCCGCGATCAGGCCGGTGCGGTCCTTGCCGGAGGTGCAGTGGAAGACCACCGGGCCGTCGCCGGCCGCGATCAGCTCGATGGTCTGGCGGATCTCCTCCGTCCCGTCCTCGGCCACCTCGGCGAACCGGTCGGCCAGGAAGCGCCACGGGTCGAGGGCCGGGTCGATCTCCGCCTGGTCGTAGGGGCGGTGCTCGATGCTGAAGTTGGCGTAACGGAAGCGCTGGGGCTCGGGTACCCGGCCCTTCGCCTCGATCTCCCACGGATAGCGCAGGTCGACCACCGTACGCACGCCCAGGGCCAGGAAGCGGTCCCAGTCCGCGCCCCGCAACTTGCCCAGCGAGTCGGACCGGTAGAGCCTGCCCCACACGACCGTGCGGCCGTCGGCGGACCGATAGCCGCCCATGTCCCGGAAGTTGTGCAGACGCTCGAACTCGATGTGCCGCATGGCTCAGGCCGCTCCATTCTGTCGGGCTTGCGATTGTGCCTGTGCTCGACTTGTGCCGCCGCGTTGGGGCGCCGGTGCCGCCGCGTTGAGGCACCGGCATACGCCGGCTCGACGGTGGCGCCGCCGGTTCAGCGCTCGGCGCCGCCGCCCAACCGGGGGGCGACGACCCGCATGGTCGGCGAGGGCTCCTGGGGGGTCGGCAGCAGGTGCAGGCACCGGGCCGCCGTGGCGTCGCCGGACCGGGCTCCGCAGTCCTGGCACGACAGGTCGGTGAAGCCGGCGAAGCGGTACGTGACCTCCATGATCCGGTTGCGTTCGGTGGCCCGGAAGTCGGCCGTCAGGTGCACACCGGCGGCGGCCGCGGCGTCGATGAGCCAGCGCAGGATGGTCGATCCCGTACCGAAGGAGACCACCCGGCACGAGGTCGCCAGCAGCTTCAGGTGCCATCGCCGCTCCAGCCGCTCCAGCAGCAGCACACCGACCGCACCGTGCCGGCCGAAGCGGTCGGCCAGGGTGGTGACGAGCACGTCGTGGCGGGGGTCGGCGAGCAGCGCGCGCAGCCGCGTGTCGGAGTAGTGCACACCGGTGGCGTTCATCTGGCTGGTGCGCAGGGTGAGTTCCTCGACCCGGGAGATCTCTTCGTCGGTGGCGTGCTGGATGGTCAGTTCCATCTCCAGCGACTTCAGGAACTCCTCGTCGGAGCCCCGGTGCTGCGTGCGGGCGTCCTCCCGCCGGAACCCGGCCTGGTACATGGCTCGCCGGTTGGCGGAGTCGACGGTGACCGTGGCGGGGCTGAACTCGGGCCGCCGCGTCAGGGTGGTGGCCTCGCTCGCCTCGTAGCAGCGCACCTCGGGTAGTACGTAGGCGACCTCGGCCCGTTCCACGGGCTGGTCGTCGATGAACGCGATGGTGTTCGCGGCGAACTGGAGCTCCTCCGCGAGGGCGAGGATCGAGTCCGACTTGCGGCCCCAGCCGATCTTGGGCAGCACGAAGTACTGGGCGATGCCGAGCTTCTCCAGCCACCCCCAGGCGTGCTCGTGGTCGTTGCGGCTGGCCACCGACTGGAGGATGCCGCGCGCGTCCAGTTCGACGACGGTGCGGCGGATCTCCTCGGGCAGCTCGGCCTCGCCGTCCTCCAGCAAGGTGCCCGGCCACAGCGTCCCGTCGAGGTCCCACACCAGGCACTTGACGACGGGTGCCGCGGCGGAGTCGGCCGCCTTGTCCGGAGAGCTTGTCCTGCCCGGGATATGCGGCGTGCCCGGGGTGTGCGGCATGATCAGACCTCCCATAGGGGCGCCGCCCAGGCGGCGACGGGGCTGGTGTTCAGGACCGGGACGTGGTCGCCCACACGGAGGACGTGGTCGCCCGCGCGGAGGCCGCCGGTGACCGGCGGCCGTTCGGGGTGACTCCTCATGCCCAGACCGCCAGTGCCTGGTCGGCGAGCATCAACTGGCTGATCTCGTTGCTGCCTTCGATGATCTCCATCAGCTTGGTGTCGCGGTACGCGCGCGCCACCACATGCCCGTCCCGGGCCCCGGCCGAGGCCAGCACCTGGGCCGCCGCCGAAGCGCCGCGGGCCGCGGCCGTCGCGGAGACGTGTTTGGCCAGCACGGCCGAGTGCATCTGCTCCGCGGCGTTCTCGTCCCAGTGGCGGCTCGCCTCCCGGCAGGCGTACGTCGACGTGCGCTCGGCGGCGTGCAGCTCGGCGAGATGGCGCCGCACCAGCTGGTGCTCGCCGAGCGGCGCGCCGAAGGTCCGCCGCCGCCCGGCGTGCCGTACGGCCTCGCTCAGGCAGGACCGCAGGATGCCGACGCAGCCCCACGCCACGGAGATCCGGCCGTAGGTCAGTGCGGAGGCGACCAGCATCGACAGCGGCATGCCGGCACCGCCCAGCAGGTGCCGGGCCGGCAGCCGCACCCGGTCGAGTGTCACGTGCGCGTGTCCGGCGGCCCGGCAGCCGAGCGGATCGGGCACGCGGTCGATCCGTACACCGGGCGCGTCGGTCGGTACGACGACGATGGCGCCTCCCTGGCCGCTGCCCACTCCCCGTCCGTCGACCGCTCCCTGCTTGTCGCCACCCGTCCGGCCGTCGCCCGCTCCCGGCTCATCGCCCGCTTTCCGGCCGACGCGGCCGAACACCACCAGCCACTGGGCGTAGTGGGCGCCGGTCACCCAGACCTTGGCGCCGTGTACGACGACCGAGTCGCCGTCGCGGGTGATCTCGGTGCGCATGGCGGACAGGTCACTGCCCGCCTCGGGTTCGCTGAAGGCGACCCCGGCACTCTCGCCGGATGTCAGCCGGGGCAGGAAGTCGGCGCGCTGCTCGCGGGAGCCGAAGCGGCTCAGCGTCCAGGCGGCGATGCCCTGTGAGGTCATCACGCTCCGCAGCGAGCTGCACAGCGTGCCGGTGTGCGCGGTCAGCTCGCCGTTGGCCAGGCTGGACAGGCCCAGTCCGCCCAGGTCCTGCGGCACTTGCGCGCACAACAGGCCCTTGGCGCCCAGCTCGCGGATGACCTCGCGCGGCAACTCGCCGCGCAGGTCCCACTCCTCGGCCCGCCCGGCGGCCAGTCGGGTGACCAGATGGTGCGCGTCACTCATGTGCGTGGGCCGATCCGTCCGCCGCGCGCAGCCGGGTCACGAGCGCGGTCATGGCTTTCACGGTGCGGAAGTTGTCCAGATTCAGCTCGTCCCCGGCCACGGCGACGTCGTACGTCGTCTCGAGGTGCACGACAAGTTCAAGGGAGAGCATCGAGTTGACGGCTCCGGACGCGAACAGGTCGGTGTCCGGGGCCACGGCGATCTTCACCCGGTTCTCCAGGAAGGCCAGCAGCTCCGATTCCATCTGGGCGGCACTCGGCACCTGGGCGGAGGAAGCGGTCACGGGATACCTCTCAAGGGTTCCAGGGGTTCAGGGTTCAGGGGTTCAGGGGCAGCAGTTCGTCTCAGGAGTGAAGCGGTTCGTCTCAGGAGTGAAGGGAGTCGTAGGCATAGAACCCTCGGCCGGTCTTGCGGCCGAAGTCACCCGCGCGGACCTTGGCCAGCAGCAGGTCGCAGGGCTCGTAGCCGGCGTCGCCGGTGCGGTCGCGCAGGACGCGCAGGCTGTCCACCACGTTGTCCAGGCCGATCAGGTCGCCGGTGGCCAGCGGCCCGGTGCTGTGCCCTAGGCAGCCCTTGAACAGCGCGTCGACCGACTCGGGCGAGGCCACGCCCTCCTCCACCACGCGGGCCGCCTCGTTGATCACGCGCTGCAGGATCCGGTTGATCACGAAGCCGGGTCCGTCGCCGACCACCACGGACTCACGGTCCAGCGCGGCGAGCAGGCTCAGGACCGCGTCCAGCGCGGCGTCGGAGGTCCGCGGGCCGCGGATGACCTCGACCGTACGGATGAGGTAGGGCGGATTCATGAAGTGGGCGCCGACGACGTCCTGGGGCCGCGCGGCGTGCCCGGCCAACTCGTCGATCGGGATGGCGGAGGTGTTCGACACCACGGGTGTGCCGGGCGCGATCAGCGCCGAAACCTCGGCCAGGACCTTCGCCTTCGCGTCGGGGAGCTCGGTGACGGCCTCGACGACCGCGGTCGCGTCGGCCACGTCCGCGAGCGAGGTGGTGGTGCGCAGCCCGGCGGGTGCCGCCTCGCGGGGCAGTTTGCCGTGCAGCCGGGCCAGCCGCAGTTGGCGCGGGATCGTGCCGACGGCCCGCTCCAAGGCCTCCTCCCGTATGTCGACCAGCACCACCGGGACGCCGTGGCCCTGGGCGAGTGTCGCGATGCCCACCCCCATCACGCCCGCGCCGAGCACGGCGAGCCGCGCGGGGCCGGCCCTCTGTATATCCGTCATCATTCCTCCACACCTGAGCGGGCTCGTCGTCGGTCGTCGGCGGCGACGCCATGCGTCCCCCTGGGCCTCTGGGTGTGAATGACGTACACGGCATTGGCCGCCGATATCGGAACCACCCGCTTCGCGTCGCCGGGCGGGGAGCATCCGCACCGGCGACCGCCCCGCGGCCAGTCCTGCTCGGAAGAGCACACAGCGACCATCTCCCAGTGGTTGAACGTCAGACGAAGGGTCACCCGACGTGAATCCGCGCCAATTTGGCGCACGGCTACGCCAATTTGGCGCTCCATGCCACCAATTCCACTCGACCGGCGGACCGCGAGGAGAGAAAGCGTCAGCATTCAGACAGGCGCGCACCACCGGTTACGTGTCCCGTCGCCAGGACAACATGCCAAGAATGCCTCCCGAGGCCCGGGTTGAATTATCATCCCGTTCATACAGTCAAGGGCATCAATCGCGTTCCCATCCGCACCAGTCAACCCCTTCCGAACGCCTTCCTCCCCTACCAGGATGGGCACGGAAAGGCTGCTCGGATCCGTCGGATCCTCCGCGGGCGAATCGCGGATCCCAAACATTTCCCCGCCACGAAAGGACCTTTCGTGAGCCGCCCCTTACCACGTTCGAGGTCGCACCTCTTCTCGACCGCTGTCCCTCTCTTGCTGGAGACGCTCTGGGCGGCGGGGGGCGTCAACTGGCGTACCGGGGCCGACACGAGCGCCCTCGGCACCGCCACCGCACCGCCGTCGCCGATCGGGCGTCGGCCGCCCGAGTGGGCCGCCTTCCTCGCCGGCTTCCCCACCGTCGCCGACGCCATCTGCGCCGTCGCCGCCGGCGAGTCCGTCGAGTCGTTCAGCAACGAGCACGCCCCCGTGCACCGGCGCGTGCTGATCAGCGGCCGTGAGCCGGTGGTCCAGGACACCCTGTACCTGGACATGGATCTGCGGGAAGCCGCCCTCACCGGACTGCTCAACCACCGTGATCCCCAGGCGGCGCGAGCGGTGATCCTGGGCGCCATGCCCAATCTGGTGCCGGCCGCCTTGTGGCACGACGGCATCGACTGCGTCAGCGAGGCGTCGACCGGCGCCCTGCCGCGCTTCGGATACCGCTACACCCTGCCGCTGTCCGGCTCGATGACCTGGGACGACGTGGACGCTCTCAGCGAACCCTTCATGCCGCTCTTCGAGGCGCTGAAGTACGGCTTCGACGGGGCGGCGGACGCGGACGACACCGCGATCGGGCACCTGCGCGACGCCGGGCTCCCCGTGGTCACGTGCGCGGTGTGCGGACGGTTCGTCACCTGCCGCCACCCCGAATGGCCGGGCGTGTGGGTCTGCCTCGACGACGAGGACCCGATCCGCTGCACCTACCGGCACCAGCCTCCGGGGAGCCTTGAGGAGTTCGACTCCATCGACATCGGCACCCCGCACAGGCCCGACCCCGCGGGGTGGCGGGCCGTGCGGTGGCCGGCGCCTCCATGGTGAACGCCCCGCCGCGCGTCACCTGGTGACGGTCACGCTCCTCCGCCCAGTTTCTCCTCGATCCAGGCGACACCGAAGTCCACCACGTCGCCGGCGTCGAACAGGTGGCTCTCGGCCGCGCCGACCATGCCGCGGGCGCCGATCCCGGCGGCGAGCATGTCCTGGGCGATGGCTTCGAACGGCCACTGCCCCTCGGGCACCACGGAGGAGTAGTCGAAGGCGTCGTCCTCCGAGTCGATGTCGTGGAAGCGCCGCCAGACCCGCTCCCCGTCGACGGTGATGGGCTGCTCGTACTCCACGAACCGCTTGCCCGGGGCCTCGGCGAGCGCCTCGGCATGGTGCAGGAGCGTGAGGGAGTCCAGCGGCGCGCCCAGCAGGAGGACCCGGCCGCCCATGGCGACCAGTCGTGCCAGCGGGCTCTCGGACCCGTGCGGGTCGTCCCAGGGGTGGTCGGCCATCAGCGCGGTCGCCGCCGCGCCGAGTGCCGCGAAGCTGGCGTCGGGGTGCCGGCTGCGTACGGCGCCCGGCCAGCGGCGCAGTGCCTCCGGGAGCCGGCCGTTGTTGTGGTCCGCCTCGCTGGTGTCGGGGTCGTACGCGGGATGCTCCCTGCGCAGGGCCTCCTGCCAGGCCTCCGGCCAGTCGGTGAAGTCGTAGGGCGGAGCGTCGTTCCAGCCGCAGGTCACCATCAGGGTTCCCCGCTCGCCCACGACATCGCCGAGGGCACCGATGATCGTCGCGGGGCCGCCCGCCACGTATCCGATCGCCGACATCCGGGTGTGGAACATCACGATGTCGCCCTTGGTGAGGCCGAGCGCGGTCAGGTCCCGGGTGAGCCGACCGCGGGTGACAGGACCGCCGGAGCGTTGAAGTAAGGCCATCTCATCCATGCACGCGACATTTCCCCGACACACGGGCGGTCGGCAACCGGTTTATCGACCTGATCGTTCATCCGTTCGAGTGATCTGGGGCTCGACCCGGCACATGGGGCGAAGTCGCCCGCGTTGAAGGAGTGAACGTGGCCTGAGGGCACCAGGCCCAGCGCGGAAGGGGATTGACCATGGCGGAGATCGCGGGTGCGGGAGACGGCGGGTTATGCATCGGTGCGGTGGTGCCGCGGACCGGCCGGCTGGCGGAGCTGGGCGACCCGCTGTCGTTCGTCGTGCGGTGGCTCGGGCAGCGGCTGCCGGTCCTGGGCGACGGCGCCCGCCGCCGGCGTATCCGTATCGCCTGCCGCGACAGCCGCTCCGATCCGGCGGCGGCGCGGCGGGCGGCGCGGGAGCTGGCGCGGGATGAGGGAGCGCGGCTGGTGGTGACCATGGCCGGCACGCAGGTGCTGCCCGCGGTGGCCGACACCTGCGAGGAGCTGGAGGTGCCCTGCGTGTCCACCACGTTCCCCTGGCAGGCGTATGTGTACGGGCGGGGCGCGGACCCGGGGCGGCCGTTTCGCTGGACGTACCACTTCGCCTGGGGCCTGGACGACATCGCGGAGGTCTTCGCGGAGATGTGGGAGCGCGTCGGCCCCGCGCGGACGGTCGGCTGCCTGTGGAACGACGGCTTGCAGGGCCGGCTCCTGCGCGACGGGGAGCACGGGTTCGCACCCGTCGCGGCCGCGCGCGGCCACACCATGGTCGATCCGGGCGCCTACCGCGAACCGGCCGAGGACTTCGGCGCATACATCGACCGCTTCCGCGACCGCGGGTGCGACATCGTCACCAGCGCGTCCACCGCCCAAGATCTGGCGCTGTTCCACCGGCAGGCCCGGGAGCGCGGGCTGCGGCCCCGGCTGCTCACCTGCTCACGGTGGCTGGCCTACCCGCACGGCGCCGCCGCGGGGCTGGACGGCGCGGGCGTGGCCACACTCGTCTACTGGTCCCCGCGCCACCCGTACCGCTCCTCGCTGGACGGCACGTCGGCCGCCGCGCTCGCGGAGGCCTACGAGCGGCACACCGGCAAGCCGTGGCTCCAGCCGCTGGGCCTGGCCCACGCCCTGCTGGAGGTGGCCGCGCACGCCCTGGCCACCGCCGAGGACCCCACGGACCGCCGCTCGGTCGCCGACGCCATCGGCCGCCTGCGGCTGGCCACCATGGCCGGCACGCTCGACTGGACGAGCGGGCCCACCCCGAACATCGCCCTGGTCCCGTTGATCGGCGGGCAGTGGCGGCCGGGCCGTGACCGCGCCCATGAACTGGCCCTGGTCACCAACACCCGGCTGCCGACGGTGCCGCTGGACGGGGACGTGGTTCCGGCCCGTTGAGAACCGCGGCGGCACCCGGCGCGGCCTGACGCCGACGGCAAAGGGGGCGGCGGACCCGCCGTCACACCCGGTCGATACGATCACACGCCCGGTGGACAGATCTACCGCCACGCGGGGACAGGGGGACGGGGATGACGGACGAGACCTCACCGGCCGACGGCGGCGGCCGGGCGTGGCCGGGCCGGGTGAAGCGGCTCGTCCGCGCCCGGCCGAAGACCGCTCTCGCCGTCACCGCCGCCGTGGCGCTGGTGGCGGCGGGGCTCGGCACGTGGGCTGCGGGCACCGGGCCGTTCGAGAGCAGGGACCGCTATTGCTGGGGCGCCTGGGAGGAGGGCAGCGGGCCCGAGTTCCTGGGCGACGGGGGCGGCAGCCGTACGTCCGAGGAGACCGCGCCGACGCCGAAGCGGCCGCGCGGCCGATGCACCGTCGCGATCCGCTCCGAGGGCACGAGCAGCAGTACCGGTGACTACGTCAGGAAGGCCGAGGTCACGGTGACGTACGGCCCGGCGCCCCGGGACGCCGCGGAGCGCGTGGAGTGGCTGGACACCTACCTCGGCGGCAGCGCCGTGCCGCTGCCCGACGGGCTCCCCGGGGCCGTCGACGAGGACCGCGGCCTGCTCGTGCTGCCCGAGCGGTGCGACACCCCGGACGGCCGGCCGACGGCGGTCACCATCGACTCCGAGTCGGGGACGGACTGGAGCGACGGCGTGTCCCTGTCGGACGGCGCGGAGCTCGGCGGCGCCCGTTCGGTGGCCGAGCTGCTGGTCTCGGCCGCCAACCGGGGCATGGCTGCTGCGGGTTGCGCCCCCGGGAGGCCGCTGCGCGTCACCTCGCCCGTGCTCACGCTGGCCGAGAAGGACGAGGACTATTTCTCGCGCGCGTGCCGTATCAAGGGCATGGAGTTCGGCAAGGGGACGAACGGCCTCGAATACCAGGTCGGCGCGGTGACCCGGGACTTCCAGTCGTGCTCGGTGCGGCTGAGGCGGGACGGCGATCGGTACTTCGACGCCCTGATGGTCGCCCAGCCGAGGCTCGCCGCGCTCCTCGACGGCGTGCCGGGACGCGAACCGCCCGCGCGCGGCTGGCGCGGCACCGGCGTCTTCACCGACATCGGCGGCTACAAGGTCGTACGGGCCGAATGCGCGGGGCGTCCCGTCACCCTCATGGCGCTCGCCCCGGGCACCCGCGAGACGACGCGGTACTTCGTCGCCTTCACCAACGCCGTGACGCAACGCCTCGGTTGCGCACCCGTCGCACCTGGGGGTTCGGGACGATGACCGACACCGAGAAGGACGTTCCCGAGCACACCGCAGACGTCGCCGAAGACGCGACCGAAGGCGCCGCTCCCACGCCGCGCAGGCCCTGGTGGCACTGGCGGCGGCTGACGCGCGGCCGGCTGCGGCCCGCGCTGGCCGCGGCCGTGGCCGGGGCGCTGCTCGGCGGCGCGGTCGTGGCCTGGCAGACGGACGTGGGCCCGTTCACCGGCGACAACCGGGCCTGCTGGGGTGCGCTCGGCGAGGACGACGTGGCGGCGCTGTTCGGCGGCAAGCGGGACATCGACGCCTCCGACGTGCCCGTCACCACGGGCCACATCGGCGACGACGGCCCGTCGGGGCTGTGCGTCCTGAAGTCCCCCCGCGGCCGCCGGATCACGGCCCAGGTCCATCAGCTCGACACCCGGTTCGGCGGCGCGGGCGACCAGTGGGCAGACGAGTTCCTGTCCGCCCGGCTGACCCCGATGAGCGGCGGGTTGCTGGGCATGGCCTCGGACACCCGCGCCTGGCTCGCGGTGCCGGACGGCTGCCTCGGCAGACCGGAGGAGGACGACGGCCCCGTCGTGATCGACGTGGAGACGGGCTGGACCGTCTACGACAACGAGGTCAGGGCCCAGGAGCGCGATCAGCTCGCCCGGACCGTGGTCAAGCTCGTCAACGACTTCATGGCCGACGAGGGATGCGACGGCACCATC
Organism: Streptomyces sp. P1-3; assembly: GCF_050613155.1. NCBI lineage: Bacteria > Bacillati > Actinomycetota > Actinomycetes > Kitasatosporales > Streptomycetaceae > Streptomyces > Streptomyces sp. P1-3. The sequence goes on from NZ_CP192512.1 coordinate 354,510, forward strand.
GCCGACCCCGTGGACCGGATGCCGGCGCCCGCGCGGTTCCAGGACGAGAAGACGGACGCCGTCTGCGGCATCAAGGGACTGCGGCTCCCCGGGGGGCGGAAGGACTACGCGCACTACATGCCCCTGGTGACCAGGGGCGCGGGGCCGGTGCGCACCTGCGACCGCCATGTGCTGTTCGACCATCCCCAGCTGCGGCTGATGACGGTCGAGGATCCCCGGCTGGCCGCGCTCTACGGCGACCTCGCCTTCGACGGCGGCAAGCCGATCAAGGCCGGCGACAGCGACGGGCACGGCGTCATCCGGGACGACCTGGGACTCTTCCAGGCCGCGTGCCCGACCGGTCCGGTCACCTTCCTCGTCCGGGCGAGGGACGGCAGGCAGCCCGGCGACATCCGCGCGCTCCTCCCCCGCTACGTGGCCGCGGAGGCCGACCGCGTGGGCTGCGGCCCCTTGCGTATCAAGCTGCCGGCCTGATCGACGCAACATCCGAAGGGGTCGACCCGCGCATCCGCGCGGGTCGGCCCCTCTCAGCGCCTGGTGTCGTCCAGGGACTCCAGCAGGGTGCGGAGCGCGTCGACCAGATGGTCGCGCTGGGGCTCCGTGAGGCCGGCGAGCAGGCGGTTCTCCGTGGCGATGTGGTCGGGCAGCGCCTGGTCGATGAGCGCGCGGCCTTCGTCCGTGAGCGAGACCTGTACGCTGCGGCCGTCGGACGCGCTGGGGGTACGGGCCACCAGGCCGCGGGCCTCCAGGCGGTCGAGCCGCTGGGTGATGGCCCCTGAGGTGACCATGGACGACCGCATCAGTTCGGCGGGGGTCAGGCGGTGCGGTGGTTCGCTGCGGCGCAGGGTGGCGAGGACGTCGAACGACGCCCGGTCCAGTCCGTGCTTGGCGAACGTCTGGCCGAGTTGAGCGTCTACCAGCCGGTGGAGCCTCCCCAGCCGTCCGATCACCGCCATCGGCGATACGTCCAGGTCGGGGCGCTGCCTGCCCCACTGCTCCAGTACACGGTCGACATGGTCTGCCACGACACCAGACTAGCCCAATCTCTTAGCGGTGAGATACATCACCCGCCCACCCCCGCCAGATAGCTTAGCGCTGAGATACATTGGCTTAGTGCTAAGCAATCGAATCGGGGTCCTGCTCATCACCGCGCTGGCTCCCGCCATATGGGGGACCACCTACCTCGTCACCACCGAACTACTGCCGCCCGGCCGGCCGTTACTCGCCGGGGTGGTACGCGCCCTCCCCGCCGGCCTCGCGCTGGTCGCCGTCACCCGGCGCCTGCCGCAGGGGATCTGGTGGTGGCGATCGCTGCTGCTCGGCGCCCTCAACATCGGGGCGTTCTTCGCCCTGCTGTTCGTCGCCGCCTACCGGCTGCCCGGCGGGGTCGCGGCCACGATCGGCGCGATCCAGCCGCTGCTGGTGGCCGGGCTCGCCACCGGGTTGCTCGGTGAGCGGCTGTCCCGGCGTACCGTGCTCGCCGGAGCCGCGGGCGTGGCCGGGGTCAGCCTGCTCGTGCTCCGCGCCGACGCGCGGCTGGACTGGCTCGGTGTCGCGGCCGCGCTCGGTGGCGCGGTCGTCATGGCCACCGGCGTCGTCCTCAGCAAGCGGTGGGCGCCGCCCGCGCCCCTGCTGGCGACGACCGGCTGGCAGCTGGTCGCCGGCGGGCTGCTGCTGCTCCCGGTCGCCCTGCTGGTGGAAGGACCGCCGCCGGCGACGCTGAGCGCGGCGAACCTGGCCGGGTACGGCTACCTGACGGTCATCGGCGCCGCCGTCGCCTACGCCCTGTGGTTCCGGGGGATCCGCGTCCTGTCCCCCACCGACGTCACCTTCCTCGGTCTGCTCAGCCCCCTGGTCGCGACCGCACTGGGCTGGCTCGCGCTGGGCCAGGAGCTGACCGCGGTCCAGGCGCTGGGCGGGCTCATCGTCCTCGCCGCCCTCGTCGCGGCGCAGTCCCACCGCACCCGCGGCCCCCGCACGCCCGTCGCGCCGCGGCGTGACCCCGTCGCCTCGACGCGTCCATAACAACCCCCGGCCATGACAACCCCCGGCCGGAAGAACTCCCGTCCGGAAGAACTCCCGTCCAGAAAACCCCGCCCCATCCAGAAGAAGGAGAGAACCATGCGCATCACCGTGTTCGGAGCGGCCGGAGCCGTGGGAAGCCGCGTGGTGGCCGAGGCCCTGTCGCGCGGCCACGAGGTCACCGCCGTGGTCCGCGACCCTGCCCGCTTCCCCGAACTGCCCGCCGCCGCCCACGCCCGCGTCGGGGACGCCGGAATCCCCGAGGACGTGGCCGCGCTGAGCGCCGGTCAGGACGTCGTGATCAGCGCGACCCGCCCGGTCCCCGGCAGCGAGCGCGAACTCGCCGCTACCGCAAAGGCGCTGCTGGCCGGGCTGGCCGGGACCGGCGTCCGGTTGCTGGTCGTCGGCGGCGCCGCCACCCTGACCCTGCCGGGCACCGGCGGCCTCACCGTGGTCGACGGTCCGGACTTCCCGGCCGACTTGCGGGCCATCGCGCTGGCGTGCGCCGACCAGCACCAGGTGTGCCGCGCCGAGACGGCGGTGGACTGGGCGTATCTGAGCCCGCCCATGCTGCTGGAGCCGGGCGAGCGCACGGGCCGCTACCGGCTGGGCGGCGACGAGCTGCTGGTCGACGCCGAGGGCAACTCCGCGATCTCCATGGAGGATCTGGCCGTGGCGCTGCTGGACGAGGCCGAGCGGCCCCGGCACCACCGGGCCAGGTTCACCGTCGCCTACTGATGCCCCAACCTCGGGGAAATCCCGGCGGCTTCGGCGACGCCCGGCGGGAGCAAGTACGATCGGTTTGCTCTTCACCCTCTTTACAACTTGCTCTTCGCCCTCTTTACAACGGGAGTTCAGGTGCCCACATCGCTGCTCCGCCCGCTGCCCCGGCCGGACGCCGGACGGACGTTGGTGTGCATGAGCTTCGGCGGGGGCGGCACCAGGACGTTCCGGCCGTGGGCCCACGTCCTGCCCCATGACGTCGAGCTGGTGGTGCACTGCTACCCGGGGCGGGAGTCGAGGTTCCGCACCCCCTTCGCGGAGGACTGGGACGAACTGCTCGGCGATGCCCTGAGGTCCGTCCGCACCGTGGCCCACCGCCCCTATGTCCTGCTGGGGCACAGCATGGGTGCCTGGGTCGCCTTCGACCTCGCGCAGCGGCTGGAGCGGGCGGGCGTCGCCCCGCCGCAGGCGCTGGTGGTCTCGGGCGCGCACGCCCCGCTCCCGGGGCCCAACCCGCGCACTGTGACGCCGATGCTGTCCGACACCGACGAGGAGTTGGTGGACTGGATGTGCTCGGTGGGCCAGTTGCCGGAGGCGCTGCTGGCCGAGCCCGAGCTGGTGGAGATCGCCGCGGACACCTTCCGCGCGGACCTGCGCGCCCTGGAGAGCTACCGGTGCGCGCCGGACGCGCGGGTCAGCGTGCCGCTCCAGGTGCTCCACGGGGAGCACGACCACGACTTGGAAGCCGCGCGGCTGGAGGGGTGGCACTCCCTGGCGGGCGCCGGATGCCATGCGACCCGGCTGCCCGGCGGCCACTTCTACACGCCCGAGGTATGGGCACGGCTGCCCGAGTACGTGGACGCGCTCAAGCCCGCCCGGCACTGGTGACGCTCGTACGGACCGCCGTTGACGGGGTTCTGACGGCGGCCCGGCGAATCCTGACGCGGGCTTGACGGCAGGAACGGCCGTTCGTCAAAGGGGCGCCAATTTCCGCAGCTCAGACGGGGTATGCGGGCATGTGGGGGGCTAGATTCCGGGGCGGCCGCCGGGACGCCGGCGGACCGGGTTCTCGCGTCCCCGGCCGACACCCCACAAGAAGGTCTCCCCGATGCTCCCCGCTGCAGCGCACCAGGCTCCGACGGACTCCGCGGGCCCGCCGGCCCCTGCGGATCCGATGTCCCGGCAAGGCAGGCCGCAGGGCAGGTCCCACCGCCGCCGCGCGGCCGGCTTCTTCCAGCCGGTGCAGCTGGTCACCGCCTTCCCGGAGGCATTGCGGAAGCTGCACCCGCGGGCGCTGGCACACAATCCCGTGCTGTTCGTGGTGGCCGCGGGGGCCGGGCTGACGACGCTGTCCGCGGTGTTCCACCCCTCCGTCTTCACCTGGGTGATCAGTTGCTGGCTGTGGCTGACCGTCGTCTTCGCGAACCTCGCCGAGGCCGTCGCGGAGGGGCGCGGCAAGGCGCAGGCCGAGTCGCTGCGCCGGGCCCGTACGGCCATGGTCGCGCAGCGCCTTCGGCACTGGCGGGTGGGCATGGACGTGGACCGCGCCGAGCTGACGATGGTCGCGGCCGACAAGCTGCAGATGTTCGACTTCGTGCTCGTCGAGGCCGGGATGCCGATTCCTGCCGACGGCGAGGTCGTCGCGGGGGTGGCGGCGGTCGACGAATCGGCCGTCACCGGTGAGTCCGCGCCCGTCATCCGCGAATCGGGCGGCGACCGGTCGGGGGTGACCGGCGGCACCACGGTGCTGTCCGACGCGATCGTCGTACGCGTCACCTCACGCCCCGGGAACAGCTTCCTGGACCGGATGATCGCCCTGGTGGAGGGCACCACCCGGCAGAAGACGCCCAACGAGGTGGCGCTGAACATCCTGCTCGCCGCGCTCACCATCATCTTCGTGCTGGTGGTGGTGACGATCCAGCCGATGGCCGGGTACGCGGGCGCCGCCCAGTCCACCACCGTGCTCGTCGCCCTCCTCGTCACGCTCATCCCCACCACGATCGGCGCACTGATCTCGGCGATCGGCATCGCCGGCATGGACCGGCTGGTGCAGCGCAACGTGCTGGCGATGTCGGGCCGGGCGGTCGAGGCCGCGGGGGACGTCGACACGCTGCTGCTCGACAAGACGGGCACCATCACCCTCGGCAACCGCGAGGCGTCCGCCTTCGTGCCGCTGCCCGGGATGGACGAGGTGCGGCTCGCGGACGCGGCGCAGCTCGCCTCGCTGGCCGACGAGACCCCCGAGGGCCGGTCGATCGTCATGCTGGCCCAGAAGAAGTACGGGCTGCGGGAGCCGGCCGAGGGCGAGTTGCGGCAGGCGCGGTACGTGGAGTTCAGCGCCAAGACGCGGATGAGCGGCGTCGATCTGCGCTGGGAGGGCGGCGGCGCGTGCCACGTCCGCAAGGGCGCGGCGGCCGAGGTGATCCGCTGGGTGGAGATGTACGGCGGTCGGGTCCCGCCCCAGGCCCGGATGTTCACCGACTCCATCGCGGCCTCCGGCGGCACGCCGCTGCTGGTCGCGGTGCATGACGGCGACGGGCCCCGGGTGCTCGGCGTCATCCACCTCAAGGATGTGGTCAAGGACGGCATCCGGGAGCGGTTCGCCGAGCTGCGCCGGATGGGCATCCGTACGGTCATGGTCACCGGTGACAACCCGCTGACCGCGAAGGCGATCGCCGACGAGGCGGGCGTGGACGACTTCCTCGCTCAGGCCACGCCCGAGGAGAAGCTGGCCCTGATCAAGCGGGAGCAGGCCGAGGGCAAGCTCGTCGCGATGACGGGGGACGGTACGAACGACGCCCCGGCGCTCGCGCAGGCGGACGTCGGCGTGGCCATGAACACCGGCACCTCGGCCGCCAAGGAGGCCGGGAACATGGTGGACCTGGACTCCAACCCGACCAAGCTGATCGACATCGTGGAGATCGGCAAGCAGCTGCTCATCACGCGCGGCGCGCTGACCACCTTCTCCATCACCAACGACGTCGCGAAGTACTTCGCGATCACCCCCGCGATGTTCGCCTCCGCCTACCCGGGCCTGGAGTCGCTCAACATCATGGGCCTGCACAGCCCGACCTCGGCGATCGCCTCGGCGATCATCTTCAACGCGCTGATCATCGTGGCGCTGATCCCGCTCGCGCTGCGCGGCGTCCGCTACACCCCGGCGTCCGCGCACGATCTGCTCCGCAGGAACCTGGCGGTCTACGGGCTCGGCGGGCTCGTGCTGCCCTTCGTCGGCATCAAGCTGATCGACCTGGTGATCTCCACGGTGCCGGGCCTGGGCTGACGGGGCGTCCGGGGCGCGGACCCGGGTCCGGCCCCGAGCCGGACCCGGCTCCGCGCGTACTCGTATGACTATTTCGGGCCTCGGATGGCCTGCCAGAGGTCCGGGTAAGACCTCCCAGTCGTTCTGCGGACCTCAGGAAAGGCACGCGCCAGGTGACCCAGCCCTTCGAACTTCCCGACTTCTACATGCCGTATCCCGCGCGGCTGAACCCGCACGTCAGGCAGGCCAGGGAGCACTCCGCCCAGTGGGCGTCGGGCATGGGGATGCTGGAGGGCTCCGGCGTCTGGACCCGGGAGGATCTCGACGCCCACGACTACGCGCTGCTGTGCGGCTACACCCATCCGGACGCCTCGGCGGCGGACCTGTCACTGGTGACGGACTGGTACGTATGGGTGTTCTTCTTCGACGACCACTTCCTTGAGGTCTTCAAGCGGACGCAGGACCGGGCGGGCGGCAAGGCGTATCTGGACCGGCTGCCCGCCTTCATGCCGATGGACCTGTCCGCCGGGACCCCGGAGCCGACCAATCCGGTGGAGGCCGGGCTCGCCGACCTGTGGGCCCGGACCGTGCCGGAGATGTCGATGGACTGGCGCGCGCGGTTCGCGGAAGCCACCGAGAACCTCCTCTACGAGTCCCTGTGGGAGCTCGCCAACATCAACGCCGACCGCGTCGCCAACCCCGTCGAGTACATCGAGATGCGCCGGAAGGTCGGCGGGGCGCCGTGGTCGGCCGGGCTCATCGAGTTCGCCGCGCACGCCGAGGTGCCCGCGCCGATCGCCGGCACCCGCCCGATGCGCGTGCTGAAGGAGTGCTTCTCCGACGCGGTGCACCTGCGCAACGACCTGTTCTCATACCAGCGGGAGATCGAGGACGAGGGCGAGCTGAGCAACGGCGTCCTGGTGCTGCGGAAGTTCCTGGACTGCACCACCCAGGAGGCCGCGGACTCCGTCAACGACCTGCTGACCTCCCGGCTCCAGCAGTTCGAGAGCACCGCGCTCACCGAGGTCCCGCCGCTGCTGGTCGAGCACCGGCTGGACCCGCGGGCGTGCGCGGAGGTGGCCGCGTACGTCAAGGGGCTCCAGGACTGGCAGTCGGGCGGCCACGAGTGGCACATGCGCTCCAGCCGCTATATGAACGGCGCGGCGCAGGGGTCCGCCCCGGCCCCCTGGTCGCCCTTCGCCCTCGGCGGGCTCGGCACCTCGGCCGCCGATCTGAAGCGGATCACCGGTACGGCCGGTGTGGGCGCCGCGGCCAGGGCGCGCCGCCACAGTCACGTCCCGTTCCAGCGGGTCGGCCCGTCGCTGGTGCCCGACCTCTACATGCCCTACAGCACCACGCTCAGCCCCCATCTGAACGCGTCGCGCCGCAACCTGGTCCAGTGGGCCCACCGGATGGGCATGCTCGAACCGGAGCCGGGCATCCCGGGGTCGCACATCTGGACCGAGGAGAAGCTCGTCGACTTCGACTTCCCGCTGTGCTCCGCGGGCATCCACCCGGACGCCACGCTCGAGGAGCTCGACCTCACCTCGGCCTGGCTGACCTGGGGGACGTACGCCGACGACTACTACCCCGTCGTCTTCGGACGCACCCGGGACCTGGCGGGCGCGAGGCTGGCGAACGAGCGGCTCGCCGCCCTCATGCCGCTGGAGGGCCCCGTCACGGCGGTGCCGGTGGGCGCCATGGAGCGCGGCCTTGCCGACCTGTGGGCGCGTACGGCGGAGCCGATGGAGCCCGAGGCCCGGGCGGTGTTCCGCAAGACGGTCGAGGACATGATCGACAGCTGGCTGTGGGAGCTCGCCAACATCGCGCAGAACCGCGTCCCCGACCCGGTGGACTACATCGAGATGCGGCGGATGACGTTCGGCTCCGACCTCACGATGGCGCTGGCCCGGCTGGGGCACGGCAAGCAGGTGCCACCGGAGATCTACCGCAGCGGGCCGATGCGGTCCCTGGAGAACGCCGCGGCCGACTACGCGTGCCTGATGAACGATCTCTTCTCGTACCAGAAGGAGATCGAGTACGAGGGCGAGGTGCACAACGGCGTCCTGGTCGTCCAGAACTTCTTCGACTGCGACTACCCGACCGGGGTGGCCATCATCCAGGACCTGATGACCGGGCGGATGCGCGAGTTCCAGCACGTCGTCGAGCACGAACTGCCCCCGCTCTACGACGACTTCGGCCTGGACGAGGAGGCCAGAAGGGTGATGGACGGGTATGTGACCGAGCTGCAGAACTGGATGGCCGGGATCCTGGTGTGGCACCGCGGCGTGAGCCGCTACACGGAGGAGGCCCTGCTGCGCCACCACCGGACCGGGCTGTCCCTGCCGCTCACCGGGCCTTCCGGACCGGGCACTTCGGCCGCGCGGCTGCACCTGGTCGGGACGTCGGCCGCGGCCCGATCGGGTGACTGGGCGCGACGGGCGGTGGCGCCGACCCCGTAGCGCGGGAATGCGGTGCGTAAGGTCCGAGCGCGGGGCAGACAGAGAGCGAGGTGGTCCGGACATGGCCGGGGAGCCGACCGACGACCTGCCCGCCCCGCGGCACCGCCGTCCCGACGGGGTCACCGACGAGGCCGTGGCCGCGGCGGGCAAGCTGTCGGAAGCGCTGGAGGCGGTCGAGCGGGCGCGCGGGCACCTGTACGCCTTCCACCAGCTCACCGGCCACGCCGACCTCGCCCTGGACGAGGTGCTGACCCTGCTCGGCGCCTGCGGGGAGAACGAACTGGCCCACACCCTGAGTCAGGAGCTGGTGGGCCGCAACGTCCTGGAGGGGCGGTGGACCTTCCAGATCGTGGAGGAGTACGACGACGGGTACTACCGGACCTTCCGCCAGATGGAGCAGCGGGTCCGCGAGCGGCTCACCGCGGGCCGCCGGCACATCTACGAGTCCGAGATGAAGGAGCGCCGGCGGACCCGCGGCAGGCCCGAGCACCGCGCCGTACCGCCGGCCGACCCGTCCGGGGAGTGAGGGCCGGGGCCATGGGGGGCCAGTCGACGAAAGGGAGAAGCGCCCCATGGCCATCGCGACGGTGAACCCCGCGACCGGCGAGACCCTCCAGACCTTCGAGGAGCTGGCGCCCGAGGAGATCGAGCGGCGGCTGACCGCCGCCGACTCCGCCTTCCGCCGCTTCCGCGCCCGCGGCCTCGCCGAGCGCGCCGCCCTCCTGACCCGCGCCGCCGAACTGCTGGAAGCGGACCAGGAGGACGTCGCCCGCAAGGTGACGACCGAGATGGGCAAGCCGCTGACCGCCGCCCGGGCCGAGGCCGCCAAGTGCGTCAAGGCCATGCGCTGGTACGCCGGGCACGCCGCGGAGCTGCTGTCCGAGGAGCGGCCGGCGGAGGCCGACGTCCGGGACTCGGGTGCGTCGGCGGCCCGGGTCGTGCACCGTCCGCTCGGCCCGGTGCTGGCCGTGATGCCGTGGAACTTCCCGCTCTGGCAGGTGATCCGGTTCGCCGCGCCGGCGCTCATGGCGGGCAACGTCGGGCTGCTCAAGCACTCCTCGAACGTGCCGCGGACCGCGCTGTACCTGGAGGAGCTGTTCCTGCGGGCGGGCTACCCGGCGGGCTGCTTCCAGACGCTGCTGGTCGGCGCGGCGGCCGTCGAGGGCATCCTGCGCGACCCGCGGATCGCGGCCGCCACCCTCACCGGCAGCGAGCCGGCGGGCCGGTCGGTGGCCGCCATCGCCGGCGACGAGGTCAAGAAGACGGTGCTGGAGCTGGGCGGCAGCGACCCGTACGTGGTGCTGCCCTCGGCCGACATCGAGCGGGCGGCGCGGACGGCGGTCACGGCGCGGACGCAGAACAACGGCCAGTCGTGCATCGCGGCCAAGCGCTTCATCGCGCACCGCGACGTCTACGACGAGTTCGCGGCCCGCTTCACCGAGGGCATGGCGGCCCTGACGGTCGGCGACCCGATGGCGGAGTCCACCGACATCGGTCCGCTCTCCACCGAGAAGGGCCGCGCCGACCTGGAGGAACTGGTCGACGACGCGGTGCGGCACGGGGTGCGGACCCTATGCGGCGGGCGCCGTCCCCCGGGGCTGGAGCGGGGCTGGTTCTACGAGCCGACGGTGCTGGCCGGAGTCACCCCGCGGATGCGGATCCACCGCGAGGAGGCGTTCGGGCCGGTCGCCGCCCTGTACCGGGTGGACGACCTGGACGAGGCGCTCGCCCTGGCCAACGGCACCTCCTTCGGCCTCAGCTCCAATGTGTGGACCCGCGACGAGGCCGAGCAGGAGCGGTGCGTACGGGACATGGAGGCGGGCGGGGTCTACTTCAACGGCATGACGGCCTCGCATCCCGCGCTGCCGTTCGGCGGGGTCAAGCGCTCCGGGTACGGCAGGGAGCTGTCGGGGTACGGGATCCGCGAGTTCTGCAACACCACGACCGTCTGGTACGGCCCCTGAGGCGGTGCGGCAATCGCGGATCCCGTCGGCTCCGGCTGGGCCCGCGCCTCCGGTCAGGCCACCGGGATCAGCGTCAGATACGCGAGCCCGAGGACGCCGCGGTAGGCGAGCCGGCTCGCCCGGTGCCGGTCGAGGCGTTCACGGGTCTCGGCGGCCAGCGGATGGCCGCTGTGGGCCGCCAGCCACTCCTCCGCGTCCGCCTGGTACGCCGACTCGAACTCGTCCCACTCGTCCTCATCGGCCGTCTCGATCCACTCGGGGCGGAATCCGGCCGCGACGGCGGCGTCGACGAGGCCCGCGAGGTCGGGGTGCTCTCCGGCGTGGGCGCCCGGCCACATGCGGGAGAGCTCGGCTTCGGTGGGGGTGCGCTGCCAGAAGCCCTCGCCGAGCAGTACCCGTCCGCCGGGCGCGACCAGGCGGCGGAGTTCGCCGAGGGCGACGGTGAGGTGCAGGGGCGGCGCGGCGTCGCTGAGGGCCTGGCTGGCGCCGAGGCACAGGACGAGGTCGGCGGGTCCCCGGGTGGTCCCGACGGCGGATTCCCGGACGAACTCCATCCGGTCGGCGAGCCCGCGGGCCTCGGCGTTCCTCCTGCCCCGGGCCAGGTCGTCGGCGTCGATGTCGATGCCGACACCCGTCGTCGACGCCCCGGCCTCGGTGCCGAGGATACGGAGCGTCAGCTCGCCCCAGCCGCAGCCTATGTCGAGGACGGTGGCGGGGCCGGTGCGGGTGAGCCGCCGCACGATGCGGTCGGCGCGCGCCTCGGAGAGGGGCCCGTGGAAGGTGAGGCGCGTGCGGCGCGGGGGTGGCGGGGTGTCGGTCATGCCTGCAGACGTTAGCCGCGCGTGGGCGCGGCGCCCATCGAATATCGGCCCGCCGCGCGGGACTCGGGCGTTCAGGGCCGGACCGTCTCCCGGTAGGTGTAGCGGCGTTCCGGTTCCGGGCGCAGTTCCACCAGCGCCATCGGCTTGTCCCGCGGGTTGCCGTGCTCGTCGAACGCGATGGGGCCGCTCAGTCCGCGCAGGGTCTCGCGTTTGCCGACCTGGAGCAGCATGTTCCGTACCCCGGCGGCGTCCACGGCGTCGCTGCCCTGCGGGCCCGCCGCGTCGCGGATCGCCTCGCCGAGGCTGAGGACCGCGTCGTGTCCCATCATGGCCTGGCCGCTGAGCAGTTCCCCGTCCCCGCCGAAGGCGAGGTCGTACGCCTTCCGGAAGGAGGGGTAGGGGTTGCCGGCGCGGCCGGGGTAGATCTTCGGGGTGCTGTCGGGGTGGGCGTAGGCGGTGTACAGGACCTTGACACCATCGGCGGCCCGCCAGCGGTCCAGGACGTCGCCGCCGACGGCCCCGGTGCCCTTGACCGGCGGGTCGTAGAACATGCCCAGGGCGCTGGAGCCGGACAGCACGGTGATGGGGCAGTCGCGGCCGGGGGCGGTGAGGGCTTCGACGAGCAGTTTCAGTTCCCGTCCCCGGCCCGCGAAATAGAGGGCGTCCAGGCGGCGTTCGGGGCGGCAGACGGTCTCGGCGATGGTGGCGAGCGCGGTGGCGGCCGAGGAGCTGCCGGAGACGAACGGATAGCCGTCGGCGGTCTCCAGGCGCAGCTTCTGGGCGGCCGCGGCGCGCTCGAAGTCCTCGTCGAGCGACTCGTTGTACGCGTCGTCGTCCTTGATGTCCTTGATGACGTCGATGCGGTAGCCGGGGTCGCGCTGCCGCTGCTTGAGGTAGTCGGCGGCGATGGACGCCTGGTCGCGGTTGGGTGAGGAGACCCGGAAGAACGTCGGCCGCGGCGTGGACAGGCGGTCGGCGGCGACCGTGGAGCCGACCATGGGGATCCCCGCGCCGCGCAGCGCGCGCACCGCGGACTCGGTGGTGGCCAGGGACTGCCCGAAGCCGGCGACCGCGACCAGCCGGTGGTCGCCGTCGCCCTTCATGCCGATCAGCTGGTCCACCAGCGGACGCCACTGCCCGCCGCCCTGCCCGCTGTTGGCCAGCAGCAGCTTGATCTGCGGGGTGCGGCCGTGGCCGCCCTGGTGGTTGAGTTCCATCTGGGCCAGGTACGCGCCCTCGACGGCCTGCCGGACGACGTCCGGTCCCCGGTCGTTGCTGGCGGCCGCGTCCCCGCGGAGGGTCATGGGCTCGGTGTAGGCGACGGCCACCCAGTCCTCGCCGGAGTCGGCCACCCTCTGGTTCTCTGCCCGGATCTTCTCGCTGACCTCCCGCAACGCCTCGCTGAAGACGTAGCGGCCGCCGGTGACTCCGACGCACTCGTCCCCGGGCCCGCGCTTGACCACTCCTTCGGAGCAGGTGCGCGCCGACTCCCGCCGGGCGTCGATCAGCCACACGGCGCCCGCGGTCACCGCGACCGCCAGCACCACGCCGAGCACGGCCCACAGCCGCCACCGCGACGGCGGGGCGGGCGGTACGAGTGGAGGGCGGATCACCACGGCTTCCCTTCGTACTGTGCCGCCTTGCCGAGCAGCACGGGGTTCCACGAGACGCTGTCGGTGTGCGCGGCCAGGGTCCGGAACCGGGCGGCGATCTCCCCGTACAGCTCGGCGTACAGGTCTCCCAGCGGGTTGCGGTACGGGTCCCCGGTGCGGTCCGCGGCCGCGGCGGACGGCGGTTCGGGGCTGATCCAGGCGGCGGCCAGCAGCCGGGTGACGGTGCGCAGCCGGCTCTCGATGACGCCTTCGCCGAGGAACGCGACGAGCTGCTCATAGCGTTCCCACGGCGGGCCGTCGAGGGCGCCGCCGGGCGTGTGCACCGGTGCCCTGCGCAGTCGGCTCAGGTCGGCGCACCACTCCTGCGGGGTGCCGCGCCCGAAGCGCTCGTTGAGATAGCCCGCGGCGGCGGCCAGGTCACCGGAGGCGAGTGCGTGGTAGGCGACGAGCAGTGGCTCGCCGGTCTCCTCGGCGTGCGCCCGCAGCACAGCGTGCGTACCGTCCCAGGTGCCGTTCGAGGTTCCGTTCGCGGTTCCGTTAGCGGTTCCGTTCGCGCCGTCGCCGCAGTCCTGGGCGGCCAGCTTGCGCAGCAGCAGGAAGCGCAGCAGCGGGTGCAGGACGCGGCCGCCGCCGTCGGTGGCGGGGTCGCCGTCGGCGGCGTACATGGTGCGCAGCGCGTCCGTGGCGAAGGACTCAAACTCCCTGCGCACCGCCGCGTCCGCCTCGCCCCACAGCTGTCCCGCCGCCCCGGCCTGCGCCAGGTCGGCGGCGGCGGCCGCGCGGGTGAGGACCCGGACCAGCTCCCGGCCCGCGTCGACCGGCAGCAGCCGCTCCAGCAGCTCGTCCACCAGCGTTCCGGACGGTTCGAAGAGGCGCCGCAGCCGCTCGTCCCACGCCACCTGCTCGCCGAAGCCGAGCAGCGCCTCCAGTACGGCGGCGGTCGCGGCGGGCTGGCCGCGGGTCAGCTCGTAGACCGCCCAGCCCAGCCATTTCATGCCGCTGTCGGCGTGGGGCGGCGGCACCCGGCGGCCCGCCTCCTGGAGGATCTCCTTGGCCTGCCGCTCCACTTCGAGGCGGTGCAGGTCGCGCAGCTGCCCGACGCGCAGGCCGCGGGCGACCCGCTCCGGCCGGAACCTTTCCTCGGCCCCGTCCCAGCGCCCCGGGTAGCCGCCGTGCCGGGGCGCCCCGCCCCAGGCGTGGTCCTCCAGCGCCTTCGGGTAGCTGCCCGCGGCGGCCAGCACCAGCAGCGGGTCGGGGGCTTCGGTACCGCGCCGCACCTCCAGCAGGAGCTCCAGGAAGTCGCTGCCGAGCGGGCTGTCGACGTTGTCGAGCAGCAGCAGGCAGCGGGTGGTGCGGCGGCGGGCGCCGCGACGGCTCCCGTAGGCCCGGCGCAGGTCGTCCAGGAACGCCTCGAACAGCACGGCCTCGGCCCGTTTGCGCTCCTCTTCCTCCTGGGCCCCGTAGCGCTGGTTGAGGGCCAGCAGGAAGGTGCCGGGCGGGAGTTCGGGGGTGGCGCGCCGGATGCGGGACAGCCGCCAGCGGGTGCGCAGCCGGGCCCAGCCGCGCTGCCACTCCGGCAGCAGCAGGAAGGCGGCGTTGACCAGGCCCGGGGCACCGAGGGCGGCCGCGGCGTCGGCCAGCCGGCCCAGCACCTCGGTGCGGCGGCTGTCCGGGCCGCCCAGCGCGTCGGCCATGTCCCGGACGGCGGCGTCCCGGCCGCCGCCCACCTCGGTCGCCACGGCGATGGCCAGGAGGCCGAACGAGGGGAAGGTGAGCCGGGGGAAGTCCTTCTTGCGGGCGTTGAGTTCGAAGACCGCGGCGGCCAGCGCGTCGATCGGCTTGCCGCCCTCCTGCCCGAGCGCGGCCAGGTCCAGCCGTGCGACGGGGGCGCGCCGGGCCCAGTCGGCCAGCCGCCGCAGGAGGGTGGTCTTGCCGCTGCCGCGCGCGCCGAGCAGCAACGTGACATCCAGCCGGGTCACAGCCGACGGGCGGCCGCCCGAGGCGGAGAACCGTCGCCTGGGTGCGTACGGTCGGATCAGCTGGTCCTGGACATACGTCTCCACGGCCTGATCCCGCTCGGACTCCCCCGCCCACTCACGACGCATCTCTCTCCCCTGCGGCCACCCCCGTCATACGGGTCATAAGTAAGCGTCAATCGACATTCATCGCAAGGGGGTTGTCAGAGCTGGCAGCGACCTGTCACGGATACGGCACCACGGCCACCGGGCACGGCGCGTGGTGGAGGACGGCGTGGGTGACGGAGCCGATCCCCTTCCGGCCGGAGGCGCGGCGTCCGACGACCAGCAGACCGGCCCGGCCGCCGGCCGACAGCAGGACCTCCGGCGCGCCGCCGATCTCGACGTGCTCGGTGACCGGCACCTCGGGGTAGCGCGCCCGCCAGGGGCGCAGCGCGTCGGCCAGCAGCCGCCGGTTGAGCGGCTCCGGGCCGCCGGCCTCGTCGGCCGCGCGCAGCCCGCGGGTGCCCAGCTCGAACGGGCTGGGCAGGTGCCAGGCGCGTACGGCCCGCAGGGTCGCGCCGCGCGCCGCGGCGGCCGCGAACGCGAACTCCAGCACCGGGGCGCCGTCCTCGCCGGTCTCCCGCACCCCGGCCATCACCTCCCCCGGGCCGCCGGGGCCGGGCTCGTGTCCGCCGCGCACCACCACGACCGGTCGGGTGGCCTGGCGCAGCACCTGGAGGCTGACCGACCCGAGCAGGAAGCCGGCCAGCGCGCCGTGCCCGCGTGAGCCCAGGACCAGCAGATCGGCGTCGGCGGCCGCCGCGACCAGGGCGGGCACCGGCTCGTCGGAGAGCGCCTCGCCGGACACGGGCAGCTCCGGGTGGGCGTGCCGTACCCGGTCCTCCGCCGTGCGCAGCACCTCGCGCGCCCAGTCGCGCCGGCCCTGGGTGTCGGCCTCGGTGGGGGTGTCCAGCGGGTGCCACGACCAGGCGTGCACCAGCCGCAGCGCCATCCCCCGGGCGGACGCCTCGGCGGCGGCCCAGTCGGTGGCGGCGAGGCTGGGGTCGGTGCCGTCCAGGCCGACGGCGATGGTGCCTGTCATGTCGTGCCTCTCACGGGACAGGGGGTGCCGTTCCCCACGATTATTCGGTCGCCGCCGGAGCCGCGCCTGTGGATCATGGAGCGCGCCGCGGCGTGGGCCGCGGCCCCGGATCTCGCGAGGAGCAGCCGATGTCCGTCCCCCACAGCCTTTCGGACATGGGAGGTAGCCCCACAGGGTTCGACGCAGGCGAGGTGGCGCGTCGCGTCCGGAAGTCGGCCGAGGAGCACGGGTTCTCCGGGGCCGTGGTGGTCGCGCGGGCGGGAGAGCCGGTCTTCACCGGCGCGTTCGGCTGGGCCAGCCGGGCCTGGCAGGTTCCCAACACCGTCGGTACCCGGTTCCGGGTGGGCTCCGTGTCGAAGATGTTCACCGCCGTCGCCGTCCTGCGGCTGGTCGAGCAGGGCCGGGTCGGGCTGGCGGACCGGCTGGCGCCGCTGCTCGGGGAGCGCGGGGCCTGGCTGCCCCCGCAGGTGACGGTGGGTCATGCGCTGACGATGACGGCCGGCATCGCCGACTGGTTCGAGGAGAGCGGTGACTGGGCGGCGGACTGGGCCGCGCTGACCGCCGCCCATCCGCTGTATCTGCTGCGCGACAACGCCGACTATCTGCCGCTGTTCGCCGGCAGGGAGCCGCTGTTCGCGCCCGGCGAGCGCCACCAGTACAACGGTGCGGGATACATCCTTCTCGGTCTGCTGCTGGAGTCCCTGACCGGCAAGGCGTACGCGGACGCCATCCACGACCAGGTCTTCGCCAGGGCCGCCATGGCGGATTCCGGCTTCGTGGCGCTGGACGAGGTCGTGCCGGGCGTCGCCGAGGGCCATCTGCCCCCTGAGGAGACGCCGGACGGGCGGGGCACCGGCTGGCGCCGCAACGTCTACTCCACCACCCCCACGGCGGCGGCCGACGGCGGTGCCACCTGCACCGCCGACGATCTCGTCGGCTTCGCCCGCGCCCTGCGCGCGGGCCGGCTCCTGGGCGCGGACATGACCCGCCGGGCGCTCACCCCGCAGGTCCTGGAGCGCGCGGAGAAGGTGCGCGGCTACACCTGGAAGTACGGGTACGGCGTGATGTTCCTCCTGGACGACGACGGCACCGTGGTGCGCTGGGGCCACACCGGAGAGGAGGACGGGGTGAGCGCGCGCCTCTACCACTACCCCCGGCTGGACACCGACGTCGCCATCCTGGGGAACGTCAGCGGGTGCGCCGGAGCGCTGGGTTGGGACCTGCACGACGCGCTGACCGGCTGACGCACGAGCGCGGGTGCCGGTGTCAGCCCGCCGGTGCGGCGCGGGGGCGGCGGCGGACCAGCATGACGGCGACGTCGTCGTCGTTCCAGGCGGAGACGGCCGGGGTGACGACCCGGTCGGCCAGCCGTTCGAGGTCCGCGAGGCCGGCCGGACCGACCGGGCCCGTTGCCACGGCGGCGCCCTCGGCGAGCCGGGCGGACAGCTCGGCGACCCCGTCGTCGTAGTCGCTGCCCGGCCGCTCCACCAGGCCGTCGGTGTAGAGCAGCAGCGTGGCGCCCTCGGGGAGGACCGTCTCGGTGACGGGGTAGACCTCGTCGTCGAAGCAGCCCAGCGGGAGGCCTCCGGGGCTCTCCAGCAGGGCGACGCCGCCGCCCGGGGCGATCAGCAGGGGGTGGGGGTGTCCGGCGCGGACGATCCGGAGCGCGCCGTCGGCGGGGTCGATGTCCGCGATGCAGCAGGTGGCGAAGAGGTCGGTGTCCATGTCGCACAGCGCCTGGTTGCCGTGCGCCATCAAGGCCGACAGCTCGTGTCCTTCGGCGGCGTGGGCCCGCATCGCGATCCGCAGCTGTCCCATCACCGCCGCCGCGCGCACGCTGTGGCCCTGGACGTCGCCGATGACGACGGTGATCCGGCCGTCCGGCATGGGCAGGGCGTCGTACCAGTCGCCGCCGACGTCCAGCCGGTCCGAGCCCGGCCGGTAGCGCACCAGGACGTCGAGTCCGGGCGGCGACGGCAGCCGCGCCGGCAGCATCATGCGCTGCAGCTCGGTCAGGTGCGCGCGGCGTTCGTCGAAGAGCCGGGCCCTGGCCAGGGACTGGGCGAGGATGCCCGCCACCCCCGCGACGACCAACTGATCGTCGGAGGAGAAGGTGCGCGGATGGTCGTAGATGATCAGGCAGCCGCCGACCAGTCCGTCGGCCGTGGCCAGCGGGAGGATCGCCCACGCGTGGAGCCCCGGCAGCGGGGTGAGCCGCTCGTCGCGGATGCGTTCGCGGTACTCCTCGCGGCTGCCGATGAACATCGGCTCACCGCCGCGCACGCCGGCCAGGAACGGGCTCTCGATCCCGATGTCGGCGATGTGCCGCAGCCGCTCCTGGTGTTCGGGCTCGTAGCCGTGGGAGCCGATGAGCCGCATCCGCCCGTCGTCCTCCCTGACGTAGATCACCATGCGCTGGCCGCCGAGCGCGGGCAGGACCGTGTCGGCCACCGTGGCGACGACGTCCTCGATGGAGGAGGCGGCGGTGAACGCGCGGGTGATGTTCAGGACGAAGTCCTTGCGCGCCTGCCGTTCGTCCTCGCGGGTCTGCGCTTCGGTGCAGTCCTGGGCGACTCCGATCATTCCGCGCGGCGTGCCCGCGGTGTCGTACAGGACGCGGCTCTCGGCGTCGATCCACCGGACCGCCTCGTCGTCGCGGCGCACGATGCGGTAGCGGGCGTGGTATCTGCCCGTGGCGAGGCTCTCCTGCGCCGCCTCCTCGACGCGCGGGAGGTCCTCCGGGAGGACGGCGGCGCGGAAGGTCTCGATCCGTTGGTCGAACTCCTCGGGCGCGATACCGAACAGCCGGCACAGCCGTTCGTCCCAGATGAGGCGGCCGGAGGCGAAGTCCCAGTCGAAGGAGCCGATGCCGGCGTTCGCCATGGCCATTTCCAGCATCGTGGCGCGGTCGCGGGTCCGCAGCCGAATCGGGTCGCCGGGGCGGGATCCGCCGCCCGGTCCGCGCCCCCTCGGCGTACGGGCGAGCAGTTCGTCGAAGCGGTGGGCGCACAGGGCCGCCACGGTGAGGAACGCGCGGTGCCGGGCGGCGTTCAGCGGTACGCCGCCGGGCAGGGTCAGGGCGAGTGACCCGACGCAGCGGGAGCCCACGAGGAGGGGCAGTACGGCGTACTCGGCGGGCGCGGTGCCGTGCGCCGCGCCCGCCGGCGCGGACGGCTCGCCGGCGGACCCCGCGCGCTCGTCGGGCCCGGGCGCCGTCCGGCCCTCTCCGGGCGGCTCCCGGGGCGGGCCGTAGACCGGCTCGTGGTCGCGGATCACCTGGGCGAACGGCAGGTCGGCCGCGGCGGAGACCACCCGGTAGCGCTCCACCAGGTCTTCGTGCGCCCCGATCGCGGCGGCCAGTCGGATCAGCCCGTCGTCGTCGAGCCGGTAGAGCGCGCCCACCTCGATACGGGTGCCCGGCCCCAGGTCGACGGCGTCCATTGCCGCCGCGAGCAGGGACTCGCAGTCGGGGGCGCCGAGCAGCGGCGGCACCGCGCGCTCGTCCAGGCCGCCGGGGTCCCGGTGGCCTTCCCCCGGCCCTCCGGCCATAGCAGCCTCCGTGTCCCGCTCGTGCCCGGCCGCCTCGTGCCCGGCCGCTGTCCCATGTTCCTCCAGGTCACCGCGGCCCGCATCAGCAGCGGCGCCATGTCCGATTTCCGCCAGCACCGGGGCCCGCCGTGCCGCACAGTGGAGGCGTGATGGACGAGGAGAGCAGGTACGAGGCGGTGTGCAGCCGGGACGCGCGGTTCGACGGCGAGTTCTTCTTCGCCGTCTCCACCACCGGCATCTACTGCCGGCCGAGCTGCCCCGCGGTCACCCCCAAGCGGCAGAACGTGCGCTTCTACCCGACCGCGGCCGCCGCGCAGGGCTCGGGCTTCCGGGCCTGCCGCCGGTGCCGCCCCGACGCCGTGCCCGGCTCGGCGGAGTGGAACGCCCGCGCCGACGTGGTCGGGCGCGCGATGCGGCTGATCGGCGACGGCGTGGTGGACCGGGAAGGCGTGGCGGGGCTGGCGACACGGCTGGGCTACAGCGCCCGGCAGGTGCAGCGGCAGCTGAACGCGGAGCTGGGTGCCGGGCCGGTGGCCCTGGCCCGCGCGCAGCGGGCGCACACCGCGCGGGTGCTGCTCCAGACGACCGGGCTGCGGGCCGCCGACGTGGCGTTCGCGGCGGGTTTCGCGAGCGTACGGCAGTTCAACGACACCGTCCGGGAGATCTA
Source organism: Streptomyces sp. P1-3 (assembly GCF_050613155.1). NCBI lineage: Bacteria > Bacillati > Actinomycetota > Actinomycetes > Kitasatosporales > Streptomycetaceae > Streptomyces > Streptomyces sp. P1-3. The sequence continues at coordinate 374,653 of NZ_CP192512.1, forward strand.
CGCGGCCACGCCGAGCCAGCTGCGGGCCGCCCCACCGGGGGCGGGACGCGCCGCGGAGCGCACCGGGGGCGGCATCGGCGGGGTGCCGCTGCGGCTGGCCTACCGGGGCCGGTACGGGGCCGCGGAGGTCTTCGGCTACCTGGGCCGGCGGGCGGTGCCCGGGGTGGAGGAGGTGACCGGCGAACCCGGGCGGAGGGTGTACCGGCGGACGCTGCGGCTGCCGCACGGCACGGGCATCGCGGAGGTCTTCGAGGGGCCGGAGGACCGCGGCTGGCTGCTGTGTCGGCTGCACCTGAGCGAGCTGCGGGATCTGACGACCGCGACGCAGCGGGTGCGGCGGCTGTTCGACCTGGACGCCGATCCGTACGCGGTGGCGGAGCGGCTGGGGGGCGACCCGGTGCTGGGCCCGCTGGTGGCACGCCGTCCGGGGATGCGGGCACCGGGTGCGGCCGATCCGCGGGAGCTGGCGGTACGGGCGGTGCTGGGCCAGCAGGTCTCGGTGGCCGCGGGGCGGCGGCTGGGTGCCGCCCTGGTGGCGGCGTACGGCGAACCGCTGCCCGGCGCGGAGAGCGAAGCGAGATGGGGGTCCCCCCGGCCGAAGTCCCCCAGCTACCGCTGGGAGGTGCCCCCAGGGGGAGGGCCGGACGGCGGCGCACCGAGCCGGTCGGACGGCGACGGACCGAGCGGGCCGACTCCGCCGGGGAGCGGGCCGACCCGGCTCTTCCCGTCCGTCGAGGTGCTCGCGGAGGCGTCCTTGGAGGACATCGGGATGCCGGGGGCGCGGCGTGCCGCGCTGCGCACCGTCGCCACCGCGCTCGCGGACGGCACGGTGCGTCTGGACGCGGGCGTGGACCGGGACGAGGCGGAGCGGCGGCTGCTGGAGCTGCGCGGCGTCGGCCCGTGGACGGCCGGTTACGTCCGGATGCGGGCGCTGGGTGATCCGGATGTGCTGCTGTCCGGGGATGTGGCGATCCGGAGCGCGATGCGGGAGCCCGGCGCGACCGCGGCGGACGCCGAGGGGTGGCGGCCGTGGCGGTCGTACGCGATGCACCACCTGTGGCACCGGGAACGGTGAGGGCGGGGCGGAAGGCGGGTCCCACGGCCCCCACAGCCGTGGAACCCGCCTGGTCAAAGGCCCTACCCCGTCAGCGGATGTGCATTCCGGAAAGCGAGCGGGAGATCACCAGGCGCTGGATCTCGCTGGTGCCCTCGAAGATCGTGAAGATGGCGGCGTCCCGGTGCATGCGCTCCACCGGGTACTCCCTGGTGAATCCGTTTCCGCCGAGGATCTGCACGGCCTGGGCGGTGACGCTCTTCGCGGTCTCGCCCGCGAAGAGCTTGGACATGGAGCCTTCGGCCGATTCGAAGGGCTTGCCGTTGGCGGCCATCCAGGAGGCCCGCCACACCAGCAGGCGTGCGGCGTCGATGCGGGTTCGCATGTCGGCGAGCTGGAACGCCACGCCCTGGTTGTCGATGATCGGACGGCCGAACTGCTCGCGGGTCTTGGCGTAGTCCAGGGCCACCTCGTAGGCGGCGCGGGCGACACCGACGGCCTGGGCGCCGACCGCCGGACGGGACGCCTCGAAGGTGGCCATCGCGGCGTTCTTCACCCTCCCGCCACCGCTGCGGGCCCGCTCCCGGGCGCGGGCGAGCCGCTCGTCGAGCTTCTCCTTGCCGCCGAGCAGGCAGTGGCCGGGGACGCGGACGTCCTCCAGCACCACCTCGGCGGTGTGCGAGGCGCGAATCCCGTGCTTCTTGAACTTCTGGCCCTGGGAGAGTCCGGGCGTGTTGGGCGGGACGACGAAGGACGCCTGGCCGCGGGCCCCGAGTTCCGGATCGACGGTGGCGACGACGACGTGGACGTGGGCGATTCCGCCGTTGGTCGCCCAGGTCTTGGTGCCGTTCAGCACCCATTCGTCCTTGGCCTGGTCGTAGACGGCCCTGGTGCGCATGGCGGAGACGTCGGAACCGGCGTCCGGCTCGGAGGAGCAGAACGCCGCGACCTTCACGTCGTCGGCGTCCCCGTACATCGGCGGGATCCAGGTGCCGATCTGCTCCTCGGTGCCGTTGGCGAGGACCGCGACGGCGGCCAGGCTGGTGCCGACGATGGACAGGCCGATGCCCGCGTCGCCCCAGAACAGCTCCTCCATCGTCATCGGAATGCCGAGCCCGGTGGGGTCGAAGAACTGCTGGGCGTAGAAGTCGAGAGAGTAGAGGCCGATCTTGGCCGCTTCCTGGATGATGGGCCAGGGCGTCTCCTCGCGCTCGTCCCACTCGGCGGCGGCCGGGCGCATGACGTCCGCGGCGAAGCCGTGAATCCAGTCACGTACGGCCTTCTGGTCGTCGTTGAGCTCGAACGCGAACTCTGCCACGGCCCCTCCCAGACACTTGTTACTAGCGGTAACACGAGTCTGTTACCGGCGAGTATCGAATGTCAACTCCCACCGCCGAGAAGCCTGCGACCTGCGGCGAGTGTTACGTTTCGCAGGCGCGCGGCGCCGTGGACAGGTGCGGCGGCGCGAAACGGGCGGCACAGAAGCACCAGGGGGCGGGGAGGCACTCATGAACACCGGGACCAGCCAGCGCGACGACCAGCGCCAGGCCGCGCGGCAGCGCCGCAGAGAACTGCTGGAGGCGGCGGACCGGGTCGTGCTGCGCGACGGACCGGGCGCCTCGATGAACGCCATCGCCGCCGAGGCGGGCATCACCAAGCCCATCCTCTACCGCCACTTCGGCGACAAGGGCGGGCTGTACCGGGCCCTGGCCGAGCGCCACACTGACGCCCTGCTCGCCTCACTGCGCGCCGCGCTGGACGCCCCGGCCGACCGCCGCGAACGGGTGGAGTCCACCCTGAGCACCTACCTGGCGGCGATCGAGGCACGGCCGCAGGTGTACCGGTTCCTGATGCACCCGGCCGACGCCGAGCAGCAGGTCGAGGCGGAGCAGGGGTTCGACGTCGGCCGGCACTCCGCGCCGCTGCTGCGCCGCATGGGCGAGGAGCTGGCCGAGGTGATCGCCGAGCGCGTCGACCTCGGACCGGGCGGGATGGACCTGGCCCGCGCCTGGGGCCACGGCATCGTCGGCATGATGTACGCGGCCGGCGACTGGTGGCTGCGCGAACGCCCCTGCCCGCGCGAGGACTTGGTACGCCACCTCACGGACCTGCTGTGGGGCCAGCTGGCCGCGGCGGGCGACCGGGCGGACGGGCCGGGCTTCTGACGCGGCCCCGGGCCCGCCCCGGCTACCGGCCACGCCCCCCGGGCCCGAGCTTGGGGCCTCAGTCCTCGGACGCCCCGGACCGGCGGGCCCACGGCGCGCGGCGGGCCGCGCGCAGGGCGCGGCGCTGCCGCAGCCCGGAGAGCCGGTCGACGAACAACCCGCCGCCGAGGTGGTCGCACTCGTGCTGCAGGCAGCGCGCGAAGAACCCGGTGCCCACCACCCGCACCGGCTCCCCGGTGACCGTGACGCCCGTCACGACCGCGCGGTCGAAGCGGGGCGTGGCCGCCTCGATGCCGGGGAGCGACAGGCAGCCCTCTGGCCCGGCGACGGTGACGCCGTCGGCCTCGGCCAGCCGCGGGTTGACGATGTGGCCCAGGTGCCGCCGGTCCTCGTCGTCGGGGCAGTCGTAGACGAAGACCCGCAGGTTCACCCCGATCTGGTTCGCGGCCAGGCCCACGCCCTGCGCCGCGTACATCGTGGCGAACATGTCCTCGACCAGTGTGGCGAGCGTCGCGTCGAAGTCCGTGACGTCCGCACACGGTGCGCGCAGGACCGGATCGCCCAGCAGCCGCATCGGGTGGACGACGCCGGTGCTGCCGGGAATCGTGCCGTTTCGCATGACCGCCAGGGTACGGGCCGCGGGGTGGGGAACCTCCCCCGCCCGCATGTTCACAGGTGGCGGGATTCGGGTCGGCGGCCGGATCTCGATAGGCTGATCCACGACCGATGCCTCCCGACAAGCCAATGGGCACGGAGGGGGCGTATCCACCGGCGGCCCAGGGGGAGGGCGCGGCGCTGGACGCAAGGAGGATCTAGGACGATGGCAGGCAATTCGGCGCCGCTGTCGCCACGGGCCAAGCTGGCCGTGACGGCGGGCAAGGCCGCGGCAGCGGTATCGAAGGCCGCGGGCCGCGGCAGTGGCTCGGTGATCGGCGGCAAGGTGGCCCTCAGGCTCGACCCGGATCTGCTGGGTCGGCTCGCGCACCACCTGGACGTGACCCTGGTCTCGGCGACCAACGGCAAGACCACCACCACCCGGCTGATCGCCGAGGCGCTGCGGGCCGCGGGCCCGGTGGTCTCCAACGCGCTCGGCGCCAACATGCCGGCGGGCATCACCTCCGCGCTCGCCGGGGGCTCCGACGCCCGGTTCGGCGTCATCGAGGTCGACGAGAAGTACCTGGCCGGGGTGGCACGGGACACCGAGCCCAAGTGCATCGCACTGCTGAACCTCTCCCGCGACCAGCTCGACCGGGCCGCGGAGACCCGCATGCTCGCCGAGAAGTGGCGCGAGGGTCTGGCCGGCACCAAGGCCGTCGTGGTGGCCAACGCGGACGACCCGCTGATCGTGTGGGCCGCGTCTTCCTCGACCAACGTGGTCTGGGTCGCGGCCGGCCAGGAGTGGAAGGACGACGCCTGGTCCTGCCCGTCCTGCGGCGGCGTGCTGTCCCGCCCGGGCGACGACTGGGGCTGCCAGGCGTGCGGCTTCCGCCGCCCCCAGGCCAGCTGGGCGCTGAACGGCGACTACGTCCTGGACCCGCAGGGCTCGGCGTGGCCGATCCACCTCCAGCTCCCGGGCCGCGCCAACAAGGCGAACGCCGCCACCTCCGCCGCCGTCGCCGCGGTCTTCGGGGTGCCGCCGCAGGTGGCGCTGGAGCGGATGTACCAGGTGCAGGCGGTGGCCGGCCGGTACGACGTGGTGACCTTCAACAACCGGGAGCTGCGGCTGCTGCTGGCCAAGAACCCGGCCGGCTGGCTGGAGACGTTCTCCCTGATCGACGGGCCGCCCGCGCCCGTGATCCTGTCGGTGAACGCGCGCGGCGCGGACGGTACGGACACCTCCTGGCTGTGGGACGTGGACTACACCCGGCTCGCCGGGCACCCGATCTGCGTCATCGGTGACCGCAAGCTCGACCTCGCGGTCCGGCTGGAGGTCGCCGGGCTCGACTTCCGGGTGTGCGAGAGCGTCGACGAGGCCGTGGCGATGTGCCCGCCCGGCCGGATCGAAACCATCGCCAACTACACGGCGTTCCAGGACCTGCGCCGCCGCGTCGGCAACTGACCCCCGTACGAGGTACGAGCCCGTACGCAGTACGGAGAAGGATTGCGAGCATGAGCCAGAACGGCAGCCTGCGGCTGGTGTGGGTCTACCCCGACCTGCTGAGCACGTACGGAGACCAGGGCAACGCCCTGGTCGTGGAGCGCCGCGCCCGCCAGCGCGGTCTGGACGTCTCCCGCGTCGACGTCCGCTCCGACCAGCAGATCCCCACCTCGGGTGACATCTACCTGATCGGCGGCGGCGAGGACCGGCCGCAGCGGCTGGCGGCCGAGCGGCTGCGGCGCGACGGCGGACTGAACCGCGCGGTGGCCAACGGCGCCATCGTCTTCTCTGTGTGCGCCGGCTACCAGATCCTGGGCCACGAGTTCATCAACGACCTGGGGCAGCGCGAGCCGGGCCTGGGCCTGCTGGACGTGGTCAGCACCCGCGGCGAGGGCGCCCGGTGCGTCGGCGACGTGCTGGCCGACATCGACGAGCGGCTGGGGCTGCCGCCGCTGACCGGTTTCGAGAACCACCAGGGCGTCACCCATCTGGGCCCGACCGCGCGGCCGTTCGCGCGGGTGCGGTTCGGCAACGGCAACGGCACGGGCGACGGCTACGAGGGCGCGTACAACGACACCGTCTTCGGCACGTACATGCACGGCCCCGTGCTGGCCCGCAACCCGCTCATCGCGGACCTGCTGCTGAAGCTGGCGCTGGACGTGAACGCGCTGCCGCCGGTCAACGACCAGTGGTACGACGCGCTGCGCGCGGAGCGGATCGCCGCGGCCACGCAGTCGTCGTCCTGACGGCCCGGCGGCCGAAGGGGAGACGACGGCCCGTCCAGCACGCGGGCACGTCCCCGACCGCTGGACGGGCTGGTTTAGGGTGACCGGGATCCGACCGGACGACGGGGTCCGGGCACGCCTTGTTGAGTTGCAGAGGTACCCGTACACATGCGAATTGGTGTACTCACATCCGGCGGCGACTGCCCCGGTCTGAACGCCGTCATCAGGTCGGTCGTGCACCGCGCCGTGGTCGATCACGGCGACGAGGTCATCGGCTTCCAGGACGGCTGGAAGGGCCTGCTGGAGTGCGACTACCGCAAGCTCGACCTCGACGCGGTGGGCGGCATCCTGGCGCTCGGCGGCACCATCCTGGGCTCCTCGCGGGTCCAGCCCGCGCATCTGCGGGACGGGGTCGAGCGCGCCAGGGGCCATGTCGCCGAGCTCGGCCTCGACGCCATCATCCCGATCGGCGGCGAGGGCACGCTGAAGGCCGCCCGGCTGCTGTCGGACGCCGGGCTGCCGATCGTCGGCGTACCGAAGACCATCGACAACGACATCGCCGCGACCGATGTGACGTTCGGTTTCGACACGGCCGTCGGGGTCGCGACCGAGGCGCTGGACCGGCTCAAGACCACCGCGGAGTCCCATCAGCGAGTGCTGATCGTGGAGGTCATGGGGCGGCACACCGGCTGGATAGCGCTGCACTCGGGCATGGCGGCGGGCGCGCACGCCATCGTGGTGCCCGAGCGGCCCTTCGACATCGACGAGCTGACCGAGGTGGTCGGGCAGCGCTTCGCGGCGGGCAAGAAGTTCGCGATCGTGGTCGCGGCGGAGGGCGCGAAGCCGCGGGCCGGCTCCATGGAGTTCGACACCGGCGGCAAGGACGTCTACGGCCATGAGCGGTTCGCGGGGGTGGCCCGGCAGCTGTCGGTCGAGCTGGAGCGGCGGCTGGGCAAGGAAGCGCGGCCGGTCATCCTGGGCCATGTGCAGCGCGGCGGCACCCCGACGGCGTACGACCGGGTGCTGGCCACCCGGTTCGGCTGGCACGCGGTGGAGGCCGCGCACCAGGGCGCGTTCGGGATGATGACGGCGCTGCGCGGCACGGACATCACGCTGGTGCCGCTGGCCGAGGCGGTCGAGACGCTCAAGACGGTACCCGCCGAGCGGTACACCGAGTCCGAGTGCGTACTGTAGTGCCCCACAGGTGAGAAACGACCGGTTTGCACCGCGACCATCAATTGCGCAACCACGACGGCGAGCAACCAGGTCCGCGAGAGCGGCGCCGGTTTAGGTGCAAAGAGGGAGCGTAAGCGATGGAACACGGCGGGCACAGTGGGCACGGCATGATGATGGATCTGCCGCCGTTCACGCTGTCGCGAGGGCTGGAGTTCAGCGGGGAGCCGTTCTTCCTGATCAGCTGCTCGCTCGGGATCGCGCTGTACGGCTGGGGCGTGCTCCGGCTGCGGCGGCGCGGCGACGCCTGGCCGGTGGCGCGCACGATCGCCTTCGTCACCGGCGTGCTGTCGGTCGCGCTGGTGATGTGCACCAAGCTCAACGACTACGGCATGGTCATGTTCAGCGTGCACATGGTGCAGCACATGGTGATCAGCATGCTGTCCCCGATCCTGCTGCTGCTGGGCGCCCCGGTGACGCTGACGCTGCGCGCGCTGCCGGCGGCGGGGCGGGGCCGCAAGGGGCCGCGGGAGCTGCTGGTCGCGCTGCTGCACAGCCGGTACATGCGGATCGTCACGCACCCGGCGTTCACGATCCCGCTGTTCATCGCGAGCCTGTACGCGCTGTACTTCACCCCGCTGTTCTCCACGCTCATGGGCAGCAAGGCCGGGCACATCGCGATGATGGTGCACTTCCTCGCCGTGGGCCTGGTCTTCTTCTGGCCGATCATGGGCGTGGACCCGGGGCCGCACCGGCCCGGCTATGTGATGCGGATGCTGGAGCTGTTCGCGGGCATGCCGTTCCACGCGTTCTTCGGGATCTCGCTGATGATGGCGTCGGAACCGATGATCGACACGTACAAGAACCCGCCGGCGTCGCTGGGGATCGACGCGCTGTCCGACCAGAACGCGGCGGGCGGTATCGCGTGGGCGTTCAGCGAGATCCCGTCGGTGGTGGTGCTGCTGGCGCTGGTCTACCAGTGGTACCGGTCCGAGCAGCGCCAGGCCCGGCGCAAGGACCGGGTCGCGGACCGCGACGGCGACCGCGAGCTGGAGGCCTACAACGCCTACCTCGCCTCACTGCAGGCACGCAGCCGCTAGCGGCGCGGGGCTCGACGGGGGACGATGGCCTCCTGAACCGTGGTCCGGGCGGGGCGCCGCCTGGCCTCGTCGAGGAGGTTGCGGGGATGCCCGGAATGCCCGGATCCGTGAAAGCGATGGCGGGGTTCACCGTGGGGAGCCTGGTCGCGGTGACCGCGTACACCGTGACCCTGGGCAGCAGCGGCTGGCTCTGGTTCACCTGGGTCGTGCTGGGGCTGCTGACGCTCGGGGTGCTGGCGACCCGGACCTGAGCGCCGTTCGGGCGCGCCTGTTAAGCCGACGGCGTATTAGCGCAGGGCGAACTCCGCGGGCGCGGGGCACGGCGCCCCGTAGCGTCCCGAGCATGACTCAGCAGAGCGCATTCGTGATCGGGGCGACGGGGCAGGTCGGACGGGCGACCGTGCGTGCCCTGGCGGCGGACGGATACCAGGTGCGGGCGGCGTCGCGCGGCGGTGGCCGCGACGAGAGCTGGCCCGCGGAGGTACGGGCGGTGCGGCTGGACCGCGCGGACGACGCGGCCCTGGCGGGCGCCCTCGGGGAGGGCTGCGACGTCCTGGTGGACTGCGTCGCGTACGGGCGCGACGAGGCGCGGCAGCTGCTCGGACTGGCGGACCGGATCGGGTCGGCCGTCGTGATCTCCAGCGTCGCGGTGTACGAGGACGGGCAGGGCCGCAGCCTCGACACCCAGAACGAACCGGACGGGTCCCCCGCGTACCCGGTGCCGATCCCCGAGTCGCAGCCGACGGTCGAGCCGGGTGAGGGGACCTACGCCACCCGCAAGGCGGCACTGGAGCGGGAGCTGCTGGCGGACGGCCGGTTGCCGGCGACGCTGCTGCGCGCGGGGGCGATCCACGGCCCGCACAGCAGGACGCCGCGCGAGCTGTACTTCGTCAAGCGGGTCGTGGACGGCCGCCGGGCGCGGATCCTTGCCCACGGCGGCGAGAGCAGGTTCCATCCGGTGCATGTCGCCAACATCGCGGAGCTGGTGCGGCTGGCGGCACGGCGGCCGGGTTCGCGAGTACTGAACGCGGCCGATCCGCAGGCGCCCACGGTGGCGGAGATCTCGGCGGCGGTGGACGCGGCCCTGGGCGCCCCGGAGAGCGAGCTGGTGCTGATGGACGGCGCGCCGGAGACGGGCCCGGTGGGGCAGACGCCGTGGAGCGCCGCGCGGCCGGTGGTGTGCGACATGTCGGCGGCGCAGCGCGAGCTCGGCTACCGGCCGGTTACCGACTACGCCGCGTCCCTGCCGGAGACCGCCGAGGGGCTCGCCCGGCGACTGGCCGAGGAGCCGGACTGGCGCGCGGCGTTCCCCGAGATGGCGAAGGCGTACGACCCGCACCTGGATCTCTTCGACTACGCGGCGGAGGACGCCTGGCTGGCCGGGCAGGGATATTCCGTCGCGCGGTGATCATCGCGCACGTAGCCTCGGGGCCGTGAAAGAGGGACATTCCCTGACGAGGGACGATACGGGGGTACGGGGATGAGCGCGCGGCTGCGGCAGATCGCGAAGGAGACCGAGGGGATCGTGGCGGCCGGGCGCTACCCCGCGCCGGGCGGCGGCGAGGTCGTGATCGCCGAGGCCGTCGCCGAGGCGAGGGCGGGGACCCGGGGGTACGGTCCGGGTCCGGTGGCGTACGAGCCGGGCGCCCCGGCCCGTACCACCGCCTTCGAGGTGACGGCGGAGAGCAGTCTGGCGGCCGCGCGCAGGCTGGTACCCGAGGGAGATCCCGTCGGTGTGCTCAACTTCGCGTCGGCCCGCAATCCCGGCGGCGGGTTCCTCAACGGCGCGCAGGCGCAGGAAGAGGCCCTGTGCCGGTCCTCGGCGCTGTACGCGTGTCTGCGTCAGGTGCCGGAGTTCTACGCCGCGCACCGCGCGGACCCCAGCCCGTTCTACAGCGACAGAGTGATCCACTCCCCCGCCGTGCCGGTCTTCCGGGACGACCGGGGCGAGTTGCTGGCCGCTCCGTACACGGTGGGCTTCCTCACCTCGCCCGCGCCGAACGCGGGGGTCATCGCCCGGCGCGACCCGGCGGCGGTCGCGCGGATCCCGGCGGCGCTGGCGTCCCGCGCCGGGCGGGTGCTGGAGGTCGCGGCCGCGCACGGCTACCGGGCCCTGGTGCTGGGGGCGTGGGGGTGCGGGGTGCGGGGTGTTCCAGAACGACCCGGCGCAGGTGGCGGCGGCGTTCGCGGGCGAGCTGACAGGGGCGGGGCGGTTCGCGGGGCGCTTCGAGCGGGTGGTGTTCGCGGTGCTGGACCGCCGTACGGACTCACCGACGAGGGCCGCCTTCGCGGACGCGTTCGGCTGACACGTTCGGCTGGCGACGTGCCGCGCCCCGCTCCGGGGTACGAAGCGGGGCGCGGCGCGGTGCGGTGAGCGGTGGTTACTTCTTGGCCTCGGGCTTGGGCGTGGCGTGCGGGCCGCACGTCACGTCCTTGGCGTCCACCTTGCCCTTGAGCAGGTAGGCGTCCACCCGCTCATTGATGCACGGGTTGATCTCGGTGGTGACGCCGTGCGAGCCCGCGTCCTTCTCGGTGATCAGGCGCGAGCCCTTGAGGCGCTTGTGCAGCTCGACGGCGCCTTCGTACGGGGTGGCGGCGTCACGCTCGGCCTGCACGATGAGCACCGGCGGCAGGCCCTTGTCGGCACCGACGTCCAGCGGGGTCTGCTGCGGGGCTCCCCAGGTGGCGCAGGGCAGGTTCATCCAGGCGTTGGACCAGGTCAGGAACGGATAGTCCTTGTGGAGCCGGGTGTTGTCCCGGTTCCAGCGGCTCCAGCTGGTCGGCCACTTGGCGTCGGCGCACTCCACCGCGGTGTAGACGGCGTTGCCGTTCTCCGAGGCGATGTTGCCCTTCGTGTCGGACATGTCCGGTGCGGCGGCCTCGATCAGCGGCTTCTCGTCACCGGCGAGGTAGGCGCTCCACGCCTGGGCCACCTCGGTCCACGCCGAGTCGTAGTACGGGGCGTTCTGGAAGAAGGCGAGCAGCTCGGCCGGCCCCACCTTGCCGCCGATCGGCTTCTTCTTGGCGGCGGCGCGCAGCGTCTCCCACTGCTTCTGGACCTTCTCGGGCGTGTCGCCGATGTGGTAGGCGGCGTCGTACTTGGCCACCCACTTCTTCCAGTCGTTCCAGCGCATCTCGAAGGCCACGTCCTGGTCCAGGTTGGCCTGGTACCAGATCTTCTCCTGCGCGGGGTTGACGACGCTGTCCACGATCATCCGGCGCACGTGGGTCGGGAAGAGCGTGGCGTAGACGCCGCCGAGGTAGGTGCCGTAGGACACGCCGATGAAGTTGAGCTTCTTCTCACCGAGCGCGGCACGGATGACGTCGATGTCGCGGGCGGTGTTCGGCGTGGTCATGTGCGGCAGCATCCAGCCGCTGCGCTTCTTGCAGCCTGCCGCGTAGTCCTTGGCGAGCTTGCGCTGAACGCGCTTGTCGGCCTCGCTGTCCGGCACCGGGTCGAGCTTCGGGCCCTTGACGAACTCCTGCGGGTCCACGCAGGAGATCGGGGTCGAATGGCCCACGCCGCGCGGGTCGAAGCCGACGAAGTCGTACGCCTTCGCGGTCTTGGCCCACAGCGGGTTCTTGGTGGTGACGCGCTTGGGGAAGCGCATGCCCGAACCGCCCGGTCCGCCCGGGTTGTACAGGACCGAGCCCTGGCGCTCCTCGGCCGTGCCGGTGTTGCCGATCCGGTCGACGGCGATCTTGATCTTGCGGCCGTTGGGCTTGGCGTAGTCCAGCGGGACGCTGACGAAGCCGCACTGGATCGGCTTCTCCAGTCCCCAGTCCGCCGGGCAGTCCCGCCAGTCGATGCCCGCCTTGGCGGCACGGGCCGCGGCGAGCTTCACGCCGCGGGCCTCGGCGTCGCCGCCGGGCGCGCGCTGGCCGGCGCTGGCCGCGGGCGCGGCCAGCGCCCCGGCTATGAGTACGCCGGTCACGACGCCACCGGTGGCGCCGAAGATAGCTGTACGTCTCACGTAGGTAACTCCCCCTGCTGGGTGCGCCGCTCGCGGCGGCGGTGGTCAAGAGGATCCTCGCTTCTCATTTGCCGATCAGTACAGGTCAAAGCCGTGTTTTTTTACCAAGCCGTGAGCTCGGCAGCGTCGTCGAGCAAGCGGCGCAGCCGGAGCGCGTCGCCCGCGACGGCCGTGACGAGCAGCGCCGGTCCGGCCAGCGGGGTCAGCACCGCGGTCTCGCCGAGCAGCACGGGGCGCGGCGTGCGGCCCGCCAACGCCGGGTCGACGACGAGCAGTTGGCCGACGGCCCGGTGGCCCCCGAGCACGGCCGCGCTGTCCCAGCCGGGCGCGCCGGGCCCGTAGGCCAACTCCTGGTCCAGCAGCGGGCGTCCGGCACGGTGGACGGTCAGCCGGGTGGTGAGCCTGCCGGGTGGCTCGCCGGCGCGGCCCAGGACCTGTTCCTCGCGCAGCACCAGACGTGCGGTCGGGGTGAGCGTGACCCGGGTGGTCATCGTCAGGTCGCTGCCGCGGGCGGAGATCAGCGGTTCGGGCAGCCAGCGCAGCCGGGCGCCGTCACCGACGCTCAGCAGCGTGTCGTACGTGGCGGGCGCGCCGTCGCGGCCGGGGAGCGCGATGGTGGCCGCCGTGCTGGTCACCCGCAGTGCGGCGGCGTCCTCTACGGCCGCGGTCAGCCGCAGGCGGTCGCCGCCAAGGGGCGCGCTCATGGCGCCGACGAGGGCGACGTGCGCCTCGGTCGCGCCCGGTGCCTGGTGGGCGTGGTGCGCCTCGTCCACCTGGTGTGTCTCGTGCGCCTGGTACGCCACTGTGCCGCGCCCACCGACGCGCCGGAGCGCGAAGGGGCCCGCCCCCTCCAGGACGGGCAGCGCGGTACCGCCGCGCCCGTCGGGAGCGGCGACGAGGCGGGCGATGGCGGTGAGGCCGCCGCCCCGCGAGCCCGGCTCGGCGGCGGCGTGCGCGGTGACGGTCATGGCGTGCCCGCCGCCCACCGTGCGAGCCGCTCGCGCACCCAGTCCGCGACCGGCTTCACCCCGTCCTCGGCGACCAGCGAGGTGAAGGCGACGGGGAGATCGCCGCGCTGCGCCGCGGCGTCCCGGGCCATGCGGTCCAGGTCGGAGCCGACGTAGGGGGCGAGGTCGGTCTTGTTGACCACGAGCAGGTCCGCGGTGGTGACGCCCGGCCCGCCCTTGCGCGGGATGTCGTCGCCGCCAGCGACGTCGATGACGAAGACCTGCGCGTCGACCAGCCCCTTGGAGAAGGTGGCGGTGAGGTTGTCGCCGCCGGACTCGACCAGCACCAGGTCGAGCGGCCCGACGGTGTCCTCCAGGTCCTCCACCGCCTCGAGGTTGGCGGATATGTCGTCGCGGATGGCGGTGTGCGGGCAGGCGCCGGTCTCGACGGCGGTGATGCGCTCGGGCGGCAGCACGGCGTTGCGCAGCAGGAACTCGGCGTCCTCGCGGGTGTAGATGTCGTTCGTGACCACCGCGATGCGCAGCTCGTCGCGGAGCGCGCGGCACAGCGCGGCGACGGTGGCGGTCTTGCCGGAGCCGACGGGGCCGCCGAGTCCGATGCGCAGGGCGCGCCGGGTGCCGTCGGGGCGCTGCGGGTCGGCGGCGCTGTAGGTGTGGCGGTGCGGGAAGGTCTCCGCGTGGTCCAGGTGCATGGCGGCGGCTCCGGCTCTGGTGAGGGGTGGTCTCGCGGGTGGGTCGGGGTACGGGCGTCGGGAGTGCTGGTGGTGTCGGCAGTGCTTGTGGTCGGGAGCGCTTACGTTCGGGGTCAGGTCGGGGTCAGGTCGGGGTCAGGAAGCGAAGAGGCGTACGGGCCAGGTGGCGTGCGCTTCGGCGGCGATGTCGAGCAGCGGGGCGGAGGCGGCGGGCAGCGCGTCGACGCCCTCGTGGCGGGCCCGGTGGGCGGCGTCGGCGGCGCGCCGGGCGACCTGGTCCAGGTCAGGCGCCAGGCGGGCCAGGACGGCGGTGGCGTCGAACGGGTCGAGGCTCAGCAGCCGTACGACGGCGGTCGCGGGGCCGCTGACCGCCTCGTACGCGGCGGCGTGGGCGGCGTCCAGGGGCCCCAGTCCGGCGGCGCGCGCGGCGAGGCCGAGGACGATCGGCTGGTGGGCGCCGCGGGGGCGGGCGGCGGCGAGGGCGGCGAGTTCGGGGGACGGCCAGGCGGCGCGTACCGCGCGCGTCATCTGGCGGCCGAGGCGGCGGGCGGTGGCGCGGAGCGCGGGCACCGGGGTGCGGGCGTCGGCCGCCTCGTCCAGCAGCAGCGGGTCGACCCCGGCGGCGGCAGCGGCGGCGAGCCCGGCCGCGGTGAGCCCGGCGGTGTGCAGCCGCCCGCGGCAGAACGCCTCCAGGGACGCGGCGTCGTGGATCCGGCCCGCCTTGACCGCGGCCTCCGCGCCACCGGAGTGCGCGTGCCCACCGGCCGGGAAGCGGCCGTCGGCGAGCACGAGCAGCGCGGCACGGGCCGCCGACGCGCCGGGCGCGTCGGCGGGGCTGGATGCGCTGGAGGTGTGGGCCGGTCCGAGTGTGTGGGCGGCGGGCACGTCGGCGGTGGGCTCGCCACCGTAGCCGGCCGCGGCGCCGCAGGCGGGCGCTTCGCGGTGTCCGGGAGTGCCGACGCTGCCGGGCTGGTCTGCGGCCCCGCTGGCCGCGCCGGGCCCTGGCCCCGAACGCGCCCCCGCTACGGCGGCAGGGGCATCGGCTGCCCGCGCCGGGGCGTGGCCGCCCCCGGGCGCGTCGGCGCCGTGCGGCATCTCGCGCGGCGCGGCGCCAGCGGAACCGGGCGCATCCGCGGACGGCTGGGATGCGGCCACGTGCACCTGGCGGTCGGCGGGCCCGGCGACCGCGCCGGGCTCGGGCTCGGGGCGCGTCCCGGGTGCGGCGGCGGGGGCATCGGGCGTGCGGACCGACGCGACCGTGCCGGGCACGTCGGCGGACGGGTGGGGTGCGCCGCCGGGCGCGTGGTCACCGGGGCACGGACGGGCGCCGGCCGGCGCCCCCTGGCGTGCGGCGGCGTGCCGTGCCTCGGTCCCGGAGGCGGCGGGCAGCGCCGCACCGGCGTACGGTGCGGGCGTCCTGCCGCCCGCCGCCCCGCCTGGCCGTGGCCCGGCCGCGGCGGGCGGTCGCTCGGCCCCGCCCGGCGGTGGCTGCGCAGGACCGCGCTGGCCCGCCGAGGCGGGTGAGCCGTTCGTCTCCGTACCCCTTTCCATGGTCAGAACAGGAAGTAGCGCTGGGCCATGGGCAGTTCGGCCGCCGGTTCCGGTTCGACGGCCTCGCCGTCGATGGTGACCGTGAACGTGTCGGGGTCGACCTCGACCCGCGGCCGGGCGTCGTTGCCGCGCATGTCGGCCTTGGTGAGGCCGCGGGTGCCGCGGATCGCGGCGAACCGCTTGCCGAGGCCGAGCCGTTCGGCCAGGCCGTCCTCCAGGGCGGTGGCGGTGACGAAGTTGACCGAGTTGGCGGCCGGGGAGCGGCCGATGGCGCCGAACATGGGGCGTGGCAGCACCGGCTGCGGGGTGGGGATGGAGGCGTTCGCGTCGCCCATCTGCGCATACGCGATCTGGCCGCCCTTGATGACGAGCTGCGGTTTGACGCCGAAGAACGCCGGGTCCCACAGCACCAGGTCGGCGAGCTTGCCCGGCTCCACGGAGCCGATCTCGCCGTCGAGCCCTTGGGCGATGGCCGGGTTGATGGTGTATTTGGCGACGTAGCGCCGCGCCCGGTGGTTGTCGGCGCGGCCGTCTCCGGGCAGTGCGCCGCGCCGCCGCTTCATGACGTGCGCGGTCTGCCAGGTGCGCAGGACGACCTCGCCGACGCGCCCCATGGCCTGCGAGTCGGAGGAGATGATCGAGATCGCGCCGAGGTCGTGCAGGATGTCCTCGGCGGCGATGGTGCTGGGCCGGATGCGGGACTCGGCGAAGGCGAGGTCCTCGGGGACGGCGGGGTTGAGGTGGTGGCAGACCATCAACATGTCGAGGTGCTCCTCGACGGTGTTGACGGTGTGCGGCCGGGTGGGGTTGGTGGAGCTCGGCAGCACGTTGGGCTGGGAGACCACGGTGATGATGTCGGGTGCGTGGCCGCCGCCCGCGCCCTCGGTGTGGTACGCGTGGATGGTGCGCCCGGCGATGGCGGCCAGCGTGTCGCCGACGAATCCGGCCTCGTTGAGCGTGTCGGTGTGGATGGCCAGTTGGGCGCCGCTCTCCTCGCACACCCCCAGGCACGCGTCGATGGCGGCGGGGGTGGCCCCCCAGTCCTCATGGATCTTGAAGCCGAGTGCGCCGCCCCGCAGTTGGGACCACATGGCCTCGTAGCTGACGGTGTTGCCCTTGCCGAGCAGCCCGATGTTGATCGGGTACGCCTCCAGGGCCTCGAACATCCGGGCCAGATGCCAGGGGCCGGGCGTGATGGTGGTCGCCTTGGTGCCCTCGGCGGGGCCGGTGCCGCCGCCGACGAGGGTGGTGATCCCCGCGGAGAGGGCCTCGTCGGCGATGGTCGGGGAGATGAAGTGGACGTGGGCGTCGATGGCCCCGGCTGTGAGGATCTTGCCGTTGCCCGCGATGACCTCGGTCTCGGGCCCGATGACGAGGTCGGGGTGGACGCCGTCCATGGTGTCGGGGTTGCCGGCCTTGCCGATGCCGGTGATCCGGCCGTCGCGCAGCCCCACGTCGGCCTTGACCACGCCCCAGTGGTCGAGGACGACGGCGCCGGTGATCACGGTGTCGGGGGTGCCCTCGGCGCGGGTGGCGCGGGACTGGCCCATGGATTCGCGGATCACCTTGCCGCCGCCGAAGACGGCCTCGTCCCCGGCCCGGCCGGGCCCGCCGCTGCGGTCCTCCTCGATCTCGATCAGCAGGTCGGTGTCGGCCAGCCGGATCCGGTCGCCGGCGGTGGGGCCGAAGAGGGCGGCGTAGGCGGGGCGGCTCAGTGCGGTCATGTCGTCGGTCGTCTCAGTCATCGAGGGGGCCTCCGGTCTCGGCGCGCAGGCCGGGGACGACGCGGGCGCCGGCGAGCGGCACGAGCGCGACTTCGACGGGGATGCCGGGCTCGAAGCGGACGGCGGTGCCCGCGGCAATGTGCAGCCGCTTGCCGCGGGCGGCGGCGCGGTCGAAGTCGAGCCCGGGGTTGGCCTCGGCGAAGTGGTAGTGCGAGCCGACCTGGACAGGCCGGTCGGCGATGTTGAGCACGGTGAGGCGGGTGACGGGCCGGCCCTCGTTGAGGCGTACGGGCGCCTGGTCGTGCAGGATCTCTCCGGGTATCACGGACGCGCCTCCTCAGGCGATGGGCTCGTGGACGGTGACGAGCTTGGTGCCGTCGGGGAAGGTCGCCTCGACCTGGACGTCGTGGATCATCTCCGGGATGCCGTCCATGACCTCGTCGCGGGTGACGACCTTGCGGCCGGAGGACATGAGCTCGGCGACGGTGCGGCCGTCGCGGGCGCCTTCGAGGATGTGGGCGGTGATGAGCGCGATGGCCTCGGGGTGGTTCAGGCGCACACCGCGGGCCCGGCGCTTCTCGGCTACGTCGGCCGCGACATGGATGAGCAGCCGTTCCTGCTCGTGCGGGGTCAGTTGCACGCTTCCACCTCATCCTCGTCGTCTGCCGTCGCCGGACCCTAGTCGACGTCCGCACGCATGTGACCTGCGGTTCTCCGCTGGGCCGCAAGGTATTGCAGATTAGAGCCGAAGCTTTTCCAACGCGTTAACTGGCGCTTTGCCCGCCCATGACGCCGCCGTCCTCCCGGGCCGGGCCCGGCCGAAAGCCCAGTACCGAAGGCCCGGTATCGGACGCCCGGTACCGGATGCCGGAACACCTCGTCCGGTATTCGCTCTTGACGATCAGCCGACAAACCGCCGATCCTCTTGACCGCGTGCATACATCGCTCCGCACCAACCCCCCACATCAGTTACGGAGCCAAAATGTCCCGAATAGCACCATGGCGTCGTGCCGCGCTCGCGGCCGGCACCTGCACCGCCGTCGCCTCGCTGCTGATCAGCGGCGCCACCGGCGCGGGAGCGGCCAACAGCGCCGCCGCCCCCGACATCGACATCGCAGCGGTCAAGGCCGATCTGGCCGAGCTCCAGTCCATCGCGGACGCCAACGGCGGCAACCGCGCCCACGGCCAGGCCGGCTACAAGGCGTCTGTGGACCACCTGAAGAAGAAGCTCGACGCCGCCGGATTCACCACGAAGATCCAGGAGTTCACCCACGGCGGAGCCACCGGCTACAACCTGGTCGCCGACTGGCCGGGCGGCGACGCGGAGAACGTCGTCATGGCCGGCGCGCACCTGGACTCGGTGGACGAGGGTCCCGGCATCAACGACAACGGCTCCGGCTCGGCCGCCGTCCTGGAGGTCGCACTCGCGGTCGCCAAGGCCGACCTCAAGCCGGAGAAGCACCTGCGGTTCGCCTGGTGGGGCGCCGAGGAGTACGGCATGGTCGGCTCGACGCACTACGTCAACGAGCTCGGCTCCGGCGAACTGGGCAAGCTCGACGCGTACCTGAATTTCGACATGCTCGGCTCCCCCAACCCGGGCTACTTCGTCTACGACGACGACCCGGCGCTGGAGAAGGTCTTCACCGACTACTACGCCACCAAGAACATCGCCACCGAGCCGGAGACGGAGGGCGACGGCCGCTCGGACCACGCCCCGTTCAAGGAGGCGGGCGTGCCGGTCGGCGGCCTGTTCACCGGCGCCGAGGCCACCAAGAGCCAGGCGCAGGCGGACAAGTGGGGCGGCAAGGCGGGCGAGTCCTTCGACCCCTGCTACCACTCGTCCTGCGACTCCCCGAAGAACATCGACGACAAGGCGCTGGACACCAACACCGACGCCATCGCCCACGCCATCTGGCAGCTCAGCAGCTGACGGTTAAGCCTGCCGACTGAGTGCCTGACCGACTCAGCACGTGACGCGGGCCCTGCCCGCCGTCACCTCTCGCAGCCCGGTCGCCGATCCCCGGCGGCCGGGCTGCGGTGCTCCGCCGCGATACCGAAGCGCCGCCGTTCGCCGGGAGCGGACGCCGTGGGGCGCACGCTCGAGACCGTACTGATCACCTGCTCCTCTGCCTCGGCCTGCTCCTCTTCGAGTCGTTGCAGGTCAGCCGCGGACACCAGGGCCACGAGGGGCTTCCCGTGGCGCGTCACGACCACCCGTTCACCGCCGTAGACGACGCGGTTGATCAGCTCCGCGAGCTCTGCCCGGGCTTGCGTCACCGGAATCTCATAGGCCATGCTCCCCATCATAACGAGATGTACGTCCTGTACATTTTTCACAGATGGCGATGTGAGGTGCTGTGATGGCCCGACCGACTGCGACCGCGCGCTACGTCCTGCCCGAGTTCACCGAGCGGACCAGCACGGGGATCCGCACGATGGACCCGTACTCCAAGCTGCTGTCCGAGCGCATCGTGTTCCTGGGCACGCCCATCGACGACACCTCGGCCAACGACGTGATCGCCCAGTTCATGCACCTGGAACACGCCGCGCCGGAGCAGGACATCTCGCTGTACGTCAACTCCCCCGGCGGCTCGTTCGCCGCGATGACCGCGATCTACGACACGATGCGCTTCGTGTCGTGCGACGTCGAGACGATCTGCCTGGGTCAGGCCGCCTCCGCCGCCGCGGTCCTGCTCGCCGCCGGGACGCCCGGAAAGCGGCTCGCCCTGCCGCACGCGCGGGTGCTGATCCACCAGCCGTCGGCCGCCGAACCCATGGAGGGCCAGATCAGCGATCTGCACATCCAGGCGGAGGAAATGCTGCGCACCCGGGCCCTGCTGGAGGAGATGCTGACGGCGCACACCGGGCAGCCCGCCGAGCAGGTGCGCGCCGACATCGAGCGCGACAAGATCTTCGACGCGCGGGCCGCGGTGGCATACGGCCTCGTGGACGGCGTCACCCGCAGCCGCAAGGGCCCGCTGGCGCCGCTCGGGGCGCGGTGAGCCGCGGTGGTACCCGAACTGCCTCCCCTGCCCGCGCTGACACGCGCCGAAGGAGAACTGGTGGACCGCTACCTGGAGGTGGTCGACCTGCTGGGACGGATCAATCCGGCGCGCGGCCGCGACACCTACAGCGGGCTGCGCGCCGCGCAGGCACTGGCGGTCAAAGCCACCGCACTGCGGGACGCGCTGGCGCTGATGCACGAGCGCGGCGAGAGCGAGCTGCACGCGGCGACGCTGGGGCGCGCGCTGCGGGTGCTGGACGGGGAGCGGCGCGCAGGCCGGGTGGCCGTACCTCCCTCATAGCCCTCGGGCGCTGGCGCACCCCGGCACGCCGGGGGTCCTCCGTACGGGCTCGCCCCAACAGCCCAGCGCGGCAACGATCCGGCGCGAGCCCCGACTTGCGCCGCACAGGCGATGGCGGCGGGCTGGGTGCCGCGTCGCCGCTGGTACGGGTCCCGCGCCGGCTCCGGCGCACCCACCCCTGCCGCGATAACGCCCCTAACGATGCAAGCGTGACGAACATCACATACCGCCGTTTCTACCCAAAATTACCAATTTCGTGCGTGACGATCCGTGGGACGACAAGCCCTCGCCGCAGCGGCGAGGCGGTCCGGGCGGACGCCGAGTCCCGCCGCCGCACGGGCGTCTGGTCGACATGAGGACCGGCGGGAGTGGAGGACCCAGGCACGCCGGGCAGGCTCGGGATCACGGGCCGCCCTTGGGGTGAAGCCGCCGCGGCGGCCGGGCATCTTCGCCTGCCCGAACCCGACAGGACTCCCTTCACAGGCGGCTGACGAAGGGGTGCGCATGACTGCGCGCACATCAGTTCCCATCGGGCTCGTGCGGGCCGGCACCGTCTCGGCCCTCGCCGCCGCCACGCTCGGCGGCACCCTGCTGGTGCCCGGGTTCGCACCGGAGGCCGAGGCGGCCGCGGTCTCGGTGCGCGCCCTGAAGGTGGCGGCCTCCAAGAAGGGCGCGCCCTACCAGTGGGGCGCCGTGGGCCCGCGCCGCTTCGACTGTTCCGGCCTGACGCTGTACTCGTTCAAACGGGCAGGAAAGCAACTGCCCCGCACGGCGGCCCAGCAGTACAACCACACCCGGCACGTCAAGGCGTCCGCCCGTCGGCGCGGCGACCTGGTCTTCTTCCACGCCGGCAGCCACGTCTACCACGTGGGTATCTACGCGGGCCACGGCCGGATCTGGCACTCGCCCAAGACGGGCGCGGTGGTGCGGCTGGAACGGATCTGGACCCAGAGCGTGAGTTACGGACGCGTCCACTGAACGGCCGGACGGCGGCTGGTACTTGGGCGCACCGCCGGATGCCGGCCGGCGCTCGTGGGCACTCGGTGATGTCAGTGCCCGGCGGTAGCGTTCGGCCATGACCTATCTGAACCCTGTCCGGCACATCTCCTTCGACGCGCACGACCCGTACGAACAGGCCCGGTTCTGGGCCGCCCTGACGGGCTACACCATCACCCCGGAGGACGCGCCGGGTGACGACGAGGTACTGATCGAGGCGGGCCGGCCGGGGGTTCCGGGGCTGCTCTTCCTGCGCGTGCCGGACTCCAAGTCCGTCAAGAACCGCGTGCATCTGGACATACAGCCGCCCACGGGCACCCGCGACGCCGAGGTGGAGCGGCTGCTCGGGCTGGGCGCGCGGGTCGTCGACGACCGGCGGACCGGCGACGGGCTGGGATGGGTGGTGATGGCCGATCCGGAAGGCAACGAGTTCTGTGTGGAGCGCAGCGCGGTGGAGCGCGGCCTGACCGGGTCGTAGGCTGGATCACGTGCCCCGCGCCGCCCGTCATGAGACACCTCTGGAGCGCGCCGACCGGAACTTCGCGGAGCTGCTCCAGGAGCTCCGGGTCACCCAGACCGGTGTGCAGATCCTCTTCGCGTTCCTGCTGACGCTCGCCTTCCTGCCGCGCTTCCCCCGGCTGGACGAGTGGCAGCGCGGGACGTACGTGACGGCCCTGCTGCTGTCGATGCTGGCCGCCGCGCTGTTCACCGCACCGGCCGCGCTGCACCGCGCGTTGTTCCGCAAACACGTCAAGCGCCGCATCGTGGACGTCTCGTCCCGGCTGGCGAGCGCTGGGCTGGTGGTGCTGGCACTGGCGTTCACCGCGTCGGTGCTGCTGGTCGTCGACGTGGTGCTGGGGCGCGGGGCCGGAATCGCGGCGGCGGCGGGGACGTTCGCGGTGTGCGCCGGGCTGTGGGGCGTGCTGCCCCGTTGGATGGCCCACAGTCTGCCGAAGGCCGGGTCGGGGACGGGCGCGCGGGAACGGCGGGGGGTCCGCTGACCGATCAGGCCGCCGGCGCCGTCCAGGGCAGTGCGATCCACACGGTCTTGCCGCCCTCGGGGGTCGGGGTGACGAAGAACCTGCCTCCCGATTCCGCGGTGAGACTGCGGATGATCACCAGGCCGCGGCCGTTGTCCTGCTGGACGGCGGCGGGCAATCGTTTCGGCCACCGAGGGTGGCTGTCGGTGACCCCGATGCGCAGGTGCCGGTCGCGGTCCAGCCGCACGTCGACGGTGAAGGTGGGCGACTGGCCGAAAGTGTGCTGGACGGCATTGGTCGCCAACTCGGAGACGATCAGCCGTACGGTGTCGGTGGCCTCGGCGGCCGCCGGAAGCCCCCAGTCGGCGAGCACGCCCGTCACATAGCTGCGGGCCTCGGCGACGGAGGCGGGAGCGCTCGGCAGAGTGACGGACGCTTCCTGATGGTCTGCCATGGTGGCCCTGTTCCCTTTCCACCGACCGGGCGCCGACGTGTGGCGCGGCTTGCGGAGAAGTCGCCGACGGACCCGGACGGCTCTTCGCGTCAGAGTGCCACCGATGCTGCCCGGGTCCCCGGCGATCCTCCAAGATATGCATATACCTGTCGCCCGATGCGGTGAACTCTGCTATGGAAGGCCGTCACCAGGGGTACGGAAGGCTGTCGTCCGCTCGGCGGGCCGGTTCCGCGGCGCCGCGGTCAAGGGCATCGGCTCCCGTTCAGTCTCGCGGTGCGGTCCCCGTGATCACCTCGACCGCCTGGGCGACCTGCTGGTCCGTCAGGTCCGCGCGGGCGGTCAGCCGCAGCCGGGAGATCCCGTCGGGGACGGACGGCGGCCGGAAGCAGCCGACCGCGAGTCCGGCGGCGCGGCAGTCCGCGGCCCAGCGCACCGCACGCTCCGGCGAGGGGGCGCGTACCGACACCACCGCCGCGTCGGGCCGCACGGCGGTCAGGCCGGCCGCGGTCAGGCCCGTGTGCAGGGCGGTCGCCACCGCCCTGACGCGTTCGGCGCGCTCCGGTTCGCGGCGCAGCAGGCGCAGCGCCGCCAGCGCCGCGCCGACCGCGGCCGGGTTGAGGCCGGTGTCGAAGATGAACGTACGGGCGGTGTTGACCAGGTGCTCGATGACCCGGGCGGGCCCGAGGACCGCGCCGCCCTGGCTGCCGAGGGCCTTGGACAGGGTCACGGTGGCCACGGCGTACGGGGCCCCGGCGAGTCCGGCGGCGTACGGGGCGCCTCGGCCGCCGGCGCCGAGCACGCCCAGGCCGTGCGCGTCGTCGACGACGAGCGCGGCGCCGGCGGCACGGCAGACGTCGGCGAGGTCGGCCAGCGGCGCGGCGTCGCCGTCGACGGAGAACACCGAGTCGGTGACGGCCAGCGCGCGGCCCTCGTGCCCGTCGAGTGCCTTGGCGACGGCGGCGGGGTCGGCGTGCGGGGCCACGACGGTCTCGGCGCGGGAGAGGCGGCAGCCGTCGATGAGGGAGGCGTGGTTGCCCGCGTCGGAGACGATGAGCGCGTCCGCGCCGCTCAGGGCGGTGACGGCGGCGAGGTTGGCGGCGTATCCGGAGGACAGCACCAGCGCGGACTCGAAGCCGCAGAAGGCGGCGAGTTCGCGTTCCAGCTCAGCGTGGAGTTCGGTGCTGCCGGTGACCAGCCGGGAGCCGGTCGCGCCCGCGCCCCAGCGCTGGGCCGCCTCGGCGGCGGCGGCCGTGACCCGCGGGTGGCGGGCCAGGCCGAGGTAGTCGTTGCCCGCCAGGTCCAGCAGCGGTGAGTCGGCCGACCGGGGCCGCAGCTCGCGGACCAGCCCGGCGCGGCGGCGCCGCTCGCGGTCGGTGTCGATCCAGCCGAACGGGTCGTCCTGGCTGTCGACCGGGCCGTCCTGGCGGTCCTGGGGCATGGGCCGTCCTTCACGCGTCTCGCCACGGGCCCGCGGGCCCTTTGTATGCACTGGCTAGAACGTAGCGGTGTCCATGCGGGGTCAGCGTGTGGCAATAGACACACCCTTGGCAGGCCGACTTGTGCGAAGTCTCCATTGGCCGGGGGCGGTGCCGTAGGAAAGGATCAGCGCCATGGACCTGCTCAACACGCTGGTGGACAAGGGGCTGCGGCGCGAGTCGCCGACCCGCGAAGAGGCGCTCGCCGTCCTGGCGACCTCCGACGACGAGTTGCTCGACGTCGTGGCCGCGGCCGGAAAGGTGCGCCGCGCCTGGTTCGGGCGGCGGGTGAAGCTGAACTATCTGGTCAACCTCAAGTCGGGGCTGTGCCCCGAGGACTGCTCGTACTGCTCGCAGCGGCTCGGTTCGAAGGCCGAGATCCTGAAGTACACCTGGCTGAAGCCGGACGAGGCGGCGGCCGCCGCGCGCGCGGGGGTCGCCGGGGGCGCGAAGCGGGTCTGCCTGGTGGCGAGCGGCCGCGGTCCGACGGACCGGGACGTGGATCGGGTCGCGAAGACCATCGCGGCGGTCAAGGAGGAGAACGAGGGCGTCGAGGTGTGCGCCTGTCTGGGCCTGCTCTCCGACGGCCAGGCGTCGCGGCTCAAGGACGCGGGCGCGGACGCGTACAACCACAACCTCAACACCTCCGAGGCCACCTACGGGGACATCACCACCACGCACACCTACGCCGACCGGGTGGAGACCGTGCAGCAGGCGCAGGCGGCGGGCATGTCCGCCTGCTCCGGGCTGATCGCGGGCATGGGCGAGACGGACGAGGACCTGGTCGACGTGGTCTTCTCGCTGCGCGAGCTGGACCCGGACTCGGTGCCGGTCAACTTCCTCATCCCGTTCGAGGGCACCCCGCTGGCCAAGGAGTGGAACCTCACCCCGCAGCGGGCGCTGCGCATCCTGGCCATGGTCCGGTTCGTCTGCCCGGACGTGGAGGTACGGCTGGCGGGCGGCCGCGAGGTGCATCTGCGCTCGATGCAGCCGCTGGCCCTGCACCTGGCCAACTCGATCTTCCTGGGCGACTATCTGACCAGTGAGGGCCAGGCCGGCAAGGACGACCTGGCCATGATCGCCGACGCGGGCTTCGAGGTGGAGGGCACCGGCACCACGACGCTGCCCACGCACCGCGCCGACGCCGCGGCCGGCGCCGGGTCCGGCTGCGGGGGCCACGTCGATGCCGGGTCCGGCTGCGGCGGTCACGGCGACGGCGGCTGCGGGCCGTGCGGCGGCGGGGAGCCGGCTGCCGCGGCTGAGGTGGACGACTCCGCCGACGCCTCCACGGCAGCCACGACCGCCGACGCGCCCGTACCGGCCGACGCCGGTGAGGCGCGCACCGACCTGGTCGCCGTGCGCCGCCGGGGCGCGGGGACGGAGCTGCCGCCCAATGCCTGAGCACCTGACGCCTAGTGAACTGCTCGCACTCGACCGCGAACACGTCTGGCATCCGTACGGCCCGATGCCCGGCCGTCAGGAGCCGCTCCTGGTGGAGTCCGCGGCCGGGGTGCGGCTGCGGCTTGCCGCCCCGGTGGAGGGGCGGACCGAGCTGATCGACGGCATGTCGTCATGGTGGTCGGCCGTGCACGGCTACAACCACCCGGTGCTCAACGACGCGGCCCGCAACCAGCTGGAGCGGATGAGCCATGTGATGTTCGGCGGGCTCACGCACGAGCCCGCCGTGCGGCTCGTCGCCCGCCTGGTCGAGATCACCCCCGAGCCCCTGCGGCACGTCTTCCTCTCGGACTCCGGGTCGGTCTCGGTCGAGGTCGCGGTGAAGATGTGCATGCAGTACTGGCGGTCGGTGGGCCGGCCGGGCAAGCAGCGGCTGCTGACCTGGCGCGGCGGCTACCACGGCGACACCTGGCAGCCGATGTCGGTGTGCGACCCGGACGGCGGCATGCACGACCTGTGGTCCGGGGTGCTGCCCCGGCAGGTCTTCGCGGACGCGCCGCCGACCGGTTTCGACGCCGAGCCGGACGCGTCGTACGTAGCGCATCTGCGGGAGGTGATCGCGCGGCACGCCGACGAGGTGGCCGCGGTGATCGTCGAACCGGTGGTGCAGAACGCGGGCGGCATGCGGTTCCACTCGCCCGGCTATCTGCGGGTGCTGCGCGAGTTGTGCGACGAGCACGACGTCCTGCTGGTGTTCGACGAGATCGCCACCGGCTTCGGCCGTACGGGCGCGCTCTTCGCGGCGGACCACGCGGGGGTCTCCCCCGACGTGATGTGCGTCGGCAAGGCCCTGACCGGCGGATACATGACGATGGCCGCGACGCTGTGCACCACACGGGTCGCGGAGGGCATCTCCAGCGGCGAGGTGCCGGTCCTGGCGCACGGCCCCACGTTCATGGGCAACCCGCTCGCGGCCGCGGTCGCCGACGCCTCGATCGACCTGCTGCTGTCGCAAGACTGGCAGGGCGAGGTCAAGCGCATCGAGACCGGGCTGCGAGACGGGCTGGCGGAGGCCGCCGACGTGCCCGGGGTACGGGACGTGCGGGTCCTCGGCGCGATCGGCGTCGTCCAGCTGGACCACCCGGCGGACATGGCGGCGGCGACGCGGGCGGCGGCCCGGGAAGGGGTCTGGCTGCGTCCGTTCGGCGAGCTGCTGTACACCATGCCGCCGTTCGTCACCGGCGACGAGGACCTGGCGCGGATCTGCGCGGCGGTGCGCGCCGCGGCCGCGGCCGACTGACGCCGGCGACGTTCCCTGGGGACGCCCGCACGGGCTCGTCGGGCCGCGCGTGCCGAGAACGTAAGCCACCGAGAACACGAAGGACGTGGAAGAGCGATGTCGGTACTCGTCGTATCGGGTACGAACACGGAGATCGGCAAGACCGTCGTGACGGCCGCGCTGGCGGCGGCCGCGCTGGCGCAGGGGCGGTCGGTGGCCGTGGTCAAGCCCACGCAGACCGGCGTCGCGGAGGGCGAGCCGGGCGACGTCGCGGAGGTGCGGCGGCTCGCCGGGGACGCGGTGACCGGCGTGGAACTGGCCCGCTTCCCCGAGCCGCTGGCCCCCGACAGGGCCGCGCTGCGGGCCGGGGTGGCCCCGGTGCGCCCCGGCGATGTGGAGCCGGCGGTCAAGCGGCTGGCGGCCGAGCACGATCTGGTCCTGGTCGAGGGGGCGGGGGGCCTGCTGGTACGCCTAGACGACCGGGGCGCGACGCTCGCCGACGTGGCCGGCCTGCTCGACGCGCCGGTGCTGGTCGTCGCGCAGGCCGGGCTGGGCACGCTCAACATCACCACGCTGACCGCGGAGGCGCTGCGCGCGCGTGGCCTCGCCTGCCGGGGGGTGGTCATCGGCAGCTGGCCCGCCGCGCCTGGCCTGGCCGACCGCTGCAACCTGGCCGACCTGCCCGAGGCCGCGGGCGCCCCGCTGCTGGGCGCGGTCCCCGAGGGCGCGGCCGCGCTGCCGCCGGCGCGGTTCCGCCAGGAGGCGGCGGACTGGCTGGCCCCGGAGCTGGCCGGCACGTGGGACGCGGCGGCGTTCGCGGCGGCCCAGGGCTGAGGCGTACCGGGGGTGTTCCCCAGCCCCTTCGGCGAACACCGGGCCGAAGCCCCTTCGGCGAGCGCCGGGCCGATGGCCGGGGAATCCGGGCGCCGGTTAGTCGGAGGGGCGGCTCCAGCCTCGCAGGTACTCGGCGATGACCCGTACGTCGGCGGAGCCGTCCTTCACCAAGCGCGCCAGGTCCCGGACCCGTTCGGGCGAGGTGGTGACCTTCACTCCGCCGGCCACGAGGTAGGCGTAGGCGACGGCGCACGCGAACAGGGCGTTGGAGCGCTCCAGGGCGGGCACCAGCAGCAGGAGCTGGAGCAGGGCGGCGGCGCGGGCCTGCGGGTCCTGGTAGATGGGGGTGCCGAAGATCTCGGCTTCATGGCGCGCCACGGCGGCCACCAGCGCGCCGTAGTCCGCGACTTGGGGATCGCCGGGGATGTTGCGTTCGGCGATCATGAGCAGCCAGGCCAGATCGATGCGGAGCGTCAACGGCGTACGTCGCCCTGCTGTCCGAACTCCTCCGCGAACACGTCGCGGTACTGCTTCATGAAGTCGGCCGCGGCCTCGACGAACGTATGGCCGACCTCGCCCGCGTCCTTGCGGACCAGGTCCTCGATGTAACGGTTCACGCTCATGCCCCGCTGGAGCGCGCGCTCCCGCGCGGTGCGCGCGGTGGTCTCATCGACCCTGACGTTCAGCTGCGTCTTCGCCACACAACTACGCTAGCGCGCGGGCGCTAGCACCGGCAAGACGCGCCGGGCGCGGGTTATCCACAGGGATACCGGCGGCCGGTCCGCGCGCCTACGCTCGGCTCATGGTCGCGCGTACCACGCGCGACCGCGCGCACGGCTCGTACAGCTCGTGCGCGACCGCCCGCGCGTACCTCGCGTACGTGCGCGTACCGGACAGCGGGAGGCGCCTTGTCCACAGCGACGGCAGCGAAGGCCGGCGGGGCCGCGGAGCGGCCGGAGGCCGCGGCGCGCGCGGCGGGGCTCACCAAGACGTACGGCTCCGGGGAGACGGCCGTTCGGGCGCTGGACGCGGTGGACGTGGAGATCGCCCGGGGCCGGTTCACCGCCGTGATGGGGCCCTCCGGCTCGGGCAAGTCGACGCTGATGCACTGCCTGGCCGGGCTCGACACGGTCTCCGCCGGGCGGGTGTGGCTGGGGTCGACCGAGATCACCGGGCTGGGCGACCGGGAGCTGACCCGGCTGCGCCGCGACCGGGTGGGGTTCGTGTTCCAGTCGTACAACCTGCTGCCGACGCTGACGGCCGCCGAGAACATCACGCTGCCCATGGACATCGCCGGGCGCGGACCCGATCGCGTGTGGCTGGACCGGGTCATCGACACCCTGGGGCTGCGGGACCGGCTGGACCACCGGCCGGGACAGCTCTCGGGCGGGCAGCAGCAACGCGTGGCGTGCGCCCGTGCGCTGGCCTCCCGCCCCGAGCTGATCTTCGCCGACGAGCCGACGGGCAACCTGGACTCGCGGTCGGGGCTGGAGGTGCTGCGGTTCCTGCGCGAGGCCGTCGACCGGCTCGGCCAGACCGTGGTCATGGTCACCCACGACCCGTCGGCCGCCGCCCACGCCGATCTGGTGCTGTTCCTCGGCGACGGCCGCATCGTGGACCAGATGGCGGGGCCGACCGCGGAGGCGGTGCTGGAGCGGATGCGGTTGCTCTCCGCGGGCACCGGACCCGCCTCGCCCGGCCCGGGACCCGGACCCGCGGGGCCGGGATCGGAACCCGCGCCTCCCGGCCTCGGCGACACGGGTCCCGCTGCCGCCGCCGGCGGCGGAGAGGGCTGAGGGGCGGTCATGCTCCGGGCGACGCTGCGCAGTTTCCTCGCGCACAAGGGGCGGCTGCTGCTCTCCGCGCTCGCGGTCGTGCTGTCGGTCGCGTTCGTCGTCGGCAGCCTCATCTTCTCCGACACCGTCAACCGGACCTTCGACCAGCTGTTCAGGTCGGCGGCCTCCGACGTCACGGTGACTCCGAAGTCCGCGTTCGACGAGAACAGCCGCTACGGCGCGGGCCGGACGCCGACCCTGCCGGCCGCACTCGCGGACCGGCTCTCGGGCGTCCCCGGCGTGGCGGCCGCGCGGGTGGACGCCACCGTGGAGAACGTCACCGTCATCGACGCGCGCGACAAGGAGGTCAGGACCACCGCCAACGCCCCGACGCTCGCCACCGACTGGAACCCCGGCAAGGAGACCCCGGTGCGGCTGACCAGCGGGCACGCACCGCGCCGGGACGGGCAGGCGGTCATCGACGCGAACACCGCGGACCGCGCGCACGTGGAGATCGGTGACACGCTGCGGATCATCGCCGCCCCCGGTACCTTCCCGGTGAAGGTCACCGGCATCGCCGCGTTCACCACCACCAACCCCGGTGCCACGCTGGTCTACGTGGACACCCCGAGCGCCCAGCGGCGGCTGCTGGGCGATCCGGACGCGGCGTCCTCCATCAAGGTCGACGCGGCCCCGGGCGTGTCGGACGAGACGCTCAAGCACCGGGTCGCCGCCGCCCTCGACGGCGGGAAGGGCGGGGGCGCGGACCGCTACGAGCTGCGGACCCGGGCGGAGCAGGCGGAGTCGGACGCCGCCGCCTTCGGCGAGTTCCTGGACATCATCAAGTACGTGATGCTGGGCTTCGCGGGCGTCGCCGTGCTCGTCGGGGTGTTCCTGATCGTCAACACGTTCTCGATGCTCATCGCCCAGCGCACGCGCGAACTGGGGCTGCTGCGCGCGCTCGGCGCCGAACGCCGCCAGGTGCGCCGCTCGGTGCTCGCCGAGGCGGTGCTGCTCGGTGTGTCGGGGTCCACCGTGGGGCTCGCGGCCGGGGTGGGGCTCGCGATCGCCCTGATCGAGCTGCTGGGGCTGCTCGGGATGAACCTCGACGCGGCGGATCTGGCGTTCGGTCCGGCCACGCCCGTGGCCGCGTACGTGGTGGGCCTGGGCGTCACGTTCGTCGCCGCCTATCTGCCGTCGCGCCGCGCGGCCCGGGTCTCCCCGATGGCGGCACTGGCCGACACCGAGGTGTCGGGGGTCGGCCGTCCGCTGCGGATCCGCGCGGTCGCGGGGCTGGTGGCCGGGGCCGCGGGCGGGGCAGCCCTGGGCGCCTCCGCGACGCGTGACGGCACCGAGGCCGCGGCCGCCCTGCTGGGGCTCGGCGTGCTGCTGACCCTGATCGCGATGGTGATCGCGGGGCCGCTGCTGGTGCGGCCCCTGGTACGGGTACTCGGTGGGGCCTTCCCGAGGCTGTTCGGGCCGGTGGGGCGGCTCAGCCAGCGCAACGCGCTGCGCAACCCGCGCCGCACCGGAGCCACCGCGGCTGCGCTGATGGTAGGGCTCGCGCTGGTCGCCGGGTTGTCGGTGGCCGGGGCGTCGATCACCAAGTCCTTCGACGCGGAGATCGACAAGCGGCTGGGCGCCGACTTCGTACTCCAGACCAACTCCTTCGGGCCGTTCCCCCGGGCGGTCGCCGACCGGGCGAGCGAGGTGGACGGGGTCGGCACGCTCGTACGGCAGCGCTATGTGCCGATGCGGGTGAAGCTGCCGGACGGGGAGTCGGTTCGTACCAACGGCGGGGCCTTCGACGACCGGTTCGACGAGGTCATCAGGCTCGACTACCGGGCGGGTGGCACCGCGGCGGCGCTGGCGCCGGGGCGGATCGGCATGGAGGAGAAGTTCGCCCGGGACCACGGGGTCGGGGTGGGTAGCCCGGTCACGGTGACGTTCTCGACGGGGCGTACGGCCCGGCTGACGGTCGGCGCGCTGGCCAAGTCGGAGTCCGGCGGCGGGTTCGGCTCCGAGGGCGGCCTGATGATGGGGCTCGGCACGGCGGAGCGGTATCTGCCGGGCAGCCAGGACTCGGCGCTGTACGTGAACGCCGCGCCCGGCACCGATCCGCGGGACCTGCGCCGCTCCCTGGAGCGGGAGTTGAAGACCTTTCCCCAGGTCAAGGTGCGCGACCAGGCCGACTACAAGGAACTGGTGCGCGATCAGATCGCCGTGCTGCTCTATCTGGTCTACGCGCTGCTCGGGCTGGCGATCATCATCGCGGTGCTCGGGGTCGTCAACACCCTCACGCTCTCGGTGGTGGAGCGCACCCGTGAGATCGGCCTGCTGCGGGCCATCGGGCTGTCGCGGGTCCAGACCCGGCGGATGGTCCGGCTGGAGTCGGTGGTGATCTCGGTCTTCGGGGCGGTGCTGGGGCTGGGGCTCGGCCTGGTGTGGGGGGTGACGATGCACCATGTGCTGGCCCTGGAGGGGATGAGGGAACTGGCCGTTCCGTGGCCGACGATGGTGGTCGTGCTGATCGGGTCGGTCGTGGTGGGGCTGGTCGCGGCGCTGCTGCCCGCGCTGCGGGCGTCGCGGATGAACATGTTGGCGGCCATCGCGCACGAGTGAGTCACCCGGGAACTTCCCCCAGTCGCCGAGCAGCTGCGCGGCCACCGCGAGCGCTTTGGCTTCTCGTACTTCTCGGTGCTGGACCCCAACCTGGAGGCGTTCGGTCCGGTGATCGAGGAGCTGCGGGACCGCTGACGGGTTCGGATGCCCGCGTCTCGAATGCCGAAAACACCGCGTCGGCGCGCCCGGGCCGTGCTGGGATCAAGGCATGACCGATCTTCACATACGGGCCGCGGCGCCCGCGGACCTCGATGACGTGCTGGCCTTCTGGAAGGTGGCCGCCGAGGGGAACAGCATCAGCGACGACGTGGACGGCGTGGCCCGGCTGCTGGAGCGCGACCCCGAAGCGCTGCTGCTGGCCGAGCGAGACGGCGAGCTGGTCGGGACGGTGATCGCCGGATTCGACGGGTGGCGGTGCCATCTCTACCGACTGGCCGTCCACCCGGGGCAGCGGCGGCGTGGGGTGGGCTCGGCGCTGCTGGCGGCGGCCGAGGAGCGGTTCGTGGCGCTGGGCGGGCGGCGCGGCGACGCGATGGTGCTGGACCGCAACGACCTCGCGCACCGGGCGTGGCGCGCCGCCGGGTACGCGCCCGAGCCGCAGTGGAGCCGCTGGGTGAAGCCCCTCGCGCCCTGATCACCCAACCGACTTTACCGATCCTTTACCATGGGTGGGTAACCCACTGATTCCCCAGCGAAAGGTGTGAGCGTCCGCCCATGGGCGAGCCTCCCAGTAGTCATCCCGGCAGATCGATATCGCGCTCTCCCGGTGCCCTGTCCGATCATGGGACAGAGGTGAACCGATGACCGAAGTGATCCTCCTGCTGGTCGCCCTGCTGCTGACGCTCGCCTGCGCGGTGTTCGTCGCGGCGGAGTTCTCGCTGACCACGGTCGAGCGCAGTGAGCTGGAGATGGCCGCCGACCGCGGCGACCGCGGCGCCCAGAGCGCCCTGAAGGCCGTACGCGGGCTCACCTTCCAGCTGTCCGGCGCCCAGCTCGGCATCACCGTCACCGGCCTGATCATCGGCATGATCTCCGAGCCGTCCATCGCCGCGCTGCTCACCGGACCGGTCGAGGCGCTGGGCCTGTCCCGATCGGCGGCCTCCGGCACCGCCCTGGTGCTGGGCACCGCGCTGTCCACCGTCGTCCTGATGGTCGTCGGCGAGCTGGTGCCGAAGAACTGGGCAATCTCCCGGCCGCTGCCGGTCGCCAGGCGGGTGGCGGGCGCGCAGCGCGGGTTCAGCGCGGCGTTCCGCCCGCTGATCCGCCACCTCAACAACACGGCGAACCGCGCTGTCCGCCGGATGGGCCTGGAGCCGACCGAGGAGCTGGCCTCCGCCCGCGGCCCGCAGGAGCTGGTCGCGCTCGCCCGGCATTCGGCGAAGGAGGGCTCGCTGGAGGCGGACACGGCCGAGCTGTTCGTCCGTACGCTCAACCTGTCCGAGCTGACCGCGGAGAACGTGATGACCCCGCGCGTCCAGGTCATCGCGCTGGAGGCGCAGGCCACCGCCGAGGACGTCGCCAACGCCACCCGCGCCACCGGCCTGTCCCGCTTCCCGGTCTACCGGGGCAATCTGGACACGGTCGTGGGGACCGCGCACATCAAGGACGTGCTGGCGGTGCCCGCCGAGCGGCGGCCGCGCCATCCGGTCACCGCGATGATGCGCGAGCCGCTGCTGGTGCCGGAGTCCCTGACGGTGGACCGGCTGCTGGACCGGCTGTCCGCCAAGCGCAGCATGGCCGTCGTGATCGACGAGTACGGCGGCACGGCGGGTGTGGTGACCTTGGAGGACATCGTCGAGGAGGTCGTCGGCGAGGTCCGCGACGAGCACGATCCGCACGAGACGCCGGACCTGGCCCCGGCCGGCACGGACGAGGACGGGCACCGGCTGTACGACGCGGACGGCGCGGCCCGCACCGACCAGCTGCGGGCCATCGGACTGTGGGTCCCGGAGGGCCCGTACGAGACGCTGGCCGGGCTGGTCGCGACCTCGCTCGGCCGGATCCCGGCCGTCGGGGACACCGTGGAGCTGGTCGGCTGGCACATCGAGGTGCTGGACGCCTCGGGGCGCCGTGCCGCCCGGGCCCGGCTGCGTGCCCCGCACCCCGGCGAGACGCATGAGGCGAAGGACCGGGAGGCCGGCCGATGACCGTCGTCCAACTGCTGATCGGCCTGCTGACGCTGGTCGTCAACGCCTTCTTCGTCGGCGCGGAGTTCTCGATGATCTCGGTGCGCCGCAGCCAGATCGAGCCGCACGCGGACCGCGGTGACCGGCGGGCACGCAGCGTCCTTTGGGGGCTGGAGCACGTCTCGGCGCTGCTGGCCGCCGCCCAGCTCGGCATCACGCTGTGCACGCTGGTGCTCGGTATCGTCGCCGAGCCCGCCATGGCGCACCTGCTGGAGCCGGTCTTCCACGCGGCCCATCTGCCCGACGGGCTGATCCACCCGGTGGCGTTCGTGATCGCCCTGGCGCTGGCGACGTATCTGCACATGCTCTTCGGCGAGATGGTGCCCAAGAACGTCGCGCTGGCGGAGCCGGTGCGCACGGCCCTGCTGCTCGGCCCGCCGCTGGTGGGTCTGTCCCGGGCGCTGCGGCCGGTGATCTTCGGCGTCAACGCGTTCGCGAACGGCCTGCTGAAGCTGCTGCGGGTGGAGCCCAAGGGCGAGGTCTTGGCGACCTTCTCCGACGACGAGCTCGCCCGGATGGTCGCGGACTCCAGCGAGGCGGGCCTGCTGGACGGCCGCGCGACCGAGCGGCTGCGGGAGGCTCTGGAGCTGGGTCGGCGGCCGGTGCGGGACGTGGTGCTGCCCGTGGAGCGGGTGGTCTCCGCGCCGATCGGGGTGACGCCCGAGGAGCTGGAGCGGCTCTCGGCGGAGTCCGGATTCTCGCGGTTCCCGGTGGTCGACGACGGCGGCCGGATCATCGGCTATCTGCACGTGAAGGACGCGCTCGACGCGCGGCCGCGCGACGTGCCCTTCCGGATCGGCCAGCTGCGGCCGATCGCCCGGGTACGGGCCGCGACGCCGCTTGACGACGTGCTCACGGCGATGCGCGGGAGCCGTACGCATCTGGCGGCGGTGATCGACGAGGACGGCCGTCCGGCCGGGCTGGTCACCATGGAGGACGTACTGCGGGAGCTGGTGGCCTGACCGGCGGGCGGGCAGGCTCCCCCGGCGCGCCCGGAGGTGCCCCCCGGGCCCCGCGGGCGGACGGGCCTACGCGGGCCGGTCCCGGCGGCTGCCGTACGGGTCGTAGCGGAAGACCGTGAACTCGACCCGTCCGATCACCCGGGTCCGGTTCGTCCTGCGGTACAGCTCGGGCGGCCGGAAGATGTTGTCGTCGTAGACGTCGTCACCGGGTTCCAGATTCCAGGTCACGGTCGTTCCGTTGCGAGCACCGCCTTCGAAGAAGATGTGCACGATCGCCATAGAGCCGATAATGCTCGCGCGCGGCCCGGCGCGCACGCGGGCCGCGCCGAGCCACCGACGTACCGACCGGTATGCTCGTGCCGCCATGCAGAGGAACGCCGCCAACCCCAGCGCCCCGTACACCAGCTTCGTCGCCCTCGGTGACTCCTTCACCGAGGGCATGTCCGACAGCCTCCCGGACGGTACGTACCGGGGCTGGGCGGATCTGCTCGCCGCGCGGCTCGCGGCCCGGACACCCGGTTTCCGCTACGCCAACCTCGCCGTGCGCGGCAAGCTCATCGGGCAGATCGTCGAGGAGCAGTCCCGTCCGGCCGCCGCCATGGGCGCCGACCTGGTGACACTGGTGGGCGGGCTGAACGACGTACTGCGCCCCAAGTGCGACGTGGCACAGGTGTGCGCGCTGCTGGAGGAGGCCGTGACCCGGCTGGCCCCCGGCTGCCGCACGCTGGTGCTGATGCGCAGCCCGGGGCGGCGCGGCCCGGTGCTGGAGCGGTTCCGGCCACGGATGGAGCAGCTGTTCACACACATCGACGCGCTGGCCGCGCGGCACGGCGCGGTGGTGGTGGACCTGTTCGCCGCCGACGCGCTGGGCGACCCCCGGATGTGGGCGGAGGACCGACTGCACCTGACCGCCGAGGGGCACCGGCGCGTGGCGGAGGCGGTGTGGCAGTCCCTGGGCCATCCTCCGGAGTACGACTGGCGGGCGCCGCTGCCGCCGCCGGTCCGGCCGGGCTGGGCCGCGCGGCGCGGCGCCGACGTGCGGTTCGCGCGCGAGCACCTGGTGCCGTGGATCAGCCGGCGGTTGACGGGCAGGTCCTCCGGCGACGGCCGCTCGCCGAAGCGGGCCGAGCTGCTGCCGTACGAGGGCTGCGCGTCCGAACGCTGAGCGCGTGAGGGCCGAGCGTGTGGGGACCGGGACGCGCGTTCGTAGCAAGCGACAAACCGGGGCGGGGCGCTGGCCTGCGTAAACCGCCAGTCGAACGCCGGTAGTATCTGGCCACGTGACTGCTAAGCCGCGCATCCCGAACGTCCTGGCCGGCCGCTACGCTTCGGCGGAGCTGGCCGTCCTGTGGTCCCCCGAGTACAAGGTGACGCTGGAGCGGCGGCTGTGGCTCGCCGTGCTGCGCGCCCAGAAAGACCTCGGGATCGAGGTGCCGGACGCCGCGCTCGCCGACTACGAGCGGGTGCTGGAGACCGTCGACCTGGCGTCGATCGCGGAGCGCGAGAAGGTCACCCGGCACGATGTGAAGGCGCGCATCGAGGAGTTCAACGCCCTCGCCGGGCACGAGCACGTCCACAAGGGCATGACCTCCCGCGACCTGACCGAGAACGTCGAGCAGCTCCAGATCCGGCTCTCCCTGGAGCTGGTGCGGGACCGTACGGTCTCCGTACTCGTACGGCTCGCCGGGCTGGCGGCGGACAACGCCGAGCTGGTCATGGCCGGCCGCTCGCACAACGTCGCCGCGCAGGCCACCACGCTCGGCAAGCGCTTCGCCACCGCCGCCGACGAGATGCTCGCCGCGTACGGGCGGCTGGAGGACCTGCTCGCCCGCTACCCGCTGCGCGGCATCAAGGGCCCGGTCGGCACCGCCCAGGACATGCTGGACCTGCTCGGCGGCGACGCGGCCAAACTGGCCGAGCTGGAGGGGCGGATCGCCGCCCACCTCGGCTTCGCGCACGCCTTCACCTCCGTCGGCCAGGTCTACCCGCGCTCGCTGGACTACGAGGTGGTGACCGCGCTGGTGCAGCTGGCCGCCGCCCCGTCCTCGCTCGCCAAGACGATCCGGCTGATGGCCGGGCACGAGCTGGTGACCGAGGGCTTCAAGCCGGGCCAGGTCGGGTCGTCCGCCATGCCGCACAAGATGAACACCCGCTCCTGCGAGCGGGTCAACGGCCTCGCGGTGATCCTGCGCGGCTACGCGTCGATGACCGGCGAGCTGGCGGGCGACCAGTGGAACGAGGGCGACGTGTCCTGCTCGGTGGTGCGCCGGGTCGCGCTGCCGGACGCGTTCTTCGCCTTCGACGGGCTGCTGGAGACCTTCCTGACCGTGCTGGACGAGTTCGGCGCGTTCCCCGCCGTGATCGCCCGCGAGCTGGACCGCTACCTGCCGTTCCTCGCCACGACGAAGGTGCTGATGGGCGCCGTGCGCGCCGGGGTGGGCCGCGAGGTCGCCCACGAGGCGATCAAGGAGAACGCGGTGGCGACGGCGCTGGCCATGCGCGAGCAGGGCGCCGAGCGCAACGACCTGCTGGACAAGCTCGCCGCCGACCCGCGCATCCCGCTGGACCGGGCCGAGCTGGACGCGCTGATGGCGGACAAGCTGTCCTTCACCGGCGCCGCGGCCGACCAGGTACGGTCCGTGGTCGGGGGGATCGCAGAGATCGCCAAGGAGCACCCGGAGGCCGCGGCGTACGTACCGGGGGCGATCCTCTGACCCCCGAGGAAGCCGGCGTGACGCCCGAGGAGCCGAAGTGACGCCCGAGGAGCTCGAGGCCGCCCGCGACCGCATCGTCCCCGATGTGGTCGCGGACGGTCTCCACGTACTCTTCTGCGGCATCAACCCGGGGCTGATGAGGGCCGCGACCGGCCACCACTTCGCCCGCCCGGGCAACAGGTTCTGGCCCGTCCTGCACGCCTCGGGCTTCACGCCGCGCCTGCTCAAGCCGTCCGAGCAGGAGGAACTGCTCGGCTACGGGCTGGGCATCACCAATGTGGTTTCGCGTGCGTCCGCCCGTGCAGACGAGCTGACCGCCGACGAGTACCGCGAGGGCGGACTGCTGCTGGCCGGGAAGGTGGAGCGGCTGCGCCCGCGCTGGCTCGCGGTGGCCGGGGTGACCGCCTACCGGGCCGCGTTCGGCGACAGGCGCGCGCAGATCGGGCCGCAGGAGCGGATGATCGGTGCCACCCGGATATGGGCGCTGCCCAATCCGAGCGGACTCAATGCCGGCTGGTCGCTCGCGAGGATGGCGGAGGAGTTCGGACGGCTCCGTGCGGCGGCGTTCACCGAGGCGTGAGCAGGTCCGGCTCGCCTATCGCCGCGACCAGGTGAATCGGCAGCTCGCGGCCGGCCCGCCCCGAACCGACCGCGACCCAGCGCCCGTCCACGATCCAGGTGTGCACCTCCGCGACGTAGCCGCAGAGCGTGTCCAGTGGGGGTGGGACGGGCTCACCGAGGCCGGACCGTTCCAGGCACTCGGTGAGGTCGAGGACGTCCGGGGCGCCCCACTCGCGGGCCAGGGCCCCGATCAGTAACCGCAGTTCGGCATCGAACTCCTCGTCCACCTCCCGCACCCGGCTCGGGTCCGCGTCCCAGAAGTGTTCACTGACCCGGAGCGCGGCTATGTGGTACCCGGGGCCGCTGTCGGCCCAACCTCTCCGTTCGCACCGCGCGGGGAACGCACGGGCGCGCAGCTCCTCGATGGCGGCCAGATGCCCGGCGATGCTCTGCATACCGTCAGTAAACCGCTGCCCTCTGACAATTGGCCCGGCCGTCAGGCGTGGCCGCCTCGTCGGAAATCGTCAGGCCCCGTCAGGCGTCGCGGTGTTGCAGAGCCCGCCGTCAGGCGTCGCGATGTTGCAGCGCCCGCAGCCCCGCGTACACCGCGACGGCCGTCCACGCCGCCATCACCGCCAGTCCCGTCCAGGCCCCGAGCGGCCCTTCGGGGTGGGCGTGCAGCATCTGCTGCCCGGCCTGGTCCGGGAGGAAGGACACCGCCCCTCCCGTGCCGAGCACCGGGGAGAGGAAGCAGATCACCGGGATGACCAGGCCGAGCGCGCCGACCCCGCCCCGTACCACCGTCGCGACACCCGCGGCCATCAGCGTCAGCAGGGCCAGATAGAACCCGCAGCCCAGTGCCGCGCGCACCGCCCCGGTGGCGCCGGGGCCCACCCCGTCCTCGCCCAGCGCCAGTTGCCCGCCGAGCAGCGAGGCGAAGCCGGTGACCAGCCCGGCGGCGAGCGCGAGGCCGCCGGTGACGGCCAGCTTGCCGCCGTAGTAGAGCCCGCGCCGGGGCACCGCGGCGAGCCAGATCCGGGCGCCGCCGTGCGCCTGGTCCCCGGTGACGGCCAGCACCCCGAAGCAGATGGCCGCGATCTGCCCGAAGTTGAGGCCGAAGAAGGAGGCGAAGACCGGATCGAAGTCAGGTGCGTCGTTGTCCGGCCCGCCGGAGGTGGCGCTCACCAGCACGGTGATCCCGGTGGTGGCCACCAGCCCGCCGGCGAGGGCGAGTCGCAGCGAGCGCAGGGATCGGAACTTCATCCATTCGGAGCGGAGCACCGCTGAGAAAAGCATGGTCGATCAGGTCTCCTGGGTCGGGGCGGCAGCCGGTGCCGCGAACTCGGTGTCTTCGGCGGTGAGGCGCAGGTACGCCTGTTCCAGTGAGGTTGGGTCGTCGGTGAGTTCCAGGACCGGGACGCCGTGGCGGGCGGCGAGCGCGCCGATGTCCGCGGACCCGGCGCCGTCCACCGTCCAGGCGCCGGATCCGTCCGCGACCGCGGTGTGACCCTCGTCCGCCAGCACGGCGCGCAGCCGCTCCGGCTCGCTGGTGCGCACCCGCGCCCGGATGTGGCTGTGCTCGCGTACGAAGTCGTCCATCGAGGTGTCGGCGAGCAGCCGTCCACGGCCCAGCACCACGAGGTGGTCCGCGGTCAGCGCGGTCTCCGCCATCAGGTGGCTGGAGACCAGCACGGTGCGGCCCTCGGCCGCCAGCCGCCTCATCAGGGTGCGGATCCAGACGATGCCCTCGGGGTCGAGCCCGTTGGCCGGTTCGTCGAACATCAGCACCGGCGGCTCGCCGAGCAGCGCGGCGGCGATGCCGAGCCGCTGGCGCATGCCGAGCGAGAAGGTCTTCACCCGGCGCCCGGCCACGCTCGCCAGGCCCGTCTCCCCCAGGACCGCGTCCACGCGCCGAGCGGGCAGGTCGTTGCTGTGGGCGAGGCAGCGCAGATGGTCCCGGGCGGTCCGGGAACCGTGTGCGGCGGAGGCGTCGAGCAGCGCGCCGACGTGCCGTAGCGGCCGGTCGAGTTCCCGGTACGGGCGGCCGCCCACGGTCGCGGTGCCGGAGGCGGGCCGGTCGAGTCCGAGGACGGCGCGCATGGTGCTGGACTTGCCGGCTCCGTTGGGGCCGAGGAATCCGGTGACCCGGCCGGGCCGGACGCTGAAGGTGAGCTGGTCCACGGCACGCACCGATCCGTAGACCATGGTCAGCTCGCGGATGTCGATCGCTGTCATGGCAACGACGATGCCGGTCGGCGGGGGTGCCGGGCTTCCCCCGCGGGTGGGCTGCCGCTCCCCCGCGCGAGGCGATCCACTCCCCCGCGCGGGGGAGGCCGAGCCCTCCCGGACGCTGCCAGGATGTCCGTATGCCGGTATCCGCCCTGTTCAAGCCGCTTACCCGTGCCGTCACCTACACCCGGTGGCTGCACCTGCTCACCGGCGTCCTGCCCGCGCTCATGTGCGGCTTCGTCTACCCGGGGTACGTCGGGATGACCGCCGACCAGCAGCGGTGGCTGCTGGTGCTTCCGGTGCCGCTGCTGGTCGGCTGGGCGATGGCGCCGGTGGCGCGGCTCGCGGAAGGGCTCCAGGCACGGCTGCTGCTCACCTCCGGTGAGCACGCCCGGGACCGGCGCGACGACGGGAGCGATGACGGAGCGTCAGTGATCGCGGCGGCCCCGGCGGCCTCGTGGACCGACCGGGTGCTCACCGCGGTCTGGCTGGTGTTCCGGCTGGAGGTGGGCTGTGCGACGGCCTGGCTGTGTATGCGGCTGCCCCAGCTGACAGGGGCTCTGGTCGACGCGGCGGCCGGGGGCACGGGCGACACGGGCTTCGGCCCGCGGATCAGCGGCCACCGATGGTGGTACGCGCTCCTCGCCCCGCTCCCCCTGGCCGCGCTGGCGGCCGTGGTCGTGGGTCTCGGATGGCTGATGGCCGCCGCGGCGCCCCGGCTGCTCGGCCCGTCCGCCGCCGAACGGCTCGCGGCGCTGGAGGAGCGTACCGAGCGCCTGCTGGAGCACAACCGGCTCGCCCGCGAACTGCACGACTCGATCGGGCACGCGCTGACGGTCGCCGTCGTCCAGGCGGGCGCGGCGCGTGCCGCGGGCTCCCCGGAGTTCACCGACCGGGCGCTGGCCGCGATCGAGGAGACCGGGCGGTGCGCGCTGGACGACCTGGAACGGGTGCTGCGCCTGCTCCGGGAGGACGGCGCGCGGCGGCCCGCCGAACGGCCGGGGCTCGCCGACGCCGAACGGCTGCTGGAGTCGGCGCGCGCCGCGGGCACTCCGCTGCGCGCGGAGATCACCGGCTCGCTGGCGGACCTGCCCGGACCGGTCTCCCGCGAGGGCTACCGCATCCTCCAGGAGGCGCTGACCAATGTGCTGCGGCACG
Organism: Streptomyces sp. P1-3; assembly: GCF_050613155.1. Taxonomy (NCBI): domain Bacteria; kingdom Bacillati; phylum Actinomycetota; class Actinomycetes; order Kitasatosporales; family Streptomycetaceae; genus Streptomyces; species Streptomyces sp. P1-3. The sequence goes on from NZ_CP192512.1 coordinate 416,805, forward strand.
CGGGCCCGGTTCCGGTGCGGGTACGGATACGGATACGGGTCGCCGAGGAGGCGGGGCGGGGCGCGCTGGAGCTGGACGTACGCAACCCGCTGCCGGGGACCGGAACGGACCCTGACACGGAGAGGGGCACGGCGACGAGCACGGAGGCGGCCCCTGACACGGAGACGGGCACGGAGGCGGTCCCCGCCATGGCTGGCCGCCGCACCGGCGGCAGCGGCCTGCGCGGCATCCGCGAACGGGCGGCCCTGCTGGGCGGGGAGGCGGACACCGGGCCGCACGACGGACAGTGGCGGGTGCGGGTACGGCTCCCCCTGGACTCCGCCCCGCGCCCGACCGCATAAGGTGATCTTGTGCCGATCACCGTCCTCCTCGTCGACGACGAGCAGTTGGTGCGCGCCGGGCTGCGCGCGATCCTGGAGGCCCAGCCGGACATCGAGGTCGTCGGCGAGGCCGCCGACGGCGCCTCGGTCATCCCGCTGGTGCGCCGACTACACCCCGACGTGATCGCCATGGACGTACGGATGCCGCTGCTGGACGGCATCGAGGCGACGCGCGCGGTGCTGCGCACGGTCCCCGGGCCGCCCAAGATCCTCGTCATCACCACCTTCGAGAACGACGACTACGTGTACGAGGCGCTGCGCGCGGGCGCCGACGGCTTCCTGCTCAAGCGGGCCCGGCCGGCCGAGATCGTGCACGCGGTCCGGCTGGTCGCGGAGGGCGACTCGCTGCTCTTCCCCGCCGCCGTACGGGAACTGGCGGCCGGGCGCGGGAACGAGGCCGCGCGGACGGCGATGGCGCGGGCCGCGCTGACCGACCGTGAGGCGGAGGTCCTGCGGCTGATGGCGCGCGGAATGTCGAACGCCGAGATCGCCACGGCGCTGCTGCTGGGCACCGAGACGGTGAAGACGCACGTCAGCGCGGTACTGGCGAAGTTGGGCGCGCGGGACCGCACGCAGGCGGTGATCGCGGCGTACGAGTCGGGGTTCGTCACACCGGGCTGAGGCCGGGGCCGCGGACCGGCACTCGCCGCGCCTGTGGCCAACGGATACGATCCGGCGCAGACGCACAGACAGGGAGGCCGACGTGGGCCGGCTCACCGGCGGAGATCCGTCGCTGCTCAGGCGGATCAACTCCGCCGTGGTGCTGCACGCGCTGCGTACGGCCGCATGGTCCGAACCCCGGCCGGAGCCCACCGGCGGGCCGACCGCTGGTGCGGGCGGCACGGACGGTATGAGCGGCACGGACGGCGGTACGGGCAGCCCCCATGGCGGTACGAGCGAAACGGACGGCGGTGCGGGCACCCCGGCCGGTGCCCCCGGGGCCGCGACGCTCACCGACCTCGTGCAGGCGACGGGGCTGTCCCGGCCGACCGTCGAAGGCGTCGTCGAAGGGCTGATCGCCAGCGGGCTGGTGGTCGAAGCGCCCGCGGAGGGCGGCGAGGTGCGCCGCCAGGGGCGGCCCGCCCGGAGGTACCGGTTCCGGGCCGAGGCGGGCCATCTCCTCGGCGTCGAGATCGGCCCGCACCGGATCGCCGCGCTCCTGTCCGACCTGGACGGGCGGGTCCTGGGCTCAGCGGTGCGCGAGGTCGCCGAGAACGCGTCGGTGGACGAGCGGCTGGAACGGGTCCGTACCGCCGTCGCGGATCTGCTGCGGCGCGCGGGCGTGGCGCGGGACTCGCTGCGCGCGGTCGGGGTGGCGACGCCGGGGATCGTGGAGGCCGACGGGAACGTGCGGCTGTGCACGGCGCTGCCCGGGTGGACGGGGCTGCCGCTCGGCGATCGGCTGAAACGTTCGTTCCGCTGCCCGGTGCTGGTGGAGAACGACGCCAACGCCGCCGCCGTGGCGGAGCAGTGGAAGGGCGCCGCGGCCGGCTCCGACGACGTGGTGTTCGTCCTGGCCGGGCTGAGCCCGGGGGCCGGTGCGCTGATCGGCGGGCGGCTGCACCGCGGCTTCGGAGGCGCGGCCGGGGAGATCGGCGCCCTGCATCTGCTCGGCCGCGAGGCGGCCCCGGAGGAGGTGCTGTCGACCACCGGCGAACCGCTGCACCCGCTGGACGAGGAGCAGGTGGCACGGGTCTTCGAACTGGCGCGGGAGGGCGACCAGCAGGCGTGCGCGGCGGTCGACCGGTTCATCCGGCGGCTGGTACACGACGTGGCGGCGCTGGTGCTGGCACTGGACCCGGAGGTCGTGGTGGTCGGCGGCTGGGCCGCCGGTCTCGACGGGGTACTGGGCCCGCTCGGTGACGAGCTGTCGCGCTACTGCCTGCGGCCGCCGGTCGTCGTCCAGTCGGCGCTCGGCGAGGCGGCGGTGGCCATGGGCGCGCTGCGGCTGGCGCTGGACCATGTGGAGGAGGAGCTTTTCGCGGTGGAGCGCACGGCCACGGCCCGGCGCGCGTCCCGGTAGCGGATCACCGGAAGCGGGGGGACCGCTTGCGGATCACCGACAGCGGAGGTCACCGCTAGCGGATCACCGACAGCGGAGGTCACCGCTAGCGGATCACCGACAGCGGAGGTCACCGCTAGCGGATCACCGACTGCGGGGGCGCCGCTTGCGGATCACTGACAGCAGACCACCGGCCACCGGCCATGGGGCTCGCCGCCGGGGGGGCTCCCCCTCCACCCCCGGCTACCGCTGCGAAGTGCCCCCGAGCGGGCCCGTCTCGGCGAAGGTCAACCGGCATGTGTCGGCCCGGTACGTGGCCACCCCGACGGCCGCGGTGCGGCCCTGGGCGTAGTAGCGGGTGGTCACGACGAGCACCGGCGCGCCCGGGAGCCGGTCGAGCGCCTTGGCGTCGTCGGCACGGGCGGAGCCCAGTTCCACCGCCTGGTCCTGGCCTTCCAGGTCCAGCCGCCGCAGCTCGCGCAGCACCGCGCGGGCGTGGCCGTCGCCGCCCGGAGTGTCGACGGCGCCGAGGCCGGGGACGGACGCGGCCGGGATGTAGAGCAGTTCGGCGGCCAGCGGCTGGCCGTGGGACATCCGGGTCCGCCGCACCACGTGGACCTCGGCGTCCGGCTCGAGGTGCAGGAGCCTGGCCACCGCGGCGGGGGGCACCGCCGCACCGCTGTCGACCGGCTGCCACGTGTCGGCGGTGTCACCCGCGCCCGGCCATGCCTGCCCGGGGTCGGTGACGGCGACGCCCACGCGCGGCGGTGCGACGGTGGTGCCCACACCGCGGCGGCGCTGGAGCCTGCCTTCCAGTTCGAGCTGTTCCAGGGCCTGGCGGAGCGTGGCACGCGCGACACCGAACCGGGCGGCGAGTTCGCGCTCGTTGGGCAGGATCTCCCCCACCGCGAACTCGGAGTCGAGTGCGTCGCTGAGCACGGTCTTCAGGTGCCAGTACTTCGGCTCCGGCACCGATGCGAGCTGCGTGGTCCCCACCCTGTTCCTCCGCAACGGTTACACGTGCTTGTTTATTAAAGGTTGTTGCAGTTCTCCGACAGTGACCATAGGACGGCCTCCTGACTTGGTCAAGACCAATCCTTGATCGGCTATCGTCGGCGATCATCGGCTCGTACGGGTCAACACTCGTACGGGTCAACACGTACGGCGGGACGGATGGGGAGGCGCAGGCATGGGAGACCAGGTCACGGTGGTCACGGGAGGCAGCCGCGGCATCGGGGCGGCCATCGCGCTGCGGCTGGCCCGCGCCGGGCATGACATCGCCATCGGCTACGAGCGGGCGCGGGAAGCGGCGGAGGAGTCGGCGGCCGCGGTGCGCGCGCACGGCGTGCGGTGTGTGGCCGTATCGGTGGACACCAGCGTCGACGACCAGGTCGAGGCGCTGTTCGACACGGCCGCGGAACAGCTCGGCCCGGTCACCGGCCTGGTCAACAACGCCGGGATCACCGGGACGTTGGGCCGGTTCACCGACACCTCGCCGGAGGTGATGCGCCGGGTGGTCGACGTGAACGTGACCGGCGCGCTGCTGTGCGCCCGGCGCGCCGCGCGCGAGATGTCCACCCGGCTCGGCGGTCCCGGCGGTGCGATCGTCAACATCTCCTCGGGCGCCGCCACAACCGGCAGCCCGGGTGAGTACGTGCACTACGCGGCCAGCAAGGCGGCGGTGGACGCGATGACGATCGGCTTGTCGAAGGAACTGGCGGCCGAGGGTATCCGGGTCAACTCGGTGCAGCCGGGCATGACACTGACCGACATCCACGCCGCGATGGGCGACCCGGAGCGGCCCTGGCGGAACTCGGACCGGGTGCCGATGGGCCGCCCCGGCGAACCGGACGAGATCGCGGCCGCGGTCGCCTGGCTGATGTCGCCGGAGGCGTCGTACACCACCGGGGCGGTACTGCGGGTCGCGGGCGGACTGTAGCGGGCGGCGCGCGGTCTCCCCGCGCGGGCTCACAGCTTCAGGCCGGCGAGCTTCTCCGGGTTGCGCACGACGTAGACGCACTGGACGAGACCATCGGCGACGTCCAGGCTGAACGCCATGTCGGGCGTACCGTCCAGGAGCACCACCGCCGCGAACTGGCCGTTGAGCTCGGTGAGACGCAGCTCCGCGCCCGGCAGGCGGCTCGCGGAGCCGGCCAGGAAGCGGCCGATCTTGTCGGCGGTCTCCAGGATGCGGAGCGGGGCCTGCGCCTTGCCGCCGCCGTCGCCGACGAGCCGGGCGTCGGGGGCGAGCAGGGCGACGAGCTGTCCCAGGTCGCCTCCGGCGGCGGCCGCGATGAACCGCTCGGTGAGGGCGCGCCGTTCCTCGGGCTTCACTGTGTACCGCGGCTTGCGCTCCTCCACATGACGGCGGGCTCGCCCGGCGAGCTGGCGCACGGCCGCCTCACCGCGGTCCAGGGTGGCGGCGATCTCGCCGTACGGGAAGCCGAACGCCTCGCGCAGCACGAACACCGCGCGCTCCAGCGGTGACAGGGACTCCAGGACCACCAGCACGGCGAAGGAGACGGACTCGGCGAACACGGCACGCTCGGCGGTGTCCGGCACGGCGTCGCCGAAGTCGGTGGTGAGCGGTTCGGGCAGCCACGGGCCGACGTACGCCTCGCGCCGGGCCTGCACCTGCCGCAGCCGGTCGATCGCGAGCCGGGTGGTGATCCGTACGAGATAGCCGCGCGGATCGCGGACCTCGCCGCGATCGGCACCGGACCAGCGCAGCCACGCCTCCTGGACGACGTCCTCGGCGTCGGTGACCCGGCCGAGCATGCGATAGGCGACGCCTACGAGGGTCGAGCGGTGTTCCTCGAAGAGGTCGGTGGCGGCGTCGGCGGAGGTCACGGGCTCATCCCACCTGACGGCGGGGCGGGTTGTCCAGCACGGTGGGTGTGACCGGGGCGACGCCCCGGGCCCGGACCGCGGCCGGTGTTCCGCACCGGGGTCGGGGCAACGTTCCGCACCGGTGACAGGGCAGCGTTCGGCACCGAGGTCGGGGCGGCGTTCGGCACCGGGGTCGGGGCGGCGTTCGGCACCGGGGTCGGGGCAGCGTTCGGCACCGAGGTCGGGGCGGCCGGGGCGCTGGCCCCGAGCGTGACGCCTGCCGCGACCAGCAGGCTGCCCACGGCCTGCGGGAGGCCGTAGCCCCCGGTGCCCACCAGCGGTGCCGTCAGCGCGGCCGCGACCGGGATCACCCCCGAGAAGAGCGTGGCGCGTTCGGCGCCGAGCCGTTGTACGCCCATGTACCACAGGACGAAGCCGACCACGGTGACGACAGCCGCCTGCCACACCAGCGCGACGGCCTCGCCGGTGTCCGGCCACCGCACCCAGGCACGGCCGTCGTGGAGCAGGCCGACGGCCGCGGACTCCAGCGCCGCGACACCGCACGCCGCCGCAGAGAGCAGTCTCGGGCCGAGCGGCCGCAGTACCGGCACCGCCAGCACGGCGAAGCCCACCTCGCCCGCCAGCGCGCCCAGCGACCAGCCCAGCCCCACGGCGTCGGTCCGCCCCCACCCCTGGACGGTCCACGCGCCCGCGGCGACGAACAGCGCGCCGAGCACCGCCGGCCGAGCCGGGCGGCGGCCGTCGAGCGCCGGGACGAGCACCGCGACGACGACGGGCGCGCAGCCGACGAATACCCCCGGCACGGCGGGCTCCGCGGTGCGCTCGGCGGCGAGCACCGCGAGGTTGAAGCCGACCATGCCGACGGCCGCGAGCACGCCGAGCCGCACCCACTGGCGCCCCGTCAGCTTCCGTAGCGGCGCCACGCCTCCGCCGCCGAGCAGCGGCAGGAGCAGCAGGCACGCCAGCGCGTACCGCAGGGCCTGGCCGCCCGCGTACGGGTAGTCGCCGAGCACGCTGTTGGCGGTGAAGGAGCCGCCGACCAGGAAGCAGGCGACGGCGGCGCACAGGGCCCCGGAACGGTGCGCCGTGCGCGTCGGACACGTCGGATACTGGGGCTGTCCCCCGGTGGATCGGTGCATGAGATGGACGCTACGAAGCGGTGCCGGTACCCCTTAAGGTCCAATCCGATGGCTGATTCGGGGACCACTTCACAGCGCGCGGACGAGCACCACGATCACCCGGACGGGCACCAGGACGATGGCGAAGGCATACGACAGGGCAGCGGCTGGGCCGCCGCCTGGGAGTCGCTGCTGCCCACCGCCGCCGCGCCGCCGCGCGGGCGCGGACGGCTGCTCCAGTCCGCGCTGCGCGACGCCGTGCGCTCCGGGCGGATCGCCGCCGGGACGCGGCTGCCCTCCAGCCGGGAGCTGGCCGCCGACCTGGGGGTCTCCCGCGGGCTTGTCACCGACGCGTACGAGCAGTTGACCGCCGAGGGATATCTGCGCAGCGCCCGGGGCGCGGGCACCTGGGTCAGCGGGGCGGTGCGGGCCGTGCCCTCCGGCGGCCGCACGCCGGAGGGGGCGGGAGCCCCGGACGGCCCGGTGACCGGGTTCCTGCCCGGCTCCCCCGACTTGTCGCTGTTTCCGCGCGCGACGTGGGCGGCCGCCCACCGGCGGGCACTGACCCGGCTGCCGCACAGCGGACTGGGCTACCCCGATCCGCGCGGCCTGCCCGAACTGCGGGACGCGCTGGCCGGGCTGCTGTCCCGGCGGCGCGGCGTGGTGGCCGACCCGGAGCGCGTGATCGTGTGCTCCGGTGTGGCGCAGGCGATGACCTTGCTGGGTCTGGCGCTGGCGGACGGGAGCCGGGACCGGACCGGACACGGGACCGTGGCGGGGCACGGGCACGGGCACGGGCACGGACACGAGGGCATGGCCGGGCACTGGCACGAGGGGGGCACGGCCGGGGACGGGTACGAGGACGTGGCCGGGCGCAGGCGGCCGGTGGCGCTGGAGGACCCGGGAAGTCCGGAGCACGCGGCGCTGTTCGCGGCGGCGGGCCTGTCGACGGTGCCGGTACCGCTGGACGCGGACGGACTCGCCCCCGACGCCCTGTCCGCGTCGGGCGCGGGCGCGGCGGTCCTCACTCCTTCGCACCAGTTCCCGTCCGGCATCGCGTACTCGGCGCGGCGCCGCGCCGCGCTCCTGGCCTGGGCCCGCCGGACCGACGCCCTGCTCATCGAGGACGACTACGACGGCGACTTCCGCTACGACAGGCAGCCGGTCGGCGCGTTGCAGGGCCTGGACCCGGCGCGGGTCGCCTACACCGGCTCGGTGAGCAAGTCCCTGGCGCCCGGCCTGCGGCTGGGCTGGCTGGTCGCACCCGACGCGCTGATGGACCGGATCGTGGAGCGCAAACGCACGCTGGATCTGGGCCATCCGGTGCTGGACCAGGCCCTGCTGGCCGACCTCATCACGCGCGGCGACTACGACCGGCAGCTCCGCCGCTGCCGCCGTGCCTATCGCGAGCGTCGCGATGTGCTGGTCGCGGCGCTGACGGAGCGATTCCCCGGCACCGAGGTGACCGGGATCGCCGCCGGGCTGCACGTCATCGCCCGGCTTCCCGCGCGGTACGGCCCGCAGGACCGCTTCCTGGCCCGGGCACGGCGGACGGGGGTCGCGCTGCGCGCCCTGGGCGATCACCGGTTCGCCGCGGGGCCGGAATCGGAGGACGGCGACGTGCGTCTCGTGCTGGGGTACGCCCATCTGACGCCGGCTCGGATCGTCGAGGCGGTTCGCCTGCTGCCGAGCTGAGGTCGTTTCCCCGGTCCCGACTCTTCCCGGTGCTCCAGACGGATAGCCCCGGAGCGGTCGGCGTCCGACTGTCGGCCCGGACGGATGGGACGCCCGGAGCGGCAGCGCGAGTCCGACGACATGGCCGCTGCCGCTCTCGGGATCGATGTGCACCATCGACCGGGTCACCGGGGCACCGGCAGCCATGCGAACCATCGCACTGCGCCGGCGCGGCGGCGTCACCTGCCCCCCGCCCCCACGGAGTCCCGTCCTAGGGAACGAGGACGATCTTTCCCTTCACGCGCCCGCTCTCGATCAGGCGGTGAGCCTCGGCCACCTCCGTCAGCGGCAGGCCGCGTTCGACGTGCACCCGCAGCCGTCCCTGCTCGATGAGCGCGTTGAGCTTCTCCAATGAGGCGTAGTCAGGCTCGACGCCGAGGCTGGCGAAGCGCACCCCCCGCTCGGCCAGGCCGGGCACGGCCGCCGCACGGGTGGCGCTCACCAGGATCCCGCCAGGCCGCAGCGCCTCCGCCGCCCGCGCCGCGTCGTCACCTGCGACCAGGTCGAAGAGCACGTCGACGTCCCGTACCGCCGCACCGACATCGGTCGTGGTGTAGTCGACGATCTCGTCCGCGCCGAAGCCGCGCACGAACGCGTGCTTCTCCGCCCGCGCGGTGCCGATGACGTACGCCCCGAGCGCCTTGGCGACCTGTACGGCCAGGTGGCCCGTCCCGCCGGCCGCCCCGAGAATCAGCACCCGCTGCCCGCTCGACACCCGCGCCGTGTCCACCATCCCCTGCCAGGCAGTGAGCGCCGCCATCGGCAGCGCCGCGGCCTCGGCGTGTGTGAGGGCGGCGGGCTTGTGGGCCAGATGGCGGGGCGGGGCGGTGACGTACTCGGCGTAGCCGCCGCCGCGCCACGGGAAGTGCACCAGCCCGTACACCTCGTCGCCCGGCACGAAGCGGGTGACTCCGGGCGTGACCGCCTCGACCACCCCCGACACATCCCAGCCGGGAATGAACGGCAGCGTCCCCCAAGGGACCGCGCCTGCCCGGAACTTCGCGTCCACCGGGTTCACGCCAGCCGCTTCGACCCGCACCAGCACCTCGGTGGCCACCGGCTCCCGACGCTCCACCTCCGCCACGCACAGCTCCTCGGGGCCCCCGAAGGCAAGCTGACTGACGGCGCGCATACGCACACCCATGACGTACCCCCTCTTACTGATCGTCCTAATGATCGTCGTGATCGTCTTGCTGATCTCTCACGGTCGCCGCGCGGCGCACACCAGCCTGCGCCATGCACTGACACTTGAGAAGAAGGCACCCTCCTGATATCCAGGTTCCCTATGGATACCTGGAATGACCTGCGGCAATACGGTGGCGCCCACGCCTACTTCCAGACCTGCCCGTCCCGCCCGGTGCTGTCGCTGCTCACCAGCAAATGGGCCCTGCTCACGGTCGGCGCCCTCCAACAGGGGCCGCTGCGCTTCAACGCACTGCGCCGCCGCCTGGACGGCGTCACGCAGAAGATGCTCACGCAGGCACTGCGCACCCTGGAGCGCGACGGCCTGGTCACCCGCACCGTCTACCCCACGATCCCGCCCAAGGTCGTATACGAACTCACCGAGCTCGGTCACAGCCTCACCGGCCTGCTGACGGCGATCCAGGACTGGTCCGAGGAACACCAAGACGAGGTACTCGCCGCCCGCCGGGCCTATGACCGGCGGGCGGCAGCCGAGGTGGAGCCGGTGCGACCGGCCGGCGACTGACCTGTCATCGTGCGCTGCGCAGCTTGAGAACGTATGTCGCAGTAAGCGCAACGGCACGGTCTTCGTCATGTGACAGATCCGCGAGGGCACGTGACGTCGTGCTCCCCGGGATGTCCGCGAGCGCCTGTGTCAGCCGTCGACGCGCAGACGAATCAACCTCAACGGTGCCGTGGGCGAGGCGGTCAACGAGCCTGGTGGCGATCTGGTCCGCCAACGCGGGATCACTCGCCAGCGCGCTCAGTGCATCGGTTGCGTCGGCATCGTTCGCCTCCTCGACGATCATGTCGATAAGCGTCGGGACCGCGTCGGCTGCTCCACGTGCCCCGAGCGCCAGAGCCGCATATCTGCGGACCACGATGTCGGGGTTCGCGAGGGCGCCCCGCAGCAGTGCGGTCGCCTCACCGTCCGGAATCTCCGCGATGGTCTGGACGGCACGTTTCCGCACCTCGGCTACTGGTGAGCCGAGGCCCTCCGCCAGCAGCGCCAATCCGCCCTCGCCCGATCGCGCCAGAGCCCATCGAAGGGCTCCGGCGACGTTCGGGTCCGTCTCGCTCAGCACTGCCTCGACCAGTGCTTCCACTGGCACCGGAACCTCTTCGACCGAGGACAGGGCCGCGCGCTGGCGCGTCCCGGCGCTCTTTGACCCCAACGCCTGGAGGAGTGCGACGATCTGGAGGACGTCCTCCCAGCCGGCGGGTTCCGCGGCACCGATCCGGCGGAGGCGCGTGAGCAGCTCCGTCTCGCTTGCAATGCGTTCTCGCGTCTGGCGGATGAGGTCGTCGACGAGCTCTGAGGGCGTGAAGCCTGGCTCATCGAGCGCGCGCCCTACTTCATGCAGCGACAACCCCAATGACCGCAGGCTCTCGATATGGAAGATCCGCCGGATGTCCTCGCTGGAGTACTCGCGATAGCCGGCGTCGGTACGACCCGTTGGCCGCACCAGGCCGAGCGAGTCGTAATGCCTGAGCATGCGGGCGCTGACCCCGGACCGTCGTGCCACATCACCGATCAACACTGCCTGTCACCCCTCCTGGCTGGCCCCGCCGAGGGCTACGACGCGCTTCGCCTCTTCGATCGCGAACTCGAATCCGGCATCAGGGTCGCGCAACAGCCGTTCCGTGGCGATCGCGTGCGCGCGCACGCGAGGGTCGAGATCCGTCATCGCGGCGCGCAGAGTCGGCGAAATCACCTCACCGAGCGCGATCAGCGCCCGGCTGAGGCTCAGCTGCGTCTCACGCTCACCGCGCCCGAGCTGTGTCGACAACACCGCGGCCAACTCGGGCTCTTCACCTTCCGGCACGAGCACGACCGCCGCCCGCCAAGCGCTCCGCACCACCTCATCGTCGGCGTCGGACAGCAGCGCCCGTGTGATCGCCGGCCACGCCTGCCGATCCCCGATCTTGGACAGCGTGTGCAACGCCTGGCTTCGTGCCTGCGCACGCTCCGAGCGGACTTCATCGAGAAGCTCTGGGACCGTCATTGATGCTGGATGGCGGGTGAGTGCCCACGTGAGCATTTCGCGAACGTAGAATTCGGGTTCGATCGCGCATCGTTCGATGAGCTTGTCGATGAACCGCGGGTCAGGGGTCGTGCCGACCGCCAGCGCCGCCCGCAGCCGCGCTGACGAGCGGCTGTCCTCCAGCCACTGGAGAGCTCGCATCGTATCTGTGTCCTGTTTCGGCATGGCCATCGGGACCACCTCCTTGGCCAGAGTGAAGACCTTGTCACCGTGTCAAGGTCAAGCGGGGTGCTTGTCACGTCAGATGAGACGCCTATGTCGCGGCGGTTCGGATCCCGAGGGCGAGGAACACCACGGATGTGATCTTGGCGGCCGTGCGCTTGAAGCGGGGTTTCCGCAGGGTGTGTGAGGCACGCCGGATGAGGACGGTCCAGGCAAGGAGCCAGAGTGTCATCAGCAGCGCGTGGGCGGTGGCCAGGGTGAGGATCTGGCCGTCGAAGGAGTGATCGGGTGCGATGAACTGGGGAACCAGGGTCAAGTAGATGGACGCCGCCTTCGGGTTGAGGACATTGGCGAGCATCGCTTGGGCATAGACGGAGCCCGACTGCTTCGGCAGATGCCGGTGGGTGGAAGCGCGCGCCGACGGGGTGGCGGAGCGCCATGTCCATATGCCCAGGCCGATGAGGTAGGCGGCGCCGATGAACTTGACGGCTGTGAAGGCCTGGCTGGAGTGCATGACCAGGGCCGACAGGCCGGCTATGGCGAGGGTGGCGTGGATGTACAGGCCGGTGGCTGTGCCGAGGATGACGGGAAGAGCCTGGCGGCGGCCGCTGTCGGTGACGTGCTGGACCAGCAGGACCAGGCTGGCTCCGGGAGTGGCGACCAAGGGGAGGACCGCCGCCAGGAACCCGAGGACGGCATAGGGGTGGACCACGATGTCTCCGAGTCGAGCGGGCGGGATCAGAGCACGACGCGGTAGTGGGTGGTCAGGCGCCGGTCGTCGCCCAGGACATGGAAGGCGAGGCCGGGCGGCTGGTCGCGGTCCGCGGGATGGGTGCCTTCCCAGGGCATGCGCAGGGTCCAGGTGACGGCCGGCCCGACGATCAGGGGACGGGCGGCGAAGGTCGAGGCGGCTGCTGTGTGGGCGTGTCCCGTCAGGACGGCGACGACCTGCGGGTGTGCGTCGAGCAGGGCGGCCAGCTGCCCGGGCTGTTCGAGCATTCCGGAGTCGGGCAGCGGGTGGTGGAGTTCGACCGGCGGCTGATGGAAGGCGATCAGTGCCGGGGTGTCCCGCCGCAGTCCGGTGAGCTGGGTGTCGATCCAGTCGAGCGTCTGGGCGTCGAGGCGCCCCTCGTCGCGGCCGGGGATGGTGGAGTCGCACATCAGGATGGCGGCCCCGTTGATGTGGTGGATCCGGTTGATGGGGCCGTGGTCGGGTTCGATGGGGCCATGGCCGGGTGCCTCTCCGAGCAGGGCTTTGCGGTAGGCCGGACGCGCGTCGTGGTTGCCGGGGCAGGTGAGTACAGGGAAGGGGGCCGCCAGGATGCGGGCCGCCTCCTCGTATTCCGCTTCCTCGCCGTGATCGGCGATGTCCCCGGTGACCAGGACGGCATCGACCGGGTGGGGCAGGGCCCGCAGGTAGTCCATGACGCGGCCGGCGCGCCGGGTGGCCCTCTCACTGCCGTCCAGGTGCAGGTCACTGATCTGGGCAAGCAGCACCGTCATTCTCTGTCCCCTCCAAAGGCGGCTCCGGCCGCCGGTTCACACCGAGGCGTGGTTCGTCACCCCACCCCGGCACCTAACGGAAATTCTCGTTTTACCGTTAGAGACTTTAGGGTGTGGGCGGGAATGTGATCAAGTGGTTGACGACCAGGCGGGGAAGGAGACGCTGATGGAGCGCTGGCTGGCACTGGAACTGGCGAGCACGATCCGCCACGACGGAGACGGCGGCGTCGCCGACGACCTCGCCACGGCACACGGAACGACCCGCTGGATTCAGGCACAGGCCGATCTGCTGGCCGGCCGTCTCCAGGCCGGGGAGATCGCGGCGGACGAAGGCCTCAGGATCGAGATCACCGAACTGCGGAAGGCAGTCCGGGCGCTGTTCGCCCGGGCGGTCAGTCCCGCTCCTCCCAGTCCTGCGGATGCCCATCGACTGATGCCGACCGACCAGGCGTTGGCCCACCTCAACGCGGTTGCCGCTCGTGAAAGGGTCGTCCCGCAGATGGACTGGCCACCAGAAGGCGCCCCCACGACCCGTCTGCTGTCGGCGGAGAGCGATCCGAAGGTTCGACTCGTGGCGGCCCTGGCCCGCGCCGCCATCGACTTCCTGAGCGGCCCGCAGCGCGAGCGGTTGCGCGCCTGCACCGCGCCCCGCTGCGTGCGTTACTTCGTCAAGAGCCATGGGCGGCAGGAATGGTGCAAGTCGTCGTGCGGAAACCGTGCCCGAGCGGCTCGCCACTACCGGCGTCAGCGCATGGCGACCGATGGCGGTTCCACTCCATCCTGACCGCCCGGCCTGCCATGCCCCCGACTCACCCTACGCAGCCGCGTCCACCAGCGCCTGTGGCAATGGGCGCGCGTGGAGCACGTCCAGGCGGGAGACGGCTCGGGTCAGTACGACGTACAGGCGGTGCAGGCCGCGTGGTTCGGCCTCCGCTATCGCGGCCGGTTCGACCACCACCACGTGGTCGTACTCCAGTCCCTTGGCGACCGTCGCCGGAAGGACCGTGACCCGGCCGGCCTCCCCCACCTCCCCCGCCTCCCCCATCTCCTCCGGTGCCGCCGTCGCGATCCCGGCGGCGTCCAGCGCCGCGCGTACCGCCGCCGTGTCCGCGTCGGCGGCTATCACGGCGACCGAGCCGTCCCTCGCCAGCGCCGCCCGCACCGCCGCCGTGGTCGCGCCCGGGAGCCCGTCGGCGGACACGGCGCGGAACCGCAGCTCGCCGTCGCCGCGCAGTGAGCGCGCGGGCGGCACGTGGACGTCCAGCGCGCCCAGCAGCCGGTTGGCGAGCGCGACCACGGCGGCGGGCACCCGGAAGCCGGTGGTCAGGGGGGCGACGACCGCCTGTGGTTTGCCGAGGTGGGTGAGGTGTTCGGGCCAGCTCCGGGCCGCCCACGGGGTGGTCCCCTGGGCGAGGTCGCCGAGCACCGTGAGGGAACCGAAGTCGCTGCGCCGGGCGATGGCGCGGCACTGCATCGGGGAGAGGTCCTGCGCCTCGTCGACGACGACATGGCCGTAGCCCTCGGGCCGTTCGATCAGCCCGGCGACCTCGTCGACGAGCACCATGTCGGCAGGCGACCACTTGGCGCTCTTGTGGGAGCGCGGCGGGGTGCGCCACAGCAGCGCCTTCTGCTCGTCGGCGTCGAGGACGCCGTCCGCGGCGGCGGCCAGCGCGGCCGGGTCGGCCAGCAGGGTGCCGACGACCTCCTCGGGGCGTACGGCAGGCCACACGGCGTCCAGGAACGCGGTGATCGCCTTGGCCCGGCCCATGCGGCGCAGCCATTCGTTGTTCGGCGGGCCCGCGCGCCGCTCGGCCTGGCGCTGGAGGAGGGCGACGGCCCGGGACCTGACGCGCTCCCGCCCGACCGCGTACGGCGGCGCCTGGTCCCGCACCTCGGCCACGATCCGGTCCAGCTCGGCCGTGTCGATCCGCCAGCGGTACGAGCCGTCGGGGACGGCGACCGGTTCGTCGGGCGTACGGACCCTGCCGTACAGGGCACGGGCGAGGACCTCGGCCATCCGGGCGCTGTGCTTGACGGCGGCCGCGGCCGGGTCGTCGGGGGCGCGGACCGTCAGCCGGGGGCGGGCGATGAGGTCGTCCAGGGTGCACTGGCGCACGTCGCTCTCGCCGAGTGCGGGCAGCACCTGGGAGATGTACCGCAGGAAGGTCCGGTTGGGGCCGATGACCAGCAGTCCGGCGCGCTGGATGCGCTGCGGGTGGGTGTAGAGCAGATAGGCGGCGCGGTGCAGGCCGACGGCGGTCTTGCCGGTGCCGGGGGCGCCTTGGACGCATACGGAGGCGGTGAGTTCGCCGCGTACCAGGTCGTCCTGTTCGGGCTGGATGGTGGCCACGATGTCGCGCATCGGGCCGACACGGGGGCGTTCGATCTCGGCGGCGACGATCCGGCCGACGGCGCCGCCCGGCTCGTCGGCGCCCAGCCCATGGGTGCCTGGCTCATCGGCGCCCGGCTCGGTGGTGGTCAGCTCATCGGCGTGCCTCCCGGCGGTGGTCGACTCGTCCGTGCCCGGCTCGGTGGCGGCGATGAGCCGCTCGTCCTCCAGGCTGGTGAGGTCTTCGGCGGCGCCGGTGCTCAGCGGTGCCCAGCCGAAGCGGCGGCGTACCGCCACTCCCTGCGGTTCGCGGGCGGTGGCCTGGTAGAAGGCGCGGGAGACCGGTGCCCGCCAGTCGACCACCAGGGGCGGGGCTGAGGGGTGGCGGGCGATCCGGCGGCGGCCGATGTAGTAGCACTGGCCCTGATGGTCACCGGCGGCCGGGCCGCGGTCGAAGTCGAGGCGGCCGAAGAAGGGCGGGCCGTCCGGTTCCTCGGCCAGCTCCTTGGCGTGGCTGCGCAGATACCGGCCCAGGGCCTCGGCGCTCGCGCCGCTGCCGGAGACGTCCTCGCCGGTGACGACCCGCATCCCCGCGGCCTCGACCATCGCGGTCATCGCCGCCCGGCAGGCGCGGGCGTAGTCGCGCTCCTCGCCGAGTGCGCCGCCGAGACCCTCTGACGTCATCTGCGCTGTCCTTTCCCGTGCTTTCGTAGGCTTCTTCGTGGGTTTCTTCGTGGGTGCCCTTGTGGGATTCGGGGAGCTCAGCGGAGGTCGGCGAGGCCCGAGCGGAGCAGGCCGAAGGCGTGCCTGGCCGCGGCCACCGCCCGCGGGTGGACCTCGTCCGCCGTTCCGCCGTCGGCGATCTGCCGCCAGTTGTCCAGAGCGAGGATCCGCTGAGTGGCGATGATCTGGCCGGCGGCGAGGCGGGCGGTGACACCGGCGAGCTGGCCGCGGGCGGGGAGCAGCTCGCGCAGCGTCGCGGCCAGCGCGTCCTCTGACCGGTTGGTGTACTCGAACAGGCGGGCCACCAGGCTCGGCGTGGCGTACAGGAGCTGATGGAACGCCAGCACCCCGGCGTCGTCGCTGAGGCCGGTGACCGGGTCGCGCCGGTCCAGTCCGGCGAGGAAGTGCCGTTCCAGCGCCGCGAGCGGCGACTCGTCGGCGGCGCGCTCGCGGACCTCCCGGCTCGCCTCGTCCTCGTGGTCGGCGAAGCGGTGCAGCACCAGGTCCTCCTTGGCCGGGAAGTACCGGAAGAGCGTCGGCTTGGACACCTCGGCGGCCGCGGCGACCTCGGCGACGGAGACCTGGTCGAAGCCCTTTTCGAGGAACAGGGCGATCGCGGTGTCGGAGAGCGTCTGGTACGTCCGCTGCCTCTTGCGCTGGCGCAGGCCCGGCTGATGGCTGGTCATGCGAGCACGGTAGCAGATTTCGTTACCGGGTTATCTTTTTTACTAGGTCACAGTCTCGGCAGGGCCGCACGGGTCACGCCGGTCACACGCGTACTTCTCGTGGCGCACAACCCGTTGTTCACTGGGCGTTCGAGTGGGAGGCATCTCCTGCCGATAGCAACGAGCCACTGACCATCACGAGCAGGAGGTTCTCCATGGCGCTGGATTCCGGGGCGTCCGAAAAGTCCAGGGCGCCCGGGGAGTCCGAGGGATCCCGGGAGTCCGGGGAGCGCGTCGGCCGGCGCGCGGTGCTGCGGGGTTCGGCCGCCGCGTCCGCCGCGCTGGCGCTGCCGGCGCTGCCCTCGCCGGCCGCCGCCGCGCCCGCCCAGGCCCTGGCGGGGCGGCCCCGCGCCCAGTGGGGCGTCCAGGTGGGCGATGTGACGACCGGTTCGGGACTGGTGTGGGTGCGCGCCGACCGCCCGGCCCGGATGGTCGTCGAGACCTCCGCGACCGAGTCCTTCGCCCGGGCGCGGCGCTGGGACGGCCCGCTGCTGGGCCCGGGAAGCGACTTCACCGGCACCACCGCGCTGCGCGGCCTGCCGCCGGGCACCCAGATCCACTACCGCGTCCTGCTGGCCGACCCGGACGACCCGCGGCGCGCCTCGGAGCCGGCGTACGGCACGTTCCGCACCGCTCCGGCCCGCCGCCACAGCGTGCGGTTCGTGTGGTCGGGCGACCTGGCAGGACAGGGCTGGGGCATCAACCCCGACCTGGGCGGCTACCGGGTCTTCGAGGAGATGCGCCGCCTGGACCCGGACTTCTTCCTGTGCAGCGGCGACAACATCTACGCCGACGGGCCGATCGCGCCGAGCGTCGCCCTGCCGGACGGCGGCGTGTGGCGGAATCTGACGACGCCGGAGAAGTCGAAGGTCGCCGAGACCCTGGACGAGTTCCGCGGCAACTTCCGGTACAACCTGCTGGACGAGAATCTGCGCCGCTTCAACGCGCAGGTGCCGTCCATCGTCCAGTGGGACGACCACGAGGTGGTCAACAACTGGTACCCGGGCGAGATCCTCACCGACGCCCGCTACACCGAGAAGCGGGTGGACGTGCTGGCCGCCCGCTCGCGCCGGGCGTTCGGCGAGTACTTCCCCGTGGGCACCCTCCGCCCCGACGGCCAGGGCCGGATGTACCGGGTGCTGCGGCACGGCCCGCTGCTGGACGTGTTCGTCCTGGACATGCGGACGTACCGGAACGCGAACTCGCCGGGTCGGCAGCCCGACGACGCCCAGGGCATCCTCGGCGCCGAGCAGTTGGCCTGGCTCAAGCGGGAGCTGTCGCGGTCGCGGGCCGTATGGAAGGTGATCGCCTCCGACATGCCGCTGGGCATCGTCGTGCCGGACGGGGAGACGGACTTCGAGGCGGTCGCGCAGGCGGACCCGGGCGCGCCGCTCGGCCGCGAGCTGCAGATCGCCGAGCTGCTGCGGTTCATCAAGCACCGGCGGGTCACCGGCACGGTCTGGCTGACGGCGGACGTCCATTACACCTCCGCCCAGCACTACGACCCGTCGCGGGCGGCGTTCACGGACTTCGCCCCGTTCTGGGAGTTCGTGACCGGGCCGCTGAACGCGGGCGCGTTCCCCGCCGGGAAGCTGGATGGCACCTTCGGCCCCGAGCAGCCGTATGTGAAGGCGCCCACCCGCGCGAACGTCTCCCCCGCCGAGGGCTTCCAGTTCTACGGCGAGGCGGCCATCGACGGGGACAGCGGGGAGCTGACGGTCCGGCTGCGCGAGGTGGGCGGGGCGGTGCTGTTCACCAAGGTGCTCCAGCCGGGACGCGTCGGGCAGTGAGCCCGCCGCCCGTCCGGTCGAGCAGGGCCGGAAGTGGTTGAGCACGTGATTGAAGAGCCACTTGGTTAAGTATCGGATTAAACCGGGCGGTAAGCGAGCAGAAGCGTCCTTAACTCATCGGACACAGTATGTTCGTGATCACGCAACACCCTTGGTCCAAGGTGGGGGTATGACTGAACAGAGTTCTGCGTACACCCACCGTCGCCGCCACCACTGGCGGCACGACCTGGTCGAGCTCGCCGCGCTGTTCACGGCCGTGGCCGTGGCCGACGCCGTCGCCAACACGATCGCGCACGGCCCCGAGGGGCCGGAGCTGCTGCTGCTCTCCGCCGTGACGCTGCTGGCCACCGCCGGATTCCACACCTGGTGGTCCCGACGGCACAGGCACGCGCCTCCAGTGCCCACATCCGATACCGGCGCCACGGCGCGGGCCGCGGACAGCGGCTCCGCGCTGTGGCGGATGCGTACGACGGTACGGGACGAGCCGGGCAGTCTCGCCGCCCTGTGCGCGGCGTTCGCGCAGGAGCGCGTGGACATCCTCACCCTGCAGACCCACCCGCTGGCCGAGGGCACGGTCGACGAGTTCCTGCTGCGCGTTCCGGCGTCCCTCCAGCCCGCCGAGCTGACCCGTGCCGTCGCCGACGCGGGCGGCAGCGGGACCTGGCTGGAGCGGGCCGATCCGCACGACCTGGTGGACGCCCCCACCCGGGTGCTGAACCTGGCGACCCGTACCGCGCTGGACGCCGCCGAACTGCCCCTCGCGCTGCGGCAGCTGCTCGGCCGCTGCACCATCCGCTCCCGGCCCGCGAAGGACGTCACCGGGCGTCCGCCGGCTGACGGCATCCCGCCGGTCGAAGGGGTACTGGAGGAGACGGTGATGCGGTTGCGCGACCCATCGGGCGGGGTGATCTCCATCGAGCGGCCGTATCTGCCGTTCACTCCCACCGAGTTCGCACGGGCCCGCGCGCTGGTGGAGCTGGACGCCCGGCTGGGCCCGCGGATCCCGCACCGCAGCGACGTCCTCACCCTGCCCGAGGGCGAAGAGATCACCGTACGCCGTGCCGGCACCGGCGACCTGGCCGAGGCGCGGGCGATGCACGAGCGCTGCTCGGCCGACACGCTCGCGCGGCGCTACCACGGCCCGGTCGGCGACGCGGACCGCTACCTGGGCCACCTGCTCAGCCCCCGCTTCGGCCGCACGCTGGCCGCCCACACCGGCTCCGGGCGGCTGGTGGCGCTGGGCCATCTGCTGTGGGACGGCGACGAGACCGAGATCGCGCTGCTGGTGGAGGACGCGTGGCAGCGCCGCGGGGTGGGCTCCGAACTGCTGCGGCGGCTGGTGGAGCTGGCCCGTGAGGCACGCTGCGAGAGCGTGTACGTGGTCACCCGGTCCGCCAACACCGGCATGGTCGCGGCCATGCGCGGCCTCGGCCTGCCGCTGGACTACCAGATCGAGGAGGGCACGCTCGTCATCACCGCTCGCCTCGCACCGGTGCCGGACCAGGCCGCGGCAGTGCCCGCCACGACACCGCACGCCGGTACCTGACCCCCGCACGGTCCCCTGCTGGTGGGGCGGCGCCCCGGCCTCCGGCGCCGCCCCACCGGGCACGTCCACCAAGGCCCGCCGTCAGGCGTGTCCACCCAGGCGGTGATGACGTGCCTCACCCCGGCGTACGAAGATGACCGCATGTCCGACACCAAGAACGTGCTGCTGCCCCGGCAGGTCGCCGACGCCTACGTCGACGCGCTCATCGAACTCGACCCCATCACCGGCACCTACCTCGGGGTACCCGAATCCTCCCGGCGGCTGCCGGACTTCTCCCCCACCGGGAGCGAGGCCCTCGCCGACCTGGCCCGTACCACCCTGGCGCGGCTCGCCGAGTCCGAGGGGCGGCCCGGCGCGGACAGCGACACCGAACGGCGCTGCGCCCGGCTGCTACGCGAGCGGCTGACCGCCGAACTGGCCGTACACGAGGCGCGGGAGCCGCTGCGCGCGGTCAGCAATCTGCACTCCCCCGCGCACGCCGTGCGCGGCGTGTTCACCGTGACCCCGGCGGAGACCGCGGAGGACTGGGCCGCCATCGCGGAGCGGCTGCGGGCCGTACCGGAGGCGCTGACGGGCTACCGTACCTCCCTCGCCAAGGGCCTGGAGCTGGGCCTGCCCGCGGGACCGCGCCAGGTGTCCACGGTCATCGGGCAGTTGACGGAGTGGATCGGCACGGACGGCGGCTGGTTCGCGCAGTTCGCGGCGGGTGGCCCCGACGCGCTGCGCGCCGAGCTGGACGCGGCCGCCGCCCTGGCGACCGGGGCCGTCACCGAGCTGCGCGACTGGCTGCGCGACGTGTACGGGCCGGGCGTCGAGGGCGCGCCCGAGATGGTGGGGCGCGAGCGCTACACCCGCTGGGTGCGCTACTGGAACGGCACCGACCTGGACCTGGACGAGGCGTACGCGTACGGCTGGTCCGAATTCCACCGGCTGCTGGCCGAGATGCGCGCCGAGGCGGCGAAGATCCTGCCGGGAGCCACCCCGTGGGAGGCGCTGCGCCACCTCGACACGCACGGCGAGGCGATCGAGGGCGTCGAGGAGATCCGCGTCTGGCTCCAGGGGCTGATGGACGAGGCGATCGAGGAGCTGGACGGCACGCACTTCGACCTGGCCGAGCGGGTCAGGCGCGTCGAGTCGATGATCGCGCCGCCGGGCAGCGCGGCGGCACCGTACTACACCCAGCCGTCGGTGGACTTCTCCCGCCCCGGCCGCACCTGGCTGCCGACCATGGGTGAGACCCGCTTCCCGGTCTACGACCTGGTCTCCACCTGGTACCACGAGGGCGTGCCCGGGCACCACCTCCAGCTCGCGCAGTGGGCGCATGTCGCCGATCGGCTCTCCCGCTACCAGGCGACGGTCGGCATCGTCAGCGCCAACGCCGAGGGCTGGGCGCTCTACGCGGAACGGCTCATGGACGAGCTGGGCTTCCTCAAGAACGCCGAGCGGCGGCTGGGGTACCTGGACGCGCAGATGATGCGGGCGCTGCGGGTGATCATCGACATCGGCATGCATCTGGAGCTGGAGATCCCCGCCGACTCGCCGTTCCATCCCGGTGAGCGGTGGACGCCGGAGCTGGCGCAGGAGTTCTTCGGCACGCACTGCAGCCGGCCGGCGGACGTCATCGAGAGCGAGCTGGTGCGCTATCTGGGGATGCCGGGCCAGGCCATCGGCTACAAGCTGGGCGAACGCGCCTGGCTGGCGGGCCGGGAGGCGGCGCGGCAGCGGCACGGCGAGGGCTTCGACCTGAAGCGGTGGCACATGGCGGCGCTGTCGCAGGGGTCACTGGGCCTCGACGATCTGGTGGCGGAGCTGTCGGCCCTCTGACCGTATGTCACACGTGGGCGACGGGCCCGGCGGCCGTGGGGGTACCTCCCATGCCCGAAGGGCTGGGGGGAGGCCGGGCCCCGTCGCGTTCCGCTCAGATCCGCCATTCGCGGATGCGGTCGGCGCATTCGTAGACCTCCACCCGGTATTCCTTGATGTCGCGGGCGAGATCCACGATGGCGCCGTAGGGCGGGTCTATGCCCTCACCCGCGGCGGCCATGTAGGCGACGACCACCATGCACGCGTAGAGGCTGCTGCGCGCGGGCAGCGGCTGGAGCCGGACGAGGGTGTGCATCAGGGCCGCCGCGCGCCAGGCGGCGTCGGGTTCGTGGTCGAACCGGGTCACGTCGAAGGCGTGCCGCGAGGCCGCGGCGGCGAGCGCCGTGTAATCGTGGACGGCGGGCTCGTCGTACAGCTTCTGTTCCTGCACCCCCAGCAGCCAGGGGACATCGATGCGGAGTTTCATCAGGCCGCGGCGCCACGGCCGGTGGGAGGCACTTCCTCCGGAAACGCGGCGTCGAACTCGTCGATGTGGTCGTTCCAGAACTTCACCGCGTGCTGGACGAAGACCCGCCGCTGCTGCTCACGGACCGACAGGTCGTGCACATACGCCTTGATGCTCTTGCCATCGGCTGCCGCGGCCTCACGGATGGCCGCGAGCTCTTCGTCGGTGAACTCGATGTTGAGTGCTGGCATGGCGGTCACGGTACCGGATCGGTACCTCGCCGACGTACGGAATGGTCCACACCGGCACGGGGTGGCACGGGGGTTGGCTCAGCAGCCGCAGTCGGCGGCGCCGACGGGCGCGGTGAGGGGGTCGGCCGGGCGCTGTTCGGTCCCCTCCCAGGTCTCGACGGGGTATCCCTCGCGGATCCAGTACTCGATGCCGCCGAGCATCTCCTTGACCTGGTAGCCCTGCCGGGCCAGCGCGAGCGCGGCGCGGGTGGCGCCGTCGCAGCCGGGGCCCCAGCAGTACACGACGACGGGCACGGCCGGGTCGAGCAGCCCCGCGGCCTCCCCCGGGATCAGCGCGGTCGGCAGGTGGACGGCGCCGGGCACATGCCCCTGGTCCCAGGCCGCGGTGCTGCGCGAGTCCACGACGGCGAACCCGGGATCGCCCGCCTGGAGGGACGCGTGCACATCGGCCACGTCCGTGTGGAAGGCGAGGCGGGAGGCGAAGTAGGCCACCGCCTCGGCGGGGGCCGCGGGCGGGGTGGCGAGCACCGGGCTGATGGCGTTAACGGCGGTGACCTGCGGCGATGTGGTGTTCATGGGGAAGAATCTACGGTCGGCCGAGGGCCGCGTGAACCGATGATCCCCGGCGGATGCGTTGCTCGGCCGGGGATTCCCCTGCTAGACAGCGCTCATGACCGGGTATTCCCCTGACGCCACTGACTGGCGGATTCTCGACGCTCTGCAGGCCAACGGCCGGGCGGGCTTCGCCGAGTTGGCCCGCACCGTGAACATGTCCGCGAGCGCGGTGACCGAGCGGGTCCGGCGGCTGGAGGAGGCGGGCGTCATCGCGGGGTACACGGCCGTGGTGGACCCGGAGCGGCTCGGGCTGCCGGTGCTGGCCTTCGTGCGTCTGCGGTACCCGAACGGCAATTACAAGCCGTTCCACGATCTGATCGCGGTCACACCGGAGATCCTGGAGGCCCATCACGTCACCGGGGACGACTGCTTCGTCATCAAGGTCGCCGCGCGCTCGATGCGGCATCTGGAGCAGGTGACGGGGCGGATCGGCGCGCTCGGCTCGGTGACGACGAGCGTGGTGTACTCCTCACCGCTGGCCCGGCGGGCGATCTCCTCCTGACCTTCCGCCTGTTGCCGCCCGCCCGTCAGCCGGGCGTGCGGTGCGCGACCACCGAGCCCGTCCGGCGCTTGACGACCTCCAGTTGGGCGGGAATGCGCTGCCGCAGGTCGGCGACGTGGCTGACGATGCCCACGGTCCGGTCCCGCTCGCGCAGGGAGTCCAGGACGTCCAGGACCTCGTCCAGGGTCTGCTCGTCCAGGCTGCCGAAGCCCTCGTCGATGAAGAGCGTGTCCAGGCGGGTGCCGCCCGCCTCGTCGGTGACGACGTCGGCGAGGCCGAGGGCCAGGGACAGCGAGGCGAAGAACGTCTCGCCGCCGGAAAGGGTGGCGGTGTCGCGTTCGCTGCCGGTCCAGGAGTCGATGACGTGCAGGCCCAGGCCCGCGCGGCGGCCGCCGGTGCGCTCGTCGGAGTGGACCAGCGTGTAGCGCCCTGACGACATGTGCTGGAGACGGGCGCTGGCGGCTGCCGCCACCTGCTCCAGCCGGGCGGCCAGTACGTACGACTCCAGCCGCATCTTGCGCTCGTTGTCGGCGGAGGTGCCCGCGGCCAGCGAGGCGAGGCGGGCGACCCGGTCGTAGGCCACCCGCAGCGGGGCGAGCCGCCGCGCGTCGGCGACGGCCTGTGCGGAGAGCCGGTCCAGTTCCGCGCAGCGGGTCCGGGCGGCGGCGTCCTTCGCGGAGGCCTCGCGCAGCGCCCGGGTGGCCGCCTCCGCCAGCGCCTCGGCGGCCGGGAGATCGGCGGGGGGCCGTGCCCCGGCCGCCGCGACGGCGGGGTCGGACAGCTCGGCCTCGACCGCCGCCGACTCGCGCTGCCACTGGTCGAGCCGCTGCTGGAGAGCGTGCTGCCGGTCCGCCGGCAGCATCGCGTCGGCGGCGGCCTGCGGGGTCGGGAACCCGGCGCGGTACGCGGCGTCGGCCAGCGCCGCGTCGGCGTCCTTGAGCCGCTCGGCGGCGGCCTGGGCGGTACGCGCCGACTCGACGGCCTCGGCGAGCAGATGGGCGCGGTGTTCCAGCACGGCGGCGCGTTCGGCCACCGCGGCGGCGCCGTCCCGGGCCTGGGCCAGCTCCTCCTCCAGCCCCTCCCGTTCCCGCACCAGGGCCTCGCGGTGGGAGGTGCGGGCGGCGGCGCGGCGCTCGGCCTCCTGTGCCTGCGCGCGGCGGCGCTCGTACTCGCGCTCGTCGTGCGCGAGCGCTTCGCGGGCGGCGTGTCCGGCCGCCGCCTCCCGCCGTGCCGTGCCGAACGCCGCGCGCAGTTCGTCCAGTTCGCGGGCGAGTGCGCCGGCGGTGGCGCCGCCGGCGCCCGCCTCGGCGGCCGCGAGTGCCTCGCGCAGGGCCGCCAGCCGCGTCTCGGCCTCCGCGCGCAGCGACTCGGCCCGCTCCGTCGCGGCCAGTGCCGCCTCCTCCGCGGTCCGGTCCACATGCCCGGCCCCGGGACGGGCCGGCCGCGGGTGGTCCGCCGAGCCGCACACCGCGCAGGGCTCGCCGGGGCGCAGCCCGGCCGCGAGTTCGGCGGCGATGCCGCGCAGCCGCCGCTCCTTGACGTCGAGCCACCGCTCGCGCGCGGTCGCGGCCTCCTGACGGGCGTGCAGCAGCGCCTCCTCCGCCTCGCGGGCCTCGAGGGTGAGGCGGTCGTGCTCCCAGGCCGCCTCCAGACGTGCCTCGGCGGGGCCGACGCGGTCGCCGAGCTGGTCGGCGCGGGCGGCCGCGGCGTCCGCCTCGTCGATCCGCCGCTGGTGGGCCTGGCGGGTCGGCTCCCACTGGGCGAGCCAGTCGGCGGCTTCCTGGAGCAGTTCCTCGTCGGCGCGGGCCTCCCGGTCCAGGGCCGAGACCTCGGCGCCGATGGCGTCGGCGCGCTGCTCGGCACGGCGGGCGGCGGCGAGCCGGCCGAGGTCCTCGCGCAGCCGCCGTTCGGCGTCCGCGAGCCGGTCGCCGGGCGCGTCGGCCAGCCCCGGCGGGAGCTGGGCGCGGGCGGTCCGCTCGGCGGTGGCGGCGGCGCCCTGGTCGCGTTCGGCGCTGTCCCGCAGGTCCAGGGCGGGGGCTACGGCCGCGGCGGCGCGCGCCCGCTCCAGCCGGTCGCGCAGCTGCTCCGACTCGCCGCGCTGGGCGTGCAGTTCGGCCGCGCGCCGCCGGGCGTCGGTGTGCCGACGCTGGCGGCGGTCCAGGTCCCGTACGGCCTCCAGCCGCTCACCGGCGGCACGGTGGGCGGCCTCCGCGGTGTGCGCGGTGGCGGCGGCGATGTCGCGCAGCTCCCGGGCGGCGGTACGGGCCACGGCCGCCCACTCCAGGACGGTGTCGGCCAGCCCGGGCTCGCCGGGTGCGGGGGCGGCGCGGCCGCCGGCCTTGGCCGTGCGGACGGGCTTGGTGCGCGCCCGCGAGGAGGTGCGCTGGTCGGGGACCGCCGGCCCGGTGGCGTCCCACAGCCCCAGCTGCCTGAGGTCGGCGTTGTCGCCCGCGGCCTGGGCCATGCGGTGGGCAAGCGCCAGCAGCCGTTCGTCGCCGGTGACCACCTGCTTCTCGGCGTCCCGGCGCAGCACGGCGAGCCGGTCCTCGACGGCGGCGAACCGGCTGGTGTCGAAGAGCCTGCCCAGCAGCTTGCCGCGGGCCTCGGCGTCGGCGCGCAGAAAGCGGGCGAAGTCGCCCTGCGGCAGCAGGACGACCTGGCAGAACTGGTCCCGGCTCATTCCCAGCAGCTGGGTGATCTCCTCGCCGATCTCCTGGTGGGAGCGGCTGAGCCCCTGCCAGGTGCCGTCGGCCGCCAGCTCCCGCAGCTCGCTGTGCGCCTTCTCGGTCGTCCAGCCGCGCCCGCTCTTCTTGGGGCGCTGCTGCTGGGGGCACCGGGTGAGCTCCAGCCGCCGCCCGCCGACGGTGAGTTCGAGCACGACCTGGGTGCGGGTGTGCGGGTCGGCGTGGTCGCTGCGCAGGCTGAGGCCGGTGGCCTGGCGGGCGCCGGGCACCGTGCCGTACAGCGCGAAGCAGACGGCGTCCAGTACGGAGGTCTTGCCCGCGCCGGTCTGGCCGTGCAGGAGGAACAGCCCGGCGGTGGACAGCTCGTCGAAGTCAACTTCCTGGGTGCCGGCGAACGGGCCGAAGGCGGTGACGGCCAGCCGGTGCAGCCTCATCGGGCCGCCTCGCCGAGGGTGTCGGCGAGGCGTACGTCGTCCAGGGCGCCGGTGAGCACCGCGCGCTCGGCGGCGTCCGGGCCGTGGCCGCCACGCACGTGGGCCACGAAGTCCTCGGTGACCTGCTGGTCGGTGCGGCCGCGCAGCCGCTGGGCGTACGAGCCGCCCGGGTCCTGCGGGGCGCGTTCGGGCTCGAAGGCGATGCTGACCACGTGCCGGAAGCGGGCGGAGAGCCGGGCCATCGGCTCGTGCGGCCGGACGGGGTCGGTGAGGGTGGCCTCGACCCAGGCGTCCCGGTGGGCCTCGAGCTCCGGGTCGGCCAGCAGGTCCGCCAGTCGGCCGCGGAGCCGCGCCAGCGGCCGGGGCACGGGCCAGTCGACGCGCCGGGCGGCGAGCTCGCCACGGGCGCCGAGGTCGACCAGCCACATGCTCTTGCGGTGCCGGGCCTCGGAGAAGGAGTACGCGAGCGGGGAGCCGGAGTACCGGACCCGCTCGCTGAGGGCCTGGCAGCCGTGCAGATGGCCGAGCGCGGCGTAGTCGACGCCGTCGAAGACCTCCAGCGGCACGGAGGCGACGCCGCCGACGCTGATGTCGCGCTCGCTTTCGCTGGGGGCGCCGCCGGTGACGAAGGCGTGTGCGAGGACGACGGAACGGGTGCCCGGGGGCCGCGTGGCGAGGTCGGCCCGGACCCGGTCCATGGCGGCGCCGAGGACCGCCGCGTGCCCTCCCCGCGGGGTGCCGAACTCCCGCCGCACCAGGGCCGGTTCCAGATACGGCAGCCCATAGAAGGCCACGTCGCCGTGGTCGTCGGAGAGCACCACGGGCGTGCCGCAGGCCGCGGGGTCGGTACGCAGGTGGACGCCGGCGCGCCGCATCAGCCCGGCGCCGACGCCCAGGCGGCGGGCGGAGTCGTGGTTGCCGGAGATCAGGATGGCGGGTACGCCGAGGTGGGCGAGCTGGTGCAGGGCGTCGTCGAAGAGCTCGACGGCCGCCAGCGGCGGTACGGCGCGGTCGTAGACGTCGCCGGCGATGAGCACGGCGTCGACGCGCTCCTCCCGGACCGTGCGGACGAGGTGGGCGATGACGTCGCGCTGCGCGTCCCGCAGGCTCATCCGGTGGAACGACCTGCCCAGATGCCAGTCCGAGGTGTGCAGGATCCTCACCGCGCCGCTCCGACCCGCATCTGTTCCCTTCCTCTGCCCGCCCGGCTGCCGGAGGCCCTCCGGCTGCCGGAGACACCGTAATGCCCCCGGCCGCCCGCTCGGTCGCCGACCTCCCTTTTCGGTCAGACGGAACCATTGCCGGTCGGCCAGGCGGAACCGAGGCCGGCCGGTCAGGCGGCGCTGATGCAGAAGGGCTGCCCGGAGGGGTCCAGCAGCACCGTCCAGTGCTTGCCGCCGGGCTGGTGGTCCGGCTTGGTGGCGCCGAGCGAGAGCAGGCGCTCCTCGGCGGCCGCGACATCGTCGAACGCCAGGTCCAGGTGGAAGACGAGTTCGTCCTCGGGCCAGTTGGGCGCGGTGAAGCTCTTGGCGGTGTAGAAGACGTACGTGGTCGTGCCGTCGCTGATCATCGCCGCGCTGTCGCCGAAGGTCTGGGTGACCTTCCAGCCCAGGGCGGCGGCGTAGAAGTCCGCGAGCGCCTTGCCGTCATGGCCCCAGAAGGCCGCGCACTTGATCTTCGCCGTCCGGGCGGTGGTACTGGTCATGGTGGTCGTCGGTCCTGTTCTGCGGGGGGGGGGGCGCGGCCACGCTAAGACCGGTTTAGGACAGTGGCCGACCTAGACACTCACCCCCTTCCCCGCTTCCCATATTCGGGATACCATCCCGAATATGGGAGAAGATATCGAGGCGCGTCTGGCGGCTCGGCTCGCGGAGCTGCGGGCGGAGCGCGGCTGGTCGCTGGATGAGCTGGCGGGGCGCGCCGACGTGAGCCGTTCGACGCTGTCGCGGCTGGAGCGGGCCGAGATCAGCCCGACGGCGGCGCTGCTGGGCAGGCTGTGCGCGGCGTACGAGCGGACGATGTCGCAGGTGCTGGCCGAGGTGGAGGCGGAGCCGCCGCAGCTGGTCCGGGCCGACCGGCAGACGGTGTGGCGGGACGAGGCCTCGGGCTTCACCAGACGGTCGGTGTCCCCACCCCACCCCGGTCTGCGCGGCGAGGTCGTCGAGGGCCTTTTGCGGCCGGGCGCGGACATCGCGTACGACGGGCCGCCGGTGCCCGGTCTGGAGCAGCACATCTGGGTGCTGGAAGGCGCCCTGGAGGTCACCGCGGGCGGCGGCGTGCATCTGATCCGGACCGGGGACTGCCTGCGCTTCCGGCTCTGGGGCCGCTCGCGGTTCCGCTGCCCGGGCCCCGACCCGGTCCGTTACGCCGTGATGATCGTCCTGCCGTGAGGCGCACCACCGCTCCCCTCACATCCCACCCACACCGAAGGACTCCCGCTGTGCACACGATCACCCGTCTGTCCGCCGCCGACTTCGGCAACAGTCTCAAGAGCCTGGCCGACCTCCTCGTCGACGCCGTGGACGACGGCTCCTCCCTCGGCTTCCTCACCCCGTTCGACCAGGAGGCGGCAGCGGCCTGGTGGCGCACCCGGCAGCCCGCCGTGGACGACGGCAGCCTCATCGTGTGGGGCGCCCAGGGGCCCGGCGGCATAGTCGGCACGGTCGGGCTGGCCCGGGTGACCATGCCCGCCGGCCGACACCGCGCCGAGATCGTCAAGCTCATGGTGCACCGCGAGGCCCGCGGCCAGGGGCTGGGCCGCGCGCTCCTCACCACCGCCGAGCAGGCGGCCGCCCTGGCCGGCATCACGCTTCTGCTGCTCGACACGGAGGCCGACAGCACCGCGGAGGGGCTGTACCGCTCCGCGGGCTGGACCCGGTACGGCGTCGTCCCCGACTACGCGGCCGAGCCCGGAGGTTCGCTCCGCGACTGCGGCTTCTACTACAAGCAGCTCGGCTGATCCGGTTCTTCTACAAGCGGCTCGGCTGATCCGGCGCTCGGCGGTCAGGCGTCGCCGTACGCCTCGCCGCCCAGTTCCAGCGTCGCCGTGCCCGCGGTGGCGTCCGCCAGCCAGGCTCCGAACGCCTCGACGTCCGTCTCCGGCAGCCCGATCTCGATCGTGACGGCCTCGGCGTACCGCACGTCCCGCACCGCCCGGCCG
Source organism: Streptomyces sp. P1-3 (assembly GCF_050613155.1). Lineage (NCBI taxonomy): Bacteria > Bacillati > Actinomycetota > Actinomycetes > Kitasatosporales > Streptomycetaceae > Streptomyces > Streptomyces sp. P1-3. The sequence continues at coordinate 446,809 of NZ_CP192512.1, forward strand.
GTCGCCCGCAGATCGTTCTCGACCTTCCCGGCCCGCTGGTGGTCCACGGTGACGGTCGCCAGCCGGAAGCGCTGCCGGGTGACCGTGCCCAGCGCGTCGAGTGCCTCGCCGACCGCGCCGCCGTAGGCCCGGATGAGGCCGCCCGCGCCGAGTTTGACCCCGCCGAAGTAGCGGGTGACGACGGCCACGACGTACCGCATCTCGCGGCGCACCAGCATCTGGAGCATGGGCACACCGGCCGTACCGCCCGGCTCTCCGTCGTCGCTCGCCTTCTGGACGCCGCCGTCGGCGCCGATGACGTACGCGAAGCAGTTGTGGCTGGCGGTGGGGTGCTCGGCGCGGACACGCTGGACGAAGTCCTGGGCCTCCCGCTCCGTCGCGGCGGGGGCCAGCGCGCAGATGAAGCGCGACTTGCTGATCTCGACCTCGTGCACGCCTTCGCGCGCGACGGTCCGGTACCGCTCCTGCATCACCCCAGCCTACGTCGGCCCCGCATCGGGATCGGAGGGAGGATGGAGGGTGGTGATCCCAGCGAGGAGGTAGCCATGTTCAGCGCCATCGCCGATGTCCTCCGCGCCATCGGCCACGCGATCGCCACCGTCGTCACCCTGCCGTTCCGGGTACTCGCCAGGCTCTTCGGTGGCGCCTCACGCCCCGCCCACTGACGCCGTCCCGCCCGGTGGCGTACAACCGGATCCCGGCGCGGGCCTTTCGGGGAGGGGTGCCCCGCGTCGGGGTGGCCCCCGGCCGCCTCACTCCGCCGGGTAGATGTCCCCTGCCGCCATGCTGCTCTCCTGCTCGCTCTGGCTCTCCAGCCGACGGGCCTCCTCCTGGAGCCGCTTGCGCTCCGCCGGGTCCTTCGCGCGCTCCGCGGCCTGCTTCGTCTCCCGGGCCTTCTCCCGCATCTGCTTGGCCTTGCCACGCGATTCGCCTGCGTCGCCCATGATCACTCCCTGGTGTCGGGTGGTGCTGGTCATCAGCGAACCACCGGCTTCGGACCGACGCATCCCGAAGGGCGACCGCGCCCCTTCGTCCCCGAGGCGGGGAATCTTCGGGGCGGGGACTCGGTTGTGCCCAGCACGGTCGGTTTTCGTCCTCTCGGGAGGCAGGGCATGTACGGCGATCCAGCAACGGTTCGCAGGATCCTCACGGAACTCGGCGACACCTGGGCGGTCGTGGGGCTCTCCGCCAACCAGCGGCGCGCGGCGTACGGCGTGGCGGAGGTCCTGCAGCGCTACGGCAAGCGGATCGTGCCGGTGCACCCGAAGGCCGAGACGGTGCACGGGGAGAAGGGATACGCCTCGCTGGCCGAGGTTCCCTTCGAGATCGACGTGGTGGACGTCTTCGTCAACGGCGACCTCGCCGGAGGCGTGGCCGACGAGGCGGTCGCCGTCGGTGCCAAGGCGGTGTGGTTCCAGCTCGGCGTGGTGGACGAGGAGGCGTGGCACCGCACCCGCGACGCGGGTTTGGACATGGTGATGGACCGCTGTCCGGCGATCGAGATACCCCGCCTCGGCGGAGCGGAGGGCCGCGCCGGCGTCCTGCGCTAGCGTCCGCCCATGATCACGATACGTATCGCAGACCCCGACGACGCCGGGGAGCTGGTCCGCCTGCGCAGGCTGATGTTCGCGGCCATGAGCGGGCGCGACGAACCGGGCCCGTGGGAGGAGACCGCGCGGCGGACGGTGGCGCGGCAACTGGCCCAGGACACGCCTGTGCTGGGCGCGTTCGTGGTGGACGGCGAGGCGGCGGGCGGGGATCGTCACCTCGCCGCCTGCGCGGTGGGCCGGCTGGAGGAGCGGCTGCCCGCGCCCGGCCACCCCACCGGGCGCTTCGGATTCGTCTTCAGCGTGTGCACCGACCCCCGGTACCGGGGCCGGGGGTACGCCCGCGCGACGACCGAGGCGCTGCTGGACTGGTTCGCGGCGCGGGGCGTCACCCGGGTCGATCTGCACGCGACCGCGGACGCCGAGGCGCTGTACCGGGGCCTGGGGTTCGCCGAGCACTCCATCGCGCTGTCGCTGGATCTGTCCCGGGGCCGGGAGCCACGCGGCGGGTGACGGTCACCGCGGCGGTGACCGCCGTCGGTGGCGGCGGCGCCGTCAGACGGCCAGCCCCTCCAGCACGGTGGCGCCGGGGAGTTGGGCCAGTGCCTTGCCCGGCACGATGAGCTTGCCCCGGCGACTGCCGCTGCCGATGAGCGCGTACGGAGCGTCGGCGACGGCGGCGTCCACCAGCAGCGGCCAGTCGGCGGGCAGGCCGATCGGGGTGATGCCGCCGAACTCCATGCCGGTCGCGCCGACGGCGGTGTCCATGGGCGCGAACGAGGCCTTGCGCGCCCCGAGATGACGGCGGACCACGCCGTTGACATCCGCGCGGGTGTGCGCGAGGACCAGGCATGCGGCGAGGGTCACCTCCCCGCCGCGCTTGCCCGCGACGACGACGCAGTTGGCGGACTGCTCCAGCAGCCACGAGCCGTAGTTCTCCACGAGGACCGCCGTGTCCGCCTTCTCGGGTTCGGTGTCCACGTAGTGCAACTGGTCCACCGGCACCGGCCCGGTCCAGGCGCGCAGCGCGGCGGCGACCGGCTCGGTCAGCAGATCCAGGCACTCGATCGCGGGCCGGACGTCGTCGAAGGCATCCATCGGGGTCCTCATGAGCGCCAAGGTAACAGCAGCTCCGGGGCCGCCGCGGCGCGGTCTCAGCGGGCGGGCGGAGCATTGCGGTCATGACCGTCTCGTCAGCTCGGCGCTTCGGACTCGACGGCCCCGGCACCGCGGAACGGTGCCGCCGGCGACCGCGGGCTAGGCGGTGTCCGTGCGCTATGCGATGTCCGTGGACTGGCTAGGCGGTGTCCGCGAACTAGGCGGTGTCCGTGGCCGCCCGCGGCCGGGGCTCCGCGTCGGCCGCCGCGTCCTCAAGGGCTGCCACGGCCAGTAGCTCCTCGGCGGTCATGCCCGCCGGTACGGGCACCGGCGGCGGGGTGCGCAGCGGCGGCTGCCAGCCCGTCCGCGGGTCCCAGCGCCGTACGACCTTGGCGGGTGCGCCCGCGACCACGGCGTGGTCGGGCACCTCGCCCCTCACGACGGCGCCCGCCGCGACGACCACGTTCCGCCCGAGCCGTGCGCCGGGCAGGACGACGGCGCCGGCGCCGAGCCAGCTGCCCGCGCCGATCGTCACCGGCGCGCTGCGCGGCCACTGCTTGCCGACGGGCTGGTCGGGGTCGTCGTAGCTGTGGTTGTCGCTGGTGATGTAGACGTACGGGCCGCAGAACACCTCGCGTTCGATCACGACCGGCCGGGAGGCCACCACGTGGCTGCCGCGCCCGAGGACCACGCCGTCCGCCAGCCGCAGCACCGGATCGGGGCCGAGGTCGACGCCGGGCATCATCCCGGCGGTGAGGGTGACCTGCTCGGCTATGACGCAGTGCTCACCGAGCTCGATCCACTCCTCGCCGAACACCGTGCCCAGCGGGAACGCCAGCCGCGTACCGGTGCCGATACGGCGGAAGCGGTACGGGCCGGGGCGCTGGGCGGTCACCGCGCCCGCCTCGCGCATCCACCGCCAGCCGCGGTGCACCGCGCGCGAGACGGCCCGGCGCCGGGCGGCGGCCAGTGACGAGAACACGTTCCGGTTTTTCGGCACCCGTCCACCGTATCGGCACCGCACGGCGGCTTCGGCGCCGGACCCGGTGCTGTGATCTTGCCCGCACCCGTGCGCGACGGCCGCGCCGGTCGCCTACGGTGCCCGTAGGCGCGACGTGAGTGGGCTGCGGCCTTGAGAGATCCGAGGAGCGAGCGTGGCGATGAGTGCGTTGATCGCGGGTGTGGGCGGCCAGGAGCCGAAGATCGATCCGGGGGCGTTCACGGCGCCGACGTCGGTGGTCCTCGGCGACGTCACGCTGGCCGCGGGCGCGAGCGTGTGGTACCACGCCGTGCTGCGCGCGGACTGCGGCCCGATCGTGCTCGGGGCCGACAGCAACATCCAGGACAACTGCACCGTGCACGTGGACCCCGGCTTCCCGGTCAGCGTCGGCGCACGGGTGACCGTCGGGCACAACGCCGTCCTGCACGGCTGCACGGTCGAGGACGACGTGCTCGTCGGCATGGGCGCGACGATCCTCAACGGCGCCCGGATCGGGGCGGGCTCGCTGGTGGCGGCTCACGCGCTGGTCCCGCAGGGGATGCGGGTCCCGCCCGGCTCACTGGTCGCCGGGGTGCCCGCCAAGGTCAGGCGGGAGCTCACCGCCGAGGAGCTCGAGCACATCAAGCTCAACGCGGCGATGTACCTCGGGCTGGCCGAGGCGCACCGCGAGGTAACGCCCGGCGCCTGAGTCCGCGGCGGTCCGGACCGGACCGCCGCCGGGCGGCTTCGGGTCGGGCCGCCGGGGCTCGGGACCCCATCCAGCCGCGCATGCGCCCGCCGAAACGGCGATCACCCGGACCAGCCGAGGCCGGTCCGGGTGATCGCTGTGTGTAGGGCGCGGGCGCAGGTCTCGGTCGCGCCCGGCTCGGCGGTCAGTCCCGCGCGGACACCGACGCCGGGGCGCTCTCCGCGGCGGGTTCCGGCGCGGACCGCGCCTCGGCCTCCGCCGCCTCGCGGGCCGCGGCGGCCTTCTTCGCGCGCATCTTCATCATGACCAGCGAGCCGAGGCCGAAGAGCAGCGCCGCGACCAGGCCCAGCCAGGAGAACTTCTTGAGGTAGTCCTCGGCGACCTTGCCGACGGAGTAGATGACCGCGACGGTGCCGCCCGCCCAGATGATGCCGCCGAGGACGTTGGCGATGGCGAACTTCCAGTAGGGCATCCGCAGGACACCGGCGAGCGGCCCCGCGAAGATCCGCAGCAGGGCGATGAAGCGGCCGAAGAAGACGGCCCACATGCCCCACTTCTGGAACGACCGCTCGGCGGTCGCCACATGGTCTGCGCTGAAGTGCTTGGGGAACTTGCGCCCCAGCCAGTTCAGCAGCGGCTGCCCGCCCTTGCGCCCGATCATGTAGCCGATCGAGTCGCCGATGACCGCGCCCGCGATGGCGCAGGCCCCGAGGATGTACGGGTTGATGTGGTCCTGTGAGGACGCCATCAGCGTCGCGGTGACCAGAACGATCTCGCCTGGCAGCGGGATGCCCAGGCTCTCCAGCCCGATCACCACCCCCACGATCGCGTACACGCTGACCGCCGGTACGGTCTCCAGCCACTGTTCGATATGCAACGCCGTGTCCTCCCCGTGTGACTGTCTGGAGCCCCCGATGTGCGCCCAGATCCGGGCGCACACCCGGGGAAGACTACTGGATCGACCCGGCGGTTCCCCTCGTCAGCGGTGCGTCTGCGCACCAGAGGGACATCGGTACATCACCGTGACATCGGCACGTCGACGGAGCCGCGCAGCCGCAGGTCGCGGGAGGAGGAACCGACCTCGACGGTACGGCGGCCGGTGCCCGCCACCCAGTCGTGCCGGGCGGTGTCCCACGAGGACAGGGTCCGGCGGGTGATGCGCACCTGGAGGGTACGGGCCTCCCCGGGGCGCAGCTCGACGCGCCGGTAGCCGGCGAGGATCCGCACCGGCTGGGGCAGCCGGATCCCGGGCGCCGGGCCGAGGTAGACCTGGGCGACCTCGGCTCCGGTCCGCTGTCCGATGTTGCGGACGGTGAAGGTCGCCTCCACGTCGCCGCCGCGGGCCAGCAGCCGGAGCCCGCCGTAGGCGAACGTCGTGTACGACAGGCCGTGCCCGAAGGGGAACAGCGGCGCCCTGCGGTGCGCGTCGTACCAGCGGTAGCCGAGGAAGACGCCCTCGGAGTACTCCTCGCGGCCGAGGACGCCGGGGTAGCGGAGCGTGTCCCCGGCGACCGGGTGGCGGGTGTCGGAGACCGGGAAGGACTGGGTGAGCTTGCCGCCGGGGTTGGCGTCGCCGAAGAGCAGCGCGGTGGTGGCGGCCGCGCCTTCCTGCCCCGGGTAGTACATCTGCAGGACGGCGCCGGTGCGGGCGAGCCAGGGCATGGCGGTGCAGGAGGAGGTGTTGAGGACCACGGTGGTGCGCGGGTTGGCGGCGGTGACCGCCGTGATCAGCTCCTCCTGGTGGCCGGGGAGGGCGAGGGTGGTGCGGTCCTGGCCCTCGGTGGCGTCCTCGTACGCGAACAGGACGACGCTGCGGGCGGCGCGGGCGGCGCGGGCCGCCTCAGCGACGTCGGCGGCGCGGGTGGCGGCGGTGGTCCGGCGCAGCCGGAAGGTCTGCCCGGCGTCGCCGCCCCGGGCGGTGATCCGCAGCCGGTGCGGGCCCGCGGGGAGCCGGTCGCGGGTGTGGCGGCGCACGGCGAGGCCGTCCGGGGCGGTGCCGGCCAGGCCGCCGGTGAAGTACTCGCCGAGCCCGGGGATCGGCGGGAAGAGTTCGGCGCCGTCGAGGGTGACGGTGGGACGCCGGCCGGAGTAGTGCAGGACGAAGGTCCACTCCTCGGCTTCGCCGGCCGTGAGGGTGCCGTCGTAGTTCCAGGTCTGGCCGGCGGGCACCCGCTGCTCCTCCAGGTCGACGGCGGGACTGAGCGCGGCGGCGGGGACGGGCTTGCCGTACAGGTCCTCGCCGAGGGCGTAGGTGACGCGGGCGCCGCGTCCGGCGCGGGCCCGGATGGTGTCCAGCGGGCTGTCGGCCCGGTCGGGGACGACATGGGCGCTGCCGCCGCCGCTGACGAAGGGGACGCTGCCGGTGGGGCCGATGACGGCGATGTGGCGGGCGGCGGGGCCGGTGAGCGGGAGGGTGGCGCGCTCGTTGCGGAGCAGGACGCCGCCCGCGAGGGCGACCCTCAGCGCGGTGCGGGCACCGGCGGCGGGGTCGCGCTCGGGCCGGGGCGGCGCGCTGCCGTCGAGCAGGCCGAAGCGGTCCAGGACGGTCAGCACGCGGCCCACGGCGCGGTCGACGTGGGCGAGGGGTACGAGCCCGGTGACGACGGCCGTCTTGAGCGCGGCGCCGAAGTAGGTGTCGTTCGGCATCTCCATGTCGAGACCGGCGGCCAGGGCGGGGCCGGTGCTGTGGGCGGCGTGCCAGTCGGTCATCACCCAGCCGGTGAAGCCCCACCGGTCGCGCAGGATGTCGGTCAGCAGGGCCCGGTTCTCGCAGGCGTAGGTGCCGTTGACCTTGTTGTAGGCGCCCATGACGGCACCGGCCCCGGCCCGTACGGCGGCCTCGAAGCCGCGCAGCTCGGTCTCGTGCAGGGTGCGTTCGTCGATCCGGACGTCGATCGACATCCGTTCGTGTTCCTGGTTGTTCACGGCGTAGTGCTTGACGGTGGCGATCAGGCCCTCGGCCTGGATGCCCTGGATCTCGGCGGCCACCAGGTCGGCGGCGAGCAGCGGGTCCTCGGCGAAGGTCTCGAAGTTCCGTCCGGCGTACGGGGTGCGGATGAGGTTGACCATCGGGGACAGCAGGACGTCCTGGCCCAGGGCCCGGCCCTCGTGTCCGATGGTGCGGCCGTAGGCGCGGGCGAGCTCGGGGTCGAAGGCGGAGGCGAGGAGGACGGGGGCGGGCAGCGCGGTGGCGTGGCGGGTGACCCGTACGCCGGCGGGCCCGTCGGCGAGCCGAAGCGGGGGGATGCCGAGCCTGGGGACGCCGGGGAGGTATCCGGCCTGGCCGAGCTTGGCGGGGTCGGCGGCGCCGTGCAGCAGGGAGATCTTCTCGTCGAGTGTCAGCCGCCGCAGCAGGGACGCGATGTCCGCGGCGCGGGCGGGGGCGGTCAGTGGGCGGCGGGCTGGGGCCGCCGCGGCCACCGGGGAGGCACCGGTGGCCGCGGCGACGGAGATCGCCCCGCCCAGGAGTCGGATCGCGGACCTTCGGGTCACTGCTTCGGGCATGGGCCGTCACTCCCTATGTCTCCTGCGAGGTGGGGAAGAGGTGCGGAAGAGGTGCGGAACCGCGCGATGTCGCGCTGTGTCCAGTGTTGGCCTACGAACGGTGACGGCAAGGGCCGACGCGCCGCGAATTCGCGGCGGTGGCGGACATGCCGCTGCCCGCGGCACGGGCGGTGCGGCGGGCAGCGGCGGGTGGGGCTGGTGAGGTGTCAGCTGTTCGGGCGCAGCGTCCAGACGATGGTCATCTCGCCGGTGACGGCGCCGTCCTCGCGGGTGATGGAGATGTTCACGGGGAACTCGGGGCGCTCTCCGGCGTCGAGTGCGGCGACCACCTCGGCGACCGGCCGGCCGATCTGGGCGGTGGCGGTGACCGGCCCCTTGGCGAGCTTCTTGTAGCCGATCTCGGCCTTGACGGCGAGCGGGACGGCGCGGGAGAGCTGATCGCCGAAGGCGGCGAGGACGATGGCGCCACTCGCGGACTCGGCAAGGGTGAACATCGCGCCCGCGTGCGGGCCGGCGACGTGGTTGTGGAAGTCCGGCTGGTCGGGCAGACGCAGTACGGCGCGCTCGGTCGAGGTCTCCAGGAATTCCAGGTTCAGGGTGCGGACCATGGGCACCGTGGCGGCGAGCATCTCGCCGATCGACGTCTGGGTCTGGGGCTGAGTCTGTGACATACCGGAAAGTTACCAGCGGGTAGCCAGTGTGGGGAAGGCCGGGCATGGCAGCGCCACGCCGGCCCCTTTAGGGTTACCTGCCATGTGGCCAGGACAGCAGCCGCCCGGGGGCGAGCAGAACCCGCAGCAGCCGAACCCGTACCAGCAGCCCGGGTATCAGCAGCCGGGGTACCCGGAGTCCGGGTACCAGCAGCTCGGACAGCAGCAGCCGAACCCGTACCAGCAGCCCGGCGGCCCCTACCAGCAGCAGCCGGGCCACCAGCCGAACCCGTATCAGCAGCCGGCCGGCCAGAACCCCTACCAGCAGCCCGGACAGCAGCCGTACGACCAGCCGCGGGCGGACTGGAAGGCCCCGGCCGGCCCGCCCGGCTCCCCCGAGCCTCCCCGGAACGGCGGCAAGCGCACCGCCACCATCGCCATCGTGACCGCGGCCGCCGTCATCGCGGCGGCGGTGGTGACCGGTGTCCTGGTGCTGGGCAAGGACGACGACGGCAAGGGCGAGGCCAAGGGCGCCGCGCGGCCCTCCGCCCCGTCGTCCGCCTCCGACCGGCCGGAACCGGGCGAGGACACCGGCGGCTCGGACGCGGACGGGGACGGGGACAACGGCCAGACCGGCGCCGACGGCGAGGTCAAGGCGGTCCTCCCCGGCTGGGATGTCGTGGTGAACCGCAAGCGGCACAACGCCTTCGACGTGCCCGCCGACTGGAAGGTCAAGGGCCCGTCGTGGTCGACCGGCTTCGCGGACGACAACGGCAAGCCCCTGGTGAGCATGTCCTCCCCCGCGTATTTCAAGGACAAGTGGTGCACCGTCGAGAAGGACGGCTCCAAGTCCACCAGTTCCCTGGCGGGCGTGGGCACCAAGGGCGCGCAGGGGGCGAAGAACGAGGCCGAGGCCGCCCGGGTCGAGGCCGGCAACTGGGCGCTGGCCGGGTTCGACCAGGACCAGAAGGGCGATCTCAAGGTCACGGCGCCCAAGCCGTTCCGGAGCGCCCACGGCATCACGGGCTATGTCTCCTCGGCCACGGTCACCGGCGTGCCGAAGAAGAACAAGTGCGACAGCGACGGCAAGGCCTACGCCGTCGCCTACACCGACATCAACGGGGACTACGCGGTCTGGGTGCTGTACGCCGCCAAGAACGTCGCGGACGAGCTGCCGGACGCGGTCGTCGAGAAGATCATGAGCACGTTGCGCCCGCTGAAGCCCGCCACCACGTCCTGACCGCCCCGGCCCCCTTCACCACCGGCCCCTCCCTTCACCACCGGCTCCTCTCTTCACCACCGGCTCCCCTTCGGCCCGGGGGTGAAATCCGGTTGGCAGCGGGCCCCGCCCGCGGGGATAGTCCGCTGGTGACACTCCCCCATAGCGCTTCGCGCACGGGCGGTACCCCCGGCCGCCCCAACCGCCGCCCGCGCCGCCCCGCGTGGGCGGGCCGCAACTACACCCTGCTGACCGCCGCCGCCGTGGTGACCGGCCTCGGCAGCTCCGGGGCCCTGGTCGCCGCGGCGTTCGCGGTGCTGGAGGCGGGCGGGGACGGCGGCGACGTCGGGCTGGTCGCGGCGGCGCGTACCGCACCGCTGGTGGTTTTCCTGCTGATCGGCGGCGCGATAGCGGACCGGGTGCCGCGGCACCGGGTGATGGTCGCGGCCAACGCCCTCAACTGCCTCTCCCAGGCCGCCTTCGCGGTGTTGGTGCTGACCGGCGCGGCCGAGCTGTGGCAGATGGCCGCGCTCTCCGCACTCGGCGGCACCGCGCAGGCGTTCTTCTCCCCCGCCGCCGAAGGCATGCTGCTGTCCAGCGTGACGGGTGAGCAGGCGGGCCGGGCCTTCGCCTGGTTCCGGATGGGCACGCAGAGCGCGAACATCGGCGGCGCGGCCCTGGGCGGCGCGCTCATCGCGGCGTTCGGCGCGGGCTGGGTACTGGCCGTCGACGCCGCCGCGTTCGCGTTCGCCGCCGCGCTGCGGGCCTTTCTCGACGTCAGCCACGTGCCGCGGCGCGAGCCGGGCGGCGGCATGCTGCGGGATCTGCGCGACGGCTGGCGGGAGTTCGCCGGGCGGCCCTGGCTGTGGGGCATCGTGGTGCAGTTCTCCGTGGTCAACGCGGTGGTGGGGGCCGCCGATTCGGTGTACGGGCCGCTGGTCGCCGAGGAGCGGCTGGGCGGCGCGCGGTCGTGGGGCCTGGTGCTGGCAGCGTTCGGCGCGGGCACGGTCCTCGGCGGGCTGGTGATGACGCGGTGGCGGCCGCGTCGTCTGCTGCTGGTCGGCACGCTGTGCGTCTTCCCGCTCGCCCTGCCCTCCGCGGCCCTCGCCGTCCCGCTGCCGCTGCCGGCGCTGGCCGCGGTGATGCTGGTCAGCGGCGCGGCGATCGAGGCGTTCGGCGTCTCCTGGATGACCGCGCTGCACCAGGAGATCCCGGAGGAGAAGCTGTCACGGGTCTCGGCCTACGACTGGTTCGGTTCGCTGTCCCTGCTGCCGCTGGCCACCGCGCTCGCGGGCCCCGCGGAGTCCGCGTTCGGGCGGACGGCCGCGCTGTGGGGCTGCTCGGTGCTCATCGTGGCGCTGACCGCGGCGGTGCTGACCGTGCCGGACGTACGGCGGCTGACGCGCCGTCAGCCGCCGTCGGCCGCAAAGGGCGGAGCCCGGGGCGGGGAAACGTCCGCAGACGGAACGGACGCGGACGGCACCGCCGCCCCGGCGGCCGCCCGCTGATCCGCCGCGGGGGCGGACGGCCGGGTCAGCCGATGCTGAAGGCCCCGCCCGGCGGCTGCGGCGAGGGCACGGCGTCCGCGTCCCACACGGGGACGGCTCCCGCCGTGAAGCGGTCCACCGCCGGACCGTACTCGACGCGGGCCGGGAAGGCGTCGGCGGCGGCGCGGCGGGCCAGGGCGCCGACCGGCAGTTCCGTCTGGGAGGCCAGCAGGACGGCGTTGCCGAAGCGGCGGCCGCGCAGCACCGCGGGCTCGGCGATCAGGCACAGGTGCGCGAAGGCCGTGGCGAAGGTGGCGACCTGGGAGCGGAGGAAGGCGAACGGGGCGCCGTCGGCGAGGTTCGCCGCGTACCGGCCGCCGGGGCGCAGCGCGCGGGCGGCCGCCCGCGCGTACTCCACGGAGGTCAGGTGCGCGGGCACCCGCGAACCGGTGAAGACATCGGCGACCACCACGTCGGCGGCGGCCGGCGGCGCGGCCTCCAGCACGGTGCGGGCGTCGGCCCGGCACAGGTCGATCCGGGCCCCCGGCGGCAGCGGCAGCACCTCGGTGACGAGGTCCAGCAGGCCGCCGTCGGCCTCGACGACACGCTGCCGGGAGCCGGGGCGGGTGGCCGCGACGTAGCGGGGCAGGGTCAGCGCGCCGCCCCCGAGATGCAGGACGTCGAGCGGGGCGCCGGGGGCCGCGGCCGTGTCGAGGACGTGGGCGAGCCGTCGCGCGTACTCGAACTCGAGGTGGGCGGGGTCGTCCAGGTCGACGTACGACTGGGGGGCGCCGTCCACGGTGAGCAGCCAGGCCCGCGCGCGGTCCACGTCGGGCATCAGCTTGGCGGTGCCGCCGTCCACGGCGCGACTGACGGGTATGGGCTCGTCCACCCCCACATTGTGCCGCGTACGGCGCCCCAGGTGCCGCCACTGGGGCGCCGTACGCGAGCTACACGCGGGCCACGCGCTGGCGCTACGCGGGCCACACGCAGGCTCGACGCGGGCCATACACGGGCCACACGCCGACGCTACGCGGGCCGTACGCGGGCGCTACGCGGGCCCTGCCCAGACCCCGGTCAGTCCGCGACAGCGGTGACGGTGCCGGCGCCGACCGTGCGCCCGCCCTCGCGGATCGCGAACCCGAGCCCCGCCTCCAGCGGTACGTCGCGGCCCAGTTCGACGCGCATCTCCACCGTCTCGCCGGGGCGTGCCACGCCGGCGGCGCCCAGGTCCACGTCCCCCACCACGTCGGCCGTCCGCAGATAGAACTGCGGCCGGTAGCCGGTGGTGAGCGGCGTACGGCGGCCGCCTTCCGCTGTGGACAGCACGTAGACCCGCGCGGTGAAGCGCCGCCGGGGCGTGACGCTGCCCGGCGCCGCGACGACCTGCCCGCGGCGCACCGCGTCGCGGGGCACGCCGCGCAGCAGCAGCGCGACGTTGTCCCCGGCCTGGGCGTACTCCATCGGTTTGCCGAAGGTCTCCACGCCGGTGACGACGGTGATGGCGCCCTCCGCGTCCGTGCCGCCGAGGAGTTCGACGCGGTCGCCGATGCGGATCGTGCCGCGCTCGACGGCTCCGGTGACCACGGTTCCGCGGCCGGTGATGGTGAGGGTGTTCTCCACCGCCAGCAGGAACGGCGCGTCGGTGTAGCGCACGGGCGTCGGCACGAACGTGTCGACGGCGTCGAGCAGCGCCTCCACCGCGCCGGTCCAGCGCGGGTCGCCGTCCAGCGCGCGCAGTCCGGAGACCCGTACCACGGGGGTGGTGTCGCCGGGGTAGCCGTGCGCGGTCAGCAGGTCGCGGACCTCCAGTTCGACGAGGTCGGTGAGGTCCGGGTCGCCCGCGTCCGCCTTGTTGAGCGCCACGACGATGTGGTCGACCCCGACCTGGCGGGCGAGCAGCACGTGCTCGGCGGTCTGCGGCATGACGCCGTCGAGCGCGGAGACGACCAGGATCGCCCCGTCGAGTTGGGCGGCGCCGGTGACCATGTTCTTGATGTAGTCGGCGTGGCCGGGCATGTCGACGTGCGCGTAGTGCCGGGTGTCCGTCTCGTACTCGACGTGCGCGATGTTGATGGTGATGCCGCGCGCGGCCTCCTCCGGCGCCCGGTCGATGCGGTCGAACGGGACATAGGTGCCGCCGGTGCCGCGGTCGCTGAGGACCTTGGTGATGGCGGCGGTCAGGGTGGTCTTGCCGTGGTCGACATGGCCCATGGTGCCGATGTTGAGGTGCGGCTTGGTGCGGACATAGACCTGCTTCGACATGGGCTTTCCGTTCCTTCCTCGGAACAGGGTGAGGGGAGTCCCCGGGAACAGGGTTGGGAATCCCCGGGAACAAGAATGGGAATCTCCGGGAACAGGGATGGGCATCGCGGACCCCGAGGGCCTGACCGACCCTCCCCTGGCGGGGTCCGTCGGAAGATCCGAGGAGGGTCAGCTTCGGGCGCCGTCGAGGCAGGCGGCCACCGAGACGAGGGGGCGGTGGACGGCAGCCTTCGGCGCGTCCGCGAGCGCGGACGTCGGCTTCGGGAAGGCGTACCGGAACATGTCGCTGATCATGGCCCCACGGGCTGGGGGGCGTCGACTGGTTTTCGGATACGCTCCTTCGATGCCCCATGCCGCCGTTCCGCCCCCGCGACCGGCCACGCGCTGCGCCCGTGTGCTGCTGTCCCCGTGGTCGCGACTGGCTCTGCTGCTCGTCCTGCTGGCCGGTGCGGCGACCGCGGTGCTGGTCTGGGAGCCGCAGCGGCTGATGGCCGACGGCTGGCCCGACCGGCTGTCCGGCTCCGGCGCCGTGGTGGTGTTCGCACTCGCATACGGGGTGTGTACGGCGGCGCTGGTTCCGAGGCCGCTGCTGAACCTGGCGGCGGGGGCGCTGTTCGGCACCCAGGCGGGGCTGCCCGGCGCGGTGGTGGGCACCGTGCTCGGCGCCGGAATCGCCTTCGGGCTGGGCAGACTGCTGGGACAGGACGCGTTGCGGCCGCTGCTGCGCGGCCGCTGGCTGACGGCGGCCGATCGCCAGCTGTCGCGGCACGGCTTCCGCTCGATGCTCGCGCTGCGCCTCTTCCCCGGCGTGCCGTTCGCGGCCGCGAACTACTGTGCCGCGGTGTCCCGGATGGGCTGGCTGCCGTTCCTGCTGGCCACAGCGCTGGGCAGTGTGCCGAACACCGCCGCGTACGTGGTGGCGGGCAGCCGGGCGGCGACCCCCACCTCACCGGTCTTCATGGCGGCCATGGCCTTCATCGCACTGACCGGGCTGAGCGCGGTGGCCGTCGCCTGGCGCCGACGGGGGCGGCTGCGCCAGTCCGCCCAGGCGGCGGTGAACGGGGACCTTGTGCGAAGCGCCGGGCCCGGGGACGCTACGCTGCCCCCGGCCGCCCAGTGACCTTAAGTCGCCTTGGCCTCCCACCCGGAACCCCGCCTGACCTGCACATTCATGGGTCAGCGCATGATCAAACCTTGGATAGCGTAGACGCAATGTCATGGTTCGAATCACTCATCCTCGGACTCGTCCAGGGGTTGACCGAGTTCCTGCCGATCTCCTCCAGCGCGCATCTGCGGCTGACCGCGGCCTTCGCGGGCTGGCACGATCCGGGTGCGGCGTTCACCGCCATCACGCAGATCGGCACCGAGGCAGCGGTGATCATCTACTTCCGCAAGGACATCGGACGCATCATCTCGGCGTGGTTCCGGTCGCTGACGGACAAGCGCATGCGGTCCGACCACGACGCGCAGATGGGCTGGCTGGTGATCGTCGGCTCGATCCCGATCGGTGTGCTGGGCCTGACCTTCAAGGACCAGATCGAGGGACCGTTCCGCGATCTGCGGCTGACGGCCACCACGCTGATCGTCATGGGCATCGTGCTGGGTGCGGCGGACCGGCTGGCGGCGCGTGACGAGAACGGCGGGCGGCACCGCGCGGTCAAGCAGCGCAAGACGCTGAAGGAACTGAGCGTCAAGGACGGTCTGGTCTACGGCCTGTGCCAGGCGATGGCGCTGGTGCCCGGCGTCTCCCGGTCGGGTGCGACGATCAGCGGCGGTCTGCTGATGGGCTATACGCGCGAGGCGGCCGCCCGCTACTCGTTCCTGCTCGCGATCCCCGCGGTACTGGCCTCCGGAACGTTCGAGCTGAAGGACGCCGCGGAGAGCGGGCACGTCTCCTGGGGGCCCACGATATTCGCGACGGTCATCGCGTTCTTCGTTGGCTACGCCGTGATCGCGTGGTTCATGAAGTTCATCTCGACGAAGAGCTTCATGCCGTTCGTGTACTACCGGATCCTGCTCGGCGTGGTGATCTTCGCACTGGTCGGCACGGACGCGCTGAGCCCGCACGCGGGCGAGTCCGGCGACTGACAGGACCGATACATACGGCCGACGCGAAGCCCCGCCCGGGACGACCCGGGCGGGGCTTCGTGCGCGGGGGGGGGGGGCGGCGGGCCGACCCGGGATGCTGCCCGTATGCACGCCGCGTGACGCGACTGGTTTCAGCCCCTGTCGCACCCACGAGCGAGCCCCCACCCGACTTCGAGCAGGGGCGCCACCACCGTAACCGGACGACTATAGAGCGCGATGTGACTCAGTCTTCGCCGCGGCGGCCCGGCCAGTCCGCATACCGGATACGGCCCAGCTCCGAGACCTCCCCCAGCGTCGCCCACTCGTCGCGGCCCAAGCGGCTGAGCGGACGCAGCCGCGTGACCTCCGGATGCCCGTCGTCGACGGCCTGCTCGGCCACCGCCGCGTGCACGACCCGTCCGAACACCACGGTGGAGTCGCCCAGCCGCAGCGTGCTGTGCAGCTCGCACTCCAGAGCCACCGGTGAGGCCGCCACCCGCGGCGCCTTGACCCGCAGACTCGGCTCGCGCGCGATCCCCACCGCGTCGAACTCGCTGACACCGTGCGGGAAGTCCACCGCGGTCTCGTTGATCTGCTCGAAGAGGTGCTCCGGCGCGAAGTTGACCACGAACTCGCCGGTGTCCTCGATGTTCCGCAGCGAGTCCTTGCGTCCCACGGAGGTGAACTGAACGATCGGCGGCGCCACGGCGGAGATGGTGAAGAAGGAGTGCGGGGCGAGGTTGGGAACAGAGCTGTCTCGTCCGACCGTGGAGATCCACGCGATCGGGCGGGGGACAACCACCGCAGTCAGGAGCTTGTAGAAGGAGTTCCGGTCCATGGCCGCGGGATCAAAGTCGATGCGCATGGCAGCCAGTATCCACATCGAAACGGCGCAGGCTAACAGCGGATCGACGGCCCGGCCCAACCCTGATGTTCGACAGAAGGTGCCCGGTATCGGTAGCCATCGAGTACCGGAGCAGCATCCCCATGTCGACACTCCCCACCTGGGACGACTTCCAGATCCCCCCGCAGGCCCGGCGCGGTCGGGTCACCCTCAACCTGTACGACCAGCTCTCGGCCTACCTCCCTCGGCGCCCCGGCGCCTACCTGCGCATCTCCTCCGACCGCTTCGGCCTGGAGGCCGGCGTCGACCGGCAGCTCGAAGACGCGGAAGACACCCGCGCTCGATTGCAGTGGGGCCCGTTCGCGAAGGTCTACCGGGAGAACGACACCTCGGCCTTCAAGAAGAAGAAGGTGGTCAAGAGCGACGGCTCCATCGACTGGATGGTGATCCGCCCGCAGTTCCGCCAACTCCTGGCCGACCTCGACAGCGGTGTCATCGACGGCGTGATCTTCTACGACCTGGACCGCCTCGTGCGCCAGCCCAGGGACCTCGAAGACCTGATCGACATCGTCGAGTACGTCCAGCGGCCCGTGGTCGGCGCCACCGGCGGCCGGATGAACCTGATCAACGACAGCGACCGGCACATGGCGCGCATGATGTGCGTGATGGCGCTGAAGTCCTCCGAGGACACTTCGCGCCGCGTCGCACGCATGCACCTAGCCACAGCCCAGGAAGGCAAGATCCAGGGCCGCATCGCCTACGGCTGGATCCGCAAGGGAACGGACAAGGGCAAGCTCCTCCCCCACGAGGCCGACCTCGTCGCCCACATCTTCGATGAGTGCCTGTCCGGCGAGACCGCCTACAGCATCGCCACGAAGCTCAACAAAGACGGCGTGTGCCCACCGGCGGCGAGGCAGTGGTCCTCGACCATGATCAACAAGATGCTCCGCAACCCACGCTACGCAGGCATGGTCTCCTACTCCGGCAAGCACCGCGTGGACGCGTCGAAGGAGTGGGACGGCTGGTCCCTCGTCCTCTTCGACGACGACGGCCACCCCCTACTGGGCTGCTGGGACCCCATCGTCACCCCGAAGGCCTGGTCCCAGGTCCAGTTCGAACTCCAGCTCCGCCGCCAGAAGCGCGGCATCCCCGAGGGCAAGAGCCGCAACCCCATCGTCGTGAAATACCTGCTCTCCGGGATCCTCAAGTGCGGGAGGGGCCTGGTCGGCGCCCAGTTCGGGAGGAAGAACGGTAAAAAGGTGCCCGGCTACCGCTGCCCACCATCAGCTCACGGGGGCTGCGCCGGCACCTATATCGCGGCGAAAGCGACCGAGCAGGCCATCAGCGAAGGCATGAACGCCTTCCTCACCCAGCTCCTCGCCTGCCCTGCAGAGGACCCGCCGGGCGATCCGGACAAACTGCGAACCATGCGCGCCGACCTCGACCGCGAGTCCGCCCGGAAGCAAGACCTCATGCACCGTTGGACGGACGGCACGCTCCAGGAAGTGGGGCTCACCGAGGACGACTACTTCCACATGCTCGCCGGGACGAACCGGAAGATCTCCGGACTGCGTGACGCGATCACGGCCACGGAAGGCGGCTCGGCTCCCAGGGTCTCGAAGGAGGATCTGTTGAGGGGCTGGCACGAGGGCTCGCTACGGCAGCGCCGCTCCGTGCTGAAGCGATACCTGCACGGCATCGAGGTCACGCCTCCGGTCGAGGCGAACGAGTTCAACCGCAGCGCTCTCGTCAAGGCCCGCCTCCGCCCGAAGTGGAAGACTCAGGAAGAGCTCGCAGCATAGCTATAGGCCCCCACGCCGCGACGTGGGGGCCTACGTCATTTCCTCATGTGCTCCAGAATGCGCCGCAACCTCGTCACCTCAATACCGTCCGGCTGCGGCGCACCCGCAAGAAACTCCGCCACCCATGATCCAACATTCAGCCTTTCAGTGCGGGCAGCCTCGAGGCCATGAACGTTTTCATGGATCGAGCTTCCCGCTCGAAGCAGAATTTGCTCAGGCCGCCACTTGCAGGTAGAGAAGCCGAGCTTCGCGAAACCATCCGGGCTGCGCTCTCCCCACACGAGAGCGGATCCATGCGGAGCCCGAAGCAGGTTGTGCACCTACCCATCGCCCACGGAGACAGCGCAGGCATGAAGGTCAAGTACAAGGAGACGGCGCGGGGCGGACTCGCGGTCAACGTCATCGAGTGCTGAGGAAAGAGGGCCTGACCTGCGGTTTCGATCCTTTCAGAGCTGTCAGGCCCTTCCCTGCCTACTCGGCGAAAAGTCCCTGAAAAGTCCCTGGGACAGAGCTGAAAGTCCCTGAAAAGTCCCTGGGAAATCGCTGACCATACGAGCCCTCGCCCGGTGCCCCTCCGAGGTGGGCCTCGCCCCGTCTTGCCATGCGCGAGGCGGGGCGAATCTCGCCCTGCCTGAATACAACTTCCAGTGACGGCCGATGACAGACAGCCACAGGGTGCCGCTTGGGCGCCAGGGGTTACTTTGGGTGAGGAGGGTGCCTGGGAGGCTGCGTACGCCGGTAGCTGCAGGGCAGGCACCGAGGAGGAGCTGCAGCGTGGCTGATCCAGTGAACTTTGAGGCGCGGCTGGCGGGGTTCCGATCGGCACGCTATGCGAGTCTGCGGCCGTCACAGGCCCGTGTGCTCGAAGGCTACGTCCGCAACATCGACAAAGATGATGTGGCTGTTGAGCTGCCAACTGGCTTCGGCAAAACACTGGTCGCACTACTCATCGCCGACTTTGCCCTGGAGCGTGGCCAAAGAGTCGCCTACCTGACCGGCACAAACCAACTCGCCGAGCAAGTGCTAGCCCAGGCTGGGGGCCTGCCTGGACTGGAGGCCGTGAAGTTCTCTTCGATGAACTACCCGCCCGCGGACCTTGCGGCCTACCACGACGCCAGGGTTCTCGGCGTCATGAACTACTGGACGTACTTCAACACCAGCCCCAAGGTCGAGCCTGCCGACGTTCTCGTTTTCGATGACGCTCACATGGCCGAACAGCCACTCGCAGGTCTCTTCGCTATCCGCATCGACCGTCGAACTCAGCGGGAACTGTACGAGCGGCTATGCGACCTTGTACTCGCTCACACTGGGCTCTACCCGTCCATCTCACTCATGCGTGAGGGCCTTGCCGACTCCGCTGTTCCCCCAGAGCTGATCGCGTTCCCCCATTGGGCAGCCATCTCCGACCGTGCCGCGCATCTCCTCTCCTCTGGCCTACCGCCGAACGACGCCAAATTCCTGTGGCTCCGCGTACGCCCAAATCTGCACGCATGCGGGGTCCTCATCGGCCCCTCTGCAGTCGAGATCCGGCCATACAACCCCCCGACCCAGACACTGCCTGGTTACCGGCACTCCAAACAACGGCTTTATCTTTCGGCGACGCTCGGCACGATGGATGACCTACAACGCCGACTTGGCATTGCGCCGGTCGTTAACGTCCTCGACGAGCCGGTAGCGGAGGACCACGTTGGCCGACGGCTGTTTCTTCTCGCCCCGGGCGAGTCCGCTGATCAGGGGCTGGGCTTCGCGCTAAGAGCTCGTAACACGATCTTGCTGTGACGTCCTGGTCGGCCGTGACCGGTGTGAGGATTCGGCCGTTCGTGATGGTGTGAGTACTCGGCCGTGGATCGTGGACGACGACTTGTGGGCGCTGATCGAACCGCTGCTGCCGCCCTGGCCAGAGCGGTCGCCGGGGCCGAGGCCGGTGTTGGACCGTCTCTGCCTGCAGGGCATCCTGTTCGTCCTCTACAACGACATAGCCTGGCAACTCCTGCCCTCGGAGCTGGGGTTCGGCCTGGTGCTGAGGGGTGGGCAAGTGGTGCTACCTCCGAGAGTGGGGGTGGCGTGAAGAGGTCAAGTTGGGTAGGGAGTTCATACGTCCGCAGTGCTGCCTGCGCCGCTACACTGCTGCCCTGCCTGCGAGATGAGGGGGAACCTTGCTGACGGAAGCACTCACAGCTCTTGCGGCGACTGGGGGCACAGCAGTGGTCCAGGCTGCGGGCACTGACGCTTGGGCGACCATGCGTGCACGTCTCGCGGCAGTGCTGGGCAGAGGAGAGCCGCAGCGCGAGCGTGCCGAACTTGAGCGACTTGACCAGACCGCAACGGAACTAGCGGCAACACCTGTTGACCACGCGGAGATCGTCAGCGCGGTGCAGATGGGGATGTGGCGGGCACGCTTCGAACAGTTGCTGGAGGCCGCAGACGAGCGTGATCGTGCGAGTCTGGTACGGGAACTGGAATCTGTAATCTCGGACGCTGTGCCCGCCGCGTCTCAAGGGGATCGTGTCTGGCATGGAAGCGTGAAGCAGGATGCAAAGGCATCCGGCCACGCACGGGTGTTCCAGATCGGACAGGGCGATTTGAATGTCACGGAATCATGACGAACTTCGAAGTGCCGCCCCGGCGTGAAAACAGCGTTGAGGCGCAGGCATCCGCGAGCGACCACGCCCGCATCTATCAAGTGGCTCAGGGTGACATGTATGTCGGATATCCTGCTGAGCGTTCAGATGCACAAAAAATCGCCTCGCTGCCCATCAAGGCGGCGGTGGAAGCTCTCCTTGAAATGCCGCGAGAGAAGACTATTGCGATGCTTGCTGAAATGGATGCCGCTTCGGCGTCGCGTCGTCTTGCCGAGTTGCCTAATGCTGTATGCGTCGACTTCCTGCTCTCTGTTGATGAGCAGTTGGCTTATCAGCGCCTTGCGTCGATGGGAAACTCTCGCGTCCTAGAGTTGCTGGAAGATATGCCCGTCCCTGTGGCGCGAACGTTCATCTCCGGAATGCCATTCGAGCAGTCTATCGAGTTGATTGCCCGTCCAGACCCGGACGGGCGCCACACTGTCGACATCCCAACGCTGATCAAGTTTGCTCCACGTCTTCCTACACCTGCCCTGGCGGCTTTCGTCACCGCAGGTGTCACGCCGGAGGCGTGTGCCCAAGCGTTGCAGACACTGGAGTTTGCCGATGCCATTGTCACGTGGCTCTCGGTGAGCGACGCCGGCAAGCGGAACGCCCTACTGCCTTTCATGCCGAATGAATGGCTTCGGGGTCTTGCGGAGCAATTCCTCCGCAGGGACGGTCTCGACTTCCATACATTGGCACAGACCTTGAGTGTGCCGACGCCGCAGGCCGGTCAGGTCTTCGGGGCGTTGGGCTACAGGCGCACTGCAGAAGTCATCATGACCTTCGAAGACCCGCATAACGCTTTTGTGATCTTCGGTCACGAATCCCAAATTGCTCTGCTTGATGCGATGGGTTCGGCGGAAGCTGCCACTCTCATACAGGGCTTCCCTCAGGAAGACTTCGTGATGTGGGTGCGAGGTGCGTTTGCTCGGTCAGTGCCTCACGGGGGCAAGGAATGGATCAACTTCGCTCGGCGTGTCGGTGGTATTCTCGCTAATATGCCAGGCGATACGGAATTCATTTTCGCTCGCCTGACTCAACCCGAAGCGTACCAAGTCTGGGAAGGGCGTTGGGCCGCCGGTGTAGCAAGCCAGATCGCCAGCCTTCCTCCTGCCGAGATTATGCACCACCTGAAAGGGCTGAATCCCGAGCGGATGCCTGCAGTCGTGTGGCATCTACCCGATGAGCCTTTGCGTGTGATGCAACAGGGCATGACAAACTCTGAGATCTACTGGCTTCGTCAAAATATGTCTGTAGAGCAAATGAACAGAATCTTCCACTGAAGGCGAGCTAGAAACGCCGAGTTCGCCGCGCGAGCCTGCGCGGGTCCATCCCCCCATCGTCCTCATCGTCGGACGGGGTGAGGCCGCCCCCCAAGTGAGGGCGGGGCGGCAGGTGCGATGAGTGCATGAAGGGCCTTCGCGTCGGTCTCCAGCTCCTCGGGAGTCGAGCCGCGCAGACGCCCGGCCAGCTCCTCCGGAAGGTCGTACTTGCGGGCCACGGACGCGACGACGAGCGAGTGCTCTAGAACACGATCACGGGTTGTGCTTCTTGAGGCGTCTCCAGCAGATGAGGCCGCAGGCCAGGGAGACGAAGGCGTCGTGTAGTTCGGTACGGCGTTCCCAGCGCACGGCGAGGTGCTTGAACTGGTGGAGCAGAGCGAAGGTCTGCTCGACGACGTAGCGGAGTTTGCCCAGGCACTGGATGTTCGGGACACCCTTGCGGGAGATGACTGGCAGGATCCGGCGCTTGCGTAGCTCGCGGCGGTTGGGGTTGGAGTCGTAGCCCTTATCACCGAGCAGGGCTTCGGGACGCCTGCGGGGACGGCCAGGCCGTCCGGCGACGGGCGGGATGCCATCGACCAGGGCGAGGGCCCGGGTGACGTCGTTGATGTTGGCCGCGGTGGTGATGACCTTGAACGGGGTGCCGCGTCCGTCGCAGATCAGGTGATGCTTGCTGCCCGTCTTCCGCCGGTCGACCGGCGACGGACCGGTGTCGGCGCCCCCTTTTTCGCGCGGATGTGAGAGCCGTCCACGCATGCCCTCGACCAGTCCAGCTCGCCGGCCGCGTTCAGCTCGGCAAGCAGGATCCGGTGCAGCTGGTCGAAGACCCCGGCCTTCTGCCAGCGATCCAGGCGCCGCCAGCAGGTCTGCCCTGAGCCGAACCCGAGCTCCAGAGGCAGCAGTTGCCAGGCGATGCCGTTGTGCAGCACGTACAAGATGCCCTGGAGACACAGCCGGTCCGGCACCGGCCGAGGCCCCGGAGACCGCTCGGGCCAGGGCGGCAGAAGCGGCTCGATCAGGGCCCACAAGTCGTCGTCCACGATCCACGGCCGGGTAGTCACACCATCCCGAACGGCCGAATCGTCACGCCGGTCACGGCCGACCAGGGCCGTTCAACAAGATCGTGTTACGAGCTCTAAGCGGATAACCCAGCGTTACCGATCACAGAGGTTGAGCCAGAACCCGAGAAATGACGTCAGTTCATGGGATGGCCCGCCAGCCATGAGGGCAGCGGGCCAGGTAGAGGTCAGCCAGATTTGGTAGAGGCGAGGTGGCGGGTGTCACCGAGGCTGACAACCTGGCGGTTGTGGAAGAAGTCGTCTTCGCGCAGCGTGGTGATGCTGCCGGAGGGCGCCCGGAAGTTGACGTGGCCGAGCGACTCGGGCGGCATACCGATCCAGGATGCCACGACGAACGTCAGGGCGAAGCCGTGGGTCACGACGATCTGGTGCTCGTACGGATTCTGCAGGATCTCGTCCATGGCCGCGTAGACGCGCTGCGCGAACGCCGCCATGGTCTCGGCTCCCGCGACGCCCGCGTCGTGTTCCATCCGCTCCCCGACAGCCGGCGGCGGGACGAACCGCTTGTCCAGCCACTCCTGCGGCCTGCCCTCCGCCTCTCCGTAGGACTTCTCCCGCAGCCTGCGATCCAGGATCGGTTTCATCCCGAACAGTGCGGCAACCTTCTCGGCCGTCTGCCGGGTGCGCTGCAGATCCGAGGAGAACAGCTCCACCTCGGCACCGTCCGGGATCTGGGCCCGCAGCGCCTGGGCAATGGAGGCTGCCGCGCGGACGCCAGAGGGCGTCAGCTGCGAATCGTGCCATCCGCCGACTACTCCCTCGACGTGGTGCGTCGCTTCGGGGTGGGTGACGACGTAAAGCGTGCGCATGAGTGCGTGCCTTCCTGTAGGTAACGTCCTGCTGATTGCAGTCCGCAACTATGAATAGAGACAGTTCAGAACCATCAAGGGGGTTCTTCGGCGCGTGCTCGAGTGCCGGCCGGCCAATGACGTGATCTACTTCCGATCCACGCTCTGGTCAGAGACTGACACGGGGCGGGCTGGTTCGGCGGCGGCCGGGCCGGCCGCCAGCTCCTGGCCACGCAGCAGGAACCACGCCCCGCCGGCCGCTGCCAGCAGGACCGCGGCGCCCACCCCGGCCGCCACGTCCACACCGGCCACGAAGGAGTCCTGAGCGGCCGTCAGCAGCGCCGCGGCCTTGTCGGCGGGGAGCGCTCCGGCCGCGTCGACGGCGCCGCCGAGCGACTCGCGGGAGGCGTCGGCGACGCCTTCGGGCACCCCGGGCGGGGTGGCGAAGCCGCGGTAGATGCCGGAGACGATGGAGCCGAGCAGGGCGATGCCCAGCGCGGCGCCCAGTTCGTAGGCCGTCTCGGAGACCGCGGAGGCGGCGCCGGCCTCTTTCTTGGGCACGCTGGAGAGGATCACATCGGTGGTGACGGTGAACGCGAAGCCGGCGCCGATGCCGACGAAGAGAAGGATGACGCACATCGCGGCGGTGCCGGTGTCGCCCTGCAGGGTGGTGCAGCCGACGAGCGAGAGCCCCACCATTGCCAGCCCGCCGGCCACCACGAGCCGTACGGACAGCCTGCGGGCGACCCATCCGGCGGCCAGACCGGCGCCCACCGCGCCGACCGCGGCCGGGAGCTCGACCAAGCCCGCGTTGAGCGGCGAGCGTAGCTGCACCATCTGGAGGAACTGGGAGAGGCAGAAGACCAGCCCGGACAGGCCGAGGATGGTCAGCATGTCCGCCAGCACCGCGCCGGAGAACCCCCGGTGGTAAAAGAGCTTCACATTCAGCAGCGGCGACTTAAGGGTGAGCTGCCGGCGGACGAACACGATCAGTGCGAGCACACCGACAACGGCACTCGCGGCGATGTCCGAGCGGTAGCCCACCACCGCCGCTTCCTTGATGGCGTAGACGACGCCGACGATGCCCACCAGGGCCAGCAGCACGCTGGGGATGTCCCAGGGCCCGGGATCCGGATTGCGCGACTCGGGGAGCAGCTTTGCGCCGACGGCCACCAGCAGCGCCATCACCGGAAGGTTGATCAGGAAGACCGACCCCCACCAGAAGTGCCCCAGCAGGAAGCCGCCGAGGACCGGCCCGACGGCCATACCGGCCGAGGCCATCGCGCCCCAGATACCGACCGCCAGGCTGCGTTCCCTGGGGTTGTGGAAGAGGTTGCGGATCAGTGCGAGGGTGGACGGCATCAGCGTCGCACCGGCCACGCCCTGCAGCCCCCGTGCGACGATCATCATCTCCGGGCTGGTGGCGTACGCGGTGAGCACCGACATGGCGCCGAAGGCGACAGAGCCGATCAGCAGCAGTTTCTTACGGCCGATGCGGTCGCCGAGGCTGCCCATCGAGACCAGCAGGCCGGCGATGACGAACGAGTAGATGTCACCGATCCACAGCAGCTGGGTCCCGGAGGGGCGCAGGTCCTCGCTGAGGAAGGGGGTGGCGAGGCCGAGGACCGTGGCATCGACGCCCACCAGCAGTACGGCCAGGGCGAGGACGGCGAGCGCGAGCCAGCGCCCGGGGCGCGGCTGGTCGTCGACATGGGCCGAACCGGCCCGTCCCATCGCTAGGGTCTCGGTCATTTCTTCGTGCTCCGTCGGATGCCGCCGAGCAGCAGCTCGGCGATCGAGTGGTTGAGGTCGTTGCGGGCGAGGCGCCCTTCGTGGACAGCCCAGGCGCCGGCACTGAACAGGCCGTAGAGCGCTTCGGTGAGCCAGGCGGCACTCAGGTCGATCCGGAAGTCGCCCTCTTCCTGACCGCGGCGGAAGAGCGCGGTGATCCGCGCGTCGAGGCGAGCCCAGCCGACGTTGATCTCGCCGCCCTCGAAGAGCTGGTTCTCGGTGCAGAGGAAGGCGAGTACGGCGGCGACCGGTTCGGCTTCGGCGATCAACCGGCGCAGTGCGTCGGCCGTATTCCCCTCGTCCAGCCGCGCGCGGTCCATGGCCTGCGCGAACTGGGCGATCCCATGTTCCTCCAGCGCTCTGATCAGGGCGTCCCGCCCGGCGAAGTGCCGGTGCAAGGTGGCGCGGCTGATGCCCGCGGCGCGGGCGATCTCGTCCATCGACGTCGTCGCCCGGCGTGTGAGCAGCGCGGCGGCTTCCTTGAGTACGTGTGCACGATCCACGGACATGAGACTCACGATAATCGATTGAGACACCAATGTCTCATCCGAAAGGATGACTCGAATGTCAACCTTTGCGGCGATCCACTGCCGGGGGCTCCGGGCGAAGGATGAAGGGAACCTGCAGGAAGGGTGGTGGCACCATGCCGCACCGAGAACTCGATTCCCTCCTCGACGAGCTGACGCACATCGCGGCGCTACCGCTGGAGCGCGGTGAAACGCTTCCGGGACGGGCTTACAGCAGTGAGGACTGCTACCGCCTGGAGAGGGAACGGATTTTCCGCGCCGACCGGCTGTGCGCCGGTCACGTGGACCAGATCGCCCGGCCCGGCGACTACCTGCGCCGATATGCTGGGGGAACCGGTGGTTGTCACGCGAGACGAGGACGGTGTTCTCCACGCGCTGTCCCGGGTGTGTCGTCACCGGTTCATGGATGTGCTTCCTCCGGAGACCACGCCCGAGCAAGGGTCCCTGAAGCGGCTGACGTGCCCGTACCACACGTGGACGTACCGGCTGAACGGTGAGTACGCCGGGCAGCTGGCTGGTGCGCCTTTAATGGGCAAGGTCGACTTCGATCGTGCGACGTGCCGGCTGCCCCGGTACCGCCTGGAGGTGTGGAACGGGCTGATCATGATCTGTGCCGATCCCAAGGTGCCGGCGCTGGGTCCGCAGCTCGACGAGCTGACGGCCAAGCTGGCCCCGTACCGGATGGCGGATCTGGTCGTGGCCTATACGGCCGGCTGGGAGGGCATACCCGCGAACTGGAAGGTGGGACTGGAGAACGGCTCGGAGAACTACCACCACATGGGGAGCCACGCGGGCACCCTCGAGCCGATCCTGCCGGGCAAGGACACCATCGTCGACGAGTGCGACGGACGCTGGTTCACCATGTACACGCCCTTCTCTGCGGACGCCCTGTCCGAGATGGCGATGGAGGAAGCGACTGCGGAAGGCGCACCAGGGGCGATAGGCCTTGATCCCCGGGCCCGGGGAGCGCGAACTGTCAGAGGGCGAAATGTGAGTGCACAGGTGATTTGTCGTCACCTGAACGTGTGGCAGGACGGTATCCCGGCCGGTTGGCGGCCATGGGCATGCTGGGCTGGTCGCCGTGAGCGAGCGCAAGCCCTACAAGAGCGATCTGTCCGACGAGCGGTGGGTACTGGTGGAGCCGGTGATCACCGCGTGGAAGGCCGCGCACCCCTCGGTCAGCGGCCATCAGGGCCGGTACGCGATGCGGGAGATCGTCAACGCGCTGCTCTATCAGGGCCGCACCGGCTGCCAACGACCTGCTTCGCTGGCAGGTACGGGAGAAGGCGCGCCGGAAGGCGGACCCGAGCCTGGTGGTGCT
Source organism: Streptomyces sp. P1-3 (assembly GCF_050613155.1). NCBI lineage: Bacteria > Bacillati > Actinomycetota > Actinomycetes > Kitasatosporales > Streptomycetaceae > Streptomyces > Streptomyces sp. P1-3. The sequence goes on from NZ_CP192512.1 coordinate 474,393, forward strand.
CGACACCCAGAGCGTGCACGCCGCGGCCGGGTGCCCGCACAGTCGACGGGGCGTGATGCGGCAAAAAGGTACCGGGCCGCAAGCGCGGCCTGGCCGTTGACGTGCTGGGGCTGGTGATCGCGGTGGTCGTGGTGGCTGCGTCGGCGCACGAGAACGCCGTCGGCAGCACGCTGCTGGACAAGGTCGCCGACACCGTCGAGAAGGCCCTGGTCGACCAAGGCTTCAAGAACGCCGTCGTCGCGCACGGGGAGAAGCTGGGCATCGAGGTAGAGGTCGTGGAGCGCAATCCCGCGCAGACCGGCTTCGTTCCGATCCCCAAACGGTGGATCGTGGAGCGCGCCTACGGGATCTTGATGCTGCACCGCCGGCTGGTGCGCGACTACGAACACCAGCCCCGCACCTCCGAGTCGCGGGTTTACTGGGCGATGACCGCGGTGATACTGCGCCGGCTGGCCGGAGCCACCGCGCCGTCCTGGCGTACCGCATGACCGGCGAGCAGTTCACCCTCGGCGCGGTGCTGGCACGGCTGGAGGAGTGGGAACGGGAGATCGCCGCGCAGGCCGATGCGGCCAAGGAGCGGATCGCGGAGCTTTCCGCGCAGCTGGAGGAGTTTCACCGCACCGCCGAAGAGATCCGCATCACCCGCAAGACCTGCTGGAGCTGCCCGAGCCGGTCCCGCCCGCGCCGCCATCCCCGAAGTTGCCTGACCATCCGGCCTACCAGCAGATCATGGCGGTGTTCGCCGCGGCCGACGCCCCGCTGCGGGCGCGGCAGGTGTGCGAGGCGATGGACCTGGAGATCGCACCCAACACCATCAACAACACCCGCCTGAAACTCAAGCGGCTCGCCGAGCGCGGAATCCTGGCCGAGACCGAGCAGGGCTTGTTCACCCATCCACGGCCGTGAGCCACCCCGCGTCGCCGCGATCTGCCCGCTCACCCTCGACGCCCCGATTCTTGATCTCGGTCAGGACAGTCTGCCAGTACTTGGCGCCCTCGCCGCCGTCGCCGGCCCACAGGCCGAGAATCTCCCGGTAGCCGTCCGCGGTGACCGCGATCGCGACGTAGATCGGCCGATTGGCGACGTGCCCGTCGCGGATGCGGACGTGGATGGCGTCGATGAAGACGACCGGATAGACCGGATTGAGGGGGCGGGTGCGCCATTCCGCCATCGATTCCAGGGCCTTGTCGGTGATGGTGGAGACGGTCTCTTTCGTCGTCGTCATCCCGTAGACCTCCGCGAGGTGGGCGACCATCTCGCCGGACGTGAGGCCCTTCGCGGTCAGCGAGAGCACCATCTCGTCCAGCGCCCCGGTCCGGCGCGCGTACTTCGCCAGCAGTCATGGAGAGAAGGTGCCCAGCCGGTCACGGTGGACCTGCACGGTCACCGGTCCGACCTCCGCCATCACCTTCTTCCTCCGGTAGCCGTTGCGTGTGTTGCCACCCGAGCGCGACCCGCGCCCGCCGACCCGGCTGGCCTCCGCGGCCAGGTGCAGGTCCATCTCCGCCTCCAGGGCGGCCTGCATCAGGTGCTGGGCCAGCTCGGGCAGGATCCCGCCCTCGCCCATCAGCCTCAGCCCGCCCTCGGCGGTCTTCTCGGTCGTCAGCGCGACCAGTTCCTCCAGCAACTCGCTGGACATACCATTCGCGGATACCGGCATCGACTTCACGTCGGCACCCTCGACGGCCTCGCCAACACCGGCAAGCGACACGCCGCTACCCGTCCCGATCAGGTGATCCGTCGCCGTTCCCATCGAGTGACTCCTTCGTGGAGGCTCACACCTGATGCATGACACTCTCGAGTCGCTCATTGAAGATCCATCATCTTGAAGTCGCTGGTCACTGGGCTGGTGTGAGTCGCTGATCGTTTGCTCGCGCTGGTCGAGGGTGCTTGTCGTAGCTCAAGATCGTCTGCCGTTTCGATGATCGCGGATCTGTGGATTCCCCGGCGCGCGCGAGGGGGATATTCGTACGCTCCGGGCGGGAGGTACATCGAGGTGGCCCAGGACGCGGAACCGGACTTGCGTGAACTGATCATGGCCCGCAGGGCCGAACTGGAGGTGCGGGCTGAGAAGTTGAGCCTGCAGCTGCAGGATGTCCGCGACGAGCTGGAGGAACTCGCTGTCGCCGAGAGGGTCGCACGCCGACTGGCCGAGCAGGTGCGAGCCGAGGCCGATCGGACGGCGGGACCGCCCGCCGGGCAGGCCGCGGGCCGTGCGGTGTTGGCGGTGCCGCCGCGTGAGCGGGGCATGGACGAGTCGGTCCTGCCCGCGGACTATCAGCGGATCGTGGACGTGGTGCGGCGGGCCGACGGGCCGGTCATGGTGAAGCAGGTCTGCACTGAGCTGGGGATCTCCCTGGAGCCGGCTCGTTCGGAGGCGATGCGTTCGAAGCTGAACCGGCTCGCCGAGCGGGGCTGGCTGCGCAAGCTGGCCGACGGGAAGTTCACCACCACGCTGTGAGCGGCAACACCGCGCGGTGCCGCCCGTAACGTTCGTGCCCCCGGCGGCAGTTGATAGTTCATGTCAAAGAAAACCAGCTCCGCCAGGGGCACTGAGACGGTTGTCTACCAGTCGAGCCTGACCCTGTCCACGGCCATCCTGACCCACCTCGGGGACCTGCTGCGCGGTCATCTGAAGATGATCGGATCGCGGTGGCGCAAGCTGCCGCCCGGGAGAATCGCCGCGATCGTCCTCGCTGTTCTCCGCCATGACCAGCGTCTTGCCGACATGGCGGACGGCAACGACGTCTCCGCGACCACGGTGCGGCGCTGGGTGCTGGAAGTGATCAACTTGCTTGCAGCGCGGGCCGAGCGCCTGGAGCGCGCGCTGAAGAAGGTCGCCCGAAAGGGTGGCCACGTCGTGCTGCTGGACGGCACCCTGATCCGCACCCGGCGCCGCACCGGATCGGACAACCGTCGCAACTACAGCGGGAAACACAAGGCCCACGGCCTGCTTGTCCTCGCGCTCACCGACGATCGCGGCCGGCTGCTGTGGCTGTCCGCGGCCCGTCCGGGACGCTCCTCGGAGATCACCACGGCCCGCTACAACAAGCTCGCCGAGCGGCTGCGGGCCACCGAGCTCGGCGCCATCGGTGACCTCGGCTTCATCGGCCTGGACGGCAACCCGGACGACCCGGTGGTCATCACCGGCTACAAGGCCGCCCGCACCAAACCCCTCACCTCGGCGAAGAAGCAGGTCAACAAGCTGATCGCATCCGTCCGCACGGTCTGCGAACACGCCTTCGCGCACCTTAAGAACTGGCGCATCCTCACCAAGTTGCGGCTCTCGCCCCGTTACGCGACCACGCTGCTGCGGGCCCTGCTCGTGCTGACCCGCACCGAAGTCGCCTCCTGACATACGGTCTTGGGGACAGGCAACCGCCCACGAGCAGCACGAGTACATGATCGCCGATCCGGACTCAGCCCCGGTGCCCTGCGCGAACGAGCTGGACGGATCTTCATTCATCCGGGCCTTCCTGTTCGCCGGGTTCGGGATCGTCGGTGCCGGGTTCGGGATCGTCGGTGCCGGGTTCGGGGTCGTCGGTGTCGGGGATGTAGCGCAGCAGGTCGCCTGGCTGGCAGTCAAGGGCTTCGCACAGGGCTTCGAGGGTGGTGAAGCGGACGGCTTTGGCGCGGCCGTTTTTCAGCACGGCGAGGTTGGCGGGAGAGATGCCGACGTAGGCGGCGAGGCGGCCGACGGTGAGTTTGCGTTTGGCCATCATGACGTTGATGTCGATGACGATCGGCATCAGATCACCTCGTCGAGTTCACTGCGCATGCGAGTGGCTTCGTCGTCGCGGTTGATGGCCTGGTGCAACAGGGTGCGCAGCAGGAGCATGACCAGAGTGCCGGTGGCGGCGGCCAGGACGGCTCCATAGGGGTAGAGGGTGAAGCCGAGGGGCAGGGCGTTTGTACTGCTGAGACGGATGGCGAGGACGGCCAGAAGGACGGTCATTCCGGCGAGTGCGCGGATGGTGGTGGTGAGGTAGGGAAGGGAAGCGGGGGTGAAGGCCTTGCCGTTCTGGGCGAGGGTGGCCAGACGCCAGATGCAGACCATGACGGCCTGCAGCAGGATGAGGGCGGGGATGGCGTAGAGGGCGACTTCGACGCCGCGGTCTTGTATGACGTCGTCGATGAAGCTGTTGTTCATCACGACAGTTCCGTGGCGGGAGACGGCGATGTCGTCTTGGTCGGGTTCCACGTTGGCGATGGCCAACATCATCAATTGGACGCCGAGGGTGAGGGCGAACACTGCGATGAGGACGGCGCGCAGGGAGCGCGCGAGTAGTTGCGTCACCGAGACTCCTTGACCTATCGATTTACGATAAGAATCTATCGCATGTCGATAGATCTGTCTTGGGTGGTCGAGACGGCTGCCTAGCGCACGCCAGGCAGTCGGCAGATCCGCGATGGCAACGGCAGACGATCTTGAGCTACGACAACGGCCCCCGACCGGCACGAGTACGCGACCAACGACTCACACCAGCCCCGTGACCAGTGACTTCAAGATGGTGGATCTTCATTGGTCACCTCGACGATTGGCTGCGTCCGGCAGCGACCTGCGGAGGGGGGATCAGTTCGATCAGGAAGTCTTGGTCCGCGGCGCCGGAGCAGCGGCCCTGGACAACTTCCGATCCGCTCTTGGTGTCTTGGTCGCGCAGGCTCAGACACTGGCCGGTGACGACCGGGCGGATGCGGAAGTGGGGTGTAGCAGGCGGGCCGAATGGCTCGACGCGGAACTGTTGGGCCCGGTTGTCGTCGGCACAGTCGTCGCGGGGCTCGATCAGGTCGCGCCCTGGCCCCTTCAACAGAACTGTGAGGCAGCCGATGCCGTACTTCGGGTGGTGCCACTGGATCTGCACGGTGTCCTTGCCCAGCGGTTCGAGGAACACTAGCGGCAGGGCGGCCTTCGTACACGGTTGTTGAGCGGCGACGGCGGTTTGGTATCGGCCGGTGCGATCCCTGCCTTCGGTGAGACACAGTCCGGGTGTGCGAGCGGGGTGGATACGTGCCCAGCTGCCCACTGCCAGCATGCGCAGTTCGGTCACCGGCATCGCGGGCAGGGCGGCCGGTGTCGACGAGTCCTGGAACAGGCTGCTGACGCCAAGCGTGCCCGCGACCGCGATGCCCGCGGCACCGAGCAGGCCGGCCGCCCAGTGCCACCGCGGGGCGCGTGCTGTAACAGCCACACCGGTGGCTATGACGTCGCGGTCGTCACCTCCCTCGTCGCCGGTTGACGCAGGTTTTGGGGTGGCGATGCGGCGGCGTGCCTCGAGCCACTGACGTACTTCTTCTTCATCAAGGCCGCACGCGCGGGTGAAGGCGTCGACAAACCGTTCTCGGGGCAGGGTGGCGCGGCCGAGAGTGGTTGCGATTGTGCTGGCCGGGAGTGCGTCGGTGTGCGCGGTGGCCTTGTCCTCAAGCTGGCGGTAGGTCAGTCCGGACCAGAGTCGCAGCGTGCGCAGTGCCGCAGTGTATTCGGCAGGGGTGCTGGCTTGCGCTGGCTGTGGTGGTTCCTCCGGTGGCTCGGTGAAGGTGCCCTTTCTCTGGCTCTGGCTCATATCTCAGCATGTACCCGACAGATGGTGATCGGGCACCCTTGAAACCGGCCTTGTTCATGAGCGTTCGGAACGCAGTGAGCATCGTTCCGAACAGACGCGAACGGTGACTTCCCTTGTCAGCCCAGTGACCGTGCGGACACGCTCATCGTCGTGCGGCAGTCGTCGGCAACTCATCCGTCTCGTCTTCGACGCAACAGCGCAATCCGTCCATCATGTGGCGCCTTCTCCCGCGCCGGACATCAGCGGCACAGTGTGCTCGGACCCGGGCCTCTGGTGTGTGAGATCGAAGCGTCGCATGGGCTGTTCAGGAGTCGGCATCAGACATTCACGAGACCCGCTCGCACAACGTTCCATGGCCAATCGGCGATGCGAAGGAGTCGGAACATGTACGGGATGCTCGAAAAATTGGGGACCAGGCTGCTTGAACGATTCGTGCCGAAGGTCGAGGCAGCGGCTGCGATCCCGTGCTGGTGGGAGTGCCGCTGCGTCAAGGGCGACGCCAATAGCGGCTGTGCCTCAGCGGGCCACACTTGGTGGCAGCAGCGGCGACTCTGCAACGGTACCGGCGCCGGACCGTGGCAGTACTACCAATGCGGCCCTTGCTACCCCGGCGAACAGTACGCCTGCTGACCCACCCAACACGTGGAGGAAGGTCGGGAGTGTCCTACCTGGCAATCGGGATCCGTTGCCTCATCGGCGCGGTATTCCTCGCGGCCTTCCTCAGCAAGGCACGCGGGCTTCCAGCGTTTCGCGCCTTCGTCGCTTCGATACACGGCATGCGAGTGCTGCCGCCGCGCCTCGTCACGCCTGCGGCCGTGCTGGTGACCGCCGGGGAGGCGGCGGTGTGCGCGTTGGTCGCGGCACCGTTCGGCGGCGTTGCCGCTGCAGCGGGCTGCGCTACCGCGACGGCAATGCTGATCACATTCACGGCCGCTATCACGCTGGCGGTCCGCCGGGGAGTCCGTCAGCCATGCCGGTGCTTCGGTGCGTCCAGCACCCCGCTCGGCGCCTCGCACCTGGCCCGTAATACCGCGCTGACCTTCCTGGCCGGCGCAGGCACGTTGATGACGACTGCGGCTACGCCAGCGACCGGCCCCGTGCATGTGGGCGGCGGAACGATGGCTGCGGCCGCCGGTCTACTACTTGGGCTGCTGATCACCGTTCTCGACGACGTGATCGCGCTGTTTACTCCCGTCGACCGCCGCCACTAAGCGTGGCTTCGGTGTTGCAGACGGCACCCGGACCACAAAAACCAGAATGGACCGAGGAGTTGTCATGTTCTTCCTCATCGCGGCGGTGGTCTTCGTCGGGTCGCTAGGAGCCCTGAACCTGGTCCTTATGATCGGCGTGATCAAACGACTGCGCGAGCACACGGAGCGCCTGTCGGCATTCAGTCCCCAGACGTCCGACATCGAGGTGGGCACCGAGATCAGCGCGTTCCGAACCGTCACCGTGGACGACGAACCGCTCGCCCAGGAGTCGCTCCCCGACGATACGCTGGTGGCGTTCTTCTCCCCGACCTGCGGGCCGTGCAAGACCACGCTGCCCTCGTTCGTAGCGCATGCCCGGAGACTGGCCGGCGGACGGAACCGGGTGCTGGCCACGGTGGTGGGGGACACCGATGCCGCGGCGCAGTTCGTCGCCGAGCTCAAACCGGTGGCTCGCGTGGTCGTCGAACCGCCCGCCGGCACGGTAAGCACCGCCTTCGGGGCCCGCGCATATCCGACGCTGCTGCGGGTGGGACGGGACGACGGGGGTCGACTTGTGGTCACCTCCAGCCACGTCGACGTAGCCCCAAACGGAGACATGGCCGCTGATGTTGACAGCACGACTGCCCATGTCGTCGCATGAACCGCCCCGACACGGTGGACGGGGCGCCGGGGCCACCCCCGGGAGCCGTGACGCTGATCCGGCACATGCTCGTGGCCAGTGCGCTCGCTGCCCGGGCGGCGCCCCGCGTGCTGACCATGTACGTGCTTCTCACCCTGGTCGCAGGCGGACTGCCGGTGGCGACAGCCTGGCTCACCAAATTCGTGATGGATGGCTTGGTCGACGGCACCAGCCCGGGAAGCCTTGTCGCGCTGGCGACGGGTCTGGCCGCAGTCAGTGCCGTCACAGGTATGACGAGCGAGCTGACGCAGTATCTCCAGGCCGAGATGAACCGGGCTACGGGATTGCTCAGCCAGGACCGGCTGTTCACCGCGGTGGACGGCTTCGTCGGACTGGGCAGGTTCGAGAATCCCCGATTCCTGGATCGGCTGCGACTGGCCCTTCAGGCTGGGGGAATGTCCGCGAACCAGGTTGTCAACGGTTTGCTGGGCACCGGCCAGGCCTTACTGACCATAGCAGGCCTCCTCGGCTCCCTGTTCTTGCTCAGCCCTGCGATGACCGCACTGGTGCTCGTGGCGGGAGTGCCCACCTTGCTGGCTGAGATCGTCCTCTCGCGCCGCCAGGCCCGCGTGTACTGGGACATCGGGCACACCGAGCGGCGGGAATTCTTCTACAGCACGCTGCTGACCAGCGTCGACGCCGCCACGGAAGTTCGCCTGTTCGGCATCGGCGGCTTCCTGCGCGGACGCATGCTCGCCGACCGGCGGGCCAGCAACGGCGCACGCCGGGCCTTGGACCGGCAACAAGCCCTGGTCCAGACCGGACTGGGGCTGCTAGCAGCTCTGGTCTCCGGTGCGGGGTTGCTATGGGCAGTGGGTACCGCCCGGTCGGGCGGGCTATCGGTCGGCGATGTCGCGATCTTTGTCGCCGCCGTGGCGGGAGTTCAGGGCGCGACCGCCGCGCTCGCGGGGCAGATCGCCAATTTCTACCAGGCGCTGCTGATGTTCGAGCACTATGTCGTGGTCACTACGGCCGGTCCGGATCTGCCGGTATCTGCGACACCGCGCGCCCTGCCGCGACTGCGGCAGGGAATCGAGCTGCGCGATGTGTGGTTCCGTTACTCCGACGACCACCCATGGGTGCTGCGCGGCGTCAGCCTTCGTATTCCGCACGGCAGCACACTCGCCCTGGTCGGCCTCAACGGGGCAGGCAAGTCCACGCTTGTCAAACTGTTGTGCCGGTTCTACGACCCTACCCACGGCGCAATCCTGTGGGACGGCGTCGACCTGCGGGATGTCGACCCCGCTGCGCTGCGCCACCGGATTGGCGCCGTCTTCCAGGACTACATGCGCTACGACATGACGGCAGCCGAGAACATCGGCCTGGGCGACCTGGACGCGCTCGACGACCGGACACGCGTCCAAGCGGCGGCGGAGCAGGCCGGTATCCATGACACGCTCGCCACGCTCCCGCAGGGATACGAAACCCTGCTGTCGCGGATGTTCTTCATGGAGTCGGACAAGGACGATCCGGAGACCGGGGTTGTGCTCTCCGGCGGGCAGTGGCAACGTCTCGCGCTCGCACGGGCATTCCTCCGCGACCGACGTGAACTGATGATCCTTGACGAGCCCTCCTCCGGGCTAGACGCTGAGGCCGAGCACGAGATCCACGCCTCGCTCGGGCGGCACCGTGGCGACCGGACGAGTCTTCTCATCTCGCACCGGCTGGGCACGGTCCGAGACGCGGATCTCATCGTCGTGCTGTCCGAGGGGCGCGTGGTCGAACGCGGCAACCACCACGCGCTGATGACGGCCGGACAGGTGTACGCGCGGCTGTTCACATTGCAGTCCACCGGCTACCGGACGGGGCCCGAGGCCTGCTGGCCAGTGTTGCCGGCGGGGCGGGGCTGACCATGGCGCTTCCGGCGCTCACCGCGGCCTGGGGGCTGGTGATCGTCTGCGTCATCCCAGCCGCTGCCATCACCATGCATCTGACCCTGTCGGCTTTCCTGGGGCGGCGGCTGATGGTGGTGACGGTGCGAGGGGAGAGCATGGCGCCTGCCTACCGGGACGGGGACCGGATCCTCGTCCGCCGCGGCAGGGTGCCTGACCGCGGGCACGTTGTCGTGGTGGAACGGCCGTACCTGCCCCCGGCGCGGCTGGAGCCTGCACCGCACTGGCTAATCAAACGGGTGACCGGGGTGCCGGGAGATCCTGTGCCGCGCGACATCGGCCAGCTACTCCGGGTGTCACCGGGCGGCCGAGTACCCCCGGGGCGGCTGATATTGCTGGGCGACAACAAGGCGGCCAGCCTCGACTCACGACAGTTGGGATACTTTCCAGCCGAGCGCGTTCTCGGGACGGCCGTACGGCGGCTCCCGCCGCGGTGATGGCTCCTCACGGACCTGACTCACGAACAGGTCTCGACTGGCGCAACCCCGCCGCCAAGAACCACCAGCTGGTGTTCGAGCGCATCGACCGTACGGCGAGCTCTCGGCACAGCGCCTGTTCAACAAGACATCCGCATTACACGACCTCAACGTGTCAACTCGGCATCCTCACTGAAGCCGACACCGGCAACTTCGCCAGGAAACAGTAGCCGACGCCGCAGCTGGCACCCCTGCCCTATGCAACACTTGGAAACGGACATCAACTCACGAACCGCCCTCTCAGGGATGACGATCGCGGGAATCTTCCCCCACATGGCAATGGCCCTCCTGCCCGACAGCGTGACGTACCTGCGGTGGATTCCCACGGGCCCAGCTACCCACGATGCCCACTTCGCGGTGCTCGTGCCAGCCGAGGCCCGGGGCAAGCCGGGATTCGACGCCTACGTGGACGCCTCGCGTCAGCAACTGGAGACCATCACGAACGAGGATCTGGTGGCCCTGCGGGGTGTGCAGCGGGGACTGGCCACCGATCCGGGGCCGTCGGGCGGACGCTTCTCACCTGGAGCGCGCTCTGTGGCAGTTCCAGCGCTATCTCGCCGACCGCCTCGTGGAACGCACGCGCGTGCCGTGACCGACCGCGTCGCCGCCCGCGCACCGCACGGCAGGGCAATGCGGGCGGCGACGTCGGCAGGCCGCCCCCACTACCGCGCCTCGCGATGGCCATCCGAAAGCGATGACGTTATGTCCACCAACACCTTCATATTCTCCACCTCGGAGGAGCACTTCCCCGCTGCTCGCCGGGAGCTGACAGATGAGTTCGGGCAGCGTGCGGTCATCGAACGGCTTGGTCCCGATGTCGGTGCCCTGAGCGTGCCCGGCACATCGCTGGACGAGCTGGCCAAGGTTTGCCGGACGCGGCCCATCGCATTCGTCAAACACCTCACGGATGATCTGGATCCCCGTCTGCTCGCCGACCCTGGTGTCACCCATGCCAGGACGACAGCCGGCAACTTCTTCGGGGCGAACAAGACGCGCTTCGATGTCATCGTCAACGACATGAAGATGGACCCGAGGCTGACCTGCGACACCATGCTGACTGCGGCAGGCCGGTTGCGGCCCGGTGGTAAAGCGGTCGTCACCCTGAAGCTCGCCCACGGCAATGTCGCGGCGTCCGTGCGCAAGTGTCTTGACCTGCTGCGGCGAAAGCACGAGATCCTGCACGCCAGACAGCTGCACCACAATCGACACGAGATCACCGTGGTGGCCAAGCTGCGTTCATCGGCATCGACGCATACCAGGACCTGCCCTGAGACGCCATCCGCTTATCGATCACGGGCTGGCCTGGTCGAAGGGTTCCTGATCGGGTGATCGCGGGAGAACTGGCGCATGACAGCAGGGCCTCTTGGTGGCTCGGGGGTGCGAACCAAACCAAGCACCAGGGAGGCCCTGCTGCCGCAGTCTTTCGCGCTCGCGTGCGTGGAATCCAACTCGCCCTCCCTGTTGTGTGACTGCCTCGCGCACAGGTTCGGCAACGCGGCGGACCGGCCGGACCGCACTCGGTGCTATGTCTCCGACATGACGCGGCGAGCACTCAGGACCGCGACGCCGCTGTCCCGCTGCTTCAACGGCTGCGGGATCTGTACTTCTCCATCCGCCTGGTGTGGGCGGACGGCGGCGATGCCAGCAGCCTGGTCGACTGGGCCCGAGAGAAACTCCACCTCACCCTCGACATCGTCAAACGTGCCAACGACACCGCGGGGTTCGTAGTGCTGCCGCGCAGCTGGGGGACGAACCCGGCCTCGGCGGGGTTACGCTCGACGATCCGCACGTCGATGCGGCCGGTGTTCCATGCGGGCCGGGACAGGTGTTTCGGGTGGGACGTGCCGACGTCATAGTTGAGCCTTTGATCGTCAGCCCTCGGTCTTGCCGGGCGGCGGACTGTGCTGGTGAGGGGCTGGCGTGGCGGCTCGCCTGCGCATGAGCCAGAGGCACAGGGTGAGGGCCGTGGCGAAGGGTAGGACGCCGAAGGCGAGGACGTTCAGGGCGGAGGGGGTGCTCACGGTGAACTGACCGCCGATCGAGCCGAAGAGCTGGGCGGCTGTCTGGAAGGCGAGATGGAAGCCGATCGAGGTCCACACGCTGCCCGTCACTATGCGCAGCAGCCCGGCGACCACGGCGAAGACGAGGAACAGCATGCTTCTGGACAACGAGTTCGGTCCGCCGTTGATGATGCCCCACAGCATGAACAAGATCGCCTGTGTCCACAGCGCGGGCCACGGCCCGAGCCGGACGGCCAGGTTGCCGAACAGATACCCGCGAAAGACGAGCTCCTCGGGAAAAGCCTCGAAAACGAAGACGAGTAGGAAAAGGCCGGCGGCCGTCACCAACATCTGGCCCGCCGATCCATGCGGGGCGAGGGCGGTCCAGCCGAACACCAGGCAGCCGGCGACGCCTGCGGCCGCCGGGATCAGCCAGCACGCCATACCGATCAGCAGCCAGCGTGCCCCCTGGCGAAGCGAGGTCAAGCCGATGCCGGACAGGGTCGCCCGGTCGGGGATGCGGGTAACCAGCACCACGGCCGGCACGACCAGGACGAACATCGCGCCGGCTCGTGCCGCGTGCGCCCACCGGTCATATCCGACACCGAAGATGGCGTTGGCGCCGTGGAAGACCGCCAGCGCGGCCACGGTCACCCAGGCGAACATGCCGGCGACGCGCCACCACAGCAGCACACGGCCGCCGCCATCGGATCCTTCTCTCATCGCCGCTCCTCAATCCGTTCGCCGACTCACCCGGTCGAACAGCGCGGCCGGTTCGCGTGCGTGCGCGCCGGTGTCGGCATCTGGTCGGTGCGTTTGATGGTGTGGGTGAGGGTGCCGTCGGGCAGGGTCGTGCCGTTGGGGATCGCGGCCAGGTGCTTGCTGGTAGCGGAGGCGAACTCGATCTTTCCGGTCGGGAAGCCGTGATCAGTCGCGACGTGCTGGGCGTCGATGGCCCCCAGGGCGGCGATGCCGTTGACGGCGACGGTGAGGTAGATGCCGTGGGAGAGGCCCGAGCTCTGCTCATACGCCTCGTACACGGTCGCGTCGATGTCGGCGCGCTGCAGGGCCATGGCGGTGATGGGGCCCGCGATGCCGCCTCCGATCACCAGTGCGGTGCGGGGGGTGGTCATTGTTAAGTCAACTCCTTCTGGGCGGGAGGTGGTTATTGCCCTGTGCGGAACGCGGGGCGGTGGCGTGCTGGGGCTGGTGCGGTCGGCCTGCCGTCACGCGGCCTTGAGGGCGGCCGTGATCTTGGTGATCATGTCGGCCTGGGCAGGGCTTGTCCCGCGTCCGGTGGAGTCGGCAGCCTGCTGGACAGCGGTGGTCACCGCGCGCCGGAACTCCTGCGTCTCGGCCGGGGCCTTGGCGTCCAGGGTGGCGACCGTGGCGCGGAGGGCGGACAGGACCTCGTCCGCGATGTCGGCGGTGTTCTCGCCCTTGAGGTCGAACTTGGCCTTGCCGGACAGGACGCGGCCGACGATGCCGGTCGCGCCGGTGAGGACCTTGGCCCCGACGATGTTCTCCTTCGTGGCGGACCAGGCACCCGGGTAGGCCAGGGACACCAGGGTCACTGCGCCGAAGGCCGCCTTCTTCAGGGTCAACCGCTCGTCACCGGTCAGCGGGATGAACGTCTCGGACATGGTTGTTGCCTGCCTCTTCGAAGTGGGTGGAGTGGAGCTGCGCAACCGGACGACCACTCAGCGTTTCGACTGCCAAGCCGCTCGAAAGCGATGTATCTTGGAGATCGAGCTAAAAGTAGTTTGGAAGGCGAGTGACTCGAATGTCAAGTGAACCGGCTCCGGTCGCCGAAAGGCTCGGCAAGGTCATCGCGGGCTACCAGGCGTCGGTGGACGACTTCGACCGCGAGACGGCGCGGCTGATGGGAGTCAACGAGACCGATCTGCGCTGCCTGGAGATCCTCATGGAAGAGGTTCCGGAAGCGGCACCGAGCCTGCTGGCCGCCCGGCTCGGGCTGACCACCGGCAGCGTGACCGCGATGCTCGACCGGCTGGAGAAGCTCGGCTATCTCACCCGTTCCCCGCATCCCAGCGACCGCCGCAAGACGATCGTGCGTGCCACCGAGGCAGCCACTCGGCGCGGCTATGAACTGATCGGCCCGCTCCTCGATGAGGGTCGCCGCGAGCTCCTGACCCGCTACAGCGTCGAGCAGATCGAACTGATCACCGAGTTCCTTGAGCGCACCACCAACATCCAGAAACGTCACGTCGCACGCCTGCGCGCCCTCCCCACACCCGCCAGAAACCGCGCCGACAGCAGGCGAACCCGCGTCAGCGACCAACCCGATGACCTCGCCGGCTAACCGCACGGAACCGGCCACCCGGCCACACTTATCTATGGCTCCCGGGAGCCATAAGGCATGTGCGGCAAGTGGGCCCGGAGGTCACGTGCCTTACGAGTATCCGAGGGAAGTCGTTGCTTAGTTGTCGTGTCGCTTTCCCTGCTGTGTGCCCCTCCATTGGCCTCTGAGTCTGTTGCCGCTGTACGTGTCGGATAGCTAGGTTCCGGCAACATGCAACTGATCAGCTTCTCCTCGGCGGGCTGGGAGTCCTGGGACTTATCCCGGGAGCCGCTCATCCGGGACCGGATGCCAGTCTTGGTCGACGACGACCTTCTCTTCGAGGACGCCCCGGGGTTACTGCGCCCCACCGTGATCGTGAATCGCTGGCTACGCGAGATGCCACTGAACGGTGCCCCAGCAGTGCGGACTTGGGAGAACAACGCGGGGTGCCTGCGGGACTGGATGCAGTTCCTCAAGATCCGTGGTGTCGACCCGCTGGGTGACCGCCACAGGCTTCGCGCGGCTCTGAGCATGTACGCCGAGTACCGCTTGGCCGGGGAACTGAAAAACCGGTGGGACGTGACCACGTGGAATCTCCACATGGGGATGCTGTCGAGCTTCTACCGGTGGGCGCGCGACGAAGGCTGTTCTGCGGCCGTGCCGTTCACCTACCGCACGGGCAAGAGGTTCGCGGACGGTGTGCTGGTGGAGGTTGAGCGCAACCTGGCCAAGATGCGGGCTCCCCGGCCGCACATGTCGGTCAAGTACATGGAGAGGGACTTCTCCGAGCTCTTTGTGCGAGCCCTGGCGGGGCTGGATCCGGATGGAGAACCGGACCGTCACTTCCGGGGGCGCGAAGGCGCCCGGAACGCCTCGATGGCCAAGCTGGATCTGTCCAGTGGCCTGCGGCGGCAGGAGTTCACCTACCTGACCGTGCACGAGGTGCCGCCGCTGCCGGCCCGCCCGACCCCGGTGCCGGTACTGTTCCCGCTCGCTCACGCGATCACCAAAGGCCAGAAGCCACGGACAACGTGGATCAGCTACGAAGCACTGGCCGACGTGCACCAGTACATCGAGCTGGACCGGGCCGCGTCCGCGGAAGGCTTCGTCTGGCGGCCGCCGTCGAAGCTGGGCAAGCCCCTGGTGGTGGAGGAACCCGACTGGGAAGGCGCACACATCAATGGCCAACGCAGGTCCTGGCGGCAGCTGAGACCGTCTGAGCGACTGCGGCTGGTTTCGCCGGAAGGCGAATCGCCCTTGGTCGGACTGCAGTCCTCGGGGAAGCCATTCGTCGACTATGCGACGGTCTTCCGCCGGACGTCCGCCAGAATCCGGGAACGGTTCGAGCCGCGGTTTCCGACCGTTTCTCCACACCGACTCCGCCATTCGATGGCCATGCAAACTCTGGAGTGGCTGATCGCGGGCTACTACCGCCGGGCTGCCGAACTAGTGAAGGCTACAGGCGATGACGCCGCGATGGCTCTGTATTTGACCAAGTCAGATCCCATGCTGGTTCTTCGCGACCTGCTGGGCCATCAGAGCGTCGTCTCCACTGAAATTTACATCGCGCGCCTGGACGTCACCCGTATCTACCGCGACGCCTACAGGGAAATGGCCGTCGAACTGAATCCGGCTGCCGCCGCCGAGGCCGAAGCAGAGTTCGATGATGAGGATTTGCACTGATGCCCGCGACTGTCATTGACGAGCCGCTCGCCGTCCATTTCCTCTTCGCCGATGGAAGCCAGTGGACAGCCGCCCTGGACGGACTGCCCAACCTGGAACTGGCCCGGGACCTCGCCCACGGCCTGACGGCGAACGCCCACCCACACGGCGGCATCGGCGCAAAGAGGACCGCCGCGGTCTACGCCGTGTCCTTGCGCCAGATGGTGATCAAACTGTCGGCGGCCGGCTTCACCGGCTCAGCCTCGGACCTGACCCGGCCTCTGCTGATGCGCTTCTGGCTGGCCGGGAAGCATGCGCACGAGCGCAACACCCGGATGATTCTGAAGGGGTTCGACGCAATCACCGGCACCCTGCGACCCGAGGTACGCGAGTACCTCGCCGGAAACAAGCTGCATGTGAAGCCTCGCACCGGGCCCTACACGGCTTATACCGACGACGAGTGGGAGCGATTGGAGACGGCTTGCCGAAATCTGGTGGACGACAGTTGGGCCCGTCACAAGCGGGCTCTGGCACTGGCTGCTGGGGGCACTGATCCGCGAATAAGCGGGCGTAACAGCGAGGCGGACATCGGCTGGCTCATGATCCGAGACGGCCCGATTCCGTGGCGCAATGGATATCAGGACTGCATTCGCGGCCATGTGAAATGTAAGACCCCGCAACCGGAACCAATGCTGCGGAACGTGCGCGAGGCTCTCTTCCCGACGCTGCCTGTCCAGCACGCCTACATGACCTTGTTCGGAATGTACTCCGGCATCGTCCCAGACGGGATCGAAGACCTCGGTATCGCAGACGTGGAGTGGGCTGGTGACGCCACGATCCTGCTCAGCTACATAAAAGGCCGTACGTCGCGGGAGATCCTGACAATTCCAGGCCGGGCGGTCCGGCTCCTGGAACGATGGCTGGAGTTCTCTACCCCGGCACGGCGATTCGCCGATACCGAGCACCGCAACATGCTGTGGATTGTCCACGCTCCCCATGCCCGACGAGCGATCAGTCGGCCGTCTGAAAACGGGAAAATCCGGCGGCGCCTGAACCGGTCTCTCAGTCTGCTGGACGATACGGGCATGGCCCTGGTGATTCACCGCGGCCGGATTCGGGCAACGTACGAAGCGCGACTGTCGAGACGGGGCTGGACGGGACGGGCCGCCATCGACCCGAACCACACCCCCCGCACCGAGGGCGATCACTACGTCACCCCGACCAACCCTGCCCAGTTGGCCGCTGTGGAGTCGATCATTGAGGATGGCCAGACCGATGTCCTGCGCAAGTCCCTGCCGCCAGTGGTGCTCTCGACCGCACAGGCCGCGGAGCTGGCACAAGGGTTCCCCGAGGCGGTGAGGCGACTTGGTCTGGAGGCTGCGGACCTCGCCGAGCTGGTGGGAGGTGAGCGGGATGTGTTCACCGCCGCGTGCGCCGACCAACTGGCCGGGATCCATGGCCCCGCCGGACAGCCATGTCCCGCCCGGCCATGGATGTGCCTGCTGTGCCCACTGGCAGTATTCCTGCCACGTCACGCCCCGAACCTGCTCAGGCTCGACGCCTTCTTCAGCCGCCAGTTCCGGCAGATGCCCACCGAGAACTTCCTACGGGTCTTCGGCCCCTACGCCGATCGCCTGAGCATCGAGATCCTGCCCAAGTTCTCCGAGGAGACGAAGTCGAGGGGCCGGCTGGAGGTAGCGGGCGACGACAGCGACCTGCCGCTTCGCCCTGAGGAGGCAACCGTATGATGCGCCGCCGATTTTCCGTCCCCCTCCACTCCCAGCGCCGCGTTGCCTCGGTCTTCGCTGGTGGCAACATCTGTGAGATTGCCGGGTTGACGT
This sequence comes from Streptomyces sp. P1-3, assembly GCF_050613155.1. Classification (NCBI taxonomy): domain Bacteria; kingdom Bacillati; phylum Actinomycetota; class Actinomycetes; order Kitasatosporales; family Streptomycetaceae; genus Streptomyces; species Streptomyces sp. P1-3. The sequence goes on from NZ_CP192512.1 coordinate 492,017, forward strand.
TGGCCCCTGGCGTGAGAGGACCAGTGTTCGGGCAGGACCGTTGGGAGTTGTCCGGCCTGGCCGACGCCCATCGCATGGTCAGCGAGACAGAGCTGATCTGGGACTTCAGCGAGATCGTAAACCCATCGTGGCGGGTGGTGGCCAAGGAAGTCCTGTTGGCGATGCTCGCACCGCGGCACGAGGCCGTCCTGGAGTGCTCGCTGGCCTTGCGAAGGGTCCGCAGCCCGCGTACCTGCTACCGGTACCTGCGGCAGTTCATCGACTGGTTCAACTGGCTGACCGAGCAGGGGCTCGTCACTCTGGACGGCGTGACCCAGGAGATGTGCGAGCGCTACCTGGAGGAGCGTCACTGGAGCCTGCCAGTTCCCGACGAGCTCCAGCGACGGCTGGATCCCGGCACGATGAGGGAGCTCGTGAGTGCCATCCAGATGCTCGCCCTGTACGGCGATCTGGTGTCCACCGACAGCTATTGTGCGGGGTTCGCGCCATGGAAGGGCAAGACCGCGACCAGCGTCGTCGGCATCAAGACGAATGCCCAGAACCGCACTCCGCCGGTCCCGGATGCCATCCTGCAGCCGTTGCTGGCCACGTGTCTGTACCTGGTTGATGTCGTGGGCCCGCACATCGCTGACCTGCTGGACCAGGTACGGGCCGACGCGGCGGAGGGGGTAGGTCTGCCCGGCGGCACCATGGCCGATCTGCCCGCCTTGCGGCGGGTGGTGGAGGAGATCAGGGCCTCCGGTGAGCCATTGCCGGCGCTGGCCGACAACCAGACGACCAAGCGCGTCAACCATCACGGAGAAGATCCGCTGACGCTCTTGGTCTGGGGCCGCTTCGCCCGCAAGGCCGGCGTCGGCCGACTCCCTCCGGACGTATGCACGCACCTGGTGCCTGCACTGACCGAGCTGGCGACTGAAGTGGGTTTCCAACGGCCCTGGGCCCGGAATCCGGCTCAGATCGCACGAGCCGACAGCGGCGAACTGGTCCCGTGGACACGTCCGTTGGCCACAGAGGACGTCAACATCATGGCCAGCTACGTGGCCACCGCCTGCCTAGTCCTGACCGCCGCGCTATCTGGGATGCGCAACAGCGAACTACTGGAGATCGAGGCAGGATGCCGACTCCCGGCTCGGACGACTCCGGGCGGCGGGACCCGATTCCGGCTGGCAAGCAAGCTGGTCAAGGGACAGGCGTTCGGTGGGGCACCTGATGAATGGGTGGTCATCGAAGAAGTAGACCGAGCGATTGCTCTCGCCGAGCGTCTGCTGGATCGGCCAACCGGCGAGGCATTGTTCGCCACCGTCGACCTATCCTCCCGGGTGAAGTACCTGCGGGGCTGGCTGGAACGGACCGGCAACCGGGAGCACTGGGGGCTCCCGCTGACCCCGGCAGGCCCGGCCAGTGCCCGGATGATGCGACGCACGTTGGCTCTGGCCATCGCCCAGCGGCCGGGCGGCGTGCTGGCCGCGAAGGTGGCTCTCAAGCATATTTCAGTGGCCACAACGGAAGGCTATGCCTCCCGTCCCGGAGGGTCCCAGCGGCTGTTCCACGCTGAGATCGAAGAGGCTGAGGAAGCCCACCACGTCGAGCTTACAGTGCAGGCGTTCCGCGATGTCCAGGCCGGAATCATGCCCGCCGGTCCCGGTGCCCGCAGCCTGGTGGAGGTGTTCTCTCGCATCGATGCCGAGTTGAAGGACGCGGCCCGCACCGACCCGAAAGTCCTCAAGGACGACCGGCACTTGGAGAACCTCCTGCGAAAGCAGGCGAAGACGCTGCACGTAGGTCCAGCGAACTTCTGCTGGTTCCGAGATCCGTCCAAGGCTTTGTGTCTGCGGATGGTCGGCACTCCCGACGCGACGAAGCCGCTAGTGGGGATGTGTGACTCCGCCCGCTGCCCGCAGGCCACCCACCATCCGTGTCATCGGCCGGTCTGGGCCGGCCAGGCCGCCTCCATCGATGTGTTAATCGAGAGCCCCCGAGTGGCCAAGGGTGAGAAGACGCGGCTGGTACCCGAACGCGACCGTGCCCTGCGCGTCGTCGCCGAGATCGACGCCGCCACGGCGGCGGGAGAGGACTGAGGCGGCCCGGCTCACCGAGGAAGACAAAGCCCGCAACGAGGCCGCGATCCGGGCCGCCATGGAACGGATCCTGGCCGGGAACCTGCCGCCCGGAGGCAAGGCCGACCTCAAGACCCTCGCCTTCTTGGCCGGGGTCACCCGCACCGGCTTCTACCCCAAGAAGAACCGCGACGGCATCCCCAGGCCCGGCGCCTACCAGCACCTGGCCGAGGAGTTCGAGCGGCGGGTGCAGGAGCTTCAGGCCGCCGGGGAAATCATCGACCCACGTGCCGCTCAGGTCGAACGGTTGAAGGCGGAGAACGCCGAATTGAAGAAGCGGATCGCCGACCGGGACCAGGAGTTGGCGAAAATGATCGCGTTCAAGACGTTGGCGATCTCCAGGCTGGCCGCCCAGCACGACGAGATCGAGCGTCTGCGCGAGCAGGCCACCCAGGGAGGCAACGTCCGCCAGTTTCCCGCGGCCCGAGGTGACTCGGCACCGTTCGGGTCGTGCAGCTGAGTCCACACCCGTGCCTTCTCTGAACTTGCGTTTCCTTGAGGTGGCAGGCCCCTGCCCCGGCCTCGCGTCCGTATGGCCGATCGCCACCGACGAGAGTCGGGTGCGTGCCGGTCACCAGGAAGCGAGCCCACCCATGCGGGTGAAGCCAAGGCCGCCGGACGATCGTTGCGCTTGGCGAGGGGGTCCCGCCGGTATCGCTCCAGGATTGAACGCTAAGGGGTCGCCGCAGGTCAGAGCATCGATCGCCAGGCTGCCGCTCCGGCCTGTGGCGGTGTTTACCAGTGGTGTCCCCAAGGTGATCCGCCGGGAGTCGGCACATGTCCACGCCCTTGACGCCGTCTTCAGGCTCGACCTCGCAGGAGTGCGCAGGTGGTCGGCGAGTAGGCCGGGCAGATCGAGCACCATGTCCGGGTTGCTTGTCGGCTGGTGTGCTGTTCGTCGCTCACCCTGCCAGCCGCGGGTGACGGCTCGTGCGGCGGCGTGAACATCCGCGAGTCGACGCTGGAGGGGCTCGACACCGCGGCCCGCAAGGGCAAGCACGGTGGCCGACCGCCGGTCATCACCGACGACATGCTGCACACCGTGCTCCGGCGGAGGGCGAACGGCGAGTCCGTCGAGCAGATCCAGCCCGACCTGATCATCCCCACCGGCAAGCGCAAGGGACAGAACCCCTCGGTGGCCAGCATCTACCGGGCGCTCGCCGAGCACGCCAAGCGTGAGGCATACCCCGAAGCCGTCGCCCAGGCCCACGCCGACTTCGCGGGCCTCCAGGCCGGCGAACTCCCCGCCCCGCGCACAGTGGAGCAGACGGAACCAGCCCGGTGACCAAGTACCTCGCCGTCCTCCAGTTCACCGCGAACGGCCCGAAGGTCACCGGGGAGTGGACCTCGGACACCACCGCCCTCCGGACTTGGCGAGACTGGGTCGGCCTCTACGGTTCCGATGAGCAGGTGGTCATCCGCGTCATCGAGGAGACGGACGGCCGAGAGCGTGTGCTCACCGCCTGGGAGCACGGACGAGTCGTCGAGGCGCCACAGAATTCCACCTGAGGGGGCAGCCGGAATGCGCCCGACCGTGTCGTAGCCGTCCACCGACACATCACGCGCTACCCATGATCGGGAACGTGGCGGCCGTCGTCCAGTCGCTTGTATGCACCTGGCGGGTAGTCGGCGTTCAGGGTCAGGACCGGCCTGCCGCTCTCTTCCTCTACAGTCCAGTCGCCGGAGCCGCCGGTCAGGATGAGCGGCGGCTCGTCGCCGATGCCGCACTCGATGCTGGGGCCTGTGGGGACGACGACCTCGATCATGGTGGTGTCCTCCAGCCCGGACAAGAGGGGGCGGAGCTGCCCGACGGTGATCGGGACAGCCTTGTGCTGGTAGCGGTAGACCATGGCCCTGAGCGTGCCACGACAGAGCAGGGAAGACCGTGTATACGCGCTGGAGGGGCTGTTGCCGGAGTACGGCACGTGAGGTGACTGCCCGGGTGACGTGTCATGTCCCGGGTTGATTGCGCCGGCCTGGTCAGACCAAGGCTCAAGATCAACTACTGGCGGCTTTGGGGCTCACCTCGGCGATACCCCGATGACGTACGCCCCAAGTCTGCTTCGTGCGCCCCTCCGTCGTACGTGTGCCCCGGAGGGGACGGTGGGGATTCGGTATGTATGCGGACGAGTTCCGCCCCTCCTGTGAGGAAGACCCGAAGGGGCCAGGGGCAGGATTCGCTTGGTCTGGAGGTGTCTTCTCACCGTCCCGCCCTGCTTGGACAGGGCAGGCGTTCCGTGACAAGTGACGACAAGCAAAGGGGCATCACATATGCCGACTCACATCCTTGCTGGCTTGGGAACTGCTAGCTCCAGCTACAGTCCGCCCATCACCCAGAGCGCGCAGACGGTCACTTTGCACAGCGATACGACATTTGTGCCGCCTGTGCCCTGTGCCGATGCCCCTACTAGGCTACTGGTGTCCTCTCAGGTCGACGGCACCTTTGTGACTCAGTGCCAGGGCACCGTCACCGATCCGAACCACCATGGCACGCTCAAGTGGTCGGACGGCACCACCAGCGCGTTCAACGTGAACACGTTCACTGCCGAACGCGTGGAAGGCCACATTGTCGGACATGCCGAGGGCACCATCATCAATGGGCACTACTCGGGTGCCGCCATCAATATTCTGCCTCTCCGGCTGGCAAACCAGACCGCAGCCTGCCTGACCGGTAGCAGTGTTTCTGGCGGCACTGGTTCAGAAGTGGTCGTCGTGACAGCGCCCTGAGTCTGGATCAACCGGTCGGTAACAGGGGCGCCGGTCTTCTCCCGTCTCGCCCGTCGTGCGATGGACCCGGTGGCCCTTGAGGAGCTACGGATGCGGCATGCGGGCGGCCGGGTACCGCAGCGACCTGCCGACCGTCCTGCATGCGCTGTCGTACGTGACGGTGCAGGAGCTGGCGACCTGCCAGGCGCACCGCAACGTGGGCGTCATGTGCGGTGCTCCGGTGGGTGAACAGCTGATGGCGTGTATCGCCGCAGACGAGAGCTTGCACATGCTCTTCTGCCGGGATCTGTACGCCGACGCCCTCCGCGTGTTCCCGGACGACGCGCTGACGGCCCTGACCGACGTGATCTGCGACTTCAGGATGCCGGGCACGACGATTCCCGGTTTCCGCGCCCGCGCTCTGCGGGTCGCGGCCGCCGGCATCTTCGACCTCGATGTCCACCACCAGCACGTCGTGCGGCCCCTTTTGCGCGCCCTGGGAGTGATGTGTCTCTGTCCGGCCTCGGCCCAGCCGGCGAGCAGGCCCAGGAGCGACTGGGGCAGCACCTGGAGTCGCTGCGGGCGCAGGCGTCCCGCGCGCGAGAACTGTACGAGCGGATGAACGCCGGTGACGGTCCAGGGCGTTCCCGCACCACTGCACAGGAGGTCACGGCATGACACAGGAAGTGGGACAGGACATCCAGCCGGTGCTTCCCGAGCGTTTGGTCACCCTGCTGACCAGTCATCTCGACGTCAAGGCGGACCCGCAGCAGCTGACGGCGGCGACGACATTCGAAAGCCTCGGGATGGACTCCTTGTCCTTGATGGAACTCGTGGTGGCGGCCGAGGAGGAGCTCGGGATCGTCCTGCCGGAGGACGCCGTGGAACTGTCCCCGATAGCCACGCTGGGCGAGGCCGCCCAGGTGTTCGAACGTGCGCGCTGAGGTCGCGGTCACCGGACTGGGTCTGGTGACTCCCGCGGGGCACAGCGCCGAGGACAACTGGGCGGCTCTGTGCCGGGGCCGCTCCCTGGCCGCCTCCGATCCGGAACTCGCCGGACTGCCCGTCGACTTCTCGTGCCAGGTACCCGGTTTCGACGCCGTCGCTGAACTGGGACGGTCGTTCGCCCGGCGGGTGGACCGGTTCATCCAGTTCGCCCTCGTCGCCGCCAGGCGAGCCGTCGCCGACGCCGCGCTCGACCCCACGTCCTGGCCGGCCGAGCGCGTGGGCGTCGTGCTGGGTGTGGGCTCGAACTGCCTGAGTACCTATGTCACCGAGTTCGGCCACCTCGGCGCGGGCCGCCCCGAGCGCGTCTCACCGCTGGCGCTGCCGCGCAGTGTGCCGAACATGGCGGCCGGCGAGGTCGCGATCGATCTGGGCGCCCAGGGGCCGAATTTCATCACCTCCAGCGCCTGCGCGTCCGGCGCGACCGCGATCGGTGTCGCACGGGATCTGCTGCGGTCGGGCACCTGCGACATCGTCCTGGCAGGCGGCAGCGAGTCCGGGCGCTCCCGCATGACGGCGACCTGCTTCACCCGGATGCGCGCGCTCTCCCGACAGCGGGAGCGGCCGGAGCTGGCCAGCCGGCCGTTCGACGCGGCGCGGGACGGCTTCGTCCTGGGCGAGGGCGCCGCCGTCCTCGTAATGGAACGCCTCACACAGGTAAAGGCCCGCGGCGTTCCGGCGCAGGCGCTGCTGCGCGGTTATGGAGCCGGTGCGGACGCCCGTCATCCGGTTGCCCCGGACCCGGCCGGTGCCGGAGCGGTCCGTGCGGTCCGCGCCGCGCTGGAGGACGGGGCCTGCGCTGCGCGTGACGTGGGTCTGGTCAACGCGCACGGTACGTCGACACCGTTGAACGATGCCGCCGAGGCCGCGGCCCTGACCCGGGCGTTCGGTGACGACGTGCCACCGGTGACCGCGTCCAAGGGCGTAATCGGTCACGCTCTTGGCGCGGCTGGAGCGATCCAGGCCGCGTACACCGTCCTCGCCCTGCGCCGCCGCCTCATCCCGCCGGTGGCGAACTTCCAGGGCCAGGACGGCGAGTACAAGCTGGACATCGTGGCCGGCCGCCCGCGCCCGGTCGACACAAAGACGGCTATCAGCTGTTCCTTTGGGTTCGGCGGGCAGAACGCCGTCCTGCTGTTCACGGCCCCCTGAGACGGACAGGATGCGAGTGCGAGCGTTGAGGCAGCTGCCCCCCACCGCTCCGGCCGCTGCCGCGGCCGAGCGCATGCGCGCCGCGTTCGCCGCCTCGCCCGACCGGCTCCTCACCGTGGTGGTCACCGGTCCGCAGGCCGCCGCCGGAGCTGACGCCTACGCCGGCCGACTGGAGGACCTGGCGGATGTCACGGCCGTACGCGTCGTACGAACCCTGCCCGCACCCGGCACCGTGGGCGTGGGTGGCCGAGCCGCCGAAGTCGCTGACACCGTTGCGGGCGCCCTGCCGTGGTGCCTCACTGCGCTGGGTGTGGGACTCGCGCTCCTGCTCGGCGCCTTCACCCACAGCGTGATCGCGCCGCTGAAGGCGCTGACGGTGGCGGCCGTCAGCCTCGGGGCCCTCGTCCTGATCTTCCAGGAAGGCTATGGCCGCGCCCTGCTGGGCGGCTTCACGGTGACACACACCCTCGATGCCTCGCCCCTGCTGTTCGTCCTGATCATCACCCTGGCTCTGTCGGTGGACTACGAGGTGTTCCTGCTGGGCCGGATCCGCGAGGAGTACGTGCGCTGCAGAGACAACCGCACCACGATCGTCGACGGCATCGGCCGCACCGGCAGACTGATGACGTCCGCCCCACCGGCCGTCGCGGTCTCCACGGCGGCCATGGGCACTTCGGACGTGGCCCTGCTCAAGCTCATCGGCATCGGCGTGGCGCTGGGCGGGGCCGTGGACGCCGTACTCGTACGCGGAGTGCTGGTGCCCGCCGTCATGACAGAAACTGACCGCACACCCGGGAAAGAGCGGAGGGTAATCGATGGGGGAACCGACGCAAGACTCCACCACCCAGACCACATACCGCCACGCACGACCGCCGGAAGGCCCCTCGCCCGCTCCGCGGATCAGGGCGATCAGGACGGCGTTCCCGCCGTACCGCTACCCCCAGCACGAGATCATGGCCACGCTGGCGCGCACCACGCTCATGAACTCCGCGACCGGCGTCCTGATGCTGCGGAAGATCGAGGCCAACGCGGGCGTGGCCACGCGCCATCTGTCCCTGCCCCTGGGCAAGCTCGTCGAACTGGCCGATCTCGACGACTTCACACAGACCAACCAGGTATGGCTGCAAACCGCCCTGGATCTCGGCGAGCAGGCCCTGACCGGAGCCCTGAGCGAGGCCGGGGTACGTCCGGGGGACGTCGACGCGGTGATCAGCACCACCGTGACGGGGCTGGCCGTACCCTCGCTGGAAGCACGACTGGCCCAGCGGACGGGATTGCGGCCGGACATCAGACGCATTCCGCTGTTCGGCAACGGCTGCGCCGGGGGAGCCGCGGGTCTCGCCCTGCTCCGCGACTACCTGAGCGCGCACCCGGACCAGATCGCCGTCCTGCTGGCAGTGGAGCTCTGCTCCCTGGCCTACCAGCAGAAGGACGGATCGATAGCGAACATCGTCGCCGGCAGCCTGTTCGGCGACGGCGCGGCGGTCGTGGTGGCGGCGGGCGGTCACCGGGCAGGCGAGCGTCAGGGGCCACAACTAGTGGACGGCGCGAGCTGGTTGGTGCCTGACAGCGACGATGCGCTCGGCTGGGCGATCGGCTCCCACGGCTTCCGGATCCGTCTGGCGCCGGAGGTGCCCGCGCTCACCGAGGCACACCTGCCCCAAGCCGTGCACTCCTTCCTCTCCCGGCATGCGCTGACGACCGACCGGATCGGCAGCTGGATCATCCACGGCGGCGGGCCGAAGGTGCTCACCGCGGTGGAACGGGCTCTGAGCCTCGCGCCGGACGCCACCGTACTCACCCGCCGCTCCATGGCCGACCGGGGCAATCTCTCGTCCGTGTCAGTCCTCGATGTCCTGGACACCGCGATGGGAAGCCCGCCCCCGGCCGGCACTCATGGGCTCGTCGCAGCCATGGGCCCCGGATTCGCTGTCGAACTCGTTCTCGTCCGCTGGTGATCGGCTGCGGCTACTGGAAAAGAGATGCCATCATGACCGACGCGGGCTTCACCCCCCTCCCCACCTGGGAGAATGCAAGCCATTGTCAAGACCTGTGGATCGTGTCTGCGAGGCGCAGTGGCGGCATCTGAGTCCGTGCCACGCTCAGGGCGTGTTGGGATGATGACTGTCTGCCCCGAGTGGACGAGCGGCCCCATGAGCCTCAAGGGGTGTCAACGTCCTGTTTCCGAAGCCGGTGCCCTGGACGGGAAGTGTGACGGCCCCCGCCCAGGGCGTACCCGTCCTTCTACTCCTCGGACTCGCCCGGCTCCCGCAGGGGCCGCAGGGCCCCGTCGCTGTGGAAGCGGATGATGGGGTAGCGGCCGTGGAAATTGATGTGTTCGTGGACCAGCGGGGACAGGCGTGAGCGGATCTCGGGGGAGATGGTCACGCCCCCGGCTTCCAGCTTCTTGACCGCCGCATCGGTGTAGAGCGTGTTCCACCACACGACGGCGTTGAGGGCGAGGCCGAGGGCGCCGAGCTGATCTTCCATGCCGTCGCGGTAGCCGTGGCGGAGCTCGCCGAGCCGTCCGAAGAAGATCCGCCGGCCCAGTGAGTGGCGGCCTTCGCCGATGTTGAGCTGGACGCCGATCATGCGCCGGTATGCCTCAGAGTCGAGGAACTGGAGCAGGTGGAGGGTCTTGAAGATCCGCCCGTAGTGGGCGAACGCGTCCCCGAGGCCGGTCATGCGGTCGCCGCTGGCCATCATCATCCGCAGCAGGTCGTACGCCCGCACCTTCCCGGTCTGCAACGACCCGGCGACACGGAGCATGTCCTCCCAATGCTGGCGGATCCGCTCGGCCTGCACCCGGTGCCGGGAGACCGGCTCCAGCGGGCCGTAGTTCGCGCTCATGTCGAAGCGCCACGGGCGGGCGTCGGAGATGTCGGCGATCCGCGGGGAGAACTGGTAGCCGCAGATCGCGAACAGCCCGAAGACCAGGTCGCTGTACGAGCCGGTGTCGGTGATGACGATCTCGGGCCGCTCGCGGGTGTCGAGGTTGAACACCGCGTCCAGGATGCCCAGGGAGTCGCGCAGGGTGCCGGGCATCACGATGCCGCCCAGGCTCATCACGCGGTCCGAGACGACGTTGAGCCAGGTCGCCCCGCGCCCGGTGGAGAAGTACTTGCGGTTCGGGCGGGCATGCAGGGAGCGGACCGGGACGGTGAAGCGCATCCCGTCCGCCGAGGCGACGTGGCCGCCGCCCCAGTCGCCGGCGATGTCGATCTCGCCCTGCTTCTGGACCATCAGCGCCGAGGCCGCGCTGATGCCCGGGGTGTTGAAGTACCCCCAGTCCACGGACGTCAGGCGCGACCGGGTCAGAGCCTTGTCGCCGGGCTTGATGACCGGCTCCAGACCGATGTTGGTGGACTTGTGCACCAACAGGGCGGTCAGGGTGATGTCGAGGTCGTCCGGCCTGGCGACCTTACCGCTGATGTGCTCGAAGGCGTTCAGCATGCCGGTGTGGGCGTGGACCTCCAGCAGCAGCTCGGGATAGTCCACCTTCGGCAGCATCGCCTGCACGGCGTCGTGCACCATCTTGTATCCAGCGGGCTCGGGCTCGGCCTGAAGCCGGTCCAGACGGATCTTCCCGCCGACGATGTCCACGGCCGCGTTCCCCGGCAGCCCCTCGGCCACATGCCGGTACGTCTCATCCAGCAGCGCCCCAAGCTCGCCCAAGTGTTCGTCGGCGGTGTTCGGCAGCTCCAGCGCAGTCAGCACCTTCGGCCGCGCGAGGGCCCACCCCGGTCCCGTCAGCAGCCGCGCCCTCGGATCACCCCATACGTCGGTGCCCTTGGCGAACACGTCCCGGCGCTTGAGCGCGGTGTGCAGGGCCTCCAGCACGCAGAACGTCCACGCCTGCTTGTCGATCAGCCCGTTCGGCACCAACACCGGGTTGCCGAGCACCAGCCGCCGCCACGTGGCGTCCAGCAACAGCGTCGAGTCGATGTGCTCGGGCCCCGGCTTACGCCGCGCCTGGACCTTCGGCAGCTCGCGCAGTGCCTCCACGACGGACGTGCCGGCCTCACTCGCGCCCCACGGCACCACCGTCGCGAGCAGCGACGTGAACGGCCGCACCGTGGCGTACCGGTCCAGCAACTGCTTGCGCCACAGCGCATCGCTGTCCTCGTCGTCGCCCTCGGGGAACACCTCCCCCAGAGCCACGATGGCCGTTGCCAGCTCCTCACGCGTGACGAACTGCTCGATCCGCTCCCATGCCTGGGCCATGCTCAGCGGAACCGGCTCCCCCTCGCTCTCCGCGACGACGGGGGTGTCCATCATGATGGTCACCGCGCCCCTGAGCTTCACCACGGCCTTCCGCAGCTTCGGCATGCCCTTCAGCTGGGCCTTGCCCTCCTCGCGCTCCGCGCGGGCCAGCAGCTTGGTGGCCATCAGCAGCTCGAACAGCGTCAGCGCGTCATCGACCGACGAGTGCTCCAGATGCCGCACCGTCGTCAGCAGCGTCGCGGTCCGCCGCGGCTCCGCCAGCCGGCGCAGCGTCGGCGCGTGCGTGGAAAGCCCGTACCGGGCCAGCTCCGCCTGCTTCACCGGCGGCACCCGCCACAGATCCAGCTTCCGCCCCTCCATCGCGCGGATGTCCCGGGCCCGCTCCAGCGCGGCCTTCTGGCCCCGTCCCGAGATGTCCCTCGGCGCCTTCCTCCACCGCTCCAGCACCGACACCGACGAGCCCTCCGGCACCGTCAGCAACCCCAGCAGCTCACGGCGGAACTCCGGTGTCACTGGCGCGTCCGCCACCGAGTAGATCAGCGCCTGCTCACCCCGCCGCACCTCCGCGACCAGGTAGGCCAGCGGCGTCATCCCCGGCAGCAGCACCCGGTTGCGCAGCAGCCATGTCACCGCACGGTCGAACAGCGCCCGCGGCCCCTCCGTCGACACCCACACCCGCCCCGCGATGTACTCCCGCAGCGGCAGGTCGCCCTCCTCGAAGTCCCGCAGCTTCAGCAGCTTCCGGATCTCCCGCGCGTGCTCGTGCTGCGTCGGCAACCGCTCCGGATACAGCTTCAGGCACGACGGATCGTCGATCCCCAATTGCTCCGCGACGAAGTCCGCCACCGACGTCGGCACCGCGGCCGGCTCGGAAAGGAACGTGCCCAGCATCCGCACCGTCCCCACTGCACTCCCCAGCCCAGCCGGTTATGGGAACGGCGCTTCGACCGGGCCATCTCCAACGCCTCGGTGTCCAGCCTGAAGAAGGACTCCAGCTCCTGAACCGACGGCTCACCCGCGAACCGCCCGTACCGGGCGACCTGATCATCCGATAGGTACTCAACTGACACGGCCTGTCAACCTGCGGCCATAGGTAGACGGCACGACCACGAGGCCGTCAGTGATCAAATCGATACTCGGCGTTGGCCAGAGCCCTTAGCGTTCAATCCTGGAGCAATACCGGCGGGACCCCGCGAGCATGCCTACCGCATCTGGAGGACAGTCTTGGCCACTGACACAAAGGGCGACGACGACGGTCGCCACAAAGAGCGTGACGACCTGCCTCCTTTGCCTCAGGTCTACGAATCCGATTCAGTCGTGGAGGGCTTTAAGGGAACCGTCGACCAGTTGGAATCGGAGGGGGCCGAAGCAGCATCAGAGGAGGCCGAGGAAGAGACGGAAGGGGACGACGACACCGACGCGTGATCTCCATCACGTGATGAATCACCGAAAGAGACACGATGGCCGACGAGGACGCGAGGCGCACCACCGGGCGAGGCCCCGCGAAAGCGACACAGCCTGTGTGGGACACAGCAAGTGCAATGACTCTGATGGGTGTGAGGCATGTTGTGCTCGGTTGGCCCCTGAGCACGGTAGTTGGCTCCTCTGGGCGTCGCGCTTGGCCGGCGCGAGTTGCCGCTGGTATGGGCGACGATCCGGCTCTCCCGGCAGGGCTTGGCCGGTATATATCGGTTGCCCTCCGTGGGGCGGACGCCTAGCGTCCGTTGCGCCGTATCTCGAACACGGAAGGACGATGCCTGTGCCTGCGACCCGCTGACGGGCCGCTGCGCCACTCCGCCGGACACGGATCCGGTGTTGGCTGCTGGGCGGCCCGTTCTCACGGAACCCGTCTTCAGACCCAAGAAAGATCTTTCGTGTTCGCATTCGAATCCCAGGCGCACGCCTACCTGCGCGCCGCTGCCACCGGCCGCGGTGGCCGAGCCGTTCGCACCGGACCGTTCACCGTCGGCATCGACCCCCACGACGCCGGACTCTTCTTCAACTACGCCATCCCCGACGACGGGGCCGAACCGACCGATGACCAGGTCCGTCGGCTCGTCGAGACGTTCACCAGCCGATCGCGGACGCCGCGTCTGGAGTACCTTCCGGCCGCTGCCCCGCTCGTCGAGGACGCCCTGGTCGCGTCCGGGTTCACCGCGGAACGGCGGCTGCCGATCCTGACATGTGATCCCGCGGACGCGCCCGCGCCACGGGTCGCCGGGCCGGTCGAGGTCCTGCTCGCCGAGACCGACGCGCAGCTTCGGAAGGTCGCCGAGGCGCAGGGCGAGGCGTACCAGCAGCCGGTGACCGGCGAGCACGACGTCGCACGGCTCCGGAGTGTGCTGGACCGCGGCGGCCTGGTAGCCCTCGCCCTCGATACTGCGAGCGGCCAGGGCGTGGGCGGCGGCCAGATGGGTCCGCCTCACCAGGGCGTGAGCGAGCTCGCCGCCATCGGTGTGCGCGTGGCGTACCGGCGTCGCGGGATCGCCTCCGCGCTCCACGCCGCGCTGACGCGCGCCTGCCCGAGCGTCGGGATCACCACCCCGTTCCTCATGCCGGAGGACGACGACACCGAGCGGATCTCCCAGCGCGCCGGATACCGGCGCGTCTCGGAGATCCTGCACATCTCGCTGCGGTGACCACAGGCGGCTTTCCGGCCACTTCGGTGGCCGGAAAGCCGCCACTCGCCTATGCCTGGGCCGTACTTCGTGGACAGCAGCACCGCACCGGACCGCTGCCCTTGCTGCGAGCAACAGATCGACCCGATCATCTGGGACACCATGCTGTTCCGATGCCAACATGACTAACTGCCTAATTCCCCGAAGCTGCGCTGACCTGCAAGAAGACCGCGCGCCCCATAGATCGACCGCGGCGGCCGCGAACCGGCGCGACCAGGAGACGACAGTGCCCGCTCCCGACCCACTCAATCCGCTGACACTCGTGGTGGACAAGCGACTCGAACTCACCGTGTCGTTTTCCGTGCCCGCCCCATGCTTCCGGGGGGGGCCGCCGATCCGGCGGCAGGACTGACGAAGGGCGCCTGATCACTCCCGGCTGTTCGTCGGCGTGTGCACATCGAGACCGGCAGCAGGAGCGGCTCAGGTCTCTCGACCCTGGATTTCTGCGGCGGCGCGGTGCAACTCGGCTAGGACTGTTCGGACGGCCTTGCGGGCGGTGCGCTCGGGCCGGTGGAGGACGTCGATGTGGCGTCTGGCGTGTACTCCGCTCAGCGGCCTGAGGACGACGTCGGGGTGCGGGCGGGCGGTCCAGCGGGGCATCAGCGCGAGGCCGCCGCCGGCGGCGACGGCCTCGGCGACCACTGCGAACTCGTTGATGCGGTGGACGATGTCGAGGCGGCGGTTGGCGACGCTGGCGATGGCCTCGATGGTGGCCATCAGCGGGAAGCCGTCGTGGACCGTGATCCACGGCTGGTCTGCCACGTCCCGCGGCGTAAGCAGCGGTTTCGAGGCCAGTGGGTGGCTGGCAGGCAAGGCGATATCGAGGGGCTCATGCAGCAGCGTGGTGGAGGTCACGGTGCGCGGCCATGGCGGGCCATGGTCAAGGCGGTGAGCGAGCACGAGATCGTAGTCACGGGTGAGAGCGGGGAAGCGGTCCTGAGCGACGTCTTCGTCGGCGAGCGCCGGGCGGGGGCGGTTCTGGCCGGCGAGGCTGCGTAGCAGGATCGGGAAGAATGCGGAGGCTGCACTGTGGAACGCAGCCACCGATACGTTGCCGTCGGGTTGCTCTGCGAAGTCGGCGATGGTGTGCCGTGCCCGGGCCAGGGCGCTCTCCACCTCGATGGCCGCCGCGGCCAGGGCCTGCCCGGCGTCGGTCAGCACCACACGACGTCCGGCACGCTCGGTAAGCGGGACGGGGATCGAGCGCTGCAGCAGCCGCAGCTGCTGCGAAATCGCGGAAGGCGTCACGTGCAGAGCCTCGGCGACCGCGCTGACACTGCCCAGATCTCCCAGCTCACGCAGGATCCGCAGCTGCCGTTCATCCATCCTGACAGTGTAGGCGAACTACAGCTTCGTTTTAGAAGTTGGTCCTACCCTTCAACGATCCGGTGGGGCAGCGTGGGGGCATGCAAGTTACCCGCCGTACCGATGCGGTACTTCTCCTGGTCGCGCTGGTCTGGGGATCCAGTTATCTCGCGGCCAAGACGGCCACCGCCGCGCTCCCGGTCATGACGGTGCTTTTCGCCCGGTATGCGATCTCCGCGCTCGCGTGCGGCGCCCTGGTCGCCTCCCGCCGCCGAAAGCGCCGCTGGACCCGCGAAGAGGTCCGCGTCGGGTCGCTGCTGGGAGTCACCCAGGCGGCCGTTCTCGTGCTGGAGACCTACGGGGTAGCGCACACCAGCGCCGCTAACGCCGGGCTGATCATCAGTTTGACCATTGTGCTGACGCCACTGCTGGACCGCACCGGCAGCCGCAGGCTGCCCTGGACGTTCTTCCTTGCCGCCGGCCTCTGTGTCCTGGCCGTCGGGCTGCTTACCTCCAGCACCGGGCTGCACGCACCACGACTCGGAGACGTGCTGATGCTCGCCGCCGCAGTCGTCCGGGCCGGGCACGTCGCGCTCGTCGGACGGCTCACCGCGGGCCGCTCCATGGACCCGCTCCACCTGACGACCGCCCAAACCGTCGTCGGCTCGGCACTGTGCCTGGCCCCGGCCGTCACCCACCTGCCTGGCCTGGCCCACAGCAGTGCCACCACCTGGGCCCAGCTGGTCTATCTCGCCCTGTTCTGCAGTGTGTTCGCCTTCCTCGCCCAGACCTGGGCCGTGCAGGGCACCTCCGCCAGCCGGGCCAGCCTGCTGCTGGGCACCGAACCCATCTGGGCCGTCGCCATCGGGATCAGCCTCGGCGGCGAACGGCTCACCCCCTGGGCCGCCATCGGCGCCATGCTCATGATCGCCGGAACCTATTGGGGACAGGCCATCGAACGTACCCACCGCACCACTACAGCAAGAACCATGAAAGAGGACGAAGCGTGCCCGGCAATGACACCTACCAGCGCTTGATCACCCTGCTCGACGCCACTCAGACGCCTTACCGGCTCATCGATCACGAACCGGATGGCACCACGGACTCGGTCAGCGCTCTGCGCGGGCACCCCGTGTCCCACGCAGCGAAGTGCATCATCCTCAGGGTCAAGATCGATCGGCGGACCACCCGCCACGTGCTCGCGGTCATCCCAGGAGACCGGCGCGTCGACCTGGACGCCATCCGCACGCTGTTCGACGCCCGCTACGTGGGATTCAGCGATGCTGCCACCGCCGAACGACTGGCCCACACCGTCCCCGGCACCGTCCTTCCCTTCGCCTTCGATCCCGCCCTCGAGCTCGTCGCCGACCCCGAGGTCGTCGCCCAGCCACAGCTCTACTTCAACGCCGCCCGGCTCGACCGCTCAGCAGTCATCTCGGGTGCTGACTACGTCCAACTCGCCCAACCACGCATCGAGCGCATCGCCAGTCCAGGGGCTGTCGACACACAAGGTTCTTCCATCAGACACGTATGACCAGGCACCGCACGGTCCTCGGCTTCGGCGGGGCGGGCGCTGATGGACACCATGTCCCGAATGACGCCCCGCCCGTTGGGCCTGGCGGCCACTTTTGTGATCACCGCCGAAGCCGCCCGCCGCGACGTGCACGTTCAAATCGTCATCGATTTCATCCACGTCGCGGAGAGGCTGTGGGCGGCTGCTTGGCGCCTGCGCCCGCCCGCTGCTCCTGCCACCGAGGACTGGGGCGCCACTCACGCCCTGGCGCCACTGGCCAGGCACACCGACCAGGTCGTCACCGCCCTCACCACGCAGGCTTCCACACTGAGCGCCCGACGCCGCGACGGCATCGACGCCTGCATCCGCTACCTGACCGGCAACACCGAGCACCTGCGCCATGAGCAAGCACTCGAAGCGGGATGGCCGATCGCGACCGGCGTGATCGGCGCCTGCCGCCACCTGATCGCCGACAGATTCGCCCTCGCCGGAGCGCACTGAGGTCTCGCCGACGCGGTCTTGAAACTCCGCGCGGTGACCGCCAACGGTCATCTCGACGCTTACTGGCGCCACCACCCTGCCCGACAACACGAACGTGTCCACCAGACCCTCTACCAGGAGGGATATGCCCTCACCGCTTGATCGCTTCGGTCTCACCCATTGACGAACGGTTATCAACTGATACCTTGGCTTCAAGGTTATCGATTGATAACTCGTCACGAGAGGGTTCACCATGACCGTGATCACTACAGAGGGAACCGGGGAGATCCTCGCCGAGCTGCGCCGCTACCTCGACGAGGACCCGCCGGCCATCAGTCTCCCGCCGCGCGCCTACACCTCGCCTGAGATGTGGGAGCTGGAGCGGGAGCGGATCTTCAGCCGCGCCTGGATGCTCGTCGCTCACATCGGCCAGCTCGCCGAAGCCGGCGACTACGTCGCGCTGTCCATCGCCGGCGAGGCGGTCGTCGTCACCCGCGGCACCGACGGCGCGCTGCACGCGATGTCGCCGATCTGCCGGCACCGGCTGATGCCTCTGGTGGAGCCGGGGAGCGGCCGTACCGACTCCTTCACCTGCCCGTACCACCTGTGGAATTACGGCCTCGACGGGCGGCTGCGCGGCGCGCCGCACATGGGCGGGAACAAGGACTTCGACCAGAAGAACTGCCGACTGCCCGGCTTCGCGGTCGAGGAGTGGAACGGCCTCGTCTACGTCAACCTCGACGCCGCCGCCGAACCCATCGGCCCGCACCTCGACCTGGCCGCGCCCGAATTCGTCAACTACCGGCTCGGCGATCTGGTCCAGGTCATCTCTGTGGCGGAGGAATGGCAGGCGAACTGGAAACTTGCGCTGGAGAACGGCTACGAGAACTACCACGTCATCGGCTTGCATCGGGAGACGCTGGAGCCGTTCTTACCCGGCGGCGGCACCCCCTACATCAAGCAGTACTCGCCCTGGGTCATGCACGCCCGCACCCCGTTCGCCGAACCCATCGAGTCGGAGGCGCTCGAACTGGGCGAGCTGGAGAAGGCCAACGGGATGGCCCTGCTGTCATTCCCGACCGGCGGCTTCCTCGCCATGGGCGACCAGATCGTCTGGCTCAGCTTCATCCCACAGTCCATCGACAGGATCCAGGTGGTCGGCGGCGTGCTCATGCCGCCCGAACTGGTGGCTTCCGTGGATCCCGAGGCCCTCGCCAGAGCACAGCAGACGATCACCGCCATGGTCAACGACGAGGACAAGACAGGACTCGAAGCCGTGCAGCGCGGCGTCTCCTCACGCTTCGCCGAGCGCGGCCACCTCAGCCCCAAGGAGCCCGGCGTGATCGTCTTCTACCAGAACCTGGCACGCGCCCTCACCCGCGAGGGCGACGCCTGGCCCGGGGAGCTGTGACATGGCGCGCTACCTCACCCAGGACTGGACAAGGCTCGTACTCAAGGAGACCCAGGACCTGCCGGAACGCCAGGGCGCCAACGCCCGCCTGCAGTACATCCTGACCGGCGCACGCGCCGTGCACTACTACTGGGTGCTGGAACACGGCCGGGTGACCGACGTCGCGCTCGGCATCCTCGACAAACCCGACTACACGATCACCATGACCTACGACGACAGTGTCCGCATCGAGCGGGGCGAACTGACCGAGGAGGCCGCTTTCGCCCGCGGCCGGATGAAGTTCACCGGCAGCATGGTCAAGGCCATGACGCTGGTGCCGGTCATGGACGCGCCCGAGTTCAAGGCGGCGATGGCCCGCATCCGGGCCGCCACCGAACTGTGACCGGCTAGTCTGACCTGCATGCCCGCATCGAAAAGGAGCCCGTCGGCCGAGCGCATCCTCCGCACGGCCGCCAGGCTCTTTGCGGTCCACGGCTACTCCGCCACCTCCACCCGTGACATCGCCGCCGCCGTCGGCGTCCAGCAGCCGGCCATCTACAAGCACTTCTCCGCCAAGGACGACATCCTGGCCGCGCTGGTGAAGCTGGGGCTCGAGCGGCCGCTGGCCGTAGGCGACTCACTCGACGTCGTGGCGGCACCGGCGGTGGTCAAGCTGCATCGCTGGTTGCGGGAGTCGCTGGAGCATCTGCTCGACTCGCCGTACGTGCTGGCGTCCATCCTGACCACGCCCGAACTGGAACGCGACCGGTTCGCGGCCGAACGCAAGCTGACCGAACGGCTCGAACGGCAGGTCACCGAGATGATCGCGCAGGGGCAGCGCGAGGGCGACGTGCGGCCGATCAACTCGGTGTCGGGGGCGCGGCTCGTGCTGGCGCTGTTCGACGCGCTGGCGCTGCCGGAGATCGCGGTCAGCCCGCCCGAGATCGTCGACTTCGCCTTCACAGCCCTCCTGACCGACCCCTCCCGCCTCCCCGAACTCGAACACCAAGCAAACACTCTCCCCCTCCCCTAGCACCCACGCCTCTTCCCTGCGCCGCTCTCTTCCTTCTTCTTGAAGCCGCACCCAGGGCCTCTCTACGCGCTGCACCTTCTGAGCTCTGCCTCCGCCCACCTCCGCAGGCTCGGCGACCACCTGGCCGCACGCCCTCCACGCCCCCTCAACGACCGAGGACAACGGTGGTTATGCATTCAGGAAACCAGTCAGCCAACCAGAACCCACGATCCTTCATCGAGAAGGCGCGGGCGACGCCCGAGCCCGTGAGCGGTCTGCCGGTGCGCGGGATCAACTACGACGTCGGCACCGCCTACGTGCCCGGCACCCTGTCGCGGCCGGAGTGGGACGCCGCCCACGCGGGCGAAGACCTGCGCGTCATCGCCGAGGAGCTGCACTGCACGGCCGTCTGCGTGTTCGGCACCGACATCGGCCGTCTGAGCGAGGCCGCCGAGCTCGCCCTGGAACGCGGCCTCGAGGTGTGGATCCAGCCCCGCTTCGCCGAAACCGGCCGCGCACGGACGCTGGCGCACCTGGAGGAGCTGAGCGTCGCCGCGGAGAACCTGCGCCGCCGAAATCCCGGAAAGGTCACCCTGTCGGTCGGCTGCGAGCTGAGCATCTTCATGCCGGGCGTCGTCCCCGGCGGCCGGTTCCCGATCCGGTCGGTGGTGCTCACGGTCACCTGGCCACTACTGCTCTGGGTCTACAACCGGCGGCTGAACTCCCATCTCCGCGCGGCGGTCACCTTGGCCAGGCAGCACTTCCACGGCCCGGTCAGCTACGGAGCGGGCAGCTGGGAAGGCGTCGACTGGACGCCATTCGACCTGGTCGGCGTCAACCTCTACCGCGACGCGGGCAACCACGCACGCTATACCGCGGAACTCGCCACACTGCGCGGGTACGGCAAGCCGGTGGTCATCACCGAATTCGGCTGCTGCACCTACACCGGCGCCGACGCGAAGGGCGCCAACGGCGACGGAATCGTCAACTGGCGGGCGGCCCGGCCGAAGGTGAAACCCGGCTACACCAGGAACGAGCAGGTACAGGCCGACTACCTTGCCGAGCTGCTCCACCTCTTCGACGCCGAGAACGTCCACGGGGCATTCGTCTTCGAGTTCGCCGAACCCATGTACCCGCACTCCCCGGACCCGCGCCACGACCTGGACATGGCCAGCTACGGCATCGCCCGCACCGACCCGGCCGACCCGTATGCCTGGGAGCCCAAGGCCGCCTTCCATCGGCTGGCCGGGATCTACGGGCGCACGGGTTGACTTGCAAGGCTCCGGCCACCGGCGCGGCGTCCTCACCGACCCAGCCGAGCAGGGCGGAGCCGCGGTTGCGGGCAGTGGGTCACTTGCTGTCAGACGGATGCGGATTTTCCACGCGGGAGAGCCAGGTTGTGAGCAGCCCTTCGAGTGCCTGGGTCTCGGCGGGTGTCAGCAGGTCCAGCAGGCGGCGTTCGTTGCGCATGTGGTCGGTGAACGCTCGGTCGATAAGTTCGCGTCCGGGCCGGGTGAGCGCGACGATCCGGCTGCGCTGGTCGTCGTCGGAACGGCGGCGGGTGACGAGTCCGGCGCGCTCCAGGCGGTCGATTCTCTTCGTCATCGCGCCGGTGGTGACCATGGTGTGGGCGGCGAGTTCGCCGGGTGCCCGTTCGTAGGGCTCACCGGCGCGGCGCAGTGCGCACAGGACGTCGAACTCTCCCTCGCTGAGTCCGTAGCGCCCGTAGACGAGGCAGAGTTCCTCGGTGAGCTGGTCGGCCAAGCGGTGCAGTCGGCCGATCACGCCTTGCGGAGCGATGTCGATGTCGGGCCGTTCGCGGCGCCAGTCGGCCTGGATGCGGGCTACGCGGTCCAGAGGTTGCGGATCATCCATGGACACCACGATAGCTTCCCAGGAAGCTATATTGTCTTCCATAGAAGCTAATATGCGGTGGGTGGCACTGACCGCTGTCGCGCCGGTGACCTGCGGAGCCAACTACTGCGTCACCCATGAATTCCTGCCGCCGGACCGCCCGCTGTACGGGGCCGCCCTGCGGGCGTTGCCCGCTGGCCTCGTCCTGCTGGGCCTGTGCAGGCAGCGACCGCACGGCGCCTGGTGGTGGCGGTCCACGGTGCTCGGGCTGCTCAACGTGAGCGTGTTCTTCGTACTCGTCTATGCCGCCTCCCA
Source organism: Streptomyces sp. P1-3 (assembly GCF_050613155.1). Lineage (NCBI taxonomy): Bacteria > Bacillati > Actinomycetota > Actinomycetes > Kitasatosporales > Streptomycetaceae > Streptomyces > Streptomyces sp. P1-3. Next base: position 513,768 of record NZ_CP192512.1, read on the forward strand.
GTTGCTCCCGACGAGCATCGCCTCGACCGTCATGGCGGTGCCCCCGCTGGCGATGATGCTCATCGCCTGGGCCCTGGTGTCCGAGCGCCCCGGCCTCGCGCACCTGGCCGGCGCCGCGATCGGGCTCAGCGGGGTCTGTCTCATGCTGCTCACAGGGGCGGGAGGGGTGAGCGTACCGGGAGTCCTCGCCTCGGCCGCAGCCATGCTCGTGTCGTCCTTCGGCTACATCCTGACCAAGCGGTGGAACACCGGTGCCGATGTGCTCGCCTCGACCGCCTGGCAGCTCACCGCAGGAGGACTGTTCCTGCTGCCGGTCGCCGCAGCCGTGGAGGGCCCTCCGCCCGCACTCTCCACACCGGCGCTCCTCGCGTGCGGCTACGTCACCCTGGTCGCCACCGCGCTGGCCTTCGCCGCCTGGTTCACCGGGCTGCGGCACCTGCCCGCAGGGACAGTGGGCCTGGTCGGACTGCTCAACCCCGTTACCGGCGTGCTGCTCGGCACGGCAGTCGCCGGAGAGGTGCTGACCGTCCAGCAACTGTGCGGGCTGGCACTCGTCCTGGCCGGAGTCGTCCTGGGCCGGCCCACACGCGCGGGCCGACCACCAGCACGGGCCCGTCAGGCAGCTCGCCGGGATTGCGATAGTCGCCGCTGCGCAGCGCCGTGATCGCCTCGGGCAGGCGCAGATCCGGGATGCGGGGGGCGCTGGTAAGGGCTGGTGGCCACCCGAGGCCGTGAGCGCACCGCGAGCCCGCCGACGTCGCCATACGCGCGTAGGTGATCTCGTGCTGGTCGGGCGTTCAGCACGTCGGTCGGCTGGTAGATCTTGTCGTAGACGTAGGTGGTGGTGAACTCGGCCGGGTCCGCATTCGGCAGGTTGCCCTTGGAGCTCGTAACGCGATCTTGGTGAGGTGTGCTGGGCGAGCGTGTCCGTGTGACGATCCGGCCGCTGAAGGCCGTGTGAGTACTCGACCAGGGATGGTGGACGACGACCTGTGGAAACTGATCGAACCGCTGCTGCCGCCCTGGCCCGAGCGATCGCGGGGCCCGAAGCTGGTGGACGACCGACTGTGCCTGCAGGGCATCCTGTACGTCTTGGCCAACGATATTGCCTGGCAACTGTTGCCGCTGGAGCTAGGGTTCGGCTCCGGACAGACCTGCTGGCGGCGCCTGGACCGCTGGCAGCAGGCCGGGGTCTTCGAGCAGCTGCCCGTCTCCTGCTAGCCCGTCTGAACGCGGCCGGCGAACTCGATTGGTCGCGCGCGTGCGTGGACGGCTCCCACGTCCGCGCGAAAAAGGGGGTGCCGCGACCGGTCCGTCGCCGGTCGACCGGCGGAAAGCTGGCAGCAAACACCATCTGATCTGCGATGGGAAGGGCACCCCGCTGAGGGTGATCACGACTGCGGCGAACATCAACGACATCACCCAGACCCTGGCCCTGGTCGATGGCGTCCCGCCGGTTGCTGGACGTCCCGGCCGTCCGCGTCGGCGTCCCGAGTCGGTGCGGGCCGACAAGACACCCCATGCAGCTATCGGGTCAAGCAGCTGCGGCGAGTGGGGTCCCGCCCGGCTGGGCGAAGGCGATCGCTTCGTCGAATTTCTGGCGGGTGGTCAGGCAGTGGTGGAGCTGGCCGAGCATGCGGTTGAACAGGTGGCGGAGGGCCGCGTGGTAGCGGTCTCCGGTATCCCGCCGGCGGTTGTAGTGAGCATGAGCTCCGGGTGAGGCAGTGAGCGCGGCGAATGCCCAGTGCCGACCGGCCGCGGCCAGGCGGCTGTTCTTGATCCGGCGGTGGCTGACGCGGCGGCTCTTGCCGGATTCCCGCGTCACTGGCGCGCTTCCGGCGTAGGCCTTCAGGTCTCGGGCCGTGTCGAATCGGGTGCGGTCGTCGCCGATCTCGGCGAGTATCCGCGCGCCGGTGAGCACGGCAAGACCCGGAAAGCTTGTGATGATCTCCGCGTCGGGATGCTGGAGGAAGAGTTCCTCGGTGTCGCGGGCCAGGTCGTCGGATGCCCGGCAGGCGGCGTCGAGCTGGGCGAGCAGGGCAAGTGTCTGGCGCCCCATTGCCGTCTCCACCAGGACCGGTTGGCGGAGACGGGTCCGGCGGAGTATCTCGAGAAGACGGTCGGTCTCGGCCTCGATCCGGCGCTGGCGTCCTGCCTTCGTGACGGCGGCCCTGATCCGAGTGCGCGTGAGCCGAGCCGCCTCGGCCTGAGTGGGCGCGATCACCAGGATCGCGCGGGCCTCACGTGCCAGCAGCCGCTCCCGCTTGTCGGCGAACGCCTCCAGGATCGCCGGGTAGTACTCACGAAGGTGCGATCGGAGCCGATTGTGGGCTCGGGTGCGGTCCCAGACCGCGTCCTGCTGGGCTCTGGCGAGGGCGGCAATCGCCCTGACCAGGTCGGAGTCGTCCGGCAGCGGCCGGTGGAGCTCTGCGTCGGTCCGAAGGATGTTTGCGAGGACGACGGCGTCTTGGTGGTCGGACTTCTTGCGGGAGACGACGTGCCGGTCACGGTAGCGGGCGACGGCCATCGGGTTGATCGCATACACGTGGCGGCCGGAGGCCCGCAGGCAGGCCACCAGGAGTCCGCGGGAGGTCTCGATCGCGATCGGGATCGGATCGTCCGGGCTGTCGCCGTGCTGAGCGAGCAGTTGCAGCAGGTCCTGGAAGCCCGCCGCGTCGTCGCTGATCCTGAGCTTGCCGAGCAGTCGGGCGTTGGAGTCGACCACCGCTATGTCGTGGTGGTCCTCAGCCCAGTCGATTCCGCAGGTCACGTGCAACGCGCGCTCCTTTCGAGCCTTGCTATCCCTCGGCATCGAGCCGCGGCAGGACCACCCGGCGACCTAATAGAAGCGCTTGCTGGCGCACCACCCCACCAGCCGTCCGTGGCCCCAGCTGAGCCCGGGGGCCTCGCTCTCGTGAAGAGCTCTACGGCTCCGGTTGATCGGGAGGTGGCCCTGGGAACGGCTCGAACCACGGCACGGTACGGCGACCGCGCCCGAAACAGCAGGGGCCGCGCACGCGTCCCTCTTGTCGAAGCACTCGCAGGCGCTGCATACAGACCAGACGTCTCGCCCGGCCCCCGCTGGGACTGACCCAAAAGCCAACCCACAGCGCCTATTAGGCGTATGACTCCCGGGCCACGCGGCGCGAGCTGCGTCGCCGCCGGATCCGGCCGGTGATCCCCCGCAAGGGCGCCCCGAACATCAAGGGGCTGGGCAAGCTCCGCTACGTCGTGGAGCAGACGTTCGCTCTGCTCCACCAGTTCAAACGGCTCGTTGTGCGTTGAGAACGACGCCTCGAACTCCACGTCGCCTTCGTCTCGTTGGCCTGCAGCCTGATCTGTTGGAGGCACCTCAAGAGGGCCAACTCATGATCCCTGTTACGGGCTCTCGGGCTCCGTCTGGGTCGTGAAGTTGCCGACCAGGTCCCAGGTCATCGTGTCCTTCCGCATCGGACCATCAGAGTCGTCCTTGGGCGGCGTGGATTCGATGAGCTGGTCCGGCTCCATCACGCTGAGAGATCGAGTCGGGCCTCGGCCCGCTGTGCCACACGGTCCTTCACGGATGGTGTTGCGCTCAAAGGATCCTGCTGGGATCGAGAAGGAGATGCGGGCTCTCGGAGAACGTGCTCGACAAAATAAAAATATCCCCGTACGCTTATTCCTATGCCGAGGGTTGCCGATCACGCACAGCGCCGCCGCCAGGTCGTGGAGGCGACCATGCGGGTGATGGCGGCCCGCGGGATGGAGGGGGCCACAGTGGCCGAGGTTGCCGCGGAGGCGGGGGTCTCGGTGGGGCTCGTGCAGCGCTACTTCCCGTCCAAGGACGAGATGCTGCTGGTGACCTTCGAGTTCCTCGGTGCACAGCTCGTGGAGCGGCTCAAGAAAGCCTGGGAGGCGGGCGGCCCGGTCAGGGAGCGCCTGCGCCGCTGCCTGCTGGAGCTGCTTGCGCTGGACGACGAGCGCATCGCTGAGATCAGGGTCTATCAGGTGTTCTGCGGCAGGGCGGTGAGCAATCCCGCTCTGCGCAGAGTGCAGGTTGCGCTGTATTCCGCAGCCCGGGCCGACCTCGCCGCGGCCATCGCGCAGGCACAGGCCGCCGGAGAGGTCGCGGCCGACCGGGATCCGGATGAGGAAGCGGCGTTGCTGTGGACGCTGGTCGATGGGGTTGCGCTGCACGGTTGCGCCGATCCCGATGGGTTGCCCCCGGCCATGGCCGAGCGCCTGGTCGACCGGCAACTGCACCGGCTGTTCGGCTGAGCCGTACTCCTATGGGCTGTTTTTGAACAGAAGTTCAACAACGGATATTGGACCCCTGTCCAGGAAAGGGTGAGTGGGATGACGGACACCGCGACGCAGTTCCTCCCGCCGAGTGCCTACTTCGACGCCGACTGGTACGAACGGGAGCAACTGGAGCTATTCAGCTGCACCTGGCGCTACGCCGGCACCACCGACGACCTCAAATCTCCAAGCGCCTACCGGGCGGTTCAGGTGGGGCGGCATCCGCTGGTCGTGGTGCGGGGCAAGGACGGCGAGCTGCGCGCCTTCCACAACGTCTGCCGCCACCGCGGCACCGCCGTCCTGTCGGGCAGCGGGGTGGTGGAGAAGCAGATCGTCTGCCCGTACCACAACTGGACCTATGGGCTGGACGGCTGCCTGCTGGCCGTCACCCAGCGCAACGAGGTCGATCCGAACCTCGACCGCTCCAAGCTCGGCCTGCACCAAGCCTCTGTGGCGGTCTGGCGCGGTCTGGTGTTCGTCCACCCGGATCCCGCCCCGGAGCCGCTGACCGACTGGCTGGCAGACCTGCCCGACCGCATGGCGCCCTACGACCCGCAACAGCTCGCCGAATTCGGGGAGCCGCAGCGGTACCACATCAAGGCCAACTGGAAGGTGTTCATGGAGAACGCCTTGGACAACTATCACCTGGGCTACGTACACAAGGAGACACTGGTCGGTTACGACCACAAGCGGCAGGAACAGGCCGCTTGCGGCGACCGGCACTGGTTCTTCTACGAGCCGCCGCTCAAGCCCGGTCAGCTGACACCCATGGAGGCCGAGGCCGGGCTCAAGCCGATCGCCACCGAGCCCCGCTGGTACGGCTCCGCGTTCGGCCTGATCTTCCCCAACCTGTTCGTGCTGTCCTCGGCCGTCTGGTGGTCGAGCATCGAGGTGATCCCCACCGGCCCCGAGACCACCACATTCGAGATGCGCACCCGCTTCCAGCCCGGCCAGAACGGCAAGCTCGCCGTGGCGGGGCTGAAGGCAGCCGTGGGCGACCTGACCAGGCGGGTCCTGCGCAAGGAGCGCACGTACGACCTGATCGAGGAGGACGTCTTCTGCTGCGAAGCCGTACAGGTGGGCATCAGGTCGCCGCGCTTCTCCGTCGGCCCGATCGCCTACCGATACGAGCGCGGCATCCAGGCCTTCCAGCGCAACGTCCTCGACTACGTGCCGCTGGAGACGGGGCGGTGATGGTCACGGTGCCCGGCGGTCGGCTGGCCGTCGTGGTGCGGGAGGGCGGCACCGCCACGCCCGTGCTGTTCCTGCACGGGCTCAACAGCTCAGCCGACGTCTGGAGCGCCGTTTTCGACCTGCTGCCGCGCGACCGCGCGCTGGCCGCCATGAACCTGCGGGGGCACGGCGGCTCCACCCGCGAGGGCTCCTTCGAGATCGCGCGCCAGACGGCCGACGTGCTCGCCGTCATCGACTGGCTCGGCTGGCCGAGGGCCCACCTCGTCGGCTCCTCCTTCGGCGGCGGCCTCGCCCTGGCCGTGGCCGCCGCACACCCCGGCCGGGCTGCCACGGTCACGATGTTCGGCACCGCGCTGGACCCGGCTCCCGAGATCTTGAAACCGGCCCTGGACCTTCTGGCCCGCGCCGGGGTCATGGGCTTCTTCGCTGCGATCGCCCGCGAGTGGACCTTTCCCCCCGATGCCGATCCCGGCTTGGTGGCTGAGGCCAACCGGGTGGCTGCCGCCAACTCGCCGGCAACCGTCGCCCGATTGCTGGAAGCGGGGTTCACTGCCGACTTCCGGCAGGCGGCGGCAGAGGTGGGCTGCTCCGTTCTCGTTGCGCGCGGCGAGCACGACAGGACCTGCCCTCACGGGGCGGCCGCGAAGACGGCGGCGGCGCTGAGCACTGAGCTGCACACCGTGCCGGGCGTCGGTCACCTGCCCATGGCCGAGGCGCCGGACCTGGCCGCGGCCCTGATCGCGAGCTCTTGGAGGCAGAGATGAGGGACGGCTCAGCGGTAGCGGTCAAGGAGGTTGTCGACCGTGGCGACCAGGCGGCGCTCCGGATACTCCTTTGGGTTCATGATCCCGTGCAGTGTCAGCCCGTCGACCAGCGCCACCAGCGCGTCGGCGATCTCCTCGGGGTCCTGCTCGGAGGTCATCTCCCCGAGCGCGGCCGCGATGCGCACCAGCACGCGAACGGTGTCGCGCCACTCGCGGAAGCTGGCGTGGCGCCGCGCCCGTGTCGCCTCGGACGTCGCCATCGCGCCCCACGACATGACCAGTACTTGCGTCTCCACGGCGGCGTCGCCGATGGGCAGCGCCGCCAGCAACACCTCCCGCACCGCGTCGCGGCCGGAACGACCTGCGAGGCGGGCGGTCAGTTGCTTGCGCGCCGCCTCGTAAGCACGCTCCAGCGCGGCGTCGAGGATCGCGTCCTTGTCGGGGAAGTAGTAGGCCAGCAGTCCGTGCGCATAACCGGCGTCCTTGGCGATCTCCCGCGTGGTGGTGCCAGCCAGCCCGAGCCTGCGGATCGTGCGCCAGGTCGCCGAGATCAGCTCCTCACGGCGCGCGGCATGGTCAACCACCTTCGGCATAGCTCCGCATGTTACGGCAGCCGCTCATGACCACCGCCGACGTACGCGTTGGCGTGGGCTTTCGGCTGGGCCTCGGCGCCATCTCCTTCGGCATGCTGGCGGCGCTGCTCACTCCTGCGCAGATCCTGCTGCCGCTGCAGGCCGCCAAACTGGGCGGCGAGTCCAAGGCGGGCACGCTGGCGCTGGTCTCCTCCCTCGGCGGCCTCGCGGGCGTCCTCGCGGCCCCGCTGGTCGGCATGGTCTCCGATCGCACCAGATCCCGGTACGGCAGACGCCGCACCTGGGCGCTGGCCAGCGCGGTGATCGGGGCGCTCGGACTGGCCGGTCTGGCCGCGGCCGCCACCACCCCGGCGCTGATGCTGGCCTTCGGCGTGCTCCAGATCGGTATCGGTGGTGTGATCGCCAGCTCGCTCGCCCTCGTCGCCGACCAGGTGCCGCAGGGGCAGCGGGGCGAGATCTCCGGGGTGTTCGGGGTGGCCGGCGCACTCTCCCCCGTCTTCGGCGCCTGGGTGTTCAGCCTGCTGGGCGGAGACGCGCGGGCGACCTACCTGGTGCTCGGCGTGCTGATGCTGGGCGGCGGGCTCCTGCTGCTGGTCACCGTCCGCGAGCCGTCCAGCAGCTCGGACGCGGTCCGGCCGTGGGACTGGCAGGAGTGGCTGGCCTGTGTCCGGCTCAACCCGCGCCGTGACCCCGACCTCGGCTGGATGTGGCTGACCCGCTTCCTGGTCTTCCTCGGGCTGGCGCTCTCGCTCGGGTTCAGCCTCTACTGGGTGCAAGAAGTGCTCGCTCCCGGCGCCGGACCGGCCGAGGTGGCCGAGTACATAGCTGTTTCCACGTCCGTGTATGCGCTGGTGGCCGTGGTCTCCGGGGTGGTCGTCGGCATCGTCTCCGACCGGCTGATGCGCAGGAAGCCGTTCGTCGTCGGCGCCGGGCTCGTGCTCAGCGTGTGCTCGGTGGCCAACCTGGCCTGGCCGACGTGGACGGGCATCCTCATCGTTGCCGCCGTCACCGGGCTGGCCTTCGGCGTCTACTCGACCATGGACCTCGCCGTCGCCGCCGACGTGCTCCCCCGCGCCGACGAGCGCGCCCGCGACCTGGGCGTGCTACAGAGCGCCAACACCCTGCCCAGCCTGGCCGGCCCCGCCCTCGGCGCCGTGATGCTGTCCGGCGCCGGATTCACCGGCCTCTACGCCGCCGCCGCGCTGTGCATGGCTGGCGCCGCCTTCACCGTCACCCGGATCACCGCGGTCCGCTAGCCGAAGGAGTACACCGTGCGATTGAGCCTCAGCTTCAGCGGGTTCGGGCCGCTGCCGCCCACGCTGCGCGCAGCCGCAGCCGCGGAGGCCGCCGGGCTGGACGGCGTGTGGATGTGCGAGCACCTCGGCTTCACCGACGCCGTAGTGCCCGCCGCCGCGGTACTCGCCCGCACCGGCCGCCTCGAGGTGGGCCTGGTGGGACCCACCCCGATTGCCCGGCATCCCGCGCTGCTGGCGATGGAGCTGGCCTCGCTGGCCGCGCTCGCCCCCGGACGGGTCCGGGTCCAGGTCGGACTCGGCGACGCCCTGCTGGCCGGCATGCTCGGCGGCGACCACCGCCGGGGTCTGCGCATCGCCGGAGAGCTGGTCGGCGTGCTGCGGCGGCTGCTGGCCGGGGAACGCGTCGACGGGGAGCTGGCCGGGCACCGCTTCGACGGCTGCGCCATCGCCTCGCCGCAGGTGTCGCCCGTCATCGACCTGCTCGCCGTACGGCCGCGCATGCTGGAACTGGCGGGGCGGGTCGCCGACGGCGTCTCACTGACCGCCGGCGCCTCGCTCGACTACCTGGCCGCCTCTGTCTCCTCAGTGGTCAAGACGCTGGCCGACGCCGGGCGCGACCGGGCGGACTTCCGGATCTCGGCGACCGTGCTCGGCTCGATCGGCCAGGACGAGGAGAGCGCCGCGGCGATGCTCGTGCCGATCCTGGCCGGGTTCAGCCCGTCCGGGTTCGAGGTGACCGCGCCCGGCCTGTTCGACCCCGCCGCGCTGGCGGACGCCGAAGCGGGGCGGTTGCCGATGGCCGCGCTGCTGACCATCGCCGCCCTGTCCGAGCTGGCGCTGGTCGCCACGCCGAGCACGCTTCCCGCGGCACTGGGCCGCCTGGCCGCGACCGGGATCGACGAGGTCGCGCTCGGCCTGGTCAACCCGCCCGACCAACTGCCCGGCCTGTTGGAGCTACTCGGAAAGGCCAGGCCATGACCTACACCATCGAGGGCCTGATCGTGCCCGACCCCTATCCGCTCTACCGTGAGCTGCGCGAGCGCGCGCCGGTCCATCGCACACCCGACGGCCTCTGGCTGATCAGCCGGCACGCCGACGTGCGGGCCTTGCTGCTCGACCCGCGCGCCACCAGCAATCCGGCGGCCCGGCCGGACTACCGGGACTGGGCCGAACAGCACCTCGACGGGGTGGACGGGCCGGTGGCCCGCTGGCAGCGCTCGATGTTCGTGTTCATGGACGACCCCGAGCACCGGCGGCTGCGGCAACTGTTCCAGCAGGCGTTCACCCCCGCCTCCGTGCAGGCACTCCGCCCCAGGCTGGAGGCGGCCGCGGCCGAGCTGATGAAGGCGGCCGGAACCTCCCTGGAGGTGGTGTCAGAGTTCGCCCTGCCGCTGACGACCGCGCTCATTGGCGAGCTGGTCGGCGTGCCGGAGGAAGACCGCGCCGACTGCGTGCGCCGGGCCGAGCTCACCGGGCGCACACTCGCACCGGTCGTGCCGCCCACGGTGCTGGAGGCGGCCGCGGACTCGCTGGCCGAGTCGACCGCCTACTTCCTCGACCTGGTCGAGCGGCGCAGGAGAGAACCGCGGAACGATCTGCTGACCGCGCTCACCGCGGTCATGACGCCGCAGGAGGTGGTCTCCAGCGCCCTGCTGCTGTTCAACGCCGGGCACGAGACGACCACCGCGCTCATCGCCAACGCCGTGCACGTCCTGCTCGAACATCCGGACCAGCTTGACCTGCTGCGGGCCACGCCGTCGCTGCTGACCGGCGCCGTCGAGGAGGTGCTCAGGTTCGAGCCGTCCTTCCAGTTCGGGCTCAAGGTGGCCCGCGCGCCGATCGAACTGGACGGGACCACGATCCCGGCCGGGGCCCCGATCGTCCTGTTCGGCGCGGCCGCCAACCGGGACCCGGCCGAGTTCCCCGACCCGGAACGCTTCCTGATCACCCGTAAGGGCGGCCGGCACCTGGCGTTCGGGATGGGGATGCACCACTGCCTGGGCGCGCCCCTGGCCCGCATGGAGGCACGGATCGCGCTGAGCGCACTCCTGGCTGCCTGGCCGTCCTTCGAGCTCGGACCCGGTGCGCCGGTGCGGCCGGCAACGCCCGGCTCGCTGCGCACCTTCGAACGCCTGCCCATCAGGAGGTGCTGAACGATGAACAACGCGACCCTTGTGGCTGTACCGGCCGGGGGCGGCACGGCCGTGGTGGGGAGTGTCAGGGAGGATCTTGCTCGGTATCTCGCCTCGGGTGGCGACAGCGCGTTGCGACACTCGCCGGAGGCGGCGCTGGCCGCGATCCGCGCCGCCGAGCTGCGGGGGCGGGGCGGGGCCGGGTTCCCGGTCGCCGCGAAGATCGAGGCGGTCCGGGCCGCGGACGGCCCGCGCGTGCTCGTCGCCAACGGGGAGGAGGGCGAGCCGGCCAGCGTCAAGGACCGCTACCTGATGCGTATCCGGCCCCACCTGGTGCTGGAGGGCATGCTCCTCGCCGGGCACCTGGCGGGCGCCGACCGTGCGGTCCTGTACGTCTCCGACGCCCCCTCCGCCCGCTCAGTGCGGCGGGCGCTGGCGGAGCGTGCGGCCGCGATTTTCGACCACGGGCCGAAACGGCAGGCACCGACCGAGGTTGAGGCCTTCGACCACCGGCAGGCACCCGCCGAACGTGTGGCCGGGGTCGAGATCTTCGACGCCGAGCCCGGCTTCGTCAGCGGCGAGGAGACCGCGCTCGTGCGCGCGATCGACGGCGGCCCTGCCAAACCCACGGCCAAGCCGCCCCGGCCCTTCGAACAGGGCGTCGCCGGCCGGCCCACGCTGGTGCTCAACGTCGAGTCGCTGGCCAGGATGGCGCTGCTGACCCGGTTCCGGCGCAGCGGCCTGCTGGTGACGCTCTCGGGCTCGGGTGCGCCGCCGGTGCTGACGGAGGTCCCGCATGGGGTACGGCTGGCCGAGCTGGCCGCCCGGTTCGGCTACGACGCCTGCCGGGGCTTCCTGGCCGGCGGCTTCTCCGGCGGGCTGCTGCCGCCCTCGGCCGGGGGCACGCCCCTGACCCACGAGGCCATGCGCGCAATCGGCAGCACGCTGGGCTGCGGCGCCCTGGTGGCCATCGGGCACGACGACTGCCCGGTGGCGGCCGCCGCCGACGTGCTGGCCTTCTTCGACCGGGCCAACGCCGGCCAGTGCGGAAGCTGCGTCAAGGGCACGAGCGCCATGGCCGGGGTCGCGGAGGCGCTGCGCGCGGGCACGGCGGTGGCCGAGCAGGTGGACCGGCTGGAGCAGTGGGCGGGGCGGCTGCGCGGCCGCGGCGCCTGCGGCACGCTCGACGCCGCCTGCCTGACCGCAGACAGCCTGCTGCGCCACTTCCCGGACGAGATCCGGCACCACCTGGCCGAGTCGTGCGCGCGCTGCGTCCGGCTGCCGGTGGGCGCCGACACCCGCTTCCGGGTGCACCCACCCGAACCCGAGGAGGGCTGAAGGCCACATCAGGCATCCCTGGGTGAGCCAACCCTACGTATGGCTCGCTCAGCCCACACAACAAAGTACGGAGGGCTGACAGATGCGCGTGAACGTCGACGGGACCAAATGCGCCGCCTACGCGCTGTGCGCGGAGATCGCGCCTGAGATCTTCGACCTGGATGACTTCGGCTACGCCGTGGCGACGCGGGATGACGTCCCGGCGGAGCTGGAGGTGGCGGCCGGGGAAGCCATCGAAGCCTGCCCGGCCCGGGCCATCCGCCGCCTCACATGACGGCGGACCCCCCTTGCAGCCCGCCGCCTCGACCGGCGGCGGACCTCACCATCCGCTGGCTCCGTGCCGGCGGCTCATCGGAAGGAGTGTGACATGAGCGACGACGAGCGGCGCATCCGCGAACTGCACGACGGCTGGGTGACGGCCAACGGCACCGGTGACATCGACTGGCTGCGCGCCCATCTGACCGGTGACGACTTCGTCATGTGGAACACGTTGGGCAGCAACTTCTTCGGCCTCGACGGCATCGTCGAGCTCTGGAAGCAGCTGATCGCGATGGCCGGCGAGGCCGAACCCGGGAAGGTCGTCTCGGAGTCCTGGGACGAGCGGATCATGGTCGGCGGGGATCTGGCCGTGGTCAGCTACCTGTGCCGGCTGACCGTCGACTTCGGGCCGGGCGGCGAGGAGGCGGGCGGCAACCTTGACGAGCGCTACCGCGCCACCGAGGTCTACCAGCGGCGCGACGGCGACTGGAAGATGATCCACTACCACGGCTCGCCCCACCAGCCCGGCGTCATGGGCGGGTCATGACCTTCTCAATTGCCGCGCGCTGCGCGCGCACCGGCCAGATGGGCGTCGCGGTGGCCTCGCACTCCCTCGCCGTCGGCGGGGTGGTGCCGTGGGCCCGCCCGGGCGTGGGCGCCGGCGTCACCCAGGCGCTCACCGACCAGCGGTACGGCCGGCTCCTTTCCGACATGCTGGCCAGCGGCCTGGCCCCGCAGATGGCGTTGAAGATCGCCTTGGCCGACGACGAGAACGCCGCGCTGCGCCAGATCGGGCTCGTGGACGTCCATGGCCGCACCGCCGGGCACACCGGCGCCTCCTGTGGGGGCCACGCAGGATGGCGGGCCGGCGCGGGCGTCGTGGCCCAGGGCAACATTCTCACCGCCGACGGGTTGTGGGAACTCATGGTCGACCGGTTCACCACCACGCCGGGCGACCTGGCCGACCGGCTGCTGACCGCCCTGCGCGCCGCCGAGGAGGCGGGTGGCGACGTGCGCGGCAAGCAGGCCGCCAGCCTGCGTGTCGTGGACGCGACGCCGGACGGCGACGTCCTGCTCGACCTGCGCGTCGACGATCACCCCGATCCGCTCTCTGAGCTGGAGCGCCTGGTCGGGCTCTGGCGCGGCGACCGCCTGATGCGCTCATCCATCGCCGCCATGCTCGCCGGCGGCGAGCCGGAGCCGATCCTGACCGATCTCGACCTGGCCCAGCAGGCCTTCGGCGCCGGCAACCGGGAGCCCTCCTTCTGGCGGTGCCTCGCGCTGGCCGCCGCCGACCGCTCCGCCGAGGGCCTGCTCAACGAGCTCGTCCGGGAGAACCCAGGCTGGGCCGAGCTCTATCACCGCATCCACACCATCACATCTGCATCGAAGAGGACATCATGATCGAAATCAGTGTCACCAGCGACATCGGCCGACTCCGGGACGTGGTCGTGGGCCCGTTCAAGGCGTTCACCCTGGAGGACCTCATTCGCGAGGGGGAGGTCGACGGCGGTGACGGCGACGAGCAGCTCCTCACCGAGATGCTCGCCCGCTACTCCCTCGAGGCCCCCGACCCCACGATCGCAGCCAAGCAGCACGCCCAACTCATAGCGGTGCTGGAGGAGCACGACGTGACCGTCCGCTGGGCGGACCCCGTCGACTGCTCCATCCAGATGTACACCCGGGACATGGGCTTCGCCATCGACGACGTCTTCTTCCTGGCCCGTCCGGCCACCCCCACCCGGCAGCGGGAGCAGTCGGGGCTGCTGAGCCTGCAGTCGCGCATGTCCAAGGTACGCGCGCTGGACGCCGGCTTCATCGAGGGCGGCGACGTACTGGTCACCCCCTCCGAGGTGCTGGTCGGGCTGGGTGACAGCACCGACGAGGAGGGTGTCGAGGCGCTGCGCCGGGCTATGGCCGCCGCCGGCCTGTCGCGTGAGGTGGTGCCGATGCGCTTCTCCCACCGGGGCGTGGTCCACCTGGACGTGCACTTCACGCTCGCCTCTCCCGAGGTCGGCCTCGTCAACCCCGCCGCCTTCGACGCCGAGAGCCTCGACCACCTGAAGAACCGCTTCAAGCTGATCACCGTGACACCAGGGGAGGTACGGGCGCTCGCGATCAACACGGTCGCGCTCGGGCCCGACCGGCTGCTCATCCAGACCGGGCTCGAGCGGCTTGAGGCCGAGCTGTCCCGGCACGGCATCACCCCCGTACCGGTGAACTTCTCAGAAATCACCCGCTTCCCCGGTGGCCTGCACTGCGCGACGCTCCCCCTGGTCAGGGAGTAACGGCGACAGCTTCCCCAGCGTGCCCGGTTCGGCGGCGCCGAGGTCGCGCAGGGCGCCCGGCAGCCGCCGGCCCGGGCGTCCCCTGATCGGCGACCGGCTCGCTATCACCGGAGCCCGCTGGGGGCTCACCGGCGTCGAAGCCGTCATCAGGCTCCGCGCTCGCATCAGCAATGGCGACTTCGACCCCTACCGGCGCTATCACCTCGCTTGCGAACACGAACACCTTTACCCCGCCCGCAACAAGGAAAGAAATGATGCAAGAGACCGCGCAAGACTACTTGTCAGGGTTCTCAACCTGATCCAGGAGAACGCCCTCAACCGTCGGAAGGTGGACTGGGAAGGGTTTCGCCGGGAAGCGTACGAGGCCATCGCGGACGCGACATCCCCGCGAGAGACCTACGACCAGATCCGCAAGGCGATCACCGCTCTGGACGACCCCCACACGGTCTTCCTCACGCCGGATGAGGTGGCCACAGCCTTCAGCGAGGAAGCAACGGCCGCGGCCCCCATGCCGAGCGGACGGCTGGTCGACGGGCACCACCCGCTGGTCGTCGTTCCGGAAGCGACGGGAACCGAGGAGGCCGACCGGCGCTACGTCGATACGGGCGCCGCACTCATACGAGAGCCAGACGCACACCGGCCAGATGGCTGGGTTGTCGACCTTCGCGGCAACACCGGCGGCAACATGTACCCGATGATGACCGTCCTCGCACCATTGCTCGGTGACGGGCCGCTTGGCTCCTTCGTGGATGGGGACGGGAAAACAACAGGCCGATGGAGTCTGTGCGACGGCATCGTCTATCACGACGAGGAAGCGATGTCGCCGGTGCCCAATCCGTACCTGCCCGCAGTCTCCCAGGCACGTGTGGCGGTGCTCATCGACGGCGAAACGATGAGCGCCGCGGAGGCCACGCTCATCGCTTTCCTGGGAAAGGAAAACGTACGGACCGCGTGTGTACGGCAACGCTCCCATCCTGCCGGACAAGATCATGCCCGCACGGGATGCTCTCGCCTCCGCCGTGGCATGGCTCCAGACTTGAACGACGAAGCTCCTCCACCCGGGCTGGCGCCGACTCCCTACTGCTCCAGCCTCTCAACCAACGGGGCTGTTGTCGCCCCTACGTCATCCCGACTCGAAGTCCCTTCAGAGGAACTGCACCCATGTCGGAGACATAGCACACCGGGTGCGGTCCGCCGCGTTGCCGAACCTGTGCGCGAGGCAGTCACACGACAGGAGGGGCGAGTTGGACTCCACGCACGCGAGCGCGAAAGACGGCGGCAACAGGGCCTCCTGGTGCTTGGTTGGTTCGCACCCCCGAGCTACCAAGAGGCCCTGCTCGCCGACGAGACCGTCGCCGAACTGGAGATGATCGTCGGGTTCGACGACGAGCTCGGCACCGAGTCGACGAGGACCAGCCGTTCATCCGGGAATGACTGTGCTCGACCGCCCACCGGTTGCCGGCCTGGACCGGAACGCGCACACCCTTGCTGGCGATCTCGCCGGTGAAGCCAGGTGCCGCCAGTGCGCCGCGGGTCTCGCCGCTGTCGTAACCACAGTCGAGGTTGAGGTTGACCTGCTGGGGCAGCAGTCCGGCCTGCTGCTTGACGGCTTCCAGGGTCGGCGGGCACGGGAGCGTCCGGGCAATGCACACAACTCGGCCATACACACTCCGACCGAGGGTCTGAGCAGGTGAGGAAACCTGTTGGTGTACGCTGGGTGCGCGCTTAGGGCGCACCCGGTCCGCGGGAAGGGCTAAGCCCACCTGATGCTTGTCGATCGACCCGATCCGACCTCTTTTCCGGCCTGACGATGCGGACACCAGGCGCAAACGGAATGGAGGCCTCGTGCCCATCCATCGCCTGCCCGACAACCCCAGCCTCGAACGGCTCCGCAAGCACGCCAAGACGTTGCTTCAGTATGTGAAGGCGCAACGGCCCGAGGCGCTCGGACTCGTCAACGAGTTCCACCCCCGGCCGCCGGAGAGGCTCAAACTGTCCGACGCGCAGCTGGTCACTGCCCGCATGTACGGTTTTGCGAGCTGGCCCCGGCTGAAGGAGCACATCGACACCTTCGAGCGGTACTCCCGAGCACCGCACCGTGTCGAGACCAGCCACGAACTGCCGGAAGAGTTCCTGCGGCTCGCCTGCCTCACTTACGGAGACGACTATCCGGGTCGCACACGGGAGGCCGACCTGCTGCTGGCCCGGAATCCGCAGCTGCTCACCGCGAACGTCTTCACGATGGCAGCCACCGGTGCGGCCGACGAACTCGCTGACGCGCTGGCCGAGAATCCACAGCTCGCCCGGGCACAGGGCGGCCCCTTCGGTTGGGAACCGCTGCTGTACCTGGCCTACGCACGTCTTGAGGCTCCCGGCCGCTGTGTGGCAGCGGCCCGGGTCCTGCTCGAGCACGGCGCTGATCCGAACGCCGGATTCCTATGGGAGGGGCTCACCTCGCCGTTCACCGCGCTCACCGGCGCGTTCGGCGGCGGAGAGGGCGACCAGTCACCGCATCCGCACGGCATGGCGCTGGCCAGGCTGTTGCTGGAAGCCGGGGCGGACCCCAACGACAGCCAGACCCTGTACAACCGCGGGCTCGGCGGGTCCTTCTCGGACGACACCGCGCACCTTCAGCTGCTGCTGGAGTTCGGCCTGGGCCGTGGCGAGGGAGGGCCTTGGCACGCCCGCCTGGGGCCGACGCTGCAGTCCCCGCAGCAGATGCTGCGCGATGAGCTGGCCACCGCCGCGCTGCGGGGCGGCCCGCGGCGGGCCCGGCTGCTCCTCGCACACGGTGCGGAGGTGGATGGCATCGGCCAGCATCCCGCGTACGGCAGGCGCACGCCGTACGAACTGGCCTTGCTGGGCGGACATACCGAGGTCGCCGAGATCCTCGCCGCGGCCGGCGCCTCGGAAGCATTGGATGAGATCGACGGGTTCACCGCCGCTTGCATGCGCGCCGACGCAGACGTGGTGGCCGGATTCGCCCCGGACCTGCTGGCACGTGCCCGTACCGAGTCCCCGGAACTGATCAATCGTGCGGCCGAGCAGCGCAAGCCAGCGGCGGTGAGGCTGCTCGCCGGGCTCGGCTTCGACGTGAACCATCTACACCAAAGCACCCCGCTGCACGAAGCGGCCTGGAACGACGACGTCGAGACGGCCAGGACGCTGATCGAACTCGGCGCCGACCCGACGTCAAGGACACCGAGCACGGCTCCACCCCGCTGGGCTGGGCTGAGTACAGCGGCAGGAACCGTGTGGCGGCCTATCTGCGGACTCTTGGGGCATAGAGCGCGCAAAGCTCCCTGGCTAGTCACCGTCGGACTGGCCAGGGAGCAGTCCGGGCGGTCCAGGGGGATCGCGTTGTCGGCAGGCCCGCGCGCCCAGCGGCCGGTCCGAAGGCAGCCAGTCCTCGTCAGGTTTGGTTCCCACCCCTCATCATCGAGTCGGAGGCGGTTCATGCTTGGGGCTGATGTGGGGGCGTGCGGTGTGTCGTAGCGTCGGAGGACGTGAGCGATTCAGTGGCTGTGTTCGATCGGGCGGGTTTTCTGAAGCGGGCTGCGGCGTTGGGGTTGTTGGCGCAGGCGGGCCCATTGGCGTTGGCTGCAGAGGCCGGGGCTGACGCGGGCCGGGCCTTGGCCTATCGGGGTGTCTGTTATGACACAGGCGTCAACTTCGCGCCGGGGTATCTGTCGCGTGAGGTGTGGAGTCGGCGTCTGCTGGAGGGTGAGCTGGACGCGATTCGGGGTGGGCTGCAGTGCAACTCGGTGAACGTGTTCGGCTCGAGCTTGGAGCGGCTGATGGACACGTCGGCGGCGGCGCTGCGGCGCGGCCTGCACGTGTGGCTGCAGCCGCGGTTGGTGGACTCGCCGCAGGAGCGGGTGCTCGAGCACCTCGCGCGTGCCGCGCGGGAGGCGGAGCGGCTGCGCCGTCGCTACGGGCGGGTGACGTTGAACGTGGGCTGCGAGTACAGCATCTTCGTGCCGGGGATCCTGCCGGGCGACAGCTGGCAGGAGCGCTCGGCGGCGCTGGCGGATCCAGGCGTTGACTTCGAGCGGCTGGCGCGCCGGTTGAACGCCTTCGTCGCGCGTGCCGCCGCGGTGGCTCGGTCGCACTTTCGCGGTCGCGTCACCTACGCCTCGGGTGCCTGGGAGTCCATCGACTGGACTCCATTCGACTTCGTCGGACTCGACTACTACTCCTATCACCGCCAGCGCGTCGGCTACGTCAAGGAACTGCGCGGCTACCGCGACTGGCGCAAGCCGATCGTGATCTGCGAGTTCGGCTCCACCACCCACAAGGGAGCAGCCAAGAAGGGCGGCGACGGCGACGCCATCGTCGACTGGAACAAGCCCCACCCCGAGGTCTTGGGCAATCCGGTGCGCAGCGAGGCCGAGCAGGCCCGCCACATCGTGGAGCTGCTCGACATCTTCGAGTCTCAGCGCATCTACGCCGCGTCGGTTTACGCGTTCATCGAGCCGGTGGCGGCCTACTCCCCCGACCCCCGCTACGACCTCGACATGGGCAGCTTCGGGATCGTCAAGGCGATCCGCAAAGACCACGAGAACTCCGCCTCCCCGTACCACTGGGAGCCAAAGCACGCGTTCCATGCGCTCGCACGCCACAACCGCGAAGCCGCACGGCGCGCTATGGCGCGGTAGCCCCTAGTACTCCAGTCGCAGTTCGCTATTCGTGCTGGTCAGGAGCCTGTTTCTGAGTTGCTGGTGGCGCTGCTGGGGTCGCTCGCGGCGCCGACTGCGACCAGCAGGGGCACGTAGTGGTCGGCCGTCGGGTGGGCGACCGAGGCGCCGGGCGCCTTGCGCCGGTAGTCAGTGAGGGCATCGACATCGCCCCGCCCGAGTGCGTCGACGGCCCACTCGTCGAAGGCTTTGGTGTGTGCGGCGAGGTCCGGACGGCGGAAGACCGCGAAGCTGTGGGTCATGAAGCCCGAGCCGATGACCAGGCTCCTTCATCACGCAGGGATCGCAGACGTGCCCCGAACTCGAGCAACGCAGCGGGGTCAAGGCTGGGCATCGACAGTTGGACGACCGGAACGTCGGCCGCGGGATACATGGCCATGAGGGGGATGAACGCGCCGTGGTCGAGGCCTCGGTCAGGGTGCTCGTGCACCATGGTCGCCGGACTGAGCGCGGCCGCGAGCCGACGGGCGAGGTCGGTCGCGTCCGGGGTCGCGTAAGGCAGGGTCTTGTAGCGAGGGTGGAAGCCGCTGAAGTCGTAGTAGAGCGGGGTGCCCGCCGCCGCGCCCGAGATCGCGGCCGGTGCGTCCTCCCAGTGCGCTGAGATGATCACGATGGCTTTCGGTTTGGGCAGGGACTGCGCCCAGGTGAACAGGTCGTCGAGCCACTGCGGATCGTCGAGGGTGAAGGGCGCTCCGTGGCTGATGAACAGGCTCGGCAGCGCCCCATCGGCAGGGACCCAGAGCCGCTGTTCGTGGGCCCGAGGGAGGACCCGGGCGAGGTGATCGTCGTAGGCCCCGGCCGGGATGTGGGGCGTGTGCAGGGCGGTCATAGCGTGTCGCTCCTTACCGAACGGGGGCGGGCGTGGCCCGGGCGGCCTGATCGTCAGGTCGCCCGGGACTCATTCCGGGTGATTCACCTGTGGCCGGTTGCTGGCCCGGGGGCGAGTCGTCGCCGACGGCGGTGCTCAGCCGAAGATCGGGCTCTCGGTGGAGTAGAGGAAACGGGTCTGGGAGCGGTCGAGGAAGTTCTCCTCGTCCGCGGCGACGGTCGTGGTGTAGGTGTCGGAGGTGAACCAGCGGGCGGCGTCGGCGATGCCGTCGACCCACACCTCGGCGACACCGTCGTAGACGGCGGTGCTTATGCCGGGGATCTCGTCGTCGGTGGGCAGGAGCTGGACGTAGCGCCGGACCGGGACCTCTCCGCCGGGCAGGCTCGAGAGCAGCGGGGTGTGCTTCTGCGTCCAGTAGTCCACGAACTCCTCGTGGGAGAGGTCTGCCCGCCGGGTCAGGAAGATGCTGAGCTTGATCACAGAGGACTCCTTGAGACCGCGTTTAACTTGCCTGGGCAACTCATAAGGTAGACGGCACTGACTTGCCTAGGCAACAGATGTCTCTTGCCTGGGCAAGTAGGATGGATCATATGTATGAACCGTCACCGTGGCTCGACACCGAGCAGCAGGAACTTTGGCAGGACCTTCTCACCGTCGTGATCGCGCTGCCTGCGGCCCTGGACCGCCAGCTGCAGCGCGACGCGGGCATCTCGAACTTCGAGTACGGTGTGCTCGCCCGGTTGTCGATGGCGCATCAGGTCACCATGCGATTCAGCGAGTTGGCCCGGGACTGCAACAGCACTCTCCCGCGGCTGTCGAAGCTGATGGACCGCTTCGAGGCGCGAGAGTGGATCGTTCGTCGAGTTGACCCGAGCGACGGTCGCTACACCCTGGCCACGCTGACCGACAGTGGTCGGCAGAAGGTGGTCGACAGCGCGCCGGGGCATGTCGCGCAGGTGCGCCGACTCGTGTTCGACCCTCTCACCGCTGCGCAGCGCCGCCACTTCGGCGCGGCACTTTCCAGCGTCGCCGAGACCGTGCGGCGGGAGGCGGCCGGTGGTCCCACCGGGTGAGTGCGCTCACCGCCCGCTCGGCGCGCGGCCTTCGTTTCGCGGCGCACTGCCGAACTACCTGTCACCGGCATGGTCGCGCATGTTGCGTGAGGCGACATGTCACCATTGTCTGCGATGTCAAACACGTCGCGCCACATAAAGAATGCAATAAATCGGCGCACCAGCCACTAAGACCGTGTCCTATGTGGCGAGGCGGATGTTGGACCGTTACGGGCTTACCTCGGCGCTACCCCTTATGGCCTTGTCGGCGTCTCCGCACAGCCCAGCGTTTTCACCAGGAACCGCCTCCAGTCGATGTGGCGTCCCCTCCTGCGACAGGAGGTACCCGAAGAGTCGTGCAAAGCGTGGAAGGGGAGGCAGCGGTGTGGGTTGCGATGTCGCTACTGGCAGGTCTCACCCTCCTCGGGTTCGGCACCCATGAGGCCATGGTCCAGCACCGCCTCCAGCGCGAGGGGATCCGCGTCAGGGGCCTGGTGGTCCGCCACCACGTAGAAGGCTCCGAAATTGATGGTGGCCTTGCCTACTTCGCGGTGGTCGAATTCGTTGATGCGCAGGGTAGTCGGCACGCGTTCCAGGCCGGGTCATCCGGAGTCAAGGGCCTTCCCGTGGGCCGTGGGGTCCCGGTGCGCTACCTTCCCGAGGCCCCGAAGAGCGCGCGAATCGACCTCCAAAGGAGACGGATTGCGGAGGTCGCGGCTCGTCTCGCGGGCGGCACCCTGTTCACGGCCATCGGGATCTGGATGCTCGCCACCGGCCGTTGAGCTTGTTCCTCAGACCGTGTGCTACATGGTCAGCTTGAGGAATCGCTTGTAGCAGCACAGGGCCGCTGCGAGGCCGAGAAGGGCGAGGTAATTGCGGGAATTGCATTCGTAGCGGGGGCTGAGTCGGCGGTAGCCGGACAGCCACGAGATCGTCCGCTCGATCACCCACCTGCGGCGGCCCAGGCGTTCGCTGGACTCGATACCTTTGCGGGCGATGCGTACGCCGGTGCGCTTGCCTCGTGTCGGCGTACACGTGAACGTCCCCACCCGCGTACGGATGAAAGGGGACAGTTGTTGATGCGGTGAGACCTGTTGCTCGGCACTCTGCTGCTTGATCGATGCGGGACGGCGGAGGGCGGTTGACGGTGGTCTTGGATCCGCATCGCTGGCTGGAACTGCGGCGTTTCCGTGGCCTGTTGGAGTCCGGGGCGATGAGCCTGTCGGAGATCGCCAGGGAGACGGGACTGGACCGGAAGACGGTCCGCAAGTACCTCTCGGCGCCGGGCCCGGCGACTCCTCCGCGGCGGTCGCCGAGCGGGCGGTCCCGGGCGAGGGTGATCGACGAGTTCGCGCCGCTGGTCGACTCGATACTGCGGGCCGAGGTCCTGATGAAGTCCGCGGTCATCCACGAGCGGCTGGCCAGCGAGTACGGGTTCACCGGCAACTACCAGCGGGTCAAGCTCTATGTCCAGGAAGCCCGGCCCAGGATCGCCGAGGAACTGGGCATCACGCCGAAGGAGCTGGCCGGCATGCACCGCCGCTTCGAGGTCATCCCGGGCGCCCAGGCCCAGGTGACTGGGGCGATGAAGGGAAGATCCTCGCCCACATGGGCATCGGGAAGGTCTACTCCTTCCACATGACGTTGTCGTACCCCCGCGACCCGTTCTGCTGTTTCACCACCAGCCAGGACCTGCAGACCTTCTTCGACTGCCACCGCCGGGCGTTTGCGCACTTCGGCGGGGTGCCGATGACGATCGTGTACGACCGCACCAAGACCGTCGTGCGCCGCCACGTCGCCCCGGGTGAGGCGGTCCCGCTGCATCCGGAGGCGGTCGGCTTCGCCGGCCACTACGACTTCGACATCGACGTGCTCGCCGCATACCGGCCCACCGGCAAAGGCCGCATCGAACGGCAGATCCTCATCGTCCGTGACCACGTCCTGTCCGGCCGGGCCTTCTCCTCCGTCGAGGAGATGCCGCAGCGCCGTGTACACGATCCTGACCACCGGATACGTCGGCTCCACCGGCCCCGGAGTCGCCGCCACCGTCTCCTACGTATCCGACGCCGGCCGGCATGTGATCTTCGACCCGGGCATGGTGGCGAGCCGCGACCGTATCCTCGCCCCGCTCGAGGAGTTGGGGCTCGGCCCCGACGACATCACCGACGTGGTGCTCAGCCACCACCACCCGGACAACACCATGAACGTGGGCCTGTTCCCACGGGCCCGGGTGCACGACCACAAGGTGGAGTACCTCGGCGATCAGTGGAGGAACCGGGATGCGGAGGGTTACGAACTCACCCCGTCGCTACGGTTGATCCGCACTCCGGGCCACAGCGCCGAGGACATCACACTGCTGGCGGGCACGGACTCGGGCGTGGTCGCCTTCGCCGGTGACCTGTGGTGGCACGCGGACGGCCCGGCGGACGACCCAGTAGCCCCCGACCGTGAGGTGCTGCGCGCCTCCCGGCTCCGGGTGCTGACCGCCGCGGACCTGATCGTGCCCGGCCACGGCGGCCCGTTCAAGGCCGACGACACCACGCCGCGCTAGCCGCTCTGTCCGGTGTGGGCTGCGGAATTCCGTCCGGTCAAGCTTCGGCGACACGAACTGCCCGGTCGTCAGACTTCGATGGCAATCGGTCAAGGAATCGCTGTCACAGGACACTCTTCTCACAAACGGTCCTTTCCCAGAGCAAGATCAATTACGACCGGGCGGAGACCGCGAAGCCCTGCTTCTCTTCGCAGAACTCGTTCTCACTCAAAGGCGGGTTCGGGGTACTTCTGAGAAAATGTCCGTGACAGCATCCGTGGGCATGACGGTCCCTCAAGAAGCTTCCCCGATCGACGCCGACGACGTCGAGCGGCGCCCCTGCCTCCGCTGCAAGGCCGCCCGCCCCCAGATCGCCATGCCGCTCGCGCTCCGGCGCGGTCGCCGGCACCTACCACACCGGCCGCTTCACCAAGGTGCCCCGGCTCGCCAAGCTCCTGCGCGTGCCCACCCCCGCCGACCGCGGGCCCGGCCAGCCGTGGCGGCCCGGCACCCCCGTCCCGCTCGCCCTCGCACCGGACACCCCGACCGCCAACATCCGCATCGGGTACGCGAAGTGCTCGACCCTCACCCAGGACTCCAGTCGCAGCTGGACGCCCTCGCCAAGCACGGCATCCCGCGCGACAAGGTGTTCTCCGAGAAGATCAGCACCGGGTGCACGTCCGGCCCCAGTTCGAGGCCGCGCTCGCGCTGGCCCGCCAAATCAAGGCCCACGCCCCGCACTGCCGGGTCATCTTCACCGTGTACGAGATGAAGCGCCTCGGCCGCGACGCCGCCGAACTCACCGCGCTCGCCGACCACCTCACTGCCCACGGCCTGGTCCTGGAGATGCTCGCCGGGCCCCTGCCCGGGATGTACGACCCCAGCGGCCCCGGCCGCCTGCTGTTCGCGTTCTTTGCCTCGATGGCGAAGACCGAGCGGGAGAACATCCGCGAGTCGAACCTCGAAGGACTCGACGCGGCAACGGCGCCAACAAGATGAGAACCGGCTCGGGACGATGCTCGCCGGTCTGTCGACGGCACACCACCCCTGGTTTCATTGGGTGGACCCATCCGGCGCGATCCGTGGAGCTCGCCGTGAACTATCCGCACGACGGGGAGTGCGAACCGATCCGGGTCCATGGGCGACATGTGAACCAAAGCGCTGTCCCGCGCGTCGTGCCTGTGTAGTCGTGCCCTCCTGCGAAGGGATGATTCAGTAGGTGGCGCCATGTGCACGCTCGCCGACCATGAGGGTCAGCCGCCGTGGGCTGCCCGGAGGATCAGGTGGGCGATGGCGTCGGGGTGGGTGAGGATCGACAGGTGGCTGGTGGGGAGTTCGATGGTCCGGGCTCCCATGCGGGCGGCCAGGAAACGCTGGAGGCCAGGGTCCGTCGTTCTGTCCTGGCTGGAGATCGCGTACCAGGTGGGCTGGTGGCGCCAGGCGGCGACCGTGGTCGTCGAGGTGGGGAAGAGCGAGCTGGCGATGCGGCCCTGGGCGGCGTAGAGGACCAGGGCTCGGGGTCGGGGGACGCCGCCTGCGAAGTCTCTGAGAAAGCCCCTCTTGGTGAGTTGTTTGAAGCCGCCGGACTCGACGATCTCGGAATTGGCGGGCGGAGTGGGGAACTTCGCGGCCAGGGCCGTGTAGTCCTCTCCGGCATCGGGTGCCCGGGCGGCGACGTACACGAGGCCGGTGACGTTCTGGGCCAGGCCCGCCTGGGAAATGACCGTGCCGCCCCACGAGTGGGCCGCAAGGATCGTCGGTCCGTCCTGGAGGGCGAGGGCCCGCTCCGTCGCGGCGACGTCGTCGGCGAGCGAGGTCAGCGGGTTCTGTACGGAGGTCACGTTCATGCCGGCCGCGTGGAGGCGTTCGATCACGTCCGACCAGCATGAGCCGTCCGCGTACGCGCCGTGCACGAGGACGACGTTGCGCGCCGGGGGGACCCCAAGGTGAGGCTCCGGAGTCTCGTCGGCGCGAGCCGCCGCCTGGAAGGACGTGGCACCGGCCGTCGCGACTCCTGCGGCGAGTCCACCGGTGAAGGTTCGTCGAGTGATCATCTGTGCTGCTTTCTGTAGTTGGCGGGGCTGGTGGAGCACTCGTCGACGGTGACCTGGCCTTCTCCTCTCGGACGGGTGGGACTTCGGGAACGGTGCCACACCCTTCGGACTAGCGGTTCGGGCGGTTGGCGGCGTGGGCGTCGGCGAAGTCCCAGACCACGGGAAGGAGTTGCTCGGGCGTCTCCAGCTGAGGCATGTGCCCGGTGCGATCGAGGAGCTCGAACCTGGCCTCGGGGATGGCTGCCGCATAGGCGCGTCCGTACTCGGCGTCCACGACCTGGTCGCTCTCTCCCCACACGACAAGGGCCGGGTGCGTGACCTTGGCGAGGTGCTCGCGAAGGGCGGTGTCGGCCATGGCGTGCGGCCCGGAGTAGACCTCCAGCGCGGCGCGGTTCCTGGCCATGACCGCGCGGGCGGCCTCGGGGACGGCCCCTGGGTCGATGGCGAACTTCGCGGGTTCGTGGAAGGCGAGCCGGGACAGTTCGGCAGGGGTAAGGGAGAAGGTGTCGGCGATCGGGTGACCGGTGACCTGGATGCCGACGGCGTTGACGAGGACGACGCTGCTGATCCGGTCGCTGCCGAGCAGGGCCAGTTCGGCGGCGATCCAGCCGCCTATGGAGTTGCCGACGACGGCGACGTCCTCCAGGCCGAGTTCGTCGAGCAGCCGCGCATAGACGCGGGCGAGGGTGGGGACGTCGGTCAGCCAGTCGGGCCGGGCGGTGCCGCCGAAGCCGGGATGGACGGGGGTGATGACCCTGGCCTGTCGCTGGTCGGCGAGCAGCCCGGCGAACGGCGCGACCGTCTGCGGACCGCCGCCGCCGTGCAGCAACAGGAAGGGGTGGCCCCGGCCCTGGTCGTCGACGGTGACGTCGAGGTCACTGGAGGCGAAGGAAAGGCTGTGGACGGTGCTGGTCATGGAGTGTCCTTGCGTGGGCATGTGAGGTAAGAGAGCTGGCTGGCCGGGAGGCCAGAGTCAGGCGAAGTCGGTGAAGGCCGACGGTCAGGCGAAGTCGGTGGCGGGAACGGTGGCGTAGCGGCTCATGACCCTGACGGTCGACTCGGCGCCCAGCTCCTGACCGCTGGCGATCATGTCCCGCAGGTCGCGGAAGTACTGCACATACAGGTCGGGCGTGAAGGTGTTGAGCATCACCGCGGGCTCGTCGCCGAGGTTGGCGAAGGTGTGCGGGGCGCCGGGCGGGATCATCGCGAGCGTGCCGGCCGGGGCGATGTGGGTGGTGTCCCCGATGGTGAAGTGCACGGTGCCGGAGACGACGTAGAAGCCCTCGTCATGCTGGGCGTGCCGGTGTTGCGGCGGGCCTTCGGTGTGCGGGGCGAGCGTAATCTCGCCGATCCCGATCCGATGTCCGGTCGTGCTCCCGTCTTCGAGGATGCGCATCTGGATCCGACCCAGGCGGATCGTCTCGCCGCCACCCGGGCCGACCACGGAAACCTCGGTCATTGCCGCCTCCTTTATGAGAGTCCACTCTCAGGGAGTTTAGGGAGGGATGGTCTCGTCATGCAAGTGAACTCTCATAACGAGAGCCGACAATGGTAAAGTGGGCACGAATGGGGGACGGACGGACCAGCAGAAGCGAGGACAGGACGTACCGATGGCGACGACACAGACGGACTCCGGCCGCAGCAACCAGAAGAAGCGCACGCGTACGGCGATCGTCGAGGCCGCCCGCGCACTCATCGGCACGGGCGCCGAGGTGACCATGCCAGCGATCGCCCGCGCGGCCCTGGTCTCCGAGGCCACTGCCTACCGGTACTTCCCCGACCTCCCTTCACTGATCAGCGAGGCCCTTGCTGGCGTCTGGCCCGCGCCCGCCGACGCGCTTCGGCCGGTCGCAGACTCCCGCGACCCCGTCGAACGCACCGCCTTCGCCTGCGAGTTCCTGCTCCGCGGCACACTCGCCCGCCAGGGCGCGGTGCGCGCGATGATCGCCGCCACCATCACCCGGCCCGACGCTCCGACCGCGAGACCGGGTATCCGCTTCGGGCTCATCGACCACGCGCTCGCGCCCCTCCAGGACACCTTGGGGGCGACGAATCCGGACGCCTTCGCCCAGCTCAAGCGGGACCTCGCGGTGACGGTCAGCGCGGAAGCCCTTTTCTGCCTCACCGATCTGTGCGGGCTCGACCCCGACTCGGCCGTCACAAGCGCCGTACGGACCGCGACCACACTGACCGAAGCAGCGGTCCGCGCGGCCACGCAGGAGTGAGGCTGTCGCGCAGGGAGTTCAGCGCTCTACGTCGTCCCGTTGCGGTGTAGCGGTTCGGTAACGCGCACGACCGCCGCGGCCGCAGACGGCTACATTCACCTTCCGCCGACAGAGGGGGCGAATTGCTCGACGAGACGAGACAGCCGAAGAAGGCCGGAACGGCCATCGCGGGCGGCTTCCTCATGCTGATGCTCATCCTGGCATTCGCACAGAGCTGCAGCACTCCGGACGCCACCCCGTCCGAGGATCCGACTGCAAGCAGCACGAGTAGCGATAACGAAGATTCCTTCGATGATGCTTCGGCTGGCACGCACAGCATCAGGGTGACCGATGCACGATTCGATAAGTGGCCGTTCACCGTTGACGCCGGCACTCTCCGGTGCCGTGACGGTGCGTCCGTCACTTTCGAGGCCGACGGTACCGAGTACGGGGTCAACGGCACCGCGCAGGATGCGGGCTACCCATCCGTGAAACCCGTCTGGGCCGACGATCCAGCCCTCGGACACGGCTTGAAAGTCGACATCTCCGAGGTCCTGAACTACGGCCTCAGTCTCTGCTGATGGCCCCTGTATGCCGCTGTTCGCTTGCCAAGACCGCGACACAATGTGTCAGCGCGCGAGCGCGTGAGGAACCCCGGCGCCTCGCGGGCGGCACATTGAGCCTTGTTCATCCTGAAGTTGCTGGTCACGGGGCTGGTGTGGGATTCGGGTCGTGTACTCGTGCTGGTCGGGGGCGGTTGTCTGGGATCAAGATCGTCTGTCAGCGCGAGACCTCGGTGGTCGAGAAGCCGGTCAGGGTACAAGTCGCATACCGGCACGCGGTACGTGGGTGTCATGAGGGTCTTTCGGGCGGGCGTGTGGCTTGTTTGCGAGCAGACACCGATGAGCCAGAGGCCGTACACTGGCGGAAAAAGGATGTCTAGTCGCCGAGGGGGGCGATAACCCCACTGCTTCATGGCCGAATTGGTCCCGACTGTGCTCGGGATGATCTCGCTTATCTGCTGCATGACTTATGTCGGTGTTGCCGCAGCCATCGCGCTTGTGGCCACCTTTTCGAAGCGGCCGAGCCGTCGCCGGGAGGCCCGGGAAACCCTCCGGATCTTGGTGCGCATGCAACGAGACATGTCGCCTTAGAGACAATGAAATCGGATCGCGCGAGTGGTGGCCGATGCCGCCGAGTGAGCGAGGCGCTCGGCAGGGGCTCGCTGCCCGGCCAGATCGCGTGATATTTGCCCGACATGCCTCTTCGTCGTTGCCGGCAGCCTGAACCTGAGGTGCTACCGCTCCTCCCACGGCAAGAGCCGCGATCATGGCGGCAAGAGTCGTGCCGATCTTCGCTCACCTCTGCATGGCACATCACCTTCCTGGGTTCCGATGCCGACGGGCCTTGCGCCCGATGCCGTAGACGCTCGCCGGTCTGTCGGCGGCCTACCACCCCTGGTTTCATTGAGCGGACCCATCCGGCACGATCCGCGGAGCTCGTGGTGAACAGCTCGCACGACGGCAACAGCACGAACGAGGAACCCTCCCGTGTCCGCGGTCACCGCCCGGCCCACGGCGAACCCCTCCTGAACCGGGCCTTTCGCCTGCTCGCCTGCTTCGGGCCGGACACGCCGGTGCTGTCGCTGACCACCCTGGCCGCACGGGCTGACCTGCCCAAGGCCACCGCGCTGCGCATCGCCCGCCAACTCGTCGAGCAGGGCGCCCTGGAACGCACCGACTCCGGCCACTACACCATCGGCTTACGGCTGCTGGAAATCGCTACCGTGGCACCACGCGGCCACGGCCTGCGTACAGTCGCCCTGCCCTACCTGCAAGACCTCTGGCACGCCACACGCCAGCACGTCCAACTTGTCGTGCGCGAGGGCCTCGAAGGCGTCCTGGTCGAGCGGCTGTCCGCGCGAGACGCCACACGCGTGATGTACCGCGTCGGCGGCCGGCTCCCGCTGCACGCCACCGCTCCCGGACTCGTCCTGCTGGCGCTCGCCCCCACCCAGGTACAAGAGGACTTCTTCACCGCCGACCGCCCAGCCGACGAGGACGACCTGATCGGAACGGTGGACACGCTGCGGTCCCGGCTCGCGGCCGTCCACCGCGTGTCTGTGACAGGTTCGCGTGGCCCCACTTCGGCAGGGCCACTTCAACCTGTCGCAAACACCATGCGGCGTTCACGCTCCCCTCAGAGGAGGGTTGGCGGGCGAGTACTCCGGGGCGGACCAGCGCAGTGGGCTGGCGGCCGGAGTCCAGGCCACCTCGTCGAGAGCGAAGTGAACGGTGCGCCCGGCGTCGCTGAACTCGGTGCGGGCGGTGCCGGTGAGCTGCAGGGTGTCTCCGGACACCCAGTCGACGAACAGCAACCCGGCACGTGGATCGGATTCCAGGTTGCCCAGGGTCAGGAACATCGCATTGCCCGGATAGTCCGGCCAGCTCAGCCGGGTGGGCGAGACCACGGTGACGAAGCCGGGCAGGCCGCCGCGGTGGCTTGCGTCGGCGGGGCCGGACGTGGCCGCAGCACCGTCCCCGGCGCCCACAGTGGCGGCGTCGTCCCCGGCGCCCACGGTGGCGATGAAGAAGGTGTCGGCGGCGCGAATGGCGTCCGCCTGCGCCTCGCTGAGCGCGGCGGCTCGGCGCACAGCGCCGGGGGCCCGGCCCGGTACGGCCCCCTCCAGCAACCGCTTTTGCAGGTACTTGGGGCAGTTGGAGAAGACCTGTCTCGCCTCCACGGCCAGCCCGCGCGCGGATGGCCGGGCTGTGCCGTTGAGCCGCATCCGGCGTCGGGTACGTGGATCCAACGCGATGGTGCCGACGTTGGTGAAGCCCTCCGCCAGGGTGGAGGCTAGCGGATCGCCTGGGTGCACCCGACCGGTGATGCCGATGGAGTGCGGGCCGGTGGCGGTGACGAACCCGGGCGGGCCGGTGAGCAGCGAACTCCACACCTGCCCGCCCTGATCCGCCGCACCGATCACCAGCATCGGCTGAAGACCGAGGAAGGCCGCGGCCACATCCCGGATCCCGTTACCGATGGCGCGCCCGGAGTGATCGGCCTGGGCGATCACTCCGGCCCGGCGCTGCACGGCACGCTCCCCAGGCCCGTACGGACTCGGACTCGGGCTGTCGGTCATGGCTGCTTCCCTTCCTCTCAGTTCCGGTTCTGACTAGAAGAAACCGCAGGTGGGAGCTGCCGCTGAGGGCACGGGGGCGTCCTCGGCCCCGGTGGGTGCGTAGATCTCCAGACGGGTGCCGTCCGGGTCGGTGAAGAAGATCCCGCCGGAGGAGGCACCCTCGCCGTGGGCGACCACGCCGTCATGGGCGAAGTCCGCGCCGAGTTCACGCAGGAGCTCCTCGGCCGCGCGGACCTCCGCGATGGTGTCCACCTCGAAGGAGAGGTGGTGCAGCCCGGCTCGGCCACCGTCGAAGGGGCCGCCCGCTTGCTGCCACAGGGTGAGGACCAGCCGTCCGTCGCGGCCGAGGAAGGCGAAGCGGCGGTCGTCCTCGGTGTCCTTTCCGATCACCTCGAAGCCGAAGACCTGGGTGTAGAAGCCAGCCGAGCGGTCCACATCGGTGACATTGAGGCCGATGTGCCCAGTGCGCAGTGCAGCCATAGCCATGGCCGTCCCC
This sequence comes from Streptomyces sp. P1-3, assembly GCF_050613155.1. NCBI lineage: Bacteria > Bacillati > Actinomycetota > Actinomycetes > Kitasatosporales > Streptomycetaceae > Streptomyces > Streptomyces sp. P1-3. The sequence goes on from NZ_CP192512.1 coordinate 544,873, forward strand.
TCCCGTTGGGCATCCGGGCCAGCCCCGGGCTAACCACTGATAGTGAGGTTAGAGGTTATAGATGATCAGCGTCAACCGGCCTCGTACGATTGAGGGGTTAGGAATACGGCGCAGCAGAGGAAGACAGCGATGCCATCAGCCGATCCCCGCCCGCTCCTCGGCGAGCCGGTCTCCCTCGACCTGCTCAACACCCGGTGGATGTCCCAGGGGTCACTCCAGGATCTGCTGACCTCGGCCGACGGGCTGCGCGTCTGGCTCGGCAGCAACTCCCTGACCGGCCTTCTCCAGGACACCCCCGAGGGCATCGAGGCGACCCTGAACGCCCTGCTCAGCGCCCGGGAAGCACTCGCCGCCGCGGTCGACTCCCCCGGAGACCCGGACGCGGCGCGGCGGGTCGACGCCGTACTCGCCCACGGACGGCTCCGGGCGACACTGACGCCCGAGGGGCCCTCGGAGACGGCAGAGTTCGACGATCCGGCCTGGGGCCCGGCGTGGACCGCCGCCTACGACTACCTGCGGCTGCTGCGCACCGCGCCGGACCGCATCCATGCCTGCGCCCACCAGGACTGCGTCCTTCACTTCTTCGACACCTCGCGCAATGGCACGCGCCGCTGGTGCTCCATGGCGGGCTGCGGTAATCGGGCCAAGGCATCCCGGCACTACGCCCGTTCCCGGGACGAGCACTCCTGAAGCCAGCCTCGCCCCTGGCCTCTCGGGTCTGCGGCGGAGCCCACTGATGGACGCCGCGCCACAGTCCACGGAGGCATCAGCGACGAGATATAGGCAGCCGCCCGCAGGAGGTGGCGGCGCGCACATTGACGCACAGGCCGAGCACGCGCCCCTTCACCACGATCTCGGCGGTGAGCAGGCCACAGATCGCCGCGCAAGTGCGGGCCGGGGGTCGCTTCGCCAGGTTCTCGATGAGTGACAGCACGGCCTCTCTCCCTTCCATCGGTTACACGAACGTGGCCGTCCGGCGCCGGAGTCGGCGTCGGACGGCTCACCGTCATCTCGGTTCGTCGGTTACACACCGACATGGTCCCCCTGCGCCTGCGGCGAGGGTTCCTGGGCTGCCGGGCCCGGCTTGCCACCGCGCATCAGCAGCAGGGTGAAGAGCGCCCCCGCCGCCGCCACGGCTGCGGCGCCGAGGAAGGCCGCGCTGAAGCCGTCGGTGAGTGCGGGCAGATCGCCCAGCTGTCCGGCGCCCTGGGAGGTGGCCAGAGCGGTGAGGGCGGCCAAGCCGAGAGCGGAACCGACCTGGTAGGTGGTGTTGACGATGCCGGAGGCCAGGCCCGCCTGCTCCTGCGGCACTCCGGAGATCGCGGTCATCATGGCCGGGATGTACGCCAGGGACATGCCCAGTGCGGCGACCAGCGAAGCGGGCAGTACGTCGACCGCAAAGGTACCGGTCGGCTCGACGGCGGAGAGCCACAGCAGCCCGCCGGCCAGCGCCAGCAGTCCGCCGGCGATCAGCGGCTTGGGTCCGAAGCGGCCCAGCAGCCGGGCGGTGATGGCGACCATGAAGACCATCAGCAGCGTGGTCATGGGCAGCAGCGCCGCTCCGCTGGCGAACGCCCCGTAGCCGAGGACCTGCTGGAGGTAGAGGTTGAGGAAGTACCACATCGGGATCCACGCGGCGCCCAGCAGTGCCATGGAGAGGTTGGAGGCGGCCAGGCCGGGAGTGCGCCATACCTTCAGCGGCATCAGTGGCTCCCGCACCGACCGCTGGAGCAGCAGGAACACCGCCAGCAGCGCCGCCGCTCCGATGAGTTCGAGCGCGGTCTCCCCGGCGCCCCAGCCGACCTCGGGGGCGCGGACCACGGCGAACACGGCGAGGGCGAGTCCGGCGGTGACGGCGGCGGCGCCAGCGACGTCCACCGAACCACGGCGGGCTGCGACGGCGGGCAGCAGCCCGGTCGCCAGCAGCGTGGCGACACCAATCGGGATGTAGATGATGAACACCCACGGCCAGCTCAGCCACTCGGTGATCACACCGCCCAGGAAGACGCCGGCGGTGCCGCCCGCAGGGGCCGCCGCGCCGTAGAGCGCCATCGCCTTGCCCAACTCTCTCGGGTCATGACTGAACAGCATCATCAGCAGCGTCATCGAGGCGGGCGTGATCAGCGCACCACCGACACCCTGGACCGCGCGGCCCGTCACCTCCACCCACGCAGTCGAGGCCGCGGCGGCCACCACGGAGCCGGCGATCAGCACCACCCAGCCGGTGACGAAGACTCTTCGCGCGCCCAGCAGGTCCGAGAGTCGTCCGCCGAGCAGCAGCAGGCCGCCGAAAGCGATGACATACGCGTTGAACACCCACTGCAGATCGCCCTGGGAGAAGCCCAGCTCCTTCTGCATGTCCGGCAGCGCCACCCCAATGATGGACGTGTCCATGATCACCATGAACTGAGCCGCCGCGAGCACCACAAGTGCCCACCATCGACGCGGATTAACGGTCGTCGACATGATCCTTCCCTCCCTCGCCAGGTACCCCATAGGGGTATGCGAGGGCGAACATAGCACTACCCCCAGGGGGTATGTAAATGGCAGGGCGAGTTCGCGTGGCAACCCTTCAGACTCAGCCGCTCGGATGAGAGCGTCCTCCACAGCGAGGCCCGTGACGATCCGTCAACAAGCGTGGCTTCAGCGGCCGCGGACGCGTCTGCCACGCACGCCGACTAGCCCCTTCGGACTGCTGGCGATGCGCGGACTCGGCCCGCCCGGCGGCACGGCGGGCACACACCCCGCCGCACTCCTGGCGCGGCGGGCCAGCGGCCACCGAGGCTCCAGTCAGGTACCGGCCGCAACAGCCTCAGCCATAGCGCCGGTGGGCATCCGGATCACGCGGACGCCACCCTTGCGGCGGCGGAGGTCGGTTCCGGCCCGGGCTTGCCGGGCCCGTTGACCACCTCAACCTCCCCCCACTCTGCTCCAACCGGGCCGCGCCGGGAGCCCTCCCGGCATTCGGTGACCACCCCTGATCGCCCCTCAATGAGCCGCAAGTCCCGCACATATGGGCACACCCTCGCGGCACCGGCTCCGGGTATCTGGCCGCCGTCTCCGAATATCGGACGGGGAGGCGCGTCAGTTCGCCCCTCAAGCCGGCAAACCCTCTTGCGATATACCCCCGGGGGGTATAGCTTCTGGGTCGGCGGGCAGAACGCCCGCAAACAAAGCAGGGGATGCGAGGAACGTCATGGAGCACCACGGCCACCACCACGCCGAGCACGCCACGCACGCAGAGCACGACCATGCCGCCGCTCACACCGGCCACGACCACGCGACCCATGCCGCCATGCACATCGGCCACACGGGGCACGGTCACGCCGGCCACCACCACCCGGCGGGAGGCGGCTCCTCCTGGCGGACAGCCGCGCTGGCGACGCTGCACTGCCTCACCGGCTGCGCCATCGGCGAGATACTCGGCATGGTCATCGGCACCGCCCTCGCCCTCTCCGCCGGCGCGACCGTGGCCCTCGCCGTCGCCCTGGCCTTCGTCTTCGGCTACGCGCTGACCATGCGCGGCGTCCTCAAGGCCGGACTGCCCGTCCGGCAGGCCCTGAAGGTGGCGCTCGCCGCCGACACCGTCTCCATCCTCGTCATGGAGATCATCGACAACACCGTGATGATGACCGTCCCCGGCGCCATGGACGCGGGCCTCGCCAGCTTCCTGTTCTGGGGCGCCCTGGCCTTCGCCCTGGTCGTCGCCTTCTTCCTGACCGTCCCCGTCAACCGCTGGCTGATCGCCCGCGGCAAGGGACACGCCGTCGTCCACGCCTACCACTGACCCGGGCAGTGCCCCAGCAACCCCGGCGACCGCCTCGCGCACCCAGCGCGAGGCGGTTCGCGTTCAACCGACGCTCCGCTTCGCAGCGTTCAGTCGAGCCCGGTCCACAGCGACGCGGAGGCCATGTGGACGATCTCTGGTTCGGGAACAGGCGCATCGTGACGGTGCCCGTACTCCCCGCCCAGTTCGGCCACTTCGCCTAGGGCCAGAGCGAGGTCTACGCCGTGCAGCTCCCTCCCCCGCGGGTTCCGACCGCTCACGGCCTGCCCCGGTCTGGGACGCCTCCTACGCACGGCAGTTCGCGAAGTCGTCAACGTCACGTGCGCCGTGAGCCTCCGTCTCAGCCGCCCTGATCGCCACGAGCGACCCGTGCTACTCGGGGTCCAGCTGTGCTGAAACGTCGGGTGGAATGCCCGGCCGGCATGGCGAAGCACCTCGAAGGTAGGGGCCCTTCCGTATCCCCCGTCATCCCCGCGGGAGGGCTCCCGGCGAGTGGGTGCCATGACGATGTCGGCGCCGACTGGTCACCGGCGCCGGACAGCCACAGCCAGACCCAGCCAGTCAGCCGACGACAGGCCCGCAGGCGAACAGCGGCAGGAGTGGCGCCACCACGGCGAAGACGACCCCAAGCCACGTCGTACGGGGCGGCCTGGGCTGCGGTGTGAGGACCCGGCGCAGCCGGATCAGCGCACCGGGCCCACCCGCGCCGAAGGCGGCCTGCGGGGCCCGGCCTGCGGAAACCTCGCACATCGCAGAGGCCAGGACCTCCCCCTACCAGCAGGCGCTGGAGATGTCGAAGCTGGCCGACGGCCGCGCGTCCGACCAGGAGGTCAAGACCCTGGCCGGGCAGATCGAGGAGGCCCAGGACCCTGAGATCAGGACCATGCAGTCCTGGCTCAAGTCCTGGGGCAAGCCGGAGTCGCCCGGCATGGACCACGGCTCGCGGGCCACGGTGGCGGCGGGATGTCCGGGATGATGTCCGAGCAGGACATGAAGGATCTCATGGCCGCCAAGGGCACAGACTTCGACCGCAAGTTCGCGGAGTTGGTGATCGAGCACCACAACGGCGCGATCGACATGGCGAAGGACGAGCAGGAGAACGGCCGTAACGCCGCCGCCAAGAAGCTCGCCGGCAACGTCGTGAAGAACCAGTCCGCCGAGGTCAAGCAGTTGCAGGGCATCGTCGACCGGCTCTGATCCCCTCCGTCGCACCGTTCCGTTCCGGGCCTTCCGTGCGCAGGCCCGGAACGGCCCCGTACGCCTCCCTCACCGCATGCCGCAGCGCGCTCCGCGTGTATGCCGTGCTGGCTACGTTGATCTCTAGGAACAGCGTTTCTTGATGGGTTCCGGAGTCAGTTGGTGATCATCCGGTTCGGGAATGTCGCGCAGAAATGACGGCGTTGCCGTGGGGCGGCGAGAAAAAGGGAAGGCGGAAGCCAACTGGCCGTTGGCAGGATGTCCGCGCTCAACATCCGATGGGAAAGGACCCGACGACCGTGGCTCGTGCCATCACTTTGATCCGCTCCGCCTCCCTGTCCGACGTCGCCGAGTACGCCTACGCGGCCACTGCGCCCGCCGAGTCACGCCTGATCTTCCTCGCTGGCGCGTGTCCGCTGAACGATGACGGCTCCACAGCGGCGATCGGGGATTACGCGGGCCAGGCAGCGAAAGCCATGGAGAACATGCAGGCCGCTCTCACTGCTTCAGGTGCGTCACTGCAGGACGTCATCAGTACCCGGGTCCTCGTCGCATCGGCCCGGCGGGAGGACCTGGTGGCTGCCTGGCAGGTAGTCCGGGACTTGTTCGCTGACCATGACGTCCCCAGCACCTTGATGGGCGTCACCGTGCTCGGCTATAAGGACCAACTCGTCGAAATCGAGGCCGTCGCCGCCGTGCTCGATTCTTGAGACCTTCTCCAAAGGACACCGCAAACGTGGGACGGCCAGCCGTCCGCCAGGACGGCTGGCCGTCGAGGAACGTAGGCTGCGGTCAGCCGGCCTTGGCGGGCTGCTCAGCACGTGCTCGGGTACTGGCGAGGCGGTAGGAGTCTGTGCCGGTGTCGATGATGGTGCCGTTTGAAGGTGAGACGATCGACGATGGCCGCACAAAGTCGGGGATCCGTGAACGTCTTGGTCCAGCCGCCAAAGGGCTCGTTGGAGGCGATGGCGACGCTGTTCTTCTCCTCGCGCTCGGTCAAAACCTGGAAGAGTAGTTCGGCTCCGTGGCGGTCCAGTTCCATGTAGCCGAGCTCGTCAATGCCCAAAAGATCGACGCGTCCGTAACGGGCGATGGTCTTGTTCAGCTGCTTCTCGTCGGCGGCCTCGACCAGCTCGTTCACCAGCTTCGTGGCGAGCGTGTAGCGGACGCGGTAGCCCTTCATCGCGGCCTCGGTGCCCAGGGCGATGAGCATGTGGGACTTGCCGGTGCCGGAGTCCCCGATCAGGCAGAGCGGCTGGCTCTTCTTGATCCACTCGCAGCTGGCAAGGGTGTGGATGGTCGCCGCGTCGATGTTCGGGTTGGCGTCGAAGTCGAACGCCCGCAGCGACTTCTCCCGCGGGAAGCCAGCCGCCTTGATCCGCCGCTCCGAGCGACGGCGGGCCCGGTCGTCGCACTCGGCCATCAACAGCTCTGCGAGAAACCCGCGGTAGCTCATCTGGTCCTTGAGCGCCCGCTCGGCGATGTCGGGGAACTCGTTGCGGATCGAGGGCAGCCGCAGCAGCCGACAGGCGCTGTCGATGGCGGCGTCGGCGGCCTGCTCGGTCAAGCACCGGCCGGGGTGCTCGCCATCGCCGACACCGTCAAGGACGACTCCGCTCAGGCCATCGCCGCCCTCCATCGGCTCGGCCTTGACACGGTCATCATCACCGGCGATAACGCCCACACCGCCGCCGCCATCGCCGCCCAGGTCGACGTGCGGCGTGTCCTGGCCGAGGTGCTGCCCGTGCACAAGGCCGACGAGATCCGCCGCCTGCAAGGCGAAGGCCGCACGGTGGGTATGGTCGGCGACGGCATCAACGACGCCCGGGCGCTGGCCGCCGCCGATGTGGGGCTCGCGATCGGCACCGGCACCGACGTCGCGATCGAGGCCGCCGATGTCACGTTGATCTCCGGCTCCCTGACCGGAGTCGTCACTGCGATCCGGCTCTCACGGGCCACCATGCGCAACATCCGGCAGAACCTGTTCTTCGCCCTCGTCTACAACGCCGTCGGCATCCCCCTCGCCGCCGGAGCCCTGTATCCCCTCTGGGGCATCCGCCTCAGCCCCATCATCGCCGCGGCCGCCATGGCCAGGGGGTGCTGGCCTTTCTTCGCGCTGGTGGTTGTCTGATATTGGTTCTGCGGTGATCGTCATGGCGAGGGGTGAGTGCCCCTGGTCAGTAGGCCAGTGCGGTCATGTGGTCGGGGTGGTGGGCGGCGACGTCGTGGGCGGCTTGGACGAAGGCGGCGACGGCCGCGGATCGCGAGGTCTCCGGCCAGGCGACCATGACCGCGCTGGGGCTGAGGCCGGTGACCGGCCGGTAGACGATGTCCGGACGCTGGTGCCGCTCGGTGGTGGAGCGTGACAGGAACGCCACCGCCTGCCCCAGCGCGACCACCTCCAGGAGTTGCTCGACGCTGGCCACGAGCGGCCCCTCAGGAGTGTCAGCCGGCGCCAAGCCTGTGTGGCCATCGCCTGCTTCCGCTCCGTCGCATCCTGTGTAGTAGGCGGTGGTGGAGGGGGCGGCCCCCTTCCAGCGCGGGATCGGTTCACCCTTGAGGTCGGTCAGCCGCAGTCGCCGGCGTCCGGCCAGGCGGTGCCCGGCGGGGAGGACGGCCAGTCGCGGCTCGACCACGAGCGTCTGGGAATCCAGCCCTTGACCGTCGAACGGGCTGCGCAGCAGCGCTACATCGGCACGGCCGTCCCGCAGCATGGCGATCGGCTCTCCGCTGCCGCCGACGACGACTTCAGGCAGCGGCAGATGCGAACCCGTTCCCCGGTAGGCGGCGAGGATCTCCCGCAGCAGCCCGGCATCGCCTCCCGGCTTGACCGCCACGACGAGCTGGGGTGTCGGCTGACCGGCCCGGCGTGCACGCCGGGCCGCCGCGTGCACCGCGTCGACCGCGATCCGGGCCTGGTCGAGCAGCACCTGACCGGCGTTGGTCAGCCTCACCTGCCGGGTGGTGCGCTCCAGCAGGCGTACCCCGAGCCGGGACTCCATCTGAGCGATCGCCTTCGACAGCGGGGGCTGCGCCATCCCCAGGCGTTGCGCGGCCCGGCTGAAGTTCAGTTCCTCGGCGACCGCGATGAAGTACCTCAGCTCCCGCACCTCTAGCTCACTCATATCTGTGGACTATAGATCCAGAGTCTTCTGGTCTTTCCCTGACGCCCGTGGGTGAGGGGAGGCTGGGTGCCATGACGACTTCGCAGAAGACTGCTCTGATCACCGGCGCGAACAAGGGCATCGGCAAGGAAACGGCGCGCAGGCTCGCGGCCCTCGGCATCACCGTGCTGATCGGCGCCCGCAACGCCGAGCGTGGCGAGGCGGCGGCCGAGGAGCTTCGCGCGGGCGGCGCCGACGTACGGTTCGTTCCGCTGGACGTCACCGACGAGATCTCGGTCCAGGCCGCCGCCAAGCACATCGACGCCACGTTCGGCCGCCTCGACATCCTCGTCAACAACGCCGCGATCGCCGCCGGACCGCAAAAACCGAGTGAAACCCCAGCCGCTACCGTCCGGCAGGTCTACGAGACCAACGTGTTCGGCGTCATCGCGGTGACCCACGCCATGCTCCCCCTGCTCCGCCGCTCCGCCGCCGCACGCATCGTCAACATGTCCAGCGAACTCGGCTCCCTCACCCACCTGGCCGACCCGGGCAGCCCGTGGTCTGCCTACTCCTCGATCCTCCTCCCTTACTGCACCTCGAAGAGCGCGCTGAACGCGATCACCGTGCTCTACGCCAATGAACTGCGCGCCGAAGGGATCCTGGTCAACGCGGTGAGTCCCGGCTACTGCGCGACCGACCTCAACCGCCACACCGGGATACGCACGGCGGAGGAGGGCGCAGCCGTCGCGGTGGACCTGGCGACTGTGGGCGAGGACGGCTCGACGGGCGCCTTTCTGGCCGAGGACGGGCCGATTCACTGGTGAGACCATGCCGCGCCGTCTCCGCCCGAAGCCTGCCGGGGTGTTTTCAACCTCCGCCGTGACGATCACTGGCCTCTTGCGCGGCGCCCATCCCCACGGGCCTTACTGGTAGTTGGTGGGCGCACAAGCCAAGACGGGCACAAGGTGATCACTCATCTCGCGGAATCAGCGTCAAGGGCTGGTCCGCAGGTCAGCCGGTGGTTTCCATCGCGGTTGTGTGCTCGTCGTGTTCACGCAGCATGCGCATGACGGTGGCGGGTGAGGGGTGATGGCCTTTCTTCGTGCCGGTGGTGATGACGAGGCGTTTGGCGATGTCGCGCAGGCTCATCTCCTGCTCGCGCAGGTGGAGGGCCATGGACAGCATCGAACTCGTCGGTGACACCCGCGCCACCGATCGTCTTGCCGCGCTTGCGGGCGGACTCGTGGCCCTCCAGGGTGCGGTCGCGGATGTACTCGCGCTCCATGCCCGACATCGCGGCCAGCACCGTGAACACGATCCCGGACGGGTCGTGCGAGCCCTTCAGCTCGCCGGTGAGGAACTCCAGCCCGACATCGCTCGCCTTCAGCTCCTCGGCGAGCATGGCGGGCTCGATGCCTCGGCCGAGCCGCTTGTGCTCGTGGACGACGAGGGTCACGGCGACGCCGGAGGAACGGATCTCCCCGGCGAGCTTGACGGCGGCCTCCAACTCAGGCCGCTTGGTGGCGCGGGTGGAAATCTTCTCCGAGAAGATGCGCGTCACTCCGGCCTCGGCGAGTGAGTCGAGCTGCGCGTCGAGGGACTGCCGGGCGGTCGAGGCCCGGGCGTAGCCGAGGCGGACATGCCCGGCCGGTTCGGCGCCGGCGCTGACCGGCCGCGGTAGCTCGGTCCACATCGACCCCGGCTTGCGTACGGCGGGGGTCGGCACGCTGAGCGCCTTGGCGAGTTGGGGTACGAAGCGGAAGCGGGCGGTGTGGTACTGGATGGCCACCTTGCCCTTCCCAGTCCGGCACGGGGAGCCCGCGGGAGCGGCGCAGGTGGACATCGGGCAGTCGTGCGATTCCACGCGCTTGAAGTCGTCGCTCACGACCCTGGACTGTTTCATGGGGGCGTTTCAGGCGTCCAGTCGTTTGCAACAACTCATGAAACGTGATCGCTGCAGGTGGGGCGCCGGGCGGTGGGGTGTTTCATGAGCGACCACCTATGAAACAGCGGCCAAGCCCGCACCATGATCAATCTCAGCGCCAACCACGGTTCCATTGATCCCCGAGGCCGAAAACGATCAGGTCTGCCCGGTGGAGGTGGTGGTCCCCGCGTCTGCGGGGGTGTTCCCCGGGCCGTCGCCACCGCCGCGTAGAGGTCGGTGTGGTCCCCGCCTGCGGGGGTGTTCCCCGGAACCGTAGCGGCTTCTCGTCGGCCCCTGGGTGGTCCTCGCGCCTGCGGGGATGTTCCCGGCTTTACCGCAACGGTCCAGTTCTGCGTGGCGTGGTCCTCGCGCCTGCGGGGGTGGTCCCAGGCGGGCGGCGACGATCGGCCCGCACCCCGGGTGGTCCCCGCGCCTGCAGGGGTGTTCCCAAGCACCTGTACGAGGGCAAGAGCCTGGGCTAGGTGGTTCCCTCGGTGCGCGTGCGATGCTGCTCCTGGGTGTCTATGACATAGGCGGTCACCTGTGGGCCTCTTCGGACTCCGACAGCGGTGTACGGCGATCGTACGGAGAGCCGCTGGGCGGGCAGGAATAGAGGGCTGGGCGTGATACTCGTCGGCTCCGAGGTCCTGCCGGAATAAATGCCTCCTGGGCTCGATTGTTCGTTCGGAGTGATCGAGGTGGAGTCGGGGAGGCCTATGAGCAATCTGAAGGCGTTCCGGGTGAGTGGCGGGCAGGCGAAGGAGATTCCGGGCTCGTCCGTGGCGCTGGAGCGGCAGTTGCAGACGCTGATCGAGGCCAATATGGAGGCGATGCTCGGCATCCGTTTCCTGGCGAGCGAGTATGCGATGGGGCGACACCGGGGCCGGATCGACTCTCTGGGCCACACGAAGTTCCACGGCCGCATCCGGTAGGACGTCGAGCGACCCTTGCCACCGGTACCCGTCAGTTTTCCTGACCGGCACCTGAAACTTTCGCTTCCTTCAGGGACTTCTCCCACTTGGCAATCTTACCTTCCAAGCGGCTCACCGCTGAAACGTCGCCAACTTTCCTCAACCGCTCTTCAATTTTTTCTGACGCATCCGGCCTGGAGCCCAATCTCTTCGACTCCGCCTTGACGATCATACGCCAGTCGTCCAGGTAGCGGGTCATCGCTCCATAAAGATGCATCTTCTTGTCTGCATCGTCGAATTCCAGCGACTTCCCAGACAGCAGCCAGTCGGTCATCGCGATGATGTTCTCAATCTCGTGCGACTGCCACCGGTTACGTCCATGGGCGAAGAGGTAGAGCAGCTGCCGGTAGAACAGTTCACTCACGGTTTCCTGGTACGACCGCCAGGCAGCCGCGGCACCCAATGGCAGCGGCACAGAACCCCACGGCAGTTTGAGGACACGTTTCTGACTGAGTACACGAAGGGCCGCGATGCCTGCGCTGCGCGGCTGTGACTGGCCCTCGAACTGCTTCAGCGCCGACATGAGCATCTCCGCAGATCTCTGCCAGCGCCCATTCCAGACAGTTGCCAGGAGGCCAACCACAGCGGTGGCACCAGCAGCTGACGCGGCAATGTACGCAGCAGTTACCTGTGGAGCGGTCGTAGCCATGACCAGATCATCATGGAGTGCTTCGTTGACGGCCAGAAGACACGCTCGTCGCTTAGGTAAGGGCTCGGTATGGAGGCGAACCTGACCATATGCAGCTCAGTCATGAACAAGGGCGAGACAGTCTCGGATACGGATATCCACCGCGCCCTCGGCCTCGACTGGTACTCCAGTCGCAGTCCGCTATCACCGCAGTTCAGCCGTACGGGACGTCACCATTCACATGCTTCCCTTCCACGCGGTGACCGCGTTCGCCCGGCGGCTTCCGCTGCTCGCTCCATCCCCTGGTGCGCCAACGCACACGTTCAACGGTTGTCACGCCCTCCGCCCTCGGCTAACGTCACTAACCGCCGATACCGCTTTCTTCAGAACTTCGCAGGGGCGAGGTTGTCGGTGCCGTCCGCCGAGACGGTGGAGACCCACGCGATGGGGCGGGGCACGACGGTGGCGGTCAGCAGCCGGTAGAACGCGTTGCGGTCACACTGCTCGGGGTCGAAGTCGATGCGCATGCCAGCCAGTATCCACATCGAGACGGCACGACCTCACAGCGGATCGACGGCCCGGCCCAACTCCGATGTCCGACAGAAGGTGCCCGGTATCGGTAGGCATCGAGTACCGGAGCAACATCCCCATGTCGACACTCCCCACCTGGGACGACTTCGAGATCCCCCCCCGCAGGCCCGACGCGGTCGGGTCACCCTCAACCTCTACGACCAGCTCTCGGCCTACCTCCCTCGACGCCCCGGCGCCTACCTACGCATCTCCTCCGACCGCTTCGGCCTGGAGGCCGGTGTCGACCGGCAGCTCGAAGACGCCGAGGACACCCGCGCCTTCACCGCCCGCTGACCTGCGGAGAGGTTCTCCCAACTACCGCGGAAGGGCACCCTTTCGCCGAGGCGGGCGTGCCATGCTGGGCAGCGATGACCTGGACGTTCATGCCGTGTTTCTTGTGCTTGCCGCTGTAGAAGGGCCGGTCGGCGGCGAGCCGGTCGATCGGCAGCAGCGTGCCGTCGAGGATCACGTACGCCCGAGGCCCCCGTCGATTGGAACAGCGCGAAGTCCACGCCTCCACACCGGTACAGCAGCCCACCGGGCCGTTCATCCACGGGCTCCAGACCGAGCCGCTCGGAGTAGAAACGCCGAGCCCGGTCCAGGTCCTGGGCTGGAAGCCTGGTCGCCACGCGTGCCCGGGCCAGAACATCGCTGCCGCCTGCGCTCATGGCCCTACTGTGCCGCGAACAGCAGCCAAAGGGGCGCAGGCAGCAGGCACGTGCCACGGCGACCTCACCAATCGGGCGACTTGCAGGGGCGTCGCAAAGCGTGAGCCGCCAGGCGTGCGGCCTCGCACAGCAGCCGATCCCCATCCCGATCAAGGACCGGGTCCGGGTCCGAGATCAGCCCCAGGCACCGGTTTCCGATGAGTCCGGTCGGCGGGCGGATTCAGGATGAGAGGGGGACCATGTGAAACGACCGAGGGCCGAGAGGAGTCCGCCATGCCGGCACAAGCGCACAGGCAGGAACCGCAGACCGACCTGGACGCGCGCTACAGCTCCCCCGACGCCACCGCCACGCCCTGGGCCGAGGCCGTCTCCCGCCTCGAGAAGGCCGAGATCTTCTGGCTTTCGACGGTCCGTCCGGACGGCCGCCCCCACGTCACGCCGCTGATGACGGTGTGGATGGACGGGGCGCTCCACTTCACCACCGGTGAGCGGGAGCGCAAAGGGCTCAACCTCGCCGCCAACCCCCACGTCGTCCTTACCACCGGCACCAACGCCTACAGCGAGGGCTGCGATCTGGTGGTCGAGGGCGAGGCGGTCCGGATCACCGACGAGAAGCGGCTGGTCGAGCTGGCGGCGGCCTGGGAGGCGAAGTACGGCCCGGACTGGCACTTCGACGTGCGGGACGGGGCCTTCAGCCTCGCTACAACGACGGCGGCCCCGCCACCGACCGAAGAGACCAGGGACGCGGGCCGTGCCGTGGTGTTCGAGGTGTCGCCGCGGACCGCCTTCGGCTTCGGCAGGGGCGAGGGCTTCAGCCAGACCCGCTGGCGTTTCACTCGCTGAGAGCGGTACGCCTACCGGAATGGCCTCTTGAGGTGGTCGTCGTGCCGGTCACCGATATGGACCACGCCGTGAACCCACGGACCAGCAGCTTCCACGCCGACGCCGACATGTCTCCTCGTCACCGTGACCACGTCCGACATCGGCTTTCATGTCGCGCAGAGGGCTGGCCGCTCAGGGCGGGCGGGTACGTGATCGTCACGGGACGGGACCCCGAGAAGCGCCGCCAGGCGGTCGAGCGACTGCCTCGCGTGGCAGGGCACGACGCGGTGCGCTGTGAGGCCGTGGACCATTCCACGGCTGGTGGGAACCGGGTCCTCGCTGGGCCATGTCCGCAGGGCCGGCTCTGCCCCGATGCCGAGGACATCGCGGCTCTCCGACCTGCTCGCCCCGGCCTACCCTGAGGCCATGGGCAGCGGAGAGCAGGCCCGTCCCGTCCACGGACAGCTCGTCGAGTGCGAGGTGTACGTCGAGGAGGGCGCCGAGCACGAGGGGTAGCCCGGCCTGTCCGCCACGGAAGAAGAATCATGACCCCGAGCCCCGAAGCCATGTCGAGAATCCCTGCCCGGCTCCGACGTCCCCTGTGAGAGCCGCCCACCGAGGGGCGGCCGAGCCGACGCACACCGAAGGAGCGGACTGATGAAGTACCTGGTCATGGTGCAGGGTACGCACGCGGACTACGACGCCATGCAGGGCAAGGCGTCCGAGCACTCCCCCGCCTGGAGCGAGAAGGAGCTGCAGGCCATGTACGCGTACATGAACGCGATCAACGACGACCTCTCCGAGAGCGGCGAGTTCGTCGACGGCCAGGGACTGGCCGATCCGGACCGGACCCGGCTGGTCTCTCTGGACGCGGACGGCAATCCCGTCATTACCGACGGGCCGTACGGCGAGACCAAGGAGTTGCTGGCCGGCTACTGGGTGCTGGACTGCGCGAGCCTGGAGCGGGTCACGGCGATCGCCGAGCGTGTCGCCCGGTGCCCCCAGCCCGCCGGGGCACCCGAGTACCCGGTGGTGATCCGCCCCATCATGGAAGGCGGCGCCGGGGACATCTGCTGAGGTGCCTATGAGAGCGACCACCGAAACCGAGGACCTGCTGCGCGGGCACGCGCCGCAGGTCCTCGGTGCGCTGGTCAGGCGGTACGGGCACTTCGACGCCGCCGAGGACGCCGTACAGGAGGCGCTGCTCGCGGCGGCCCGGCAGTGGCCGCGGACCGGCGTCCCGGACAACCCACGCGGCTGGCTGATCAAGGTCGCCTCGCGGCGGCTGACGGATGCCCTGCGCAGTGAGGAGGCGCGCCGTCAGCGCGAGGAGAGGGCAGCGGCGCTCACCCCGCGTGACACGTTCACCACCCCGCCGCCGGGTGATGACCGGGCCCCACGCGAGGACGACACCCTCTTGCTGCTGTTCCTCTGCTGCCATCCCGGCCTGACCCCGCCCGCGCAGATCGCGCTCACCCTGCGTGCGGTCGGCGGTCTGACGACGGCGGAGATCGCCCGCGCGTACCTGGTCCCGGAGGCGACGATGGCACAGCGCATCAGCCGGGCCAAGCGCAAGGTGCGGGGCGTGCGCTTCGGGCATCCGGAGAACTGGGAGGAGCGACTCCCGGCCGTGCTGCACACCCTCTACCTGATCTTCAACGAGGGCTACACGGCCACCTCCGGCGCCGCCCTCCAACGGCGCGACCTGGCGGGCGAGGCCATCCGGCTGACCCGCAGGGTCCACCGGCTGCTGCCTGACGACTGCGAGGTGACCGGCCTGCTGGCCCTGATGCTGCTCACCGACGCCCGCCGCGACGCGCGCACCGGCCCTCACGGCGACCTCGTCCCGCTCGACGAACAGGATCGCGACCGCTGGGACAAGGCCGCGATCGAGGAGGGCGTCGCGCTGCTCACCCGCGCCCTGCCACGGGGCCACCCCGGCCCCTACCAGCTGCGTGCCGCGATCGCCGCTGTGCACGACGAGGCGCCGTCGGCCGAGGCCACGGACTGGCGGGAGATCCTGGGCCTGTACGACATCCTCGTACGCCTGATCCCCGGCCCCGTCGAACGCCTCAACCGGGCCGTCGCCGTCGCCATGGTCCACGGCCCGCGCGCCGGGCTGGCCGAACTTGACTCGCTGGAGGGTGAGTTGAAGGGGCACCGCTTGGACGCGGTCCGCGGCCACCTCCTGGAACGTACCGGCGAGACCGAGGCTGCCCGAGCCGCCTACGAATCGGCGGCCGCCCAGGCCCTGAGCCTGCCGGAACAGCGCTACCTCCGGGCAAGAGCGGCCCGTCTGCGGCCCTGAGACCTGCGCGATGGGTCGGGAGACGGACCCGTCGGATGCGCCCCGGCGGGACCTGGACGCGGACACACGTCGGCGCCCCACAGGGTCGCGACGCGTCGACGCCGGATCAGGTCCGCTGTTCGCTGATGTTGACCATCCATGTGATACCGAACGTGTCCGTGCACATGCCGAACACGTCGCCCCACATCTGCTTCTCCAGGGGGACGGACACCGCGCCGCCGCCGGACAGCTTGTCCCAATAGCCGCGCAGCTCGTCCGCATCGTCGCCGCTCAGACTCACCGCGATGTTGTTCCCGGGTCTGTGCTCCGTCCCGGGCGGATTATCGGCCCCCATCAGCGTGAATCCACCGACGGTCTCGAGCATGCTGTGCATGATCTTGTCGCCGTATCCGGGAGGCACCTCGGAACCGAAATCGCCATAGGTGTGGACGGCCAGATTGCCGCCGAAGACCTCCTTGTAGAACTCCATGGCTTGCTTCGCTTCACCGGAGAAGCTGATATACGGGTTGAGACGAGAGGCCACGACCAGTCCTTTCATGACGGATAATCAGTGCGGGCAGCTTACGTGCGTCAGAGGCGAAACCGGATGACCTGAAGGTCGTGGTCACTCCCGCCTGGCCGGCGAATTCGGCATTGGTTCCGTCACTCTCGCGGGTCAGCCCGCCTGATGACCTCTCCCCTGTCGGCGGTCTCCCTGCACGGCCTGCACGGGACGGCGGCCCACTCTCACCATCTCCGCCAGTGCGGCGGCTCTATGCGAGTCAGCGGCGCGAATCGGCACGGTGTCCCGGCTACGCGCCCGTCGGTCCGACGTCGGCGGGCAGGGCGGTCCGGCGCGTCGTCGCCTCCGGGGGCTGGACTTCGCGCGGGGGTGCGAGCAGCGCCGAGACGATGCCGCCCGCCGCCAGGCCCGCGCCGACCCACAGGGCGGGCTTGAAGGCGTCGACGAAGGCGTCCGGCGTTCCGTAGACGGCCGGGCCGGTGAAGACGGCCGCGAGGACGGCGACCCCGAAGACGCCGCCGAGCTCGCGGATGGCGCTGTTGGTCCCCGAGGCGACGCCACCAAGAGCACCTGGCGAGCGCCGAAGAGCGCGAACAGCAGCGGACACACTGGCAGCACATCCTGAACCAGGTCGCTGCCGCTCTCGACCGGCAGTGACAGCGGCGTGCAATACCCGGGCAGAGTCCGGCGCCTCAAGCCGGACACCCCGCCCCCGGTGCAGCTCCCGGGCGCGGATGCCCGGATGGTTCTTTGGGCGCCTGCGGGAGTGGGAGGCGGGCTTGCTCGGAGCGGCGTTGGCCCGCCTGGCTCGCTTGTTCGTTACGGCGTGTTCGTGAAGGAGCGGCGGTAGGAGCGGGGCGGCACTCCCCGGCGGCGCACGAACTGTTCGCGCAGGACGGCCGCGCTTGCGTATCCGACGCGGTGGGCGATCTCCTCGACCGGCAGGTCCGTGGTCTCCAGGAGCTCCTCGGCGCTGCTCAGACGCAGGCTCCGCAGCCAGGCGTGGGGGGTGGTGCCGGTCGCGGCGGTGAAGCGGCGGGCGAAGGAGCGTTTGCTCATCAAGGCACGCCGGGCCAGTTCCGCGACGGGAAGCGGCTCGTGGAGGTTTTCGCGGGCCCACGCGAGTACCTCGGCGAGACGCTCGTCGCGGCAGTCTTCGGGGACGGGGGCGGCCAGGTACTGTGCCTGCCCGCCGTCGCGGTGGGAGGGCAGCACCACGTCCCGGGCAACAGCGTTGGCCATCGCGGCTCCGTACTCCCGCCTCAGCAGGTGCAGGCAGAGATCGAAGCCCGCGGCGGCTCCCGCGCCCGTGATGATGCGTCCTTCGTCGATGTAGAGGGCGTCGGGTTCGACGGTGACGTTGGGGTGGCGGCGGGCGAGCAGTTCGGCGAACCGCCAGTGGGTGGTGGCCCGCCGACCGTCGAGCAGTCCGGCGGCGGCGAGTGCGAAAGCGCCGACGCAGTGGGCCGCGACCAGTGAGCCGCGCTCGTGTGCGGCCGACAGCGCATCGAGCACGGCGGGAGCGGGTGGCGTGCGGAAGCCGGCCCACGGCAGGGCGATCACCAGATCGGCTGAGGCGAGCCGGTCCAGGCCGTGCGTGATGGTGAGCGACACGCCGAGGTCAGTGGGGACCGGCCCGGGCCGGTCGGTGCACAGGGCGAAGTCGAAGCCGGGCAGTGTCTGGCCGTGCGGGCCGAAGACCTCGGTGACGATGCCGACGGCGAGCATGCCGACTCCGGGCGGGGTGTACGCGGCGACGGTCACGAAGGGAGGCACACGTGCAGTGTGGCACTAATCCTGCGATCAGCGGCAGCTGTGCCACTCGTGAACGATCGGCCTGCCCGGAAGGATTGAGGCCATGACAGACGCACCGCTCGGCCGCAGCGCCGTGTACACGATCCTGACCACCGGATACGTCGGCTCCACCGGCCCCGGAGTCGCCGCCACCGTCTCCTACGTATCCGACGCTGGCCGGCATGTGATCTTCGACCCGGGCATGGTGGCGAGCCGCGACCGTATCCTCGCCCCGCTCGAGGAGTTGGGGCTCGGCCCCGACGACATCACCGACGTGGTGCTCAGCCACCACCACCCGGACAACACCATGAACGTGGGCCTGTTCCCACGGGCCCGGGTGCACGACCACAAGGTGGAGTACCTCGGCGATCAGTGGAGGAACCGGGATGCGGAGGGTTACGAACTCACCCCGTCGCTACGGTTGATCCGCACTCCGGGCCACAGCGCCGAGGACATCACACTGCTGGCGGGCACGGAATCGGGCGTGGTCGCCTTCGCCGGTGACCTGTGGTGGCACGCGGACGGCCCGGCGGACGACCCAGTAGCCCCCGACCGTGAGGTGCTGCGCGCCTCCCGGCTGCGGGTGCTGACCGCCGCGGACCTGATCGTGCCCGGCCACGGCGGCCCGTTCAGGGCCGACGACACCACGCCACGCTAAGGCTTGTCCCGTAAAAGATCGTCGGGGGGCGGTGGTGGGCTATCTCGTCACCGCTCGGGCTACGTCGCCACGTCCGCACGCTCTCGCCGTCGGGCAAGCCGTCCCGCAGAGTCTGGCTGCGTTCCATCGAGTACGCACGTGCCGCAGTGCAGCATGCACGGGCAGGGCGAACTGGGTGCGGATGAGCCCGCCACGCGACCACAGCTTGGCTGGATCTGAGGAAGAAGCCTCCGCCGTGGCCGACAGCCTTGGAGGACGGCGCCCGGATCTGATGACTACATGACCTGGGACGACGCGTCCGCTGACAGATCCCGCGAAGGTGACTGAGCCTACGTGAGTTCCTTCCGCATCAACGTGCACATCGTTTCGTAGCGGCGCAACGATCCATCAGGGGCTTGCTCGTCCCACGAGTCCGGCTGACGGCCGTACGCGACATAACCCAGCCTTTCGTATAGCGCACGTGCCCGGGGGTTACTTTCCTCCACACCGAGCTCGGCCTGCCGCAGACCGCGGTTCCTGATCCGCAGTTCTGCGGCTTCAACAAGGAACGTGCCGATCCCGCACGACTGCAATGCGGGTTGGACTGCCAGCTGCCACAAAGTGCCGACACCCTTCTTGACCTGGTAGTCGACGCCGCCCTTTGCCACAGGGATGTCCGTTGCAGGGCAGACCGCAAGGTAGTCGACCTCGCCGATCCGGGCACGTTCCAACTGCTTGGCGACGCTGGCCAGGTGGTGGTCAGACCCTGCCCACCCGCACGACGCCATGTCCGCATGCACCAGATCACGGGCTGACAGCTTCAACACAACGTTGATCATCTTCAGTACCTCCGGCGAGCCAGCATCCATGCCGATCACACAGGGCACAAAGCCGTTTCCTCTACCCACACTCCTGGCTCACGGGCCACCACTGCTCAAGCAATCAGACGAACGCTGCTACTGAAAGCGAACGAAGCCAGCCGCGAGAGGCCACCGCGAATGACCGGCAGTTGAGATGATCTTGCTGTGTCTGGTGTGATCACGGCGTCCGAGCCGTCCTGGATAGCCCCGTTCACCGGGCTGAGCCCGCGGCAGTTCGGCAAGCTGGTCACCGCGCTGCGCCGCGAAGGTGCGGACCCGGTCCGCAAGGGTCGGCCGTGGAGAGTGCCGCTGCAGGACCGGGTCCTGCTGGTCACCGCGTACTGGCGAACGAACCTGACGCTGCGGCAACTCGCTCCGCTGTTCGGGGTGTCCAAGTCGGCTGCGGACCGGATCGTCGATCAGCTCGGGCCGTTACTGGCCCTGCGGCAGCGCAAGCCTCGGCCGACCGGTGCCCGGCAACCGCAATGACTGCAAGGCATGCGTGGAATCCGGGGCCAAGGCCGCCGTCGGCAACACCATGACGATCGCCGACGGCGGCTACCCGGGCACCGGCCTCTGATGCCCCATCGGCACCGCAAAGGCGAAGAACTCCCCGAATGGAAGCAGGCGCACAACAAGTCCCACAAGCAGGTCCGCGCTCGGGTTGAGCACGCCTTCGCCGGCATGAAGACCTGGAAGATCCTGCGCGACTGCCGCCTCAAGGGCGACGGTGTCCAGGACGCCATGAGCGGCGTCGCCCGCCTCCACAACCCAGCCCGCGCTCAGCCAGCAGGTGCGCAAGCTCGAGAGGGCCATCGGCCGTCCACTGCTTCACCGATCACCGTCCGGTGTCTCGCTGACCCGGGCGGGCGAGGAGCTCCTGCCGTACGCCGAACGCATTCTCTCGCTCTCCGCGCAGGCACTCACCGAAACCGGGCGCACGCTCACCGGCCGCTGCGGCGTCGGGTTGCTCGAAGACCTGGCCGCGTCCCAGCTTCCGCAGGCCCTCGCCGACCTCGCCCGGCTGCACCCCGGCGCAACCCTGGAGGTGCTCAGCATGTCCAACGCCGCGATGTGCGAGGCCTACGACACGGGCCGCGTCCAACTCGTGCTCAACGAGGTGCCGGCCGTTCCCGGGCCGCCGCGCTGGACGGTACGCCGCCCGCTGGTCTGGGCGATCGGCCAGGGTGTGGACGTGGCTGCCGATCCGCTGCCGGTGGTGCTGTTCTCGAACACGTGCTCCTGGCGTACGTCGGTGCTGGAAACCCTGGAACGTGCCGATCGGCCCTGGCGGGTGGCGTTCGAAAGCAACAGCCTGGTCGGTGTGCTCGCCGCGGTACGGGCAGGGCTCGGCGTCGCGGCGCTCATGCCCACGAACCTTGAACCGGCCATGGCCTGCCACGACGCGGACGCCCTGCCCACCCTGCCGGACGTCGAGCTCGGCCTCGCACGGCACCCACGATCCGAAGGTGATCCGCTGATCGATGCCGTTGAGACCGCGCTACGACGCATGATCTGAGTTTCACGGCTGGCCAGCGCGCCGGTTTGCGTCCAACCCGCAACAGGAGTTGGCCAGGCGCCCATACGCTGGCGTCGTGGACGTACCAGCTCCGCGGCGGGACGCCTTCCCTTTCTGGGGTGTCGCCGAGGTGAGCCCAGAAGCCGCCAATTGTTGATCTTGAGGTGTCAGCGCATCCGTCTGGCGGCGGGGTCGCGTTCGGCGACGTGCCGGGCGACCGCGTCGACGCTGGGACGTGCGTACCGCTCCAGGGAGCGGACGGAGACGTGGCGGGAGCGGGCCACCAGCATCGGGGTGGTGGTACCGCCCTCGGCGTCGTGTGTCAGGGTGCTGTGGCGGATCCGGTGCAGTGTCCAGCCGTCGGGCGCGGCTCGACGCCGGTGCCCTTGACCGCCTTGGCGAACTCGGCGTCGAACCGCTCCTTGCCGAGCGCGCGGCCGAGTCCGCTGGTCAGCGTGTGGCCATGTCAGCTACGGGTCTGAGGGCGGCGTTCCCCCTTGGCACGGCTGCTCCCCGCGCTCGTCAGAATCGCGCTCGCGACAACATCGAAGAGGCGATCGGCGCGTGGCGCGAGCGAGGGTTGATCGCCGAGCCAAGCGAGCATGGCCACCAGCGCAAACAAATCGGCGCCATCGATATCGCTCCGCGCCATGCCCGCGGCCTGGGCACGGGTGAGGAGCCGCGCACCGGCTGCGCGCAGGGTGACGCACGAAGCGTGGAGTGCGGATTCGGTGTCCTCGATGGCGGCTGCCATCAGCACGGTCACGCCCCGATACTCGGTTGTCCACGCGACGCAGTCGCGTAGCCACGAAACGAGAGCGTCTTCGGGCGAGCTCGACGTCTCGAGCTCGCCTGCCTTTGCCGTCAGTTCGTCGAACCTCGTGCGGAGCAGGGCATCGAGCAGCGCCTCGCGCGTCGGGAAGTGACGCAGCAGCGTCGCGAGCCCGACATCGGCCCTCCGCGCGATGTCGCGCAGTGACACGTCGACGCCTTGCTCGGTGATGGCGGTGCCCGCTACTGCGAGCAGGTGGTCGCGGTTCTTCCTGGCGTCGGCCCGCATCTGTCCCTCTTGACTATCCGGATCAGTGGTCCATATATTCGGATCAGTGGTCCACTTATGTGGATCGCTGATCCGAATAACCCTATCCCTCAGCGCGGACAGGAGAAAACGATGCCGAGACACACGATGAGGGCGGTCCGGCTCCATGAGCACGGCGGCCCTGACGTTCTGCGTTACGACGAGGTGCCGATTCCCGAGCCGGGGCCGGGCGAGGTGCTCGTTCGCGTGCACGCGGCCGGCATCAATCCCCCCGACTGGTACCTGCGCGCCGGGCTGACCACGATGCCCGGGGAGACGGAATCGACGGTCAGCCTGCCGGTGATTCCAGGGACGGACGTGTCGGGCGTCGTCGAGGCCGTCGCCGCGGACGTGGACGGCCTCGCCGTAGGTGATGAAGTCTTCGGTCTTCTGCGTTTTCCCAGCTTCGACGGCAGCGCATATGCCGAGTACGTGGCCGCGCCCGCGTCGGACCTCGCACTCAAGCCGGCCGGCATCGACCACGTGCACGCCGCCGGGGCGCCCATGGCCGGGCTGACGGCGTGGCAGTTCCTGATCGAGCTCGGACACCATCACCCGTCGCCCTTCCAGGAGGCACGGCATCGCCCGACGGCACTCGACGCCGACACGACGGTGCTCATCAACGGCGCCGCGGGCGGCGTGGGGCACTTCGCGCTACAGCTGGCGAAGTGGAAGGGTGCACGTGTCATCGCGGCGGCGTCGAGCGCGCATGAATCGTTCCTGAGCAAGCTCGGCGCCGACCAGTTCATCGACTACACCAAGAGTCGTCCCGAGGAACTCGTGCACGACCTCGACCTCGTTCTCGACACCGTCGGCGGCCCCGACAGCAAACGCTTCCTGCGCACGCTCAAGCGCGGCGGCGCCCAGTTCCCCGTACTCCCCGGGGACTTCGACGAAGAAGAGACCGCGAAGCTGGGCGTCACGGTCTCAAGCGCCCAGGTCCGCTCGAACGGCGCACAGCTTGCCGAACTGGGGCGCCTGCTCGACGCGGGCACGGTCCGCGTCGCGATCGACAGCACGTTTGCGCTCGCGGATGCCCGAGCCGCGCACGAACGCGCCGCCCGAGGGCACATCCAGGGCAAGATCGTGCTCACGGTCGCTTAGGAACGAGCCGTTTCCCCGACGCATCCGGCGCCCGTCCGCGGGGCACCGGCGGCCATCGAGACGCCGACGCGGAGAGCGCGGGGCGCGTCTGGCGACCAGGCGGTCGCGATGCTCGCTGCGGCGAACCGAGCCGACCCGTGCGGTCGGCCCTGACCTGCCAAGCGCGGACATCCGCATCGGCTACGCGAGGTGCTCCACCCTCGGCCAGGAACTCGACTCGCACCTGGACGTGCTCAGCAGGCATGGCATCCCGAGGGACAAGATCTTCAGTGAGAAAATCAGCACGCGAGTACGGGCCCGCCCCGCCTTCGAGGAAGCCCTTCGGACCGCGCGGGAGACCAAGGCCCACGCCCCGCACTGCCGAGTGATTTGCACGGCGTTCGAGATGAAGCGGCTGGGGAGGGACGCGGCGGAGTTGACCACGTCGCCGACCATCTGACCGCGCACGGCGGCCTGGTGCTGGAGATGCTTGCCGGGCCCCTGCCCGGCATTTTACGACCCCACCGGGCCGGGCAAGCTGCTGTTCGCGTTCTTCGCCGCGATGGCCGAGACCGAGCGGGAGAACATCCGCGAGTCGACCCTCGAAGGGCTCCGACACCGCGGCCCGCAAGGGCAAGCACGGCGGCCGGCCGCCGGTCATCACCGACGACATGCTGCACACCGTGCTCCGGCGCCGCGCAGGCGGTGAGTCCGTCGAACCGATCCAGCCCGACCTGACCATCCCCACCGGCAAGCGCGGCGCTCGAGGTGTTGTGCGCCGAACCGCGGACCGACCCCGACCGGATCGCCGCCGTCGGCTATGGCACGGGGGGTGCCATCGTGCTGGAACTCGGGCGCGACGGCGTCAACCTGCGCGCGATCGGGACAGTCGACGCACTGACCACGGGCCGACCGGGCGAGGCGGCGCGCATTCGCTGCCCGGTGTGGGCCGGGGTCGGGTCGGAAGACCCGATCATGCCGCCCGCGCAACGGGACGCGTTCACCGCCGAGATGCAGGCCGCGGGCGTCGACTGGCGCCTCGTGGTCTACGGCGGCGCCTTGCACGCCTTCCACCACCCGCCGGTCGACCAGACCGTGCTCCCCGGCGTCGGCCACCACCCACGGCACGCGCAGCGAGCCTGGCGCGACGTCGTCGACCTGCTCGCCGAGTGCCTGCCCGTGACAGAGTGATCTGGTCGGCGACGACGGCGTGTGCCCACCGGCGGCGAGGCTGTGGTCCTCGACCATGATCAACAAGATGCTCCGCAACCCACGCTACGCGGGCATGGTCTCCTACTCCGGCAAGCACCGCGTGGACGCGTCGAAGGAGTGGGACGGCTGGTCTCTGGTCCTCTTCGACGACGACGGCCCACCCCCTGCTGGGCTGCTGGGATCCCATCGTCAGCCCGAAGGTCTGGTCGCAGGTCCAGAGGGGCCTGGTCGGCGCCCAGTTCGGGAGGAAGAACGGTAAGAAGGTGCCCGGCTACCGCTGCCCGCCGTCAGCCCACGGGGGCTGCGCTGGCACGTACATCGTGGCGAAGGCAACCGAGCAGGCCATCAACGAAGGCATGGACGCCTTCCTCGCCCAACTCCTCGCCTGCCCCGCCGAGGACCCGTCGGACGACCCGGGAAAGCTGCTCCGGATGCAAGCGGCCATCATGTTCACTGACGGTCAGGGCAATGCCTCGATCGCACGGGAGTTACGGGTCAACGTGCGGTCGGTTCAACGGTGGCGCCGGGCATGGGAAGACTCGGGAGAACGCGGTCTTCGCTCGAAGGGGCCGGCGTCCCGTCCGAAGCTGAGCGAGACCTTGGTCGCAGTGCTGGAGGAAGAGCTGGCCAAGGGGCCGGTAGCGCACGGCTGGGCGGACCAGAGATGGACCCTTCAAGGGCGGGCTGTATCTGCGCGAGCTACGTCACCGCGTCGGTCGGCTGACACGATCGGCCAGGCCACCCGGCGAAGGCCCCGGCTCATTGCACGCGGCGATCCTCCAGGGGCGCTGCGTGCCGGACGCGCCCGGCGTCGCCGGGGAGGTGGGGGGTGTGGTTGACCAGGCGGGCCGAGTTGCCGACGACGGCGATGCTGCTGGTGTTGTGCAACAGGGCGGCGAGGACGGGGCTGATGGAGCCACCGGCGCCGGCGGCCAGGCCGAGCATGTTCACGCCGATGGCCAGCCCGTAGTTCTGCCGGACGACGCGGAGCGTGTGGCGGCTGAGCTCGACCACGGCGGGGACTTGGCGCAGGTCGTTGCCCGCGAGGGCGATGTCGGCGGTCTCCAGTGCCACATGGGAGGAGTGCTCGCCCATGGTGATCCCGACGTCGGCCAGGGCGAGCGCCGGGGCGTCGTTGGTGCCGTCGCCGACCATCGCCACGATGTGCCCCTCGGCCCGCAGGTCCCGGATCAGTTGGAGCTTGGCCTCGGGCAGGGCGTGGCTGTGGACCTCGGTGATGCCCAGCGCGTCGGCGACGACCTGCGCGGTCTCCGGCGCGTCGCCGGTGAGCAGGATCAGGCGGGCGACACCGAGTTCCTCGAGCTGGCGGATGACGGTGTCGGCTCCGGCCCGTACGGCGTCGGAGACGCCGAGCATCCCGATCAGGTCGTCGTCGTGGGCCAGGCAGATGACCGTCTCGCCACGTCCGCGCAGCTGCTCGGTCCACTCCTGGGCGACGTCGCTCAGCCGCAGCCCGTGCCGGCGCAGCAGGGCCGGGCTGCCCACGAGGAGCCGGGTGCCGTCGAGTTCGGCGCGCATGCCCATGCCGAGGACCACTTCGCACGCTTGATGGATGGGGACGTGCAGGTGCTGCTTGGCGGTGTGGGCGACGATGGCTTGGGCCAGCGGGTGGCGGGCGTGGAGTTCGCCGGAGGCGGCCAGGCTGAGGACGTGGTCGGCGGTGTAGTCCGGGTGCAGGGCGACGACGCTGGTGACCAGTGGGCGGCCGAAGGTGAGGGTGCCGGTCTTGTCGAAGACGACCGCGGTGACCCGGCCGACGCCCTCCAGGTGGGTGCCGCCCTTGATGAGGGTGCCGCGGCGGGCGCCGTTGCCGATGGCGGCGCTGATGGCGGTGGGGGTGGCCAGGCCGGCGGCGCACGGGCAGGCGATGAGCAGCATGGTCATGGCGCGCCGGGCGTCGCGGGTCAGCACGTACGTGGCGGCCGCGAGGGCGAAGGAGACGGGCACGAAGCGGCGGGTGAAGCGCGTGGCAACGGTCTGGATCGGCGCGCGGTCGGCCTGGGCTTCCTCGACCCGGCTGATGATCCGGCCGACGGTGGTGTCCCGGCCGACGGAGGTGGCGCGTACGGTCAGCGAGCCGGAGGTGACGATGGTGCCGGCGTAGACATGGGTGCCGGTGCGGGCGTACACCGGCAGCGCCTCACCGGTGATCGCCGCCTGGTCCACCAGCGCCTCGCCGGAGACCGCGACCCCGTCCACCGGGATCTTGTGGTGCTCGTAGACGGCGACGACGTCGTCCCGCGCGACGTCTTCCAGCGCCACCTCGACCTCGACGCCCTCCCGTACCAGCCAGACCCGCTCCTCTCCGATGCTCAGCAGCTCCTCGATGGCGCGGCGGGTCCGGCGCAGGGTCAGCGTCTGCAGGAACTCGCCGATGTTGAGCAACCACAGCACCGTCAGCGCG
Organism: Streptomyces sp. P1-3; assembly: GCF_050613155.1. Lineage (NCBI taxonomy): Bacteria > Bacillati > Actinomycetota > Actinomycetes > Kitasatosporales > Streptomycetaceae > Streptomyces > Streptomyces sp. P1-3. Next base: position 571,965 of record NZ_CP192512.1, read on the forward strand.
ACCACGTTCTCCCGCAGCACGAGCGAGATGACCGTGGCGGCGGTGACGAGGGTGTCGGTGCCCGCGTGTCGGCGGCCGCGGAGGGTCCGCAGCGCGCCGCGGAAGAACGGCAGGCCGGTGAAGACGGTGACCGCGCCGAGGAAGCCGGTGGAGCCGGCGGTCACGCGCGGGCGGCCCAGCAGGCGGCGGACGGCCACGAGGGCCAGTACGGCTCCTCCGACGACCAGCCGTGCGACCTCGCCGGTGGAGGAGTCAGGTGTCGAACGGGTCGCCTTGACCGGGGCGGAGGCCGGCGGGGCCTCCTCCAACGCCGCCACCAGTTGCGGAACGTTCAGATGGCCCGGGGCCACCCAGATGATGACGCTGCCGGTCCGGGGGAAGATGCGCAGGGCCCGGAAGCCCCGCACGCCGAGCAGTCGGTCGTCGACCAGCCCCGCGCATCCGGGCCGCTCCCGCAACCACGGCACGATCAGCCGGACCCGCCCGGCGGCCACCGAGCGCACGACGACGGCAGTCATGATCGCTCAGTGCTCGTGGTCGTGCTCGTGGCCCTCGATGTCGACCGCGGAGGGTGGCGGTGCTTCCTCGCCGAGTGAGGAACGGGCCTCGGCGAGCATGTCCCCGGCCTTCAACCGGGCTTCCTCGGCGGCGGAGCCGAGCCACCGCCCGGCGACGATCCCGCTCGCGAGGCTCCCTACCAGGGCCTTGCGCGCCGCGGGTTTGGCTCTCGGTGCGGCTTTCGCCGCTCCGCGCAGCACAGCTCCACCGACAACGCCGGAGACGACGTAGTGCGCGAGACGGCCGGCAGCGGCACCGGCGACAGCGACGGGATGCATGGGACCTCCCTCATCGAACGACGTGCGGCGGCCTACGCAGCTAAGTCAATTCTCTCCCTTTTGCGGCTTATGGGGACCAGGAAGGTCGCGGCGTAGACGGCAGTGGCCACGGCGATGACGGCTGAGCTGGGCGGGAGCTTGGGAATCGCGTAGCTGAGTGCGAGTCCCGACCACATCTCGGCCACGGCCAGGCCGGCGGACAGGGCGAGCGCACGGTACGGCCGGTGGGTCAGGCGCATCGCCGCACCGGCGGGGGCTGCGAGCAGGCCGAGCAGCAGCAGGGCCCCGACCGCCTGGGTGGCCTCCGCCGCGCAGGCGCCCACCAGCGCGAGGAACCCGAACCCCAGCGCCCGGACCGGTACCCCCCGGGCGGCGGCCACGGCCTCGTCGAGGGAGGCGAAGAGCAGCGGTCGGGAGAGCAACAGCATCGCCAGGCAGATCCCGGCCGCGATCAACGCCGCCAGCTGGGCCCGGGCGGCGGAGAGCCCGAAGATCGACCCGAACAGGACGCTGACCCCGGCGCGGCTGTCGGCCGTGCTGCGCGAGGTGGTGTAGAGCGCGAGGAAGAAGACGCCGAGGCCGAGGATCCAGGAGAAGACGCTGCCGATGGCGACGTCGTCGGTCCTGCCGCGGTGGCCCAGCGCGCCCAGCAGCAGCGCGACGGCGATGGTGGCCGTGAACAGGCCGAGCCGCGGGTCGTAACCGAACGCGAGCGCCGCCACCGCCCCGGTGAAGGCCACATGACTGAGGGCGTCGCTGGTGAAGACCTGGGCGCGCAGGACGAGGAAGTAGCCGACCAGCCCGCAGGCGGCCGCGATGGCCGTCCCCGCCAGCACGGCGTGCTGGAAGAACGGCTGGTCCAGCGCACCGGCCAGCTCCGGGGCGGTCGCCGCGTTCACCGGGCCTCCCCCGCAGGGTGAGCCGGGTGCGGTCGGCCGGCGCCCAGAGGCCGGTGAGTGCGCCTTCGTACAGCCCGACCGCACCGGACCAGCACGTAGGCGCCGAAGGCGAAGCTCGTCACCCAGAAGCCGATGGGGTACGGCGAGTAGTAGGCGACCGTCAGGCTCAGCCAGGTCACGGTGAGGCCGATGGCCACGGCCAGAGCCAGACCGCGGCCCGGTCTGGCGGTGAGCTCATGTGCGGTGGCCGGTGGCATCACCAGGAGCGCGAAGACCAGCAGCGTGCCGGTGATCTGGCTCGCCTCGGCGACAGCCGCTCCCAGGAGGACCAGGAAGACCACGGACAGGGCCCGCACCGGCACCCCTCGCGCGGCGGCGACGTCCGGATCCACGGACGCGAACAACAGCGGGCGCCCGACGATCGCCAGCGCGGCGAGCACCGCCACCGCCACCGCGGTCAGGAGAAGCACCTGCCCCTGGGTGATGCCGAGGAAGCGGCCGAACAGCAGCTCGTTGGTCCCGCTGAGCGAGCCCCGGTACAGCGCGATGAAGAGGAATCCACAGCCGAGCAGGAACGCCTGCACCGTCCCGATCAGCGCCGACTCCTCCGCCCTCCCGCCCTGGCCCGCCCTGGGCACGGCCGCGATGACCAGGGCGGCGGCCAGGCAGAAGGCGAAGTAGCCGTAGACCGCGCTGACGCCGAGCAGGGTGGCGCCGGCGGCGCCCGGGAACCCCACCACGGCGAGGGTGTGACCGGCGAAGCTCTGCCGGCGCAGCACCATGAACCAGCCGATGGCGGCAGCCAGGACGGCGACGACCGTTCCCGCCCGGAACGCGTTGACCATGAACGGGTAGGACCAGATCTCCTGCAGGTCGGTGATCGGATTCCACGACCAGGCCGGCTCGGCGTCAGCCCGGACCGGACCAGCCTCAGCCCGGACCACCGGAGCCTCCCGCCGGCGGGCCCGCGGGCGGGTCGGCCGGGCCGGTCGGGTGCCGGGCGGCGTGGATCGCGGGCGCCTCCGGCTGGCCGACGACCACCAGTCGGCCGTCGTGTGTGCGCAGCACCTCCACCCGCGTGCCGTACAGCCGCGAGAGCGTCTCGGTGGTGATCACTTCCTCGGGTCGTCCGGCGGCCGCGCCGCCCTCGGCGATGTACACCACCCGGTCCAGATAGGGCAGGATCGGGTTCACGTCGTGGGCGACCATCACCACGCCCACGCCCTCCTCCCGGCAGATACGGCTGATCAGCGCGGCGGCCGACGCCTGGCTGGGCAGGTCCAGCCCGTCCAGCGGCTCGTCCAGCAGCAGCAGCTGCGGGCGGCGGACCAACGCCTGCGCGATCAGCAGCCGCTGCTGCTCGCCGCCCGAGCACGCGCCGATCGGCCGGTGCGCGTACGCCGACGCGCCGACCAGCTCGATCACGTCGGCGATCCGCGCCCGGACTGCACGGCGCCGCGCGCTGAACCGGGCCGGCCAGGGCAGCGGCGTACCCCAGCGGTCACCGTCGAAGCCGAGCCGGACGATGTCCGCGCCCCGGACCCGTACGGAGACATCGAAGCCGCGCCGCTGCGGCAGATATCCGATGCGGTGGTTCGCGTGCCCGGCGCTCGCGCCGAGGACCCGCACCTCGCCCGCCGCGGGCCGCAGCAGCCCCAGGAGGATCTTCACCAGGACCGTCTTGCCCACTCCGTTGGGCCCGAGGACGGCCACGAACTCGCCCGCGCCGATGTCGAGGTCCACGCCCGACCACAAGGTGCGGTCACCGATTCGGGCAGCGGCGCCGCGCAGGGAGACCAGCCGGCCGTCCGCTGGTGAGAGGGCGGGAGCAGGCCGCAGGGCGACGGGCTCAGGAGCGTTTCCGGTGGCCTGCCCGGCCCGGGAGGCCGCCCGGTTCCGTGTCACCTCGCGGACCCATGCCGACGGATTCATCGTCCGCTCCCTGTCCCCTCGGCAAGGGCTCGGGCGATGTCCTGGAGTTGGGATACCTGCCAGTCCTGGAACGAGGCGTCCGCCGGGACCGGGGTCTCGGTGACCGTGGCCACCGGGATGCCCGCCGCCTTCGCCGCCTTCACCTGGGCCTGGACGTCCGGAGTGGAGTTCTGGCTGTTGTAGACGAAGATCTTGATCTCTTTGTTCTTGATCTGCCGGTCGACGGCGGCCTTGTCCCGGGCCGTCGGGTCGGCGCCCTCGCTGATGGCGTCGAGGAAGGATTCGGGCGTGAGCACCTTCAGCCCCAGCCCCTCGGCGAGCGGCGGAACGATGGACTCCGACGCCCCGATCGGCGTGCCCCCGTACGTCTTCCCGATCTCGGAGATCAGCTCGTTGTAGCGGGCCAGCGTCCGGTCTTCGAACGTCTGCTTGCGCTTGTCGAAGTACGCCGCGTCGTCCGGGGCCAGCTTCTTGTAGTCCGCCGTGACCCGGTCGATCACCCGGTGCACGTACTCCGGCGAGTACCAGAGGTGAGGGTTGCCGCCTTCCCCGACCCCCACCAGGTCGCCCACGGTCAGCACGGTCCGGCCCTCGACAGGATTGGCCGCCAGCAGCTTGGGCGCCCAGGCGTCGTAGCCGGCGCCGTTGACGATCACGTACCGCGCGTCCGCGACCGTACGGGCGTCCGCCGCGGTCGGCTCGTAGTCGTGCGGGTCCGCGTCCGGGTTGTCGATGATGCTGGTGGTGTCCACCTTGTCGCCGCCGAGCTGTTCGGCGATGCTGCCCCAGAAGTTCTCCGCCGCCACGACGCGGATCCGCGAAGAGGCATCACCCGAATCCGAGGATGAGCTGGAGCAGGCCGCGCCGATCACCACCAGAGCCGTGGCGGAGGCGAGTGCGAGCAGGGTCGTACGGCGATCCGCTGTCCGCGAGGGGAGCGCACACATAGGCGTCCTCCTGGGGGCCGAACGGACCCGCTGGGGCAGGCCCACTGCCTAGGAACACCTCCACCCTAAGCAGGAACGATTTTCAGCACCAGACAAGACAGGACGCGGACACCAGCACCCGTACGGGTGCGCTCCCCCGCGCCGACCTCGCAAACCTCACCCTCCGCCAGATCGCAGGTGCGTCAGCACGGGTACGCAGCGCCATACTTCGACGGTTGCCGCGCCCTCTGACCTGGGCTAACGTCCCCGTAGCCGATACCGCTCTCGTCAGAACTTCGCAGGGGCGAGGTTGTCGGCGCCGTCCGCCGAGACGGTGGAGACCCACGCGATGGGGCGGGGCACGACGGTGGCGGTCAGCAACCGGTAGAACGCGTTGCGGTCACACTGCTCGGGGTCGAAGTCGATGCGCATGCCAGCCAGTATCCACATCGAGACGGCACGACCCGGGCGGTCTACCGCGAGAACGACACCTCCGTGATCAAGAAGAGCTAGTGCGGTCGGCGCAGTCCTGCGATGAGGAGTTCGACCAGTCGACGTGCGTCGTAGCGGGGATCGCTGTCCGCGCCGATGCAGAGGTTCCCGACGCCGCGCATGAGTTCGTAGGCATCCATGTCGGATCGAGTCTCGCCAGAACTGGCCGCGGCTTCGAGCAGCTGGGCACACACGGGCACGAGCCGGTCGAGGAAGTAGGCGTGCAGCGTGTCAAAGCCGGCGTCGTCGGACCGCAGCACGGCGGCGAGTCCGTGCTTGGTGACCAAGAAATCGACGAACAGGTCGATCCATTGCCCTAGTGCGGCGTGAGGAGTTGCGCTGGTCGCCAGCAGGGCTGGACCGGCCTCGGCGCAGGCGTCGATCTGGTGCCGGTAGACGGCGATGATGAGTTCCGCTCGCGTCGGGAAGTGGCGGTAGATCGTACCCAGCCCGACGCCGGCCTTTGCCGCGATGTCGCGTACCGGCGCTTCCACGCCTGACGTCACGAAGACCGCGGCGGCGGCGTCGAGCAGCGTCTCCTTGTTACGCCGGGCGTCCTTCCGCTTGGACGGGGCTGCGTGCCCCGCGCCCTCGTCGCTGCCGTTCACCGTGCCACTCCCTCCGCTACCGACCTCGCCAAAAGGGGACAGCGTTCCGTATCGCTATCGGAACAAGGTTCCGTTTCGCTCATGATGCCAGGGCAGGGCCCGGCAACCAAGCCGCGCATCGCCACCACGCTTCATCCGCAATGGAGGACCACGGTCATGCGGTACCACGCCTTGGGCCGCACCGGTGTGCAGGTCAGCTCCCTCGCGCTCGGCGCGATGAACTTCGGCACGATCGGGCGCACCACCCAGGACGAGGCCACCGCCATCGTCGATGCCGCGGCCGGATCCCGCTGCACGCCACCGCTCCCGGGCTCGTCCTGCTGGCGTTCGCCCCCACCCAGGTGCAAGAGGACTTCCTCGCCGTCGATGGGCCAACCGACGAGGACGAGCTGATCGGAACGGTCGAGGCGCGGCGGTCCCGGCTCGCGTCCATCCGCCGCGACCGGTACGCGGTGTTCTCACGTCCCCAATGGGACGTCTCCATGACCGGCGTCGCCGCGCCCGCCCTCGACCGACACCAGACCGTCATCGCCGCCATCTCGGTCATCACCCCGTCCGACCAGATGGGGCACTGGCGATGCCGACGAAGGCGAGGAAGGCGAGGAGTGTTCGGCTTTGCGTTCGTAGCGGCGGTGTCGGTGCCGGATCCGTTGAGCCAGGACATCGTCCGTTCCACGAGCCAGCGGTGCCGGCCGAGTTGGCTGGAGGTTTCCACGCCGCAGGCGGGCGATCCGCGGCACGATCTACCGGCGTCGCAGCCAAGCGCGCAGATGGGGTAGGTCGCGTCCCGGAATCCGAGAAAAATCACGTGCCGCGCGGCGCCCGATCGTCGAGAATCCACGCGTGGCCACCATGAACGTCAACAGGACTGAACGCGGCCTGTCCCCCCGCTCCTCCTTGACCGCGGTGGCCGGACGTACCTTCGGCGCGATCCCGCCACCGGCGCTGGTACTGCTCGGCATCGTCAGCGTTCAGGTGGGCTCGGCATTGGCCAAGCACCTGTTCAGCACAGTGGGCAGCTCCGGGACAGTCGCGTTGCGGCTGTTCTTCGCGGCGGCGGTGCTGATGCTGTTGTGGCGGCCGTCACTACGCATGAATCGTCGCACGTGGACAGTAGTGCTCAGCTACGGCGTGACTCTCGGCTTGATGAACCTGTGCTTCTACCTGGCGCTGGCCCGGATCCCGCTGGGGATCGCGGTAACCATCGAGTTCCTTGGGCCGCTGGGGGTGGCCCTGGCCGGATCGAGACGATGGCTGGACGCTTTCTGGGCCGTGCTCGCGGCAGGCGGTGTGGTCCTGCTGATGGGGGGACGGGGCGACCTCAACCTTGTCGGCCTTCTGTTCGCCCTCGCCGCAGGAACGTGCTGGGGCCTGTACATCCTGGTCGGCGCGGCGCTGGGCCGCCACACCACGGAAGGCAACGGTCTGGCTCTGGGAATGGCCGTCGCGGCACTGGTGGCTGTGCCATTCGGCGTGGCCGACAGCGGAACGGCGCTGGTTCAGCCGTGGGTCCTGGTTGCGGGGCTCGGCGTAGCACTGTTGTCGTCGGTGATCCCGTACTCGCTGGATCTGGAAGCACTACGCAAAATCCCACCGCGCGTGTTCGGCATCCTGATGAGCCTCGAACCAGCGATGGCGGCCCTCATCGGCCTCATCGTGCTTCAGGAGTCGCTGCACTGGTCGCAGTGGATCGCGGTGCTGTGCGTGGTGGCCGCATCGGCGGGCGCCGCACGCGGCACCCGCCCAGACGTCTGACCGCCGACCCATCCCGCCCATCCCGCCCATACCAGCGGCAGCCTGCGTGCCAGGGTCTGCCACGAGGCGCAAAGGATCGGTGGAAGCTGCCGCAAGGTGCAGCCCGTGGTGGCGTCGAAGCTGATCGCTGCAAGCACCGCGCGGTCGTCACACCGCCGGCGAGCGTGCGTCGCTGGCCTCGTTCCTCGACTATCAGCGCGCCACGTTGGCCATGAAGTGCCGAGGGGTTGACCGATGAGCAGCTGAAGCAGAGGCCGTTCCGACCTCGGGCCTGTCCCTGCTCGGCCTCGTCCGGCATGCGGCCGAGGTCGAACGCAGTTGGTTCCGCATGGGACTGAGCGGAGAGCAGGGCGCGGCCCTGTGGCCCGCGGTCGATGGCACCTTCGGCGAGTTCCACGTGGATGACGCCGACGTCGACGAGGCGTTCACACTCTGGCGTGAGGCATGTGAGGGCTCCCGCACTGTCTCGGACGCCTTCGAGTCCCCCGACGACACGGTGGAGTTTCGGGGTGAAGCCACCTCGCTGCGCTACGTCCTGAAGCACATGATCGAGGAGTACGCGCGTGACAACGGCCACGCCGACCTGCCGCGCGAAGCGATCGACGGAGCGGTCGGCGAGTAGGTCGCCGGCTGCGCCTCAGCGCTCGGCGGCCGCGCGCACCACGGCATCGGTCAGTGTGGTCGCGGTGCGCACGGCGCTGGCGAGGGCCTCGTCAGGGCCGAGCCCGCGCAGGGTCCGTGAGGCAGAAGAGGGCTTCCGCGCTGAGTACGGACGCGCCTGCGCGGCAGCCATCCCAAAGGCCCGATTCGAGCTCCTTCACCACACCGGGCACGTGCCCCAGCTCGAAACCCCCGGGCAACTCCTTCCCGCGGTCTGGGACTTCGCCGACACCGACGCCACCAACAGGCCGGACCACTGCTGAACGTGAATGCGTGATGTCGGCTTGGTTGCGTCAGCTGTCCATGGTCAGGCCGGTGTCTGCGAGGCGGCCGTCGTGGCATACGGCACGGCAGCTGAGGATGAAGGCGTCGACGGCGTCGTCAACCAGTTGGGTGCGGGGCCAGGCGACACCGATCTGGCTGGGACTGACGCCCGTCACGGGCCGGTAGACGACATCTGGGCGCTGGTAGAAGCGGGCGGTCGCTTCGGGGGTGAGGCTGATGCCCTGGCCGTGGGCGATCGCGTTGAGCCATTCATCGGGGTGATGCGCGACCGCGCCGATACGCACCGGGTGGCCCTCGCGCTCATCGGTCGCGAGCCAGTAGTCGCGCCACTCCCCCGACTCGGCGGGAGTCGCCACGAACGGCTCGTCGTACAGATCCTGGAACCGGATGCGGTCCTCCGCCGCGAGACGATGCCCCGCAGGCAGGGCGATCCAGCGTGGCTCGGTCAGCAGCACCTCGACGTTGAAGTCGCTCTGCGCGGGCACGGGCAGGCGTAGCAGCGCCACGTCGACCTCGCCGGTGGCCAGCCCGGCGGTGGGGTCGGTCCATTCGGTCTGCCGCATCTGGACCCGCCAGCCGGGTCGGCGCCGGGCGAAGTCGGCGGTGATCAGTTGTGTGTGCTCATTGGCGGCGCTGGCGACGAAGCCGACCCGTAGCGTGCGTGCGGCCCGGGTCGTGGCGGCCCGGGTGACGCGCAGCGCGCGCTCCCAAGCGGTCAGCACGGCGCCGGCGTGGGCGGCCAGAGCCTCACCGGCCTCGGTGGGGGCCATCCCGGCGCGGGAACGGACGAAGAGGCCCACTCCCAGCTGGGCTTCCAGCTGCCGTATCTGCTTCGTCAGCGCGGGCTGTGAGATGTAGAGCCGTTCAGCGGCCCGCGTGAGGTTGCCTTCCTCGACCACTGCGGCGAAGTACCGCAGCAGACGGGTGTCGATATCCATGCCGCCAGGTTATGGAAGCAGGCATTGGACGACTACGGCGGGCTGGCGGGATCGTTGATCACGCGACCGGGCAGCCCGGTACGGAACCCATCCCGCTGTCGGGCACCAAGCGCGGGCTCGACGAGGTGGTCGGCTTCTTCGACCAGCTCGGTAAGGCGGGCTTCCAGGCCGAACCCGTGTTTCTCGGCAGCAACGGTGAGTACGTCGTCGACATCCACCGAGGCTGGGCGTGTGGGCCAACTTCCCGCTGGCGCCCCTTCCAACCCGCCTCGCCCGATAACGGAAGGAATCAGTGTGAAGATCATTGTGATCGGGGCAACTGGCACCATCGGCCGTGCAGTCGCAGCCGCGTTGGAGACCGAGCATGAGGTGATACGGGCTTCACGCAACGGCAGCACACGGGTCGACCTGGAAATACCGGCCTCCATCGACGCCCTCTTCGACACCGTCGGCAAGGTGGACGCGGTCATCTGCTGCGCGGCCAGCGGTCAGCTGACGCCGCTCACTTCCCCTTCCGACGACGAGTTCACTCTCGGACTGCAAGGCAAGCTGCTGGGGCAGGTGGCACTGCTGCGCCGGGCTCTGAACCACGTGCGGGACGGCGGCTCCATCACACTCACCAGCGGCACCTTTCAGGAGCCCACGCCAGGCGGCTCGTTCGGCGCTCTCGTCAATGCGGGGCTGGAGGCATTCGTCCAAGCTGCGGCCATCGAGATGCCCCGCGGGCTAAGAGTGAACGCCATCAGCCCAGGGTGGGTGAAGGAGATACTCGAAAAGCTCGGTATGGACAACGGGGGAGGCACGCCGTTGAGCGACGTCGCCCACGCCTACATGCAGGTTGTCACAGGAGAGATGCAGGGACAGGCCTTGACCCCTCTGCCCCGCTGACAGCCGGAGTGTCGGCAAACGAGGGGGATGTCGCTACTGAAACGGCTCGGTCGTGCGTCCGCTGCGGCGAGGTTGCCGATGTCGCGTTTGACCAGCGACCAGATGCCCTCCTACGGGTTCAGGTCCGGTGCGTAGGACGGGTAGCTCGTTGAGCCTCGGCCGGTCTGCGGGGCTGCGGCGCATGCTGCGCAATCTCGCGGACAACGCCGCCCGATACGCCCGCCGGCAGGTGGCCTTCACCCTCTCCGAACGGGCCGGGAGCGTGGTCCTCACCGTCGAGGACGACGGTGACGGCATCCCGGAGGCCGAGCGTGAGCGGGTCTTCGAGCGGTTCGTACGACTCGACGACGCCCGGGCCCGCGACCACGGAGGGACCGGTCTCGGCCTCGCGATCGTCGCCGAACTCGTCCGCGCGCACGGCGGCACGGTCGCGATCGCCGACAGCGGGCTGGGCGGGGCGCGCATCGAGGTGGTCCTCCCCTCCGCAGAGGGCGCGTGAGTTCAGCCTCTGTTCAGCACGCGCGGCGCACGATGGGGGTGCACAGGAATGGGGTGAGCAGGAGAGGAGCCCCGTGATGAACCGCAAGAAGAAGTGGATCGTCGGCGCGGTGGCCACCGCCGCCCTGATCGGCGGCGGAACGGGAATCGGCCTGGCGAGCAGCGGCGGGGACGACTCCGAGCCGCCGATCACCGGGCGCGCCCTGGAGAAGGCGAGCGCCGCGGCACTCGACCACACCGGCGGCGGCCGGGTCACCGACTCCGAGGTCGGCGACGAGGACGCCTTCTACGAAGTCGAGGTGACCCTCCCCGACGGCAGCCGGGTCGACGTCCACCTCGACGAGGGCTTCAAGGTCGTCGGCAGCCAGCCCGACCACGGCCCGGAAGACGAAGGCGACGACTGACCGCCGAGAACCGACCATCCTTCATCGATCTGGTGCAGGGGGACGTCATGCTGCGCCACGGAATAACCCGCCCCGTACTGCTGGCTATCGGTGTGGCCGCCGCGGTCGTCACCGGTGCCTGCGGCGATTCGGGCACCGATTCCGGCAGGCTGCCCGCGGGCCCGGCCTGTGTGAAATCCGAGGCGGACGGCAGATGCCTCCCCCTCGCCCCGACCGGCGACCGGGTGGACCTGGACAAGCCGGAGTTCTCCCACCCCACTGCGGTGACCAACCCCCTCCACCCCACCAGCAAGGTCGCCCAGACCCTCTACGGCGGCCGGGCCGACGGCGAACCGTTCCGGGCGGAGGTGACGCTCCTGCCCGGCAGCAAGACCATCACCTGGAACGGCGAGCGGATCGACGCGGTCATCTCGCAGTACGTCGCCTACCAGGACGGTCGTATCGCCGAGGTGGCGCTCGACTGGTACGCCCAGGCGGACGACGGATCGGTGTGGTACCTGGGCGAGGACGTGTTCAACTACGAAGACGGCGTCGTAGCCGACAAGGAGGGCACCTGGCAGGCCGGGAAGGACGGCACCGCCGCGATGATCATGCCCGCCGAGCCCGAGGTCGGTGACGCCTACCGCCCCGAGAACATCCCCGGCACGGTGTTCGAGGAGGTGAGCGTCAAGGCCGTCGACCAGACGGTGCCCGGCCCGAACGGCCCCGTGAAGGGGGCGATCACCGTCGAGGAGATCCACCAGGACAGCGCGCGTGAGGAGAAGATCTTCGCGCCGGGCTACGGCGAGTTCTCCACCGGAACCGGCCAGGGCGACCTGGAGGCCGTGACCCTCGCCGTACCCACCGATGCGGTAGGCGGCCCGGTTCCGGCCGAACTCACCCGCATCTCCGGCGCCGCGGACCGGGTGTTCGACACCGCGGGCACGGGGGACTGGTCCGGCGCGTCGGCCGCGGCGGCGACCGCGCAGCGGGCGCGGGACACCTTCCGCTCCGGCGACGTTCCGGCCGCACTCGGCGACCAGCTGAGCGACGCCGTGGACGCCATGAACGCGGCGGTCACCGCCCGCGACGCGGACGACGCCCGCCAGTCGGCCCTCAGGGCCGCGCAGGCCGACCTGGACCTGCAGCTGCGGCACCGGCCTCCTGCCGACATCGATGCCGCACGCCTGGCCCTCTGGGCCCGTCAGCTCCTCGTCGACACGGCCGCCGAAGACCACGGCGCCGTGGCGGGCGACGTGGCCACGCTGGAGCGGATCTGGGACCGAGTCGGCCACACCGCCGACAAGGACCCCGCCTCCCGCGTCGAGAACCGGCTCCGCGAGCTGCGCCAGGCGGCGGACGACCGGGACCTCACGGCCGTGGCTGAGAGCGTTCCCGCCCTGCGGTCGGCATGGAGCACGCTCCGATAGCGCAGCCGGGCGAGCAAGCCCGCGCACCGGGCGCCGCACCGACCCCGAGAGTCCTACCGGTTCACCGCTCCATGAGGTGGGCGTCCGTGCAGGCGAGGCATGTACTCCCCGCGGGGTACGCGGGGTGTCACCGGCCGTACGACGACGAGGTGCCTTGCCGCGATCAGGCTTGGTGGTGACGCAACAAGCATCGCCACCGAGGAGCTGAACCGAGATGAACACCTTGGCGCACGGATTCGCCGACGGAGGCGGGCCTGGTCCGTGGGTCTTGCTTTTCCCGCTGGTGTGGGCGCTGGTCGTGGCGGGCGGGATCTTCCTGCTGCGCCGCACCGTGTGGCGGGGCCGCGCCCCGTGGCAGCGGGACCGGGCCACCGGGCACGGCGAGCAGTCGCCGATCGCGCTGCTCGGCCGCCGCTTCGCCGCCGGGGAGATCGACGAGGACGAGTACTGGCGCCGACTGTCCGTCTTGGACGAGCAGTTCGGCCGTGCGGGCAGGGGTGGTGGTCTGTGATGGGCTCCCAGCCCGGGTCTGTGACGGGCTCCCAGCCCGGATCGGTGGCAGGCTCCCAACCCGCCGCCCGCGTGGTGGACGCGGTCAAGGTCTACGGATCGGGTGACACCGAGGTGACCGCCCTGGCCGGGGTGAGCCTCGACTTCCCCGCCGGCCGGTTCACCGCGATCATGGGCCCCTCCGGGTCCGGCAAGTCCACCCTGATGCACTGCGCGGCGGGGCTCGACACGCTCACCTCGGGGTCGGCGTACATCGCCGGCACCGAGCTGGGCGTACTCGGCGACCGCAAGCTGACACTGCTGCGCCGCGAGCGGATCGGATTCGTCTTCCAGGCGTACAACCTCGTGCCGACGCTGACGGTCGCCGAGAACATCACGCTGCCGCGGGACTTGTCCGGCGCCCGCGCCGACGCGGAGCAGCGCGCCTGGGTGGACAGCCTGATCGACGTCGTCGGGCTGCGCGACCGGCTGCACCACCGGCCGAGCGAGCTGTCCGGCGGGCAGCAGCAGCGCGTGGCCGTGGCCCGCGCCTTCGCGAGCCGCCCCGACGTCGTCTTCGCCGACGAGCCGACCGGCAACCTCGATTCCCGCTCCGGCGAGGAGGTGCTGCGGCTGCTCGGCCGGGCGGTGCGCACTATGGGGCGTACGGTCGTCATGGTCACCCACGACCCGGTGGCCGCCGCCCACGCCGACGAGGTCGTCTTCCTCGCCGACGGGCGGCTGGTGGACCGGATGGCCGAGCCCACCGCCGCACGGGTCCTGGACCGGATGAAGGCGTTCGACGGCGGATCGCCCGCCCCGCGGGTGGTGGAGTCATGAACGGCCGCGCCACCCTGCGTATCAGCTCGGCCTCGTTGCGCGCGCACAAACGGCGCTTCGCGGGCACGTTCCTCGCCGTGCTGCTGGGCGTCGCCTTCCTCGCCGGCACGCTGGTGATGGGCGACACGCTGCGCGCCAGTTTCGACACCCTGTTCGGTAGGGCGAATCGCGGTACGGACGCGGTCGTGCGCAGCGCCGACGCCATCACCGTGCCCGGGGAGGGTCGGGGCACCCGCGCGCCCGTCGACGCCTCGCTCGCCGAGCGGATCGCGAAGGTGCCGGGCGTCGCCGCCGCCGTGCCCAGCGTCGAGGGCGCCGGACAGCTCGTGGGCCGCGACGGCGACCCCGTCGGCGGCCAGGGCCCGCCCACCCTCGCCGGCAACTGGATCACCGACACCGAGCTCAACCCGTACCGGATCGCGGAAGGCCGGGCGCCGCGCGCCTCCGGCGAGGCCGTCGTCAACCGGGGCGCGGCCGAGGCGGGCGGCCTGAGGATCGGCGACACCGCCGTGCTGCGCACCCCCGACCCCGTACGGGTGACGATCGTCGGCCTGGCGACCTTCGGCGGCGAGGACGGCATGGGCCGCAGCACCTTCACCGGACTGACCCGGGCCGACGCGGAGAAGTACCTCACCCCCGAGCCGGGGCAGGCCACGAGCATCCAGGTCCGGGCCGCCCCCGGCGTCGGGGAGCGGGAACTCGTCGACGCCCTGGAGCCCGTGCTCCCCAAGAGCGTCGAGGCGATCACCGGCCAGGAGGCGACCGAGGAGAACCTGGACGTCGTCTCCGGCCGGTTCCTGAACCTGTTCACCACGTTCCTGCTCGTCTTCGCCGGAATCGCGCTGCTGGTGGCCACGTTCAGCATTCACAACACCTTCACCATCGTCGTCGCCCAGCGCACCCGCGAGAACGCCCTGCTGCGCGCGCTCGGCGCCGCCCGCCGCCAGATCGTCGGCGCCACCCTCGCCGAGGCCGCGGTGGTCGCCGTCATCGCGTCCGGCGCCGGGCTGCTCGGCGGGGTCGGGATCGCCGCCGGGCTGCAGGCGCTGTTCCCGGCGGTCGGCTTCCCGTTCCCCGAAGGCGACCTGGTCATCGGCGCGGTCTCGCTGCTGCTGCCGCTCGCCGTCGGTGTGCTGGTCTGCCTGGCCTCCGCGCTGCTGCCCGCCGTACGGGCCGGGCGCACCGCGCCGCTCGCCGCGCTCCGCGAGACGGCCGTGGACACCTCCGGCGCCTCCCGGCGCCGGGCCGTCATCGGTGCGGCCCTGGGCGCCGCGGGCATCGCCCTGACCGCGGCCGGAGCCACCGCGGGCCCGTCGATCACGCTGGCCGGAACCGGGGCGGCGCTCACCCTCGCCGCGTTCATCGTCCTGGGGCCGGTCGCCTCGACCGCCGTCGTACGGGTCCTGGGCGGGCCGCTGCGCAGGCTCCGCGGCGTCACCGGGGCGCTCGCCCAGCGCAACGCGCTGCGCAGCCCCCACCGGACCGCGGCCACCGCCACCGCGCTGATGATCGGCGTCGCCGTGGTCGCGCTGTTCACCGTCTTCGCCGCCTCCCTGAGGACGACGATGGACCAGACGGTCTCGCGCGCCTTCGCCGGCGATGTGGCGGTCAGCGCGCCCGCGTTCGGCGCGGGCGGCAGCGGGCTCAGCCCCAAGCTCGCCCCGGCGCTCGACCGGCTGCCCGAGGTGGACACCGCGCTCGGCCTCGGCCGGGGCGTGGCGAAGGTCGACGGGGCGGGCCGGCAGCTGACCGTCACCGACCCCGCGGCCCTCGCCCGGGTCCTCGATCTCGGCCGGATCGACGGCAGCCTCGACGGACTCGGCACCCGCGGCCTCGCGGTCTCCGCCGGCGAGGCGGACAAGCGCGGCTGGCGGATCGGCAGCACCGCCGCGCTCACCTTCACCGACGGGCGGACCGAGCCGTACACGGTACGCGCGCTCTACGGCCAGGACGACCTGGCCGGCGACTACGTCATCACCCGCGCCGCATGGGCCCCGCACCGCGTACAGGACTCCGACACCCTGGTCGCCGTGTCCTTCAAGGACGGCGTGCCGATCGGCGACGGCAAGGCGGCGGTGGCGAAGACCGCTGCGGCGTACGGCGATCCGGAGGTCCAGACGCGCGACGAGTACGCCGCGTCCTCCGCCGCGGGCATCGACATGATGCTCACCCTCGTCTACGCGCTCCTGGCTCTCGCCGTCGTCATCGCCCTGCTCGGCATCACCAACACCCTCACCCTCGCCGTCCACGAGCGGACCCGCGAACTGGGCCTGCTGCGCGCCGTCGGCCAGACCAGGGCCCAACTGCGCGCCATGGTGCGCTGGGAGTCGGTGCTGGTCGCGGCGTTCGGCACGGCGAGCGGGCTGCTGCTGGGCGGCTTCCTCGGCTGGGCGCTGGTCCGGGCCTCCGACACCGCGGGCACCAGCGCCTTTACGCTCCCGCCGGTCCAACTCGCGGTCGTGGCCCTGGTCGGGCTCGCCGCCGGTGCGCTGGCGGGCTTGCGGCCCGCACGGCGGGCGGCCCGACTGGACGTACTGCGCGCCATCGCTACGGAGTGACGTACGGCCAGGTGGGCGCGAGGGCGGCCGGCACCTCCACGGCCTCGGCGAGTTACCGGAGCTGGACAGATTGACACCCGGGGGTTCTCCTCAGACGACCGGCTCGCGCCCCGTCGATTGGAACAGCGCGAAGTCCACGCCTCCACACCGGTACAGCAGCCCACCGGGCCGTTCATCCACGGGCTCCAGACCGAGCCGCTCGGAGTAGAAACGCCGAGCCCGGTCCAGGTCCTGGGCTGGAAGCCTGGTCGCCACGCGTGCCCGGGCCAGAACATCGCTGCCGCCTGCGCTCATGGCCCTACTGCGCCGTGAGCAGCCGTCAAAGCGGTGCAGCCAACAGGCGCATGCCGCCGCGGCCTCACCGATCGGGCGAATTCCGGAGGGGCGTCGCAAAGCGTGAGCCGCCGGGCTGGCGAAGCAGGGCAAGAGCCTCGGATTCGACCTCGCCGCCGCCGAGGAGTGCGGCCAGTACGACGAATGCGGTCAGTACGCCGCGGCCTTCGACGACCGCGTCTTCGTGATCGAGTACGAGGCGGCCGGCTTGGCGCCTGTACGCCCACCCCGCCGTGCCATGGCACGGCGGCTTCACGTTCACCAGCCCCCAGGACGATCACATCGACAAGGCGACATTCTTCGAGCGGTGCTTCCCCACAGCCGACCGACTCAAGGAGCAGCGACTGCTGCACGTCACCCCGGCTGACGAAGAACTGGTGCTCGTGTACTACGAGTACGAGCTGATGACAGGTGACCGGCATCGCAACGTCGAGGCGATCACCGTGCGGGACGGGCTCATCCAGGAGATGCAGGTCTTCTTCGGCGGCAAGGTGTGAACGTCCACAACGGCAGCGGCGACCTGTCGCCGCCGTTCCCGTGCGCGTTCCCGGCCGTTCGTCTCAGTCGGCGTTCAGGGCGTTACGCCTGGGCCCGTCCACCTCGCCGCCCCCGGGAGCATCGTGGCACGAGATCGCCGGGCTGCCCGCCGCCGAGATCCATGCCTTCGCCGCGGCCGCAGAGGTCTCTGCGGGCGGCGATGGCACCCTCCTTCCGATGGCCGTTGCCAAAGCGGAACACTGTTCCGTATATTAATCGGAACGGCGTTCCGTTTTCAGCGTAGCCGAAGCCGGACGCTCCCGACCGCCTCACCCGCCGCCAGCCGAACGAGACCGGCAGCAGAGGCCATCGAAGGGAATGCGCATCATGAGTGAATCGACTTACACGGCCGACACCGTCAACTCACCCGCTCCCGTCCTCTCGGTCAGTCCGGTGGTGCTGCCGGCTCCCGGCCGAGCCGTGGACCTACAGGTGCGGGTCTCCGCGCCCCTGACCGGGAGCGACCTGCCGGTGATCCTCCTCTCGCACGGTCAGGGCTACTCGAACAACCTCTCCTCACTGAACGGCTACGCCCCCCTCGCCAACTTCTGGGCGGCGCACGGCTTCGTCGTAATCCAGCCCACCCATCTGAGCTCGAGGACGCTGAGCCTGGACCCTGACGCCCCCGGAGCGCCGCTGTACTGGCGATCACGGGCCGAGGACATGAAGCTCATCCTCGACCACCTCGACGCGCTCGAGGCCGCCGTCCCGCAGCTCCTCGGGCGCCTGGACCGAGGCAAGGTCGCCGTAGCCGGGCACTCGATGGGCGGGCACACCGCGAGCCTGCTGCTCGGCGCCCGGCTCACCGATCCGCACGACGGAACGGAAGTGAACCTGACCGAGCCCCGGATCAAGGCGGGCGTGCTGCTTGCCGCACCCGGCGGAGGGGGCGATGCCCTCACCGAGTTCGTGGCAGAGAATTGGCCTTTCTTCTTGACCACGGATTTCTCCGAGATGACGACGCCCGCACTCGTGGTCGCCGGCGACAGGGACGACTCTGCCCACCTGACGGTTCGGGGCCCGGAATGGCACGCCGATCCGTACTTGCTCTCGCCGGGCCCCAAGTCCTTGCTCACCCTGTTCGACGCGGAGCACGGGCTCGGCGGGGTCTCTGGATACGACGTCGCCGAGACCACGGACGAGAACCCCGAGCGAGTGTCCGCGGTCCAGCGGCTCACCTGGGCATACCTCCGCACCGAGCTCTACCCCGGGGATCCCGCTTGGCAGACAGCGCGTGACGCGCTGACAGCAGGACCCAACCCGCTCGGACGGGTCGAATCCAAGTAAAGGGTTCCCCCGGGCGGTACGGGCGACGGCATGCAGATCGCCACCAATCTGCGCCTCGGCCTCGGCGGCGAGATAGACCGACGCGATGCGCAGCGGGCCGCTCCGCTCCGGAGGGGGCCGCAACAGCACTCCCTGGGTCGCCTCCGCCACCGACCTGAGCTGGGTCAGTTCCCGCTCGTGCCGTTCGCGACGGTGCGCGAAGGACGTCACGAACGCCGAGATCAGGATCAGAGCGGTGGTCTGGAAGGGGTGGTTGAGGTCCGTCAGGCTGGTGCCGCCACCAGCGCATGGCCGCCTATCACGGCCATCGATGAGCCCCACGGAGTCGCCGAAGGTTCACGGCTCCTGCAGTGCACACACCAGACGACGCCATGCCGGTCGCCGCCCCCGTCAACCGGGGCTGCCCTTGTCCTTCCGGCACCACGCGAAGAGCCGTCGTGACCGGCCCGGACGGTAGTGGGACGCCTGCGAGGATGCCCGGGTGCAGGGGTCCGTCCGAGCCGATTCGGCCGGCCCCGGTTGGCTTCCGGTCGCGAGCAGTGCGGCGCTGACAAGCGTGGCGAGCACGTCGATGTCGGAGCCTGTTTCGAGCCGGACCGTGACCCACGCAGATACCGCGGGCAGCTCAAGGGCGCTGGAATTCCGCAGAGCCGGACGCAGCCTGTCGATCATGTCACGTGTCAGGTGAACGTCGACCTCGTTGTCCCCATGGAAATGGACGATCTCCCGGGCACCGGCGCATAAGCAATCCCGTGCTCCGCAACCCGCACGCCCCCGCGAGAGCGCCGGCCAATCAGCCAGCCGTGCGTTCGCGTGTTCGGCCAGATTCATGTCCTCAGCCTGCCCTCTCCCAACCCGAAGGGATAGGGGCCGCGGCGAGAGGATCTCAGAGCCTCAGGGAACCGCGACGGCGATCTGCCCGGAGGAGAGCAGCTGGTCGAACGCTTGAACACCGAGCTTGCTGGCGGCGGTCATCTGGTTCGTGGCGACCACATGCCCGGATGGGGCGCCGCACGTGAGTCCCATGTGGGTCGATGTGGACGGTGGCAACCGCTGGTTCAACACCTCAGTGGGCAGGGTCAAGTTACGGAATCTGCGCAACGACCCGCGGGCGTGCCTCACCCACCACGCCGACCCGTTCGACCGCGTACAAGGGCCAGCGGACCTGGGGCAGCGGTACTGGTCGCCAATGCGGCTTCAGGCGCCTTGCAAGCCTTTCATCGCCGCGGCGGCACGTTCGGCCAGCTCCTCCGAGGGCACGTCCTCGACGTGCGTGGCGACGTTCCAGCGATGCCCGAAGGGGTCCTCGAACTGGCCCGCGCGGTCGCCATAGAACTGGTCCGCCATCGGCTGGAGCTCCTTGGCACCCTTCGCCATCGCCCGGGCGAAGGCGGCGTCCGCGTCGACCACGTATACGTACAGATTCACCGGAGTGCCACCGACCGCCTTCGGGCCCCGCGCGCCCATCTCCGGGAACTCGTCCGCGAGCATGATCACCGAATTCCCGATCTGCAGCTCGGCGTGGCCGATCCTGCCACCGGGTGCCGGAATGCGCATGCGCTCGGTCGCGCCCAGCACCTCACAGTAGAAGTCGATGGCAGCCGCCGCGCCATCGATGGCCAGATACGGCGTGACACGGGGATAGTCCTCGGGAATCGGCTTGACACTCACCGCACGTTCTCCTCTGAGTCTCGGATCCCCCGCCCGACAGGCTGCCACGCCCCCTGGCACCCCGCAGCCCGACGCAGCCGAACGGAGCACAGCGCCGCGACCCAGGCGACATGCCGCGCGAGCCCCGTGGGGGCGTGAGCTGCACACCGGTGGTGGTGCGGGAGGTGGCGTCGTCCTTGCAAGCGATCACATGACTCGGTGATCAAATGGTGCAGGATCTCACTGTCCCATACACACACCTCACAGAGCCGCCCCCAGCGGAACTGGCGACTCGGCCGGCTTCTCAAGGAGTGTTCGACTCCGCCATACCGGCGACCAGTTCCCGCAGTCTTGACGTGCGTTCCTGGAAGCCAGCAGTGTCGCCCGGGGCGCCGCCCCACGCCGTGCCGCCCCCGGCGATGCGGATCGCGCCGGACACGGCGACCGGGAAGTACGTCTCCACCTCGGCAATGCACCTGTTCAGTTGCCGAGGCCGTCGCCCAGCCGGCCCGCACTCTCGCCGCGAACCGCAAGGGGCAACCAGGTCCGCAGCACCGCACTCTTCCAGCTCGCCACCGAGATCCCCGCCGCGATCCCCGCCCGCACCTTCGGCATCCACACCGACATCGCCGTCGCCTGGCAACGCCTCTCCGGGCGACTGGGCCACCTATGCTGCCGAAGTCGGTCGACGCCCCGACCTTTCCGGCCAGCAGAGAGAAGCACATGACCATTGAGGACCAGCGCCTACTGGCTCTGCTGCGGAACCTGGACGATCCAGAACACTGGGAGTTTCCTCGGGACTACGACCATGTCGCCACCCGAGCCCGCTTCGATCAGCTCGCCGCACACCTCGACCAGGCATTCGGCTGCACATGCTCCGTTGATCGGGGAGTGCAAGATGCCAGTTTCCACGGCGACATTGTCATCCCAGCTGTCGCCACGAAGGGCCGTGACTTCATCATCGTCCGCTTCAGCAATTTCGGATCCCTGATCACCGCGACTACAGGAGGCGTCGCAGCCGATACCGCGGAGCCCGCCGACGGGCTACACGACGAGGACCGCAGCCGGATCACAGCCGCCGCAGCAGCACTCGACTGCGTCTGGATGCCCAGGCACGTGCTGAGGAAGCGATACGACGGACCGACGGAGATGGACGACTGGCAGCAGCTGTGGTGGCACCGCTACTTCGACTACATGTGAGCACGGACACCAGGCATTCAGACAGTTCCAATACCAACGTCGCAGCCGGCGGGCACGACGGGGCACGTGCGACCGACTCCGTCCGTCGCGCCGCGAACGCGTTCTCAAGGCCATCGGCTCCGCCCTCAAGAACGGCGGGGACATCACCGTAAAAAGGCTCTCGAAGAAGATGTGGCAGAGGATGTCGAGAACGGCCTGGCGGCTCCGTCTCGGAGGCGAATGCGGCCACGGTGGCCGTACCTACACCAAGGAGACCCAGCATGACGATCCAGCGGATGGACAACGTCCTCATCGTTGTCGACGACCTTGACGCTGCTATTTCGTTCTTCGTCGAACTTGGTATGAAACTCGAGGGCAAGGCGCCAATCGAGGGACGTTGGGTGGAGCGGGTCATCGGGCTCGACGATGTCCGACTGGACATCGCAATGCTGCGGACCCCGGACGGCCACGGCGGAATCGAGCTGGCGATGTTCCACTCGCCGAAGGCGATCAGCGCCGAGCCGAAGGACGCGCCGGCGAACACCCTGGGCATTCGTCGCATCATGTTCGCCGTCGACGACATCGAGGACGTCGTTGCCCGCCTGCGCACCCACGGCGCCGAACTCGTCGGCGAGCTGGCGCAGTACGAGGACAGCTATCGGCTCTGCTACGTCCGCGGCCCCGAGGGCATCATCGTCGGACTGGCCGAGCAGCTCACCTGAAGGCTGCCGAAGGGACCGTACGCCCAAAGAACCATCCGGGCACCCGCGCCCGGGAGCTGCACCGGGGGCGGGGTGTCCGGCTTGAGGCGCCGGACTCTGCCCGGGTATTGCGCGTCGCCGTCACTGCCGGTCGAGGGCGGCAGCGGCTTGGTTCAGGATGTGCTGCCAGTGTGTCCGCTGCTGTTCGCGCTCTTCGGCGCTCGCCAGGTGCTCTTGGTGGAAGCGGAATATCGTCCGGGCTCCATCGGCGGTGGGGGTGAGGGTGACCTGGACTGTGGTGGTGCCGTGGGTGACGCGAATCCTTTGACCGCGGTGGTAGCCGCGTACCTCGCCCGCCACTCCCGCGGCCGTCCGGTAGGGTGCGCCGCGTTCCGGGATGAGGACCGCGCCGGGGCCGAGCCAGAGGGCGAGCCCTTCGGGGCTGCTGATGAAGTCCCAGACGACGGGCGCGGGGTGAGGCAGCGTGCGGGACACGCCGATCTGCCAGCCGGCGTCCTTGGTGAATCCGGTGGGCATAGCGGTCATCCTTCCTCGGAGTGGCGGGCGCGCAGCGCCCTTACCTTGTGCCGGTTGCCGCAGTGCTCCATGGAGCACCAGCGGCGGCGGCCGGGGCGTGAGGTGTCGACGTAGACGAGGTGGCAGTCTTCGGCGGCGCAGGTGCGGATGCGGTGTGCGAAGGGCCCGGTCAGCAACTCAACCGCGTCCTGGGCGACGGTGGCTGCCAGGTGCGTGCCGCTGGGGGTGCCGGCCCACTGCCGCTTCCCGGTCGGCGTGATAGCGGGTGCCAGGGCTGGACGGGCGGCGGCCTCGTTGATGGTCTCCAGGTCGCCGGGCGGGTGCGGCTCGCCGCGTGTGTGGGCGATGACCACTCGGAACAGTGCGTCGCGCAGCCTTCGTATGTCGGCCACCTCGGCTTCGGAGATCGCCAGTGGGGGCGTCGGTGTCAGCCGCGATCGGTCCGCCCAGGCGGCCAGGTCGGCGGGCTCGTGCAGGACCTCGTAGCGGCGGTAGGGGCCGGGGCCGCCGGTGACCAGCAGTTCCAGGCACAGTGCGCCGGGGTCGAACCGGTAGGCGACGCCGGTATGGGAGTGCAGCGTCAACCCCTTGGTTGCGGAAGGATCCATGTAACCAATATAACTGGTTACATGGCATTGAGTTGGAAGCTGGTCATCGACAGCACGAACGCGTCCGCTCTCGCGGACTTCTGGGCTGCGGCCCTGGAGTACGAGGTGGAGGACCCCAGCGCTCTCATCGAGCAGCTGCTGGCCGCCGGCCGCATCGACGAGGAGGCGGTCAGCGAGCGTCGCGGCCGCAAGACTTTCCGCGGCTACGCCGCGATCCGCCACCCCGAGGACCCGTTCGATCAGGCCAGCGGCGTCGGCCGCGGGCGGAGGCTGCTCTTCCAGGACGTACCCGAGGGCAAGGTGGGCAAGAACCGCCTGCACCTCGACATCCACTGCGAGCGCGGCGGCCTGGACAAGCTGGTGGCTCGGCTGGAAGACCTGGGGGCAACCCGCGTCCGCGAGGTCGACCAGGGGCCCGCCGGGCACTGGTGGATCATGCAGGACCCGGAAGGCAACGAGTTCTGCGCGGCGTAGAGAGAGGAACGCCTACGGAATGGCTCCTTGAGGTGGACGTCGTGCCGGTCACCGATGTCGCGCAAACGGGGCGGGACAGCACGATGCGCTGACCGCTCCCCTGCGTGACCGGCGGTCACCATGTCGCTGGTGTCGGCGGGCAGATCGGCCGTACGGCGTAGCCGCCACACGAGTACGTCATCACGATCAACCGGAACAGCGACTGGGGCGATCACGCACTCGAGGAGGCGGCCCTGGAGGGGGAGTTCTGCCCCTGACCCGGCACCGCGATCACCGCGCGGTCGGGTCGGGGCCATCTCCACCAGCGACCGGTGACGCAGCGGGCCCGCTGCGCCGGGCCCGCTGCGCACCACTTGGCGCCCGCGTCCTCAGGTACCCCAGACGCTCCCCGTCATGACGGCTGCCCCTCAGCCGCCTGGTGGTGCCCCGTGCACCAGGTCGCACCGGATCGGCACGTGTCCACGGCCCGGTCGCCCCCAGGTCGCGGGTGCCGGCGGTCGTCGTACGGCCTCCGGCCCGGGGGCGGACCGGCGGGCCCACGCGCCGTCCCGGTCGGCCGTGGGTCACGATCCACGGTGCTGTTCGAGCAGGCGGGTGCGGAAGAGGTCGAGTACCTGGTCCAGCGCCGCGCGGGTCGGCTGGCCGGGTTCGTCGATCAGGTGCTCGGTCAGCACCGAGTGCGGCGGCATGGCCGCACCGGGGTTCGCGACGGAATCGTCCAGTTCGACGGCGGTGAACGCGTCGCCGAGTTCGCGCCGCAGGAAGGCGAACCGGTCGCCCGGTACCAACCGGTCCCCGCGGAACCGCAACCCCATGACGCGAAGACCGTCGCGTTCGCAGCGGCCCCTTACCGCGGCGAGGTCCGCGGCGGAGATGTCGACACCCGCGGCCCGGCTCGTGGTGAGGGCCAGCGGCAGGGACGGCTGGGACAGAACGGGGGCGAGAAGACGCTCATCGGCGGCCATGGCCAGCGCGAAGCCTCCGGTGAGACACATGCCGACGGCCCCGACCCCGGGGCCCTGGCAACGCTGGTGCTCGTGCGCGGCCAGGGCCCGCAGCCAGGTCACCACGGCTGAGGACTTCCCCGTGGCCAGTAGGGTGAACTCACGGCTCACGCACACCCGCCATATCGACGAGGCCAGGTAGCGCCCGGACTTCAGCCGGCCGTCGACCGCGGGGTCGGCACCACGTCCGGGCGTGCCGAAGAGCACCGGGAGCACGGCGGTGCAGCCGATCGCGGCCACCCGTTCCGCGAACTCCAGCACCTTGGGCGTGATCCCCGGGATCTCCGCCATCACGATCACCGCGGGTCCCGTGCCACGCCGGAGGATCCGGCGGGTGGTGCCGCCATGGGTGAAGGTGTCGCGGTCGAACCCGTTCAGATCGTGATCGGCCATGGATTACCACCGTCCTGGTCCACTGGTCGGATTGTGCTCTCCGGGCCGGGGCGCCTCGCCCCGCACGTGCGATGCAACGCGAGACCGCACAGCGGTCATCCTCGCCCACGCCCGGCGCGTTCACCGCACCCGCCGGCCATCGAGTGGTATGACAACTCATCCGGTCATGGCTGGGAGCTGCGGTTTCGCCTCCTCGACGGCCTGGAGACCAGAACCGAACCAGCACCGAACCAGCACCGGTTGCCGCTCCTGCGGACTCGCGTGCGCGAGGATCGCGGGGCGCCATCAACGCACGCTCGCGGGGGCGCCATGAACGCACGCTCGGAGGATGCGATGCCGACAAGAATCCTGCTCGAGGGACGCCCGGGCATCGGCAAGACGACCGCCGTGCGGCGGCTCGCCTCTCTGCTGCACACCCGTACGCCCGTCGGATTCACGACGGAGGAGATCCGGAAGGGCACCGCCCGAGTGGGTTTCGCGCTGGAGACGCTGGACGGCAGGCGGGCCGTGCTCGCGCATGCCGCCTTCCCGGGCCCGCCGCGCGTCGGCCGGTACGGTGTCGATCTGCGCGTCATGGAGGAACTGGCGCTGTCGGCCATCGCCCCACTGTCGCGGAACCCGGTGCCGGGGGATCTCGCGCTCATCGACGAGCTGGGCCGGATGGAGCTGTCCAGCTCCGCGTTCCGGGAGGCTGTGGAGGAACTGCTCGCAGCCGGCATCGACCTCGTCGCCACCGTGCACGCGCACCACGACCCGTTCACCGACGCCCTCAAGCGGCGCGCCGGCATCGAACTGGTCCAGGTGACGGCGCAGAACCGGGATGCGCTGCCCGGGAAACTGGCGGCTCGGCTGGAGGCGTAAGGGGGAAGTGGCTGGGGCGCAGCCGGGCCGCCCGGCCCCCTGTGCTCGGCCACGCCAGCGGCGTGATCCCGATAATCACAAAAGCCGCCGTTTCTCGCATGGTTCAGAGGCCGGGAGAGTCGTCAACCATTGAGCCAAGTCCCGCATTCGGATACGGATTCTGAGTCCTTGTTACGCGGGGCGCTCTGCGTGTTCTCGTAGCGGTGCGATCTGCGGTGCGCGACCATACGGACGCCGACACCGGAACAGTCACCGGCGTCGTTGTGAGGAAAGGCGAACGCGGGCCGAACGCTCGACACCAGCAAGGCGAACGACGTCAAGAGCAGCAGCCAGCAGAAGGAAGCACCGAGACAGAAAGAAGGACGGACGTGTCCGGCAGCGAAAGCGAGAACCCAGTAATCCCCTCCCCGGCCCCCACGCCGACTCGCCCCAAGACGAACCGGGACTGGTGGCCGAATCAGCTGGACCTTCAAGTTCTCCACCAGCACTCGCCCCGCTCCAATCCGATGGATGAGGACTTCGATTACGCGAAGGAGTTCTCGACCCTCGACCTCGGTGCGCTGAAGCGGGACGTGTTCGAGGTGATGACGACGTCCCAGGACTGGTGGCCTGCCGACTACGGCCACTACGGGCCGCTCTTCATCCGGATGAGTTGGCATGCCGCGGGAACGTACCGCATCGCTGACGGGCGGGGCGGTGGCGGCAGCGGCGCGCAGCGCTTCGCCCCCCTCAACAGCTGGCCGGACAACGCGAGCCTCGACAAGGCGCGCCGTTTGCTCTGGCCGGTCAAGCAGAAGTACGGCCGGAAAATCTCCTGGGCCGACCTTCTCATCTTCGCCGGCAACTGCGCCATGGAATCCATGGGGTTCAAGACGTTCGGGTTCGGCTTCGGACGAGAGGACATCTGGGAACCCGAGGAGATCTTCTGGGGGCTCGAGGACACGTGGCTCGGAGATGAGCGCTACAGCGGCGAAAGAGAGCTCGCCGGTCCTTTCGGTGCCGTGCAGATGGGACTGATCTACGTCAATCCGGAGGGGCCCAACGGCAACCCGGATCCGATGGCTGCCGCCAGGGACATTCGCGAGACGTTCGGGCGTATGGCGATGAATGACGAGGAGACGGTTGCGCTCATCGTCGGCGGCCACACGTTCGGCAAGTGTCACGGTGCGGTCGATCCCTCGTACATCGGTCCGGAACCCGAGGCCGGCCCCATCGAGCAGCAAGGCCTCGGCTGGAGCAACACCTACGGCAGTGGCAAGGGCGCCGACGCGCTCACGAGTGGGCTTGAGGGCGCATGGACCTCCGAGCCGACGAAGTGGGACAACGGGTACCTGGACAACCTGTTCAGGTACGACTGGGAGCTGACGTCGAGCCCCGCCGGTGCGAAGCAGTGGACTCCCACGGATCCATCGGCCGCGGGCACCGTGCCTGATGCTCATGATCCGTCGAAGGGGCACGCTCCCATGATGCTGACGACGGACCTCGCGCTGAAGCTGGATCCGATCTACGGGCCGATCGCGAAGAGCTTCCACAAGAACCCCGACAAGCTCGCGGTGGCGTTCGCCAAGGCGTGGTACAAGCTGTTGCACCGCGACATGGGACCGGTCGCACGTTACCTCGGCCCGTGGATTCCCGAGCCCCAGTTGTGGCAGGACCCAGTCCCCGCGGTCGATCACGAACTGGTCGCGGACGAGGACATCGCCGCCCTCAAGGGCAGGATCCTCGACTCGGGACTGTCCGTCGCCCAGCTGGTCACCACCGCTTGGGCGTCGGCGGCGAGCTTCCGCGGCACCGACAAGCGCGGCGGGGCCAACGGGGCACGGATTCGGCTCGCGCCGCAGAAGGACTGGGAGATCAACGATCTGCCCGAGGTGGCCGAGGTGCTGCGGACCCTTGAGCAGATCCGGCAGGACTTCAACCGCTCACAGACCGGCGTAACAAGAGTTTCACTCGCCGACCTGATCGTCCTGGGCGGGTGCGCGGCCGTCGAGCAGGCCGCGAAGAACGCCGGGCACGACATCACCGTCCCGTTCACCCCGGGGCGCACGGACGCATCGCAGGAGCAGACGGACGTGGAGTCGTTCGCCGTGCTCGAACCCAGGGCGGACGGTTTCCGCAACTACCTCCGGGCGGGAGAGAAGCTTTCGCCGGAGACCCTCCTGCTGGACCGCGCCAACCTGCTGACCCTGACCGCTCCCGAGATGACGGCTCTGATCGGCGGCATGCGGGCTCTGGACACCGGCTTCGGGCGGTCCCCGCACGGCGTCCTCACCCACCGGCCGGAGACACTGACCACCGACTTCTTCGTCAACCTGCTCGACATGGGCACGGAGTGGAAGGCGTCGGCTTCGGCCGAGAACGTGTTCGACGGCCGGGATCGCGCCACGGGCGAGGTCAAGTGGACCGCCACCGCCGTCGACCTCATCTTCGGTTCGCACTCCCAGCTCCGAGCGGTGTCGGAGGTCTACGCGTCCGCGGACGCGGGAGAGAAGTTCGTGCGCGACTTCGTGGCGGCGTGGGACAAGGTGATGAACCTCGATCGGTTCGACCTCCCCTGAGCCCGATGTCCCTGTCGGCCGCTCGTCGGCCGACAGGGACATCCCCGGGATCCGGTACCGAGGCCCGAACGAACGCGGCGCGCCCGACGCGGCCGAGGCCGGCCGGATGCAGCGATGAGCCGATCCGACCGAACAGCCACCACGACTGCCGCCTCAAATGGCCTCCGGTGGCACGGAGTTGAGACGGCCGCTTACGCGGCATCGCCCTTCCGAAGAATTCGATGATGCTCCCTACGGGCCCAGCGCGCCGGACCGGGGTTTCGTTTTGCGCCCGGATTCTCGATAACCGCTCGTGATCGGGGCGACACAATTCCGGGCTCATAGCGCACTGTTATGGGAATCCGGTAGCTTTTGGCACCGCCGCCGCATCCGCATCCTGTCCCCAACACATTCATCGGTTAGGCAACGGAATGTCATGCCCGCATCACTCAGAGCGGGCTCCCCCACGGACGCACACCTCTCCCCCACGGAGGCACACCATGAGATCCCCACTCGCGTCGTGGCGCCCGCGCGTCGCGGTGCCCGTACTCGCCCTGGCCCTGATCGCGTCGGTCGCCCTGCTCATCGGCCCCGTCGACACCGCCCATGGGTCCAACGGAAGCACCTCGGAATGCGCGCTCCAGGGGACGACCGGCTACACCGACGAGGGCCAGCAAACCGACTACAACCGGTTCCAGAAACCGGCGGGCACCAAGCGCGTGGGCGTGATCTACGTGGACTTCCCCGACGCCGTCGGGACCACCAAGCCTCTCGATCGCTATTACAACCAAATATCCGGCGCCGCCGACTGGATGTGGAAGGCATCCAACGGCAAGGTCTGGCTGGACATGCAAGCCCCAAACGGTAACTGGGTGCGCATGCCGAAGAACTCAACCGACTACAACTGGGCGCGCGGGTTCTCCTGGGACACGCACCGGGTATATCTGAAGGACGCGCTCGCCGGCGCCGCCGAGGCAGGCGTCAACATCGCCAATTACGACATGTTCTACATCGTGCCGACCAGCACCGCGGCCGCGATCACCCACACCCCCACCTGGGTCCAGGACCCCGCCAACCCGACCTATGTCTGGAACAAGGCGACGAACGCCTGGGTGACGATCAAGTGGGCGGTGACCTTCGGACAGGACATGTGGCACTGGGGCTACAAGGTCGCCGACCACGAGACCGGCCACACCTTCGGCCTGCCCGACCTCTACGCCTTCAACGGCGAACAGCACCAGTACGTCGGCGGCTGGGACGTCATGGGCAAGGTGAGCGGCCCCGCCCCGCAGTTCCTCGGCTGGCAGGCATGGAAGCTCGGATGGATCACGGACAGCCAGGTCTCGTGTCTGTCCACGGACGGCACGTACTCCACCAACCTGAACGGGGTGGAATACGGGGGCAGCGGCCACAAGCTGGCGGTGATCAAGACCAGCGCCACCACGGCCTACGTCGCCGAGTCCCGCAAGGCCGCCAACAACGACTCAGGCGCCTGCGCCACCGGCGTACTGATCTACAAGGTCGACACCTCGGTCGCCAGCGGCAGTGGACCGGTCCGCGTGGTGAGCAATCCCAAAGCCGCCGCACCCACCGGGAACTGCACCACGCTGGACATGCAGACCTGGAAACCCGGCCAGACATTCCAAGACGACACCGCTCGCATCCGGATCCACGTGAACAGCTCCGACACGTACAACGACACCGTCTGGACCTACAAGTGGTGACCGCATAGCGCGAAATGTCTCTGGGGCCGCCCGCCGGGAGTCGGCGGGCAGCCCCAGCCCGGGAAGTCGGTACGTTCCGGCAGTGGGCGATGGGCTTCGGTGGCTGCGCAGCCGCCGATGGCCGGCCGCGCCGGCGCTCATGGCGCTGCGCCCTGCCGTGCGCTGCCGCTTCCCCTCGTAGCGGCGGACAGTTCCCGCAGGACCCTTACGAAACCCTCCCGGTCCGCGGCCGGAAACCGCGCCAGCAGTTCTTCCTCTCCCCGCTGGATGTCGGCTTGTACGGCGTCGCGCAGCCGTCGCCCTTCGGGCGTGATCGACAGCAGCCGCACCCGCCGGTCGTCCGGATCGGGCCGACGCCGGATCAGCCCCCGTGCGTCCAGGTCGTCGAGGACGGCAATGATGCGCGTCTTGTCCGCCCCGATGGCCTCGGCCAGTGCCGCCTGCGAGCGGATCGGGTTCTCGCCGAGGCGCAGCAGCACCGCGTAGGCCCACATAGCCAGGCCGTGGGTATCGAGGATCGGCTGCTCGGCGGCCATCAGAGCCCGGCCCAGCGGCACGATCATCGCCGCCAGATCCGGACGGCGCTCCCCGCCTTCTGCCCGGTCTCCGCCGCCCGCCGTCCCCGGTGCCTGGCCTCCTCCGTCTGCCGTGCGCTTAGCCATGGCCACGAAAATACCCCTTGACTAACCATACGCATGCGCACATCGTAAGCGCATGCATATAGATTCCGGAGCGAACGCGGCCACGAGTACGCACACGTACGAGCAACGGCAACGCCTGACCGACCTCAAGAAGCTGAACGCCGAAGCCGTAGGCGGCAGCATCGCCGTCGTCCGCCACCTGACCCCCGCGGATCTGCCCCGCCCCACCCCCTGCGCGGCCTGGACCCTGGCGGACCTGCTCGCCCATATGACCGTTCAGCACCGGGGATTCGCGGCGGCAGTCCGCGGCGACGGCCAGGACCTGGCGCACTGGTCGCCGAAGCCGCTCGCTGAGGACCCGGTGGCGGACTACGCCGCCGCGGCCGGCGACGTCCTCGCCGCCTTCGCCGCCGTGACGAACCCGGACCAGGTCTGCACCCTTCCGGAGTTCACGGCGGCCCAGAGATTCCCGGCCGTCCGCGCGATCGGCTTCCACTTCCTCGACTACGTCGTCCACGGCTGGGACGTCGCCCGCACGCTGGGCCTTCCGTACGACCCCGACCCGGAGCTGCTCGAACCCGCCCTGCCGATCGCGCGGGCCGTCCCCACCGGCGACGACCACCGCCTGCCCCCGGGAAGCGCCTTCCGTCCCGCCCTCCCCACCCCGGACGGCACAACGACGCTGGACCGCATTCTGACCCTCCTGGGCCGCTCCCCGTCCTGGACCCCCAGCCCACGCTGAGGTCGTCCCTACACTGAGGTCGTCCTGGATCCCCCGCCGCCCCGACGCGTCAGACCGCCCTGCGGCTGGCTCGACGCCTAGCAGGCATGATCTAGCCCCAGGTGCGCGAGCACAGCACGAGGCGGTAGCCATCCGGGTCAGCGACCGTCACCCCGTACTCGTCCCAGTACGGATTGTGCGCGGGCACCCGGGTTCCACCGGCGGCGACCAGGCGCTCGACGAGGGCGTCGTCCACGGGTTTGCCCAGGTAGACCACGAACAGGTCCTCCACGGTCGGGGTCGGCTCCAGCGGGTGCTCGGGGTCGTGGGTCAGCTCGAAGTGCCAGGACCCGCCGGCAGGGCCGACCATCAGCAGATCGTGCTTGCCCGGCCTCCGCTCGGTGGTCCGCCACTGCACGTCGAGCCCGAGGCCGTCAACGTAGAAGCGTTCCGCAGCGGCGAGGTCCCGTGAGGGCCGGGCCACGCGGACGTGTGTCGTGGAGTCGATCACGCCGAGCCCTCCAGAGCGGCACGCCACACGGGGCTGTCGACGTAGTGGTTGTCGAAGCGTTCCCCGGACTCGGCGATCTCCTTGGGGTCGGCCTCACCGCGCATCACCCGGCTCAGCAGGCGCAGGTAGTCGAACCGGTCCATTCCCGGGGTGAACACGAACAGGACGTCCGCCTCGGCGCCGGGGGCCGCGGCGAAGGCGTGCGGGGTGTGCGGCGGCACCGCCAGGAAGTCGCCCGCGTTCAAGACGGTGACCTCCTCGC
This sequence comes from Streptomyces sp. P1-3, assembly GCF_050613155.1. Taxonomy (NCBI): domain Bacteria; kingdom Bacillati; phylum Actinomycetota; class Actinomycetes; order Kitasatosporales; family Streptomycetaceae; genus Streptomyces; species Streptomyces sp. P1-3. Next base: position 604,342 of record NZ_CP192512.1, read on the forward strand.
CCACCAGCACCCGCAGGGATCCGCTGATCACGAAGAACAGTTCCGTCGCCTTGGTGTGGAAGTGGGCCGGTGCCCCCACCGCTCCCTCTGCGAAGGTGGACCGGTAGCTCGTGAAGCCGCCTCCGGCGCCGTCCGACTCGCCGAGCAGGGTCATCACGCTGCTCGGGTCGGCGCAGGTCTCGGCCTCCGCACTGCGGGTCAGCACCGCCTGCAGGGGCGTCGTGGTCGTGGATCCGGTGGTCATTTCCTCAGTCATGATCATGACTCTACGGCCGGAAGTGACCCGCTGACCAGGTCATTCGAGCACCTGAATCATGGGTCAATCCCCACGCGGTCGTCGGGTTCAGGCCGCGGCCCCGGCCGCCCGCCTCCTGGCGCGGGATGTGGGCGATGCGGGGGTCGCCGCGCCCGGGGCCCTCGTCTGCTCGTCGGCCCGCGCCACCTCCAGCGCGGTCCGCGCGAAGGCCCGCACCGCGCCGGTGCTGTCGCCGGCGCGCCAGACCAGCCCGTAGCCGACTGGGGCGGCGTCGTCGAAGGCGAGGTAGCAGATGCCGGGGCGGGCGTAGTACGTGGCGGTGTGTGCGGCGGTGAGGAACGCGCCCTTGCCGGCGGCGACGAGCATCAGCGCCTCCTGCATGTTGGTGACGCCCGGACCGCGCGCGATGGGGCGGCCGCCTGGGGTGTGCGCGGGGACGTGGTGCTCCAGCCGGTAGTCGGGGAGTTCACCGGCGATCGTCAGCAGCACCACCTCGGCCAGGTCTTCGAGCGAGACCCGCCGGCGGGCGGCGAGCGGATGCCCGGACGCGACGGCCAGCACCCGCTCCTCCGTGAACAGCGCGGGGCCCTCGCCCAGGTCCTCCTCGCGCACCGGGAGCTCGATGAGCTGGACGTCGAACTCGCCCTTGCGCAGCGGTCCGTACGGATCGGACAGCGGCACCTCGCAGATCTCCACGTCGAGCTCCGGGTGGCTCGCGCGCAGCGCCTCGGCCGCCCGCAGCACGATCTCCCCGGCCGGCGGGCTGGAGAAGCCGACGTGCAGCACCCCGCCGCTGCCGCGCGCGGCAGCGGCGGCCCTGGCGAGGGCCGCGTCGATCGCGCGGTGGTGGGGTTCGAGGTCCTCGCGGAGCTGCCGGCCGACGGCGGTGAGGGCGACCCGGCGGCTCGTACGGACGAACAGCGGTGCTCCCACGCGGCGTTCGAGCCGCTGCACGAGCTGGCTCACCCGGGCCCGGGACAGCCGCATGCGCTCGGCCGTGCGGCCGAAGTGCAACTCCTCGGCGAGGATGAGGAAGCACTCCAGTTCGTCGCGCTCCATGGACAACCTCCGCTCCCCGGAAGTCCCCGGATCGGTAAGCCTGCCTGAACGAACATTGCGATCTTCGCTGTTGTTCCCCCTCCCCGGCCGACCGAGGGTGATGGAGCGGGAGACGACCCCGTCCCCCGCCCCCCATCCACCCACGTCACTGAGGAACCGAGGGATCGAGAGATGCAGATGAGCGCGAGAAACTGGGGCGTGTTGTTCGTCCTGTGCGGGGCGATCTTCTTGGAGGGCATCGACGTGGCCATGCTCAACGTGGCCCTGCCGTCGATCCGCGCGGACCTCGGCATGTCCACCGGCGAGTTGCAGTGGGTCATGAGCGCTTACGTCCTGGGCTACGGCGGCTTCATGCTGCTGGGCGGCCGCGCGGCCGACCTCTTCGGGCGCCGCCGGATGTTCGTCTTCTGGCTGTCCGTCTTCGTGCTCTTCTCCGGCCTGGGCGGCTTCGCCACCGAGGGCTGGATGCTGATCGCCGCGCGGTTCGCCACCGGCGTCGCGGCCGCCTTCATGACCCCGGCAGGCCTGTCCATCATCACCACGAGCTTCGCGGAGGGGCCGCAGCGCGACCGGGCCCTGCTCATCTACTCCGGCACCGCGGCCGGCGGTTTCTCCATCGGTCTGGTCGTCGGCGGGCTGCTCACCGCGGCCGACTGGCGCTTGGTGTTCTTCGCACCGGTCGCGCTGTCCGCCGTCCTCCTGGTCGCCGCGCTTGCGCTCGTGCCGAAGTCGCCGCGGGAGGACCGGGCCGGGCAGGGCGTCGACCTGGCGGGCGCGATCACCGTCACCGCGGCCATCGTGCTGCTCGTCCTGGGGGTCGAACGCGCCTCGCACGCGGGCCTCGGCTGGACCGTCGGCACACTGGCCGCCGGCCTCGCCCTCCTCGCCGTCTTCGCTGCCGTCGAGCGCCGCGCCGCCACCCCGCTCGTCCGCCTCGGCATCCTCCGCCGCGGTTCGCTGGTCCGCGCCAACCTCGTCGGGCTTCTCTTCGCCGCCGGCTTCTTCGGCTTCCAGTTCCTGGTGGTGCTCTACCTCCAGGAGCTGCGCGGCTGGTCCACACTCCAGACGAGCTTCGCGATGATCGTCATCGGCGTCGACGCGATCCTGTCGCCCACGCTCACCCCCAGGCTCGTGGGCCGGTTCGGCAACGCCCGGGTGATCTTCGGCGGGCTGCTGCTGGCGGCGCTCTCGTACGGCCTGTTCCTGCCGGTCGGCGCCGACTGGACGTACCCGATGATGCTGCCGAGCCTGATCCTCCTCGGCCTCGGCTTCTCGCTGGCGTACGGACCGCTCACCATCGTCGCCACGGAGGGCGTGGAGGAGTCCGAGCAGGGCCTGGCCGGCGGCCTGCTCTACACCTCCTTCCAGTTCGGCGCCGCGCTCGGCCTCTCCGCCGCCACCGCGGTCAACGTCGCCGCCACGGATTCGAGCAGCCCCGCCGCCCTGCTCGACGGCTACCACGCCGCCCTCGCCGTCCCGCTCTCCACCGCCCTGCTCGCCGTCGCCATCGGCGCGTTCGGGCTGCGGGGCGGTGGCCGCCCGGGCGCGGTGCCGGGGGCCGTGAGCACGGACCGTAGGGACGGCGCGGACCGTACGGACGGGACGGGCCGCACGGACGGGATGGGGCGGATGGACGGCGCGGACCGTACGGAGACCCGCACCGCGATCTGAGGCGCTGCCCTCCGATGCGGCCGACGACCCGATCCCTACCGAGGAGAGACCCCTCATGGCCACCAGGACCCACGACTTCTCCGAGGTCCAGAACACCTTCTTCCACTACATCCGCGAGATCAAGTACGCCACGATGGTCACCGTCGACCGCCGGAACCGCCCGCGGGCGCGGGTGCTGCTCCCGGTCTGGGAGATCGTCGACGGCCGCCCCGTCGGCTGGCTCGCCGCCTACCGGACCCCGGTCAAGACGGCCCACCTCGCGCACAACCCGCACACCACGTACGCGTACTGGAGCCCCCGGCAGAACGCCCTCTTCGTCGACAGCGTCTCCACCTGGGCCGAGGACGAGGAGTCCCGGCGCCACGCCTGGGACCTCTACCTCAGGGGCGGGCCGCCGGGCGTCGGCTACGACCCGGTCCACTACTGGCGCGGCGGCCCGGACGACCCCCAGTACCACGTGATCCGCATCGACCCCTGGCGCGTCCAGCTCGTCCGCAGCACGGACCTGGGCAGCACGATCTGGCGCCGGGACAGCTGAACCCCGACGCCTCGGCCCCGACTCCGGGTCCGGGTCCGGGACGGCCGGGTTTCCGCCTTCAGCCGGTCATATGGCGGTGCCGGACCCGCTGCCGACCGCCCGGGACCGGGTCAACGCCGCCCAGAGCGTGGTCGCCGGCAATCCGGTCGCCTCCGCCCAGCTGGACCGGGCGGAGGCGACGCTGGACGGCGACCTGCCGCGACAGCTCGCCGCCGCAGCGGCATTCGACGCGGCGGGCTGCCGCTACCAATCGGCGCGCACGCTGCCGCTCGCCGGGAACGGCCATGTCGCCGACGGCACGACGGCACTCGCCAGAACGCCTGTTCAGTCGAGGATCGCGGTGGCTTCGACCTCGACCAGGTGGTCGAGTACGTCCAGCGCCGCAACTCCCAGCAGCGTGGCCGGCGGTACCGGGGTGACGCCCAGCTTCGCGGCCGCCCGAGTGATTCCCTCCAAGAGCAGGGGCATCTTGTCGGGGGTCCAGTCGACGACGTAGACGGTCAGCTTCGCCACGTCGTCGAAGCTGCCACCGACCTCGGCCAGGGCCCTGCCGATGTTGAGGTAGCACTGCTCGACTTGCGTGGCGAGGTCGCCTTCGCCGACCGTGACCCCCTCGGCATCCCAGGCGACCTGCCCGGCGATGAAGACCAGCTTCGACCCGCTCGCGATCGACACCTGCCGGTAGGCATCGATCTCCGGCAGTCCGCTGGGGTTCACCAGGGTGATGGCCATGCTGCCTGTCTCCTTGTCCTGAGAGCCCGTGGGCTCGCTTCCCACCGGACTGCGAGGTCTGTGGTCTCTTGTGGTTACTCAAGAACTGTAGGAGAGTGGCCGCTGACCTGGAAGAACGCACTTTTCAGTGACTGGGGAACCTTATGGTGACCAAGCAGTTCAGGGGCTCGCCCAAGGAAGCGGACCTGACGCGCGCGGACTCGTTGGCGCGGGAGATCTTCTCGGACCTCGCCAACAAATGGGCGCTCCTGATCATCGAAGCCCTCGGTGAACGCACCCTGCGCTTCAGCGAGTTGCGCGATGGGATCGAAGGCATCAGCCACAAGATGCTCACCCAGAACCTGCGCATGCTGGAGCGCAACGGCCTGGTCGAACGGACCGTGCACCCCACCGTGCCGCCCCGGGTCGAGTACACCCTGACCGAGCCGGGCCAGGCCCTGCGAGTGACGATCGACGGCATGTGCGACTGGACGCACCGGTACCTCGGTCACATCGAGTCCTCTCGCCGCCACTTCGACTCCTGACGGGTGGACCGCTCGCACGCGAGGTGATGTCCACTCCGGGCCGGGAGGAGCCGGGGCCCGACCGCGATGAGTTCTTGCCGACGGTGAGCAGCACCGAGTCGTGGGCTTCCCGCTGTGGCGAAGGCGCGTCGACGTCAGAGAGGCCGGCCTCGATCTGGACGGCCCCGCCGCCTCGGCGCGCTCGAAGGCATGCCGACCCTCGAGAGGGCCCCTGAGGCGGCGCCCCCTCGGTGTTAGTGTCGGGCCATGTCCAAGGTCGAGATCGACGTGGTGACCTCCGAGTTCTTCGGAGCCTTTGACAATCGGGGCGGCAAGGCTGCCGACGTGGCCCGGATCCGTCGGCTGGTGCTACCGGGTGGCGTGATCGTCAAGACCGGCCCGGAGTTCACGGTCTATACCGTGGACGAGTTCATCGAGCCTCGCCAGCGGCTGCTGACCGATGGTCGGCTGGTCGAGTTCTCCGAGTGGGAGACCTCCGAACGGACAGAGATCGCGGGCGATATCGCGTCGCGGTTCGGCGAGTACCGCAAGTCCGGGATCTTGGACGGTGAGCCGTTCAAGGGAGGCGGGACCAAGACCATCCAGTTCGTCCGCACCCCAGAGGGCTGGCGGATCGCAGCATTCGCCTGGTACGACCAGCCCTGACCGCAGAGGCAGTCGGCTGCGGTTTCGTCAGGTCGGGTTGAACGACGGTCCGGGCGGCCTATCCCTCGTATGAGGTGGGGGAAGTGGTGTAGGGGTCGGGGTGTGGGGTTCGGGCGGTGACCGCGAGCAACTGATCGACCAGGGGGATCAGCGCGTCGGCTTCGTGCAGCAGGAGTCGGCCTGCCGCGGTCGGCGTGACGCCGTGGTGGTGCCGGCGGAAGAGGACCAGGCCGGTGGCCCGTTCGATCCGTTGCAGCCTGTGGCTCAGATTGCCCTGGTTGGCGCCCAGTTCGCGGGCGGCTCCGGCCAGGCTGCCGGTCTCGGCGACAGCTCGCAGGAGGCGCAGGTCGGATATCTCGATCTCCATGGCGTTCAGGTATTCACTGGTCGGTACAGGAGGGGTGGGCGCGTGGGCCTCCGGCCGCGCGCACGTCCATCGCGGTGGGTTGACCGGCCGGTCGGCCCGGTGTCCCGCTCGCCAGCTCTTGATACGCCCGGCCCAGCAGTTCGACCAGCAGCGGGATCTGGGCCGCGAAGTGGCTGTCGCGGCGGAAGGCGACCGCGTGCCGGACCCGCAGCGGCAGGTCGGCGATCTCGCGGCGGACGACTCCTGGCCCCATCGGCCGCATGGCCTGAACGAGCGTCACGCAGCGCTGGTGGCGGATCACATCGCTGCGCGGGCCACTGACCGGGACGTCGTGACTGATGCGCGGGGTGAAGCCGAATCCCCCGCATATGCGGCGCAGTTCTTCATGGCATCTGTCCGGTCCGTACACGGATATCCAGTCCTCCTCAGCGAGATCGGCCATGGTGATGGCCGGGGCGGTGGCCAATGTGTGGTCGGCGGCGAGAGCGAGCAGCACCGGGCTCTCGGCCCAGACGATCTCGGAGACCGGATCACCGTCCTGCTCGGTGGAGGCGCACCGCGTGTCGGCCGGCTCCTCGCTGGTGCATCGGTCGCGCAGTGCCACGTCGACGTCCCCGGTGCGCAGCAGTCCGGCCAGGCTGCGGGAGGAGTCGGCGACGACGATGTGCGGCCGTCCGCCGCCGGGGAGTTGGCGCAGGCAGTGGAGCAGCGGTTCGTGCAGCGCGCTGGTCGCCCAGCACACTCGTACGCCGCTGCGCTGCTTGAGCCGATGGGCGCGGAGTTGCTCACCGAAGCGATCGGCGACCCGGACGATCGACTCGGCATGGTTGATCACCTCCACTCCGAAGGCGGTGGGCCGCACTCCATTGCAGTCCCGTACGAAGAGCGGGCCGCCGAGCAGCTGCTCCAGCCGCCGGACCTGGCGACTGAGCGCCGGCTGAGGGAGGCCGAGCGCCGTCGCGGCGCGGTTGAGGCTTCCCGCGTCGGCAATAGCGCACAGATTACGTAAGTGTCGGAGCTGTAGGTCCATAAGTCAGAAGGTAACCGCGCTTTAGCGGCCGCGGCCAGGCCCGGACAAGGAATCCGAGAAGCTTATCGACGGCGCCACGCGCGTAGCGTTACGGGCGGCTTCCCGCCGTAACACAGAGCCTTCCGGCGGCGACCGCAGCCCGCGGCCGAGGGTATGCGTTCACGGCATAACGGATTGACACTACCCAGAGGCTCCGCCCGCAAGCGACGATCTGAACGATCCGCCGCCGATCCTCTCCCCCACCTTATTGGCCTAGACCAATACGCGAGGACGAAGCCATGTTCGATGTCCAACCCCTCACCCAGAATTGTTGTGCAGCACAGCAAAACGCATCGCACGCCTGCATCGGCGTCAGCCCGTTCAACAGCTACTTCAGCACCAAACGGCTCGTCGCATTGGCGGACTGGGCGTTGTCGGAATTCGACAGCTGCCACTTCTTCGTCCCCGATACGGCCGCGGCCTACACGCTCGAAGCGCTCGGCTATCCGCCGGACCGCGCCCGCCACAAGGCGCAGCGCCAGGGCCAGTACGTGCACAACAAGATCACCACCGCCTTGCGCACACTGTCGGTCGACGACCCCGCCGAACTGATACTCGGCATGGCTCGACTGGAGGAGAACGCCCGCTACCGCGAACTGCTGGATCATGCCCACGGGCTCTGCGCCGACGACCCGCTGTTCCGGCAGGCATGCCTGGACGCCTCGCACTGGGTCCTCGATCGCAAGCTGCCGCCGGACACGCTGCCGACCCAGGAGCAGCTCCGCCTCGCGGTCCGCTACTTCCTTGCCGAGCTACCGCTCTTCGTCGATTCAGGCGGAATCACCGAGAGCGGCCCATCGATGTTCGTCTATCACCATCCCGTGGACTTTCTGGAGCGCTTCTACCGGAATGAGCTGCCCTGGTCACCGGCCCCGGGCCAGGGGTTTCTGGTCGTACGGGAACAGGATCGCGCGGTCTCGCGGTACAGCGCGCGACTGACCAGTGAAGCGAACCGCTGATGGCCGCCGCAGCGCGGCCAGGTGATCCGGATGAGCGGCTCGACGACTACTCGCTCACGCGGGTGCCGGAGGAATCCCGGCATTCCTGGGTCTCCGTCGCCGTCCAGCGATTCGGGCAGGTGTCGTCGTTCCAGCAGTTCATGGTCGGGGCCGTGCTCGGTTTCGGCATGGATTTCACCGACGCGGTCCTGGCGATCACCATCGGATCGGTGATGCTGGAGGTCATCACCATTCTGCTCGGCATCGCCGGTGTCCGGGAGGGGCTGTCCACCTCGGTGCTGGCCCGCTGGTCCGGCTTCGGCCGCAAGGGCTCGGCGCTGGTGGGCCTGCTCATCGCACTGAGCCTGGCCGGCTGGTTCGGCGTACAGAACGGCGTGTTCGCCCAGGGCATGCACGATCTCGCGGGCTGGGCACCGGAATGGATGTGGGCCCTGGTCGGCGGGGGCGTCATCACCGCGATCACCGTGCTGGGCTTCCGGATGATGGCGTGGACCGCCTATCTCACCGTGCCGGCCTTCCTGTTGCTCGCCGCGTTCTCGATAACCGACGCCCTGGCGGACCATTCACTGGCCGACCTGATCAGTTCCGCCCCGCCGGGTCCGGCGATGTCACTGGCCGAGGGCACCACCCTGGTCTCCGGCGCGTTCATTCTCGGCGCGATCATGACGCCCGATATGACGCGGTTCAATCGCCGGCCCTCCGACGTCGTCAAACAGACCGTGATCAGCGTGACGCTCGGGGAGTATCTGATCGGGCTGACCGCGGTGCTGCTCGCGCACGCCGCCCGCACCTCGGACATCGTCGGGATCATCACCTCGTCCTCGGGATTCCTCGGCACCCTGATCCTCGCGACGGCCATCCTCAAGATCAACGACTGGAATCTCTACTCGTCCTCGCTGGGCCTGGTGAACTCCATCGATGTGCTCCTCGGCCGCCGGGTGGGCAGACGGTCGGTCACCCTGCTGATCGGTGTCATCGGAACCGCCTTGTCCGCCATGGGAATCGTCGACGACTTCACCGAATTCCTGGAGACCATCGGCATTCTGGCCCCACCGGTGGCCGGGATCATCATCGCCGAGTACTTCGTGGTGCGGCGGTTCCGCGCCGAACTCGACCGGGCCCGGCTCAGCGGTGTCATGCCCGGTGAGTGCTCCGACTGGATGCCGCTGTCGCTGGTGTGCTGGGCGGCCGGTGCCGGGGTCGGAAAGTACCTGGACCACGGGATCCCGGCCATCAACGCGGTGGTTGTCGCATTCCTGCTCTACGCGGCCATCGGCCGGATCGCCCCCGCGGGTGCCGCGCCCCGGTCCGACGGCCCGGCAGTGCGCCGGGCCAGGCGCCAAACCCCTCTCCGCGACACTGACCTGACGAAATCCGGAGGCTGAAGTGCTACCGCTGGTCAAGAGAGAAGAGCTCGAAGCCGAGATCGAGGCCGGATCAGTGACCGTGGTCGACACCATGCCGGTGGACTACTACGAGCGCGAGCATCTGCCGCACGCGGTGAACATTCCGGGATTCCCGTACGAGGCGGCGTCCCGCTTCACCGATGAACTCGCCCCCACCGTACTTCCCGATCTCTCCACCCCCATCGTCGTGTACTGCGCCAATGTTCCCTGCCGCAACAGCGAACTCGTCGGTGCCCGGCTCGTGGAACTCGGATACACGAATGTCCGCAAGTACCGCGAAGGCATCGAGGACTGGGTGAGCGGTGGCCTGCCGACCGAGAAGTCCCAGGTGTCCCGCGCCGACTGACCCGGCCCGCCGTTCAGCACGTTCCGTTCCCGACGAAAGGACACATCCATGCTCCGCAAACTCTCCGTCGCGGCGGCCGCCGTGACCGTCCTGGCCTGCGGCGCGGCCGTACCCGCCGTCGCCGCGCCGACACCTGCGGCAACCCCCCACGCCGCCACCGCGGCCGAGATCCCCGACTCGGTCGACGTGACCTCGGCCAACTTCGACCAGGTCATGGAATGGTCGAAGACCAAGCCGGTGGTTCTCGACTTCACCGCCGAGTGGTGCGGCGCGTGCCAGGCACAGAAGCCGTATCTCGAGAAGTACAACAAGGAGGACAACGGCAAGTGGGTCTGGGCCCGGGTCGACGTCGACACCAATAAGGAGCTCTCGGACCGCTACAGCATCGAGTACATCCCGACCCTGATCGACATCAAGAACGGTGAGGAAGTGGGCAGCCGTCAGGTCGGTTTCGACGATCCCGAATCGCTGCGCGCCTGGCTGAACAAGCTGTAGCCGCCGCCCTCGGGCGGGACGCCACTCTTCTCTCCATCCCCCACACCTCGGGGCAGGACAGGACGGGCCTGTCCTGCCCCGAGGTCACCGGGCAGAACCGGCTCCCTGATGTGACCTGATGTGACCTGATGTGAAAGGCACCCCCCACACCATGAAGAAGACCCCGTTCCGTGCGACTTCGCGCCGTGCGCGCACCACCACGGTTGCCGTGGCCGTCGCGGCCGCGCTGGCCACGCCCCTTCTGGCCGCCGGTCCGTCCGCGATGGCGGCCGAGCCGCACTCCGCCGGCACCGTGCACATCGTCCAGATACGGGGCGTGGCCGCCTCGGCCGACGAAGTGACCAAAGCGGCGAAGGAGATGACCTCCCAGAACGGCGGCGAGCTGCGGCGGATCTACTACTCGGCCTCGCAGGGCTTCTCCGCGACCCTGACCGATGAGCAGGTGGCGAAGTACCTCAACGACAGCCGGGTGGACTCGGTGACGAAGGACCGCACCTACCGGGTCGCAGGGCGGTTGGGAGCCGCCCCCGACCGCTCCGGCGGCTTCGTCGGTTCCGGTGACGGCCCCTCGGCGCCCGGCTGGGGACTGGACCGTATCGACCAGCGGGAACTGCCGCTGGACGGCGGCTACTCCGCTCCCAACACCGCCTCCGGTGTCCGCGTCTACGTCGTGGACACCGGAGTCCGCACCACCCATGAGGAGTTCGGCGGGCGGGCCCGCACCGCGTACGACGCCATCGCCCAGGGCCCCGGCGAGGACCACGACTGCCATGGTCATGGCACCGCCTCCGCCGCGATCGCGGCCGGAGAACGGTCCGGCGCCGCCAAGCAGGCCGGGATCGAGTCGGTACGGGCGTTCGGCTGTGATGGCACCGGTTCGATGGAGCACGTCATGTCCGCGGTGGACTGGATCACCGCCCACGCCGAACGGCCCGCGGTGGTCAGCCTCGGCTTCTCCGGCGAGCCCGGCACGGTGATCGACCGCCAGCTGTACAACATGACGCGCCTGGGCATCCCCTACACCGCGGCGGCCGGCGGCAGCGCCGACGGGACCGGCGGAGACGCCTGCATGAAGACCCCCGGCAGGCAGACCACCGGGATCACCGTCGCCGCCACCGACCGGCGGGACGGCCGCCCCGCCTGGTCCGGCTACGGGGCCTGCGTGCACCTGTTCGCGCCGGGCGAGGACATCCCCACCGCCGGGGCCGCGAGCGACGACGCGTACGGCAGCCTGTCCGGGACCTCCGCCGCGACCGCCGAGGCGACCGGTGCCGTGGCGATGTACCTGTCCGACCATCCGGACGCCGCCCCCGCCGACATCGACACGGCGCTGATCGAGGCGTCCACGAAGGACCGTGTGCAGGATCCGGGCGCGGGGTCCAAGAATCGTCTGCTGTACGTCGGCCGCGGATCCACCGCCCGGGACTCCCGGTGAGCGCCCTGGTCGCGGGCGACGGTTCCGCGGTCCGGGATGTCGTCGTCATCGGCTCCGGTCCCGCCGGATACACAGCCGCCCTCTACGCCGCCCGCGCGGGCCTGTTCCCCCTGGTCTTCTGCGGCAGCGTCTTCGTCGGCGGCTCGCTGGCCACGACCACCGACGTGGAGAACTTTCCCGGGTTCCCGGAGGGCATCCAGGGCCCGGACCTGATGGACGCGATGCGGGCCCAGGCCGTCCGCTTCGGCGCCCAGATGATCGACGACGACATCGTCGAGGTCGATCTGACAGGTGTCACCAAGCGGCTCACCGACGCCCACGGCCACGCCCACCTGGCGCGGACCGTGATCGTGGCCACCGGATCCGGCTACCGCAAACTGGGGCTGCCGCGCGAGGAGCAGCTGTCCGGCCGCGGGGTGTCCTGGTGCGCCACCTGCGACGGGTTCTTCTTCAAGGGGCAGCACCTGGCCGTGGTCGGCGGCGGGGACACCGCGCTGGAGGAAGCCACCTTCCTCACCCGCTACGCCGAGTCGGTCACCCTCATCCACCGCCGTGACACCCTGCGCGCCTCCAAGGCCATGCAGGCCCGCGCCTTCGCCGATCCGAAGATCTTCTACGCCTTCGACAGCGAGGTGACCGAGCTGAGCGGCGAGGAGCGGCTGAGCGGGGTGACGATCCGCAACACCCGCACCGGGGCCACCTCTCAGCTGGAGGTCACCGGGCTGTTCATCGCGATCGGCCACGATCCGCGCAGCCGGCTGTTCGCCGGGCAACTGGACACCGACGGATACGGCTATCTGCGCGTCGCGGCGCCCTCGACCCGGACCAGGCTGCCCGGGGTGTTCGCCGCCGGCGATGTGGTGGACCGAACCTACCGGCAGGCCGTCACAGCGGCGGGCAGCGGATGCGCGGCGGCCCTGGACGCCGAGCGGTATCTCGCCGCCCTCGCCGATCGCGCTCGCCGCTGCGCCTCGGTACCGGTCGTCGGCTGACGCGAGCCACACCCCGGGGCTGGTGGCCGCGCCGCAGGAAAGTGCCAGGAGTTCCAGGAGCTGTGAGGGCCACCGTGTATCCATACGAGCAGCGGGCACGGCGCTTCCGCCGTCGCGTCGCGGGGCATCACCAACCAGCCGCGGAGCCTGGTGCCGTGGTGCGGCGCTCCCGCGCCTTGGGCAGGGTGCCGCGGCTGATCTGCTCGCTCAGCCCGGACCCGTCCCCGTAGCCGCCTATAGGCACCATGATTGGGTCGGCCGAACGTGGCGGCCACGGCGCACGGATCACGATCTCCATACCGGAGGGCGTGATCACCGTCCCGGGCCGTCGGCGGTGAAGAAGGCTCCGTCTGCGCATGTCGTGCTCCAGAGAGTGCTTGGCGAAGCGGTGCGTCGCCAAGTCCGTCGGCGCCGGAGGCCGTCCAACGGTGGCACGACTGCCCATGATCCGTAAGATACGGCCACGTTCGGCAGGTACCGACGCGGGCGCTCTCCCCCGTGCCGGCCGAGCCGCGTCCGGGGCGCGTGGCGCCGCCGACGGGGTCGCGGTAGTCGATGAACTGCGCCTGGCCGCCGGCGCGCTGCGGCGCCATGACGCTCATGCGGGCGGTACGGGCGGCCGCGGCCGCCCCCAGCTCGCACCGCACCATGTACAGGCACAGGTCAGGCCAGCTGGACGCCACGCGTCCGCCCCGGGCGGCCACGTCGCGTTTCAGCCGCACGGCTCGCGGCGACGGCGCCCGGTCCGGGCCGATACCGGGCACGATCACCGTGTCGGCGTCGCGGGCGTCGTCCAGGCCGTACGGTGAGGAGACCCGGAAGGACGGCTGCTCGCCGGCGGTCGCGGTGACCGTCCGCTCGGCCCACACCTCACCTCATAGGCAGGCGTGGCATTCTGACCCCGCGCCATGTCGAACACCTGGCAAGGGATGGCCAGGTCGAAGGCAGCCGCAGCTCAAGGGCCAGGACGGCAACTACGTGCATACGGCCAGAGCCTAGTTCTCAGACGTCTCCGGCTCCGATCCGAGTGCGGCGCCACCCGCCAGCAGCGGCCGCTCGAAGATCGTGCGCAGCGCGATCGTCGTGCCCGTGCCCTGGACGGGAGGGATGGCGCGGATCCGATCCAGCACGTCCGCCAGCTCACCCGTCGACGCCACTCGCACCTTGATCAAGTAGCAGTCGTCACCCGCGACCTGGTGCGCCTCCAGCACACAGGGCTCGCGCCGCAGGGCCTCGTCCACCGTGGCGCGGGCCTCTTCACCCGGGCCGAACCGCAGGGCGATGAACGCGGCCGTGGCGGCGTCGACGCGCTCCGGCGCCACGGTCGCCTGGTAGCCGGTGATCACTCCATCCCGCTCGAGGCGCTGCATCCGCTCACGTACGGCCGGCTCCGACAGCTCCACGTCCTTGGCCAAGGCCCGCAGGGTCCTGCGTCCGTCGGCGCTCAGCGCACGGAGCAGAGCCCGGTCGGTGTCGTCCAGTCGGCGGCTCATCGAAGGCAGCTCCTCCATCGCACGGTACGCACACGGCTTGTCGCCGCACTCTCCCATACCTAATATACAGAAGCGACAGGCTCTTTGATCTTAAAAAGATAAGGCTTAGTGGCCATGATGCCTCATTTGAAGAAAGAACATGCCCTGTCGTGGGCGGCCCTGGTGACCGTCTGGATCCTCTGGGGATCCACCTACCTCGGCATCAGCATGGCCGTCGAGACCATCCCGCCGTTCCTCATGGCGGGCACCCGGTTCCTGGTCGCGGGTGCGCTGATGTTCGCCGTCGTGGCCCCGCGCCACGCCAGCGGTGAGCGGCGTCTGACCTGGCCGCACATCCGGTCCGCGACCACCGTCGGAGCCTTGATGCTCGTCGGAGGGAACGGCCTGCTCAGCGCCGGTGAGGAGCATCTGGACTCGGGCCTGGCGGCGCTGATCGTCGCCACCGTGCCGGTGTGGATGGTGCTGATCAACGCGCTGGTCACCCGCACTCGCATACCGGCGACCGTGGTTGCGGCGCTGGTGCTCGGTACCGCCGGGATCGGAATCCTGGTCGGCGGGCCCGGTGGGAACGTGAACATCGGAGCCGTCATCGTGGTGGTCATCGCCTCCGCGCTGTGGGCTACCGGGTCGGTGTACGCCCGGAGCGCGCCGCTCCCCTCGCACCCGATGGTGGCGGCCTCGACCCAGATGATCGCCGCAGGCGTGATGCTGCTGGCCCTGGGAGTCGTACGGGGTGAGCCGGCGCGGCTGGACGTCGCGGAGATCTCCGGGGCCTCGCTCGCCGGGCTCGCCTGGCTGGTGTTCGCTGGCTCGATCGTGGCGTTCACCGCGTACATGTACGCCAACAGCACCCTGCCCAACGACGCCGTGGCGACCTACGCCTACGTCAACCCGGTGATCGCGGTGGTCCTGGGCGTGGCCCTCGGGGGCGAGACCATCGGCGCCAATGTGTACCTCGGCGGCGCGGTCATCGTGGGCGCGGTGGCCCTCATCGTCACCGGCCGCTCCAAGGGCCGCCCGTCGAATCAGAGGCCCGATGCCGATGCACCCGCCCCGTCCGCGTCCCCGGGCCCGCCGGCGGACGCCAACCACACCCGTCGTCGGTGACGTCGTCGACGGTGAGGCGGACGATTCGGGTGACGGCAGCCCCGCGACTGGCCTTTCCTCACTGCGGCTTGAAGCCTGACCGTGATCGCCCGCGGAGCCGGAAAGGGGAGTACCCACTCCTTTCCACTCTCAACGTATAGCGCACCGGGGGACTTGCGACAAGGCCCGGGTCATGGCGCAGAATCTCCGGTCGAAGCCAGAATGAGCGGAAACGGGGGTTGTGATGATTGACGTGATCGTGGTCGGCGGTGGTCCGACCGGCTTGATGCTGTCCGGCGAGTTGCGGCTGCACGGCGTGCACGTGGTCGTGCTGGAGAAGTTGACCGAGCCGACCGAGCAGTCCCGCGGGCAAGGCCTGCACGCGCGCAGCGTTGAGATGATGGACCAGCGCGGCCTGCTGGACCGGTTCGCCGCGGTCAGTGAGAAGTTCCAGGTCGGCGGTCTCTTCGGCGGCATCGCCAAGCCGTGGCCGGACCGGTTGGACACGGCCCACTCGTACGGCCTCGCCACCCCGCAGCCGGTCACCGAGCGGCTGCTCAACGAGCGTGCCCTCGAACTCGGTACCGAGATCCGGCGCGGCTGCGAAGTGGTCGGGCTGAGCCAGGACGAGGACGGGGTGACCGTCGAGCTGACAGACGGCACGCACCTGCGCTCGCGCTACCTCGTCGGGTGCGACGGCGGCCGCAGTGCGGTGCGCAAGCTGCTCGGCGTCGGTTTCCCCGGCGAGCCCGCCAAGGTCGAGACGCTGCTGGGTGACGTGGAGGTGACCGAGGATCCGGCGACGATTGCCGCCGCCGTCGCGGAAGTCAACAAGACCCAACTGCGGTTCGGTGTCAAGCCCCTCGGGGACGGAAGGTACCGCGTCGTCGTGCCCGCCGACGGCGTGGCCGAGGAGCGTGCGACCGCGCCGACCCTTGAGGAGTTCAAGAAGCAGCTGCGGGCGTTCGCGGGCACCGACTTCGGCGTGCACTCGCCGCGCTGGCTGTCCCGGTTCGGCGACGCCACCCGGCAGGCCGAGCGCTACCGGGTCGGCCGGGTGATGCTGGCCGGCGACGCGGCGCACATCCACCCGCCGACGGGCGGGCAGGGGCTCAACCTCGGTGTGCAGGACGCGTTCAACCTCGGCTGGAAGCTGGCCGCCGCGGTCGACGGCTGGGCGCCGGAGGGGCTCCTCGACAGCTACCACGCCGAACGGCACCCGGTGGGCGCCCGCGTGCTGGAGAACACCCGCGCGCAGATCACGCTGCTGGGAACCGATCCGGGTGCGACCGCGCTGCGGGAGCTGTTCTCGAAGCTGATGGACTTCGAGGAGGTGAACCGGTACGTGACCGAGATGATCACCGCGGTCGGGGTCCGCTACGACTTCGGCGAGGGCCATGAACTGCTCGGCCTGCGGATGCGGGACGTGGGGCTGAAGCGGGGTCGCCTCTACGAGCTGATGCACGGCGGACGCGGGCTGCTGCTCGACCAGACCGGCCGGCTCTCGGTGGCGGGCTGGGCGGATCGGGTCGATCACGTCGTCGACGTCAGCGAGGAACTGGACGTGCCCGCGGTACTGCTGCGGCCGGACGGTCACGTGGCGTGGGTCGGTGAGGATCAGGCAGATCTGCTCGACCAGATGCCAAAGTGGTTCGGCGCTGCCGTCAGCTGAGCGCGTAGCCGTGACCCGAGAGGGTGGGCCGTTGTGCCGGGATGCGCGACATCGTGGCGACGATCCCGGCCGTGCAGGAACCGCAGCCCGAGCGATCAGGCAAACCGTTTGATCGCCGGCTGCGGCGGCGGTTTGACTCTCCGTATGAGGAAATCGATGTCTCACCAACCGACGGTGGTGCTGGGCGGCACAGGGAAGATCGGCCGCCGCGTTGTGCGGCGTCTATCTGGTGTACCTGCCGGACCTGGGAAGCCGCGGCGCCGCGCTTGCGGGAGGCGGGCGTGCCGGCGGAGTTCGTGGCGCTGGAACTGGGGCGGTTCGCGGCCCTGCGCAGCGGTGCGTACGCGGATGTCTCAGACGGTGTGCGGCGCGTACTGGGGCGCGAGCCGAGGGCGTTCGCCGAGTACGTGAGGGAAACCGCGGCCACGGGGGTGTGGGCGAGCGTCTAGCGGGGTTGTGCCGGTGGCGACAGCGGTCAGGTCGGTTGCGGCGGATCAGCTGGCGGCGGTGGCCGTCGGCGGCGGCAGCGGCGGGGCTCTGCTCGGCGGTAGCCGCGTGACAGTGACCGTGTGGCGGTAGCCGTGTGACGGTGACCATCCGCCGTCGGCCGTCCACCGGGCCGCATTCCCCTCCCCGTCTCCCCGGCTGCCCTCCGTCCAAACCGGGTACGCGCACTTCGTGCCACGTTCATCGAACAGGCCCCCCGCTGTGCCAGCCGGGGTTGGCAGGAAGGAGCACCGTTCATGGAGGACGTGACGCGTCCACTCATCGTCGGCGGCGTCTCGGTCGCGATCACACTGATCGTCGGCTGGGTGGCCGACCAGCTGCTGCGCCGCGCCGATGCCCGGCACCCCGAGACCCCGCTGTGGGGCCTGCTGCGCCGCTGCGGGCCGCCGCTGCGGGCCTTTGTCTGCACGGCGACCCTGCGCGGCTCGTACGACAAGGCGCATCTCGCCGAAGACCACGCGGTGGCCATCGGCCGGATCCTCACGCTGGTCCTCATCGCCACCGCGGCCTGGCTCGCGATGCGCGCCTCGGCGGCCGTGGTGGAGTCCACGTACTCCCGCTACGCGGCCGGCGCGCGCGACCCGGCACGGGTACGCCGCGTACGGACACAGGTGACGCTGATCCAGCGGGTGGTGACAGCAGTGGTCGGGGTGGTGGCAGGGTCGGCGATCCTGCTGACCCTGCCCGCGCTGCGCGCCTTCGGCACCTCCATGCTGGCCTCCGCGGGAATCGTCGGCATCGTGGCCGGAATCGCCGCTCAGTCCACGCTCGGCAACATGTTCGCGGGGCTGTCGATCGCCTTCGGCGACATGGTGCGCATCGGCGACACGGTGGTGGTGGACGGAGAGTGGGGCACGGTCGAAGAGATCACCCTGACCTTCCTGTCCGTCCGGACCTGGGACGAGCGCCGGATCACCATGCCGGTGTCGTACTTCACCAGCAAGCCCTTCGAGAACTGGTCGCGCGGCGGCACGCAGAAGACCGGCACGGTCTTCCTCCACCTCGACCACGCCGCGCCGATCGAGGCGATGCGCGAGAAGCTGCACGAGATCCTCCGGGCGTCCCCGGCGTGGGACGGCCGTGACTGGGGACTGGCCGTCACCGACACCACGCCCAGCACCATCCAGGTGCGCGCCCTTGTCACGGCTCGGGACGGCGACGACGCCTGGGCGGTGCGCTGCGAGGTACGGGAGCAGTTGATCGGCTGGCTGCGCGAGGAGCATCCCTACGCGCTGCCGCGCCTCGCCACGGCACCCGCGCCCTGGCTGGCACGGAAGGATGCCGCACACACCGAGGTGGCGTAGCACCACTTCCGAGGCTCCCCCGCAGGCGTCCCAGGCCCGTGGCCCAATGAAGTCCGGGGCGGTACCGGTCCTCGGAGTACACGGACCGGTACCGCACCTCACCGGTCCGCTGCCCGGCTGCCCGAAGGGGCCGCGGGAGGGGCATCCCATGCCCCGTGAGTGAGGCTTCAGGCCTTCCTCCGAACAGAGTCGCATCTGCCATGGATACTCATCCGATTGATTGCAGATGCGAGCCCGATCATCCTAATGTGGCACACATGCAGTCCTACACCATCGGACAGGCGGCGCGTCTGCTCGGCGTCAGTCCCGACACCGCGCGCCGCTGGGCGGACGCGGGCCGGGTCGCGACCCATCGCGACGAGGGCGGTCGCCGCCTCATCGACGGCCGCGACCTGGCCGCCTTCTCCGTCGAGATCGCCCAGGGCGGCAGCGGCGAGGACGACACCTCGTACACCTCGGCCCGCAACGCGTTCCCCGGCATCGTCACGGCCGTCAAGCTCGGCGACGTCGCGGCGCAGGTGGAGATCCAGGCCGGTCCGCACCGGCTCGTCTCGCTCCTGACCCGTGAGGCCGTGGAGGAGCTGGGCCTGGAGGTCGGCATGCAGGCCACCGCCCGCGTGAAGTCGACCAGCGTGCACATCGACCGCACCTGACCCTCGGCACTCACCAAGCGGCGTCGCCCGTCACCGGCGCGGCTCGTCCCCATCCGCTCGGGCGGCATCAGCCGGCCGCACTCCCAGGGAGTCCCACCCTCATGTCCCTCGCCTTCACCCGGCGCCTTGCCGCGGCCGCCGTACTGACCGCCGCCCTCCTCGTCCCGCTCGCCGCCTGCGGCAACGACGACGACAAGAAGGACTCCGGCTCCAAAGCCACGAAGTCCGCCTCGGACGCTCCCAAGGCCGATCTGACCGTGCTGGCCGCCGCCTCGCTCACCGACGTCTTCGAGACCGCCGGCAAGGCGTACGAGGAGTCCCACCCCGGCACGAAGGTCACCTTCTCCTTCGCCGGCTCTCAGGAGCTGGCCGCCCAGGTCAACCAGGGCTCCCCGGCCGACGTCCTGGTCACCGCCGATACCAAGACGATGGACGGCCTGGAGGGCGAGACCGGCACCCCCGCCGTCATCGCCAAGAACCGCCTGGTCATCGCCACCGGCAAGGGCAACCCGGAGAAGATCGCAGGCCTCAAGGACCTCGCGGACAGCAAGCTCAAGGTCGTCCTCGCCGCGCCCGAGGTCCCGGCCGGCCGCTACAGCGAGCAGATCCTCGAGAAGCAGAACGTCGAGGTCAAGCCGGTCTCCCAAGAGCCGAACGTCCGCGCCGTCCTGAGCAAGGTCGAGCTGGGCGAGGCGGACGCCGGTCTCGTCTACAAGACGGACGCGGAGTCCGCGGCCGACAAGGTCGACGCGGTCCGGATCCCCGACGGCCAGAACGCCATCGCCTCCTACCCGGCCGCCACCTTGAAGAGCTCAAAGCACGCCGAGGCCGCGGCCGCGTTCGTCAAGTGGCTCAGCACCCCCGAGGCGCAGAAGATCCTCCGGGACGCGGGCTTCCAGCAGCCGTAAGCCCGCAACCGATCACGTGCGGGGGCTGCCCGGCCGGGGGGGGCCGGACAGCCCCCGCACGGCTTCGCCGCACTCCCCGCCCGAGCCGCCCAGGAACGCCGATGAAACGCCTGCACACCCGCCGCCCGCCGTCGGTGGGCAGACCGCGAGCCAGGGGCCCGCGCACCCCGGTCACCCTGGCGATCCCGGCGCTGCTCGCCGTCGCGTTCCTGCTCATGCCGCTGATCGGCATCCTGGCCCGCACCGACTGGGGCGAACTGGGCGACCATCTCGGCAGCCCCGGAACCACCGAGGCGTTGCGGCTGTCGCTGGTCGTCTCGTTCTGGGCGCTGGGGCTGTCCCTCGTGCTCGGGGTGCCGCTGGCCTGGCTGCTGGCGCGTGTCCCGTTCCCCGGCAAGGCGTTCGTCCGCTCCCTGGTGCTGCTGCCCATGGTGCTGCCGCCCACGGTCGGCGGTGTCGCGCTGCTCCTGGCCTTCGGGCGGCGCGGTGTGCTCGGGCCGTGGCTGGAGGACTGGTTCGGCATCACCCTGCCGTTCCACACCTCGGGTGCGGTCGTCGCGGCGACGTTCGTCGCCATGCCGTTCCTGGTCATCAGCCTCGAAGGCGCGCTGGGCGGGCTCCGGCCCCGGTACGAGGAGACGGCCGCTTCCCTGGGGGCCTCGCCGGTCCGCGTCTTCTTCACCGTCACCCTGCCGATGGTGGCCCCGGGGCTGCTCGCCGGGGCCGCCCTCACCTGGGCCCGCGCCCTCGGCGAGTTCGGCGCCACCATCACCTTCGCCGGGAACCTCCCCGGTACGACGCAGACCCTGCCCCTCCAGGTCTACCTGCTGCTCCAGAACGAGCCGGAGGCCGCCACCTCCGTGTCCCTGCTGCTGCTCGCCATCGCCATGCTGGTACTGATCGCGCTGCGCGGCCGCTGGACCGGGGCACCGTCCGACCGCTCCCGCGCTCCCGCACCCGCGGCCGACGACACGGAGCCTGCCACGGCTCCTGTGCCGGAAGCCGGTCCCGGGCCCGTGGTCGCGCATGAGCGGTGGCCGCTGCATGCCGAGGTCACCGGCTTCAACCGCCTCACCCTGGCCGCCGAACCGGGCACCACCATCGCCGTCGTCGGCCCCAACGGCGCCGGCAAGACGACCCTGCTGCGCGCCCTGCTCGGCCTCACCCCGCGCGCCCACGCCGAACTCCACCTGGGCGAGACCGACGTGACCGACCTGCCGCCGCACCGCCGCGGAGTCGCCTGGGTGCCCCAGGACGGCGCCCTCTTCCCGCATCTCACCGCCCTGGCCAACACCGCGTACGGCCTGCGCACCCACGGCGTGCCCCGCGCCGAAGCCCGCCGCACCGCCCAGCAGTGGCTCGACCGACTCGGCGTCGGCCACCTCGCCCACCGCAGACCCGCCCAGCTCTCCGGCGGCCAGGCCCAGCGCGTCGCGCTCGCCCGCGCGCTGGCCGCCCGCCCCCGCCTGCTGCTCCTCGACGAGCCACTGGCCGCCCTCGACCAGACCACCCGCGCCCACGTCCGGCACACCCTGCGCCGCCACCTCGACGGCTTCGGCGGGGTCTGCCTCATCGTCACCCACGACCCGGTGGAGGCCGTCTCCCTCGCCGACCGCGTCCTGGTCCTCGACGAAGGCCGCGCCCTCCAGGACGCGCCACCCGCCGACGTGACCCGGCACCCGCGCTCGCCCTGGGTCGCCCGGATGCTCGGACGCAACGCCTGGCCCGGCACCGCCACCGCCGACGGCCTCGAACTCACCGAAGGCGGCGGCCGCCTCGTCGTCGCCGACCCCCTCCCCCCGGGCACCAGCGCCCTGGCGGTCATCGCCCCGGAAGCCGTCTCCGTACACCGCGACAAGCCCGGCGGCAGCCCCCGCAACGTCTGGCCCGGCACCGTCCGCGAGATCACCGCGAGCGGCAGCCGACTCCGCGTCCTGATCACCTCCGACCACGCGCCGGATCTCGTCGCCGAGATCACCCCGCAGGCCGCGGCCGAACTCGGCCTCGCCGACGGGACGCCAGTATGGACCAGCGTCAAGGCGACCGAAGCCACCATCGTGACCCTGTGAACGGCTAGGCGGCACCCGACGGCGATCCGCTGGGGGCCCGGTCGCCGGACCGGCTCCCACGGAGCACCCCGGTGTCTCCGTACCCCCGCATGGGGCAGGTCTCGCAGGGACCCTCACCTGGTCCCTTGTGCAGTCGGTTCGGTGGCGGCCAGCAGGGCGTGCGCGGTGAAGTCGCCGTCCGTGACGCCCGGGAGCCCTCGCCCGCCCCACGCGGTAAGGAACGACGAAGATGACCGACCTCACGACGATCCTGGTCACCGGGGCCACGGGTAACACGGGCAGCCGCATCGTGCCTCGACTGACCGCGCTCGGCCACACCGTGACGGCCGCCAGCCGCCACGCCACCGCGCAGGAGGGCGATGCCGGAGGAGTTCGCCGCGATGCTGGCGGGGATGGGCCGCGCCATCGCCGAGGGAGCAGAAGACCGCACCACAGACACCGTCGAGCGCGTGACCGGCCGCCCGGCCCGCAGTTTCCGCGAGTACGCCGAACAGGAGATGCGGTAGACGAACTGTTCGGCGAGGTGTTCCCGGCCGGGATCCGGCTCCCGTCTCAGGAGATGTCGCCGCGCAGCACGCTGTAGCGCACGACGTCCCGCCACTGCCCGTCCCGGAACACGGTGCTGCGCAGCACGCCCTCGCGGGTGAAGCCGGACTTCTCCAATGCCCGCTGCTCGGCGATGTTCTCCGCCTCCGTGTCCGCCTCGAGCCGGACCACCGGTGTATGGGCGAACAGGTACCGCGTCAGCAGCCGCTGGGCCTGCGTGCCGACGCCCCGGCCTCTGCCCTCCGGCAGCAGTTGGGCTCCGATGCTCCAGCAGTACGAGCTCCGCGAGGTCACGACCTTGCGCCAGGCCACGAAGCCGAGCCGGTCGGCTCCGGATGCCACCATCAGCTGGCCGCCCTCGTCGCCCAACAGGCCGTCCTGCGCCCAGCGCCGCCGCCAGCGCCCCGGATCCGACCAGCCCAGCCACTGGAACGGCCCGGTCGCCTCCGGGTCCGTCAGGAAACGCTCGAGCATTGGCAGATCGTTCTCGATCACTGGACGCAGTATCACGGGATCGTTGCTCATCCCAGCCACCCTAGGCTGCTCCGAGAACGTCGATGAGTCTGGGTCAGCCACTCGGCGCCGACTCGGCGCCGCCGTATTCGTCGTGCCAGTTCCACCACTCGTACGGCGGGGTTCGGGGATAGCCCTCAGGCGAGTCCTCCCACGTCTCCTGCCGCCCGAGCGCGGTCATGTCGAGGTAGCTCCAGGTGCTCCCCAACGCCTCGTCACCGCGGGCGTTGACGAAGTAGGTGCGGTACACGCTGTCGCCGTCGCGGATGAACGCATTCGTGCCGTGCCACTCGTCCACACCGAAGTCGCCGTCGAACTCGTCGGTGATCGTGTACCAGGGCATCGCCCAGCCCATCCGCGCCTTCACGCGCTCGATGTCCGGCTGCGGCGCGCGCGAGGCGAAGACGAGAGTGGTGCCGCGGGCGTTCAAATGGGCGAGGTGGCCAACGTGGTCGGCCACCATGGAGCAGCCGACGCAAGCGTGGTCCGGCCAGCCGGACACCCCGGGCTCGAAGAAGGCGCGGTAGACGATCAGCTGACGACGGCCGTCGAACAGGTCGAGCAGACTCGCTCTGCCCTCGGGGCCGTCGAACTCATACCGCTTCTCCACTGCCAGCCACGGCATCCGCCGACGCTTGGCGGCCAGTGCGTCACGGGCGCGGGTCAGCTGCTTCTCTTCCACGAGCAGCTGCTGGCGCGCGGCCTCCCACTCCTGTGGCGAAACGATCGGAGGAGTCTTCATGCAGTCGTTCACCTTCCAGTTCGATCCGAACTCATGTGCCAGTCCGGGGGTATGAGCTGGCGCCCTGCTCAGTAGGAACCCCTGTGGGGGGGCAGGCCGGGCATCTCACCGGCCTGCCCCGATCAGCGCTCGCACACGACCAGGCTCACGCCTGCCGGACGCTTTCGGCGACGGCCGCCGCGTGACGCATGGCCAGGAATCGGGCGAGGACTCCGTGTCGACGCTGCGCGGCGGGAGCCTCGTCCGGCGGCGGAAGGGGTCTCCCCTCCACCGCGGCAGGATCGGCAGCGCCTTCCTCAGCCGTTGGTTCGGGATCGGGTTCTCGGTCGAGGGACGGGTGGTGGGCGAGATAGGTGTGGGCGCGCACATAGGCGTCCAGAGCGCGCGCGGGGTCGATGGGCATGGTGTCCTCCTGCCGTCGTGCCGAGGGGTGGGAAGCGTTCCCGCGCCGGGCGGGGCCCGGGTCCCCTCAGCAGCGCAGGACCTCGTGGCGTGCGCGAGCAGCGGCGAGGATGGCGCGATCAGGCCAGGGCGAGGTCTGCTGCGGCGGAAGGCTCCTGGCGAGGCCGGTCCTGAGCGTGGGGCGAGATGAGCAGGCACGCTTGTCGACGGAGCGGTCTTCCCGGCCAGAGCGAGGCATCCGCCGTTTTCCAGAGAAATACGCGGCACTCTCATCGGCGTAAGGATCGGCTGCCTGCGTCGCAGTGCATTCCGCCGAGCCCATGGCGTGCTCACCGCATTGCGCACCACCCAGCACGAGCAGCATGGAGATCAGCGCGACGGCTGCAGACCGCTCAACGAAACGCCGAGCGGCATGGCCCCAACCATTCACACGGCCACGGTAGTCAATTGACAATGTAACGCACATTCACCTGGCCGAGTGGTTCCACATCGCAGTTACGCCTTTCGGGCGCCTTGCGGAACTGGCACGGCGTGAGAGACGCACCGGTACACCGTTCACGGGGCGACCTGGGGATTGTCAGTCTGGGGATCGTCGGTGGCGACAGGCGCATCGGCGTTCTCCTGTTCCTCGTCGGCGGGAAGCGGTGTTCCGGTGTCGCCGTCGTCCTCGCCGTCCTCTTCGTACTCCCTCTTCAGAGCAAGCTCCTTGGCCAGCCTTTCTGAATACAATCGCATTTCCGCCTCTGCCCTGTTCTCAAACACCGATTCCTCCTGTGCTTCGCGCTCCGTGCTTCTGCTCTCTATAGGAGCTGCCCGCGAGGTCGAGGCGTGCTGGAGGACTGGTGGATCGGCCACCCGCCGCTCGGGCCGGAGGGCGTCGGCACCGGCCAGTGCGCCGCATGGCTTCCGTAAAAAGTGTTATCGCCGGGGTGCCCACCCGCTCTCCCATACGCCGGACCGACCGGCGCACGGAGCAGAGCGGAGCGGACATGCACCCCCACGACGACGATCAGACCCTGTTTCTCCCCCCGGTGACCGAGGGCGCGGCCCCGTCCGAGGGCCGTGGCAACCGGTCGCGGACCACGGGCGGTGGGCGGCGCGGCCGCCGCGGACGGGGCGGGCGCAGGCCGGGGGCCGTGGCCGCCGGGGCGCTGGTGGTCGCCGCGCTCTGCGTGGCCGGTACCGTCGCGCTCGGCGGCTCTTCCGGTGACGAGGAGCCGAGCGCCGCTTCCGTCCGCGGCACGGATGGCACGGCGCCCGCGCCCCAGGCACCGTCCAGCGCGCCTTCCGCCTCCGCCTCGGCCTCGCCGTCGAAGAAGCCGCGTGCCTCCGTCTCGGCAGCCGCCAAGCCTTCCGCCCGCCCCTCGGCGCCCCGCAGGACGCGCGGCGGCAGTCACCCGGGCGGCACCAGCGGGGGCACCAGCAACACCACCGGGAGCCGTCCGCAGCAGAGCACCCCCGCTCCGCGCGCCACTCCCCACAGCGGCCCGGCGACTGGCCCGGCCGCGCGCTACGCCCAGCGGGTCCTGGTCCTCGTCAACGCCGAACGGGCGAAGGCGGGCTGCACCCCGTTGCGCCTGGACAGCAGGGTGCAGGCCGCCGCCCAGGCGCACGCCGACGACATGGCGGCCCGCAACTACTACGAGCACAACAGTCCGGAGGGCGAGGACGCCGGTTCCCGGATGCGGAAGGCGGGCTACCCGGCAGGGATGTGGGCCGAGAACATACACAAGGGACCGAAGGACCCCGAGACCGCCATGCGCGACTGGATGAACAGCCCCGGGCACCGCGACAACATCCTCAACTGCGCGCTCAAGGACTTCGGCGCCGGCGTCAATCCGAGTGCCAACGGCCCCTGGTGGGTCCAGAACTTCGGCACCGGGAACTGAGTCAGGGGCGGGCGGCGCGCAGGGGTGGGTTCAGGACTGCGTCGCCAGGTCCGGGACCCACGCCGGCAGGGCGGCCGGGCGCTCCTATTCGGCCATGTCGCTCATCTCGTCCATGATGTCGAGGAGTTCGGGGGTGATGAACTCGTCGATCGGGCAGGCGTCTGAGAGCGTCGAGAAGTACCGGTCGGAGAGTTCACTGCTCGGCCGCGGCCCGCACCATGGATCTGGTCGAGCAGGAAGCGCCGCGGCGCGTAGGACGCCTGCTGTCCGTCGACCGGCCACGAGGCGCCCTCGATGCGGATGTCGCCGTTGGTGTAGGTGACCTTGTCCAGGGGCGGGCAGCCGGTGTTCACCACCTCGGGCAGCCCCCCACTCCGAGGGGGGGAGGCATGCGCCGGGTGCCGCTTGGCGCATGCACTCCAGGCGCTTTTGGCGCTCCTCCGGGCCGAAGGCGGTCCGCCAGCCCTCGGGGTTCTCGGCGAACGAGGGCCACAGGGAGTGCTGTGTCGCCCGGAAGAACAGTGCTTCGCCGCGGTAGACGGGCTGGGTGAACTCCCGCACCATCCTTCGTCGCCGTCTGCCGCGCGGCTTCCACAGCCCCTCCAGCGGCGGCGCCGAGCCCTCCTCTCGGCCTCGGTGCCGGCCCGGCCCCGAAGCGCCCCGAAACGCTGCGCGTGATCCCCGCGCGCCCGTACGCTGCGCTCATGGAGTGGGGCGGTTCCGATTCGTGTGCCGACAGTAACCGGCGTTTACGCGGGGCCGCATTCGGGAGGGGGATGCGATGTCAGGCTGGAATCCTTCGGGATCGTCCGGAAACCCGTACAGCGGGTCGGGTGGGCAGCCGTACGGCGCCCCGTTAGGCCCGAACCCACCGGCGCCGCAGGGTCCGGTGGCGCGGCTGCTCGCGCGGGGCGGGGACGCGCGCCGATCCCTCCGCGACCGCCTGGCCACCGGTGTCGGCGCGCGTCGGACACCTCCGGGAGGACGTTCGGGCGACCGCACGGCAGCCGGCCTGCGGCGCAGGCGGATCGGCGCCCGCGTGATCGACCTGGTCGTCATCTCACTGCTGTACATCCCCTTGATCGGCTACTTCGCCAACCGGATCCGGGAGCGGATCGCCGCGGCGCCGTGGAACTTCTTCAAGAACGCGTTCGCTGAGAACACCGTCGGCGACGTGCGCGCCGCCGTGGACGCCGAGCGCGCACAGACGTTGCAGGACACCCAGGACCTGCTGACGTGGTTCGCCGTTGCCTGCATCGCGCTGCCGGCCGTCTACGAGTTGCTGTGCCACTTGGTCCTGGGCCGCAGCCTGGGCAAGGTCGTGTGGGGGCTGGGGGTACGAGGCTCCGACGGCCTGGGCCGTGCCGGACGCGTCCGGGGGCTGCTGCGCGCCTCGCTGTTCCTGGGGGTGCCGATGCTGGCGCTGGGGTACGGGATCCGGGCCGGGGTCCGGCACGAGGGCTTCGCCAGCTTCGGGTGGTCGCTGGTGTTCATCGCGGCGGTGCTCGGCGCGTGGGTGATGCTGCTGCCCGGCAAACGCGGCCTCCACGACCGGCTCAGCGGCACCGCCGTCGTCTCCAACCGCTGACGGCGCCGTAGGGCGCGCCGGTTCCGGCAGGCCCGGCATCTCATGGACCGGCGCCTGCGTGCCGATGAGTTTCGGGTGGCGCACCAGTCAGTACTGGTGCAGAGCCGAAACCCGGCGACGTGAGGAGAGGACCATGCCCCGGATCACCCCCAATCTCTGGTTCGACACGCAGAGCAAGGAGGCCGCCGAGTTCTACTGCTCGGTGTTTCCGAACTCCCGGATCACCGACATCACGTACTACGGGGAAGCCGGGCCGCGCGAGGCGGGCACGGTGATGACCGTCGACTTCGAGTTGGACGGCCAGGCGTTCACCGCCATCGACGGCGGCCCGGAGTTCACCTTCGACGAGGCGGTCTCGTTCCTGATCAACTGCGACGGGCAGCAGGAAGTCGACTACTACTGGGAGAAGCTCACCGCGGGCGGCGGCCGGGAGGTCCAGTGCGGGTGGCTCAGGGACAGGTTCGGCCTGGCCTGGCAGGTCTGGCCCACCCAGGCCAACGACCTCCTGGGCGACCCCGACAAGGACCGCTCCACGCGCGCCATGCGGGCCATGCTCGGCCAGAAGAAGATCGACCTGGCCGCGCTGCGGGCGGCCGCCGACGGGGCGTAACCGCTCTGGCTGATCGCGGCTCTCCCCACTCGGGCACGCTCAGGCGGGTGCCCGCAGCGCCTCGGCCGCCACCAAGGCGATCGCGTCCGCCGCCGCGGCCAGAGCAGGGGAGTCCAGTCTCCACTGCTGCCAGAAGAGCGGGATGTCCATGGGGCGGCCGGACGCGAGGGTGGTGAGCGCGCCTGACCGCAGCAGCGGCGCCGCTTGCGCCTCCGGCACCATGCCCCAGCCGAGGCCCGCGGCCACCGCGTCGCAGAACCCCTCCGACGTGGGGATGTAGTGGCGCACCCGGCTCGCGCCCGTCCCCTCTCCCGAGAGCGACCGTACGAAGGCGTCCTGGAGGTCGTCCCGGCGGTCGAAGATGATGACCGGCGCGTCGTGCAGGTCGCGCGCGAGCGGCCCGGTCAGGTGACGTGCCGCGAATCCGGGGCTGGCCACCGGCAGATACCGGATCAGGCCGAGGAGGCGTGCCGTGCAGCCCGCGACCGGGTCGGGTGACGACGTGACCGCCGCCATGACCTGGCCCTCGCGCAGGAGCGCCGTGGTGTGGGACTCGTCCTCGCGGTGCAGCTCGAAACAGACCGACGGATCCTGCGGCACCCGGGTCAGCGCCGGCAGGAACCAGGTGGCCAGGGAGTCGGCGTTCACCGCGATGGGCAGCCGTGCCGGGCCCTGCTCGTCGGCGATGCCCAGATCTGCTCGCGCGTCGCGTTCCAGGCGGGCCAGCTGACGCGCGAACCGCACCACGACCTGCCCGGATTCGGTCGGCCGCACGGGTTTCGTGCGCATCAGCAGCACCCGTCCGATGCGCTGCTCCAGCGCCTTGACCCGCTGGCTGACGGCAGACGGCGTCACGTGCAGGGCCGCCGCGGCCGCGTCGAAGGTGCCTTCGTCCACCACCGCGAGCAGCGTGCGCACCTGGTCGAGGGGAAGCTCATCCATCACGGACGCTAAGGATACGTAAGAAAGTTTAGCTTTACTGATGACTGGCCGATCCATAGCGTCGGTTGCATGACGCACGGCATCATCACGGCGACGCTCGCCGGATTCGGCACCGGACTGTCCCTCATCGTCGCCATCGGCGCGCAGAACGCCTTCGTCCTGCGCCAGGGGGTGCGCAGGCACGCCGTCCTCGCGGTGGTGGCCATCTGCGCCGTGTCCGACGCGGTCCTCATCGGGCTCGGTGTGGCCGGGGTGGGAGCCGTGGTCACCGCGTGGCCCGCCGCGCTGACCGCGGTCGGGCTGGCCGGTGGCGGCTTTCTGCTCTGCTACGGCGTCCTCGCCGCGCGGCGGACGCTGCGGCCCGCCCACGACGCGGGCCTCACCGCACAGGGCGCCGCGGCGGGCTCCGCCCGAAGGGCCGTCCTGACCTGTCTGGCGATGACCTGGCTCAACCCGCACGTCTACCTGGACACCGTGCTGCTGCTCGGCTCCGTGGCCTCCGACCACGGCTCCCTGCGCTGGGCGTTCGGGCTCGGCGCGGTCCTGGCCAGCCTGACCTGGTTCACCACCCTGGGCTACGGGGCCCGGCTCCTCAGCGGCGTGCTGGCGCGCCCCGCCGCCTGGCGGGTCCTGGACGGCCTGGTCGCCGCCACCATGGTCACGATGGGCGCGCTGCTGGTCGCAGGGGCGTGATCTGCGCCATCAGGGCATAGTGGCCCTGTACGGAACGCACCCCGCCGACCCGGACCACAGCCCATCCCCCCATGGAGCGCTGAGGACACATGACCGGCAACGGGCCCGCCGTCTCCCGCCAGGAGTTCGACGCGCTGTTCGAGACGGTCCGTACGTGGGGCCGCTGGACGCCCGCCGACCGCGGCGCCTGGAACCGGGTGACCGCGGACCACGTACGGCGGGCCACCGCCCTGGTCCGGTCCGGAACGGTCGTCCCGATGGCACGCCCCTGGGACACGGCACCGGGCCCGGACAACGCCAAGCCCGCCTTGCACCACATGTCCGACCTCGGCGACGTCGAGCCTCCCGAACCCGCGACGTACAAGGACTTCATCGCCGTCGACTACCACGCCAAGGCCGTCAGCCATCTGGACGCGCTGTCCCACATCGCCTACCGCGGACGGCTCTACGGCGGCGGCACGGCGCGCGAGCTCGTCGACGCCGGCGGCGCCCGCTTCGGCGCCGTGCCGGCACTGGGCCCCCTCGTGACCAAAGGCGTGCTCCTCGACCTGCCCGCCGTCGTGGGGGACCGATGGCTGGAGCCCGGACGGGCGGTGCGCGCCGAGGACGTCGTCGCCGCAGAGCGGGCACTCGACGTGGCGATCGGCGAGGGCGACGCGGTGCTGCTGCGATCCGGCAGCGTCCGCCGCCGCCGGGAACTGGGCGCCTGGAACCCCGACGGGGCGAGCGCGGGCTTCCACGTGGACGCCGTGCCCCTCCTGGCCGAACGCCGCATCGCCCTGCTCGGCGGCGACGGCGACAGCGACGTACGGCCCTCCCCGGTCGACGGCGTGCATTCGCCGGTCCACGCGCTCGCCATCACCGCGATGGGAGTGCCGCTCCTGGACAACCTTGACCTGGAAGCGCTCTCGGTCGCCTGCGCCGAAACGGGCCGATACGCGTTCCTGCTCCTCGTGGCCCCTCTGAACATCCCCGGTGGCACCGGCTCGCCGGTCAACCCCATCGCGGTCTTGTGATGCCCGGATCGCGCCTCGTGATATCCGGAAATATGTGCACAGTTCTACAATTGGATCACGTGGTGCGGCTGCCGACGTACGGGTGGCCATAGCGGCACGCGCCAATGAGGGAAGTGATTCGGATGGGGCTCGCGGGAGAAGGCATCGGTCCCGTGCGCGCCCGTGAGCAGTTCCTTCGCGGTGGGTCGATCGAGGAGGCCGTGCGGAGCCCGATCCTGAGCTCGTGGCAGCGCTCCCGGTCCCTGGGGCTCTCACCCGATGGATGCGAGCTTCCCTACCTCGACGATCTCGATCTGGACGGCCGCCTCGTCCGCGCGGCAGGGCCCGTACTGGACCGGCTGGAGTGCAGGTTCGCGGGCAGGAACATGAACGTGTCGCTCGCCGACGGACGCGGGGCGGTGCTGCAACGCCGTTTCGGCGAAGCCTCCATGGTCAGACGTCTGGCCGCGATCCAGAGCGTCCCGGGCTTCGTGTTCGCCGAGCGGTTCGCCGGGACCAACGGCATCGGCCTGGCGCTGGCCGAACGGCGGCTGATCAACGTCCACGGCGCCGAGCACTTCGCCGAACGTTCCCAGTCGAACGCATGCGCGGCCGTCCCCGTCCGGGACCCGCTCAGCGGGCGCATAGAGGGCATCCTGTGCTTCGGCTATCCGCTCACCGACGCGGACACGGCGCTGAACACCGTGATCGGCAGGGCGGCCCGTGCCATCGAACGGCGGCTGCTGGAGCAGAGTTCGCGGCGAGAACGCGCCCTGCTGGCGGCGTACCTCGACGCCAGGCGCCGCGTGCCGACCGGCGGGTCGGCGAACAACGAACAGCCCTGCGAGCTCGCCGAGAGCGGACTGGACTGGCGTGACCAGATGATCCTCAAGGAGAAGGCCACGGAGCTGATCTCCTCGGCGCAGCTGGCCGCCGTCGAGGTCCCGCTGCCCGGCGGCCGGCGCGCCACCTTGCTGAGCCGCCCGGTGACCAGCCCCTCCGGGGTGGAGGGCATCGTCATCGAAGCGGTCCTCCCCACACCGCGTCTGCGCCTCGCGGTCCCCACCGAAGCGGATGTGTCGGCCCCCGCCCCGGCGCAGCGGGTCCGCGCCTCGGCCGTCCCGCCGGCCGCGCACCTTCGC
This sequence comes from Streptomyces sp. P1-3, assembly GCF_050613155.1. NCBI lineage: Bacteria > Bacillati > Actinomycetota > Actinomycetes > Kitasatosporales > Streptomycetaceae > Streptomyces > Streptomyces sp. P1-3. The sequence continues at coordinate 636,590 of NZ_CP192512.1, forward strand.
GGAACCGCACCCGGCCGTGCGGCCGCGACGGCCCGCCCCGCCCGAAGCACCACCGAAGGCACCGAAGGCACCGAAGGCACCGAAGGCACCGAAGGCACCGAAGGCACCGACGACGGTACGACCAGCGGGCTGGTGCTGGTGGGCGAGCCGCGAGTGGGCGCGTACGCCATGGCGGCCCGTCGGCGCCTGGAGCTGCTGTCCGAGGCGAGCGCCCGCATCGGCACCACCCTGGACGTGAGCCGCACCGCCCGGGAACTCGCCGAGATGGCCGTCCCGCGGTTGGCCGACTTCGTCACCATCGACCTTCCCGAGGCGGTACTGCGCGGCGAGGAGCCGACCGACCCCGGCGCCGACCTCCGCCGCGCGGTCGTCCACGGCATCCGCGACGACTGCCCCTTCCTCCCCACTGGTGAACGCGTCGACCTCCGCCCGACCGCGCCCCAGCTCCGTTGCCTGGCCGGCGGGCATCCGGTACTCGAGCCCGACCTGAGGGCCGCCACGGGCTGGACCGCCCAGGATCCCGGCCACACCGAGAGCCTCCTGGACCACGGCGTCCACTCCCTCATCGCCGTCCCCCTGCTCGCCCGCGGCATCGCGCTGGGCGTGGCCAGCTTCTACCGCTCGGCGGATCCGGCGCCCTTCGGAGACGACGACCGCTCCCTGGCCCAGGAACTCGCCGCCCGCGCCGCCATCTCCATCGACAACGCGCGCCGCTACACCCGCGAGCACACCATGGTCCTCGCCCTGCAGCGCAGCCTGCTGCCGCGCCGCTTCCCCGAGCAGAACGCCGTCGAGGTCGCCCACCGCTATCTGCCCGCCGAGTCCGGCGTCGGCGGAGACTGGTACGACGTCATTCCCCTCTCCAGCAGCCGCGTCGCCCTGGTCGTCGGGGATGTCGTCGGCCACGGGATGCACGCCGCCGCCACGATGGGCCGGCTGCGCACCGCCGCGCGCAACTTCGCCGAACTGGACCTGGCCCCGGACGAGGTCCTCACCCACCTCGACAACCTCGTGGGGCGCCTCGACCGGGACGAGTGCGGCGAGGTGCCCACCACCGGCAGCCCCGGCATCATCGGCGCCACCTGCCTGTACGCCATCTACGACCCCACCTCGCGGAGTTGCGTCATGGCCCGGGCCGGCCACCCCACTCCCGCACTGGTCCTGCCCGACGGCACCGTCGCCTTTCCCGAGCTGCCCGCCGGTCCGCCGCTGGGCCTGGGCGGCCTCCCGTTCGAAACCGCCGAATTCCACCTGCCCGAAGGCAGTCAGGTCGTCCTCTACACGGACGGACTCGTCGAAGGCCGCCACCGCGACCTCGACACGTCCCTCGACCGGCTGCGCCAGGCGCTGGCCCATCCGAGCCGCCCGCCCGAGGACATCTGTGAGGCGGTTCTCCGGGCCGTGGCACCCAGCCACCCCGCCGACGACATCGCCCTGCTCGTCGCCCGCACCCGCGCCCTGGCCCCGCACCGGATCGCCACCTGGGACCTGGCCGCCGACCCGGCGCTCGTCTGCGGCATCCGCGCCGCCGTCGCCCGCCGACTCGCCGAATGGGGGCTGGACGAGCTCGCCTTCACCGTCGAACTCCTGCTCAGCGAGCTGGTCACCAACGCGATCCGCTACGGCACCGGTCCCATCCAGGTACGTCTGCTCCACGACTCCTCACTGACCTGCGAGGTCTCCGACACCAGCAGTACCGCCCCGCACCTGCGCCACGCGGCCACCACCGACGAGGGCGGCCGCGGCCTGTTCCTCGTGGCGCAACTCGCCCGGGCCTGGGGCACCCGATACACCGCGGGCGGCAAGGTCATCTGGGCCGAGTGCGCTCTGCCGTAGAGTGACAGAACCGCGCAAACCGGTACAGGCCGACCCCCGGAGCAGTCTGTGCGTGACGCTGACGCTGCCGACACCACCCCTCCCCCGCGCCCCGGCCCGGAGCCGCTCGTCCGCGTACGCGGCCTCAGCAAGCGGTTCGGCGGCACGGTCGCGCTGGACGCGGTCGACCTCGACATCGACTCCGGCAGCGTCCTCGCCCTGCTCGGCCCCAACGGCGCCGGGAAGTCCACGCTCATCAAGGTGCTCGCGGGCGTCCACCGCGCGGACGCGGGCGAGGTGACGGTCGCCGGGCACGCGCTCGGCACCGAGGCGGCCTCCCGCACCATGTCCTTCATCCACCAGGACCTCGGGCTGGTCGAGTGGATGACCGTCGCCGAGAACATCGCCCTGGGCACCGGCTATCCGCGCCGCGCGGGGCTGCTCTCCTGGCGTATGACCCGCGAGCGGTGCGCCGAGGCGCTGGGCATCGTCGCCGCACACCTGGACCCGCGCGCCACCGTCGCCGACCTCCCACGGGCCGAACGCTCCCTGGTGGCCATCGCCCGCGCGCTGTCCACACGAGCCGAACTCATCGTCCTCGACGAGCCGACCGCCAGCCTCCCGGCGGCGGACTGCGCCCGGCTCTTCGACGTCCTGCACACCCTGCGCGACCAGGGCCACGCCATCGTCTTCGTCACCCACCGGCTCGACGAGGTGTACAAGGTCGCCGACGCCTTCGCCGTCCTGCGCGACGGCCGCCTCATCAGCCGGGGCCCGCTCGCCGGCTACGGCCCCGCGCGGCTGGTGCGCGACATCGTGGGCCGCGAACCCGGCGGCTACCGGTTCGCCCCCGCCACGGGCACCACCGTGCTGAGCCTCGACGGCGTACGGACGGAGAACACGGCACCGGTCAGCCTGGAGCTGCGCGCCGGGGAGATCCTCGGCATGGTGGGACTCACCGGCGCCGGACACATGGAGCTGGGCCGTGCCCTCGCCGGGGCCGGGCAGCTCCTCGGCGGGCGGGTCCGCCTTCTGGGCCGGCCGTACCGGCCGGGCACGGTCGCGGCCGCCGTCGACTCCGGCGTCGGCCTGGTGACCAGCAACCGCCAGGAAGAGGGCTGCGCCGCCGAGCTGACGGTGCGGGAGAACTTCCTGGCCAACCCCCGGGCGGGCGGCCTGCCGGCCTGGCACTGGATCAGCCCCCGGCGCGAGCGCGCCGAGACCGCGGCCCTGGTCAGGCGGTTCTCGGTGCACCCCCCGGACAGTGAGGCCCCGATCGCCACCCTGTCCGGCGGGAACCAGCAGAAGGTCATGGTCGGCCGGTGGCTCAGGGTGCGGCGCAGCCTGCTGATCCTCGAAGAGCCGACCGCCGGAGTGGACGTCGGCGCCAAGGCGGCGATCTACCGCCTGCTCCGGGACGCGCTGGCCGAGGGCCTCGCCGTCCTGCTCGTCTCCACCGATTTCGAGGAGATCGTCGGCGTGTGCCACCGAGCCCTGGTATTCGTCCGCGGGGTGGTGACGGTGGAGCTGAGCGGTGAGGCCCTCACGGTCGCCGGACTCGCCCGTGCCTCCTCCGCCATGCCGGCCCTGACCGGGACGACGGGGCGATGACCTCCCGCTCCCCCGGTCCGCCGTTGGGCCGCCGGTTCGGGCACCTCCTCGGCGCCTATGGCCTCCTGGCCCTCGCCGCCGCGCTGTTCCTCGCCTTCTCCCTCGCTCTGCCGGACACCTTTCCCACCCTGGACAACATCTCCGCGGTCCTGTCCAACCACGCGATCCCCGCCGTCCTCGCGCTCGGCGCCATGATCCCCATCGTGACCGGCAAGTTCGACCTGTCCATCGGCTACGGCCTCGGCCTCGCGCACGTCGTCACGATGCAACTCGTCGTCCACGAGCGGTGGCCGTGGCCGCTCGCCTGCCTCGTCGTGGTCCTCGGCGGCGCGGTCATCGGCGCCTTCAACGGCGTCGTCGTCGAGTTCGCGAAGATCGACTCCTTCATCGCCACCCTGGGCACCGGCAGCATCCTGTACGCCGTCACCGGCTGGATCACCGACGGGGCCCGGATCGTCCCCGGACCGGACGGCCTGCCGGCCGCCTTCACCGACATCTACGACTCCAGGTTCCTCGGCCTGCCCGTACCCGCCTTCTACGTCCTCGCGCTCACCGCCGTACTGTGGCTGCTCCTGGAGCGGCTGCCGCTGGGCCGGTATCTGTACGTCATCGGCGCCAACCCCGGCGCCGCCGACCTGGTCGGCATCCCCGTCCGGCGTTACGTCGTCCACGCCTTCGCCGGTTCGGGCCTGGTCGTCGGGATCGCCGGGGTCCTGCTCGCCGCGCAGCAGCGCATCGGCAACCCCAGCGTCGGCCAGGACTATCTGCTGCCCGCCTTCGTCGGCGCGCTGCTCGGCTCCACCACGATCAGACCCGGCCGCGCGAACGCCCTGGGCACCCTGGTCGCCGTCACCACCCTCGCCATCGGCCTGGCGGGCATCGGCCAGCTCGGCGCCCAGTTCTGGGTCACCCCGCTGTTCAACGGCGCCACCCTGCTCCTCGCCGTCGGCATCGCCGGCTATGCCGCGCGCCGGCAGCTGCGCCAGCGGCGGGCGGCGCCGCCCCGCGCCGTCCACGACAGCGCCGAAGTCCGCTCATGACCCCCCTGAGAAGCTCAGTCGTCCTGGCGGTGGCGGCGGCCGCGGTCCTCGCCGGCTGCGAGCGCGGCTCGTCGACCGGCGGCGGGCCCTTCTCGGCAGAACCGGCGAAGCCCGGCTGCCCCGCCGTCCTCGCCGGCGCCAGGGCCGCCGTCCACCGGGCCGAGCGGACCGACTCCGTGTGGAACGGCCCCACCACCGGCCCCAAGGCGGCCTCCGGCACCATCGTCTACGTCGCGCAGACCATGACCAACCCCGGCGTCGCGGGCACCGCCGAGGGCGTACGGAAAGCCGCGAAGGCCATCGGCTGGAAGGTCCGGGTGATCGACGGCCAGGGGACACCCGCCGGGATCCAGGCGGCGTTCAGCCAGGCCATCGCCCTCAAGCCCGCGGGCATCGCCATCGGCGGGTTCGACCCCCACCTGACGGCGCAGCAGGTCGCGAAGGCCAACAAGGCACACATCCCGCTCGTCGGCTGGCACGCGGTCGACGCCCCCGGCCCGAGCGAGGACCCGGAACTCTTCACCAACATCACCACCAGGGTCGAGGACGTCGCGAGGATCAGCGCCGACTGGATCATCACGCACTCCAACGGCCGCGCCGGAGCCGTCGTCTTCACCGATGCCTCGATCCCGTTCGCCAGATACAAGTCCGAGCAGATCAAGAAGGAACTCGCCACCTGCCCCGGCGTGCGGCTGCTGGCGGAGGAGAACATCCCGATCTCGGACACGAGCAGCCGCACGCCCCAGGCGGTCTCCTCGCTCCTCTCCCGCTTCCCGGACGAGTGGACGCACTCCGTCGCCATCAACGACGTGTACTTCGCCGACGCCGCCCCGGCCCTGCGGGCGGCGCGCCGGAAGGGCGCCGACGCCCCCTTCAACATCGGCGCGGGTGACGGCGATCCCTCCGCCTTCCAGCGCGTCAACAGCGGGCAGTTCCAGGCGGCCACCGTTCCCGAGCCGCTCTCCCAGCAGGGCTGGCAGATCGTCGACGAGTTCAACCGCGCCTTCTCCGGCAGGCCCGCCAGCGGGTACATCGCCCCCGTGCACATCGCCACGGCCGCCAACAGCGGCGGGGCCACGTCCTGGGACCCGCCCGGCTACCGCGCGGCGTACCGGAAGATCTGGGGCAGGTGAGCTCACGTGCCGAAGACGAGCAGGCCGTCGGCGGGAGGTGCGGGCAGGGGCGCCGGGGTCGGGGCGGCGTAGGTGTGCGGCAGGGCGAGTGCCGGTTCTTCCGACAGGGCCTTGGGCGCGGGTGCGGCGTCGAAGAGGTAGAGGGCCGACCCGGCGGTCTCGGTGGCCAGGTGGGGTCCCGCCGTGGGCGCGAGTGCCGCCTGCTGGATGGCTTTCGCGGTGATGAGCGGGGTTCGGAACAGGCCGCGCAGGTGGTTGAGGGTGTCGGCGGTGATGGCGCCGCTGCTTGAGGAGTCCAGGAGCGGGGTGCTGCCTTGATCGGGGTGGTCGGGCGTGAGCGCACCGGCGAGCAGGAGGGTGAGGAGCACCGGGACCGCCTTGTGGGCGAGGGTCCGAGTCGCGTCCTTCAGGCGGTCGGCGCTGGTGGCGGGAAGGGAGAGGGCGAGGCTCCCGGCCGCGGTGCCGAGGGTGATGGGGACGGCGGAGCAGACGACGTGGGGGGAGTATTCGCGCAGGTCGAAGACGGGTTCGTGGGGGGCGAGCCGGTCGAGTGCGTGGAGGAGGGCACGGGGGCTGGTGATGGTGCGGGCGGTGAGACGGGCGGTCTTGTATCGGGCGAGGTGGTCTGCCCGCGTGTCGTGGTCGAGTTGGGTGAGCAGGCACTTGCCGACGGCGCTGGCGTGCGCCGCCGAGCGGAAGTCGACCCACTCGTTGACGGCCGGGGTGACGGGTCCGTCGGCCATCTGGCTGATGTGGACTTCGCCGTCGGTGTAGTGGCTGAGGTAGATGGCGGCGCCGATGGTGTCCCGTGCCAGGGCGAGGGTGCGCTGGAGCTGGATGCCGACACCGGAGGATCCGGGGGCGGCGAGCCGGTCGAGCGCGGGCCCGGGTGCGTAGACGCTCTCGGCGAGCGGCTGGGCGAACTCCTCCTCGCACAGCATGGTCAGGATCGGGCCCAGCCGCTGCGGGGGGAGGCCGGATTCGCGGGTGATCTGGTCGGTGTCGACGCCGAGGCGGTGGTGTTCGAGGACCGTGACCACCTTGAGTGCGAGGCATGCCTGCCGCAGGGCGCCGCTGTCCGGCGCGGAGGTGACGGCCGCTCGGGCGGCGGCGGCCACGCTGGGGTGCCGCAAGGCGAGTTCGGACCACGGGGACACCGGCGCGGGCCGTGCGGCCGGCGCTGCCGCCGCGATCGGCCGCGGGCCGGGGTGCGGGCGGGTCCGGTCGTGGTCCTCGGGCGGTGGCTCGGCGAGGTGCAGCGCCTGGGGCAGCAGCGTCGCGTCCTCGGGGGAGCGTGCGGCGAGCCCTCGTACGGCGGCCGGGAGAGTGTGCCGGGGGGTGGGAACGGCGCCCAGGTCCCGGTGGGCGTGCTCGGTGACGTACACGAGCAGGGTGGGCGGGAGGGCGGTGGCCGCCGGGACGGCGGGGTGTTGCCCCCAGGAGGGTTCGGGGGCGAAGCCGCGGTGGTCCAGGTGCCGGGCCCACAGCTCGGCGTCTTGGTACTCGCCCTGCCTGGCGTGGTCGAGGAAGAGGCAGTACGCGGCCGGGTCGCCGTCGGCCCCGGCGGCGAACTGCCACCAGAAGCGGGCGCCTTCCTCGTGCCCCATCAGGTAGAGCAGGCAGGCGAAGACGAGGGGGCCGTGCCACCCGGTGGGGCCGGCCTCGACGAGGCGGCTGAGCTCGTCGGCGGCGTCCGGGGTGCACACGACCAGCGCGCTGACCGAGTTCAGGTCGCGCCAGGCGTCCTCGGCGTCGACGAAGCAGTCCTGACGGGGGTCGATCCACTTCAGCGGGGCGTACGGGCAGGGCGATCCGAGGCCGATGTGCTGTCGGCCGGCGCGCGAGGCGGCGAGCGCCTGGTGTGCGGCCCGTCGGCGAAGGAGCCGGACCTTGGCGGCGGAGGCGTCGTAGTGGGCGTACCGGTCCGGGACTCCCGCCTTGGCGATGTAGTCGTCCAAGTACTGGAAGAACTGGCGGTCCCTCATGATGTGGCCTTCCCGTCTCCGCCGGCTTCGGTGGGGACGTCGAGTAACTGGGCCAGGCGGGTGCGGGCCTGGCGGAGGAGGGAGCGGACGGTGGCCTCTTCGACGCCCATGATCGCGGCGGCCTGCCGGGAGGTGCAGTCGAGGCCGTAGCGGAGGACCACCGCGTCCCTCTGGCGTTCGCTGAGCCGTCGCACGGCCGCGTAGAACTGGATCGTGCCGGTGAGGACCTCGTACGGGTCGACGCCCGTGTCCTTGACGGCGGCCTCGAAGGCGGTGATGTCGGCCGGCTCGGGGCGCCGCCTGCGCATGCGCTGCTGGTCTATGATCCGGCGCTTGAGGACGGTCCACGCGTACTTCTCGAGGTGGTTCATCTCGAGCATGCGCTGCCAGGCGTCCATGATCGCGTCGAACGTCCGATCAACCGCCTCCTCCGCGTCGGCGTCGGATCCCAGTTGCAGGTAGGCGAAACGCATGTAGCCCTTGAACCGGCTGTTGTGGAAGGCCCAGAAGGAGAGCCGCTCGGCGGGCTTCCACTCGCTCATGGGGATGGGCTGCCGGCGGCGGCTGGGCAGTCCCACGGCGCCACCGGACTCCTCCGGCCCGGCGTCGCTCACCGCTCCGCCTCGCTACGGTCCCCGAAGTCCCGGCTGATCAGCGTGATCTCTACCAACCACGCTGCAGCAGTGTGCTGCACGTATCCTCCCCTTGACGTCCCGGCGGCGCCGTACCCCACCCCACTGCGCGGGAGGCGATCGCCTCCATCTGTACAGCGCGTGGGCGGGCGCGGATCGTGCAGACGGAAAACGATCAATATAACGGTCGGTAGTCGCATCACAACGATCGACAACGGTCACGGATCCGAGCAACCGCCGCCTTCCCCGCGCTCAACCGCCCAGCCGGAGCGCCACCCGCACGCCGCCACCCGGGCCGCCCTAACCGACGGCTACCACGATCTTCCCCGTGTGCGCGTTCGACTCCATCAGGCGGTGCGCGTCGGCCATCTCCCCCAGCCCGTCGAAGGTCTCGGCGATCACCGGCGCCAGCGTGCCGCCCGCCAGGCCCGAACCGATGAAGGCGGACGCGCGCCGACGGTAGCCCTCGGTGCCGGCGAGCACGCCGTTCGCGTACATGTGGACGGCCTGAGGCCAGTTCATGGACAGCTGGGCGGGGCGTGGATCCAGCCAGCCGTACAGCACCGCCGTGCCGTCCGGCGCCAGCGCGTCGCCCAGCGCGGCGAACCCGGGGCCGCCGATGCCATCGAAGGCCACCTCGGCGCCCTTGCCACCGGTGAACCGCCTGACCTCCTTCGCCAGATCCTCCGAGTCCGTCGTGATCACATGGGCGGCTCCCAGTTCCAGCAGCCGTTGCCGCTTGGCCTCGCCGCGCGTCGTGGCGATCGGAATCGCGCCCAACCGCAGGGCCGTCTGGAGCGCCGCCGTGCCGACCCCGCTGGAGGCGCCCGTGATCACCACATGGTCGCCGGGGGCCAGTCCGGCGGTCTCCACCAGGCCTCCGTATGCGGTCGAGTACGTCAGCCAGGCCGCCGCGGAGGTCACCGCGTCCACGCCCGCGGGCCTGCGGACGACCGACTCCTCGGGCAGCAGTACCCGTTCGGCGTAGACACCGTGGACACCGAAGTCGAAGTTGGCCGCGGCCATCACCGGATCGCCGGGCTGATACGCCGTCACGCCTTCGCCGACCGCCTCGACCACGCCGGCCGCCTCATAGCCGAGCCGCGAGCCGGGCAGCGTCGGCTGGTAGTAGTACGTGCCGGAACGGAACAGCGCCTCGGCCCGGTTGAGGCCGATCGCCGCCACCCTGAAGAGGACCTCGCCCGGGCCCGGCGCGCGCAGCGGCACGTCCTGAACCTTCAGCACCTCGGGGCCACCGAGCTCGTGGAAGAGAACTGCCTTGGTAAGAGAAGAACTTGTCATGAAAGAGACCATATGCGGCGGGCAAGAGACGATCCATGTCTCATGACCTTCCCTTTATGTCCGATCGTCTTTCTCTGGTGCGAGTACGGTGTGGGCATGGACGTCCTCAGCGATGCGATCGCGGCCATGCGCACCGGTCGACCCCACTCCTCCCGTACGGCCAAGCGCGCGCCGTGGGGGGTGCGGTTCCCCCGCTCCGACGGCGCCGGATTCCATGTGGTGCTTCAGGGCTCGGCCTGGCTGCTGGGTCCCGGGGCCGCCGATCCCCTGCGGCTGGGCCCGGGCGACGTCGTCTTCCTGGCCCACGGATACGGCCACGGTCTCGCCGACCACCCCGAGACCCCTTTGGAAGATGTCGAACTCGAGCCCGACGGGTCCTGGCCCGTACTGCCCGACCCGGGCCCGGTCCCCACCGACGAGACACTGCTGCTCTGCGGCGCCTACCGGCTGGACCGGGCGCGGGCGCACCCCCTGCTCACCGAGCTGCCCCCGGTCATCCACATCCCGGCCCGCGTCGGCTGTCACACCCGGCTGCGCGCTGCCATCGACCTCCTCGGTGCCGAACTCGCCGAGCCCCACCCCGGCTCCCACGCGATCGTGTCCGGACTCCTGGACACGCTGCTGGTGTACCTGATGCGCACCTGGTGGCTTCGCGAGCGTCCGGAGGAGACCGGCGGCTGGTCGGCCGCGCTCCGGGACCGGGCCGTCACCGCCGCTCTGCACGCCATGCACGGCGACCCGGCCAGGCCCTGGACGGTGGAGGAGCTGGGCAGCCGCGGAGGCCTGTCCCGGGCGGCCTTCGCCCGCCGCTTCACCACTCTGATCGGCCAGCCGCCGCTGGCGTATCTGACCTGGCTGCGCATGACGGCGGCGGGCCATCGACTACGGGAGACCGACACCCCGCTGCGGGCCCTGGCCGCGGAATGCGGCTACACCTCGGAGTTCGCCTTCGCCAAGGCCTTCAAACGGGAGTACGGCGTGGCACCCGGCCGATACCGTCGGGGCGAGGGCTGACCGGCCGTCAAGGCATCCGCGCGTTCCCGCGATGCCGGTACGACGTCGGTACGAGTCGGTGCGACGTCGGTCCCACGGGGCGCTCACCGCCGCATGCGGTGCACTCGGGCGAGGAGCAGGACGGTGTCGTCGGTCGGAGCGCTCGGTGCGAGGCGGGCGAGGATGCGGTCCGCCGTGGCTTCCAACGAGCCGGAGGCCCGGCCCAGTTCCGTACGGAGGGCGTGCAGCCCCTCGTCGATGTCCTGGCCCCGCGCCTCGATGAGGCCGTCGGTGTACAGGGCGAGGATGGCGCCGTCGGGCAGGTCGATCTCCGTCTTCCGGAAGGGGCGGCCGCCGACGCCGAGGGGGACCCCCAGGACCTCGTCGATCAGCTCGACCCGGCCGTCCGGGTGGAGGACGAGTGGCGGGGGGTGGCCGGCGCTGGCGATCCGGGTGCGGCCGTTGGTGGGGTCGTAGCGGATGTAGAGGCAGGTCGCGAGCTCGATGCCCGTCTCTTGGGCGCAGAGGTCGAGTTCGGTGAGCAGTTCGTCCGGTTCCTGGTCGTGCGGGGCCAGCGCCCTGGCGGTGATCCGCAGCCTCCCCATCGCCGCGGCGGCCGACACCCCGTGTCCCATGACGTCGCCGACGACCAGGGCGACCCGGTGGTCAGGCAGGGCGATCACGTCGTACCAGTCGCCGCCGACCTCGGTGACCCGGCTGCCGGGCAGGTAGCGGTGGGCGATGCGCAGGTAGGGGCTGGTCGCCAGGGAGCTGGGGAGCAGCGCCCGCTGGAGGGTGAGCGCGATGTTCCGCTCCCGGCTGTACAGCCGCGCGTTGTCCAGGCACAGCGCGGCGCGGGACGCGAGCTCCCCCGCCAGGCTGAGGTCCTGCTCGGTGAACGCCGGTCGGGCCGCGGACCGGCCGAATATGGCGATGCCCTGGACCGTTCCCCGGGCGATGAGCGGAGCGATGAGGAGGTAGACCAGGCCGCTGTCGGCCAGCAGCCGGGCGCGGGTCGCGTCCAGCGCGGTACGGACCATGAACTCGTGGTCCACCGGCACGGAGATCGGGCGGCCGGTGCTCAGCATCTGGTGGATGGCGGAGCCGGGTGGGTAGCGCACGACCTCCAGCTCACTCACCAGTTCCGTCGCGGGAGGGGGCAGGACGGTTCCGGAGGCGATGCGGCGGGTGACCACCGGCAGGGCCGGCTCGAACGGCTCGCGCTCGTCCATCCATTCCACGAGCTCGACGACGGCCGCGTCGCAGAAGTCCGGAACCGCGGCTTCGACCAGCTCCTGGGCCGTGGTCGCCACGTCCAGGGTGGTGCCGATCAGGGCGGAGGCCCGGTCGAGCAGCGCCAGGCGCCTGCGTCCCGCGCTCGCCTCCGCGATAGCCTGCTCCCGGTCTGTGACGTCCACCAGCAGCCCGCCCACTCCCGGGCGGGTGCCGACCGCCTGGGTGAGCGGGAAGAAGCTCACCGACAGAACCCTGTCCCGATCCGGATGGCCCCGGGTGCGCAGCCCCACCAGCACCCCCGTGAGGGACCTGCCCTCCGCGGTGACGGCGCGCAGCATGCGCTCGTACTCACCGCCGTCCGAGGTGATCATGATCTCGGGCAGTCGCCGCCCGAGGTGCTCGTCGATCGGCAGCCCGTCGATGTCGGCGAGCGCCTGGTTGAGGTGGAGGTAGCGGAGTTCCTCGTCGAGCATGACCAGGCCTATGGGGCAGGTCTCGAAGAGGGCGTCGAGGAAGACGAGGTTGGTCTTCACCCGGTCCAGCTCGTCGCTGCGGCTCGCCAGGGCCATGACCACCGAACGCCCGTCGACGCCGGTCATGGGGAAGACGCGGAACCCGCAGTCGAAGGCCGTACCGTCCTGATGCGTGGCGCGCAGGCGACCGCGCCAGTACCCCAGGGTCCTGCCTCGTTCGGCCATGCGGGAGCACGCGTCGGGACCGTCTCCCGGTGCCCCGGAGAGGAGGAGGGCGCCGGGCTTCGACAGCACCTCCGTGGCGTGGTAGCCGAAGAGGTCCCGTGCGCCGGGGCCCCAGTAGCAGATCCGGTCGTCGTCGTCGATGCCGAACACGGCCACGGGCACGTGCTCCAGCAGCGCCCCGGGCTCGGACCGGAGCGGACCACTGGCCCTGTCGTCGCTCGGCCGGTCTGATGGCACCAGCTTTCCCTTCCACCCGCCGCGCACAGCGGCTCGTCCGCCCTCCGCAGGGCGGAACGGCTCTCTTAATTCTGCGCTTGTCGCGTATGTACGGACATTCCGGCGCCCGCCGGCCGGCCCGTCTCGCGGCTCGCCGCACCGGGTTCGCGTTGCCCGGTGCGGTGTGGGCCCGGAGGATCCAGGTATGCGCAGAACGACCGTGGTCAATCTCAAGGGCCATCGCGATGACCCCGAGTACGCGGACGTGGTGTACGTCGGCCGCACCATGCGCCGGGGCGGCTGGGACCTCGACGCTTCCCCGCTGGCCTGCCCGTTCCGGCCGGGCCCCGACGGCACACGGGAGGAAGTGGTCGAGCGGTACCGCGCCTATCTGCTGGAGCGGCCGGAGCTGCTCGCCCTCCTCTCCTCCCTGCGCGGCCGCAGGCTGGGCTGCTGGTGCGTGCCGGAGCGCTGCCACGCCGAGGTGATCGCGGAGCTGGCCGACGCGGGCGCGGGGAGCTGACCGTCGCCCCCGCGCGCATCGGACCGCGGCGGCGCAGTAACATACATACATGCATGTAGGAGATCGGCGGGCGGACCAGCCAGGAGGGCGGGGTTCCGCGGGCCCTCGCCGCACCACCCAGGCCGACCGGAGCGCGCGCACGCGCAACGCGCTGCTCGAGTCGGCCGCGCGGGGGCTCTCCCGCTACGGCTACGGCCACCTCAAGCTCGAACAGGTGGCACGCGATGCCGGGTACACGCGCGGCGCGCTCTACCACCAGTTCAAGGACAAGCAGGACCTGACCCTGGCCGTGGTCGAGTGGTGGCGCGAGAGCTGGGGGCAGGAGGTGGCCCGCCTCGTCGAACAGGAATCAGAGCCCGTCGCGGCGCTGCTCACCATCGCTCGCGGCCACGCCGTCTACTGCCGGCGTGACGTGGCGCGCGTGCCGATCGCGCTGCGGCTGGAGTTCAGCGGGCAGGACCATCCCGTCGGGCGCGAGGTCGAGCGGAACTACGACATGCTCGTCACGCGCTGCCTGCGCCTCATCGACGCCGGGCGCGAGGCGGGAGCGATCCCGCCCGGCCCGCCGGCCAGGATCCTCGCGCTCGCCTTCGTCGGGGTACTCGAGGGGGCCGTGATCGCACTGGCCGGCCAGGTTCCCGATGACGAGCTGCTCGCGGCCCGTGCCGCCGCCGGCGTACTCGGGCTCGACTCCGTTGCCGTGACACACCACTGACACTCGAACAGCTGGAGGTCGACGAATGAAGCTCCCGAACACCGCCCACACCTCCCGGCCCTGGCGGATCCACGAGATCACGACCGACTTCCGCCTCTACGACGTGTGGGCGCTGCCCACGCCGGGAGGCCCTGACGACTTCCCGCGACTGGTGCGGCAGACGACCGCGGGCGACACGTCGGACAACCCGTCCTGGGCCGCCCGCACGCTCTTCGCGATCCGCTGGAAGCTCGGGAAGCTGCTCGGCTGGGACGACCCGGGCGCCGGCGTCGGTTCCCGGGTGCCGACGCTGCGCGACCGGCTGCCGGCCGATCTGCGTGACGGCCCGTCCGGACCGGAGTTCGACCGCCTGCCCTTCAAGTCGGTCTATCTGACGGACAACGAGTGGGCGGCGGAGATGGGCAACCGGACCTGTCACGGGGTGATGCACATCACCTGGGTCCCGGACGGCGCCGGTGGGTACCGGGGACAGATGGCCGTTCTGGTGAAGCCGAACGGCGTGTTCGGGAAGGCGTACATGGCCGCGATAGCACCGTTCCGGCACCTGATCGTGTACCCGCCGCTGATGCGAGGCATCGCACGGGAGTGGCGGGCCGGCACGCCGCAGGACTCGCCGCCCGCGCCCTAGCCCGTCCCCTGGGCTGACAGCACAGCCTGCGCGGGGCCCGGGCCCGCTGTCAGTCGGCGGGGGCCGAGGGCGAGGCGCGCCGTTCGCCCTCGCCCTCGACGTCCATGTGCGGCAGCAGCCGGTCCAGCCATCGCGGAGTCCACCACGCGGACTTGCCGAGCAGGGTCATGGCGGCGGGCACGAGCAGCAGCCGGACGATCGTGGCGTCGATGAGCACGCTCGCCGCCAGCCCCAGGCCGAGCATCTTGACGACGATGTTGTCGCTGACGATGAAGGCCGCGAAGACGCTGACCATGATGAGCGCCGCACAGGTGATGACGCGGGCGGTGATCTCCAGCGCGTGCGCGACGCTCGCCTTCGGGTCCCCGGTCGCCAGCCATGCCTCGTGGACGCGGGACAGCAGGAAGATCTCGTAGTCCATGCTCAGCCCGAAGACGATGGCGAACATCATCATCGGCACATAGCTCTCGATCGGCACATCCCCCGAGACGCCGAGTGCCGGACCGCCCCAGCCCCACTGGAACACCGCCACCACGACACCGTAGGAGGCCGCGATCGACAGCACGTTGAGCACCGCCGCCTTGACCGCGACGAGCAGCCCGCGGAAGACGATCACGATGACGACGAAGGCCAGGCCGACGACCACCGCGATGATCAGCGGCAGCCGGCTGGAGACGATGTCGAGGAAGTCGACCTGCGCGGCGGTCGTGCCCGTCACGTACGTCGTGGCCTCGGTCCCCGACACCGCCTCGGGCAGCACGTCGTCCGTGAGGCGGTTGACCAGGTCGACGGTCGTCTCGTCCTGCGGAGCCTCGTCGGAGTAGGCGGTGGCGATCAGCACGTCGCCGTCCGACGTGGGCGTCAGCGGGGTGATCGTGGCCGCGTCCGGCACGTCGGTGAGGGCCTTCTGGGCCTGTGCGGACAGGGCGGACCGGTCGGCCTGAGGAACCCGGCTCTGGTCGATGACGAGGGTGAGCGGCCCGTTCGAGCCGGGCCCGAAGGCGGAGGACATCAGGTCGAAGGCGCGCCGGTCCGTGAACGACTTCGGGTCCGCGCCGTCGCCGATGTGCCCGAGCTGGATGGACAAGAGCGGGATCGACAGGACGGCCAGGGTGATGACGCCGCCGGCCAGGAACCACCAGGGGTGGCGCTCCACGCGCTGCGCGTGGCGATGCCAGCCGCCGTGGGCCTCCTCCCCGGGCCCCGCGTCCGACTCGGCGATGGGGGTGCGCACGCGGTACGTGTCGATCCGCCGCCCGATGAGCCCCAGCAGCGCGGGGACCAGGGTGATCGCCCCGAGGACCGCGGAGACCACGGTGACCGCCGCGGCCAGCCCCAGCTTGCCGATGAAGGAGATCCCGGAGACCCACAGTCCGGCCAGCGCGATGATGACGGTGCAGCCCGAGACCAGCACCGCCCGGCCGCTGGTGGCCGTGGCCAGGCCGGCGGCGCGCACCGGATCCGCGCCGTGCATGAGGTTCTGCCGGTGCCGGGTGACCAGGAACAGGGCGTAGTCGATCCCGACGCCGATACCGATCATCGTGGCCAGCGTCGGTGAGACGGTGGCGAAGGTGAACGCGGCCGCCAGCAGCCCCAGGCCGGCCAGGCCGCAGATCACGCTGATCAGCGCGGTCAGCAGGGGCAGCCCGGCGGCCAGGACGCTGCCGAAACCGATCAGCAGCACCACGATCGCCACCCCGAAGCCGATGGCCTCACTGGCGCGGTCGTCCGGCCTCGGCCGGTCCAGCTCGCCCAGCGGACCGCCGTATTCCACCTGGACGCCCGCCGTCCTCAGCGGTTGGACGGCGTCGTCCACGCCGTCCAGGTAGTCGTCCCCCAGCGTCGAGGGCTGCACGTCGAAGCGGACGGTGATGTAGGCCGTCTTCTGGTCGGTGGACAGCGGCCCGACGTCCTGGCCGCCGGTGGGCTTCGGCGGTGGCTTCGATCCTGGTGCGGGCAGCGGGTTCTGCACGGCGAGCACGTGCGGCAGCTTCTTGAGGTCACCGACGGCGGAGGAGACCTGGCCGCTGACATCGGTGAGCGGCTCGGCGGCGTCGTGCAGCACGATCTGGGCGCTGTAGCCGCCGGCCGCCGGTTCATGCGCCTTGAGTACGTCGATGCCGTCCTGCGACTGCGTGCCGGACAGCGTGAAGTCGTCCGAGTACTCGCCCCCGTGCGCCCGGTCCAGTACCTGGAGTCCCGCGAGGGCGGCCAGCCAGAGGACGATGACGGTTACGAAGTGGCGGGCGCACCACTCGCCGATGCGCCGCAACCCGCCCTTCGGCCGCGGTGCACCGGATGTGGCCCGCTCACGCGGAGGCTGTGGCGCCCGCATGCGAGCATTCAATGCCCGCCCTGCCGGTCGCCGCACCCCGTCACCGGAGAACGGGTGAAAGGGAGGCGGCGACCGGGTGGGATCTTCACGGCTTGCCGCGGCCGCGGCCGGGGCGGACAAAGCGCGCGTCCGTCCCGGCCGCTGTCATCTCAGGAGGCCGCGGCGGGCAAGCACCTCAGGACGTCGTGGCGGGCAGGCCGTCCCGGACGTCGCGGGCCGCCGTCACCATGTTCTCCAGCGAGGCCCGTACCTCGGGCCAGCCGCGGGTCTTCAGCCCGCAGTCGGGGTTGACCCACAGCCGCTCGGCGGGAATGGCGTCGAGCCCCTTGCGCAGCAGGGCCGCGGCCTCGGCCGTGGTCGGGACGCGCGGGGAGTGGATGTCGTAGACACCGGGGCCGGCCTCGCGGTGGTAGCCGGACGTCGCGAGTTCCCGGGCCACCTGCATGTGGGAGCGGGCGGCCTCCAGGCTGATGACGTCGGCGTCGAGGTCGTCGATGGCCTGGAGGATGTCGCCGAACTCGGCGTAGCACATGTGGGTGTGGATCTGGGTGTCCGGGCGGACCCCGCTGGTGGTCAGGCGGAACGCCTCGGTGGCCCATTCCAGGTACGCCGGACGGTCGGCCGCGCGCAGCGGCAGCGTCTCGCGCAGCGCGGGCTCGTCCACCTGGATCACCGAGGTGCCGGCCGCTTCGAGGTCGCCGACCTCGTCCCGCAGGGCGAGTGCGACCTGGCGGGCGGTGTCGCCCAGCGGCTGGTCGTCGCGGACGAAGGACCAGGCCAGCATGGTGACGGGGCCGGTGAGCATGCCCTTGACCGGGCGGTCGGTGAGTGACTGGGCGTACGTCGTCCAGCGCACCGTCATCGGTTCGGGGCGAGAGATGTCGCCGGCCAGGATCGGCGGCCGGACGTAGCGGGTGCCGTAGGACTGGACCCAGCCGTGCCGCGTGGCGAGGTAGCCCGTCAGCTGCTCGGCGAAGTACTGCACCATGTCGTTGCGTTCGGGCTCGCCGTGCACCAGGACGTCGATCCCGGCCTTCTCCTGGAAGGAGAGGACCTCCCGGATCTCGTCCCTGATGCGCTCCTCGTAGGCGGCGGTGTCGATGCGTCCGGCGCGCAGGTCGGCGCGGGCGGCACGCAGGTCGGTGGTCTGCGGGAAGGAGCCGATGGTGGTCGTGGGCAGGAGGGGCAGGCGGAGGTGGGCGCGCTGGGCGGCCGCCCGTTCGGCGTACGACTGCGAGCGGCGGCCGTCGGCGTCGGTGACGGCCGCGGCGCGGGCGCGCACCGCCGGGTCGCGGGTGAGCGCGGAGCCCGCGCGGGAGGCCAGGCTGGCACGGTTGGCGGCGAGTTCCGCCGCGATGGTGTCGGTGCCCCGCGCCAGGCCGCGGGCGAGGGTGACGATCTCGGAGGTCTTCTGGCGGGCGAAGGCGAGCCAGCGGGCGACCTGCGGATCGATGTCGCGCTCGGCGGTGGCGTCCAGCGGGACGTGCAGCAGGGAGCAGGAGGCGGACACGTCGACCTGGCCGGCGAGGCCGAGGAGCGTGCCGAGGGTGGACAGGGACTTCTCGAAGTCGTTGATCCAGATGTTGCGGCCGTTGACGACACCGGCGACCAGGCGCTTGCCGGGCAGCCCGCCGACGGCGGCGAGGTCGTCGAGGTTGGCGGCGGCGGATTCGGTGAAGTCGAGGGCCAGTCCGTCGACCGGCGCCTTGGCCAGGACGGGCAGGGCTTCGCCGAGCCGGTCGAAGTAGGAGGCGACCAGCAGCTTCGGGCGGTCGGCGAGGCCGCCCAGGTCCCGGTAGGCGCGGGCGGCGGCGTTCAGCTCGGCCGGGCTGCGGTCCTGGGCCAGGGCGGGTTCGTCGAGCTGCACCCATTCGGCGCCGGCCGCGCGCAGGTCGGCGAGCACCTCGGCGTACACCGGAAGGAGCCGGTCGAGGAGCGTCAGCGGGACGAAGTCCGCCGCGGCGCCGGGGGCGGGCTTGGCCAGCAGGAGGTAGGTGACGGGTCCGACCAGTACCGGCCGTGCGGCCGCCCCGAGGGCGAGGGCCTCCTTCAACTCGGCGACCTGCTTGGTGGAGTCGGCGGTCAAGACGGTGTCAGGACCGAGTTCGGGCACCAGGTAGTGGTAGTTGGTGTCGAACCACTTGGTCATCTCCAGCGGCGCCACGTCCTGGGTGCCGCGGGCCATCGCGAAGTACCCGTCGAGTGCGTCCGCCTCGACGGCGGCGCGGTGCCGGGCGGGAATCGCGCCGACCATGACGCTGGTGTCCAGGACGTGGTCGTAGTACGAGAAGTCGCCCGTCGGCACCTCGTGGACGCCGGCGTCGGCCAACTGCCGCCAGTTCGACCGGCGCAGGGCGGCGGCGCACTCCCGGAGGGCGTCGGCGCTGACGCGGCCCTTCCAGTAGCCCTCGACGGCCTTCTTCAGTTCCCGGTTCGGGCCTTGCCGGGGGTAGCCGTACACGGTGGCCCGTGCTGCCGCGGCTGCGGACTTCGCTGTCACGGAACTCTCCTTCGCGAGCGTGTCTCCTGACAGATCCCGGTACGGGACGAGGGCGCGAAGGGATGGCGAGCGAGGCGGAAACCGCACCACGATCGGTGTGCGTCCGCCCGCTGTGGACTCCCCCGGACTGCGTCCGGGAGTACCGCCGACCCGCCCTCGAGGTCACCGAGATCTCCGCGCGCGATCGGTCGCGCGCGGGCAACGGGCAGGTCTTCGGACTCGCGGGCGCTTCCGCCCGTGAAGGGCGGACACCTACTGGCCGTCGCTTCCCAGACCCGGCCGGGTCCAGTGCGTGTGACGGCGGTCGTTCCCGCTCACCGCTGCGGGGCAGTCCCGGATTCCCACCGGGTTCCCTCTTACGACGCGCCTGCCTGGCGGGCAGGGCGAACCAGCTGCATCCGCCAGCCTAGCGCCGGACGGAACGTCAGCGCAGCGGGGGCGTGGAGCAGGTCGGTCGCCCGCTCCACGCCCCGCCCCGCGGCGGCCCGGGTTCCCTCGGCCCCGGCCCCGGCCCAGGGCCCCTCAGCCCCGGTCGTAGGTGTGGAATCCCCGGCCCGTCTTCCGCCCGAGCAGCCCCGCCTCGACCATCCGCTGGAGCAGCGGCGGCGGGGCGTAGAGGGGCTCCTTGAACTCGCCGTACAGGGACTCCGCGATGGCGGCGACCGTGTCGAGGCCGATCAGGTCGGCCAGCTTGAGCGGTCCCATCGGGTGGGCGCAGCCCAGCTCCATGCCGGCGTCCACGTCGGCGGCGGTGGCGAAGCCGGATTCGGCCATCCGGATCGCCGCGAGGAGGTAGGGGATGAGCAGGGCGTTGACGACGAACCCTGATCGGTCCTGGGAGCGGATCGCGGTCTTGCCGAGCGTCGCGGTGGCGAAGTCCTCGGCGGTACGGACCGTTTCGGCGCTCGTGTGCAGTGAGGTGACGATCTCCACCAGCGGCATGACGGGCACCGGGTTGAAGAAGTGCAGGCCCAGCACGCGGTCGGCGCGCTGGGTCGCCATGCCGAGGCGCATCACGGGGATGGCGGAGGTGTTCGTGGCCAGCACCGCCTCCGGATCCTCGACGATCTTGTCGAGGGCGGCGAAGATCCCGGTCTTCACGTCCGCGTTCTCCACGGCGGCCTCGACGACGAGCTGCCGGTCGGCCAGGTCGTCGAGGCTGCCGGTGAAGACGAGCCGGGCAAGCGCGTCCTCGGCGCGGACGCGGTCCAGTCTGCCGCGCCGGACGGCGCGTTCGAGGGAGGCGGCCACGCGTTCCCGGGCCCCGCGGGCCGCCGCGGCGTCCGCCTCGCAGACCACGGTGTCGAGCCCGGCGCGGGCGCAGACCTCCGCGATGCCGGCGCCCATCTGGCCGCCGCCGACCACGCCGACCCGCTGGACGGACCCGCTCACGGTCTGGAGGGAGGCGCTCATGACCGCACCTCCGGCCGGCGGACGAGGTGGCGCGCGTAGGCGTCGGGGGTGAAGAACGCCGGAAGTTCCTTCGCCAGCGCGGTGCGTTCGAGGATGCCCCGGGCCTCCGCGGCGCGCGCGTCGGGTCGTTCTCGTTCCAGGGCCGCGCGCTCGGTGTCGAGCAGCCGCAGCACGGTGTCGCGGTCGGCGGCGCCGTGGCGTACCCACTGCCAGATCTGGCAGCGGGCGATCTCCGCGGTCGCGGCGTCCTCCATGAGCCCGTGGAGCGCGACGGCGCCGCTGCCGCGCAGCCAGGCGTCGAAGTAGCGCAGGGCGACGGCGATGTTCGCGCGGATGCCTTCGGGCGTCGGCGGGCCGCTGACGCGGCGGACGGCCAGCAGGTCGGCGGCGGTCACCTCCACATCGTCGCGGGTGCGTTCGATCTGGTGGGGCCGGTCGCCCAGCACTCCGTCGAAGACGTCGCGGCAGACGGGGACGAGGCCGGGGTGGGCCACCCAGGAGCCGTCGAAGCCGTCCTCGGCCTCGCGCTCCTTGTCCAGGCGCACCGTGGCGAGAGCCGCCTCGTTGGCCTGCGCGTCGCGGCTGGGGACATGGGCGGCCATGCCGCCGATCGCGTGGGCGCCCCGCTTGTGGCAGGTTCGTACCAGCAGTTCGGTGTAGGCGCGCATGAACGGCGCGGTCATGGTGACCTTCGCCCGGTCCGGGAGGACGAAGTCGGGGCGGTGCGCGAAGTTCTTGATCAGGCTGAAGAGGTAGTCCCAGCGGCCCGCGTTCAGCCCGGCGGAGTGCTCGCGCAGTTCGTAGAGGATCTCCTCCATCTCGCAGGCGGCGGTGATGGTCTCGATGAGGACGGTGGCCCGGATGGTGCCGCGCGGGATGCCGAGCAGGTCCTGGGCGATGACGAAGACGTCGTTCCACAGGCGGGCTTCGTAACGGTTCTCCAGCTTGGGCAGGTAGAAGTACGGGCCGTGGCCGGCGTCGATCTGCCGCTGGGCGCAGTGGAAGAAGTACAGCCCGAGGTCGACGAGTGAGGCGGGCACGGGGCGGCCGTCGATGAGCAGGTGCTGCTCGGTGAGGTGCCAGCCGCGGGGGCGGACCATGATGGTGGCGGGGTCGTCGCCGAGCCGGTACGCCCTGCCGTCGGGGGTGGTGAAGTCGATGCGGCGCCGACAGGCGTCGAGCAGGTTCAGCTGGCCGCCGATGATGTTGTCCCAGATGGGGGCGGTGGCGTCTTCGAAGTCGGCCATCCACACCTGTGCCCCGGAGTTGAGGGCGTTGACGGTCATCCTGCGCTCGGGCGGGCCGGTGATCTCCACCCGGCGGTCGGTCAGGCCCGGCGCGGGCGGGGCGACGCGCCAGTCGGGGTCGGCGCGGATGGCGGTGGTCGCGAGCGGGAAGTCCAGTGGTGCGCCGGAGGCGAGCCGTTCGGCGCGGCGGCGGCGCTCGGCGAGCAGTTCGAAGCGCCGGCCGGCGACGGCCGCGTCGAGGCGGGCGATGAAGTCCAGTGCCGCGGGGGTGAGGATCTCGTCGTGGCGGTCGCCCGGCTCGCCCAGAACCTGGACGCGGCTGCTCAATTGGGTAGCGGACATGCGGGTCTCCTCGGGCGGAGCGGTGGGGGCCGGGTGAAGCGGAGTGGCCGGCCCCCACCTGTCTGCGGGTTGCCCGGCGCGGGGTGGCGCCCCGGCCGACGGGGTGCCTAGTGGAACTGCTCTTCCTCGGTGGAGCCGGTCAGCGCGGTGGTCGAGGAGGCCGGGTTGACGGCGGTGGACACCAGGTCGAAGTAGCCGGTGCCGACCTCGCGCTGGTGCCGCACCGCGGTGAAGCCCTCGCTCTGGGCGGCGAACTCCCGCTCCTGGAGGTCGACATAGGCGGTCATGCCGTGCTCGGCGTAGCCGCGGGCCAGGTCGAACATGCCGTGGTTGAGCGAGTGGAAGCCGGCCAGCGTGATGAACTGGAAGCGGTAGCCCATCGCCCCCAGTTCCCGCTGGAACTTGGCGATCTGGTCGTCGTCCAGCGCCGCCTTCCAGTTGAACGACGGCGAGCAGTTGTACGCCAGCATCTGGTCCGGGTACCGGGCGTGGATGGCCTCGGCGAACTCCCGGGCCTGGGCCAGGTCCGGCGTGCCGGTCTCCATCCACAGCAGGTCGGCGTACGGGGCGTAGGCCAGGCCGCGGGCGATCGCCGGTGCCATGCCGTTCTCGACCCGGTAGAAGCCCTCCGCGGTGCGCTCGCCGGTGCAGAACCGGGCGTCCCGCTCGTCGACGTCGCTGGTCAGCAGGTTCGCGGCGAGCGCGTCGGTACGGGCCACGATGACGGTCGGGACGTCGGCGATGTCCGCGGCCAGACGGGCGGCGTTGAGGGTGCGGATGTGCTGGGCGGTGGGCACGAGCACCTTGCCGCCGAGGTGGCCGCACTTCTTCTCGGAGGCGAGCTGGTCCTCGTAGTGGATGCCGGCCGCTCCGGCGGCGATCATCGCCTTGGTCAGCTCGAAGGCGTTCAGCGGGCCGCCGAACCCGGCCTCGGCGTCGGCGACGATCGGCGCGAGCCAGTCGGTGGTGTCCCCGTCGCCTTCCGCGGTGGCGACCTGGTCGGCGCGCAGCAGCGCGTTGTTGATCCGGCGCACCACCTGCGGCACGGAGTTGGCGGGGTAGAGGGACTGGTCGGGGTAGGTGTGCCCGGCCTGGTTGGCGTCGGCCGCCACCTGCCAGCCGGACAGGTAGATGGCCTGGAGCCCGGCCCTGACCTGCTGCACGGCCTGGCCGCCGGTGAGCGCGCCGAGGGCGTGGATGTAGTCCTGGCCGTGCAGTTGGCGCCACAGGCGCTCGGCTCCGCGCCTGGCCAGGGTGTGCTCCTCGCGGACGCTGCCGGACAGGCGCACCACGTCCTCGGCGCCGTAGGTGCGCTCCACCCCCTTCCAGCGCGGGTCCGTCGCCCACCGCCGTGCCAGCTCTTCAGCCGTCGCCGTCGTCGTCCCTGCCTGCGCCATGGCCGTCTCCCGGGGGTCGCGTGGATTCGCAAAGGTGTTGTGAACTGTGCGAAGGGCACGTCACTGAGTGCCGCCGATTTGCTGGCCAGCCAACCGACTACCGGGCCCGGCTGGCCATATGGAGACTCTGTCAGCGGCACTGGGTGCCAACAACCGTGGCCATGTGCCAAGCTTTGCGAATCTTCTCCACGCGGTTTGCCAATCATGCGAAGGGCGGATTTCGAGTGAGCAAGACCTACGCGGGGGCGCGTCTGCGGCGGCTGCGCGAGGAGCGCGGGCTCAGCCAGGCGGAGCTCGCCCGGGTGCTGGCCATCTCCCCGAGCTATCTGAACCAGATGGAGCACGACTCCCGGCCGCTGACGGTGCCCGTGCTGCTGCGGCTGACCGAGGCGTTCGGCGTGGACCCCGGCTTCTTCTCCGAGCACGACACCAGCCGGGTCCTGGCGGACCTGCGGGAAGCCCTCGCGGATGAGGTCGCCGGCGCCCGGATCACCCCCTCCGACCTGTCGGAACTCGCCTCCCGGCTGCCCGCCGCCGCCGCGGTCCTGCTCGATCTGGGGCGGCGCAACCAGGCGCTGACCGAGCAGCTCGCCCAGGTCTCCGAAGGCCGCGCCGGAGCCGCCGGTACGGCCGCGCCGCGCTCGCCGCACGAGGAGATCCGCGAGTTCTTCTACCGCCGGCGGAACTACGTGCACGACGCGGACGTCGCCGCCGAGGAGCTGGCCCACGAGCTCGGCATCCGGCCCGGCGAGGTGCTGCGCGCCCTCACCGCCCGGCTCACCGAACGGCACGGTGTACGCCTCGCCACCGGCTCCGACCGGCCGCGCCACTCCGACCGGCTGCACCACTACGACCCGGCCGGCCGGGTCCTGCATCTGTCCAGCAGGCTGCGCCCCGGCCAGCAGGCCTTCCGGCTGGCCACCCAGATCGCCCTGCTCGAACACGGCGCGGAGCTCTCCCGGCTGGCCTCGGAGGACTACGAGGAGGACTCCGCCACCTGGTCGCTGGCCCGGATCGGCGTCGCCAACTACTTCGCCGCCGCGCTGATCCTGCCGTACCGCGCCTTCCACACCGCCGCGGAGGAGGTGCGCTACGACATCGAACGCCTCACCGACCGCTTCGGGCTCGGCTACGAGACCGTGTGCCACCGGCTGAGCACCCTCCAGCGCCCGCGCCTTCGCGGGGTGCCGTTCTCCTTCGTCCGGGTGGACCGCGCGGGCAACATGTCCAAGCGCCAGTCCGCGACCGGTTTCCACTTCTCCCGCGCCGGCGGCACCTGCCCCCTGTGGAACGTGTACGAGGCGTTCGCCGCACCGGGCCGCATCCATGTCCAGATCGCCGCCATGCCGGACGGGCAGCGCCATCTGTGGACCGCGCGCACGGTCACCCGGCACCGGGGCGGCTGGGGTGAGCCCGGCAAGACGTTCGCCATCGGCCTGGGCTGCGAGATCCGGCACGCCTCCCGGCTCGTGTACTCCGACGGGCTCGACCTCGACAACGCCTCGGCCGCGACCCCGATCGGCATGGGCTGCCGCGTCTGCGAACGCCTGGACTGCCCGCAGCGCGCCGTACCCCCGCTCGGCCAGCCCCTCGCCATCGACGAGAACAGCAGCACCTTCGTGCCGTACCCGGTGCGGGAACGGCGGGACCCCTGACGCACCCGGCGGCCGCTGGGTGCGGCGGCGGACGCCGCCGCGCGCGGTGCGACCGGTGGGCGCTGTCAGACCCCCTTGGCACACTGGGGGAAAGATCCATCCGCTATGCACCGAGAGATCGCATGCTCACCACGCTCGCTGTCGAGAACTACCGCTCCCTGCGCCGCCTGATCGTCCCGCTGGACCGGCTCAACGTGATCACCGGCGCGAACGGAACCGGCAAGACCAGCCTCTACCGGGCCCTGCGGCTGCTGGCGGACGCGGCCCGGGGCGGCGCGGTGGCGGCGCTGGCACGCGAGGGCGGGCTGCCCTCCACCCTGTGGGCGGGAGAGCGGCGGGGTGCGGGCCGCTCGCCCGCCGTCAGCCTCCGTCTCGGCTTCGCCGGTGACGAGTTCGGGTACGCGGTCGACTTCGGGCACCCGATCCCGACCTCCGGCGGCCCGGGTGCGCCGTCCATGTTCAACCTGGACCCCGAGATCAAGCGCGAGTGCACATGGGCCGGCCCCGTGCTGCGCCCGGCCGCGCTCCTCTCGGACCGCTCCGGCCCCGCCGTGCGCACCCGCACCGCGGACGGCACCTGGCACACCTCGGTGAACACCGTCCGCCCCTACGACAGCATGCTCAGCGAGCTCGCCGACCCGCAGCTCGCCCCCGACCTGCTGCGGCTGCGTGAGCACATACGGTCCTGGCGGTTCTACGACCACGTCCGCACCGACGCGCACGCACCCGCGCGCAGCGCCCGGATCGGTACCCGCACGCCGGTGCTCGGCCACGACGGCTCGGACCTCGCGGCCGCGCTCCAGACGATCCGCGAGACCGGTGACCACGAGGCCCTCGACGCCGCCGTGGACGCGGCGTTCCCCGGCAGCAGGGTGGAGATCGCCAGTGAGGGCGGCCGGTTCGAGCTGCGGCTGCACCAGAGCGGGCTGCTGCGCCCGCTCGGCGCGGCCGAGCTGTCCGACGGCACACTGCGCTATCTGCTGTGGACCGCCGCGCTGCTCACCCCTCGTCCGCCCGCGCTGCTCGTCCTCAACGAGCCGGAGTCCAGCCTGCACCCGGCCCTGCTGCCACCGCTGGCCGACCTGATCCTCACCGCGTCCCGGGACACCCAGATCGTGGTGGTCACGCACGCGCCGGACCTGGCCGAGGCCCTCACCGGCGGCGCCGGACGCCACCGGCTCGATGTCAACTCCATAGCCCTGGTCAAGGACGCGCTCGGTCAGACGGATGTCGCGGGCCGCGAGGGCCTGTTGGACGAACCGCTGTGGCACTGGCCCAAGCGCTGACGTGCTGATCGGCACCGGCGACCCCGCCGAGCTCGCCGCCGCGCTCGCCCCCTACGGTGGCCGGGCACGCCGGGGAGCCGCTCAGAGCAGGGCGAGTTCGGTCTCGAGGTCGGCCAGGCCCAGCGAGCCCTGGGACAGCGCCGCCATGTGCCAGCGCTTGAGGTCGAAGCCGGAGCCGTGCCGGGCGCGGGCGGCCTCCCGGCCGCGCAGCCAGGCGCGTTCGCCGAGTTTGTAGCCGATGGCCTGGCCCGGCCTGCCCTGGTAGCGGATGATCTCGCTCTCGATGTACGAGGTGGGGCGGCCGGAATACCGGCCGAAGAAGTCCCGCGCCAGCGCGGGTGTCCAGCGCTCTCCGGCGTGGCAGGGCGAGTCCGCGGGGATCCGGAGCCCCAGGTGCATGCCGATGTCGATGACGACCCGGATGGCCCGCATCATCTGGTGGTCGAGATAGCCGAGTCGGCGTTCGGGGTCGGTGAGGAAGCCCAGTTCGTCCATCAGCCGCTCCGCGTACAGCGCCCAGCCCTCGGTGTTGGCGCTGACCTTGCCCACCCTCGTCTGGTACCGGGAGAGGTCGCCGGCGAGCAGGGTCCACTGGGCCAGCTGGAGATGGTGTCCGGGCACACCCTCGTGGTACCAGGTGGAGACCAGGCCGTGGACGGGGAAGCGGGTCCGGCCCAGCGTGGGCAGCCAGGTGCGGCCCGGGCGCGAGAAGTCCAGCGAGGGCGAGGTGTAGTACGGCGCGGCGGCGCTGCCGGGGGGTGCGATCCGGGACTCGACGCGTTTGATCCGCTCCGGCAGGTCGAAGTGGGTGCCGTCCAGCGCTTCGGCGGTCTCGTCCATGAGGGACTGCAACCACGCCCTGGTCTCCTCGACGCCCTCGACGGCCTGGCCGTGCCGGTCCAGCCAGGCCATGGCCTCCCAGGGGGTACCGGCCCCGGGCAGCGCCTTCTCCGCCTCGGCCCGCATCTCGGCGAGCAGGCGGTGGAACTCGGACCAGCCGTAGGCGTACGCCTCGTCGAGGTCCAGGTCGGTGCCGGTGTGGTAGCGGGCGAAGCGGGCGTAGCGCTCGCGGCCCACCACGTCCGGGGCGTCCGCGACCAGCGGGCCGTACACGTTGAGGAACCAGTCGTGCAGTTCCGCGACGGCGGCCGTGGCGGTCTCCGCGGCCTCGGCCAGCTCGGTGCGCAGAGCCTCGGGACCGGCGGCGACGAAGTCGGCGAACCAGCCGCCGTCCGCGCCCAGCCACTCCTCCAGCTGGCCGATGTTGGCGCGGACCTGCCGGGGTCCGGCGGACAGCCCGCGCCGTACACCCTCGGCGAGCGCGGCCCGGTACCCGTCGAACGCGTCGGACACCGCCCGCAGCCGCCGGCCGATCGCGGCCCACTCGTCGTCGGTCGCCGTGGGCATGAGGGGGAAGATCTTGCGGACCCGGTGCAGCGGGGAGGCGAGGTTGCTGACCTGCCGCAGCCCCTCTCCCGCTTCGTGCAGCGCGAGTTCCGCGGTCAGCCGCTCGCGCAGCAGCCGCGCGCAGCGCCGCTCCCCGTCGCTGTCCGCGTTCGGCAGGGCCTCGGCCGCCCCGAGCCGGGCGAGCGTGGCACGGGCGAGCTCGGCGGCGGCCTCCTGGCCGGCGGGCGAGAAGTCGGGGAGGTCACCCGCGCTCTCCGGCACTCCGAGGAGGGTGCCGACGAGCGGGTCGAGCCGGATGAGGGCGTCGACGTACGCTTCGGCGACCTGGCGCGGCAGCGCGCCGTCGTGAGCCTGCTCCTGCCCGGTCCGCGCGTCGCCCTCCCCTGCCGCGCTCCGGCGCGCGGCGCCATGGGCCGTTCCCCCTGCGCCGCCCGGACGGTCAAATGCCCCACCGGCCATGTCCGCACCCCTCCCGACTGTCAGTGGCCGCGGCTCTGTGCCGCTCCGTCACGCTGCCCAGCGGGCTCGACCGTACGCATGACCGCGACCGCACCGGCCGGGAGACCGATCGGAACCGGCCGCCGAAGGCCTCGTCTCCGGCAGCCGCTCGGCCGGCCCCTGCCCCCGGCCGCGGCTGGGCGGCCCCACCGACACGCCCGTCGCGCCGTGATGCGAACATGTCGGGTCATGGTGGAAGCCCGGTCGCCTGTGCGGCTCGTACGCGCCGCGCTGTTCGCGGCGGTGTGCGTGCTTCTGGCAGCGGCCGGACACGCTGCGGCATCGGGCCACCACATTCCGCTGTCCGCGCTGCTCGCGACGTTCGCCGTCACGGGCGTGGCCGCGTGGCTGGCCGGGGGCCGGCGGCGCGGTGTCCTCGCGATCGGCGGCGGGCTGCTGGCGGTGCAAGGGGGCCTGCACCTGATCTTCTCGGGTGGGCAGCGGGCCGTGGCACACGCGGAGCACGCGGCACACGCGGCACCGGTCCGGCACGCGGCCGAGTACGCGGCCCACCATGCGACGCGTCCGCCGCGCGCCGCGTCGCTCGCTGACAGTGCCGAGACGGCCATGTGCGCGACCGGCTACGGCTCGGCGGCCATGCTCACCCTCCACCTGCTCGCGGCGCTCCTCTGCGCGCTGTGGCTGTGGCGCGGCGAAGCCGCCTTCTTCCAGCTCCTGCGATGTGTGCGGGCGCTCGCCTTCGCACCGCTCTCCCTGGCCATGGCCGCGATACGGCGATGGGCCACGCCTCCCGCCGTACGGCCACCGGCGCGGTACACCGGCGGCGGGCGGCCGCGGAGCGTACTCCTCGGTCACGTCCTGTCCCGGCGCGGGCCGCCGACCAGCGCGGTGTTCCTCGACACCGCGCCCGTCGGCCCGCAGGCACAGGGGGCCTGAAGGACCTGGGGGAGGCCCCGGACAGGTCCTTCCGACCTCGCAGGTCCCTCCGACCTCGGCCAGGCGACGGGCGCGCTCCGCCGCGCGCAAGAAGCACGGCGGCCACTCCCCCGTCATCACCGCGCACGGCCCTGCCCGTACGCGGGCGCCGAACCCCGAAGGAAACCCATGTCCGCCGACGACCCCGTACAGGGGACCGAGACCGTCCACGCCGAGGACCAGGCCGCCGAGAGACCCGAGGCGCCGCCCACGGCCGACACCACCGCACCGCAGCGCGGCTGGGCAGGGCTGCGCCCGCTCGTCATGCGGCTGCACTTCTACGCCGGCGTGCTCATCGCGCCGTTCCTGCTCGTCGCAGCCGTCACGGGGACGCTCTACGCGGCGTCCTTCCAGATAGAGAAGTACCTCTACGCGGACGAGCTGCGCGTCCCGGTCGGGGAGCACACCGTTCCGCTGTCCCGTCAGGTGCGGGCGGCCCTGGACGCACATCCCGACGGCACGCTCTCCGCGGTGCGGCCGTCCGCCGAGGACGGCGCCACCACCCAGGTCATCCTCAGCGACCCGAGCGTGGACGAGGACAAGTCGCTCACCGTCTTCGTCGACCCGTACACCGCCGAGGTGCGCGGCGCGCTCGAGAGCGACTTCGGCGCGCTGCCCTTCCGCTCCTGGGTCGCCGACCTGCACGGGAACCTGCACCTGGGCGAGCCTGGCCGGCTGTACAGCGAGCTGGCCGCCAGCTGGCTGTGGGTCGTCGCCCTCGGCGGCCTGCTGCTGTGGATCAAGCGCAGGCGATCCGGCCGCGGCGCGCGCGGCCTGCTGCTCCCCGAGCGCGCCGCGAAGGGCCGCAAGCGCACCCTGACCCGGCACGGAGCGGTCGGCCTGTGGGCCGTGCTCGGGCTGGTGTTCCTCTCGGCGACCGGTCTGACCTGGTCGACGTACGCGGGCGAGAAGATCGACGTGCTGCGTACGGAGCTGCGCGGCGCCACCCCGGCCATAACGGCGACGCTGCCCGGCGCCGATGAGGCGGCCGGCGGGCACGGCGACCACGCCGGCCATGGCGGTGGCGGCACCCACGCCACCAAGGGCCCGGACATCGGGATCGACAAGGTGCTCGACATCGCCCGCGAGAAGAAGCTGGCGGGCGCCCCCATCGAGATCGCCGCGCCGAGCGAGGGCACCGCGTACGTCGTCAAGCAGATCGACAAGCAGTGGCCGGTGCACCTGGACTCGATGGCCGTGCACCCCGGTACCGGCGCGGTCGTCGACGAGGTGCGCTTCGCGGACTATCCGCTGCTCGCCAAGCTCACCCGCTGGGGCATCGACGGCCACATGGGCGTGCTGTTCGGGCTGGCCAACCAGATCGCGCTGGCGGCCCTGATGGTGGGGCTCATCCTGCTCATCGTGTGGGGCTACCGGATGTGGTGGCAGCGGCGGCCCGCGCAGGAGCGCCGTCTGGGCGTCGGGCGGCCGATGCCGCGCGGCACGTGGCGGCGCGTCCCGCTGCCGACGCTGCTGCCGCTGGTGGGCGCTCTCGCGGTGGTCGGCTGGCTGGTCCCGCTGTTCGGGATCGGGCTGGTGCTGTTCCTCGCCGTGGACACGGTGGTCGGCCTGGCCGCTCGTAGGCGCTCCGCCCGCGCCTGAGGCCAGGCTCGTCGGCTCCGGTGCGCGGGCGTGCCGGAGCCGGCGGATGCATGCTGGGTCCATGGGACGTGATGCGGCCCCGGGCATCGATCCGACCGCGGCTCCGAGTGGAGACGGCTGCGTCGAGTGCCTGGCGGGTGACGGGCCGGGATGGTGGTTGCACCTGCGGCGCTGCGCCGCGTGCGGGCACATCGGCTGCTGCGACTCCTCGCCCTCGCAGCACGGCACGAAGCACGCGCGCGAGGCCGGGCACCCGTTCCTGACCAGCTTCGAGCCGGGCGAGAGCTGGTTCTGGAACATCGACACCGACCAGTACTACGACGGGCCGCCGCTGCCCCCGCCCGCCTCGCACCCGGCCTCCCAGCCGACCCCGGGCCCGCGGGGCAAGGTGCCCGCGGACTGGCGGCGGTACCTGCACTGAAACGCCGCTCCCCCAGGCGGATCCGTGCGTTTGACACGCCTGGGACGGATGGCAGGGTGGTAGGCGGGGGCCACCGGTTGGAGGCTCAGGATGGGATCCGGTTCTGCTTGGCGATCCGCGGCGCGGCAGCTGCCGCTCAGGCTCACCGTCGGCACGTTCTTCCTCAACTCGGGGCTGGCGAAGCGCGACGCGGACGAGGCCGCCGCCGAGCAGCTGCACCAGTTCGCGGCCACCACCTATCCGTTCCTCGGCAAACTCGACGCCCAGCGCTTCGTCCGGTTGCTCTCCACCGGCGAGATCGCCGTCGCCGCCGCGTTGCTCCTGCCCGTGGTCCCCGCCGCCGTCGCCGGAGCCGCGCTGACCGCCTTCTCCGCCGGCACCCTCGGGCTCTACCTGCGCACGCCGGGGATGCGCCGGGAAGGCAGCCTGCGCCCCACCGACCAGGGAATCCCGCTGGCCAAGGACGTGTGGATGCTGGGCATCGGCCTGTCCCTCATCGCCGAGTGCGGGAACAAGCACCGGTGACGGCCATGGCGACGACCAAATGGTTCTTCGAACCCAGCCATACGGGCGCGGAGTTCCGTGCCCGGCACATGATGGTCGCCTACGTGCGCGGGCAGTTCAAGAACATCCACGGCCGGCTGGAGGTCGATCCCGAGGAGCCGGAGAAGGCCCGCGTCGAGGCGACGATCGACGCGACCGGGGTGTACACCGGCGCTCCCGAGCGCGACGCCCACCTGCGCAGCGCGGACTTCTTCGACGTCGAGCACCACCCGACGTGGACGTTCGCCGGGTCGCGCGTCCGCCAGGTCAGCGCCACCGGGTTCGAGGTCACCGGGGACCTCACCGTGCGCGGGGTGACGCGTTCCGTGACCTTCGACGTCGCCTATCTGGGGCAGTGGGACACGCCCTGGTGGGAGGGCGGGCGGAACCTCGGCCCCAGGCGCCGTGCCGGTTTCACCGCCACGACGCGTATCAACCGCCATGATTTCGGGGTCAGTTGGAACGACGTGGTCGACCGGGGCGGAGTGGTCGTCAGCGACATGGTCGACGTCGTCGTCGACGTCGAGGCCGTCCTCGAGTCCGACGCCTGAGGCCGAGGAGGGCTATGCGCGGCCCGCGGCCAGGTCCATGAGGCGGGCGAGCACGCGGTCGCCCGAGGCGGTGACGCCGTCGTGCTCCCACTCGTTGGTGACCCAGACGCGGGCGGCGCCCACCTCGCGGGCGGTACTCAGCGAGAGGCCCGCGTCGACGTACATGTCGTCGTGGTAGACGACGGCCGCGAGCGGCACCTGGTTGGCGGCGAGAGCACGCGTGTCGTACAGCGGCTGCCAGTCGGCCTTCTCGGCCAGTGCGTCGGCGGCGTCGGCGAACGGGCGCAGGCCGGCGACCTCCCGGAACATCCAGGGGTAGATCATCTCGCCGGTGAGCAGCAGGGGGTCCGCGTCATCGGCGAACTCCGGGTGTGCGGGCAGGGCCCGGTCCGCCGCCCAGCGGGCGGGGGTGGCGCCCTGGCCGTAGATCGACTCCTGCATGACGGCGAAGAGCGGATTGTCCGTGAACCCCGTCAGGTTCATCACCTGGTGGAGGAAGGTGTCGGTCAACTCGCCGCGCGCGTCGAGGGATTCGTCGAGCAGCCAGTGCACCCGCTCGAAGCCGTCGCCCATGCCGAAGACGAGGCCGAGCGCGCGCAGACGGCGGACGGTGAGCCGGTCTCCGTCGGGCAGGCGGACCTCGGTGGCGGCGAGCAGGTCGGCTATGCGGCGCAGCCGGTCCGCGTCGTGCGGGTAGCGGGCGTAGTACTCCAGCACG
This sequence comes from Streptomyces sp. P1-3, assembly GCF_050613155.1. Classification (NCBI taxonomy): domain Bacteria; kingdom Bacillati; phylum Actinomycetota; class Actinomycetes; order Kitasatosporales; family Streptomycetaceae; genus Streptomyces; species Streptomyces sp. P1-3. Next base: position 669,968 of record NZ_CP192512.1, read on the forward strand.
CGGTCCCGCACCCGGGGATAGGTGCGCGCGTACACGTCGTCCGCGGTCGCGGTCAGGCCCGGCAGGCCGCCCGCGACGTAGCACGCCTTGAGCCCCTGGGGCGCCCGGGACAGGTACGTGAGCGTGACGAAGCCGCCGTAGCTCTGGCCGAGCGTCTCCCAGGGCTCGTCGCCGCACAGCTCACGGCGTATCAGCTCGGCGTCGTCGACGATCGCGTCGGCGCGGAAGTGGGTGAGGTGCGCGGCGAGCCGGGCCGGGTCGGCGATCCGTGCGGCCTCGCGTGCCGTGACGGGGGTGGAGCGGCCGGTTCCGCGCTGGTCGAGCAGCAGCACCCGGTGGGTCTTGAGGGCGTGTGCCAGCCAGCCGGGCGACCCGGCGGACGGCCGGGGCGACTTGCCGCCGGGACCGCCCTGCAAGTAGAGCAGCCAGGGCAGCTTCTGGTCGGCGCGGGCCCGGTCGGCGACCTCCCGGGCGAACACCTCGATGGTGGGCCCGTCCGGCCGGGAGTGGTCCAGGGGCACCGTGAAGACATGGTCGACGGTCGCGTACGCGGGGTTCATGGCTCCCTTTTCGGCAGCGGGAAGAACAGAAGGGGGGGCGGTCACGGGCCCTCGGGCCCGGCCCACAGCGACCGCACATGGCCCAGGTGCCGGCGCATGCACGCCTCCGCCCCCTCGGCGTCGCCCGCCAGCATCAGGTCCAGCAGCTCCAGATGCTCCTCGGCCGAGGGGATCAACTGGTTCCGCTCGTCCAGTGCGGTCAGGCCGTACAGACGGGAGCGCTTGCGCAGGTCGCCGACGGTCTCGACGAGCCGGTCGTTGCCGGAGAGCGCCAGCAGCGAGAGGTGGAACCGGCGGTCGGCCTCCAGATAGCCGATGAGGTCGTGCTCGCGCGCGGCGCGCACGATCTCCTCGGCGACCGGTCGCAGCGCCTCCAGTGCCGCGCGGTCCGCGGTCCTGGTGATCCGGCCGACCGTGGGGATCTCGATCAGGGCCCGGATCTCGGTGTACCGGTCGAGGTCGCCCTCGGTGACCTCGGTGATCCGGAAGCCCTTGTTGCGGACGGGCTCGACCAGGCCCTCCCGGGCCAGGTCGAGCATCGCCTCGCGCACGGGTGTCGCGGAGACGCCGAAGTCCTCGGCGAGGCCGGGCGCGGAATAGACCGCGCCCGGCCGCAGCTCGCCGGAGATCAGGGCGGCCCGCAGGGCGTGGGCCACCTGGTCGCGCAGCCGCTCCCTGGTGGTGACGAGGGTGCGCTGCTTCAGGTGCCCCATGGTGTTCCCTTCGTGCCGCAACGGAACCACCATTGTACAATGTCACATTGCTTATGAGGGCGTAAGGGTGTACGTGCGGCCGGCCGTGTAGAACTCCAGGGCGGCGCGGCCCTGCTCGCGCGGGCCGTGGCTGGAGGACTTGGCGCCGCCGAAGGGCAGGTGGAAGTCGACGCCGCTGGACGGCGCGTTGATCCGGATCATGCCGGTGTCGAGCTGGTCGAGTCCGTACAGCGCCGCGTCCAGGTCCGCCGTGTGCACCGAGGTGACCAGGCCGTACGGAACCGAGTTGGTGACGCGCACGGCCTCGGCCAGGTCGTCGGCCGCCAGCAGGGCCGCGACCGGCCCGAAGACCTCCTCGCGCAGCAGCCGGTGGTCCGATGGCACCCCCGCGGCCAGGGTCGGGACCGCGTACCAGCCGGAGCCGTCGGGAACGGTGCCCCCGGCCACCGCGGACAGGCCTTCCCAGGCGCCGCTGACCTGCCCGCGGGCCTGCTCGGAGATGAGCGGCCCGCACACCGTGGCGGGGTCGGCCGGGTCTCCCACCGGCACGGTCCGCAGCGCCTCCGCGAGGGCTTCGCGCAGCGGGTCGTAGGCGGCGCCGACGGCGATCACCCGGCTGGTGGCGGTGCACTTCTGCCCCGCGTATCCGGCGATCGCGGCGGCGATATGGGCGGCGGCCCGCTCGACGTCTGCGTCCGGGAGGACGATCGCCGCGTTGAGGCCGCCCATCTCCGCCTGCACCGGGACGCCTCGCTCGGTGACCGCGCGGACGACCGCCTGGCCGACCGCGGTCGAGCCGGTGAACGAGACGACGTCGGCGGCGGAGATGACGGCGTTGCCTTCGGCGGCCCCGCCGGGGACGACGGTGAACACCTGCTCGGGCAGCACCCGATGGAGGATCTCGGCGAGCCGCTGGGCGCAGGCCGTGGCCTCGGGCGCGGGCTTGAGCACGACCGCGTTGCCGGCCGCGAGCGCCGGGGCGGCCTTCCAGCTGGGGATGGCGAAGGGGAAGTTCCAGGGCGTGACGAGCCCCGCGACGCCGTGCGGGCGGCGGCGGGTCAGCAGCAGCCCCGCTCCGGCGGCCGGCTCGTGGACGGCGCCGGCCGGCTCATAGGGCGCCTGGGCGTAGTACCGCCAGATCGCGACGGTCCGCGCCACCTCGGCCCGCGCCTCGGTGAGCGGCTTGCCCACCTCGCGGACGGCCAGGGCGGCCAGCTCGTCGGCCGCTGCCTCGATGGCGGCGGCGATCGAGGAGAGCGCGGCCGACCGGGCGGCCGCGCCGCCGAGCAGCCAGCCGGGCTGGGCGGCGCGCGCCCGCTCGACGGCGTCGGCGGCGGCGAACGCGCCGGGGGCGGCCACCTCCACGACGACGTCGGAGGGGTCGGCCGGGTTGCGTGAGACAACCGGGGTCAGTGTGCTGGTCACAGGAGGAAACCTCCGGGGAAGGGGTCGTCCGGGTCGAGGAGGTACTGGGCGGTCCCGGTGATCCAGGCGCGCCCGGTGATGGTGGGGACGACGGCCGGCAGGCCGCCGACCTCCGTCTCGCCGATGAGGCGGCCGGTGAACCGGGTCCCGATGAAGGACTCGTTGACGAAGTCGCGGTGCAGGGGCAGCTCGCCGCGGGCGTGCAGCTGCGCCATGCGCGCCGAGGTGCCGGTGCCGCACGGCGACCGGTCGAACCAGCCGGGGTGGATGGCCATGGCGTGCCGGGACCGCACGGCGTCGGAGCCGGGGGCGGCGAGATAGACGTGCTTGACGCCGCCGATCTCGGGGTGTTCGGGGTGGACCGGGCGGTCGGTGGCGTTGATGGCGTCCATGATGGCGAGCCCGGCGGCCAGCAGGTCGTCCTTGCGGGCGCGGTCGAACGGCAGGCCGAGCTCGTCCAGTTCGACGAAGGCGTAGAAGTTGCCGCCGAAGGCGAGGTCGTACCGCACCGTGCCGTGGCCGGGCACGTCCACCCGCTGGTCCAGGCCCGCGCAGAACGCGGGCACATTGGTCAGCGTGACCGAACGCGCCGCCCCGCCCTCGACCCGTACGTCGACGGAGACCAGGCCCGCCGGGGTGTCGAGGCGGACGGTGGTGACCGGTTCGGTGACCGGCACCATTCCCGTCTCGACCAGCACGGTGGCCACCCCGATCGTGCCGTGCCCGCACATCGGCAGCAGCCCGGACACCTCTATGAACAGCACGCCGTAGTCGGCGTCGGGGCGCGTGGGCGGCTGGAGGATCGCGCCGCTCATCGCGGAGTGGCCGCGCGGCTCGTACATCAGGAGCGTACGGAGGTGGTCCATGTGCTCGATGAAGTGCAGCCTGCGCTCGGCCATGGTGGCGCCGGGGATCACCCCGACCCCACCGGTGATCACACGGGTGGGCATCCCTTCGGTGTGCGAGTCAACGGCGTGGAAGACATGACGAGTACGCACTTCAGGTTCCTTGTCAGCGGTCGGGGGTCGGGGTCGGCAGCCGGCGGGCGGTCAGCGGTGGCCGTCGGCCACGGCCTTCTCGGTCGCGGTCCGCACCCCGGTCTCGATCTCCCCGGTGAGCGCGGCGCGCGGCGGTCGCACCGGGCCGCCACGGCGCCCGACCATGTCCATGGACAGCTTGATCGACTGGACGAACTCGGTCTTGGAGTCCCAGCGCAGCAGCGGGTGCAGCGACTTGTACAGGGGCAGCGCCGTGGCCAGGTCGCCGGCGACGGCGGCGTGGTACAGCTCGGCGCAGGTGGCGGGGAAGGCGTTGGGGTAGCCGGCGATCCAGCCGACGGCCCCGGCCACGGCGAGTTCGAGCAGCACGTCGTCGGCGCCGATCAGCAGGTCGAGCTCCGGGGCGAGCTCGGCGAGCTCGTACGCGCGCCGCACGTCGCCGCTGAACTCCTTCACGGCCACGATGTTCCCGTCGCCGTGCAGCCGGGCGAGGACGGCCGGGGACAGGTCGACCTTGGTGTCGATGGGGTTGTTGTACGCGACGACCGGCACCCCGGCCGTGGCCACCTCGGCGTAGTGGGCGCGCACGGCCTCCTCGTCGGCGCGGTAGGCGTTCGGCGGCAGCAGGAGGACCGAGCCGCATCCGGCCTCGCCCGCGTGCTCGGCCCAGCGGCGGGCCTCGGCGCTTCCGTACGCGGCCACTCCGGGCATCACCCGGGCCCCGTCGCCCGCGGCCTCGACCGCGGTCCGGACCACCCGGGCGCGCTCCTCGTCGGTGAGCGTCTGGTACTCGCCGAGCGAGCCGTTGGGGACGACGCCGTCGCAGCCGTTGTCGATGAGCCAGCGGACGTGCTCGGCGTAGGCGTCGTAGTCGACGGAGAGGTCGTCGCGCAGGGGGAGCGCGGTGGCGACCATGACGCCGCGCCAGGGGCGGGTGGAGTTCCAGGTGGTGGCGGTCATGCCGATCGAGCCTTTCGTGAAGGGTGTGACGCTCTTGATGGGTGACGCTTGTAGTGGGTGACGTTTCAGTGTGGGGCGTTCTGGTCTTCCGTGGGCTTCGCAAGGGCCCCGAGCGCCCCGAGGGGCACCGGGACGGCGAACGGGCGGCGCTCGTCCGACGGCGGTACGGCACCGCCGCCCTCGGCCGCGAGGCAGGCCACGGCCGCCCCGCACATCCGGCCCTGGCACCACCCCATGCCCGCCCGGGTGAGGAGTTTGGCGGTCCGCGCGTCGCGGGCCCCCAGGTCGGTGACCGCCTCGCGGATCCGTCCGGCGGTCACCTCCTCGCAGCGGCACACGTCGGTGTCGTCGGCCAGCCACTCGGGCCAGCCGGGACCGGGGGCGTGTGCCACCGCCATGGCGTCCGCGAAGGACCGCATCCGGTCGCGTCGGCGGCGCAGTCGCGCCACGTGAGCCGACACGGCGAGCGCGGGCCGCCCGTGCAGGCGGGCGGCGACGGCGATGCCCGCCAGTTCGCCTTCCGCGAGGGCCAGTCGCGCGCCGCCGACCCCGCCGGTCTCCCCCGCCGCCCACACGCCGGGCACCGAGGTCTCCTGGAGGCCGTCCAGGACGAGGGCGGCGGTGCCGTCCGCGGTGCGCCGGGTGGCGCACCCGAGCCCGACGGCGAGTTCGATCTGCGGCGCCAGGCCGTGCCCCACGGCCAGCGCGTCGCACTCGATCCGGCGGCCGCTCCCCCGCACCGGCCGCCAGTCGCGGTCGAGCCGGGAGACGGTGACCGCCTCCACCCGCTCGTCTCCGTGGACTTCGGTGACCGCGCTACGGGTCCGCAGCCGGACCCCGTGGCGCAGCAGCGCCGATCCGTGCACCACCGCCTCGACGAGCTTGTGCGGATTGGCGGCGAGGACCCGCGGGAAGCGGGCGTATCCCAGGTAGCCGGACGCCTCCACCACCGCCGGGACCCGCGCCCCGGCCGCGGCGAGCGAGGAGGCCACAGCGAGCAGCAGTGGCCCGCTGCCCGCGACGACGACCCGTTTGCCGGGCAGCACCAGCCCCGCCTTGAGCATCGCCTGGGCGCCTCCGGCACCCACCACGCCCGGCAGGGTCCAGCCGGGGAAGGGCAGTTGCCGCTCGTACGCGCCGGTCGCGATGAGGACCGCCCGTGCCCGTACGCGCACGGGCCGCCCGTCCGCACCGTCGGCGCCGGTCACGGCGTGCACCGCCCACAGGTCGCCGCTGTCCCGCGTCACCGTCCATACGTGGTGTCCGGCGAGGTGGGCGATGCCGCTCCTGGCCTTCTGGCGGCGGCGCAGGTCGGCGAAGGCCGACCATTCGTGGTGCAGCGCTTCGGGCCGGACCGCTCCGAGCGCGGGTTCCGGGGTCCGGTAGAACTGGCCGCCGACAGAGCCGGACGCGTCCAGCAGGGCGACCGACAGCCCGTGTTCGGAGGAGGCGACGGCACCGGACAGACCGGCGGCGCCCGCGCCGATGACGGCGAGGTCGTAGGGTTCAGACGGCGAGCCCGGCATGGCCGTCTCCTTCCTGGGTGGTGATCGCGTCCCCCGGCCGGGCCGGAACCAGGCAGGCCCGCCGGTTGGGTTCTCCGTTGATGGTGGCGAGGCAGTCGTAGCACTGGCCGATGCCGCAGAACGCGCCCCGCGGGCGCCCGCCGTTGCGCGTGGTGCGCCAGGCGACGATGCCGGCGCCCCACAGCGCGGCGGCGACGGACTGCCCGGGCAGGGCGGTCACGGTCCGGCCGTCCATCGTGATCTCGAACGGCGGATCGGGCTGCGCGCCGACCAGCTCGGCGGGGGTACGGGCCATGTGGGCACTCCTCTCGTAACGGACGGCGTCGGCAGACGGGATCTGGCGGCCGGAGGCGGTCGGGCTCAGGCGTCGGAGGTGAAGCGCTCCGGCCTGAACGGGTGGATGTCGAGCGGCACTTCGCCGCCGACCACGGACTGGGCGATGATCAGCCCGGTCGCCGGCGCCAGCCCGATCCCGGCGCCCTCGTGGCCGCAGGCGTGCAGCAGTCCCGGGACGCGCGGGTCGGGTCCGATCGCCGGCAGATGGTCCGGCAGGTAGGGGCGGAAGCCCGCGTACGTACGGATCGCCCGCACCCCGGCCAGGACCGGGAACAGCGCCGTGGCCTGGGCCGCGAGGCGCCGCAGCACCTCCACTGACAGCGTCCGGTCGAAGCCGACCCGCTCCCGGCTGGCGCCGATCAGGACCGGGCCCGCCGGGGTGCCCTCGACCACCGCCGAGGTCTGCAGCGCGGCGGAGCCGCTGGCCACGTCGGCGACGTAGTCCGCCGCGTAGACCTTGTGGCGCACCACGCGCGGCAGCGGTTCGGTGACGAGGACGAAGCCCCGGCGGGGCAGTACGGGCAGTTCCACGCCGGCGAGGCGGGCGAGTTCGCCGCCCCAGGTGCCGGCGGCGTTCACCACGTACGGAGCGTGGACGGGACCGGCCGCCGTCCGCACCCCCCGCACCTCGCCGCTGGCTCCGATGAGCAGGCCGGTGACCTCCTCCCCGAGCCGCAGCCGCACCCGGTCGCCGCCGGCGCGCAGCAGGTGCGCGGCGGCCAGCGCCGGCATGACCTGCGCGTCCTGGGGGTAGTGGAAGCCGCCCGCCAGGCCGGGGGCGAGGTGGGGCTCCAGGTCGTGCAGGCGGTCGGCCGGGACCTCCTCCGCCGTGACACCGGACTTTCCCTGTCCGGCCGCGAAGTCCCGCAGCGCGGCCATCCCGGTCCCGTCGGAGGCGACGACCACGCCGCCCTTGGGTTCGTATTCGATCCCCGGCGGGAGCTCTTCGGCCAGTTCCCGCCACATGAGGGTGGACAGCATGGCCAGGTCGAGCTCGGGGCCCGGCTCCTTGTCGGAGACCAGGAGGTTTCCCTCGCCGGCCCCCGTGGTGCCGCCGGCCACCGGGCCGCGGTCGAGCACGGTGACGCGGAGGCCGGAGCGGGCGGCGTAGTAGGCACACGCCGCGCCGACCACGCCGGCCCCGACAACAATGACATCCGCGGAGTCGTCTCTCGTGAGCACGTCAGTAATATTTCACATTGCACTGGCCGTGCCAAGAGCGGGCGCGATCAATCGCCGATGAGTTCACCCATCCACGCCTCTATCGCGTCCGGCGTGCGCGGCAGCGCGCCCGACATCAGCCGCGCGCCGTCCGCCGTGACGACCAGGTCGTCCTCGATGCGCACACCGATGCCGCGCAGCTCGGCCGGGAGCGTCTCGTCGTCCGGCTGAAGGTAGAGCCCGGGCTCGACCGTGAGCACCTGCCCCTCCTCCAGCACCCCGTCGAGATAGGCATCCGCCCGCGCCTGGGCGCAGTCGTGGACGTCCAGGCCGAGCATGTGCCCGCTGCTGCACAGGGTGTAGCGGCGGTGGAAGTCGCCCTCGGCGCTCTTCAGCACACCCCACTCGGCGAGCCCTTCGGAGATCACCCGCATGCACGCCCGGTGGAAGTCGCGGAAGCTCGCCCCCGGCTTCAGCGCGGCGATGCCCGCCTCCTGCGCGGCGAGGACGAGGTCGTACACCTGCCGCTGGACGGACGTGAAGCGGCCGGACAGCGGAAGCGTGCGCGTGATGTCCGCCGTGTAGAGGGTGTCGGTCTCCACGCCCGCGTCGAGCAGCAGCAGCTCCCTGGCGTCCAGGGGCCCATCGTTGCGGATCCAGTGGAGGACGCACGCGTGGGCGCCGGAGGCGGCGATCGTCTCGTAGCCGGTGCCGTTGCCCTCGGCGCGGGCGCGCAGCCCGAAGACCCCTTCGATCCAGCGCTCGCCGCGCGGGTGGGCGAGGGCGCGCGGCAGCGCCCGGACCACGTCCTCGAAGCCGGCGACGGTGTGGTCGACGGCCAGCTGGAGCTGCCCCACCTCCCAGACGTCCTTGACCAGCCGCAACTCACTGAGTGCCGCGGCCAGTCGGGGGTCCGACGACGCGACGCGCCCCGGCGGCAGGTCCGCGTACTCCTCCAGGTGCACGCACCGGATGCCGGTCAGCCGCTCCGCCTCGGCCAGGTCGGGGCGGCGCCCGACCCAGAACTCCCCGTACCGGCGGTCCCGGTAGAACTCGTCGCCGACGCGCGGCGAGCGGGGGCGCACGTACAGCACCGCCTCGTGCCCCCGCGGCCCGTCCGGCTCCAGGACCAGCACGTGGCCCGCCTGCTCCTCGCCGGTCAGCCCGGTCAGCCAGGCGTAGGCGCTGTGCGGCCGGAAGCGGTGGTCGCAGTCGTTGGAGCGGACCCTGAGCTCGCCCGCGGGGATGATCAGCCGCTCGCCCGGGAAGCGGGCGGAGAGGCGGGCGCGGCGGGCGGGGGTCAGGTCCGCGACCGGGAGCCGGATGCCGTCGGGCAGCGGGGTCTTGGCCCAGTGGCCGGACATGAACGCGGCGAGCTCCGCCGGAACCGGCAGATCATGGCTCACCGTACGGATCGCGGTGGTTGCTGAGTCCTCCATGGAGGCCCTCCCTCGGGGCACGGGTGCGTAACGAAGCGGCCAACATCTTGCCAGTGCAATTTCACATTACTATGTTACAGGTCACATTCCAGCCATCCCCTCGGCTGGCCGACTGTTCACGGAGTGACCCCTGATGAACAAGCGCACCTGTACCGTCCTCGCCACCGCTGTCGTGGCGGCCCTCACCCTCGGCGCGACCGGCTGTTCCAGCGGCAAGCGTTCCAGCAGCCAGAACGGCAAGAACCCGGCCACCGGCAACCTCGGTGCGGTGATCGGCGGCACCCCGCAGAAGGGCGGCACCCTCACAGTCCTGTCCAACACCGACTTCACCCACCTCGACCCGGCCCGCAACTGGCAGATGAACGACATGGAGTTCGGCACCCGGATGCTGTACCGCACCCTGGTGACGTACAAGGCGGCTCCGGGGGCCGAGGGCGGCGAGCTGGTCCCCGACCTCGCGACCGACCTCGGTACCTCCTCCAACGGCGCCAAGACATGGACGTTCAAGCTCAAGAAGGGCGTCAAGTACGAGGACGGGACCCCGGTCACCGCCCAGGACATCAAGTACAACGTGGAGCGATCCTTCTCTCCCGACCTGTACGGCGGCGCCGACTACGCGGCCCGCTACCTCAAGGGCGCCAAGGGGTACAAGGGGCCGGCCGAGGGCAAGCACCTGGACTCCATCAAGACCCCCGACGACCACACGATCGTCTTCGAACTGCGCAAGCCCTTCGCGGAGTTCGCCAACGCCACGGTCATGCCGACCTTCGCGCCGGTGCCGAAGTCCAAGGACACCGGCCCCCGGTACGACAACCGGCCGTTCTCCTCGGGCCCGTACAAGATCGAGACCTACCAGCGCAACAAGAAGCTGATCCTGGTCCGCAACCCTCACTGGGACCCCAAGTCTGACGGGATACGCAAGGCGTACCCGGACAAGCTGGTCATGGTGATGGGGCTCAAGCCCAACCAGATCGACGACCGGATGATCGCCAGCCAGGGCGCGGACGCCTCCGCCGTCCCCTGGTACGCGCTGCGGCCGGAGAGCGCGGGCAAGGTGCTGCCCAAGGCCGAGGTGCGCAAGCGGCTGCTGGCCGAGTCGACCAACTGCACCGACATGGTGCAGATGCACACCGGGCGGGCGCCGTTCGACAACGCGAAGGTCCGTCAGGCCGTGCAGTACGCCCTCGACAAGGAGGTGGTGGTCACCTCCTCCGGCGGCCCCGCCTTCAACGACGTCTCCACCGCCTACATGCCCGCCACCCTCTTCGACGGCAAGCAGCCCGACACCCTGAAGATCCCCGCCACGGGCGACGTGGACAAGGCCAAGCAGCTGCTGAAGGAGGCCGGGAAGCCGGACGGCTTCACCACGAAGATCACCGTCTCCAACGGCGACAAGGGGCGGGCCGAGGCGATCCAGCAGGCGCTCGCCAAGGCCGGCATCAAGGTCACCATCGAGACGGTCGACCCGGCCGCGTTCTACAGCACCATCGGCGACACCACCAACCGCACCGACATGGTCTACACCGGCTGGTGCCCCGACTACCCGTCCGGCTCCACCTTCCTGCCCTTCGTCTTCGACGGCCGCTACATCAAGGAGAAGGGCAACACCGGCAACCACTCGCTCTTCCGCGACGAGGCGACCATGAAGCGGATGGACGAGATCGCCGCCATGACCGACGCCGACAAGGCGCGTGACGCCTGGCGGGCGCTGGACGGGGAGATCCTCGCCAAGGCCCCGACCATCCCTGTCCTGGTCCGGCGCTGGCCGCTGGTGCTGGGCACCAACATCGCGGGCGCGTACGGGCAGACCTCCTTCGGCGGGCAGCTCGACTACGCCTCCGTCGGCCTCAAGGACCCCGCCAAGAGCGAGGGCTGAGGAGCACCCCGACCATGGCCACCACTTCCCTGACCTCTCCGGCCGCCAAGGCGGCCCCGGCGGGCAGCGGCCCCTGGCAGCTCGCCCGCCGGGAGCTGCGCCGGCGCACCTCCGTGAAGATCTCCCTCGTCGTGATCGCGCTCTTCGCGATCATGGCGGTGGCCGCCCCGCTGCTGAGCCGGCTGGGCGGCTGGTCGCCCGAGGAGTTCGACAAGACCGCCGTCGACCCCTACCTGGGCGGGCAGCCGATCGGCCCGCTCGGCGGGATCTCCGCCGACCACTGGCTCGGCGTCGAACCCGTCACCGGCCGCGACCTGTTCGCCCGCGTCGTGCACGGCGCCCAGGTCTCGCTGCTCATCGCCTTCGCCGCCACCGCGATCGTCGTGATCGTCGGCACCGCGGCCGGAATCGCGGCCGGCTACTTCGGCGGGCGCGTCGACACGGTGCTCTCCCGGCTGATGGACCTCACCATGTCCTTCCCGTCCCTGATCTTCATGATCGCGATGATGTCGGTGGCGCGGGACGTCAACCGGATCGTGCTGATGATCGCCGTCATCGGGCTGTTCGGCTGGCCCGGCATCGCCCGCGTGGTGCGCGGCCAGACGCTCTCGCTCAAGCACCGCGAGTACGTCGACGCCGCCCGTGTCGGCGGCTCCGGGCCCTGGCGGATCCTCACCCGCGACATCCTCCCGGGCGTCGCCGGGCCCGTCATCGCGTACACCACCCTGATCATCCCCGGGATGATCGCCACCGAGGCGGCGCTGAGCTATCTGGGCGTCGGCGTCCGCCCGCCCACCCCGTCGTGGGGCCAGATGATCGCCGAGAGCGTCAACTTCTACGACACCGACCCCATGTACTTCGTCATCCCCAGCACCTGCCTCTTCCTCACCGTGCTCGCGTTCACGCTGCTCGGCGACGCGCTGCGGGACGTGCTGGACCCGAGGGGAAGCCGCACATGATCCTCTACATCGGGCGCCGGCTGCTCGGTGTCATCGGCGTGCTGATCGCCATCGCCGCCGTCACCTTCACCATCTTCTACGTCCTGCCGTCCGACCCGGCGGCCGCGGCCTGCGGCAAGTCGTGCAGCACCGAGCGGCTGGCGGCGATCCGCGAGCACATGGGCCTGGACGAGCCGCTGTGGCGGCAGTTCATGGACTTCGTCACCGGCATCTTCACCGGCCGCACCATGGGTACGGGCCAGTACGAGCTGCACTGCGACTTCCCGTGCTTGGGCTACTCCTACGAGAACAGCGAGGCCGTCTGGGACCTGCTGATGGACCGCCTGCCGGTCTCCGCCTCGCTGGCCTTCGGTGCCGCCGTGCTCTGGCTGGCCCTCGGGCTGACCGCGGGGGTCGTCGCGGCCCTGCGCAAGGACACCCTCACCGACAAGGTGCTGATGGTCGGCGCCGTGGCCGCCGCCTCGATGCCGGTCTACTTCACCTCGATGATGCTGATCTACGGGGTGATCCGGACGGCCGGCTGGCTGCCCTACCCGAGTTACGTGCCGTTCGGGGACGACCCGGTGGAGTGGGCGTCGAACCTGCTGCTGCCCTGGCTGGCGCTGGCCATCCTGTACGCCGCCATGTACGCGCGGCAGAGCCGCAGTTCGATGATCGAGACGATGGCGGAGCCGTACATCCGCACCGCCCGGGCCAAGGGCCTGCCGCGCCACAAGGTCGTGGTCAAGCACGGGCTGCGGGCCGGCATGACCCCGATCCTGACCATCTTCGGCATGGACCTGGGCGGGCTGCTCGCCGGCGCGGTGATCACCGAGTCCATCTTCGGACTCCCGGGCATCGGACGGCTCTTCTACAGCGCGCTGTCCAGCGGCGACCAGCCGGTCATCCTCGGCGTCACGCTCCTGGCCGCCGCCTTCATCGTCGTCGCCAACCTGGCCGTCGACCTGCTGTACGCCGTCGTCGACCCGCGAGTGAGGTACTGATGGCCGACCCTGTGATGGCTGACCCCGTGTCGGCCGACCCCGAGATGGCCGACTCCGCGCCACTGCTGTCCGTACGGGACCTGACCGTCACGTTCGCCACGAAGCACGGCCCGGTCCGGGCCGTCGACTCCCTCGGCTTCGACGTGCAGCGGGGGCGGACGCTCGGCATCGTCGGCGAGTCCGGATCCGGCAAGTCCGTCACCTCCATGGCGGTGATGGGCCTGCACACCGGCGCCCGGACCACCGGCTCCGTGCTCCTCGACGGGCAGGAGCTGGTCGGCCTGCCCGAGCGCGAGATGAACCGGCTGCGCGGCCGCAAGATGGCCATGGTCTTCCAGGACCCGCTCTCCAGCCTGCACCCGTACTACACCGTGGGCGAGCAGATAGCCGAACACCACCGGGTCCACTTCCGCTCCCGCCGCAAGGCGGCCCGGGAACGGGCCGTCGAGGCGCTCGCCGAGGTCGGCATCCCCGAGCCGCGCCGCCGCGCGGGAGAGTACCCGCACCAGTTCTCCGGCGGCATGCGGCAGCGCGTGATGATCGCCATGGCGCTGGCCTGCGAGCCCGAACTGCTCATCGCCGACGAGCCCACCACGGCGCTGGACGTCACCGTCCAGGCCCAGATCCTGGAGCTGATCGCCCGGCTCCAGCAGGACCGGGGGCTCGCGGTCGTCATGATCACGCACGATCTGGGGGTGGTCGCCCGGGTCGCCCACGAAGTGCTGGTGATGTACGGCGGCCGAGCCGCCGAACAGGCGCCCGTGGACCCGCTGTTCGCCGCCCCGTCCCATCCGTACACCCGCGGTCTGCTCGACTCCCTCCCGCGCCTGGACGACCGGGACGACGAGCCGCTGCGGGCGATCCCCGGCAGTCCGCCGTCCCTGCTCACCCCCGCCCCCGGCTGCGCGTTCGCGCCCCGCTGCCCGCGGCTGGCGACGGCCTCGGACGAGGAGCGGTCCCGCTGCGAGACCGAGCGTCCGTCGTTCGGCGGCCCGACCGGTCACCCGGTCGCCTGTCATCTCCCCGCGCACGAAGGCGTCGCCTCATGACCACCACCGCCGAACCCCTGCTCTCCGTACAGAACGTGACGATGGCCTTCCCCGGCAAGCGGGCGCGCTCGGCCCCGGTCCGGGCCGTCGACGGCATCAGCTTCGACGTGGCGGCGGGCGAGACGCTGGGCCTGGTCGGCGAGTCCGGCTGCGGCAAGTCCACCACGGGCCGCCTGATCGTCCGCCTCCTCGAACCCACCGCGGGCTCGATCACCTACGACGGACGCGACATCAGCCACATGTCGCAGCGGGCACTCAAACCGCTGCGCAAGGACCTGCAGATGGTCTTCCAGGACCCGCACTCCTCCCTCAACCCCCGCCAGACCGTGGCCCGGATCATCTCGGATCCCCTCATGGTGCAGGGCAGCTCGGCGGCCGACGCCCGCAAGCGCGCGGTGGAGCTGATGGAGCTGGTCGGGCTCATCCCCGAGCACATCGACCGCTATCCGCACGAGTTCTCCGGCGGGCAGGCGCAGCGCATCGGCATCGCCCGCTCGCTGGCCACCAGCCCCCGGCTCGTGGTCGCCGACGAACCGGTCTCGGCCCTCGACGTCTCCGTACAGGCACAGATCGTCAACCTGATGGAACGGCTGCAGCAGGAACTCGGCCTCGCCTACCTCTTCATCGCCCACGATCTGTCGGTGGTCAAGCGGGTGTGCGACCGGGTCGCCGTGATGTACCTGGGCCGCATCGTCGAGATCGGCGAGAAGGAGCGGGTCTACGCGGCCCCCGCCCATCCGTACACCCGGGCGCTGCTGTCCGCCGTCCCCCTGCCGGACCCGGCGGCCGAGCGGAGCCGGGAGCGGATCACGCTGCTCGGCGACCCGCCGAGCCCGGCCGCTCCCCCGCCCGGCTGCACCTTCCACCCGCGCTGCTCCAAGGCGCAGGAGATCTGCCGGAGCGAGGCCCCCCTGCTGCAGATCACCCGCCCGGGCGAGGCCCGGGAGGTGGCCTGCCACTTCCCCGAGGGGGCCTGACACAAGGCTCCGCCCCCGACCGCAGGGGGGTCTGGGGGCGGAGCTTGGTGTCGGCGACAGGTGCCCTGGATCCCGGGCGGGATCCAGGGCACCTGTCTGTCCGGCCGCTTACGGCTCGGTGGCCTACGACTTGGTGATGCGGACCGTGTCGCCGGAGGCGCCGCTGCGCAGCACCTGGATCCGTACCCCCGCGGAGGAGTCGGTGAAGGACTCACCGGCCCCGTACGCGGCGTCGTCCAGCGGGCGGCAGCCGTTCGCCGGAGTGGCGTCGGGCTTGGCGTCCATCACCCGGATCGGCCCGTTGCCGGTCTGGACGGACGAGTCGACCTTGTAGACCAGCGCTCCGGTGGAGCACAGACCCGTGTCCGCCCCTGCCTTACGCCTCGATTCGACGACGTACGCGGAGGTGGGGCCGGTGCGGATGACCGCCATCTTCTTGCCGCTGCCGTTCTCGACCGCGGTCAGGCGCACGGTGTCGCTGCCCTTCGACGCCCGGCAGACGACCTGGCTGTCGGCGGTCCAGCCGAGCTTCCAGGAGTGCCAGGCGAAGTACTGCGGTCCCGCGCCGCCTATCAGGCCCATCACGTCCCAGCCGCCGACGAAGCGGTGGCCGTCGGTGCCCTCGAAGGCGTACAGGTCGGGCAGGCCGAAGGTGTGGGCGGTCTCGTGGCCGACCAGTTTGGGTCCCCAGTGCCACATGTCCTGGCCGAAGGTGACCGCCCACTTGAGCCGGTTGCCGTCCGCGACGACTCCCTCCGTGCCCGGGTCGTAGATGTAGGTGGGGGTGAAGGAGATGGCCTTCGCGTTCTTCGTCGCCACGACGTACACCATGTCGTAGGCGGAGAAGTCCACATCCGGGTCGGCCGCCCGCACCGCGTCCTTGATGTACGCCTCGTGGGTCTCGTGCGTGAAGCCGCGCTCGAAGCCGTAGTCCGTCGAGTTGCGCGGCATCCGCAGCCAGCGCTGGTGCTGGCTGATGGCCAGCCGGGTCTTGCCGTACGAGGCGTTCCGCATCCATTTCGCGCCGGGCGTGATCTGGGCCGCGTCGTCGGCCGGGGACTCCGTGGCGGGCGCGTCCGGGAAGTCCACGAAGATCATGGCGACCTTCTTGGTCCCGGTGGCGCGCTGGAAGACGGAGGAGTCGGTGTTGTGCCCCTCGTCCGTCCAGCCGGTGGTGCCGGGCAGGGCGCAGTCCGACACCCTGTCCGGCGCCTTGGGTGCCGCCTGGACGGGAGGCGTGCCGGGAAGGAGCACGATCGAGGCGGCGACCAGGCCGGCCAGGACCGCTCCGCGCGCCGCCGTCAGGGGATGGGACCGTCTCATGGGCAACAACCTCCGCAGTGTGCCGTGTGACATTTCACATAATCTTGACGGTCTCCGGCCACTGTCCGAAAGCTGTCGTCGGTCCATAACATCCGCGCCATGGATCTGGAGGTACGGCACCTGCGAGTGGTGTGCGCGATCGCCGAGGCCGGCAGCCTCACCCGCGCCGCCGCCCGGCTGGGCATGACCCAACCGGGGCTCAGCACTCAGCTGCGGCGCATCGAGGCCATGCTGGGCGGGGTGCTCTTCGACCGCAGGAAGGCGGGGGCGACACCCACGCCCTTCGGCGACCTGGTCCTGGAGCGGGCGCGGGCCATCCTTCCGGGGGTCGACGCGCTCCTCGCCGACACCGCCCGCGCCACCCGCTGCCGCACGGCCCCGGACCGCGTCCGGCTCGGCTCGGTCGGCGCCCCATTGCTCGGCCGGCTCGTCATGGCGATACGGGCGGCACTGCCCGATGCCGAGGTGACCTCACGCTGCCAGTACTCCCCCGCGCCGTTGCTGGACGACCTGGCCGCGGGGCGACTGGAGGCGGCGGTCCTGGGCGACCACCCCGACCAGCAGCTCCCGCCGCGCGACGGGGTGGTACTCACCCCGCTGGTCACCGAGCCCGTCTTCGCCCTGCTGCCGGCGGCCCACCCCCTGGCGGCACAGGAAGAGGTGGGCCTGGAGCAGCTCGCCGACGAGGACTGGGCCGTGCCCCGCCCCGACCGCGACCGGACCTGCGAGTACTGGTCATCCGCCTTCGCCCTGGCGGACCGCCGTCCCCACGCCCCGTACGAGGCCGAAGGGCGCCAACTGATCGAGCTGGTCAGGGCGGGGCTGGCGGTCAGCCTCTGCCAGGCCACCTTCGTCGAGGTCCCCGGTGTCACGGTCCGCCCCCTGCGCGGAAACCCGCTCTGGTACCGGCATCTCCTGGCCTGGCACCGCGACGGTCCGCTCGCCGCACACGGAGACGAGATCCTGCGCGGCGTCGGCGCCGGCTACCTGGCCACCTGCGCCGAAAGCCCCGCGTACGCCGACTGGCGGCGGCGGAATCCCGACGCGGCCCCGGTGGCGTACACCTGAGCGGGGCGCCAGGACGCTGTGATCCGCGTCCCATCGCCCGCCCCGTCCGTCCGCCCCCACCAGGTTTCCTTCGCCCGGTGCAACTACTCGTTGCCCAAGCGGCATTGGAAACCGGCCGAGCCGGCGATCAGGATCGCGGCATGAACACCACGGACACGCACCTTTCCCACGACACGCTTGCGGTGGTCAGCCAGAGCGGCCCGACGGTGACGTTCTTCGACGCCGCGACCTTCGAACGGCAGGAGGTGCTGGCGCTCCCGCCGGAGCCGCACGAGCTGTGCTTCGACCCCGAGCACCGGCTCCTGTACGCGGCCAGCACCTACCTCTCGGGCTACTACCACGCGCACCGGGGCCGCGCCCACGACATCAGTGTCATCGACGTCGACACCCGCGAAGTGGTCGACGTCATCGGCACGGCCCCCGACCACGCGCCGCACGGTCTCGCCCTCGATCCGGCGCGGTACCGGCTGTACGTCAGCGTCGAGGCCACCGACACCGAGCCGGGCGGGGTGGTCGTGTACGACACCCGGGACCGGCGCCGGATCGGCAGGATCTCCACCATGGCACCCGGACCGCACTGGTTCGCGATCACCCCGGACGGCCGTCGCGGCTACGCGACCAACAAGGAGGCGCCGTTCGTGTCGGTCGTCGACCTGGAGGACGATCGGCTGATCGGGCGGATCGAGGTCCCCGGAAGTGAGGGGCTGGACGTCTCTCCCGACGGCGGGTACGTCTATGTCGCGGCGCCGAAGGGCGACTTCGGGCCCCGCCCCAAGGCGCGGCCGGGGATCCGGGTGATCGACACCGCCAAGGACGAGGTGGCGCACGTACTGCACACCGACGGCGTGGTCTTCCCCGTCCACACGACGGCCACCGGCCTGGTGCTCGCCGGTGAACTGCGGATGGCCACCGCTCCGGGCGGCGCGCTGGGCACGCACGACAACGGCGTCCTGACGGTCTTCGCGCCGGACACCCTCGAACAGATCGGGCAGGTCAAGGTCGGGAAGTTCCCCCTCACCGTCACCTCCTCGCCGGACGGCTCCCTGGGCTTCGTCGCCAACGTCATGTCCAGCACCGTGACCGTGGTGGACCTCCGGGAGCTGAGGGTCGTCACCACCCTCGAAGTCGACCGCGCGGGGGAGCCGGGCGCACACGGCCTGGCCTACGTCCCCCGCGCCGCGGACGGCCCGTCCCACCCGTAGGCCGGGGCTCTCACGCCACACCGGACGGGCGGAACTGGATGCTGATCCGGGGCCCCACCGGCCGGGCGGTCTTGGGTATCGCGTGGTCCCAGGTGCGCTGGCACGACCCGCCCATGACCAGCAGGTCGCCGTGGCCCAGCAGCCGCCGGACCGCCCGTCCGTGGCCCTGCCGAGGGCGCAGGGCCAGCACCCGCGGCTCGCCGACGGAGACGATGGCGACCATGGTGTCCTCCGCGGCGCCGCGGCCGATCCTGTCGCCGTGCCAGGCCACGCTGTCCCAGCCGTCCCGGTACAGGCACAGGCCCGCCGTGCGGAAGCCCTCTCCCAGCTCGGCGGCGTAGTGCTCACTCAGCCTGGCGCGCGCCCGGGTCAGCACGGGGTGCGGAAGCGGGTCGTCCGCGCCGTAGTGGGCCAGCAGCCGGGGGACGTCCACGACCCGGTCGTACATCCTGCGCTGTTCGCCGTGCCACGGCACGTGGGCCACCAGGTGCTCGAACAGCTCGTCGGCACCGGTGAGCCAGCCGGTCAGGACGTCGATCCAGGCACCGAGGCCGAGCTCGGTGCGCCGCAGGCCCGCGAGCGGGAGCAGCCCGATGTCGCCGTCCCCGTCGAAGAGCGAAGCCTGCAGGGTGATGTCCACGGCGCCAGCATACGCCGATAATCGAACGTATGAGCGACATACGGGTGGGCATGGGCGCCGCGGCCCTGGGTACTCGGAGGTGGCCCAGCAGGAGGGGCGTACGCCACCCAGACCTCCCGCCAGGAGGAACCATGATCACTCACGAACGGCTGGTCGCAGAGGCCGCCGACGAGGTGCGTGTCAGCCGGGGCGCGGACGCCGGACACGTCGCCAGAATCGTCCTCGCCGAGCTCTCGCTCCACCTTGAGATTCCGCAACGTCGGCTGCTCCAGCGCGCACTGCCCGCCGCCGACCGCGACGCGGCGTACGCCACCGTCCCCCGCTACACGGGAGGGGCCGCGGACCTCGTCCGCGAGGTCGCCCGCCACGGCGAACTCCAGCCCGATCAGGCCCGCCATCTGACCAGGAGAGTGCTGTCGGCGATCGCCGACTCCGATCCCGAGCTGGTGGACGCGTTGCGCCCGCACCTTCCTCCCGACATCAACGACCTGTTCACCGCGCCCTGACGGCCGACGGGGTCGGGCCGCTCACCGGGCAGGAACGCCCCGCGTCGCCGATACTGGGAGCAATCTCCCAGGTGGCGGCAGGGTCCGCCAGCAGCCAGGAGCGAGATGGGCGTGCACACCGATCATCCGGGCGACGGGGCGGCGGCACTTCTCGACGCCGTCGCGACCGCCGTCATCGATGGCGGAGGAACGGTGCTGCGGTGGTCGCAGACGGCGGCGCGGTTGCTGGAGAGGACGGCTGAAGAGGTCCGCGGACGTCCCGTGCACGCGCTGCTCGCCACCGGTGGCGAGACCGGCGGCGACGAAGCGCACAGCGGCGAGGCCGCCGGTGCGGCGCCATGTGCCTCCCGGGTGCCCCGCGGCGGCCGGGCGCTGCTGAGCCGCGGCTCCGGCGGCACGGTCGACGTCACCTACCGCGTCCTGCCGCTGGACGGCAGCACCGAACTCCTGGTCGCCGCCCTGCCCACCGACCGCCTCACCGAGTGGCAGCAAGGCGCGTCCCTGGTGCGGGCCCTGCTCGCCCAGGACGTCATCGGGCTCGGGCTGCACGACACTGATCTGCGCACCGTGCGGACCAACTTCGACACCGCGACGTTCGGCAGGCGGGCGCGGTCGCCCGCCGTCGGCCCCGCCGACCTCATGGGCGCGCAGGACATCGAGGCGATCCTGCGTCAGGTCCTGGAGACGGGGGTGCCGGTGCTCGGCAAGGAGCGGCGGCTGCGGTCGCCGCAGCTCCGCGGCAGGGAGCGCACCCTGTCGCTGTCCGCCTTCCGGCTGGAGGACGCGGGCGGCGTCCCGACCGGCGTCGCCTCGGCGTTCATCGACGTCACCGCCCAGGCACGGGCCCGCCGCCAGCTCGACCTGGTCCTGGAGGCCGCCACCCGGATCGGCGGGGAGCTCGACGTCACTCGCGCCGCGCAGGAGCTCGCCGACGTACTCGTCCCCTTCGCGGACCTGGCGGCGGTCGCGGTCGCCGACGCCGTTCTCGAGGGCGACGAGCCGCCTGTGGTCGTGGACCGGCGCCGGCATCCGCTGCGCCTGGTCGCCAGCGCGGCGTCGACCGGGAACCCGCCGCCCGGCTTCCTCGGCCTGGGTGGCATCGTCCCGCCGTTTCCCGAGTACCCCGAGCAACACCTCATACAAAGAGGGCAGGCGGTGGTGGCCGACCGGGCCTGGGCGCTGACCGTCTTCGGTGGCGCCGGGGTGGCCGACCAACTCGTCCCGCCCGGCGGGCACTCCCTGGCCGCGGCGCCGATGTTCGCCCGCGGGCTGCTGCTCGGTGCCGTGCTGGCGTGGCGTACGGAGCGGCCCGAGCCCTTCGACAGCGCGGACGCCGAGCTGCTGCGGGAACTGGCGACGCGGGCGGCGCTCAGCCTGGACAACGCCCGCCGGTACACCCGTGAGCGCCGTACGGCCATCGCGCTCCAGCAGAGCCTGCTGCCGCCCGCGATGGCCGACACCCCGGCGGCCGAGACGGCGGGCATCTACCTGCCGGCGGGGGGTGCCGTCGGCGGCGACTGGTTCGACGTCATCCCGCTGCCGTCGCTGCGGGTCGCCCTGGTCGTCGGGGACGTCGAGGGCCACGGTCTGCACGCCGCCGCCACCATGGGCCGGCTGCGCACGGCCATCCAGACCCTGGCCGACCTGGAGCTCGACCCCAAGGAACTCCTCACCCACATCGAGGACCTGGTCCAGCGGCTGTCGGGCGAGACCGGCCCCGGCGTCCAGGACATCACCGGTTCCGAGCTGCTGTACGCCGTCTACGACCCGGTCTCCGGATGCTGCACCTTCGCCGGTGCCGGGCATCCGCCTCCCGTGGTGCTCCGGCCCGACGGCACGGCGGAGGTCATCGAGATGTCCCTCGGGCCGCCGCTGGGCGTCGGCGACACGCCGTTCGAGGCCGCCACCCTCCAGCTGGAGCCGGGCAGCGTCCTCGCGATGTACACCGACGGGCTGCTCAAGGCCGAGGACCGCAGCGCGGACGAGGCCGTGCGGTGGCTCAGGGACACCCTCGCGGAGCACGGGCCCCGGTGGCCGCTGGGAGACATCCGGCGCGAGCTGCTGGTGGGCCTCAACGAGCGCCGCCACCACGACGACATCGCGCTGCTGCTGGCCCGTACCCGGGTCGTGCCGCCGGAGTCCGTCGCGGCGTGGGAGTTCCCGGCCGACCCCGCGGCCGTCGCCGACGCCCGCGACGTCGCCGCCCGGCAGCTGACCGCCTGGGGGCTGGAGGACCTGGTGTTCACCACCGAACTGGTCGTCAGCGAGCTGGTGACCAACGCGATCCGGTACGCCGGCGGGCCGGTGGGCCTGCGGCTGATCCGGGAGGGCGTCCTGGTGTGCGAGGTCACCGATCCCAGCAACACCCAGCCGCGGCTGCGGCGGGCGGAGACAACCGACGAGGGCGGCCGGGGACTGTTCCTCGTCGCCCAGCTCACGACCCGCTGGGGCAGCCGCTACGGCCTGCGGGGGAAGACCATCTGGGCGGAGCAGCCGCTCGGTCCGGCCCTCGGCTGACGTACGTCCGGCTGCGCACCGGGCGTCGTAGCGCCCCCTGTGCATGATCGCCTCCGTCGCGCACACTGGTGGCCTCACCCCGACGAGGGAGGCGCGGCATGCCGTGGTCGGTCGGCCGGAGCGGTCGGTGGCGGGAGGCGGCCGCCTCCCGGTGGTCGCGCGGGGGCGCGGCGGTGGCGGCGGGGGCACTGCCCGCGCTGGCGTTCCCCGCGCCGTCCCTGTGGTGGCTGGCGTACGTCGCGTTGGTGCCCTGGCTGCTGCTGGTGCGGTCGGCCGGGACGGGGCGGCGGGCGGCGCTGGACGGCTGGCTGGGCGGGGCGGGGTTCATGCTGGCCGTGCACCACTGGCTGCTGCCGAGTCTGCATGTCTTCCTCTTCGTGCTGGCCGCGCTGCTGGGGCTGTGCTGGGCCCCGTGGGGCTGGCTGGCGCACCGGCTGCTGGGCGGGGTGCCGCGGCCTGGCCAAGCGGCGGCGGCTCTGGTGCTGGTGCCGTCCGGGTGGCTGATGGTGGAGCTGCTGCGCTCGTGGGAGTACCTGGGCGGGCCCTGGGGGCTGATGGGGGCGAGCCAGTGGCGGGTCCCGGCCGCGCTGCGGCTGGCGTCGGTCGGCGGCGTATGGCTGGTGAGTTGGCTGATCGTGGCGCTGAACACGGCGCTGGTGGTACTGGTCGCGTTGCCGCGGGCGCGTACGGCGCTGGTGGCCGTCTCGGGTGCGGGGGCATGCGCCGCAGCGGCCGGCGGGGTGTGGGCGTGGGCGCCGCTGCCGGAGCGCGCGGGGTCGGTGCGGGTCGCGGTGGTGCAGACGGGGGTCGTGCCGGGGTACGAGCGGCGCTTCGACCGCAGCGAGGAGCTGACCCGGCGGCTCGCCGGGGAGCGTGTGGACCTGGTCATCTGGGGCGAGAGCAGCGTCGGGCAGGACCTGACGCGCCGTGCGGACCTGCGGCGGCGGCTGGCCGCGCTGTCCCGCACGGTCGACGCCGAGCTGCTGGTGAACGTGGACGCGCGGCGCCGGGACCAGCGGGGGATCTTCAAGAGCGCGGTGCTCGTCGGCGCCCAGGGGCCCACCGGCGACCGCTACGACAAGATGCGTCTGGTGCCGTTCGGCGAATACGTCCCCCTGCGGGGGGTGCTCGGCTGGGCCACGTCGGTGGGCAAGGCGGCGGGCGAGGACCGCAGGCGCGGCGCCGCGCCCGCGGTGATGACCCTTCAGGACGGGCGGGGCCCGCGGATCGGGCCCCTGGTCTGTTTCGAGTCGGCGTTCCCCGACATGAGCCGGCGGCTGGCGCGGGACGGGGCACAGCTGCTGATCGCGCAGTCGTCGACGTCGTCGTTCCAGCACAGCTGGGCCCCGTCGCAGCACGCCTCGCTGGCCGCGCTGCGGGCCGCGGAGACCTGGCGGCCGATGGCGCACGCGACGCTGACCGGGGTGAGCGCCGTGTACGGGCCGCGGGGTGAGCCGGTCGGCGCGCGGCTGGGCACCGACCGGAGCACCGCGGCCGTCTACACGGTGCCGCTCGCCCGCGGCAGCAGCCCCTATGTGCGGCTCGGGGACTGGCCGGTGTACGGGGCGATGGCCGCGCTGGCGCTATACGGCGGTATGGCGGCGGCGCGTTCGGGCAGGCGGCGGGCGGGGCGGCCGCCCGAGCGGCCCGCCCGCGCGCCCCGTGTGCTCGCGGGGCGCCTTCGCCGCTGAGGACCGCGTCGTCTGGTCAGCTGGTCCCGGCCAGCTGGTCTCGATCAGCTGGTCCCGGCCGGCGTGCGGGTCGGCGGGGACCAGTCGGCGATCCCGTCGAGGGCGCGCAGCGCGAGGCCGCGGGCGAGGCGGCCGACGACGGCGAGGGCGGCGGGGTCCGCAGCGCCGGAACGGCACGCGCTGGGCCTCACCGCGTGGTGCGACGGAATCCTGTTCTCGTGCTCGGCGGGCTCGTACCACCAGTCGTCGCCGACCCGGGAGGAACTGCGGGCCGGCTGCGCCGAGCTGCTGCGCGGGATGCTGGGGGCGCGGGCCGAACGATAATGTCTGGCCTACCGGCCGCCGCCGCGACCATGATGGTCGGCATGACGACGAACCAGCGCACGGAAGCGCCCTTTCAAGCCGACGAACGCACCATGCTGGAGGGCTGGCTGGACTTCCACCGGGAGACGCTCGCGGCGATCTGCGACGGCCTGTCCGACGAGCAGCTGCGGGAGGCCTCCGCGCCGCCTTCCATGCTGACGCTGCTCGGGCTCGTACGGCACATGGCGGAAGTGGAGCGAGCCTGGTTCCGCCGGGTGCTGCCCCGGGAGGAGATCGCGCCGATCTATTACACCGAGGAGGACCTGGACGGGGACTTCCGGGTGAGCGACCAGGACACCGGGAAGGAGGCGCTCGCGACCTGGCACGCGGAGATCGCCGTGGCGCGCGAGAATGCGGCCCGCCACTCGCTGGACGACACCGGGTTCTGGACCCGTAAGGACGCGGACGTCAGCCTGCGCTGGATCTACGTCCACATGATCGAGGAGTACGCGCGCCACAACGGCCACGCGGACCTGATACGCGAGCGGATCGACGGCGCCACCGATCTCTGACCGCCCGCTCGGCCCCCCGCCCTCGGTCCTGTCAGCGGCCTCGTTCCTGTCAGCCCTGCGGTGGGGCGGCCTCCCCGTCCAGCCGCAGTGCGATCCGGCCGATGGCGGCCCGGACCCCGTCGCTGTACGGATCCTCGCCCAGCACGCCGGAGGCGGCCCGGGCCTGCGCCAGCTGGGCGCGGGCCGCCTCCCGCTGGCCCAGCTTCACGTAGTCGGCGGCCAGGTTGAGATGGAGCGAGGGGTAGAAGACGCGCACCGCCACCCGCGCCGGATGGCGCTCGGCACCGCCACCGGTGACCGAGTCGGCGGCCGCCAGCGCCAGCAGGTCCCACATCAGCTCGTCGGCCGGATCGTCCTGGGTGTCGGCCATGTAATGGGCGAGGGTACAGCGGTGGTACGGATCGCCGTCCTCCCCGATCTGCTCCCACAGCCGGGCGAACCGGTTGCGCGCCTCCTCCCGGTCGCCGCCCTGATGCAGCATCACCGCCTGCCCGATGCGGGTCATCACGGCGTCGTCCGCCGGCTCCTGCTGCGCTGGTGCCATCGCCCCATCCCGTCTGTGTGCGTCTTTGTGTGCGTCGCCGGTACGCGCCGTCACTCCCTTGCCGTGCCCCGACGCTAACCGCGCGGCCGCCGGCAATCCGGGTCAGGAGCCCCGGACACGCCGAAGCCCCCGGTTCAGACGCCCAGGTCCGGGATCCGCCAGTCGACGGGCTGGTGGCCCTGGGCCGCGATGGCCTCGTTGATCTGGGTGAAGGGGCGGGAGCCGAAGAACTTCTTGGCCGACAGCGGGGAGGGGTGCGCGCCCTTGACCACCACATGCCGCTCCTCGTCGATCAAGGGCAGCTTCTTCTGCGCGTAGTTGCCCCAGAGCACGAAGACGGCCGGGTCGGGCCGGGAGGCGACGGCGCGGATCACCGCGTCGGTGAACTTCTCCCAGCCCTTGCCCTTGTGGGAGTTGGCCTCGCCGGCCCGGACGGTCAGCACCGCGTTGAGCAGCAGCACCCCCTGCCGGGCCCACGGCATCAGATAGCCGTTGTCCGGGACGGGGTGGCCGAGCTCCTCCCTCATCTCCTTGTAGATGTTCCGCAGCGACGGCGGGGTCTTCACCCCCGGCCGCACCGAGAAGCACAGCCCGTGGCCCTGGCCCGCGCCATGGTAGGGGTCCTGCCCGAGGATCAGCACCTTGACCTGGTCGTACGGCGTGGCGTCAAGGGCGGCGAACACCTCTTCGCGCGGCGGGTACACCGGGCCCCTGGCGCGCTCCTCCTCGACGAAGTCGGTGAGCTCCTTGAAATACGGCTTCTCCAGCTCGTCGCCGAGCACGGCCTGCCAGGACTCGGGCAGCATGTCGCTCACTTGGGTGTTCCTCCGGTCGTGATGGTGTGACAGGACGAACGTACCGGCGACCACTGACAACGCACGCGTCGAGGGCCGGGCGACATCCGTCCGCCCGGCCCCCGACGAGGCGTGCCCGTCGAGACCGCTCAGGCGCCGACTCCGGCGTTGAGGAAGATGCCGCCGTCCACGACCAGGGTCTGGCCGGTGATCCAGGCGGACTGGTCGGAGGTGAGGAACGCGGCGGCGCCCCCGATGTCCTCCGGCACGCCGAGGCGTCCGAGCGGGTAGGCCGCGGCCGCCTCCTCCTCACGGTTCTCGTACAGCGCCTGGGCGAACCTGGTCTTGACCACCGCCGGGGCGATGGCGTTGACCCGGACGCCCGGCGCGAACTCGTGCGCGAGCTGCGCGGTGAGGTTGATCATCGCGGCCTTGCTCACCCCGTACGCGCCGATGAACGGCGAGGGCGCGAGTCCGGCGATCGAGGCGATGTTGACGATCGCGCCGCCGTGCTCCTTCTGCCACGCCTTCCAGGTCTGCTGGGCGAAGCCGAGCGCGGAGACCACGTTGGTCTCGAAGACCTTGCGGGCGACGCCGAGGTCGAGTTCGGCCAGCGGCCCGAAGACCGGGTTGGTGCCGGCGTTGTTGATCAGGAAGTCGACTCGGCCGAACGCCTCCATGGCGCGCTCGACGGCGACCGCCTGGTGCGCCTCGTCATGGGCCTTCCCCGGCACCCCGATCACCCGGTCCGCGCCGAGCCGCTCCACGGCCTCCTTCAGCGCGTCCTCGTTGCGCCCAGTGATGCACACCCGGTCGCCGCGCGCCACCAGCGCCTCGGCGACCCCGTATCCGATGCCGCGGCTCGCCCCGGTGACGAGCGCGACCTTTCCGGTGTCCGCTGTCTGTGCGGTCATGTCGCTGTCGTCTCCCGTCAGTTGAGCGGGCCGCCGGCCACGTACAGGACCTGGCCGGAGACGAAGCCCGCCGCGTCGCCGGTGAAGAAGGCGACGGCGTTGGCGATGTCGTCCGGCACCCCGACCCGCTGGACCGGGATCTGCGTGGCGGCCGCCGCCTTGAAGTCCTCGAAGCCCATGCCGACGCGCTCGGCGGTGGCGGCGGTCATGTCGGTGGCGATGAACCCGGGGGCGACCGCGTTGGCCGTGACACCGAACTTGCCCAGCTCGATGGCGAGGGTCTTGGTGAAGCCCTGCAGACCGGCCTTGGCGGCGGAGTAGTTGGCCTGGCCCCGGTTGCCGAGCGCGGAGCTGCTGGAGAGGTTGACGATCCGCCCGAACGAGGCGTCCACCATGTGCTTCTGGCACGCCCGCGACATCAGGAACGCGCCCCGCAGGTGCACGTTCATGACCGTGTCCCAGTCGCTGTCGCTCATCTTGAACAGCAGGTTGTCGCGGAGGACGCCCGCGTTGTTGACGAGGATCGTCGGCGCGCCGAGCTCCTCGGCGACCCGGGCGACGGCCGCCTGGACCCGCTCGGCGTCGGAGACGTCGGCACCGACGGCGATGGCCTTGCCACCCGCCTTGGTGATCTGCGCCACGGTGTCCGCGCAGGCCCCCTCGTCGAGGTCCAGTACGGCGACGGCGCGGCCCTCTGCGGCCAGTCGCACGGCGGTGGCCGCGCCGATGCCGCGGGCCGCGCCCGTCACGATGGCGACGCGCTGCTCGGTGGTGGACATGCGGGTTCTCCTCGCCTCGGTAGCGGCTCACCGCCCGGCCGGCGGGCGCGGTGGTGAGCAACCGCTTAGTCGCTTCAGCAGACGAGACGCTAGAAGCCCCACCACCGCATGTCAACGTCCCACCCTCCCCCAGAGCTCCGCCTGGGAGGCACCCCCAGGACGGGTGGGGCGTGCACGGGCCGACGCGGCTGTACGTCCGGCGTCAGCGCACCAGCAACTCCAGCAGCCGCTCGACCTCGGCCTCGGGGTCGGCGGTCAGGCCGGTGTGCACCGGCCCCGGCTGGACGACCGTGGAGCGCGGCGCGATCAGCCAGCGGAAGCGCCGGCCGGCGTCGTCGCGCGCCGCCTGCCCCGCGTCCTCGCCGCCCCGGCAGACCGCCTCGACGGCGTGCAGCGCCGCCCGTACCCCGACCACGTCGGCCCGCGGGTCCAAGGCGCGCAGCTTCTCCTCGCTCAGATACGTGCGGGCGGCCACGAAGGAGCTGGCCCGGCAGTAGACGACCACGCCCGCGTTGAAGAACTCCCCTCGCTCGACCCGCGGCACGACGCGCAGCACTGCGTACTCGAAGACCTGGCGCTCGCTCATTCCCCGCCGTCCTTGCGCTGGTTCTTGGTCGGGTGGGGCCAGGCGGCCAGATGCTCGGTCAGCCAGCCCGCGGCCGGGGTGGGCTTGCGCTCCACCCGCGGGCCGAGACCGATGCGCTCACCGATGGTCGCGGCACGCGGCAGCAGCGCCTCCACGTAGGCGCGGCGGAGCGCGTCGGCGGAGTCGAAGCCGGGCTCGTCGACCAGCCACTCGTCGGGGACATCGGCCACGACCTCGGTCAGCAGCTCCTCGGTGACCAGCGGGGCGAGCGTGGCCGCGGCCGAGGCGACGTCGGGGGCGAAGGGGGCGAGCACGTGGTCCGAGGCGTCGTACGGCTTGGCGGCGGACGTCTGCGCCGTCGACCAGTTGTGGTGCCAGATCATGGTGGCGCCGTGGTCGATGAGCCACGGATCACCGTGCCAGACCAGCATGTTGGGGTTGCGCCACGAGCGGTCGACGTTGTTGACCAACGCGTCGAACCAGACGACCCGGCCCGCCTCCTGGGAGTCCACCTGGTAGGCGAGCGGGTCGAAGCCGATCGATCCGGGGAGGTAGTCCATCCCCAGGTTCAGCCCGCCGCTCGCCTTGAGCAGCTCCTGCACCTCCTGGTCGGGCTCCGACAGGCCGATGACCGGATCCAGCTGGATCGCGACCAGCTCCGGGACGCGCAGCCCCAGCCGGCGGCCGAGCTGCCCGCAGACGACCTCGGCGACCAGGGTCTTGCGGCCCTGACCCGCGCCGGTGAACTTCATGACATATGTCCCGAGATCGTCGGCCTCGACGATCCCGGGGAGCGAGCCACCCTCACGCAGGGGCGTGACATAGCGGGTGGCGACGACCTCCGTCAGCATTATCCCAGGCTCCATGACTCTTTTGCCTTGCGATCCACGGCCAACCCCAAACCGGTGCAACATGGCGGTGCGCCCCTTGCTTCCGGCCTCCGGCATGAAGTGAGCATAGTAACCGAGCGTGACAGCCGGCGAGGAGTGACCGAGCCACCGCGCCAAAGTCACCACGGACTCCCGTGCGGCGTGGTGCGGGGGTGACCCGCACCACGCCGTCGGCGCCGGGTCAGCTCTCCGTCACGGAGCCCCCTTCCACGTCGTCGAGCGCGCGGCCGACCACCCCGCAGATCTCGTCGGCGGGTTCGGGCAGGTACATGTCCTGGTGCGTGCTGTCGATGTCGTACTCCCTTATGGCACCGGTGATGTGACTGCGCCACATCTCCGCGTACGAGCCGTCTCCTTCGGCCGTCGCGTTGAAGAACAGCGCGTCGCCGCGGTACGTCGGCGACGTGAAGCTGCGCAGCATCGTGGTGTGGCCGACGATGACGGAGACCGCGTTGTCCACGAACGCCTCTTGGTCACCGGCGCTGCCGGGGCTGATGAGGTGCTCGCCGAAGTAGGCGCGGATGTCGTCGGCGTGGGGCGGCTCGTAGCGTTCGAAGAAGGTGCTGGGAACGCTGTCGAGGAGGGCGAGAAGCGCCACCTCGTGCCCTCGCCGCTGGAGCTCGGCGGCCATGGCGTGGGCGAGGGTGCCGCCGAGTGAGAGCCCGAGGAGATGGAAGGGGCCCTCAGGCTGTACCGCGAGGATCTCCTCGACGTAGTCGGCGACCATGGCGTCGATCGACTCGGGCGGCCGGGTCACCCCGTCGAAGCCCTTCGCCTGGATGCCGTAGACCGGTCGGTCCGCGGGCAGCCGTCCGGCGAATCCGAGGTAGATCCAGCACAGCCCGCTGCCGGGGTGGATCCACCACAGCGGTGCCTTGTCCCCACTCGTCCTGATCGGCAGTACGGCCGCGAACGGGTCCCCCGACTCGGCGGCGTCGCCGTCGGCGGCCAGTTCGGCGGCCAGTTCGGCGACGGTGGGTGACTGGAACACCCGCCGGAGCGATGTCTCGACGCCGAGCACCGTGCGGATGCGGCTGACCAGTTGGGTGGCGAGGAGCGAGTGTCCGCCGAGGCCGAAGAAGTCGTCGTCGGCTCCGACCCGGTCGAGGCCGAGCACCTCGGCGAACAGGCCGCACAGGAGCTCTTCGCGCGAGTTCCGCGGGGCCCTTCCGGTGGCCGGCCCAGTCTGGTCCGGCGCCGGGAGGGCGCGCCGGTCCAGCTTGCCGTTGGGCGTCAGGGGCACCTCGTCGATGGCCACCATCGCGGACGGCACCATGTGTTCCGGCAGCCGTTCGCGCAGATGCGACCGCAGCCCGGCGGCGAGAGTCCCTGTGTCCGCCGGGTGTCCGCCGTCGGCTTCCCCGGTTCGGCCCGCGACCGGCACCACGTACGCCACGAGGCGCCGGCCGCCCGTCGGGCCGTCGGCGACCACCACGGCCTGCGCGACGCCGGGGTGCGTCAGGAGCGCCGCCTCGATCTCGCCGGGTTCGATGCGGAAGCCGCGGAGTTTGATCTGGTCGTCGGCCCGTCCGGTGAACCGCAGCTGGCCGTCCGCCCCCCACAGGACCAGGTCACCGGTGCGGTACATCCGCTCCCCCGGCCCGCCGAACGGGTCGGCCAGGAACCGCTCGGCGGTGAGACCGGGCCGGTTCAGATAGCCGCGGGCGAGGCCGGGACCCGCCACGTACAACTCCCCGGTCACTCCCGGCGGGACGAGTCGCAGGGCCGCGTCCAGGACGTACACGCGAGTGGCACCCGCCGGGCAGCCGATCGGCGGGGCGGCCGCGCCGGGGCTCAGCGGACCCGTCCAGGTGGCGACCACCGTGGCCTCCGTCGGCCCGTACGAGTTGATCATCCGGCGTCCGGGCGCCCACCGCGCCACGAGATCGGGCGGACAGGCCTCGGCCCCGACGATCAGAGTGCGCAACTCCGGCAGGGCTCCGGCCGTCCCGGGCGCCACGGTGGCCAGCGCCGCGGGCGGGATGAGCGTGTGACTGATGCGCCGCTCGGCCAGGACCTCGGCGAGGCGCTCGCCGACCAGCGGCCCCTCCTCACCCGTCACCAGCGTCGCCCCGCTGAGCAGCGAGCAGCACAGTTCCAGGACGGAGGCGTCGAAGCTGGGCGAGGCGAACTGCAGGACCCGGTCACCGGGGCCGACCGCGTACTGCTCCACGGCGGCCCCCGCGAAGCCCGCGAGACCGCGGTGCGACACCACGACGCCCTTCGGGGTGCCGGTGGACCCGGAGGTGTAGATGACGTACGCGGTGCCCGCGCCCGACAGCGGCCACCCGCGCTCCGCGTCGGTCAGCGCGGCGCCGTCGGAGCCGGTCAATGCCTCGGCGACCCCGGGATCGTCCGGGCGGAGCACGGGGACGGACGGTTCGGGCAGGCCCACGGCCGTCGTCGCGTCCGCGAGGACCACGCCGGCCCCGGAGTCCCCGAGCATGTACGTGATCCGCTCGTCCGGGTAGCCGGGGTCGACGGGCAGATACGCGCCGCCCGCCTTGAGCACGGCCAGCCATGCCACCACCAGCGCCGCCGAGCGCGGCAGCGCCACGGCCACCACGGACTCCGGCCGCACCCCGGCCCGCAGCAGTCGGCGCGCCAGCCGGTTCGACCGGACGTCGAGCTCCCGGTAGGTCAGCGTCTCGTCATTGTCGATGACCGCGACGGCGTCCGGAGCCTTCGACACCTGGTGCGCGAAGAGTTCCGGAATGGTGGCTTCGGGCAGCGCCGCCGCCGTGCCGTCGAACTCACCGATGAGCCGCTCGCGTTCGGCCGGTGTCAGCACCTCGACCGTGCCGACGGCCAGGTCCGGGTCGGCCGCGAGGCTGCGCAGGACGTGTCCGAGCCGGTCGGCGATGGTCTCGACGGTGGCGTGGTCGAAGGTGTGGCGCTGGTACTGCATGGCCACGCGAAGCCGGGGTTCGGAGCTGCCGATCACGCTGAGCGGGTAGTGGGTGCCGCTGAGCGAGGAGATGCCGGTGAACGTGATCCCGGCGGTCGTGTGCGCCTCGGTGAGGCCCACCCGGTCGACCGGATAGGACTGGAACGCGACCATGGTGTCGAACAGGGTGCTCAGGCCGGTGTCCTGCTGGATCTGCGCGAGGCCGTAGTGGTGGTGGTCGAGCAGGACGGCCTGGCGGTCCCGGAGCCGCGTCAGGATCTGGGCGAAGCTGTCCCTGGGGGCGCATGTCACGCGTACGGGAAGGGTGTTGATGAACAGGCCGACCATGGTGTCGATGTCCGTGACGGCGGGCGGGCGGCCGGACACCGTGGTGCCGATCACCACGTCCTGGCGCCCGGTGAGCCGGCCGAGCAGCACGGCCCAGGCCGCCTGGACGACGGTGTTCAGGGTGACGCCCAACTCGGCGGCCTGCCGCTCCAGTTCGCGGGACGTCTCTACGGACAGCGGCACTTCGAGCTGTCCGATCCCCTCGCTGTCCTCGCTGCCCCTGCCTTCGCTGTCCTCCCTGTCCTCGCCGTCCGCCTGCTCGGCCGTGTTGTCCGGGCACAGCAGGGTGGGTTCGTCGAGTCCGTCGAGTTCCTCGGCCCAGGCGCGGGCGGCCGCTTCGTGGTCCTGCTGGGCCAGCCACGTCAGGAACTCGCGGTAGCCCCGCGTACGCGGCAGCACCGAGGGGTCCCCGTCGGAGCCGTACAGCCGCAGCAGATCCTGCATCAGCAGCGGCAGCGACCAGCCGTCCACGAGGACGTGGTGGGCGGTGAAGACCAGTTCGGCCCGGCCCGGGCCCATGGTCACCAGGGTCATCCGCACCAGCGGGGGCCGGTCCAGGTCGAAGTACGTGCGGTCGTCCTCGGCCAGGATCCGCTCGTAGGCCGCCTCCCGCTCCTCCTCGGGGAGGTCGCTCAGGTCGGTCTGCCGCCAGGGCAGTCGGACATCGTCGACGACGAGCTGGACGGGTTCACCGGCGGCGTCGCTGACGAACGCGGTCCGCAGGTTGGCGTACCGGTCCAGGACCGCCTGACCCGCGGCCCGCATCCGCTCCGGCTCCACCGGTCCGGACAGGTGGAACACCAACTGCATGTGGTACGCGTCGTACGCAGCGTCGGCCAGCAGAGCGTGGAACAGCAGCCCGGACTGCAACGCGGTCAGCGGCCACACATCCACCAAGCCGGGGTACTTCTTCTCCCACGCCTCGATCTCGCGCTGGCCCACCGACACCAACGGCACATCCGACGGCGTCAGACCCCCGGCACCCGGCCGCTCCACATGACGGGCCAGCCCTTCCAGCGCCGCACACCACAGATCAGCCAGCTCCTGCACGTCCTCACGGGACAGCACACCGGTGGCGAATCCCACGCGAGCGTTCAGACACGGGCCCTGCTCGGTGTCGCCGACATGAGCGTTGATCTCCAGTGTCGACATCAGCGGCATGTCCGCGTCCGGCGCGGCGACAAGGTCGTCGACGCCGGGTGCCTCGTTCCAGCCGAGGCCGCGCAGGTTCTCCGGCATGTCGGCGGCGGAGAACCGGCCCAGGTAGTTGAAGGCGATCTGTCCGGCCTGATGCCCGCGCAGTACGGCGGCCGTCTCCTCGTTCAGGTAGCGCAGCAGGCCGTAGCCCATGCCCTTGTCGGGGATGGCCAGCAGCTGCTCCTTGACCGCCTTCACCAGCTTCCCCGCGGCCGGGCCGCCGGCGAGCGCGTCGTCGAGATCCGCACCGGCGGTGTCGAGGCGTGCCGGGTACATGTTGGTGAACCAGCCCACTGTGCGGGACAGATCCGCGCCCGGCACGACGCCTTCCTCACGCCCGTGGCCTTCGAGCCGGATCAGCGCCGAGGACTCTGTGACGCCGCGCTTCTGCCGCCACTTCGCCACGGCCAGCGCGAGCCCGGCCAGCAAGCCATCGTTCACCTGGCCGCGGAACGCCGTCGGCACCGACGTCAGCAGCGCCTCCGTCACACGCGCGGGCACCCGGAGCGACAGATGCTCCACCGTGGACGTCACGTCGACGGCGGGGTCCAGGGCTCGCGACCCGAGGGCGGGGTCCGGTGTCTCCAGAATGCCGCGCCACAGGGGGAGTTCGGCGACGCGGGTCTCGCTGACGGCCTCGTCCTGGAGGGCGTGTGTCCAGCGCCGCACCGACGTGACCACCGGCGCGAGTTCCGGCGCCCGGCCCTCGCGCACCTGCTCCCAGGCGGCAGCGAGGTCGGGCAGCAGGATCCGCCACGACACTCCGTCCACCACCAAGTGATGCAGCACCACCAGCAGCCGACCCGGAACATCCGCACCCGCGTCGAACCACACGAACTGGCCCATCACCCCACCGGCAGGATCCAGCCGCCCGGTGGCCGCATCCAGTTCCCTGGAAGCCGACTCCCGCCAGCCCTCACCCCACCGGCCTTCACACGCCACCCGATGGACCAGCCCGGCCACCTCCACCGAACCCGGAGCGCCGACCTCCAGACTCCACTCATCACCGGTGACCAGCCGAGAGCGCAGAATGTCGTGCCGGTCGAACACCGCCGCCAGCGTCGCCGACAGCCCCACCGCATCGATACCCGCAGGCAGCTCCAGGACCGCCGACATCGAGAACCGGCCGAGCCCACCCCCCAACTCCCGCAGATACCGGCTCACCGGCAGCACCGGCAACCGGCCCACACCACCACCCTCGAACTCCTCCAGCACCACACCCGCATCCGAGCCATCCGTCACCGCGACCTGCGCCAGCTCAGCCACCGTCCGACACTCGAAGATCTGCCGCGGAGACACCTCCACACCCATCACCCGGGCCCGCGACACCACCTGAATCGAGCGGATACTGTCCCCGCCCACAGCGAAGAAGTCGTCATCGACCCCCACCCGCTCCAGACCCAGAACCTCCGCATACACCCCGGCCAGCACCCGTTCCGTCGCCGAACCCGGAGCCCGGTACTCACCACCGCCGAACTCCGGCTCCGGCAACGCCGACCGATCCAGCTTGCCGTTCGGCGCCAACGGCAACCGATCCAGCATCACCAACACCGACGGCACCATGAACTCCGGCAACCGCCCCGCCACAAAACGCCGCAGCTCGGCGGTGTCGACTCCGCTGGTGAGGTCGATGGCGTCGTCGCTCAGGCTCTCGGTGTCTCCGGTGGCGTCCTTCGCTCCGGTGGGGACGACATAGCCCACGAGCTGTTTCGCTCCGCGGCCCGTGCGCGTGACGACCACGGCCTGGGACACACCGGGGTGAGCGGTCAGCGCCGCCTCCACCTCACCCGGCTCGATACGGAAGCCGCGCACCTTCACCTGCGCGTCATCACGCCCCGCATACACCAACTGCCCGTCGGCGTTCCACCGCGCCAGGTCACCGGTGCGGTACATGCGTGCACCCGTAGCCCCGTACGGATCCGCGACGAACCGCTCCGCCGTCAGACCCGCACGACCGTGATAACCACGCGCCACATTCCCCGCGACATACAACTCCCCCACCACACCCGGCGGCACCGGAACAAGCCCCGGACCCAGCACATACGCCCGCATGTTCCCCAACGGCGAACCAATCGGCGCACTGCCCGACCCGTCCCACTCCTCACCCGACGGCAACACGAACGCCGTCGCGTAGAAACTCTCCGTCTGCCCGTACGGATTGACCACCCGCACGCCCGGGAAGGCCTCCCGGACCCGCTCCGCCAGGGACGCGGGCAGGGCTTCTCCGCCGAAGACGACGGTGTCGACATCGGTGGTGCCGGCGATGTCGTCGACCAGCTCGGCGAAGACGGACGGCACGCTGCTGATCACACTGCCCCGCCAGCCGTCACGCTCGGCCAACTCCAGGACGTCGCGGACGACTTCGACGCAGCCGCCGCGCGCCAGCGTCGTGAACACCTCGAACACGGACACGTCGAAGGCCACCGACGTGCCCGCGAGCACCCGCGAGCCCTGCTCGACGCCCACCCGCTCGGCGAGCCGCAGCACGCCGTTGACCACGTTGTGGTGCGTGACGGTCACGCCCTTGGGCGTGCCGGTCGACCCGGACGTGTACATCACGAACGCCGCGTTGTGCGGCCGCGGCAGCGTGCTCCCGGCATCGGCGCCCGCGTTCCCGGCGTCGCTGCCCGTCTTCTCGGCGTCGCCGATGAACAGGCGCGGAGTTCCGTCGTCCGGCAGCACTTCTTCGGTTTCCGCGTCCGTCAGGAACAGCCGGGGGCGGGCGTCCGACAGGATGAAGTCGAGCCGCGTACTGGGGTACTTCGGGTCGACCGGTAGATACGCGCCGCCCGCCTTCAGCACGCCGAGCAGCGCCACGACCAGGTCGGCCGACCGCGGCAGCGCGAGTCCCACCACCGTCTCCGGGCCCACCCCGCGTGCCGCCAGCTCGCGCGCCACCCGGTCCGCGCGCGCGTCGAGCTCGCGGTAGGTGAGGGTCGTCGCGCCGGAGATCACCGCCACCGCGTCCGGGGTGGCGGCGGCCTGCCGCTCGAACAGTCCGGGGATCGTCACCTCGGGTGTCGGCGCCGCCGTGTCGTTGAACCGGTGGATCACCAGCTCC
Source organism: Streptomyces sp. P1-3 (assembly GCF_050613155.1). Lineage (NCBI taxonomy): Bacteria > Bacillati > Actinomycetota > Actinomycetes > Kitasatosporales > Streptomycetaceae > Streptomyces > Streptomyces sp. P1-3. Next base: position 706,752 of record NZ_CP192512.1, read on the forward strand.
CGTTCGGCCGCGTCCAGCGTGTCCACGACCGCCCCGATCGGTCGGCCGGGGCTGGAGACCAGTTGCCGTACGACCCGCGCGAACCGGGCCGCGAGGGCCTCGACCGTGACGCGGTCGAAGAGGTCCGTCGCGTACTCGAGGTGACCGACCACGCCGAGGCCGGGGATGTCCGCCATGTTGAAGAACAGGTCGAACTTCGCGGTGTCGGTGGCCGGGTGTTCGAGGTCCACGCGCAGGCCGTCGAGCGCGAAGTCCTCGCGGGCCATGTTCTGCCACGCGAACATCACCTGGAACAGCGGATGGTAGGCGGTGGAGCGGTCGGGTTTGAGCAGCTCCACCAGGCGCTCGAAGGGCGCGTCCTGGTTCTCATAAGCGCCCAGGGCCTTCTCGCGCACCTGCCCGAGGAGCTGCTCGAAGCTCGGGTTTCCGGACAGGTCGGTGCGCAGCACCCAGGTGTTGACGAAGAAGCCCACCAGCTCCGCGAGCGCGGCGTCGGTGCGGCCGGCGATCGGGGATCCGACGGTGATGTCCTCGCCGCCGCCCAGGTGGTGCAGCAGCACCGCCACCGCCGACTGGAGGACCATCGACACCGTCGCGCCCTGCGCGCGGGCGAGTTCTTCCACGGCGGTGACCAGGTCCGGATCGAGCTCGAACGCCACCAGGTCGCCGCGGCGGCTCGCCACCGGCGGCCGGGGGCGATCCGTCGGCAGCTGCAACGGCTGCGGCGCGCCCGTCAGTTCGTCCCGCCAGTACCGTAGCTGCGTGGCAAGGACGCCCTCGGGATCGGACTCGTCGGCGAGCAGCTCCCGCTGCCACAGGGTGTAGTCGACGTAACTCACCGGCAGCTCGGGCCAGTCGGGCACCTCGCCGCGCAGCCGGGCGGCGTAGGCCGTGCCCAGGTCGCGCGCCAGCGGGCCCATCGACTCGCCGTCCCCGGCGATGTGGTGGACCACGAGGACCAGCACGTGCTCGTCGGCGGCGCTCCGGACCACGGTCACCCGCAGCGGTATCTCCGTGGCCAGGTCGAACGGCCGGGCCGCGGCCGCCGCCACGGCGTCGGCCACCGCGTCCGGGGCGGATTCGACGACGTGCAAGTCCACCAGTGCCGGCTCCGCGGGCAGCACCCGCTGGTACGGCACTCCGTCACCGGACTCGGCGATCAGCGTCCGCAGGATCTCGTGCCGGGACACGACGTCCCGTACCGCGTTCTCCAGCGCCACCACGTCCAGCGCGCCGGTGAGCCGCAGCACGAACGGGATGTTGTACGTCGCCGACGGCCCCTCAAACCGGTCGATGAACCACAGGCGGCGCTGCGCGAAGGACAGCGGCGGCTGCTCCGGCCGCTGTGCCACCCGGCGCAGCGGGGAGCGGACCCGTGCTCCCGGGGCGACCCGCTCGACCAGTTCCACGACGGTGGGACGGTCGAAGACCGCGCGGATCGGGACCTCGGCGCCCAGCTCGGCGCGGATCCGGCTGATCAGCCGGGTGGCGAGGAGCGAGTGCCCGCCCAATGCGAAGAAGTTGTCGTCGATGCCCACCCGGTCGATGCCGAGGACCTCGGCGAACAGCGCACAGAGGACCTCTTCCTGCGGTGTCCGCGGTGGCCGGCCCGTCGCCACACCGGCGTAGTCGGGCACGGGCAGCGCCTGCCGGTCCAGCTTCCCGTTGGGGGTCAGGGGCACCTCGGCGATCGCGACCACAGCCGCGGGCACCATGTACTCCGGCAGCCGTTCCTGCGCGTGGTCGCGGAGCCCGGAGACGAGGATGCCGATCTCCCGCGCGCCGGCCGGGTCGTTCACCAGCATCCGCTCGGAGCGCCCGGTGGGCGTGAACCCTCCGGAGTACGTCCGCCCGGTTTCGGTGCCGGCGGGGAAGACCACCGCGTCGAAGCACTCGGGCACCCCCGCCGTCAGGGTGAGCAGCAGGCCAAGGCCTCGCCGGTCGGCCCATTCCCGCAGGTCGTGCGGGTCCAGTGGCGGGAGTCCGGCCACCGGTGAGTCGACGGCCGCGAGGGCGGTGGCGGTGGCGACCTCGCCGGCGAGCCGGGCGTTGGGGATCCGGGTGATCCGTACCGGTGTCGTCCCGTGCTCCCGGACCACGTCGTCGAGGCCGGTGAAGTCGTCCACCCGGCGGCCCCACGCGAGCGCCGGGATCCCGGTCAGGGGGACGGGGTCCACGGGTGCCTTGTGCAGCACCACTTCGTAGCGGTGCCGGGTCAGTTCGTTGTGGGCGCGGCCGGGCTTCAGGAGTACGTCCACGCCGGCGGCGCCGTGTTCGTCGGCCCAGCGCGTGAACCACTCCGGGTCGAGGACCAGTTCCTTCTCCACCAGGACGGCCCGGGCGACGGCGGCGCGGATCACGGACGCCGATGCCTCCGGGCGCCGGGCGCGGTGGATCGCCGTCTTCAACAGGCTCAGCGAGCCCGCGTGGCGCACGTCGCCGACCACGATGCGGCCGCCGGGGGCCAGCAGGTCGAGGGCCTGGCTCAGCACCCGGTCCAGATAGCCGGCGTCGGGGAAGTACTGCGCCACCGAGTTGATGACGACGGTGTCGAAGTACTCCTGGGGCAGGCCCGACACGTCGTCGGCGGGCTGCACCCGCAGCCGGACCCGCTCGGTGAAGCCGGCCCTTACGACCTGGTCCTTCAGCTGCTCGATGACGGGAGCCGAGAAGTCCGTGCCCCAGTACTCCGCGACGTCGGGCACGATCTGGGAGAGGAGCAGACCCGAGCCGACGCCCAGTTCGAGGACCCGACGCGGCGCCCCGCCGAGGATCTGCTCGACGGCCGCGTCCCGCCAGGCCCGCATCTCCATCAGCGGGATCGGCTCGCCGGTGTAGCTGGAGTTCCAGCCGGTGAAGTCCTCGCCCCAGGCGGTCGTCCCGGAACCGGCGTAGGCCTCGTCGTACACCTGCTGCCACTCGTCGACCTGCTCCGCCTCGCGGGCGGTGGCCGAGCCGGTGGGGGCGGGCACGACGTATCCCACGATGCGCTGGTCGCCGGGCCGGTCCTCGCGGGTGATCACCACGGCTTGGTCCACGCCGGGGTGCGAGGCGAGGGCCGCCTCGATGTCTCCGGGCTCGATGCGGAATCCGCGCACCTTGACCTGGAAGTCGACCCGGCCGAGGTAGTCGATCACGCCGTCGGGCCGCCACTTGACCAGGTCACCGGTGCGGTACATGCGCGCCCCGGGGGTGAAGGGGCTGGCCACGAAGCGTTCCGCGGTCAGGTCCGGACGGTTCAGGTAGCCGCGGGCGAGCTGGACGCCCGCGAGGTAGAGCTCTCCCGGCACACCCGGGGGGACCGGCCGCAGCGCGGAGTCGAGGACGTAGACCTGGGTGTTCCACACCGGTGCGCCGATCGGCACGCCGGTGGCACCGGGCTCCTCGCGGCACTCCCAGGCCGTGACCTCCACCGCGGCCTCGGTGGGGCCGTAGAGATTGTGCAGCCGGGTGCCGGGGAGCGTGCGCGCGAAGCGCTCGGTGAGCTCCAGGGGGAGCGCCTCGCCGGCGGCCTCCACGCGGCGCAGGCTGGTGCACTGGTCCGCGGTCGGCTCCGAGAGGAACGCCGCCAGCATGGACGGCGCGAAGTCGGCGTCAGTGACCCGCTGTTCCCGGATCAGCCTGGCCAGGTACTCGGGGTCCTTCTGCCCGTCCGGACGGACGATCACCAGCCCTGCCCCGACCTGGAGCGGCCAGAACAGCTCCGGCACCGACACGTCGAAGCCGACGGATGTCTTCAGGAGCATCCGGTCGCTCTCGCCCATGCCGTACCGGCCGTGGCCCCAGGCGAGCCGGTTCATGATCGAACGGTGGGACACGACCACGCCCTTGGGCTTCCCGGTCGACCCCGAGGTGTAGATCACGTAGGCGGCGTGGTCCTCGTGCACGTCGACGCCGGGATTCGACTCCGGGCGTCCGGAGAGGTCCGGGAGTTCGTCCAGGACGAGGAGGGGCGTGCTGTCGGCGAGCATGTGCTCGACCCGCTCGCCGGGCAGATCGGTCTCGATCGGCAGATAGGCGGCTCCTGTCTTGAGCACGCCGTAGATCGCGGTGAGCAGATCGAAGGAGCGCGGTATCCGGATCGCGACGAGCCGCTCGGGCCCGGCGCCGCGCTCGATCAGCCAGTGCGCCAGCCGGTTGGCGCGCGCGTTGAAGTCGGCGTAGGAGAGCGTGTCTCCCTCGAAGACGAGCGCGGTGCGCTCCGGGCCGCGCTCCACCTGGGCTTCGAACGCCGCGGCGAGGGTGCTGCCCGCGGTGGCCGTGGGGTGTGCGGTGTCGTTCCACTCGGACACGACCTTGGTCCGTTCGGCGGGCTCCAGGACGTCGAGCTGCGCGACGCGGATCTCCGGGTTCTCGACGACCTGGCGCAGCACCCGCAGGCAGCGGGCGGCGATCGCCTCCACGGTTGCGTGGTCGAAGAGATGGTGCTGGTACTGGAGGGCGATGCGCAGCTGCGGGTCGGCGTCGGCCGTCACGGTCAGCGGGTAGTGGGTGCCGCTGAACGGGGTGAGGCCGGTGATCGCCACGCCCGCCTCGGTGTTGGCGTCGCCGAGCCCCGCGTGGTCGATCGGGAAGGACTCGAAGACGACGACGGTGTCGAACAGGGTGCTCAGGCCGGTGTCCTGCTGGATCTGCGCGAGACCGTAGTGATGGTGGTCGAGCAGAACGGCCTGCCGGTCCTGCAACCGCGTCAGCAACTCGCGGAAGGTGTCCCGGGGAGAGCATGTCACGCGTACGGGAAGGGTGTTGATGAACAGGCCGACCATGGTGTCGATGCCCGTGACGGTGGGCGGACGGCCGGACACCGTCGCGCCGAACACGACGTCCTCGCGCCCGGTCAGCTCTCCGACGACGATCGCCCAGGCTCCCTGGACCAGGGTGTTCAGGGTGACGCCCGCCTCGGCCGCGTACCGGGTCAGTTCGCGGGCGGTCTCCGGTGACAGCGGTACGTCGACCTGCCCGATGTCCTCGGAGTCGGCGGACTCGGCGCCGGGGGCGAGCAGGGTGGGTTCGTCGAGTCCGTCGAGTTCGTCGGCCCAGGCGCGGGCGGCCGCTTCGTGGTCCTGCCGGGCCAGCCAGGACAGGAACTCGCGGTAGCCGCGCACCTTCGGCAGGGCCGCGAGGTCTCCGTCGGAGCCGTACAGCCTGAGCAGGTCCTGCATGAGGAGCGGGACCGACCAGCCGTCGAACAGGACGTGGTGGGCGGTGAAGACCAGTTCGGCCCGGCCCGGGCCCATGGTCACCAGGGTCATGCGCAGGAGCGGCGGTGCGGTCAGGTCGAAGTGGGTGGCGCGGTCGTCGGCGAGGATGCGTTCGAGCGCCGCGTCGCGGTCGTCGCCGTCGGCGTGGTCGCTCAGGTCGATCTGCTGCCAGGGCACGCGCACGCCCTCGACCACGACCTGGACGCGTTCACCGGCGGTGTCGCTGACGAACGCGGTCCGCAGGTTGGCGTACCGGTCCAGGACCGCCTGCCCCGCGGCCCGCATCCGCTCCGGCTCCACCGGACCGGACAGATGGAACACCAACTGCATGTGATACGCGTCGTACGCCGCGTCCGCCAGCAGAGCGTGGAACAGCAGCCCGGACTGCAACGCGGTCAGCGGCCACACATCCACCAAGCCGGGATACTTCTTCTCCCACACCTCCAGCTCACGCTGGCCCACCGACACCAACGGCACATCCGACGGCGTCAGACCCCCGGCACCCGGCCGCTCCACATGCCGGGCCAGCCCTTCCAGCGCCGCACACCACAGATCGGCCAGCTCCTGCACGTCCTCACGGGACAGCACACCGGTGGGGAATCCCACGCGGGCGTTCAGACACGGGCCCTGCTCGGTGTCGCCGACCAGCGCGTTGATCTCCAGCGTCGACATCAGCGGCATGTCCGCGTCCGGCGCGGCGACCAGGTCGGTGGTGTTCTCGGCCCGGGTCCAGCCGAGGCCGCGCAGGTTCTCCGGCATGTCGGCGGCGGAGAAGTGGCCCAGGTAGTTGAAGGCGATCTGCCCGGTGTCGTAGCGACGCAGCACTGTCGCCGTCTCCGGGTTCAGATGGCGCAGCAGGCCGTAGCCGATGCCCTTGTCGGGGATGGCGAGCAGCTGCTCCTTGACGGCCTTGATCGCGCCGGCGGCCGCGGGGCCGCCCGCGAAGGCGTCACTGAGGTCGATCCCTGTGGTGTCGAGCCGTACGGGGAACATGCTGGTGAACCAGCCCAGCGTGCGGGACAGGTCGGCACCCGGCACGACGCCTTCCTCACGGCCGTGCCCTTCGAGCCGGATCAGCGCCGAGGACTCCGTGACGCCGCGCTTCTGCCGCCACTTCGCCACCGCCAGCGCCAGCCCGGCCAGCAGACCGTCGTTCACCTGGCCGCGGAACGCCGTCGGCACCGACGTCAGCAGCGCCTCCGTCACCCGCGCCGGCAGGCGGACCCAGATGTGGTCGGCGGTGCCGGCCACGTCCAGGGCGGGGTCCAGTGCACGGCGGCCGAGGAGGGGGTCCGGGCCGTCCACCATCGCACGCCACAGGGGGAGTTCGGCGACCCGGTCCTCGCTGACGGCCTCGTCCTGGAGGGCGTGTGTCCAGCGCCGTACCGACGTCCCCACTTCGGGCAGCACCGGCTCCTCGCCGGAGCTCACTTGCTCCCAGGCGGCAGCGAGGTCGGGCAGCAGGATTCGCCAGGACACTCCGTCCACCACCAAGTGGTGCAACACCACCAGCAGCCGACCCGGAACCGAGTCACCCGCGTCGAACCACACGAACCGCGCCATCACCCCACCGGCAGGATCCAGCCGCCCGGTGGCCGCATCCAGTTCCCTGGAAGCCGACTCCCGCCAGCCCTCACCCCACTCACCGTCACACTCCACCCGATGGACCAGCCCGGCCACCTCCACCGAACCCGGAGCGCCGACCTCCAGACTCCACTCATCACCGGTGACCAGCCGAGAGCGCAGAATGTCGTGCCGGTCGAACACCGCCGCCAGCGTCGCCGACAGCCCCACCGCATCGATACCCGCAGGCAGCTCCAGGACCGCCGACATCGAGAACCGGCCGAACCCACCCCCCAACTCCCGCAGATACCGGCTCACCGGCAGCACCGGCAACCGGCCCACACCACCACCCTCGAACTCCTCCAGCACCACACCCGCATCCGAGCCATCCGTCACCGCGACCTGCGCCAGCTCAGCCACCGTCCGACACTCGAAGATCTGCCGCGGAGACACCTCCACACCCATCACCCGGGCCCGCGACACCACCTGAATCGAGCGGATACTGTCCCCGCCCACAGCGAAGAAGTCGTCATCGACCCCCACCCGCTCCAGACCCAGAACCTCCGCATACACCCCGGCCAGCACCCGTTCCGTCGCCGAACCCGGAGCCCGGTACTCACCACCGCCGAACTCCGGCTCCGGCAACGCCGACCGATCCAGCTTGCCGTTCGGCGCCAACGGCAACCGATCCAGCATCACCAACACCGACGGCACCATGAACTCCGGCAACCGCCCCGCCACAAAACGCCGCAGTTCCCGTGGCGACACTCCGGCGGTCAGGTCGACGTCGAGCTGACCGAGACTCTCGACGGTGCCGATGCCGCCCTCGCCCATGCCGACGGGCACGACATAGCCCACCAACTGCTTGACGCCGCGGCCCGTGCGCGTGACGACCACGGCCTGGGACACACCGGGATGCGCGGTCAGCGCCGCCTCCACCTCACCCGGCTCGATACGGAAGCCGCGCACCTTCACCTGCGCGTCATCACGCCCCGCATACACCAACTGCCCGTCGGCGTTCCACCGCGCCAGGTCACCGGTGCGGTACATGCGTGCACCCGTAGCCCCGTACGGATCCGCGACGAACCGCTCCGCCGTCAGACCCGCACGACCGTGATAACCACGCGCCACATTCCCCGCGACATACAACTCCCCCACCACACCCGGCGGCACCGGAACAAGCCCCGGACCCAGCACATACGCCCGCATGTTCCCCAACGGCGAACCAATCGGCGCACTGCCCGACCCGTCCCACTCCTCACCCGACGGCAACACGAACGCCGTCGCGTAGAAACTCTCCGTCTGCCCATAGGCGTTGACCACCCGCACGCCCGGGATGTCGTCGCGCACCCGCCGCACCAACGAGGCGGGCAGCGCCTCGCCCGCGAACACCACCGCGTCGACGCTGACCTTTCCGCTGATCTGGTCGAGGAGCTCGGCGAAGACGGACGGCACGGTACTGACAACGCCACCGCTCCAGCCGTTCCGTTCCCCGATCACCAGCACATCGCGGACCACCTCGACGGTGCCGCCCGCGCACAGCGTGGTGAAGGTCTCGAAGACCGACACGTCGAAGTTCACCGAGGTGCCCGCCAGCATCCGCGTCGTCGCGTCCACGCCGACCGACGACGCCAGCCGCAGCACGCCGTTCACCACATCGCGATGGGTGATCGTCACGCCCTTGGGCGTGCCGGTCGACCCGGACGTGTACATCACGTACGCCGCATTGTGCGGCCGCGGCGCCGTCGGACCGGTGTCCTCCGGGAGGGGTTCGCTCCCGATGTCGGTGACGAACAGCCGCGGAACGTCCGTCCCGGACAGCACGTCGGCCGACTCCGCGGCCGTCAGGACGAGGCCGGGCCGGGCGTCCGCCAGGATGTGGTCCAGGCGCGCACTCGGGTACTTCGGGTCGATCGGCAGATACGCGGCCCCGGCCTTCAGCACGCCCAGGAGCCCCACGACGAGGTCCGCCGTGCGCGGCAGCGCCACCGCGACCACCGACTCGGGACGCACTCCACGCCCCGCCAGGGCACGCGCGACCTGCTCCGCCCGCGCGTTCAGCTCCCCGTACGTCAGCGTCACGTCGTCCGACACCACCGCCACCGCGTCCGGGGTGGCGGCCGCCTGCTGCTCGAAGAGCGCGGGGACCGTCACCTCGGGCGTCGGCTCCGCCGTGTCGTTGAACTCGCGCAGCACCAGAGCCCGTTCGGCCGCGTCCAGCACGTCCACCGAACCGACCCGCACGCCCGGGTCGGCTACGAACGCCCGCACCACCCGCACGAAGCGGGCGGCGACGGCCTCCACGGTGCTCCGGTCGAACAGGTCGGTGGCGTACTCCAGGGTGCACCGCATGGACCGCTCGTCGGGGTCGATGCCGAAGTTGAACTCCAGGTCGAACTTGGCGGTCGCGGTGGGAACCGCCTCGAGGCGCGCCCGCACCTCGGGCAGGGCGACGTCGACGCGGGAGTCTCCCTGCCAGGTGAACATCACCTGGAACAGCGGGTGGTAGGCCGTGGAACGCTCCGGGTTCAGCGCCTCCACCAGCCGCTCAAAGGGGGCGTCCTGGTTCTCGTACGCGCTCAGCGCCTTGTTCCGCACCCGCTGGAGCACCTGTTCCAGCGTCGGGTTCGCGGCCAGGTCGGTACGCAGCACCCAGGTGTTGACGAAGAACCCGACCAGGTCCGCCAGCTCCGGGTCGGTGCGGCCCGCGATGGTGGAGCCCATCGTGATGTCCTCGCCGGCGCCCAGGTGGTGCAGCAGCACCGCGACGGCCGACTGCATCACCATCGACGCGGTCAGGCCGGGTATGCCCTGGTCGTCGGCCAGCTTCTGCACCGCGGCGAGGAGGTCCGGCTCGATCGTGAACTCCACGCTGTCGCCGCGGTGGCTGGCGGCGGACGGCCGCGGCCGGTCCGTCGGCAGCGGCAACTGCTCGGGGGCGCCCGCGAGTTCGTCCTGCCAGTAGCGCAGCTGGGTGGCGAGGACGCTGCCCGGATCGGACTCGTCGCCCAGGAGTTCGCGCTGCCACAGGGTGTAGTCGACGTACTGCACCGACAGTTCCGGCCACTGCGGGGCGTCGCCCGTCAGGCGGGCCGTGTACGCGGCGGCCAGGTCGCGTGCCAGCGGCTCCATCGACTGGCCGTCGCTCGCGATGTGGTGCATCACCAGGACCAGCACGTGCTCGTCGGCGGCCCGGCGCAGCAGATGGGCCCGCACCGGGATCTCGGCCGAGAGGTCGAAGCGGTGGGCCACCGCTTCGGCGACCGCACCGGCCAGGTCGGCCGGTGCCACGTCGGTCACGGGCACCGGGAGCCGGATCTGGTCCTCGGGCAGCACCCGCTGCCCCGGCACGCCCGCCTCGTCCTCGCCGAACACCGTGCGGAGACTCTCGTGCCGGACGACGACGTCGCGCACCGCTAAGGACAGCGCGGCCACGTCCAGGGAACCGCTCAGGTGGAGTACGAAGGGAAGGTTGTAGGCCGCGGACGGGCCCTCGAAACGGTCGATGAACCACAGGCGGCGCTGCGCGAAGGACAACGGGATCATTTAGTACTTGCTCCTATCCATCTTGCGCAGACGAGGACGGCTCGACGCGGAGGAATCGTTCGCAGGGGCCGCGGAGGCGTCCTTCACCTTGCTCGACAGGTCGGTGATGCGGGGGGTGTCGAAAATCGCTCGCAGGGGCACCTCGGCCCCGAGTTCGGAACGGATCCGGCTGAGCAGGCGGGCCGCCAGGAGCGAATGGCCGCCCAGGGCGAAGAAGTCGTCGTCCATCCCCACCCGGTCCACGCCGAGGACCTCGGCGTACAGCCGGCAGAGGGTCTCCTCCTGCGGTGTCCGCGGCGCGCGGTACCGCCCGGCGGTGAACTCGGGTTCGGGCAGCGCGGCCCGGTCCAGCTTGCCGTTCGGCATCAGCGGCATCGCATCCAGCGGTACGACGGCCGCGGGCACCATGAAGTCGGGCAGCCGCTCGGCGGCGAAACCGCGCAGTTCGTCGGGTCCGGTGCCGTCCGCTGTGGACGGCACGACATAGGCCACCAACTGCTCGGCCCGGCCCGTGCCGTGGCCGTCCCGGGCGATGACGACGGCCCGGTCGACCCCGGGATGTGCGGTCAGCACCGCCTCGACCTCGGCAGGCTCGACCCGGATGCCCCGGATCTTCACCTGCGCGTCGCCGCGCCCGGCGTACTCCAGCTCGCCCGCCGAGTTGAAGCGGGCCAGGTCACCGGTGCGGTACATCCGCGCGCCCGGCGGCCCGTACGGGTCGGCGACGAAGCGCTCCGCGGTCAGCGCGGTCCGGCCCCAGTAGCCGCGCCCCATCGACGCTCCGGCGACGTACAGCTCGCCCGCCGCCCCCGGTGGCACCGGCAGCAGACCGTCGCCCAGGACGTACACCCGGATGCCCGGAAGCGGCGTGCCGATCGGCGCGTTCGCCGTGGCCGACCACTCGTCCGTACCGTCGACGGCAAGCGTGGTCGCGTAGAAGGTCTCGCTCTGGCCATAGGCGTTGACGACGCGCACTCCGGGCAGCGCCTCCCGCACCCGCCGCACCAGGGAGGCGGGCAGCGCCTCACCGGCGAACACCACCGCGTCCGCGCTGATCTTGCCGCCCAGCTGGTCGAGGAGTTCGGTGAACGCGGAGGGGACCGTGCTGATCACACCGCCCGACCAGCCGTCGCCCTCGCCCAGGACCAGCACGTCCCGGACCACCTCGACGCTGCCGCCGGTGGACAGCGTGGTGAACAGCTCGAACACCGACACGTCGAAGTTGACCGATGTGCCCGCCAGCATCCGGTACGCCCGGGGGATTCCGAGGGCGGCCGCGAGGCCCGGGAGACAGTTGGTCACGTTGCGGTGGGTGATGACCACGCCCTTCGGCGTCCCGGTGGACCCGGAGGTGTACATCACGTACGCCACGTGGTCCGGTCGCAGGGGCCGCACCTGGTCGCCGTCACCGAGGCCGTGGCCCGCTCCGCTCTCGCGGGCCGTGATCTCGTCGAGCCCGGCGCGGGGGGTACCGTCGTCGGGGAGCACCGCCGTGCCGGTGGCGGGGTCCGTGAGCACCAGAACCGGGCGGGCGTCGCGGAGAATGTGCGCGAGGCGCCGGCTCGGGTACTCCGGGTCGATCGGCAGATAGCCGGCGCCGGACTTCAGCACGCCCAGGAGTGCGACGACCAGGTCCGCCGAGCGCGGCAGCGCCACCGCCACGACGGTCTCCGGCCCGACTCCGCGCCCGGCCAGGCCGCGCGCGAGACGGTTCGCCCGCTCGTCGAGTTCGCGGTACGTCAGCGAGACCTCGCCGCACACCACCGCGACCGCGTCCGGCGTGGCGGCGGCCTGCCGCTCGAACACCTGCGGGACGGTCAGCCCGGGTTCCGGTGCCGTCGTGCCGTTGAACCGGCCGAGCAGCCGGTCCCGTTCGGCGCGCTCCAGCACGTCGACGGCGCCCACGCGGTGGCCGGGATCCGCCGCCAGCTGACGCAGGATCCGGCCGAAGCGGGCACCGATACGGTCGACCTCGTCCCGGTCGAACACGCTCCGCTGGTACTGCAGCGACAGGCGCAGCCGGTCGGAGTCGGCGAGGGCCATCACGGTCAGCGGATAGTGCGTGGTGGCGAACGGGCGGATGCCGGTGACAGTGATGTCGGCGGCCCGGCTCGCCTCCCCGATGCCGGATCGGTCCAGGGGGAAGGACTCGAAGGCGACATAGGTGTCGAACAACGCGCTCAGCCCCGTGGCCCGCTGTGTGTCGGTGAGGGGGTGGTGATGGTGATCGAGGAGCGCGGCCTGCCGGTCCTGGAGCGCGGTCAGGAGCTCGGCGAGGGTGTCCCCCGGGGCGCACCGCACCCGTACTGGCACCGTGTTGAGGAACAGGCCGACCATGGAGTCCACGCCGGTCACGGCGGGCGGGCGGCCGGAGACGGTGGCGCCGAACACCACGTCCTGGCGGCCGGTGAGCCGGGCGAGGAGGATCGCCCAGGTGCCCTGGACGACGGCGTTCACCGTGACGCCCAGCTCGGCCGCGCGGCGGGACAGAGCGCGCGCGATGTCGGCGGGCAGCGGCACCTCCACCTGGCCGATGCCCGTGAGGTCCGTCCTGGGCCCGTCGGGGGGCGCGAGCAGGGTGGGCTCGTCCAGGCCGTCGAGCTCCGTGGCCCAGGCGGTGGCCGATGCCTCGTGGTCCTGTCGCGCCAGCCAGTGCAGAAAGTCCCGGTAGTCGCGAACGCGCGGCAGCCCTGCCGCGTCGCCACCCGTGGCGTAGAGCCGCAGGAGATCCTGTGTCAGGAGCGGCAGCGACCAGCCGTCGAACAGCACGTGGTGGGCGGTCAGGACCAGTTCCGAACGGTCCGGGCCGAGCGTGACCAGGGACAGCCGCAGCATCGGCGGGGTCGCGGAGTCGAAGTGGGTGTCCAGGTCCTCGGCGAGGAACCGCTCGAACGCGTCGTCCTGGCCAGGCCCGTCGAGACCGGACAGGTCGTGGTGGAGCCACGGCAGCGCGACCCCGTCGACCACCAGTTGGAGCTGGTCGCCGTTGTCGTCGGACACGAACGCGGTCCGCAGGGCGGCGTGCCGGTCGAGCATGGCCTGTCCGGCCGCGCGCATCCGGTCCGGGTCGACGGATCCGGACAGGTGCAGCGTGTACTGCACCTGATACGCGTCGAACGTGGAGTCGTTGAGGTGCGACTGGAAAAGCAGTCCCGACTGGAGCGCGGTCGGCGGCCAGATGTCGGTGAGTCCCGGATAGCGGCGTTCCCAGGTCTCGATGGACCTCTGGGTAACGGTCACCAGGGGGACGTCCGACGGCGTCAGACCACCCGCGTCGGCACTCGCGGCATGCCGGGCGAGGCCGGTGAGGGCGTCGCACCACAGGTCGGCGAGCTCGCGCACCTCGTCGGGGGAGAGCACGCCCGCCGGGGCGCCGAAGACGGCGCCGAGCCGGGGGCCGTCCGGGGTGTCGGTGACGGTCGCGTTGATGTCCACTTCGCACAGCGCGGGCATCCGCGCGTCGTGCCCGGCGTCCAGCTCGGCCAGCTCCGCGAACTCGGCCAGTTCGGCGGTCTGGGTGAAGCCGAGTCCGCGCAGTTCGTCGGGCATGTCGGCGGCGGAGAACCGGCCGAGGTAGTTGAAGCCGATCTGGCCCATCGGATGGTCGCGGAGCACCTCGGCGGTCTGCGGGTTGAGATACCGCAGCAGGCCGTAGCCCATGCCCTTGTCGGGGAGGGCGAGGAGCTGCTCCTTGACCGCCTTGACCACGTCGCCGGCGGCCGGGCCGCCCGCGAAGGCGTCGTCGATGTCGGCTCCCGCGAGGTCCAGGCGCACCGGGAACACGCTGGTGAACCAGCCCACCGTGCGGGACAGGTCCGCGCCCGGTGCCACGTCTTCCTCACGGCCGTGACCTTCGAGCCGGATCAGGGTCGACGGCTCGTCGACGCCGCGCCGGCGGCGCCACTGCGCGACGGCCAGGGCAAGTGCGGCCAGCAGGCCGTCGTTGACCCCGCCGCGGACGGCCGCGGGCAGTGCCGTCAGGGCGGCTTCGGTGACCGGTACCGGCAGCAGTACCCGCACCTTCTCCACGGTGGCCATCACGTCCACCGCGGGGTCCAGGCGCCGGGTGCCGAGGACCGGGTCGGGACCCGCCACCACCGAACGCCACAGCGGCAGTTCCGCCGCCCGTTCCGGGGCGGTGGCCGCGTCCATCAGGGCGTGTGCCCAGCGCCGTACCGACGTCGTCGCCGGTGCCGGGTCCGGGTCGCGCCCGGCCCGTACCTGCGCCCACGCCGCGGCGAAGTCGGGCATGAGGATCCGCCACGACACTCCGTCGATCACTATGTGGTGGAACGCGACCAGGAGCCGGCCAGGACCGGCGGACGCCGTGGAGGCGGTCGAGGCTGAAGTGGTGGAAGCGGCCGCGGAGTCGGAGGCGGCGGGCCCGCCGTCCCCGCCGGTGGCCCGCGGGTCGAACCACACGAACTGCGCCACCACACCCGCTGCCGGGTCCATTCTCCCGGCGGCCGCGTCGAGTTCGCGCAGCAGCAGGGGGCGCCAGGACTCCGCGTCCCAGTGGCCGGAGCACTCGACGTGCCGGATCAGCGGGTCCACGTCCATCGAGCCCGGCGGGGAGACGTGCAGGCCCATGCCCTCGCCCGGCTGCTCGGGCGCGATGTCGTCGCCGGTCACCAGGCGCGCGCGCAGCAGATCGTGCCCGTCGAGGACCGCGCCGAGCGTCGCGGCCAGGCCGGCCCGGTCGATGCCGTCCGGCAGTTCGAGTACGACGGCCTGGATGAGCCGGTCGAAACCGGGGCCGCGTTCCAGGATCCACCGCGCCACCGGCATCAGCGGCATCCATCCGGTGCCGCCGCCCGCCATCTCGGCGAGTACCGGCTCCGTGCCGGGCCCGCGGCGTGCGGCAGCCTCGGCCAAGGCGGCCACGGTCCGCTGCTCGAAGATCTCGCGCGAGCTGACCTGCGTGCCCTGTGCGCGGGCCCGCGACACGATCTGGATGGACTGGATGCTGTCGCCGCCCAGCGCGAAGAAGTCGTCGTCGATGCCGACCCTGTCGAGGCCGAGGACCTCGGCGAACAGGCCCGCGAGGAGCTCCTCGCCGGGCGTGCGCGGCGCCCGGTACTCGCTGCCGCCGCCGAACTCCGGCTCCGGGAGCGCCGCCCGGTCCAGCTTCTCGTTCGGGGTCAGCGGCAGCTGGTCGAGGACCATGAAGACCGACGGCACCATGTACTCGGGCAGGCGGCTCGCGACGAACCCGCGCAGGTCCCCGACCCGGAAGCCGGAGCCGATGGCGATGCTGCCGCCGGCCGGCCCCCAGCCGGCCGCGTCGGAGCCGACCGGGACGACGTACGCCACCAGTTGCTTGCTCCCGGCTCCGCCGGAGGTCTCACGGGCGACCACCGCCGCGTGCGCCACGCCGGGGTGGGAGAGGAGCACCGCCTCGATCTCGCCGGGCTCGATCCGGAAGCCCCGCACCTTCACCTGGGTGTCGACTCGCCCCTGGTACACCAGTTCGCCGCCGGGGGTCCGCATCACCACGTCGCCGGTCCGGTACATCCGCTCACCGGCGCCGCCGTACGGGCAGGCCACGAAGCGCTCCGCGGACAGCGCGGGCCGGTTCAGATAGCCACGCGCCACCCCGACACCGGCCAGATACAACTCACCGGCCGTCCCCGTCGGCACCGGGCGCAACTGGTCGTCCAGTACATGGGCGCGCATGTTGTCCATCGAGCGCCCGATCGGGATGTTGTCACCGACCGGCTCGGCGGGGTCCACCGGATGGCAGACGGCGAAGACCGTTGCCTCCGTGGGCCCGTAGCCATTGACGAACTGCGTGTGCGGGCAGGCCTCGACGGCGCGTCGGACGGCACGCGAGGTAAGGCGCTCGCCGCCGATCCACACGGCCTTCAGCCCGGCCAGGCAGCGCGGGTCCTCCTCGGCCAGGAGGTTGAACAGTGAGGTGGTCAGGAAGAGGGAGGTGACGCCGTAGTCGCTCACCAGGCCGGCCAGCACCTCCGGGGTCAGGTCCCCGGAGGGGTCCACGACGACCGCGCCTCCGCTCAGCAGCGGCACCCACAGTTCGTAGATCGAGGCGTCGAACGCCAGCGGAGAGTGCAGCAGCACCCTCTCGTGGGCGCCACCGCGCCAGCAGCGGTCGAGCGCGAAACCCACCACGTCCCGGTGGGTGATGCCGATGCCCTTGGGCACCCCGGTCGAACCGGAGGTGTAGATGACGTACGCGAGGTGATCCGGGTGCACCGCCACGGCGGGATCCGGAGTGCTTCCATCTGCCTGCCGGGCCGGTACGGCCATGGTGTCCAGCTCGTCGAGCACGACGCTCGGGCAGGCGACGGAGGGCAGACTCGCGGCGGCGGCCGAGGTGGTGAGCAGCAGCACCGGCCGCACGTCGCGCAGCATGAACTCCACGCGCTCGGCCGGATAATCCGGGTCCAGGGGCAGATACGTCCCCCCGGCCCTGAGCACCGCGAGGAGGACCGTCGCCAGTGCGGCCGAGCGGGGCAGGACCACCCCTACCACCGCTCCGGGACCCACGCCGCGCCGGACCAGTTCCCGCGCCAGCCGATCCGCCCCGTCGTCGAGCTCTCGGTAGGTCAATGACGTCTCGCCGGCCACCACCGCGACGGCGTCCGGAGTACAGGCAGCCTGTCTCGCAAACAATTCATAAATCGTCACATCAGGTACGGCAACTGCCGTCTCATTGAATTCATGCAGTAAGCGGCGTCGCTCGACTGAATCCAGCACGCTACCACCCCCAATTTCGACGAGTGAAACAGGCGCACACCCTTCGACAGTTCCATCCGCGGCACAGCAGGGTCAAGGCGCCCAGAAGATCGGCAAGGCAACCGACGTGAATTGTTCGACCCGGCCGGATCACAATGTCCCGGCGACAGTACAGAGCGATTCATTCCGCCGGGAGAATATTCTGACTGGTGATTCGGGTCACTTATGGCAACCCGGGCAACGCCCAGTGCGTCCCGTCGAGTTCGACGAGGAACCGGTGAGGACCTGCACGTCGCCGTCCACCGTATGCGCGCCCCCAGAACCCCGGCGATCAGAGGAACAGCTCGAACGGGGCTGTATAGTCCACGAGTTCGCGCAGCTGTGCCCCGGCGGCCAAGCGAGCGTCGGCCGACTTCAGCGGCAGGCGTACGCTGGTGACGAAGCCCCGCCGCGCGAGGCGCTGGGCGACCAGCGGCGCGTCCTCATGAAACCGACGCGCTTGTGACCGATCCCGGCGTCGGCAGGCTTGCTGGACAGGGCGATGCCCGCGTATTGGGGTGCGGGCCTTCCACCAGGATCGTCTCCAAGCCGCGCTTGCCGAATCGGGCCTTCTCGGTGCGCTTGCCCTGCGGTTCCAGACCGTGTCGCTTCGCATAATCGACGACGCGCCGCCATTCCGCCGCCTCGTCGTCACCGGGCTCGGAAATGACGACACGGCCGTCGGCGACGAGCCGCTCGATCAGCTCGGTCGCCTTCGCGCGACGCGCACGAGCCACAGGCCGCTCGCTGTACGGCTCGGGCTATACCCGCCACTCGTGGAGCGGCGCCGACCGCCGCCTACCGATTCATCCGAAGGCCCGGCGGCCGCCCCCTTCGGGCTACCGTCCGCGTGCGCGGGGTCGTCCGGATGATGGCCGTGCCGAAGGTAGAACCTGCCTGCCTCGGTGACCTCCGCGTGCACGTCCCCGCGACGGCGCCTGACCGTCAGAAGTCCACGGTCGCGCAGCGCGTAGGCCGAGCACCAATCACCCGGCTCCCACTCTTCGGGCTCCTCCCTGGCTCCAAACCGATCGAGAAGCGCACGTTGCCGTTCGTTCAGGGCAGACCAGCGATGCACAGAACCAGCCCACACCGCGCCCCCGCCCCGCGGGTTTTCCACAGGCCCCCCGTGGGCTCTCCGCGGCTGCCATAGTCACGCCATGGACACCTTAGCCAGCGCTCCCCACGCCCCTGACCTGCCCCGTCAGCTCGCCCGCACCCGGCGTTTCACGCTGGGCGTGCCGCGGCACTTCACCGTCTCCCGGGACGGCGCGCGGGTCCTGTTCCTGCGCACCGGAGGCGGCGGCGACCCGCTGAGCGCGCTGTGGGTTCACGAGGACGGCGCCGAGCGGATACTCGCCGATCCGCACCGGCTGCCGGGCGGCGGCGCGGCCCCGCAGGCGGAGCTCGACCGCCGGGAACGGGCCCGTGAGGTCTCGGAGGGGGTGTTGGCGTACGCGACCGACCGGGATGCCCGGCTCGCGGTGTTCGCTCTCGGCGGCGCGCTGTGGGCGGTGCGTACCGACGGCGGCGAGCCGTTCCCCGTCCCGACGGCGGGACCGGTGACCGATCCGCGCCCCTCCCCCGACGGGCGCCGCATCGCGTACGTCACCGGTGGCGCGCTGCATGTCACCGAGCTGGGCGGGACGGACCGGCGGCTGGCGTCGCCGGAGGGGCCGGAGGTGACATACGGCCTGGCGGAGTTCGTGGCGGCAGAGGAGATAGGCCGGTCGCGCGGCTATTGGTGGGCACCGGACGGCGGCGCACTGCTGGTCGCACGGGTGGACCCGACGCCGATACGGCTGTGGTACCTCAGCGATCCCGCGGACCCCGCGAAGCCGCCCCGCCGGCTGCGCTATCCGGTCGCGGGCACCGCCAACGCCGAGGTCTCGCTGTCCGTGGTGGCGGTCGACGGCGGGCGCACCGAGGTCCGGTGGGACCGGGCGGCGTTCGAGTACCTGGTGGCCGCGGTCTGGGACGCGCACGGTCTGCTGATCGACGTCCAGAGCCGCGACCAGCGCACGCTGCGCACCCTGGCGGTGGACCCGGCCACCGGGGAGACGACGCCGGTGGCCGAGCGGACGGACCCCGCGTGGGTGGCGATCGTCCCCGGCACCCCGGCGCGCACCGCGTCCGGTGCGCTGGTGCGCCCGTGGGAGGACGGCGGCACGCGTGGGCTGCGGATCGGCGAGGTGCGCACCCCGGCCGGGCTCCAGGTGCGCGAGGTGCTGGGCGTCGATGGCGAGCGGGTGCTGTTCCTGGCGAGCGAGGAGCCGACCGAGGCACATGTGTGGTGCCACGAACCGGAGCGCGGCTTCGTGCGGCTCAGCGACGGGCCGGGGGTGCACCGCTCGGCCGCGGGCGGCGGCACGGTCGTCCTGGACAGCCTCACCCCGGACGGCCCGGAGGCGACGGTGGTGCGGGCGGGCGCCGAGACCGCCCGGATCGCCTGCCGCGCGGAGCGCCCGCTGGTCACCCCGCGCCCGCGCCATCTGCGGCTCGGCGCGCGCGAGCTGCGGTCCGCGCTCTATCTGCCGTCCTGGTACGAGCAGGGGGCGGGGCCGCTGCCGGTCCTGCTGGATCCGTACGGCGGCGCGGGCACCCAGCTCGTCCTGCGGGCCCGGGGCTGGACGACGTGCCTGTCCCAGTGGTTCGCCGAGCAGGGTTACGCCGTGCTGGTCACCGACGGGCGCGGCACGCCGGGCCGGGGCCCGGCCTGGGAGAAGGAGATCCGCGGTGATCGGCTCGGCCCGCCGCTGGAGGACCAGATCGACGCCCTGCACGCGGCCGCCGAGCAGTGGCCGGACCTGGATCTGACGCGGGTGGGGATCCGCGGGTGGTCGTTCGGCGGGGCGCTCGCCGCGGCCGCCGTGCTGCACCACCCGGAGGTCTTCCACGCGGCCGTGGCCGGGGCCGCGCCGACCGACCGGACGCTGTACGACACGCACTGGGAGGAGCGGTTCCTGGGCCACCCCGACGAGGAGCCGGAGAACTACGCCCGCTCGTCGCTGCTCGGCCATGCCCACAAGTTGCGCCGTCCGCTGCTCCTCATCCACGGCCTGGCGGACGACAACGTGGCCCCGGCGCACATGCTGCGCTTCTCGGCAGAGCTGCTGGCGGCCGGGCGCCCGCACACCGTGCTGCCGCTGCCGGGCACCACCCATCTGCCCTCCGACGAGACCGTCGCGGAGAACCTGCTGCTCTTCCAGCTCGATTTCCTCAACCGGTCGCTGACCGGTTGAACGGGCCGCCCGCGGGATCCGTATGGAGCGCACAGAGACGTCCCCGGAGGATCCCGGATCAGCAGAGACGTCCCCGGATCGGAGGCAGCAGCATGGCGGAAAAGGTTCGGAGCGAGCAGGGCCCCACCCGGCGTACCGTCGTCGCCGCGGTGGGAGCGGCCGGGCTGGCCGCCGCGCTCGCCGCTTGCGGCGACGACGGCGACGGCGGCGGCGGGTCGAAGGACGCCGGCGGCGAACTCGGCAGGACCGGTGAGATCCCGGAGGGCGGCGGCAAGATCTTCAAGGATCAGATGGTCGTGGTGACGCAGCCGTCCAAGGGCGAGTTCAAGGCGTTCTCCGCGGAGTGCACACACTCCCAGTGCCCGGTCACGGAGGTCACCGGCGGCACCATCAACTGCCCGTGCCACGGCAGCAAGTTCTCCATCGCGGACGGCAGCGTGCAGGACGGGCCCGCCCGGCGCCCGCTTCCTCCGGCCAAGGTCACCGTGAAGGGGGACACCATCACTCTGGCCTGAGACGGGCGCGCCTCCACTGGGCGCGTATCCGGTCGGTGGTGGTGACGGTGGCGACGAGGGCGAGGGTGTGCCGGACCATCGCCGGGGTGTAGTCGGCGGGCACCCCGGCGATGGCGTCCGCCGGAACGACGGCCCTGTAGCCGAGGTTGACCGCGTCGAAGACGGTGTTGGGGATGGCGACGTTCGCCGAGACGCCGGTGACCACCAGAGTGCGGCAGCCCAGGTTGCGCAGCAGCGCGTCCACCCCGGTCCCGGCCAGCGGGGACAGCCCGTGCAGCCGCCGCACCACCAGGTCGTCGCCGGACACGGGTACCGGCTCGGCGATCCGTACCGCCGTGCTGCCGGTGAGCTGCCGAACGGGCAGCCGCTCGGCGGCGTAGAACAAGGGTGCGTTGCGGTTGCGGCCACGGCCGTCGGGGCGCCGCTCGGCGACCGCGTGCAGCACCTGGACACCGGACTCGTGTGCGGCCAGGACCAGCCGGGCGACATTCGCCAGCGCTCCGGACCGGCGGGCTTCGGCGGCCAGTTCCGGCAGCGCGCTGTCCGGGCCGACGACGCCGTCCTGGCACTCGACGGTCAGCAGCGCGCACGCAGCGGGGTGCAGCGGTCCGGCGAGGTGGTCGGACTCGTCCGGCGACATGGTTCCCTCCCTGTGCCATACGGGCCGACGGACCGGGCGGGCGAGGGTAGCGCGCCATTGCGCGTGCCGGGAAGAACCACCATCCTCTGACGGATGGTCAGATTGAGTGGGCAGCGTACGGGAGGCGCCGGGACATGACGGTCACCCAGCGGCGGGGTCGCCGCATCATGATGACGCCCGAGGAACGGGACGCCTATCTCGCCGGCCGGCGCACCTGCCGGGTGGCCACGGTCGGCGCGGACGGGCGGCCGCATGTCAGCGCCTTGTGGTTCGTCTGGGACGGCACCGCGCTGTGGCTGTACTCCCTGGTACGCAGCCGCCGATGGGCGCAGACGCTCCGGGACCCGCGGGTCGCCGTGATCGTGGACGACGGTGACGGCTACGGCGAACTGCGCGGCGTGGAGCTCTGCGGCGCGGTCGAGGTGGTCGGGGAGGCACCGCGCACCGGTGAGCCGTGCCCGGCACTCGCCGCGCCGGAGCGGATGTTCGCGGCGAAGTACTTCGACCTGGACGCCATGCCCCATGACGGCCGGCACGCCTGGCTGCGGCTGACGCCCGCGACGACGGCGTCCTGGGACTTCCGCAAACTCCCGCGCAGCTGAAGCGCACCGGGGTACGGCGCGGGGGCCCGCCACACGCGTCAGCCGCTCACAAGCCCGCGCCGGGCTCCGCCGCCGATATTCGCTCGCCCGTGCCGCGCAGCGCGTCCACCGCCGCCCGAATGGAAGGCCTGCGGTCGGCGTCAGCCCGCCAGATCGCGTAGATGTGGCGCTGCATGGTCTGGTGCCGGACGGGCACCACCCGCACCCCCTCCGGCACCGGCCCGCGCCCCAGCCGTGGCGCGACGGCGACGCCGAGCCCGGCGGCGATCAGCGCCATCTGGGTCGGATGCTCCTCCGCGCTGTGGCCGATCCGCGGCTCGATGCCCTTGCCGCGCAGGGTGAACATCAGCCAGTCGTAGCAGAAGCCGTTCGGCCAGGCGATCCACTCGTCGTGGGCGAAGTCCTCCAGGTCGACCTCGGCCCGGTCGGCGAGCGGGTGGTCCGCGGGCATGGCCACATCCGCCGGATCGTCCAGCAGAGCGGCCTTGACCAGCCCGCCGGGCATGGGCAGCGGCTTGTTGTACCAGTCCAGGACGACGGCGAGGTCGACGTCACCGCGCACCACCGCGGGCACGGACGCGTCCGGCTCCATCTCCATCAGCCGGGCGCGCAGCTGGGGGTGCTCGGCGCGCAGCACGGCCAGCGCGTCCGGCACCAGGCCGCGGGCGGCGGTGGGGAACGCGCCCAGCAGCAGCTCACCGACGGCCTGGCCACGCTGTGCCTCCAGGTCGGACCAGGCCAGCTCGACCTGGGAGAGGATCCGCGACGCGTGCTCGGCGAGCAGCCGCCCGGCATCGGTGAGGCGCACCCCCCGGCCGTTCTTGGCCAGCAGCTGCTGGCCCGTCTCGCGCTCCAGCTTGGACAGCTGCTGGGAGACGGCGGAGGTCGTGACGTGCAGCCCCTCGGCGGCACCACTCACGGAGCCGTGCCGGGCCACGGCGTGCAAGGTCCGCAGGCGATCCAGGTTCAACATGTAAGAGATACTACGCGATAACGCGTACGAATTCTCGCTTGTTCTAAGAGGTTTCACCCATCAGAGTGATGGTCATGACCACCGCGACCGCCTCCCGCGGCACCACAGCCCGCACCACTTCCCCTCCCACCCCATCAGGCGGCCGCACCGGCCTCGACTGGCGGATCCGCTTCGGCGTGCTCGCCCTGGTCTGGGGCTTCAGCTTCCTGTTCATCAAGGTCGGCAACGAGGCGTTCGCCCCGCTCTACGTCGCGCTGGGGCGGATGGCCTTCGGCACCGCCGTCCTGGTCGCGGTCCTGGTCTGGAAGCGGGAGCGGCTGCCGCGCAGCGGGCGCACCTGGGCGCATCTGATGGTCGCGGCCTTCTTCCTCAACGCGCTCCCATTCTCCCTGTTCGCGTACGCGGAGCTGACCATCTCCTCGACGCTGGCGGGCATCTGCAACGCGACCTCGCCGCTGTGGGGCATGGTGCTGGCAGTGGTCGCGGCCTCCGACGACCGGCCGACCCGGCAGCGCGTGGCCGGGCTCGGACTGGGCTTTGTCGGCGTACTGATGGTGCTCGGAGCGTGGGAGGGCTTCTCCGGCCAGGACCCGGCGGGCACCGTGATGGCGCTGGTCGCCTCGCTCAGCTATGCCGTCGGCTGGCAGTACGTGCGCCGCAACATCAGCGGCACCGGCGACTCGCACCTGGCGATGTCCGGCGCACAGCTGCTGCTCGGCACCGCCCAGCTCGCCGTCGTGGCCCCGCTGTTCGCCCCGGCGCCGGATTCCTTCCCCGTCCTGCCGGTGCTGTCGGTGGTGGCGTTGGGCGCGCTGGGCACGGGGGTCGCGTTCCTGCTGCAGTACGCGATGGTCGCCGAGGTCGGCCCGACGACCGCGATGATGGTCACGTACTTCATCCCCGTCATCGCCACCGGCGCCGGCGTGGCGATCCTCGGCGAGCATCTGAGCTGGAACACGCCGGTCGGCGCGCTGGTCGTCCTCGTGGGCGCGGCCCTGACGCAGAGCCGGCCGCGCGGCAGGTCGGCGGCCTAGCCCGCGCGGTTCAGCCCAACCCGCGCGGCCCCTCTGCCCACGCGACCTGCTCCGCCCACGCGGCCCAGCCAAGGCGCCCCCGGTCCAGCCTGGGCGCGCCCGGTTCAGTCAAGGCGCCCCGACGGAGCGGAGCCGGTTGCCGACACCATGGCGTCGGCAACCGGCTCGATGTCGTCCAGGGTCAGCGGGGAGACGGTCAGCCGCACCCCCGGCGGCGAGGCCAGCCGGAAGCGCGTACCGGGCGCGACCGCCCAGCCGGCCCGCAGCATCCGGGCCACCGCACCGGTCTCGTCGGGGACCGGCACCCACACGTTCATCCCACTGCGGCCGTGCGCGGCCATGCCCCGCGCCCGAAGGGCCCGTACCAGCGCGTCGCGTCGCGCGCCGTAAGAGCGGGAGACCGCCGCGGAGTCCAGCGCACCGGTCCGCCACAGGTACGCCACCGCGTCCTGGAGGAGGTGGCTGACCCAGCCGGGCCCCAGCCGCTGCCGGCCGCGCACCCGGTCCACGGTGACCGCGTCCCCCGTGAGCACCGCGAGCCGCAGATCCGGTCCGTACCCCTTGGCTGTGGCGCGGATCAGCACCCAGTGCTCGGTGCTGCCCGCGAGCGGGCACAACGGCAGGTCCGTGATGCCGTGCAGGTGATCGTCCTCGATCACCAGCGTCCGCGGATGCGCGGCGAGCACCGCGCGCAGCTCCCCGGCGCGCGCCGCACTCACCGCGGCCCCGGTCGGGTTCTGGCCACGGGTGGTGATCGCCAGCGCCCGCGCGCCGCGCCGCAGCGCGTCCTCCACCGGCCCCGGCAGCGGCCCGTCGTCGTCGACGGCGACGGGGACGGCGCGCAGCCCCAGCGCCGGGACGAGGTCCAGGATGCTGCCCCAGCCGGGATCCTCGACCGCGACGGTGTCACCGGGGCGCAGGTGGGCCGTGAGCACCCGCTCGATCGCGTCGAGCGCTCCGGAGGTGACGGCCACGGGGCCGTCCGGCACCCCCTCGGCGTCGAAGCCGGCGCGGGCCAGCCGAGCCAGCTCGGGGGTGATGTCCGGGGCGCCGTACAGCGCGGGCCGAGCGGCGTGCCGCGCGGCCGCGGCCGCCAGCGCGTCGCCCAACGGGGGCAGCAGCGCGGGGTCGGGATTGCCCGTGGCGATGTCGCGACCCCCCTCCGGAGGCTCGACGCGGATCAGCTCGCGCCACGTACTGGCCGGCCGCTCCCGCACCCGGCTGCCCCGGCGGCCAGCCGTCTCGATGACCCCGCGGTCGCGCAGCGTGCGGTACGCGGCGGCGACGGTATTGGCGTTGACTCCCAGGCCGCCCGCCAACTCCCTCATAGGCGGCAGCAGTTGGCCGGGGAGCAGCGCACCGGAGCCGACCGCGCGCTCCACGCTCGCCGCGATTTCGGCTGCGCGACGCCCTTCGATCCGATATTCTCCTAGCACAAACAAAAGTATGCACTAGTGCAATGGAGATGGCCAGTGACCGCATCGCCTCCGCCCGCCGCGCACGAGTCGTCGACTGCCGCGCACGAGTCCCCGGCCGCCGCGTACCAGCCGACCGAGCGGACCATCCCCACCCGGTCCCGGGACCGCGCCTCCTACGACCGCGAGCTGGTGCACGCGATACTCGACGCCGACTACGTCTGCCACCTCGGATTCGTCCGCGACGGCGCGCCCGTCGTCCTGCCCACGCTGTACGGCCGGATCGGCGAGCGCCTCTATCTGCACGGGTCCACCGGTTCCCGTCCGCTGCGCGCGGCCGGCCAGAGCGACCCGGGGCTGCCGGTGTGCGTGACCGTCACCCATGTCGACGGGCTGGTGCTGGCGCGCTCGGCGTTCCACCACTCCATGAACTACCGGTCCGTGGTGGTGCACGGCACGGCCCGCCAGGTGACCGACGAGGCCGAGAAGCGCGCCGCTCTCGACACTTTGGTGGATCACGTCGTACCGGGCCGCTCCGCCGACTCCCGGCCGGCCAACGCCAAGGAACTGGCCGCCACCGCCGTCCTCCGGCTCGACCTGGACGAGGTCTCGGCCAAGCTGCGCACCGGCGGGCCGAACGACGATCCGGAAGACCTCGCCCTGCCCTACTGGAGCGGCGTGGTGCCGGTCGCCCGCCGCTACGGCGCACCGGTCCCCTCCGACGACCTGGCCCCGGGCACCTCCGTGCCCGAGTACGTCACAGAGCTCGGCTGACCTCCCGCCATCCCGGGCCTCACACCCCGGGGGCTGGACGGGCCCAACGCCTCAGGACCGGGACAGGCCCGGCACCCCAAGAGGGGGGACAGGCCCGGCTCTCAGGGGCGGACGGGCCCGGCAGCGCACCCGTCCGCCCCTGAGGACATAACTCTGAGGACGTAGCCGGGGCCTAGCCCGCGGGAGCGGCGGCGCGCGCCTCGGTCGCGGCCAGGGCCGCGACCGCGCCCAGCAGCACCGCGGTGCCCAGCACCGTCGCCGCGGTCAGGTGCTCGCCGAGCAGCGCGACCGCGATGACCGCGGCCGTGACCGGCTCGATGAGCGTGATGACGGTGACCGTGGTACCGCGTACGACCGCCAGGCCCGCGAAGTACAGGGCGTACGCGAGCGCGGTGGGCACCGACGCGATGTAGCCCAGCAGCACCAGCGTGCGGCCGAGATCGTGCGCGTGGGGCCACAGCCCCTCGGCGGCGGCGAGCGGCAGCAGACCGGCCGCGCACACGGCGAAGGCCGTCAGCGTGGTGGTGTACGGGTCGGTCGCGCGGCCGGTCCGCTCCAGATGGCGGCCGTAGACGGTGACGGTGGAGTAGCCGACCGCGGAGAGCAGCGCCAGGGCCAGGCCCGCCGGCCGTACGGTGCCGGCGCCGTCGCTGCCCAGGACCAGCACCGCCAGCCCGGTCAGCGCGCCCGCGACCGCGAGCACACCGCCCGCGCCGAGCCGCTCTCCCAGGAACAGCCGCCCGCACAGGGCGACCATCACCGGCGCCGCGCCCAGCGTGACGATGGTGCCGACCGCGAGCCCGGTCGCCTCGACCGCGCCGAAGTACGCGGCCTGAAAGACCATCAGCCCCACCCCGGTGACCAGGATCCGTTCCGCGCGCCGCAGTGGCGACTCGTACGGGCGCGGGACGGTCGCACGGGCGGCGACACGGGGGGCGGTGCCGCGGCGGACGGCGCGCGCGGCGAGCAGCAGGACGAGCCCGCCGACGATGCGCCAGAAGGTCAGGGCCAGCGGGCCGAGACCGCTGCCGCCGTAGAGCAGTGCGGCCACCGCGCCCGCGGTGCCCCAGGCAGTGGCCGCGACGGTGACGTAGAGCAGGCCCCGGCCGACGGACAGCGCCGGGGAAAGGGAAGTGAGCACGAGTGTTCTCCCGCGGGAAGACATGAAGGGTTCGCGTCATCCGTGTGCGGGCAGCGGCCGGGAACAGCGGTCGCTGAAGTGACGGTTCGCCGGAGCGCCGTCCGGGACCGGGATCTCGTCACCGGGCCACTGAAGGCCGGGTGACGGCGGTGACTGCCCGCGTCAGGCAGCGGGAGGCGGAAGAACGGTCATCGGCATGGTGATCACATTACCCCACCGCTGAGCGGGGCTCTTCGGCCTCGCATGTCCGGCCCGCACGCTCAACTGTCCGACCCGTACGCTCAGTCGTCCAGTCCGTACGCTCAACCGTCCAGCCCGCACGCCCGGCTTCCGACCGCCGGGTCCACCGGCGCCGGGATCACCCGCGCCGGGGCCCGCCCAAGGCCCGCGCGTCCGTGTCCGCCGCGGCGGGCACGGAGGTGGCCACCGGCTCGTCCGGGGCGGCCTTCGGCGCCGAGGTCTGGGCGATGAACGCGCCGCCGAGCACCACCGCACCGCCGACGATCTGCGCCGTGCCCAGGTGTTCGCCGAGCAGCACCCAGGCGAGCACGGTGGCGATGACCGCTTCCAGGCACGCCACGACCCCCGCGACCTGTGGCGAGAGGCGGCGGATGGAGAGCACGCCGGTGAGATAGGCGACAACCGTCGCGACCAGGACCACCCAGGCGAGGAGCAGGATGGCGGGAATCCGCGCACCATGCATGTCCGCGCGCCCCGCGAGCACCGACCAGTCGAGGTTCCAGGGGCTGGCGACGGCCGTCAGCGCGACGGCACCGATGAGCAGTCCGTAGGCGATCACTCCCAGCGGGTCCGCCGCGTCCTCGGTGTCGCCGCCGTGATCGGAGAGTACGAAGTAGCCGACCTGGCAGCAGGCGGCGCCCAGGGCGAGCGACAGCCCCACGAGGTCGAAGCTGAGCCCGCTCCAGACCTCGACGACACAGGCCAGACCACCGACGGCGAGGACGACGCCCACGGCCGCGGCACGGGTCACCGGGCGCCGCTGCACGAAGCGCACCCAGCCCAGGACCAGGGCGGGGGCGAGATACTCCACGAGGAGCGCGACCCCGACGGGGATGCGCGATATGGACGCGAAGTAGCAGGCCTGGACGCCCGCGACGGCCAGCAGGCCGAAACCGGCGAGCAGCGCCGGGCGGCGGGCCGGCAGACTCCGGTGCCGCCACGCGACGGGCAGCATGACCAGGGCGGCGCCCACGACCCGCAGCCAGGTCACGTGCAGCGGTTCCAGCCCAGCCTCGATCAGCGGCTTGGCCGCGACACCCGATCCACCGAACGCGAGCGCCGACGCCAGGGCGAGGCCCAGGCCGGTGCTCTTCCCCAGAGAGCCTTGCATCGGGCCATCATGCCAGTTCTGTACAGGAGCGTCACCCCGTTGACTGCTGGCAGGGGCCGCCCTCCAGATGGGCGAGCAGCAGGTCCGGATCGATCCCCGTCCGCGTGAGCACCTCGACGGCACGGGACGCATGGTCGCAGGCGAGCGCCGTGAGCAGGTCGAGCCCCTCGGCGCGGCCGGCGCCCCGGGCCCGAGCACGGCGCAGCGCACGGTCCATGGCCAGGCCTGCGGCCGGCGACCAGCCGGAGCAGTCGCCGTCCGCGGCGGGGCCCCGGTGGCGATCGCCGATCCGCACGACCGGCACCGCCCCGGAGTCCTCGACCGTGCCGCTCCACCGGAGTCCGTAACCGATGGTGCGCTGTACGAGGTAGCCGAGCAGCCGCGCGACTTGGGGCCCGGTGAACGCGGCACGCACCTGGGGGTCGGACTCCAGCAGTCCGTGGAGCAGATGGGCCGTGTCGGCCTGCCGGTCACCGCCGCGTGCGGCACGTCGTCGCGCACCCGCCGCAACCGACACCAGCTCGGCACTGAGCCGGGGGTCCGGTCCGGTACCGGCCGGGCCGGCGCAGGGGGAGGAACTTCGCACGCTTCCACCCCATCAGCCCCCTGGGCGCGAAACATCCGCGTAGGGAGGCATATCCACATCCCACCATGGTTGGGCGCTGATGACCGGCTTCTCCTCCTCAGGGAGGAGATGGACGGACGGCGGCGCGGGTTCGGCACGGCGCTCGTCGCTCAGTGCGCGCGGGCGTGGGCCCGTACTCGCCGATCCGTGCTCGCGGGCGAGGACCCGTGCCCTTCGACGGGATCAGTGCTCGTCGGCGAGGATCAGATAGAGCTTCTTACGGGCCTCGTTGATGACCGTGAGCCCCTTCTGCCGCTGCTCGGGGGTGCCGGTCTTCCAGACCTGCGCGAAGGCCTCCATCAGACCGAACCCGGCCTGCCGGATCTCCTGCATGGCCTCCCAGTCGACACCGCGCCCGGCCTCCTCCCACGGGGCCTGCGACCCCGCCTCGGCCTCGGCCCGCCCGGCGTCGGTGAGCGAGAACAGCTTCTTGCCGCCCTCGCTCTGGCTGCCGATCAGGCCTTCGTCTTCGAGGAGCTGCAGGGTGGGGTAGACCGAACCGGGGCTGGGCTTCCACGCCCCACCGCTGCGCTCGGCGATCTCCTGGATCATCTCGTAGCCGTGCATGGGACGGTCGCGCAGCAGCGCGAGGATCGAGGCGCGCACATCGCCGCGCCGCGCCCGGCCGCGCGATCCGCCCCGGCCCCGGCCTCCGTACGGCGGGCCCCCGAAGGGCGGCCCGAACGCCCCGAAGGCCGCGCGGCGCCCTTCGAACTCGCCTCGGCCGTCGCGCTCCGGGCCGCAATGCCCCCGGCCATGCCCGTGCTCATGTCGTCGCTCATGGGAACGCATCGTTACGCTCCTTCCATCGTTGATCAGTCGCGATGCCTCAACGATATATCGGAACCGATCGCATAGCAATCCCCTGGTGATGTCAGACCCGTGGTGATGCCGCACCAGCCCCGAGACCCACCGCCCGCTGTCAGTGCCCTCCCCTAGAGTCGCCCGCGTGACCGAGCCCTCCTACCTCGCCGCGGTCCGGGAGTCGTACGACACCGTCGCCGCCGACTACGCGCAACGCGTCAAGTCCCCCGCGGAGCTGGATCCGTTGTCACGCGCGATGCTGGCCGCGTTCGCCGAAGTCGTACGTGCGGCCGACCGCGGTCCGGTCGCGGACCTGGGATGCGGCCCCGGCCACGTCACGGCGCATCTGGCGGGCCTGGGGGTCTCCGCGTTCGGCATCGACCTGTCCCCGAAGATGATCGAGCTGGCCCGGCGGGCGCACCCGAGCCTGAACTTCACTGTGGGGTCGATGACCGCGCCGGCCATCCGGGACAACGGGGTCGGCGGCATCCTGGCCTACTACTCCACCCACCACACGCCACCGGAGTTGCTGCCGGCCGTGTTCGCCGAATTCCATCGCGCGCTCGCGCCCGGCGGCCATCTGATGCTGGCCGGACACGTGGGGGACGACGAGCGTCTCCGTCCGACGCGGGCGTATGGCGGCCACCCGGTGTCCTACGAGTCCCACCTGCTGCCGCCGGATCGGATCGCCGGGCTGTTGGGCCAGGCAGGACTCGCCATCACCGCGCAACTCGTGCAGGAGCTCGACGAAGGAACGAGGAGGACCGTCGCAACCTTCCTGGCCCGGAAACCCGAACGGCCGTGAGTACGGGGATGCCGCGAGTACGGGGATGCCGTGAGTACGGGGATCAGGCCGTGGGCAGCCAGTCCACGTGGCCCGCCAGCAGTGCGTATCCGACGAAGGCGACGATGTCGATCAGCGCGTGCGCGGCGACCAGCGGCCCCACCCGACCCCACCGGCGGTAGAGCAGCACGAAGATCACGCCCATCGCCAGGTTCCCGAAGAATCCGCCGATCCCCTGGTAGAGGTGGTACGAGCCGCGCAGCAGCGAGCTGGCCGCGAGGGCCGCCATCGGGGTCCAGCCCAACTGGCCGAGCCTGCGGAGCAGGTAGCCGACGACGATCACCTCCTCCAGCACCGCGTTCTGCACGGCCGAGGCGATCAGCACCGGGATCTTCCACCAGACATCGGGCAGGTTCTCGGGCACCACGGTGAGGTTGCCGCCCACTGCCCGCGCGCCGAGGTAGAGCAGCAGTCCGGTGCCGCCGATGGCCGCCGCGAGCGCGGTGCCCCACCCCAGGTCGAACCGCGGCCGCCGCAGGTCGAAGCCGATCGTGCGCAGCCCGGCGCCCTCACGCAGCAGTAGATGGGCCACGAGCAGCACCGGGACCAGCGCGGTGGTGATGCCGAAGAGCTGCCAGGCCAGGTCCAGCCAGGGGCGGCCGGGGGCCTCGGAGGCGTTGAGGGTGGCGGCCTGGTCCTTCAGGCCGCCCGCTGCGGTCACCGACCCGACGAAGCTGATCAGCGCGGACACCGCGCTCGCGCCGACCGACAGCGCCAGGACGAGCAGCAACTCGGTGCGGCGGATCCGCCGCGCGGCCTGACCGCCGCCTCCGGGCGCGGAGACCGCCGCGTCGCGTGCCTGTGCCTGCACTGCCTGCCTCCACTTCCGCCGTCCCCCGGGAGGTCCTAGCTTGCCGCACGGCCAGGCGCGGCACGAACGGGGGCCGAGGCGGAGCGACGGGCTCGCGCCGGGAGGCGGGGCAAAGGCCTACTCGGCGAGGTCCACCGGCCACGTGTGCACGGGCTCGCCGCTGCCGGCCAGCGCGCAGTACCGGCTGGTCATCACCGCGAGGGCGGATTTCCTGTCGAGCCCGCGCTCGCGGGCCAGGCGGTAGGTCGCCACCTGCCAGGACGCTCCGTTGAGGCGCCTGCGGCAGCGTTCCTCGATGATGCCGAGGTAGCGGTCGCGGTCCGCGGGCTCCACGCCCCAGGCGTCCAGGCCGGCCGCGGCCAGTGGCAGCAGTTCGTCCCGTACCAGCTGTGCGGCGGGGATTCGGGCCGTGGCGAGGAAGCGGCCGGACCGTGGCCACTGCAACACGGCGTCGATGCCGTGGCGGCACGCGGCGTCGAAGTTCTCCTCGGCGGCGGCGAAGGGCAGCCGGGTCCACACCGGGCGGGGCTCCTCCGCGAGCGCCCGCACCAGGCCGTAATAGAAGGCGGCGTTGGCGATGAC
Source organism: Streptomyces sp. P1-3 (assembly GCF_050613155.1). Classification (NCBI taxonomy): domain Bacteria; kingdom Bacillati; phylum Actinomycetota; class Actinomycetes; order Kitasatosporales; family Streptomycetaceae; genus Streptomyces; species Streptomyces sp. P1-3. The sequence goes on from NZ_CP192512.1 coordinate 739,153, forward strand.
GTCGGCGACGGTGGGGCCGGCGGGCAGCACCCGGTTCTCCACCCTGAGATGCGGTACGCCGTCCGCGACCGCGTAGACCGGGCGGTTCCAGCGGTAGATCGTGCCGTTCTGCAGCACCAGCTCGTACAGCAGCGGGATTCCGCCGTCCTCCAGGACCCGCAGCGGATCCTCGTCGTCCGCGGCCGCCAGCAGCGGCGGAAAGTACCGGAGGTTCTCCTCGAACAGGTCGCGCACGTCGCTGATCCAGCGTTCGCCGAACCAGTTGCGCGGGCGTACGCCCTGAGCCGCCAGCTCCGGCTGCCGGACATCGGTGGACTGGAGGAACAGCGGCGGGCGGGACTCGCGCCACACCTCACGGCCGAAGAGGAACGGCGAGTTGGCCCCCGTCGCGATCTGGGCGCCCGCCACCGCCTGCGCGGCGTTCCACACGGCGGCGAAGCGTCCCGGCGTCACCTGGAGATGTAACTGGACGGACGTGCAGGCCGCCTCGGGTGCTATCGACCCCGAGGTGTAGGTGAACCGCTCCACGCCCTCGACGTCGATGCGGAAGTCCTCGCCTCGGGCGGCCAGCATGTGCGCGTCGAGAAGCTTGTAGCGGTCGTCGCCGGAGAGGTTCGCGGCGCCCAGGTCCGCGGCCGCCAGGGTCGGCAGAATTCCGATCATCACGACCCGCGAGGAGACTTCCCGGGCCTTGCGATCAGCATATGACAGGCCTGTGCGCAGCTCTTCCTCCAATTGATCGAAGACCCTTCCGCTCAACCGGTGCGGAACGATGTTGACTTCCAGGTTGAACTGCCCGAGTTCGGTCTGGAAATCGGGGCTGGCGATACGATCCAGCACCTGCGCGTTCAGCATCCGGGGCATCCCGTCCGAGCCCGCGAGATTCAGCTCGATCTCCAGTCCCATGAGATTCCGCGGGCGGTCGAATCGCCGCTCCTCCATCAACCTCGACAGTCCCTCCAGGCACGCCTGGAGATTCCTGCGCTGCCGCTGCCGGTCGACCAGGCCGAACCCGTTGGCCACGACCTTCTCGCCCATCGAAGCGACCTCCTCGCGCCGGCGGTTCGCGGCACCAGCCGCTGAGTCACGGTCGATGATGCCCAGGCAATGTGATCGATAACGCCCCGTGGACGGCATGCGGCCGGTAGGCTCTGCACTGCGGCACGCGCGGCACCCGGGACGGAATGGCGAAATGCCCTGAAACGGAAGAAATGTTCTGGCGAGAAACACCGACCAGAACCGGCCTACCGCATTGACGGGAAAGGCCGAGGTCAGGTGAGTGCAGAAGGAACACATTCGGCCAAATCGCCGCGCCGGGCGGACCGGAAATCCCCTTGCTGACATTTTCCGCAGCAACTAGCCGGAACCCCAAGGGAACACGTGTCGTATAAACTTGCCGAACGAGGCAGAGAGTTGACGTCCGGTATTCGACACCGGTCCACCTCTGACCCGTTCAGCTCACGGTGCCCGTCCGCACCCGACCCATCTCGCACCACCGCGTCTTTCGAACCACCGTGTCTCCGAAGTGAGAGGCGACTCATCATGCCGCTGCATGCCCTCCCGGCTCCTGCGCCCGCCCTGCGCAGCGTCCTCACGGCCCTCGGTTCCCCCAGCGCCGTCCGCGAGGCCCGCACCACCCCCGCACTGCGCTCGCTGTCCGGCCCCTTCACCCCCGAACAGCCACTGCCCGTCCATGTCCTGGAGGGCGTCACCGAACCCGGCACCCCACCCACCACCAGGCTGGCCGGCTGGCGCTTCCTGATCCGGCACGGCGGCCAGGCCGTCGCCGTGGCCGAGGCCATGCTCACCGCGGACGGCTGGGCCTTCTCCCGCTTCTCCGAAGGCCCCTACGTACGCTCCACGGAACAGGCCCTGCTCCAGGCCGAGTCGCTGCCCGCCTCCTACCAGCCGCGCCTGCTGTCCGTACCGGAGCTGTACATGCTCACGCTCTGGCTGCACGGCGACCCGGCCGCGGACGCCGCCACGGGCCGGCCCGCCCCCGGCGATCTGCTGGTGCCGCTCGCACCCGCCCCACCCGGGATCGCCGCACACCGCCCGCACCGGGTCGCCGATCTGCTGCCCGTCCTCACGGTCCGGATGCCCCCGGGTCCCCTGCTGGGCTCGCCCGCCTGAGGCACGGCCGGGAGAAGCGCCCCGCGACCCCGTGGTCGCGGGGCGCTCGGCACGCCGGCGTACGCCCCCTCCATACGGGCTAGTCCGGTCCGGCCATGCAGAACCCCCCGAAGAGACCGTCCGGTTCTGGTGAACCGTCCGCACGAGTGACACGTCCCCTTGGAGTGAGTACCGCTGCCGCGAAATCCCTGCGGAATGACTCCCGTAGGGCAAGACTGGGACCCATTAGCCGACCGACAACGGGGGGGGCGGCCATGAACGCCGCATCGAGCCGCAGGACCTTCACCACATCGCAGCGAAAGAACCCTTCCATGTGCCAGCACCAGCCGCCGTGCCCGTCAGCCGACTCCGCCGACCGGGAGGCCGCACACCTCGTGGCGCACTACCCGGAGCAGGGATGGAGCCTGCTGTGCAACGGTGTCCTGCTCTTCGAGGACACCGGTGAGCTGCTGCCGGACGGGCAGGTCATCGCCCCGCACCGGCCGCTGGGCAGCGAGCACGTCGCGACCGCCGCCTGATTCCGAGCCCATCATGACGGCCGCCTGATCCACGGCGCCGTCACAGCGCGAAGGGCCGGCCCGGCGTCAACCGCCGCACCGGCCCCCACGCATGAGCACGTTCGTGCGCGTCAGCCCTCGTACTCGTCCATCGGCGGGCAGGAGCAGACCAGGTTGCGGTCGCCGAAGGCACCGTCGATCCGACGCACCGGCGGCCAGTACTTGTCAGCCGTCGAGACCCCGGCCGGGAAGACCGCTTCCTCGCGGGTGTAGCCGTGCGTCCACTCCCCGCTCAGCGCGGCCGCGGTGTGCGGCGCGTTCCGCAGCGGGTTGTCATCCTTGGACCACTCCCCCGAGCCGACCTTCTCGATCTCCTCGCGGATGGCGATCATCGTCGCGCAGAACCGGTCCAGCTCGGCCAGGTCCTCGCTCTCCGTCGGCTCGATCATCAGCGTGCCGGCGACCGGGAAGGACATCGTCGGGGCGTGGAAGCCGTAGTCGATCAGCCGCTTGGCGACGTCGTCCACGGTCACCCCGGTGGCCTTGGTGAGCGGCCGCAGGTCGATGATGCACTCGTGCGCGACCAGGCCGCCGGGCCCGGTGTAGAGCACCGGGTAGTGCGGCTCCAGGCGCTTGGCGATGTAGTTGGCGCCGAGCACCGCGACCTGGGTGGCGCGCCGCAGGCCCTCGCCGCCCATGAGGCGGACGTACGCCCACGAGATCGGGAGTATGCCCGCGGAGCCCCACGGGGCGGCCGAGATCGGGCCGACGCCGGTCTCCGGACCCGCGGTGGGCTGGAGCGGGTGGTTGGGCAGGTACGGGGCGAGGTGCTCGCGCACCGCGACCGGACCGACGCCCGGGCCGCCGCCGCCGTGCGGGATGCAGAAGGTCTTGTGCAGGTTCAGGTGCGAGACGTCGCCGCCGAACTCGCCCGGACCGGCCAGGCCCACCAGCGCGTTGAGGTTGGCGCCGTCGACGTACACCTGGCCGCCCGCCTCGTGCACGGCCGCGCAGATCTCGGAGATGTGCTCCTCGAACACGCCGTGGGTGGAGGGGTAAGTGACCATGAGCACGGCGAGCTCGTCGCGGTACTGCTCGATCTTGGCGCGCAGGTCGTCGGTGTCGACCTCGCCGTCCTCGGCGGTCTTCACCACGACGACCTTCATGCCCGCCATCACGGCGCTGGCGGCGTTGGTGCCGTGCGCGGAGGACGGGATGAGGCAGACGGTGCGCTGCTCGTCGCCGTTGGCACGGTGGTACGCGCGCACCGCCAGAAGCCCGGCGAGCTCGCCCTGGGAGCCGGCGTTGGGCTGGAGGGAGACCTTGTCGTAGCCGGTGATCTCCGCCAGCCGCTCCTCCAGCTCGCGGATCAGCGTCAGGTAGCCGCTCGCCTGCTCGGCCGGCGCGAACGGGTGCAGCCCGGCGAATTCCGGCCAGGTGACCGGTTCCATCTCGGTGGTCGCGTTCAGCTTCATGGTGCAGGAGCCGAGCGGGATCATGCCGCGGTCCAGCGCGTAGTCGCGGTCCGCGAGGCGGCGCAGGTAGCGCAGCATGGCGGTCTCGGAGCGGTGCCGGTGGAAGACCTGGTGGGTCAGGTAGGCGTCGGTGCGCAGCAGCCCGGCGGGCAGCGCGTCCTCCGTCGCCACGTCCAGCGCGTCGACGTCGCCCTGGACGCCGAAGGCAGCCCAGACGGCGGCCAGTTGGGCGCGGGTCGTGGTCTCGTCGCAGGCGATGCCGACGTGGTCGGCGTCGGTCAGGCGGAGGTTGACCCCGGCCTCGCGGGCGGCGTCCACCACCTGGGCGGCCCGGCCCGGCACGCGCGCGGTGAGGGTGTCGAAGTACGCGTCGTGGACGAGTTCGACGCCGCCGGCCCGCAGGCCGCCGGCGAGCACCGCGGCGTAGCGGTGGGTGCGGCGGGCGATGGCGGCGAGCCCGTCCGGGCCGTGGTAGACCGCGTACATGCCGGCCATGACGGCGAGGAGTACCTGCGCGGTGCAGATGTTGCTGGTGGCCTTCTCGCGGCGGATGTGCTGCTCGCGGGTCTGCAGGGCCAGCCGGTAGGCCGGGGCGCCGTCGGCGTCGACGGAGACGCCCACGAGGCGGCCCGGCAGGCTGCGGGCGTAGGCGTCGCGGACGGCCATGAAGCCGGCGTGCGGACCGCCGAAGCCCATCGGCACGCCGAACCGCTGGCTGGAGCCGACGGCGATGTCGGCGCCGAGCTCGCCGGGCGAGGTGAGCAGGGTGAGGGCGAGCAGGTCGGCGGCGACGGTGACGATCGCGCCCAGCTCGTGCGCGCGCTCGATGACGGCCCGCGGGTCGCGGACGGCTCCGGAGGCGCCGGGGTACTGGAGCAGGACGCCGAAGACGCCACGCTCGGCGACCTCGGCCGGGATGCCGTCGGTCAGGTCGGCGACGACGACCTCGACGCCGGTGGGCTCGGCGCGGGTCTGGATGACGGCGATGGTCTGCGGCAGGCAGTCGGCGTCGACCAGGAAGACGCCGTCCTTCACCTTGCCGACACGGCGGGACAGCGCCATGGCCTCGGCCGCGGCGGTGCCCTCGTCCAGCAGCGAGGCGCCGGAGGTGGGCAGCCCGGTGAGGTCGGCGACGACGGTCTGGAAGTTCAGCAGGGCCTCCAGACGGCCCTGGGAGATCTCCGGCTGGTACGGCGTGTACGCCGTGTACCAGGCGGGGTTCTCCATCACGTTCCGCAGGATGACCGGCGGGGTGAAGGTGCCGTGGTAGCCCAGGCCGATCATGGGCGACAGGACCTGGTTGCGGTCGGCGAGCGAGCGCAGCTCGGCGAGGACCTCGGCCTCCGTGCGGGCCTCGGGCAGCCCCAGCGCCTCGGTGCTCTTGATCACGTCGGGCACGGCGGCCGCGGTGAGCTCGTCGAGCGAGCCGAAGCCGACCTGCGCGAGCATCTTGGCCTGGGCCTCGCTGTCCGGACCGATGTGGCGCCGGGCGAACGGAATGCCGCGCTCCAGCGCTGCGAGGGAGATGCGGTTGTCGGTCATCTGCGAAAGGCCTCCTGGTCTGTGCGACCTTCGAGGGGCACCACGGCGCGGGTGCCCGGACGGCCTCCCCCTCTGTCATCACGACCTGAGAGCTTCACCGTCCCGCGTGCCGCGGACCGGCTTTCCCCGTCGGTGAGGAGGGCCCGGGGGACATTCGTCCCGCAGACCCGACCTGCTTTCCAGAGTGACCTCGCCCGCGCGGTACGTGTGCCTGAGAGATTCCGGGGAGGATTTGCTCCTTCGGCGCCTCCGGCGATCCCGGTGAACTGATCCGGTTCCACTGGAGGACTCTCCCGCACAGGGTCTGCAGCCAGCGCCAGCCTACCAGCGCGATCGTCGCCCGAACCGGTGCGGTGAGCCCCGCTACACCGCGCCCAAGTGGCCTTTTGCCCTGTTGTGGCTTTTCGTAGGTGTCACGGGACAGATCTGTGAGTTGGAGGGACCGTGCAGACCGACATCGATCCGCGGCGACTGATCGGGCACAAGGCCGTCGACCGCGACGGGGCGAAGCTGGGGACGGTCGACGAGGTCTATCTCGACGACGCGACGGGCGAACCGGAGTGGGCGGCGGTGCGCACCGGGCTCTTCCACCGGGACGTCTTCGTGCCGCTGGGACCGAGCGAGGTCGTCGACGGCACCCTCCGGGTGCCGTACGAGCGTGGGCTGATCAAGGACGCGCCTGATTTCGGCGTGGGCCGCCATCTCTCGCCCGAGCAGGAACTCCAGCTGTACCACCACTACGGCTTGGACGTGCCCGGCTGACGTACCCCTACGGTCTCGACGGGCTCGGCTGACCTTCCCCACCGGATCCTCCCGCTGCTGGTGCCTCTCGCGTCGGCTCGTGCTCCTCGGGCCGGACCAGGGGCAGCGGATCGGCCGGTGCCAGGTCCGGGTCGTCGACGGCGAAGGTCCGCACCCGGCCGGGTGGGGACCACGGCTGCTCGAACCGCACGGTGACCCGCCCGACCCCGCTGCCCTGCACCCAGCCCGCCCCGTACGCGGCGTGCCGGACGTCGGCGCCCGGCAGCCACCGCCGGGCCCGCCGGGCATCCGTCGCGGCGTCCTGGCCCCCCTGGCCCGGCGTCTCCGGTATCGCGGTGCCGGAGTCCGCTCCGGGCCGCTCCGGGGCACCGGGAGCGCCCTCCCCGGCCTGGCCGAGTCCGCCGGGCTGACCGGGGACGGCGGCCGAGCCCTCCCGCTCGCCGGTGCGCCACACGGCGTGGACCGCCTCCGCCGCGTGAGCGGCCTCCTCCTCGGCGGCGTGGGCGGCCTGCGCGAACAGGTCCTCCTGGGTGTAGTCGGCCAGGCCGCTGACCCCCACCCCCAGCAGCCGGACCCCCGCCGTGGTGTCCACCTGCTCGATCAGCCGCGCCGCCGCCTCACGGACCACGGCCGGGTCGTCCGTGGGCCCACGCAGCGTCTCGGACCGCGTCAGCGTCGAGAAGTCGTACCGCCGCACCTTGATCACGACCGTCCGCCCCGCGCGCCCCGCGCCGCGCAGCCGCTCGACGCACCGGTCGGCGAGCCGGGCGATCTCCAGCTGCACCCGGGTGCGGTCGGTGACATCGGTGTCGAAGGTGTCCTCCACCGATACGGACTTGGCGTCCCGCTCGGCGACGACCGGGCGGTCGTCGCGACCGTTCGCCATCGCGTACAACGAGGCGCCGTGTGCCTTGCCCAGCAGCCGCACCAGCTCCGCCTCACCCGCCTCACGGGTCTCGGCGACCGTGTGGATGCCCACCCGGCGCAGGGCCTCCGCGGTCGCCGGGCCGACACCGGGCAGGGTGCGCACCGTCATGGGCCCCAGAAGCTCCCGCTCGGTGCCGGGCTCGATGACGACCAGGCCGTCGGGCTTGGCCTGCTCCGAGGCGATCTTGGCGAGCATCTTGGAGCCGGCGAGCCCCACCGAGCCCGTCAGCCCGGTGGCGGCCCTGATGTCCGCGCGCAGCCGCTCACCCACCGCCCGTGCGGTCACGGCGTCCTCGGCGACGCCGCCGGCCTCCAGATCCACGAACGCCTCGTCGAGGCTGAGCGGCTCCACGAGCGGGGACAGCCGTCCCAGCAGGCTCATCACCGTGTCGCTGACCGTCCGGTAGAGCGCGAAGCGGGGAGCCAGATAGGCGGCGTGCGGGCACAGCCTGCGGGCCTGCGCCGTCGCCATCGCCGAGTGCACCCCGAAGACCCGCGCCTCGTACGAGGCCGTGGCCACCACACCGCGCGGGCCCACGCCGCCGACGACGACCGGCTTGCCGCGCAGGCTGGGCTTGGCCGCCTGCTCCGCCGAGGCGTAGAAGGCGTCCATGTCCAGATGGAGAATGGTCGGCGCATCTCTCACAGTTACCGATGCTGCCGCACACCACTGACAATCGGCCCGAAGGCGGCCCCGGGGCCGCCTTCCGCCGTGGCGCGGTCAGCCCGCCCGATTGCGGCGCCGGGCGAGCTCGTCGGCGGGGTTGTGCCCGATCAGCGTCTCGCCGGTGTCCACGTGCTCACCGTGCAGCTGCGACAGCGCCTCTTCCACGTCCCGCCAGACCACGCCCACGGCGATCCCGAAGACGCCCTGGCCGCCCTGGAGCAGCTCGACGACCTCGTCCGGGGAAGTGCATTCGTAAACGGTCGCGCCGTCGCTCATGAGCGTCATCCGTGTCAGGTCGTCCAGCCCGCAGGCGCGCAGGTGCTGGACGGCGGCGCGGATGTTCTGCAGGGACACACCGGTGTCCAGCAGTCGCTTGACGATCTTGAGGACGACCACGTCCCGGAAGCTGTAGAGCCGCTGCGTCCCGGAGCCGTACGCGGGCCGCACACTCGGTTCCACGAGGCCGGTACGCGCCCAGTAGTCCAGCTGGCGGTAGGTGATGCCCGCGGCCGAGCACGCGGTGGGACCGCGGTATCCGACCACCGCGGAGGCTCGCTCGTGCAGGGGTCCGGCCTGTGCCGCGACCCGATGTGCGGGGGGAGCCGGATCGGCCGGTGCGCCCCCGTGGAGCGGATACGGACCGCCGGCCGCCGTGCCGTCGCCGGTGCTTCTCACGCCGACCTCCGTCCTTGACCTGCCTTCTCGACGGTAGGCAGTCACTCGGGGTGCGTCAACGATCGCCACACTCGGCACGCCGAGTGATAATCACCCTGAGAGTGGTTTGCCGTGACTGTCGCGCGGGAAAGGCTACTCGAATGTCAGAACGGGGGCGGACGAAGCGCCCTTCACTGGCTGCTGGTCCCGAAGTCCTCGGGAGAGATCTGGTCGAGGAACTCGCGGAACTTCTCCACCTCGTCCTCCTGCTCGTCCGGGATGGCGATACCGGCGTCGTCGAGCACGCCGTCGCTGCCGTAGATCGGGGTACCGGTACGCAGCGCGAGGGCTATGGCGTCGGAGGGGCGGGCGCTGACCTCGACACCGCTGGCGAAGACCAGTTCCGCGTAGAAGACGCCTTCCCGCAGGTCCGTGATGCGGACCTCGGTGAGCTGCTGACCCACCGCGTCGAGCACGTCCTTGAACAGGTCATGGGTGAGTGGGCGCGCGGGGGCCATGCCCTGCTGCGCGAAGGCGATCGCGGTCGCCTCTCCCGGTCCGATCCAGATGGGGAGGTACCGGTCGCCTCCCACTTCCCGCAGGAGCACGATCGGCTGGTTGGAAGGCATCTCCACCCGGACACCCACGACGTCGAGCTCGTTCACACAGCAACCCTAGGACGTGCGCGGTCGGTTTGGATAGTCGGGCCCGCGTTCGGTCAGCTCGGCGCGGACCGCAGCGCGGCCTGGAGCAGCGCCGTGTGCAGCCGCACCGACAGTGTGGCGATCTCCCGCGCCGTGGCCTCCGCATGGGCTCTGGTCTGCGGATTCCGGTGCCGACGCAGGGGTGCGACCACTTGTTCGACCAGCCCGGCCTCACGGTCCGCTGCCGCCTTTACGGCCCGCAGATGGCGCGGTTCGAGACCGAAGCGGCCGAGATCCGCGACGATCTTGGCGACCGTGACCGTCTCGGCGTCGTACGAACCGTCCGCCGCCCGCCCGACGAGCCCGTACGACTCCCACTCGGCCAGCTGGTCCTCGCTCACCTCGGTGGCCGCGAGCAGCTCGGCACGGCCGATCCGGGCGGCCGTGGGGCGCTCCAGATCGATCTCGCCGCCGTCGAGGAACTCCTGGGCGGGCGGCCCGGCCGCGGCGGGCAGGGAGACGCGCTCACCGCGCTGCAGCGCGTCGAGGTGCTCCCTGATGACCTTGAGCGGCAGATAGTGGTCACGCTGGATACGCAGGATGTAACCGAGCCGTTCCACGTCCTCCGGGCTGAACTTGCGATACCCCGATGGCGTCCGCTGCGGCTCCACCAGGCCCTCCGACTCCAGGAAACGGATCTTGGAGATGGTGACCTCGGGGAATTCCTCCCGCAGCAGGCTCAGGACCGCGCCGATGCTCATCGGGCGGCGGCCCGCGGCGGCGGTGCCGCTACCGGCACCGCCCGACGGTTTTTGCAGCATGGACCTTCCCCTGGAGGTCCCCCCGGACGGAGTCTGGGGGAGGTCAGATACCGATTGGGGGTACCCCCGGACGGAGCCTGGGGGAGGATCAGATACCGACGCCCCGCTGGCTGCCGTAGAACACCAGGCGGTACTTGCCGATCTGGACCTCGTCGCCGTTGTTCAGCGGGACCGCGTCGATCGGCTCCCGGTTGACGTACGTGCCGTTGAGGCTGCCGACGTCGGCGACGGTGAAACCACCGTCCGGAGTGCGCCGGAACTCCACATGGCGGCGCGAGACCGTCACGTCGTCCAAGAAGATGTCGCTCTGCGGGTGGCGGCCGGCCGTGGTGAGATCACTGTCGAGCAGGAAACGGCTGCCGGAGTTCGGGCCGCGGCGCACCACCAGCAGCGCCGAGCCGAGCGGCAGCGCCTCGACGGCGGCCTGCGCCTCCGGCGAAAGCGACGGCAGCTGCGTCTGCCCGGTGACCTCGGAGTCGTACGCCTCAAGACCCGAGATCGAGATCGTCGAAGTGGTCTCCGAGGCACGCTCGGGGACGGCGTCGCCCCGCAGCGGCGCACCGCAGTTGGAGCAGAACTTGCTGGACTCGGGGTTCCGGTGCCCGCACCGGCTACAAACAGGCAAGCCGACCCCTCCACCCGCACTTGAGGTTGATGGCTCCTGGAAACCTATGCGCCCGGCACCGGCAGGGTCAACAGACGACGCGCCCTGTCCGCCCGGAATGTCACCGCCCTGTGCGCCGACCTGGTCTCGGAACAGCGGCCGCTGCTCCTCGCCACCGCCGCCTTCGGCGGGACGCTGGGCACGGTGACGGGCGGTGCCGCTGCCACCGTCCCGGCGCGCACTCTTGCCGAACAACTTCCCGAACAACTTCACGGGCGATTCCCCTTGACTGAAACAGACCCGCCCGTGGGGCAGGACAAAGCCTCGCTGTAACCCTCGATGCACACACCGGTCGACCCGGACACCCTCACAACGTCCGTGACCTTCAGACAGTTTCCACCACGCGCTACTGATCTGATGCGCCGACCCCCCACTACCTCGAGTACTGGCCGGACCAGCTCCATGCCTGCCCGCCTCACTCCGATGACGACCGAGCGTAGTCAGGGCGCTTCGCCGACCGCAAGGCGTCCACGACGATCTTCTCCTCGCGTCGTACGGACACTGTGGCCTGCTCCTTCTTCAAGGTCTGCACCACGCCGCCGGGGATGTTGAGCGCCGGCTCCAGGTCCTCCGGCTTGCCGATCACCTTGAAGACGTAGGGCTGGGTCACCTTCTGTCCATCGACGGTCACGCCGTCCACGGCATCCGCGAAATACGTGTCGGCGACCACGCGTACATCGTTGACCTGGATCGCCTCCGCGCCCGCCGCGCGCAGCTCCTGGATCGCGTCGAGCAGCATGTCGGCCTTCACCGCGTTCTCCGAGTCCTGGATGGTGAACTCGATACCGGGCCCCTGAGCGGCGACCGTCCCCGCGAGCACACCCAGCTGCTGCTCCTTCTGGAGCGTCTGCTTCCGGGCCTCCTTGGCCTGGTCCGAGCTGGTCTCCAGCTCGCGGCGCTGCCCCTCCAAGCGCTCCTTCTCGGCCTCCAGGCGCTGCGTGCGGTTGTCCAGTTCGTCCAGGATCCGCACCAGGTCCTCCTGCCGCGCGCCGCGCAGCACGCTGTTCTCGGTGGTGGACCGCACCTGGATCGCCAGTCCCAGGCCCAGCACGAACAGCAGCACGGCGACGATGAGTTGGGCCCGGGTGAACCGGGGCGGCCACAGGCTCTTGGCCAGCCGCTGGCGGCCGGTGAGCGCCGGTTCCGAGGCGGCGGGCACGTGACCCGCAGCCGGCGGCGGGGCCTGGGGCACGGGCTGTACGGGCTCCTCGCCGGCCCCGGGCTTCGCGCCGTTCTCGCGCTCCCCGTGCTCCTCACGGTTCCCGCGGTCCCCGCGGTCCTCGGGCGTCTCGTCGTGGCTCATCGGCCTCACGCCCGGAAGACGTGCCGACGGATGGCGGCGGCGTTGGAGAAGATCCGGATGCCGAGGACGACCACGACGCCGGTGGACAGCTGGGCACCGACACCGAGCTTGTCGCCGAGGAAGACGATCAGCGCGGCGACCACCACGTTGGAGAGGAACGACACGACGAAGACCTTGTCGTCGAAGATCCCGTCCAGCATCGCCCGGAGCCCGCCGAACACCGCGTCCAGTGCCGCGACAACGGCGATCGGCAGATACGGCTCGATCTCCGTGGGCACCACCGGGCGGACGAACAGTCCGACCACGACTCCCACGACGAGGCCCAATACGGCGATCACGATGTGCGTGTGCCCTTTCCTGTGTCGGTGCCGCCGGTTCCGGTGGCACCGGCCTTCGGCTCTGCCGTACGTACGATGAGGCTCGGCGCGACCGGCAGCCGCACCTCGTCCTGAGCGGAGATGCTCGCCCGGATCCCGTAGTTGCTCTTCAGCACCTGCAGATACCGGCCGTCGGCGGTCTCCTGGAAGGCGCTCGCCAGGCGTTCGCCATCCCCCACCGCGAGTACCGTATAGGGCGGTACCACCGGCTTGTTGTCGACCATTATGGCGTCGCCGGCCGCTCTGATCGCCGACAGCGAGGTCAGCCGCTGACCGTTGACCGCGATCGCCTCCGCCCCCGACTGCCACAGCCCGTTGACGACCCGCTGCATGTCGCGGTCGCGGACCCGGCCGGTGTCGGAGAACCCGCTGCTCTCCCGCGGACCCCCGCCGCCCTCGTCGGCGCCTTCCGCGTCGTCGATGACGAGCTGCACGCCGGGGCCGGTCACCTCGGTCGCCCCGGCGAGCAGCGCGACCAGTTCGGCCTTGGCCCCGCCGTACTTCTCCAGCGCCTGGCGCTGCTTCTCGCCGACCTCGTCGCGCAGGGTGTCGAGCTGCTTCTCCAGGTCGTCCGCCGCAGCGGTCTCGGCCTCGACCCGGTCGATGAGCTTCTGACGCTCCTTGGCCAGCGCGGGAGCCGATATCCGCGCCTTGTCAGCGGCGACGGTCACCACGATGGCGGCCAGCACAAGTCCGACGGCCAGCCCCAGTTTGGCCCGCAGCGTGCCCGGCATGCGCGATGTCCCGGCGGCGCCCCGCCGTGCCGCGGCCTCGGCGTAACCGTCGTCCAGGCTGTGCTCCATCACGTTCGTCAGCAGCGACATGGACGCGTCGGGGCGCGGGCGCGCGGGCGGCGATGCGGTGCTCCGAACGGGGGGCTGCTGCGACATGCCGCACATCGTCGCATGTCGGGGGCGCCGTCACCCAATGGCCCCACCGGCGTGCCGGATACGGGCCCGGGTGACGGCGCCCCCGAGGTGGTTTCAGCATGTTCGCGCGACTTCCGCGCGGTGCGTGGACCGTACGCCGCTCACCGCCCGGCGCTGTCCACCACCTCCGACCACTCGTCGAGCAGGGCCTGCGCCGAGGCGTCGTCGGGGCCCTCCGCCCACAGATGGGTGACGGCTTCCGCCGGGTCCGGCAGCACCATCACCCATCGGCCGTCGGGCTCCACCACGCGTACTCCGTCGGTGGTGTCCACCGACCGGTCCCCCGCCGCCTCGACCACCCGCCGCATGACGAGCCCCTTGACCGCCCACGGGGTCGCCAGATCCCGGCGGAGCACATGGGCGCGCGGGATACGCGCATCGATCTGACTCAGTGTCAGCTGCGTACGCGCCACCAGCCCGATGAGCCGGACGAACGCGGCCGCGCCGTCGAAGACGCTGCTCGACTCGGGGATGATGAACCCGCCGCGCCCGTCTCCGCCGAAGATGGTCGACTCGGCGCGGGCGACGCGGGTGAGGTCGTCGGGCGAGGTCGTCGTCCACTCCACCCTCGTGCCGTGGTACGCGGCGACCTGCTCGGCGATACGGGTCGTGGTCACCGGCAACGCCACCTTGCCGCTGCGGCGCTCGGCGGCCACCAGGTCGAGCATGACCAGCAGGGCCCGGTCGTCCTCGACGATACGGCCCTTCTCGTCCACCAGGGACAGCCGCTCGCCGACCGGGTCGAACCGCACACCGAACGCGGCACGCGCGGACGCCACGATCTCCCCGAGCCGTACCAACCCCGAGCGGCGGCCCTCGGCGGTCTCCGTCGGCCGCGTCTCGTCCAGGCCCGGATTGATGGTGAGCGCGTCGACTCCGAGCCGGCCGAGCAGGCTGGGGAGGACGAGGCCGGCACTGCCGTTGGAGGCGTCCACGACGACCTTGAGGCCGGAGTCCGCGATGCCGGTGGTGTCGACGGCCCGCAACAGCGACCCGGTGTAGGAGTCGAAGACGCTCGACGGGAAGCTCAGGTCGCCGATCTCACCCGGGAACGCGCGTCGGTACTCCTGGCGGGCGTACACCCGGTCCAGCTTCCGCTGGCCGCCTGCGGACAGGTCCGCACCGCGTTCGTCGAAGAACATGATGTCGACGGAGTCGGGCACCCCGGGCGAGGTACGGATCATGATGCCGCCGGCGCTGCCGCGAGCGGTCTGCTGGCGGGCCACGGGCAGCGGCACGTTCTCCAGGTCCCGTACGTCGATGGCGCTGGCCTGGAGCGCGGAGATCACCGCGCGCTTGAGCGCTCGGGCGCCGCGCGAGTGGTCACGCGCCGTGGTGACGGTGGCGCCCTTCTTGAGGGTGGTGGCGTAGGCGCCCGCGAGCCGGACCGCGAGTTCCGGTGTGATCTCCACATTGAGGATGCCGGAGACTCCTCGCGCACCGAACAGCTGCGCCTGGCTGCGCGACTCCCAGATCACCGAGGTGTTGACGAAGGCGCCGGCCTCGATGGTCTTGAAGGGGTAGACGCGGACGTTGCCCTGGACGATGGACTCCTCGCCGACCAGGCACTCGTCACCGATGACGGCGCCGTCCTCGATCCGGGCGGCCCGCATGATGTCGGTGTTCTTCCCGATGACACAACCGCGCAGATTGCACTGCTGGCCGATGTAGACGTTGTCGTGGACAACAGCCTTATGGAGGAACGCGCCGCTCTTCACCACCACGTTGGAGCCCACCACGGTGTGCTCGCGGATCTCCACGTCGGCCTCCACCTTGGCGTAGTCGCCGATGTAGAGGGGGCCGCGGAGTACGGCGTCCGGATGGACCTCGGCCCCCTCGGCGACCCAGACACCGGGGGAGATCTCAAAACCGTCGATGTCGACGTCGACCTTGCCTTCGAGCACGTCGGCCTGCGCCTTGACGTAGCTCTCGTGGGTGCCGACGTCCTCCCAGTAGCCCTCGGCGACGAAGCCGTAGATGGGCTTGCCTTCCTTCATCAGCTGCGGGAAGACATCGCCGGACCAGTCCACCGGGACATCCGGCTGCACGTAGCTGAAGACTTCGGGCTCCATGACGTAGATGCCCGTATTGACGGTGTCCGAGAAAACCTGGCCCCAGGTCGGCTTCTCCAGGAAGCGTTCGACCCTGCCCTCTTCGTCAACGATGGTGATACCGAATTCCAGCGGATTGGGCACACGTGTCAGGCAGACCGTGACCAGTGCACCCTTCTCCTTGTGGAATTCGATCAGCTCGGTGAGGTCGAAATCGGTGAGCGCGTCGCCGGAGATGACCAGAAAGGCGTCGTCCTTCAGCGCCGCTTCCGCGTTCTTCACACTGCCCGCGGTGCCGAGTGGCTTCTCCTCGTTGGCGTAGGTGAGCTCCATCCCGAGCTCTTCGCCGTCCCCGAAGTAATTCTTGACCAGCGAGGCGAGGAACTGGACGGTCACCACGGTCTCGCTCAGGCCATGCCGCTTGAGCAGCCGCAGAACGTGCTCCATGATCGGCCGGTTGGCCACCGGCAGAAGCGGCTTGGGCATGCTTGAGGTCATCGGGCGAAGGCGGGTTCCTTCGCCCCCGGCCATCACAACGGCCTTCATGTCGGAAGCGTCCTCCTTGAAGAGACGACGGTCATGCCGACTTCCCCCGTCCAGATGGACCCCACACATATCTGTGGGCGCATCCGGCCTCCGCTGGGCCGCTACTTCGGCGCGCTCAGTCGGCCGTGGCGTCCGCCTTCACCAGTCGGCGGACCTGTACCACGTACAGGATTCCTGCCCACCAATACAGGGTCGTACCCCATCCGGCGAACGCCCATCCGAAAATAGCAGCGAGTGAGTGCAGCCAGCCATCTCCGTCACTCAACAGGAGCAACGGGAAGGCATACATGAGGTTGAAGGTCGCGGCCTTGCCGAGGAAGTTCACCTGAGGCGGCGGATAGCCGTGCCGCCGGAGGATGCCCACCATCACCAGCAGCACCAGCTCACGGGCGAGAAGTACCGCGGTCAACCAGAACGGAAGGATCTCCCGCCAGGTGAGCCCCACCAGGGTGGACAGAATATAGAGCCGGTCGGCGGCCGGGTCGAGAAGACGGCCGAGGCTGCTGATCTGATTCCACCGGCGGGCGAGCTTCCCGTCCAGATAGTCGGTGACGCCGCTGAGCGCCAGCACCAGCAGAGCCCAGTTGTCGCTCTTCGGCCCGCCGAACTCGGGCCGGAGGATCAGCCACAGGAAAAGCGGCACGCCGGCGAGGCGGGCCATGCTGAGGATGTTCGGGATGGTGAGGACGCGGTCGGTCTGGACACGCGTCTCCTGGACCTCCACCCGGGGGCCTCCTGTGGGAACGAGCCGATGATGCCCCCTGAACTTTACCTGTCCGGCGGAGCGCTCCCGCACCGGGACCCCAGAACACGCAAAAGGGCCCTGGTGGGGAACCGAAGTTCCCCACCAGGGCCATAAAAAATTGTTCGGCGGCGTCCTACTCTCCCACAGGGTCCCCCCTGCAGTACCATCGGCGCTGAAAGGCTTAGCTTCCGGGTTCGGAATGTAACCGGGCGTTTCCCTAACGCAATAACCACCGAAACACTATGAAGATAACAACCGGACATGCTGTATTCAATTAACAGCACTGGTTCATTACTTCAGAACCAACACAGTGGACGCGAGCAAATGAGGACAAGCCCTCGGCCTATTAGTACCAGTCAACTCCACCGGTTACCCGGCTTCCATATCTGGCCTATCAACCCAGTCGTCTACTGGGAGCCTTACCCTCTCAAGGAGGTGGGAATACTCATCTCGAAGCAGGCTTCCCGCTTAGATGCTTTCAGCGGTTATCCCTCCCGAACGTAGCCAACCAGCCATGCCCTTGGCAGAACAACTGGCACACCAGAGGTTCGTCCGTCCCGGTCCTCTCGTACTAGGGACAGCCCTTCTCAATATTCCTACGCGCACAGCGGATAGGGACCGAACTGTCTCACGACGTTCTAAACCCAGCTCGCGTACCGCTTTAATGGGCGAACAGCCCAACCCTTGGGACCGACTCCAGCCCCAGGATGCGACGAGCCGACATCGAGGTGCCAAACCATCCCGTCGATATGGACTCTTGGGGAAGATCAGCCTGTTATCCCCGGGGTACCTTTTATCCGTTGAGCGACGGCGCTTCCACAAGCCACCGCCGGATCACTAGTCCCGACTTTCGTCCCTGCTCGACCCGTCGGTCTCACAGTCAAGCTCCCTTGTGCACTTACACTCAACACCTGATTGCCAACCAGGCTGAGGGAACCTTTGGGCGCCTCCGTTACCCTTTAGGAGGCAACCGCCCCAGTTAAACTACCCACCAGACACTGTCCCTGATCCGGATCACGGACCCAGGTTAGACATCCAGCACGACCAGAGTGGTATTTCAACGACGACTCCACACACACTGGCGTGCATGCTTCACAGTCTCCCACCTATCCTACACAAGCCGAACCGAACACCAATATCAAGCTATAGTAAAGGTCCCGGGGTCTTTCCGTCCTGCTGCGCGAAACGAGCATCTTTACTCGTAATGCAATTTCACCGGGCCTATGGTTGAGACAGTCGAGAAGTCGTTACGCCATTCGTGCAGGTCGGAACTTACCCGACAAGGAATTTCGCTACCTTAGGATGGTTATAGTTACCACCGCCGTTTACTGGCGCTTAAGTTCTCAGCTTCGCCCCACCGAAATGGAGCTAACCGGTCCCCTTAACGTTCCAGCACCGGGCAGGCGTCAGTCCGTATACATCGCCTTACGGCTTCGCACGGACCTGTGTTTTTAGTAAACAGTCGCTTCTCGCTGGTCTCTGCGGCCACCCCCAGCTCAGGAAGTAAATTCCATCACCGGAAATGGCCCCCCTTCTCCCGAAGTTACGGGGGCATTTTGCCGAGTTCCTTAACCATAGTTCACCCGAACGCCTCGGTATTCTCTACCTGACCACCTGAGTCGGTTTAGGGTACGGGCCGCCATGAAACTCGCTAGAGGCTTTTCTCGACAGCATAGGATCATCCACTTCACCACAATCGGCTCGGCATCAGGTCTCACCCTTGTATGAGAGACGGATTTGCCTATCTCTCGGGCTACACCCTTACCCCGGGACAACCACCGCCCGGGCTGGACTACCTTCCTGCGTCACCCCATCACTCACCTACTACAAGTCTGGTCCGTCGGCTCCACCACTCCCCATCACTCCGAAGAGATCAAAGGCGGCTTCACGGACTTAGCATCGCCTGATTCAATGTTTGGCGCTTCAAAGCGGGTACCGGAATATCAACCGGTTGTCCATCGACTACGCCTGTCGGCCTCGCCTTAGGTCCCGACTTACCCTGGGCAGATCAGCTTGACCCAGGAACCCTTAGTCAATCGGCGCAAACGTTTCTCACGTTTGTATCGCTACTCATGCCTGCATTCTCACTCGTGAACCGTCCACAACTACCTTCCGGCGCTGCTTCACCCGGCACACGACGCTCCCCTACCCATCACAGTCCCCGTTGGGGGTATGTACTGCAATGACACGACTTCGGCGGTACGCTTGAGCCCCGCTACATTGTCGGCGCGGAATCACTTGACCAGTGAGCTATTACGCACTCTTTCAAGGGTGGCTGCTTCTAAGCCAACCTCCTGGTTGTCTCTGCGACTCCACATCCTTTCCCACTTAGCGTACGCTTAGGGGCCTTAGTCGATGCTCTGGGCTGTTTCCCTCTCGACCATGGAGCTTATCCCCCACAGTCTCACTGCCGCGCTCTCACTTACCGGCATTCGGAGTTTGGCTAAGGTCAGTAACCCGGTAGGGCCCATCGCCTATCCAGTGCTCTACCTCCGGCAAGAAACACACGACGCTGCACCTAAATGCATTTCGGGGAGAACCAGCTATCACGGAGTTTGATTGGCCTTTCACCCCTAACCACAGGTCATCCCCCAGGTTTTCAACCCTGGTGGGTTCGGTCCTCCACGAAGTCTTACCTCCGCTTCAACCTGCCCATGGCTAGATCACTCCGCTTCGGGTCTTGAGCGCGCTACTAAACCGCCCTATTCGGACTCGCTTTCGCTACGGCTTCCCCACACGGGTTAACCTCGCAACACACCGCAAACTCGCAGGCTCATTCTTCAAAAGGCACGCAGTCACGACCGTGCTCCAAAGAACACGGCGACGCTCCCACGGCTTGTAGGCACACGGTTTCAGGTACTATTTCACTCCGCTCCCGCGGTACTTTTCACCATTCCCTCACGGTACTATCCGCTATCGGTCACCAGGGAATATTTAGGCTTAGCGGGTGGTCCCGCCAGATTCACACGGGATTTCTCGGGCCCCGTGCTACTTGGGAAATAAGCAAGCAAGCCGCTAATGTTTCAGCTACGGGGGTCTTACCCTCTACGCCGGGCCTTTCGCATGCCCTTCGCCTACATCAACGGTTTCTGACTCGCCTCATGGCCGGCAGACCATGAAAGCTCACTCCCACAACCCCGCATGCGCAACCCCTGCCGGGTATCACACACATACGGTTTAGCCTCATCCAGTTTCGCTCGCCACTACTCCCGGAATCACGGTTGTTTTCTCTTCCTGCGGGTACTGAGATGTTTCACTTCCCCGCGTTCCCTCCACATACCCTATGTGTTCAGGTATGGGTGACAGCCCATGACGACTGCCGGGTTTCCCCATTCGGACACCCCCGGATCAAAGCTCGGTTGACAGCTCCCCGGGGCCTATCGTGGCCTCCCACGTCCTTCATCGGTTCCTGGTGCCAAGGCATCCACCGTGCGCCCTTAAAAACTTGGCCACAGATGCTCGCGTCCACTGTGCAGTTCTCAAGCAACGACCAGCCACCCATCACCCCCACACCTACCGTGCAGAGTTCACTGGGGCCGGCGTACCGAAGGCCGAGCAACGCTCGCACCCTCAGACACCCAACAGCGTGCCCGACACGATCCATCCCCTTCACTGTGTTCCACGCCGAAGCAGTACTAACAGGAAGAATCAAAACCGTGCCGAGTAGTCAACGTTCCACCCATGAGCTAACCGTGCGAGACATTCGCTCGCAGTCGGCCATGTGCTCCTTAGAAAGGAGGTGATCCAGCCGCACCTTCCGGTACGGCTACCTTGTTACGACTTCGTCCCAATCGCCAGTCCCACCTTCGACGACTCCCTCCCACAAGGGGTTGGGCCACCGGCTTCGGGTGTTACCGACTTTCGTGACGTGACGGGCGGTGTGTACAAGGCCCGGGAACGTATTCACCGCAGCAATGCTGATCTGCGATTACTAGCGACTCCGACTTCATGGGGTCGAGTTGCAGACCCCAATCCGAACTGAGACCGGCTTTTTGAGATTCGCTCCACCTCACGGTATCGCAGCTCATTGTACCGGCCATTGTAGCACGTGTGCAGCCCAAGACATAAGGGGCATGATGACTTGACGTCGTCCCCACCTTCCTCCGAGTTGACCCCGGCAGTCTCCTGTGAGTCCCCATCACCCCGAAAGGCATGCTGGCAACACAGAACAAGGGTTGCGCTCGTTGCGGGACTTAACCCAACATCTCACGACACGAGCTGACGACAGCCATGCACCACCTGTACACCGACCACAAGGGGGCGACCATCTCTGGCCGTTTCCGGTGTATGTCAAGCCTTGGTAAGGTTCTTCGCGTTGCGTCGAATTAAGCCACATGCTCCGCCGCTTGTGCGGGCCCCCGTCAATTCCTTTGAGTTTTAGCCTTGCGGCCGTACTCCCCAGGCGGGGAACTTAATGCGTTAGCTGCGGCACGGACAACGTGGAATGTCGCCCACACCTAGTTCCCAACGTTTACGGCGTGGACTACCAGGGTATCTAATCCTGTTCGCTCCCCACGCTTTCGCTCCTCAGCGTCAGTATCGGCCCAGAGATCCGCCTTCGCCACCGGTGTTCCTCCTGATATCTGCGCATTTCACCGCTACACCAGGAATTCCGATCTCCCCTACCGAACTCTAGCCTGCCCGTATCGAATGCAGACCCGGGGTTAAGCCCCGGGCTTTCACATCCGACGCAACAAGCCGCCTACGAGCTCTTTACGCCCAATAATTCCGGACAACGCTCGCGCCCTACGTATTACCGCGGCTGCTGGCACGTAGTTAGCCGGCGCTTCTTCTGCAGGTACCGTCACTTGCGCTTCTTCCCTGCTGAAAGAGGTTTACAACCCGAAGGCCGTCATCCCTCACGCGGCGTCGCTGCATCAGGCTTTCGCCCATTGTGCAATATTCCCCACTGCTGCCTCCCGTAGGAGTCTGGGCCGTGTCTCAGTCCCAGTGTGGCCGGTCGCCCTCTCAGGCCGGCTACCCGTCGTCGCCTTGGTAGGCCATCACCCCACCAACAAGCTGATAGGCCGCGGGCTCATCCTGCACCGCCGGAGCTTTCCACCACCATGAGATGCCTCAAGTGGTCGTATCCGGTATTAGACCCCGTTTCCAGGGCTTGTCCCAGAGTGCAGGGCAGATTGCCCACGTGTTACTCACCCGTTCGCCACTAATCCCCCACCGAAGCGGGTTCATCGTTCGACTTGCATGTGTTAAGCACGCCGCCAGCGTTCGTCCTGAGCCAGGATCAAACTCTCCGTGAATGTTTTCCCGTAATCGGGATGCACACTCGCGTTGAGCGGAACCACCGGGAGGAATAATCCCAGTAGTTCACAGCGTCCTCGCTGTGTTTGTGTTTCTTCAAAGGAACCTCGTCCCAAACCATCAGGTTCGGAGACGGGGTATCAACATATCTGGCGTTGACTTTTGGCACGCTGTTGAGTTCTCAAGGAACGGACGCTTCCTTCGGATTCCCTCTCGGGTTTCCTCCGGGCGCTTCCCTTCGGTGTTTCACACTCTATCAGGCTATTTCCTGCTCTCTGACCACCGAATTTCTGCGAGCACGCAGAAGTGGATCCGAGATTGGATCTAGAGCTGAGGAGTGCTGCCTCGAATCGTTAACTCACGGCCTTCAGTCCGTGGCGTCTCGTCCGGGGCAGGAGTACGACACTACAGCCCCCGCAGGGGGGAGGCAAATCGATTCCCTGGCTCGCGGCCTGCCTGCGGTGGTTGCTCGCGAGCGGAATGGTCTACTCCTATGACTTACGCTTCTGGTCAGTTGAATCTCCACCCCTGGGAGGCTTCCCATGACCACCGTGACGTCCCCGCTCGCCGGACGTGCCATCGGACTGTCGGCAGTGCCCGACCCGGTGTTCTCCGGCGCGATGGTCGGTCCCGGCACCGCGATCGACCCCGAGCGTGAGCCCTCCGTGGCCGTGGCTCCCGTCGACGGCGTCATCGTCTCGCTGCACCCGCACGCGTTCGTCGTCGTCGACGAACAGGGTCACGGTGTCCTCACCCACCTCGGTATCGACACCGTCCAGCTCAACGGGCAGGGCTTCGAACTGCTCGTCAACAAGGGCGACACCGTCAAGCGCGGCGACTCCGTCGTGCGGTGGGACCCGGCCGCCGTCGAGGCCGCCGGCAAGTCGCCGATCTGCCCGGTCGTCGCGCTGGAGGCCACGGCCGACTCCCTCGGTGACGTCCGCGAGGACAGCGCGCTCGTCGCCGGAGACGTTCTGTTCACCTGGCAGTGACCGCGGCGCCGTCCTGACGGACGGCAGGTACGACATCCACCGCGGCGGGGGCGATCCGCCGCATTGACGGAGACGGTTGACATGGAGACAACGCTGCGAGGCGTCGGCGTGAGCCACGGGGTGGCGATCGGCGAGGTGCGGCACATGGGTACGGCGGTGCTGGAGCCGCCGGCGAGGCAGATTCCCGCGGACGAGGCACCGCGCGAGCAAGGGCGTGCCCGCCAGGCCGTGGAGGCGGTGTCCGCCGATCTGATCGCGCGCGGCAATCTGGCCGGCGGCGAGGCGCAGGCCGTGCTCGAGGCGCAGGCCCTGATGGCGCAGGACCCGGAGCTGATGGCCGATGTCGAGCGCCGGATCGCCGTGGGCAGCACCGCCGAGCGCGCGGTGTACGACGCGTTCGCGGCCTACCGGGCGCTGCTCGCCGGGGCCGGGGAGTACCTGGCCGGGCGGGTCGCCGACCTCGATGACGTACGGAACCGCATCGTGGCGCGGCTGCTGGGTGTGCCGATGCCGGGGGTGCCGGACAGCGACGAGCCGTACGTGCTGATCGCGCGGGACCTGGCGCCGGCCGACACCGCGCTGCTGGACCCGGCGCTGGTGCTCGGTTTCGTCACCGAGGAGGGCGGGCCGACCAGCCACAGCGCGATCCTGGCGCGGGCCCTCGGGGTGCCCGCGGTGGTGGCGCTGCCGGGCGCCTGCGAGCTCGCCGAGGGGACCGTGATCGCGGTCGACGGCAGCACCGGTGACGTACATGTGGAGCCGACCTCGCAGCAGCGGGCGGAACTGGCGCGGGCCGCGGAGGAGCGCAAGGCCGCGCTCGCCGCGGCGTCCGGCCCGGGTGCGACCTCCGACGGGCACAAGGTGCCGCTGCTGGCCAACGTCGGCGGCCCGGCCGACGTCCCGGCGGCGGTGGCCGCGGGTGCGGAGGGCGTCGGGCTGTTCCGTACCGAGTTCCTGTTCCTGGACGACAGCGAGCGGGCGCCGTCGGAGGAGAAGCAGATCGAGGCGTACCGGCAGGTGCTGGAGGCGTTCCCCGAGGGGCGTGTCGTGGTACGGGTCCTGGACGCGGGTGCGGACAAGCCGCTGGACTTCCTCACTCCGGCGGACGAGCCGAACCCGGCGCTGGGCGTGCGGGGTCTGCGGACCCTGCTGGACCACCCCGAGGTGCTGCGTACCCAGCTGACGGCGCTCGCCAAGGCCGCCGAGGGGCTGCCGGTCTACCTCGAGGTCATGGCGCCGATGGTGGCGGACCGGATCGACGCCAAGGCGTTCGCGGACGCGTGCCGTGAGGCCGGGTTGCGGGCGAAGTTCGGGGCGATGGTGGAGATCCCGTCCGCCGCGCTGCGGGCCCGTTCGATCCTGCAGGAGGTCGAGTTCCTGTCGCTGGGTACGAACGACCTGGCGCAGTACACCTTCGCCGCCGACCGCCAGGTGGGTGCGGTGTCCCGGTTCCAGGACCCGTGGCAGCCCGCGCTGCTCGACCTGGTGGCGGTGTCGGCCGAGGCCGCGCGTGCCGAGGGCAAGAGCTGCGGGGTGTGCGGTGAGGCGGCGTCCGACCCGCTGCTGGCGTGCGTGCTGACGGGTCTGGGCGTGACCAGCCTGTCCATGGGCGCGGCGTCACTCCCCTATGTGCGCGCCACCCTGGCCAAGCACACGCTCGCCCAGTGCGAGCGGGCCGCCGCGGCGGCCCGTGCCGCGGACACCGCCGAGGAGGCGCGGCGGGCCGCGCAGGCGGTGCTCTCGGGCGAGTGAGCCGGGCGCGCGGTGCCGGCCGTCCGATGTGAGTCCGGCTGACGGGCCGGACTCACGGGCCGGGCGGCGTGCTGGTGTGTGATGCGCGTGCTGGTGTGTGATGCGAAGGGGTGTCCTCCCGCTGCTGCGGGGACACCCCTTCGCTGTGTCAGCCGGTCATCGCTCCTCCTCGGGCTGGGGCAGCGGGAATCCCGCGCGGTACTCGACGCCGTGCTCGGGCGGGATGGGCTCGCCGGTGCGGACATCGGTGCAGTAGGCCGCGAAGACCTCGGCTTCGGTGAGCGGCTGGGGCCAGCCGTCCTGAAAGGTCCAGCCGCGGACCGTGTCGGGCGTGCCGCGAACGGTCGTGCGCAGGACCAGGCCGCCGGGGCTCTGGGTGGCGATGCCCGCGGCCAGCACGGTGGTGAACACCAGGGCCTCGGTCTCGATCAGCCGTGGCCGTCCGGTCTCCGGCACCTCGGCGTTGAGGGCGGCGGTGAGCGATCCGCCGTCGACGGGGACGCTGCAGACCAGATGGTGGGTGCCGGTGCCTGCCGTCTCCAGCAGCCGCCGGATCAGGGTCGAGGCGCGTTTGAAGGCGACCCGGCCGATCTGGGAGCCGCAGTCGGGGCGGTCCCCGGCGCGGGCCAGCACGGTCGTGGCGGACTCCCAGGTCAGCTGTTGCTCCACCGCGTCGAGGAGCTGCGGGACGAGGTCGGCGACGGACTGGCCCTCATAGGTGATGGTGGCGCCGACGGCCGCGACCTGGGCGACGTACCGAGTGCGGCTGTCGGCCGTGTCGGGGTCGAGGCGGGTGTCCGAGCAGAACCTCGCGTACTCGGCGGGGTCGAAGAGGGCGACCGTGGTGTGCACCTGCCGCGCCACCAGGTTCCGCAGCAGGCCCTCCACCTGCCGCAGATACTCGGTGTGGTCGTCGAAAGCGAACGATGTGTAGTGCCGCATGGCCGCGAAGTCGTGCTCGTCGGCCAGCACCGCGACCGTGCTGGGCGCTTCGCGGCGCAGGGCGCGCCGGAGGGTCCGCCGGGCTTCGCGTCGTGGTGGGCTGCCGTCCCGCGGAGGGCCCGTCCGCGCGGGACCCGTCCTCGTGGTGCCCTGCCGTGAGGTTCCCCGCCGCGGAGAGTCGTTCTTCCGTCGGCCCCTGCTCGTGTGGGCGCGTCGCGTGCCGCCCTTGCCCGCGTGGCCGTTCCTGGTGTGCGCCATGCATCCCCCTCGGTGCGTGGACGATCGTGCGTGGACGATCAGTGCTCACTCACCGTAACCGGCGCCACTGACAACGCCGTGTCGTCGGCGTCTCGTACCAGGTGGCGCTGGGCACCGCACATCGCGGCGAGGGCCGCGCCCAGGCCGAGCCAGCCGAGCGGTCCCGCGGCCATCGCGCCGGTGACGGCGAGCGGCCCGGCGCTGCGCTGGACCGCCTGGGCGAGGCCGTGTACGCCCAGGTAGGCACCCTGTGCCTGAGGAGGGGCGAGGGCGACGGACAGTTCCCAGGAGACGGCGGCGTGCAGCATCTCGGCGACGGTGAAGGCGGTCGCGGCCAGCAGCAGGGCGGCGGTGGCGAACCACGGGGGGCCGGCGGCGGACGCGGCGAGCGCGGCGCCTGCGCCGAGGAGGACCGCGGCGAGCGGCAGCAGCGCTCTGCGGGCCTTGCCGGGGGTGGCGCCGAAGCGGGCGAAGGGGACTTGGCAGAGCACGACGAGCACGTTGTTGAGGACGAGGAGGAGGGGTGCGAGTCCGTGCGGGGCGCTGGTGGCCGTGATGAGCCACAGCGGCAGTCCGATCTTGAGGACGGAGTCGTCGAGGAAGAGGGCGGCCTCGGTGGCGGTGTAGAGGAGGTAGCGGCGGTCGCGCCAGGGCGTCACCGCGGCGGGCTTCCCGGTGCCGTCCGCATCCGTGCCGTCCGCCTCCGTGCCGGAGGCCGTAGCGCGATCGGCCGTGGCCGGTCCCGTCGGGCGGGGTCCCTGGGCCACGACGCGGCTCGGCGCCGCGGGTTCGGTGCAGCGGAGGGTGAGCAGCGCGGCCGCGACGAAGGAGAGCGCGTCGCCGATCAGCAGCCAGCGGTAGACGGCGGTGGTGCCGGCGGTCAGCACCGCGGCCGCCACCAGGCCGCCGACCGCCCAGCCGCTGTTGGAGACCGTGCGGTTGACGGCCTGGTAGCGGGTGCGGTCCGGGCCGGCCACTCGGGCCGCGTAGAGCTTGGTGAGGACGGAGGAGGCCCGGTTGCCGAGGCTGGCGACCGCGTTGACGACCAGCAGGAGGCGGAGGTCGGTGGTGGTGAGGAGGGCGAACGCGGCGACGGCGCGGCCGGCTTGGACGGTCACCAGCAGCGGGCGCAAGGGGACCCGGTCGGCGATGACTCCGGCCAGCGGCGGGCCCGCGATGCCGATGGCGCCGGAGACGCCGAGCAGCACGCCGATCTGCGCGGTACCGAGTCCGACGACGTAGGTGAAGTAGAGGACGGCGGTCACCTCCGCCAGGCCGGAGCCGACTCTGTCGACGAAGGTGACGGCCAGCATGCGGCGGCCGCCCGTTCCTCCCGGGATGCGGTCGAGAAGTGCGGTGAGGCTGCGTGGCCCGCTCACCTGAGTCCCCCTATGACGGCTTGACAGCATGACGGCTTGACAGCGCTGTTTGTATCAATACATAATCTGTTCTGTGGCGACACAATATGAGATCACGGGTGCCGACGCCAAGGGGATTGCCGCGTCCATCGAGCGCGGCGTCGCGGGCGGGGCGCTGGCGCCGGGCGCCGCGCTGCCCCCGGTCCGCCGGCTCGCCGAGCGGCTCGGGGTCAGCCCCGGCACCGTCGCGACCACGTACAAGGAGTTGCGGCGGCGCGGCATCGTGGTCACGCGCGGCCGGGGCGGGACCGTCGTCGCGTCGGCTCCGGCCGTGGCCTCCCGGCGCCCGCCGACCGTGCCCGAGGGCGTCCGCGACCTGGCGGGCGGCCATCCCGATCCGGCGTTCCTACCCGCGCTGCTGCCGCCCGCCCGGCTCTCCCCCGGTGCCCGCTCGCACCGTTCGACGCCCCGGCTGCCGCATCTGGAGGAGCTGACCCGCGGCTGGTACGAGGCGGACGGTGTGCCGAGCGGGCACATCACGTTCGCGCACAGCGCGCTCGACTGCGTCGCGCGGCTGCTGTCGGTCGAGCTGCGGCCGGGCGACGCTGTGGCGATGGAGGACCCGGGGTACCACCATCTGCTGGACCTCGTCCCGGCGCTGGGGCTGCGCAGCGTGCCGGTGGCCGTGGACGACGAGGGCATCCGTCCGGAGGCGCTGCGGGCGGCGCTGCGGGCGGGGGCGCGTGCCGTCATCTGCAGTCCGCGGTCGCAGAATCCGTACGGCGGCTGCTTCTCCGCCGGGCGCCGTGACGCGCTGCTGGAGGTGCTCGCCGAGGCGCCGGAGGTGCTGGTGGTCGAGAACGACCACGCCGCGGACATCGCCGGGGCCCCGCTGCGAACGCTCACGGCGGGCGGCCCGGCACGCTGGGCCCAGGTGCGCACGGTGACCAAGTACCTGGGTACGGACCTGCGGTGGGCCGCGCTCGCCTGTGACCCGACGACGCTGGCGCGGCACGACGGGCGGCTGCTCCTCACCTCCGGCTGGGTCAGCCATGTACTCCAGGAGACCGTGACCCGGCTGATGGCGGACCCCGCGACACAGGAGCTGGTGGGACGGGCGCGTACGGCTTACGCGGAGCGCCGTACGGCGCTGATCGGGGAGTTGGCCGCGCGGGGCATCGCGGCACACGGGGCGAGCGGGTTGAACGTGTGGGTGCCGGTGCGCGACGAGGCGGCCGTGGTCAACGGGCTCCGGACGCACGGCTGGTGGGTCGCGGCCGGGGCGCGGTTCCGGCTCGCCGCCGCGCCCGGGGTGCGGATCACCACGGCGGGGTTGACGCCGGCGGACGCGGCGCGGCTGGCGGCGGACTTCGCCGCGGTGCTGGGTGAGTCCCAGGTGACGTACGGGGGGTAAGGCCGGAGGGCAAGGCGCTGGCCGTACGGGGCACGCCCGAGCAGGCCGGGCGCACCCGGACAGGCACGGACAGCGGACAAGCGCGGACAGCGGACAGGCGCGGTAGGCGATGGGCCCGGGGCAGGCCCCCGGGCCCATCGCTTCAGGCTCCGGTCCTCAGGCTCCCGTGGACGGGTTCCGCGGCATCCGTTCGCGGGCGATGCGCTCGTAGAAGGCCAGCAGTCCGGCGTTGTCCACGGAGCCGGGGTTGACGGCCTTCTCCAGCGCGGTGCCCTGCATCATCCGCTTCACCGGCACCTCCAGCCGCTTGCCCGTGAGGGTGTGCGGGACGCCCGGCACCTCGATGACCTCATCGGGGACGTGCCGCGGCGACAGCTGCTCGCGGATGGTCCGCTTGATCCGGTCGCGCAGCGCGTCATCGAGCGTGGCGCCCTCGGCGAGGTGGACGAAGAGCGGCATCCAGTAGCCGCCATCGGGCTGCTCCACGCCCAGGACGAGGGTCTCGCGGATCTCCGGGAGGCGCTCGACGGCCTCGTAGATGTCGGCGGAGCCCATCCGGACGCCCTGCCGGTTGAGGGTGGAGTCGGAGCGCCCGTGGATGACGACGCTGCCGCGCGAGGTGATGGTGATCCAGTCGCCGTGCCGCCAGACGCCCGGGTACATGTCGAAGTAACTGTCGCGGTAGCGGCTGCCATCCGGGTCGTTCCAGAAGCGGACCGGCATCGACGGCATGGGGCGGTTGACCACCAGCTCGCCGACCTCGTCGGTCAGCGGCTTGCCCTGCGGGTCCCACGCCTGGAGGTCGGTGCCGAGGCCGGGGGCCTGGAGTTCGCCGATGTAGACGGGCAGGGTGGGCACCGCGCCCGCGAAGCAGCTGCACACGTCCGTGCCGCCGCTGACGGAGGCGATCCACATGTCCTCGGCGACCTCGTCGTGGATCCAGCGGAACCCGTCGGGCGGCAGCGGGGACCCGGTGGTGGCCACACAGCGGATCGTGGACAGGTCGAAGTCGCGGCCGGGGTGGATGTCCGCCTTGCGGCAGGCCATGACGTACGCGGCGGAGGTGCCGAAGAGCTTGGCGCCGGTGCGTTCGGCGATCCGCCACTGGGCGGCCGTGTCGGGGTGACCGGGGCTGCCGTCGTACAGCACGACCGTGGCGCCCACCAGGAGGCCGGAGACGAGGAAGTTCCACATCATCCAGCCGGTGGAGGTGTACCAGAAGAACCGGTCGCCGGGGCCGAGGTCGGAGTGCAGGCCGAGCTGCTTGAGGTGCTCCACGAGGATGCCGCCGTGCCCCTGCACGATGGCCTTGGGCAGGCCGGTCGTACCGGAGGAGTACAGCACCCACAGCGGGTGGTCGAAGGAGACCTGCTCGAAGTCCGGTTCGACCGGGTCGGCGGTGAGCGCGTCCCACTCCAGCGTGCCCTCCGGAGCGGGCGTGCCCAGCAGCGGGATGTGGACGACGGCGCGCAGCGTCGGCAGTTCGCGGCGGAGCTCGGCGACGGTCTCGGTGCGGTCGTGCTCCTTCCCGCCGTAGCGGTAGCCGTCGACGGTGAACAGGACGACGGGTTCGACCTGCTGGAAGCGGTCCAGGACGCTGCGGGCGCCGAAGTCGGGGGCGCAGGAGGTCCACACCGCGCCCACCGCGGCGGTGGCCAGGAAGGCCACGGCGGCCTGCGGGACGTTGGGCAGATAGCCGCTGACGCGGTCGCCGGGCCGTACCCCGAGGCGGCGCAGGGCCGCGGCCAGGGAGCCGACCTGGTGGCGCAGCCCGGCCCAGCTGACCGGGCGCGGCTCCTGGCTCTCGTCCACGGCGAGCAGGGCGGGCTCCGAGGCGCGGGCGGGGTCCGTACCGGCGCGCAGCGCGTGTTCGGCGTAGTTCAGCCGGGCGCCGGGGAACCAGGTGGCGCCGGGCATCGCGGAGTCGGCGAGGACTGTCTCGTACGGGGTGGAGAAGCGGACGTCGAACCAGTCGGTCACCGCCTGCCAGAAGCGCTCCAGTTCCTCGACGGACCACCGGTGCAGGGCCGCGTAGCCGGCGGCAGGGTCACCGGGGACCGGGCCGGGCGCGCCGTACCGCTGTGCCGCCCACTGCTGGAAGCGGGTGATCTGGGCGCCTGCGACTCGGTCCTCGCCGGGGCGCCACAAGGGCTCAGGCGGGGTCGCGGGCTGCGGTGCGGTCGTCATCATCGGCTCCCGGGCTGTACGCGTCGTGTGCGTCACCGCGTCCACGTGCTGGTGGTGTGGTGACGCGGTCCAGCGAGACGATGCCATGTGATCGTCTCCCGCACCAGGGCGGCCGCTCCGCGCGGGAGGGTGGCGTGATGTGTGCGGACAGCGGGTGAACGACAGTTGAACGCGGCGCTGTGCGCGGGTCCGCGATGGCAGGCTGATCAGCATGAATGCGCGTGACCTGGTGCGGTCGGTGAAGGTGGTCGGTACGGCGCAGGGGCTGCGGTCGGTGCGGGCGGCGTGGCGACGGCGGCGTACGGACGCGCTCGGGCTGCCGCGGCGGGGGCCGGAGCGCGCCCGGACGCCGGGCGCCGCGCGGGACGCCGATCCCCAGCCGGGCGGCGGGGTGGTGCGATTCGCGCGGTCGTCCCTTCGGGTGCGGGTGACGAAGTCGGGTGCGGTGTTCTGCGGCTGGGACGGGGCCGGTCCCGAGCCGTCGTACGGGCTGGCCGGGCCGGGACCGGCGTTGGAGGCGGACGAGCGGGCGGTGCTGGAGCCGGACACCGACGGCGGCTGGCGGGTGGTGTCGGAGCGGGTGACCGTCGCGGTGTCCCGGCTGGGCGCGGTCGAGATTCGGACACCGGGCGGGGTGGTGCTCCGCCGGGACCTGCCACCGCGCTGGTGGGAACCGGCGGACGGGGTGGGGCCGGACGGGGTGGCGGTGGGAGCGGCAGGCGGGGCACCGTCGAACGGCGACGCCCCGGCGGGGGGCGGAGCAGGGGGTGGCCGGGCAGGGGGTGGTGGCGCAGCGGCGAGCGGGGGCAATGCGGGGAACGGGGGCGGGCGCCGGGGCGGGGACGGCGCTGGAGAGGGCGGCGGCCGGGACAGGGACAGCGGCGGCCTCGGGGGCGGCGGTTCGACGGCGCGGGGCGACGGTGTCCCCTCGCAGGCCGCCGGCATTCCCCGGCGGGTGGGCCGCGCGCCGGGTGCCGCCGCGCCGGATTCAGCCGTTCCCTGGGTCCAGCGGTCCGAAGTGGCCGCGGACGCCGCGGTCTTCGGGCTGGGCGGCCGGTCGGCGGGGCCGCGGCTGCGGGACGGCGCGTACCGGCTGTGGAACACCGATCCCGGCGGCAGTTTCGAGCCCGGGGACGATCCGCTGTACCTGACCATGCCGGTGCAGCTGGTGGTGGCGGACGCGGGAACCCACCTGATCTTCCACGACAACTCCTGGGACGGCACGGTCACGCTGCGGGCGGGTGAGGAGGGCAACGGTTCGGGGCACGACCGGCCCGGCTCCTGCGTGCTGCGGATGGAGGGGGGCCCGCTGCGCTACTGGGTGATCGTGGGCACCCCGGCGCGGGTGCTGCACGGCTGGACGGCGCTGACCGGCGCGCCCGCGGTGCCGCCGAGCTGGGCGCTGGGGTACCAGCACGCGCGCTGGGGCTTCGGTGACGAGCAGGAGGTGCGGCGGGTGGTGGCGGGCTACCGGGACCGGGGCCTGCCGCTGTCCGCGCTGCATCTGGACATCGACCACTACCGCGGCCACCGGGTCTTCTCCGTCGATACCCGGCGGTTCCCCGACCTGCCGGGGCTCGCGGCCCAACTGCGCGCCGACGGGGTGCGGCTGGTGTCGATCGTGGATCCCGCGGTGAAGGCCGAGCCGGGGGATCCGGTGTACGACAGCGGGGTGGCGGCGGGCGCGTTCGTCCGCGACGCCCGGGGCCGGACGGTGCGCGGCGTCGTGTGGCCGGGTGAGGCGGTCTTTCCGGACTTCACCGATCCGCGGGCGCGCGAGTGGTGGGCCGGACTGTACGAGGAGCGGCTGGCGCAGGGCTTCTCCGGGATGTGGCACGACATGAACGAGCCGGTGTCCTTCGCGGCCTTCGGCGATCCGACGCTGCCGCGCTCGGCCCGGCACGATCTGGAGGGCCGCGGCGGGGACCACCGCGAGGCGCACAACGTGTACGCGCTGGCCATGGCGCGCGCCGGGTACGAGGGGCTGCGCGCGGCGCGGCCCGAGGAGCGGCCGTTCCTGTTCTCGCGCTCGGGGTGGGCGGGGATGCAGCGGTACGGGGGCACCTGGTCCGGCGACGTGGCCACCGGCTGGCCGGGGCTGCGGACCTCGTTGGCGCTGGTGCTGGGCCTGGGGCTGTGCGGGGTGCCGTACTCGGGCCCCGATGTGGGGGGCTTCACCGGCAGCCCGTCGCCCGAGCTGTTCCTGCGCTGGTTCCAACTGGCCTCGTACCTGCCGCTGTTCCGTACCCATTCGGCGATCTGGGCGGGGCGCAGGGAGCCGTGGGAGTTCGGCCCGGAGGTGCTGGAGCACGCGGCGGCGGCACTGCGCGGGCGGCAGCGGCTGATGCCGTATTTCGTGACGTTGGCGGAGGTGGCGCGGCGTACGGGTGCCCCGTATGTGCGGCCGGTGTGGTGGCGGCAGCCGCAGGACCGGGCGTTGCGGGACTGCGAGGACGCGTTTCTGCTGGGGGATTCGCTGCTGGTGGCGCCGGTGGTGGAGGAGGGCGCGCGGGAACGGCGGGTCCGGCTGCCGCGCGGACGCTGGTACGACACGGCGACCGGCAGGGCGTACGAGGGGCCGGGCTGGGCGCGGCCAGCGGCGCCGTGGTCGCGGATCCCGGTGCTGGCGCGGGCGGGTTCGGTGATCCCGGTGGCGGGTGCGGACGGCGGGGTGGAGCTTGAGGTGTGGGCGCCCGCGCCGGGGCGTACCGGTGGCGGGCTGCTGATCGAGGACGCGGGAGACGGGTGGGAGCAGCCGTCGGCGGTGCGGTTCACCACGCGGTGGCGCAACGGCGAGGTGGTGGTGGAGCGGGACGGGGCGGCCGAGGTGGGGTATCCGGTGCGGACGCGGGGCTGTTAGGCAGCCGGGACCGCGGCCGCGCGCCGAACCCGGGGGCGTGGCCGCGCCGCGCCCGGGGCCGTGACCGCACCGCGCCACGCTCGGGACCGTGACCGCGCCGCACCGCGCCCGGGATCGTGGCCGCACCGCGCCACGCCCGGGGCCGCGCGGCGCCCGCGGCCGGGGCCGCGCCCTGACCAGGACCGCGCCATGGCCGCGGCTCCTCGCAGCCAGCCGTTCGGCCGCGCCGTGGCCGCGCGCCCCCGGTTCTTGTCCACGCGGCGTGCGGCTGGTATCTGGAGGGAGCATGCCAAGACCTGCCGCCGCTCTGCGCGCGCTCATCCTGTCCCTGGCCGCCGTGACCGCCCTCGCCTCGCCCGCCCCGGCGCAGGCGAAGCCGGTACGCGCACCGGCGAAGCCGGAACCCGTACCAGCGGACCCAGGCCCGGAGCCGAAGGCCCCGAAGGAGTTCGTGGCCCTCAGCGATGTGGATCCGACGATCCTTCAGGAGATCCGTTACGTCACCCCGCACAACTTCACCGGCCATCGGATCGACGGCTACCGCCGGCCGATGTGCATCCTGACGCGTCCGGCCGCCGAGGCGCTGCGTACGGCGCAGCGTCGGCTGCTGCGGCTTGGCTACTCGCTCAAGGTGTACGACTGCTACCGGCCGCAGCGCGCGGTCGATGACTTCGTCGCCTGGGCCGAGGATCTCGACGACCAGGCGATGAAGGGAGAGTTCTATCCGCATGTCGACAAGTCGAGGCTGTTTCTGGACGGCTATATCGCCGAGAAGTCGGGGCATAGCCGGGGCAGTACGGCGGATCTGACGATCATGCGGTTGCCCGCCGTTCCGACCCGGCCGTACGTGCCGGGCGAGCCGCTCGTGCCGTGCTACGCGCCGCAGGCGGAGCGGTTCCCGGACAACTCCGTGGACATGGGCACCGGGTTCGACTGCTTCGACACCCTCTCCCACACGCTCGATCCGCGGATCCAGGGTGCGCAACGGGCGAACCGGCTGCTGCTGAAGGACACGCTGGAGCGGGTGGGCTTCGTCAACCTGGCCGAGGAGTGGTGGCACTACACGTACAAGCCGGAGCCGTTCCCGGACGCGTACTTCGACTTCCCGGTCTCGCGGCGGTCGCTGTCCGGCCGCCGTCAGCGGCCGGGTTCCGCGCGGGGGGCCACCTCCGTACACTTCTGACGTTCCGTCAGATTCATCGAGGCGGGGAGGGGCCATGTCGCGCGTGCGTACGCCGGTGGTGTCCGGCTGGTTCAGCGGGGAGGGGGAGGACTTCCGGCTGCTGGGCACGCGGTGCCGCGCCTGCTCAGCGGTCTTCTTCCCGCGCGAGGACGCGTTCTGCCGCGATCCGGGCTGCGGCGGCGCCGAACTCGACGAGGTGCCGCTCTCCCGGTGCGGCCGGGTGTGGTCGTACACCGACGGGCGCTACCGGCCGCCCGCGCCGTACGTGTGGGACGACGACCGGGAGTGGCGGCCGCACACCCTGATCGCGGTGGAGCTGGCGGCCGAGCGGATGATGGTGCTCGGGCAGGGCGAGCCCGGTCTGACCGTGGCGGACCTCGCCGTGGGCATGACGGTACGGGCGGTGCCGGGAGTGCTGAACGAGGACGCCGGACACGTCTGGACGACCTGGTACTGGCGGCCCGTACCGGGGCGGGCACGATGACCGGCGACGTGCCGGCCCGTATCGGAGCGGACTCCGTGACCGGCGACGTGGCGGTGCTGGGCGCCGGGATGCATCCGTGGGGCAAGTGGGGACGCCCGTTCACCGCGTACGGGGCCATCGCCGCGCGCGCCGCCCTCGCCGACGCCGGTCTCCCCTGGTCCCGTATCGGATCGGTGGTCGGCGCCGGGACCGTACGCGGCGGGTACCCGGGACACGTTGCGGGCTCCGCCTTCGCCCGTGCGCTGGGGTGGCAGGGCGCGCGGATGAGCACCGTGTACGCGGCGTGCGCCTCCGGCGCACACGCCATCGCCAGCGCCCGCGCGCAGATCCTGGCCGGCCTGGCGGAGGTGGTGCTCGTGGTCGGCGCGGACGCGGCGCCCAAGGGCTTCTTCGCACCCGCGGGCGGCGACCGGCCCGACGATCCGGACTGGCTGCGGTTCCGGCTGCTGGGCGCCACCAACCCCGCCTACTTCGCGCTCTACGCCCGCCGCCGGATGGCCGAACACGGCGACACGCCCGAGGACTTCGCCCAGGTCAAGGTGAAGAACGCGGCGGCGGGCGCGGTCAATCCGCGGGCCCGCTACCGGCGGCGGGTGACCGCCGGGGAGGTCGCCGCCTCCCCCGTCGTCGCCGATCCCCTGCGGCTGCTGGACATCTGCGCCACCTCCGACGGCGGTGCCGCCCTGGTGCTGTCCGGCATGGACTTCGCGCGGCGGCACGGCCATCCGCGCCCGGTCCGGATCCGCGCCGTGTCCACCGTCACCCCGCGCTATCCGCGCACCGACCTGGATCTGCCGGACATCGCCACGGACTCGGCCGCGGGCACGCCCCCGCCCACGAGAGGATTCCGGCCGTCCGTCGCGCACGCCGCGTACGAGGAGGCCGGGCTCGGCCCCGGGGACCTGTCGCTCGCGGAGGTGTACGACCTGTCCACCGCACTGGAGCTCCAGTGGTACGAGGACCTGGGGCTGTGCGCCGCAGGGGACGGCGCGAAACTGCTGCGGGAGGGCGCGACGGCGCTCGGCGGGCGGCTGCCGGTCAACCCCAGCGGCGGGCTGGCGTCCTTCGGGGAGGCGGTCCCGGCACAGGCCATCGCCCAGGTCTGCGAGCTGACCTGGCAGCTGCGCGGGCAGGCGGGAGACCGTCAGGTGCCCGGGGCGCGGGCCGGGATCACCGCGAACCAGGGGCTGTTCGGCCACGGGTCGTCGGTGGTCGCGGTGATCTGACGCCGCTCTGCCGTGCGTCGCCTGCGGGCGCGGGGAACCTCACGCGGCCCTCCCCCACGTCACCGACAGGCGCGGGGAACCCCACGCCGCCCTCCCTCACGTCACCGGCGGGGGCGCGAACCCCATGCCGCTCCGCTCCGGAAAGCGGCCGCACGCTTGAGGAGAAGTCCGTACGCTCCGAAAGGGCTCATGAACTCCGAGTGAACCACGCGCCGTTGGCCTCGCTCGCCCGCCATCCTGCTGCCGTGCCCTCCTGGACGGACGATCTCCGCTTCGCGTACCAGCCCGTCGTGAACCTCACCACCGCCTCGGTCACCGCGCTGGAGATACTCGCCCGCCCCGAGACCGGCGATGTGCTCGCGGAGGCCCGCCGGGACCCGCGCACCGACGCCGAACTGGCCGGTCTCGCGGTGCGCGCGGCCGCACGGCACGAGGCACTGCTGCCCTTGCATGTGAACGTCTTCGCCGCCACCGTCGCCGCGCTACCGGGACTGCCGCCCCTGGGCCGGGCGGTCGCGGAGACCGGGCGTCGCCCGTGGGAGATCACCCTGGATGTGGGCCCGCCGTTCGGCGACGTCCCGCACCGCACCCTGGTGGCGGGCGTCTCGGAGCTGCGCCGTCAGGGCTACCGGATCTGCGTCGACGGGGTCGGTGACGGCGACCTTCCGCTGCGGCTGCTCACGCGGCTCGCCCCCGACCTGGTCAAACTGGACGCCACGGTCGTCGCCGGGCTGCCGCAGGACTCAGGCAGCCGAGCCGCCGTCGCCGCGCTGCGGCACCTGTGCGACGGCTTCGGCGCACTGCTGGCCGCCGAGGGCGTGGAGACCGAGCGGCAGTGCGCCGCGGCGCGCGGCGCGGGCGCGCAGCTCGCGCAGGGCAACCTCTTCGCGCCCCCGGCCCGCCGCCCGGCGGCGGCCGTCTTCCGGCCGGCGGCCGCCGCCGCGCCGCACCCGGCGACCGGCCCGCGCGAGCCGCGGATCGCGCAGTTCGTGCAGCCCGCCGCGCTGCTGCCGCTGTCCGCGTCGGCCGAGCGCGTCCGGACGCTGCTCACCGGATCGCCCGGCATCTCCAGCGTGCTGCTGGTGGACAGCGGCGGCGTCCCTCGGCGGGCCGTGCACCGGGACCGCTTCCTGCTGTCGCTGTCCGGGCGTTACGGGCACGCCCTGTACGCGGACCGGCCCGCCGTGAAGCTGGCCGACTGCCCCCGCACGGTGCCGCTCGACGCCACGGCGTGGGAGGTCCTGGATGTGGTCGCGGCCGACGAACGGTCCCGTACCGGAGACGACGTGGCGGTGGTGGACGGAGCGGGCCGCTGCGTGGGCGTGGTGCACCTGGCCGACATCGTGCGAGCGCTGGCGGAGAACCGGGTGGAGGAGGCGGCGCGGCTCAATCCGCTGACCCGGCTGCCCGGTTCCGACACCGTCAACGCGGAGGTGGACCGGCGGATCGCCATCGGCCGGGCCTTCGCGCTGAGCTGGCTGGACGTGGACGGCTTCAAGCAGGTCAACGACGGCGCCGGGTTCGCGGCGGGCGACGAGCTGATCCGTTCGGTGGGCCGCGCCCTGGCCGACGCCGCCGGCGGCCGGGCCGCCCGGATCGGCCACATCGGCGGCGACGACTTCCTGGTGCTCACCGACCCGGACGGGCCGGACGGGCCGGAGCCCATCGCCGCCGCGGTGCTGGACACCGCCTGGTCGGCGGGCGGGCTGCCGGTCACGCTGTCGCTGGCCACCGTGGTCTGCCCGGCGGGCAGCGTCACCGACCACCGGCAGGCCGCCGCGTGCCTCGCGCCGCTGAAGAAGACCGCCAAGTCGCTGCGCGGGGCGAGCTGGGTGCTGTCGCGCCCGGGCGCGGCGTTCCAGGAGGTACGGCGCGGCGCGAGCATGGAACGGGCACCGGGGGCAGGTGGCGGGGTGCCGGGCCCGGAGCGGGCGCCGGGGCCGGGGAAGGCGCCCGGGCCGAGGCCGGGCGGCGTGCGGGGCGCAACCGCGCCAGGGGGCGTACGCCGCAGCGGCAGCCACCAGCCGCAGCCGTACCCGGCTTCTTGACGCTCCGTCATCACCGGAGAACACTGGCAGCCGCCTTCTGAATCGGGAGCCGTCATGACGGACCGCTACGTCGCCGCCATCGATCAGGGCACCACGTCCAGCCGCTGCATCGTCTTCGACTCCGGTGGCGGGATCGTCGCCGTCGACCAGCGCGAGCACCGCCAGATCTTCCCGCAGCCGGGCTGGGTGGAGCACGACGCCCGCGAGATCTGGTCCACGGTCCAGGCCGTGGTGGCCGGCGCGCTCGCCGCGGCGGGGCTGCGGGCCGAGCAGTTGGGCGCGCTGGGCATCACCAACCAGCGGGAGACCACCGTCCTGTGGGACCGGTCGACCGGCGAGCCGGTGCACAACGCCATCGTCTGGCAGGACACCCGTACCTCCGGGCTCTGCCTGGAACTGGGCGGCGAGCACGGGCAGGACCGGTTCCGCGACGCCACCGGGCTGCCGCTCGCCAGCTACTTCTCGGGGCCGAAGGCCGCCTGGCTGCTGGACCGGGTGCCGGGGCTGCGGCGCCGCGCCGAGCGGGGTGAGATCGCGTTCGGCACCATCGACTCCTGGCTGATCTGGAACCTGACCGGCGGTACGGACGGCGGGGTGCACGTCACCGACGTCACCAACGCCTCGCGCACCCTGCTGATGAACCTGGCGACCCTCCAGTGGGACCCGGGCATCCTGTCCGCCTTGGACCTGCCCGAGGCGGTCCTGCCGGAGATCCGCTCCTCCGCCGAGGTGTACGGCACGGCGGTCGGGCAGCTCGCGGGCGTCCCCGTGGCCGCCGCGCTCGGCGACCAGCAGGCCGCCGTCTTCGGCCAGACCTGCTACGGCGTCGGCGAGGCGAAGAACACCTACGGCACCGGCAGCTTCCTGCTGCTGAACACCGGTGACCGGCCGGTGCCGTCCACGAACGGGCTGCTGACCACGGTGGGTTACCGGCTGGGCGGCGAGGCGCCCGTCTACTGCCTGGAGGGGTCGATCGCGATCACCGGCGCGCTGGTGCAGTGGTTCCGCGACCAGCTCGGCATCATCCGTTCCGCCGAGGAGATCGAGCCGCTGGCGGCGAGCGTGGCGGACAACGGCGGCGCGTACATCGTCCCCGCCTTCTCCGGGCTGTTCGCGCCGTACTGGCGGTCCGACGCGCGCGGGGTGGTCACCGGGCTGACCCGGTACGTCACCAAGGCGCATCTGGCCCGCGCCGTGCTGGAGGCGACCAGCTGGCAGACCCGTGAGGTGGTCGACGCGATGTACCAGGACTCGGGGGTACGGATCACGACGCTGAAGGTCGACGGCGGCATGACCGCCAACGGGCTGCTGATGCAGCATCAGGCGGATGTGCTGGGGGTGCCCGTGATCCGGCCGGTGGTGGCTGAGACCACCTGTCTGGGCGCGGCGTACGCGGCGGGGCTGGCCACCGGTGTGTGGCAGGACCTGGACGAGCTGCGGACCCACTGGCGACGGGACGCCGAGTGGGCGCCGACGATGCCCGCCGGGGCGCGGGAGCGGGAGTACACCAACTGGCGCCGCGCGGTGGAGCGGTCCTTCGGCTGGCAGGAGGACGGGGCCTGACGCACGCGGCGCCCGCGCCCCGTCCCCTCCCGCGACGGCGCGGTGCGCCGCCTTCGTCAGCGCTTCGTGGCGGACACCATCATGGCGTGCTCGACGACCGATATGAGCACTTCCTTGACCGACTCCCGCTGCCGCGCGTCGCACAGGACGACGGGCGTGCCCGGGTCGAGGTCGAGGGCGTCGCGCACCGTCTCCTCCGGGTAGCGGGGAGCGCGGTCGAAGCAGTTGACGGCGACCGTGAACGCGATGCCGCGCCGCTCGAAGTAGTCGACGGCGGCGAAGCAGTCCTGGAGGCGGCGGGTGTCGGCCAGGACGACAGCGCCCAGCGCGCCCGTGGACAGCTCGTCCCACAGGAACCAAAACCGGTCCTGTCCGGGGGTGCCGAACAGGTACAGCACCAGGTCCTCGCGGAGCGTGATGCGCCCGAAGTCCATGGCGACCGTCGTGGTGCGCTTGCCCTCCACACCGGCCAGGTCGTCGACCGGGCGGCCCGCCTCCGTGAGCAGTTCCTCGGTGCGCAGCGGCTTGATCTCGCTGACGGCGCCGACCAGAGTGGTCTTGCCCGCGCCGAAGCCGCCCGCCACAAGGATCTTCAGCGTCACCGGGTCGACGACCTGGGGGCGGCCGCCGTCAGAGTGCCCGTAGACCATTGATCACCTCGCGCAGAATCCTCTCGTCCGGCAGTTCCGCCGGAGGTACGGGCCGGGACACTCGGATGAGTGCCGCGTGCAGCAGGTCGCCGATGAGCACCCGGATCACGCCGATCGGCAGGTCTAACTCGGCGGCCAGCTCGGCGACGGACAGCGGGGTGTCCGTGCTGCGCTCGACGATCTCGATGTGCTCCGGCGACAACGTCTGGTCCGGCGCCGACCGTCTCTCCACGCGGTCCGCCACCACGACCGCGATGAGGTCGAGTTTGCCCTCCGCGGCGCTGCGGGTACGGCCGCGGGTCATGGCGTACGGCCGGACCACCGGCCCTGCCGCGTCGTCGAACCAGCCCTCCGCGTCCAGCGTCATGTCACCCCCCGTCACCCGCCGGAGCGCGGCGCGCTGCCCAGATGCACGCCCACGCGCTTGACCAGCAGCGTCATCTCGTAGGCGACCTGGCCGACGTCGGAGTCGGCGTCGGCGAGCACGGCCAGGCAGCTGCCGTCGCCGGCGGCCGTGACGAACAGGAAGGCGTCGTCGAGTTCGACGATGGTCTGCCGGACCCGTCCGACGTCGAAGTGGCGTCCCACGCCCTTGGCGAGGCTGTGGAAACCGGACGCCACGGCGGCAAGGTGCTCCCCGTCCTCGCGGGACAGGTCGCGCGAGCCGCCGGTGGGCAGGCCGTCTCCGGACAGCACCAGTGCCTTGCGGATGCTGCCCACGCGCCCGACCAGTTCGTCGAGCAGCCAGTTCAACTCGCCCGAGTTCGGGTTGTGGCGTGCTGCGGCGTGCGGTGCGGTCATCGACCGTCCCCCTCGTAGTTCGTTCCAGGTGCTGACTTAAGCCTGATGCCCGAATTCGGCGCCGGTGTGACGCCGGCCGCGCTGCCAGCCCCGTTGGAGCGAGGCCATGGTGGCCCGCGCCTGTTCGGCATCGCGTTCGGGATCATCGGTCTCGGCAGGGTACCGTTCCGCCTCGGCCCATGGGCCGGGGTCGTTCTTCAACTGCGGGGCGAGGCTGGCCTGCCGCACCCGCCGCGGCAGCCCGGGCGGGGTGGCTCCTTGCGAGGGCATGGTGGGCTCCAGAGGGGCCGGCGGCGCTGCGGGCTCGGGGTTCCACGTGGGAGCGGACGGCTGCTGCGCGGCCTGACGGGGCTCCCAGCCCTGGTGCGGCACCGGGCCCGCGGGCGGCGGGACGGGCTGCCCGGCGTGCGGGTCCCAGCCCCCGGGCTCCTCGAACCGCGGCGTCTCGACGCGCTGTTCCCGGTCGTACGCGTCCTGGTCGTACACGTCCTGGGCATACGCGTCCTGGGCGTAGGCGTCCTGGGCGTACGGCTCGTCGGCGCGCGGTTCCTCGATCCGCGAGGGGGCGGGGCCGCGGCGGGCGCCCGGCACCGGGCGGCCGTTGTCGGAGACGAGCACCGGCGGCACCCGGCGGGGCAGCGGCGCCGGGCCGGACGTGCGGGTGGGCAGTGGCCGGTCGGGGACCTGCTGGTGCTGTTCGGGAACCGGCGGCACCGGCTCGACCGGCGGCACCGGCCTTACGGGCGGAGCCGACTGCACGGGCGGCACCGGCCTCATGTGAGAGGCGGGGGCGGGCGGTACGGACGGCAGGCCACGGCCGCGGAAGAGGCTGCCCTCTTCCTCGTCGTCCTCGTCGAACCCGTCCTGCGGCCGCGCGGGGAACCGGTCCTGCGGCCACGGGGCGATCCCGTCCTGCGACCAGCTGGGCGCTGTCCGCTCCTCCGCTTCGGCCTGGCCGCCCAGCAGGGAGG
Organism: Streptomyces sp. P1-3; assembly: GCF_050613155.1. NCBI lineage: Bacteria > Bacillati > Actinomycetota > Actinomycetes > Kitasatosporales > Streptomycetaceae > Streptomyces > Streptomyces sp. P1-3. Next base: position 781,841 of record NZ_CP192512.1, read on the forward strand.
AGTTGCGCGCCGCGTGGTCGGGGAAGAGCGCGGGGATCTCGCCGGCGGTCTCCAGCCCGCCGCTCCGGCCGGCCGCGTGCGGCTCCTCCTGGCCGGCCCCGGGGCCGTCCTGGTCCGGTTCGCCGTCCTCGGTGAGCAGCTTGGCGGGGATGAGCACGACCGCGGTCGTCCCGCCGTACGGGGAGGGCTGGAGGGAGACCCGTACGCCCTGGCGCTGGGCGAGGCGGCTGACGACGAACAGGCCGAGCCGGTCGGTGTCGGACAGCTCGAAGTCGGGGGTCTCGGCGAGCCGCAGGTTCGCCTCCAGCAGCGCGTCGGGCGCCATGCCCAGGCCGCGGTCGTGGACCTCCAGGGTGAAGCCGTTGGCGACCCGCTCGCCGAGTACCTGTACGGCGGTGTGCGGCGGGGAGAAGACGGTGGCGTTCTCCAGAAGTTCGGCGATCAGGTGGGTGAGGTCGGCGACCGCGGGGCCGCCCACCGCCAGCCGCGGCAGCCGCCGGACCTCGATCCGCTCGTAGTCCTCGACCTCGGCGACGGCCGCGCGGACCACGTCCATGAGCGGGATCGGCTTGCGCCACTGCCGGGAGGGGGCGGCGCCGGAGAGGATGACCAGGCCCTCGGCGTGCCGCCGCATGCGGGTGGTCATGTGGTCCAGCCGGAAGAGGTCGGCGAGCTCGTCAGTGTCCTCGGTGCGCCGCTCCATCTCGTCCAGCAGCGTGAGCTGGCGGTGCAGCAGCACCTGGCTGCGGCGGGCGAGGTTGACGAAGACCTCGGAGACGCCGTGCCGCAGTTCGGCCTGCTTGACGGCGGCCTCGACCGCGGCGCGCTGCACGGTGTTGAGGGCCTGGCCGACCTGGCCCATCTCGTCGGGGCTGTACTTCAGGCGGGGCGCCTCGGTCTCCACGTCGACCTGTTCGCCCGCCGCGAGGCGGCGCATGACGCTGGGCAGCCGGACGGTGGCGACCTCCTGGGCGTCCTTGCGGAGCTGGGACAGGTCGCGGATGAGGGTCCGGCCGATCCGGAAGGAGACGAAGATGGAGGCGGCCAGAGCGACGAAGCCGAGGATGCCCGCGATGCCGGCCTGGAGCAGCACGTTCTCGGCCTCGGGCTCGACGCGGTCCTGGTAGCGGTCCATCGCCTCGCTGTTGAGCCGGTCGTAGTCGTCGAGGACCGCCTTGGCGGTGCGCTCCCAGCTCTGCTGGCTCATGGCCTGGAGGGCGCCCGACGGGCCGGCCCGCTGGATCCGGTCCTCGGCGATGCGCAGCGCCTCGGGGGCCGCGCTCTTGAGCCGGTACCGCTGGAAGACCTTCTGCTCGGAGGCCGGCAGCACCGGCACGTTGGTGGCGTAGAGCAGGCTGCGCTCGGCGATGAGGTCGGACATCAACCGCAGCTGGGCCGGGGTGATGGTGCCCGCGGTGAGCGCCGCGGAGTAGATGGCGTCCTCGCGGGAGAGGGCTTCGCGGGCGCGGACCATCGCGACCAGGGCGCGGGCCTGCTTGTCGAGTTCCGCGTTGGGCACCGAGTGCAGGGAGCTGCGGAGGATGTAGCAGAGGTCGACGAGCTTGTTGTAGGCGACGAACGTCCGGTCGCTGGTGTACTTGCGCTCCTCGATGCTGCGGCGCACGTTCTCCAGTCCGTCCGCGGACTCCAGGATCGCGCCCAACTGGGCCTTGGACTCGGAGGACATCTTGTCGCGGGTGTCCGAGTCGCCCGCGTTGGCGCGCAGCTTCTCGATGACCCGGTCGGTGTCCTGCTGCCGGGCGCGCAGCACGGTGAGCGCGTCGGTCCGGCGCGGGTCGGCGAGGAAGATCAGTGCCTGGCGGCGCTCCTTCTGGATCGCGTGGACGGCGTCCTCGACCGGGTAGCCGACCTCGTCCACGATGTCCGCGGCATCCAGCAGCTGCATCGCCTCACGACCGGTGATCACTGTCGCGAACGCCCAGATCGCCGTCAGCGAGACGAGCGGCACCAGCAACAGCGCCACGATCTTCCGGCGGATGGACTTCCCGCGAAAGCGCATGGCCTCCCCAACGTCAACCCCGCGTGTCCGGGGTGCAGTTCCGACAACAAGCGGCGCGAGCCTACTACCGTGAGTTCGCCGTCTCGAAGAGCTGTCCGGTTGCTGACGGCGTCCTCGCGGCGATCGTGATCACCATCTGTCCGTGGATTCCCCGACTTGCCCCCCGCCCGCTGTCCGCTACCTGCCGATGACATGGCGTGACAGCGGTCGAATGTATGGCCGGAATTGCTCTCCCCGGTGGGAACCATCCGCTCCGGCCGATCGTGCCCTGACAGGGGAGACTGGGGGGAATAGTGCCCATGTCCCGCTTTCACAAGGGGCGGGCGGGGGGAGGCGGAGAAAGGGGTGAGGACTTCGTGGGCAAGGATCGCGACATCCCGGACGGGGGGCGGGGCGGCACGCCCGCGGCCCGGGTCCGGCCGTTGTGGGTCGAGGAGCCGGCCCGGCGGTACAGGATGCCTGATCCGGTGCGTACGGCGGCGGTCCGGGCCGTGCTGATCGTCGCGGTGACCCTGGTGCAGGCGATGATCGCGGTGCTGTGCACGCTGGCGGGCTCGTGGCTCGCCTTTCCCATGGTGCTGAGCAGTGTGGCGGGCACGGTGGCGGCGACGTGGGGGGTGCTCGATGTGTGGGTGACGCGGCAGGTGTGGAAGCAGCGCCACGGAGTGGTGTCCGCACCGAGCAGCGTCTCGCGTCAAGTACGCCGATCACGCCGCCCGCAGCGGCTGTCGGGCGTGTGAGGGGCACCGCGGCTGCTGTCGGGCGGGTGAAGAGACGCGCGGGAGCCGTCGGGCGTGTGAGGGGACCGGGGCAGCCCGGTCCCCTCGCGCTCAGCGGGGGCCCGGGCCGCTCTCCGGGTCGTCGGCGTCCGGGCGGCGGAACATCCGGGTCGCCGTGATCTGGCCGTGCACCTGTTCGGCGCCGGCTCCCTCGGCCTGCTGCGGCAGACCGGGCCGCAGGTGCTCCTCAACGCTGATGTACTTCAGTCCTGCGCGCAGGTCCGCGTCGTTGCGCAGCCGGATGACCAGCGGGAACTCCGCGAGTGCCGTGGTGTCGAACAGCCCTGTGGTGTACAGCAGCTGGACGCCCAGCGCGTCGGCGACGGCGCGCTGGAGCTCCAGCAGATACGTGGCGTTGGCGCGGCCGATGGGGTTGTCCAGGAACAGGGTGCCCGCGTGCCGCTGCTTGTCCCGGCCCCGGTCGTTGCTCCGCAGCGCCGCCATGGTGCAGTACAGCGCGATGGCCGCGGTCAGCAGCTGGCCGCCGGAGAACACGTCGCCCATCTGGCCGACCGGCACCCGCTCGGCGCGCAGCACGGCGTCGGGCTTGAGGATCTCCACCGCCACGCCGCGCGGCTGGAGTGCCGCGTGCACGCCGCGCAGGAGCAGCGACATGCCGTCGCGGCGCAGGTCGGAGTTCTTCCGCACGGCCGACCGGGTCGCCTCGTCGATGACCTCGCCGAGCCGCTCGGCCAGCGTCGCCTGGTCGGGGTCCTCGAAGCGGATGCGCAGGAACTCCTGCCCCGACCACTCGCCGAGTCCCTCGGGCAGCCGGGACAGCCGCTGCGCGGAGCGCAGGGTCGCCAGGCACGACTCGACCAGTCCGCGCAGCCGGTCCACGATGCTGTCGCGGTTGCGTTCCAGCTGTGCCAGTTCGTCGGTGAGCACCCGCAGCCGGGGGGCGAACGCATCGGCCCAGGCGGCGGCGTGGTCGGGCAGGGCGGCGGCGGGCAGTTCGCGGATCTGCTGGCGGGCGGGGGTGCGGACCTGCTCGTAGCGGGTTGAGTTGGCGTGCCGTACGAGGACGTCGCTCGCTTCCCGGACCGCCGCCTCGGCCGCTGACAGGTCGCCCGCGCAGCCGCGCAGGGACCGGCGGGCCTCGGCGGCCGCCTGGCGGGCCTCGGCGAGGTCGCCGCGGTACGCCTCGGGCTCCTCGGCGCCATCGGTGCCCTGGCCGTCGTGCTGGTCGCGGAGCAGATCGCGGAGCATGGCGGCGAGCTCGTCGAAGCCGCCCGCGGCGTCCTCGGCCGCGCGGTGGGCGCGCAGCAGCTCGCCGTGGGCGGTACGGGCGGTCTCCAGCGCGTCCGTACGGGAGGCGAGTTCGGCGTTGGCGGTGCGCAGTCGCTCCTTGGCCTGGTCCGCGTCGACCGGGACCAGCTCGTCGGGCAGGCCGGTGTGCGCCTCGCCGTCGGCGGGGGCCAGGCGTTCGGCCTCGCCGCGCAGCCGGCCGAGCTGCTCGCTGGCCGCCGAGGCGCGGGTCTCCAGCATCTGCACCAGCGACTCGGCGCGTGCCGCGGCGGCCTGCCGGGAGGGCCCGTCGGCGCCGTCGGTGCCTTCCAGAAGCTGCGCGGCGCGGGTGCGGACCTTGTTGGTGAGCCGGTCCAGTGAGGCCAGGGCGGCGCTCTCGTCGCTTTCGGCGCGGGCCTGTTCGGCGCGCAGGTCGGCGCCGACGCCGACCTTCTCGTACACCTGCGAGGCCGCGCGGTACGCCTCGCGCAGGGCGGGCAGGGAGGTCCCGGACGGCGGGGCCTCGCCGGTCACGTCGTCGGGCGCGCCCGCGATCTCGGCGCGCTCGGCGCGCAGGGCGCGGGCGGTGCGGTGGGCGTCGTCGGCGGCGCGCTGTGCGGCGCGCCGGTCCTCGTCGGCGGCCCGGGCGCGGTCCACGCACGTTCCGGCGCGCTCCTCGGATTCGGCGGCCTCGTCGGCGAGTTCGCGCAGCCGGGTCTGCCAGGCCGCGCGCTCGCGCAGCCGGAACGCGAGCCCGGCGAGCGCGTCGGCGGCGCGGCGGGCCCGCTGCGCGGCCTCCTGCCGCTCGTCGCGGACCCGCGCCGCCTCCGCGGCGGTCTCGTCCACCTCGGCGCGGGCGGTCCGGGACTCGGCGCGCTCGTGCTCGGCGGCGTTCGCGGCCGTACGGGACTCCTGTGCCGCGCGGGCCAGTTCGGCGAGCCGGCCGGGCGGGCAGCCCTGCCGCCAGGCGGACAGCCGGGCGGCCAGCGTCCGGTCCCCGGCGAGCCGCGCGGCGAGCCGCCGGATGTCCTCGTCGCGAGCGGCGGCGCGCTCCCGCAGCGCCTGCCGCTCGTCGTCGGCGGCGCGCTCGTCGTGCATCGCCGGGTTCGGCGGCACGAGGAACACCGCGCCGTCCTCCGCTCCGGCGGCGGGCGGCGGCGCGAGCAGCGCGACGGCGGTGCCCACGGCGACTGCGGAACGCGGCAGCAGCGACGCCGCGCCCAGCACCTCGCGGGCGCGGGCGTGCGTGCCGGGGTCGGTGATGACGACGCCGTCGACGAGTTCGGGGCGGGCGGCGAGCACGGCGGCGTGGTCGGCGGGGTCGACCGCCTGGGCGAGATACCGCCAGCCGGGCAGCGCGGGGATGCCGTGCTCGCCGAGGTACTCCACCGCGGCCAGCACGTCGGGGCTCGGCGGCAGCAGCCCGCCGTCGCCGAGCGCGCCGAGGATGCGGGCGTCGTCGGCGGCGGCCGTACGGAGCTCGAACAGCTGGCGCTCGGCGGAGGCGACGCTGTCGTCGAGCAGCTCGCGCAGGGCGTCGGCGTTGCGGTCGAGCTCGGCGGCGGTGAGCGGCTCGCCGGGGGCGGGTGGCCGACCGTGCCCGGCGTCGGATACGGCTCCTTCCGGCTCAGTCCGGTCGTGCCCGCCGGGCTGGTCGGTGGGGCTGGTGCCGGGGGCGTCCGGCGTGTCGGGGGTGTCGGTGCATGCCTCGCCCGGGGCCGTCGGCTCCTCGGCGTCGGGGGCGACCAGGTCCGCGCCCGCACGGTCGGCGCCGGTCGGGCCGGTGTCGGTACCGGGAGCGTCCAGGGTTTCGGCGTCGTCGGTGCATGCCTCGCCCGGGGCCACCGGCTCCGCCTCGCGGCCGGCCGCCGGGCTGCCGGTGGCGTCGTCCCGCTCGATCCGGGCCGTGACCTCACCGCCGGGGCGGGAGTCGGCGGGCACGGCCGTGCGGGCTTGCTCGTGGGTCGTCGCCGCGTCCGTGTCGGTGTCCAGCTCGTCCACGCGCACCGTGATCCGGCCCGGGCGCGGGGGCTCGGCGGCGTGGGGGCGGCGCGGGTCGGCGCCCGGGCGCGGGGGCGGGACCGGCGCGGCGGCGGGCGGCTGGGGCAGGCCCAGGAGTTCGGCCAGACGCGGTTCGGCGGCCAGGGCCTCGGCGGCACGCCGCTCCGCGTCGTACGCCGCTTCCGCGGCCTGGGCGGCGTCGGCGGCGCGGGCCGCGGCCAGCTCCGTGCGGGACTGCTCGGCCGCCGCCTCGCGGGCGCGCTCCGCGGTCTGGCGGGCGGTCTCGCGGGCGTGGTCCCAGGCGGCGACGGCGGTCTTCTCGGCGTCGCTGGCGGCGAGGGCGGCGCGGGCGGGGTCCGCGTCCGGGGCGGAGTCGTCGAGCCATCCGGCGCGCACCGCCTCGGCCGTCTCCTGTTCGACCTCGGCGAGGCGCTGGCGCAGGTGGTCGGCCTCGCTGCGGGCGCGCTGCGCCTCGGTGGCGGCGGCGGTGGCGTCGCGGTGCGCGGTCTCGCCGGCCCGCTGGAGCGCGGCCGAGCGCTCCTCTTCCTCGGCTGCCACGCGCTCGCCGTCCTCCGCGGCCGCGTGCAGCGCCCGTACCAGGTCGGCGGCGGCCTCGGCGCGGGCGGCGAGGGCGGGGGCGGCGTCGCGCTCGGCCTCGCGGATGGCGGCGGCCACGCGCGCCGAGCGGTCGGCGGCGGCCCGGTGCCGCAGTACGGTCTCGGCGGCCTGCCAGGCGGAGTGCAGGGTGCGCGCGTCGTTGAGTTCGCGGCGCTGTGCGGCCGCGCTCTTCTCGGCCGCGGCGAGCGCCAGCGAGGCGTGCCGGTAGGCCAGTTCTGCGGCGATCAGGGAGCTGTGGCCGCGGGCGGCGTCGGCCTCGGTGACGGCGTGCGCGGCGGCGGCGACCGCCTGCGCGAGTTCGGCGGCGCGGCCGCGCTCCTCTGCGCCCCGGGCGGACAGCCGGCGGGCGAGCGTGCGGGTGCGGCGCTCGGCGCCCGCGTGCACGCCGCGGGCCTGGGCGCGCCGCTCGGCGGCCTCGCCGATCCGGCCCAGCAGGTCGAGCGAGCCCGCGGTGAAGTCGCGTTCCGCGGTGAGTTCGGCGCGGCGGCCGAGCTTGTGGGCGAAGCCGTGGACCAGGTCGGCCAGGCCGTCGGTGTCGCGGGTGTCGGTGACGGCGCGCAGCAGCAGGTCGGTGAAGTCGGAGTCGTTCTTGACGGCGAACAGGCCCGCCGCCTCGCCCTCGTCGGCGTTCATCTCGCGCTGGTAGCGGAACAGCTCCGGGTCCAGGCCGAGTTCGCCGAGGTGCTCGTTCCAGCGCTCGTGGATCTCGACCCAGACCACGTCCAGGTGCGGATACGCCTTGCCGGCCTCGGTGAGGGCGTCGCGGAAGCCCTTCATGGTGCGCCGCCTGCCCTGGGCACCGGAAGCCCCCTCGGCGGTGCGGCGCACGGCGGTGGACTCGGCGACGGGCAGCGAGTCGAGGCTGAGTCCGGGGCCGGGCCGGAAGGAGTACCAGGCTTCGGCGAACTTCCGCGGGTCGTTGGAGACCTGGCGGCCGCGCCACTCGCTGACCTTGCCGACGACGACGGTCTCGCCGGTGACGGTGTGCTGCCACTCCAGGGCGACGTGACCGCAGTCGTCGGCGAGCAGGAACTTGCGCAGCACGCCGGAGCTGGCACCGCCGAGGGTGTTGCGGTGGCCCGGCAGCATCACCGAGAAGATCAGCTTCAGCAGGACGGACTTGCCGCCGCCGTTCTCCAGGAAGAGCACTCCCGCGGGCGCGGGGCGGCGCGGCGGGCCGACCGGCTCCTCCTCGAAGAACTCCGCCTGGGCGGGGGCGGGGTTCGGCACCGGCTCACCCACTCCGCGCAGGTCCAGCACGGTGTCGGCGTAGCGCGCACCGGCCGGCCCGATGGAGTAGAGGCGGACCCGGGACAGCTCGTACATGGCGGCGGACTCTCGTTGTTCTCAGGGGCTCGGGGGCTCGGGGCGGGGATACGGCGGGCGGAGACGCGGCGGGCGTGCGGCGCGGTTCAGGAGTGGAAGGGCAGGCCCGCGTCGGCGGCCAGGTCGAGGTCGTCGGTGTCGTCGGGCGGGAGCAGGGTCGCGCTGCCGTCGGCGACCGGCACGACGCCCAGCTCCAGCAGCTCGGACATGGCCGCGCTGCCCGCCATGTCGCGCACTTGGAGCTGGTAGCGGGCGGTGGTGCGGTACGTGCCTCCGGCGTCGTCGCCGGTGCGCTGGAGGAACCCGGAGTCGACGAGGAAGGCGACGGCCTTGCCGATGATGCCGGTGGTGGAGCCGGCCAGCCGGCGGGCGTCCTTGGTGGCGCCGGTGGCGCTGCGCCGCGCGTACACCCGCCAGGCGGATTCCAGGCCGGGCGCGCCGGTGGCCGGGTCGGTGTTCTCCCCTTGCTCTTCGGCGCGCTCCTCCAGGCGGCGGCAGGCCTGCCGGACGAAGGCGTCGACGCCGTTGACGGTGACCCGGCCGATGTAGCCGTCGTCGGCGAGGTCCTCGGGGCGGGGGAAGGCCATGGCGGCGACCGCCAGGTGGGCCAGTCCGTGCAGGAAGCGGTCGGCGGAGTCGGAGGCGGCACGGCGCGCGTAGTCGCCCATGCGGACCGCGAAGACGGAGTCTTCGGCGGCGGTCACGGCCATGCCGGCGCGGGTGGACACCTCCAGCACGACCAGGCCGAGCCCGGCGGCGACCGCGTCGGCGAGGCGGGCGAAGGCCGGGTCGTCGCGGTGGCGGCGGAGCAGCTCGGCGTACTCGGCGTCGCGGGCGGGCAGCAGCTTGGGCTGGAGCCCGAAGGCGACGAGCCTGGCCGCGTCGGCGGCGTCGGCGGGGGTGACGGAGCCGCCGGAGGCGGCGGGCGCAGTGCCCGCCTCCGGTTCCCCTGCGGGGGGCGTGGCGTCGTCGACGTCGTACTCAATCATGGCTGCACCTTACGTACCGGTTTGTGGGGACGAGAGCCCACAGCTCTGCGCTTGCGAAGGCTCATCACGCCGCCTCCGCGCGGTCGGCGGCCATTCCGGCCGAATCCAGCAGCGCCGTCCCCACGATCAGATCCGCGCCGCCGAACTCCGGGTCGTCGAGCACGGCGCCGTCGTCGACGGCGAAGAGGAGGGACTGCTCGCCCTGCCGGTACGCCGTGCCGACCGGCGGGCTGGCGGCGTGCACCGCCAGCAGGGCGACCAGGTACGGCAGTTCGGGGTCGCGGCGGCGTGCCTCGGCGAGCAGGCCGGAGAGCCTGCGGGGCGCGTCGGGCGGCAGGTCCAGCAGCTCCATGGCGGCGGCGAGCTGCTCCTCGCTGAACCGGCTGTCGTCCGGGGTGGCGACCAGGTCCGGCTCGGGCATCTCGGCACCGAGGTGCTCGCGCTCCACGGGCGGGGTCAGCAGCATGTCGACCAGGTCCCCGACCCGTACCGAGACGGGCGTGCGCAGACCGGTGCCGTGGGTGAAGAAGGCGTCGGTGACGCGGATCGCCCGTTCGACCGGGAGCGGCAGGGCCGGGGCGACGAGCTGTCCGTACAGGTCGAGTCCGGCGCGCGCGGCGGGCGGGGCGAACGCCTGCCGGTCCTGCTCGGCGCGGAACAGCGGACCGGCCTCCAGCAGCCGGGACTGCAGCTGGGTGTGGCGGCGGATGCAGTCCTTGACGATGTCGACCAGCTCGGCGGCGCGCCGCTTGTGCTCCGCGTCCTCGGCCTCGTCGCGCGCCTTGCGGATGTTGGTGAGGATCGCGTTCTCGTGGCGGTAGCGGTCGGCGACGTGGTCGAGCGCCTCGGCGATCATGTCGGGGACGCTGTTGAGCCAGTCGACGGCGCGGACGTTGCGCCGGGTGGCCTCCAGGGTCCTGCGCAGGTGCTCCGCGTACTGCACGGTGCGGTACCGGGCCTGCTCGGCCGCGAGCTGGGCGTCGGCGAGCCGGCCGCGGCTGATGAGCACCTCCAGCTTCACCTCGGCGGCGATCTGGGCGCTGGTGACGTCGGTGTCGAGGGCGCCGACCAGGACGTTGACGGCTTCGTCGGTGGTGCGCAGAAAGACGGTGCCGCCCGGGCCCGGCACCTCCTCGATCAGCTTGAAGTCGTAGTCCCGGCGGACGTACGCGCCGTCGGCGTCGAAGGTGCCGTAGACGGCGCGGAAGCCGCGGTCCACACTGCCGACGTTGATCAGGTTCTCCAGCACCCAGCGGGCGACGCGATCGTGCTCGGCGGCGGGCCGCCGCGGGGTCTGGGCGGCGATGCGCGGGAGGAGCTTGGCCACTATCTGCTCGTGGTCGGCGCCGGTGTCGAAGTCCATGTGGAGTGTGACCAGGTCGATGGCGGCGAGGGCGACCTCGGCCATCGCGTACACCCCGTACTCCCCGGCCAGGTTGGCCTTGCGCGCGTCGAGGTCGTGCAGTGGCGCGGTGCACGCGAGCGCGCGCAGCCGCCGCGCAAGGCCCTCGTCGGCGGCCGGGCCCGGGGCGGGGCGGGCAGGCCCGTTGAGCTGGGGCGCAGCGGCCCCGGGGGGTGCAGAAGTCACGTCGCACAGCGTAGGCGGTCACACTGACAGCGGACGAAACGGCACGGCTCGGACCGGCCTCCGCGGCGTCGGACCGGCACCCCTGCGGCATCGGACCGGCACCCCGCGGCATCGGAGCGCCGCCCGCGGCGTCAGTGTGTGGCGCCGCCCACAGCCCGGATGTCGTCGGTACGGGCGGCCGCGGTGGCGGCGATGGCGCGCAGCCCCTCGGCGGCGGCCGCCACGGGAAGCGACGGCGCGGACCGGTCGGTGACCTGCGCGGAAGCATACGGGACGTGGACGAAGCCCCCGCGCAGCGCCGGCCGCTCGGTGGCGATCAGGTGCATGAGCCCGTAGAAGACGTGGTTGCAGAGATAGGTCCCGGCGGTGTGGGAGACGGAGGCGGGCACGCCCGCCGCGCGTACGGCGGCCACGCACGCCTTGACCGGAAGCGCGGCGAAGTAGGCGGCCGGTCCACCCGGTATAACCGGTTCATCCATGGGTTGCGCGCCCGCGTTGTCCGGGATGCGCGCGTCGTCGAGGTTGATGGCGACGCGTTCGACCGTGATGTCGGGGCGCCCGCCCGCCTGGCCGACGCAGAGCACCACGTCCGGTTCGCCGTCCTGGACGGCGGCGGTCAGGGCGGGGAGCGCCGCGCCGTAGACGCAGGGCAGCTCGGCGGTGGTGAAGCTCAGGCCGGGCGGCGGGTGCGCGGCGACGGCGCGGACGGCCTCCCAGGACGGGTTGGTCTCCCCGCCGCCGAAGGGCTCGAATCCGGTCAGCAGGACCCGGGTCATACGCAGGCTCTCCTCGGGGCGGTGTCTGTCAGAACGCGAAAGCGGACATGATCGCGATGTTGCAGCCGAGCAGGATGACGGCGGTGGGCAGCTGGGCCTTGATCGGCCCGTACTGGTCCTTGAGCTCCAGCAGGGCCGCCGGAACGATGTTGTAGTTGGCGGCCATGGGGGTCACGAGCGTGCCGCAGAACCCGGCGAGCATGCCGACGGCGAGGACGGCGGCCGGACTGCCGTCGTAGTGCTGGACGAGGACGGGCCAGCCGACGGCGGCGGTCATCACCGGGAAGGCGGCGAACGCGTTGCCCATGATCACGGTGAACAGGGCCATACCGACGCAGTAGACGACGACGGCGAGGTGGAGCGAGCCGTCGGGCAGCACCTTGGTGGTGAGCTTGCCGACCTCGGTGCCGACCCCGGCGACGGAGAAGATGCTGCCGAGCGTGGCGAGCATCTGCGGCAGGAGCATCGCCCAGCCCATGGCCTCCAGCATGGAGCGCCCGGCGTGGACGGGGACGGACAGGCGCTTCTCACGCAGCATGACCATGCCGACGACGAGCGCGGCCACCGCTCCGATGCCGAGCCCCAGGATGGTCTCGCTGCCCTTCTGCAGGACCGGTTCGCCGCCGACGGACAGCTTCTTGACGCCGACCGCGCAGACCATGGCGACCAGGGGGATGGTGAGGGCGGGAACGAAGAGCCTGCCGCCCAGACGGGCGGCGCTCGCCGCGCGCTGTTCGCGGGTCGTGGTGCGGGGCTCGCCGCGGCCGGTGAGACCGAACCCGGCGAGGCAGGCCATGACGAGGACCGCGGCGCCGAGCGGCTCGGCCGGGGCCTTGTCCTCCACCACCCAGGAGCTGTAGATGAAGCCCGCGCCGATGAGCCCCCAGAAGGCGGCACTGCCATGGCGTTTGGGGTTGCTGCGGTCGGTGAGCATCTGGGCGGCCATCACCAGGAAGACGGCGCCGACGAGCCAGAAGAACCACTCTGCCTTGATCACTTGACGGCCTCCGGGGCGTTGGGGGCCTCGGGCGCGTCCGGCCCCGCGGACGCGGCGGCCGGTCCGGAGCCGGCTCCGGCTCCCGATCCGGCTCCGGCTCCGATTCCGGCTCCAGCTCCGGCGAGCAGGTCGCGCTCCAACTGCCGGTCCAGGCGCAGCAGCCGCCAGCCGTGCACGACGAGCGCGCACAGGGCGGTGGGAATGGCCCACAGGGCGAGGTGCAGCGGCTCCAGATGGGTGTCGTACGTGGTGTTGACGAACCCGGTGATCAACAGGATGGAGCCGACCGCGAGGAAGACGTCCTCACCGAAGAAGAGTCCGACGTTGTCGGCGCTGGCGGAGAACGACCGGATCTTCTCGCGCGCCTTGTCGGGCAGCGGACCGAAGCGGCGTTCCGCGGCGCCCTCGGCCATGGGGGCGACCAACGGACGCACGGTCTGGGCCGGGCCGCCCACACTGATCAGGCCGAGCGCGGCGGTGACCTGACGCAGCGCCAGGTAGAGGGTGAGGAAGCGGCCGGTGGTGAGCTTGGCGAAGCGGGAGACGAGGCCGCGGGCCTGCTCCTGGAGGCCGTGGCGCTCCAGCAGGCCGATGACGGGCAGGGTGATGGCGAAGATCGTCACGGAGCGGCTGGAGGCGAAGCCGTCGCCGAACGCGGCGAGCACCTCGCGCGGCGTCAGGCCGCCGAGGAGTCCGGTGGCGATGCCCGCCGCGCCCACCACCAGGAGGGGGTTGCGTCTCGTGGCGAAGCCGACGACGACCACGAGCACGCCGAGGAGAACGATCATGCGTCCGCCTTCCGCGCGGGGCCCGCAGGGGGCGTTGAGGAAGTTTCCCCGGAGGCTAGGGGATTGTTCAACGATCCGACAAGAGGTTGATCGGTGATCGCTTCTGCGGGTGGCGGTCGCCTCAGTACGGCGGCGGACCCCGGGGGGCGGGACTGGGAATCCCCGGCTACGAGGGGACGCGCTCCGCGTACGCGCCCGCCAACTGCCGCCGCGAGTCCTCCAGATACGCGGCGAGCAGCCGCTCGGCCTCGGCCGCGTCTCCGGCCTGGAGGGCCTCCAGGATCTGCCGGTTGCGGGTCAGGTAGGGCGCATGGAAACGGCGCGGGTCGTCCATGAAGTGGAAGACCAGCCGCAGTTCCGCCAGCACGGCGCGCATCAGCTCGTCCGTGCGCGGGCTGCCCGCCAGGCCCGCGACCGCCTGGTGGAAGCGGATGTTGGCGGTGGACAGGTCCTGCCACTCCCGCTCCCGGGCCGCCCGCTCGCCCGCCGCGACCGCCGCCTCCACGGCGTCGAGCCGGTAGGGCGGCTCCCCCAGGCTCCGTACGGCCGCGCACTCGACCAGCGTGCGCACCCGGTAGATGTCGGTCAGGTCCGCCACGCTCACCACGCGCACGAAGACCCCGCGGTTGAGCTCGTGCACCAGCAGCCGTTCGTGGGTGAGCAGCCGAAACGCCTCGCGCAGGGTGTTGCGCGAGACGCCGAGCGCCCCCTTGATGCTGTCCTCGGACAGCCGGGTGCCGGGCGGGAAGAACCCCTCGGCGATGCGGTCGCGCAGCACGTCCGCGACCCGCTCCGCGGTGCTGGTACGCCCCAGCAGAGGGCGGTCCGTCTCCAGCTCCGACACCGCCGCCGCCTCGGCGAGCCGCCGCTCGGCCCCGTTCGCCACGCCGTTCTCCTTGCCCCGCTCTTCGCGCCTTCATAACGGTTTGCGCCCTCGCGCGCCCTCCGCGAGGGCAGCAGAAGTCAAACCGTAAAGCGAGACCGAGACAACATCCCCCTTGTCGGATTGTTGAACAATCTCTACGTTGACGGGCATGACCGCAACCGCCCAGGACCTGACGATCGACCTCAACGCCGACCTCGGCGAGGGCTTCGGCCGTTGGCCGCTGACCGATGACGAGGCACTGCTGTCCGTGGTCACCAGCGCGAACGTCGCCTGCGGCTACCACGGTGGCGACCCCGCCACGATGCGCCGGGTCTGCGAGACCGCCGCCGAACGCGGGGTGGCCATCGGCGCCCAGGTCTCCTACCGCGATCTGGCCGGCTTCGGACGGCGCGCCATGGATGTCCCGCCGCGCGAACTGGCCGCCGAAGTCGCCTACCAGATCGGCGCGCTGGAGGTGTTCGCCCGCGCGGCGGGCTCCCGCGTGTCGTACGTCAAGCCGCACGGCGCGCTGTACAACCGGACCGTCCACGACGAGGAGCAGGCGGCCGCGGTCGTCGAGGGCGTGACGCTGGCGGCCGCCGGCGCGCCGCTGCCGGTGCTCGGCCTGCCCGGCTCCCGGCTGCACGCGGCGGCGGACGCGGCCGGACTGCCCGTGGTCGCCGAGGCGTTCGCCGACCGGGCCTACACCGCCTCCGGCACGCTGGTGCCGCGCGGCGCACCGGAGGCCCTGGTCACCGACCCCGACGCCGTGCTGGAGCGCTCGCTGGGCATCGCCCGGGACCGCGCGGTGGCCTCGGTGGACGGCCGCCGCCTCGAACTGCGCGTACGGTCCCTGTGCGTGCACGGCGACACGCCAGGCGCCGCCGCACTCGCCCGCCGTGTACGCGCCGGACTCGATGCCGCGGGCGTGCGCGTGGAGGCGTTCGCGTGACGGCCGACCCCGACACCGGAATCCGTACGGGTACAAGTGCGAGTACGGGCACGGGCACGGGCACGAGCGCGGGCACGGACACGGGCACGAGCGCCGCCACCGCCACCGGCACCGGCGGCGGCACCCGCGGCGGAATCGCGCAGCCCTCCGCGATCCGGGTACGCGGCCTCCCGGTCGGCGACCACGCTCTGCTCCTGGAGGCCGAGTCCGGCGAGGCCGCCGAGGCCCTGCACGCCGAACTCCTGCGCCGCGCGGCCCGGCACGAGCTGCCGCCCGTCCGCGAGATCGTGCCCGCGGCCCGCACCGTCCTGCTGGACGGCGTCGCGGACCCCGCGCGGCTCGCCGCCGAGCTGGAGCACTGGCGGATACCGCCGCTCACCCGCGCCCAGACCCGCACCGTAGAGGTCCGGGTACGGTACGACGGGCCGGACCTCGCCGAGGTCGCCGCGCTGTGGGGCGTCTCCCCCACCGAGGCCGCCGCGCTCCACGCGGCCACCGAATTCCGCGTCGCCTTCTGCGGGTTCGCGCCGGGCTTCGGCTATCTGACCGGGTTGCCCGAGCACCGCCACGTACCGCGCCGCGCGACGCCCAGGACCGCCGTGCCCGCCGGGGCCGTCGCCCTGGCCGGCCCCTACACCGGCGTCTACCCACGATCCTCCCCCGGCGGCTGGCAGCTGATCGGCACCACGGACGCGGTGCTGTGGGACCCGGCGCGCGATCCGGCGGCGCTCTTCGCACCCGGCACCCGGGTCCGCTTCGTACCGGTCCCGGCGGGTGAGGCGGGGCGGGGATCCGGAGCGGCACCGTGACGGACAGCGCCTTCGCGGTGGTACGGGCGGGCGTCCTCACCACCGTCCAGGACCTCGGCCGCCCCGGGCACGCCCATCTCGGCGTCCCGCGCTCGGGGGCGCTGGACCCCGGCGCGCACCGGCTGGCCAACCGCCTCGTGGGCAATCCCGAGACGGCCGCCACGCTGGAGACGACCCTCACCGGCTGCGCCGTACGGCTGCGCCGGGCGGCCACCGCGGCGGTCACCGGCGCCGCCTGCCCGGTCACCGTCGACGGGCGGCCCGCGGCCTGGGGCGCCCCGGTGCGCGTACCCGCCGGGTCGCTGCTGGAGGTGGGCGCCGCCACCCATGGGGTACGCGCTTACGTCGCGTTCGGCGGCGGGGTCGAGGTGGAGCCGGAGCTCGGCAGCCGCGCCACCGACATCCTCTCCGGCCTCGGTCCGGCGCCGCTGGCCGACGGCCGTGTGCTGCGGCTCGGTCTGCCGTACGGGCCGCCCGCGGCGACGGATCCGGTCACGGCCCGCACCGGCTTCCCCCGCGAACTGGTGCTGCCCCTCGTCCTCGGTCCACGCCACGACTGGTTCACCGCCGCGGCGCCGCGCGCCCTCGCCGCCGGCGGCTACCGCGTCTCGGCGGCGAGCAACCGGATCGGGCTGCGCACCGAGGGGCCCGCCCTGGAGCGCGCCCGGGCGGACGAGCTGCCCAGCGAGGGCATGGTGCGCGGCGCGGTGCAGGTGCCGCCCGACGGCAGGCCGGTGCTCTTCCTCGCCGACCATCCGACGACCGGCGGCTACCCGGTCATCGGGGTGGTGCCCGAGCCGCACCTGGACGCCGCGGCGCAGGCGCTCCCCGGCACCCCGGTCCACTTCCTGCCCCGTCCGCCCCGCCACCGCCGGACGTGACGCGCCGCAGGCGTCGCGATCCGCCGGGTACGGCCTACCCGTGGCCGTTGCGGCGGGCGCGGGCCTCGCGCAGGGCCAGCCGGGCACCGGAGTGGCCGCGGTCGGCCGCCGGGCGCAGCACCCGTTCGGCCTCGGCGTAGCGGCCGAGGTCCAGGTGGAGGGTGCCGAGCACCACCGACGCGGACACGTCGCCGAGCGCCATTGCCGACCTCAGCCAGTGCTCGGCCTCTTCGTACTCGCCCCTGTTGCCCAGGCCGATTCCGTAGACCGTCATGCCGCGCCGGTCACCGGCCTCGGCCGCCGCGCGGGCGGCCGCCTCCGGGACCGGGGTGCCGCGTTCGTACGCCGAGTGGACCGCCGCGAGCAGCTCCGGGTCGAGACCGCCGGTCCCACCGCGCCGCCTGCCGCGCCGCCGCCACCAGGCCCAAGGTCCGCGCATGGCCGCCCCCTCTTCCCCCGCCCGTCATTGTGACGCTCCGCATGACACCGGGGAAGGCCGTGCCTGATGGTCGTTCAGGGTGTCTGATGGTCATTCAGGATGCCTGTCGGTCGTCCAGGGAGCGTCTGACGGTCATTCAGGGGTTCCGTAGCCGCCGCCGCCCGGGGTCCGGATGACCAGGACGTCGCCGGGTGCGGCCTCGGCGGTGTCGCAGCCCGCCAGTTCCTCGACCGTGCCGTCGGCGCGTTCGAGCCGGTTGCGGCCGGGGGCGCCGGGTTCGCCGCCCGCCATGCCGTACGGCGCGACCCGCCGGTGGCCGGTCAGCAGGGCCAGCGTCATCGGCTCCAGGAAGCGGATGCGCCGGGTGACGCCGTTTCCGCCGCGCCACCGGCCGCGGCCGCCGCTGCCCTCCCGTACCGCGAAGCTCTCGACCCGTACCGGGTAGCGCCACTCCAGCACCTCGGGGTCGGTGAGCCGGGAGTTGGTCATGTGCGTCTGTACGGCGTCGGCGCCGTCGAACCCGTCGCCGGCGCCGGAGCCGCTGGCCACGGTCTCGTAGTACTGCACGCGGTCGTTGCCGAAGGTGACGTTGTTCATGGTGCCGGAGCCCTCGGCCTGGACGCCGAGCGCCGCGTACAGCGCGCCGGTGACCGCCTGCGAGGTCTCCACGTTGCCCGCGACGGTGGCCGCCGGGTAGCCGGGGGCGAGCATGCAGCCCTCGGGGATGCGGACCTGGAGCGGTTCGAGGCAGCCGCTGTTGAGCGGGATGTCCTCGGCGACCAGGGTCCGGAAGACGTACAGCACGGCGGCCATCACCACCGAGCTGGGCGCGTTGGCGTTACCGGGCTGCTGCGGGGAGGTGCCGGTGAAGTCCAGCACCGCCGACCGGGCCCGGCGGTCGACCCGGACCGCCACCTGGATGACCGCGCCGCTGTCGGTCTCGTAGCGGTACGAGCCGTCGTGGAGCGTGGCGATGGTGCGGCGGACCGACTCCTCGGCGTTGTCCCGCACATGCCGCATGTAGGCCCGCACCACGTCGAGCCCGAACTGCTCGATCATGCGGCGCAGTTCGTGGATGCCCTTCTCGTTGGCCGCGATCTGGGCGCGCAGGTCGGCGAGGTTGGCGTCGGGGGCGCGGGAGGGGTACGGGCCGGCGGTGAGCAGCGCCCGGGTCTGCGCCTCGCGCAGTTGTCCGTCCCGTACCAGCAGCCAGTTGTCGAAGAGGACGCCCTCCTCCTCGATGGTGCGGCTGAACGCGGGCATGGAGCCCGGGGTGATGCCGCCGATCTCGGCGTGGTGGCCGCGCGAGGCGACGAGGAAGAGCAGGTCCGTGCCGTCCGCGTCGAAGACCGGGGTGACCACGGTGACGTCGGGCAGGTGCGTGCCGCCGTGGTACGGATCGTTGATCGCGTAGACGTCGCCCGGCCGCAGGTCGCCCCGCCTGCGCCGCAGCACCTCCTTGATGGACTCCCCCATCGAGCCGAGGTGCACGGGGATGTGCGGGGCGTTGGCGATGAGGTTGCCTTCCACGTCGAACAGGGCACAGGAGAAGTCGAGCCGCTCCTTGATGTTGACGGAGTGCGCGGTGTTCTCCAGGCGCACCCCCATCTGCTCGGCGATGGCCATGAAGAGGCTGTTGAAGACCTCCAGCAGCACCGGGTCGACGTCGGTGCCGACCGCGACGGTGCGCGGCCGGGGCGTCACGCGGGTCAGCAGGAGATGGCCGCGGTCGCCCACCGCCGCCCGCCATCCGGGGTCGACGACGGTGGTGGCGTCCTCCTCGGCGATGATCGCGGGCCCGGTGACGGTGTCGCCGGGGCGCAGCGCGGCGCGTTCGTGGAGCCGGGTGTCCTGCCAGGCGCCCTCGGTGAACATCCGGACGGTCGCCGGTGCGGCGGCCGTCTCCGGGGACCTGACCGGGTGCGCGCGGGTGCCGCCCGCCGGGCCGGTCGCCTCCACCGACACGGCCTCGGCGACCAGCGGTTTGTCCATGGTGAAGGCGTAGCGGGCGCGATGGACGCGGACGAACTCCGCGCGCATCGCGGCGGCGGCGTCCAGGGGCACGGGGATCGCGGCGTCGGTGCCCGCGTAGCGCAGGTGGACGCGGGCCGAGGTGCCGATGGACTCACGCGGCACGCCGTCGGCGACGAGTTCGGCGCGGGTGCGCTCGGCGAGGTCCGCGCACAGCTCGCGGATGCGGGGCAGCGCGTCGTCGGTCAGCTCGGTCTCCACCGCCTGCTCGCGCATGGCGGTGGCGTCCGCGACGCCGATGCCGTACGCGGACAGCACGCCCGCAAGCGGCGGTACGAGCACGGTGTTCACGCCCAGCACGTCGGCGACGGCGCACGCGTGCTGGCCGCCCGCGCCGCCGAAGCTGGTCAGGGCGTAGCGCGTGACGTCGTGGCCGCGCTGCACGGAGATCTTCTTGACGGCGGTGGCCATGTTGAGCACGGCGATGTCGAGGAAGCCCCGGGCGACCTCCTCGGGCCCGCGCCGGTCGCCGGTGGCCCGGGTGATCTCCTCGGCGAGGGCGGCGAAGCGCTCCCGTACCAGCTCGGCGTCGAGCGGCTGGTCGCCGTGCGGGCCGAAGACGCGGGGGAAGCGGGCGGCCTGGACGCGGCCGAGCATCAGGTTGGCGTCGGTGACGGTCAGTGGGCCGCCACGGCGGTAGCAGGCGGGCCCCGGCACGGCACCGGCGGAGTCCGGGCCGACGCGGTAGCGGCGCCCGTCGAAGTGGAGGACGGAGCCGCCGCCCGCGGCGACCGTGTGGATGTTCATCATGGGGGCGCGCATCCGCACCCCGGCGACCTCGGTGCCGAAGACGCGCTCCAACTCCCCGGCGTAGTGCGACACATCGGTGGAGGTGCCGCCCATGTCGAAGCCGATGACCCGGTCGAATCCGGCTTCGGCGGAGGACCGCGCCATGCCGACGACGCCGCCCGCGGGGCCCGACAGCACGGCGTCCTTGCCCCGGAAGTGGGCGGCCTCGCGCAACCCGCCGTTGGACTGCATGAACATCAGCCGGATGCCGCGCAGTTCCCCGGCCACGTCGTCGACGTAGCGGCGCAGGATCGGCGAGAGGTAGGCGTCGACCACCGTGGTGTCGCCGCGCGGCACGAGCCTCATCAGTGGGCTGACCTCGTGCGAGCAGCTGACCTGGGTGAAGCCGAGGTCCCGGGCGACGGCGCAGACCGCCCGCTCGTGGGCGGTGTGGCGGTAGCCGTGCAGCAGGACGACGGCGGCGCTGCGGAACCCGTCGCGGTGGGCGGCGCGCAGCGCCTCGGTGGCGGAGTCCAGGTCCAGGGGCGTCACGACCTCGCCGTGTGCGTCGACCCGCTCCGGGATCTCCACGACCCGGTCGTACAGCGCCTCGGGCAGCAGGATCCGGCGGTCGAACAGCCGTGGGCGGTTCTGGTAGGCGATGCGCAGGGCGTCCCGGAACCCTTGGGTGACGACCAGGACGGTGGGTTCGCCGGTCCGCTCCAGCAGGGCGTTGGTGGCGACGGTCGTGCCCATCTTGACGACGGAGACCGACTCGGCCGGAACGGGCTCGCCGGGGCGCAGCCCCAGGGTCTGCCGGATGCCGTGGACGGCGGCGTCCTGCGTGCGTTCGGGGTGGTGCGAGAGCACTTTGCGGGTGACGAGGCGGCCGTCGGGGCGCTTGCCGATGACGTCGGTGAAGGTGCCGCCACGGTCGATCCAGAATTCCCAGCGTCCGGTCGTCACCCCGTCATTGTCGCAGCGCCCGGGGCGTCGGGGCGGGGCTCGGGCGGGGCGGCGTCCGGCGTGTCGGGACGGGACGGGGGCGGGATGAGATCCGGCGTGTGGGGCGTGGACGGCGCGGCAACCTGTGTGTCGGGACGGGGCTCGGGCGGGGTGGGATCCGGCGCGGGGGGCTCGGGTGGGGCGGCGTCCGGCCTGTCGGGGCGGGACTCGGGCGGGGCGGTACGGGCGTGTCGCCGCCGCGCCAGGTCGGCGAGCGCGGCGCGGGTCGCTCTGCGGGCGCGCAGGTCCAGGCGGCGGTCGGTGCCCAGCAGTAGGTGACGGCTCTCGCGTACGGCCAACCCGAGAAGCGCCGGGAGGAGGTCGGTGCAGCGGTCGGCGATCCAGCGGGTGCCGCGGGTCGCCATCCACCGGGCGGCGGCCGCGCGCGAGGGCGGCGGCCCTTGGGAACACGCCGCGGGCGGATCGCCGGTCGCGAGACCGCGCGCGGCGAGCGCCGTGTGGAACTCCCGGGCCAGCAGCCGGTGTCCGAGTTCGCTCGGATGCAGCCGGTCCACGCTCCACGCGGCCCGCCGCGCGGTCCAGGGATGGTCCGCGAGATGGACGTGCACGGCCCCGTACCGCCGTGACAGGACGTGCACCACGGTGTTCACCGCCTCCATACGGCGCCGCAGCGGGCGGGCGAGCGGCGCGGGCAGCCCCAGCATCCGGCCGGGGTCGGGCAGGCACGCGGTGAGGACGACGGCGCCGTCGGCGGTGAGGGTGCCGATGGCCAGGTCGAACGCGTCGGCGACCCGCCGGATGTCGAAGGCGGCCCGCAGGGTGTCGTTGGCCCCGGCCACGACGGAGGCGAGGCCGGGGCGGAGCCGGCGCGCGGCGGTGAGCTGGGAACCGGCGACGTCGGCGGTCAGGGCGCCGCTCAGGGCGACGTTGACCAACTCGACGCGCCCCGGGCGGGCCACGAGCCCGTCCGCCAGCAACACGGCCCAGCCCCGCCAGCCACCACCGGGTACGGGGTCGCCGAACCCCGCGGTGAGGGAGTCTCCCAGGGCGACGAACCGCAGCACCGGTGGCGCGACACGCCGCGGCGGTGGAGCGTGGGGCGTTGCCGGGTCGGCGGTCATCGCGGATCGCGGAGCGGCGGGGCGTCGTGCGCGCTCAGAAACGCGGCGACGGCCGTCGGCCAGCCGTAGCGTTCGGCTCGTGCGCGGGCCGACGCGCGGCGGTCGGAAGCGGGGCGGGCCAGGAGTCGCTCTGCCGCGTCCGCGAAGGCCGGGCCTCCCCCAGCTACCTCCCCCAGGCTCCTCCCCCAGCGCGGCCGCTGGGAGGTGCCCCCAGGCGGTACCCCCACGAGGTCCCCCTGGTCGGCGGCCGTCTCGCCCGCCGGGCCGACGATGTCCGGGAGGGCGGACAGGGCGCTCACCACCACGGGCGTACCGCAGGCCAGCGCCTCCAGCGCCGCCAGTCCGAACGTCTCCGCCGGGCCCGGGGCGAGGACGAGGTCCGCGCTGGCCTGAAGAGCGGCGAGCGCACCCCGGTCCGCGACATGGCCCAGGAACTCGGCGGGCAGCCCCTCCTCCCGGGCGCGGCTCTCCAGCCGGGTGCGCAGCGGACCGTCGCCCGCCACCACGAGCGTCGCGGGCACACCGCGCCGCCGCAGTTCGGCGAGCGCGTCCAGGGCATGGCCCGGCCGCTTCTCGGGGGAGAGCCGCGAGCACATGACGAGCAGGACGCCGCCGTCGGGCGCGTGGTGGGCGCGCAGCGACGCGCTGTGCCGGGCGGGGTGGAAACAGTCGAGGTCCACCCCGAGGGGCGCGTGCACGAGGTTGCGCGTGCCGATCCGTACGAACTCGCGGGCCGCCCACTCGGTGGTGCACAGGACCCGCGAATAGGCGTGCGCGGTACGGAGGTTGAGCCGGTCGGCGACGTGGCGGGCCGCGGCCTCGGGCACGCCCCAGGTGCGCAGCACGCCGTCGGCGCTCTCGTGGGAGACCATCACGGCCGGTACGCGGGCGCGGCGGGCCCACTCCCCGGTCCAGCGCAGCGTCGTACGGTCGGACACCTCAAGCCGGTCGGGCGCGAGCGCCTCCAGCAGCCGGGTGAGCCGCCGCCGGTCGGTGAGGACCCGGTAGCCGCCGGTGCCGGGGACGCGCGGGCCCGGCACGGTGATGACCCGGCCCTGTTCGGTGTCCGTGTCCGAGAACCGTTCGCCGGGCACGACGAGGACGGGTTCGTGGCCGGCGGCCCGGTAGCCGGCGCCCAGTTCGCGCAGGGCGGTACGGAGTCCGCCGGACGCGGGGGTGACGAAGTTGGCGAGCCGGACGATGCGCAGCGGAGCCGGGGCAGGGGCCGGGGCAGGTCCCGAGGCCGAGGCGGGTGCCGGCGCCGGTGCCACGGCTGCGACCGGTGCCGGTGCCGTCTGAGGACTGTGTACGCCGTTCACGCCGCCACCGCCGTACGGGCCGCCAGCACCTCGGCGTAGTGGTCGAGGAGCTGGTCGCCGACGGCGGCCCAGGTGCGGTCCGCCACGGCGGCCCGCCCCTCGTGGGCCAGGTGTGCGCGAAGACGCGGGTCCGCGGCGAGCAGCGCGATCGTGTCACGCACGGCGTCCGCGTCGCCGGGCGGTACCAGCAGTCCCGTACGGCCGTGCTCGACCAGGTCCAGGGGGCCGCCCGCGGCGGGGGCGACCACCGGGACGCCGGACGCCTGCGCCTCCTGCACGGTCTGGCAGAACGTCTCCTGTGCGCCGGTGTGCGCGAAGACGTCCAGTGAGGCGAAGATCCGGGCGAGTTCGGTGCCGGTACGGCGGCCGAGGAAGTGCGCCCCGGGCAGGGCGGCGCGCAGCGCGGGTTCGCTGGGGCCGTCGCCGACGACCACCACGCGGACTCCGGGGAGCGCGCACAGGGGGGCGAGGAGGTGCACGCTCTTCTCGGGGGCGAGCCTGCCGACGTAGCCGACGAGGAGTTCGCCGGCGGGGGCGAGGGTGCGGCGCAGCGCGATGTCCCTGCGCAGCGGGTGGAAGCGGTCGGTGTCGACGCCGCGCGGCCACAGCCGTACGCGCGGCACACCGTGTTCGTCGAGATCGCGGGCGGCGGCCGTGGAGGGGGCCAGGGTGCGGTCGGCGGCGGTGTGCACGGCCCGTATGCGCCGCCAGGCGGCGTTCTCCCCCGCGCCGAGATAGGTGCGCGCGTAGCCGCCGAGATCGGTCTGGTAGACGGCGACCGCGGGGATGCGCAGGCGCAGCGCGGCGGTCATTCCGCGGGCACCGAGGACGAAGGGGCTGGCGAGGTGGACGAGGTCGGTGCGGTGCTCGGTCAGGGCGGAGGCGAGGCGGCGGCTGGGGAGGGCGACGCGGACCTGGGGATATCCGGGCAGCGGCAGGGACGGGATGCGGATGACGGGGCAGGGGTCCTCGGTGTCGGGGACCGCGGGGGCGTCCTGGGGCCCGGCGGGGGCGATGACGAGCGGGTGGTGGCCGCGCCGTCGGAGGTGCCGGGCGGTTTGCAGGGCGCAGTGGGCGACGCCGTTGACGTCGGGCGGAAAGGATTCGGTCACTATGGCGACACGCATACCGCTGTTGTCGGCGCACCAGGGGTAGCCCCGGCAGCGCGCATCTTTCCGGGCGGGGAACGTCCCATGAGCGTTGGCCTACGCGGTGCGCCTCCCGGCGAGGTTCCGTGGGGCGCCACCCCCGGTGGCAGGTTGACCGTCCGCCGGCGTCTGCGGCCCGGTGGCCGCTCGGGCGCCTGCCGAGTGGCTGGGCCGGGGCCACTCTGGGGCTCCCCAGCGCGGCCGCTGGGGGAACCTCGGTGCGCACCCGGCCCACAGACGGCAAGCGCACCGCGACCACCGGTCCGCGCACGCCGGCGGCACCGAACCGCGCACCGGGGTC
Organism: Streptomyces sp. P1-3; assembly: GCF_050613155.1. Lineage (NCBI taxonomy): Bacteria > Bacillati > Actinomycetota > Actinomycetes > Kitasatosporales > Streptomycetaceae > Streptomyces > Streptomyces sp. P1-3. The sequence goes on from NZ_CP192512.1 coordinate 806,511, forward strand.
AGGCGGTCGTCGGTCCCCCGCCGGGAGGTCCGAAGCGGCTGCGTACCGCCGTCTGGACCTCGGCCTCCTCCGCCGGGTCGGCGGCCAGTCTGCGGAGCTGGTCCATGACGCGGGAGTCGGCGGTGGCGGCCTGCCGGGCGGCCAGTTCGCGGGTGCTCTCCTCGCAGTCCCACAGGCACTCGACGGCGAAGCCCGCGGCGAAGGAGGGGTCGGTGGCGGCGAGGGCGTGGGCCGCGAGGCCGCGCAGGTGGGAGGAGGAGGTCTCGCGGTAGATGTGCCGAAGGACGGGGGCCGCGCAGCCGATGGACAGCCGTCCGGCGCCTTCGACGAGGGCCCACAGGGTCTGGGCGTCGGGGCCTTCGCCCCGGACGGTCCTGCGCAGTGCGGCGAGGACCAGGCCGGAGTCGTACTGGCCGCCGCGGCAGGCGAGCATCGCGGCGGCGGCATCGCCGAGCGCGTCGGGCCGCTGGGCCCAGAGGCGGGCGCGGTCCAGTGCGGCGATGCTGCGCATGCGCTCGAACGCGGTCAGGGCCGCCTGGGTCACCAGTTCGGGGGCGGGGCCGGTGGCCGCGGCCTCGATGAGGTCGAGGACTTCGGGGTCGCCGGTCTCGGCGAGGTGGCGCAGCGCGGCGGCGCGTGCCGCGTCGGGGCCGGAGGCGGCGGCGGCGAGCAGTTCGGGGCGGTCCTCGGGGCCCGCCACGGCGGCCAGGCAGCGGGCGGCCGCGTCGGAGCGCCGGGCCCCGGGGCTGGCGTCGTGTTCCTCCTGCGCCCACTGCAGGACGTCGTGGACGCTCCAGCCGGGGCGTGGGCCCGACGGGCGCAGCTGTCGCTGCCAGCGGTCGAACGCGCTGCGTTCCTGCGCGGCGCGGACCCGCGTCCCGTGTACGGGGTCGTCGGCCCACAGCCGCCAGGGGCGGGGCTCGTAGGCGCCGCGGGCGGCGGCGGCCAGTTCCGCGTCGCCTTCCGGGGTGCGGGGGAAGCGGTCGAGCACGGCGGGGCCGAGGGCGCGCAGGCCGGTGTCGTCGTCGCGCAGGGCCAGCTCGTCCAGGGCCCAGGCCCAGTTCGCGCCGGTGGCGGCGTAGCGGCGCAGGAGCAGCAGGGCGTCGTGGCGGCCGTAGGAGGTGAGATGGCCCAGGACGGACAGGGCGAGCCCGGTGCGCTCCTCCGCGGTGTCGAGTAGATCGTCGGGGTGAAAGAGGTGCTGTTCGATTTCGTCGAGGTCGGCGCGCAGTTCCCGGCAGAGCCGGGCGTAGTACAGCGAGCGGTTCTCGACCTGCCAGTCGCGGCGGGGGTCGCGCAGCACGCAGTGGTGCAGGGCCGCGAGCGCCTCGGCCCGCGGCGCGGCGAGGGCGTGCAGGGTCCCGTCGCCGCGGCCTCGCTGCAGGAGGCCGAGCAGGGTGCCGCTGGGCGCTATGTCTGGATCGAACATGAGGTCAGCATCCGGTGCGGTGTGATTCGCTGGCAACGGGATTTCCGTCGACCGGCATTCTTGCCGGTGTCCGGCCGTGGTATGCCTGATGAACGGCATGGGCAGCGGGTTCCCGAGCGCCGCAGCCTACCCGGAATGGCTCGCTCCGCCGAGTCGTGTACCGACTTGCCTCAGGAAGGCCGGTGGCATATGCCAGCAGCACCACCGTATCGGGTATTGCAGAATCCCTTACGCGATGTCGCAGCGTGTGCAACAGTCGTAACCGGTCCTTACCGGCCCTTCCGCCAGACCTGGCCGCGCCGCGCCCGTATCGGAGTACGTTCATGCCGTCCCCACGCTCTGCGGACCACCCCGCCGCCCAGCCACCCGAGCGCGGCACAGTCGACGCCCTGATCTCGCAGACCCGGCAGCTGCGCGGCGGCGTGAACGCCGTGCGGCGGGACACCGCGACCACGGAGTTCCCGGGTCTGGACGACTCGCGGCTGCGCTGGCAGCGCGCCCTGTGCGATCTGGCGGTGCACCACCTGGACGACCTCGGCGTCCAGCTCGGCCAGCTGCGGGACGGGCTCCCCGGCGAGTACGGCGAGCCGGAGCTGGGGACCGGCCCCTGGGACGAGCCCGCGGAGCGCGGCACGCCGCACAGCCGGGTCGGCAGCGCCGAGTGGAACTTCCTCACCGACGAGGCGGACTGGTCCGACGAGCTGTGCCGGATCTTCGGCCGGGACCCGATCGAGGGCGGCCTGACCCTGGACGAGCTCCCCTCCTGGCTCCACCCCGACGACCAGCAGGTGCTGACCTCACTGGTGACCGGCTGCCTGGTCGACGGCAAACCGATCGACGGAGAGTTCCGCATCGTGCGCGCCGACGCCGAGACGCGCACGGTGCACATGGTGGGCGAACCGGTGCTCGACCACGACGGCTGCACGGCCTCCCTGTGGGCGGTGCTGCGGGACGTCAGCGACCTGCGCCGCAGTCAGCTCGCGGTGCGCGAGACCCATGACTCGCTGCGCCGCCATCGGCACTTCGCGCAGACCGAGCACCGGCTGGCGGTCGAACTGCAGGAGGCCGTCCTCCCGCCGTGGCGCGGTTCCCTGCGGCTCCCGCACGGCGGAACGGCCGCCCTCGACCTCGCCGCCCACTACCTCCCCTCCGCGACCAGCGCGCTGATCGGCGGCGACTGGTACGACGCGCTGCCCCTGCCCAGCGGCAGGACGCTGCTGAGCGTCGGCGACCTCACCGGGCACGGCGTCGCCGCCACCACCGGCATGGCGATGCTGCTCGGCGCGCTGCGCGGGATGGCCGTGGCCGGGGTCGAGCCCGGCGCGCTGATGAGCCACCTCAACCAGCTTCTCGACAGCTCCTCGCAGCCCGCGCTCGGCAGTGCGGTCTGCGCGCTGTACGCCCCGGACACCCGCACCCTGGTCTGGGCGCAGGCCGGACACCCCGCCCCGCTGCACTTCCGCGACGGGACGGGGCGCGCGCTGCCGTCGCCCGACGGCGTGCTGCTCGGCGCCACCTCCGGTGCGACGTACACCCAGGCTGTCGAGCGGCTGGAGCCGGGCGACCTGCTGGTGCTGCGCACCGACGGCCTCGCACCGCGCGGCCCCGACCTGGACACGGACGCGGGCACCGAGCGGCTGCTGGAGCTCGCGCCACGGCTCACCGCCGCGCGCAGCGCCCAGGAGTGCGTACGGACCGTGGTCGAGGCGTTCGGTGACGAGGAGCGCGAGGACGACGCGTGTGTCCTGGTCGCACGCGTCTTCTCGGACTGACCGCACCACTCGGCGGACCGACCGCCCGGGGCGCACTGACCGCTCCGCTCACACGGTCGCGGTCCCGCCGTGGCCCTGTCCCTGACCCTTCGGGTCCGCCAGCCGGATCTCCTCGCGCAGCTCCTTGATCTTGCCGCTGGTGGCGTACTGGCCGGTGAGCCGGTACATCTCCCGCAGCCGGTCCCAGGTGCGGTGCGAGGAGTTGTCCCCGATCGACAGCAGCGCCATCCGGGCGTACCGGTCCGCCTGCTCCGGGTCGTCGGCGAGGAAGCACGAGGACGCGATCGAGATGTGATCGAAGATCGTCGAGCGCTCCCGGCCGCCTTCGCGCATCTCCAGCGCCAACTTGGCGTGGTGCTGCGCGACCCCGGACGCGGCGGGCTCGTGCTCCGCCAGCGTGCGGTAGACCAGCCCCTCCATACCGTGCAGATCCGCTTCGTTGAACAGCTGCATCCAACTCGGCGGCGGCACATCCCCTTTGTCGGAGACGAACAGCTCCTCCGCCTCGCCCAGGGTGCGGCGCACCGCCTGGCCGTTGCCCTTGACCGCCTGCGCCCAGGCCTCGATCGTGGCGAACATGGCGCGGGTGCGCGGCAGGGTCTCCTCCCCCGCCCCGGACTTGGCCAACTTCATCAGGTCGAGCGCGTCGTCGGGCCGGCCGAGGTGCACCATCTGCCGGGCGCCGCGGGACAGGGCCTCGCTGGCGCGCGGCCGGTCCCCGCCCTCCCGGGCGGCGTGCGCGGCGATGAGGAAGTACTTCTGCGCCGTCGGCTCCAGGCCGACGTCGTGCGACATCCAGCCGGCGAGCACCGCGAGATCGGCGGCGACTCCCCACAGCCTGCGTTGCAGATGGTCGGGATGGCGGAAGGAGAGCATGCCTCCCACCTCGTTGAGCTGGCCCACCACCGCCTTGCGCTGGAGCCCGCCGCCGCGGGACGCGTCCCAGGCGCGGAAGATGTCCACCGAGCGCTCCAGCGCGGCGACTTCCGTGGAGCCGACGGGCGCCGCCTCATAGGGGTCGAAGCCCGCCGGATCGGCGTTCAGAGGGGTGTCCAGGCGGGGAGCGTCGGTGGCGAGGGCAGGGTCGGTGTGCAGCCAGTCGTACATGGCGTTGCTGAGTACTGAGCCCGCGGCGAGCGCCGCTCCGGCGCCCACCAAGCCGCGTCGGTTGAACATAAGGTCCATTCCCGTGAATTCGGTGAGGACCCCGGCCACACGATCGGGCGCCCAGGGCAGGGAGTCGCCGGACTTCCTTCTCCCCGTGCGTCGTTGTCGCCCGAAACCGAGGTCCTCGGTGGTCACAACACGACCGAGACGCTCGGTGAACAGGGTTGCCAAGACCTTCGGCACGGGATCGCGCGGCGTCTCGCCGGTCTCGATCCAGCGCCGGACCCGGGAGGTGTCGGTCGCCAGTTGCGGATAGCCCATGGCTGCCGCTTTCCGGTTCACGAGCCTCGCGAGCTCTCCCTTGGACCATCCGGCGAGACCGAACAGGTCCGCAAGTCGGGCGTTGGGTTCCCTCGTCACGTCAAGCCCCCAGGTTCCTCGGCTGGTTTCGACATTAACCACCTGTCACGGGCCACGCGACTATTCGCCAGGGTTCGCTACCCCCCGCCATTTGGTGCGCCACCCGCGGCGGGGTGTGGTGTAGGAACGCGCCCCCCGGCCCGGCGGCCGGACCGCATTCCCCAGGGTGCGGCCTCGCGGCCCGGGGCCGGGGACGCACGCAACTCGTCGGCACGCGAAGGGATCTGTATTGCCCATGTACGCAGCATCGTCCTCCGTGTCCGCTCCATCCCGGCCGTACCGCCAACCGCACCCCGGCGGAGGGCCCTTCCTCGACCCCACCCATGGCGGACGGGCACGGCGAGCCCCGGCACTCGCGCCGCAGCCACTCGGCGGACGGCTCGACCTGTCCGGTCCGCAGGGCGCGCAGCTGCGCACGGCGATCACCGCGGTGCACCGGATCTGCCCGGAGTTCAACCCCGTCCAGGTGCTCCGCCGGAGCGGGCGGACCGTACTCCTGGTGGGCACCACCGGGCGCAGCACCGCGGTGGCCAAGTGCCTGCTGGACCACTCGTCGGCGTGGGCGGAGCGGTTCCAAGGAGAAATAGCGGCATATCGCACGTTCGTCCGGCACCGGCCCCCGGTGCGGGTGCCCCGGCTGATCGCCGCGGACCCGGACAACTGCACGCTGATCATCGAGCGGATGCCCGGCCGGGTCGCGGCCGCCCAGCGGCATCCGGTGGAGCCGCCGCCCCGGGCGGACATCCGCGCCGCGATCACCGCCATCCGCCGGGTGAACGAGTGGCGCCCGCCGGCCGGCCGGTTCGACGCGCCGCTCGACTACGGCGCGCGGCTGACGCGCTACCACGAGCTGGGGCTGCTCACCGACCGGGACATGGGCGACCTCCAGAAGCTGATGCACGGGCTGGCGCACGCGCCCGGGCGGCAGAGCCGCGGCCAGTTCTGCCACGGCGACGCCCTGCTCAACAACATCCTGCTCTCCCCGGCCGGCCCGGTGCTGATCGACTGGGACCACGCGGGCTGGTACCTGCCCGGGTACGACCTGGCGACGCTGTGGACGGCGCTGGGCGACGCCCCCGGCGCGCGGCGCGAGATCAGCGGGCTGGCGCAGGCCGACGGCCCGGCGGCCCGGGACGCCTTCCTGGTGAACCTGATGCTCGTACTGACCCGCGAGATCCGCCGGTACGAGACGGCCGTGCAGCGCACCATGACCGACCCCGCTCCGGTGACGCCGGGCGCGGCCGCGGCCGGCGAGGAGCACCGGTTGCTGCTGCGCAGGCTGCACGACGACTGCGCGCTCGCACGGCGTGCGGTACGGGCCGCGGTCGGGACCCGCTGACCGACGGAGGAGCGCCACCGGTCCGGACCGGTGGCGCGGGCGCCGACACGCCAACGCCGCTTGTCGCGGACATGATTGACGGAACGTCCGGCAGCAGTTACCTCTAAGTGGGTTCGGCCCCGCACCGACCGTCCGGCGCCCGTACCACCCGGCGCCTGGCACGGCTCACCCCGAGGAGGCTGCATTGCGAGGATCCCCCCAGCCACGCGCCCGTACCGGACCCCTCCGCCGCACGATCGGCCTGCGGGCCGCGGGCGCCGTCGCGGCCACGGCCCTGCTGCTGCCCCTGCTCTCGGCGGCGCCGTCCGCCACGGCGGACCCGCAGCGGTCCGGCGCCCTCCAGCAGGCCTTCGCCGACGCGGCCGAGCGGTACCACGTCCCGCAGAGCGTGCTGCTGGGCGTGTCGTATCTGGAGTCCCGCTGGGACGGGCACCGGGGCGCGCCGAGCGTCACCGGCGGCTATGGTCCGATGCACCTCACCGACGTGCGGACCGCCCTGGCCGAGACGCCGCACCACGGCCACGGGACCGAGGACGCGCGCGGGGACACCGCGCGCAGGGCGCGGATCGCCGAAGCCGAGCCGCCGGAACCGCCCGAGTCGGCCGCGCTCCCGGCGCGGCTGCGCACCCTGGAGCGGGCGGCGGAGCTGACCGGACTGGCCGCCGACGCGCTGCGCGGCGACGAGGCGGCCAACGTGCGCGGCGGCGCCGCGCTGCTGGCGGCCACCCAGCGCAGGCTGGGGCTGCCGCTCAGCGCCGATCCCGCCGACTGGTACGCCGCCGTGGCGGACTATTCCGGGGCCTCGGACGCCCGCACCGCGGCGGTCTTCGCCGACGACGTCTTCAAGGTGATCCGGGACGGCGAGCGGCGTGTCACCGAGGCGGGCCAGCGGGTGGTGCTCGACGCCGCCCCTTCGCTCTCCCCCAGGACCCGGCAGCTGAGCGCGCTGGGCCTGCGACGGGAGGCCCGCGACGAGCGCGTCGAGTGCCCGTGGTCCGTGGCGTGCGAGTGGATCCCGGCGCCGTACCAGGACCTCGGGGACGGCGACTACGGCAACCACGACAAGGGCGGCCGCCCGGTGTCCCAGAAGATCGACTACATCGTCATCCACGACACCGAGGCCACCTGGGACACCACCTTGAAGCTGGTGCAGGACCCGAAGTACGTGTCGTGGCACTACTCGCTGCGGTCCGCCGACGGGCACATCGCCCAGCATCTGGCCACCAGGGACATCGGCTGGCACGCGGGCAACTGGTACGTCAACGCCAAGTCCGTGGGCCTGGAGCACGAGGGGTTCCTGGCGGCGCCCGACGCCTGGTACACGGAGGCGATGTACCGCACCTCCGCCCGGCTGGTGCGGTATCTCGCGTGGAAGTACGGCGTCCCGCTGGACCGGCAGCACATCCTGGGGCACGACACCGTCCCGGGCACCCTGACCGCGGCGATCAAGGGCATGCACACCGACCCCGGCCCGTACTGGGACTGGGCGCACTACTTCAGGCTGCTGGGCGCGCCGTTCACCCGGACGGCGGGGCCGCACGGCGGCCTGGTCACCATCCGCCCCGACTACGACACGCACCAGCCTGAGTACACGGGCTGCGCGAAGCCCGCCGAGGCGTGCCCGCCGCACGGCTCGGGCGCGGTGCGGCTGCACACCGCGCCGAGCGACACGGCGCCGCTGGTGCGGGACATCGGGCTGCGGCCCGACGGCGGCGCGTCGACCACCGGCGTCAACGACACGGGCGCGCGGGCCTCCACGGGCCAGCGGTACGCGATCGCGGAGCGCGCCGGTGACTGGACGGCGATCTGGTACCTGGGGCAGAAGGCGTGGTTCCGCAACCCGGCGGGGCAGCCGACCGCGGTGGACGCCGCGGGGTGGGTCGTGACGCCGAAGGAGGAGGCGGCCGAGGTGCCGGTGTACGGGCGCGCGTACCCGGAGAAGGAGGCCTACCCGGAGGGCGTCCCGGTGCAGGCGGTCTCGCCGCTGCCGTACAAGCTGCTCGCGGGACAGCGCTACGCCCTGGGGCTCGCGACCCGCGGCGAGTATCTGTGGGCGACCACGTTCGACCCCGCCGGACACAAGGTGGTGCGGGGCGCGCAGACGTACTACCAGATCCAGTTCGGGCATCGGGTGGCGTTCGTGAAGGCCGCCGATGTGACGGTGCGTCACTCGGCGGGGTGAGGCCCCGGCCACGCGCGCGGCGTCCGGCGGGCGCCGCGCGTGGTCGGCCTTGCCGGGCGCGGACGCCGCGCGTGGTCGGCCCTGCCGGGACGGACGCGGGTCAGCCCTGCTGGAACATCTCCGCGGGCAGCGGCTTGAGCAGCCGGTAGAGGTCGTCGGTGATCGGCCGGTCCCAGCTGGCGATCGTCACGAGCACGCCGTCGCTGCGGTCGAACTGGACGCAGGAGACCCGGCTCTCGGAGATCTTGATCCGCCGCACGATCAGCAGGTTGTCCTCGTGCATCACCGGGGTGTCCTCGGTGTCCAGCACCTGCACCGGCTCCTCGTTGCCGAGGGCGGTGAGCAGCTGCGTGACCTCGAACGGCACCTGGCCCTCGGCCAGCTCACGGACCGGGGACCCCGCCGGCAGATTGCCGATGATCATCGCCGGTCCGCGCCCGCCGAACAGGTCGTAGCGCAGGAAGACCCCCTGGCAGCTGCCGTCCGGCGCGGGCAGCAGCCCGGCCCCGAGATCACCGGGCCAGTCGCCCGGGTCCATGGCCAGGACGTCGAAGTCCGGGCCGGTGGGTGTGGGAGCGCTGCGGCGGCGGAGGAACGACATGGGGACATGGTACGTGTCCGGCGGGGCCCGCCGCCGCGCGGGGAGCGGCCGGGAGCCGCCCGCAGAGCGCGGCCCGCGCCCGCTCGGGAGGCGGAGCGCGGTCGCGGCGGAACGGCCCCGGAACCGCTCGGGGAGCGGGCCCGGGGCCGCCCTGGGGACGGCCTCCGGAACCACCTCGCGGAACGGGCCCGCGACCGTGCTGGGCACGGCCCGGAACGGCTCCCGCGCGCGGCCGGTCGGCGGCCCGGTCAGCCGCCGCCCGCGCCGGGCTCTATGAGTGTGGCGAGCCCGGACCGGTTGGTGCCGACCTTGCGGTAGACGTTGGACAGCAGCCGGGCCACGTCCTGCTCCGTCATCCCCAGCTCGTCCGCGATGCGGACGTCCGGCGCCCCGGCCGCTGCGCGCTCGGCGGCGGCCTGCTCCTGCCGGGTGAGGGTGCCGCTCTCCGCGGCGCGCAACTGCATCGGGCGGAGCCCGATGGCGGACAGCTCGTCGCGGGCGCGGGCCACCAGCGTGTCGGCGCCGCAGTGCAGCGCGCCCTCCAGCCCCCGGTAGAGCCGCTCGCCCGCTTCCTGGGGCAGGCCGAGCCGGCGCAGCGCGGCGCCGTGCTCGACCAGGGCCAGCGCGAGGTCGTACGCGGACGGCGAGCGCTCCAGGTGGCTGACGGCCTCCGCGAGGAGCTTGATCCGCTCGGCTCCCTTGGCCACGGCGGCGGCGCTGTGCAGGGCCTGGCCGATGGCGGACGCGGTACCGAACTGCCGGGCGCGGCGCACCGCTTCCCGGGAGACCTCCATGGCGCGGTCGGGTTCGGTGTGCGCGAGGGCCTGGGAGAGGTGGAGCTGCCAGGGGCACCAGGCGGGGTTGCGCATCCCGCGCCGGTCGAGCCGGCGGCCCGCCGCGGTGAGCTGCTGCCGTGCCTCGCGGTGCAGATTGCCCGCCAGCAGCAGTTCGCCGTAGACGGCCTGGGAGTCCGGGTACACCACGGCTTCGGGGACGACCCGGCCGTATCCGTGGGCGGCGGCCACCTCCTGGGCCTCGGCCACTCGGCCGGTGGCGAGCAGCGTCTGGACGAGGGTGCCGACCGCCGCCCACTGGGCGGGCGTGGAGGTGCCTACCCGGTCGGCGATCCGCAGGCCCTCGCGCACCAGTTCCTCGGCCTCGGCGAGCCGCCCGCGGCGGTAGCGGATGTAGCCGAGGAGGGTGAGCCCGAAGGCGAGGTGGGAGCCGCGCCAGCCCTTGCGCTCGCAGGCGGCGATGCCCTCGCTGAACAGCTCCTCGGCGCGTCCGGGCTCGTCGCAGTACATGAAGGTGAGGGCGACGCTGACGGGTACCTCGAAGCCCCAGTCGTCCTCGGTCCAGCTGAGCCCGTCGCCGAGGGCCTCTTCGGCGTAGTGCAGGGCCGTGCCGGAGGGCTCGCCGCGCACCACGGCGTCGAAGGCCCGCAGGCCCAGCAGATAGCGTTCCGCCAGTCCGCGGCCGCCGAGCCGGTCGACGAGCCGGGCCAGCCGCCGGGAGCGGGCGGGTGAGTCCTCCTCGTCGGCGCGGAAGGCGTTCCAGGTGAACTGCTCGACCTGCATCCGCAGTCGGGTCCTGGTGCTCGTGGCCCGCCGGGCCTCTTCGGCGACGGTGCGCTCCGCCTCCGCCATCCGGCCGCTGTGCGCGTACGCCTGCGCGAGCCGGACGGTGACCGCTTCGCGGAGGGCGGGGTCCAGGATCGGCTCGTCCAGGGCGGCCCGCAGGTGGTTGACGGTCGTCGCGGGTTCGGTCAGGGCGGCGGAGCAGCCGAGTTCGAACAGCACGGCGGCCCGGTCGTCCAGGCTCGGCGGCTCGCGCAGCGCCCGCTCCAGGCAGCGGCGCGCGGCGTCCGGGGCGCCGGCGCGCAGGAAGTCGCGGGCCGCCTCGCGGAGCTGGCTGACCACCCACGTGTCGCCCTCGGGGTGCATCTCCAGCATGTGCCGGCTGGCGGCGAGCGCGCCGCGGCCGGCGTCGATGACGACGGTGGCGGCCTGGCCGTGCATCGCGACGCGCATGGCGGGCGGGATCGACCGGTACACGGCGGTGGCGATCGTCGGGTGCAGGAACTCGACCCTGTCCTGGCCGGGCCCGCCGCGGCCGAGGATCCGGGCGCCGTGGAGTCCCGCGATGAGCTCGGCGGTCCGCTGGGCGCTGAGGGCGGCGATGTTGGCGGCCAGTGCCGGGGTCGCCTCGGCGCCGAGCACGGCGATGGCCATGGCGAGGCGGACGGCCTCGCTGCCGAGCCGCTCCATCCGCGCGCTGAGGCCGTTCTCCTTGGCCGTGGAGACCAGTCCGCGCAGGTCGGCGATGTTCGCGGACAGGGGTTTGAGGTCGTCGTCGCGGACCTTGGCGACCAGTTCGGTGACTTCGAACGGGTTGCCGCCGGTGACGGCCCAGCACTCCCGGCAGAACGCCTCGTCGGCGTCCTCGCCGAGCCGGTCGCGCAGCAGGCGGCCGACCGCGTGCGGGGTCAGCGGGGCCAGTACGTGCGGCCGGGAGCCCTGGCGCTCGGTGAGCCTGCGGAAGGCCACGGCGTCCGCTGACAGGTCGTCGGGGCGGTAGCCGGTGGCGAGGAGCAGCGGCAGGTCGGCGGTGCGTGGCGCGAACGCGGTGAGCCAGTCCAGGGACTCGGCGTCCGCCCAGTGCGCGTCGTCCAGGATGATGACGACCGGCGCCTGCTGCACGGCGAAGCGGGTGACGAGCCAGTCGATGCCGTCGCGGACGCCCTGCGGGTCGGGCGCGCCGCCGCCCGAGGGGACCACCAGTCCGACGGCGGGCGCCACGATGTCGTACCAACTGCCCAGAATGGCGCGTTGTTCCTCCTCGGCCGCCGCGGCGAGCAGCGGCTGCACGAGTTGGCGTACGACGTGGAAGGCCACGCCCTGCTCGTGTTCGCCGCCGCGCGCGGACAACACGGTGCAGGCGCGGTCCAGCGCGCCGCGGCGCAGCTCGCCCAGGAGCACGGTCTTGCCGACGCCCGCCGGGCCCGCGAAGGCGATCACCCCTCCGGTGCCGACCAGGCCGTCCCCGGCTCCGCACAGGTCGTCCAATATGCTGTCGACCGCGTCGAGTTCGGACTCGCGCTCCAGTAATCTCCGGCCCCTTCGGCCCCTACTGTCCACGCCTTCGATCATGCTCCGTCCCTTTCGGCAGGTAACGCTGAGCGTAGTACTGCGGGACGCTCCGTAGCACCCCCGGGGGCGAAATCGGGCTGGCATGAGCCACTGGCACACGCCAATTCGACAATGACACTTTCGATCGCACCGTGATCGCGTAACGATAGGGCTTCGTTGAAATCCGGGCTTATTTTCAGACAGTCCGCCCGGTTGCCGTTGACCAGCCGTGCGACTGAGGGCGGGGTGAGGGAACGATGGACACGACGGTGCGACCACGAGCCCGGCGATCGGAACTCGCGCGGCGGATCGCGTTGCTCGACATCCCTGCCGGGCGTGCGGTCAGCCCGGACGGCGAAGCCGCCCGCGTCCACACCATCGACTGGTTGGGCCGGTTCGGCGTGTTCGCCGACGGCGCGGCGGCCGCGGAGTACGACGCGCTGCGCCTGGACCGGCTGTCGGCGCTGTTCTGGCCGCAGGCCACCGGTGCCGAACTCGACCTGGCCAACGACATCAACGGCTGGGTCTTCGTCTTCGACGACCAGTTCGACGGCGCGCTGGGCTGCCGGCCGGATGCCGTGTCCCGGCTCGTGGACGACATCGTGCGCATCACCCACGAGCCGCCGGGCCCGGTGCCGACCGCCGTGGGCGCGGACCCGCTGCTCGCGAGCTTCCGGGACCTGTGGCACCGCCTCAACTCGGGGATGCCACAGGTCTGGCGGGACCGCACGCGGGCCAACTGGGTCGACTATCTACGCGCCTATACGCGCGAGGCCCGGGGCAAGGCCGAGTCCGCCCCGCGCTCCCTGGCCGCCCTGCTGGCGGTGCGGAGGCACTCCATAGGCGTCCACACCTGCCTCGACCTGCACGAGCGCTTCGACGGATACGCCCTGCCACCCGCGGTGCACGACAGCGCACCGCTCGCCGCGATGCGCGCGGCGGCGGACGACGTCGTGATCTTCGTCAACGACATCGTCTCGCTGGACAAGGAGCTGGCGACGGGCGACGTGCACAACAGCGTCATCCTGTGGCGGGAGCGCGGAGGCTGCACCCTGGAGGGAGCGGTGCGCCATATCGCCGGGCTGGCGAACTCCCGCTACCGGTACTTCGAAGAGCTGGCGGCACGGCTGCCCGGCGTGCTGGCCGAGGCCGGAGCCTCCAGCGAACTACTGCGGCACACCGCGCTGTACACCGACGGGATGCGGCACGTGATGCGCGGCAACGTGACCTGGTCGCTGGAGACCTCCCGGTACGACGAGCGGGGCGTCGCCGCCGTGAGCGAGGGGCGCCAGCGCCCCTGGGCCGGCCTCACGCCGCTCGGTGGACTCGCCGCCCCGGCGGAGGGCGTGGGGGTCGGGGCCGCCGCCTCGGGTCCCGCGTAGGGACGCCGCCCGCGAGAGGCGGCCGCGGGACCGGCGGCCGTAGAGTCCAGCCATGACGGAGACCGTGAACCTGTGGAAGGCGGGCCTGGGCAGTGTGCCGCCGGAGGTCTGGCGGCACAGCGGGCTGCGCGTGCTGATCCTCGCGGACAACGGGCTCACCGAACTGCCCGCCGCCGTCGGGCGGTTGCGGCACCTGCACACCCTCGACCTGGGCCACAACCGCCTGGCCGGCGTGCCGGACGAGATCGGGGACCTGCCCGCGCTCACCCGCTATCTCTATCTGCACGACAACCGGCTCACCGAACTCCCGCCCGCCCTCGGCCGGCTGACGCGGCTGGCCTATCTCAACATCGGCGAGAACCGGCTCACCCGGCTCCCCGCCGAGCTGGGCCGGATGGCGGGGCTGGTCGAACTGCGCGCGCAGCACAACGCGCTGGCCGAGCTGCCCGACACCGTCGGAGGGCTCGGTTCGCTGCGGGAGCTGTGGCTGCGCGGCAACCGGCTGACCGGACTGCCGCCCGGCACCGCCGACCTGGTGCGGCTGCGCCATCTGGACCTGCGGGAGAACGCCTTGGACGCCGTGCCCGACGTACTGCGCGAGCTGCCCATGCTGCGCCAGGTCGATCTGCGCGGCAACCGGCTGCGCGACGTCCCGCGCTGGATCGCCGGACTGCCGTCCTTGGAGAAACTGGATCTGCGCTGGATGGACATCGACGACGGCCACGCGGCGGTGGGCGCGCTGCGGGAGAGGGGCTGCGTCGTGCTGACCTGACGCCGGCGGCCCACGGGCCCCAGGACGCCGGTGGCCCGCGGACCCCGAGCCTGGCACACGAAACGCGAGCCGCCCGCGGTATGGGGCGGCTCGCGCCGTACTCAGGTGGTGCTCAGACGGTGCTCAGGTGAGGTCGAACTCGCCGTCACGCGCGCCGAGGACGAACGCACGCCATTCCGCCGGGGTGAAGATCAGGGCCGGGCCGTCCGGGTTCCGGCCGTCGCGCATCGCGATGTAGCCCTCCACGAAGGCGATCTCGACATCGCCCTTGCCCTGACTGCTCGACTGCCATTTCGCGTCCGTCAGGTCGAGTTCCGGCTTCTTGCCGCTGTCCAGCCGCTGGTCGGTGGTGGTTTCGGCCACGTCCGTAGCTCCTCCCGGTTTTGCCATCGACGCCCACCCTAGCGACCGTGCCCGGGGACGGACAGGCCACGGAAGAGGACGCCTTCGCTGTGGTATAAGGCCCGACGGCCACCGGGAGTCCCACCCGTCACCCGCCGGGCGGGGCCGCGCCGACCAGCCACATGGCGAAGAACTGCGCGCCCCCGCCGTAGGCGTGGCCGAGGGCGGTGCGGGCGCCGTCGACCTGGTGCGCGCCCGCCCGGCCGCGCACCTGGAGCGCGGCCTCGGCGAAGCGCAGCATGCCCGAGGCCCCGATGGGGTTGGTGGACAGCACCCCGCCGGAGGGGTTCACGGGCAGGTCGCCGTCGAGCGCGGTGGCGCCGGACTCGGTGAGCTTCCAGCCCTCGCCGGGGACGGCGAAGCCGAGGTTCTCCAGCCACATCGGCTCGTACCAGCTGAACGGCACGTACATCTCGACCACGTCGATCTCCCGCCGGGGGTCGGTGACGCCCGCCTGCCGGTAGACGGCGGCGGCGCAGTCCCGGCCCGCCCTGGGCGAGACGAAGTCCTTGCCCGGGAAGAGCGTCGGCTCGCTGCGCATGGCACCGCCGTGCAGCCACGCGGGCGGGTGCGGCGAGCGGGCGGCGCCCGCGCGATCGGTGAGGACCAGCGCGCACGCGCCGTCGGACGAGGGGCAGGTCTCGGAGTAGCGGATGGGGTCCCACAGCATCGGGGACGCCCGCACCCTCTCCAGGGTGAGGTCCTTCTCGTGCAGGTGGGCGTACGGGTTCTTCAGGGCGTTGCGGCGGTCCTTGTAGGCCACGAGGGCGCCGATGCCCGGCGGAGCGCCGGTGCGCCGGATGTAGGCCCGCACGTGCGGGGCGAAGAAGCCGCCCGCTCCGGCCAGCAGCGGCTGCTGGAAGGGGACGGGCAGGGAGAGCCCCCACATGGCATTGGACTCGGACTGCTTCTCGAAGGCGACGGCCAGGACGGTGCGGTGGCGGCGGGCGGCGACCAGGTCGGCGGCGACGAGCGCGGTGGAGCCGCCGACCGAGCCCGCGGTGTGCACCCGCAGCATGGGCTTGCCCACGGCGCCGAGCGCGTCGGCCAGATACAGCTCGGGCGTCATCACGCCCTCGAAGAAGTCGGGGGCCTTCCCGATCACGACGGCGTCGATGTCGGCCCATCCCGTCTGG
Organism: Streptomyces sp. P1-3; assembly: GCF_050613155.1. Taxonomy (NCBI): domain Bacteria; kingdom Bacillati; phylum Actinomycetota; class Actinomycetes; order Kitasatosporales; family Streptomycetaceae; genus Streptomyces; species Streptomyces sp. P1-3. The sequence goes on from NZ_CP192512.1 coordinate 822,181, forward strand.
GCGTCGTCCAGGGCGCGCCGGGCGGCCTCGCGGACGAGGCCCGCGATCGAGACGTCCACGCGGGCGGCCCGGTGCTCGGTCTGGCCGATCCCGACGACGGCCACGGGCTCCTTGCTCATGACCCCACCCCTTCGTCCCCTTCCAGTACCGCCACCAGGTTGTGCTGGAGGCACGGACCCGACGTGGCGTGGGCCAGGGCCCGGTGGGCGTCGCCGCGGTGGATCCGGGAGGCGGCCTCGCCGATCCGGATCAGTCCGGTGGCCATCAGCGGGTTGGCCGCCAGCGCGCCGCCGGACGGGTTGACCGCGGTCTCGTCGGCCAGCCGCAGGGCCCGGCGCAGGATCACCTCCTGCGCGGTGAACGGCGCGTGGATCTCGGCGGTGTCGGCGGGCGCCGCGAAAGCGCCCGCCCGCTCGGCGGCCAGCCGGGTCGAGGGGGACGCGGTCAGGTCCCGTACCCCCAGGGCGTGCGGCTCGATGCGGTGGTCGATGCCGCGGATCCAGGCGGGTCGGTCGCACAGCGCGCGGGCCGTGTCGTCGGCGGCCAGGACGACGGCGGCGGCGCCGTCGCTCACGGGCGGGCAGTCCCCGGTGCGCAGCGGCCGTACGACGTAGTCGCCCATGGGTACGTCACCGGCCAGTTGCGCGTGCGGGTTGCCGGCGGCGGCGGCGCGGTTGCGGGCGGCGATCCGGGCCAGGGCGGGTTCGTCGGTCTCCCCGGCGTCGATGAGCGCCTGGGCCTGGAGGGCGGCGAGCGCGACCGGGTCGGGCCACAGCGGGGCGAGGTAGTACGGGTCGAGGCTGCGGGTCAGCACCTCGCGCAGGTCACCGGGTGACGACTTGCCGTAGCCGTACACCAGCGCGGTGTCCGCCTGGCCGGTGAGGAGCTTGACCCACGCCTCGTACAGCGCCCACGCCCCGTCCATCTCGACGTGGGACTCGGCGATGGGCGGCCAGGCGCCGACGCCGTCGAGGGCCATGGTGAAGGAGAAGGCGCGGCCCGCGAGGTAGTCGGCGGAGCCGGAGCAGGTGAAGTCGATCTGCCGGGCCGCCAGGCCGACCCGGTCCAGGACGTCGTGCAGGACGGGCATCAGCATCTCGACTTCGGACAGTTCGCCGGTGCGCCGCCGGTGGTCGGTCTGCGCGAAGGCCACGACGGCCACCTGTCGCGTCATAGCAGGTCCTTGTAGCTGTCGTAGTCGGCGTCGGGTTCGCCCGTGGGGCGGTAGTGGTCGGGGTAGCGGCCGCCCTCGGTCCACACCGGTTCCACGCGCAGACCCATCCGCACCTGGTCGTACGGGATGCCGCCGACGCGTCCGTGGAGGGCGAGGTCGGCGCCGTCCAGGGCGATGTGGGCGTAGACGTAGGGCACGTCGATGTCGAGGTTGCGGGCCTTGATGTCGACGACGCAGAAGGTGGTGACGGTGCCGCGCGGGCCGACCTCGACCGCTTCGGCGGTGGCCACGCCGCAGGTGGGGCAGGCGCCGCGGGGCGGGACGTGGACCTTGCGGCAGGCCGGGCAGCGTTCGCCGATCGTCCGGTGCTCGGCGAGGGCCTGCAGCCAGCCGGTCTGGGCCCGGCCGGGTGTGTGGGTGTAGTCGAGCCGGGCGGGGGCGGTGATGCGGGTGACGGGGTCCGCGAACGTGCCGTCGTGGTCCCGGACTTCAGCACCACCGGGCCCGTCGTACGGTTCGAAGCAGGCGATGTCCGTGATGGCGCCGGTGCGCCGGGCCGCCCAGCGGATCCGGACGCGCAGCCCGGTGCGGACCGCGTCGGGGCCGGGCGCGTCCAGGGCGTGCAGCAGAGCGGTGTCGGCGCCGTCCAGCCGGACGAGCACCCAGGCGAACGGGGTGGCCAGGGGCTGGCCGCGGCGCGGGGCCGGGTTCCAGGCCCAGGTGGTGACGGTGCCGGTGGGCGCGACCTCGGCCAGCTCGCGCAGTTCCTCGGCGGTGACCGGGTCGTACTCGACGGGCGGCACCAGCACCCGGCCGTCGCCGGTCCGCACTCCCAGGACGGTGCGTTCGCGCAGACCGGTGAGGAAGGCGCTCTGTACGGGGCCGAGGGACCGGGTGAAGGGGAACTCCACGACCAGGGGAGCGCTGAGGGCTTCGGGCACTTCGGGGCTCCTTCCGTCAGGCCCGGCGGTATACGGGCGGGCGCTTCTCGGTGAAGGCGCGGGAGCCCTCCTGGGCGTCGGCGGTGGCGAACAGCGGCCAACCCCGCTCGAGTTCGAACGCCAGCCCGTCGGCCTCGGTCAGTTCGGCGGTGTCGTAGACCGACGCCTTGACGGCCTCGACGGCCAGCGGCCCGTTGGCATTGACCAGTTCGGCGGTCTCCAGTGCCGCGTCCAGGGCCGTACCGTCGGGCACGACCCGCCCGATGAGGCCGATCCGCTCGGCCTCGGCGGCGGTGTACGGGCGGCCGGTCAGCAGCATCTCCAGGGCGTGGGTGCGCGGGATCTGGCGGGCGAGGCGGACCGTGGAGCCGCCGATCGGGAACAGGCCGCGGCGGACCTCGAAGAGGCCGAAGGTGGCGCCGTGCCCGGCGACGCGGATGTCGGTGCCCTGGAGGATCTCGGTGCCGCCCGCGACGCAGGGGCCCTCGACGGCCGCGATCACCGGCTTCCGCGGCCGGTGGTGGCGGAGCATCGCCTTCCAGTGCAGGTCGGGGTCGGCCCGCAGCCGCTCCCGGCAGGTGTCGTCCCCTTCGAGCCGCCCGCCGTGGGCGAGCGCCTTGAGGTCCATGCCGGAGCAGAACGCGCCGCCCGCGCCGGTGAGGACGACCGACCGTACGGCGTCGTCGGCGTCGGCGGCGAGCCAGGCGTCGTACAGCCCGACCAGCATGGGCAGGGAGAGGGCGTTCCTGGCCTCCGGCCGGTTCAGGGTGATCACCAGTGTCGCGCCGGTCCGCACCGCGGTCACGTGCTCGGTCCCGCCCATGGGGCCTCCCGTCCTCGGATCCAGAACAGATTGCAGGAGGCGGGGTGCGACTTCAAGAGATATCTGACACCTAGTCAGATTCCTTGGTGCGGGGCCTTCCCACCACCGGCGCCCGGCGCTCTAATGGCGGCCGGACCCGCTCCCGCCGCCCGGCAAGGAGGAGAGGAGTTGTGTCGTGGAGTACAACCTCGCCGATCTGTTCGAGTCGGTCGTGGACACGGTCCCGGACCGTGAGGCCCTGGTCTACGTCGACCATCCCGGGACCGGAGCGGAGCGCCGGCTGACATACGCGCAGCTCGACACGGCCGCCAACCGGCTCGGCCACCATCTGCGGGAGGCCGGGATCGGCGCCGGCGAGCATGTGGGGCTGCACCTGTACAACGGGGTCGAGTATCTCCAGACCGTCTGGGCCTGCCTGAAGATCCGTGCTGTGCCGGTCAACATCAACTACCGGTACGTCGCCGACGAGTTGGCCTACCTCTACCAGGACGCGGACCTGGCGGCGCTGGTCTTCGACGCCGAGTTCACCGGCCGGGTGGCGTCGGCCGCGCCTCGGGCCCGGACCCTGCGGCACCTCATCCGGGTCGGCGACCCGGTGCCGGGCGCCCCCGAACCGGCGCCGAAGGCGGTGCCGTTCGCCGAGGCCGAGGCGTCGGGGGCACCCGACCGGGGCTTCGCCCGGCGCTCCGCCGACGACCGGTTCATCATCTACACCGGCGGCACCACCGGCCTGCCCAAGGGCGTGGTGTGGCGGCAGGAGGACCTGTTCTTCGCCGGGCTGGGCGGCGGAGCGCCGACCGGCGAACCGGTCGGCCGCCCCGAGGAGCTGGCCGCGCGGGTCGCGGCGGGCGGCGAGGGCCTGGTCTTCTTCCCCGCTCCCCCGCTGATGCACGGCACCTCCACCCTCACCTCCTTCATCGCCTTCGACTACGGCCAAAAGGTCGTCCTGCACCGCCGGTACGCACCTGCGGAGGTGCTGCGTACGGTGGCCAGGGAGCGGGTCACCAGCGTGTCGCTGGTCGGTGACGCGATGCTGCGCCCGCTGATCGACGCGCTGGCCGGGCCGTGCCGGGGCATCGACTGCTCGTCGCTGTACGCCGTCAGCAGCTCCGGCGCGGTGCTGTCGGAGACCGTACGGGAACGGTTCACCGCGCTGCTGCCGCATGTCACGGTGCTGAACAACTTCGGCTCCTCCGAGTCCGGGTTCAACGGCACCGCCACCGACGACTCCGGCCCGCGCACCGGCTTCCGCCTGCGGGTCGACGCCCGCACCACGGTGGTCGACCCGGCGACGCACCGGCCGGTCCCCGTGGGCGAACCGGGCCGGATCGCGCGGCGCGGCCACGTACCGCTCGGGTACTACAACGACCCGGAGAAGACCGCCGAGACGTTCTTCGAAGCGGACGGCGACCGCTGGGTACTGCTCGGCGACATGGCCACGGTCGGCGCGGACGGCGTGGTCACCGTGCTCGGCCGCGGCTCCCAGTGCATCAACACCGGGGGCGAGAAGGTGTATCCGGAGGAGGTCGAAGAGGCCCTGAAGGCCCATCCGGACATCTACGACGCGCTGGTGGCGGGCGTTCCCGACGCGCTCTGGGGCAGCCGCGTGGCCGCGGTCGTCCAGCCGCGCCGCGACGCCGAGCCGCTGACCACCGAGGCCGTACGGGCGCACTGCCGCGACCGGCTCGCGGGCTACAAGATCCCGCGCACGGTCGTCTTCACCGACCGCATCCAGCGCTCCCCCAGCGGCAAGGCGGACTACCGCTGGGCGGGCGGCGTCCTCCGGGACGCGCCGGGGTGACCCGCCACAGCCGATCCGGATCGGGCGAAATGCGGTTGCCGCCGCATCGCCGCGATGCTGGTGTGGGCGGATGAATCGTGATGAGGTGCTGGCGCTGTTCGACCGGCAGATGCGGGAGGGCGCGCGGGCCGACGGCCCGGACGCGCGAGTCGAGCGGGTGGGCGGCGTGGTCCGGCAGGTCGACGGGGAGCACGGCTGGAACGGAGTCCTCTGGTCCGGCCTGGACGAGGCGACCGCGGACGCGGCCATCGCGGCCCAGGTGGGGTACTTCACCTCGCTCGGGCGCGCCTTCGAGTGGAAGCTGTACGGTCACGACCGGCCGGACGACCTGGCCGGACGGCTGCGGGCGGCCGGTTTCGCGCCGGAGCCCCAGGAGACCCTGATGGTCGCCGAGGTGCGCGACCTGCCCACCGCCATCGACCTGCCCGAGGGGGTGCGGCTGCGCCCGGTGACCGACCCGGCCGGGGTGGACCTGGTGACGGAGGTCCACGAGAAGGCGTTCGGCACGGACAGCTCCCGCTTCACCGACCAGTTGCTCGCCCAACTGGCCGGGCGGCCCGACACGGTCGCGGCCGTCGTCGCCATGGCAGGCGAGGTGCCGGTGAGCGCGGCCCGGATGGAGCTGCACCCCGGCACCGACTTCGCGAGCCTGTGGGGTGGGGGCACGCTGGCGGAGTGGCGCGGGCGGGGCGTCTATCGGGCCCTGGTGGCCTTTCGCACCCGTATCGCGGCGGACCGCGGCTACCGCTTCCTCCAGGTCGACGCCTCCAGCCAGAGCCGCCCGATCCTGCGGCGGCTCGGCTTCGAGCCGCTGGCCACGACCACGCCGTACGTGTACGAGCCGTAGCCGCTGCGGCCCGGGGCGGCTGTTACGCGCGTTCGCACACCGAAGGCAGCGCACGGGCCAGTGCCAGCCCGTGCAGAGCGTCCAGGTCCCGGGCGTGGGCGACGCGCACGGCGCCCGCGGTCAGCAGGGCGGGGCAGGCGCGGGCGGTGCGGGCGGTGGCCGAGGCCGCGATGGCGCGCACCAGTTCGCCGTTGACGCGGTTGATCTCCTGCCGTACTTGCGACAGGTCCGGCCGCTCGGTGGGGGCGCTGTCCGGGTCCGCCGCCCACTGCCGGTGCAGGGCGCGCTGGACGACCTTGTTCGCCTCGATCTGGTCGCGGAAGATCCGTACGGTGGCCTCCGGGTCGGCGCCCAGCTCCACGGCCTGCCGCGCGACGGCCTCCAGGACCTGCCGCTCCCGGGCCGGGTCGTCGATGGGGCTGTCGGTGCCCCACTTCGCGGCGGCGACCTGATCGGCGGTCAGCAGCCGCTGGGCGGACAGGTCGGCGAACGGCAGCAGGTCCTGGTACGGATGGCCGGCGGCGGCCGGGCGGTGCGGGGCACCGGCCGGGGCGGCGAGCGCGCCCGTCGCCCCGGTGGCCAGGACGGCGGCGGTGGTCGCGGCGAGCAGCGCACGGCGGAAGAGGCGGTTCAGGCGCACGGGCGGGGTCCTTCCACGTCGTTTCCGGGCAGCGTAGCCCGGCGGCACGGCGAGGAGGAGGCGGCGTCATACGGGACGTTCGCGCCCCTGCCAGTACGGGTCGCGCAACCGGCGTTTGTAGAGCTTGCCGTTGGGATCGCGCGGCATCTCGGTGACGAAGTCGACGGACCGGGGGCACTTGTAGCGCGCCAGCAGCCCGGCGCAGTGGGCGAGCAGATCGGCGGCCAGGCCGGGGCCGGGCGGGTGGCCCGGGGCCGGTTCCACCACGGCCTTGACCTGCTCGCCCCAGTCGTCGTCGGGGACGCCGAAGGCCGCGGCATCGGCGACGGCGGGGTGGGTCAGGAGCGCGGCCTCGATCTCAGCGGGGTAGATGTTGACCCCGCCGGAGATGATCATGTCGATCTTGCGGTCGCGGAGGTAGAGGTAGCCGTCGTCGTCGAGGACGCCGATGTCGCCGACGGTGAAGAAGTCGCCGATGCGGTTCTTGCGGGTCTTGGCCTCGTCCTTGTGGTAGGTGAAGGCGCCGGTGGTCATCTTCATGTAGACCGTGCCCGCCTCGCCCGGCGGCAGCCGGTTCCCGTCGTCGTCGAAGACGGCCAGTTCGCTGACCGGCCAGGCCCTGCCCACCGTGCCGGGCTTCTTCAACCAGTCCGCCGCGGTGGCGAACGCGCCGCCGCCCTCGCTGGCCGCGTAGTACTCCTCGACGCACGGGCCCCACCAGTCGATCATCGCCCGTTTGACGTGGTCGGGGCAGGGCGCGGCGCCGTGGATGGCGTGGCGCATCGACGAGACGTCGTACGCCCGCCGGGTCCGCTCCGGGAGCGCGAGGAGCCGGTGGAACTGGGTGGGGACCATGTGGGTGTGGGTGCAGCGGTGGGTGTCGATCAGCCGCAGCATCTCCTCGGGTGCCCAGCCGTCCATGAGCACCAGCCGGTGGCCGATGTGCAGCGAAGCGCCCGCGAACTGCAGGACGGCGGTGTGGTAGAGCGGCGAGCAGACCAGGTGGACGTTGTCGTCGAACGGCCGGATGCCGAAGAACCCGAGGAAGCCCCCGAGATGGCTGGCCTCGGGGGGCCGGCCGGACAGCGGGCGGCGGATGCCGCGCGGGCGGCCGGTGGTGCCGGAGGTGTAGTTCATGACCCAGCCCTGGGTGCGGTCGGCGGGCGGGGTCCCCGGCTGCCCGTCCAGCAGCGCGGCGTACGGCCGGAAGCCGGGCGCCTGGCCGACGGCGTAGCGGTGGGCGGCGGGCAGTCCGGCCGCGTCCGCGGCGCCGGTGGCGGCGTCCGCGTACCGCTCGTGTGCGATGAGGGCCTTGGCCTCCGAGTCGGCGACGATCCAGGCGATCTCGGGTGCGACCAGGTGGTGGTTGACGGGGACCAGATAGAACCCGGCCTGGGTGGCGGCAAGATAGGCGGTCAGGAGCTCGACTCCGTTGGGCAGTACGGCGGCGAAGGCGTCGCCCGGCCGCAGTCCGGCCGCGCGCAGGCCCCCGACGAGCCGGTTGCAGTCGGCGTGCAGACGGGCGGCGGACCACGGGGTACCGTCCGGTGCGATCACCACCGTACGGTCGGGGTCGGCGGCCGCCTGGGCCCAGAAGCCCTGGGGTGCGCTGGTCATCTCAGTCCTCCTCCAGCCGTCCGGCGACGCGGTTGACGCGGTCGATGGCACGCTCGAATCCGCTGGTCAGGTCGTCGACGACGGCCTGGACGGGGCGCCGGGAGGTCATCAGGCCGACGATCTGCCCCACCGGCGTGCCCAGCAGCGGCTCCACCTCGTACTTCTGGATGCGGGAGACGGCCTCGGCGACGAGCAGCCCTTGCAGCGGCATCGGCAGCGGGCCGGGGCCCGCCGGGTCGTCCCAGGCCTCGGTCCACGCCGTGCGCAGCTGGCGGGCGGGCTTGCCGGTCAGCGCGCGGGAGCGGACGGTGTCGCCGGAGCTGGACGCGAGCAGTTTGGCGGTCAGCACGTCGGAGTGCAGCTCGGCCTCCTCGCAGGTCAGCCAGAGGGAACCGAGCCAGACGCCCTGGGCGCCGAGGGCGAAGGCGGCGGCGATCTGGTCGCCGGTGCCGATCCCGCCCGCGGTGAGGACGGGCAGCGGGTCGACGGCCCGGACGACCTCGGGGGTCAGCACCATCGAGGCGATCTCCCCGGTGTGCCCGCCCGCCTCGTAGCCCTGGGCGACGACGATGTCGATGCCCGCCTCCGCGTGCTTGCGGGCGTGCCGGGCGCTGCCCGCGAGCGCGGCGACGAGCACGCCCTGGCCGTGGGCGCGGGCGATGACGTCGGCGGGCGGTGAGCCGAGCGCGTTGGCGAGCAGCGTGATCGGGTAGTCGAAGGCGACGTCGAGCTGGGAGCGGGCGACCCGCTCCATCCAGCCGGTGATCCGCCAGCCGGACGCCTCCCCCTCGGCGAGTTCGGGGACGCCGTACTTCGCGAGCATGTCCCTGACGTACTGCCGGTGCCCGTCGGGGATCATCGCCTCGACGTCGGCCTCGGTGACACCGTGCGCCCGCCGCGCGGGCATGACGACGTCGAGTCCGTACGGCTTGCCGTCGGTGTGGGCCTGCATCCAGTCCAGGTCGCGGGCGAGGTCCTCGGGCGCGCTGTAGCGGACGGCGCCGAGGACGCCGAGGCCGCCCGCCCGGGTGATCGCCGCGGCGACCGCGGGGAACGGGGTGAAGCCGACGATGGCGTGCTCGACGCCCAGCCTTCTGCTCAGCTCCGTCTGCATGGGCGCAGGATGCCGCAGCCGCGCGGGCGAGGGAAGAGACTTTCTGACGCATTGTCAGATCTCTCTGGCTAACCGATCGGTCAGTTGTCTGACCGATCGGTTAGCCTGGAGGCGTACGCTACGAGTGAGGGGGAAGCATGGAGCGCACGACCTGCTGTGTGGTGGGCGGCGGCCCGGCGGGCATGATGCTCGGGCTGCTGCTGGCGCGGGCCGGTGTCGCGGTGACGGTGCTGGAGAAGCACGGGGACTTCCTGCGGGACTTCCGCGGCGACACCGTCCACCCGTCGACACTGCGGCTGCTGGACGAACTCGGCCTCGGGGAACGGTTCGCGCGGCTCCCGTCGCGCAGGCTCCAGGACATGCGGATGCACATCGACGGCGTCACCGTCGTCGCGGGCGATCTGCGGCACATCCCCGGCCGCCACAAGTACATCGCGATGGTCCCGCAGTGGGACTTCCTCGATCTGCTGGCGGGCGCGGCGGCCGAGGAGCCTTCGTTCACCCTGCGCATGCGGACGGCGGTCACAGGGCTGCGTACAGACAAGGGCACCGGTCGGGTCACGGGGGTCCATTACGTCGACGGGGACGGCAGGCCCGGCGAGCTGGCGGCCGATCTCACCGTCGCGTGCGACGGCCGCGACTCACTGACGCGCCGCCAGGCCGGGCTCGTTCCCGAGTACTTCGACGTGCCCATGGACGTCTGGCAGGTACGGGTCCCGGCCCGGCGCGACGAGGCCAAGGACAGCAGGGTCTTCCTCAGCGTGCGCGACGGCCAGGTCGCCGCCACGATGGACCGCGGCGACTACTACCAGACCTCCTACCTCATCAGGAAAGGCTCGGACGAGCAGCTCCGCGCGCACGGGATCGACTGGTTCCGCGACCGGCTCGGCGGACTGCTGGGCTGGGACCGCGAGGCGACGAGCGCCATCCGGTCCTGGGACGACGTGAAGCTCCTGGAGGTCACGATGGGGCGGCTGCCGCGCTGGTACCGGGACGGCCTGCTGTGCATCGGGGACGCCGCGCACATCATGTCGCCGGTCGGCGGCGTCGGCGTCAACCTGGCCGTGCAGGACGCGGTCGCGGCCGCCCGGCTGCTCGCCGGGCCGCTGCGTGCGGGCAGGATCGGACCGCGTGACCTGGCCCGAGTGCAGAAGCGGCGCCGGCTGCCGACGGCCGTCACGCAGAAGTCGCAGCTGGGCGAGCACGAGATGCTGCTGCGCCCGGCGCTGGAAGGCACGCTCCGAGGCGACCGGCTGCCGGTGCCACTCCGGCTGCTGCGGAGCGTTCCGGCGCTGCGGACGGTCACGGGGTACCTGGGCGGGATCGGCGTACGGCCGGAACACGCCCCGGCGTTCGCACGGCGCCGACAGCGCTGACGCGTCTGCCGATGGAGCGCTGACGCGTCTTCCGATGGGTCGTGGCGCCTCCGCCGCGGTCCACCGGGCGCGGCCTAGCGCCGCTCGACGGCGTTCAGGGTGAACGTCTCCAGCTCGTCCGCCGCGGCGTCCAGGTCGAGGTCGGGGTGGGCGAGCCAGTGGGCGATGACCCCGTCGATCGCCCCGCCGACGGCCAGGGCCGTCGTCCGCGTGTCGAACTCCCGGAAGCGGCCGGCGCGCTGGCCCGCCGCCAGCAGCTCGGCGAGGCCGTTCCAGCGGCCCGCCGTGTCGTGGCCGCCGGGGTTCTTGAGCCGGGTGCCGCCGCTGTCGTCCAGCAGCATCTCGGTGATCACGCGCACGTGGCGGCGGTTCGCCTGCTGGTAGCCGATCATGGCCCGGACGTAGGCGACGAGCGCGGAGCGCGGGTCGGGCTCCCGCTCGACCCGCTCGGCGACGTGCGCGAGGAACCGCTCCAGGACGTGGTCCAGGGTCGCCTGCGTGAGGTTGTCCTTGGACGAGAAGTGGTAGAGCACCGCGGCCTTGGAGATGCCCGCCTGCCCGGCGATGGCCGACAGCGAGGTCGCCGGATAGCCCTTCGTGGAGATCAGGTCGATGGTGCACTCGATGATCTGCCGGCGGCGGGCCTGCTCGGTGAAGGTGGGACTGCCGTGCCCACGACGAGAAGTCATCGCCGCCGAGCCTATCCCAGCCCTCGGTCGTGATCGCCGGGAGCACCGCCGAGCGCTTCGAGGGCGGCCATCGCCGCGTTGCGGCCGGGGACGCCGCTCACCCCGCCGCCGCGGACGGCGCCCGCGCCGCACAGCAGGACGTTGGCGTGCCCGGTCGCCACGCCCCACCGCCCGGCGCCCTCCTGGGCGTAGGGGAAGTCGAGCTCGCGGTGGAAGATGTTGCCGCCGGGCAGCCGCAGGTCGCGCTCCAGGTCGAGCGGGGTCTTCGCCTCGATGCACGGCCGACCGTCCGCGTCGGTGACCAGGCAGTCCGCGATCGGCTCCGCGAGGTGCGCGTCCAGCTGCGCGAGGGTCGACTTCAGCAGCTCCTCGCGGACGGCGTCGTTGTCGTGCGCGAAGAGCCGGGCGGGCGTGTGCAGCCCGAAGAGGGTCAGCGTCTGATAGCCGCGCTCGACCAGATCGGGCCCCAGGATGGTGGGATCGGTCAGCGAGTGGCAGTAGATCTCCGACGGCGGTGCGGACGGCAGCGCGCCCGCCGCCGCCTGCCGGTACGCGTCCGCCAACTGCCCGTACCCCTCGGCGACGTGGAACGTCCCGGCGAACGCCTCGCGCGGGTCGGTGTCCGCGTCCCGCAGCCGCGGCAGCCGGCGCAGCAGCATGTTGACCTTGAGCTGAGCGCCTTCGGCGGCGGGTTCGGGGCGCTCCTCGCCCAGCAGGTCGGCCAGCGCCTGCGGCGCGGCGTTGACCAGCACCTGACGGGCCGCCACCACGGCCTCCCCATCAGCGCCGGTCTCCCGGTACGTCACCTCCGCCGTCGTACCGTCGGTGGCGATGGCCGTCACCTCGCGGCCGGTGACGATCCGCGCGCCCGCCGCCCGCGCGGCGTCGGCCAGCGCGTCCGTCAGCGCCCCCATGCCGCCAACGGGGACGTCCCAGTCGCCGGTGCCGCCGCCGATGACGTGGTACAGGAAGCAGCGGTTCTGGCGCAGCGACGGGTCGTGGGCGTGGGTGAACGTACCGATCAGCGCGTCGGTGAGCACCACGCCGCGGACCAGGTCGTCCGTGAACGCCGCTTCGACGGCCTCCCCCAGTGGCCGCTCGAACAGCGCCTCCCACGCCGCGTCGTCGCCGATCCGGGCGCGCAGCTCGGCGCGGGTGGGCAGCGGTTCGGTGAGAGTGGGGAAGACCCGTTCGGCGACGTGCCGGGTCATGCCGTAGAAGCGCTGCCAGGCCGTGAACTCCCGGTCGGAACCGGTCAGCCGGGCGAACGCGGCCCGGGTGCGCGCCTGGTCGTGGTGGACCAGCAGCCCGGTGGCCCGGCCGCCGCGCACGGCCGGGGTGTACGAGGACACTGCGCGCTTGCGCAGCGTGAGGCGCAGCCCCAGGTCTTGTACGATCCGCCGCGGCAGCAGGCTGACCAGGTAGGAGTACCGGGAGAGCCGGGCGTCGACCCCGGTGAAGGGGCGGGCGGAGACGGCCGCGCCGCCGGTGCGGTCCAGGCGCTCCAGGACGAGGACGCTGCGTCCCGCGCGGGCGAGGTAGGCGGCGGCGACGAGTCCGTTGTGGCCGCCGCCGACGATGACGGCGTCGTACGCGTCTGTTGCCTGGGTGCGGGTCATGGCTCTCACCTTGCCCCTCCCCGCCCCTTCCCGCCACAGTCGGATCTGCGGCTCCGCCGCGTGGGGGGCTCTGCCCCAGACCCCGCGCGGCTCCGCCGCGTGAACCGGGGCTGCGCCCTGGACCCCAGGCGCCGGGTCGGCGCCGCGCCGCTGGCGCGCTGCGGCGCGGCGCGCGGCGTCGCTCGCGACCCACTGGGGCCGACTTCGGCCCCCGGACGGGCTTTCCAGCCCGTCCGGGGGCTCGAGGACAAGGGGGCCGGGGGGCTTGCCCCGGTTCGGGAAGGGGCGGGTAGGGGAGCAAGTTCGCCGCAGGCACCCCACCACCCGGCACCGGCTAGCGGTGCGGGCGGCCCGGGCGGGCGGCCGCTGCCGCGCGGCGGTAGAGCTCCGCGGCCTCCTCCACCCGGCCCAGCTGCTCCAGGCACTGCGCCTCGTCCGTACGGCTGGTGACCGTGTCGGGGTGGCCGCTCCCCAGCACCCGCTCCCGGGCGCGGGCGACCTGCTGGTACAGGGTGAGGGCGTCGGCCCAGCGGCCCAGCCAGCCCAGCCCCACGGCGACCTCGCGGCGGCTGACCAGGGTGTCGGGGTGGTCGGGGCCCAGGATCCGCTCGCGGACCGCGCACACCTCGCGGGCCTCGGCCAGCGCCTCCTCCCAGCGGCTGAGGCGGCCGAGGTTGACGCCCAGGCCGTGCCGGGCGCGCAGCGTCTCGGGGTCGGTCGGCCCTTGCGCGCGGGTACGGTCGTCGACGAGTTCGCGGTAGAGCTTCAGCGCCTCGGCGCACTCGCCCAGCCGGCCCAGGCTGATGCCGACCTCGTACCGGGCGGCGAGCGTGTCCGGGTGGTCGGGGCCCAGCGCCCGGGCGCGCGCGGCCGCCACCTCCTGGTAGGTCCGCAGCGCCTCCGGCCAGCGGTTGAGCCGGCCGAGCGCGTACGCCACCTCGTACCGGGTGACGAGCGTGTCCGGGTGGTCCGCGCCGAGCACGCGGGCGCGCGCGGCCGCCACCTCGCAGGCCGTACGGTACGAGTCCGCGACCCGCCCCAACCGCCCCAGGGTGAAGGCGAGGTTGTGCCGGCAGCGCAGGGTGTCCGGATGGTCGGCGCCCGTGGTGCGCTCGCGGGCGGCGAGCACGGCGGAGTAGATCTCGTAGGCAGCCCCGTGGCGCCCCAGCTGGCCGAGGACGTACGCGCTCTCCTGACGGGCCGCCAGGGTGTCCGGGTGGTCGGGGCCCAGCACCCGCTCGCGGGCCTCGGCGACCTGCCCGTACTCGCGCAGCGCCGCGTCCGGGCGGCCGAGCCCGCCGAGCGTGAAGGCGACTTCGTACCGGCTGGCCAGAGTGTCGGGGTGGTCGGGGCCCAGCACCTGGGCACGCGCGGCCGCCACCTCCCGGTGCACCCGCTCCGCCTCCGCCCAGCGGCCCTGCCGGGCCAGGGCGAGCCCGGCCTGGTGCCGCTCGGCCAGCCCGTCCGGCGCGCCGGACGCCGCCGCGGGCGGCGGGGTGGCCGGCGGCCGCGGCGGGGTGGCGGGCGCGTGCGGCGGGCGGGCGGGGGTCCGCGGCGGAGTGGCGGACTCCTGGGACGACGGCGAGGAGGGCGTGGGGTGCGCGGCCGACGGGTCGGGCACGGCCGGCCCCGGGTACGCGGCGACGTGTCCGGTCCACGCGCCGGTCAGCCCGTTCAGTTGGGGTTCGGGGACGGCGATGTGCGCGGTGCGGGCGCCGTCGGCCTTGGCGCCGGTGGTCATCTCCCGCGCCCAGCCCGGCAGGCGGTCGGGCGCCGGCCCTTCGGCCGGACCCGCCGTCGCCCGGGGGTCGGGACGGCGGGCACGGTGACCGCCTCCGGCACCCTCGTGACGGTCCATCAGTACGGTGGGACCCGCCGACAGGTCCGCCGCCCCGCCGCGCGCGGCGCCCACCAGGACGTCGGCCCCACGCGTCCGGCCGGCGGCGCGGCTCCCGGCGATCCGCCGGACGATGTCGGCGGCGTCCTTGGGCCGGCCCTCCGGCTCCTTGGCGAGCAGGTCGAGGATGATCCCCTCGAACGGCTCGGACAGCTCGGGGCGGTGCCGGCGCGGCGGCACCGGCGCGGTCTCGCGGTGGCCGACGATGATGGACCAGGTGTCGCCAAGGTCGAACGGCGGGGCCCCGGTGGCCAGCTCGTACAGCACGCAGCCCAGCGAGTACAGATCGCTGCGGTGGTCGATGGACGCGCCTTCGATCTGTTCGGGCGACATGTAGTGCGGCGTGCCCATGGCCATACCGGCGCCGGGTCCGGTGAGCCGGGCGGTGAACCCGATGTCGTGGCCGAGGCGGGCGATGCCGAAGTCGCAGATCTTCACGTCGCCGTCGGTCAGCCGCATGATGTTCGCGGGTTTCAGGTCGCGGTGCACGATGCCCTGCCCGTGGGTGTAGGCGAGAGCGCCCGCGACCTGGTCGGCGATGTCCACCACGTCCGCCACCGGCAGCGGCCCCTGTTCGTGGTCCTCCAGCAGCTGGCTGAGGTTGCGCCCGTCCAGCAGCTCCATCACCAGGAACAGCACGCCGTCGTCCTCGCCGAAGTCGTGCACCACCGTCACACCCCGGTGCTGGAGCCCGGCCGCCACCCGCGCCTCGCGGCGGAACCGCTCGCGCAGGACGCCGAGGAACGACGGGGCATGGCTCTGGCCCCTGGGCTTGAGGCACTTCACGGCCACCCGGCGGCCGAGTGACTCGTCCCGGGCCCGCCACACCTCGCCCATTCCGCCGCGCCCGATCAGTTCGAGCAGCCGGTACCGGCCCTGGATCAGCCTGGTGTCCGCCATGCTCCGGCCCCGCCCCCGTCTCTTCTCCGTCCATGGCCCGCCACCGCCCTCATACGATGCCGCGCGGAGCCCCTTCCCTACCGGCTGGTCCGACTGTCCAGTATGGCTGCCTGCGCGCGCGGCTTGTAGACGGCTCGGGTCAGGGTATCGGCGGCGGGTCGTACGTCCGGTGTCCAGCCCGGTACCGCGTATACCCTCGCGGGTATCCCTCACGGGTGCCCGGCTCCCTCCCCGCGGCTCGTACGGCTCACTCCCACGCCCCCTCCGCCCACGGAACGACCAAGGGCGACACTCCATGAAGGACGACACTCCATGAGCGTGCCCAGCGCCCTCGACACCGAGCAGACCCGCACCCGCCTCCCCGGCCTGACCGTCATCGACGTCCGCACGCCCGGCGAGTACGCCGCCGGGCACCTGCCCGGCGCCCTCAACATCCCCCTCGGCCAACTCCCCCGCGCGCTGCCCGCGCTCAAAGCGGCCGCCGACCGGAGCGACCTCCTCGTGGTCTGCGCGTCCGGCGCCCGATCCGAGGACGCCCGCCGGACCCTGGCCGAGCACGGCGTGGCGGCCGCGTCGCTCACCGGCGGCACCAGCGCCTGGGCGGACCGCGGTTACGACCTGCACCGCCCGGCCGCCGCCGGCCGGACCACCTGGTCGATGGAGCGCCAGGTCCGGTTCACCGCCGGCGCCGTCGTCCTCACCGGCCTCGGCCTGGGCCTGCGCCGGCCCGCCTGGCGGCTGCTCTCCGCGGGGATCGGTGCCGGGCTGGTCTACTCGGCGGTCAGCGACACCTGCGGCCTGGCCGCCGTACTCGCCAAGCTGCCGCACAACCGCCCCCGGGCCGCGGACCTCGACGCCGCGCTGGCCGCCCTCGCGCGGCGGTAGCCCCCTACCTCCGTCGGCTCACGGGCTCACCGGCGGACCCTCGGCATCCCCAGGCCGATCCAGGAGATGATCTCCCGCTGCACCTCGTTGTTGCCGCCGCCGAAGGTGAAGACGACGCTGCTGCGGTAGCCGCGCTCCAGTTCGCCGTGGAGAACCGCGCCCGCCGACCCCTCCTTCAGCGGACCGGCCGCGCCGAGGACCTCCATCAGCCAGGCGTACGCGTCCCGGCGCGCCTCGGATCCGTACACCTTGGCGGCGGAGGCGTCCTGCGGGGTGAGCGCGTCGCGCTGGAGGGCGTCGACCATCTGCCAGTTGAGCAGTCTCATGGCGTCCAGGCGGGCGTGGGTGCGGGCCAGCCGGGCGCGCACCCAGCCCAGGTCGATGACGCGCCGGCCGTCGGCGAGCCGGGTGCCGGCGGCCCAGTGCTGGACGCCGCGCAGGGCGCGGATGGCCATGGAACCGTGCGCGGCGAGCGTGACGCGCTCGTAGTTGAGCTGGGTGGTGATCATGCGCCAGCCCTCGTTCTCCGCGCCGACGCGGCGGGTGACCGGGACCCGGATGTCCTCGTAGTAGCTGGCGGTGGTGTCGTGGGAGGCGAGGGTGGTGATGGGGGTGCAGGAGTAGCCGGGGTCGGTGGTCGGTACCAGCAGGAGGCTGATGCCCTTGTGCGGCGGCGCGTCCGGGTCGGTGCGGACCGCGAGCCACACCCAGTCGGCCGTGTCGCCGTTCGTGGTCCACGTCTTCTGGCCGTTGACGCGGTAGGTGTCGCCCTCGCGTACGGCACGGGTCTTGAGGGAGGCCAGGTCCGTGCCCGCGTCGGGTTCGCTGTAGCCGATCGCGAAGTCGATCTCGCCGGAGAGGACACGCGGCAGGAAGTACGCCTTCTGCTCGTCGGTGCCGAACCGCATCAGGGTGGGGCCGACGGTGTTGAGCGCCATCAGCGGCAGCGGCACGCCCGCCTGTGCCGCCTCGTCGAAGAAGATGAACTGCTCCAGCGGGGTCAGGCCGCGCCCGCCGTACTCCCGCGGCCAGCCGACGCCCAGCCACCCGTCGGCGCCCAGGCGGCGGATGGTGGCGCGGTAGAAGCGCTTCTGCGCGGCGCGGTCGGTGGTGGGGGCGCGGTCGTCGGGGGCGAGTTCGGCGAAGTAGGCACGCAGTTCGGCGCGTAGCCGCTGCTGCTCGGGCGTGTAGGCGAGGTGCACGGCGCCTCCCATTCCTCTCGCGTTTCGCGCGCGTCTTTGGCTCGCGTCTTGCTCACGTCTTGCTCTCGCGTCCGCCGCGGCGGTGGGCGGGGAGGGGCACGGTAGAACGTGTTCCACCAAGAGGGAAGGGCCGTGCGGGGGCGGCGAAGCCGCCGCAGATCGATACTGGGGGCCCCGCCCCAGACCCGGGAGGTATCCATGCGGATGTTGATCAACGTGCCCGAGACCGTGGTCCCCGACGCCCTGCGCGGCATGGCCGCGGCCCACCCCGAGCTGACCGTCGACGTCGAGAACCGGGTGATCGTGCGGCGCGACGCACCGGTCGCGGGGAAGGTGGCGCTGGTCTCCGGCGGCGGCTCCGGGCACGAGCCGCTGCACGGCGGCTTCGTGGGGCACGGCATGCTCGACGCCGCCTGCCCCGGCGAGATCTTCACCTCGCCGGTGCCGGACCAGATGGTGCGTGCCGCGGCGGCCGTGGACAGCGGCAAGGGCGTGCTGTTCGTCGTCAAGAACTACACGGGCGACGTCCTCAACTTCGACATGGCCGCCGAGCTGGCCGAGGACGAGGGCATCCAGGTCGCCAAGGTGCTGGTCAACGACGATGTGGCGGTCATGGACAGCCTCTATACGGCGGGCCGGCGGGGCACCGGCGCGACGCTGTTCGTGGAGAAGATCGCGGGCGCGGCGGCCGAGGAGGGCGCGCCGCTGGAGCGGGTCGAGGCCATCGCCCGTCAGGTCAACGAGTCGGCCCGCAGCTTCGGCGTGGCGCTGAGCGCGTGCACCACCCCGGCCAAGGGCAGTCCCACCTTCGACCTCCCGGCCGGGGAGCTGGAGCTGGGCATCGGCATCCACGGTGAGCCGGGCCGGGAGCGGCGCGCCATGATGACCTCGCACGAGATCGCGGACGTCGCGGTGGACACGGTGCTGGCGGACCTCCGGCCGGACAGCCCGGTGCTGCTCCTGGTCAACGGCATGGGCGCGACACCGCTGGTGGAGCTGTACGGCTTCAACGCGGAGGTCCACCGGGTACTGGCCGAACGGGGCGTTCCGGTGGTCCGCACCCTCATCGGGAACTACGTCACCTCGCTGGACATGGCGGGCGCCTCGGTGACGCTGTGCCAGGCCGACGAGGAACTGCTGCGGCTGTGGGACGCCCCCGTGCGCACCGCCGGACTCCGGTGGGGGTGTTGAACGGGTGCGTACGCTGTCGTCAGCGGACCACGGAGACCGAACGGACCACGGCGGCCGAGCGGACCGCGGAGACCGAACGGACCGCAGAGACCAAGGAGGACCATCTGTGAGCGACAGGGGTTCCGCCGGTGAGAGGCCGTACCGCGTCGACTTCTTCCGGCGCTGGATGAGCGCGGCGACCGCCGCCGTGGAGCGGGAGGCGGACCGGCTCACCGAACTGGACGCGGCGATCGGCGACGCCGACCACGGCACCAACATGCAGCGCGGCTTCCGGGCCGTGTGCGCCGTCCTGGAGAAGGAGCAGCCCGCCACGCCCGGCGCCGTCCTGGTCCTGGCCGGGCGGCAGCTGATCTCGACGGTGGGCGGCGCGTCGGGGCCGCTGTACGGAACGCTGCTGCGGCGCGCGGGCAAGGCACTCGGCGATGACGAGGCGGTCGGCCGCGCGGAGCTGCGGGACGCGCTGCGCGCCGGGGCGGACGCGGTCGCCCAACTGGGCGGCGCGGCACCCGGCGACAAGACGATGCTGGACGCGTTGGTCCCGGGGGTCGAGGCACTGGGCGAGTCGTTCGCGGCGGCGGAGGCGGCGGCCTCGGACGGCGCGCTCGCGACCGTACCGCTCCAGGCGCGCAAGGGCCGGGCCAGCTATCTGGGCGAGCGCAGCATCGGCCACCAGGACCCGGGCGCGACCTCCTCCGCGCTGCTCTTCGCGACGCTGGCGGAGGTGGCGGAGGGGACGGCGGAAGGGACAGAGGGGGCGGCACGGTGAACGCGACGGAGGGGACGGCGGAGGGGGCCGGGACAGTGAGTGGGACGGACGCGGGGGATCGGACGGAGAGGCTGGTAGGGGTGGTGCTGGTCGCGCACAGCGCGGCGGTGGCCGCGGCCGTCGCCGAGCTGGCCGCCGGACTGGCGGGCGGCGGTACGACGGCCCCAGTGGCGCCCGCCGGAGGCACTCCGGACGGCGGCCTGGGCACCAGCGCGAAGCTGATCGCCGAGGCGGCCCACGCGGTCGACCGGGGCGCGGGCGTCGCGATCCTGGCGGACATGGGCAGCGCGGTGCTGACGGTGAAGGCGCTGCTCGCCGAGGGCGGCGAACTGCCGGAGGGCGCCCGGCTGGTGGACGCCCCCTTCGTCGAGGGGGCGGTGGCCGCGGTCGCCACGGCCTCGGCGGGCGCGGACCTGGCGACGGTCGCGGCTGCGGCCGGGGAGGCGTACGGCTACCGCAAGCGGTGAACGTCGCGCCGCCGCCGCGGCGCCAGCCCAACGGCGGCGGCCTGGCGACGGCCCCGGTCGCGGCGGCACTCGGCCGGCCAGGGCGCGCGGAGGTGGCCGAGCCGGGCACGGCGGCAGCCCGGCGGCCTCAGGTGGCCCGGCGCGCGACAACCCGGCACCCCCACGTGGCCCGGTGCGCGGCAACCCGGCGACTCCACGGGGCCCGGCGCACGGCAACCCGGCAGCCGCACGAGGCCCGGCGCGGCGCCGCCGACCGGCCACCGTGCCGGGCCCGGGGGCTGTCCTGCGGTGGCGCAGTACCCGCCGCGGGACAGCACCGCTCACCGCAGGGCGCCCCGCATGCCGCCTCGCCGACCGCGGGACCACCCCGCGTGGCATGCGCACCGGCCGCCGGGAGGCCGTCCGGGCCGTGGCGGGATACGGTCACGGCATGCCCGAGCTACCGGACGTCGAGGGGTATCGGCGGGTGCTGGACTCCTGTGGGCGGGGGCGGCGTGTGACGCGTGTGGAGCGGGCCGACCCGGGTGTGCTGCGCGGGGTGAGCGCGCGGCGGCTGCGCCGTGCGCTGGAGGGCCGCCGGCTGCGGGAGCCCGAGCGGCTCGGCAAGTGGCTCATCGCCCGTACGGACGGACCCTCCGTGCTGCTGCACTTCGGGATGACGGGCGAGCTGCTCTGCTGCTCCGCCGGCGACCCCGGGCACCGGCACGACCGTGTGGTGCTGACCTTGGACGACGACCATCAGGTGCGCTACCGCGACCAGCGCAAGCTCCAGGGGCTGCGGTTGGCCGACTCCGAGGCGGACGTCGAACGCGTCACCGCGCGGCTGGGGCCCGACGCGCTGTCGGTGGACCGTGAGGCGTTCGGGTCGCTGCTGGCCGGGCGGCGCGCACGGGTCAAGACCGTGCTGACCGACCAGTCCGCGCTCGCCGGACTCGGGAACCTCCTCGCGGACGAGATCCTGTGGCGCGCAGGCATCGCTCCGGGGCGCGCGGCCATGGCCCTGGACGAGGACGAACGCCGACGGCTGTACCGCGAGATGCGCGGCGTACTGCGGTCCTCGGTACGGGCCGGGCGGGTACCGGACCGCCCGTCGTGGCTGACCGGGCGGCGCGACGCGCCCGACCCCGCGTGCCCGCGCTGCGACGGTCCGTTGCGCCGGACGCGGATCGGCGGCCGCGGCACCGTCTGGTGCCCTCGCTGCCAGCCGGGCGACGGAGGCTGACGCTGGGGGGATCCCCTGAGCGACGTTACGGGCCCGGGGGGCGCGGCGTTACGGGCTACCGGGTGACGCGACGCCAGATCTCGCCGGAGCCCGAAGGACACCACCTGGACTTCGACGTGGACCCGGAATCTCTAAGAGGTGATGTCCCCGGCCTGACGGAACGTCCGCCGCACCGGGAACCCGACGGCAGGCGGGCCGCGGCGCCGCCCTCCTTGAGCCGACCCGCATGCGCTCCTAAGAAGGTTCTAAGAGTGGGCTCTGCCAGGGTGTGGGCACAGACACGCCCACCGAAAGGCCCCGCCGATGCCCTCCCCCACCCCCGGTCCCGCCGTTGTGCTCGTGGTGGACGACGACCCCGAGGTACGCGCCGCCGTCGTGGACGCGCTGGGCATCGAGGGGTACGAGGTGCGGGAGGCGGCGGACGGGCTGGCGGCGCTCAGCGCGGTGGCCGCCGCGCCGCCCGACGCGATCGTGCTGGACCTGGCCATGCCGGTGCTGGACGGACTGGCGGTCTGCCGCGAGCTGCGCGGGCTCGGGGACCGTACGCCCGTACTCGTCGTCACCGCCCGCGACGCGGTCAGCGACCGGGTGGCGGGCCTGGACGCGGGCGCCGACGACTATCTGGTCAAGCCCTTCGCGCTGGACGAGCTGCTGGCCCGGCTGCGCGCCCTGCTGCGCCGGGCGGCTCCCCCGCGGATCCCGGACGAGCCCTCCGGCGACGCGCTCTCGTTCGCCGACCTGACCGTCGACCCGGAGACTCGCACGGGCGTCCGCGGTGGGCGGCGGCTGGAGTTCACGCGCACCGAGTTCGCGCTGCTGGAGCTGTTCTTGCAGCACCCCGGCCAGGTGCTGCCGCGCGACCTGATCCAGGAGCGGGTGTGGGGCGCCGACTTCGGGCCGGAGTCCAACTCGCTCGCCGTCTACGTCGGCTATCTGCGCCGCAAGCTGGAGGCGGGCGGCGCCGTGCGGCTGGTGCACACCGTGCACGGCGTCGGCTACGAGCTGGCGGCCCGGTGACCGCGCGCCGCCCGGCCGGAAAGGCCCACCGCCGCGCCGGAAGGCTCCGCCGACCGCGCCGCCTGCCCGACCGCCTCCGCCGCCTATCCCGCCGACCGCGCCGCCTGCGCCCGGGGCTGCCCCGCCGCGCGGGCCGCGCGGCGCTGCGCACCCGGCTCGCCCTGATCACCTCCGCCGCCGTCACGCTGGTGGCGCTCGGGGTGTGCGCGGCCGCGTACGTCGTCATCCGCTACGAGCTGGTGCGCCAGCTCGATCTCCAGCTCACCCAGCAGGCGAACCTGATCGCCCAGGAGAAGCGCGACCAGCCCGCCGGGCCGCTGTACGGCGAGTGCGTCTGGCTGTCCGCCCCGGCCTGCGCGCAGATCGTCACCCCGCGCACCGGCCTGCCCGGCGCGCGCGGCGGCGAGGAGCTGGTGCTCCCGGTCACCGACGCCACCCGCGCCGTCGCCGCGGGCTCCCGCTCGGCGTACTACAGCGACATCACCCTGCGCGGCCACCGGATGCGGCTGCTCACCACCCCGCTGCGCGGCCATCGGGCGCTGGAGTTGGCGATCCGCTCCGACACCGCCGACCAGGGCGTACGGCAGGCGGGCAGGCTGCTGGGCGCGGTCGGCGCCGCCGGGGTGCTGCTCGCCGCCGGGCTCGGCTATCTCGCGTCCCGTACGGCGCTGGCCCCCGTCACCCGGCTCACCGCCACCGCGGAACGGATCACCGCCACCCGGGACCCCGCCCACCGCATCGAGCTCTCGGCTGCCGAGCGCCGCCGCCCGGACGAGATCACCCGGCTCGCCGACAGCTTCAACACCATGCTCGGTGAGCTCCAGCAGTCCGTCGCCGCCCAGCGCCGCCTGGTCGCCGACGCCTCCCACGAGCTGCGTACCCCGCTGACCGCGCTGCGGACGAACGCCGAGCTGCTCGCCCGCGCCGACCGCCTCTCCGACAGCAGCCGCGACCGGGCCGCGGCCGCGCTCGGCCGCCAGCTGCGCGAGGTGACCGGGCTGGTCAACGACCTGATCGAGCTGGCGCGGGACGAGGAGCCGCAGCCGCTGGTGGAACCGCTGCGGCTGGACGAGCTCGTGGCGCGCTGCGTCGAGCAGGCGCGCGGCCACTGGCCGGACACCCCGTTCGGCACGGAGCTGGCGGCGTGCACGGTCTACGGCGTTCCGGCCCGGCTCGCCCGGCTGCTGTCCAACCTGCTCGACAACGCCGCCAAGTTCAGCCCGCCGGGCTCGGCGGTCGAGGTCCGTCTGACCGCCGGGGAGGACGGCGGCACGGCGGGCGGCATCGATCTCACGGTCCGCGACCACGGCCCGGGCATCGCGCCCGAGGACCTGCCCCATGTCTTCGACCGCTTCTACCGGTCGCGCCAGGCGCGCGCCCTGCCCGGCTCGGGGCTCGGCCTGGCCATGGCCCGGCAGATCGCCCGCGCCCACGGCGCCGAGCTCACCGCGGAGCGGCCGGACGGCGGCGGTGCCTGCTTCCGGCTGCGGTTCCCCCGTACCTGAGAGCGCGACGGCCGTACCCGAGCACCGCCGTACCCGACCATGGCGTACCCGAGCGCATCCGCCGGGCGGACCACCGGCCACCTGCCCGAACACCCGTGCCACACCTCGTTCTTAGAACTCCTCTTACCTCTGCCGACTATCAACTCCTCATGCGAATCATCACCTCACGCCACACCACCCGCGCCGCCGCCGCGGCCCTGGTCGCGTCCCTGTCCTGCCTCGCGCTCGTAGCGCCCTCCGACGCGGCCGGGCCACAGGCGCTACGGGTGACCAGCACCGTCGTCCGGGGCCACCTCGTCGACATCCCCGTCAAGGGCGGCACGGCCACCGTCGACACCACCTCGCTGCGGGTGACCGCCCGCACGGCCCACGGCACGGTGGAGCTGTCCTCCCCCGCCGCCACCGCGCTCGGCACCCCCGGCCCCGTGACGAGGACGGCGGACGGCGTCCGCTGGAGCTATCCGGGCAGTGGAAAGGGCAACGGGCTGACCGTCACCGCCCGCGGCGCGCAGGGCCGCCTCGTCGTCTCCGTCACCGCCACGGGCCGCGCCGACCGCGCCCTGTCGTGGCCCGTCACCGGCGCCGACCGCGCCGCCTCCGCCCTCCAGCTGCCGCGCGGCGAAGGGCTCTCCCTCCCCGTGGCCGACCGCTTCTGGAACTCCCCCGACGCCGAGCTCGTCGGCAGCGACCTCGCCATGGAGTCGGCCCTGTCGATGCCGCTGTGGGGCTACACCCTCGGCCGGCAGGGCGTCAGCTACCTGGTCCCCACCGACATCGGCACCACGTTGCGCACGACCTCCGACCGGGGGCGGCTGCGCGCCACCGCCACCCACCGCTTCTCGCGTGCCGAGGGCACGACCCGGTACGACGTCGCCTTCTCCCTGACCGACGGCTCCCCGGTCGCCCCCGCCGTCGACTACCGCGCCTGGCTCACCGAGCACGGGCAGCTCGGCAGCCTGCGGGAGAAGATCCAGGCCGTACCGGCCACCAGGAAGCTCCTCGGCGCCTTCCACGCCTACCTCTGGGGCGACGCCCGCAAGGCGGCGGGCATACGGCAGCTGCGGGCGCTCGGGGTGGACGGCATGTGGCTCGGCTACGACGCCGACGACCAGCCGATGGACGCCGCCGCCGTCACCGCGGCCAAGGACGCCGGCTATCTCGTCGGCCCGTACGACTCGTTCGCCAACGGTCAGGACCCCAAGACCTCGGACGCCCCGACTTCCGCCTGGCCCGACCGGGTGTACCCCGACTTCTGCGTCCAGGGCGCCGACGGAAAGCCCGTGCCCGGCTTCCACGACCGGGGGTGCTACCTGAGCTCGGAGGCGTTCGAGAAGGCCGAGCCCACCCGCCACCACCTCGCCGACCGCACCCGCGCGATGACCGCCAACGGCGCCGACAGCTACTTCCTGGACGTCGACGCGGCCGGCGAGCTGTTCCGCGACCACAGCGCCACCCACCCCATGGACCGGGCGCGCGACCGCGCCAACCGGCTGGCCCGGATGAAGCGGCTGGCCGACGGCGACCGCCTGGTGCTCGGCTCCGAGTCCGCCGGAGCGTGGGCCAACCAGGTGCTCGCCTTCGACCACGGCTCCGGCACCCCGGTGACCGACGGGCTCTGGAAGGCCCAGCGGGACAAGGAGAAGTGGGGCGGCTACGCCCCCGCGAAGGCGCCGGGCGTCTTCTTCAAGCCCGCCGAGCTGCCCGACGCCGTGGCCAAGGCGATGTACGACCCTGCCTACCGCGTCCCGCTGTACGAGACCGCCCTGCACGACTCCCTGGTCAACACCGAGCGCTGGGAGCTGTCGTACGACAAGCTGCCGAAGCAGAAGACCACCCGCGCCCTGCTGGCGATGCTCTACAACACCCCGCTCAACTTCGTTCTCGACGGCGCGTCGATCAAGGAGCGCGGCGGGGAGCTCGCCGCGCTGCAGAAGTACTTCGCGCCCCTGCACCGGGCGGCCGGTACGGAGGCCATGACGGACTTCCGTACCCTGACCGCCGACCGCTCCGTCCAGCGCACGGTCTTCGGCGACGGCGTCCTCACCGTCACCGCCAACTTCGGCACCAGCGCGCACGACGGCCTGCCGGGCGGCTGTGTGGACGCCACCCTCAAGGGCGACGAGAAGCCGCGCCGCCTGTGCCCCGGCACGCAGGGGTGACCGTCCGCCGGTGACGACGGGACCGGCTCAGCCGCGCTGCCGGTCCCAGAAGCCGCAGTGGTGCCCGGCGCCCAGGTCCGCCGGCCGGATGCCGCCGGGCCCGGGCGCCAGGGACTGCACGAGCGGGGTGCGGTCGAAACGGCGCCAGGCGGGGGCGCCGGGCCCGTTCGGGTCACCGGTGTGGGCGAAGCGGGTCCAGTAGCCGATCATCCGGTCCGACAGCGCGCGCTGATCGGCGGTGAAGGGCAGCCGGGTGGAGAACAGATAGGGCAGTTCGAAGCCGTGCGCGGCGCCGTACGGGAAGCCCGCCACGGGCGGCACGCCCGGCGGCACGGGGGCGGTCCGGTCATTGAACTCGTAGCCGTACGTGGGCACGTGTGCGGCGAACGCGCGGTGGGCCCGCAGCGTGGTGCACGCGTAACTGCTGTCGGTCAGCACGGCGGCCCAGGCGAGCGCCGGGGTGCGGTACGCCGACAGCGGGTAGCGCGCCTCGATGGCGCCTGCCGCCCGGCCGTAGGACTCCGTCAGCCGTGCCCGGTAGTCCCGCGCGTCCCGGATGGGATGGGCGGCCAGCGACGGTCCGACGAAGTAGCGCAGCTCGTCGTGGTTGGTCCCCTGCATCACCGGCATCCGGTGGAAGCGCCCGCTCTCCAAGGCCACGTCGGGCCGCACGGGCAGCAGCGCGTTGCCGTACGAGGCCCTGCTGAACGTCTCCATCAGCTCGCGGGTCGCCAGCTTCCGCGCGGGCAGGGCGCGCAGGCACGGCAGGGCCTTGGCCGGTTCCGCGCAGCCCAGCCGGCGGGCCACGGCCGCGCCCACCTGCCGCGTGGCCGCCTGGGGTGCGAACGGGGTGTACGCGGGGGTGCCGGGCGCCGAGACGCCGACCGGGAACGTCGTCATGCACGAGCCGCTTTGCAGGACGGCCTTGTGGAAGAGCCCGGCGGACGTGGGGGAGGCGAGATGGGCGCAGGTGCTCAGGCCTCCCGCCGACTCGCCGAACAGGGTCACATTGTGCGGATCGCCCCCGAAGTGCCGCGCGTTCGCCCGCACCCAGCGCAGCGCCGCCTGCTGGTCGGCGAGCCCGGTGTCGGGCGCGTCGCCGAGCGCCGGATGGCCGAAGAACCCGAAGACGCCGAGCCGGTAGTTGACCGTGACGACCACGGCGTCGCCCTGGACGGCCAGCCGCTCGGCGGCGTACTCGCTGCCCGCGCCGGAGACGAACGCGCCGCCGTGCATCCAGACCATGACCGGCCGGGCGCGCACGACGGGCCGGTTGCGGCCGGGCACCTGGGAGCCGGACGGCGCGGTGACGTTCAGGTACAGGCAGTCCTCGGAGCCGACCACCGCCATGGTGGTGTACTCGGTGTTGTACTCCTCCTGCATGCAGCGCGGCCCGGGCGCGTCCGCGTCCCGTACCCCCTGCCAGCGGCGGGGCGGCGCCGGCGCGCGCCAGCGCAGCGGCCCGGTCGGCGGCGCGGCGTACGGGATGCCCTCGAAGGTGTGGTACGCGCCGTGCGCCGTGCCGCGCACCAGGCCGCTGCCGGTCATGACCACCGGCCCGCCGGGCGCGCCCGGCGGGGCCGAGGGATCGCCGGCGCCGGCGCCCGAGGCGGAGACGGGGGCGGCAGCCGAGGCGATCGAGAGCAGCGCGAGGAGGAGCGCGCGCAGCGCCCCGCCGCTGCGCCGCGCGAGGCGGGATGGCGACATGACGGACGGCGACATGGCTGACGCCCCTTCAGCGCGGTACGGGCACCGTCGGCCCCGGGTACTTCGAGAGCGTACCCGTGACCACCGGGCGCCGCGGTCGTACGACGGCCGCGTGCCGGTCGTTCGGGTGACCGGGTCTGCGGGGCGCCGCGGGCGAACGGCCGTCGTGCGGCGGGGCCCGCACCCCAGGTAGGCCAGGTAGGCGATACCGGCCAGCCGGACCGTGTCGTACGGCGGGGCGCCGCGAGCATGCGGCCGAGGCGGTCAGGGGCCGGACGGCCGGGGCACGGTCAGGGGCCGGGAGCGGCCGCGCTACGACCGGAGCACCTCGGCCAGCACCTCGGCGAACTCGGCCGGATACTCGGTGACGCCGACATGGCCGCCGGGGAACTCCACGACCTCGGCGCCGAGCCGCTCCGCCAGCGCCACCACCGGGCGCGCCAGCGCGTGGCCCCGCGAGTCGCGTCCGGCGGCGGGGCGGAGCCGGCCGGCCACGGCCCGCAGGGCACCGGGATCCGGGTCGTACCCGGTGAACACGGGCAGCACATGCTCCAGGAAGACGGGCATGTTGGCCTGCATACGGGCCATCAGATCGGCTGGTATGGGGTGTGGTTCGGGCTTGTGGGGGCGCTCCTCTCCCCCACCGCCACCGAACTCGGCCTGCATGAGCGCCACCGCCGGGCCGATCCCCTCCTTGCGGAACGTGTCGCGGACGTCGGCGAAGAGCGCCCGCATCCGCGCGCCGTCGGGCAGCAGGTTCCACGTCTGCGGTTCGTGCGCGACGACGAGGCCCACCTGCTCCGGATGCCGGGTCAGCAGGTCCAGCGCGACGATGGCGCTCGAACTGGTGCCGAAGACGTACGCGGGCTCGCCGTCCGGCGCCACATGGGCGAGCAGGCGGTGCGCGTCGTCGCTGTGCGCCGCCACCCGCCGGTCCTCGCCGGGGCCGTCGAGCGGGCTGCGCGAGAGGCCGCGCGGATCGTAGGAGACGACCGTGTACCGGTCGGCGAGATCGGCCGCGATCGGGTCGTACACGGCGGCGTCGGCGGAGCCGCCCGGTATCAGCAGCAGCACCGGGCCGGTGCCGCGCACCTCGTAGTGGAGGGTCGCGCCGGGCACCTTCAGGGTGCCGGTCCTCGGTTGGTGCTCGTGGAACGGTGCCTGTGCGGACATCGCTCTCCCCCGTCTTTCTGTCTGGCTTATGAGTTCTGTTCAGGTGCGGACGGCCAGTGCTCCAGCGCCACGTGCAGGGCCTCGACGGCCTGCTCCCAGGACGCCTGTACGGAGCGCGGGTGCCCGAAGCCGCCCCCGGCCTCGAGCTCGGCGTAGCCGTGGAAGGTGCTGCGCAGCAGCCGTCCCGCGTCGGTGAGGTCCGGCTCGCGGAGCCCGTAGCCGCGCAGCATCGCGTACGTGAGCTCGATGGCGCGGCGATGTCCAGCGGACCCGGCGGCGACCGCGGGGTCGACCGGGAACCGGGTCGCCTCGTACCGCCCGGGGTGGTCGAGTACGAACTGGCGGTAGGCGTGGGCGAAGGCGACCATGGCGTCCTTGCCCGCCCGACCCGCCACCGCCGTGCCGATGCGCTCGGTGAACTCGGCCGTGGCCCGCACCGCGACCCGGGTCCGCAGGTCGCGGATGTTCTTCACGTGCGAGTACAGGCTGGCGTCCTTGACGCCGAAGCTCCGCGCCAGCGCGGACAAGGTGACGTTGCCGAACCCGACCTCGTCCGCGAGATCGGCCGCCGCCGCCACGACCCGTTCCGCCGTCAGGCCAGCGCGGACCATGCGTCACCACCTCCGGACGAAACCTAGACCCTCTAGGTTGCAGCCGAATATATCCAGGCGTGGCTCGCGGCGGCAAGATCGATCCCCCGACCGGAACCCACGAAGGAGATGCTCGACATGAACACGTCGATTCCCGTCGACGTACCCGACGCGTTCGCCGCGTCGTACAGCCGGAACAACGCGTCGGGCCGCGCCTGGATCGCCGCGCTGCCAGGACTGGCCGCGGACTTCCTGGACCGCTGGACACTGCGGCCGGACGGCCCCGCGGGGCACGGCATGGCCTCGCTCGTGCTGCCGGTGACCCGCGCTGACGGTACGCCGGCGGTGCTGAAACTCCAGCAGGTCACCCAGGACAACGCCGGTGCGGCGCTCGGCCTGCGGGAGTGGGGCGGCAACGGCGTGGTGCGGCTCCTCGACCACGACCCGGACACCGGAACGATGCTGCTGGAACGGCTGGACGCCACCCGGCCGCTGTCGTCGGTGGCCGACGACAGCGCCGCCATGCAGATCCTCGCCGAGCTGATGGCGCGCCTGGTCGCCGTGCCTGCGCCACGGGGCCTGCGGCACCTGGCGGACATCGCCGCCGCCATGCTCGACCAGGTGCCACGCGCCGTACCCGCACTGCGCGACCCGGCCGAGCGCAGGCTGCTCCGCACCTGCGCGGCCGCCGTGGCCGAGCTGACCGGCGAACCCGGCGACCGCCTGCTGCACTGGGACCTGCACTACGACAACGTCCTCGCCGGGCAGCGGGAACCCTGGCTGGCCATCGACCCCGAACCGCTGGCCGGCGACCCCGGCTTCGAGCTGCTGCCGACGCTGGACAACCGGTGGGAGGCGGTGGTGGCCACCGGCGACGTGCCCCGTGCGGTGCTCCGCCGCTTCGACCTGCTGACCGAGGTCATCGGCCTGGACCGGCAGCGGGCGATCGGCTGGACGCTCGGTCGCGCCCTGCAGAACGCGTTGTGGGACATCGAGGACGGCAAGACCGCACTGGAACCGGCCCAGGTCGCCATCGCCGAGGCTCTCCTGCACCGCTGAGCACGTCGGCCGACGGCGCGCCCACTTGAGCAGGGCTCATGTTCAGAGTCCGGTACCGGCGGACAGAGTGCCGTGCATGACGATTGTCGTACTGGTGGGAACGTTGGACACCAAGGGTGTGGAGTACGGGTGGCTGCGAGACCGGCTGCGTCGGCGCGGCGTGGAGGTCGTGCTGGTCGACACCGGCGTCCTGGGCGCTCCCCGTACCCCACCCGATGTCCCGAGGGCGGAGGTGGCACGCGCGGCGGGCGCCGAGGTGGAACGGTTACGGCGGGCGGGTGACCGCGGCGCGGCGGTGACCGCCATGGCGCGGGGGGCCGCGGAGGTCGTCCGCCGTCTGTACGAGGAGGGGCGGCTGCACGGTGTGCTGGCGCTCGGCGGAAGCAGCGGTACGTCCATCGCCACCGCCGCGATGCGCGGGCTGCCGCTGGGCGTGCCCAAGGTCATGGTGTCCTCGATGGCCTCCGGCGACGTCGCCCGGTACGTCGGCTCCGCCGACGTCACCATGATGTACAGCGTCGTGGACATCGCGGGACTCAACCACGTCCTCCAGCCGGTCCTGGCCAACGCGGTCGACGCCGTCGCCGCCATGGCGCACGGCTTCGCCGCCGCGCCCCGCGCCCTGCTCCCGGGCGACCTGGGTGGGGGTGACCGGCCCGTGGTCGCGGCGTCGATGGCGGGCGTGACCACCGCGGGCACCGACGCGGCACGCGAACGGCTGACCGAGCTCGGCTACGAGGTCCTGGTCTTCCACGTGTCCGGCTCCGGCGGGCGCTCGCTGGAGGCCATGGCGGAACAAGGCCACCTCGCCGGGGTCCTGGACCTGACCCTGAGTGAACTGGCCGACGACATGCTGGGCGGCATCCTCACCGCCGGGCCCGACCGGCTCACCGCGGCGGGCCGGGCCGGGGTCCCGCAGGTCGTCAGCCTCGGCGCCCTGGACATGGTCAAGTTCGGCCCGCCCGACTCCGTCCCCGAGCGGTACGCCGACCGTGACGTACGCGTGCACAACCCGTCGATCACGGTCGTCCGGACGACGGAGACCGAATGCGCGGAACTCGGCCGCCGGGTCGCCGCGAAACTGCGGGCGGCAACCGGGCCCACGGCGGTATGCGTACCGCTGCGCGGACTCTCCACGCTCGGCGCACCTGACGGCCCGTACCACGACCCGGCGGCGGACGAGGCGCTCTTCACCGCCCTGCGACGAGGCCTCGACGGCAGCCCGGTCGACGTCATCGAGCAGGACACGCACATCAACGACCCCCGGTTCGGCCGCATCGCCGCCGACCGTCTGCACCACATGATCAACTCCCCGGGCCCGGGCCCGGATCGAGGCCGACCCAGGCGTCGATGAGCTGGGCCGCCGGGGATCTGGCCGTCGGGCGCGTTACAGACTGTGCCCGACGACTCCCCCTCGGAGCGCGCACCGCGTCAGTCCTGGAACAGCTGGTCGTCCTTGTCCCGGCACAGGCCGTGTGCGGCGCCCATGATGCGGGATGTCTGCTCCTTGGTGGTGCCGAGTTGGCGCATGGACTTCTTGAACTGCTCGCCGAGGGCCGCGCCCCGGATCGTGCAGAACGCGTCGCCGTGAGCGACGAGTACGTCATCGCTGATGTGGTCGAGGTCCGGGTAGTTGTCCCGCAGGGTCTTGAGGAAGAACTTGGGCAGCAGCCCTGTCAGACCGCGCCCTTGAGGGACCGGTGACGCACCCGCGGAGGCGGAGGCAGCGGCGCCGGACGGTGGTGCCGAGGCTCTGGGGCGGCTGTCGTCGGCGTCACCGGACGTGCCGCACGACGTGGTGCCGAGAGCGACGGCCGTGAGGCAGAGGGCAAGCAGGGGCAGGCGCTTGTGCATGAATCTCCTGGTGCGTAGCTAATCAGGAGACATTCTCCCCTATGCCCGGTGTGCACTGCGATGCGGTATCGCCGAGCCGACGGGCAGGCCGCTGGAGGAGCAGGGGGCTCCTGGTACGCGTGCCGTTGGTGGCCATTTCGCGCCCTCGCGCCCGGGCACGGGAGCGCGGCACATTGGGCGGCGCCGCACGTGACCGGCACCCCGAGCACCTCACGCGAAAGCGGAAGGAGACAGGGAAATGATGCACGGCGACGAATCGTATTCGGAGAGCCTCGAAGAGTTTCTCAAGAAGATCAAAAGGTGGTACGAAACCGACCACGAGGGTTTCAAGACCATGTACGACGCGGCGGTCAAGAACGTGGTGCCGTACCCGGATGACACGCCGGAAGACGTGCGCTGCGACTGGAAGCACAAGGACATCCAGTTCCTGTGTGACTTCTTCAGGAAATGGTACGCATGGCAGCCGGGCGTCAACAACGGGCTGGACTACATCGAGAAGTTCAGCTGGCTCAACTACGAGAACGACTACGGCATGGTCTTCGTGACCTGCGGCCCGGGGCTCAAGATGACCGCCGACTTCACGCACCTGCAAGGCATGCAGATGGACGCGTCGGGGCCGCAGGCGAAGGAACTCATCAACAAGTGGGTCGAAGAGCTCGGGCCGAAGCGCATGGCCGACTACGAGCCCGCTGACTGGCAGACCTTCAATGAGTTCTTCATCCGGGAGGTCAAGAAAGAGAGGCGGCCGATCGACGCCGAGGACGACGACAGCGTGGTCGTCGCCCCGGCCGACTGCGTCATCAACATGATCGTCGATGAGCTGACCGAGACCACGCCGATCCCGGTCAAGACGGTGACCATGAACGTCGCGCAGCTGCTCGGCAACTCCAGCTATGCCGAGAGGTTCATCGGCGGTACGGCGGTGTCGTGCATCCTGATGCCCGACAGCTACCACCGGTACCACGCCCCGGTGAGCGGTGAGGTGGTGGAGGCCCGCGACGACATCGGCGGCGTGTACTACGGGATGCGGGACTTCCCCGACCTGCTCGACAAGGGGAACGTCGGCTACGGCTACGACTACGAGATGTTCGATCACTTCCGCCGGGGATACGTGATCATCCGGACGGAATACCTGGATCCCCGTAATGGACATCGAGATGGCGAAGGGTACGTCGGGCTGGTGCCCGTCGGCCTCAACTCGATCGCCTCCGTGAAATTCCTCCCCAAGTTCAAGGACCTCAAGGAGCCGGTCCCGGTGGAAAAGGGCGACGAGATCGGGAACTTCGAATACGGCGGGTCGCTGAACATCCTGCTGTTCGAACCCGGCCGGTTCCCCGCGCTGCAACTGCTCCAGGGGCAGCGCATCGGGGTCCTGGAGGACCCGGAGCGGACGGCCGGGCTGTTCACCCGCTCCTCCTCTCACACGCAGTCCCGGCGGCGCCGCCCCCTGGCTCCCTGATCCCGCTGCCGAACGGAAGGTGAACCATGTCCTCAGACCTCGTCACCTCGATTCCGGCGAACATCCTCAACACCCAGCGCATCGATTTCTGCACCAAGGACACCAAGAAGGCGCGCTCCTACGCCGGGCACGTGCACATCGACAGCACGGAGCATCCGGGGACCGAGAACCACCTGTTCTACTGGTTCTTCGAGAGTCAGACCTGCAACCCCAACGTCGCGGTCCACGACCAGCAGGAACTCATCAGCCGGACGCCGCTGCTGATCTGGCTCAACGGCGGGCCCGGCGCCTCCTCGCTGCTGGGGCTGTTCCTGGAGAACGGGCCGCTGTCCATCGCGGACGACGCCGCCGGGACGGTTTCGGTGAACCCCGACACCTGGAATCAAGAGGCACACGTCGTCTTCTGGGACCAGCCCGTCGGCACCGGATACAGCTACTCAGACGTCGGGGAGTACGTCCAGGACGAGCCCACCCTCAGCCGGATGTTCTGGGAGGGCCTGCAGAAGTTCTTCGATCTGCACCCGGAGTACGCGCAATGCCCGCTGTATGTCTGCGGTGAGAGCTACGCCGGCAAGTACGTGCCGGCCATCGCCCTGGAGATCCACCAGCAGAACCACCGGAACGCGGGCGGACGGCGCCTCAACCTTCAGGGGATATCCGTCGGCAACGGCTGGATCAAGCCCGAGCTGTCGCTCCGCGCCATGGTCGACTACGTCTACATGACCGGGTTCCTCGGCATCAGCCAGAAGAACTCCCTTTACGACCACTACGCCGACTTCCAGACCGCCCTCCACGAGGGACGCATGGAGGAGGCCACCAAGCTCGGCAACGACCTGGTGGCCAGGACCCTGGCGTACGGGGGGAACTTTGACCTCTACGACGTGCGGCGCTGGGACGATCTCCCCATGGGGGCACTGCGCGCCTATCTGGACAGCGAGGAGCTGAAGAAGTCCCTGCACGTCGCCACGGACGTCCCCTGGCAGTGCGCCGACAACGCGGGTCCGGTCGCCGAGTGGCTGGTGAAGGACAACATGGCGGACTGCTCCGGGCTGTACACCAAGATCATCGACAAGGGCTACAAGGCCCTGCTCTACACCGGGAACTTCGACACCGCCTGCGGGTACCAGAGCACCGAGGAGATCCTGGACGACCTCATGAAGCACAAGGGCGAGCACGAGCACGCGGAGTGGCGCAACGCTCCCCGGCTGATCTGGACGCAGGCGCAGGGCAATCCGAAGGGATTCGTCCGCCGCCACGGGAACCTGACGCAGGTCAGCCTGCCCGACTCCGGACACCAGGTGCCGGCGTACCAGCCGCGGATCTGCCGCGAGATGCTCTACAACTGGCTCTTCGATCGCCCCTTCCCCGGCTACGACCCGCAGCAGCCGCTCAAGCAGCGCAACGGCAACGGCGGCCCGCGGAAGGGGTGAACGCACCCGCGGGGAGCCGGTTCACCCGCTCGCTCCCGGCCGGCCCGGGCCACCTGGGCCGCCGGTCGTGATGGCCGGGTCGAACCTCCTCGGGCGGGGCCGTCGCCGTGGTGCAGCGGCTCGGCCCCGCCCGAGGGCGTGTCAGTGGTCGGTGACCGGCTCCTCCTTCAGGTGGCGGTTGATGATCTCGCAGATCTCGGCGCCGGGCTTCGGCTCGTGCAGGCCGATGTGCGTGGCCTGGATGTCGTACGCGTGCACCGGCCCCTCGACATGGGGCTCCCAGAGCGGTGCGTACGACTCGTCGCTGTTGAGGGCCGCGTTGAAGAACAGCGTGACCCCGCGGTAACCCCGGGGCTGGATGGACTCCCGTGTCATGCGGACGTGTTCGACCAGGATCGTGGCGCCGTTCTCGACGAGCCGTTCGCGGTCGGCGTCGTCGTCGGCGCCCGAGGACAACAGGTAGTCCCTGATGCCGTCGCGCGCCTCGGACGTGTCGGGCACCGCCTGTCGGGCGAACCAGTGGCTGGGGACGGAGTCGAGGATCGCCAGCAACGGCACCTCGTGGCCACGGCGCTGGAGTTCCACGGCGACGGCCTGCCCGATGGTGCCGCCGATGGAATGCCCGATCAGATGGAAGGGCCCGTCCGGCTGGACGCTGAGGATCTGCTCCACATAGTCGGTGACCATGGCTTCCATGGACTCCGGCAGCGGCGCCCCGTCGAAGCCCCTGGCCTGGATGCCGTAGACCGGCCGGCCGCCCAGCTGGGCGGCCATGCCCAAGTAGGGCCAGCACAGCCCCAGGCCCGGGTGGATGAACCAGACGGGCGTGCCGCTGCCGCCGCTCCGCAGCGGCAGAACCACTCCGAACGGGTCGGTGTGGCCCGTGGGCTCGGCTCCCGCGGTGAGGTGCCGGGCCAGTTCCGCCACGGTCGGGGACTGGAACACCACCCGCATCGGCACGTCCACCATGAGTACCGCGCGGATGCGGCTGACCAGGCGGGTGGCGAGGAGCGAGTGGCCGCCCAGGTCGAAGAAGTTGTCGTCGATGCCGACCTGGTCGACGCCGAGCACACCGGCGAAGACGCCCGCCAGGAGCGTCTCCTGGGGGGTGCGGGGAGCGCGGTAGGGAGCCGCGACGGCGAATTCGGGCTGAGGCAGCGCCTTGTGGTCCACCTTTCCGTTCGGGGTCAGCGGGAAGCACGCGAGGGACAGATACGCCGACGGCACCATGTGCGCGGGCAATCGGTCTGCCACAAAGGTGCGCAGCTCCGCCGGGGTCGGTCCGTCGGTGGTGGGGTCGGTGGGTACGACGTAGGCGACGAGCTGGTTGACGGAGTCGGCGCCGGGGTGGGCGACCA
Organism: Streptomyces sp. P1-3; assembly: GCF_050613155.1. Taxonomy (NCBI): domain Bacteria; kingdom Bacillati; phylum Actinomycetota; class Actinomycetes; order Kitasatosporales; family Streptomycetaceae; genus Streptomyces; species Streptomyces sp. P1-3. The sequence goes on from NZ_CP192512.1 coordinate 858,663, forward strand.
CCAGTGCCTGGGCGATCGCGTCGTGGCGGGTCAGGGCCGTCTCGATCTCGGCGGGTTCGATACGGAAGCCGCGGATCTTGACCTGGGTGTCGGCGCGGCCCCGGAAGTCGAGGTGGCCGTCGGGGGTCCAGGCCGCGATGTCGCCGGTGCGGTACATGCGCTCGCCGGGCGTGCCGTAGGGGCTGGCCACGAAGCGCTCCGCGGTGAGGCCCAGGCGGCCGAGGTAGCCGCGGGCCAGGCCCGTCCCGGCCAGGTAGAGCTCGCCGGGCACGCCGGGCGGCACTGGCCGCAAGGTGGTGTCCAGGACGTAGGCGCGCATGTTGTCCATGGGCTGCCCGATCGGGACCGCCTCGGCGACCGCATCGGCCTGGGTTATGGGTTCGCAGGTGGCGGCCATGGTGATCTCCGTGGGCCCGTACGCGTTCACGACCTGGATGGCCGGGCAGGCACGGAAGGTCTCCCGTACTGCTGTGGGGGACATGACGTCTCCGCCGCTCCAGATCTCCTTCAGGCCCGTAAAGGCCTGCGGCCCCACCTCGGCGATCACCTTGAACAGGCCCGATGACAGGAAGGCTGCGGTCACCCGGTGTTCCTCGACGAGGTGGGCCAGTGTGGTGGCGTCCAGGCGGCCGGGCGGGGCCAGCACGATGGTTCCGCCGCGCAGCAGCGGAATCCACAGTTCGTAGGTGGAGGCGTCGAAGGCCTGCGCCGAGTGGTGCAGCACCCGCCCATGGGCGTCACCTGCGAAGCGGTGGTCCAGGGCGAGGTCGACCACGCCCTGGTGAGTGACGCCGACGCCCTTCGGCGTACCCGTGGAGCCGGAGGTGTACATCACATACGCCAACTGCTCCGCGTGACCGGCGAGCCCCAAAGGCTCGTCCGAGGCCTGGGAGAGGGCCGCCACGGAGCCGGGCTCGTCGAGGACGAGGTACGGGCAGCCGCTGTCCGGCAGACCCGCCGCGATCTCCGCGTTGGTGACCACCAGCACCGGGGCCGCGTCGCCCAGCACGAATGCCAGACGCTCGGCCGGATACTCCGGGTCCACCGGCAGATAGCCGCCTCCCGCCTTCAGGATCGCCAGGAGGGTCACGATCTGGTCCGCCGAGCGCGGCAGTGCCAGACCCACGACCGAGTCCCGGCCCACACCCCGCGCGGCCAGGACCCGCGCGAGCCGGTTCGACCGCTCGTCCAGATCCCGGTATGTCACCTCCTGCTCCCCGGAGACCACCGCGACCCGTTCCGGGCCGGCGGTCACCTGCTCCTGGAACGCCTCAGCGATGCCGCGCCCGGCCCGCTCCCGGCCGGTGTCGTTGAACCGCTCCAGAACCAGGTCGCGTTCCGTCTCGTCCAGCAGGTCCAGGCGGGCCACAGGAATGTGCGGGTCGGCGGCGGCCCGTTCGAGCAGACGCCCGAACCGGGCGGCGATCCGCTCCGCCGCCGCCTTCGAGAACAGGTTCTCCTGGTACTGGAGCTCCGCGTGCAGGTGCGGCTCCGCGGCGGCGACCACCGCGAGCGGGTAGTGGGTGCCGGTGGTCGCGCGCACACCGGTGAGGGCGGCACCGGCCGCCTCGTGTGCTTCCGCGAGCCCCGCCTGGTCCACCGGGTACGACTCCAGGACGACCATGGTGTCGAACAGCGCCGCGAGCCCCATGGCCTCGTGGATCTGACTGAGGCTGTGGTGATGGTGGTCGAGCAGCGGTGTCTGGCGCTGCTGGAGGGAGACCAGGGTCTGCGCGAGCGTGGTGTCGGGCGCGCAGGTGACGCGCACCGGCAGGGTGTTGATGAACAGGCCGACCATCTCGTCGACGCCCGGCACCTGCGGCGGCCGGCCGGAGACTGTCGTGCCGAGCACCACGTCCTGGCGCCCTGTCAGATGGCCGAGGAGCATGCCCCAGGCTCCCTGCAGCAGGGTGCTGAGGGTGATGCCCAGCTCGTTCGCCCTGCGGGAGAGCTCCCGGGCGGCCGGGGCCGGCAGCGGCACCTCGATCTGGCCCAGACCCTCCGACTCTGTGGTGGCGGACCCGGCCGAGGTGGCGAGGAGCGTCGGCTCCTCGACGCCCTCCAGCTCCTGTGCCCAGGCGCGGGCCGCCGCCTCGTGGTCCTGCTGGGACAGCCAGAGCAGGAAGTCGCGGTAGGGGCGTACTCGGGGCAGTGCCGAGGGGTCCCCGCCCGAGCCGTACAGCCGCAGCAGTTCCCGTAGCAGGTGGGGTATCGACCAGCCGTCGTACAGGGCGTGGTTGGCGGTGAAGACCAGTTCCGTGTGGTCCGGGCCCATGCGGATCAGGGTGATGCGCAGCAGCGGCGGCGTGTCCGGCTCGAAGTGGGCGGCCTGGTCGGCGGCGAGCAGCCGCTCGAAGGCCGCGTCCCGTTCGGCGTCGCCGAGTTCGCTCAAGTCCACGGCTTGCCAGGGCAGTTCCACCTGGTCGAGTACGAGCTGCACCTGCTCTCCGGCCGCGCTCGTGACGAAGGCGGTCCGGAGTGCGGCGTGCCGGTCGAGGAGGGCTTGCCCGGCCGTCCGCATGCGCTCCGGGTCGACATTCCCGGACAGGCGGAAGGCGAGCTGCGTGTGGTAGGCGTCGAACGACGACTCCGCGAGCATGCCGTGGAAGAGGATGCCCGACTGTGTCGCCGTCACCGGCCACACGTCGGCCAGTGCGCCGGGGTACAGATCGTGCCACCGGTCCAGGTCGCGCTGGCTCACCCGTACCAGGGGCACGTCGGACGGAGTGAGGCCGCCCGACCCGGGGGCGGCGGCGTGCCGGGCGAGGTTTTCGAGCGCCGTGCGCCACAGCTCGATCAGCTCGCGCGCCTCGTCGCGTGCGAGCAGCCCGTTCGGGAAGCGGATCTGCGCGTGGAGCCGTGGGCCCTGCGCGGTGTCGGAGACCAGCGAGGTGACCTCGACCGTCGCCATCGCGGGCATGTCCGCGTCGAGATCGGCGCCCACCAGACCGTTGCCGTCGGCCGGCGTCCAGCCGTGGCCGCGCATTTCCTCGGGCGTGTCGTCCGCGGAGAACCGGCCCAGGTAGTTGAAGGAGATCTGGCCGCCCGAGGACGTCCTGAGGACCTCGGCGGTCTCAGGGTTGAGGTGGCGCAGCAGCCCGTAGCCGATGCCCCTGTCCGGGACGGCGTGGAGCTGTTCCTTGACGGCCTTGACGACCTGGCCGACGGCCCGGCCACCGCTGAAGGCGTCCTCCAGGTCGAAGCCGCCCACGTCCACGCGCACCGGGAACATGCTGGTGAACCAGCCCACGGTGCGGGACAGGTCGGCCCCCGGCGCCGCGGACTCCTCCCGGCCGTGCCCCTCGAGGCGGATCAGCGCCGAGGACTCGTCGACGCCGCGCGCCCGCCGCCACTTCGCGAGCGCGAGCCCGAAGGCGGTGAGGAGACCGTCGTTGACGCCGGTGCGGAAGGCGGCGGGCACGGTGGTCAGGAGCGCCTCGGTGGCCGCGACCGGCAGTTCCACGGACACGTGCTCCACCGTGGCGCACACGTCGACTGCGGGGTCGAAGGCCCGGGAGCCGAGGTCGGGGTCGGGGCCGGACACGACAGACCGCCAGTGGTCGAGCTCGGCGGTGCGCTGTGGGCTTGTGGCCTCCTCGGCGAGGGCGTGGGACCACCGTCGTACGGAGGTGGCGACCGGGGCGAGCCGGGGTGTCCGGCCGTCCCGGATGTCGTTCCAGGCGGTGGCGAGGTCGGGCAGGAGGATGCGCCAGGACACGCCGTCGACGAGGAAGTGGTGCAGGACGAGGATCAGGCGTCCGGGGGTGTGCGGGCCCGGGTCGCACCAGACGAACTGGGCCATGACCCCGGCCGCCGGGTCGAGGCGGCCGGTGGCCCGGTCGAGCTCGTCGGCCGCGCGGTCGCGCCAGGCGGCCTCCTCCCAGCGGCCGTCGCAGGCGACCCGGTGGATCAGCGTGGACGGGTCCACCGATCCTGGCGCGGCGACGTGCAGGCGCGCCGCGCCGTCCTCGGAGACCACGAGCCGGCAGCGCAGGATGTCGTGGTGGTCGAGGATCGCGCCCAGGGTCGCGGCGAGCCCCCGCTCGTCGATGCCTTGCGGAAGCTCGACCTCCATGGACATCGCGAACCGGCCGAAGCCGCCGCCCTGTTCCGCGAGTTCCAGCAGGTAGTGGCCGATGGGAAGGAGCGGCATCCAGCCGACACCGCCGCCTTCCAGCTCCTCGAGTACGGGGCCGCCGTGCGTGGTGCGCTCGGCGCGGTCGGCGAGTTCGGCGACGGTGCGGCACTCGAAGATCTGCCGCGGGGTGACGGCGACGCCAAGCGCACGGGCGCGCGAGACGACCTGGATGGAGCGGATGCTGTCGCCGCCGATGGCGAAGAAGTCGTCGTCGACGCCGACCCGGTCGAGGCTCAGGACCTCGGCGTACACGGCGGCAAGGACCTCCTCGGCGGCCGTGCGCGGTGCCTGGTACGTGCCGCCGGTGAACTCCGGCTCGGGCAGCGCCGAGTGGTCCAGCTTGCCGTTCGGGGCCAGGGGCAGCCGGTCCAGCGTCACCAACACCGACGGCACCATGAACTCCGGCAGCCGTCCGGCCACGAACCCGCGCAGCTCCTTGACGGGGACACCGGCGCTGATGCCCGCGTCGTCGAGGGTGGGCACCACGTAGCCGACCAGTTGCCTGCTGCCGCGGAGGTCCCGGGTGACGACGACCGCCTGCGCCACGCCCGGGTGTGCGGTGAGCGCCGCCTCGATCTCGCCCGGTTCGATGCGGAAGCCGCGCACCTTGACCTGTGCGTCGTCGCGGCCCACGTATTCCAGGTGTCCCTGGGGGGTCCAGCGGGCCAGGTCACCGGTGCGGTACATCCGTGACCCTGGAGGGCCGAAGGGGTCCGGGAGGAAGCGTTCGGCGGTCAGCGGCGCCTGCCCGTGGTAGCCGCGGGCCACGTTGCCCGCGACGTACAGCTCGCCCACGACACCGACGGGTACGGGGGCGAGCCCGGAGCCGAGGACGTAGGTGCGCATATTGCCCAGGGGGGTGCCGATCGGGGCACTCGCGCCGCCGGTGACCTCCGGGTCGGCGGCGAAGGTGGTGGCGTAGAACGATTCCGTCTGGCCGTAGGCGTTGACGACGCGCACTCCGGGCATGGCCTCGCGGACCGACCGCACCAGCGGGGCGGGCAGCGCTTCACCGGCGAAGACGACGGCATCGGCTTGGATCTTGCCGCCGATCTGATCCACCAGTTCGGCGAACACCGAGGGCACGGTGCTGATCACGCCACCGTCCCAGCCGCCGCGCTCACCGATCACGAGGACGTCCCGGACCAGTTCGACGGTGCCTCCGGCCGCGAGGGTGGTGACGATCTCGAACACCGACACGTCGAAGTTCACCGATGTGCCCGCCAGCATCCGCGTGCCCGCGTGGATCTCCACCGCCTCGGCGAGCCGCAGCACGCCGTTGACGACGTCCCGGTGGGTCACCGTCACGCCCTTCGGAGTACCGGTCGAACCGGAGGTGTACATCACGTAAGCGGCGTTCAGCGGCCGCACCACCCCGGACTCGCGGTCCTGCGCCGGGGTGTCGAGGGCGTCCAGGTCCAGGTCCTCGACGAGCAGGCGCGGTACATCGGTGCCGCCCGGGAGCGCACCGGCCGCGCCCGCGTCCGTCAGGACCAGCGCGGGGCGGGCGTCCGCCAGGATGAAGTCCAGCCTGGAGCTGGGGTACTTCGGGTCGATCGGCAGATACGCGCCGCCCGCCTGCCAGATCCCCAGCATCGCCACGACCAGATCCGCCGAGCGCGGCAGCGCGAGCCCCACGACCGTCTCCGGTCCCACCCCGCGACCGGCCAGCTCACCAGCCAGCCGCTCGGCCCGGGCGGCCAGCTCCGCGTACGACCACTCCTGGTCCTCGCAGATCAGTGCCGTGGCCTCGGGAGTGGCCGCCGCCTGTCGCGCGAACAGCTCGGCGACCGTCAGCTCAGGGGTCTCGGCGGCGGTGTCGTTGAAGCCGGACAGCACGAGCTCCCGCTCGTCCGGCTCGACGAGCTCGACACCGCGCACGTGCCGGCGCGGGTCGGCGGTGAGCCGGTCAAGGAGGCGGACGTACCGGTCTGCCAGCTTACGGACCGTGGTGTCGTCGAAGAGGTCGGTGGCGTACTCCAGCGAGCCGACCACGCCGCCCAGCTCGGGCAGGTCGACCATGTTGAAGGTCAGGTCGAACTTCGCCGACGCGCTGCGCGTACGCTCGAACTCCACACGCAGCCCGGGCAGGTCGAAGCCGTCGAGGTCGAAGTTCTGCCAGGCGAACATCACCTGGAACAGCGGCGCGTACGCGGTCGACCGCTCCGGATTGAGCTCCTCGACGAGCCGTTCGAAGGGCACGTCCTGGTGGTCGTAGGCGGCCAGCGACTGGGCGCGTACGTGGTCGAGCACGTCCGCGAAGGTCGGGTTGCCCTCCAGGCGGGTGCGCAGGACCCAGGTGTTGACGAAGAAGCCGACCAGGTCGGTGAGGCCCTCGTCGGTGCGGTTGGCGATCGGCGAGCCGATCGTGATGTCGTCACCGCCGCCGAGGCCGTGCAACAGCACGACCAGAGCCGACTCCAGGACCATCGACTCCGTCGCCCCGTGCGCTCGGGCGAGGTCGGCCACGGCGCTCATGACCCGGCCGTCGACGGAGAACTCGACGGCGGCGCCGCGGTGGCTGGCCCGCCGCGGGCGGGGGCGGTCGGTGGGCAGTTGGAGGGGCTGGGGGATGTCGGTCAGCTCTTCGCGCCAGTACGCGACCTGGGTGGACAGGAGGCTGTCGGGGTCGTTGTCGTCGCCGAGGAGGTCGCGCTGCCACAGCGTGTAGTCGACGTACTGGGCGGGCAGTTCCGTCCACCGCGGGGATCCGCCCGCGAGGCGTGCGGTGTAGGCGGTGTTGAGGTCACGCGCCATCGGTGCCATCGACGCGCCGTCGCACGCGATGTGGTGCACCAGCCACACCAGCACGTGCTCGTGTGCGCTCAGGCGCAGCAGTGCCGCCTTGACGGGTATCTCCCCGGCCAGGTCGAAGCGGTGCGCAGCGAACTCCGCGATGGCCGCCTGCACCCCGCCGGGTTCGACATCCAGGACCGGAACGTCCAAGTGGGCCTCGTGCGCGGACAGGACCCGCTGGAAGGGCACGCCGTCCTCGTCCTCGGCGAAGACGGTCCGCAGGCTCTCGTGGCGCGCCACCACGTCCCGCATGGCATCGGCGAGCGCCACCGCGTCCAGCTCCCCGCTCAGCCGCAGCGGGAACGGCGCGTTGTACGTGGCAGAGGGCCCTTCGAACCGGTCGATGAACCACAGGCGGCGCTGCGCGTATGACAGCGGCGCGCGTTCCGGCCGCGGCTCGACCCGGGTCAGCGGCGGCCGTACCCGCTCTCCCTGGTCGAGGCGTTCGGCCAGCGCGGCCACGGTGGGCGCGGCGAAGACGGTGCGGATGGGCAGCTCCACCCCGAGGGCCGCACGGATGCGGCTGACCAGGCGGGTGGCGAGGAGCGAGTGGCCGCCCAGGTCGAAGAAGCTGTCGTCGATACCGACGACGTCGGCGCCGAGCACGTCGGCGAAGACGCCTGCCAGGATCTCCTCCTGGCGGGTGCGGGGAGTGCGGTAGGGCTTGGCGCTGGTGAACTCGGGTTCCGGCAGCGCCCTGTGGTCCACCTTGCCGCTCGGGCTCAGCGGGATGCTTGCCAGGGACACGAACGCGGACGGCACCATGTGGTCCGGCAGCTGCCCTGCCGCGAAGGAGCGCAGGTCGGCGGGTTCGGGTCCGTTCTCCGCGTCGGTGAGGACCGTGTAGGCGATGAGCTGCTTGCCGAACTCCGCGCTGTCGCGGGCGATCACCACGGCCTGGGCGACGGCGTCGTGCCGCGTCAGGGCCGCCTCGACCTCGCCGGGTTCGATGCGGAAGCCGCGGATCTTGACCTGGGTGTCGGCGCGGCCGTGGTAGACCAGGCTGCCCTCCGGTGTCCAGGTGGCTATGTCGCCGGTGCGGTACATGCGTTCGCCGGGTGCGCCGTAGGGGCAGGCCACGAAGCGTTCGGCGGTCAGGTCGAAGCGCCCGAGATAGCCACGGGCCAGGCGGTCTCCGGCGATGTACAGCTCGCCGGGTACGCCGGGCAGGACCGGGCGGAGCGCGGAGTCCAGGAGGTAGATCCGGGTGTTGTCCATCGGCCGGCCGATTTCGCCGAGTACGCCGATCTCCTCGTGGGCCGTGACCCAGTGGAAGGTGCAGGCCATCGTTGCCTCGGTCGGCCCGTAGCCGTTGATCACACGGGTGCCCGGGCAGGCCGCGAGGATGTTCTCGTAGGCGGAGCGCGGCACGACCTCGCCGCCGGTCAAGGTGTCGCGCAGGCCCGCGAAGGCTTCCGGCAGCTCCTCGGCGATCACTCGGAATATGCCCGACGACGACATCACTGCGGTCAGCCGGTGCTCGGCCACAAGGCGCGCCAGGGTGGCGGTGTCCACGTGTCCGGGCGGCGCGATCACGAGAGTGCCGCCCTTGAGGAGGGGGAACCACTGCTCGTACGTGTTGCAGTCGAAGGCCTGGGCGCACTGCGTGAGCACACGCTCGTGAGCGCCGTCGCGGTACCCGCTCTCCGAGCTGAGCCGTACGACGCCACGCTGGGTGACGCCGACGCCCTTGGGCCTGCCGGTGGAGCCGGAGGTGTACATCACGTACGCCAGCTGGTCGGGGTGCCCGGCGATGGTGAGCGGCTCGGCCGACTCCCGGGCGAGCGCGGCTTCGGTGTCCGGCTCGTCCAGGACGAGGGACGGACAGACGTCCTCCGGCAGACTCGTCGCGTTCTCGGTGTCGGTGACCACCAGGGGTGGTGCGGAGTCGCGCAGCATGTACGCCAGGCGCTCGGCGGGATATTCGGGGTCCAGAGGCAGATAGCAGCCGCCCGCCTTGAGGATGGCGATGACGGCCACGACCTGGTCGGCCGAGCGGGGCAGGGCCAGGCCCACCACCGAGTCCCGCCGCACGCCGTGTGCGGTGAGCACGCGCGCGAGCCGGTTGGCGCGCGCGTCCAGCTCCCGGTATGTCAGCTCCTGCTCGGCGGACACGACCGCGAGCCGGTCCGGACCCGCCGCGACGTGCTCCGCGAAGACCTCCGCCATGGTGCGCTGCACGGCCGGCTTCGCCGTGTCGTTGAAGCCCCGGAGCACCAGCTCACGCTCGTCCGTCTCGAGCAGCTCCACCGACCCGATCCGTCGCCGGGGGTCGGCGGTGAGCTGTCGCAGCAGACGGACATATCGGTCCGCCAGCTTCCGGACCGTGGTGTCGTCGAAGAGGTCGGTGGCGTACTCCACCGAGCCCACGACTTCGCCGTGTGCGGACTCCTCCACCAAGTTGAAGGTGAGGTCGAACTTCGACGACTGGCTGTGCGGCCACTCCAGTGCGACGTCCAGGCCGGGCAGTGCGAAGTCCTGGCGGCTGTTGTTCTGCCAGGCGAACATCACTTGGAACAGTGGTGCGTAGGCCGTGGAGCGCTCGGGGTTGAGTGCTTCCACGAGTCGTTCGAAGGGGACGTCCTGGTGGTCGTAGGCGGCCAGGGATTTGGCGCGGACCTGGTCGAGTACGTCGGTGAACGTCGGGTTGCCGTGGAGGCGGGTGCGGAGGACCCAGGTGTTGACGAAGAAGCCGACCAGGTCGGTGAGGCCCTCGTCGGTGCGGTTGGCGATCGGCGAGCCGATGGTGATGTCGTCACCGCCGCCGAGGCCGTGCAGCAGGACGGCCAGAGCCGACTCCAGGACCATCGAGGAGGTCGCCCCGTGCGTGCGGGCGAGCTCGTCGACGGTGGCCATCAGCTGCGCGTCGAGGGTGAATTCCAGGGAGTCGCCGCGGTGACTGGCCTCCGCCGGGCGGGGGCGGTCGGTGGGCAGCTGGAGGGGCTGGGGGATGTCGGCGAGTTCTTCGCGCCAGTAGGCGACCTGGGCGGACTGGAGGCTGTCGGGGTCGTTGGCGTCGCCGAGCAGGTCGCGCTGCCACAGCGTGTAGTCGACGTACTGGGCGGGCAGTTCCGTCCACTGCGGGGAGCCGTCCGCGAGGCGGGCGGTATAGGCGGTGGTGAGATCGCGGGCGAGCGGTGCCATGGAGGCGCCGTCGCACGCGATGTGATGCACCAGCCACACCAACACGTGGTCCTGCGTGTCCAGGCGCAGGAGCACCGCCTTGACCGGGATCTCGGCGGACAGGTCGAAGCGGTGGGACATGAAGTCCACGATCGCGCGTTCCAGTCCGGCCGGATCGACATCCAGGACCGGAACGTCCAAGTGGGCCTCGTGCGCGGACAGGACCCGCTGGAAGGGCACGCCGTCCTCGTCCTCGGCGAAGACGGTCCGCAGGCTCTCGTGGCGCGCCAGCACATCCCGCACCGCATCGAGCAGCGCGTCGGCGTCGAGCTCACCCGTCAACCGCAGCGGGAACGGCGCGTTGTAGGTGGCCGAGAGCCCTTCGAACCGGTCGATGAACCACAGGCGGCGCTGGGCGAAGGACAGCGGCACCCGCTCGGGGCGCGGGCAGACGCGCGTGAGCGGCGGGCGTACCCGCTCTCCCCGCCCCAGGTGTTCCACCAGTTCCACGACCGTCGGGGCGGTGAACACCATGCGGATGGGCAGCTCCACGCCGAGCACCGCCCGCACCCGGCTGACCAGACGCGTCGCGAGGAGCGAGTGGCCGCCCAGGTCGAAGAAGTTGTCGTCGACGCCGACCCGGTCCAGGCCGAGGACCTCGGCGAACAGGCCGCACAGCAACTCTTCCTGCGGCGTGCGCGGAGCCCGGCCCGTCGCCACCGCCGCGAAGTCCGGGGCGGGCAGCGCCTTGCGGTCCAGCTTCCCGTTCGCCGTCAGCGGCAGCTCAGGGATGGTCACCATGGAGGCGGGCACCATGTGTGAGGGCAGGCGGTCCGCCAGGAAGGTGCGCAGCTCCGCCGGGGTCGGTCCGTCGGTGGTGGGGTCGGTGGGTACGACGTAGGCGACGAGCTGGTTGACGGAGTCGGCGCCGGGGTGGGCGACCACCAGTGCCTGGGCGATCGCGTCGTGGCGGGTCAGGGCCGTCTCGATCTCGGCGGGTTCGATACGGAAGCCGCGGATCTTGACCTGGGTGTCGGCGCGGCCCCGGAAGTCGAGGTGGCCGTCGGGGGTCCAGGCCGCGATGTCGCCGGTGCGGTACATGCGCTCGCCGGGCGTGCCGTAGGGGCTGGCCACGAAGCGCTCCGCGGTGAGGCCCAGGCGGCCGAGGTAGCCGCGGGCCAGGCCCGTCCCGGCCAGGTAGAGCTCGCCGGGCACGCCGGGCGGCACTGGCCGCAAGGTGGTGTCCAGGACGTAGGCGCGCATGTTGTCCATGGGCTGCCCGATCGGGACCGCCTCGGCGACCGCATCGGCCTGGGTTATGGGTTCGCAGGTGGCGGCCATGGTGATCTCCGTGGGCCCGTACGCGTTCACGACCTGGATGGCCGGGCAGGCACGGAAGGTCTCCCGTACTGCTGTGGGGGACATGACGTCTCCGCCGCTCCAGATCTCCTTCAGGCCCGTAAAGGCCTGCGGCCCCACCTCGGCGATCACCTTGAACAGGCCCGATGACAGGAAGGCTGCGGTCACCCGGTGTTCCTCGACGAGGTGGGCCAGTGTGGTGGCGTCCAGGCGGCCGGGCGGGGCCAGCACGATGGTTCCGCCGCGCAGCAGCGGAATCCACAGTTCGTAGGTGGAGGCGTCGAAGGCCTGCGCCGAGTGGTGCAGCACCCGCCCATGGGCGTCACCTGCGAAGCGGTGGTCCAGGGCGAGGTCGACCACGCCCTGGTGAGTGACGCCGACGCCCTTCGGCGTACCCGTGGAGCCGGAGGTGTACATCACATACGCCAACTGCTCCGCGTGACCGGCGAGCCCCAAAGGCTCGTCCGAGGCCTGGGAGAGGGCCGCCACGGAGCCGGGCTCGTCGAGGACGAGGTACGGGCAGCCGCTGTCCGGCAGACCCGCCGCGATCTCCGCGTTGGTGACCACCAGCACCGGGGCCGCGTCGCCCAGCACGAATGCCAGACGCTCGGCCGGATACTCCGGGTCCACCGGCAGATAGCCGCCTCCCGCCTTCAGGATCGCCAGGAGGGTCACGATCTGGTCCGCCGAGCGCGGCAGTGCCAGACCCACGACCGAGTCCCGGCCCACACCCCGCGCGGCCAGGACCCGCGCGAGCCGGTTCGACCGCTCGTCCAGATCCGCGTACGAGAACTCCTCCTCGCCGCACACCAGGGCGACCGCGTCCGGCGTGGCCACTGCATGGCGCGCGAACAGGCCCGGAATGGTCACGTCGGGAGTCTCGGCGGCCGTGTCGTTGAATCCGGACAGCACGAGCTCCCGCTCGTCCGGCTCGACGATCTCCACGCCGCCGACGCGCTGCCGCGGGTCGGCGACGAACCCCCGGACCAGCCGGGTGAACCGGTCGGCGAGCCGCTGGACGGTGTCGCGGTCGAACAGGTCCGTGGCGTATTCCAGGTGGCCGACCACGCCCTCACCGGGCTCCTCGACCAGGTTGAAGAACAGGTCGAACTTCGACGAGCGGCTGTGCAGCCACTCCAGCTCCACCTCCAGGCCGGGTAGCGCGAAGTCCTCGCGGCTGTTGTTCTGCCAGGCGAACATCACCTGGAACAGTGGTGCGTACGCGGTCGAGCGCTCGGGGTTGAGTACTTCCACGAGCCGTTCGAAGGGCACGTCCTGGTGGTCGTAGGCGGCCAGGGACTTGGCTCGCACCTGGTCCAGCACGTCCGTGAACGTCGGGTTGCCGTGCAGACGGGTGCGCAGGACCCAGGTGTTGACGAAGAAGCCGACCAGGTCGGTGAGGCCCTCGTCGGTGCGGTTGGCGATCGGCGAGCCGATGGTGATGTCGTCACCGCCGCCGAGGCCGTGCAGCAGGACGGCCAGAGCCGACTCCAGGACCATCGAGGAGGTCGCCCCGTGCGTGCGGGCGAGCTCGTCGACGGTGGCCATCAGCTGCGCGTCGAGGGTGAATTCCAGGGAGTCGCCGCGGTAGCTGGCCTCCGCCGGGCGGGGGCGGTCGGTGGGCAGCTCCAGCGGCTGCGGAATCTCGGCCAGCTCCTCGCGCCAGTAGGCGACCTGGGCGGACTGGAGGCTGTCCGGGTCGTCCTCGTCGCCGAGCAGGTCACGCTGCCACAGCGTGTAGTCGACGTACTGCGCGGGCAACTCCGTCCAGCGCGGAGCCTGGCCCGCCAGGCGGGCGGTGTAGGCGGTGGCGAGGTCGCGGGCCATCGGGGCCATGGAGGCGCCGTCGCACGCGATGTGGTGCACCAGCCACACCAACACGTGCTCGTGTGCACTCAGGCGCAGGAGCACGGCCTTGATCGGTATCTCGGCGGACAGGTCGAAGCGGTGTGCGGCGACCCTGTCGATGGCCGAGTGGACGTCCCCGGACTCCACGTCCACGACCGGCATGTCCAGCTGGGCCCGGTCGAGGGGCAGCACGGTCTGGAAGGGCACTCCGTCCTCGTCCTGGGTGAAGACGGTCCGCAGGCTCTCGTGGCGTGCCACCACGTCCCGCATGGCATCGGCGAGCGCCACCGCGTCCAGTTCACCGCGCAGATGCAGGGGGAACGGCGCGTTGTAGGTGGAGGAGGGTCCTTCGAAGCGGTCGATGAACCACAGGCGGCGCTGGGCGAAGGACAGCGGCACCCGCTCGGGGCGCGGGCTGACGCGGGTGAGCGGGAGGCGCGCCCGGTCGCCCCGCCCCAGGTGGTCGGCCAGTTCCACGACCGTCGGGGCGCTGAAGACGACGCGGATGGGCAGCTCGACGCCGAGGACCGCGCGTACGCGGCTGACCAGGCGGGTGGCGAGGAGCGAGTGGCCGCCGAGGTCGAAGAAGTTGTCGTCGATGCCGACCCGGTCCAGGCCGAGGACCTCGGCGAACAGGCCGCACAGCAGCTCTTCCTGCGGCGTGCGCGGGGCCCGGCCCGTGGCCACCGCCGCGAAGTCCGGGGCGGGCAGCGCCTTGCGGTCCAGCTTGCCGCTGGCGTTCAGCGGCACCTCGGCGATGGCCACCACGGAGGCAGGCACCATGTGTGCGGGCATCCGCTCGGCGAGGTACTCACGCAGGGACCCGACGAGAGCACCGATCCGGCTTGCGGCGGCGGGGTCACTGGCCGGCATGCGGTCGGCGCGGTCGGCGGCGGCGTATCCGCCGGACACGACGCGGCCGGCCACCTCTCGTCCATCGGGGAACACGACGGCGTCGAAGCATGCGGGGGCCGTGGCCGACCATGTCAGGACGACGCTGTAGCCGTGCTCGGCCGCCCAGTCGCGCAGCTCCTGCGGGTCCACGGCAGCGCCCGTCGCGGCGGGAGCGCCGGCCACGGACATCGCGGCGGCGGCCTCGGCCTCGCCGGTGAGCCGGGCGTTGGGGATGCCCGCCACCCGCACGGGAGTGTCGCCGTGGGCCCGGCAGCGTTCGCGCAGGGCGGTGAGGTCGCCGACCTGGCGGCCCCACCGCAGGGTCGGTGTCCCGTCGGCCGCCACCGGCTCGACCGGGGTCTTGTGAAGGGTGACCTCGTAGCGGTGGCGGGTCAGTTCGTTGTGCGCGCGGCCCGGCTTCAGCCGGATGTCGGCCCCGGCCGCGCCGTGCCGCTCGGCCCAGTGCGTGAACCAGTCCGGGTCCAGGACCAGTTCGGGCTCCATCAGCATCGAGCGGGCCACCGCGGCCCGAGCCACCGACGGTGCCGCGTCCGGGTGCTGAGCCCGTTGCACTCCGACGCGGAACAGGCTCAAAGTGGCCGCGTTGCGCACGTCGCCGACCACGATCCGCCCGCCGGGCGCAAGCAGCTCGAAGGCCTGCGCGAGGACCCGGTCCAGGTAGTCGGCGTCGGGGAAGTACTGCACCACCGAGTTCAGGACCACGGTGTCGAAGTGCCCGCGCGGCAGCCCCGACACGTCGTCCGCCATCTGGTGGCGCAGGGTGACCTTGTCCGCGTGTCCGGCCTGCGCGACCTCTCGCCCGAGCCGCTCGATGACCTGCGAGGACAGATCCATCGCCCAGTACTCCGCCACGTCGGCAAGGAGGTGTGCCATCAGCAGGCCGGAGCCGACGCCGAGCTCCAGGACCCGGCGCGGGCCCCAGCAGGCGATCTGCTCCACCGCGGCGTCGCGCCACTCCCGCATCTCGTGCAACGGCAGTGGCCGCCCCGTGTAGCTGGAGTCCCAGCCGGTGAAGTCCTCGCCCCACACCGTGTTCGCGGCCGAGTAGACCTGGTCGTAGATCTCCTCCCACTGGCCGACCTGCCGCGAGGCGTCCGCGGCGTGATCCGCGCCGTCCGGGTGTGGCACCACGTAGCCCACCAGGCGCCGCTCGCCCGTCTGGTCCTCGCCGAACGTCACCACCGCGTGCGCGACACCGGGATGCTCCGCGAGCACCGCCTCGACCTCACCCGGCTCGACCCTGAAGCCGCGGATCTTGACCTGGGTGTCCACCCGGCCCTGGAAGACCAGACGGCCCTCCGGAGTCCAGGCGGCCACATCTCCGGTGCGGTACATGCGCTCGCCCGGTGCGCCGAAGGGGCAGGGCACGAAGCGTTCGGCGGTCAGGCCGTAGCGGCCGAGGTAGCCGCGGGCGAGGCGGTCGCCGGCGATGTACAGCTCGCCGGGTACGCCCGGCAGGACCGGGCGGAGCGCGGAGTCCAGGACGTACAGGCGGGTGCCGTCCATCGGCGGGCCGATCTCCCCCGTCACACCGATCTCCTCGGGAACGGTCACGGGGTGGATCGTGGTGGCCATGGTCGCCTCGGTCGGCCCGTAGCCGTTGATCACGCGGATGTCCGGGCAGGTGGCGAGGATGCGCTCGAAGGCGGTGCGGGGCACCACATCACCGCCCGACCACACCTCACGCAGGCCCGCGAAGGCTTCCGGCATCTCCTCGGCGACCACCTTGAACATGCCCGCGGAGGCCATCACCGCGGTCAGCCGGTGCTCGGTGACCAGCCGCGCCAGGGTCGCGGCGTCCATCCGTCCCGGCGGGGCGATGACGAGCGTGCCGCCCTTGAGGAGCGGGAACCACAGCTCGTAGGTGTTGGCGTCGAAGGCCTGCGGGCACTGCGTGAGGACCCGCTGGTGCGCGCCTTCACGGTGGCCGCTGTCGGAGATCAGCCGTACGACGCCACGCTGGGTGACGGCGACTCCCTTGGGCGTGCCGGTGGAGCCGGAGGTGTACATCACGTAGGCGAGCTGGTCGACGTGAGCCTGGGCGGCGGTTTCCACGGGTTCGGCGGAAACGTGGGCCAGGGCGGCGTGGGTGTCGGGTGCGTCGAGGACCAGGTACGGGCAGGCGCCGTCCGGAAGGTCCGCCGCGATCCGGGCGTGGGTCACCACCAGGACCGGTGCGGAGTCGCGCAGCATGAACGCCAGGCGCTCGGCGGGGTATTCGGGGTCCAGGGGCAGGTAGCAGCCGCCCGCCTTGAGGATGGCGAGCACGGTCACGACCTGGTCGGCCGAGCGGGGCAGGGCCAGGCCCACCACCGAGTCCCGCGCCACCCCGCGTGCGGTGAGAAGCCGTGCGAGCCGGTTCGCGCGCGCGTCCAGCTCCCGGTACGTCAGCTCCCGTTCACCGGAGACCACCGCGAGCCGGTCCGGGCCCGCCGCGACCTGCTCGGCGAAGAGCTCGGCCATGGTGCGTTCCACGGCGGGCGCGGCGGTGTCGTTGAAGTCGGTGAGGAGCTGTCGGCGTTCGGCGGGCGTGAGCACGTCGACGTGCCCGACCTGGGCCCGCGGGTCCTCGACGATCCGCGTCAGGATGCGGGCGAAGCGCGTGGCGTAGTCGTCGGCGGCGGTCTGATCGAAGGCGTGCCGCTGGAACTGGATGTTCAGGCGGGGGTGCGGGCCGTCGGGGTAGACGAAGACGGCCAGCGGATAGTGGCTGGGGGTGAAGGCGCGGATGCCGGTGACGGAGATCCCGGCCGCGGCGCTCGCCTCGGCGATGGCCGCCCGGTCCATGGGGAAGGACTCGAAGCCGATGACGGTGTCGAACAAGGCTGTGTGGCCCGCCAGGTGGTGCAGGTCGCTGAGCGCGTGGTGGTGGTGCTCCTGCAGCGCGCCCTGGCGGTCCTGAAGGCCGGTGAGGAGGTCGGCGAGCGTGTCCGACGGCGCGCAGCGCACCCGTACGGGAAGGGTGTTGAGGAACATGCCGATGATCGAGTCCACGCCGGGCAGCTCGGGCGGCCGCCCGGCGACGCCTGAGCCGAACACCACGTCCTGACGGCCCGTCACCTGTGCGAGGAGCAGCGCCCAGGCGCCCTGGATGAGGGTGTTGAGGGTCAGCCCCAGCTCGGCGGCCGTGCGCGCGAGGTCACGGGCCTGCTCGTCAGTCAGGGGCACGTCGGCCTGGCCGATGCCGAGACTGCCGCCGGCCCCGGTGGCGGGGGCGAGCAGCGTTGGCTCCTCCAGGCCGCTGAGCTCCTGGCGCCAGGCGCGCGCCGACGCGTCGGTGTCCCGCTCGGCCAGCCAGGCCAGGAAGTCACCGAAACCGCGGACGCGCGGCTGTCCGCTCGCGGCCCCGTCGCCGTAGCAGCGCAGCAGGTCGCCCACCAGGACCGGTACCGACCAGCCGTCGAACAGGACGTGATGCGAAGCCACGATCAGCTCGAAGCGCTCCTCGCCGAGGCGCACCAGGTGCAGGCGCAGCATCGGCGGGTCCGCCGGATCGAAGTGCGCTTCCAGATCGGCGGCCAGGAGCTCCTCGAATGCCTCGTCCTGGGCCGCGCCGGTGAGGTGGCCGAGATCGGTGTACGCGTACGGCAGCCGCGCGCCGTCGACGACGAGCTGGACCAGGTGGCCGTCGCCGTCCGGGACGAAGGCGGTGCGCAGCGCCGGATGCCGGTCGAGGAGCGCCTGCCCCGCCGCTCGCATCCGCTCGGCCTCCACGGGGCCGAACAGGTGCAGCGTGTACTGCTCCTGGTAGGTGTCGAAGGAGCCGCTGCCGCTGTCGGCGGCCCCGGACGGGTCTTCCCCGGCGGCGTGCAGCTGGCTGTGGAAGAGAATGCCGGACTGCACGGGCGAGGTGGGCCAGATGTCGGACAGGCCGGGGTAGCGCTCCTCCCAGCGGTCGATGTCGGTCTGCGTGACGGTGACCAGCGGGGCGTCGGACGGCGTCAGCCCGCCCGTGCCGCCGTGGGCGACGTGGCGGGCGAGGGCGCCCAGGGCCTGGCACCACAGATCGGCCAGTTCGCGGACGTCATCGGGGGCGAGCACGCCCTCGGGGGCGGCGAACAGGGCGCTCAGGCAAGGGCCTTGGGCGGTGTCGGTGACGGCGGCGTTGATGTCGAGTTCGGCCAGGGCGGGCATGCGGGGGTCGTGGGCGGCGTCCAGGACCGCCAGCTCGGCCACGTCGTGGGCCTGGGTGAAGCCCAGGCCCCGCAGCTCGGCGGGCATGTCCGCGGACGCGGAGAAACGCCCGAGGTAATTGAAGGAGACCTGGCCGCTGGGGTGGGGGGCCAGGGACAGCGCGGTGTCCGGGTTGAGGTGGCGCAGCAGGCCGTAGCCGATGCCCTTGTCCGGGATCGCGCGCAGCTGCTCCTTGACCGCCTTCACCGCACGCCCGGCCGCCGCGCCACCCGCGAAGGCATCGGCCAGATCGGTGTCGGCGAGGTCCAGACGCACGGGGAAGACGCTGGTGAACCAGCCCACCGTACGGGCCAGATCGGCGCCCGGCGCCGCGGCCTCCTCCCGGCCGTGGCCCTCCAGACGGATCAGCGCGGACGACTCCCGCACACCCCGCGTACGCCGCCACTGCACCAGCGCAAGCGCGAGCGCGGCAAGGAGCCCGTCGTTGACCTCACCACGGAATGCGGCCGGCAGCTCGCTCAGGACCGCCTCGGTCACCTCCACAGGCAGCTCGACGCGCGTCTCCCGCACCGTGGCCCGTACATCCACGGCCGGGTCCAGGAGGCGCGTGCCGAGCAGCGGGTCGGGACCGTCCACGACGGACCGCCACAGGCCGAGCTCGGCCACCCGGCCGGGGCTCGCGGCCTCCTCGACCAGGGCGTGCGCCCAGCGCCGCACCGACGTGCCCACCTCGGGCAGCCGCGGGGTGCGCCCCTCGCGGACCTGACTCCAGGCAGCCGCGAGGTCCGGCAGGAGGACGCGCCAGGACACGCCGTCGACGATCAAGTGGTGCAGGACGACCAGCAGCCGCCCGGCCGCCTCCGGCCCGGCGTCGAACCACACGAACTGGGCGACCACGCCCGTGTGCGGGTCCAACCGGCCCGCGGCCCCGTCCAGCTCGCCGAGGACGAGCGTCCGCCACGCGTCGGCCCGCTGCGCCCAGTCGCCGTCACACACGACGCGGCGCACCAGGCACGCCGCGTCCACCGTGCCGGGTCCGGCGACCACCAGACCGCCGTCGTCCTCGTCCATCAGGCGGCACCGCAGCAGGTCATGACGGTCGATCACCGCGGCGAGCGTCCTGGTCAAGCCTTCCTCGTCGATGTCCTGGGGCAGATCGAGGACCATCGTCTGCAGGAACCGGTCGAAGCCCGGGCCCCGGTCCTTGAGCCAGCTCGCCACAGGAAGCAGCGGCATCCAGCCCGTGCCATCGCCTTCCAGCTCTTGGAGGACCGGTGCCGCGTCTCCCTGAGCGGTGGCCGCCTCCGCGAGGCGGGCCACCGTACGGCACTCGAAGACCTGCCGGGAGCTGATCTCCACACCCTGGGCGCGCGCCCGCGAGACCAGTTGAAGGGACTGGATGCTGTCGCCGCCCAGCGTGAAGAAGTCGTCGTCGACGCCAACCCGGTCGACCGCGAGGACCTCGGTGAACAGGAGCGCCAGCGCCCCCTCGGTCGCCGACTGCGGCGCCCGGTAGACGGTCCCCTGGAACACCGGCTGGGGAAGCGCCGCCTTGTCCACCTTCCCGTTCGTTGTCAGCGGCAGCCGGTCGAGGACCAGGACCCGCGCCGGAACCATGAACTCCGGCAGCCGCGCGGCCACGAACGCCCGCAGCTCACCCGGCCCGAACCCCGCGTCGAGAGCCAGATGCCCGGTGCCACGTCCTGTCTGCTCCTGCGCGTACGCCTCGGCAGGCACCACGTATCCGATGACCTGCGTGCCCCGGCTGCCGTGCTCCTCGCCCGCGTCGCGCCCGTCGTACGTGGTGACGACGGCGTGCGCCACCCGGGGGTGGGCCGCCAGGGCCGCCTCGATCTCCCCGGTCTCGATTCGCAGGCCCCGGACCTTCACCTGGTCGTCGGAGCGGCCCAGGTACTCCAGCTGACCGTCGTCGCCCCAGCGCACCACGTCCCCGGTGCGGTACATCAGTGCGCCGGCGGCCCCGAACGGGTCGGCGAGGAACCGCTCCGCGGTCAAGGAGGCCCGGTTCAGATAGCCGCGGGCCAGGCTCGGGCCCGCCACGTACAACTCCCCGGCCGTGCCCGGTCCCACCCGTTCGAGGCGCTCGTCGAGCACGTAGACGCGGGAACCGGCGACGGGAGTGCCGATCGGGACCCGGTCGGCGGTCAGGGGCGCGCCGAGGGTGGCGCAGACGGTGGTCTCGGTGGGGCCGTAGGCGTTGATGAAACGGCGGCCGGGGGCCCAGTGGGCCGCCAGGCGGGGCGGGCAGGCCTCACCGGCGACGATGAGGACCCTGAGGTCGGTGAGGTTCTGGGGGGCGTCGGCGGGGAGCGTGGTAACCACCGCCGGCGGCAGCGTGGCGTGCGTGACGCGGCTTTCGGCGAGCAGTCGGGCGAGGTCGTCGCCGACGAGGCGTGCCTGCTCGGGCACGACCAGGGTGGCGCCGTTGGTGAGGGCCATGAGCGCCTCCCACACCGCCGCGTCGAAACTGGGTGAGGCGAAGTGCAGGATCCGCGCGTCGGGCGTGACGTCGAAGCGTTCGCGGTGCGTCGCGCGCAGGGCGGCCAAGCCGGTGTGGGTGACGGTGACGCCCTTGGGGCGGCCCGTGGAGCCCGACGTGTAGATGACATACGCGCTGTTGGCCGCCGTGGGACGGGGCCGGTCCGCCTCGGTCAGCGGGGAGGCGTCCGCCGCGGCGAGGGCCGTGTCGAGCTCCCCCTCGTCGAGGCACAGGACGGGCACGGAGAGCCGGGGAAGCCGCCCTGCGGTCGCGGTGTCCGCCAGGACGAGCCCGGTCCCGGAGTCCGCCACCATGAAGGCGAGCCGCTCCTCGGGATACTCCGGGTCCAGCGGCAGGTACGCACCGCCCGCCTTGAGCACCGCGAGCGCCGCGGCCCAGAAGCGCGGCGATCGCCGCAGCGCGACACCGACGATCGACTCGCGGCCCACACCGCGCCGGACGAGCAGCCGCGCCAGCCGGTTCGCCCAGGCGTCCAGCTCCCGATACGTCAGTTGTTCCGTGCCGAACACCACGGCAACCGCGTCGGGCGACGCGGCCACTTGCCGGTCGAACAGCTCGGAGAACGTCGTCATCGGCATTTCCGCGGCCGACACGGAATCTGACATTCCGGAAACTCCATCTCTCTTTGGATTGCTGGCCGCCCGAGGGGAGGGCGACCTCAGTACTCCTTACTCGAATCTCGGCTCCCACACATAATCACGGACTTTGTCCGGGCAACGGGACAGAGGCTTTTGGCTCAGCCACGAATCAACCGGCAAGGAATCAGCCAGATTTAACTGGAATCGAAAACCGGGCCCGGCGGGCAGGGCGTGGAGCGCGAAGTCGGAAGCCTTGGGGCGCAGCGAGCAATCCTTAAAGAATTCGCCGCGATTACCCGAGCCGGGGCCACGGCGCCAGAGCCGACATCACGCCAAGATCATCCATGTGAGCGCGCCGAAGGGCCGACAATGGCCCGCCACCACGAGTACAGCCGGACGTGCACAACACCAGCCCACCTGACATGCACACTTTCTGAGTGCCGCTCGGCGCAGCAGTCCGCTGCATTGCCTGCTCGGCCTCGCGCCACAGCGAGTAGGCAAACCACTCCGCCATAGCCGCGGGGCTGGTCCAGTGCGCGCAGTCCAATCGCTGTTCGGAAACGTTTGGCGATGCGCATGCCAGGAATGCCGTGCGGTTCTCCCTCAGGCGGGAGGATTGGGAGCAGCCCAAAGGAGCGTCGGACTCGCTAAAGGCAGTGGCGAGTCGGTGCGTTCATTCGGTCGGAGATGGCCCACGGCGCGTTCACGGTCGCGGTGTCGACGGAGTGGACGGTGATCCGGGGCGCGGCCCAGCTGGGTCAGGTGTGCGCCTTGAGTAACTCGCTCTCAGGCCCGGCCGATGCCCTCGAACCACGTCGGGCCGCCCGCCGCGGCCTGCTTGATTCGATTGAGGGCGAAGTCCTCCAGGTCCGGCAACGCGTCCGGTTCGAACCAGCCGACGTCAAGCGACTCATCGTCGTTGACGCGCGCCTCGCCGCCCACCGCACGGCACAGGAAGCAGACATCCATGAACTGGCACACGTCGCCGTTGGGATAGACGATCGGCTCGAGGGCCTGCACGAGGATGACCCGCTCCGGCACACACCGGACGGCCGTCTCCTCGTACACCTCGCGCACGATGGCCGCGGCGGGCTGCTCCCCCGGCTCCGGGATCCCGCCGATGATGGCCCAGCGGCCGGTGTCGGACCGGCGGCCGAGGAGCACCCGGCCCTCGTCGTCGAGGACGATGGCGCTCACGCCGGGCAGCGGCAGCAGCTTCGTGCCGATATCGGCACGAAGCTCGCGAATGAAGTCAGGGGTAGGCATAGGGCGAGGGTAGCCGCCCGGGACGATCTCCTCGGGACGACCGATTCGCACATCAGGGCCGACGTTTCCGCACAACTCCTCCACAGTTCGGGTCGCAGCCGCTACGGTGTCCGGCAGTCCTCGCCCGCGCACGACGTCCGGCATCCGGCACTCCGTGGCGCGGCGCCCGTCACAACTCGGGGGATTCGACGGGATGGCGTCACAGGCCGTTCGCCCTGCCGTACGGATGCGCGGCGGCGCGTCCGACACCGCGGGCGTCCTTATCCTCGGCGGCTGCGCCGTCTGGGCGCTGGTGAGCGCCGCCGGGCGGGCCGCCCGTCCCGAGGGCGTGCTGCTGGCCGTGCTGGCGGTGGCCGCCGGGTACGCGTGCGGGCGCATGGCCGGTGCGCTGATGCCCGTCACCGCGGCGGCGGCCGCCGCGCTGGCGGGGCTCGGGCTCACCTCGACCACCTGGATCACCGGCGTGGACGGCGGTCCGGCCGGCCGCTCCGGGGCGGACGCCGCTCAGCTGATCCTCGCCGCGGGGGCCGCGTGCTGCGCGGCCTGGGCGGCCCGGCGACCCGCGCTGCGGCTGAGCCTCTGGCTGCTGGCCGCCGGTGTCGCGGGCACCGCTCTCGCGATCGGCTCGGTGCCTGCCTGCGGGGCGGCGGCCGGGGTGCTGCTGTGCTCGCTGGCGGCGGGCCGGATGCCGCGCCGGCTGCTCGGTCTCGCCGGGCTCGCACTGGTCGCGGCGGTGGCGGTCGGCGGCTGCTGGGCGGTGGCGCAGAACGCCCTGCCGTCCGGGCTCGGCGGCGCGTTGCGGGGGCAGCTCACCGAGCACCGGATCCGGCTCTGGCAGGACGCGGCCCGTATCGCCGAGGAGCACCCGGTGCGCGGGGCGGGCCCGGATCTGTTCAGCGAACTGACCCCAGTGGCACTGGAGTCCGCGGAGCCGGACGGCAAGCCGCACTCGGCCCCACTCCAGCAGGCGGCCGAACAGGGCGTCCCGGGGGTGGCCCTGCTGGCCGCCGCCTTCGGCTGGCTGCTGTACGCGCTGTGGCTCTCGCCCCGCTCCACGCAGGTCGTACTGACCGCCGGGGCGGCGCTGACTGCGCTGGCCGCGGCGGCGACACTCGGCAATGCGCTGAGCTTTCCGCAGGTCACGGCGGGGGCGGGGCTGCTGGCGGGGCTGGCTACGGCGCGTGTGCGGACCGACGGCCTCTCTTAGCCGGTCTCCGACTCTCAGGTCTCCGTTGGTCTCCGACTCTCGTCTCGCCGTTGGTCTCCCGCTCTCCGGTCTCCGCCGGTCTCCGTCCGTCTCGGACGGCCCGTGGGCGAAGCGGCGCTACGCCTGCGACGTGCGGCGGGCCAGGAGCCTCAGGTGGGCGCGTACGACGCGCACCGCCGCCTCCGCGTCGTCCACCGTGACCGTGAAGAGACGCCCGTCGCCGAGCCGCAGCACCACTCCCTCGCCCTGGCGTACGACGACGGCGGTGCCCTTCTCGGGCCGCCAGCGGATGCCCCAGCCGCCCCACTGGCGAGGAGTGACGCGCGGCGCGAACTCGGCGCTCACCACGGACTTGAGCGGGATGCGGCGGCGCGGCAGGCCGGCGTAGCCGCAGCGCACCTCCATCGCGTCGCTGTCGATCCGTACCGCTACATGGACGAAGGCGAGGGTGCCGAAGAGCATCAGCAGCCCGGCGGCGACACAGCCGATCACCGACATCAGCAGCGGGCCGAGACCGGAGGTCACCCAGGAGGTGTCGACGGCCAGATCGATACCGAGGGCCAGGCAGGCGGCGCCCAGGGTGGCGAAGAACCACTGCGCGCGGTTGGTCGCGCGGCCGGTCCACACGGGCGGCGGCAGGTCGGCCGCGCCCTGGATCAGGTCCTCGCGGTGGTCCCTCATACCAGGAGCGTACCTAGGTTCCAGCGACGAGGCGTGGAGCCGTTCCACCGGCGAGGCCGCGGCCCTCCGGGTAGCTCAGCGCCTCCGCGGGCAGCGTGGCGTCACGGCCGCTGAGCAGCACGGTGAGCGTGCCGGTCGGGGCCGCGGCGGGGGCCGGGTCCGCCCCGATCCGGCGCAGCGCCTGGGCGGCCACGGCGTCGGCCGACCCGTAGAAGGCGATCGGGGGCGCCCCGGCGGGCTGCACGGCGGCGCGGATGCGTTCGACGACGAGTTCGTAGTGGGTGCAGCCGAGGACGACGGCCCGCACGTCGCGCGGGGTACGGGCCGCGGCGTCGGCCACCGCCGCGTCGATCGCGTCGTCGTCCGCCCACTGCACCGCGTCGGCCAGCCCCGGGCAGGCCACCTCGGTGACCCGTACGCCGTCCGCGAAGTCTCGGATCAGCCCGTGCTGGTACGGGCTGCCCGTGGTGGCGGGGGTGGCCCAGATGGCGATGGGGCCGCCGGCCGCCGCGGCGGGCTTGATCGCCGGTACGTTCCCGATCACCGGCAGCGCGGGCTCCAGCTCGGCCCGGAGGGTGGGCAGGGCCTGCACGGAGGCGGTGTTGCAGGCGACGATCAGCGCGTCCGGGGCGTGCGCGGCGGCGGCGCGGGCGCAGGCGAGCGCGCGGGCGGTGACGTCCTCGGTGGTGCGCGGTCCCCACGGTATGCCGTCGGGGTCGGAGGAGAGCACGAGATCGGCGTCGGGCCGCATCCGCTGCACCGCGGCGGCCGCCGCGAGCAGCCCGAGTCCGGAGTCCATGAGCGCGATCTTCACCGAGGTTCCGCCTGCCCTGTCGTTGTCGCTGTCGTTCCGGTCCGCCGCCCGGATGCCGTGGGCGTCCGCCTGGATCGGTGCGCCAGGGGTGTGCTGGGCCAGGGCACGGGCCCGGAACACTCTAGTCGATCGCCGGTGCGCGCCCGGCGGCGGCGAGGGGTCCGGTCCGGCAGACTGCGGCGGGTGAGCACGCTGCTGTGGATCGCCGTCGGGGCCCTGCTCGCCTGGGGCTGGCTGCTGCTGGGACAAGGATTCTTCTGGCGTACGGACGTCCGGCTGCCGCGCCGGGCCGATCCGGACGAGTGGCCCGCGGTGGCGGTGGTGGTACCGGCGCGGGACGAGGCCGAGGTGCTGCCCCGCAGCCTGCCGTCGGTGCTCACACAGGACTATCCGGGCCAGGCCGAGGTCTTCCTCGTGGACGACGGGAGCACCGACGGCACGGGTGAGCTGGCGCGTGCGCTCGCGGACAAGTACGGCGGGCTGCCGCTGACGGTGGCCTGCCCCGGCGAACCGGAGCCGGGCTGGACGGGGAAGCTGTGGGCGGTGCGGCATGGCATCGCGCTGGCCCGGGCCCGTACCCACGCCGCGTATCTGCTGCTCACGGACGCGGACATCGCACACGAGCCGGACAGTCTGCGGGAGCTGGTGCGCGCCGCGCATCCGGCGGGGCCGGACCTGGTGTCGCAGATGGCGCGGCTGCGGGTGGCGACGTTCTGGGAGCGGCTGATCGTTCCCGCCTTCGTGTACTTCTTCGCCCAGCTCTACCCCTTCCGGTGGGTGAACCGGGCCGGGGCGCGGACGGCGGCCGCGGCGGGCGGCTGCGTCCTGCTGCGCCGGGAGGCGGCCGAGCGCGCGCGGATCCCGGAGGCGATCCGGCAGGCGGTCATCGACGACGTGGCGCTGGCGCGCGCCGTGAAGCGGACGGGCACGGGGACCCGTATCTGGCTGGGGCTGGCCGACCGGGTCGACAGCGTACGGCCGTATCCGCGGCTGGGCGGGCTGTGGCGGATGGTGTCGCGCAGCGCCTACGCCCAGCTGCGGCACAACCCGCTGCTGCTGGTGGCGACGGTCGCGGGGCTCGCGGTGGTGTACCTCGTGCCGCCGGTCGCCGCCTGCACCGGGGCGCTGACGGGGAACGGGGCGCTGCTGGCGGTGGGCGGCGCGGCCTGGGCGGTGATGGCCGCCACGTATACGCCGATGCTGCGCTACTACCGGCAGACCCTCTGGCTGGCTCCCCTGCTGCCGCTGACCGCCACCCTGTATCTGCTGATGACGGTGGATTCGGCGATGCGGCACTACGCGGGGCGCGGCGCGGCCTGGAAGGGGCGTACGTACCCCGCTCCCAAGGCCGCGCCGTGACCCGGCACCTGACGCGCGCTTACTCTGCCGCTGTTCGACTCATTTGCGGCCCGGTGTCCAGTTCATCCCCCAGCCGTAGGCGTGGTCGAGCGTGCGCTGCGGGCTGACGCCGCGCTCCGGCACCAGGTAGCGCGCCTCGCGCTGGACGACGAGGTCGCCCCCGGTGTTGGTGATGAGGGCGAGCGCGCAGACGTTGGACGGCACGGTGCACTCGTCCAGCGAGAAGTCGATCGGGGCGCCGCTCTGCGGGGTGAGGGTGACCGTGGCGTGGAGGTTGGCGAAGCTGCGGGCGCCTTCGTAGATCGTGACGAAGACCAGGACGCGGCGGAAGACGTGCCGGTGGTCGAGGTTGATGGTGAGGTTCTCGCCGTCGGCGCGGGCGCCGGTGCGGTCGTCGGCGTCCAGGTGGATGAACGGCGGCTGGTGCAGCGAGCCGAAGGAGTTGCCGAGGGCCTGCACCACGCCCTTGCTGCCGTCGGCCAGCTCGAAGAACGCGCCCAGGTCCAGGTCGAGGTCGCCGTGCAGGGCCAGCGCCTTGCCGAGCTTGTGCTGCCAGCCCTGGAACTGCTTGTGCACCTGCCAGTTGAGATTGACCCGCATGGCGCCCGAGGTGCCGCCCTGCTTGGTGAGCGAGACGGTCGGGGACTCCTTCGTCAGGGTGACTTTGGTCAGCCGTACGGGAGCGGACGCGGCGGGCTGCGCGGGCGGCGCGGCCGCGGCGGGGACCCGCGGGGCGGCGGCGGGCGGCGGCGGGACCGGCGCGGGCGCGGCGGGGGCCGGGGCGGCGGGCGGTGCGGGTGGGGCGGCCGGCTGGGCGGCGGCCTGCGTGGGCTGCTGCTGCGGCTCGTCGACTGAGATGCCGAAGTCGGTCGCGAGGCCCGCGAGCCCGGTGCCGTAGCCCTGGCCGACGGCGCGGAACTTCCACGCCCCCTGCCTGCGGTACAGCTCGCCGAGGACGAAGGCCGTCTCGACCGTGGCGTCCTCGCTGTCGAAGCGTGCGAGTTCGGTGCCGCCGGCCGCGTCCAGCACCCGTACGCACAGGCCGGGCACCTGGCCGAAGGCGCCGCCGTCGGCCGAGGCCGCGAGCACCACGGTGTCGATGGCGGGCTCCACCCGGTCCAGGTCGGCGAAGAGCGTGTCGGTCACCTCGCCGCCCGCCGTGCGCTTGCCCTCGTGCCGTACCGCACCGGAGGTGTGCGTCGCCTGGTTGTAGAAGACGAAGTCCGCGTCGGAGCGGACCTTGCCCGAGGCCAGCAGCAGTGCCGAGGCGTCCACGTCCGGCACGCCCGGCCCTCCCCGCCAGCCGATCTCGACCCGCACCGCCGACGCCGGCACCTGAACATTGGCGCCCTTGCGCATCGCCATCCCTTCCCCCTGCCTCTCATCCGTGGTGTGTCCCGCGGGTCCGTGCCCGGATTCCAACCTCCGGTAACCCGCCAAGAACGCGCTCTTTACACGATCTCAACGTACCCTGACGACCGATTTTCCCAGGTTCGCTGTGATTGGGGATCGCCGGGCGCATGGAACCCGTGAAACAACCCGCTTATCCGACTCCACAACCAGCACATCGTGGGCTTAACTTATGGACTATGAGCTCCCCCCGCAGCACCTACGGCGGCGGCTACTACTCCTCGCCGTCCTTTCCGGACACTCCCATCTACGACAGCCTCGTCGCGGAGCGGGGGACACCGCAGATCGCGCCCATCCGGGTCCCCTCGCCATACGACGCGAGCGGCTTCTTCTCGCCTGCCTCGCCGGCGCTCCCCGCGGCGCTGCCGGCGCTGCCGGCCGCGCCGTCCCCGCAGCACACCCCGCCGCACGGCTACCCGGCGCAGGGCGGCATGCCGCAGCACACCGGGCTGCAGCATCCCCCGGCGCCGTACATCCCGCCGCAGTCGACGGGCCCGCGCGGCTATCCGGGCGCCCAGGCCCCGATGCAGCAGCCGCGGCCGGGCCTCGGGGGACCGACGGGGTACGAGGCGATGCGCCCGGCCATGCCGCGGCCCGCCGCGCCGCGCCCGGCCCCCGCCCCGTATCAGGACCAGTACGGGCGTCAGCAGTACCCGAACCAGGGCTACTGACCACCACCGGGGGCGCCGCGGGGGGCGCCGCCACGGCCGAACAGACCAGCGACGCGCCCGGCGGGCGCGGCGGGAGACCGCCGCGCCCGCCGGGCGCGTCGTCATGGCGCCCCGCGTCCCGGGCCGCCCGGGCCGGTCAGTGCGGCCCCCCGCTGTTGTAGGGACCTCCGTGCAGGTCAAGGGCGCGGTTGCGGGCGCTCTGCAGCCGCTGGCCCATGGCCTGCGCGCAGGCCAGCACGAGCTCGTAGCCCAGGGCGGTGTCGTCCTTGCAGAGCTGCCGGACCGCGGCCGCGTCGAACTCCTGCGCGCGCACCGGGCTGAGGGCCTCCGCGCCCAGATGCCAGCCGCCCGGTGGGAACAGCCACGACCAGCCGACCAGCTCGCCGGGGCCGAGCGTCTCGACGATCACCGGTCGGCGCCCCGGCACCTTCATGTCGAGGGTGACCGATCCGGTGCGCACGATCCAGAAGCGGTCGGCCCTGCCGCCCTCCTCGAAGATCCGCGCGCCGGAGGGGAAGGACGCGTCGTGCGCGAGCGCCAGCAGCCGGTCGCGGTGCTCGCCGGACAGCCCGCTGAGAAGTCCACTCATGTCCTCAGGGTGCCGCGTCGGCTCCCGTCGCGCCCATCGGCGTCTCGTCGCGCCCATCGGCGGGGGCTGTGGCATGGTCGGTCGCAGGGCCGCACGCATGCCGCACGACGACGCGCACAGCCGCACGGCGACACGCACAGGGGACGTACACAAGGGACGTAACGGTGCAGACGCGATCCACGCTCACCGACAGCGCGGTGGAGGAGCTCGACGCGCACTGGCGCGCGCTGAACTACCTCGCCGCCGGCCAGCTCTACCTCCGCGGCAATCCGCTGCTCACCGAGCCGCTGCGGCCGGAGCACATCAAGCCGCGGCTGCTGGGCCACTGGGGCACCTGTCCGGGGCTGAACCTGGTCTATACACACCTCAACCGCGTGATTCGCGAGCGCGACCAGGACACCGTGTGCGTGTGGGGCCCCGGGCACGGCGGGCCCGCGGTGCTCGCCGGCGCGTGGCTGGAGGGCACGTACGGCGAGCTGAACCCGGACTGCGGCCGCGATCTGGCGGGTCTGACGCGGCTGTTCCGGCAGTTCTCCACGCCGGGCGGGGTACCCAGCCACACCTCCCCCGAGGTGCCCGGCTCCTTCCAGGAGGGCGGCGAGCTGGGCCACTGCCTGGCGCACGCCTACGGCGCGGCGCTGGACAACCCGGACCTGCTGGTGACCTGCGTGATCGGCGACGGGGAGGCGGAGACCGGGCCGCTGGCCGCCTCCTGGCACGCGAACAAGTTCCAGGACCCGGTGCACGACGGCGCCGTGCTGCCCATCCTCCACCTCAACGGGTACAAGATCGCCAACCCGGCGGTCCTGGCGCGGCTCGGGGACGAGGAGCTCGACACCCTGCTGCGCGGCTACGGCCATGAGCCGCTGTACGTCACGGGCCGGCTGGACAGCGATCCCGCGCACGTCCACCGCGACATGGCCGCCGCCCTGGACCTCGCGGTGGACCGGATCGCCGCCATCCGGCGCGCCGCCCGCGAGGAAGGCGACCGGCGGCGCCCGCACTGGCCGCTGATCGTGCTGCGGACGCCCAAAGGCTGGACCGGGCCCGAGGAGGTCGACGGCGAGCCGGTGGCGGGCACCTGGCGCGCCCATCAGGTGCCGATCGACGCCGTCCGCGAGGACCCCGGGCATCTGCGGCAGCTCGACCGGTGGCTGCGCTCGTACCTGCCGCAGGAACTCTTCGACGAGGGCGGCCATCCGCGGCCCGCGGTGCTGGCCTGCGTCCCCGAGGGGGACCGCAGGCTGGGCGCCAACCCGCACGCGAACGGCGGCCGGCTGCTGCGGGAGCTGCCGCTGCCGGATCCGGCCCGGTTCGCGGTGCCCGTCGACCGGCCCGGCACCACGCTGCACGAGCCGACGCGGGTGCTCGGCGGCCTGCTGCGCCAGGTGATGGCGGACACCGCCGAGCGCCGTGACTTCCGGGTGGTGGGCCCTGACGAGACCGCGTCGAACCGGCTCCAGGACCTGTACCAGGCGACCGGCAAGGCGTGGCAGGCCGAGCGCGTCGCCACCGACCGGGACCTGGCGCCGGACGGCCGGGTCATGGAGGTGCTGTCGGAGCATCTGTGCCAGGGCTGGCTGGAGGGCTACGTGCTCACCGGGCGGCACGGGCTGTTCTCGTGCTACGAGGCGTTCGCGCACATCGTGGACAGTATGGCGGCGCAGTACGTGAAGTGGGTCGGCACCGCGCGCACGGTGCCCTGGCGGGTGCCGGTCGCCGGGCTCAACTACCTGCTGACCTCGCATGTGTGGCGGCAGGACCACAACGGCTTCTCCCACCAGGACCCCGGCTTCATCGACCACGTCCTCAGCAAGAACCCGGACGTGGTGCGGGTGTATCTGCCGCCGGACGCCAACACCCTGCTGTGCGTCGCCGACCATGTGCTGCGCACCCGCGACGTGGTGAACGTCGTCGTCGCGGGCAAGCAGCCCGCCTTCGACTGGCTGGACCTCGACCAGGCGCGCGACCACTGCGCGCGCGGCGTGGGGGTGTGGGAGTGGGCGGGGACGGAAGAGCCGGGCACCGGACCGGACGCGGTGCTGGCCTGCGCCGGCGACGTGCCGACCCAGGAGACGCTGGCCGCCGCCGCGCTGCTGCGCCGGCACCTGCCGGAGCTGGCGGTCCGGGTGGTGAACGTGGTCGACATGACGCGTCTGATGCCGCGCGAGGCGCATCCGCACGGGATGACGGACGGGGAGTTCGACGCGGTCTTCACCCGCGACCGCCCGGTCGTCTTCGCGTACCACGGCTATCCGTGGCTGATCCACCGGCTGACGTACCGCAGGGCCGTGCACCCGGAGCTGCATGTGCGCGGCTACCAGGAGTCGGGCACCACGACCACGCCCTTCGACATGGTCGTACGCAACGATCTCGACCGGTACCGGCTGGTGATGGACGTCATCGACCGGGTGCCGGGGCTCGCGGTGGGCGCCGCGGGGGTCCGCCAGGCGATGGCGGACGTCCGGCGCCGGCACCACGGCTGGATCCGCCGGCACGGCACGGATCTGCCGGAGGTGGTGGAGTGGACCTGGCCGGGCTGAGCCCGCGGCCCGCTTCGGGCGGGCACCGCTTCCGGCGGGGCTACTTCGGGGCGGGCGCTACTTCGGGGCGTTGGCACCCAGGTAGAACAGCAGCCACAGGAAGCCCGCGAAGACATGCCCGGCCACCACGTACACGAACACGCGCCAGGCGACGGCGCGCTCCTTGTACTCCTCGGTTCCGGCGCCACCGCCCTCATCCCCGGCGCGCGGTGTCTTGGCGGGCTCGTCAGTCATACGGACGAGTGTACGCGGGGTCCGGATTTCGCCGTCCGTACACCGGTCCCCGCGCCTGACGCGGTATATGAGGTACTCACGAACGGATGAGGGGGTGCGGCAGGGTGCGAACGGTTCGGGGGCTCTGGCAGTGGCGGCACAATCCGCTGCGCCGCGTGACCGATCTGGCCGAGGCGTGCGCGGCGCTGGCCGCCGCGCTGCTGATCCTGTGCGCCGCCCCCGCCGTCGGCTGGCTGACCGGTGCGGTCGCCCATGACGCGCTCAGCGACGCGGTGCGCGAGCAGCGGGCCCGGCGGCACGAGGTGACGGCGACCGTGGTCACGGTGCTGGCGCAGCCGCCGGTCGACCCCGACCCGGAGACCTCGTCGGCGCGGGACGCCCACCGCCGGGTGCTCGCCCGCTGGACCGGTCCGGACGGCAGGACGCGCACCGGGACCGTGCACGCGCCGCCCACCGGAGCCGCCCCGGGCGACCGCATCCCGCTGTGGACCGACGGTCACGGCTCGCCGGTCGGCCGCCCGCTGGACGGCGCGACGGCCACCACGCACGCCGTGCTCGCCGGGGTGGGCGCGGCGGCCCTCACGGCCGGTCTGGTCGAGGGCGCGCGGCGGCTGGTCGTACGCCGGCTGACGCATCGGCGGTACGCCCGGTGGGACAGCGCGTGGGAACGGGCCGGGCAGGACTGGGGCAGAGCGGGCGCCGGGAGCTGACCCCTCAACTCGCCCTCCACCGCGCACGCTACGGTGGGGCCTTCACAGCACCACGGTGGGGCCTTCGCAGCGCCGCCGTACGCGGTCGGCACACGCACGAGGTGGGGGCACAGCAGCACCATGGCACAGGGCTCGGTCGTCCAGGTGACGCACACCGGAACGTCGCGCTGGCGGCGCCGCACAGGAGAGTACGCCTCCCTCGCCGCGGCGCTGGAGGCCGCCGGGGAGGGGGACGTGCTGTCGATCGCTCCGGGTACGTACCGCGAGAACCTGGTGATCGGCCGGGCGGTGACGCTGCGCGGCCCGGAGGGCGCCCGCGGCGCGGTGCGGATCGCCCCGGTCGACGGGGTGGCGCTGACCATCCGCGCCTCCGCGACCGTGCGGGATCTGCACATCGAGGGGCAGGACGCGGCCTCGCCCGCGCTGCTGGTCGAGGAGGGGGCGCCGGAGATCAGCGATGTGCGGGTGGCCACCCGCTCGGCGGTGGGCATCGAGGTGCGCGGCGGCGCCCGGCCGACGGTGCGCCGCACCACCGTCGACAACCCGGCCGGGGTGGGCGTGAGCGTCCTGGACGGCGCGGGCGGGGTGTTCGAGGAGTGCGAGGTGGTGGCCGCCGGGCAGTCCGGGGTCGCGGTGCGCGGCGGCGGCCGCCCGCGGCTGGAGCGCTGCAAGGTCCACCACACCTCCGGGGCCGGTCTCGCGGTCACCGGTGAGGGCAGCACGCTGGAGGCGGTCGGCTGCGAGGTGTACGAGATCCGGGGCGCGGGTGTGGCGGTCTCGGCGCGCGCCGCAGGACACCTGACGGACTGCCAGGTGCACCGCACCGCCTCCGACGGGGTCAGCCTCGACACCGACGCCGTCCTCACGCTCGCCGACTGCGACATCCACGACATCCCGGAGAACGCGGTGGACCTGCGGTCGCGTTCGGTACTGACGCTCACCCGCTCCACGGTCCGCCGGTTCGGGCGCAACGGCCTGTCGGTGTGGGACCCGGGCACGCGGGTGGACGCCAACCAGTGCGCGATACATGACAGCACCGGCGACTATCCGGCGGTGTGGGTGAGCGACGGCGCGACGGCCGTGCTCGACGCCTGCCGGGTGCGTGACGTGCCGGACGCCCTGTTCGTCCTGGACCGCGGATCGCGTGCCGACGTGGTGGACAGCGACATCTCCCAGGTGCGCAACACGGCGGTGTCGGTGAGCGACGGGGCGACGGCCCAGTTGGACGACTGCCGGATCCGGGAGGCCGCGACCGGCGCGTGGTTCCGGGACCACGGCAGCGGCGGCACGCTGGCGGGCTGCACCATCGACGGGACGGCGACCGGGGTGATCGTCACCAAGGGCGCCGACCCGACGGTGGAGCGGACCACGGTCAGCTCCCCCACCGAGGCCGGGTTCTACGTCTCCGCCGAGGGCCGGGGCACGTTCCACGACTGCCGGGTGACGGGCAGCGGCGGCTACGGCTTCCACATCATCGACGGCTGCCGTACGACGCTGACCCGCTGCCGTACCGAGCGCTGTGCCCGCGGCGGCTACGAGTTCGCCGAGCCCGGGCCGGTCAGCGAGGACTGCACCAGCGACGAGAGCGCGACGCCGGATCCCGGGGCGCCGGTCCCGGCCACCGCGACGCAGTCGGCCCCGGCGACCGCCGGGCTGCTGGGCGGCATCCCGGCGCCGCGGTCCGCCCCGACCGCCCAGGCATCCGAGCCTTCGGCACCCGCGGCCCCGGCCCGGGAGTCCAAGGAGGTGCTCGCGGCGCTGGACGCGCTGGTCGGACTGGAGAGCGTCAAGCGCGAGGTGCGGGCGCTGACCGACATGATCGAGGTGGGCCGCAGGCGGCAGCGGGCCGGGCTGAAGGCCGCGTCGGTCCGCCGCCATCTGGTCTTCACCGGCTCCCCGGGCACCGGCAAGACCACGGTGGCGCGCCTGTACGGCGAGATCCTGGCCGCCCTCGGGGTGCTGGAGCGCGGCCACCTGGTGGAGGTCTCCCGGGTCGACCTGGTGGGCGAGCACATCGGCTCCACCGCGATCCGCACCCAGGAGGCGTTCGAGCGGGCGCGCGGCGGGGTGCTGTTCATCGACGAGGCGTACGCCCTCTCCCCGGAGGACGCGGGCCGGGACTTCGGCCGGGAGGCCATCGACACGCTGGTGAAGCTGATGGAGGACCACCGTGAGGCGGTCGTCGTCATCGTCGCCGGATACACCGCGGAGATGGAGCGGTTCCTGACCGTCAACCCCGGTGTGGCGTCGCGTTTCTCCCGCACCATCACCTTCGGCGACTACACCCCAGAGGAGCTGCTGCGGATCGTGGAGCAGCAGGCGGAGGAGCAGGAGTACCGGATCGGGGAGGGCGCGGCGGAGGCGCTGCTGGAGTACTTCACGGCGGTGCCCAAGGGGCCGGCGTTCGGCAACGGACGCACCGCCCGGCAGACCTTCGAGGGGATGGTCGAGCGGCACGCGGGCCGGGTCGCCCAGCTGGCCGACCCGAGCACCGACGAACTGACCCTGCTCTACCCGGAGGACCTGCCGGCGCTCCCCTGAGCGGGGACCTGGCGCCCGGCCTCGTCCGGCAGCCGGGCCAGCAGTCCGGCCCGCTCCTCCTCGAAGACCGGGTCGGCCTGGTAGTCGCTGTGCCCCAGGATGGCGGCGGGCAGCGGGTGTTCGGGGGTACGGCCGTAGGCGAGCGGGTCCTTCAGGGCTCCGCGGTCCACCTCGGCCCCGGCCTCGTCGGGCAGCCGGATCGGGCCGCCGATGGGGTCGGTGTACCGCCACAGGTTGCGCCAGCAGCGCACCTCGCCGTGCAGGGCGAGCAGCGGGCCGGGGCCGAAGTAGGCGGGGAACCAGCGCCCGTACAGCCGCTCCAGAGGGGAGCCGTAGGTGAGCAGGGCGACCTGGCGGCGGGTCTTGCGGTCCAGCTGCCAGACGGCCGCCGCCGCCAGCACGCTGCCCTGGGAGTGGCCGGAGATGACCAGCCTGCCGCCGGTGCGCTGGGTCCAGGTCCGCATCCGCCAGGTGAGGTCGGGGACGGCCCGCTCGGCGTAGCAGGGCGGTGCGAAGGGGTGCGCGGCGCGCGGCCAGAACGTGCCGACGTCCCACAAGATGCCGATGGTGCGGCGGGCCGACGGGTTGCGGTAGGCGCGCCGCCCCCAGGCGACGAAGGTCAGGAACGCCAGCCCCACCAGCCAGGAGCCGAGCGCCTGCGCGGTCTGCGCGGCGCCGTCGAGCACCGCGTTGGTGCCGTCGCAGGCCCGGCCGGGGACCTCGTCGGTGGCCCAGGCGGCGGCGACGGAGCCCGCGCCGAGCACCAGCGCGAACAGGGCGAGGGGGCCGACCATGGCGGGCGCTTCGTCGGTGATTCCGGCGCGGGCGATGGTCCCGGCGATCCGGCGGGTGCGGACGCCGTCGGGCCGCTCCCCCGGGTAGCCGTCCGGCACGGTGCGGATCAGCCGGCCGCGCACCCGCCACATGCGGAAGGTGAAGACGGTGGTCTGGAGCAGCAGCAGGAGCAGCAGTACCGGGACGGCCGCGGCCTGCCAGGACAGGACGACCGGCGGGCCCGGCATCGGCGCCTCCCCCGTGCCGGGCACCGCCGAGCCGTCCAGCCAGTCGGCCACCCGCTGGGTGACGCCCCCGGTCAGCAGCGCGCCCAGGGCACAGGCGAACATGGCCACGGCCGCACCGCCGAGCCCGTACAGCGGGGTACGCGGGGTGGGGGTGGCGCGGTGCAGCAGCAGCGCGCACACCGCGATGCCGGTCACCAGGGCACCCTGGACGAGGACGATGAGGCCGAAGGTCTGGTCGCCGGGCAGCTGCCGACCGGCCGAGGTCCAGTCCGGCCGGGACCAGCCCGCGTACAGCAGCGACAGCGCGAGGACGGCCAGCGCGGCGCCCGGCAGCGCGGTGACGGTGACCCGGTCGAGGTGCTCGTCCAGCCTGTTCTCGCTGCGGCCGCGGCTGCACACCACGTAGACCACGACCAGCGCGCCGGCGGCCAGCAGCGCGGCCAGCACCCAGCTGAAGAGGTCCAGAGCCGCGCTGCCGCCCGGTGCGTGGTCGTAGCGGGCGGCGGGCGTGGCGGCGGCGACCGCGACGGTGAGGAAGCCCGCGGCGGTGTGGGCGGCGCGCAGCCGGGCGACGAGCCGGCGGCCGTACCAGAAGCCGGGCAGCCGAAGCGCCGGGCGGTCGCCGGACTCCGGGTCGGTCTCCTCGGCGGGGAGCCCGAGCGGCGGCTGCGACTCGTAGGCGGTCCAGGTGCGGTTGGACAGGTACCACAGCAGCCCGGTCAGCGCGAGGGGCAGCAGGGCGGCGAGGGCGAGCCGGCGGCCGGGCTGGCTCCACCAGCCGTCGTGCCCGGCGGACATGAAGCCGAGCCAGGGCCGGTCCTGGGCGCACGAGCCGGTGCCGGCGCACTGCCAGGCGATCAGGTCCAGGGCCACCTCGCAGGCCGCGGCGATCAGCACCACGGTCAGGCTGAGCCCGACGAGCCGGACGAGGACGCCGTAGGCGCGTACGGTCCGGTTGCGGCGGGGAGCGGGCGGCCGCATCCAGTGGGCGAGGTTGGCGACCATGAAGGGCAGCAGGAGCAGCCACAGGGCGCGGGCGCCGTTGCCGGAGGTGAGGTTGGACCAGCAGTACGCCTCACGGACCGGCTCGCGGCGGTAGTCGCCGGGGCGCTCCTCGGCGTCGCCGTCCTCGATCCTGCGGTGGACACCCGCGGTCCCGTCGCCGGTGACCCGGAGGGTGCGCGGGTCGGTCAGCATCTCCTGAGGAGTCGCGCCGCCGACTCCGTGGACCAGCAGCTCCAGCTCCAGCCGCGGCCGCTGCCCGTCCTGCTCCCGCTCCGGCCCGTTGTCCGGCCGCGTGCCCGGACTCCTGTCCGGATCCCCTGC
The DNA here is from genome assembly GCF_050613155.1 of Streptomyces sp. P1-3. Lineage (NCBI taxonomy): Bacteria > Bacillati > Actinomycetota > Actinomycetes > Kitasatosporales > Streptomycetaceae > Streptomyces > Streptomyces sp. P1-3. The sequence continues at coordinate 896,448 of NZ_CP192512.1, forward strand.
CGGCTCCCCTCGGTCTCGCGCCGTGCCGTTGTCCCGCGTTCTCGTCGCCACCGTCGCCCCCGATCCCGGTGTTCGTGCTCGTCGCGCGCGTGCCGCACGGTGCCGGCCGCCGCGCCCGCCGGCGCCCCCCTTGAGACATCCCCCTGAAGCATCCCCGCCTCGCGGCCCGGCCGTGGCGCGACACGGGCGGGTGAACCGAAATCGTAACCCTGTGCGCTCACCCGGCCGCCTGTCACCGGCGCGTGGGAAGATGAGCGCACCTGGGCGGGTGGCTGATCGGAAGCAAGGTGGGAACACCGTGAGTGACAACCAGAACCTCCTCGCGGAGCAGCGGCGTGCTCTGATCCTCGACGAGGTCAGGCGGCGCGGCGGGGTGCGGGTCAACGAACTCACGCGCAAGCTGAACGTGTCGGACATGACGGTCCGTCGCGATCTGGACGCCCTCGCCCGGCTGGGTGTCGTGGAGAAGGTGCACGGCGGCGCGGTGCCGGTGGCGGAGGCGAGCACCTACGAGCCCGGGTTCGAGGCGAAGTCGGCGCTGGAGCTGAGCGCGAAGGAGGACATCGCGCGGGCGGCGGCGGCGATGGCGGCGCCCGGCAGCGCGATCGCCCTGGCGGGCGGGACGACCGCGTACGCGCTGGCCCAGCGGCTGGTGGAGGTGCCGGACCTGACGGTCGTGACGAACTCGGTCCGGGTCGCCGACGTGTTCTACGCGGCACAGCGGTCCGCCGCGGGCGGCGGCGCGGGCACGGCGCGCCCGGGGGCGGCGACGGTGGTGCTGACGGGCGGGGTGCGGACGCCGTCGGACACCCTGGTGGGTCCGGTGGCGGACGCGGCGATCCGTTCTCTGCACTTCGATGTGCTGTTCCTCGGGGTGCACGGGATATCGGTCGAGGCGGGGCTGTCGACGCCGAACCTGGCGGAGGCGGAGACCAATCGCCATTTCGTGCGGTCCGCACGGCGGGTCGTGGTGGTGGCGGACCACACCAAGTGGGGCACGGTGGGCCTGAGTTCGTTCGCCTCACTGGACCAGGTGGACGCGCTGGTGACGGACGCGGGCCTGCCCGCGCGGGAGCGGGCGGAGATCGCGGAGCACCTGTCGGAGTTGATCGTGGCGGGCGAGCGGTCGGACGACGGGCAGCCATAGCGGGCGCCGAGAGCGTTTCGCCGGTCGGGACAGCTGCCCGAACGGACGAACCGGGGCGAACCCTCTGGCGCTCTGCGTCGTTCACCTGGCATGCCAACACGTGAGATCGCAAGCTTTGTGGCCGTCACCGCGGCGGCAGCGGGTGTGGCGCTCGGCGTCGCACCCGTCGCCGGCGCGACCGCAATGTCCGACGGCCCCCCGAACGTGTCGTTCGAGAACAACTGTTCCGTCACCAACCACGGCGGAGGCAGCGGCGGTGACTCCACCAACCTGCCCAAGCACCTCCTCCCCCTTCCGCGTCACGGATCCGTCGGCGACGACCACATCGCCACGCCGCTCAACGGCAGGATCAACCACTGCGGGGACTCGTTCCTCACCCAGAGCCCGAGGGAGCTCGCCAAGTGGGGCATCAACCTGGCGCCGCTGACCCGGTAGGCAGCCCCCTGCGGACTTGACGGCGTGTCAGCTATGGTGCGGCCATGACACGCCGCCTGCGCACCGTCGGGCTCGGCTTCCTCGGGGCCGCGCCATTACGGCTGGTCTTCCATGCCGAGGTCGCGGCCGCCCCCGACGCCGTCTTCGACCAACTGCGAACCACCGCGGACTGGCCGCGGTGGTTCGCCGCCGTCACCGAGGCACGCCCGGTGGACGGCGGGCGGGGCCGGGAGGTCCAGCTGCGGGGCGGCACCCGGTTCACCGAGACGATCCTGGCGGCCGAGCCCGCCGAGCGGTACGCCTACCGGGTGGACGCGACCAACGCCCCCGGGCTGCGGGCCCTGCTGGAGGAGTGGCGGCTGACGCCGTCGGGCAACGGCGCCGGCACCCGGGTCCGGTACACCCTCGCGGTGGACGCCCCGGCGCCGCTTCGGTGGGCGATGACGCTGGGCCGGGCGGGCGTCGGGCGCGCGTTCCGGCGCGCGATGCGGGCCCTGGACCGCCGCGTGGCGTCCGCCGGACGCTAGCGCGCGCCGCGCGACGCGGTCAGCCCGCCCACTTCCCCGTCATCAGGAAGCCGTCGATCGCCGCCGCGTACGGCGTGATGTCCAGCCCCTGCTCCGCCAGCCAGGCATCGGAGTAGTACTTGTCCAGGTAGCGGTCGCCCGGGTCGCACAGCAGCGTGACCACGCTGCCGGTACGCTCCTGAGCCACCATCTCGGCGACGATCCGCAGCGCGCTCCACAGCCCCGTGCCGGTCGAGCCGCCCGCCTTGCGGCCGATGGCGCCCTCCAGCGCGCGCACCGCCGCGACGCTCGCCGCGTCCGGCACCTTCATCATCCGGTCGATCGCACCGGGTATGAAGCTCGGCTCCATGCGCGGCCGGCCGATGCCCTCGATCCGCGAGCCGCTGTCACTGGTCGCGTCCGGGTCGTCGTTCACCCAGCCGTCGAAGAAGCAGGAGTTCTCGGGGTCCGCGACGCAGACGCGGGTGTCGTACTGCATGTAGTGGACGTAGCGGGCGATCGTCGCGGAGGTGCCACCGGTGCCCGCGGTCGCCACGACCCACGCCGGCTCGGGGAACCGCTCCAGCCGCAGCTGCTGGTAGATCGACTCGGCGATGTTGTTGTTGCCCCGCCAGTCGGTGGCCCGCTCGGCGTAGGTGAACTGGTCGACGTAGTGGCCGCCCGTCTCCGCCGCGAGCGCCGCGGACACCTCGTACATCCGCCGGGGGTCGTCCACGAAGTGGCAGCGGCCACCGTGGAACTCGATCAGGCGGCACTTCTCGCGGCTGGTGGTGCGCGGCATCACGGCGATGAACGGCACCCCGACCAGCTTGGCGAAGTACGCCTCGGAGACCGCGGTGGAGCCGCTGGACGCCTCGATGACGGGCTTGCCCGGCCTGATCCACCCGTTGCACAGCCCGTACAGGAACAGCGAGCGGGCCAGCCGGTGCTTGAGGCTGCCGGTGGGGTGGGTGGACTCGTCCTTCAGATACAGGTCGATGCCCCACTGCTCCGGCAGCGGAAACCGCAGCAGGTGGGTGTCGGCCGAGCGATTGGCGTCGGCCTGGACCTTTCGGACGGCTTCTTTCAGCCAGTCCCGGTACGCGGTGTCGCTCCGGTCCACGTCGATGGTGTCCATGATCGCCTGCTGTGTGCTGCCCACGCCGTTCATACCGCTTCCCTGTACTCGCGTTCCGACCTGGCTGAAAACAGTCGGATCATCTCGATCATATGTGGGTACTGGTGTCCAGTCGCTGTCACGGGCAGACTGCGCAACAGGGACAATGGGAGAGCGGGCGCGAGCCCGCTGGGGAGTTTCGGGGAGGCGGTCCACGTGGCGGAAACCGAGTTCGATGCCCGAGGAGTGCGGATCGAGAAGAATCTGCGCTCCGTCACGCGTGCCGGACAGGTCCTGATCAAGGACGGCAGGCTGGAGCTGCTCACCAGCAACGGCCGGGAGATCGACAGCGCCCCGGTGCAGTCGGTTCGGGCCGGCAGGCCGTGGTTCACCGACGGGGACCAGGCGCGGGCCACGGTCAACGGTACGCGCTATCGCCTCACCCTCGCGGAGCAGGACGCGGCGGCCCCCGCCGCACCCTCGGAGAGGGGCGCCGCCAGCCGGTTCCTGGACGCGATCCGCAGCGCACGCGGCCGCACCGGGAAGGACTGAGCACCTTCGAGTTGCGCATCTGAGCGGGTGGGCCGACGCTTGACGCGTATCAGCATTACTGAGGGTTAACCGGCGGTGACGCTGAGAACCGGCCCTCCGGTCGTGCACGGCCGCCCGCGCGGCCGCGCACGTTCATCGCCCGCATCTGAATCAGGCTAGCCCTAACTCTTCTTCAGGGAGTCGCAGCCGTGATCAGTCTTCCTAGCAGGCATTGCACGGTGGAGTTGCAGGCTCTGCCGGCACGGATCGGCCAGGTCCGCAGAATCGTCTCGGCGCAGCTGCGCTACTGGCACATCGACGCACTCATCGACCCCGCGGCGCTCTGCGTCACCGAGTTGCTGACCAATGTCCACCGGCACGCGGAGCCGGACAAGCAGTGCACGGTGGAGATCGTCCTCATGCTGGACCGGCTCACGGTCTCGGTACGCGACCGGGACCCGCGGCTGCCACGGGTGTGCGAGGCGGATCCGGTGAGCACCCATGGTCGCGGGCTGACCATGGTGGCCGCCGTCAGCGAGAGCTGGGGCATGCACGCCGGGGACGACGGCAGCGGGAAGGTCGTGTGGTTCACGCTCGCCGCGCCGCGGGCCCTCAATGCCGGCACGTCCCCGTTCACGGCACACGGCGCGGGGCGCGCGACCGCCGCCGAGCGCCGCGCGGCCGCCCCACCCGACCGCAGGGGCAGCACACGCCCGGTGACCGCCGCACGCGAACGCACGGCGGTCAGGTCGACCGTCTCGGGCTGACGGAATCCGAAGGGCGCCATCGGCCGGGCCGGAACGTGACCGCCCGTCACCCAGCCGGAGGCGCCCGGCCTTCCGCCCGTTCATACGCCGCCGCCTCTGCCCGCGCGGCCGAACTCCGCGTCCCACTCGTCCCGCGGTGGCCTTCTGTACCTACTAGTATGTACAGTGTCCTCATGAGTACTCCGGAACGCCTGATCGAGAGCACCCGGGACCTGCTGTGGGAGCGGGGCTACGTCGGCACCAGCCCCAAGGCGATCCAGCAGCGCGCCGGCGCCGGGCAGGGCAGCATGTACCACCACTTCGCGGGCAAGTCCGAGCTGGCGCTGGCCGCGATCCGGCGCACCGCCGAGCAGATGCGCGCCGCCGCGGAGGCGTCGTTCGGCGCGCCCGGCGAGGGGGCGTACGCCCGTATCCGCGGCTATCTGCTGCGCGAGCGCGACGTGCTGCGCGGCTGCCCGGTGGGCCGGCTGACGATGGACCCGGAGGTCATCGCCGACCCGGAGCTGCGGCAGCCGGTGGAGGAGACGCTGGACTGGCTGCGCGGGCGGCTCGCCGGGATCGTCGCCGAAGGGCGGGACAGCGGCGAGTTCGCCGCCGGACTCGACCCGCGGCAGACCGCCGCGACGATCGTGGCGACCGTGCAGGGCGGCTATGTGCTGGCCCGCGCCTCGGGCACGACAGAGCCCTTCGACCACGCGGTGCGCGGGCTGCTCGCCCTGCTCGCCGCCCACACTTCCGACGAGCGGTAGAGGGCGTCCCCATCATGGACATCACCAGGAACCGTCCCGAGAGCGTGCGCGGCCCCGCCGAGCACTTCACCGGCACCGTGTGGCTCGACCAGATCGCCGCCCCGGCCGCGCCCTCCCGGCTGCGGATGTTCAGCGTCCACTTCGCCCCCGGCGCCCGCACCGCCTGGCACAGCCACCCGCACGGGCAGGTCCTGCACGTCACCGAGGGCCAGGGCCTCGTGCAACGCGAGGGCGGCCCGGTCGAGGAGATCCGGGCCGGGGACACGGTGTGGATCGAGCCGGGCGAAAAGCACTGGCACGGCGCCGCGCCACGCACCTTCATGACCCATCTCGCCGCCGTGGAAGCCGCCGAGGACGGCACGACCGTCGACTGGGCCGAGCTCGTCGACGACACCGTCCACCCGGCCGCATGACCGCCGACAGGAGCAGCCCCATGCATGCCATGCAGTACCGGATCACCCTGCCCGCCGACTACGACATGGAGATCATCCGCCGCCGGGTGGCGACGCGGGGCCATCTGCTGGACGACTTCCCCGGGCTCGGCCTGAAGGCGTACGGCATCCGCGAGCGGGGGGTCGACGGCTCGCCGGTGAACGCCTACGCGCCGTTCTATCTGTGGGCCTCCACCGAGGCCATGAACCGCTTCCTGTGGGGCGCCGGATTCCGCGGCGTCGTCGAGGACTTCGGCCGTCCCACCGTCGAGCACTGGCAGGGGCTCGCCTTCGAGCGCGGCCCCGCCGCGGACCGCGCGCCGCGCACCGCCACCCGCCGCGCCGAGCCGGTCCCGCCCGGCGCCGACCCGGCCACCGCCGTGGAGCGGGCGCTGGCGGAGACCCGCGAACGCGCCCGCGTGGAGGGGGTTCACTCGACGGCTCTGGCGATCGACCCCCGCCACTGGGAGCTGCTGCACTTCACCCTCTGGCGGGACGGCGCGCCCCCGGCGGCGGGCGACCGCTTCCAGGTGCTGCACCTGTCCGCCCCGCGTCTCGACGCGCTGCCGGCGGGACGGCACTGGTGAGCGCCGCCGCCATCCGCACCGTCCTCGGTGACATCCCGCCCGGCGAGTTCGGCGTCTGCGACGCCCATGACCACCTGTTCCTCCGCAGCCCGCTGCTCCCGGGGCAGGAACTGGACGACGCGGCGGCGGCCGACGCCGAGCTGCGCGCGTTCCGCGGACTGGGCGGCGGGTCCGTCGTGCAGTGGACGCCCTACGGCATGGGGCGTGGCGCCGGCTCCCTCGCCGGGCTGTCCCGTGCCACCGGCGTCCACGTCGTGGCGGCCACCGGGTTGCACCAGGCGGCGAACTACCCGCCGCGGCTGCTCGACGGCGTACGGGACCGGCTCGCGGACCTGTTCACCGAGGAGCTGACGCGGGGCATCGGCGGGGACGGGCCCCGGGCCGGCCTGATCAAGGTGGCGGGCGGCTTCCACGGCCTCGACGGGCACGCCCGGCACACGATGACGGCCGCCGCGCGGGCCCACCACCGCACGGGGGCGCCCATCGGGGTGCACCTGGAGCTGGGTACGGGCGCTTGGGACGTGCTCGACCTGCTGTGCGGGGAGTTGGCGGTGCCGCCGGGGCGGGTGCTGCTGGGGCATCTGAACCGTTCGCCGGACCTGGCCGTCCATCGGCAGCTCGCCGAGGCGGGCGCGTACCTGGCCTTCGACGGGCCGTCACGCGCCCACCACGCCACGGACTGGCGGCTGCCGGAGGTCCTGGCCGCGCTCGCGGACGCCGGGTACGCGGACCGGCTGCTGCTGGGCGGCGACACCACGACCGCCGCGGCCCGGGCGGCGAGCGGCGGCGGCCCCGGCATGCCGTACCTCCTGCGACGGCTGCGCCCGCGGCTCGCCGCCGGACTGGGCGAGGAACTGATGGAGCGGATCCTCGTCGGCAACCCGGCCCGCGCGTTCGCTGTCCAGTGGCCGGAGGGCGACTGACGAGCCGCGTACGGCCGGATGGGCTCAGGCGGCGGGCCGCTCGGCTGGCCGGAAGGTGACGGCGATGCCGGCATGGCGGAGCCGGCCCCGGAACAGCAGCTTGTGGGCGTGGTCCACCATCCGGAAGCGCCACCGGTACTTGCGGGCCATCGCCGCGTGCACCCGGGCCACGTCGGCCGGGTCCGCCAGCACCCGCGCGGTCGCGGGCACCGCCACCGCCCCGCGCACGACCCGGCCGCGCAGGCCGCACGGGGTGACGGTGACCCGGGGGTCCTTGTGCAGCCGTCTGATCTTCCAGCTGTCCTCCCCTGTCCAGACGAGCAGGGTGTCGTCGGCCGCCACGGCCCAGACCGGGGTCGGAACGGGGGTGCCGTCGCGGCGGTAGGTGACCAGGCTGACGTACGCGCTGCGGGCGATCTCGTGGGGGATCATCCCGGCAGCCTGGCCCACGATCCGCGAGCATCGGTCGAGCACCGCACGACAGGCCGCGGCCGGTTCCCCGGCCCCTCAGACCACCGCGCCCAGTGCCTCAAGCGGGTCGTCGAGGACCGGCTGCCAGGCCAGCTCGGCCGCGCCCACCAGGCTGTTGTGGTCGAGGGTGCAGGGCAGGATCGGGACGCCGCCGCTGCGTCCCCACAGGCTGCGGTCGGCCACGACCGCCCGCAGCCGCTCCGGGGCGGCCGCCAGCAGCTCGCGGTGCAGGCCGCCCAGGATGATGCGGTCCGGGTTGAGGATGTTGACCAGCCCGGCGAGCCCCAGCCCGAGCCGGTCGATGAGCTGGTGTGCCGCCGCGCGTACGGACGGGTCCGCGTCCGGGTACGCCTCGCGCAGCAGCGTGCGGGACTGCTGGAGCAGCGACTCCTCCGGGCCCGGTTCACGGCCGGCCGCGGTGAGGAAGGCCAGTGGGTCGGTCTCGATGTCCAGGCAGCCGCGGCTGCCGCAATGGCAGGGCGCTCCCTCGGGGTTGACGGTCAGATGGCCCACCTCCAGCGCGAGGCCCGCGCTCCCGGTGTGCAGCCGCCCGTCGAGGACCAGCGCGCCGCCGACACCGCGGTGGCCGGTGGCGACGCACAGCAGGTGCTGGGCGCCGCGCCCCGCACCGTGCCGGTGCTCGGCGAGGGCGGCGAGGTTGACGTCGTTTCCCGCGAACGCGGGCTGCGGGAGCCCGGCGGCGTCGAGGCTGCGGCGGAACAGCTCGCGGACGGGCGCGCCCGCGGGCCAGGCCACGTGCAGCGGGTTGAGCGCGGTGCCCTCCGGCTGGGCGACCGCGGACGGCACGGCCAGCCCCGCGCCCACGCAGCGATGGCCGGTCTCGCGGAGCAGCCCGGCGCCCGCCGCGACGACGGCGTCGAGGACCTGCGCGGGGTCGGCGGAGACCGTCATGCAGCCGGGCGCGGTGGCCACGATCCGGCCGCCGAGTCCGACCAGCGCGGCGCGGAAGCCGTCCGCGTGCACCTGCGCGGCGAGGGCGACCGGGCCGCGCGGGGCGATGGCCAGCCGGTGCGAGGGGCGGCCCTGGCCGCCGGCCGCGCCGCCGGGGCGCGCGTCCACCTGGATGAGGCCGAGCGCCTCCAGTTCGGCGGCGACGGCGCCGGCGGTAGCGCGGGTCACGCCGAGTTCCGCGGTGAGCACGGCGCGGGTGGGCGCGCGGCCGGTGTGTACGAGCTCCAGCGCCGGGCCGAGGGCGCCGCGGCCCCGCTCCAGCTTTGTCCGTGTCTGGGTCACGTCCCCATTCTCACTTTGTGACGACGTGGAACAAAATACGGGCGGCGCCTGTCGCCCGCTCGCGCGCCGCGTGGGGTTCGGCCGGCCGGGGCACGGTCGCGGGCCCCGGGGCGGCAGGCTGGCAGACTCCCGCCCATGAAGACCGACGAGTTCATCGAAGTGCTGGAACACGAGGGCCAGTTGCTGGGCGAGGCCGCTCAGATGGCGGGGACGGGCGCCCCGGTACCCTCCTGCCCCGAGTGGCGGGTCAGGGACCTGGTCGCGCACACCGGCGTGGTGCACCGTTTCGCCGCCCGGTTCGTGGCCGAGGGCCTGCCCGCGCGCGTACCACCGCCCGAGGAGCCCGCGTTGGACGGCGACGCGCTCCTGGACTGGTACCAGGAGGGCCACCGCGCGCTGGTACGGACCCTCGAGGACGCCCCGCCCGACATCGACTGCTTCGCCTTCCTGCCCGCCCCCTCGCCACTCGCCTTCTGGGCCCGCCGGCAGGCCCACGAGACCGCCGTCCACCGGGTGGACGCCGAGACCGCGGCGGGCGCGGACCTCTCGCCCTTCGACGCCGGCTTCGCGGCCGACGGCATCGACGAGCTGCTCGCCGGCTTCCACTCCCGGCCCCGCAGCCGGGTGCGGACCGAGGTGCCGTACACCCTGCGGGTGCGGACCACCGACACCTCGGACGTGTGGACCGTCCGCCTGACCGACGACGTGCCCCGCACGGTACGGGACGAGACCGGTACGGCCGACTGCGAACTGCGCGGCGCGGCCGCCGATCTGTACCTCGCCCTGTGGAACCGGCCGCCGCGCGGCACCGTCGCCACGACCGGCGACGAGGCGGTGGCCCGGCTGTGGCGCGAGACCTCGGCGATCACCTTCGGGCAGGGCCCGCACCCGCGGGATCAAGCCAAGGCTACCGACGGGTAACAAACCGTGTTAGCGTCCTGCCATGTCGCGTAGAACGCTGTCGCCGCAGACCCTGCGCCGCGGTATGAACCTGTGGCCGCCCTTCCTCTTCTCCGGCGTACGGGTGGTCCACATGGCCGAGGACTGGAGCAGTGCGCGCGTCCGGTTGCGGATGCACCGCTTCAACCGCAACTACGTGGGCACCCACTTCGGCGGTTCGCTCTTCGCGATGGGCGACCCCTTCTGGATGCTGCTGGCCATGAACAGCCTCGGCCGGGACTACATCGTCTGGGACAAGGCGGGCGAGATCGACTTCGTCGCGCCGGGCCGCGGCGACGTGTTCGCCGACTTCACGCTCACCGAGGAGCGGCTGCGGGAGATCCGCGAGGCGACCGCCGACGGCGGCAAGGCTCTGCCCTGGTTCGAGAACGAGGTGGTCGCCGCCGACGGTACGGTGGTGGCACGCGTGCGCAAGCAGCTGTACGTGCGCCGCAAACCGGCGAAGGAGAACGGGACCGCGCGGCGGGGCGGCCCCGTGCAGCACACGAAGGGCTGACGTATGGGGGCGGGGACCCGTGACCAGGCCGCGCGCGACGCGGTGACCGTGGAGATCGGATTCGCCGTCGCCACCGGGTTGTTGCTGGCGGGCGCCCTGTTCCTCGCCGCCGCCTCCCCTGCGCTGTTCGGAGTGCTGGACCGTGCCTGGGAAGGCGCCTGGTTGCGGGGCGCCGGGCTCGTCGCCGGCGCCGGTTTCGCCGTGCGCGTGGTCGGCGTCCTGCGGCGGTTCGGAGCAACGCGGCAGGTGGCCGGTGACGGGCACGCGGTGAGCGGACGCCCGTGACGCGATCGATGGCGATGACCGCGGTGGTCGGACGGCGATGACCCCGGCGGCCGAATGGCGGTGCGCCGGGCTGCGCTGGGACCGCTCCGGGCCCGCCCTGGTCTGGCGGCACGGCACACGCGGCGAGCGCACCTCCCCGCTGCCTGCGGGGCGCCCGCTGGCGTTCACCACCGGGGCGCGGCGCGAGTGCGCCGGGGTGACCCGGGGCGCGCGGCACACGCGGTGCCCCGTGGCCGCGGAGGTGTCCGCCTCCGCCGTCTCCGCGCAGTGCCCGGACTGTGCGCGGCTGGACCGCTCGTACTCCGTCGCGGCCGACACCCGCGCCGACGACCCGCGCCCTTACGACGTCTATCTCGCCTGGTTCGCCCCCGGCCTGATCAAGGTGGGCATCACGGCGGCCGAGCGTGAGGGCGCCCGGCTGCTGGAGCAGGCCGCGCTCTCCTTCACGCTCCTGGGCCGCGGACCGCTGATGGCCGCGCGGCGGGCAGAGGCCGTGCTGGGTGCGGGGCTCGGCGTGCCGGACAGGTTCCCGTACGCGGCCAAGCGCGCCGCGCGGCGGGATCCTTTGGAGCGGGAGGCGCGCGCCGCCGAACTGGCCGCGCTGTACGGCATGGCGCGGGCGCTGCCCGGGCTGCCTGAGTCGTTGGCCGCGGCGCCGTTCGCCCCGGTGCACCACGACGCGGCCTTCCACCTCGACCGGGTGCGTGGCGCGGCCCCGGCCCACGGGGTGCTCGCGCTCGCCGCGGGCCGCACCGTGGCGGGCGAGGTCGAGGCGGTGGCCGGGCCGGATGTGTATCTGCGCGCGGCGGACGGACGGGGGCTCCTGCTGGACGTACGGCAGCTCGCGGGCTGGGCGCTGGAGGCGGCCGAGCCGGGCGCCGTGACGACCGCTCAGGTGAGGTCTGCGACGGCGCCCGAAGCGGAGGCGCTGTTCTGAGGCGCGCCGCTGCCAGGGGGCCGCTCCGAGCGCCCCGCCGTCAGCCGAGCCAGCCGGGGCGGACCAGGCCCGACTCGTAAGCGAGGACGACCAGTTGGGCGCGGTCGCGGGCGCCCAGTTTGACCATGGTGCGGCTGACGTGGGTCTTGGCGGTGAGCGGGCTGACGACGAGGCGGCGGGCGATCTCCTCGTTGGACAGCCCGATGCCGACCAGCGCCATCACCTCCCGTTCCCGCTCGGTCAGTTCCGCCAGCCGCGCGTCCGCCGCGGGCTCCTTGGAGCGGGCGGCGAACTCGGCGATCAGGGTACGGGTGACGCCCGGCGAGAGGAGCGCGTCGCCCTCGACCACCGCCCGCACCGCGCGCAGCAGTTCGTCCGGCTCCGTGTCCTTGACCAGGAAGCCGGAGGCGCCGGAGCGGATCGCCTCGAAGACGTACTCGTCGAGTTCGAAGGTGGTGAGCATGACCACTCTGACTCCGGACAGCTCCGGGTCCCCGGTGATCCGGCGGGTCGCGGCGAGCCCGTCGAGCAGCGGCATGCGGATGTCCATGAGGACCACGTCGGGGTGGAGCTCGGCGACCTGCGCGACCGCCTGCTCGCCGTCGGCGGCCTCACCGACCACCTCGATGTCGGGCTGGGCGTCGAGCAGGGCGCGGAATCCGGCGCGGACCAGGACCTGGTCGTCGGCGAGGGTGACGCGGATCAAGACCTCTCCTTCCCGGGGGCGGGCTCGGTGGCGCGTTGCGGTGTGGTCTCAGGGGCGGGGCTCGCCGTCTCGTCGGCGTCGGCGCCGACCGGCAGGCGGGCGCGGACCCGGAACCCGCCGTCGGGGCGGGGGCCCGCGGCCACCGAGCCGCCCAGGGCCGCGGCCCGCTCACGCATGCCGATCAGGCCGTTGCCGCCGCCGGTGATGCCGCCGTCGCCGGTGGCGGGGCCGTCGTCGTCGACGGTCACCTCCAGCGCGTGGGGCGCGTAGTGCAGCAGCACGCGCGCGGTGCGTGATCCGGAGTGCCGCACGATGTTGGTCAGCGCCTCCTGCACGATCCGGAAGGCGGCCAGGTCGGCGCCGGGCGGCAGCGGGGCCCGCGGGCCTTCGGCGGTGACGGCCACCGTCAGTCCGGCGTCCGCCGCCTGTGCGGTCAGCTCCGGCAGCCGGTCCAGGCCCGGCGCGGGCGCGCGCGGCGCGGCACCGGGCGCGCGCAGGGTGTCCAGCACCTGGCGGACCTCGCCGAGCGCCTCCTTGCTGGCGGCCTTGATCGTGGTCAGGGCGGTACGGGCCTGCTCGGGGTCCTGTTCGAGGAGGGCGAGGCCCACGCCCGCCTGGATGTTGATCACGGAGATGCTGTGGGCGAGCACGTCGTGCAGTTCGCGGGCGATCCGCAGCCGCTCCTCGTCGGCCCGGCGGCGCTCGGCCGCCGCCCGCTCCGCGCGTTCGCGGGCCCATTGCTCGCGGCGGGCGGCGGCGAGTTCGGAGGCGGCGAGCACCGCCGTGACATAGGCGGCGACCGCCAGTTCCTGCCCCCACCCGGCCGCGTCGTCGCCACCCGGCGGCAGCCACCGGTACAGCCAGTGGGTGATCAGCAGATGGCCCGCCCACAGCATGCCGAGCGCGGCCCAGGCAGCGTGGCGGCGGCCCGCCACGACCGCCGCGTACGAGGCGACGACGACGCTGACCAGGATCGGTCCGTACGGATAGCCCGCGCCGAGGTAGAGCAGGGTCGCCACGGCGACGCCGTGGACGGTCAGCGCCGGACGGCGGTGACGCAGGACCAGCAGGGCGGGGGTGAGGACGAGCAGCGTGAGGGCGAACGGGTCCAGGTCCGCGCGCTCGGGCTGGTTCCGCGCGGCGAAGCCCGTACCGACGAGCGTGAAGAGCAGCAGCAGGAGTGTGGACCGCCAGGGCAGCGGGAGCGGGCCGTCCGCGCCGGAGCCGGCGCCGTCCGGTGCGCCGCGCCCCGGGGCCAGGGCGCGCGGACACGGCCCGGGGGGCAGCCACCGCCCCGGTCGGCCGCCGCGCCACCGCGCCCGTCCCTCGCCCACACTCATACGGCCACGCTAGACCGCGCGGGCGCGCGGCGGCGTCCGCCGAGTGCGGTGGTCGCGCGTACTCCACGGGGAGTAGCCGCTCCAGGCGCATCCGCGGCGCTGGGGCTGGGAGGGCGGCGGCTGCTTCGACGGGGTGGCGGCGAGGCCGCCGCGGCACGAACTGCGGCGCGTCGCCCCGCGCCCCCGTGTACCGCGTCGGACGTCTGGCGCCCGTACGTCATGTGAGGACGGGCCCGTCGCCTCGCGAGGAACGGGGCAACGGAACCGCGGCCCGGGCAGGGCCCGGGCCGCCGGACGCGTGCCGTCGCGGCTAGCCGCGGTCCATCACCGTCAGCGCCCGCCGCGCCGTCGGATGCGTACGGACGATCTCCGCCAGGCTCGTCGTGCCCCGCGTGATCTTCGTGAACGCCCGCCACGCCGGCCGGAACCCCGTGACGGCGGCGTGGAACACCCCCGGACGGCGGGAGAACGCCGTGTGCAGCCGCCGTCCGACGCCCATCTCGACCCCCAGCCCCGCCTTGATCGCGAAGGCGTAGTTCAGGGCCTGGCGGCGGGCGTCGACCGCGTCGTTCGCCTCGGCGATCCGGACCGCCCACTCCCCCGCGAGCCGCCCCGAGCGCAGCGCGAAGGAGATGCCCTCACGTGTCCATGGCTCCAGCAGGCCCGCGGCGTCGCCGCAGACCAGCACCCGGCCACGGGACAGCGGCGAGTCGTCGGAACGGCACCGGGTCAGATGCCCGGAGGAGATGGTCGGCTCGAACCCGGCGAGGCCCAGCCGGGCGATGAAGTCCTCCAGATAGCGCTTGGTACCCGCGCCCTCGCCCCGTGCCGAGATCACTCCGACCGTCAGCGTGTCGCCCTTGGGGAAGACCCAGCCGTAACTGCCGGGCATCGGGCCCCAGTCGAGGAGCACGCGGCCCGCCCAGTCCTCCGCGACCGTCGGCGGAACCGGGATCTCCGCCTCCAGACCGAGATCCACCTGGGCGAGTTTGACCCCGACATGCGCTCCTATGCGGCTCGCACTGCCGTCCGCGCCGACCACCGCGCGCGCCAGCACCGTCTCGCCGTCGGCCAGCACCACGGCGACCGTCCGCCGGTCGGGCACGGACGGGCCGTGCTGCTCAACCCGTGAGACGGCGGCGCCGGTTCGGATCTCGGCGCCCGCGTCCCTGGCCGCCGCCACCAGCCCGGCGTCGAACTCGGGGCGGTTGATGAGCCCGAACAGCGGCTGCTTGGAGCGGCGGGTACGGGTCAGCTTGCCGTTCAGCGAGAACGTCACCGCGTGCACCCGGTCCCGCAGCGGCAGCTCGAAGCCCGGCGGCAGCGCCTCGCGGGAGGGGCCGATGATGCCGCCCCCGCACGTCTTGTACCGAGGCAGTTCGGCCTTCTCCACCAGCAGCACCCGGCGTCCCGCGCAGGCGGCCGCGTATGCCGCGGAGGCACCCGCGGGGCCTCCTCCGACTACGACGACGTCCCACACCGAACCCTTGCCCTGGGCTGCGTTGTCGCTGCTCACGTGTGCTTCCGCTCCCACTCGACTGACCTCGGACCCGTCGCTTCCGGCTCTTTCCGCATCCTACGGCGCGAGGGGTCCGACGCTCACTGTGGGATGATCGACGGCACACAAGTCGTACATACGTGCCCAACAATGTGCCCAACGCCGTGCACCCGAGGAGCGTTCCCATGGATCTCGCCGCGTCCGTCGCCGCACTCATACCGCGGGCCAAGAGCGAACTGACCGAATTCGTGGCCTTCCGCTCGGTCGCGGACCCTGCCCGGTTCCCCGTGAGCGAGTGCGAGGGCGCCGCGCGCTGGGCCGCGGACGCGCTGCGCGCGGAGGGGTTCCAGGACGTCGAGCTGCTCGACACCCCGGACGGCACCCAGTCCGTCTACGGCTTCCTGCCCGGTCCGGCCGGCGCCCCGACGGTGCTGCTCTACGCCCACTACGACGTACAGCCGCCGCTGGACGAGGACGCGTGGCTGTCCCCGCCGTTCGAGCTGACCGAGCGCGACGGCCGCTGGTACGGGCGCGGCACCGCCGACTGCAAGGGCGGCCTGATCATGCACCTGATCGCGCTGCGGGCGCTCAAGGAGCACGGCGGGGTACCGGTCGCCGTCAAGGTGATCGTGGAGGGCTCGGAGGAGCAGGGCACCGGCGGTCTGGAGCGGTACGCCGAGGCCCACCCGGAGTTGCTGACCTCGGACGCCATCGTCATCGGCGACTCCGGGAACTTCCGGGTCGGGCTGCCGACCGTGACCGCGACGCTGCGCGGCATGACGATGCTGCGGATCCAGGTGGACACCCTGGAAGGCAATCTGCACTCCGGGCAGTTCGGCGGCGCCGCACCGGACGCGCTCGCCGCGCTGATCCGCATCCTGGACTCGCTGCGCGCCGAGGATGGCTCCACCACCGTCGACGGCCTGGTGTCGGCCACATCCTGGGAGGGCCTCCAGTACGGCGAGGACGACTTCCGCGGGGACGCGAAGGTGCTGGACGGGGTCGAGTTGATCGGCTCCGGTACGGTCGCCGACCGCATCTGGGCGCGCCCCGCCGTGACCGTGATCGGCATCGACTGCCCGACGGTCGCCGACGCCACCCCGTCCGTCCAGGCGAGCGCGCGGGCTCTGGTGAGCCTGCGCGTGCCGCCGGGCACGGACGCGGCCGAGGCCACCAAGCTGCTGACGGCCCATCTGCACAACGCGGCCCCGTGGGGCGCGCGGGTGGCCGTCGAGCAGGTCGGCCAGGGGCAGCCGTTCCGAGCGGACACCGGCAGCCCCGCGTACACCGCGATGGGCGAGGCCATGCGCGAGGCGTACGACGGCCAGGAGATGGCCATCGCCGGACAGGGCGGCTCCATCCCGCTGTGCAACACGCTGGGCGCGCTGTACCCGGAGGCGGAGATCCTGCTGATCGGCCTGAGCGAGCCGGAGGCGCAGATCCACGCGCCCAACGAGAGCGTGTCGCCGCGGGAACTGGAGCGGCTGTCGCTGACGGAGGCGCTGTTCCTGCGCAAGTACGCGATGGCGCAGGCGGCCAGGAAGCACCAGGGCTGAACGGAGCGCCTCCCGGCTGGGGGCCGTGACACGGGGTACCTACGCCGTGGGGTGCGCCTCCCGGCGGGGGCCGTGGGGTGCGTACCGCGCGCGCCGGGTGGCGGGGTCGGGGTGCGCCTGCCGCCGGCGGCGGGGGTTGCCTCCTGCGTCGTTGCGGGGTGCGCCTGCGCCGGTGGCGGGGTCGGGTCCCTCCGGGGCTCCCCCAGCGCGGCCGCTGGGAGGTGCCCCCACTCGGACGGCGACCCTACTGGTCCACCGCGGGGTGGGCCGGTACTTGGTTCACCGTCCTGCGGGGAGTGCCCCTGCACGCCCCTCCCGCCTCGTACGCGACCGCCCGCCGGTGGCACCATCCCGCCCGGGATACGCGCATGGCGTCGGCCTGCCGAAGTACAGGCGAGGGGTTACGGGGGGCGGCGTACGCGGCCGACACCGGCCCGGACCGGGTACGTGGTCGGCATCGGCCCCCGCCGGCGGTCAGGCGCCGGACCGGCGGGAGGGGCCGTGCAGGGGCGCTCCCCGCAGAAGGTGAAGCAATCACCGGCCCACCCCTCGGCGGACCAGTAGGCTCGCCGTACGAGGAGACGCCCCGGAGGGGCACCGACCCCGCCACCGGCACAGCGCGCCCCGCTACCGGCCGGTGGACGCCCACGTACCCGCACCGCCCCTTGCCGGGAGGCGCCCCCGCCACCAGCCAGTAGACGCCCACGTACCCCACAGCCGACCGCAGGAAGGCGAACCCGAGACCGCCAGAGGGAACCGCTCAGCCCACCGGCGTGCCCGCCTCCAGGTTGATCGGGCGGCCCCGTTCCCGCGCCCGCAGTGCCCACGTCAGCCGGTGGAGCCGTTCCGGCGGCAGCAGCCCGGCCGCCTCGTGCTCGGTGACGAAGCGCCAGCCGCGCAGTTCCTCACCGGGCAGAGTCACCTGCCGCGCCGCCTCCGGGTCCAGCCGGCCGCCGTCGAACAGCAGCCGCAGGCCGCCGTGGCCAGGCGGCCGGGGCGGCTCCCAGTCGAGGACCAGCAGCCGCAGCGGCCCGTCGAGCCGTACCGCCAACTCCTCGGCCACCTCGCGGATCCCGGCGCGGGTCGGTGGTTCCCCGCTCTCCACGACCCCGCCGGGGAACTCCCAGCCGGGTTTGTACGTCGGGTCCACCAGCAGCACCCGGTCCCGCTCGTCGAAGAGCAGGACCCCGGCCGCCACGGTCGCGGACCCCGGCTCCGGGGTCTGGACGATGTCGCAGGTGCCCGCCCCGCGGCGGAGCGCGTCCGCGACCCGCTCCGCGGTCCGCGCGGGCGTGAGCCCGGTGGTGTCGACGACATGGGCGTCGGCACCCAGCCACGCCAGCGCGCTTCGGTACGGCGCGAGATGGTCCCGGCACCAGCGGCGCACCGATTCACTCGCCTCGGGGTCGCCGGGCACCTCCTCACGCTGGTCTATCCGTTCGCGAAGGATCGTTTCGTCGGGACGGAGCAGGACATGGCGGACCGGTATCCGGCGGGAGGCGAAGCCTCCGAAGATCTCATCCCGGTAGTCCTGCCTCAGCAGGGTCATGGGAGCCACGAGCGGGCCACCCGTCTCGGCGTACAGCGCCGCCCCGGTCTCCACCACCAACCGCCGCCAGGACGGCAGATCCTGATAGTCAGTCACCTCCGCCAGCCGCTTGTGCGGCAGCATCACGCGCAGGCCCGCTCCGACCAGCTCCGGGTCGTACAGCGTGCTGCCGGGGAGCAGATCCACCAGAGCGCGGGCCGCAGTGGTCTTGCCCGCACCGAACGCGCCGTTCAGCCAGACGATCACGGTTTTCCCCCTTTTGTCGCCACCCGAGAATTGCCCGCATCACCCTGCCACGGAAACGCCGGTGGCGCGGCGGCGCCTGCCGCCCATGCCGTCGGTCCCGGTCAGCGGCGGCCATGTCGGCGTGCCCCCTCAGCAGACCGGCAGGCCGGGGACGGGCTGGTCGTTGCCGCCGCCCTTGACGTAGACGACGCTGACGTAGACACCGGTGTTGCCGCTGTCGTCGTCGGTCTTGGCCCACCACACGTTGGTCCACTTCCCGTACGTCTCCCTGCGACCCAGATCCGCCTGGCAGTAGAAGTAGTTGAGGCCCTCGTTGAGCACCCCGACCGGCTCCCCGCTCCCGGTGTAGGAGGTCGACTTCCGCCACACGTCGCAGTTGTGCTTGCCGCCGCCGATGCCGTGGCAGACCGGTGCGGGGGCGGTGGTGGGATCGGTACCGCCTCCCGATGACGTGCCCCCGTCGCCGTCGCCGTTCCCGCCGTCGTCGGATCCGCCGCCGCTGTCCGTGCCCTCGCCGGAGCCGTCGGAGCCGCCGGCCGGTGAGCCGCCATCCCCGTCTTCGTCACCCTTGCCGCCGTCCTCCTCGCGGTCCTCGCCATGGCTCGGGGAGGGCTTGCCCTCGCGGGTCGCCTCGGTGCTCCCGCGCTCGGGCTTCCCGTCGGCCGCGCCACCGCCGGACCGTGCCCCGGCTTCCGGCGTCGTCGCCGGCGATCCCGGCGGCTCGGCCCCGACGGTCTCGCCGCCGTCCCCGCCGACCAGCGCGTACGTCACCCCGCCGCCCGCCAGCAGCACCGCGGCGACGGCGGCCGCGAGCGCCAGCCGACCGCGCCCGGGGCGGCGCCGCGCGGGCGCCGGCCCCGCCGCGGGGTCACCACCGCCGCGGGCGACCACGGGCTCGGTCCCCGGAGCCGGGCCGAATCCCGGCGGCGGTACGGCTCCCGCGCGCACATCGGGTGCGGTGGGGGTACGGTCCGCACCGGGCACCGGAGGGCCGGGGACCAGAGGGGCCGTGCCGTCCGCGATCGCCTCCAGCATCCGCCGGGCCCGCGCCGCGGTCGGCCGGGCCGCCGGGTCCTTGGCCATCAGCGCGAGCAGCACGGGCGCCAGCGGACCCGCCCGCCGGGGCTCGGGCAGCGGCTCGGTGACGATCGCGGTCAGCGTGGACCACACGGACGTGCGGCGGAACGGGGAGGAGCCCTCCACCGCCGCGTACAGCGTCATGCCCAGCGCCCAGACGTCGGACGCGGGGCCGGGCTCCTGGCCCTGGGCGCGTTCCGGCGCGAGGTAGTCCAGGGAGCCGATGAGTTCGCCGCTGCGGGTCAGCCGGGTCGTCGCGCCGTCGTCGGGCGCCTCCATGCTGGCGATGCCGAAGTCGGTGAGGACCACTCTGCCGGTGCGGTCGAGCAGGATGTTGCCGGGCTTGACGTCCCGGTGCAGCACTCCGACCTGGTGGGCGGCGTCCAGGGCGTCGAGCACCTCGGCTCCGATGGCCGCCGCCTCGCGGGGGCCGAGCGGGCCGCGCTCGTCCAGTACGTCGTCCAGGGACGGCCCGTCGACCAGTTCCATGACGATGACCGGCAGCCCCGCCTCGTCCGCCACGTCGTGGACCGTGACGACGCCGGAGTGCCGGATCCGGGCGGCGGCGCGCGCCTCCCGCCGCATACGGGCACGTAGATCGGCCAGTTCGCCCGCGGACGCGTCGGTGAAGGCGCGCAGCACCTTGACGGCGACCTCCCGGCCGAGCACCTCGTCGACCGCCCGGCAGACGACCCCCATGCCGCCGCGGCCGAGTTGACCGGTGACGCGGTAGCGCCCGCCCAGCAGTCGCCCGGTGAGGTCCGAGCCCCTGTCCCCCGTTGCCACCTGTCCGGTTCCCCTCGTACGCGGCCGTGCTTGGCGCACCAGCTTAGGGGCGGCTGACCGCGGAGTGGCCAGGATCTTGTCGCCGCGCCCTCGGCTGTCGCTCCCGGGCACGCCGCCGGTGGGCGCCCGGGCCCGGTGGGCGGGTCGGTGCGGCACCGTGCTCCTCCAGCCCGGCCGCTGTGGGTACGGGAACTGGCATGTCGCGAGGCGGACCGGCACTCGGCTCGCCTTCCGCGAGGAGCGCCCGGGTCGGTACCCGGTCCACCCGCTGGACAGTGTGGCCATCGGGCCGTAGGCGGCGTCACCGTCCGCCGGTCGGAGCGGAGACGGACCGGCGGCCCCCGATCCGCCCCGTCACGCCACGGCGGCGAACCCCGCCAGCCGGACCTCCTGCGCGGCCGCGGCGGCGGCCCCGACCAGACCCGCGTCCGTGCCCATCTGGGCCGGTACGACCGCGAGTTCCCGCACGAAGGACAACGTGGCGAAGTCGCGCAGCGCCCGGCGCAGCGGGGCGAAGAGGACGTCCCCGGCGCCCGCAACCCCGCCGCCGATCACCGCCACCTCGATCTCCACCATGGCCGCGGTCGCCGCGATCCCGGCGGCCAGCGCCCGCGCGGCCCGTTCGAACGAGGCCCGGGCCACGGGGTCGCCCGCGCGGGCCGCCGCGGCCACGGCCGCGGCGCTGGTGTCGCCGTCGGGGCCCGGCCGCCAGCCGTCCGCGAGCGCGCGGCGGGCGATGTTCGGGCCGCTGGCGATGCGTTCGACGCAGCCGCGCCCCCCGCACGGGCACGGGTCGCCGTCCAGGTCGACGCAGATGTGCCCGATGTGCCCGGCGTTGCCGGTGGGGCCGGGGTGCAGCCTCCCGCCCAGCACGAGTCCGCCGCCGACTCCGGTCGAGACGACCATGCACAGGGCGTCGCTCCGGTCGCGGGCGGCACCCTGCCAGTGCTCGGCGGCGGCGATCGCCACCCCGTCGCCGACCAGCGTGAGCGGCAGCGCGCCGGTGGTCTCACGGACCCCCGCCACCAGCGGGAAGTCCCGCCAGCCGGGGATGTTGACCGGGCTGACGGTGCCGACCGAGGCGTCCACCGGCCCGGCGCTGCCGATGCCGACGGCGGCCACCCGCGACCACTGCGGACCGGACGCCAGGTCGCCGAGGACCGCCGAGACCGCGCCCATCACGGTCGCGCCGTCCTCCTGCGCGGGGGTGGCGCGCCGGGACCGTACGAGAAGCTTCCCGCTGCCGTCCACCAGGGCGCCCGCGATCTTGGTGCCGCCGATGTCGAGCGCGGCGATGAGGTC
Organism: Streptomyces sp. P1-3; assembly: GCF_050613155.1. NCBI lineage: Bacteria > Bacillati > Actinomycetota > Actinomycetes > Kitasatosporales > Streptomycetaceae > Streptomyces > Streptomyces sp. P1-3. The sequence goes on from NZ_CP192512.1 coordinate 918,104, forward strand.
ACGTGGCATGCGAGTCGGTTCTCCTGGCAGAGGGTAGGAAGGGCGGGTGGCACACGGACAGTCTCCCCGGCACTGACAACGTTGTCCAGGGGCTATGCTCATCACTTCATTCCTATCCTGAAATCCCCCTCCGCCGGCGAAAGAACAGGAAGAGCGCACCGTGGCCGACCCTGTCCGCAGCTCCGTCCCGCGCCGCTACGGCACCCGGCCCACGATGAAGGACGTCGCGGCGCGCGCCGGAGTCGGCCTCAAGACGGTGTCCCGGGTGGTCAACGGCGAGCCGGGGGTCACCCCGGACACCGAACGGCGGGTGCAGGAGGCCATCACCGCCCTCGGCTTCCGGCGCAACGACAGCGCCCGCATCCTGCGCAAGGGCCGCACCGCCAGCATCGGCCTGGTCCTGGAGGACCTCGCGGACCCCTTCTACGGGCCGCTGAGCCGCGCGGTGGAGGAGGTCGCCCGGGCACACGGCGCCCTGCTGATCAACGGCTCCAGCGCCGAGGACCCCGAGCGGGAGCAGGAGCTGGTCCTGGCGCTGTGCGCACGCCGGGTGGACGGCCTGGTGGTCGTCCCCGCCGGGGACGACCACCGCTATCTGGAACCGGAGATCGCCGCCGGCGTCGCCACCGTCTTCGTGGACCGCCCGGCCGCGCGGATCGACGCCGACGCGGTGCTCGCCGACAGCTTCGGCGGCGCCCGCACCGCGGTGGCCCACCTCATCGCGCATGGCCACCGCCGGATCGGCTTCATCGGCGACCAGCCCCGCATCCACACGGCCGCCGAGCGGCTGTGCGGCTACCGGGCCGCGATGGCCGACGCCGGGCTGCCGGTGGACGAGGCATGGGTGTCGCTGGGCCCCACCGGGCCGGATCGGGTGCGGGCCGCGGCGGGGGCGATGCTCGACGGGCCCGCCCCGGTCACCGCGCTGTTCGCGGGCAACAACCGGGTCACCGTCACCATCGTGCGGGTCCTGGCCGGCCGGATCCGGCCCGTCGCCCTCGTCGGGTTCGACGACTTCGAACTGGCCGATCTGCTCTCCCCCGCGGTCACCGTGGTGGCGCAGGACCCCGCCCAACTGGGCCGTACGGCCGCGGACATGCTCTTCCGCCGCCTCGACGGCGGAGCGGACGCGCCGCGCCGCGTGGTGCTGCCGACCCGTCTCATCGTGCGCGGCTCGGGCGAGTTCCCCCCGCCGCCGGACGCCTGACCCCGGTCGGCACGGGCCGGGAGAAACCGTACGGGTTACGGGCGCGGCGCCCGGCCGGCGAGTTCGTCGAGGCCGGCCCGGGTCAGTCCGGTCAGCCGCTCGACCTCGCCGGGGTCGACCGCCCCGCAGTCCAGGCCGCGCAGCAGATAGCCGCTGAGCGCCTTGGCGGTCGCGGGCTCGTCCATGATGGCGCCGCCCGCCCGGCCCACATACGCCGCGAGCCGCGCGGCAGCCTGCTCCAGCCCCTCGCGATAGAAGGCGTACACGGCGGCGTAGCGGGTGGGCAGGTGGCCGGGGTGCATGTCCCAGCCCTGGTAGTAGGCGCGGGCGAGGGAGCGACGTACGAGGCCGTGGTGCAGCCGCCAGGCGTCGTGCACGCGCTCGGTGGGGCCGACGGGGAGGACGTTGGTGGAGCCGTCGGAGAGCCGGACGCCGGTGCCCGCGGCGGCGACCTGCATCACGGCCTTGGCGTGGTCGGCGACGGGGTGGTCCATCGACTGGTAGGCGGCGCTGACACCGCAGGAGGCGCTGTAGTCGAACGTGCCGTAGTGCAGGGAGGTGGCGCGTCCCTCGGCGGCGTCGATCATCCGGGCGACGGTGGCCCGGCCGTCGGGCCCGAGGATGGCCTGGGTGGTCTCGATCTGGATCTCGAAGCCGATGCGGCCCGCCTCCAGCCCGTGGGCCTTCTCGAACTCCTCGCACAGCCGGGCCATGGCCGTGACCTGCTCCGCGTAGGTCACCTTCGGGAGGGTGAGGACGAGCCCGGCGGGGAGGCCGCCCGCCTCCGTCAGCCCGGTGAGGAAGATGTCGAGGGTGCGGATGCCGCGGTCGCGGACGGCCGCTTCCATGCACTTCATGCGGATGCCCATGTACGGCGCGGCCGTGCCCTTCGCGTACGCCTCGGCCACCAGCCGGGCGGCGCGGGCGGCCGCGGCGTCCTCCTCGGCGTCGGGGCGCGGGCCGTAGCCGTCCTCGAAGTCGATCCGCAGGTCCTCGATGGGCTCGCGCTCCAACTTGGCGCGCACGCGCGCGTAGACGGGCTCCGCCAGCTCGTCGGGGAGGCCGAGGACGGCAGCCAGGGCGGCGGCGTCCGGGGCGTGCGCGTCCAGGGCGGCCAGCGCCTGGTCGCCCCACTCGCGGACGGTGTCGGCGGCGAAGGCGTCGGCGGGGACGTAGACGGTGTGGACGGGCTGCCGGGTGCCGGGGTCTCCCGGGTAGCGGGCGGCCAGTTCGGCGTCCACCGCGGCGAGGGAGGCCGCGATGTCCTCGCGCACGGCGCTGCCGAGGCTCGTCGTCACCGTCTCGTGCTGCCCCATACCCACACCCTCCATCTTTTCCGCTGCACGGAATCAACAATCCGTAGAGCGAAGTTATCGGGGGCATGCTCGCAGGTCAACACCCGTCTGACACGCGGATGGCCCCCGTACGCGGTGCGTACGGGGGCCATCCTGGGCACACAGCCGGGGCGGGTCAGCCCTTGCGGGCCTTGACCTCCTCGGTCAGCTGCGGAACCACGTCGAACAGGTCGCCGACGACGCCGTAGTCGACCAGCTCGAAGATCGGGGCCTCCTCGTCCTTGTTGATGGCCACGATGGTCTTCGAGGTCTGCATACCGGCGCGGTGCTGGATCGCGCCGGAGATGCCCGCCGCGATGTACAGCTGCGGCGAGACGGACTTACCGGTCTGGCCGACCTGGTTGGTGTGCGGGTACCAGCCGGCGTCGACCGCGGCGCGGGAGGCGCCGACGGCCGCGCCGAGCGAGTCGGCGAGCGCCTCGATGACCGGGAAGTTCTCGGCGCCGTTGACGCCGCGGCCGCCGGAGACGACGATCGCGGCCTCGGTCAGCTCCGGGCGGCCGGTGGACTCACGCGGCGTACGGGAGACGATCTTGGTGCCGGTGGCCTGCGCGCCGAAGCTGACGGCGAGCTGCTCGACGGCGCCCGCGGCCGGGGCGGCCTCCACGGCGGCCGAGTTCGGCTTGACCGTGATGACCGGGGTGCCCTTGCTGACCCGGGACTTGGTGGTGAACGCGGCGGCGAACACCGACTGGGTCGCCACCGGGCCCTCGTCGCCGGCCTCCAGGTCGACGGCGTCGGTGATGATGCCGGAACCGATCCGGACCGCCAGGCGGGCGGCGATCTCCTTGCCCTCGGCGGAGGACGGGAAGAGCACGGCGGCCGGGGAGACGGCCTTGTAGGCGGCCTGTACGGCGTCGACCTTCGGAGCGACGAGGTACTCGGCGAACTCCGGGGCGTCGGCGGTGAGGATCTTCACCGCGCCGTGCTCGGCCAGGACCGGGGCGGCGGTGTCGGCACCGGCGCCGAGGTGGACCGCGACCGGCTCGCCGATCCGGCGGGCCAGGGTCAGCAGTTCGAGGGTGGGCTTGCGGACGGCGCCGTCCACGTGGTCGACGTAGACGAGGACTTCAGCCATGGTTCTGCTCTCCTGCGGGAAAAGTGACGGCGGTTGAGGGGGCGTGGGCCTTAGATGAACTTCTGGCCCGCGAGGAACTCGGCGAGCTGCTTGCCGCCCTCGCCCTCGTCCTTGACGATCGTGCCCGCGGTGCGCGCCGGGCGCTCCGTGGCCTCCTCGACCTTGGTCCAGGCACCCTCGAGACCGACCTCGTCGGCGTCGATCTCCAGGTCCTCCAGGTCCCAGGACTCCACCGGCTTCTTCTTGGCGGCCATGATGCCCTTGAAGGACGGGTAACGCGCCTCGCCCGACTGGTCGGTCACCGACACCACGGCCGGCAGCGACGCCTCCAGCTGCTCGCTGGCGGTGTCGCCGTCGCGGCGGCCGGTCACCTTGCCGTCCTCCACCGACACCTCGGAGAGCAGCGTCACCTGCGGCACGCCCAGGCGCTCGGAGAGGAGCGCCGGGAGCACGCCCATGGTGCCGTCGGTGGAGGCCATACCGCAGATGACCAGGTCATAGCCGGTCTTCTCGATGGCCTTGGCGAGCACGAGCGAGGTGCCGATCACGTCGGTGCCGTGCAGGTCGTCGTCCTCGACGTGGACGGCCTTGTCGGCACCCATGGACAGCGCCTTGCGCAGCGCGTCCTTGGCGTCCTCCGGACCCACGGTCAGCACGGTGATCTCGGCGTCGTCCGCCTCGTCGGCGATCTGCAGCGCCTGCTCGACCGCGTACTCGTCGAGCTCCGAGAGCAGGCCGTCCACGTCGTCGCGGTCGACGGTCAGGTCCTCGGCGAAGTGCCGGTCGCCGGTGGCGTCGGGCACGTACTTCACACAGACAACGATCCTCAAGCTCACGCCGGCTCTCCTACTGCATCGTCTCTTGAGCTGCCTTGTGCTGGCAGCATAGGCGCCTCGTGGGCCGGATCCCGGTCGGGGCGTCCCACTCGCCGAACGAAATATTACTCGTCAGTACACCCAGTGGTTTCGCGAGAGGCAAGGCCACTGAACTGTGACCTTTCCAACGGCCGCGGACGCAACGTCTCACTCCCGCAGCGCGTTGAAGCGACCTTGGTGGTACAGCAGCGGGCGGCCGCTGCCCGAGGGGTCGCCGGCGACGGCCTCGGCGATGACCACGTGATGGTCACCGGCGGGTATGCGGGCCGCGACCCGGCACACCAGCCACGCCAGCACCCCGTCGAGCAGCGGCACGTCCGCTGGTCCGCTGCGCCAGCGGGTGGGCGGCGCGAACCGGTCGGCACCGCTGCGCGCGAAGGTGGCGGCCAGCTCCCGCTGGTCCTCACCGAGGATGTGCACTCCGACGTGCCCGGCCTCGGCGAGCACCGGCCAGCACGAGGAGCCGTTGCCCACGCCGAAGGAGAGCAGCGGCGGCTCGGCGGCCACGGAGGTCAGGGAGGTGGCGGTGAAGCCGACGGGGCCGCTGCCCCGCGCCGTGATCACCGCGACACCGGCCGCGTGCCGGCGGAAGACGGAACGGAAGAGTTCGGGGGCGGCGAGCCGATGCGTGCCGAGGTCGGGCGTTGCCGTCATGGGGTGGATGTCCTTCTACCGAGAGGAGGTGCCGGAGGCCGTGCGGTCGGAAGACTCACGGGTCCGGACAGCGCGCGCTCGCGGTCCGCATCAGGCCCACGTGCGCGCGCCCGTACAGAAGCGGGGATCGGCGCCGCATGGCGTCACAGTGGCGATTCGCGGTACGCAGCGTCAAGTGCGATTCACGGGCCGGGCACGCCGCGACCAGCGCGGAGACCGCGGACACCGGATCAGACCGCCTGGCCGAGCGCGGCGATCACATCGGCCCGGCGCGGCTGGCCGGTGGCGCGGCGGACGATCCGACCCCGGGCGTCCAGGACCAGCACGGTGGGGGTGCGCACGATATCCAGCTCGCGCACCAGCTCCAGCTGCGCCTCGGCGTCGATCTCGATGTGGGTCACGCCCTCCACCATGGCCGACACCTCGGCGAGGGTGCGCCGCGTGGCCCGGCACGGTTGGCAGAAGGCGCTGGAGAACTGCACCAGCGTGGCACGATCCCCCAGCCGGCCTCCGATCCGGTCGGCAGTCAGCCACACCTCGTCGCCCACGCCTTCCCTCCCGCGTGCTCCGGTCCTGATTCCCTGCCTGTAGCGTGCCGGACGCACCAGGTATTCCGATGTGCGCTTCCGGGCATTTGCCGTGTGACGTGACGAGAATCTCCTGGCCAGCGAGGTCCTGCCGGTAGCAGACCGGGCCGACATGGGGCACGATCTGCCGAAAGCCCCAACCTACGGCCGCGTAACTTCCATCGGGAGAACCTCCCAGGAGAGCAGGAAGGGTCCCCCCACCCATGGCTGAACTCGTCTACCCGCCGGTGATCGGTGCCTGCCGCACCATGTTCAAGGCGCTCGACCTGCGCTTCGACATCAAGGGCACCGAGAACATCCCCCGGCAGGGCGGGGCGGTCCTGGTGAGCAATCACATCGGCTATCTGGACTTCATCTTCTGCGGCCTGACCGCCCGCCCGGCCAAGCGGCTGGTGCGCTTCATGGCGAAGGAGTCCGTCTTCCGGCACCGGGTGTCGGGGCCACTGATGCGGGCGATGAAGCACATCCCGGTGGACCGGGCCGCGGGCATGGAGGCGTACAAGCACGCGCTCAAGGCGCTCCGCTCGGGCGAGATCATCGGGGTCTTCCCGGAGGCGACGATCTCGCAGTCCTTCACGCTGAAGACGTTCAAGTCGGGGGCGGCGCGGCTGGCCCAGGAAGCGGGGGTGCCGCTGCTCCCGGTGGCCCTGTGGGGCACGCAGCGGCTGTGGACCAAGGGCCACAAGCGGGATCTGGGCCGCAATCACTTCCCCGTCACGGTGCGCGTGGGCGAGCCGATGGAGGCCGACCCGGCGGAGCACCCCGACAAGATCACCGACCGGCTGCGGTCCCGGGTGCAGGACCTGCTGGAGGCGGCGCAGCGGGCCTACCCGGTGCGTCCCAAGGGCCCGGACGACACCTGGTGGGTGCCGGCGCACCTGGGCGGCACGGCACCGAGCCCCGAGCAGGCGGCCGTGCTGGACCGCCGCGGCTAGAGCGCCGCGGGCAGTATTCACCACAGGTGCGGCCGGTCGGTGGCGCCTTGCAGCGCAGCCAGGACGGCGGGCGCCGGCGCCGCGCACACGGTCGGATAGTCGACCTCGCCCAGCTCCGGGCGAGGCACCCAGGCCAGTTGCTCGGCATCGAGGCGGAACTGCGCGTCCACGCCGGGCTTGTTGCCGCGCGAGTCCTGGCGGGCCCAACGGTCGCGTCCGGGCAATCGGAGCGCGATGAGCCCGTGGATCATCGGGTTCGAGCCGTCGTCGTCGGCCAGCCGCTGGTAGCACAGCCCCGCGGGTATGCCCTCGGCGCGCAACAGGGCGGTAAGAGCGTGCGCCTTGGCGTGGCAGATGCCGGTGCGCAGGGCGAGGACATCGGAGGCCCGCCAGGTGACACGCATGTCTCCGGCGTCTGCCGAGTGCGGGATGGTGTCGCGCACGAACTCGTAGGCGGCGCGGGCGTACGCGTCGGGGTCGGGGGCACCCGCGCGCAGGCGGGCCGCGGTCTCCCGCACCAGCGGATGCTCGTGGTCGATGGCGTCGTCGGCGGCGAGGTAGGCGGACGGATCGGCCGTCTCCGGGATCAGCTCCATGACTACAGAGCGTAGCGAAGCACCCGGCCGCTCGTCAATGGATTTACGGCCGGGTGCATACTCATACAGAGCTAGCGCTTGCCCATCTCCTCGGCGATCGCCTCGGTGAAGTCGTCGACGTCCTCCGGGGTGGTGTCGAAGGAGCACATCCAGCGCACCAGCCCGGCCGCCTCGTCCCAGAAGTAGAAGCGGTAGCGCTTCTGGAGCCGCTCGGCGACGTCGTGCGGCAGGGTGGCGAAGACCGCGTTGGACTCCACGGCGTACTTGATCCCGACGCCGTCGATGGCCCGTACGCCCGCGGCCAGGCGCTTGGCCATCTTGTTGGCATGCTGGGCGTTGCGCAGCCACAGGTCCTTGGCGAGCAGCGCCTCCAGCTGTACGGAGACGAAGCGCATCTTGGACGCGAGCTGCATCGACAGCTTCCGCACATGCTTCATGGCCCGCACGGCGTCGGGGTTGAGCACCACGACGGCCTCGCCGAAGATCATGCCGTTCTTGGTGCCGCCGTAGGACAGCACATCCACGCCCGCGACGTTGGTGAACGTCCTCATCGGGACGTCCAGCGTCGCGGCGGCGTTGGCGATGCGGGCGCCGTCGAGGTGGACCTTCATGCCGCGCTCGTGGGCGTGCTCGCAGATCGCGCGGATCTCCTCGGGCGTGTAGCAGGTGCCCACCTCGGTGGTCTGCGCGATCGAGACGACCTGCGGCATGGCGCGGTGCTCGTCGTCCCAGCCCCACGCCTCGCGGTCGATGAGCTCGGGGGTGAGCTTGCCGTCCTCGGTGGGGATCGTGAGCAGCTTCAGCCCGCCGACGCGTTCGGGCGCGCCGCACTCGTCGACGTGGATGTGCGCGGTACCGGCGCAGATGACCGCGCCCCACCGGTCGGTCATCGCCTGGAGGGCCACGACGTTGGCGCCGGTGCCGTTGAAGACCGGGAAGGCCTCGGCGGACGACCCGAAGTGGCTGCGTATGACGCTCTGCAGATGCGCGGTGTACTCGTCCTCGCCGTAGGAGACCTGGTGGCCGCCGTTGGCGAGGGCGAGCGCGGCGAGTATCTCCGGGTGGGCCCCGGCGTAGTTGTCGCTGGCGAAGCCGCGCAGTTCGGGGTCGTGACGGCGCCGTGCGTCGGTCTTGGCGGGGTCGGCGGTCACGGCTTTTCGGTCAGCCACAGACGGGTTCCGTTCACTTCCTGGGCGGGTCGGTCCCAGACACCGGCGATGGCCTCGGCCAGCTCGCGGACGTCCGTGAAGCCCGCGAACTTGGCGTTCGGGCGCTCCTCGCGCATGGCGTCGTGCACCAGCGCCTTGATCACCAGGATGGTAGCCGCGGCCGACAGACCGCTCTCGCCCGCCAGCTTCTTGAAGGAGTCGGCGAGCGCCAGCGTCCACGCCTCGGCGGCGGCCTTGGCGGCCGCGTACGCGGCGTTCCCGGCGGTGGGCTGGGAGGCACCGGCGGCGCTGATCAGCACGTAGCGCCCGTTGCCGCTGCGCTGGAGCGCGTCGTGGAAGGCCAGCGAGGTGTGCTGGACGGTCTTGATCAGCAGGTTGTGCAGGGTGTCCCAGTGGGCGAGCGGGGCGTCGGCGAAGGTCTTGCCGCCGCGCCAGCCGCCGACCAGGTGCACCAGCCCGTCGATCCGGCCGAACTCCTTCTCCGTACGGTCCGCCCAGGCGCGGGTGGCCTCCGGGTCGAGGAGGTCGACGGTCTCGCCGGTGACGGTGGCGCCGCCGTGGGCGTAGCGCGCCGCGTCGACGGCCTCGGCGAGCCGCCCGGGGTCGGCGTCGCAGGCGACGACCGTCGCCCCGGCCTCGGCAAGGCGCAGCAGGGCCGCCCGGCCCGCCGGTCCGGCGGCTCCGGCGACGGCGACGACGGCGCCGTCCAGCGGCCCCCTGCCGTTCGGCTCGTTGGGGGTCGGGCTCGACGTGGGAGTGGTCATCTCGGTCGCCTCCTCCTGCCCCGCGCTCACGCGGCGGCCTGAATGTCGCTGTGGGCGGTGATGCCCTTGGTGGACTTGATCACGCCGCGCAGCTTCTTGGCGAGGGCCTCGTAGAACATGCTGAGCGGAAACTCGTCGGCGAGTACCTCATCCACCAGTTTGCGCGGCGGCTGGGTGAGGTCCAAGGCGTCGGGGCCCTTGGCCCATACGGAGCCGGGGTGCGGGGCGAGGTAGGTGGAGACCAGCTCGTACGCCTTGAACCAGTGCACCAGCTTGGGGCGGTCGATGCCGTCCCGGTAGAGCTGCTCGATCTCGCCGCACAGCTGGTTGGTGACCTGCGGGGCGCGCTCCCAGTCGATGCGCAGGGTGTTGTCGGTCCAGCGCACCACGTCGTGCTTGTGCAGGTAGGCGAAGAGCAGCTGGCCGCCGAGGCCGTCGTAGTTGCGGACCCGGTCGCCGGTGACCGGGAAGCGGAACATCCGGTCGAAGATCACGGCGTACTGCACGTCGCGGGCCTGGGCGAAGCCCTCGGCCTCCAGCTTCACGGCCTCCTTGAAGGCGGTGAGGTCGCAGCGCAGCTCCTCCAGGCCGTACATCCAGAACGGCTGGCGCTGCTTGATCATGAAGGGGTCGAAGGGCAGGTCACCGTGGCTGTGGGTGCGGTCGTGGACCATGTCCCACAGGACGAACGCCTCCTCGCAGCGCTTCTGGTCGGCGATCAGCTGCTTGATGTCCTCGGGGAGCTCGATGCCCAGGACGTCGACGGCGGCCTCGCTGACCTTGCGGAAGCGCGCGGCCTCGCGGTCGCAGAAGATGCCGCCCCAGGTGAAGCGCTCGGGGGCCTCGCGGACGGCGATGGTCTCCGGGAAGAGGACCGCGGAGTTGGTGTCGTACCCGGCGGTGAAGTCCTCGAAGGTGATGCCGAGGAAGAGCGGGTTGTCGAAGCGGGTGCGCTCCAGGTCGGACAGCCACTCCGGCCAGACCATGCGCAGCACGACGGCCTCGAAGTTGCGGTCCGGGTTGCCGTTCTGCGTGTACATGGGGAAGACGACGAGGTGCTGGAGGCCGTCGACCCGCTGCTGGGCGGGCTGGAAGGCGAGCAGCGAGTTGAGGAAGTCGGGGACGCCGAAACCGCCGTCGGCCCAGCGGCGCAGGTCGGCGACGAGCGCCTGGTGGTACGCGGCGTTGTGCGGCAGCAGCGGGTCCAGTTCCCCGATGGCGGCGGTCATGCGGTCGACGGAAGCCCGGACGGTGTCACCCGAAGGGGCGTTCTCCGCGTCGAGATCGATCGAGCCGTCCGCGGACTGCCAGGGCCGGATCTCCTCCACGGCGGCCTTGAGCACGGGCCAGGCAGGGTGGTCCACCACGCGCTGGGCGGGCAGAACCGCTCTGTCTGTCGCCTCGGGCGCAAGAATTTCCGTCATGTCACAACCTCCACAGGAGAACCTCGCGTAAGCCCACCGTATCTATGAGCGCTTCCCCCGCTCAAGTGATCCAACGGGAAATTATCCGGCGTCATCAGACCGTGACCGGTGTTTTTCCTGTCACACCCCCGTGGCTGCCCGGCCGCCTCCGGGTCGCCTGGCGGCATCGCGCCATTCACCACTCGGCCCGTGGGCGGCCGCTAGGCTGTCCGCCGCCGAATGGAGCCGCCGCCGATCAGAGCCGCCGACAGAGCCGCCGGAAGGGGCACCGGGGGCCCCGGAGAGAGCCTCCTCCGACAGAGCCGACAGAGCCCGACAGAGCCGATACAGCAGACACAGCCGACAGAAGCGAGACTGCGTTGACCTTCCTCACCATCGGACACCGCGGAGTGATGGGCGTCGAGCCGGAGAACACCGTCCGGTCGTTCATCCGAGCCGAACGCGAAGGCATGGACGTCATCGAGCTGGATCTCCACCTGAGCAAGGACGGCGCGCTGGTGGTGATGCACGACGCCGACGTGGACCGGACGACCGACGGCTCAGGCGCGATCAGCGAGCACACGCTCGCCGAGCTGCGGGAACTCGACGCCGGGCGGGGCGAGCGGATCCCGCTCTTCGAGGAGGTCCTGGACGCGGTGGGGGCTCCGCTCCAGGCCGAGATCAAGGACAAGGCGGCGGCGCGGGCGCTCGCCGAGGTGATGGTGCGGCGTGACCTGCTGGGCCGCGTCGACGTGCTGTCCTTCCACGACGAGGCGCTCGCCGAGATCCGCGGCCTGCTGCCCGCGGTGCGCACCGCGCTGGTGGCCAGCAGGTACGGGCTGGACGTGATCGACCGGGCGCGGGCCGTCGGCGCCGGGATGCTCGTCCTCAACATCCGCCGCCTCACCCTGGAGCTGGTGGAACGGGCGCACGCGGCCGGGCTGAAGGTGATCGGGTGGACCGTGAACACCCAGGACCAGCTGCGGTTGGCGCGGGGGCTCGGACTCGACGGCGGCACGACGGACTTCCCGGAGATCCGGCGCGCGACGCGCTACACGGCGTAACCCCGCGGGTCCGCCGGGTGGTGCCCGCCGGGTGGGCGGGCACCACCGGGATCGCCGGGCGGGGGCTCGGACGCGTGGTGCGTGGCGCGGCGGGCGCACCGGGCGTGGCTGGCCGCCTTTCGCCCCCGCCCCCGCGCCGCCTTTCGCCCCCGCCCCCGCGCCGCCTTTCGCCCCCGCCCCCGCGAGGACGGTCCACCGGCTGACGCGTTCAGGCCGACGGCTTGAACGCGATGCGGGCCAGTGCCTTGACGCGCGCTCAGACCAGCGGCTTGACCAGCGACTTGACCAGCAGCTCGAACTGCAGATCCGCGCGTCGCGGGACGCCGAAGCGCTCGTCGCCGTACGGGAACGGGCTCATCTGCCCGGTACGGGAGTAGCCGCGCCGCTCGTACCAGGCGATCAGCTCCTCCCGCGCGGAGATCACCGTCATGTGCATCTCCCGCGCGCCCCACTCGGCCCATGCGAACCGCTCGGCCTCGGCGATGATCACCTTGCCCAGGCCCGCGCCCTGGAGTGCGGGCCGCACCGCGAACATGCCGAAATACGCGTGCTCGCCCCGGCGCTCCACCTGGCAGCAGGCGACCAGCTCGCCGTCCCGCTCGACGGTCAGCAGTCGGCTGTTCTCGGCGTCGATCACAGCCGCGACGCCCTCGGGGTCGGTGCGCTGGCCGTCCAGCAGATCCGCCTCGGTCGTCCAGCCGGCCTTGCTGGCCTCGCCACGGTAGGCGGACTCGATGAGCGCCACGAGCTCCGGCACATCGGAGCGGGTGCCCACCCGAAAGGTCAGTGCGTCCGCGGGGCGGGTGATGTCGGCGGTCTCCATCGGTGTGCGGTGTCCTTCCGTGCGCTGTGCGTCGTGCGTCGCGCGTCGTGTGTTGTACGGCGCGACGTGGGGGTGCGGCGGCGTTCCGCGCCCTACGGCGTAGGTCTGGGCCGTACGGCGAATCCGGGCCGTATGGCGGCAGTCGACACTAACGCGGGACGCGGGCACGTGTGCGCGCGGGCCACCGGGCGCGCGGGGAGCGACCGCGTAGGGTCACGGCATGGTGCACGTATTGGGCAGCCGGATGCTGCTGCGGCCCACCGACCCGGAGCGGACGCGGGCCTTCTACGGAACGACGCTCGGCCTCGCGGTCTACCGCGAGTTCGGCACGGGGCCGCGGCGCGGCACGGTGTACTTCCTCGGTGGCGGCTTCCTGGAGGTGTCCGGGCAATCCGACACACCGCCGGCACCCGGCCTCGAACTGTGGCTCCAAGTGCCGGATGTGCGGGCCGCGCACGAGGAGCTGGCAGGCGGCGGGGCCACGGTGCTGCGACCGCCGCGGCAGGAGCCGTGGGGGCTGGTGGAGATGTGGATCGCGGACCCGGACGGGGTCCGGATCTGCGTGGTGGAGGTACCCGCGGACCATCCGCTGCGGTATCGCCCTGGAATCTGACGGCGGCCTTACCCGGGCACGGGCGAGGCCGGGCGGGCACGGGCGACGCCGAGCGAGCGCGGAACCGCCGCCGGGCGGGGCTGGGCAGGCACAGGAGAGGCTGGGGCTGGCACGGAACCGCCGCCGGGCGGGGCTGAGCGGGCACGGCACTTCGCCGCCAGGCGATGCTGGGCGGGCCGGGCCCGGGCGGGGCCGGGCGAACCGCACCGGGCAAGGCCCGGCGGACCGCACCCGGGCGAGGCTGAGCGGACGCGCAACCGCCGGCGAGCGGGTCGAGACGAACCGCGACGGGCGAGGCCGCGCAAACCGCATCCGGGCGAAGCTGGGCGAACCGCACCGGGCAAGGTTCGGCGGACCGCACCCGGGCGAGGCTGAGCGGACGCGCAACCGCCGACGGGCGGGTCGAGACGGACCGCGACAGGCGGGGCTGAGCGCACCGGGCCCGGTGTGAGGCTGGGCGGGCCGCGACGGGCGGGACCGGACCGCGCCGGGCCTGGCGGCGTGGGAACGTGCGCCGAGCAGGCCACCGGACCGCGCCGGGCTCGGCAGGACCGGAAGACGCCGGGCGGGATCGCGCCCGGCCGGCCCGCCCCCGGGCCGGACGGCCAGCCGACTCGGTCTCCGGACCGAGGCCCGGCGCCCGATGTGGCGCGCCCGCCCTGGATGCCAGCATCACCCCCATGACGACTTCCTGGCCCGCCCATCTCGACGTCGGCGCCGTGCGGTTCGCCCGGCCAACCGCCCGCTACGACGACGTCCTGGTCTTCTACCGCGACGCCCTCGGCCTCCCCGTGCTCGGCCAATGGCGGGGCCATAGCGGCTACGACGGCCTGCTCTTCGGGCTCCCCGGAACCCCTGTCCACATGGAGATCACCCAGCACGGAACGCCCCCGAGGATCCCCGAGCCGCATCCGGAGAACCAGCTCGTGCTCTATCTGCGCGGCCCGGAGGCCGTCGCCGCCGCGGTGCGCGCGCTCGCCGAGCACGGCCACCGGCCCGTCCCCGCGGCGAATCCCTACTGGCCCGAACGGGGCGCGGTCCTGTTTGAGGACCCCGACGGCTGGCTGGTCGTCCTCGCCCCTTGGGTCTTCGGGGAGGAGCCTCCGCCGCCCGTGGCCCACTGAAGCGCGCCGCGCTCCCCGGCCGCGCCCGTGCGCTGCCGTACGCCGGGCGCGCGCGGGCATGCTCCGGACGTACCCCTCCCTCTCTCGACCTTCGGCCGGATGGCCCCGATGGCCCGATGGCCGGATGCCCGAGTAGCCGGGTGGCCGAATGGGAAGGAGACCGCCGGTACCCGGAGTGCCCCCACGGAGGTGCGCCGTGCACGGACCACCGCTCGTCGGCTGGCTGCTGGTGGCGCTCGGCGCCGCGACCGGGGCGTACTGCCTGCTGCGGCTGCGCGCGGCCCCGCCGGACTTACGGCGATCGGCCGGGGAGGAGGCGCTCATGGCATGGGGCATGGCGGTGATGGCGGTCCCGGCGGCCGGGCTGGGCCAACGCGCATGGGGGCCACCGGTGTTCGTGGCGGTGTTCGGCGCGGCGGCGGTGCACGCGCTGCTCCCGCTGCCGAACCGCTGGACCGGCCGGCCGCCACCGCACCGGATGCATCACGCCGTCGAGGCCTGCGCGATGGTCTACATGGCCGTCGCGATGACGGCGGGCGGCGCGGGCGGGCACACGGGCCATACCGGCGGCCCCGCGGATGGCGTGCGCGGCGGCGAACCGCTGCTCACCGGCGCGCTGCTGGCGTACTTCGCGGCGTACGTCATACGGGGCGGGGCCCGGCTGGTACCGGTCACGGGTGCTGACCTGGTCGGCGGTGCGGGCCCGGTCGCCTGGTCGCAACGGCCTGAGGTGGTGGACGCCTGCCGCGTGGCGATGGGCACGGGGATGTGCGCGATGCTGCTGACGCTGTGAGCGGAGGCGCATTCTCAGCCAGAGTCGCATGCGTAGCCCAAGCCGCATGCGTAGCCGTAGCCGTAGCCGTAGCCGTAGGCAGACGCAGAAGAGGCGGTCGGGCGTGCCGCTCCTCTCCCAACATGCCGAATCCGCGGGCGCCGGCCACGGAAACCGTGGTGTGCGTCACTTCGCCCGCACGACCGTACCGCCTGGTAGTGCCTCGCTCATAGGCTGATCGCCATGATGGTCCCGCTCGCGCTGCTGGTTCTTGGCACGCTGGCCGCGGCGATGGCACCGCGTCTGCTGGCCCGCTCCGACTGGCCCGACCGCGAACCCGTACTCGCCCTGTGGATGTGGCAGTGCGTGGTCGTCGGCGTGCTGCTGTGCTGCGGGCTCGCGATGGCGCTGAGCGCGGCCGCCGCCTCCGAGGCCGTGCGGGGCAACGTCTTCGCGCCCGCCCCGCAGGGTGTGGTCGAGGCGTATGCCCTGGGGGTGTACGGTCCGTGGGCCGCGCCGGTAGCGGTCGTCCTCGCCGCCGGTGCCGTATGGACCGTTGTGATGCTCACCCGGGAGGTCCGCGGCGCGCGCTCCCGGCGCAGGCAACGGCGCGCGGAGCTCCTCGTACGCTCCCCGCTGATGCCCGGCGAGGAGCCGCGCGGGGAGCGGCTCGTGGTCCTGGAGGGCGAGCGGCCCGGCGCCTGGTGGCTGCCGAGCCCCACCCCTCAACTGGTCATCACCACGGCGGCGCTGCGCCGGCTCAAGGGCCGGCAGTTGGACGCCATCCTGGCGCACGAGCAGGGGCACGCGCGGGCCCGGCACGACTGGCTGCTGCACTGCGCGTCCGCGCTGGCCACCGGCTTTCCGCAGGTGCCGGTCTTCGCCGCGTTCCGCGACGAGGTGCACCGGCTGGTCGAACTGGCCGCCGACGACGCCGCCTCCCGCCGCTTCGGGCGGCTGACCACCGCGCTGGCGCTGGTCGAACTCAACGAGGACCGCGGGGTGTTCGGCCCCTGCCCCGCGCCGCTGGCGGCGGTGCCGCGCCGGGTGGACCGGCTGCTGGCGCCCGCGTCCCGGCTGTCGGCGGCACGGCGGCTGCGGCTGACGGCCGCGGCGGCCCTCGTCCCGGCGGTTCCGGTGCTGGTGACCTTCGTCCCGGCGCTGCGCGCGCTCGGCTGAGCGGGGCGGGCGGTCGAGCTCGACCGAGAGGCGCGACCGATCTAGGCAGAGAGGCGCGGGCGGTCGAGCTCGGCCCGCACACGGCTCCACACCCACTCGGCCCGCACACCGCTCCGCACCCGCTCGGCCCGCGCACCGCTCCACACCCGCTCGGCCCGCACACCACTCCCCACCCGCTTGGCCTGCGCACGGCTCTGCGCGATCATCGATCCATGCTGGTGCCGACCACCCGTGCCTCGCGTACCGCGACGCTGCTCGCCGGGCTGTTCCTCCTGCTCCTGGTGCCGGTGGCGGCCGGCTGGGGTCCGCTGGAGTCCGCCGACCGGGAGATCTCCCGGTCCTTGCATCGCTGGGCGGTCGCCCACGACGGCTGGACCGAGGCCAACCGCGTGCTGACCGACCGGGTCTGGGACCCGATGACGATGCGCGCGCTGCTGGCCGTGGCGGTCTGCTGGCTCGCGTGGCGCCGGGAATGGCGGCTCGCGTTCTGGGTGGTGCTCACCTCGGCGCTGGGCACGGTGCTCCAATGGACCGTCAAGGCGACGGTCAGGCGGGAGCGCCCGCGCTGGCCGGACCCGGTCGACTCGGGCAACTACTTCGCGTTCCCCTCCGGCCACGCCGTGACCGCGACCGTCTCCTGCGGACTCGTGCTCTGGCTGCTCGCACGGCACGGCGTACGGACCCGCTGGCTGGCGCCCGCGGCCGCCGTCGCGACCGTATCGGTGCTGGGCGTGGGATTCACCCGCGTCTACCTGGGCGTCCACTGGACGAGCGATGTCCTGGGCGGCTGGCTCCTGGGCGCCGCGCTGGTGGCCGCCGCCGTCGCCACGTACGAACCGGCACGGACCCGTGGTGCCGGCCGCGACAACGACCACGTCCGCGATGGGAGAGTTCCGTCATGAGCAACCTCGACCTCAGGCCCCCGGCGACGGTGTGCGGCGGGCGCGCCGATGTCACCGCGCGACCGGTCCGCGAACTGCTGTCCGGCAAGGACGTTCCGCTCGGCGAGTCCACGGTGGTCCGCCGCCTGCTGCCCAGCATCGGGCGGCGGATGGTCGGGGCGTGGTGCTTCGTCGACCACTACGGGCCCGACGACATCGCCGAGGAACCGGGGATGCAGGTCCCGCCGCACCCGCACATGGGTCTGCAGACGGTGAGCTGGCTGCACGACGGCGAGGTACTGCACCGTGACAGCCTGGGCAGCCTCCAGACGCTGCGCCCCGGCGAGCTGGGGCTGATGACGTCCGGTCGGGCCATCGCGCACTCCGAGGAGTCGCCGCGGGAGCACGCCCGCTACCTCCACGGCGCGCAGCTGTGGGTCGCGCTCCCGGACGGCGACCGGCACATCGAGCCGCGCTGGGAGCACCATGCCGAACTGCCGCGGGTCACGGGCGGCGGCGGGCTGCGGGCCACCGTCATCCTGGGCGAGCTGGACGGCGCGGTCTCCCCCGGCAGCACCTTCACCCCGCTGGTCGGGGCGGACGTCGCACTCGCGGCGGGCACGGACACCCGCCTGCCGGTCCGGCCCGACTACGAGTACGCCGCGCTGACCATCTCCGGTGAGGCGGAGGTCGACGGCGTACGGCTGGCCCCCGGCTCACTGCTGTACCTGGGCTGCGGGCGCTCCGAACTGCCCCTGCGCGCCGACGTGGACAGCGCTTTCATGCTGCTGGGGGGCGAGCCGTTCGAGGAGCGGATCGTGATGTGGTGGAACTTCGTCGGACGGTCGCACGAGGACATCGCGCAGGCTCGTGAGGACTGGATGTCCGGGGCCCGCTTCGGTGAGGTCAAGGGCTACCACGGCGCTCCGCTGCCCGCCCCGGCCCTGCCCGCCACACAGCTGAAACCACGCGGGCGGGCACGCTGAACTCCCCTCAGACCACGGGGGCGGGCATGCTGAGCTCCCCTCAGACCATGAGTCAGTGACCGAACCTCTTCCGGGCCTTGTCGGCCGCCTTTTCCGCCGCCTCCCGCGCCTTACCGGTCAGATGCTCACCCCGCCCCTCGCGTTCCGTGGACTTGTCGCCCGTGGCCTTGCCCAGGGTCTCCTTGATCTTGCCCTTGATCTGTTTCGCCTTGGCCTTGCCCTTGCTCATCGCGGATCGCTTCCTCTCCGGGTTCGACGGAGTCGCGGTGCGGTGCGGCCTCGGTCCGGTGGGCCGGGCCCGCCCCCGTTGACGTGCGCCCCGGGCGCCGCGAGCCGACGCGGACCGATCGGCTCCCCGGGTACCCGCAGGCGGGCGAGGAAACCCTCTCCAGGGAACTCCGGCACTGTGCGCTGGGCCCGTCGCCCGAACGGACTCCATCAGTTGGTCCGATCAGGTACTGGGGCTTTCCATGGGAGGAGCGGGCGGGAGGCCGGGCCCGTGGTCGCAGGCCAGGAGGCAGCCGATGTACGAGATGCGTGCCGGACCCGCGACGACCAGCAGCCCGGGGCCTGTCTGGCATGTCATGGCCGAGAGGGACGGTTGCACGACCTTGTGCGGGCGGAACCTCGCCGCGGGCGACCCCCTGACGTCCATCCGCCAGGACGCGCTCACGGAACGCTACTGCTCCCTGTGCATGACCGCCGTCCAGGAGATCCTGCAGGTCCAGAAGAGCTGAACCCGACGAGCGGCGGTCACCGCACGCCGTCGCACAGCTCGAGGACCAGCCTGGCGACCGTGTCCGGCTCACGCAGCGACGGAACGTGGTCGCTCCCCGGCAGCCTCACCAGTCGGCAGCCGGGGATGCGCGCGGCCATCTCCTCGTTGCAGCGGACCACCTCGGCCTGATCCCGCTCCCCCAGGGCCAGCACGCAGGGCGCGGCCAGCTCGCCGAGCCGGTCGAAGGCGGGTGCGTCCGGCACCTGGTACGGGTGGTTGGCGAACCATGCCGGGATCGCCGCTCGCAGCTGGGCTTCGGCCTCGGCGTTGGCGTCGGTATCGGCATCGACACCGACTCCGGCCGCCGCCCAGGTGCGCAGCGCCAGGGCCACCAGGCCGTCCATGTCACCCGCCTTCGCGAGCCTCTCGATCTCGGCCATCATTTCCGGTGAGGCCAGCCCGGCATCGCCGGTGACACCCGGGCAGAACAAGGCGAGTGCGGCGACCCTCGCGGGGTCGTCGAGGGCGAGGCTGATCGCCGTGGCACCGCCCATGCTGGAGCCGACCAGGGCCACCCGGCTCAGTTCGAAGTGGTCGAGGACCGCGACCAGGTCCTCGACCAACGAGTACCGCGAGGTGGGCTGGGGGGACCGCCCGTAGCCCCGGGCGTCGTACCGTATGACCCGGTGCCGCCGCACGAGGTGCGGCATGACCTTGTCCCAGATGCGGGAGTCTCCGACTCCCGGGTGCAGCAGGACCAGCGGCAGGCCGTCCCCTCCCGAGTCGTCCGCCCATACCTCACCGTCGTTGACCGCCACAGAGAGCTCCATGGCGCCAGTCTCCTCGTGGCGCCGCCCGGTTGACCAGGCGTCGGCCGGTCACGTCCCCGGCGGCCGCCGACCGCTCAGGGACGTGTCCTCCGCACACGTGAGGCCGGCCTTCGTGACGCCCGAGTGGAACGCGTCGAATCCGAACGCGGACAGCGGGGTGAGCGCGCCGACTCCGTCCACGCCGTGTTGCGACGCGGTCATCGCGCCCCAGGCGAGGAAGTTGCCGGTGAACGTGTACCCGTTGACGCCGTGCAGCGTGGTGCGCGCGAGCCGGTCCCCTTCGGGAGAGAACGCTTCGGCCACCACCGTCGTGCCGTTCCGTTCGCGTGCCGTGGGGCCCGGACCGCCGATGGAGCCGGTCGCCGCCTGCCGGTCGAGGATTGCCGTGAGCCCGGCTTTGACCGGCCGGATCCGCGCGGCCGCCGCGATGCCGACCGACAGGACGGGCATCGCGCGGGACAGCGACCCGAAGGAGCCGAGGATGACGTCGATGTCGCGCAGCGTCGGGTGCGCCGCCGGCAGCCCGTAGTGCTCCGTACCGCCGACGCTGGCCCCGTAGCGCGGCGTGGAGCAGCCGATGTCGAAGGCTCGCATCCGCACGCCCGTACGCTCCGGCCGCAGCCGCCCGCCGCGGAAGCCGAAGGAGGGCTCGAGCATGAAGCCCTTCAGGCTCGCCCGCGTGCCGCGGCTCTTCCCGCCGCCGTGGGGGAAGTAGCCGATGTCCACGCGCACGGCGTCCGGCCCGGCCTCGCGCAGGGCCAGGGTTCCGGCGAGATGGCCGGGCACCCATTCGAATCCGAAGGCGGTGAGCAGGCCGCATCCGGCGGCGGCCGCCTTCGGCCCGTAGTGCTCGAACACGCGGCGGATGAAGCGCTGCTCCGCGGACGAGTCGAAGTAGGTCGCCCCGGCCGCGATCGCCGCCTCGACCGCGGGGTCGCCCCAGGAGTCGAACGGGCCCACCGTGGAGACCAGCACGTCGCCGCGGTCCACGAGCTCGCGTACCGTCCGCGGGCGGTCCACCTCGGCGACGGCGGTGTCCAGGCCGCCGAGCTCGGTGGCGAGCCGCTCCAGGCGCCGGGCGGAGCGGCCGGCGAGTACGGGGCGGGCTCCCTGGGCGACGAGGGCGCGGGCGACGAGTTCCCCGGTGTAGCCCGTGGCCCCGAAGACCACGATCCGGCCGGCCATCACGCGAACCTTCCGCGCTCGAGCACCTCGTCGACGACGCGGGGATCGGACGCCGGGAGATCGCCCAGCTCCTCCGTCGCCGCCGCGTAGGCCTTCATCGCCGTGATCGCCTCCGGCGTGGTGATCGCGCTCAGGAACTCCGCCGCCTCCAGGCGCAGACCGTCCACGAGCGGCAGTGAGCCGCCGACGTTGACGGCGCGTTTGATCGCGCCGATCGCCGCCTTCGGGCGCCGTCCGAGGCGGGAGGCCACCTCGACCGCTCGTTCGACCAACCGCTCCGGGTCGACGACCTCGTCGACCAGCCCGATGTCCAGCGCCTCCTTGGGGGTGAGGGGCCCGCCGTCCAGACACATGCGCAAGGCGGCGCCTCGGCCCAGCAGCCGCGTGAGCCGCTGGGTCCCCCCGCCGCCCGGCGGGAAGCCCAGGAAGACCTCGGGCTGGGCGATGCAGTGGTCGCCGTCGGCCATGAGCCGCATGTCGCAGGCCAGGGCGAGCTCACAACCACCGCCGCCCACATGGCCGTTGAGAGCCGCGATCCACACGGCCGCGCAGCGTTCGATCCCCAGACTGACCTGGCGCATGCGCTCCATGACCGCCAGCCCGGCGGCCGGGCTACGGCGCAGCGCCTCCTGGGAACCAGGAACGCGCAGGGCCGCGCCGACGGCCTTCAGGGCGGCGTGCGCCGTCTTGGGGCTCATCGGTGGGGAGGACTCGGCGTTCGCGAGGACGAGGCTGACGTCGAAGTGCGCGACGAAGCGCTCCGGATGCGCGCCGGTGAGGACGACCGCCCCGACGCCGGAATCCTCGTCCGCGCGTCGGGCCAGCGCCGCCAGCTCCATGTGGATCGCCGCGTCCAGCAACGCGTGGGGCGGGTTGGCGATGGTCGCCACCAGGACGTTTCCCCGCTCCTCCACGGTGAGCGTGCCGCTCATCGCTGTGCCTCCATACGATCGAACCTCCGTTTGAGCCCCCCTGGGTCCTTGGCCGTCGCCCTTTCGCTGCAAGCTACAACTGGGCCCACCCGACGGACGGCAGGCAGGCCGAGCCCGGGGTGTCGGTCACCGTTCCGCCGGACTCGGCTCCTCGGACGGCGCCGTGTCGCCGACGCGTTCGGCGGCGCGTTCGGCGGCGCCGGTGTAGGCGAACCGCGGCATGAAGAACTGGGCGGTCGGGCCGATCGTGAGGGCGTACAGCACGGTGCCGGCGCCCACGCTGCCACCGAGCAGCCAGCCCACGGCGAGCACGGTGACCTCGATCGAGGTACGGACGAGCCGGATGGAACGCCCGGTCGCGGCGGACGCGCCGGTCATCAGCCCGTCCCGGGGTCCGGGGCCCAAGCGCGCCCCGACGTAGACGGCGATGGACAGCCCGTTGAGCAGGACACCTGCGGCGAGCAGGCCCATCCGGGCGGGGAGCCCGAGGTGCTCGGGGACGAGCCAGAGACCGAGGTCGGACGAGCACGCCACGATGACGACGTTGGCTACGGTGCCGAACGTCGGCCGCTGTTTGAGGGGGATCCACAGCAGCAGCACGAGAGCACCAACGAGGGCGCTGATCGTGCCGAAGCTCAGGACGGTGTGGTGCTCCAGACCCTCGTTCAGGACGCTCCAGGGGCTGATGCCCAGCGAGGACCGGACCATGAGCGAGATGCTGAATCCGTACAGGCCGAGGCCTATGAACAACTGGGGCAGGCGTCGCAGCGGACGCTCGCCCAGGGGGATGTAGGTGACTTCCTGCTTCATACCGCTCGCTCCACAAGGTGCTTGTCTGCCTTCAAGACCAATGGGGCGATTCTGTAGAGTGATTGGCCCAGAGAACATGGCCAATCTCAGGAGAATGGTTGGTATGGAGGGGATGGAACGCGGTGACCGGGCGCTGGGCAGCCGGCAGCTCGCCGCCATGCTGCCCGACCCGGCCGCGGCGCGGCCCGCCTATCGGCACCTGGCGCAGGCGATCAGCACGCTGATCCTGGACGGGCGGATCGCGTTGCACGTCAGACTCCCCGCCGAACGGGAACTGGCCGCCTCCCTGAACACCAGCAGGGCCACCATCACCGCCGTCTACGACCTGCTGCGCGAACGCGGCTACGCGCGCAGCCGCCAGGGCTCCGGTACCTGGACGGAGCTGCCGGAAGGCCGCAGGCCCAACGGCATCACCCGGCTCCTCGGCCCCGAGGACACCGCGATCGACCTGGCCCGGGCCGCCCCCGGGCTGCCCGGGCAGACGCTCGTCGACGCCCTCACCCAGGTCACCCCGCGACTGGCCGAGCACGCGCACACTCCCGGCTACCACCCTTATGGGCTTCCGGAACTGCGCGCCGCCGTCGCCGAGCGATTCACCCGGCGGGGACTGGCCACCGTGCCCGAGCAGATCCTGGTGACCTCCGGCGCTCAGCACGCGCTCACGCTGGTCCTGGGGCTGCTGTGCCGGCCCGGCGACCGCGCCATGGTGGAGAACCCGTCGTACCCGAACGCTCTGGACGCCATGCGCCGCGCCCGACTGCGCGCCGTTTCGGTCCCCGTGACCGACACCGGTTGGGACATCGAGATCGTCGAATCGACCTTGCGTCAGGTGGTGCCCCGCCTGGCCTATCTGATCCCCGACTTCCACAACCCGACCGGTGCGCTCATGCCCGATGAGGAGCGCGCCCGCCTCCTGCGCGCCGCTCAGTGCTCCGGCACCTGGCTGGTCATCGACGAGACCCTGGCCGACCTCGCCCTCGACGTTCCGGCGCCGCCGCCCTTCGCCTGCCACGCCGCGCCCGGTGGCACCGGCCAGGTCATCACCGTCGGCTCGATGAGCAAGACCCACTGGGCGGGGCTGCGCATCGGCTGGCTGCGCGCCCCGGCGCGGCTCGTCACCGAACTCGCGGGCCAGCGGGTGGCCACCGACATGGGCGGCTCGGTCCTGGACCAGCTCCTGGCCCTGGCCCTGCTGGCCCGGACGGGGGAGCTGCTGCCGCCCCGCCTGGAGCAGCTGCGCGGGCAACGCGCCGCCCTGGCCGCCGCCCTGGCCGAACACCTCCCCCAGTGGAGCTGGCGGCTGCCGCCCGGCGGTCTGTCGCTCTGGGTCGATCTGGGCGAGCCCATCGCCTCGACACTGGCCGAGCAGGCACTGGGCTACGGGGTGCGGATGGAGGGCGGCGCCTACTTCGCCACCGACCCGGGCATCTTCGAACAGCGCCTTCGCATCCCCTACACCACGCCTCCGGACACCCTGCGCGAGGCTGTGCGCCGCATGGCCACCGCCCTCGCGGACGGACCCTGGCCCTCGCCCGCCGGCCGGCGGGCGCACTGGGTCGCCTGAGAGCGGCTCCCCGTCGGGACGGGCGCGCTGAGCGCTCCGGCCCTCACCTCTCCCGCCGGGCGGTGATCGCGCGGCGGGCCCCGTACGCGGCGGCGCCGACGGCCAGCACCGCGGCACCGGAGACCACCGAGGAGACCGGCAGCGCGAAGGCCAGGACCAGGCATCCGGTCAGTCCGACCACGGGGATGATCCGCGGTGGCCGGCCCTCGGCCGGGGTGAGGGTCCAGGCGCTGGCGTTGGCGATGGCGTAGTAGGCCAGCACGCCGAAGGACGAGAAGCCGATCGCCCCGCGCACGTCCGCGCTTGCCGCGAGCACCGCCACGACCGCGCCGACCGCGAGTTCGGCCCGGTGGGGCACCTTGAAGCGCGGGTGGACGGCGGCCAGGGCGTGCGGCAGGTGGCGGTCGCGCGCCATGGC
Organism: Streptomyces sp. P1-3; assembly: GCF_050613155.1. Lineage (NCBI taxonomy): Bacteria > Bacillati > Actinomycetota > Actinomycetes > Kitasatosporales > Streptomycetaceae > Streptomyces > Streptomyces sp. P1-3. The sequence continues at coordinate 942,626 of NZ_CP192512.1, forward strand.
CAGGGTCGTACGGGAGACGCCGAGGATCAGGGCGAGGAGGGAGCCGAGCGCGGCGACGGCCGCGCCGGCGCGGACGACCGGTGCCAGCCAGTCCGCGCCCCCGGCCCGTACGGCGTCCGACAGCGGTGCGGCGGCCTCCGCCAGCCGCTGCGGCCCCAGCACCATGAGGACGGCGGTGGCGACGACGGCGTAGACGGCCAGGGTGATGCCGAGCGCGGTGGGGATGGCGCGGGGGATGGTGCGGGCCGGGTCGCGGACCTCCTCGCCGAGGGTGGCGACGCGCGCGTATCCGGCGAAGGCGAAGAACAGCAGACCCGCCGCCTGGAGGACGCCGCCGAAGGTGGCGTCGTCGCCGACGTCCAGCCGTACGGTGTCCGCATCGCCGGAGGTGAGCGCGGCGACCACCACGGCGGCGAGCACGGCCAGGACGACCGCGACGATGGCCCGCGTCAGCCAGGCGGACTTCTGCACCCCGGCGCAGTTCACCGCGGTGAGCACCACCACCGCGGCCACCGCGGTCGCGTGCGCCTGGCCGGGCCAGAGATACGAACCGGCGGTCAGCGCCATGGCCGCGCAGGAGGCGGTCTTGCCGACGACGAACGCCCAGCCGGCCAGGTAGCCCCAGAAGTCGCCGAGCCGTTCGCGGCCGTAGACGTAGGTGCCGCCGGAGGCCGGGTAGCGGGCGGCCAGCCGTGCCGAGGAGGTCGCGTTGCAGTACGCGACCACGGCCGCCACCGCCAGGCCGAGCAGCAGCCCCGACCCGGCCGCACGCGCCGCCGGGGCCAGCGCGGCGAAGATCCCGGCGCCGATCATCGCCCCCAGGCCGATCACCACCGCGTCGAACACCCCCAGCCGCCGCCGCAGTTCCTCCGGGGCGGCTCCGGCGGTCGATGGCTTGCTCATGGGCCCACTCCCTCGTCGGCGCGGTCGCGGAACGTCTTCCGCCACGAGAGGGAGACATACACCAGCGCCCCGGCCGGGAGTACCGGCCCGTCGGCAGCGGTGGCCTGCGTTGTCGTCCCGGTCACGGACAGGACCTCGGCATGCGCTGATAGTTTCACGTCACGCCGACCCCGCCATGAGACAGAGACGAGAGACCGCCTGATGCCCGACAAGCCCTCCGTGCTGTTCGTCTGCGTCCACAACGCCGGCCGCTCGCAGATGGCCGCCGCATGGCTGGCCCACCTGGCCGGGGACCGCGTCGAGGTCCGGTCCGCGGGCTCCGCCCCCGCGGACCAGGTCAACCCGGCCGCCATCGAGGCCATGCGCGAGGTCGGCATCGACATGTCGGCCGAGGTACCCAAGGTCCTCACCGTCGACGCGGTCAGGGCGTCGGACGTGTGCATCACCATGGGCTGCGGCGACGCCTGCCCGGTCTTCCCCGGCAAGCGCTACCTGGACTGGAAGCTGGACGACCCCGCCGGGCAGGGCGTGGCGGCCGTGCGCCCCATCCGCGACGAGATCAGGAGACTCGTCGCGGACCTGATCGAGGACATCGCCCCGAAGACGGCCGGGTGACGGCCCGGTGACGGCTTAGAGCCCCGTCGCCGCCGCGGGCTTGACGGCCCGGATGACGGCGGAGTGCATGCCGTCCGCCACGCGATGGGTCGGGGTGATCTCGACAGCGGTGAATCCCGCGGCCCGCAGGCCGGTGCGGTACTCGGCGAACGACAGCGCACCGGCGACGCAGCCGACGTAGTCGCCGCGTTCCGCGCGCTGATCCGGTGTGAGGTGGTCGTCGGCCACGATGTCGGAGACGCCGACGCGGCCGCCGGGGACCAGCACGCGGAACATCTCGGCGAAGACGGCGGGCTTGTCCGTGGACAGGTTGATCACGCAGTTGGAGATCACGACGTCGACGGTGTGCGCGGGCAGCGGCACGGACTCGATGGTGCCCTTGAGGAACTCGGCATTGGTGACGCCCGCCTTCTCGGCGTTGGTCAGGGCGAGCGCCAGCATCTCCTCGGTCATGTCCAGGCCGTACGCCTTGCCGGTGGGGCCGACGCGGCGGGCGGACAGCAGGACGTCGATGCCGCCTCCGGAGCCGAGGTCCAGGACCCGCTCACCGTCGTGGAGGTCCGCGACGGCCAGCGGGTTGCCGCAGCCGAGGGACGCCGCGACCGCCTCGGCGGGGAGCGAGTCCCGCTCCTCGGCCCCGTACAGCCCGGCGCCGAAGTTCTCGTCGACCTCCGCGGCCGCCCCCGGGCCGCAAGCCGCCCCGGAGCCGCAGCAGGCCGTACCCCCCTCGGCCACCTTGAGGGCCGCCGCCGCGTATCCGGCTCGGACGATCTCGCGCAGATCAGAGGCATGGTCGGTCATGACCGCTCCTTCCTTCATGTCCCCGCGGACACGACTCTCCTCCCTGCATCGACGTCTGTCAACATAGATATTCATCTAATTAGCTGGCCCGCTTCGGGGCTGGATCGCCGCCGGCGCCTCCAGCACGCCAGACGCACGAAGCCGCCGATTTCGGACGATCCCCCGTTTCGCCCGAAATCGACGGCAGCCACCGGAATCCGAACTGTTCGGCGGAGCACGGATGCCCGGCGGCCCCCTGAGTATATTGGCTACCAGCCAGTCAACGCAGGAGTTATCGCATGTCCCCGCGTAGCGCATCGGTCAACGAGGAACTGCGCCGACGCTCCAAGGCGCGACTGCTGGAGGCGACGGTCGAGCTGGTGGGCCAGCACGGCTACGAGGCCACGACGCTCGCCGGCATCGCCGACCGGGCCGGGACCGCCCGCGGCCTGGTCTCGTACTACTTCCCCAGCAAGCGCCAGCTCCTGCAGAGCGCGGTGCACCGCCTGATGCACATACGGCTGGCCGCCGCCCTGGACCGGGAGCCGCTGCCCACCGGACCGGACGCCGGCCGGGAGCGGCTGGCGCGCGCGATCGACGCGATCCTCGGGCTCGCCCGCGACCGGCCGCGCCTGATGCGCACCCACATGGCGGGGATCCTGACGGCGGAGGGCTTCGTCCAGTGCCCCGAGCAGCAGCGGCTCGCGGCCCTGCTGCGCCGCACGGTCTCCGAATACGGCTCGCGGGACCCGGACGAGGACTACGTCCTGCTGCGCGCGCTGCTGATGGGCGCGGTGGTGGCGATCCTGCTGCCGGGGGCGCCGATGCCGCCGGAACGGCTGCGCGCGGAACTCTTCCACCGGTACGGCCTGGACTGGACCCAGGGCGACCCGCCGGAGGGCGGACCGCCGGCCGGGCCGCACCACCAGCACTGACACCGGCATCGACAGGGGCACTGACACCGGCAACCGCACCGACCGAGGGTCAACGGCCGGGGATCAGAGGATCAATGGCCGAGCCGGTCGGACTGGCGGGCGGCGGCCAGCAGGACGGCGTCCAGCAGTCCGGGGAACAGCTCGTCCAGGTCCTCCCGGCGCAGGGCGTTCAGCTTGGCCGTACCCCGGTAGATCTGGCTGACCACACCGGACTCGCGCAGCACCCGGTAGTGGTGCGTGCAGGTCGACTTGCTCACGGGCAGCTCGATCTCCGAACATGCCAGCGCGTCGGCGCCGGCGTCGAGCGCCCGGACCACCCGCAGGCGCATGGGGTCGGACAGTGCGTGCAGCACGTCTTCCAAACGGATGGCCGCCCGCTCGGGGTGGTCCAGGGCGCGGCCCGCCGGGGACTCCGGTGTGCTGGATGTCTGCGTCGGCACGGCGGGGACCTCGCTCGCTCTCCGTAGGGATCTCCATCGGATCCCCCATCGTACGAGAACCATCGTAGTTTGACACTCGCCGTAGTACGAGGTTTATCGTACGAGCGGCATCCCGCCGGACGTGAGACATGGAGGCAGCCCGTGAGCGCCCTGTTCGAGCCCTGCACCCTGCGGTCCCTGACCATTGCCAACCGGATCTGGATGGCTCCCATGTGCCAGTACTCCGCGGAGCCCTGCGGGCCGGACGCGGGCGTCCCGAACGACTGGCACTTCTCCCACTACACCTCGCGCGCCAGCGGCGGCACCGGTCTGATCCTGACCGAGGCCACCGCCGTCAGCCCCGAGGGCCGGATCAGCCCGTTCGACCTGGGCATCTGGAACGACACCCAGGTCGAGGCGTTCCGCCGGATCACCGGCTTCCTCAAGGAGCACGGCACCACCCCCGGAATCCAGATCGGCCACGCGGGGCGGAAGGCGTCGACGGACCGGCCGTGGCGGGGCGGCGCGCCACTCGGGCCGGACCAGCACGGCTGGCAGCCGGTGGGGCCGAGCCCGGCGGCGTTCGACGAGCGCCACCCGGTGCCGGACGAGCTGACGGCCGCGCAGATCAAGGAGATCACCGGGCAGTTCGCGGACGCGGCACGGCGCGCGCTCGCGGCCGGTTTCGAGGTCGTCGAGATCCACGGCGCGCACGGCTATCTGATCGGCGAGTTCCTCTCGCCGCACAGCAACCACCGCACCGACGAGTACGGCGGGTCCTTCGAGAACCGCACGCGCTTCGCGCTGGAGGTGGTCGACGCGGTACGGGAGGTGTGGCCCGAGGAGTTGCCGCTGTTCTTCCGGATCTCCGCCACCGACTGGCTGGCGGAGAACGGCGCGGGCGAGAGCTGGACGGTGGACGACACCGTACGGCTGGCGCGCCTGCTGAAGGAGCACGGTGTGGATCTGCTGGACGTCTCCAGCGGCGGCAACGCGGCGAGCGTGCGGGTCCCGACCGGCCCCGGTTACCAGGTGCCGTTCGCCGCGCGGGTGAGGGCCGAGACCGGGCTGCCGGTCGCCGCCGTCGGGCTGATCACCGAACCGGAGCAGGCCGAGGGGATCCTCGCGGATGGCGAGGCGGACGCGGTGCTGCTGGGCCGGGAGCTGCTGCGCGACCCGTACTGGGCCCGGCGCGCGGCACGCGAGCTGGGCGCGGCGGTCGCGGTTCCGCCGCAGTACGGCCGGGCCGCCTGACGGGACCCTGCCCCGCGCCTGCCGCCGTCCCGGGCGGCAGGCGGCAGGCGGCAGGCCGTCGGCACGTCGCCGGCAAGCCGTTGTCAGTGCCGGGGTGCAGACTCTGTGGTGCCGGACACATCCTCAATCCCGGAGGTGACGCGCCATGGCGGACGTGCTGCTCGCGGTGGGCACGCGCAAGGGGCTGTTCCTGGGGCGCCGCGGCGGCGGGGCCGACTGGGCCTTCACCGGCCCGCACTTCCCCATGCAGGCGGTGTACTCCGTCGGCATCGACACCCGCCGCGCCCTGCCCCGGCTGCTGGCCGGGGCGGACAGCTCACACTGGGGGCCCTCGGTCTTCCGCTCCGACGACCTCGGAGCCACCTGGCAGGAACCGCCGAAGCCCGCGGTGAAGTTCCCGCGGGACACCGGCGCTTCGCTGGAGCGGGTCTGGCAGTTGCAGCCCGCCGGCCCCGCGGAGCCGGACGTCGTCTACGCGGGCACGCAGCCGGGCGCCCTGTTCCGCTCGGACGACGGCGGCGAGACCTTCGCCTTCGTACGGAGCCTGTGGGAGCACCCGCAACGCGAGCAGTGGGGGGAGGGGTTCGGCGGCCAGGCCGTGCACACCGTGGTGACCGACCCGCGGGAAACGGGGTCGGTGCTGGTCGCCGTCTCCGCCGGCGGGGTCTACCGCACCCGCGACGGCGGCGCGAGCTGGGAGCCGTCCAACGCGGGCCTCAAGGCGGAGTTCCTGCCCGATCCCTATCCGGAGTTCGGCCAGTGCGTGCACAAGATCGCCCCTGACCCGACCGACCCCGATCGGCTGTATCTGCAAAACCACGGCGGGGTGTACCGCAGCGACGACGCCGGGGCGAATTGGACGGAGATCGGCGCCGGGCTTCCCGCCGACTTCGGATTCGCCGTGGCCACCCACCCCCGGCGCGGCGGCGTCGCGTATGTCTTCCCCGTCAGTGACGGCAGTGACCGCTTTCCGCCGGACTACCGCTGCCGGGTTTTCCGCACCGAGGACGCCGGGTCCTCATGGTCCGCTCTCACCGCGGGGCTGCCCGCGGAGGACCACTACGGAGTGGTGTTGCGCGATGCGCTGCGCACCGACGACGCCGATCCCGCGGGGGTGTATTTCGGAAATCGCAATGGCGAGGTGTTCGCCAGCGCGGACGAGGGAGACAGCTGGCGACTGATCGCCTCGCACCTGCCTGACGTGCTGTGCGTCCGGGCCGCGGTAATCGGCTGAGACCGCTCCTGGCGAATCGAGGGAGCCTGCGCCGGGCGAGTCAAGTGGGACTGCTCCATGCGAACTAACCAAGGAATATCCGGGTGCGGGGCGGGGCATTCCTGTGCTTGCTTCCCACAACCTCACCCCTTCCAGCACTTCACCGCAAAGGAGAATTTCGCATGCGCAGAACTTTGGTCGCCGCCGCCGGAATCGCGGCATTCATGTTCGGTTTCGCGGCCCCCGCATCGGCCGCCGACGACCCCTGGGACGACCTCGGGAACTTCGGAGGCTCCGGAGGCTCGCAGGGCTCTGGTGGTTCCGGCGGTTCCGGTGGCTCGGGTGGCTCCGACAAGGACGACGACGGACTCTCGGGTCTCTTCGGAGGATTCTCGGTGGCCCCCAGCACATACTCGGTGACCCCCGGCGACGGCGGCCGCATCCGGATCGAGCAGACCTCGACGAGCTGATCACTTCCCCGCGGGACGATGCGCCCGCGGCCGCTCCTGCCCCGTACCGCCCGACCGCCCGCCGCACCGGTGAGGCCCTCACAGGCTGAGCCGATAGAGTGACGCATCGTGGCTGCACGAGCGTTGAACGAGATCGTAGAACCGGGCTGGGCCAAGGCGCTGGAGCCGGTCGCCGGGCGCATCGCCGCGATGGGCGACTTCCTGCGGGCCGAGATCGCCGCGGGCCGTACCTACCTCCCCGCGGGGGCGAATGTGCTGCGCGCCTTCCAGCAGCCCTTCGACGAGGTGCGGGTGCTGATCGTCGGACAGGACCCGTACCCCACCCCCGGCCACGCGGTCGGGCTGAGCTTCTCGGTGGCCCCGGAGGTGCGGCCGCTGCCCGGAAGTCTGGAGAACATCTTCCGCGAGATGTACGACGACCTCGGGCACCCGCGCCCCTCCAACGGGGACCTCACGCCGTGGTCCCAGCAGGGGGTGCTGCTGCTCAACAGGGCGCTCACCACCGCCCCGCGCCGCCCCGCCGCGCACCGCGGCAAGGGCTGGGAGGAGGTCACCGAGCAGGCCATCCGGGCGCTGGCCGCGCGAGGCCGCCCGCTGGTCTCGATCCTGTGGGGCCGGGACGCGCGCAACGTACGGCCCCTGCTGGGCGGGCTGCCGTGCGTGGAGTCCGCCCACCCCTCCCCCATGTCCGCCGACCGCGGTTTCTTCGGCTCCCGGCCGTTCAGCCGCGCCAACGACCTGCTGGTCCAGCAGGGTGCGCAGCCCGTGGAGTGGCGTCTTCCCTGACCGGGCGGGTGACAGCGGGCGGAGGTAGGGTGCCCGCCATGACGACGCAACCGAACACCCCTTCGGGTTGGTACGCCGACCCGCAGGGCACGCCGAACCTGCTGCGCTGGTGGGACGGCACCCAATGGACCGAGCACACCCACCCCGGGCAGCCCGGCCAGGTCCCGCAGCAGCCCGCGCCCGCGGACCCGGTCAAGATCCAGCACCAGGTCCATCAGCAGGCAGGGGTCGCCCCGGCGGGGGTCGGGGGAGGCACGCTGTTCAGCGAGCCGGTCCTGGTGGTGAACCAGAAGGCCAAGCTGATCGAGCTCACCAACGAGTACAGCGTCTTCGACCAGCACGGCCGGACCATCGGTTCGGTGGTGCAGGTCGGGCAGAGCACGCTGAAGAAGGTCGCGCGCTTCGTCTCCAGCCTCGACCAGTTCATGACCCACCGCCTGGAGATCCGGGACGCGAACGGGCAGCCACACCTGGTGCTCACGCGCCCGGCCAAGTTCATGAAGTCCCGGGTCATCGTGGCGCGCCCGGACGGGCAGCCGGTCGGCGAGATCGTCCAGCAGAACGTCATCGGCAAGATCAACTTCTCGATCGAGGCCAACGGGCAGCGCGTCGGTGCGATCAAGGCGGAGAACTGGCGCGCCTGGAACTTCGCCATCGTCGACCACACCGAGACGGAGATCGCCCGGATCACCAAGACGTGGGAGGGCCTGGCGAAGACCATGTTCACCACAGCGGACAACTACGTCCTGCAGATCCACCGGCCGCTTCCGGACCCGCTGCTGAGCCTGGTCGTGGCGACCGCGCTGACGGTCGACACCGCGCTCAAGCAGGACGCCCGCGGATTCGGCTGAGCCCGATGGGCGCACGACGGCACCCGGAGCACCCCGGCCACGTGCTCGGCATCGACTCCGGCGGCTCGGGCGTACGGGTCGCGGTGGCACCCGTCGACGGCCCCGGCCAGCCTCTGACGTGGTCCTCACCCACCCCGGCCGTGGTCGGCGCACGCGGCATCGACGCGCGGAGTCTGCTGGCGCAGGTGCTGCCAGCCGCCCATGACCTGCTGCGCGAGGCCGGAGCGGCGCGGCCGGCGGCCGCCTGTGTCGGGGCCGCGGGCATGGCCGCGCTCGGCGGCGATCTGCGGGCCGCGCTCCCGGACGCGCTGGCGCGGGAGCTCGGCGTACGGCGGCTCGCACTGGCCGCCGACGGGGTGATCGCGTACGCCGGAGCGCTCGGCCAGCGGCCCGGCGCGGTGATCGCCGCGGGCACCGGGCTCATCGCCCTGGGCACCGACCTGGTCACGGGCTGGCGGCGCGCCGACGGCTGGGGGCACCTGCTGGGCGACTGCGGCAGCGGCGCGTGGATCGGCCGGGCCGGTCTGGAGGCGGCGATGCGCGCCCACGACGGGCGGCGCGGCGGCTCGGCGGCACTGCTCGCGCGGGCGGAGGCGGCCTTCGGGCCGGCCGGAGAGCTGCCCGGCATCTTGTATCCGCGGGCCGACCGGCCCGCCGTACTGGCGTCGTTCGCGCCGGAGGTCGGCCGGTGCGCGGCCGAGGACCCGGTGGCGGCGCGGATCCTGCGGCAGGCGGCCCGGCATATCGCCGAGGCGGCGGAAGCGGTCTGCCCGCACGGCGGGGCGCCGGAAGGCGACGACCGGGGCGCCGCCGGTACGCGCGGCAGGGCGTGGGACGGGCGCCGTACGCGCGCGATCCCGGCGGATCCCGAGAGCATCGCGCATCCGACCGACCTGGCGGGGCATGCCGGTCCGGCGGGCGGGCGCGCCGCTGGCTCGGCCGCGGGCCGGGCGAGGACGGCGACCGCCGTGGCGGCCTCGGCGGGGCGTGCTCCCGAGCGGGCGGCCGGGCGCGGCGAGACGTACACGGTGGCACTCACCGGCGGGCTCTTCCGGATGGGCGAGCCGCTGCTGCGTCCCCTGCACGCCGAGCTGTCGGCGCGGCTGCCGCGGGCCCGGGTCGTCGAGTCCGTCGCGGACCCCCTGACCGGCGCGCTGCGCGTGGCGGCGGCACTCGCCACGGACCGGCTGCTGCTCCCTCAGGACGCGGCGCTGCTGCGCATCGCGTGAGGCGCGGGCACGCCCCGTGCGGCGCGGGCACGCGTGCGGCGCGGGCACGGGTCCCGTACGACGACCCGCCAAGGGCCCTTCCGGACCGGCGGCGTCAATATGGAAACCGGCATAGCCGGACGTATGACGCTACGTCGCACCCGCCTGCGCAGCACGGGCCTTCGAACGACTAACATGCGGCGCCATGAGCTCCCCCACAGGGCCCTCGTCCGGCCTGCCAGTACGAACACCGCGTCCCCGCCAGTCCGGACGGCACCGCCGACCGGAGCCCGCGGCAGCACCCGTCGGCGCACCTCCGCTGGTGCTGGCCGTCCCGGGCGCGCCCGAAGCCGCCGCGCGCGGCGTGGCGGAGGAGATCCTGAGCATCACCCGCTCCGAGCTGCCCGGCCTCGACGCCCGGCTGGCCTTCGCCGCGGCGGACGGCGAGGAGTTCCCGCAGCTGGAGGCCGTGCTCAAGCAGGCGGCCGAGGAGCGCGGGGACCGGGTGCGCCGGGCCGAGGAAGCGGCGCGTGCGGCCCGTGAGGAGTTGCTCGTCGTCGCCGAGGCGGAGGGTGTGGACCCGGCCGAGGTCCCGCTGGACGACTCCGGCGTGCGCGCCGCCGCCCAGGGTCCGGCCGCCGTCGTCGTCCCGCTGCTGGCGGGTCCGGAGTCCGGCCTGCTGCGGCGGATACGCGAAGCCGTGGTGAGCAGCGGTTCCGCCGCCGAGATCACCGATGTGCTGGGCCCGCACCCGCTGCTGGCCGAGGCGCTGCACGTGCGGCTGTCGGAGGCCGGGCTCGCCCGTGCCGACCGCGCCCGCCTGTTCACCGTGGCGACGGCCGCGGACGGCATCATCCTGGCGACGGTGGGCGGCCCCGAGGCCGTGCAGGCCGCCGGGATCACCGGCATGCTGCTCTCCGCGCGCCTCGCGGTGCCGGTGATGGCCGCGGCGTTGGACGAGCAGGGTTCCGTGGTCCGGGTGGCCGAGCAGTTGCGGGGCTCCGGCTCCGGGCAGCTCGCCCTGGCCCCGTATCTCATCGGCCCCGAGGTGGCCGGCGGCGTGCCCGCCGAGGCCGCCCGGGAGGCCGGCTGCGCGACGGCGGAGCCGCTCGGGGCCTATCCGGCCGTGGGCAAGCTGGTGCTGTCGATGTACGCGGCGGCTCTGGGCATCACGCTGCGGTCGGGGGCACAGGGCGCGCCGCTGCGCTGAGCACCGTCCGCTCCCCGTACGGCCCGACCCTCTCGTACGGCACGAGCCACCGCACGAGCCGCACCACCCGCTGTACGACCTGTACGAGCCGCTGTGCGAGCCGTACGCGCTCGCTCAGCGCACCTTGCACGGAATGGGGCCCTCCGCGTCGCGGAGGGCCCCATTCGGCGTTCTGAGGCCCGAGGCGGGGCCAGGCCGGGAGCCGCCCCGGCCCTCGGCTACCTGGCCGCGCCCAGCGGCGCGGCCAGGCCGGTCAGTGCCGTCTCCAGCCCGTGCAGATGGGCCAGCGCCCGCTCCGCCCCCGGGTGGTGGTGCGCGTCGGCCGTGAGGGCGGCGGACGCGGGCGACGGTTCGCAGCCGGGCGAGGTCAGCCGGTGGACCGCCGCCTCCACCCGCTGGCAGGCCGCGGTCAGCCGCGCGTCGTGGGAGGCGTCGGGGTCGGCGGCCGTCTCGGCGAGCCCGCGCACCTGCCGGGCGCAGTCGTCGAGGAGCACCATGACGGCGCGGGCCCGGTCCTTGCGGGCGCGCAGCGGGCTGAGCGGGTGCAGCAGCGGGGCGAGGGAGAGCCGCACCCGGGCCAGCAGGAGTTCCAGTTCGGCGACGTCGGGAGCGGGGTCGGCGGTCGCGTCGCCCGCGAGCCGCCGCGCGGCCGCCGCGGTGCAGCGCCGTACGCAGTTCAGGGCGCGCTGGATCCACGCGTCGGTCGCGGCGTGGGTGGTGATCGGCAGGACGGTCGCGACGGCCAGTGCCGCGCCGAGCGCGCCGACGGCGGTCTGCCCGAAGCGCAGCGCCAGCAGCCCCGGGTGCAGCACGCCCAGCAGCCCGTACAGCAGGGCGGCCATCACGGTGACGAAGAACATCATCCAGCTGTACGACGGGGCCGCGGTGTAGAAGATCCCGAACACGCAGACGGCGATCAGCGCGACGGTGGGCGCGGGCGCGCCGTGCAGCGGTACGGCGACCACCAGCCCGGCCGCGATGCCGCAGACCGTGCCGACGATCCGGCGGAACCCGCGCACGAGCGTCTCCCCGCGCGAGGCGGTGTTGACGAAGATCCACCAGGCGGCGCCGACGGCCCAGTACCAGCGCTCGCCGGAGAGCGCCTGCCCGATGGCGAGGGCGAACGCGCAGGCAGCGGTGGCCTGGAACGCCTGCCGGGTCGCCGGGTGCGCCAGGCGGCGCCCGGTCGGCGGGGCGGGGGCGGCGGGCGGCGGGTTGCGGCGCTCGACGCACCAGGCGCCGAACCTGACGCCCGCCACCGCCAGCAGGGCGACGGCCACGGCCGCGTACAGCTGGGGCAGCTGGCCGGGGACCGCGTGGAGGAACTGGGTGGCGAAGAACATCATGAACGCGAAGATGCCCAGCGCGTTGCCGCGCGGACCCCAGCGGCGGGCCGCGACCCCGCAGAAGACCACGGCGAGGAAGGCGGCGTCCCGCAGCAGCGGCAGCTCGTGCAGCGCGGTGGCCACCGCGAGCACGGGGAACCCGACCAGTGGCAGCAGCGCGGTGGTGGCGGCCTGGCGGCGTACGGTCGGGTCGGCGACGGTGAACAGCGCCAGCATCGCGGCGAGCCCCGCGGTGATCGAGGCGGCCAAGGACAGCCCGCACAGCACGGTGGCGGTCACCGCCAGGCCGACGCCGACGACGGCCCGCGCCGAGGTACGCAGCCGCAGCCGGCCCGGGTCCGGAGTCACGAACATCCGTTGCAGCACTGTCGCCGAACGCCCCCTGCTCACCTGAATCCTCTGATACGCGCTGTTTCCGACGTGGGAAAACTGTTTCCGGCATGGAAAAGGCGTTGCGAGGACTCCCCGCAACGCCATTGTTAACGGAAGGAAAGCATCCGCAGGGACGATGGCTCAACCGATGCAGCCGCAGGTGTGCCATTGGTACAGTCAGATGCGAGATGATCCGACCAGAGGGAGGCCGTTGGCCCATGTCGGCGGTGGACCCGGCGCCGGTGGACGCGCTCGACGCGAGGATCCTGCGTCTGCTGCTGGAGCAGCCCCGCACCAGCGTCCGGGAGTACGCCCGCATGCTGGGCATCGCCCGCGGCACCCTGCAAGCCAGGCTGGACCGGCTGGAGCGGGACGGCGTGATCACCGGCTCCGGCCCCTACCTCTCGCCCGCGGCCCTCGGCCATCCGGTGCTGGCGTTCGTCCACATCGAGGTCACGCAGGGGCATCTGGACGACGTCGGTGACGCCCTGGCCGCGGTGCCGGAGATCATCGAGGCGTTCTCGATCACCGGCGGGGGCGATCTGCTGACGCGGGTCGTGGCGCGGGACAACGAGCATCTGGAGGACGTGATCCAGCGGCTGATCCGGTTGCCGGGCGTGGTGCGCACCCGCACCGAGATGGCGCTGCGCGAGCGCGTGGCGTACCGCGTGCTGCCGCTCGTCGACGAGATCGGCCGCGCCGCCGCGGCCCGCGCCCGCCGCCCGCTCTGACCCGGCGACCCGCTCTGTGGACTCGCGGACCGGCCCCCGCATCCGCCCCTCGTACGCGCACTCCTGACGGTGGGCCACCGCCCCCGTGGAGATTTCGGATTTGACCGGATGAGACTATGCGCTCGCCCAATTCCATCCATTCGGAGAACGGAGCGCATATGGAACGAGCATGTGGGGGCAGGGCGATGCGCCGCTGGGGAGCGACGGTCATAGCCTCGACCGCGGCCCTGTCAGTGGTGCTGCCGACCGCCACCGCCGAAGCGGCGACCAGCAGCCCGTCCGGCGTCACGGCGAAGGGCGCGTACCTGCTGGACAGCGGGTCCGACAAGCAGCTGTGGGCCAAGGGCGCCGACACCAAGCGCCAGATGGCGAGCACCACCAAGATCATGACCGCGGTCGTGGTACTCGACACCAAGGGGGTGAACCTGAACAAGAAGGTCACCGTCAAGAAGGCGTACCGTGACTACGTCACCCGTCAGGGTGCCAGCACGGCCGATCTGAAGACCGGCGACAAGCTCACCGTGCGGCAGTTGCTGTACGCGCTGATGCTCCCGTCGGGCTGCGACGCCGCCTACGCGCTCGCGGACACCTTCGGCACCGGCGACACCATGGCCAAGCGCACCAAGTCGTTCGTCTCCAAGATGAACAGCAAGGCCAAGGCACTGGGGATGACGAAGACCCAGTTCGACTCCTTCGACGGCATCTCGTCGAGTAACCGCAACTTCAGCACGCCGCGGGACCTGGCGAAGCTGGCCCGGCACGCGATCGGCGACTCCACGTTCGGCACGGTCGTGAAGACGACGTTCACCAAGCAGAAGGCCCCGGCGGCCAACGGCAGGACCCGGATCTACTCCTGGGAGAACACCAACAAGCTGCTCGGGTCGTACCGGGGTGCCATCGGCATAAAGACCGGCACCGGCACCGCGGCCGGCAAGTGCCTGGTGTTCGCCGCGAAGCGCGGCGACCGCACGGTGGTGGGCGTCATCCTCAACGACACCAACCGCTACACGGACGCCAAGAAGATGCTCGACTGGTCGTTCCGCACCAAGTCCGCGGTGAAGTGGCGCGAGCTCTCGCCCGAGGCGCAGCAGGACTGACGTCCGGCCTGCCTCGGTTCAGGGCCCGAGACCACTGAGCGGACCCGACGCTCCGGCCGGACCGAGTCCGGCCGGAGCACCCTGCCGTCAGGGCCTGTCGCCCCGGCCGCCGCGCGCGGCGGCGAGGAGGGATTCGGCGACGGAGGTGCGGGCGTAGAGCACTGAGCGGCCTGCCCGGTGGGCGCTGACCAGGCCCGCGTCGCGCAGCGCGGTGAGGTACTGGGACGCCCCGGGCGGGGAGAGCCCCGTACGGCGGGCCAGTTCGGTGGTGGAGGCCGGGGTCTCCAGTTCGGTCAGCAGCAGGGTCCGCGAGCGGCCGAGTACGGCGGCGATGGCGCCGGTGCCGGCCAGCGGCCGGGGTTCCCACAGTGAGCCGACGCCGCGCGCCGGGTAGGCGAGTTGCGGCGGGTCCGGAAGCGTCACGCGGGTGAACGGGCCCGGTCCGGTGAAGGCCGAGGGAATCAGCAGCAGCCCCGCGCCCGCCGCCTTGCGGGGCAGAGGCCGCTGCCGGAGGGCCAGTCGCAGCGCGTTGTCGTCCCAGCTCACCGAGGGGTGCAGATCGTTGAAGAGGCGGCCCGTGCCCTGCTCGGCGACCTGCCGGGCCCGGTGGAGGACGTCGGCGTCGAGCACGGTCCGGATCCGCGCCCAGTAGGGGGCCAGCGCCAGCTCCCAGTACGTCTCGATCTCTTCCGCGACCCGCGCCAGGCGGGCCCGCGGCTCGGCGTACAGGGTCCGCAACCGGGGGCCGCGACGCCCCTGGTCGTCCCTCAGGCGGTCGAGGTCCTGGCGTACGCGGGCCACGGGAGCGGCCAGGATCCCGGCCAACTCCTCGGCGAGTGTGGGGGCCGGGCCGGCGGGTGCCGGGTTGAGGAAGTCGGGAACGTAGCCCGAGGGCGGGATGAGCTCGGCGAGCCACCCCCGGTCGAGCCCGGCGGCCGCCACCCGCGGCCGCACCTGCTCGGCCCAGGGCCGGTGCACGGGATGCGCGGCCCCGGAGCTCAGCAGCCGGAAGCTGGTCCCGACCTCCCACATCGGCGAGATGGCGAACCGCATCTGCGCCAGATCACTCGCCGAGAACGCCAGCTCCGCCAGGACGGCCACCCCACCCAGGATTCACATATTCCTTAATGAATGGCCGTCAGCCTACAGCGGGGAGATCATTGCGGCATGACCTCACAAACGATCAACGCGGCCGCGTCAGGCACCTGGAAGCTCGGCGGCGACCTGGAGATCAACCGCATCGGATTCGGCACGATGCGCCTGCCGCAGACCGGCGCGGCGCTCTCGGCCGACGCCGTGCCACGCGACCGCGGCGAGGCGATCGGCGTGCTGCGCCGCGCCGTTGAGCTCGGGGTGAACCACATCGACACCGCCGCGTTCTACTTCTCGCCGCTGCGCTCCGCCAACGAGCTGATCAACCGGGCACTCGCCCCCTACCCGGACGATCTCGTCATCGCCACCAAGGTCGGGCCGTGCCGGGACGCGTCAGGGCAGTGGGCGGCGCATGCGAGGACGCCGGAGCAGCTGCGCGGCCAGGTCGAGGAGAACCTGCGCCAGCTCGGCCGTGACCACCTCGACGTGGTCAACCTGCGCGTCGTCGGAACCGATTCGATCGCCGAGCGCTTCGGCGCCCTGGCCGAACTACGCGACGCCGGGCTCATCCGCCACCTGGGCGTCTCCAACGTCACCCCCGAACACCTCGCCGAGGCGCAGGCCATCGCGCCGGTGGTCTGCGTCCAGAACATGTACGGCATCGGCGTGCGGCCCGAGCACGACGAGTTCGTGCGGAGCTGCGGTGAGCAGGGAGTCGCGTTCGTACCGTTCTACGCGGTCGCCGGTGCGGGACGCGAGGCGGGCGCGAGCGGCGCCGACAGCGAGGAGGTGCTCGCCGTCGCGCGGGCGCACGGGGTGAGCGTGGCGCAGGTGCGGCTGGCGTGGACGCTGCACCGCGGGCCGCATGTGCTGGCCATCCCCGGTACCGGCAACCCCGATCACCTGGTCGCCAACGTGGCCGCCGGCGCGCTGCGCCTCTCCGAGGACGAACTGGCCGCCCTGGACCGACTCCACCAGGACGGAGCCTGAGCCGGAAGAACAGGGCGGCGGACAGCCCCTGCGCCGTCCGCTGCCCGTGGACGGCGAGCCGCCGGCCGCGGGCAGCGGAACCGAGGGCGGCGTCAGCCAGAGATGGCCTTGCTCCAGCCCCGGGCCACGGTCTGCTTGGCCTGGGCCTGCTGGGCCTCGCTGGGGAAGGACGGGACGCCGATCACCGGCGGCAGCTTGGACGCGGCGTCCCGGTCCAGGGTGCCGTTCTTGGCCATCGCGATCATCAGCGCCGGGCGGGCGAAGCCGTAGAGGTAGGTGTTCTGCCCCTCGGCGCTGTATACGTACTCCTGCCACAGCCGGGCCGCGGCGGGGTGCGGTGCGTCCTTGTTGATCGCCTGCGAGTAGTACTGGGCGAACTGGCCGTCGTCGGGAACCGCGACCTGCCAGTCCACGCCCTTGGTCTTGAACTGCTCGGCATAGCCGGCGTTGAGGTAGTCCCAGTCGATGATGATCGACGTCTCCCCCGCCTTGATGGTGGCGGCGGTGGCCTCGACCGGGTTGTAGTTGCCCTTCTTCTTCAGCTCGGCGAAGAAGTCCAGTCCCGGCTGGATGTCGGCGAAGGAGCCGCCGTTGGCCAGGGAGGCCGCGTAGACGGCGGCGAAGGCGGCTCCGGACTTGGTCGGGTCGCCGTTCAGGCCGATCTTCCCCGCGTAGTCGGGCTTGAGCAGCTCGGCGAAGGTCGTCGGGCAGCGCTGGACCCGCTTGGCGTCGCAGCCGATGGAGATGTAGCCGCCGTAGTCGTTGTACCAGCGGGCCTTGGGGTCCTTCTGGCCCTCGGGGATGTCGTCGAAGGCGGCGACCCGGTACGGGGCGAGCAGGCCCTTCTCGGCGGCGCCGATGGCGAAGGAGCTGCCGAGGTCGACCACATCCGGGGCCCCGCTCTGGCCCTTGCGGGAGGTGATGGCGCGGACCTCGTCCTCGCTGGAGCCGTCCGGGTTCTCGACCTTCACCTTGATCCCGTACTTGTCGGTGAAGCCGTCGATCAACTGCCCGTAGTTGGCCCAGTCGCGCGGCAGGGCGATCGCGTTGAGCGTGCCCTCCTTCTGGGCTGCCGCGACGAGGGAGTCCAAGCCGCCGGCCTCCTCCATCGAGGTCGCGGTCGCCACGTTCTCGGCGTCGCCCGTACCGGAGTCCCCCGACCCGCCGCACGCGCTCAGGAGGAGAGCGGTGGCGGCGAGGCCGCAGGTCAGGGCGGCCGGCTTGGGAAGGGCCGCCCGTCTGTTCCGGAACGTGATCACGATGTCTCCTCGATACGGGTCGATACGAGCGGTCGCCTGCGCGATGCCGACAACTTGTCTGAACAAGTTGGGGCTCAGTAGGCCCGGCATCGGTGAACGGAAGGTGAACACGAGAACAAGATTCATGCCCTACGAGAAGTCGATCAGGCCCGCTTCGACCAGCCGCTCACGGAGTGCGATCCTGTCGCCACCCGCGACCAGCGGATGGCCGCAAGGCTCGGTTAGGCTGACCGTGATGCGGTGAAATGCGCACACAACGGCGAAGTGTCGCGCAAGTGTCGAGCGAAGGGGGAGCCGGTGGGGGCACGCCACGAGGAGATCGCCAACGCACTCAGGCGCGCCATCGACGGCGAGGAGTACGCCGTCGGCGCCCTCCTGCCGTCCGAATCCCAACTCGCGACCGAGTACAGGGTCTCACGCGGCACCGTGCGGCAGGCGATCGCGGCTCTGACCTCCGAGGGACTGATCGGCTCCCGCCAGGGGGCCCGTCGCGTCGTCCTGGCCAGCCGGCGCGGCCAGAGCTTCGCCGAACTGTGCAGCTTCGCCCAGTGGGCACACTCCCTGGGCCGCACCCCCACCGGTCTGGTGATCTCCAGCCGCCGCCGCCCGGCAACCGCCGAGGACGCCGCCCGGCTGCACCTGGGGGACGGCGCCGAAGTCCTCCAGGTGCTGCGCGTCCGCAGCCTCGACGGTGAACGCGTCCTGCTGGAGCGCACCGTCTACGCGGACTGGATCGCCCCGGATGTCGAGCACATCGAACCGGACTGCGAGTCGGTCACCCAACGGCTCTACGACAGCACGGGACTCGTGTTCACCTACGGGGAGCACCTGATCGACGCCGTGGCGGCCGGCACCCGGGACGCCGAACTCCTCGGCCTCCGCCGCGGCAGCCCCCTGCTCCGGGTCCGGCGCGTCACCACCACGCACACGGGCCGGCCCGTCGAGTGGTCCGACGACCGCTATCGCTCGGACGCGGTCAACTTCAGCGTCCACAACTCCATCGGCTCCAACCCCCTGGCCCGGCAAGCCGGTCCGGGCATCGCGCTACCGGACGGAGACGCCCGGCAGGGACGACCGGGCAAGGGCTCTCCGACGTAGGCGACGTAGGCGACGTAGGGAACTGTGCTTGCCCGCCTTCGCGTTCGCGTTCGCGGGGCATGGCGGACCGACGGGCGGCGTCGGCGGCGGCGGGGACGCAGCTCGGGCCACCGAGGAGTCGGGCGCCCTCCTACCAGCCGAAGCGGCGGTCGACCTCCCGGGCGAACTCCTCGAACGTGAGCACGCTGTCGCCGTCCTGGTCGGCGGCGTCGAACAGGGCCGAGGAGGCGTCGGCGTCCCCCAGACCCCAGAACGGCAGGTCGCCTTGGGCGGCAAGGGTCGGGCCCTTGGTACGCAGGGCGGTGATGACTTCCTCACGGGTCAGGGTGCCGTCGTCGTTGAGGTCCAGCGCTTTGAACAGCTTGCGGGCCTTTTCGCTCATCGAGTCACAGTACTGCCCTGACCCGGCACCTGCCCGACAACCGGGCCGGGAGCGTCCGCTCAGCACGTGCGGCGGCGGTGCGCGGCTTCCCCGGCCGGGGCGACGTCCACGTCGCGCAGGACCACCGACAGCCTTCCACCCCAGGCCGCGCAGGCGGCGGTGAGCCCCGCCGCCTGGTATTCGATGACGAAGACCCGGTCGTCATATGCGTTCGCGTAATCGCCGCATTCGTCGTACTGTCCGCATTCCTCGGCGACCGCGAAGTCGAATCCGAGGCTCCGTCCTTGCCGCGCCAGGCCGGCGGCGTTCTTCTGGCCGATCGCCAGACCGGCCGCGTGGGCCCGGGCGACGAGCAACTTCCCGAAGGCCATGTCGTGATCGGCGGTCAGAAGCCCCTTGGACCGCTCGTGCGAGTCGAGGTTGTCGGCCTCGACCGCCTGGTAGCCGGCCGCGGCGCAGCCGTCGATCCACTCCCCCACGATCTTGGCGAGCCGCTCGCGCTTGGCGGATGTCGAGATGTCCAGCAGGGCCTCGTCCCAGTCCTTGTCGACGACCAACGCGCCGTTGGCGTCGCGGAGCAGCAGGTCGGGGTGGTGGGCCTGCCACCAGCCGGTGGCGTCCGGCTGAGCCTGGAAGGCGTTGACGTAGCAGATGTTGTACAGCCTGGGCGCCGGCTTCGCGGCACGGTCGCGGGAGACCGCGCGCACGCCGGGCGGCGGCGCGTAGGCACCGCCGATCTGGTAGTCGAAGGCAACGCCCGGCTCGGGCGGAACCACCTTGCCCGCGCTCCCCGGTCTCGCGGTCGGCGGGGCGGCGGGGGACCTCTCCGACGTGCCGACGTGCTCGCCGTCGGACGCGGAGCATCCGCTCGCTGCCACCGTGAGCACACCGCACAGAGTCAACGCCGTCAGCACGCGGCGCAGGGCAGGGCGGAGGCGGTTGACCATGGTTCGGGGCTCCTGTTCAGTGCGTGACCTGCGGCGATGCGCATGCCCATCATGCCGCCTCCCGCCCGACCCGGCCTGAGCGAGCCCCCCGTCACCACCGCGGGGCTTGCTCAGCCCAGGAAGCTCAGCCGGACCTGGCGGTTGGCATTGTCCACATTGGTGTCGACCAGGCAGACCGACTGCCACGTGCCGAGCGCCAGCCTGCCGCCGATGACGGGCAGTGTGGCGTGCGGCGGGACGATGGCCGGCAGGACGTGGTCGCGGCCGTGGCCGGGGCTGCCGTGCCGGTGGCGCCAGCGGTCGTCGGCGGGCAGCAGGTCGCGGAGCGCGGCCAGCAGGTCGGTGTCGCTGCCCGCCCCCGTCTCCAGGACCGCCAGGCCGGCGGTGGCGTGCGGGACGAAGACGTTGAGCAGCCCGTCCCGGCCTCCCGCCCACTCGCGCAGGAACGCCTCGCAGTCGGCGGTGAGATCGACCACGGTCTCCTTGTGGCCGGTGGTGATGTCAAGGACATGGGTACGGAAGTTCTCGGTCATGTCCCCATCCTCGTACGGTCATCGGCGAACGCGCCGCAGCGCCGCCCCGAGGGGAGGGCGGGGAGGGCGGGAACGACGCCCCGTACGCGGAGTGCGCGGAGTACGCGGATGCCCCCTCCGCCGTCTCCGGTCGTGCCGGAGACAGACGGTCAGCCGAAGACGGCCGCCAGGGCGGGTGCCCATGCCAGCAGTCGCTCGTCGGCTCCGGGGCGGGCCACGCACTGCAACCCGAGCGGCAGCCCGTTGGCCCGCGCGCGCCCGGCGGGGAGCCCGAGGACGGGCGCGCCGGCGAAGCTCCACGGCATGCACATGATGGCGTCGCCGGTGCTCTCCAGGCCTGCCGGCGCGGGCCCGGTCGCCGAAGGGGCCAGCCACAGGTCGACGCCCGCGTCGGTCATGACGGCACCCAACCGCTCGCGGAACCGCGCGCGTTCGCGCAGCCCGTCGGCGTACGCCTCGGCGGAGACGCCCTGGCCCTGCCGGATGGCGGCCGCGGTCTGCGGGCGGTAGAGCGCCTCGTATCGCGGGAACCAGGCGGCGTGGCTGCGGGCGATCTCGAAGCGGTTGACGGCGAACTGCTGCCGGACGAGCTCCTCGAAGTCCGCCATGAACGGCACCCGGCGCACGGCGAATCCGGCGGCGGACAGCCGCGCGGTCTGCTCCTCGAAGGCGTCCCTCGCCTCGGCCCCGGCGCGGTCCAGATACGGCCCGTCGGGGACGGCGAGCCGGGGCCTGGGGGCACCTCCCAGCGTTAGCTGGGGGAGGGTCCGAGTGGTGGGCCGCCACGCGTCACAGAGCACACCGGCGGCGCGGGCCAGCAGGGCGGCGTCCGCGGCGAGGAGCCCCACCGTGTCCAGGGTGGGCGCGTTGGGGATGACGCCGTCCGCCGGTATCCGGCCATGGGTCGGCTTGAAGCCGAGGACGCCGCAGTAGGCCGCGGGACGGATCACCGAGCCCGCCGTCTGGGTTCCGACCGCCAGGGGCACCATGCCCGCCGCGACCGCCGCCGCCGACCCACTACTCGACCCTCCGGGAGTGTGCCCGAGGTGGTGCGGGTTGCGGGTCGGACCGGGGGCGCTCACCGCGAACTCGGCGGTCACGGTCTTGCCCGCGACCAGCGCGCCCGCCGCCCGGAGGCGGCTGACCAGCGTCGCTTGAGGGCCCGTCAGCACCTGGGCGGGCAGCTCGGAACCCGCGCGGGTGGGCAGCCCGTCGACGTGCACGATGTCCTTGACGCCGACCGGTACGCCGTACAGCGGGGGCTCGGCGTCGGGGTCTTGCCACCGCCCGGCCGCGGTGCGCGCCTCCGCGCGCAGCCGCTCCCGCCGGGCGGGCTCCGCGACGAAGGCGTGCAGGGCGGGGTCGAGGGCCTCGACTCGATCGCAGGTCCGGTCCGCTATGGCCGCGCACTCCCGCACACGGCGGGCAGCCGGGGTCTCCATGGCCCCAAGGCTACGGGCCCGGGTGGGTGGGCGGGGGCTGCGGCCGGGGGCTGCGGGCGGGCGGCCGGGCCCCGCACCCCCGCCCGGCGCCGCGCCGGGCGCGACAAGGCGGCCGAGCGGGCGGGACGAGGCAGCCGGACGGCCGGGCGCGAGGAGGCGTCGGGCCCGCTCCCGCGGCTGCGCCGCCGCCCTCACTGCGCCTCGAACAGCTCCAGCAGATCCTTGCGGTCGAACATCCGGGCCGTGTCGATCGCCGACGGGCTCCCGGCCGCCGGGTCCGCGCCGTGCGCGAGCAGCAGGCGCAGCACCTCCGCTTCCCCCTTGAACGCGGCCCCGGCCAGCGGCGTCTGCCCGCGGTCGTTGGTCCGGTTCGGGTCGGCGCCGCGCTCCAGCAGCGCCGCCACGGCATCCGCGTGCCCGTGGTAGGCCGCGAGCATGATCAGTGAATCGCCCTTGTCGTTGGTGAGGTTGACGGGCACCCCCGCGTCCACGTAGGCGGCGAGGGTGTCGGTGTCTCCATGCCGGGCGAGGTCGAAGACCTTGGAAGCGAGCTGGAGTACCTCGGGGTCGTGCGCGGGCTCGGTGGGATCGGGGGTCGGTTCGCTCATGCCCCCACCTTACGGACAGTCAGCCGACGCGGGTCGGCGAGTTCCGGCACCCGGACGCACCCGCGGCAGACCCGCGCCAGACCCGCGACGCACCCTGGGCGCACTTGGCTGACTCACCGGATAAATCAACATCCTCCTCCATTTGCACCTTTCACCCATTGGATACATGCTGTGATCCAAACACCACCAACAGTGACCACCCCACTCGCCAGGAGAACGTCATGGTTCTGTCCATCTCCGGAGTCGTCCTGCTGGGCGTGGTCGTCTTCCTGTTCTTCCGCAAGGACGGACTGAAGCCGACCCATATGCTCGTGTGCGCCCTCTTCGGCTTCTACCTCGCCAGCACCGCCATCGCCCCGAGCATCAAGGCGGGCGGGGCAAGCCTCGCCGACCTGCTGGGTGGAATCAAGATCTGACGTGCCCCGGCCACCGCTCCCCCGGCTCCCCGGACTCCCCCGACGTGCCCGGCTCCCCCGCGCCCTCGCCGACGGCTCCGCCGACGTCCTGCTGCCGCTGCTGATCATCTCCCGCGGGCTGCGCGAGCTGGCGGCCCGGGCCCGACGCGGCTGGCTCCGTACGCCGAAGGACCGGCGCGGCCCCGTGCTGTTCCTCGCGGCCGCCTGCCTCGCCGTCGTCCCGCTGATCCCGTACGGACCGCTGCTGGCGCTGCTCGGGCTGATGGGCGCGGCGGCCTGGGCCGGCCGGGGCGCGGCGGTCGCCGCCGCCGCACCGGACACCGCCGGAACGGAGCGGCTCCAGACGCTCTACGACGCGCTGGTGCCCTACTTCTCGGTGCCGCAGGACAGCGATCCGCTGTACCGGTACGGCGGGATGTGGACGTCCGCCTTCGAGGACCACGCGTTCGGCGAGGGCGGCCGGCTGGTCCGGCTGCGGCTGCGCTACCCCGCGTACTTCACCGACGGCGACCCGGAATCCCGCCGCCGTGTCGAGCAGTTGCTGTACGCGAAGTCGGGGCGCGGCCGCGAGTACCTCTTCGACTGGGACGAGGAGGGCAACCGGCTCCAAGTGACCGTGCTGCCCCCGCTGTCCACGGGGATTTCCGCGCAGCGCTTCGTCACCGCGCAGGGCGAGACGGTCCTGGGGTTCACCGACCCCGGCGATGTGGCCCGTACGCTGCCGGTCGTCGACGACGGCGCGCGGTGCGACGCGTCACCGGTGGTCTGGCGCACCGGCCCGCGCTCCTCTGAGCCGCATCTGCTGGCGCTCGGCCAGCCCGGCAGCGGCGTGACGACGCTGCTGCGGTCCATCGTGCTCCAGGTGCTGCAACACGGCGACGTCACGGTGGTGGACGGCGGCGGCACGGGCGACTACGCGTTCCTGACCGGGCGGCCCGGGGTGCTGGCCGTGGAGTGCGATCTGGCCGGGACGCTGGCGATGCTGGAGTGGGCCGCCCATGAGACCGAGCGGCGGCTGATCGCCGCCAATCGGTCGCGGCAGCACGGCCGCGCGCTGCCCGACGACGTCGACCGGCCGCTGTGGATCGTCCTGGACCGGCCCTCGGTGCTCGGCCAGCTCGCGGCGGCCGACGGGCGGCGAGACCCGGTGGAGCTGCTCCAGGTGCCGCTGCGGTACGGCCGGGCGGCGAACGTCACCGTGGTGGTGGCCGACCACTGCGACAGCGCGGAGGCGCTCGGCGAGCCCGTGTGGTCCCTCGCCCGGGCGCGCGTCGTGCTCGGTCCCGCGCCGCACGAGTACGTCACCGCCGTACTGGGCGAGCCGCCGCACACCACGCCGGTCCGCGACATGCCGCCGGGCCGCGGGTACGCCCGGCTGGGCGCGGGTCCGGTGCACCGGCTCCAGGTCCCGGCCACCCCGGATCCGTACGACAGTGCCACCGGCGAGGAGCAGCGGCGGGCGGTGCTGGGGCTGCTGCCGGTCGCGACGGGGCCGGGGCCGGTGGAGGCGGAAGGCCCCGCGCCGGTGGAGGCGCCGCCGTCGCCGGCCGCCGAGCCGCGTCGCGCGGAGGGCGACGGGGCGCTGCCGGTGCGGACTCCGTAGGGCCGACGGCCCGGCAGAGGGGGGCTCCATAGGACCGGCGCGGACCCCGTGGGACCGACGCGGACTTCGCGGGACCGACGGCTCGGCACGGGGGCCGGCGGACCCGCGCGGAATCCGATAGGACCCGCGCGGAATCCGGCATGGCCGGTGCGTAATCCGGCAGGACCAGCGCGGGCGCCGACGGCAGGCGCGCGCCCGGTCAGGCCACGTACGTCCGGGGCAGGTCGGCCTCCGCCGCGGCACCCGTGGCGACGAGCCGGGCCGCGGCCGCCAGCCGGGTGGCGGCCTGTTCGGCGACCGCCCCGCTGACGGTGAACGGCAGCCGTACGAAGCCCTCGAACGCACCGTCCACGCCGAACCGGGGCCCGGAGGGCACCCGTACCCCGAGCCGTTCCCCCGCCTCGGCGATCCGCGAGCCGGAGAGCCCGCCGGTGCGGGTCCACAGGGTCAGCCCGCCGCGCGGAACGGTGAACTCCCAGTCGGGCAGGTGGCGGCGGACCGCGGCCACGACCGCGTCGCGGTTCTCCCGGGCCTGACCGCGCCGCAACGTGACGGCCTCGTCCCAGCCGCCGGTGTTCAGCAGCCAGGTGACGGCGAGCTGTTCGAGGACGGGGGTGCCCAGGTCCACGTACGCGCGGGCGGCGACCAGACTGCGGACGACGTCCGGCGCGGCGCGCACCCAGCCGATCCGCAACCCGGCCCAGAAGGACTTGCTCGCGGAGCCGACGGTGACGACCGTGCTGCCTGACGGGTCGAAGGCGCTGACCGGGCGGGGCGCGGCGTCGTCGCCGGTCCCGTCCAGGCGAAGCTCGGACATGGTCTCGTCGGCGATGAGGACAGTACCGGCCGAGCGCGCGGCGTCCACCAGTTCCCGTCGCTGCTCGTCGTCGGCGAGCGCGCCGGTCGGGTTGTGGAAGTCGGCGATCACATAGGCCATGCGGGGCGCGGCGTCCCGCAGGGTCTGCCGCCAGGCGGGCAGGTCCCAGCCGGCGAGCCGGTCCGCCATGGCGACGGGCACCAACCGGACCCCGGCCTCGCGCATCAGCTGGAGCACGTTGGCGTAGGAGGGGGACTCGACGGCGACGCGCTCGCCGGGGCGCACGAACAGCCGGCACGTGGCGGCGACGGCGCCCATCCCGCCGGTGGTGACCATGATCTGTTCGGGCATGGTCGGCACGCCGCGTGCGGTGTAGCGGTCGGCGATGGCCTGGCGCAGGGCGGGGAGTCCGGCCGGGTAGTCGCCGTGAGTGTGGGCGTACGGCGGCAGTTCCTCCAGGGCGCCGGAGACCGCGCGGGTCAGCCAGGGCTCGGGGGCGGGCAGCGCCGCGCAGCCCAGGTCGATCACCGAACCGGTGGCCTCGGGCGGGAGCGGGTCCAGGCCCCGGCCGGGCAGCGGCCGCCCGGCGGGGACGGCGGTCCAGCTGCCCGCGCCGCGCCGCGATTCGAGGAAGCCCTCGCCGCGCAGGGCCTCGTAGGCGGTGGCGACGGTGGTGCGGCTGACCTTGAGCGCGGCGGCCAGCTCCCGTTCGGCGGGCAGCCTGGCCGCGACCGGGACACGGCCTTCGAGGACGAGCAGCCGCACGCCGTCGGCGAGCGCGCGGTAGGCGGGGAGGCGCCGACCGCCGGAGAGGGCGGTGGCCTCCCTCGTGTGCTGCGACTGGAGCAGGCGGGCGAGCTGCGGTGCGCCGACCGCTGAGGTCCACGGACTCATCTCGTGCGGTCCACCTTCCCGGAATTGGCCATGGAACTGGACTGATCTCTTGGTCAAGAGTGACATGCCGTGGGCCACTGTCACCAGTCGCCCCCTTTTTTGGAGTTTTTCGAGTCCTTCGCGCCGAAAGGTTCGAGCCGTCGAACCAGAACCGAGGAGCCGCAGTTGTCCACACCAGGGGGGTCGCACCTCACCCGTCGTCTCGTCCAGCTGTACACAGGTCTCGTCATTTACGGGGCGAGCATGGCGATGCAGCTGCGCGCCACCCTCGGGCTCGACCCCTGGGACGTCTTCCACCAGGGCATCACCGAGCGCACGCCGCTGTCCTTCGGCACGGTGACGATCGCGGTCGGCGCCGCGGTCCTGCTGCTGTGGATTCCCCTGCGGCAGCGGCCGGGCCTGGGGACGGTCTCGAACGTCCTCGTGATCGGCCTCGTGGTGGACGCGACCTTGTGGCTCCTGCCCGAGCCGGACTCCCTGGCCATACGCATCCCGCTGCTCATCGCGGCGATCGTGCTCAACGGCGTGGCGACGGGCCTGTACATCTCGGCACGTTTCGGCCCCGGGCCGCGGGACGGACTGATGACGGGGCTGCACAAGCGCACCGGGCGGTCCATCCGGCTGGTGCGGACCGGCATCGAGGTGACGGTGCTGGCGACCGGCTTCCTGCTCGGCGGCTCGGTTGGCGTGGGAACCGTGCTGTACGCCCTGGCCATCGGCCCGCTGTCCCAGTTCTTCCTGCGGATCTTCAGCCGCTTCGACCGGGAGGCCGCGGCCTCGCCCGTGGTGACCCGCGGGACCGCCCCGACGGACTCCGCGGAGGACCCTGCTCCGGACCGGATTTAGAGGTTACGGGTGAGGAGCGGTAGTGTACGCCCTTGGCCTACCAGGCGGACCGTTACTGCGCGCTAAAGTACCGAAAACGCTGGGTGACATCTGCTGCCAGATGTGACAAACCGGGCGCCTGTGGGTAGAACAACGGGGCGGCACGACGGGCGACGCATGTCCCAGTACGGGAATCTTCACCGCCGACCGGACGTTGACCGGATGACGACGACAGCGACACCTGTCCTGTGGGCGACAAGCCCGGGAGGCACGAAGCATGAGTGAGCGAGCTCTTCGCGGCACGCGACTCGTGGTGACCAGCTACGAGACCGACCGCGGCATCGATCTGGCCCCGCGCCAGGCGGTGGAGTACGCATGCCCGAACGGCCATCGATTCGAGATGCCGTTCTCAGTAGAGGCGGAGATCCCGCCGGAGTGGGAGTGCAAGGCCTGCGGCGCCACGGCACTCCTTGTGGATGGCGATGGCCCCGAGGAGAAGAAGGGCAAGCCCGCGCGTACGCACTGGGACATGCTCATGGAGCGGCGCACCCGCGAGGAGTTGGAGGAGGTGCTGGCCGAACGGCTGGCGGTCCTGCGCTCCGGTGCCATGAACATCGCCGTGCATCCGCGGGACACCCGCAAGTCCGCCTGACGGCGGAGGGAACGATCAAGGGCCGGGGCCGCTGCTGAGCAGCGGCCCCGGCCCTTGCGTGCCTTCGTGAGCCCCGCGTCTTCGTGAGCCCCGCGCCATCGTGAAGCCTTGGGACACCCGGGTCAGCGGGTCAGCGGGTCAGCGGGTCAGCGGGTCAGCGGGTCAGCGGGTCAGCGGAGGATCCTGGCGGCCTTCACCGCGCGATCCGTCCTCGCCGCGCGCCGCGTCGTCGTCCCTGATGACCTCGCCCGGGACGACCTTCCCTTCGGGCTGCCGCATACGGGCCTGCTCGAAGGCGTCCTGGACCGAGCCGGGCACCATCGCCCGCATCCGGCGCTCCAGCGCCCGCTCCGCCCAGCGCCGCAGCAGCGTCCGCGTCGGCGGGAACAGGCACAGCAGCCCGACGGCGTCGGAGACCAGGCCCGGCAGCATCAGCAGCAGCCCGCCGAGCATGATCAGGGAATTGCCGGTACCGGGCGCCGCGCGTCCGGCCTCCTCCGGGCGGACCGCGCCGGGTTGCTGCAGCGACCCGGTCAGCGACTGCCAGGCTCGCCGGCCGGCCCGCTTGATCACGATCGAGCCCAGCACCAGGCCGGCGACCAGCAGCAGGAAGACCGTCAGTCCACCCGCCGCGTCGGCCACCACCGTCAGCAGCCAGATCTCCAGCACCAGCCACGCCGCGATGCCCAGCGGTACGAAGGTCCGGGCACGGGAGCGTCTGGGGCGCCGGGAGTCCCCCTGGGGCGCGCTGTGAGAGGAGCCCGGAGGAGGATCGAAATGATGCGGTACGCCGGTCGTCATGTCCCCAGTGTGCCTGGGCCCCCGCCCGGACCGCGCCCCAGGGCGGGCGCTGTGGCAGCGCCCCGCCCGGACGACCCCGGCCCCGCGCCGACCGCCGCTAGGAGGGCTGGTCCGGCTTCCGCCCCAGCACCCGGTTCACGCGCGAGCCCACGCCCCAGGACGTGACCCGCCACAGCGCCTCGGCGACGATGTCCTTGCTCATCTTGCTGTCGCCGCGCTCACGCTCGACGAAGGTGATGGGCACCTCGACCACATGGAAGCCCGCCTTCAACGCGCGCCAGGCCAGGTCGACCTGGAAGCAGTAGCCCTGCGACGCGACGGCGTCCATGCCGAGGCCTTCCAGGGTCTCCTTGCGGAAGGCCCGGAAGCCGCCTGTGACGTCCCGGATCGGGACGTCG
Organism: Streptomyces sp. P1-3; assembly: GCF_050613155.1. Taxonomy (NCBI): domain Bacteria; kingdom Bacillati; phylum Actinomycetota; class Actinomycetes; order Kitasatosporales; family Streptomycetaceae; genus Streptomyces; species Streptomyces sp. P1-3. Next base: position 971,573 of record NZ_CP192512.1, read on the forward strand.
AGGAGCAGCCGGGAGTAGGTGCTGCCGCCGCGGGAGAGGAACTCCCGGTACTTGGGCCAGTTCACCACCCGGCCGCCGGGCACCCACCGGGAGCCGAGCACCAGGTCCGCGCCCTTGAGCGCGGTCAGCAGCCGGGGCAGCTCCTCGGGCTGGTGCGAGCCGTCGGCGTCCATCTCCACCAGGACGCCGTAGCCGTTGTCGATGCCCCAGCGGAACCCGGCGAGGTAGGCGGCACCAAGGCCTTCCTTGCCCTTGCGGTGCAGGACCTGGACGTGGTCGTCCTCGCCCGCGAGCTCATCGGCGATCTTGCCGGTGCCGTCCGGGCTGTTGTCGTCGGCCACCAGGACGTGCGCCTCGGGCACGGCGGCACGGACCCGCTCGACGATCGGCCTGATGTTCTCCGCCTCGTTATAGGTCGGGATGATCACCAAGGTCGAGCCGAGCGGTCCGAACGTCCGCTGACCGCTTTCGCTCGCCGCTTCTGACCGTTCCTGCTTCGTGCTGCGGCGCGGCTCGTCGGCCTCGCGTGCGTCGCTCACGGATTACTGCCCCTTCTCGTCCGTACGTCCTCGACGGCCCAACATGATCGCGGCCGCGCAGGACAGAACGCCCACCATAGCGAGGACCCACTCGGGCGCGGCGCCGACTCTGTCCGCCACCGTGATGTCATCACGCAACGGGATCTGGGCGGTCAGGACATCCTGGGTGAATTCCTTCGTTCGCTGCTCGATGGTGCCGTCCGGCGCGACGACCGCGCTAATGCCGCTGGGGGCCGCGGTCACGACGGCACGCCCGTGTTCGATGGCCCGCAGCCGGGACATCACCAGCTGCTGCTCGGGCTGGCCGCTGCGGCCGTAGGTGGCGTTGTTGGTCTGGATGACCAGCGCACGGGCCCCGGCGTTCACGGTGTCGCGAACGATCCCGTCGTAGGCGACCTCGAAGCAGATCACGTCGCCGAGCCGGGCCGGGCCGACCTGGAGGACGCCGGTGTGGTCGCCGGGGTAGAAGTCGCGGGGCACCCGGTCCAGCCTGCTGATCACCTTGCTGAGCTGCTCGCGGAAGGGCACGTACTCGCCGAACGGCACCGGGTGCTGCTTGGTGTACGAGGCGCCGGGGCCGGTCTTCGGGTCCCACACGATGCCCTGGTTCTCGACGTACCCCCGCTTGGTGGGGTGGTCGACGAGGGCACCGACCAGGACCGGGACGCCGATCGCCCGGACCGCCTTGTCGATCCGGTTGTACGCCTGCCGGTACTTGAACGGGTCCAGGTCCGAGGCGTTCTCCGGCCAGATGACGAGGTCGGGCCGCTTGATCCGCCCCTCGTCGACGTCCTCGGCCAGCCGCAGCGTCGCCTCGACGTGGTTGTTGAGGATCTTCAGGGGGCGGCCGAGGAAGTCCATGCCGGGCTTTTGCACGTTGCCCTGGATGATGGCGATGTCGACGGTGTCGTCGGCGTCCGTGGGCACCGGTACCGCGTACCCGGCGGCGGTCACGGCCGCGGCCAGACCCATCGCCCCGGCCGCGCCCAGCGCCACCCGGCCGCGCCGCTTCCCGTCCCCGCCCGCCCGTGCCCGCCACGCCGCGAGCCCCACGGCCGCCAGCAGAGCCCCCGTGAGGGCGACGGCGAAGGTCACCAGCGGAGCGCCGCCGAGCGCGGCGAGCGGCGTGTACGGCGATCCGGTGTTGGCGAACGCCAGCCGCCCCCAGGGGAAGCCGCCGAACGGAGCCCGGTCGCGGACACACTCCTCCGCCACCCACAGGCAGGCGGCCCACAGGGGCCACAGCGGCAGCCGGGAGGTGAGTGCGAGCCCGGCGCCCAGCGGCAGGAAGAACAGCGCCTCGATGAGGGACAGGCCCACCACCGCGTCCCAGCCGACGACGTTCAGCCACTTGAGGAGCAGGACGAGGAACGGCAGGCCGAAGGCGAAGCCGGTCCAGGCGCCCTGCCGCGCCGTACGTCCGCGGGTGAGCAGGCTCAGCGCGGCGACGGCGGCGAGCGACAGCGGCCACAGGTCGTACGGCGGGAAGGCGAGGCCGAGCGCGAGCCCGGCGGCCGCGGCGAGCGCGCTGCGCCGCCACTCGCGCCGCGCGAACCCGGCGAGCCGCTGCCGCCGCCCGGGCCGCGGCGCCGTGGCCGCGGCGGGCGGCACTGCGACGACGGACGCCGCGCCCGCGGAGTCTCCGACGGGCGGCACGGCATCGGCATCGGTACCGGTACCGGTACCGGTACCGGTACCGGCATCAGCGAGCGCGGTGACGTCGGCGGACGCGGCGGCCTTGGCAGACGCCTTGACAGACGCGGAAGCGCCCGCCGCGACGCGGGCGGGGCCGTTGACGGACGCGGCACCCTCGGGGGACGCGGCTGTGCCGTCGCGCGCGATGTCCTCGGCGGAGGCGGCCGTCGCGTCGTACGCGCCGCCCTTGGGGCGCGCTGCCACCGGTTGCGCCGCGCCGGACGAGGCGGGCCCGGTCCGCGGGCGCTCGGGCGCTACGGCGTCGCCGTGGGCCGCGTCGGCGGCCGCCGCGCGCGGCTCCTCCGGCCGGTCGGCGGCCGTGCCGCCGCTGGCGGCATCGGCGGTGGTCTCGGGTCCCGAGTGCACGGGCGCGGCCTTCCTGCAGGTCGTGAGCTGGTGAGGCGACCGTACAACGCGCGGCGCGGGATGTGGCCCCGAGGTGGGCAACGCGTGAGCGGCGAAGGGGGTTCCCCGCTTCCACCGCGGCGTCTGCGCGGGCGGCGGCCACGCGGACGCCTGCGGCTGCGGGCCGTGCCTGGCAGCGTCCGTTCGCGTTCGGCAGCGTCGGGCTGCGCCCGGCGGCGTCCGCCTGCGCCCGACGCGTGCCTACGGTCGCGTCAGGCATGCGCCGAGGCTCCGGGGGCGGGCCCGGGGAGGCTCCCCGGCGCCGCCCCCGGGCCCGAGCCGGTTGGGAGGCCGACGGCGTCGGGACCGGGGCCGATCCGGAAACCGGGCCGGAGGCCCGTACCGGCCGCAGGCTGACTCCGAGCCGCAGGGACGGGGCCGCACGGCACGCCCGATGCCTCCACAACACACGGCAGTCTCGGGGGCGGTGGGAGAGAGGAGCCATCGCGGCGCACGCGACGGCACCGGGTGCGGATTCGGGGTGGGCGCGCGCAGCGCGCGGAGGCGCCCGGCGCCCTTCGGGCCGACCTGGGACCCGCTGGCTGCGGGTCGACCGAGAGCCGTTGTCTACTGAGCGTCCGGGCCCCTCCCGGGTCGCACCTGCCGACCCGGTGATCTCTCCCTCGCCCCCGTGCACTGGACCTGGCTCCCAGCGATGGCGTACCGGCGCGGTACGCCACCCCGTGGCCCAGCGGCGTGCGACGACTGCGTGGAGACTGCCCGGCCGGACGTCCTGTGGTGGACCCGGCCGAACCTACCGGCCGCCGCCCGCACCCTGTCAACAGCCGCACGACCTGCGCCGTTTCCCCAAAGGACCAGGTCAGTACGGACGGTGTTCAGCGAGGCGGACTCGTGAAGGGCACGTCGTTCGGCGGTACGGGCGGGCCGTACGTCACTCGTTCGGCCCCCGGTAGACCGTACGTCCGCCCACCACCGTGCGCAGGCAGACCGGCAGCGGGCCGCCGGGAGTGAGGTCGGGCAGGCCGGGGGTGCCGGAGCGGGGATCGGTCGACCAGTTGGCGACGCGGTCGTCCGGGACCTGGACGACCAGTTCGCCCGTCCGCCACACCGCGTAGTCGGCGGGCGCGCCGGGCACCAGCACACCCGCGTCGTCCCGGCCGATCGCCCGCCATCCGCCGCGCGTGTGCGCGGTGAAGGCGGCGCGGACCGAGATCCGGTGCTCGGGGGTGCGGTGGAAGGCGGCGGCGCGGACGGTGCCCCACGGGTCGAGGGGGGTGACGGGGCTGTCGGAGCCGAGTGCGAGGGGGACGCCCGCGCGCAGCAGGGCGGCGTACGGGTTGAGGGTGCGGGCCCGCTCCCGGCCCAGCCGCTGCGCGTACATCCCGTCTTCGCCGCCCCAGGCCGCGTCGAAGGCGGGCTGGACGGAGGCGGTGAGGCCGAGTTCGGCGAAGGCGGCGACCGTCTCGGGGGTGAGCATCTCGGCGTGCTCGACCCGGTGCCGGGCGGCGCGCACGCGGGCCAGGCCGAGTGTGTCGGCGGCGGCCCGTACGCCCGCGACGACGGTGCCGACGGCGGCGTCGCCGATGGCGTGGAAACCGGCCTGGAGCCCGGCTTCGGTGCAGGCGGTGACGTGGGCGGCGACCGCGGCGGCGTCGAGATAGGCGGTGCCGGTGTGCGCGGCGTCGGTGTAGGGCTGGTGCAGGCAGGCGGTGTGCGAGCCGAGCGCGCCGTCGACGAACAGGTCGCCCGCCGCGCCGGCGGCGCCCAGCTCGCGCACCTTGTCCAGGTCGGCGGCGCGGGTCGCGGCCTCGGCCCAGTAGCCGACCACGCGCGGTCCCGGCGTCTCGGCGGCCAGCGCCAGCAGCCCGGTGAAGTCGTCCTCGCTCGAGATCGCCGGACCGGCGCACTCGTGCAGGGAGCCGATGCCCAGGGAGGCGGCGCGGGCGAGCGCGGCGCGCTGGGCGGCGGCGCGCTGGGCGGGGCTCACGCTCGCGAGCGCGGCGGCGCGCACGGCGTGGTGGGCGTCCGCGGTCAGCGGCGCGTCGTCGCGGAAGCCCGGACGGCCGCTGACGCCGGGTACGCGGTCAAGCAGGGCGGTGGTGACCACGGCGGAGTGGACGTCGATCCGGGACAAGTACAGCGGGCGGCCGGCGGCGGCCTCGTCGAGTTCCGCGCGGGACGGCGGGCGCTGCTCGGGCCAGCGGGCGGCGTCCCAGCCGTGGCCCAGCAGCACCGGGTCGGCGGGGTGGGCGGCGGCGTGGGCGCGGACCAGGTCCAGGGCCTCGGCGAGGGTACGGGCGGAAGTCAGGTCCAGCCCGGTGAGAGTGAGGCCGGTGGCGGTGGTGTGGACGTGCGCGTCGGTGAACGCGGGGGTGACCAGCGCCCCCTCCAGGTGGACGACCTCGTCGACGCCGTCGGCGAAGGCGTCCGCGGCGCCTTCGGAGCCCACCCAGGCGACGGTGCCGCGCTCGACGACCATGGCGGTGGCGAAGGGGTCGGCGGGGCTGTGCACCTCGCCGCCGCGCAGCAGGACGGTGCGGCCGCTGTCGTCGTCCTGACGGCCGGGGCCGCCGGGGGCGGAAGCGTCCTGGACGCGGGCGCCCGGGGCGGCACTGCCCTGGGCACGGGGGGTGGTGCGTTCGGTCATGGGGTCCAGTGTGGCCTCTCGGCTCACACCTGCGGCGGGCGGGCCTCGTACGGGGTCGACAGCACGACGGTCGTACGGGTGGAGACCCCGGCCAGCGAACGGATCCGGGTCAGCAGGTGTTCGAGCTCCAGGGGCGTGGCGACGCGCACCTTGAGGATGTAGTTCTCGTCGCCCGCGACGCTGTGGCAGGCCTCGATCTCCGGGACGTCGCCGAGCCGGTCGGCGATGTCGTCGGGTGCGCTGGGGTCGAAGGGTTTGACCGAGATGAACGCGGTCAGCGGCAGGCCCACGGCCTCGGGGTCGACGACGGCGGCGTAGCCGCGGATGACCCCTCGCTGTTCCAGGCGGCGGACGCGCTGGTGCACCGCCGAGGTGGACAGGCCGGTGGCCTTGCCCAGGTCGGTGTAGCTCATCCGCCCGTCCTTGACGAGCAGTTCCACGATCTGTCGGTCCAACTCCTCCACAGCGGATCACCTTATGGTGTCCGGGAGGTTCCGGCACAGCCGGAACGCGATCCGGAGTACAGAGCGGACATACCGCGATGCTCGGAGCATCTGCACCGGGCATGTGACGAACACCACAGGGGCTGGCCTGCGTCCCCCGGAGTGCCGCGATTACGCGCCGGGCGCCACGGGAAATGCTTGCTGTGGTCGCGACCGCAGCGGTTTCCGGCCCATCCGAGGGGGAGAACGACATGCCCAACCTTGAGCGCCTCGACGAGGGCGACAACGATACGTACGAGACCTACGAGATGTTCCGGGTGACCTGCCCGGACTGTGCGCGGCCGATCGCGCTGCTGGCGGACGAGGACGTCCTGCCGGAGCACGCGCTGTGCCCCTCCCCGTGGAACCCGTTCGGACTCACCGTGTGCCCCGGCACGAGCCGGGCGGCGGCGGACGCCGCGCCCGCGGACGACTCTCTGGACGCCCAGGAGCAGGACGCGGCGCTGCTGCTGACCCTGCCGGAGAGCCTGGACTGGCGGACCCAGCCGTTCTCGCACATCGGCGGCCCGGGTTCGCGCCCGATGCGGGTACCGGACATGCGTCCGGGCCGGTCGTAGCCGCCGACTGGAGCTCCGGGACCGCCCGCACCCGCAGGTGCTCGCCGGGGAACGGGGCGGTACCGCGTAAGTGGGCGGCGGGGGCGCGGAGTTGAACGCGCGGTGAAGCCCGCCGCCAGGGGCCGCGCCCGGCCCCCCGCCAGGCCCCCGGCGCGGCCGGCGAACGGCGCGGCGGCGAGCCGTTCCGACGCCTGGCCGGCGCCCGAGGCGGAGCGTCGCGGGCGCCGCGTCCGAGGCGGAGGTCCGGCGGGGTCCGGGTGAGGTCCGGGGCAGGGCCCCGGAGGAGTCAGCGGCTCTCGGGGCCCACCAGGTGCCGGCTGATGACCACGCGCTGGATCTGGTTGGTGCCCTCGACGATCTGCAGCACCTTGGCCTCGCGCATCAGCCGCTCGACCGGGAAGTCGGCGGTGTACCCGTAGCCGCCGAGGAGCTGGACCGCGTCGGTGGTGACGCGCATCGCGGCGTCGGTGCAGAACAGCTTGGCCATGGCCGCCTGCTTGGAGTAGGCCAGGCCGGTGTCGCGGCGGCGGGCGGCCTCCAGGTAGAGGGCGCGCCCGGCCTCGATCTGGGTGGCCATGTCGGCGAGCATGAAGCGCAGGCCCTGGAAGTCGGCGATCGGCCGGCCGAACTGGCGGCGCTCCGCGGTGTAGACCAGGGCCTCGTCGAGGGCGGCCTGCGCCACGCCGATCGCGCAGGCGGCGATGCCGAGACGGCCCGAGTCGAGGGCGGACAGGGCGACGGTGAAGCCCTGTCCCTCGCCGCCGAGCCGGCGGTCGTCGGAGATCCGTACGCCGTCGAAGTGGAGCTGGGCGGTGGGCGAGCCGTTCATGCCCATCTTGCGCTCGGGGGCCGCGGCGGAGAGCCCGGCGGCGTCCCCGGGGACGAGGAAGGCGGTGATGCCGTGGGCGCCCTCGGCTCCGGTGCGGGCGAGGAGGGTGTAGAAATCGGCGACACCGCCATGGGTGATCCACGCCTTGGTGCCGTTGACGGTCCAGGTGCCACCGTCCCGTTCGGCCCGGGTGCGCAGGCTGGCCGCGTCGGAGCCGGAGGCGGGCTCGGAGAGGCAGTACGCGCCGAGGAGGCCGCCGCCGAGCATCGCGGGCAGGTGCTCGGCGCGCTGCTCCTTGGTGCCGAAGGTGGCCAGCGCGTGGCAGGCGAGGGTGTGGACGCTGACGCCGAGGCCGACGGTCAGACGGGCCGCGGCGAGCTCTTCGAGGACCTGGAGGTAGACCTCGTACGGCTGCTCGCCGCCGCCGAACTCCTCCGGGTAGGGCAGTCCCAGCAGCCCGGACTCGGAGAGCAGTTTGAACAACGGCCGCGGGAAGTGGCCGGCTGCCTCCTCCTCGGCGGTGTGCGGCCTGATCTCCCGGTCGGCCAGCTCGCGCACGAGCGCGATCAGGTCCCGGGCTTCCTCCGTGGGCAGCTGGCGTTCCACTGGCTGCCGGCCGTGCTCGGTCATCGCGGCGCTCTCCTCCTGTCGGGCGCGGGACGGCGCGGGCCGAGGGTGTGGCGGCGCCGCCGGTCTGACTTGCCCAGCCGATCTTCTCCCACCGGGTCGCGGAGGGCGGTGACCTGCGGCTGTGGCGAGTTGGAGTATGCCCGATCAGCGGCCCGACGTCACCGGTCAATCAATCTTCAACCACGCCGCCGGTCTCAGCCAGATTGGTTCGAACCATTGACCGCACTGGTCTAGTCCTCCTACGGTTTCCCGCACGGTTCCACGCGTTCATGTCAATTTTGGGCGCGTTCTGTCGCGCCCGCGTCCGCTTACCCCCACTCTCCCACCCCCACGAGGAGAACCCATGATCGGACCACGCCGATTGCTCGCCGCCCTCGCGGCACTGTGTACGGCGGCGCTGGCCGCCGCCCTGCTCGCCGGCTCGGCGTCCGCGTCGGCCGGCGAGAGCGCCCGTACCCCGGCCCGTACCGGCACCGCCGCCGCCGGCAAGGTCGTCGGCTACTTCACCAACTGGGGCGTCTACCAGCGCAATTACCACGTCAAGAACATCGAGACATCGGGCTCGGCCGCCAAACTCACGCACATCAACTACGCCTTCGGCAACGTGCAGGGCGGCAAGTGCACCATCGGCGACGCCTACGCCGACTACGACAAGGCCTACAGCGCGGAGCAGAGCGTCGACGGCAAGGCCGACACCTGGGACCAGCCGCTGCGCGGCAACTTCAACCAGCTCCGCAAGCTCAAGAAGCTGCACCCGGACCTCAAGGTGATCTGGTCGTTCGGCGGCTGGACCTGGTCCGGCGGGTTCGGCGAGGCCGCGAAGAACCCGGCCGCCTTCGCGCAGTCCTGCCACGACCTGGTCGAGGACCCGCGCTGGGCCGACGTCTTCGACGGCATCGACATCGACTGGGAGTACCCCAACGCCTGCGGCGCGACCTGCGACACCAGCGGCAAGGACGCCCTGACGAACCTGCTGTCCGCGCTGCGCACGAAGTTCGGCTCCGGCAACCTGGTGACCGCCGCGATCACCGCCGACGCCTCGCCCGGGGGCAAGATCGACGCCGCCGACTACGCGGGCGCGGCCCGGTACGTGGACTGGTACAACCCGATGACATACGACTTCTTCGGCGCCTGGGACGCCAAGGGGCCGACCGCCCCGCACTCCCCGCTGACCTCCTACAACGGCCTGCCGAAGGAGGGCTTCACCACCGACGCGGCGATCAAGAAGCTCAAGGGGCTGGGCATTCCGTCCGAGAAACTACTGCTGGGCATCGGCTTCTACGGACGCGGCTGGACCGGCGTGACCCAGCAGGAGCCGGGCGGCACGGCCACCGGCGCGGCCCCCGGTACGTACGAGGCGGGCATCGAGGACTACAAGGTCCTCAAGGGGAAGTGCCCGGCCACCGGAACGGTCGCCGGAACCGCGTACGCGCACTGCGGAGACCAGTGGTGGAGCTACGACACCCCCGCGACCATCGCCGGGAAGATGGACTACAAGCAGCAACAGGGGCTGGGCGGCACCTTCTTCTGGGAGCTCAGCGGTGACACCCCCGACGGCGAACTGATCAAGGCGATCGGGTAGTCCCCGCCGCGCCGGACGGGCTCGGTTCCGGGCCCGTCCGGCGCGTCGGCGCGGCGGCGTGCCGGCCCCTCCGGCCCGTCCGCCGTGTCGACTCGTGCCCGGCGGCCGTGCGGTAGCCGCCGGGCCGCGGCCGTGCGAACCTGGGACCGTCCCACATCCGGAGGCGGAGGTTCCGCAACCGTGCCGTTGAGGTTCCGCACCCGCGGCCTGGCGAACAGCATCTTCGTGGCGCTGCTCGTGTACATCGGCGTGGCCGTGCTGATCGACCGGCTGACTCCGCAGGACATCCGGCTCGATGTGTACGCGGCCCTCGCGCCGCTGGTGGCGGCCGCGCTGTGCACCTATCGGCAGGCCGTCGTCGTCGCCGTCATCGACTTCGTCATCATGGCCGGTCTCAGCGGCCTCTCCCCGGACGACCCGAACACGGTCAACCGGGTCTCGGCGGTCCTCGGCAACGCCCTGCTGGCGGGCGCCAGCATCGCGGTCGCCCGGCTGCTGCGGGAGCGCGACGAGCTGCTGGAGCGGCTGCGGGTCACCGGCGAGGCGGCCCAGCGCGCCCTGCTGCGCCGGCTCCCGCTGCGCAGCAACGACGTGGTCGTGGACGGCTTCTACGTCTCCTCGCAGCGCGACGCGCTGGTGGGCGGCGACATCTACGAGGTCGTGGAGACGCCGTACGGCACCCGGGTGCTCATCGGCGACGTCCAGGGAAAGGGGTTGCGGACGCTGGGCGCGGGCGCCGCGGTGCTCACCGCGTTCCGCGAGGCCGCGTTCTACCGGCGGAGTCTGACCAGCGGGGTGGACGCCATGGAGCAGGGGCTGCGCCGCTACACCCGCTCCACGGGCGAGGACGCGGACGACGACGGCGCCTGGGAGCGGTTCGTCACCGCCTTGGTGCTCGGTGTGGAACAGCAGGACGACCAGGTCGCGCGGGCCGCCCAGGCCGTGCCGCTGCTCTTCGTCGACTGCGGCCATCTGGCCCCGTTCGTGATCCGGGCCGACGGCACGGTCCGCGAGCTGGAGCCGGAGAACCCGGGGCTGCCGCTGGGGCTCGGCGACCTGCTGGAGCGGCCGCGCTCGGTGCAGCGGGTGCTGGTCCCGGCCGGCTCCCGGATCTTCGCGTGCACCGACGGGGTGACCGAGGCACGCGCCCCCGACGGCACGTTCTACCCGCTGGCGGACCGGCTGGGCGGCTGGGCCTCGCTGCCCACCCCGGAGCTGCTGGCGCGGCTGCGGGCCGACCTCGACGCGCACACCGGTGGAGAGCTCCAGGACGACGCGGCGGCTCTGGTCATGGAACGCGCCACCGCCGGGTCCGGGCCCTCCGCGGACGGCCCGCCGCCGGACGGGCCGGACGGGGCCCGCCGTGAGGACGGCTCGGCCACCGGGCGGGTCAGCGGCTGAACACCTCGAAGGCGACCGCGGGCCGCCCGCCGAACCGCTGCGCGGCCGCCGTCATGGTGCCGTCGAGGAAGGCGCGGCTGTAGGTCTCCGGGTCCTCGTCGGTGAGCGCCTCGATGTACGTGCGGTGCGCCAGCAGCGACTGTACGGCCCGGTCCACGCCCGCCGTGGCGTCGACCGCGTGGGTGGGCCGCGGCGAGCCCGCCACCGCGACGTACCGCACCCCGTTCCAGGGCTCCAGTCCCTCCTCGGTCAGCTCGGGGAAGATCCAGCGGTTGCCCGCGTCACCGACCGCGTCGAGCACCGCGCGGCCCACCGCCCGGTGGTCGGGGGTGTTCCACGCGGCGCCGCCCTGCCACGTGTCGTGGTGGTTGAGCGTCAGCACCAGTTCGGGGCGGTGGCGGCGGATGGCGGCGGCGAAGTCGCGGCGCAGCGCCGTGCCGTACTCGATCACACCGTCGCGGTGCCCCAGGAACTCCACCGACGACACCCCGACCACGGCCGCGCTCGCGATCTGCTCCCGGGTGCGCAGCGGGCCGCACTCGGCGGGGGCGATCCCGTCGATCCCGGCCTCCCCGACCGTCGCGAGCAGGTAGGCCACCTCGTGTCCGGCGTCGGTCCAGCAGGCGATGGCCGCGGACGCGCCGTACTCCAGGTCGTCGGGGTGGGCGACGATCGCCAGGGCGCGCCGCCAGTCCGTGGGCATGGGCACGAGCTGCTCGCTGTTCATCGGGCTCCTTCATGATCGTTGGGACGAGGGCAGCGTACGGTGCGCCGCATCCGCTGTCCCGGGAAATGTCCGGATCCCGGTTGCCGCGGCGGGAACCGGGCGGGGGTGGCGGCCGACTACCTGGTCCGGGTCCGCAGCGGCGGGCCCGGCAGCCAGTTGCGATCTCCAGGAGATGTTCCATGCGCCCACGCGTGTTGTGCGGTGTCCTCGCCGCCGTCGCCCTGTCCGTCACGGCCTGCGGCGGTGGAGGCGACGGCTCGACCGGCAAGTCGGCCAAGGGCGGCGGCTCCGGCTTCCCGGTGACGGTGACCGACTGCGGGGGCGCGGAGACCACGTTCGACGGGCCGCCCGGGAAGATCGTCACCAGCAACGCCTCCAGCCTGGAGATGCTCATGTGGCTCGGCGCGGGTGACAAGGTGGTCGGTACGGGCTTCCCGCCCGGCAAGGGCACGATGCCCGAGCAGTTCGCCGGCAAGGCCGCGAAGGTGCCGGTGCTGGGCCGCACGGTGATCGGCAAGGAGAGGCTGCTCGGCTCGGGCGCGGACCTGTACATCGACTCGTTCGCGTCCATGGACATGATGGGCGGCGCGGGCGAGGGCCCCCGGCCGGAGGAGTTCGAGGCCGCCGGGATCAAGCACATGTTCCTGCACTCCACCGCGTGCGCGGCACAGCGCGACAAGCCGTTGACCGACCTGTCCGGAGTGGAGGAGGACATCACCGAGCTGGGCCGGGTCACCGGCACCTCCCGCCGCGCGGCCGAACTCGTCACGGGCATGCGGAAGAAGACCGCGGCGGTCCGCAAGGCGCTCGCGGACGTCCCGGAGGCGAAGCGGCCCTCGTACTTCTTCTTCGACTACGACGCGGGCACCAAGCAGCCGGTCGCGGTCTGCAACAGGCAGGTCGCCAACGCGGTCATCACCCAGGCCGGGGCGCGGAACGTCTTCGCCGACTGCGACGGCGACTTCAAGCCGGCGGGCTGGGAGGACGTGGTCGCCAAGAACCCGGACTGGATCCAGTTGGGGGTCCGCAACCGCGGCAGCGAGGCGGCCAACGACAAGGCGTTCGACGAAGCCGCCGACTTCCTGCGCTCCTACGGTCCCACCAAGGGGCTGAAGGCCGTCAAGGAGGGCCGCTTCCTGCGGGTCGGCTCGGAGGCCACCACGATCGGCGGGGTGCGCAGCGCCGACACGGTCCGCGAGATCGCCCACACCCTCTACCCGGACCGGGTGAAGTAGTGGCCGGCGTCGCGACCGAGGCGCGGCGCGGGATACGGGCCGGGTGGGTCGGCGCGGCACTGGGCGCGGCGCTGCTCGCCGCGCTCACCGCGGCCGTCTCGCTCGGCTCCACCGACGTGCCGCTGCGGGATGTGTGGTCGGCCGTGGGGCGCGGCATCACCGGGCGGGAACCGGTCCCGGGCACCCTGGATCTGATCGTGTGGCAGCTGCGGCTGCCGCGGGCCCTGCTGGCGGCCGTGGTCGGCGCGGGCCTGGGCCTGGTCGGTACGGCCGTCCAGGCGCTGGTGCGCAACCCGCTCGCCGACCCGTACCTGCTCGGGATCTCCTCGGGCGCCTCGCTGGGCGCCGTCGCCGCGATCGTGCTCGGCGCCGGGGCGGGCGGGGTGCTGGGGCTCGGGCTGTCCGCGGCCGCGTTCGCGGGGGCGCTGGCCGCCTTCTCACTGGTGTGGGCGATGGCCCGCCGCGGCGGCGGTTTCTCGCCGCTGCGGCTGGTGCTCGCGGGGGTGGGCGTCGGCCAGTTCCTGGCCGGCTTCACCCACTACCTGGTGCTCCAGGCGAACGACCAGCAGCAGACCCACGGAGCGCTGTTCTGGCTGATGGGCAACCTGAGCGGGGCGCAGTGGGAGACCCTGGCCGTGCCCACCGTCACCGTGGCGGCGGGCCTGCTGGCGCTCCAGGCGCGGGCCCGCGCGCTCAACGCCCTGCTGATGGGGGACGAGACGGCGGCGAGCCTGGGCGTGCGGGTCACCGGACTGCGCCGTGAGCTGTTCGTGGTGACCAGTGTGCTCACCGGCGTCCTGGTCTCCGTCTCCGGGGCCATCGGGTTCGTGGGGCTGATGGTGCCGCACGCCTGCCGGCTGGTGGTCGGCGGCGACATGCGGCGGCTGCTGCCGATCTCCGCGCTCGCGGGGTCGGTGCTGCTCGTCGTGGTGGACCTGGTGGCCCGTACGGCGCTGCCCGACCAGGAGCTGCCGGTCGGCGTGGTCACCTCGCTGATCGGCGCGCCCGCCCTGCTGTATCTGCTCGACCGGCGGCTGGAGCGGCCGTGAAGGACCTGACTGGAGCGGCCGTGAAGGACCTGGAGGGGTCATGAGGATCGACATCGAGGACCTGTCCGTGGCGCTGTCCGGCCGGACCGTGGTCAGCGGCGTCGGCCTGATCGCGAAGGAGGGCGAGATCGCGGGGCTCGTCGGGCCCAACGGCAGCGGCAAGTCCACCGTCCTGCGGACCGTCTACCGCCATCTCGCCCCGTGCGCCGGGCGGGTGCTGGTCGGCGGGGCGGATCTGCGGGAGCTGTCCGCGGTGGAGTCCGCCCGCCGGGTCGCCGCCCTGCCGCAGGAGCGCGGCAGCGACTTCGAGCTGACGGTGCGGGAGATCGTCGCGATGGGCCGTACGCCCTACAAGCGGGCGTTCGCCGCCGACGACGACGGCGACCGGGACGCGATCGGGCGGGCGCTGACCCAGGTCGGCATGGACGGCGGGCAGCAGCGGCGGCGGTTCTCGGCGCTGTCCGGCGGCGAGCGGCAGCGCGTGCTGCTGGCCCGCGCGCTGGCCCAGGCCCCGGACGTCCTGGTGCTGGACGAACCGACCAACCACCTCGACGTCCTGCACCAGGTGGAGCTGCTCGCCCTGCTGCGCCGGCAGCGCCGTACGACCCTGCTGGCGCTGCACGACCTGAACGCGGCGGCCTCGGTGTGCGACCGGCTGCACGTCCTGCACGGCGGCGCGCTGGTGGCCTCCGGCGCGCCGCGCGAGGTGCTCACGCCGGAGCTGCTGGCCGAGGTGTTCGGGGTGCGGGCGGCGGTGGTGGACCATCCGCTGACCGGTGACCCGCTGATCGCCTTCGACCACCGCGAGCCGGCGATCGCCTTCGGCCACCGCGAGCCGGCGAAGCGGGACGAGGCGGTGTCCTGTGGATCGCCTGGTCCACAGGACACCGCCTAGACGGCTTCGAAGTGGCTGGGACGGCCCCCGCGCAGCACCAGCCGTCCCAGCCGCTCCGCGTCGGCGCGCCGCATCAGCTGCCGTCGGCCGTCGGCGCGGCGCAGCACCGCCGTGTGCCAGGGCGTGGCCCAGATGTCGGCGGAGTCCAGCAGCCGTATGCCGAACTTGGCCGAGCCGTACCGCTGCGGGTGGATCGACAGCCGCACCGAGCGCGGATGGTGGTCGGCGATCAGCTCGCCCCACGCGCGGCTGCGCCCGATCACCGCGTAGGCGCGGGTCCGGCACTCGCGCTGGAGGGCGGACCGGGTGCCGTTGAATCCGGCCGTGTCCTCCACCAGGAAGCGGGTGATGCCGCGGTAGAGGCGGAGCGTGTCCTCGTCGGTGCGGACCTCGGCGCGCAGGGTGTCGGCGGCGGGGCCGTACGCCTCGTCCACCCGTGCGCGTTTGGTGTCGTACGGCAGGTCGCCGTACACCTCGCGCAGGTCGAAGGTGGACAGGCGGGTCAGGCCGGCGTCACCGATCATGGCGCGCAGTTCGTCGGCGTACGCGTCGATGTGCGCGTCGGGGACCCGGATCAGATCGCCGAAGACGTGGCCGTCGGAGCAGATGAGCATGCGCGCGCCGGGCGCGTACACCTCGCCGATCCGCGCGCACAGCCGGTCCAGGAAGACGAGCGACAGTCGCTCGCCCTCGTCGGGGAGGTGGCCGAGCACCTTGGCGGGGTTGGGCGACTTGCAGGGGAAGCCGGGGAGGGTGAGGACGACCGGTTCCCCGGCGCGGACGAACTGCCCGATCTGGCGGAGCTGTTCGGCGTAGCCGGGGTGACCGGGGTCTTCGGGGCCGCCCGGGTGCCCCGTGAAGGGGGCGGTGTCCGTGGCCGGGTCCGCCGCTCTTCGGTGCGGCAGCAGGAGCGCGAGGATGCGGGCGCTGGTACGGAGGGTGTCGGTCACGGCGGTGTCGGTCACGGCGGCGTGGGCTACGGCGGTGTCAGTCACGGCGGTCTCGGTCACGATGGTGTCAGTCACGGTCACGGGGGCACGCACGCGGTTCGTAGGCGACGGGCAGGTACGGGGTGCCGCGGCCGAGGACGGCGGGGATCCACTCGATGTCCTCGTCCGGCACGGCGAGCCGCAGGCCGGGCAGCCGGGCGAGCAGGGTCCCGATGGCGACCTGGAGTTCGACACGGGCGAGCGCGGCACCGGGGCAGAAGTGGATGCCGTGGCCGAACGCGAGGTGGGAGCCGGTGGCCCGGTCGAGGTCGAGGGCGTCGGGGTCGGCGAACCGCTCCGGATCCCGGTTGGCGGCGCACAGCGAGACGATCACGGAGTCGCCCGCCGGGACACGGGTGCCGTGCAGGTCCGCGTCCTCGGCGAGGAAGCGCCAGGTGGTGAGCTCGAACGCGGCGTCGTAGCGGAGCAGTTCCTCCACCGCGCGGGGCAGGATCTCCGGTTCGGCGCGGAGCCGGTCGAGGGCCCGGGGGTGGCGGAACAAGGCCATCAGGGCGGTGGTGATCTGGTTGGTGACCGGTTCCTGACCGGCGACGAGGAGCTGGAAGACCATGGAGTCCCGTTCCTCCGCGGTCAGTTCGCCGCCTTCGCAGGCGGTGACCAGCCGGGTCAGCAGATCGTCCGCGGGCCGCCGCCGCTTCTCCTGGACGACCTCGGCGATGTACCCCTGCAGGCCCCGCAGCAGCGCCTCGTAGGCGGGGCGGCCCGGGTCCTTCGGGCCGACCGGCTGGACGACCTTGCCCCACTCGCGGCGGAACGCCGCGGCCAGGTGCGGCGGCAGGCCGATGACCTCGGCCAGGACGAGGAAGGGGAAGCGGGCGGCGAAGCACCGTACGAGATCGGCGCCGTCCCCGGCTCCCGAGACCGGCGGCATGGCGTCGACCAGTTCGTCGGCGATCTCCTGGAAGCGGGGGCGCATCGCCTCGACGCGGCGCGGCGCGAAGGTGTCGAGGATCAGGCGGCGCATCGCGGTGTGCCGGGGCGGGTCCTGGTGCAGCAGGTGCACCTGGAGCTGGGAGTGCTGCGGTTCGGGCATGATCGAGGCGCGTTCGCGCCAGCGGTCGTTGCCGAGGTCGTGGTTCTTGCCCAGCCGGGGGTCGGCGAGTGTCTGCACCGCGGCCCGGTGACCGGTGACCAGCCACGCGGCGACACCGCTGGGGAAGCGCACCCGGTGGATGGGCCCGGCGGCGCGCAGCCGCTCGTACAGCGGGTAGGGATCGCGCTTGTACGCGCGGCCGAGCAAGGGGATCGGGTCGGGCAGGGACACGGCTGCGGCTCCTCGGAGGTCGTGGGTCCCCGAAGAAGTCGTACAGAAGGGCGGGTGAGTTCCCGACGGTCCGCGGTGCCGGTGGGACGGCCTTGCGGAGGTCCGCGGTGCCGGTGAGAAGGGGTGGGCGGTGCCGGTGAGAAGGGGTGAGGCGGGCCGTACGGCGGTCCGGCATCCTCAGGAAGTCGGCCGCGCGGGGGCGCTGGTTCCCGGGCGCGAGGAGGAGAATCCTCACGTGTCATCTGGTGAGTGAAGGCGCGGGTACGGGGTCTCGGGCGTGTCACGATGGCCGCTCCCCCATTACCGGCTGACTTCCCCAGCTGACTGCTTTTCTGGAGCGGCGATGACCTCACGCCAGCACAGTCCGACCGTCGTTCTGACGGGATTCCTCCTGCTGCTCGCCGCGATGTTCGGCATCGCGTACGCCGTGGGCTCGGCCGTGGGCCCGGTGGCCCCTGGCCTGCACGAGAAGGGCGGCAGCGGCGGCTCGGGGGGCTCCGGAGGCATGGGCGGCATGCACGGCACGCATGGCATGCGCGACATGGGCGCGGGCCGGTGAGCGCGCCCGTCGCCCCCGCCCCGGCCGTCACCACCGAGCTGGTGGTGGGCGGGATGACCTGCGCCGCGTGCGTGGGGCGGGTGGAGCGGAAGCTGGGCAGGCTCGAAGGGGTCAGCGCCACCGTCAATCTGGCCACCGGCCGGGCGCGGGTCAGCCATCCCGCCGGGGTGGGTGTCGAGGAACTGGTGGCCGTGGTGGAGGCGGCCGGGTTCACCGCCGCGCTCCCGCCGCGCGAGAAGTCCCCCGCTGCCACCGCCGACGACGACGCCGCGCCGGGGGCCGATCCGGTCGGGCGGTCGCGGCTGCTGGTCACGGCCCTGCTGTCGGTCCCCGTGCTCGTGCTGTCCATGGTCCCGGCCCTGCAGTTCCGCAATTGGCAGTGGCTGTGCTTCGTCCTCGCCGCCCCGGTCGCGGTGTGGGGGGCCTGGCCGTTCCACGCCCGGGCGCTGCGGGGTCTGCGGCACGGCGGGGCGACGATGGACACGCTGGTGTCGCTGGGAGTCGTCGCGTCCTTCGGCTGGTCGGCGTACGCGCTGTTCCTCGGCGGGGCCGGGGAGCCGGGCATGCGGATGCCGTTCTCCCTGCTGCCGTCCGCCTCGGGCGGCACCGCGCACGTGTACCTCGAAGCGGCGGTCGGCGTGACGTTGTTCGTGCTGGCGGGGCGGCTGCTGGAGGGGCGCGCCCGGCGCGGTACGGGGTCCGCGCTGCGCGCCCTGGCCTCCCTCGCCGTGAAGGACGTGGCCGTACTGGACGCGGACGGCACCGAACGCCGGGTGCCCGTCGAACGGCTGCGGGTCGGCGACCGGTTCGTGGTACGCCCCGGGGAGCGCGTGGCCACCGACGGCGTCGTCACGCACGGCGGTTCGGCGCTGGACCTGTCGCTCGTCACCGGCGAGAGCGCACCGGTGGAGGTGGGGCCCGGCTCGGCGGTCGTCGGCGGGGCGGTCAACTCCGGGGGCCTGCTGGAGGTGCGGGCCGAGGCGGTCGGCGCCGACACCCAACTGGCCCGGATCTCCCGGCTGGTGGCGGACGCGCAGGCGGGCAAGGCCCGGGTGCAGCGGCTGGCCGACGCGGTCGCCGCGGTGTTCGTACCGTCCGTGCTGGCGGTCGCCGTCACCGTCCTCGGCTTCTGGCTCGGCGCGGGCGCCGACCCGCAGGCGGCGGTCACCGCGGCGGTGGCGGTCCTGGTCGTGGCCTGCCCGTGCGCCCTCGGCCTGGCCACGCCCACGGCCCTGCTCGCGGCCACCGGCCGCGGTGCGCAACTGGGCATCCTGGTCAGCGGGCCGCAGGCGCTGGAGGGCCTGCGCCGGGTGGACACCGTCGTACTGGACAAGACGGGCACGCTGACGCACGGCGCGATGGACGTGCTGGAGGTGACGGCCCGCCCGGACGGGATCGGCGGGGAGACGGCGCTCCGGCTGGCGGGCGCGGTCGAGCAGGGCTCCGAGCATCCGGTGGGGCGCGCGGTGACCGCCCACGCCCGCCGCACGGCGCCGGAGGACGAACTCCCGGCGGTCGCGGACTTCACGGCGACGCCGGGCCTCGGCGTCAGCGGCGACGTCTCGGGCCGGCGGGTGGCGGTCGTACGCCCGGACGCGGAGACGACTGCCGGGCCCG
Organism: Streptomyces sp. P1-3; assembly: GCF_050613155.1. Taxonomy (NCBI): domain Bacteria; kingdom Bacillati; phylum Actinomycetota; class Actinomycetes; order Kitasatosporales; family Streptomycetaceae; genus Streptomyces; species Streptomyces sp. P1-3. Next base: position 990,678 of record NZ_CP192512.1, read on the forward strand.
GCGTGCCGTCGGAACCGGGCGCGCCCTGCGGGGAGCGCCCCGCCACGCCCCCGCCCGTCGAGGGACGTCTGCCCGTCGGCGCGGAGGGGCGTAGGCCCGACGAGCCTGCGGCGGCCGGGGCGAACACGGTCGAGCCTGGCGCGGTCGAGCCGGACGCGGTCGGGCCGGACCCGGTCGGCTCGCCGTCGGAGCCGAAGGCTGGTGCCCGCGCTGCCGGGCCGGAGGCGGCGGACGGCTCCGTCGCGGCGGGCGCCCCCGCGCGCGTGGGTGGTTCGGGGCCGCGCCGGGGCGACACTCCGGAGGGCGGTGCGCTGCCGCATGAGCTGGCCGCGGCCGTGGCGGCCGCCGAAGCCGCCGGGCACACGGCCGTCGTCGTGCGGGTGGACGGTCGCCCCGAGGCCGTGATCGCGCTCGGCGACACGCTCCGCTCCGGCGGCTACCGCGCCGTGCACCACCTCAAGCGGCTCGGGTTGCGGCCGGTGCTCGCGACCGGCGACAGCGAGGCCGCCGCCCGCGCCGTCGCCGAGCGGCTCGGCATCGACGAGGTGCACGCCCGTACCACCCCGGAAGGCAAGGCGGAGCTGGTCCGCGCCCTCCGCGAGCGCGGCCACCGGGTCGCCGTCATCGGCGACGGCGTCAACGACGCCGCGGCACTCGCCGGGGCCGACCTGGGCATCGCCATGGGCAGCGGTACGGACGCGGCCATCGGCGCCGCCGACGTGACGCTGGTGCGCGAGGACATGGCGGCGGTGGCCGACGCGGTACGGCTGGCCCGCCGCACCCTGGGCACCGTACGCACCAATCTGGCCTGGGCGTTCGGCTACAACCTGGTGACCATCCCGCTGGCCGCCGTCGGCTGGCTCAACCCGATGGTCGCCGCCGCCGCGATGTCCGCGAGCTCGGTGATCGTGGTCGGGAACAGCCTGCGGCTGCGCGGCTGGCGGCCGTCCGCGTCCGGCGGCGCCGCGGGCCACCGCACCCGCCGCCCGGCAGGCACGAGTACGCGTACGCGTCCGGGGGCATCCACCGACACCGCCTGGGGGCGATGATGACCGATCTGACCGCCGCACGAGCCGCCCTCGCCCCCGTCGCCGCGAGCGTCCTCGCCCTGGCCGGGCTCACGGCGTGGACCGCGACCGGAGCCGCGGGCAGCCCCGCCGAGCCGTCGGTCCTCGCGGCGCGCATGCTGGTGCCGACGAACCCCGACGTGACCGCCGCCTTCTTCGACCTGCGCAACGACGGCGGCGCGGACGACGAGCTCGTGCGCGTCACCTCGCCGGAGACGGGCCGCGCCATGCTGAGCCGCACAGTCGTGCGCAAGGGCGCGGGCACCATGCGGATGGTCCCGTCGGTGGCCCTCCCTGCGGGCGGCACCGTACGGATGTCCGCGTCCGGGGTGGACGTCATGGTGGAGGACCCGCCGCGGCTGCGCGTGGGCGAGCGTGTGCCGTTCGTCCTGCACTTCCGCGACAGCGGGCAGGTGCGCGTGGAGGCGGTCGTCATCCGCCCGGGACAGCTCTGACGCGTCCGGCGCACACCGCTGTCTCTCAGGCCGGGGCCGCGGCGACGCAGAACTCGTTGCCCTCGGGATCGGCCATCACGACATGGTGCCCGTCGACCTCCTCCAGGACGCTCCCGCCCGCCGCCACAAGCCGGCGGACCTCCGCCCTGATCCGCGCCCACCGCTCCTCGGGACCGCCGTGTCCGGGCACCCGGATGTCTATATGAAGCCGGTTCTTCGCCGTCTTCGGCTCGGGGACCTTGAGGATGGACAGTCGGGGGCCGGCGCCGTCGGGGTCGCAGAGCCAGGCCCCGTCGTCCGCGGAGTCGTCCTCCGGCAGGTCGAACTGCGCGAGCCACTCCTCGCGTGTCGTGAAGGGCGGGGGCGGGGGCTCGTCGACGTAGCCCAGCGCCGTCTTCCAGAAGTCGGCGAGGAGCCGCGCGTCCACGCAGTCGAGGGTCAGATCGATGCTGGCTGCCATGACGGGACCGTACTGCGCGCCAGTGACAATGACGGCCGCAGCGGTGTGCCGTACGTGGCTGACGGTGTCCCGTGTAGCAGCCGAGCTCCGTGTACCGGCCGGACAGCGTGTACGGCAGGGCTCGGTGTAACAGGCGGGCCCCTTGTACGGCCGAGCCGCGCGTACGGCCGAGCCGCGCGTATGGCAGGGCAGCGACCCCGTGCGGCGAGTGGGGCCACAGGCGCGCCTCCGCGTCCCGTGGCCCCACTCGCCTCTCCCCTTCGTCAGCGGGATCCCGCGAGCGCCGGTACCCGGTCGCGCCGTCCCGGCGCCGCTGCGGGGCCGGCTCCGGCCGCGGCCGTGCCCGCCGTGACTGGCATGGCTTGCGTGGCCTCCGTGGCCTGCGTGGCCGCTCCGCCCGCCGCGTCGCGTTCCGCCGTCGTCAGTTGCGCGATCAGCGCCTCGCGGGCGCGTGCGACGCGGGAGCGGACCGTGCCCACCGGGCAGCCCGCGACGACCGCGGCCTCCGCGTACGGCAGGCCCAGCAGCTGCGTCAGGACGAACGCCTCACGCCGCTCGTACGGCAGCAGGGCCAGCAGCTGCGACAGCGCCACGCCCTCGTCGAAGCCGAGCTGGGGCAGGCCGCGGGCCTGGGTGCGTTCGGCCACCGCCTGCCAGTCGTCGGTGTCCGAGAGCCGGGGCCGGGCCGCGTTCCAGCGCAGCCGGTCCACCACGGCGCGGCGGGCGATCGACAGCAGCCAGGTACGGGCGGAGGACCGGGCCTCGAAGTTCGGCAGGCCGCGCAGCGCCCGCAGGTAGGTCTCCTGGACCAGGTCGTCCGCCGACTGCGGGTCGTCGCTCAGCCGGGAGACGTACCTCCATACATCGGTGCGGGTCGCCCGGATGAACCGGTCCACCGCCTCGGCGTCCCCACCGCCCGCGGCCAGCGCCCAGGCGGTCAGCGCCTCGTCGTCGCGGTCACGCATCGCCACCTCCGTGGCGGCGAGAGACGATACGGGCGTGGACTGCTCTGATTTTCGCACCGCCATCTCGGCGCGGCTCGATGGCGAGGACATGCCGCCGGACGTCCCGGACGCCGTTCTCGACGCGCATCTGCGGGAGTGCCCGGCCTGTCGCGACTGGCGCGAACGGGCGCGGGAGCTGCGGGAACTCACCGGCCGCTGGAGCGGTTCGGGGTGAAGCGGGGGCCGAGCACCGTGGTGGCACGGCCCTGAAGCGGGCAGGGGTCATCGCCCGAATGTGCGCAGGAGTCATCGCCTGCGGTCCTTCCTGGAATCCGGACGGCGCCGCCGCGCGGCGGCGGAGTCCGGTGACGTGGTCAGTGGCTGTGGTGGGCGGCCGTCAAGCGACGGCGCCGTACGGCGGTGGACCACGTGTGGCGATGACATGGACGAGGAGCAGCCGGCGCAGCCGCTGCTCCGCGCGGTGGCGTGCGGCACGGACGCGGGGCGGACCGGCGACCGGCGCGGGGTCGCGGAGCAGGCGCAGGAGGGGGGCGAAGAGCCGTACGGCCAGGGTGCGGCCGAGCCGGAAGGCGGCCTGCTCGCCGCCGGACAGCCAGATGCCGCAGATCAGGGCGACCAGGACGTGCGCGGACCACATGCCCAGGGCACCGTGCCCGTGATGCATCCCGGCCATGTCCATCCCCGGCATGTCCATTCCGGGCATGGACATCCCGTGGGACATTCCGTGGGATATCCCGTGGGTTGACGTCCCCTGCATGGCCGCGTCGTGCAGGGACGTTCCGTGGTCCGGCATCCCGCCCGAGCCGAGATGTCCGGCCTGGTGGAGATGGCCCGCGTGTCCGCCCGCGTCCCCGCCGAGGTCCGGTGGAAGGAACGCGCCGCAGCGCGTGCCCGCGAAGCCGCCACCGCCAAGACCCCCGACCCCGGCACCGGCACCGGCTGACGGCACCGGCCGTCCGGCCGCCGCCTCCTGGGCGAGGCTGAACACCGTGTGCAGCGCGATCTGCGCGCCCACCGTGGCGCCGGTCACCAGCAGCGGTCCGCGTTCCCGGCCCGCCAGGCACCACGCGGCGCCCCCGGTGACCGCCAGCGCCGAGGCGATCGCCCACCATGGGACGGCCGTGCCGGACATCACCGCGTGGCCCAGTGCCGCGAGCAGCACACAGACCGCTGCGAACACCGCGGCTCGCAGCGCCCGCAGTACGTGCCCCACATGCCGCGCTTCCATGACGTCCACATCGTTTCACCCGCGCTCCACGCTCCGACGACGGGGGCCGGATGACGCGCGAGGACGGACAAGGCACCGCCACCGCGGCGTGCGGTGTGGTAGGAGCCGGGGCGGGTCGGGACAACGGCGGAACAGCGGTCAGGACACCAGCCGGGACAACAGTCACGACAACGGTCAGGACACCAGCCAGGACAACAGTCACGACAACGGTCAGGACGCCAGCCAGGACGGCAGCCGCGACAACAGTCCGGACCGCACGAGACCGCACGAGATCCCACGCGCCCCATCAGGCTTGTTCCCGCCGTTGCGGGGCCCGCGTCCCGCGCGGGAACGTGGGACCGCGGTACCGCACCACCCCAGACCGACCATTCGACGCCGATCTCAGCCCGGGCTCTGACGCCCCGCGGCCTCCGAAGACGGCGTCCGTATTGTGAAGCGAGGCCGTGTGGTCAATCCATGGCTGGCGATGGCGTCGGGTCCGGACCCGGCGGAACGCAGCCGCGCGGTGCGCCGCGCCCACGAGGCGTTCCTGACCCAAGGGACCGTGGGCCCCGGGGTGCGCCCCGTCGTCGCGGCCTCCTGGCGGCGCTCGGCCGACGCGCTGGTGAGCCCGGAGGCCATGGCGCCGATCGACCTCGTGGACGCGGAGCTCGCGGCGTACCGCGCCGAGCACCCGCTGGCCCGCGTCATGCCGCTCTTCCGGGAGCTGCTCGGCGACATCGCCGACGACGGCGCGCATCTGCTGGCGGTCTGCGACGAGCAGGGGCGGATGCTGTGGATCGAGGGCCACAGCGGCGTCCGGCGGCGCGCCGAGCGCATGAACTTCGTGGCCGGGGCCCGATGGGGCGAACGCCACGCGGGCACCAACGCGCCCGGCACCTGCCTCACCATCGACCACGCCGTCCAGATCTTCGCCACCGAGCACTACAACCGCCGGGTGCAGCCGTGGACGTGTGCGGCCGCGCCGCTCCACGACCCGCACACCGGGCGGCTGCTGGGCGCGGTCGACATCACCGGCGGCGACCATCTGGCCACCCCGCACAGCCTGGCCCTGGTGCAGGCGACCGCCCGCGCCGCCGAGGCCCAGCTCGCCGGTGCGGCCCCGTACCCGACCGGCTCGCGGGTCGCGCTGACCGCGCTGGGCCGGGACGAGGCGCTGCTGGTCGCCGACGGCGAGCGGATACGCCTGAGCCGGCGGCACAGCGAGATCATGGTGCTGCTGGCCGGCCACCCGGACGGCCTGACCGGCGAGCGCCTGGCGCTGGAGCTGTACGGCGAGTGGGCCGACCAGCGGTCCCCGGTGACGCTGCGCGCCGAGCTGTCGCGGCTGCGCCGGCTGGCGGGCCCGCTGCTCGCCTCGCGCCCGTACCGGCTGTGCGCCCCGCTGACCGTCGACGTGACGGCGGTGGCGGAGGAGTTGGCGGCCGGGAACCTGCACACGGCGCTGCGCGCGTACCGCGGGCCGCTGCTGCCCCTGTCGGACGCGCCCGGCGTCTGCCGGATGCGGCGGAACCTGGAGGACCGGCTGCGGCGGGCCGTGCTGTCCCGCCGGGATCCGGAGCTGCTGCGCCGCTGGGTGGAGGCCCCGTGGGGCGAGGACGATCTGGAGGTGCGGGAGGCGCTGCTGGCGGCGCTCCCCGCGTACGCGCCCGACCGGACCGCGCTGGTCCGGCACACCGAGCGGCTGCGCGCGGCCTACGGTCTGGGCGACGCCCGCCCCGGCCGGCACCCGGCCGCGGACCCCGGCCACGCGCACGCCTCCCGGGCGGCAACGTCCGTGCAACGTAGCCGCCACTAGCGTCGCCGCGACGCCGCCCGTGACGGCGCGGGCGGCGCATCCGCACGGAAGGGCCGCTCATGACGCGCTACGCAAGCCCGGGCAGTGAAGGTTCCGTCGTCCGCTACCAGTCGCGCTACGACCACTGGATCGGGGGGAGTTACGTGCCGCCCAAGCAGGGGCGGTACTTCGAGAACCCGACGCCCGTCGACGGCCGGCCCTTCACCGAGGTCGCCCGCGGCACCGCCGAGGACGTCGAGCGGGCCCTGGACGCGGCGCACGCGGCCGCGCCCGCATGGGGCCGCACCCCGCCCGCCGAGCGCGCCGCCCTCCTCAACAAGATCGCCGACCGGATGGAAACGCACCTGGAGGAGCTCGCGATCGCCGAGACGTGGGAGAACGGCAAGCCGGTGCGGGAGGCGCTGGCGGCCGACATCCCGCTGGCCATCGACCAGTTCCGCTACTTCGCGGGGGCGATCCGGGCGCAGGAGGGCAGCCTCTCCGAACTCGACGAGGACACCGTCGCGTACCACTTCCACGAACCGCTGGGGGTCGTCGCCCAGATCATCCCGTGGAACTTCCCGATCCTGATGGCCGCCTGGAAGCTGGCCCCGGCGCTGGCCGCAGGCAACGCGGTGGTCCTCAAGCCCGCCGAGCAGACCCCGGCCTCGGTCCATGTATGGATGAGCATCGTCGCCGATCTGCTGCCGCCGGGCGTGGTCAACATCGTCAACGGCTTCGGGGAGGAGGCCGGCAAGCCGCTGGCGTCCAGTCCGCGCGTGGCGAAGATCTCCTTCACCGGCGAGACCGCGACCGGCCGCCTGATCCTGGGGTACGCGAGCGAGAACCTGAAGCCGGTCACGCTGGAGCTGGGCGGCAAGAGCCCGAACATCTTCTTCGACGACGTCTCGTCGGCCGACGACGACTTCTACGACAAGGCGCTGGAGGGCTTCACCATGTTCGCCCTCAACCAGGGCGAGGTGTGCACCTGTCCGTCCCGCGCGCTGGTCCAGGGCGGCCACTACCGGGACTTCATGGACGCGGCCGTGGCCCGCACGGAGAAGATCGTGCAGGGCCATCCGCTGGACACCGACACCATGATCGGCGCCCAGGTGTCCACCGACCAGATGCGGAAGATCCTCTCCTATCTGGACATCGGACGGCAGGAGGGCGCCCGAGTACTCACCGGCGGCGCCCGCGCCGAGCTCGGCGGCGATCTGGAGGGCGGCTACTACGTCCGGCCCACCATCCTGGAGGGCGGCAACCACATGCGGGTCTTCCAGGAGGAGATCTTCGGTCCGGTGGTGGCGGTGACGTCGTTCGCGGACTTCGACGACGCGGTCGGCATCGCCAACGACTCGCCGTACGGGCTGGGGGCGGGGGTGTGGACCCGTGACGGCACCACGGCGTACCGCGCGGGCCGCGCCATCCAGGCGGGCCGGGTGTGGACCAACTGCTACCACGCCTACCCGGCGCACGCGGCGTTCGGCGGCTACAAACAGTCCGGTTTCGGCCGCGAGACCCACAAGATGATGCTGGACCACTACCAGCAGACGAAGAACGTTCTTGTTTCATACAGTCCGAAGAAGCTTGGGTTCTTCTAGAGCCTCAAGTCGGCTGCCTGGAGGCGCCGTTACGCTCCAGGCAGTCCGACACCGGAGTCACTCTGGGTAAGCAACAGGCTGCCTCAGGTCGATGGTCGACCTGCACGAGGACTGTCCCCGGACCAGTCACGGACCAGACTCCCGCCCGGGGTGAGGCAGGCGACAACCCCCTGACACGTGTGGTGGCACGACCTAGCGGGACCGCTCAGGCTCTGCAGCACGCTCCGCGGGCGTGGGAACACGCTTCGAGCCCGACCTTCATCACATGGTCCCCATGACCATCGTGCTGGCGGCCGTGTTCCTGGCGTGGTGTGTCAACTCACCCCAGAGTGGTGGGGACCGATTACCCGGCGGACTGTCAGTGCCTGCGCATAGCCTGCCGACATGCCCTCGAATACCGGTGAGCTCCGCCACGTCATGCTCGGCTCGATCTTCAAGCCCGAGGTTCCCCTGGGGTCGGCCCGGGGCACCCCCATCACCTGCCACGCCTCGGCAACGGGCAAGGGCAAGCTCCACGGAAGCCCCGAGTGCCGCGCACTGCGGTCGGCCGCTTCTGTGAACCAGTTCGACATCCCGTTCGGCGAAGCCGTCGAGCGGCTCTGTACGAACTGCCGGTGGGCTCTGTTCACGGACAGCCCGATCCTGCCGCTCGGCGCGGCGGTGAACGACGTGGACTCTCTCACCATCTGGCTCGACAGGGACCCCGAGGTCGAGGATGACATCAACGCCGAGCGTGACGCGGCCATCGCCCTCTCCACCGGCGACTACCCGCCCCACACCAATGACGTCGGCGACGCGGATGAGGAAGACAACAAGGCTGGGCACGACGAGGAGTGGGAACGCTATGACCGCGCCCGCGATCTCCGCTATGGACGCCTCTCACACTGGCGCCGACTGCACTCCTACCTGATACGGAGCAACCAGGCAGTAGCCGATTACCCGTTCCTCGCCCCGTGGGCCGAGGGGCTGCAGAGTCGGCTCACCGCCGTCCTCGACGCCGAGCGTCGGGCTTTCGCGGACCTCGTCCAGCCGGCCCGTCTGCTGGAGGCGGCTGCCGTACGCGTCCTGCCCACGCCGCAGTTCTCCGGCGATCCCGGCTTCGCCGGGTTGGGAGCGGAAGCGGAGAAAACCTTCCGGCGAGCGTGGTACGAGTGGAGTCGCCGAGCCACCTGGTCCTGGCAGCGCCTGGAAGATCATGACTTCTCGGTGTACACCGTCGTCAGCGACGCCTTCGGGCGCCGCCGCAAGGGGAAGCCCGAAGCTCACACCGCCTTCCGTCGGCTCACCGCCGGCTGGATCCGCCAGGCGCGCGAAGAAGCCGCCCGCCCCGCCACCGCGCCGTGGCAGCTGGTGGCAGTCAAGACACCCGCTCTCCCCCACACCCGCCACAGCGAGCCGGAACGCGACCCTCTCACCCTCTGGGAGGCATCAGTCATCGCCACCTACCAGGTAGCTTTCAACCGGAAGTCAGGCACCACAGCCTTGCTCGTTCCTCACCTCGTCGCTGAGCAACTGCTCGCGTGCGCCTCCCACGACATGCCGGTCCAGCGCCTTGCCCCCGACGGCAGCGCGCTGCCCGCGGAGACGCTGCTGGAGCAGTGGGACCACGAAAGCCTCACCCATTCGTGACCTCGCGCTGTCAGCTCGTCGCCAACACGGCCGTGATCAGGTCCCGGGCAGCCTGACCGTAGACGGCAGAGGGGTGGAGGAGCCCGAACGCCTTGCGGAACAGATCGACCCGGTCCTGGTCGATGATCGTCTCGGCCCCACGGTATCCCTCGACCTCGACCCTGTGGTCGTCGAAGATCGAGAATCCGCCTTCAGGATAAACTCCGAGGTGGGGCACGGGCCGGGATAATCCCCAGAGACAGGCCCGGCAGATCCATCGCGTCCAGCAGCCGGCGAAGCTGGCCTCGCATGACCTCGGGCCCCCCGAAATGGGTGTTCAGCGCTTGTTCGCCCAGCAGGATATGGAAGGTCCTGTCCTCCTGGCCAACGTACTGCGCCCGAGCAGCAAAGTGGGCGTGCTGCACTGCAACCACTCTTCTCCGGCGGACCAATGCGTCCTAGCGGCACGTGCGTGCCGTTCGTAACCTCGAACTCATGGCCAACGGCGTCTGGCACACCGGCTACGAAATCGTCGTCCACCTCACCCACGCAGACCTCGGACACCCAAAACGACCCGGCCTGCTGGAGGAAATCACCCACCCCATCGGGGACCGGGACCGGCAACTACTCGAATGCTTGGAACACCACGAAGAGGGGATATGCCAGGCCGAAGGTGAGGGCCGCACCCCGTGGATGGCAATCCGCCGGCGCACCATCGACGGAGTCACCACTCTGGTCGCGGCGCACCTGCCCCTGCGAACGAAAGCGACGGCCGAGGAGTCCGACAAGCACAAGGCGATGAAGGAACGCATTGCCCGAACCGCCCAGGAGCACGGGCTGACCGCCGACATGGACGCCAGATCGGATGACGGTCGGATCCGCACCGACGTCCTGATCGCCGGGCCAGCAGGGAAGGTGGGATGGGAAGCGCAGTACTCCCCGATCACCGCAGCCACGGTCCGGCGCCGCTCCACGCGAGCCGTCGAACATGGCATCACTCCGTTGTGGGTCACGAGTGACGGCACGTCAGCGCTCGTCGACCGAGCGCCCTGGTTACTGGCCGACGACCAGCCCTGGCATGTCATCGCCAGCCGGAAATCCATGCTGGTCCGGGCCGGCGCCCGGAACCTGCAGGAGTGGCGCTGCGACGCGAACAGTCAGCGCCCCTGCCCCGGTTCTGGTGGGATGCGGACCTGCGGAGGATTCCACGCCCACTGGGACCTGCCCGCCCTGTGTCTGCCGCCGAAACCGACACCCCAGCTGGACGAACTTGTCGTCACGAGTGCGACAGGGAGCTGGGTTCCGATGCGGATCCCCGACCCACGCGACACCCGGCTCACCGCCCGGATGTGGGTCCCAGAGCAGGACCGAGCCCGCTGGCGCGAGATCGTCGGCACGCCCGAACCCGAACCTGACGGCACGGACCAACCCGACGACGGAGAACTCACCTTCACCGGCGAAGAGCTCGACACCCGCTGCCGATACGGCGAGCGCACCCACACCTTCGACGACACCCGAAGACACCGCGCCACCGCCGCAGCCGCCGCACCGCACACCTGGACAGATGTCCCCGCACACCTGTACCGCATCCCCCGCCAGGAACAGCGCCTCGTCCTTGCACCCAGCGAACGGCAACGGGCCGCCCAACTCCTCAACTGCCTGCCCTGGCACATCGGCCCGTGCGCCGGCTGCGGCGCACCCATCAACCGCTACGGGCACCGCGGCCACCATGCCTGCCCAGCATGCCGGCGGAAAGTCCGTGAACGGCCAACCACGTCCACCAGCCACGGCTCGTGAACACGAGCGTCGCCCAGATACCTCCCGTTCGGTCTGCACCTCCCGCCGAACAGTTTCGCCATGCGTCCAGATAAGCGCCGCTACATGGCCGGGCCACCAGGTGGATCCGCCGTTCCAAGGGTTGTCCCCGGACACCGAAACGCTGTCGCCACTTAGCCAACGAGGAACACTCAGACGTAACCGCCCCAATGACAGCACCCCGAATCAGCTCGGCAGCTCTCGGCGTCGGATGATGTGAAAGCTGGCGCATCATCAGTGGCTGATCCTGAACTGGCAGCCCATGAATCAGGATCCGTGCGCGCAGCGGGCAGCACGTTCGGAGCGTCACTCTGGGTGGCCAGGGTTCCAAAGGGGCAACTGAGCAGTGCAGCGGACCGCTGAGCGATGATGTTGCCAGAGTGACGGAGTCGATCGGGGAGCCTGCCATGCATCTGAGTCGCGTCAAGGTGAGCGGTCTACGCGCGAGCGCAGAGACGCCAATGAGCTGCGACCTTCCTGGCAGGTTCAGTGTGATGATCGGGCCCAACGGCGCGGGTAAGACCACACTCACCGACGCGATCTACCTCGCGCACCCAGGAAACCGGTTTCCGGTGCTCCCGAGGCCGACTTCAGCCGCGCTGGCATCGCCTGATGCCGGCGTCGAGCGCAGCATCGACATCGCGTACGCCCTGGCCGACGACCTCCACGCCGAGGGGCGCCTCGGCCGCGAGCTTCACACCACAGGGCACCGGCGGCTCGGCGGAGAAGCTGAATCCTGGAGTGTCTCCCTTCACCGACAACTGGGAACAGTCACCTCGCGCCTGACAAGCAGCCACGGCCTCGCCCGGAAGATCGACCAATTTAAGCTGATCTATCTTCCCGCCTGGCGTCATCCACTGGACGAACTGGCGCGCCGCGAGGTGCGCATCCTGGTGGAGCTGCTACGCGCACGGCAGCAGGAACTCCATGGCAGCCGCAACCTGGTAGCTCTACGCGCCCGCGCCTCACGGCTATTGGAGGATCTCGCCAAGGACAGCTTGATAGACGCCGTTGAGGCACGCGTCGGCGAGCAGCTGGGCAGACTGTCCGCCGGCGTGAGCCCACAATGGCCCTACGTGCGAGGCCAGGTCATCGACGACACCTATCTCGCCCGCGTCCTGGAGATCATGCTCGCCGTGATCGAAGGCCGCTCCGCAGCCCGGCCTCTGGAGGTCTCTGGCCTTGGGTACGTCAACCTGCTCCATATTGCCGTGACGTTGGCTGCGATACCTGATTCCACCGAGGTTCCCCTCGCCTCAACGAACCCACCGGAGAGCGGCGAGCACCAATCCCCATCCGAGGAGGAGCAAGCGCGGCAAGCGTTCGAGAACCTGGCGCAAGCACAAGCTGAGGCGGCCTCCGAGGAGGACTCTTTCTTCTCCACAGCCCCTTTTCACGCAACGGTCATCATCGAGGAGCCAGAAGCCCATCTCCACCCTCAGCTGCAGCACTCGTTGGTCCGCTACCTGCGCAGAACCGTCAAGGCGCGCCCCGAGCTACAGGTGATCCTCACCAGTCACGCGACTGACATCATCACAGCCTGCGACCCCACCGAGCTCGTCGTCGTGCGTCGCACCGACCATGGAAGTGTGAGCCACTGCGTCAAGGACGTTGTCCCGGACCAGCATCGCGATGCCACGCTCCGCATGGCCAGATTGCACCTGGACGCGAGTCGTTCGTCGGCTCTCTTCGCCGAACGCCTGCTCCTGGTCGAAGGCGTTACCGAGGGCGCGGTGGTGCGTGAATTCGGCCGTGCCTGGGCAGGTGACGATGAAGCCAAGCAAGCCTTCATTGATGCCCTGAGCATCGTCCCGATGGGCACCAAAGTCGGCCAGTGGGCTGCCCATCTCCTGGCGACACCGGGCAAGGAACTGTGCACGAAGCTGGCGATCCTCCGTGACAGCGACAGCGACCTTCCCTTCGACAGCACACGCGACATGCCCAGGTGGGCTGCAGAGCACGACACGTCCGTGGTCCGGGTCTTCATCAGTCATCCCACCCTCGAGCCGGCGATCACTCCGGGCAACGAGGACCTAGTCGCGGAAGCCCAACAGGTGGTCGACCCAAACCATCCATTGGCCGAAGTCACCGCCGACAACGTTCGGTCCTACTTCGCCAGCCGGAGGGCCGGAAAGGACGGCGAGGAAGCAGTCAAAGAAGGCCGGGGTGCGCGGCGTAAGGCCGAATTCGCCCTCGCTCTCGCCGCGGCGCTCCGGGAAGCCAACGACGCCGACCGCGAGGCAGACGACGGCTTCTCCCTCGTATCCGTACCCGATCACCTTGAAAAGCTCTTCGACTTCCTCTATCCAGCCGCGCCAGACTCCCCCAGCGATCTGACGTCCGAAGACGCCGCCATGGAACCGCCCGAATGGCTTGCTCCCGACAACATCTGGGACCGATTGCCTGACGTCATCGACTGGGATGACGACCTCGACGACCCGGCGTACTGGCCAGAGAACGAGCCCATCGACCCAGAGCACGAGTTCGATGCCGCGGCAGGCGAGGTGGAGGAAACCCCGAACTGGGACAATCCCCTGCGCTCACATCCGATCCGGCAGAACCACACGGCAGGCCGCCAGCCAGGAAGCTGGCCCACGCAAGCGATACCCGGAGCCTGGCCGCAGGAACAGGACAATGCCTAGAACCAGCACAGGGCTTCATACACTGACACCCCAACAGCTCACCGCGAGTGGCAGCCCCCATGACCGCGTCTACATCGAAGCGGCACCCGGCTCCGGAAAGACCACTGTGTCGGCCCTGCGCTTCGGCCTGCACCGCTTTGCCGCCCCCACCGACGCACGCGCTGTCGTAGCGCTCAGTTTCACCAGGTCAGCCACCGAGGAATTGCGTACGCGGGTCGCCCGGCAATGGGGTTCGGCCTCACTGCGCTGGCCGCATCGCGTCGTGACCCTGGACACCCTTCTGTGCGACCTGCTCTTCCACCTACTCGATGAAGGCGTTCTGCACTGGCCAGGAGAACACACGGAACTTGACGTGTTGGACTCATGGCGGTCGACCCTCCCGACAAAACCCGGCCGCATAAGGCCCGTTCTGCAGGTCGACTGCGGCCACGTCGTCATAAGAACCGTCAACGAGCCCCAGAACGCCAGCCACCCTTCAGCCCTGCACTTCAAGGGAGCCGTCTCGGCCGGCACGTGCACCCATGACAACGTACGGGAGGTTCTTCAGGGGGCTCTGACAGCTGATCCCGCGCGCCGAGCACTAATCTCGCACTTCGAGAACTCGGTGCGCTCGTTGATCGTAGATGAGGTGTTCGACGCCAACGATCTGGACCGGGAGATCTTCTCACTCGCTGCGTCAGCGTCCAGTTTTCTCACCTTGGTCGGCGATCCATGGCAGGCCCTCTACCAGTTCAGAGGCGCTCGTCCCGCTGCCATGGCGGCGTACATAAGGGAGAACGGCTTCTTCACACACTACTTGGACGACTCCTTTCGGTGGGGAACCGACAGACAGGCATGGCTTACACAGCGCCTACGACGACGCCTGCCCGTCACGCTGCAGGCCGGTTCTGCCCGCGATGCCGATATGGTCCTCGCCCTCAAGTGGAAGGCACTATGGGAGTGCGATCCACACGTCCTGCCCCTCGCTATCAAGCCAGGTGTCGGTCAGGTTCAAGAGGCGATCTGCACCCTGCTCCTCAATGAGATCGCACAGAATGCGCTGGGCATGCAGGCAGTTTTTCTGCACGACGCTCTGGTCACGCTCGGGCTGGAAAGGGAAGTGTTAGCGACAACGCTCCGCCCCTGCCTGCAGTCCGCGATAACTGACCTCAAGTACGGCGACCAACCGGCCGTAGTGTGGCAGAGACTGACACGCAGTCTCGCTGTGCACATTCCGGCAATCGCTACAACCCAGCTCACACGCAAGCCACTTCGCGCCCTGAATCGTCTACAACTCCGGCTCGCAAACGACCGGGTGATACCTGGCCTTACCGCCCACCAGTCAAAGGGACGCGAGTGGAACACGGTAGCCGTCAGGTTGAGCCCGGCAGACGCTGCGGCCCTGGCACACGGCCTCGACCCTGCACGGTCAGACCATCGTGCCCTGTACGTGGCACTCACGCGCGCCCGCCTCAACACCATTGCCCTAACTTGAAGGTGGCACGCCCCATACATCCCAAGCCGAACGTCGTGGACGTCCCCACGGGAAGCAGGAGTTTACTCCTCGACAACCAGGTGGCTGCGAAGGTTTGCCGGGGCACCCCGGCCTTGTGTGGTTCGACCGGATCGCCGCGGACCGGCCCTACTCCGGCAAGAAGCGGCACGGTGACATGAACGTTCAGGTGCTGGCCGGTCCATTCGAGAGATTGCTGTGGGCCTCGCCCGCGCTGCCCGGTGCGACGGCACGACCTGAAGGCGGCGGCCCGCGAGCACGGCATCATCGACGCCCTCGGCGAGGTCGGCCTCAAGGCTGACGCCGACAAGGCATACCAAGGCGCGGCCCGGAACATCCGAGTTCCCTTCAAGGGGCGCCGCCTCAAGCGGTGGCAATGACGTCACAACACCACCAACGCCAAGATCCGCTGCGTTGGCGAGCAGGCCATGACCACGTTTAAGGGCTGGCGCCTCTTGAGCAAGCTGTGCTGCAGTACCAACCGCATCACCGCGATCGTCGAGGCCGTTCTCGCCCTTCACCTCGCTGCCGCGTCAGGATGAAGAGCCCTCAGTGGTCAGACCGCAGCACACTATGCCCCCGGCCGGCCCACCGCCGTACGGTCTCAGGCGACCGATGTCCGAGGTGCCCGATAGGTTGGTTACCTTCATACGGGCGGGAGGGGCACCGGGTGGCGGAGCGCGGGGGGCAGGCGGCAGCAGATGGGTTCCAATACCAGTACCTCGTGACGCTGGAAGCGCTTCTCGATGCCACAGAAGACCGCTACCCCGGAGTCGCTGCAGCGCTGATCGAACCCGCAACCACCCCGGATGAAGACTCGACGGACCCCGACGCAATCGACTTCGAACTTGTCGACCAGCACCGCGGCAGCATCCATGCAGCCCAGGTGAAGTCCGGCGGTTCAGGTACGGAGATGTCTGCTCCTGATGCGTTCGGCGTCCTGCTTCGGATGATCCGCGCACGGCCGCGGGCAGGGTCGTATCGACTGATCACGAACATGCGGCTCCACCCCAAGGCGGTGCAGCTGAACCGGGCCTTGAGCGTCGACGATCCACACGAGCTCCGCGAGCACCTTCAGCGGTTGATGGAGCGCGGACGCTGGCGAGACGAGCCGGCGGGAATGAGCGATGACGAGCTGCACCGACTGGGCCGCGCACGAATCTCGGTGGATTCCAGGCAACGGTATCAACTGCGGGATCAGCTCCGGGAACGCATGCGGCGACTCCGAAACGAGCATTGCCGCGGTCTTGGCCATGAGTCTGCCGGCCGACTGACGAACTATCTGGCATTCGAGATCCACCGTCGCGCTTCGGGCGAGTTCGACGGCGTGTTCCCCCTGGCGGGGTTCCGCGAGGAACTCCTCACCCCCGGGCGCCATCTGGCCTATGAACTCGGCGAGTTCGACTGGGGGGTCATGGTGGGGGCAGTGCCGGCCGCACCAGATGTCCCCCGCCCGGATCTCATCGACCGTATCCGCGCGGCACTAACAAGCGGCGGACGGGAACGCACGGTTCCCACCTGCGCGCTGCTCGGCCCCTCCGGCATCGGCAAGACGAGTACCGCCGCCGACTACGCCTACGACATGGCCGACTCCTACGACCACATCTTCTGGGTGAACGGCGAGAGCAGCACGTCCCTGCGCTCCTCCTTCCAGAGCATTCACGACTGGCTGCTCCGTCGCACGGACAACGGCCCAGATACCGACAGCAGTCGGCTCCGTGACCGGGTGCGCACGCTACTGAGCTCCTCGGCACGCCCCTGGCTCATGATCATCGACAATGTCGTCGACCGCCGTTTGGTGGATCCTTGGGTTCCGACCAGCGGGCGCGGCCACGTCCTCATCACCTCGACCAACCAGGTCAGTTGGGCAACCCAGCGAGCCAAGGTAGCGATCCTGAGCATGACTCCCGATCAGGCCACGGAGCTGATCAGGATGCGCCTGCACCATGAGGGAGATTGGGATGCCGACAGCGGGGGGACCGCTGCGGCTCTCGCAGAACAGCTTGAGTACTGGCCACTGGCGATAGAGCTCGCCTGCGGTCACCTTGCCGGTTGCGAGTTCGGGCTCAGGGAAGCGGGCCGCTATCTGGGGCAGATCCGTGATCTGGCACTGAATGACCGAGACGCCATTCCGCACGGGTACCCTGAGACGCTGGTCGGAGCCATCCGGTTGACTCTGGAACGCCTGATGGACAAGGAAGAGCTGCAGCCGGCGTCCGAGGGCGCAGCCCACGCGCTGTTCCCCGCGGCCTATTTCGCCTCCCGGCAGATTCCGATCTGGCTTCTCTACTTCTCCACCCTGATGTCCAGCGACAACGCCGTCCGGTCGGGTCTTCGCCATCCAGCGGTCTTTGGCCCGCAGGCCAAGGTACCTTTCACCGCCCATGAGATGCATCGTGCGCTGCGTGCCGAGTCACTGGCCCGGCGCGATGAACCCCTGTGCACGCTGCCTCAGCAGGAATGGTCCACCGCGCACTGCGAAGGCGTCGACGACACGATCAACGTCAACGAGATCGTGCAGCATGTCATCCGCACGCTGGCGGAAGGCCGCACCGACGTGTCCGAGATCCTGAGCCGATCTGCGTACCATGCTCAGGGGTGGCTGACGGCGTTTATCGAGGCGAATGACGACAAGCATCTCCTGGCGATCCTGCCGCACGTGCAGAGCCTCGCCAGCCATGCCGGCCGACTGGGCATCGCCACGGACACGCTGGCGATCATGTGGGGCAACCTGGCCGGTACCTACGTGCTGCGGGGGAAGCTGGACGACGCCCGGCAGGCATTCGAGAACGAGCTGGAGTACCTGCTGACCCGCAAAGAACCGGCCCCCGTGCTTGAGCTGAAGACCCGTTCCCAGCTCGCGGACGTACTGAGAAACACCGGTGAAGCATCGGCAGTGTGGCTGCCTCATCTGCAACGCGCCCGAGACCTCGCCTTCCAACTGGCCGACTCCCGGCCCGAGGACGCGTCCATGGCCGTCGCCAACTGCCTGACGGTGCTCAGCAGTCACACCGGCCAGGGCGCCCTGGAGCCAGAGGTACAAGCCCTCACAGCCGATTTCGCCTCCCTGCGCCAACGAATGCCGGCCACTCAGTCCTTGCGCATTCAGCACGAGATCGGCCAGATCAATGACGCCCTCACGACCGGGCTCATGACCGACGAGGAAGTCGAGCAGCGCTGCCGAACGCTGCTTAATGACGACGGTCTTTGCGGCCCACAACGCCTCGAACTGACAGGGCTCCTCACCGAGTCCCTGGCCTATCAGCATCGATGGAACGATGCCCTGGAACACCTTCAAACCATCCACGCGTACGCGGTTGAGCAGCCGCTGTACCCGCAGGTGATCGCCAAGACCCTGCACAACGTGGGGCTGCGAGTGGGGCTGGCCGCCGCCTGCGGCGTGCCCGAATGCCGCACCGCACTCATGGTCCTCATCGGCGAAGCCGACGCACCACCCGCCCCCGAGTGCCAGCAGCTTCTATCCCTTCTCGTCAGCATCGCGTCGCGCATGGCGGTCGAGCATCTCAGTCTCCAAGCAGGGGTGACCTGCATGCCCTTCAAGATGCAGACGCTGCGCCTCCTGGAAGCCGTGTGCGACCGGGAGCACGACGCGATTCGCGAAATCCACGAGGGCCTCAATGGTCTCGACGCGGCGGCACTCGACCGGGAAGACGAGTTCGGTTGGAGGCTACTTTCCCAGGTCGTCTCCACTTCCGCTGTCAGCATGAGGCTCCGCGGCGATTGAGCTGCTCACGCTCTTCCCGGCGGACTCGAACCACGCGGTGCAGGTGGTCGAAAGTCCCCTGCCGATGACGGCAGCCAGGCTCACACAGCGCCGTGGTGTCCGGCGGGAATCCGGACACCTTCATGGTCTTGGCGCTCAGGCCCGCCCTGGGGAAGGCCGGCGCCGACACCGGAAGCCAACTCCCGCAGAGGACCGAGAGCAGCAGGCCGAGGGCCCGCAAAGGAAGACGGCGGCAATATAGCGGCGGATCCCCGGAGCTCGGCCTTGAGTTCGACCTCCCAGGGGGCTTTACAACGACGCCTTTTGCGCAGTTGATTCTCCCCAGTCGCTCCCCGGCAGCGTCTAGGGTGCGGCGCATGTCTACCTCTTCAACTGGGCTCACCGCTGAGACCCCCCTGTCACCGGTGTATCCCTTCAACGCGCCAGGGGAGCCGATTGCCCTCTACGACGGGCCGGTTACCGGCTCAGCCGGGGCTGAGGTGCCCGGAGTTGTCCAGCTCGGCTGCTCCCCGAAACTCGGGATCTCGTGGAGTGTACAAACCGAGGATCACGACCCCGCCTCTACGGACAGGACCGGGCTGAGTCTCCTTGAGCTCGGCTTCGAGCTGCCAGTATCTGCCAGGGATACTGTGAGCGGCTGGTCCAACGGCACTTCCTGCGGGGACCCCACCGCTCCCCTCGACCGTGTCGTCGCACACTGGTTCAACCTGCCCCGATGGCACGGATCAGCCCACCTCGCAGCTCACGTCGCTGATGAAACTCCACGACTGGTGCCCGCCGGCCGCAGTGTGTACGAGGCGGACGGGTGGAGGATCACGCTTGACGTTCGACCCGACCACGAGGCCGTCCTTTCTGACGTGCGCCAGACCGATATCTACGTCATGACCCACGCAATGGAGATCCGTCGGCTGAACGGAACCACGTTCACCGGGTCCGAGGTCACCCCCGTCCTCAGTGCCATGCACGTCGGGCTGTCCTTTGCGCTCGGCCGGTGGGTCGCCCCTGCCCTGCCTGTTGGCCAGGACGACCACGAACAGACGGTGTGGGGCCAGTGGGGCCCGATGCTTTGCGACCCGGCACGCCGCACCAGCTCTGGCTGGTGGTATCCCGAAGACCAGGCATCCTTGGCAGATCTGCTGGCCTGCATCCTGCCCGCCTTCCGCGATTCAGGCACGGGACAGGCGCTCCGCCTGCAGATGCAGTACGCGATCACTGCCATTGCCGACCGGGGGTTCGTCGAACAGCGAATCATGAGTGGAGCTGCCGGACTGGAACACGTGATGTGGCAGGAGCTGGTGCTCAGTGGTCGGCTCACCGAAGCCGAGTTCACATCCCGCGCCTGGCCGGCCCATAGGAAGCTGCGCACACTCTTGACGGACGCCGGGGTAGATCTAAGGGTTCGCGCAGCCCATCTGCCGGTGACCGCCGCCTTCGCGACCGAGCAGCAAGTGAACGAACCTCGGTCGGCGGATGGCGCTGACGTCGTCACACGAGTCCGGAACCGTCTTGTGCATCCCAAAGAGACACAAGAGCCCGTATACGGAGTCAAAGGACTGGTCACCGAGACCTGGCTACTAACCCGCCATTACCTCGCGCTGCTGGTACTCCGTTCGATCGGCTACCGAGGCTCCTACCAGGACCTCTCTAGGACCAACAGGTGGGTCGGCGAGACCGAGCCCGTCCCATGGACCTGAGATTCCCGCACGACTGCAAGGTTGACGGCGCTCCTGCCCGAGGGCCGACCGTCCTTGCTGTGCTACGGAACTGGCAAGCCCGTGCGCCTGCGCTGCGAGGCAGGATGATGATGTCGAGCAGTGCGAGGGAGAGATCGGTATGGAGCGCCTGGAACTGATAGTCGTGCAACTCGAAGAGGCGAAGGGGCTGATCGAGGAAGGGCGGGTGCCCCACCTGCGGCTGGCGTACATACTCCTCGACAGTGTGACAGAGCTGATCCTTCACCGGACGGTGCAGACTGCGCTGTGGGACCAGGAGCTGCTGACGGACCTGCTGACGAAGTGCAGGGACCTCGCGGCCAACGGGCACGAAGAAGCGGCGGCGGAGATCCCCTCGATCGAGGCCAGGGTGATCTCTAAGTCGAAACTAAAGGACATCGACCGGAACTTCGATGCCAAGGTGGCATTCTTGGCCGACCGAAAGGTGCTCGATCCTGCGCTCGGCCCTGTCCTAGAGAAGCTGCACAAGTACCGCAACGAGATGTACCACCGCGACAAGCTGCGACGCGAGGTCCTCCAGCCTGCCACCCTGATCTACTTCGACTCCGCCTGTACCGCGCTGGAGGCGTACAAGCCGCCGATGATGGCCTTCACAGGTAATCCTCTGGGACCGGAGCTAGCCCGGTTCACCGGAGGCAGCACGGGATTCCTTGGGATGGGCCTCCCACAGCGGATCGCCGCGCAGCTCCGTCGCGAAGTGGGTCTTGACCTGCCTCAAGTCCGCAGTGCTCTTGCCCAGTACCTCACTGCCCGGCTCGACGAAATCACCGACGGCCTTACGTTCATCGAGGACAACCTTGGGGTCCCACAGCTCGTGCGCGGTGATGCGCTGCGTCTCGTGCAAGCAAACCTTGCCGCAAACCCGACCCTCGAACAGGTTCGCGGAAAAAAGTACCAGTACTCCAAGACAGATATTGCGCAGTGGAGAAGCCAGATCTCCGCGCTGGAGTCCATCACCGACAAGCACGAGCTGGTACGCAAGTATGCCACCATCGAGGACGCATTCGAACCCTTCGAGGAGCTCGTCGAGAAGGCCGTGAAGGCCGTCGACCGAGAAGTGCAACTCCAGATCGACATCGCCCGCGGCAAGTAGCCGTCCGCCGGACAAGGGACCGCAGCGACCGGGAGCCACGCGCTAACGTGACGGGCTTGAGCTGGTCACTTACCCTCCTGAAGCCCCGGGAACCGGAGCTGCTCGATGCGCTGTTCCTCTCGGTGGGCCGGGCGTTGCACCTCGCGAATGCCTATGAGGACAAGTGCCAATACGTGCTCCGTATCGGCAACCTGATCACTGCCCACCAAGGCGACGCGGCCATGACCTTCGAAGAGGCCGTCGCCTCAGTCCCTGCCGACAAACTGCTGGGCGGCACGCTGCACAGTCTGGCCTCACACGCCATGGGCAGGACCATGGACATGGACACCCTGCACAAGGCCAGGCAGGCCCGGAACTGGATCGCCCACGAAGGCGCCTCGATCGGCGACATCTGGTCAGTGGACCGCGACCGCATCCTTCAGCAGGCCGTTGAGCTGCGCACCGCCGTCACGGATCTCGCTCTCGGCGACAACATCATCTCGCAGTGGTGCCACAGCCTGGCTGAACCACACGACCCGCCGCCCACGGACTGGATCAACGGCTACCCCGACGCCGTCGACACCTGGGTCTTCGGCCATCTCCGTGGCCTGCTGCCCAAGCAAGCCCCGAGCCCCGCAAGCTCGTAGTAACAGCCAAGACCCGGTGGTCGCAACTTTGATGCAGGTCACGATGCCCCCGCCGTCGGCCTGGAGGCTTTCGAACGAGACGTTGTCCACTACGGGCAGGTACGACGACGGGTCGATGGTCGCGGACTGAATCCACGGCGCAAGGCGCAGCTGGGAGATCATCGTGTTGAAGTCCCGGCTGAGGTGGCTCACAAGCGTTTGTCGCGCCACGAGTTCGGCTGTGCGGGCCTTTTTCTCGGTCGCTGCACTGGCCCGCTGTGCCGGCAATCGGGCCTGCTGCGGCTCGGCCGACACCGGGGCACGACTTCCGACTCCGCACGATCTTGGACCATCCCGCAGGTCCACCACCACACTCTCGATCCCAGATAGCCAGCGTCCGGGCAGCCAGCCATCTGCCCCGTCCCGTCCCGCTCGCTCCCAATCGCTCGCACTGCAGCCGCAGCATGACCCGAACCGGCGCCGCCAGACCGAGATCCGGACCATTCCCGGACCAGCCCCCGCCCGCAGGCTGCACCAACTACCATTTGGCCTGGTCAACGTGGGTGCAGCGGCTGTACCGCCAGCAGACCAAGAACGTTCTTTGTTCCTACAGCCCAAAGAAGCTTGGGTTCTTCTAAAGCCTGAAGTCGGCTGGAGATCAGCCGACTGACGGGGTCCGGGGGCGCAGCTCGCGGACCCCAGGAAGCTGTGCACCTCGGCGGAGCGTCACTCGTCGAAAACCCCCAGCCGGTGCGCGATGGCCGCGGCCTCTCCTCGGCCTGAAGCGCCCAGCTTGGCCAGGATGTTGGAGACATGCACGCTCGCCGTCTTCGGCGAGATGAACAGCTCCTCCGCGATTCTCCGGTTGCTCCGCCCGGCGGCGACCAGCCGCAGCACGTCCCGCTCCCGGGCGGTGAGCCCCAGCGACGCCGCCGGCGCCAGGGGCGGGGCCGCCTCCCCGTCGGCCTGCCGCAGCCGGATCCGAGCGCGGCCGGCCAGCGTGGTGATCTCCGTCTCGAGCGGCGCCGCTCCCAGCTCGCGCGCCACCGCCTCGGCCTGCCGCAGCAGCTCACCGGCGGCTGAGCGGGACCCGGCGCGGCCCTGGGTGATCAGGGCCTCCGCGAGCCGCAACCGGGCGGTGGCCAGCAGCGCCGGGGCCTCCAGCTGCTCGGTGGCGGCGACGGCCTCCGTCCAGTGAGCGGTGGCGTCCCGGCCCTCGGCGGTGAGCAGCTCGGCCCGGGTCATCAGGGCCTGCGCGGCCCACAGCGGTACGAACTCGGGCTGGCCCTTCATCGCCTTGCGGATCCGCTCCACCGCCGCCTTGCGCCCCGGCTCGGCCACCGCGAGCCCCCGGGCCCGCGCCTCCGCCGCCGCGGCCTCGTACAGCAGGGGCCAGCCGTAGCGGTGGTGGCCGAAGGGGATGGCCTCGCCGACCGCTGACTCCAGCAGCGAGCGGGCGTCGAGAATCCGGCCGTCGGCGATCGCCAGCGCGATGGCCATGCGCCCCATGGCCAGGGTGTGCTGTGGCTCCGGGTAAGAGCCGGTGCTGCTGCTCTCGGACTCCTCGATCCGGAGCCGGGCCTCGTCGTACGCGCCCCGGGCCAGGGCCAGTTCGGCCCTCCGCTCGGCGATCAGCGCCCGGATACGGACGCTCACCGTACGGCGGCCGAGGGCCCGCTCGATCACTTCGTCGGCTTCGGCCCAGCGGCCGAGATGGATGAGGGACTCGGCGAGGTTGCCGTCGATGAACGAGGCGGTGTTCGGCAGCCCGTACCGCTCGGCGAGGCCACTGCCTTCCTCGGCGGTCTCGACGGCCTCGGCGTAGCGGCCAAGGCCGTGCAGCGCCGTGGACAGGTTGCCGTAGCCATTCAGCACGACACTGGCGTTGCCCGGCTCCAGGTCCCGGGCGCACACGTCGCGGGCCCGCGCGAGCCCGGCCTCGACGTCGCCCGAGTGGATGGTGAGCCAGGCCAGGGTGTGCTGTGCGGCGAGCCCGGTGATCTCGGCGCCCGTCATCCGGCAGAGCTCCACTGCCTGTTCCGCGGTCTTGAGAGCGGTCCGCGCAGGCTGGTGCACGACGGACCAGTGCGCCGCATGCGTCAGTACATCAGCGTGCACGACGGACGGCGGCAGGCCCTTCAACAGCTTCTGGGCCTGGGCGATCTCGTCCCAGCCGTCGGAGCGGGACAGGTCGCGCACCAGCCGGTAGCGCTCGGTCCAGAACCAGGCCGCACGAAGGGGGTCTCCGCCGCTCGAGCCAAGTCGAGAGCTCGGGGACAGATCGCCCTCCAGCTTGCGCAGCGCCCGCTTGCAGAGGGCGAGCGCCCGCTCCCGCTCACCCGCGAGGCGCGCGGCGACGGTGATCGCGGCGAGCAGGTCCACGAAGTCCCCGGGCATGTCCGGGGAGATGGCCGGACCCAGGCCATCCTCGACACCTTGCCGCATCGACTGCCGACGCAGCTCCTCGGGGGTGTCGTCCCACAGCTCCAGCGCCCGCTCCAGCAGATGGTGCTGCTCGGCGAACGCGTGCCGGCCGCGGGCGGCGGCCGCCGCGGCGATCACGGCGGGCAGCGCCCTGGCGGGGTCGCGGGCGTCGAACCAGTAGCCGGCCAGGCGTCCGGCCCGCTCCTCGGACCGCACGAGCGTGGGGTCGGCCTCCAGCGCCTCGGCATAGCGGCGGCTGAGCCGCGAGCGCTCGCCGGGCAGCAGGTCGCCGACCACGGCCTCGCGCATCAGGGCGTGCCGGAATCGGAAGGACTCGCCCTCGTCGGCGGGCTGCAGGACGGCGGCGCCGACAGCGGTACGCAGGGTCTCGATCAGCTCGTCCTCGGCGAGGCCCGTGACGGTGGCCAGCAGCCGGAACTCCACCTCGGAGCCGCCCTCGGCGGCGATCCGCACCACCCTCTGTACCTCGTCCGGCAGTGCCTCGACCCGGACCAGCAAAAGGTCGCGCAGGGAGTCGCTGATGCCGCCCGGGGAGCCTTCGAGGATGCTGCAGGCCAGCTCCTCGACGAAGAAGGCGTTGCCCTCGGAACGTTCGAAGACCCGGTCAAGGACCTGCTCAGGCGGGGCCTCGCCGCGGATGGCGGCGAGCTGGCGGCGGACCTCGGTGCGGTCGAAGCGGGGCAGTTCGAGGCGGGTGCCGGTGCGCAGCCGCTCGTACTCGGCGAGGGCGGGACGCAGCGGGTGGCGGCGGTGCAGGTCGTCGGTGCGATAGGTAGCGACGATGAGCAGGCGGCTGTCGGTGAGTGCGCGCAGCAGATAGCTGAGCAGCTCGCGCGTGGAGCGGTCGGCCCAGTGCAGGTCTTCCAGGGCCAGGATGAGGGTCCGGTCCGCGGCGAGGCGCTCCAGGAGGCGGACGGTGAGCTCGAAGAGCCGGGCGCGGCCGTCGGTTTCGGGGCGGCCCCGGTCCGTCTCGCCGAGCTCGGGCAGCAGCCGGGCGAGCTCGCCCTCCTGGCCCGCGACCGCAGCGTCGAGCTCCGCGCCGAGCTGGCGGCGCAGGGAGCGCAGGGCGGTGGAGACTGGATGGTACGGCAGGGCATCGGCGCCGGTTTCGACGCAGCCGCCGAGAGCGACGACGGCGCCGTCCGCGGCGGCTCGGCCGAGGAACTCCTGAATCAGCCGGGTCTTGCCGACGCCGGCCTCGCCGCCCACGAAGAGGGCGCGGGGCTCCCCGGCGTGCGCCCGGGACAGGGTCTCGCCGAGGGCGGTCAGCTCGGCGCTGCGGCCGACGAAGACGGGGCTTATGTGACTGCTCTGCACGGTGCCGAGCATCGCATGTCGTACAAGGTGAGGGACAGCGGTTACGGCGTCGGCTGGGGCCGCTGCAGCCGGGTGCCCAGCCACGCGACACCCCTGCTCCGTCATACGGCGCAGACGTGGTGCTTGCGGCCGTCGGCGCCGGAGGTGCTGTCGGCGACGGCACGGGCGGCCTTCGCGGCCTGCTTGGCCTCGCGGACCAGGCGGCGCTGCGCGGCGCGGGAGAGGAGCTCGGCCTGGCGGGCGGTCTGGTACTCGTGGTGCAACATGACGGTCTCCTTGGACCCAGCTGGTCTCTTGTTGTGCTTCCAGCGTCGTCTCCAAGGTGAGGGCGCCACATCGACAGGCTTGCGCATCTTGCCGCACGGGAGGTGCCTTAGCCCCGGGGCAAGGGGACCTTAGGGAAGGGTCTCAGCGTGCCCCCCGCATCCTCGTCGACCATGCGCAGCACGCGGCGCACCAGGCCACCCGAAGCCTCCACGTCGAATAATGCTCCTGCGAGAGATATGGACAGAACGCCCAGATAACGCCTAGCTTCCCCGCCATGGTCCACAGAATCGAACCTCCGTCAGAGCCCCCGGTGACCCTCACCGACCCGACCGAACTGCTGACCGGCTACCTCGACTTCTACCGAGACGCCGTACTGCGCAAGCTGGAGGGAATGTCCGACGCAGAGCTACGACACAGCCGGCTGCCTTCCGGCTGGGCACCGCTCGGCCTGCTCAAACACTTGGCGTGCGTCGAGTTGCGCTGGATGAGATGGGGTTTCTCCGGGGAGCACATCGAAGAGCCCTGGGGTGACGTGAAAGCCAAGGGCGAACCATGGCACCTCGCATCGAACGAGACCTTCGACGACATTAGGGCGTTCTTCCAGGAGCAGTGCGCACGCTCCCGCGCCGTCGTCGCCGAGGCACGGCTGGAGGACAAAGCAGCCACGCTCGGTGGCCGCGTGCCGGCCGAAGAAGATCGCCCGACGTTGATCTGGATCCTCTTTCACCTCCTCCAGGAGTACGCCCGGCACGTCGGGCACCTGGACATCGTGCGTGAACTCGCCGATGGCACCATCGGCGAATAGCCGCCGAACCGA
The DNA here is from genome assembly GCF_050613155.1 of Streptomyces sp. P1-3. Lineage (NCBI taxonomy): Bacteria > Bacillati > Actinomycetota > Actinomycetes > Kitasatosporales > Streptomycetaceae > Streptomyces > Streptomyces sp. P1-3. The sequence goes on from NZ_CP192512.1 coordinate 1,017,813, forward strand.
ACTCTGTTCACCGGCCCCGTCAGCCCAAGAACCTGTTGACCAGGGTTTTTGCCCGTCAGGCGCCTTTCACTACCAGTCCTGGCTGGCGCGCCGTTGAACGGGGACCGCCGCGCGTTCCAGGAGTTCGGCGAGGCGGGACGGGGCGAGGCGGCCGGGCGCGCGGCGCTCCCGCGCCCAGGTGTTCACCAGCTGTTGCAACGCTTCGTTCACCGGGGTCGGGACCCCGCACGCCCGGCCCAGCATGGCGATCTCACCGTTCAGGTAGTCGACCTCAGCGGAGCCGCTGCCGCGCCGCAGGCTCTGCCACGTGGAGCTGTGCCCCGGTTCGGCTGCGGTGCCCGTCACCTCCTCCACGGCCCCGCGGCGCAGCTCGGCCAGTTCCTCCGGCTCCGCGTAGGCGATGCCCGAGCGCTTGAGGACCTCGACCGCCTCGGCCCTGGCCCTGGCGATCAGTTCTTGGAGCTGTGCGTCCGCGGCCCGGCCGCACAGCGCGTCCACGGCGTTGGCCAGGTTGCCGAGGAGTTTGCCGTACTTCCAGCGCATCGCGTCGTCCGCGACCAGGGCGTGGAAGGTGGAGCCGCGCAGGTCGTCGGCGATGCGCTGGACGGTCTCGTCGCTGCCCTCGGGGAAGCACCCCAGGACCAGGGCACCCGTGCGGGGGCCGCACCACGTCCGGACGACGCCCGGGGTGAGGAAGGCGGCGGGCAGAACGACGCAGGCGGCGTACACGTGCCGGAAGTGACGCAGCGCCATCCGCTCACTTTCCACCCCGTTTTGAAGGCATATCAGCGGCAGCCGGGCAGCGGAACCGCCTCCCGACACCGGGCGGGCCGCCCAGGCGGCGAGCGTGGACGCCGTGTCCTGCGTCTTGACGGCCAGGAAGAGCACGTCGTCGCCGCGCAGCGCGATCTCTTCGGGCCCCCGCACCACGGGGATGCGGAGGGTGCGACTCCCGTCCGGCGCCTGGAGTGTGAGCCCGCGTTCCCGCAGCGCCGCGTGGTGCTCGCCGCGGGCCACCAGGACGACCTCGTGCCCGGACTGGTGGAGGCGGGCGCCGAGGGCGCCGCCGATGGCGCCGGCACCGATGATGATGTATCGCATGTCCGCCGATTCTCCCAGCGCGTCCCGTGGATCTACCACTCGGCCGGCTCCCGGCGCGGGCCGTGAACACGAAGAAGAGCCGCTCTGTTCGTCACGGGACCGAGGTGATGCCCCCGTCGATGCGCAGGTTGATCCCGTTGATGTAGCTGGCCAGCGGGCTGGCCAGGAAAGCCACCGCAGCCGCGATGTCTTCCCCGGTACCCAGCCGTCCCGTGGGATTCGGCGCGTATTCGGCCACCACGCGGGGCTCCAGCTGCGACCACTGCTGGGGCCAGCCACGCGCGGGCGCGCCGTCCTGGAACATGCGCCGCATTCCGTCGGTGACGATCACTCCGGGGCTTACGGTGTTCGCGGTGATCCCGGATCCGGCGAGGTGTTGGGCCAGGCTGGTGGTCATGTTGACCACCGCCGCCTTCGCCGCCGAGTAGTCGACCATGTTCGGCAGTGGAGTTGTCGCTGCCCGGCTGCCCACGTTGATGACTCGGCCCCAGCCGCGCTCGCGCATCGGCGGCACCAGTGCACGAATCATCCGTACCGCCGAAACGACGTTGCCGTTCATCGCCTCGAGCCACGTCGACGGCTCCGCGGTCTCCCAATCGTGCTCGACGAACGGACCTGCGTTGTTGACCAACACCTCCACACCCCACGCGTGGGCTTGCTTGGCGACCTTCCCGGCGTCATCCGCGTCGGCCAGGTCACCCAGCACGATGTCGACCGTCCCGCCGGCGGCGCGCAGCTGTTGCGCGACCTCGCTCGTGCGCACCGGGTCGCGGCCGTGTACGAGCACCGCACATCCTTCATCGACCAAGCGCCGCACCACCTGCGCGCCGATCCCCCCGCTGCTCGCCGTCACCAATGCACGTCGCCCCATGAGACCAAGGTCCATGGCCGACAGGCTAGTCAGCGCGCCCGCATCGACACGGTCCCTGCCGAACTAGCCGTTCACCGACAATGGCCGGATCCCGACCTCCTGGCGCGACAACCACGCTGAACCGAAGACCGACTCCGTCCCCGACGCACCGATCCGTCAGTGGACCGCATACCCGGCCAAGGCAGCGTGACCGGCTCACCACATCCGCACCGCGTCCCGCAGCGTCCGGGCGACGTGCGCCATCAGCGCCTCCGCGCCGGGCTGCACGGCGGCGGGCACGCGGGACTCGGTGAGGGCGGCGACGGCGAACGTCTGCCCGTCGTCGTGCTCGACCACGCCCACCTCGTGCCGCAGATTGAGCAGCGTGCCGGTCTTGGACGACCACCGCGACGAGTCGGACATGAAGTCCGGTGCCAACCGGTGCCGCACGATGTTGTCGCCCATCAGCTCGCGCACCTGGGCGGCGACGGTCGGCTGGATGGTCGTCGGCCGCCACAGGCCGTGCAGCAGGTCCGCGTACGCGCGGGCGGACCCGGCGTTCGCGCGGCTGATGTCGAGCTGGGGCACGGGGTGGCCGTGGCCCGCCGTCCCGGCGGTGATGGCGAGGGAGTGGGCGAGGTGGGCCTCGGCCCGCGGGAACCGCTCGGCCGGGGTGTCGACCAGGTCCGCCATGAGGTGGCGGACGGCGATGCCGTCGTGGCCGAGCCGCCGCAGCTCGGCAGCGACGGCGGAGGGCGGGGTGAGGCCGAACAGGGTGTCGGCCGCGACGCTGTCGCTCATCGAGGTGCTGAGGTAGAGCAGGTCCTCCAGCGCGATCGTGGCGGGGTGGCGGAACTTGCTCAGGCCGATCGGGCCGGGGACCGTGCTGCGGCCGGGTGGCACGGGGATCGGAGTGGCCGGGTCGAGTTCGCCGCGCGCGACGCGTTCCAGGGTGGCGACCGCGAGCGGCACCTTCACCAGTGACGCGACCGGGTACTCGACGTCGGCGTCGATGCCCACTTCGTCGCCGGTGTCGAGGTCGCGGATGAGGAACGAGCCGCGCAGGCCGGCGTCGTCGAGGGCCTGTCGGGCGTCGCGCAGCACCTTGGTCACGCCCATCGCGGTTCCCCGTCCGGCACCCCGTCCGGTTCCCCCTCCGGCACCCCGTCCGGTTCCCCCTCCGGCACGCCGAGGCAGCGCCCGATCAGCGCTGGCGGCAGCGACCGGACCCGCCTGCCGTCGTCCCGCGACCGGGCCGTGACGTCGTAGCCGCGCGCCGCGTCCAGCTCGCCGATCGGCCGCCAGTGCAGGCCCAACTCGTCGGCCTGGCCGTGCGAGCTGAGCAGCAGGTCGGTCGAGGCCAGTACCTCGGCCGTCGCCGCGACCAGCGAACTCGTCACGACGACCTGGGCGGGTTGCAGCCCCACGGCGTGCCCGAGCCGCCGGATGCGGTCCCGGACGTGTGGCACGTCGTCCTCCGCCTGGATCAGCACCCGGCGTCGGCGGACGTCCCGCTCGGCACGGCCCGCGCGCAGCGTCTCCACGTAGATCGCCGGCACGTCGCCGGGGTCGGCGTGGCCGGCGAGGCCCAACGGCACCCGCCAGGCGCCGTCGTCTGGCGGCACGGCGACGACGGCCGCGCGCACCTCCAGCGTGCGGGCGAGTTCGGCGCGCCGGTCCGGTCCGGCCGGGCGCGGGTCGAGGTTCAGGTCGTGGGCCCGGGCCTCGGCGACGAGCCGGGCCAGCGGGCGGGGACCGCAGACCTCCGGCACGGCCAGCCGGAACGGGCGCAGCCTGGCCTGTTCGGCGTCGTGCTCCATCGCCTCGGCCAGTTCGACGAGCCGCCGGGCCGACGGCAGCATCTCCCGGCCGAACAGGGTCAGCGTGACGCTCCGCGAGGACCGGGTGAGGAGCCGGGCCCCGAAGTGTTTCTCCAGGGCCGCGATGCGCCGGCTCGCGACGGACTGGGGGATGCGCGCCGCCGCCGCGCCGACGGTGAAGCTGCCGTGCCCGCTCACGGCGACGAATGCCTTGCAGGCCGCGATGACGTCCACGCGACCACTCTAAATGCCGGATCGGCATCGATCCGGCGGTTTCTGTCTTGGACGGCATCTGACGTCCCTGCGAGGCTCGTTCCTCCCGTAGTCGATCAACGGAGGGACGATGGCCACGGCACGACCGACCACTCGCCGCACCCTGCTCAAGGCGTTCGCACTGCTGCCGCTGGCGGGGTGCAGCACGACGCAGCCCGCCGCCCCAGCCGCGACGACCACGTCGCACTCCCCCACCCGACCGCCTCAGCGGCACGACCACCTGCTCGGCCTTGAGCGGAAGTTCGACGCACGCCTGGGCGTCTACGCCGTCGCGACCGGCTCCGGTGCGACCATCGCCCACCGGGCGGACGAGCGGTTCGCGTTCTGCTCGACGTTCAAGGGCCTCGCGGCAGCGGGCGTCCTGCACCGCAACCCCATGGCGCATCTGGACACCGTCGTCACCTACACCGAAGCCGACCTGATGAAGAGCTCCGCCATCACCCGGCGGCACGTGGCCACGGGCATGACGATCCGCGACCTGTGCGATGCCGCGGTCCGCTTCAGTGACGGTACGGCGGGCAACCTGCTGCTCCGCGACCTCGGCGGCCCGGCCGAGCTGACGGCGTACTTGCGCGGCCTCGGCGACGACGTCACGCGGATGGACCGGATCGAGCCCGCCATCACGGAGGCCAGGCCCGGCGACCCGCGCGATACGACCACACCGCGGGCGATCGGCGTGGACTACCAGCGGATCGTGCTGGGGGACGCCCTGCCGGCCGGCAAGCGTGCCTTCCTCCGCGACCTGCTGGAACGCAGCGTCACCGGGACCCGGCGCATCCGGGCCGGCATGCCGCGGGGGTGGCGCGTGGCCGACAAGACCGGCACCGGGGACTACGGCACGCTCAACGACATCGGCGTCGTGTGGCCCCCGGGCTCCGCACCGCTGGTCGTCGCGATCATGTCGAGCAAGTCCACCGCCGACTCGAAGTACGACGAGGCCGTCATCGCCGAGGCCGCCGCCTACGTCGTGGACACCCTCACGTGACCTCCTCCGTCGACGTCGACGTTCAGAGGCAGGCCGCTAGCTGGCGTCGGCGAGCGCCAGGGTGTGCAGGCGTTCCGGCGGCCCGGGGCGGGCGTAGTACCAGCCCTGGGCCGTGTCGCAGCCCAGCATCCGCAGGTGCTCGGCCTGCACCCCGGTCTCGACGCCCTCCACCGTCACGGCCAGGTCGAGCGTGTGGGCGAGCGAGACGATGCCTTCGACGATCTTGACGTCGACGGGGTCGGCGGGCGCGCGCTGCATGCCCCGGGTGAAGGAGCGGTCCAGCTTGAGCGTGCTGACCGGCAACCGGCGCAGGTAGGCGAGGTTGGAGTAGCCGGTGCCGAAGTCGTCCAGGGCGATGTCGACGCCCAGTTCGGAGAGCTGGCGCAGCGGCCGCAGCGCGTCCTCGTCGGCGCCGATCAGGTCGGACTCGGTGACCTCCAGGCACAGTGCGGTGGGGCACAGGCCCGCGTCCTTCAGGACGGCCACGGTGTCGGCGACCAGGGTCTTGTGGGCCAGCTGCAGCGGGGAGAGGTTGACGTTGACCCGCAGTTGGTCCCCGCCGCAGAGGCCGTCGGTGTTCTCCCGCCAGGCGCGGGCCTGCCGGGCGGCCTCTTCCAGTACCCAGTGACCCAGCGGCACGATCAGCCCGGTGCTCTCGGCCAGTGGGATGAACTGGTCGGGGCCCAGGACGCCGTGGACCGGATGGAGCCAGCGCACCAGTGCCTCCGCGCCGCGCACGCTGCCGTCGGAGAGCCGGACCAGGGGCTGGTACTCGATGAAGAACTCGCCGTTCTCCAGCGCCGACGGCAGCCGGTTGGTGAGGCTGTGGCGGGCGATGACGCGGGCGTTGGAGTCGGCGTCGGCGAGCACGGAGCGGTTGCCGCCCGCGGCCTTGGCCCGGTACATGGTGATGTCGGCGCTGCGCATGACCTCCGCCCGGCCGATCTCGCCCGCGCGTCCCTCGACGACGCCGATGCTGGCCCGTACCAGCAGTTCACGGCCGTCCACGGTGACGGGCTCGGCGAGCGCGGTGAGCATCCGGTGGGCGAGGGTGGCGGTGTCGGCGGCGGCGTCGGGTCCCGCGATGAGGGCCGCGAACTCGTCGCCGCCGGCCCGCGCCACCATCTCGCCGGGGGAGGTCGCGCAGGCCGCCAGCCGTTCGGCGACGGCGATCAGCAGCTGGTCGCCGACTGCGTGGCCGAGGCTGTCGTTGACGGTCTTGAAGCCGTCCAGGTCCAGGTAGCAGACGCCGAACCGCTTGGTCTCGGCGCCCTCTTCCAGCGCCTCGTCGAGGCGTTCGAGGAACAGGGTGCGGTTGGGCAGCCCGGTGAGCTCGTCGTGGGTGGCCTCGTACCGCAGCCGCTCCTCCAGCAGCCGCTGCTCGGTGATGTCCTCGAGCAGCGCGAGCTGGTACTGCGGCTGGCCAGTGGAGTCACGCAGCAGGCAGACCGTCAGGTTGACCCACATGACGCTGCCGTCAGGATGCTCGTGGGGCTTCACTATGCGGTAGAAGTCGCGCTTGCCGGAGACCAGTTCGTGGTAGAGGTCCAGCACGCCGGGCGCGTCCTCGCGGCGCATCCAGTTCAGGACGTTGCGGCTGGTCTGGAAGTACTCCCGGCCGCCGAACATCTGGGCCACCGCGTCGTTGACGACCAGCACCCGGCCCTCGAGGTCGGCGATCGAGACGCCGATGGACGCCCCTTCGAACACCGCCTGGAACCTCGCCTCGCTGGCGTGCAGCGCCACCTCCGCCTCGGTGGCGGCCGCGAGCGCGGCCTGGGAGATGGCCTCCTGCTCGCTGCGGGTCCGCTCGCGCAGCTGGCGGACGAATCCGGCGGCCAGGGCGTGCTGGAGCCTGGTGCAGCGGGCGCGCGCCTCCTCCGGCGGCAGCGGAAGGTCGGGGGCGCAGTACGGCACGAGGCAGGTGTCGATCGTGCCGAGGATCTGCGGCAGCGCGTCGGGGTCGGTGCACTGCGCGTCCACCAGGGCGGCGCCGGCCTCGTAGGCGGCCTGGGTGTCGAAGGACGGGGCGCGCAGCGCCGTCTGGAGCCGGCGGGCCAGCGGGAGCAGGAACTCCTCGAACTCGTCCCGCGTCATCGAGGTCGCGGTGGCGGGGAAGACGGCGCGGCTCCAGACGGCCGCGAACCGCCGCAGCGATCCGTCGTCGGCAGCCTGTCTTCCGTCTCTGCCGGCTGTGCCCGAGGTCATATCTCCCGTCCTACGCCTGCGAATACTCCGGAGCCCACCGGACTCCCGCCCGAGCCGTCGCCGCCCGCCCCCTCGGGGAAGTGGAGCACGGCGACGTCCGCGAGGGCAACCGGCTGGTCCGGATCAATGGGCCGCGCCGCCTTGTTCTCCATCAGTCAGCATCTCCAACTCGTCGAACACTCGGTCCGGCTCCTGTCTCACCGGTGCCGAGCCGACACTACTGATCGTCCGTTCGATGGGAAGAAGCAAACGGAAATCAACGGTCCGCATTCGGCCAGGGGTTACGAAACGACAACCCGCGGTTACGTAACGTACCGCGTTTCCGCCGCTCGATCAGCAGACTCCGACGGAGGCCAGCGCCCGCTTCTGCGACGCGTTCAGCCGCGCCGGAAAATACAGATAGCAAACTCCTCCGGTACCGGAGACGACCTTGCCGGTGTCGTTGTAGCGCTTGGTGCGCAGCCAGATGTTCTCGAACTGGCGGCGCTTGTAGACGCGCCGTACCGTCGCGTTGGACGGTCCGGCCGGGTCGTTGGCGATCACATCGCCTTCCGCGGTGAAGCCGATCACAGTCATCAGATGGCCCGCGGTGCCGTAACCCGCCCCGTCGAGTTCGGACTTGACGAAGGACTGCGAGGTGATCAGCGGGATGCCGGCGGCGACCAGCCGCTCGGCGCCGCTCAGGCCGTCCAGCCGGGTCACCACGCCGCGCAGGTCGCGGTACGTGGCGGCGTAGGCGGCGTTGAAGGGCCAGTTGCCGCAGCCCTCGTACTGGTAGTCGTAGGTGAAGCGGGCGGCATGGCAGACCTGGGGGTCGTCGTACTCGGGGTCGACCCAGGCCAGCTCCCCGGCGGTGGGTCCGCGGCCCCAGTACTCGACGATCATCTGCGAGCTGGTGGGGCTGCACCACGCCTCGCCCCCGTTGTCGTACTCCGGGTACTGCCCGATGTGGGTGTTCTGCGAGTAGCACGGCACCGCCAGCTCCCGGCCGCCGGGGAGTCCGGGGACGGAGGGCGGCACCTCGAAGCGGTCGGGGACGTCGGAGGCCATGACGCCCAGCCGCCACACCGTCGGGGTGAGCGCGCAGCCCGGCGCGCGGTGGAGGGTGAGCCGCACCTGGTACGCGGCCAGCCGCAGGCCCTCGGCGGGGTCGTCGACGGAGAGGGTGTCGGTCCACACCGAACTCCTGCCGTCCGTCTGGCCGTCGACGGAGGTACGCCGGATGTCGGCGTCGCCGGACGCCCAGCGGCCCATGACGTACCAGGGGGACGTGGCGCCGTCGGTGTAGGTGGCCTGGAGTTCGATCTGCAGCCAGGTGCCCGCGGGGGTGTGGGCGTTCCAGGCGACGACGGCCTCGGTCGCGGGCACGGCGGGCCGCACGACCGGGGAGGTCCAGGTCGCGTAGTCCCAGGCGGCGGTGGTGCCCGTGTGCGGGTCGGTGTACTCGGTGGTGCCCGCCGGGTGGGACAGCACCACGCCGGGGCACGCGCCGGCGATCACCCGCACGCCCTGGGCGGTGCCGCCGCACCAGTCGCCGTGGCGGCTCCAGGCGTGGTGGTCGACGCAGCCGGTGGTCGTCGCGCGGCCGGCCGGCAGTGCGGCGGCCGGGGCGGCCGCGGTCAGTCCCGCCGCCGTGCCGAGGGCGGCGGCGATGACGGTGCGCCGTGGAGTCGGCCTGCTTCCGTTTCCGGTCATGACGGGATCCCCCAGTCTCGGGCCAGTGGGCGGGTGCGCGGCAGGTGCACAACTATCGCCGTTGTGAGCGGTCACAGGCCAGTGATTCCCCTCGCGCCGCGTCACCAATATTGGTAGGGACCACTGGCGGTTCCAGCCCGCTGACCTAGGGTGGAGCCGATGGACACGCTCTCCTCGTTCGCCCGGCACCTGATGGCCGCACCCCCGTCCTGCGGGCCGGTCCGGCTGGTGGCCGTCGACGGGCACGCGGGGTCGGGCAAGTCCACCTTCGCCGCCCGGCTGGCCGCCGAGCTCGGCGGCGCGCCGGTGGTTCACACGGACGACCTCGCCACCCATGACGAGCTGTTCGCCTGGACGGACCGGCTGCGCGTGCAGATCCTCCAGCCGCTCGCGCGCGGCACCACCGCGCGGTACGCGCCCTACGACTGGGTGGGGCGGCGCTTCGCGGACCGGCCGCGCGCGCTGCCGCCCGCGCCCGTGGTGCTGATCGAGGGCGTGGGCAGCGGCCGCCGCGCGGTGCGCCCGTACCTGGCCCGGCTCCTGTGGATGGACGTCCCCGACCGCACCGCCTGGTCCCGGGGGCAGCTGCGCGACGGTCCCGGGCTGTCCGCGTTCTGGGACGACTGGCGGCCGGCGGAGCGGGCCCATTTCGTCTCCGACCCCTCGCGGCCGTTCGCCGACACGCTGGTACGGCGGGGTCCGGCGGGGTACGCGCTGCTGCCGGGGCCCGCGGCGACCACCGGGATCCCCCCGGCGTGACTGTCCGTAGCGGCGGGCGGTCCGCGGAGCCGGCGGCCCGTCCAAGGCGCTACGAGTGCCCCAACTCGGCTTGACCTGGGGGCCATACAGGTCTTACGTTCTCAATGTGCGGCTCGTACGAGTCGCCCGGCAACGCGAAGCCCCCGGTTGTTCCCCCGTGACCGGGGGCTTCGTCCTGTCCACCACGAGTGATTCGCGCATTTCCTCCTCCTTTTCCCTTCACCCTGGGTCACCATCAGCGCAGAGCTCCCTCCTGCCGCCCGGGGCCGCTCCCTCGCCCCACCTGGCATGAACGGCGTACCGCACCCTCGGCCCATGCCGCCTGCGCAGGTACGATGCGAATCGGTGCAGCCGACAGGTCCTGTTCCGGCGGAGGCACTGGCACACTGGCCAATCCCCGGCCACGGCACGGCGGTTGGGCAGGAAGGCGGCCAGGCACTCGCCCGGCGGCTCACCACGGGGCACGGTTTGTGGGGGACGTGATGGACTTCGGCACGCAGGGCTCACACGCCCCGGCCGACCTCGCCTGGCTGCGCGGCGTCGACGCCTACACCATGGGCGCCTACGCGCAGGCCGAGGACGAGTTCCGGACCGCGGCGCGGCACGACCCGGGGATGGCCGACGCCTGGCTGGGGCTGCACGCGCTCCGCGCCGACACCGGCACCGCGCTGCTGCGCATGTACCGCCACCGGGACCGGTTCGGGGAGCAGCGCGCCCGCCACCGACGCACCCTCAACTCCTGGTACTGGCTGGGCTGGTGGGTGCAGCCGGTGCTGGAGAGCGGCCGCGACCTGCTGCTCGCGCACGCCTCGCACTGGCTCGACGGCCGCCACGTACCCGAGCTGGACCGCGCCCTGGCGGGCTGCCCGCCGGTGGAGGCCGATCCGCAGGCGCGCTTCCTGCATGCCTGCCGCGCCTATCTGGTCAAGGACTGGGAGCAGCTGGTGCGGCACACCGAGCCGCTGCTGGACGATCCCCTGCTGGGCATCGAGGCCGGGCTGTTCGGCGGCATGGCGCGGGTGCGGCTGGAGATGTTCAGCCAGGCGGAACCGCTGCTGGCCGCGGCGCTGATGCGCTGCCGCAGCGAGCAGCCGCAGCGCAAGGAGCTGCGCTATTGGCTGGCGCGCGCCCACGAGGGCACCGGGCGCACGGCCGCCGCCCTCCCCCTGTACCGCGCGGTGCACCGCATCGACGCGGCGTTCATGGACACCGCGGCCCGGCTGGCGGCCATCGCGGAAGGCGACGGCCTGGACGAGACGGCGGATCTGGCGGCCGTCCCGTCCACCACCGGCGTCGGCCAGGACGCCTCCGACAGCCGGGAGAGCACCGGCCCGCCGGTGACCGACCCCGACCCGCCGCCGATGCCGCCGGACACCGGTGACGGACGCGAGCCGCGCCCCCTCGGCGGCCCGGCGCGCCTCGGCACCTCAGGCGCCGGCGGCGCCGCCGGCGGGCGGCGGCAGAAGGCCGCCGACCCCGCCGAGCCCGGCCCCTCCGACCCCGAACTGCTGCGCGCGGCGCTCCAGCAGCTGGAGCGCATGGTCGGCCTGGAGCCGGTGAAGCGGCAGGTGCGGGCGCTGTCCGCGCAGTTGAACATGGCGCGGCTGCGCGCCGGGCAGGGCCTGCCGGTTCAGCCGCCCAAGCGGCACTTCGTCTTCTCCGGCCCCTCCGGCACCGGCAAGACCACGGTCGCCCGCATCCTCGGCCGGGTGTTCTACGCCCTCGGGCTGCTCGGCGGCGACCATCTGGTGGAGGCGGGCCGGGCCGACCTGGTCGGCGAGTACCTGGGCCAGACCGCGGTCAAGGCGAACGAGCTGATCGACTCCGCGCTGGGCGGGGTGCTCTTCGTGGACGAGGCGTACAGCCTGTCCAACTCCGGCTACAGCAAGGGCGACGCGTACGGGGACGAGGCGCTCCAGGTGCTGCTCAAGCGGGCCGAGGACAACCGCGACCGGCTCGTGGTGATCCTGGCGGGCTACCCCGAGGGCATGGACCGCCTCCTGGCCGCCAACCCCGGGCTCGGCTCCCGGTTCACCACCCGGGTGGACTTCCCCAGCTACCGCCCGCTGGAGCTGACCGCCATCGGCGAGGTGCTGGCCGCCGAGAACGGGGACCGCTGGGACGAGGAGTCCGTGGAGGAACTGCGCAGCATCAGCGGGCACGTGGTGGACCAGGGCTGGATAGACGAGCTGGGCAACGGCCGCTTCCTGCGCACGCTGTACGAGAAGAGCTGCGCCTACCGCGACCTGCGGCTGTCGGGGTGGAACGGCACGCCGGGCCGCGACGACCTCGCGACGCTGCGGCTGCCGGATCTGATGCAGGCGTACGGGGAGGTGCTGTCGGGCCGCGGCCCGATGGACCGCGGCCCGCAGGACCCGCCGTTCGCGTGACGCCTGCGGCAGGCTACGGCACCGGGACCGCCTCCTGGGCGTCCTCGGTCGCGGCGGCCACGCGCGGCCGCACCGGCAGCCGGTGCGCCGGATCGCGGACCTCGCCGACCAGCATCTCCAAGACGTCCTCCAGCGCCACCAGCCCCAGCACCCTCCCCGACGCGTCCGTGACGGCGGCCAGGTGGGACGCGGCGCGGCGCATCACGGTCAGGGCGTCGTCCAGGGGGAGTTCGGCGCGCAGCGTCTCGATCGGGCGCCAGACGTGCTGCGGCACGGCGCGCTCCGGGTCCTCCAGGTCCAGGACGTCCTTGACGTGGAGGTAGCCCATGAAGCCGCCGCCGGGGCCGCGTATCGGGAAGCGGGAGTAGCCGGTGCGCACCGTCAGCTCCTCGATCCGGCGGGGGGTCACGGACGGGTCGACGGTGACCAGGCCCGCCGGGTCCAGCAGGACGTCCGTGACCGGGCGGCTGCCCAGTTCCAGGGCGTCCGCGAGCCGCTCGTGCTCGCCGGGGTCGAGCAGTCCGGCCTGCCGGGAGTCCGCCACCAGGTGGGTGAGCTGCTCGCTGGTGAAGACCGCCTCGACCTCGTCCTTGGGCTCGACCCGGAACAGCCGCAGCACCCACCGCGCGCAGGCGCCGAGTCCGACGGTCACCGGGCGGCAGAGGCGGGCGAAGGCGACCAGGCCGGGCGCGAGCCACAGGGCGGTCTTCTCCGGGGCCGCCATGGCCAGGTTCTTCGGCACCATCTCGCCGATGACCAGGTGCAGGCAGACCACGGCGGCGAGTGCGATGGCGTAGCCGAGCGGGTGGATCAGCTGCTCGGGCAGGTGGATCGAGTGGAACGCCGGCTCCAGCAGCTGGGCGACGGTGGGTTCGGCGACCGCGCCCAGGGTCAGCGAGCAGACGGTGATGCCGAACTGGGCCGCCGCCATCATCTGCGGCAGGTTCTCAAGGCCGCTCAGGACCGTACGGGCCCGGTGGGAGCCCGCGGCGGCGTGCGGCTCGATCTGGCTGCGGCGCACGGAGACCAGGGCGAACTCGGCGCCGACGAAGAAGCCGTTGGCCAGCACCAGGGCCACGGCGAAGAGCAGTTGCAGTGCGGTCATCGTCATCGGTCCGCTCCCACCGGTACCGGGGCGGTGGCGGCGCGGACGATCCGCACCCGTTCCGCGCGATGGTGGCCGACCTGCCGGACGGACAGCTTCCAGCCGGGCAGCTCGGCGGTGTCGCCGGGCACCGGGATCCGGGCCAGCAGGTCGGCGACGAGCCCGGCCACGGTCTCGTACGGGCCGTCGGGGACCTCGAGCCCGATGTGCCGCAGGGTGTCCACCCGGCAGCTGCCGTCGGCGTCCCAGGCGGCGCGGCCGTCCTCGGTCGGCAGCGGGGTGAGGTCGGGGCTGTGGGCGGCCTCGTCGTCGTGCTCGTCCCGGACCTCGCCGACGAGTTCCTCGACGATGTCCTCCAGGGTGACCACTCCCGCCGTACCGCCGTACTCGTCGACGATGACGGCTATGGGCTGCTCGCTGCGCAGTTGCTCCAGCAGCGGCTGGACCGGCAGCGTCTCGGGGATCAGCAGCGGGGGACGGGCGACGCGCCCGACCGGGGTACGCAGCCGCTCGGCCGCGGGCACCGCGAGCGCGTCCTTCAGGTGCACCATGCCGACCACCTCGTCCAGCCGCTCGCGGTAGACGGGGAACCGGGACAGGCCGGTGGCGCGGGTGAGGTTGAGTACGTCCTGCGCGGTCGCGGTGGACTGCAGGGCGCTGACGCGCACCCGCGGGGTCATCACGTGCTGGGCGGTCAGCTCGCCCAGCGACAGGGTGCGGACGAACAGGTCCGCGGTGTCCTGCTCGATGGCGCCGGCCTGGGCCGAGTGGCGGGCGAGGGAGACCAGTTCGCCGGGGGTGCGGGCGGAGGCCAGCTCCTCGGTCGGCTCCACGCCCAGCGCCCGCACCAGCCGGTTGGCGACGGTGTTGAGCAGGGCGATCAGCGGCCGGAAGAAGCGCGAGAACGCGTCCTGCGGGCCGGCCACGAAGCGGGCGACCTGCATCGGCCGGGAGACGGCCCAGTTCTTCGGCACGAGTTCGCCGATGACCATCTGGACGGCGGAGGCCACCAGCATGCCCACGACCACGGCGACGCCGGGGACCGCGCCGTGCGGCAGTCCGGTGGCGGTCAGCGGGGCCCTCAGCAGATGGCCGAGCGCGGGCTCGGCGAGCATGCCGACGATCAAGGATGTGATCGTGATGCCCAGTTGGGTGCCGGAGAGCTGGAAGGACAGCTCACGCAGGGCGCGGGAGACGGTGCGGGCCCGGCGGTCGCCCTCGGCGGCGGCCCGCTCGGCGTCCGCGCGCTCGACGGTGACCAGGCCGAACTCGGCGGCGACGAAGAAGCCGTTGGCCAGGATGAGAACGAGTGCCGCCATGAGCAGCAGCAGGGAGTTCGTGGCGCTCATGCCGCCGCCTTGCGTCTGTGACGAGGGGCGGCGCAGGTACTACAGGACGATCCGTCCATCGCTGGAGGGAGTCACTCCTTAAGGTGGCAGGGGCCCGGGTGAGGGGCGGGGCGCGTGGCGCGCCCTGGGGAACAGGGTAATCACGACGATCAGCGGCGCGAAGAGGTGCCGTACTCCTCGGCGAGCGCGCGCAGCGCCTTGGCGTCGCGGATCGCGCGCTGCTTGGCGATGCCGGGCTGGATGCCCATGGCGGGCAGGCTGGTGCCGTCGGCCAGGTCCAGAAACACCCAGGGGTCACCGGAGCGCAGGTTGACGCGGAGCACCTCCGGCCAGGCCAGCCGGCGCCGGGTGGTCAGGTTGACGACCGTGACGCCGTCCCGGTCGGCGACCACCCGGGGCCTGCTGAACAGCAGCGTGACACCGAAGAACAGCGCCCCGGTGAGGATGAACGTGAGCCTCTCCGCCGCGCCCAGCCGGGCCAGCAGCAGCGCGATCGCGGTGAGGACGGCGAACAGCGCGCCGCCGACGGTCAGCAGGACGGCCCGGGTACGGGTCGGCCGGAAGGTGACCGGCAGGTCGGGCAGCGGCACGGGGGCGGACACGGCGTTCGGCTCTCGGTCGGTGTCGGTGGAGGTCGAGGTGGGTCGGTCAGAGGCGGCAGGCGTGGATGCCGGTGGTGAGGATCGCCCGGGCGCCGAGCTCGTACAGCTCGTCCATGATCCGCTGGGCATCCTTGGCGGGCACCATGGAGCGGACCGCGACCCAGCCCTCGTGGTGCAGCGGGGAGACGGTCGGCGACTCCAGCCCCGGGGTGAGCGCGACGGCGGCCTCCACCTGCTCGACGCGGATGTCGTAGTCCATCATCACGTAGCGGCGGGCGACCAGGACGCCCTGCATACGGCGGAGGAACTGCCGGACCTTGGGGTCGTCGGCGGGGGCGCCGGTGCGCCGGATGACGACGGCCTCGGACTTCAGGATCGGCTCGCCGATGATCTCCAGGCCGGCGTTGCGCAGGGTGGTGCCGGTCTCCACGACATCGGCGATGACCTCGGCGACGCCCAGCTGGATGGCGGTCTCGACGGCGCCGTCGAGCCGGACCACGGAGGCGTCCACGCCGTGGTCGGCGAGGTGCTTGGCGACCAGTCCGGAGAAGGAGGTGGCCACGGTCATGCCGCCGAGGTCGTGGACGTCCTTGGCGGTGCCGGGGCGGGTGGCGTAGCGGAAGGTGGACCCGGCGAAGCCGAGCTGCATGATCTCCTCGGCCTGGGAACCGGAGTCCAGCAGCAGGTCACGGCCGGTGATGCCGATGTCGAGGCGGCCGGAGCCGACGTACACGGCGATGTCGCGCGGCCGCAGGAAGAAGAACTCCACGTCGTTGTCGGAGTCGACCAGGACCAGTTCCCTGCGGTCCTTGCGCTGCCGGTAGCCCGCCTCATGGAGCATCTCCGACGCAGGCTCGGACAGGGAACCCTTGTTGGGGACGGCGATGCGCAGCATGACGGCGTTTTCCTTCGTACGTCGGGGTGTTGGGCGGGCCTGGCCGGCGGAGCCGGTCAGAGGTGAGCGTATACGTCGTCGAGGGAGATCCCGCGGGCCACCATCATCACCTGAAGGTGGTACAGCAGCTGGGAGATCTCCTCCGCCGTGCGGTCGGCGCCCTCGTACTCGGCGGCCATCCACACCTCGGCGGCCTCCTCTACGACCTTCTTGCCGATCGCGTGCACACCCTTGCCCACGAGCTCGGCGGTGCGGGAGCTGCTGGGGTCGCCGGTGGCGGCCTTGTGCTGGAGCTCGGTGAAGAGCTCCTCGAATGTCTTGTTGGCCATGGTCCCCCTAGCCTACTTGCGTCCCGGGCCGGGTCAGCGCCAGGGCTCGGACACCGAACGGAGGATGGTGGCGGTGGCGACGGCGGCGGTGACCGCTTCGTGCCCCTTGTCCTCGGTCGAGCCCTCAATGCCCGCCCGGTCCAGGGCCTGCTCCTCGGTGTCGCAGGTCAGGACGCCGAAACCGACGGGTACGCCGGTGTCGATGCTGACCTGGGTGAGGCCCTGGGTGACGCCCTGGCAGACGTACTCGAAGTGCGGGGTGCCGCCGCGGATGACCACGCCCAGCGCGACGATCGCGTCGTAACCGCGACCGGCCAGCACCTTGGCGACCACCGGAAGCTCGAAGCTGCCGGGGACGCGCAGCAGCGTCGGCTCGTCGATGCCCAGCTCGTGGAGCGCGCGCAGCGCGCCGTCCACGAGACCGTCCATCACCTTCTCGTGCCACTGCGCGGCCACCACGGCCACGCGCAGGTCGCCGCAGTTCTTCACGGTCAGTTCGGGGGCGCCCTTGCCGCTCATGTCTCTCCTCGTGCTCTGTTGCTCGGTGGGTTCAGCGGGTGCCGCAGGCGGGGACCGGGGCGGTGTGCCCGGACTCCAGCCAGGGCAGGTCATGCCCCATTCGATCCCGCTTCGTCTGCAGATAGCGCAGATTGTGCTCCCCGGCCTGGACCGGCATCGGCTCCCGGCCGGTGATCCGCAGTCCGTGCCGGACCAGGGCGGAGGTCTTGTCGGGGTTGTTGGTCATCAGCCGGACGGACCGGACGCCGAGGTCGGCGAGGATCTGGGCGCCGGCGGCGTAGTCGCGGGCGTCGGCGGGCAGGCCCAGCTCCAGGTTGGCGTCCAGCGTGTCGCGGCCGAGCTCCTGGAGTTCGTAGGCGCGCAGCTTGGACAGCAGCCCGATGCCCCGGCCCTCGTGTCCGCGCAGGTAGAGCACCACGCCGCGGCCCTCGGTGCTGACCCGGTCCAGGGCGCTGTGCAGCTGGGGGCCGCAGTCGCAGCGCAGGGAGCCGAAGATGTCCCCGGTCAGGCACTCGGAGTGGACCCGGACCAGGACGTCCTCGCCGTCGCCGAGTTCGCCCGTGACCAGGGCGATGTGCTCGACGCCGTCGACGGTGGAGCGGTAGCCGTAGGCGCGGAAGTCGCCGAAGCGGGTGGGCAGCCGGGTCTCGGCCTCGCGCCGCACGGTCGGCTCGGCGGACCGGCGGTAGGCGACCAGGTCCTCGATGGAGATGATCGCCAGGCCGTGCTTGCGGGCGAACGGGACGAGCTGCGGCAGGCGCAGCATGACCCCGTCCTCACCGGCGATCTCCACGATCGCGGCGGCCGGGCGCAACCCCGCCAGCCGGGTCAGGTCGACTCCGGCCTCGGTGTGGCCGTTGCGGACCAGCACGCCGCCGGGGCGGGCGCGCAGCGGGAAGATGTGGCCGGGCCGCGCGAAGTCGCCCGGGACGCTTGCCGGGTCGGCCAGCAGGCGCAGCGTGGTGGCCCGGTCGGCGGCGGAGATGCCGGTGCTCACCCCGTGCTCGGCGGTGGCGTCGACGGAGACGGTGAAGGCCGTGCGCATGGACTCGCTGTTGTGCTGCACCATCTGCGGCAGTTCCAGCCGGTCGAGGTCGGGGCCTTCGAGCGTGGCGCAGATCAGGCCGCGGCACTCGCTCATCATGAAGGCGACGATCTCGGGGGTGACCTTCTCGGCGGCCACGATCAGGTCGCCCTCGTTCTCCCGGTCCGCGTCGTCCACGACGACCACCGGACGGCCCGCGGCGATCTCGGCGATGGCCCGCTCGATCGGGTCCAGGGCCAGGTCGTCGGTCCAGTTCGGCAGCGTGTCCAGCACGGTCATGCCTGGCCTCCTTCGTGTGCTGCTGCGTGGCTCTTGTCCTGCGTGTCGCGCCCCATGAGCCGCTCCACGTACTTGGCGATGACGTCGACCTCGAGGTTGACCGGGTCGCCGACCTGCTTGATGCCGAGGGTGGTGAGGGCGAGCGTGGTCGGGATGAGGCTGACGGTGAAGTGGTCGTCGGCCGCGTCGACGACGGTGAGGCTAATGCCGTCGACGGTGATGGAGCCCTTTTCCACGACGTACCGGGCGACGGCGGGCGGCAGCGAGATCCTGACGATCTCCCAGTGCTCGGCGGGGGTGCGCTCGGTGATGACGCCGGTGCCGTCGACGTGCCCCTGGACGAGGTGGCCGCCGAGCCGGCCGCCGAGCTCCATCGGGCGCTCGAGGTTGACCCGGGAGCCCGGAACGAGGGCGCCGAGGCTGGAGCGCTTCAGGGTCTCGGCCATGACGTCGGCGGTGAACTCGCCGTCCGCGGTGTCCACGACGGTCAGACAGACGCCGTTGACCGCTATGGAGTCGCCGTGTTTGGCGTCCTGGGTGACCAGCTCGCCGCGCAGCCGGAAGCGGGAGGCGTCGCCCAGGTCCTCGATGGCGACGACTTCACCCAGTTCTTCAACGATGCCCGTGAACACGTCAGTTCTCCTCGGAGTCGGTCGGAAGGGCGGACGGGGCGGGTACGGCGGTGATCCGCAGGTCCGGGCCGAGCCGGACGGTGTCGGTCACGTCGAGCCGCAACGCCTGCGTGATGGTGGTGATTCCGGCGCCGGCGAGCGCGGCGGGGCCGTCGCCGAGGAGCACCGGGGCGAGATAGCCGACGACCTTGTCGACGGCTCCGGCGGCCAGGAAGGCGCCGGCGAGGGTCGGTCCGCCCTCCAGCAGGACGGAGCGGACGTCGCGCTCGTAGAGCGCGCGCAGCAGTGCGGTGATGTCCAGGCCGCGGCCGTCGGCCGAGCGCGGCAGCCGCAGCACCTCGGCGCCGGTCCCGGCCAGATGGGCGGTGTCGGCGTCCTGTGCGACGGCGATGAGGGTGCGCGCCGCGTCGTCCAGGACGCGCGCGCCCGGTGCGACGGCGGTGCCGCCGGTGTCCAGGACGACGCGCAGCGGCTGGGTGATCTCCGTCTCGCCGTCGCTGATCCGGACCGCCAGGTGCGGGTCGTCGGTGCGGGCCGTGCCGGAGCCGACGAGGACGGCGTCCGCTTCGGCGCGCAGCCGGTGCACGTCGGCGCGGGACTCGGGTGAGGTGATCCAGCGGCTGGTGCCGTCCGCGGCGGCGCTGCGGCCGTCGAGGGTGGCGGCGTACTTCCACAGGACGAAGGGGCGGTGGCGCAGGACCGAGGTCAGCCACGCCTCGTTGCCGGCGGCCGCGGTGTCCGCGAGCACCCCGCCTTCGACGTCGATCCCGGCGGCCAGGAGGGCCGCGGCGCCGCCGGTGGCGGTGGGGTTCGGGTCGGCGACGGCGTAGACGACGCGGGCGACGCCGGCGGCGATGAGCGCCTGAGAGCAGGGGCCGGTGCGGCCGGTGTGGTTGCAGGGTTCGAGGGTGACGACGGCGGTGCCGCCGCGGGCCCGGTCGCCGGCCGCGCGCAGGGCTTCGACCTCGGCGTGCGGGCCGCCCGCGCGGCGGTGCCAGCCCTCGCCCGCGCGGTCGCCGCCGGCGTCGAGGATGACGCAGCCGACGACGGGGTTGGGGCTGGTGTGGCCGAGGCCGTGGGCGGCGAGCGCGATGGCGCGGCGCATGGCGCGGGTTTCGGCTGCGGTGGCCACCGGGTCCTCCTGCCTCTTCTGGCACGGACTCCGGGGCTGTCGGTACGACAGGAAGCGGGAACGCCACACCGCGCGTACGCCGGGAAACCGGACAGGGCACGCCCCGGAAAGGGACGGCCGCCGGCCGGCGGCGCACCGGTGCTTCGCCCGCCGCGCACTGCCTCCCATCCGGACTTTCACCGTCGGTCCAGGAGTTTCACCTGGTCAACCGGCCGCTGGCTGCGGACGGGTCGCGGACTGTAACCGCCGGTTCGGATTTTCACCGACCCCGGAGTGCGCTGACGTCACTGGTACGCCCCCAGTGTGCCATGCGCCGCAACGGGGCTGGAGACGGGTTCCCTGTGGCTTGTCTCACCCGGTGTCCGGGGAATGGACGGCGCCGACTCAGCGGTCGCCGCTGCCGAAGAGGTCGTCCTGGGCGGCGTCCATCGCGGTGAGGACCGCGCCGCGCAGCACACCGCCGCCGCCCGCCGCCGCGGCCCGGACCTCGGTGCGCAGCGGCGACATCCGCGCGAGGTGCCGCTCGACCTCATGGGCGAGCGCGGCGCCGCCGGCGCGGCCGACCTCGCCACCCAGGACCACGCAGCCGGGGTCGAGTACGGCGCACACGGCGGCCGCGCCGACCGCGATCCGGGCCGCGAGCGCGTCCAGAAACGGTTCGCCGCGCCTGCCCGCCCGTACGGCCGCCCGCGTCGCGGCTTCCGCACCGTCCGCCGCATCCTGGGTCGCCTCATCCACGAAGCCGTGCTCGCGGGCCAGTTGGCGTACGGCCGCGGCGGACGCCAGGGCGTGGAAGCCGCCCCCGCAGTCGGTCGCCGACGGCAGCTGCCCGGTGCCGGGGACCGGCAGGAAGCCGATCTCGCCGGTGCCGCCGGACGCCCCGCGCCGCAGCGCTCCGTCCAGGACGACGGCCGCGCCGATGCCGTGCCCGAGCCAGAGCAGCACGAAGGTGTCCCGGTCGCGGGCGGCGCCGGTGCGCTGCTCGGCGAGAGCGGCGAGGTTGACCTCGTTCTCCAGGAGCACCGGCACCGCGAGCCGGTCGTGCAGGGCAGCCGCCAGCCGCTGGTGCCAGGAGGGGCGCCCGGTGGCGGAGACCAGCTCCCCGGTGGCCGGGTCGACCAGTCCCGGCGCGCCTACGGCGACGGTGTGCAGCCGTACGGCGCCCGAGTCCCCGACCGTACGCGCCAGGAGGTCGACGGCGCCGCGCACGGCGCGGGCGGGGTCGGCGTCCGGGTCGACGGACAGCGCCGCCTCGGCCAGGACGTCGCCGAGCAGGTCCGTGACGCACACGGCGACGCTGTCCGTACGGGCGTCGACCCCGGCGAGGTGGGCGCGGGCGGCGACGATCCCGTACAGCCGGGCGTTCGGCCCGCGGCGCTCCGCGCCCGACTCGCCGACGACCGCGATCAGCCCGGCGTCCTGCAGCCGGTCCACCAGATCGGCGACGGTGGGCCGGGACAGCCCGGTCAGCGCCTTGAGCTGGCTGGCCGTCAGCGCCCCTTGCTCCTGGAGGAGCCGGAGGGCGAGCCGGTCGTTGATGGCCCGCGCCGTGCTCGGGGAGGCGGTACGGCCCACCGGGGCTGTGCGCGTCGAGGTCATGCCCGGATCCTTCCATCAGATCGCGCCGCTGCCGGGACCCTATTCATCAGGCAGGGTCCCTGATAGTTTCCACCGCGCGCAGGGGGCGGGCGAACGGGGAGGGTGGGAAGCACCATGGGCAGCAGCGACACGGCGGCCGGGCCGCACATGTCAGAGGTACGGCGGGCCCGGTTCGCGGTCGCCGCCGTGTTCGCCGTGCACGGCGCCGTCGCCGGAAACTTCGCCACCCGCATCCCCTGGCTCCAGGAGCGGCTGGACATCGGCGCCGGACAGCTCGGGGTCGCCCTCGCCTTCCCCGCGATCGGCGCTTCCGTCGCGATGCCCCTGGCCGGGCGGATCAGCCACCGCTTCGGCGCGCGTGCCGCGCTGCGCGGACTGCTGGCGCTGTGGTGCGCGTCGCTCGCGCTGCCCGCCGTCGCCCCCGGGCAGGTCGCGCTGTGCGGAGCGCTGTTCGTCTACGGCGCGACCTCGGGGATGTCGGACGTGGCGATGAACGCCCTCGGGGTGGAGATCGAGCAGCGTCTCGGCCGGTCCGTCATGTCCGGGCTGCACGGGATGTGGAGCGCCGGCCTCCTCGTCGGCTCCGCGGCGGGCACGGTCGCCGCACACGCCGAGGCCGACGGCCGGCTGCATCTGGGCGTCGCGGCCGCGGTGCTCGTGGTGCTCGGGGCCGTCGCCTGCCGGTGGGTGCTGGACGTGCGCGGCGCCCCCGAGGAGCATCCGCCGCCCCGCTTCGCGCTCCCGCCGCGCTCGGCGCTGGTCATCGGCGCGATCGGCTTCTGCGCGGTCTTCGCGGAGGGCGCGAGCCTGGACTGGTCGGCGGTGTATCTGCGCGACGCGCTGGGCTCCTCCCCCGGACTCGCGGCAGCCTGCACCACCGCCTTCGCCTGCACGATGGCCGTGGCCCGGCTGGCGGGTGACGCGGTCGTGGAGCGGTTCGGCCCGGTGCGTACGGTCCGCGTCGGCGGGGCGCTCGCCACGGCCGGCGGGGTGCTGGTGATGGCGGCCCCGGGCGCGGCGGTCGCCATCGCGGGCTTCGGGCTGATCGGCCTGGGCATCGCCGTCGTCGTCCCGCTCGCCTTCGCGGCGGCGGGCCGCAGCGGCCCGGCCCCGAGCCAGTCGATCGCGGGCGTCGCCACGATCACGTACACCTCGGGGCTGATCGCCCCGGCCGCGATGGGCTCGGTCGCCGACCTGACCTCGTTGACGGTGTCGTTCGGCCTGGTCACGGCGCTGGCGCTGGGCCTGGTGGCGGGCGCGGGCGTGCTGGCCGGCGGTGCCCCGTCCGCGCGGGGGCGGGGCGCGGCCGCGTCGGCGCGGCAAGGCGGCGAGCCCGCGCGGCGAGAGCACACGGGTTAGCCGCCGCGGCGCCCGGGACGGGCCGCATCCCTCTGCGGTGTCCTCCCCGCCCCGCCGTCCCCGATATTTCGGCGGACACCGAAACGCCGCGGGCGCATGATGGTCGGATGACGCACCGCGAGCCGCACACAGGACCGGAACTGGCCAGGCTGGCAGGGCTGCTGGCCGACGAGACGCGGGCGCGCTTCTGCCTGGCCCTGCTGGACGGGCGGGCGTGGACCGCCGGTGAGCTCGCGCGGCACGCCGGGGTCGCCGCGTCCACGGCGAGCGAACATCTCAGCCGTCTCGTCGAGGGCGGTCTGCTGACGCAGGAACGGCAGGGCCGCCACCGCTACGTCCGGCTGGCCGGTCCGCGGGTCGCGCAGCTCATCGAGGACCTGTCCGCGCATGCCGCGCCGTCCCCGCCGCCTCGCACGCTGCGGGCGTCCGGCGCGAGCGAGGCCATGGCCCGTGCCCGTACCTGCTACGACCATCTGGCCGGGCGGCTCGGCACCGCGATCACCACCGCCATGCTGGACCGCGGACTGCTCCAGCGGGCCACGGGGTTCGCGCTGACGGACGCGGGCATGGCCTGGTACCGGGACCTGGGCATGGACCTGGCCACCGCGCCGCGCGGCCGCAGGCCGCTGGCCCGCGACTGCCTGGACTGGACGGAGCGCCGGCCGCACCTGGCGGGGGTGGCCGGGGCCGCGCTCTGCCGCCACGCGCTGGACGCCGGCTGGTGCGTCCGGATCGGCAGCCAGCGGGCGCTGCGGGTGACCGAGGAGGGGCGGCGGGCCCTGCACGACTTGCTGGGCATCACGTACGGGGCCGCAGGAGCCATCGCGGACGACGCCGGAAGGACCGCTGTTTTCGGCCACTAACATTGCTCCGATCCCCCATCACCTGGAAGAAGTGGAGCAGTCATGGGCCTGGGCGTGCGCTGGACCCTGCACGGTGACGGGCGCACCCCCGCCCCCGGAGCCGTGGTCAGACCCGATGAGCGGCTGTCGTGGCCGCGGACGGCGGGGCTGGGCGCGCAGCACGTCGTGGCGATGTTCGGGGCGTCTTTCGTCGCGCCCGTTCTGATGGGTCTCGACCCGAATCTCGCCATCATGATGTCGGGCGTCGCGACCATGCTGTTCCTCCTGGCGACCCGCGGCCGGGTGCCCAGCTACCTGGGCTGCAGCCTCTCCTTCGTGGGGGTGGCCGCCGTGATCAGGGCGCAGGGCGGCGGCAGCGCGGCCGTGACCGGCGCCATCCTGGTGGTCGGCGGGGTCCTGCTGCTCAGCGGCCTTGCGGTGCGGCACTTCGGCGCCAGGATCATCCACGCGGCGATGCCGCCGGTGGTCACGGGCGCCGTCGTCATGCTGATCGGCTTCAACCTGGCGCCGGTGACCGCGCGTACGTACTGGCCGTCGGATCAGTGGACCGCCCTGCTGACGATGCTCTTCACGGGGCTCGCCGTGGTGTGCCTGCGGGGTTTCTGGTCCCGTGTCGCGATCTTCCTCGGCCTGGTCTTCGGGTACGCGCTGTCCTGGGCGCTGGACCGGATCTTCGGCAAGATCCACTCGGTGAACGGGGGCACCGAGGCCGTCGACCACTGGCGGCTGGACCTGTCGGCGGTGGGCGAGGCGGACTGGATCGGGCTGCCGTCCCTGCACGCGCCGAGCTTCGAGTGGTCGGCCGTCCTGGTCGCGCTGCCCGTCGTGATCGCGCTGATCGCCGAGAACGCCGGGCACGTGAAGGCGGTCGGCGAGATGGTCGGCGACCCGGTGGACGACAAACTGGGCACCGCCATCGCGGCGGACGGCGCGGCCACCATCCTGTCCACGGCGGTCGGCGGCCCGGCCACCACCACGTACTCCGAGAACATCGGCGTCATGGCCGCCACTCGCGTCTACTCCACGGCCGCCTACTGGGCCGCGGCCTGCTTCGCGCTGCTCTTCGGCCTGTGCCCGAAGTTCGGGGCGGTGGTCGCAGCGATACCCGGCGGCGTGCTCGGCGGCATCACGGTGATCCTGTACGGGATGATCGGGCTGCTCGGGGCGCAGATCTGGGTGCACAACGAGGTGGACCTGCGCAATCCGCTGAACCTCGTGCCGGTCGCGGCGGGCGTCATCATCGGCGTCGGCGGGGTCGGCCTGAAGGTCAGCGACAACTTCGAGCTGAGCGGGATCGCGCTCGGCACGATCGTCGTCATCACCGGCTACCACGTGCTGCGCGCACTCGCCCCGGCTCATCTCAAGCGGCAGGAGCCGCTGCTGGACGCCGGCACCAGCGCGTACGACGAGAAGACCGCCCCGTAGGGCCTCGTTAGCCCGTTCCGGGGAAGCGGCGGCACGCGGCGGGCCGGGGCGGTGTCCCGCTGGGACGCTGAGTGCCATGACTTCGGCCGAGGAGATCCTCCCGCAATCCGAGCCGGCCCTTCCGCGCACGGTGGACCATGTGGTGGCGCGGATGCGCGAGATCGGCGCCGCGCTGCCGCCACGGGACGGGGTGGCGGTCTTCAACCAGGTGTACCTGTCCGTCACCGAGGAGGTCGGCCACCGCCTGACCACCGGGTACTTCCAGGACCCGGGGCTGGCGGAGGAGCTGGACGTGCGGTTCGCGGGGCGCTATCTGGCCGCGGTGGACGCGGCCGCGGCCGGGCGGCGGCCGCCCGCCTGCTGGCGGCCGCTGTTCACCTCGCGCGCCCATCCCGCGGTGCGGCCGCTGCAGTTCGCGCTGGCCGGGATCAACGCGCACATCGGGCACGACCTGGCGCTGGCCCTGGCCGACACCTGCCGGGCGCGGGAGGCCGAACCGGCCTCGCTGGAAGGCGACTTCGACCGGGTCGGCGACCTGCTGACGCTGCTGGAGGAGCGGATCCGGGAGGAGCTGATGCCGGGCCCCGACCTCCTGGACGTGGCGGATCCGCTCACCCACGTGGTGGGGTCCTGGAGCCTGGAGCGGGCGCGGGACGCCGCGTGGGCCGCGTTCCGCGGCCTGTGGGGGCTGCGCGGGCTTCCCGACCTGGCCGAGGAGTTCGCCGAGCGGCTCGACGCCAGTGTCGGCCTGGTCGGCCGCTTCCTGCTGACGCCGCTGCGCTGAGCGCCGCTCACCGGGCGCGTGTGGAGACGGGCCGCTGCCCCGCACTTGGGGGGTGCTGGGGCAGCGGCCCGGGTCTGATGGGCCCGAGGACGTCTAGTCCTCTGGCAGCTCGACCGGCGCGATCGTGTCGTACACGTCACCGGGACCGGGGTTGGTGGCGTCCGTCGCACCACCGAAGTGGTGCATGACGCCCCACACGGCGTTCAGCGCGGTCTGGATGGCGCCCTCGGCCCAGCCCGCCGTCCAGGAGATGTCGTCTCCGGCGAGGAAGATGCCGCGCTTGTCGTCGGGCAGCCGGTCCTGCATGAAGTGGGTGAACAGGCGCCGCTGGTAGCGGTAGTGGCCGGGCAGGTTCGCCTTGAACGCGCCCATGAAGTACGGCTCGTTCTCCCACGACACCGTGACGGGGTTGCCGATGATGTGCTTGCGGATGTCGACCTTGGGATAGATCTCGCCCAGCGACTTGAGCATGACCTCCATCCGCTCGCTCGCGGACAGCGGCAGCCACTTGAGGCTGTCGTCGCACCAGGTGTACGAGAGGCAGATGACGGCGGGCCGGTCCGGGCCGTCGTCCAGGAGGTACGTACCGCGGGTCATCCGGTCGGTGAGCGTCATCGACATGACGTCACGCCCGGTGGGCTCCCCCTTGTCGTCGACGGCCTTGTCGAGCCAGAACGGCCTGTCGACCGGCACGAACAGCTTGCTGGACTCCATGTAGTGGGTGCGCTCGATCGCCGTCCAGTGGTCGATGGGGAACAGCGAGTCGTCGCACTCGATCTTGGACAGCAGCATCCAGGACTGGGCGGTGAAGATCGCCGCCTGGTAGGTGCGGATGTCGCCGGAGGCGTCGGTGACGGTGATGCGGTTGCCGGCGGTGCGGTGCAGCCGGGTGACGGCGGGCCGGGGCTCGCCGCCGACGTGCAGCGTGGCCAGCGAGGTGCCCTGCGGCCAGTGGACGATCTTGCCCGGCGCACGCTCCCACAGCCGCAGCGGCAGCTGCTGGCTGCCGCCGACGATGCCGCGGTGGTGGTCGTCGGCCTCGGTGTAGACGACGCGCAGGATCTCCAGGATGGAGTTGGGGAAGTCGGTGTCCCAGCCACCGGTGCCGAAGCCGACCTGGCCGAAGATCTCCCGGTGCCGGAAGGACTTGAACGCCTCGGAGTCGCAGAGGTAGCCGTAGAAGGTCTGGTTGTCCAGCTTCTCCACCAGCTTCGCCCAGATCTCGCGGATGCGCGGCACATCGCGTTCGCGCATGGCGCGGTTCATGTCGGAGAAGTCCGCGCCCTCCTCCAGGCAGGCGTTCCAGGCGTCCATCACGTCGCGGTACACCTGCGGCAGGTCGTCGATGGACTCGGCGTAGTGCGACTCGCCCTTGAGGTCGACGACGGTGGACGGGGTCTCCGGGGCCAGCGGGTTGGGGAACGGCCGGGTCTCCAGGTCCACCAGGTCGATGTAGTACTGGAGGGCGGTGGAGCTGGGCGGGAACCGCATCGCCCCCATCTCCGCGGTCAGCGACGGATCGCAGCCCTCGAAGCCGACGGTGCGCAGCCGGCCGCCGATCTGGTCGGCCTCGTAGACGACGGGCTTGAGCCCCATCTTCATCAGCTCGTACGCGGCGACGATGCCGGACAGGCCGCCGCCGATCACCGCGACCTCGGTGCCGTGCTCGGTCGCGGGGACCTGGCCGAGGCCGGCGGGGTGGGCCAGGTAGTCGTCGTAGGCGTACGGGAAGTCCGGCCCGAACATGGTGATGGGCGGCAGGCCGGGGGTCGGCTCGTCCTGCTCGTCGTGGACGGCGGTGGGCACCGTGGACGTCATGGGGTACGGACTCCTTGCACGGGGGACGAAGGCACACGGGGGCGAGGGCAGGGGGCGGCCTCGGGGGGCGGGGCCGGTGACGGCCGCGCGGGGTGAAGGGGAAAGGGGCGGTCGGTCCAGAAGGCGCCGGGGCGGCGCCGCGGATGTCAGCTCAGGGAGCCGTACAGGCCGGGCCGGCGGTCGTGCAGGTACGGGTTCTCGGTGCGGGAGGCGGTCAGCAGCTCGGGGTCGACGTCGCCGATGACCAGTTCCTCACCGCGGCCGGCGCGGGCCCGGGTGGCGCCGTCGGGACCCGCCAGACAGCTCAGCCCGACGAAGTCGAAGCTCCGCTCGCGGCCGGTGCGGTTGACGTACGCGATGTACATCTGGTTCTCGAAGGCGCGCACCGGCACGACCGATTCGGCGACGAACTGGAAGGGGTGCATCTGGGCGGTGGGCACCAGCAGCAGGTCGGTGCCGGCGAGCGCGTGGGCGCGGACGTTCTCCGGGAACTCCACGTCGTAGCAGATCATGATCCCGATCCGCAGGCCGTCCAGCTCCGCCTGGGCCACCGGGGTGTCCCCAGGGGTGAACCACTTGTGCTCGAAGGGGCCGTAGAGGTGGGTCTTGCGGTAGTTGGCCAGGCGCTCCCCGTCCGGGCCGATCAGCTGCGCGGCGTTGAAGACGTCCTCGCCGTCGCGCTCGGGGTAGCCGTACAGCACGCCGACGCCGTGGCGGGTGGCGATCGCGGCGACCGCCTCGGCGGAGGGCCCGTCGGCGGGCTCGGCGAGCCGGTGCACGCCGTCGCCGATCGCGTAGCCGGTGAGGAACATCTCGGAGGTGACGAGCAGCCGGGCGCCCGCGGCCGCCGCCCGTCCGGCCGCCTCGTCCAGCACCTTGAGACCGGCGGCGACGTCGCCGGGGTGACCGGAGCTCTGGAGGAGAGCGGTGCGCAGAGACGGCATGGAGACCTCGGGCGGTGCGTATGACCTGGCAGGGACGCTATGACGGTACGGTCCCGGCACGAGTGGGGACAAGGCGCGACTGTTGCGGGTCTGCCGTCGGTTCGTTTCGTGAACCGGCCGGTGGGCGGCGATTCATTGCGTGGGGCGGGCGAAAGTGTCGCGCACCACGTCCCTGACCAGCGCGCGGAGCCAGCGGTGGCCGCCGTCCGCGTCGTGCCGGGGGTGCCAGGCCATGGCCATGGGCAGCGGCGGCAGGGGCAGCGGGACCTCGAAGGTGCGCAGGCCCAGGGCGGCCACGGCGGCGGCGTCGAGGCGCTCGCCGGCCAGTCCGACGGCGTCGCCGCGCGGCAGCAGGAACAGGGCGGCGGCCATGGTGGGCGCGGAGCCGATGACGCGGCGGCGCAGCCCGCGGGCGGCGAGCGCGTCGTCCACGGGGCCGGAGAGCCGGCCGCGCCGGGAGACCACGAGGTGGTCGGCGGCGGCGAAGCGGTGCGCGGTGACGGGGCCGTCCAGGAGCGGGTGGCCGGGCCGGACGACGCCGACCATGCGGTCCTCCCCCAGCGGCTCGACGCGGATCTCCGGTTCGTTGCGGTCGATGACGCCGATCTCCAGGTCGACGCTGCCGTCCCGGAGCGGGGGTACCGAGTCGGAGCCCTCGGCGAGGAAGCGCAGGGTCACCCCGGGGGCGGTGCGCGCGGCCCGGTCCAGCAGCCCGGCGCCGAACGCCACGACGTTGCTGTCGTGGGCGGAGAGGGTGAAGGCGCGGGTCAGGGCGGCGGGGTCGGCGGGCGCCGTCGCGGCGAACAGGGCCCGCGCGTCGTCCAGCACCCGGCTGACGTCGGCGCGCAGGGCGAGCGCGCGGGGCGTGGGCACCATGTGGCGCCCGGCGCGCACCAGCACCGGGTCGCCGAGGGCCCGGCGGATCCGGCCCAGGGTGCGGCTCATCGCGGGGCCGGACAGGCCCAGCCGGTCGGCGGCGCCGGTGACGCTCTCCTCGGCGAGCAGCGCGTCCAGGGCGATGAGCAGATTCAGGTCGGCGCGGAAGGGCTGCGAGCCGCTCTCAACAGGTTCTATGCGCATGACGCAAGTATCCCTTAGCTACTTTGCATTTGAAGGCAAGTCAGCGCGTCCCTAGCGTCAGGGACATGTCCCTACACCCCTCGTCCACGTCCACCGCCGGCGCCGCGGCGCGCTCCGCCACGCCCGGCGGCCACCGCGCCGTACTCCTGGCGATGTGCGCCTGCGTGCTGGTCGCGCAGTCTCTGGTGGCCGCGATCAATCTGGCCATCCCCCAGCTGTCGGCGAGCGATCTGCGGCCTTCGTCCGCCCAGTTGCTGTGGATCGTCGACACCTACGTCATCGTCTTCGCGGGGCTGCTGATCCCGGCCGGAGCGCTCGGCGACCGCTTCGGCCGCAAGGGAGCGCTGCTGACCGGGCTGGCGCTGTTCACCGGCGGTACGGCGCTGTGCGCGGCCGCCCCGTCGGTGCCGCTGCTGCTGGCCGGGCGCGGTGTCTCGGGCGCGGGTGCCGCGCTGATGATGCCCGCAACGATGTCGCTGCTGCTCCAGGTCACGGCCCCGGAGCGGCGCGCGGCGGCGGTGGCGAGCTGGAGCGCGGCGGTGGGGGTGGGCGGCATCCTGGGCAACACCGGCGGGGCGCTGATCCTGGAGTACCTCCCGTGGCAGGGCCTGTTCTGGGCGTATGTGCCGCTGGGCGCGCTGCTGCTGGTGTGGACGGCGCGGGTGGCGCCCCGCGCGCCGCGCGGCTCCGCGGCGCTGGACGTGCCCGGCTCCGCGCTGCTGGTCCTGGGGCTGTTCGCGCTGCTGTACGGGATCATCGAGGGGCCCGGCCGCGGCTGGGGGTCGGCGCCGGTGCTCGGCGCGTTCGGCCTCGCGGCGGCCGTCCTGGCGCTGTTCGTCCGGCACGGGCTGCGCGCGGCCCACCCGGTGCTGGATCCGCGGCTGTTCCGGCTGCCCGCGGTGCGAGCAGGGGTGGTCGGTATCGCCGCGACGTTCTTCGGGATGTTCGCGCTGTTCTTCGTCAACGCGCAGTTCCTCCAGTACGTGAAGGGGTTCAGCGCGCTGCGGGCGGGCCTCGGGGTGCTGCCGGTGGCGATCGGGATGATGGTGGTGACCCGGCGGAGCGTCGGCTGGGCGCGGCGGATCGGCGTGCGTGCCACGGTGACCGCCGGACTGCTGCTGGTCGCGGCCGGTCTCGCCGCCCTGTCCACGGCGGACGCCGGGACGCCGTATCCGCTGTACGCGGGATATCTGCTGGTCATGGCGGTCGGGTGCGGGATGGCGATGCCGTCGCTGTCGCACGCGGTGGTGACGGCGCTGCCGCAGGCGAAGGCGGGCGTGGGGTCCGGGCTGAACGCGGCGGCGCGGGAGCTGGGCGCGGCGCTGGGGGTGGCGGTGATCGGCACGGCGCTGACGGTGCGGTTCGACGCCGGGGTACCGGACGGGCCGGCGGATCGCGCGGACTCCGCGTCGCACGTGCTCGCGGAGGCGGACCGGCTGGGGCCGGAGGTCCATGCGCGGGTGGTGTCGGCGTACACCGACGCGGTCGCGGTGGGCTACCGCTTCGCGGCGGCGGCGCTGCTGGTCCTGGGTCTGGCGGTCGCCTTCGGCCTGCGCCGGACCGGGCGGGCCCCGAGGGCGTAGCGAGGCCGTGCGGTGAGGGGCCGTGAACCGCCGGGCGCCCCGAGGGCTCGGCGGGCCGCGCGGCCCCGTCACCACCGGACCCGGGCTGGCGGCCCGTCACCACCGGGGCCGCGGGCCCTGTGCCCACCGCCACCGGGCGGCGTGCCCCTATCCCGGGGCACCCGACGAGAACCGCCGCAGGAGCGGCGACAGCACCAGCACCGACTTCGTACGCTCCACGAACGCCTCGCCGGCGATCCGCTCCAGCACCCGCTCGAAGTGGCGCATGTCGGAGGCGAAGACCTGCACCAGGGCGTCCGCCTCGCCGGTGACGGTCGACGCGGACACCACTTCCGGGTAGCGCGAGAGTCCGCGCCGGATGTCGTCGGGCGAGGTGTTGTGGCGGCAGTAGATCTCGATGAAGCCCTCGGTCTCCCAGCCGAGCGCCGCCGGGTCGACCCGTACCGTGAAGCCGGTGATGGCGCCCTCGGCCCGCAGCCGGTCCACGCGCCGCTTCACGGCGGGCGCGGACAGGCCGACCTCGGCGCCGATGTCGGCGTAGGAGCGCCGGGCGTCCTCGGCGAGGGCGTGGACGATGCGTTCGTCGAGATCATTCAGTCGCACTGCGCGTGGGTCACTTCTCTGCTGCGGCGAGGTCGGCGCTGGCCGGGTCCGCGGTGGCCAGTCGGGAACGGCGCATACCGTAACCGAAATAGACCGCGAGTCCCGCCACCATCCACAACCCGAAGTACTTCCAGGTGATCAGGTCCAGGCGGGTCATCATGTACACGCACAGACCGAAGCCGATGGCCGGGAAGAGCGGCGACAGCGGCACCCGGAAGGTGCGCTTCAGGTCGGGGCGGGTCCGGCGCAGCACCACCACGCCGACGTTGACCAGCGCGAACGCGAACAGCGTGCCGATGCTGGTGGCGTTGACGAGTTCGCCCAGCGGGACCACGGCGGCCAGGACGCCGCAGAAGAGCGAGACGATCAAGGTGTTGGCCCGCGGGACGCCGGTGCGCGGGTGGACCTTGGAGAACACCCTCGGTACGAGCCCGTCGCGGGACATCGCGAACAGGATCCGGGTCTGGCCGTAGAGCACGGTCAGGACGACGGAGGCGATGGCGATGACGGCACCGGCGGCGAGCAGCACGGCCCAGAAGCTCTGTCCGGTGACGTGCTCCATGATCCCGGCGAGGGCGGCCTCGGAGCCGGTGAACTCCCGCCACGGCAGGGCGCCCACGGCGACGGCGGCCACCAGACAGTAGACGACGGTCACGATGAGCAGGGAGAGCATGATGGCGCGCGGCAGGTCGCGCTGCGGGTTCTTCGCCTCCTCGCCGGCGGTGGAGGCCGCGTCGAAGCCGATGTAGGAGAAGAAGAGGCTTGAACCGGCGGCGCTGACCCCCGCCAGGCCCAGCGGCATGAACGGCTGGTAGTTCCCGGCCTTGATGCCGGTGACGGCGACGGCGCAGAAGAGCAGCAGCGCGGCGATCTTCACCACGACCATGATCGTGTTGGCGCGGGCGCTCTCCTTGGCCCCGCCGAGCAGGAAGGCCATGCAGAGCAGGACCAGCACCAGCGCGGGCAGGTTGAAGTGGCCGCCGTCGCCGGGCGGGGCGGCGATCGCGGCGGGGATGGTCACGCCGAGGGTGCCGTCGAGGAAGGTGTTGAGGTACTCGCCCCAGCCGACGGCGACGGCCGCCACCGAGACGCCGTACTCCAGGATCAGACACCAGCCGCAGATCCAGGCGACCAACTCGCCGAGGGTGGCGTACGCGTAGGAGTACGAGGACCCGGACACCGGGACGCTGCCCGCCAGCTCCGCGTACGACAGCGCGGAGAAGAGCGCCGTCAGCCCGGCGAGGACGAAGGAGAGCACCACCGCGGGACCGGCGTCCGGCACGGCCTCGCCGAGCACGACGAAGATGCCGGTGCCCAGGGTCGCGCCTATGCTGATCATGGTCAGCTGCCACACGCCCAGGGAACGCCGGAGCGATCCGCCGTCGCCCTTGCCGCCCTCGGTGACCAGCCGTTCGACGGGCTTGCGCCGCGTCAGGCGGGTGCGGAGCCGCTGGGGCGCCGCGGTCAGACGGCCTTCGGCGGGCGGGGCTGCGCCGTGGTCCAACACGTAGGTGGCTCCTTCATCGCTACTGGTCGACGCAAGACCCTACGAGCTGGGTAGCGGCGCATGTAATGCATCATTGTTGCGCATATATGCATAAACATTGCGCCCAGAGGTCGCGCACGTGGAATCGTTGCAGACATCACATGCACACGACGCGACGACTGTTTTCACTCGAATGCAGCGATACGCCACCATTTTGGCCGTCGTTGGTGTGACGTGACGACGAGAGAGAGCCCCCGGAACGCGGTCCTTCAGCCCCCCGACAGCGGCGTCGGAAGATGGCGTGCGACGACGGGACCGGGCGTATAACCATGACGTATCCCCCTCCGGGACCGCCCGGCTTCGGGCCCTACCCCGCAGGTCACGGCCCCGTTCCCGGCGACCGGTTCGACCTCGCCGCCGACTACGACGTGCACAGCATGCCGCTCCCCGACCCCGAGACGCTCGACAGCCGCTGGGATCTCGAAGGGGATCTCGCCCGGCTGCTCCAGGCGTCCGCCGAGGTTCCGGAACCGGCCGCCGAGCCGCTGACGCCGAGCGCTCCGGCACACTCGCACACGCACGCGCACGCCCGGGGGCGGGGCCGGCGCCGCCGGGTCCGCCTCCGGCTGCCGTCGATGCCCTGGTTCCAGCTGATCAGTCTGATCTTCGCGGCGATCACCGCGGTCATCGTCGCCATGCTGAGCGTGCTCGGCGGGATGATCTCCTACGGTCCGCTGCGCTTCCTGGCCAGCCCCAGCACCACCGACTCGCTGGCCGACTGGTGGCCGCTGCTGGTCTACGGGCCGTGGCTGGTCGCGTCCCTGTCGGTGCTGCGCGCGGCACTGCACCAGCACGGCGCCGGGCACTCCTGGGCGGTGGTCGTCCTCTTCTCGGCCATCGCGGTGTTCCTGTGCGTCGCGCACGCGCCCAAGACGCTGCCCGGGATCGCCGTCGCCGCGCTGCCCCCGGTGTCCGCGCTGGTCGCCTTCCACCAGCTCGTCCGCCAGATCACCCTCACCAGCCCGCCGCGCCACGCGCTGCCTCGCCAGCGGCGCCCGCAGCCGCGCGGCTGACGCCGGACGGGCGGCTCGCGCCCGTCCGGCGACCGAGGCCGACTCAGCTCCAGCTGGCGTGCAGCGGCTTGCCCTCCGCGTAGCCGGCGGCGCTCTGCACACCGACGACGGCGCGCTCGTGGAACTCCTCCAGCGAGGCGGCGCCCGCGTAGGTGCACGAACTGCGCACGCCCGCGATGATCGAGTCGATCAGGTCCTCCACGCCCGGCCGCGCCGGGTCCAGGAACATCCTGGAGGTGGAGATGCCCTCCTCGAACAGCGCCTTGCGGGCCCGGTCGTAGGCCGACTCATCGGACGTGCGGTTGCGCACGGCGCGCGCCGAGGCCATGCCGAAGCTCTCCTTGTACGGACGCCCGTCGGCGGTGTGCTGGAGGTCGCCCGGCGACTCGTACGTCCCCGCGAACCACGAGCCGATCATGACGTTCGACGCGCCGGCGGCCAGCGCCATGGCGACGTCGCGCGGGTGCCGGATGCCGCCGTCCGCCCACACGTGCTTGCCGAACTTGGCGGCCTCGGCGGCGCATTCGAGCACCGCGGAGAACTGCGGGCGGCCGACGCCGGTCATCATCCGGGTGGTGCACATGGCGCCCGGTCCGACCCCGACCTTGATGATGTCGGCACCGGCCTCGATCAGGTCCCGCACGCCCTCGGCCGCGACGATGTTGCCCGCGACGACCGGCACCTTCGGGTCGAGCGCGCGCACCGCCTTCAGCGCGCTGATCATCGACTCCTGGTGGCCGTGCGCGGTGTCCACCACCAGGGTGTCCACACCGGCGTCGAGCAGCACCTTGGCGCGTCCGGCGACATCGCCGTTGACGCCGACGGCGGCGGCGACGCGCAGCTTGCCCGCGGCGTCCACGGCCGGGGTGTAGAGCGTGGCGCGCAGGGCGCCCTTGCGGGTCAGGATGCCCACGAGCCGGCCGGCCGCGTCCACGGCGGGCGCGAACTTGCGGTGGGCGGAGTCCAGCCGGTGGAACGCCTCGCGCGGGTCGATGTCCGCGTCGAGCAGCAGCAACTCCGTGGACATGACCTCGGTGAGCTGGGTGAAGCGGTCCACACCGGTCAGGTCCGACTCGGTCACCACACCGACCGGGCGGCCGTCCTCGACCACGACACCCGCGCCGTGCGCCCGCTTGGGCAGCAGCGCCAGCGCGTCGGCGACGGTGGAGTGCGGCTCCAGCACGATCGGGGTGTCGAGCACCAGGTGGCGGCTCTTGACCCACGAGATCACGTCGGTGACGACGTCGAGCGGGATGTCCTGGGGGATGACGACGAGGCCACCGCGGCGGGCGACCGTCTCGGCCATGCGGCGCCCGGCGATCGCGGTCATGTTGGCGACCACCAGGGGGATCGTGGTCCCGGTCCCGTCGGGAGAGGCGAGATCCACCCCCTGCCGCGAGCCCACGGCAGAGCGGCTGGGCACCATGAACACATCGTCGTACGTCAGGTCGTACGGCGGCTTCAAGTCGTTCAGAAATCGCATGCTAACTCTCTCACCTGCGGTATTGCTGGGGCAGCGGGCGGGGAGTCAGCTCAGAACCGGCATCGGATCGGGCTGCGGCTCCTAGACCTATCATCCATGATTTTCCATCCCCCGACGGTCCAGGAGCCGCATTCTGTGCCTTCTACCAGGAGGCGGGGGCGCGCTCCCGTAGATTCGACCAAGCGTGCGGACGCGGTCGTCAGACGGCCCCGTCGGGGTCCGCCCGGTCCAGCGCCGGGCGCGGTCCCGGCCCCGTCTCCAGCAGCAGGTAGTCGGCCGCGGCGGTGTCCGTGACCAGGCTCGTCACCAGGCCCGAGCGGAGTACCGCGCCGATCGCGGCGGCCTTGCGGCGGCCACCGGCGATGGCGACGACCTCCGGGATCCGGCGCAGCCGGTCGGCCTCGACCGTGATGCACCGCTCCCCCAGGTCCCGGCCGATCCGGCGGCCCTCGGTGTCGAAGAGGTGGGCCGACATCTCGGCGGCGGCGCCCAGCGAGGCGTACTTCGCGCGCTCCTCGTCGCTCAGCATGTCGTAGACGGTGGAGATCCCCGCCTCCCACGAGCCGATGGAGACGGCCGCGACGGTGACCTTGTCGAAGTACTCGAAGGCGCGGGCGATCCCCGTCTGGCCGCGCAGCGCGGCGGCCGTGGCCGGGTCGGGCAGCAGCATCGGGGCGTAGATCGGGTGGGCCTCGCCGCCGGAGACCGCGGCGGCACGGCGGACCGCCTCCACCGAGCCGCGCTCGGCGGTGCCCGCGTCGTACACCCCGGTGAGCTGGACGACGGTGCACGGCGGCAGCCGGTGCAGGGCGGCGGCCATGTGGATGGTGGAGCGCCCCCAGGCCAGGCCCAGGACGTCGCCCTCGTTCACCAGCTCGCCGAGCAGGTCGGCCGCGACCTCGCCGAGGTTCTCCGGGTCCGGGGCGTCGTCCGCGGCGTCGGCCGGGGACTCCACCACCACCGCGTGCCGCAGGCCGTAGCGGGCGCGGAGCGCGTCGGAGCGATCCGCGTCCAGCTCCGCCGGCACCCGGATCTCGATACGCACCAGATCGCGCTCCAGCGCGGTCTCCAGGACGCGCGCGACCTTGAAGCGGCTGACGCCGAACTCCTCGGCGATCTGGATCTTGGACTTGCCCTCAAGGTAGAAGCGGCGCGCCATGGCGGCCGCCTGCACCAGTTCGGCGGGTCCCATCCGCGTGGCTGAACGGCCGCCCGTCGACACCGCGGTCTCCTCACTGTTCACGTTCTGGACTCACCGTCATCCTGTCAGAAACGGGAGTCTTTGATCTGCCCTTCACCCTTCCGTTCACCGAGCGGTGACTCAATGGCCGCATGCCCAGGAGGCGGAAGCCGTGGCCGTCTCGGCCTGAGCGCGCAGGGCCCGCACCGCGGCGGCCGGATCCTGCGCCCCGTACACCGCGGATCCGGCGACGAAGACGTCGGCACCGGCCTCAGCACACCGCTCGATCGTCTCGGCGGACACCCCGCCGTCCACTTGCAGCCACATCTGGAGCCCGTGCTTGCTGATCAGCTCACGCGTACGGCGGATCTTCGGCAGCATGATGTCGAGGAACGCCTGGCCGCCGAACCCGGGCTCGACGGTCATCACGAGCAGCATGTCGAGCTCGGGCAGCAGGTCCTCGTACGGCTCGATGGGGGTGGCGGGCTTGAGCGCCATCGAGGCCCGCGCGCCCTTGGCCCGGATCTCCCGCGCCAGCCGTACGGGGGCGGCCGCCGCCTCCGCGTGGAAGGTGACCGACCCCGCCCCCGCCTCGACGTACCCCGGTGCCCAGCGGTCCGGCTCCTCGATCATCAGGTGCAGGTCGAGCGGAGTGCCGGTGGCCCGGCTCAGCGACTCCACGATCGGCATGCCGAGGGTGAGGTTCGGGACGAAGTGGTTGTCCATCACGTCGACGTGCAGCCAGTCGGCGCCCTCGACGGCTGCGGCTTCCTCCGCCAGGCGCGAGAAGTCGGCTGAGAGGATACTGGGATTGATCTGAACGGCCATGGCGCCAAGCCTGCCACGGCCGTCGGCCGCGTGTGGCGGCGGGAGTGCCGCCGGCCCGCAGCAGCGGCCTCCACGGTCTCGAGGATCCACCGTGGGCGCGCGGGATCGCCCGATGGCGCGCGCCCACCGGCGCGAGGGGTGTCGATGGCGGACGCGGGGTCGGCGGGGACCGGTTCGGCGGAGGCGGGACCGCCCGGTGTGGCCAGGCTGGTCTGCGGCCGCCGCACCAAATGGCTGACGGTCGTGGTCTGGCTGGTCGTGATCTTAGGACTGTCGCCGCTGTCCTCCAAGCTCATGGGCGCCCAGGACAACGACGCCGAGTCCTGGCTCCCCGGCAGCGCCGAGTCCACGCGGGTGCTGGACCTCTCCAAGGAGTTCCGGGCGCGGTCGATCCCGGCCGTGGTGATCTACGCGCGGGAGGGCGGGCTCACCCCGGCGGACCGCGCGCGGATCGCCGAGGACGCCACCGAGCTGCGGGCGCTGCGCGCCCACGGCACCAGGGGTGCGGAGACCCGCGGCCCGGTCCTCGACCGCCCGGGGGCACCGCGCGCCGCACAGATCTGGGTGCCGGTCACCATGGACGAGCGGGGCTGGGAGCGCATCGACGACGCCGTCGACGCCATGCGCGGGATCACCGGCCGGGGCGGGGACGGCCTGTCGGTGCACATCACCGGTCCGGGCGGCACATCCGCCGACTTCGCCACGGCCTTCGCGGGCATCGACTCCACACTGCTGATCGCGGCGCTCGCCGTGGTGATCGTGGCGCTGCTGATCACCTTCCGCAGCCCCACGCTGCTGGTGGTGCCCCTGGTGGCCGTCTACGGGGCGCTGCTGGCCGCCCAGGCGATCATCTATCTGCTGGCCGAGCACGGGGGCCTCACCGTCAACGCGCAGAGCGCCGGCATCCTCACCGTCCTCGTCTTCGGCGCGGGCACCGACTACGCGCTGCTGCTGGTCGCCCGCTACCGGGAGGAGCTGCGCCGCCACCACGACCGGCACGAGGCGATGGCGCTGGCCCTGCACCGCGCGGGCCCGGCGGTCCTGGCCAGCGGATCGACCGTGGTCATCAGCATGCTCGTGCTGCTGATCGCCGAGATGAACTCCACCAGTGGGCTCGGCCCGGTCGCCGGGATCGGCGTGGCCGTCGCGCTGCTGGCCATGCTGACGCTCTTCCCCGCCCTGCTGGTGATCTTCGGCCGGTGGATCTTCTGGCCGGCCATCCCGCACGAGGGCTCGGCGGAGCCGACCGAGCGGGGCGCGTGGGCCCGGATGGGCCGGCGGATCGCCGGGCGGCCGCGCGTGGTGTGGGTGGTGACGGCCGTCGCCCTGGCCGGGCTGTCGTTCGGCATCCTCGGGCTGCGCGCGGCGGGCCTGAGCAACGCCGACGCGTTCACCGAGACCCAGGACTCGATCACCGGCCAGGAGGTCTCGGCCCGCTACTTCCCGGCGGGCACCGGCGACCCGCTGATCGTGGTCGCGAACGCCGACCGGGCGGCGGCGGTCGCGGCGGCGGTGAACACCACCCGGGGCGTGGCGGAGGGCTCGGTGATCCGGCCGCCGGCCACCGCGCCGGAACGGGACGGCCGGGTGCTGTTCGAGGCGACGCTGACGGACCCCTCCGACGGCTCGGCCGCCAAGGACACCGTCGAGCGGGTACGGGGCGTGGTGCACGGCATCCCGGGCGCGGACGCGATGGTGGGCGGCGGCACGGCGGCGATGCTCGACGCCGATGCCGCCTCGACCCGCGACAACCAGGTCGTCATCCCCCTGGTGCTGGTCGTGGTCCTGGTGGTCCTCGCGGTGCTGCTGCGGGCCCTGGTGGCGCCCTTGGTGCTGATCGCCACGGTGGTGCTGTCGTACGCGGCGGCGCTGGGCATCAGCGCCCTCGCCTTCCGCCACGTCTTCGACTTCGCGGGCGAGGACACCGCCTTCCCGCTGTTCGCGTTCGTGTTCCTGGTCGCGCTGGGCATCGACTACAACATCTTCCTGTCCACCCGGGTCAGGGAGGAGTCGGGCCGTCAGGGCACGCGGGCCGGCGCGCTCACCGCGCTGGCCGCCACCGGAGCGGTCATCACCTCCGCCGGGCTGGTCCTGGCCGGCACCTTCGCGGCGCTGGCCACGCTGCCCGTCACCGGCTTCGCCGAGATCGGGTTCGCGGTGGCCGTCGGCGTGCTGCTGGACACCTTCGTCGTGCGGTCGGTGCTGGTCACCGCGTTGTTCCTGGACATCGGGCCGCACATGTGGTGGCCGCACCGGCTGGCGCGGGAGGACTCCCGCTATGCGCAGGATTCGGTCAGCTCCCGCTCCCAGCGCAGCAGATTCTCGAAGTAGTCCTCGCCGGCCGGGGTCCACCGGGCGGCGCCCTTCAGCACCGAGACCGCCGCGTGGAGGCGCGCCAGGTCCTCGTCCCGCCGCTCGCGGACCTCGGCGGGCGCGCCGGGCTCGGCCCACCACCGGTTCAGGCCGGCCGCCATGCGCGCCAGGACGTGGGCGGCGTGCAGGGTCCCGGAGACGGGGCGGGGGTCCGGCCGCAGGGGGTGCGACACCATGTCGTCCCCGTTGACCACGAAGACCTCGAAGGCGTTGCGCAGATACAGCGAGTGGTGGCCCGTCTCGTGCAAGAGCATCTCGAACGCGGCGGGCGGGGTCGCCAGGTGCTCGGCCCCGGCGTAGACCGCGCCGTAGGTCCGCAGCAGCGTCGCGGAGCGGAAGGCGCCGCCGCCCACGTACACCACGGCGCGCACGAGCACATCGCATTCGAGCGCGGCCTCGGGCCATACGCGCCGCAGGACCCTGGCGGCCTCCTCGACGTGGTCGGCGGCGTCGGGCGCCGCCGCGGCGGCCAGATCGGCCTTCCCCGCGCCGGTGGCCTTGAGGATGTCGGACCGCAGGTCGTCCAGGGCGCCGCGGCACCATTGCGGATATCCGGGATGGCCCGTCACGTGTTCCAGCGGCGGGATGCCCGTCCGCGCCCGCGCCAGATCGGCCCGGATGGCGTCGAGGCACTCCTGATCCGGCTTCCGCCCCGCGCGGATCTCCTCCCCGGCCCATACGGCGCGTGGATGCAGGCAGGTGACGGAGGGCGACTCGCCCAGGTGGGGGGCGAGCCGGTCCAGGGCGCCCCGGTGATAGGACCGCGCGAGCCGGACCGTTCCCTTCGGAGTCGGTCCGACAGCGACGATCTCGGCGTACGCGTCGGCTGGTATGTCGGCTCCCATTGCCCCTCCCGAGGGTTCCCGAGGTTGTGTCACGACTGCCCGTTCAGCGAGAGCCGCCCGGCCAGGGCGCCCGGCGCGGGCGGAAGCGGCGCCTCCTTGGCGCGCGTGCGCCTGATCAGGAGCGCGGCCACCTTCTCGTCCGGGAGGTCGCCGAGGTAGGTGATCAGGGCTTCGCGGACGGGTGCCCACGACGTCCGCAGCTGTCCGCTCATCGCCTCGGCCGGGCCCGGAAGCCGCCCGCGCAGCAGCTCGACGTCGCGAGCCGCCAGGTCGAGCACGTCGTGCATCAGCGTGACCCACGCGTCCTCGGTTCCCTCCGAGAAGGACAGGTGGATCGAGCCGTCCTCGCCGGTGCTGCCCTCGTGGTAGAAGCCGCGGGGGATGTACAGGCAGTCGCCGGCCTCCAGGCGCACCTCCATGACCACGGGCGTGTCGGGGACGATCCCCGGCTTGCACCGTGTCACCGGCCACCGCTGGTCGGGCGCCTGGACCCGCCAGGTCTTGGCGCCCGCGAGCTGCCGGATGAAGACACTGGAGAGGTCGTAGTGCGGGGCGGCGCCGGTGGCTCTGGGAGGCGTCAGGAACGCGGTCGGCGAGACCGGATATCCGATCTCGGCGCTGAGTTCCGCGCAGAACGCGGCGACTTCGGGGCAGTAGAGAGACAGGGACTGCAGGACGAGCGTGGCCCCGGCATCGATCTGCGCCATGACGTGGTGCGGGTCCGCGAGCCCCGACAGCTGGCGGCGCTCGCTGACGGAAGGGGCTCGGCCCGAATGCGCGGCCGCCTCCCGCCGCACCCCCATCTCGTGACCGTCGCGCAGCAATCGGACGTACGGTGCCCGCAGGCCCCGGGTGAACAGCAACTCCTGTGCCAGCTCGCAGGAGAAGACATCGTCCAGCGGTCCGAGCCGACGGCTGACGTACGGCGTCTCGTCCCGGATCTCCCGCAGGCGAGCCGGGTCGTCGACGAGTCTCTCTACAGCCACGGTGTACTCCCGTTGCTCGGGCCGGAACAGGGCTTCAGGACCGGAATGGGCGTCATCAGCGGGCCAGTTGAACGTCGTTGCCCTGCGGCGCGTCCGCCGCCTTCTGATGGAAGTCGCGGACGCCCGGGACCAGCAGGACGAGCGCGGCGGCGGTGACGTGTACGGCGGCTGCCACGAGCAGCACCGTGGTACGTCCCAGCAGATCCACCGCCGGTCCGCACAGGACCAGCCCCAGCGGCAGGAGGGCGAGGCTGACCAGCCAGTCCACAGAGGTGACACGCCCGAGCAGGGCGGCGGGGAACTGGCGTTGGAGCGCGGTCTCCAGCAGCACGTTGAACGGCATCATCGCCACTCCGGCGACGGCGTAGCCGACCATGACCCACGCCAGAGAGACCGGTGTGAGCAGGACCAGCGGAACCGCGACGAACAGGGAGTTGCACAGGACGGCCACCGCTCCCGGACGGCGCGGTTTCAGCCGCCCGATGGCGATCGTCCCCGCGAGTCCGCTCAGACTGAAGACGGCGAGAACCGCACCGTACGACGACGCGCCGGAGAACTCCTCGCTGGTGATGATGGGCAGCAGCACCATGTGCGGCGCGACGACCAGCATGGTCTGGACGGCGGTCATGAGCATGATGGCCGCGGCCCACTTGGTGTGGCGGACCGCCGACAGCCCTTCCCGGACCTCGGTGAGCATCGAGGTCCGGGGTGCGACCTCACGGGCGGGTTCGGTGACCATCAGCACGCACAGCAGGCTGACGGCGAAGGTCGCCGCGTTGACCCCGAACGCGAGCCGGGTGCCCGCCACGGCGACGATCAGGCCGCCGAGCGCGGGCCCGAGCACGGCGGTGGTGCTCTCCGTCGCCCCCCGCCAGGCATTGGCCGCGACCAGCCGGTCGGCCGGGACGATGCTGGGCACCAGTCCGCCGTACGCCGGGCGGAAGAACGCCTCGCCGCTCCCGATGGCGAAGGTCAGCGCCGCCAGGCCCAGCGCCCCGACCTCTCCCGGCGCCGCCACGACCCCGGCGACGGCGACCATTCTGAAGCCGTCGGCGACGAGCATGACCCACCGGCGGGGCAGCCGGTCGGCCCACACCCCACCGGCCAGGGCGAACACGACTGCGGCCAGCATCCGGCCGCAGAGGACCAGGGCGACGTCGCCCTCGTCACCGCCGTCCTCGACCACCCGGAGGGAGACGGCGACGAGGAAGATCTGATCACCGATGGCGCTGACCGCCTGGCCGGCCCACAGGAACCGGAAGGCGCGCAGCCCCAGCATGCTGTCGGCCAGCCGGGTACGGACGGTCCGGCCTGGGATCACCGGGCGCCTTCTTCGGTCAGTTGGCCGTACCCGAATCCGCAGCAGTCCCCTGTGATGTCCTCGTCGCGGGCGATCTGCGGATGCGGCTCGGTGGAGAGCGGCAGCGCCGCCAGGTCGATCGGCTCCGGATCTCCGTCGACGAAGATCTCCGCGCCGTCCGTGATCAGATCGAGGTGCACCTTCTCCAGGTAGTCGACCTTGCTCTGGTCCTGGTTGTGCTGCCCGAACCCGATGTGCACGCCGACCCGGCGCTCGTTGATATGCGAGTTGGCCGCGATGAACTCGTCGATTCCGGAATTGGTGCCGAACCCGAGCTCGCCGACGTTCTTTCCGTTCGGCTGCCGGAAGCACAGCCCGACCAGTTTCCTGATGTCCGGGTCACCGCATTCGAATCCGACAGCCCTGCCGTCGGCTATCTCGACCCGCAGCGGGTTCTCCCCGAGCCGGGTGTCGATACCGGTGATGACATTGCAGTTCAGTGCGCCGTCCGCCACCAGCACCCCATCGATGCGGGCCGGATAGGTGGCTATTTCACCGGCCGGCAGGATGGTGAACCCGCCGGGTCGCCACACCCCGCGGTTGCTTATCCAGTCGAATTTGTTCGAGTCGAGGCCAATGCGCAGATCGGTTCCGCCGCGGGTACGGACGCGAATGTCCCGGACTCCGAGCAGGCGGTTCAGCAACGACGCGTTGCGTGCGCTCAGCTCCGTCGGCGAGAGATTCAGCGACTTCTCGAAGAAGTGCGGGGAGGCGCTGATGATGCGCACCACCATGCACCGCTCGCCGCCGTACCGCTGGAGGACCTCCACCAGCGGGCCGAAGTGCGACATCGTGTCTTTTTCGACGGTGAAGACGATGAGCCGGCCGGCCAGCTCCGCCGGGTCCGGGAGGACCGCGTTCAGGCGGCCGGCGAATTCGTGGTCCACCAGTGGACGCATGGCGATCAGGCTGGGACTGATGCCCCGCTGCTTCAGGCCGACCGCGATCCAGGCGGCCGAGTCGCGGCTGTCGGGCGAGTACGCGACGATGCAGGAATCGCTCGCCG
Organism: Streptomyces sp. P1-3; assembly: GCF_050613155.1. Lineage (NCBI taxonomy): Bacteria > Bacillati > Actinomycetota > Actinomycetes > Kitasatosporales > Streptomycetaceae > Streptomyces > Streptomyces sp. P1-3. Next base: position 1,062,459 of record NZ_CP192512.1, read on the forward strand.
TCACCCCGGAATACTTCGTCAGGAGGGCGTCTACACCGGTCATGATGCTGCGATTCGTCAAGGTAGCCAGCCGCCCTCTCGTCATTCCGTGAATTCCGCGCGCATTTCACAGCAGGGGAGTTCCGGCCGCATCCGTGGATACGACCGGAACTCCCCTCAGCCACGTGCTCAGGTGGAGACCATCCAGGCCATCGTCGGACCCTCGCCACCACCGTCGACCGGGACGAGAACGTCGTCCGTCTCGGCCGCGGCAAGCTCGCGCAGGGTGGCCTCTACCAGGGCTTCGTATTCGGCCTGGTCGGTGGTGGTGCTGGCGGAAATCATTTCACTGACAGGCAAAGCCGGCCTCCGTCCAGTCAATTCAACAGGAAATTGCGGATCGACGATATGCGGCCGTAACACCCAGGTCAACGAGCATGATCAAGGGTTGTCTGGAACTTTCCCACCCACTTCCGGAAGGGAGTGAGAAAACGCGAACGTTCCGTAGTCACCACAACACGATCGGTTCACTGGCGCCCATCAAAAAGGGACAGATGATCACCGCCGGGCCGACCGCCCCGAGGCCCCTCCCCCAAGCCCACGCATGACCGGAAAGGCCACCTTGACAGGGCAGCCGGGAAGGTCAACGGGTGCGCCGCAGCAGCGCCAGATACATCGCGTCCGTGCCGTGCAGATGCGGCCACAGCTGGACGTCCGGCCCGTCGCCGAGCGCCGGGACGCCGGGCATCAGCGGCCGGGCGTCGATCCACTCCGCCTCGACGGGTGCGCCACCGCGGCCCTTGAGCACGTCCTCCACCACCGCCCGCGTCTCCGCGAGGTGCGGCGAGCAGGTGGCGTACCCGACGACACCGCCCACCCGCACGGCGCTCAGTGCCTCCCGCAGCAGCCCGCGCTGGAGCGGGGCGAAGCCGTCCAGGTCCTCCGGCCGCCGCCGCCAGCGGGCCTCCGGCCGCCGCCGCAGCGCGCCCAGGCCGCTGCACGGGACGTCCACCAGCACCCGGTCGAAGGATCCGGGCAGCCACGCGGGCCTGGTCCCGTCCGCGGCGATGACCTGGTACGGGCCGGGGTTGCCGGCCAGCGCCCGGGCCACGAGCCGGGCCCGATGCGGCTGCTTCTCGGAGGCGACCAGCGCCGCGCCGCGCTCGGCGGCCAGCGCCGCGAGCAGCGCGGCCTTGCCGCCGGGCCCGGCGCAGCCGTCGAGCCATCGGGCGTCGGAGCCGTCCACCGGCGCGTTCGCCAGCGCGATCGCCACCAGCTGGCTGCCCTCGTCCTGCACCCCCACCCGGCCTTCGCGCACCGCCTCCAGCGCGCCGGGCTCGCCGCCCTCGGCCAGCCGGACGGCGTACGGCGACCAGCGCCCCGGCACCCCGCGCTCGCCGAGCGCCTCCAGCAACTCCGCCGCGTCCGCCCGCCCGGGGCGCGCGACCAGGGTCACCTCCGGCCGTTCGTTGTCGGCTTCGAGCAGATCCTCGATTCCGGCGCGGCCGCCGCCCAGCGCGTCCCACAGCGCGGAGACGATCCAGCGCGGATGGGAGTGCACGACCCCCAGATGGTCCTCGGGATCGTCGTCGTACTCCGGCGCGACCCGCTCCAGCCACCCGTCCAGGTCATCGGCGGCGATCTTCCGCAGCACCGCGTTGACGAACTTGGCCCGCCCGTCGCCCAGCACCACCCGCGCCAGCTCCACGGTGGCGCTCACGGCGGCGTGCGTCGGGATCCGGGTGCCCAGCAGCTGGTGCGCGCCCAGGCCGAGAACGTCGAGCACCGGCGGGTCGACCTCGCGCAGCGGCCGGTCCACGCACGCGGCGATGATCGCGTCGTACGTGCCCTGGCGGCGCAGCGTGCCGTACACCAGCTCGGTGGCCAGCGCCGCGTCCCGCGCGTCGAAGCCTCCTTCTTCCCCCTCTTCCCTGGCCTTCCGCAGCAGCGGTGGCAGGACGAGGTTCGCGTACGCGTCCCGCTCGTCGACGGCCCGCAGCGCCTCGAAGGCGAGGATGCGGACGGGGTCCTTCTTGGGCCTGCGGTAGGGCTTGCTGGGGCGGCGGCGCGGCGGCGGCTGACTCACGAAAAGGTGCTCCGGATCGAGAGGAAGGTACCGCTCCAGCGTACGTCGCGCCGCGTGCGCCGCCAGACCCGCCGGCCGCCGGGCGGCGCCCCGGCTACGCGCCCAGCCGCTCGCCCGCGGCGATCCGCACCCCGCGGGCCCAATCGGCGGCGCGCATCGGCTTCTTGCCCTGCGGCTGCACCCACAGCAGTTCCACCGCGTGGCTGCCGGTGCCCACGTACACCGCGTTCTTGGTCGTGGCGATCTCTCCCGCCGCCAGATCCGAACGGTCCGTCACCAGCGCCACCGACATCAGCTTCAGCCGCTCCCCCCGGAACAGCGTCCAGGCGCCCGGCGCGGGGGCGCAGCCGCGCACCACGCGGTCCACCCGGAGGGCGGGCGCGGTCCAGTCGGCCTCCGCGTCCGCCACGGTGAGCTTCGGCGCGAGCGAGACGCCCTCCTCAGGCTGCGGGACGGCCTTCAGGGTGCCGTCCTCGATGCCGTCCATGGTCGCCGCGAGCAGCCCGGCACCGGCGAACGCCAGCCGGGTGAGCAGGTCCCCGCTGGTGTCGGTGGGCCTGACCGCCTCGGTCAGCACGCCGTACACCGGCCCGGAGTCCAGGCCCTCCTCGATCAGGAACGTGGACGCGCCGGTCATCTCGTCACCGGCGAGCACCGCGTGCTGGACGGGCGCCGCGCCCCGCCAGGCGGGCAGCAGCGAGAAGTGCAGGTTCACCCAGCCGCGGGCCGGGATCTCCAGCGCGGCCTTGGGCAGCAGCGCTCCGTAGGCGACGACCGGGCAGCAGTCGGGGGCGATCTCCCGCAGCCGCGCCAGGAACTCCTCGTCGCGCGGCTTGGCCGGCTTCAGCACCTCGATGCCCGCCTCTTCCGCGCGCTCGGCGACGGGGCTGGCCACCAGGCGCCGTCCGCGCCCGGCGGGGGCGTCGGGGCGCGTGACCACGGCCACGACCTCGTGCCGGTCCGACGCGATCAGGGCGTCCAGGGCGGGTACGGCGACTTCGGGGGTACCGGCGAAGACGAGCCTCATGGGTGGCGAACTACCTCTCACACGCAGCGGAACGACGCATCAGTCTATGGGGCGATGTGCCCGGCGCCCGGATTCCGGGGGGCGTACGCGCGTGACCCCGCACGCCCCGGACCGTGACCAAGACGCCGGGTGCCGCGTTGGTCAAGTGAGATTGACCGAATCGGGCCGCTGCAGCGGCCCGATCGTTTTCCCTTATCTTCCAACGCCGGTTCGAGAGGCTTGTTCATGGCCGACCACGCAACCCACGACGCCCAGGCACGGGCCAGCCTGCACCTCCTGGTCCGGGACATCGAGCGGGTCCGCCGACAGGTGGACGCACTGCGCACGCTCACCGCCCAGCTCGGCAATGTCTACCGCCCGCGGCGTACCGGCCCGTCCACGGGCTTCGTCGTCTACGGACGCGCACCCGCGCCGACCGTGCGCCTGGCCCAGGAGCTGCGGGACAGCGTCGAGACGCTGGTGACGGCGGCGGTGGACTTCGACCGTTCGCTCGGATTCTCCTGGGACGCCGTGGGTTCGGCGCTCGGGGTCACCAAGCAGGCGGTGCACCGCCGTTACGGGGCGCGCCGGGCCTCGGCGCAGAGTTCCGCGGACGGCGGCGAATCGGCCACCGGGCGGTCCGTCACCGCCACCACCACGGTGCCGATCGTTCCGTCGGTGCCGGCCGCGCGCTCGGTGCCGACCGTCCCGGGCCAGCCCACCCCTGCCATGCGCGAGGAGCCTCGCACCAGCGCCTTCCCGGCCCCCCGCAACGGCTGACGCGGCGCACGGCACGCGGCGCACGGCACGCGGCGAACAGGGCTGCGGCGGCCAGGGGGCACGCGGCAGGTCCGCGGCGGCGAGAGGCATGCCGAGGCGGCCCGTCAGCCGAGGTCCAGCGGATCGATCCGTACCCGCACGGGCGCGCCCTCGCGGCGGATCAGCCGGGCCGCCTGCGCGTTCTTCAGCGCGGCGGCGAGGGCGGCGCCGTTCCCGGGGCGTACGCGCAGCAGCACCCGCTCCCACGTCTCCCCCGGCTCGGGGCGCCCGCGCCCAGGGGTCCCGGGCACTCCGGCGGCCGGCACCTGCACCGGGCCCAGGATCTCGGCGCCCTCCGGCAGTTCCGCCGTATCCAGCAGGTCCGCGACGGCCTCCGGCGGTCCGGCGACGGACGCCATCCGGGAGACCGGCGGGAAACCCAGCTGGGCGCGGTCGGCCAGCTCCCGGGATGCGTGTCCGGCCGGGTCCCAGCGCACCAGCGCCTGCACCGGCCGCAGTGTCGGCTCGGCCATGATCACCACCGTTCCGCCCTCGCCCTGCGGGCGGACCAGTGACGCGGCCTCCAGCCAGCGGCGCAGCGCGTCCTCGCCCGCGCGCAGGTCGGGGCGGCCGAGCAGGGCCCAGCCGTCGAGCAGCAGCGCGGCGGCGTAACCGCGCTCGGCGACCGGCTCGGCGCCAGGGGTGCTGACGACGAGGGCGGGCCGGTCGGGCACGGTGTCGAGGACGTGGTCTCGGCCGGAGGTGCGGACCGGCACGCTGGGGAAGGCCCGGCCGAGCTCCTCGGCGGTGCGCCGGGCGCCGACGATCTGGGCTCGCAGCCGGTTCCCGCCGCACGCGGCGCAGTGCCAGCGCTCCTCAGCGCGCCCGCACCAGCCGCAGCGCAGGGTGTCGGCGTCGACGGCCTCCAGCGGCCCCGCGCAGTGGGCGCAGCGCGCGGGTTCGCGGCAGCGGTCGCAGGCCAGCCTGGGCGCGTACCCGCGGCGCGGCACCTGGACCAGGACCGGGCCGCGGAGCGTCGCCTCGCGGAGCGTCTGCCAGGCGACGGTGGGCAGCCGGGCCGCGCGGGCGTGCGGGTCGCGGGCCTGTTCGCTGTCGGAGACCGTGCGGATCACCGGCGCGGCGGCCCGGATCTGCTCGCGGTCGGCCTCCAGCGGGAGCGCCCACCCGTTCTCCAGCAGCTGCGCGGCCTCCACGGTGCGGCTGAGGTCGCCCGCGAGGAAGCCGGCCCGCTCGTGCACGGCGCGCAGCAGGAGCACGTCCCTGGCGTGCGGCTGGGGGGCGTTGGTGTCGCTGTGGCTGGAATCGCCGTCGTCCCAGATGGCGACCAGGCCGAGGTCCCGCACCGGTGCGAACATCGCGGCGCGGGTGCCGACCACGGCCCGCACGGAGCCGCGGCTGACGCCGAGCCAGCGCCGGTAGCGCTCCTCGGGTCCGGCCCCGGCGACGAGCAGGGTGTGCCGCCCGCTGCCGAGCAGCTCGGTCAGCGCCGCGTCGACCCGGGCGGCGGACCGCCCGTCGGGCAGCACCGCCAGCGCGCCGCGCCCGGCGGACAGGGTCGCGGCGATCGCGGTGGCCAGTTCGCGGGGCCAGTGCGGACCGGGCAGCGCGGTCCATACGGCGCGCGGCGCGTCGCCCCGGGCGAGCGCGTCGAGGAATCCGGGCCCGGCGGGATAGCGCGTCCAGGTGCCCGGCTCGGGCCGCGGCGGCGGGGGTGCCGGGGCGGGCGAGGACCCGGCTTCGGCCTTGGCGTTCCGGGGCGGGATGGCCAGTTGCAGCACGTCGGCGAGGGATCCGGCGTACCGGTCGGCGACGGCCCGGCAGAGGCCGAGCAGCGCGGGAGTGAGGACGGGCTCGGGCGACAGGACCTGGGCGATGGCGGCCAGCGGCCCCCGGTAGTCGGACTCGGCGATCCGCTCGACGATGTACCCGTCGAGCAGCCCCCCGCCCTCCCGGCGTCCGTCCCGGACGTTCCCCGTACCGGCCCCGAACCGCACCCGCACCCGCACTCCGGGCCGGGCCTGCTCGTCCATCTCGGCGGGCACGGCGTAGTCCCAGAGCTTGTCCAGATGGACGGGACCCTTGTCCACGAGCACCCGCGCCACCGGCAGCTCCCCGGCGAGCGCGGCCCCCCGCCAGGTCCGCGGCCTGGCCTTGGGCGGCTTGGCCTTGCGCACGGTCTCCCGGATGAGCGCGAGCTGCTCACCCCCGTCCGGCGTCCGCGCCGGGGGCTCCTCCCGCTCGTTGTCCCTGCTCACAGCACCAGTCCTACCAGACGGCACCGACAGCGGGACCGGGTCCGTCCGGTGGTGCGGGTGCGCGGACGCCAGGAGGCGCCCCCGTGGTCACGGGGGCGCCTCCTGCGGTTGTCCGGCTGGGAGCCGCTTACTGGCCGACGGCCTCGCGCAGCGCCTCCACCCGGTCCGTGCGCTCCCAGGTGAAGTCCGGGAGTTCGCGGCCGAAGTGGCCGTACGCCGCGGTCTGGGCGTAGATCGGGCGGAGCAGGTCGAGGTCGCGGATGATCGCGGCCGGGCGGAGGTCGAAGACCTGGGAGATGGCCTGCTCGATCTTCTCCGCGTCGACCGTGGCGGTGCCGAAGGTCTCCACGAAGAGGCCGACGGGCTCGGCCTTGCCGATCGCGTAGGCGACCTGGACCTCGCAGCGGGAGGCGAGGCCCGCAGCGACGACGTTCTTGGCGACCCAGCGCATCGCGTACGCGGCGGAGCGGTCGACCTTGGACGGGTCCTTGCCGGAGAAGGCGCCGCCACCGTGGCGGGCCATGCCGCCGTAGGTGTCGATGATGATCTTGCGGCCGGTCAGGCCCGCGTCGCCCATCGGGCCGCCGATCTCGAAGCGGCCGGTCGGGTTCACCAGGAGGCGGTACCCGTCGGTGTCCAGCTTGATGCCGTCCTCGACCAGCTCCTTGAGCACGTGCTCGACGACGAACTCGCGGATGTCCGGGGCCAGCAGCGAGTCCAGGTCGATGTCGGAGGCGTGCTGCGAGGAGACGACGACGGTGTCGAGGCGGACGGCCTTGCTGCCGTCGTACTCGATGGTGACCTGGGTCTTGCCGTCCGGGCGCAGGTACGGGATGGTCCCGTTCTTGCGCACCTCGGTCAGCCGGCGGGAGAGCCGGTGCGCCAGGCTGATGGGCAGCGGCATCAGCTCGGGCGTCTCGTCGCACGCGTAGCCGAACATCAGGCCCTGGTCACCGGCGCCCTGGCGGTCCAGCTCGTCACCCTCGTCACCTGCGGCGGACCCCTCGACCCGGGCCTCGTACGCCGTGTCGACACCCTGCGCGATGTCCGGGGACTGGGAGCCGATGGACACCGACACGCCACAGGAGGCGCCGTCGAAGCCCTTCTTCGACGAGTCGTAGCCGATCTCGAGGATCTTGTTGCGCACCAGCGTGGCGATCGGCGCGTACGCCTTGGTCGTCACCTCACCGGCCACGTGGACCAGACCAGTGGTGATGAGGGTCTCGACGGCGACCCGGGAGGTCGGGTCCTCCTTCAAGAGCGCGTCGAGGATGGTGTCGCTGATCTGGTCAGCGATCTTGTCAGGGTGGCCCTCGGTCACAGATTCCGAGGTGAACAGGCGGCGGGACACATCGCTCCCTGGGGTTGCAGCGGCTGCTGGCTGATCATGGGTGGAGCCGCTCGGGGGCTGCGCCCGGTGCGGTTCCTGGGCCAGTTTATCCGGCGTACTGGCCGAGTCGGGCATCCCGTCTCGAAGGACGAACGTGCCCTGACCGGGAACATACCTCTCCGCGCGGGGAAACACAGCCTCGGACGTGGGCGAGAACCCGCCATACGAGGGTCTGGAGCGACCGGATACCGCCTGGCGTGGGGCCGGCGACCATGGCGCGGATCACCAACGGGGACGGGTGCCGCCCCGGCGTCCCGGCCGAGCGGGACGGGGCCGGGACCGCCCGGGAGGCGGGGACCGGGCCGGGCCGGGGCGCGGCCCGGGCTAGGCCAGACGGGCGCTGACCAGGTCCCAGACGGTGTCCGCGAGGGCCTCCTTCGGGCCGTACGGCACGGGCGTCTCGGTGCCGTCGGCGGCCAGCACGACCGCCTCGCTCTCCTCGGCGCCGAAGGTCTTTCGCTCCCCCACCTCGTTGACCACCAGGAGGTCGCAGCCCTTGCGGGCCAGCTTGGCGCGCCCGTTGGCGAGCACGTCGTCGGTCTCGGCGGCGAAGCCGACGACGATCTGGCCGGGGCGGGCACGCTCGGCGGAGATCTCCGCGAGGATGTCCGCATTGCGGACAAGCGCGATGGGCTCGGGGTCCTGGCCGTCCCGCTTCTTGATCTTCCCGGCGGCGTGGACGGCGGGCCGGAAGTCCGCGACGGCGGCGGCCATCACCACCACGTCCGCGTCGGCGGCGGCCTTGAGCACCGCCTCGTGCAGCTGCGCGGCCGTCCCCACCCGGACGACGTCGGCGCCCGCCGGATCCGGAAGTTCGCTGTTGGCGGAGAGCAGGGTCACCCGGGCACCGCGTGCGACGGCGACGCGGGCCAGCGCGTAGCCCTGCTTGCCGGAGGAGCGGTTGCCCAGGAATCGGACCGGGTCCAGCGGCTCGCGGGTGCCGCCCGCGCTGACCACGACATGCCGCCCGGCCAGGTCCGGTACGACGCCCTCGGCGCCCCGGGCGAGGACCCGGCGGCACACCTCGAAGATCTCCGCCGGGTCGGGGAGCCGCCCCTTGCCGGTGTCGGCGCCGGTGAGCCGGCCGACGGCGGGCTCGATGACCACGGCGCCGCGGCGGCGCAGCGTGGCGACGTTCTCCTGGGTGGCCGGGTGCTCCCACATCTCGGTGTGCATGGCGGGCGCGAAGACCACGGGACAGCGCGCGGTGAGCAGGGTGTTGGTGAGCAGGTCGTCGGCGAGGCCGTGGGCGGCCTTGGCCAGCAGGTCGGCGGTGGCGGGCGCGACGACCACGAGGTCGGCGGACTGGCCGATCCGGACGTGCGGGACCTCGTGGACGGTCTCCCACACCTCGGTGGACGCGGGGTTGCCGGACAGCGCGGCCCAGGTCGGCTCGCCGACGAACTCGAGCGCCGAGGCGGTCGGGACGACCCGTACCTCGTGTCCGGACTCGGTGAGGCGGCGCAGCAGCTCACACGCCTTGTACGCGGCGATCCCGCCGCTGACCCCCAGGACGACCTGTCGCTTGTCCATCGCTCGTTCTCCCACGCCGTCGTGTGTACTCGTGCTCCCGCACATCCATGACACACCACGGGCCCGGCAGCTGTGCTGCCGGGCCCGTGATGAAGGTATCCACCGATTACTGAGCCGGGCTCTCCACGGCCTCGGAGGTCAGCAGACCGGCGTTGATCTCGCGAAGCGAGATGGACAGCGGCTTCTCGTGGACGTGGGTGTCCACGAGCGGACCGACGTACTCCAGCAGGCCCTCGCCGAGCTGCGAGTAGTACGCGTTGATCTGGCGCGCCCGCTTGGCGGCGTAGATCACGAGGCTGTACTTCGAGTCCGTCGCTTCAAGCAGCTCATCAATCGGCGGGTTGATGATGCCCTCGGGCGCGGTGATGGAAGAGGACACTCTCTGCCTTCGCCTTCCGAATGGGGAGTAAAGATCATGCAATTCCCATCAAGGCTAGCAGCTCGGCTGCTACGTCCTCGACGGAGGTGTTGACCAGGGTCGCGTCGAACTCCGGCTCCGCGGCAAGTTCGATCTTCGCCGCCGCCAGCCGCCGCTCGATGACCTCGGGCGACTCGGTTCCCCGGCCGGTGAGCCGGCGGACCAGCTCCTCCCAGCTGGGCGGGGCGAGGAAGACCAGCTGCGCCTCCGGCATCGACTCGCGGACCTGCCGGGCGCCCTGGAGATCGATCTCCAGCAGGACCGGCTCGCCCTTCTCCAGCCGCTGCTGGACCGCCTCCCGCGGGGTGCCGTAGCGGTTGCCCGCGAACTCGGCCCACTCCAGCAGCTCGCCGTTGGCGATGAGCTTGTCGAAGACCTCGTCGTCGACGAAGTGGTACTGGACACCGTCCCGCTCGCCGGGTCGCGGCTTGCGGGTGGTGGCGGAGACCGAGAGCCAGACCTCGGGGTGTGCCTTGCGCAGATGCGCGACGACCGTGCTCTTGCCGACCCCGGAGGGGCCGGAGAGCACGGTCAGCCGCGGGCGTCTGGCCGGGGGAACGGGGGTGTCCGTCCCCCGGGAGACCGTAGTACTCATGCAGCGATTATCCAGGTTCCCGGGAGTGCCTGGAAACGATCCCTGGAGAACCGGGGAACGTCAGACGGCCTTGCCGCCGAACTCACGCTCCAGCGAGGCGATCTGGTTGGAGCCCAGACCGCGCACGCGACGGCTCTCGGAGATGCCGAGCCGCTCCATGATCTGCTTGGCGCGGACCTTGCCGACGCCCGGCAGCGACTCCAGCAGAGCGCTCACCTTCATCTTGCCGATGACATCGTTCTCCTGGCCCTGCTTGATGACCTCGTGCAGGGAAGCGCCGGAGTGCTTGAGCCGATTCTTGACCTCGGCGCGCTCCCGGCGAGCCGCGGCGGCCTTTTCGAGCGCGGCTGCGCGCTGTTCAGGGGTAAGGGGCGGAAGAGCCACGCCTACGTCACCTCGGATGTCGAACTGTCGGATATGGACCGGTGAGGAACCTAGTCGCCCCTCACCTGGGGAGCAACGCGCAACGCGCTTGCACGACCGCTCGTCACGGAGACTAGCGGCAGACGCCGCTCCAGTCAGCGAGAACAGACGAAAAGTCCAGGTCAGACTCGATCGACCTGGACTTTCCGAGGACTTTCCGGGGCAAAACGGCCGGGTTGGCCGGCCGGTGCGGCCGGGTCAGCCGACCGCCGCGCGCACTTCTTCGGCGAACCGCTCCGCGGCGTCGACCAACGCGGCCGGGTCGGGGCCGTGCCGCAGCACCCCGCGGCTGACGCTCGGGACCACGTCCCGGACCGCGGCACCGAAGACCGCGGGCAGGTCGGCGGGGGTCGCGCCCTGCGCCCCGATGCCGGGAGCGAGCAGCGGTCCGTTGATCGCCAAGTCGTAGCGGGACAGTTCGCCCAGCGTGGCGCCGACGACGGCGCCATACGAACCGAGGGGGGTCGCGTCGGCATTCTCCGCTCGCAGGTGGTCCAGCATGGCGGCCGCGACGGACGAGCCGTCGGCCCGCGTCGCGTGCTGCACCTCGGCACCCTCCGGGTTGGAGGTCAGGGCGAGGACGAAGACGCCCGCGCCGCTCTCCCGCGCCAGGTCCAGCGCCGGGCGCAGCGAGCCGAAGCCGAGATACGGGCTGACCGTGACGGCGTCGGAGAACAGCGGGCTCGCCGGGTCGAGGTAGGTCGCGGCGTACGCGGCCATGGTGGAGCCGATGTCGCCGCGCTTGGCGTCCATGAGCACCAGCGCTCCGGCGTCGCGGGCGTCGGCGACGGCGCGCTCCAGTACGGCGATGCCGCGTGAGCCGAAGCGCTCGAAGAACGCGGACTGCGGCTTGAGGACGGCCACGCGCCCGGCCAGCGCCTCGACGACGGTGTGGGTGAAGCGCTCCAGGCCCGCGATGTCGTCGTTCAGCCCCCAGGCGGTCAGCAGGGAGGCGTGCGGGTCGATGCCGACGCACAGCGGCCCGCGGGTGTCCATGGCGGCGCGCAGCCGCGCGCCGAAGGGCTGCTGGGACTCCTGGGAGGTCATGCGGTCTCCTTCCGGGTGTCGGCGCCGACCGCCTCGGCGAGGGTGGCGTACGGGCTGGCGGCCAGGCGGGCGGCCAGCCCCTTGTGGATCTTGCGGCACCAGAACGGGCCCTCGTAGATGAAGCCGCTGTACCCCTGCACCAGCGTGGCGCCCGCGAGGATCCGCTCCCAGGCGTCGTCGGCGGTCTCGACGCCGCCGACCCCGATCAGCGTGACGCGGTCGCCGACGCGGGCGTACAGCCGGCGCAGCACCTCGAGGGAGCGGGCCTTGAGCGGGGCGCCGGACAGGCCGCCGGTCTCGGCGACGAGCGCCGGGTCCGCGGTGAGGCCCAGGCCGTCGCGGGCGATGGTGGTGTTGGTGGCGATGACGCCGTCCAGACCCAGCTCGACGGCGAGGTCGGCGACGGCGTCGACGTCCTCGTCGGCGAGGTCCGGGGCGATCTTGACCAGCAGCGGGACCCGGCGGCCGGGCACGCTGCGGTCGGCGGCCTCGCGGACGGCGGTGAGCAGCGGGCGCAGCGCCTCGGTGGCCTGGAGGTTGCGCAGGCCCGGGGTGTTCGGCGAGGAGACGTTGACGACCAGGTAGTCGGCGTGGCGGGCCAGTCGCTCGGTGGAGGTCACGTAGTCGGCGACGGCCTCGGCCTCGGGGACGACCTTGGTCTTCCCGATGTTGACGCCGAGGGTGGTCTTGAAGACGGGGTTACGGGCCGCCAGACGCTCCGCGACGGCGGCGGAACCGTCGTTGTTGAAGCCCATGCGGTTGATCAGCGCCCGGTCCGGTACGAGCCGGAAGAGGCGCTTCTTGGGGTTGCCCGGCTGCGGCTCGGCGGTGACGGTGCCGATCTCGACGTGGTCGAAGCCGAGCATCGCCAGCCCGTCGATCCCGGTGGCGTTCTTGTCGAATCCGGCGGCGAGCCCGAACGGGCCGTGCATCCGCAGGCCCAGGGCCTCGGTTCGCAGGGCCTTGTGGCGGGGGACGAGCACGGCGGCCGCGAAGGTGCGCAGCACCGGGATGCGGGCGGCCAGCCGGATCCAGCCGAACGCCAGGTGGTGGGCCTTCTCGGCGTCCATGCGCCGGAAGAGGAGTTTGAAGAAGAGGGCGTACACGGTGGGGGCCTTCCGCGGCGAGGGAGTGCAGGGGGTTGGCGCACGCGCCCGCCCGCCCCGGCTCGGGGCGGGCGGGCGCGGGGGGTCACTCCTCGCGGGCGGCGATCAGCTGCTCCGCGTGCTCCTGGAGCGACCGGACGCCGATCTCGCCCCTGCTCAGCGCCTCGATGCCCTGGACGGCGGCGGCGAGCGCCTGGACCGTGGTCAGGCAGGGCACCGCGCGGGCGACGGCGGCCGTACGGATGTCGTAGCCGTCGAGGCGGCCGCCGGTGCCGTACGGGGTGTTGACGATCAGGTCGACCTGGCCGTCGTGGATGAGCTGGACGATGGTCTTCTCGCCGTTCGGTCCCTCGCCCTCGCTCTGCTTGCGGACGACGGTGGCGTTGATGCCGTTGCGCCTGAGCACCTCGGCGGTGCCGGAGGTGGCCATCAGCTCGAAGCCGTGCGCGACCAGCTCACGCGCGGGGAAGATCAGCGCGCGCTTGTCGCGGTTGGCGACGGAGACGAAGGCCCGGCCCTTGGTGGGCAGCGCGCCGTACGCCCCGGCCTGGGACTTGGCGTACGCCGTGCCGAAGACGGAGTCGATTCCCATGACCTCGCCGGTGGAGCGCATCTCCGGGCCCAGGACGGTGTCCACGCCGGCGCCGGACGGGTCGCGGAACCGCGTCCACGGCATCACGGCTTCCTTGACCGAGATCGGCGCGTCCAGCGGCAGGGTGCCGCCGTCGCCGGCGGCCGGCAGCATGCCCTCGGCGCGCAGCTCGGCGATGGTCGCGCCCAGCGAGATCCGGGCGGCGGCCTTGGCCAGCGGCACGGCGGTGGCCTTGGAGGTGAACGGGACCGTACGGGAGGCGCGCGGGTTGGCCTCCAGCACGTACAGGATGTCCCCGGCCATGGCGAACTGGATGTTGATCAGGCCGCGGACCCCGACGCCGCGCGCGATGGCCTCGGTGGAGGCCCGCAGCCGCTTGATGTCGAAGCCGCCGAGGGTGATCGGGGGCAGCGCGCAGGCAGAGTCGCCGGAGTGGATTCCGGCCTCCTCGATGTGCTCCATGACGCCGCCGAGGTAGAGCTCGGTGCCGTCGTAGAGGGCGTCGACGTCGATCTCGATCGCGTCGTCGAGGAAGCGGTCGATGAGGACGGGGTGCTCGGAGATCAGTCCCGCGTGCCGCTCCAGGTACTCGCCCAGCGACGGCTCGTCGTAGACGATCTCCATGCCGCGGCCGCCGAGCACGTACGAGGGCCGGACCATGACCGGGTAGCCGATCTCGGCGGCGATGTGCCTGGCCTCCTCGAAGGAGAACGCGGTGCCGTACTTCGGCGCGGGCAGCCCGGCGTCCTGGAGCACCTTGCCGAAGACCCCGCGGTCCTCGGCGGCGTGGATGGCCTCCGGCGGGGTGCCGACGATCGGCACGCCGTTGTCCTTCAGCGCCTGCGCCAGGCCCAGCGGGGTCTGGCCGCCGAGCTGGACGACGACGCCGGCGACCGGCCCGGCCTGGGTCTCGGCGTGGACGATCTCCAGCACGTCCTCCAGGGTGAGCGGCTCGAAGTAGAGCCGGTCGGAGGTGTCGTAGTCGGTGGAGACGGTCTCCGGGTTGCAGTTGACCATCACGGTCTCGTACCCGGCGTCGTGCAGCGCGAAGGAGGCGTGGACGCAGGAGTAGTCGAACTCGATGCCCTGGCCGATCCGGTTCGGACCCGAGCCGAGGATGATCACGGCGGGCTTCTCGCGCGGCGCGACCTCGCTCTCCTCGTCGTAGGACGAGTAGAAGTACGGGGTCTTCGCGGCGAACTCGGCGGCGCAGGTGTCGACGGTCTTGTAGACGGGGCGGACGCCGAGGGCGTGCCGGACCTGGCGTACGACGTCCTCGCCGAGGCCGCGGATCTCGGCGATCTGGGCGTCGGAGAAGCCGTGGCGCTTGGCCTCGGCCAGCAGCTCGGGGCCGAGCTCGGCGGCGGCCGCCAGCTCGTCGGCGATCTCCTTGATCAGGAAGAGCTGGTCGACGAACCACGGGTCGATCTTGGTGGCGTCGAAGACCTCCTCCGGGGAGGCGCCGGCCCTGATCGCCTGCATCACGGTGTTGATCCGGCCGTCGGTGGGGACCTGGGCCTTGACCAGCAGCTCCGCCTTGTCGCCCGGCTCGCCGGTGAAGGCGAACTGGCTGCCCTTCTTCTCCAGCGAGCGCAGGGCCTTGTTCAGTGCCTCGGTGAAGTTGCGGCCGATCGCCATGGCCTCGCCGACCGACTTCATGGTGGTGGTGAGGGTGGCGTCGGCGGCCGGGAACTTCTCGAACGCGAACCGGGGCACCTTGACCACGACGTAGTCGAGCGTGGGCTCGAAGGACGCCGGGGTCTGCTCGGTGATGTCGTTGGGGATCTCGTCCAGGGTGTAGCCGACGGCGAGCCTGGCGGCGATCTTCGCGATCGGGAAGCCGGTCGCCTTGGAGGCGAGCGCCGAGGACCGGGAGACACGCGGGTTCATCTCGATGACGATGACCCGGCCGTCGTCGGGGTTGACGGCGAACTGGATGTTGCAGCCGCCGGTGTCCACGCCGACCTCGCGGATGACGGCGATGCCGATGTCGCGGAGGATCTGGTACTCGCGGTCGGTGAGCGTCATCGCCGGGGCGACGGTGATGGAGTCGCCGGTGTGCACGCCCATCGGGTCGAAGTTCTCGATGGAGCAGACGACCACGACGTTGTCGTGCTTGTCGCGCATCAGCTCCAGCTCGTACTCCTTCCAGCCGAGGATGGACTCCTCCAGGAGCACCTCGGTGGTGGGAGACAGCGTCAGGCCCTGGCCGGCGATGCGGCGCAGTTCCTCCTCGTCGTGGGCGAAGCCGGAGCCGGCGCCGCCCATGGTGAAGGAGGGGCGGACCACGACCGGGTAGCCGCCGAGCGTGTCGACGCCCGCCAGCACCTCGTCCATGGTGTGGCAGATGACCGAGCGGGCGGACTCGCCGTGGCCGATCTTGGCGTTGACCGCCTCGACGACCTCCTTGAACAGGTCGCGGTCCTCGCCCTTGTGGATGGCCTCGACGTTGGCGCCGATCAGCTCGACGCCGTACTTCTCCAGGACGCCGTTCTCGTGCAGGGAGATAGCCGTGTTCAGCGCGGTCTGGCCGCCCAGGGTGGGCAGCAGCGCGTCGGGGCGCTCCTTGGCGATGATCTTCTCGACGAAGTCCGGGGTGATCGGCTCGACGTACGTGGCGTCGGCGATCTCCGGGTCGGTCATGATCGTGGCGGGGTTGGAGTTGACCAGGATGACCCGCAGGCCCTCGGCCTTGAGGACCCGGCACGCCTGGGTGCCGGAGTAGTCGAACTCGGCGGCCTGGCCGATGACGATCGGGCCGGAGCCGATGACCAGAACGGACTGGATGTCGGTGCGCTTAGGCACGCTGGCCCTCCATCAGGGAGACGAAGCGGTCGAACAGGTACGCGGCGTCGTGCGGACCTGCGGCGGCTTCGGGGTGGTACTGGACGCTGAAAGCGGGGACGTCGAGGCACTGCAGACCCTCGACCACGTCGTCGTTGAGGCAGACGTGGGAGACCTCGACCCGGCCGTAGGGGGACTCGGTGGGGCCGTCGAGCGGGGCGTCGACGGCGAAGCCGTGGTTGTGCGCGGTGATCTCGACCTTGCCGGTGGTGCGGTCCTGCACCGGCTGGTTGATGCCGCGGTGGCCGTACTTGAGCTTGTACGTGCCGAAGCCCAGGGCGCGGCCGAGGATCTGGTTGCCGAAGCAGATGCCGAAGAGCGGGGTCTTCCGCTCCAGCACGCCGCGCATGACGGAGACCGGGTGATCGGCGGTGGCCGGGTCACCGGGTCCGTTGGAGAAGAACACGCCGTCGGGCTGCACCGCGAACACATCGTCGATGGTCGCGGAGGCGGGCAGCACGTGCACCTCGATGCCGCGCTCGGCCATCCGGTGCGGGGTCATGCCCTTGATGCCGAGGTCGACGGCGGCGACGGTGAAACGCTTCTCGCCGATCGCCGGGACCACGTACGGCTCGAGGGTGGCGACCTCGCCGCTGAGGTCGGCGCCCTTCATCTGCGGGGACGCCTGCACCTTGGCGAGCATGGCCGCCTCGTCGGCGACCGCCTCGCCGGAGAAGATGCCCACCCGCATGGCGCCGCGCTCGCGCAGGTGGCGGGTGAGGGCCCGGGTGTCGATGCCGCTGATGCCGACGACGCCCTGGGCGGCGAGCTCGTCGTCGAGGGAGCGGCGGGCGCGCCAGTTGGACGGGACGCGGGCGGGGTCGCGGACGACGTAGCCGGAGACCCAGATCCGCTTGGACTCCGGGTCCTCGTCGTTGACGCCGGTGTTGCCGACGTGCGGGGCGGTCATGACGACCACCTGCCGGTGGTACGACGGGTCGGTGAGGGTCTCCTGGTAGCCGGTCATGCCGGTGGAGAACACCGCCTCGCCGAAGGTCTCCCCCACGGCCCCGTAGGCACGGCCACGGAAGGTGCGACCGTCCTCCAGGACGAGTACGGCGGGGGTCCTGGCCCCCGGGGTGGAGGTCGTCATCGTTGGCCTTCCTGGTCGTGCTGTACGGCGACGGCGTTGTCGCCTGTGAGGGTGTCGATGGCCGCGGTCCACGCGGGGTGCTCGGCGGCGTGGTCGAAGCGGAAGCCGGAGTCGATCAGCTTGTCGCCGTGGCGCCAGGTGATCACCAGCAGTCCGCCCTCGGTGAGGACCTTGCCCGCGATGCCCTTGTCGAGCCGGGCGCCGCGCAGCTCCGCGGCGGGGACGAAGAAGTCGCGCGCGCCGGGCCGTACGACGGCAAGGCCCTGGTCCGTGAGGGTGAGTTCGGCCCGGCTGCGGGTGCCGAGGCCGTGCGCGACGATCCGGTCCAGCCACTGCCCGGCGGTGGTGGAGCCGTGGTAGCGGCCGGCCGCGGTCAGCCGGGCAGGACCGGGGTCGGCGGGGGGTTCGGGCAGCTCGGGCAGGTCGCTCTGGAGCGTGCCGCGCCACTTCCAGCCCTCGCGCATCAGCCAGTAGACGAGGCCGATGAGGAGGACCAGGCCCACGACCCAGCCGAGCCGCGCGGCCCAGTCGGTGACCTCCTGGGACTCGCGCTCCGCCGCCAGAGTGATGAAAGGTGTCACGTCAGCTTCCCGTCTACGACCGTGGCCCGGCCCCGCAGGAAGGTGTGCGTCACGCGGCCCGGCAGCTCCAGGCCCCGGTAGGGGGTGTTGCGGCTGCGGGAGGCGAAGCCCGCGGGGTTCACCACACCACGGTATGCCGGATCCAGCAGCGTGAGGTTGGCGGGCTCTCCGGCGGCGACGGGGCGGCCGTGGCCGTCGAGGCGGCCGATGGCGGCGGGGCGGAAGGACATCCGGTCCGCGATCTGGGCCCAGTCCAGCAGACCGGTGTCCACCATCGTGTGCTGCACGACGGAGAGCGCGGTCTCCAGGCCCACCATGCCCATGGCGGCGGCGCCCCACTCGCAGTCCTTGTCCTCGTGCGGGTGCGGGGCGTGGTCGGTGGCGACGCAGTCGATGGTGCCGTCGGCGAGGGCCTCGCGCAGGGCCAGCACGTCGGCCTCGGTGCGCAGCGGCGGGTTCACCTTGTACACGGGGTCGTAGGAGCGCACGAGCTCGTCGGTGAGGAGCAGGTGGTGCGGGGTGACCTCGGCGGTGACGTGCCAGCCCTTGGACTTGGCCCAGCGGACGATCTCGACGGAGCCGGCGGTGGACAGGTGGCAGATGTGCACCCGGGAGCCGACGTGGGCGGCGAGCAGCACGTCGCGCGCGATGATCGACTCCTCGGCGACGGCGGGCCAGCCGGCCAGGCCCAGTTCGGCGGAGACGATGCCCTCGTTCATCTGGGCGCCCTCGGTGAGCCGGGGCTCCTGGGCGTGCTGGGCGATGACGCCGTCGAACGCCTTCACGTACTCCAGCGCCCGGCGCATGATCACCGCGTCGTCCACGCACTTGCCGTCGTCGGAGAAGACCCGGACGCCGGCGGCGGAGTCGTGCATCGCGCCGAGCTCGGCGAGCTTCTTGCCCTCCAGGCCGACGGTGACGGCGCCGACGGGCTGGACGTCGCAGTAGCCGGACTCCTTGCCGAGCCGCCAGACCTGCTCCACGACGCCCGCGGTGTCGGCGACGGGGAAGGTGTTGGCCATGGCGTGGACGGCGGTGTAGCCGCCGACGGCGGCGGCCTTGGTGCCGGTCAGGACGGTCTCGGAGTCCTCGCGGCCGGGCTCGCGCAGGTGGGTGTGGAGGTCGACGAGGCCGGGAAGCAGGATCCGGCCCTCGGCCTCGATGACGGTGGCGCCCTCGGGGGCCTCCAGTGCGACTCCGACGGCCGCGATGGTCTCGCCGTCGATGAGGACGTCCTGCGGGTCGCCGCCGAGGACCTGGGCGCCGCGGATCAGGGTCATGCTCATGGTGGAAGTCTCCGTAGGTTACGCGGTGGTCGTGTCGGCAGGCAGTTCGGCGCCGCTGAGCAGCAGGTAGAGGACGGCCATGCGGATGCTGACGCCGTTGGCGACCTGCTCCACGGCGGTGCAGCGCGGGGAGTCGGCGACCTCGGCGGTGATCTCCATGCCGCGGTTCATCGGGCCGGGGTGCATGACGATGGCGTGCTCGGGCATCCGGGCCATGCGCTCGCCGTCCAGGCCGTACCGGCGTGCGTACTCGCGCTCGGTGGGGAAGAAGGCCGCGTTCATCCGCTCGCGCTGAACGCGCAGCATCATCACGGCGTCGGACTTGGCCAGGACCGCGTCCAGGTCGTAACTGACCTCGCAGGGCCAGCTCTCGACGCCGACCGGGACCAGGGTGGGCGGGGCGACCAGGGTCACCTCGGCGCCGAGGGTGTTCAGCAGCAGCACGTTGGAGCGGGCGACCCGGCTGTGCAGGACGTCGCCGACGATGGTGATGCGGCGGCCGGACAGGTCGTGGCCCTGGCCGGCCTCGACTCCGACGAGCCGGCGGCGCATGGTGAAGGCGTCGAGGAGCGCCTGCGTGGGGTGCTCGTGGGTGCCGTCGCCGGCGTTGACGACCGAGCCGCCGATCCAGCCGGAGGTGGCCAGCCGGTGCGGGGCGCCGGAGTCGTGGTGCCGGATGACGACGGCGTCGGCGCCCATCGCCTCCAGGGTGAGCGCGGTGTCCTTCAGGGACTCGCCCTTGGAGACCGAGGAGCCCTTGGCGGAGAAGTTGATGACGTCGGCGGAGAGCCGCTTGGCGGCGGCCTCGAAAGAGATGCGGGTGCGGGTCGAGTCCTCGAAGAAGAGGTTGACGACGGTGCGGCCGCGCAGGGTGGGCAGCTTCTTGATCGGCCGGTCCGCGAGCCGGGCCAGTTCCTCGGCGGTGTCGAGGATCAGGACGGCGTCGTCGCGGGTGAGGTCGGCGGCCGAGATGAGGTGGCGCTTCATCCGGTTACTCCGTGGGTGAGGCGGGTGGCGGTGGCTACGGGCGGGCAGGCGCGGGCACGGCCCCCGAGCGGATACCGGGGCCGTACATGGGAGTGCTACTGCTCGCCGGCCGGGGCGGTCTCGCGGGCGGTTCCGAGGAGCACGCTGTCGCGGCCGTCCTCCTCGGTGAGCTGGACCTTGACCGTCTCCCGCAGCGACGTGGGGAGGTTCTTGCCGACGTAGTCGGCACGGATCGGCAGTTCGCGGTGACCGCGGTCGACGAGGACCGCGAGCTGCACGGCGCGCGGCCGGCCCATGTCGTTCAGCGCGTCCAGGGCGGCGCGGATGGTGCGGCCGGAGAACAGCACGTCGTCGACGAGGATGACGACGCGGCCGTCGATCCCGTCGGCGGGGATCTCGGTGCGGGCCAGGGCCCTGGCCGGGCGCAGCCGCAGGTCGTCGCGGTACATGGTGATGTCGAGCGAGCCGACGGGGATGTCCCGGCCGGTGATGTCCGCCAGCTTGGCGGCGAGACGCCGGGCGAGGAAGACCCCGCGGGTGGGGATGCCCAGCAGCACCACGTTCTCGGCGCCCTTGGCGCGTTCGACGATCTCGTGGGCGATACGGGTGAGCACCCGCGCGATGTCCGGGGCCTCCAGAACGGGGCGGGCCGGGACCGCGGGCGCGGAGTTCGGGCTGTTTGCGTCCATACGAAACGGACCTCCTTCTCCGCCTCACGGGACGGACTTTAAAGGACGTCGGAATTGCGCCATTCACAGTAGCAGGGTCAACCGGGAGCGCCGGCATCACCCCTGACGGCGCACAGTGAGGTTCATTCGGCTTGACGAATGGAGATTACGCTGCGTAACCTCACAGTGAGTTACCAGTCTCGTCCGGGGAGCTTTATGTCCAGCGAATACGCCAAACAGCTCGGAGCCAAGCTCCGTGCCATCCGCACCCAGCAGGGCCTCTCCCTTCACGGTGTCGAGGAGAAGTCCCAGGGCCGCTGGAAGGCCGTGGTGGTCGGTTCCTACGAGCGCGGCGACCGTGCCGTGACCGTGCAGCGCCTTGCCGAGCTGGCCGATTTCTACGGCGTCCCGGTGCAGGAGCTGCTGCCCGGCACCACTCCGGGCGGGGCCGCCGAGCCGCCGCCGAAGCTGGTGCTGGACCTTGAGCGCCTGGCCCATGTGCCGGCCGAGAAGGCGGGCCCGCTGCAGCGGTACGCGGCGACGATCCAGAGCCAGCGCGGGGATTACAACGGCAAGGTGCTGTCGATCCGCCAGGACGACCTGCGCACGCTGGCCGTGATCTACGACCAGTCGCCTTCGGTGCTGACCGAGCAGCTGATCAGCTGGGGCGTGCTCGGCGCGGACGCGCGTCGCGCGGTCCAGCACGAGGACGTTTAGGCGTCCACCCACCCATTCCACCTGCAGAAACGTGCCGCCGGGGGCGTCGGAGCCATGAGGTTCCGCCGCCCCCGGCGGCTTTTCGGGTGTGCCAGGGCCCTTGGGGTGTGCAAGGGCCCGTGGCACAGGCCCGGATACGCGGACGGGCCCGGTGCGCGGGTCGCGCTCCGGGCCCGAGGCGTTGGGCTTGGGTTACGGCTGCTCGCGGCGGAGACCGGACTTGAGCTCCTTGAGCCGGCCCAGCAGGCCGTTGACGAAGGCCGGGGAGTCGTCGGTGGAGAACTCCTTGGCGAGCTGCACCGCCTCGTCGATCACCACCGCGTCCGGCGTGCCGTCCTCCCAGATCAGCTCGTACGCACCGAGCCGGAGGACGTTCCGGTCCACCACCGGCATCCGGTCCAGCGTCCAGCCCACCGCATAGGTGGCCAGCAGCTCGTCGATCCGCGCCGTGTGCTGCGCGTAGCCCTCGACCAGCTGCATCGTGTACTCGGTGACCGGCGGCTGCCGGTCGTCGGTCCGGGCGTGCCGGATCCAGTCCGCGAGCACGGTCTGCACGGAGCAACCGCGCTGATCGGCTTCGAAGAGGATCTGGAAAGCGCGCTTACGGGCCTTGTTACGGGCGGCCACGGTTAGCTGCTCACCCGGCCGAGGTAGTCGCCCGAACGGGTGTCGACCTTGATCTTCTCACCGGTGGTGATGAAGAGCGGGACCTGGATCTCGTAGTCGGTCTCCAGGGTGGCGGGCTTGGAGCCGCCGGTGGAGCGGTCGCCCTGGACACCCGGCTCGGTGTGCTTGATGGTCAGCTCGACCGCGGCCGGGAGCTCGACGTAGAGCACGCTGCCCTCGTGCTGCGCCACGGTCGCCTCGAAGCCCTCGATGAGGAAGTTGGCGGCGTCGCCGACGGACTTGCGGTCGACGTGCAGCTGGTCATAGGTGTCCATGTCCATGAAGACGAAGTACTCGCCGTCCATGTACGAGAACTGCATCGTGCGCTTGTCGACGGTGGCGGTCTCGACCTTCACGCCTGCGTTGAAGGTCTTGTCGACGACCTTGCCGGAGAGCACGTTCTTGAGCTTGGTACGCACGAAGGCCGGGCCCTTACCGGGCTTGACGTGCTGGAACTCGACGACGGACCAGAGCTGGCCGCCTTCGAGCTTGAGCACCATGCCGTTCTTGAGGTCGTTCGTGGATGCCACGGTTGCGGGATCTCCTGGACTGAAGCTGGTGGGACCAGAAGATGCCACGCGAGCGCCGTGAGGCTACAGCGCGAGCAGCTCCTTGGTCGTGATGGTGAGTAGCTCGGGCCCGCCGTCCGCCTCGGGACGGACGACGAGCGTGTCATCGATACGGACACCGCCCCGGCCCGGGAGGTGGACCCCCGGTTCGACGGTGACCGGCACGCAAGCGTCCAGTTTACCCATGGCCGAGGGGGCGAGCCGAGGGTCCTCGTCGATTTCGAGGCCCACGCCGTGCCCGGTACGGGCCCCGAAGCCCTCTCCGTACCCCGCGGCGTCGAGGACATGGCGGGCCGCCCGGTCCACGTCCCGGTACGCCGCGCCGGGCAGCAGCGCCTCCCGGCCGGCCCGCTGCGCCGCGAAGACCAGCTCGTACAGCTCGATCTGCCAGTCGGCCGGGGTGGTGCCGATGACGAAGGTCCGGCCCACCTCGCAGCGGTAGCCCCGGTAGTTCGCGCCCAGGCAGACGCAGAGGAAGTCGCCCTCCTCCACCCGCCGGTCGGTGGGCTTGTGCCGGGCGCGTCCCGCGTTCGGGCCGCAGCCGACGGCCGTGGGCAGCGCCGGGCCGTCCGCGCCGTGGTCGATCAGCCGCCGCTCCAGCTCCAGCGCCAGGTGGCGTTCGGTGCGCCCGACGAGAATCGACTCGAGCAACTCGCCGAGCGCCTGGTCCGCGATCTCGGCGGCGATCCGCAGGCAGGAGATCTCCTCCTCGTCCTTCACCAGGCGCAGCTGCTCGACGGCACAGCCCAGGTCGGCCAGCCGCAGCCGGGGGGCCGCCGCGCGCAGGGTCCGGTGCCGGGCGACGCTGAGGTGGTGCTCCTCGACGGCGAGGGACGCCGCGCCCGCGCCCTCGGCCAGGGCGACCGCGGCCACGGCGGCGTCGGTGTCGGCGGCGGACAGGGACATCAGCCGCAGCGCGTCGTCGGGCCGGACGAGCTCCGCGCCCCCCGCGGCCTCCGCCGGATCCTGCGGGCACACCAGGAGGTCACCGAGGTCGTCGGCGGCCCCCAGCAGCAGCACCGCACCGCGGGGCGCGGCCCCGCACAGATAGCGCACATTGGCGGGGCGGGAGACCAGCGCGGCCTCGGCGCCCGCCGCCGCGGAGCGTTCACGCAGCCGCGTACGGCGTGCCGCGTACACCTCGGACATGGTTCCGAGCGTACGGAGTGCGGAGCGCGGCGGCCGGTTGAGCGGGTCCGGATGGGCGGCGGCCCGGCTACCAGCTCGGCGGGCTGGCGATGGAGCGGGCGACGACCTCGTCCAGCACCCGGGCGGTGGTCTCCACGTCGTACGTGGAGTTGTCGATGATGGGCAGGCCCGAGCCGTACCAGCCGGCCATGCGGCCGTGGATCCGGGCCACCTCCTCGTCGCTGAGCCTGCGGTTGCCGCTGCGCGCGGCGTTCCGCTCCAGGACGATCTCCAGGCCGGGCAGGATCACCACAGGCAGCAGGCCGGGGCCGACATGCCGTTTCCAGCCGCCGAGGCCGACGACCGGGCGGTCGGGGAAGACGGCGTCGTCGAGGATGCAGGAGATCCCGTTGGCCAGGAAGTTGCGGGCCGCGAAGCCGCAGGTGCGGCGGGCGAGGCGGTACTGCGCCTCGGAGTTGTCGTTCCACCCGGACTGCGGGTTGGCGAAGCCGGACCTGACCCATTCGCGGACGTCGTCCAGGCTGATGTGGGCGGTCGGCACCCGCCGGCGGTCGGCCCAGTGGCGGGCGACGGTGGTCTTGCCCGCCCCCGCCGGGCCTATCAGCAGCACGGCGACGGCGGCCAGCGAGGCGTCGGCGACCGCGGTCGCACCGGCCGGGGCGTGCTGGGGCATCTGCACGGGCCCGCCGGGCGGGAGCTGGACATGGCCCGTGGTCATCGTGGCCTCGAGCGGTGCCGCCCCGGCGGGCGGCCCGGGCGGGGGCACCGGCCCGGTTCCGGGCGGCCCCGCCGGCGGCATCGGCCCGGTCCCGGGCTGCGGGTGCGGCGGCACATGGCCCGCGGGGGGTGCGGCGGGCGGCGCCGGGGCCGCCGCGGGCTGCGCGGGAGGCGGCGGAACGGGGTGGTGGCTCGCGTCCTGGGTCCAGCCGACACCGGGGCCCTGCCCTGCCCCGTGGGGCGGTGGCAGCGGCGCTCCCCCTGTGTGCTGCATCCGGTGGCACTCCGTCTCGTGCGGTGCGTACGGCAACTGGCATGCCGTGACACGGCCGTGGGGCCGGGTCGTACCGAACGGTACCTTCCCCGGCCGTCGCTGTGTGCACGGCCGGGGAAGTGGGCCGGGGCCCGCCTCGGGTCCGGCGCGCGCCGTCAGCCAGGCGTTTCCCCGGCCAGAGCGCGCAGCGCGAGCCGGTAGGAGCCGATTCCGAAGCCCGCGATGGTGCCGCTGGCGACGGCGGCGATGACGGAGGTGTGACGGAACTCCTCGCGCGCGTGCGGGTTGGAGATGTGCACCTCGATCAGCGGGGCGGTGCGCTGGGCGGCCGCGTCCCGCATGCCGTACGAGTAGTGCGTGAACGCGCCCGGGTTGATCACGACGGGGATCGACCCGTCCGCGGCCTCGTGCAGCCAGCGGATCATCTCGCCCTCGTCGTTGGTCTCCCGGACCTCGACGTCGAAGCCGAGTTCCTCGCCCAGCGCGGTGCACTCCTGGACCAGTCCGGCGTACGACGTGGCGCCGTAGACGTCCGGCTCGCGGCTGCCGAGCCGCCCGAGGTTGGGCCCGTTGAGGACGAGCACCTTCCGGCTCACTCCGAGACCTCGCCGTACGCCGCGAGCAGCACCGCCGGGTCCGGTCCCTCCAGCACCGTCGGCTTGGCCAGCCCGTCCAGGACGATGAACCGCAGCCGGTCGCCGCGCGACTTCTTGTCGACCTTCATGGTCTCCAGCAGCTTGGGCCACTGGTCGCCGCGGTAGGTCAGCGGCAGCCCGACCGACTCCAGGACGGCGCGGTGCCGGTCGGCGGTGGCGTCGTCCAGCCGGCCGGCCAGACG
The DNA here is from genome assembly GCF_050613155.1 of Streptomyces sp. P1-3. NCBI lineage: Bacteria > Bacillati > Actinomycetota > Actinomycetes > Kitasatosporales > Streptomycetaceae > Streptomyces > Streptomyces sp. P1-3. Next base: position 1,088,058 of record NZ_CP192512.1, read on the forward strand.
GCCGAGTTCGGCGGCGAAGACCATGCCGATGGAGACCGCGGCCCCGTGCCGCCACTTGTAGCGCTCGTTCTTCTCGATCGCGTGCGCCAGCGTGTGGCCGTAGTTGAGGATCTCGCGCAGCCCCGACTCCTTGAGGTCGGAGGAGACCACGTCGGCCTTGACCCGGATGGAGCGCTCGATGAGCTCGGCGGTGTGCGGCCCGGCGGGCGTCCGGGCCGCCTCCGGGTCGGCCTCGATCAGGTCGAGGATCACCGGGTCGGCGATGAACCCGGCCTTGATGATCTCGGCGAGGCCGCTGACGTACTCGTGGACCGGCAGCGACTCCAGCGCGGCCAGGTCGCACAGCACCCCGGCGGGCGGGTGGAAGGCGCCGACGAGGTTCTTGCCCTCGGCCGTGTTGATGCCGGTCTTGCCGCCGACCGCGGCGTCCACCATGCCGAGCACGGTGGTGGGCACGGCGATCCAGCGCACGCCGCGCAGCCAGGTCGCGGCGACGAAGCCCGCGACGTCGGTGGTGGCGCCGCCGCCGACGCCGACGATGACGTCGCTGCGGGTGAAGCCGGTCTGGCCGAGCGCCTTCCAGCAGTAGGCGGCGACCTCGACGGTCTTGGCCTCCTCGGCGTTGGGCAGCTGGATGGCGATCGCCTCGTAGCCCTGCTCGGCGAGGTCCTGGCGGACCGCCTCCCCGGTCTCGGCGAGGGCCTCGGGGTGCAGCACGGCGACGCGCTTGGCCGCGGTGCCGATGAGTCCAGGCAGCTCGCCGAGGAGCCGGCGGCCGACCAGGACGTCGTACGGGTCGCTGCCGGCGCTGCCGCCGACGTGGATGCGGGTGGGGGCGGGAGTGGTGTCGGTGGTCATGCCTTCCTCAGTTCGAGTGCGTCCAGGACCGCGTCGGCGACGTCCTCGGGGCTGCGGCCCTCGGCGGAGACCACGGCGCGCGCCACCTCGGTGTAGTACGGGCGGCGCTGCTCCATCAGCTCGCGCCAGCGCTGCCGCGGGTTGACCACGAGCAGCGGCCGGGGCGCGTCGAGGCCGGTGCGCTTGACGGCCTCGTGGACGCCCATTTCCAGGAAGACGACGGGCAGCCCGGCGAGCAGGGCGCGGGTGCCCTCGTCCATGACCGCTCCCCCGCCCAGGGCCAGGACCCCGCGGTGCTCGGCGACGGCGGCCGCGACGGCCTGCCGCTCCAGCTCGCGGAAGCGCGGTTCGCCCTCGTCGATGAAGATCTCCGAGATCTCCTTGCCGGTGGCCGCGACGATGTCGGCGTCGGTGTCCCGGAAGGTGGTGCCCAGGCGCTGCGCGAGGAGCCGGCCGACCGTCGTCTTGCCCACGCCCATGGGGCCGACGAGTACGACGGCGGGCGTCACCGGATGGCCAGGTTCTCGAGGTAGCCCTGGACGTTCCGGCGGGTCTCGGCGACGCTGTCGCCACCGAACTTCTCGGCGACCGCGTCCGCCAGCACCAGCGCCACCATCGCCTCGGCGACGATGCCCGCGGCCGGGACCGCGCACACGTCCGAGCGCTGGTGGTGGGCCTGGGTGGGCTCGCCGGTGGTGACGTCGACGGTGGCCAGCGCCCGCGGCACGGTGGCGATCGGCTTCATCGCGGCCCGTACCCGCAGCAGCTCACCGGTGGTCAGGCCGCCCTCGGTGCCACCGGACCGGCCGGAGGTCCGCTTGAGGCCTTCCGCCGTCGGCACGATCTCATCGTGGGCCTTGGAGCCGGGGACCCGGGCGAGGTCGAAGCCGTCGCCGACCTCGACGCCCTTGATGGCCTGGATGCCCATGAGGGCGGCGGCCAGCCGGGCGTCCAGGCGACGGTCCCAGTGCACATGCGAGCCGAGGCCCACCGGCACGCCGTAGGCCAGCACCTCGACGACCCCGCCGAGGGTGTCGCCGTCCTTGTGGGCCTGGTCGATCTCGGCGACCATCGCCTTGCTGGCGTCGGCGTCCAGGCAGCGCACCGGGTCGGCGTCGAGCTTCTCGACGTCGGACGGCTCGGGGTAGACGCCGTACGGGGCCTTGGCGGCGGCCAGCTCCACCACGTGGCTGACGATCTCGATCCCGGCCGTCTCCTTGAGGTACGAGCGGGCGACGGTGCCCAGGGCGACCCGGGCAGCCGTCTCCCGGGCGCTGGCGCGCTCCAGGATGGGCCGGGCCTCGTCGAAGCCGTACTTCTGCATGCCGGCGAGGTCGGCGTGGCCGGGCCGGGGCCGGGTGAGCGGCGCGTTGCGGGCCAGCCCGGCGAGGATCTCGGCGTCGACCGGGTCGGCGGCCATGACCTGCTCCCACTTGGGCCACTCGGTGTTGCCGACCATGATGGCCACCGGGCTGCCGAGGGTCAGACCGTGCCGTACGCCGCCGAGGAAGGTGACCTCGTCGCGCTCGAACTTCATCCGGGCACCGCGGCCGTAGCCCAGCCGCCGCCGGGCCAGCGCGTCCGCCACCATCTCGGTGGTGATCGGCACGCCGGCGGGCAGTCCTTCCAGCGTCGCGACGAGTGCGGGGCCGTGCGACTCCCCCGCGGTCAGCCAGCGCAACCTGCTCAACGGTGCTCCTCATGCTCGCGCCTGACGCGTATGACGGCGCGGCCGGGTGCGCGGCCCTGGCCCGCCACCTCCGATCCTCCCACGTCCGCGTCGGCGTCTCAGACGCGGTCTCAGTGGGTGGACCCGCGGCCCGGGGCGCAGTGGCCCGCCGCGGGCGGGTTCAGGCGGCGCGGGCCGCCAGTGCCGCCTCGCCCGCCGCGCGCATCGCGGCCAGCGGTCCCGGTGTCCGGCCCGTCATCTGCTCGACCTGGAGCACGGCCTGGTGGACGAGCAGGTCCAGGCCGCCGAGCACGGCGCCGCCGCGCGCGGACCAGGCGGCCGCGAGCGGGGTCGGCCACGGGTCGTACAGCACGTCGAACAGGGCCCCGGGGCACTCGGGGACGGCGGCTGCCAGGTCGTCGGTGGCACCCGCCGGGGTGGTGGCGATCACCAGCGGCGCCTCGAACGCCTCCGCCGCGTCGGCCCAGTCCGCGGTCCGTACCGGCACCCCCAGCCGCTCGCCCCACCCCCGCATCTCGGCGGCGCGGCTCGCCTTGCGGACGTACGCGGTGACCTCCCCCGGGCAGATCCGGGACAGGGCGGCGAGCGCGGAGGCGGCGGTGGCCCCGGCGCCGAGCACCGCCGCGCGCTCCACCCGTTCGATGCCGCGCTCGCGCAGCGCCGCCACCATGCCGGGGATGTCGGTGTTGTCGCCGACCGTGCGGCCGTCGTCGGTGAAGACGACGGTGTTGACCGCCTCCACCGAGGCCGCGGTGTCGCTGATCTCGTCCAGCAGCGGGATGACCGCGCGCTTGAGCGGCATGGTCAGCGACAGCCCGGCCCACACCCGCCGGTCGAGTCCGGTGACGAAGTCCGGCAGTCCGGCCTCGTTCACGTCGAAGCGGTGGTACGTCCAGCCGGTCAGACCCAGCTCGGCGTAGGCGGCGCGGTGCAGGACCGGGGAGAGGGAGTGGGCGATCGGCGAACCGAGCACCGCCGCCCTGCGGTTGTAGGTCATCTGCCCGCCTCCCTCAGCCCTTCTTCTTGCTGTCGTTGTACTCGTTGTACAGCTTCTGGAAGTCCGCGTAGGTCTTCGTGAACTGGGTCGTCTTGTTGTCGAGCGAGAGGAAGTAGAACCAGCCGTCGTGGGTCGGGTTCAGCACAGCCTTGAGTGCCTTCTCTCCCGGATTGCCGATCGGCCCCGGCGGAAGCCCCTTGTAGAAGTACGTGTTGTAGGGGTTGTCGTACTTCTTGATCTCGTCGAGGCCGATGTCGGTCTTGCTCTGGTTCTTGATGTAGTTGTACGTCGAGTCGAACTGGAGCTTGCCGTAGGTCTCGGGGTTGTCGGGCTTGAGGCGGTTGTAGACCACCTCGGCCATCTTCCGGTACTCGTCGTGGGTGACGCCCTCGGCCTGGACCAGGCTGGCGACGGTGATCACCTGGAGCGGGGAGTCCAGACCGAGCTTCTTGGCCTCGCCCTTCAGGTCGTAGTCCGCGTACTTCGCGTTGGCGGTCTTGACCATCTGCCGCAGCACGGCCTCGGGCTTGGCGCCCTTGCCCACGCTGTAGCGGGCCGGGTAGAGGAAGCCCTCCAGCGGGTCCTTGATCTTGGAGTTGTCGTTGGCCCAGTCGGGCAGTCCGAGGTTCTTGGCCTCACGCTTGGCGATGTCGGCGGTGGTGCCCGCCTTGAGGCCGATCTTCTTGTCGATCGCGGCGTAGACAACGGCGTTGCGCATGCCCTCGGTGACGGTGAGGCCGTTCGCGGAGGCATCGGTCAGCATCGCGACGGCCGCGGCCCCGGACATCTCCTTGCGGAGGGTGTACGAGCCCGGCTGGATGACCTTTCCGCTGTCCTCGACGGCCTTCACGAAGGCGCCGCTGCTCTTCACCACTCCGGCGTCCTTGAGGATGCCGCCGATCTCGGCGCCGCCCGCGCCCGCGGGGATCTCGACGGTGACCTGCCCGGTGCCCTCGCCCGCGTAGTCGGCAGGCTCGCCGAAGCGGCTCTGCCAGAACTGGTAGCCGTAGTAGCCGCCGCCTCCGACGACACCGACCAGCACGACGGCGGTGAACAGGCAGGCCAGGCCGCTGCGGCGTTTGGGTTTCTTGCCGGCACGGCCGCGGCCGCGGCCGGGCTCCTCGGGACCGTCATCCTCGCCGTCGTCCGCCAGGAAGGCGCCGATGCGGTCGTCCTGCTCGGACTGCTCGGGCTTGGCCGGACCGCCGCCGGTCTCCACCGGAGCTGACGGCGCCGCTGCCCCCGCCCCGGCCGTCATCGGCTCCTGGGCATAACCCGGCTGCTGCTCGTGCTGCGCCTGCTGCTGACGCGCGTAGTGCGGCTCGGGCGGCGGGTAGGCGCCGGGGGCGGCGTAGTGGTCGGGGTACTCGCCGGTGTGCGGGTCGGCGGGACGGGCGTACGGGTCGGTGGGGTCGACCGCGCCGTAGCCGGGGTCCCAGCCGCCGGTGTGCTGGCCCTGGGCCTGCGGCTGCTGGGGGTACCCCGGCTCATGGCCCTGCCCCTGCCACTGCTGCTGGGGATACGGCTGCTGCCCGTGCTGCGGGTACTGCTGGTAGTCCTGCGCCTGCGGGTACTGCTCGGGATACTGCTGACCGCCGTAAGGATCCTGCGCGTAGGGCTGCTGCCCCAGCGGGTCCTGCCCGTACGGATCATGACCCGCCCCGGCCTGCTGCCCGCCCCACCCCTGGTCCCCGTACAGAGGGTCGTCGGGGTGCCACGGTTGGGAGCCGGGGCCCCGGCCATACTCAGTCATCGATCCCCTAGGGCCGCGCGGCGGCAGCCGAGGTGGCGCGGCGCTCGTGGCGCGGGCGGATACATCGGCTGCCGTTAACGCGCGGAACGTTACCGTATCGCGATCAGATGACCACTTCGACGCCCTCGCCCGGCGGCTCCCCGGACACCCGTTCGGTCTCCAGTGCGTTCTGCAGAATCACCACGGCAGCGGCCTGATCGACACTGCTGCGGCCCTTCTTGGAGCTCACTCCCGAAGCGCGCATGCCCTGGGTCGCCGTGACGGTCGTCATACGCTCGTCGACCAGCCGCACCGGCACCGGAGCGACCCGCTTGGCGAGGGTCTGCGCGAAGGCCCGCACCTTGGCCGCGGCCGGGCCCTCCCGCCCGCTGAGCGAGCGGGGCAGCCCGACCACGACCTCGATCGGCTCGTACTCCTCGACGATCGCGGCCAGCCGCCGCTGGGCGGCCGGGGCGTCGCGCCCCGGCACGGTCTCCACCGGAGTGGCGAGGATCCCGTCGGGGTCGCACTGGGCGACCCCGATCCGGGCGTCCCCGACGTCGACGGCGATACGCCTGCCGCGTCGCATGAGCGTCACGCCTGCTCGGCCACGAGGCGCTCGACGGCCTCGATGGCGTCCGGGACCGCGGCCGGGTTCTGGCCGCCGCCCTGGGCGACGTCCGGCTTGCCGCCACCGCCGCCGCCGAGGGTCTTGGCGGCCGTACGGACCAGGTCGCCGGCCTTGAGGCCGCGCTCGCGGGCGGCTTCGTTGGTGGCGATGACGGTCAGCGGGCGGCCGTTGGCCATGGTGAACAGCGCCACGACCGACGGGCGGTCGCCGGCCCCCGACAATTGACTCAGTCGGCCGCGCACGTCGAGGACCAGCTTGCGCAGGTCGTCGGCGGAGGTGCCGTCCGGTACCTGGCCGGTGACCAGGGCGACGCCGCGAACGTCCTTGGCGCCCTCGGCGAGCCCGGCGGCCGCCTGGAGCACCTTCTCGGCGCGGAACCTCTCGATCTCCTTCTCGGCGTCCTTGAGCTTGGCGAGCATGCCGGCGACCTTCTCCGGGAGCTCCTCCGAGCGGCCCTTGACCAGGTTGGTCAGCTGGGCGACGACGGTGGCCTCGCGGGCGAGGAAGTTGTAGGCGTCCACGCCGACCAGGGCCTCGATGCGGCGCACACCGGAGCCGATCGAGGACTCGCCGAGCAGCTTCACCAGGCCGAGCTGGGCGGTGTTGTGCACGTGGGTGCCGCCGCACAGCTCCTTGGAGAAGTCGCCGATGGTGACCACGCGGACCCGCTCGCCGTACTTCTCGCCGAACTCGGCGATGGCGCCCTGCTTCTTGGCGTCGTCCAGGCTCATGATCTCGGCCTGGACGTCCAGCTCGCGGGCGAGCACCTCGTTGATCTTCTGCTCGACGTCGGTGAGCACGGTGCCGGGCACGGCGCTCGGCGAGCCGAAGTCGAAGCGGAACCGGCCGGGCGAGTTCTCCGAGCCGGCCTGGGCGGCGGTCGGGCCGAGCGCGTCGCGCAGCGCCTGGTGGGTGAGGTGGGTGGCGCTGTGGGCGCGGGCGATGGCCCGGCGGCGCTTGACGTCGATGGCGGCGTACGCGGCGGAGCCGACGGTCACCTCGCCGACCTGGACGACGCCCTTGTGGACGCTGACGCCGGGCACCGGCTGCTGGACGTCCCGGACCTCGACGACGGCGCCGGAGTCGAGCTTGATCCGGCCGCTGTCGGCGAGCTGGCCGCCGCCCTCGGCGTAGAACGGGGTGCGGTCCAGGACGACCTCGACGTCGTCGCCCTCAGAGGCGGCGGGCGACGGCACGCCGTCGACCAGCAGACCGACGATCCGGGCCTCGCCCTCGGTGAGGGTGTAGCCGGTGAACTCGGTGGAGCCGGAGGTGTCGGCGACCGCGCGGTAGGCCGACAGGTCGGCGTGGCCGGTCTTCTTGGCCTTGGCGTCGGCCTTGGCCCGCTCCCGCTGCTCGCGCATCAGGCGGCGGAAGCCGTCCTCGTCCACGGACAGGCCCTGCTCGGCGGCCATCTCCAGGGTCAGGTCGATCGGGAAGCCCCAGGTGTCATGGAGCAGGAACGCCTTGTCGCCGGCGAGCACGGTGCCACCGGCGGCCTTGGTCTCGGTGACGGCGGTGTCGAGGATGTTGGTGCCGGACTTGAGGGTCTTGAGGAAGGCGGCCTCTTCGGCGAGGGCAACGGTCTCGACGCGCTTGCGGTCCTGGACCAGCTCCGGGTACTGCTCGCCCATGGTCTTGATGACGACGTCGACCAGCGCGCCGACGACCGGCTCGGTGGCACCGAGCATCCGCATGTTGCGGATGGCGCGGCGCATGATGCGGCGCAGCACGTAGCCACGGCCCTCGTTGCCGGGGGTGACGCCGTCGCCGATGAGCATCACCGAGGTGCGGATGTGGTCGGCGACGACGCGCAGCGAGACGTCGGAGGCGGCGTCGGCGCCGTAGGCCACGCCGGTGAGCTCGGTGGCCTTGTCCATCACGACGCGCAGGGTGTCGGTCTCGTACATGTTCCGCACGCCCTGAAGGATCATGGCGAGGCGTTCGAGACCGAGGCCGGTGTCGATGTTCTTGCTGGGCAGTTCGCCCAGGATCGGGAAGTCCTCCTTGCCGGAGCCCGGGCCTCGCTCGTACTGCATGAAGACCAGGTTCCAGATCTCCACGTACCGCTCGTCGTTGACGGCCGGGCCGCCCTCGACGCCGAACTCGGGGCCGCGGTCGTAGTTGATCTCGGAGCAGGGGCCGCAGGGGCCGGGGACGCCCATGGACCAGTAGTTGGGGCCCATGCCCAGGCGCTGGATGCGCTCGGCGGGGACGCCGATGACCTCGCGCCAGATGCGCTCCGCCTCGTCGTCCTGCTCGTAGACGGTGATCCAGAGCTTCTCGGGCTCCAGGCCGTAACCGCCCTTGTCCTGGGGCGTGGTGAGCAGCTCCCAGGCGTAGTTGATGGCGCCTTCCTTGAAGTAGTCGCCGAAGGAGAAGTTGCCGCACATCTGGAAGAACGTGCCGTGCCGGGTGGTCTTGCCGACCTCTTCGATGTCCGGCGTGCGGACGCACTTCTGCACGCTGGTGGCGCGCGCGTAGGGGGGCTTGACCTCGCCGAGGAAGTACGGCTTGAACGGCACCATGCCCGCGGGGACCAGCAGCAGTGTCGGGTCGTCCGCGATCAGCGACGCCGACGGCACGACGGTGTGCCCACGCTCTTCGAAGAAGCGCAGCCAGCGGCGGCGGATTTCAGCCGACTCCATCAGTGGTCCTCTTTTCCGGTGGTGCGGTAGGGGGTGGGATAGGTCTGGGAGGGCCGGCCGCCGCTGCGCGGCGCGGGCAGCTCGGGAAGGTCGTTCGCGGGGGGCGCCGAGGTCAGGCCGAGCGCGTCGCGCAGGGCCGTCTCGCGGTCGGCCATGCCCTCGCGGACGTCGAGGGCGAAGAGCTTGGCCCGTCGGCCGGCCAGGACGGCGCGGTCGGCGGCTCGTGCCGCGAGGCTCTCCGGGGTGAGCTGGTTGAGCTTGCGGTTGACCTTGGTGGTGGCCCACACGCCGGCTGCGACGCCGGTGGTGAACCAGAACGTGCGGCGGAACATCCGACTCTCAGCCCTTCGATCCACGGTTGCGGCGGCCGCCCCAGCGGGCGGACGGCAGGGTCTTGCCGACGATGACGGTGCGCCGGGGCTCCGGCTCGGGCGCCTGCTTGCGGCCGATCGCGCGCCGGACGCCATAGCCGAACGCGGCGACCTTGACCAGCGGCCCGCCGAAGGCGGTGGAGACGGTCGAGGAGAGCGCGGAGGCGTTGGCGGTGACTTCCTGGACGTCGGCCGCGATGGAGTCCACCCGGGCGAGCTGGGTGTTCGCGCTCCGCACGGTCGCGGAGGCGTCGCTGAGCAGCGGGACTGCCTGCTCGGTCACCTCCGCCACCAGCCTGGTGGTCTCTTTGAGCGTCTGCGCGAGCCGGACCAGCGCGAGCGCGAGGAACGACACGAGGATCGCCCAGAAGACGGCCACGATGATCCCGGCCACCTCTCCACCGGACACGTTGCACCGCTCCCTGCTGCGTCGTTAGCGCCATCGTTTCGCTTCATCGACCTTATCGCGCCGCGGCTGCGCGTCCGTACCGGATAACCCCCGGTCCGCGTAACCGGACGGCCGTCGGTCGCGGGGCGGCGGCCCGGCGGGATTGTACGGTGCGCATACCGTTCAGTACGCCCCGTGTCCCATGCGGCGCCCTTCGTACCCGGCCGTCCCGGGCAACCTTCCCTGCTGTGTCGACCGGTTCATCGGCCGCGAGGCCGAACTGGCCGTGCTGGAGCAGCGGCTGGACCGCGCGGTGCTGGAGGCGCTGGGCCTCGAAGCGGGGCCGGGCCGTGCGCCCCTCGCCGCGCTGGCCCGGCATTTCGCCCAGGGCGAGGCGCTGCTGGTGCTGGACGGCTGCGAGCACCTGGTGGACGCGTGCGCGGCGCTGGTGAGCGGTCTGCTGAGCCGGGCGCCGGGGCTGCGGGTGCTGGCGACGGCTCGGCGGCCGCTGGAGGCGGCGGGCGAGCACTGCGTCCCGCTGGGCCCGATGCGTACGGAGCCGGACGCGGTGGCGCTGTTCGCGGAGCGGGCGGCCGCGGTGCTGCCGGGCTTCGAGGCGACGGCGCGGGCGCGCGCGGAGTCGGTCGCCGAGCTGTGCCGCCGGCTGGAGGGCATTCCGCTGGCGCTGGAGCTGGCGGCGGGGCGGCTGCGGGCGCTGTCGGTCGAGCAGTTGCTGCATCGGGTGGAGGACCGGTTCCAGGTGCTGAGCGGTCCGGGGCGGGGTGCGCCGCCCCGGCATCGGACGCTGGTGACGGCCATCGGCTGGAGCCATGAGCTGTGCACTCCGCGGGAGCGGCTGCTGTGGGCGCGGCTGTCGGTCTTCGACGGGGACTTCGACCTCGACGCGGTGGAGTACCTGTGCACGGGCACGGGACTGGCGGGCGGGGAGGTGCTGACCGCGCTCACCGGTCTGGTGACGCAGTCCGTGGTCGTCCGGGAGGACGCGGCCGACCAGGTCCGCTACCGGATGCTGGCCACCGTGCGGGAGTACGGCGCCCGTTGGCTGGCCGAGCTGGGGGGGGAGGCCGAACGGCTGCGCAGGCGGCACCGCGACTGGTACCTGGGCCTGGCGACGTGGTGCGAGCTGGACTGGTTCAGCCCCCGGCAGGCGGAGGTTACCGCGCGGCTCGACCAGGAGCTGCGAGGCGTCGCATCGGGACTGTGCGCGACGGGCGCGGGCCGCGCTGGGTGACGCGGCGTACGAACGGGCGCTGCGGGAGGGCCGGCGCGACGGGCCGGCCGCGGCGGTGGCGCGGGTGCTGGCGGAGCGCGCCGGGGACGGCGACGGCCCGCGGGCGCCGCACCGACCGGAGTCGGTGGGGAGCCCGCGGGCCGAATGCGGGGAAGTACCCAGGTGCCCTCAGGCGCCGGAGGGGCGCCGTACGGGCTGATGCCGCTGGATCAGCGGGCGTAGTACTCGACGACGAGCTGCTCGTCGCAGATCACCGGGATCTCCTTGCGGTTCGGCTCCCGGTCGAGGCGGAAGGCGAGCGCCTTGAGGTTGACCTGCAGGTAGCGCGGGGTCTCGCCGTCGGGGGCGTAGCCACCCTCACGCGCGACCTGGAAGGGGTGCTTCTCGCGGCTGCGCTCGCGGACCATCACGACGTCGTCGGGGCTGACGCGGAAGGACGGCTTGTCGACCTTGCGGCCGTTGACCTCGATGTGGCCGTGGACGACCATCTGGCGGGCCTGGTAGATCGTGCGGGCGATACCCGACCGCAGGACGAGCGCGTCCAGACGGCGCTCAAGCTCGATGATCAGGGCTTCGCCCGTCTTGCCGGTGACCTTCCGAGCGCGGTCGTAGGCACGGGCCATCTGGCGCTCGCTGATGTCGTACTGAGCGCGCAGACGCTGCTTCTCCAGCAGACGGACCTTGTAGTCACTGTTCTGCTTGCGGCCACGGCCGTGCTCACCCGGCGGGTACGGGCGGGCCTCGAAGTACTTGACGGCCTTCGGGGTCAGCGCGATGCCGAGCGCACGCGACTTCTTGACCTTGGGACGCGACTGGTTCACGTGGAACGAACCTCCGTTGTAAGTTAGGTTAGCCTTACCTTAGCCGAGGAGAACGCATGATTCGACCTGGGATCCCCCTGCCCAGTGCTGCTCACAGCACCGAGGAAGGTCAGCCGCGTCCCGTGGAAGACGCTCCGCGGCCTACGGCGGCGGAGCGCGTACGCACTCTCGTGGACTCCAAGGCTACGGCCTCCTTGGCGATTCCCGGAATCGAGGTCGCCGACGAACCCGGCGGGTACGGACCCGCCGCGCGCGCCGTGACTCCCGACGGAGACGTGCTATTGCTGGTCTCCGGCCACTCCGCGGCGGCCCGCGCGGCCGCGTACGCCCAGGACGACGAACTGACCTGCGTGATGGAGATCACTGACGTCGCCCCCGTTTCGGTCCCCCATCGCATCCGCGGACGCGCCTGGGTCGCCGGTTGGCTGACCCCCGTACGCGACGAGGAACGGGCGGCCTGCGCCATGCTGCTCGCCGAGCAGCACCCGGTCAGCGAGATCCTCTCCCTCGGCACGGCGGACGGGCCCTCCTGGACGCTGCTGCGGCTGGAGGTCGGCGAGGCGGGTGTGGACGACCTGTGGGGCGTGGAGGACGTGGAGCCGGACGCCTTCGCGGCGGCCGTCGCGGATCCGCTCGCCCCGCACGAGGCCGAGCTGCTGCAGCATCTGCACGCGGCCCACAGCGACCAGGTGCGCGGGCTGTGCGGACTGCTCGGCGATCGCGCGGTGTGCGGCTCGCACGGGCGGCCGGTCCCGGTGGCGCTGGACCGCTTCGGTCTGCGCGTGCGGTTCACGGGCTCGGCCCAGCAGGTCTTCGACGCGCGGTTCGACTTCCCGGAGCCGGTGGCGGACATCGCGGAACTGCGCCGCGCGATGCATCTGCTCTTCGAGGCGGCGGCGGAATAGCCACGGCGGCACGGCTCCGCCGCCACAGCGGTGGGCGGCGGGGACTGAGGGGCAGGCCGGGCTCGCGGCCGCCTCGGCCGACCCGGGGCTACGACGGCTCGCCGTCGCCCCGCTCGCCGCGCAGGCGGAGCCGGACCCGCTCGACCACGTCCGCGTAGCGCGCCTCCGCCCCGTACCGGGTGGGCTCGTAGTAGCGCTTGCCGTGCAGCGCGTCCGGCGCGTACTGCTGCGCGGCGATGCCGCCCGGCAGATCGTGCGGATACAGGTAGCCCTGGGCGTGGCCGAGCTTCTTGGCGCCCTGGTAGTGCCCGTCGCGCAGATGCGGCGGGACCGGCCCGGCGAGCCCCTTGCGGACGTCTTCCAGCGCCGCGCCGATCGCCGTCGTGGCGGAGTTCGACTTGGGTGCGAGCGCCAGCGCGATCGTCGCGTGGCTGAGGGTGAGCGCGGCCTCCGGGAAACCGATCATCGCCACCGCCTGGGCCGCGGCCACCGCGGTCGGCAGGGCGGTCGGGTCGGCCAGGCCGATGTCCTCACTCGCGGAGATCATCAGCCGCCGCGCGATGAACCGCGGGTCCTCCCCCGCCTCGATCATCCGGGCCAGGTAGTGCAGCGCCGCGTCCACGTCCGAGCCGCGGATGGACTTGATGAGCGCGCTCGCCACGTCGTAGTGCTGGTCGCCGTCGCGGTCGTACTTCACCGCTGCCCGGTCGACCGTCTCCTCCAGCGTGGTCAGCGTGATCTCCGGCTCGCCCTTGGCGATCGCCGCGCCCGCGCCCGCCTCCAGCGCGGTCAGCGCCCGTCGGGCATCGCCGCCCGCGATCCGCAGCAGATGGGCCTCGGCGTCCGCGGGGAGGGTGACGGCGCCGGCCAGCCCGCGCTCGTCGGTGAGCGCACGGACCAGCAGCCCGCGCAGGTCGTCGTCGGTCAGCGGCTCCAGGGTGAGCAGCAGAGACCGGGAGAGCAGCGGTGAGATCACCGAGAAGTACGGGTTCTCCGTGGTGGCCGCGATCAGCGTGACCCAGCGGTTCTCGACGGCGGGCAGCAGCGAGTCCTGTTGAGCCTTGCTGAACCGGTGGATCTCGTCCAGGAAGAGCACGGTGTCCCGGCCGAACGCCCCCGAGGAGCGGCGCGCCCCGTCGATGACCGCCCGGACCTCCTTGACCCCCGCGGTGATCGCGGACAGCTCCACGAAGCGCTTGTCGGTGGCCTGGCTGACGACGTACGCCAGGGTCGTCTTGCCGATGCCGGGCGGGCCCCACAGGATCACCGAGGACGGTCCGGCCGGGCCGCCGTGCCCGGCGTCGCCGACGAGCCGGCGCAGCGGCGACCCCGGCCGCAGCAGATGCTGCTGGCCCACGACCTCGTCGAGGGTGCGCGGGCGCATCCGCACGGCCAGCGGGCTGCCCGCCGGGTCCTTCTCCTGACGGTCCTCGGCGGCGGCGGTGAACAGGTCTGGCTCCACACGGCGAGCCTATGCCACGGCACTGACAACGCCGCCGGCCACGGAACGCGGCCGGCGGCGAGAGGCGAGGAGGTGCGGCGTCAGCCCTGGGCGCCGGTCCAGAAGTCCCACCACTTGGTGAGGATCAGCATGCCGATGACGGCCATCCACAGCACCGGCACCACCCAGTGGAACTCCAGCAGCCCGCGCTTGAGGCGCTCGGGCACCGGCAGGAAGCCGTGCTTGATGTTGTAGCCCGTCACGTAGCAGAACATCACGATGGTCGCGGCCCACGCGAGGCAGCACCACAGGCACAGCGAGCCGATGACGTACAGCGACTGGTACTGCAGCCAGGTGCAGAAGCCGACACCGAACAGGCAGCCCGCGTTGAACGTCAGCCAGTACCAGCGCGGGAAGCGGGCCCCGGCCAGCAGCGACATGCCCACGCAGATCACGATGCCGTAGGCCACGAGCCCCAGCATCGGGTTCGGGAAGCCGAACGCGTGGGCCTGGTCGCTCTCCATGATGTTGCCGCAGGAGACGATCGGGTTGAGGCTGCAACCGGGCGTGTAGACCTTGCCCTCGGCCTTGGCCTCAAGGATCTTGTTCTTGTCGATCGTGATGACCCACGCGGCGAGGAGCCCCAGCGCGCCGGTGATCACGAGCAGCAGCGCGAAGGCACGGCCGCTGCCGACCGCGCCGCGGACACCATCGGTCCGGGCGCGGTCCGTGTCCACGCCGTCCGCGCTGTCCACGCCGTCCGCCACTGTCGTCGCCATATCCCGCTTCCGTCGCTCCTGAGGCCACGCGGCCCTGCCGGACACCGGCCGCCATTGTGCCGCACCGGTGGCCTTCCGGTCCGCCCCTGTGGACAACCCTCGCCATCCTGCCGTGTCCACCGTTCGATGCGCATAAGGGCATGGGCGCCGACAGGATGAATCGGCGCCCACGGGGTTGACGTCCCGGGGCTCAGCCCCGGGACGTCAGGTCAGGCCAGGCGGGCGCGGACCGTCTCGGCCAGCTCGGCCAGCGGCACCGCCGTCTGCTCACCGGACTCCAGGTCCTTGAGCTGGACGGCGCCCTCCGCGAGGTCGCGCTCCCCCGCGATGACCGCCAGGCGCGCGCCGCTGCGGTTCGCCGACTTCATCGCGCCCTTCAGGCCACGGCCGCCGTACGCGAAGTCGGTCGCCACCCCGGCCCTGCGCAACTCGGTGACCAGCCCGAACAGCACGCGCCTGGCCTCCTCGCCCAGCGGCACCGCGTACACGCTGGTGGCCGCCGGCAGGTTCAGCTCGATACCTTCGGCCTCCAGCGCCAGGACCGTGCGGTCCACGCCCAGCGCCCAGCCCACCGACGGCAGCTCGGGGCCGCCGATCATCTCGGACAGGCCGTCGTAGCGGCCGCCGCCGCCCACCGCGGACTGGGAGCCCAGGCCGTCGTGGACGAACTCGAAGGTGGTGCGGGTGTAGTAGTCCAGGCCGCGCACCAGCTTGGGGTCGTCCTCGTACGCCACGCCCGCGGCGGTCAGCAGCTCGCGGACCTGCTCGTGGTACGCCTTGCACGCCTCGCACAGGTGGTCGCGGAGCATCGGCGCGCCGGTCAGCTGCTTCTGCACGGCCTCCCGCTTGTCGTCCAGGACCCGCAGCGGGTTGATCTCGACCCGGCGGCGGGTGTCCTCGTCCAGGTCGAGGCCGCGCAGGAAGTCCTGGAGCGCCGCGCGGTAGGCCGGGCGGCACTCTCGGTCACCCAGGGAGTTGAGCAGCAGCCGGAAGTTCCGCAGCCCCAGCGACCGGTACGCGTCGACGGCCAGGATGATCAGCTCGGCGTCGAGTGCCGGGTCCTCGGTCCCGATGGCCTCCGCGCCGACCTGCGAGAAGTGGCGGTAGCGGCCCTTCTGCGGGCGTTCGTAGCGGTAGTACGAGCCGGAGTACCAGAGCTTGACCGGCAGGTTCCCGGCCTTGTGCAGGTTGGCCTCCAGCGCGGCGCGCAGGACGGAGGCGGTGCCCTCGGGGCGCAGCGCAAGCTCGTCGCCGCCCTTGGTGGTGAGGGTGTACATCTCCTTGGTCACGATGTCGGTGGACTCGCCGACGCCGCGCGCGAACAGCTCGACGTTCTCGAAGCCGGGGGTCTCGACGTAGCCGTAGCCCGAGCGCCGCAGCGGCGCGGCGATGGCCTCGCGTACCGCCAGGAACGTCGCGGAGTCCGGCGGGATGAGGTCGTAGGTGCCCTTGGGGGCCTGGAAGGTACTCACGGAAGTTCTTGTCACATTCCTCGTCGCGGAGCCGTGGTCCCGGCTCCTTGGCCGGCGGCCACCTCCCGCAGATAGGGATTGGTGGCGCGCTCGCGGCCGATGCTGGTCTGGGGGCCGTGGCCGGACAGCACCACGGTCGAGTCGTCGAGCGGCAGGCACACGCGGGCCAGCGATTGACGCATCTCGGCCATGTCGCCGCCGGGCAGGTCGGTACGTCCGATGGAGCCGGCGAACAGCAGGTCGCCCGAGAAGAAGACGGACGGGATGTCCGCCTGCTCGGGCAGCTGGAAGGTCACCGACCCCTTGGTATGGCCCGGAGCGTGCGCGACGGTCAGGTCCATTCCCGCCAGCCGCAGCCGGGTGCCGTCCGTCAGCTCGTGGACGTCGTCCGGCTCCCCCACGGTGAGCTCGCCCATCAGCGGCATCCCGATGGAGCGGCCGAGGGCCTTCTCGGGATCGCTCATCATGTACCGGTCGGCGGGGTGGATGTAGGCCGGTACGTCATGCGCGCCGCACACCGGGACGACCGAGGCGACATGGTCGATGTGGCCGTGGGTGAGGACGACGGCGACGGGCTTGAGCCGATGCTTGGCGATCGTTTCCTCGACACCCTGGGCGGCCTGGTGGCCCGGGTCGATGATCACGCACTCCTCACCGGCGGCGGGGGCGACCAGATAGCAGTTGGTCCCCCAGGCCCCGGCGGGGAACCCCGCAATGAGCACGATCGTCCCTCACAGTCGGCGGCTGAAGATTTCGGCAGTTCCAGAGCCTACCGGCGGCGCTGCCCGCACAGCGAACCCGTATACGGTACGGCCAGGCGCCCGGAGAGACGGCCCAGAGGATTGAGGAGTGGACCCGGTGGTCAGTAACGAGCAGCGGCGGAAGCAGCTCGCGCGGGAGAAGTTCGCCCGGCAGCAGCAACGGCGTGAGGGGGCGCGGCGCAAGGTGCGCCAGCGCAATGCGGTGATCGCTTCCAGCCTCGCGGCGGTGCTGGCGGCGGGTGCCGTCGCGGCCGCGGCGGGGGCCTTCTCGGGCGACGACAAGTCGTCGGACTCCGCAGCGGAGGCCACACCGACGCCGACGCCTTCGGCCCCGAAGCCGAAGCCCGAGCCGAAGATGGCGATCGACAAGAAGGCCAAGTACACGATGTCCCTGAAGACCAATCAGGGGGATCTGACCATAGCGATGGACGCCGCCAAGACCCCGCACACGGTGAATTCGTTCAAGCATCTGGCGGACAAGGGCTTCTTCGACGACACGAAGTGCCACCGGCTGGTCGCCATGAACCCGTTCGTGCTGCAGTGCGGCGACCCTGAGGGCACCGGCATGGGCGGCCCGGAGTACACCATCCCGGACGAGAACCTGGGCAGCCTGGGCACGCCCGACAAGAAGAAGGGGACGGTGAAGTACCCCGCGGGGACCGTTGCCATGGCCAACACAGGCCAGCCGCACACCGGTGGCAGCCAGTTCTTCATCGTCTACAAGGACAGCGAACTGCCGCCGTCGTACACCCCCTTCGGCACCGTGGACGAGGCCGGGCTCAAGGCGGTGCGGAAGATCGCCGAGGGGGGTCTGACGCCCGCCAACCCCCAGTACCCGGACGACGGCGCCCCGAAGAAGACCGTCGCCATCAGCAAGGCAACCGTCGAGAAGGACTGATTTCGGTCGCGCTGGATGCGGACAGCCGGGGCGCCGGTCGCCTATGTTGGCGTTGTGCGGGGCGCCTGCGCCGACGGCTGCCGCCCCGCGCGAGAACCTCGCGCCGCCAGGAAGCGGTGTGACAGCAGCCCGTCGGACCGGTCCGGGCGCGGCCCGGCCGGAAGAAACTGTGGACGATGCCAGCGGGCCGCCCGCCCGCCTCGGCATCATGTGGAGGAGGCGCTGTGAGCAGCGACCCATGGGGCCGCGTCGACGAGACGGGGACCGTGTACGTGCGTACGGCCGACGGCGAGCAGGTCGTCGGCTCGTGGCAGGCGGGCTCTCCTGAAGAGGCCCTCGCCTACTTCGAGCGCAAGTACGAGGGCCTGGTCGTCGAGATCGGCCTCCTGGAGCGCCGGGTCAGGACCACCGACCTGTCGGCCAAGGACGCGATGACCGCCATCGACCATCTGCGTCAGCAGGTCGCCGAGCACCACGCGGTCGGGGACCTGGACGCGCTGGCCAAGCGACTCGACAAGCTCGTCGGCGAGGTCGAGTCCCGCCGCGAGGAGCGCAAGGCGGCCAAGGCGAAGCAGTCCGAGGACGCCCGGCACTCCAAGGAGGCGCTGGTCGCCGAGGCCGAGAAGCTGGCCGCCAGCGACCAGTGGCGGGCGGCCGGTGAGCGGCTGCGTGCCCTGGTCGACACCTGGAAGGGCCTGCCGCGGCTGGACCGCAAGTCGGACGACGAGCTGTGGCACCGCTTCTCGCACGCCCGCTCGGCGTTCTCCAAGCGTCGCAAGGCGCACTTCGCGTCGCTGGACGCGCAGCGCGAGGAGGCCCGCAAGACCAAGGAGAAGCTGGTCGCCGAGGCCGAGGCGCTGTCCGGCTCCACCGACTGGGGTCCGACCGCGGCCCGCTACCGCGACCTGATGGCGGACTGGAAGGCGGCGGGCCGCGCCCAGCGCGAGGCCGAGGACGACCTGTGGAACCGGTTCCGCGGGGCGCAGGACGTGTTCTTCCAGGCGCGCGGTGAGGTGTTCGCGGAGCGCGACGCCGAGCAGCGGGAGAACCTGACCCGCAAGGAGGAGCTGGTCGCCGAGGCCGAGAAGCTGCTCCCGGTGTCGGAGCTGAAGGCGACGCGGGCGGCCTTCCGCGCGATCAACGAGCGGTGGGAGGCCATCGGCCATGTGCCGCGGGACGCCCGGCCGAAGATCGAGGGCCGGATGCACGCGGTGGAGCGGGCGATCCAGGAGGCCGAGGAGGCCGAGTGGCGTCGTACGAACCCTGAGGCGCGGGCGCGCGCGCAGGGGCTGACCGGTCAGCTTCAGGACGCCGTGGACAAGCTGCGCGGGCAGATCGACGCCGCGCGCGCTGCGGGCAACAACGCCAAGGCGGACAAGCTCGCCAAGGAGCTGGAAGGCCGGCAGGCACTGCTGGACCAGGCTCTGAAGGGCCTGGAGGAGTTCGGCGGCTGAGGTTCTCGCCGTATGAGGAAGCGGCCCCGGCGCATCGCGCCGGGGCCGCTTCCTCATGGGGTCAGCGCTGGCGTGCCGAAGTCACCCGGTAGACGTCGTACACGCCCTCCACGCCCCGGACGGCCTTCAGCACGTGGCCCAGGTGCTTGGGGTCGCCCATCTCGAAGGTGAAGCGCGAGGTGGCGACCCGGTCGCGGGAGGTCTGTACGGCGGCGGACAGGATGTTCACGTGCTGGTCGGACAGGACGCGGGTGACGTCCGACAGGAGCCGGGACCGGTCCAGCGCCTCGACCTGTATGGCGACCAGGAAGACCGAGGACTGGGTGGGTGCCCACTCGACGTCGAGGATGCGCTCCGGCTGCTGGGACAGCGAGTCGACGTTGACGCAGTCGGCGCGGTGGACGGAGACGCCGCTGCCGCGCGTGACGAAGCCGATGATGGGGTCGCCGGGGACCGGCGTACAGCACCGGGCCAGCTTCACCCACACGTCCTCGACGCCCTTGACCACGACGCCCGGGTCGGCGGTGGCGCGGCGCTTGGTGCGGCGGATGGGCGGGGCCGTCTCGGCGATGTCCTCGTTGGCGGCCTCCTCGCCGCCCAGGGCCTGCACCAGCTTGCTGACCACGCTCTGCGCGGAGACATGGCCCTCGCCGATCGCCGCGTACAGCGAGGAGATGTCGGGGTAGCGCATCTCGTGGGCGAGGGTGACCAGCGAGTCGCCGGTGAGGATCCGCTGGATCGGCAGGTTCTGCTTGCGCATGGCGCGGACGATGGCGTCCTTGCCCTGCTCGATGGCCTCGTCGCGGCGCTCCTTGGAGAACCACGCGCGGATCTTGTTGCGGGCGCGCGGGGACTTGACGAAACCCAGCCAGTCGCGGGACGGCCCGGCGCCGGGCGCCTTGGAGGTGAAGACCTCCACCAGGTCGCCGTTGTCGAGGGTCGACTCCAGCGGGACCAGCCGCCCGTTGACCCGCGCTCCTATGGTGCGGTGGCCGACCTCGGTGTGGACCGCGTACGCGAAGTCGACCGGGGTGGCGCCGGCCGGGAGCGCGATGACGTCTCCCTTGGGTGTGAAGACGAAGACCTCGTTGCGGGAGAGGTCGAAGCGCAGGGACTCCAGGAACTCGCCGGGGTCCTCGGTCTCCTTCTGCCAGTCCAGGAGCTGGCGCAGCCACGCCATGTCGTTGACGGTGTCTTTTCCGGCGCCCTTGCCGGTGTGGCGCGGTACGTCGGTGCGCACCTTGGAGGCGCCGGCGACGGCCTCCTGCTTGTACTTCCAGTGGGCGGCGATGCCGTACTCGGCGCGCCGGTGCATGTCGAAGGTGCGGATCTGGAGCTCGACCGGCTTGCCGCTGGGCCCTATGACCGTCGTGTGCAGCGACTGGTACATGTTGAACTTGGGCATGGCGATGTAGTCCTTGAACCGCCCCGGGACCGGGTTCCATCGCGCGTGGATGGTGCCCAGTGCCGCGTAGCAGTCGCGGACGGTGTCGACCAGGACCCGGATGCCGACCAGGTCGTAGATCTCGGCGAAGTCGCGGCCCCGCACGATCATCTTCTGGTAGACGGAGTAGTAGTGCTTGGGGCGTCCGGTGACGGTCGCCTTGATGCGGGCGGCGCGCAGGTCGGCCTGGACCTGGTCGGTGACGACGGCCAGATACTCGTCGCGCTTGGGCGCCCGCTCGGCGACCAGCCGCACGATCTCGTCGTACATCTTGGGGTAGAGGATCGCGAAGGCGAGGTCCTCCAGCTCCCACTTGATCGTGTTCATGCCCAGCCGGTGGGCCAGCGGGGCGTAGATCTCCAGCGTCTCGCGGGCCTTCTTCTCCTGCTTCTCCCGCTTGAGGTAGCGCATGGTGCGCATGTTGTGCAGGCGGTCGGCGAGCTTGATGACCAGGACACGCGGGTCCTTGGCCATGGCGACGACCATCTTGCGGACGGTCTCGGCCTGGGCGGCCTCGCCGAACTTGACCTTGTCCAGCTTGGTGACGCCGTCGACGAGCAGGGCGACCTGGTCGCCGAAGTCGCGGCGCAGGGTGTCGAGGCCGTACTCGGTGTCCTCGACCGTGTCGTGCAGCAGGCCCGCCATCAGGGTGGCCGGATCCATGCCCAGCTCGGCGAGGATGGTGGTCACCGCGAGCGGGTGGGTGATGTACGGGTCGCCGCTCTTGCGCTTCTGGCCGCGGTGCCAGCGCTCGGCGACCTCGTAGGCGCGCTCGATCTGGCGCAGAGTGGCGGCGTCGGCCTTGGGGTCGTTGCTCCGTACGATCCGCAGCAGCGGCTCCAGGACCGGGTTGTACGGGCTGGAGCGCTGCACGCCCAGGCGGGCGAGGCGGGCGCGGACCCGGTTGGAGGAGCCGGAGCGCGGGGCCGGGCCCTGGGCCGGGCGGGCGGGAGCCGCCGGCGAGGGGGCGGCCGGTGCCGGGCTCTTGGTGGTCGCGGGACTCTTGGCCGCCGACGTGACCGGTCCGGCCGACGGCTGGGCCTTGGACCGCGCCTCCGCCCCACCGCCGGTCTTGGGCAGCTCCCGGGCCGCCGCGGTGTCGGCGGCGGTCGGCTCGTCCGGGTGCGCGGCGGTCAGCGGCTGGGCCTCGTCTGGCAAGAGCACTCCTCAAGCGGGGACCGGACCACAGGGGTCGGGATGCCATGGTATCGATCCCGCCACGGAGGTGACCGCGCGGCCGCCGTGCGCCCCGGCGTGCCGGAGGGCGGGACCCGATGGTGCCCGGGTTCCCGCCCTCGTACGGTCCATGCCGCTCAGACCGTGATCAGCGCATCCAGCGGCGCGTTCTTCAGCTCGGGCTCCAGTCGGCGGCGGCCGTCGAGGAAGCCGAGCTCCAGCAGTACGGCCAATCCGGCGACCTCGCCGCCCGCCCGCCGGATGAGCTGGAGCGAAGCCTCCGCGGTGCCGCCGGTGGCGAGCACGTCGTCGATCACCAGAACGCGGTCGCCGGGGGCGAGGGCGTCGGCGTGCATCTCGATCTCCGCGGAGCCGTACTCCAGCTCGTAGGACTGGCCGAGCGTGGCACCGGGCAGCTTGCCCGCCTTGCGTACGGGTACGAAGCCCACCCCCGCCCGGACCGCGACCGGCGCGGCCAGGATGAAGCCGCGCGCCTCCAGCCCGACGACCTTGTCCGCGCGGTGCCGTACGCACAGGTCCGCCAGCGCGTCGGTGAGCGCGCCGAACGCCTGGGCGTCGGCGAGCAGCGGGGTGATGTCCTTGAACATCACGCCCGGCTTCGGGTAGTCGGGGACGTCGTGGATGCGGCTGAGGAGCAGTCCGCGCAGCTCGTCGCTGCCCGCGGCGCTCATCGGCGCTTCCCCGACGGGCGGCCGCGGCCGCGGTTGCGGGAGGCGGGCTGCTGGCGCCGGCCGGTGGCTCCGGCGGACGCGGCCATGCCGTCGTCCTCGGGGTCGTCGTCCCGGTCGTCGCCCGCGTTCGCGTCCTCGTCCGCGGCGGAGGCGTCCCCCGGGTCGCCCGCGGACTCCGCCTTGGCGGCAGCGGAGGCGCGCTTGGCGCGCACCCGCTTGGCCAGGGCCTTCATCTCCGGGTCGCGCTCCTTGAAGTCGGCGACCAGCGGGGTGGCGATGAAGATCGAGGAGTACGCGCCGGCGGCGAGGCCGACGAACAGGGCCAGCGAGATGTCGTTGAGCATCCCCGCGCCGAGCAGGCCGCCGCCGATGAACAGCAGTGCGCCGACCGGGAGGAGTGCCACGACGGTGGTGTTGATGGAGCGCACCAGGGTCGAGTTGAGGCTCCGGTTGGCGATCTCGCTGTACGTGTAGCGGGACTGCTTGGTGAGGTCCTTCGACGCTTCCTTCAGGCCGTCGAAGACGACGACGGTGTCGTAGAGGGAGTAGCCGAGGATGGTGAGCAGACCGATCACGGTGCCCGGGGTGACCTCGAAGCCGACGAGCGCGTAGACGCCGACGGTGATGGTGAGGTCGTGGATCAGCGCGATCAGCGCGGCCAACGCCATCCGCCACTCGAAGGCCATGGCGAGGTAGATCACCACCAGGACCATGAAGATCGCCAGGCCCTTCCAGGCCTTGCTGGCGATCTCCTCGCCCCAGCTGGGGCCGACCAGCTGGGTGTCGACCTTGCCGACCGGGACGCCGAGCTTGTCGGCGATCTTCTCCTGGACCGGCACGGCCTCCTTGGTGTCCAGGTCACTGATCTGGATGCGGAGCTTGCCGCTGCCGAGCTTCTGGACGACGGCGGTGTGGCCGCCGGCGGCCGACTCCGCGGTCTCCTTGGCCTCCGAGACGGACATGCTGGTCTTGGGCGTGTTGAAGACCGCGCCGCCGGAGAACTCGATGCCCATGTTGAGGCCGCGCACCGCCAGGCCGACGATGGCCGTGATGGTGATGAGGATCGAGATGCCGTACCAGATCTTCCGCTTGCCGACGAAGTCGTAGCCGACCTCGCCTCGGTACAGCCTGGCGCCGAGAGTTCCGAGTCGCGACATCTCAGGCCTCCTTCGGGTCGGCGGGGGCGGCGGGGGTGCGGCGGCGGCGCAGCGGGGGCTTGGCGCCGAGACGCGTGGGGTCGAGACCGGACCACGGGTGGCCGCTGGCGAAGAACTTCTTCCGCGCCAGGATCGTCATCAGCGGCTTGGTGAAGAAGAACACCACGACGACGTCGAGCAGGGTGGTCAGGCCGAGCGTGAAGGCGAAGCCCTGCACCTTGCCGACGGTGACGACGAAGAGCACCGCGGCGGCGAGGAAGGACACGAAGTCCGAGACCAGGATGGTGCGCCGGGCGCGCGGCCAGCCGCGTTCGACGGCGGGACGCAGGGTCCGGCCCTCGCGGATCTCGTCGCGGATGCGCTCGAAGTAGACGATGAAGGAGTCCGCGGTGATGCCGATGGCGACGATGGCACCGCAGACGGCGGGCAGGTTCAGCGCGAAGCCGATACCGGGCCCGAGCAGCGTCATGATCACGTAGGTCAGGATCGCGGAGACCCCGAGGCTCGCGAGGGCCACCAGGGACAGGCCGCGGTAGTACACGAGGAGGTAGATGACGACCAGCGCGAGGCCGATCGCGCCGGCGATCAGACCGGCCCTGAGCTGCTCGCTGCCGAGTGCCGCGGAGACCGTCTGCTCGTCGACGATGTCGAAGGAGAGCGGCAGGGCGCCGTAGGACAGCACGTTGGCGAGGCTGTCGGCCGAGGACTGGGTGAAGTCGCCGTTGATGACGGCCCTGCCGCCGCGGATCGGGGTGCTCACGCTCGGGGCGGAGAACACCTCGCCGTCGAGGACGATGCCGAACTGGTTCTGCCCCTCGGGCTTCTTGGAGAGCTCCTCGGTGATGTCGCCGAAGCGCTTCCCGCCCTTGCCGGTGAACTCGAGCTGGACGTGCCAGCCGCTCTGCTGGGGGTCGAAGGCCCCCTTTGCCTCGGAGACCTCGGTGCCCGGCAGCTGGACGGGGCCGAGCAGGTACTTCATGCCCTTGTCGCCGCAGGCGGCGATGGTCGCGTCCTCCTTGGCGCCCACGGCCTTCTCAGCGGCCGCGGCGCGCGCCTTGGGGGTGCGGCAGTCCAGGGCGGCGAACTGCTTGGCCGGGTCGTCCTCGGCCGGCTTCTCGGAGCCGGGCTTCTTGGCGTCCGGCTTCTCGGTGGCCTTGGGCTTGGGGGTCTCGTCGGCCTTGAGGGCGTCGGTGACGGGGCGGCCCTGGGTGGTGGCGGTGGGGCTCGGCGTGCCGGACGGCTTGGTCTTGTCGCCCTGGTCGGCCTGCTTGTCCTTCTCCTGGCCCTGGTCCTTCTTACCCGTGTCGCCCGGCTCCGGGGTCGGGGTGCCGGGAGCGCTGGTGATCACCGACCGGAAGAACAGCTGAGCGGTGGTGCCGACCTGCTGGCGGGCCTGCTTCGCGTCCGTCCCCTTGGGGATGTTCACGATGATGTGCTTGTCGCCCTGGGTCTGGACCTCGGACTCGGAGACACCCAGCCCGTTGACCCGCCGGTCGATGACGTTGACGGCGGTGTTCAGATTCTTCGAGTTGATCGCGTTGGGCTTGCCCGGCTGGTTCTTGGCCTGCAGTGTGAAACTGGTGCCGCCCGCGAGGTCGATGCCCAATCGCGGCGTGGTTTCACCGGAGGCGAACATCCCCGCGGTGAGCGCCACGATGGCGATCAGGATCAAGACCAGGGTGCGCCCGGGCCGGCCCTGGGCCCCGGGGGACCTGCGGCCCTTCTTCGGTGCTGCCACCTTCTCGTATCTCCCTGTCCAACCGCCCCGGCATCGGGTGTGCGCCGGGCGGCCACGAATGTTGTGGGGACGAGCCCCCGCCGGAGCCTAGACCGTCACGGAACCGCGACGCTCCCCCTGGGCCCGGGGGCCCGTGAGGACCCCACCAAGATCACCAGGGTGGAGCGACGCGGCTCCGTAAAGGGTCTTACTTCGTGCCGCTGTCGCCCTTGCCGTCCGCCGCGCGGTCGGCCTTGTCGTCGTCCGACTTGGTCAGGTCGGTCTTCGCCACGTCGACCTTCTCGACGTCCGTCTTCTCGCTCTCGTCCTGGACGGAGCCGTCGGCGTCGGCCTCGGTCAGCGAGGAGGCGTCGTCGGGGACGACCGGGGCGTCGGCGTCCACCGGCTCCGGCTCGATGCCGTGCACGATGAAGTTGTACTCGGAGTCCTCCAGGACAGCACCCACCGCGTTCTTGGCGAAGATCGCGTGCACGCCGGGAGCGACCTCGAGGAGGATCGTGTCGTCGTGCACCTCCTTGACCGTGGCGTACATGCCGCCGATCGTCCGCACGCCGGAGCCCGGCTGGATCGAGTCGCGCATCTGCACGGCCTGGCGCTGCTTGTTCTTGGCCGACCGCGTCATCAGGAACATGGCCCCGATGAGCACGATGAACGGCAGGAGAGTCACGATATTCACGGGACGGAATTTCCTTCGCACGACCGCGGGGGGAACGCGGCCTGGTCTACGGGGGTGGGTATGCCGCCCGCTACGGACGGCATCGGCGGAGTCTAAGCGAGCCCGCGCCTAAGGAACAACGCCCAGCATGGCACCAGGGTTCCTGACCGGACCAGTCTCCGCGCCGCCACGTCCCGGTCACGCTTCGAACAAGCCTGTCTGCCCGGCCCCGCCCGCACCCTGCCGGGGCGGGGCGATGCCGAGGTGGGCCCAGGCCGCGGGGGTGGCCACCCGGCCGCGCGGCGTACGGGCCAGCAGACCTTCGCGGACCAGGAAGGGCTCCGCGACCTCCTCCACCGTCTCGCGCTCCTCCCCCACCGCGACGGCGAGGGTGGACAGGCCCACCGGGCCGCCGCCGAAGAGGGTGAGCAGGGCGGTCAGCACCCCGCGGTCCAGCCGGTCCAGGCCGCGGGCGTCCACGTCGTACACCTCCAGGGCGCGGCCGGCGATCTCGGCGGTGATCAGGCCGTCCGCCTTGACCTGGGCGTAGTCCCGGACCCGGCGCAGCAGCCGGTTGGCGATCCGCGGCGTGCCCCGGGACCGGCCGGCGATCTCGGCGGCTCCCTCGGGATCCAGCTGTACGTCGAGCAGGTGGGCGGAGCGGTGGAGGACGCGCTCCAGCTCGGCCGGGGCGTAGAACTCCATGTGGCCGGTGAAGCCGAAGCGGTCGCGCAGCGGCGGTGGCAGCAGCCCGGCCCGGGTGGTGGCGCCGACGAGGGTGAAGGGCGGCAGTTCGAGCGGGATCGCGGTGGCACCGGGGCCCTTACCGACGATGACGTCGACGCGGAAGTCCTCCATGGCCATGTACAGCATCTCCTCGGCGGGCCGGGACATGCGGTGGATCTCGTCGAGGAAGAGCACCTCGCCCTCGGTGAGCGAGGACAGGATCGCGGCGAGGTCGCCGGCGTGCTGGATGGCGGGCCCGGAGGTGATGCGGATCGGGGCGCCCATCTCGGCCGCGATGATCATGGAGAGGGTGGTCTTGCCGAGGCCCGGGGCGCCGGAGAGCAGCACGTGGTCCGCGGTGCCGCCGCGCTGCCGCGCCGCCTTCAGGACGAGGTCGAGCTGCTCGCGGACACGCTCCTGGCCGACGAACTCGCCGAGGTCCTTCGGGCGCAGCGCGGCCTCGATGGCCTGCTCCTCGCCGTCGGCGACCGCGCCGACGAGCCGGTCGCCTGCGGCGGGCAGGCCGGTCGCGGGGGCGGGTACGGGCTCGTCATCCCAGTTCACGGGTGAAACCTCACGGTTCGTTGCGGGGCGGGGCGATGCGGGTGCGGTTGGCTGCTTCTGCTCATCGGGCCCGGTTCAGGGTCTGGAGGGCGGCGCGCAGCAGCTGGGGGATCTGCGGCTGCCCGCCGGCGGCGATGGCGGCCTCGGCCTGGGGCGCGACGGTGGCGACGGCCTCCTCAGCCTCCCGCGCGGCGTATCCGAGGCCGACCAGGGCGGCGCTGAGCTGCTCGCGCCAGTCGGGGGCACGGTGGCCGGGCGCGGCGGCGGGCGCCGCCGCCTGACCGGTCGGCGCGCCGAGCCGGTCCTTGAGCTCCAGCAGCAGCCGCTGGGCGCCCTTCTTGCCGATGCCGGGGACGGCGGTGAGCGCCTTCTCGTCGCCGGTGGCGACCGCGACGCGCAGCGCATCGGGGCTGTGTACGGCGAGCATGGCCTGGGCGAGCCGGGGTCCCACGCCGCTGGCGGTCTGGAGCAGCTCGAAGACCTGCCGCTCGTCGTCGTCGGCGAAGCCGTACAGCGTCAGGGAGTCCTCGCGGACGACGAGGGAGGTGGCGAGCCGGGCGGGTTCGCCGAGCCGCAGCGTGGACAGGGTGCCCGGGCTGCACTGCACCGCCATGCCCACGCCGCCGACCTCGATGACAGCGGTGTCGGGCGCGAGTGCGGCCACCGGGCCGCTGACGAAGGCGATCATGTGGTGCCTCTCTGGGGTCCCCCGGGCAGCGGGCCGGGGGCGGGTCGTGACGTCGTGGCGCGGTGCGCGGCGACGGCCCGCTGGAGCCGGTCGGTCGCCGGGGCGCGCCAGATGTGGCAGATGGCGAGCGCGAGGGCGTCGGCGGCGTCGGCCGGCTTGGGCGGCGCGTCCAGCCGCAGCAGCCGGGTGACCATGGCGCCGACCTGCGCCTTGTCGGCGCGCCCCGAACCGGTGACGGCGGCCTTGACCTCGCTGGGGGTGTGCAGGGCGACGGGCAGCCCGCGGCGCGCGGCGCAGAGCATGGCCACCGCGCTGGCCTGGGCGGTGCCCATCACGGTCCGCACGTTGTGCTGGCTGAACACCCGCTCCACGGCGACGAGTTCGGGGCGGTGGGCGTCCAACCACTCCTCTATGCCGCGCTCGATGAGGACCAGGCGGTCGGGGGTGTCCGCGTCCGCGGGGGTCCGTACGACGCCGACGCCGCGCATGTGCAGTGGGCGGCCGGCGGCGCCCTCGACCACGCCGATGCCGCACCGGGTCAGCCCCGGGTCCACACCCAGCACGCGCATCGCACGCCCCCCTTCCCGCGCCACCTCGGACATCAGTCCCCGACAGTAGCGGCCGCCACTGACAACGCGAGGGCCGACGGGACGTGTGTCCCGCCGGCCCCTGGTTCGCCCGGTGTCAGCCGACCTTCTCCATGATGTCGTCCGAGACGTCGAAGTTGGCGAAGACGTTCTGCACGTCGTCGCTGTCCTCCAGCGCGTCGATCAGCTTGAAGATCTTGCGCGCGCCCTCCTCGTCCAGCTCCACCTGCATGGTGGGCAGGAAGTTGGCGTCGGCCGAGTCGTAGTCGATGCCGGCGTCCTGGAGGGCGGTGCGGACCGCGACCAGGTCGGTGGCCTCGCACACGACCTCGAAGGACTCGCCGAGGTCGTTGACCTCCTCGGCGCCCGCGTCGAGGACCGCGCCGAGCACGTCGTCCTCGGAGAGCTCACCCTTGGGGACGATGACGACGCCCTTGCGGTTGAACAGGTACGACACCGAGCCCGGGTCGGCCATCGAGCCGCCGTTGCGGGTCATGGCGACGCGGACGTCGGAGGCGGCGCGGTTGCGGTTGTCGGTCAGGCACTCGATGAGCACCGCGACGCCGTTCGGGCCGTAGCCCTCGTACATGATCGTCTGGTAGTCGGCGCCGCCCGCCTCGAGACCGGCACCGCGCTTGACCGCGGAGTCGATGTTCTTGTTCGGGACCGACTGCTTCTTCGCCTTCTGGACGGCGTCGTAGAGCGTCGGGTTGCCGTCCAGGTCGGCGCCGCCCATGCGGGCCGCGACCTCGATGTTCTTGATGAGCTTCGCGAAGAGCTTGCCGCGCTTGGCATCGATCACGGCCTTCTTGTGCTTCGTCGTAGCCCATTTAGAGTGGCCGGACATCCGCCTGTCTCCTTCGCGTTACCCACTTCGATACGAACGTCTGCGATCCTACCGGGATCTGCTCAACGGGCTGCGCGCACCATGTCCACGAAGAGTGCGTGCACGCGGTGGTCGCCGGTCAGCTCGGGGTGGAAGGACGTGGCGAGGACGTTGCCCTGGCGAACCGCGACGGTGTGTCCGTCGTACCTGGCGAGCACCTCGACCTCGCCGCCCACCGACTCCACCCACGGTGCGCGGATGAACACGCCTTCCACGGGGCCGCCGTCGATGCCGGCGACGTCGATCGCGGCCTCGAAGGACTCGTTCTGGCGGCCGAAGGCGTTCCGCCGCACGATCATGTCGACGCCGCCGAGGGTCTCCTGGTCCTCGCGGCCGTCCAGGATCTTGTCGGCGACCATGATCATGCCGGCGCAGGTGCCGTAGACCGGCAGGCCGTCCCGTATCCGCGCACGCAGCGGTTCCAGTACGCCGAAGATCACGGCGAGCTTGGACATGGTGGTGGACTCGCCGCCGGGGATCACCAGGCCGTCGATCTCGGCGAGCTCCTCGGGGCGGCGGACCGGGCGGGCCAGCGCGTCGGCCGCGGCGAGCGCGACGAGGTGCTCGCGGACGTCGCCCTGGAGGGCGAGGACTCCGATGGTGGGAGTGGACACGGGAGTGGAACCTCTCGAACGGATCAGTGCTGTGGCGGCGCGGGGCCGGGACAGCGGTGGACGGCCCGCGGCCGGAGCCGGGGCCGTTCCCGCGCAGGGGTGCCGGCGCGGCCCGAGCCGCGCCGGCGGAGGGCTTACCAGCCGCGCTTGGCGTAGCGCTCGGCCTCGGGGAGGGTGTCGCAGTTGATGCCCACCATGGCCTCGCCGAGGTTCCGGGACGCGTCCGCGATGATCTTGGGGTCGTCGTAGAAGGTGGTGGCCTTCACGATCGCGGCGGCGCGCTTGGCCGGGTCGCCGGACTTGAAGATGCCGGAGCCGACGAAGACGCCCTCGGCGCCGAGCTGGCGCATCAGAGCGGCGTCGGCGGGGGTGGCGACGCCGCCCGCGGAGAAGAGCACGACCGGGAGCTTGCCGAGCTCGGCGACCTCCTTGACGAGCTCGTACGGGGCGCGCAGCTCCTTGGCGGCGGCGTACAGCTCGTGGTTGTCGAATCCGCGCAGCTTGGCGATCTCGTTCTTGATCTGGCGCAGGTGGCGGACGGCCTCGACGACGTTGCCGGTGCCGGCCTCGCCCTTGGAACGGATCATGGCCGCGCCCTCGGCGATCCGGCGCAGGGCCTCGCCCAGGTTGGTGGCGCCGCAGACGAACGGCGTGGTGAACGCCCACTTGTCGCTGTGGTTGACCTCGTCGGCCGGGGTGAGCACCTCGGACTCGTCGATGTAGTCGACGCCGAGGGACTGGAGCACCTGGGCCTCGACGAAGTGGCCGATCCGGGACTTGGCCATGACCGGGATGGAGACGGCGTTGATGATGCCCTCGATCATGTCCGGGTCGGACATCCGGGCGACGCCGCCGTCCTTGCGGATGTCGGCGGGCACGCGCTCCAGGGCCATGACGGCGACGGCGCCGGCGTCCTCGGCTATCTTGGCCTGCTCCGGGGTGACGACGTCCATGATCACGCCGCCCTTGAGCTGCTCGGCCATGCCGCGCTTCACCCGCGCGGTGCCGGTGGCGGGAGCCTCGTCGGGGCGGGGCGTGCTGGGAAGCGTGCTGGACACGGTTGACCTCACTTGGTGATGAAAGACGCGACAGGCCCGGAAGACCCGGTACCGGCGTGCCGGATACGGGCCAGTTCACGGGCGCGACTGCTACCCGACAGACAAAACCGGCCGACGGGGTCCGGCGGCAAGGGCCAATCCGAGGCCAGTGGATTGCCGGGCGGTCCGGAAGCGGGGACGAACACCAGGCCAGTGGGGTGGTACGGCGCTCAGGCCGCCCGTTCCACCAGGGTCGCCGGGGGCTCATCGTCCATCTCGAAAGCCAGCGGGAACGGCGCGTGCCCCGCGAGCCGGAACAGCCGCACCGTGCGGTGCCGGCGCAGCGCGCGCGCCGAGCGGACCGCGTCGTTGTGGAACCGCCGCGCCATCGGCACCCGCCGTACGGCCTCGGCCAGCTCGCCCAGCGTCGCCTCGCCGCCCGGTGCCTCCTGTACGGCCTCCACCTGCGCCGGCTCCCCGAACACGACCCGCAGCGTCTGACTCAGCTCGCTCTCGGCGACCTCGCGGTGCTCCTCCTCGGCCTGCCGGGCGGCGTGCGCGGACTGGTAGAGCACGATCGAGGCGGCCGGGTCCAGCACGCCCGCGGTGGCCAGCTCCTGGGCGACCGAGGCGCGCCGCAGCAGCTGGGCGTCCAGCGCCGCCCGGGCCGCGTCCAGGCGGCTGTGCAGGCGGTCGAGGCGTCCGGCGGTCCAGCTCAGGTACACGGCGACGAGGACGAGGAGGACCACGATCCAGATCAGAGTGCTCACGGCGCGCCACGGTACCGCCCCCAGCCGGGCCTCCCCCAGACCTCGTCCGGGCCCCCAAGGTGCCCCCGGCGACGGTCGTCACCCGGACGGCCTACCGCGCCCCCGACGCGTGCCTTGGGCCTCTCCCCAGCCCCGCCCCTTCCCGAAACCGGGGCTCCGCCCCGGACCCCGGTCCTCAAACTCCCCCAAACTTCGTCCGGGGGACCCCCAACGGGCTAGATGGGGGTGGGGGCCTCGCCCCCGGACCCCGTCTCGGGGCTCCGCCCCGCACCTCTTTCGGGGGCTACGCAACCTGCCCCCGGAGGGGGACACGGCCCCGGGGTGAGTCGCCCACCGGCCGGAGGGGGCGCTTCGGCGCGGCACACGCCGGCCTCCCGGGCCCGCGGGCCCGCGCATCCCGGCGCGGCGTACCGTCCCGGAACCGGAACCTGTACCGCCCGCGCCGGACGCGCACCGGCTCAGTCCCTGGCCAGTCCCAGCCGCGCCCGCAAGCCCGTGCGCTCGTCCGCCGCCACCGACGCCGCGCCCGCTGTCACCGTCTCGTACACCGCCAGGATGTCCGCCCCGACCGTGGACCAGTCGAAGCGGCGTACGTGCCTGCGGGCCCGGTCGCTCAGTCCGGCGCGGCGGGCCGGGTCGCCCAGGAGCCGGACCACCGACGCGGCCAGCGCCTCCGCGTCCTCGTTGGCGAAGAGTTCGCCCGCCTCTCCCCCGGCCAGGACCTGGCCGAACGCGTCGAGGTCGCTGGCGAGCACCGGTGCGCCCGCCGACATGGCCTCGACCAGGATGATGCCGAAGCTCTCCCCGCCCGTGTTCGGCGCGACGTACACATCCACACTGCGCAGCAGCCGCGCCTTGTCCTCGTCGCTGACCATGCCGAGGAACTCGACCCGGTCCCGCATCTGAGGCGGCAGGCCCGCCACCGCCTCCTTCTCGTCGCCGCGCCCGGCGACCAGCAGCCGGGTCTCCGGCCGCTCCGCCAGGATGCGCGGCAGCGCGCGCATCAGCACCGGCAGCCCCTTGCGGGGCTCGTCGATCCGGCCGATGAACCCGAGCGTGCCGCCCTGCCACTCCTTCCTGGGCTCGGCCCGCGCGAAGAAGTCGACGTCCACGCCGTTGGGGATCACCACGGCGTCGCCGCCCAGGTGCTCGACGAGGGTGCGTCGCGCGTACTCGCTGACCGCGATCCGGGCGCTGATCTTCTCCAGCGCCGGCTGGAGGATCGGATACGCGGCGATCATGGCGCGGGAGCGGGGATTCGAGGTGTGGAAGGTGGCCACGATGGGCCCCTGCGCCGCCCAGCAGGACAGCAGGCCGAGCGAGGGCGAGGCGGGTTCGTGGATGTGGATGACGTCGAAGGCGCCCTCGTGCAGCCAGCGCCGGACCCGCGCGGCGGACAGGAAGCCGAAGTTCAGCCGCGCGACCGAGCCGTTGTACGGCACGGGCACGGCGCGTCCGGCGGAGACCACGTACGGCGGCAGCGGTGTCCCGTCGTCCGCCGGGGCGAGCACGGACACCTCGTGGCCGCCTCGGATCAGGTGGTCGGCCAGGTCGCGGATGTGGAACTGGACGCCGCCGGGGACGTCCCACGAGTACGGGCAGACGATCCCGATCCTCACGGCTTCTCCGTTCCGGAGCTGTCGTCGCGCGGCCCGGTCGCCGCGCGGCCGGCCCCTCCCCCGGACCCGGAGCGGCCGGACCCGGAGCGGTCGGACCCGGGCACCGAGCCGTCGGACCCGGCCGCCGAGCGGTCCGGCTGTGCGTGCAGCCCGTTCCCCGGCCCGCTGTCGTCGCCGTTCCCCGGCCCGTCGTCCTCGCCGTTCCCCAGGCCCGCCGCCGGGTCAAGGTCCGCCAGCCACAACCGCTGGAGCATGTGCCAGTCCTCCGGATGCGCGGCGATCCCGGCCGCGAAGGCGTCGGCCAGTTCCTGCGTCACGGCAGCCGCCTGCTCGGCCCGGGTGCCGGTCGCGGGTACCTCGATCGGCGGATGCACCCGTCCCCGCATCACCGGGGAGTCGTCGTACCAGAGCGTGACCGGAAGCAGCAGCGCCCCGGTCTGGGCGGCGAGCCGGGCCGGTCCCGCCGGCATCTTGGCCGTCTCACCGAAGAACTCCACCTCGACGCCCGACGCCGACAGGTCGCGGTCGGCGACCAGGCACACCAGGCCCCCGGCGCGCAGCCGCCGGGCGAGCGTCCCGAAGGCGCTGCCACCGGTGTGCGGCAGCACCTCCATGCCGAGCCCCTCCCGGTAGGCCACGAACCGGTCGTACAGCGTCTCCGGCTTGAGCCGCTCGGCGACGGTGGTGAAGGGCACGCCGAGCTTGGTGGTGACCCAGGCCCCCGCCAGGTCGTAGTTGGCCATGTGCGGCAGCGCCAGGATGACGCCGCGCCCGCTGGCCAGGCCGTCCACGAGATGGTGCGCGTCGGCGCAGTCGAAGCCGCTCTTCACGCGCTCCTTGCTCCACGCCGGGAGCCGGAAGGACTCCATCCAGTACCGCATGTACGAGCGCATGCCCGCGCGCGACAGCTGGGCGAGGCGCCGCGGTGAGGCATCGGGGACCACGCGCGCCAGGTTGGCCTCCAGGCGCAGCACGCCCTTGCCCCGCCGCTTCCATGCCTGGTCGGCGATGCGCCGGCCGAGCCCGACGGCCACCGGTTCGGGGAGCTTCTTGACCGTGCCCCAGCCGAGTCCGTACAGCGCGTCGGTCAGCCGTTCCCTCACCGCGGGTCGCCTCCCGGGGTCGCCGCGGCCGTTTGCGCGTCCGCCGCGTCCGCCTCGGCCGACTCCCTGCGGACGGTGACCATCCGCTGGACGAGCGTGACGAAGCTGCCGCCGGCGACGATCCACAGCGCGATCGGCAGCAGGATGTCGATGTGCGGGACCCCGAACTTGTGCAGCCCCGCGAAACCGGCCGCCACCAGCGAGATCACCAGCCGCTCGGCGCGCTCCACCAGCCCGTTCACGTTCACCGGCAGGCCGATGCTCTCGCCGCGCGCCTTGGTGTACGACACCACCTGGCCGCTGGCCAGGCAGAAGATGGCGACCGCGCAGAGCGCGTTGTCGTCCCCGCCGCCCGCGTACCACAGCGCGAGCCCACCGAAGATCGCGCCGTCCGCGACCCGGTCGAGGGTGGAGTCCAGGAAGGCGCCCCAGCGGCTGGAGCGGCCCAGCTGCCGCGCCATGTTCCCGTCCACCAGGTCCGAGAAGACGAACAAGGTGATGGTGACCGTCCCCCAGAAGAACTCGCCCTGGGGGAAGAAGACCAGCGCACCCGCGATCACACCACCGGTCCCGGCGAGGGTCACCGCGTCAGGGCTGACCCCGAGGCGGATGAGCAGGGCGGCGAACGGTGTGAGAACACGCGTGAAGAACGCACGCGCGTACTTGTTCAGCATGGCCTTCCCAGAGGGTCGATACGGGCCGAGCGGTCAAGAGACCACCGGCTGGCCCATCGTAG
The DNA here is from genome assembly GCF_050613155.1 of Streptomyces sp. P1-3. Taxonomy (NCBI): domain Bacteria; kingdom Bacillati; phylum Actinomycetota; class Actinomycetes; order Kitasatosporales; family Streptomycetaceae; genus Streptomyces; species Streptomyces sp. P1-3. The sequence goes on from NZ_CP192512.1 coordinate 1,123,348, forward strand.
TCACGCGTCCGGCGGCCGGAGTGAACGCATCACGATACGCCCGGGTGTGCGACGTATGGACGGCTGGTGACCGCGGTGGAAAGCTCGAAGTACCGCAGGTGTCGACCGGGAGGCGAGACACATGGGCGTCAGGACGAGGACCTATACGAACCCAGGGGCCGCCGGCAGGGCTATGACGGCCGACCAGCCCGGCTCCGTAAGGAACGTGGTGCTGGTCGGCCACAGTGGATCCGGCAAGACCACACTGGTGGAGGCGCTGGCCCTGGCCACGGGCGCGGTGAACCGCGCGGGCCGGGTCGAGGACGGCGGCTCGCTCTCCGACTACGACGAGATCGAGCACCGGCAGCAGCGCTCCGTGCAGCTGTCCCTGGTCCCCGTCGAATGGGCCGGGATCAAGATCAATCTACTGGACACCCCCGGATACGCCGACTTCGTCGGTGAACTGAGGGCCGGTCTGCGAGCAGCGGACGCGGCCCTCTTCGTCGTCTCGGCGGCGGACGGGGTGGACGGCGCGACCCGCATGGTGTGGGAGGAGTGCGCGGCCGTCGGAATGCCCCGCGCCCTGGTGATCACCCACCTGGAGTCGGCGCGGGCCGGCTTCGAGGAGATGGTCCAGACGTGCCAGGCGGCGTTCGGCGGCGACGACCCCGACGCCGTACTGCCGCTGTACCTGCCGCTGCGCGGCACGGCGGGCGCGGACGGGCACGCTCCCGTCACCGGGCTGATCGGCCTGCTGACCGAGCGGATCTTCGACTACGCGTCCGGCGAACGGAAGGAGACCGCACCGGCCGAAGAGCTTCTGCCGCGGATCGCCGAGGCCCGGAACCGGCTCATCGAGGGGATCATCGCCGAGAGCGAGGACGAGACCCTCATGGACCGCTATCTGGGCGGCGCCGAGATCGACATGAAGACCCTGGTCGAGGACCTGGAGAAGGCCGTCGCGCGCGGCACCTTCCACCCGGTGCTGGCCGCCGCGCCCGCCGCCGAAGGGGCCCGGCACGGACTGGGCACGATCGAGCTGCTGGAACTGGTCACCGGCGGCTTCCCCACCCCGATGGAGCGCGAGGCCCCCGCGGTCACCACCCCCGAGGGCACCCGGCGCCCGGCGCTGACCTGCGATCCCGACGGCCCGCTGGCCGCCGAGGTGGTCAAGACCTCCTCCGATCCGTATGTCGGCCGGATCTCGCTGGTGCGGGTCTTCTCCGGGACCCTGCGCCCGGACGAGACGGTGCACGTGTCCGGGCACGGCCTGGAGGACCGTGGTCATGAGGACCACGATGTGGACGAGCGGGTGGGCGCCCTGTCCGCGCCGTTCGGCAAACAGCAGCGCACCCTGGCCCAGGCCATCGCCGGGGACCTGGCCTGTGTCGCCAAGCTCAACCACGCCGAGACCGGCGACACCCTGTCCGCGAAGGACGAGCCGCTGCTGATGGCGCCGTGGGAGATGCCCGACCCACTGCTGCCGGTGGCCATCCAGGCGCACAGCAAGCCGGACGAGGACAAGCTCTCCCAGGGCCTGGCCCGGCTGGTGGCCGAGGACCCGACGATGCGGCTGGAGCAGAACCAGGACACCCACCAGGTGGTGCTGTGGTGCCTGGGCGAGGCGCACCGGGACGTGGCACTGGAGCGGCTGCGCACCCGGTACGGCGTCCAGGTCGACACCGTCCCGCACAAGGTGTCGCTGCGCGAGACGTTCGGCGCCCCGGCGCCCGGCCGCGGACGGCACGTGAAACAGTCCGGCGGCCACGGCCAGTACGCCATCTGCGAGATCCTGGTGGAGCCGCTGCCCGGCGGCTCGGGCATCGAGTTCGTGGACAAGGTGGTGGGCGGCGCGGTGCCGCGGCAGTTCATCCCGTCCGTGGAGAAGGGCGTCCGGGCCCAGGCGGCCCGCGGCGTCGCCGCCGGATACCCGCTGGTCGACGTGCGCGTCACGCTGCTCGACGGCAAGGCGCACTCGGTGGACTCCTCGGACGCCGCGTTCCAGACCGCGGGCGCGCTCGCCCTGCGGGAGGCCGCCGCCGAGGTCCCGATCCACCTGCTGGAGCCGGTCGCCGAGGTGCGGGTGCTGGTCTCCGACGAGTACGTGGGCCCGGTGATGAGCGATCTGTCGGGGCGGCGCGGCCGTGTCCTGGGCACCGAGCAGTCCGGCGGCGGCCTCACGCTGATCCGCGCCGAGGTCCCGGAGATCGAGATCGGGCGGTACGCGATCGACCTGCGCTCGCTGTCGCACGGCACCGGGCGGTTCAGCCGCGACTACGCCCGGCATGAGCCGATGCCCCCTCAACTGGCGGAACGTATCCGGGAACAGGCCACCGCCGCGGCCTGATCGCGCCGCCGCCCGCCCAACTCCCCTTGGGCGGGCGGCTTCTGCGACGCCCCGGCGACAGGTGGCGCCCTCGGTGGATACCCTGATACCGCAGCTCAAGCAGCATGCGGTATTGGGGGCGTTGGTGACGGACGGATACGACTTCAGTCCCGGGGCACAGGTCCCGCTCACGGGGGCGGCGGGACAGACCGCGGCGACGCAGGCCCTCGCGTCAGCGGCCTATCGCGACAGCCCGGTGGCCAAACTGCTGGACGCGAACTCCGACTGGACGGTGTCGGAGGTCAAAGCACCCCGGATATCCCTCTTCGAGCCCAATCTGGGTGAGGCGTTCGCGCGAGCGGTGCAGCTGCGGATGCTGGGCGGTGGACGCAAGCAACTGATCCAGTCCTTCGGCACCGAACCGCAGACGGTCGTGGAGCACTGCCTGGCGGCCAACCGCATCCGCAGGCAGCGCGACGCCCGCCTGACGGCGCTGATGGTCGTCTTCGGACTCCTCTTCCTGCCCGGTGTGCTGCTGTGGCTGGGCGCCTTCCAGCTGCGCCGCACGATCGCCGGGTCGCAGGACAAGCGGGTCGGCGCGGTGGGCACGCTGGTGCTGGTCGCCCTGGCGGCCGCCGTCGTCTTCTTCATGATCAAGATGCCGGTCGGCGGGCCGCTGGGCTGGTATCTGCGCGCGGTCCCGGTGGCCCCGGTGATCGGCTGGTGGCTGGCGAAGCGGATCAGCGAGCACACGGCGGAGGATCTGCGGGACCGCTGGACGGGCCTGCTCTCCGGCGGCGGCGTCGGCGCCAAGATCCCCGAGGCCGTGCCGAGCGCGCCGGGCGGCGCCGCCGAGCAGCTCCGCAAGGGCCTGGAGAAGCTCACCGCCGAGCAGTACAGCAACGTCGTCTTCTACGCGGGCGGCAAGGGCATACTCGGCATGGGCACCCGCTGGGGCAGCTGGCACATGGCCGAGGACCTGGTGCCGGCCGAAGAGGGCAAGGAGATCAACCCCTTCCGCAGCTGGGACGTGATCAAGTCCATCCACGACCAGCTGCGGCTGCTGGAGCGCGGCTCGCTGCACACCGGCGGCTTCACCCCGCCCTCGGTGCGGCACTGGGTGGTCTCCCCCGTCGGCGAGGGCGCCAAGGAGGTGGCGCGCGGCGGCACCACCGAGGAGGAGGGCTACCAGATAAAGGGCGTCGAGCTCCAGCGGATCTGCGACCAGCAGCAGTTCGGCGCCGGCGACCGGCACTACCTGGGCGTGCAGTTCGTGCTGTGGGACGGCCAGTTGGTGATCACCATGCTGGTCACGGTGACGTACCTGCACAACACGCTGCGGATCGAGGTCACCGGGCACGCGCTGGGCCCGGTGCACCCGCTGTTCACCACCAAGCCCACCGCGCCGTCCAAGACGGTCAGCAAGACGGTCAAGTTCTGGGAGACCAAGGAGGTCCCGCTGCCGCTGGTGGACGCCAAGGAGGTGGTACGGCTCGCCGCGCGCGCCCCCCTCACCTGGTACCCGCCGCTGCTGGACTACCTGGGCGGCAAGCTCACCCTGCCCGAGCCGTTCGGGCTGCGGCACGCCTGGGCGGACAAGCCGTGGCGCCACCGCTTCATGGCCGACGACGCGCTGCGCGCCGCCACCCCCGTCCTGCGCGTGGTCCACGAGGCGGCGATCCGAGTGCTCAAGGACAACGGCGTGGACACCGAGAAGTTCGGCCAGCGGGCGACGTTCCTCAGCGGCGCCGTCCAGGCCCCGGTGCCGTCGAAGGCCGACGAGTACATGGCGTAATGGCCGGTGGCGGGCGCCCGGCAGGGGCGCCCGCTACCCCAGCGGCCAGGCGTCGGCGAGCATCCGCCGGGTGTCGGCGAGCAGCTGCGGCAGCACCTTGGTGTGGCCGACGACCGGCATGAAGTTGGTGTCGCCGCCCCAGCGCGGCACCACGTGCTGGTGCAGATGCGCGGCGATCCCGGCGCCGGCCGCGGCGCCCTGGTTCATGCCGATGTTGAAACCGTGCGCGCCGGAGGCGGTACGGAGGGCGACCATTGCCGCTTTGGTGAACTCCGCCAGCTCGACGGTCTCGCGGCTGTCCAGCTCGGTGTAGTCGGCGACGTGGCGGAACGGGACGAGCATCAAGTGTCCGCCGTTGTAGGGGTAGAGATTGAGTACGGCGTAGACGTGCGATCCGCGCGCGACGATCAGCCCGTCCTCGTCGGACTTCTCCGGAATGGTGCAGAACGGGCATCCGTCATCGGCCCCCGGCCCGGTCGGCTTGTTCTCGCCTTGGATGTAGGCCATCCGGTGGGGCGTCCACAGGCGCTGGAAGGCGTCCTGGGTACCGACTCCGATCTGCTGCTCCGGCTCACTCGTCATGCGGGCCAGCATATGGCGTGGCGGCATGGAAACGGGCCCCGGGTCAGCGCCCCGGGGCCCGAACCCCCGCATGTGCGGGGACCACGCCATGAGCTGGCCGCCGTTGTACGGCTACAGCGGATCACCCCCGCTCATGCGGGGAAGGCATCACACCTGGATCCGGCGCTCCACCACATCAACGATCTCGGCGATCGCCTGGTCACGCGGAATGCCGTTCTTCTGCGAGCCGTCGCGGTAGCGGAAGCTGACCGCACCGTTGGCCACGTCCTCGTCACCGGCGATGACCATGAACGGAATCTTCTGCTTCTGCGCGTTGCGGATCTTCTTCTGCATGCGGTCGGAGGACGCGTCAACCTCCATGCGCAGCCCCTTGGCCTTCGCCTGGGCCGCGAACTCCCGCAGGTACGGGACATGGCCGTCGCCGATCGGGATGCCGACCGCCTGGACCGGAGCCAGCCACGCCGGGAAGGCGCCCGCGTAGTGCTCCAGCAGCACCGCGAAGAACCGCTCGATGCTGCCGAACAGCGCGCGGTGGATCATGACCGGCCGCTGCCGGGAGCCGTCCGCCGCCGTGTACTCGAGGTTGAAGCGCTTCGGCTGCTGGAAGTCCACCTGGAGCGTCGACATCTGCCAGGTGCGGCCGATGGCGTCCTTGGCCTGCACGGAGATCTTCGGACCGTAGTAGGCCGCGCCGCCCGGGTCCATGACCAGCTCCAGGCCCTGCTTCTCCGCGGCCTGGCGCAGCGTCTCGGTGGCCTCCGCCCACTCCTCGGGCTCACCGATGAACTTCTCGGACTCGTCGCGGGTAGAGAGCTCCAGGTAGAAGTCGCTGAGGCCGTAGTCGCGGAGCAGGTTCAGGACGAAGGTGAGCAGGTTGTCCAGCTCGTCCGCCATCTGCTCCTTGGTGCAGTAGATGTGCGAGTCGTCCTGGGTGAAGCCGCGGGCGCGGGTCAGGCCGTGGACCACGCCGGACTTCTCGTAGCGGTAGACCGTGCCGAACTCGAAGAGCCTCAAGGGCAATTCTCGGTACGAACGCCCGCGTGCCCTGAAGATCAGGTTGTGCATCGGGCAGTTCATGGCCTTGAGGTAGTAGTCCTGCCCCTCGAACTCCATGGGCGGGAACATCGACTCGGCGTAGTGCGGCAGGTGCCCCGAGGTCTCGAAGAGGTTGGCCTTCGTGATGTGCGGGGTGTTGACGAACTCGTAGTCCGACTCCTCGTGCCGCTTGCGCGAGTAGTCCTCCATGACCCGGCGGATCACACCGCCCTTGGGGTGGAACACGGCCAGGCCCGAGCCCAGCTCCTCCGGGATAGAGAACAGGTCCAGCTCGTTGCCGAGCTTGCGGTGGTCGCGCTTCTCGGCCTCCGCCAGGAACTCCAGGTGCGCCTTGAGCTCGTCCTTGGACGGCCAGGCGGTGCCGTAGATGCGCTGGAGCATCGGGTTCTTCTCGCTGCCGCGCCAGTACGCGCCGGCGCTGCGCATCAGCTTGAAGGCCGGGATGACGCGGGTGCTGGGCAGGTGCGGACCGCGGCACAGGTCCTTCCAGCACAGCTCGCCGGTCTTGGCGTCCAGGTTGTCGTAGATGGTCAGCTCGCCCGCGCCGACCTCGGCGGAGGCGCCCTCGGCGGCGTCGGCGGCCGAGCCCTTGAGCCCGATCAGCTCCAGCTTGTACGGCTCGTCGGCCAGCTCCTCGCGCGCGGCCTCGTCGGTCACCGCGCGGCGGGCGAACTTCTGCCCGCGCTTCTGGATCTCCTGCATCTTCTTCTCGATGCGCTTGAGATCGTCCGGGTGGAACGGGTTCTCGACGTCGAAGTCGTAGTAGAAGCCGTCGCGGATCGGCGGGCCGATGCCCAGCTTCGCCTCCGGGAACAGCTCCTGCACGGCCTGCGCGAGCACGTGCGCGGTGGAGTGGCGCAGGATGTCCAGGCCGTCCGGGCTGGAGATCTCGACCGGCTCCACCTCGTCGCCGTCGGCGAGCGCGTACGCCAGGTCCTTGAGCTGCCCGGCCACGCGCGCGGCGACGATGGCACGGTCCCCGTCGAAGAGGTCCGCCGCCGTCGTGCCCGTGGTCACCACGCGCTCTTCCCGCTCGGAATCGCGTTGGATGATCACACGGACGTCTGACACCGGTCTCTCCTGACTCATGGATGCGTCGCAGCGGATTCGCCGCGCAGCGTGAATCGTACCGAGCCGGAGGGTGTGACCGCGAAACGGTTTGCCGCCGGCCCGCACCCGTTCGTACGGGCCGGGCCCGGCGGCGCGCGGGTTCAGCCGCCGCCGCATGCCTCCTCGAAGAAGTCCAGGTTCTCCTGGAGCGCCTTGACCAGCCGGTCCCGCTCGGCCTCGTCGACCTCGACGGGGGTGACACCGGTCGCCCCGGTGAGCCGGCGGAAGCCGCCCCGGCTCTCCAGTCGGCCGCTGACCCGGACCGGCAGCCCGACCAGGTGCGCGTGCCCCGCGATGCGGTAGTCGTCCTCGTCCAGGGCGATGCGCACCTGGTCGACGTCGGCCCCGGCGAGCACCCGCAGCCGCACGGTGCCGGGGCCGCCGGGGGCGGCGCGGCGCAGCCGGACCACGGCGCCGGTGATCCGGACCGGGACGGACGGCTCGTCCCGCAGGTAGCGGGCGCCGGCCTCGCGCAGCGCGGGCAGGTCGCCGGGGGTGAACTCCACCGGTTCCGGCCGGGGTGTGAAGCCGTCCGGAGGGCCCGCCGCGGGTGACCACGCCAGCGCGACGCGGGTGCCTTCGCTGCCGCGTACCAGTGCCACCAGGGAGTCGGTCAGCTCGCGGCTGACGCCCGCCCGCACCGCGGCGTCGAACGCCTCCATGCCGCCGGTGGCCCGCTGGTAGTCGGCGGCGTCGCGGGCGGCGTACAGCGCGCGCAGCAGGGCGGCCGTGACCGCCCGCCCGCCGCTGACGGGGACGAAGACGGTCAGCGCCCGGCCGCCGGGCGCCGGGGTGACGGGGCCGACCAGGACCCGGTCCAGCGTCGCCTCGGCCGCGCGGCGGTGCCGGGCGCCGTGGTATCCGGCGCGTTCGCGGGTGGCCAGGGCGCCGGCCAGCAGCATCGTGCGGGCGGCGGCGCGCAGCTGCTCCTGGGCGGTCCAGGCCGCCGCCCCCTCGACGGACTCGGGGACATCCCGCCACCAGCGGATCTCGTCGCTGGGGACGGTGAGGCCGACGAGCACGTCGCGGGCGCTCGGCGCGGCGCTGCGGGCGAGGGCGGTGAGCGCCTCGGCGAGCAGGTCGCCGCTGTCGGGGAAGTCGTGGCTCTCGGGTACGAGCAGGCTGGTGCCGCCGCCGAGGGGGCCGGGCGGTGTCCAGCGGGCGTACCGGCCGGGCGCGCCGCCGCGGCGCCGCCAGCCGTGCCGGGCGAGCAGCGCGCCGAGCACGGCCGGGTCGACCCGGCCGGGTTGGGGGGTGGGTACGGGCTCGTCGGTCGGCCAGTGCATCAGGGTCTCCCTCCCACCCCGACCCGGGTCATGATCTCGCAGAGCGCGCGGTCGTCGAAGACGCGCGTGGTCGGAATCCGCACGGTGGTCCGGCGGCGGCCCGTGACCGGGTGGCCCGCCAGGTTGGTCCAGTAGCAGCAGTGCCGCAGCGCGAGCCGGTCGTGTCCGGCGCGGAGCCAGTCCTCCTGGCGGCGGGGCACGATCATCACGACGAGGATCTTGTGCACCGACACCGGGCTGCGGGCGAGCTTGACCAGGTGGTCGTTGTCGAGGGTGAAGGCGAAGGTGGCGCCCGGTGGCCGCGGGGCGAGCTGGTAGGTGCACTTCAGCTGCACCTTGATCGTCACTTCGTCGTCGACGGTGTGGCCGCGGGAGGCGTGGCTGACGTGCCAGTCGATGCCGTTGTCGGGGAAGGGCTGAGCCAGGGAGCAGCCGGCGGCGGCCGCGACGGCGTGCAGATAGCCCACCTGAAGGGTCTCCATGCAGGCGGTGGTGGCGAGCGCGCCGCGCAGTGGGGCGATCGGCTCGGGTGACGGGCTGTGCGCCTGAGTGGCCGGGTCGGGCTGCGCGAGCGCCATGTCGCCATCGCCTTCCGGGCTTTGCCGTATCTGTCCGGCGAAGAGCCGGTCCGTACACCTGTGTTGTCTCCTGGCCGGAGTGTCGGCAAACGAAGGCGGTTCGGCGGCGCACGGAGGACCGATCGGCGGCGCACGAAGGACGGTTCGACGGCCGGTTTCCTCGGGTATCACCTGCTCGGGCCCGGTCGTACATGCCATTCGGCACGCAAGCACGAGGAGTTGGGGCCATGCCGTGCTGGTTCGAGGGACCTCTCGCCGCCTTCGACACGGAGACCACGGGTGTCGATGTCGAACGTGACCGGATCGTGTCCGCCGCGCTGGTCGTGCAGCGCGTGCCGGGCGGGGTGCCGGAGGTCATGCGGTGGCTGGTGAGCCCCGGGGTGCCCGTCCCGGAGGCGGCGAGCGCGATACACGGGCTGACCGATGACCATCTGCAGCGCCACGGGCGGTGGCCGGCGCCGGTGATGGAGGAGGTGGCGCGGGCGCTGGCGGAGCAGTCGATGCGCGGCACACCGCTGGTGGTGATGAACGCGCCGTTCGATCTGACGCTGCTGGACCGGGAGTTGAAGCGGCATCGGAACTCCTCGCTGGCCGCCTATCTGTCGACCAGTTCGCTGTGTGTGCTCGATCCGCGGGTGCTCGACAAGCATCTGGACCGCTATCGCAAGGGGCGCCGTACGCTGACCGATCTGTGCGCGCACTACGCGGTGGATCTGCTGGACGCGCACGACGCGGCGGCCGACGCGGTCGCGGCGCTGGAGGTCGTCCGGGCGGTCGGCCGCCGGTTCGCGGGCCGGCTGGAGGGGCTGAGCCCGGCGGAGCTGCACACCCGGCAGGCGGTGTGGTACGCGGCACAGGCCCGCGGCCTTCAGGCGTGGTTCGCGCGCAACGGCTCGGAGGAGACGTGCGACCCGGCGTGGCCGCTGCGCCCGAAGCTGACCGCCGCGGCGTAGTGCGCGTCCGGCAATGCCCGAGGCCGGGCCGCCTGTTGGCGGCCCGGCCTCGTCGGGGTGGGCGATACTGGGTTCGAACCAGTGACCTCTTCGGTGTGAACGAAGCGCTCTCCCACTGAGCTAATCGCCCCGGGTTTCCGGCCGGTCTGCCCGGCGGAACGACCTGAACAATACAGGTCGCGGGCGGCTTCGTTCAAACCGCGTTTCGGTCCCGCTCCCGCTCGGCCAGCAGCGCCCTCAGTCCGCGCAGCCCGCCGCGCATCATCAGCGCGTGGTTGGCGCGGAAGAGGGGACGGCCCGGTACGGCGAGGCGGCGCAACAGCGGCTTGCGGACCACGACGTCCTGCTCGAAGAGGGCGCGGGCACCGGCGCCGCGAGCGCGTACGGTCCACCGCGCCCAGCCCTCCAGGTCGCCGTGGAGCGCGGTCCACAGCTCCCCGGCCACCGGGTCCTCCCGTACCCGGTCGGCTGTCACGACGAGGTCGTAGGGGATGAGGGAGCGGATCCGGGCGCTGCCACCGCCGCCCTCGCCGCGGGCCGCCTCGCGGACCTGCGGCCACCACCGCGGATAGTCCGCGGCCGCCGCGAGCGCCGCGTAGACGGCGTCCGGGGGCGCGTCGAGGTCCCAGCGGCTGCGGAAGCGGTAGTGGCACCAGTCCATGAGACCAGTGTGCGGCGCGGATACGCCGAGGGCCCGGAGGTGTGAAACCTCCGGGCCCTCGGTCCGGGTGGGCGATACTGGGTTCGAACCAGTGACCTCTTCGGTGTGAACGAAGCGCTCTCCCACTGAGCTAATCGCCCGGGCGCAGGCCCAACATTAGCGCATGTCAGACGGTGCCCGTGACCAGCCGCCGGCCGGTCACGGGCCGCTCCTCGATCACTCGTCGATCTTCCACGGCATCACGATGCCGAACTTCCAGAGGTAGACCGCCGCGGCGGCCGCGCAGATCACCAGCGTGATGACCGTCAGGGTGAGGTTCCGCTTCCGCACCCTCGGGTCCAGCGCGCGCTGCGCCGCCTCGGTGACCTTGCGCTTGGTCCAGCGCAGCGCGAGCTGCGCCCAGACGAACTCGGTCGCCCAGATCGCCATGCCGCCGAAGATCACCACCCAGCCGGGGCCGGGCAGGGGCAGCATGATGATGCCCACGACCACGACCGCGAGCCCCACCACGAAGACCCCGACCTGCCAGCTCAGATGCAGGGCGCGGGATCTCTTGATGAATCCCGGCGCCTTGGAACCGAGTGCCGGTTCCGCCTTGGCGCCGTCCCCCGTCGTCGCAGAGTCGGCCGCCGAATCGGCGACGCCCTGTCGACCGTCACTCTCCGCATTCATATAACCAAACGTACCCGATGCCGCGGCGTCACCGGTACGGCGGAATCGACGCGCCGAATAATCCGCCGCACGAGCTATCAGAACACCCACAAAACGGGCAGAGGGGTTTACAACGGCACCGTAGGTGGCATGTCGATTTCGCCGACGTGCGAATCCCCGAGCGCACACTGAGCGAAAGGCCCTGGCGCTTATGAACACCACGGTCAGCTGCGAGCTGCACCTGCGCCTCGTTGTGTCGAGCGAGTCCTCACTGCCTGTACCCGCGGGCCTGCGGTATGACACGGCCGATCCCTATGCCGTGCACGCCACCTTCCACACCGGAGCCGAGGAGACGGTCGAGTGGGTGTTCGCCCGCGATCTCCTCGCCGAGGGCCTGCACCGGCCCACGGGCACCGGCGACGTCCGCGTCTGGCCGTCCCGCAGCCACGGTCAGGGCGTCGTCTGCATCGCCCTGAGCTCTCCGGAAGGCGAGGCTCTGCTCGAGGCCCCGGCGCGGGCCCTGGAATCGTTCCTCAAGCGAACCGACGCCGCTGTGCCCCCGGGCACCGAGCACCGCCACTTCGATCTCGATACGGAGCTCTCCCACATCCTGGCGGAGAGCTGAGGGGGTCCGAGGCGAGCTGAGACAGGACGCCGTCCGACTCGGGGAGACGGCGCACCCACGACAATGGCACAGCAATGGCACAGCACAGGTGACGACGGTGCCGTCGCCGCGGCGTCCCGTGGCGGCGGCACCGTCGCGCGCAGCCGCTAGAGTCGGCAGGATCGAAGGCGGCGGTCGCTGAGCGGCCACCGCCGCCCCAGCCGGCCAGGGAGCCCACACCGTGCTGATCAACCACGACACCCGGTACGCGCTCGACGTGGTCGTCGAGCTGGTGAACACCGCGCCGCAGGGCGAGGGCCACGACGGCCTCGGCGACGTCGCCGCACTGCGGCGCTTCGTCGAACAGAGCGACATCAGCGACGTCGGGACGCTCGGGGAACGCGACCTGGCGGCCGTACACGGCGTGCGCGACCAGTTCGCCCGGGTCTTCGCCGCGACCGACACCAAGAGCACCGTCGACCTGCTCAACCGGATGGTCGCGGCCGCGGGCACCACTCCCCGGCTCACCGACCACGACGGCTACGACTGGCACGTGCACTACTTCGCGCCCGGCGCGTCCGTCGCCGACCACCTCGCCGCGGACGGCGGCATGGCGCTGGCGTTCCTGGTGGTCGCGGGCGAGCGCGAGCGGCTGCGGCGCTGCGAGGCACCGGACTGCGGACGCGCCTTCGTCGACCTGTCCCGCAACCGCTCGCGCCGCTACTGCGACAGCCGTACCTGCGGCAACCGGCTGCATGTCGCGGCCTACCGGGCGCGGCGGCGCGAGGCCGCGGAGTGACCGTCTCCCCCTGACTCTCACCACCGGTACAGATCGTGGACCGCGGTGAGCAGCAGCAGTGCGCCGATGACCCCGAGGAAGAGCATGAGCGGAGGCTGGGAGAGGGCGAAGAGACAGCCACGGGGCTCTTCGCTGGGCGGAACGGTCGGGCTCTCGACGGGAGAGGTCTCCCCTGGTTGTTGCAGCATCTCGGGCACGATCATGGCCCAGCGGCGAACACCCCGCGGCCAACACGCTGTTTTCTGCCGGTAGTTCGGGGTCCCGTCTCGGATGCTGGACCTCAGATCCCGTGCTTTTTGAGGATGGCTTCGATGTCGGAGAGGTCCTCGTCGCCCGAGCCCGCCGACCGCTTGGCCTTCCCCCTGCCCAGCGGCCTGCGTCCGGAGCCGTCCGAGGAGGGGACCGCCGCGCGCCCCGTGCCCTCGCCGGCCTCCAGCTCTCCGGCCCGCCGCCGCTCCACGGCGCGGGTGACCGTGAACAGCAGCCAGGACAGGCCCAGCACCGCGAACCCGAGCCACACCGTGGGATCGAAGACCAGGTCCGCGATCCAGTCGAGGATCCCGGTCATGGCCAGGCCGATGGGGATCAGCGCGTAGGCGGCGATCCGGGCGGCGGCCAGGAAGCGCTTGCGGTACGCCGTCAGCAGGGCGATGCCCAGACCGCCCGCGGAGAGTGCGACGCACACGGTGTCGATCAGCATCGGATCCTCCTGGCGATGAGAACTGTGCTTCCATCCTGCACCCTGTGGCGCGGTACGGGCCACGGCCCCGAGGCCGCCTCAGGGACATCTCGGGGGCGGCCCTCCTCCCCAGGTGCCACCGGCTCCGGGTTCGAGGACACCCGCGGGAGCTGGGAGACTGGCCCCATGAGCGACGCCGACCTTCCCCGCCCCCTCGTCCTCGACGTGTGGTGCGAGCTCCAGTGCCCCGACTGCCATACCGCGCTGACCGATCTGCGCGCGCTGCGCGAACGGTTCGGGGACCGGCTCGAGATCCGGCTCCGGCACTTCCCGCTGGAACGGCACAAGCACGCCCGCGCGGCGGCGCAGGCCGCGGAGGAGGCCGCCGAGCAGGGCCAGGGCTGGAGTTACGTCGAGGCGGTGCTGGAGCGTACGGAGGAGTTGGGCGCGCGCGGCGAGGAGCTGCTCGTGGCGGTCGCGCGGGAACTGGGCCTGGACGCCGAGGAGATGGACACCGCGCTGATCGACGGGCGGCACCTGCTGATCGTCGACGCCGACGAGGCGGAGGGCAAGGCGATCGGCGTGACCGGCACGCCCACGTATGTGATCGGCGGGGAGCGGCTGGACGGCGGCAAGAGCCAGGAGGGCCTGCGCGAGCGGATCGAGGAGATCGCCACCCGCCTGCTGGCCGGCTGACCGGCCGGCCGGCGGCTGACCGGCGCGGCCTTCCGGCGCCGGCCGCCGGACGGGCCGCCCGCCGCTAGACCAGCTGCTTGAAGAGGTTGAACCGGGTCGGGCGGTAGCCGAGCGACTCGTACAGCCGCAGCGCGGTGGTGCTGCCCGCGAAGACGTGGAGTCCGAGGTCGCGCACGCCGGCCGCCAGGCACTCGCGCTCGGCGACCAGCATCAGGGTGCGGCCGTGGCCCCGCCCGCGGTGCTCCTCGGCGACCTCGACGGAGTAGACGTACGCCTCCCCCTGGTCGCCGCGCGGGTTGTGCAGCGCGACCCATATCGTCCCCACGTCGGTGCCGTCGTGGGCGAGGATGCGCAGACATGCCCCGGGGGTGGCCGGGCCCTGGGGCAGTAGTTGCGCGTAGTCGTTGTCCGCCTTGGCGCGCGCCTGCTCCTCGGGGACGCCACGGGCGGTCCACTCCTGGACGTAGCCCTCGCGCTCGTGGGCCAGCCAGGCCGGGTACTCCGTGTCCGACAGGCGGCGGGCCGTGCTGCCCGCGGGCAGCTCCGGGGACTGGCCGAGGTGCTTGATCATGTTCCGGCCGCGTTCGCTGTAGCCGAGCGCTCCCGCGAGCCCCAGCGCGGTCGTGGCACCGGCGGGGACACCGGCCTCGATCCGTTCGCAGCCCCAGCCGCGCAGCACCTCCTCGGCGGCGAGCGCGGCGACCGTGCCCCGGCCGCGGTGCCGGTCCGCCGGATCGACCTCCAGCCGCTCGATCCGCCCCACCGAGGGGCCGAAGCGATGGTCGGTGGCGAGGTCGATCCGGCCGACGGGGCGACTGTTGACGCATACGTCGTACGCGCGGGAGCGCCCGCCGTCGTCGGTACGCCGTTCTGGTCCGGTGGGCCGCAGGGTGGTGGTCACCCTGGTGTTCTACCCGGCGCCGGGGAGGCGCGTCACCCCGGTTTCGGATCTTCGTTCCCCCGAACCGGCGGACGTACCGCCCTGGCGGGTCAGGTGGGTCAGGCGGGGTCGGGGTCCGCCGCCGACCGTTCGGTGAAGATCCGCAGGGCCTCGGCCGTGACCGGCCCCGGCGCGCCCGGCAGCGACCGGCCGTCCAGCCGCGCCACGGCCTGGACGTCCCGCAGCGTGGAGGTGAGGAAGACCTCGTCGGCGCGCTCCAGCACCTCCAGGGGCAGGTCCGTCTCCTTGGCGCCGACCCACTCCACGACGAGGGCCCGGGTGATGCCGGCCAGGCAGCCGGAGGCGACCGGCGGGGTGTGCAGCTCGCCGTCGAGGACGACGAAGACGTTGGAACCGGTGCCTTCGCAGAGTTGGCCGACGGTGTTGGCGAACAGCGCCTCGGTCGCGCCCTGTTCGTGCGCGCGGGCGAGCGCCACGACGTTCTCGGCGTAGGAGGTGGTCTTCAGACCGGCCAGCGCCCCGCGCTCGTTACGGGTCCAGGGGACCGTGATCGCAGCGGTGGTGTCCGGCCGGCGGGGGCATTCGCCGAGGGCGACGGCGAGGGTCGGCCCCGTCGTACCCCGGTCGGAGCCGAGCGGCGACAACCCTCCGGTGTAGGTGATCCGCAGCCGGCCGAGCGGCATCGGATTGGCCTCCAGCACGACGGCGCAGGCGCGCCGCACCTCGTCCAGGTCCGGCTCGGGCAGCCCCAGACCGCGCGCGGAGCGGGCCAGCCGCTCCAGGTGGCGGGTGACCGCGAAGGCCCTGCCGTGCTCCGCCTTCAGGGTCTCGAAGACGCCGTCCCCCACGGTCATCCCATGGTCGAGCACGGACACCCGTGCGTCGTCCACGTCCCGCAGCGCTCCGTCGAGCCAGATCCTCACCGTGCGTTCCCTCCCGTCAGCGGATGTGCCGATCCCGACGCTACCGTGAGCAGCCGGGAGGCCTTCAGTTCGGTTTCATCCCATTCGCGCTCCGGGTCGGAGCCCCAGGTGATGCCCGCGCCGGTGCCGAAGCGCAGCACCGGTACGCCCGGGTGGTCGCGGTCGATCCAGAACGTGCGGATGCCCACGGCCAGCTCGCCGCTGCCGCTGTCGGCGTCCACCCAGCCGATGCCGCCGCAGTACGGCCCGCGGGGCGCGGTCTCCAGCTCCCCGATGATCCGCAGCGCGCTGGACTTGGGGGCGCCGGTGACCGAGCCGGGCGGGAAGGTCGCGGCGAACAGCTCCGGCCAGCCCGCCCCCTCGGCCAGCTCGCCGCGCACGGTGGAGACCAGGTGCACCAGGCCGGGGTGAGGCTCGACGGCGCACAGCGCGGGCACGGTCACGGAGCCGGTGGCGCACACCCTCCCCAGGTCGTTGCGGACCAAGTCCACGATCATCACGTTCTCGGCGTGGTCCTTCTCCAGCAGGTCCGCCGCCGTCCGCCCGGTGCCCTTGATCGGACCGGACTCCACGGCGCGGCCGGTGCGCCGCAGATAGAGCTCGGGTGAGGCGGTGGCGACCTCCACACCGTGGGCGGGCAGCCGGACCGTGCCTGCGTACGGGGCGGGGTTGCCGCGCGCCAGCAGTGCGGTCAGGGCGTCCACGTCGGCGCGGGCCGGGTCGGGCAGCGGCGCGGTCAGCACCCGGCACAGGTTGGCCTGGTAAACGTCACCGGCCGCTATGTGCTCGCGAACCCGCCGTACGCCCGCGATATAGGCGTCCCGGTCCAGGGAGGAGGTCCAGTCGGTGGGCGCGGGGCCGCGCCAGGCGCCGGGCACGGGCCGGGGTACGGGCTCGCCGCGTACGTCCCCGAACCGGGCGCAGAGCAGACCTCCCTCGAAGTCGGCGACGACCGCCCAGAAGCCCGCGGACTCCAGCGCTTCGGGGTCCCGGGTGACATCGCGCAGGTCGGTGGCGACGAGGCCGCCGAACCTGGCAAGAGGGGCCTGCGCATCGCGCAGACCGCTGAGGGCGGTGGCGGGCGACGGGCGGGACAGAGGGGGCAGGTCGTACACGCCTGCGAGTGTATGGCGGGCTCCGGCGGGCCGCCTCAGGCGGGTGAACGCTGCCTCAGGCGGGTGAACAGCGGGTGAGCGCGCCGCGAGCAGCGCAGCACGCTGGGCAAACGGAATTTGAGCTGGCTCAGGAATCCGCTAGAGTTCAACACGTCGCCGGGACGCGAAAGCGCCCCGGGGATACGATGCCTCCGGATCTCATCCGGGGACATGTGCGGACGTGGCTCAGTTGGTAGAGCATCACCTTGCCAAGGTGAGGGTCGCGAGTTCGAATCTCGTCGTCCGCTCGAAGTGGGGGATTCCCGTCCCCTGCGAGTGTGGTGGAGTGGCCGAGAGGCGAGGCAACGGCCTGCAAAGCCGTCTACACGGGTTCAAATCCCGTCTCCACCTCCATGGACGATTAGCTCAGCGGGAGAGCGCTTCCCTGACACGGAAGAGGTCACTGGTTCAATCCCAGTATCGTCCACTGGGTCCGCGAGGACTTGACGCAGGCCCGTGAGGGCCTGCCCGCGCGATTAGCTCAGCGGGAGAGCGCTTCCCTGACACGGAAGAGGTCACTGGTTCAATCCCAGTATCGCGCACGCTGTACCCGGGGTCGCCTGAGGGCGATCGCGGTCCCGAGGACGATTAGCTCAGCGGGAGAGCGCTTCCCTGACACGGAAGAGGTCACTGGTTCAATCCCAGTATCGTCCACACCGATCGGCTGAGGGCCGGAGCATCCGCTCCGGCCCTCAGCCGTGTGCTCACTCAGGAGGAGAAGAGCATGTGGGCGAAGCCCCGCTTGTGACCGTGGTGCCCGTGGTGTCCGTGGTGCTGCGGGGCGCCCCAGGCGGGGGCGGGGGCCGCGGGGTACGGCTGCGCCGGGTACGCCTGCGGGGCGGGCGCGGCGGGCGGCGGAGCGGGCTGCGTCCACTGCGCCTCAAGCCGGGTCAGCGCCTCCAGCTCGCCGTAGTCCAGGAAGATCCCCCGGCAGCCGCTGCACTGCTCGATCTGGACACCGTTGCGGTCGTAGGTATGCATCGGCGCGTGGCACTTGGGACACTGCATGTCCGCTCAACTCCTTACACATCGGACGGTCGCACCGCCGGGAACATCCCGGCGGGCACGTCGACTTCACCCTACGGCCTCGGGAGTCCGGCGATGCGGGCGCATGCGTCGACCATCGCCTCCGCCGCCTCGTCCAGCCCGGCGCGGGCGGCCGCGGCCTTGGCAAGAGCGGTTGCTGCCGACTGCACGGTCAGCGCGCGGGCGGGGACGTCCAGCACGGGCCAGGGGTCGTCGCCGAAGCCCCCGGCGGGGCCGCCGGCGGCGCGGTAGGCGGCGAGGAACCGGGTCCAGTCCCCGGGCGCGAGCAGCCCGGTGGCGTACCAGGCGGCCGGGCGGGCGAGGTCCCAGGCCGGGTCGCCCAGGCCCAGGTCGTCGATGTCGATGAGCAGCCACGGCCCGTCGGGCGCCGGGTGCCGTACGAGCTGTCCCAGGTGCAGATCCCCGTGGCATACGGCGCGGCCGCCCGGGCCGGGGGCCTCCGCGTGGGTGGCCGGGCCCGGGGGCTCGGCGCGGCCGCTCGGGGCAGGGGCTCGGCCACCGCCGCTCAGGCTGGAGGCTTCGGCACGGGCGACCGGGACCGGGGCCTCGGCGCGCGCCCAGGGCGGCAGGCCCTCCCAGGCGCGCAGCACGGCCTCGGCCGCCGCCGTGTCGCGGGCGGCGGACCCGATGAGCCGGGCGACCGCGCGGGCGGCCTTGGCGGGGCCGCGCGCCGGCGGCAGCGGCAGGTCGCCGTACGGGAGCGTGTGCAGCCGTGCGAGGAGCGCTCCGGCCTCCTCCCACGGCGCCGCCTCGGGCCGGTCCGGGCAGACGGGTGCGCCGTACGGCCACAGGGTCATGGGGCGGCCGCCCGGCAGGATGCCCGGCTCGGGCGTCAGCGGGGGCAACAGGATGCCCGCCGCCCGTGGATCGGCGGCGAGACGCAGTCGCGCGGCCAGGTCTGCCGGGTCGTCCGGCGCGGCGGCGGGGGCGTGCGCCTTGGCGACGACGGGGCCGCAGCGGACCACTGTCCCGTCGGGGCGGTCCGCGAGCACGGCCGCCTCGCCGGCACGGCTGCCGCCGCGCCGCGGCGTGTGCGGGGTCTCCAGGTCGATGGGCGCCTCGGGCACCTGGGCGCTCGCCCGGCAGGCGGCCTCGGCGAGTTGCCGTATATGGGGCGCGGCGAGATCGCCCGGTCCTGCGCTCACGGTTCCCGCCCCGCGTCGTACGTGCTGATGTCGAGGGGATGCTACCCACCGGTGACGCGAAGCGGGCGCCGCGTCCGCGCCCGGCCGGCCTCTCGCCCGCTCCGCGCGGTCCTCCCGGGCCGCGTATCTCCGCGGCCGAGCCCACCGGGCGAGGGGAGGCTCCCACGCTGTGCGCGCCGGGCTCCCAGCACGGTCCGCCGGCCACGCTCTGGAACACCGGCAGAGGCCACGGTTCGGGGCAGGCTCGGCACGACGCCGCATCCCGGCAGGACCACGGTTCGGGGCGGGCCCGGAAAGAGGCCGCGTCCCGGCAGGGCCGCGCATCGGGGTAGGGGTGAGGAGCGCCACGGCGGCGCGACACGCGCGGAGGCCTGGCGGGGGCGGCTGCGCCGCCGATTCCGGGGCGGCGGCCAAGTGGCCACGTGGCGCGAACCACTCGCGCCAAAAAGGCGCGATGCCCGGGCGGTTCCCCAACCACCCGGGCATTCGTGCCGTCCGCCGCACCCCCGTCCCCACGGGGTTAATGGCCGGAAGTCCCCGGTCCGGGCCGCTCTCCCGGACCCGGGGCGCCTCAGCGCCCCAGCATTCCCGCCACGGACGACGCTTGTGTGGCGACCGCTTCCCAGCCGCCGAACAGGACGGCGAGGAGCGTCGCGAGCGGCAGCACCATCGCCACCGCGACCAAGGGATGGCGGGTGCCGGTCAGCTGGTCCCCGAACGCGTCGACGACATGCCGTCCGCGCGTCCGGGAGGCCGTGCGCGCTGCCGTGTCCGCCATCGCTCCTCACTCCCTGTCCATAGCAGCGGCGGGCGTCTGACCTCGGGGGACGAGTGCTGCGCCCGCCGCTTGACCTCAACATTAGGCGCGGGGGCGGTACCCCGGCGTCATGCCTTCGTACTGATTAGCGGGCCTCCATGAGGATGACGTCCACCCGGTGCGCGTACTCCCCTGGGTGGAGACACCCGGCTCAGGACCTGGGGTCTTCCCGGAGGGATCCGCCCACCTGCTCCTCGACGCCCCGGGGCCGGGTGCTCGGCCGGCGCCGGGGCCCGGTCAGCCTCGGGCGGGCCGTACGCACCACACCCCCGTCCCCCGGGCCCAGTCCGGAGGCGCCCCCAGTGACTTCGCTCACTTCCACCGCTCCCTGCCGCACCGCCGTCCCCGCCCGGCGGCCCATCCCGTCCGCCGCCACTTGAGACGTCCGGGTCGTGTCCCCGGCACCGGTGACCGTCACCGCACGATCACCTGTCGCAGGATCAAACTCCGTTCCGCCACGGCGGCTTGGGGCCACGCGGCGCGGCACGGAGCCCGGCTCCCCCGGCTCCGGCCCACAACTCGTCGATCCCGGCGGCCTCTGACAATCCGTCGTCCGACGCATGCGCGGCCTCGCAGCACGGCGGGCCGTCAATCCGTAAGCTGTGGCTCGTCAGACGGAACGGCAGCGGAGAGTGGGGCCTCCCCACCGGAGGTAGGGGACGGACATGGCGATGATGCGGCTCCGCCGCGAGGACCCGCGTGTCGTCGGCTCGTTCCGCCTCCATCGGCGGCTCGGCGCGGGCGGCATGGGCGTGGTCTACCTCGGCTCCGACCGGCGCGGCCAGCGCGTGGCGCTGAAGGTGATCCGCCCGGATCTGGCCGAGGACCAGGAGTTCCGGTCGCGGTTCGCTCGCGAGGTGTCGGCGGCGCGCCGGATCCGCGGTGGCTGTACGGCCCGGCTGGTGGCCGCCGATCTGGACGCGGAACGGCCCTGGTTCGCCACCCAGTACGTCCCGGGGCCGTCCCTGCACGACAAGATCAACGAGGCGGGCCCGCTGCCCGCCGCGCAGGTCGCGTCGATCGGTTCGGCCCTGGCCGAGGGGCTGTTGGCGGTCCATGACGCGGGGGTGGTGCACCGTGATCTGAAGCCGTCGAACATCCTGCTGTCCCCCAAGGGGCCGCGGATCATCGACTTCGGCATCGCCTGGGCCACCGGTGCCAGCACGCTGACGCACGTCGGCACGGCGGTCGGCTCCCCCGGTTTCCTCGCCCCCGAGCAGGTGCGCGGTGCGGCGGTGACCCCGGCCACGGACGTCTTCGCGCTGGGCGCCACCCTCGCGTACGCGGCGACCTCCGACACCCCGTTCGGGCACGGCAGTTCCGAGGTGATGCTCTACCGCGTGGTGCACGAGGAGCCGCAGCTGATGGCGGTGCCCGACGCGCTCGCCCCGCTGATCCACGCCTGCCTGGCCAAGGCCCCGGAGGACCGACCCAGCACGCTCCAGCTGTCGCTGCGGTTGAAGGAGATCGCGGCCCGCGAGGCACACGGGGTGCAGGACACCCGCGCGCCGGGCCCGCGGCAGCATCCGGAGCGGCCGACCGGGCGGCGTGCCGACGAGTACGCGCGGCAGCGCACCGAGCGCCGTCCCGAGGAAGGGGCGACGCCACGCCCCCAGGGCGCCACCCGGACGACGCCCGGGCGAGGATCACGCCCACCCGCGCCCCGCTCGGGATCGCGCACGGCACCGGGCAGCCGTCCGGGCGGGCGTACTCCGGTACAGCGTCCCGGGCGGCGGCCTCCGGCGCGTACCGGCTCCGGCGGCCGCCGCCCGGCCGGCCCGAACCGCCGGTTGCTGCGCCAGCGGCTGATCGTCTTCATCGTGGTGACGCTGCTGGCGGCACTCGGCATCGGAGCGGCGCAGGGCTGCCAGGGCCCGGTGGACGGACTGCTCGACCGGCGACCCGCTCCGACGGCTCCCGAGACCCCCGGCGGGCTCTGAGGGAGCCGCTCCCCTGATGACGGTCAGGCCTGCGGCACGGTTCAGACCCGCGGCGCGGTTCAGTCCCGCGGTCGGCCGGCGGTGACCGCGTAGAACGCGACGGCCGCGGCGGCGCCCACGTTCAGGGAGTCGACGCCGTGGGCCATCGGGATCCGGACCCACTCGTCGGCCGCCATCAGCGCCTGCCGGGACAGCCCCTCCCCCTCCGCGCCCAGCATCAGCGCGACCCGGTCCAGCCGGTGCGGGGCGGCCTCGTCCATGGCGGTGGCCTTCTGGTCGGGGGTGAGCGCCAGCAGGGTGAACCCGGCGTCGCGCACCGCGTCCAGACCGCGCGGCCAGGTCTCCAGGCGCGCGTACGGCACCGAGAACACCGCCCCCATGGACACCTTGACCGACCGCCGGTACAGCGGGTCCGCGCAGTCCGGTGAGAGCAGCACCGCGTCCATACCCAGCGCGGCGGCGCTGCGGAAGATGGCGCCGATGTTGGTGTGGTCGTTGACCGACTCCATGATGACGACGCGGCGCGCCGCGGACAGCAGCGTCCCGGCGTCCGGCAGGGGCTTGCGCTGCATGGAGGCGAGCGCGCCGCGGTGGACGTGATAGCCCGTCACCCGCTCGGCCAGGTCCGGGCTGACCGCGTACACCGGCGCCGGAACCTCGTCGATGACGTCGCGCATGACGTCGACCCACTTGGCCGACAGCAGCATCGAGCGCATCTCGTACCCGGCCTGCCGGGCACGCCGGATCACCTTCTCGCCCTCGGCGATGAACAGCCCTTCGGCGGGCTCGCGCTGCCGGCGCAGCTCCACGTCGGTCAGGCCGAGGTAATCGCTCAGGCGCGGGTCGCCGGGGTCGTCGACGGTGATGAGTTCAGCCACAGGGTGATACTGCCTTGTCCTGGTTGTGGTGCCAACGCCGAGTATTACCGGCGGTTACGCGGTCCGACGGCGACGACGTCGCCGATCACGATCACGGCGGGCGGGCGTACGCCCTCGGCGGCGACCGTCTCCCCCACCGTGGCGAGCGTCGCGTCCACCCGCCGCTGCGACGCGGTCGTCCCCTCCTGTACGACGGCGACGGGCGTGTCCCCGTCCCGGCCGTGAGCCATGAGCGCCGCGGCGATCTTGCCGATCTTCTCCACGGCCATCAGCAGCACCAGTGTGCCGCGCAGCTTGGCCAGCGCCGCCCAGTCGACCAGCGAACTCGGGTCGTCCGGCGCGACATGGCCGCTGACCACGGTGAACTCGTGCGCGACACCCCGGTGCGTGACCGGGATCCCGGCGGCGCCCGGCACGCTGATGGAGCTGGAGATGCCCGGCACCACCGTGCACGGGATCCCGGCCGCCGCCAGCGCCTCGGCCTCCTCCATGCCGCGGCCGAAGACGAACGGGTCCCCGCCCTTGAGTCGCACGACCGCCTTGCCTGCCCTCGCGTGCTCGATCAGCGCGTTGTTGATGGCCTCCTGGGCCATGAACCGGCCGTAGGGGATCTTGGCGGCGTCGATCACCTCGACGTGCGGCGGCAACTCGTCCAGCAGGTCACGCGGCCCGAGCCGGTCGGCGATGACGACGTCGGCCTCGGCGAGCAGCCGCCGCCCCCGCACGGTGATCAGATCCGGGTCGCCGGGCCCGCCGCCCACGAGTGCGACACCCGGCGTGCGGCTCCGGCGGTGCGGCGCGGCGAGCGAGCCGTCGCGCAGCCCCTCCACCACCGCGTCCCGCACGGCCGCGGAGCGACGCGGATCCTGGCCGGTCAGCACGGCCACGGTCACGCCCTCGCTGCGCCCGGTCGCCGGGGTCCACGCCGACGCGGCCTCGGCGTCGTCGCTGCGCACACACCACACCCGCCGCCGCTCCGCCTCGGCGGACGCCGCCGCGTTGGCCTCCGGGTCGTCGGTGGTGATCAGCGCGTACCAGGCGCCCTCGAAGTCGCCGTCCCGGTACTTGCGCCGCTCCCAGCGCAGTTCGCCCGCGTCGGCCATCGCCTCGACGGAGGCGGTCGCCGACGGGGACACCAGCAGGATGTCCGCACCGGAGGCGATCAGTGCCGGCAGCCGGCGCTGCGCGACCTGCCCCGCCCCGAGCACGACGACACGCCGCCCGGACAGGCGCAGTCCGACGGGGTAAGCGAAGTTCTCAGGCATGGCGGTGCGGCTCTCCTCGTACGGTTGCGCTGACCGCTGCGGCACTGAAGCGGCTGATCAAGTATGGGGCCGGCCTCCCCGGGCCCCTCCCCCGGTCCTTCTGGCGCATACCCTACGACCTGCGGCCGGCACCGCCACCCGCGACGTGGTCGGCGCTGCCTCGCGGCAGGGGAGGTACACCGGCAGGCCGGGTCTTCCCAGGCAGCCGGGGAACGGTGGAACGGGCAGGACCGCCGGTGCCCGGGGCCGGGCACCGGCGGGTCGGCGGTCAGCCCTTCTCGGTGACCCCGGCCGAATCGAACGTCGCCACCTCGTGCATCGCCCGCGCGGCGCTCTGCACCACCGGAAGCGCGAGCAGCGCGCCCGTGCCCTCCCCGAGGCGCAGATCCAGGTCGACCAGCGGCCGCAGCCCCAGCTTGGTCAGGGCCGCCCGGTGCCCGGGCTCCGCGCTGCGGTGCCCGGCGATGCACGCCGCCAGCGCCTCCGGTGCGATCGCCCGCGCCACCAGGGCGGCAGCCCCCGCGCTGACTCCGTCCAGGATCACCGGCGTACGCAAGGACGCGCCACCGAGCAGCAGACCGACGATCGCCGCGTGCTCCAGTCCGCCGATCGCCGCCAGGACGCCGATCGGGTCCGCCGGATCCGGCTGGTGCAGTTCCAGCGCGCGCCGTACGACATCGATCTTCCGGGCGTGCATCTCGTCGTTGATGCCCGTACCGCGCCCGGTGATCTCCGCCGGATCGGCACCCGTGTACACCGAGATCAGCGCGGCCGACACGGTGGTGTTGGCGATGCCCATCTCACCCGTGAGGAGCGCCTTGTTCCCGGCGGCCACCAGGTCGCGGGCGGTCTCGATGCCCACCTCGATGGCGCGCAGCACGTCCTCGCGGCTCATGGCGGGGCCGGCGGTGAAGTCGTCGGTGCCCGCACGCACCTTGCGGGGCAGCAGGCCCGGCGTACTGGGCAGATCGCCCGCGACGCCGACGTCCACCACGCACACCTCGGCGCCGACCTGGTTGGCGAAGGCGTTGCACACGGCCCCGCCGCCCAGGAAGTTGGCCACCATCTGGCTGGTGACCTCCTGCGGCCAGGCGGTGACGCCCTGGGCGTGCACCCCGTGGTCACCCGCGAAGATCGCCACGGCGGCGGGCTCCGGAATCGGCGGCGGGCACTTCCGGGACAGGCCGCTGAGCTGCGCGGAGATGATCTCCAGCATGCCGAGCGCGCCGGACGGCTTGGTCATCCGCTTCTGGCGCTCCCACGCCTCGCCGAGCGCCTTGGCGTCCAGCGGGCGGATGCCGCGGAGGGTCTCCTGGAGCAGGTCGTGCGGCTCCTCGCCGGGCAGCGCGCGCCGCCCGTACGTCTCCTCGTGGACCACCCACGACAGCGGGCGACGCTTGGCCCACCCCGCCTGCATCAGCTCCGGCTCGTCCGGGAACTCGTCCACGTACCCGACGCACAGGTAGGCCACGACCTCCAGATGCTCCGGGAGGCCCAGTGCCCGCACCATCTCGCGCTCGTCGAAGAAGCTGACCCAGCCGACACCGAGCCCCTCGGCGCGCGCGGCGAGCCAGAGGTTCTCGACGGCCAGCGCCGAGGAGTACGGCGCCATCTGCGGCTGGGTGTGCCGCCCGAGCGTGTGCCGGCCGCCGCGCGTGGGGTCGGCGGTGACGACGATGTTGACCGGGGTGTCGAGGATGGCCTCGATCTTCAGTTCCTTGAACTGCTTCGCCCGGGCCTTGGGCAGGGACTTGGCGTACGCCTCGCGCTGGCGGGTGGCCAGCTCGTGCATCGTACGGCGGGTCTCCTCGGACCGGATGACGACGAAGTCCCACGGCTGGGAGTGGCCGACGCTGGGCGCGGTGTGCGCGGCCTCCAGGACGCGCAGCAGCACCTCGTGCGGGATGGGGTCGGTCCGGAAGCCGTTGCGGATGTCGCGGCGCTCCCGCATCACCCGGTGCACGGCGGCGCGCTCGGCCTCGCCGTACCCCTCGGCGGGCGGGCCGGCGGGGGGCGCGGGCGGCTCCTCCGGCGCGTCGGGGTCCGGTCCGTCGGTGCCCGGCGCGTCGGCGGCACCGGACTCGGCGGCACCGGCTTCCGCCGACTCGCCCGGGGCTTCGGCCTCGCCTGGTGCGGCTGGCTGTTGCGCGGGCCGGGCGGCGGGCGGCTGGGCAGCGGACCCGGTGCCGTCGGCGGCGGCTTCCGCCGCGGGACCCGTGATCGCCTCGGCGGGGACCTCGCTCGAGACGTCGGTCGGAATCTCGGCCGCGGCGTCGGCGGACGTGACCTCGGCGGATCGGGCGCCGACCGCGGCCTCGGCGGACGGGGCATCGGCTCCGGCCTCGGCGGACGGGGCGTCCGCGGACGGGACGTCGGGCGCCGAGGACTCCGGTACGGGCTCGGCGGCCGCGGGGGCCGCAGCGGCGGCAGGCTCGGCTGCGGGAGCCGCGTCGGCCTCGGTGGCCCCATCCGCTGCGGGAGCGTCAGCCGCCGGGGTCTCGGGCCTTGGGGCCTCGGGCGCCTGGGCGGCCTGGACCGTCTCCGTCTCCTCGGCCGCGTGCCCCTCAGGCACGGCGGCCGGGGCGGCGGCCTCGGCACCGTCGGCGGGCCCGGCCGGGGTGTCTTCGTCTATTGACGCCACCGACTGCTGAGGCTGCGAGGCGGAACCGGCCGGAGCGACGGCCGGGGCCTCGCTCGCGGGAGCGACCTCGTCCTCGGTCACCGGCGCGGGCTCGTTCTCGGAGACGGTCGCGGGCTCGGTCACCGGCGCCGCCTCGGCGGCCTCGGCCACCTCTGCTGCCGGAGCTTCCTCGGCCGACGGAGCTTCCTCGGCCGACGGAACCGCCACGGCTTCCTGCCCGTCCTCGGCCGCGGGCTCCTGCTCGGAGCCGCTCGGGGCGGCCGCAGGCTGGGCGGCGGGGGCTTCGGCCTGCGTCACGTCGGCCGCGACCGGCTGCGCCGGTGCGGGCGCGGGCTGCTCCGGGACGGACGCAGGGGCGGGGGCGGGGGCGGGCTCACCGGCCGCCTGTGCGGGCACGAACGGGACCGCGCCCTGCGGTTCGGCTCCCGGCACGGGGGTCGCGGACTGCGGGGCCTGCGCGGACTGCTGGGCTTCGGGCACGCCACCGGGCGCCGGTTGTGCCGGTACGGCCGCCTGGGCCACCGGCACCGCCTGCGGCAGCGGCTCGGTCTGCGCCTCCGCGGCCGCGACCGACTGCACGCCCTCCGCCGGGGTACCCGGCGCGACGGACTGACCGGGCCGCGCGACGACCGCGGCCTGCGCGGGCACGACGCCAGGCTGCTCGGGCACGACGCCCGGCTGCGCGGCCACCGCCGTCTGCTCGGCTGCTACGCCCGCCTGCTCGGCCACCGCACCCGTCTGCTCGGGCAGGACGGAGCCTTCCGCCGGCTGCTGTGCGGCGACGGCGGGCGTGTCGGCGGGAACCCCGGCCGCGGGCGGCGCGGCGTCCGGCCCGGCGGCGGGCGCGTCGGCCACCGGCGCGTCCGCGGCCGCCGCCTGATCCACCGCCACCTCGGACACCGCAGGCTCAGGCAGCGACACGCCTTCAGCCACCGGCCCCCCGCTCACGTCAGCGACCGGCGCCTCGTTCACGTCAGCGACCGGCGCCTGGCTCACAGCGGCCTCCGGCGCGACCGCGTCGACGCCCTGTGCCTCGGCCCCCTGCGCCGGGGCCCCCTGTACCTCGGATCCTTGCGCCTCACCGGCAGGAGCCTCGCCCACGGGCGCGCCCGCGCCGGGCGTCTCCGCCACCGGCGCCTGGGCCACCGGCACCTGGGCCACGGGCGTCTCGGCCGCCGGCACCTGACCCACCGGTGCCGGGGCCACCGGGGGCGCCTCGGCCATCGGCATCGCGGCGCCGGGCATCTCCCCGGGCGGCGGGAGCGGTTCCACGTACACCGGTTCGGGGGCGTGCTGCGCCACCTGACCGGCCGTTTCCTCCGGTACGCCGAGCCCCTGCTGCGGGTCGCCCGGCCACGGCCCGGCGGCCATCGGCGGCAGCTCGCCGAGCTGCGGACCCGGCAGTGGCTCGGGCAGCGGCTCCGTCATCTGCGCGTCCGGCACGGCGGATTCCACGGACTGCGTGTCCAGGTACTCCGGTCCGCCGGCGGGCATGGGCGCGGCCTGCTGCGGAAGCGGCGCGCTGTGCGGCGCGACGGCCGACGCGGTGGCCGGGCCGCGGTCGGCGAGCGAGCGTACGACGCCGCCGGTGGGCGCGTCCGGCACCGGCGGGCCCATGTGCAGCGGCCGGCGGTTGGCCGCCGTTGCCTGCTGCGGTACCTGATACTGCGCCTGCTGCTCCACCCACGCGCCCTGCGCGCCCGGCATCAGCAGCTGGTCGTCCTCGTCACCGCCGGCGGGGCCGTCCTGCCGGTGTGCGACCTGCGGGTCGGGGTAGGCGTACGCCGTCGGGGCGGGCGCGCCCGGGTGCTGGAGGTGTGCGGCGTCGGCAGGGGTGTGAACGTCCGCGGAGTGCGGCGGAAGTCCGGGTTGTCCGCCTGCGTTCTCCGGCAGCCCCTCGCCCGGGACCTGGCCGGTGTCGGTCATGCGTTCCCTCGCCCATCGCTAGTGCTCAGCCAGTGCTCAGCTCGTGCTCATTCCAACCCCGCCCACAGCAAGAACGAGCGTGCGCGGTGCGCGGCACGTTGCACGTCCCCGGCCCTGCCGTACCGCGGCCCACCAAGCGGGGGGCGCATTCCGGCCATTGGCATATAAATCACCGAACACCGGGCGGCGGTACAGGCGGTACAACGATCTGCCAGCCTACCCCGCGCCCCGCTCAGCGGCGGTCATGGGTGGGGCCGGTGGCCGCAGAGCAGGAAGGCGACGGCGCGCTCCCGCTCCGCCCAGACCCGGGTGTCCATCTCGACCGACTGCAGCAGGACGCACTCCACGCCGTAGCCGCCGTCCCTGAGCGCTTCGCCGATCGCCTCGGCCTCGTCGCGGGTCGCGGCGTGGGCGACGATCCGCTCCGGGCGGCGGGCGGCGCACGCGGCGACGACGGCCGCCCCGCCGCCGCCGACCCGGACCACGTCCGGCTCCGGCAGGTCTTCCAGCACCTGCGGGGCGATGCCCTGGACGACCTGGAGCTGCACCCCGAACCGGCGGGCCAGGGCGGTGATCCGCGCACAGGACTCGGCGTCGCGGTCGACGGCGATGACGGCGGCTCCGAAGCCCGCCGTCTCGACGGCGGCCGCGCCGCTGCCCGCGCCGATGTCCCAGACCAGGTCGCCCACGCGCGGCCCGAGGCGGGCCAGTTGGGCGGCGCGCAGCTGCGGGGACTCGTGCTCGGCCGGCACGGTGGCGTACGCGGGGGCGGGCAGCGCCCAGCCCCGCACGCCCGCGGGGTAGTCCGGTTCACGGCCGGCGATCCAGCCGCCCTGGGTCTCGGGCCGGAGGTGTCCCCAGCCCTGCGCCGGCGCCGGGCGGGTGCCGGAGCCGCCGATGACGATGACCACGTTCGGGTCGCGCCAGGTGTGGTCGGCGACCTTGTCGGAGGTGAGGACGGTCACCTGCTCCCGCTGGGTGCCCAGCGCCTCGCAGATGACGAAGGTCCGGTGGACGCCCTGGAGCAGCAGCGCGAGTTCGGCGGGCCCCGCGCCGGGCGAGGTGAGCACGGCGACCTTGGTGTGGGCGCGGCAGACGTTGACCGCGCGCCGCAGGTCGCGGCTGTGGGCCACGACGACCTGGGCGTCGTCCCAGGGCATGCCCGCGCGGGCGAAGGCGGCGGCGACGGAGGAGACGGCGGGCACGACCTCGACCTCCAGGCCGTGCTGGGGGGCCCGCAGGGTGCGTACGACGCCGAAGAAGCCGGGGTCGCCGTCGGCGAGGACGACGGCGGAGCCGCGGTGCTGGGCGATCCGGCGGGCGGCGAGGTCGACGCTGCCGAGCCTGATCAGCTCCGCTCCGGGCGGTACGTCGGGCAGGGCCAGGTGGTGTGCGGCGCCGGCCACGAGGGTGGCGGCGGCGACGGCGGAGCGAGCCGCGTCGGTCAGCGGGGAACCGTCCCAACCGATCACCGTGACGCGGTCGGCCATCGTCGTGAGTCTCCCGGTTGTTCTCGCAGGCGGGTCGGGGCTTGGTTGAGCGTACCCCGGTCGGCGGAGGCCGAAGGACCGGGTATGTCAGCCCCAGTCGGCGAACGTGGCGTACCCGGCTCCGCTGAGGGGCTCCCCCACGCCGCCTTCGAGGTCCTCGGGGAGCAGGCTCCAGACGATGAGGTCGGTGCGGATGTCGGTCCAGCCGCCGTCCTCCGTCTGGGTACGGGCTATCCAGGCGTTGCGCAGGACGCCCTCGCTGACGCAGCCGACCTTCTGGGCGACCTGCTGGGACGCGGTGTTGTCGGCGGCCGTGCGCAGCTCCAGACGCTCGAACTTCTGGTCGCGGAAGAGCCAGCCCGCGACGGCCAGGACGGACTCCGAGGCGTAGCCCTCGCCGCGTGCCCAGGGGGCGGTGACGTAGGCGATCTCGCTGGACAGGCACCGCCAGTCGGTGTTGGTCAGATGAACGATGCCCACCAGGCGCTGGGTGAGGAACTCGGTGACGGCGAAGGCGATGCCGCGGCCGGAGATCCGTTCGGCGGGGGCGGTGCGGGTGATCCACTCGCGGGCGTCGGCGGCGGTGTACGGGTGCGGGGCGGAGGTCCAGGCGGTGACCAGCTCGTCGTTCATCATGTCCGTCAGTTCGGGGACGTCCGACGCGTCGAACGGGCGCAGCACCAGCCGGTCCGTGTTGATGGAGATATCCGGGAAGGTGGATGTCATGTGTCGCTCCGTTACACCAGGGCCAGGGCCATCGGGAGAGCCCAGCATGCAGCATCGGCCCTTGACGTGCAGCACGGAATGCGGCGGCCGAGGGCTCCGGTCCGGCCGGGCGGCGGCGGACGGGAGCCCTCGGCCGAGCGGGTCAGCCGCCGGAGACCGGCAGGACGGAGCCCGGGCGGGGCGCCGGATCAGAACGAGGCGATGACGGAGCCGTCGTACTTGTCCTCGATGAACTTCTTCACCTCGGGAGAGGTGAGCAGCTTGGCGAGCTTCTTGACGTCCTTGTCGTTCTCGTGGCCCTTCTTCACGGCCAGGAGGTTGCTGTTCGGGTTGTCCTTGGCGGACTCCAGCACCAGGGCGTCCTTCGCGGGCTTGAAGTCCGCCTCGATCGCGTAGTTGCCGTTGATCACGGCCGCGTCGACGTCGTCCAGGGAGCGCGGCAGCTGGGCGGGCTCCAGCTCCTTGAACTTCAGACCCTTGGGGTTCTTCTCGATGTCCTTGGGGGTGGCCTCGGTGCCCGCGCCGCTCTTGAGCTTGATGATGCCGTTCGCCTCGAGCAGCTTGAGCGCACGCGCCTCGTTCACGGCCTCGTTCGGAATGGCGACGGTCGCGCCCTTCTTGAGGTCGTCCGCCGACTTCAGCGAGCGGGAGTACAGCCCGAGGGGCTCCAGGTGGACCGAGACCACGGACACGATGTCGGTGTGGTTCTTCTTGTTGAAGTTGTCGAGGTAGGGCTGG
The DNA here is from genome assembly GCF_050613155.1 of Streptomyces sp. P1-3. Taxonomy (NCBI): domain Bacteria; kingdom Bacillati; phylum Actinomycetota; class Actinomycetes; order Kitasatosporales; family Streptomycetaceae; genus Streptomyces; species Streptomyces sp. P1-3. The sequence continues at coordinate 1,154,694 of NZ_CP192512.1, forward strand.
GTCTGGAAGTAGTTGGCGTCGACCGAGCCGTCCTGGGTCGCCGTGTTCGGCGTGATGTAGTCCGTGAACTCCTTGACCTCGAGGTTGAGGCCGGCGTCCTTGGCGAGGTTGTCCTTGACGTAGGTGAGGATCTCCGCGTGCGGGACCGGGCTCGCGGCGACGACGAACGCGTCGTCGTCCTTGCCTCCTCCGCAGGCGGTGAGCCCGAGGCTGAGGGCTCCGGCGGCGAGGACGGCAGTGGTGATCTTGACAGAATTACGCACGAAAAGTGCCTTTCTCTCTTACTGGGGGGGTGCGGGGGTGGGAGTCCGCCGCGTGCGGGGTCAGGAGCCGGTGGAGGCGCGGCCCCGGTGGGACAGCAGCCGTGCGGCGAGGTCGCCCGCGAGCTGGATGAGGGAGATGACGACCGCGAGGATGGCCACGATGATCCACATCAGGTCCGACTCGAAGCGCTGGTAGCCGTAGCGGACGGCGAGGTCGCCGAGCCCGCCCGCGCCGACCGTGCCGGCCATGGCCGAGTAGCCGATGAGCGAGACGACGGTGGTGGTGGCACCGGCGATCAGCGACGGCAGCGCCTCGGGCAGCAGGACCTTGCGCACGACGGTGAAGGTGCTGCCGCCCATCGACTGGACGGCCTCGACCAGCCCGTGGTCCACCTCGCGTACGGAGGTCTCCACCAGCCGTGCGAAGAACGGGATGGCGCCGATGGCCAGCGGGACGATCGCGGCGTCCTGGCCGATCGTGGTGCCGACCACCCATCGGGTGAAGGACATCAGGGCGACCATCAGGATGATGAACGGCATCGAGCGCGCGATGTTCACCACCTGGCCGAGGACCTTGTTCACCACGGCGTTCTGCAGCAGGCCGCCACGGTCCGTCAGGACCAGCAGGACGCCGAGCGGCAGTCCGCCGAGGATGGCGATCAGGGCCGACCAGCCGACCATGTAGAGGGTCTCGTCGGACGCCTGCTCCAGCAGGGGCCGCATCTCCGACCAGGTCACTTGGCACCTTCCTTCAGCAGCGCGGGGGCGGCGGGAACGGCGGCCGCCGCGTCGGGGCGGCCGTCCTGCTCCACCACGTCCACCTGCAGGCCCTGCTCGCGCAGGTATCCGATCGGGACGACGTTCTCCTCGAAGCGGCCGGGCAGTTCGATCCGCATCCGGCCGACCTGGCGGCCCGCGACGGTGTCCATGGCGGCGCCGAGGATGGAGACGTCGACGTTGTACGTACGGGCCAGTTCGGAGATGACCGGCCGGGTCGCGGCCTCGCCCTGGAAGGTGACGTCCACGACCGTGCGGCCCGGGGCCGAGGGCTCTCCGCCGACCGGGAAGAGCGCGTGCGCCAGCTCCGAGCCGGGGGTGGCCAGCAGTTCCGCGACGGTGCCGGATTCCACGACCCGCCCGCCGCGCATCAGCGCGGCCGAGTCGCAGATCGTCTTGACCACGTCCATCTCGTGCGTGATCAGCAGCACGGTGAGCCCGAGCTGCTGGTTGAGGTCGCGCAGCAACTGGAGGATGGAGCGGGTGGTGTCGGGGTCGAGGGCGCTGGTCGCCTCGTCGGAGAGCAGCACCTTCGGGTCGCCGGCCAGCGCCCGGGCGATGCCCACGCGCTGCTTCTGGCCACCGGACAGCTGGGCGGGGTACGCCTTCGCCTTGTCGGCGAGGCCGACCAGGTCCAGCAGCTCCAGGGCCTTGCGGGAGCGCTCCTTGCCGGAGACGCCGAGGATCTCCAGCGGCAGCTCGATGTTGTCCTGCACGGTGCGCGAGGAGAGCAGGTTGAAGTGCTGGAAGACCATGCCGATGCGGGTACGCGCCCGGCGCAGGGCCTTGCCCGCGCGGGGGCCGCGACCGGCCAGTGCGGTGAGGTCCTGGCCCGCCACGGTGACCGTGCCGGAGCTGGGCCGCTCCAGGAGGTTCACGCAGCGGATGAGGGTGGACTTGCCGGCGCCGCTCTGGCCGACGACGCCGTATACCTCTCCTTCGCGGACGTGCAGGTCGACACCGTCGAGGGCGGTGACCTCGCGGCCTCGTGAGCGGTAGACCTTTGTCAGGCCCGTAGTGGTGATCACAGGGGTTTTCCGTCACTGTCGAGTGCGCGGCGGCGGTACCGCCGGGCACGGGGCATTCATTGCGAACGCGGCATGGACAGGACCCGGCGGGCGCGTGGGCGCGGCTGCGGGTTCCGTTGACGCGGGGCGCGCTATCTCGCTTCGGGGCGCGAGGTGCAGGCAGGGGCCCTCAGCAGTCACACATTCGACACATACAACGAGCACCGGGCGCTTCCATCGCCTCGGTCGCAAAAGTGCGGTTGCTCGTCGCGGTCATGCGGGCCAGTAAAGCAGACGGACTGATGAACGACTCAACTAAGTCCAGATAGCGGACACTCTTGTCCACTCCCCGAACATCCGAGGACACCCCGGGCCCGGCCGCAACGCGGTGTTTCGCGCCGATTAGAGTCGTCCCATGCTTGACCCTCTGACGGTCGCGATCGGTGTGGCCGCCCTCGCCCTGGCCGCCTGGTGCGGGTTCGCCGCCTACCGCGACCAGCCCACCAAGGACTGGCACTTCATCGGCATGGCCGTGGTCTCCGTGCTCGGGCTCGTCCAGCTGGTGATCGGGGTCGTCCAGCTGGCGCGCGGCGAGAAGCCCGACCAGGGCACGGCGATCTTCCTGGCGTACCTGATCGGCTCGGCCCTCGCGGTGCCGATCGGCGGTTTCATGTCGCTGGCGGAGCGGACCCGCTGGGGCTCGGCGACGGTGGCCGCCGGCGCGGTGGTCATGGCCGTTCTCGAAGTCCGCCTGTTCGACATCTGGGGAGGCAGCGGTGCCTGAGTCCGCTTCCGAGCAGTCCGCTGCCCGGCAGGCCGGGTCCGAGGCGAGCGCGGGCGCGGGCGCCCGGGGGGCGGGCCTGGGCCAGGGGCCCGGCCGGCTGCTGGTGATGCTGTACGGGGTGTTCACCGTCGCGGCGGCGTCCCGCTCGATCTTCCAGCTGATCGCCCAGTACGAGGAGGCTCCGCTGGCGTACGTGCTGTCGGCGGTCTCCGCGGCCGTGTACGCCTTCATCACCCTCTCGCTCGTACGCGGCGGCGAGGGCGCCCGCAAGGCGGCGCTGGTCTGCTGCGCCGCCGAGCTACTGGGGGTGCTGACGGTGGGCACCTGGACGCTGGTGGCGCCGTCCGCCTTCCCCGACGAGACGGTGTGGTCGGACTACGGCATGGGGTATCTGTTCATCCCGATCTTCCTGCCGGTCACGGGCCTGGTCTGGCTGCGAAAGGCCCGCCGGGGCTGAACTCCGGCGGGCCGTGGCGTACCGACGCGGGGTCAGGCGCTGGTGGCGAACGCCGACGCCGTGACCGTCTTCTCCAGCAGCACCAGGCTCAGCCGGCGGTTGACCTCCTCCGTGCCGACCTGGGCGTAGCCGCATCGGCGGTACAGGCGCAGGTTGCCCTCGCTGCGGTGGCCGGTGAACAGCCGGTACCGCTTGGCCGCCCCCTCCTCCGCGAGCCGCTCCTCGATCGCCGCCAGCAGCCGGCCGCCGAGGCCGTGCCGCTGCATCCGCGGATGGACGATCAGCTTGGCGATGGCGGCGGTGCCGTCCTCGTCGACGACGCCGCGGACCGAGCCGACGACCTCCGCGCCGAGCCGGGCGACGAGCACACAGCCCTCGCCCAGTTCGGCACGGAGGTCGTCGAGGGACTGGGTCAGCGGCTCGATGGAGTAGTCGTTGTAGAGCTCCGCTTCCCGCTGGTAGCACAGGTACTGGAGTTTGAGGATCTGCTCGGCGTCGTGCCCGGTCGCCGCAGAGATGGTCACGCTCATGCCCATGGTGCGCATGCCTCCCCATGTCCGAAGTCACCCGGCCGCATCGAGGGTGAGGGTGGGCGACCGGGGGTGTGTGGCCTGGTGGAGCCGCCGTGAGGGTGCACGCCGTCTCCGAGTGGCGGGCCGATTGCTACTCACGCTCTCTTCCCCGTAGGGCAGGAGCCGCAACCTCCGCCGTGAGCATTCTGCGCAGGCAACCCAGGCATCGGGAACGAACCGGCCCCAGGCTGCCCTGTGAGATTCCCAACTCGCCCGCGATCTCCCGGTACGTCGGATCGGACCGGGAGAGCAGCGCGCCCAGTACCCGAGGGCAGCGGCCGGGCAGCCGGCGCACCGCCTCGCGCAGCGCGCGCCCGGTCTCGGCGGCCAGCACCCGGCCCTCGGCGCAGGATTCGGGACCGCCGGACGGCCCGCCGCCGACCGGGTCATAGGGCACCTCGCGGTGGGCGCGGCGGCGGGCGCCGCGCGCCTCCTCCCGTACCGCGGTCCGCAGCCAGGCGGCGGGTTGCGGCGGCGGGCCCGCGGTGCGGGTGAGCTCCAGCAGCCGTAACCACACCCCCTGCTCCAGGTCAGCGGGGTCGATACCGGCGCCGTGCGCCTCGGCCGCGGCTTCGGCGGCGAGCAGCGGACGCAGTTCCTCCACAAGGTCCATGCCGGGCGGGACGTGGCCGCGTCGGCGCGTGGTTGCCGACACGGCCACAGCTCACCCGACCGGGGGACAACGGGCCTCCGGGTGGACGACGCCCAGGTGGCCGACGCCCGGTGGCCGAAGGGCCACCGGCTCCGGTACCCGGTGCCGGTGGCCCCGACACGCCGTCAGGACCGCAGGAACGCCTGCCGCGCCAGCAGCGCCGTGTCCGGGTTGTCGGAGAAGATGCCGTCGATGCCGGTGGCGAAGTACGCCTTCAAGGCGCCGAGGGCGTTGCCGTACGCGGCGGGGTCGTCGCCGACCCGGAAGTCCAGCGGCAGGAAGCTGTTCTCGTTGCGCATCGTGTACGGGTGGACGAGCAGCCCCGCGGCGTGCGCGTCGCGGACGAGGGTGGTGGGCTCGCCGAGCTTGCCCTTGTCGTCCTGCGCGATGACCTGCGGCAGCCAGGGGCCGATGCCCTGGGCGAAGCCGGCGATCCACTTGAGGCCCTCGGGCTTGAGCAGGTCGGCCGTGGTGCGCGGGTCACCGGACTCCACGAAGTCCCAGGGCTTGACGGCCGGCTCGTCGAGCAGGACGACCTTCGGGCACCGCACGCCCAGCTTGCCGAGCCGCTGGATGCTGCTGGGCTCGAAGGACTGCAGGAAGTTCGGGGAGTCCGCCGCGTCCCGGCCGTACCGGCGCAGCAGCTTGGCCAGCCGCTCCTCCAGGCCCAGGCCCAGCTTGCGGAAGTAGGTGGGGTGCTTGGTCTCGATGTGCAGCCATATGCGGCGCCCACGGGCGCGGCCCTCGCGTTCGGCCCACTTCAGGACCTCTTCGAAGGTGGGCACCTGCCACACGCCGTCGTAGAGGGTGTTGCGCTGGCGGACGTCCGGGATGCGCTCCTTGGCGCGCAGCGTCTTCAGCTCGGCGAGCGTGAAGTCCTCGGTGAACCAGCCGGTGTGGGCCGCCCCGTCGACCGTCTTGGTGGTCTTGCGTCCCGCGAACTCCGGGCGGTCGGCGACATCGGTGGTGGCGGTGATGTCGTTCTCGTGCCGGCAGACCAGGTGCCCGTCCTTGGTGGGGACCAGGTCCTGCTCGATGACGTCCGCGCCCATGTCGAGGGCGAGCTGGTAGGAACCGAGGGTGTGCTCGGGCCGATAGCCGCAGGCCCCGCGGTGCCCGACGACGGTGGGCACCGGCAGCTCCTTGTACGAGGCCGGTCCGCTGTGCCCGGCGGCTTCGGCGGTTCCCGCCGCGCCCAGCACCATCGCTCCCGTACCGAGGGCCGCCGCCCCCAGGAGGGCGCGCCGCCCCAGCTGCTGCTCCTGCTCCATGAACACTCCTTGTCGTGCTGTCCGGCACCTGCCAAAAGACCTGGTGATCGTATGCATGACCGGCTTGCCAGCGCGAGGCAGCGTGCCAAACGCGCGGAAAACCTCAGTCAACAGTGCGTATCCGCTGTGTGAACCCGGTGTGCGAACGGGTGTGACCCGCGAGTATCGTCCTCAGCTGCGCGAGGTGCGGTGAACGGTGCGCTGGATGAGCCGTACGCCGCAGCGCTGACCGACCACCACGACCGGAGGACCCGTTGTCCCGCATCTTCCTCAAGGCGACGCTCGGAATGCTGTTGCGCGTACTGTTCCGCCCGCGCGTCGAGGGGGCGGAGCACATTCCGACCAGCGGTCCGGTGATCGTCGCCGGGAACCACGTCACGTTCATCGACTCGATGTTCCTGACGCTGGTGGTGAAGCGGCCGGTGTTCTTCATCGGCAAGGACGAGTACGTCAAGGGCAAGGGCCTCAAGGGCCGGCTGATGGCCTGGTTCTTCACCGCCGCCGGCATGATCCCGGTGGACCGGGACGGCGGCCACGGCGGCGTCGCCGCGCTGATGACCGGGCGCCGGGTGCTGGAGGAGGGTCATGCCTTCGGGATCTACCCGGAGGGCACCCGCTCCCCCGACGGCCGGCTGTACCGGGGCCGCACCGGCATCGCCCGGCTGGCGCTGATGACCGGCGCACCGGTGGTGCCGTTCGCGATGATCGGCACCGACCGGGTGCAGCCCGACGGCAAGGGCATGCCGCGCATCGCGCCGGTGACGGTCCGCTTCGGCGCCCCGCTGGACTTCTCGCGGTACGAGGGCATGGACCGCGACCGCTATGTACTGCGGGCGGTCACCGACGAGGTGATGACCGACGTGATGCGACTCTCGGGCCAGGAGTACGTGGACATCTACGCCACCAAGGCCAGGGCGCAGAAGGCGGCCTGACGCCCGCCGGTCGTGTACCGGTCGCGTGCCTTCAGGGTCTTCGGGGGATCGCCCCGAAGACCCTGAAGCGGTTTCAGAGGCTGAGGCAGTGGGGCTGGAAGTCCGGGTCGGCCGGGCCCGGGCGGCCCAGGGCATTGAGCACCCACTGGGCGACGACCGGATCCTTGGGGGACTGGTCGTGCATGAAGGGGTCGAGCGGGCAGCGGTCCTGGAGCTTGATGTTGGTGACGCTCTTGGCCGGGCCGCTGAGGTAGGCGCTGGTGTACGGGATCACCACCTCGTCGTAGCGCGTGGTGATGACCGTGTAGTCGGGGCCCGGCGGGGTCTCGCCGCCGGAGTTGAGCCGTCGTAGCAGGTCGGAGTCGGGGCGCTGTTCCAGACATGCCGGGCAGAAGGTCCAGCCGGCCGCCAGGGCGAGCGGGTTGGTCGTGCCGTGGTTGGACGGCACGATGCCCACGAGGTCGTCGACCTTGTCGGCCCCGTCCAGGAACTTCACGTAGTAGCGCGGCATCATGCCGCCCTGGCTGTGCCCGACGATGTCGACCTTGGCCGCGCCGGTCGCGGCGCGCACGGCGGCGACGAAGTCGCGCAGTTCGGCCGCGGAGTCGGCGATCGGGGCGGTGCCCAACGTGCCGTAGTTGAAGGCGAAGACGCAGTAGCCGGCTCTGTTGAGCCTGGGCGAGAGCGTGAGCCAGTTCTCCCACATGTGCTTGAGCGTGCCGTTGACCAGCACGACCGGCTCGGGGTGGGCGGAGTCGGGCTTGCAGGACCAGTTGTTGGCACCGGGCGGCGGAAGGTCCGTTCCCGAGGCGGCTGCCGGAGTGACTAACCCGGTCAGAGACAGCGTGGCCACCGCGGCGGTGGCGAGCAGCGAGCGAACAATCGCGCGAAAACGCATAAAATCCCCCTCCATTGTCGGGACATGCTGATCGCCGGTCGGCATTGTCGACCGGCGATCAGCTATTTCACTAGCGCGTTAACTGCCCGTCAATGAGTACTGCGTCACTACCGCACCGTTACTGAGGGTTACTTACTGACGCGGGGTCACTCCTCGTGCGCGCTGTCCGCCAGCTCCTGCCCGCGCAGCAGGAACCAGGCCGCCACCGCCGCCACCAGAAGCACGGACGCGCCCAACACGGCCGCGCTCCGCAGCCCCTCGACGAACGCCTCGCGGGCCGAGTCCAGCAGCTCCGCGGCGACAGGGGCGGGTAGCCCGGCCGACGACTCCACGGCGCCGCCGAGGGAGTCGTGCGCCTCACCGGTCACACCCGCCGCGCCGGCGGGGACGGTGAAGCCGCGGTAGACCCCGGTGACGATGGAGCCGAGCACGGCGATGCCGAGCGCCGCGCCCAGTTCGTACGCCGTCTCCGAGACCGCCGAGGCGGCACCGGCCTGCTCCTTGGGCACGCTGGAGAGGATGACGTCCGCGGTGACGGTGAAGGAGAAGCCCGCGCCGACGCCGACGACCAGCAGGGCCGCACCGAGCACCGGATAGCCGGTACTGGTCTCCAGCCAGGCCAGCGCGGCGAGCGCGAGGCCGACCGCCGCCAGTCCGCCGGAGACCACGGCCCGCACCGAGAACCGGCGGGCCACCGTCCCCGCCACCAGGCCGGCCGTCACCGCCCCGATGGCGGCGGGCAGTTCGGCGAGGCCCGCCTCCAGCGGCTCACGGCCCTGCACCAGTTGCAGGAACTGGGAGAGGAAGAAGATCAGGCCGGACAGCCCGAGGATGGTGAGCAGGTCCGCCAGGACCGCGCCGGAGAAGCCGCGGTGCCGGAACAGCCGCATGTCCAGGAGCGGTACGGGGAGCGTGAGCTGCCGCCGTACGAACCACAGCAGGGCACCGGCGCCGACGGCGCCCGCCGCCGCGACGTCCCAGCGCATCCCGTAGGCCGCCGCCTCCTTCACCGCGTAGACGACGGCGACCACCCCGACCAGGGACAGCGCCACACTGAGCAGGTCCCAGGGGCCGGGAGCGGGATCGCGCGACTCGGGCAGCAGACGAACGCCGACGAGGACGAGGACCGCCATCACCGGCAGGTTGATGAGGAACACCGACCCCCACCAGAAGTGCTCCAGCAGGAACCCGCCGACGACCGGGCCGACCGCGGCACCGGCCGACGCCGTCGCGCCCCAGATACCGACGGCGAGGCTGCGCTCACGCGGATCGTGGAAGAGGTTGCGGATCAGGGCGAGCGTGGCGGGCATGAGCGTCGCGCCGGCCACACCCAGCAGGGCCCGTGCGACGATCATCATCTCGGGGCTGCCGGCGTAGGCGTTGAGCACGGAGACGGCACCGAACGCGACCGAACCGCACAGCAGCAGCTTCTTACGGCCGACGCGGTCGCCGAGGCTGCCCATGGAGACCAGCAGTCCGGCGATGACGAAGGAGTAGACGTCGCCGATCCACAGCAGCTGGGTGCTGGAGGGGCGCAGATCCTCGCTCAGGTACGGGGTGGCAAGCCCCAGCACGGTGGCGTCCACGGCGACGAGGAGGACGGCGAGCACCAGGACGGCGAGCGCGAGCCACCGCCCCGGCCGCAGCTCGGGTATGACGCCCCGTTCCGTCAGCTCGGTGCTCATGACTCCGCGCTCCGCCGTGCCCCGCCCAGCAGCAGCTCGACGAGCATGTAGTCCATGTCCCTGGCTGCGAGCCGTCCGTCGTGGACCGCCCACGCGGCCGCCGCGATCAGCCCGTACAGCGCCTCGGTCAGCCACGCCGGGGTCAGGTCGATCCGCAGCACGCCCTCCTCCTGGCCGCGCCGGAAGAGGGCGCCCACGCGCGCGTCCAGCCGGGCCCAGCCCTCGTTGATCTCCTCGCCCTCGAAGAGCTGGTTCTCGGTGTAGAGGAAGGCGAGGACCCCGGAGACCGGGCGCACGGCCGCGACCAGTCGGCGCAGCGCGTCGATCGCGTCGCCCTCGTCCAGCCGGGCGGCGTCCAGCGCTCCTTCGAACTGCTCGATGCCCAGCTCCTCCACGGCGCGTATCAGCGCGTCACGCCCGGCGAAGTGCCGGTGGAGGGTGGCGCGGCTAATTCCGGCGGCTCTGGCGATCTCGTCCATGGACGCGGTCGATTTACGGGTGAGCAGGGCGGCGGCTTCCCGGAGCACCTGGGCGCGATCAACAGACATGAGACAACCATACCCCAGATGAGACATGAGTGTCTCATTCAAGAGCGTGGACGCGCACAGCAGCCCGGCGCCGCTCCACCGGCGCCGGGCTGCTTCGTTCGTGGTCGGGCTGGTCGGGCTGGTCGGGCTGGTCGGGCTGGTCGGGCTGGATCCTCCGCCCCGGTCAGCGCTTGGCGTCCGCCCACTGCCGCTGCACGGCCAGATCCTCCTTGACCTCCGCGAGCTGCACGGCGACCGCGGAAGGAGCGGTGCCGCCGCGTCCGTTACGGGCGGCCAACGCGCCGGGCACGTTCAGGACGGTGCGGACCTCGGGGGTCAGGTGCGGGGAGATCTTCGCGAACTGCTCGACCGTCAACTGGTCGAGCTCGATGCCGTGCGCCTCGCACTCCTTGACGCACTCCCCCGCCACCTCGTGGGCGACCCGGAACGGCACGCCCTGCTTGACCAGCCACTCGGCGATGTCGGTGGCCAGCGAGAAGCCCGCCGGAGCCAGCTCCTCCATCCGCTCGCGGTTGACGGTCAGCGTGGCCATCATGCCGGTGAACGCCGGGAGCAGCACCTCCAGCTGGTCGCAGGAGTCGAAGACCGGCTCCTTGTCCTCCTGAAGGTCCCGGTTGTACGCCAGCGGCAGTGCCTTCAGCGTCGCCAGCAGGCCGGTCAGGTTGCCGATGAGGCGGCCCGACTTGCCGCGGGCGAGTTCGGCGATGTCGGGGTTCTTCTTCTGCGGCATGATCGAGGAGCCGGTGGAGAAGGCGTCGTGGAGCGTCACGAAGGAGAACTCCTTCGTGTTCCAGATGATGACCTCCTCCGCGATGCGGGAGAGGTCGACGCCGATCATCGCCGTGACGAAGGCGAACTCGGCGACGAAGTCCCGGGAGGCCGTGCCGTCGATGGAGTTCGCCGACGAACCGTGCTCGAAGCCGAGGTCGCGGGCGACCGCCTCCGGGTCCAGGCCCAGCGACGAGCCGGCCAGGGCCCCCGATCCGTACGGCGAGACGGCGGTGCGGGCGTCCCACTGGCGCAGCCGCTCCGCGTTCCGCGACAGGGCCTGGACGTGGGCGAGCACATGGTGCGCGAAGAGCACCGGCTGGGCGTGCTGAAGATGCGTACGGCCCGGCATGGCGACGGCCGGGTGGGCCTCGGCCAGGCCGACCAGCGCCTCTTGCAGATCGGTGAGCAGGGCGCCGATGATCCGCGCATGGTCCCGCAGATACATCCGGAAGAGCGTGGCCACCTGGTCGTTACGAGACCGGCCGGCCCGCAGCTTGCCGCCCAGCTCGGGGCCGAGCCGCTCCAGCAGCCCGCGTTCCAGCGCGGTGTGCACGTCCTCGTCGGCGATGGTGCCCACGAAGTCGCCGGAGGCCACATCGCCCTCCAGCTGGTCCAGCCCGGCGATCATGCGGTCCAGTTCGTCGGCGGTGAGCAGCCCCGCGGCGTGCAGCACACGCGCGTGCGCGCGGGACCCCGCGATGTCGTACGGCGCGAGGCGCCAGTCGAAGTGGACCGAGGCCGACAGCTTGGCCAGGGCCTCGGCGGGCCCGTCGGCGAAGCGGCCGCCCCAGAGCCGAACGTCTCCGACGCCGTTACCGTTGCTCACTTGCTCTGCTCCTCGTGGTGGGTGTGGCGGCTGTCCGCCGGTGGGCGGTGCGGTGGGGAGAAGCGGCTGCCCGCCGTGGGCGCCGCTGCGCCCACCCGTGCCGCCCCAGCAGCACGACTGCCCGCAGCGGCAGCGGAGAGATCAGGCCAGGTCGCGCTTGGCCGCGATCTTCGACGACATACCGAAGATCTCGATGAAGCCCTTCGACAGCGACTGGTCGAACGTGTCGCCGGTGTCGTAGGTGGCGAGGTTGAAGTCGTACAGCGAGACGTCGGACTTCCGGCCGGTGACGACGGGGCGGCCGCCGTGCAGGGTCATCCGGATGTCGCCGGTGACGTGCTGGTTGGCCTCGTTGATGAAGCCGTCCAGGGCCCGCTTGAGCGGGGAGAACCACAGGCCGTCGTAGACCAGCTCGCCCCAGCGCTGCTCGACCTGCCGCTTGTACCGGGCCAGCTCACGCTCGACCGTGACGCTCTCCAGCTCCTGGTGGGCGGTGATCAGCGCGATGGCGCCCGGGGCCTCGTACACCTCGCGGGACTTGATGCCGACCAGCCGGTCCTCGACCATGTCGATCCGCCCGATGCCCTGGGCACCCGCCCGCTCGTTCAGCTGCTGGATGGCCTGGAGCACGGTGACGGGCTTGCCGTCGATGGCCACCGGCACGCCCTCGCGGAAGGAGATCACGACCTCGTCGGCCTCCCGCGGAGCGGCCGGGTTCGAGGTGTACTCGTAGATGTCCTCGATCGGCGCGTTCCAGATGTCCTCCAGGAAGCCGGTCTCCACGGCCCGCCCGAAGACGTTCTGGTCGATCGAGTACGGGGACTTCTTGGTGGTCGCGATCGGCAGGTCCTTCGCCTCACAGAAGGCGATGGCCTTGTCGCGCGTCATCGCGTAGTCACGGACCGGGGCGATGCACTTCAGGTCGGGGGCGAGGGAGGAGATCCCGGCCTCGAACCGAACCTGGTCATTGCCCTTGCCGGTGCAGCCGTGCGCGACGGTGGAGGCACCGTGCTTCTTGGCGGCGGCGACGAGGTGCTTGACGATCGTCGGCCGGGACAGCGCCGACACCAGCGGGTAGCGGTCCATGTACAGCGCATTGGCCTTGATCGCCGGGAGGCAGTACTCGTCGGCGAACTCGTCCTTGGCGTCCGCGACCTCGGCCTCGACGGCGCCGCAGGCGAGCGCGCGCTTACGGATGACGTCCAGGTCCTCGCCGCCCTGGCCGACGTCCACGGCAACGGCGATGACCTCGGCGCCAGTCTCCTCGGCGATCCAGCCGATGGCGACAGAGGTGTCCAGTCCGCCCGAGTAGGCGAGTACGACGCGCTCGGTCACGGGATTCTCCTTACGGTCCATACGCTGATGGGTATAAGTATGCACTCCACCGTATGTTTCGTCAACGCGCCCGCTGCCGACCGTCAGGGCCGACCGACTCCTTCGCCGCCCTCCTGCGGATTCGCGGGACCAGAGCTCACCGATTCCGGGGCTGGGCGAAGCGCACCATGTTGCCGGAGGGATCGCGGAAGGCGCAGTCGCGGACGCCGTAGGGCTGGTCGACCGGCTCCTGCAGCACCTCGCCGCCCGCGGCGCGGATGCGCTCGAAGGCGGCGTCGCAGTCGTCGGTACTGAAGATGACGCCGCGCAGCAGGCCCTTCGTCAGCAGTTCCGCCATGGCCCGCTTGTCGGCGGGCGAGGCGCTCGGGTCCGCGAGGGGCGGTTCGAGGACGATGCTCACGTCGGGCTGCGTCGGCGCGCCGACCGTCACCCAGCGCATCCCCTCGAACCCGACGTCGTTGCGCACCTCCAGGCCGAGAACGTCCCGGTAGAAGGGGAGTGCCTTGTCATGGTCGTCGACGGCGATGAAGCACTGTGAAAGCGTGATGTCCATGCGATTCACGCTACGGTCGGGCGGGAGGTTTCGCTTCTCCGTTCCTGACCGGTCGCGTGTGGATCTTGGCAGACCTCCGTCACCGTCAGGTCACCGACCTGTACGGCGTATGACGCATCGGCGGGTTTACCCTGGAAATGCCAACGGTCCAGCGAAAGGCGGACAGATATGGGTAGTTGAGCGCTTTAATACCGTCTGGTTCAGGGCCGTGGCAAGCGCCCACTTGCACAATGGAGGTGGAAAGACCGTATGCGTACGTACGAGCGTCCGACGCTGACCGCGGTCGGTTCCTTCACCAAGGTGACCGGGCTGTGGTTCTTCAAGCGGCGTGGGCGTCGGGACTTCTTCGCCCTCCACCGGCTGTTCAGCTGACCGGCCGGCAGGGACGACAGTAACCGTAACCAACCCCTGAAAGACCTGGTGGTGGGCGCGTGGTCGCCTGCCACCGGGCTAGAAGGGCGGTGTAGCCGTGGTACCGACCGGCCTCGCCGCCATTCCCTCGTGGTTCGTGGTCCTCCCGGATCACTCTGGGGCAGGCCCTGTTGACGACGCGTTGCGGAGCTGCGCCGAAAAGGCAATCCGTCACCCCTCCGGCCGCCCGTGGCTGGTGGGGCGGTGGAATTCCGGCAGCGTCACCACCGGGCAGTGCGAGAACAACGCGATCACCGTGATCGGTCAGCATGACGTGACCTGTGAAGAACTCACCGAAACTGCCGCACGGTTGCGTGACGTGACCGATCTCGACACATGGGCGGCGAAACTGACCGGGACTTCCCATGTGATCGCATCAGTGGCGGGGGAGGTGCGTTTCCAGGGCACAGTCACCGGTTTCCGGCGGGTGTTCGCCGCGGAATGCGGCTCCGTCACCGTCGCGTCGGACCGGGCGGACGCCCTGGCCTTCCTGCTCGACGCGCCGCTGGACGAGCGCCGTCTGGCGCTGCATCTGCTGTACCCGCCCGTTCTCCACCCCCTGACGGACCTGCCCTTGTGGCGCGGCGTGCGCCATGTGCCGACGGACAGCTGCCTGGTACTCGGCGCTGACCGGGAGTCACGACAGGTCAGGTGGTGGGCGCCCCCCGAGCCGCAGCGCCCCTTGGCGGAAGGCGCTCGCGCGCTGCGCGAGGCGCTTGCAGCCGCGGTGGCCGCGCGGGTCAAGGGGCAGGAGCTGGTCAGCAGCGATCTGAGCGGACTGGACTCGACATCGGTGTGCTCCCTGGCGGTCCGGTCGGGCGCGCGGGTCGTCGCGTACACGGCAGCGAGCCCGGACCCGCTCGAAGACGACGTGTTCTGGTCGCACCGGACCGCGGCCGCGCTTCCCAGCCTTGAGCACCATGTCATTCCCGTGGAGGAGCTGCCGAATGTCTACCACGGCCTGCTGGATCTGGACGAGCCGATGGACGAGCCCTGCCGGGCCGCCGCAGACCACGCGCGATGGCTCGCCATCGCCCGCCGTGCCGCCGCCCGCGGCTCGCGGCTGCACCTGACCGGGTTCGGCGGCGACGAGCTGCTGACCGGCTCGCCCTTCCACCTGCGGTCCTTGCTGGCCCGGCGCCCCGCGTTCGCGCTGCGCCAGCTGCGCGGCCTCGCCGCCAAGTATCGATGGCCGCCGGGGCTGATGCTCCGGCAACTATGGGGCAACCGCAGTTACAGTTCCTGGCTGCTCGGGGTGGCAGACCGGCTGACCGCGCCCCCGCCGACGGAAGACACGCCCCCGCTCGGCTGGGGGCCACCGCCCCTGCTGCCGCCGTGGGTGACGGCGGACGCGGCCGACGCCGTACGAGAGCTGATCCGTGCCGAGGCACCCACGGCCGAGCCGCTGTCGGCGCGCCGGGAACACCACGGCAACCTGCTGGGAATGCTGGACGCGACGCGTCCGCTCCGCGAGGTCGACTGGCTCGCGGCCAGGGCCGGACTCAGACTCGCCGCGCCCTACTGCGACGACCGGGTGCTGGAGGCGGCGCTGTCCGTGCGGCCCGAGGAGAAATACACCCCCTGGCACTACAAACCGCTGCTCTTGGAGGCGATGCGCGGCACCCTCCCCGACGAGATCCTGAGCCGGCAGACCAAGGCGGGAGGCGTCAACGATCTGGACGACGCGCTGCGCGAGAACCGGGCGGACATGCTGCGGCTGTGGGAAGAGTCGCAGCTCGGCGGGCTCGGGCTGATCGACGCCGGCAAGCTGCGTGAGCTGTGCCGTCATCCGCTCGAGGCCGATCCGCGTGATCTGCACGGCGCGCTCTACCAGTCGGTGGCCTGCGAGGTGTGGCTGCGCACACTGCGCGGTACGTCCATCCCGAGTACGGGAGTGAGGCCATGACGCTCAGACTGCGCGACGGCGTGTCCCGTGCCGATACCGACTACGGCATCGCGCTGCTGGACGAGAACTCCGGCGAGTACTGGAACCTGAACCCGACGGGAGCCCAGGTGCTGCGCACGCTGCTGGCCGGAGGCACCCCGGACCAGGCGGCGCGGGAACTGGCCGACGCGTACGACGTGGACACCGAGTCCGCCCGCCGGGACGTACGGGAGCTGCTGGTGGCCCTCCGGTCCTCGGACCTGCTGGAGGAGAGTCATACCGGTGAGTAGCCAGGTCATCTCCCACGATCCACGCTCGGTGCCGTTGCCGCGCCGGATCCTCACCCACCTGGCCGTGGGCTGCGCCCGGGTACTCGCCGGCCGGCCTCCCCGCCGGATCCGCACGGTGCTCGGCCGGCTGAGCCGCAACGCCCGTCCGGCCAGTTACGCGGAGGCCAAGGCGGCGCGGGACGCCGTCACCGCGGTCAGCCTCGCCTGCACCGGACCCGAGGGGTGCCTGCCCAGGTCGCTGGCGACCGCCCTGCTCTGCCGGATGCACGGCCAGTGGCCGACCTGGTGCGTGGGGGCCCGGCGGATGCCGCCGTTCGGCGCGCACGCCTGGGTGGAGGCGGAGGGCCTGGTGGTCGGCGAGGACCACCCACCCGACTACTTCCGGACCTTCTTCACCGTCCCATGAGCCGCCGCCCCGACCACGAGCCCGCGACCGCGGGTCCCGCGCCCCGGAATCCCGAACCCCGGGACACCGAGCCCGCCGTACCGGAGTCGGCGCCGCGCCAGGTGCTGCGCGTCCTGCGCGGACACTGGCGCTGGATCTCCGGCGCGGTGGCACTAACGCTGGTCGGCTCGGCGCTGGGCCTGGCCCAGCCCCTGGTGGTCAAGAACGTGATCGAGGCGGCCGGCTCCGGCCACGGCCTGGCCGGCTACATCGGCGTACTGGTCGCCCTCTTCGTCGCCCAGGCAGCGGTCCAGGCGGTCGCCCGGTACGTCCTCGCACGAACCGGCGAAGGAGTGGTCCTGGGCATCCGGCTGGGGCTCATCAACCATCTGCTGCGGCTGCCGATGAGAACCTACGACCGGCACCGGATCGGCGACCTGATCTCGCGCACCAGCGCCGACAGCACGGCGCTGCGCCTGCTCATCGCCGAGGGGTTCACCGACGCGGTGAGCGGCACCATCGGCCTCATCGGCGTCGTCGCCCTGATGATCTGGCTGGACTGGCTCCTGTTCCTCATCGTGCTGGCCCTGATCGTCGTGGGCGCGCTGATCGTCAGCTCGGTGCTGAAGGCGATCGGGCGGGCCTCGCTCCGGGCCCAGCAAGGCCTCGGCGCCATGACCGCGGAACTGGAGCGGGCGCTGGGCGCCATCCGCACCGTACGGGCCAGCCGCGCCGAGCGGCGGGAGGCCGAGCGCATCGCGGCACACGCGAGGACCGCCTACGAAGCGAGCGTCCGCATGGGCAAGCTGGACGCCCTGGTGGCGCCGGCGCTCGAGCTCACTCTCCACGGCTCCTTCCTGGTGGTCCTGCTGGTGGGCGGGGTGCGGGTGGCCGGGGGCAGCGGCTCGATCGCGGATCTGGCGGCGTTCCTCCTGTACATGCTCTATCTGATCGCCCCGCTCGGTGCCGTCTTCCAGGCGGTGAGCACCATGGAGCAGGGCACGGGCGCGCTCCGGCGCATCACCGAGGTCCTCGATCTGCCGGGAGAGCCGGAGGCTCCGCCCGCCAGGCGTCCGGCCGGGCCGGAGCGGCGGCGGGACGGCCCGGTGCTGGAGTTCCGGGACGTGTGGTTCGCGTACGACCCGCGTCGGCCGGTGCTGCGCGGGGTCTCCTTCCAGGTGCCGCCACAGGGGCATGTCGCGCTGGTCGGCAGCTCGGGGGTCGGCAAGTCGACCGTCTTCGCGCTCGTCGAGCGGTTCTACGACCCGGACCGCGGCCAGGTGCTGTTCGAGGGCCACGACCTGCGGCAGCTCGGGCATGCCGAGCACCGAGCGCGGATCGGCCTGGTCGAGCAGCACGCCCCGGTGCTGTACGGCACGCTGCGGGAGAATCTGCTGTACGCCGCTCCGGACGCGGGCGCGGACGAGCTCGACCGGGTGATCGAGCTGGCGCATCTGGCCGAGCTGGTCTCCCGGCTGCCGCGCGGGCTGGACACGGATGCCGGAGAGCACGGGATGGCGCTGTCCGGCGGCGAGCGCCAGCGGATCGCCATCGCCCGGTCGCTGCTGACCCGGCCCAGCCTGCTGCTGCTCGACGAGCCGACAGCCCATCTGGACGCGGTCAACGAGGCGGCGCTGCGCCGCTCCATCCGGCGTATCTCGGCGGAATGCGCGCTGCTGCTCATCGCGCACCGGTTCTCGACCATCCAGGGCGCGGATCTGATCGTCGTACTCGACGGCGGCGAAGTGGTCGCCACCGGCAGCCACCGCGAGCTGATGGACACCAGCGAGCACTACCGCCTGCTGTCGCACGCCCAGCACGACGGGCACGCGTTCCCCGCGTAGGTCCGCGAGGAGGCTTCCGGCAGGCGTCCGGGGCCGTCTAGGCGTGCGTGCCCCAGGCGCGGCGCAGTTCGTCGATCTCCTCGGGGCTGGACTCCCGGGCGATGTACGGGATCTCCAGCAGGTGCCGGACCCGGTCCTCCCCTATCTGCCGCCGCACCACGTCCGCGTCCTTGAGCACCTGCCCGTACAGCGCGGCGCCGTCCATGCAGAAGACGTCGACCAGGGTGAGCCGGCTGTCGAGCGCGCGGCGGACGTTGCCCGCGTTGAGGTCGATCCCGTACCACCACGGTGTCGCGGTCCGGTACTCCTCGTCGACGCCCCGCGCCGCGTGCCGTAGGGCCTCGAACTCCGGATCCTCGTCGGAGCCGTCGGCGTGCCAGCGTTCGGCCGCGCGGGTGGCGAGCTCCGCGGGCGCGGGAGCCAAGAACTCCAGCACCGTGAGGGTGCCTCCGCCGTCGAGAGCGGCGGCGAGTTCGACACGCGGCAGATAGCGGTTGCCCGGGCACCGGCGGCACAGTTCCAGGAACGCCGCGTACGCGGGGTCGAACGGGCAGACCCGTGCGGCGAACCGTCCGGAGGGCGAGCGCAGCGCGATCGCCCAGTCGCCGAGTCCGCAGGGGGTCCAGCCCGACTGGACCAGTTCGGCCAGCGCCTCACGATGGGTGCGGTTCTGCCAGCTCCGGCTCGTGAGGGGAGCGAGGTCGGGGTGGGCGGCGGCGTCGCCATCGGTGTGGATCAGCACCCGGGCAGCCTAGGGTGGGTGCGATCGTGCCGGTACCGATTTTCCGCTAGCGGGCCTTCTGGGCCAGGCCCAGCAGATGGTCCGCGAGCGCCTGTCCCCCGGCCGGGTCACGGCTGATGAGCAGCAGCGTGTCATCGCCCGCGATAGTGCCCAGGATGTCGTGCAGTTCGGCCTGGTCGATGGCGGAGGCGAGGAACTGGGCGGCGCCCGGCGGCGTCCGCAGCACGACCAGGTTGGCCGAGGCTTCGGCGGAGATGAGGAGTTCGCCGGAGAGGCGGCGCATGCGCTCCTCCTTGGCGGACTCCCCCAGGGGCGCCTGCGGCGTGCGGAATCCGCCTTCGCTCGGCACCGCGTAGATCAGTTCTCCGCCGGTGTTGCGGATCTTCACGGCGCCGAGCTCGTCGAGGTCCCGGGAGAGGGTCGCCTGGGTGACGGAGAGCCCGTCATCGGCGAGCAGCTTCGCGAGCTGGCTCTGGGAGCGCACCGGTTGCCGGTTGAGGATGTCCACGATCCGGCGGTGGCGGGCGGTGCGGGTTTGCGGCACGGCCTGGCCGGCGGCCTGTGCGGCGGCTTGTGCCGCCGCGTTGGCGTCCCGTGCGTCGCTGTCCCGTAGCTCGTTGTGCTGCGCCTCGGTCATGTTCTCGTCAGTCTCCGGATGTGTTGGACCCCGTCTCCACGCGGTGGGCGTGCAGGGCCGTGTCCAGGGCTGTGGGGAGCGCCTGGAGGAAGGTGTCCACGACGTCGTCGCCGACGATGAGCGGCGGGGCGAGTCGAATGACGTCCGGCACGGCCGCGTTCACCAGGAGGCCCGCGTCCTGAGCCGCCTGCTGCACCCGTGGTGCGAGGGATTCTGTAAGCACGATACCCAGCAGAAGGCCCGCGCCGCGGACATGGGAGACGAGCGGATGTCCGATCGCCTCGATTCCCTCCCTCAGCCGCTCCCCCGCGCGCTTGACCCGGTCGAGGATGTCCTCGGCGACGATGGTGTCCAGCACCGCGTGCGCGGCGGCGCACGCGACCGGGTTGCCGCCGAAGGTGGAGCCGTGCTGACCAGGCGTCAGCAGGTCGGCGGCGGGGCCGAAGGCCACGGTGGCGCCGATGGGCAGGCCGCCGCCGAGCCCCTTGGCCAGGGTGACGACGTCCGGTTCGACGCCCTGTGCCTGGTGCTCGAACCAATGGCCCGTTCGGCCGATACCCGTCTGGATCTCGTCGAGGACGAGCAGCGTCCCGGTGGCCCGGGTGATCTCGCGCGCCGCCGCCAGATAGCCCGCCGGGGGCACGACGACGCCGTTCTCCCCCTGGATCGGCTCGATGATCACCAGCGCGGTGTCGGTGGTCACGGCGGCCCGCAGGGCCTCGACGTCGCCGTACGGCACATGGGTGACGTCGCCGGGCAGCGGCCGGAACGGGTCTTGCTTGGCGGGCTGTCCGGTGAGGGCGAGAGCGCCCATGGTGCGGCCGTGGAAGCCACCGGTGGTGGACACCATATGGGTGCGGCCGGTGCGCCGCCCGATCTTGAAGGCGGCCTCGACGGCCTCGGCACCGGAGTTGGAGAAGTAGACGCGGCCGGAGCGGCCGAGCAGGTGGAGCAGCCGTTCGGCGAGCGCGACCGGCGGCTCGGCGATGTAGAGGTTGGAGACATGGCCGAGGGTGGCGATCTGGTCGGACACGGCCCGTACGACGGCGGGGTGTGCGTGGCCGAGGGAATTCACGGCGATGCCGCCGATGAAGTCCAGGTACTCGCGGCCGTCCGCGTCCCACACCCTCGCGCCCTCGCCGTGGGCGAGCGGCAGCCGGGGCGTACCGTAGTTGTCCATCAGCGCGCCCTGCCAGCGCTGGGTCAGGATGGCGTTGTCCGGTACCTCGCTCATGCTTCCTCCCCTTGATGCACTGGGTCCGGCACGACCATGGTGCCGATTCCCTCGTCGGTGAAGATCTCCAGCAGGATGGAGTGCGGTACCCGTCCGTCGATCACGCGCGCGGTGGTGACCCCGTTCCGCACGGCGAACAGGCAGCCCTCCATCTTGGGGACCATGCCGCTGGCCAGTTCGGGCAGCAGCTTCTCCAGTTCACTCGCGGTGAGCTGGCTGATGACGTCGTCGCTGTTCGGCCAGTCCGCGTACAGGCCCTCGACGTCGGTGAGCACCATCAGCGTCTCGGCTCCCAGCGCGGCGGCGAGGGCGGCGGCCGCGGTGTCGGCGTTGACGTTGTAGACGTGGCCGTCGTCGGCACTGCGGGCGATGGAGGACACCACCGGGATCCGGCCGTTGTCCAGGAGGGCCTGGATGGCGCCGGTGTCGATGTCGGTGACCTCGCCGACCCGGCCGATGTCCACGTGCTCGCCGTCGATCTCGGCGTACCGCTTGGTGGCCGTCATGGTGTGCGCGTCCTCGCCGGTCAGGCCGACGGCGAGCGGGCCGTGCTGGTTGAGCAGGCCGACCAGCTCGCGCTGGACCTGTCCGGCGAGCACCATCCGTACGACGTCCATGGCCTCGGGGCTGGTGACGCGCAGCCCCGCCTTGAACTCCGACTCCAGGCCGAGTCGATCCAGTTGGGCACTGATCTGCGGTCCACCGCCGTGCACGACGACGGGGCGCAGGCCCGCGTGTCGCAGGAAGACCACGTCCTGGGCGAACGCGGCCTTGAGACCGTCGTCGACCATGGCGTTGCCGCCGAACTTGACGACGACGGTCTTGCCGTGATGGCGGGTCAGCCAGGGCAGCGCCTCGATGAGGATGCGCGCCTTGGGTAGTGCAGTGTGCTTGCGAGTGGTCATGAAGAGTATGCGCTGTTCTCGTGGACGTAGTCGGCGGTGAGGTCGTTGGCCCAGATGACGGCGGACTCGCTGCCCGCCGCGAGGTCGGCGGTGATCCGCACCTCGCGGTAGCGCATGTCGACCAGTTCGCGGTCTTCGCCGACGGAGCCGTTCTTGCAGACCCAGACGTCATTGATGGCGACGTTGAGCTGGTCGGGTTCGAAGGCGGCGGTGGTGGTGCCAATCGCGGAGAGCACCCGGCCCCAGTTGGGGTCCTCGCCGTGGATCGCGCACTTGAGCAGGTTGTTCCGGGCGATGGAGCGGCCCACCTCGACGGCGTCGTCCTCACTGGCCGCGTTGACGACCTCGATCCGGATGTCCTTGGACGCGCCCTCGGCGTCGCCGATCAGCTGCCGGGCCAGATCGTCGCAGACGGCCCGGACGGCCTCCGCGAACTCGCCGGCGTCCGGCGCCAGCCCAGAGGCACCCGAAGCCAGCAGCAGCACGGTGTCGTTGGTGGACATGCAGCCATCGGAGTCGACCCGGTCGAAGGTCGTACGAGTCGCCGCACGCAGCGCCTCGTCCAGCGCCGGGGCGTCGGTGTCGGCGTCGGTGGTCAGGACGACCAGCATCGTGGCCAGGCCGGGGGCGAGCATGCCCGCGCCCTTGGCCATACCGCCGACCGTCCAGCCCGCCGGGCTCTGCACGACGGCGGTCTTGTGCACGGTGTCGGTGGTCTTGATGGCGATGGCGGCCTTCTCGCCGCCGTGGGCGGAGAGTTCGGCGGCTGCCTTCTCCACACCCGGCAGCAGCTTGTCCATCGGCAGCGGGACCCCGATCAGGCCGGTGGAGGCGACCGCGACCTCCCCCGCGCTGTGGCCGAGCACCTCGGCGACCTTCTCGGCGGTGGCGTGGGTGTCCTGGAAACCCTTGGGGCCGGTGCAGGCGTTGGCTCCACCGGAGTTGAGGACGACGGCGGAGACCTGACCGCCCTTGAGGACCTGCTCGGACCACAGGACGGGGGCCGCCTTGATCCGGTTGGAGGTGAACACGCCCGCGGCGGCGAGACGCGGCCCGTGGTTGGCCACGAGGGCCAGGTCCGGGCCGCCGCTCTCCTTGATCCCGGCGGCGATCCCGGAGGCCGTGAAGCCCTTGGCTGCCGTAACGCTCACGGTGCGACTCCGATCGTGGAAAGTCCGGTCTCCTCCGGGAGACCCAGTGCGATGTTCATGCTCTGCACCGCGCCGCCCGCGGTGCCCTTGGTGAGGTTGTCGATGGCGCTGATCGCGATGATCCGGCCGGCTGCCTCGTCGTAGGCGACCTGGATCTGCACGGCGTTGGAGCCGTACACCGCGGCGGTGGCGGGCCACTGCCCCTCGGGCAGGAGGTGGACAAAGGGCTCGGGGGCCAGGGCCTTCTCGTACGCTTCGCGGACCTGGGCAGCGGTGACCCCCGGTCGGGCCTTGGTGGAGCAGGTGGCGAGGATGCCGCGGGTCATGGGGGCGAGGGTCGGGGTGAAGGACACCGAGACCCGCTCCCCGGCGACCGCCGACAGGTTCTGGATCATCTCGGGCGTGTGCCGGTGCCCGCCGCCGACGCCGTACGGACTCATGGAGCCCATCACCTCGCTGCCGAGCAGATGCGGCTTGGGCGCCTTGCCCGCGCCAGACGTCCCGGACGCCGCGACGACCACGGCCTCGGGCTCGGCCAGCCCGGCCGCGTACGCCGGGAAGAGCGCGAGCGAGACGGAGGTCGGATAGCAACCGGGGACCGCTATGCGCCGCGAGCCGCTCAGCGTGTCCCGGGCTCCGGGCAGCTCGGGCAGCCCGTACGGCCAGGTGCCCGCGTGGGCGGAGCCGTAGAACTTTTCCCAGTCCGCGGCGTCCTTCAGCCGGAAGTCCGCCCCGCAGTCGATGATCAGCGCGTCGTCCCCGAGGTGCTCCGCGACAGCGGCGGACTGCCCGTGCGGCAGCGCGAGGAAGACGACGTCGTGACCCGCGAGGACGTCGGGCGTGGTGGGCTCCAGCACGCGGTCGGCGAGCGGCAGCAGATGGGGCTGGAGTCCTCCGAGGCGCTGCCCGGCGTTGGAGTTGCCGGTCAGGGCACCGATCTCGACGCGGGGGTGCGCGAGCAGCAGGCGCAGCACTTCGCCGCCCGCGTACCCGCTTGCTCCTGCCACTGCCGCACGTACCTTCATGGAAGCCTCCTCTTGATGGCATGACTATACGGTTCTCGGCAGTTTTATGCAATGCGTGGCGCGGCCCCGTCCCACCGAGGCCACGCGGACCCGCCGCTGCCGAAGGGATCTCTTGAACGCTAGACCCGGCCGGCCCGTTCCTGCGGCAGAGACGGCCCGAGGAGGGCCGTCTCGTCGACCGGACACGGGGGCCGAGGCGCCGCGGGCCGCCGGTCGGCGGCGCGGGCCGGGCCAGGATGCGGCCGCACGGTCAGGCCGGGATGTCGCCGCACAGTGAGGCCAGGGCGTCGCCTTACGATCAGGCCAGAATGTCGTCGTACGCGGTACGGAGCCGGCGTACCCCCTCGGCCAGTTCGCCGGCGCCCGCCGCCGAGGCGAAGCTCAGCCGCAGGTGGGGGGCGGGCGGTTCGGCGCAGAAGTAGGGCCGCCCGGGGGCGACGGCCACCCCCGCGCGCAGGGCGGCGGCGGCCAGCGCGAACTCGTCCGTGCCGTCGGGCAGGCGCAGCCACAGGTGGAAGCCGCCGGAGGGCACGTGCCGTATGTCGGCCGCCTCGGGCAGTTCCCACCGGAGCGCGGTGACCAGGGCGTCGCGGCGACCGCGCAGTTCGGCGGCGATGTGGCGCAGGTGGCGCCGCCAGACCGGCGCGCCGACCAGTTCGAGGGCGGCCTCCTGGAAGGGGCGCGGCACGAAGAAGCTGTCGACGATCTGGATGGCGCGGAGGCGCTCCAGGGCGGGGCCGCGGGCGGCGAGCGCGCCCACCCGGAAGCTGGGCGAGGTGGCCTTGGTGAGGGAGCAGACGTGCACCACGACACCGTCGGGGTCGTCGGCGGCGAGCGGGGCGGGCAGCGGGGCGGCACCCTCGTGCACCAGGCGGCGGGCGAAGTCGTCCTCGACGACGAACGCCCCGGCCTCGTGCGCCACGCGCAGCACCTCGGTGCGCCGCTCGACGGAGAGCACCGCGCCGGTCGGATTCTGGAACAGCGGCTGCGAGACGAAGACGCGGGCGCCGCTGACCCGGAACGCCTGGGCGAGCAGATCGGTGCGGACGCCGTCGCTGTCGACGGGTACGGGCACCGGGCGCAGACCGGAGGCGCGGGCCGCGGCGAGCATGCCGGGGTAGGTCGGGGACTCGACCAGGACGGGCGCACCGGGGGCGGCGAGCGCACGCAGCGCGGTGGTCAGCGCGCTCTGGCCGCCCGCGGTGACCAGGACGTCGGAGGGGGCGACGACGCCCGCCGCGCCGCCGATCTCGCGGGCGAACCAGGCGCGCAGCTCGGCCAGCCCCTCCGTCGGCGGGCGTCCCCAGGCGCCCGGCCGCCGTCCGGCGCGGGCCAGGGCGGCGGCCATGGCGCGCTCCGGCTGGAGCGAGGGGTGCAGATAGCCGCCGTTGAGTTCGACGACGCCGGGCGGCGGGGCGGCGAGCGTGGCGAGCACCCCGGAGGCGTCGACGGAGCGGGGCACCGGTTCGCCCGGGGTCTCCGCGCTCAGGGCGACCTCCTGCCAGGAGGTGTCGTCGGCGCGCGGGGGGCGTGGACGCGGTCGAGCGGCCCGGAAGGCGCCGGCGCCGGGCCGGGTGACGACCAGGCCCTCGGCGGCGAGCGCGGCCAGCGCGCGGGAGACGGTCACGGGGCTGACGCGGAAGCGCTCCACCAGGGCTCGACTGGATGACAGCTTCTCACCTGGCGAGTAGCGGTCGAGTTCGCTCCGCAGGATGTTGGCCAACTCCGCCACACTGCTACGCTCGTGCATGAGAGATGACGATAGCGCTATCCCCGCCACCTCGATAGCGGTGAGCACCGGCGCGAGCGGCGCGGGCGCGGGCGCGCGTACACGGGCCACCGCGAGTGCCGGCGCCGGCACCCTGCTCGCCGGGCTCGGTGTCGCCGCCTTCTCGCTCACCTTCCCCGCCACCGCCTGGGCGCTGGAGGGCCTCGGCCCCTGGTCCGTCACCTCCCTGCGGATGGTGCTGGCGGCGCTGATCGCGGGCGGCTGCCTGGCCGCACTGCGCGTACCGCTGCCCGATCGCCGGTACTGGCCGGGGCTCGCCGTCGTGGCGGCCGGGGTCGTCGTGGGCTTCCCGCTGCTGACCACGCTCGCGTTGCAGACCTCGACGACCTCGCACGCGGCGGTGGTGGTGGGTCTGCTGCCGCTCACCACGGCCGCGTTCTCCGCCGTGCGGACCGGGGCGCGACCTTCCCGTACCTTCTGGGCGGCGGCGCTGGCCGGTGCGGCGGCGGTGCTGGGTTTCGCCGTACAGCAGAGCGGCGGCGCGCCGACTACAGGCGATCTGTATCTGTTCGCGGCGCTGCTGGTGTGCGCGGCGGGCTACACCGAGGGCGGGCGGCTGGCCGGGCACATGCCGGGCTGGCAGGTGATCGGCTGGGCGCTGGTCGGCTGCCTGCCGCTGGCCGTGGTGGGCGCGGCCGTCGCTCTGCCGGCCGAGCCGGCGCGGCTGACCGGACACGCCGTCGCCGGACTGCTGTGGCTGGCCGCGGGCTCGCAGTTCGCGGGCCTGGTGGTCTGGTACCGGGGCATGGCGGCGATCGGCGTGGCGCGGGCGAGTCAGCTCCAACTGGCCCAGCCGCTGCTGACCCTGGTGTGGTCGGTGCTGCTGCTGGGCGAGCACCTGACCCCGGCCGCTCCGGTCACCGCGGCGGCGGTGCTGGTCTGCATCGCCGTGACCCAGCGGGCTCGGACGGCGTGACCCAGAGGGCCGGAGCGTGACGATCAGGGGCACACCCGCGAAGCCCGCCATAGACTGCAACTACCGAGCAATCTCCTGAAGGAGCCGGACAGGAGGCCATGAGCGATGCATGCGAGCAAGGGTGACAGGCTGGTAGTGCACGGCAGGGTCGTCGGACAGCACGACCACGTCGTGGAGATCGTCGAGGTGCTCGGGCAGAACGGCGAACCGCCGTATCGCGTCCGTGCCGAGAACGGCCACGAAACGATCATGACGCCGGGACCAGACTCGGTGGTGGACCACCGGAGGAGCACGGGAGAACCCGCCTGACGGCTCTCCCGTGCCGCCCGCCCGGCCGGGTTCAGTGCGGCGGTCGCACCCGGCCCGGGTAGTGGTCGGCGACGACGCGTGCCATCGCTCCGATCCGGTCCTCGGCCACCTCCTTGGCGGAGAAGTAGACATTGCCGCGCACCTCGGGGAAGTCCCGGTCGAAGGTGAGGTGCCGGGACAGCTCGGCGGGGTCCTGCCAGGGCGCGGGCTGCCCCTGCGCACCGGCCTTGTAGAGCGCCTCGCCGATGTAGAGGTCGACGTCCGTGCCCCGGACGGTCCGCGCCCACCAGGGGACGACCTTGGCGTAGTCGGCCACCGGGAACCCGATGTTCCAGTAGACCTGCGGCACGATGTAGTCGATCCACCCCTCGCGGACCCACTTGCGGGTGTCGGCGTACAGGTCGTCGTAGGTCTGCACACCGGCGCGGGTGTCCGAACCGCGCGGGTCCGTGGCCTTGTTGCGCCATATGGCGAACGGGCTGATGCCGAACCGTACTCGGCCCTTCTTCAGCTTCCTCAGCCGCTGGGCCGTCTCCAGCACGAGGCGGTCGATGTTGTTCCGCCGCCAGGCGGCCCGGTCCGGGAAGCCCTTGCCGTAGCGTGCGTACGCCGCGTCGTCGTTGAACTTCTGACCGGCCACCGGGTACGGGTAGAAGTAGTCGTCCCAGTGCACGGCGTCGACGTCGTAGCGTGCGACGGCGTCCAGCATCGCGTCCTGGACGAAGTGGCGGACCCGGGGCAGGCCCGGGTTGTAGTAGAGCTTGCCGCCGTACGGCACCACCCACTCCGGATGCCTCCGGGCCGGGTGGCCGGGCACCAGCCGGGAGCGGTCGGTGTGGTTGGCGACGCGGTACGGGTTGAACCAGGCGTGCAGCTCCAGGCCGCGCTCATGGGCCTCGCGCACGGCGACGCCCAGCGGGTCCCAGCCGGGGTTCCGGCCCTGCCTCCCGGTGAGGTACTCCGTCCACGGCTCGTACGGGGACGGCCACAGGGCGTCCGCGGTGGGCCTGACCTGGAAGACCACGGCGTTGAGCCGGCGCTTGACCGCCGAGTCGAGAAGGGCGAGGAGTTCCCGGCGCTGCTGCCCGGCCGGGAGGCCAGGCTTGGACGGCCAGTCGCGGTTGGCGACGGTGGCCAGCCACATCCCACGGAACTGGTGCCGGCGCCCCGGCGCCCGTGGCGGACGAGCGGCGGCCCGGGCGTCGGCCGCTTCCTGAGGGGGCCCGTCGGTCGCCGGGGCGGCCGCCGCCGCGGCCGGCACCGCCGTGGCGGCGAGTAACCCGGCCGCCGTCACCGTCAGGCCTCTGCGCGTGATCTCACCCATGATCGCTCCCTTGGTCGCTCGACTTGAGCGTGCGTCACGTACTGGTCACGTTGCGCTGATGATGAACGGCACCAGAGCCGGGGGCAATGCTCCACACCCGTGGGAGCGCTCCCAGACCGCCCGGACGGACGGCTGCCCACCCTGGCGGAGTAACGTCTGGGGCGAGTGCGGGCGCCGTGGACCACTCCTGCCGAACGCGGGAGGGCGTACGGGGCCCGCCGTCCCGTAGATCAGCGAAAGGCACGATGTGACGGACACTGTGGCAGACGTGGCACGCGTCGGAGTGGTGGGCTGCGGTCAGATGGGCGCGGGCATCGCCGAGGTGTGCGCCCGTTCCGGACTGGACGTCAAGGTCGCCGAGACCACCGGCGAGGCCCTGGAGCTGGGTCGTACCCGTCTGACCAGCTCCCTCGGCAAGGCCGCGGAGCGGGGCAAGATCACGCCCGAGGAGCGGGACGCGGCGCTGGCGCGGCTCAGCTTCACCACCGACCTGGGCGAGTTCGCCGACCGCGATCTGGTCGTCGAGGCGGTCGTGGAGAACGAGCAGGTCAAGACGGAGATCTTCCAGATCCTTGACCAGGTGGTCACCCGGCCCGACGCGATCCTGGCCTCGAACACCTCCTCCGTCCCCCTGGTCAAGCTGGCGGTCGCCACCTCCCGCCCCGACCAGGTCATCGGCATCCACTTCTTCAACCCGGCGCCGGTGCAGAAGCTCGTCGAGCTGATCCCCGCGCTGACCACCGGCGAGGAGACCATCAAGCGCTCCGAGGCGCTGGTCCAGAACGTGCTCGGCAAGCACGCCATCCGGGCGCAGGACCGCTCGGGCTTCATCGTCAACGCGCTGCTGATCCCGTACCTGCTCTCGGCGATCCGGATGTTCGAGTCGGGCATCGCGAGCCGCGAGGACATCGACAACGGCATGGAGCTGGGCTGCGCGCACCCGATGGGTCCGCTCAAGCTGTCCGACCTGATCGGCCTGGACACCATCGCCGCGATCGCGGACTCGATGTACGCCGAGTTCAAGGAGCCGCTGTACGCCGCTCCCCCGATCCTCCAGCGCATGGTGGACGCGGGCCGGCTGGGCCGCAAGACCGGCTGGGGCTTCTACTCGTACTGACCGCCTGCGCCCTTGCGCACAGGGCGGGGCAGGGCCCGGTCCCGGCGATGGCCGCGGCCGGGCCCTGGTGTGTGAGGGCCCCGCACTCCGAGTTCGCACGGGGTGTGCGGCGTTGACACACATCCACCCTGCTCACACGCTCCCGCGCGCGCCCGATGCGCGGTTCACTCGGATCGTTGGATACCCCACGCACCCACCGAAGAAGGGGGAACGATCCGTGACCACCGAGCCCGAGCACGGCGTGACCGCCGCGGAGCTCGCGGAACTCCGCGGAAGCGTCGACGTCGGACTGACCCGGATCGACGGCAGGCTCGCGCTCCTCGCCCACCGGGCCGAGACGGCCGAGCAGGACCTGGCGCAACTGGCCGCGCGGGTAAGGACGTTGGAGCACGCCCGCTGGCCGCTGCCGTCGATCGCCGCGCTCTCCGGGCTCGGCGGACTGGTACTCACCCTGTGGCAGGCCGTGGGCCACTAGCGGAGCCGCGGCCGTTCGGCGGCCAGCCGAGAGGCCAGAGAGCCGAACAGATCCGGCTCGGCCGAACCGTTCAGCCGAGCCGGATCTGATGCAGCATCAGCAGGGCCGCCGCCATGTTCGCGGCCGGCACCTCGCCGCGCCCGACCATGTCGGGGACGAGCTTGAGCGGCACCCACTCGCGCCGGTCGGACTCGATGTCGTCCTGCGGGTGGCCGATGTACGCGGCCTCCTCCGCCCAGTAGATGTGATGCCGCGCGTCCGTCAGCCCGTTGGACGGCTCGACCGACAGCAGGTGCCGCAGCGGTCCGGGCCGCCAGCCGGTCTCCTCCTCCATCTCACGGGCCGCCGCGGCCGCGATGTCCTCACCGTCCTCGACGACTCCGGCGGCCAGTTCCCAACCCCAGCTGTCGGTGATGAAGCGGTGCCGCCACAGCAGGAGCACCTCGTTGGCCTCGTTGACCACGGTGGCCACGGCGACCGGCCGCAGCCGGATCAGGAAATGATCGAGATGGCGGCCGTCGGGGAGTTCCACGTCGGCGAGGTTCACCCGGAACCACCTGTTCTCGTACACGGTCCGCTCGGCGAGATTCTTCCATCGCACTGTCAGCCACCTTCCGTCGCGTAGACGGCAGCATGCCGACGCAACGGCCCGTACGCACCCGGAAGGAGGCGCTCACCGTGTCGCGCGCTCCCCCAGTCACCTCCCTCGGACTGCTCCCCCAGACTCCGTCCGGGAGGTGCCCCCAGGGAGGTGCCCCCAGCTCACAGAGGCACGCGCAGTGCTCCGTCGATGAGTTCGGCGGCTTCGGACGTCGCCGCGCAGCGGCTCTCGGTGAGGTGCTCGCGCACCGACCGGAGCCGGTCGCGCAGGCGCCGTGACTCCATTCCGCGGGCCCGCTGGGCCATCTCCACCGCGGTGGCCACGGCCTGGTCGGCGTCGCCCTGGCGCAGTTCGATGTGGGTGAGCATGGCCAGCCGGTGCACCCGGCCGCGGTCGTGCGCCGGGGTGCCGACGGCCGCGGTGGCGTGCTCGCGGGCGGCCGCCAGATCGCCGAGGCTGAGCAGCGCCTCCGCCACCTGCACGTTGACCAGGCCCGGCTGGACGTACCCCGTCTCGTCGGGCTCCGCGCCCCGCCGGATGCGTTCGGCAGCGGCCTCGGCACGGCGGATGCAGGCCAGCGCCCCCGCGCCGTCGCCGAGCCGCGCGTACGCCTTGGCCTGCATCGCGTGCAGGTCGGCGGCGAGCGCCGGGGTGACCTCGGCGCGCGCGGCGCGCACCGCGGATTCGGCGAACGCCACGGCCTGGCGGTACTCCTTCAGATACAGGGACTGGTTGACCAGCAGCGCGATGACGTACGCGCCCAGTCCCCGGTCCCCGCTGGCCTTGGCCAGCCGCAGCGCCTGGTGGAAGTAGCGCTGGGCCAGGCCGTGCGCGTCGGAGTCGTAGGCGCAGATGCCGGCGACGGCGGCCAGTCCGCCGGTGGCCCGGTGCAGTTGACGGCCGGTGGCGTCGCTGTAGCCGCCGCGCAGCAGCGGCGCCGCCTCGGCATTGAGGAAGCCGACGACCCGGGCGCGGGTCGCGACGCCGCCCGCCTTGCGGTACATCTGCTCGTAGTGGGCGCGGGCGGCGCGCAGCATCTCGATGTCCGCCTGGCCCACCCTGGTCAGGCCGCGCCGGGAGACGTCGGAGTCCTCCGGCGGGTTCTCCCACTCCCATACGGGGATGACGGCCGGGGTGCCGGTGACGGCGGGGGCGCCGATGACGTGGGGCCGCTGCTGTTCGTCGGAGCGCCACAGGGCGGTGGCGCGCTCGACGAAGCCGGAGAGGGATGTCGCGGGGTGGCCGGGGGTGCCGAGGCCGATGTCGTCGAGGGTCAGGGTGCGGTGCAACCGCTTTCCCAGGACTGCGCAGATCAGGTCCGGCACCTGGCCGCGGGGGCGCTGCCCCTTCAACCAGCGTGCCACGGCGGTGTGTTCGTAGCGCAGGGCCAGTCCGCGCGCCCGGCCCGCCTCGTTGATGCGCACGGCCAGACCCGCATGGGACATCCCGGCTTCGTCGAGTATGGAGTCGAGCAGTGTGTTGGGCTCCATCGCCCCCCTCTCCGATGCGCTCTGTGTAACCATCGTAACGGAGGGCGATTCACACCCCGTGTGAACTGTGGACGGCGCACGCGGTGGTCGGGGTGGGTGCTTCGGCGCGGTCGTGGCGCAGTACGAGCAGGGCGACGTCGTCGGCGAGCCGTCCGCCGGTGTGGGCGAGGACGCCGCGCTGTATCTCCGCGACGACGTCGGAGGGGACGATGGCCGGGTGGCGGGCGGCGCGGTTCAGGGCGGCACCGAGGGGGAAGAACGCGCCGTCACGGTCACGGGCGTCCTCCGCTCCGTCGGTGTGCAGCACGAGGGCGTCGCCGTGCCGCAGGTGGCCGCAGGGCACCGGGGGCAGGTCGGCGGGGAGCGGGAAGAGGCCGAGCGGGGGCAGTACGCCGTCGGGGGCGAGCTGCCGCGCGGGCGGGCCGTCCGCCGGTGCGGCGGTGAGCCGATAGGGCCAGGGGTGGCCGCAGTTGAGGGCGATCACCTCGCCGTCGGGGCGCAGTTCCAGCAGGAGTACGGTCACGAACTCCTCGGCGAGCGGGCTCTGCGGCTCGTCCCCGCGGCCCACCGGGTGGGAGGTGCGCGCCCGGTCCCGCAGGTGGCGGCGGAGGGCTCGGTCCAGGCGGCGGAGGACGTCGGGGAGTTCGGGTTCGTCGTAGGCGGCTTCGCGGAAGCTGCCGAGCACGGCGGCGACGGTGCCGATGGCGGCGAGGCCGTGACCGCGGACGTCGCCCATGACGACGCGCACGCCGTGGGCGGTGGCCACCGCCTCGTACAGGTCGCCGCCGAGTGCGGCACCCCGGGTGGCCGACAGATGCCCGCCGGCCAGGGCCATGCCGTCGAGCCGGGCGGGCAGCGGGCGCAGCACGACGTCCTGCGCGGCGGTGGCGACGGCGCGGGCCCGGTCCAGTTCACGGGCCAGCCGGACGCCGCGGCCGGAGGCGAGATAGCTGGCGGCGAGGACCGCGGCGATGGCCCCGCAGCTCCCGAGCAGGGTGCCGGGGCCGCCGGGCCCCTGGGCGCCCGCCGTGAGCGGTATGAGCACGCAGACCGCGCTGACGCCGCCTGTCACGACGCAGCGCCGGCTGCCGCTGCCGGCGCAGGCGATGGCGGGTACGGCGACGAGGAGTTGGGCGACCGGGGTGTCGTACGGGCTGAACAGCTCCCAGGCGGCCACGGACAGGATCCACAGGGCGGGCAGCATGAGGACGACGGCCCGGCCGACGCGTGCGGTGCCGGTACGCGCACCGCCGGTCGCGTTCGTCCCGATCATGCAGTCGGCCCCCTAGCAACCGGATGAGGCGGTTGGCCGGGCCCGTGGGAACGCGCGTGCGGTGGGCCGTGGCGATCGGGTCGATTCTCGCGATCTTCCGGACCGAATTGACCGGACTCCGGACGGTTTTCACCCGATCGGGTGATCAATGACCGAGGTACTGGCCTCGGACGCGCGCGGGGCGCACCTCGTCTGTCGCG
The DNA here is from genome assembly GCF_050613155.1 of Streptomyces sp. P1-3. NCBI lineage: Bacteria > Bacillati > Actinomycetota > Actinomycetes > Kitasatosporales > Streptomycetaceae > Streptomyces > Streptomyces sp. P1-3. The sequence continues at coordinate 1,188,028 of NZ_CP192512.1, forward strand.
AGGTGCGCCCCGATGGACGCCCGGTGGGCGCCCGGTGGCCGGACGGGACGCGGGGCGGGCGGGCGGTGCTCCCCCGCCCCGCGTGTACTGCTCCCGCCGTGCCGCCGCCGCTCCCGCCCGCGGGTGCCGTCAGGCGCCGCGGAGTACGGCGCCGGTGCGCTCGACCGCGGTCGCCACGGCCGCGTCCCGGGCGGCCGACGCCTCGTCGGCCGTCAGGGTGCGGTCGGCGGCGCGGAACCGCAGCGCGTAGGCCAGGGACTTCTTGCCCTCGCCGAGCTGTTCGCCGGTGAAGACGTCGAACAGCCGCAGCGATTCGAGGAGTTCGCCGGCGCCGTCGCGCAGGGCGGCCTCGACGTCGCCGGCGGCGACCGAGGCGTCCACGACGAGCGCGACGTCCTGCGTGGCGACCGGGAAGGTCGACACGTGGGGTGCCGTGACGGCGCCCGCGCCGGCCCGCTCCAGGCGGTCCAGCTCGATCTCCATGGCGCAGGTGCGCTCGGGGAGGCCGAGCGCCTTGACCACGCGCGGGTGGATCTCGCCGGCGTTGCCGACGAGGATCTCCTGGCCGTCCACGACGGCCAGCAGCGCGGCGCAGCGGCCCGGGTGGAACGGGGCCTGCTGGTCCTGGCGGACGATCAGCTCCACACCCGCCTCGCGCGCCACCGTGCGGCCGGCCTCGACGGCGTCGGCCCAGGTCGCCGGGGTGCCCTGGCCCCACCAGCCGTGCTGCTCGCGGGCCCCGGCGAGGACGACGGCGGCCCGGCGCGGCTGCTGCGGCAGCGCGGCGTCCAGCGCGGCGATCTCCTCGTCGGTGGGGCGGCGGTCGACCGGGAGGCGCACGGCGGCGGGCTCGTCACCGGAGGGCCGGAAGACCAGCCCGGTCTCGAAGAGCGCCAGGTCGTGCTCGCCCCGGCCGTCGTTGCGGCGCAGCGCGGCGAACAGGCCCGGCAGCAGGGTGGTGCGCAGCGCGGGCTCGCCGTCGCTGAGCGGGTTGACCAGGCGGACGACCTTCCGGCGCGTGTCGTCGGGAGCCATGCCGAACTGGTCGAAGACCTCTTCGGAGAGGAACGGGTAGTTCAGCGTCTCGACGTAACCCGAGCCGGCCAGCGCGCGGCCGACCCGCCGGTGCAGGCGCTGACGCTCGGTCAGACCGCGGCCGGACGGCGGCTGCGGGAGGGTCGAGGGGAGGTTCTCGTACCCCTCCAGGCGGATGACCTCTTCGGCGAGGTCGTTGGGGTCGGTCAGGTCCGGCCGCCAGCTGGGGACGGTGACCGTCAGGTCGTCGGCCCCGTAGACGTCGCAGCCGACCTGCTGGAGGCGGCGGACCACGGTCTCGCGGCCGTAGGCGACACCGGCGACCTTGTCCGGGTGGTCGGCGCGGATGGTGATGGTGCGCGGCCCGCGGGGGGCGACGATCTCGGTGACCCCGGCCTCGGCGGTGCCGCCCGCGAGCAGCACCAGCAGGTCGACGGTGCGCTGGGCGGCCGCCGAGGTGGTGTTCGGGTCGGCGCCGCGCTCGAACCGCTTGGACGCCTCCGAGGACAGCTTGTGGCGGCGGGCGGTGCGGGCGATGGCGACCGGGTCGAAGTGGGCGGCCTCGATGACGACCTCGGTGGTGCCCGTAGGCTCCTCCGCGGTGTCGGCGATCTCGGTGTCGGCGCCGCCCATGACGCCCGCGAGCCCGATCGGTCCGCGGTTGTCGGTGATGACCAGGTCCTCGGCGTCCAGCACGCGCTGGGTGCCGTCGAGGGTGGTGAGCTTCTCGCCGGGCTCGGCGCGGCGCACCCCGATGGGCCCGTCGACCCGGGTCCGGTCGTAGGCGTGGAGCGGCTGGCCCAGTTCGAGCATCACGTAGTTGGTGACGTCGACGGTCAGCGAGATCGGGCGCATGCCCGCCTTCTGGAGGCGGCGCTGAAGCCAGATCGGGGACTTGGCGTGCGGGTCGAGTCCGGTGACGGTGCGGGCCGTGAAGCGGTCGCAGCCGACGGGGTCGGAGACCTGGACCTGGTAGCCGTAGGAGTTGGGCGGCGGGACGTCCAGCAGGGCCGGGTCGCGCAGCGGCAGCCCGTAGGCGGTGGCCAGCTCGCGGGCGAGGCCGCGCAGCGACAGGCAGTAGCCGCGGTCGGGGGTGACGGCGATGTCGAGGACCTCGTCGCGCAGCTCCAGCAGCTCGATGGCGTCGGTGCCGGGCTCGTACTCCGGCGGCAGCACGATGATGCCGTGCGTACCGTCGTCGCCCATGCCCAGCTCGTCGCCGGAGCAGATCATGCCGTGCGAGACCCTGCCGTACGTCTTGCGCGCGGCGATCTTGAAGTCGCCGGGCAGGACCGCGCCGGGCAGCACGACGACGACCTTGTCGCCGACCGCGAAGTTCCGGGCGCCGCAGACGATCTCCTGCGGCTCGCCGGTTCCGTTCGCGGTGCCGACGTCGACGGTGCAGAAGCGGATCGGCTTCTTGAAGCCCTCCAGCTCCTCGATGGTGAGGACCTGGCCGACGACCAGGGGGCCGGTGAGGCCGGCGCCGAGCTGCTCGACGGTCTCGACCTCCAGGCCGGCGGCGATGAGCGCGGCCTGCACCTCGCGGCCGGTGGTACCGGCCGGCAGGTCGACGTACTCCCGCAGCCAGGAAAGCGGGGCCCGCATCAGATCTCCATCCCGAACGGCCGAGTGAAGCGCACGTCGCCCTCGACCATGTCTCGCATGTCTTCAACGTTGTGCCGGAACATCAGCATCCGCTCGATGCCGAAGCCGAAGGCGAAGCCGCTGTACTTCTCCGGGTCGACGCCGCAGGCCACGAGCACCCGCGGGTTGACCATGCCGCAGCCGCCCAGCTCGATCCAGCCCTCGCTGCCGCACGTGCGGCAGGGGCGGTCCGGGTTGCCCACGGACTCGCCGCGGCAGGCGAAGCACACCATGTCCATCTCGGCGGACGGCTCGGTGAACGGGAAGAAGTTGGGCCGCAGCCGGGTGCGCATGCCCTCGCCGAACAGCGCCCGGACCATGTGGTCGAGGGTGCCCTTGAGGTCGGCCATGGTCAGGCCCTCGTCGATGGCGAGCAGCTCGACCTGGGTGAAGACCGGGGTGTGGGTGGCGTCCAGCTCGTCGGTGCGGAACGTCCGGCCCGGGCAGATCACGTAGATGGGCGGCTCGCGGTCGATCATCGACCGGATCTGGACGGGCGAGGTGTGGGTGCGCAGCACGACGCCGGAGTCACCCGCGGCGGAGCCGCTGTCGGCACCGGTCTTGTCGTTGCCCTGGACGAAGAACGTGTCCTGCATCTCGCGGGCCGGGTGGTCCGGCGGGAAGTTCAGGGCGTCGAAGTTGAACCACTCCGCCTCGACCTCGGGGCCCTCGGCGACCTCGTAGCCCATGGCCACGAAGATGTCCTCGATCCGCTCGGAGAGCGTGGTGATCGGGTGCCGGGCGCCGGCCGGCGTGCGGTCGTACGGCAGCGTGACGTCCACCGCCTCCTCGACCAGCACGCGGGCGTCGCGCTCCGCCTCCAGCTCCTCCTGACGGACCTTGATGGCCTGGTTGACCTGGCCGCGTGCCTGGCCCACGCGCTTGCCCGCGTCCGCCTTGGCGTGCGGCGGGAGCGCGCCGATCTCTCGGTTGGCCAGCGCGAGCGGCGAGCGGTCGCCGGCGTGGGCGGCCTTGACCTCGCGCAGGGCGTCGAGGTCACCGGCGGCGGCGACGGCGGCGAGCGCCTCGTCGCGCACGCGGGCGATCTCTTCCGGTTTCAGTGCCTCGACCTCGACCGGGTCGTACGACTTATTGGGTGCCGACATCTCTTCCGTGCTTCCGGTTGGCTGGCTGGGGGTCCCCGCGGACGGACGACAAGGACACAAAGGTGCCAAAGGTCGAGTCTACGGGGCGCGCGGGGGGCGAAGAGCCCGTGGGCGGGTCAAGCCATGAAGGCCGGGGCGCCCACGGGCAACGTAAATCGGAACCTGGCGCCGCCGCCGGGGGCGCGGCCGACGGTGATCGTCCCGCCGTGCGCCTCGACGATGCCCTTGACGATGTACAGGCCCAGGCCCGTGCCGCCGCGCTTGCTGCCCCGCCAGAAGCGGGTGAAGACACGGCCCATCGACTCCTCCGGAATGCCCGGGCCCTCGTCGCTCACGGTCACGGCCGTTCCGGCGCATCCCCGCTCGTGCGGGGATGACGAGGGCGCCACCTCGATGGTGACGGTTCCCTCGCCGTGCCGCACGGCATTTTCCAGCAGGTTGCCGAGCACCTGATCGATCTTGTCGGGGTCGGCCCACAGGCTGGGCAACGGCTCCCGCACCCGGATGTGGAAGCGGTCGGAGGCCTGGCCGGCGGCGGTGTGCGCCTGGACATGGCGGCGGACCGCGGCGGTCACGTCGACCGGCTGGCGGCGCACCTCCAGCCGCCCGGAGTCGATTCGGGAGATGTCGAGCAGTTCGGCGATGAGCCGGGTGACGCGGTCGGCGTCGGCGTCGACGGTCTCCAGCATCAGCCGCTTCTGGTCGTCGGTGAACCGCTCCCACTTGGCCAGCAGGGTCGCGGTGAAGCCCTTCACCGAGGTGAGCGGGGAGCGCAGCTCGTGCGCGACGGTGGCGATCAGCTCGGCGTGGCTGAGCTCGGTGCGGCGGCGAGCCTCGGTGCCGCGCAGTGAGACGACGAGGCGGGAGACGGGCCCGGCCGGGCGCTCGCGCACATACCGGGCCGAGACCAGCACCTCACGGCCGTGCAGCAGCAGATTCCGCTCGGGCTGGCCGACCCGGATGGCCAGCCCGCCGTAGGGATCGGTCAGCGCCCACCAGCGGCGCCCCTCCAGATCCTCCAGCGGGAGCGCCTTCTCCACGGGCAGCCCGATGACGTCAGCGGGCCGTACGTCGGTGATCCGGGCGGCGGCGGCGTTGAAGCAGGTGATGCGGCCGGTCTCGTCGGCGACGACGAGACCGTCGGGCAGGTCGTCGGGGTGCAGGCCGAGCCCACACTGCGGATCGTGGCCGGACTGCGGGCCGGGGACGGACTGCGGACCGATGCCGGGCGGAGCCGGCTCCCGGCTCTCGTACGGCGACGAGGGCGACGGCGAGGGGTCCGCGGGCCCGTAGGCACCGGGCGGGCGGGCGCCGGGCACGCGGGCACCGGTCGTCCTCGCGTCGGCGGCCCTCGCATCGGAGGTCCTCACGTCCATCCCCGCACCCCCTCTCGGCCGTCAGGGTCGCAACCCTACTAGGTGGAGGTCACGCTGCGGCACCCTCCGGCAGCACGCTGCGCACGCGCGGAGGCGTACAGGCACACGGCGGCGGCGGTCGCCAGGTTGAGGCTCTCGGCCTTGCCGTGGATCGGAACGCGCACCACCTCGTCGGCGAGTGCGCGGGTCTCCTCGGGCAGGCCCCATGCCTCGTTGCCGAAGATCCACGCGGTGGGACCGCCCATCCGGCCGGCGTCGAGTTCGGCGTCCAGGTCGCGATCGCCCGCGCCGTCCGCGGCCAGCAGCCGGACGCCTGCCGCGCGCAGCCCCCGTACGGCCTCTTCAACCGGTACACCGACGGCGACGGGAAGGTGGAACAGGGAGCCCACGGAGGCCCGCACCGACTTGGGGTTGTACAGGTCCACGGAGGCGTCGGTGAGCACGACGGCATCGGCGCCCGCCGCGTCCGCGCAGCGCAGGACCGTCCCGGCGTTGCCGGGGTCGCGGACGTGCGCCAGGACGGCGACCAGCCGGGGGCGGGCCGCGACGATCTCCTCGAAGGGCGAGTCCAGGAACCGGCAGAGGCCGAGGATGCCCTGGGGGGTGACGGTGTCGGACATCGCGGCGACGACCTCGTCGGTAGCGGTGAGCACCGGCACCCCGGCGGCGCGCGCGGCGGCGACGATGTCGGCGTGGCGCTCGGCCGCCTCCGGCGTCACGTACACCTCGACCAGGTGGGCGACCGCCTCGCGTACGGCCTGGGGGCCCTCGGCCAGGAACCGGCGCTCCTTGCCGCGGAAGCTGCGCTTCGCCAGGCGGCGGGCCGCGACGACGCGCGGCGATCGCAGGGAGGTCAGCTCGGGGGCCATGTCGTTGCACTCGCTTCGGGGTAGGGAGGTTCGCGCGGGTTCACCGCCTCGGGCGCCGCTGCGCACGGCCGCGGCGGCCGGTGTCGGATGCACGCGGCCGGCGTCAGATGCTCGCGGCCTGGCGCCGGACGCAGACGGCCGGACGCCGGTAGCCGGTAGCCGGTAGCCGGTAGCCGGTAGCCGGACTGCAACGCTCGCGACCGGTGGTACCGTCCGGCCGCGTTCCGTGTCGGCCGGGAACGCGCGGACCCGCAGGCGAAGCACTCGCCTGCGGGTCCGGCGGAAACGTCCGGCTGACGCGGTCGTCAGGCTGCTTCCGCGGCCTTCGGGGCGTTGACGTCGCTCGGCAGCGCCTTCTGGGCCACCTCGACCAGCGCGGCGAACGCGTTGGCGTCGTTGACCGCGAGGTCGGCCAGGATCTTGCGGTCCACCTCGACGTTGGCGGCCTTCAGACCCTGGATGAAGCGGTTGTAGGTCATGCCGTTGGCGCGGGCAGCGGCGTTGATGCGCTGGATCCACAGCTGACGGAAGTCGCCCTTGCGCTTCTTGCGGTCGTTGTAGTTGTAGACCAGAGAGTGGGTGACCTGCTCCTTGGCCTTGCGGTACAGGCGGGAGCGCTGGCCCCGGTAGCCGCTGGCCTGCTCCAGGATCGCCCGGCGCTTCTTGTGGGCGTTGACTGCGCGCTTGACGCGTGCCACTTGATTAACTCCTTGTACGGGGCCGCAGGTTCACACGGCCCGGAAACGAATGGGTCCCGATCGGTGGGCTCCTCCTGCCCGAGGACGGGCGAGGAGGGGGCGCACCCCGCCGGAGCGGGGCGGGGGCGTCACTTGCCGAGAAGCTTCTTGATCTTCTTGGCGTCGGCCGGGGCCATCTCGGCGGTGCCGCTGAGGCGACGCGTCAGGGTCGACGGCTTGTGCTCAAGCAGGTGGCGCTTGCCGGCGCGCTGCCGCAGTACCTTACCGGAGCCGGTGATCTTGAAGCGCTTGCTGGCACCGCTGTGCGTCTTGTTCTTCGGCATGCGCCGTACTCTCCATCGTCGGTGGCGCTTCCGGTGCAACCAGGCCGGTGAAACCGGCATGCGAAAGCGTCAGCTGTTTCGTTGGTCTCCCGGGACCGTGGCCCCGGGCTGTCGGGGCACGGGCCCCGAAGTCACGCCTCGGCGGACTGCTCCGTGGCGTGGCCCGGAGACTGGTCCATGTGGGCGACGCCCTGGCGCTCCGCCTTGCGGGCGGCCTGCGCCTCGCGAGCTTCGGCCATCGCCTCGGTCTTCTTCTTGTGCGGACCGAGAACCATGATCATGTTCCGGCCGTCCTGCTTCGGGTTCGACTCCACGAAGCCGAGGTCCTGGACGTCCTCCGCGAGCCGCTGCAGCAGCCGGTAGCCGAGCTCCGGCCGGGACTGCTCACGTCCGCGGAACATGATCGTGATCTTGACCTTGTCGCCCTGCTTGAGGAACCGAACGACGTGACCCTTCTTGGTGTCATAGTCGTGCGGGTCGATCTTCGGCCGGAGCTTCATCTCCTTGATGACCGTGTGCGCCTGGTTCTTGCGCGCTTCACGGGCCTTCATGGCCGACTCGTACTTGAACTTTCCGTAGTCCATGAGCTTGCAGACCGGCGGACGGGCGTTCGCCGCCACCTCGACCAGGTCGAGGTCGTACTCCTGCGCAAGCTCCAGGGCCTTGGCAAGCGGCACAATGCCGACCTGCTCGCCGCTGGGACCGACGAGTCGCACCTCGGGGACGCGAATCCGGTCGTTGATGCGGGGCTCGGCGCTGATGGATCCTCCTCGGTTGCACCACGCGACCGCCTGAGCGACAGCCACGTAACGTCTGTTCTGTACGACCACCGCGCCGTGACATGCAAAACGCCCCGACGGAATGCAGGCGGGGCTCCAACGGACGGGAGCACCGCCGCGATCACCGCGGGGCGCAGCCTGACCTGTGACCCGCCGACCTGAGGTCGACTGGGTGGGAGACTGGAGCCTCCACTTGCGGACTGGGCATAGCTGTCCAGCCGGTCGTGGCATTTACTCTACACGACGCCGAACGGAGGCGCCTCTCGGCCGCCGGACCTGGGGATCTAGGCTGGGAGGCCGGCACCCGGCAGGCGCCGGCACCCATCGCCTGCCCCAGCTGGCACCCATCGCCTGCCCCCATGTGAAGCCGACACCCGGCCGAACGCGGCCGGCACCCATCGGCCGACACCCATCGGAAAGTGAGCCATGAGCGACGCCACCCCCGCCCCGAACGACACCCCCGGCTACGACGACATCACGCGCGACATCGCGGATGTGCCCGCGGTCGAGGTGATCACCACGGTCGCGGTCCACCTCATGAGCGCCGCCGCGGTGAACCTGGGGCTGGCCGAGGAGGGCGCGGAGCACAAGGACCTGGACGAGGCCCGGAAGCTGATCAACGCGCTGGCCGGCCTGGTGACGGCGAGCGCCACCGAGATCAGCTCCTTCCACGCCGCGCCGCTGCGGGACGGGCTGAAGTCGCTGCAGCTGGCGTTCCGCGAGGCGTCGGTGGTCCCGGACGAGCCGGGGCAGGGGCCGGGCGAGAAGTACACGGGCCCGATCTTCGGCGGCTGAAGCCGCGCCGACGCGCGGGCGGGGGCGCCCTACTCGTTAGTCGGCGCCCTCGTCCTGGCCGGGGGCCTTGTTCGGGCTCTCGGCCGTCTCCAGACCCGCGGCCGTCTTCGGACCCGCAGGCCCCAGGCCGATCCCCTCCGCCCCCAGGTCGGCATGCGTGAACCGGTGGACCACAGCCGCGAGCGCGCCGCCGACCAGCGGTGCGATCAGGAAGAGCCAGTACTGCTCCATCGCGTCGCCGCCCGCGAACATCCCCGGGCCCAGGCTGCGGGCCGGGTTCACCGACGCCCCGGTCAGCGGGACGCCGACCAGGGTCACCACGGCCAGGGTCAGGCCGATCGGCAGCGGCTCCAGACCGCCCACCGACACGGTGCGGGTCACCGAGAGATAGACGTAGACGAGCAGCAGCGTGAGCATCACCTCGGCCAGGAACGCGCCGCCCGCCTCCATGCCCACGGCGGAGCGGTCCCCGTAGCCGTTGCTGCCGAACGAACCGCTGATCTCCAGGTCCGGCACCTGTTTCGCGAGCAGCAGGAGCAGGGCCGCGCCCGCGATGGCGCCGAGGAGCTGCGCGAGCCAGTACTCGATGGCGGCACGCAGCTCGATACGGCGTGCCAGCAGGACCCCGAGGGTGATCGCCGGGTTGAGGTGGCTCCCGGACACCCGACCCAGTGCGTAGGTCAGTGCGACCAGTGTGAAGCCGAAGGCGAGCGCGATGCCGGTGGTGCCGATGTAGCGCGCGCCGAGGACCGCCGATCCGACGGCGAAGAACACCAGGAGCAGGGTCCCGACGAACTCCGCCACGACCGTTCTCGTCTCGATGACGTCCGTTCTGGTCTCCATGACGCTCTCCTCAGTCGGATCGCGATCTTTGCTTGCATTCTGGGGCAAGCAAGGAGGTTTCGCCTCTCGAAGATCAGAGTCGGGGAGGCAGTGCGCGGGCGGCGCGCGGTCAGCGGCTGAACAGCGGCTTTCCGGGTACGGAGGCCTCCGGCGGCAGGAGTGCCAGGGTCAGCCCGCGCACCAGCCTGGCGCGGAGCGACTCGTGCGCGGCCAGCGCCCCGGCCACACGCTGCGCGGTCTCGCGCGCGTCGGCGCCCGGCGCGAGGGCGAGCGCGAGCGTCCCGTCGGCGTCCGCGGCGGCCGCCAGGTGCGCGCGGACCACGCCGGGCTCGGCGGCCAGCACGGTACGGATCGCCTCGGCCACGGCGGGGTCGGTGAGCGGGTCCGCGCTGGTCCGGCCCTCCGCGAGGGCGAGCAGCGCGGGGCCGGTCAGCTGGTAGGTCACCGGTCCCGCGAGGTCGATGACCAGGGTGTCCGCCTTCTCGTGGGCGAGGGCCTCCAGCGCCTGGCGCAGCGGCACCGCCACCGGGCGGGCGTCCGGCCGCCAGCGCGCCAGTGAGTCGGTCGAGGTGAACGCGGGCAGTGCCCGGCGGCCACCGGGCGCCTGGAGCGTCGCCACGGCCATGTCGCTGGTCTTCTCGCGGCGCAGGCCGTCGGGCCCTTCCTCGACCTCGCCGAGTACGGCGACCAGCGGGACGAGCAGCCGGGCTCCCGCCAGTGCCCCGAGCACCTCGGGCTCGGCCGACGGATCGGCGGCCCAGGCGGCGAGCGCCGCGGTCAGGCGAGGGTCGGCGGAGCCGTCGTCGCCGGAGAAGCCAGGGTCGGGGATGTTCTTGAGCGCCACGCGACGAGGGTAGCCGGGGGGCGCGGCGGGACGGTCGGCGGGCCGGTACGGGTGCCGCGTGGCGCCGCGTGTGGGATGGGAATGGGTTCGCGCGCGGGCGCCCTCGACCGCGACGCGTTCCGGCCCAGCGGGCGTTCCGGGGCGGCGGGCGTTCCGGTCCGGTGACGCGTTCGGGTCGGCGGGGGCTCCGGAGCGGTGTTCCGGCTCAGCGGGTGCTCCGGGACGGGTGCTCCAGGGCGGCGGGTGCTCCGGCCCTGCGGGGCGTTCCGGTCCGGTGACGCGTTCCGGCTTGGGGTGCTCCGAGCGGCGGGTGCTCCGAAGCGGGCGTTCCAGCCCGGCGGGACATGCCGGCACAGCGACGCACTCCCGCCCGGCGAGGTGCTCTGCCCCGGGCTCCGGTCCTCGATCGGCTGGGGCGCCCGATCCCCGTAGCCCCTCGGGCGTGGGGCCCAACCGGCTGGGCGTCCGGCCCGTTCGGCGTTCGAGGGCCCCCGCGGCGGAGCCGCGCATCGACGCGGCCGGGAAGCCCGGAAGGGGGCCGGGCGGCGTGCCTCGGTGCTCAGCGGGTCCGGGTTCCCGGTCGGCCCGCGCCGCCGCCGAACCCGCGCAGCGGACCCGTACCCCGCCACACGGCGACGGCGGTGACCAGGAGCACGGCCCCCGTGAGGCCCGCGGTCAGAGCCAGCCGGTTCGAGCCGCTTCCCTCGGCCGCGTTACGGGTGCGGGCCGGGCCCTCGCCGAAGTAGCGGCGCGAATACGCGGCGGGCGCGGGCCGTTGCGGCCGCGGCCGCACCTCGTCTCCCGCCTCGATCGCGGCCGCCGGGTCGACCAGGCCCGCGCCCAGTTCGTCGCTGTGCCCGCCGCCGTCGGGGCCCGACTGCGCGGTATCCGCCAAGAGGCGCTTGACCTGGGCCGGGCTCAGTTCGGGGTGGGCGGAGCGGACGAGCGCGGCGGCCCCGGAGACGTACGCGGCGGCCGCGCTGGTCCCCCACCCCTGGTAGTAGCGGCGGTCGGGGTCGGCGATGACGACGTCGACGCCGGGGGCGCAGACCGTGGCGTACCAGCGGCGCGTGGAGAACGCCGCACGCGAGCCGTACCGGTCGACGGCGGTGACCGCGATCACGCCGGGGTACGCGGCCGGGTACGAGACCCGGTCGCCCTTCTCCCCGGCGTTGCCCGCCGAGGCCACGACCACCACGCCCTTGCCCAGTGCGTACTGCACCGCCGCGTCCTCCGCGGGCTCCGGGTGGGCGGACTCGCTGTCGTCGCCGAGCGACAGATTGATCACGTCGGCGCCGTGGTCGGTCGCCCACCGGATCCCTTCGGCGAGTGCGCTGCCACGGGCGCCGCGGGCCTTCTTCCGGGCGGGGTCGGCGTCCTCCAGGATCACCCGTACCGGGAGGATCTCGGCCTCGGGCGCGACGCCGACGATGCCGTCGCCGCCTCCCGTGCCATGCCCGCGACCGGCGATGATCCCGGCCATGGCGGTGCCGTGGCGGGCCCAGGCCCGGTCTCCGCGCCGGGCCCCGAAGCCGATGAGGTCCTTGCCGGGGAGCACCTGGCCCTTGAGGTCGGGGTGCTCGCCGTCGACGCCGGTGTCGAGGACGGCGACGGTCACGCCGTCGCCCTTGGTCGTCCGCCAGGCGTCACGGGCGTGGATGGCGTCCAGCGCCCATTCCTGCTCCCGTATGCCGTCGGCTTGCGCCGGCATGGAGGGCAGCACCGCGAGGACGGCGGAGGCGAGCGCGGCGGCGGCCACCCGGGGTGCGCCCAGGAGGCGGTGCGGACGGCTGCGGCGCGGACCGGGCGGCGCCGAGTCCGCCGCGGCGCGCGGAGGGCCGTCCGGGGTGGCGGTCCCGGAGCCGGGCAGGCCGGATTCCGCTGCGACGTGCGGAGTACCGGCCGGCGTACCCGCCGCGGGCTGGTGACGGCCTGGTCGCAAGGTCGTCCCTGGGCCTCCGTGGGCCCCGTGGTCTCCGGGGGCTCCGTGGTCTCCGTGAGCCCCGTGGACCCCGTGGACCCCGTGGACCCCGTGGACCCCGTGGACCCCGTGGACCCCGTGGACCCCGTGGCCTCCGTGAGCCCCGTGGTCTCCTCCGCCCCGCTCGTGGGCTCCGTCGCCCCCAGCCGTACGTGTGCCGCCGGGACGCTGCGGCGCGCGCCGCGGTGCGGCTTCCGTCACCCGCTCGGGGCCCCGCTCGCCACCCGGCCTTCGGACAGTCACCGGGAGCCCTCCGTCTCCGACACCGCCGCGCGGAAAGCGCGTTCGATGCCCTTCGCCACGCCCACGGCGTCATGGCCGAGGCCGGACAGCGCCGGGGTGCTGGTCGCACCCTTCGCCGTCGCCTCCTTCGCGGGCCGCGGGTCGCCGACCGTACGTCCGTCGACGAAGCCCGTGACCGTGTAGACGATGGCCGGGGCGTCGGTCAGGACGCCTATCCGCCAGGTCGCACGCTGCTTGTCGCCGAACTCGGCCGCGGCGGTGCCCTTCGCCGGGTACGGCCGGGGCATCAGGTCGGCGCGCCGGTCGAGGGCCTCGCCGGTGAAGCGTTTGCGCAGCGCTCGCATACCGTCCGCGTCCGCCCTGGTCACCAGGACACCGACCGTCGTCACGCTGGTGCTCGTGGCGTCGGTGTACGTGGCGCGCAGCAACCGCTTGCAGCCCACGGGGGACAGCGCCTTGTCCAGCAGTGGGTCGAACGCGCCGCCGCAGCTGCTGTCCGGCGCGACCGCGATCCGGATCCAGGTGCGGTCGGCGCCGCCGGGGCCTGCCTCCCTGCCCTTCAGGACAGGTGGGAAGAGGCCGTCGACCGGAACGCTGTGCCAGGCGGCGCGCGCCTGGGCGAACCGGGCCTCCGCCGTCGGCCGGTCATCGGGGCCGCCGGTGAGCCAGCTGCCGGCCGCGGCTCCGACGAGCAGCCCGAGCCCGAGTACGAGGCATGCGGCGGCGGTCGCGGCGCGGGCGCGCGTGCGAGTACGGGTACGGACGGACGCGTCGTCGTGGTCCGCCGTGGCGGGCGGATACGGCGGGGGCCCGGCGGGGTGGGGCGCGGCGTCCGTCCCACCCGTGCGGTACCACGGCTCCGCGCCGGACGCGGGAGCCGGACTCCCGTCCTGAGGCGCCTCGGCAGTCAGGGCGAAGGCGGTGTCGTCGGGTGCTGAAGGGCCCGCCGGAGGGTGATCCGCCGGAGTCGGAGTGGGCATCGGAGTCGGAGCCGGAGTACGGCGCGGTGGTACGGGCGAATGGCCGGGGCGCTCCGGTGCGTCCGGACCGCCTTCGCGCGATATGCCGGGGGCGGCGGGCGGGTGCGGCGTCCCGCCCGGCGTCGCGGCCGCGGCCGCCCCGCTCTCGTCCCGTACCGAGGCCGAGGTGTCCGCTCCGGGACCCGGACCGCGTACTGGGCGCGGAGGCAGCGGAGGCACGCGCGGCGTGCCGACGGGCGCGGCCGCGCCCGACCGGGAGGTGGGGCGCACGATGCGACGCGGCAGGACCGGAGTGGGGTCGTCGGCCACCGGCACGCCGCGACGGGGCGGCGTGGACGACGCCACGGCGGTGGCAGAGGGCACAGCCCACGCGGGTGCCGCCGCCGACACGGGCGATGCGGGCGACATGGGCGACGCGGGGGGTGCGGGTGACACCGTGGGCACGGGAGAAGCGGCCGGACCCTGGGGTGCGGCCGCGGCCGACGGCCCCTCGGGCGCGGGCGGCACGGGCGACCCCTGCGGCGCACGCGACGCGACAGCCGCGGGCGGGCCGGACGGCGCCGGGAGCGCGCTCCGGCTCGCCGCGGCCGACGGCGAGGCGGGCAAGGGCGGCCCCGGCGGCGGCGTGGACGCGGGGGAAACAGGCGCGGCCACAGAGGAAGCAGACCCGGATGGCAGAGGCGAGGCAGGCCCGGACGGCAGAGGCGAGGAAGGCGCGGCCACCGGAGAATCAGGCCCGGACGGCGGAGGCGGGGGCACGGGTGGTGGAGGCGATGCGGGCATGGGGGGTGGCACGGGGCGGGGCGGGCGTGCGTACTCCGCGTCGGTGCTCACCTGCACCCCCTCGTCACTCCTCGGGACCTTGTTCACCTCGCGCCGCGGCCGCCTCATCGCTTTCGGGGCAGCCCGGCCCGTATGCGGACATCACGCCCCTGACCTGCCGGTCATGGCGTGCGCGACACTCTACGGGGCACCGGCTGCCATGCGCACCGGCTGGCCCTCTACCCTCCGGTAACCGCATTCTGGCAAGCTGCCGTTCATGTCCCTCGCAGCCGCTGACCGGGCCCGTTACGAGCGGGCCACCGCGCACCTCGACGCCCCTGTCGCGATCGTCGATCTGCGGGCGTTCGACGCCAACGCGCGCGACCTCGTACGGCGCGCCCAGGGCAAACCCGTCAGAGTGGCGAGCAAGTCGGTCCGGTGCAGGGCGCTGCTGGAGCGCGTGCTGGCGCTCGACGGGTTCACGGGGGTCATGGGTTTCACGCTCGCCGAGTCGCTGTGGCTGGCGCGCGAGGGCTTCCAGGACGTGCTGCTGGCGTATCCGTCGGCCGACCGGGACCGGTTCGCGGAGCTGACCGGGGACCCGAAGCTGGCGTCCGCCGTGACCGTGATGGTGGACGACCCGGCGCAGCTCGATCTGATCGACGCGGTGCGCGGCGGCACCGAGGTGGTGCGGGTCTGTCTGGAGTTGGACACCTCGCTGCGGTTGCTGGGCGGGCGGGTGCGGATCGGCGCGCTGCGGTCTCCGCTGCGTGATCCGGAGCGGCTCGCGGAGCTGGCCCGGCTGATCGGCCGGCGGCCGGGCTTCCGGCTGGTCGGGCTGATGGCGTACGAGGGCCATGTGGCCGGCGTGGGCGACGCGGTGGCGGGGCATCCGGTGCGGTCGCGGGCGATACGGCTGATGCAGGCCGCGGCGCGCCGGGAACTGGCGGCGCGGCGGGCGGCGGCGGTGCGGGCGGTCCGGGCGGTGGCGGATCTGGAGTTCGTGAACGGGGGCGGCACGGGCAGCGTGCAGCACACCGCCGCGGAGGAGGCTGTCACCGAGATCGCGGCGGGTTCGGGGCTGTACCAGCCGCGGCTGTTCGACAACTACACCTCGTTCCAGGGACGCCCGGCGGCGCTGTTCGCGCTGCCCGTGGTGCGCAGGCCGGGCGTCGGTGTGGTGACGGTGCTGGGCGGCGGCTATCCGGCGTCGGGGGTGGCGGGCCGGGACCGGCTGCCGGAGCCGTATCTGCCCGAGGGGCTGCGGTACGACCCGAGGGAGGGGGCCGGCGAGGTGCAGACGCCGCTGCTGGGCCCGCCGGCAGACGACCTGCTGGTCGGGGACAAGGTGTGGTTCCGGCACGCCAAGGCCGGTGAGCTGTGCGAGCGTTTCGACCGGTTGTGCCTGGTCGACGGTGACCGGGTGGTGGAGACGGTGCCGACGTACCGGGGCGAGGGCCGCACGTTCCTGTGACCGGCCCGCGCCCCGGTCCCGTCACACCGACCCGTTGTCGCCCGGGGCGCTCAGCGGCTTGATGCCGTTGACGATCTTGTCCATGTCGGTGAGCGCCGGGGCCTCGTCGTGCACGTCGAAGCCGAACTGGACGACGATCATCGACTGGGGCCCGCCGGCCCCTCCGCTGGGCCGGGGGAAGACGACCGACTGGACGTATCCGTCGTCGCCCACCTTGTTCTCGATCCGCCAGAGGACGCGGTAGCCCTTCTGCCCCGCGACGGTCACCGGCTCCGACTTGAGCTCCGTGTGCGAGGTGATGCCGCCGTAGGACTTGACGCTGTAGTTGCCCTTGGCGTTCTCGGCGATGTCCTCCTTGGCTATGCCCTCCGCCGTCGTCGCCCGGTACCCGCCGCCGGCGGCGTTCTGCGTGACCACACCGCCGCGCAGACAGTCGCCGTCGGGGTTGTTCGGGCAGGGGTAGGGCTGTTTGGCGAGGAGCACGCCGGCGGAGTGGTTCCGCTTCTCCCAGCCGGTGAACACGGGCAGTGTGATGCCGTTGATGGCGTCCGCGGCGGCAGACGCGGCGTCGCCGCCCTTGTCGCCGCCGGAGCCGGGGACCGGCGGCGAGCTCTGGCCCTGCTTGGCCCGCTCGTCGCCGTCGCCGTCGTCGTCCTGGAGCAGGAGGACACCGCCGACGATCGCGGCGACGAGGACGACCGCCGCGACCGCCGCCGCGACGGCCTTCGAGCCGCGGCCGCGCGGCGCGCCGCCGTCGGGTGCGGCGGGATATCCCGGGTAGCCGGGGGCTCCGGGGGAGCCCGGGTATGCCGGGGAGGCGGGGAACCCCGGCTGCGGCGTCCCGGGGGCGGGAGCGGCCTGGGCGGCCGGGCCCGGCATGCCGACCATCGTCGGCGCGGCGTGCAGGGACGGGTCCCCGGGGGTGGGCTGCCCCTGGGGAGCGGGCTGGGCGGTGCGGCGCTGCTCGGTCCAGGCGGCTCCGTCCCACCAGCGTTCCGGGGCGAGGCCAGGGCCGCTGTGGGCCGGGTCGGGGTACCAACCGGGTGGTGTCGTCATGCTCACGCCGACACCTTAGGCACGTGACCTCGGCCTTTACTACTCCCTGCACCCCGCACCGGCTCCGCTCCGGGCAATGGTTACAGAGGCGTGACGTACGCGCCCGCGATCCCGCCGTCGACCAGGAACTCGGCGGCGTTGACGAACGAGGAGTCGTCGCTGGCGAGGAAGGCGACGGCGGCGGCGATCTCCTCGGGCTCGGCGAAGCGGCCGACGGGAACGTGCACCAGGCGGCGCGCGGCGCGCTCCGGGTCCTTGGCGAACAGCTCCTTCAGCAGCGGGGTGTTGACCGGCCCGGGGCACAGGGCGTTGACCCGGATGCCCTCGCGGGCGAACTGCACGCCCAGCTCGCGGGACATGGCCAGGACGCCGCCCTTGGAGGCGGTGTAGCTGATCTGCGAGGTGGCGGCGCCCATCACGGCCACGAAGGAGGCGGTGTTGATGATGGAGCCCTTGCCCTGCCGCTGCATGTAGGGGATGGCGGCCTTGCAGCACAGGTAGACGGAGGTGAGGTTGACTTCCTGGACGCGCTTCCAGGCGTCCAGCCCGGTGGTGAGGATGGAGTCGTCGTCGGGCGGCGAGATGCCGGCGTTGTTGAAGGCGATGTCGACGGAGCCGTAGGTGTCGTGGGCGGTCTGGAACAGCGCCTCGACCTGCTCGGCGTCGGTGACGTCCACCTGGACGAACAGCCCGCCGACCTCGTCGGCGGCGGCCTTGCCCGCGACCGGGTCGATGTCGGCGCAGACGACGTTCGCCCCCTCGGAGGCGATCCGGCGTGCGGTGGCCAGGCCGATGCCGCTGCCCGCTCCGGTGATGACGGCGGTACGGCCCACCAGGCGGCGGCAGACGTTGTCGTCGGTGGTGTCGGTCGTGGTCATGGTGTTCAGGCCTCCGTGCTGATGAAGACGTTCTTGGTCTCGGTGAAAGCGGTGAGGGCGTCCGGCCCCAGTTCCCGGCCGAGGCCGGACTGCTTGAAGCCGCCGAAGGGGGTCCAGTAGCGGACGCTGCTGTGGGAGTTGACGGACAGGTTCCCGGCGGCGACGGCGCGCGAGACGCGCAGGGCGCGGCCGACGTCGCGGGTCCAGATGGACCCCGACAGGCCGTAGTCGGTGGCGTTGGCGATCCGGATCGCGTCGGCCTCGTCCTCGAAGGGGATGACGACGGCGACCGGTCCGAAGATCTCCTCGACGGCGGTACGGTCCGACGGCCAGCCCTCCAGGACGGTGGCCGGATACCAGAAGCCCTTGCCCGCGGGGGCCTCGCCGCGGATGGCCGCGGGGGCGGACTCGGGGACGTAGGACCGTACGCGCTCGCGCTGGGCGGCGGAGATCAGCGGGCCCATCTGCGTGCCGGGGTCGGCCGGGTCGCCGACGGTGAAGGACAGCACCGCGGGCTCCAGCAGCTCCATGAAGCGGTCGTGGACGGAGCGCTGGACGAGGATGCGGCTGCGGGCGCAGCAGTCCTGGCCGGTGTTGTCGAGGAAGGAGCCCGGGGCGGCGGCAGCGGCGGCCTCGATGTCGGCGTCGGCGAAGACGATGTTGGGGCTCTTGCCGCCGAGTTCGAGGGTCACGCGCTTCACGCCGTCCGCGCACTTGGCCATGATGCGTTTGCCGACGGCGGTAGATCCGGTGAAGACGACCTTGGCGACGCCGGGGTGCTCCACCAGGGCGTTGCCGGCGACCGGGCCCTCGCCGGGCAGGACCTGGAAGAGCCCTTCGGGCAGCCCGGCCTCCAGGGCGAGTTCGGCCAGCCGCAGCGCGGTGAGCGGGGTGGTCTCGGCGGGCTTGAGGATGACGGCGTTGCCCGCGGCGAGGGCGGGTGCGGTGCCCCAGGCGGCGATGGGCATGGGGAAGTTCCACGGAGCGATGACGGCGACGACGCCGAGCGGTTCGTGGAAGGTGACGTTCAGGCCGCCGGGGACGGGGATCTGGGCGCCGGCCAGCCGCTCCACTCCCCCGGCGGCGTAGTCGAGCAGGTCGCGGGCGTTGCCCGCCTCCCAGCGGGCGTTGCCGATCGGGTGGCCGGCCTCGCGGACCTCCAGTTCGGCGAGGTCGTCGACGTGGGCGTCTACGGTGGCGGCGAAGCGGCGCAGCAGCCGGGCGCGGTCGGTCGGCGGCAGGGCCGCCCAGCCGTTTTGCGCCTGGGCGGCGCGGGCCACGGCTGCGTCGACGTCGGCCGGGGTCGCGGCCGGGACCGTCGCGATCACCTCTTCGGTGGCCGGGTTCAATACGTGAAGCTCTTGCACGGTGTCTCCTGGTGTTCGCCCTCGCGGCGCGCGACGTCGCGTTTCATACGTGGCTGCACGCCGGTGGTCGGGTTGTGCCCACCCGTCCCGCCGTGCGGGACGATTGCCCACAACCTCGCTACATGCGTTCGAAAGAGCGGAAGCGCTCCCAGTCCGTGATGGCGGTGTCGAACGCCTGCTGCTCGACGCGCGCCATGTTCAGGTAGTGCTCGACGACGTCGTCGCCGAAGGCGGCGCGCGCTATGGGGCTGGCGGCCCACAGGTCGGCGGCCTCGCGCAGGGTGGTGGGGACGTGCCGGGCGTCGCCGTTGTACGCGTTGCCGGTGCAGGCGCCGGGCAGTTCCAGCTCGTTCTCGATCCCGTGCAGACCGGCGGCGATCATGCCCGCGACGGCGAGGTAGGGGTTGACGTCGCCGCCGGGCAGCCGGTTCTCCAGGCGGTGCCCGTGGCCGCGGCCGATGACGCGCAGCGCGCAGGTGCGGTTGTCCGGGCCCCAGGCGACGGCGGTGGGCGCGAAGGAACCGGGCTGGAACCGCTTGTAGGAGTTGATGTTGGGCGCGTAGAGGAGGGTGAGGTCGCGCATCGCGGCGAGCTGTCCGGCGAGGAAGTGCCGCATGAGCTTCGACATGCCGTACTCGCCGTCGTCATCGGCGAGCACCGGGTGCCCGGCCTCGTCGCGCAGCGACAGGTGGATGTGGCAGGAGTTGCCCTCGCGCTGGTCGTACTTGGCCATGAAGGTGAGCGCCATGCCCTCCTGGGCGGCGATCTCCTTGGCCCCGGTCTTGTAGATGGCGTGCTGGTCGCAGGTGGTGAGAGCGTCGTCGTAGCGGAACGCGATCTCGTGCTGGCCGAGGTTGCACTCGCCCTTGGCGGACTCCACGGTCATGCCGGCGGCGCCCATCTCGTTGCGGATGCGGCGCAGCAGCGGCTCGACGCGGCCGGTGCCGAGTACGGAGTAGTCGACGTTGTACTGGTTGGCCGGGGTCATCTCGCGGTAGCCGCGCGACCAGGCGTTCTCGTAGGTGTCCTTGAAGACCATGAACTCCAGCTCGGTGCCCGCGTAGGCGGTCCAGCCGTGCTCGGCGAGCCGGTCGAGCTGGCGGCGCAGGATCTGCCGCGGGGAGGCGAGGACGGGGGATCCGTCGTGCCAGGCGAGGTCGGCGGTGATCAGGGCGGTGCCGGGGTGCCACGGGGTGCGGCGCAGGGTGCCGGTGTCACCGTGCATGGCGAAGTCACCGTAGCCGCGCTCCCAGGAGGACATGGCGTAGCCGTCGACGGTGTTCATGTCGGCGTCCACGGCGAGGAGGTAGTTGCAGCCCTCGGTGCCGTGCTCCAGGGCGTCGTCGAGGAAGAAGCGGGCGGCGAACCGCTTGCCCTGCAGTCTTCCCTGCATATCGGTGAAGGCAAGGACGACGGTGTCGATCTCCCCGGTGTCGACGAGCTTTCTCAGTTCGTCGACGGAGAGCGGGGGCGTGCGGTCTGACACAGTGATGCCTCCTGTCGGTGGACCGGAGGTCATAAGGTAGGGGCACAGACCATTGATTGGGAAGTAGCGGCGGAGGGTTTATGGAAGCGGACCGGATCGAGGCCGGGGATGAGCCTCGGATCGAGGCCCGGAGCGGCGGCGCCGAGGACGACCGGCTGGCGCCGGTGCTGCGTCCGGTCAGGGCGGGCAACGGCTTCGAGGAGGCGCTGGAGCAGATACTCCAGATCGTCCGGCTCGGGCTGGTGCCGGACGGCGGCCGGCTGCCCGCCGAGCGGGAGCTGGCCGAGCGGTTGCAGATCAGCCGGGTCACGCTGCGCGAGGTGCTGAAGGTGCTGCAGGACCAGGGGCTGGTGGTCAGCCGCCGCGGCCGGTACGGGGGCACGTTCGTGTGCGCCCGGCCGGAGCCCGCCGACGGCGAGGACGAGCTGCGCCGCCGGGTGGCCGGCGTGGACGTCGAGGACACGCTGCGCTTCCGCGAGGTGCTGGAGGTGGGGGCGGCCGGGCTGTGCGCCGCGCACGGGCTGACCGGCGAGCAGGCGGAGCGGCTGCGCGCCGCGCTGGAGGCGACGGGCGCCGCGCCGCCGGCCGAGTACCGGCGGCTGGACACCCTGCTGCATCTGACCCTGGCCGAGCTGTCGGGGTCGCCGTCGCTGGCGGCCCAGTACGCGGCCGTCCGGGCGACCGTGAACGACCTGCTGAACTGCATCCCGCTGCTGGTGCGGAACCTGGAGCACTCGCAGGCCCAGCACACCGCGCTGGTCGAGGCCGTGCTGGACGGGGACGCGGACGGGGCGCGCGAGGTGATGCGGGAGCACTGCGCGGGCACGGCGGCGCTGCTGCGCGGGTTTCTCAGCTGATGTCGCGGCGCCGGCTGCCGCGCCGGGCCGCGGGCGGACTCCTGGACAGAGGGCAGCTCCCGGGCCGCGGGCGGCACCCGGGCAGGGGGCGGCTCCCGGGCAGGGGGCGGCTCCCGGGCCGCGGGGGCGACGCGGATCCGCCCGGCCATGTGAGGTCTGCGTTGCGAGGCCCACGTTGTGAGGTCCGCGTTACAGCGGTTTTACGCAAGGGTCTTGCGCGGCGCCACCAGAGAAGGCAAAGGTATGGCCCCACACCATTGCCGCCCCCCTTCGCCCCGCGTTCAGCCAGGAGCACCCCATGGCAGACGGAACCCCCTCCCGAACGGCCCCCTCCCCCGTGCACGAGGGCCCCGACGACGGCTATCTGGAGCGGCGCACCCTGCGCCGCGGCAGCGCGGGTCCGCTGCTGCTGACCGGGCTGGGCGTCGCCTACGTCGTCTCCGGTGACTTCTCCGGCTGGGACGCCGGCCTGTCGGAGGGCGGCTTCGGCGGGCTGGCCATCGCCGCCGTGCTGATGGGCCTGATGTACACGTGTCTGGTCTTCGCGCTGGCCGAGCTCTCGGCGATCCTGCCGACGGCCGGCGGCGGCTACGGCTTCGCCCGCCGCGCCCTGGGCACCTGGGGCGGCTTCCTCACCGGCACGGCCATCCTCATCGAGTACGTCCTCGCGCCCGCCGCCATCGCCCTCTTCATCGGCGAGTACGTCGAGTCCCTCAACCTCTTCGGGCTGGAATCGGGCTGGCCGGTCTATCTCGCCTGCTTCGCCCTGTTCATCGGCATCCATCTGTGGGGGGTCGGCGAGGCGCTGCGCTTCAGCCTGGTGGTGACCGCCATCGCCGTCGTCGCGCTGATCATCTTCGCCTGCGCCGCGCTCACCGAGTTCGACGGGGGCTCGCTCAACGACATCCCCGTCGACAAGGACGCGTTCGGCGCCAACTCCTGGCTGCCGTTCGGCATCCTGGGCATCTGGGCGGCGTTCCCCTTCGGCATGTGGTTCTTCCTGGGCGTCGAGGGCGTACCGCTGGCCGCCGAGGAGACCAAGGACCCGGCCCGCACGCTCCCCAAGGCCATGGCCGCCGCGATGGGCATCCTGCTGCTGCTCGCGCTGGTCACCTTCGTCGCCGCGTGCGGCGCGCGCGGCTCGGCCGCCGTCGCGTCGGCGGGCGATCCGCTGGTCGAGGCGCTCCAGCCGGACGGCAAGGCGACCGTGTTGTCCCGCATCGTCAACTACGCGGGGCTCGCCGGTCTGGTCGCCTCGTTCTTCTCCCTCATCTACGCCGGGTCGCGCCAGCTGTTCGCCCTCTCGCGCGCCGGCTACCTGCCCCGCTTCCTGTCCCTGACCAGCCGCCGCAAGGCGCCGTACCTGGGGCTGCTGGTGCCGGGCGCGCTCGGCTTCGGGCTGGCCGCCTGGTCGGAGGACGGCGCCCGGATGCTGAACGTCGCGGTGTTCGGCGCCACCATCTCGTACGCCCTGATGGCTCTGTCCCACATCGTGCTGCGCCGCCGCGAGCCGGGGCTGCACCGGCCGTACCGTACGCCGGGCGGTGTCGTGACATCGTCGGTGGCGTTCGTGCTGGCCTGTTCCGCGCTGGTGGCCACCTTCCTGGTCGACAAGGACGCGGCGTTCATCGCGCTCGGCGTGTACGCCGTGGCACTGGCCTACTTCGCCTTCTACAGCCGGCACCGCCTGGTCGCCGCCGCTCCCGAGGAGGAGTTCGCGGCCCTGGCGGCGGCCGAGGCCGAACTCTCCCGAGACTGAGCCCGAGACCGACGAACAAGACCGAGAACGAGACCGGAGCACCCGTTGTCCACACCCCTCATCGGCATCAGCACCTACCTGGAGTCCTCGGCCCGGTGGGGCGTCTGGGACCTGCCCGCGGCGCTGCTGCCCGCCGGATACCACCGGCTGGTGCAGCGCGCGGGGGGCCTGGCGGCGCAGCTGCCGCCGGACGACCCCGACGCGGCGGCCCACGTCGTCGCCCGGCTGGACGGGCTGGTGATCGCGGGCGGCCCGGACGTGGAGCCCGTACGGTACGGAGCCGATCCGCACCCCCGCACCGGTCCGCCCGCGCGGGAGCGCGACGCTTGGGAACTCGCCCTGATCGACGCCGCGCTGACGGCCGGGGTGCCGCTGCTGGGGATCTGCCGGGGCATGCAGCTGCTGAACGTCGCCCGGGGCGGCACGCTCGTCCAGCACCTGGAGGCGCACGGCGGGCCGCCGGGCGTCTTCGCCCACCACGACGTGCGGCCGGTGCCGGGCACGCTGCTGGCGCGGGTGCTGCCCGGGCCGGTGTCGGTTCCGACCTATCACCACCAGGCCGTGGACCGGCTCGGCGACGGGCTCGTCACCAGCGCTTTCGCCGACGACGGGACGGTGGAGGCGCTGGAACTGCCGGACCCCGCCGGGTTCGTGCTGGGGGTGCAGTGGCACCCGGAGGCCGGTGATGATCCGCGGGTCATGGAGGCGCTGGTGGAAGCGGCGCGGAAGGGGGCGCGCTGAGGCCGGGGTGGCCGGTGCGGGCTATGCCCCGGAGCGCGACCCGTGATCCGGCTGATAATGGGATGACCCGCTCGTTCACCCTGGAGGTGCCGTGACCGGTTCCCACGCGCCGGAGCTGTCCGCCAACCGGAGGCCGCGTCGTCCCCGGCTCGCCGCGCTGCGCCCCGCAGCCTTCGGAGCGGAGCCGAGCGGGGAGCGGATGGAGCGCATCCGGCGGTCGCCGAACTTCGCGGATGGTGTGTTCACGAACCCGGTGGCGGCCCGCACCGTCCCGTCGGGGTCCATGCTGAAGTTCCTGTCCACGTACTCCCGCGCCGAGGACCGGGCCCGGCGGGCGCCAGCCGGCACCGTGCCCGTGCACCCGACGACCATCGCGGACCTCGCCGCGCCGCCCGCCTCCGGGCTGCGGCTGACGTGGATGGGGCATTCGAGCGTGCTGGCGGAGATCGGCGGGCGGCGGGTGCTGTTCGACCCGGTGTGGGGGGAGCGCTGCTCGCCGTTCGCCTTCGCCGGGCCCAAGCGGCTGCATCCGGTGCCGCTGCCGCTGCGCGAGCTGGGCCCGCTGGACGCGGTGCTGATCTCCCACGACCACTACGACCACCTCGACATGCCGACGGTCCGGGCGCTGCTGCGCACCGGTGCGCGGTTCGTCGTCCCGCTCGGCGTCGGTGCCCATCTGGAGCGCTGGGGCGTCCCGGTGGACCGGATGACCGAGTTGGACTGGAACGAGTCCGCCGAGGTCGGGGGGCTCACGTTCACGGCCACCCCGGCCCGCCACTTCTGCGGGCGGGCGCTGCGCAACACCCAGCACACGCTGTGGGCGTCCTGGGTGGTCGCCAGTGCGGACCACCGGATCTACCACAGCGGGGACACCGGCTACTTCCCCGGTTTCGCGGACATCGGCGCGGTGTACGGGCCGTTCGACGTGACGATGATCCAGATCGGCGCGTACTCCGACTTCTGGCCGGACATCCACATGACGCCCGAGGAGGGCGTGCGCGCCCACACCGATCTACAGGGCGGCACTCCGACGGGGCTCATGCTGCCCATCCACTGGTGCACCTTCAACCTCGCCCCGCATCCCTGGGAGGAGCCGGCCGAGGGCAGCGTGGCCGCCGCCGAGACGGCCGGGGCGACGGTGGTGATGCCCCGCCCGGGCCAGCCGTTCGAGCCCGCGGACGGGCTGCCGCTGGAGCCGTGGTGGCGGGCGGTCGCGGCGCGCCGGCCCGGTGCGGGTCCGGGGCCGGACGCAGGTCCCCGGACTTCCCCGGACGCCGTCCGGAGCGACCCGTACGAGATCCTCTCGTAGCAGCCGGCGGTCAGCACTGCCAGAGGAACACGGCGCGCCGGCAAGGCGCGCAGGCGAACGCGTATCCGCAGCCGCCTCCGCCGAAGTTCATCGCCGTGCGGTGGTCATGGCCCTCTTCGAGCTGCGCGGCGAAGCCCATGGGCCGCGCGCACGATGGACACGGCGGCGTCTCGTCGCCCTGCAACCACGACGGCGCACCGCCGAACTGGCCGAGGACCTCCAGCACGTCGCGGTCCCGCGTCTTGGACCACTGGTCGCGCGCCTCGTCGTAGTCGGCCCCGTCGATGGTCGCGTACTCGATCCCGCACACCTCGGACAGCAGGGTGGCGCCCTGGTCCGGCACCGGGGCGGCCGCCAGCCCACCGCGTGGGAACAGCAGGGCCCGGTTGCCACCCGACGCCGGGTCCCAGTCGTCGCACATCCCCGGGTCGTTCTGGCACATGAAGACCGCCAGGACGAGGTCGTCCAGGAGCAGTTGCGCCAGGAACTGCATGGGCCCGGCGCACTTGGCGCACCGGGGCCAGCTGAATCCGGCCGGCGTGAGGGGTACCCCGCCGGTGCGCGTCACCAGCGCACGGGCGTCGACCGGCCCCGCGTACGTCATCAAGGTCGTCATGGCGGGAAGGTTAAGGGGTGGACGAGCGGGCGAGGGGGCTCACGCGATCAGGAAGTCGGCCTCGCCGGCCTTGGCCCCCTGGATGAAGCTCTCGATCTCGTGCACGGTGTAGATCAGGGCGGGCCCGTCGGGATCGGTGGACTGGCGCAGCGCCACCCGGCCGTCCCCGAGCTTCATGGCCTCGACGCAGCTTCCCCCGTTCCCGCCGCTCCACGGCTTGTGCCAGCCCTCGGTGCCGAGGTCCCTCGCCGGCATGCCGTTGTAGATTCCGGTGCGGTCGGTGCGTATGCGATCCATGGTTCAGATCTCCTTGCGAATGCCACCCAGAATGGCCTGTGTGGTCTGTGCGGGCGCGGCCTGCGCGCACATCCGGTCCAGCGCCTCCAGGAACACCGACACGTCGTCGCGGCGGTCGATGTACACACCGCCGACCAGGCTCTCGCTGTACGCGATGTCCGGCAGATCCGGGATGGGGAACCGGAAGATGTGGAACGGGCCGTACATCGCCGGATGCGGTCCGGAGGCGAACGGCATGATCTGCAGCCTGACGTTGGGCATCGTCTCGCCGGCCTCGATGAGCCGGTCGATCTGCTCGCGCATGATCTCCGGTCCGCCGATGGGGCGGCGCAGTACGGTCTCGTCCATCACGACCCACAGCAGGGGCGGGTCCTGGCGGGTGAGCCGCGTCTGCCGCTCCACGCGCAGCGCGACGAGGCGGTCGATCTCGCTGTCTGCGGCGTGCGGCATGCCGGCGCGGAGCACCGCGTGGGCGTAACGCTCGGTCTGGAGCAGCCCGGGCACGTAGTGGGGTTCGTAGGCGCGGATGACGCTGGCCTCGCCCTCCAGGCTGACGAAGGCGCTGAACCAGTCGGGCAGGACGTCCTTGAACCGGTGCCACCAGCCTGGCCGGTTGGCCTCGCGGGCCAGGGCGAGGAAGGCGTCGATCTCCTCGCCGTCGGCGACTCCGTAGGTCGCCAGGAGCTTCTCGACGTACGGGAGCTTGAGTCCGACCTCGGCCTTCTCCATCCGCCGGATGGTGGCGTGGGTGACGTCGAGGGCGCGGCCCGCCTGCTCGTACGACAGCCCCGCCTTCTCCCGTAGGTCCTGTAGCCGCTTGCCGAGCACGACCCGCAGGACGGTCGGGGCGCCGGCGCCACCCGGCCGCGTCTCCGCCACTACCGCTCCCCTCCAACTACGTTCATCGCACAGCAGTCTGGCACGGGCTCAGCCGCGACGACAGACTGTCCAGCACGATTCTGTAATTTACAGACTGATCCTTGCCATCTGCGCGGAGCACAGAGCATAGTGACGGCGTGGCTCCTTTCCATGAGGCTCTCTCGTTAGGGCGCCCGGGCCGTTCCGTCACCCGGTGCCTCAAGGACGCGTTCCTTCTCCCGGCGCTGAGCAGCTCCGTAGCGGAGGCCAGAGGTCTGGTCCTGGTGCGCCTGCGGGACTGGGGCATCGACGAAGAGGTGCGGGAGAACGCCGTGTTGGTGGTCTCCGAGCTGGTCACGAACGCGGTGCGGCACACCACCACGGCGTCGGTCCGCTGCGAACTGCGGCTGGCCGAGGCGCTGCTGCGGCTGGAGGTGGCGGACCAGGGCGGCGCCCGGACCCAGCCGCGGACGCGGCCGGTGAGCGCCGACCAGGAGGGCGGACGCGGGCTGATGCTCGTGGAGGCGCTCGCGGAGTCCTGGGGCGTGCGGCCGCACGAGAGCGGCCAAGGCCGCACCGTATGGGCCTGCCTGA
This sequence comes from Streptomyces sp. P1-3, assembly GCF_050613155.1. NCBI lineage: Bacteria > Bacillati > Actinomycetota > Actinomycetes > Kitasatosporales > Streptomycetaceae > Streptomyces > Streptomyces sp. P1-3. Next base: position 1,215,601 of record NZ_CP192512.1, read on the forward strand.
CCGGTTAGGACCGGATCGGCCGGGGGCGTGGGACGCCCGCGGCCGGTTCCTCAGGCGGCGCCGGCCGGGTACGGGGGCCCGGCCGGCGCTTCGGGGACGGCGCGGCGGCCGACGGCCGCGGGCCGGGTCAGCGCAGCGGCAGGAGATCGGGGCGCTTGGGCTCCACGTGGTCCCCGGAGGACTCGCCGCGCAGCCGCCGCCCGATCCACGGCACCAAGTGCTCGCGCGCCCAGTGGATGTTGTCGCGGCGGACCTCGGCGGCCGTGCGGACGCCCTCCGGCGGCCACGGCTGGTCCGGGTCGGCCGGTACGCCGAGGCCGAGCACCTGGGCGGCACGCAGCGCGACCCGGGTGTGGCCGTCCGCCGACAGGTGCAGCCGGTCGTCGCTCCAGGCCCGCCGGTCCTGCACCGAGCGCAGCGACCACAGGTCGAGCACCGGGCAGTCGTACCGGTCGGCGATGGCCCGGACATGGGCGGTGTAGGTGGCGATCTTCCCGCGCAGATGGCGGAGTACGGGCACGTCGCGGGTGTCGAATCCGGTGCACACCAGCACCGTGCCCACCGAGGCGGTGAGGTCGGCGACCGCCGCCTCATAGCGCTCGGCGATGTCGTCGGGGTCGCCGCCGGGCCGCAGGATGTCGTTGCCGCCCGCGCAGAAGCTCACCAGGTCGGGGGCGAGCTGCTTCGCGCGCGGCACCTGCTCCGCGACGATCTGGTCCAGAAGGCGGCCGCGTACCGCGAGGTTGGCGTAGCGGAAGTCGGTGGAGGCGGGGTCGGGTTGGCCGTCGGAGCCGGGTCCGCCCTGGGCGCCGGTCCCGGGCCCGGCGGCGGAGCGCCGGTCGGACAGCAGGACGGCCAGCCGGTCGGCCCAGCCGACGAACTGCCCGTCAGGTCCTGGGTCGCCGACGCCTTCGGTGAAGCTGTCCCCGACGGCTGCGTACGACCCGATCGCGTTATTGGTGAATGTCTTCGAATCGTCTGCCACGTCAGTACATCTTTCACGCTCGGAAGTGACTTACGCCACCGTAACCAGGGGTTGACGAAGGGTGATCTATCCCACCTGGTCAGTTTTGCCGAATGCGGAATACAGACGAGACTCTTTCCGCCGAAACGCATGTCGTATGGTCAGGACAGCCGCTGGGCAGTATCAGCCGCACCGCGCCGGCGGCAGCGCCGCCGAGAGACCCACGAGGAGTGCCCGTGACGCAGCAGAGCCCGCAGGTCCCGTCGGTCGAGCCCGAGCTCGCGGGCGTACGCAACTTCCGCGACGTGGGCGGCCTGCCCGCCACCGACGGGCGGCGGGTCCGGCACGGCGTGCTCTTCCGCAGCGGTCATCTGGCGCACGCGACCGAGCAGGACGCGGCCTTCCTCGACACCCTCGGCCTGCACACGATCTTCGACTTCCGCAACGCCGCGGACATCAAGCTCGAGGGCCCGGACGTGACGCTCACCGGCGTGCGGAACGTGAACATCCCGCTCAGCGATCCGGCCGACGGGGCGGGCTTTTGGACCATGGTGCGCGAGGGCGACCTGCCCACGCTGCGCGAGCTGCTCGCCGACGGGCGGGCCGCGGGCCGCATGATCGCCTCGTACGGGGAGATCATCCGGACCCGTACCGCCGAGCACAGGCGGTTGCTGAGCGCGCTGGCCGACGGCAGCTCACCCGCGCTGCTGCACTGTTCGGCGGGCAAGGACCGCGCCGGGCTGTCCGTCGCGGTCACCCTGCTCGCGCTCGGGGTCGACCGGGACGCCATCGAGGCCGACTACCTGGAGTCCGCCGCCGCGCACCGCCGGTACAAGGTCTGGCGCAAGAGCACCTCGGCCGACGCGATGTCGCCGGAGGTGCTGGAGCTGCTCAGCCCGCTGTTCGACGCCCGCCTGGAGTACCTGGCGGCGGCGTACGGGGCGATCGAGGAGACCTGGGGCGGTACGGAGAGCTACCTCGCGCAGGGCCTCGGGCTGGACGAGCGGACGCGCGAGCGGCTGCGGGCCCGGCTGCTCACGGACTGACCCCGGCACCCACTGCTCACGGGCCGACCCCGGCACAACTGCTGCTTCTGGCTGCCCCCGGCACCCGCCGCTCACGGGCCGACCCGCTTCCGGCCGGATTCGCCGCCGGGGGCCGGGGCTCGGCCCCAGCCCCGGCCCGCCACGCCGGTCGGCTCACCAGGGGCGGTCCGGAGCGTCGTCGGGGTCGGTGACCCAGCCCGCCGCCAGCACCAGGCCGGAGGCCCGATGCACGGCCAGGAAGCCGAAGGGCCGGTCGAAGCGGACCCCGATCTGCCTCGACCGGGCCCATGGAACACCGCCGACGCCCATCCCGACGGCGCTCACCGCGGCCGCTTTGAACCCCTCGGCGCTGAATCCCGCCGTCATGGTCTGCTGCCCGGAGGAGACCGCCAGCGGCGTCGGGCTGATGCCCGGAAAGTGGCCGCGCGAGGCGTCCATGGCGGTGCGCAGGCCGAAGAGTTCCGGCCGCTTCAGCAGGTCGTGGTCGGCCCGGACGGTGAACCGCGGGGTGCAGATCGTCAGCGTCGGGTCAGGCTCCCACGCGGTGGCCTCGCACACGCTGACGCCGGGCCCGGACTCGCCGAAGGGCAGGGCCGAGCCGGGCACGGTGGCGCAGTCCCCGCCGAGGGCGGCCAGGCCCGCGTTCAGCACCTCACCGCCGGGCGTGCCCTCGGCGCCCAGCAGCAGATGCACCGCCAGGCCGTTGTGACCGGGGACCTCGGCGAGGGTCAGCGGCCCGGCGGCGGTGTGCGGGGCGACCCGCACCCGGTCCAGGTCCTTGACGGTCTGGTGGAGCCCCAGCAGCCGCCGGCCCTGCCAGGGGCCGCGCTCCGGTTCCAGCCAGCCCTCGGCGAACGGCACGCCCCAGGTGGTCTCCAGCAGCAGCGCCCCGGCCAGCACCAGCACGGTGTCCGGGGTCACCGGCACCGGCATGCGCGCGACCTCGCCGCGGGTGCACCGGGAGGCCCAGGCGTCCAGTTCCGCCTGGTCCCGCTCCGGGTGGCCGGTCAGCTCGCCGCGCACCCCCGGCGGCAGCGCCGCCTCCCACGCTGCCCGTACGGGGACCAGGTCCGGCCGGGTCCACAGGCCCGTGGCCGCGGCCACGCCGTCCATCGCGGCCAGCGCCTCGATCACCGCGCGCCCCGAGGCCAGGGGGCTGTCCGCCCCTTCGATGCCCAGCGCGGCCTCCAGCTCACGGCGGGCGGGGCCGTCCGCGCCCTGCGCCAGCAGCGCGAGCAGCGGCCAGACCCCGGCGGCGGAGAAGACCGTCCCCTCGGCCGCCTCGCCCACCGCGGCCCGCGCCCAGTCCCCGGTCATCGCGTTGACGCCGCGCACCGTCCCCGTGTCCAGCATTCCCCGTCCCCCTCCGCGACTCAGCGCCCGGCCACCGCCTGCTTCATCAAGGTGCGGCCGAAGTCCCACATCAGGCCGCCGCCGGTGTGGGCGTCGTCCATCACCGCCGTGAACGCCCCGACGAAGCGGTCCACTTCCCGCTCGCCGATGATCAGCGGTGGGATGAGCTTAATGACCTCCATGTGGTCGCCCGATACCTGGGTGAGGATCCGGTGCCGCCGCAGCAGCGGCACCACCACCATCTGCGCGAACAGCCCCTTGCGGGCCGCCTGGAGCATCGTCCAGCGGCCGCGCAGGCTCAGCGACCGGGGTCTGCCGAACTCGATGCCGATCATCAACCCGCGCCCGCGTACGTCGTGCAGCAGCTCGTAGCGGTCGGTCAGCGCGGCGAGGCGGGTGCGCAGGAGATCGCCGGTGGCCCGCGCGTTCGCGACGATCTGCTCGTCCTCCATGACCGCGAGCACGGCCAGACCCGCCGCCATGGCCTGGGCGTTGGAGCCGAAGCTCGCCGAGTGGACGAGCACCCGGTCCATGGAGGAGTAGACGCGTCTGAAGATCCAGTCCCTGCCCAGCGTGGCGCCCACCGGGACGTATCCGCCGGACAGGGCCTTGGCGACGCAGACCAGGTCCGGGGCCACCCCCTCCTCGTGCTGGTAGGCGAAGAAGTCCCCGGTCCTGCCCAGTCCGGTCTGCACCTCGTCGGCGATGAGCAGCGCCTTGTGCCGGTGCAGCAGCTCCTGTGCGGCGCGCAGGTAGCCGGGCGGGGCGGGGTGTACGCCCTTGCCCTGGATCGGCTCGACGATGAACGCCGCGACGTCCCCTCGCCGCAGTTCCCGCTCCAGCGCGTCCAGATCGCCCAGCGCGACGGCGGTGTCCGGCAGCAGCGGGTCGAAGCCCCTGCGGAACCCGTCCTCACCGTTGACCGACAAGGCGCCGGTCGTCAGCCCGTGGAAGGCGTGCGCGCAGTACAGCACGCGCGGCCTGCCGGTGGCGTGGCGGGCGAACTTCAGGGCGGTCTCCACGGCTTCCGTACCGCTGTTGCCGAAGAACACCCGGTCCAGGTGGGGTGCGTGGCCCAGCAGCCGCTCGGCCAGCAGGCCGGGCAGCGGCGGGCAGTCGAAGCGGGTCAGGTCCGCGAGTCCCGCGTCCAGCACGTCGTGCAGGGCCTGGCGTACGACGGGGTGGTGGCGGCCCACGCCCATGACGCCGAATCCGGCGAGCATGTCGAGGTAGTCCCGGCCGTCGGCGTCCCAGAAGTACGCGCCCTCGGCCCGCTCGTAGACCATGTCGAAGCCGATGGTGCGCAGCATGCGCGGCAGTTGGTGGTTCAGGTGACGGGTGTGCAGGTCGTACCGCTCGGCTCCGCGCTCGGCGAGCAGCTTCCCGAGGTCGAAGCCCGGGCCCCGCTCGGTGGAGGCCCGCTCGGTGGAGGTCATACGCCGGTCTCCTTCGCGGCGAGGGCGGCGCTGATCCTGCCCGCGATCTCGGCGGGGGTCAGTCCGATGTCGGCGAGCACCTCGCCGCGCTTGGCATGGGCGAGGAACTGCTCGGGGATGCCGAAGGTCCGTACCGGAAGGTCGACTTCGGCGTCGCGCAGGGCCTGGCAGACCGCGGCGCCCACGCCCGCGCTGCGGACGCTGTCCTCGATGACGGCGACGCACCGGTGGCGGGCGGCGAGCGGCGGCAGGGCGGGGTCGACGGGTTTGACCCAGCGGGGATCGACGACCGTGCAGCCGATGCCGCGTTCGGCGAGCAGCGCGGCGGCGTCCAGGGCGACGCCCGCCATCACGCCGACAGCGACGATCAGTACGTCGACGATGCCGCCGCCGGACGCCTCGTCGACAAGGCCCGGTCCCCCACCGCCGCCCGGCTCCTCCGGCCGCCGCAGCACGTCCATTCGGCCGACCCGCGCCAGGGCGGGGATCGGCTCCCCCACCGACTCCTTCGGATAGCGGACGACGGTGGGCGCGTCGGCCACCTCGACGGCTTCGCGGAGCTGGGCGCGCAGTTGGTCGGCGTCGCGCGGGGCGGCGATCCGCAGGCCCGGGACGACCTGGAGGACCGCCATGTCCCACATGCCGTTGTGGCTGGGTCCGTCGGTTCCGGTGACGCCCGCCCGGTCCAGGACGAACGTGACACCGCACCGGTGCAGCGCCACGTCCATCAGGATCTGGTCGAGGGCCCGGTTGAGGAAGGTGGCGTAGACGGCGACGACCGGGTGCAGGCCGCCGGTGGCGAGCCCGGCGGCGCAGACGGCCGCGTGCTGTTCGGCGATGCCCACGTCCCACACCCGGTCCGGGTGCTTCTCGGCGAACGCGGTGAGGCCGACCGGGTGCAGCATCGCCGCCGTGATCGCCACCACGTCGGGCCGCTCGTCGCCGATCAGCACCATCTCCTCGCCGAAGACGGACGTCCACGACCGGCCGGCCGCGGGGGCCAGTGGCGCGCCGGTGAGCGGGTCCACGACCCCGACGGTGTGGAAGCGGTCGGCCTCGTCCTCCAGGGCGGGCCGGTAGCCGCGGCCCTTCTCGGTGATGCAGTGCACCAGGACGGGGCCGTGGAAGCGCCGGGCGTGGCGCAGGGCGGATTCCAGGGCGGCGGTGTCGTGGCCGTCGACGGGGCCGAGGTACTTCAGCCCCAGGTCCTCGAACAGGCCTTGCGGCGCGAGGGTGTCCTTGAGGCCCTTCTTGGCGCCGTGCAGCGACCCGTACAGCGGCTGACCCACGACGGGGGTGCGCCGCAGCGCGTCCTTGCCCCAGGCGAGGACGCGTTCGTAGCCGTCGGTGGTGCGCAGGGTTGCGAGGTGGTCGGCCAGGCCGCCGATGGTCGGGGCGTAGGACCGTTCGTTGTCGTTGACGACGATGACCAGCGGGCGGTCCTTGGCGGCGGCGATGTTGTTCAGCGCCTCCCAGGCCATGCCGCCGGTCAGCGCGCCGTCGCCGATGACCGCGACGATGCGGCGGTCGGTGCGGCCGAGGACCTCGTTGGCCTTGGCCAGGCCGTCGGCCCAGCCCAGGACGGTGGAGGCGTGGCTGTTCTCGATGACGTCGTGCTCGGACTCGGCGCGGGAGGGGTAGCCGGACAGGCCGCCCTTGCTCCGGAGCTTGGAGAAGTCCTGGCGGCCGGTGAGCAGCTTGTGGACGTAAGCCTGGTGCCCGGTGTCCCACAGGACGCGGTCGGCGGGCGAGTCGAAGACCCGGTGCAGGGCGATCGACAGCTCGACGACTCCGAGGTTGGGCCCGAGGTGGCCGCCGGTTCTGGCCACGGCGTGGACGAGGAACTCGCGGATCTCGGCGGCGAGTTCGGCGAGGCGTCCGGCGGGCAGGGCCTTGAGGTCGCGCGGTCCGCGGATGTTCTCCAAGAGTGACATGGTGATCCCCCTCTGCCTGGTTCAGTTCACGCTCACGTCGGGGGTCCCGGTGGGGGCTCCCTCGGCCTCCATCCGTTCGGCGATCTTCATGGCCTCTTCGATCAGGGTCTCCACGATCTTCGACTCCGGCACGGTCTTGATCACCTCGCCCTTGACGAAGATCTGCCCCTTGCCATTGCCCGACGCCACACCGAGGTCGGCCTCACGCGCCTCACCCGGACCGTTGACCACACAGCCCATGACCGCGACCCGCAGCGGCACCTCAAGACCGTCCAGACCCGCCGTGACCTGATCCGCCAGCTTGTACACATCCACCTGCGCCCGACCGCACGACGGACACGAGACGATCTCCAGTCGGCGCTGCCGCAGGTTCAGCGACTCCAGGATCTGGATGCCGACCTTGACCTCCTCCGCCGGCGGGGCGGACAGCGAGACGCGGATGGTGTCGCCGATCCCCTCGCTCAACAGCGCCCCGAACGCGACCGCCGACTTGATCGTCCCCTGGAACGCCGGACCCGCCTCCGTCACACCCAGGTGCAGCGGGTAGTCACACTGCGCGGCGAGCTGCCGGTACGCGTTGACCATGACCACCGGGTCGTTGTGCTTCACCGAGATCTTGATGTCACGGAACCCGTGCTCCTCGAACAGCGAGCACTCCCACAGCGCCGACTCCACCAGCGCCTCCGGCGTCGCCTTCCCGTACTTCGCCAGCAACCGCTTGTCCAACGACCCCGCGTTGACCCCGATACGAATCGGCACCCCGGCATCCGAGGCCGCCTTCGCGATCTCCTTCACCTTGTCGTCGAACTGCCGGATGTTCCCCGGATTCACCCGCACCGCCGCACACCCCGCGTCAATCGCCGCGAACACGTACTTCGGCTGAAAGTGGATGTCCGCGATCACCGGGATCTGCGACTTCCTCGCGATCACCGGCAGCGCGTCCGCGTCATCCTGCGACGGACACGCCACCCGCACGATCTGGCACCCCGACGCCGTCAACTCCGCGATCTGCTGCAACGTCGCACCGATGTCCGCCGTCACCGTCGTCGTCATCGACTGCACCGAGACAGGAGCGTCGCCACCGACCGGGATCGGCCCCACCTGGATGCGCCGTGACCTGCGGCGCTCGGCGAGCGGCCGGGACGGCATCCCGGGGAGGCCGAGAGCGACGGGTTCCGTTGCCGTCATGGCGTCACCCGCGGTTCCCGCTCAGGGTCTCGCGGGCCGCGCGCAGCGACTCCTTCAGCGAGCCCATGGTGGCGATCACGGCGGTCGGCTCGTAGCCGCAGTGCGCCATGCAGTTGTCGCAGCGCGGGTCCTTGCCCCGTCCGTACTTGTCCCAGTCGGTCTCTTCGACCAACTGGCGGTATGTCGGAACGTATCCGTCGGCCATCAGATAGCAGGGGCGCTGCCAGCCGAAGAGGGAGTAGTTCGGGATGCCCCAGGCCGTGCACGGGAAATCGGTCCGGCCCTCCAGGAAATCCAGGAAGAGCGGGCTGTGATTGAGCCGCCAGCGCTTTCGGTTGCCGTGCGCGAAGGACTTCCGGAACAGTTCGCGGGTCTGCTCGACACCGAGGAAATGGTCCTGGTCGGGCGCCTTCTCATAGGCATAGGCGGGCGAGATCATCATCTCGTCGACCTGAAGGTCGTCATTGAGGAAGTTCAGGACCTCGACGACGGTCTGCGGCGTGTCGGTGTTGAAGAACGTCGAGTTGGTGGTGGTCCGGAAGCCGCGCCTCTTGGCCTCCTTGATCGCCGCCACCGCCTCGTCGAACACGCCCTCCTTCGCCACCGACTCGTCATGACGCTCCCGCAGCCCGTCGATGTGCACCGCGAACGCGAAATAGGGAGAGGGGCGGAACAGGTCCATCTTCTTGCGCAGCAGCATCGCGTTGGTGCACAGGAAGACGTACCGCCGGCGCGCCACGAGCTGCCGCACGATCTCGTCGATCTGCGGGTGCATCAGCGGTTCGCCGCCGGCGATGGAGACCATGGGCGCCCCGGACTCCAGGACCGCGCCGACCGCCTGGGCCACCGGCATGCGCTGCTTGAGCACACCGGCCGGATGCTGGATCTTGCCGCACCCCTCACATTTGAGATTGCAGGCATAGAGCGGTTCGAGTTCCACGATGAGCGGGAACTTCTCGCGCCGACGGATCACTTTCTGCTCAAAGAGATACGTCGCGACCCGGATGGACTGACGGAGCGGCATGGCCATCTAGCTCACCTCCTGGGGAGCGGCAAAGAACGGTGCCATTCAAAGAACGCCGGAAGCAGTGTGCGTAGTACGCGGAAAGCCGATATTCCACCGCGCAGGGTTCCGATGCGGACGAGTTCATGTTCAGGAGCGTCCACGACCACCCGGACGGCCGCAACCGGACGCACCCCGGCCGCCGCCGCGGTGCGCAGGGTGGCGGCGGACTCCATGTCCACCGCGATCGCTCCGGTGGCCCGCAGCCGCGCGCGCCGCGCGCCGCGCACCACCTGCCCAGAGCCGGCCAGCGGCCCGGTGTGCAGGGCGCGCGGGGCGCCGCCGCGCGACGGCGCGGAACGCGAGGACAGGGCGGTCAGGGCGGTCAGGGCGGCGATCAAGGTGTCGCCGCCGGTGCACGGGGTGCGGCCGTGCTCGTCACGGGTCTCCTCGGCGACGACCAGGTCGCCGGGGTGCATCCCGGGAGCCAGGCCCGCGCAGAATCCGGTGGCGATGACCGCCGTCTCCCGCACGGCCGGGCCCGCCGCGGCCAGCGCCCGGGTCACGGCGCGCTCGGCGGCCTGCGGGCCCATGCCGGTGCGCAGCACGGTGACGGGGCCGGGCGGCCCCGGGCGGTCGGCGCCGCGCAGCGCGAGCCGCTCGATGCCGAGCGCGCAGGCGATCAGCAGCGGTGCGGCGCCGGCCGGCGGGACCGGTTCCGCGGGCATCAGGGTCTCCGGGACCGGGTCATGTCCGGCTCGCCGTGGACGAACCGCCCGAGCGCGGTGACCGGGAAGACGTGCCGGTACAGGTGGTAGTTGATGGAGAAGTCCCAGGGGAAGCCGGTGCCGGTGAACTGCGGCTCGTCCCAGGTCCCGTCCTCGGTCTGGGTCCGCGCCAGCCAGCTCACCGCCCGTTCGACTGGCTCGCTCTCCCGCTCCCCCGCCGACAGCAGGGCGAGCAGCGCCCACGCGGTCTGGGAGGCGGTGGAGGCGCCGCGGCCGCGCCAGCCCGCGGGGTCGTCGTAGGAGCGCTGGTCCTCGCCCCAGCCGCCGTCGTCGTTCTGTACCCGCTCCAGCCAGCTGACCGCCCGCCGGACGGCGGGGTGGGAGGCGGGCAGGCCCGCGGCGACGAGGGCGGGGACGACGGACCCGGTGCCGTACACGTAGTTGGTGCCCCAGCGGCCGAACCAGGATCCGTCGGCCTCCTGTTCGGCCAGCAGCCAGGCGACGCCGCGCCGGGTACGCGGGTCCCGGGCCCGGCCCTCCCAGGCGAGCATCTCCACGACATGCGCGGTGACGTCGGCCGACGGCGGGTCGATGACCTCGCCGAAGTCGCAGAACGGCAGCCGGTTGGGGAACGGGCTGGTGTTGTCCACGTCGAAGGCGCCCCACGCGCCGTTCCTGGACTGCATGCCGAGGTTCCAGCGGACGCCGCGCCGGATCGCCTCCTCGACGCGCTCGGGGTCGGGGTGGTCGACGCGGCGCAGCGCGAGGACGACCTCGGCGGTGTCGTCGATGTCCGGGTAGTTGTCGTTGTGGAACTCGAACGCCCAGCCGCCCGGGGGCAGGTTCGGCCGTCGTACCGCCCAGTCGCCGGGCCGGGTGATCTGCTCGCCGAGCATCCACTCCGCGGCCCTGACCAGCGCGGGATGGTCCGGTTCGAGCCCCGCGTCGGCGAGGGCGATGGTGGCCAGGCAGGTGTCCCAGACCGGGGACTGGCACGCCTCGACCATGCGGCTTCCGTCGGGCCGGCGGACGGTGAAGCGGTCCAGGGACTCCAGGCCCGCGCGCAGCACCGGGTGCCGCAGGTCGTAGCCGAGGAGGTGCAGGGCGATGACGGAGTAGACGGCGGGGGGCTGGATGCCGCCCCAGCAGCCGTCGTTCTCCTGGCGCTCGATGATCCAGCGGCCCGCGGTCCTGATCGCGGCCCGGCGCAGCGGCCGGAAGGCCACCTTGCGGTAGGCGTGCATCAGCCTGTCCAGCCGCTGGAAGGCGCCCTCCCAGGTGGTCACCGGGGCGTCGGCCCGCGGCGGATCGGGGCGGCGCGGGTCGGTGTGCAGCTCGTCCAGGGCGAACGGCGCGGGGCGTACGGGCCGCTTGGCGGAGACGATGGTCAGGGGCACGATGGTCTGCCGGGCCCAGCAGCCGAAGTCGTAGATGTTGAGCGGGACCCACGGGGGCAGGTAGATGAGCTCCGGGGGCAGCTCGGGCAGGTCCTCCCACTTCCACCAGCCGAAGAGCGCGAGCCAGACCCGGGTGAAGACCCGGCTTCGGGCGACTCCCCCGCGGTCGCGCACCCAGGCGGAGCAGGCGGCCATGTGGGGTGCGTCGGGCTCGTCGCCGGCGAGCCGGAGCGCGGCGTACGCCTCGATGGTGGCCGAGAGTTCGGGCGGCCCGCCGTGGAAGGTGGCCCAGGTGCCGTCCGGGCGCTGCTGCGAGCGGATGTGGCGGGCCGCGGCGTCGAAGGTCTCGCGGTCCTGGATGCCCAGGAACTGGCGCAGCATCAGGTCCTCGGCGTCCATGGTGACGTTGGTCTCCAGGTCGCCCTTCCACCACCCCGCGGGGTCCTGGCGGGCCAGCAGGTGGTCCACGGCGCGGGCCATGGCGTCGCGAGCCGCTCGCAACGCGGCGGGCTCCGACGGGGTCTCGGAGGGTTCGACGGTGGTCGCTGTCATGGCTTCCCCTTGCAGGTGAGATCTCTGTCTGCCGTGCTGGGGTTCTTGTCGGCCGGCGCCCGGGCCTCCGCGGTGGAGGCCGGGCCGGGTGCCGGTCGGCGACTGCGAGCTATATGGAGTTGTCGGTGCGGGCGGCGGGGCCCGGGTGGGCGGACCCGACGGGGTGGCCGGTGTGCCCGGGGCGGGCGTCGGCGGTCATCTCTCTCGTACGACGACGAAGTCGGCGAGCGCCGCGAGCTGCCCGCGCACCCGGGCGGGCAACTCCACCTCCGACAGGGCGGCGATCGCGGTCGCGTGCTGCCTGCGGGCCTCCTGCGAGGTCCATTCGCGTCCGCCCGCCCGTTCGATCATGGCCGCGCGGGTGGCGAACTCCTCCTCGTCGAAGTCCATGAACTCCGCGTCGGGCTTCTGCGCGTCGGCCGAGAGGAGTTCCGCGAGCTGCTCGGAGGCCGGTCCGCCGGCGGCCAGCGCGGCGACGACCGGCAGGGACTTCTTGCGCTGCCGCAGGTCGCTCCAGGTCTGCTTGCCGGTGGCCTCCGGGTCGCCCCAGATGCCGAGCAGGTCGTCGACCGCCTGGAAGGCGAGGCCGAGGTGGTAGCCGTAGCGTTCCAGGGTGTCGGCCGTACGGTCGTCGGCACCGCCCAGCACCGCGCCGATGGAGCAGGCGACGGCGATCAGCGCGCCCGTCTTGTTGCCCTCCATCTCCAGGCACTCCTCGACGGTGACCCGCTCGCGGTGCTCGTAGGAGATGTCCTGGGCCTGGCCGTCGATGAGCTTGCGGACGGCGGTGGTCAGCCGCCGGGTGGCCCGGCCCGCCTCCACGGTGCCCAGCTCCAGCAGCACCTCGTTGGCGAGGGCGGCCAGCGCGTCGCCGACGAGGATCGCCTGCGCGGGGCCGTAGAGCTTCCACACGGTGTCCCGGTGCCGGCGCTGCTCGTCGCCGTCCATGAGGTCGTCGTGCAGCAGGGAGAAGTTGTGGACGAGTTCGACCGCGACCGCGCCGGGGACGCCGACCTCGGCGGGGGCCCCGGCACCCTCCGCGGAGAGCAGCGCCAGAGCGGGGCGCACCGCCTTGCCGCTGTCTCCGGAGGAGGGGCGGCCCTGGGCGTCGATCCAGCCGAAGTGGTAGGCGGCCACGGCGTCCATCGGCGGCGCCAGCCGGGCCACGGCGGCCCGCAGCACCGGGGTGGCAAGCATGCGGCCGCGCTCCAGCAGCGCGCTGACACCTGCGGTGTCGACAGCTGGGGTCACCGGGGTCACAAGCTCTCCTCTGTTCTGTGTCGTGCTGCTCATGCCGCTTCCTTGGGGATCTCCTCGCGCAGGGCGGGGAGCGGGTTCTCATAGGGGCGGCCAAGGTGGGAGAGCGCGGCGTCCGCGGCCCGCAGGCCGCTGCGGACGGCGCTCTCCATGGTCGCCGGCCATCCGGTGGCGGTCCACGCTCCGGCCAGCCAGAGACCGGGGGCGTTGGTGGCGGCGTGCGGCCGCAGCCGGCCCACGCCCGGAGTGGGGGCGAACGTCGCGGTGCGCTCGCGGGTGACGAAGAAGTCGCGGACGGCGGCACCGCGCGCGGCCGGCAGCAGCCGCCGCAGTTCGGGCAGGTAGCGGCTCCTCAGTTCGGCCACGGGCCGGTCGATGTCGTCGTGGGCGGCGGACTGGGAGACGGCCAGGTACTGGCTGCCGGCGGCGTCGGGGTGGCGGCTGAGCCCGGAGGACTCCGTACGGTCGAAGACCCACTGCACCGGGCTGCCGATCGCCGCGAAAAACGGTTTGCGCAGCACCGGGCGGTCGTAGACGACGTGCAGGTTGAGGATCGGCGCGGTGCCGATGCGCAGCAGTCGGCCGGGGTCGTCCAGGGCTCCCTCGGGCAGCAGCCCGTGCGCCTCCCGCTGGGGTACGGCGAGCACCACGGCGTCGGCGTCCAGCCGGCCGCCGCCGTGCGGCCCGCTCTCGGTGGTGACGGACCATCGGCCGTCGGGGTCGCGGGTGACGGAGGTGGCCCGGGTGCGCGGCTCGACCCGTACCCCCGCCTTGTCGAGGGCGGCGCGGGCCAGGGTGTCGTGCAGCTCGCCCAGCGGGACGTGGGCCCAGCCGATGTCGGCCGCGCCGGGCTCGGACAGCAGCCCCGTCTTGAACACCATCGCGGCCAGGCCCAGCGAGGCCTCGTCGGCGGTGGCGTTGAGCGTGGCCACCCCGACGAGGTCCCAGAGCGCCTCGACCGCCCGCGGCGACTGCCGTTGCGCTCGCAGCCAGGTGGCGAAGTCCACGCCGTCCAGCGCCGGGTCCATCGGGTCGAGGCCCTTGAGGGCGAGGGCGGCGCGGCCCGCCCTGACCCGTTCGGCTGGGGACAGATGGGGATACGTGGCGAGGCTGGCGGCCAGGTGCAGCGGCACGGGCAGCCGGGTGCGCCGGATACGGCCCAGCCGCAGGCCCTCACGGTGGCCGGGGTCGAGCACCGGCACGTCCAGCTTCCCCTGCAGCGGGGCGAGCCGGGCGCCGTCGATCCGGCGGAGGAACCACTGGTAGGCGGTACAGCAGCGCAGGTAGACGTGCTGGCCGTTGTCGACGGTCAGCTCACCGGCCGGGGACGGGCGGCGGAAGGAGAAGGCCAGTCCGCCCAGCCGGGGTCGGCTCTCCAGGAGGGTCACCGAAAGCCCCGCGTCGGCCAGCGCCAGGGCGGTGGTCGTGCCCGCGAGACCGCCGCCGACAACCACGGCGGCCGCCCCGTCGGGGCGGCCGGCCGCGTGGGCGCTCCGCCGCTCGGTGCGCGTGGTGCGGGACGTCATCTGCTCACCCCCTCAGGCGTGGTCAAGGACGCGGAGTCGCGTCGGTCGGTTGATCGCACGTGCATGTATGCCCGGATCATCGCGGCTGTCCCCCCACGCCGCGCCGGGCGACCGTCCACGCGTCCGCTCCCGACAGCCCGCGCAGGGCGACGTACGCCTTCTCGCGGCCGGTGAGCGAGACCCGGCCGCGCAGGACGGCGGCGGGATCGCGGGCGATGCGCTCCAGGAGCCTGCGATAGATCCCGGCCATCGCCGCGACACACGCCCCACTGCGCCGATCGAGCATCGGCAGCAGCTGAAACCCCTCCTTGAACAGGGCTCTCGCCCGCCGGACCTCGAAGAGCACCAGACCGGTGAAGTCGGCGCCGGGCGGCGGGACGGGGCTGTGGAAGGCCGTCGGACAGCTGAATTTGGCCAGGTCCTCGGCGGGCAGGTAGGTGCGCCCACTGCGGGAGTCCTCCCGAACGTCCCTGAGGATATTCGTCAGTTGGAGTGCCAGGCCGAGAGTGTCGGCGTACTCCGCGGCGCGCTCGGGGTCGCGTGCGCCCCGCACCGTACCGAACACCCCCAGGGAGAGCCGCCCGATGGCACCCGCCACGCACCGGCAGTAGCCGACGAGTTCGTCCCAGGTCTCGTAGGTCCGCCCCGACACGTCCATCAGCACACCGTCGATCAGCTCGTCGAATCCGCCGAGCGGGATCGGGAAGCGGCGCGCGGCGTCCGCGAGGGCGACGGCGACCGGGTCGGTGTGGTCCTCCGCGATCCCGCCGTCCCGGATCCGGGCCAGCAGGGCGCCGGTGTCCGCGAGCCGTGCCCGCTTGGCATCGGCGTCCAGCCCGCCGTCGCCGATGTCGTCGATACGGCGGGCGAAGGCGTACAGCGCGGACATGGCACAGCGCTTCTCGGCGGGCAGCAGTCTGATGCCGTAGGCGAAGTTGCGGGCCTGCTGTCCGGTCACGGCTTCGCAGTAGCGGTACGCCGCGAGCACCGGCGGGGACATCCGCTGGGATCCGTTCACCGTCCGTCCCGCCCCTCGCGCCGCAGCGTCGCGGCGACCTCGCGCAGCAGACCGCGCCTGGTGGGCTTGGGCGGCCCGGGGAGTACGTCGTGTCCCGCGGCGGCGATCGCGGCAAGCGCCGCCCGGCCGCCGGCCACGAATCCGGCGAGCAGCAGCCGGAGCCTGCCGTCCACGCTGCCCACCAGCGGAGCCCCGGCGGTCAGCAGACGCCCGGCGCGCTCCGCCTCGTACGCGATCAGCGCCCGCAGCGGCGCACCCGCGCTCCGGGCGGCCAGGTCGGCCTCACCGACGCCGAAGCGCTCCATGTCGGCGGCGGGCAGATAGATCCGGTCCCGGCCGAGGTCCTCGGCCACGTCTTGGAGGTGTTCGACGATCTGCAGTGCCGTGCAGATGGCGTCGGAGTGCCGGACCCGCTCGGGGCTGGTGGTCCCGGTGATGCCCAGGACCAGCCGGCCGACGGGGTTGGCGGACAGCTCGCAGTAGGCGACCAGGTCGTCATACGTGGCGTAGCGCCGCACCCGCTGGTCCTGCCGGTTGGCTTCGATCAGGCCCAGGAAGGGCCCGGGCGTCAGGCCGTGGCGGCGCACCGTGGGGCGCAGGGCGAGCAGCAGCGGATGCCGCGGCTCGGGCCCGGAGTCGAAGACCCGCCGCAGGTCGGTCTCGAAGGCGTCGAGCATCTCGAGCCGATCGTCGGCCGCGGCCCGGTCAAGACCGAGCAGCTCGGCGTCGGCACCGCCCGGGGCGAGGTCGCCGTCGCCGATGTCGTCCACCAGGCGGGCGTAGCCGTAGACGGCCATGAGATCGGTACGCCACGCGCGCGGGACGAAGAACGGGGCGACGGGGAAGTTCTCGTGCGCGGACTTGTCCAGCACGGCCTGGGCGTGCGCCTGTCGACCGGGCCCAGTGGGAGTCCTGGAGGTGGGCCGTCGTCTGGCCAATGCCGTCACATCCCCCGTTCTACACCGGCCAACAGGATCGGCACGAAGCGGACACGCCGCGCCGCCCTGTCAAGGGCGGGTGACCCCACGCCCCCGAACCGGTGACGGGGACATGCGTCGGGCATGGTCCAAATGGGCACCGATCCAGCTTACGCCCCGCACCGCACGAACGTGCGCGGGGATTTGTGTGCGAGTCGGCACGGACGGACGGGCGGGGTGCCCTATGTGATCAGGCCCCCGCCGGGATTCCGGCGGGGGCCTGATCACATAGGGCCTGGTCGCATAGGAGGCCGGACTACTTGCCCGTCTCCTTCTCGTACGCCTTGATGACCTCGTCGGTCGGGCCGTCCATCAGCAGCTCGCCCTTCTCCAGCCACAGCACCCGGTCGCAGGTGTCCCGGATCGACTTGTTGTTGTGGCTGACGAGGAAGACGGTGCCCGCTTCCTTCCGAAGCTCCCGGATGCGGGCCTCGGAGCGCTTCTGGAACTTCCGGTCGCCGGTGGCCAGCGCCTCGTCGATCATCAGCACGTCGTGGTCCTTGGCGGCCGCGATCGAGAACCGCAGCCGGGCCGCCATGCCGGAGGAGTACGTCCGCATCGGCAGCGTGATGAAGTCGCCCTTCTCGTTGATGCCCGAGAAGTCCACGATCTGCTCGTAGCGCTCGCGGACCTGCTCACGCGACATGCCCATGGCGAGCCCGCCGAGGATGACGTTCCGCTCGCCGGTCAGGTCGTTCATCAGCGCCGCGTTCACGCCCAGCAGCGACGGCTGGCCGTCGGTGTAGACCTTGCCCCGCTCGGTCGGCAGCAGCCCGGCCACCGCCTTGAGCAGCGTCGACTTGCCGGAGCCGTTGGAGCCGATCAGGCCGATGGACTCGCCCCGGTACGCGACGAAGGTGACGCCGCGGACGGCGTGCACCTCGCGCATGCCCGGCGCGTTCTTGCGGCGGACGATGCGGTTCAGCGCGGCGGTGGCGCTGCCGCGGCCGCGGGCGCCGCCGTTGACCTTGTAGACGATGTGCACATCGTCGGCGATGACGGTGGGGATCCGTCCGCCCTGGGCGGCCCTGTCCCGGTTCTGTGCGACGTTCTGATCAGCCACGGCCGTACTGCTCCTCTGCCTTCCAGAAGTACACGAAGCCGCCGATGCCGGCGAGCAGGGCCCAGCCGAGCGCCAGCGCCCACACGTGCGGGGGCAGGTGGTCCGACGTGTAGCCGTCGATCAGGGCGAAGCGCATCAGGTCCATGTAGACGGCGGCCGGGTTGGCCAGCAGGAGGTCGGAGACCCAGCTGTGGGCGCCCGCCTTGTCGAGCATGTGCTGCAGCGGGAACATCACGCCGGACGCGTACATCCACGTCCGCAGCACGAACGGCATGAGCTGGGCGAGGTCCGGGGTCTTGCTGCCCAGCCGGGCCATGACCATCGCCAGGCCGGTGTTGAAGACGAACTGCAGCGCGAGGATCGGGATGACCAGCAGCCAGGCGAAGTCCGGGAAGTGCCCGAAGCCCAGCAGCAGGACGACCAGGACGATCATCGAGAACAGCAGCTGCTGGAGCTGCTGGAGGGAGAAGGAGATGGGGAGCGAGGCCCGCGGGAAGTGCAGGGCCCGCACCAGCCCGAGATTGCCGGAGATCGCGCGCACCCCGGCGAGGGTGGAGCTCTGGGTGAACGTGAAGACGAACACACCCGTCACCAGGAACGGGATGTACATGTCGTTTTCCATGCCACCCCGGCCGCCCAGCAGCAGGCCGAAGATGAAGAAGTACACCGCCGCGTTCAGCAGCGGTGTGGCCACCTGCCACAGCTGGCCGAGCTTGGCCTGGCTGTACTGCGCGGTGAGCTTGGCCTGCGAGAAGGCCAGGATGAAGTGCCGCCGGCCCCACATCTGGCCGACGTACTCCTTGAGGCCCACTCGGGCGCCGCTGACCTCCAGCCCGTACTTGCGCGCCAGCTCGGCGGGGGTCAGGCCGTCGTCGGGGGATGGCGGGGCACTCATGGCGACCGCACTGTCGTGCGTAGTCTCGCTCACAGTTGACACTTTCGTCCTCAGGGTGCGCTGCCGGGGCCGTGCCCCGGATCGCGCCCGATGCTCTCAGATCCGAGCTTGTCAGATGACAGGAGGTCGGCCCAGTCGGGTCAGGCGCCATACCGTACGCCACTTCATGGGGCGGCGGGGCCCGCACGGAGTCTTCCAGCCTTCGCGGAATCCGCCGAACCAGGCCCGCAGCCCGGCCTTGGACGGCTTACGCAGGAGCGTCAGCAGCAGCCACACGCCGAGATAGACCGGTACGAGCAGGGCGGGCAGATTGCGCCGGGCCAGCCAGACCCGGTTCCGGGCGACCATGCGGTGGTAGACCGCGTGCCGGCTGGGCGCGACCGCCGGGTGGTTCAGGACCATGTCTGACCGGTAATCGATCATCCAGCCCGCGTCCAGCGCCCGCCAGGCGAGGTCGGTCTCCTCGTGCGCGTAGAAGAAGTCGTCCGGCAACCCGCCGACCTGCGCGAAGACGCTGGTACGGGCCGCGTTGGCACCGCCGAGGAAGGTGGTGACGCGCGAGGAGCGCATCGGGTCCGAGGCCCGGAGCCGGGGCACGTGGCGGCGCTGGGTGGTACCGGTCTCGGGGTCGACGATGCGGAAGCTGATGATGCCCAGCTTCGGGTCCGCCGCGAAGGCCTGGCGGCACAGCTCGGCGGTGTCCGGGTTCGGCAGCAGCCCGTCGTCGTCGAGGAAGAGCAGGACGTCGACATCGCTCCCTCCCGGTCCGAACGCCTCGATCCCGGCGTTGCGGCCCGCCGGGATGCCCACGTTCTCGGGCAGCTCGACGGTCCGCACGGTCAGTCCGGGGACGTCGTACTCGGGCAGCGGCGAGCCGTTGCCGACGAGCACGACCTCGATCGGGTCGCCGTCCTGTTTGGCGACCGACTCCAGCAGCGCGCGCAGCTCGGCGGGGCGGTTGCCCATGGTGAGCACCACCGCGCCGACCTTCATCGTGGCCGCGTTCACTTGAGCCTGCTCGACGCGAGGATGGACACGAGGTGAAGCAGGGTTTGCAGGACGGCGATGCCGGCCAGCACGGCCACGCCCAGGCGCGAGAAGAAGAGGTCGTCCCTGACCGTGTCCAGGACCGCCAGGACCACGATCAGCAGCGAGGCCTCGATGCCGAGGATGAGCCGGTGGAACTTCAGCGCCGCGGCGGCCTTGCGGGCCAGTGCCACCCCGGACGAGCGCGGCTCGGCCGCCGCCTCCTGCACCGGCGGCAGCCCGCCCTGGTGCCGGGCGACGCCGACCAGGTCGGTCTCGGCCTTGATCACGACGGCGCCGAGCGCGGCCAGGGTGCCGAGGAAGGCCCACAGCCACTCGGGCGAGCCGTCGCCCCACAGGTCGGCGGCGCGCAGGCCGAAGCCGACCAGCACCGCGAGGTCGCACAGGTACGCGCCGACCCGGTCCAGGTAGACGCCGGCGAGCGAGTACTGCTTCTTCCAGCGGGCGACCTCGCCGTCGACGCAGTCGAGCAGGAGGTAGAGCTGAACCATCAGTACGCCGAGCAGCGCCCCGGCGATCCCCGGCAGCAGCAGGGCCGGAAGGGCCAGGACACCGGCGAGGGTCATCAGGTAGGTCAGCTGGTTGGGCGTGACCCGGGTGTTCACCAGGTGCCGGGTGATGCGCAGCGAGAGCTCGCGCATGTAGAGCCGGCCGGCCCAGTGCTCACCGCTCCGCCGGTCCTTCACCCCCGGGGGGTGAACGACCGGCCGGAGTTCAGCTACTGATGGTTTTTGCATAGTCGGCGTATGCGTCCCTGATCGCGTCGGTGGAGAGGTTCAGGTGTTCGAGGATGGTGTAGCGGCCGGGCCGGGTCTGCGGCGCGAACTCCACAACCTTGACGAACTCGTCCTCGTTGAAGCCGATGTCGGTCGGCAGGACGGGCAGCCCGTGCCGCCGCAGCACCTCGACCATCTGGCCGCAGGTCTCCTTGTCCCCGCGCAGGTGCGTGGCGAAGGCCGCGCCCAGGCCGCACTGCTCGCCGTGGCTGGCCGCCCGCTTGGGGTAGAGGAGGTCGAAGGCGTGGTTGATCTCGTGGCAGGCGCCGGAGGCGGGGCGGGAGTCGCCCGCGACGGACATCGAGATGCCGGTGAGGACCAGGCCCTCGGCCAGCACCTGGAGGAAGCTGTCCTCGCCCACGCCACCGGGGTGGCGCAGCACCGCCTCGCCGCACTGGCGTGCCATGGCGGCGGCCAGTCCGTCGATCGCCTCGCCGGTCACCTCGTGGGAGAGCTCCCAGTCGGCCACCGCGGAGATGTTCGAGATCACGTCGCCGATGCCGGACCGCACGAAGCGGATCGGGGCCTCGCGGATGATGTCCAGGTCGATCACGACCGCGATCGGGTTGGGCACACCGTACGAGCCCCGGCCGGCGTCGTTGTCGAGCGTGGCGACCGGCGAGCAGAGACCGTCGTGCGAGAGGTTCGTGGCGACGGCGACCAGCGGGAGGCCGATCCGTGCCGCGGCGAACTTCGCACAGTCGATGATCTTGCCGCCGCCCATGCCGACCACCGCGTCGTAGTGGCCCTTCTTCATGGCGTCGGCGAGCTTGATCGCGTCGTCCAGCGTGCCGCCGCCGACCTCGTACCAGGAAGCGCCGGGCAGCGCGGGCGCCAGCCGCTCACGCAGCTTGGCGCCCGAGCCGCCGCTGATGGCGATGGCGAGCTTGCCGGAGGCGGAGATCCGCTGGTCGGCCAGGAGACCCGCGAGGTCGTCCAGCGCGCCCGGGGAGATGTCGACGACGACGGGCGACGGGATGAGCCGGGTCAGTACCGGCATGCGATCTCCCGGCCCTTGGCGAGGTCGTCGTGGTTGTCGATCTCGACCCACGAGACGTCGCCGATCGGCGCGATGTCCACCTTGAAGCCGTCGTTGACGAGCTGCTGGTAGCCGTCCTCGTAGTACAGGTCGGGGTCGCGCTCGAAGGTGGCCTTCAGCGCCTCGGCGAGCTCGGCGGCCGCCGCCTGCTCGATGAGCGTGACACCGATGTACTCGCCGGTGGCCTCGGCCGGGTCCATCAGCTTGGTGATGCGCTGGACGCCCTTCTCGGGGTCCACGATGACCTTCATCTCCTCGTCGGCGAGGTTCTTCACCGTGTCGAGGGCGAGGATGATCTTCTGGCCGTTGCCGCGGGCGGCGAGCAGGGTCTTCTCGACGGAGACCGGGTGCACGGTGTCGCCGTTGGCGAGGATCACGCCGTCGGCGGCGGCGATGACGTCACGGGCACACCACAGGGAGTAGGCGTTGTTCCACTCCTCGGCCTTGTCGTTGTCGACGAGGGTGAGCTTGAGGCCGTACTTCTGCTCCAGGGCCTCCTTGCGCGCGTACACGGCCTCCTTGCGGTAGCCGACGACGATCGCGACCTCGGTCAGGCCGATCTCCGCGAAGTTGCCGAGGGTCAGGTCGAGGACGGTCGTCTCGCCGTCCACGGGCACCAGGGCCTTGGGCAGAGTGTCGGTGTAGGGACGCAGACGCCGTCCGGCGCCGGCGGCCAGCACGAGGCCGATCATGCGGGTTCTCCTGTTTCGTCGTGTACGGCGGGTGCTCCGGAGGACACCCAGAAGCGGATGCTCTCGCTGAGCACCGCCAGCGCCAGCGCGCCCGCGAGGGCCGTCAGCGCAAAAGTGAAGCCTTGGTTCTGCCAGAGAGCGGCGGCGGCCGCGACGGCCAGTGTCCGCCCCTCATGCCCGCCGATCACCCGCACCAGCCAGTGCGGGGGCGCGCCGGTGCCACCGCGAATGCGGTACACCGTGTCGTAGTGATGGTAGGCGACGGCCGCCACCAGTCCGAAAGCCGCGGGCAAGGCGCCGTTCACGTCCGATTTGGCGGCCAGGACCAGAACAGTGCAGTACTCCGCGGCCCGGAAGAACGGCGGTACGAGCCAGTCGAGGGGGCCCTTGAGGGGCCGTGCCACCGCGAGGCCGGAGGCCAGCGCGTAGCCGAGGGCGGCCAGCAGCGGCCACGGGCCGCCGAAGGGTGTGACGGCCGCCACGGTGACCATCGCCACGCTGCCGAGCAGGGCCACGGCCGGGGCGGCGAAGGCGGGCAGCGCGCGGGCCGGGCCCCGGAGGGCGGCGGCGAAGCCCTGGGCGAGCGGCCCGGAGTCGGCGAGGTCCGCGAGCGCGGCCGCGGCCCGGTCGGTCCGGTGCGCCTTCCGCGTCAGGGAGCGCAGCACGCGGCCCGCGGTGGTGTAGCAGGCGGCCAGCGCACAGCCGATGAGCAGCGCGTACAGCGTGATGCGGGGCGTGGTGCAGGCGGTGAGCACGGCGATCATCGCCCAGCGCTCGCCGATGGGCAGCACGATCATGCGGCGCGCCCACACCGTCCAGCCGACGCTGTCGAGCCGGTCGGAGAGGGCGGCGGTGGGGCTGGTGTTGCCGGTGGCGTCGTGGTTGGCCTCGTTGAAGGAGAAGTCGACGACGTGCCGGCAGGTCTGGAGCACCATCGCGCCGAGCGCCAGCGCCCATACGTCGTCGCCGTCGGCGTTGGCCGCGCCGAGCGCGAGGCCCGCGTAGTACGCGTACTCCTTGGCGCGGTCGAAGGTGGCGTCGAGCCAGGCGCCGAGGGTGGAGTACTGCAACGAGTAGCGGGCGAGCTGCCCGTCGGTGCAGTCCAGCACGAAGGAGGCGATCAGCAGGACGCCGGCCGCGATGAAGCCGGGGCGGGTGCCGGTGGCGGCGCAGCCCGCGGCGATGAGCGCGGTGAGGAGGGAGGCGGTGGTGACGTGGTTGGGGGTGAGGCCGCGGCGAGCGCACCAGCGGGCGATGTAGCGGGAGTACGGGCTGATGCAGAAGGTGGTGAAGAACCCGTCGCGGGACTTCACGGCGCTGCGCAGCCGTACGTCTTCGTCGTCGACGCGGTCGACGGCGGCGCGCGCGCTTGCCCTGTCCTGCGGGTCCGTGGGCACGGAGGCGACGAGCACGCCGAGCTCGGGCGTGTGCAGGCTGACGCCTGCGGCCACCATGTCCTGGGCAAGCAGGTCCGGCACCGGTTGTGCCCACCCGTTCCGCCCGGCGGAACGAATGCCCACAACCCGCGTGAGCGCAGAACGAGCCTCGGGCTGGACGCTGACCGCGCCCGGGATCGCGGCCGCGGGGAAGCGGGGATCGGTCAGGGCGAGCCGAAGCGCGTGCACGTGGCCGAGAAAACGGGCGTCGACGACCGCGACCCGCTCGCCCGCCGGGACGGCGGCCAGCTCGGTCGCTACCTCGGCGGCGTCAGCCGCCATACGCACGTCGAACCCCAGAGACCGAAGGTCGTCCACGAGGGACGAGCCGACGACCGGCGGACCGGTGAGGATGGCGGTCGACAGACGAACTCACTCCTTGGCAACTGGCATGGCGGCCAGACCCGGCCGACAGCGATCCGGGCAGCGGGCGGCATGTGCCACGGCCCTGCGCGGGCGGCGGCATGTCGGCAGAGGCTATCGGATGGACGGAAGCATCCGTTCACCGCACATTCACCGCCCGATCGGGTGACCGACGGATTGCGCCTTGCCGCGATCATCATGGTGGATCGGCGCTCCCCCCGACAAACGCCCTCCCCGCGGCCCTGTGGGTAGGGTGCCGTCATGACGTGGCTGATCACCGGCGGTGCCGGATATATCGGGGCACATGTAGTAAGGACGATGGCGGAGGCCGGAGAGAGCGTGGCGGTGCTGGACGATCTGTCCAGCGGAATCGCCGAGCGGCTGCCGGACGGCGTTCCCCTGGTGACCGGCTCCACACTCGACCGCGAACTGCTGGACGCGACGTTCGCCGACCTCGGCGTGACCGGGGTGGTGCACCTCGCGGCCGCCAAGCAGGTCGGGGAGTCCGTCGAGCAGCCGCTGCGCTACTACCGCGAGAACGTGCACGGGCTGACCGTGCTGCTGGAGGCGGTCGCCGCGGCCGGGATCGGCAGTTTCCTGTTCTCGTCCTCCGCGGCCGTCTACGGGAGTCCGGACGCGGATCCGGTCACGGAGGAGACCCCCTGCCGGCCGGTGAACCCGTACGGCGAGACCAAGCTGGCGGGCGAGTGGCTGGTCCGGGCAACCGGCGCGGCGTACGGGATCTCCACGGCCTGTCTGCGCTACTTCAACGTGGCGGGCGCGGCGCGGCCCGAGCTCGCCGACACCGGGGTGTTCAACCTCGTCCCGATGATGTTCGAGCGGATCACGCACGGAGAGCCCCCGCGGATCTTCGGCACCGACTACCCGACCCCGGACGGCACCTGTGTCCGTGACTACATCCATGTCGAGGATCTGGCCTCCGCGCACCTCGCGGTCGCCCGCCGGTTGGCCGGGCAGCACGGCGCGGGCGATCTGACGGTGAACATCGGCACCGGCCTGGGCGTCTCGGTGCGCGAGATGGCGGATCTGATCCTTGAGATCACCGGGCGTACGGAGCTGACGCCGGTGGTGGAGCCGCGCCGGGCGGGCGACCCGCCGCGGGTGGTCGGCTCGACCGAACTGATCGGCAAGGAGCTGGGCTGGACCGCCCGGCACGATGTGCGCTCCATGGTGGAGTCGGCGTGGGAGGGATGGTGCCTGCGCCATCCGGAGGCGCGGCGCGCCTGACCCGGGTTACCCGCCGTGGCGCCCTGACCGGCCCGGCGCGCGCCGCCGTAGTTCACTGGGACCACCGGTAAGGCACCGGTGGTCCCGGTGCGAGGCGCCGGCGGTCCCGGTGACGGGAGCCCCAGTGGCGGGAGGAGCTATGGGCGCGGGCCACGGTCACGGCCACGGCACGGCGACGGCCGCCCACCAGTGGCGGCTGCGCTGCGCCCTGGGCATCACCCTGGGGGTGATGGCCGTGGAGATCGTCGGCGGCGTCGCGGCCGAGTCACTGGCGCTGCTGGCGGACGCCGGGCACATGGCGACCGACGCGCTCGGTCTGGCCATGGCCCTGCTGGCGGTCCACTTCGCGAACCGGCCGCCGAGCGCGCGCCGCACCTTCGGATACGCGCGCGCCGAGATCCTGGCCGCGCTGGGGAACTGCCTGCTGCTCTTCGGGGTCGGCGGCTACATCCTGGTCGAGGCGGTGCGCCGGCTCTTCTCCCCCGCCGGGACCGAGGGCGGGCTGACCCTCGTCTTCGGTGCGATCGGCCTTGCCGCGAACGCCGTGTCGCTGGCGCTGCTGCTGCCCGGGCAGCGGGACAGCCTGAACGTACGGGGCGCCTTCCTCGAGGTGCTGGCGGACGCGCTGGGCTCGGTCGCCGTCCTGGTCTCGGCCCTGATCATCCTGACCACGGGCTGGCAGGCGGCCGACCCGGTGGCCTCGGTGCTGATCGCGCTCATGATCGTCCCGCGTACCTGGAAGCTGCTGCGGGAGACGCTGAACGTGCTGCTGGAGGCGGCGCCCAAGGACGTGGACATGGCGGAGGTACGGGCCCACATCCTCTCCGTCGACGGGGTGGAGGACCTGCACGACCTGCACGTATGGACGATCACCTCGGGGATGCCGGTGCTGTCCGCGCATGTGGTGGTCAGCCCTCAGGCGCTGGACGCGGTCGGTCACGAGCGGATGCTGCACGACCTGCAGGGCTGTCTGGGTGAGCATTTCGACGTCACTCACTGCACGTTCCAGCTGGAGCCCGGTGGACATGCGGAGCACGAGGCCAGATCTTGCCTGTAGCCGGGCAGGATTACGTCAGACTTGATGATTCCGGACCGACGACGAGGATGGTCAATGTCGATCACACCCACCAACGGCCGCAGCACCGGCACGTCTCCCGCCCCGGGCGGCTCCACGGACCAGATCCTGCTGGAACTGGTCGACGAGGACGGTCGGACGATCGGCACCGCCGAGAAACTGTCGGCCCATCTGGCACCCGGCCGCCTGCACCGCGCGTTCTCCGTCTTCCTCTTCGACGACTCCGGGCGGCTGCTGCTCCAGCGCCGGGCGCCGGGGAAGTACCACTCCCCCGGCGTCTGGTCGAACACCTGCTGCGGGCACCCCTACCCCGGCGAGCCGCCGTTCGTCGCCGCCGCCCGGCGCACCGGGGAGGAGCTGGGGGTCGCGCCCACGCTGCTGCGGGAGGCGGGAACGGTCCGCTACAACCATCCGGACCCGGCGTCGGGTCTGGTCGAGCAGGAGTACAACCACCTGTTCGCGGGGCTGGTCCGGGCGGAGCTGCGGCCGGATCCGGCCGAGATCGGCGAGACCGCGTTCGTGACCCCGGGGGAGCTGGCGCGGCTGCGCGAGACCCGTACGTTCTCGGCCTGGTTCCCGACGGTCCTGGACGCCGCCCGCCCGGTGATCCGGGAGCTCACCGGGCCCGGTGCGGGTTGGTGATGTGAGCGGGGGCCGCCGCGGCGGGCGGGGTGAACGGCAGGGCGGCCCAGACCGCCTTGCCGCCGCTCGCGGTGTGCGCGACGTCATAGGCGCCGCCCGCCTCCGCCGTGATCGCCTGCACCAGCAGCAGGCCCCGGCCGCCGGTCTGCCCCTGGTCCGCCTCCAGCGCCTTGGGCCGGTACGGATGGTTGTCCTCCACGGCCACCCGCACCCAGTCGGGGCCGATCGACACCTCGACGGCGATCTCCGGGGAGAGCAGGGCCGCGTGCCGGACGGCGTTGGTGACCAGCTCGGAGACGATCAGCAGCAGGCTGGGGAGGAGGTCGCCGTGCGTGGGCACGCCCTGACGCGCCAGCAGGTCGCGCACGGCGTGCCGGGCCCGCGGTACGGAGGAGTCCAGCGCGGGGGCGGTGAACCGCCAGACCCCCTCGTACGCCATGCGGGCACGAGGAGCCGCCCGACCGTGGTCAGGCGGGACGTTCCCGAGGATCTCCATGACCGATACCCACCCATCGCCGCTCGACCGCTACGTCGAGTGTTGGGAATCACGGGGCATAGTCCGGCCTACTGACCACAAGTCAGCAACTATTGATGGCTTTCGACTGGATCGGCACCTTCAGGTCGCGCGGGCGACAGGAGTCGACCGAGTACTTCCGAGTACACCGGAGCGCGCCGACGGCTCTGGTGACCCCCTGTGATCTGACCGGCGGCCCGAGGGCGCGTCGGCGGCCCCGGATACGATCCGCCGCATGGAGCCGCAGAGGGAGCAGCGTACGGAACCGGGCCTGGAGCACGACGTCGCCGGCGGCGTCGCCACGGTCGTCATCCGCAACCCCGCCAAACGCAACGCCATGACCACCGGAATGTGGCGTGAGCTGCCCGCGCTGCTGGACCGGCTGGCCGCCGACCCGGCCGTACGGACCCTGGTGCTCACCGGCGCCGGGGACACCTTCTGCGCCGGTGCCGACATCGGCACGCTGACCGGCGGCAACGAGGAGTCCAAGGCACTGGCGGCGACCGCCGAGCAGGCGCTCGCCGCCTTTCCCAAGCCGACCCTCGCCGCGATCCGGGGCTCCTGCGTGGGCGGCGGCTGCCAGCTCGCCGCCGCGTGCGACCTGCGGTTCGCGGAGGAGGACGCCCGCTTCGGGATCACCCCGGCCAGGCTCGGCATCGTCTACGGCCCCTCCTCCACCCGGCGGCTGGTGGCGCTGGTGGGCCCGGCCACCGCCAAGTACCTGCTGTTCTCGGCCGAGTTGATCGACGCCGCACGGGCGCTGCGCACCGGCCTGGTGGACGAGGTGCTGCCCGCGGGAGGCCTGGACGAGCGCGTGGCCGAGTTCACGGCGGTACTCGCCGCCCGGTCGCAGCTGACGCAGGCGGCGGCGAAGGAGTTCGCGGCGGGGCCCGTCACGGAGGACCGCATCGCGTACTGGGCGCGGCAGGCGCGGGGCAGCGGCGACCAGGCGGAGGGGGTGGCCGCCTTCCTGGAGCGCCGGAGCCCGCGGTTCACCTGGACCCCGCCGGCGGACTGACCGCCGGACGGTTCCAGCCAGGCATACCTACCGGTCGGTCAATCACTGGATCCCCCTTCCGGTCGCCCGTACCCGCAGGTAACGTGCCGGGCATGACCTCACTCCCCGCACGCGCCGGACGGCACTGCCACAACGTCGTCAACCCCCTCCACTCCGCCGTCTACTTCGCCCCCGACTACCACCGGGAGCTCACGGCGCTCCGCCTGGCGGACCGGTCCGCCTCGTACTTCGTGGGGCGCTCCGCGGCGTTCGGCAGGGTCGGCGCGGGCACCGTCGCCGCGACCTTCTTCAACTTCAAGTACGAGCTGGTCGCCCGGCACATACCCGCCGCCTGGGACGTGGTCACCCCGCAGGCCGCGCTCGACGCCCGGCTGCGCGCCGCCGACTCCGTGCTGCGTCGGGTGCTGGGCGAGGAGGCGCTCGCGTCGAAGGAGCTGGCCGAGGCCGCCGAACTGGCGCTGCGCGCCACCGAGGCGTGTTCGCGCGCCGCCCGCCCGCTGTACGCGGCCCACGCCGACCTGCCGGTCCCACAGGCCCCGCACCTGGCTCTCTGGCACGCCGCCACCCTGCTGCGCGAGCACCGCGGCGACGGCCATCTGATGACCCTGGTCGAGGCGGGTCTCGACCCCGTCGAGGCGCTGGCCAGCCACACGGCGAGCGGGCGCGGGATGTCCCCGAAGTGGATCCTCGCGACCCGCGGCTGGACGCCGGAGGAGTGGGCGGCGGCCCAGGACCGGCTGCGTGAGCGCGGGCTGCTGGACGCCGAGGGCGAGCTGACGCCGGCCGGTACGGACCTGCGCAAGGCCCTGGAGGACGCGACGGACCGGCTGGACCGGGCGCCGTACGAGCACCTGGGCGCGGCGGGCGTCGCGCGGCTGACCGAGCTGGCCGGGGCGTTCACGACGGCGGCGTTCGAGGCGGGCGCCTTCCCGGCCGATCTCATCGGCAAGGGCTGACGCAAGCGGCCGGCCGGGGCCCGTCACCGGCATGTCCGACCCGTCACCGCCGCTCCGCGCCCGTCACCTGCCACAATGCAGACCGCAGATCGGACGGGATGACAAGGAACCGAGCGTGAGCGTGACGATGTCCATCGAAGGCAGGATCGCCGAGGAACTCGGTGTACGGGAGCGGCAGGTCAGGGCCGCCGTCGAGCTGCTGGACGGCGGGTCGAGCGTGCCGTTCATCGCGCGCTACCGCAAGGAAGCGACCGAGATGCTCGACGACGCCCAGCTGCGGACCCTGGAGGAGCGGCTGCGCTATCTGCGGGAGCTGGAGGACCGGCGGGCGGCGATCCTCGACTCGGTGCGCGAGCAGGGCAAGCTCACCGAGGAGCTGGAGGCGCGGATCCGGGACGCCGAGACCAAGGCGCGCCTGGAGGACATCTACCTGCCTTTCAAGCCGAAGCGGCGGACGAAGGCGCAGATCGCCCGCGAGGCCGGCCTCGAACCGCTCGCCGAGGGGCTGCTGACCGACCCGTCCGTGGAGCCGCTGGCCGCGGCCGCGGCCTTCGTGGACGCGGACAAGGGCGTGGCGGACCCGCAGGCGGCCCTGGACGGCGCGCGGGCGATCCTCACCGAGCGGTTCTCGGAGGACGCCGACCTGATCGGCGAGCTGCGCGAGCGCATGTGGGGCCGGGGCCGGCTGGCCGCGAAGGTGCGGGACGGCAAGGAGACCGAGGGCGCGAAGTTCGCCGACTACTTCGACTTCGCCGAGCCCTTCACGGAGCTGCCCTCGCACCGGGTGCTGGCGATGTTCCGCGGCGAGAAGGAGGAGGTCCTGGACCTCGTCCTGGAGCCGGAGGAACCCGCCGCGGACGTCGTGGCCTCCGGCCCGAGCACGTACGAGTCGATGGTGGCCCGGCGCTTCGGGGTCGCCGACCGCGGCCGCCCGGCCGACAAGTGGCTGGCGGACACCGTCCGGTGGGCCTGGCGCACCCGGATCCTGGTGCATCTCGGGATCGACCTGCGGCTGCGGCTGCGTACGGCCGCGGAGGACGAGGCGGTCCGGGTCTTCGCCGCCAACCTGCGGGACCTGCTGCTGGCCGCGCCGGCCGGGACCCGCGCCACGCTGGGCCTCGACCCCGGATTCCGTACGGGCGTGAAGGTCGCCGTCGTCGACGCGACCGGCAAGGTCGTCGCCACGGACACCGTCTACCCGCACGTCCCGCAGAACAAGTGGGACGAGTCCCTCGCCAAGCTGGCGCGGCTGGCGAAGGAGCACGCGGTCGAGCTGGTCGCGATCGGCAACGGCACGGCGTCGCGTGAGACGGACAAGCTGGCCGGTGAACTCATCACCAAGCACCCCGAGTTGAAGCTGACCAAGGTGATGGTCTCGGAGGCCGGCGCGTCGGTGTACTCCGCGTCCGCGTTCGCCTCGCAGGAGCTGCCCGGTCTCGACGTGTCGCTGCGCGGCGCGGTCTCCATCGCCCGGCGGCTCCAGGACCCGCTGGCCGAGCTCGTCAAGATCGACCCGAAGTCGATCGGCGTCGGCCAGTACCAGCACGACCTGTCCGAGGTGAAGCTCTCGCGCTCGCTGGACGCGGTGGTCGAGGACTGCGTGAACGGCGTCGGCGTGGATGTGAACACCGCGTCCGCACCGCTGCTGGCGCGGGTGTCGGGCATCGGCGCCGGGCTCGCGGAGAACATCGTGACGCACCGCGACACCAACGGCCCGTTCCAGTCGCGCAAGGCGCTCAAGGACGTCGCGCGGCTGGGCCCGAAGGCGTACGAGCAGTGCGCGGGCTTCCTGCGGATCCGCGGCGGCGACGACCCGCTGGACGCCTCCAGCGTGCACCCCGAGGCGTACCCGGTGGTGCGGGCGATGGTGAAGACCGTGGGCAGCGAGGTCGCGTCGCTGATCGGCAACTCGTCGGTGCTGCGGTCGCTGAAGCCGGCCGACTTCGTGGACGAGAAGTTCGGTCTGCCGACCGTGACGGACATTCTGCGCGAGCTGGAGAAGCCGGGCCGCGACCCGCGACCCGCGTTCAAGACCGCCGCGTTCAAGGAGGGCGTCGAGAAGATCGGCGACCTGGCGTCGGGCATGGTCCTGGAGGGGGTCGTCACCAACGTGGCGGCGTTCGGCGCGTTCGTGGACATCGGCGTCCACCAGGACGGCCTGGTGCATGTCTCGGCGATGTCGAAGACGTTCGTCAAGGACCCGCGCGACGTGGTCAAGCCGGGCGACATCGTGAAGGTGAAGGTCCTGGACGTGGACATCCCGCGGAAGCGGATCTCGCTGACGCTGCGACTGGACGACGGCGCCGGTGCGCCGTCCGGCGGGGTCCGGGGCGGTGACCGCGGCGAGCGCGGCGAGCGCGCGGACCGCGGCGGTCGTGGCGGCGGCGCCAAGCGCGGCGCCCCGCAGCAGCGCCGGGGCAACGGCCGCGAGGGGCGCGGCGGCGGCGGCCGGGACGCGGCTCCGGTGAACGGGGCGATGGCGGACGCGCTGCGCCGGGCGGGCTTGCTGTAGCCCTCGCGGGCGCCTCTTCCCCACCCCTTCCCGAACTGGGGCTCCGCCCCAGACCCCGCCACCCGGCGGAGCCGCACATTGGACGCAGCGGGAAGGGGCGGGGAGGGGACAAGGCGCGCCGCGAGGCGTCAGTCCTCCGTGACGCGGCCCTCCGAGACCCGCAGCCGCCGCGTCGTGTGCACCGCCTCCAGCATCCGGCGGTCGTGCGTCACCAGCAGCAGCGTGCCCGGGTACGACGCCAACGCCGACTCCAGCTGCTCGATCGCGGGCAGGTCCAGGTGGTTGGTCGGCTCGTCCAGGACGAGGAGGTTGACGCCCCGGGCCTGGAGGAGCGCCAGCGCCGCGCGGGTGCGCTCGCCGGGCGACAGCGTCGCGGCCGACCGCAGCACGTGGTCGGCCTTGAGGCCGAACTTCGCGAGCAGGGTGCGCACGTCGGCGGGCGCCAGCTCCGGTACGGCCGCCCCGAACGCCTCCAGCAGCGACTCGCCGCCGAAGAACAGCTTGCGGGCCTGGTCGACCTCGCCGACCACCACCCCCGAGCCGAGGGACGCGGCGCCCCGGTCCAGCGGGAGCCGTCCGAGCAGGGCCGCCAGCAGGGTGGACTTGCCGGAGCCGTTGGCCCCCGTGATCGCCACCCGGTCGGCCCAGTCGATCTGGAGGTCGACCGGGCCGAAGTGGAAGTCCCCGCGACGTACCTCTGCGCCGCGCAGCGTCGCCACCACCGCGCCCGAGCGGGGCGCGGCGGCGATCTCCATCCGCAGCTCCCACTCCTTGCGCGGCTCCTCGACCACCTCCAGCCGCTCGATGAGCCGGTCGGTCTGACGTGCCTTGGCCGCCTGCTTCTCGGTGGCCTCGACGCGGGCGTTCCGTCCGATCTTGTCGTTGTCGCTCGCCTTGCGCCGGGCGTTCTTGACGCCCTTCTCCATCCACGCGCGCTGGGTGCGGGCCCGCGCCTCCAGGCCCGCGCGGGTGTCCGCGTACTCCTCGTACCGATCGCGCGCGTGCCGCCGGGCCGTCTCGCGCTCCTCCAGGTACGCGGTGTAGCCGCCGCCGAAGAGCGTCACCCGCTGCTGCGCGAGGTCGAGTTCGAGGACCTTGTGGACGGTGCGGGCCAGGAACTCGCGGTCGTGGCTGACCAGCACGGTGCCCGCGCGCAGCCCGGTGACGAACTCCTCCAGCCGCCGCAGCCCGTCCAGGTCCAGGTCGTTGGTGGGCTCGTCCAGCAGGAAGACGTCGTAGCGGCTGAGCAGGAGGGAAGCCAGCGACGCGCGGGCCGCCTGGCCGCCGGAGAGCTCGGTCATGGCCCGGTCCAGACCGATGCCGAGGCCGAGCGAGGCCGCGACCTCCTCGGCGCGCTCGTCCAGGTCGGCGGCCCCCAGCGAAAGCCAGCGCTCCAGCGCGACGGCGTACGCGTCGTCGGCGCCGGGCGCGCCGTCGGCGAGCGCCTGGGTGGTGGCGTCCAGCTCCGCCTGCGCGGCGGCGACGCCGGTGCGCCGGGCCAGGAAGGCGCGTACGGTCTCGCCGGGCCGCCGGTCGGGCTCCTGCGGCAGATGGCCGACGGTCGCGTGCGGCGGGCTGAGGGCGACGGCCCCCTGCTCGGGGTCGGCCAGTCCCGCGAACATGCGCAGCAGCGTCGACTTCCCCGCGCCGTTGGCGCCGACGAGTCCGATCACCTCGCCGGGAGCGACGACCAGGTCCAGGCCGGAGAACAGGGTGCGGTCGCCGTGGCCGGCGGCGAGATCCTTGGCGACGAGGGTTGCAGTCATCAGGCCGTCGATCCTAGTTCCTCCGTCTCCCGGTCCCTCCCGGTTTTCTCCGCCGGGCCGTTACCCTCCGGGCATGGCGCATGACGTGGTCGTGGTCGGGGGCGGGGTCATCGGGCTGACCACAGCTGTGGTGCTGGCCGAGGGCGCGGGTGGGGGCACCCCCAGCGGTAGCTGGGGGAGGGTGACCGTGTGGAGCCGCGACCCGGCGCCCGACACCACCTCGGCGGTGGCCGGTGGGCTGTGGTGGCCGTACCGCATCGAGCCGCGGGAGAAGGTCGGCGCGTGGTCGCTGGAGACCCTGCGGGTGCTGACGGAGCTCGCCGGGGCCGCGCCGGACGCGGGCGTACGGATCGTCGCGGGCACCCAGGCCGGGATCACCCCGGCGGACCTGGGGCCGTGGGCGGCCGAGGTGCCGGGACTGCGTCCGGCGACCGGGCCCGACGAGCTGCCGGGAGGCGTCGCGGCCGGTCTGCGGGCCCGGGTGCCGCTGGTCGACATGCCCGCGTACCTGACGTATCTGCGGAACCGGCTCCAGGCGGCGGGTGGTTCGGTCGTACGGCGCGGCATCGCGTCACTGGACGAGGCGGGGGACGCGGCGCCGCTGGTGGTGAACTGCACCGGGCTCGGGGCCCGCGAGCTGGTCCCCGACACCGATGTACGGCCGGTGCAGGGGCAGCTGGTGATCGTGGAGAACCCGGGCGTCGAGGAGTGGTTCGTGGCCGCCGACCCCGCCTCCACGGACACGGTGTACGCGCTGCCGCAGCCGTACGGACTGGTGCTCGGCGGCACGGCGCGCGAGGGCGTCTGGGACACGGCGCCCGACCCGGCGACGGCCGAGGCCATCGTGGCCCGCTGCGCCCGTGTCCATCCCGCGCTGGCCGACGCCCGCGTCATCGCGCACCGGGTCGGCCTGCGCCCCGCGCGCTCCCGGGTGCGCCTGGAGGGGGAACGGCTGCCCGGTGGGGCGTGGTGCGTACACAACTACGGGCACGGCGGGGCCGGCGTGACCGTGGCCTGGGGCTGCGCCCGCGAGGCGGCGGACCTGGCGGCCCGCCCCGCCCACTGACACGGGACTCCGCCCGCCGCCCACTGACACGGGGCTCCGCCCGCGGGAGCCGTGCCGGAATGTCTCACCGGGGTCCCCGGCCAGGTCGCCCCCCGATCCGCGCCGGGCCCGTCACACCGGCTTGGTCTCCTCCGGCGACGTCCGTCCCGGCCCGATGCGGATCTCGAAGTCGCCCGCGTACTCCCGGTGCCCCGCGATGACCGCCATGTTCACGGCCTCCTCGCCCTTCTCGCCCCGCACGATCAACGGGTCCTGCCGCAGGTCGCGTACGAGGGCGACGCACATCGCCACCATCACCACGGCGAACGGCGCCGCCGCGATGATCGTCAGGTTCTGCAGACCGGTCAGGGCGTCGCCCCCGCCGCCGCCGATCAGCAGCATGACGGCCGCGACCGCGCCGGTGACCACGCCCCAGAAGACGACGACGGGCCGGCTCGGTTCCATGGAGCCGTGCTGGGACAGGGAGCCCATCACGATGGAGGCGGCGTCCGCGCCGGAGACGAAGAAGATGCCGACGAGCATCATCACCAGCACGCTGGTCACCGTGGTGATGGGGTACTCCGCCAGGACGCGGAACAGCTCCGTGTCCGGGACGATGTCACCGGTGAGGTCGCCGCCCGCCCGGAGCCTGATCGCCGAACCGCCGAAGATCGAGAACCACACCAGGCTGACCGTGCTGGGCACCAGGATGACGCCGCCGATGAACTGCCGGATGGTGCGCCCGCGGCTGATGCGGGCGATGAACATGCCGACGAACGGCGTCCAGGAGATCCACCACGCCCAGTAGAAGACGGTCCAGTTGCCCAGCCATTCGGCGACCCGCGGGCCGCTGGAGGCCTCGGTGCGGCCGACCAGTTGCGGCAGGTCGCCGAAGTACGCGCCGAGGGTGGTGGGCAGCAGGTCGAGGATGACGACGGTGGGCCCGACGGCGAAGACGAAGACGGCCAGGAGCAGCGCCAGCACCATGTTGGTGTTGGACAGCCACTGGATGCCCTTCTCCACGCCGGAGACGGCGGAGGCGACGAACGCGATGGTGAGGACCGCGATCACGACCACCAGCAGCCCGGTACCGACGTTGTCCAGCCAGTCCAGCTCCTCCATGCCGCTGCCGATCTGCAGGGCGCCCAGGCCCAGCGAGGCGGCCGAGCCGAAGAGGGTGGCGAAGATGGCGAGGATGTCGATGACCTGCCCGACCCAGCCGTGGGCGCGCTTCTCCCCGAGCAGCGGGGTGAAGACCGCGCTGATGGTCTGGCGGCGGCCGCGCCGGAAGCTGCCGTACGCGATGGCGAGCCCGACGACGGCGTAGATCGCCCACGGGTGGAGCGCCCAGTG
The DNA here is from genome assembly GCF_050613155.1 of Streptomyces sp. P1-3. Lineage (NCBI taxonomy): Bacteria > Bacillati > Actinomycetota > Actinomycetes > Kitasatosporales > Streptomycetaceae > Streptomyces > Streptomyces sp. P1-3. The sequence continues at coordinate 1,251,420 of NZ_CP192512.1, forward strand.
GAACAGCGTGGTGGCCATCGCCTCCTCGGTCCGCTCGGCGGCGTCCGCGGGGCGGGTGCCGGGCGGCGGGTCCACGAAGTGTGCCAGCGGCTCGCTCACGCCGTAGAACATCAGGCCGATGCCCATGCCCGCGCTGAACATCATCGCGACCCACGACACGGTGCGGAACTCGGGCTCCTCGCCCGCCTTGCCGAGCGTGATCCGGCCGTACCGGCTGACGGCCAGCCACAGCGCGAAGACCACGAACCCGGTGGCGGCCAGCATGAAGGCCCAGCCACCGTTGTGGATCAGCTCGGACAGGAGGTCGCTGGAGACGTCCTTGAGCTCGTCGGTGGCGATGGCCCCCCAGAGGACGAACGCGAGGGTGAGCGCGGCGGTGACGCCGAACACCACGCGGTCGGTCCGGGGGGCATGCGTCTGGTGCGGGCTGCCGGGCAGCATGTCCGAGATGATCGGGTGGTCGTCAGGGGGCTCGCTGCTGTCGTCCCCCGCGGGCGAGTGGGTCTCCGGCACGCGACGGCCTTTCGCTGAGGTGACGCCGAATCAGTTCCGGCTGCTCAGTACCCCCTACCACACGGCGTACGGCCAGGCGGCCAGGCGCGGCCGCAGGTCAGCAGCCGGATGCCGGGTGACCCACCGTCAGGTGATGGTTCGCGCGCCCGTCGAGGAGCAGGGGGACCAACGCGCGCAGCGGCTGCCGCAGCGGCACCAGGAAGCCGCCGCCGTCCCGGCGCGCCACGACGCCGTGCAGCGCCAGCTCGTCCCGCACCGACGCGTACTGTGCGGCGTCCAGCCGGTACCCGCACGGCGGATCGGCGAGCACCTGCTCCTCGGTCGCCGGGTCGTTGTCCGCGCCGCCGAGGTAGACCGGTCCGGTGTCGGCGTAGCCCGCCAGCCGGGCGCGCGCCGTGGCCTGCCCGATGCGGTTCCGCCGCTCGTCGGCGAAGGCGAAGAGCCCGTCCAGAGCGGCCTGTTGGGAGCCCACGCGGCGCCGGTTGTTGACGGCGGGGTCGGCCTGCTCGGCTTCGGTGAGGGCGTCGACGCGGGTCTCCACCAGCAGCCCGACGGCGTGCTTGACCCCGGCGGTGTTCCGCAGGATGCGCTCCTGCCCGTCGCCCGCGACCTGCTTGACGGGGTCGCCGGTCTCCGGGTCGGTCCAGATGCCGTAGGTGCCGGTGCTGTGACCCGAGCGTTGGGCGGCCGGTCGGACGTAGGACTCGGACAGCGTGTGCGCCTCGTCGTGCACCGGGTCGGCGGTGTTGAGGTTGCGCGGCCACAGGGTCAGCAGGTCCTTGACGTAGTACGGGGCGGTGGCGCCGTACTCGTGCAGGTCGTAGACGGTGTCGGGGCGGTGGTCCCGGAGTACGCGCGCGATGGCCCGCGCCTCCGCCGTGCGCAGCGCGATGTGGTCGCGGTTGATGTCGACGCCGTCGGCGTTCTCCCTGGTGTCCGCGGCGCGGCCGTCCGGGTTGGCGGTCGGGATCACCAGGACGCTCGTCCGCGCCAGGAAGCGGCGCGTCTCCGCGTCCGTGGCGTAGGCCAGGTCGCGGACGGTGGTCAGGCACGCCTCGCGCCCGGACGGCTCGTCACCGTGCTGGGAGCAGACGAGGAGGACGGTGTTGCCGTGGGCGCCGTGGGCTGGGGCGCCGATCCGTACGAGCTGGAGGGGGCGGCCCTGCCCGGTGGTGCCGACGCGGTCGACGCCGACCAGGTCGCTCGCCTCGTCGATGTCGGCGAGGAACGCCAGCTCCTCGGGCTGGGTGGTCCAGCGGGCGCCGTGGCTGGTCTCGAACCCGGTACGGGGCGGCGGTGTGTCGGCCCGCGCTGGCGCGGTGAGGGCCGACGCGGTCAGTAACACGCCGATCGCCGCGCAGAGGGCGGCGCGGCGGAGGTGTGTGCGTGCGGGCACGGGTGCTTCTCCTTGTCTGCGGGTGCCGGCTGCGGGCTGCTCGCAGCCGGGGCGGGGGGCTTTGTTCCCGATCCCGCCCCTTCCCGAACCGGGGCTCCGGACGTCCGCTGGGCCCTACGCCAGCAGCGCAGGGGTGCCCTCAATCGCCGGACGGGCTGATTTCAGCCCGTCCGGCGATTGAGGACCGGGGTCTGGGGCGGAGCCCCAGTTTCGGGAAGGGGAGGGTCAGGGGAGAAGTACCGACCGGCGTGGCGCCCCCACGCCCTTCAGCGGGCCGTCGGCCGCCGGCGGCGAGGGCGCCGCGAAGACCGGCACGCCGCCCACCAGCGGCAGGTCGGCGGACGTGCGCGCGAGGTCGATGGTCAGCCGCGGCTTGGAGGCCGGTGGCTCGATCAGCCCCGCGTCCGTACCGCCGATGATCAGCGCGAGCCGGTGGCCTGCCGGTACGACGTGGTCGGTGGCGGCCAGGTCGAGGGTGATGGTGTACGGCTTCCCCGGCGTCAGCGGGCCGCCCGCGCCGTCGTCGGCGTGGTTGCCGAGGTCGGCCCAGCCGCGGCTGACGACCGTGTAGTCGACCTCCGCCGTGTCGGCCTCGGTCACCTTGTAGCAGGCGCTGTCCCCGGTCGTGGAGCGGCCCCAGCAGGTGCGGTCGGCGCGGGTGCGGATGCCCTCCCCATCCGCCGTGTAGTTGCGGATGGTGTCCGGGCCGAGGTCGACCAGGACCGCGGTCAGGTGGGCACTGGCCGTGGACGGGGTGGCCGTGACGGTGACCCGACTCGATCCGGACAGCCGCAGGTCCTCCTTCAGCACCGGGGTGCTGAATCCGGCCTTGTCCGGGGTGGCGGTGTCGATCCGCCCGGCCCAGTCCGCCTCGCTGTGCGCCGGGTCGTCGGTGAAGGCGGCGGTGCTGCCGGGCGCGGCCGGGTCGGTGCCGAGGACGCCGACGCCGGACGTGGTGCCGGGACGCGGCCGCAGGGTGGTGGTCCGGGTGGACTCCGCCGGCCAGACCTTGTCGGTGGACCACCGGTCGGGGGCGCGCTCGATGTCGGCCATGGGCTCCCGCTCGATGCCGTTGTCGATGCCGAGCAGGTAGTGGTCGAACCACCGGTGCAGGGTGCGGACCCATTCCGCGCGGCGGAAGTCGAACGGGTCGACGTGACCGGTCTGGGAGAGCCAGATCTTGCGCTCCACCCCGGCGTCGGCGAGCCCGTCCCACCACTGCCCGAGGTGCTTCATCCGCACGTTGAGGTCCTGCATGCCGTGGACGGCGAAGACGCTGGCGCGCACCCTGCCCACGTCCGCGGTGTAGTCGCGGGCGGTCCACAGCGGGGTCCAGTCGCCGGAGCGCGGGGCGCCCTCGACCAGTTGCCGCTGTACGGCGCCGCAGCGGGCGCGGGCCTCGGGGCTCTCGATGGCGTCGGACAGCCCGTCGGGGCCGCCGTCGTAGAGCGGGGCACCCTTGGCGAAGTAGTAGTCGTACCAGGAGCTGATGGCGCCGATGGGCACGATGGTCTTCAGGCCCTTGACGCCGGTGGCGGCCACGCCGTTGGCGACGGTGCCGTCGTAGCTCTTGCCGATCATGCCGGTAGCGCCGTTGGACCACGTGGCCTTGACGGACCGGCTGCCGGTGCGGGTGCTGTAGCCGCGGCCGCGGCCGTTCAGCCAGTCGACGACGGCCTTGGCGGACTGGACGTCGGAGGCGCCGCCGACGTCGACACAACCGTCGGAGCGGTTGGTTCCGGCGAGGTCGACCAGGACGGTGGCATAGCCGCGCGGGACGAAGTAGTTGTCGTAGAACAGCGGGAACTGGACGGGCTTGCCGTCCGCGTCATAGGTCTTCTTCTGGCTCTCGTTGCCGCGCCCGCAGCAGGAGTAGTAGGGGCTGGCGTCCATGATCACGGGTATTCGCCGACCCTGCTGGGCCGGTTCGCGCGGCCGCACGATGTCGACGGCGACGCGGTCGGTCCTGCCGTCGCCGTCGCCGTCGAGCTTGGTGTCGACCCAGACGGATTCACGTATCGCGTCCTTGTAGGAGTACACGGGTCTGCTCTCCCGCGGGGCGCGGTGCCCGGCGGGATCGGCCTGCGCGGCCGGCGGGATCAGGAACACGGCCAGCAACGCGGCGATCGCCGCCGCGGGCAATGTGGCTCGGGGGATGCGGGGTTTCCGCGTACGTAGCAGCACGGCCGGACGTTAGCGCGGGTCAACTCCCCGGCAGAAGGGGGCTATCGGTAAATGAGATGCCCCCGCCAGGGAGGACGGCAGGGGCCGGAGTGACCGGTCGCGGACGCGATTCCGGAGAGTGAGGGATCGGTGGCGAACGGTCAGTTCGCGAGAGCGGTGCGTTCGACGTGGGCGAGCTTGACGGTCGCGATATCCGCCACCTCGCTGTCGTCTTCCATGCTGTAGGAGCTGAGCTCCTCGGTGTCGGCTTCCGACTTTCCGGGCTTGAGGTGTCCGACGACAATGTACGTCTGACCTATGTAGTCGCCGTCCTTGTCGAAGGCGTTGACGATCGCGCTGTAGTTGGCGGGTCCGTCGCCCTTGTTGGTGACCTTGTAGATGAACTCGTAGGTGTCGTCGTCGGAGTCGTCCTCGCTGTCGCAGTCGTTGTAGGTGTACTCGTCGTAGTCGTCGCAGTCCTCGTCGGCGGTGTCGTCGCCGGTCACCTGCTTTCCGCCGCTGATCTCGACGTGGCTCATGAGGTCTTCGTCGTCGTCGACGAGGACGTACCAGCCGATCCCCGCTCCGCCCGCGAGGACGACGGCGGCGGCGAGGGCGATCAGGCGGGTACGGCGCGAGCCCGGCAGGCGGCGGGGCGGCGTGCCCGAGGGGTCGGGAGCCGGGTGCCCGGGCACCGCGGGGACGGGGACGGAGACGGTGGGCGACCAGGCGGGGACGGGTGGCTGCTGGCCAGGTGCAGGGGTGTTCTCGTCCAAGGGAGGAGTCGTTCCTTTCGTCGGGCGAGCGCGGTGAGCGGATGAGAAGAGGGGGGGGAAGTGCGGGTCACACTACGGGAGTTGCACCGGCAGGTCTCGCGAATCGTCAAGCGGGTGGAGCCGGACGCGGGACGGCGGCTGATGCCGGTTGATGTCGAATGATGTCGACACGATGTCGAACACATGACAGCCTCGCCCCATGGACACCATGGCCCCCAATGGGTACATAGAGTCCGAGTGATCGTTCTCCCCTACGAGTTGGAGGACTCGTGCGTCACAGACTCATCGTCCCGACGGCGGCCGTGGCCAGCCTGCTGCTGGTGATCCCGGCATCGGCGGCCGAGCCGGGCCCGGGTGCACCGGGCATCGGGGACTCCTATTACCCGGCCTCCGGAAACGGCGGCTACGACGTCTCCCACTACAACCTGCGGCTGAAGTACCAGCCGAAGACCGACCGGTTGGAGGGCACCGCGACGATCGTGGCTTCCGCCACGCAGGACCTGTCGCGCTTCAACCTGGACTTCGCGCTCGGTGTGAGCTCGGTGCTGGTGGGCGGCAAGAAGGCGAACTTCAAGAAGACCGGCAGCCATGAGCTGGAGATCACCCCGGCCACCCAGTTGGACGCGGGCAAACCGTTCACCGTGGTCGTCCGCTACAGCGGAACGCCGTCGACGGTGCTGATCGACGGGTTCACCGCCTGGCAGCGCACTCCGGACGGGGCCGTGGCGGCCCAGGAGCCGGAAGGGGCCGCCTGGTGGTTCCCGAGCAACGACCACCCGCTGGACAAGGCCACGTACGACGTCTCGGTCCTGGTGCCCGAGGGCACCCAGGCGATCAGCAACGGCACGTTGCAGTCGACGTCTCCGCAGGCGGGCGGCTGGACCCGGTACAACTGGCGGTCCAGCAAGCCGCAGGCCAGCTATCTGGCGACGCTCGCGGTGGGCAAGTTCGACATCACCACCGACACCACCGCCAACGGGCTGCCCGTCATCAACGCCTACAGCAAGGACCTCGGCGACAACGCGGGCGCGGCGCGGGCCAGCGTGGAGCGGACGGGCGAGATCGCCGACTGGCTGAGCGAGGTGTTCGGCCCGTATCCGTTCACCGCGCTCGGCGGCTATGTGCCGAACGTGCCGACCAGCTTCGCGCTGGAGACCCAGACCCGGGTGTTCTACAGCCCGAAGGGGTTCAGCAGCGGCGCGAACGCCTCCCTCGTCGTCCATGAGCTGGCCCACCAGTGGTACGGCGACAGCGTCTCCGTCAAGGACTGGCGCGACATCTGGGTGAACGAGGGCTTCGCCCGCTACGCCCAGTGGCTGTGGTCGGAGAAGGAGGGTGAGGGCACCGCGCAGGAGGTGGCCGACTTCACGTACGCCAAGTACGCGGCCGACGACCCCTTCTGGACGGTCAAGCCGGGCGACCCGGGCGCGGACAACCAGTTCCACATCGCCGTGTACGACCGTGGCGCGCTCGCGCTCCAGGCGCTGCGCAACGAGATAGGGGACAAGGCCTTCTTCGCGCTGCTCAAGGACTGGCCGACCGCGAACCGGTACGGCAACGGCTCCGTCCAGGACTTCGTGGCGTTCGCCGAGAAGGCCACCGGCAAGGAGCTGTCGGCGCTCTTCGACACCTGGCTGTTCACCCCGTCGAAGCCGGCCGCGCCCGCCGCCCGGCAGGCGGCCATCGCTCAGAAGGGCAAGCCCGCCGCCCCGAAGTCGTGGCAGAAGATCCAGGCCACGAACACCGTTCACGACCACGGGCACGAGCACGACCACGGGCACTAGTCCGACCACGGGCACGAGCCCGGGCGGAGCGGCGGCTCGGCCCTGAGCCGCCGCCCCTGAGCCCGCCGGTGACCGGTCGCCGTCTGCCGGTCACCGACGGGTTTTCCCCGTCCCGTCACCGCACCGTGGCGCGCGCCGCCGCGTGTTCCACCTCGCCAGCCCCCGCGCGTGCGCGATCCGCAGGGGCGGCGGCACCGCCGCCATGCCCACCCGGACCGCCCGCGCGAACCGCCGCAGCGCCCGCTCCTGGCGCGGCGTCCAGGCCAGCCCGAAGCGCTCGCGCAGCGGTGCGGGCAGCAGCCCGATGGTGACCAGCAGCGTGCCGCGGCCCATGGCGTCGGCCACGGGCCTCCACAGCGCGGCCGGGACCCACCGCACGGGTGGCTTCGCGGGGTGCCGGAGCACTTCCAGCAGGTCCTGGACGGAGCGGTTCAGCTCCAGTCGCCGGTCCACCATGTCGTCGTAGTACGCGCGGAACGCGGCCCAGTCCGCCGGCATGTCCCGCTCGGCCAGCCCCCACAGCCGCCCGACCGCCCGCATCTCCCGGTAGTACGCCTCGGTGAGCGCGGGCCCGAACGGTCTGCCGAAGCGCTCGTGGGCCTCGACCGCTCCCATGACGAGGGTGGCGTGCACCCAGTGGTACGCCTCGGGGTCGAGCGCGCGGTAGGGCCGGCCGCGGGCGTCGGTGCCGGTGAAGCCCGCGTGCAGGGCGCGCAGCCGTGCCGTCTCGGCCTCGGCGGCCCGCGGCCCGCCGTAGATCACCGTGTTCAGCGACAGCAGCGTCTCCCACAGCCGCCGCCAGGGCTGGGTACGGAAGGCGGAGTACTGCTCCACCCCGGCGCCGACGACGGGGTGGGCGACCTGCATGACCAGCAGCTCGGAGGCGACGAGCATGCAGCGAAGGTCCCCGAAGTAGCGCCATACGGGCCCGCCGGGCGTGTGGTACCCCATAGCCGCATTGTCCCGCTTCCCGTTCCTCAGGCGGTGTCCCGGCGCGCCTGCCATCGGCTGAAGCCCGCCTGCGGCGTGTGGAGGGTGACGGTGCCCCCGCCGAGCATCTCGGCCTTCTGCCGGAGCCGGTCCACGACCGCCGGGCTCGGCCGGCCGTAGACGTCGATGGCTCTCATGCGGATCAGCGCGGCGAACGCGCGGAACCTCGGTCCGCCGAGCTCCAGGTGGAGCTCCATCGACGCTGAGTCGGGATGGACGGCCACCACGGTCATCGTGGCCCCCGACTCGTCGATGAAGAAGTGATACGCGATCAGCCGCGGCTCGCGCGACTCGACGAACGCGGCCAGGTCGCGCATCCCGTTCCTGACCTCCGCGAGCCTGCCCTCGCGAATGTCGGAGCGGTCGACGTAGTAGAGGGGTTCCGCCATGCCGACCGAGGCTATCGCCGGCGGCCCGTCGCGGCAGGTATCTCGTTGACCAGGACTTTCGCAGCGCCGGTGAGACAGCAATACTGTTGGACCATCGGGAGCAGAGCGGAGAGTGAGGCGCGGCCGATGAGCGCGGAGACCGGGGAACCGACGCCCCTCACCGTCGACGAGCTGGCCGCCCGGGCCGGGGTGACCGTCCGCACGGTGCGCTTCTACAGCACCCGGGGGCTGCTGCCGCCGCCCGAGATCGGCCCCCGCCGCGTGGGCCGGTACGGGCCCGAGCACCTGTCCCGGCTGGCGCTGATCGAGGAGCTCCAGCACCACGGGATGACCCTGGCCGCCATCGAGCGCTATCTGAACCGGCTGCCCGCGGATCTGAGCGCCGACGACCTGGCCATCCACCGGGCGCTGGTCGCCTCGTGGGCGCCGCAGACGCCGCAGGAGGCGACCCGCGAGCAGCTCGCGCGGCGGGCCGGGCGGGAGCTGGCGGACGAGGACGTCGACCGGCTGGCGGCGATGGGCATGCTGGAGCGCACCGACGCCCCGGACGTCTTCCGCATCGACCCGGCGACCCTGCACCTGGGGGTCCGGTTGCTGGACGTGCCGATCGCGCTGGAGTCGATCCTGGCCGCGCACGCGGTGGTGCAGGAGCACACCCGGTCGGCGGCGCGCGAGCTGAGCCGGCTCTTCCGCGACGAGGTGTCGGGCGAGGAGGTGGAGGCCATCAAGGCGCTCTCCGCCCATATGCACCCGCTGGTCGTGCAGGCGCTGGTGATCGCCTTCCAGCGGTCGATGAAGGAGGAGCTGCGGGCCTGGTTCGGCGAGGGCTGAACCAGGCCCGCGGCCACCTGCGTGCTGACTGCGGCGGCTCAGTCGTGGAACGTCTCGCCCCGCTCGGCCTTCTCCAGCAGCAGCGCCGGCGGCGCGAACCGGTCTCCGTACGCCGCCTGGAGTTCGCGGGCGCGGGCCACGAAGCCCGGCAGCCCGCCGTCGTAACCATTGATGTACTGGAGCACACCGCCGGTCCAACCGGGGAAGCCGATGCCCAGGATGGAGCCGATGTTGGCGTCGGCGACGGAGGTGAGCACGCCCTCCTCCAGGCACCGTACCGAGTCGAGGGCCTCGGCGAAGAGCATCCGGTCCACCATGTCCGGGAACGGGATCGCCGCGCCGGTCGTGGTGAAGTGCTCGCGCAGTCCCGGCCACAGCCGGGTCCGCCGGCCGTCCGCGCCGTACTCGTAGAAGCCCGCGCCGCCGGCGCGGCCCGGCCGCCCGAACTCGTCGACCATCCGGTCGATCACGGCGTCCGCCGGGTGCTGCGACCAGCTGCCGCCCGCCTCCGCCACGGCGCGCCGCGTCTCGTCGCGGATCCTGCGCGGCAGGGTGAGGGTCAGCTCGTCCATCAGGGACAGCACCTTGGCGGGGTAGCCGGCCTGGGCGGCGGCCTGCTCCACGGAGACGGGGTCGAGGCCCTCCCCCACCATCGCCACGCCCTCGTTGATGAACTGGCCGATGACGCGGGAGGTGAAGAAGCCGCGCGAGTCGTTGACGACGATCGGGGTCTTGCGGATCCGCCGCACCAGGTCGAAGGCGCGGGCCAGCGCCTCCTCGCCGGTCCGCTCGCCCTTGATGATCTCCACCAGCGGCATCTTGTCGACGGGCGAGAAGAAGTGCAGCCCGATGAAGTCGGCCTGCCGCTCGACGCCTTCGGCGAGCGCGGTGATCGGCAGGGTGGAGGTGTTGGAGCACAGCAGGGCGTCCGGCGCGACGACCCCCTCGATCTCCTGGAACACCTTGTGCTTGAGCGCGGGGTCCTCGAAGACCGCCTCGATGACGGCGTCGCAGCCCGCCAGGTCGGCCACGTCGGCGGTCGGGGTGATCCGGGCCAGCAGCTCGTCGCGCTTCGCCTCGGTGGTGCGGCCCTTGGCGAGCGCCTTGGCCAGCAGCCCCTCGGAGTACGCCTTGCCCTTGGCGGCCGCCTCGGCGGAGACGTCCTTCAGGACCACCTCGATACCGGCCTTGGCGCAGGAGTAGGCGATGCCGGCGCCCATCATGCCGGCGCCCAGCACGGCGACCCTGCGCACCTCGCGCGGCTCGACACCGCGCGGCCTGCTGCGGCCGGCGTTGACCGCCTGGAGGTCGAAGAAGAACGCCTGGATCATGTTCTTGGCGATCTGGCCGGTCACCAGCTCGGTGAAGTAGCGGGCCTCGATGACCTGCGCGGTCTCGAAGTCCACCTGGGAGCCCTCGACAGCGGCCGCCAGGATGTTGCGGGGCGCCGGGTAGGGCGCCCCGGCCAGCTGCTTGCGCAAGGTGGCGGGGAAGGCCGGCAGGTTGGCCGCGAACTTCGGGTGCGCCGGGGTGCCGCCGGGGATCTTGTAGCCCTTCTCGTCCCACGGCTGCCGGGACTCCGGGTGCGCGTCGATGAAGGCGCGCGCCTTGGCGAGCATCTCCTCCCGCGACTCGGCGACCTCGTGCACCAGCCCTTCGGCGAGGGCGCGGCGCGGCGGGTACTGGGTGCCCTGGAGCAGCACCTTGAGCAGCGCGTCGGTGATGCCGAGCAGCCGTACGGCACGGGTCACGCCGCCCCCGGCGGGGAGCAGTCCGAGGGTGACCTCGGGCAGGCCGAGCTTCGAGCCGGGCGCGTCCAGGGCGACGCGGTGGTGGCAGGCGAGGGCGATCTCGTAACCGCCGCCGAGCGCGGCGCCGTTGATGGCGGCCACCACCGGCTTGCCGAGCGTCTCGATGCGGCGCAGGTCGCGCTTGATGTCCATGCCCGTGTCGAACGCCTGCTGGGCGTCGGCGGGCCCGATCCTGATCATGTCCTTGAGGTCGCCGCCCGCGAAGAACGTCTTCTTGGCGGAGGTGACGATGATGCCGCGGATGGTCTCGCGCTCCGCCTCGGCGCGGTCGGCGACGGCGGCGAGGGAGGCCTTGAACGCGGCGTTCATGGTGTTGGCCGACTGGCCGGGGTCGTCCAGGACGAGGGTGACGACGCCGGTCTCGTCCTGTTCCCAGCGGATGGCCGGTGCTTCGCTCATGTTCTGGTGCTCCGTAAAGGAAGGGACGGTCAGAGACGTTCGATGACGGTCGCGATGCCCATGCCGCCGCCGACGCACAGGGTCACCAGGCCGAACCGCTTGTCCTGGCGCTCCAGTTCGTCGACGAGCGTGCCCACGAGCATCGCGCCGGTGGCGCCCAGCGGGTGGCCCATGGCGATCGCTCCGCCGTTGACGTTGACCTTGTCCAGGCTCAGCCCCATGTCCTTGACGAAGCGCAGCACGACGGCGGCGAACGCCTCGTTGATCTCGACCAGGTCGATGTCGTCGATGGTCAGCCCGGCCTTGGCCAGGGCTTTGCGGCAGGCGGGGGCGGGTCCGGTCAGCATGATCGTGGGGTCGGCCCCGGAGACGGCGGCGGAGACGATCCGGGCGCGGGGGGTGAGCCCGAAGCGGGCCCCGGCCTCTGCGCTGCCGATGGCGACCAGTGCCGCGCCGTCGACCATGCCGGAGGAGTTGCCGGCGTGGTGGACGTGGTCGATGGCCTCGACCCAGTGGTACTTCTGGAGCGCGACGGCGTCGAAGCCACCGGCCTCGCCGATCGCGGCGAACGACGGCTTGAGGGAGGCCAGGGTCTCGGCGGTGGTGCCGGGCCGGATGTGCTCGTCGCGGTCGAGGACGACCAGGCCGTTGCGGTCGCGGACGGGTACGACGGACCGTTCGAACCGCCCGTCCTTCCACGCCTCGGCGGCCCGCTCCTGGGACAGCGCGGCGAAGGTGTCGACGTCCGTCCGGGAGAACCCCTCGACGGTGGCGATCAGGTCGGCGCCGATGCCCTGGGGGACGAATCCGGTCTCGTAGGCGGTCATCGGGTCGGCGAACCAGGCGCCGCCGTCGGAGCCCATCCGCACCCGCGACATCGACTCGACGCCGCCCGCCAGGATCAGGTCCTCCCAGCCGGAACGCACCTTGGCCGCGGCCAGGTTGACCGCCTCGAGACCGGAGGCGCAGAAGCGGTTCTCCTGGACGCCCGCGACGGTGTCGGGGAGCCCCGCGGCGATGGCCGCGACCTTGGCGATGTCCGAGCCCTGGTCGCCGAGGGGGCTGACGACGCCGAGCACGATGTCGTCGATGGCGGCCGGGTCGAGGTCCGGGAGCCGCCGCCCGATCTCGTGGATCAGGCCCACGACCAGGTCGATGGGTTTGGTTCCGTGCAGGGAGCCATTGGCCTTGCCGCGCCCGCGCGGGGTGCGGATGGCGTCGTATACGTACGCTTCGGGGGTCACGGTCAGCCTTTCGACACACAGGTCCGGGGAAGGAGGAGGTCAGGACAGCAGCGAGCGGCCGATGATCTCCTTCATGATCTCGGTGGTGCCGCCGTAGATGGTCTGGATCCGGCCGTCGGTGAAGGCTCGGGCGACGGGGTACTCCGCCATGTAGCCGTAGCCGCCGTGCAGTTGCAGGCAGCGGTCCGCGACCCGGTTGTGCAGTTCGGTGGCCCACCACTTGGCCATCGAGGCGTGTACGGCGTCCAGCGCGCCCGCCGAGTGCTCCACGATGCACCGGTCCAGGAAGGTGCGGGTGACGGCGCACTCGGTGGCCATCTCCGCGATCTGGAACCTGATGTGCTGGAGCTTGGCCAGCGGCCTGCCGAACGCCTCGCGCTCCTTGACGTACGCGGTGGTGATCTCCAGCAGCCGCTCGGCCCCGGCGATGGCGCTGACCGCGATCGACAGCCGTTCCTGGGCGAGGTTGTTCATCAGATGGACGAAGCCGCCGTTGAGCTCGCCGAGCAGGTTCTCCTTGGGGACGCGGACGTCGTTGAAGAAGAGCTCGGCGGTGTCCTGCGCCTTCTGGCCGATCTTGTCGAGGTTGCGGCCGCGCTCGAACCCGGCTGTGCCGCGCTCCACAACGAGCAGGCTCAGGCCCTTGGCGCCGCCCTCCGGGGTGGTCTTGGCCACGACGATCACCAGGTCGGCGTGGATGCCGTTGGAGATGAAGGTCTTGGAGCCGTTGAGCAGCCAGTGGTCGCCGCGGTCCTCGGCGGTGGTGCGGATCCCCTGGAGGTCGGAGCCCGCGCCGGGCTCGGTCATGGCGATCGCGGTGACGATCTCGCCCGAGCAGAAGCCGGGCAGCCAGCGCCGCTTCTGCTCCTCGGTGGCGAGCGAGATGAAGTATGGGCCGATGATGTCGTTGTGCAGCGCGAGGGCCAGCCCGCTGGCCCCGGCGCGCGCGAACTCCTCGGAGAGCACGGCGGCGTAGCGGAAGTCGTCGCTCCCGCCGCCGCCGAACTCCTCGGGGACGGCGGTGCCCAGCAGACCCTGGCGGCCGGCGGCGCGCCACGCCTCGCGGTCCACGATGCCGTCCTTCTCCCACCGCTCGTGGTGCGGCAGCACCTCCTTGGCCAGGAAGGTGCGGACGGTCTCACGGAAGGCGTCGTGCTCCGCGGTGAAGATGTCGCGCTTCATTGCTCGCTCTCCTTGGCAGGCTCGTACGGGGGCAGGCCCGGCACGCCCCAGTCGGCGGCCACCTCCGCGGCGTCCGCGCCGGGCCGGGCGGGAGGCCGGTGCACCGCGCCGGGCGTGGCGGAGAAGCGCGGTGCGGGGGCGGGCTGGGTGATCCCCGCGTGCGCCACGAAGGTGCCGCGGGCGGCGAGGTGCGGGTGGCCGGGGGCCTCGCGCAGCGAGAGTACGGGCGCGACGCAGGCGTCCGAGCCCTCGAAGACCTCCGCCCACTCGGCGCGGGTACGGGTCCGGAAGCGGGCGGCGACGGCGGCGCGCAGCTCGCCCCAGCGCGCGAAGTCGTCGCGGGCGGGCACCTGGTCCGCGATCCCCAGCAGGTCGATGAACTCGGCGTAGAACTTGCGCTCCAGCGCGCCGACCGCCATGTAGCCGCCGTCGGCGGTCTCGTACGTGCCGTAGAACGGGGCGCCGCCGTCGAGCAGGTTGGCGCCGCGCCGGTCCTGCCAGCCGCCGGCCGCCATCATCCCGTGGATCATGGCGGTCAGGTGGGCGGTGCCGTCGACGATCGCCGCGTCGACGACCTGTCCCGTGCCGGTGGTACGGGCGTGCTGGAGCGCGGCGAGGACGCCGATGACCAGGTAGAGCGAGCCGCCCGCGTAGTCGCCGAGCAGGTTGGCGGGGACGGCGGGCGGCTGGTCGGCGGCCGCGCCGATCATGGACAGGGCGCCGGTGATGGCGATGTAGCCGATGTCGTGCCCGGCGGTGCCGGCGAGCGGCCCGTCCTGGCCCCAGCCGGTCATCCGGCCGTAGACCAGCCGCGGATTGCGCGCCAGGCAGGCGTCCGGGCCGATCCCGAGCCGCTCGGCGACGCCGGGCCGGTTGCCCTCGATGAGGACGTCGGCCCGCTCGGCCAGGTCGAGGACGGCCGCCACGCCGCCGGGGGCCTTCAGGTCCAGCAGCACCGAGCGTTTGTTGCGGTTGGTGATGTCGTGGTCCGGGTCGATCCGCAGTCCCGCGCCGCCGGGCCGGTCGATCCGTACGACGTCCGCGCCGAGGTCGGCCAGGAGCATGGCGGCGAACGGTCCCGGGCCGATCCCCGCCAGTTCCACCACGCGCACTCCGGCCAGCGGGCCGCGCGGTGTCGGCGTCGCCTCCGCTTCCGCCTCCGTCATCCGGCCCCCAGCCATTGTGACACCGTTGCTGTAACACCGTTGATGCTAAGAACGTGTTCCAGTTTCCACAAGGGTTGCTGACGAAGCCATGGCGTCCCGGCCGGTGAGCCGGGCGAGTCGCCGCGGTACGTCCCCGCCGACGAGCACGATCACCACCAGGGTCAGTCCGAAGGTGAGCACCGCCAGCGCCCGGCCCAGCGGCATGCTCTCGGCCATATGGGCGCCGAGCACGGGCGCGACCGCGCCGCCCAGCGCCCCGGTGTTGTAGACGAAACCCAGCGACGCGGCCCGGTTCTCGATCGGGAAGTGGCCCGCGATGTACTTGGGCAGGATGCCGGAGATGCCCTGGCCCAGCGCGAGCAGGAAGAACAGCAGGACACCGAGGCCCACCAGCGAGTCCTGGACGGCGAAGACGGGGAAGACGAAGGCGAGCGAGGCCAGCAGGGTGCAGGCGTACGCCCGCCGGGTGCCGATCCAGTCGCCGACGAACCCGGCGAGCCAGCAGCCGGCCATCGTTCCGAACCCGGCGTAGAACATCACGTCGGTGACCTCGGAGGGTGCGTAGCCCAGCTCGGTCTTGAGATACGTGGGCAGCAGCGCCTGGATCGGCCAGCTGGCGAGAAAAGCACAGAAGACGGTGCACGTCAGCGCGACATGCAGCACCCAGCGGCGGCCGCCCAGCTGTACGGCGAAGCCCACCAGACAGGCCGCCGCCAGCAACGCCAGCGGCCACACCAGCCCCTCCCCCACCGGGGTGAAGACGCAGAACAGCGCGACGGTCGCGGCCGCGGCGAGCACGGTGTTGACGCAGCCGCGCACCCGCCCGCGGAACAGCGGCCGGAAGGGATTCGGGGGCGCCCCGCGCCCGGCCACCTCCGCGCTCCAGTCCGTCGCCTCCGGCAGGGCGCGCCGCACCCACAGGGCGACGAGCACCGGAGCGACGCCGATCCAGAACATCCACCGCCAGCCCCAGGCCGGTACGACCCACTTGTACAGCTCGGCGGCCAGGATCGTGCCGCCCGCGTAGCCCGAGATCAGAAACCCGGAGGCGCGGTTGCGCAGCCGGGCCGGCCAGCTCTCCAGGACATAGGTGACGCTGGCGCTGTACTCCCCGGCCATGCCCATGCCGATCAGCAGCCGGGCGGCGAAGAGGCTGGTGTAGTCCCAGGCGAAGCCGCAGGCGAAGGTGCCGAGCGAGTAGAGCAGGATGCTGGCGATCATGGCGGGCTTGCGGCCGTGGCGGTCGCCCATCGCGCCGAGCAGCGCGCCGCCCAGCCAGCGGGTGACGAAGGCCCCGGAGACCAGGCTCGCCGCGGCCGCCGCGCTGAGGTGGAACTCGTCGGCGATCTCGGTGAGGACGAGCGTGATGAGGACGAAGTCGAAGCCGTCCAGCAGATAGCCGACCCAGGCGGCGAACATCGCCTTCCACTGGCCGCCGGACACCTCGCGGTACCAGCGCGCCGGGCGCGGCCGCGGCGCGGCGGGCGGGGGCGCCGCCGCGTCGGCTCCCGTCATCGCAACAGCCCCCCGTCCCGGAGGAGTCGGCGTACGATCGCGTGCTCGGCGTCGCCGAGCGGGAGTTGAGGGGCGGCGGTGGCCGGGCAGTCGATCACGCCGAGCAGGCGCAGCGCGGCCTTGAACCCGCCCAGGGCCGAGGAGCTGCCACCCATGCGCGCCGGGTCGCCGGTCTCGGTGAGCGCGAACAGGGCGGCGAGCCGGTCCTGTTCGGCGGCGGCCTCGCGCCAGCGGCCCGCGCGGGCGTGCTCGTACAGCCGCACATAGCCCTCGGGATCGACGTTGCCCAGCCCCGGGACGACGCCGTGCGCGCCCGCCAGCAGCGCGCCGTCCACGGCGAGTTCGGAGCCGGTCAGCACCGAGAAGGACCGGTGCAGGCCGCGGCGGCGCAGCTCCACCAGCAGCCGGCGCAGCGCCCCGTCGTCACCGCTGCTGTCCTTGAGCCCGGCGAGCGTGCCGTCCTCGGCCAGTGGCAGCAGTACGCCGGGGGTCAGCTTGGTGTGCACCGAGGCGGGCATGTCGTACGCGAAGAGCGGCAGGCCCGCCCCGTCCCGGACCCGCCGGAAGTGGTCGGCGATCTCCGCCGGGTGGGTGCGGGTGTAGAAGGGGGCGGTGGCCACCAGCGCGTCCGCGCCCGCCTGTGCCGCGGCCCTGGCATGGTCCAGCACCCGCGCTGTCGACATGTCGATCGCCCCGGCGAGCACCGGCACCCGCCCGCCCGCTGCTGCGCACACCGTCGTCAGCACGGTGCGCCGCCGGCCGTCGGTCAGATAGGCGGCCTCACCGCTGGAGCCGAGGGCGAACAGCCCGCTCACCCCGGCCGCGACGAGCCGTTCCACCAGGACCGTCAGCGATCGGGTGTCGACGTCACCCGCGGGGGTCAGCGGAGTGCACAGCGGCGGGACGACGCCCGTGAGCGGAACCGGAAGGCGCATCGGAGTCCAGCTTTCTGGCTTGCGACGAGATCAAACCGGACATGGGACATCCTATGTGTCCGCAATGTGTCCGAGGCGACACAGGCTGTCAAGCCCTCACAGCGCGCCGGTGGGGCGTGCCGATCGACGTGTTGACCCGAAAATCGGCGGCTTCGTAGGGTCGAGTCCTCGGGGGCAGGGCGAACGGACGAGAGGAACCCGGGATGCGGCGGCGGGAGACCAGGACACAACGGGCGTACGACGTCGTGCTGTTCGGCGCGACGGGGTTCGCGGGCGAGCTCACGGCGGCGTATCTGGCGGCGCACGCCCCCGCCGAAGCTCGCTGGGCGCTGGCGGGCCGCGACCAGGAGAAGCTGAGGCGGCTGCGGGACCGGCTGGCGGCGGTCGACCCGAAGCTCTCCGGTCTCGCGCTGCTGCACGCCGACAGCACCGATCCGGCGTCGCTGCGCGCGATCGCCGCCGACACGCATGTCGTGGCCACCACCGTCGGCCCCTACCTGACCTACGGCGAGCCGCTGGTGGCCGCCTGCGCCGAGGCCGGGACGGACTACGCGGATCTCACGGGTGAGCCGGAGTTCGTCGATCTGATGTATCTGCGGCACCACGCGCTCGCCCGGTCGACGGGCGCCCGGATCGTGCACTCCTGCGGCTTCGACGCGATCCCCCAGGACCTCGGCGTCCACTACACGGTGGCGCGGCTGCCCGAGGGAGTGCCGCTGCGCGTCGAGGGCTTCGTACGCGGCAGCGGCACCATATCCGGCGGCACCCTGGCCTCCGCCATGACGGCCCTCTCCCGCCCGGTCGGCATGGTCCGCACCGCCGCGGCGAGGCGGCGGGCCGAACCCCGCCCCACCGACCGGACGATCTCGGCGGGCCCGGGACGATTGCACCGGCGCCGGGACCTGGGCGCCTGGGCCGCGCCGATGCCGACCATAGACCCGCAGACCGTGGGCCGGTCCGCCGCCGCCCTGGACCGCTACGGCCCGGACTTCCGCTACCGGGCCCACATGGTGGTCGACCGGCTGCCCGTCCTCGTCGGGGGCGCCGCCGGTTTCGGCGCGCTGTTCGCCGCCGCCCAGCTCCCACCGGCCCGCCGCTGGCTGTCCGGGCGGCTCCAGCCCGGCGAGGGCCCGGACGCCGAACGGCGCGCGAAGAGCTGGTTCGCGGTCCGCTTCGCGGGCGAGGGCGGCGGCCACCGGGTGGTCACCGAGGTGTCCGGCGGCGATCCGGGCTACGAGGAGACGGCGAAGATGATCGCCGAGTCCGCGCTCTGCCTGGCGTTCGACGACCTGCCGGAGACGGCGGGCCAGGTCACGACGGCGGCGGCGATGGGCGAGGCGTTGACGGAACGGCTGATGCGGGCGGGGCTGGTCTTCCGCACGGTCTCCCCGCCTCGCCCGTCCCCGTGACCCGGGGCGTCTCGTCCGTTTCCCCGGTCGCCCGGTCGCCCGGACCCAGGTGCTCAGCCGTGCTTCAGCTTCTTGGCCATGACGGCGTATAGCGGCGAGTCGTCTGACGGCTTCGCTTCGCCCACCTTGTAGTACTTCCAACTTTCATATAGAGATTGAGCCTTTGGGTTGGTGGACTCCACTTGGAGCGTTACGACATCGGATTCGACTGATTCGAGCAGTGCGTCATGAATCTGCTTTGCCCGACCTGTACCGCGCCATTGAGGAACCACCATCAATTCTGACAGCGCGAAGACGGAGCCCTTGGTGCTGGCTGGTCGCTGGTGCCCCTTCCACCACCCACCCGGCTTGAGCATGGAGCCGTATGCATACCCGACGGGGCCGCCCTCTTCCCAACCCGTTACACACTGCCAGTTCTCACGCGAGGACCACAGCTCGACGAAGTATGAGAAGCGTTCGCGCGAGTGAAACGGGTTCGGATCGTTCGCGTACACCTCGTCGTGGATGTCCAGCAGCAGGGACCTGACGTTCCGCGCATCGGCATATGTGTAGCGCTTCAGATCCATTGACGGGATTCCTCGATCCACTCGACGGCTTCGGGGCTCTTTGTGCCTGAGGCTACGATCACCTTTCGTGTCGCGGCCAGAGTGTGGGCGAGTCTCCTCGAACCGGAAGAGGGCGGCAGTAATGCGTGAGCCTGTCTGCCTGCCGCAGAGGCCAACTCCAGGTCTCCTTGCCTGGCTTGGGCCAGCGACAGATGCGCGGTGTACAGAGCCCTGTTGCGGACCATGGCGGCAGGGATGGCAGCGAGCGTGCGATGTAGGCAGCACTCCGCCTGTCTGTGATCACCCAGTGCCGACCACACGAACGAGGACAGAGCGTGCATCTCGCTGGCGTCGTTGAACTTGACCCACTCTGGACCTTGCGCGTCGGCGCTACGCGCGAAGGCCCGCTCCGCGTCACCGAGGGCTCGCAGAGCTTCTGAGCGATGCCGGAGGCGCGCAAGTCCGATGGCGTTCCGGATGTGCCCGAAAGACGCGTACAACGGGTCTCTCCGGGCGATGGAGGAGCGCTTCATCACCTCTGCTCCGGCGACGGCTTCGGCGTAGTTCTTACGCTGGCCGGAGGTGAGGATCAGAAGGTTCCAGACGTCCCGGACGGATCCCTTGAGGAGATGACGAGTAGCAACACCCCCGAAGACGGCGGCGTACGCGCCACGCTCCGGCGGTTCCTCAAGCACGACTTGCCGGAGGCCACGGAGCTTTCCTGGCTCTGCCCGGTCCACAAGGACTCGGCGGCCATGCGGCTGGTGCTCCGCTCCCGGTACGTCTGCGATCACTGCACGCGCGAACGCAACCGCCTGCGCTGATCCCGCAACCGCCCGCCCGGCCACACCCCGGGCGGGGTTTCCACATGCTCTGTACCAGCCGCTGCGCCAGGGGCCTGGCATCCAAGGAAGGAACAACCATCAGTGCGACCGCAGCGCTTCCAGGACTTCGCCCTGGACCTTGCGAAGAACGCCCCAGCCGCAGGCGTGGTGTCGACGCTCGCCGAGGCGGGTGACACCAAGCATCCGTTCGGCCTGTCGGTGAAGCTCGGCGGTACCGAGGTCCGGTGGCAGGTCATCGCGGAGTTGGCGCCCGGGGATAAGCACAGCGTGCCGGAAACACCTGTCGAAGGTGACCCCATGGCGCCGATCGAGTGTCCTCAGATCTCCGGTAGCCCGTCGGCCGCAGACGCGGAACTGTGGCTGGCGTCGCTGCTGTCGTCCAGTGGGAACCGGGAGCTGTGCTCCCTCGAACTGTGGTCACGCCGCGACGATGCTCGACCCGGTCATCACGGGCTGACCGCTCGTTTCCACTCGGGCGCCAAGATCTACGTCCGCTCCTTCTGACGGAGTGGCTGCACGGCCCCGTCCGTGCGCTGCCCCCCTTGGCGCTCGAACGAGGTGGGGAAAGATCGTCGTCCGAATGCCGCCAGCATCGGGCCGCCCCCGCCCCCACGATGGGCACATGAGCGACAACGACTACGAGATCCGGGCCATCGCGCCCGCCGTGCTGGAGCAGTTGCGCGAACGGGACGACGCGGGCAACGCGCCGCAGCCGTACGTGGACGAGGAGGGCGGCGCCCCGCTGCGCTGCTGCCTGCGCCGCGGCACTCCGGGCGAGAAGATCGCACTGGTCTCCTACGCCCCGCTGCGCCGCTGGGCGCGCGAGACCGGTGCCCGACCGGGGCCGTACGTCGAGGTCGGCCCGGTCTTCATCCACCCCGCCGGCTGCGACGGCTGGGCGGGCGACCGCTTTCCCGAGGTGATGCACGGCGACCGGAGGGTGCTCCGCGCGTACTCCGCGGAGGGGAGGATCCTCGGCGGGCGGCTGCTCGACGGTGACACGGTGACCGTCGACGAGACGCTTGCCGAGATGTACGCGGATCCGCAGGTGGCGGCGGTGCACGTACGGTTCGTCGAGTTCGGCTGCTTCCTGCTGGAGTCGCGCCGCATCGGGTGACGTCCAGGTGACAGCTGATCAAGGTCAAGGGCGGTCGGTCCGACGGCCCTTGACCTGCCGTCGCCGCGAGGCACCGCCGCCCCGCCCCGTCACCTCGGCTGGCGCGCCAGCGCCTCGCGGCAGAGCGCGTCGGCGCGCCGGGTGGTCTCCGGCAGCCGGTACGCGGGCGCCAGGTGCAGCGTCCACGCGCAGGCGGCCGGCAGGCCCACGCGGTGCCCGACGGAGACGAACACCGGCTTGACGCCGTCCCGGGTGCGCAGCGCCCGGCCGACCTCCTCGGCGCCGTCCAGCAGCGGCGACCAGTCACCGCGCCGGGCGCCGGGGTCCGTGAAGCCGAAGGTGAAGGGGTTCTTCGCGACGCCCGCGGTGGGCAGGCCGGTGAGGACGCCCAGGTGGCTGGCGAGCCCGAAGCGGCGCGGGTGGGCCAGCCCGTAGCCGTCGCACACCACGAGGTCCGGGGTGCGGGTGAGCCGGTCCAGCGCGTCGAGGACGGTGGGGATCTCACGGAACGCCAGCAGCCCCGGCACGTAGGGGAAGGAGACCCGGCCGACGGCCGTGGCCTCCTCCAGCACCTCCAGGGTGCGGCCGTCCAGGGCGACGGCGGCGGCCGCGACGGTGTCGCGCTCGTCGTCGTAGGCGACATCCACGCCGACGACGACGCCCGTGCCCGGGGCGGGCCCGTCCTCGCCGCGCTCCACGAGCGCCCGCAGCCGCAGTTGGACGGCGGTCGCCTCCGCTTCGGTGGTGGGCCAGTCGCGCAGCAGCTCGGTTCTCGTGGGACGCATGGTCATGATGGGGCTCACGGTACTCGAACGGCCCCCGCGTAGGGTGAAACCATGTTCGTACTTGAGCTGACCTACACCGCCCCGATGGAGCGCGTCGACGCTCTGCTCGAAGAGCACGTCGCCTGGCTGGACGAGCAGTACGCCGCGGGCGTCTTCCTGGCCTCCGGCCGCAAGCAGCCGCGCGACGGCGGGGTGATCCTCGCGGTCGCCGAGAGCCGCGCCGCGATCGAGAAGATCGCGGCGGCGGACCCGTTCACGGTGGCGGGCGTCTGCGCGTACCGCATCACGGAGTTCATCGCGACCAAGACGGCGCCCGGGCTGGCCGACTACCGGGAGCAGCTGCAGGCGTAGCCCCCGCCGGGGGGGACGAGCCTCCGGCGGGTCCGGTGTGTCCCGGGCGGGGCGGGCCTCCGGCGTGTCCGGTGTCCCGGGCGGGGGCGGGCCTCGGTGCCCCGGGCGTCGTGGCCCGCCGTACGCGCCCTACGGCTCCAGGCGGGCCGCGCGGCCGCGCTCGCCCGCTGCCCAGCAGCCCAGGTCCGGCGCGCAGTCGACCGTGTCGTACGAGCCGTCGTCGACCGTGCGCCAGCTGCGGCCGCCGTCCGTCGTGAGGTCGGTGCCGGTGGGGCCGACGGCGAGCGCGACCGAGTCGGTGTGCGGCAGCCAGGCCACGCCCGACCGGTAGGCGGTCGGCGGGCGTCCGGCCGCCGACCAGGTGGCGCCGCGGTCGCCGCTGACGGCGGCGGCGTTCGGCGAGGACTGTCCGGCGCGGTAGTCGCCGCCGACCGCGATGCCGTGCCGGGAGTCGCGGAAGGCGAGCGCGAAGACGCCGCGCGCCGGGTCGCCGGCTGGTACGGGCGTGTCCGTCGCGGACCAGGTGCGGCCCCGGTCGGCGGAGTGCAGCACCCGGGAGGTGGCCGCACCGCCGGTGGCGAGCCACGCGTGCCGCCCGCCCGAGCTGACCAGGCACTGGCCGCTGGCGGCGAACGCGGCCTCGCCCGGCTGGGCGGCGGGCATCCCGTCCGAGGGCAGCACCCGCCAGCTGCGGCCGCCGTCGCCCGTGGACAGGATGCGGTACTTCCCGTCCACGGGGTCGCTGAGCGCGATGCCGTGCCGGGAGTCGAAGAAGGTCACGCAGTCGTAGAAGGCACGCGGATCGGTGTTGCGGAAGCTCTCCGTCCAAGTGGCGCCGCCGTCTTCCGTACGGAGCACCCGGGAGGCCTCGCCCTCGCCGATGGCCAGGACGACGGCCCGCCGGGCGCCGAAGGCCTCGACGTCGCGGAACTCCAGCTCGCCCGCGCCCGGCGGTGAGACGTCCCGCCAGCTGCGGCCGCCGTCGGTGGTGCGCAGGACGGTGCCCTTGGAGCCCGCGAGCCAGGCCGTGTCCCGGCTGACGGCGGCCAGCCCGCGGAAGCGGGCATCGGTTCCGGTGTCCTTGAGCCGCCATCCGGCGTGTGCCGGCCGCTGCCGTACGGACTCGGCCTGGCCGGATCCGGCGGCCTCGGCGTCCGCCGCGGCAGCCCCAGGAGCGGAGCCCGCCCGCGCGGAGCCGGACTCGGCGCTGCCAGGCATCGATGGTCCGGTCGGCGCGGGTCCGGCGTGTGCCGGTACGCCGACGGCCGCCATCAACGCCGCCCCGAACAGCCCAATGGACACCACTCGTATCAGGTTCCCCATGCCCCTCATGGGGCTGGAAGCTAGCCCATCGGCCGGACCCCGTCCATGGGCCCGTCGGCGGCGCCGCCCGGCGCCGCCCGGTGCCGCCACACCCCGAATCGCGGGAGCTCGGCGCCCTTCCTATCGTGGGCAGGGGGAGCGAGGAGACGTACCGCATGACAGTCACGGTCAGCGACGCGCCCCGGGCGCAGCGCTTCGAGGCCCGCCTCGGCGGCGAACTCGCGGGCTTCGCCGAGTACATCCGCACGCCTCGGCTGATCGCGTTCGTCCACACCGAGGTGTACCCGGCGTACGAGGGCCAGGGCATCGGCTCGGCGCTCGCCCGCTCGGGGCTCGACGTGGCGCGGGCGGAGGGGCTGGAGGTGCTGGCCGCGTGCCCCTTCATCTCGGGCTGGATGGCCCGTCACCCCGACTATCTGAGCCTTTCGTACAAGAACCGCAGCCGGGTCACCGACTAACGGTGTGGATTTCATAGGCATAAGCCGCACATATCCACCGAATCAAAGGGCCGTGACGCACGTCACGTCACCCTCGGATGCACTGCTACCACCGTCTGGACGTCTATCCGGTCAAGAGGGTCAAGGATCCGCATCGTCCGCATCGATCGCTAGGGAGCCCGGCGATGTCCACCGTCATCGACCAAGCCGTCCAGGCACGCCTCATCGCGTCCACGCCGGAGGCCCGCGCCATCCCCGCGACTCTTCGCTACACACGTACGGATCCGTTCGCCGTCCACGTGGGTTTCCCCCCGGCCGCCTCCCTGGACGGTTCGGAGGTCCAGTGGACGTTCGGCCGCGAGCTGCTCGCCGCCGGGCTGCGCGGCCCGGCGGGCAACGGTGACGTGCACGTGTGGCCGTGCGACGAGGAGCGGACGATTCTGGAGTTCCACGCTCCCGAGGGCATCGCGCTGGTCCAGTTCCACACCGCCGATCTGCGGCGCTTCCTGGAGCGCACGTACGACGTCGTCCCCGAGGGGGACGAGGGCGGGTACATGCACCTGGACGACGATCTGGCCACGCTGCTGCGGGACGTCTGACGGCGGCGCGCAGTTCGCCCCCGGCGGCCGGGGCGATCAGCGCCCCGGCCCGTACGAGGTAGGCGAGTTGGACGGGGCCGCCCGGCGAGGGCGCCGGTCCCCGTCCGGCGCGGGTGGGTCAGCCGTGGAGCTTGACCACGGCGGTGGTCGTCGTGTGCTTGAAGTCGGCCACCGGCGCGTGGGCGAAGTCACCCATCTGGCCCCACTTGACGACGGTCACGGTGCGGCCGTCCAGCCCGATCCCGTACAGGTGGATGCCCGGCTCCGAGTCCGGGTACGAGGTGTGGACGCCGTACACGTGGGCGCCGTCCTCGGCCGGGAGTGTGCCGTAGTCGCTCCCCCATAGCCTTAAGGGCATGGGCGGTACCCCCATCGCGGCCGTGCCCTGCGGGTGCTGCCGCTCCCAGTCGGCCGCGCAGGCGCGGACCTTCTTCTCGACGGCGGCGGCCAGCTTCCTGGCCGCGTCCGCGCTGCCGGTCCTGACCACGAGCTGGGCGGCACCGGTGTCGTACTCGGTCCAGAACGTGCGGTGCGACGAACCGGCGCTCGGCAGCGCCTTGTCGAGGCAGAACGGCGCGGTCTCCAGCAGGCCCTTGGTGACCTCGCTCGCGTACCAGTCGGAACCGGGGTGCGGCGGCAGCTCCTTGGGCACCAGGAACGCCGGGAGGCTCTGGGCCGTGCGCCCGGCCCGGTCTCCGGCCGGGCCCCCGGCCCGCGCCTGGTCCTGGGCGTGGGCGGTGCCGGTCACCGCGAGGGCCGCTCCGGTGGCCATGGCGACCGCGCCCGCCACGGCGGCGGCGCGAAGGGAGTTCTTACGCAGATGCATGTGGTGTTCCCCGTCTCTCGGGTCCGCCGCAGCGGTCGCGGCGGTACGTCACCAGCGTGTGCGGCCGCCGGACGCGGCGGCAACGGCCGGCGCGGGATCCGGGACGCTGGAACGCTTGCACGTACGCTGACTTGGGAGGACGGCAACGGCCTGGAACGCGCCCGCGGGACGCGGGACGCTGTGGGGAACAGGCCATGGGGGCGAGGGACATGGGGGTGGCTCCGTGGGGGGCGAAGAGGTGGAGCGGTTCGCGGCGTGTCTGCGCGGGCTGAAGGAACGTTCGGGCCGCAGCTACGGAGCGCTGGCCGGACGGCTGCATGTGAGTACGTCGACGCTGCACCGCTACTGCAACGGCGACGCCGTGCCCGCGGACTACGCGCCGGTGGAACGGCTGGCACGGCTGTGCGGGGCGAGCCCGGAGGAACTGGTCGAACTGCACCGCCGCTGGATCGTCGCGAACGCGGCACGGCGCACGGCCGCACGCGCGGCCGCGCCACCGGCCTCGGCCCCGCGCCCGGCCTCGGCCCCGCGCCGGGCGCCCGTCGCCTCCCGCGGCGCTGAGAAGACCGGGAAGGACGAGAAGGACGAAAGAGCCGAGAAGGACGGCGACGGCAGGCCGGGAGCGTCCGACGAGCAGGCGCAGGGGCGGCGCGGCGCGGGGCCGACCGGCTCCGGATCCGGGCGGCAGACCGGTGCCGGGCCCACGGGCAGCCCGGACCGCGGCAAGGGCGGCGACGGCACCGGAACCGGCACTCCGCTCGCCCTGAGCACCCGCTCCCATGTGTGGGAGAGCGGCTGCGATCACCGCTACCTCATCAATCGGCCGCCGTCCGCCGTCGCCCCGCCGCCCGTCGAACAGGACGCGCCGTCATGGGCCGCGGCCCACGGTGCCGTCCACGGCGGCACCACCAACGTGGAGGTGACGGTCCAGGGCCGGAGCGCGTCGGCGGTGGTGCTCCAGGCCCTGCATGTACGGGTCGTGGGGCGGCGCGCCCCGCTGCCGTGGTCGTCCTTCGCGATGGACGACGGCTGCGGCGGGGCGCTGACCCCGCGCGCCTTCTCCGTCGACCTCGACGCCGGCCGTCCGCTGGCCCGACCGACCGACGGCTTCGACGGCGAGCGGACGCTTGGTCCGCCTCCCTCCCCCAGACTCCGTCCGGGAGGTGCCCCCAGGTCTCCGCGTCCGATCCGGAGGTGCTGCTGGTCAACGCCCGTACGGCCGGGTGCGACTGCAGCTGGTATCTGGAGCTGGACTGGACGAGCGGAGACCGGCGGGGGACGATCCGGGTCAATGACGGCGGTGAGCCGTTCCGGACCAGCGGCACCAAGGGCCGCCCGGAATACGGTTACTCGCTGACCGACCGCGCCTGCGCATCGACGCCGCCTGATCGCGAGGGGCCGCGGCCCCGGGGGCGTCACCCCCGGGCCGCGACCCGTATGCGGACGTGGTGAAGGCCCGGCTACCGCTTCCACCAGGGCGCCGAGATGTCCCGCAGGGTGTTCGTGCCGCAGTGCACCTCGCCCATGCCCAGGTGGTACGTCTCGTAGTCGTCGATGTAGGACACCCGCATCCCCGCCTCGCGGTACGCGGCGTTGACCGCCTCGGTGAAGATGTCCTTGCCGCCGATCACCGGCCCCCACTGCTTCGGCGCGAGGTAGCGGTCCTTGCCCAGGACCACGCCGTTGACCGCGCCCGGTATGTACGCGCTGGTCATCACGGTGCCCGCGGCGGGCTCCTTCAGGTCCCGCTGCTGGCCGTACTCCCGTACCGCCTCCGGCACCTCGACCGAGGCGCCGAGCCTGGTCAGCCGCGGCGTCCGCGCACCGTCGCCCCGCTCCTCCTCGGAGCCCCGCGTGAACAGCGCGGGCACCCGGACCACCTCGGCGTCGGTGACGCCGGTCTCCCGCTTGAGGATCTCCAGGTTGGCGGCGATGCGCCGCGCGGCGAGGGCGTTGTCCTCGCGGATCGCGCGGGAGGCGAGCACCTGGTCGATGGTCTCCTTCGGCGCGGGCAGGTCCTTGCCGCCCTTGACCGAGAACATCCTGGTCCCGCCGTGGCCCGCGGCCTTCGCGTCCTTCAGCAGCCGCATCCCCGCCGCCGGGTCGGCGATCGCGATCCGCCAGCCGCGCGGGGTGTCGGCGGGCAGGAACTGGACGAACTCGTCCACGTGGCCGACGTGCAGCCACGAGGTGTCCAGCAGCAGCGGGTCCTGCATCCCCTGCGACGCCAGCAGCGTCCGCATCGCCTTGGCCGGCTTGAAGCCGATGTCCTTCTGCTCGCCCATGATGATGCGCCCGGCGGGGTACGACCGGCCGCCGTGCTCGTAGGCGGGGATGGTCTCCAGGTTGCCCATGGAGTCGAGGGTGGAGCTCTCGTCGCCGCGGCCGAGCGCGACCTGCACGGCGCCCACGTCACGCCCGCGCAGCTTCTCGAACACCTGGCGGCCCGCCGTACGGTCCGGCTGCGCCGAGCGGATCATCACCCGCATGCCCTGCGGCGTGCCGCCGGGGCCCGCCATGGTCACGTATCCCGGCTCCAGGAAGTCCTGGGCCCAGATGTCGTCGCCCTTGGTGAACTTCACCAGCGGTGCGGTGACGCCCGCCCGCTTGACCTCGGTCTCCAGCGTCTTGACGAAGTTCCGCTGGGCGCGCACGTACGGGTCGTCGCCGCGCAGCTCGGTGACCAGGACCTGCCGCGCCTGCTGGAGGTGATGGTGGGTGAGCAGCGGGGCGGCGTGCAGGGTGACCCGGTCGGTGCTGGCCTCGGCGCCGCCGCCGGGGCTGACCTTCAGTTCGACGACCGCGGTGCCGTCCCACACCGCCCGGTCGCGTACGACGTCGGTGCCCTCGATGCCGAGCTCCACCCCGGCGCGCAGCTCGGCGGCGGACAGCCGGGTCGTCGGCGTGACCGCGGTCCAGCCGGTGGCGCGCTTGACGAAGAGCCGGGTGTACTTCGCGCCGGTGCCGGTGACCTTGACCGTCCCGGTGGCGCCGCCGCGCAGTTCGGGCATCGGCACGGTGCGCAGCCGGGCCAGGTCGGCGGCGTCCGCGGTGCCGTTGACCTTGGTGTCGGCGGCGTCGTTGCACCGGGCGAGCTTGGCGTCCGGGAGCGGCTTGCCGTCCGGTCCTGTCGACTTGCACCGCTTGGTGTCGTCGTCGATGTTGGGGAGGAAGACCGCCCCTCGCCGGGTGGTCCAGCCGTCCTCACCGGCGTTGTCCGTGTCGCCGGTGACGTCCACCGCGCCGTCGCGGTTGACGTCCGCGCGGAGATCGGCCCGGGCGGGCGGATCGGCCGCGAAGGCGGGGGCCGCGGGAACCAGCGCCGCGCCCGCCAGCGTGATGGCCAGGACGGTCCGTCCCGGAAGAGTCACACGCACCATGCGTTCTTCTCGTTTCGTGAGACAGGTGGATCTGAAGGCAGATGGATCTGAGGTGTGCGTGGAGGAAGAGGCCGGGCGCGGCACGGGCGTTGTGCGATCGCGGCAAGAACGGCCTGCGGGCGTACATCCGCATCGCGGCGGCGGGGCGGCGGCCCGTCCCGGAGGGGGAGGCGCGCCCGCCCGATCTCCTTCGCGCGGCTCTTGACAGCGGCCGCCGGGCGGCCGGGGCGGAGTACCACGCCATGCGGCTGTGACCGGGGACACATAGGCTCGGCGTGGATCGGCCGTCACTCCCCCAGCCGGAGGCACCCCATGCCGGAGCTGTTCATCGGAGGTCAGTGGAGCGCAGCCGCCGACGGGCAGTCGCGTGAGATCCGCTGCCCGGCGGACGGCAAGCTGGTCGCCACCGTCGACGAGGGCGGGGCGAAGGACGCGCTGGCCGGTGTGCTCGCGGCCCGGGACGCCTTCGACCGGGGTCCGTGGCCCCGTACCCCGGCGGCCGAGCGCGGGCGGCTGCTGCTGCGGGTGGCGGACCTGCTCACCCGGGACAAGGCGGCGGTGGCCAGGGCGGAGTCCATGGACACCGGGAAGCGGTACGTCGAGAGCGAGTACGACGTGGACGACGTGGTCGGCTGCTTCCGCTACTTCGGCGCGCTGGCCACCGCGGGCGGCACCGACCGGGTGGTGAACATCGGCAGCCCGGAGATCGACAGCCGGGTGGTGCACGAGCCGGTCGGCGTCTGCGCGCTGATCACCCCGTGGAACTACCCGCTACTGCAGACCGCTTGGAAGGTCGCGCCCGCGCTCGCGGCGGGCAACACCTTCGTCCTCAAGCCGAGCGAGCTGACTCCGCACACCGCCATCCATCTGATGCGGCTGCTGGCCGAGGCCGGACTGCCGGACGGGGCCGCCAATCTGGTGCTGGGCGCAGGGCCCGTCGTCGGCGAGGCGCTCACCACGGACGAGCGGGTCGACCTGGTGTCCTTCACGGGCGGGCTCGTCACCGGACGGCACATCATGGCCTCGGTCGCGCCGACCGTGAAGAGGCTCGCCCTGGAGCTGGGCGGCAAGAACCCGAACATCGTCTTCGCCGACGCCGACTTCGACTCGGCCGTCGACCACACGCTGACGGCGGTGTTCCTGAACTCGGGTCAGGTGTGCTCCGCCGGTGCCCGGCTGCTGGTGGAGAACAAGGTGCACGACGCGTTCGTCGACGAGGTGGTGCACCGGGCCCGCCGGATCCGGCTCGGCGGCCCGTTCGACGAGCAGGCCCGCACCGGGCCGCTGATCTCCGAGGCGCACCGCGCGAAGGTGGAGGCGTATGTCGCGGCCGGGCTGGACGAGGGCGCGGTGCTGCGCTGCGGAGGCACCCCGCCCACCGATCCGGAGCTGCGGGACGGTTTCTACTACCTGCCGACCGTGCTGGACGACTGCACTCCGGGGATGTCGGTGGTACGGGACGAGTCGTTCGGGCCGGTGCTGACCGTCGAGCGGTTCCGCGGCGAGGCGGAGGCGGTCGCGGTCGCCAACGACACCGTGTACGGGCTGGCGGGCGCGGTGTGGACCCAGGACATGGAGCGGGCCCACCGGGTGGCGGGCCAGCTGCGCGCAGGGACCGTGTGGATCAACGACTTCCATCCGTACGTCCCGCAGGCCGAGTGGGGCGGGAGGAAGCAGTCCGGGATCGGGCGGGAGCTGGGGCCCGCCGGGCTGGCCGAGTACCAGGAGGCCAAGCACATCTGGCACAACACCGCGCCCCGTCCGCAGCGGTGGTTCGAGTGACATACGGCGGGCGCTGACGCACGGCCGTCGACGCGCGGCCGCCATGGCCGCCTGGACGTCTCCGACGGCCCGATGCCGGGACCGCGACGACGCGGCCGCCGTGCGCCGCCCAACCCGGCCGGGTCATCCCGGCCGTGCCGCGCCGGCGATGCCGCTGTCCGGGCCCACCGGGGCGAACTCGGTGTCGGGGGCGAAGTCGAAGCCGACCGGATCGGCGCCGCGCAGGGCCTCCTCCGTGTACGCCGTCCAGATCCGCTCGGCCCTGCCGTCGCCCGCGCCCTTCAACCGCACCTGCTTCTGGCTCTTCGCGTCCTCGCCGAACAGCCCCACCACCGTGACGAGCTGAGGCGTGTAGCCGACGTACCACGCCGCGTTCCGGTCATCGGACCTGCCGGACTTCGCCGCGACCGCCTGATGGACGGTACGGAGCCACTCCGGCTCCCTCGTGCCGTGCTCGCGCGGGTCCGCGAGGAACGCCGTGACCCTGTCGGCCGTGTCACGCCGTACGGCCTGGTCGCCGATCGCGTCCGGCAGGTTCACCGCCGTCTCGCCGCGCCGCGCGGAGGCCACGATCGTCGGAGTGACCTTTCGGCCCTGGTGGTCGAGCGTGGCGTAGACCCCGGCCAGGTCCAGCGGGCTGGTCCCCATCAGGCCGAGGGCCGTCGCCTTGGGGGCCGTGAAGCCGCTGGCGTCCGGGTCCATGCCGAGGGCCTTGGCGGTCTGCCTGATCTCGGCGGGGCCCACAGCGGTGTCGGGGCCCACAGCCGTCTCGGGGCCGTGCTCCAGCTGCCCGGCGAGCGCGACCGGTTCGAAGGCGGTGCCCGCCTGATAGTCGGAGCGCGTCGCGTTGCTGATGTAGTGCCGGGTGTAGTCCGGGCCGCCGTAGAGGGCGAGGACCCGGCCGGTGCGGGGGTCCACCGAGACGGCTCCGGTCTGCGTGTCGGCCGCCGCCGTACGGGACTTCGCGCCGCCGCGCGACTGGCGCGCGACCGCGCGCTCCAGCGACCGCTGCTTGTCCCGGTCGACGGAGAGGGTGATCGTCCAGCCGCCGGCCGCGAGTTCCTGTTCGCTGACCCCGGCGGCGATGAGCTCCTGCCGGGCGGCCTCGACCAGATAGCCCGCCTGGCCGCCGAGTCCGGGGGCGGGCCTCGGGGCGACCGGCTCGGGGAAGCGCATGTCCCGCCGCCGGTCGGGGTCCAGCCAGCCCATGTCGACCATGTTGTCCAGGACGTAGTTCCAGCGCCGGGTGACCAGCCGCTTCGCGGTGGGGCCCGCGACGGCCCAGTCGTACTGGCTGGGGGCCTGCACGAGCGCCGCGAGGTACGCGCCCTCCTCGACGGTCAGGTCCTCGACGTTCTTGTCGTAGTACGCGCGGGCCGCGGCCTGGATGCCATAGGCGACGCGTCCGAAGTAGCTGGTGTTCAGATACCCCGCGAGGATCTCGTCCTTGGAGCTGCGCTGGTCGACCTTGAGCGCGATGACCAGCTCCTTCACCTTGCGGGTGACGGTCTGCTCCTGGCTGAGGTAGTAGTTCTTGACGTACTGCTGGGTGATGGTCGATCCGCCCTGGGTGCCGCCGCCCGTCACGGTGCTGACCAGGCCGCGGGCGATGCCCATCGGGTCGACGCCCGCGTCCTGGTAGAAGGACTTGTTCTCGGCCGCGACGAAGGCGCGCCGCACGGGCTCGGGGACACGGCTGATGGGCACGCGCTCGCGGTTGATCTCCCCGGTGCGGGCCGCGACCGTGCCGTCGCTGTAGAGGTAGACGTTGGCCTCCGCCTTGGCCAGCGCGTTGGCCTCGGGGATGTCGATGCAGTAGTAGAGGACGGCGAAGGCGCCGAGCAGCAGTGCCCACAGGGACAGGACGTAGACGAGGATCCTCCGCCAGGTGAAGAAGCGGCGGATGCCGGTCCGCTTCGCCTCTTTCTTCTTTGCTTCCCCGACGTCCGTGGCGTCCTCGACATCCGTGACGTCCTTGACGTCCGTGGCGTCCTCGACGTCCTTACCGTTCTCCTCACACGTCTCGTCCGGCTTCGGCCTGTTCCGGGTGCGCATGGCGCCATCCTCGGCCGCCAAGATCTTGGAATGCCCAAGGCCGTGCGTCGGCTTCGACTCGGCGGTGTATCAGTCGTGTATCGGCCCGTGGTCGGGGTCCGGGTCCGGTCCGGGGCCGTCGGGGAGCCGGAGCACGGCCACCGCCCCGCCGTCGGGCGCGTTGCCGAACTCCAGCGCGGCGCCCAGAACATGCGCCTGGCCCAGCGCGATCGTCAGCCCCAGCCCATGGCCCCGGCCGCGCTCGCGGGCACCGGTGCGGAAGCGCTGCGGGCCATCCTCCAACAGCGCGTCCGGGTAGCCGCCCCCGTGGTCCCGTACGGTCACCGTCCGGCCGTCCGCGGCCACCGTCACCACCACCGGCGGGCGGCCGTGCCGGTGTGCGTTGACGACCAGGTTGGCCACGATGCGCTCCAGGCGCCGAGGGTCCGTCCAGACCTTCGCGGCGCCGTCGCCGTCCGCGTCGGCGCCCACGTCCACCGGCAGCGCGGTTCGGGCGACGGCCTCCTCGACCAGGGGGAGCACGGCACACGGCGACAGGTCGGCCCGTTCCGCCCCGGCGTCCAGCCGGGAGATCTCCAGCAGGTCCTCGACCAGGGTGCTGAGCACCCGTATCCGGTCGCGTACGTAACCGGCCGCCTCGTCATCGGGCGGCAGCAGCTCGGCGGCGGTGACCAGCCCCATCAGCGGCGTCCGCAACTCGTGGGCCACGTCGGCGGTGAACCGCTGCTCGCGGCGGAGCCGCTCCTGCAAGGCCGCGGCCATGGAATCCACGGCCCCGGAGATCTCGGCGATCTCGTCGTGCGGTCGGCCGGCCGCGGAGATCCGGGCGTCCAGGTCCCCGGCCGCGATCCGGCGCGCGGTCCCGGCCGCGGTACGCAGCCGTCTGCCCATGCGCTCGGCCGTCAGCACCCCCAGCGGCAGGACGACGGCGGTGGTGACCAGACCGGCCAGCACGATGTTGGTGTCGAGGGCGCTGAGGTCCCTGATCGTCTGACCCATGTCGACCCGTACCGACAGCACCCGGTCGCCGGCGGGCCGGGCCGCCCACATCGCCGGGCCGCCGGGCCCGGAGGCGAACTCGGTGCCCCGGTGGCCCTTGGCCACCAGTCCGCGCAGGCCCGCCGGGAGGCCGGGCGCGTCCAGGGCGGCGCCGGAGCCCTGGACCGCCCCGGTGCGGGCGTAGGTGACGGCGGCGCGGTCGAGCGTGGTGCGGGCGGCGTCGCGCGCCTGGGACAGTTCGCGGTCCCGGGAGGCGTGGTGGACCAGCACGCCGACGGCCGCGGCGACGGCGCAGGTCGCGGCGGCCACGAGGGCGGCGATCCGCCATCTCAGCGCCATCGTCAGCGCCTGAGCTTGTAGCCGAACCCGCGGACCGTCTCGATCCGTTCGGCACCGATCTTGGCGCGCAGACGCTGTATGTGCAGGTCGACCACCCGGGTGTCGCCGTGCCAGGCGTGGTCCCATACCCGGCTGAGCAGGGTGCGGCGTTCGAGTACGACGCCGGGCGAGGCGGCGAACTCCAGCAGCACCCGCAGCTCGGTCGGGGTCAGGGCCAGCGGCTCGCCCGCGCGGCACACCTCCATGCCCTTGGGGTCGATCGTCAGGTCGCCGAAGGAGAGCAGCTCGTCGTCGCCGGGTGCCCCGGCCGCGGCGGTGCCCTCCCCCGCCGCCCGCTCCACGGGGGCGAAGGACGCGCGGCGCAGCAGGGAACGGATCCGGGCGACGAGCACGGCGCTCTCGCACGGCTTGACCACGTAGTCGTCGGCGCCCGCTTCGAGCCCGGACACGACGTCGAGGGCGTCGCCGCGAGCGGACAGCATCAGGATCGGGGCCAGGCTCAGCTCCCGTACCCGGCGGCACAGCCCGATCCCGTCCAGCTCGGGCAGCATCACGTCCAGCAGGAGCAGGTCGGGCCGCCGCTCGCGGAAGAGCTCCAGGCCGGTGAGGCCGTCGGCCGCGGTGGAGACGGTGAATCCGTAGCGCTGGAGGACCATCCGGACCGTGTTGCGGATCACCTCGTCGTCCTCGACGAGCAGCAGATGCGCCTCGGTCGCGGGCCCGGCGGCGCCCGCCACTCCGGCGACCGCGGCGGCTCCGCCGGCTCCGGGCGGGGTGAAGGCGGTGGTCATGGTGTCGTCCTCGCGTCTGCGCCGCTGTCCGCGCCCGGCGTTCCCTGGGCGTCCGGAGGTGTGCCGGCCGGCCCCTCCGGTGGAGGGACGGGAGCGAGGACCCGGCCGTTCCACTTCAGGTGGGTGGTGATCTGCCCCTCCTGGCCGCGCGAGGAGATGACCAGGTCGCGGCCGATGGTCTCACCGGTGAGCCCGAGCGGGCCCCAGTGGATCAGCACGGGCCGCACCGTGTCGCCGGAGGCCTGGTAGACCTCCAGCACGGTCAGCCGGAACCCCAGCGCGTCGATGGCCACCACCAGTTCGTCCCGGCCGTCGCCGGTCAGGTCGCGGTAGACGGGATCGCGCAGGGAGCAGTCCGCGGGGCAGTCGCCGCGGGCGGCGCCGCGCACCCACTCCGGCACGTTGAAGTCGTGTTCCAGCAGCGTCCGCACCGGCAGCTTCCGCAAACCCCCGGCGGGCACGGTGACGCCTTTGACCGGCGGATACGACGCGACGTCGGCACTGGGTTCGGGCTTGGTGGGCGCCACGGGGGGCGTGTAGCGGGGCCAGAGCGGCGACGCGCTGGTCGGCGGCGCCAGCCGGGGCGCCGCGCCCCCGTCCCGCGCCCCGGTGTCGGCCGCACAGCCCACCAGGCCCACCGCCGCCAGGACGAGGCCGGCCAGCGCAGCGACGGGGGCGACCGCCGTGCGGGCGGAGGCGGAACGGTGGGGACGCATAGCCCCGCCAGCCTAACGGCGCCGCGACACCGCACCCGCCCCCGCCCTACCGCCGCTCAGGCAGCGTCAGCGCAAGGACCGTGCTGAACAGATGCAGCCCCGCGTAGATCCACATCACGCCCTGGACCCCCAACGGCCCGATGAACAGGGTCCCGATCAGCGGCCCCAGCGCCACGCTGGCCCCCGCCCCCAGGCTGTACGCGGACATCACCTGCCCCTTGCGTTCGGGGGCCTGGGCCGTCAGCAGCGGCGGCAGCGGTACATAGCCGGCCATCCCGGCGCCGAGCGCACCGGCCGCCACCGCGGCGACGAGGAAGTCATGGCCCGCGGCCACCGGCAGGTAGTACAGGGCCAGGCAGCCGATCGCGGAGAGCACGCCGCCGAGCCAGGCCACGGTCCGGCGCCAGCTCCACCGGTCGCCGAGGGCGCCGAAGACCACCACGAAGGCCAGGTTGGTGCCCATCATCACGGTCAGCAGGTGCAGCCATTCCGACAGCTCGAACCCGATCCGGTCGGTGAAGAACAGCGGCATGAAGACCCAGACGCCGAACTGCGAGGTGGTGTTGATGAGCCGGACCACCGCGCCGACGGCGACCTTGGGCTTCTCGGTGAGGATGGTGAAGCTTCCGGCGAGTGTGCTGCGTACGTCGCGCTGCCCGGGCGGGAGCAGTCCCTGGAAACCGGTCCGGTCGCGCAGCAGGGTCAGGGCGACGGCGCTGCCGGCGAGGACCAGGCCGAGGGCGAGCCACAGGGTGCGGTAGGCGCCGATGGCCGGTATGAGCGAGGCGGCCAGCAGCGAGCCGAGGGTGGGCAGCCCGAGGGTGAAGGCGAACCAGAACCAGCCGAGTGCGGTCCCGGCCTGCCGCCGGGGCACGGACGCCATGATCCACACCATGAAGCCGTAGGCGAACAGCGGGTAGCCGAGCCCTCGGACGCCGTAGCTCGCGAGGATCAGCGGATAGCTCTTGGCGGGGACGGCGACCGCCAGCAGCAGGACGTGGAAGACCACCCAGAAGGCCGCTCCGGCCGCCATCACCCGACGCGGCCCCCAGGCGTCCGACAGCGCGCCGGCGAGGAACGCGCCGATCGCCGCGGCGACGCCGTAGACGGTGAAGACCACGCCGACGCCGCTTTCGGAGAAGCCCAGGTCGACCAGGTACGGCGAGAGGTAGCCCGCCTCGATCCCGTCTCCGACCATGAACAGGACGAGGCCGAGATACCCCCAGGCCAGCGTGGCGGGGATGCCGATCCGGTCGAGGAGCCCCCGGAAGGGCGAGTGCTCCGGGGACGGCGGCGGCCCGCCGTCGGGGCTCGGGATCCGGGTCGGCGTGAGGCTCTGCGCCACGGGCACTCCTCCGTACTGGTTCGGCGCCCGGTGAGCGCCGCGTCGATGTGGCCCGATGAAAGCCGGAGGAAACAATTCCTGTCAACGGATTGCCAAAACATCTCAGAAAGTGTGTGATGTTTGACGAGCTCGGCACGCGCCGGGCCGAAGGCCGCGGAAGATCGCGGAAGGTCGCCGAGGAGGGCACGGGCCTGATGAAGCAGAGTCGCGGGACCGAGGTCGAGGTCGAGCAGCGCCGGCGCCGGCTGCTGCAACACGTCATCGCCGAGGGCGCGGTGCGTATCGACGCCCTGGCCGAGAACCTGCG
The DNA here is from genome assembly GCF_050613155.1 of Streptomyces sp. P1-3. Lineage (NCBI taxonomy): Bacteria > Bacillati > Actinomycetota > Actinomycetes > Kitasatosporales > Streptomycetaceae > Streptomyces > Streptomyces sp. P1-3. Next base: position 1,288,465 of record NZ_CP192512.1, read on the forward strand.
GGTCAGCACCATGACCGTCCACCGCGACCTGGCCAACCTCGAATCCCGGCAGCTGCTGCACAAGCGCCGCGGCATGGCCGTCGCCCTGCCGAACGTCACCCTGGAGACCGCCACCCGGTTCCGCGAGTACCTCGACGTCGAGGTGAAGGAGGCGTTCGCCGAGGTGCTGGCCGGGGAGGTCGAGCCGGGCCAGACCGTCCTCATGGACTGCGGCAGCACGCTGTTCCCACTGGCCCGCAGGCTGACGCGGATCGAGGAGCTGACCGTGGTCACCAACTCCCTCCGGGTCGCCGGGATCGTCGGCGGCGCCGACGCCGCCCCCGGCACGCGGGTGGTGCTGCTGGGCGGCACCTTCCGCAACGACTTCGAGGCGTGCGCCGGCACGGACACGCTGCGCCAGCTCTCCCGGATACGCGCCAACGTGATGTTCTCCTCCGCCACGGCCCTCCAGGGCGGCCGGCTGTACCACCCGGACCAGGAGTGGGCCGACCTCAAGGAGGCCATGCAGGGCGCGGCGGAGCGCCGCGTGCTCCCCGTCGACCACACCAAGTTCGGCCGTACGGCCACCTACGGATACGGCGACGCCACCGGCTACGACCTGATCGTCACGGATGCGGCCACGCCCGAGGACGAGATCACGGCCATCGAGGCACTCGGGGTCCCCGTCGAGCTCGTCACCACCTGAAAGGCAGTCACCTTCATGCGCGCTGTAGTGATCCAGACCCCCGGCAGATACTCCGTGGAGACGGTGGACGACCCCACTCCGGGGCCCGGTGAGGTCGTCGTGGCGGTCGCCGCCGTGGGCATCTGCGGCACCGACGTCCACATCGTCGACGGGGAGTTCGCCCCCACCCCGTACCCGATCATCCCCGGACACGAGTTCACCGGCGAGGTCGTCGCACTCGGGGCCGGGGTGACCGGGGTCCGCGCCGGCGACCGGGTCGCCGTCGACCCGTCGCTCTTCTGCGGCGCCTGCCACTTCTGCGCCATCGGCCGCGGCAACCTGTGCGAGCGGTGGGGCGCCATCGGTGACACGGTGGACGGCGCGATGGCCGAGTACGTCACCGTCCCCGCCGCCAACTGCCACCGGCTGCCGGAGAGCGTGAACCTGGTGCAGGGGACGCTGATCGAACCGCTCTCCTGCGCGGTGCACGGCTTCGACGTACTCCCCCGCGACCTCGGCTCGCACTACCTGATCTACGGCGCGGGCACCATGGGCCTGATGATGCTCCAGCTGGCCGTCGGGGCCGGGGCCGCCTCCGTCTCGATGGTCGACCTCAACACCGACCGGCTGGAGGTGGCGCGCAAGCTCGGCGCGGACGCGGCGGCGACCGGCGCCGACGCGTTCGACCGGCCGCAGGGCTGGGAGGTCGTCATCGACTGCACCGGCGCCGTCCCGGCCATCGAGGACGGGCTGTCCCGCGTCCGGCGCGGTGGGACGTTCCAGCAGTTCGGCGTCGCCCCGTCCGAGGCGAAGGCGGCGTTCTCGCCGTTCCGCGTCTACAACGACGAGATCACCATCGTCGGGTCCATGGCGGTGGTGCACAGCTTCGGACGGGCCGTCGAGCTCATGGGCAAGGGCGTCCTGGACGCCGCCACCATGATCACGCACAGCTTCGCGCTGGAGGACTTCGGGGACGCGCTCCAGACCTTCCGCGGCGGCCACGGCCGCAAGATCCAGATCCGCCCGGGAGCCTGAGACCGTGCCCACCGTCGCGGGGGTGGACAGCTCCACCCAGTCCTGCAAGATCGTCGTCTGCGACGCCCGGACGGGCGAGGTGCTGGCGCGGGGTCGCGCGACCCATCCCGAGGGCACCGAGGTGCACCCCGAGGCCTGGTGGCAGGCTCTGCTCACGGCCGGGAAGGGCCTGTTGGAGCACGTGGACGCGATCGCGGTCGCCGGGCAGCAGCACGGCCTGGTCGCGCTCGGCGCGGACGGGGAGCCGGTCCGCGAAGCACTGCTGTGGAACGACACCCGCTCCGCACCGGCCGCCGCGGATCTCGTCGAGGAGTTCGGCGGGGCCCGAAGGTGGGCGAAGGCGGTCGGCACCGTACCGGTCGCCGCCATCACCGCCGCCAAGCTGCGCTGGATGGCCGACCACGAGCCCGGCCTCGCCAATCGTACGGAGGCGGTGATGCTGCCGCACGACTGGCTCACCTGGCGGCTGCGCGGCGGCGCCGCGGCCTGGGCGGAGCCGACCACCGACCGCGGCGAGGCCTCCGGCACCGGCTACTGGTCCCCGGCCGAAGGGCGCTACCGCGAGGACCTGCTCCACCTCGCCTTCCGCGGCCGCGCCCCCGGGCTGCCCCGGGTACTGGAGCCGTACGAGGCGGCGGGGCGGACGCCGGACGGGGTGCTCGTCGCCGCGGGCACCGGCGACAACATGGGGGCCGCGCTCGGCCTGGGCATCGGCCCCGGCGATGTCGTCATCTCCCTCGGCACCAGCGGCACGGCCTTCGCGTGCTCGCCGCGTCCCACCGCCGACGCCTCCGGCGCGGTCGCGGGATTCGCCGACGCCACCGGGCAGTTCCTGCCCCTGGTCTGCACCCTCAACGCCGCGCGGGTACTCAGCTCCACGGCCCGGATGCTGGATACCGACCTGGCGGAGGTCGGCACCCTCGCGGCCAAGGCCGCGCCGGGCGCGGAAGGCCTCGTCCTGCTGCCGTACCTGGGCGGGGAGCGCACCCCCAACCTCCCGGACGCCTCGGGCAGCCTGCTGGGGATGCGCAAGGCCAACATGTACCCGCACAACCTGGCGCGCGCCGCGGTCGAGGGCATGCTGTGCGGCATGGCCGACGCCCTGGACAAGCTGCGCGCGGAGGGCGTCGGGGTGGACCGGGTGCTGCTCATCGGCGGCGCCGCCAAGGCGCCGGTGGTGGGCGAGGTCGCCGCCGGGATCTTCGGTGCGGCGGTCACCGTCCCCCACCCGGACGAGTACGTGGCGCTCGGCGCCGCCCGCCAGGCCGCCTGGGCCCTGAGCGGCGCCCCGCAGCCGCCGGCGTGGCCCGCGTCCGGCGCGGTGGAGATCCCCGCGCCGGTGGACGGCGGCACCGCGGGGCTGCGGGTGCGGGAGGCGTACGAGCGGGCGTGGCGGTCGCTGTACGGCTGACGGGCGGGAGCAGACGCCGAGACGGGGGGAACAGACGCCGAGTAGACACTGTCCACTCAGCCAGTAGACAGTGTCTACTCGGCCTGGTAGACAGTGTCTATGAACGAGCGCGACACGGGGCTGCGAGCCCGTTTGGTGGAGGTCGGCGTCGACCTGGTGGCCAGCGAGGGGATGCAGGCCCTCTCCCTGCGGGAGATCGCCCGCAGGGCCGGGGTGTCACACGGGGCGCCCCGCCGCTACTTCCCGACGCATGTGGATCTGCTGTCCGCCATCGCGCGTCAGGGCTTCGCCGAGCTGACCGCGAAGGCCGACGAGGCGGTGAGCGGCCTTCAGGCGGACCCGCGCGCCCGGCTCACGGCACTGGGGCGGGTCTATCTCGACTTCGCGCTGGGCAACCGCGGCATGTACGAGCTGATGTTCCGACACGACCTGCTGGAGAGCAACCGCCTGAGCCTGCGGGAGACCAGCCTGCCGCTGTTCGGCCTCCTGGTGGACCTGGTCGCCGAGGCGCGGACGGAGCCCGGCGCAGAGCCGCGGGTCGTGGCGGGCGCGCTCTGGGCGAACCTGCACGGCGTCGCCCAGTTGTGGGGATGGGGCAGCCTCCAGCTCGCGGCGGGGGCCGACGACGTCGAACCGCTGCTGCGCGCCGCGCTGGACGCGCACCTCGGACCGGCGCCCCTCGGACCGGCGACCTGATGAGCCGCCATCGCCGCCTCACGCTCGCCGGCAGCGTCACCGGGGCCGTGATCGTCGCGCTGGACGGGACCGTACTGACCATGGCTCAGCCCGCCATGCAGCGGGATCTGGACGCCTCGTTCGCACAGGTCCAGTGGACCAGCACCGGATACCTGATCGCCGTGGCGAGCCTGCTCGTCTTCGCCGGCCGCCTCGGCGACCGGTACGGCCATCAGCGGATCTTCGGGATCGGGATGCTGGGCTTCGCCGCCGCGTCGGCGGCGATCGGCCTGGCGCCCGGCGTCGGCTGGGTCATCGGGCTGCGCGTCGCCCAGGGGGTCTTCGGCGCACTGCTGCAACCGGCCACTCTCGGGATGCTGCGCGCCGCGTACCCGCGCGACCGGCTCGGCAGGCCCATCGCGCTGCGCACCAGCGCCATCGGCGTGGCGGCCGCGGCGGGCCCGGTCGTCGGCGGCGCGCTGGCCGCGCACTGGGGCTGGCGAGCGGTCTTCTTCCTCGGTGTCGCACCGGCGCTGGCCGCGGGTGCGCTGGCTCTGGCCGTACGCATGCCGGAGCCGGAGCCGCCGGGTCGGAAGCCCGAGCCGGGTCGGGAACCGAAGCCGGGACCGACCGCGGCTCCCGAGCCCCAGTCCGCCTCCGCCGCGCGGCTCGACCTGCCCGGCGCCTGTCTCCTCGCGGCGGCTCTCGCCTGCCTGGTGCACACGCTGGTCGGCATACCGGAATCGGGGTGGACGGCGGCGACCGGACTGGGAGTGGTCGCCGCGACCGCCACCGGGGGCGCCTTCGTCCGGCACGAGCGGCGCACCGCGAGTCCGCTGGTGCCGCCGAGCGTGTTCCGATCGGCGGCCGTCGCCCCCGCGCTCGGCGTGCTGGTGGCCGCGTCGGCGGCGCTGTTCGGGGCCCTGTTCCTCGGCACGTACCTCCTCCAGGACGTCATGGCGCTGGACCCGCTCCAGAGCGGCCTGCGAGTGCTGCCCCTGGCCGTGATGATGGTGCTGTGCGCGCCGGCCGCCGCCGTGCTGATGCGCCGTCAGGGTGCCCGCCGGACGGCGGTGGCGGGAATGGCCCTCCTCACCCTCGGCGTCCTGCTGCTGACCCGTCTCGACCAGGGGTCGACCGCTGTCGGGATCGGTGGTTGCTTCCTCCTCCTGGGTGCCGGTTTCGGCACGGTGATGGTCACCGCGACCGCCGTCGTCGTGCGCCACGCGCCGGCGGACGCGGCCGGGGTGGCCGGCGGACTCCAGCAGACCGCGATGAACGTCGGCCCGGCGCTGGGGGTCGCCGCGGCGACGATGCTGATGAACCTCTCGGCACCCGCCCCCGCCACCACTGGGCCGCCCGGCGAGGGACCACGCTGGACCGGCGACGCCTTCACGTCCGCGATGGGTCCCACCCTGACGGCCCTCGCGGCGGTGGCCGCCGGCGGCGCGCTCCTGGCGGCCAGGCTGCCCAAGACAGCGCGTCGCAACCCCCACGCCAAGGCGATATGACGTACAAAAGTCAAATGCTAATGATTACCCGCAAAACCGCCCTCACCCTCACCACGCTCGGCTTGGTGGTCGGCAGCCTTGCCGGGTTCACAGGCACGGCTCACGCGGCCCCCGCGGGAGATGGGGAACCAGGTCCGGCCGTGAGACTCGTCTGCGAGTCTCCCCTGCAAAAGCTGGTCAAGGACCGTTGCGCTTACGAGATGTGGGTCAAGCCGCGGCTCGCGAGCCTGTCGTCGTACAACTACTACGTGTGACGCCGGTCAGGCCACTGGGCACAACGCGGGCCGGCGGGGCCGGGGACGACCGTGGCCACCGCCGGCGGGCCCCGGTGGTCAGTCGTCGTAGTGCAGGGTGGCGTCCTCGTCCATCGTCGGGTGCAGCTTCATCGGCTCGTGCTCATCCCGGTCCGACGGACGAGGCGGCTCCGGCCCGTCGGGCCCGGAGCGGACCATCCGCTCGATGCGGCAGATCCGGAACAGGCTGCGCCCCACACGCGCTTCATTGGCGCGGCCCGCGGCTTTGAACTCCTCCGCGGCCCGCGCGTACTCCGCTTGCTCCGATTCGCTCAACTCGTAGACCATCGGCCAGGTCTCGGCCAAGCAGCCGTAGAGCAGGCACCGCGCCTCGTGCGGGGTGGGCACAAGGGACCCGCGCGGCCGCCACCCTCCTTCCGTGCGCTCGGCGACGCCGAAGCCGACGGGGAGGAGTACGACGTCGGGATGGTCGGCGACCGCCCGCCTGGAGTCCTCGACCACGTCGGGGGCGAACAGCGCGCCCGGGTAGGAGAAGTCCCGCAGCGCCAGCGTCAGGGCGCCCGCCATGAGGCCGCTCTCCCGGTCGGGATCGAGGACGAAGCCAGGGTCCGGGGAGGGGGTCTGACGATGTCCGTCCCAGGGCAGGTCGGCCGCCTCCACGTCCGTCGGCCTCGGCGGCTCCAGGCCGTCCTCCCCGCCGCGCGCGAACGCGTCCCCCCGCACCACCCGGTACCGCACGCCGAGGGCCTCCAGTTCGTTGACCGGCTCGCGTTCGAGCACCGCCACCGCCGCCAGCAGGTCGCGCCGCACACCGATGTCGTCGGTGTCGTCCTTGGCCCTGAACCACAGCATGGAGTTCAGCCGGTCCCGGGCCTCTTGAGGCGTGCCGCTCGTCACCGACTCCACCAGCCGCCACCCCGTACCGGCTCCGGAATCCCGCGCGGCGAGGCCGAAGACCGGTCCGCGGAGCGCGACGTACGGGTACCGGCAGGATCTGTCCACGGCATCGGCCTCGGTCACCCAGGCGGCGGGGTCGTCCCGGCGCACCAGACCCGCGTGGATCCGATCCAGCTGTCGCTTCCAGTCATCGGCCATGTGCACATTGTTGCGACCAGGGCTCACTCGCCGGGCCCGAACGCCCAAAAGGATCAGAACTTCACGCCGCGCGTGCGGCGGAGTCGCCGCCAGCCGCGCGGAAACGAAAAAACCCCAGCTCAGCTGGGGTTTTTGGTGGTGTCCGAGGGGGGACTTGAACTCTCGCCTCGGGCACCAGCCTCTTAGTTCTGTGACCTGCGGGAACGTACCCGACACGCCACAGATTTGACCAACGTCGTTGGCCGTGCGTTCCCCCTGTTTCGGGCCGTTTCGGACCGCCGTGGGTCACGCGTGGGTCACGTGCCCAACCCGCTCTGAGATGGCAGCGCCCCGCCTATCTGCCGGGGAGACAGACGGGCAGGGCGGTCACTCACCAGTTAGACGGGGGCATGGTGTCGGGGCGGACTGTCGGCGTGCTCCTGCTGTGTCGCTCCTGGCAGGGCGGAACATGCTTTCAGAGGAAGCCGTGGCCGCCTGGTGTGAGCACGGTCGGGCCGGGACGGGTTACGCCACCCCCGCCGGGCTCTTGGTTGGGGGACCAAGATCGGGCGGGGCCATCCGGCAGGGGCGGAGACTGTAGGGCTAGCCGGTTGTCGAAGCCTGGCGTTTGCGGTACTTGGCGAGTTCGTCCAACACCTGCTTGATCTTCAAACCGGCGTCTCGCGCTTCCTGCACCGTAATCTGTCCGAGGTCGATTCGGTGATCAGAGCGTTGACAGCCGCTACACGGGCTGACGATTTCGATGTTGTCGAATTCGATATCCAGACGCCGTAGTGCGTCAACGAGATCACTGCCCGCGTCCTCGGCATCTTCCCGTTCATGGCAAATCCAGTAGGTGCGTTCAACCATTTTTAGCCCTCCATGCCTATGAGCTTCCCATGTGCGCGACAATAGAACGACAGGGGCGCCTTGATGCTGGTGCACCGGCTACCTTTGGGGTCTGACAGGTCCTCGATGTAAATGCAGACGCCCTGGTTCTCAACGATCTCGGGCTTCGGATGCCCGTGTTCCTTGTGGAGTTTGATTGCGAAGGTGATCGCACGGAGTGACTCGGCGTCTTCGTTCCGCCTGTACTCCCTTTCCTGCTTCGCCAATGACGCGCATGCCAGACATGACAGGGGGTCCGCCGGAACTGCGCGGGGTGTGAGTAGATCCATGTCGCCTTTCTGACCCGCCCCTGCCGGGATTCCTTGAGCGTGGGAGTACATCTCTTCGGTTAGTTCGGCAGGGGCGGGAGTCTGCCGTGTCACTCGGCACCCGCAGCGAGCAGGGCCCCCAGGAGAACGCCGCACACCACGAGCGCCAGGATCAGCAGCGGGCCCGCGAACCGTCCCACACGGGCCGTGACGCGACGCCTGGCGGCATGGAGACGGGACTGCGCGCAGGTGCGTCGGGCGTGGGACCGTGGCCGGTGCGGCTGGAGACCAGGAGGCGCGGTAAGGGTGACTAGGAGTTCCCTCTGAGTCGGGGATGCCCCCTCACTGACAGGGTTGGGGTCCACCCGCCAGTGCTGCTGAACCGTGACCAAGAACTGACAATGCGTCGGCTCCCTGTCCGTGTGGCCGATCGCCCACACTTCAACCGGCCGTGCGTCATCGTCCACCAGGCCGGACCGTTCCGCGCACGTCATGCACTGCACGCCGTAAATCGCCTCCGGCGCGCCCTCAGCGGTCTCGGGCCTCAGTACCCACTTGGCCCCCTTCCTGATTGCGGGCGCCGTCACAGCCACTTCCCCGGCTTGGCGAGGTAGGGCCTGGTGATGTGCTCCCGGTAGGTGAGGTGTTCGGGGTTGGCCTTGAGGTGCCGTTCTGCCCACTCGTGCGCATCCGCCATTTCCTCACTGCGAGGCCCCATCTCCTCACATACAGCGCAGGTCATGGCGTAGGTGTACGGCTCGGCGTCGGGCTCGGTGTCCGACGTGATCAAGTATTCGCGGAAACGGTAGGTCTCGCGGGTCACTTCTTCTCACCTCGCGCCAGGTGGTCATGGATCTGCGCGGCTAGGTCGTCTGCCCGCTGACCCAGCTCGGTGAGGGTCGGGCGATCCTCACTGTCCGGCACCTGTTCACCGTGCTGCGGCGGAGGTGTCGTCTGGGGGATCACCGCGCCATCCCCCTTCATGCTTCGGGGTGTCATCGCCCAGCACCCTTCTTGATGGCGTCCGCCAGCGCACGAGCCACCGGAGCCGAGCACAGACCCAGCTCCACAAGCGCGTGACCGGAGACCCCCGCACGCACGGGGGTGCGGATGTCCATCGAAGGAAGCTGGATCCCCGCCAGCCGGAGGGCTGACGCCAACTCATCGCGAGCCGCCTCGGCTTCGCGGATCCTTGTTCGAGCGGGGGGTGTCTGGTCTGCTGTCATGGCCGGTCTCCGTACACGTCTTGTGTGCGACCCAGATGGGCGGGTACCTACGTGGTGTACTTCAACCATCGCCGCCCATAAGGCCGTTCACAGCCCCACGGCTATGACAGGGCATCAGTCATGATCAGAAAGCCATGACAGGGGGCGTGTCATGAAAGTGAGGTTGACGCATGGCAGTAGAGGAAGATACGACGCCTGATCCGTCGTCGTCGCTGCTCGCGTTCTTCGGTTCTGAGCTTCGGCGAGTCCGGCTCCAGGCTGGCGTGTCCCAGGAGGAGGCAGCCGAGAGGGCGCACACAACACAGTCGATGATCAGCAAGGTTGAGGCGGCCAAGCGCGTACCGTCAGAGGACCTTGCGCGGGATCTCGACATCGCGTTCAAGACTGACGGATACCCTCGCGGGCACTTCTCACGGTTGTACCCACTCGTCATCCGCTATGCCTACCCATCATGGTTCCTGCCGTTCATTGAGCTAGAGCGTGAGGCTTCGTCCATGCGCGTCTTTGAGAGCCAGATCATCCCTGGTCTCTTGCAGACGGAGGACTATGCGCGAGCGATGCTGACTGCCGTTCGTCCGGACAACCTGGATGATCTGATCGCCGCGCGCATGACCCGACAAGGGGTCTTCGAGCGGGAGGCTCCGCCCCGATGCTGGTTCGTTGTGGATGAGTACGTTCTGCTTCGCCACATTGGCGGCAAGGCAGTGATGGGCCCTCAGCTTGAGCGCTTACTAAAGGCGGCCGAAGAACCCCGAACCGTGATTCAAGTCATTTCACGGGACGTTGCCGCTCATCCCGGACTGTCCGGGCCCTTCACCGTGTTGGGTTTCAATGAAGGTGCGGACGTGCTCTTTGTAGACGGCTTCTCCCAAGGACGCACAGCTCTTGACACGGATGAAGTGGCCGAAGGCGCCCGAGCCTATGATCTGCTCAGGGCGGTGGCACTGTCGCCCGACGCGTCCGCCGAACTGATCGGCAGGCACTTGGAGGAGCTAGGCAAATGATCAGCGCAAGCAAGCTGCCCGTTGCATGGCGCAAGAGTAGCTACAGCACCAATGGCGGGAACTGCCTTGAGGTCGGGGAAGGGGTTGCCCATGTCGTCCCTGTCCGCGACTCCAAGGACCCTGACGGCCCGGCGCTGGTCTTCAAGGCGTCGGCCTGGTCCGCGTTCGTGGCCGGGGTGAAGGCAGGGGACTTCCCTACTGCCTGACCAAAGCAAATGTGGCCCCCGCCGGGGATCCGGCGGGGGCCCGTTGCTGAGTTTGTTAGAGGAGAGCGCGGAAGGGGTTGCCGGAGTCTGGAGCGGGCGACCGCTTGACCGGACCGGCCTCCGGGGCCTGCTTCGGTGCCGGGCGGTAGGTATCGAGCTCCACGACCGTGGCGCGGTTCTCCACGCGCTCTGCGCTGGCTGGCTGCGGCTCGGAGTGGCGGGAGTCGTCACTGCGGAGTGTGAACACGGTGGCCGGTCGGCCCGTCTTACCCGACCGTTCGACGGTGACGACGATTTCGGGAAGTGCCTTGACCTCAGCGGCGGTTGCCCCCACGAACGGGAGGACCTGAGACGACGTCGCCCGACCGCCGTGCATCTCGATCCGGGCCCGCACCTTGTCGGCGAGGGTGAGCGGCTGGCGCTTCACCTTCGGAGCGTCGGCCCCCTTGGTGATCCGTACGGCGTCCTGCACCGAGCGGCGAACGAGAGTGAAGGCTGCGGACAACATCTCTTCCGTGATGATCTCGGAGCACTCCGAGGCAGCGAGGCAGGCCGCGACCCTGAGTGTCTGCTCTGCGGTCCGTTCGATGAAGACGGCCTGAGTCTCCGGCAGCGTCTCACCCAGGATGCGGGCGTACCGGCGGATGATCCGCCACAGCGGCCGGGCGTCTTCCCCGAGCGTGATCACGCGGGGTCGGGCGGTGGCCCAAGCGTAGGCGTCGGACAGTTCCCCACTGTCCACCTTCGGCAGAGTCACCCGGTCGTCGTCCAGCATCGGCACGGCACCGAGCAGGAACGGCAAGATGCGGTTGTACGAGCCTCCTGCCGCTTCCGACTGGCCTACGTACCGGGCCCAATCGGACGGCGTGATGTGCGCGTGGAAGACCATGGCAGGGTCGCGTACTTCCTGCGCTGCTTCCTTGGTTGTGTTGCGTAGCGGGGCCCCATCGAATGCCATCCGGAGCTTGGCTGTGAACGACGCATCCCGCTTCACCCTGCGAAGCACCTCGCTCCACTCCTCCTCACACACAAGCGCTCGGACATCCCGCCCCTGCTCTGTCTCTGCGGTCGCTTCCTGCTGCTCCCACAGGTGATTGACCATGCTGGCACCGGAGGTGATCCCGGAGGTGGTGTGTGTGGCCAGGAAGCGACCCAAGGACTTGTCCAGGACGTGAAGCGCTGCCCGGAGCGCGGTGCCCTTCCCTCGCCCCGTACCAGCCACTAAAGCCGACCACAGGAGTACCGGACGGGCGTTGCCTCGGGACGACACCTTGACCGTGCCGCCGATGGCGGCCGACCACATGGTGAGCGCTGCCACGTAGATGCCGAGGGGGTCAGTCTCGACGAAGGGCGCGACCTTGCGGACTGCGCGACCGATCGGACCGTAGAACATGGGGGTGCTCATGCTGCCTCTGTCTCAAGAAGGAGTGGGTGGTGCTGGGATGGGGGCGCCGGGCGCCCAGTGCGCCCGGCAACGTGGGTGCGGCACTCAGGCCGCTTCCGCTTCCCCTTCCGGTGCGTCCCGATGGGTCAGCTCGTAGGCGTGGCGGATCTGCATGGGGATGCGGCCCCTGTCCGGCACGGTGTAGCCGTTGGCCCGCGCCCACGCCCTGATCAACTGGTTCTGCTCCCGCTCGCTGAGGACGGCCGGAGCGTCCTGGCGGGCAGGCTCCGGCAGCGGGTCGCCACCCTTCAACACCCCTGCCCGCACAGCGGCCTTGAACGCTCCGGGCACGGTGGCGTCCATGCAGGGCAGGCCGCGTTCCCGCGCGTCCCGAAGCTTGCTGTTGTTCCGCTCCGCACCCTTGCCACAGATGATCAACACAGTGCGCTCATCGGCACGGCCAACCACCCCATAGCCCAGGTTCCGCACTGCCTCTCGTGCGTCGTCCCAGTCATAGCCGTCGATCTCCCCGGAGATGAGCACAGACGACTGAGACTCAGCCTCCACCTCCACCGGCTCAACAGGCTCAGGAACGCTCTCAGCATCCGCCTCGCTGGCGTCCATGGCGTCAGCCAGCCACTCCCCGAAACGCTCAGCATGAGCAGCGCACAAATCCCAAGAACGGTCACCGAGGCTCAGCACGTCGCACGCCTCGGTTTCTCCGCCATCCTTCGCGTGGCACGCGTCGCATACGGTGCGCTCTTCGAACGTGATGACCTGAACCGTCTTGAGCACGGGTTCCCCCTCGGTGGATTAGTGGAGTGAGCAGGAAGCCAACCGGAGGAGAGCTCTCACGGAGCTATACATCCCGCCTCGGTGGCGTCTTCTGAAACTCCTCTAATCCTGCCGCAAAGGCAAAGACCATCAACCCCAAACAGATAACGTTTCGATTACTTTGAATCCCTCACGATGCACTCAATGTGTTTACGAAGAGTAATGGATGGAGTCATCTGTGCAGGTCAGGAGCCTGTGTGGACAGCGGGGGTAATACCTTCATTGAATTGAATGAGGACCGCCGGGGGCGGGTTCCTTCCATCATGTACGGGTTTCTAATTCTCAGGGAATCGCGATTGTTGGCGCCATGGAGGCCATCGTTGATGCCCTCGGAGGCCGAGAGTGGCAGTTTGTGTGTCCTTCCGGGGCGAAATCCGTTAAGTACGTCACTCTTTGGGGGCTCGGTGTCCCAGAAACTCGAATGGGACACGTATAGGAGTCTCAGCACCACAGTTTCCGCTACGCAGTGCCCATGGCCGCGGCCTGAGCCAGCATCGACAGAGCGTGAGAGTTACCGCACCTGGGCCAAGGGCTCTCAGGAACGAAGAAAGGGCCCCTGCCGGTCGGCAGGGGCCCAGTCATCGGCGGTGCGTCAGGCAGCAGGCCATTCCACAGCGGCCTTGACGATTCCCTTCGTCGGCTTGGACTCATCGAACGTCGAATCCGCCTTCTGGGTGTCCAGCTCCGGGTACCGCACAATCTTCCCGCCGTACAGGTGGAGGGTGTCGATGTAGTCGGCCCGGTACTTCTCCGACTGGCCTTCGCGGAAGCCAGTGAACTGGCTTGCGTAGGTGGCGAACTCGGAGTGCCCGGCGACGATGTCCACGCCGGTCGGCATGGCCGTGGTGCTGGCGACCGTGAAGCCCGCCAGGCGGGCCACGACGCCGTTGGCTGTGACGCCACCTTCGCCGTAGGCGCCCGCGTTGGCGATGGCGGGATGTTCCACGAGGTAGCGCTTCACCTTGGGTGAGACGACGACGTACCGGCCGCCAGGGATGTCGTTGTCGTCCAGGGCAAGCATCATGTCCAGGATCGCACTGTAGAACGCCTGTGCAGCGTTCTGCGCTGTCACCTTGATGGCTGGGAGGGCCGTGGCGCCCTTCGCGATGATGTCACCCATGAAGGTGTCGGCCTCTCGGGCGAGAGCGCGGATCATCTGCTGATTGATCGGGGAGTCAAGGCCCCCTGCAAGCTGGGTGCGCTCCGCGTCTTCGACCAAGACCTGTAGATATTTCGCCTCGGTGATCGGAAGCTTCTGATCAACAGTTTCCGGCCGCTGGGCCGTCATGCCCTCGGGCAACTTATAGTCGCCAATCGAGGGGCGCAGGAGCGAGTTGATGTGGACAACATCGCCCTTCTGCCTGATTTCGCCCTCGTACTTCCGGTTGGAAACAAGCGTGGCAGCCCAGACAAGCAGCGGATCAAACTGAACCAGTAGGTCAGCGTCCCACCTCTCCGGGACAAAGGTGTGAGAAGACTGGTTCTGATAGGCAAAGGCCATAGGCGTACTCCTTGGTCTTATCGCTTGCGTGCGTCAAGAGATACAGGGGAAGATGTGTAACTGGACCGGTGGTAGCCCAGACCCTCAAGCTGCGGAAACTTCGGTTCCTTCTCGCCTGCGAAGGGTGTAAGTATCTTCTCAATGATGTCCGCCCGAGGCTGACCGTCCTCTCCCATCATCTTGGAGAAGTCCAGGAAGTCCGTTATTCCTTCCGGAAGCTTGATGCCATCTTCCGCTGCTCTGGCACGCAGCTCGGCTGTCACGAGTCGTTCGCTGAATTCCTGCTGAATCTCGGCCCGGATGGCTTCGATGCCAATCGGGCCTTCCTGGGCCGAGCCATCCTGCACTGCACCAGAAACCACCTGGGATTCCAATGTCGGTTCCTCATTGAGAATCTGTTCGTCGCTCATCGCGACACCTCCTAAGAATCTACTAAACGAACTAATCAGCTATAGGGGCCGCTTAGAGGCGGCCCTTTACCTCACAAGAGGACAACGTAACAGCAGATCGGCCCCCACCCCCGAACAATTAACTTTCGGAGGCAGGGGCCGACCTGCACATTGCCTCCTGCTGCTCACAGGGAGGTGTCCGCACAGACCCATTCGGCAGATTCGCAACCTGCCTGGACTTGGTATCGGCCCGGACTCACGTCCGCGTCAGAGGCTCACCGCCCAGTGAGCATGACTCCAAGGGAAGAGCTCCCTCACTAGTAAGGAAAAACGGACGCGGCCCTGTGACATGCGTCTACGCGCCCATGGCGAAGGAGGTCATGGGCCGCATGCGACCGCGCGTACATGCTGGCTCGGAGGTCCACCAGGGCCGAGCCGAGCCGATCACTGCCATGGAGCGGCCCGAGGTCCGGCCGGTTTCCGGTCCTCCTCTTGGCTCCCTGGTGTCGGAGAACCACAAGGCCACGGCCCTCCGGTCCTCCGGTGTCGAATACGCAATGTCGGCATGCACATTCTTGGCGGCATCCCGGAACGGAGGGTTCTCTGGAGGCGCCACAAAGTTGAGCACATCCTCTAGATAGGCCCCGGCGCGCCATGCGACGTCGAGAGCATCTTCCCGCACTTGCCTTACAACTCCCTCCCGCTTCCGCTCTCGGGACATGGCCCGGTTACGGTTCTGCCGTTTAAGGGCACATTGAGGATGGTCAGGATTGGTCGCGGGGTTGCGTCCACCCCTCCCTATCGGGCGAAAGTAAGTCCACGTTTCGCGACATGATCCGCAGATCAGCTCCACGGGCTTCGCAGCTATAGAGGCCAATTCATCCCCTCTAGAAAAAGAAAAGCCCCCGAGTCACCTCAGGAGCTTCACAAACAAAGAAACTATGGAATGTCAGTCATGCAAGGATTCAGTCTGCTGTCTGTTCGTCCAACCACTTTTCAAGGTCACTCGGTCGGCAGCGGAGAGCTTGACCTACCTTGCGAAACGGAATCTTCTCCCGCTGCCAGTTGCTGTAGACCCATGACCGAGGCTTGTTCAGGTATTCGGCAACCTCGCTCACGGTCATCAACTTGTTGCCCATATCCCCCACTTGACGTCATCGCTGGGCGACTGTTCCGCCCGTTGCTGTCCGGCCCTGTCTCCAGAGGAACCATGAGTCATGAGGGCGTGTCAAGCTATAACGACATGGCCTCACGTTGTGCTACCGTCGTGCCGTGGCACACGAGACGACACAGCAGGTAGGGCCGTGGCATGTCCGGGCCGTCTGGGGTGAGGGGCCGTTCCCTGCGGAACTGCACATCACCACAGATGACGCGGAGGCAGCGGCGCACGGGATCACCCAGACAGTGCTGCGGGAAGTGCAGCTCAACCGGCAAGAGGCGTTCGCTGGGCACCGCCTCCAGGCCGTCGAAGCGGCGGACCGCGTGGCCGATGCCGTGATGGCACTCAACGCCCACAGCACCGGGGCGAAGGGGTCGCTGTCTGAGGACTACTTCAGGGCGCTGGCGGAGGCGTACTCAGCCTGCCGTGCCGTCTTCATGCGCCACCCCGTCAAGTACCTGGCAGAGGAGACAGGGAGGAACACAGGGACCATCCGCAACCACCTGACCAAGGCCCGAAAGCTCGGGTTCCTGGAAGGGGACTGAGCAAGGCCGCAGAGACGAGACAAGGAGCAGTAACGCCAGTGGCGAAGCGCGGAAATGGGCTCGGGGCGACTCCAGTGGAGATCCCGCGCAAGGGGAGGCCCAACACCTGGGGCGTACGCACGCCCCGCCACACCAACAAAGCAACCGGCGAGAAAGGATACCGCTACTGGATAGGCCGCGAGTACAAGAACAAGACCGAAGCGGAAAGAGCGCTGCGCAAGTGGATGACCGACCACGAAGCGGGCGATATCGCTCCCCGGTCGGACATGACCATGAGCCAGCTCATGGACTCGTGGCTGTACAAGCACCGGGGCGAGGACACCACCAAGGAAGGCTACGAGCCGAAGATCCGGCTGCACATCAAGCCACACATAGGAAAGGAGAAGGTCGCGGAGGTGACGGACGACCGGCTGGACGAGCTGTACCGGCTGTTAGAGAACACTCCCATCGAGGCCAACGGGAACCAGCCGCTCGGGCCAAAGAGCGTGCGCCACGTGCACAACATCCTGTCGGCCGCATTCGACTCGGTCACCGGGCCGAACAAGCTACTCAAGGTCAACCCCGCCCACACGGCCAGCCCACCCACGGAGCGGCAGATCAAGGCTGCTGAGCCGGACTTCCCGACGCTCAACGACCAGGAGACGGCGCACTTCCTCAGCGAGATATGGAAGCCGTGCGGCAAGCGGGCCTGTGACGGCGGCCTGACTCACCACTGTCTTCGGGACGCCCCCTTGTGGACCGCCTACGCGGCAACCTCCTGTCGCCGCAGCGAAGTCCTGGGCTGGAAGTGGTCACTCATCCGCTGGGAACAGTGCGCCATCGAACTTGCCTGGGTCGTGGTCGAAGAGGGCAACACCTACCGCCTGCGCAAGCTCACCAAGGACGGAGACGACAACGCGATCATCTACGTAGACCAAGCCCTGATGAACGTCCTCAAGCGGCAGAAGGAACGCCAGGACGCGGAGCGGGGACGGCTCGGGGATCTCTGGGTGGACCACGACCTTGTGTTCGCCCGCGACGGCTTCAAGCTCCACAAGGGGCGCCAGGCCGGAGGGCCCCAGGATCCCGAGAAGGTGTCCGCGCGCTGGCGGACGGCCCGGAACCGTCTGCACCTGCCGGAGAACTTCCGGCTGCACGACTGGCGGGCGAGCAAGATCACCAATGATCTGGACGCCCACGAGAACCCGGTAGAGGTCTCGGCCAACGCCCGGCATCACTCGCCGGGCTACACGATGGCACGGTATGGCAGGCGCCGCGCCGAAGGAGCCAAGAAGCTGGCCGCCTCCAGTGCGAGCCGGATCGGCCTGTCTGCCCTGGTCTAAGGGCAAGATCGCTAGGCCGTGGGTCACGCAGTGGGTCACGCCAGCGCCCAGAAATGAAGAAAGCCCCTGGTGAGGGGCTGTTCTTGCTGGTGTCCGAGGGGGGACTTGAACCCCCACGCCCGATAAAGGGCACTAGCACCTCAAGCTAGCGCGTCTGCCATTCCGCCACCCGGACGAGGTGTGCTCCGCGGGTCTCCCCGCGGCGACATGGGTAACGATACCAAGGTTTTGGAGTGCGTTTCACCTGCGTATCCGTCCGGTTCGCGGCATAAGGGCGGTCTATGGGCGCAGGGGTCCGTCCGCCGCGGGTCTGGGGCGCGCCGCTCAGTCAGGCATCAGGTGGTAGTCGGGGAAGTTCCCCGGCAGCCGCTCCCCGGCCGGGCCCTGCGTGACGGCGCGGACCAGCAGTTCCCCGCCGACGAACGCGCCGCGCCACGACGCGCCGAAGCCGCCGAACAGTTCCTCGCGGTCGCCGCGCGAGCGCGGCGCGCCGTGGCCGACCTTGAAGGCGCGGATCTGCGGGGCCAGCCGCCGGTACGTCGCCTCGTCGTCACAGGACAGCGTGGCGACCAGGGCGCCGTTGCTGGCGTTCATCGCGGCCAGCAGCTCCGCCTCGGTGTCCACCAGCACGATGGAGTCCACGGGACCGAACGGTTCGGCGTGGTGCAGGGGCGAGGTGGAGGGCGGGTTGAGGAGCGTGACGGGCGCTACGTACGCGGACAGGTCCTGGCCGGGGAGGAAGGGGCCCGTGGCCAGGTCGCCCCTGTGCAGGGGGACGGCGCCCCGGTCCACCGCCTCGGCCACCTGGTCGGTCAGCTCCTTGGCCTTGGCGGCGTTGATCAGCGGGCCGAAGTCCAGCTCGGGGAGGGGGTCGGCCGGGTCCTCGACGGCGAGCGGGTGGCCGACCCGTACGGACCGCACGGCCGGGAGGTACGCCGTCAGAAAGGCGTCGAAGGCGGAGCGCTGGACGACGAACCGCGGGTAGGCGGTGCAGCGCTGCTTTCCGTAGTCGAATGTCCTGCGGATCCGCGCGGCCAGGGTGTCCCAGTCGGTGTGGTTCCACACGCCCCAGGCGTTCAGGCCCTCCTGTTCGAGGATGTGCCGCTTGCCGAGGTCGGCCACGGCCGTGGCCACCCGGGCGCCGGTGTCGCGGCCGCCGACGAAGGAGACGCAGCCGATCTCGGGCGCGCGGACCAGGGCCTCGGACAGATCGCCGCCGCTGCCGCTGACCAGGGTCAGCGGCAGCCCCTCGCGGGCGGCGAGCGCGGCCGCGAGGGTGAGGCAGGCGACGCCGCCGTCGGTCGGGGTCTTGGCGATCACCGCGTTGCCGGCCAGGGCCTGCACCAGCATGGCGTGGACCAGGACGCTCATCGGGTAGTTCCAGCTCGCGATGTTGCTGACCGGGCCGGGCAGCGGGGTCCGGCCCGCGACCATGCGGTCGATCTCCGCCACGTACCAGCGGACGCCGCCGATGGCGCGGTCCACGTCGGCCTGGGCCGCCCGCCAGGGCTTGCCGATCTCCCAGACGAGGAGGAGGGCGAGGAGTTCGCGGTGCTCGGTGAGGGCGTCGAGCGCGGCGGCGACCCGGGCCTTGCGCTCGGGAAGAGCGGTGTGCCGCCACGCGCGGTGCTGGTCGAGGGAGGCGCGTACGGCGGCGTGCGCGGCGTCCGCGTCCAGGCGCGGCGGGCCGGCGATCGGGGTGCCGTCCACGGGGGTGGTGGCCGGAAGGGCGCGGCCGTCGGCGTGCCAGCGGCCGGCCCACAGGTTGAGCACGCGGTCGTCGCGGAACGCCTCGGGCGCGGCGGCGAGGCCGCGCCGCCAGGCGTCGGCCCAGGCGGTACCGGGCTTGAGGGTGAGGGTGGTTGCCATCTGCTGTCTCCGCTCTCGTTGCACGGGCAAGGCGGGAAGGTGGCGCTCGTACAGGGGACGGTAGTGGGACCGCCGCCGGGTCGGCCGGGATTCCGGTTCACGTATGGCCCACATCACGTCCGTCCGCCGTGCAGGACAATGGGACGGCCGTACGCCATCCGTACGGGCCATACGCCATCCGTACAGACAGGGACCGGGAACTGATCGATATGGGACGGGTCACCGAGCGGCGCCGCGTCATCCGCGTCCGGGACGGGGCGGTGGACACGCGCCCGGACACCCTGGTCGCCGAGGAACCCCTGGAGATCCGGCTGAACGGCAGGCCGCTGGCGATCACCATGCGCACCCCCGGCGACGACTTCGCGCTGGCCGCCGGGTTCCTGGTCAGCGAGGGCGTCCTGGGACGGGCCGACGAACTGGCGAACATCGTGTACTGCGCGGGCGCGACCGACGACGGCCGCAACACGTACAACGTGGTGGACGTGCGGCTGGCGCCCGGCGTCTGCGTCCCCGACATCACGCTGGAGCGCAACGTCTACACCACCTCGTCCTGCGGGCTGTGCGGCAAGGCGAGTCTGGACGCGGTGCGGACCACGGCGCGCTGGCCGGTGGGCGACGACGTGGGGGCGCCGGTCCGGGTCACGTCGAAGACGCTGTCCGCGCTCCCGGACCGGCTCCGCGCCGCGCAGCGGGTCTTCGACCGGACCGGGGGGCTGCACGCGGCCGCGCTGTTCACTCCGGACGGCGAACTCCTCGACGCGGCCGAGGACGTGGGGCGGCACAACGCGGTCGACAAGCTGGTCGGGCGCGCCCTCCAGCAGGGGCGGCTGCCGCTGTCGGGCGCCGTGCTGCTGGTGTCCGGCCGGGCCTCGTTCGAGCTGGCGCAGAAGGCGGTCATGGCCGGGGTCCCGGTCCTGGCGGCGGTCTCCGCCCCGTCCTCGCTGGCGGTGGACCTGGCCGCCGAGACCGGGCTGACGCTGGTCGGCTTCCTGCGCGGTTCCGCCATGAACGTGTACGCGGGGAGCCACCGGGTCGTCCTGCCCGCGGCCGGGAGCGACTGACCCGGGCGGCCGTGGGCGGACACCCGGCGCCCGGCTCGGCATCGGCTCCGAGGGGCGGCCCGCGCCAGCTCCGCGTCAGCTCTCCGGGGCGCAGTCCGCCTCCGGGTCGGCGATACGGGTCAGCAGGTCGATGAGTTGGGCGCGTTCCTCCGCGGTGAGCGGGGCGGTCAGCTCCTCGTTCGCCTCGTCGCCCAGCTGCTGGGTACGGCGCAGTCGCCGCTTTCCGGCCGCGGAGATCGCGATGGCGTTCTTGCGCCGGTCGGCGGGGTCGGGGCCGCGCGTGACCAGCCCCTCGGCCACCAGGTCCGTGACGATCCCGACCATGTCCTTGGGGTCGATCCGCAGGCTGCGCCCCAGGGCCGCCTGAGAGACGGGCCCGAGTTCGGCGACGGCGGACAGCACCGCGTGGTGCATCATCCGCATGCCCTCGCGGGCCAGCGCCTCGGCGACGAGCCGGTGGCCGCGGGCGGCGGCGCGGCCGAGCAGCCAGCTGGGCAGGGCGCGGATCCGGGCGGGGGCGAAGGGAGTTTCGGCCATGCGCCCACTCTACCCGGGAAACCATTGGACTCCCCAACGATCGAGGGGTTAACGTTGGGGCACCCAACGATTCCCGTCGGGTGTTTCCGCGTTTTCTGGAGGTGCTGTGCGCCGCGTCCGGTTCCATTCGTACGGAGGTCCCGAGGTGCTCCGGGTCGAGGAGGCCGAGCCACCGGTGCCCGAGGCCGGGCAGTTGCTGGTCCGTACCGAAGCCATCGGAGTGACCCTGCCGATGGTGCGGAAGGTACGCGACGGCGGGCAGCCGCTGCCGGGAGTACTGAGCGGCGAGGTGGCGGGCGAGGTGGTCGCGCTGGGCCCGGAGGTGACCGGCTTCGCGCTCGGCGACCGGGTCACCGCCCTGTGCTTCCGCGACGCCTACGCCGAACAGGCCGTCGTCGCGGCCGCGATGGCCAGCCCGGTGCCGGACGGTGCCAGCGCCGTCGACGCGGTGGCCCTGGTGCGCGGCGGGCTGGTGGCACTCGGCGCGTATGCCGCTGCCCGCCCCGAGCCCGGGGAGTCGGTCCTGGTCACGGCCGCCGCGAGCGGCGTCGGGCACCTGGCCGTGCAGCTGGCGAAGGCGCGCGGCGCCGCCCGCGTCGTCGCCGCCGCGAGCTCCCCGGCCAAGGCGGAGTTCCTGCGCGGGCTGGGCGCCGACGAGGTGGTCAGCTACGACGACGAGACGTGGGGCGAGCCGGTGGACATCGTGCTGGACGCGGTCGGCGGCGAGCTGCTGCCCCGCGCGGTCGCCGCCCTCGCCCCCGGCGGCCGGCTGGTCGCGTACAGCTCGGGCGGCGGCACGCTCTCCGCGTACGACCTGCTGGTGGGCGGCAAGAGCGCCATCGGTTTCCAGATGGCGCGGATCGCGGCGCAGCGGCCGGAGCTGGTGGAACGGTGGCGGCAGGAGCTGTGGGACCTGCACGCCCGGGGCCGGCTGCGGGCCGCCGTGCACACGCGCCTGCCGCTCGCCGACGCCGCCGAGGCCCACGGGATCATCGAAGCCCGCGCCAACCTCGGCAAGGTCGTGCTGATCCCGTGAGCCGACGTCAGCCGGCGTCTCCCCTGGGCGGCGAGCCCGCCCACTCCCCCAACCGGCCCATTTCTATGGAAATGTGACGCACGGTCCTTGTGGGGTAGCGCGGTGGGCGGGAGACTTCTGAGCAGCGCACTCGGGACGTGGGATGTCTTGATGTCCATATGCCTTTGAAGGGTCGGTCGGACATGACGTCAGATCTTCGTGCTCGCTCCAGAAGACCGTGGTGGCGCCGCGCGGGGGCGTTACTCACCGCCGCGGGGCTCGCCCTCCTCCCGATCCCGGTACGGGCCGTGGACGCATCCGAGGCGGCGTCCGCGGCCCGTGCGGATTTCGAGCAGCAGGTGCTCTTCAAGTCTTCCCAGGAACAGGGGTATTCCTGCTTCCGCATCCCGGCGATCGTGAAATCCACCAACGGCACGCTGCTGGCGTTCGCCGAGGGCCGGGTGGACAACTGCGGAGACGCCGGGGACATCGATCTGGTCCTCAAGCGCTCCACCGACGGCGGCCGCACCTGGGGCCCGCTCCAGGTCATCGACGACGGCGGGGGCGACACCCATGGCAACCCGGCTCCCATCGTGGACACCCGTACCGGCCGGATCGTGCTGGCCAGCACGTACAACACCGGGCGGGACGACGCCGCGAGCTGCGACGTGCCCTGTGACCGCAGCCCGCACTTCCAGTTCAGCGACGACGACGGACGCACCTGGTCGAAGCCGCGCGACCTGAGCGACTCGATCATGCCGGCGCACTGGAACTCCTGGTACGCCACCGGGCCGGTGCACGGCATCCAGCTCAACCACGGCAGGTACAAGGGCCGGCTGGTGTTCAGCGTCAACACCGAGACCTTCGACGGCGCCCGGGTGACGCACAACCACGCCGGTCTCGTCTACAGCGACGACGGCGGCGAGCACTGGCGGATCGGGGCGGTCGGCAGCTACCCGGTCGCCACCGACGGCACGTTCCCCCAGAAGCCGTCGGAGATGACGCTGGTGGAGCGCGCGGACGGAGCCGTGTACGTCAGCGGACGGGAGCAGGACGGCACCGGCCTCGGCCACCGCGACTACGCCGTCAGCCGGGACGGCGGCGCCACCTTCGCCGCGCCGTTCCGCACGATCCCCGATCTGTACACACCGCAGGTCCAGGGCTCGGTGCTGCGGCTGCGCAGCGAGGAGCGGGACGGCTACAGCCGGCTGCTGTTCGCCGCCCCCGCCGACCCCGACCGGCGCCGCACCATGATGATCCGCTCCTCCTGGGACGAGGCCGGCACCTGGGACACCGTCGACCGGGGCAAGGTGGTGACCAACGACTGGTCCGGCTACTCGGACATGGTCGCCGTCTCGCGCGACGAGGTCGGCCTGCTGTACGAGGGCGGGACCGTCGACGCCCGCGACGAGATCCGCTTCGCGCGCTTCACCGAGGACTGGCTCGGTCCGCGCCGGGGCCCCGACCCCACCACCCGGGACCTGGCGCCGGGGTCCCGCCCCGCCACCGTGGTCGGCGGGGCGCGCGAGACGGAGGGCCGGTTCGGCTCGGCGCTGGCCTTCGACGGCGTGAACGACGCCGTACGGCTGCCGTACCGGACCGCGCTCCCACTGGGCACCAGGGACTTCACCGTCAGCCTGTGGTTCCGCTACAACGCCTCCTCCGGCCAGCATCCCTTCCTGTGGATGGGCGGTATCGGCAACCGGCAGCCACAGATCTGGCTGCGCGGCGAGCCGGGAAGCAACCGGATCCGCGCCCTGATCACCACGGTGACCGGCACCGCCGCCCCGCGCACCGCCTCGGTCAGCACCACCGGGGCGTACAACGACGGGCAGTGGCACCACGCGGCGCTGGTGCGGACCGGCGGGCGGCTGTCGATCAGCGTGGACGGCGGCCCGGCCGCCTCGGTCCTCGACGTGCCCGGCACGGTCAGCCGGACCTCCCCGTTCGGCGTCCACCTTGGCCAGGCCCTCGACAGCCGGTCGCACGCCGCGGGCGCGCTGGACGAGGTGCGGGTGTACGGGCGCGCGCTGACCGACACCGAGCTGCGGCACGTCCGCGAGTTCAACGCGCCGCTGGACGACCTGTACAGCGGCGTCGTCCTGCGGCTGCCGCTGGACAAGGTGCGGCGCGCCGGGGACTGAGCCCGGCGCACCGCTGGGCCCCGAGCCCCCGGCTCAGGTCCTGCCCGCGGTCCGGGACGGCACCGGGCCGCCGGGCGGGGCCGGTGCCCCCGCCGCCTGTGCCGCGAACCTCTTGGCGAGCACCGCGCACACCATCAGCTGCATCTGGTGGAAGAGCATCAGCGGCAGCACCGCCAGGCTCGCGCCGGCCCCGAACAGCACACTGGCCATCGGCAGCCCGGCGGCCAGGCTCTTCTTCGACCCGGCGAAGACGATGGCGATCCGGTCGGCGCGGTCGAAGCCCAGCCGCCGCGACCCGTACGAGGTCAGGGACAGCATCACGGCCAGCAGCACCGCCTCCACCCCGAGCAGCGCCAGCAGCCGGAGACCGGAGACCTGGTGCCAGACGCCGGCCGCCATGCCCTCGCTGAACGCGGCGTAGACGACCAGCAGTATGGAACCGCGGTCCACATAGCCCAAGGGCCCGCGGTGGCGGGTGACGAACGGTCCGATCCAGCGCCGCAGCAGCTGTCCGGCCAGGAAGGGCGCCAGCAGCTGGCACGCGATCCGCACCATGGAGTCCGCGGAGAACCCGCCGCCGTCCTTCCCCAGCAGCAGGGCGGCGAGCAGCGGGGTGAGGACGATCCCGGCCAGGCTGGAGAACGACCCCGCGCAGATCGCCGCCGCGACGTTGCCCCGCGCGAGGGAGGTGAAGGCGATCGAGGACTGGATGGTGGACGGCACCAGGCACAGGAACAGCAGGCCCGTGTACAGCGGCTGGGTCAGCACATACGGGACCAGCCCCCGGGCCGCCAGCCCCAGGGCCGGGAAGACCGCGAAGGTGCAGGCCAGCACGGTCAGGTGGAGCCGCCAGTGGCGCAGCCCGTCCAGCGCCTCGCGGGTGGAGAGCCGGGCGCCGTAGAGGAAGAACAGGAACGCCACCGCGGCGGTCGCGGCCCCCTCGGCGACGGAGGCGGCGGCGCCCTTGGCGGGCAGGAGCGCGGCCAGCCCGACGGTGCCGAGCAGCGCGAGGATGTAGCCGTCCACGGGCAGCCAGGAGGGTATCGGGAGCTTGACGCTACGCATGCCACCAGCCTGCCGCGCCCGAGGATCATGGGGAATCCCGCTCACCGCACTCACTGCCATCACGCATCGCGATGAGCGCGCCTAGACTGGCGCTGTGTTCGACCCGGTCCAGCTGCGCACCTTCCTCGCCGTCGCCCAGACCCTGAGCTTCACGCAGGCCGCCCACCGGCTGGGCCTGCGGCAGTCCACGGTGAGCCAGCAGGTCCGCAGGCTGGAGGCCGCGGCCGGGCGCCAGCTGTTCGCCCGTGACACGCACGGTGTGGAGCTGACCGAGGACGGCGAGGCCATGCTCGGCTTCGCCCGGACCATCCTGGAGGCGAACGAGCGGGCGGCGAGCTGGTTCGCCGGGACCCGGCTGCGCGGGCGGCTGCGCTTCGGCGCCTCCGAGGACTTCGTCCTGACCCGGCTGCCGGAGCTCCTGGAGGGCTTCCGCCGCGACCACCCCGAGGTCGACCTGGAGCTGACGGTGGAGCTGTCGGGAATCCTCCATCAGCGGCTGGGGCAGCTGGACCTCGTACTCGCCAAGCGGTCCGCGGAGCGGCCGCAGGGGCGGCTGGTGTGGCGCGACAAGCTGGTGTGGATCGGCGGGGAGCGGCTGCGGATCGACCCGGACCGGCCGCTGCCCCTGATCGTCTTCCCGCCGCCGGCGCTCACCCGGGCCCGCGCCCTGGAGGTGCTGGAGCGGCATGGCCGCCCCTGGCGCATCGCCTGCACCAGCGGCAGCCTCAACGGCCTGGTCGCGGCGGCCCGCGCGGGGCTCGGGGTGATGGCCCACACCCGCGGCCTGATCCCGCCGGGCCTGGTCCGGGTGCCGGAGCGGGCCGGGCTGCCGGATCTGGGCCCGGTGGACTTCGTCCTGCTGCACGGTGAGCGCGGCGGCCGGGACGCCGCCGGGGCCCAGGCGGCGGAGGCACTGGCCGCCGCGATCCTCGCCAGCGGCGACCGGCTCCAGCGGCCGCTGGGTGGCTGAGTCGCGCCCTGGAAGCCCCCACCCCCGGACGGGGGTAACCTCCGCGGCTGAAAACCGATGGAACATGTGCCGTATCCGAAGGGATTACGTGAAGAAACAGGACGCACAGGGCCGCGCCGGCGGGCGCCGGATGCCCGGCGTTCCCCGGAGTAACCCGGTTTACCCGACTGGCCTGGGCATATGCCGTCCGTCCAGGGCACGGGCGACCCCTCCCGCGGCCGTCCGCTATCAGGTACGGTCTCGGCCCTGTGCGGAAGCGCTTCGAGGAGCACGTCATTGCGCGAGATCACCGTCCCCCCGTTGGCGACGGCCCCCCTGGTCGGCGGACTGGCGGACGCCGTCTACGACCACGCGGCGGATGACCCGGACCGGGTCGTGCTCGCCCGCAAGACGGCGGACGGCCGCTGGGAGGATGTGACATCAGGCCAGTTCCGCGACGAGGTGCTGGCGCTGGCCAAGGGCCTGCTGGCCCAGGGCATCCGGTTCGGCGACCGCGTCGCGATCATGTCCCGTACCCGGTACGAGTGGACGCTGTTCGACTTCGCGATCTGGTCCATCGGCGCCCAGACCGTCCCGGTGTACCCCACCGCCTCCGCCGAGCAGGTCTACTGGGCACTGTACGACGCGAACGTCGCCGCGTGCGTGGTGGAGCACGAGGACCACGCCATGACCGTCGGGTCGGTCGTCGACCGGCTGCCGCGGCTGACGAGCCTGTGGCAGCTGGACGCGGGCGCGCTGCCCGCCCTCCTCGCCTCCGGCCGCCGGATCGAGACCGACGTGGTGGACCGGCACAGGATGGCCCTGACCCCCGACGCGCCCGCGACGATCATCTACACCTCGGGCACCACGGGCCGCCCCAAGGGCTGCGTGATCACGCACGCCGCCCTGATGGCCGAGTGCGACAACGTCGTCGCCCGCTACGAGCACGTGTTCCACACCAAGCCGGGCGACGAGGCGGCGACGCTGCTGTTTCTGCCGCTGGCGCACGTCTTCGGCCGCATGGTGCAGGTCGCCGCCGTCCGCGGCCGGGTCAAGCTCGCCCACCAGCCCAATCTCAGCGCCACCGCGCTCCTTCCGGACCTGCGGAGCTTCAGGCCCACGTTCATCCTGGCGGTCCCGTACATCTTCGAGAAGGTCTTCGCGGCGGCCCGGCGGAAGGCCGAGGCGGAGGGCAAGGCGGGGCCGTTCGACAAGGCGGTGGACGTCGCGGTGCGGTACGCGGAGGCACAGGAGGCCAAGGCGTTCGGCACCGGCCCCGGCCCGTCCGCCGCGCTCCGCGTCCAGCACCAGCTCTTCGACAAGCTCGTCTACAGCAAGGTGCGCGAGGCGATGGGCGGCCGGGTCCGGCACGCGTTCTCCGGCGGCTCCGCCATGGACCGGCGGCTCGGGCTGTTCTTCGCGGGCGCGGGCGTCACGATCTACGAGGGCTACGGCCTGACCGAGTCCACCGCCGCCGCGACCGGCAACCCGCCGGAGCGGACCCGGTTCGGAACGGTGGGCGTCCCGATCCCCGGCACCACCGTGCACATCGCCGACGACGGCGAGGTCTGGCTGCGCGGCGACCAGCTCTTCACCGGCTACCTCGGCGACCCCAAGGCCACCGACGCGGTGCTGCGGGACGGCTGGCTGGCCACCGGCGACCTGGGCGCGCTGGACGAGGACGGCTATCTGACCATCACCGGGCGGAAGAAGGAGGTCCTGGTCACCTCCGGCGGCAAGACCGTCTCCCCGGTGCCGCTGGAGGACCGCGTACGCTCCCACCCGATGGTCGCCCAGTGCGTCGTGGTCGGCAACGACCGCCCGTTCGTCGCCGCCCTGGTGACCCTGGACCCGGAAGCGGTCGAGCACTGGCTGCGGATGCGGGACAAGCCGGACATGCCGCCCGCCGAACTGGTCCGGGACCCCGATCTGGAGACCGAGATCCGGCGGGCCGTCGTCGCCGCCAACACCCTCGTCTCGCAGGCCGAGTCAATCCGTACGTTCCGGATCCTGGCCGCCCAGTTCACCGAGGAGCAGGGCCTGCTGACGCCGTCGCTGAAGCTGAAGCGGAAGGCGATCGAGAAGGCGTACACGGCCGAGGTCGAGGCGCTCTACCGGCCGTGAGCCGCGCGGGACCGGCCGTGAGCCGCCGCGCGGGAATGCGGCGGGCCCGTCGAGCGTTGATCGTGGAGATATCCGTACCCCCCACGACGTAAGGACGACCGCTCGTGAGCAAGGTCCCCTTCATCACCCTCAACAACGGCGTCAGGATGCCGCAGCTCGGCTTCGGTGTCTTCCAGGTGCCCGACGACGAGGCGGCCGCCGCGGTCGGCACCGCCCTGGAGGCCGGGTACCGCAGCATCGACACCGCGGCGGTGTACGAGAACGAGAAGGGCACGGGCCAGGCGATCGCCGCGTCCGGCATCGCGCGGGACGAGCTGTTCGTGACCACCAAGCTCTGGAACAGCGAGCACGGTTACGACACCGCGCTCCGCGCCTTCGACACCTCGCTCGGCAAGCTCGGCCTGGACTACGTGGACCTGTACCTGATCCACTGGCCGGTGCCCTCCCGCGACGCCTACGTGGACACCTGGAAGGCGTTGGAGAAGATCTACGCCGACGGCCGCGCCAAGGCGATCGGCGTCTCCAACTTCCACCCCGCGCACCTCGAGCGGCTGCTGGCCGAGACCTCCATCGTGCCGGTCCTGGACCAGGTCGAGCTGCACCCGCAGCTCCAGCAGGCCGAGATACGCACGGTCAATGCCCGGCACAACATCGTCACCGAGGCATGGTCCCCGCTGGGCCAGGGCAAGGGCCTGCTGGACAGCCCGGTGCTGGCCGCCATCGGCCACAAGCACGGCAGGACGCCCGCCCAGGTCGTGCTGCGCTGGCACCTCCAGCTGGGCAACGTCGTCATCCCCAAGTCCGTGACACCGTCGCGGATCCGGGAGAACATCGACGTCTTCGGATTCGAGCTGGAGGACGACGACCTGGCGGCGATCGCCGCGCTGGACTCCGGCAACCGGCTGGGGCCGGACCCGGAAACGTTCGACATGGCCTGAGCGGCCCGAGGGCCCTACGGCCGCACAGCGGTGTGCACGGTCTGCGCGCTCAGCAGGAACACATCCGGGCGCCGCAGGAGCCCCGCCTCGTCGTCCGGGTCCAAGAGCCGGCCGAGCGTGGCGAGGTCCTCCGCATCCAGCCGGTCCCCGAGTACCTCGTGGAACCTGGTGAGTTCGGCGTGCAGATGGGCGCGGACCCGCGCGTCGGCCGGGGCCGGCAGATCGAGCAGGAACGTGCGGCTGCGCACGTTCACCAGACCCGCCGCGCCGAGCATGGCGGGCCAGTCCTCGACGGTCTCCACGGTCTCGGGCAGCGCGCCGCGCATCGCGGTGAACCAGTCCTCCGTGACGGCGTCGAGCCGTGCTTCGAGGCCGGGCCTGCCGATGCCGAGGTCGCGGGGCAGCCGCCGGGTGGGCAGCCCGCCCTCGGCGACGGCGAGCAGGCCGCCGGGGCGCAGCCGTTCGGCCAGGCCCGCGAGGGCGGCCCGCTGGTCGCCCAGGTGGTGCAGCGTCTTGCTGGTCCAGATCAGCTCCGCGGTCCCGGCCCCGCAGAGCCCGCCGGGCAACTCGGCGGTGTGGGTGCGCACCCGGTAGCCGATGCCGAGGCGCAGGGCGCGGGCGCGGGCCCGCCGCAGCAGGGCGTCCTCGCCGTCCACGGCCAGCACCTCGGCGGCGGGGAAGGCCTGGGCCAGCTGGCAGGCGGCGACGCCCGGTCCGCTGCCCACGTCCCACACCTGGCTGATCGCGGCGGCCCGTTCGGGGCCCAGCAGGTCGTCCCGCAGCCAGGCGACGGCCTGGTCGACGAGCGGGGCGTTGATCTCGGCGCCCTGTTCCAGCAGCGGGCCGAGTTCGTCCCAGTCCATCTGCGTGTGGTCATGGTCGTGGTGATGGGCCATCAGAGGTCCTTCCGCCGTGCGTCCGGTTGCCTCTGAGGGTCGCCCCGCCGGAGCAAGGAGCGCAAAGTTCGTTGCTACTTCGGCAACGCGGCCTGCGCGGTCTCCTCCACGCGGCGGGCCAGTGCGAAGTCGAGCTCGGTGATCTTGCCGCCGACGCTGTGGGTGTTCACCGAGACGGTGACGGTGTGGTAGCCGAGCAGCACATCGGAGTGGTGGTTCAGCTCCTCCTGGATCCGGGCGATCCGGCCGACCAGGTCCGCCGCCGCCAGATGGCTGTCCAAGGCGTACGTACGGCTGAGCCGGTCGTCCTCCGCCGTCCAGCCCGGAAGGTCCTCCAGACGCTGCTCGATCTCCGTCTGCGAGAGCGGCTCGACTGCCATCGTGTGGTCACCCCTTCGTCCATTTCGGCCGGTTGCCGATCCGCACCAGCCTGCCACGTGGTCGGCGCCACCGCGCGCGAACGGCGACACGCGTTCGGTTACCGTCGGGGCATGACGACTGCCACGGTCGCCCCCGGTGTGGGCGCGCTGCTGCGGGAATGGCGGGGCCGGCGCCGGATCAGCCAGCTGGAGCTGGCGCTGCGCGCGGATTCCTCGGCCCGCCACATCAGCTTCATCGAGACCGGCCGGTCCCGGCCGAGCCAGGAGATGGTCCTGAAGCTGGCGGACCATCTGGACGTCCCCGTACGGGAGCGCAACGCGCTGCTGATCGCGGCCGGTTACGCGCCCCGCTTCCCGGAGACCGCCTTGGACGCGCCGGCGATGGGCACGCTGCGCGCGGGCATGGAGCGGCTGCTGACGGGCTATGAGCCGTATCCGGCGCTCGTCGTGGACGGCACGTACACCGTCATCGCGGCCAACCGGGGGA
The DNA here is from genome assembly GCF_050613155.1 of Streptomyces sp. P1-3. NCBI lineage: Bacteria > Bacillati > Actinomycetota > Actinomycetes > Kitasatosporales > Streptomycetaceae > Streptomyces > Streptomyces sp. P1-3. The sequence continues at coordinate 1,319,281 of NZ_CP192512.1, forward strand.
TCGGGCTGATCCTGGACGGCGTCGCGGACCATCTGCTGCGGCAGCCGATGAACGCGATGCGCGTCACCCTGCATCCGGAGGGCATCGCGCCGCGCATCCGCAACCTGCGCCAGTGGCGCGGCCATCTGCTGGACCAGATGGAACGGCAGCTGGCGCTCATGCGGTCGGCGCCGCTGCGCGCGTTGTACGAGGAGGTCAGCGCGTATCCGCTGCCGGAGCGCGGCGCGGACGAGGGCGGGGCGGTCTCCGGTGGGGAGCACGCGCCGTTCGCGCTGCCGATGATGATCGAGCACGACGGGCGGGTGCTGTCGTTCATCTCGACGATCGCCACCTTCAACACGCCGATGGATGTCACCGTCTCCGAGCTGGCCATCGAGACCCTCCTGCCGGCGGACCCGGAGACGGCGGCGTACCTTCAGGCGGCGCGGCCCGCCGTCACGCCGTAGCGGGCAGCCGGTCCAGGAAGCCCAGGACCGTGCGGATCCGGCCGTCCTCGGCCAGGGTGATGACATCGGATCCCGCGACCGGCGCGGAACCGTCGGCACCGGACACCAGCTCCCAGGTGAAGCGGGCCGTGTCGTGGTGGCCGTCCACGGTCCCGGTGTGCCGGAACTCGAAGCCGGGGAACTGCTCGTGGACACCGGCGATGACGGCGGCCAGTTGCTCGTGGCCCTGGACGTCGGCGAGCGGGTCGGTGTAGCTGCCGCTCTCGGTCCAGGCGGCGGCCACGGCCTTGGCGAGGCGCTCGGGGTCGGTGGCGTTCCACGCCTCGAAGTAGCGGGCGACGGCGGCGGCGTAACGCTTCATGGCGGTGGTCTCCTCTGGCGAAGGCGGTGGTCAGGGGCGGGTTCCGGACCGGAGTGCGCCGGCCCGGAACCCGATGCCTCCACCCTGCCGCCGATGACGGCGGGGGTCGATTACGCCTGAGGTAATGGTGAACCAGCCACGCGCGGCACTGCTGCGCAGGTCACAGAGCCGGGCGAGACGCTCACCCGGCTCCAGGGAGCCATACTGGGAGCCACGCGCGCTCCGTCAGTCGCTTCCGCCCGTCTTGAAGATCTCATCCATAGCCTCTGCGCCCTCCGTGATCGCCGGACGCAACTGCTTGCGATAGACCGTCTCCGTCGTGGCGCTGCCACTGTGGCCGACAACGCGCGCGATGACCTCGATCGGGACCCGGTGATCCGACAGCAGAGACACGAAGCTGGTCCGCAGTTCCCTTGATGTCCACTCTTCTGGGTTCTCAAATCCAGCTGCTCTCAGCAGCGACCTGAAGTTGCGCAACACGTTGGTCGAGCTGCGCTGTTCGCTGGTTTCACTCGGGAAGACCAGACCACTGACAGGGTGCCCCAACACCCGCTCTTGCTGCCGCTTGTACTCCTTCATCACGTCAACCACTTGATGGGGCATAACGAGGGAGCGCCGACTCTTCCGCGTCTTGGTGTCGCCATGCCGGCGCACGGACCGCCACACATCGACATGCGGCCTTATGTCCTCAGTTTCAAGGAGGTGAACATGCGACCAGGTGAGCGCACGAGCCTCTTCGGTGCGAACACCAACCAAGAGAGCCAGCACCACATAGGCGTGAATCCATGTCCCCTGCTTGACTCTGAGCACTGCCTTCGCTTGCTCCAGAGTCAGGGACTTACTCGGGCGCCCTGGCTGCCCCTCGGGGCGCTCCACCAATTCGGCCACGTTGCGGGTGACTTTTCCCCGGCGCTGGGCATGAGCGATCGATCGGCGCAGGATCGACAGCACCCTTTTCAGTGACTCGTCAGAAAGCACTTTTGCCTTGACCTCAAGCCACTCGTCCAGGTCGTCTGCCTCCAGGTCTCGCAGCTTGGCGCTTCCGAGATCCGGCGTGATGTGGTTGTTGGCCAGGCTACGGTAAGTCTTGATACTCCCGACGTCCCGCCCCTTGAACCCTTGGGCGAACCAGTCCTGCACTGCCCGCGATACGAGATAGTTGGCGGGCGCCTTTACACCCGATTCCAATTCTTTCTTCAGTTCCTTGAGTTTTCCACGGACCTCGGTCTTTGTCTTGCCAGATACCTTAGGCCGCCTCCGCTTGCCAGCAGGGGTGTAGCCGAGCGACACAGCCCCTACATAGCGGTTCTTTGACTTGTCCCAGTAAATCGAGTCTTCTCCGTTGGCTGATTTACGAGAATGCTGGGGTGCCTCGCTCATGACGTTGCGCTCGCCTTTCAACAGCGGGAGCCGCGCCCGGATCGGGCGCGGCTCCTACGTGGTAGATCAGGTTCAGATAGCGGCCGCTTCGGCTTCCCGCTTGAGGAGTTCGACGTAGTCGTCGATGTACTCGGTGGGAACGAGGCGGCGACGGCCGACACGGACGGTACGGAGTCGACCAAGGCGAATTTCCTCGTAGGCGGTGGAACGCTTGACCCCGAGGAGTTCAGCGGCGGCTTCGACGCAGTGAAGGCGGCGCTGAAATGTGGAAGCGGCGGGGGCCGTGTCCATGGCGGTGTCTCCCTCCTGGAATAGCTGAGGGGGGTTGAGCCCCTCCCCCTCGCAAGTCCGCTACATCCGCCACGGCTGCTACGGCGCAGGTCAGGGGCCTGTTTGGGTGTAGCGGGTCGGTGGGGTGTAGCGGATGGGTCCGCTACGGGGCGGGGTGCTTGTAGCGGATCGGGGGTTGTGTAGCGGGGGCGTAGCGGGTGCCGTGCGCGACATCCGCTACGCCGTTCCTGCTGGTCAGAGCTGGTCTAGTCGGCGGGTGTGGCGGGTGTAGCGGATCTGGCCGCCATGGGGCAGTACCGGCGCCATGCGTCGTGGAGGTCGGAGGCGTAGTAGCCCTTGACCACTCCGGTGCCGGTGCGGATGTTGCGGGCCTTGATGGGCTGGTTGTCGGCGGTGACGTATTCGCCCAGCCGCTTGGCGAGCTGGCGGGAGTCCAGGGGCTTGCCGCCCATGTCCGCCCAGGGTGCTTCGTCGATGGAGTTGAGCCCGGCGAGGATCTGGGCGGTGGGCATGCGGTCGGCTCCGCTGAAAACGGTGTCGCGCAGGTCGGTCAGCAGCCGGATACCAAGGGACGCCTTGTCCCCGGCCGCGGCAGCAGCGACCAGTTCCACGCATGCCTCCCGGGCGCGCTGCGGCCAGCCGTCCCCGGCAGCATCGGCGACAGCCAGCAAGGGCTCCCACACGTCCGCGGGCCGGTCGGAGACCCCTTCGGGCATCTCTGGGAACGCTCCTTCGATGCGGTCTCGGACGCTGTCCGCCCACGCGGCGAGGCGGTCCCGCAGCGCGCGCCCTTCGGGTTCGTGAATGCGGCTGCGGAACGCCTCCACGTGCTCGTTGGGGGCGCGTCGGCGCATGCGGATGACGATCGAGCGGGTCAGGATCGTGTCGGGCAGCCACCCGAGTCCGGCGACGGCTACGGCTGCGTAGGACGGAAACGCCTGGACGGTCTGCTGCCCGCCGTCGCCGACGCACCGGTACGAGACGCCGGTCCTGCGGTGTCCGGCATTCAGCAGACCGCGGAGCTCCTCGTTGTCCTTGGCCTTGGGGCCGAAGACGGTATCGATCTCATCGAACAGGATCGTCGGGCGGCCCGCCTCCATCCCGGACACGGCGCGGAACAGGGCGGCCGGGCTGGCGTTGACGGCCACCATCGGCTGCGGCACGAGCGTTCCGCAGATCTCCAGTCCCCGGGTCTTGCCTGAGCCCGGTTCCGGGGACAGGAAGGCAAGCCGCGGGGTGGACTCGAACGCGTCCAGCAGGTGTGTGTGGGCGTTCCACAGCACGACGGCCACATAGGCGGCCTCGGTGGGGAACGCGTTGAACCGGCGGTGGAAGGCTTCGATCTCGTCCAGCAGGACGGCGCCGTTGATGGGTGCGGTGCTCATGCGGCGGTCCTTTGCTCGGTGGTGCGCAGCGGGCATTCGGTCCGGTGGGTGGTGTGGGACTCGACCAGTGCAAGCACCCGGGTGTGGCCAACCGCGCTGAGGTTTCGTCCGCACAGGCACCGGGAGGTGGCAGTGGGGACGGTTCCGCGGCCGGGTGCGGTGATGTGGAGCCAGGCCAGCGGCTGGCGGCCGTCGCCCTGGCGCGGGTCAGAACGAAGAGCTGAAAGGACGCCCTGACGGGCGCCCCTTTCCCGGCCGCGCCCTGGAGTCGGACGTACGGCCGTGTTGGCGGAGTCCGGCTGGCTGGGGGTCGGATGGCATTTGGGCCGCGCGCGGGGCGGGTGGTGGTTCATGCTGTCTCCCGGGCGCGGCAGGTGCGGGCGGAGTAGTCCAGCGCGTCGCGGATGGTCGCGCGGCACTCGGCCGTCGACAGTCCGGCCGCCTCACCGGCCGCCCCAAATGCTTCCTCGACCACGTTCCGGGCGATCTCGCCCCAGACGACGAAACGCCCGATGGCGATCGTGCGTGTGAGCAGGAGGTTGTGTCGCTGCCCCTCCCGAGCCTTCCTGACCCTGGCCGCCTCACGCTCCAAGGCCACCTGCGCGCGGCGGGTGGCCTGGCTCGGGATGAGGAGCGGGGCGGGCGCCGTGTCGCGCTTCGGCGGTGCCTGGAGCTGGAGTCGGAGCCATGCGGGCAGTTCCGCCACGGGGGAGTTGTCGATGGCCTCGTAAAGGCCCTGCGGGGTGGTGCTGCCTGCGGCAACGACGTTCCCGCCCCGCCCGCGGGTGTCCACCTGGGGTGCCAGGGTGCGGGCGCTGCTGCGCAGGTGGACGTCCGGCCGTACGGCGAAGTACAGGTGCATGCCGCCGCTGGGCGTCCGCACCGTGTAGGTGACGGGCCACGGCTGTCCGGCGCGCTCGCAGAGCGCCAAAAAGGACGCCGTGCCGTCAGGCGCGTCCGAACAGCCTTTGTTTTCTTTCTCCTTGGACACGTCCAGGTCTACGACCAGCAGGCCGGAGGGTCCGGGGGCGATGCCGACGTTGAACGCGCCCGCGGACCACGCCCGGCGGATGCGGTCGGCGTCGGTCGTGGCGCGCTCCTCCCACTTCCGGTGCCCGTGCGCGCACTCCCCTGTCTTGGGGCAGGCACGTTCGCCGTGTAGCGCGGAGCCCTTGGCCCCGGGGCGGAGCGGGTGGACGTACCAGCCGCGGCCAGCTGCGTCCAGCGCTGCGGACAGCAGCGCGGATCGTGCGTCATGCGTCATGCTGGAGACCTCCTGAGGTCTGTGAATGGCTGGGAGATCCGGGGCGACCGCGCATCTTTGGCGAGAGGGGCGGTCGCCCCGGGCGTGTCTAGAACGGGGGCTGTGCCCCGGTGTCGGTGTTCCAGGCGTCGTCGGCGGGGCTGGTGCCGGTGGCACTGCTGGTGGTGGTCCGCTTGGCGGCGATGCTGACGGTGGTGAAGCGGAGCGAGGCGCCGATGTCGTCTACCTCGATGGCGAGCATGGAGCGGTTCTCACCCTCGGGGGTCTGCCAGTTGTGCTGGCGGATGCGGCCGAAGAGGACGACGCGGGAGCCCTTGGTCAGGCTTTCGGTGACGTGTTCGGCCAGGGTGCGCCAGGCGGCGCAGCGGAAGAAGGTGGCGGTGCCGTCGCGCCACTGGCCGGAGTCCTTGTCGAAGGTGCGCGGGGTGGAAGCGACGGTGAACTTCGCCAGGGGCTGGCCGGTGTTGGTGAACTTCAGTTCCGGGTCGGCGGTCAGGTTGCCGATGATGGTGATCGGGGTTTCGCCGAACGACATGCTGCTCTCTCCTTGAGGGTCTTGGTTGTGTGCTGAGCCGGACAGCGCTGGGCGTGCGTCCGGTACGGCTGGATGGGACGCTGTGAGGGGTTCAGAGCAGGGGGTGCCCGACCCCCTTTACCCGCCTTACCTTGCAGGTCAGAGCCCTTTACCTGCCCCTCTACCGGGGTAAAGGGCCCCCGCTACCCGGGCGCTTGCGGAGATCGCTGGCGCCCGGGTGTGCTGTGGGTGCGGTGGGGGGTTGGGGTAGCGGGGGACCCCTCTACCCGCCCGGCTGGTTGAGGAGGATTTCGGCGGGGACGGCGTCTTCGATGTCGCGTCGCTGGTATCCGGCGCCGTTGCTGCCGCTGATCTTGACTTGCTTGCTGGTGCGCTTGACCCCGGCGGCGTCCAGCTCGTGCGCGAGGCGTTCGGCGTTGAAGTCGCCGTAGGTGTCCTCGTCGAGGTTGACCAGTGCGGCGATCAGGTCGGTGGTGAACATGCGCGGCGAGTGCCGCATCACCTCCAGCACGTCGGAGATGATGGCCGGGACGGTGATGCCCTGTGCCTCGGCTGCGGCGGTGACGTCTCCGGCCGCGTCGCCGGTGAGCTGTCCGATCGCAGCGCGAAGGGCACGGCCCTTGTTGCAGATCGCGGCGAACCCGGGCCCGTTGAGGAGGTCGGCCCGTACAGTCACGTACGAGGCGGGGCCGGTGACCAGCACACCGACGCCCTTGTGTTCCTCGGACAGCACCGAGGCGTCCGCGCCCTGGGCTGCTTTGCCCTTGCCCAGCACCATGTCAGAGGAAGTGCGGTCAATGACCTGGGTGGAGTACCGCAGGGTGATGATCTCCCGCAGTTTCGGCGGCACCGATTCGGCGTCGGGGCGCTGGGAGGCGAAGTTGGACACGAACCCGGCCGCGGGGCCGCGGCGGGCGATGCGGCACAGGTTGTTGATGACCTCTTCCCGGTCGTCCTTCTCCATGGCGGTGAAGTACTCCTGAAGCTCGTCGATGGTGACGAAGATGACCGGGAGCTTGTACTTCTGCACGATGGCCGGGGTGAGCTTGCCTTCGGGGCAGATGGAGGTGGGGAGTTCTCGCAGTAGGGCGAAACGGCGTTCCATCTCGCTCAGCAGCTCGGTCAGCATGGCCTTGAGCGCTTCCACGGCGTCGTCTTCGGCGCCCATGACCAGGCGGTGGGCGACGGCCTTCATGGGCATCCAGTCCGCGCCGCCTTTACCGTCGGCGACGTAGTGGCGCACCCACGGGTCCAGCAGCCCGGCCGCGGTCATCAGGCGTTGGGTGAAGGTCTTGCCGCGGCGGGGCAGGCCGCCGAAGAACATCGACTGCCACATCACCGGCACATCCACGCGGTTGCCGCGCGCGTCCTGCCCGAAGGGGATCGGCTCCCACACGCTGAACCGCTCCGCCTTCTCCAACGGCGACGGGTTCGGGGTGCCCAGGTACGGGTCGTCATCGGCGACCCACATCGAGACGCGGCCGGCGTTGCCGCCCTTGGCGGCACGGACGCGGGACATGATGACCTGGATCTCATCGACGCCGAGTTCCTGGGCGATGACTTCCCGCTTGGCCAGCACATCCGATGCCGTCTTGCCGCCGCCGCGGGGAAGGTCGAAGATCACCGCCCAACCGCGGCCGTCACGGACCGGGCCCATGGTGCACGTGACCTTCGGCGCTTCCTGGCCTTCCTTGCCGTTCTTGAGGAGGCCAGCGGCGCGGAGTGCGTCGTTGAGCTGCTGGGCGGACATGTCCACCCGCAGCGGCGGCGACGCCTGATCCAGCAGCCTGGTCTCCTCGCCCCGGCCGAGGTAGGCGAGCGGAGTGAGGACGGCCGCGGTCATGCCGGTCTGCACCAGCGGGTCGGCGAGCACGAATCCGGTCGCCGCGGCGGCCACACCGACGGCCGCGGCACCGAACCGCCACCGGCGGGCGTTGGTGCGGGCGGCGTGCGCGGCCTGCAACTCGACGGCAGCCTCGATGTCCTCCGGCCGGGCCTTCACCCAAGCCTTCAACGCGCGCACGGTGCCGGTGTGATCCTGCGCCGACAGCGTCGGCCACAGGCCGACCACGGCCCGGTAGAGGCCGCGGACGGCCAGCAGCAGGGTCTTGATGAGGTACTTCGGGGTGCGGATGCCGTGGTAGCGGGTGTGCCACCACGCCAGACGCCCCAGTGCCTGGGTGTTGGCGAGGATGGACGCCTTCGACCGCGCCCACACCGGCAACAGTGGCTGGTCGGGGACGGTCAGCCAGTCGGCCAATGGGTTGTCCGGACGGTCGACCGCCTCCACTACCGCGCCGGGCTCCGTCGACGATGCCGGGTCGGGGGTGGCGGACGGCTTGACCAGGCTCACCGGGGCCGCGCCCGTCTCGCGGGTGGCCCGGTGCTCATCGAGGTCGTGGACGGTCCCCATGCCGGGCGCCTGGGTCATCAAGTCAGTCATGATGGGTGTCTCCTGTCTCGCTCTCAAGGCGGACGGGCAGGCCCGGGGCGGCCGGTGTTCCTTGGCCGGGAGACGGCCGCCCCGGGGCGATATCACTTCTTGGTCTTGGCGGCCTTCTCCTCGCGCTTGCGGGCGCCGTCAAGGATGCGGTCGACCTTCTTCTCCAAGTCGGCCTGGTAGACGTTCTCACCAGCGATGCCGCGCTTGTACATACGCGCCACGTACCAGGCGACCTTGGCCTTCTCACCCGCGGTCAGCTTCGGCTCGGGCAGTGCCACGACAAGCTCCCTTCCGGGCCGGGTCTGTCCCGGCTCCCCTCACCGCCGGTACGAGTCCGGCGGATCGGGCAGCGGTCAGGCCGACAGTTCGATGGCGTCCCGCAGACGCTCGTGGGCCATGGCCAACAGGACTCGCTGCTCATCGGCCGTGCTGTCGAGGGCGTAGGTGAGGTAGGTGGTGGCTGCGTCGAGTTCCTCGCTCGCGTCCTGCATCTGGCCGAGCATGGCCGTGGCGAGGATGTCGCGGGCACATGCAACCTGCTCGATGAAGGCGTCCACGGCGGTGGCCGCGGGCTGCTCGGTGAACCGGGTGAGGTCGGCGCTGTAGCGCGAGATGAGCGACTCGAAAGTGTGGGTCGTCATGGCTTCTCCCATGCGTTTCGGTCGGTGGGTCGGGCCGGCCTGTCCGGCTCCCCTCACCGCCCGGCGCGGTGCCGGGCGGATCAGGCAGCCGTCAGACCGCGTCGCGCTGGCCGAGCGGGACGGACCAGGTGGCCTCAAGCAGCTCGGCTGCCTCGGATCCGTCAGTGGTCCTGGTGTTGAACCGTTCGATGACCTCATTGACGATGCGGGCGGTGGTCGCGGTGTCGCCCGCCTTCTTGGCGGCGATGTAGTCGTTCACGGACTGGTGCTTGCTGCGTGCCATGGCGTGTGTCCTCTCAGCTCGCGGGCCCGCACGTCAGGCAGACGGGCTCGTTGTCCGGGTTGTGGGTGTTGCAGCCGCTGCACAGCCAGGACGTCTCGGTGGTGCTGGCAGCAAGGCGGCGGATCAGTCGGCGGATCACGGGATTGGTGTCCTTCCTTGTCGACGGCGCGGACGGGGCTGTCAGCCGCGCTTGCGGGCCTTGCCGATGGCCTTGGCCGCGGCTTGGCCCTCAGGCCCGCCGACGGAGCGGACGATGTGGACGACCGCCCAGCAGATGACGGCCACGACCAGGGCGGTGACCGCGAGGCTGATGGCTACGGAGGTGAGCGCGCCGACCAGCAGCGGGCCGAAGTACACACCCGCGGCGACCGCTCCACCCCCGGCACCGGCTCCTAGCGCGACGCGCTGGATGGTGCGGTCCGGCGGCGCCTGGTGAATGTGCTGGTGGACGACCTGCGGGGCATTGGGCAGAGCGGGGATGCCTGCCTGATCGGCGTAGACGTACCGGCCGTCCGGCAGCCGCACCACGGGCGGCGGAACGGTCTCGGGAAGGTGTTCCACGGCTGTCTCCTCAAGGCACGTATCAGGGCCCCGGCCCACGCTGCGGCCAGGGCCCTGGGGGCGCTGCGGCTGAAAGGGGGGTTACCTGGCTCGCCAGGACTGCTGCCTGTTGGCTCGCCGGACGTGGTACTGGGCGGACTTGGCGGCATCAGAGGAAGAGTGACCGCCCGTGCCGAAGGCGCCGCAGGAGCAACGCCAGTAGTAGTAACCGCGCTCGTAGCTGACCCGGTAGCGGTGAGCGGAAGAACCTGATCCGAACACGAGTAGCTCCTTTGGAGTTTGAGGTCAGACGTGGTGGGGGTGGTTGGCGGCGATCTCCTGCCACCTGCGGTTGTCGACCGCGCCACAGTTCGTGAGCTGGACGCGGAAGTCGCACGTGGTGCACTGGTGGGTGACAGCGGTCGCGTTCTGGAGCAACCGGTCCATCACGTTGGTGACGGAGCTGAAGATCCCCAGACCAGCGGCGATGGTGAGCGTCAGCGGCACGCCGTAGCCGGTGAGCGCATGGCCGGCGGCGGCAGCGATCACGGCGCCGACCAGGAGCGGGAGCAGCCCGAACAGGCGGTGGGTGGTCTTCACTTGGGTCTGGTCCTTTCAAGCAGCGCGGTTGGTGGGGAAGGCGCAGGTCGCGCACATGCCCAGTGAGGTGGGGATGCAGTAACCGGCGTCGGTCCGGCAGACCGGGCACGTACGCCGCGCGGTCAGCGCCGCGGCGAGCGCGACGGCCCGCCCCGGCGTCATAGGCCGCACCGGGCGAGCCAGGTCCACGCGGTACAGGTAGGCGGCAAGCGGTTCCCGCCGACGGCGCGGGCGCAGCACCTGCGCGGCCACGTCCTGCCCGCCGGGCCGCAGGCCACGGGCCCGCAACTGGCGGCGCGTCGCGTAGCCATCCGGCGCGAGCCGCCAGGGGAAGGTGGGGATGCCGAACCGCTCGCCGGTGGGGTCGAAGCAGTCCGCGAGCGTCAGCCGCATCACACGGCCCCGACTACGTCAGACTGACGAGAATCGGTAGCGGCGTTGGCGGCTGCCCGCTCCGCCCGGAGGGTGTCGCGCAGTCCGCGGGCCTTCTCCGCCGACGTCCGCACCGCTTTCCGGATACGCTCCGCAGTCAGTTCGGCGTCCGTCCAGTCGGCCGTGACCGACCGCGCTTCAACCAGTAGCTCGTCTGCCGTCCGAGTCGGTCGGGGGGTACGAGCCGCCTCGGGTACCCGACCGGTCGCCCGACGCGGACGAGGCGACTCAGCCGCCACCGCCGCACGGACCAGAACCAACTCGGTCGGCTCGGTCGACTCCCCGGGGTCGGCCACGTCGACCAGGTCGGTCGACTGCACGGGCGGAAGGTCGACCACGACCGCGGCCGGTTCGGGAGTCGACTCCTCCAGCTCAGAGGTAGACCGATTTCCGGGGATCTCATCGGTTTTCTTCGTGTCTGTAGTGGTATCGGGTCGGTGGTGCAGGACCTTGGCGACCAGGTCGGAGCCGAAGTAGATCGACCCGACCGGCAACGACGTGGCCAGCAGCACCAGAGCCCAGTTCGCCGGATCCCAGTCAGCCAGTCGACCCCACTCGACCGACTCCGAGTGAAGCTCCGGAACAAGCCCGTGAACGTAGTTGAGAACCAGGGACGCCAGCGTGTACGTGGCTAGCACCCGTAGCGCGAACCGCCGGTCGTCATCGACCAGGACCAAGGTCGCGACCAAGGCCAGGGCCATCAGCCCGTCGACCACGAACGGATACAGGTTCGCCGCGTTCGCATCAGCGCCGATCGCACGAGCCACATCCCGCAGCGCGTTCCACGAGACCCGAAACGCCATCCCGACCACGCCGACCAGCGCGAGCACCAGCAGCGCCTTAGCAATGCGATTCACGGCGCACCACCAGATCCCCGGGCCGGGACGGTACCGAAGCCGATGAGCCGCAGCCGGGCACCGGCATAATCCGTCTCCACCTCTAGCACACGCGTCGTGCCGCCACCCTGCTCGCCGTACCCCACTTCGTGGGGCTCAATGCGCAGAGCAGCCCGCCACGCCTCGAAGGCGCCAAGGTCGTCATGGAAGGCCAGCTCCAGCATCTTCGGATAGATGGTGGAAACTGCCACGTTGGGCGCGGGGAGACCAGCGAACTCCGCACTCAGCAGACGCAGCGCGCGCAGCGGGACCTCAAGCTCCCGCAACGTGAGCGTGCTCACGCCCCCACCGCCGATCCGACCGCAGCCTGGTTCGTCAGCTCCCGACGCGCGGCCAGCACCCGTCGGCGCGCCCGACGAATCCGCCGCTCGTCCAGCTCCGTGGCGACTCGGTACAGCGTGATGATCTGCGCGTCCAGCAGCTCGATCTCCGCCGCAATGACGGGCATCTCACGCTCGATCGCGTCCAACTCCGTGGCCGACGGCTCGTACTCGAAATCCAGGGCGGTAACGCCCGTCTGAACAGCACCGATGTGCCTCATGGGTCGTGCTCCTCTCGAATGGGAACGGCCCGAACAGCGGCCCCGGTGTTGCACCACCGGGGCCGCGCGCCGTTTGTGTGGGTCAGCCGTGGCAGACGCGCACGGCTTTGTGGGGATGAGGCCGCGGCGGGCGGACAGGAAGCGGGGGACGTTCATCCCGCTCGTGTTCGTCCATCACCGACCGCCAAGCGCCTGCGTCTCGTTCTTGCTGCGCTTGTTGGCTTCGGCGTTCTTGCGGGACAACTCGGCCCGCTGGTCCTCCGTCAGACTGGTGATCACAGGCTGCCTCCCAACCAGGTGCCGGTACGCGGTCCCCGGGGTGACTCCCGGCGACCGCCCTTGTCTGGCTGCTCGACTGCACGAGCGGCCACGGCCGCCCGGCACCTGCCGCCATGAAACGGCGGAGATGTCGGGGACCGTGAGCACTGGTGCTCACTGCGGGCAGAACGCCCGCGCAAGGTTCTGCGGTCTTCACATCACGCAATGCCAGTCACCGCCCCCAAGGGGGCGGATCCGGGCAGGTCACCCGGCCCGACATGGGCGGTCGGGGTGGTGACCCGCACCCATCGACCACACGTGTGCATGTGGCTGGGGCGGCACTCTGTGGAGTTCTCAAGCAACAAACGCTGCCTTTGGACCCGCCTCACGGGCCTTCCGGGCGCACGGGTGGCGCTCACACACATCACGGAGCGATGCATGTATTACATGCCTCTCACCGTGGCAGACGGATTCCGCGCCGTCAACCCTCAGGTCTTCGAAGCGGGGGAACCGTCGCCCTCGATCGGCGACATGACCAGCTTGGCGGCCAAGTGCGAGACGTTGGACTCCGCGCATGTACGACTTGCTCCCGACTCGCTAGAGTCGAAGTCGTCCCAGGGCGTCCCAGACGGGAGAAGTCGTATGGCGAACGAGAGGCTTCGCGGGGCGATCGTGGAGAGCGGCCTCAAGTTGGAGCAGGTGGCGGAACGCCTTGGGGTCTCCCCAAAGACCGTTGAGCGCTGGATCTCCGAGCCCAAGCGCAAGCCCTACAGGCGCTTTCAGTACGCCGTCGCCTCGATGCTCAGGCGTGAGGTCTCGTACCTCTGGCCTGATGAACGGACGTCAGAGGAAGTCGCCGCCTCCAGCGACTCTGAGGTGATGAGGATCTACCCTCACCGCTCCGTCGTTCCGCAGGACGCCTGGACGAAGCTGTATGCCGACGCCACGACGCACTTCGACGTACTGGTCTACTCGGGTTTCTGGCTCACCGAAGACCCGCGGTTCCACCGTCTCGTGCGGGAGAAGTCGGCGGCCGGCGTCCCGGTGCGCTTCATGCTCGGCGACCCGGGCAGCGCGGCCGTCGCCGTGCGGGGTGACGACGAAGGGATCGGGTCAGCCATGGCGGCCAAGATCCGCAATGCGCTCACGAACTATGCGCCGCTCTTCCGGCTGTCTGGTGTGGAGTTCAGACTCCACGACACGACGCTCTACAACTCGATCTACAGAGCCGACAACGAGCTGTTGGCGAATGGTCACGTCTACGGCGTGGGCGCGTACATGGCGCCCGTGCTGCATCTCCAGCGCGTTCCTGGCGGCGAGCTGTTCGACACCTACGCGGAGAGCGTGGAACGGGTCTGGGAAGGCGCCCGACGGATCACATCCCCCACCGACTACGAAGGCACCACAGCATGAGCCGCATCGACTACTTCCGCGACCCGAACGCGCCTCAGGCCAACGCGGTCGTGCCGTCTGTCACCGCCGTTGTCCGGGATGAGCGGGGGAAACTCCTGCTCATCCATAAGACCGATAACGACCTATGGGCCCTCCCCGGTGGTGGTCACGATGTCGGCGAAAGCATCGGGCAGACGGTCGTACGGGAGGTGGAGGAAGAGACCGGCATCTCGGTGGTCGTGGAGGACATCGTCGGCCTCTACACCGACCCGCAGCACGTCATGGCGTACGACGACGGGGAGGTCCGCCAGCAGTTCTCCATCTGCTTCCACGCCCGACCAGTCGGCGGCGCGCTGCGCACCAGCTCCGAATCGAAAGAGGTCCGCTGGGTCTCCCCAGCGGACCTCGACAAACTGGACATCCACCCGTCGATGCGGCTCCGGATCAGCCATGGCCTCGACGTGTCACGGACCGCTCCCTACATCGGCTGATCCGCCGCGCGGGCTGCGCTGAGCCGCCCCTCGACCCGATGCACGGCTGCGTGAATCTCAGGTGCGGCCCGCTGGATGAAGCGGCCCACGATCGTCTCCGGCCCGTACCGGCTCACGATCTCGGCAACCCGAGCATCGGAGGTCGTGGCCGCACCATCGGGGGTGGTTGTCATGTCGCAGAACACCAGCGCATCCACCAGCGACGGGCGCTCCAGCTCGAACTCGCTCTCCAACTCGTCGCGGAGCCCGCGCTCCTCCGCTTCAAGCAGGGCACAGGAGTGGTGAGCCACCAGGCGCACGACTCGCTCATCCATGCCTTCCTGGTCTCGCAGGAAGCGGGCGCCATCGAGGGGGTGGAACCCTGTGGAAGCGATGCGCGGAGAGTAGCCAACGTCATGCAGTACGGCTGCGGCCTCCATCAGAGCCGCCTCCTCACCGAGGATCGACCGGAGAGACCGGGCCCGCTCGGCGACTCCGAGGGAATGAGCCCAGCGGCGGGGCAGCGGTTCGGACAGCAGCGATTCGGCGAGGCTGTAGGCCCGCTCGGTGAGATCCATGGTGACCAAGGCTACGAGGCTCCCTGTCCGGCCGGCAGCGCGCGAACCTGTCGCCGACGATTCGGTCCCATCTCGATCAGGCCCCGCCCCTCCATCTGTGCGATGGCGGACCGCACCGCTGTCCGGGACACCCCGAACTCCTTGCACAGCTCACTCTCGGACGGGAAGGCGTCGCCGACGGCGACACCGTCAGCGCGGAGTAGGTCTGTCACCCGTTCCACGAGCGGGCGACGGTCCCCCGTGCCGACCACGAACCATCCGGCCCCCTGTACGGACTCAATGATCCCTTCCGTCTTCAGCGCCTTGAGTGCGCGGCCAACCGTGGAGCGGCCGACGCCGTAGGAGCGCATCAGCTCGGCTTCGGAGGGCAGTGCCTCGCTGATCTTGCCCTTCTCGATCTTCTCGCGCAGAGACTCCGAGATCTGCAAGTACGTACCTCGCGGACTGGCCTGCGGCACGTGACCTCCCCTTCCATCGGCCTCGTTGATGGGTCCCCGGCGGCTCATCGCATCCAGCTTCGCACGCTGCGGTTCTCACACCGAGGCTGCCTCACATCTCACAGAGCACACCCTGCCCCCTCCGCGCGGCCACCGCCGCCATGCTGAATAGCAACCTGCCCCACACGGTCAAGAAGGCCGGCAAGCTCACTGCGCGCGACCCCGGCTCCCCGGGGCCGCCGCTGCTGTCTCCGCGTCACTCCGGCTTGGGTAGGCCGGGGCGCTGCGGAGGAAGCCCCCCAGCAACTCCTGCCCAAAGCTGCTCCGTCGACCTCACGCAATCCCCCACCAGTGACCTTCCGATCGGTGGCGGCTTCATGTCATCAGGGCCGCGAGTGGGCCGAGTGATCTCGACTGATACTTAGCCTCGATGTCCGGCAACGCGGACACGCTAACGGGGCTTACAAGGCGTGCCTGATGGCACACTGTCGAGTGTGAGCACCCCCGAGACCCCACCAAACGAGCAGGTCGTCACCAACGTCCGGGTTGACTGGGAGCAGCCGACCACAGCTGCCGTGCCCGCCAACCAATTCGCGACCACAGTCGGCCTCCCTGCGGCCGATGGGAAGCCCGACGGTATCTACCTCACGATCGGGATCCTGGAGCCGCCCTTCCTGACAGGTAGCCCTGATGAGATGCAGAAACAACTCCAGGGCCTTGAGAACGTGACTACACGGCTCTTGGGAAGATACGTACTCACAAGGGCGCGACTGGCAGAGCTGATCAACCTTCTGCAAGTAGCAGCTAAGAAGTACGACGCAGTTTCGGAGCGTGGTTTGAATGACGACGGCGGCCCTGCCGAGTGACTGGAATGGACAGCCCAGCCTGCCGGTACTGAGAGCGGCCCAATCGCCACTTCGGGTTAACCTGGCTGATCTTCGCCCGACGCAGAGCTGTGAACAAGTCTCATTCATCGACGTGTCGATTGAGGAATCACAGTTGGAGGGGACATTCATCGAGCTCACGGACGTCTCCCGGAACCGGGTGCAAGCACCGTGGGACTCTCCCGCACCGGCCAGGGGGCCACGCCCTCCGTGGCCGAAGTCCTTGGGGGCAGGAGCAGGCCCCTCAGACCTTGCTAGGAATGCGGACCGGTATCTGGCGGGAGGCTTCGGGGAGTAGGCTTCGGCGAGTGATCGTCGTAGACGCTGGACCTCTGGTCGCGCTGGTCAACCACCGGGACGACGCCCACCAAACCTGCCGAGAGTGGTATCAGTCCGTTGACCCGCGCTCGCTCGTCGTGCCTGCGCCTGTGCTGGCTGAGGCTTTCTATCTCATCGAGAAGTACCTCGGTCCGACTGTGGAAGCGGACTTTATCGATGACCTAGCCCAAGGCTCCTATGGGCGTGTGGTCGGTCTTGCTACTGCCGACCTGCAACGGATGTCTGTACTGGTTCGGCAGTACTCAGACTTTCCACTAGGGGGCAGCGACGCTTCCGTCATCGCAGTCGCTGAGCATTACGGATGGACACAGATCTGCACGATTGACCGAAGGCATTTTAGTGTCGTCACACCCCAGCACGCTGCGGCATTCGATCTAGTGCCAGCCCAGCTCTGAGGCTAAGCAATGGTCGCGAAAACGGTGGAATCAGCAGCTATCCGGCGGTCGCTGGGCCTTGCAACGATGGCGCGGGTGACCAGCCAATAACCGTCAACGACTCCATGGGCGCAAATGCGGCCTAGCCAAGGCGGCACCCACACGGAGTGGCTCCCAGGGGAGCCAGCCTGGGAGCCACCGGGGGCGACACAGGGTGGCCCCCGGTGGACTGATACGGACTGACGGAGCTACCAGACACCGGCCTGAACCAGCGTCCTAGCTGCCCAGCCCCAAACCCGCATTACGCCTGAGGTAATGCCGGGTGCCGCCTCAGTTCGCGGTGGCGGCGGCCTCCACCGGGGCCGGGCCGCCGGCCTCGGCCTCGGCCGCGTCCGCGTCCACGTCCGCCTGGCGGCGGCTCCGCGCGGCGATGACCGCGTAGACGAGGACGCCGGCGAAGAGGAACAGCGTGCCCTGGTAGACGGCGGCGTAGCCCGCGCCCGCCACCAGCCAGAAGGAGAACCCGAAGCCGGTGAGGGCCAGCACGGCGTCCCACACCAGGCGGCCCCGGCGGACCTCGTCATGGCGGCCGGAGAGCAGGAAGTACAGCTGCGCTCCGGTGGCCAGCAGATACGGCACGGTCGCCGAGAAGGTGGTGATCAGGACCAGGGTCTCGAAGACGCGGTCGGAGTTCGAGGTGTAGTTGAGGACGGTCAGGACCGAGGCCAGCACGACGCCCACGAGCACGCCGTAGACGGGCACGCCGCGCCGCTTGACGGCGAAGAGCGCGGGGAAGAGGCCGTCCTTCGCGGCGGCGTACGGGGCCTGGGCGCTCATCAGCGTCCAGCCGTTGAGCGAGCCGACGATGGAGATCACGGCGGCGGCCGCGATGAGGGTGCCGCCCCACCCGCCGCTGAACATCGCGTTGACGGCGTCGGAGAACGGAGCCTCGGAGTCGACCAGCTTGTCGTGGGAGACGGTGCCGAAGACCGCCACGGTGCCCAGCAGGTAGACGAGCGCGGCGGCGATGGTGCCGAGCACGCTGGCGCGGCCGACGTTCCGCTCGGGGTCGCGGACCTCGCCCGCGCTCATCGCCGCGGACTCCACGCCGACGTAGGAGTACAGCAGCAGGGCGGCCGCGGCCGTCAGGCCGCCCATCGCGCTGCCGCCGCCGGCGTTGAACTCCCCGAGGTTGGCGGGGTCGAAGAAGAACAGGCCGACCACGGCGACGAAGAGCAGGGGAACGTACTTCAGCACGGTGGAGACCACCTGGACGGCTCCCACCCAGCGGGTGCCGGCGAGGTTGGCCAGCGCCGGGAGCCACAGGGCCAGCAGCGCCATGGACAGCTTGGCGCTCTTGGACATCTCGCCGGGGAGCAGGACGTCGATGTAGCCGACGGCCCCGAAGGCGAGCGCCGCGTTGCTGACCCACGCCATGGTCCAGAACGACCAGGAGGAGAGGAAGCCTGCGAAGTCGCCGAACGCCTCGCGGGCGTAGACGTACGGGCCGCCGGTGCGCGGGTCGCGCCGCGCCAGCCGGCCGAAGACCAGGGCGAGCGCGATGGCGCCGACGGTCAGGACGGCGAAGGCCAGGAGGCTGACGGTGCCGTACGGGGCGACCGAGGCCGGCAGCAGGAAGATCCCGCCGCCGATGATGTTCCCCGTGACGAGCGCGGTTGCTGTGGGCAGCCCGAAGCGACGGGTGGAGCGGTCGTGCATGGGGGTGGTGCGCCTTCCATTGTGCTGATCACTCGGTCACAGGGGTGGGTGCCGAGCGCCCAGACATGGTCACCGGACGGCGCCGACCGTACCAAATCACGGACTTTCCTCCTGTGTGAGACTGGTCACTACAGGAAATGGTGCGGCCAGGGGGCGAGTTGGCGGGAATTCCTCCGCGGGGACCTGGGGGCCGTGTGTCTCCCGCAGCCAGCGCCGCAGCACCGTGTGCACCTCCTCGGCACCCACCAGCTCGCACCCGTCAGGAGTCGGCGGGGTGAGGTCGTTCGGCCACAGCAGGAAGGGGTGGCCCTGCGGGCCGCCGAGGCCGCCGTGCGAGCCGATCTGCTCCTCAAAGGCGTGCACCTCGCCGGTGTCCGGGTGGCAGGCGGAGTTGACCATGATGTCGGGGGCGTTGCCGAAGCCCGAGGTCCGGCGTACGGCGTCGGCTGCGCCCGGGCCGAAGGGCTCCAGCGGGCTCGTACCGACGACCAGGCCGGTGTCCAGGTGGTGCTCGGCGCCCGCCGGGCCGAGCACGACGGCGCCGTGCTCGGCGGAGTGGACGAGCAGGAAGCCCACTCCGGGGTGGTCGGCGAGGGTGCGCAGCAGCGCGGGGTGCCGGGCGTCGATCTCCTCGCGGGTCATCCGCCCGGGGACGTCGGGGAAGGAGATCAGGCCCAGGTTGCCGGAGGCGAGGACGACGGGGCCGGACGGACCGCGGCCTTCCGCGTCCTTGCGGCCGTCGTCGCCGCCCTTCTCGGGGCGGTGCAGCGCGGCGCGGGCCGCCTCCCGCGCCTCCGCGCCGCTGGGGGTACGGCCCGCGCGCCGGGAGACCGGCAGCCCGCACCCGGCGCGCACCAGGTCCTCCAGGGTGAGCCCGAACCGCGCGGCGAAGGTCTCGCCGGGGCTCTGGCCATGGTCGGACAGCAGCACGATGCGGTAGTCGCGGGGCGCATGCTCGGTGATCTTGGCGATGAGCTCGACGGCGCGGTCCAGGCGGCGCAGCACCTGGTGGGTGTCGCGGCTGCGCGGCCCGCTGTGGTGGGCGACCTCGTCGTAGGCGACCAGGTCGGCGTAGACGGCGCTGCGGCCGGACAGCACGTCCCCGAGGACGGCGGCGACCACGACGTCGCGTTCGACGACGGTGGCGAAGGCCCGCAGGAACGGGTAGAGGCCACCGCGTTTGACGCGCGGCCGCTCCCGCCGGAGGCGGGCGCGGGCGGACTGGCCGAGTTCCCGGACGACCTCGGCGACGAAGGACCCGGCGGTACGGGTGGCGTTGGCGGGGTCGGAGAAGTAGGCGAAGTAGCCGTAGCGGGAGCGGTTGTGCCTGCCGCGCCGGGCGGCGACGGACAGCACGAGCGCGAGCTGGTCGGCACCTCCGGTGAACAGGTTGCCCCGGCTGGCGCCGTCGACGGTGAGCAGTCCGCCGTCGCGGGTGCGCGCGACGGCGCGGCGCTGGAGTTCGACGGCGCTGGTGGGCCGGTTGCTGACCACGACCTGCCCGCGCTCCTTGTCGTACCAGCGGAAGGCGGGGACGTCGGCGTTGGTGCCGTGCAGGATGCCGAGCTGGCTGGCGCCGGTCTGGCTGGACCAGTCGGTGCGCCAGGGGGTGAGCGTGTGGGTGCGCCGCGCCCAGTCCGCGACGGTCTCCATCAGGGGCCGCCTGCCGGACAGGGCGTCGCGCAGCACGTCGTGGCCCACCCCGTCGAGTTGGAGGAAGACGATGCCGGGCGGCGGCCGGTGGCCGTCGGCGCCGTCGCGCCCGACCCGGCCGCGGCGCTTGCGGTCGGCCATGCGGGCGAGCCGCCGCCGGTAGGCGCCGTCGTCGCGGACGGTGAGGAAGGTGCTGGTGGCGGAGGACGCGGCCGACATCACGGCGGCGACGACCACGGCGGTCTCCGGCTCGGCGGTGCCCCGGCCGTCCGGCACCAGGCTGAGGGCGATCAGCAGCAGGGAGCCGTTGAGGACGAAGACCAGCAGGCCGAGGACGAAGGCGGGCATGAGCAGCAGCGCGCGCACCAGCAGCGGCCACACGAGCGCGCTGAGCACGCCGAAGGCGCCGGCGCCGCCGGCCGCGGTGATGCCGATACGGGTGGCGCTGTCCCCGTCGGCGGACTGCAGCCGGAAGTCGGGGAGGAGCCCGGCGAGCGCCAGCATGGTCAGCGTGCTCACGCCCCAGACGGTGGCCACCCTCAGCAGGGCCCTGCCCACGGCTGTCCATCGAGGCACCAGCACGGTCCGCCCACCTCACGTCGCCGCGCCCGCGCGCGGGCTCGTCCCCAGCGTGGCACAGGCCGGGCGGTGCCGCGGATTTTCAGGTGGGGTACGGATTCGGGCGAGGGCGCAGGCCGGTGCGGAGGGGCGGGGACGGCCTAGGCTCGGGGACAGGGTGCCGTCTGGGACAGGAGGGGTGCCGGTGCCGGTGGAGATCACCTGGTGGGGCCACGCCACCGCCACGGTGCGCGACTCGGACGTCGCCGTGCTGACCGATCCGCTGTTCGTACGGCGGCTGGCGCATCTGCGGCGGCGCAGGGGGCCGGTGCCGCCGCCCGCCGCCGCCCGGGCGGACGTCGCCGTCGTCTCCCACCTGCACGCCGACCACCTCCACCTGGGGTCACTGGCCAAGCTGACGCCCGGTACCCGGCTGCTGGTGCCGTGGGGCGCGGGGCGGGCGGTGCCCGGGCTGCGCCGGGTGGCCGGGGTCCGAGGGCTGCGGGTCACCGAGATGCGGCCGGGCGACGAGGTCGCGGTCGGGGCGGTGCGGCTGCGGGCGGTGCCCGCCGCGCACGACGGCCGCCGGCTGCCGTACGGGCCGCGCCGGGTGCCCGCGCTGGGCTATGTGGTGCGCGGCGAGGCCACCACGTACTTCGCCGGTGACACCGGCCTGTTCGACGGTATGGCCGAGGCCGTGGGGCCGTGCGATGTGGCGCTGCTGCCGGTCGGCGGCTGGGGCCCGTATCTGGGGCACGGGCATCTGGACGCGCGCCGCGCCGCGCAGGCGCTGGCCCGGCTGGGGGCGGTCAGCGCGGTTCCGGTGCACTACGGCACGTACTGGCCGATCGGGATGGACGCGGTGCGGCCGCACGAGTTCCACGCGCCCGGCCACGAGTTCGTCCGGCACGCGGGGCGGCTGGCGCCGCTGGCTTCGGTGCATCTGCTGGGGCACGGCGAGAGTGTGCGGCTGGAGGCCGCCAGGTGATCGGTGAGCTCGCCGGGCTGGCGCGGAGCCTGCCGCCCGAGTCGACCCAGCAGGCGGCGGGCTATCCCTCCCTGTTCCTGCTGGTGGTGGTGGGCGCGCTGGTCCCGGTGGTACCGACCGGCGCGGTGGTGAGCTCGGCCGCGGTGGTGGCGTTCCATCAGACGGCGCCGTTCTCGCTGCTGTTCGTCTTCGTGGTGGCGTCCGCCGCGGCGTTCCTCGGTGACCTCGGGCTGTACTGGCTGGGGGGCAGGGGCTTCCGGTCGAGGAACGGCTCGCGCTGGCTGGCGCGGATCCACGACCGGGCCGCGCCGGAGCGGCTGGCGACGGCCCGCGCCCGGCTGGACGAGCACGGGGTGGCGGTGCTGGTGCTGTCCCGGTTGGTCCCGGCGGGGCGGATCCCGGTGATGCTGGCGTGCCTGCTGGCCCGGATGCCGCTGCGGCGCTTCGCCCGCGGCGCCGCCCCGGCGGCCCTGGCCTGGGCCGGTACGTACGAGCTGATCGGCGTCCTGGGCGGCTCCCTGTTCGCCGAGCCGTGGGAGGGCGTGGTGGCGGCGGTCGCCCTGGCCCTGCTGATCGGCGCGGCCCCGGCCGGCTGGCGCCGGTTGCGCCGCGGCCGCCGGGAAGCGGCGGGCTGAGGGGCGCGGCGCCGCACGGCACGCTCGGCACCGCCGCACGACACGCTCAGCACCGCCGCACGGCACGATCGGCACCACTGAGGGGCGCGGCGCCTCAGCGCAGGCTCAGCACCGACCTCAGCGCCCCGCCGAGTGCCCCCTCAGGGTCGGGTACGGCCCTCTCGGACCGCCACGCCACGAAGCCGTCCGGCCGGACCAGGACCGCCCCGTCCTCCCTGGTGCCGTGCGCGCGGGCCCAGTCCGTGTCGGAGTCGGGGTCGGGGGTCAGGTCGTGGTCCGGGGTGGGGCCGATGCGGTGGCTGGTCAGGGGGACGGAGAGGTGGCCCGCGACCCGCGCCGCCGCGTGGTGCCAGGCGGCGCCGTCGGTGCCGGTCAGCAGGGCGCAGGACCGTTCGTACAGGTCCAGTGTGGACAGCCGGGTGCCGTTCCGCCGCAGCCACAGGTGCGGGGCGCGGGTGCCGGGGGCGCCGGTGGACTCGAAGCGGTCGGGTACGGCGGGGTCCGCGGGGTCGGTGCCCAGGACGGCGCCGTTCGGGTAGCGGTAGCCCATCGCGACCGCGAGCACGTCGCTCTGGCGTCCCGCGCCGGGCGGGGCCGCGTAGCCCGGGTGCCGGTGTTCGGCGGAGCGGGCGGCGGCGCGGGCGCTGGTGGCGCGGGCCACGGGGCGGCGTTCGGTTTCGTACGTCCCCAGCAGTTCCGGGCCCGCCCAGCCGCCGAGGACGGCGGCGAGCTTCCAGGCGAGGTTGTGCGCGTCCTGGATGCCGGTGTTGGAGCCGAAGGCCCCGGTGGGCGACATCTCGTGGGCGGAGTCGCCGGCGAGGAAGACCCGGCCGTCGCCGTAGGACTCGGCGACCCGTTCGGCCGCGTGCCAGGGCGCCTTGCCGGTGATCTCGATCTCCAGGTCGGGGACGCCGACGGCGGTGCGGATGTGCCGCACGCAGCGCTCGTCGGTGAAGTCCTCCAGGGCCTCGCCCTGTTCGGGGTGCCAGGGGGCGTGGAAGACCCATTCCGCCTGGTTGTCGACCGGCAGCAGCGCCCCGTCCGCATCGGGGTTCGTCAGGTAGCAGGCGAGGAAGCGGCGGTCGCCGACGGCGTCGGCCAGCCCCTTGGCGCGGAAGGTGACGCTGACGTTGTGGAACAGGTCGCCGCGGCCGGTGTGTCCGATGCCGAGGTGTTCGCGTACCGGGCTGCGCGGTCCGTCGGCGGCGACCAGGTAGCCGGCGCGGACGGTCCGCCGCTCCCCCGTCGCGCGGTCGCCCACGACGGCGGTCACCCCGTCGGGGTCCTGGTCGAAGGAGAGCAGCTCGGTGCCGAAGCGCAGTTCGCCGCCGAGTGCGCGGGCGGCCCGTACCAGGACCGGTTCGAGGTCGTTCTGGCTGCACAGGCACCAGCGGGCGGGGCTGATCCGCGACAGCGCGCCGCCGGGGTCGATCTCCTTGAACAGCCATTCCTGGTCGGTTCCGGTGAGCGAGCGGGCCCGCAGGATGCCGTGGTTGCCCGCGAGCACCGACGCGGCCTCGCGGACGGCGTCCGCCACCCCCGCGGTACGGAACAGCTCCATCGTGCGGACGTTGTTCCCGCGGCCGCGCGGGTGGCGGGAGGTGCCGGCGTGCTTCTCGACCAGGACGTGGCCGACACCCAGCCGGCCCAGGAACAGCGACATGGACAGGCCCACCAGGGAGCCGCCCGCGATGAGGACCGGCGTTGACTCGTCGACTCGGGGCATGGCGTGGGTCATTTTGCAGCTATGCCCGGAATGTCACATGTCGTGGCGTCCCCGAAGGCTTCATTCACCCGAATGGACCACACGTCTCGCGCCACCTGCGGGAGCACTCCACGATCGGGAGGCGGGCGACGTTCCCCTTGTCACGTTTTCAAGGAGATGTTTCCCCTTTCAAGGAGTGGTGGCATATGAGCACCCTGTCCGACTCGCGACTGCGGGTCGTTCTGCTGCTGGAGGTCCGCGACGGAGCCCAGCGGCGCTTCCTGGACGCATACGACCAGCTCTGCCGGCAGGTGGCCGCCGTACCCGGCCACGTGAGCGACCAGTTGTGCCAGTCCATCGAGAACCCCTCCCAGTGGCTGATCACCAGCGAATGGGAGAGCGCCCGGCCGTTCCTGGCGTGGGTGGACAGCGAGGCGCACCGGGAGATGGTCAGACCGCTGCACGGGTGCGTCAACGACACCAGGTCGCTGCGGTTCACCATCATGCGCGAGACCGGTCACGGCGCCGCGGGCGTGCGGACCTCGGACGGTCTGCTGGCGGAGCCGCGGGTCGGCGACGGCGTGGTGCGGCACGCGCTCACCTTCACCGTACGGCCCGGCAGCGAGCAGGCCGTGGCCCGGATCCTGGCCGACTACGAGCCGCCCGAGGCGCGGGTGGACGACACCACCCGGCTGCTGCGCACCTCGCTGTTCATGCGGGGCAACCGGGTCATCCGGGCGGTCGAGGTCAAGGGCGACCTCGTGGCGGCGCTGCGCCATGTGGCGCGGCAACCGCAGGTCCGCGCGGTCGAGGAGGCGATCAACCCGCATCTGGAGGTCGACCGCGACCTCGACGACCCGGACTCGGCCCGCGAGTTCTTCATGCGCGCGGCGCTGCCCGCCGTGTGGCACCGGGCGGCGCCCGACGGGAACCACGCGCACGACGGCACGCGGACCGGTGCGCGGGATGACGCGAAGGTGCGCCGGCACGCCCTGCTCTACCCGGTCAAGTACGGCTGCGGCGGGGCGGTCGCCACCCTGCTGAGGCGTCAGGACGAGCTGGCCGCGGGTGACCCGGCGAACCCGGTCCTGGCCGCCACGGTCTTCCACCGCGACGACCTCGTCATGCGGATGGTCGACATCACGGGGCCGCCGGAGCGGCACGCGGCGGTGGTGGCCGGAGTCGGCGGCGGCCGGCGCGCCCCGGCCGTGCTCGGCCGGCTGGTCGAACTCGGCCCGGACGGCGCGCTGTCGGACGAGGCGGGCCTGCGCCGCTTCCTCGCGCACTGCGCGATGACCCCGGTCACCGACCGGCGGGCGGCGGGCCACTGACGTCCGGCGGCCGGCCGCCGACGTCGCCGACGCCCCGTCGCCATGCCCGCCCGGGTCCCGGCAGGTGCCCGCCGCGTCCCGCCAGGCATTCACGGAAGGAACCGACATGAGCAGCCAGACCTCACCTTGCATCGTGAGTCTCGACGAGGTCCCGTCCAACCGCCGCAGAGGCGGTGATCTGCGCACCCTGCTCACCCCCGCCACCGTGGGCGCGACCAGCGGATTCATGGGGGTGGCCCGCCTCGGCCCGGGGGAGCGCATCGGTGAGCACTACCACCCGTACTCGGAGGAGTTCGTATACGTCGTGTGCGGCGAGCTGGAGGTGGATCTGGACGGCAAGGCGCATCCGCTCCGTACCGACCAGGGCCTGATGATCCCGACGTACCGGCGCCACCGCTTCCGCAACGTGGGGGACACCGAGGCCAGGATGGTCTTCCAGCTCAGCCCGCTCGCGCCGCGCCCGAGCCTCGGCCATGTGGACACCGAGGACACCGAAACGGCCCAGGTCCCGTCGTGACCCGGCGGGTGTCGGTCACGGGGGTGGGCGTCGTCGCCCCCGGAGGCGTGGGCGTACCGGCGTTCTGGGACCTGCTCGCCGCGGGCCGCACCGCCACCCGCGGGATCACACTCTTCGACCCCACCGGCTTCCGGTCCCGGATCGCCGCCGAGTGCGACTTCGATCCGGCGGAGCACGGACTGGGCCCCGAGGAGGTGGCGCGGGCGGACCGGTACGTGCAGTTCGCGATGGTGGCCGCCGACGAGGCGGTGCGGGACGCCGGTCTGGACCTGCGCGACGAGGACCTGTGGCGGGTCGGGGTGTCACTGGGCACCGCGGTGGGCGCCACCACCCGGCTGGAACACGACTACCGGCTGGTCAGCGACGAGGGCGGGCACTGGGCGGTGGACCACCGGGCGGCCGGGCCGCACCTGGACCGCGCGTTCTCGCCCAGCGCCCTGGCGGCCGAGGTCGGGGGGCGGTTCGGCGCCCGGGGCCCGGTGCAGACGGTCTCCACCGGCTGCACCTCCGGGCTCGACGCGGTCGGCTACGCCCTGCACACCATCGAGGAGGGCGGCGTGGACGTGTGCATCGCGGGCGCCGCGGACTCCCCCATCTCGCCGATCACCGTCGCCTGCTTCGACGCGATCAAGGCGACCAGCGCCAACAACGGCGACCCCCGGCACGCGTCCCGGCCGTTCGACGCCTCGCGCGACGGCTTCGTCCTGGGCGAGGGGGGCGCGGTGCTGGTCCTGGAGGAGTGGGAGCACGCGCGGCACCGGGGTGCGCACGCCTACTGCGACGTCGAGGGGTTCGCCACGTTCGGCAACGCGTACCACATGACCGGGCTGACCCGGGAAGGCCTTGAGATGTCGACGGCCATCGACTGCGCGCTGAGACACGCCCAGGTCGCCGGCTCCGACATCGACTACGTCAACGCGCACGGCTCGGGCACCCAGCAGAACGACAGGCACGAGACGGCGGCCGTGAAGCGGTCGCTGGGCGCGCACGCCTACGCCACGCCGATGAGCTCGATCAAGTCGATGATCGGCCATTCACTGGGTGCGATAGGCGCCATAGAACTCGTCGCGTGCACGCTGGCGCTGCACCACGGCGTGATCCCGCCGACCGCCAACTACCGCGACCCGGACCCCGCGTGCGACCTGGACTACGTGCCCGTGACCGCCCGCGCGGCGGTCCTGCACCAGGTGCTCTCCGTGGGCAGCGGCTTCGGCGGCTTCCAGTCCGCGGTGGTCATGGGCCGCGACGACGGGAGGTCGTGATGCGCACGACAGACGGCCGGCCGGCCGGGCACCGGCCGCCGGAGAGCCGGTCGGCGGTCATCACCGGCCTCGGCGTCATCGCGCCGAACGGCGTCGGCGCCGAGGCGTTCTGGAAGGCGGCCCGGGAAGGTGTCGTCGTCCTGGACCGGATCAGCCGGGAGGGCTGCCAGGACTACCCGCTGAAGGTGGCCGGAGAGGTCAGGGCCTTCGATCCGGGGGCGGCGGTCGAGGAACGGTACCTGGTCCAGACGGACCGGTTCACCCATTTCGCGATGGCGGCGGCGGACATGGCGCTGGCGGGCGCCGGGCTGCGCGCCGACGAGGAGTCGCCGTACGCGGTGGGGGTGGCGACCGCCGCCGGGTCGGGCGGCAACGAGTTCGGCCAGCACGAGCTGGAGCGGCTGTGGGGAAAGGGACCGCAGTTCGTGGGCCCGTACCAGTCCATCGCCTGGTTCTACGCGGCCAGCACCGGCCAGATCTCCATCCGCGGCGGCTTCAAGGGGCCGTGCGGGGTGGTGGCCGCCGACGAGGCGGGCGGCCTGGACGTCATCGCGCACGCCTGCCGGGGCATCCGGCGCGGGGCGGACGCGATGGTGGCGGGCGCCGCCGAGGCGCCGCTGATCCCGTACTCGATCGTCTGCCAGCTGGCGTACCCGGAGCTGAGCCGGGCCGCGGACCCCGACCGCGCCTATCTGCCGTTCTCCGCCAGCGCCGGCGGGTTCGTGCCCGCCGAGGGCGGCGCGATGCTCGTCGTGGAGGAGGAGTGGACGGCCCGGCTGCGCGAGGCGCCGATCCGCGCCGTCGTCGCCGGGCACGGCTCGACGTTCACCGGGCCGCCGGACTGGCCCGGCACCCGGGAGGGGCTGGCGCGGGCGGTACGGCTGGCGCTGGAACGGGCCCGGTGCGCACCGGAGGAGGTCGATGTGGTCTTCGCCGACGCGCTGGGCGTACCGGAGGCGGACCGGGCCGAGGCGCTGGCGCTCGCGGACGCCCTGGGGCCGCGTGCCGCGCGGGTCCCGGTGACCGCGCCGAAGGCCGGTTACGGCCGGGCGTACTGCGGCGCTCCCCCGCTGGACGTGACCTGCGCGGTGTTCGCCCTGGAGCACGGCATCGTGCCACCGACCCCGCGCGTCACCGAGACCTGCCACGACCTGGACCTGGTGACCGGCCGGGCCCGCCGCGCCGAACTGCGGACGGCGCTGGTGCTCAGCCGGGGGCTGATGGGATCCAACGCGGCGCTCGTCCTGCGCCGTGCGGAAGGAGATGACTGATGTCCACGCAACTCACCTACGACTACGACGCACTGGCCACGCTGATGAAGAAGTGCGCGGGGGTCACCGTGGACCCGCAGGCGCTGCGCGCCGCCCCCGAGACCCTGCTGACCGACTTCGGCCTCGACTCCCTGGGCCTGCTGGCGATCGTCAGCGAGCTGGAGCAGCGCCACGGTGTCGCGCTCGACGCGACGGCCGAAGGCTGCAAGACCCCGGACGCCTTCCTGAGCGTCATCAACGAGACCCTGGCGATCGGAGCCTGACATGTCCGCACGCACCGACAACGAGATCGTGATCGCGGCGCCCCTGAACGTCGTCTGGGACATCACCAACGACCTGGAGCACTGGACCGAGCTGTTCAGCGAGTACGCGGCCGTCGAGGTACTGCGGCGCGAAGGCGACACCACGACCTTCCGGCTGACACTGCACCCGGACAAGGACGGCAAGGTGTGGAGCTGGGTCTCGGAGCGGGAGGCGGACCGGGAGGCGCGCACCGTGTGGGCGCGCCGGGTCGAGACCGGCAACTTCACCTACATGAACATCCGTTGGGAGTACGAGGAAACGCCGGGCGGCACCCGGATGCGCTGGACGCAGGACTTCGAGATGAAGCCCGAGGCGACGATGGACGACGCGGCGATGACCGAGCGCATCAACCGCAACTCCAAGACCCAGATGGAGTTGATCCGGGACCGGATCGAGCAGCGCGTCCGCGAGGGGGTCGAGGCGTGAGCGACGCGTCCG
Source organism: Streptomyces sp. P1-3 (assembly GCF_050613155.1). Classification (NCBI taxonomy): domain Bacteria; kingdom Bacillati; phylum Actinomycetota; class Actinomycetes; order Kitasatosporales; family Streptomycetaceae; genus Streptomyces; species Streptomyces sp. P1-3. The sequence continues at coordinate 1,348,431 of NZ_CP192512.1, forward strand.
GGAACCCCGCGAGCGGGCACCGCGCGCTGATCGTCGCCCGGATGCGGCCCGGCTCGGCGGACGACATCGCCACGGTCTTCGCGGACTCCGACCGCGGGGAGCTGCCGGGGCTGATCGGCGTCACCGGTCGCAGCCTCTTCCAGTACGGCGAGGTGTACCTGCATCTGATCGAGGCCGAGGGACCGCCGGGCCCGGAGCTGGCACGGCAGTCCGAGCACCCGGAGTTCCAGGACATCAGCCGGCGCCTGGCCCGGTACGTGGACCCGTACGACCCCGCGACCTGGCGCGGCCCGCAGGACGCCGTCGCGCGGGAGTTCTACCGGTGGCAGCGGGACCGGACCTGAGCCGGACCGCGGACGCCGGACGCAGACGTGGGACCGGACCCGCGCCGGACCCGAGAAGACCGGACCCGAGCCGGACCCGAGAAGGAGACCGGAAGGAGGCAGCCCCATGACCGCGACGGATGACCGGTCCGCCGCCGGGACGCCCGAGTGGGTCAGATGCGAGCGCTGCGCCGTCCTGATCTACGGCAAGCGCTTCCACCGCACCCTGGGCGTCTGCCCGGAGTGCGGCAGGCACAGCCCGCTGACCGCGCCGCGGCGGCTGGACCTTCTGCTCGACCCCGGCTCCGCCTCGCCGATCGACGAGACGGAGCCGGTACGCGACCCGCTCGGCTTCGTGGACACCCGCCCGTACCCGGAACGGCTGGCGGCGGCACGGACCGACACCGGGCTGCGGGAGGCGGCGATCGGCGCCTGCGGCCGGATCGACGGCCGGCCGGTCGTGGTGGCGGTCATGGACTTCCGCTTCCTGGGCGGCAGTCTGGGCTGCGAGGTCGGTGCGCTCATCACCGAGGCGGCGCGGACGAGCCTGCTGGACCGGGTGCCGCTGCTGATCGTCACGGCGTCGGGCGGGGCGCGGATGCAGGAGGGCGTGCTGTCCCTGATGCAGATGGCCAAGACCGCGCAGGCGCTGGCCGAGCTGGACGAGGCGGGCGTCCTGACGGTCTCGCTGATCACCGACCCGACGTACGGCGGCGTCGCCGCGTCCTTCGCGACCCTCACCGACGTGATCCTGGCGGAACCGGGGGCGCGGATGGGCTTCGCGGGACCGCGCGTCATCGAGCAGACGACGGGCGAGCGCCTGCCGGAGGGCTTCCAGACGGCCGAGTTCCTCCTGGCGCACGGCCTCTTGGACGACGTCGTCCCCCGCTCGGCCCTGCGCACCACCCTGGGCCGCCTGCTGGCCCTGCCCGCCGGGCCCGGCCGGTCGGGGCACCCCGCCGACGCGCGGAGCCGGAGCGTACGGGACGCGGAGGAGGCCGAGGGGCCGCCCGTCGGCGGGCCACCGGGCGCGGCGGCGGCCGATGCGCCGGGCGGCGCGCCCGGCGCGGCAGGCGACGGGAACGCGGCGGCACCGACGCGGCGGGACGCCGCGGCCGGGACGGTGCTGCGGCGGGCCGAGGAGGTGCCGGACTGCGACTCCTGGGATGCGGTACGGCTCGCCCGGCATCCGGACCGGCCCGGGACCCTCGACTACGTGAGCCATCTGCTGGAGGACTTCCACGAGTTGCACGGCGACCGGCTCGGTACGGACTGCTCGGCCATCGTCGGCGGGCCCGGACGGCTCGGCGACCGGACGGTGATGCTGATCGGGCACCACAAGGGCGGCCCGGACCTCGCCGAGCGGCAGCGCCACAACTTCGGGATGCCCACGCCCGGCGGCTACCGCAAGGCCGCGCGGCTGATGCTGATGGCCGCCAAGCTGGGGCTGCCGGTGGTCACGCTCGTCGACACGCCGGGCGCCTACCCGGGCCAGGAGGCCGAGCGCGGCGGCCAGGCCGTCGCCATCGCGGAGAGCCTGCGGCTGATGTCCCGGCTGCCGGTGCCGGTGGTGACCGTGCTGACCGGCGAGGGGGGCAGCGGGGGCGCGCTGGCGCTGGCCGTCGCCGACCGGGTGCTGGTCAGCGCGCACGGCGTGTACTCCGTCATCAGCCCCGAGGGCTGTGCCGCGATCCTGTGGAAGGACCCGAAGGCAGCGCCTCGGGCCGCGGCGGCGCTGCGCGTCCACGCACGGGAGCTGCTGCGCCTGGGCATCGTGGACGGCGTCGTGGCGGAGCCGCCGGGCGGTGCGCATCTCGACCACGCCGCCGCGGCGGCCCTGCTCGGCGCCGCCGTGACGGCGGCCCTCGACGAGCTGGAGCCCTGCGGGACGGACCGGCTCCTGGACGCGCGGCGGCGCCGGTTTCACCGCTTCGGCGCCGCGGCCCCTGCGCCCGCTCCGCACGGAGCACCGTGACCTCATGTGACCTAAGGAGCATCGTGACCTCGGAGAGCACCACCCAGCACGAGCATCAGACGGAGCAGCACGAGAACGGGCACGTACCGGGCGCGGCGGCCCGCGTGCCGCTCATCCACGTCAGCCTGGAGTCGGTCTGCCGTACCGTCGCCGAGCTGGCCCGCGACTCGGCCAGACCGCCGCGCCGGGTCAGGGTCCAGCACGGGCAGACGACCGTGGAGGTGGAGTGGGCCGATCCGGCGGCCGGTCCGGCGGCCGCGCAGACCGCGGCGGTGGCCCGACCCGGCACGGGCGCGGACGGGGGCACGGCCGCGGGCGGAGGCACAGCCTCGGTCCGTACACCCCCTCCGGACACGGCCCCCGGCGGCCCGGAGCCCGCCGCGCCGCCGGAGACCGGGGGCCGCTTCGTGTGCGCCCCGACCGTCGGCACGTTCTACCGCTCCCCCGAGCCCGGCGCACCGCCGTTCGTCACCGTCGGCGACACCGTACGGGCCGGGCAGCCGGTCGGGATCCTGGAGGTCATGAAGATGATGAGCCGGATCGAGGCGGACACCGCCGGACGGGTGGTGGAGATCCTGGCCTCGGACGGGCAGCCGGTGGAGTTCCAGCAGCCGCTGGTCCGGCTCGAACCGCTGCCCGGGGACGCGGGCCCGGCCGACAGGGGGTGATCCAGGTGTTCTCCACGGTGCTGGTGGCCAACCGGGGCGAGATCGCCGTGCGCGTGATCCGCGCCTGCCGCGAGCTGGGGATCCGGACGGTGGCGGTCTACTCCACGGCGGACCGCGACTCGTCGGTGGTACGGCTGGCGGACGAGGCCGTCCACATCGGCCCGCCGCAGGCCAGGGGCAGCTATCTGAGCGTGCCCGCGATCGTGGAGTCGGCGCTGCGCACCGGGGCGCAGGCGATCCATCCCGGCTACGGCTTCCTGTCGGAGGACCCGGACTTCGCGGAGATCTGCGAGGCCCACGGGATCGCCTTCATCGGCCCGTCCCCGCGGGTGATGCAGCAGTTGGGCGACAAGGCGGCGGCCCGGGCGCTGATGGCGGAGGCGGGCCTGCCGGTGCTGCCCGGGAGCACCGGCGCCGTGGCCTCGGCCGCGGAGGCCAAGGAGATCGCGCGGCGGACCGGCTATCCGGTGATCCTCAAGGCGGTGGCGGGCGGCGGCGGGCGGGGCATGGCCGTGGTGCGCGAGCCGGGCGGTCTGGTGCACGCCTTCGAGCGCACCCGCGCGCACGCTCGCGCGGTCTTCGGCGACGAGCGGCTGTATCTGGAGCGGTTCGTGGAGGACGCCCGGCACATCGAGGTCCAGGTGATCGGGGACGGGCAGGGCACGACGATCCACCTGGGGGAGCGCGACTGCTCGGTGCAGCGGCGGCACCAGAAGATCGTGGAGGAGGCACCGGCTCCGAATCTGCCGGTGACGGTACGGGACGCGCTGTGCGCGGCGGCCGTGCGGGGCGCGGAGGCGGTCGGCTACGTCGGCGCGGGCACCTTCGAGTTCGTGCTGGCACCGTCCATGGACTTCCACCTGATGGAGATCAACTGCCGGCTCCAGGTCGAGCACCCGGTCACCGAGATGATCACCGGCGTCGACATCGTGCGCGAGCAGCTCCTGATCGCCGCCGGGCAGCGGCTGTCACTGCGTCAGGAGGACGTGGTACGGCGGGGTGTGGCCGTGGAGTGCCGGGTCAACGCCGAGGACCCGGAGCGGGACTTCAGCCCGGCGCCGGGCCGGCTGACGGAGTTCGTCACCCCCGGCGGTCCGTTCGTACGCGTGGACACCCACGCCTACCCCGGCTTCCTGGTGGGGCCGCACTACGACTCGCTGCTGGCCAAGACCGTGGTGTGGGCGCCGGACCGCGAGCAGGCGCTGGCCCGCATGGACCGGGCGTTGGGCGAGTTCCGGATCGGCGGCGAGGGGGTGCGGACCACGGTGGGCTTCCTGCGGCGTACGCTCGCCCGCCCGGAGTTCCGGTCCGCCACTCACACCACCGGCCTCATCGGCGCCTGACACGCCGTACGGCCACCCGAAAGGCGCACAGCGGCCACCCGAATGCCGCTACGCCGGGTGGCGACCCGGTCACGGTGGGCTGACGGTGGGAGAGGTGACTCCGCGAGATCCCCCCTATCTGACGGATGGTCAGTAATCGGCTGGAGCACCGGAAGGATTGATCATGCGTTCGACTCGCACACTCATAGCCGGCGCGGTGCTGGGCACCGCTCTGACCCTGGGCACCCCTGCCGCGACCTTCGCCGACGTCGTCTCCGACCCGGGAACCGGTGACGGCTCCTCCCGGATCCAGCCCCACGACCCGTCCAGCCCCATCACGGACCACGGCGCCAAGCCCAGCGGCGATGAGGCCGACGGCGCACTGCCGGACAAGGACACGGGCACGGGCACGGGCGACATGACCACCAAGGGCGAGACGACCAAGGGCATGGAGCAGGAGCCCGCCACGGGGCAGACCAAGGGCGACGAGGGCCGGCCCGCGGCCCCGCAGCCGGGCGAGGCCCACGAGGGCCAGGTCCCCGGCAAGGGCCACGAGGGCATGGAACCGGGTAAGGGCCACGAGGGCATGGAGCCCGACGATGGCCATGAGGGGATGGAGCCCGGCAAGGACGGCCAGCAGCGGCCGCACGGCGGTGTGCAGACCGGCGGCGGCGGCACGGCCCTCGACAGCGGCCCGGGTATGGCCGCGGGAGCGGTCCTGCTGGTCGGCGGCGTGGGCACCGGGGCGTACCTGCTGCGCCGCCGCAAGCCGTCGGGCACGTCCGCCTGAGGCGACTCCTCCGCCGTATACCGATGTGCTGTGGCCATCGCCGCACGGCGGCGGTGGCCACCGTGCTGCCGGCCACCGCCCCAGGTCCGAGAGAGGCGACGCTCCATGAGCAGAGGTCAGGACCCCGCGCAGGGCGCCGACAGCGGCTCCCGCGCCCTGCGCTGGGCCGCGGCGGCGGCGCTCCTCGGCGCGCTGCTGATCTACAACCACGTCGACGCGTCCCCCGAGGCGACCGCGCCGCGGCCGGCGCCGGCGCCCACCGCGTCCCCGACGCCGGTGCGGGAGGACCCGGGCATACCTCAGCGCGGGCCGGCCCTGCCGCGTTCCGCGCCGGTCCGCCTGGCGATCCCCTCCGTCGGGGTGGACGCCCCGTTCACCGAACTGGCCCTGGACGGCGCGGGCCGGCTCAACGCGCCGCCCGCCGAGGACGGCAACCTCGTCGGCTGGTTCCGCGAGGGGGCGTCACCCGGCGAGCGCGGCAACGCCATCGTCGCCGGGCACGTGGACACCACGACGGGCCCCGCGGTCTTCTGGCCGCTCAGTTCCCTCAAGCCGAAGGAGAAGGTCACCATCACCCGTGCCGACGGCATCGAGGCGACCTTCACGGTGGACGGCGTCGAGACCTACCCCAAGAACGCCTTCCCGGACCAGAAGGTCTACGGCGAGACCGAGGACGCCCAGCTGCGGCTGATCACGTGCGGCGGCAGCTACGACCACGTGGCCCGGGACTACACCGCCAACGTGGTCGTCTTTGCCCACCTGGACTCGTTCACGTGGGCCTGACGGAACTCGTTCACGTGGGCCCGGCAGAGCCCGCGGTCGTCAGACCGAGCCGTGGAACGCGTGCAGATACGCGTTGACGGGCCGGATCTCCCCGACCTCCAGCCCGGCTTCCGCCATGTGCGCCACCAGGCTCTCCTTGGTGTGCTTGCGCCCACCCACGTTGAGGAGCAGCAGCAGGTCCATGGCGGTGGTGAACTTCATCGACGGGCTGTCGTCGACGAGGTTCTCGATGACCACGACGCGGGCGCCGGGCCGGGCGGCGGCGACCACGTTGCGCAGCGTGCGGCGCGTGCTGTCGTCGTCCCACTCCAGGATGTTCTTGATGATGTACAGGTCGGCGCCGGCCGGCACCTCGGTGCGGGCGTCGCCGGGGACCAGCCGGACCCGGTCGGCGAGCGCACCGCCCTCCCGCAGCCGCGGGTCGGCCTGTGCGACGACCTTGGGCAGGTCCAGCAGGGTGCCGCGGATCCGCGGGTGACGCTCCAGCAGGCTCGCCAGCACATGGCCCTGGCCGCCGCCGATGTCGGCGACGTGCCGCACCCCGGCCAGGTCGAGGAGATCGGCGACGTCCTCGGCTGACTGCCTGCTGGAGGCGGTCATGGCCCGGTCGAAGACCTGGGCCGACTCCACCGCGTCATCGTGCAGATAGCTGAAGAAGTCCTTGCCGTACAGCGCGTCGAAGACATGGCCGCCGGACCGCACGGCCTCGGTGAGCAGCGGCCATGCCTGCCAGGTCCACGGCTCGGTGCACCACAGCGAGATGTGGCGCAGGCTGTTCGGCGCGTCCTCGCGCAGCAGCCGCGACATCTCGGTGTGCCGGAACCGGCCGTCCGGGGCCTCGGCGAAGACGCCGTGGCAGGACAGCGCGCGCAGCAGGCGGCGCAGCGCCCGCGGTTCGGCCTCCAGCGCCGCGGCCAGCTCCTCGGCGGTGGCGGGGTCCTCGCCCAGGACGTCCGCCACCCCCAGCCGGGCGGCGGCGCGCACCGCGGCGGCGCGCGCCGCGCCGAAGGCGATCTCCCGCAGCTCCATGGCCGCCCGGGGCGGGTCCTGCCCGACCCTGGCCGGCGCGGTGGCGGTCACTGCTTGCAGCACCACCCCTCGGGTACGGAGTGGTCGCAGTGGTTGCCCTTGACCTTGTTCCCGGGGCCGCGGTCCTTGTCGATGATGTCGGCGGGCTTGTTGCCCAGTACCTCGTTACGGAAGATGGTGTTGTGGGCGTTGACGGCGCCCACGACGCTCGGGTATAGCACGATGCCGCCGGACATCGGCGACTTCCCGACGTTGCCGCGCACCCGGTTGCCCGCGATCCAGGTCTCCTCGGCGCCGGTGAGCAGGATGCCGGTGCCCTGGATGAAGGGGAGGCGGGCGTTCGGCCGGCAGTACTTGTTGTTGCGGGAGACCTCGTTGCCCCGGATGGACAGGGCTCCGGCGCGCGGCCTCGACTCGTCGCTGACCACGAAGATCCCGCCGCAGTTGCCGGTGGCGGAGTTGCCTTCGACGGTCATCCTGCGCAGCCGCCGGATGGTCACCCCGATCCGGTTCCCGGTCAGCTGGTTGCCGCGGACGATGGTGCCCCTGGTGTTGAGGGCCGCGCCCTCCTTGTTGACGACGTTGGCCAGGAAGATGCCGGACTGGCCGTTGTTCCGGGCCCGGTTCCCGGCCAGGTGGGAGCGGCAGGAGTGCTGCAGGCTGATGCCGTGGTCCTCGTTGTCCTCCGCCCGGACCCCGAAGATGCGCAACCGGTCGGTGTGGTCCGCGTCGATGCCGTTCTTGGTGAAGCCGGAGACCGTCAGGGAGCTGATGGTGACATCGGTGACGGGCCGTCGGGCCGTTCCGGTGACGCAGATGCCGTTCCCGGCGGCGGCGCATTTGTCGGCGTTGTGGCCCTCCCCGTTGCCGCCTTTGCCGCCACCGCAGCCCGAGCCGCCGTCGTCGTCCCCGCCACCGCCACCGCCACCACCGCCATCTCCGCCGCCCCCACCGCCTCCGCCGCCTCCGCCGCCACCCCCACCGCCGCCACCACCGGGACCGCCCCCGCCGCCCGGATCATCGCCGTCACCGGGATCGCCGCCACCGCCTGGGCAGTTGCCACCGCCCGGGTCCCGCCCGCCGACCGGCTCACCCGCGCCTCCGCCGTCCGCGTCCTGCGAGGTGTGCACGGTGCCGGGCTTCAGTACGGTGCCGCGGCCCACGCCGCGCAGAGTGATGTCGGAATCCGAGATCTGGACGCTCTGCCGGTAGGTGCCGGGCAGGACCAGGACGGTGTCACCGGGGCGGGCGTCGTCCACCGCCTCCTGGATGGACTGGCCCGGGCGGACGATGTGGGTCCTGCGAGGGGCCTGGGCGGCCGCGGCGGGCAGCGAGCCGGCCTCCAGCGCGAGGAGGGTGGTGAGGGCAGCGGCGTACCGAATATGACGTGTGTGCATGCCTGGAAGTTATGAGGGAATCTCACACATCGCCACTTATGCCCCAATTACGGGTGATGACTCCTATGGAATATCCGCGGACGGGCGCGCGAGCTCCCGGAAGACCTCGGCGAACCGGTTCAACGCGTCCGCCACCCGGGTGAGTTCGAGCGGGTCCGCCGCCTGGAGGACGTCCTGCCGCTGCTCGTCGTCCGCACCCAGCAGCGGCGGTGTCGTCAGCCGTACGCACAGGGTGTGCGGGGCGTCGCCGAACCGGTCGCCGCCCACCACCGGCCACCCCAGCCGCCGGGTGAGATGGTCCGCCAGCTCCACCGAGTCGGTGATGCCACGGGCGCCGAGCGCCTCGCGCAGCTCGGACAGGTCGGCGTACAGATGGCGCCCGGCGTGCGGGGGCAGGCAGAGCACCCCGACCCCGGTGAGCGCGTCGTGCGCCGCCGTGGCGACCGCCCCGTACGCCCGGGCCGCCGCCCGCGCCCGCTCCCGTACCGGATCCGGCTCGGTGAGCGCGTACGCGGCCGCGGCGGCCACCGGCGCGGGCAGATCGGCGCGCAGCGCGCCGATCGTGGTCAGCACCCGGTCACGCAGCTCCATGCCGCGGCCGGTGGCCGGAAAGCGGGCGACGGCGGCGGGCCAGCCGGTGGGAGCGTGGCCGCCCGCGAGGTCGGCGAGCACGATGACGTGCTCGGGGAGCATCTCGGCGGGGCTGACCAGGACCGTGTCGTGCGGGTCGTGCAGGGTGTCCCGCCAGGTCTCGTCGCTCACGATCAGCAGCCCCTCCCCCACGGCCGCCTCGCACACCTCGTGCAGCAGCTCCGGCGGGGCGACGGTGCCGGTCGGGTCGTCGGCGACGGACAGCACCAGCACCCGGGGCGCGCCGCCCTCGGCCCGCACCCGGCGGACGGTCTCCAGCAGCGCGAACGGGTCCGGGACGCCGCCGCACTCGGCGGGTGCCGGGGCGTGGTAGGCCGGCCGGCCGGCGAGCCGGGCCAGCGGCGCGTACCAGGCCGCGCACGGGCGGCTGAGCAGCACGTCGCCGCCCGCCGCCGCGAGCAGCGCCAGCAGCAGCGGCTGCGCGCCGGGGGCGGCCACCACATGGTCCTGATGGGTCCACAGCCCGCGCCGCGACCAGTATCCGCAGGCGGCGGCGCGCAGCCGGGGGCCGCCGCCGGAGGGCTCCGGCGCGGGGTCGGCGGCGGCCGCGGCGAAGCGTTCGGCGAGTCCGGGGAGCACCGGCAGACCGCCGTGCGGGTCCGCCGCGGCCGGGGCGGGCCGCTGCCGCTGCTTCGTCACCTGCGCACGTCCCTTCCGGCTCCGCGTACAGGGCCGCCTCCACCTTCGCAGATCGCCCTGGTGGGGCGCCGGGGCGACGCGCGGTTTCGTCGGGCCCCAGGGGGCAACCCGGCACTCGGGCGGAGTGTGCGCGCCTCGGGAGGACCGCGCGCTCCTCGGGTGTGTGCGAAAGGACGTGAGGCCGTAATGAAGGTGGCGTTTCTCGTCGCGCCGAAAGGCGTGGAGCAGATCGAGCTGATCCAGCCGTGGGACGCGGTACGCAGCCATGGCGGCGACCCCTACCTGGTCTCCACCAAGCCCGGCATGGTGCAGGCGTTCCGCCACCTCGACCCGGCGGAGGCCTACGACGTCGACAGGGTCGTCGGTGAGACGTCGGCGCGGGACTACGACGCGCTCATGCTGCCGGGCGGCGTCGCCAACCCCGACGCGCTGCGCATGGACGCGCGGGCCGTCCGCCTCGTCCAGGAGTTCTTCGACGCGGGTAAGCCCGTGGCGGCGATCTGCCACGCGCCGTGGATGCTGGTGGAGGCCGATGTGGTGCGCGGCCGGACGCTCACCTCGTGGCCCAGTCTGCGCACCGACATCCGCAACGCGGGCGGTACGTGGGTGGACGAGCAGGTCGTGGTGTGCGAGCGCGGGCCCAATACGCTGATCACCAGCCGTAAGCCGGCGGATCTGCCGGCGTTCTGCGAGACCTTGGTGCACGCGTTCTCCAAGGCCGCGCAGACGGCGCAGTCGGTGCTGTGAGGCGTCTGACACAGGCCGGGGCCCGCGTCAGACCCGGCGGCCCAGCAGGGCCAGCAGCTTGGTCTGGACGTCGGCCCCGGCCGGCGGTTCCACCGGGGCCGCGAACAGCCCGCTCTTCTCCAGGTCGGCGGCGTACGGCGTGATCTCCCGTACCGAGAAGGTGACCAGCGCGGCGGGGAGGCGCTCGTCCGCGCCGATGCCCCGCGACAGGTCCCAGGCGTGCACCACCGCGTCCGTGATCATCTGCGCGCAGTAGTGGGAGGCGGGGGTCTCGCCGTACGACAGGTGGACGGTCCGCTCGATGGCGCCGGGGGCGCGGAACGCGGCGCGGGCCTCGGCCGCGGCGCGGTCCCAGGCGGCGACCGGGTCGTCGCCCAGCACGTCCCCGTCGAAGGCGTCGCCCTGCGCCTCGATGGTCGAACCGTCGCGCACCAGCGGCGGCACCCACAGCTGCTCGGCGGTCAGATGGTTCACCAGGTCGCGGACGGACCACTCGGTGCATGGCGTCGGGGCGTCCCACTGGTCGGGGCGGATCGCGTGGACCCGGTCGGTGAACAGGTCCAGTGCCTCGCCGTGCCTGGTCAGAAGCGGGTTCTTGGCGCTGCGGTCAGCCATGGCAGCCATTCTCCCCGCCTCTCCGGAACCCGGCGAGTGCTGAGCGGTATGACCGGTGTCATCCTGGTTTGACCGGGTATTCGGAGAGTACGCAGTACCGGGGGGCGGCACGAGGAGGACGGCATGCAGCGAGGCAGCGACCGGGTGAGTGCGCACAAGGACGACGAGCTGAAGCACGAGCTGGACGGGCTCCTGCGCTCCGGACACCCCACACGGGCCGAGGAGTGGCACGACCCCAACCCCGAGCCCGCCGCGGACGACGACCCGACGGCGTCCTTCGGCCCCCTGCCGGCCCGCGGCTCACGAGGCGAGTACGAGGCGATGCGCTTCGAGATCGCGCGCCATCTGGCGCGGACCGCGTTCCCGGCCAAGCGCGCGGTCCTGGTGCGCACCCTGCACGAACGGCACGCCCCGGACCGGGTGGTCGCGCTGGTGGAGTCGCTGCCGCCGGACCGCACGTTCCACACGGTCGAGGACGTCGCCTCGCACGTGCGGATTCCCGAATACTGAGATGACACTCCCGCTATTCGAGACGACTGCGTAGCGTGGGAACCGACGATCACCGGTCGGTTCTAGGGGGACTGCCGCAATGCCGAAGGACACAGCCGTCTACACCCACGGGCACCACGAGTCGGTGCTGCGCTCCCACAGCTGGCGCACGGCCGCGAACTCCGCGGCCTACCTCCTGCCGGAGCTGGAGCCGCACATGCGGGTCCTGGACATCGGGTGCGGGCCAGGCACGATCACCGCGGACCTGGCCGAGCTGGTCCCCCAGGGGCACGTCACGGCGGTCGACGCCGCCCCCGGCGTACTGGACCGGGCGCGTGCCGTGGCGGACGAGCGCGGCCTGGCCAACGTCGACTTCGCCGTGGCCGACATCCACGACCTGGACTCCCCCGACGACTCGTTCGACGTCGTCCACGCCCACCAGGTGCTCCAGCACGTCGGCGACCCGGTCCGCGCGCTGCGCGAGATGTACCGGGTGTGCCGCCCGGGCGGCGTCGTCGCCGCCCGCGACGCCGACTACGCGGCGATGACCTGGTATCCGGACGTGCCCGGCATGGCGCGCTGGCAGGAGCTGTACGGGCGGGTGGCGCGCGCCAACGGCGGCGAGCCCGACGCCGGCCGGCGACTGCTGTCCTGGGCCCGGCGGGCGGGGTGCGCCGATGTCACGGCGACCGCCGCCGTCTGGTGCTTCGCGACCCCGGAGGACCGGTCGTGGTGGAGCGGCATGTGGGCGGACCGCACCGTCGCCTCCTCGTACGCGCGGATGGCGGTGGACGGCGGGCACGCCACGGAGCGGGAGCTGGCGGACATCGCGGACGCCTGGCGGGAGTGGGGCGCCCTGGAGGACGGCTGGTTCACCGTCCCGCACGGCGAGATCCTCTGCCGCAAGCCGGTCCGCTCCACGGGGTGAGGGCCGCCCGTCGGACCGCGCGGGTCGCCCGCCGGGTGGGCGTCGGCGGTAGGCGGCCACACGCCCCGGCGGGACCAACTAGGCTCGCCCGTATGGATATTCTGGGGACATCACTGCGGGTGTGCGTGCCGGATCTGGACGAGGCGATCACCGTCTACGAACGGCTGACGGGGACCGAGGCCCTGCGCTTCCAGCGGGGCGGCGTCGCGGTGGCGGCGGTCGGCTGCTTCTTCCTCATGAGCGGCCCCGAGGCGGAGCTGTCGATCCTGCGGAAGATCACGGCGACCCTCGCGGTGAAGGACGTGGACGCGGCGGCGGCCGATCTGCGGGCCGTGGGCGCGGAGATCATCGCCGGGCCCCTGCCCACGCCCATCGGCCGCAATCTGGTCGCCCGTCACCCGGACGGGTCGGTCTTCGAGTACGTCGACCGGCAGGCGGCCTGACCACCGGTGGCCTGACCGCCCTCGGCCCGACCACCCGCGGCCTGACCGCCCGGCCGCATCCGGTACTCGTAGGCCTCCGGCAGCGGGTGCGCGGCGCGCGCCCGCTGCCGCACCTCCTCGGTGACCGCTCCGCCCGGTCCCGCGACCAGCCGCTCGGCCGTCGCGAACCAGGTGTCGCTCAGGGACTCGTCGCCCTCGCGCAGGTCGGCCACCTCGATGCCGGCGTCGAGGAGCGCGCGGGCGGCGGGTGCGTCGCCTTGGGCCAGCAGCACCTGGGCACGGAGCAGTTGGAACCTGCCGCGGTCGCGCACGGCGGGCCGCAGCGCATCGAGGACGGCCCCGGCGTCGGCGGCGCGATCCGCGGCCAGCAGCGCGTCGACCGCCTCGCGCGCCAGGGCGGCCTCCAACGCGGCGTCGTACGGCGCCGCTCCGACGCCGCACGGTGCCGTCTCGTCATACCGTGACGTACCGTCGCATGGTGTCGCGTCGTCGTACGGCGCTCCGTCCAGCACCAGCCGTACGGCACGCAGCAGCCGGTCCGCCGCGCGCTCGGTGTGCCCCGCTGCGCTGTCCGCGGCGGCCAGGCAGCGCAGCGTCCACGGCGTCTCGGCGTGCCGCAGCGACCGCTCCCAGCTGCGCGCGGCCTGTGCCCGGTCGCCCGCGTGCCACTGCGCCACCCCCAGGTGGAAGTCGGCGGCGGCGCCGGACGGCGCGGTCTCCAGCAGTTCGCGCCAGGGCGGTGCGACCAGCGACGCGCCCGGTCCGGTGGGCGCCGTCCACTCCGGCAGCGCGCCGGTGCGCAGCAGGGCCTGCCAGGGCTGCTGCTCGGCGCCCTGAGTGGCCGGGTCGAAGGGGGTGCCGGGGAGGTCGAACCCGCCGCGCTCGGCCTCCAGCGCACCCCAGCCGGAGCCCGTCGCCAGCGTCTCCTTGGGCTCGTTGTCGGCGCACGGCAGCCAGGCGGCGTACGCCGCGTCGACCTCTGCGCGCGGCAGGTCCGCCGCGAGCCGGGCCTCGACGGCCGCGCGCGCGGCCGCCCAGTCGGTGCCGTGGACGGCGGCCGGGTCGGCGGAGACCGGGCCGTACGCCTCCAGCCAGCTCAGCTCCTCGCCGGCCTCCAGCGGGAGGTGCTCCAGCTGGGTGCGGGCGAGCCCGGCCTGGATCTCGGCGTAGCCGCCGGTGCCCGGCTCGGTGAGCCAGCGCTGCCAGTGGCGGCCGCCCTCTCCCGCGCCCCAGACGAAGAGCTTGCGGCCGCGCAGCACGTCGGTGGAGGTCTGGACGAGGCCGTGCCCGTCGCCGTCGACCGCGGCGATCCAGCGGCGGGCGGAGTCGGGCACCTCGTAGAAGTAGTCGGCGGCGTGCTCGCCGCGCAGCGGATACGTGCGGTCGGCGCCTTCCCACTCCGGTACGGGGACGTGGCGCAGGTCGCGGGTGTAGCCGAAGTGCCAGGCGGCGTCGGCGGGCACGAGCACGCGGGTGCGCCCGGTCTCGGGGACGGCGGTGTTGGACCACCAGTAGACGGGCACCCTGCGGTCGTGCGGGTTGCGGATCCGTACGCCGACGTGGAGGAAGTCGGAGCCGTCCGGCAGCCACAGGTCGACCTGGAAGGGCAGGTCCCGCAGCCGCTCCCACTCCCACAGCCGCACCATCTCTCCTCCGTCGGGGGCGGCCACCCGGGCGGCGTGCAGCGGCGCGCAGGAGAGCGCGGTGTGGCCGGTGGCGCCGATGTTCCACTCGATGCCGCCGGAGAACCAGGCGCCGTTCAGCGCGAAGTCCGCGGGCTGGAACACCGGGTTGCGGTAGAGGAGTTCGCGGTCGGTCGGCTTGTGGTGGAGGGAGTGGATCCGGCCGCCGAGACCGGGCAGCACGGTGGCGCGCAGCCGGTCGTTCTCGATGACGATCGCGTCGAGGTCGCACGGGGTGCGGCGCCGCCCGTACCCGTCGCGCGACCGCACCGGCAGGACCGAGCGGAGCGGTGCGTATCCGATCTGCCGGGCCATGTCGGCGGGGAGCGCGGCGCGTACGTCGTCGCCGACCCGGTGCACGTCGCCCAGGGGCCGCAGCGCGGGCAGCGGGTTCTCCGGCCCGAGCGGGGCGGCGGGCAAGGTCAGCACGGTACGTCGCACACTCGTGGCCACAGCGTCACAGTCCTTCACCCGGGGGCCACCTCGGCTGCGGCGACCGTCAGATGACCATGGAACACCGGCGCGAGCCGCCTGAACAGGGCTTCCCTCGGTCAGAGTTGCGCAAAGACGATCTACGACGGGCCGTGGAGCATCTCGCGGGTGAGCGCCCAGCGATCGTGGTCGCGCCAGGCGCCGTTGATGAACAGGTAGTCGGGCGAGTGCCCCTCCAGCCGGAAGCCGAGGCGCTTGACCAGGGCGGCCGACGCCGCGTTGCCCGGCTGGATGTTGGCCTCCAGCCGGTGCAGCCGCAGCGGGCCGAAGGCGTGGCGGACGACCAGCTCCAGCCCCTCGGTCAGATAACCGCGACCGGCGTGCGGCACGAACGCCCCGTATCCCAGGGAGCCGTTCTGGAAGCGGGCGCGGATGACGGCGTTGATGTTGACGAATCCGGCGATCTCACCGGTCTCGCGGAGGCAGACCAGGAAGCCCTCGCGGTCGGGCTGCCGGAACAGCGCGACGTAGGCGTCGAACTCCTCGTCGGTCGTGGCCAGTTCGAGCCAGGGGTGGTGGAGCTCGACGCTGTCCCGGGCGAGCCGGGTGAACTCCTCCCGGTCGCCGCGGCGGATGGCGCGGATGGCCGTGCGGGGTCCTTCGGCGAGGTACGCGGAGTCAGGCATCGGCCCATGCTAGGCCGTGCCCGGTGAGCCGGTCGGCTCGCCGGCGTCGGCGGACCGCCGGCCACCCGCCCTGGCCGCACACCCTCCCTAGCCTCGGCGGCGGACCAGGAGCACACCGCACAGCACGCCGACCACGCCCACGGCGAGCAGGGCGAGCCACAGCGGCATGGTCACCTCGGGGATCAGCAGCCGGATCTCGACCTCCTTGGTGTTCTCGAAGACGAAGACGAGCGCGATCACGGCGGCGGCGAGCGCGGTGATCCTGCGCGGGGTCAGCTCCCCCCTGAGACCGCCCGCGCGGTCGCCACCGGCGTTCTTCGTTGTCGGGCTCATGGCTGGAACCCTTCCGTCGGAGCCGAAGGTGCCGGCCGGGCCGCGGCCCGGCCGCTACCTTCAGGGTCCGGCATCGGCGGCCGTGCCGCCCGCGCACGGCTACGAGGCCGGCGGACGCGCCGCGCCCAGGACCGCCCGGGCGGCCGCGTAGCCGGGCCGGACGTCGCCGACGGGGAGGTCGGTCAGCGTCCAGGAGCCGACCGGCACGGGGCGGGGGCCGGTGCCCACGTAGTCGGCGGCCGGGTCGCGGGACAGGCCCGTACCGAGCCCCTTCAGATAGGCCTCCTTGCGGGTCCAGCAGCGCGCGAAGGCGGCGGGCCGGTCGGCGGCGGGCAGCCCGGCCAGCTCGGCGCGCTCCCGCGGGTGCAGGCTCGCGGCGACCTGGTCGGCGACGGCGACCGGCTGCACCTGCTCCACGTCGGCGCCCACCGGGGCGCCCGCGAAGGCGAAGAGCACCAGGTCCCCGGCGTGCGACATGTTGAAGTGCAGCGGGGTCCCGGTGACCGCCGGGCGGCCGTGCGGCGCCCCGCAGCCGGGGCACGGCTCGCGCGTGAACGGCACCGCCGCCGGATCCACGCCCAGATAGGCGCCGAGCAGCCGGCGCAGCCCGGTGTGGGCCGCGCGGTACCGCTGCCGGTCCGCCTCCCGGACGAACGCGGCCGCCCGGTCGCGCTCCTCGGCGTCCAGGACCTTGTCGGCGAGCGCGCCGTCCGGTCCGTCGGTGTACTCGGCGACGCTCAGCAGCCAGGTCCGCGGCTCCCCCTGCCAGCCGCCGGGAACGGCGTCCGGCAGCGCGTCCCGGCCCAGCATCCTGATGTCGGTCATCGGTCGCTCTTCCCCCTGTGCGTCGGCAATGGTGCGTCGGCGACGACGTGTCGCAGTCGATCACGCTACCGCCGGGCGACCGGGCTCCGCCCCGGGCCCCGGCCCTACGTGGTCAGCGTCAGGGCCGGCACGTCCGGCCGGTCGAAGCCGAAGGCCTGCGCGTACAGGGAGAGTTCGGCCTGCAGCGCCCGGACCATCGTCTCCTGCTTCCGGAACCCGTGCCCCTCCCCCTCGAACGTGAGACAGGCGTGCCGGACCCCCCGCCCGCTGATCGCCTTCAGCAGGCGCTCGCACTGCTCCGGCGGGCAGACCGGGTCCGCCAGGCCCTGGAGCAGCAGGAACGGCGCGGTGACGCGGTCGGCGTGGTGGATCGGGGACCGCTCCCGGTAGCGGTCGGGGTGCGCGTCGGCCGGGCCCAGCAGACCGTCCAGATAGCGGGACTCGAAGTCGTGGGTGCCGCCCGCGGCCCACTCGCCGGGGTCGAGCACCGGGTATTTGATCACCCCGCAGGCGTACTGGGAGGTGGTGCCGAGGGAGACCGCCGCCGTCCAGCCGCCGGCGCTGCCGCCCCGGATCGCCAGCCGGGCGCGGTCGGCGGTGCCCTCCTCGGCGAGCGCCTCGGCGACGGCCGCGCAGTCCTCGACGTCCACCACACCCCAGTTCTCCCGCAGCCGCTCCCGGTAGGCGCGGCCGTAGCCCGCCGAGCCGCCGTAGTGCACCTGGGCGACGCCGATCCCGCGCGAGGTGAAGTAGGCGATCTCCAGGTCCAGGACGAGCGGGTCGCGGTCGGTCGGGCCGCCGTGCGCCCACACGACGTACGGCGGCAGCTCCCCCTCGGGCCCGGTGCGGCCGGGATGGTGCGGCGGGTGGATGTCGGCGTGGATCTCCCGCCCGTCCGGTCCGGTGAAGGTGCGGGAGCGCGGGCGGGAGTAGTAGGCGGGGTCGACCGGGTCGGTGTGCTCGGCGCCGATGACGCGGGCCCGGCCGGTGCGGGTGTCCAGTTCAACGACCTCGTACCCGCTGCGCGTACTCGCCGCGACGCCGATCACCCGGGTGCCGGAGGCCGCCAGGGTCGCGTCCCACTCCGTCCACGGGCCGGAGGCGTCGGCGAGCTCCCCCGTCTCCGGGTCGAGGATGCCCAGGACGGCCGCGCCCCGCCCGTGGAGGACCGCGATCAGTCCGCTGTCGAGCGGCAGGAACCAGCGCCTGCCGAGCCGCCACAGGGGTCCGGCGAACTCCTCGGCGCGGGGGCACAGGCTGATCGACCCCGTGCGGTCGGCGTCGGGGTCGATCCGCTGGAGATTCCACCAGCCGCTGAGGTCCGAGACGAACAGCAGGGTGCCGTCGGCGGCCCATTCGACCTGCGCGACCGCCTCGCCGTCGCCGCCCACCAGCGGCCGTGCGCCCGTGAAGGTGCCGTCCTCGGTGACGTCGGCGAGCATCACGACCGTGCCGTCCCAGGGCATCCGCGGATGGTCCCAGGCGAGCCACGCGGCCCGCCGCCCGTCCGGGGAGAGCCGCGGGCCGGTGACGAACCGGTGGGCCCCGTCGGTCAGCTCCCGCACCGCGGCACGGTCGCCGGCGGCAGAGCCGTCCAGCGGCACGGCGGCGAGCACCCGGCGCACGTCCGTGGCGGACTCGCCGGTGAACTCCTCCAGCACGCCCCACACCTCACCCCGCTCCGGGTGGGTCTGGAGGTCCGCCCAGCGCAGTCCGCCGCCGACCGGGGAGCGCGGGGTCAGCGCCCGCGGCGGGGCGCCGCTGTCCGGCTCGTACGCGTACAGCCGCTGGTCGGCGAAGTGCGCGAAGACGATCAGCGGGCCGCCGGTGGTCCGCGGCGTCCCGGCCCAGGGGGTACCGCCGTACTCGATCACCCGGCTGCGGACGTTCCACGGCGCCGGCAGCGCGGACTCCTCGGTGCCGTCGGCGCGCCGCCGCACCAGGGTGCGGCGGCCGCCCTCGCCGGGCCGGGGCGCGGTCCACCACACCTCGTCGCCGACCACGCCCGCGTATTCCGGGCGGCCGTCGCGCGACGCGGCGAGCGCGGCGCCGATCGGTGAGCTCCAGGTCCCGTACGGGGCCGTGGACACCATGGGTTCATGCCTCCTGAAGGAAGTGGTCGAGGACGCGGACGCCGAAGTGCAGGGCGTCGACGGGCACGCGCTCGTCCACACCGTGGAAGAGCGCCGCGTAGTCGAAGCCCTCGGGGAGCTTGAGGGGGGAGAAGCCGTATCCGGCGATGCCGAGCCGGGAGAACTGCTTGGCGTCGGTGCCGCCCGACATGCAGTACGGCACGACATGGCCGCCCGGGTCGAAGGCTTCGACGGCCGCGCGCATCGCCGCGTACGTCGGGGAGTCCACCGGGGCCTGAAGGGCCGTCGTCCGGTGGTGGAACTCCCAGTCGACGTCGGGGCCGGTGAGCCGGTCCATGGTGGTCCGGAACTCCTCCTCGCCGCCGGGCAGCATCCGTCCGTCGACGTAGGCGGTGGCGCTGCCGGGGATCACGTTGATCTTGTACCCGGCCTCCAGGACCGTGGGGTTGGCGCTGTTGCGGACGGTCGGCTCGACCAGGGCGGCGGCCCGCCCGAGCTTGGCCAGCAGCTCGTCGACGTCGAAGCCGGGCGCGTCGAGGTCGGCGGCCACGCCGTCCAGCGCGGCGAGCTCGGTCAGCGCGGCCCGCACCGTCGACGTCAGCCGCACGGGCCAGCGGTGTGCCCCGATCCGGGCGACGGCGGAGGCCAGCCGGGTGACCGCGTTGTCGGGGTTGGCCTTGGAGCCGTGGCCCGCGGTGCCGCGCGCGGTGAGCCGCAGCCAGGCCGTGCCGCGCTCGCCCGCGGCGATCGGGTAGAGGCGGCGGCCGGGTCCGGCGTGGAAGGTGAAGGCCCCGGTCTCGCCGACGCCCTCGGTGCAGCCCTCGAACAGGTCGGCGTGCCGGTCGGCGAGGAAGCCGGAGCCGATCCGGGCGCTGTCCTCCTCGTCGGCGGTGAAGGCCAGCACGATGTCCCGGCGGGGCCGCACCCCGGCCCGGGCCCAGGCCCGGACGACGGCGAGGATCATCGCGTCCATGTTCTTCATGTCGATCGCGCCGCGGCCCCACACCACGCCGTCGCGGATCTCCCCGGAGAACGGGTGCACGGCCCAGTCGGCGGGCTCGGCGGGCACCACGTCCAGATGGCCGTGGAGCAGCAGCGCGTCGGCGCCGGGCTCGGTGCCCTCGATACGGGCCACCACATTGGTCCGGCCCGGCTCGCACTCCAGCAGCGTGGGGGCGATGTCCGCCTCGCCGAGCTGCTCGGCGACGTACTCGGCGGCGGGCCGCTCGCGGCAGTCCCCGCTGCCCCGGTTGGTGGTGTCGATACGGATCAGCTCGGAGGTGAACCGCACCACCTCGTCCAGCGCGGTCGCGTCCACGGCGTCGTACCGGTCAGCCATACTGCTCCTCCACCGCGGCGGAGACGATGGTGGTGACCGCCTTGAAGCAGCGGATCCCCTCGTACATGGTCGGCGAGGTGTACGCCACACGCCGCTCGCCGCTGCGCTCCACCCCGGGCACGACGGTCGCCGCCCCGGCCAGATGCTCGGCGTCGAACTCCAACTCGATGGCGAAGGGGCCGCCCCGCACCGGCTCGTGCCGCACCGCGAACGCCGCCGCCTCCTTCGCCGCGGACCGGATCGCGGCCGCCGTGGCGGCGGGGGTGCGGCACACGGCGGCGTACCGCGAGACGTAGTCCTTGACGGCGACGAGGCGGGCGTCCGGCGCGTACGCCCGCGCGTCCTGGCAGGTCCGGTCGTCGCCGGTCACGAGCACCACCGGCACCCCGTACTCCGCGACGACCAGCGAGTTCAGCAGGCCCTCGCTCGCGCGGACGCCGCCGACCCACACACCGGTGATGGAGTTGGCGAGGTAGGTATGGGCCAGGACGCCCTCGGTGCCCGCGCCGGTGTGGTAGCCGACGAACGCGACGCCGTCCACGTCACCGTGCTGCACGCCCTCGACCATGCTCAGGCTCTTGTGCCGGCCGGTGAGCATCCGCGCCCGCTCGTCCAGCTCCTCCAGCAGCAGGTTGCGCATGTCCCAGTGCGCCTCGTTGACGAGCACCTCGTCGGCTCCGCCGTCGAGGAACCCGGTGACCGCGGCACTCACATCCGAGGTGAACAGCCTGCGGCAGCGCTCCCACTGCGGCGTGCCGGGCAGCACGTCCGCCGGCCAGGTCACCCCCGTGGCGCCCTCCATGTCCGCGCTGATGAGGATCTTCACGGGTTCCTCCGCTCCCCGGGCCGGCAGATCGTGTCGACATGACTATGCCCATGATGACCCGCGCCGTGCGTGGAGAAGGGAGGTTCAGCGTCGTGTTGGCCCTGTCAGTACGTGCGTTGGCGCTGCCGGCGCCTCCCGCTGCCTGTCCGCGTCGTGGGCCGGACGCCCGGGCGCGTCCGCCGCGTCCGCGGCCGATTGGCGGCGCATGTCCTCCAGGCCCCGTTGCAGCGCCCGCCGCAGCGCCCGGCCCAGGGGGCGCTCGACGCACCGGTGCAGCACCCACGCGGCCACCAGCATCACCGCGAGCACCGCGAGCACCAGCGCCGGCGCGGGCATGCGGCCCTGCAGCCAGTGGATCAGCGTCAGCCCGATGTACTGGTGCACCAGGTACAGCGGGTAGGTCAGGGCGCCCGCCGTGGCGAGCCAGCGCCACCGCACCCGGTCGAACGCGCCCAGGGCGACGCCCGCCATGATCGCGAACATCACGGCGATCGCCAGCCGTGCCGGCCAGAACGGGATCGGGTCCTCGGTGTCGGTGAGGTTGTCGGCGATCCGCTTGCCCACGTGGTGCTCGGCCAGCAGCAGGGAGACGAGCACCAGCGCCCATAGCAGCGCGTTCGGCCGGTACCGGTGCATCAGATAGAACGCGATACCGGCGACGAAATATGGGGCGAACAGTGGCATGGCCCACATGTCGAGCAGTTTGTTGTCCGCCGTCGGCGCGATGACCGCCGCCGCCGTCCAAATACCGCAGAACACCACGCACTTACGGTAAGTGACCCCGGTGGCCACCACGATCGCGAACAGCGCGTAGAACTTGAGCTCGATGAAGAGCGTCCAGTAGACGCCGTCGACATCGGACACGCCGAGGCCCTGCTGGAGCATGGTGAGGTTGGTGAGCACCTCGTCCCAGCCGGCCACGGTCCGCACCTGCGGCCACAGCGAGACGACCGTCGCGGTCAGCAGCACCGCGACCCAGTAGGCGGGGTAGATGCGGGAGATCCGGGACACCACGAAGTCGCCCAGCGTCCTCCCCCAGGTGCTCATGCAGATGACGAACCCGCTGATCAGGAAGAACAGCTCGACGCCCAGCCAGGCGTACTGCAGCCCCTGGTGCAGGCTGGGGAAGATCGTTCGGGGGTCCTGGTCCCAGCCGCCGTACAGGGCGACGTAGTGGTACATCACGACCATGACGGCCGCGAGGAGACGCAACAGGTCCAGAACATAGAGTCTTGGTGCCGACCGCCGGAGTGCCGCCCCGCCATCGAGATCGCCTCGTCCGGCGAATCGCATATGTCGTCTCCTCCTCACCGGATGATTCCTCCGCGCGTGGAATCATTTCCGGTGCATGCTGACATACGAAAGCCGAATCCGCCGAGACAGGGGCCGCCGGAGCCCTCATCGCATTGCTTCGCCGAAAAAACGGATAAAAACTCCGCAATAAAGGGAACCGGGCGGCCCGGTCCGCCATCTGAGGTCCTTATGGCGGCCAATGGCGTGGCGATAATCAGGGTCTGGCGTCGATGGTGCCGGCCGCGCCCGTCGTCTCCGCCCGCTCCGCGCGGAACACCAGCTGGTCGTCCGCCACCGCGACCCGCACCCGCTGGCCGCCGGCGAGCCGGCCCTCGAGCACCATCTTGGAGAGCGGGTTGTCGACCTCGCGCTGGATGGTGCGGCGCAGCGGCCTCGCCCCGTACTCGGGCTGGTGGCCGCGGTGGACGAGCCAGTCAACGGCCTCCGGCGCGAAGGCGACGCCGATGTCCTGCGCCCGCAGCCGGCGGCGGGTCTCGTCCAGCAGCAGGTCGGTGATCTGGTGCAGCTGCTCGTCGGCGAGCCGCCGGAAGATGACGATCTCGTCGATGCGGTTGAGGAACTCGGGCCGGAAGTGCTCACGCAGCGGGCGCAGCGCCCGATCCCGCGCGGCCGTCTCGTCCGCCTCGCCGCCCTCGGCGCCGAAGCCGAGGACGCCGCGGCCGCCGACCGCCTCCGAGCCGAGGTTGCTCGTCATCACGATGACGGTGTTCTTGAAGTCGACCGTACGGCCCTGGGCGTCGGTCAGCCGCCCGTCGTCCAGCACCTGGAGCAGCAGGTTGAAGACGTCCGGGTGGCCCTTCTCCACCTCGTCCAGCAGCACCAGCGAGTACGGGTGGCGGCGCACGGCCTCGGTGAGCTGCCCGGCGTCCTCGTGGCCGACGTAGCCGGGCGGGGACCCCACCAGCCTGCTGACGGTGTGCCGCTCCTGGTACTCGCTCATGTCGAGTCGCACCATGCGCTCATCGCTGCCGAACAGCGCTTCGGCGAGGGCGCGCGCCAGCTCGGTCTTGCCCACCCCGGTGGGTCCGAGGAACAGGAAGCTGCCGATCGGCCGGCTGGGGTCGGCGAGACCGGCCCGGGAGCGCAGCACCGCGTCCGCGACGACGGTGACCGCCTCGTCCTGGCCGATGACCCGCCGGTGGAGGTGCTCCTCCAGACCGAGGAGGCGGTCCTTCTCCTCCTGGGTCAGGCTGCTGGCCGGGATGCCGGTCTGCCGGGAGACCACCTCGGCGATGTCCTCGGCGGTGACCTCGATGACCAGCCCGTCACCGGTCTGCGTTCCGTGCCCGGCCCGGATCCGCTCGTCGAGTTCGTTGATCCGGTCCCGCAGCTCGGTGGCGTGCTCGTACTGCTCGCTGGCGACCGCCTGGTCCTTGTCCCGGTGCAGCTGTTCGAGCTCGCGTTCCATGGCCCGTACGTCGGTGGCCGGGGCCTTGGCCCGCAGCCGTACCCGCGCTCCGGCCTGGTCCATCAGGTCGATGGCCTTGTCGGGCAGGAACCGGTCGGTGATGTAGCGGTCGGACAGCTCCACGGCGGCCAGCAGCGCCTGGCCGGTGTACCGCACCTGGTGGTGCGCCTCGTAGCGGTCCTGGAGCCCGCGCAGGATCTCCAGCGCGTCCGCGGGGGCGGGCTCGGGTACGAGGACCGACTGGAAGCGGCGGGCGAGGGCCGCGTCCTTCTCGATGTACCGGCGGTACTCCTCCATGGTGGTGGCGCCGATGACGTGCACCTCGCCGCGGGCCAGCGCGGGCTTGAGCAGGTTGCTCGCGTCCATCGCCCCGCCCTCGGAGCCGCCGCCCGCCCCGACGACCGTGTGCAGCTCGTCGATGAAGATCACGAGCTGGTCGGTGTGGGTGCGGATCTCCTCGATGATGCCGTTCATCCGCTGCTCGAAGTCGCCGCGGTAGCGGGTGCCGGCGACGACGCCGGACAGGTCCAGCGCGATGACCCGGCGGTCGACGAGCGTGACGGGCACGTCACCCGTGGCGATCCGCTGGGCGAGCCCCTCGACGATGGCGGTCTTGCCGACGCCGGCGTCGCCGATGAGCACCGGGTTGTTCTTGCCCCGGCGGGAGAGCACCTCGACGGTCTGCTCGATCTGCAGCTCGCGCCCGATCACCGGGTCGATCTGGCCGGCCCGGGCCATGTCGGTCAGGTCGCGGCCGTACTTGTCGAGCAGCGGCGTCTCGCTCGGGGCGGGCCGCTGCTCGGCCCCGGCGGGCGGCGGGCTCTTCGGCTTCGCGGCCGCGGCCGGGTCGAAGTGGGCCGCGGTGAGGATCCGGCCCGCGGCCGAGTCGGGGTTGGCTGCGAGCGCCCTGAGCACGTGTTCCGGGCCGATGTAGGAGACCCCGTTGGCCTGTGCCAGCTCGTGGGCGGCGAGCAGGGCGCGCTTGACCGCCGGGGTGACGGATATCGCGGACTGCGGCGGCCCGTCACCGACCGTACGGTCGATCTCCGTGACCAGCGTGTCGGGATCGGCACCGGAACGCGCCACCAGGCTCCGGGTCGGCTCGGTGGTGAGCGCCGCCCTGAGCAGGTGCTCGGTTTCCAGATCGGTGCTGCCGTGCTCGGCCGCGTACGCGGCGGCGCCCGCGATCAGCTGCCGGGTGGGCTCGCTCATCAGGCGGCCGATGTCGATCTGCCGGGGCCCGGACCGCGGCCCGCCGGGCACTCCCGTCGTGCCGCCGAAGAAACGTGAGAGGAACTCCTCGATCGGATCCCGGCCGGAGCCCTTCGGACCCATTGACCCGCTGCTCATACGTGTCCGATCCGGTGTCCTGACCCCCGAGCGGGCCCGAAGTCCGGCTGCCCTGGCCGGGACACACAGCGCTGATAGAGGTGGTCTTCCCGAGCCGAGTGCCCCGGCCGATCTCGGTTACACCTACGGCTCGGGCGCCGGGCCGCTACCCGCCGGTTCGCGGTGGAAGTCGGCGAGGTCCAGACGGCGGGTCCGGCGCCGGTAGGCGAAGGTGAAGCCGGGCCAGTTGTTGGTGTTCCTGCCCGCCGCGTTCTTGTACCAGCTCATGCAGCCGCGATCCCAGACCGTGGCCCGGATGCGCCGCCGCACCTCGTCGTTGAAGGCGTCCTGCACGTCGGCGCGCACCTCCAGCCACCGGGTCCGGCCCCGGCCGAGCACCGCGACGGCCTGCATGACGTAGGCCATCTGGCTTTCGAGCATGAAGATGATCGAGCTGTGGCCGAGGTTGGTGTTGGGCCCGTACAGCATGAACAGGTTCGGGAATCCGTGCACGGTGAGCCCGAGATAGGCCTCGGCGCCGTGCCGCCAGGTCTCGTGCAGATCGCGCCCGTCCCGGCCGGTGATCCTCATCGGTGCCAGGAAGCCGCCGGCGTGGAAGCCGGTGCCGTAGATCAGGACGTCGAACGGGCGGGTCGTGCCGTCCTCGGTGACGAGCCCGGTCGGGGTGACCTCGGTGACGCGGTCGTCCACCACGCGCACGTTCGGCCGGTCGAGCGCGGGATACCAGTCGTCGGACAGCAGCACCCGGGCGCAGCCGAGCGGACTGGTCGGGGTGATCCGCGCGCGCAGCCCCGGGTCGCCGACCCTTCTCCCGAGGTGGCGTCTGACGCGCAGCGCGTACGGCGCGGCGAGCGCCGGGAACCGAGTGAGGCCGAGCGCCCGGGACTCCAGCGTCCAGTAGGTGGCCCAGCGGCTGAGCCGCTGGAGGGCGGGGACCCGGGTGAGCAGCCGGGTGACCGCCTTCGGGTACCGATAGTCCGGCTTGGGCAGGACGTGCGGCGGGTCGAGCTGGAACACCGTCACCGACGCCGCGGTCCTGGCGATCTCGGGGACGAACTGCACGGCGCTCGCGCCGGTGCCGAGCACCGCGATCCGCTTCCCGGCCAGCTCGGCGTCGTGCCGCCAGGCCGCGGAGTGGAACTGCGGACCCGCGAAGGACTCCCGGCCGGGGAGAGGCGGGATCGCCGGCCGGGACAGCTGGCCGGTCGCGGTGATCAGGACCTCGGCCCGATGGACCGCTCCGTCGGTCGTGGTGAGCGTCCAGACCCCGTCGGCGAAGTCCGCCGCCGCGATCTCCGTATCCAACCGCAGGTGCTCGCGCAGCCCGAAGCGTTCGACGCAGTCCCGCTG
Organism: Streptomyces sp. P1-3; assembly: GCF_050613155.1. NCBI lineage: Bacteria > Bacillati > Actinomycetota > Actinomycetes > Kitasatosporales > Streptomycetaceae > Streptomyces > Streptomyces sp. P1-3. Next base: position 1,374,868 of record NZ_CP192512.1, read on the forward strand.
GTACGCGTGGATCTCCCGCTGCCCGGCGAACCGGCGGGACCAGCGCGGATTGGGCGCGAACGAGAACTCGTACAGATGCGAGGGAACGTCGCAGGCGGCGCCGGGATAGGTGTTGTCGCGCCAGACGCCGCCGACCTCCGCCGCCTTCTCGAAGACGGTGAACGTAGTGATGCCGGCCTGGCGCAGCCGGATGGCCGCGCACAGGCCGCCGAAGCCCGCGCCGACGACGGCTATGCGGGGTGTGGCCGCCGATCGGGACGCCGTCATGGACGGCCACCGCGAGCGTCTCCGAGCGGGTCCGCGTCGAGTGCGCCCCGCGCCGCCCCGTCCGCCGGGCGCCGCGGAGCCGGCCGCTCCCGGTGCCGCGGCACGCCGCAGTCCGGAGTCACCGGCACCCGGTCGTGCCCGCTGATCTCCACGACGGGACAGCCGAGTTCGAGCACCTGCTCGACGATCCGCCCGGCCGCGGCGGGCCCCATGCCGGGGAGGACGCCGGGCAGCCGCTCGGCGAGTTGTTCGGCGTCGGGGAGCTCGGTGTGCGGTGCGAAGGCGGGCGAGAACCGCGCCCGGTCGGGACCGTCGCCGTCCGGCTCGATCCAGGCCGCGTCGGCCGCGAGCACCAGCAGCCCTCCGGTCCCCGGGCCGACCAGCGGATACGCCCACCACAGCACGTCGACCGGGCCGTCCGCGCGATCGCTCATCCGGGCACGGCCCGAGGTGGGGCAACGCGTCTCACCGGGCAGGCAGGCGTCCGGGTCGAGGCAGTTGGAGCCGAGACCGCGCAGGGCTCCCGAGACCGGCATCAGATCGGCGGCCGGTGCCCCAACGGCCGCCTCACGACTCGTCCCGAAGAGTCTTCCGGCGCCGCTGCTCCAATGCGTCACCAGCCCGTCCGTGCCCACGGCGACGACAGCAAGCGGAATCCGTCCGGACACCGGCATGAGGGGAAGGCTCCTTCGCACGCGACGATCTGCGGCATCAAATGACACCGTACGGGGGCGACGAGGCGCCGCGGGAGGCATTACCCGAACTGGTGGCACGCCCCCGCGCACACCCGCGCGCCCCGTCCCGCCGCGGTGTCCCCCTCCCCCCGGAGAGCGGGCCCCGCGGCCACGCCCTAGTCCTCGTAGCCGAGTTGGAGATCCCGCTCCGTACGGCCCCCGCCCGCCACCTGGAGCACGGTCGCCACCGGCGGGTAGCCCGCCGCGATCACGGTGTACTCGCCCGCCGACAGGTCGATGAAGCGGAACGCGCCGTCGGAGCCGGTGGTCACCGTGTCGACCACGTTGCCCGCGGCGTCCAGCAGCGTGACCCGCGCGTCCTCCACCAGCCGCCCGCCCGTGGCGGTCACGACCCCGCGCAGCACCGCGCCGCCGGCCAGTTCGATGTCCTGCCGGGTCTCGCGGGCGGCCTGGACGGTCACCGGCAGGGCGGCGGGCCGGAAGGCGGGGGCGCTGGAGGCGAGGGTGTACTCCCCGGCCACCAACTCGCTGATGACGTAAGCGCCTTCGCGGCCGCTGCGGGTGGAGGCCACGACCTCGCCGCGGACGTCGGTGAGGGTCACCATGGCGTCCCGTACGGGGGTGCCGTCGGCGGTGTGCACGGTTCCGGCGAGCCGCCCGGCGCCGCCGAGGACCACGTCGAGTTCCACGGGCCGGTCGCCGACGGTGACGGTGACGGCCTGCGGCTGGTGTCCGCCCGCGGCCGCGATGAGGACGTACGAACCGGCGCCGGGGGTGGCCAGCGCGTAGCGGCCGTCCTCGCCGCTCGCGCCGCGCCCGATCTGCCGCCCGCCCACATCGATGAGGGTGAGCGCGGCGCGCGGCACGGTGCTGCCGTCGTGGTGCTGCACTGTGCCGCAGACCGGGACGCCCGCGACATAGCCGGAGGCGGGTCCGGCCATGGGCCCGGCGGCGGTGGCGGTCGCGGGAGCGGCGACGGGCGCGGTGGCGGCGGCCGGGTTCACGGGGGCGGCGACGGTGGCGGTCGCGGCGGAGAAGCGGGCGCTCGGTACGCCCTGGTCGGCCGTGGGGGCACCTCCCGGACGGAGTTCGGGGGAGGGTTCGGTGGTGGACACCAACGGTTTCTCCTTGAGGAGGAAGGCGAGCAGGAAGCCCAGGACGAGCACCGGCACGAGGTAGAGGAAGATCCGCGGCATGGCGTCGGCGTAGGCGGTGATGTAGCCGTCGCGCAGCTCCGGGGGCAGGGCGTGCACCATCTCCGGGGTGATCGACTCGGGGTCGGGCAGCCGTTCGTCGGCGGGGAGTTCGGCCGCCAGCCGGTCGGCGAGGCGCTGGGCGAGCAGGGTGCCGAAGACCGCGGCGCCCATGCTGCCGCCGATCTGCCGGAAGTAGTTGCTGGCGCTGGTGGCGGCGCCGAGGTCGGCGGGGTCCGCGGAGTTCTGCACGGCGAGGGTGAGGACGGGCATGACCAGGCCGACGCCGAGCCCGAGGACGCCCATCGCCAGGCTGTACTCCAGTCGGGAGGCGTCCTCGTCCAGCCGGGAGAGCAGCCACATGCCCGCGGCGGAGGCCGCGCAGCCCGCGATGGGCCAGATCCGGTAGCGGCCGGTACGGCTGATCAGCACTCCGGAGACGCAGGACGCCACGACGAGGCCGCCCATCATCGGCAGCATCAGCAGCCCGGACTCGGTGGCGCTGACGCCGTCGACCATTTGCAGGAAGGTGGGCAGATAGCTGCCGGCGCCGAAGAGCGCGACGCCGGTCAGCGCGCCGATGACGCCCGTGACGTTGAAGATCGAGTCGCGGAACAGCCGCAGGGGGATGACCGGTTCAGAGACGAAGTGCTCCACGAGGACGAAGAGCAGGATCGCGCCGAGCGCGCCCGCCGCCAGCCCGAGGATGACGCGGGACTTCCATTCGTACTCGGTGCCGCCCCAACTGCTCAGCAGCACCAGGCAGATGGAGGCGGCGGTCAGCAGCACCGCGCCGAGGACGTCGAAGCGGGGCCGGCGGACGGGCCTGGGCAGTTTGAGGCCGAGGGCGATGACGAGGAAGGTGGCCAGCGCGATGGGGAGGTTGATGTAGAAGCACCAGCGCCAGGAGGCGTGGTCGGTGAAGAAGCCGCCGAGCAGCGGTCCTGCGATGGAGGCGAGGCCGTAGACGCCGGTCATCAGGCCCATGAAGGGGCCGCGCCGACGGGGCGGCACGATGTCGGCCGTGATCGCCTGGATGCCGATCATGAGCCCGCCGCCGCCCGCGCCCTGGATGGCCCGCGCGACGATCAACTGGTCCATGGTCCGGGCCCAGCCCGCGAACGCGGATCCGGCGGCGAAGACGACGAGCGCGAAGAGGAAGACGCTCTTGCGGCCGAGGAGGTCGCCCGCCTTGCCGTAGATGGGCAGGACGACGGTGGTGGCGAGGAGGTAGGCGGTGACGATCCAGGACATCTTGCCCAGACCGCGCAGATCTCCGACGACCTCGGGGAGTGCGGTGGCGACGATGGTCTGGTCGAGGGCGGCGAGCGTCAGCGTCAGCATCAGGCCGACGAAGATCACCCGGACCCGGGCGGGGCTGAGCGGTGCCGGCGGCGCTGCGGCATGGGCATCGGGCCCGGCGGCAGCAGCGTCCGGCTCGACCGCGGTCCGGCCGTCGTTCGGCTCGCCGGGCTCGTGGCCGTACCTCACGTCGTAGACGATGCGGCCCTGGCCCCCGATGAGGCCGGTCGCGCCACCCTCCCCCGAAGCCCCTGGGGCCTCAGGGACCTCCGGGCCCTCTGTGGGCGCGGCTGGACTCCCGCCGCCGTTCACCAAGGTGGTCCCACCCACGTGCCTCTCCCCTATCGTCGCGCCTGCGCCGCCGCCCATTTCTCGCATTACGCGACAACAACGAGCAAGCGCGACGATTTATAGAAGAGAAGGACACAAACCGCTTTCTGGCCGGTCGGAGCGGCTACGGCGAACCACTGAGCCGCCGGGAAAACCACTCGAACCGGTGAGTCTGCCGGGAGTCCCGGCTGACGATCACTTCTCCACTTCGGCCGCCAGGTTGGCGAGCACCGCGTCGTAGATCCGGCCAAGCCCCTTGGGCGCGAAGGTCCTCTCGAAGAATCCGCCGATGCCGCCCGCACCGGTCCACGTCGTGGTGACCGTCACCCGCGACCGCCCCTCGCCCGCGGGGGTGACCGTCCAGGTGGTGACCATCGAGGAGTTGCGGTCCTTCTCGACCAGCTGCCCGTCGGTCGGTTCGGCGACCTCCAGCAGGCAGTCGCGGACCCGCTTGCTGGTGGCCTGGAGCTTCCAGTGCACCAGCGTGCCCTCGCCGTCGCCGCCCTCGCGCACGTCGTACTCGCTGAAGTGCTCCGTCAGCAGCTTGGCGCGGGTGTCGCTGTAGTCGGCGAGGGCATCGAACACGTCCTCGGGCTTGCCCGTGACGATCCGCTCCGTGGTGGCCTCGACCTGGCCCATGTGCTGTTCCTCCTGCACGCGTCTGCCTGTGGCGTATTCGCCTCGCGGCAAGCCAACCACCTGACGGGCGACCGCCCAAATCCAGGGTTGACGGGACACGTGGGAACGTATGTTCTATTCTCTCTCGTACAGAGAGACCAGGAGGTGTGCCATGCGCTGGGACAACCTGACCCCGGACGGCACCGCCGCCGCCCCCGCCCTCTTCGGCACCGACGAGGTCGTCACCCGTACGTTCGACACCCCCGAGTTCCGCGGGATCACCTTCCACGAGATCCGCGCGAAGTCGATCGTGAACAAGGTGCCCGGAGCGTCCCGGATGCCCTTCGAGTGGACGGTGAACCCGTACCGCGGCTGCACCCACGCCTGCCCGTAGTGCAGCGTCTCACAACGGACCCGCTGAGGAGCGAAGAACCCCGTTCATCTGCCGGGGGACACAGACGAACGGGGTTCCGTCACCCGGCTACCGGGACCGTCAGTGCCGGGGCGCTGGGTCGACCAGTAGCGGGGGGCTTAGCGGGGCAGCCACTTCTCTCGGGTTCCGCCCGCGCACTGGATGCACGGCACCTTGCGAGTGAAGTCGCACGTCTTGCATCCCTCAAGGAAGCCGCCGCAATCGGGGCACCAGACCTCACGCCATCCGATGCAGTAACCGCAGTAGGTCAATGGCTGTGCCGTCTCCGGTGCAGGTCCCGCAGCGCGTCCAGATGCCGGTACAGGCGGCGATACCTCACGTGGCGGCACCAGCCGTCTTCGATCGCGTCGAGTAGCCGGGACCACGCGCTTGCCACTCGCATCAGGCACGCGCCCCGCCAGCAGAGCCGTCGGCTTCCTGGGCTGCATCAGCAGGCACGGACAACCGTGCACCCCGGCTCTCAGCGACCCTCAGCGCATCAGTCAGGCACTCGGACAGCCTGGCGACCACGAACCGCAGTTCCGATGCAGACGCTTTGGGGTCGTTCACGGCCGCGCGGGCGTGCTCCAGCAGCTCAGCGCCAACCCGCAGTTGCACGGCTTCCAGCTCATCAGCAAGCCGGGACAGATACCCGTCTCCGTCTCCCTCGCTCAGGTAGCACGGCTTTCCATCTGGCGACCGCCATGGCAGTAACCGCGCAACGCTGCGCATAATGCGCCCCCTCGGTCTCGACAGTGGGTCGAAGGACCGTAGGGGGCAATGAAGTTGGCGAAGGGGACAGAGTGTCCCCCCACCCTTCCGGGGGACTACGCAGCCACGCCGACAGCTTCCGCCAGCGCGACGGCCTCACCCTTCAACGGCCCCGACGCCGTACGAGCCAACTGAGCGGCAAGGGAGCGCGCGAACGGCACGTAGCGGATACCTTCCGGGGTCACGCGGTGAGCGTGGTTGAGGTAGTGCAGTGCTGCCGCTGTCTCTCGCTTCTGCTGGTGGCCAGCGGCGATGTCCAGCAGCAGGCGTGAACGGCGCTCCAAAGAGCCGACATCTTCGGGAGAGATCGCCTCAGCCCGCCGCAGCGCCTCACCAGGCGTCAACAGCCCAACGCCGACGCTGACGCCGTGAATCGCGACGTTGGACGCGTCGAATGCCGAGGGGGTGTGCGTGTAGCCAGCGGGGAGGCGCTGCGCCGTACGGTCAGCCTCATTGAGGTACCGCTCAGCGTCGCCGGTACGTCCGTCCAGACCGCACGAGACGGCCGCTTGCAGGTTCAGCGCGCCATAGGCGCCGAGGACTTCCGCCGCCCCATCCTCAAGCTGGTCACGGAGCAGCGACATACCCGCTTCGTCGGTCTGAACGGCGTCTTCCCCGAACCCGGCCGCGCGCTGCCCGATCGCCGTGGACCAGGCCGCCAGCGCGAGCGACACAGGGTTGTCGGCTTCCTCGCTGTGCGCCCTGCCACGGTCCAGCGCCAGCCAGTACAGCTCCGGCTCGCTGATGTGTGCCAAGAGGCGCTGAACGAGCCGGTACAGGTCAGCGGTAGCGGCATGAGCGTTACGGCGCTCCGCCCCCTGGTGCGCACGGATGCACGCGTGAGCATCACGGACCAAGTCGGGCAGCAGTGCACCCACTTCCGTTCGCTGATGGGTGCTGCCGTGCCAGAGCCGCCACGCGCCCTCCACGCGGCCTTTCAGCGCCTCGGGGGACGTGGCGCCCACGGTGGGCGTACCACCGAACGAGACGCCGTGCAGCGCCGCCCTGATGGCCGGTACGGCCCCGTGCGACAGCTTGCCGACCGCTTCGGCGGGGATGCTCAGGTCTCCCCCTGTCAGCGTCGCGACATCCGGCACACGCAACGCGTTGGCCAGTCGCACAAGGTGTGTGATCGACGTAAGGCTCCGGTCACCATTCTCGATCTTCTTGAGCCAATCGGAGGACCTGCCGACCAATCCGGCCAGCACGGGGCGAGAGAGCCCCCGTCGTTCCCGTAGCACGCGGATACGCTCGCCGGTCGTCAGCTCTTCAGGCAGGTCATCAATCGCCATGGCGCACTCCTGACAAGGTATGAAGCCCTCGGATCAGCGTACGCCCGGCAAGTGGCCACGGACACGGGGGAATCAACGACATCGGCGAACGCGAGCGACCATGAAACCCCGTACTGACTGCCATACCTGTGCGGTGCCGCTCGGGCTGCAACTGGGCACATCCCCACCCCTTCACGGGGTCGTTCTCCGGTGCCGCCCGTCGCGTCTTCGCTGGTCAGCTTGCCAGCGTCACCGAAAAACGTGATCGCACCCAGCGTGCACGCTTCGGGCTTGAGCCGGGGTCGCCAGCGGGTCTGTCGCCTGAACTTTGATCACGGCTACCCCACGGTCCGGACATGAGAAAGGCCGTCCACCACTACGGGCAGACGGTCTCTCCGGTCAGGCCAGGCTATTCGGCGTCGCTCAGTGCCCGGTACAGCGTCGCACGGGACACCTTGAGCGCCTTGGCAATGGCCGTGACGCTCTCACCCTTGGCCCGGCGTGCCTTGGCAGCAGCGAGCTTGTCACCGTCCATCACGGTCGGCCGTCCGCCCGTACGACCCTGCGCCTTGGCAGCATCCAGACCCGCGCGGGTCCGCTCCACGATCATGTCTCGCTCAAGCTCAGCAAAGGCAACCATCATCGTGAAGAAGAACTTGCCCTCACCCTTAGGGGAGTAGCTACCGGCCAGCGTCCCCGTCAGAATCCGCAGACTGATCCCCCGCGCGTGCAGGTCCTCAGCGATCGTGAGCACGTCCTTCGTGGAGCGCCCGAGGCGATCCAGCTTCCACACGCAGAGCGTGTCCCCCTCGCGCATGTAGTCCAGCGCCGCCATGAGCCCGGCCCGGTCGGCGTTCTTGCCCGACGCCTTGTCCTCGAAGACGCGTGAGCAACCCGCATCGCTCAGTGCGTCTGCCTGGAGCTGCGCGTCCTGCGCGTTGGTGCTAACTCGCTTGTAGCCGATGAGGGTTCCGGTGTTCGTCGCCATGCACCAATCGTCTCAGAACCCGTCTCAGAACACTAGGGGTTTCCGGCGTGTTTTGAGACGGGTTTTGGGCGCACCTCGGGGCCGACTCGGACAGTCGGCGGGGGGTGTCTCAGAAACCATCGTTTGATAGACGCCCCACCGGCGATCACTCACAGCAACTGCCCACAGAATTACCCCAACTGACCATGCGAGAGTTTTCCCTCCCTGCCGTTCAATCTCCGGCGAGGTTGGGGGTCACCCCCTGGTCGGGGTCACCAGCGGTGAGGCTTCACCCGCTCAGCAGCCCAACCACCCGGCTGCCGCAGCGCCGTCTCGCGGTTGTGGCACGACGTGCACAGCAGACGGAGCCGAGACCACGCGTCAGAATCTGACACACCCCGAGCCACCAGCGCGCGGTGCGACTCCGGAAAGTGGTCAGCCACCGTCGACGCAGACCCGCACAGCACACACCAGGGATGCGCGTACACGTACCGCCGACGGATGCGCTGCCACCTGGTCCCGTATCCCTTGGCCGTGGTCGCCCCGCGCTGCTGCTCAGCTTCCCTCGCATGCTTCGGACAGCGTCCACCCGTGGTCAACTCGGGGCACCCGGGGACAGAGCACGGGGGGCGGGGCTTTCGGGGCATGAGGGTACCTCCGATCGGCAGGCGCATACTGGACTTATGGGAAAACGCGAGCGATGGTTCGATGAAGGAGCGCCACTACTCCGCCAGACCATTGAAGGATTCGGCGGCGAAATCCCACCTGGCGACTTCTACATGTGCCCCTGCTGCATGATTGCGTACCCACGCGAAGCCCTAGCCGCAAAACCAAGAATCCTGACCGTTGAGCACGTTCCGCCTAAGAGGCTAAGGGGGCATGGTCTGCTGCTCACATGTAGCGACTGCAACAGCACCCATGGCAGCAAATTTGACGCTCAAGCAATAAAACGTCAGGCGATGGAGGCTGTAGGCAGGGGAGAAGATCCGAGACGGAATTTGAGGGCGACGTTTATAGTTAATGGCATCGAGATGCCCTGCGTGGTGTCTTTTGTGAATGGCAGGTGGGTAGCTCGGGCGACTGGAACGCATCCGGAAAATGCTGACGCTCATGCAGAAGCGCTGCAACGAGCACGCGAGAGCGGGGACTTTTCGTCTGCCAAATTCATAATACGAGAAGAGTACGATCCTGCACGCGCCAATGTGTCGTGGATTCGGTCGGCGTATCTCGCCGCATTCATAGCACTGGGGTGGGGGTACGTATTTCAGTCGACGCTATCGCCGGTCCGAGACCAACTTAAGGATCCCGACCCGGCAACTTTTCAGTCTCTCACCGGGAATTTGCCGGACCAACCTGCCGGTGGCAGAAAGATAACAATTATCGAGCGGCCGGAAGGATTGATGTCCGTAGCTGTCGTTATCGACCGCCGTGTGGTGTTTCTTCCCGACCCCTGGGGCGAGCATTCGTGGGACCATCTATCGCAGGCGGTTGAACCATACACTGATCGCGAGCAGTCAGTGAGGATATCCGGGAATGGCCTGGATGTTCCCTGGCCAATCGGCGCGGAGAACCGTTATCGACTGGACAAGATTTGACAGGCAGCGCCGTCTGCATTGTCGTCAAGAGGGCAGGCAGGCGCTACAGGCTCACGAGCACATGCACGGTCCCGGGCCATCGCTCATCACCCGCATCGTCGTCCGCCCCAAAGCTCGGGGACGCGGATGGGGCAGCGAGGTACTGCGGGACGTGTGCATGGACGCTGATGCTGAGGGCATCACGCTGATGCTCCAGGTGCAGCCCAACCCTGCCGGACTCGCCGCCGAAGCGCTCACAGCCTGGTACCAGCGCCATGGCTTCGAAGCGGTGCCCGGCACAGACACCATGGTCAGGAAACCCGCGCCCCGAACTCCGTGTTCGTCTTGAGCTGGTGGCACCCGCGGCACAGCACCTGCACATTCCCGTCCGTGTCGGCCCCTCCCGTCGCGAGGGGCCCCGCGTGGTCCGCGTCCAGCGGTACGGGGATCAAACCACCGTCACCGCGCGCGCCGACAGATGCGGCGGCGACCACTCGTCCATCAACTGGTCCTTCTTCGACGCGTTGCAGAGCACGCAGACCACACGCAGGTTGGCGACCGTTGACAGGCCACCCCGCGATATCGGGATCAGGTGATCAATCACCCCTCCCTCGGGCAGCGGAGCCGAGCAGTGGAAACACCCGGCATCCCCGTGCGCCTCCCGCACCTTGCGCTGGACCGTCACCCGACGCGCCACGGTGCGCTGAGTCTTCTGGCAGTCACGGCACACCCCATCGCGGAACTTGAGCACCACAGGCTTACCGCAGCGCCGACACGGCACCGGCTCGCGCTTCGTCCGGGCACGCTTGCGGACATACTCAGCGGCACGGCTGCACTCCTCGGAGCAGTACAGACGGCCCCGGCCACCCGACACACCCACAGGGTTCGAACACTTCGGCCCCTGGCACGGCTTTGCGGCGGCCTCTTGCCGCCTCTGCTCCACCCGCTTACGGCGCTCAGCCCGGCGCGATTCGTCCACTTCCTCAGCGCAGCGCAGGCAGTACAGCGCCCACGCCTCCCGACCATGCGGCTCATCACACCGATGACAACGCGGAGCACCAGCGGCAGTACGCACCGCCTCACGCGCCTTACGGGCAGCGATCTGCAACCGGGCCGACTCGATACACAACGGCGCACCACACGTCCCACGGTCGGAACGTGGACGCGGACCAAGGCACTCCGAACACGTGGCGCGCGACTCGTCAAGGGCCGTCAAGCGACACCCCACCTCTTCCATTTTTGTTGATCATGAAGGCTTGCTGCGGGGGCGCTGCAAGCCAGTAACCGCAAGGATTGGGACGGGGGGCAGGACAGGGCCCAAAGAAGCAAATCAGCGGAAACCGAGACCCACCCCGTGAACGTCGTTCCACCACTCCCCCGACGAATCCGTGACCGAAGTCCGATGTCGCCCCCGACCCTAGCCAGACCCACTGACAGCAACCCCGCAGGTCACACACGCTGCCAGGAACGCCGAACGGCCCGCCACCAGGTTTCCCCAGCAACGAGCCGTGAACGGCGCTCAGGCAGGCCTACAGGGCCTCTTGCTGCGCGATGTCGTCCAAGAGGTCCTGTCTGATCTCCTCATGCTGTTCCGGCGTCAGGGGAGCACGCCGAGCGGGCGTGGAAGCTTCGTCTTCCAGGTCGGCGGCGATGGCTGCCAACGCTGCGGCTTCCGGGTCTTCCGGTTCGATGCGGGCGCGCTCCCCCACGGGCAGACGCTTGCCCCCGGCAGGCTCAACCCGGATCACAAGCCCCGCGTTCGCCAGCAGGGCCGCGCGGGCCGCCAGCGTGGACGACTCCCAGAGCTCGCCGAAGGTGCGGCCCGTGTCGCGCGTCTCCCAGTGCGGTTCGGTGTCCGGCGTCGCGTCCAGCACATCACGGCGGGAGAGTAGCGCGGTCATCTTCTCCCGGTACTCCGCTTCGTCCTCCGCCCCCTTGTAGAGCCCTGCCTCACGGTCTGCGCGCATGGCCTTAATGGCGGACGCCACGACCAACCTTTCCTGTCGGTTGCTGCTGCCGGGGTGCCACACGTTCTCCACCACCCGCATATGGCCGTAGACGGTCGTCATCCGCTCGTTCACCCAGTCCTCAAGGTCAGTGGTCCGGATGAACGGCGCGGGCTTGTGGCGCAGTTCGTTGGGCTGTGAGCACTTCAACCCCGTGTGGCCGTGCGCCACGGTCTGAGTCATCCTGACGTCGCACACTCCGCAGCGCGTGGCCGCCTGCAACCAGTGCGCATCATGGCGCTGCGTCCGGGTGACCTCCATGGTGTCGAGAGCCGCCTGCACGGCCTCCCACTCCTCCCAGGTGAGCACGGGTTCCCAGACAACCAGCGGCAACCCGTCCGGCCCGGTCTCCGGTCGGCCGTTCGCGCCCACCCGGTAGCCCAACTGCACCTGATTGCGGAGGATGGCGCGCACCGCGTTCCCCCGCCAGTAGGTGTCGCGCGCCTCGTGCCCGCTTGCGCGCTTCGCGGTCGCCCCCTGCTGCCGGGAAGTGGGCACCCCTTCGTCGTTGAGCATCTTGGCGACGGCCGTAGCGGAGTGCCCAGCGGTGATGAGCATGGCCATGCGCCGGATGACCTTGACGGCTTCCGGGTCGCGTACCAGGGTGCGCCCCTTGCCAGACGGGTGCGGGGCCGGGGTCAGCCCGTACGGGAAGCGGCCCCCGACGAACTTGTTGGACTCCAGCCCCTTGCGCCGTGCGTCCATGGACCGCTCGCGGATCATGGCTCGCTCCAGCTTGGCGAACACCGCGATGATCTCCGCCATGGCGACACCCATCGGAGACGAGAGATCAAGCGGCTCCGTGCAGCTCACCAGGGCGACCCCAGCCCTCTTGCACCGCTCCATCAGCTCAGCGAACGCCAGCGTGGACCGGGACAGACGGTCCAGCTTGTAAAACACGATGGCGTCCACTTCGTCCAGCCTGGCGAGCATCTTGGACATGGCCGGGCGGTCTTCCGGGTCCGTCGCGCCGCTGACCCCTTCGTCGGCGAAGTCGTCCACGATCTTCCACCCGCGACGGTCGCACTCAGCGGCGCAGTGCTCTCCCTGCCGCTCGATGCTGGTGGTGCGCTCCGTCACCCGGGAGATGCGGCGGTACGTGAAGACCCTCATGGGCTCCATGGGAACATGCCCCCTACCTGCTGATATAGGTATGGGCACCCCTCAGTTGCCACCCGTTGTGACTCTGATCGGTACGGGTGCGTCTACTGCTTCGCGCGCCGGACCCACGGCTATCTGGACCTCGACACCGGGCTCGGCTTCGACTCCCAGATCGTGGTGAAGCTCAACGCCCCCGAGTTGCTCCGCCACGAGCTGGCCTCCCGCCGCTGGCGGGGCGAGCACATCGCGATGGGCACCAATGTCGACTGCTACCAGCGCGCCGAGGGCCGATACCGGCTGATGCCCGGCATCCTCACCGCGCTCGCCGAGCGCGCCAACCCGTTCTCCATCCTCACCAAGGGGACCCTGATCCTGCGCGACCTGGAGCTGCTGTGCCGCGCCGCGGAGGTGACCGACGTCGGCGTCTCGGTCTCCGTCGGCTTCACCGACGCCGAGCTGTGGCGCACGGTCGAGCCGGGCACCCCGTCCCCCGAGCGGCGGCTGGACGTCGTACGGACCCTCGCCGACCGCGGCATCCCGTGCGGGGTGCTGATGGCCCCGGTCATCCCGTACCTGGGCGACTCCCCGTCGCAACTGCGCGCCACGGTACGGGCCATCGCGGCGGCCGGTGCCACGTCGGTGACCCCGCTGGTGCTGCATCTGCGGCCGGGTGCGCGCGAGTGGTTCATGTCCTGGCTGGCCCGGCACCATCCGCGTCTGGTGCGCCGGTACGAGGCGCTGTACGCGGACGGGGCGTACGCCCCGAAGTGGTACCAGCGGCGCGTGACCGGCCAGGTGCACGAGCTGGCGGCGGAGTACGGCATCGGCCCGTGGCGGCCGAGCGCGGACCGCCGCGCCCCCGCCCCCGAGCCGTCGCCCGCAACCGCCCCCGAAGCCACCCAGTTGTCGCTGCTGTGAGCGATTGTCGGTGCCGTGCGCGATGATCGTCCCGGGCCCGTACGACCGTTGGGCCGAGGACAGCGAGGAGTTCCCATGACGCAGCTCCACCACGTGGCGGCCCCCGAGGGCCTGGCACCCGGCACCGGCTACAGCCACGTCGTCTGGGGCACGGGGCGGTTCGTGGCGGTCTCGGGCCAGATCGCCCTGGACGAGAAGGGCGACCTGGTGGGCGAGGGGGACCCGGCGGCCCAAGCCCGCCAGGTCTTCGCCAACCTGGGGCGCTGCCTGGCGGCGGCGGGCGCGACCTTCGCCGACGTGGTGAAGCTGACCTACTTCGTCACCGACATCGACCATCTGCCGCCGATACGCGAGGCCCGCGACGAGGTCGTCGACCCGGCCCGCCCGCCGGCCAGTTCGGCGGTCCAGGTCACGGCGCTGATCCGGCCGGAGCTGCTGCTGGAGATCGAGGCGTACGCGATCGTGGGCGAGACCACCTAGGTCCCGCGGCCGAGGTCTCGCGCCCGATCCGTGCCGCGGCGGCTGTTGTTAGCGTCGCGGCCATGAGCGATCAGAACGACGAGAACGGGCACCCGGAGCCGCGCAGTCGCGGGCAGCGGAGGCAGGACACCCTCGCGCGGCTGGAGAAGGACATCGACGCATGGGTTGCCACCGCCTCCGGTGACGGTCAGCCCTGCCTGGTGCCGCTGGAGTTCGTGTGGGACGACGGCACGCTCCTGATGTGCACCCGGCGCACCACTCCCACCGCCCGGAATCTCATGGCCGGCGGACCGGTCACGGTCACGCTCGACGGGACCCGCGACGTGGTGCTCGTGAAGGGCAGGGCGACGGCGATCGAGGGCCCGCGCCTCCCGGTGGCCTCGGCGGACGCCTTCGCGGCGAAGCTCGGGTGGGACCCCCGCGACCGCGACGAGTGGGTCTACCTGCGCGTCACACCGCGTGTGATCAGGGCCTGGCGGGAGGAGAACGAGCTGCCCGAGCGGCTCATCATGCGCGACGGCGAGTGGCTCGCCTAGCCTCCGGCCGCGAGCAGGGCGGGCCGAGTTCCCGGCGCCGTCTCCGCGCCCCCGAAAACCGGTTGTCCCCGCTCCTATGGTGGTTCGTATGCGGGTACGGGAGATGACCGAGGCGGACATCGACGCCGTGGCGGCGGTGCGGGTGCGCGGCTGGCAGGCGGCGTACACCGGGCTGATGCCCCAGGCGCACCTGGATGCCCTGAGCGTGGCCGAGGACGCGGCGCGGCGCCGGGAGTTCTTCTCGCGCGGACTGGGCGACGTGGTGAACCTGGTCGCGGAGACGGCGGACGGCGGCGTCGCGGGCTGGGCGTGCTTCGGACCGTACCGCGAGCGCGACCTGCCCAGCGGGGACGCGGAGCTGTACGCCCTCTATGCCCGCCCGGAGCTGGTGGGCACCGGCGTCGGGCGCGCGCTGCTGGGCGAGACGCTCGCGCGGGTCACCGAGCGCGGCTTCCCCCGGCTGCGGTTGTGGGTGCTCAAGGGGAACGCGCGTGCGCGGCGCTTCTATGAGCGGGCGGGTTTCACGCCGGACGGCGGGGAGGAGTCGTACGACGTGGACGGCGCCGCCGTGCCCGAGCTGCGCTACGTACTCGGCTTGGGCCGCGTCTCCGGCTGAGGCCGGGTGCCGGGGCGGCTCCGGGGCACCGGGGGCTGGGCCCGCAGCCCTGACTGCGGGCGCGCGCCGGGCTGCGGCCGGGCTCCCTCCTGGGACCCTGGGCGAGCCCCCTGCTGAGGTCCTGGACGAGTGCCTTGCTGAGGCGCCGTGCGGGCTCCCCCCTGAGGTCCCGGACGCGTGCCCTGCTTCGGTCCCGGACGGGCCCCCGGCTGGGGCCGCGGCCCGGGCTGGACCTCGGTGCCGGACTCCGCGCGGGCGAGTGCCGCGGAGGCCGCCGCCGTCAGCTGCGGATACGCGCTGGCCGCCGTCAGCACCGGGATGGCCCGCGGGTCGCCGAGCGCGCCCAGCCCCTCCACACAGGCGCGGGCGATCGGCCAGTGGTGATCGTTGGAGGACAGCAGCCGCTCCAGGGTGGCGATCAGGGCGGGCGCGGACTCCGGCGCGCGCAGTTCGACCAGCAGCCGGATCGGGTGCAGGGCGTAATGGGTGCGCACCGGGTTGGTGGCCAGGGCCGCCGCCGCGCGGGCGGTGCGCGGGTCGCCGAGCCGGGCCAGCGCCCGCGCGGCGGTGACGCAGCGCACCGGGTCGCGGTAGTTGAGCATGAGCACGAGCGTCTCGAAGGCCCGGCGGTCTCCCGCGCTGCCGAGCACATAGGCGGCGGTCTCCCGCGCCCACAGCGGCTGCTCCGGTGCGACCAGTACGCGGGCGAGCTCTTCGCGAGCGGCGGGGGTGCGCTCGCGTACCAGGCCGAGCAGCCGGACGTACGCCGCCGTCTCCTGCGGGGACGTGAGCGAAGCGCGCACCCTGTCGGCCAGGGCGCGGAAATCGTCTTCCATGGGCCGGTGCCTCCCCAGTGGCTGTACGCAGTGGCGCGCGCCACAGCGCTTGAGTTACGAACGAGCTCTGGCGTTCTCGGTTACCCGCGAGTTAAGCTCCGGGACACGAGCAGCACTCCGTGCTCGGGCGGCCTGGTGACGCAGCCGCCATGAGTGAAGTCGGTTCGGCACTCGAAGTAGGGCCAGGCCCCGGGACAGGGCCGGCCGCACATGTTGCTCGCGGGTTTCTACGACCAGTGGTGCCCGCCCAGCAGCTCCTAACTCCCTTTCCGTGTAACGCCGATGGCGTCTTCTCGCGGAACCGGAGCTCCCTCAGTCGTCACCCTCCCCATGCCCGGGGAACACCCTCTGGAGTCTCGCGATGGACCGTCAGTCCACCCCTGATCCCTCCTCCGCCCCCTCCTCCGCCCTCCGCGTGATCGCCGTCGTCGGCCTCGGCACGATGGGCACCGGTATCGCCGAGGTGCTCGCCCGCGCCGGCCGCCAGGTGATCGGTATCGACATCAGCGCGGCCGCCGCCGAAGGTGCCTCCGCCGCCCTGGACGCCTCGACCGCGCGCGCCGTGCGCCGGGAGAAGATCACCGAGGCCGAGCGGACGGAGATCCTGGCCCGCTTCCGCACCTCCACCGAGCTGTCCGCCGCCGCCGAGGCGGACCTGGTCATCGAGGTCGTGCCGGAGGACTACGCCACCAAGCACGAGGTCTTCACCGCCCTGGACGCGGTCGTCCGGCCGGAGGCGATCCTGGCGACCGGCACCAACGCGCTGTCGGTGACCCGGCTGGCCGCCGACTCCGCGCGCCCCGAGCGGGTGCTCGGACTGCACTTCTTCAACCCCGCGCCGGCCATGAAGCTGGTGGAGGTCGTCTCCTCGGTGCTGACCGCTCCGGCGGCCGTCACCGCGGTCACCGAGCTGGCCCGCGAGCTGGGCAAGGAGCCGGTGGCGGTGGGCGACCGGCCCGGTTTCGTCGCCGACGGGCTGCTGTTCGGCTACCTCAACCAGGCCGCGGCGATGTACGAGTCGAAGTACGCCACGCGCGAGGACATCGACGCCGCGATGCGGCTCGGCTGCGGGCTGCCGATGGGGCCGCTGGCGCTGCTGGACCTGATCGGCGTGGACACCGCCCGTACCGTGCTGGAGGCGATGTACGCCGCGTCCGGCGACCGGCTGCACGCACCCGCACCGATCCTCGGCCAGCTCAGCGAGGCGGGGCTGACCGGCCGCAAGGCGGGTCGCGGCTTCTACACCTACGCGGCGCCGGGCGGTGCGGAGGTCGTGGCGGACGCGGAGACGCCGGGAGACGCGCACGAGCTGGCCGCGAGCCGCACGGTGCGCAGCGTCGGGGTCGCCGGTTCGGGCACCATGGCCAGCGGGATCGCCGAGGTCTTCGCCAAGGCGGGCTTCGCGGTGGTGCTGGCGGCCCGGAGCCAGGAGAAGGCGGACACCGCCAAGGCCCGGATCGCCAAGTCGCTGAAGCGCTCTGTCGACAAGGGGCGGATGACCGCCGAGGCCCGGGAGGAGACGCTGGCGCGGATCACTCCGGCCGGCTCATTGGACGCCTTCGCGGAGGTGGACCTGGCGGTGGAGGCGGTCGCCGAGGACCTGGCCGTCAAGCAGCAGCTGTTCCAGTCCCTGGACAAGGTGTGCAAGCCGGGTGCCGTGCTGGCCACCACCACCTCCTCGCTGCCGGTGGTCGCCTGCGCCCGTGCCACGTCGCGGCCGCAGGACGTGATCGGCATGCACTTCTTCAACCCGGCGCCGGCGATGAAGCTCGTCGAGGTGGTGCGGACCGTGCTCACCGGTGACGACGTGCACGCGACCGTGCGCGCCGTGTGCGCGAAGGTGCGCAAGCACCCGGTGGACTGCGGCGACCGGGCCGGGTTCATCGTCAACGCGCTGCTGTTCCCGTATCTGAACAACGCGGTGAAGATGGTGCAGGAGCACTACGCGTCGCTGGACGACATCGACGCGGCGATGAAGCTGGGCGGCGGCTACCCGATGGGCCCCTTCGAGCTGCTGGACGTGGTCGGCCTGGACGTGTCGCTGGCGATCGAGAAGGTGCTGCACCGCGAGTTCCGCGACCCCGGCCTGGCGCCCGCGCCGCTGCTGGAGCACCTGGTCGCGGCGGGCTGCCTCGGGCGTAAGACGGGGCGCGGCTTCCGCGAGTATGCGAAGGCCTGACGAGGTCCCGGGGTGGGGCGGGCTGCTGGAGCCCGACAGCGGTCCGCCCCGGCACACGCACTCTTCGGCGTGTTACGTTCCCCACATGTCCCAGCCCGTGAAGTCCGCACGTGTGAACCGCAGCATCTCCCCGGAAGGTCCCGAGAGCGCCGGTTCGCGCCGCGCCGCCGCCCAGCGGCTGACCATGCGCCGCAAACTGGCGGCCGCCGCGATGGAGTTGTTCGCGACGAAGGGCTACGAGGCGACGACGGTCGACGAGATCGCGGCCGCGGCAGGGGTCGCCCGGCGCACGTTCTTCCGCCACTTCCGCTCCAAGGAAGAGGCGATCTTCCCCGACCACGACGACACCCTGGTGCGGGCGGAGGCGGTCCTGGAGGCCGCGCCGCCGCATGAGAACCCGCTGGACACCGTGTGCCGGGGCATCAAGGAGGTCATGAGGATGTACGCGGCCTCCCCGGCCGCGTCGGTGGAGCGCTACCGGCTGACCCGCGAGGTGCCCGCGCTGCGGGAGGCCGAGATCGCCTCCGTCGCCCGGTACGAGCGGCTGTTCACCCGCTATCTGCTGGGCCACTTCGACGAGGGGGCGCACCAGGTCGGCGACGACGATCCGCTGCTGGCGGAGGTCGCGGCGTCCGCCGTGGTCACCGCGCACAACCATGTGCTGCGGCGCTGGCTGCGCGCCGGGGGGCAGGGCGATGTGGAGGCGCAGCTGGACCACGCCTTCGCGATCGTGCGGGAGACGTTCGGGACCGGCATCGGGGCCGGGCGGACGGCCCCGGGCGGCAGGGGCCCGGCGGCCACCGCGTCCACCGAGGGCGAGGTGCTGGTGGCGGTGGCGCGTACGGACGCCCCGCTGGCGGAGGTCATGCGGACCATCGAGCGGGCACTCAAGCGCGACTGATCGATCAACTTATCGCACACAATCACACACAGACAGAAGCGGCCGCCCCGCCACGGGGCGGCCGTTTTGCTCATGCGAGCACGGCGGACGCCACCTGAGGGAAATTGTTGGCACCCAGTGTCTTGTCTCATGGCACGCGGTGCCATAGCTTGAGGGTGTCCGGGCGGCCGGCGCGCAGAGAACCGTCGCGCGTCGGCTGTCCCCGCAACCCTTGGTCGCGCGCCCGGACGCCTGCGTCACAGGCACTGCAGAGAGCGCCCCACCCCGCGCACCGCCGAGCACCACCTCCGCCGAACCGACGGCACCGTCAGCACCACCCGTCATCGACCCCAGCGTTCCCTCAAGCGTTCCCAGACGCTTCGCCGGAGGCCCAAGTGAACGAGATCCTGGACGCGATCCTCGCGACCGACACCACGCCAGCGGACTTCGCGGCGCTCCCCCTGCCCGACTCGTACCGCGCGATCACGGTGCACAAGGACGAGGCCGAGATGTTCGCCGGCCTCCCCACCCGCGAGAAGGACCCCCGCAAGTCCCTCCACCTGGACCAGGTCCCGGTGCCCGAACTCGGCCCCGGCGAGGCACTCGTCGCCGTGATGGCCAGCTCGGTCAACTACAACTCCGTGTGGACCTCGATCTTCGAGCCGCTGCCGACCTTCGCCTTCCTGGAGCGGTACGGCAAGCTCTCCCCGCTCACCAAGCGGCACGACCTCCCGTACCACATCATCGGCTCCGACCTGGCGGGCGTCGTGCTGCGCACCGGCCCCGGCGTCAACGCCTGGAAGCCCGGCGACGAGGTCGTGGCGCACTGCCTGTCGGTGGAGCTGGAGAGCGCCGACGGCCACGACGACACGATGCTCGACCCCGAGCAGCGCATCTGGGGCTTCGAGACCAACTTCGGCGGGCTGGCCGAGATCGCGCTGGTGAAGTCCAACCAGCTGATGCCCAAGCCGCGGCATCTGAGCTGGGAGGAGGCGGCCGCGCCGGGGCTGGTCAACTCGACCGCGTACCGGCAGCTGGTCTCCCGCAACGGCGCCGGGATGAAGCAGGGCGACAACGTCCTGATCTGGGGCGCCAGCGGCGGACTCGGCTCGTACGCCACCCAGTTCGCGCTCGCCGGCGGGGCCAACCCCATCTGTGTGGTCTCCAGCCCCCAGAAGGCGGAGATCTGCCGGTCCATGGGCGCCACGGCGATCATCGACCGCACCGCCGAGGGCTACAAGTTCTGGAAGGACGAGCACACCCAGGACCCCAGGGAGTGGAAGCGCCTCGGCAAGCGCATCCGCGAACTGACCGGCGGCGAGGACGTGGACATCGTCTTCGAGCACCCCGGCCGCGAGACCTTCGGCGCGTCCGTCTACGTCACCCGCAAGGGCGGCACCATCGTCACCTGCGCGTCCACCTCCGGCTACAACCACGAGTACGACAACCGCTACCTGTGGATGTCGCTGAAGCGGATCGTCGGCTCGCACTTCGCCAACTACCGCGAGGCGTGGGAGGCCAACCGCCTGATCGCCAAGGGCAAGATCCACCCGACGCTGTCGAAGACGTACTCCCTGGAGGAGACGGGCCAGGCGGCGTACGACGTCCACCGCAACCTCCACCAGGGCAAGGTCGGCGTGCTGTGCCTGGCCCCCGAGGAGGGCATGGGCGTGCGCGACCAGGAACTGCGCGACCAGCACATCGACGCCATCAACCGCTTCCGGAATGTGTGAGACACACGCATGACAGAACGTCGTAAAGACCGTCCGTGGCTGATGCGGACGTACGCCGGGCACTCCACCGCCGAGGCGTCCAACGAGCTGTACCGGCGCAACCTCGCCAAGGGCCAGACGGGCCTTTCGGTGGCGTTCGACCTGCCGACGCAGACCGGCTACGACCCCGACCACATCCTCGCCCGCGGCGAGGTCGGCCGGGTCGGGGTCCCGGTCTCCCACCTCGGCGACATGCGGCGGCTGTTCCAGGACATCCCGCTGGAGCAGATGAACACCTCGATGACCATCAACGCGACCGCCATGTGGCTGCTCGCGCTGTACCAGGTCGTCGCGGAGGAGCAGGGCGCGGACGTCACCAAGCTCCAGGGGACGACGCAGAACGACATCGTCAAGGAGTACCTGTCGCGCGGGACGTACGTCTTCCCGCCCGGTCCCTCGCTGCGGCTGACGACCGACATGATCACGTACACGGTCAACCACATCCCGAAGTGGAACCCGATCAACATCTGCAGCTACCACTTGCAGGAGGCGGGGGCCACTCCGGTCCAGGAGATCTCGTACGCGATGTCCACCGCGATCGCCGTGCTCGACGCGGTGTTCGCCTCCGGCCAGGTCCCCGAGGACCGCAGGGGCGACGTCGTCGCACGGATCTCCTTCTTCGTCAACGCCGGGGTCCGGTTCGTCGAGGAGATGTGCAAGATGCGCGCCTTCGGCCGCATCTGGGACAAGATCACGCGTGAGCGGTACGGCATCGACAACCCCAAGCAGCGCCGGTTCCGCTACGGCGTCCAGGTCAACTCCCTCGGGCTGACCGAGGCGCAGCCGGAGAACAACGTCCAGCGCATCGTCCTGGAGATGCTGGCCGTCACCCTCTCCAAGGACGCACGCGCGCGTGCCGTCCAGCTCCCGGCCTGGAACGAGGCCCTGGGGCTGCCCCGCCCCTGGGACCAGCAGTGGAGCCTGCGCATCCAGCAGGTCCTCGCGCACGAGAGCGACCTGCTGGAGTACGACGACATCTTCGCCGGCAGCCATGTCATCGAGGCCAAGGTGGACGCCCTGGTCACCGAGTGCCTGGCCGAGATCGACCGGATCCAGGAGATGGGCGGCGCGATGGCCGCCGTCGAGTCCGGCTATCTGAAGTCGGAGCTGGTCTCCTCGCACGCGCAGCGCCGGGCGCGGATCGAGGCCGGCGAGGAGAAGATCGTCGGCGTCAACTGCTACGAGTCCACCGAGCCCAACCCGCTCACCGCCGACCTGGACACCGCGATCATGACGGTGGACGCCGCCAACGAGGAACGGGTGGTCGCCGCCCTGCACCGGTGGCGGGACGACCGCGACGAGGTGTCGGCGCAGGAGTCGCTGTCGGCGCTGAAGAAGGCGGCGGCGGGCGAGGAGAACCTGTTCGCCGCCACGCTCCGGTGCGCCCGCGCGGGCGTGACGACCGGCGAGTGGGCGTGGGCGCTGCGGGACGTGTTCGGCGAGTTCCGCGCCCCGACGGGCGTCAGCAGCGCCCCGGTGGCGGTCACCGCGGAAGCCGGCACGCCGCTTGCCGCGGTGCGGGAGAAGGTGGCCCGTACCGCCGAGGAGCTGGGCTCCGGCAAGCTGCGGCTGCTGGTCGGCAAGCCCGGTCTGGACGGTCACAGCAACGGCGCCGAGCAGATCGCCGTACGGGCCCGGGACGCGGGCTTCGAGGTGGTCTACCAGGGGATCCGGCTGACCCCCGAGCAGATCGTCTCCGCCGCCGTCGCGGAGGACGTGCACTGCGTCGGCGTCTCCATCCTCTCCGGATCACACGCCGAACTGGTCCCCGACGTCGTGGAGCGGCTGCGCGCGGCCGGGGCGGGTGACATGCCCGTCATCGCGGGCGGCATCATTCCGTCCGCCGACGCCGCCGCGCTGCGCGAGGCCGGAGTCGCGGCCGTCTTCACGCCCAAGGACTTCGGCATCACGGAGATCATCGGCCGTATCGTCGACGAGATCCGGAAAGCGAACAAGCTCGACCCTCTGGAGGTTCCCGCATGACCGTCAACCGTCTGCGTCCGCGCCGCTCGTGCCTGGCCGTCCCGGGCTCGAACCCGCGCTTCCTGGAGAAGGCCCAGGGGCTCCCCGCCGACCAGGTCTTCCTGGACCTGGAGGACGCGTGCGCGCCGCTCGCCAAGGAGGGCGCGCGGCACACGATCGTGGACTTCCTGAACAACGGTGACTGGACGGGCAAGACCCGGGTCGTGCGGGTCAACGACTGGACCACCCACTGGACGTACCGGGACGTGATCACGGTCGTCGAGGGCGCGGGCCAGAACCTCGACTGCATCATGCTGCCCAAGGTGCAGGACGCCCAGCAGATCGTGGCGCTGGACCTGCTGCTGACCCAGATCGAGAAGACGATGGGCTTCGAGGTCGGCCGGATCGGCATCGAGGCGCAGATCGAGAACGCCAAGGGCCTGGTGAACGTCGACGCGATCGCCGCCGCCTCGCCGCGCCTGGAGACCATCATCTTCGGCCCGGCCGACTTCATGGCCTCGATCAACATGAAGTCGCTGGTCGTCGGCGAGCAGCCGCCGGGCTACCCGGCCGACGCGTACCACTACATCCTGATGCGCATCCTGATGGCCGCCCGTACGCACGACCTCCAGGCCATCGACGGCCCGTACCTCCAGATCAAGAACGTGGACGGCTACCGCGAGGTCGCGGGCCGGGCGGCGGCGCTGGGCTTCGACGGCAAGTGGGTGCTGCACCCGGGCCAGGTCGAGGCGGCCAACGAGGTCTTCTCCCCCACCCAGGAGGACTACGACCACGCCGAGCTGATCCTGGACGCGTACGAGTGGTGCACGTCCGAGGCGGGCGGCAAGAAGGGCTCGGCGATGCTCGGCGACGAGATGATCGACGAGGCCAGCCGCAAGATGGCGCTGGTGATCGCGGGCAAGGGCCGCGCCGCCGGTATGCAGCGCACCAGCAAGTTCGAGGCCCCGGAGGCGTAACCGATGCAGTTTGGCCGCACCTACGAAGAGTTCACCATCGGTGACGTCTACAAGCACTGGCCGGGGAAGACGGTCACCGAGTACGACGACCACCTCTTCTGTCTGCTCACGATGAACCACCACCCGCTCCACATGGACACCAATTACGCCGAGAAGACGACGGACTTCGGCAGGAACGTGGTGGTGGGCAACTACATCTACTCGCTGCTGCTGGGCATGTCCGTGCCGGACGTCTCCGGCAAGGCGATCGCCAACCTGGAGATCGAGTCGCTGCGGCACGTGGCGCCGACCTTCCACGGCGACACGATCTACGGCGAGACGACCGTGCTCGACAAGACGCCGTCGAAGTCCAAGTCGGACCGCGGCATCGTCTACGTCGAGACCAAGGGCTACAAGCAGGACGGCACGCTGGTCTGCGTGTTCCGGCGCAAGGTGATGGTGCCGACCGCCACGTACATCAAGGAGCGCGGCGGCGAGCAGCCGGGCCGCCCGCCCGTCTCCCACCACCACCCTCAAACGGCGCCCCTACGGGGCGGCACCCCTGAGTCCGGACCGCGTGAAGGGAAGAAGTGAGATGGGGCGTCTGGCACAGACCGACGGGCTGACCGAGATCCAGCAGGAGATCCTGCGTACGGTCCGTGACTTCGTCGACAAGGAGATCCTGCCGGTCGCCACCGACCTGGAGCACCGCGACGAGTACCCGGCACAGATCGTCGAGGGGCTCAAGGAGCTCGGCGTCTTCGGGCTGATGATCCCAGAGGAGTACGGCGGCCTCGGTGAGTCCCTTCTCACGTACGCGCTGTGCGTGGAGGAGATCGCGCGCGGCTGGATGAGTGTGTCGGGCATCATCAACACGCACTTCATCGTGGCCTACATGCTCAAGCAGCACGGCACGCAGGAGCAGAAGGACTATTTCCTGCCGAAGATGGCGCTGGGCGAGATCCGTGGCGCCTTCTCGATGTCGGAGCCGGGCCTGGGGTCCGATGTGTCGGCGATCAGCACCAAGGGTGAGCGGGACGGGGACGACTTCGTGCTCACCGGTCAGAAGATGTGGCTGACCAACGGCGGCACGTCCTCGCTGGTGGCCGTGTTGTGCCGGACCGACGAGGGCCACCCTGAGGGCACCGCGCCGCACAAGTCCATGACCACCTTCCTGATCGAGAAGGAGCCGGGCTTCGGCGAGGTCCGGCCGGGTCTGACCATCCCCGGCAAGATCGAGAAGATGGGCTACAAGGGGGTCGACACCACCGAGCTCATTCTCGACGGACTGCGCATTCCGGCCGATCGTGTGCTCGGCGGGACCACCGGTCGCGGTTTTTACCAAATGATGGACGGCGTCGAGGTCGGACGGGTCAACGTGGCCGCGCGTGGCTGCGGCGTCGCTCAGCGTGCGTTCGAGCTGGGCGTTGCATACGCACAGCAGCGAAGCACCTTCGGGAAGCCCATCGCGCAGCACCAGGCCATCCAGTTCAAACTGGCCGAAATGGCCACAAAGGTCGAAGCCGCTCATGCGATGATGGTGAATGCGGCCCGGAAAAAGGACTCGGGCCAGCGCAATGACCTCGAAGCGGGCATGGCCAAGTACCTGGCCTCGGAGTACTGCAAAGAGGTCGTGGAGGACGCCTTCCGCATCCACGGCGGATACGGCTTCTCCAAGGAGTACGAGATCGAGCGCCTCTACCGGGAGGCCCCGATGCTTCTCATCGGCGAAGGCACCGCTGAGATCCAGAAAATGATCATAGGACGACGACTGCTGGAGGAGTACCGCATACTGGGCTGAATGTCTGCTTCGGGATGGTATCGACGAGAAGAAGATCACATCCCGTCAGGGGACTTCGGCCACCGACTGGCCTCGGCGCTTGCCCAGTTACCGCCCGCAACCGATACCATCCCGGAAAGCCGCCGTCCCCGTATTCGCTACGCGGCATCCTCCGCTACGAAGGTCATTCATGCCCCACAGCCTCTCCTCTGCACCACGCGGCCGCGTCCGCCTCGCACGCGGAGCATCGCCGTGGCTCCTCCCGACCGTCGCCTCGGCGGCGGTCAGCCTCACGGCCGCCCGGGCCCGGCGCTCCGGGCGCTGGGCAGCCGTCGCCGTGCCCACCACCGCGCTGGCGGCGGGCATGCTGTGGTTCTTCCGCGACCCTGAGCGCGAGATCGCGCAGGGACGTGTCATCTCCCCCGCGGACGGCGTGGTGCAGAGCATCATGCCGTGGAAGGACGGACGCACCCGCGTCGCGATCTTCATGAGCCCGCTGAACGTCCACGTCAACCGCGCTCCGCTGGCGGGCACGGTGACCTCCGTGGAGCACATCCCCGGCGGATTCGTTCCGGCGTTCAACAAGGAGAGCGAGAACAACGAGCGGGTCGTCTGGCACTTCGACACCGAGCTCGGCGACATCGAGATGGTGCAGATCGCCGGCGCCGTGGCCCGCCGCATCGTGCCGTACGTCCCGCAGGGGACCAAGGTGGACCAAGGCGAACGCATCGGCCTGATCCGCTTCGGCTCGCGCGTCGACATCTACCTCCCGGAAGGTGTGGACGTCGCGGTCGAGGTGGGACAGGCTACCGTCGCGGGGGTGACTCGCCTTGACCGTGATTGATCCGGAAACACAAGCCCCGACCTGGGCCCCCGAGGCCGAGGAGGACGAAGACACCGAGGACATGCCGCTGTCCACGCGGCTGTCGATAGCGGACGCACTTACGCTCGGTAACGCCACGTGCGGCTTCATGGCGGTGTACTTCACCACCACCGGCGTCCTCATCCCGCACCTGACGGGCAACGAGGACGGCGGCATGGCGCGGCACAGCGCCGCCACCGCCGTGATGCTGATGCTGCTGGCGTCGGTGTTCGACCTCTTCGACGGGCTGGTCGCCCGCAAGCTGCGCAGCTCGGCGATGGGGGCCGAGCTGGACAACCTGTCCGACCTCATCAGCTTCGGGCTCGCGCCGGCGTACTTCGTCCTCGTCTGGGGCATGGTCGCCGACGGCGCGCACCAGCGGGTCTCGGCGGTGGCGGCGATCGTGGTGCTGCTGGCGGTGGTCCTCAGACTCGCGAGATTCTCCTGCGTGACGCTCCGGGACGGCGTCTTCCAGGGCATGCCGAGTCCGTTCGGCGCGTTGACGGTGGTCTCGGTGGTGCTCTTGGGCCTGCCGTTCATCCCGACGCTGCTGGCGATCGTGGGCGTGGCCTGGCTGATGGTGAGCCGCGTGGAGTACCCGAAGCCGCGCGGACGGCTCGCGGTGGCGATGCTCAGCTGGATCGTGACGAGCATGGGGCTGCTGGCGGCGTGGGCCTTCGAGGCACCGGGCGGCGAGCTGCTGCTGCAGACGGCGTGCTCGCTGCAGCTGGTGATGGGCGCGGTGATCCCGCTGTTCGCGACGGCGCGGCGGGTGAACGCGTTCCGCGACAACCGGCGCGAGGCGAGGGCGGCGCAGATCCCTTAGCGCCGCCGGTTCTGGCAGTGGAGGGCCCGGGCGATCGATTCGATCGCCCGGGCCCTCCGGCGTGTCGCCTCCCGGCGAGGGGCCGTGGTTGCGCGGGGGCGCCCGCGGGTGCCTGCGGCGCCGTGCGGGGGCGCCTGCGGTTGTCGACTGGGTCGGGGGCGCTCTGGGGTACCTCCTCGGTCGGCGAACCTACTGCCCATCCGCAAGGTCACCGGCAAGATGTTCGCCGCGCTGCGGGGGCACCCCGACGCACCCCCTCCCGCCGGATCGGCGGCTCACCGCCGGTGGCACCGCGCCTCGCCAGACCCCTACAGGGCCGACGCCGCACCTGCAGTCGCGATGATCGGTGACGCGCAGGGCCACCGGCGGGCGGCCGCGAGGACGGCGGAAGGGGACGTGGCGGGTGCCCCCGCAGCGCGGCGAACATCTCGCCCGTACCCCGCGGTGCGGCAGTAGGTTCGCCGACCGAGGAGGTACCCGGCGGCGGCCCCGACCCAGCCACCGGGCAGGCGCACCCGTACGGCGCCGCACAGCATCGAGCCACGGCCCCTCGCCGGGAGGCGCACCCTCAGGACAGGAAGTCGCGCGCCAAGCGCTCCGCTGTGCGCTCCAGGAGGGGGCCCGCCTCCGCCATGCAGCGGGCTGGGTCCGGTTCCAGGTCCAGGAGGGCGTACACGCGCTCGATCCCCGCCGCCGCCACGGCGGCGTCGCCGATGGCGAGGCGGCCGCACACGGCCAGGACCCGCTTGCCGCGGGCGCGGGCCGCGGCGGCCACGCCCGCCGGGGCCTTGCCGTGCAGGGTCTGCTCGTCCAGCGAGCCCTCCCCCGTGATCACCAGATCGGCCCGTTCCAGGGCGGGGGCGAAGCCCAGGACGTCGAGCATGACGTCGATGCCGGGGCGGAAGACCGCGCCGAGGGCGACCAGCGCCCCGTAGCCGATGCCGCCGGCCGCGCCCGCGCCCGGGGACTGGGCCTGGCCGGCCGCGCGGGGGCCGACCGACCGCTCCAGGACCTGGGCGTAGTGGGCGAGGGCCGCGTCCAGGGCCGCCACGTCGGCCTCGGTGGCGCCCTTCTGCGGGCCGTACACCGCCGGGGCGCCCTTGGGGCCGGTCAGCGGATTGTCCACGTCGCTGGCGAGGATGATCTCGGTGTCGGCGAGGCGCGGGTCCAGACCGGTCAGGTCGGCGGTGGCCAGGTCGCGCAGCGGGCCGCCGCCCGGGGCGACCGGCGCGCCGTCGGCGGTCAGGAAGCGCGCGCCCAGCGCGCTGAGCATGCCCGCGCCGCCGTCGGTGGTGGCGCTGCCGCCGACCCCGAAGACGATCGTCCGCGCGCCCGCGTCGAGGGCGGCGCGCAGCAGTTCCCCGGTGCCATAGGTGGTGGCGGCCAGTGGCGCGAAGACGCCGGGCGGCAGGTGCCGCAGCCCGGAGGCCTCGGCCATCTCGACCACGGCCGTGCCCGCGCGCAGCGCGTACGCCGCCGTGACCGGCTCGCCGAGCGGGCCGGTGACCCGTGCCACGCGGCGCTCGAACCCGGCCGCCACGGCCGCGTCGACCGTGCCGTCGCCGCCGTCGGCGACAGGCAGCGCCTCGACCGCCACGGTGCCGGGCGCGCCACGCCGCAGCCCGGCGGTGACATGCTCGGCGACCTCCACGGCCGTGAGTGAGCCTTTGAACTTGTCCGCGGCGATGAGCACACGCGTGTCCGTCACCTTGCTACCCCTTGCTGTTTCCAGGAGTCGCGCCGCTGCGACCCTATACGGAGCGCCGCGTCCGGTACACCTGTGCCATGAGCGCACTCGCGGACCGGATCCTCGGCGGCTGGCTCGGCCGGATCTCGGGGAACATGCTGGGCAAGCCCGTGGAGCGGGGCGACTACTGGACGCGGGAGCGGATCGACCGCTATCTGCGGGAGACCGGCGCCCTGCCGCTGACCGACTACCTGCCCCCGCCGCCGTCGGACCGGCTCGCGGAGTACGCGCTGCGGCCCGAGTGGCCGGAGTGCGTACGCGGCCGGATCCACGGCAGCTGCCGGGACGACGACGTGGACTACTCGATCCTCGGGCTGCACCTGCTGGAGACGTACGGCTTCGGGTTCACCACCGACCAGGTCGGCGAGCTGTGGCTGCTCCGGCTGCCCTACCTGCAGACCTTCACCGCCGAGCGCGCCACGTACCGGAATCTGGCGGCCGGGCTGAAGCCGCCGGTCTGCGCCACGGTCGACAACCCCTACCAGGAGTGGATCGGAGCGCTGATCCGCGCGGACGTCTTCGGCTGGGTCTGCCCCGGGGACCCCGGCCGGGCGGCGGCCCTGGCCCGCCGGGACGCGGTGCTCTCGCACACCGGCAACGGCGTCTACGCGGCGATGTGGGCGGCGGCGCTGGTCGCCGCGGCGTTCACCGCCGACGGGCCGCGCGCCGCCGTCGGGACGGCGCTGGACCGGATCCCGCCGGGGTGCCGGCTGGCGCGCACGGTGCGGCGCACCGTGTCCCTGTACGAGGCGGGGCTGAGCTGGGCGGAGACCCTGACCGAGCTGGACTCGGAGGCGCGGCGGCTGCACTGGATCCACGCCGTCCCCAACGCGGCCGTGATCACGGCCGGGCTGCTGTACGGGGAGGGCGACTTCACCGCGACCATCGCGCTGACCGTGCGCGGCGGGCTGGACACGGACTCCAACGGGGCGACGGCCGGATCGGTGGCGGGCGTGCTGTGCGGGGCGGGGGCCATCCCGCCGCAGTGGACGGAGCCGCTCGCCGACCGGGTGCGCAGCGCGGTGTACGGCTTCGACGGGGCGCGGATCAGCGATCTGGCGGCACGCACCGAGCGGCTCGCCGTGGCCGGCGGCGCCTGACCCCGCGGCCGGGCCGCCCCCGTGCGCGCGGCCCGGACTCTGCCGTCGGGCGGTCTCGCGCCCTAGGCGGCCGCGTCCGCCCTAGAACAGCTCGCCTTGCGCGGCGCTCACTGTGCGGGTCTCGAACGCCAGCAGCTCGCGCTTGCGGTCGATGCCGCCTCCGTAGCCGGTGAGGCTGCCGTCCGCGCCGACGACCCGGTGGCAGGGGACGATGATCCCGATCGGGTTCCTGCCGTTCGCCAGGCCCACCGCGCGGGCGGCGGTCGGCTGCCCGAGCCGGTCGGCGAGCGTCCCGTACGAGACGGTCTCGCCGTACGGGATGGTCCGCAGCTCCTGCCATACGCGGGTCTGGAACGGGGTGCCGGACAGCTCCAGCGGCAGGTCGAAGTCGGTGAGCTCGCCCGCGAAGTACGCGGCGAGCTGGCGGGTGGCCGCGGTGAACGGCGTGTCGTCGGGCGCGCCGAAGGTCTCCTGCGGCGGGCGGTGCCGCTGGTCGGTCATGTAGAGCCCGGACAGGACGCCGTCGGTGGCGACCAGGGTGAGCGGGCCGTACGGGCTGTCGATGACGGTGTGGACGCGGGGCATGGGCAGCGCTTTCCGATGGTGTCGAGTGGTGTCGAGTGGTGTCAGTCGGCGGGCAGGTAGTTGATCGGGTGATCGTCGGTGGCCCACAGGTACTGCACGGCGTAGGCGCGCCAGGGCCGCCAGGCGGCCGAGTGCCGGGTCAGCGCCGCCGGGGTGGCGGGCAGGCCCAGCTCGCGCGCGGCGCGGCGTACGCCGAGGTCGGTGGCGGGGAAGGCGTCGGGGTCGCCGAGCGCCCGCATCGCGACGATCTCCACGGTCCAGGGCCCGACGCCGGGCAGGGCGGCCAGTCGCCGGCGGGCCTCGTCGCGGTCGCCGCCGACGTCGAGGGCGAGGTCCCCGGTGGCGAGGGCGCCGATCAGCCGGGTGAGGGTGGCCCGCCGGGTGGCGGGCATGGCGAGCGCGGCCGGGTCGAGCCCGGTGAGCGCGGGGGCGGCGGGGAAGAGGCGGGTCAGACCGCCCTCGGGGTCGTCGACCGGTTCGCCGTGCGCGGCGGCCAGCCGTCCGGCGAGGGTGCGGGCGGCGGCCGTGGAGACCTGCTGGCCCAGGACGGCCCGTACGGCGAACTCGTCGGCGTCCGCGGTGCGCGGCACCCGCCGCCCCGGCGCCTTGCGGACCAGGGGGCTGAGTCCGGGATCGGCGGCCAGCGCGGCGTCGACGGCCTCGGGGTCGGCGTCGAGGTCGAGCAGCCGGCGGCAGCGGCTGATGGCCCCGGCGAGATCCCGCAGGTCGGTGAGGGACAGCCGGCACTCGATGTGGTCGGGTCGCGGCCGCAGGGCGGCCACCCCGTGCCCGTACGGCAGTCGCAGGGTGCGCCGGTACGCGCCGTCGCGCCACTCCTCCACGCCGGGGACGGCGGTGGCCGCGAGGTGGCCGAAGAGGTTGTCCGGGCACAGCGGTGCGCGGAACGGCAGCCGCAGGGCGAGCACACCGGGGGCGCCGGGCCCGGGGCCGCGGCCGGCGCGCCCGCGCAGCTCGGTCGGGGAGAGCGCGAAGACCTCCCGTACGGTCTCGTTGAACGCGCGGACGCTGGCGAACCCGGCGGCGAAGGCGATGTCCGCCATGGGCAGGGCGGTGGTCTCGATCAGGAGCCGGGCGGTCTGGGCGCGCTGGGCACGGGCGAGCGCGAGCGGCCCGGCGCCGAGCTCGGCGCGCAGTTGCCGTTCGATCTGCCGGGTGCTGTAGCCGAGCCGGGCGGCGAGGCCGGGGACGCCGTCGCGGTCCACGACGCCGTCGGCGATGAGCCGCATGGCGCGGGCGACGGCGTCGGCACGCTGGTTCCAGTGCGGGGAGCCGGGCGCGGCGTCGGGGCGGCAGCGCTTGCAGGCGCGGAATCCGGCCTGCTGGGCGGCGGCCGCGCTCGGGTAGAAGGTCATGTTCTCGACCTTGGGCGGGACGACCGGGCAGCTGGGGCGGCAGTAGATGCGCGTGGTGAGGACGGCGGTGAAGAACCAGCCGTCGAAGCGGGCGTCCTTGGACTGCACGGCGCGTACGCACCTGTCGTGGTCGGTGTGCATGGCGTCAAGCATCGGGCACCGGACGCGGGGACGGCTGGCGGAAATCCGACATGGCCGTGCCGCCGGGGGCCGCAGGCGCCCGGCGGATGTTGCCGCAAAGCAGGGCCCGGCGCGGCTCTCATCCACGATGATGGAGCGCGTGACCGACTACACCGAGCTGTCGCTGTCCGACGGCACCTCCGTACGGCTGGAAGTGGTCCCTGCGCCGCCGCCCGACGGCGGGTTCGGGGGCGTGTCCCCCGTGGGCCGCGGTCCGTCGTCCGCCGCGCTGCGGGCCGCCGAGGCGGCGCGTGCGGTGCTGCGTCCGCTCGGACCGCTGCTGCAGGAGGTGCATGACGCGGTGTCGTCCGGCGCCGTTCCGCCCGACGAGGTCAGCGTGCAGTTCGGGGTGCAGGTGGGCCAGGACCTGAAGCTGGGCATCGTCGGGGCCAACGGGCAGGCCAGCCTGACGATTTCGGCGACCTGGCGCACGGGTGCGGCGGCCGCGCCGGACGCGGGCACGGGCACGGGCACGGGCACGGCCGCCGGCACGGTCGCCGCGCCGGGTACGGGCCGAACGGACTGAGCGCATGGGGTGGTTCCGGCCTCCTGGCACCGATTCGCGGCCCGCCGCCGTGTCCGTGCTCAGCGACCTCGACGGCGAGCCGGTCGGCTCGGCCGTCCTGATGCCCGAGCAGCACCTGCTGACCTGCGCGCACGTCGTCAACGGCGCGTTCGGCAAGGACGAGTTCGCGGCGGAGGACCCCGGCCCGGTGTGCTTACGGGTCCGCGTCCACGGCCCGGACGACACCGTGGAGCGTGTGGCCCGGCTGACGACGTGGATAGCGCCGCGCCTCGGCGGCGGGGGCGTCGGGGCGTACGAATGGCAGGGAGATCTCGCGGTGCTCCTGCTGGACGAAGCGCTGCCGGAGGCCATCCAGCCGCCCCGCTGGCATCCGATGGCGGAGCGGCAGACGGTGCGGGCGTGGCACGGCACGGGTGAGCGCGGCTGGTTCGCGGACGCCGAAGTGACCGAATGCAACGGCCGGTTCGGCTATGTCGACGGGCTCCCCGACAAGCTGCCGGTGGAGCGCGGGTTCAGCGGCGGTCCGCTGTGGTCGCGCGGGGAACGGGCGGTGGTCGGGCTGGTGACGGCCAGGCTGGAACCCCGCGGCGGGCTGCACCGCGCCTGGGCGATCCCCTGGCAGCGCGTCCGCGCGGAGCTGGCGGCGGCCGGGGCGGCGCGGCTGACGGCGGGGTACGACGACGCTCTGCGGCACCGGCCCGACTACACCGACCTCGTGGCACTCCTCGACGGCCTGCGGTTCTCCGGGGGCGCCGAGGGGTGGACGCGCTGGGCCCGCTGCGTGGCGCGCGAGTGCGGACTCGACCACCCGGAGGACGGGGGCCCGACCGCCGAGGAGTTCGCCCGGCTGCTGCTGACCCGGGAGCGGGCGCTGCCCGCCCTGACGGGCATGGTGCGGCACGCCTCGGAACCGGCCGCCGCCGACGCGCTGCTGGACATCGGCCGCAGGGCGGGGCTGCGGCGGCTGCTGTCGCCTCGCGAACACCGCGAGCTGGTGTGCCTGCTGCGGGGGCTGCCGGCTTCCGCCGCGGCCCGTGTCCCGACGGCCGTACGGGCGGCGCTGCTCGCCCCGGTGCCCGCCGAGCTGCTGGCCGACGGCGGGAGCGTCGAGGAGCTGACCGGGTATCTGGAGCAGCTGCCCGGCGACAGCATGCCGTCCCCGGGCGGCTCCGGTCCGGTGCCCGCGCTGCTGCGCGCGGCCGAGTTCATCGCCGCCGGGTGCTGCCCGCCCGGAACGGTCGACGGGACGGGCGGTCCGCGCGCCGAGCTGCGGCGGTGGAACGACCGGGTCGCGGAGCGACTGGGGGTGCACACGGCGGCGCTGCGGGAGCGCCGCAGGGACGCCGCCGACTGGGACCGGCGCGCACGGCACCCGGTGCCCAGGGTGCTGGTGGCGCTGGACTCCTGCGGCCAGGCCGCCGACCGCTACCGGCTGCGCCTGTGGTGCGACGACGGCACCGGGCCGCGCCGGGTCTCGGAGGACGAGAGCCGGCCCCGGACGGCCACGGAAGTGGCCCGGGAGGTCCTCGGCGCGGTGGGCACGCTGCGCCACCCGCACCGGCAGGGGCCGCTGCCGGTGGTGGAACTGATCGTGGACCGGGACGCGTTGGAGGTCCCGTTCGACGAGTGGGACGGCGATCCGCGGGGCGTGCTGCCGCGGATCCTCGGGGTGGAGTACCCCGTCGTGGTCAACTGCCCCGAGCTGCGGGAGAGGGCCGGTGCGGATCTGCTGGCGGACTGGCGTGAGCGGTGGCGGCGGCTGCACGAGGAGGAGCCGCTGCGCGTCGACGGCGGCTGCGGTGACCCGAGGGCGGTGTACGGGCTGCTGATGGAACGGCGGTTCGCGGCACGGGTGGACATCGATGTGCCGCCGTCGGCCCGGCCGGGCATCGTGCAGGTGTGCCTGTCGGCGGGTGTGCCCGTGGTGCTGTGGGACCGCGGCGGCGCCCCGGGCTCCCCCGCCGTGCGGTACGCGGAGCGGGTGCCCGCGCAGGAGCTCGCGGAGGCGGTCCGGGTCTACCGCAGCAAGACGTTGCAGCGCCCGGCCGAGTATCCCGGCCGCCCGGTGCTGGCCTGGGCGAACGCGGACCGGCCGCTGCCCGCGCTGGAACTGGCCGACCCGGCGGAACAGGCCGCCGCGGCGCAATCCGGCTCGTATGACCTGGCGGAGCCGTTCGACGCCGCGGACGAAGCCGTGTTCACCGATGTGTCGTTGACGGAGACGTCGTTCGCCGACAGGCCGCTGTCCGATCCGTCACCTTCCGGTCCGGCGCCTTCCGGTCCGGCGCCTTCCGGTCCGGCGTTTTCCGACCCATCCGACACGGAGGTTCTTCGATGAGTACGCAGCAGGGGTGGCGGCTGTTCCACGGGGACGGCCGGCGGCGCGAGGCGGTGATGCCGCCCGCCCCGCCCTGGCGGCGGTTCGGGGACCAACCCGGGGACCAGCCCGGGGAGCGGTCCGAGGCGGACCAGCGGTCGCCGCAGCCGTATCTCATCGCGCCGCACCACGCCGACGTGGTCAACGCCGCCCTGCATCTGCGGCGCCCCCTGCTAGTCACCGGCGCCCCCGGCACCGGCAAGTCGTCGCTGGCGCAGGCGGTCGCCCAGGAGCTGGGGCTGGGCAGGGTGCTGCACTGGCCGATCAACAGCCGCTCCACCGTGCAGGACGCGCTGTACCGCTACGACGCGATCGGCCGGCTGCGCGAGACCACCCTCAGCCGGGACCGCGACGAGGCCGAGCCGTCGATCGGCACCTTCGTCCGCCTCGGCCCGCTGGGCACCGCGCTGGTGCCGGGCGACCGGCCGCGGGTGCTGCTGGTGGACGAGCTGGACAAGGGGGATGTGGACCTGCCCAACGACCTGCTGACGGTCTTCGAGGAGGGCGAGTTCGAGATCCCGGAGCTGGCGCGGCTGCCCGAGGAGCAGGCGGAGATCGCGGTACTCACCGAGCGGCCCGGCGAGCAGGCCACGGTACGGCGGGGGCGGCTGCGCTGCCGGGAGTTCCCGGTGGTGGTGATCACCAGCAACGGCGAGCGGGACTTCCCGCCCGCCTTCCTGCGCCGCTGCGTCCGTCTGGACCTGCCCACCCCGGACGAGGAGCGGCTGCGCGCGATCGTCACCGCCCATCTGGGGCCGGAGGCGCTGGTCGAGGTGGACGATCTGCTGGACGCCTTCCTGCGCCGCCGCGCCACCCGCGAACTGGCCACGGACCAGTTGCTGAACGCGGTGTTCCTGCGCGCTGGCGGGGTGGACCTGTCGGCCGACGGCCTGCTGGACGCGGTGCTGCACCAGCTCGGCGGGGCGGTGTAGTCATGGCGGGCCGCGACCCGACCACGGGGCCGTCCTCCGCGTTCCCGGCCGAACTCGCCCCGTACCCGGCGGTCATGGCCCTCGTCCCGATGGGTAAGGCGACGGGCCAGGTCACCTTCGAAGAGGTCCGCTCGGCCTTCGAGGCCGACCAGGTGCCGCCGGTCCTGCGGCATAGGACGCTGGCGGTGCTCAGCCGGATTCTCGGTGCGGCGGGTGTGCTGCTGGCGGCCGGCGGCGACGTCCCGCCCGGTGCCCAGGGCAGCGGCGGTGGCGCCGGGTCCGGTACGGGGCGTCTGGTGGCGCTGGCGCGGCTCGACGGCGTGCGGGCGGTGCTCGCGGCGAGTGGGGCCGAACTGTCCCAGGAGGAGCTGCTCGACGCGCTGTGGCTGGCCACCCGGCTGCCCGCCGGGGCGGCGGACGCCCCGCTGGAGCGGGCGCGGACGGTACGGGACGACGACGGCGTGCAGCGGGCGACCGTTTCGCACGGCGGCGACAGCAGATGGGGCGACCCGGAATCGCCCGTCGCCGAGGGCCCGCCGGGGACCTCTCAGGCGCCTCCCGGGCCCCCGGGCCCCCACCCCCTCGGGGCGGTCCCTGGCAGCGCGGCCTGGACACTCGGCGCCGGGACACTCGGCCAGGGAGCGCAGGCGGGCGCGGGGAGCACCGCGTCCCGTGGCGCGTACGGCGCCGCGGGGACGCGCCCGGGCCGGGCAGCCGGCAGCGGGCTGTACGGCGCGCCGGGCGCGCCGCTGCTGTCCACCGCCGTGCCCCGCGTACGGCCGCCGTCGCGCCGTGCGGTGCCGCTGCGCGTGCCGGAGGGCAAGGCGCTGCGCGCCGAACTGTCCCTGGGCCGTGCCCTGCGCCCGCTCAAACAGCACCGCCCGAACCCGCTCCGACGGGAGATGGACGAGGTCGCGACCGCGGCCGCGCTCGCCGAGACCGGGCTGCCGGATGTGGTCACCCGCCCGACTCGGGAACGCTGGCTGGATCTGGCGCTCGTCGTGGACGACGGCCTGTCGATGCTGCTGTGGCGGCGGCTCGCCGTCGAACTGCGCACGCTGATGCAGCGCTCCGGCGCGTTCCGGGTGATGCGCGTGCACGGCCTGCGGTCGCGCGGCGGCGGCACGCCCGCGCTGCGCGCCAAGCCGTACGCGCCCGGAGCCGCCACCCTGCCCACCGCCGCGGTGTCCGACCCGTCCGGGCAGACGCTGGTGCTGGTGGTGAGCGACGGGGTGGGCGCGGCCTGGCGGGACGGGCGGATGACGGCCGTGCTGGAGCGCTGGGCGGCGCACGGCCCCACGGCGGTGGTGCACGCCCTGCCGCCCCGGCTGTGGCAGAGCTCCGGTATCCGCGCCGAGCGCTGGCGCGTGACGACGCGCAGGCCGGGCGCGGCCAACGCGGACTGGACCGTCACCGACCCGGTGCTGCCTCCGGCACTGGCCGGCTTCGACGGCGTTCCGGTGCCGGTGCTGGAACCGGCCGCCGGGCCGATGGCGGACTGGGCACGGCTGATGTCGTCCCCGAGCGGGACGGCGTTGCTGCCGCTGATGGCACGGCCACGCCCCACGCGAGGGGCGAGCGCGGGGAGTTCGGGGAACCCGGGAAGCCGGGCGGGGGCGGGGAGTTCGCAGAACCCGGCGGGCGGGGGAAGCGCGGCGGGCGGGGCCGGTACGGGAAGCCCAACGACCTCGGACAGCACGGCCGGTGCCGGAAGCCCGACGCCCCCGGGCAGCACGGCGGGTGTCGGAAGCCCAACGAGCGCGGGCAGCACGGCCGGAACGGCCAACCCAACGACCCCGGGAAGCACGGCCGGAACGGCCAACCCAACGACCCCGGGAAGCACGGCCGGAACGGCCGACCCAACGACCCCGGGCAGCACGGCGGGGGCAGCCGGCCCGGCGAGTGCGAACGGCGCGGTGAACGGCCCGCGTCCGGCGGCGCCGCGCACCGCTCCGTCCGGCGGGGACGACCTGCGCCGCCTCCAGCGGTTCCGCGACGCCGCCTCCCCTGAGGCCTACCGGCTGGCCGCGCATCTGGCCGCCGTCGCGCCGCTGTCGGTGCCCGTGATGCGGCTGGTGCAGTCCTCCGTGGAGTGGCAGGCGGACACCGGCCATCTGGCGGAGGTGTTCCTGGGCGGGCTGATGCGCCCGGCCCCGTCGCCGCCCGCGGCCGGGCCGGAGCCGCTGCCCGTACAGCACCGGACGTTCACGTTCACGCCCGCCGCCCAAGAGGCGCTGCTGGACGCCGTGCCGGTCGGCGAACTGCTGCGCACTGGCGAGGTGGTGGGCCGAAAGCTGGCGCGGCTCGCGGGGCGCTCCCCCGACTTCCCCGCCTGGCTCGCCCACCCGGACGGCCCGGACCATCTCCCGTCGGCAGGGCGGCCGTTCGCGACGGTGGAGCAGCGGCTCGCGGCACGCTTCGGCGCGTCGGGGCGCCGTTCCCCCGCGCCGCGCCTCCGCGCCGCGATGGCCGATGGCTGGGCGCCGCTGCTCCCCACCGACCCCCGGACCCTGGGGCCCTACACACTGCTGACGCGGAACGGCACGGGGGCGCGGACGCTGGCCTTCATGGCGTACAAGCCGACGGGCGAGACCGCGGTCGTGCGGACCGTGGCATGGTCGGACGACGACGCCCACCATCTGCTGCGCACGGAGAGCGAGGCGCTGCGCCGGATGGCCGGACGTCACGCGCCGAGGCTGCTGGCGACCGGTCTCGACCAGGACCCGCCGTGGCTCGCGGAAGAGGCCAGGAACGACACCGTGCGTTTGTCCGCCGCGGTGTCCCGTGC
Source organism: Streptomyces sp. P1-3 (assembly GCF_050613155.1). Classification (NCBI taxonomy): domain Bacteria; kingdom Bacillati; phylum Actinomycetota; class Actinomycetes; order Kitasatosporales; family Streptomycetaceae; genus Streptomyces; species Streptomyces sp. P1-3. The sequence continues at coordinate 1,413,586 of NZ_CP192512.1, forward strand.
CCGCTGGGACGCCGGGACGGCGTTCGCCATCGCCCGGCAGCTCGCCGACGCGGTCCGCGTCTGTGCCGAGGAGGGCCTCGTACACGGGGATCTGCACGCCGAGACGGTGCACGTGGCGGGGTTGGACGTGGTGCTGACCGGCTGGTCGTCGGCGATCATCGACGGTGTGTCGGCCTCCGGTGCGGAGACCGGCCATGTGACGAACATCCGGGACCTGGGCATGCTGCTGCGGAGGATCGGGGGCGGCGAGTACGGCGGCACGGTATCGCTGGACGCGGTCAGCCTGCCTCGCTGGCCAGGCGCCCAGTGGGAGCCGCTGCGCCGTCTGGTGGCCGCCTGTCTGCGCCGTGACACCGACGAGGGGCCGACGATCCACGAGGTCTGGGACGTCTTCGAGCGGTACGAACGCATCGGCACCACCGCCGACGGCGCCCCGGTCTACTCCCCGCCGCGCCCGGCGGACCCGCCGCCGCCCCCCGCGCCTCAGTCGCCACCGCCGACGGCGGCGGTCTGGGACCCGGAACGGCAGCGTTGGCTGACGCCGCCGCGGTCCACAGACCCGTCGTCCAACGCCCCATGGTCGGAGGACGGACCCGCCGCGTACTCGGGCCCGCCGCAGATCTCCCAGGAGCCGCCGCGCGCCGAGGCGCCCCCGCCGCCGCCCTCGCCTGCGGCGCGCGCCTTCGTGGCGCGGTACGGCGTTCCGCTCTCCGGGGCCGATCCGGCCCGGCTGGGCCCGTACCGGCTGCTCGGCCGGCTGGCCCCCGGCCCGAACTCGTCCTTCTACCTGGCCCAGTACGGGATGGAGGACAGCGACGCCTACGCGGCGGTCCGCACCCGCACCGTCGCTTTCCGGCCGTGGTCCCGGGACATCAGCGATCTGCGGACGGAGGCGGAGGCGCTGCGCCGGATGGCCGGCCGCTACGCGCCGAAGCTGCTGGGACAGGATCTGAACGACCGGCCGCCCTGGGTCGCCAGGGAGTTCTTCGCCCCCTCCGAAGCCACGCCGGTCCGCACCTTGCGGGAATTGCTCGTCGGCGGCGTCGGACTCGACGCTCCCACCGCCGCCGACCTCGGGCGGCAACTGGCGGAGGCGGTGCGCCTGTGCGAGCTCAACGGCGTGGTGCACGGCAACCTGTCGCCGGACACCGTGCTCATCGTGGACGGTGCGGTGAAACTCATCGGCTGGACCTCCGCGGTGTTCGACGGTCGCGCCCCGAGGCGGGACGCGACCGCCGCCAGTGAGGACGACAGGGGCGCGCTCGGCGACATCCTGCTGCTGCTGGCCGGGGCATCCCTCGTGGAGCAGCCGGGTCCCGGCGCCGGAGGGACTCCCGCCCAGCGGGATGAGGAGCACTGGGCGGCGCTGCGCGAAATCGCCCTGGCGGCCGGCCGGAGCCGCCACCCCGCCGACCCGTCGACGACGCAACAGGTCGCGGCCCTGCTGGCCGGCTACGTCACGGAACGGAAGCCCGTCGAGCCGCCGGACACGGCGGACCGCCGCGTCGCGCGCGTCCGCGCCCCCTTGGCGTCGGGTCACCACATCGCGGTGATGAGCTTCCGCCCCGAGGTCGGAAAGGCCACCACCGCAGTCGCGCTGGGCGCTGCCTTCGCCCGCCTGCGCCAAGAGCCGGTGGTGGTGTTCGACGCCGCGGCGCCCGGCAGCAGGCTGGCCCAACGGGTGGCAGCCGCCAGGGACTCGGGTGGCGAATTCAACCAGTTCAGCGCCCGAAACGAGTTGTGGCGGCTCAGTGGACGCGGAGGACGCGGTCGACTCGACGTACTGATCCAAAACCACAGGTCCGCGGCGGCCACCGCCGGGGCCGTCCTCGACGGCACGGGCTACGGCCGGACGCTCGCCCGACTGCGGCAGGAGTATCCCATCGTCATCAGCGAAGCTGGATGCAACACGGCGCGGACCGCGTCTCTGGGAGTCTTCGACCACGCCGACCAGTTGATCGTCGTCTGTCCTCCCAACGACGACGGCGGGAGCCATCGCGCCCTTGTGCGGCTGATCGTCTCGCGGTATGCGGACCTCGCACAGCGCGCCATCGTGGTGGTTCCCGCCATGCACGGCCCGCTCGAACCGGCGGATCTGCGGAGCGCATCGGCTCGCTACGAAGGGCTCTGCCGCGCGGTCGTCCCGGTTCCCTACGACCGCAGGCTGTGGTCGAACCCCAAGCTGAACCTGGACCGGCTGACCCCCGCCACCCGTGACGCGTTCGTCCATCTCGCCGCCCTCGTCGCCGAGGGCTTCGCCGTCCAGCAGCCGGACGGTGTCCAACAACTGGACCAGACGGACGAGTGAGGCGACGGCCTCGACGCCGCACGCCCTATGGTGTACGGCATGCCTTCAGCGTCAGGCTCCGCGCCCACCACCATCCGCATCGTCTCCCGGTCCTCCCCCATGGCTCTGGCCCAGGTGGAGCGGGTGCGCACCGAACTGGCCGCCCTGCACCCCGGTATCCGTACCGAGGTCGTCCCGGTGACCACCTCCGGTGACCGGTGGATGGGGGACCTGGCGGCGCTCGGTGGCAAGGGTGCGTTCACCAAGGAGGTGGACGCGGCGCTGCTGGCCGGTGAGGCCGATCTCGCGGTGCACTGCGTCAAGGACATCCCGGCCGACCGGCCGCTGCCCGCGGGGACGGTCTTCGCCGCCTATCTGAAGCGGGACGACATCCGGGACGCGCTGGTGCACCCCGGCGGGCTGACCCTCGACGAGCTGCCCGCGGGCACCCGGATCGGCACCTCCTCGGTGCGGCGCAGCGCCCAACTGGCCATCTCCCACCCGCATGTGGAGTGCGTGCCGATGCGGGGCAACGCCAACCGGCGGCTGGAGAAGCTGGACGCGGGCGAGGCCGACGCGCTGCTGCTCGCGGTGTCCGGGCTGGAGCGGATCGGCGTCGAGGACCGGATCAGCGAGGTGCTGCCGGTGGAGTCGATGTGCCCGCCGATCGGGGCCGGGGTGCTGGCGCTTCAGTGCCGTGAGGAGGACACGGCGACCATCGAGGCGGTCGCCGCGCTCGGCGACACCGACGCCTGGCGGGAGATCACCGCGGAGCGGATGCTGCTGCACGTCCTCCAGGGGCACTGCAACTCCCCGATCGCGGGCTACGCCAGGGCCGAGCGGGACGGCCGGCTGTCGCTGCGGGCCCGGGTGTTCACTCCGGACGGCAAGACGGTGCTGGACGCGCACGAGTGGGCCGGGCCGCTGGACCCGGCGACGCTCGGTACGTCGGTGGCGGTGTCCCTGCTGCGGCAGGGGGCGCGGGAGTTGATCGACGGGATCCCGCACTAGGCGCCGTCAGGCGTCCGTCCGAAGGCGCCGCCATACCGCCCGGGCCGCGTGGTGTCCCGACATCCCGTGGACGCCGGGCCCGGGCGGGGTCGCCGAGGAGCACAGGAAGACGGCGGGGTGGGCGGTGGCGTACGGGACGCGGGCGAGCTTGGGGCGGAGCACGGTCTGGAGCCCCGCGAAGGCGCCGCAGGCGGTGTCGCCGTCCACGTAGTTGGCGTTGCGCGCGGCCAGCTCCCGCGGGCCCGCGACGGCGCGGGCCAGCACGCGGTCGCGGAAGCCCGGCGCGAAGCGTTCGATCTGCCGCTCGATGACGTCGGTGGCGTCGCCGGTCCAGCCGCTGGGTACGTGGCCGTACGCCCAGAAGACGTGTTTGCCCTCCGGGGCCCGGCTGGGGTCGATCAGTGACGGCTGGGCGGTGATGAGGAAGGGCACGGACGGGTCGCGGCCCTCGACCGCGGCCCGCAGGGCGGCGTTGATCTCGCTGCTGGTGGGGCCGATGTGGACGGTGCCCGCGCGGCCGGCCTCGGGCGCGGTCCACGGCACCGGCCCGTCCAGGGCGTAGTCGATCTTGAAGACGCTGGCGCCGTAACGGTAGCCGCGGTAGGCGTTGCCCAGTCCGGCGATCCGGGCCAGGGCGGTGGGTGAGGTGTCGAAGACGTACGCACGGGCGGGCGGGAGGTCGTCCAGGCGCTTGACCTCGAAGCCGGTGTGCACGGCGCCGCCGAACTCGCGCAGCAGGCCGCCCAGGGCGTCGGAGATGGCCTGGGAGCCGCCGCGGGGCACCGGCCAGCCCACCTCGTGCGCGGCGAGGGCGAAGATGAGGGCGATACCGCCGGTGGCCAGGCCCGTGGTGGGGGCGATGGCGTGTGCGGCGAGCCCGGCGAGCAGGGCGCGGGCCTTCTCGTCGCGGAAGCGGGTGGCGGCGATGAGGGCGGCGGGCTGGACGGCGTTGAGGCCGAAGCGGGCCCAGGTGACGGGGTCACGGGGCAGCCCGAGCCACTGGGTGCGCAGGAAGTCGGCGGCGAGGGTGTCCCAGCGGCCGTGGAAGGGGGCCAGGAGCCGGCGGTAGGCGCCCGCGTCGCGCGCGCCGAGGGAGGAGGCGGTCTCCCCCACGGAGCGGGCGAGGATGGCGGCCGTACCGTCCGGGAACGGGTGGGCCAGCGGCAGCTCGGGGTGCAGCCACTCCAGTCCGTGCCGGGCGAGCGGCATCGCCCGGAACGCGGGCGAGCCCACGCCGAGCGGATGCACGGCGGAGCAGGGGTCGTGCCGGAAGCCGGGGAGGGTGAGCTCCTCGGTGCGGGCGCCGCCGCCGATCCCGTCCGCGGCCTCGAAGACCTCCACGGCCAGGCCGCGCCGGGCGAGTTCGGCGGCCGCGGTCAGTCCGTTCGGCCCGGCACCCACCACCACCACGTCGAGCATCGACGGCACGTGACAGTCCTCCTCGCCGTTGCGGGTCGCCTGCTGGCGCCGCCGGGCCGTGCGCGCCCCGCGGACCGTGTGGAGATGTGCGCGGCCCTCAGTGCGCGCCCGACAGCAGGGCCAGGATATGCCGCGCGGTCGCCTCGTCACGCGCCGCGGTGAAGGGCAGCGCGTTGCCGCCCGCGATGCGGAAGGGTTCGCCAGCGATGGTGGCGCTGAAGCCGCCCGCCTCGGCGACCAGCAGCAGCCCGGCGGCGTGGTCCCAGGCGTTCTCCCAGGTGAAGGCGACGGCGTCCATCTCGCCGCGGGCGACGTGCAGATATTCCAGTCCGGCCGAGCCGCACGGCCGGGTCGAGACGCCCGGGGTCTCCAGCCCGGTCAGGGACCGCTTCTCGTCGTCGTCGGTGAAGTCGAAGTGGGATATGGCGACTTCGAGGACCTTGCCGGGCGCCGGGGAGCCGGGGTGCAACCGCTCGCCGCCCAGCCACGCGCCCCGGCCGCGGCGGGCGACGGCCATGAGGTCCAGCGCGGGCGCGTACGTCCAGGAGGCGAGCAGTTCGCCGTGGTGGGCGAGTGCCACCAGCGTGGCGAAGCCGGGATCGCCGTGCACGAACTGCCGGGTGCCGTCGACCGGATCGACGATCCACACCGGCGCGTCCCCGCTCAGCGCCGCCAGCACGCCGGGGTCGGCGTGCACGGCCTCCTCGCCGACCACGGCGGAGCCGGGCAGCAGGGCCGTGAGCGCGGCGGTGAGGTGCTCCTCGGCGAGCCGGTCGGCGACGGTGACCAGGTCGTGGGGGCCCTTCTTCTCGACGATCTCGTGGTCGGCGAGTTGCCGGAACCGCGGCAGGATCTCGGCGGCGGCCGCCTTGCGGATCGCCTCCTCGACCTCGGACAGGTCACCAGTGAGGAATGCATCGATCATCCCCCCATGGAACCATGCCCCTCCGACAACAGGGATCCCCGCGGGGGCGGCACGGTGTCCCGCGCGTGAACGGCGGGCTGTCGCCTCCTGACGGCGGCGGGCTGTCGCCTCCCGACCGCGGCGGACTGTGACCTCCCGACCGCGGCGGGCTGTCACCTCCCGACCGCGTACCCCTGCATCCCGCGCGGATTGGCGCCCGCCGACAGGACGCCGGTCTCCGGGTCGCGGGACACGGCGCACAGCCTGCCCTCCGACCAGGGGTCGCCCACGGTCACCCGGTGTCCGCGCCGCCTCAGCTCCGCGATGGTCTCCTGGCCGATGCGCGCCTCGACGGTGACGGCCCCGGGCCGGGTCCCGCGCGGGTAGAAGGAGCTGGGGAAGGCGTCGGTGTGCCAGTTGGGGGCGTCGATGGCGGCCTGAAGCGGCAGGCCGCCGCGCTCCGGCCCGCCGCGTGCGGCGGCCAGTGCGACGGCCAGGAAGAAGTGCACCTGCCACTGGTCCTGCTGATCGCCGCCGGGGGTGCCGAAGGCCAGCACCGGCACTCCGTCGCGCAGGGCGAGGGAGGGGCTGAGGGTGGTGCGGGGGCGGCGGCCGGGGGTGAGGGAGCCGGGCAGGCCGGGGGTCAGCCAGGCCATCTGGAGCCGGGTGCCGAGCGGGAAGCCCAGTTCGGGGACGACGGGATTGGACTGGAGCCAGCCGCCGCTGGGCGTGGCGGAGACCATGTTGCCCCAGCGGTCGACCACGTCGAGGTGGCAGGTGTCGCCCCGGGTGGCGCCGTTCCCGGAGGTGGTCGGCTCGCCGGCGCCCGGGGGTGCGGCGTCCGGCGGCCCGACGGGCACCGCGCCGCAGGCGGCGGCTGTGGCGTGCGGGCTGAGAACGGGGGTGCGGCCCTCGGGGCTGCCCGGCCGCAGCTCGTACGAGGCCGTGGCCCCGATCAGGGCGCGGCGGGCGGCGTTGTACTCGGGCGACAGCAGGGCGTTCAGGGGGACGTCGGCGGTGTCGCCGTACCACGCCTCGCGGTCGGCCATCGCGAGCTTGGTGCCCTCGATGAGGGTGTGGACGTAGGCGGGGGTGCCGTGGAGGCGGTCGAGGCCGTCGGGGAGGAGGGCCAGTTGCTGGAGGAAGGCCGGGCCCTGGGTCCAGGGGCCGGCCTTGCAGACGGTCCAGCCGTGCCAGTCGTACGTCACCGGGGTCTCGTAGGTGGCCTCGAAGGCGGCCAGGTCGTCGCCGGTGAGGGTGCCGGTGTGGCGCCTCCCGCTGGTGTCCATGGTGGGGCGGGCGGCGGCCGCGGCGAGCGCCTCGGCGATGAAGCCCTCCCGCCATACGCGGCGCGCGGCGTCGATCTGCCGCTCGCGGCCGCTGCCCGCGGCCTCGGCCTCGGCCAGCAGGCGGCGCCAGGTGGCGGCGAGCGCGGGGTTGGTGAACAGGCGGCCCGGCGCCGGCGGCCGCCCGCCGGGGAGGTAGACGGCGGCGGAGCTGGTCCACTCGGCCGTGAACAGCTCACGGACGGTGGCGACGGTCTCGCCGAGGCGCGCCACCGGCGGATGGCCGGACTCCGCGTAGCCGATGGCGTAGCGCAGCACGTCGGCGAGGCGCCGGGTGCCGTGGTCGCGCAGCAGCACCATCCAGGCGTCGAAGGCGCCGGGTACGGCGGCGGCCAGCGGGCCGGTGCCGGGCACGAGGTCGAGGCCGAGCGAGGTGTAGTGCGCGATGGTGGCACCGGCCGGGGCCGGGCCCTGGCCGCACAGGACCCGGACCGGGCCGCCGGCGGGCGCCAGGAGCAGGGGCACCTCGCCGGCCGGGCCGTTGAGGTGCGGTTCCACGACGTGCAGGACGAATCCCGCGGCGACGGCGGCGTCGTAGGCGTTGCCGCCGTCCTCCAGCACGGCGAGCGCGGTCTGGGAGGCCAGCCAGTGGGTGGAGGAGGCCATGCCGAAGGTGCCCTGGAGGGTCGGCCGGGTGGTGAACGCTGTCATCTGGCTCCTGTCGCCCGCGAGCGGATCCGTGCCGATGGGTCTTGGTGATCTCGCCGTCTTGATGATCTCGCCGTCGGCGCGACGGAGGCCAGGGGGCGTAACGTGGCGTAGAGGTCTCCTTCGGAGCGGCACCCCGGAGCGTGCGTGATGAGCCGACTCCGCTTCACCAGGTCCCAGGCCCCGAGCGGCGAGGAACTGCTGGACACCCTCGTCAAGCTCACCGGTGACGTGCTGGACGGCATCAAGCTGCAGCAGGCGCGCGTGGAGCTGGCCACGGCCCTCCAGCGCCTGATGCTCCCGTCCGAGCTGCCGCAGGTGCCGGGCCTGCGGACCTCGGCCCGGTACGTGCCCGCCCGGCGGGGGCTGGACATCGGCGGCGACTGGTACGACGCCTTCACCATGGGGGACGGGACGTTCGGTGTCGCCATCGGGGATGTGCAGGGGCACGACGCCGAGGCGGCGGCCTTCGTCGGGCAGGTCCGTACCGCGCTGCGCGCCGTCGCGGGCGGGACCACCACCGATCCGGGCGCGGTGCTGGCCCGGGTCAACGACCTGCTGGTGACCATGGCCTGCGGGCTGTTCGTGACGTGCTCGTTCCTCCGCTTCGACGCGGCGGCCGGCGAGCTGGCGGACGCCCGCGCCGGGCATGTCCCGGCGGTCTGGGCGGACGCCGACGGCCGTTCGGACATCGTGCTGGACGCGGGCGGGCTGCCGCTGGGCATGTTCCCCGGCGAGGAGTACCCGGTGACCCGGCATCCGCTGACGGCGCAGGGCGCGTTCGTCCTGCTGACCGACGGGGTGGTGGAGGGCCCGGAGTTCCCGATCGAGCGCGGACTGGAGGCGGTCGCCAAGCTGGTCGGAGCCGGCTTCGACGCCGACCCGGACGTGCTCGCCTCGGAGGTCCTCAGGGTCGCCGATCTGACCGGCCACGACGACGACGCCGCGGTCGTCGTGCTCCGGTACGACGGGAGGCCCGGGTAGGACGGGGTGCCCGGATGGGGCGGACGACCAGGTGGGGCGGACGGCCGGGTAGGACAGACGGCCGGGTAGGGCGGGCTGCCCACGTACGGCGGGCCTGGGCGCCGACCGCGCGTGTCGTCGAAGACGCGCCGCCAGCTCGTTGTCTGATGACTGCCATGGCGTTCAACCGACCGCTCCCCCGCTACCCGGCCGAGGCCCTGCGGACCTGCGTCATCGCCGGGGCCTACTACGGGTCGGCGAAGGTGGGGCTGCTGCAGGAACTGGTCCGGGGGCAGGTGACACCGCTGTGGCCGCCGACCGGCATCGCGGTGGTCTGCCTGCTGTGGTGGGGGCTGCGCGCGGGCCCGGGCATCGCGCTCGGCGCGTTCCTGGTCAACGTCACGATCGGCCCGTCGGCGCTCGCCGTGCTCGGCATCGTGGCGGGGAACACCCTCGCCCCGGTCTGCGCCTGGCTGCTGCTGCGCCGGGCGGGCTTCCGCACCGAGATGGACCGGCTGCGGGACGCGCTGGCGCTGGTGTTCCTCGCCGCCCTCCCGGCGATGCTGGTCAGCGCGACCGTGGGCACGGCGGTGCTGGCGGCGGCCGACGCGATCGGCGGGGGCGACTTCTGGCCGACGTGGTCGGTGTGGTGGACGGGCGACGCGATGGGGGTGCTCGTGGTCGCCCCGGTCCTGCTGGTCGCGCGCGCCGCGTGGCCGCTGCGGATGATGTCCGCGTACCGCTGGGCGGAGGCGGCGGCGCTGGTGTGCGGTACGACGGCGGTGACCGTGGTGGCCACCCGGACCGACGTCAACCTGCTCTTCCTGGCCTTCCCGTTGCTGATCTGGGCGGCGTTCCGCTTCCAGCAGACCGGGGCCGCGCCGTGCACCTTGGTCGTCTCCGTGGTGACGATCTCGGCGGCGGCCGACGACGCGGGCCCGTTCAAGGACCACGCGCTGCCGGCCCAGATGCTGATCCTCCAGGCGTTCAACGGGGCGGCGGCGATGACCGCTCTACTGCTGTCCGCGGTCGTCACCGAGCGCAACCGCACCCACCTGGAGATCGCGTACGTGTGCGGTCTGCTCGCCACCGCCGTGACCCGGCTCGCGCCGAGTGGCGGCGTCCAGGAGTGGCCGCCCCCGCCGCACGCGCGGCGACCGGACGGCGACGACGGTACGGGCGGCGAGGGCGGCGGCGGTACGGGCGGCGGTCGCACCGGACGCTGAGCGGTCAGCCGGACAGCGCGGGGATCACCCGCTGTCCGTACGCGTCGATCGTCGCCTCCTTCGCGTCGTGCATGGCGTAGACCGCGAACTGGTCCACGCCCAGGTCTGCCAGCCGCCGCAGCTTCTCGATGTGCGCCTCGACCGGGCCCAGGAGGCAGAAGCGGTCGACGATGTCGTCGGGGACGAAGGCGGTGTCGGGGTTCCCGGCACGCCCGTGGTGGCTGTAGTCGTAGCCCGTGCGCTGCTTGATGTACTCGGTCAGCTCCTCGGGTACGGCGCCGGAGTGCTCGCCATACCGTGTGACCAGGTCGGCGACGTGGTTGCCGACCATGCCGCCGAACCATCGGCACTGCTCGCGCGCGCGGGCGAGGTCGTCGCCGACGTAGGCGGGCGCGGCGACGCAGATGGTGAGCGCGTCGGGGTCGCGGCCCGCCTCGGCGGCGGCGGTGCGGACGGCCCTGACCATCCACTCCGTCAGGAACGGGTCGGCGAGCTGGAGGATGAAGCCGTCGGCCTTCTGCCCGGCCAGTGCGAGCGCTTTCGGCCCGTAGGCCGCCATCCACACCGGCAGGCTGCCCTCCTTGACCCACGGCAGGCGCAGGGTGGTGCCGTCCACGACCGCCTCGCGGCCCTCCGCCAGGTCGCGGATGGCGTCGATGGCCTGCCCCAGCCGGGCCAGGGTGTTGGGTCTGCGGCCCGCCACGCGCATCGCGGAGTCGCCGCGGCCGATGCCGCACACCGTGCGGTTGCCGTACATGTCGTTCAGGGTGGCGAAGGTGGAGGCGGTGACCTCCCAGGTGCGCGTGCCGGGGTTGGTGACCATCGGGCCGACGATCAGCCGCTCGGTGTGTTCCAGGACGCGGCTGTAGATGACGAAGGGCTCCTGCCACAGGACGGCCGAGTCGAAGGTCCAGCCGTAGCGGAAGCCGTTGCGTTCGGCGCGCCGCATCAGTCCGACGAGGGCCGACGCGGGCGGGTCGGTCTGCAGGACGAGTCCGAAGTCCATCACTCACTCCCGGGGTCAGCTGAGGTACTGGCAGGTGTCGCGAGGGACGAAGCGGCCGTGTCCCGCCCGCCCGGTGAACTGTCTCCGGTCGATGACGGTTTCGCCGCGCGACAGCACCGTGACGACCTGCCCGGTGACCCGTTTGCCCTCGTACGCCGAGTAGTCGACGTTCATGTGGTGGGTGTCGGCGGACAGGGTCTGCTGGGCGTTCGGGTCGTAGATGACGATGTCGGCGTCCGAGCCGGGGGCGATGGTGCCCTTCTTCGGGTAGAGGCCGAACATCCGGGCGGGGGTGGCGCAGGCGGTCTCGATCCAGCGGCGGCGCGTGAGGTGCCCGTCGACCACGGCCTGGTGCAGCAGGTCCATCCGGTTCTCCACGCCGGGGAGCCCGTTGGGGATCTTGGAGAAGTCGCCGCGGCCCAGCTCCTTCTGGCCGGTGAAGCAGAAGGGGCAGTGGTCGGTGGAGACCACCTGGAGGTCGTTGGTGCGCAGGCCCCGCCAGAGCGCGGCCTGGTGCTCGCGGGGCCGCAGCGGTGTGGAGCACACGTACTTGGCGCCCTCGAAGTCCGGCTCGGCCAGGTTGTCGGTGGACAGGAACAGGTACTGCGGGCAGGTCTCGCCGAAGACGGGCAGCCCCTTGTCGCGGGCGGCGGCCAGCTCGGCGACGGCCTCCTCCGCCGAGACGTGCACGACGTACAGGGGCGCGCCCGCCACCCGCGCGAGCTGGATGGCGCGGTGGGTGGCCTCGGCCTCCAGCAGCGCCTTGCGGACCTCGCCGTGGTGGCGGGGGGCGGTGCGGCCCGCCGCGAGGGCCTGTTCGACGAGTACGTCGATGGCGATGCCGTTCTCGGCGTGCATCATGATCAGCCCGCCGTTGGCGGCGGAGCGCTGCATGGCGCGCAGGATCTGCCCGTCGTCGCTGTAGAAGACCCCTGGGTAGGCCATGAACAGCTTGAACGAGGAGATTCCTTCGCCTATGAGGGCGTCCATCTCCTTGAGGGAGTCCTCGGTGACGTCGGACAGGATCATGTGGAAGGCGTAGTCGACGGCGCACTTGCCGTCCGCCTTCGCCTGCCAGGCGTCCAGGCCCTCGCGCAGGGAGCGGCCCACCGACTGGACGGCGAAGTCCACGATGGTCGTGGTGCCGCCCCAGGCGGCGGCGCGGGTTCCGGTCTCGAAGGTGTCGGAGGCGAAGGTGCCGCCGAACGGCAGCTCCATGTGGGTGTGCGCGTCGACGCCGCCCGGGATGACGTAGTGGCCGGTGGCGTCGATCGTGCGGTCGGCGGTCCAGCCTTCGGCGTACGCGCTGCCCTGCGCGGCGAGCGCGGCGACGCGCCCGTCCTCGATCAGGACGTCGGCGTGCACCTCGTCGGCGGCGGTGATGACGAGTCCGCCGCGGATGACGGTACGGGTCATGACGGCTCCTTCCCCGCGATCGTGTCCTGGGCCTGGCGCAGGGCGGTTTCGAGGATGGCCGCGCCCTCCTCCGCCTCCCGGACGGTGAGGGAGAGCGGTGGGGCGATGCGCAGGGTGTTGCCCGCCAGGCCGCCCTTGCCGACGAGCAGGCCGTTCTCCCGGGCGGATTCGAGGGCGGCGGTGGCGGCGTTCGGCGACGGCGATCCGTCGCGCTCGACCAGTTCGATCGCGATCATCAGGCCGCGGCCGCGCACCTCCCGTACGGCGTCGTTGCCCGCGCTGGCGGCCCGCAGCCGTTCGAGGAGCAGTCCCCCGACCCGGCGGGCGTTGCCCTGGAGGTCGTTCTCCAGGAGGTACGCGAGGTTGGCGAGCCCGGCGGCCATGGTGACGGGGCTGCCACCGAAGGTGGAGATGGAGTTGGCGTCCAGGCAGTTCATGACCTCGGCGCGGGCCACGACACCGCCGATGGACATGCCGTTGCCGATGCCCTTGGCGAAGGTGAGCATGTCGGGCGGCCCGGCGGCGGCGTGGGCCTGCCAGCCCCAGAAGTACTCGCCGGTCCTGCCCCAGCCGGTCTGCACCTCGTCGGTGATCCACAGGATGCCGTGCCGGTCGAGGACCTCGCGGAAGGCCGCGTACAGCCCGTCGGGCGGGGCGGTGAACCCGCCGACGCCCTGGACCGGCTCGGCGATGAGGGCGGCGACGTTGCCATGGGCCTGGCCGAGGACGTCCTCCAGGTCGGCGACGCACGCGTCGATGAACTCGCTGTCGGACAGCGCCGCGAACGGGCCGCGGCCGCGCACCCCGCCGTGTACGTACAGCGTCTGGAGCGGTGAGAGGCTGGTGGGCGACCAGGAGCGGTTTCCGGTGACGCCGACGGCCGAGAAGGACCTGCCGTGGTAGCTGTTGCGCATCGCCAGGACCTGGTTGGAGCGGCGGTAGGTGGTGGCGAGCAGCAGGGCGGTGTCGTTGGCCTCGGTGCCGGAGGTGGTGAAGAAGACGCGCGCGTCGGGGATGCCGGAGAGCCGGGCGACGCGTTCGGCCAGCTCGACCATGGGCCGGTTGAGGTAGAGGGTCGAGGAGTGGATGATGCGGCCGGCCTGCTCCGCGACGGCCTTGGTGACCTCGGGCAGGGCGTGGGCGGTCATGGTGGTGAGGATGCCGCCGAAGAAGTCGAGGTAGCGCTTTCCGTCGGCGTCCCAGACGTGGCGGCCCTCGCCGTGCGTGAGCTCGATGGGCTCGCGGTAGTAGAGGGCGAGCCAGTCGGGGGCGACGGCGCGGTGCCGCAGGTGGAGCGCGGCGTGAGTGTCGCTCATGGCCGCACCAGCCCCTCGTACGCGTCGGGCCGGCGGTCGCGGTAGAACGCCCACTGCTGCCGGACCTCGTCGATCAGCCCGAAGTCGAGGTCGCGGACGACCAGCTCCTCCTCCTTGTCGCTGGCGACGTCGCCGACGAACTGCCCCCGCGGATCGACGAAGTACGAGGTTCCGTAGAAGTCGTTGTCGCCGTACTCCTCCTGGCCGACGCGGTTGATCGCGGCGATGAAGTACTCGTTGGCGACGGCGGCGGCGGGCTGCTCCAGCTGCCACAGGTAGGCCGACAGGCCGCGGGAGGTGGCGGACGGGTTGTACACGAGCTGGGCGCCGCCGAGGCCGAGCTGCCGCCAGCCCTCGGGGAAGTGCCGGTCGTAGCAGATGTAGACGCCGACCTTGCCGACGGCGGTGTCGAAGACGGGCCAGCCCGCGTTCCCGGGTTTGAAGTAATACTTCTCCCAGAAGCCCTTCACCTGCGGGATGTGGTGCTTGCGGTACTTGCCGAGGTAGCTGCCGTCGGCGTCGATGACGGCGGCGGTGTTGTAGTAGAAGCCTGACTGCTCGATCTCGAAGACCGGCACGACGACGACCATGCCGGTCTCGCGGGCCAGCTCCCGCATCCGGCGCACGGTCGGGCCGTCGGGCACGGGTTCGGCCCAGCGGTAGTGCTCGGGTTCCTGCACCTGGCAGAAGTACGGGGCGTTGAAGACCTCTTGGAACCCGATCACCTGGGCACCCTGCGCGGCCGCCGCGCGGGCGTGCGCCTCATGCTTCGCGATCATCGACTCGGTATCACCGGTCCAGGTGGCCTGGACCAGGGCTGCACGGACAATCTTGGCCATGAGCGGCTCCTTTGACTGCACGTCAGAAGCATCTACGCACGTAGACACCGGGCGTAGATGGAGAACGTACGACCCGGCCTCCACGGTGACAAGACCGCCCGCGTTAAGCAACGAAGCCGATCACGTTTCCGGCAGCGCGTCTCGCGCCGCGCGCCCCGGGGCGCCCCGGTGGGCGATCGCGGGCCCGCGGGCGATCGGCGGGCCCGTTCCGTTGCTAGCGATCGGCCGGGGCGGGCACCAGCCCGTCGGCGACCAGGCCGGCGAGGACCGCCTCACCCAGGGCGTGCACCGCCGACTGCGGCCGCACCATCACCGTGAACTCCTTGATCCTGCCCGACTCGTCGAAGTGCAGCAGGTCGATGCCGTGGATCTGCTTCCCGTTGACGGCGGCCCGGAACAGCAGGGCGGCCGACGGGGCCTCGGAGCCGTCGGCGCCGGTCTCGGCCACGCCGTCGAAGTACCCGACGTAGCGGAACCCCTCGAAGGTGCGCAGCAGCACGCCGAAGAGGCCCAGCACCATCGGCCTGCCCTCGAAGGGCGTGAACTTCACTGGGCTGTAGAAGCGGATGTCCTCCGTGAACAGGTCCTCCAGGGCGGCGAGGTCGCGGCCTTCGACGGCGGCACGGAAGCGGTCTGCGGTCCCCATGACTCCTCGACTCCTCCTCGATGTGTACTACTCAAGAATCTGACTAGTCACTTTCTTGAGTAGTACCATGAGGGTCGGCCCGGCGGACAGAGACGGGACGGCCCGGCGGGCAGAGACGGCACAGAGGCGAGGAGGCACCGGCGATGGCGTTGCGGCACGCCGTGCTGGCGGCACTGCTGGACGAGCAGCTCAGCGGATACCAGCTGGCCAAGGCGTTCGACATGGGTGTGGCGAACTTCTGGCACGCCCTGCCCCAGCAGCTCTACGCCGAGCTGGCCAGGCTGGAGGGGGAAGGGCTGGTGGCGGGGCGGGAGGTGGTCCAGGACACCCGTCCCAACAAGCGCGTCTTCAGGGTCACCGAGGCCGGCCTCGCCGAGCTGGAGCGGTTCGCGTCCACCGCCGCCAAACCGTCCTTCATCCGCGATGACCTGCTCGTCAAGGTCCAGGCCGTCGACCATGTCGACACCGACGAGGTGATCGCGCACCTCATGGAGCGGGCCGCCTTCGCCGAAGCCAAGATCGAGCTGTTCGACACGCTGCTGCGGCAGATGCGGGGGGACCGGAGCGAGGAGGCGTTCCTGCGCACCGGCGAACGGGTCGGCCCCTACCTCACCTGCCTGCGCGGCCTCGCCTTCGAGCAGGGCAACCGGGACTGGTGCCGCCGCAGCGCCGCGACCCTGCGGGAGAGGCGGGCGGCCCATGCCGGCCGGTGAGTTCGTGCGGTACGTGGCCCTGGGCGACAGCCAGACCGAGGGGCTCGGCGACGGGGACGACACGGTGGGCCTGCGCGGCTGGGCCGACCGCCTGGCCGAGCGGCTCGCGGCGCTCGCCCCCGATGTCCGCTACGCAAACCTGGCCGTACGCGGGCGCGTCGCGGCCCAGGTCCGCGCCGAACAGCTCGGCCCGGCCCTCGCTCTGCGCCCCGATCTGGCCACCGTCGTCGCGGGGGTCAACGACCTGCTCCGGCCGCGATTCGACGCCGACGAGGTGGCCGGCCATCTGGAGGCGATGTTCGCCGAACTCACCGCCCAGGGCGCCCATGTGGCGACCGTGACCTTCCCCGACGCCGCGCGGATCACCCCGCTCGCCCGCCCGATCGGCCCCCGCGTCACCGCCCTCAACCACCGCATCCGCGCGGCGGCCGGCCGGCACGGCGTCACCGTCGCCGAGACCGCCCACCACGCCGTGGTCGGCGATCCCCGGCTGTGGAGCCAGGACCGGCTCCACGCCAGCCCGCTCGGGCACGAACGGATCGCCGCCGCCGTCGCCCACGCCCTGCGGCTGCCCGGCAGCAGCGACGCCTGGACCCGCCCCCTACCGCCCCCGCCCACCCCCGCGCCCACCGGCTGGCGCGCCGCACCCGCCGAGCTGCGCTGGGCCGCGACCTTCCTCGGCCCCTGGCTGGGCAGACGCCTGCGCGGCCGCTCCTCCGGCGAGGGCCGCACGGCCAAGCGCCCGGAGCTGCTTCCCGTCGCGTACGTCGACTCTTCGTCACCCCAGGCCCGCGACGCGTAGCGCGTGGGCCAGGTCGTGGTGTCTTCCGGAGGAGACTTTCCGGGCGGCGGACAGCAGGAGGGGGATCAGTTGATCGGGGGCGTCGGCCGCCGCGTGGGCGGATTCTTCTGGGGTGCGGGCACGGACCAGCGCCTCCAGTAGGAAGTCCGCCTCCGGGGTCTGCCCCGCCGCGCGCAGCGCCATGGCCGTCTGGGCCACCTCGGCGACCGGGCGGGCGACGCTCTGCCGGAGCAGTTGGGCGCAGTCGCGGGCGCGGCCCTGGGCTGTCAGGGCAGCGGCGGCCGCGGCCAGTGCGGCGGGCGGCAGGCAGGCGGCCTCCCACAGCAGGGTCGCGACATCGGCGGCGAGGCCGGCGTGTTCGAGTCGGGCGGCGAGTAACGGCAGGCGCTCGGCGGGCCAGGCGGCGGCCGCGCAGAGCAGCTCGTGCGCCTCGCCGCTTCGGTGTTCCGCCCGCAGCCGCGCGAGCCGGGCCACGGCCTCCTCCGCCGCGTACCGTGCCGCCGCGATCCGCTCCGGGTCGGCGCCGTCGGCCACCGTTCCCGCCCCGTTCGCCGCTGCCGCCGCCGTGGCCGCCTCGGTCGCCTTCGCCGCCTTGCCGCGTCTACGGCGTCCGCCGCCGGGGCCGCCATCACCCGCCGCCCCGGCGAAGCGCGCGCCGCGCGGCGTACCGGCACCTGGCGAGACCGCCTGCGGGACAGGCGGCGGGGCGGTCGCGGTGTCGGTCTCCGCGACCTCGACCCCGGCGAAACGCGCGCCCCGCGGCCGCCGCCGGGCCGGAGCGGATGCGGATGCGCTCGCGGGCGCGAGTGCCGGTTCGCTCGCGGGCATGGGCGCGTGTGCACTCTCGGGCATGGGTGCGTATGCGCTCTCGGGTGCGGGCTCGGTGGCGGGGGCCGGGCGGGCATCCGCCGGGCTCGGCCCCGCCCCGTCCGCGGACTCCGAGGCCCCGCCCCCGTGCGGATCGGCCGCCGCTCCCGGCACCGCGCCGCCCCCGCGCGGATCGTTTACGACTCCCGGTGTTCCACCCCCGCGCGGGTCCGCTGCGGCTGCCGGCACCGCGCCGCCGCGCGGATCAGCCCCGAGCGCGGCCAGGCGGGCCGCCAGTTCCTCGCAGCGGGCCATGGCGCGTTGGCGGTCGTCGCGGGCCCAGGCGAGTTCGGCGGTGAGGCCGGAGGCGGCCTCACCGGGAGGCGTCGTATGCAGCGCCTCCGTCAGGTCCCCCTCGCGCCGGGTCGCGTACCGCTGTTCGCGGACCATCAGCCGCAGCCGGTTGCGGAGGTCCTCGACCGCTCCGGGGCGGGCGTCGTGGGTGGCGACGGCCGCCCGGTACAGGGCCGCGGCCCGGTCGGCCGCCTGGCGGGCGACGTCCGTACCGCACCGGGCGGACAGGTCCTGGAGCAGCGCCCGCACCACGTCCCAGGGCGGCACCTCGTTGCCGTCCAGGCAGGCCCGTATCCCGTCCGGGTCGCGCCGCGCGAACACGCCGTACCAGCCCGCGCCCGGGTCCAGCCGGCCGGTCAGCGCCCGCAGGTACCGTGCGAAATCAGTCTCCGCCGCCGGGAGTTGGCCGTCCACCATCTCCGCTCCTCCCCCGTAGCCGGACGGCCACGGTGCGCAGGCATTGGACCTCGGACGTGTTACAGAACGGGGCACCGCTGTGCTACGGGCGCTTTTCCGGACGCGCACACCAGGACGAATCGCGCCATGTCCGGTTCTTGCCGGTGTGCGCCCTCCTTCAGCGCGTGCGCGCCGTCACCGCGTGCGCGCCCTCATGGAGTGCGCACCCTCATTCAGTGCGTGCGTTCACCGCCTTGTGCACCCTCACCGCGCATACGCCCTCACCGCGCGTCCCCCGCCGGTCGGACCACCATCGCCGAGCCGCCGCCCCGGCGTACCGTCTCCGCCGCCGCCAGCCAGCGGCCGTCGGGCAGGCGCTGCACCCCCGTGGCCGCCCCGATCTCCGGGTTCTGCTTGAACGTGTGCCCCAGCGCCTCCAGTTGGGAGCGGAGCGGGCTGTTCCACAGGCCGGGTTCCAGGTCCGTCGTGGCCGCGTTGCGCTGGCTGGCGCGCGGCGCGGCGATCGCGTCGACCAACGGCAGCCCGCGGTCCAGGTGACCGGTCAGCGTCTGCAGCACGGTGGTGATGATCGTCGAACCGCCGGGCGAGCCGAGCGCGAGGACCGGGCGGCCGTCGTCGAGGACGATCGTGGGCGACATCGAGGAGCGCGGCCGCTTGCCGGGGCCGGGCAGGTTGGGGTCGTGCACGGCCGGGTTGGCGGGGGCGAAGGAGAAGTCGGTCAGCTCGTTGTTGAGCAGGAAGCCGCGGCCGGGCACGGTGATGCCGCTGCCGCCGGTCTGCTCGATGGTGAGGGTGTAGGCGACGACGTTGCCCCACTTGTCGGCGACCGTCAGATGCGTGGTGTTCTCGCCCTCGTAGGTGGTGGGGGCGGCGGTGCCCGAGGCGCCGCAGGCGCCGTTCGGCGCGGCCGGGTCGCCGGGCGCGACCGGGCTGGCCAGCACCGCGTCGTCCTTGATCAGGCACGCGCGGGAGTCCGCGAACCGCTGCGAGAGCAGCCCCCGGGTGGGGACGTCCTCGAACGCCGGGTCGCCGACCCAGCGGCCGCGGTCGGCGAACGCGACCCGGCTCGCCTCGATGTAGCGGTGCAGGTACTGCCGCGCGCTCAGCTTCGACAGGTCGGTGCGCTCGAGGATGTTGAGCGCCTCGGCGACCGTCGTCCCGCCCGAGGAGGAGGGCGCCATGCCGTACACGTCGAGTCCGCGGTATGACGTCCTGGTGGGCGCCTGCCGCTTCGTCTCGTACGCACGCAGGTCCTTCGCCGTCAGGTCACCGGGGCGTACGACGCGGGTGGCGCCGGGGCGTACCGGCGGGTGCTGGACCGTGGTGATGATGTCGCGGCCCAGCTCGCCCTTGTAGACGGCGGCCGCGCCCTTCTTCGCGAGCAGGGCGTAGGTGCGGGCCAGGTCGGGGTTCTTGAAGGTGGAGCCGACCTTGGGCAGGTCGCCGCCGGGCAGGAAGAGTTCGGCGCTGGCCGGGAAGTCGGCGAAGCGGGCCTGGTTGTCGGCGGTCTGCTGGCGGAAGGTGGCGTCGACGGTGAAGCCGTGCCGGGCGAGCCGCT
Organism: Streptomyces sp. P1-3; assembly: GCF_050613155.1. Taxonomy (NCBI): domain Bacteria; kingdom Bacillati; phylum Actinomycetota; class Actinomycetes; order Kitasatosporales; family Streptomycetaceae; genus Streptomyces; species Streptomyces sp. P1-3. Next base: position 1,433,264 of record NZ_CP192512.1, read on the forward strand.
CGGCGGGGCGCAGGACGTGCGCGAGCGAACGGGTGCCCCAGGCGTCGAGGGCGCGGGCCCAGGTCGCCGGGGTGCCGGGGGTGCCGACGCCCAGTCCGCTGGTGACGGCCTGGTCGAACGGGATCGGCTTGCCGTCCGCGCCGAGGAAGAGGTTCCGGTCCGCGCTCAGCGGCGCGGTCTCGCGGCCGTCGATGGTGAACACCTTGCGGTGCTTCGCGTTGTAGTAGACGAAGTATCCGCCGCCGCCGACGCCCGCGGAGTACGGCTCGGTGACGCCGAGCGCGGCGGCGGTCGCCACCGCCGCGTCCACCGCGTTCCCGCCGCGCCGCAGCACCTCGATCCCGGCGGCCGACGCGTCGGGGTCGACGCTGGAGACGGCGCCGCCGTAGCCCGCGGCGACCGGGGTCTTGGGCGGGGTGGCGGTGGCCAAGGCCGACGGTGCCGAGGCTGACGCCTCCGTGACGGACGCAGCCGTGGCGGACGGCGCCGCGGTCGCCGTGGCCGGTACGGCGCCGAGGCCCGCGACCAGCAGGGTCGTCGCGGCGAGTACGGGCAGCCGCCGCCGTGCGGGCACGGGCACCCGCCGTGCGAGGGCTGCCGTGGGTGCGGTTGCGCGCGCGGCGCGTGCCATGCATACCTCCATATGAACGGCGTGACGACCCGGAGGGCCGGAGAATACTCGCCGCACCACCGGATCCGACAGGGGCGCACTGACACGCGCCCCAGCGCGACCGGGAGTTACGCCCGTACGGGTCCCACTCCCCCCCCCCGCCTGCCGGACCCCGCCGGACCAGCCGCCGAACCACCACCAAACCACCGCCAAACCACCCGCCGCTCGAACGCACACCCGCATCACCGCTACCATGCCCGGCCATGACTGACACCGTGCAGGACCTGATCGCCTCCGCCGCGGCCCTGGTCGTGGGCCTGGCCCTCGGATGGGCCGTGCGGGCCGCCGCCGCGCGCCGGGGCCGGACCCGCGAGCAGCGGTTCTTCGGCCTGCCGGACGGCTCGGAGTGCGTGCTGGTCACCCACCGGGACAGTGCCTCGGCGCACTGGAGCATCCCGCGCCATGACGCGCTGGCGCTCCTGGGCCTCGCGGCGGTCGTGGAGAACTGCGGGGCGCACGCCGAGATAGCGCCGCACGACACCGGATTGCAGGGCTTCGGCGCGCGTACGGAGTTCTGCGTCGGCGATCCGACGGCGCACCGCCGCCTGGCCTCCCACATGGCGAACCTGCTGCCGGGGGTGGCGGTGCATCCGGGCGACGAGACGGGTGCGGACCGCGGCACGCTGACCATCGGCGGCACGGCGTACCGGGCCGAGCCGGGCGCGGTCGAGCATGTGCTGGTGGCCCGGCTGACGGGCGGCGAGGGCGGCCGGCCGGTCTTCCTGGCGGCGGGGCAGCGGCCGGTCACCCACCGCGCGGCGATCCGCCATCTGGTGCGCAACCGGGCCCGGCTGGCGCGCAAGTACGGGGCGGACGGGTCGTTCTGCCTGCTGCTGAAGGTCAGCAACTCCCAGGCGTACGGGCCGGATGTGGTGGAGGTGGTCGCAGACGTCACCAAGACCGCGACGTCCCTCACCCCGCCGTCGCGGCGCGCCGGCAAGGGCGATTGACCCGCGCCGGGCCACGCCCCGCGACGGTTCCTTCACCGGTCCACTCCGCCCCCCGCGACGGATCCGCGGCCGCCGCAACCCGCCCCACCCCCATCGTTACCCAGGCGTAACTTACCGAGCTATTACCCGCGGTAAGTCCTGAGGTTACCGTCAGGTCACATCGCACCGCAGTACCACCATGCCCCCCACGGCATCCATGTCAGGAGCGACAGTGACCCACGCCCGCATACCTCTGCGCGCCACGGCCGCGGCCGCCGTCTCGGCGGCCCTGCTGGCCGGTGCCGCGCTCGGCGTCGCCCCAGCCGCCGCCCAGGCGGCGCCCACCGCCCCGGCCGGCACCCAGGCCCTCTCCGGGGCCACGGTGAAGTTCGTCGACATCCCCGGTGACGGCGGCACCAAGCTGGCCGCCAACGTCTTCACCCCGGGCGACGCGGACGGCAGCCGCCGCTACCCGCTGATCGTGCTGCCCACCAGCTGGGGCATGCCGCAGATCGAATACATCGCCCAGGCCAAGAAGTTGGCCGAGTCCGGATATGTCGTGGTCGGTTACAACGCCCGCGGGTTCTGGCAGTCCGGCGGCGAGATCGAGACGGCCGGGCCGCCGGACATCGCCGACGCGTCCAAGGTCATCGACTGGGCGCTCGCCCACACCCTCGCCGACCCCGATCGCATCGGCATGGGCGGCGTCTCCTACGGCGCCGGGATCAGCCTGCTGGCCTCCGGGTCCGACCCCCGGATCAAGGCCGTCGTGGCGATGAGCGGCTGGGCGGACCTGACCGAGGCCATCTACGGCAACCGCACCCAGCACGTCCAGGCCGGGGCGCTGCTGGGCGGCGCCGGGGCGCTGACCGGCCGCCCGAGCGCCGAACTCAAGGAGATCATGGCGGCGTTCCTCGGCTCGGACCTGTCCAAGGAGCAGCAGATGCTCGCGTGGGGGAAGAAGCGCTCCCCCGCCGCGTACCTCGACCGCATCAACGCGAACGGCGCGGCCATCATGCTGGGCAACGCCTGGGGCGACACGATCTTCCCGCCCAACCAGTACGCCGATTTCTACGAGAAGCTGACCGGGCCCAAGCGCCTGGAGTTCCGGCCCGGCGACCACGCCACCGCCGAGGCCACCGGCCTGTTCGGGCTGCCCAACGACGTGTGGACCAACGCCCACCGCTGGTTCGACCGCTACCTCAAGGGCGACCGCAACGGCATCGACCGCGAGCGGCCGGTGCAGCTGAAGTCCCGTACCGGCGACGGCTACGAGGGCTATCCGAGCTGGTCGGCCGTGCCGGCCGGCCAGCGCCGCGTTCCGCTCGACGGCACCCGGCGGATCACCGCGAACGTCGACTCCGGCGCCAACGGAGGCGTGGTCATGCTCTCAGGCGCCCTCGACCAGTTCCTCAAGCTGCCGCCGATGGCCTCGATCCCGCTGCTGCCGCGCGCCTTCGCCGCCGTCTGGCAGAGCGAGCGGTACGCCACCGAGCAGCGCGTGCGCGGCGCGGCGACGCTGCACACCACCGTCACCAGCGACAAGGCCGACGGGACCGCGGTCGCCTACCTCTACGACGTGGGCCCACTGGGTATCGGCAAGCTCGTCACCAACGCGCCGTTCACCTTCCACGACAAGGTGCCGGGGCAGCCGTTCGGGGTGGACCTGGAGCTGTTCGCCACGGCCTACGACGTCCCGGCCGGGCACCGGCTCGCCGTGGTCGTGGACACCGTGGACCCGCTGTACGCCGAGCACAACCCGGCGGGCGCGCACCTGACGTTCTCCTCGCCGCAGGACGACCCGTCGTATCTGTCGGTGCCGCTGCGCGACCGCTGAGGCGCGTCCACGCGACCACTTGAGGCGCGTCAACGCGACCGCTGAGACGCCTCCAGCGGACGCGCCACGGGTGAGGTGGGAAGTCGCCACTGATCGGCCACTCCCACGTCGCGCCCTGTTCACCGACTGTCGTGACCATGATCGGAGTGACGAGGGTCCCCACTACCCCCGCCACATCAATGAGAGTGAGGGATACGAAGATGACTGGACGCGGTGTGCGTCACCGGATAGGCGCGGTCTCGGTTGTGCTGGCCCTGGGGCTCGGGGGAACGGCCACGGCCTCGGCGGCCGCGGCCCCGGCCTCCGCCCCGGCCCTGAGCACGACGGCGGCGCGAGCCACGGCGGACGTCGACTACGCCACCTGGCAGCGCGACGTACAGGCCGTCATCGACGAAGCCATCCCCTACATCGAGGAGCGCACGGCCAACGCCCACGGGCAGAAGCTCGCCCTCGTCTTCGACGTCGACAACACGACGCTGGAGACGGACTTCCACCCCTGGTACCAGCTGCCCACCCCCGCGCTCAAGCCCTCCCTGGAACTGGCCCGCTACGCCAAGTCCCGGGGCGTCGACATCATCTTCGTCACCGCGCGCCCGGGCATCATCCACAGCCTCACCAAGTGGAACCTCGAGTCCGAGGGCTACCCGGTCAGCGCCGTCCACGTACGCGACCTGCCGGACCTGTTCGAAGAGGTCAGCGCCTACAAGACCGGCAAGCGGGCGGAGATCGAGGAGCAGGGCTACACGATCATCGGCAACGTGGGCAACCGCGAGACCGACCTCGTCGGCGGCCACGCCGAGCGCACCTTCAAGCTGCCGGACTACAACGGCCAGCTGTCCTGACCGACGGGCACGCGCCGGACGGGCAGAAACGTTCAGCCCGTCCGGCGCGCCCGCTTGCCCGCCCGCCACTGGGGCGCGAGCACCGACCAGATCTCCTCGTCGTGCCGCCGCCCCCGGTACAGGTAGCTCTCCCGCAGCACGCCGTCCCTCGTCATCCCCAGCCGCCGGGCCACGGCGATGCTGGGCGCGTTCCCGGCCGAGACCCACCACTCCACGCGGTGGATGCCCCGCTCCTCGACGGCCCAGTCGATGATCACCCGCACGGCCCGGGTCACCAGCCCCCTGCCCACCGCCGACGGCTCCAGCCAGCACCCCGCCTCGGCGGTGCCCTGCGCGACGTCCATCGTCCGGAAGATGACCGCGCCGACCAGCGTGCCGTCCGCCCAGATGCCGTGGATCCGCCCGGCATCGGCCGCGGCCTTCTCCGCGTACGCCTGGAGGAACGCCCGGCTCGACTCCAGGTCCGTGACGACGTCGGGCAGGGCGTTGTGCTGCCCGATGAACTCCCGCCCTCGGTCGATGTGCGCCAGGAACTCCTCGGCCCGCCACGGCTCGAGCGGGCGCAGCTCCGCGCCGTCGTCGCCCAGGGATATCGCGTACATCGTCACCTTCCACGGCCGGAGTCAGCGCACACTGCGAGGCGATCTTCGCACGGGCGGCGGCTGTCCTACCCCTGCTCGGCGGCGAAGGCCGCGAGCCAGGCCAGTGGGGCGTTCCAGTTGATGGTCACCTCGTTGGTGGAGTACGAGTGGAGGTCGTCGATGTAGCAGGCGGCCGGTGCGCAGCCCTTGAGCCTGTCCTCGGCGACCGGGTCCTGGAGCGCGGCGTTGGGGCCGCCCGCGAGGGATCCGGCGGGCGGGTGGGGCAGTGCGGCGTCGGCCTGGCGGGCCCAGAACCGGTGGTGCTGGTTCCGCGCGAACCGATCGCCGTAGCCGGTGACGTAGGACAGGTCGAGGGTGTTACGGCCCAGCAGGTAGTCCAGTGACTCCAACACGCCGGTGCGGTAGCGCGGTTGGGCGGTGAGTTCATACGCGGCCGCCATCACGATCGCGTTGTTGGCCACCTGGCTGTTGGAGCCCCATACGTACGCGTCCTTGGGGAGGGGCACGGCGTAGCCCTGGCCGGCCATCGTCGCCAGGTGTGTGTCGGCGGCGGTGGCCACGGAGTCGCGCAGCCGCGCGGCGTCGTCCGCCGGCAGGGCGCTCGGGGCGGTGGCCAGGGTGAGCCGGCCGAGCGCCGCGGTGTCGGCCCAGCCGAAGCCGGACGCCGTGAGGGCGTCGGCCGACGTGTGCCAGGGGGAGGACGTGACGGCGTCGCGGTAGGCAGGCATGCCGGTGGTGGCGTACAACTCGCTTGCCGCCCAGTAGAACTCGTCGCTCACCTCGTCGTCACCGTAGGCGCCGCCGCCGGTGCTGTCCGAGTCCGGGGCGAACATGTCCGGGTTGGCTCGGGCGGCCTTCCATGCGCGCTGCGAGGCGCCAAGGCAGCGGGCGGCGTAGACGGGGTCGTATGGGGCGTAGACCCTGGCGCACTGCGCGGTGACGGCCGCCAGATTGAGCGTGGCCGCCGTGGAGGGCCGGTGGAGTTCGCGCGGCTGGTCGTCCTGGTCCGGAAGCATGGGGATGCCGGTCCAGGCGGCGTCGTGGATCTTGTGGAAGGCCATGCCCGCGTGCGGCCTGCCCCGGGGTACCTGCATGCGCATCAGGAAATCGATCTCCCATCGCGCCTCGTCCAGGATGTCGGGCACGCGGTTGCCGCGTTCGGGGATGGCCAGGGTGGAGTCGCCGAGCGCGTCACCGGTGCCGGCGCGCCGCGCGCGCTCGAAGGAGTTCACCAGCAGCCAGACGGAGATGCCGCCGTTGACCACGTACTTGCCGTGGTCTCCCGCGTCGTACCAGCCGCCCCTGACATCGCGCGGGTAGTCGCAGACGCCCTGCTGGCAGGGGACGCGGACATCGCCCCGGTTCGGCGCGGCCCCGAGGTGCCCGGCGGGGCGCGCGTACTCCTGGCCGACCAGCGACGCCTCGATGGGGATACCGCTGCGCTGGTGGTAGAAGAAGGCCAGCGCGTCGGAGCGCAGGCTGCCGTAGAGGCCGGCGCGGATGTCGAAGGGATGGCTGCGCCCCCCGTCGACGGTGAGCGTGTATCCGGTGCCGGTACCGGTGTACGAGGAGAAGTCCAGCAGGTGCGCCGGGTCCCGGGACGCGGTGTCGGTGCCGTGCGCCGTGGTGGCGCCCGAGGCGACCACCGCGCCGGAGGAGTCGCGCAACTGCCAGGCCAGCGGCCGCTCGGCCGAGCTGACCACCGTGGCCCGCTTCGGCCCGTCCGGCAGATAGCCGAGCTGGTTGACCCGCACCGGGGTGGCCGCCGCCGGGTGGCCTTCGCCGCGCGCCCCCGTCGCGGCGGGCGAGCCCGCCGCCTCGGTGGGAGCGGCCGCCGGCCCCGCGCAGAGCAGGGCCGAGGACAGAAGTGCTGTCAACGCTCTCTTCCAGGAGCGCGGGAGCGCCGTGAACGCGGGCATGGCAGACCTTTCGCCACGAGGAAACAGGGTGCCGGCATACGGAATCTGAGAGCGCTCTCACCACCGAGAGAGTGACATGGGCCCATGGGGCGGTCAATGGTGCCGTGACAGATGGGACTTGTGTGCGACTCTTGACGCGCCCCTGTGAGATTCCGTCAGAATCTGTTGTTCTTAAGGCGCTTTCTGAATGTTCATGTTCGCTCTACGAGGGGAACCCCATGCCCGTCACCCGCAGAGCATTGCTGATCGCCGGTACGGCCGGGCCGGCCGTCGGTGCGCTCGCCGCCACCGGGGCCCAGGCCGCCGCGGGAGCGCAGGCCGCCACCGGGGCGCAGGCCGCGGACCACTCGCGGCAGCCCGGGCGCCGGACCGTCGAGCTGACCGACGGCTGGCGCTTCGCGCTCGTCAATCCGGGTGGGATCACCGATCCGACCGGCGCGTACGCCGACGCCGCCGGGACCGGCTACGACGACTCGGACTGGCGGATGGTCGCCGTACCGCACGACTGGAGCATCGAGCTCACGCCCACCACCGAGCACGGCACCAGCGCGGGCACCGGGTTCCTGCCCGGCGGACTCGGCTGGTATCGCAAGAGGTTCACGGTGCCGCGGGAGTACGCGGGCAAGCGGATCTCCGTCGAGTTCGACGGCGTCTACATGGACGCGAACGTCTACTGCAACGGCGAGCTCGTCGGCAACCATCCCTACGGCTACACCGGGTTCGCGCTGGACCTCACCGACCTGCTGCGCACCGACGGCACCACGGCCAACGTGCTCGCCGTCGAGGTCCGCAACCAACTGCCCAGCAGCCGCTGGTACTCGGGCAGCGGGATCTACCGGCACGCCCGGCTCGTCGTCACCGAGCCGGTCCACGTCCAGCGCTGGGGCACCTTCGTGACCACGCCGGACCTGGCCGCCGAGCTGGAGTCCGGACGCGCGACCGTGCGCGCGCGGACCACCGTCGTCAACGCGTCCGGCGGCGAGCGGGCCGTCACGGTGCTCTCCACGGTCAAGGACCCCGAAGGCCGCACCGTGGCCACCACGGAATCCACGCTCACCGTCGGCGCGGACGCTCGCACCGCCACTCACGAAATGACCGTCGCCACACCGCGGTTGTGGTCCTTCGCGACACCACGGCTCTACACCCTGGAGACCGAGCTCCGGGTGGACGGCGAGACCACCGACACCCACCGCACGCCCTTCGGCTTCCGGTACACCGCCTTCGACCCCGACCGCGGCTTCTCCCTCAACGGCGAGTACGCCAAGATCCAGGGTGTCGACCTGCACCACGACCAGGGCGCGCTGGGCGCGGCCGTCAACGCCGACGCCCTGCTGCGGCAGATGACCATCATGAAGAGCATGGGCGTCAACGCCCTGCGCACCTCGCACAATCCGCCCGCTCCCGAACTGATCGCGATCTGCGAGAAGCTCGGCGTCATCATGCTGGTCGAGGCGTTCGACTGCTGGCGGACCGGCAAGAACCGATACGACTACGGGCGCTTCTTCGACGCGCACTGCGAGGCCGACGTCGCCGAGATGGTGCTCGCCGCGCGCAACTCACCCGCGGTCGTCATGTGGTCCATCGGCAACGAGATCCCCGACTCGACCAGTACGGCGGGGCTGGCGATGGCCGAGCGGATCATCGACGGCGTCAAGGCGCTGGACACCACCCGGCCGGTGGTCATCGGCTCCGACAAGTACCGCACCCCGCCCGCCCCCGGCTCCGCGGCGGACCGCATGCTCGCCAAGCTGGACGGGCTCGGCCTGAACTACAACTCGGCGGCGTCGGTGGATGCCCTGCACGCCCGCTACCCGCACCTGTTCCTCTTCGAGTCCGAGTCGTCGTCCGAGACCTCGACACGGGGGGCGTACCAGGAGCCGCGGCACCTCAACACCGGCGAGAACCACACCCCCGGCAGGCGCGCGACCTCCAGTTACGACAACAACCTCGCCTCGTGGACATACAGCGGCGAGTACGGGCTGAAGAAGGACCGCGACCGGAGGTTCTTCGCCGGGCAGTTCCTCTGGTCCGGCATCGACTACATCGGCGAGCCGACGCCGTACGAGGTGTTCCCGGTGAAGGCGTCCTTCTTCGGCGCGGTCGACACCGCCGGGTTCCCCAAGGACATGTACCACCTGTTCCGCAGCCAGTGGACGAGCCAGCCCATGGTGCATCTGCTGCCCATGGACTGGACGGACCACGAGGAGGGCGCGGACGTCGAGGTGTGGGCGTACGCGAACGTCGAGACCGTGGAGCTGTTCCTCAACGGCAGGTCCCTCGGCGTGCGGTCCTTCGACGTGAAGAAGACCACCGACGGGCGCCGGTATCTGGAGACCACGGAACCCACCGGTGACGACAAGACGGTCGCCTCGGGGCCGTACCCCGGCAGCTACACCAGCCCCAACGGCAGTGCGGGCAAGCTCCATCTGACGTGGACGGTGCCGTATCAGCCCGGCGAGCTGAAGGCGGTGGCCAGGCGGGACGGCCAGGTGGTCGCCACCGACGTGCTGCGGACCGCCGGCACGCCGCACGCCGTGCGCCTCACCCCCGACCGCGAGGCCGTCGAGGCGGACGGCCGGTCGCTGTGCTTCGTGACGGCCGAGGTCGTCGACTCCCGCGGCACGGTGGTGCCCGGCGCGGACCACCTGATCGCCTTCGAGGTCAAGGGGGGCCGGCTGGCGGGCGTCGACAACGGGCGCCAGGAGAGCGCCGAGCGCTACCAGGCGAGTACCCGCACCGCCTACCACGGCAAGGCCCTCGCCATCGTCCGCTCGGACACCGCGCCCGGCTCGCTCACGGTCACGGCCCGCGCGAAGGGCCTGCGTACGGGCAGCGCCGCCATCCGTGCCACCGGACGGGGCTCCGGCCCGGTCACCCCGGTGACGCCCTTCGCACCGGACCCGGGCCCGGGCGCCCCGTCGTATCCGCTCGCCGACGCGAGCTACTCGGGCGCGGCGGACACCCTGCCCGCCGCGATGCTGGACGGCGACCCGGCCACCGGCTGGTCCAACGCGTTCCAGAAGGCCGCGACGGCGCTGCTTCCGGCGTTCGACGGCGCCCGGCCGGCCGACTGGGTGTCGGTGGCGTGGGAGCGGCCGCGGCGGCTCAGCCGGGTCGAGGTCTCCTTCACCCTCGACGCGACGCACACGCTGCCCGCGTCGATCGAGGTCTCGGCGTGGAACGGCACGCGGTACGTTCCCGTGCGGGGCGCGTCCGTCACATGGGGCGGCGCGTCGGACGGCCCCACGGTCGTCACCTTCGATGCGGTACGGGCGTCACGGGTACGGCTCGACATGACAAGCCGCCACCCGGGGGCGCCCGAGGGCGCCCTGCGCATCAGCACGCTCGCCGTGCCCACCGGCTGACGGGGCTACGGCTGCGGTCCGCCCGGGAGCAGGGTGCCTGGTTCCGGGCGGGCCACCTCCACCGCCTCGGTCTTCACGCTGCGCCGCTGCCGCTTGGCGACCCAGTTGGCGAACCACGACAGCAGCATGCACATCCCGATGTAGATCGGCGAGATGACCAGGACGACCGGGATGAACGGCAGGTCGTAGTCGAGGTTGCTGGCGATCAGCTTGCCGGCGTGCAGGAACTCCTCGTAGGTGATGAGGAAGCCGAGCGAGGTGTCCTTCAGCGTCACCACGAGCTGGCTGATGACCGCCGGCAGCATCGCGCGCACGCCTTGCGGCACCAGGATGTACGTCATGACCTGCGTCTTGCGCATGCCGAGCGAGTACGCCGCCTCCCGCTGCCCGCGCTCGACCGAGTTGATGCCCGCGCGGAACACCTCGGCGAGCACCGAGCCGTTGTAGAGGGTCAGTCCGGCGACCAGGGCGGGCAGCGGCTTCACCTCCAGCGCGACGAAGACGAAGAAGATCATCACCAGGACGGGCATCGCCCGGAAGAACTCCACCACCAGCGTCGAGACCCAGCGCACCACGCGGAAGTCCGACAGGCGTCCGGTGGCCAGCACGGCGCCCAGCGCGAGCGCCAGACCTGCGGCGATCGCAAAGGCCTTGAGGGTGTTGCCCAGCCCCTCCAGGAGCAGCTCCTGGATGCCCTCGTACTGGAAGGGCCGCCACTTGACGGCCTCGAACTGGCCGGTGTCGACCAGCCGGTAGACGATCCAGGCGACGATCCCGATGATCGCCGCGGTCGACGCGAGGCCGTAGGTGAGGTGGCGGCGCCGGGTTCTGGGGCCGGGGACGTCGTAGAGGGCGGTGGTGGTCATCGGGCGACTCCCCAGTACTTCTCCAGGAGGTTGAAGATCAGGCTGATGGTGAGGGTGACGATCAGGTAGCCGGCGGCGATCCAGACGAAGGACCAGATGATGCTGTAGCCCAGCTCGTTGAGCGGCCGGTAGACGCCCAGCAGCTCGGTGACGCTGAAGGACCCGGCGATGGCGGAGTTCTTGGCCAGCGCGATCAGCGTCGAGCCGATGGGTGGGATGACCGACCGGAACGCCTGCGGGAGGACGACCGTGCCGAGCGTCTGCTCGAAGGTCATCCCGAGGCTGCGGGCCGCCTCGCCCTGCCCGACCGGCACCGTGTTGATGCCCGAGCGCACCGCCTCGCAGATGAACGCGGAGGTGTAGCAGCCCAGCGCCAGCACGGCGAAGGTGGTGAAGGGCAGCTGGACGCCGAAGCGCGGCAGGCCCAGCAGCACCGCGAAGAACAGCAGGGTCAGCGGGGTGTTGCGCAGTACGTTGACCCAGGTGGCGCCGATCACCCGCAGCGAGCCGACCGGCGCGACGCGGAAGGCGGCCATGAGGATGCCGAGGCCGAGGGCGAGCAGGGACGCGTAGCCCGTCAGCTCCACGGTGCCCAGCAGGCCGTCGCCGTAGAGCGACCAGTTCTCGGTGAGTGTGTCCATGGCGGCGTCGGTCCTCCTCAGTCGGCCGGATAGCGGTCGATGGGCGGCGGTTTCGGGGCGGGCACCCCGGACAGGCCGAGCGTGGCCTCGTACGCCCGCTTCCAGTCGCCGTTCTTCTCGTGGGCCGCGATGGCGTCGTCGAGTGCGAAGCGCAGCGCGTTGTCCCCCTTGGGGACGCCGATGCCGTACGGCTCCTCGGAGAAGGGCCTGCCGACGATCTTGAGCTCGTCGGGGACCTTGGCCGCGTAGCCGAGGAGGATGGTGTCGTCCGTGGTGACGGCGGCCACCTGGAGGGTGAGGAGGTTGTCGACGCAGACCGAGTAGGTGTCGTACGCGACGGGGTCGGCGTCGGGGTAGTCGTTCTGGATGCGCTGGAGCGGCGTGGAGCCGGCGGCGGAGCACACCTTCTCGCCGGCTAGATCGTCCGGTCCGTGGATGTCCTTCTCGTCCTTGCGCACCAGCAGGGACTGGCCCGCCAGGTAGTAGGGGCCCGCGAAGCCGACCTGTCGTTTGCGCAGGTCGTTGATGGTGTAGGTGCCCACGTAGTAGTCGATCTGGCCGTTCTGCAGCGCCGTCTCGCGGTTGGCGGAGGCGATGGTGCGGAACCGGATGGTCTTCGGGTCGAAGCCGAGGGAGGCGGACATCATCCTGGCGATCTCGATGTCGAAGCCGGAGTAGCGGCCGGTGGCGGGGTCCTTCTCGCCCAGGTACGGCTGGTCCTCCTTGGCGCCGACCACGAGGTGGCCGCGGCTCTTGGCCTTGCGCCAGGTGCTGGATTCCGGCAGCCGGAAACCGGTGTCCACCTTGTAGACGGGGAGCTTGTCGATCTCCGGGCCCTTGACCGGAGGGCTGCCCTCTTTGCCGCAGGCGACGGCGAGGAGGGCCAGGACCAGGGCGGCGATCGTGCGGCGGGCGCGTGCCTGGAAGCACGGCCGGGGCGGCCTGAGACGTCTCATCGCTGTCACCGGGCCGCTCAGTGCTTGAGGATCTTGGAGAGGAAGTCCTTGGCGCGTTCGCTGCGGGGCGCGGTGAAGAACTCCTCCGGGGGGCGGTCCTCCACGACGGCGCCGTCGGCCATGAACACGACCCGGTTCGCGGCGGAGCGGGCGAAGCCCATCTCGTGGGTGACGACGACCATCGTCATCCCCTCCCGGGCCAGCTGCCGCATGACCTCCAGCACCTCGTTGATCATCTCCGGGTCGAGCGCCGACGTGGGCTCGTCGAAGAGCATGACCTTGGGTTTCATGGCCAGCGCGCGGGCGATCGCGACCCGCTGCTGCTGGCCGCCGGAGAGCTGGGCCGGGTACTTGGGCGCCTGGTCGGCGAGGCCGACGCGGTCCAGCAGCTCGCGGGAGCGCGTTTCGGCCTCCTCCCGCTTGCGCTTGCGGACCTTCATCTGGGCGAGGGCCACGTTCTCCAGCACCGTCTTGTGCGCGAAGAGATTGAAGGACTGGAAGACCATGCCGACGTCGGCGCGGAGCCGGGCGAGCTCCCTGCCCTCCTCGGGCAGCGGCTTGCCGTCGACGGCGATGCTGCCGGACTGGATGGTCTCCAGCCGGTTGATCGCCCGGCACAGGGTCGACTTCCCCGAGCCCGACGGGCCGATGACCACCACGACCTCGCCGCGGTCGACGGTGAGATCGATGTCCCGCAGGACGTGCAGCCTGCCGAAATACTTGTTGACGCCTCGCAGTTCGATCAACGGATCGACGGCCATACGCAGCCCTACCCACTCGTCGCTGTCTCGCGGCTCTCGCGGCTCTCTCGCGGTCAGCGCAAACTATCCGCAGCGAAGTGGGACTTTCCGGGCGACACGCATCCGGGCGCGGAGAACCACCACGACGGGCGGTCCGGCCCCGGGCGGCCGCGCCTCAGCCCTCAGCGACCTCCGCGTAGAGCTGGGACAGCTCGGGCGCGCCGACGGCCGCCCACTGGAGGCCGACCTCCACCACGTCGACCTCGCGTCCGGAGCCGAGCCGGACCAATGGCCGCTCGTCGGGCCACACCTGCCAGCGGGCGCCGGGCACGGTGCGGACCACGACCGTGCCCAGGTACAGGCCCGCGTCGTTGCCCAGCCAGGTCAGCTCGTCGGGATCGTCGGGGTGGTCGCGCCAGCGCGGCTGGAGCTGGTCCAGGGCTTCCAAAGAGGCGGGCGTGTCGTCGAGTTCCACCCCTGCCGACGCGGCGCGGGCGCGCAGCAGTTCGCACTCCGACAGCAACTGGGCCACGCCCTCGGGGTCGCTTTCCTGGGCCACCGCCAGCGCCGTGCCCCGCGCCGCACTGTGCCGCTTGCGCCAGTTGCCCAGGAAAGAGATGTTCATACGGTTCAGGGTCGCACCGCGGCGGCGCACATACCACAGGGCGCGCGGATTCCGGTTGGCCGGGGCCCCGCCCCGGCCCCCGGTCAGCTGAACTGCTCGGTCTCCAGAGCCAGGTCGACCACGACCGGGGCGTGGTCCGAGGCGCCCTTGCCCTTGCGCTCCTCACGGTCGACGTACGCGTCGGTGACGGCCTTGGCGAACGGGGCGTTGCCGTAGACCAGGTCGATGCGCATGCCCCGGTTCTTGGGGAAGCACAGCTGGCGGTAGTCCCAGTACGTGAACGGGTGGTCGTACTTCAGCGGGCGCGGTACGACATCGGAGAGCCCGGCCTCCCGCAGCCCGGCCAGCGCCGCGCGCTCCAGGTCGGTCACATGGGTCGAGCCCTCGAAGACGGAGCGGTCCCAGACGTCCTCGTCCGCGGGCGCCACGTTGTAGTCGCCGAGGACGGCGAACGGGCGCTCCCCGGCCGCGTCCTCGGCGACCGCCGACTTCAGCGCCTGGAACCAGTCCAGCTTGTACGCGTAGTGCGGGTGGCCGATCTCACGGCCGTTCGGCACGTACACCGACCAGACGCGGGCCGGGCCGCAGGTGGCGCTGACGGCGCGCGGCTCCTGGGCGCCTTCGTACGCGGGGCCGCCGGGCAGGCCGGTCACCACGTCCTCCAGGCCGACCTTGGAGATTACCGCGACCCCGTTCCACCGGCCGTCGGCGTTCACCGCCGCCTCGTACCCCAGGGCGCGCAGCGGCTCGTACGGGAAAGCGTCGTCGGCGCACTTGGTCTCCTGTATGCACAGGACATCCGTGCCGGTGGTCTCCAGCCAGGCCAGCAGCCGGGGCAGCCGGGCGGTGATCGAGTTGACGTTCCAGGTGGCGATGCGCATGCCGTCAAACCTACAGGCCGGGTCTGACAGTCACAGGGTGACGCTGTCGCCGGGGGCCAGGCGGGTGTGCTCGGCGCCCGCGATGCCGGGGCCCTCCGGGCCCAGCATCCGGCCGTAGACCTGGTGCGCGACGTCCGTGAGCAGCGCGTCGTGGATGTCGTAGGCGCGGCGCGGGCGGACTTCGCGGATGTAGTCGACGACCTCCGACAGCTTGCTCCACGGGGCCTGTACGGGCAGCAGCAGGGTCTCCACCGGGCGGTCGGGCACGGTGAGGGCGTCGCCGGGGTGGAAGACCGAGCCGTCCACCACGTAGCCGACATTGGTGATCCGCGGGATGTCGGGGTGGATGACCGCGTGCAGCTCGCCGTGCGCCTCGATGTCGAAGCCCGCCGCGGTGAAGGTGTCGCCGGCGCCGACGGTGTGCACCCGGCCGGGGAAGGCGGCGGAGATCCGCCCGGCGACGCTGGCCAGGGTCCAGATCTCGGCCGCCGGGTTGGCCTCCATGGCCGCGCGCAGCCGTCCCTCGTCGAAGTGGTCGAGGTGCTCGTGGGTGACCAGGATCGCGTCGGCGCCGACGGCGGCGTCGGCCTCGGTGAACGCGCCCGGGTCGATGACGAGCACCTGTCCGTCCCGTTCGAGCCGGACGCAGGCGTGGCCCTTCTTGGTCAGCTTCATGATCCCATCCTGCCCTGCGGCACCCCGGCGCGGGGGCGCTCAGCCGGGTGGCGGCACCACCTGGCTCACTCCTCCGGGCGGGTCTCCTCCCGGATGACCCGCTGGGCCACGGCGAAGGCGGAGTTCGCGGCCGGCACCCCGCAGTAGACGCCCGTGTGCAGCAGCACCTCCTTGATCTCGGCGGGGGTGAGCCCGTTGCGCAGCGCGGCGCGGGTGTGGAAGGCCAGTTCGTCGAAGTGGCCGCGGGCGGCGAGGGCGGTGAGCGTGATGACGCTGCGGGTGCGCCGGTCGAGGCCGGGCCGGGACCACACCTCGCCCCAGGCGTAGCGGGTGACGAAGTCCTGGAAGTCCTCGGTGAAGTCGTCGGTGTTGGCGATGGCCCGGTCCACATGGGCGTCGCCGAGTACCTCGCGGCGGACCTTGATGCCGTGGTCGTACGCGTCGGCGCGGGCGTCGGCGGCCGGGTCCGGCTGCCGGGTGGCGGCGGGCTCGACGGGCGGCGCGGCGGGGGCGGCTGGCGGCGCGGGCGCGAGCTGCGGCTTGACGGGGGGCGCGGGGATGGCGGTCATCCCCGTCGCGTGGTCCGGGTTCTGCCAGGAGCCGGAGAAGTGCCGGACCAGCAGGTCGGTGACGGCGGCGGGCTGCTCGATCGGGGCGAGGTGGGAGGCGCCGGGGACCAGGGCGAGCCGGGCGTCCGGTATCCCGGCCACCAGGGTCCGGGCGTCGGCGGCCGGGGTCACCTGGTCGTCGGCGCCGACGAGGACCAGTGCCGGGATCCCGATGCTGCCGAGTCCGGCGCGGATGTCGAAGGCGGCCAGGGCCTCGCAGGCCGCGATGTAGCAGCCGGGGTCGGTGGTGCGCACCATCTGGACGGACCAGTCGACGATGGCGGGCTGGGCGGCGGCGAAGGCGGGGGTGAACCAGCGCTCGGGGGTGGTGCGGGCGATCGGGTCGAGCCCGTTGGTGCGGACGACGACGCCGCGCTGCCGCCATGCGTCGGCGGTCCCGTGGCGCGCGGAGGAGGAGACCAGGGCGAGGGAGCCGACCCGGTGCGGGTGGCGCAGTGCGAGGTCGGCGCCGATGGCGGCGCCGAGCGAGCAGCCGGCGTAGCCGAAGCGGTCCACGCCGAGCTCGTCGAGGGTGGCCAGCAGCCGGTCGGCGAGCTCGGAGACGGCGCTGGCGGGGTGGGCGGGCGAGCCGCCGTGACCGGGCAGGTCGAAGCGGATGACGCGCCAGTGGCGGGACAGCTCGGGGACCTGCCGGTCCCACATGTGCCAGGTGGTGCCCAGGGACGGGCCGAGGATGAGGGCGGGCCCGTCCTCGGGGCCGTCGGTCCGGTACTGGAGGGTCTTGGTCTCGCTCACCCGCCCACGCTCCCACATCTCACAAGATCTCACCGACGGGGGTGGTGGCCTCCACCGCCCGGCACTCCGTTGTTCGCCAGGTACGTGAAGTACGACGCGCGGGCATCGTACACAGGCAGCGTGTCAGGCCGTGTCAGGCGCCGTATCAGCGCGGGGACGGCCCGGTGTCAGGGCGGTCGCCGATCGTGGCTGCCATGTTGAGTTCAGCGATCGCGGCTACCGGGCTGCGGAAGGCGTACAAAGACAAGACCGTGCTCGACGGAATCGACCTGGACGTCCGGGCCGGCACGGTCTTCTCCCTGCTCGGGCCCAACGGCGCCGGGAAGACCACGACAGTGAACCTGCTGACCACGCTCCTGGCGCCCGACGCCGGGAGGATCGTCGTCGCCGGGCACGACGTGGCGACGGAGCCCAGGGCGGTGCGGAAGGCGATCGGGGTCACCGGGCAGTTCGCGGCGGTGGACGAGCTGCTCACCGGTGAGGAGAACCTCCTGATGATGGCGAAGCTGCTGCACCTTCCCAAGGCGGAGGGCAAGCGGATCGCCGAGCGGCTGCTCGCGCGGTTCGACATCGCCGAGGCGGCGGCCAAGCCGGTGGCGACCTACTCCGGCGGCATGCGCCGCAAGCTCGACCTCGCCATGACGCTGGTCAGCAGGCCGCAGATCATCTTCCTCGACGAGCCCACCACCGGGCTCGACCCGCGCAGCCGCCTCACGCTGTGGGAGATCGTGCGGGAACTGGTCGCCGAGGGCATGACCATCTTCCTCACCACGCAGTACCTGGAGGAGGCCGACAAGCTCGCCGACCGCGTCGCCGTCCTCGACCAGGGACGGCTCGTCGCCGAGGGCACACCCAGCGAGCTCAAGCGCCTGGTGCCCGGCAGCCACATCCAGCTGCGCTTCCGCGACCAGCACGAGCTCGACGCCGCGGCACTGGCCCTGCACGAGTCCACCAAGGACGACGACGCCCTGTGCCTGCGCGTCCCCGGAGACGGCGGGGTGAAATCGTTCCGCACGCTGCTCGCCCGGCTCGACGAGCATTCGGTCGACGTCGAGGACATGTCGGTGCACACACCGGATCTCGACGACGTGTTCCTCGCTCTCACCGGCAACGCGAACAAGGAGAACAAGGCGGTGAACGCGCGATGAGCACCATGGCGGCCTCGCTGGAGGACTTCTCGACCATGCTGCAGCGCAATTTCCGGCACACGCTGCGGAATCCCACGGCGCTGTTCAACGCCGTCCTCTTCCCGATCATCATGATGTTGATGTTCGTCCACGTGTTCGGCGGCTCCTTCGATGTCGGCGACGTCGACTACATCGACTACGCGACACCGGGGGTGATCATGATGACCATCGGCTACGGGGTCAGCGCCACCGCGGTCGCCGTGAACTCCGACATGTCGACCGGCATCATCAACCGGTTCCGGGTCATGGACGTGTCCCCCACCTCGGTGCTGACCGCGCACGTGATCGCGAGCATGCTGCGCAGCCTGGCGTCGATCACGTTCATCGTCCTCATCGCGCTGGCGATGGGCTTCCGGCCCGACGCGAGCCCTCTCCAGTGGCTCGGGGTGCTCGGGGTCATCCTGCTGGCGCTGTTCGCGATCGGCTGGCTGACCGTCGCGCTCGGGCTCGGCGCGAAGACACCGGAGAACGCGGGCTTCGCCGTCGTCCCGCTGATGATGCTGCCCTTCCTGAGCAACGCGTTCGTCGAGACCGACAACATGGGTGGCGGGGCGCGCCAGTTCGCGGAGTACCAGCCGTTCTCCCCGATCACCGAGACCCTGCGCGGGCTCTTCGCGGGCGATCCGTCGGCGAGCCCGGCGATCCAGGCGGTCATCTGGTGCGTCGGCCTCGCGCTGCTCGGATTCCTGCTGGCGCGATCGAACTTCACGAAGCGAGCGTGACCTCGGCCAGCTCGCGCCAGTCCCGTCCCCGGCCGGCGCGCGTCGCCTCGGCGAACACCGTTTCGCCGAGGCGCACGCGCGTCTCCTCGGTGATCCGGGAGACGTCCGGCTGCGAGCGGTCCGGCGTGCCGCGCACGCTCTCGCTCGCCGCGAGCAGCCGCACCGCCTGCTCGTCCTGCCCCTGGCGCAGCGCGAGGTCCGCGAGGCCGATCAGCACCTGCGCGATCAGCGGCGCGTACCCCAGCTCCACGGCGGCGCGGAACGCCTCGGCCCGGTGCGTGCGGGCCTGGTCGACGTCTTCGGCGAGGTAGCCGTACAGGTCCTGGGTCACGGCGCGGACGTTTCCGTTCGTCTCGGCGTCGCGCAGCATCGTCCGCACCGCGGCCAACTGCTCACGCACCTCGTCCCGCTCGCCGCGCCAGCGGGCCAACTGCGCCTTCGAAAGGACCAGCTCGGCGAGCGCGTCCGGCCAGGCGACCCGGTCCGCGCAGCGCTGCGCCTCGGCCATGGTGGCCTCACTGGTCTCCTCGTCCCCGAGCAGCCAGTACAGCTGGGCCTGCCGCGCCCGCAGGCCGACCACGTCCTCGATCGCGCCCAGCTCGGTCAGTGCCACGATCGACTGATCGTAGTGCTCGCACGCGCGGGCGAACTCGCCGCGCAGGGAGAGACGGTCGGCCAGGGAGTTCAGCGCCAGCGACATCCCCCACCGTTCTCCGAGCACGCGGAACTCGGCCAGGGCCACCTCGATGTCCACGTCCGCCTCCGGCTCGTCGCGGCCGAGCGTGAGCCGCAGCCGGCCGCGGTTGAGCCGGGCCAGGGCGCGCACCCACGAGTCGTCGTCGGCGAGCAGCGGTTCAATCGCGGGCAGGAACTCCGTCGGCTCCTGCAGCATCCGCTCCCACGGTCCGACGAATCCGAGCAGCGGGTGGCGGCGCGTGCTGCGCTGGGCGAACCGGTACGCCTCATGGATCCACTCCCGCGCCTGGTACTGGTCACCCTGCCCGGAGGTCACGAACATCGTCACGACGGCGTACGCCATGGCCCGCACGTCGTCGGGCGCCTCGCCATGCAGGGAGGCCGCCGCGATGCTCAACTCGGTGCCCTCCGCCTTGCGCCCGCTCAGAAACCAGTACCAGCCCACGACCGCTACCAGCCGCATCGCCTCGTGGGCCCGGCCCTCGGCGATGGCGCCGCGCAGGGCGGCATTGATGTTGTCGTGCTCGGCCTCGAGCGTGGCCAGCCATTCCAGCTGCTCGACCCGGCGCAGGTGCGGCTCGGCCGTCTCGGCCAACTCGGTGAAGTAGGCGACGTGCGCCTGGCGCGCCGACTCGGCCTCTCCGGCTTCGGCGAGCCGGTGCGCCGCGTACTCCCTGATCGTGTCCAGCATCCGGTAGCGCGGCACGACCGCGTCGTCGGCGAGCAGCAGCGACTTCTCGATCAGCGCGGTCAGCACGTCGAGGACCTGCTCCCCGCCGAGCACCTCGCCCTCACACACCCGTTCGACCGCGTCCAGTGTCGCCCCGCCGGAGAACACCGAGAGCCGCCGCAGCACGCCGCGCTCGGCCTCGGTGAGCAGGTCCCAGCTCCAGTCCACGACCGCGCGCAGTGTCTTGTGCCGGGGCAACGCCGTGCGGCTGCCGCTGCTCAACAGGCGGAAGCGGTCATCGAGTCGATGTGCCAGCTGTTCGATGGACATCGTGCGCAGCCGTGCCGCCGCCAGTTCGATCGCCAGCGGAATCCCGTCGAGCGCCCGGCAGATCCGCGCCATGGCGGACAAGGTCCGCTCGTCGGAGGCGATGTCCTTGCGCACCGCACCGGCCCGTTCCCGCAGCAGCCGCACCGCGGGCGAGGCCCCGACCTCGGGCAGGCCCGCGCTCTCGGCCGGCAGCGCGAGCGGCTCCACCTGCCACAGTGCCTCCCCTGTGATGCCGAGCGGCTCCCGGCTCGTGGCCAGGATCCGCAGCCTGCGGCACTCCCCGAGCAGCCGGTCCGCGAACGCGGCGGCCGTCTCGATCATGTGCTCGCAGTTGTCCAGGATCAGCAGCTGGGCCCGCTCCCGGATCGCGGTGACGAGCCGATCCACCGAGTCCCCGCCCGTGGCTCCGCCGAGCAGGGCCTGGTCGCGCAGGCCGATCGCGGTGAGCACGACCGGCGCCAGCTCTCCGCCCGCCCGCACCGAGGCCAGCTCGACCAGCCACGCCCCGTCGGGAAGATTGCCGAGCATCATCCGCGCGGTCTCCGTGGCCAGTCGCGTCTTGCCCGAGCCGCCCGCCCCGGTCAAGGTGACCAGTCGGTGCTCGGTGACCAGGTCGGCGACCGCGGCGACGTCGGCGTCCTTGCCCACGAAACTGGTCAGTCCGGCGCGCAGGTTCGTCCGGTGGCTCTCCGCCAGCCCGCCGACCTCGCCGCGCAGCAACGCGGTGTGCAGCGCGGCGAGTTCGGCCGACGGTTCGACGCCGAGTGCCTCGGCGAGCCGTTCGCGCAGCTGCTGGTACACGACCAGCGCCTCGGCCCCACGCCCCACGTCGGCGAGTGCGCGCATCAACGCCGCGACGAGCCCTTCCCGCAGTGGGTACGTGGCGACCAGCTCGGTCAGCTCGGAGACCAGCTCCGCGCCACGGCCGAGGCGGATGTCCGCGTCCACCCGGTCCCCGAGCGCGGCGAGGTGGAGCTCGTCAAGGCGTGCGACCGCCGCGTCGAAGGCCTCGCTGCCGTACGGTGCGAGGTCCGCCATGGCCTTTCCGCGCCACAACCCCAGGGCCGAGCGCAGCAGTTCCGCCCGCAGCGGTGCGGTCCCGGCGGCACGCGCCTGGCCGACGAGGTGCTCGAACCGGCTCACGTCGACGGCATCGGGCGCCACGGCCAGCCGATACCCACCCGACTCCGCCTCGACCGAACCGTCCGGCAGCACCCTGCGGAGCCGGGAGACCAGCGCCTGCAAGGCGTTGACCTCGTCCGCGGGCGGCTGGTCGCCCCAGATCCAGTCCACCAGCCTCGGCCGGGTGACGATCCGACCGGGTTCGAGGGCGAGCGCGGAGAGCAGTGCGCGCAGCCGAGCGCCCGGCACCTCCACCACCGCGCCATCGCCGGTCCGGACCTCGAGCGGTCCGAGCATCAAGATTCGCACCTCACCCATACTGCCGCACGGCTCCGATGGCCGGCGACCGCTACCGAGCAGGTCAAGGCACCCTCTCCACCGATCCCGCGCGCAGCCCGATGCGGGGCCGGGGCGCCGTCGACGGCGCCCCGGCCCCGCATCGGAACAGCGATGTGGAGCTCCTCCGTCAGCCGCCAGATCCGGCTTCGATCAGCCGCACCAACTCCTCGGCGTGGTCGACGAGATACATGTGCCCGCCGGGCATCTCGGTGAAGGTGAATTCGTCCACGGTCGCCTTCCGCCATTCCCGGGCCAGCTCGGCGTCGACCAGATCGTCGGTGGTGCCCCGGATCGAGCAGATCGGTATCGACAGCGGCTCGTCCGTGCTCGGCGTGTAGTTCTCGTGCATCTCGCAGTCGGCCCGCAGGGTCGGGAGGACGAGCTCACGCATTTCCGGATGGTCGAGGGCCTCGTGCCGGAATCCGGCGAACACCTCGACCCGCGCGAGGAACTCCTCGTCGGGCAGCCCGGTCGCCCGTCTGGCCCGCTGCGTCCACGGCCCCGGCGAACCGCTCACGAACAGCCGCTCGACCGTCACCTCGTGGCGCTTGCTCAACAGGTGAGCCAGCTCGTACGCGAGCACCGCGCCGAGGCTGTGCCCGAAGAACACCACCCGCGCGCCTTCGCCGGCGGCCGCCACGACATCGTCGACCGTTCCGCACGCCGCTTCGTAGACATTCCGGTACGGCGTTTCGAGCAGCCGTCGCTCCCTGCCGGGGAGGTCGACCGTGACGACTCGGCACCCGTCGCTGGTCAGCGCCCGCCAGGGGTGGAAGAACGAGGGGCCCGCGCCCGCGAACGGAACGCACACCAGCGTGGTCTTCTCCTGGTACTCGGAAGACATGTCAGCCCTTCCGTCGACGGCTACGGGACGAGGTCTTCGGCCATCGCCGCGCGGAGGCTCCGCGGGCGCAGGTCGGTCCAGTTCCGCTCCACGAACTCCAGCGCCTCGTTCCGGTCCACCTCGCCGAGGGCGACACGCCACCCGGCCGGAACCTCGGCGAACGAAGGCCACAGCGAGAACTGCTCCTCGTCGTTCACCAGCACGTGGAACCGGCCCGTCTCATCGTCAAACGGATTCGTGCTCATCGCTTTTCCTTCCCCTTCACTGGGATTGTCCCGCGCAGAAGTTCAGCGCGGACTGGCCATCCGTATCGGTCACGCGTCGAGTTTGCGTTTGATCACCTCGCAGATCTCCGCCGCGGACTCGGGCATGTGCAGGTCGTGGTGCGTGGCCTGCACATCGTGTTCCTCGAGGGTTCCGAGGATGTGCGGCTTCCACAGGGGCGCCCAGGACCCCTCTTCCTCCTCCCGCAGCGCCGAGTTGAAGAAGAGGGCGTCGCCGCGGAACTCCGGCGACACGAATTTCCTCATGATCTCCGTGTGGTGGGAGACCACACCCGCCATGGTGCCCACGAAGCGGTCGTCCCCGCCGATGTTGAAGAACCGGCCGAGGAACCCTTCGACCACGGCCCGCACGCCCGGTTGGTCGTGTTCCTCCATTTCCGCGAAGAAGCTCGCCGGCACGCAGTCCAGCATGGCCAGGAGCGGCACCTGGTGCCCGCGCCGGTCGAGCGCGTCGGCCACGGCATGGGCGACCGTGCCCCCGTACGACCAGCCGAGCACGTGAAAGGGTCCTTCCGGCTGGACCTGGAGGATCTGTGCGACGTAGTCCTCGACCATCTCCTCCACGGTTTCGGGCAGCGAACCACTGCCGTAGGCGCGAGACTGCAGCGCGTAGATCGGCCGGTCCTGTAGGTACGGCACGAAACTGAAGTACGGCCAGCTCACACCGCTGCCCGGGTGGACGAACCACAAAGGCGGCTGCTCCGTCTTGCCGCTCAGTGAAAGCACCACCGCGAACGGGTCGGCGAAGTCGTCCGGAACGCTGTTGCTGAGCAGCAGCGCGGCCAGTTGGGCGACCGTGGGATGGCGAATGATCGTCCTGATGGGCATGTCGACGTCGAACTCGCCGCGGATGCGTGCGCTGAGCCGGGTCGCCAGGAGCGAATGGCCGCCGAGCACGAAGAAGTTGTCGTCGATGCTGACGTGCTGCAGTCCGAGCACGTCCTCGAACAGAGCGCACAGCCTGCGTTCGTAGGAGTGCCGCGGCGGCCGACCGGTGCCGATGTGCTCCCGATCGGGTTCCGGAAGCGCTTTGCGATCCAGCTTCCCGCTGGACGTGGTCGGCAGCTCGGCGACGGAGACGATCACCGTCGGCACCATGTACTCCGGCAACCGCTCCTTCGCGAAGCCGGTCAGCGCCGTGCCGTCGACCTCACCGGTGCTGGGCACGACGTAGCCGACCAGCCGTTTGTCGTTCCGCTGGTCCTCGCGGACCACGACGGCCGCCGCGGCCACGTCTGGGTGGCTGGACAGCACCTGTTCGACGTCACCCGGTTCGATGCGGAACCCTCGGATCTTGATCTGGAAGTCGGCGCGTCCGATGAACTCCAGCTGTCCGTCCCGGTTCCACCGGACCAGGTCACCGGTGCGGTACATCCTCCCTCCTTGCCCTCCCCGGTGGGGCCCATCCGCGGTGCCGAACGGGCAGGCGACAAACCGCTCCGCGCTCAGCCCGGGGCGACCGAGGTATCCGCGAGCCAACCCGGTGCCGGCGACGTAGAGCTCCCCGGCCACCCCGACCGGCACCGGGCGCAAGCTCGAATCCAGCACGTACGCCCGGGTGTTCCGGATGGGTGCGCCGATCGGAATGCTCGCGGCGCCGGCCCGGTGCTGCCACGCGGTGACCGCCACCGCGGCCTCCGTCGGTCCGTACCAGTTGTGCACCTCGCACTGCGGAAGCAGCTCCGCGACCTGGTCGGCCAACACCGCGGGGAACGCCTCGCCCCCGACGCGCATCCGCCGCAGGCTGGTGCACTCCGCCGCGGCCGGTTCGGTCACGTAGACCTCGAGGAGCGAGGGCACGAAGTTGGCGTCGGTCACCCGCTGGTCCCGGATCAGCCGGGCTAGGTACGCCGGATCCTTGCGCCCTTCCGAACCGGCGATCACCACCGTCCCGCCCACCTGCAGCGGTTCGAACAGCTCCGGGATCGACGCGTCGAAGCCCACCGAGGCGCCCCACAGAGCCCGAGTGCCGACGCCGGTGCCGAAGCGCGCGAGCCCCCACAGCATCAGGTTCATGATCGAGCGGTGCGAGACCACGACGCCCTTGGGCCCACCGGTCGATCCCGACGTGTAGATCACGTACGCCGCGTTGTCGGGTGCCACCCGCACGCCGGGGTCCGCCGCCGGGAGACTCGACACATCCGGCAGTTCGCCGTTCAGCACCAGGTGCGGGCGCGCGTCGCTGAGCATGCCGGCTGCCCGGGTATCCGGCAGATCGGTCTCGATCGGCAGGAACGCTGCCCCCGCCTTCAGCACGCCGATGAGCGCCACCACCAGTTCGACGGAACGCCGCATCCGCACGGCGACGACGCTTTCCGGAGCGGCACCCTGCTCGATCAGCCAATGTGCGAGCTGGTTCGCGCGAGCGTTCAGCTCCTGGTACGTGACCTCCTGCCCGTCGTACACCAGCGCTGTCCGGCCGGGGTCGCGTTCCGCCTGCGCCACGAAGCCGTCCAGCAGGGTGCGCGCACTGTCCGGCTCCTCGGTGTCACCCGCCCCGCGCACCAGCCGTTCCCGCTCCTCCGGCGCCAGCACGTCGATGGTGGCCAGGCGAGCGGCCGGTTCGGCGACCACCTGCTCCAGGACCCGGGCGAACCGGGCGGCGATGGCCTCTACCGTCTCCCGGTCGAACAACTGGGTCGCGTACTGGATGACGCCCCGCATCCGCTGCGCGGGGTCCTTGGTGATGCTGAAGTGCAGATCGAACTTCGTGGCCGAGGGAGTGAGCATCATGTGCTCCGCGTCGAGCCCGGGGAACTCGAAATCCGGTTTCGCGTAGTTCAGCCACTCGCACATCACCTGGAACAGCGGCTGGTACGCGCCGGAGCGGTCGAAATCGGTCGACTCCACGAGCAGCTCGTACGGCACGTCCTGGTTCTCGTAGGCCGCCAGTGCCTTGTTCCGCACCTGCGTGAGCAGTCCGGAGAACGACGGGTCCCCCGACAGGTCCACCCGCAGCACCCAGATGTTGACGAAGAACCCGACCATGTCCGCCATGGCGTCGTCCGTGCGTCCGGCGATGGGGCTGCCGATCGTCAGGTCGTCCCCGCCGCCCAGCTTGTTCAGCAGCACCGCCAACGCGGTCTGCACGACCATCGACACCGTCGAGCCCCGCTCAGCGGCCAGTTCCTCGAGGCCGCGCAGCACCTCCGGTTCCACGGTGAACTCGACCATGTCGCCCCGGTGGTCCGCCTCCGCGGACCGGGGGCGGTCCAACGGCAACCGCAGCGGCTGCGGCACGCCGGCCAGCTCGTCGCGCCAGTACCCCACCTGGGTCGCCGCGACGCTGTCCGGGTCCTCCTCGTCGCCCAGGTTCTCGCGTTGCCACAACGTGTAGTCCTTGTACTGCACGGGCAACGGTTCCCAGCCCGGTGCCCGGTCTTCCCGCCGGGCGGCGTAGGCGGCGGCCAGGTCCCGCAGCAGAGGCCCCAGGGAACTTCCGTCCGCAGCGATGTGGTGGTGCACGAGGACCAGCACGTGCTCCCGCGGTGCGAAGCGGAAGACGCTGACCCGCACCGGCAGTTCGGTCGCGAGATCGAACCCGTACGAGATCGCCTCGTCGAACGCGGCGTCCGCCTCGTCCGGCGTCACCTCGATGACCGGCACGTCCAGCGACATCTCGCTTTCCCGCAGGATCCGCTGGTACGGCTCACCATCGTCGTCCTCCGCGAACAGGGTGCGCAGGCTCTCGTGCCGAACGACCACGTCGCGGACCGCGGCCGCGAGAGCGGTGGTGTCAAGCACCCCGGTCAATCGGTACGACACCACCACGTTGTACGTATCGGAAGGGCCCTCCAGCTGGTGCAGGTACCACAACCGGCGCTGCGCGAACGACAGCGGAATCCTCATGCTCACTCCTCGACGATCATCTTGCGCAAACGAGACCTGCTCGGCTTGGCCGACTGCTCCGCCCACGCGACCAGCTGGGACACGGTTGGCGTATCGAAAACCTTGCGGATGGGTATCTCCACGCCCATCTCACGGCGGACCCGGCTGATCAGCCGGGTGGCCAGGAGCGAATGGCCGCCGAGCGCGAAGAAGTCGTCGTCGATGCCGACCCGTTCGAGGCCGAGCACTTCGGCGAACAGTCGGCACAGGACTTCCTCGCGGGGGTTGCGCGGCGCGCCGCCGGTCGACAGCTGGGTGTAGTCCGGCAGCGGCAGCACGCTCCTGTTGAGCTTTCCGTTGGGGGTCAACGGCATCTCGGCGAGCGGTACCACCGTGGCGGGCACCATGTACTCCGGAAGGTGTTCGCGCAGGTACTGCGGCAGCCCGGCGAGCAGCGGGCCGATCGCCGAGGCGATGCCAGGACTGTTCGACAGCGCCCGCGCCGCTCGGCCGGACTCCAGGAACCCACCGGTCACGGCCCCGGGCTCGGGAAGGAGCACCACGTCGAAGCGGTGCGCGGCCTCGCTCGACCACGTGAGGAGCGCCTCCCAGCCCGCCTGCCGCGCCAGACGGTCCAGATCCGCGGGATCGACCGGCTTTCCGGACGCCGCCACCGGATCCGCCACCCCGGCCGTGACGGCGGCGGTGAACTCCTCGGCCAGCCTCGCGTTCGGAATGCCGCTGACCCGGACCGGCTCACCGCCCGCGCTCTTGACGAGACGGTGCAGATCGGCGAGCCCGCCCACCTGATCGCCCCAGCGCAGGGCCGGGACGGCGTCCAGCGCGAGCGGGCCGACCGGTGCCTTGTGCAGCACGACCTCGTAGCGGTGCCTGGTCAGCTCGTTGTGCGCGCGACCGGCCTTCAGCCGGATGTCCACTCCGGCGAACGCGTTCTCGCGTGCCCACGCGGTGAACCACTCCGGATCGACGACGAGTTCCTTCTCGGCGAGGACCGCCTTCTCCACGAGGGTGCGCAGTTCCTCCGGGCGCGCCTGTGGATGCGCGGCCCGCTGCGTCGCCGTGAGCAGCATGCGCAGCGTCGCGGCGTTGCGGACGTCGCCGACGATGATCCGGCCGCCCGGGGCGAGCCTTTCCATCGCCTGGCTCAGCACCCGGTCCAGGTACGCGGTGTCCGGGAAGTACTGCGCCACCGAGTTGAGGACGATGGTGTCGAACGCCTCGGGCGGCAGCCCGGACAGGTCGTCGGCCGGCTGGTGGCGCAGCCGGACCCGCTCGCCGTACCCGGCTCGTTCGGCCTGCGCGCCCAGCCGCTCAATGACCGTCGCGGAGAGGTCGGTACCCCAGTACTCCTCGACCTCACCGACGACGTGGGCGAGCAGCAGACCGGATCCGACACCGATCTCCAGCACCCGCCGTGGCGACCAGCGCAGGATCTGGTCCACCGCGCCGTCCCGCCATTCGAGCATGTCGGCACGCGGGATCGGCTCGCCGTCGTAGGAGGACTTCCACAACTGGAAGTCGTCGCCCCACTCCGCTTCCGCGGAGGCGGTGTAGGTGTCCTCGTAGACCTGCTGCCACTCGTCGACCTTGGCCTCGGCGTCGCCCGCCCCGCTGCCCGGTGCGGGTACCACGTAACCGACGAGGCGCTTGTCGTCCGCCTGGTCCTCACGCACGACGACGGCGGCCTGCGCCACACCCGGGTGCGCGGCGAGCACGTGCTCGATCTCGCCCGGTTCGATGCGATAGCCCCGGATCTTGACCTGGAAGTCGCTGCGTCCGAGGTACTCCAGTCGGCCGTCCGCGTTCCACCGGACGATGTCGCCGGTGCGGTACATCCTCCCTCCTTGCCCTCCCCCAGACTCCGTCCGGGGGGACCCCCCGGGCAGGAGGGGCCCATCCGCCGGCCCGAACGGGCAGGCGACGAAACGCTCCGCGGTCAGCCCCGCTCGGCCCAGGTAGCCGCGGGCCAGGCCGGAACCGGCGATGTACAGCTCGCCGCTCACCCCGCGTGGTGTCGGGCGCAGCTGGGGGTCAAGGACGTACACCCGGGTGTTCCCGATGGGGGCGCCGATCGCGGGCGGGCCGTCCCCGGTCGTGACGGGTGCCGTCGTGGACCAGATCGTCGTCTCCGTCGGGCCGTACACGTTGAACACCTCGCCGGCCTGTTCGGCCAGTGCCGCGGCCAGTGGCGCGGGCAGCGCCTCGCCGCCGACGAGCACGCGCAGCCCCTCCGCGGCGCGCGGCTCGTCCGTCAGCAGCATCTGCCAGAACGCCGGGGTGGCCTGCACCGCGGTGACCTGGTGGCGGCGCATCGCCGCCGAGACCGCGGACGGCTGGGAGACCGTCTCCTTGCCCGCGAGGACGACGCCTGCCCCGGAGATCAGCGGCAGATAGATCTCAAGGGCCGCGATGTCGAAGGCGATCGTGGTCACCGCGAGCAGCCGGTCCGCCGGTGACAGCGGGAATCGACGCCCCATCGTGGCCAGGAAGTTCGCCAGGGCCGCGCGGGGCACCGCCACGCCCTTCGGGTTCCCGGTGGAACCCGACGTGTAGATCACGTAGGCCGTGTTCTGCGGCGACGCGCCCGGCTCCGGTGGCGCATCCGGGTAGCCCGAGCAGTCCGCCGCGGCCAGCGAGTCGGTGTCGAGCACGAGTGCCGGACCGGAGTTCTCGAGGATGTAGTCGATCCGGGTGCGCGGGTGGTCCGGATCGATGGGGATGTAGGCCGCCCCGGCCTTCAGCACCGCGAGCAGGGTGGCCACCAGGTCCGCCGACCGGGGAAGGAGCACTGCCACGCGCGACTCGGGGCGCACACCGCGGTCGATCAGCCAGTGCGCCAGGCGGTTGGCCCGGCTGTCCAGCTCCTGATAGGTCAGCGAGGCGTCTTCGCCCACCACGGCGAGCGCGTCCGGGGTGGCCCGCGCCTGCCGGTGGACCGACTGCGGTACGTCCGCCTCGAGGGTCGGCTCCTCGGTGTCGTTCACCGTCCGCAGCAGCCAGTTCCGCTCGTCCTCGCCGAGTACGTCGACCTCGCCGACGGGCGTCGCCGGGTCGGCGAGGAACTGGCCGAGCACCCGGGTGAGGCGGTCGGCGATCTCGGCGGCCTGGTCCGGGCCGAGCAGGCCTTTCTGGTACTGGAGGGAAAGCTGCAGCTGCGGATCGGACGCGGCGGTCAGGGTGATCGGGTAGTGCGAACCGGCGAACGGCCGCAGCCCGGTGATGGTGACCCCGGCCGCGTCGTTGGCCTCGTCGAGGGCGTCCCGGTCGACCGGGAACGACTCGAAGAGGACCAGGGTGTCGAACAGCGTGCTCAACCCAGTGGCTTGCTGGATTTCCACGAGGCTGTGGTGATGGTGGTCGAGCAGCGCGGCCTGCCGGTCCTGCAGGTCCGTGAGCAGTTCGGCGAAGGTCTCCCCCCGCCGGCAGCGCACCCGGACAGGGAGGGTGTTGATGAAGAGACCGACCATGTCGTCGGCGTCCTGGAGGGCGGCGGGACGTCCGGAGACGGTGGCGCCGAACACGACGTCCTCCCGTCCGGTGAGGTTGGCGAGCAGCACGGCCCACGCCCCCTGTACCAAGGTGTTGAGCGTGACCCCGAGTTGGGCGGCCCGCTGGGACAGGCCGTGCATGTCGGCGAACGCCACATCCAGGTTCCCGACCCCGGCGGAGCCGTGCTGGGTTCCGGCGCGCGGCGCGAGCAGCGTGGGCTCCTCCACGCCGTCGAGTTCGGCCTCCCAGGCGCGCGCGGACCCTTCGCCGTCCTGGCGGGTGAGCCAGGCGAGGAAGTCGCCGTAGCCGCGGGTGCCGGGCAGACCCGTCCGGTCGCCGTCGGACGCGTAGAGCTGGAGCAGGTCCCGCATGAGGATCGGCATCGACCAGCCGTCGAACAGCACATGGTGGGCGGTGAGCACGAGCTCGGCGCGATCGGGGCCGAGGGCCACGAGCGCGAGGCGGATCAGCGGTGGGTTGGCCACGTCGAAGTGCGCGGCCCGGTCCTGGTCGAGGAACCGCTCGAGCGCCTCGTGCTGTTCCGGCTCGCTCGCCGCGGTCAGGTCGATGTGGCGCCACGGCAAGGGCCCCTCGTCCGGAATCACCTGCGCGGAGTCGCCGTCGGTCTTGGTGACGAAGGCGGCGCGGAGGTTCGGATGGCGGGCGAGGAGCGCTTGTCCCGCCCGGCGCATGCGTTCCGGGTCGACCTCGCCGGACAGGTGGAACACGAGCTGCATGTGGTAGACGTCGAAGGCTGCGCCGGAGAGCATCGCGTGGAACAGCAGCCCGGACTGCACGGGCGTGACCGGCCATATGTCGGTCAGTGGCCCGTACCGATCCTGCCAGGCTTCGATCTCCGCCTGCCGCACCGTGACCAGTGGCGCGTCCGAGGGGGTCAGTCCGCCCGCGTCCGGTGTCGTGGCGTGGTGGGCCACCGCGGTCAGCGCCTCGGTCCACAGGTCGGCGAGTTCGGCGACCTCGTCGCGGGAGAGCACGCCGGTCGGGAAGCCGAAGTACGCGGTCAGCTGTCCGTCGTCCGCGACGTTCGCGTTGATCTCCAGCTCCGACAGCGCGGGCATGTCCGCGTCGGGAGCGGCCACCAGTTCCCGGTATTCCAGGTCCGGCGCCCAGCCCGAGCCGCGCAGGTCGTCCGGGATGTCGGCGGCGGAGACCTTGCCGAGGTAGTTGAACCCGATCCGCGGCTCCCGGCAGCCGGTCAGTTCGGCGGCGGTACGGGAGTTGAGGTGGCGCAGCAACCCGTAGCCGATGCCCTTGTCCGGAACGACCCGCAGCTGCTCCTTGACCGCCTTGAGCGCCTGACCGGCCGCGGGGCCGCCGGCGAACGCGTCCGCCAGGTCGATCCCGGAAAGGTCGAGCCGCACCGGGAACATCGCGGTGAGCCAGCCGGTCGTGCGGGACAGGTCGGCGCCGGGGACCAGGTGGTCCTCGCGCCCGTGCCCTTCGAGGCGCACCAGCGCCGACGACTCCGGCACGCCGCGCGCGGCGCGCCAGCGGGCGAGCGCCAGGGCGAGGCCGGTGAGCAGTCCGTCGTTGGCCCCGCCGCGGAACACGGTGGGCACCGTGGTCAACAGCGTCTCCGTCACCTGTGCGGGCACGCGGACGCGCACCGTGTCCACGGTGGCGGCGACATCGCGCGACCGGTCCAGGTCCCGGGCCCCGAGTGCGGGGTCGTCGCCGCGCAGGATGTCCTGCCACAGCGGCAGTTCCGCGACGCGTCCCGGGTCGGCCGCCGCGTCGGCCATGGCGTGCATCCAACGCCGCAGCGACGTGCCCACCGCGGGCAGCGCCGGGGTTTCGCCGTCCCGCACCCGCTGCCAGGCGGATGCCAGGTCCGGGAGCAGGATCCGCCACGACACCCCGTCGACGACGAGGTGGTGCAGCACGATCAGCAGCCGTCCGGCACCCGTGTCCGGGGCGAACCACACGAACTGGGCCATGACCCCGGCGTCCGGGTCCAGCCGGCCGGCGGCCGCGTCCAGCTCGGCGGCGACCAGGTCCGCGTCGGGTCGGCCGCCGCGGACCTCCCGCAGCAGGCCGTCGGCGTGCACGCTGCCGGACGGACTGGTCCGTATTCCCGGCTCCACCCGGTCGAGCCGGGCGCGCAGCGCGTCGTGCCGGTCGAGCACCGCTTGCAAGGTCGCGACCAGGCGCGGGCGGTCGACGTCCTCGGGCAGGGTCAGCACCGCGTGCATGCAGAACCGGTCCAGGCCGCCACCGAGCGCCAGTATGTGCGCCGCGGTCGGCGGGAGCGGCATCCAGCCGATGCCGCCGCCCGGCAGCTCGGCCAGGGTCGGGGTCTCCTCCGTCCGCCCGGCCACCACCTCCGCGAGGCGGGCGACCGTGCGGTGCTCGAAGATCTCCCGTGTGGTGATCACCACTCCGCGCGTCTTGGCCCGTGCGACGACCTGGATGGAGCGGATGCTGTCACCGCCGACGCCGAAGAAGTCGTCGTCCACGCCGACCCGTTCGGTGCCGAGCACGTCGGCGTACACGTCGGCGAGCGCCCGCTCCGCGTCCGTGCGCGGTGCCCGGTACTCGGCGCCGGTGAACTCCGGCACGGGCAGCGCGGCCCGGTCCAGCTTGCCGTTCTCGTTCCGCGGCAGCTGGTTCAGCACGACGAGGGCGTCCGGCACCATGTAGTCCGGCAGCCGCTTGGCCGCGAAGCGCCGCAGCTCCGCCACCGAGACACCGGCGTTCAGGTCGTAGTCGCCCGCGGCGTCGCCCGCACTGGACTTCGATGCCACCGGCACGATGTACCCGACGAGGCGGGTGTCGGTCTCGGACCGTCCCGCGGTGGAGACCACCACGGCCTGGCTGACGCCGGGGTGTCCGGTGAGCGCGGCCTCGACCTCGGACGGCTCGATCCGCAGACCGCGCACCTTCACTTGGGCGTCGGCCCGCCCCACGTACTCGAGGCGGCCGTCCGCGCCGCGGCGCACCAGGTCGCCGGTGCGGTACATCCTCCCATCCGACGGGTCGAACGGACACGCCACGAACCGTTCCGCGGTCAACGCGCCCTGTCGGTGGTAGCCGCGGGCGACCAGACCGCCCACGTACAACTCGCCGACGACGCCGGGGGGCACGAGGGCCAGTCCCGGACCGAGCACGTAGGCGCGCATGCCGCCGAGCGGATGCCCGATCGGTACCGCGCCGGTCCCGGTCCACCCCTGCGGCACCGTGAACGTCGAGGCGTAGAAGCTCTCGGTCTGCCCGTAGGCGTTGACGATGCGCGCGTCGGGCAGCGCGTCCCCGACCTTGGCGACCAGGTCGGCGGAGAGCCCTTCACCGGCGAAGACCAGGGTCTCCACGTCCAGCTCGCCGGTCACCTCGTCGAGCAGCGCGGAGAACACCGACGGCACCGCGCTGATCGTGGTGCCCGACCAGCCGCCCCGCTCACCGAGCTCCAGCACGTCGCGGACGATCTCGACGCTCGCGCCGACGCTGAGCGCGGTGAAGATCTCGAACACGGAGACGTCGAAGTTCACCGATGTCGCGCCGAGCATGCGGGAGCCCTCCCGGGCCCGCACCACCTCGGCGAGCCGCCGCACGCCGTTGGCGACCCCGGCGTGCGTGATGCCGACGCCTTTCGGCTTTCCGGTCGATCCGGACGTGAACATCACGTACGCGAGGTTCTCCGGCCGGACCTCGCGGTGCGGCGGCGGCGTTCCCGCGTCGACATCCAGGTCGCCGAGGCCGAGCAGGGGCACCCCGAGGTCCGGCAGCGTGTGTCGCACCGCGCTGTCCGTCAGGACCAGGAACGGGTCCGCCTCGCGCAGGAGCACGTCGACCCGCTCGGCCGGGTGGTCGGGATCGATCGGCAGATACGCTCCCCCGGCCTTGAGCACGGCGAGCAGCGCGACCGCCAGGTCCACCGAACGCGGCAACGCCACGGCGACCAGCGTCTCCGGCCCGACCCCGCGGGCGCGCAGCGCCGCGGCCAGCCGATCGGTGCGGGCGTCCAGTTCCCGGTACGACACCTCGGTCGGCCCGCACGCCACCGCCACGGCGTCCGGAGTCCGCGCCGCCTGGCGCGCGAACAGGTCCGGCACCGTGGACACCGGCACCGGCGCCGCCGTGTCGTTGAGCTCCGTGAGCAGCCAGTCCCGCTCGGCATCGTCCAGCACGTCCACCGCGCCGATCCGCGCCCGCGGATCGGCGACCACCTGCCGCAGCACGCGGGTGAACCGCTCGGCGATGGTCTCGGCCGTGGCGCGGTCGAACAGGTCGGTGGCGTACTCCAGGAGGCCCTGGGCCTGTCGCCCGTTCTCGTCCGTCACCTCCGTGAGGTTGAGGAACAGGTCGAACTTCGCGGTGCCGGTGGCGATCGGCTCGATGCCGACGCGCAGTCCGGGCAGCTCGAAGTCGGCCCGCGTGAACTTCTGCCAGGCGAACATCGCCTGGAACAGCGGGTGGTAGGCCGTGGAGCGGTCCGGGTTGAGCAGCTCCACCAGACGCTCGAAGGGCACGTCCTGATTGCCGTACGCGGACAGGGACTTCTCCCGCACCTGCTCGAGGAGTCCGTCGAAGGTGGGGTTGCCGGACAGGTCGGTGCGCAGCACCCAGGTGTTGACGAAGAAGCCGATCAGGTCGGTGAGCGCGTCGTCGGTGCGGCCCGCGATGGGCGAGCCGACCGGGATGTCGTCCCCGGCGCCGAGGCGGTGCAGCAGGACGGCGAACACCGACTGCATCAGCATCGACACCGTGACGTCCCGCTGCTTCGCCAGGTCCTCGACGGCGGCGAGCAGGTCGTGGTCGATGGCGAACTCGAGCATGTCGCCGCGGTGGCTCGCCCGTGGCGGCCGCGGCCGGTCCGTGGGCAGGGCGAGCGGCTGCGGGGCGCCTGCCAGCGTCTCGCGCCAGTACTCGGACTGGGCGGAGAGCACACTGTCCGGCTCGTCGGCGTCGCCGAGCAGCTCGCGCTGCCAGAGCACGTAGTCGGTGTACTGGACGGGCAGTTCGGGCCACGCGGGGGCCCGGCCCTCCCGGCGGGCGGCGTAAGCCTGCGAGATGCCCTGGATGAGCGGGGCCATCGACTCGCCGTCGCCGGCTATGTGGTGGATGACCAGGGTGAGGACGTGCTCCTCGGGGCCGACACGCAGGACGCGGGCCTGCACGGGGATCTCCGAGTCGAGGGCGAAGGCGTGGCGGCCCGCGTCCGCGACCGCCCCGGCCACCTGCTCCGGGGCCACCTCGATGACGGGCACGGCGAGGCGCGCCTGAGCCACGGGGAGGACGCGCTGGCAGGCGATGCCCTCCTCGTCCTCGACGTAGAGCGTCCGCAGGCTCTCGTGCCGGTCGACGACGTCCTGGATCGCCGCCGCGAGCGCGTCCGCGTCCAGGGCGCCGGTCAGCCGCAGCGCCATCGGGATGTTGTAGGTCGCCGACGGTCCCTCGAAGCGGTCGATGAACCAGAGCCTGCGCTGGGCGAACGACAGCGGCGGCTGCTCCGGCCGTTCGGTCAGCCTCCGCAGCCGGGGTCGTACCCGAAGGTCCGACGACAGGTGCGCGGCGAGCTCGGCGACCGTGGGCGATTCGAAGACCACCCGGATCGGGATCTCCGCGTCGAGGACCGTACGGATCCGGCTGGTGAGCCGGGTCGCGAGCAGGGAATGCCCGCCGAGGGCGAAGAAGCTGTCGTCGATGCCGACCCGGTCCACGCCGAGCACCTCGGCGAACAGCTCTGCCAGGGCCTCCTCGCGGGTGGTGCGGGGCGCGCGGTAGGCGGCGCCGGTGTACTCGGGCTCGGGCAGCGCGGCCCGGTCCAGCTTGCCGTTGGGCATCAGCGGCAGCCGGTCCAGGAGCACGAAGGCGGACGGGACCATGAACTCGGGCAGCCGCCCGGCGACGAACCGCCGGATCTCCTCGGAGTCGGTCTCGCCCGACGGCACCGCGTACGCGACGAGCTGCTTGCCGCCGCCGGGCCCCTGCCGGGCGATGACGGCGGCCTGGGCGACCTCGGGGTGCCCGGTGACCGCGGCCTCGACCTCGCCGGGTTCGATGCGGAAGCCGCGCACCTTGACCTGCGCGTCCCCTCGCCCCACGTACTCCAGCTGGCCGTCGCCGTTCCAGCGGGCCAGGTCACCGGTGCGGTACATGCGCGAGCCGGACGGGCCGAACGGGTCGGCGACGAAGCGCTCGGCGGTCAGTTCGGCGCGGCCGTGGTAGCCGCGGCCCACGTTCCCGCCGACGTACAGCTCACCGACCGCGCCCGGCGGCACCGGCGCCAGGCCGGGGCCGAGGACGTAGGTCCGCATGTTGCCGAGCGGGGTGCCGATAGGCGCGCTGCCCGCCCAGTCCGCCGGGTCGCCGGCGACGGTGAAGGCGGTGGCGTAGAACGACTCGCTCTGCCCGTACCCGTTGACGACCCGCACGCCGGGGAAGGTGTCCTGGACCTTCGCCACCAGGGAGCCCGGGAGTGCCTCGCCGGCGAGGACGAGCGTGTCCACGCTGGTCTTGTCGGCGATCCGGTCGACGAGTTCGGCGAACGCGGACGGCACGGTGGAGACGATGCCGCCGCTCCAGCCGCCCCGCTCCGCGAGGACGAGCACGTCGCGCACGATCTCGACGGCACCGCCGCCGACGAGGGTGGTGAAGATCTCGAAGACCGATACGTCGAAGTTGATCGACGTGCCCGCGAGCAGCCGCTTGCCGGGGCCCATGCCCACCACGGGGGCGAGTCGCAGGATGCCGTTGACCACGTTCGCGTGGGTGATGGAGACGCCCTTGGGCTTGTCCGTGGAGCCGGAGGTGTACATGACGTACGCCAACTGGTGTGCCTGGAGCGGCAGTCCGAGGTCGCTGCCGTCGGCGTCGGACAGGTCGAGCGTGTCGAGGTGGAGTACGTCGGCACCGTGCGCGGGCAGGACGGGCTCGGTCGCGGTGTCGGTGAGGACGAGGTGCGGCCGGGCCTCGGCGAGGATCGCCGCAAGGCGGTGGCTCGGGTACGCGGGGTCGATCGGCAGGTAGGCGCCGCCGGCCTTGAGCACGGCGAGCAGTCCGGCCACCAGGTCCGGCGAGCGCGGCAGCGAAAGGGCCACCACGGACTCGTCGCCGACGCCGCGGCCGGCCAGGGCGTGGGCGATGCGGTTGGCGCGGGCGTTCAGCTCCCCGTACGTCAGGGAGGTGTCCTCGAAGACCAGTGCCACCTCGTCCGGGGTCGCCGCCGCCTGGCGCTCGAACAGCTCGGTGACGGGGACGTCGGGTGTCTCGGCCGCCGTGTCGTTGAGGGCGAGCAGCCGGTCGCGCTCGGCCGGCTCCAGGAGGTCGATCCGGCCGACGGGCAGCTCCGCGTCGGTCACCAGCTGCCCCAGGATGTGCCCGAGGCGGGCCGCGATCAGCTCGACCGCGTCCCGGTCGAGGACGCCCTCCTGGTACCTGAGGAGCAGCCGCAGATGCGGGTCGGCGTCCGCCATCACGGTCAGCGGGTAGTGGGTGCCCGTGGACGGGGTGATGCCGGTGAAGGCGATCCCGCCCGCCGATTCGGTGGCGGCGCTGAGCCCTTCCCGGTCGACCGGGTACGACTCGAAGACGACCAGCGTGTCGAAGAGGGACGGCAGGCCGACGGCCTGCTGGATCTCCGTGAGCCCGTGGTGGTGGTGCTCCAGGAGGCCGGCCTGCCGGTCCTGGAGCCGGGTCAGCACCTCGGCGAGGGTGTCGCCGGGCGCGTACTCGACGCGTACGGGAAGGGTGTTGATGAACATCCCGACGATCGAGTCGACGTCCGTCACCGCGGGCGGGCGCCCGGAGACGGTGGCGCCGAACACCACGTCCCGGCGGCCGGTGAGCTGGCCGAGCAGCAGCGCCCAGGCGCCCTGGACGAGGGTGTTGACGGTGACACCCAGCTCGGAGGCGCACCGGTTGAGTTCGCGTGCCTCGTCGATCGGGAGCGCGAGATCGACCAGGCCGAAGCCGTCGTCGTCCGCGCCCGCGGAGCCGGGGGCGAGCAGGGTCGGCTCCTCGAGCCCTTCGAGCTCGGCGGCCCACGCCCGTGCCGCCTCCTCCTGGTCCTGCTCGGAGAGCCAGACCAGGAAGTCCCGGTAGCCGCTCGCCCTCGGCAGCGCCGAGAGGTCGCCCGCGGCCCCGTACAGCCGCAGCAGGTCCTGCATGAGCAGCGGGAACGACCAGCCGTCGAAGAGGGCGTGGTGGGCCGTCAGGACGAGTTCGGAGCGGTCGGGGCCCATCCTGACCAGGGCGAGGCGCAGCAGGGGCGGCTCGACCGGGTCGAAGTGGCGGGTGTGGTCCTCCGAGAGGAACCGCTCGAAGGCCGTCGCGCGCTCGGCCTCACCGAGATCCCGCAGGTCGATCTCCTGCCAGGGGACCTCGACGTGGTCCAGGACGAGCTGGACCTGGTGGCCGTCCGCGTCGGTGGCGAAGGCGGTGCGCAGGTTGGCGTGCCGGTCGAGCAGCGCCTGGCCTGCCGCCCGCATCCGGGCCGGGTCGACCTGGCCCTCGACATGGAAGGTGAGCTGCATCTGGTACGCGTCGACGGCGGTGTCCGCCAGCATCGTGTGGAACAGCAGACCGGACTGGAGCGGGGTGAGCGGCCAGACGTCCGCGAGGCCCCGGTAGCGCTCCTCCCAGGTCTCGATGGACCGCTGGTCGACCTCGACCAGTGGCAGGTCGGAGGGGGTGAGACCGCCTGTGCCCGGGGTGGCCGCGTGCCGGGCGAGGGCGCCGAGCGCCTCGGCCCAAAGGTCGGCCAGTTCCTGGACCTCGGCGCGGTCCAGGACCCCCGGCGGGTAGAAGATCACGCCGTCGAGCCGGGCGCCCTCGTCGGTGTCGACGACCGCCGAGTTGAGCTCCAGGACGGACATGGCCGGCATGGTCGCGTCCAGGGGCGCGACCAGTTCGGAGATCTTGGTGAAGCCGAGGCCGCGCAGGCTCTCCGGCATGTCGGCCGCGGAGAAGCGGCCCAGGTAGTTGAAGCCGATCTGGCCGGTCGGGAGCTCCCTGAGCTCGGCGGCCGTCTCCTCGTTGAGGTACCGGAGCAGGCCGTAGCCGAGACCCTTGTCGGGGATCGCGAGCAGCTGCTCCTTGACCGCCTTGACGACTCCGCCGGCGGCCGGTCCGCCCGCGAACGCCTCGTCGAGGTCGAAGCCCGCGGTGTCCAGGCGCACCGGGAAGAGGCTGGTGAACCAGCCGACCGTGCGGGAGAGATCGGCGCCCGGGACCAGGTCCTGCTCGCGGCCGTGGCCCTCCAGCTTGATCAGCGTGGACGGCTCGTCGACGCCGCGGTCGCGCCGCCACCTGGCGACGGCGAGGGCGAGGGCCGCGAGGAGTCCGTCGTTGACGCCGCCGTGGAAGGCGGCGGGCACCTTGGTGAGCAGCGCTTCGGTGACCTCCGCCGGGAGCCGGAACTCCAGGCGCTCCAGAGCGGTGCGGGTGTCGACGGCCGGGTCCAGCGGCCGTGCGCCGAGCAGCGGGTCGGGGCCGTCCAGGACCTCGCGCCACAGCGGGAGTTCGGCCCGCCTCCGCTTCGCGTGGGCCTCGTCGACGAGGGCGTGGGTCCAGCGGCGTACGGACGTGCCGACCTCAGGCAGCTTCGGCTCCCTGCCTTGCCGTATCTGCTGCCAGGCCCCGGCGAGGTCCGGGAGCAGGATGCGCCAGGACACGCCGTCGACCACCTGGTGGTGCAGCACGATGATCAGGCGGCCCGGGCCCTCGTCCGGGTCGAACCACACGAACTGGGCCATCACTCCGCCGGCCGGGTCCAACCGGCCCGCCGCCGCGTCGAGTTCCTCGTCCAGGAGATGCCGCCAGGACTCGCTGTCCCAGTCGCCGTCACAGGCGATCCGGCGGATCAGCGCGGCCGCGTCCACCGAACCCACCGGGTCGACGCGCAGCCCGCCGTCCGCGAACCGGGACCGCAGGACGTCGTGCCGGTCGAGGACCGCGCCGATGGTGGCGGCGAGACCGGCCGCGTCGATGCCCTCCGGCAGTTCGGCGAGCATCGACATGGAGAACCGGTCGTGCCCGCCGCCCAGTTCGAGCATGTACTCGGTGATCGGCAGCAGCGGCAGCAGTCCCGTGCCGCCGCCCTCGTACTCCTCCAGGACGGGCCGCGTGTCGTCGCCCGCGGTCGCCACCAGCGCCAGCTCGGCGACGGTGCGCCGCTCGAAGATCTGCCGGGGGGTGACCTCCAGGCCCTGGGCGCGGGCCCGGGAGACGACCTGGATGGAGCGGATGCTGTCACCGCCGACGGCGAAGAAGTCGTCGTCGGCACCCACCCGGTCCAGACCGAGGACCTCGGCGTACACCTCGGCCAGGATCCGCTCCTCGGCCGTGCTCGGCGCGCGGTACTCGCTGCCGGCGAACTCCGGCTCGGGCAGCGCGGCCCGGTCCAGCTTGCCGTTCGGGGCGAGCGGCAGCCGGTCGAGGACCATGAAGGCGGACGGCACCATGAAGTCCGGCAGCCGCTCCGAGACGAAGCCGCGCAGTTCCTTCGCGTCCAGGCCGGAGCGGAAGTCGGTCGTCGTGTTGTCGCTGGTGAAGGCGGGGACCACGTAGGCGACCAGCTGCTTGCCGGTGTTGCCGCCGCGTCCGTCGCGGGCGATGACGGCGGCCTGCGCGACCCCTGGGTGCGCGGTGAGCGCGGCCTCGACCTCTCCGGGCTCGATACGGAAGCCGCGCACCTTGACCTGGGCGTCGGCCCGGCCGACGCATTCCAACCGGCCGTCGGCGTTCCACCGCGCCAGGTCGCCGGTGCGGTACATCCTCCCTCCTTGCCCTCCCCCAGACTCCGTCCGGGGGGACCCCCAGGGCAGGAGGGGCCCATCCGCCGGCCCGAACGGATCCGCCACGTAGCGCTCCGCGGTCAGCTCCGGGCGGTCGTGGTAGGCCCGGCCGAGGCAGGTCCCGGCCACGTACAGTTCTCCGACCACGCCTTGCGGTACCGGGGCGAGGCCCGGCCCCAGCACGTAGGCCCGCATGTTGCCCAGTGGTGTCCCGATCGGCGCGACGTCCGTCCCGTCCCAGTCGTCGGACGCGGCGAGGGAGAACGCCGTGGCGTAGAAGCTCTCGCTCTGCCCGTAGGAGTTCACCACGCGTACGTCGGGCAGCGCCTCGCGTACCTGCTGCACCAGCGAACCCGACAGCACGTCGCCTGCGAGCACCACGGTGTGCACGTTGGGCATCGTGCCGAGCTGGTCGACCAGTTCGGCGAGGACCGGCGGCACCGTGCTGATCACGTTGCCGTCCCAGGCTTCCCTCTCCGCGAGGGCCATGGCGTTCGGCACCACCTCGACGGTGCCGCCGGTGAACAGGGTGGTCAGGATCTCGAAGACGGAGACGTCGAAGTTCACCGAAGTGCCGGCCAGCATGCGCCATCCGGGCGGCGCGTCCAGCGTGCGGACCAGTTCGAGCACCCCGTTGACGACGCTCCGGTGCGTGATCGCCACGCCCTTGGGCCGGCCGGTGGAGCCGGAGGTGTACATCAGGTAGGCCAGGTTGTCCGGTCGCAGCGGCGTGATCCGGCCGGTGTTCCCGGGGGTCCCGTCGGCCGTGTCCCAGTGCGCCGAGTCGTCCAGGTTGATCAGGTCAAGGCCCTGCCGCGGGAGTTTCGCCGAGGTCTCCGTGTCGGTGACCGCGAACCGCGGGCGCGCGTCGGACAGCAGGAAGTCCACGCGCTCGCTGGAGTACTGCGGGTCGATCGGCAGGTATCCGGCACCGGACTTGAGGATGCCGAGCAGCCCCACGAGGAGTTCCTCGGTGCGCGGCAGGGCCAGCACCACGACGGATTCCGGCCCGGCACCGCGCCGGATCAGTTCCCGCGCGAGGCTGTTCGCCCTGTTGTCGAGCTCCTCGTAGGTCAGG
Source organism: Streptomyces sp. P1-3 (assembly GCF_050613155.1). Classification (NCBI taxonomy): domain Bacteria; kingdom Bacillati; phylum Actinomycetota; class Actinomycetes; order Kitasatosporales; family Streptomycetaceae; genus Streptomyces; species Streptomyces sp. P1-3. The sequence continues at coordinate 1,475,540 of NZ_CP192512.1, forward strand.
GTGCGCCCGTCGCAGACGACCGCGGGCTCCCGGGGCGTCCTGGCCACCTGGCGTTCGAACAGCTCCGGAACGGTCACCTCGGGCAGGGGCGTGGCGGTCGCGTTGAACTGGCTGAGCAGCCGCTCCCGCTCCCCCGGTTCCAGGACGTCGAGGCCGCCGACCCGGCACTCGGGGTCCGCCACGATCTGGCTCAGCACGCGGATGAGACGGCTCGCGATGCCCTCGGCCGTGTCCCGGTCGAACAGGTCGGTGGCGTACTCCAGGCGGCACTCCGCCCCACCGGCGGGGTTCGGGATCATGTTGAAGAACAGGTCGAACTTCGCCGCCTGGTTCTGGTTCGGCTCGAACACCACCTCCAGGCCCGGGAGCTCCACCTCCGGCCACGAGATCTGCCAGGCGAGCATCACCTGGAAGAACGGGTGGTACGCGGCGGACCGGTCCGGGTTGATCAGTTCCACCAACCGCTCGAACGGCATGTCCTGGTTGTCGTACGCGGCGAGGGCCTTGTCCTTCACCCGGTCGAGCAGCTGGGAGAACGTCGGGTTCCCGGAGAGGTCGGCGCGCAGGACCCAGGTGTTGACGAAGAATCCGACGAGCTCCTTCAGCGCCGCGTCGGTACGGCCGGCGATCGGCCCGCCGATGGTCAGGTCGTCCCCGCCGCCGAGGTGCTGGAGCAGGACCGCGAGCGCCGACTGCATGACCATGGACACGGTGGTGTCCCGCCTGGCGGCCAGCTTCTCCACGGCGGTGAGCAGCTCGGGATCGATCCATGCCTCGACCAGGTCGCCCCGGTGGCTCGGCGTCTTCGGCCGGGGGCGGTCGGTCGCGATGGACAGTGGCTGCGCCAGGTCGGCCAGCTCCTGCCGCCAGTGGCGCAGTTGCCTGGCCGCCAGGCTTTCGGGATCCGACTCGTCGCCGAGCAGGTCGCGCTGCCAGAGCGTGTAGTCCGCGTACTGCACCGCGAGCGGCTCCCACACCGGCGCCCGGCCCTCCCTGCGGGCCGAGTACGCCGACGTCAGATCCCGCACGAGCGGATCGATGGACTCGCCGTCCGCGGCGATGTGGTGGAGGACGACCGCCAACGTGTGGTCGCGCGGTGCGCACTTCAACAGCCTGGCCCGGATCGGCAGGTCCGCCGTCAGGTCGAACGGCAGGGCGACCGTGTCGCGGATCGCCGCTCCCCGTTCCTCCTCCGTGACCTCGATGACGGGCAGCTCGAAGGGCTGCGCGTCCGATGGCAGGACGTGCTGGTACGGCGTGCCGTCGCCGTCCTCGACGATCACGGTCCGCAGGGCCTCGTGCCGGTCGACAACGTCGCGAAACGCCATCTCCAGCGCGCCGGCGTCCAGCTCACCGGTCAGCCGGAGCACGAAAGGCGCGTTGTAGGTCGGCGAAGGACCTTCGAACCGGTCAATGAACCACATCCGACGCTGCGCAAACGACAACGGGATCATCTTGTCTGAATACCTCCGCGACCTATTGGTGGGACGCTGCCGCTCAGCTCTGGACGAGTGCTGCCAACAGGTCATCGTTGTAGAAGTCTTCAAGGGAGCACGCGCCGGACAAGGTGGAGAAGTACCGGTCGATCAGCTCCTGGTTCCCCACCAGGCTCTGGAGGAAAGCGGTCCGCTCCTCGGTGGGTTTCAGCTCCGCCACGTTGAGCGTGCTCCGGTAGAAGTCGTAGAAATGCCCGTCCAGATCGCTCTCGTAGCGCTTCAGCGCGGCCTTGAGCCCGGCCTCGTCGTGCAGCTGGTCCCCGATGTGCTCGGTGAGCAGTTCGGCCTGGACGAAGGCGTCGGTGATACCGCGGGCGGCTATGGAGTCCTTGTGGTGCACCGCGTCGCCGATCAGCGCCCAGCCCGGCCCGCCCGCCTTGCGGAAGAAGTTCTCCTGGTGGCCGGTGCCGTAGAGCTGTTCCACCCGTCGGCCCGCCGAGATCCGGTCGTGGAGTTCCGGCGCCGTCGTGCGGACCGCTTCGAGGTACGCGGTTTCCACGTCGGCGCGGACCTTGTGGAACTCGCGCTGCGGGAAGTAGGTCATGACCAGCGTGAGGTCGTTGTTGGTCGGGATGACACCGATCCAGCGGTCCAGGCGCTCGTACTGCTCGAAATGCGCCGGAACCCCTTCCCAGTAGCTGTAGTAGGTGCATGTCATGCGCGGGTCCTCGATGACGAACTTCGCTCCCGCCTCGCGCGCGACCAGTGATCGCATGCCGTCCGCGCCCACCACGAGGCGCGCGCGCTCGGTCGCCTCCGCACCGCTCGGCGTCTTGTACCGCACCCCGACGACCCGGTCGTCCTCGAACAGCAGCCCGCTGACCGTGCAGTTCTCCCGGAACTCGACGCCGGCTGCCACGGCCCCCGCGGCGAGGATCGGGTCGAGCACGAAGCGCCTCGGCGCATAGGTGATGCGGTGGCCGTCGACCGGCAGGGACCATCCGTCCAGTCGCACACCGGCCGACTCGTAGCTGATGTGGTCGATCGGCCGGCAGCCCGCCTGCCGGAGGTCTTCCAGCAGGCCCCACTTGCCGAGCAGCGCGACACCCGGCTGGTGGATGTAGTGCGAGGACAGTTTGTCCTGCGGGAACTGCACTTTCTCAAGGAGCAGGACGCGATATCCCTGCCGAGCGAACAACATCGCGGCCGGAGAACCAGCGCAACGAGCACCGACGACGATCACGTCGTACATGGCGCCTCCGTCCTGGGTAGATTATCGGTCGTAGTGCGGCGACGAATCAGAAGAAGCGGGCACGATTTCCCCGCCCTTCGTCCTTCTGCTCAAGGCCGGCCGGTTCGACAGGGACAGTTCTTCCCACACCGTCGACAGAGCGGCGATGGTGTGCGTTTCGAACAACGTGCGGATCGGTATTTCCAGGCTCAGTTCCGCACGGATCAGGTTGACCAGCTTGATCGCCCGCAGCGAGTTTCCGCCGAGGTCGAAGAAGTCGTCGTCGATGCCCACGCGATCCACTTCGAGCACTTCGGCGAACAACGCGCACAGAGAGTCCTCACGCGCCGTCCGCGGCGCGCGGTATGCCACAGGTTCGGCATCGCACTCCGCCGGCTTTGCCGATTCCTGGTCGAGGTGGAGCAGCTCGCGCAGCCGGTCCCGCGCGGCGGCGTCGAGGGCGTCGAGCGCGCCGACCGCGGTGTCGGGATCGTCCGCGATGCGCTCAAGCACGCGCACCAGGCGAGCGGCGATCAGCGTGACCGTCTCGTGTTCGAGCTGCCCGACCGGATAGTCGATGGAGAGTTGGAGGTACGGTTCGGCGGACGCGTTCAGCGTGACGGGGTAGTGCGAACCGTAGTACGGCCGCATTCCGGTGACCGCGAAGCCCGCCGCGGCATCGGCTTCGGCGAGCGCGACCCGGTCCACCGGATAGGACTCGTATCCGATGAGCGTGTCGAACAAGGTGGCGTGCCCGGTTTCCTCCTGGATGTCGGACAGCCCGTAGTAGTGGTGGTCGAAGAGCCTGCCCTGCCGGTCCTGGAGGTGGACCAGGAGCTGGGCCGCGGTCTGCTCCGCCAGGCACGGGACCCGCACCGGAATGGTGTTGATGAACAGCCCGACCATGCGGTCCGAACCCGGCAGCGCATCCGGGCGCCCGGAGACGGTGGCGCCGAAGACCACGTCCTGTTGCCTCGTCAGCTGTGCGAGGAGCATCGCCCACGCGCCCTGCACCAGGGTGTTGAGCGTGATGCTCAACGCCGAGGCACACCGGTTGAGTTGCTGTGCCGCCTCGAAGCTCAGGTCGAGCTCCACCCGCCGGATGCCCTCGGCGCCGCCGGCCGCGCTCTTCGGGGCCAGCAGGGTGGGGTGGCGCAGCCCGTGGAGCTCTTCGGCCCATGCGCGAGCGGACGCCTGGTGGTCCTGGTCGGCGAGCCACGTGAGGAAGTCCGCGTAGTCACGTGCGGGGGGAAGGTCGGCAGGGGCGCCGTCCGCCGCGTAGAGCTGGAGCAGGTCCCGCATCAGCAGCGGCAGTGACCAGCCGTCGAACAGCGCGTGGTGCGCGGTCAGCACGAGTTCGGCCCGATCGGACGCCGTCACGGCCAACGCCAGGCGGATCAGTGGCGGTGCGGCGGGGTCGAAGTGGGTCGCCCGGTCTTCGGCGAGGAACGCCTCGAGGTCACCGCCACCGGTGAGGTCGAGGAGGCGCCAGGGCAACTCGGTGTCCTTCGGCGCGAGTTGGACCGTCTCGCCGTGGTCGCTGGCGACGAACCCCGCTCGCAGGTTCGGATGGCGCTCCAACAAGGCCTGTCCGGCGCGGCGCATCCGCTCCGGATCGATCACGCCGGAGAGGTGGAACACGAACTGCAGGTGGTACACGTCGAACGAGCTGTCGGCGAGCATCGTGTGGAACAGCAGGCCGGACTGCACCGGCGTGACCGGCCATATCGCGGCCAGCCGGCCGTACCTCGCCTCCCAGGTGTCGATCTCCGCCTGGCGCACCTCGACCAGGGGCGCGTCCGCGGGAGTCAGCCCACCGGCGCCGGGCGCCGAAGCGTGCCGCGCCAGCCCCGTCAGCGCCTCGACCCACCGCTGCGCCAGCTCGTCGGCCTCGGCGCGGGAGAGAACCCCGGCCGGGAATCCGAAGTGCGCTGTCAGCTGCCCGTCCTCGCCGACAGAGGCGTTGATCTCCAATGCCGACAGCGGCGGCATGTCCGGGTTCGGAGCGGGGATCAACTCCCCCAGGTTCGACAGGGGCGTCCAGCCGTCCTCCCGGAGTTCCTCGGGAAGGTCCGCCGCGGAGACCCTGCCGAGGTAGTTGAACCCGATCTGCGGATCCCCGTACTGGCTCAGGGTCGCCGCGGTGTCCTCGTTCAGGTGGCGCAGCAGCCCGTAGCCCATCCCCTTGTCCGGGATCGAACGCAGCCGCTCCTTGACGAGCTTGACCGCCCGTCCAGCGTCCGGCCCGCCCGCGACCGCGTCGTCCACGTCGACGCCCTCAAGGTCGAGCCGCACCGGGAACGTGCTGGTGAACCAGCCGACCGTGCGGGAGAGGTCGGCTCCGGGGACGACGTCTTCCTCCCGGCCGTGGCCCTCCAGACGAATGGAGAACGACGCGTCGCGCAGTCCCCTCGCACGCCGCCAGCCGGCCACCGCCAGCGCCAGACCGGCCAGCAAGCCGTCCTCCGCGCCGCCGCGGTACGCCGCGGGCAACGCGGTCAGCACCGCTTCGGTGACCGCGGCCGGCACCCGGACGCGCAGCCCGTCCACCGTCGCCGACACGTCCACCGCCGGGTCCAGGGCCCGTTCCCCCAGCGGCGGTTCCGCGCCCGACAGCATGTCCTGCCACAGTGGAAGTTCCGCGTGCCGGTTGGCCGACTCGTCCACCAGGGCGTGCGCCCACCGCCGGGCCGAGGTACCGACCTCGGGCAGCACCGGCTCCTCGGCGGCACGCACCTGTCGCCATGCCGCGGCCATGTCGGGCAGCAGGATGCGCCACGACACGCCGTCGACCACCAGGTGGTGCAGCACCACCAGCAGCCACCCGGGCTCCGAGTCCGAGGTGAACCAGACGAACTGCGCCATCACCCCGTTGCCCGGGTCCAGGCGGTCCGCGGCGGCGTCCAGCTCCGCCGTGACGGCTTCGTCCTGCGGCGGCCACTGCGCACACGGAACCCGCCGCAGCAGCGGATCGACCTCCACGGCGTCCGCCGCGTCGACCCACAGGCCCAGCCCGGTCGGCTCGAGCCGACCGCGCAGGATGTCGTGGTGGGCCAGCACGGCTTCCAGCACCGCGACCAGTCCGGCCCGGTCGATGGCCTCCGGCAGTCGCACGGTCATGGCCATGGAGAGCCGGTTCGTGCCGCCGCCGGCGCCGAGGACCTGGAGCGCCACCGGGGAAGGCGGAATCCGGCCGACACCGCCGCCGGGCAGCTCCGGCAGCCTCTCCCGGCCGCCTTCCCCCTCGCTCACGAACTCGGCCAGCCGGGCGATGGTGCGGTGTTCGAAGATCTCCCGCGCGCTGACCCGGAGTCCGCGTGCCTTGACCCTCGCCACGACCTGGATCGAGCGGATGCTGTCCCCGCCGACGGCGAAGAAGTCGTCGTCGATGCCGATCTGTCCCACACCCAGCACATCGGCGAACACCTCGGCCAGGGCCCACTCGGCCGCGTTGCGCGGAGCCCGGTACGCCTGGCCGCCGAGCTCCGGCTCCGGCAGCGCGGCCCGGTCCAGCTTGCCGTTCGCGGTCAACGGCACTCGGTCCAGGATCACGAAGACCGAAGGCACCATGAACTCCGGCAACCGCCCGGCCGCGAACCGGCGCAGCTCGCCGCTCGAAACACCGGCCTGGAAGTCGAGGTCGCCGACGCCGCCCGCGCCGTCGCCGCCGACGAAGCCACCGCCGGCCGGCACCGCGTACCCCACCAACCGCCGGTGCCCGGAACCGTCCGCCGCGGCGACCACGACCGCCTGCGCCACACCGGGATGCTCGGTGAGCACCGCTTCGATCTCGGCCGGTTCGATCCGGAACCCGCGCACCTTCACCTGCGCGTCGGCTCGGCCCACGTACTCGAGACGGCCCTCTGCGTCCCACCGCACCTGGTCTCCGGTCCGGTACATCCGCCCACCGGCCGGGCCGAACGGACAGGGCACGAACCGCTCGGCGGTCTGCCCCGGCCGCCCGACGTAGCCGCGCGCCAAACCGGCACCGGCCACGTACAGTTCCCCGACGGTGCCGACCGGAACCGGCGCCAGGCCCGGGCCGAGGACGTACAGCGCGGTGTTGTCCATGGGACGGCCGATGGGGATGGTGTGGCGTACCCGCTCGTCGGCCGCCAGGCGGTGCGAGGCGGCGAACACCGTCGTCTCCGTCGGCCCGTAGCCGTTGGCGACCGTCACGTCTGGGCAGGCCTCTCGCACCCGGCGCACGGCGGCGGGTGACACCACGTCACCGCCCGTCCACACCTCACGCAGCCCGGCGAGGCATTCCGGACGTTCCTCGGCGATCGCCGAGAACAGCCCGGCGGTGAGCCACAGCACGGTGATCCCGTGGGCAGTTCGGAGTTCGGTGAGCGTCTCGATGTCCAGCTCTCCCGGTGGAGCCACGACCACCCGGCCACCGTTCAGCAGGGGCACCCACAGTTCCATGACGAACGCGTCGAAGGTGTACGGCGAGTGGAACAACGTGGTGGTGTGGCTGCCGCCCTGCCAGCGGCGGTCTGTCACGTACGCCTCGAGGTTGCGATGCGTCGTACCGATCCCCTTGGGGGCACCGGTCGACCCGGAGGTGAACATGGCGGCCGCCATCTGGTCCGGATGCCACCGCGCCGGGAGCGCCGGCAGTTCGCCGTCTGCGTCGAAGGTGCCGTCCGGGCCATCTTCGCCGTCGAGCGCAACGGCGGGAATCGCCAGGTCCTCGGGCAGCGTTTCGGCTGTCGCCGCATCGGTCAGGACCATGCGCGCCCCCGCGTCGCGCAGCATCGACCTGATCCGCTCCGCCGGGTACGCCGGGTCCAGCGGCAGATAGGCCCCGCCCGCTTTCAGGACCGCCAGCAAAGCGACCACCAAGTCCACCGAGCGCGGCAGGGCGACCGCCACGACCACGTCGGTGTCGACGCCCCGGTGCCGCAGCACGTCGGCCAGACGGTTCGCGCGCGTATCCACGTCCCGGTACGACAGCGCCGCGTCCCCGGAAACCAGGGCCACCGCGTCGGGAGCCTGCTCCACCTGGCGTGCGAACAGCCCTGGCACCGTCAGCCCCGGCAGCGGCACGTCCGTGTCGTTCAGCTCCCGCAGCAGCCAGTCCCGCTCAGCACCGCTCAACGGGTCCACCGCACCGACCCGTGCCCGCGGGTCGGCGGCCAGGGCCCGTACGAACGTGACGAGCCGCGCCGAGAACCGCTCCAGCTCGGCGGCGGTGTACATGTCCCGCGGCGCGTCCATGCTGATCGTGACGGCTTCCTCCGGGCCGGACCGGAACACGGTGATCATGAGTTCGTCCGGCGAGGGGAAGCAACCGCCGAAGAAGGACGCCGGGTGCGCGCCGAAGCGGAGGCGCTGCATCGGGATGAAGTTCAGGATCACGCCGACCGGGCTGCGCCTGACATCGGTCAGCCCCATGTCCTGCCTGATGTCGGCGATGAGGCGCCGGCCGTGCGGGGTGACGGACGCCTTCTCCGCGGTGATCGCGCCGGCGATCTCCAGGAACGAATCGGTTTCCCGGACGGCGACCCGTAGCGGGACGAAGTTCGCGGCCATTCCGGTCGCCCTCCGAGTGATCTCGGAGCGGTTGCCGGCGGCGAGCGAGAACATGAGTTCCGAGAGTCCGCAGGTTTCGTGCATGAACACGGCCGCTGCGGTCGTCACCAGGGTGGGTACCGAGATGCCGGCCGACCTGGCGACCCGCTTCCACTCGGCGGCCTCCTCGCTGGGGATCGCTGTCGTGCAGTTCGCCATGCCGCTCGCATGGGCGACTCGCGCCGGACCGCTGCCCGGTGTCGAGTCGTCTTCGCCCGGCCGGATCTCGCCCGCTCCGTGCGTGCTCGGCAGCCGAGCGGCGTCCGGCGGATCCGCGAGGTAGTCCCGCCAGAACGCCGCGTCCTCGGTGAATCGCGCCGAGTCTCGGTAGTCCGCCTCTTCTTTCGCCACGATGTCGGCGTCCAGGACCGATGCTTCGGGGACCGGCTTCCCCTCGGCCAGGGCCGTGTAGATCTCGGCGCACCGCAGCGCGAAGTTGTTGTAACCAATGCCATCGGTCACGATGTGGTGGAACATCAGGCAGAAGATCCAGCGGGATTGGCTGAGTTTGACGGCGCCGAGCCGAAACAACAGATCGGAGCTCAGGTCAAACCGTTCCTCCTGCACCTCTGCGAGCACCGAGTACAGCCTTTCCTCGGTGTCCTCGGAACCGCTCAGGTCAACGAAGAAGGGTTGCCACGATCCAAGTTCTCGAGGAACAGCCCGCAGTCCGCACTCGGTCTCCTCGAACGTGACCAGGAGGCTGGCGCTCTCCTGCAGTGCCTGCCGCAGTGCCGTGATCAGGATGTCCCGGTCGAGCGCACCGTCGACCTCCCACCAAGCGGCGATGTTGTTGCGGATCGACGGATTCAGCTTGTCGGCGATCCACAACCCTAACTGTGACGTTGACACACTTGCGGCAGACAATGAACCCACCTTCGACACGAATCAACTCACCGGCCGCGGCATGTGCGCGGCGGCGGGCTGAAATCCAAGAAAGTCACGTACGAATTCGGCTAACCCCATGGCGTTCGCATCGGGGTCAGGAGTCGGCGCCCAGCGACTCGAGATGCGCGGAGATCGACGCCACTGTCGGATTCAGGAACAGCTGGTCCATCGGGACCTCCACGCCCAGTTCCTCGACGAGGGCGCTCTGGATCCGCGCCATGGCGATCGAGTGGCCGCCGAGGGCGAAGAAGTCGTCATCCGACGCTATGCCGTCGAGTCTGAGCTCCCGGCACCAGATGGCGCGAACCTTGTCGGCGATCATCGCAGTCCTCCTGGTCGACGTTCGGGGTTGGCCGGCCGGGCTTCGCCGCCCACCTGGCGCACCGGCTGCCGCACGCGTTCGGCGAGCGCCGTGCGATCCACTTTTCCGTTGTGGCTCAAGGGAATCTCGGGAAGTTTGATGACCTCGGCCGGAACCATGTTCCGCGGCAGCGCCTCGAGGAGGCCGGCACGGACGTCGCTCTCGTCGAGCTCCGCCTCCTTCGGGACGACGAAGGCGATCAGTTCGACGTCGCCGGAGTCGACGCGCCTGGTCACCACGGCACCCTCCCGCACCCCGTCGAGCCTGCCGAGGGCGCGTTCCACGTCGGCCGGGTCGATGCGCATGCCGCGGACCTTCACTTGTGCGTCCATCCGGCCGAGGACGACGAGTTCTCCGGCCTGCGTCACGTAGCCGCGGTCGCCCGTGCGGTACAACCGGCACGGCGCGCCGTCGCGCATCACCGTCGTGAACCGCTCGGACTCGGGGCCCGTGCCGTTGAGGTAGCCGGCGCCGACGCTGATCCCCGATATGCAGATCTCTCCGTGTTCTCCCGTCCCGACGTCCCGCAACTCTTCATCGAGGATGTGGATTTCGGTGTTGTAGACGGGCTTGCCGACCGGAACCACGCCTTGTTCCCCGGCCCTGCGGTCAGCGAGGTCGTACGACGAGGCGACGTCCGTGCACTCGGCGACGCCGTACTGGTGCAGCAGTGTGCACGTGTTCCCTTCGCGTCTCGCCCACTGCGCCACGCGCTCGAAGGACAGCGGCTCGCCTCCGAAGAACACGTAGTCCAGGGCGGCGAGCGCCTCACCCCCGCGCGCCGTCTCCCAGTCGACGAGCAGGTACAGCGCGCTCGTCGCGCAATGCACCGTGCGGACGCCGTGCTCGTTGAGCATGCGGTAGGCCATCGCGGCGTCGAAGTTCCTGCTCGGCATCAGATGCTGGGTGGCGCCGCAGAACAACGGCATCAGCAGGCTGCGCTGGCTGAGGTCGAATCCGAACGCGCTGACGACCAGGTTGTGCGACCCGTGATGCAGGCCGTACTCGAGCGCCAGCCAGTTCAGCAGGTTGAACCAGCCCTCGTGTCGCGCCGCGGTGACCTTCGGCGTACCGGTCGATCCGGATGTGAAGACCGCGTAGCACAGGTCGTCCCCGGTGACCGGGACGTCGGGATCGGTGGCCACCAGGCTCGCCAACTGGCCGGACCGCTCCTGGAGATCGATGGCCTCGACGGCGGCCGAGTCCACCAGTCCGACCGTTGCCGGAGAGACGACGATCAGGGCGAGGTCAGGGAGCTGCCGCAGCATCAGCTGGAGCCTTGCGGCCGGGTAGGACGGGTCGAGCGGTACGTAGGCCGCGCCGGACTTCAACGTGCCGAGAACGGCGACGGCCATGTCGATCGAGTAGTCGAGGCAGACGCCGACCTTCGCGCCCCGGCTGATTCCCCGCGCAGCGAGGAAATGCGCGAACTGGTTTGCCTTCGCGTTCAGTTCCCCGTAGGTCAGTCGCTGCCCGGCGCAGACGACAGCCGCGCTGTCGGGTGTGCTCCTCGCGTGCTCCTCGAACACCTTGTGGACGATGGGCTCCCGCGGCAAGCCGACACGTTTTCCGTGCAGTGTCATCGACTGGCTCCAGTATGACGAGTATTCGGTCGCTCCGAGGAAGGTAGAAGCGGCCGTCCTCGACATGTCCTCGAAATGACCTCAGAGGGCATGGCTCACGGCTTTGTCTCGCTCGGCGGGACGAACTCCGTTACTGCTGGCCCTATAGGTTTCGACCTGCCAACCTGACGGGCGGCAACCGAAGGGGTTTCACCCTGCAGATCGAGGGGAAGGCGCCTGCACTACATCCCGCCGCAGGAGGCCGTCGCTGCACACCAAGGGAATCCAACTGAGCTTGCCAACCGTTCGACAAGGACGTTAAGGAGACGGCGATTATGTCTGAGCCGATCGTCAGCCTGATGAACCCTGAATTCGCGGACGACCCCGTCGGCGCCTACGCGCGCCTGCGGGAGAAGTCTCCGCTCGTCCGCATCGGGCATCCCGGCGGGCCGCCGGTATGGCTGATCACGCGATGTGAAGACGTCAAAGCGGCGTTGAGCGACCCGCGGCTCGTAGTGGATTACAGCAGTGTGCCGGGCCATCAAGGTCGCAGCTTGGTGGACGAAATGGTCGAGGCCGCCAATCTGCCGGACGACTTCCGGGACTACGCGGGCAACATGATGTACCAGGACGGCAAGGAACACGCCCGGCTGCGCCGCCTCGTGACGCCCGCGCTCACCGTCCGGCGCATCAAGGCACTGCGGCCGCGCATGGAGAAGACTTCCGCGCGGCTCATCGACGCCTTGGCTCAGAAGGGATCCGGCGACCTCATCGAGGAGTACTCCTCGCCGTTGACCGGCACCGTCATCTGCGAACTCATCGGCATCGACGAGGCCGATCAGCCGCAGATGCGGGAGTGGATGCACGACTACGCCAACGGTGACCAGGCTGCGAGCGCCCAGGGCATGGTCGAGTACACCAAGAAGCTCATCGAGCGGCGCCGGGCCGCGCCCACGGATGACATGATCTCCACCCTGGTGCAGACGAGCGACGAGGACGGTGACCGGCTCAGCGAAGCTGAGATCATCGGGCTGGTGCTCCTCCTGGTGATCGCCGGGCATCACTCCACGGCTCACTTCATTCCGAACGCGGTTGTCGCACTCTTCGACCATCCGGACCAACTGGCCCTGTTGCGCGCCAAGCCGGAAGCTCTGCCGCACGCCATAGACGAGTTGCTGCGGATCGCGAACCCCCTCCCCATCGCCGCCCCCCGGTACGCGACCGAGGACTTGGAGTTCGCCGGGGTGTCGATCTGCAAGGGCGAGGCCCTGACCGGCTCCTTTCAGTCCGCGAATTACGACCCGCGCGTCTTCCCCGAGCCCGAACGGTTCAATGTGGAGCGTGTGATGAAGCGCGGGGAAGGCCACCTCAGTTTCGGCGCGGGCCCGCACTACTGCATCGGCGCGGCGCTCGCCCGCCTCGAAGGCGAGATAGCCCTCGATCACCTGTTGCTCAAGCGCGACAGTCTGGAAATCACCGTGAGCCGTGACGACTTGAGTTACACCGACATCAGTCTCGGCCTTCGGATGCTCGCCGAACTTCCGGTGCGCTTGTGAGGAGCTGACCGGCGGCACATAAGGGCGGCCCTCGAACGCGACGCGTTCGGGGGCCGCCCTTATGTGTACGTGACCCTGACAAAATGCACCCACCCGGCGAGGCGCCTACCGGGGCATAAGGAGCAATCGCCCCAATCGAATGCCCTCTCAGAACTGCACGGCGTCCCGCCGGGCAGGAGGCCGGGTCCCGCCAGGGCGTCCGCGTGTCCCGCTAGCGAGACATCGCACACGGCATCTATTGCCCGGACCATGCATCGCTGTCCATACTCGGGAATCGCCCAACACCGCAAGTGCCGCTGCAACAGCGCACTTTCCGGAACTTCGGCACTGCGGCAGGAATTGCACGCGTGACAGGCGGAGGCGATATTCGGACATGGCTGATCTGTTGAGTCGATGCCGGAAACCCAGCACCAGCACAGGTGAATTCGTCGACTTCCGCTTGCTCGGCCCGCTGGAGGTACGGGTCGCCGGTCACCAGCGGAGCCTTCCGGGAAACCGCTCGAGGACCGTGCTCGCGTGCCTGCTCGTCGCCGAGGGCGAGGTCATGTCGGTCGCTAGGCTCGTCGACGCCGTGTGGGGACCGACGCCACCGGCGACGGCCGAGAAGCAGATCAAGAACAGCATCTCCGATCTGCGTAAACAGCTCTCCGGGGCGGGGGTCGACGTGGAGACCGTTCCGCCCGGTTACCGCCTGCGGATCCGCTGCGGTGAGACCGACCTGCAGACGTTCCGGCGTCGGATCGCCCTCGCGAGGGAGCACGTGGCGCGAGGGGGGCGTAAGGCGGAAGCCATCGTCGAGTACCGAAACGCGTTGACGCTGTGCTGCGGCCAGGTGCTCAGCAACGTCCACAGCGAGTTCATCGACAGCGTCGCGGCGACTTTCAGCGAAGAACAGCTGGTCGCCTACGAGGAGTGCATCGAACTGGAGCTCGACAGCGGCCGGCACCGCATGCTGGTCGCCGAACTCATGGAGCTGGTCGAGGCGAACCCGCACCGCGAAGGGCTCGTCTGCTGCCTCATGCGCGCGTTGGCCGAGTTGGGCGAGCGTGCCCGGGCGCTCGCCGTCTACGACCGGGCCCGCCAGGTCCTCAGCGAGGAGTTCCACACCGAGCCGGGGTCCCGGCTGCGCGGGCTGTGCGCGCGCATCAGGGTGAACGAGCTGGCGCCGCGACCGGAGGGCCTGCCGCACGGCCCGTCCACCCTCCCTCCCGATGTGCCCCACCTCGTCGGCCGGGCCGCCGAGCTCGGCGCGATCGTCGCGGCGGCACGCACGGCCACGTCCGCGCGGTCCGCGCACGGTGGCACTGTGGTGATCGACGGCATGCCGGGTGTCGGTAAGACCGCGCTCACCATCCGGGCCGCGCGTGAACTCGCCAGCGACTACCGGGACGCGCAGCTGTTCCTCGACATGGGAGCGCACACCGGCGACGGCGCGTCGATGAGCCCCACCACCGCGCTCGGGCACCTGCTCGTCGCACTCGGCATCCCCAGCCAGGAGATCCCGGCCGGTCTCCAGGAACGCGCCGCGCTCTGGCGGGCGAGCCTGCGCACTCGCCGTGCGGTGATCGTCCTGGACGACGTCGCCAGCAGCGCGCAGGTCCGGCCGTTGCTGCCGGACGGGGCCAACTGCCTGGTGCTGATCAGCAGCAGGCATCGGCTCGCCGGTCTCGACGGGGTCCGAACCGTCTCGCTCGACGTGCTCTCCGTCGAGCAGGGGCGGTCGCTGTTCTCGCGGGCGCTCGGTGATGCGCGCTCCGAGGGGGAGCCGGCCGAGGCGAGGGCGGTCGTCCGGCTCTGCGGTGGACTGCCGCTCGCGATCCTGATCGCCGCTGCGCGGCTTCGCCACCGTCCCAACTGGACAGTGGCCGACCTGGCCGGCCGGCTGTCCGACGGCGATGGCCTGCTGGACGAACTCTGCGCGGAGGACCGCAGCGTCGCGTCCCGGCTGCTGTCGTCGTACCAGCGACTGGCACCGGAGCTCCAGCGGTTCTTCAGGTCACTCGGCCAGACGCGCACCGAGCGGATCGACGTCGCGGAAGCCGCCGCGCTCGCCGGCATCTCGGGCAGTCGCGCCGAACAGGGGCTCGAGGCGCTCGCCGATCGGCACTTCGTCGAGCCGACCGTGCCCGGGATCTACCGGATGCACGGCTTGGTGCGGGCGTGCTCCCAGGCCCTGGCCGGCCGCACCCTCACGCGGGTGCGGCCCGTCGAGCCGGTCGAGCGGTACGCGGATGACCGCGGCGGCGTGGCGTAGGCGCTAGTGCCAGCCTGTCAGCAGCTTCGTCAGTTCGTCCGGTGCGTCGAGGAAGTCGTAATGTCCCCCCTCGACGACCCGGACGTCGACCGAATCGGAGTACTGGTGCCACCCCTCGAGCTGGTCGAGATCCACCTCGGGGTCGTCCCGCCAGTGCAGCACGACGATCTCGCACGGCAACACCACCGGTTCCGGCCGGTGGTAGGCGCCGGTGGCCTCGAGATCTCGGCGCAGCACGGCCATGCCCATGTCGATCATGTCCGGCTTCGGCGCGTGCCCCCGGCTCCGGGTGACCCCTTCCAGTTCCGCGCGCAGCTCGGCCTCGGTCATGGTGAGCATCCGGTCGTACGGGCAGTCGTGCGGTGCCACCTGCCCGGACACGAAGAGGCAGTCCGGGGTGGGCAGGCCGAGCTCGTCGAGCAGCGCCGCGGTCTCGAACGCCGGCAGCGCACCCGCGCAATGGCCGAAGAACGCGAACGGCCGGTCGAGTTGCGGCACCAGCGGTTCGATCAGGCCGGCGGCGAGCTCCTGATACGTGCCGTAGTGAGGTTCGGCCATCCGGCTCTCGCGGCCGGGGAACTGCAGCGGGCAGACCTCGACGTCGTCGATCACGGCGGGCCACGCGTGGAAGCTCGAGGCTCCGACCCCGGAATAGGGGAAGCAGAACATCCGGGCGGGATGTTCGGTGGACGGCTGCCGGACGAACCACGGGGACCTGTTGCTGGCGGAGCCGGAGATCATGGTTTCGCTCGCTTCCGGGTGACGATGGGCAGGTGGGTCATGCCCGCGATGAAGATCGACCTCAGGTGCTGCGGTTCGCCGTCGAGCTCGACCGACGAGAACATCCGGAACAGCTCTTCGAAGAAGATGCGGGCGGTCATCCGGGCCAGCGGGGCCCCGATGCAGTAGTGCGGCCCGAACCCGAACGCCACATGGCGGTTCTCTCCCCGCGTCACGTCGAACTCGTGCGGATCGGCGAACTGGGACTCGTCGCGGTTGGCCGACCCGATCCACGCGACGACGGCGTCACCGGCGCGGACCGTGCCCCCGCCGATCCGGGTGTCGGCCGTCGCGTACCGCATGAAGTTGCACGCCGCCGATGTCCAGCGCAGCCCCTCCTCTACCAGCGACGGGGTCAACGAAGGGTCGGCTTGGGCCTTGTCGAACTGCTCGGGTCGCTCGATGAGCGTGAGCACCGTGCCGGAGAGGGTGTGCGGCGTCGTCGCGTTGGCGCCCAGCAGCAGGCTGTAGGCGTCGTAGGCGATTTCCTCGTCGTTCAGCGGCGCTCGCCCCGCGTGGGCGGACATCAGGTGGTCGAAGAGGCTTTCCGCCTCACCCCCCGTGGCTCGCCGCTGCCGGATGTGTTCACCGAGGTACTGGAAGATCTCGTGGTGCGCGATGGTCAGCGTCGCCGTCTGGGTGCCGAGCCGGAACTCCGGGTCCGTGGGGGCGGTCACCATGCCCGTCAGCCGCACGAGGTCGTCCCAGTCCCGCTCCGGTATCCCGAGCAGGGCGCCCGCGACGATCATCGGGAGGCGGTACGCCCCCTCGGCCAGGTCCCACCGGCCACCGTCGAGCGCCGGTTCGAGGAAACCCACGATGGCCCGCCGGATCCGGTCCTCCCAGGACGCCACCGCCCGCGCTGTGAGCCGGCCGCTGATCGACCGGCGGACCTCGGTGTGGCGCGGCGGATCGGTGGACGTCATCAGCAGGCCCGAGGCGATGTCGTCATGCCCCAGCTGGGTCACGACGGTGCCGCGTTCCGAGGTGAACACCCGGTGGTCGCCGAGGACCCGGCAGACGTCCTCGTACCGGGTCACCGACCAGAACGCCCGGCCGTCCGGCAGGACCTGGTGGTGCAGGGGCGCCTCGGTCCGCATGACGTTCCAGATCGCGTGCGGATCACCCAAGGCGAAGAGTTCCGGGTCGAACAGGTCGACGTGGTCGAGATCGACCGCGTGCTCGGGCCCCGCGGTGAGCCTCACAGCGTGGCCCTCTCCTTCTCGATCAGTCCGGCGACCCCGGTCGGCGTCTGCGCCAGGTAGAAGGCGCGTACGGAGAGTTCGACGCCGTAGATCTCCCGCATCTGGTCGATGATCTTCATCCCGGCCAGCGAATTGCCGCCGAGTTCGAAGAAGTCGTCGTCCACCCCGACCTCGCCACCGCCGAGGTTCTTCCGCCACAGCGCCGCTATCTCCTGCTCCAGCGATGTCGGCGGACTCGTCGGCGTGGCCCGTGTTCGCAGCGGCGAGCTGGGCTCGGGCGTCCCGGCGCGGAGCCGCTGCGTGATCGCCTCGACCACCGGCGCCGGATCCTCGGTCAGGTAGTGGTGCTTCCCGCGGAACACCTGAACGTCGAGCTTCTCGGCCGTCGCGTCGCGCCAGGTCTCCAGGTCCTGCGGCGCACAGGTGTGGTCGCCTGCACCACCGAACGCGGTGATCGGCGCGTGCAGCGGCTCCAGGCGCGTCGGCCGGTAGCGGTCCGCCATCCGCAGGTCGGCCCGCAGGGGCGGCAGGATGATCGGCCACAACCTGGGGGTGTTGAGCGCCTCCAGGTCCCGGCCGCCGAGCTGCCGGATGGCGGCGATCAGGTCCTCGTCGCCGAGTCGGTGGTCTTCCTCGCCGTGCTTGCGGTGCGGTGCTTCCCGCGCCGACACGAAGACGTGCTGGAGGGCATGACCGGTGTCCCGCTCCAGGCGCACGGCGATCTCGTAGGCGATGGCCGAACCCACGCTGTGGCCGAAGAGCGCGACCGGCCGGTCGGGCAACTCGCCGAGTTCGGCCGCCACGCGGTCGGCGACCTCCGCCAGGTCTTCGACGTGCGGTTCGGTCAACCGGTCCTGACGACCGGGGTACTGCACGCTGATCAGCTCGACATCCGCGGGCAACAGCGGGTGCCACGCGGCGAACATCCCGGCTGTCCCGCCTGCGTGCGGCAGGCAGACGAGCGTCATGGCCGGCTGTTCATCATGCTGATATCGCCGCAGCCACGATCCCATTTCCAGCCCTCTTCCCTCGTCCGGTGTTTGGCACTGTCGGCCGCACCGAAAGTACGTCGGGCCGTCCTCCGATCGTCACTTGACCATCATCGACGAGCGAAACGTGCCGGTGGCCCTCGCCGCGACGCGAACGACGGAGCGCTACCAGGCGGATTTCGACGGGCGTCCCGTCAACGGGACAGACCCTGCTGACGAACAGTTGACGAACAGTTCCGGTACGGGGCGCTTGCGACCTACGACTGTTACCCCATTGCATTTGCTATTCCTGCTGGTCAAGCGCCCTTGGGGTGCAGCGGCCACCCGAATGAGCTGTTCGGTGACCATATGAGTGAGCGAGGCCCGAATATGTGGGTTGTGGTCAGGGTGCTCCGCTGGTTAGCGTACGCGAAGATCGGCGTGGTGATGACAGGGGTACGGATCAGCACGCCCGCATGCGCCAGGGGCTGGCTTGAACTGACCCAATAGGAGATATGCGACATGACTTCCAGCGAACTCCAATTACCGCTAGAGGCATTCGGCGCGAAAAAGATGTCGCCGCTCAGCCGTCTGGCCGTCCATGGTTCGCTGAGAAAAATGGGCATCACCTTTCCCCAGGGCATGACCCGGCAATCGTGGGAAGCTATCGGAAATCAGCTGAAAGACGTATCCATTTCATCTGTCTGGTGGCTCGCGGACTGGATGATCTACGGCGAGAGCTCGTACGGTTCGCAGTACCGCGAGGCGATCGAGCGGACCGGGCTCGACTACAAAACGCTCCGCAACTACGCCTGGGTGGCCAGGAGGTTCGAGCACCACCGGCGGCGCGAGGCGCTCAGCTTCGCGCACCACGCGGAGGTGGCTCGGCTGCCCACCCCGGAACAGGACTACTGGCTGCGCAAGGCCGAGCAGCAGGCATGGTCCCGCAACGAACTGCGGAAGCAGGTCCGGGCCAGCATCGCCGAGCGCGAGAGCATCCCGGTTCCGCCGCCGAACGCCGCGAACAGGCAGTCCACCGACCAGCAGCCGGTTCCGGCGGACGAAATCGCACCCGCCAACCGGGGGACGACGATAGAGATCGACCTGCCGGTCAACGAGTTCGACCAGATCACCAGGATCGCGGAATCCTTCGGCCTGAGCCGCAACGACTGGGCCGCCCGAGTGCTGCAGTCCGTCGTCCGGACGCTGGCCGAGACGAAGGCGGGAGCCGACGCGCCCGCGCCCGCGCCTTAGACGGCGTCCCGGCCCAACAGCAGGCCGCCCCCGTCAGGGGGTGATGGTAGAGGGCCCCGTCAGGGGGTGATGGTGGAGGCCACGTACACCATGCGGTGCCGGGGGTCGCGGTACTCGACGACCACGTCCACCGTCGGCTGGGGGTCCTTCTGGTCGACCGTGAGGCCCGACCAGCCGTCGCCGGGGTCCAGCCGCCAGCCCGCGGCCTTCTCATCCTCCTCGCTGATGGTGATGTTGCCGTCGGTGAGCGCCCGCGAGCTGGTGTTCAGGGTGTCCTTGAGATAGCGGTCGAGGCCCTCCGGGGAGGTGAGGAACTGCACGTACATCACGCTGGTCTTCCAGCTGTTCGTCTCGTAGTACGCCACGTCCCGCGACCACGGCGGGATCCACACGTCGTAGATGCGCCGCTGGACCTTGCTGGGCCAGTCTTCGGTCAGCCCGGTCGCGGAGGCGCTCTGCTCCTTCTCCTCGCCGCTGTCCCGGCTCTGCAGCGCGGAGATGACGAGATAGCCCGCGGGGATGGTGATCAGCAGGAAGACCACGATCGCCGTGAGCCAGCGGCGCTGCGGGCGGGGGCGCTCCCCGGGACCCGGCTCGCTCCGGTCGGGCCGCTCGGACTCGGCGTCCTCGGTCATCCGCGGCCCGCCTGTGCGTAGCGCTCGTACCGCTCGACGCGGCGCCGGGTGGCACGCCGGAAGCGGCGGGCGACCAGCCGGGCCAGGTCGGCGGCGCCGACCATGCCGGCCTCGGGGCCGAGCTGGGCCTTGACGATGCGGGCCTCGGGCCGGTAGCCGCGGCCGGTGAGGTGGCGGCGGAAGGCGTTGCGGGCGGGGCCGATCAGCAGGTCGTCGGCGGCGCTGACGCCGCCGCCGATGACGAAGCAGGACGGGTCGAGGGCGGCGGCGAGGTTGGCGATGCCGACGCCGAGCCACTCGCCGATGTCCTGGAGGAGTTCGACGCACATGGCGTCGCCCTCGCGGGCCAGCTCGGTGATGAGCGGGCCGGTGATGTCCGGGATGTGGCCGCCGACGCGGTCGATGATGCCGTACGCGACGGGGGACTCGGCGGCGGCCAGTTCGCGGGCCTCGCGGACCAGGGCGTTGCCGGAGCTGTACTGCTCCCAGCAGCCGCGGTTGCCGCACGGGCAGCGGTGGCCGCCGGGGACGACCTGCATGTGGCCGAACTCGCCGGCGACGCCGTACTTGCCGCGCTTGACCTGGCCGTCCTCCAGGATGGCGCCGCCGATGCCGGTGCCGAGGGTGATCATGACCAGGTGGTCCTCGCCACGTCCGGCGCCGAACCGCCACTCCGCCCAGGCGGCGGTGTTGGCGTCGTTGTCGACCATGACGGGGACGGCGAGGCGCTGGGCGATCCGGTCCCGCAGCGGTTCGTTGCGCCAGGACAGGTGCGGCGCGAACAGGATGCGGTTGCGGTCGGCGTCGACCCAGCCGGCCGCGCCGATGCCGACGGCGTGTACGTCGTGCCGGTCGGACAGGTCCAGCACCAGGTCGACGATGACGTCCTCGACGACCTTGGGGCTCTTGGACTTGTCGGGGGTCTCCGTGCGGACCTTCTCCAGAATGTTGCCGTCGGCGTCGACGACACCGGCGGCGACTTTGGTGCCGCCGATGTCGATGCCGACGGTCGGCACCCGGGGGGCGGTCAGGTGCGACCGGCGCTCGCGGGTGCCGACGGTGCGCAGCACGGTGGCCCGGGCCGAGCCCCGGTGCACGCGTTCGCGATACATGCTCATCGGCTGCACCTCTTCGCGGGTGCGGTGTCTGGGTCGCGTTCGCTGCGGGTGCGTGCTCGCAAGAGTCGTCGTCCCTGCGGAGGTCTCGGGAGGCCGGAGCCTCTGGTCACGGTTTGCTGCGGGCGCGGCCCGCCGTGGCCGATTGTGCCTCACCGGCGGTATGTCGCGCATAACGGCCCCGGCGGGGGCCTTCAGTCCCTGGCGGCCGGGCCCGGCAGGTCGGGGGCGGGCGTGCGGGCCAGCTCGTGGCTGAGCTGCTCCAGCTCGCTGCCGCCGGCCATCTGGCGGGTCAGCTCCTCCAGGGCGATCTCCGACTTCGCGTGGCTGCCGGCCATGGTGCCGCGCTTGAGCAGCACGAAGCGGTCGCCGACGAGGTAGGCGTGGTGCGGGTTGTGGGTGATCAGGACGACGCCCAGACCCGCGTCGCGGGCGGCGGCGACGTACTTGAGCACCACGCCGGACTGCTTGACGCCCAGCGCCGCGGTCGGCTCGTCCAGGACCAGGACCTTGGCGCCGAAGTAGACGGCGCGGGCGATGGCCACGCACTGCCGCTCGCCGCCGGACAGGGTGCCGATGGGCTGGTCCACGTCGCGCAGGTCGATGCCCATGCGCAGCAGCTCGCCGCGGGTGGTCTCGCGCATCCGCGCCACGTCGAGGCGCTTGAAGGGCCCGCGGCCCTTGGTGGGCTCCGAGCCGAGGAAGAAGTTGCGCCACACCGGCATCAGCGGGACGACGGCGAGGTCCTGGTAGACGGTGGCGATCCCGCGGTCCAGGGCCTCGCGCGGCGAGCCGAGCCGGGTCTCCTCGCCCTCGACGGCGAAGGTGCCCGCGTCGTGCTGGTGCAGCCCGGCGATGATCTTGATGAGGGTGGACTTGCCGGCGCCGTTGTCGCCGAGCACGCAGGTGATCTCCCCGGCGTGCACTTCGAGGGAGACGTCCTGGAGCGCCTTGACGTTGCCGTAGAACTTGCTGACCTCGGCGAGTTCGACCAGGGGGGTGCGTTCCGTGCTCACTTGCTTGCCTCCGACCGCTTGCGGACCCACGCGTTCAGCAGCACGGCGAGCAGCAGCATCGCCCCGAGGAACAGCTTGAACCAGTCCGCGCTCCACTGCGCGTACACGATGCCCTTGTTGGTCATACCGAAGATGAACGCCCCGACGGCGGCACCGATGGCCGAGCCGTAGCCGCCGGTCATCAGGCAGCCGCCGATGACGGCCGCGATGATGTACAGGAACTCGTTGCCGACGCCCTCACCCGACTGCACCTCGTCGTACGACATCAGCAGGTGCATCCCGGCGATCCACGCGCAGAACGCCACCGCCATGTACAGGCCGATCTTGGTGCGGTTCACCGGTACGCCGACCGCACGGGCCGCGTCGGCGCCGCCGCCCGCCGCGAAGATCCAGTTGCCCATACGGGTGCGCAGCAGGATCCACGTGGCCACCGCCACCAGGCCGAACCACCACAGGATGGTGACGTTGAGCTCCACGTCGCCGATGGTCAGGTGCGAGGCGAAGACCTTGCGGGCGGAGGAGAAGCCCTCCATGTCGCCGATGATCTTGGTGGAGACGGTGCCGCTGATGAGCTTCGTGAAGCCGAGGTTGGCACCCGTCAGCATCAGGAAGGTGCCCAGCGTGACGATGAAGCTCGGCAGCTTGGTGCGGGTGAGCAGGAAGCCGTTGAGGAAGCCGATGGCAAGGGTGGCCAGCAGGGAGACCCCGACGCCGACCCAGACGTTGGCCGTCATCTGGTACGAGAACATCGACGCGGTCAGCGCGGACGAGGTGACCATCACCCCCGCCGACAGGTCGAACTCGCCGCCGATCATCAGCAGCGCGACCGGCACCGCCATGATCCCGAGGGTCGAGGACGCGTACAGCACCGTGCTGAAGCTGGACCACTGAAGAAAGGCGTCGGCGACGACGGAGAAGAAGACGAACACGGCGACGGCGCCGACGACGGCGCCCAGCTCGGGCCGGCCGAGCAGCCGCCGGGCCGCGGAGCGGTGCATCAGCCGCTCGTCGCCGGTCTTCTCCGGGGCCGCGGTCGGGGCGGCGGCGCTCATCGGGTGCCCCGCTTGGTGAAGTCCGCGAGGTCGGCGGCGTCGTCCTTGGTGATGATCTGCGGGCCGGTGAGGACCGGGCGGCCGCCGCCGAGGACGTCGGCGTTGTAGCGGTACAGCCACAGCAGGTCGACGGCCTCGTAGCCCTGGAGGTACGGCTGCTGGTCGACGGCGAAGCCGAGCTTGCCGTCCTGGAGGCCCGCGGCGACCTTGGCGTTCAGGTCGAAGGTGTCGATCTCGGCGTCGCTGCCCGCCTGGTCGGCGGCCTTGGCCGCGGTGTCCGCGAAGGGCGCGCCGAGGGTGACGACGGCGTCGATGCCCTTGTCGGCCTGGAGCTTGGCCTCGATGGAGGACTGGACGTCGGGCATGTTGGTGCCTTCGACGTAGAGCTTCTCCAGCTTGCCCGTGAAGGTCTTCTCAGTGCCGTCGCAGCGCTGCTCGTGGCCGACGTTGCCCTGCTCGTGGAGCACGCACAGGGCCTTCTTCTTGCCCCGCTTGTTGAGCTCCTCGCCGACCGCCTCGCCCGCGATGGACTCGTCCTGGCCGATGTGGGCGAGGGCGCCGAACTCCTTGGACTGCTCGGACCCGGAGTTGACCGTGATCACGGGGATGCCCGCCTTGCGGGCCTTCTTGAGCACGTCCTTCATGGCGTTGGGCTTGGCGAGGGAGACGATCAGCCCGTCGACGTCCTGGTCGATGTAGGACTGCACGAGCTGGGCCTGCTGCTGGCCCTCCTCGTGGTGGCCGTAGACGAACTTGATGTTGTCCTTGCGGGCCGCCTCCTCGGCGCCGCTCTGGACGATGTCCCAGAACGTGTCGCCGTCACCGGAGTGCGTGACCATGGCGATGGTCCAGCGGGGGGTGCTCACCGCTGCCTGCCCCTTGGCCTGGGCCGCCCGCTCCTCCGCGCGCTTGCCACCGGTGCTGCTGCACCCCGCCAGGGCGGTCGCGCCGAGCACCGCTGCCATCACGGCGGTTATCGCTCGTACACCTGTCCGAAGCTTTGCCACGAAGTCTCGCCCTTCTCAGTGTCCACCAGGGTGCGGCCGGTGCCGACGAGCGGCACACGGCGCCCAAGTATCCGTCACCGCGTCTTCGGACGCCCAGCGGGTCCCCTGGCAGGTACCGGACAGATCATTCCGCGGCGGTCTCGGGACCGCGGGAGCGCCCCCGGGCGCACCAGCCGCCTCGGAGGCGCACGACCGACTCAGGGCCGTACGAGCAGCTGGAACTCGAAGGCGTAGCGCGAGGCGCGGTAGACGTGCGAGCCGAACTCGACCGCCCGCCCGGTGTCGTCGAAGGTCGTCCGCTCCATGGTCAGCAGCGGCGCGCCCGCCGGCTCACCGAGCCGCTCCCCCTCCTCGGCGGTCGCGGCGCGCGCGCCGACGGTCTGCCGGGCGCTGTGCAGGGTGATCCCGGCCGCGCGCATCAGCCGGTAGAGCCCGGTCTCCTCCAGAGCCGCGCCGTCCAGCTTGAGCAGCCCGGCGGGCAGGTGGTTCCGCAGATGGGCCATGGGCTCCCCGTGGGCGAGCCGCAGCCGCTCGATCAGTACGACCTCGGTGCCCTCGGCGACGCCGAGGGCGGCGGCGACCTCGGCGGACGCGGGCTCGGTGGTGTTGACCAGGACGCGGGTGGCAGGGCGCTGACCTGCGGCTTCGAGGTCGTCGTAGAGGCTGCTGAGCTCCAGCGGACGCTTGACCTTGCTGTGCACCACCTGCGTACCGACACCGCGGCGGCGCACCAGCAGGCCCTTGTCGACGAGCGTCTGGATCGCCTGGCGGACGGTGGGGCGGGACAGCCCGAGCCGTCCGGCCAGCTCGATCTCGTTGCCGAGCAGGCTGCCGGGAGCCAGCCGTCCTTGCTCGATCGCCGCTTCGAGCTGCTGGGAGAGCTGGAAGTAGAGCGGGACGGGGCTGGTGCGGTCCACGATGAACTGGACCGGTTCCGGTGCCGCCGGTGAGTCGGTTCCCCTCGTTGCTGCCACGGGGGTGAGCGTAACCGGCCGCGTACATGACGCAAAGCCGTGACGTCAGATTGTCCTGACAAAATGCGGACATTCAGCGCCACCCGACCCCGCGGGGACGGGCCAGTTACCCGACCCCGCGAGGACGGGTCACTTCATCCACTCGTCCTGGTACTTGGCATACGTGCCGTCACGGGTGGCCAGGTGCACCCACTGGTCGACGTAGTTCCGGAACTCCTCGTCGCCGCGCGGCAGGGCGTACGCCTTCTCCGAGAAGGTGAACGGCCGGTCCGGGTGGACCGCGCACAGCTCCGGGTGGATCTTGGACTGGTAGCGGGTCTCGCTGGCGTCCGTCATCATCACGTCGGCGCGGCCCGCGATGATCTCCTCGAAGATCGTGGTGTTGTCGGGGTGGACGGTCAGGGTGGCCCGCCTGACGTGGGCGCGGACGAACTGCTCGTTGGTGCCGCCGGGGTTGACGATCACCCGCACGCCCGGTTGGTCGATCTGCTCCAGGGTGCGGTACTTCTCCTTGTCCACGCACCGGACGATGGGCGTCTTGCCGTCGGTGAGGTACGGCTCACTGAAGTACGTCTTGCGGGCCCGGGGCAGGGTCACCGACACCCCGCCCATGGCGATGTCGCACCGCCCCGCGGCCAGGTCGTCCACCAGCCTCGCCCACGTGGTGGCCGTGAACGCGGGTTCGGCGTCCAGGCTCCTCGCCAGGTCGGCCGCCATGTCGATGTCGATGCCGCGGTACGCGCCGGTCGCCGGGTCGCGATGGGTGAAGGGGCGGTAGTCCCCGGTGGTGCACACGCGCAGCACACCGCGCGCGGGCACCGCGTCCAGCAGCGTGGCGTGCTTGCCGTGCGCCGCGGTACGGGGCGCGGTGGCGCCGGACGCCGCGGTACGGGGCCCTCCGGCGCCAGAGGCCAGGGCCGAGCCGGCGGCGGTCGCGGCGAGCACGGCGGCGAGGGCGGACAGCGTGGCGGCACGTCTCACGGCATCTCCTTGAGGGGAGGACGGAACCCGGCGGCGCGCCCGCGGGACTGCGGCCGCTGCCGGGCGGAGGCAGCGGCCGCAGTGTATGGGGGGTGGCGGTCCGTCAGCAGGAGCGGTCGACCAGGTCGAAGGTCCTGTAGTGGTCGGCGGTGTAGTAGTCCTCGCTCGTACGCTCACCGGTGACGATCCGGCGCGCGCCGCGGTTGTCGGAGCCGGGCGTGATCACCGTGTACTCCTTGTAGTAGCCGCTGCTCTGCGTCGGGAGCACGCCCTCCCGGTTCTGGAAGACCGTCCCGTCCTGCGGGAACGGGAACGGCCCGTCGGACGCGATCAGGTCGAGGGTGTCGTGGGCCTGGGCCGGCAGCTTGGAGTAGCAGATGTCGCCGACAGCGGCGGCCTGGAACGGCGCGGCGGCCGTGGCGGTGGTCTGCCACCCGGCCTGCTGCGCGGCGGGGGTGGCCGCGACGGCGGGTCCGGCGAGGAGCAGGGTCGAGGCGAGCGCGCCGAGGGCGCCGATACGGGCAATCCGTGGGGGGATTCTCATGCCCACCAGCATGACGCGCGTAGACGGTGACATGTCAACGCCAAAGGGTCAGTGTTTCCCCGGAGTTCACAAGATCCCCCCTGTCGCGCGCGTGAAGTGACGAGGCGTTCACCGGATGTTGACCGTGGGGATCCACCGCGTGCGGCGTGGGCGGGCGCGTCGTGGACTTCGGCTTCGCGCCGGCGATGGTGGCGCGCGCCTGCGGCGCGGTGCTCCGGTATCCGAACCCCATGGGGGTCCCGGAGCCCGCGCCGCGGCCGGACTGACGGGCGCCACCGCGAAGGCGGGCCGCCGACCTGGCGTGGGTGCGGTCGGCGGCCCTTCCGTCAGCCGTTCTGGAGGGCCGGGGCCTTGGAGGCCGTCAGCCGTCTGAAGCCGTGGGACTCAGAGGCCGTCAGCCGTCTGAAGCTGTGAAGCTCATAGGCCGTCAGCCGGCCCGGATCCGGGCCTCTACGCGTCGTCAGACCGCTGGACGAGGCCACGGCTCACGGGCCGTCAGCCGCCGAGTTCCCGGTGCCGGGCGGCGAGTCGTGCCGCGCCGTCGGAGGTCAGGGCGCCGTGCAGCCGCAGCCTGGAGATTCCGCCGTCCGGGAAGATGTCGATACGGACGTGCGTGCCGATCGCGGGCGTCGCGAGGACGAAGCGGTGGTTGGTGTCCGGCTGGAGCCGGGTGCGAGGCAGGACCTCTACCCATTCGCCGTCGTCGCCGTCGCGGACCGACAGCGCCGCCCAGCCCGCCGCGTTGCCCTTGAGGTAGGCGGTGTCGATCTCGACGGCGTGGATCTCGGACTGCGCGGCCAGCCGGTAGCGGATCCAGTCGTTGCCCTTGTCGCGGCGGCGCCGGGTCTCCCAGCCGTCGTCCATCTTCCGGGAGCGGCCCGGCTGGATGGTGTTGGTGGCCGGCGAGTAGAAGAGGTTGGAGGCGTCCTCGACCTGGCCGCCGTTCTCCAGGGCGGCCACGTCGAAGGTGCCGAGCGCGGCGAGCCACGCCGGGTCCGGTACGACCTCCCCGTACACCCGCAGCCGCGCGACGCCGCCGTCGGGGTGCTGGTTGAGCCGCAGGTGGGTGAAGCGCTGTTCGGCCTCGACGGCGAAGCCGTTGGCCGCGTGGCCGCCGACCGCGGTGCGCGGCACGAGGGTCGTCCACTTCACGTCCGGCGCCAGCAGCTCCTCCGGGGACGGGGAGCCGGGGACGGAGGCGGCCTCGACGCTGACCGCCTGCGGGTAGTTGCCGCGGAAGTGGGCGGTGTCCACCACGACGCCGCGGATGACGCCGGGCGCGCCGAGGCGGACCAGCGCCCAGTCGTGGTCCTCGTCGGTGGGGTGCGGGTGGTCCGCGTCGGCGCCGCGCCGCCGCCGGGTCTCCCAGCCGTCCATGATCTTGCCCTTGTGCCCGAACGACTCCGGGTCGAAGTGGGCGGGCTCGGGCAGCAGGAGGTTCTCCCGCTGAGCGAAGAACTCGTCGTTGGCGGCGATGACGCCCGCACCGAGTCGGCGGTCCGCGAGGTCCACGAGGTGGGCGAACGGGAAGTCGGCGGTGCGGTAGTCGGCATACGGGTCGCCCCCGCCGTACGGGTTGGCGTCTCCGGTGAAGGAAGGTATCGCGGCGGTCATGCCTTAGGGCCTTTCGAGGAGTCGGCCGGTGGGTTCGGTGGTGACGCCGTGGTCGGCGATCTTCCGGCCGCGCAGCCAGGTGGACCGTACGACGCCGTACAGGGTCTTCCCGGCGTACGCGGTGACGGGGTTGCGGTGCAGGAGCGCGGCGGCGTCCACGGTGAAGGTCTCGTCGGGGGCGAGCACGGCGAAGTCGGCGTCCCGCCCGGCCTCGATCGCGCCCTTGGTGCCCAGGCCGACGAGGGCGGCCGGGGCGGTGGCCATCCAGCGGACCACCCCTTCGAGGCTGCGGCCGCGCCGCCGGGCCTCGGTCCATACGGCGGGCAGGCCGAGTTGGAGGGAGGCGATGCCGCCCCACGCCTGCCCGAAGTCGCCGACCTTGAGGTCCGCGGTGCACGGCGAGTGGTCGGAGACGACGCAGTCGATCGTGCCGTCGGCCAGGCCGTCCCACAGGGCGTCCTGGTTGGCGGCCTCCCGGATGGGCGGGCAGCACTTGAACTCGGTGGCGCCGTCGGGCACTTCCTCCGCGGTCAGGGTCAGGAAGTGCGGGCAGGTCTCGACGGTGATCCGTACGCCCTCGCGGCGGGCCTCGGCGATCAGCGGCAGGGCGTCGCTGGAGGACAGGTGCAGCACGTGCACGCGGGCGTCCAGTTTGCGGGCCAGGTCGATGAGCCCGGCGATGGCCCGGTCCTCGGCGGCACGCGGGCGGGAGGCCAGGAAGTCGGCGTAGCGCGGGCCCCGGGGCTCCGGGGCGCCGCCGATGAGCTGCGGGTCCTCGGCGTGCACGATGAGCAGCCCGCCGAAGCCCGCGATCTCGGCGAGCGCGGCCTCCAGCTCGGGCGGGCCCAGCGGCGGGAACTCGTCGACGCCGGAGTGGAGCAGGAAGCACTTGAAGCCGAAGACCCCGGCGTCGTGCAGCGGGCGCAGGTCGGGGACGTTGCCGGGGACGGCGCCGCCCCAGAAGCCGACGTCGATGTGGGCCTTGGCCCGGGCGACGGCCCGCTTGGCCGCCAGCCCGTCGGGGGTGGTGGTCGGCGGGATGCTGTTCAGCGGCATGTCGATCAGGGTGGTGATGCCGCCCGCCGCGGCCGCGCGGGTGGCGGAGGCGAAGCCCTCCCACTCGGTGCGCCCGGGGTCGTTGACGTGGACGTGGGTGTCGACGAGGCCGGGGAGGAGCACGTCGTCGCCGAGGTCCTCGATCCGGGCGCCGGCCGGGGCCTCGGCGTCGTACGGCAGGACAGCGGCGATCTTCCCGTCGGCGACGGCCACGGCAGCGGCGCGCGTGCCTTCCGGGGTTGTGACGCGCGTCGAACGCAGCACCAGCTCCACGTCGGACACCTCTCCCTCCCATAAAGTTACCGCTATGTTTCCGCATCGCGGAATTCAACGTTCTGTTGAGAGTTTTCCTTCCGCTTCGGCGCGGAGTCAAGACCCACCCGCCCGGCGCCAGGATGTCGCGACACGGATCCGACCGCGACTCGGAGGATTCCACAAAACGGAAGAGTATTTCCGCGAAGTAGAATGTGGTTCCGTCCACTGGCGCGGTCGATCGTGCCGTGCACGGTCGGCGGGCGCCGCCGCAAACAGGCCGTGACCGGCGATAACCGCACGCCCAAGGCGCTGTGGAGATCGCCGGGGGCGGGTAGGCTGCCCGTTGCCGGTCGGCACCGCGGCGCCCGTCACCGCGCGACGATCGACCCCACCCGTCCCGAAAGGAACGCGACGTGCCGCCGTCCGCCGAGCCCAAGTCCGCCAGCAACAGCTCTGGCGGCGTCCAGTCCCTTGAGCGCGCCTTCGACCTGCTGGAGCGGATGGCCGACGCCGGGGGCGAGGTCGGGCTGAGCGAGCTCTCCGGCAGCAGCGGTCTGCCCCTGCCCACCATCCACCGGCTGATGCGGACGCTGGTGGCCTGCGGGTACGTACGCCAGCAGCCGAACCGGCGCTACGCCCTGGGGCCCCGGCTGATCCGGCTCGGCGAGAGCGCGTCAAGGCTGCTGGGCACCTGGGCCCGCCCGTATCTGGCGCAGCTGGTGGAGGAGACCGGCGAGACCGCGAACATGGCGCTGCTCGACGGCGACGAGGTGGTGTACGTCGCGCAGGTGCCCTCGCGCCACTCGATGCGGATGTTCACCGAGGTGGGGCGGCGGGTGCTGCCGCACTCGACGGGAGTGGGCAAGGCGCTGCTCGCGCACACCCCGCCCGAGGAGGTACGGGCCCTGCTCGCCCGCACCGGCATGCCCGCCGCGACGCAGAAGACCATCACCTCGCCGGACGACTTCCTCGCCGCGCTGGAGCAGGTCCGCGAGGAGGGCTACGCGGTCGACGACAACGAGCAGGAGATGGGCGTGCGCTGCCTGGCGGTCTCCGTGCCCAACTCGCCGACGGCGGCGGCCATCTCGATCTCGGGCCCGGCCGGACGGGTGACGGAGGAGGCCACCGAGGAGATCGTGCCGATCCTCAAGGCGGTCGCGGCCCAGCTGTCGGTGGCGCTCACCGACACGAACGGGAACGCGTAATCGGCGGCCGCGCGCGCCCGGCGGCACGGACGCGCACCCGGCGACCGCGGACGCGGCGGCCGTCGCGGGCCCGGAGCGCGCGCGGAAGCATGACCGCTCGGAGCGCGGGCGCCTGACGGCCTCACCCGGGCCCCGCCCGCGGCCCTGGCCGACCCCGCTCCGTACCGGCGGCTGTCGAGCCCCCGGAGCGCGGACCGCACCGGGCGGCCCGCCGCAGCCCCGGCCAGCCCCGCTCCGTACCGGCAGACGTCGACCCGTTCCGTACCGGCAGGCGTCGGCCCGCTCCGCACCGGCCCACGGCAGCCTGTTCGGTACGGGCCCGCGTCAGCGCCATTCCGTACCGGCCCAACGGCAGCAGCCTGTTCAGTACGAGCCCGCGCCAGCGCCGCCTGTCCCCGGTCAGCCCCGCTCCGTACCCGCCCGCGAGCGCGGCACGTCGCCGAACAGGTCGACCGCCGCCCGCACCGCGCCCAGCGCGGGCGCCAGCGCGCTAACCGACCCGAGCGCGCCCGCCACCAACAGCAGCGACCGGAAGAGCCGGGACGGCTCGGGCGGCGCGCCCGCGCGCGCCATGGCGTCCAGCGCCGCGAGCTCGTCCTCGGCTATGTCCCGGTCCGGCAAGTCGGCCCGGTACGCGGCGAGTTCACGGCGCAGCCGGGCCACCGCCCGGAGCAGCTCCGCCGTTCCCGGGTCCTCGCCGGTGCCGCCCACCCGCATCTGGTCCACGACTGCGGCGCCCTTCATGGCCGGAGCCCCGGGCAGCCGCCCGCGCCCCACACGATCGTCGGACAACACTCGCCTCTCCCCCTCGCGCGCCGTCGCGCGAGACTCCTCGCCCACATCGGCCGCGCCCGTCCGCGGATGACCGGACGCGCGAGGCCCGGATCAGTTAACGCCACTCTCCGCACAGCGCGCCACACGGAGGGCGAAATTCAGGTCTCCGATTTCTTCCGGCTTCCCTCGGAACAGACTGGTTCGGGCACGGGGCGGACGGATGCGGTATGCAGGGGCCATGACACGTACCGAAGGTGACGCCGCCTCACACGACGCGGCGGGCGCGGGCGCCGTGGCCGGGCTGCTGCTGGCGGCCGGCGGCGGGCGGCGGCTGGGCGGCAGGCCCAAGGCGCTGCTGCCGTACCGGGGGCGGCCGCTGGTGGAGCGCGCCGTAGCGGCGCTGCGCGCGGGCGGCTGCGGGCCGGTCCAGGTCGTGCTGGGCGCGGCCGCCGACGAGGTGCGGCAGCGGGCGGAGCTGTCCGGCTGCCTGCTGGCGGAGAACCCCGACTGGGCGTCGGGCATGGGCTCCTCACTGCGTACCGGACTTGCGGCGCTGGCCGGGACCGGGGCGCCGGCGGCCCTGGTGATGCTCGTGGACCAGCCGCGGATCGGGCCGGAGGTGGTGGCCCGGCTGGTGGCCGCGCACCGCGCCGGGGCGGCCCTGGTGGCGGCCACGTACGGCGGGGAGCGCGGCCATCCGGTGCTGTTCGCGCGCGAGCACTGGGCGGGAGTCGCGGCGGCCGCGACCGGGGACCGCGGCGCCCGCGACTTCCTGCGCGCGCACGGGGCGGAACTGACCCTCGTCGAGTGCGCGGACATCGCCGCGCCCGACGACATCGACACACCCGGGGACCTCGCACTCCTGGAGTGAACGAGGTGGCACTCTGAGCCACCCCACCGCCCGTCCCGGCGGAAAAAGATATCTCGACATCAACAAACCATTGAACTTCCACCATGAGGAAATTATTCTCCACTGGTCAGAAGCGCCCTGAGCATCGCTGAACCGTCAGATGGCGTCGGCCACCGCGCCTGAAGAGCAGCGGCACCCCGTGCCATCGCAAAAGGAGTGACAGCCCATGTCCGCACCAGCGCCGTCCCGGCCGGCCGTCGTCGACGCAAGCCCACTGGCACGTCAGGGCGAGGTGCTGACCGGCGAGGCCCTCGCCTTCCTCGCCGAACTCCACCACCGCTTCACCCCGCGCCGCGACGAGCTGCTCGCCCGCCGCGCGGAGCGCCGCGCCGAGATCGCCCGTACGAGCACGCTGGACTTCCTGCCGGAGACCGCGCACATCCGCGAGGACGAGACCTGGCGGGTCGCTCCGGCCCCGCCCGCGCTGAACGACCGCCGGGTGGAGATCACCGGCCCGACGGACCGCAAGATGACCATCAACGCGCTCAACTCGGGCGCGCGGGTCTGGCTCGCCGACTTCGAGGACGCCTCCGCCCCCACCTGGGAGAACGTCATCCTCGGCCAGCTCAACCTGATGGACGCGTACGAGCGGCGGATCGACTTCACCAGCCCCGAGGGGAAGACCTACGCGCTGCGGCCGGCCGACGAACTGGCGACCGTCGTGATGCGGCCGCGCGGCTGGCACCTGGACGAGCGCCACCTCCAGGTCGACGGCCGCGCCCTGCCCGGCGCCCTGGTCGACTTCGGGCTGTACTTCTTCCACAACGCCCAGCGCCTGATCGACCTGGGCAAGGGCCCGTACTTCTACCTGCCCAAGACCGAGTCGTACCTTGAGGCGCGGCTGTGGAACGACATCTTCGTCTTCGCCCAGACCTACGTCGGCATCCCGCAGGGCACCGTCCGCGCCACCGTCCTGATCGAGACCATCACCGCCGCGTACGAGATGGAGGAGATCCTCTACGAGCTGCGCGACCACGCCGCCGGGCTCAACGCGGGCCGCTGGGACTACCTGTTCTCGATCGTGAAGAACTTCCGCGACGGCGGGCCCAAGTTCGTCCTCCCCGACCGCAACGCGGTGACGATGACGGCCCCGTTCATGCGCGCGTACACCGAACTCCTGGTGCGCACCTGCCACAAGCGCGGGGCCCACGCCATCGGCGGCATGGCGGCCTTCATCCCCTCCCGCAAGGATCCCGAGGTCAACAAGGTGGCGTATCAGAAGGTCCGGGCCGACAAGGACCGGGAGGCCGCGGACGGCTTCGACGGCTCCTGGGTGGCGCACCCGGACCTGGTGCCGATCGCCCTGGCCTCCTTCGACGCGGTGCTGGGGAGCAAGCCGAACCAGAAGGACCGGCTGCGGGAGGACGTCCACGTCACCGGCGCCGAGCTGATCGACGTCGCCTCGCTGCACGCCGCGCCGACGTACGAGGGGCTGCGCAACGCCGTCCAGGTCGGCATCCGGTACATCGAGGCGTGGCTGCGCGGGCTCGGCGCGGTCGCCATCTTCAACCTGATGGAGGACGCCGCCACCGCCGAGATCTCCCGGTCGCAGATCTGGCAGTGGATCAACGCGGGCGTCGAGTTCGAGCACGACGGCCGGACCGTGCGCGCCACCGCGGAGCTGGCCCGCGAGGTGGCCGCACGGGAACTGGCCGCCATCCGCGAGGAGATCGGCAAGGAGGCGTTTGCCGCGGGACGCTGGCAGCAGGCCCACGACCTGCTGCTCAAGGTCTCCCTGGACGAGGACTACGCGGACTTCCTCACCCTCCCGGCCTACGAGCTGCTGGGCTGAACCGCTTCCTCGACTGCCGGGCGGGCCGACTCCTGCGGCCCGTCCGGCGTTCGCCGTCCCACGTGGTTGAAGGCGAGGTTCAGTACGACGGCGACGAGGCAGCCGGTGCTGATGCCGGAGTCCAGCACGACCAGCAGGTCGTCGGGGAAGGCGTGGTAGAAGTCCGGGGCGGCGATGGGGATCAGCCCGATGCCCAGTGCCGCGGCCACGATCAGGGCGTTGTCGCCCTTCTCCAGGGCGGCCCCGGCCAGGGTCTGGACCCCGCTGGCGGCCACCGAGCCGAAGAGCACGATGCCCGCGCCGCCGAGCACCGGCAGCGGTACGAGTGAGATCACCGAGGCGGCGACCGGGCACAGGCCGAGCACGACGAGGATCGCGCCGCCGGTCGCGACGACGAAGCGGCTGCGGACCTTGGTCATCGCGACCAGGCCGATGTTCTGGGCGAAGGCGCTGGTGGCGAACCCGTTGAACAGCGGGCTCACGGCGGTGCCCAGGGTGTCGGCGCGCAACCCGCCCTCCAGCGTGCGCTCGTCCGCCGGCCGGTCGACGATCTGACCCAGCGCCAGCATGTCCGCGGTCGACTCGGTCATGCAGACCAGCATCACCACGCACATCGAGATGATCGCCGCGATGTCGAACTGCGGGGCGCCGAAGTGGAAGGGCGTCGGGAAGCCGACGATGTCGGCGTCGCGGATCGCGTCGGTGTGGGTGACCCCGAAGGGTATGGCGATCAGCGTGCCGCCGACGAGGCCGAGCAGGATCGCGATCTGCTGGAGGAAGCCGCGCAGCACCCGGCGCAGCACGAGGACGAGGACCAGGGTGGCGGCGGCCAGGCCGAGGAGCTCGGGGTCTCCGTAGTCGTCGGCGTGCGGGTTGCCGCCCTGCGCCCAGTTGAACGCCACGGGCAGCAGGGAGATGCCGATGAGGGTGATGACGGTGCCGGTGACCAGGGGCGGGAAGAAGCGCACCAGTCGGCAGAAGTAGGGCGCGAGGAGGAAGCCGAGGACTCCGGCGACCATCGTGGCGCCGAAGATGACCGGCATGGCGTCGTGCGGCCCGGCGCCGTTGCCGATGGCGATCATCGGGGTCACGCCCGCGAAGGAGACGCCGTTGACGAAGGGCAGCCGCGCGCCGACCCGCCAGAAGCCGAGGGTCTGGAGCAGCGTGGCGATGCCCGCCGTGAACAGGCTGGCGCCCATGAGGAAGGTGGTCTCGGTGGCCGAGAGCCCGACGGCCGGGCCGATGATCATCGGCGGGGCCACCACGCCCGCGTACATCGCGGCCACATGCTGCAGCCCGCTGGTGAACATCTTGAAGGGGGGAAGAGTCTGATCGACCGGATGCACGCCGATCCTCCTGTCGGGTAACACGTCGCGGCGGACGCGGGTTTCAGGGAGGTGCTGTGGGGGGTGTGCTGGTGGTGCCAGACGCGTGCGGGTGCGCGTACGGGGAAGCGCACGGGTACGGGTCGCGGGTGCGCGTACGGGTGCGCGTACGGAAGAAGGGAGCCCGGTGGGGCTCCCTCCGGAAGACCTTCGACCGTGCCCGGGGACGTGGGTTACGGGCCCCCGCCCCCGGGCGCGGCGCTCGTGGACGAAGGGGTCCACGAGCCCGGCCGGGAGCCGTCCCTCCCGGCCGAGTTCCTGTGGTGTTGTGGTGCGGTCGCGCCGTGGCGCGGGGGTCAGCCCGCGGCGGCGACGATGCGGGCGAGGCGCCGGGCCTCGTCCCGCGTGCTGCGGGCGATGGCGTCCTCGTCGACGGTGGTGAGGCGGCCCGCCTCGACGACGGGCCTGCCGTTGACGAGGGAGAGCGTCACCGGGGCGGCGGCGCCGAAGACCAGTGCCGCGACCGGGTCGGCGATCGACGCGTGGCCGATGCCGTCCAGCTTCCACAGCACCAGGTCGGCGAGCTTGCCGGCCTCCAGCGAGCCGATCTGGTCGGCGCGGCCGAGCACCTGGGCGCCGCCGTGGGTGCCCAGGCGCAGCGCCTGGCGGGCGTTGAGGGCGCGCTCGCGGTGGCCGCCGAGGCGGTTGATGAGCAGCGCGTTGCGTAGCTCGGTGTGGAGCTCGCCGGACTCGTTGGAGGCGGTGCCGTCCACGCCCAGGCCGACCGGTACGCCCGCGGCGAGCATGTCGGGGACGCGGGCGATGCCGGCCGCCAGCCTGGCGTTGGAGGAGGGGCAGTGGGCGACGCCGGTCTTCGTGCGGGCGAAGGACGCGATGTCGGAGTCGGTCATGTGGACGCAGTGCGCCATCCACACGTCCTCGCCGAGCCAGCCGGTGGACTCGAAGTAGTCCGTGGGGCCCATGCCGAACAGCTCGTGGCAGAACTTCTCCTCCTCCACGGTCTCCGAACCGTGGGTGTGGAGGCGTACGCCCTTGCGGCGGGCCAGTTCGGCGCCCTGGCGCATCAGTTCGGTGGAGACGGAGAACGGCGAGCACGGTGCCACCGCGATCTGCGTCATGGCGTCGAACGAGGCGTCGTGGTGGCGGTCGATGGTCTCCTCGGTGGCGGCCAGCGCTCCGTCGAGGGTCTCGACGGCGAAGTCCGGCGGCAGTCCGCCGTCGGACTCGCCGCGGTCCATGGAGCCGCGGGCCAGGGTGAACCGGACCCCCATGTCGGCGGCGGCCCGGACGATGGTGCCGGACAGGTCGCCGGCCCCGCGCGGGAAGACGTAGTGGTGGTCCATGGCGGTGGTGACTCCGCCCCGGGCCATCATGGCCAGCGAGCCCTGGGCGGCCGCGTGCACCATCTGCTCGTCGATGCGGGCCCACGTCGGGTAGAGCGTGACGAGCCAGTTGAAGAGGTTGCAGTCCTGGGCGAGGCCCCGGGTGATCCACTGGTAGAAGTGGTGGTGGGTGTTGACCAGGCCGGGGGTGGCCAGGTGACCGGTGCCGTCGATCCGGCGGACCACGCCGTCGAGATGGGCGGGGGCCGCGCCCGCCCCCACTGATTCGATGCGGTTGTCGGCGATCACGACATGGCCGGAGGCGTACTCGGTGTCGTGCGCGTCCACGGTCGCGATGGCGCAGTTCTCGATGACGATGCGCGAAACTGCCATGGCAGGTTCCCTCGTTCTTCCCTGTGGAATGCACGGGCCCGGGGTTCGAGCGGGGTGACGACCGGGCCCGCGGTACTGCTCAGTGTGCGCAGATGCCCCCGCTCTCCCCTGGGATCGACGCCGGCGCGCGCGTCGGGGGACAGCCCTGCGGGACGGCTGCCCTACAGGTTGGTCAGGTCGACCGGGATCTGCGGCTCGACGCCGTCCCGCAGGATGGTGGCCTCGATCAGGCCGTACGGGCGGTCGGCGGCGAAGTAGACCTCATTGTCGTTCTTCAGGCCGAAGGGCTCCAGGTCCACCAGGAAGTGGTGCTTGTTCGGCAGCGAGAAGCGGATCTCGTCGATCTCGCTGCGGCTGTTGATGACCCGTGCGCCCATTTGGTACAGGGTCTGCTGGAGCGAGAGGGAGTAGCTCTCCGCGAAGGCCTGGAGCATGTGCTTCTTGGCCTGGGCGTAGGACTTTTCCCAGTTCGGCATGCGCTCCTCGTCGCTGGACCAGCTGTAGCGCCACTGGGACGACACCTGGGTGGCGAGGATGCGGTCGTACGCCTCCTGGAGCGTCGTGTACTTGTCCTTGATGTACCCCCAGAACTCCGAGTTGGTGGAGTTCATCACCGTCAGGTCCTTCAGACCGGAGATGACCTGCCACGTCTCACCGTCGAAGGTGATCTGGGTGGTGCGGGTCTCCTGGCCCTTGCGGACGAAGGAGTGCTTGACCTCGTCGGCGCCGATGAAGCGGGAGTTGCCGTCGGAGGTATCGATGCGCTCCCAGGCGTACTCCTCGATCCGGATCCTGGCCCGGTGGATCGGCTCCTGGCTGGTCACGAAGTGCCGGGCCAGGTGGATGCCGAACTGCTCGGCCGACTCGATGCCGTGCTCCTTGGCGAACGCGTACACCGTGTTCTTGGTGGTGTCGGTCGGCAGGACGTTGGCGTTGGAGCCGGAGAGGTGGACCTCGTCCATGTCGCCGGAGAGGGCGACGGAGACGTTGAGGTCCTTGATGTGGTGGGTGCCGCCGTCCCGCGTGATCTTGACGACGCGGTTCTCAGCCTTGCCGTACTGGTTCTGTCCCAGAATCGTGGGCATGTCTGCTAGCTCCCTCGGTAAACGGAGTAGCCGAACGGGTTGAGCAGCAGCGGTACGTGGTAGTGCTCGCCCGGTACGACGGCGAAGGTGATCGCCACCTCGGGGAAGAACGCGCCGCTGTCCCGATTCGCGGGGGCGTCCTGCTGCGCATCGGCTTGCTTGGCTGTGCTGTGTTGTTGTGAAAGGAAGTAGTGCTCGACCTCGAAGTCGAGCCGTACGTGGGTCGTGCCCTCCGGCGGCGCCGGCAGGTCCTTGCAGCGCCCGTCGGAGTCCGTCTTACCGGTGCCGTGGCCCTGCCAGGGCGCCTCGGTGCCGGCACGGACCGACAGGTGGACGATCACGCCCTCGGCGGGGCGGCCGACGCTGGTGTCCAGGATGTGGGTGGACACGGAAGCGGTGGTTTCGGTGCTCATGTGCTCTCTTCTTCCACGAGCCGGGTCAGCCGGATGCGGTTGATCTTCCCCAGTTCGGTGCGGACGATCTCGCGCTCGGTGTCCGCGTCGTTGCCGATCCGCTCCTTGAGGGCGGCGAGCATCTCGTCGCCGGTGCGGCCGGTGGCGCAGATCAGGAAGACGTGGCCGTGCCGGTCCTGGTACGCGAGGTTGAGTTCGAGCAGTTCCTCGCGCACGGACTCCTGCACGCCGCTCTGCTCCCGCGCCGAAGTCGGGTCGCCCGGCTTGGGGCGCCCGATGGGCGGGTGGCCCGCCATCGCCTCGGCGAGGTCGGCGGGGGCGAGGGCCGCCATGGCGGCGTCACTCGCGGCGCAGAGGGCCTCCGCGTCGGCATACGGGCGACCGCCCGCCACCGCCGCGGCCCACGACCGGCTGGCGCACACCTCGCGCAGCAGGTAGGCCGCGTGCGGCTCGTCGCTTGAGTTGAGCCGGGCGAGGCCCGGCGTCGCGCTGGAAGTCACATTGGCAAGCTAGGAGCCGCCGGTACAACCCGTCAACACTTTGTTGAAAACTTCTGGTAACAGACGTTGCCGCGAAGTTACCCGCCGGCCTCGCCGCTACCCGCCGGGCTTGGCGTCACTCCCCGGCCTTCGCCGCGCTCTCCCGGTTCAAATAGTTGTAGACCGTGAAGCGGCTGACGCCGAGCGCGGCGGCCACGGTCTCGACGCCGTGCCGCACCGAGAAGGCGCCCCGCTGCTCCAGGATCCGCACCACCGACTGCTTGGTCTTGCGGTCCAGCTCCGCCAGCGGCATCCCGTGGCGGCGCTGGAGCTCGGCGAGGATGTGGTCCAGCGAGTCGGACAGATGCGGCAGCCGGACGGCCACCAGCTCCCGGCCCTCCCAGGAGAGCACGACATCGTCGCCCTCGGCGCGGTCCGGCGCGACCATCTCGCCGCCCATGGCGTCGACGAGCGGCTTGACCGCGGCCACGAACGGGTGATCGGCGGCGATGGACGGGTGGTCGGCGGAATCGATCACGCCTCGCCCTCCCCTACCACGTTGACCTGCAACGACACCCGGGTGGCGCCGGCGGCCAGGGACTTGCGCAGCAACTCGTCCACGGCACTCAGCACCTGTTCCGCCCGGCCCTCGGCGGTGTTGCCGAACGGCCCCACGTCGACGGCGTCCAGCTGGGCGGACTGCAGGACCTCGCGGGCGGCCACGGCATGCGGCGGCGCCTCGTCGAGGTCGAACGGCTCGGTCGTGAACTCAACCTTCAATCTCACCCGGCCAACCTACTGCGCCCGGCCGCAGATCCGGCAGCCCCACTTGACAGCCCGCCGAGATCCCCTGCACTCTTCCGTCAGATAGAAATTAACTTCCGCGATACGGAAGGAGCGCAGCGCCAGTGGGATTCCAGGACCAGCGCTTCGATGTGAACCTCTCGATCCTCTTCACGGAGCTTCCGCTGCTCGAGCGCCCGGCGGCGGCCGCCGCCGCAGGCTTCGGCGCGGTGGAGCTGTGGTGGCCCTGGGTCGACTCGCCCACGCCTCCGCAGGCCGAACTCGACGCCCTGGGAGCGGCGTTGGACGCCGCCGGGACCCGGCTCGTAGGCCTGAACTTCTACGCCGGGCAGCTCCCGGGCCCCGACCGCGGCGCCCTGTCCGTGCCCGGCGAGGAATCGGACCGCTTCCGCGCGAACATCGACGTGGCGGCCGACTTCGCCCGGTCGGTGGGGTGCACGGCGCTGAACGCGCTGTACGGCAACCGGGTCGCGGGCGTGGACCCGCAGATCCAGGACAGCCTCGCGCTGGAGAACCTGGTCCTGGCGGCCCGCGCCGCCGACCGGGTGGGCGCGACCCTGCTGATCGAGGCGCTGAACGCGCCGGAGTCCCCGCTTTACCCGCTGGTGAGCGCACCCGCCGCCATCGAGGTCGTGGACAAGGTCAACACCGCGACGGGCCTGGGCAACGCCAAGTTCCTGATGGACCTGTACCACCTGTCGATGAACGGCGAGAACCTGCCCGAGGTCATCGACGCCTACGCCGCCAAGACCGGCCACGTGCAGATCGCGGACAACCCCGGCCGCGGCGCCCCCGGCACCGGCGCCCTTCCGCTGGAGCAGCTGCTCGACCAGCTCGGCAAGGCGGGCTACGACGGCTGGGTGGGCCTGGAGTACAAGGCGGGCGACCGCCCGAGCGCCGACTCCTTCGGCTGGCTGCCGGCCTGACCCCCGCGCCGCGCGCCGCCACTTTCGTACCGAAGCTTTGAAAGAGGCACCCTCATGAGCAAACTCCCCCAGATCGCATGGATCGGCCTCGGCATCATGGGCTCCCCCATGTCCGAGAACCTGATCAAGGCGGGTTACTCCGTCACCGGCTACACCCTCGAGCGGGAGAAGCTGGACCGGCTCGCCGCCGCGGGCGGCACCGCCGCCGCCTCCATCGCCGAAGCCGTCAAGGACGCCGACATCATCATCACGATGGTCCCGGCCTCCCCGCAGGTCGAGGCCATCGCCTACGGCGAGGACGGCATCCTGGCCAACGCCAGGCGCGGCGCCCTCCTGATCGACATGTCCTCCATCACCCCGCAGACCTCGGTCGACCTGGCCGCCGCCGCGGCCGAGAAGGGCGTGCGGGTGCTCGACGCCCCGGTCTCCGGCGGCGAGGCGGGCGCGATCGAGGCCGTGCTGTCCATCATGGTCGGCGGCACCCAGGACGACTTCGACGCGGCCAAGCCGATCCTCGACGTACTCGGCAAGACCATCGTGCTGTGCGGCCCGCACGGCTCCGGCCAGACGGTGAAGGCCGCCAACCAGCTGATCGTCGCGGTCAACATCCAGGCGTGCGCCGAGGCCGTGGTCTTCCTGGAGAAGTCCGGCGTGGACCTGGCCGCCGCCCTCGACGTCCTGGGCGGCGGGCTGGCCGGCTCCACCGTCCTGGCCCGCAAGACGGGCAACTTCCTGAACCGGGACTTCAAGCCCGGCTTCCGGATCGACCTGCACCACAAGGACATGGGCATCGTCACCGACGCCGCCCGCAACGTCGGCGCCGCCCTCCCGGTGGGCGCCGTGGTCGCCAACCTGGTCGCCTCGCTGCGCGCCCAGGGCGACGGCGGCCTGGACCACTCCGCGCTGCTGCGCGGCGTCGAGCGGCTCTCGGGCCAGAAGGTCGAGGGCTGAGACATGGCTCCGCGCAAGATGCCCGCCATGGAGGCGGTCGTCCACGTCCTGAAGTCCGAGGGTGTCGACATCGCGTACGGCTGCCCCGGCGCCGCGATCCTGCCGCTGTACAAGGCGATGGAGACGGTCGGCGGGATCGACCACCTGACGGTCCGCCACGAAGAGGGCGCCACCCACATGGCGGACGGCTGGGCCCGTACGACCGGCAAGGTCGGCGTGGCCATCGGCACCTCGGGGCCGGCCGGCACCAACATGATCACCGGTCTGTACACCACCATCGCGGACTCGATCCCGATCATCTGCATCACCGGCCAGGCGGCCTCCACCAAGCTGCACCAGGAGGCGTTCCAGGCGGTCGACATCGTCGACATCGCCAAGCCGGTCACCAAGTGGGCGGTGCAGATCAAGGAGGCCGCACAGGCCCCCTGGATCTTCCGCGAGGCGTTCCGGATCGCGCGCTCCGGCCGTCCGGGCCCGGTCCTGATCGACATCCCGGTCGACGTCGCCCAGCGCGAGATCTGGTACGACCCGGAGATCGACGCCCCGCTGGCCATCGAGGCGGTCAAGCCGCACCTGCCGCGCGTCGAGGCCGCCCTCGACCTGCTGCTGGCGGCCGAGAAGCCGCTGATCCTGGCGGGCGGCGGCGTGATCATCGCCGAGGCCGCCGACGAGGTGCGCGAGCTGGCGGAGCTGCTGCGCATACCTGTCCAGGTGACCTTGATGGGCAAGGGCGCCATCGACGAGGACCACGCGCTGTACTCCGGCATGACCGGTGTGCAGACCTCGCAGCGGTACGGAAACCAGTCGTTCCTGGAGTCCGACACCGTGCTGGCCGTCGGCGCCCGCTTCGGCGACCGCCACACCGGGCAGCTGGACACCTACCGGGGGACGCGGAAGTTCATCCACGTCGACATCGAGGCCACCCAGATCGGCAAGGTCTTCGAACCGGACCTGGGCATCGTCTCCGACGCCAGGCTGTTCCTGCGCGCGCTGATCGACGCCGCCAAGGCACGCGAACTCGCGCGGGAGGACGGCGCGTGGGTGGCCCGGGTCCAGGAGCTGCGGCAGACCCTGACCCGGCGCGAGGACTTCGACGACATCCCGATCAAGGCCCCGCGCGCCTACAAGGAGATCAACGAGGTCTTCGACGAGGACACCTACTTCGTCACCGCGATCGGCCTGTACCAGATCTGGGGCGGCCAGCACCAGAAGGCGTACAAGCCGCGCCACTACCAGATCTGCGGCCAGGCGGGCCCGCTCGGCTGGGAGATCCCGGCGGCGATCGGCGTGAAGAAGGCCCTGGAGAACGCGGGCAAGGACAACGAGGTCGTCGGCATCGTCGGCGACTACGGCTTCCAGTACATGGTCGAGGAGCTCGCGGTCGCGGCCCAGTACAACGTCCCGTACGTCATCGTCATGCTGAACAACGAGTACCTGGGCCTGATCCGCCAGGCGTCGATCCCGTTCGACATGAACTACCAGGTCGACATCCACTACGACCAGTACGGCTCCGACAACGTCAAGATCATGGAGGCGTACGGCTGCTCCGGCACCCGGGTCTACGACCCCAAGGACATCCGGACCAGCCTGGAGTGGGCCCGCAAGGAGGCGCAGACCACGCGGCGCCCGGTGCTCGTGGAGATCATGATCGAGCGGGAGGCCAACACTCCGCACGGCCCGGCCATCGACGCCGTCAAGGAGTTCGAGCCGCTCCCCGGGGCCTGACGGCCTCCTGAGGGCCTGGCCGCCTCCTTCAACAGCCAGGCCCTCCCCCGAGTTCCGCCCGGCGGCGCTGACCTGTCCCGTCGCGCCCAAAGTGCCGCCGGGCGGCACCCTCCACCATTGACATTTTGTTGAAGCAATCCCTAGTGTCCGCGATACGGAAACGCGCTACCGCTGGGCAGTAGTCACGGAAGGTCCGCCATGCCAAAGCACACGCTGACAACTGAGTCGGGCGCCCCCGTCGCCGACAATCAGAACTCCGCCACCGCCGGCCCCGGCGGCCCGCTCCTCCTCCAGGACCAGCACCTCCTGGAGAAGCTCGCCCGCTTCAACCGCGAGCGCATACCGGAGCGCGTCGTGCACGCCCGCGGCTCCGGCGCGTACGGCCACTTCGAGGTGACCGACGACGTCACCGACATCACCCGCGCCGCCTTCCTCGACACCGTCGGCAAGCGGACCGAGGTGTTCCTGCGCTTCTCCACCGTCGCGGACAACCTCGGCGGCGCCGACGCCGTACGCGACCCGCGCGGCTTCGCGGTCAAGTTCTACACCGAAGAGGGCAACTACGACCTCGTCGGCAACAACACCCCGGTCTTCTTCATCAAGGACCCGATCAAGTTCCCGGACTTCATCCACTCCCAGAAGCGCGACCCGTTCACGGGCGTGCAGGAGCCGGACAACGTCTGGGACTTCTGGGCCCACGCCCCCGAGGCCACCCACCAGATCACCTGGCTCTTCGGCGACCGCGGCATCCCGGCCTCGTACCGCCACATGAACGGCTACGGCTCGCACACCTACCAGTGGACCAACGCCGAGGGCGAGGCCTTCTTCGTCAAGTACCACTTCAAGACCAACCAGGGCATCCGCTGCCTGTCCGCCGAGCAGGCCGCCGAGACGGTCGGCAAGGACGCCAACAGCCACCAGCGCGACCTCGTCCAGTCCATCGAACGCGGCGTGTACCCGTCGTGGACGGTGCACGTGCAGGTGATGCCCGCGGCCGAGGCGGC
Organism: Streptomyces sp. P1-3; assembly: GCF_050613155.1. Classification (NCBI taxonomy): domain Bacteria; kingdom Bacillati; phylum Actinomycetota; class Actinomycetes; order Kitasatosporales; family Streptomycetaceae; genus Streptomyces; species Streptomyces sp. P1-3. The sequence continues at coordinate 1,519,990 of NZ_CP192512.1, forward strand.
GGACTACCGCTTCAACCCGTTCGACCTCACCAAGGTGTGGCCGCACACGGACTACCCGCTGCGCCGGGTGGGCCGCCTGGTCCTGGACCGCAACCCGGACAACGTCTTCGCCGAGGTGGAGCAGTCCGCGTTCTCGCCCAACAACTTCGTGCCCGGCATCGGCCCCTCCCCCGACAAGATGCTCCAGGGCCGCCTCTTCGCCTACGCCGACGCGCACCGCTACCGCCTGGGCGTCAACCACACCCAGCTGCCGGTCAACGCGCCGAAGGCGACCACCGCGCACAACTACGGCCGCGACGGGTTCATGGCCGCAGGCGGCCAGGGCCGCCACGCCAAGAACTACGAGCCCAACTCCTACGACGGCCCTGCCCAGACGGACCGGCCGCTGTCCGCCCCGCTCGCCGTCACCGGCTGGACCGGCACCCACGCCGCGCCCGCCCACGCCAAGGACGACGACTTCTTCCAGGCGGGCGAGCTGTACCGGCTGATGTCCGAGGAGGAGAAGCGGCGCCTGGTCGCCAACATCGCGGGCGGCCTCTCCCAGGTCACCCGGGACGACGTGATCGAGAAGAACCTCGCCCACTTCCACGCCGCCGACGCCGACTACGGCAAGCGCGTGGAGGCCATGGTCCGCGAACTCCGCGAGGACTGACCCCGCGACAAGGCCCGACACCACAAGCCGGGGACCGGCTCCCTCACCGGTCCCCTCAAGATCCGTCCGGCGGCGCGAACGTCCTGTCGCACGCAGCCTCGCGCCGTCGGACGGCAACCACATGGCCGCCCCGCGCCATCTCACGCAGGGCCACCCTGCCGCCACGGATTGGGACAATCCCCCTTCCGTGGCGTCGTGCTTCCGGGAGCATGGGAACCGCCTTCCCCGTCCACGGACCCGTCGCTGGAGCCGCAGATGACAGACAGTGTGCCGGTGCGCTGCCCCCGGTGCCGCCGCGAGCAGTCGTTCACCCCGCCCGCCTTCCCGTGCGCGTGCGGCGCACCGCTCGCCCTCCCCGTACTGCGCGACGGCGCACCGGAGGCGGTGGACCACCGCACCTGGGACGACAGCTGGGTCGCCGTCCGCTGCCCCGGCTGCGGCCGCCGCGACGACTGGCCCCAGCCCGAACTGGACTGCCCCTGCGGCACGGTCATCCGGGTCCCGGTGGCTCCCGCGCCCGAACCCGAGCCCGGCGACGACACCGAGGCGGGCGGCGGCACCGGGTTCCCCGCGGCGGGTCCGGCGGCCGGCACCGGCGTGCTGCGGCCCGCCTTCCGCCCGGTGACGATCCGTACGGCGCGGGACGCGGTCACGGCCGCCGCGCTCTATCTGCGCTGGCTGGGCTTCGCCGGTGCGCGCCGGACCGCGGACCACGCGGCCACCGGCGTCGATCTGCGCGGTCCGGGGCTCGTCGCCCGGGTCGACCCGACGACCCGCCCCACCGCGCTCCGCGCGATCGAGTGCCTGTGGCTGAACGGGCTCAACGACTCCGCCGTCGCGGTGTTCTTCTCACTGGCGGGCTACGCCAGGGACGCCCGCGGCCGAGCCGACCAGTTGCTGATGCCGCTGTTCGTCATGGACCTCACCGGGACGCCGCAGCCGGTCAACGACCAGGCGGACGAGCTGATCCGCAACGGCCCGCAGGAGTTCTGAGCCTTGTTCATCATCTCCCGCGCGGGCCCCTTCTGTCCTCCCCTTCGCGGATGATCTTCGCGTCCCCGGGCCGCCCTAGGGTGGGATCCGTCCCCTCCCCCTCCCTTCCTGGAGCGATTCGGCATGTCCTCTTCCGATCTCACCGTCCGCGACCTCACCGTGCGGCACGGCGGCGTGGACCTCGCGGTGCGGGACCATGGCGGCACCGGCACCCCGGTCCTGCTGCTGCACGGCGCCTCCCGCACCCTCGCCGACTGGTCACGGGTAGCGGCCGAGCTGACGGGGCACCACCGCGTGGTCTCCATGGATCTGCGCGCCCACGGCCACTCCGGGTCGGGCCCGTGGACGTTCCCCGCGGTGCTCGGCGACATCGAGGCCGTACTGGCCGCCTGCGGCATCCCCGACGCGGCACTGGCCGGCCACTCCCTCGGCGGCATGACCGCGGCGCTGTACGCCGACTCCCACCCGTGCACCCCGGCCGTGGTCAACCTCGACGGCCACAATCAGGGCGTACCCGAGCAGTACGCGGGCCTGGACCGGGAGACGGCGCTGCGGGGCATGGCCCGGGTCCGTGAAGCCGTGGCGGCGCGCGCGGGCCAGGCGGTCCCGCCCGAGGTCTTCGACGCCGTACGCGCACAGCAGGCGGCCATGGCCGAGAGCCTGGGCATCGGCCCCGAGATCTTCGAGGAGGCCGCGGCGCGCGGGTTCGCCGAGACGGCGGACGGCCACCGGCTGCTGCGGCCCGAGCGCGGTCCCGCGCTGCAGATGCTGGACGCCATGCACGCGCTGGACCTGTTCCCCCTGTACCGTCGCTTGCGCTGCCGGCTGCTGGTCGTGCGCGCCGGGCGGCTCGCCGCCCAGGGCGGCGAGCTGGCGTGGTTCGACGAGCTGATGGCGGCCCTCTCCCAGGGCCTCGACCGTGAGCTGGCCGAGCTGGCCGCCGGCCACGGCCACATCGCGCTGCGGACCCTCGACGCGACGCACGCGATGCTCCTGGAGCGCCCGCGCGAGGTGGCTCTGCTCATCCGCGAGCATGTCGGCGCCCAGACCTTGCGATCATGACAGGCTGCGGGTTCTGTGGGAGCGGTGCCGCTTCCGTGGGACCAGTGCCGCCCACCCGCGCCCGGTCGGAGGCCGCCATGGCTGCTCGCTGGTACGTGACGACGCCGACCGTGCTCGTCGCCGTCCTCGCGCTGCTGACCGGCTGCGGCAGCGGCGGCGGTGACGGCGGACCGCGTTCCCCCGGCGGCACCACGTCCGCCGTCTCGCCCCCGCCGGGCGGCGGTGACGACACGGTCGAGGAGGACATCGAGGCGGCGGTACGGGCGACCGACGGCTACTGGTCGGAGCACTGGACCGAGCTGTTCACCGGCGAGTACCGCTCGCCCCGGGTGTCGGGTGCGTACGACGGCGCCGCCTCCGACGTTCCCCTGTGCGGCGAAGAGCGGCTGCCCGACAACAACGCCGTCTACTGCCCCGCCGGGGACTACGTCGCCTGGGACATGGACCTGATGCGGCAGGGGCATCGGATGGGCGACGCGTGGGTCTATCTGGTGATCTCCCACGAGTGGGGGCACGCCATCCAGAGCCGGCTGCACGAGGAACTGGTCAGCTTGGCGGGCGAGTTGCAGGCGGACTGCCTGGCCGGGGCGGCGCTCTTCGGGGCCGCGCGGGACGGCACCCTCCGCATCGAGGAGGGCGACACGCGGGAGCTCGCGCAGGCGCTGGCCGCGCTGGCCGACGAGACGCCGTGGACCGACACCGCGGACCACGGTGACGCCTCCGAGCGGATCGCGTCGTTCAGCCAGGGCGCGGAGTCGGGCGTACGGGCCTGCCTTCCGGACGCGGTCCGCTGACCGCCGCGGGGCATGCCCGCCCCGGCGGAAACGGTGACCGTCCGGGACGGCCGCTTCCTCAACTTCCTTTGTCGTGGCACTGTTTGACCAGTGTCACGGCAGCGGGACCACGGGGGAGGGTGACACGGCATGGCCGGCATGGGAGTGAGGCCGCTCAGCGGTGACGATCCGCAGGGTCTGGGGGCCTATCGGTTGCTGGGGCGGCTCGGCTCGGGGGGCATGGGGCGGATCTATCTGGCCCGGTCCACGGTGGACGGTTCGCTCGTCGCGGTCAAGACGCTGCTCGCCGAGGGCGTCGTCAGCGACACCGATCGGCGGCGGTTCGCCCGCGAGGTGGCGCTGGCCCGGCGGGTCGACAGCGCGTACACGGCCCGGGTGCGGGACGCCGACCCGGAGGCCGAGCGGCCGTGGATGGCCATCGAGTACATACCGGCGCCCGCGTTGTCCGAACTCGTGCGGAGTGCGGGACGGCTGCCCGGTTCCGCGGTGCGCTGGATCGCGGCGGGCACCGCGCAGGCCCTGGTGGCCCTGCACGGGGAGGGCATCGTCCACCGGGACGTCAAGCCGCAGAATATCCTGCTGCCCCTGGCCGGGCCCCGCCTCATCGACTTCGGCATCTCGCACGCCTTCGACATCACGCGCACGTCGCTGACGTTGGGCACCATCGCCTTCACCTCGCCGGAGCAGGCGCGCGCGGAGCGGTCCACCACGGCGTCCGACGTGTACTCGCTCGGCGCGACGCTCTTCCATCTCGCCGTCGGCCGCCCGCCCTACCCCGAGACGGACGACACGATCCGGCTGCTGACGCTCGTGCAGCGCGGCGAACTCGACCTGACGGGGCTGCCCAAGGAACTGACCCCGCTGGTCCGCCCGTGCCTGGCCGCCGATCCGGGCGAGCGGCCCGAACCCGCCGACGTGCTGCGGGGGTTCCTGGAGGAGCTTCAGAGCACGGGCACCTCGCAGCGCGGCGAGCGCTGGCTGCCGCCGCGGTGGACGGCACTGATCGGGGAGTACGAGGCTCAGGGGCGGGCGCTGAGCGAGGACGGCGGCGCGGAGGCTCCCACGATCGACGAGCGGACGCGGCAGGTACCGCCGCCGGGACCCACGCGCGTCTCCACCGAGGAGCGGGCCGCGCGCCGGGAGCGGGCGGAGCGGGAGCGCGCCGAACGGGCCCGGGCCGAAGCCGACCTGGCCCGCGCCGCACGGGAGCGCGAGGCCCGGCAGCGCGCGGAGGAGGAGGCTCGCAGGCAAGCGCGGGCCAGGGCGCGGGCGAGCGCGCACCAGGCGGGTGCCTCGGCGCGTACCGGCGCGCCCTCCTCGTCCCGACCGCCTTCCGCCCCGCGGACCACCAACTCCGCGGCCGCCGGACTCTCCTGGATCGCGGTCGTGGTCATCGCGGTCGTGGCCTTCGCCTGGCAGCCCTGGGACCGCGACGACTCGTCCGGCTCGACGAGCGGGGGCACGTCGAGCAGTTCATCGAGCGGCGGCACCGGTTCCCTGCCCACCCGCGACACGTACCCGACCAGCACCTCGGACGGCAGTGCCAGCGGCAGTTCGAGCGGCGGCTCCAGCAGCGGCTCAACCGGCAGCTCTAGCACCGCCGACGAGGAGACCGACTCGCCGACCACGCCACCACCGACCCCCGACCCCACCGAGGAGGCGTTCGAAGACGTCTCGGCCGGTGACTGCCTCCCGGTCTACGACACCGGCTACGGCGGCGACACCACCGTCAAGTGGAGCACCGAGCTGCCCCCGGACCCCGTGTCCTGTGGCAGCGAGCGGGCACAGGTCCGCGTCACCGGCACCACCGGCGGCCTCTGCCCCAGCGGTGTGGGAAAGGCGTCCTGGAACTACCGGGCCGTCAGCACCGGTGAGACCAGGAGGCTCTGCCTGTCCCGCATCTACCACGCGAGTTACTGCCTGCTCGGCCGGCAGTCGGGCGACAGGATCTCGGTGGGGCCGATGACGGCGGTGGACTGCCGGCGGCAGCAGGTCCCGGCCCCGTACAACCAGATCATGCACATCACCGGGGTCTACAGGGCCCCGGCGGGCGCCAGCGCCAGCAACTGCGTCCGCGGGCAGGGCGACCGGACGCGGTACTGGGCCTGGACGGTGGACGACGGCAGCACCCTGCTGTGCACGACGATCTTCCAGGGCGGCTGACCATCACGGGTGCCGCCCGCCCGGCGCGACCCGTCCGGCGCGGCCCGCTCCTAGGCCGATGACGGCGCCGGCTCCGCCGTCAGCCCCAGTTCCCGCGCGCCCTCCTCCCTCAGGTCGACCTTGCGCACCTTGCCGCTCACCGTCATCGGGAACTCCGTCACGATCCGCAGATAGCGCGGCACCTTGTAGTGCGCGAGACGGCCGCGGCAGAAGCGGGCGAGTTCGTCGCGGGTCAGGGGCTGGTCGGGGTCGCGGAGGATGACGCAGGCGAGGACCTCCTCGCCGTACTTCTCGTCCGGGACGCCCACCACCTGCACATCAGCGATCTTGGGGTGGGTGTACAGGAACTCCTCTATCTCGCGTGGATAGACGTTCTCGCCGCCCCTGATGATCATGTCCTTGATCCGGCCGACGATCTGGACGTAGCCGTCCTGGTCCATGACCGCGAGGTCGCCGGTGTGCATCCAGCGGGCGGCGTCGATCGCCTCGGCGGTGCGGTCCGGCTGGTCCCAGTAGCCGAGCATCACCGAGTAGCCGCGGGTGCGCAGTTCGCCGCTGGTGCCGCGCGGCACGGTGACACCGGTGACCGGGTCCACGACCTTGACCTCGATGTGCGGCAGTACGCGGCCGACGGTGCCGGTGCGGCGTTCGAGGTCGTCGTCCCGGCGGGTCTGGGTGGACACCGGCGAGGTCTCGGTCATGCCGTAGCAGATGGACACCTCGGCCATGTGCATCTCGGCGACGACCCGCTTCATCACCTCCACCGGGCACGGCGATCCGGCCATGATCCCGGTGCGCAGCGTGGTGAGGTCGTAGTCGGCGAAGTCCGGCAGGTTGAGCTCGGCGATGAACATGGTGGGGACGCCGTACAGCGAGGTGCAGCGCTCGCGCTCGACGGCGCCGAGGGTGGCCGCGGGGTCGAAGGACGGGGCCGGGATGACGACGCAGGCGCCGTGGCTGGTGGCGGCGAGGTTGCCCATCACCATGCCGAAGCAGTGGTAGAAGGGCACCGGCACGCAGACCCGGTCCAGTTCGGTGTAGCCGAGCGTCTCCCCCACGAAGTAGCCGTTGTTGAGGATGTTGTGGTGGGAGAGGGTGGCGCCTTTGGGGAAGCCGGTGGTGCCCGAGGTGTACTGGATGTTGACCGGGTCGTCGCAGCTCAGGCCGGCTTCGCGGGCTGCGAGCCGGTCCTGGGGTACGTCGCCGCCCGCGGCGACCAGCAGGTCCCAGGTCGGGTCGTCGATGTAGACGACGTCGCGCAGGTCGGGGCAGTCGCCGCGGACCTGTTCCACCATCCGCCGGTAGTCGCTGGTCTTGTGCGCGGTGGACGAGACGAGCAGGCGGATCCCGGCCTGCTTCAGGACGTACGCCAGCTCATGGACACGGTAGGCGGGGTTGATGTTGACCATGACGGCGCCGATCCGGGCCGTCGCGAACTGGATCAGCACCCACTCGGCGCAGTTGACGGCCCATATGCCGACGCGGTCGCCTTTGCCGATGCCCTTGGCCAGCAGCCCGAGCGCCACCGCCTCGACGGCCTGGCCGAACTCCGCGTACGTCCAGCGGCGGCCGCTGGGGATGTCCACCAGCGCGTCGCGGTCGCCGAACCGCTCGATGGCGCGGGCCAGGTTGCCGCCGATGGTGTCGCCGAGCAGTGGCACGTCGCCGGTCCCGCTCGCGTAGGACGGCTCGTGCGACGGGTGCCGCGAGTCCGGCCCGGCGGTGCTGGTCGTCATGCGGTCTCCTCGTGGTATTCGACGCCGTCGCCCCGCGCGGTCCGCTCCCGCAGTTCGATGCGGCGGATCTTGCCGGACACGGTCTTGGGCAGCTCGGCGAACTCCAGCCGGCGGATGCGCTTGTACGGGGCGAGGACGGCCCGGGAGTGGGCGAAGAGCGCCTTGGCGGTCTCCGGGCCCGGCTGCCAGCCCGCGGCCAGGACGACGTACGCCTTGGGGACGGCGAGCCGGAGCGGGTCGGGGGCGGGTACGACGGCGGCCTCGGCGACCGCCTCGTGCTCCAGCAGCGCGCTCTCCAGCTCGAAGGGGGAGATCTTGTAGTCGGACGCCTTGAACACGTCGTCGGCGCGGCCGATGTACGTGATGTAGCCGTCCTCGTCCCGGGCGCCGATGTCGCCGGTGCGGTAGTAGCCGTCCGCCATCGCCTCGGCGGTGCGCTCCCCGTCGCCTTCGTAACCGGTCATCAGTCCGACGGGGCGTGCCGACAGGTCGAGGCTGATCTCGCCCTCGTCGGCGGGCTTGCCCGTGACCGGGTCCAGCAGGGCGACGGCGAAGCCGGGGGTGGGGCGGCCCATGGAGCCGGTCTTGACCGGCTGACCGGGGGTGTTGGCGACCTGGACGGCGGTCTCCGTCTGGCCGAAGCCGTCCCGGATGGTGACTCCCCATGCGCGCCGGACGGTCTCGATGACCTCGGGGTTGAGCGGTTCCCCGGCGGCGAGGGCCTCGCGGGGCGGGGTGCGCAGCAGACTCAGGTCGGCCTGGATGAGCATGCGCCAGACGGTCGGCGGGGCGCAGAAGGTGGTGACGCCCGCCCGGTCCATCTCCGCCATCAGACGGGCCGCGTCGAACCGGGTGTAGTTGTAGACGAAGACGGTGGCTTCGGCGTTCCAGGGTGCGAACAGGTTGGACCAGGCGTGCTTGGCCCAGCCAGGCGAGGAGATGTTGAGATGGACGTCGCCCGGCTTCAGCCCGATCCAGTACATCGTGGCCAGGTGGCCGACGGGGTACGAAGTGTGGGTGTGCTGGACGAGTTTGGGCTGGGCGGTGGTACCGGAGGTGAAGTACAGCATCAGGGGGTCGGTGGCGCGGGTCGGCCCGTCGGGCGCGAAGTCCGCGGCGGCCCCGTAGACGTCGTCGTACGGCAGCCAGCCGGGGACGTCCTCGCCGGCGGCGATGCGGGTGTAGTCGCCCGGCACGTCGGCGAACTTGCCGGTGTCCGCGGACCGTACGATCACGTGCCGGGCCCTGCCACGGTGGATCCGGTCGGCGAGGTCGAGCGGCCCCAGCAGCGGGGTGGCGGGGATGACGACGGCGCGCAGCTTCATCGCGGCGAGCGCGACCTCCCACAGCTCCCGCTGGTTGCCGAGCATGACGACGATGCGGTCCCCGGCCCGTACGCCCTGCTCTCGCAGCCAGGACGCCGCCTGGTCGGAGCGCACGGACATCTCGCCGTACGACACCTGGGTCTCGCGCCCGTCCTCCTCCACGATGTGGAGGGCGGTGCGGGCGTTGCCGTGGGCGATGTGGTCGAACCAGTCCCAGGCCCAGTTGAAGGTCTTTGGGCGCGGCCAGCTGAATCCCTCGTACGCCGCCGTGTAGTCCTCGCGGTGCCGGAGCAGGAAGTCCCGGGCCGCGCGGAAGGCGCCGGTCGGGTTCGTTGCTTCCACATGTCCTCCTCGTTGCCGTTCCGCTGGATAGCATCGTTGCCGGGTGATCTGAGTCCCGCCACCCCCGGACGGGGGTGGCGGCGTGTCGGGAGGTGGCCGTGGCGGAACCGGACGGGGCCGTCGATCTGCGGGCGGCGCTGTCGCGGATGCGGCGGAGCGGCGGGCTGCCCGTCGCGTTCGGCGGACTGTTCGCCGGGGCGCGGCAGTTCCGCATCACCGAACTGAGCGGTACGGCGACGCGCATCCTCCAGGGGTTGGTGATCTCCCCGGGGAACGGGCTGGGCGGCAAGGCCGTCACGATGTCCCGTCCCATGTCCGTGTCCGACTACCGCGCCTCACGGGCCATCAGCCACGAGTACGACGCGGCGGTGGCGACGGAGGGGCTGCGGTCGGTCCTGGCGGTTCCGGTGGTGGTGCGCCGCCGGGTGCGCGGGGTGTTGTACGGCGCGCTGCGGCAGCCGACGGCGCTCGGTGACCGGTCGCTGACGGCGGCGGTGGAGGCCGCGCGGGAGCTGGAGCAGTCGCTCGCGGTGTACGACGAGGCGGAGCGGTTGCTGTCGGTGGCGCGGGGGTCGTTGGAGCGGGGGCCGGTGGAGCGGGGGCCGGGCGACGCGGACCCGGCGGTGTGGGAAGAGGTACGCGCGGCGCACGCGGATCTGCGGGCGCTGGCGCAGCGGGTCTCGGACGCGGTGCTGCGGGACGAGATGCTGGCGGCGTGCGGACGGCTGGCGAGGGCGTCGTCGGGAGCGGCGGCGGGCGGGGATCCGGCGGCGGGCGGGGCGGTGGGGCTCGAGTCGGCGGGGCGGCCGTCGGTGGAGCGGCCGTCGGTGGCACTGTCGCCGCGCGAGGTGGACGTGTTGGCGTGTGTGGCCTCAGGAGCGACGAACGCCGCGGCGGCGGAGCGGCTGGGGCTTCGGCCGGAGACGGTGAAGAGCTATCTGAGGTCCTCGATGCGGAAGCTGGGGGCGCACACCCGGTTGCAGGCGGTGGTCGAGGCTCGGCGCGCGGGGCTGCTGCCGTAGGGCGGGGCGGTGGGGGTGGGTTGCTCGCCGTTGTCGGGTGCCGGCGGCTGGGGCCTCCGGGGCGGGCCCTGGAGCGTCTATTTACGGCGCGTACGCGGTGAGGTCGGCTTCTGGGTGCTTACGCCACAAATACACGTGGCCTCCAGAACCCGCCCCTGCGGCCCCGCCGCCTCCCGCCGCCGAGCCGCGGCCGCCCCCGTCCGTCGCGGGTTGCCCTTGCGGGCTGGTGACCGTCGTGGTCAGCCGCGGCCCCCGCGTCGTGCGCTGATCCTGCCGCCCCGCCGCCTCGTGCGATCGGCCCCGGTCGCCCAAGTCCGTCGCGGGGTGTCCTTGTGGGCCCCGCGCCGTCGCTGATCCTGCGGCCCCGCCGCCTCCCGCCGTCGGGCCGCGGCCGCCCCCGTCCGTCGCGGGTTGCCCTTGCGGGGCTGGTGCTTCCCGTGAGCGGTCGTGCCCAGCTGTGTGGGGGCACCGCCCAGGGTGCGCCGTCGTACCCGGTGTGGCCCGCCCGCGTGCCTTGCCCGCCCCGCCGAGGGCCCGGCTCAGGCCGTCAGGAAGCGCACGTCGTGCGCGGCGGCGTCTGGTGCGGTCATCGCCAGGACGCCCGCCGCCTCCGCCTCCAGTGCCGTCTGCTCCGCCCGGCTCAGCCGGGTGAACGGCTCGACCACCAGCGCGGTGGTTCCCTCTGCCTCCTCCAGCCGCCACACCCCGCGGACGAATCCGTCCACCAGGAACGCGCTGTACGCCTGGTTCCCCTGCCAGATCCGGGGCCGGTGCGCGTCGCTGATCACCCGGCTGCGGTCGGCGTGCGACAGCAGCACGTTGTCGTACTCCGGCAGGAAGCGCGGCGGCGCGGGGGTGTCCGGCGCCGGGCGGGGTGCGTCAGGGAGGTCGAACAGCTCCGCGCCCCGCTCGTCGCGGAACGTCCGCAGCCGTGGCCGCAGCCCTTCCATCACCTCGCGCAGCCGGGTCAGCCCGCACCAGGTCTGCATGTCCTTCGCCGAGGCCGGGCCGAACGCCGCCAGATAGCGCAGCAGGGTGCCGGGCAGGTCCGGCGCGGGGTGGAGCGCCGCGCCCAGCCAGTGCTCCGCCGTCGTGTGCGCGATCGGCCCGCTCCGGCCCCACAGGCCGCGCGGGGTCACCTGGACCAGCGGCAGCAGGGTCCGGGCGGCCATGGCCAGGTCCTGGCGGTCGCGGTCGGGCCAGTGCGCGCGCAGCTGCTCACCGAGTGCCTTGAAGGTCAGCGGCCGCTCCTCGACCAGCTCGCGCGCGAGGGCCGCGAGACGCCTCTGGTCCACCCCGCCGAGCCGCTTGCCGTGGTTGCCCTGGAAGACGCGGTCGTGCACCGGCTGGACCAGGGGCCGCAGCGCGAGGCAGTCGGCGGCGCTCACCAGGTGGATCGTCGAGCGCATCAGCGCGATGCGCACGACCCGCCGGTCGGCGAGCAGCCCGGACAGTTCCTCGGGCCGGAAGTCCGCGAGCCGTGCGGCCAGCGCGTGGTACGGCGGCTTGATGGCCTGCGCCTGGAGGCCGACGAGATGTTCCACCGCGTCGAAGGCCGTCATCCGGGCGCGGCGCAGGAGGAGCTGCCGCTCCAGGGTGGCGCGGTTGAGCTCGCGGCGGGTCAGGACGGTCCCGGTCTCGGTCATGGCCTCCACGCTACGGCCCCTTGCGGACAGCTTTGGTCCGCATCGCCGGGCCGGGTGACCCGGCCTGTCCGCCAGGCCACCGGGTCAAATCGGACGTATATCCTGCTCTGGGCACGTCGGCGTGCGGCGTGAGCGACATGGTGACGACGTACGGCGAGGAGGTGTGAGTCCGTGACAAGTGGTGAGCACCAGAAGCAGAAGAAGCACTACTCCTGGCTGCGTCCGGCAGGCGGTCGGGCGAACGGCGGTGCCGCGCCGCCGCCGGCCGCGGGCCCGCGCGCGCCGGCCGCGCCGCGGTCCGACTCCCTCGGCACTCCCCCGGCGCGCACCGTCGTCGAGGCGGCGGTCTACCGCGACGGGCACCGCGTCGCCACCCCCGGCACGCTCGCGGCCACCTACCGGCGGCTGCGCGAGGAGGCCGACGGCAGCATGGCGTGGATCGGCCTGCACCGCCCCAGCGAGGCGGAACTGGTCTCCCTCGCCGAGGAGTTCGACCTGCACAAGCTGGCCATCGAGGACGCGATGGAGGCGCACCAGCGGCCCAAGCTGGAGCGCTACGGCGACACCCTCTTCGTCGTCCTGCGCGCCGCCCGCTACCTCGACGCGCCCGAAGAGGTCGAGTTCGACGAGCTGCACATCTTCGTCGGCCCGGACTTCGTCATCACCGTGCGGCACGGCACCGCGCCCGACCTGTCGGCGGTCCGCCGCCGGATGGAGGCCGCCCCCGAACTGCTGGCCCTGGGCCCGGAGGCCGTGCTGTACGCGATCCTGGACGCGGTCGTGGACGGCTACGCGCCCGTGGTCGCGGGCGTGCAGAACGACATCGACGAGATCGAGACCGAGGTCTTCCGCGGCGATCCCGAGGTCTCCCGCCGCATCTACGAACTCGCCCGCGAGATGGTGGAGTTCCAGCGCGCGACGCGTCCCCTGGTCGTCATGCTGCACGCACTGATGGCCGGTTTCGACAAGTACGGCACCGACGAGGAGCTCCAGCGCTACCTGCGCGACGTCGCCGACCATGTGACGTCCACCAGTGAGCGGGTGGACGGCTTCCGCTCGGCCCTCGCCGACATCCTCGCGGTCAACGCGACCCTGGTCACCCAGCAGCAGAACGCGGAGATGCGCGCGCTGGCCGAGGCGGGGTTCGAGCAGAACGAGGAGATCAAGAAGATCTCCTCCTGGGCGGCGATCCTCTTCGCCCCGACCCTGGTCGGGACCATCTACGGCATGAACTTCGAGGACATGCCGGAGCTCAGCTGGGCCTTCGGGTACCCGTTCGCCATCGGGCTCATGGCCGTCGTCTGCGTCAGCCTCTACCTGGTCTTCAAGCGGCGCGACTGGCTCTGAGGCGGAGCGCTCGCCCGCAGGCCGTCGAGGACCAGTCCCATCAGCGGGTGGTCCTCGCTGCCGCGGCGTACGGCGGTGAAGACCCGGCGGGTCGGGGGGCGGCCGGTGAGCGGGCGCACCGCGGCGTCGGCGAGGTCGATGGAGTGCAGGGCCGAGCGGGGGACCAGGGCCACGCCCGCGTCGGCCGCGACCAGGGCGCACACGGCGCGGAAGTCGTCGGACAGGCACTCCACGCGCGGCTGGAAGCCGGCGTCCTCACAGGCCCGCAGGACGACGTCGTGCACCGGGTTGCCCGGCCAGGGGGTGATCCACGGGTCGGTGGACAGGTCGGCCAGGGGGACGGCCGGGTTGCGGGCCAGGGGGTGGCCGGGCGGCAGTACGGCGTCGAAGGGCTCGGCGTACAGCGGCTCGCGCAGGATCGCGTCCTCTTCCGCCCCCAGGGTGTCCCGGTGTGCCACCGCCACCGCGACGTCGACCTCGCCGTCGAGGAGCAGCCGCAGGCTGGCGCGGCCCTCGGCGTCCTTGACGCGCACCCGCACCTGGGGGGCCGACGGCCGCATCGCCACCACCGCGGGGGTGACCACCTCGGTGATCGCGGTCGAGAAGGCCGCGACGGTCACCACGCCCGCCAGCCCGGCCGACACGGCGGCCATGTCCGCCTCGGCGCGCTCCAGCTGCGTGGCGATCTGCTGCGCGTGCCGGGCGAGCACCGCGCCGGTGGCCGTGAGCCGCACCGAGCGGCCGCGCCGCTCCAGCAGGGCGTGGCCCACCTCCGTCTCCAGGGCGGCCAGCTGCTGGGAGACGGCGGACGGGGAGAGGTAGAGCGCCTGGGCTGCCGCGGTCACCGTGCCGTGGTCGGCGAGGGCCCGCAGCACCCTGAGTCTGCGTGGGTCGATCACCCGGTGAGTCTCTCATGCTGTGAAGCGGAGCTTCACAAGCAATCTTGGAAATTACCGATGGACTGAAACGCGGCCGGGCCGCACAGTGGTCGCCCATGAGGGCTTTGGTAAAAACCGCCGCCGGTCCCGGCCTGGAGCTGGCCGACGTCACCGCACCGCAAGCGGGCACCGGGCAGGTGCTGATCCGGGTGCTGCGCACCGGGATCTGCGGGACGGACCTGCACATCGACAGCTGGGACGACTGGGCCGCCCGTACGGTCCGCGCCCCGCTGGTGCTGGGCCACGAGTTCGTCGGCGAGGTCGTGGAGACCGGCCCCGGTGTCCAGGACGTCAAGGCGGGCGACCTGGTCAGCGGCGAGGGCCACCTGGTGTGCGGCAAGTGCCGCAACTGCATGGCAGGCCGCCGCCACCTGTGCATCCGTACGATCGGCCTGGGTGTGCACACTGACGGCGCGTTCGCCGAGTACGTCGTGCTGCCCGAGTCCAATGTGTGGGTGCACCGGCACCCGATCGACCTCGACGTCGCCGCGATCTTCGACCCGTTCGGCAACGCCGTGCACACGGCCCTGTCCTTCCCGGTGCTGGGCGAGGACGTGCTGATCACGGGGGCCGGGCCGATCGGCATGATGGCCGCCGCGGTGGCCGGGCACGCCGGTGCCCGCAGCGTCGTCATCACCGACGTCAGCCCCTACCGCCTGGACCTGGCCCGCAAGATGGGCGCCACCCTCGCTGTGGACGTCAGCCAGGGCGCCATCGCCGACGTCATGCCCGGCCTGCGCATGAGCGAGGGCTTCGACGTCGGCATGGAGATGTCCGGCCGCGCCGACGCCCTCCAGGACATGATCGCCCACATGAGCCCGGGCGGCCGGATCGCCATCCTGGGGCTGCCGACCGGCGAGGTCGCCCTCGACATGGCGGCCATCGTGACCCGCATGCTGACGCTGCGCGGCATCTACGGCCGGGAGATGTACGAGACCTGGTACGCGATGTCCGTCCTGCTCCAGAACGGCCTGGACATCAGCCCCGTCATCACCCACCGATTCGGCTACGAGCAGCACGCCGAGGCGTTCGCGGCCGCCCGCTCCGGGCGGTGCGGCAAGGTCGTCATCGACTGGACCCGGCCCACGCTCGCCGCCGGGGCCTCCTGACCGCCCTGGTCCACCGGTTCATCCACCATCGCCCCGACGAGGAGTAACCCCGTGTTCGACAGCATGCGCGAGGACCTGCGCACCCAGCTCGACGAGATCCGCGCGGCCGGGCTGTACAAGTCCGAGCGAGTGATCTCCAGCCCGCAGTCGGCGGGCATCCGGGTGGGCGAAGGGCAGGTCGTCAACTTCTGCTCCAACAACTACCTCGACCTGGCCGACCACCCCGACGTCATCGCCGCCGCGAAGCAGGCGCTCGACGACTGGGGCTTCGGCATGGCGTCGGTCCGCTTCATCTGCGGCACCCAGGAGCCGCACAAGGAGCTGGAGGCGAGGCTGTCGGCCTTCCTCGGCACCGAGGACACCATCCTGTACAGCTCCTGCTTCGACGCCAACGGCGGTGTCTTCGAGACCCTGCTGTCGGCCGCGGACGCCGTCATCTCCGACGAGCTGAACCACGCCAGCATCATCGACGGCATCCGGCTGTCGAAGGCCGCCCGCTTCCGCTACCGCAACCGGGACATGGCCGACCTGGAGCGCTGCCTGAAGGAGGCGGCGGACGCCCGGCACAAGCTGATCGTCACCGACGGCGTGTTCTCCATGGACGGCTACATCGCGCCGCTGGACGAGATCTGCGACCTCGCCGACCGCTACGGCGCCCTGGTCATGGTGGATGACTCGCACGCGGTGGGCTTCACCGGCGACGGCGGCCGCGGCACGCCCGCGCTCTTCGGCGTCACCGACCGGGTGGACATCGTCACCGGCACCCTCGGCAAGGCGCTCGGCGGCGCCAGCGGCGGCTACGTCTCCGCCCGCGCCGAGATCGTCGAGCTGCTGCGCCAGCGCTCCCGCCCGTACCTGTTCTCCAACTCGCTGGCCCCCGCCATCGTCGGCGCCTCGCTGCGCATCCTCGATCTGCTCGCCGAGTCCGACGAGCGCCGCGCCAGGCTGGCGGAGAACACCGCGCTGTTCCGCCGCGGCATGGAGGACGCCGGCTTCGACATCCTGCCCGGGGAGCACCCCATCACCCCGGTGATGGTCGGCGACGCCGCCCTCGCCGCGCGGATGGCCGCGGCCCTGCTGGAGCGCGGCATCTACGTGATCGCCTTCTCCTACCCGGTCGTGCCCCAGGGCAAGGCCCGGATCCGGGTCCAGCTGTCCGCCGCGCACTCCACGGAGGACGTGCTGCGCGCGGTGGCGGCGTTCCGGGAGGTAAGGGACGAGCTGGCCGGCTGACCCCGGCCGGACGCCGCGCCGCGCGGGCCGGGGTCGTGCCGAGGTCACGCCGGGATCAGACCGGCGCGTTCGAGGATGACCCTGGCCTCCTCGGTGTGGCCGCCGCGGGCGACGACGTCGTAACGGGACGCGACCAAGGTCCGGGTGGAGGAGAAGTCCCGGTGGCCACCGGTCGCGGCGTGCGTGACGTATCCGAAGGCGGCCCCCCAGAACGCGCCGATCAGCAGGCCGCCCAGGATCAGCCCGAGCCAGGTGGGACCCGTGGTGAACAGTCCCACCAGCAGGCCGATGAAGAGCCCGAACCACGCGCCGCTGGCCGCTCCGGCCGCCGCCGCCCGCCCCTTGGTGAGCCGCCCGGTCACGTGCTCCACCATGCGCAGGTCGGATCCGACGATGTCGATGTGCTCGACGGGGAACCCCTCGTCGGAGAGCCGGTCGACCGCCTCCTGGGCGTCTTCGTAGGTCGCGTAGTGGGCGACGGTGTTCCACGCCGTGGTGATCGGGTTGAATCCGCCCGCGTCTGCGGTGGAGGACATGTCCGGACCCCTTTCGCGTCGCTGCCTGCCGAGTCCCTCGGCCCCTTCCTGCGGGGGCCGCGACGGGTCGGGGGCGCGGTCCGCCACGAGCGCCGGGTAGCCGGGCGGAGCCGTACCGAAACACCGGTGGGCGCCCGGGTACCGTGAAGGCGAGGAGCACACGGCATCCGAGGGGAGCGCGTGATGACGCAGCGGAAACCGCCTGGTGTGAGCTTCGAGTCGTGGACGGACCGGCAGATCCGCGAGGCGGCGGAGCGCGGCGAGTTCGCCGACCTCCCGGGCTTCGGGAAGCCGCTGCCGGGCCTTGACCGGCCGCGCGACGAGAACTGGTGGATCAAGGAGAAGCTGCGCCGCGAGAACGTCTCCTTCCTGCCGCCCGCGCTCGCGCTGCGCAAGGAGGCCGAGGACGCGCTGACCGCCGCAAAGCGGGCCGGGAGCGAGGCCGAAGCGCGCCGGATCGTCGCGGAGATCAACGAGAAGATCGGCGCGGCGCTGCGGAGGCCGCCGGCCGGCCCACCGCTGCGACTGGCACCGTTCGATATCGAGGCGGTACTCGCCGAGTGGCGTGAGCGGCGCCGCAGCTGACCTCGTGCGGCCCCGGTCCTCCGGTCAGGCGCGGGTGAGCGGCGTGGGCGGCGGCGACGGGTCGGGTACGGGCTCGGGGCCCGGGGGCCTGGGAATCGGGTGCGGCGCCGGGCCCGGCAGCGGCTGTGGTTCCGGCACCGGGCCGGGTGAAGGCGGTGCGGGCGGTGGGGTGGGCACCGGGCCGGGCGGGGGCTGCGGCTCGGGGCCGGGCGGCCGCTCCGGCTCCGGCACCGGGTGCGGCTCGGGAGGCGGCGGGGGCGGCGGCTCAGGCTCGGGACTGGGCGGCCGCTCCGGCTCCGGCACCGGGTGCGGCTCGGGCTCCGGTACCGGGTGCGGGTGTGGCTCGGGACCGGGCGGCGGCTCCGGGCTTCCGGGCTCTGGGGACGGGGGCGCGGGCGACGGGGCGGGATCAGGACTCGGCGACGAGGACACGGCCGACCGCCCCGCGTCGGACCGGCAGGGCTGCCGGATCTGCCGGGTCATCGATGCCTCCAGGCGTGCGCGGCCGTGCCGCGGGGCGCCGGGCTCAGGGCTCCGCCCACGGCCGGGGCCTGTTCGGGTACCCGTCCTCGTCCTCGTCATACGTTCGTCCGCCCGCGGGCTCCAGAGGAGTCGCGGGCAGCAGTCCGCGCCCGTAGGCGTCGGCGATCCGCACCCAGTCCGGGAGGCTGCCCGGGGCGGCCAGCCGCACGAGTTCCAGCGCCTGCGTGGGAAACCACTTCCCCGCCTTCGGGTCCACCATGATCCGCTCCGGGTCCTGCGGTCCGTGTGTGCCCCGCAGGCACAGCCCGTCCGACTCCCCCGGCGTCTTCACCCACAGCTTCGCGTCGTGCAACGGATCGCCGGTGCGGGTCGTCGGCTGGGCGCCCAGGCCCCGCCCCGGCGGATTGCACCAGTCCTGCGCGTCCCGGTACGCGTCGGCGGGCGCCCAGGGGCCGCGGCCGTTGCGGCTGGTGTCGGTGACGAAGTGCTTCATCCGGGCCGGATCGACCGCCCCGACGTGTGTGTCGAGCCACTTCTGGGCCCGGTTGCGCGGCCAGTCCTGCGTCGGGCAGTCGGCGGGGTTCCCGTCCTTGGCGGCGTAGGCCAGGCAGGAGGAGATGAGCTTGCCGTACCAGGCGTTGGCGCTGTCCGTCTGATACGCCGAGACGTTGATGAAGAATCCGGTGGCCCGCTTGACGCCCGCGGAGATCAGCCGGGACGCGATCTTGGGGACGGGGTGCCAGGCGGAGTGCCCCGCGTCGAGGTAGACGCGGGTGCGCGGCAGTGCGGCGAGGGCGTCGACGGCGTGGTTGATCTCGGCGTACCGGGCCGCGGTCCGCGACTTCTTCGCCCTCTCCCACTTCTTCGCCCTGGCGGCCTTCCTGGCCCTGTCGGCCGCCTCCGGCGCGGGGCCGTCCGACGGCGGATCGGACACGGCGGCGTCCGGCGCGAGCGATGCCGGCGCGGAGGCCTCCGGTGCGGCCGCGCCCACGGCGCCGGCGCCGCCACCTGTGCCCTGCGGGACGGCGGCCTCGGCGTCGTAGGGAGCGGCGGCGGCCACCTCGGCGGCGTCGGCGGCGTCCCGTTCGACATCCGCGGCGGCCTCGGTGGCCACCTCCGCGTCGACCACCGCGTCCACCGCGGCCTCCAGCGACCTGTCCTCGGCCTCGGACACGACGTACGCGTCCAAGCCCGCACGCTCTTCCTCGTCACCCGACGGGCAGTCCTTCGGCAGCAGCGCCAGCGAGTCCGGTTCCAGGATGACCATGGCCGCGCGGTCGCCGATGCCGCGGGCCACCGCGTCCACCCACGCCTGGTACTCCCCGGTGTTCCCCGCGCCGCCGCGCGAATAGCTGCCGCAGTCGCGGCCGGGGACGTTGTACAGGGTGAGGACCGGCACCGTGCCCTGCCGCGCCGCCAGCGACGTGGTCATGCGGACCTGGCGTTCCACGATCTCGGGGGGATCGTCGCCGTACCAGACCGCGTGCGGGGTACGGACCATGCCCAGGATTCCCGCGGCGTCGCGGTAGGCGCCGCGCCGGACGAGGGTCAGCAGGTGCTCGTACGCCTGCTCGCTGGCGGGCGGGGTATAGAGCAGGTCGCCGAGCTGCGGCGGCCCTTCGACGCGGGTGGCGGCGCCGCTGAGCAGCGGGACGGCCGCCGTCGCCGCGGCGGCCATCAGCGCGGTGAGGTGTCGTGGTCTGCTGCGCATCAGTCCATTGAGCACGTGCCCACGCCCGGTCCCGCAAGGGGTGTGTGCTCCGTATGGCGGATGCCTCCCCGCCCGGGGGTCAGGCGACGGAGTCGAACCTCCCCTGCCCGGCGAGCGGTTCGCCGTCGTGGTGGATCGGGGTGTGCGCACCCGTGAGGGGCACACCGCTGCCGCCCCGCCGGTTCGCCACGATCTCGGCGGCGATGGACAGCGCGGTCTCCTCCGGCGTACGGGCGCCGAGGTCGAGGCCGATCGGGGAGCGCAGCCGGGCCAGTTCGAGTTCGCTGACACCGACGTCGCGCAGCCGGCCGAGGCGGTCGAGGTGGGTGCGGCGGGAGCCCATGGCGCCGACGTAGGCGACGGGGAGCCGCAGGGCCCGCTGGAGCAGCGGGATGTCGAACTTGGCGTCGTGGGTGAGTACGCACAGCACGGTCCTGCCGTCCACCTCGGTCGCGTCGAGATAGCGGTGCGGCCAGTCCACGACGACCTCGTCGGCCCCCGGGAAGCGCCGGGCGGTGGCGAAGACGGGGCGGGCGTCGCACACGGTCACGTGGTAGCCGAGGAACTTGGCCACACGCACCAGCGCGGCGGCGAAGTCGATGGCCCCGAAGACGATCATGCGGGGCGGCGGCACGCTGGACTCCACGAGCAGTTCCAGCGGCTCGCCGCAGAGGCTGCCGTCCGCACCGATGGCGACGGTGCCGGTGCGGCCGGAGTCCAGCATGGCGCGGGCGACACCGGCGACCGCGCGGTCCAGCCCGGCGGCGTCCCGGGCCGGGACGTCCTGGACGGGAGTGTCCTGGGCGGGCGGCCCGCCCAGGGTGCCCTCGTGCGTGCCGTCCGGGTGGACCAGCAGCGTCCGGCCGAGGAGGGCGGCCGGCCCCTGGGTGATCCGCGCGAGGGCGGCCGGCCGGCCGCGGGCGGCGGCGGCCAGCGCGGTGGCGCAGACCGTACGGGCGAGATCGCCGACCCGTACCGGGGTGACGAGGATGTCGATGATCCCGCCGCAGGTCAGGCCCACGGCGAAGGCGTCCTCGTCGGAGTAGCCGAAGCTCTCCCGCACGGTCTCGCCGGTCTGCAGAGCCTGGCGGCACAGTTCGTAGACCGCGCCTTCCACACACCCGCCGGACACGCTGCCGATCGCGGCGCCCTCGGTGTCGACGGCGAGCGCGGCGCCCGGCTGCCGGGGCGCGCTGCCGCCGACCGCCACCACGGTGGCGACGGCGAAGTCGCGCCCCTCCTCGCACCAGCGGTGCAGTTCGGCAGCGATGTCCAGCATCGGTGATCAGATCCTTTCGCTGATTCTCAGGCGCCGAGCCAGTGCTCGATGGGGTCGAGGCCGAAGTAGACGAGGAAGACCAGGCTCAGCACCCACATGAAGGCACCGGGCTCGCGGTACTTCCCCTGCGCGGCCTTGATGGCGGTGTACGCGATCACGCCCGCGCCGACGCCGGCGGTGATGTTGTACGTGAACGGCATCAGCGCCACGGTCAGGAAGACCGGGATGGACACCGACTTGTCGTTCCAGTCGATGTGCGCGGCGGCGCTCATCATCATCGAGCCGATCACGACGAGGGCGGCGGCCGCCACCTGGGCCGGGACCAACTGGGTGACCGGGGTGAAGAACAGGCAGGCGGCGAAGAAGAGGCCGGTCACCACGGAGGACAGGCCCGTTCGGGCGCCCTCGCCGACGCCGGTCGCCGACTCGATGAAGACGGTCTGGCCGGAGGAGCCGGTGGCGCCGCCGATCGCGCCGCCCGCGCCGTCGATGAACAGTGCCTTGGACAGGCCCGGCATGCGGCCCTTGCTGTCGGCGAGCTTCGCCTCGGTGCCCACGCCGATGATCGTGGCCATGGCGTCGAAGAACCCTGCGAGGACGAGCGTGAACACGATCATGCCGACGCCGATCGTCCCCAGCTTGTCCCAGCCGCCGAACTCGACGTCGCCGAAGAGGCCGAAGTCGGGGCTGGCGACGGCGCTGCCGTGCAGTTCGGGGGTGGTGCCGCCCCAGTCCTTGTCCGTCAGGCCACCGATCTTGGTCACCGCGATCGACAGGACCGTACCGGCGACGATGCCGAAGAGGATCGCGCCGGGCACCTTGCGGGCCTGGAGCATGAAGATGAGCAGCAGGGTGACGGCGAAGAAGAACACCGGCCAGCCGACGAGCTCGCCCGTGCCGGTGCCGAGCTGGAGCGGCGCGCCCTCGCCGCGGCCCACGAACCCGGCCTTGACCAGGCCGATCAAGGCGACGAACATGCCGATGCCCATGGTGATCGCGTGCTTGAGCGGCAGCGGGATGGCGTTCATGATCATCTCACGGAGGCCGGTGACCACCAGCAGCATGATGATGACGCCGTAGATGACGCACATGCCCATGGCCTGCGGCCAGGTCATGTTCGGGACCACCTGGCTGACCATGGCCGCCGAGACGTTGAGGCCTGCGGCGAGCGCGAGCGGCACCTTGCCGATGAACCCCATCAGCAGGGTGCACAGGGCCGCCGCGAACGCCGTCGCCGTCACCAGTCCGGCGTGGTCGAGCGTGGTGTTGTTGACGTCCTCGGCGGTGCCGAGGATCAGGGGGTTGAGCAGGAGGATGTAGCACATCGCCATGAAGGTGGTGATGCCGCCGCGCACCTCGTTCGCGACGCTGGATCCTCTGTCGGATATGTGGAAGTACCGGTCGAGCCAGGACCGCCCGGCCGAGGGGCGGGAGCCCGTGCCGGCGTCCTCCGGGGACGTCTTGGGCTCGATTGCTTGCTGGGTCATGCGGTGCCACTCCCAAGGTTCATAGGGGCACCCGTGCGGGTCGCGCGGGATTTGGGATGCTGCGTCGGCATCGCGACCCGGGGGACGGCCCGGAACGCTGGTGCGGTGCCCTCGCCGGGCTGGCGAGAGACGTGGGGGTGGCCCTGCCGTACAGGGCTCCTGTGGGGGTTGTGGGGTGCGGCCCTGCCGGGCGGGCAGGGCCGCGGGTGGGGGGTCCTCCTGCCGGAGGGCCTACGTGCCGGTGAGGTGCTCGGGTCGTACCGGCACGCGGTTCAGGGCCAGGCCGGTGGCCTGGCGGATGGCGGCCACCACCGCGGGGGTGGAGGACAGGGTGGGGGCCTCGCCGATGCCGCGCAGCCCGTAGGGCGCGTGGTCGTCGGCGAGTTCGAGGTAGTCGACCGGGATGGTCGGCGTGTCGAGGATCGTCGGGATCAGGTAGTCGGTGAAGGAGGGGTTGCGGACCTTGGCGGTCTTGGCGTCCACGACGATCTCCTCCATGACCGCCAGGCCGAGACCCTGGGTCGTACCGCCCTGGATCTGGCCGACGACGGACAGCGGGTTGAGCGCCTTGCCGACGTCCTGGGCGCACGCCAGCTCGATGACCTTGACCAGGCCGAGCTCGGTGTCGACCTCGACGACGGCGCGGTGCGCGGCGAAGGAGTACTGGACGTGGCCGAAGCCCTGCCCGGTGCGCAGGTCGAACGCCTCGGTGGGGCGGTGCCGCCACTCCAGCTCGATGTCGACCGCCTCGCCCTCCAGGACGTCCACCAGGTCGGCGAGGACCTCGCCGCCGTCGGTGACGACCTTGCCGCCCTCCAGCAGCAGTTCGGCGGTGGCCCACGCCGGGTGGTACGTGCCGAACCTGGCCCGCCCGATCTCCAGCACGCGTCCGCGGACGGCTTCGCAGGTGTGCTTCACCGCGCCGCCGGTGACGTAGGTCTGGCGGGAGGCGGAGGTGGAGCCGGCCGAGCCGACCTGGGTGTCGGCCGGGTGGATGGTCACCTGGGTGACACCGAGCTCGGTGCGGGCGATCTGGGCGTGCACGGTGACGCCGCCCTGGCCGACCTCGGCCATCGCGGTGTGCACGATGGCGACGGGCTCGCCGCCGATGACCTCCAGCCGCACCCGCGCGGTGGAGTAGTCGTCGAAGCCCTCGGAGAAGCCGACGTTCTTGATGCCGACCGCGTAGCCGACGCCGCGCACGACGCCTTCGCCGTGGGTGGTGTTGGACAGCCCGCCCGGCAGCGCGCGGACGTCGACGGCCTCGCCTGCGGCCTCCCACTGCTGCTCGGGCGGCAGGGGCATGGCCTTGACCCGGCGCAGCAGTTCGGCGACCGGCGCGGGCGAGTCGACCTCCTGCCCCGTCGGCATGATCGTGCCCTGGGTCATGGCGTTGAGCTGCCGGAACTCGACCGGGTCCATCCCCAGTTCGGCGGCGAGCTTGTCCATCTGCGCCTCGTAGGCGAAGCACGCCTGCACCGCGCCGAAGCCGCGCATGGCGCCGCAGGGCGGGTTGTTGGTGTAGAGCGCGATGGCCTCGATGTCGACGTCGTCGATGACGTACGGACCCACCGACAGCGAGGAGGCGTTGCCCACGACGGCCGGGGAGGCGGAGGCGTAGGCGCCGCCGTCCAGCACGATCCGGCACTTCATGTGCGTGATCTTGCCGTCGCGGGTGGCGCCGTGCTCGTACCAGAGCTTGGCCGGGTGCCGGTGGACGTGTCCGAAGAAGGACTCGAACCGGTTGTAGACCATCTTGACCGGCTTGCCGGTGCGCAGCGCGAGCAGGCACGCGTGGATCTGCATCGACAGGTCCTCGCGGCCGCCGAAGGCGCCGCCGACGCCGGAGAGCGTCATGCGGACCTTCTCCTCGGGCAGGCCGAGGACGGGGGCGATCTGCCGCAGGTCCGAGTGGAGCCACTGGGTGGCGACGTACAGGTCGACGCCGCCGTCCTCGGCGGGTACGGCGAGGCCCGACTCGGGGCCGAGGAACGCCTGGTCCTGCATGCCGACCACGTACTCGCCGGAGACGATCACGTCCGCCCGCTCGCGGGCCGCCTCCGCGTCGCCGCGGACGATCGGCTGGCGGTGGACGATGTTGGGGTGCGGTACGTGCCCGATGTGGTGGTCGTCCCGGCCCTCGTGGATGAGCGGCGCGCCCTCGGCGGTCGCGGACGCCTCGTCGGTGACGACGGGCAGCTCGGCGTAGTCGACCTTGATCTTCGCCGCGGCGCGGCGGGCGGTCTCGGGGTGGTCGGCGGCGACCAGCGCGACGGGCTCGCCGTGGTGGCGGACCCGGCCGTGGGCGAGCACCGGGGTGTCCTGGATCTCCAGACCGTAGTTCTTGACGTCGGTCGGCAGGTCGTCGTAGGTCAGGACCGCGTAGACGCCGGGCTGCTTCAGCGCCTCGGAGACGTCGATGGAGCGGATCTCGGCGTGCGCGTGCGGGCTGCGGAGCGTCTGGCCCCACAGCATGTCCTCGTGCCACAGGTCCGAGGAGTAGGCGAACTCGCCGGTGACCTTCAGGGTGCCGTCGGGGCGCAGCGTGGACTCGCCGATGCCGCCCTTGGTCTGGCTGCCCTGGGAGATGTTCGTCGGAGTACGGGTCACTTCCGCCATGGTCAGACCGCCTCTCCGGAACGGGCGGCCGCCAGGCGGACCGCGTCCAGGATCTTCTCGTAGCCGGTGCAGCGGCACAGGTTGCCCGAGAGCGCCTCGCGGATGTCGGCGTCGGACGGCTCGGCGTTGCGCTCCAGCAGTTCGTCTGCGGCCACCAGCAGGCCGGGGGTGCAGAAGCCGCACTGCACGGCGCCGGCGTCGATGAACGCCTGCTGGATCGGGGAGAGGTCGCTGGTCTCCCCAGCCCGCGACCGGAGGTCGCTGTCAGACGGGCGCGCTTGCCACTGCTGGGCCTTGTCGATGCTGGTGCCGCAGGCTCCGGTGGCGCAGCCGCCCTCGGCGCGCGCCTGGGCGTAGTCGGCGAGCCCCTCGACGGTGACGACCTCGCGGCCCTCGACCTGGCCGGCGGCGACCAGGCAGGCGCAGACGGGGACGCCGTCGAGGCGCACCGTACAGGAACCGCACTCGCCCTGTTCACAGGCGTTTTTGGAGCCCGGGAGGCCCATGCGCTCGCGCAGGACGTACAGCAGGCTCTCGCCTTCCCACACGTCGTCGGCGGTCTGCTCGCGTCCGTTGACGGTGAAGTTCACGCGCATTGTGCTCCTCCCATGCTGCTGCCGCGGTAGGCCTCCCAGGCCCAGCCGAGCGTGCGGCGGGCCATGATGCCGACCGCGTGGCGGCGGTACTTCGCGCTGCCGCGCACGTCGTCGATGGGGTTGCAAGCACCGGAGCACAGCTCCGCGAACTGCTTGGCGATCGACGGGGTGATGGTCTTGCCGCTGTCCCAGAAACCGCCGTCGGCGAGCGCGGCGTTGAGGAAGTCCTCCGCCTCGCGGGCGCGTACGGGGGTGGGCGCGGCCGAGCCGATGCCGGTCTTGACGGTGCGGTTCTCGGGGTGCAGGGCGAGCCCGAAGGCGCACACGGCGATCACCATGGCGTTGCGGGTGCCGACCTTCGAGAACTGCTGCGGGCCGTCGGCGCTCTTGATGTGGATCGCCCGGATCAGCTCGTCCGGCGCCAGCGCGTTGCGCTTCACGCCGGTGTAGAACTCCTCGACGGGGATCATCCGGGTGCCGCGTACGGACTCCGCCTCGACCTCGGCGCCGGCCGACAGCAGCGCGGGGTGCGAGTCGCCGGCCGGGGAGGCGGCGCCGAGGTTCCCACCCACACTGCCGCGGTTGCGGATCTGCGGGGAGCCGACGGTGTGGGCCGCGAGGGCCAGACCCGGCAGCTGCGGGCGCAGGTGATCCATGATCCGGGTGTACGGCACGGAGGCGCCCAGCCGGACCGTACCGCCGTCCGAGCCGACCTCCCACTCGCTCAGCTCACCGATGCGGTTCAGGTCGAGCAGGTACTCGGGCCGCCGGTGGTCGAAGTTGATCTCGACCATGACGTCGGTGCCGCCCGCGATGGGCACAGCGGTGGGGTGCTCGGCCTTCGCGGCGAGCGCTTCCTCCCAGCTGGCGGGGCGCAGGAAGTCCATGGTTGTTCTCTTCTCGGCTGTGGGCGGGGGAGGTGAGGAGTTGCCCTGGGGGGTGGGTGGATCCTGTCTCTCTGTTCCTGATTCCGTAGTCCGGAAGTCATTTCCCGGACACCGATGCACGCGGCCTGTCGCCAGTACACCGACGTGTCCCCCGCCCGGTGCAGTCACGGAAACCATGAAGCGGTTGGCTGGCCAGGGGGCAGGTCTTGTAGATTCGAACGAAAGACGAGGTTCCGAAACCTCTCCGTATTCCACTGGCAACATCACGACAGATCGGCTGGCGACGACATGCGGTTGCGCGCACTGCTGGAGACCGAAGCGCTGGGCCTGCGCCTGCTGGGTGGCGAGGAGGAGCTGGACCGCACGGTACGGGGCGTGATGACGACGGACCTGCGCGACCCCAGCCGGTATCTGTCGGGCGGCGAGCTGGTCCTCACCGGCCTGGCATGGCGGCGCGAGCCCGCCGACTCCGAGCGGTTCGTCCGGATCCTGGCGGCGGCCGGGGTCGCGGGGCTCGCGGCGGGCGAGGCGGAGCTGGGGGATGTGCCCGACGACCTGGTGCGGGCGTGCGAGCGGCACCGGCTGCCGCTGTTCTCGGTGGTCGAGGACGTGTCGTTCGCGTCCATCACCGAGCACGTGGTGCGGCAGGTCTCCGGTGAGCGCGCGGGGGATCTGGCGGCCGTGGTGGACCGGCACCGGCGGCTGATGACGTCCGGCCCCGCGGGCGGCGGCCCCGAGGTGATCCTGGACCTGCTCGGCTCGGACCTGGATCTGCGGGCCTGGGTGCTGTCGCCCACCGGCCGCCAGGTGGCCGGATCCGGCCCCTCGGTTGGGGGTACCTCCCATGCGCGAAGCGCTATGGGGGACGGTACGGAGACGGACGCGGGCCCCGGCGCGGGGCGGGCGGCGGCGGAGCTGCCCGCCGCGGTGTGCGCGCAGCTGGCGGGTGAGCATCTGGCGGCGGTGCGCAGCGGGCGGCGGGCCCCGTACCGGGTCGCCGTGCCGGGCAGCGGAACGTACTCCCTGTTCCCGATCCATGGCACCGGCCGCGCGGGCGGGCACGACGTGCGCGAGACGGTGCTGTCGGACTGGCTGCTCGCGGTCGACGCGGACGCCGGGGACTGGGCGGAGGAGCGGCTGGACCTGCTGCACGGGGTGACCCAGCTGATCGCGGTCGAGCGCGACCATCGGGAGGCGGCCCGCACGGTGCGGCGCCGGCTCGCCCAGGAGGTGCTGGAACTGGTGCAGGCGGGCGCCCCGCCCGCGGAGATCGCGGCGCGGCTGCGGGTCGCGGCACCGGTGCTGCTGCCGGGTCTGGGCACGGCCCCGCACTGGCAGGTCGTGGTGGCACGGGTGGAATGGGGACTGCCCGGCGAGGACCACGTACGGGACAGCGCGGTGCCCGGCGGCCCGGTGGCCCAGTCGCTGCTGGAGGAGATGCTGGTCGACCCGGAGGCGACGGGCCCCGAGCCCTCGGACCGGATCGCGGTGGCGCACACCGGTGACGAGGCGGTCGCGCTCGTTCCGCTGCCCGCGGCCGACGAGGAGGAGACCGTGACCGGGCTGCACGCGGACCGGCTGCTGGCGGCCGTGCGCGAGCCGCTCTCGCGCGGCTTGGACGGCGACGGCCGGCTCACCCTGGGCGTCAGCGCCACCGTCCACTCGGCGGAGGGGCTGCGCGGGGCGCTGGAGGAGGCCCGGCACGCCCGCCGGGTGGCGGCGGCCCGGCCCGGCCAGGTGTGCGCGGCCGGACACCAGGAACTGGCGTCCCACGTCCTGCTGCTGCCCTTCGTCCCCGACGACGTGCGGCGGGCCTTCACCGCGCGGCTGCTGGACCCGCTGCGCGACTACGACCGCAGGCACCGGGCGGAGCTGATCCCGACGCTGGAGGCGTTCTTGGCCTGCGACGGCTCCTGGACGCGCTGTGCGACCCAGTTGCATCTGCACGTCAACACCCTTCGCTACCGGGTAGGCCGGATCGAACAGCTGACGGGCCGTGATCTGTCGCGCCTGGAAGACAAGTTGGACTTCTTCCTGGCGCTGCGGATGAGCTGAGCGGCGCGGGCGCTCAAGCGATCCCCCACTACGGCAAACTTTGTGAACTGATTCACACCGACCCCTTGGCCGCTCACGCGGATCCGTGCTGAGATGCGGGCACGGCTCCGGCTCGACGACGCGCTTGGGGAGGCAAAGTGGCGGATACCGCCATGTCACGGTCTGGATCGTCGGATGCGCAGCCGGGCCGCGGGGACGACCCGCTCGATACGGCGGTGTGGCGGCTGCGCTCGCGGGGGTGCTGGCACGACGCCGCGGCGCTGCTCGCCCCGCACGCCGCCACGGATCCGGCCGCCGCGCTGAAACGGACCGCCCTGCTCACCGAGCAGTGCGTGTTCACCGCCAGGGGATGGCGCGAGGCCGAGGACGCACTCCGGGCGGCGGAGGCGCTGGCACTGAGCGACGAGGAGCGGGGCGCCGCGGCCTGCGAGCGCGGCCAACTGGCGTACGCGTCCACGCTGTTCGGGGTACGGGACCGGGCCGACGAGGCGCGGGCCGCGCTGGGCCGGGCGGCGGCGCTGCTCGCGCCCGGCTCCCCGGCGCGACCGCTGCTGGACTTCCGGCGCGGCCTGATCGCCCAGCATCTGGCGCAGAACCCGACGGGCGCGCAGGCCGCGTTCCAGCGCGCGCACGCCGGGGCCGCCGCGCACGGCGACCAGTTGCTGCGCTCGTTCACCTGGCGGCACCTGGCCGCCATGGCGGAGCAGAACGGCGACCTGCCCGAGGCGGAGCACGGCTTCAGCGAATCCCTGCGGATCCGGGAGGAGTTGGGCTTCCTCGTCGGCATCGCCCCGGCGCTGGCCGCACTCGCCGAGGTGCGGCCGGAGCCGGAGGCGAGCCGGCTGCGCGCGGAGGCGGGCCGGCTGGTGCGACTGCTGGGCGGCGTGCCGTCCTGGCTGGCGGGCCAGTTGGGAGCGCTCTCGGACACCCCGAACGGCGAACGCCCGAACTGACCGCGAGCCGGGGCGGGATCGCCCCCCGGGCGCGACGCGGCCGCCGCCGGCTCAGGCGGCGCCCGCGAAGTGCTGGCGCACCAGCGACTCGACGACCGCGAGTTCGCCGGACGCCAGCGCGTCGAGCAGGGCGACGTGCTCGGCCGCGTCCGCGACGAGGTCGGCGGTGCGGACCGCCTGGCCCTGGGCCAGCGGCCACTGGGCCCGCCGGTGCAGGTCGTCGGCGACGATGACCAGCTGCTGGTTTCCGGCCATTCCGAGCACCGCCTGGTGGAAGGCGCGGTCCGCCTCCAGGTACGCCGCCCGGTCGCCCTTCGCCGCGGCGGCGACCGCGGCCTCGGCGAAGGGCCGCAGGCTCGTCCAGCGCTCGGGCGCGACGGACTCGGCCAGGGTGAGGATCACCGGCACTTCCAGCAGGGCGCGCACCTCGGCGAGCTCGGCCAGTTCGCGGGCGCTGCGCTGGGCGACGCGGAAGCCCCGGTTCGGGACGACCTCGACCGCGCCCTCGACGGCGAGCTGCTGCATCGCCTCCCGTACGGGCGTGGCGGAGACCCCGAAGCACTCGGCGAGGGCGGGCGCGGAGTAGACCTCGCCGGGCGTCAGCTCACCGGCGACCAACGCGGCGCGCAGGGCGTCCAGGACCTGACGGCGCACGGAGTGCCGCTGCGGTGGCACGCGCGACGCGGCCGCCGCGTCGGTGATCGACTGCTCCATCCGGGTCCTCCTGACGTCCTTGTGCACCATAAGCGGACGTCGCGTGAGGTCAAACCTCGATCATCACGGGTAAGGTAAGGCTAACCTGATGCAACTCGCGATTCGGTGGTCTCCCATATGGCCGTGCCCGCCTCCCGCCCGTCCGACACCTCGGTGTCCGCCGTCCCCGCCGCCCCCGGCACATCCGTCGTCCATGAGGCGTACGCGCGGCTCGCCGAGGTCTTCCCCGGTCTGACGGTCACCGAGGAGCCGCCGCGCCACGGGGACGGCTGGGTGGCGGCCGCCGAGCTGGCCGCCGGCGGTGCGGCCGTCGAGGCGTTCCTGGACTGGGACGACGCCCAGGTGCTGCGGGACTACGGGCAGCGCGGACGGCCCGACGTGGTGGCCGGATTCGGCCTGCACCGCTACGCCTGGCCGGCCTGCCTGCTGGTGACCGTGCCCTGGTTCCTGCTGCGCCGCGTGCCGCGCGTTCCCGTGGAACGGGTCTCCTTCCAGCGCACCCAGGGCCGGATGACCGTTCTGGTGAAGGAGTTCGCGTGCCTGCCGGACGACCCCGCGGCCCGGCTGCCCGGAGCGCGGGTCGTCGCGGACGAGGAGGCCCTGCGGGCCGAGGTGCGGTCGGCGGTGGCCGAGCATCTGGAGCCGGTGCTGGCGGGCTTCCGGCCGCGGATGCGGCGCGGTGGGCGGGCACTGTGGGGCATGGCGGCGGACGAGATCGCCGAGGGGCTGTGGCACATCGGCCATCTGCTGGGCGAGGAGCGGCGGGCGGTGGCCGAGCTGACCGAGCTGCTGCCGGGCCCCGTCGCCCCGTACCCGGTCGGCGCGTCCTTCCGGGAGCTGGCCGGACCGCGCGGGACATCGCTGCCGACCCGGGACCGGGCGAGCTGCTGCCTGTTCTACACCCTGCGGCCGCGGGACACCTGCGTGACCTGCCCGCGCACCTGCGACGCGGACCGCGTCGAGCGCTTGATCGCAAGCTGATCGCCTGGATTCCACCGCATCGGATTCCATGAATAGAATGCAACTCGCTTGCATCAGGCGAGCGTTCGAACCGTATCGCACCTATCCGCGTGTCCCCGACGTTCGTTGGCGTTTTCTTGCCCGGAAATCCCCTGAGGCCAGGCCCGACTCCGCCAAGATGTCGCGCGAGTAGGCCGTACCGCGGCCAGAACACCTTACGGAAGCGAGGCAAGGGGCCGGATGAGACTGACCGACATATGGGCACTGCCCGCCGCCGTGGCGCTCGTCGGAGTCGTGGCGGCTGTGGCGATGATGGCTCGCGGCCGCACGAAGGCGAAGGGGAAGGCGGACGCGCCCACCGACTCCTGGGAGCGCAGCGAAGAGCGCCGCCGGCGCAAGGAGGCCGTCTACGGGGCGGCCTCTTACGTCCTGCTGTTCTGCTGCGCCGCGGTCGCCGCCGCGCTCTCCTTCCACGGGCTGGTCGGCTTCGGGCGGCAGAACCTCAACCTCACGGGCGGCTGGGAGTACCTGGTCCCGTTCGGACTCGACGGCGCGGCCATGTTCTGCTCGGTGCTCGCGGTGCGCGAGGCCAGCCACGGTGACGCGGCGCTCGGCTCCCGGCTGCTGGTGTGGCTGTTCGCCGGCGCCGCCGCCTGGTTCAACTGGGTGCACGCCCCGCGCGGCATGGGCCACGCCGGCGCGCCGCAGTTCTTCGCGGGCATGTCGCTCTCCGCGGCCATCCTCTTCGACCGCGCGCTGAAGCAGACCCGCCGCGCGGCGCTGCGCGAGCAGGGACTCGTACCGCGCCCACTGCCCCAGATCCGCATGGTCCGGTGGCTGCGCGCGCCGCGGGAGACCTTCGCCGCCTGGTCGCTGATGCTGCTGGAGGGCGTACGGACCCTGGACGAGGCCGTCGAGGAAGTGCGCGAGGACCGGCGGCAGCAGGAGCTGAACCGGCACCGCAGGCGCGACCAGGAGAAGCTGGACCGGGCCCGGATCAAGGCGTACAACCGCCAGCACCGGGTGTGGGGCCGCCGTGGCGGGCGCCAGGTGGATGTCGCGGGGGGACCCGCGCAACCCGCCCAGCTCGGCTCGGACCCCGCTATAGCAGAGCCAGGACAGCTCCCCGCGCCCTCCTCCCTTCCGGCCCTGCGGTCCGGGAGCGGTTCGGAGACCGGCACCAGCACGGCGGACAGCTCGGCTGACGTCCTCAGCGTCTTCGACAAGAGCCGGCCGCGCACCGTGGACCTCACCGCCGAGGACGACACCCTGACGATTCCGCGCCTGGACTCCCTGGAGGAGAAACTGGCGCAGATCGAGCGGCAGTTCGGCTGAGCGGACCCCGCTCAGACGGCCGCTCCGTCCAGCTCGAACCACACCGCCTTGCCGACGCCGTGGGTGCGCACTCCCCACGCGTCGGCGAGCGCGTGGACCAGCAGCAGCCCGCGCCCCGATGTGGCGTCGTCCGAACCGTCGGCCAGGTCACGCGGTGTCGGCGGCCGCGCGACGAAGTCCCGTACCTCCACGCGCAGTCGGCTGCGCGCCCAGGGCCCCGCGCCGCTGTCGAAGGTGGCGCTGACCACCGCGCCCCGGTCGGTGTGCACCAGCGCGTTGGTGACCAGTTCGCTCAGCAGCAGCTCCGCCACGTCGGCCTTGCCCGGCCCGCCCCAGCGCCGCAGCACCGCGCGCAGTTCCCGGCGGGCCTGAGCCACCGCGCTCAGCTCCGCGCGGCCTAATCGCAACGTCAGCCCCCGCTCCCCCTCACCAGCCGTCATCTCCGCATCCGCATCCGGCCATCTGGTGTCCGTGCCGCCTCGCTGTGCAGGCTGACGCTTCATTCCTTCCCCGCCCCGACCGTTCGTCCCGACTGCTCGTCGGCTGTCCGGCATGCCTTGCCCTCGAACGTGCACACGGGGATGCATTCCCCGCGTGTAGACGCCCACACGCG
This sequence comes from Streptomyces sp. P1-3, assembly GCF_050613155.1. NCBI lineage: Bacteria > Bacillati > Actinomycetota > Actinomycetes > Kitasatosporales > Streptomycetaceae > Streptomyces > Streptomyces sp. P1-3. Next base: position 1,553,165 of record NZ_CP192512.1, read on the forward strand.
CCGGCAGGTGATCAGCGGGTGACGTGCGGCGCAACCGCGCGTTCACAGTTCCACCATCGTGCGCTCACGCCTCCCAGACGGCGGCCGCCGTGCGGTCGTCGGCGTAGCCCGTCACCCGCAGCTGGGTGTCCGCCAGGAACGCGGCGAGGCCCGGTGGCTCGGCCGCCGACCAGCGCTCCCGCAGCCGTTCGGCCAGCGCGGGCTCGTCTCGCAGGGGGTCGGCGAGGCCCGCGCTGCACAGCAGGAGGGTGTCGCCCGGTCGGCCGACGGAGGCACGGAAGCGGAAGGGGACGGAGGCGGATTCGGGGTCGGTGCCCGCCTGGCCCGTACCGCCCGGAGCGTCCGGTCCGTTCACGGCACCGGGGTCGACGTCGGCGCCGGCGTCGCCCGCGGCCGTGTCGCCGCAGGCCACGGTGCCGCGGGCGGTGTCCGTCTCGTGGGCGGCAGGCTCCAGGTCCTGCCACGCGCCGTCGCGCAGCCGGAACAGGCCGCCGTCCCCGACACCGAAGAACACCCGGGTGCGGCACGCGGGGTCACCCGGCAGCAGCAGGCAGCGCAGTGAGGCGGTGTACTCGGCCGGATCCAGGTGGAGTTCGCGGGCACGGGCCCGGAGCCGGCCGAGGCTGCGGGCGGTGAGCCGGTGCAGCCCGGACTTCAGCGCGCCGCGCCGGCCGCCGTGGATGTCCTCCGCCAGCCGGGCGTGGCTGCGGCCGACCGCCGCGCCTATCCCCTCGCACACCTCGCGGGCCGCCCGGTGCGCCCCGTCGACGGCGCGCGGCCCCGTGGCCACCGCCACCAGCACCAGCGCGTGCCGCCCGGCCCCGAACCGGGCCGTCAGCAGCGCGTCGCGCCGGGGCTGCCCGCGATAGCGCGCCGAGTCGCCGCGCAGGGAGGCGGCCCGCAGCGTGAGCGCTCCGTGGCGCGCCCCGTCCAGCACGGTGTCGGGTACGAGATCGGCGAGGTCGGCGGGGTCGGCGAGCGGTAACGCGGTCGGCTCGGGGTCGTAGGTGGGCGGTCGGCTCCCGACGAAGCCGGCGTGCCGGGAGACCTCCGTCCCGGTCTCCGCTTCGCTGTCCGCCCAGGCGTCGGGCCCGGGACCGGCCTCCACTCCGCCGTCCGCCCAGGCGTTCGGCGCGGGACCAACCGCCGTCACGGGCTCGACCGCCACCGTGCCGTCACGCGCGGCGCGGCCCGGCGGCGAGCCGACCGCGCGGGAGGCGGTGTCAAAGCGATCGTCGAGCGAGTCTGCCGCCGTGGCCGGTCCCGTGTCGCCCGAGTCCGAGTCGTACAACTCGCGCCACCAGTCGTGTTCGTGGCCGTGCCTCTCCCCCTGCTGGCTCATGCCCCACATTGTCCATAGTCCCGGACATACGGGAAGAGGTGAACGGCGGAAGCCACCCTCCTGCGCGACCCGCGCCCGGGTGCGAGGATGTGCGCCTACAGGTGGGGAGGGGTGTCACGTGCTCGGTGCCATTGGTCTGGACGACTGGCAGGAGGCGGCGTACCGCGCGCTGGTCGCGCTCGGGTCCGCCGGGGTCGGCGAGCTCGCGGACCGGCTCGGCCTCGCGGCGGACGAGGCCCTGCGCACCCTGCGCGACCTGGAGCGGCAAGGGCTCGCGGCCCGGTCCCCGGTCCACCCCGGACAGTGGGTCGCGGCACCGCCCGGCGTCGCGCTGGGCGCGCTGCTGAGCAGGCGCCGCGACGAGCTGGACCGGGCGGAACTGGCGGCGGCGCTGCTGGACGAGGCGTATCGCGCCGAGGGCGCCGCCGTGCACGGCGTGCTGGAGGTGGTGACGGGCGAGGAGCCGGTCGCGCGCCGCTTCGCGCAACTGCGGCGGGGCGCCACCGAGGAGGTCTGCGCGCTGGTGGCAGGCCAGGGCGCGGAGCCGCTGCCGCCCGCCGCGCCCGCGGTCGCCCACCGGGTCGTCATCGAGCGCGCGGCGCTGTGCGGGCTGCCGGTGCCCGGTGCCCGACGGCCGGAACACCAGCGCCCGGAGCACTCCGGGCCGGTACCCGGACACCTGCCGGGGCCCGCGCTGCGCGTGGCGGACCGGGTGCCCGCGGATCTGGTGATCGCCGACCGTACGCTCGCGATCGTGCCGCTGACCGCCGGGACCGCCGAACCGGCCGCCCTCGTGGTGCACGCCAGCGGGCTGCTGGACGCGTTGGTGGCGCTGTTCGAGGGCGTGTGGCGGGCGGCGCTGCCGCTGCACCTGGGCACGGGCGAGCCGCGCGACCACCGCCGGGACCGGGACGGCGGGCCGCACGATCCGCCGGACGGCGACGGGCCGGACCAGACGGATCTGGAGATCCTCTCGCTGCTGCTGGCCGGGCTGACCGACGCCAGTACCGCCCGCCAGCTGGACCTGGGACTACGCACGGTACAGCGGCGGGTGAAGCGGCTGATGGAGCTGGTCGGGGTGACGACCCGGCTCCAGCTGGGCTGGCACGCGTACGAGCGCGGCTGGGTGGCGAGATCGGCGGACGGCGCCCCGCGGCCCGCCGCCGGGAGCACCGGCGCCCTTCCGAACGCGGACGCCCTTCCCGCCTGAGCCGGTGTACGGGGACGGCGTTCGGGCGCGTCCGGAAGCGTACGCCGACGGCTTCCGGCAGGCTGGGGCCATGGGGACGTGGCAGTTGGTCCTGTGCGGCCTGGTCATGCTGCTCGGACTGATCGGCGTGGTCGTGCCCGGCCTCCCGGGACCACCCATCGTCTGGGCGGGCGTGCTGTGGTGGTCGATGGCCGAGACGACCGTCCTGTCCTGGGGCGTGCTCGCCGGGGCGACGGCCGTACTGCTGCTGAACCAGGCGGTGAAGTGGCTGCTGCCGGCCCGCCGGATGCGCGTCGCCGGGGTCACCCGGCGTACGTTCCTGGTGGCCGGGGCCGCCGGGATCGCGGGGTTCTTCGTCGTGCCGGTCCTCGGCGCCCCGTTGGGGTTCGTCGCCGGGATCTACGGCGCCGAGCGACGGCGGCTGGGCGCGCACGGCGAGGCGTGGGCCTCGACGCGGATGGTGATGCGGGCGATCGGCACCAGTGTGCTGATCGAGTTGTGTGCGTGTCTGCTGGTGACGGGCGCGTGGGTGGCCGCCGTGGTGGCCGGCTGACCACCGGGCTCCGGCGGCCGCACGCCCCTCGCGTCGCTCAGTCGAAGCGGATGTGCTTGGCGCTCACCCACTGGCGTCGCAGGTAGTGGGTGACCCGGCCGTCGGACGAGGGTGCCGGCGTCACGCCCGCCTCCCGCGCGATCAGCTCGGCGACCTCCGGCACGGTCCGCCCGTCGGTGGCCACGTGCCGCTCGAACTCCGGCCGCCGCAGCGCCTCCAGGCACCGGTCGATCTGCTGGACCGCCCAGCTGTCGCCGCGCATCAGGGGCATGACGCGCCCGCGCAGCCTGCGCCGCACGGTCCGCGGGTGCGCGAGCAGCGCGAAGTGCCGTACGTCGTGCCCGGACGCCCGCAGGGCACCCGCCATCTCCCGGTGGTAGGCGGGTTCGACGACGGTCATCGGGACGATGACGGTGCCGTCGAACCCGCGCACCACGGAGTCGAGCATCTCGTGCACGCCACGCCGCCACAGCGCCAGGTCCTGGAAGTCGCCGCGCATCGGCTCGGGGAGCATGCGGCGCAGCGCGAAGCCCAGGTGCTCGGGGTCGCACACGAAGCTGCCCGGCAGGCGCCGGTGCAGTTCGTACGCGACCTGCGTCTTGCCGACCCCGAACGGACCGTTGATCCACAGCAGCATGGCGCCAGCCTACGGCCGCGGGAGCGGGATGGTGCCGCCCCGCGGCCGGGCGGGCGGCCCTACGGATTGCGTACCGACCGGCCCTTGCGCTCCATCATGTGCCGGCCGAGCGCCTGCTTCTGCTTCCAGTCGCGCCGCATCTCGGCTCGCAGCCGGGCGTCGGTGCGGGCGGCGAGCCGGGCGTTCTCGCGCAGCAGCTTGCGGTAGCTGTCCAGCCTGCGCGGGGGCAGCTCGCCCGCGTCGACGGCGGCGAGCACCGCGCAGCCCGGCTCGCTGTGGTGCCCGCAGTCGGCGAAGCGGCAGTCCCCGGCGAGCGCCTCGATCTCCGAGAACGTCCGCGCCACCCCGTCTTCGGCGTCCCACAGCCCGACCCCGCGCAGGCCCGGGGTGTCGATCAGGACGCCGCCCCATGACAGCGGCAGCAGGTCGCGGGTCGTGGTGGTGTGGCGGCCCTTGCCGTCGCTGTCCCGGATCGCCTGGACGTCCTGGACGTCCTCGCCGGCCAGCGCGTTGGCGAGCGTGGACTTGCCCGCGCCGGACTGGCCGAGGAGTACGGAAGTGCCGGAGGCGAGGGCGGCGGCGAGCACGTCGACGCCCTCGCCGGTCGCGGCGCTCACGGGGAGCACCTGGACGCCCGGCGCCGCCGTCTCGGCATCCGAGACGAGGTGAGACAGCGTGCCCGGGTCCGGCACGAGGTCGGCCTTGGTGAGGACGACCAGCGGCTGGGCACCGCTCTCCCACGCGAGCGCCAGGAAGCGCTCGACACGGCCGAGGTCGAGCTCCGCCGCCAGCGAGACCGCGATGACGGCCTGGTCGACGTTGGCGGCCAGGATCTGCCCCTCGGACCGCTTGGAGGACGTGGACCGCACGAATGCGGAACGGCGCGGCAGCAGGGCCCGTACGTAGCCGCGTTCGAGGTCGACGGCGGCCCAGTCGCCGGTGCACATGATCTTCAGCGGGTCACCGGTGGCGACCGGCGCGGCGTCGGCCGACGCGGTGCGCACGCCGTCGCCGTCGGGGACGACGACGTCGCAGCGGCCGCGGTCCACCCGCACGATGCGGGCGGGTGACATGCCTTGGGCCGCGTAGGGGGTGAAGGCTTCCGCGAATCCCTCGTCCCAGCCGTAGCGGGCGGAGAAAGGGTGTGCGGAGGTGAGGTGAGACAACGGGATGAGCCCCTTCGGGGAGGGTGGTCCCGGCGAGGTGTCAGGCCGGGGCCACAGAGGTGAGGAGTGGTGGCTGGAGGTCGTGGGCAGCGCCCACCGCTTCGACAGTCGTCACGGTCCTCACCTCCCTGTTGTCTCATGGCCGTTGGCCGTGCGTCATCGGTCACGCGTCGTCGGACCACGGCGCGGGGCCGTCGCTCCGGGAGTCACCCTGCCCGCGGGCGCGGCACCGCGTCAACCGGTTTTCCGCGGCGGCGCGCCCTGCTCGTCGCGCCGCGCGTGCAGCCGTGAGCGGACGTCCTCCGGCGGCAGGAACTGCGCCCAGCGCTCGGGGAACTCCGACGGCGGCGGGAGGTCCGGCCAGTTGTCCGGCGCCTCGCCGTCGTCGCCGTACCCGTACGCGTCGTAACCGTCGTCGTCTCCGTCGCTCCCCTCCCCCGCGTCCCGCATGTACTCCGCCGCCTTGCGGGCCGCCGCCTCGCGCGCCTCGGCCTGCATCCGCCGCGCGTGCTCGGCGCGGGCCGCGGCGATGGCCACCGACGGCCACACCCGGTCGATGGCCGCGTTGACCGCCGCGCCGACCAGCACCGCGAAGGCGGAGATCCCGATCCACAGCAGGACGGCGACGGGGGCGGCCAGCGAGCCGTAGATCGTGGGCCCCTCGATGGTGTGGGTGAGGTAGATCCGCAGCAGGAAGCTGCCGAGCACCCACATCGTCAGCGCGACCAGCGCGCCGGGGATGTCCTCCCGCCACGGCGACCGCACCGGCACGGACACGTGGTAGAGCGTGGTGAGGAAGGCGATGGACAGCAGTATCACCACGGGCCAGTACAGGACGCGGACCAGCGTGCCGCTCCAGGGCACGATGTCCACCACGGTGTCGGGGCCGACCACCATCAGCGGCAGCGCGACGGCCCCCACTATCAGCGCGACGAGGTAGAGCAGGAAGGCCAGCAGCCGGGTCCTGACGATCCCGCGGTGCCCTTCGAGCCCGTACATCACGGTGATGGTGTCGACGAAGACGTTGACGGCGCGCGACCCGGACCACAGGGCGATGGCGAAGCCGAGCGAGATGACGTCGGGGCGGCCGCCCTCGATGACGTCGTCCAGCAGCGGCCGGGCGATCTGCTGCACGCCCTTCTCCGACAGCACGGTCCCCGAGGCGTCGAGGATGTGGTCCCGGATGGTCGCGACGGTGTGGGTGTCGGTCCAGGCGTCGATGTAGCCGAGCAGCCCGATCAGGCCGAGGAGCAGCGGCGGGAGCGACAGCAGGGTGAAGAAGGCGGCTTCCGCGGCGAGCCCGGTGACCCGGTACTCGACGCAGGCGTTGACGGTGTCCTTCAGCAGCAGCCAGGCCGTCTTGCGTTTGGACACGTTGCGGGTGAGGGCGCGGGCCCTGTGGAGCCGCCCGGAGGGCTGCTCCGCGGGTGGTTCCGCTGGTTCTTCTGCTGGCTGCACCTTATAACCGTATCCGCGGCGAAGAGTGATGCCGCGCCGACTCGGCACCACCCTCCGCTCGCGGGCTCCACTGTCCGGTCCGGGCACGGTTGTCCGCAAACGTTGCGCCGCGTTGCAACCGATCTTCACATTGGTACGGCGCGGCATGCCCGGGCGACGGCACCATGAGAGCGTGAACCCCAGATCAACGGACCGGGTCATACCGCTCGCCACGCGCGCACGCCCGGTGATCGCCGAATCGTGGCTGCGGTCGCTGGACCACGGCGTCGACCCCGACGGCGGCCGGTCCGCCCGGCCGCTGTCCGCCGACCAGATCGCGCACCGGCGGCACGGTTCCCCGCTGGCGGAGCTGATGCCGCACCTGCGGGAGGGGCTGCGGCCGCTCACCGACGACGAGCGGCACGTCATGGTGGTCACCGACGTCCAGGGCTGTGTGCTGTGGCAGGAGGGCAGCCGGGCGGTACGGCGCAGCGCGGAGCGGCTGGACCTGGCCGAGGGCGCGTTCTGGGCCGAGGAGTCGGCCGGCACCAACGGCATCGGTACGTCGCTGGTGACCCGCCGCCCGCTGCAGGTGCTGGCCGACGAGCATTTCGTGCACACGCTGCGCGCCCTGGTGTGCGCGGCGGCTCCGCTGCACGACCCGCGGGACGGCAGGCTGCTGGGCGTGGTGAACGTGACCGGCCCGGCGGGCAGCGCGCACCCGTCGACGCTGGCGCTGGTGGCGGCGGTGGCGCGGGTCGCCGAGGGGGAGCTGCGCGCCCGGCACTGGACCTCGATCGAGCGGCTGCGGACCGTGGCGGCGCCGGTGCTCGCCCGGCTGACGGGCACGGCGCTGGCGGTGGACGCCGTGGGGTGGCCGGCGGCGGTGACCGGGATGGCTCCCCCCGAGCGGGTGGCGCTGCCGAAGAACGCGCAGGCCGGGCCGGTCTGGCTGCCGTCCCTGGGCGCGTGCTCGCTGGAGCCGCTGCCCGGTGGCTGGCTGGTGCGGGTCGGAGCGCCGGAGCCGGCGGCGGCGCCGAGCCGGGTCGTGCTGGATGTGCGGGGGCGGCGGGCGTGGACGGTGACCGTCTCGGGGGCCGCGGGCAGCTGGTCGCACGAGCTGAGCCCGCGCCATGCCGAGCTGCTGCTGGTCCTCGCACTGCACCGGGAGGGGCGCGGCGCGGCGCAACTGGCGTCGGATCTGTTCGGAGACCCCTCGCGAACTGTCACGGTACGGGCAGAGATATCCCGTTTGCGGCGCACGGTGGGCGGGGTGCTGGCGCACCGCCCGTACCGTTTCGCCGACAGCGTGCAGGTGGAGGTGCTGCACCCGGCGCGGGCCGTGGACCTGCTGCCGGGGTCCACGGCCCCCGCGGTGCTGGCGGCGCGATGGGCGTGATTGGCTGAGGAGCATGAACGAGCACGCCCCGGCCCGCACGGTGACGACCTGGTACCTGGAGCAGACCTCGCCGGAGGACCTGAGCCCCGCGGCGGAGCCGCCGGCGTCGGCCGGGGTGCGGATCGTTCGGGCCGAGGTGCCCAGCCCCGAGTTCAGCCGCTTCCTGTACGCGGCGGTGGGCGCGGACATCGCGTGGACCGACCGGCTCCCGTGGCCGCGGGAGCGGTGGCGGGAGTTCCTGGAGCGGCCGGGCGTCGAGACGTGGGTGGCGTACGAGCACGGCACACCCGCCGGATACATCGAGCTGGAGGCCCAGGACGCCGGGGTGGTGGAGATCGCCTACTTCGGACTGCTCCCCGCCTTCCAGGGCCGCCGGATCGGCGGGCATCTGCTGAGCTACGGCACGGCCAGGGCGTGGGACCTGGCGGAGCGCTGGCCGGGCCTGCCGGCCACCACGCGGGTATGGGTGCATACGTGCAGCCTGGACGGGCCGCACGCGATGGCCAATTACGAGCGCCGCGGCTTCCGGCTGTACGACACGACAGTGGAGCCGGCCTCCGAGGGGTGACCTTCGAGGGCTCCTGAGCGGTGCCCGAGCGGGACAAAACGCACACCATCCCAGGATGCGGGACGGAGTCGTCCACATAGTGGATAGTGGTGGACGCTCCCGAGATGGCCATGCCACGCTTTCGGTCATGTCCGGAGCTGGAATTGACTTGGTGAGTCGGCGACACGTCGACCTCTGCCGCATGTCCAGCGCCATGTGTCCGGCGGGCTGACGACCCAGCGCCGCCGCACTTCTGCCGACTTCTCTTCCGTCTCTCCGCACCTGCACTGCCGCGCCCTCTGCGCGAATGCACTGGTCAGAGCCGCTCTCCGCAGTCCCGAAGGACGTACCTGCCATGGCTGACACCCCGACGCCCTCTACCGCCGCACCCCGCCGCAAGGCGAGCCGCCACCGCGGCGAGGGGCAGTGGGCCGCGGGTCACTTCACCCCCCTCAACGGCAACGAGCAGTTCAAGAAGGACGACGACGGTCTCAATGTGCGGACACGCATTGAGACGATCTACGCGCATCGTGGTTTCGACTCCATCGACGGCGCCGACCTGCGCGGCCGGATGCGCTGGTGGGGGCTGTACACCCAGCGCAAGCCCGGCATCGACGGCGGCAAGACGGCGATCCTGGAGCCGGAGGAGCTGGACGACGAGTTCTTCATGCTCCGGGTCCGGGTCGACGGCGGCCGGCTGACCACCGAGCAGCTGCGCGTCATCGGCGAGATCTCCCAGGAGTTCGCCCGCGGCACCGCCGACATCACCGACCGGCAGAACATCCAGTACCACTGGATCCGGATCGAGGACGTCCCCGAGATCTGGCGCCGGCTGGAGGCCGTCGGGCTGTCCACCACCGAGGCGTGCGGTGACACCCCCCGCGTCATCCTGGGGTCTCCCGTCGCCGGCATCGCCGAGGACGAGATCATCGACGGCACCCCGGCGATCGACGAGATCCACCGCCGGATCGTCGGCAACAAGGACTTCTCCAACCTGCCCCGCAAGTTCAAGTCCGCGGTCTCCGGCTCGCCGCTGCTGGACGTGGCGCACGAGATCAACGACATCGCGTTCGTCGGGGTCGAACACCCCGAGCACGGCCCCGGCTTCGACGTGTGGGTGGGCGGCGGGCTGTCGACCAACCCCAAGATCGGGGTGCGGCTGGGCACCTGGGTGCCGCTGGAGGAAGTGCCCGACGTCTACGAGGGCGTCATCTCCGTCTTCCGCGACTACGGCTACCGGCGGCTGCGCACCCGCGCGCGGCTGAAGTTCCTGGTCGCCGACTGGGGCGCGGAGAAGTTCCGCCACGTACTGGAGGACGAGTACCTGGGGCGGAAGCTGACCGACGGCCCGGCCCCCGCCCAGCCGGTGGAGCGCTGGCGCGACCACGTCGGCGTACACCGCCAGAAGGACGGCCGGTTCTACGTCGGGTTCGCCCCGCGCGTCGGCCGGGTGGACGGCGCCATCCTCACCAAGATCGCCGCGCTCGCCGAGGAGCACGGCTCCGGCCGGCTGCGGACCACCGCCGAGCAGAAGATGATCGTGCTCGACGTGGCGCAGGAGCGGGTCGAGTCGCTGGTGTCCGGTCTTGAGGCACTGGACCTGCGGGTCGGTCCCTCGCCGTTCCGGCGCGGCACGATGGCCTGCACCGGCATCGAGTTCTGCAAGCTGGCGATCGTGGAGACCAAGGCCCGCGGCGCCTCGCTCATCGACGAGCTGGAGCGGCGGCTGCCGGACTTCGACGAGCCGATCACCATCAACATCAACGGCTGCCCGAACGCCTGCGCCCGTATCCAGGTCGCGGACATCGGTCTCAAGGGGCAGCTGGTCCTGGACGCCGACGGCAACCAGGTCGAGGGCTTCCAGGTGCACCTGGGCGGCGCGCTGGGGCTGGAGGCCGGCTTCGGCCGCAAGGTCCGCGGCCTGAAGGTCACCTCCGCCGAACTGCCCGACTACGTCGAGCGGGTACTCACCCGGTTCGCCGAACAGCGCGCCGATGGCGAGCGGTTCGCGACCTGGGTGGGACGCGCCGCGGACAAGGATCTGTCATGAGTGAGCGAGCCGCTCCCTTCTACTGCCCGTACTGCGGGGACGAGGACCTGCGGCCTTCCACCGAGGGCCACGGGGCGTGGGAATGCGCGTCCTGCAACCGCGCGTTCCGCCTGTCGTTCATCGGGCTGCTGGCCAAGGGCCTGCGACGCGACCCTCATGAAGGGGCCACTGCGCTATGACAGAACTTCGGATATCGGAACTCCAGGCGCTCGCCGAGCGGGCGGGCCGGGAGCTGGAGGACGCCACGGCCCTGGAGATCCTGCGCTGGGCGGCCGACACCTTCGGGTCGCGCTTCTGCGTGACCTCCTCCATGGAGGACGCGGTGGTGGCGCACCTGGCCTCCCGCGCCCTGCCGGGAGTGGACGTGGTCTTCCTCGACACCGGCTACCACTTCCCCGAGACCATCGGGACGCGGGACGCGGTCGCCGCCGTCATGGATGTCAACGTGATGACTCTCACTCCCCGCCAGTCCGTCGCGGAGCAGGACGCCGCGTACGGGCCGCGGCTGCACGACCGCGATCCCGATCTGTGCTGCTCGTTGCGGAAGATCGAACCCCTTGAGAGGGGACTGGCCGGATACGACGCCTGGGCCACCGGGCTGCGCCGCGACGAATCGCCGACTCGCGCGTCAACTCCCGTCGTCGGATGGGATGCCAATCGGGCTAAGGTGAAGATCTCTCCCATCGCCCGCTGGACGCAGGCCGATGTGGACGAGTACGTCGCTGACCACGGTGTGCTCACCAACCCGCTGTTGATGGACGGCTACGCCTCGGTCGGCTGCGCACCCTGCACCCGCCGGGTGCTGGAGGGCGAGGACGCGCGCGCCGGCCGCTGGGCGGGCCTCGGCAAGACCGAATGCGGGCTGCACACATGACCGGAACGCAACGATCCGAGTCGGTGACGGCAGCCCCTGACAGTGCTCTGGGGCAGGCAGGGGTTGCCTCGGACAACCATTCCCCTGGTAAGACACACGGGGGCCTGGGGGCCGTACCCCGGGGAGAGACGGCGGGAGAACTCACGTGACGGGCGCCACGATTTGGCTCACCGGCCTGCCCAGCGCGGGCAAGACCACGATCGCCTACGCGCTGGCCGAACGGCTGCGCGACGAGGGCCACCGGGTCGAGGTGCTGGACGGCGACGAGATCCGCGAGTTCCTCTCCGCGGGGCTGGGGTTCGGCCGCGCGGACCGGCACACCAACGTGCAGCGGATCGGCTTCGTCGCCGAACTGCTGGCCAGCAACGGCGTGAAGGCGCTGGTGCCGGTCATCGCGCCGTACGCGGACAGCCGCGAGGCGGTGCGGGGGCGCCACCAGAGCGAGGGCACGCCCTATCTGGAGGTGCATGTCGCCACTCCGGTCGAGGTGTGCTCGGTGCGTGACGTGAAGGGGCTGTACGCGAAGCAGGCCGCGGGCGAGATATCAGGGCTCACCGGGGTCGACGACCCCTACGAGCAGCCGGAGGCGCCCGACCTGCGGATCGAGTCCCAGCACCAGTCGGTGGCGGAGTCCGCCGCGGCGCTGCACGCGCTGCTCGTGGAAAGGGGTCTGGCATGAGCGACGCGCACGCCGACAATCCGTACGCGCTGTCCCACCTCGACGCGCTGGAAGCCGAGGCGGTGCACATCTTCCGCGAGGTGGCGGGGGAGTTCGAGCGGCCGGTGATCCTGTTCTCCGGCGGCAAGGACTCCATCGTCATGCTGCATCTGGCGCTGAAGGCGTTCACGCCCGCTCCGGTGCCGTTCTCGCTGCTGCACGTGGACACCGGACACAACTTCCCCGAGGTCATCGCCTACCGGGACCGCACGGTCGCCGAGCACGGGCTGCGGCTGCACGTCGCGTCCGTACAGGAGTTCATCGACGCGGGGAAGCTGCGCGAGCGCCCGGACGGCACCCGCAACCCGTTGCAGACCGTGCCGCTGCTGCACGCCATCGAGTCCCACCGCTTCGACGCGGTCTTCGGCGGCGGGCGGCGGGACGAGGAGAAGGCCCGCGCCAAGGAGCGGGTGTTCAGCCTCCGTGACGAGTTCGGCGGCTGGGACCCGCGCCGCCAGCGCCCCGAGCTGTGGCAGCTGTACAACGGCCGGCACTCCCCCGGCGAGCACGTGCGCGTCTTCCCGCTGTCGAACTGGACCGAGCTGGACGTGTGGCAGTACATCGCCCGGGAGAAGATCGACCTTCCGGAGATCTACTACGCGCACGAGCGCGAGGTGTTCTCCCGCAACGGCATGTGGCTGGCGCCCGGCGAGTGGGGCGGCCCCAAGGACGGCGAGGCCGTGCAGACGCGGCTGGTGCGCTACCGCACGGTCGGCGACATGTCCTGCACCGGAGCGGTCGACTCCGACGCGGTGACCATCGAGCGGGTCATCGAGGAGATCGCCGCGTCCCGGCTGACCGAGCGGGGCGCGACCCGGGCCGACGACAAGCTGTCGGAGGCCGCGATGGAGGACCGCAAGCGCGAGGGGTACTTCTAACCATGACGACCACCGAACAGGCCACCGCCACCTCGCTGCTGCGCTTCGCCACGGCCGGATCGGTCGACGACGGCAAGTCCACGCTGGTGGGCCGGCTGCTGCACGACTCCAAGTCGGTCCTGGCCGACCAGTTGGAGGCCGTCGAGCACGCCTCGCGCAGCCGCGGCGCGACCGCCCCGGACCTGGCACTGCTGACCGACGGGCTGCGGGCCGAGCGCGAGCAGGGCATCACCATCGATGTCGCCTACCGCTACTTCGCCACGCCCCGGCGGCGGTTCATCCTCGCCGACACCCCCGGCCATGTGCAGTACACCCGGAACATGGTCACCGGCGCCTCCACCGCCGAGCTCGCCGTGGTGCTGGTCGACGCGCGCAACGGCGTGGTCGAGCAGACCCGGCGGCACGCGGCCGTCGCGGCCCTGCTGCGGGTGCCCCATGTCGTCCTCGCCGTGAACAAGATGGACCTGGTGGACTACGCGGAGCCGGTGTTCGCCGCGATCGCCGAGGAGTTCACCGCGTACGCCGCCTCCCTCGGCGTCCCCGAGATCACCGCGATCCCGATCTCCGCGCTGGCCGGGGACAACGTGGTGACCCCGTCGGCGAACATGGACTGGTACGGCGGGCCGACCGTGCTGGAGCACCTGGAGACCGTGCCGGTGGGCACCGACCCGTCGGCGGACCCGGCCCGTTTCCCCGTCCAGTACGTCATCCGTCCGCAGACCGCCGAGCACCCCGACTACCGCGGCTACGCGGGCCAGATCGCCGCCGGGGTGCTGCGGGTGGGCGAGCCGGTGACCGTGCTGCCCTCGGGCCTTACGAGCACGATCGCCGGGATCGACGCGCTCGGCGAGGCCGTGGACGTGGCGTGGGCGCCGCAGTCGGTGACGCTGCGGCTCGCCGACGACGTGGACGTCTCGCGCGGCGACCTGATCGCGCCGAGCGCCGCGGCCCCCGCCACCACCCGGGACGTGGAGGCGACGGTGTGCCACCTGCACGACCGTCCGCTGCGGGTCGGCGAGCGGGTACTGCTCAAGCACACCACCCGTACGGTCAAGGCGATCGTGAAGGACATCCCGTCCCGGCTGACCCTGGACGACCTCTCGCAGCACCCGGCACCGGGTGAGCTGTCCGCCAACGACATCGGCCGGGTCGTGGTGCGCACCGCCGAGCCGCTGGCTCTCGACGGCTACGCCGACTCCCGCCGCACCGGGTCCTTCCTGCTGATCGACCCGGCCGACGGGACGACCCTGACGGCCGGGATGGCGGGCGCGTCCTTCGCCTCCGCCGCCGCGCCCGCGCCCGCCGACGACGAGGGCTGGGACTTCTGACCGTGATCACCGATGTCTACGCGACCTTCGCCAAGGAGGGCGGCCGGGTCGGCAGCGGCGCCCTGGGCAGCGGCGAGGGCGGAGTCAGCCGATGTGCGGGCTGACGCGCTCCGTGTCATCCGCTCAGCCGTCCGCTGAGCTCCGCCCACCGCCGTACGCCGAACTGCCGGGCGTCCCCTGACGTACCCCCGGCCCGCCGAGAGGACCCTCCCCGTGTCCGCTGTCCGCACCGCTCAGCCCAGATCGCCCCGTCGCCGCCTGTTCGCGGCCGCCGCCGTCCTCCCCCTGCTGATCGGCGCGCTCGGCGCCTGCGGCTACGGGTCGGAGAAGAAGGACGACAAGACCGTGCCCGCCGCCAAGGGCGAGAAGATCGACGGTCTGGACAAGGTGAGGATCGGGTACTTCGCCAACCTCACCCACGCCACCGCGCTGGTCGGCCTGCGGAACGGCGGTCCGATCCAGAAGGAGCTGGGCGGCACCCAGATCCAGCCGTTCGTCTTCAACGCGGGCCCCTCCGAGATCGAGGCGCTCAACGCCGGCTCCATCGACATCGGCTGGATCGGCCCGTCCCCGGCGATCAACGGCTACGCGAAGTCGCACGGCAAGAACCTGAAGATCATCTCGGGTTCGGCGTCCGGCGGCGTGAAGCTCGTCGTCAACCCCAAGAAGATCAAGACCCTTGACGACCTCAAGGGCAAGAAGATCGCCACGCCGCAGCTCGGCAACACCCAGGACGTGGCGTTCCTCAACTGGATCTCGGAGCGGGGCTGGGAGGTCGACGCGCAGAGCGGCAAGGGCGACGTCTCCGTGGTCCGTACGGACAACAAGGTGGCCCCGGACGCCTACAAGTCCGGGTCGATCGACGGCGCGTGGGTACCGGAGCCGACCGCGTCCAAGCTGGTCGCCGAGGGCGGCAAGGTGCTGCTGGACGAGTCCACGCTGTGGCCGGACAAGAAGTTCGTGATCACCAACGTGATCGTCAAGCAGTCGTTCCTGGAGAAGCACCCCGACGTGGTCGAGGCCGTGCTGCGCGGTTCGGTGAAGACCAACCAGTGGATCAAGGACAACCCGGACCAGGCGAAGGCCGCGGCCAACGAGGCCCTGGAGGCCGAGACCGGCAAGGCGCTGCCGGCCGAGGTGATCGACCCGGCGTGGCGGAGCATCGAGGTCATCGACGACCCGCTCGCCAGGTCCTTGAGCACCGAGGCCGACCACGCGGTGCGGGCGGGCCTGCTGGAGGAGCCCGACCTCAAGGGCATCTACGACCTGCGCGCGCTGAACAAGGTCCTCAAGGACGAGGGCAGGCCGACCGTCTCCGCCGCCGGCCTCGGCGATCAGTAGTTCCGTCCGAACGCCCGCGTACGTACCAGGAGGTGACCTGATGGCCACGGCTCTGACCACCGAGAAGACCGACGCGCCGGACACCACGACGGCGGCCGCGCCCGCAGCCGTGCGGATCGGCCATGTGCACAAGGTGTTCGGGAGGCCCGGAACCGCCGCGCAGCCCGTCCTCGAGGACATCAACCTCGATGTGCGGCCCGGTGAGTTCGTGTGCCTGCTCGGGGCGTCGGGCTGCGGCAAGTCGACCCTGCTCAACCTGGTCGCCGGACTGGACCGGCCGACCGCCGGGGAGATCGAGGTCCCCGGCGGCCGCCCGGCCCTGATGTTCCAGGAGCACGCGCTGTTCCCCTGGCTCACCGCGGGCCGGAACATCGAGCTGGCGCTGCGGCTGCGCGGGGTCCCGCGCGCCGCGCGCCGGCCCGAGGCGGAGCGGCTGCTGGAACTGGTGCGGCTGGGCGGCGCGTACGGCAAGCGCGTGCACGAGCTGTCCGGCGGCATGCGGCAGCGGGTCGCCCTGGCCCGCGCGCTCGCGCAGGACTCCGACGTGCTGCTGATGGACGAGCCGTTCGCGGCCCTGGACGCCATCACCCGCGACGTCCTGCACGAGGAGCTCACCCGGATCTGGAGCGAGACGGGGGTGTCGATCGTGTTCGTCACGCACAACGTCCGGGAGGCGGTCCGGCTCGCCGAGCGCGTGGTGCTGCTGTCCTCCCGCCCGGGGCGGGTGGTCCGCGAGTGGCGGGTCGACATCCCGCAGCCGCGCCGTATCGAGGACGCGGCCGTCGCGGATCTGTCCATCGAGATCACAGAGCAACTGCGTGGGGAGATCCGCCGCCATGGCCAGCGCTGAGACCACCGGCGAGACGCCGCGGGAGACCACGGGGACGGCGACCGCCTCCCTCGAGAAGAAGGACCGGGCAGGCGACTCCGGCGGCGACCTGGCGGGTCTGGAGGCGGGCCTCGACGCGCTGGAGGCGGTCCAGATCCGCCGCACGCCCGTGACCCAGGTGCTCGTGCAGAAGGTGCTGCCGCCCATCGTGGCCGTCGCCCTGGTGCTGGCGGTCTGGAAGGGCCTGGTCTGGGCGAAGGTCACCGACGACTACAAGCTGCCCGACCCGTCGAAGGTCTGGGACGCGCTGCACCTGCTGTGGGTCCGGGGCGAGTTGCTGGACATCGTGTGGACCAGCGTCTCGCGCGGCCTGTTCGGCTTCCTCATCGCGCTGGCCATCGCCACCCCGCTGGGGCTGGTCGTCGCCCAGGTGAAGTTCGTCCGGGCCGCCATCGGGCCGATCCTGTCCGGCCTGCAGTCGCTGCCGTCGGTCGCCTGGGTGGCGCCCGCGGTGATCTGGCTGGGCCTCAACGACCAGATGATGTACACCGTCATCCTGCTCGGCGCGGTCCCCTCCATCACCAACGGGCTGGTCTCCGGCATCGACCAGGTGCCGCCGCTGTTCCTGCGGGCCGGGCGGACGCTCGGCGCCCGGGGCCTGACCAGCGCCCGGCACGTCCTGCTGCCCGCCGCGCTGCCGGGCTATGTCGCGGGTCTGAAGCAGGGCTGGGCGTTCTCCTGGCGGTCGCTGATGGCCGCCGAGATCATCGCCAAGTCCCCCGACCTGGGGCTGGGGCTGGGGCAGTACCTGGAGAACCAGCGCAACAACTCCGACATGGCGGGCGTGCTGCTCGGCATCATCCTCATCCTCTTCGTCGGCATCGCCATCGAGCTGCTGGTCTTCGCGCCCATAGAGCGCCGGGTACTGCGCAGCCGCGGACTGCTGGCCGCCGCGCGGTAGGGCCCGGCTGATCCCATGACCGCTCCCGTCCTGCTCGTCATCGCCCACGGCAGCCGCGATCCGCGGCACGCGGCGACCGTCACCGCGCTCACCGCGCGGGTGCGGTCGCTGCGGCCGGGGCTGCGCGTGGAGACGGCGTTCCTGGACTTCAACGCGCCGAGCGTGCCGCAGGTCCTGTCGCGGCTGGCGGCGGACGGGGTACGGGAGGTGGTGGCACTGCCGCTGCTGCTCACCCGCGCCTTCCACGCGAAGGCCGACATCCCCTCCGTGCTGCGGGAGGCCGCGCTGCGGCACCCGTGGCTGTCCGTTCGGCGGGCCGAGGTCCTCGGGCCTTCGCCGCTGCTGACCGCCGCCCTGGAGCGGCGGCTGTCCGAGGCCGGACTGGATCCGTCCGATCCGTCCGCCCGTGCCTCGACCGGGGTCGTCCTGGCCTCGGCGGGCTCCACCGACCCGGAGGCGATCGCAGTGATCGCAGAAATCGCGCGGGAGTGGCGGCACACCGGTTGGTGCGCCGTGCGACCTGCGTTCGCCTCCGCTGTGTCCGCCGCGGGCTACCCCCGTACCGAGGACGCGGTACGGGCGCTGCGGGCCGACGGCGCCCGGCGGGTCGCCGTCGCGCCGTATGTCATCGCGCCGGGCCGGCTGCCGGACCGGATCGCCGAGGGGGCGCGGTCGGCGGGCGCCGACGTGCTGGCCGATGTCCTGGGCCCTGGCCCGGAGCTGGCCCGGCTGCTGCTGCGGCGCTACGACGGGGCCGCGGCGCGGCCGCGTGCGGCGCTGACGGCCTAGCTGTACTCACCCGCAGGGTTGTTCACACGGCTGATGGGTGGCTGCCCGCCGCTCGCTCAGCTGAAGTCGAGGTCGCCGGTGCGGGTCCGCTTCAGCTCGAAGAACTTCGGGTACCCGGCCAGCAGCCGGGCGCCCTCGAAGATCCGCAGCGCGTCCTCGCCACGCGGGATCGCGCTGAGGACCGGGCCGAAGAAGGCGACTCCGTCGATGTGCAGGGTGGGGGTGCCGACATCCTCTCCGACCGGGTCCATGCCCTCGTGGTGGCTCTTGCGCAGTTCCTCGTCGTATTCGGTCGACGAGGCGGCGGCGGCCAGTTCGGCGGGCAGGCCGACCTCGGCGAGGGCTTCCCGCAGCACGGCTTCGGTGTCCTTGTTCCCCTGGTCGTGGATGCGGGTGCCGAGCGCGGTGTAGAGGTCGCGCAGCACCTCCTCGCCGTGGTGCCGGGCCGCGGCTATGCAGACGCGAACCGGCCCCCAGCCCTTGTCCAGGAGCTGCTTGTAGCGCTCCGGCAGGTCCTCGCGGCCCTCGTTGAGGACCGACAGGCTCATCACGCGGAAGCGCAGGGAGAGTTCGCGCTGCCGCTCCACCTCCAGGATCCAGCGGGAGGTGATCCAGGCGAAGGGGCAGACGGGGTCGAAGTAGAAGTCGACCTTGGGTGCGGTGGTGCTCTGCGTTGTCATGATGGTGAGCGTAGTCGGCTACTGGCCCTGCGATCTGGGCCAATGGCGCATGGGCTCAGTGGGCCACTGGCCCATGTGTGGCGGCCGGCCGCCACACCCCGTGGGGGTGGAGTGCGACGGCCGGCCGGTTGCGCGATACCGCGAGGCGGATTGAGCAGATTTACTCGACGACCTTGAGCAGCTTGTTGGGCGTGCCCTCGCTCGGGTTGGTGATCTTGTCCGGGGTGGCGCCCTCGGTCAGCGCGGCCGCCACCTGCTCGGGGGTGGCGTCCTGGTGGTTGGCGAGGTAGACGGCGGCGGCGCCCACGACGTGCGGGGTGGCCATCGACGTACCCGAGATGGTATTGGTGGCGTCGTCGCTCTCGTTCCAGGCGGAGGTGATGTCCGAGCCCGGGGCGTAGATGTCGACGGCCTCACCGTAGTTGGAGAAGTCCGACTGCTCGTCGTCCTTGGTGCTGGAGGCGACGGTGATGGCCTCCTTGACCCGGGCCGGGGAGCCCTGGGTGTCGGTGGACTCATTGCCCGCGGCCACACCGAAGGTGACACCGGAGGCGATGGCCTTCTGCACGGCCGCGTCCAGGGCCTCGTCGGCGCCGCCGCCGAGGCTCATGTTGGCGACGGAGGGGCCCTGGTGGTTCTGGGTGACCCAGTCGATGCCCGCGACGACCTGCTCGGTGGTGCCGGAGCCCTGGTCGTCCAGGACGCGGACGGCGACGATCTTCGCCTTCTTGGCGACACCGTGCTCGGCACCGGCGATGGTGCCCGCCACGTGGGTGCCGTGGCCGTTGCCGTCGTTGGCGTCGTCGTCGTTGTCGATGGCGTCGAAGCCGGAGGTGGCGCGGCCCTCGAAGTCCTTGTGCGTGACGCGCACACCGGTGTCGATGACGTACGCAGTGACGCCCTCGCCCGCGCTGTCGGGGTAGGTGTACTTGCTGTCGCCCGCGGTGTCCGCCTGGTCGATGCGGTCCAGGCCCCACGACGGCGGGTTGTCCTGGGTGGCGTCGATGGTGAACTTGTGGTTCTGGACGACCTTCTCCACGGCCGGGTCGGCCGCCAGGCGCTTGGCCTCGGTCTCGCTCAGGCCGCTGGCGGAGAAGCCGTTGACCGCCGAGTCGTAGGTCCGCTTGACCTCGCCGCCGTACTCCTCGGCCAGGTCCTTGCCCTCGGAGGCGGCCTTGATGGTCTTGCCGCCCTTGAGCATCACGATGTAGCTGCCGTCGATGGCGTCCTTGGACTCGGTGCCGTAGACCGTACCCTCGGCCGGGGTCGACGCGCCGGCCGGGATGGCTATGAAAGCACCGCCGGCGACGGCGGCAGCGGCGGCGACGGCGATGGCCAGCTTGCGCTTGGTGACGCGCTTGTGAGTTGCCATTACGAGGGTTCCTCCTCGTGAGGTTGTGGGGGGATTCGGAAGTTGCTCCTGCAACTTCCCCCGGAGACAGGAGAGTCCGCTCCGGGCTGCTCGAAACCCTGACCGATTGACGGGCGCAATTCAAGATTCATCCCCGGCGCGACATACACATGTGACATACCCAACGGCTCCGCACCCTCCAAACCCCCTTCGAACAGCGTCAACCCGGAAAAGCGCGCTCTTCCCGGTGTTCCGGGTCATGTCCCTTTACGTGTAAGGGGCCCCCTTGCGTGGAGGTGGGGCTAGCACCAGTGCTCGGGGTGGAGCTTCCTCGACCTCGGTTCACCAGCCAGCAGGATGGGGCGCCGCGACCGGCCGCCGTAGCGTCGATGTGGGGCGGCGACAGCGGGTCGCGGCACGGGAATGAGGGGGAAGTCGTGGCGGACACGGGCCACTTGAACCGACCGCGGGGGCTCGCGGCCCGCGTGGGCGGCTGGAGCGCGCGGCACCGCTGGGCGGCGGTCGGGGGCTGGGTGCTGTTCGTCGTGCTCGCGCTGGCCGTCGGTTCGATGGCCGGCCGCGTGGATACGACGGAGAGCGAGGCGGTGCCCGGTGAGACCGGGCGGGTCGCGAAGATCCTCGACGAGGCGGGCATCGAGAGCCCCGCCGGGGAGACCGTCCTCATCCAGGCCAAGGAGCGCGGCGGACCGACCGCGGACGACCCTGAGTTCCGCAAGGCGGTCGACGCGGTGCTGGACGCTGTCCGCGGCACCGGTGAGGTCACCGCCGTGGAGTCTCCGTACGCGTCCAAGGCGATATCCGCCGACCGGCGTTCGGCCCTGGTCCAGTTCGAGATGCGCGGTGATCCGGACAAGGCCACCGACCACATCGAATCCGTTCTGGACGCGGTGGCGAAGGTGCAGGACGGGCATCAGCGGGTGCGCGTGGAGGAGTTCGGCGCCGCGAGCGGCGACAAGGCCTTCGATGACGCGTTCGGCGACGACTTCCAGCAGGCCGAGTACTCCGCGCTGCCCGTCGCCCTCGGCATCCTGCTGATCGCCTTCGGTGCCCTGGTCGCCGCCCTGCTGCCGGTCGTGCTCGCCATGACCGCCTTCCTGGCCACCACCGGCCTGGTGGCGGTGGTCAGCCACCTGGTGCACATGAGCGACACCGCCAACTCCGTGATGCTGCTGGTCGGCCTGGCGGTCGGCGTCGACTACTGCCTGTTCTACCTGCGGCGGGAGCGGGAGGAGCGGGCCGCGGGACGGGACCCGCAGACGGCGCTGCGGATCGCCTCCGCCACCTCCGGCCACGCCATCCTCGTCTCCGGCTTCACGGTCATCGTCGCGATGGCCGGAATGCTCTTCACCGGCATCGCCGACTTCAAGTCGATGGGTCTGGCCACCCTGATGGTGGTCGCGGTCGCGGTCATCGGCTCCGTCACGGTGCTCCCCGCGCTGCTGTCGCTGCTCGGCGAGCGGGTGGAGAAGGGCCGTCTCCCCTTCCTCGCCCGGCGCAAGCGGGGCCGCGGCCGGCACGGCGGGGGCGGCGAGAGCCGCTTCTGGAAAGCGGTGCTCGGTCGGGTGCTGCGGCGGCCGAAGCTCTCCGCCGCTGTCGCGGGAGGCCTGCTGGTGCTGATCGCCCTGCCCGCGCTGGGGATGAAGACCGCCAACTTCGAGCTGGACCAGGAGTTCGACAGCTCCGTGCCGGTGGTCGCGGCGTACGAGCACATGAACGAGGCGTTCCCCGGCGGCCCCGACCCGGCCAAGGTGATCGTCAAGGCGGACGACATCAACGCCGCGCCGGTGCGCGCCGCCATCGCCGACTTCCGTGCCCGGGCCGTCAGCGAGGGCGCGTCCAAGGGCCCGGTCAAGGTGACCGTGCACGACCGGGAGAACGTGGCCGAGATCGAGGTCCCGCTGGCCGGCGGGCTGGACAAGGACAAGGCGGAGCAGAGTCTGAACATCCTGCGCGACGAGGTGCGCCCCGCGACCCTCGGCAAGGTCGACGGCGTGGACGCCCCGATCGGCGGATCCACCGCCTCCTCCAAGGACTTCAACGACAAGATCGGTTCGGCGGTCGTGCCGGTCTTCGCCTTCGTCGTGGTCTTCGCCTTCCTGCTGATGCTGATGTCGTTCCGCTCGCTGACGATCGCCGTGACCGCGATCGTGCTCAACCTGCTGTCGGTGGGCGCCGCCTACGGCATCCTCACCGCCGTCTTCCAGCACGGCTGGGGCGCGGGCCTGGTCGGCGCGGAGGGGGTCGGCGCGGTGGTGGCCTGGCTGCCGCTGTTCCTCTTCGTGATCCTGTTCGGCCTGAGCATGGACTACCACGTCTTCGTGGTCTCCCGGATCCGCGAGGCGCGGATGGCCGGACGCACCACCAAGGACGCCGTGGTGCACGGCGTCGTGACCACCGCCGGTGTGGTCACCAGCGCGGCGGTCATCATGGTCGCGGTCTTCGCGATCTTCGGCACGCTGTCCATGCAGAGCATGAAGCAGATGGGCGTCGGGCTGGCGGCCGCGGTGCTGATCGACGCGACCGTGATCCGCGGAGTGCTGCTCCCGGCGGTCATGGCGCTGCTGGGCGAGCGCAACTGGTACCTGCCCACGTGGCTGCGGTGGCTGCCCGACCTGTCGCATGACGAGTCGGCACTCACCGCGGGAGCGGTCAGCGCACCGGCCCAGGCGCCCGGGGTGTACGGCCCGGCCGGGCACGAGGGACACCAGCCGCAGCACGCGCGGCTGTAGGGAAATCCCGTTGCGGCCCGCCGGAGCGGGCCCCTACGGTCGACTGGTCGCGCGGCCTTCCGCCGCGCGACCAGTTCGCGTATCCGCACAGCCCGGGAGGAGTTCACCGATGGGCGGCAGTCCCGGCATCGGCGTGTTCACCCGTGTCGACACCCGTGGCCCCGCCCGGGCGGTCTGTGCGCACGCCTTCGCTCCGCTCACCCGCCGCCCGCGGCGCGGCCCGGTGCCCTGGCACCGGGCTGGACGCGTCGAACGCCCGTAGAGCGGCCGGTACTCCACCGAGTCGCGGTCTTCCGTCCGCGCGCATCCGCTTCCGCGTGATCCGATCCGCTCGCTTCTGACAGCTCGCTCACGCCTGCCCTATGCCAGGGCCCCGCCAGTCCGCCATCACGTACTCCGGGCGGGCGGCAGGCCCTGTTCCGCGCTGCCGCCCGCCCGGCTTCCGAAAGGACGCCGGCTGTGGCCCGCACCCCGAAGCACTCGCAGTTCCCCGTTCGCGCCCCGCGCCGTTCCGAGCGCGACCAGGCGCGGCGCGCGCTCTCCCAGAACTTCCTCACCGACCGCGCCGTCGTCCGCGGCGTACTGCGGGCGGCCGATCCGGACCCCGCCGATCTGCTGGTCGAGGTCGGACCCGGCAAGGGCGTACTCACCGAGGCGCTCGCCCCGCACTGCCGCGCGCTGATCGCGTACGAGATCGACCGCCACCTCATCGGCGGGCTGCGCGACCGGCTCGGGGCGTACGCGCATGTCCGAGTGGTGCACCAGGACTTCCTGACCGCCCGCCCGCCGCACGGGCCGTTCGCGGTGGTGGCCAACGTGCCCTACGCCCGTACCGCCGAGATCGTCCGCTGGTGCCTGCAAGCACCCCGGCTGACCTCGGCGACCCTGCTGACGCAGTGGGAGTACGCGGCGAAGCGCACCGGCGGCTTCGGGCGGTGGAGCCTGCTGACCGTGCGGACCTGGCCGGAGGTGGAATGGCGGCTGTGCGGACGGGTGCCGCGTGCGGCCTTCCGGCCCGTACCGCGGGTGGACGGCGGCGTCCTGCGCCTCGACCGGCGGGCGGCACCGCTGGTGCCGGACGCGGCTGAACGGGCGGCGTACGGGCGGATGGTGGAGCTCGGCTTCTCCGGAGTCGGCGGCTCGCTGTTCGCGTCGCTGCGCCGCGACTGGCCGGCACGGCGGCTCACCGATGCCTTCGGCCGAGCGGGGCTGCGGCGGGACACGGTCGTGGGCCATGTGGCGCCGAGCCAGTGGCTGACGGTGTTCCGCGTGCTCGCGTAGCGGCTCGGGGCGAAGCCCGGTCACCACGCTGGTGCCGGACGGTAGGTCTGGCTCTGGCCCACAACTGGTACCGGCGGTGGGTCTGGCCCACCATTGGCGCCGGACGGTGGGTCTGGCCCACCGCTGGTGCCGGACAGTGGGTCTGGCCACCACCGGTACCGGCGGTGGGTCCGCCCTACCGCTGGTACCGGGCCAGCACCAGGTTCCCGTCCCGGACCAGCTTCCGCCGCAGCGCGCCGCCGCCGATCGCCCCGCTGTAGTACTCCTGGAACGCCGGGGTCGCGATCTTGTCCTTCCACTCCGGGTAGCCGCGCACCGACTGGGCGGGCGCGGAGCGCAGATGGCGGGCGAGCGCGGTGCCGGTGGCCCACCCGTGGCGCTTGGTACGCAACGGGGGATCGGCCAGCGCCGCCCGGCCGGTGGGGAGCATCCAGTCGCCGAGCGCGAGCCGCACCATGTTGCGCGGCCGCAGGAGGAAGTCGAGGAAGGCCACCGCCTCCTCCTTGAACGGGCAGTCCTCGGCGATGGACAGGGTCTGCGGGCTCACGCCCTGCCGCTGGTCCCGGCCGGGGCCGGCGGGCGCGGGCAGCACGGTCCACGCGAAGCCCTCGGGCGCCTGCTGGACGATCTGCTGGCGGAAGGAGAAGCCGAGCGGCACCATCGCGTACCTGCCGCCGAAGAAGCCGGGCAGGGTGTCCGAGCCGCCCATGCCGAGCGTGCTCCGGGCCGCCGTACGGGCGGTGTTGACCTGGTCGTGGATCACCTGCGGCACCCGCTGGTCCGGGGCGTCGAACCGGACCTCCACCTTGCCGTCCGTACCCCGGTGGAAGACCTGGCCGCCGGTGGACAGCGAAAGGTTGAGCGTGGCGGAGACCGGCTCCTTCAGCGGCCAGGCCACGCCGTACCGCCCGTCGCCCGTCAGTCTCTCCGCCACCGCCTCGAACTCGGCCCAGCTCCACGGCGCTTCGGCGGTCGGCGGCCGGACGCCGGCCCGCTCCAGCAGCGTGCGGTTGGCCATGATGACGCGCGGTTCCTGGAGGAACGGCACCCCGAAGACACCGTCGCCGAAGGTGGTGGTCTGCCAGCTGTGGTCCGGGATGTCGGCCTTGAGGCGCCGGGGCAGCAGGCCGGACAGGTCGGCGAGGAACCCTCCGTACGCGAAGTCCGCGAGGTCGTCGGAGGCGTCGTGGATGATGTCCGGCGCCTCGCCGCCCTCGAAGGAGGTCAGCAGTTGGTCGTGCACGCCGTCCCAGGCACCCTGCACGTACTCGATCCGGATCTTCGGGTGGGCGGCGTTCCACTCGTTCACCAGCCGCTTGTTCACGGCGATCGACTCCTGCTGCCAGGCCAGCGATTGGAAGCGCAGGGTCACCGACCCGTCGGCGGCGCGCCGCCTGGGCGAGGAGCAGCCGGGCAGGACGGCGGCGACGGGCACGGCCAGCGCACCGGCCAGGAGGGAGCGGCGTCCCAGCGCTCTCGGCCCCCTCGGTGCCCCCGGCGCCATCAGTGCTTCACCGCCCCGGCCAGCATCCCGCCGGTGATCCGCCGCTGGATGACGGAGAACAGCAGCAGGGACGGAAGGGTCGCCAGCAGGGACGCGGCGGCCAGCGGGCCGAGGTCGGCGACGCCCTCATTGCCGAGGAAGTGGGTGAGGACGACCGGCATCGTCTGTTTCTCCGGGGACTTGAGCAGGACCAGGGCGAAGAAGAACTCGTTCCAGGCGGTGATGAACGCGAACAGCGCGGTGGCGACGATGCCCGGTGCGAGCAGCGGCGCGATGACGGACACCAGCGTGCGCAGCCGCCCGGCACCGTCCACGGCGGCGGCCTCCTCCAGCTCCGGCGGCAGGGACCGTACGTACCCCGTGAGCATCCACAGGGCGAACGGCAGCGACCAGGTCACGTAGACCAGCACCAGGCCGGGCACCGAGTCGATCAGGTGCAGGCGCTTGAGGACCAGGAACAGCGGGATGATCACCAGGACGAACGGGAACGCCTGGCTCACCACGACCCAGCCGGTGGCCGCCCGCGTCAGTGAGGAGCGGCGGCGGGCCATGACGTACGCCATCGGGGTGGCCAGGGTGACGGCGACGAGCGCCGCGCCGCCCGCCGCGAGCAGGCTGTTGGCCGCGGCCCGCAGCAGCGGCTGCTCGTCGAACGCCTGCCGGAAGTTGTCCCAGGTGGGGTGTTCCGGCAGCCAGGTCGGGTGCAGGGTGGCCAGCTCCCGGGGCGGTTTGAAGGCGGTGGAGAGCAGCCACAGCAGCGGGAAGGCGAGGAAGACGAGGTAGCACAGCAGCGCCAGGTACTGGCCGGCGCGTCCGGCGCGCCGCTTCGCGATGGTTCTCACGCGTCGTCCCCTTTCAACCGGCCGACGAGGAAGAAGGCGAGCAGGAGCGAGACGACGGCGACCATCACGCAGCCCATCGCCGCCGCGTAGCCGAACTGGCCGTAGCGGAACGCCTCCTCGTACGCGAACAGCATCGGCAGCCGGGTGCGACCGCCGGGCCCTCCGTTGGTGAGCACGTACACCAGGGCGAAGGAGTTGACGTTCCAGATGAAGCCGAGCGCGCTGATCGCCAGCGCGACCGGCCGGATGGCCGGCCAGGTGACCGTGCGGAACCGGCGCCAGGCGCCCGCGCCGTCCATCGCGGCGGCCTCGTGCAGCTCACGCGGTACGTTCTGCAGCCCGGCGAGCAGCGCCACCGTGGTCTGCGGCATCCCGGCCCAGATGCCGACGACGATGACGGCGGGCAGCGCGGTGCCGAGGCTGCCGAGCCAGTCCCGCTGGGTGCCCAGCGCCTCGTTGAGGATTCCCGCGTCGGGGTGGTAGACCAGCCGCCACATGATGCCGACGACGACCTCCGGCATGGCCCACGGGACGATCGCCAGCACCCGCGCCAGCCAGCGGAACCGCAGGTTCTGGTTGAGCAGGAGCGCCAGCCCCAGAGAGAGGAGGAACTGCGGGACGGTCACGCCCACGGCCCACAGCAGACCGATCCGGAACGACTCCCAGAAGAGGGTGTCGTGGCGCAGGTCCTGGAAGTTGAGCGTGCCGATCCACTGGGTGGGGTCGGTTCGGCCGGACTGGGCGTCGGTGAAGGCCAGCGCGATGCCGTAGAGCAGCGGGCCGACGCTGAGCACCAGGATCGGGATCAGCGCGGGCAGCACCAGGAACCAGGCGGGTGCTAAGCGCCGCGCGGCGGCCGGTGGTGTGTCGGGAGAACGCGGCACGGCGGAGGGCTCCTCACAGGCGCGCGACGGGAGTCGGGGCGCCCGGTGCGGAGGCCCCCGTCATCGTGCTGACGGCACATGGAGCAGTCAAGCGCCGCGGGGGTGGCGCGCGGTGCGACACTTGGCCTGATCCTCGCGGATCCGTGCGATGCATACCCGTTCGAGACGACAGGAAGGAATCCGGACAAGATGGCAGAAACGGCATTCACTGAGGAGCGGGCGCGCGCCGTGCTGGCGGCGGCGGTCCCGCACCTGGGGGACGAGGGCGTCACGGCGCGGCTCCTCGCCCTCGGTGAGAACGCCGTCTTCGCCGTCGACCGGCCCGACCGGCCGGACCTGGTGGTCCGGATCAGCCGTGACGCGGACGAGGAGACGTGGAGCCGGGTGGCACGGGAGCTGCGGGTGGCCGTGTGGCTCGCGACGCAGGGGCTGCCCACCGTGCAACCGGCCCCCTACAGCGCCGACCAGCCGCTCTGGTTCGGCAACCACCTGGTGACGTACTGGGAGCAGCTGCCGCCGCCCGTGCGCCCCGCCGGGCCGCGCGACCTCGCCGGTCTCCTCCTCATGGCGCACTCAGTGGCCCCGCCACCGTTCGAACTGCCCCGCCGCGACCTGCTGGGCGGGGTCGAGCGCTGGCTGCGGCGGGCCGGGGACGCCGTCGACCCGGCCGACGCGGCGTATCTGCGCGCGCGCCGCGACGACTTCGCCGCCGCCGCGGCCGAACTGACCGGGCACCTGCCGCCGGGGCCGATCCACGGTGACGCGCTGCCGCGCAATGTGCACGTCGGGCCCGAAGGCCCGGTGCTGGTGGACCTGGAGACGTTCTCATCGGACCTGCGCGAGCACGATCTGGTGGTGATGGCCCTGTCCCTGGACCGGTACGGGCTGGACCCCGCGGCGTACGACGACTTCGTGGCGGCCTACGGCTGGGATGTACGCGAGTGGGACGGCTGCGCGGTGCTGCGGGGCGCGCGGGAGACGGCGAGTTGCGCGTGGGTCGCCCAGCACGCACCCGGCAACCCGGCCGCGCTGACGGAGTTCCGCCGCCGGGTCGCCTCACTCCGCGAGGGCGACCCGACGGTGCGGTGGTACCCGTTCTGACCGCGGCCCCGATGGACGGGCCGCTGCCTACGGCCCGTCAACCGGTCATTCGGGGTCGCCACTCCCGTACGGACGGGTGATGATCTCCAGGTAGTGACCGTCGGGATCGAGGAAGTACACCCCGCGCCCGCCGTCGTTGCGGTTGATCTCGCCCTCCCTGCGCCGGGCCGGGTCGGCCCAGTACGTGAGACCGGCCTCCTGGACGCGCCCGAAGATGGCGTCGAACTCCTCCTCGGAGACCAGGAACGCGTAGTGCTGTGGCGCGATCTCGGCGCCCTCGGGGACGTTGGCGAAGTCCAGCGTGACCCCGTTGGCGGTGGCGACGGGAACGAAGGGGCCTGCCGGTTCCCCGACCTCCAGCCCGAAGATCGTGCCGAAGAACTCGGCGGAGACCTGCTTGTCGCGGGCCCCGACGATGGTGTGGTTCAACTCGACTGACATGTGTGGAATGCCTCCATAGGCATCTCCTGGCACCTCGTGCGCCTCACCCGGTCGGTGACGACGTTCGATGCCTTTCCGACCCTAACCGACGATCACCGGTTCACGCATGGGCCATTTTCCGTCGACGACCGCCTCCGGCGTGCCCCGGCCGCGCAGCCACCGCTGGAAGTCCGCGGCCCAGTCCGCGTACCACTCGACCTGTTTGCGGTGCAGGTCCCAGGGGGCCAGCGCGGCCACCTGGGCATGGGCCTCCGCGACCGCCCCGGCCACCCGCGCCGCGGCCAGCGCGTCCGCTCCGGCGTCGTGCGCGCCGGTCAGCACCACGCCGTACACCTCGCAGACCGCCTCCAAGGTGCGCTTGCCCTTGCGGTACTTGTCCACGGCGCGGTCGATGGTCAGCGGGTCGATCACCGGGCCCGTCGGGGCGCCGTCCAGCCGCTCGCCGATCGCGGGCAGCCCGTGCCGCCGGAGCTCCGCGGCGAGCAGGCTCAGGTCGAACGCCGCGTTGTACGCCACGACCGGCACCCCGGCCCGCCAGTGCGCGACAAGGGTGTCGGCCACCTCGTCGGCCACCTCGCGGGCGGGGCGGCCGCGGGCGGCGCGCTCGCTGGTGATGCCGTGCACGGCGACGGCGTCGTCCGGAATGGGCACCCCGGGGTCGGCGAGCCACTCGCGCCGCCCGATCCGCTCCCCGTCCTTCACCTCGACGACCGCCGCCGTGACGATCCGCGCCTCGTTCGGGTCGGTGCCCGTGGTCTCCAGATCGAAGCCGATCAGCAACTCCCGGTGCCAGCCCATCGTGGCCCTCCTTCGCGTACTTCCCCCGGTTGCGCTTCACCCTCCCACGCGGCACTGACAACCGGCCGTCCGCTCCGGCAGGGCCCGCCCGGCGGCTCGGCTACGCGGGCACCCGGACCTCGTCGCGCATCACGCTGGCCCGCTTCGCGTACGCCTCGAGGTCGATGGACTTGGGCGAGCCCAGCGCCAGCTTGGGGTCGGTCAGCATGACCGCGGCGAGCGTGGTCTTGTCCGCCCAGACGCAGGTGGGGAACGCGTAGCTGCGCCCGCTCTGCTTCTTGACCATCACCTCGCACGTCATGGGCTCGTCCGAGCCCTCGGGAGTGATCTCCCGCCGTGCCTGCCCGACCGAGGCGCCGTCGGACTGCTCCATGCCGTCGATGAAGTCCTTGATGGCCTGGTCCGGGTCGTCGATACCGCCGGTGTAGCCGGTGTAGAGGAGCTGGTCGGTGGCACCGGACGAGTACTGGCCCGCGGTGGCCTTCAGGTTGTGCATGTTGACCCCGTCGTCCGGGACCTGCGAGTCGAACGTCTCGCTCATGTCCTTGGACAGGGTGTATTTCCCGTTTTCCAGGGACTTCGGCACGATGAGCTTGTACGTGCCCTCAGCGCCGGTGCCGCCGCCGGCCGAGGCCGACGGCGACGCACTGGGGCTCGTGCTCTCCTCCGGCGGGGTGCTGGTGCCGGGCTTGTCGTCGGCCTGCTTCTTCTTGCCGTCGTCGTCCTTGGTGACGAAGAAGATCGCCCCTGCCAGCACGGCACCGACCGCCACGAGCGAGCCGATGACTATCGCGAGCTTCTTCTTGGAGTTGTCCGGTCCCTGCGGCGGCATGGGCGGCTGGGGCGCACCCCAGCCGTCACCGCCGTACGGCTGCGGAACCGAGCCCTGGGGCGGGGGTCCCTGCGGGGCTCCGTACGGCGCCTGCTGCGGGTAGCCCTGCGGCTGCGCCTGCGGGGGGCTCGCGTAGGGATTGGCCGAGGACGGGCCGTAAGGGCCGGCGGGCGGGGCACCGTGCGGCTGGTTCGGCTGGCCGTCCTGCGGCGGGCCGAATCCGGGCTGGGGCGGCGGAGGCACACTCATGGCGCAGACTCTTTCACATTTAAACCGACCGCCTCCCGTCCACCCCGATACCGGTCACCGAGGCTGCCGCCGCCTGTCATCGAACTCCAGGGCGGTCCGCGAGATCAGCTCCATCGAGCGCCGGGGCGACAGGGCCGCGGCGCGCAGCTGGTCGAAGGCCGCCTGATGCTCCTCGACGGCGCGCCTCTCCGCCAGGAACAAGGAGGCGCCGAGGTAGTCGACGGTCACGACGTCGAGGTCCATCGGGTCGGGGTAGGAGCAGATGCCAAAGGCCCCGTCAACGCCCGCGTGCCAGCCCTGCGCGAAGGGGACCACCTGGATGGTCAGGTCTGGCGGGCCGCCGACCTCGGTCAGCTTCCTCAGCTGTGCGGCCATCACGGACGGCCCGCCGATCTCGCGCCGCAGCACGGCCTCGTCCAGGACGCAGGCGTAGCGTGGGGCCGAACCATCGCCGAATATCCCCTGACGCGCCATGCGTACCGCGACGTACGACTCCAGCTCCTGCCGCGTGGCCTCCGTCTCGCGGCGCCGGATGAGCTCCGTCGCGTATTCGGGCGTCTGGAGCAGACCCGGCACCAGCATGTCCTGGTACTCGAGGATGCGTACGGCATCCGCCTCGATGCTGAGGCGCTCCTGGAACTCCGGCGCCAGGACGTCCCCGTACCGCTGCCACCAGCCCTTCCTGCGGCTCTCGCGCGCCAGCGCGGTCAGCGCCACGCGCAGCCTGGTGTCCTCCACCTTGTAGAGCTCGAGCAGCGCTTCCATCTCCAGCTTGCGGACGCCGAGGCGGCCGTTCTCGATGCGGGAGATCTTCCCCTTGTCGCAGCCGATGCGCTCGGCCGCGTCGTCCATCCGCACGCCCGCGGCCTCACGGAGCCGCCTGAGTTCCCCGCCGAGCTTGCGCCGTCGCACGGTCGGCCGTAAATGGGACTGCGCCTGCATACCGCCCCTCCCTCTCCGGTCGAAGACAGCCTGCCGGGCCGGCAACCGTCATATCACCACACGACCATTCATTCACTCGATCGAGCGGTCGAATGCAAGGTTGCACAGGGCCATGGCACCAGGCGCGGTCAGGACACCGGTCGCGAGTCCGCCCAGACGCTCTCGAACTCCTCGCGGTAGATCTCGAAGAGCCCGCCCTCGCCCGCGCCCTGGTCCGCCCGTACCACCTCGCGGTCGCGGCCGCCACCGCGCAGCACCAGCACCGGGGCCTCCATGCCGCGGGCCTTGCGCAGATACGTCTGGACGACGGCGAGGCCGTCCGTGCCGTCGCCGTTGACCAGGTAGGCCGTGAAGCGGGGGGTCTCGTCGAACACGTGGATCTCGAAGGCGCCGGGATCGCGCAGCCGGGCGCGCACACGCCGCATGTGGAGGATGTTCATCTCCACCCCGCGACTCAACTCGCCCTTCTTGATGCCCAGTTCCCGCTCGCGGCGGCGCACCGCGCTGCTGGCCGGGTTGAGGAACAGCAGCCGGGTACGGCAGCCGGATTCGGCCAGCCGGACCAGCCGCCGGCCCGAGTAGCTCTGCACCAGGAGGTTGAGGCCTATGCCGACGGCGTCGAGGCGGCGGGCGTTGCCGAACAGGTCCTCGGCGGGGAGGGTGCGCTGGAGCCGTACCCGGTCCGGGTGGACGCCCACGACGTCGGCGTAGCGGTCGCCCACCAGGTCCTCGACGGCGTCGATGGGGAGCCGGTCGGCCGCGGGGGTCCCGCTGCCGCTGTCGAGGATCTCCAGCAGCCGCGCGGAGGCCCGTTCGGCCTGAGCCAGGACGGTCTCGGACAGCGCGCGGTTGCGGGAGACGACGTTGCGGCTCACCTCCAGCTCGTCCAGGGCGAGTTCCAGATCGCGGCGGTCGTCCAGGTACGGCTCGAAGCAGGGCCAGTGCTGGACGAGCAGTTCGCGCAGCTGCGGCAGGGTGAGGAAGCTGAGGACGTTGTCGTCGGCGGGGTCGAGCAGATAGCCCTTGCGGCGGCTGACCTCCCGTACGGCGACGGCGCGCTGCACCCACTCCTGTCCGGCGGGGCCGGCGGCGGCCACCACCCAGTCGTCGCCGTGCACCGGCTCGTAGATGGGCCGGAGCACGGCGGCGACGACGGCGCGCAGCCGCTGTTCGACGAGATTCAGCCAGATGTAGGCGCGGCCGGCCCGGCGGGCGCGGGTCCGCACCTCCGTCCAGGCCTCGACGCCCCAGTCCAGTTCCGCGCCGATCTCGATCGGCCGCGCCAGGGACACCGCGCCTGGTGGCGCGTCGGCGGTGCCGTCACCCCCGGCGTCCGAGTCGCCAGGAGGCAGCTCCAACCCGCCCGAGCTCACCTTGCACCGCCTTCCGCCCCCGTCCAACGATCACCGCAGACTACTGCGCGGGCGGAGGCGGTGCATCAGGATCGTTCGAGGAGTCGTTCAACCTTCCTGTTCTTTATGGCCGTTGTGATCGGCCAGGGCGGGCGGCGTGAGCGGATTCATAGCGGTGACGTCGCGCGGGGAGAGCTGGAAGCCCTGCCAGTGCACCGGCATGGGCTCCTGGTCCTCATCGCGGGCGATGTGGTGGAAGCCGATGTTCACCCAGGCGATCGGGTGTTTCAGCGGCTGGTTGTTGACCCACTTGTCGACGCTCCTGCCCGCTCCCGGGCCGCAGTTGCGCAGGTTGTTGCTGGCGAACTGCTCGCACTTATTGTACTCGGTGAAGTAGACGTCGTGCCGGGTGTAGCCGCGTCCCGGGTACTTGACGGTGTGGCCGGGCACGATCTCGTACGACCTGGGGTGGCCGTCCCTGTTCTTCCCGGCCGAGCTCACCACCCGCCACCAGCGGGCGCCGACCGCGTCGCCGGCCAGTTCCTTGCCGACCCGAGTGCGGGTCGTCTTCGTCTTGGGCAGTTGCCCGGACGCCTGGGTGGTCTTGGAGTCGTACTGCTCGACGGTGCTCTTCGGGGAGCCGTCGAGGCCGAAGTTCAGCCGCCAGAAGACGTTGTGGCTGTGGCTGGTGGCGTAGTCCTTGGCGCCCTTGCCGATCGGCCAGCCGCGGCCGTCGCCCGCGTCGTAGTCCATCGGCGAGAGTGTGCCGGTGGCGCCGACCTGCATGGTCATGGTGCCGTCGCCGGCGAACCGCCATTCGGTGATGTACTCGTACCAGCCGACCTGGTTGACGGTGTAGACCAGCAGGTCCTTGCCCTGGGCCTGGTAGACCTTGCCGGGCTTCTCGCCCGCCATACGGTAGGCGTGGCCGCGGGAGCGGGTGGTGGCGCACAGGCCCTTGACGTTCGGGTTCTGGGGGTCCCAGGCGCCGGGCACCTTGACGGTCTTGATGGTGCCGCCGGGGCATTCGGCCGGGTCCAGCTGCTGGAGGCCCTGGGCGAAGCCCTGTCCGGTGAGGTCGTCGTACTCGATGTTGCCGTCGTCGTAAGGGACGTGGATCTGGGCGAGCTTGGCGGTGGTGAGCACCTTGATCGGCTGGGGCTCGCCCTTGGGCTGGTAGGAGACGTCGTCCAGGACGAGTCCGGCGTTGGACTCGTAGTGCCAGCACATCCGCCAGACGGTGCCGCCGTCCAGCTTCTGTTCGATCCGGTAGGCGCTGCTGCACGCCGGGGCGGGGGCCGGGGCCTTGGCCGCCGCGCCCGGGGCCGCTCCGGATGCCGCGCCCGCGGCCTGCGCCGCGCTCACCGGCCCGGCCGCGACGCTCGCGGCACCGAGGAGCGCGCAGGCTCCGAAGGCCGCCCAGAGCCGGTCACGGGCAGGGCGGCGCTTGTCGTCACGCATGAGGGACTCCTGTACGGATGTACGTAACGTGGGGATGTATGAAGGACCTCGGGTCAGCCGAGCCGGGCGACCTTGCGGGCGCTGAGGTCGACCACCAGCTGCCGGGTGTCGATCCAGGGGCCGTTCTCGACCCGGGTGAAGAGCCGGACGCAGCGGTGCTCGCCGCAGTCGGCGAGCCGGTCGGGGCCGGGGTTCTCCGCGTCGACGCGGTAGACGAAGCCGGTGACGGTCAGCTGGCCGGGGCCGGTCAGCGTCCGGCCGGTGGCGTCCTGGTAGTCCTTGCGCAGTCCGTCGCCGAGCGGGTCGGCGACGAGCAGCCGGGCGGCCTCCTCGACCTCCTCGCGGGTCGGCGGTGGCTGCACGCCGTGCTGGGTGTCGGTACGCTCGACCTTCCCGGAGGCGAGATCGACCGTCTTGGTGATGTACGCGTCGTTCTTGTAGTCGTAGAACGTCACGTCCGCCCGGCGGGGCGGGTCGGCGGCGCCGACCTCCGCCGGGGTGAGCTCGGCCAGATCCGTGGCGATCTGCTGGGGGCCCGGCTTGCCCCGCACGTCCTCACCGCCGGTCCGGAAACCGCGGCTGAGCGCGATCCCCCGCGCGCGCTCCAGCTCGCCGTCGGTGAGCGGATCGCGGCCGGCCCCCTTCTCGCGCTCCGGCGGCGCGGCCGCCACCACGCCCGGCTGCTGGCGCGCCTGGTCGCTGTTGTCCGCTTCGACTCCCGGCGACTGCGCGTCCCCCGACGCCTCGCCCGGGAGCGACACTGCCACCAGGGCCGCCGCGGCGGTCACCGCGACGGCCGCGCCGGCCACCACCTTGCCCAGGTGGCGACGGTTCACAATGCGCACATTTCCCACCAATCCCCGCCTTTTCACTTATTAGCCCGCAAAACGGGAGATCCCACTTGCGGAGGTCACCCGGTAGGACGAACCGATGTCGTCGTAGGTTGCCTCGCTTTTGAGGAAGATCTGGTGAAAGCGGCGCTTGGGGGCGTCAATTGGGCCACAGTGCCTCTTCCGCCCCGGGGCCGCAGCCCCTCACGCGTCCTCGCGGCGCCTGGAGCAGAAGTGGAAGAGTCGACGTATGCAGGTCTGGCCTGGACAGGCTTACCCCCTCGGCGCCACGTACGACGGCGCAGGTACGAACTTCGCGGTGTTCTCCGAGGCCGCCGAGCGGATCGAGTTGTGCCTGCTGCACGACGACGGTTCGGAGACGGCGGTGGAGCTGCGCGAGAACGACGCGTTCGTGCGGCACGCCTACCTGCCCGGGATCATGCCGGGCCAGCGGTACGGATTCCGGGTGCACGGCCCGTACGAGCCGGAGCGCGGGCACCGCTGCAACTCCGCCAAGCTGCTGCTCGACCCGTACGCCAAGGCGATCAGCGGGCGCGTCGGGTGGGGTGAGGAGGTCTAC
Organism: Streptomyces sp. P1-3; assembly: GCF_050613155.1. Taxonomy (NCBI): domain Bacteria; kingdom Bacillati; phylum Actinomycetota; class Actinomycetes; order Kitasatosporales; family Streptomycetaceae; genus Streptomyces; species Streptomyces sp. P1-3. The sequence continues at coordinate 1,589,102 of NZ_CP192512.1, forward strand.
GGCTACCACTTCGACCGGCCCGACCGGCGCAACGACCTGGACTCCGCCCCGCACACCATGACGTCCGTGGTGGTCAACCCGTACTTCGACTGGGGCGACGATCGTCCGCCGCGCACCGACTACCACCGCACGGTGATCTACGAGGCCCATGTCAAGGGCCTGACGATGCTGCACCCCCGGCTGCCGGAGGAGCTGCGGGGAACGTACGCGGCGCTCGCGCACCCGGCGATCATCGAGCATCTGACCGAGCTGGGCGTCACCACACTGGAGCTGATGCCGGTCCACCAGTTCGTCCACGACCACCGGCTGGTCGACGCGGGGCTCGCCAACTACTGGGGCTACAACACCATCGGCTTCTTCGCGCCGCACAACGCGTACGCCTCCTGGGGCGACCGCGGCCAGCAGGTGCTGGAGTTCAAGTCGGCGGTACGGGCGCTGCACCAGGCGGGCATCGAGGTCATCCTCGATGTCGTCTACAACCACACGGCGGAGGGCAACCACCTCGGGCCGACGCTGTCCTTCCGGGGGCTGGACAACGCCTCGTACTACCGGCTCGCCGAGGACCAGCGCTACTACATGGACACCACCGGGACCGGCAACTCGCTGCTGATGCGGAGCCCGCACGTGCTCCAGCTCATCATGGACTCGCTGCGCTACTGGGTCAGCGAGATGCGGGTGGACGGCTTCCGGTTCGATCTGGCGGCGACGCTGGCGCGGCAGTTCCACGAGGTCGACCGGCTGTCGTCGTTCTTCGACCTGGTGCAGCAGGATCCGGTGGTCAGCCAGGTGAAGCTGATCGCCGAGCCCTGGGACGTCGGCGAGGGCGGCTACCAGGTCGGCAACTTCCCGCCACTGTGGACCGAGTGGAACGGCAAGTTCCGGGACACCGTACGGGACCTGTGGCGCGGCGTGCCGCGCACGCTCGCGGAGTTCGCCTCCCGGCTGACCGGCTCGTCCGACCTCTACCAGAGCGACGGCCGGCGGCCGCTGGCTTCGGTCAACTTCGTCACCTGCCACGACGGCTTCACCCTGCATGACCTGGTGAGTTACGACAAGAAGCACAACGAGGCCAACGGCGAGGGCAACCGCGACGGCGAGAGCTACAACCGCTCGTGGAACTGCGGGGCCGAGGGCGAGACCGACGACCGGGGCGTCCAGGCGCTGCGGGAGCGCCAGATGCGCAACTTCATCGCGACCCTGATGCTCTCGCAGGGGGTGCCGATGCTCAGCCACGGCGACGAGTTCGCGCGCACGCAGGCCGGCAACAACAACGCGTACTGCCAGGACAACGAACTGGCGTGGGTGCACTGGCCGGACCCGGTCGACGGGGCGGACTCCCCCGCGATGGAACTGATGCGCTTCACGCGCTCCCTGGTGTGGCTCCGTCGCGACCACCCGGTCTTCCGGCGCCGCCGGTTCTTCCATGGGCGCCCGGTGGAGGGCACGCACGACGACCTGTCCGACATCGTGTGGTTCACCCATGAGGGGGACGAGATGCGGCAGCGGGACTGGCAGGCGGCACACGCCAAGTCGCTGGTCGTCTTCCTCAACGGCAGCGCGATCTCGGAGCCGGGTCCGCGCGGTGAGCGGATCTACGACGACTCGTTCTTGCTCCTGTTCAACGCGCACCACGAGCCGCTGGAGTTCACCGTGCCGATCGACCACGGCAAGCAGTGGCAGCTCATCGTGGACACGGCGCAGCCGACGGGCGTGGAGCCGGGGAGCGGCCCGAAGGTGGCGGCGGGCGACCGGCTGACGTTGGTGGACCGGAGCCTGGTCGTGCTCCAGCGCCCGGCGTGACGACCGGCGCGGCGGTTCACCCGAACGGGCGAGTCAAGCGCTCACCGGGGCCACCCGGTGGGTACGTATGTTCTTATGACCTCCGACCGCGCCGTACCGCCGCCGGCCCCGCCGACCGCCGCGTACCGGGTGCCGACCGCCACCTACCGGATACAGCTCCAGCCCGCGTTCCCGTTCGCGGCGGCGCGCCAGGCGGTACCCCACCTCGCCGCGCTCGGCGTCTCCCACCTGCATCTGTCGCCGGTCCTGGAGGCGGTCCCGGGCTCCACCCACGGGTACGACGTCGTCGACCACGCGGCCGTACGGGGCGAGCTGGGCGGCGAGGAGGGCCTGCGGGAGCTGGCGGACACCGCGCACGCGCACGGACTGGGGCTGATCGCCGACATCGTGCCGAACCATATGGCGGTGCCCGCGCCCGAGCTGCTCAACGGACCCCTGTGGGACGTGCTGCGGGACGGTCCGGCGTCGCGGCACGCGCGCTGGTTCGACATCGACTGGGGCGAGCACCACGGCAAGGTGCTGCTGCCGGTGCTCGCCGGGCCGCTCGGCGACGAGTTGAAGCACCTGCGGGTGGAGGGCGGCGCCCTGCGCTACCACGACCACGCCTTCCCCCTGCGGCCGGGCACCGAGCGGCTGCCACTGCCGGAGCTGTTGCGAACCCAGTGGTACCGGCTGGCGTGGTGGCGGCTGGCCCGTACCGAGCTGAACTACCGGCGCTTCTTCACCATCTCCGAACTCATCGCCGTCCGGGTCGAGGATCCGGAGGTGTTCGCCGCCACTCACGCCAAGCTGCTCCAGCTGCTGCGCGGCGGCGTGATCGACGGGCTCCGGGTGGACCACCCGGACGGGCTGGCCGACCCGGAGGAGTATCTGCGGCGGCTGGACGAGGCAGTACGGGGAGAGGCGCCGGTGCCGGGGGGCTCGCCGGCGCCGGGAGACTCGCCGGGAGAGGGAGGCTCGCCGGGACGGGGAAGCGGTGCCGGGCATGGCGGCGGTGCCGTACGGGGCCGCGGCGCGATACCGGGCGGCGGTGCGGGACAGGGAAGCGGCGCGATACCGGGCGGCGGTGCCGTGCGGGGGAGCAGTGTCGCGTGGGGAAGCGCTGTCGCGCAGCAGGGCGCGGTGGACGGGCGGTGGACCGTCGTGGAGAAGATCCTCGGCCGGGACGAGCGGCTGCCCCGCGGCTGGCGGGTCGCCGGGACGACCGGGTACGACGCGCTGCACCACATCGACGGCCTGTTCCTCGACCCGGCGGGGTTCGACCGCCTCACAGGGATCTACCGCGAGCTCGTCGCGCCGGCCGACGACGCGGGCGGCGACTGGGCGGCGACCGTGCGCCGCGCCGCGCACGAGGTGCTCGCCCACGACCTGGCCGCCGAGGTCGGCCGTCTGGTGCGCTGCGCCACCCGGCTCTGCGACGCCGCCCCCCGCGCGCGTGACCACGCGCCCTGGGCGCTGCGCACCGCGATCACCGAGCTGCTGGTACGGCTGCCGGTCTACCGGCCCTATGCCTCGCCGTGCGCCCCGGTGGCGGCCACCGACGCGGCGATGCTCGCGGAGGCGGCGCACGGCGCCCGTGCGGCGTTCACGGTGGCGCAGGAGGCGCGGGCGGTGGACACCGTGCGGGACGCGGCGCTCGGACGGCTCGGCGACGGGCCGCACCACCGGGAGTTCTGCGCACGGTTCGCGCAAACGGCCGCCGCGCTGCGCGCCAAGTCCGTGGAGGACAACGCCTTCTACCGCTACACGCCGCTGCTGTCGGCGGCGGAGGTGGGCGGCGATCCGGGGCGGCCCGCCGTCACGGCGGACGAGTTCCACGCGTTCTGCGCCCGGCTGCTGCGCGACTGGCCGCTGACGGGCACCGTGCTGACCACGCACGACACCAAACGCAGCGCGGACGTACGGGCCCGGCTGGCGGTGCTGACCGAATCGCCGCGGCGGTGGGGGCGGCTGGTGCGCGCGCTGCTGGCGGACGCGGCGGACGTGGCGGACGGCGGGGTCCCGGCGCCGGACCCGCACGTGGCGTGGACGGCGTGGCAGACGGCGCTCGGCCTGGGGCCTCCGGAGCACTCCGCGGGTTCGGCGCGGCAGCCTGCCGTCGCGGATGCCGACCGGCTGGTCCCGGCGGTGCTCAAGGCGGTGCGGGAGGCGGGGCTGCGCACGAGCTGGACGGAGCAGGACACGGCGTACGAGGAGGCGGTGGCGGCCTTCCTGGAGGCGGGCCCGTGCGCCGCGCGCGCGGCCGCGTCGGCAGGCGCGGCATCGACAGGCCCGGAGCCGACGAGCCCGGCATCGGCGAACTCGGCGTCAGCGGGCCCTGTTGCGGCGGGCCCGGCGTCGGGCGCTTCGGGCTCAGCTGCCTTCTGGGACTTCGTCGCGTTCGGCCGTGACCTCGCGGGGCCGGCTCGGGCGAACTCGCTCGGCGCTGCGCTGCTGCACCTGACCATGCCGGGCGTCCCGGATCTGTACATGGGTACCGAGCTGCCGTATCTCGCCCTGGTCGACCCCGACAACCGCCGCCCGCCGCGGTTCCGCCCGGACCTCCTGGCGGAACTGGACGCCGGATCCGGCGAGTGCGGGACTCATCGGGAGCGCGGGGAGCGCGCGGAACCGGAGGGCCTGGCGGCCGAGAAGCTGCTGGTGACCGCGACCGCCCTGCGACTGCGGCGGCGGCAGCCGGCGTGGTTCGGCGCCTCGGGCTCGTACACCCCGATCCCGGCCGAGGGCCGGGCCGCCGCGCACTGCGTGGCCTTCGCCCGGGCGGAGGAGGCGATCACCGCCGTCACCCGGCTGTCGCTGCGGCTGACGGAAACCGGTGGCTGGCGCGACACCGCCCTTCCGCTGCCGCCCGGACACTGGCGGGATCTGCTGACCGGGCGCACGGCGGAGGGGCGCTGTCCGCTCGGCGCCCTCTTCACCCGGTTTCCCGTGGCGCTGCTGGTACGGGTCTGACTGGTACGGGTCTGCGTACTGCCTCTCCGGCACCGGCGAGTTCCAGGCCGCCGGCCCGGCCGCAACTGGTGGAAATGCCGAGGTCGGACGGGACGGGCCGCACCGAGGGGTCGTCCACGGCGGCGCACGGTTGTTCCGGCAGGCGCGGCAGCCCGTCGACGAAGGCGGCCGCCACACCCGAGAGTTCGACCCGGGAGAACGCGGTCAGCTCTCGGCGCCACGGCGGATCGACGGGCACCGTGGCGCACTCCACCCCGGCCGCGATGTGCGCGGGTGCGGCGACGACGCCTCCCCCGGCGGCCGCGATCCGCACGGCCGTCGAGGTGTGCTGGGTACGCACGGCCGTGCGGGGGGCGAACCCGGCCTGCTCGCACATCCAGTCCAGGAACAGCCGCCCCTCGATGGCCGGCTCCATCTCGCAGCGCACCCAGTCCCGGTCCGCCAGGTCCTCCAGCCGCACGGCCGCGCGCCCCGCCAACGGGTCGTCCGGGGGCATGACGAACACGATCTCCTCCTGCCCGAGGGAGACGACCGGCCCGCTCCAGGTCCTCGGGCGGGGGCCGAGGGCCACGTCGGCCACACCGCGCTCCATGCGCTCGCGCAACTCCTCGGGAGTGGCGTACTCGTGCAGGACCAGACACACGCCCGGGTGCTCGCGCCGCCAGCGCGCGAGCACGGGGGGCAGCACGCCGATCGCGACCGAGTGCACCGTCGCGACGTGCAGTTCGCCACCCGTCGCCGCGGCCGCGGCCCGCGCCGCGCGCCGGGCCTGCCCCGCGCTGCGGACCGCGAGTTCGGCATGCGGCAGGAAGGCGCGGCCCATGGGCGTCAGGCCCACGCCGCGCGGCAGCCGCTCCAGCAGCTCGCCGCCGACCTCCCGCTCCAGCGCCTTGATCTGGTGGGAGAGCGCGGACTGGGTGACGTTGAGCACGTCGGCCGCGCGCGTGAAGGACGCCTCTTCGACCACGGCCAGCAGATATTCCATCTGCCGCAGGCTCATCGCCGCATCGTTCTCTCCTCCTTCGGTCCGCGCGTAGGTCGTCATGCACGGAATTCATCGGTCCTATAGAAACATTGCCTTGGACTCATGGCCCTGCCGCGGCGGAGGGTGGATCCATGCATGAGACAGACGTCATCGTCATCGGCGGCGGAACCGGCGGCTACAGCACCGCGCTGCGCGCCGCCGCCCTGGGGCTCGAAGTCGTTCTCGCGGAGCGGGACTTGGTCGGCGGCACCTGTCTGCACCGGGGCTGCATCCCGAGCAAGGCGATGCTGCACGCCGCGGAACTCGTGGACGGGATCGCGGAGGCGCGGGACCGCTGGGGTGTGAAGGCATCCGTGGACGCGATCGGCTGGCCGGCGCTCACCGCGACACGGGACGACATCGTGGCCCGCAACCACCGCGGCCTGGAGGGGCATCTGTCCCACGCGGGAGTGCGGGTGGTACGCGGCTCGGCCGCCCTGACCGGGCCGCGTACGGTGCGGATCACGACGGGTCCCGCGGCGCCGGACGAGGTGCGGAACGCCACCGGCCCGGCGCCGGAGGAGGTGTGGACGGCCCGTCGCGGCATCGTGCTGGCCACCGGGTCCAGGCCGCGGACGCTGCCGGGACTGGAGCCGGACGGCCGCCGGGTGGTCACCAGCGACGACGCGCTGTTCGCACCGGGGCTGCCGGCCTCCGTCCTGGTGCTGGGCGGCGGCGCGATCGGCGTGGAGTACGCCTCGCTGCACCGCTCGATGGGCGCCCGGGTCACGCTCGTCGAGGCGGCTGACCGGCTGCTGCCGCTGGAGGACACCGACGTCAGCCGCCATCTCACGCGCGGCCTGAAGAAGCGCGGCATCGACGTACTGACCGGCGCCCGGCTGGAGGGCGCCGAGACATACGACAACGGGGTGCGGGCCACGGTCCGTACCGCGCGCGGCGAGGTCCGCACCGTGGACGCCGAGCGGCTGCTCGTCGCGGTGGGCCGGGTCCCCGTCACCGACGGGCTGGGGCTTGCGGCCGCCGGACTCGGCCCCGACGCACGGGGGTTCGTCGCCCCGGCCGACTGGTCGCGGCTGGAGACCGCGGTCCCGGGCATCCATGTGGTGGGCGATCTGCTGCCGCCGCCTTCCCTGGGTCTGGCGCACGCCTCCTTCGCGGAGGGACTCCTGGTGGCCGAGACCCTCGCCGGACGCCCACCCCGGGCGGTGGAGTACGCCGCCGTGCCCCGCGTCACGTACTCCAGCCCGCAGACCGCCTCCGTCGGGCTGTCGGAGGCCGAGGCGCGGACGGCAGGCCGGGACGTCGTGGTCAACACCATGCCGCTGACGGCGTTGGCCAAGGGCATGGTGCACGGCCAGGGCGGCATGGTGAAGGTCGTCGCCGAGCGCGGCGGTGCGGTGCTCGGGGTGCACCTGGTCGGCCCGCACGTCTCGGAGATGATCGCCGAGAGCCAGCTCGTGGTGGGCTGGGACGCCGAGCCGGGCGACATCGCCCAGCACATCCACCCGCACCCGACCCTGTCGGAGGCGGTCGGCGAGGCGTTCCTCACCCTCGCCGGGCGGGGTCTGCACCAGGTATGAGCCCGGCCGGGGCGCGCCGCCGCGTGAAATCGCCGACCAGCGTGGGGACGCTGAGCAGGACCAGCCCGGCCAGGGCCACCGCGAAGTGGGCGTACCCCTCGTGGCCTTCGAGAAACGGCAGATTCTTCACGGGCCCCCAATAACCGAACCAGCCCGTCCATCCGTGGACCAGCCCGACCGCGCCATGCAGCAGCACGAGGAGGCCCACGACTTCCGTTGCTTTCTTCATGACAACGACGCTACGGGCGCCGGGCGGCGGCCGGATCAGCCGAAGGTATACGGCCTTTCGACTTTGGTCGCCGTCTGGTTCCTCAGCATTCCGTGCCATCCGGGCGGTCAGTAGATTCGGCGCCATGGACGGCTCAGGAACAGCGACAACCATCGACGGCGGACCCGCCGCCTCCGCGGAGCAGCGCGGGCCGCGCCGCACGGCCCGCGACTGGGCCGTCGACCTCGCCTGCTGCACGGCCGCGGTCGCGTTCTCCGTCGCGACGTCCGGGCCCATCGACCGTGACCCGGCGGTATCCGACAACCAGCTCTTCGCCGACCTGATGGTGGGCGGCGTGCTGGGCTGCGCCGCGCTGTGGCTGCGCCGGCGGCATCCGGTGGGGCTGGCGGCCGCGCTGCTGCCGGTTTCGGCCGTCTCGCACTTCGTCATCGGGCCGCTGCTGGTGGCGCTGTTCACGGTCGCGGTGCACCGGCCACCGCGCACCACCGCGTTCGTCGGCGCGGGCGCGATGGCCTTCTCCCTCATCGGAGGTCTGCTGCACGATGACCCGGAGCTGGACTTCGCCGCATCGACACTGTTCGGCGCCGTCATCTACGGCTGCGTCATCGGCTGGGGCCTGTTCGTGCGTTCCCGGCGGCAGCTGCTGGAGTCACTGCGGGAACGCGCCCGGCGAGCGGAGGCGGAGGCCGCGCTCCGCGCCGAGCAGGCGCAGCGGCTGACCCGGGAGCGGATCGCCCGCGAGATGCACGACGTGCTGGCGCACCGGCTGTCGCTGCTGAGCGTGCACGCGGGCGCGCTGGAGTACCGCGCCGACGCCTCGCCCGACGAGGTGGCGCAGGCGGCGGGGGTGATCCGCAGCAGCGCGCATGCGGCGTTGCAGGACCTGCGCGAGGTGATCGGGGTGCTGCGGGCCCCGTACGGGGAACCGGCGGACGGCGCGCCGGAGCGGCCGCAGCCGACCCTCGCGGACCTGCCCCGGCTGGTGACGGAGTCCCGGCAGGCGGGCATGCGGGTGACCCTGCGGAAGGCACCGGACGGCGAGGGTCCGCCCGCGGTGCCGGGCGGCACGGCTCGTACGGCGTACCGAATCGTGCAGGAGGGCCTGACGAACGCGCGCAAGCACGCGCCGGGAGCCGAGGTGACGGTCACGGTGACGGGCGCGCCGGGCGAGGGCCTGCGGGTGGAGGTACGCAACCCGCTCCCGGCTGCGGACAGCGCCCCCGCCGCCCCGGCCCCCGCCGCGCCCGACGCGGCACAACCCGGCACCGCCACCGCACCCGGCGCGGCACAACCCGGCACCCCCGCCGCACCCGGCGCGGCACAACCCGGCACCCCCGCCGCACCCGGCGCGGCACAACCCGGCACCCCCGCCGCACCCGGCGCGGCACAGCCAGGCACCGCCACCGGGCACCACGCCACCGCTCGCAGGTCACAAGGCGCCGGTGGCGCGCCCGCCATGGCCATCCCCGGGGCGGGGGCCGGGCTTGCCGGGCTGGCGGAGCGGGCGACGCTCGCCGGTGGGCAGCTGGAGTGCGGGCATGCATCGGACGGGGGCTTCCGGCTCCACGCATGGCTACCGTGGCCCGCATGAGTGCCTTCGCCGACGCGTCCACGCCTTCGCCCACCGCCGCGCCTTCACGTACCACCATGCCTTCGCCCACCCCCTCGCCTTCGTCCGCCGCCACGCCTTCGCCCACCGCCTCGTCCGCGTCCTCGCCCGTCCCCGCCCCCTCCTCGTCGCCCGCCCCCTCGCCGTCGCCGTCCGCCGCCCCCGCCCCCTCGTCCTCCCCCGCCCCCGTCCGGCTGCTGCTCGTCGACGACGACCCACTGGTGCGGGCCGGGTTGCGGCTCATGCTCGGAGGCTCTCCCCGCATCGAGATCGTCGCCGAGGCGGCCGACGGCGGCGAGGTCGCGGCGCTGGTGGACCAGCACGCCCCGGACGTGGTGCTGATGGACATCCGGATGCCGACGGTGGACGGGCTGTCGGCCACCGAGGCGCTGCGGCGCCGCGAAGACCCCCCGGAGGTCGTCGTCCTGACCACGTTCAACGCGGACGAGCACGTGCTGCGAGCGCTGCGCGCCGGGGCGGCGGGCTTCCTTCTGAAGGACACCCCGCCCGCCCAGATCGTCGCGGCCGTGACCCGGGTGGCGGCCGGCGACCCCGTACTGTCCCCGGCCGTGACCCAGCAGCTCATCACCCACGTGGCCGGGTCGGAACGGGATCAGCGACGGGACCGTGCCCGCCGGCGGCTGGACGGGCTGGGCGAGCGGGAGCGCGAGGTCGCGGTCGCGGTGGGCCACGGCCGGTCCAACGCCGAGATCGGGGCGGAGCTGTTCATGAGCATCCCGACGGTCAAGACGCACGTGTCGCGCATCCTCACCAAACTCGGTCTCAACAACCGGGTGCAGATCGCGCTCCTCGCCCACGACGCGGGACTGCTCGACAGCGAATAGGCGCAGACGAACGAGTCGGCGCAGACGAGCAAGCGAAGACGGGTCAGCGACATCGGGTCAGCGACGTCGGGTCAGCCCGAAGTCGAGTCAGCGAATAATCGCTGGACACCCGGCCCTTGGCGCGTCTACGGTGCGGTGACGCCCGTGAGCAGAGCCGGAAGGAGGCGAGAGCGATGAACACCCTGTGTGTCACCCCGTCTGTGCGCTCCCGCCCCACCCTCCGGGCGTCCCGTCGCTGATCCTCAGCGATCACTGATCCTCAGCGATCCGGGAGCGTGTCATCTCCCGGAAGGATCCTCATCCTCATGACCGAGACGACCGAACTGGTCATCCGCGCGCTCACCGAACACGACGCGCACCTCTTCCACACCCTCCCCGACCCCGGCTTGGTCGGCCGTGCCCGTTTCGGCCACACCTACGCGACGCGCGACGCGGGCGGTGAGTACCGCCCGGAGTGGACCTGGGTCGCCCTGCGCGGTGACCGGGCCGTGGCCCGGGCCGCCTGGTGGGGCGGCCCGGACGACACCGAACCGAAGGCCCTGGACTGGTTCGACTTCGCCGACGGCGAGGCCGACGCGGCCGCGCGGCTGCTGCGTACGGCGCCGCTGCGCGCCGAGTACAGCCTGCTGCTGCCGCCCGGCTGGCGCGACGAGCCGGCGGTACGGGCCGCCGCGCAGGCCCGGATCGACGCCGCGACCGCCGCCGGTCTTACGCCGCTGGTGGAGCGCTTCCGGTACGAGTGGACGACCGGCGACGGGCTCCCGGAGCGGCCGGGCCGGCTGGAGTTCCGCGCCGAACCGGACGACGCGGCGATCGCGGACGTCCTGCGCCGCGTCCACCAGGGCACCCTCGACGCGCACGACCGCCGGACCATCGCCGAGTCGGGTGTGGAGGCGGCCGTACAGGAGAACCTGGAGTTCTTCCACTGGTTCCCCTCGCCCCGTGAGTGGTGGCGGCTCGCCTACACCCCGCAGGGCGACCTCGTCGGCATCCAGGTGCCCGCGCACAACCCCGGGGGCCCCTGCGTCGGCTTCATCGGCGTCGTACCGGAGCAGCGCGGCCACGGCTACTCCTACGACCTGCTCGTGGAGTGCACCCATGACCTGGTCTCCCACGGGGCGACCCGGATCGTCGCCGCCACCGACCAGGGCAACACGCCGATGGCGGCCAACTTCGCGAAGGCGGGCTACCCCGTCAGCCAGGAGAAGATCGACCTGGTCTGACGCCCCGCCACATCACCCCGGGCCGACCTCTCGCGACGCCCACGCCCTGCTGCGATCCCGCCCGGCGTCCCCCAGCATGGTGGGGGACGCCGGGCGACCGCAGATGAGGTGACGTCAGTGCTGTTCGAGGTCTGGGCACCGCACGCCGACCGGGTCGGGCTCCATGTGGACGGCACCACGCACCCCATGGAGCGCGACCCGGACCGTACCGGCTGGTGGCGGGGGGAGGCCCCCGCGCGAGACGGGTCGCGGTACGGCTTCGCGCTGGACGGCGGCCCGCCGCTGCCCGATCCGCGGTCCCGCCGCCAGCCGGACGGCCCGGACGGGCTGAGCGCGGTCGTGGCCCCGGCCGGGTCCGGGCGGGAGCACGAGTGGCCCGGGCGGTCGCCCGCGGGCGCGGTCCTGTACGAGCTGCACATCGGCACCTTCACCCGCGCGGGCACCTTCGACTCCGCCGCCGAACGGCTCGCGCACCTGGCGGAGTTGGGGGTGACCCATGTGGAGCTGATGCCGGTGTGCCCGTTTCCCGGGCGGCACGGCTGGGGCTACGACGGGGTCGCCCCGTGGGCGGTGCACGAGCCCTACGGCGGCCCGGACGGGCTCCGGCGCTTCGTGGCCGCCGCGCACGGCCACGGACTCGGCGTCGTGCTGGACGTCGTGCACAACCATCTGGGGCCCTCCGGCAACCACCTGCCCGCCTTCGGCCCGTACTTCACCGACACCCATCACACCCCGTGGGGCACGGCGGTCAACCTGGACGCGCCCGGCTCGGACGAGGTGCGCGCCTACTTCATCGGCAGCGCGCTGGCGTGGCTGCGCGACTACGGCATCGACGGGCTACGGCTGGACGCGGTGCACGCGCTGTGCGACACCCGTGCCGAGCACTTCCTGGCCGAGCTGTCCGCCGCCGTGGACCGGCTGGCGGCCCGGACCGGCCGGCCGCTGTTCCTGATCGCGGAGTCCGACCGGAACGACCCGTGCACCACCGCCCCGCGGGAGACGGGCGGCCACGGTCTGCACGCGCAGTGGAACGACGACTTCCACCACGCCCTGCACACGGCGCTCACCGGCGAGTCGCAGGGCTACTACGCCGACTTCGCGGCGGACCCGGCCGCCGCCCTCGCCAAGACGCTGGCCTCGGGCTTCTTCCATGACGGCACGTACTCCTCGTTCCGGGGCCGCGCGCACGGCAGGCCGCTGGACCGGCGCGCCACCCCGGCGGCGCGGCTGCTCGGCTACGCCCAGACCCACGACCAGATCGGCAACCGGGCCCAAGGCGACCGGCTGTCGGCCGGCTGCTCCCCCGGACGGCTGGCATGCGCCGCCGCGCTGGTGCTGTGCGCGCCGTTCACCCCGATGCTGTTCATGGGCGAGGAGTGGGGGGCGGGCACGCCGTGGCAGTACTTCACCGACCATACGGACCCGGAGCTGGCCGAGGCCGTGCGGACCGGCCGCCGCCGCGAGTTCGCCGCCCACGGCTGGGCCGAGGCGGAGGTGCCCGACCCGCAGGATCCGGCCACCCGGGACCGTTCCTGCCTGGACTGGTCGGAGCCCGGCCGAGAGCCGCACGCCTCGGTGCTCGCCTGGTACCGGCGGCTGATCGCGCTGCGCCGCGGGGAGCCGGCGCTGTCCGATCCGGGCTGGGAGTACGGAGCGCTGGCGGCCGGGCGGGAGGGCACGGTGCACTTCCGCCGCGGCCCCTTCCATGTGGCCGTCAACCTGGGTGCCCGGCCCGCCGCGCTGCCCCTGGGCCCGGGGTCCGCCGGGGCGCGGGTGGTCGCCGCGTGGCGTCCGGTGGACGCGCCGGACGCGGCGGGCGTACTGCGGCTGCCTCCCGAGACGGCAGTGGTCCTCGACGGCGGCGGTGCGTAACAGCGCGGCGCTGCGTATCGGCGGCCTCAAGGGCGGCGGCCCCCGGCGGTGGCGGCCTCGGGCGGCGGCAGCCCTTGCGGCCGGGAGGCCCCGGCAGGACGCTGGAAGGTGACGCGGCCGCGCCTGTGTGCGTGCGCGGACCGGGCACCGGGGCGCGGCGGCGCGTGCCGAAGGAGTGAGAGTCATGCGTACGCTGCTCACCGCCCGGATCCACACCGAGGCCGGCAACGAGGCGATCAGGAACGGCACGATGCCGGAGGCCCTGAAGAAGACCATGGAGCGGCTGAACCCCGAGTGCGCCTACTTCACCCCGATAGGGGGCCGCCGGACCATTCTGATCGTCTTCGACATGAAGGAGTCCTCGCAGATGCCCGCCATCGCGGAGCCGTTCTTCCAGGAACTGGACGCGGAGGTCACCTTCCAGCCGGTGATGAACTACGACGACCTCCAGAAGGGCCTGGCGGCCTTGCAGGGCTGACCGCCTCGCCCCCTGGGGGCGTGCTCATAGGGCCACGATCGGGCCAGCTGCGGCGACTTTCAGCCATTGTCACACAACGTACGGCAGTGATCACACCGCTCCTCTAGCGTGATGCCCGCATCCATGAGGGAACGGGGGGACACATGGATCCCATCACTGCTGCCGCCGCGGCGGGGGTCGCGCTCGTGGTCAAGGGAGCGCTGGAGTCGGCGGGCCAGGAAGCGGGCCGGTCGGGCTGGAGCGGCGGCGCCCAGCTGATCGAGCGGATCCGCACCCGGTTCCGGGGTGACGGCGACGCGGAGGGCGCGCTCGACCGCGTACAGCGGAGCCCGGAGGACGACGACGCGCGGGAACTGCTCCAGCGGATGCTGCACGCCCACATGCTGCGGGACCACGACTTCGAGTCGGACGTGCGCCGGCTGGTCGACGAGGCGGTGGCGGCCCGGGGCGGACAGGCCCAGGTGAACGCCGCGGTCATCAAGAACGCCCAGGTCTTCAACGAGAAGGTCGAGATCCAGGGCGACTGGAACATCTCCTGACAGCACGAACCAGCGCGCGAGTCCACGAGCTGGATCACGAGTTAGAGATCACGAGTTCATGAGCGAGGAACCACCGGCGGACGAGGCGCCGCCGGGTGCCGGGGCCGCTGCCGCCCCGGCCGCCGCGGACAAGGGCGCCAAGGCGGAGCCGAGCCCGGCCGGCGAGGACGGCGACGGCCCGGTCAGTGAGTCGGACGCCCTGCGCGACCTCACGCGGGGCGGCGGCCAGGACGAGACCGAACGCTCCGAGGCGGTACGGGCGAGCGCGATCGCCGATCTCATCGCCGAGCGGCTGAACGCCGACTCCTCCGGCACCCGGATCGGCACCCTGGCCCTGTTCAACGAGTCCGTCAGCTTCGGCGGGGGCTTCCATACCGGCGGCCGGACCGCGCCCCCGCCGCCGGGTGCCACCGCCACCGTGCCACTCGACGCGACCGAACTGGCCGGGTACACCGACCTGTATGTGGAGCCCGAGCACTACGGCAAGGCGCTGGACACCCTCTGCGAGCAGCATCTCCTGGTGCTGACCGCGCCCCCGGGCAGTGGCCGGGAAGCGGCCGCCGTGAACCTCCTCGCCGAGGCGGTGGCGATGAGCGGCAGCGCCGACGGCGTCTGCCACCGTGTCCTCGACCCTTCGCTGGTCACCTCTCCCGACTGGGTGCCACCCGCTGAGGACAGCGGGTATCTCGCCGTGCTCGACGACACCGACCCGGGGAGGCGGCCGCTGGGCGCGGCCGGGCTGCGCGGGCTGGCCGGAGCGGCCGCCAGGCTGAAGGCCGCACGGAGTCATCTGGTGCTCGTGGGCGGCCACGATCTCGACGTGGCCGCCTCCGGGCCCGGCGCGGAGTCGGTCGCCCGCCATCGACTCGCCGCCGTGGACCCCGTGGCCGTCGTGGAACGCCGCGTGCTGGGCCACGGCGCCGCCCCCGAGGCCCGGAGCGAGCTGCACGCGCTGCTGGAGAGCTCCGGAGCCGCGACGGCCCTGCGTGAGCGGCTCTCGCCCACGCACGCGGTGCGGCTGGCCTCGGTCATCACCGGCGGCGGCGACCTGCCCGCGGCGGTGGCCGCGCTGCGTGATCCGAGCGACCAGGTGGCCGCGTGGTTAAGCCGCCATCGTGAGCCGGAGTCCATCGCGTTCGCGCTGGCCGCGGCCGTGCTGGAGGACAGCGGCTACCTCACGGTCGCCGACGCCGCCATGGCGTTGCGCCGCGCACTGGCACCGGTCGACGAGGCACCGCCCGACGTCCGGTTCCGGGAGCGGCTCCGGCACGAGCAGCCGTGGATCGAGGTGGTCGTCACGGGCCACGGCACCACCGCCGCCGGTCCGCCATGTGTGCGTTTCCGCAGCGCGCTGCTGCGGCAGGTGGTCCTCGCCTACGCCTGGACGACCCTCGACGGCCGCCGGGAAGCCGTGCTCGGCTGGCTGCGCGGTCTGCTCGTGCACGGCGATCTGGAGGTACGGGCACGTGCGGCCGTCGCGGCCGGGGTGTTGGTGTGCGCCGATCACCACTACGCGGTGCACCGCTTCCTCAAGTCCTGGGCGGGCAGCTCCTCGTGGCCGGTGCGGCAGGCCGCGGCGACGGCACTCGGCGTGGCCGGCAGCAGGCCGGAGACGGCGGAGGCCGTCTGGGAGCTGCTGCACGAGTGGGCGAGCGGCGGCGCCGGCGCGCAAGGGCGGAAGGTGGCCGGTACCGCGGCGAACGCCGTCGGCGGGCTGCTCGGCAGGAAGGCGCCGCGGCGCGCGCTGGAGGTGCTGCGCGCCGCGCTCGACCGCCGGGACGACTGGGGCACGCTCACCCCGGTCGCCTGGAGCGGGGTGCACCTGCTCCACCAGGGCAGGGCGGGCCAGGTCCTGGACGCCTACCTGGACTGGTCCGCACCGCGGGATCTCTCGCCGATGGTGGTCAAGACGCTGTCGGCGTTCGTCTTCGCGGTGTCGCAGCCGTACGAGGAGAGCGCCGCGGGCGGTGCCGAGCCCCCGCGCGGCGCGGTGCCCGGCGTGCCGCTGCTGCTGAGCGGCCTGCCCGAGCACCGCACGCGGCTGGCGGAGCTCTGGGCGCGCGCGCTGGCCCGCAAGCCGGTCCAGGACCCGGCGCTCGACGCGCTGCGGCAATGGATCGACGACCACACCGACCGCTGCCCCGGTGCCCTGGACCACGTGCGCGCACTGCTCGTGGACATCGCCCGGAAGCCCGGCAAGCACCGGGAACGGCTGCTGTGGTGGCTCATGAGATGGGCCAACGACCGGGAGCGCCCGTCCCGGCACTCCGCGTCGCTGTACAGCGCCGTGGACCGGGCGGGCTGATCAGGTGGCCGGGGTCCCGGACACAGGACCGAACGCCGAGTTCCGTGTGAGGAGAGACTCTTGGAGGAGCTGACGTACGACCCGGTGCTGGACAGCCAGCCGCTGCCGCGCTGGCGGCTGATGAACCCGCTCCGGCCCCCTGCCCCGGGAAGGGCCCTGGTGCTGGTCCCGGACAGCGGCGCCGCGCTGACGGTCCGGCCCGGCGAGGAGATACCCGCGGCCCGCTTCGGCGCCTACCAGAGCGTGTACACGGTCGATATGACCGAGCACCGGCTCATCCTCGACATCGCCCTGCTCAGCCGGGACGCCACCTTCTCGTTCCGCAGCCGGGTGGACCTGGTGTGCCGGGTCGCGGACCCCGCCGAGGTGGTGGCCCGGGGCATCAGGGACATGAGCGGCGCGCTGTACGGACACCTCCGCGGCATGCTGCGGCGGGTCGCGCGGGAGTACGACATCGCCCACTTCCACGAGGCCGAGGAGGCCCTCAACGCCGCGGTGCGCGACTTCACGGGCGACTCGGCCGTGCGGCTGCGCGGCATCCGGATCGAACTGCTCGTGGACGAGGACGAGATCGCCACGAGCGGGCGCGCGTACCGGGACGTCGTACGGGAGACCCGGCTCGACGGGATGCGCCGCGACCGCCACCTGGACCTGATCCGCGACGAGGGCGTCGAAGGGCTCATCGCCGAGATCATGGAGAAGGAGGGGGCGCGCGCCGCGCTCGCCTGGATCGAGAAGGGCGAGGCGGACAAGCGGGAGGCGCGGCTCCAGGCCATGCGGATGGTGCTGGAGCGCGGCGACGCCCACCGCGAGCCCTTCGAGCAGGCGGAGCTGGAACGCGCGGTGGTGGAAGAGGTGTTGAGCGACGGCGTTGCGGCGCCCTTCGGCGAGTCCCGGCGCGGACGGCTGCGGGGCGCACTGGCCGCGGGCCGGTCCCCCGCATCGGAACCGGACGGGCGGGAGGAGACACCGTCACCGGAGCCGCGTCCGGCGCTGCGGGGCGACGTGGTCCGGCCGCGACCGGCGCGGACGGACGGCCCTCCCCCCGAGGACGAGCCCGTACCCCCCGCGGATGCCGCACCTGAACCGCGGCCACCGGCCCCGGCACCGCGGACGTCAGGCCCGGCACCCGCGGATCGCGCCCCGGCACCGCGGGCGTCAGGCCCGGCGCCCGCGGATCCCGCCCCGGCACCCCCGCCTTCGGCCCCCGCGCCGCCGCGGCGGGCGAGCCGGGTGCGGGGGACGGCCAAGCGTCCGCCCGGCGGTACCGGAACCGGCGAGGAGCCACGATGACCGCACAGCACGGCACTGCCCGTCCCGTGACCAGGGCAGGCACCGGGGCGCCCGGTGGACTCCCCGCTCCCCCGGCCGATCCGGCCGGTCCCGCCGATCCGACCGATCCGGCTGTGCCGGCCGGGCCAGAGGGCCGGGGCTTACCCCCGCGGATGATCTGGGGACACGAGGACCCGGGGCTGCACGCCACCGTCGTGTGGACCGAGCGTGTCGCCGGGCGGGGCGAGGACGCCGAGCCCTTCGCCGCCCACCACTTCGCCACCGCCCAGGGCCTCCTCGCGGTCTTCGACGGCTCGGGCGGCTCGGGTTCGTCGCTCGTCTGGCAGGCGCCTGACGGGCAGATGCGGACCGGTGCGTGGGTCGGGTCGCGGGTCGCGAGGCTGGCCACCGACTGCTGGTTCCACGAGGTGGTCGTCGACGGCGAGCCCGACGACCCCGAGCAACTCCGCGAGGTTCTGAGGTACTTCCTGTCATCGGCCCCGCAGCGGCGCAGCAAGCTCGTGGGCAAGATGCGCCGCCAGTTGCCCACCACCCTGGCGGCCGTGCGGTACCAGGTGCGCGGCGACTCGGCGGAGTGCCAGGTGCTGTGGGCCGGGGACTCGCGTGCGTACACGCTGCGGCCCGACCGCGGGCTGTGTGTCCTCACGCGGGACCACACGGAGGAGCAGGACGCCCTCGAGCTGCTCCGGTCGGATCCGCCGATGACCAACTCGGTCTGCGCGGACCGGGAGTTCGACATCGAGTCCCAGCGCATGGCGTTCCCGCTGCCGTGTGTGCTGCTGGCGGCCACCGACGGCTTCTTCGGGTACGTCCACACCCCGGCGGACTTCGAGTGGCTCCTACTGCACACGCTGATGCGGGCGCGCACCCCGGTCGAGTGGGCCGATCTGCTCCGCCGGGAGGTGCAGGGGTACACCGCGGACGACGCGTCCCTGGCCGTGGTCGCCCTCGGCTACCCGGACTTCTCGCAGATCCGCACCGCCTTCGCGGACCGCCACGACACGATGACGAAGCACTACACACGCACCAGGCCACCAGCGGCCGCCCCGGCGGCTGAGCAGCGCGACTGGCAGGACGCGACCTGGCGGGCGTACCGCACCGACTACGAGACCTACCTGCCACCGCCGCCGGAGGAGCGGATATGAAACAGGGCGATGTGATCGCGGGCTACCGCGTCATCAGTGAGCCGACCAACGCCAACGGCGGCAAGTGCATGTGGGCCTTCGCGGAGAAGGGCGGCCAGCAGTTCTTCCTGAAGCGTTTCCTGGAGCCCAAGCGCCCTCGTGAGGGGTCCACCGCGAGCGCGGCGAGCCGCCGTGTCCGCATGGAGGTGTGCAAGGAGTTCGAGGACCGGCACCGCGCCATCATGCGGCAGTTGCGGCCGGACACTCCGGGGGGCGGCAACCTCGTCCTCGCGACGGACTTCTTCCACGAGGGCAGCACGTATTACAAGGTCACGGAGCGGATCGACACCTCCAGCGTCGACAAGCCGCAGGCACTGGAGCCCCGTCAGAAGGCGGTGCTGCTGAAGACCCTCGGGCTGAGTCTGCAGTTGCTGCACAACATCGAGGTGGTGCACGGCGACCTCAAGCCGCTCAACGTGCTGGTGCAGAAGCGGGACGGTGCCGCCTTCCACACCGCGAAGCTGATCGACTTCGACGATTCCTATCTGTCCGGCCGGCCCCCGGGGCGTCAGGACATCGCCGGGGACTCGCTGTACGGCGCGCCGGAGTGGCGCCGCTATGTCCAGGAGGACGAGGCGGTCCAGGCCGAGCATCTGACCACGGCGGTGGACATCTTCGCGCTGGGGCTGATGACGCACTACTACGTGACGGGTGCCACCCCCGGATACGCCGACCGGTACGGCTCCCCCGCGGACGCGGTCAACGCGGGCGAGGAACTGGTCATCGACCCGCGGCTCTCGGACTCCCTGCGGGGCCTGGTCCGGGCCATGACCGCGCGCTCCCCCGGGCGCAGGCCGCGGATCGCGACGTTCCTGAACACACTCAAGGACCACCAGGTGTGCGCGCTCCAGCACCGGCGGCCGGGCACGGCGAAGCCGGCGCCGACGGCCGCCAAGGCGGCGCCCGCGGGCAGGAAGCCGGGCGCCGCGGAGCCCGACGCGCCCGCGCCGCGCACGAGCCGTGTCCGGGCAAACCTCAAGAGCGCCGCGAGTCCTCGTACCACCGCGCCGCCCCCTCCCGAACCGCCGCCGGCGGCCACGGCTCCCGCCGAGGAGCCCAAGCCGGCCCCCGCTCCGAAGACGTCCCGGGTGCGGATCAACCTGGGTACCCGCCGCAAGCCGTAACGCCAGCTCCAAGGAGACACCACGTGAACGCCAACATCGAGCAGTACCAGGGGAATCTCCAGTACGCGGTCGACATCGTGCTGTGCATCGACGCGACCGGCAGCATGTTCCCCGTCCTCGACACGGTGAAGTCGAGCGCTCTGCAGTTCCACGACCGTCTCAACGACGTGATGGCGAAGAAGGGCAAGGCGATCAGCCAGCTCAGGCTGAAGGTGATCGCGTTCCGCGACTTCGGGGACGACCCGTCCAGCGCGATCGAGCAGACCGCGTTCCTCCAGCTGCCCGCGCAAGCGCGGGACTTCGAGGCGTTCGTGCGCGGGATCGACGCGGCGGGCGGCGGCGACATCCCCGAGTCCGGTCTGGAGGCACTGGCCCTCGCCATCAACTCGCCCTGGGAGAGGGGGCTCGACCGCAGGCGGCACGTCATCGTCATGTTCACCGACGCCCCGGCCCACGCCCTGGGTACGGTCGGCACCTCGGCGCACACCTATCCGGCCGGGATCCCGCGCAGCATGGACGAGCTCTTCGAGCAGTGGGGCTACGCGCGCAGCCAGACCGCGGTGATGGAGCAGTCGGCGAAGCGCCTGGTGCTCTTCGCGCCCGAGGGCGCCCCGTGGTCGGACCCCATCGCCGAGGAGTGGGATCTCACGCTGCACTTCGAGTCCAAGGCGGGGGACGGGCTGGAGGAGTTCGAGATGGACGAGATCATCGAGACGATCGCGAACAGCCTGTGAGAATCGAGTGGCCGGGTTTCCGGTTGCAGGCGCGTGAGGGGATCCTGGAGTTCCAATGGACCGCCTTCGGCGTTCTCGAGGTGCAAGCGGCCCGCTGCTGCTCGTTGAAGGTCCGGCCGGACGGGCAGAGCGGTGGGTTGCAGCTCTTCTTCGATTTCCGGACGGCGGACGGCCGGCCGGGTGGCCTGATCGTGGCGCGGGCCGACGTGCCCGCCGAATACGCCAGAGCGGCCGCCGAGTTCGTGCGCGAACTCCAGCACAGGTACGGAATCAGCGACGCGCCCGATGACGACGGCGCGGAGGACGAGCTGCCCAGGCGCGTGCCGTACGAGAGCCAGGAGTGGATCAGCTCACCGGTGGCCGCACCGGCCGAGGAGCTGTACGCGGAACTGTTCGGGCGGATCTCGGCGGAACGGGCGTCCTGACGGGCCCGGTGGAGGGGGTGAGAGGTGGCAGCGGCGAGCTGGAAGTGCCCGGAGTGCGATACCGGCAACGGTCCCGGCGAGACGGCCTGTATCGCCTGTGACACGCCGAGGGGTGCCGGCCGGCGGCCGGCGGCCGCGGCGAAATCCAGCCCGCCGAGGAAGTCCACGGCCGCCAACCCCGCCGGTGGTGCGAAACCGGCGGCGAAGCGGTCGGCGCCGGCCCGGCCGGCGGCGGACTGGACGTGCCGCAAATGCGATACGAACAACGCGGCGACGGCGCTGTCCTGCATCGCCTGCGGGACGGGGTGGAAGGCGGCGAAGAAGACCGCTCCCAGGAAACCGACGCCCAAGAAGTCCGCGGCCAGGAAATCCGCCGCCAAGCCCACCACCGGCTCCGCCGGGCCGTCCGCGTCCGGCGGAGCCGCCGGAACGAGGTCCACGTCCACCCGGTCGGGGAGCGCCGCGGGCGGCTCCCGCACCGCCGCGTCTCCCCGTACGGGTGCGAGAACGGGCACCCGGCCCACCGCTCCACCGCGCGAGGTCTTCTACCCGTCGGCCGGTCCCACCGGATACACCCCGCCCGGCACACCGCGCCGGACGCCTCCCAGGACGCCCCACCCGCCCCCGAGGCCCAGAACCACCGCGCCGTATCGCCCGCCGCCACCCAGGGCTCCGGCGACGGGGGATGGCAGCAAGGGGTTCGTGAAGGGCTGCCTCGGGGTGATCGTGGGGCTCTTCCTCCTGTACCAGATTCCCAAGAGCTGTACGGCGGCGCTCTCCTCCGACGGCGGACACTCGGCTCCGGACGCCTCGGAGAGCAGCACGCGGTCCTGCCCGGAGAGGATCGCCGCGGCCCTGCCGGGCGGCGGCGGCGCGGAGCTGGTCAAGGCGTTCCGCACGAAGAACAAGCAGATCGTGCTCTGCCGGACGGGGGGCGGCACCCTCTACTACTTCGGGGAGTTCCGGGACCGGCGGGAGAAGGGCATCGCCATGCCCGCGACGAAGACCTCCGAAGGGTACGAGGCCCGCAACGGCTCGTACCGCTACAGCATCCATGACGGGGTCGTGACGATCTACGAGTCCGGCCGGAGGATCGGTGAGGAGAAGGTCACCCCGGAGCCCTCACCGTCCTGAGCCGGTGGCCGCCCCGGCCGGTCAGCCCTCGTCGGGGGCGAGCCGCAGAGAGATCGAGTTGATGCAGTACCGCTGGTCGGTCGGGGTCGGGTAGCCCTCGCCCGCGAAGACATGGCCCAGGTGGGAGCCGCAGCGGGCGCAGCGGACCTCGGTGCGGAGCATGCCGTGCGAGCGGTCCTCGATCAGTTCGACGGCGCCGGAGTCCTTCGGGTCGTAGAAGGACGGCCAGCCGCAGTGGCTCTCGAACTTGGTGTCGGACCGGAACAGCTCGGCTCCGCAGGCGCGGCAGGAGTAGACCCCGGCGGTCTTGGTGTCCGTGTACTCGCCGGCGAAGGCGCGCTCGGTGCCCGCCTCGCGCAGGACGTGGTACTCCTGCGGGGTCAGCTCCGCGCGCCACTGCTCGTCCGGCTTGTCGATCTCGTAGGCCATGGCGGGCCCCCTCCTCAGCTCTCCGTACGCTCCAGGTGGGCGAGGATCCGCGGACCGAGGTCGGTCACGTCGCCGGCGCCCATGGTGAGAACGAGATCACCCGGCTTCGCCATTCCGGCGATCAGCTCGACGGCGGCGTCCTTGCCGGGTGCGGCCTGGACGTCCGCGCCGCGCTGGGCGGCGGCGTCGATGATGAGGGCGCTGGTGACGCCGGGGATCGGGTCCTCGCGGGCCGGGTAGATGTCCAGGACGACGGAGGCGTCGGCGAGGGTGAGCGCCTCGCCCATCTCGGCGCCGAGCTCCTGGGTGCGGCTGAACAGGTGCGGCTGGAAGAGCGCCAGCACCCGGCCCTCGCCCGCGCCGCCGCGGATGGCCTCCAGGTCGGCGGAGATCTCGGTGGGGTGGTGGGCGTAGGAGTCGATGACCTGGACCCCGGCGGCGCTGCCCTTGAGCTGGAGGCGGCGCTTGACGCCGGTGTACGCGCCGAGGGCGGGGGCCAGCTCGGCGGCGGGGATGCCGAGCGCGACGCCCGCGGCGAGGGCGGCGACGGCGTTGTGGGCGTAGTGGCGGCCGGGGACGGAGACGGTGAAGGCCAGCGGCGCGCCGTCGCCCAGGTCGACGGTGACCGCGCTGGTCAGGCCGTGGGCGGCGACGTCGAGGACGCGGACGTCGGCGTCCTCGGCCGCGCCGTAGGTGACGATGTTCAGCTGCGCGCGGTCTCCCAGGCGGCGGGTCAGCTCGCGCGCGCCGTCGTGGTCGGCGGAGATCACCAGGGTGCCGCCCGGCCGTACGCGTCCCACGAAGGTCTCGAAGGACTCGTAGATCTCCTCCATGGAGGCGTAGTTCGCGTGGTGGTCCAGCTCCACGTTGAGGATGATCGCGACCTCGGGCGCGTACTTGTGGAAGGACCGGTCGCTCTCGTCGGCCTCGGCGACGAAGATGTCGCCACCGCCGTGGTGGGCGTTGGAGCCCGGCGCGTCGAGGTCGCCGCCGATGGCGTAGGAGGGGTCCAGGCCGAGCGTGCTCAGGGAGACGGCGAGCATGGAGGTGGTGGTCGTCTTGCCGTGGGTGCCCGCGACGGCGATCGGGCGGGCGCCGTCCATCAGCGCGGCCAGTGCGTCGGAGCGGTGGACGACGGGGATGCCGCGCTCGCCCGCGGCGGCCAGCTCGGGGTTGTCGGCGCGGATGGCGCTGGAGACGACCACGCAGGTGGCGTCGGCGGCGAGGTGGCCGGTGGCGTGGCCGAGGTGGACGGTGGCGCCCTGGGCGCGCAGCGCCTCGGCGGTCGGGGAGTCCTTGGCGTCACTGCCCGCGACCTGCGCCCCGCGCATGGCGAGGATCTTCGCGATACCCGACATTCCGGCGCCGCCGATGCCGATGAAGTGCGGTCGGTCCATGGCGGACGGAATGGCTGCCATATGCGGGGCTCCCCTGCCTTGCGGTCTGTCGCGTGCCCTGTCCGGGCGGTCTGTCACTGCCGCCGATTGTCGCATCCTGCCCGCGCGCGTGGGCGTCACGGGCCCGTCCGCGCGTGCATGCCGCCTCCCGTGCGCGTGGACGCCACCTGGTCCGTACGTGGACGCCACGGGCTCGCGCGCACGCCCGCGCGGCCGCGTGCGCGGCGGACGGGTGCGCGGCGGACGGGTGCCTGGCCGCCGGGGCTAGCCGCCCGCTGTGGTCCCCTCGTCGACGGCGTGCGAGAAGAGCTTGAGCACGGGTACGCCGACCTTGTGCCGGGCGCGCGAGGCCCAGTCGCGGTGGAAGAACTCCTCCACGAAGTGCGGCGCGGTCAGCACGATCACCTCGTCGGCCCTGGTCTGGTCGACCACCGAGCGCAGCAGGTCCAGCGGGTGCCGTTCGACGACCTGGCCGACGGCTTCGCTGCCGGCCGCGCGCAGTGCCGCCAGGGAGTGGGACAGGGCCCGCTCGGCGGGCAGCAGCGCCTCCTCGCCCTCGGGCTCGTCCGCCTCGCGGACGGCGTGTTCCAGTTCGCCGAGCGCGACGTCGTCGATCGCGCGGAGCAGCCGGTCCTGGTCGCCCCGCGGCTGCATGAGGACGACGAAGGAGACCGGGTCGTCGCCGTGCAGAGTGGTGACGAACTCCACGTCGGCGGGGGTGAGGGGCTTCTCGATCATCAATACGCTGGTGAACACGACGGACGCCCTTCTCCTTCTGGGCCGCACCGGCCCCACAGAATCCATCCTGTGCGTGCCCGCGTGCCCGCGAGCACTCGCGTTGACTCAATTCTGCCCGGCCGGAGCTAAGTGGAAGCGGATATTCCGCCGATCATCAGATCCGACGGTAACGGGTGAAGAGGAACCCGGCCTCTTCCAGAACCGAGCCGAGCGCGAACCGCTCCGGATCCACCACGGCGGGTCCGCTCATGATCCGGCTCGCGTCCCCCGCCGCGACCATGGGGGCGAGCGACAGACACACCTCGTCCAGAGCCCCGGCAGCGGCGAGCTGGCCCAGCAGCCGGGGGCCGCCCTCCGTCAGCAACCGGGTGAGTCCCCGCGCGGCCAGCACCGGCACCACCCGGGCCGGATCGACCCCGTGCCCCTCGCCCGCCACCAGCACCTCCGCGCCCGCCGCGCGGGCGGCCGCGACCCGGTCCCGGGGGGCCTGCTCCCCCGTGAGGACCAGCGTCGGCACCAGCGGCGCGGTGAACAGCGGTGCCGACAGGTCCAGGTCGAGGCTCGCGCTGACCACGGCGATCACCGGGGCGGGCGGCTGCCCGGCCGCCGCGCGGCGGGCCGCGAACGCCTCCCGGGCGCGGGCCGGGCGGTACCCCTCCTGGCGTACCGTCTCGGCGCCCACCACGATCACGTCGGCCAGGGCCCTGAGCACTCCGAAGATCCGCATATCGGCGGCGCAGGACAGGGGCTGCGACCGGCCGCCGTGGTGGGCCGCCCCGTCCAGCGAGGACACCATGTTGGCCCGCAGCCAGCCGCCGCCGGGCCGGGGGGCGGGGTCCGGATACGCGTAGGCCTCGGCCAGCTCCTCAAGGCTCCATTCGCGGTCCTCGACATCGGACGGGCCACGTTCGGCGGACACGGGGGACACGGGGAACAGACGGCGCATAGGCGGCAGTGTGACATGCCTCGCTCATGGACCGGGTCACGGCGCAAGTGCGGATAGGCTGGAGTGCTGTGTCCTCCACCAGCGCAGACTCCTCCTCCGTCGCACCGATAGCCGCCGACCCGGCCGGCACCGGCGAGGGTCCCGCGGCGCTCACCGCCCGCGCGCCCCATGTCCCCGCCGACCGGCTCGTCGCGGAGATGGTGCCACCGCCGCGCTTCGACACCGTGCGCTTCGACACCTACATCCCCGACCCGCAGCAGGACAGCCAGATCCAGGCGGTCAAGGTGCTGGGCGACTTCGGCGCGCGGCTCGGCGGCGGGGTCGACGCGGTCGGCGGCGGCAAGCGGCGCTGGTTCCGCCGCGAGGCGCGGCCCGCGGTCCCCAGCGGCCCGCGCGGCGTCTACCTCGACGGCGGCTACGGCGTCGGCAAGACCCACCTGCTGGCCTCGCTGTGGCACGCCACCGAGGCGCCCGCGGAGCGCAAGGCGTTCGGCACGTTCGTGGAGCTGACGAACCTGGTCGGCGCGCTCGGCTTCCAGCAGACGGTGCGGACCCTCAGCGGGCACCGGCTGCTGTGCATCGACGAGTTCGAGCTGGACGACCCCGGTGACACGGTGCTGGTCTCCAGCCTGCTGGGCAAGCTCGTCGAGGCGGGAGTGGCACTCGCCGCGACCTCCAACACCCTGCCCGGGAAGCTGGGCGAGGGCCGGTTCGCCGCGGTCGACTTCCTGCGCGAGATCCAGGGCCTGTCCGCGCACTTCCGCACCCTGCGGATCGACGGCGAGGACTACCGGCACCGCGGGCTGCCGCAGGCCCCGGCGCCGTACTCCGACGACACGGTCACCCGGACCGCGTACGCCACCCCCGGGGCCTCGCTGGACGACTTCCCCTCCCTCCTGGACCACCTGTCCAAGGTCCACCCCAGCCGCTACGGCGCGATGTGCGACGGCATCCGGGCCGTCTGCCTGACCGGGGTGGAGCCGGTGCCGGACCAGTCCACGGCGCTGCGCCTGGTGGTGCTGGCCGACCGGCTCTACGACCGGGAGGTGCCGGTGCTGGCCTCCGGCGTGCCCTTCGACGCGCTGTTCGGCGAGGAGATGCTGAACGGCGGCTACCGGAAGAAGTACTTCCGAGCCATCTCCCGGCTGACCGCGCTGGCCCGCGACGCGAAGCGGCTGGCCGGGACGCGGGAGGTCTGACCGGGGCGCGAAGCGCCGTGGCCGAGCCGCAAAGCATCTGACCGGGTTTCAGCACTCCTGAGGTCTGACAAGCGCGCGACACGTCGTCAAGACCGTAGCCGGGCGCGCGGGTGCGTGATACACACGTGCGGTCATATTTCCTGTCCGCCAGCAGGGAGCAACACCGCATGTCCGCAACACGACGTCAGATCCTGGCCCGCACCGGCGCGCTCGGCGCGTCCATCGCCTTCGCCGGGAGTGTCCCCGAGCTCTTCACCGGCACGGCGGCCGCGGCCACCTCCGGCAGCAGCGGCTACGGCCCGCTGGTCCCCGACCCCGACGGTCTGCTGGACCTGCCCGAGGGCTTCCGCTACCGCGTCCTGTCCCGCGAGGGGGACGCGCTGCGCTCCGGCGAGGGCACCGTGCCCAGCAACCACGACGGGATGGCCGCCTTCCCGGGGAGAGCCGGCGGCACCCACCTCGTCCGCAACCACGAGAACCGGCAGGACGCCAAGCACCGCGTCCCGACCGTCGAGGGCCTGACCTACGACCCCGAGGGCCCCGGCGGCTGTACGGCGCTCACCCTCGACCGGCACAACCGCGTCCTGGGCGAGCGGGTCGCCATCGCGGGCACCTCCACCAACTGCGCGGGCGGGCCCACCCCCTGGCACACCTGGCTGACCTGCGAGGAGACCGAGTTCAAGGCGGGCGAGGAGGGCTACACCAAGGACCACGGCTTCATCTTCGAGGTCGATCCGTACGACCCGCACCGCACCGGCGCGCACCCGCTCACCGCGATGGGCCGGTTCCAGCACGAGGCCATCGCGGTCGATCCGCGCAACGGTGTGGTCTACGAGACCGAGGACGCCTTCGACAAGCCGTTCGGCCTCTTCTACCGCTTCCTGCCGAACAGGCCGCTCGGCGGCCGGGGCTCGCTGCGCGCGGGCGGCCGTCTGGAGGCCATGCGGGTGCCCGGGGTCGCCGACCTGTCGGTGGTGCAGGAGACCGGCACGAGCTTCGACGGCATCGAGTGGGTGCCGGTGCCGGATCCGCTGGCCCGGCAGACCCCGGTCCGGTTCCAGGACTTCGGCCGGGGCGGCATCACCCACGCCCAGAAGCTGGAGGGCTGCTACTGGGGCGGCTCCAGCGTCTACTTCGTCTCCAGCTTCGCGCGCAGCGCGGACGGCTCGGCCGCCGACCACTTCGGGCAGGTGTGGCGGTACGACCCGGAGCGCCGCCGCCTCACGCTGGTCATCGTCTTCGGGCCGAGCACGGACGTCCAACTGCCCGGCGAGTCCCCGGACAACATCACGCTCGCCCCCAGCGGCGGCCTGATGGTCTGCGAGGACGGCAACGGCGCGCAGCACGTGTTCGGGCTGACGCGGCGCGGCGAGGTGTACCCGATGGCGCGCGGCCGGCAGAACATCGGCACGGACGCGGAGCCTGAGTGGGGCGAGTTCGCGGGCGTCACGTTCTCGCCTGACGGCGACACGATGTACGTCAACTGCTACACGCCCGGCACGACGTTCGCCGTGACGGGGCCCTGGCGCCGCTGACGGGTTCGGCCGGAGCGGTCACAGCGGTCAGCCGGAGCAGGCGGTGCGCTGGGCCTCCTGCCACTCGCAGACCGGGCAGAGCGTGACGCCGGGCCGGGCGGCGGGGTGCTCGGTGGGTCCGCCGCACAGCACGCAGTCGGCGTACGGCGGGGCCGCCGGGCCCGTGGCGACGGGCCCCGGGGCCACCGTGCCCGGGGCCGCCGTAGCCGTGGCCGCCGTGGCCGTGGCCGCCGTGGCCGTGGCCGCCGTGGCCGTGGCCGGGGTCGCCGCGGCGGGGGTCGCCGGGGCCTGGGCGGCCTGGGCCTGGGTCACCGGGTCGGCGGCCGCGGGCGCCGGGGCAGCCGCGGGCCGCTCCTCGGCGTAGCAGCCGTCAGCGCCTGCCGTCACGTCCATGCCGCCGACCCTACTCGCCGTCGCGCGCCCGCCACGGGGCCGGTGAGCGGCGGCCTGCCCCGATCCCGTACGCGGCGGCCCGAGCGGGGACGGTCACGACCGGCGCGCGGCCACCGCGCAGGACAGCGCCGTGGCCGCGGCCGCGATGAGCGCGGCCGCGGCCAGCGGCAGCAGCGGCATGGTCACCGTGCCCCTGCGGGAGCCGGTGACCAGCCCGGACACGGCGGCGTGCGCGGGCGAGCCGCCGGCCACCGAGACCAGCAGCGCGGCTAGGAGCGTACTGGGGACGGCCCAGCCGGGACTGCGCAACAGCGGACGGTTGCACAGCGCCCCGACCGCCGTCCCGAGCAGGGCGCAGGCGAGCGCGGTGAGCAGCCCGGCGGCGGTGGCGTCCGGACGGGGCACCGCCACCCGGTGGTCCGCGCTGGACGGATCACTGACCACGGCGACCAGCAGGGTGCCGATCGTGCCGAGTACGACGGAGCAGCCGAGCGCCGTGAGCACGGCGGCGAGGTGCACACGGGCGGGACCGGCCGCGGCGGCGGCGCAGTCGCGCGCGGCGGGCGGCTCGTTGGTGGTACAGACACGGACCAGCCAGGCGGCGACCGGCAGCAGCGCGGCGGAGCCCCAGCCCAGCGAGTCGAGGATCGGCTGGCCGGTCTGCACCCCGATGGCGAGGAACGCGCCGTACAGGATGAGCGGCGGCAGCCAGCGGTGCGAGCGCAGGAGGAGCGAAGTCTGGTAGCGCAGCAGGGCGGTCACGGGTCTCCTGGGGCGAGGGGGGGCGTGATGGGCCGGCGGGCCTGCGAGAGGGGCACCAGGCCCCTGTCCCGGGGCGGGACAGGGAAGGCGCCGCCCGGGGGTCACCGGCGGGTGCCGGGGCCTGCCGGGGGCACGGCGCGGGACGGCTCGGGTACGGGGCGCACGGCCGGGGACGGCTCGGGCACCGGGGGCACGGCCGAGGACGGCTCGGGCACCGGGGGCACGGCCGAGGACGGCTCGGGCACCGGGGGCACGGCCGAGGACGGCTCGGACGCCGCAGGCGCGGCAAGGGACCGTTCGGACACCGTCGGCACCACAGAAGACGCCTCCGTCACCGAAACCACAGCAGAGGACCGCTCGGGCGCCGCAGGCGCGGCCGAGGACCGTTCGGACACGGTCGGCATGACGGGAGACACGTCCGCCACCGAGGCCACAGCCGGGGACGGCTCGGACGCCACAGGCGCGACAAGGGACCGTTCGGACACCGTCGGCACCACAGAAGACGCCTCCGTCACCGAAACCACAGCAGAGGACCGCTCGGGCGCCGCAGGCGCGGCCGTCACGTCGCGTATGTGCCACGGGGGCCACGCCGTGAGCAGGGTGCGCAGCAGTGCGTCGGAGTGTGCGGCCGCGACCGTCAGCCGCACCCGGCGGACCCCGGTGGCGGAGGCCGCGCCGGGCCTCTGATGGGCGTCCGGCTCGTACGGCGCGGCGGCGGCCGCGCCCTGTGCGGCGGGCCGCCCCGTGCCGGGGCCGCCGTGTCCTCCCGGCTCGCCATCCGCGCCCGCCGTGCCCACCGCGGCCGCCGCTCCGGGCCGGACCGCACCGGGGTCGGCGGCCCGGCTCGCCGGCCCGGGGTCGTCCGGGACCGGTTCCCACACCGGTGCCCCGGGCAGATCACGCGGCAGCTCGGCACCGTCGGGGGCCTCCGCGTCGATCACCACGCGTGGCCGGGCGGCGGTGCCGGTCGGCGTCGACCGCCGTGGCACTTCGCGAACCCCGCCATCGGCCACCCGGTAGACGGCGTCCTCCGCACCGGCCAGCCGCCGCGGGTCGTGGTCGACGAAGACGACCGTCCCGCCGGCCGCCACGCGTTCGGCCACGGCCCGGTCCAGCACGGCGCGGGCGGCCTGGTCGAGTCCGGTCCACGCCTCGTCGAGGACGAGAAGTCCGGGTGCGGCGAGCAGGGCCTGGGCGACGGCGACCTTCTGGCTGGTGCCCTTGGAGAGTTCGGCCAGCGGGGTACCGGCGTGCCCGGCCGCGCCGAACCGCTCCAGCCATTCCCCGGCGCCGCGCGCCGCGGCCGTACGCCCCAGGCCGTGTACCCGGCCGAGGTGGGTGAGATAGCCGAGGGCGGTGAACGGCAGCTCGGCGGGGAAGCGTTCGGGCACGTACGCGGTGCGCGGCCGGCCGGTGACCCGGCCCGCGCTCGGCGCGTCGATGCCCGCGACCACCCGCAGCAGGGTGGACTTGCCGCTTCCGTTGGCGCCCTCCACCCGCAGCAGGGAGCGCGGCGGCAGATCGAGGTCGACGCCGCGCAGCACCCATGGCCCGGTGAGGCCGTACCGCCGCCCGACTCCTTGCAGTCTCATACCGGTTGAGCCTATGCGGTCGCGTAAGTCGCGTAACGGGGTCGCCCCCGTGCGCGCCGCCGTGCGGGGACGGCCGAGGCCCGGTGCCCCCGTCGGAGGCCGTACGCGTGCTGGCACACTGGGCGGGTGACCAGCCCTGACTCCTCCGCCGCCGACATCACCTCCTACCGCGCCGAGACCGGCCGGGACGCCGCGCCGCAGTTCGTCCTGCCGTTGGTCGTCCGGATCGAGAAGAGCGCTCCCCCGGCTCCTCCGGCGCGTACCGACGCGTTGGAGACGGCGGCGCGCGCGGTGCTCTTCCTCCTCTCCGATGAGCGGGCGACGGCGGCGGACGGCGCGTGGGCGCGGGCCGTCCGGGACTGGCAGGACGCGCGGATCCGCAAGGTGGTGCGCCGGGCGCGCGGTGCGGAGTGGCGGCGGGCGGCGGGCCTGCCGGGGATCACCGTGACCGGCCGCACCGCCGAGGTACGGGTCTTCCCGCCCGTACCGCTCGACGGCTGGCCGAAGGAACTGGTCAAGCTCCAGGTCAGCGGTACGGAGCTGGCCGACCCCGAACCGCCGGGCGCACCGGACGCCGCGGCGCCGGTGCTGTGGCTCAGCCCCGACCTGGAGATGTCGGCGGGCAAGGCCATGGCCCAGGCCGGCCACGGTGCGCAGCTGGCCTGGTGGGGGCTGGGCGACGCGGAGCGCGCGGCCTGGCGGGACGCGGGGTTCGCGCTGTCGGTGCGGACGGCGGACCGGGAGCAGTGGGCGCGGCTCACCGCGAGCGGGCTGCCGGTGGTGCGGGACGCGGGCTTCACCGAGATCGCGCCCGGTTCCTGCACGGTGGTGGCCGACCATCCGGCGCTGCGCGCGGCCTGCGGCTGAGGAGCTCCCCGGGGGTTTCTCCGTTTCTCCTCCCTCTGCTCGCCCGTTCCCGTTCTCCACTCGCCCTTTCCCGCCGGTACGGCTCAGCTGTCGGATCGGGTGGCGCGGTGGCGGCGCAGGGCGCGGGTGACGATCGGCGGCAGCAGGTCGGCGGCGACCCGCCGGGTGGCGCTCACGGGCGCGCGGCGCTGCCCGGGGATCGGTGCGGGCGTGTCCTGCGCGGTGGTGCCCGCCCCGTTTCGTGCGGTCGGTGTCGCCGGGTCGGCGCCGAAGCGGGAGGCGGGTGCCGGGGCCGGGTGCGCGGGGCGGCCCGAGAAGCGCAGGACCCGCTGCCCGGCGATGTCCTGCACGCTCATCCGGAGCCCGGCACGCCACTCGGTGTCGGCGAGCAGTTCCTCCTGGAGCGGCGCGGGGTCGCCCCAGGTGCCGTAGAGCTTCTGGGTGCTCAGGCAGATCGGGCGCAGACCGTGGTTGAACACCGCTTCCCACGTGGCCGCGGCGACCCCCGGGGTGTGTTCGGAGCGGAAGTCGTCCAGCGCGACGACGCCGTGCTGCACAAGCGCCGTACGGGCGGCGCCGATGTCCCCGGCGACGTGCTCGTACAGGTGCGAGGCGTCGACGTGGACGAACCGGCAGCTGCCGGGCGCGACATGCCGCGGGACCTCGGAGGTCGGGCCCTGGACGATCTCGGGCAGGGAGTCGTGGAAGGCCAGGTAGTTCCGCTCGAAGGCGACGCGGGTCAGGGACGCGTACGACTTGCGCGCCTCGGCGGCGTTCTTGTCGTCCGGGGCGAGGGCGTCGAAGAGGTCGCAGACGGTGAAGCGTTCGTCCGCGCGGCGGAAGGCTGCGGTGAAGATGGCGCTCTTGCCGAGGTAGGCGCCCATTTCGAGCAGGTCCCCGTGCTCGTCGAGCCGTTCCTGGCGGGTGAGGAACCGGTCGAAGAGCACTTGGTCCAGCGGTGGGAACCATCCTTTGACGTCGTCGAGCGTGCGGGGCGGCGGTGCGGCTGGGGCGGAGGTGGCCGACATGGTGCTCCGGATCCTCGTGGCGTGCGTGGTGTACGGGGTGCCCTACGTGGCGTGGACGGGTGGACGAGCCGCCACGGTAGGGGTGGGAAG
This sequence comes from Streptomyces sp. P1-3, assembly GCF_050613155.1. Lineage (NCBI taxonomy): Bacteria > Bacillati > Actinomycetota > Actinomycetes > Kitasatosporales > Streptomycetaceae > Streptomyces > Streptomyces sp. P1-3. The sequence continues at coordinate 1,622,389 of NZ_CP192512.1, forward strand.
GAAACGGCAGGGCGTACCCGGCGTGTGTGTCCTGTGCCCTTCGTGCAACGCTCTTGCGACCGCGCCGCCGGCCGCCGCCAGGGAGGTCCGGGGCAGAGCCCACGGCCCTCCCCCGGTCCTCGGCGGCACGCCTCGGAAGCGGCTCGGAAGCGCCTCGGAAGCGGCTCAGAAGCGCAGGACCGCCTCGATCCGCTCGTGCTCGGCCAGCGAGTCATCCGGGACGAACGCCACCTCGCTCCCGGTCTCCAGCGCGGCCTCGATGATCTCGTCGACGATGTCCTCCTGGACCTGCGCGCCCAGTTCGGCGGTCGGGGTGGCGGCGGGGTCGACGGGCACCAGGTGCTCGGGGGTGACGCGTACGGTGCGCTGGTAGCTCTCCTCCACCGCGAGCAGGTCGATCCGGCCCTCCCGGGCCACCTGCCACACCTCTTCCAACCCCGCGGCGAAGGCCTTGCGCCCCTGGGCCTGGTCGATCCTGACCATGACCTGTTCGGCCTCGCGCATCCCCTGCTCCTCGCGGGCCGGGGCGATGGCCTCGGCGAGCGCGGAGGCGGGGCCGCGCGTCAGCCCGCCCTTGACCACCTTGGCCACGGCCGCCTTGGCGGCGCTGCCGACCTCCTCCAGCAGGCTGAGCACGGGGGTGACGCCGACCAGGTAGAGCGGGCGCGGCTCGGCGGCGAGCAGTTTGTCGATCGCGGTGTCGACCTGCCGCAGGTACATGCGGGCGTTCTCGCCGCCGTACGGCCCGGGTGCGTCGCCGATCTGCATCTCGCGTTCGACGTCCGGGGTCAGCTCCGGGGGCGTGACGGGGAAGCCGTGCGTGCCGTCCTCCCGCAGGGTGCCGTCGCTGCCGCTCCACAGCGTCGTACGGTCGGCGGCGGCGGTGAGCACCCAGTACGGGCGGACGCGCTCGTGGGCCGCGACCAGGTTGCGGGTGAGGAAGGTGTCGCTGAAGACGACCCGCTCGGGCGCGGAACGCGGCAGGTACCAGACCTGGTGCTCGCCCCGCGCGGCGAAGATCGCCAGCGAGTCCTCGAAGTTCCGCGCCTCGACCTCGGCCGCGGCCCGGTCCAGCTGGTCGCTGATGTCGTAGCGGGCCTCCCGTGACACCTCGGGGTCCGCCTCCAGCCGGTGCTTGGCCTGCGCGATCAGGTTGCGCAGCCGTACCGCGTTCTGCCCGTCGCCGGGCGTGACGCGCCGGTCGGTGGGCATGGTGACGGTGACCGCTGGGTAGGGCCGCCGCGTACGGAGCGCGGCCAGCGTGCTGGATGTCAGATCAGTGGTGCGCATCATTGCCTCTCGACGGTGGCCTCATCCAGCAGGATCACTCACCCCCGTCGGCCCCGCATCACGGACGGTCCGGGAGCGCGGTGTGCTCCGCGAGCCACGCGAGATAGTGCGGACTGCGCTGTACGGCCTCGGCGTGGACGCGCTCGGCGCGCGCGGTGAGGGCCGGGGCGTGCGCGGCGAGCGCGCCGTGCCGGTGCCACAGCAGCAGGTGCCGGATGCGCAGCGGGCTGCCGGCCAGGGGCACCGGGACGATGCCCGGTGTGCTGCGGAAGGTGGCCTGTCCCAGGCCGACCGCCCGGCCCTGGGCGATGAGCTCGCGGGCCGCCGACGCCTCGGCCTCGTGCCGGATGGCGGCGGTGAAGCCCGCGTCGGCGCAGGCCGCCGTGAAGGCCTCGAACAGGCCGGTGGCCTGGCTGGGCGGCAGCACCCACTCCGCGTCGGCCAGCGCCGCGAGGGCGACGGGCCGGCGTCCGGCCAGCGGGTGGGTGCCGGGCAGCAGGACGAAGGCCGGTTCGGTGGCGACCGTATGCGCGAGCACGTCGGGGGGCAGGACGGATGCGGGGTCGCGCAGGTACTCCACGACGGCGGCCAGGTCCTGCTGGCCGGTGGCGACGAGGTCCACGGCGGTGGCGACGTGGGTCTCGGTGCGCAGCGTGGGCCCGCTGTCGGGGAACAGCCGCTGGAGCTCGTCGAGCAGGCCGACCATGAGCGGGCCGGGGGTGGCGACGTAGCGCAGCGGGCGGCGGCCCGCGCCGGAGCCGCCGTGCAGGGCCGAGCCGACCTGGATGGCGTCGATGGAGGGCAGCACCGAGCGGGCCTTGGCGAGCACGAACTCCCCGAGCGCGGTGGTCGCAGCGCCGTGCCGGGAGCGTACGAACAGCGGTCCGCCCAGGGCCCGTTCGATGCGGCGGAGCTGGGCGGAGAGGGTGGGCTGGGACATCCCCAGGCCGGCCGCCGCCTTGGTGATGCTGCCCGCGTCGGCGATGGCGCAGACCACCCGCAGATGGCGCACTTCCAGTTCCATAGCCTCATGCTATGGACGGCTGCGATTACTTGAAAGTTCCAGTTACGGCCAGGATGGCGACGCGGCGGGGCCACCCCCCACGTTGACGCCACGTCAGCAGCTTGCCAGGGGCTCCGCCGTCGCATCCTGGGAGGTCAGATGGCCGACTCCGACGTCGGGCAGCTCGCGCGGCGGATCATGGAGCTCGTACTGCGCCACCAGCGCACGGCCGCCGTGGCGGCCGGCCCGGATCGCGCGCGTACGGGCCGCGGAGACCCGGATCGCGGGGGAACGGACGACGGGTGCGCGGCGCCGCCCGGCGCGAGCTGTCCGCGCTGCCTCGCGGCGCACGCGCGGCAGGTGGCGGCGGCGGTGGCCGCCGGGCGGCCGGTGACCTTCGTCCTCCCGGCGTTCCCCGGCAAGTCCCCGAACCCGGCCAAGGTGCTGGGTGTGCTGCCGGACCTGGCCGAGCGGTTGGCACTGGGGTTCCTGGACGGGCTGTGCGGGCGGATCCAGGCGGTGTACGCGCCCGGCGCCCGCGTCCTGATCTGCTCCGACGGGCGGGTCTTCAGCGACGCCGTCGGCATCCCGGACGAGCACATCACCGCCTACCAGCGCGCCTTGCAGACACTCATCGACCGGCTGCCGCACCAGGGCGTCGGGCTGTTCACCCTCGACGACGTCCCGGAGCTGGCGGGCGCGGAGCACGAGCGGATGCGGGCGGTGCTGGCCGAGCGGTACGCCGAGCCGCTCGCCACGCTGCGGGAGCGGGTGCGGTCGGGCGAGGAGGTGGCCCTGTACCGGGCCATCACCCGGTTCCTGTTCGAGGACGGCAACACCCCGGGGTACACCGGCAGCCGGGCGGCCCTGCAGCGGGACGCCCGCGCCCGCGCGTACACCGTCATCCAGCGGAGCCGGGCCTGGGGCGCGCTGCTGGCCGAGCGGTTCCCCGACGCGGTACGGCTGTCGATCCATCCGCAGCCGTGCGGCGCCGGGAAGCTGGGCATCCACCTCGTCGAGACCGCCGACAACTGGCTGACCCCGTGGCACAGCGTGGCCCTGGACACCGGGGATCGGTTCGTCCTCGTACCGCGCGGTGAGGCGGAGCGGCGCGGGGCGCGGCTGGTGCACTCCGGCGGGCGGCCGAGCCACTACACGATGGCCGGGGCGCGGGTGCCCGCCGCCGGTGGCGCGCGGCTGTCGCCGTCCGTCGCGACGGCCTGATCCGCCGCCCGCCAGGACCTCGAAGGGAAGCACCATGACGACAACGTCCCAGGGCACCGGGCGGATATCCGGCCACCCGCACCGGCTGATGGAGCCGTTCGGCATCCGGGTGGACGCCGGACGGCCCGGTGCGCCGCTGACCGAGCTGCCCACCGCGGCCCTGCGCGAGTTGGCCAGAAAGCACCATCTGCTGCTCCTGCGCGGCTTCGCCGGGCCGGCTTCCGCCGGGGAGCTGACGGCCTACTGCGAGGGCTGGGGCGAGATCGGCATGTGGCCGTTCGGCGCGGTGCTGGAGCTGGTGGAGCACGAGGACCCCGACGACCACATCTTCGACCACCGGTACGTGCCGCTGCACTGGGACGGGATGTACCGCCCGCAGGTGCCGGAGTTCCAGATCTTCCACTGCGTGACCGCGCCGGACACGGGGGACGGCGGCCGGACGACGTTCACCCAGACCGCCGCGGTGCTGCGGGAGGCGGATCCGGCGGACCGGGCGCGGTGGGAGCGGGTCACCGGGCGCTACCGGCGCGCCACAGACTTCTACGACAGCGAGGCCGTCTCCCCCGTCGTCACCCGCCACCCCGACCGCGGCTTCCCGGTGATCCGCTACAACGAGCCCGTACCGCCGGGGACGCCGTTCATCAACCACCCGGACCTGGAGTTCACCGGACTGCCCGCCGCCGAGCTGGCGGAGTTCCACCGGAGCCTGCGGGCGGCTCTGCACGCGCCGCGCCACCTGTACGCGCACACCTGGCGCTCCGGCGACCTGGTGATCGCCGACAACTACACGCTGCTGCACGGGCGGGAGGAGTTCACCAGCCGCGCGCCCCGGCATCTGCGGCGGGTGCACGTACTCGGATCCCCGTCACTGGACAATCCGGCACTGATCCGCTGACCGCCCGCCCGGGGCCACCCCAGGACCGCGCCAAACATGCCGTGATGGTCTTGTGATAGTCATGCACCGTATCTTCATACGTGCACCTGGGGGCGGGTCGCCTTGAAACAGTTGCTGAACAAGCGCATATACAGCGCCGCCGCGCTGGTCGCCGTGGTGGTGGCCGTCGCGTTGGTGGTCACCCTCACCTCGGGCGGCTCCGGCGGCGGCCGCCCGTCCGCCGAGCAGCGCACCGCCACGGGCGCGCCCCCGGCGGCCGGCAAGGGCGAGGGGGGCGAGAAGAACGGCGAGGGCGAGCGGAAGAAGTCCAAGGAGGAGGAGAAGTACGGCGACTGGGACGGCGAGGAGAAGGTCCTGGGCGACGGCTCCACCTCCTACACCGGGCCGCAGCCGCGTCAGCTGAAGCCGCGGCGCCTGAAGCCGGGCGAGAAGCCACCGCAGTTCGTCGTCTTCTCCTGGGACGGGGCGCTGGAGAACGAGGACCGTCTGTTCTCGCACTTCCGGCAGGTCGCGAAGGAGAACAACGCGACCATGACGTTGTTCCTCAGCGGCATGTACCTGCTGCCCAAGTCCAAGCGCGACCTCTACCAGCCGCCGATGCACAACCGCGGTTCCACGGCCATCCCCTTCGCCACCGACGAGCACATCCGCGAGACGCTGGAGCAGCTGCGCGGCGCCTGGCAGGAGGGCAACGAGATCGGCTCCCACTTCAACGGCCATTTCTGCGGCCCCAAGGGCGGCGGGCACTGGAGTACGCAGGAGTGGACCAGCGAGATCGAGCAGTCCTACTCGTTCGTGAAGAACTGGAAGACCAATACCGGCTTCACCGATATCAAGCCGCTGCCGTTCGACTACGACGTGGAACTGGTGGGCGGCCGGGCGCCCTGCCTGGAGGGGCAGAAGACGCTGATACCGGCCACCAAGCAGTTCGGCTGGCGGTACGACGCAAGCTCTCCCGGCGACTTCCAGATCTGGCCGTCGAAGACCAACGGAATCTGGAACTTCCCGCTCCAGCTGGTGCCGTATCCGCAGAGCGAGAAGCAGGTCCTCTCCATGGACTTCAACTTCCTGTTCAACCAGTCCGGGGACACCACCGAAGGCGATCCGGCGAAGTACGAGGAATGGGAGAAGCTGACCCGCGAGGCCTATCTCAACGGCTTCGAGCGCGTCTACCACGGCAGCCGGGCGCCGCTGTTCATCGGCAATCACTTCGAGACCTGGAACGGCGGCATCTATATGCGCGCCATCGAGGACGTGATGAAGGACGTGTGCAACCGCGAGGAGGTGCGGTGCGTGTCGTTCCGGCAGGTCGCGGACTGGCTGGACGCGCAGGACCCGGAGGTGCTGCGGAAGCTGCGGATGCTGGATCCGGCGGAGTCGCCGGACTGGCCGGCGTTCCTGAAGAAGTAGCGGATTCCCGAACCACCTGACGCCGCCGCCCGCCCGGTCTCCGGGCGGGCGGCGGCGTTCGGCTAGGAGGCGGGCGCCTGCCGCATGTAGCGGGTCCAGATGTCGATGGGATAGGTGCTGCCGGTCCGGGACGGGTCCGCCCCGCCCAGCCCGGTCAGCGGCAGCAGTTCCTGGGACTTGGGGTCCAGCCGGGACACGGAGACGGCCGTCGACAGCGTGTCGGTGTATCCGGCGAACCACGCCGACTTGTTGTCCTGCTCCGTGCCGGTCTTGCCCGCGACATCCGGCCCGGCGGCGGCCGCCTGCCGCGCGCTGCCCTGCCGTACCGCCCCTTGGAGCGCTTCGCTGACCTCGCCGGCGACCTCGGAGCTGAACGCCCGCGCCTTGGGCGAGGCCTCCATCGTCACCTCGTCGCCGTTGCGGGCGAGGGAGGCCACCGAGTACGGGGAGGCGTGGACGCCGCCGGCGGCGAACGTGCCGTACGCGCTGGCCATCCGGATGGCGCTGGGGGTGGCCGTGCCGAGGGAGAACACCGGCACCCGCGGACCGCCGAAACTGCTGGGCAGCAGGCCCGCGTCCACCGACGCCCGCCGCACCCGGTCCAGGCCGACGTCCATGCCGAGCTGGATCATCGGGGTGTTGATGGAGTCCTCCACGGCCTTGCGGAGGGTCACCTGCCCCCAGGAGCGGCCGCCGTCGTTGGACCCGCGCACGATCTTTCCGCCGCGGTCCCAGTACGGCCCCTCGGGGGTGTGGACGGCCACCTTGTCGTCACCGTCGTACACCGTCTCCGGGGAGACGGGGACACGCTCGCCCTCGCGCTCGCGCAGCACCCCGTCGCGCAGTGCGGCCGCGTACACGAACGGCGTGAAGACCGTGCCGGCGGGGACGTTGGAGGCGTTGGCGTCGTTGAAGCCCTGTTCCAGGTAGTCGGGGCCGCCGTAGAGGGCGGTGATCCGGCCGTCGGGCGCGACGGAGGCGGCGCCGACCCGCACGTTCCGGTCCGCGGCCCGCGCCTTGGGGTCGAGTCCGCCGAGCGTGGCGTCCACCGCCTTCTCGAGCGCTTCGACGCGCGGCTTCTCGAAGGTGGTGTGGATCTGGTAGCCGCCCAGGTCGAACTCGGCGTCGGAGATGTCCGTGTGGGAGCTGACGAACGCCCTCGCGGTCTCGACCAGATAGCCGGTCTGGCCGCTGAGGCCGACCTGCTTGGGCGGTGCGATCGGCTCGGGGAACCGCGTGTAGCGGGCCCGTTCCTTCTTGGACAGCTTGCCGATCTTCACCATCCGGTCCAGGACCCATTCCCAGCGCTCCACCGCCCGCCGGTGGCCGGCCCGGCTCACCGCCGGGTCGAGGGTTCCGGCGCCCTTGAGCAGCGAGGCGAGGAAGGCCCCCTCGCTCACATTCAGTTCGGAGACGTTCTTGCCGTAATAGGCGTTGGCGGCCCGCTGGATTCCGTACGTACCGCGCCCGAACCAGCTGGTGTTGAGATAGCCCTCAAGGATCTCCTCCTTGCTCAGCTTGTCGTCCAGCTTCATGGCGATGAACATCTCGGTGAGCTTGCGGGAGAACGTCTGCTTCTGGTTCAGATACGCGTTCTTCACATACTGCTGGGTGATGGTGGAACCGCCCTGGGTCTCCCCGCCGGTCACCATCTTGGAAACGGCGCGCACCAGTCCGGACGGGGAGATCCCGCTGTCCGAGTAGAAACTCGCGTTCTCGGCCGCCAGCACCGCCCACTGCACCTTCTCCGGCACCTTGTCCAGGGCGATGTCCTGCCGGTTGACCGGGCCGGTCCGCGCCATTTCCGTACCGTCGGCCCAGTAATAGACGTTGTCCTGCTGGGTCGCGAACTCGTTGAGATTCTCGGGGATCTCCGTCTTCCAGTACACATAGCTGAGGGCGCTGAGGAGACTGCCGAAGCAGAGCAGGAAGACCAGCGCGGTCTGCCGCCACGACGGCAGCCAGCGCCGGACTCCGCTCCGGTTCGCCCGCGGGTAGTCCAGCCGCAGGCGCCGGAACGCCCAGCGGCGGAACGCCAAGCGGCGCACGGCCCATGTCCTGGCCGCCGCCGGAGGCCGACGGCGGTGTCGGTTACGCCGGTCCCTGTGACCGGAGTCGATGTTGCCCAGCACGTTCTGCCCCCACGCTCCGCGCGTCGGCGCGGCACGAGCTCTGATCCCCATCCCCCCAAGACGACACGTACCCTATGCCCCCTTCCGAACGTCTGTCGCACCAGACCCCCGAGTCCGTGGCAGTGGGGCCACGGCACGACGCGGGCCCCGCACCTGGACGAAGCTCAAATGAAGCTCTGAACCGCGCGGCCCCAGGATTCGTCCCGTCTCAGGGGGGTCATGACTCCCGCACATAGTGAGAGGGGGAATCACGGTGCGTCGTCTTGGAACCGGGATCGGCTGGCGGCCGGAGATCGCCGAGGACATAGCCAGGCTGCCCGGGATCGACTGGGTCGAGGTCGTGGCGGAGAACATCTGCCCCGGCCACCTTCCGGACGCCCTGCGGCAGCTGCGGGAACGGGGGACGACCGTCGTGCCGCACGGGGTCTCGCTCGGGCTCGGCGGCGCGGAACCGCCGGACCGCGAGCGGCTGGCGGCACTCGCCGAGCGGGCGGAGGCGCTGGGCGCCCCGCTGGTGACCGAGCACATCGCGTTCGTACGGGCCGGCGGGCCGCTGACGGCGTCGCCGCGCATCGAGGCCGGACATCTGCTGCCGGTGCCGCGCACCCGCGAGGCGCTGGACGTGCTGTGCGCCAATGTGCGGATCGCCCAGGACGCGCTGCCGGTGCCGCTCGCGCTGGAGAACATCGCGGCGCTGATCTCCTGGCCAGGCGAGGAGCTGACGGAGGGGCAGTTCCTCACCGAGCTGGTGGAGCGTACGGGGGTACGGCTGCTCATCGACGTCGCCAACCTGCACACGAACCACGTCAACCGGGGCGAGGACCCGGTCGCGGCCCTCGACGCGCTGCCGCTGTCCGCGCTGGCGTACGTGCACGTGGCGGGCGGCGTGGAGCGGGACGGCGTGTGGCACGACAGCCACGCCCACCCGGTCCCCCGGTCGGTACTGGACGTCCTCGCCGAGCTGTGCGCGCGCACGACGCCTTCGGGCGTGCTGCTGGAGCGCGACGAGGACTTCCCGGCCTTCGAGGAACTCGCCGCCGAACTGGACGAGATCCGCTCGGTGACGGAACGCGCGGCGCTGACGGCGGCGGTACGGGCGGCGTGGACGGCGGCGGAGGCGGGTGCGGTGGGAGCCGGATCCGCGGCGGACGGAGTGGCTCACGCCGGCGCGGCCGGGACCGGTGCGGGGGAGGCGGAGGCGGCCGGGACCGGTGCGGCGGAGGCGGGTGCGGCACGTGCCGGCGCTGCGCTACCGGACGCGCCGGAGGGCCGGACGCGGTCGGCGGTCGCCGTGGCGACGCGCGCGGATCGCACGGCGGTCGCGATCCCGCGCCAGCCGCGGAGGGCGCATGAGGCCGTCCCGGCGGCCGCGACGGCTGTCGCCGAAGCCGCGGCGCACCGTACGGCGGTGGGACGGCCGGAGCCGTACGATCCCGCCGACGAGACCGCGGACGGGGACGAGGGCGGAGGCGGGGTGGCGGGCAGCGGTGTCGCCGTGGCGTCGGCCGAGGCCCCGCCCGGGACCGCGGACGTCATCGCGGACAGGAACGCGGACGTCATCACGGTCGAGACCGCTGACGTCATCGCGGACGGGACCGGGGCCGACGCCGCGCGGGCGCGGCTCGCGCTCGCGCAGACCGCTCTGCTGTCCGCGCTCGTGGCCGGGACCCCGGCCCCCGAGGGCTTCGACCGGCGGCGGCTGCGCGTGCAGCACCGGGCGCTGGTGGTGAAGCGCGCCGGAGTCGTCGCGAAGGTCGCCCCGGAGCTGCCGCGGATCCTGGGGGACGGTTTCCGGTCCGCGTTCCTGCGGTACGCGGGCACCCACCCGATGACCGGCGGCTACCGCCGCGACGCCCTCGCGTTCACCGAGCACCTGCTGGCCACCGGCGGACCGCGTGGACCGCTGGACCCGGCGGTGCGGCGGCAGCTCGCCGAATGGTGGCGGGAGCGTTCGGGGCCCGCGCCCCTGTCGTCCGGCCGGGTCGCCCGCCTCGCGCGCGCCGCGCGGCTCGCCCTGCGCGGCCGGAGGGCGGCATGAGCGCCTTGGTTCCGGTGGTGTACGGAGTGGTCGGCTGCGGGTCGCTGGCGGTCGTGGCGGGTACGGCGGCGTCCCGCAAGGTGTCCGCGGCGCTGACGACGGGCGCACGGGCGCACGACGTGATGGAGGCGGCGTTCCTCACGGGCGGCCCCGGCCGGGTGGCCGACACCGCGATCGCCGCCATGTGCGAGGACAACAGGCTCGCGGTCGGCGCACCCGGGGTGGTGGCCGTGCTGCGCCCGGTGGCCCGCAACCGCGTCGAGCACGCTCTGCTCGACGCGCACGCCCGTGCCCCGCACGGCGCCCTGGCGAGGCTGCGTACGGCGCTGATGCGCAGCGCCGAGGTCCAGGGGATCGGCGACCGGCTCGCGGAACGCGGGCTGATGGTGCGGCCCGCGACGGCACGTCGCTGGCGGCGGGCGGCCCACGCGCTGACGGTCGTGTGCTGGGCGTTCATCGCGCTGGCGATCATGCAGGGTGGTGACGCCTTCGGGCCGGCGACGATCTTCACGGTGCTGCCGGGGCTGTTCGCGGGGCTCATGGTCGGCGCGATCTGCGCGCAGCTCTCGCGCCGCCGGGTCACGGCGGCGGGCAAGCGGGCCCTGACGGCGTACCGGCGCGGCGCCGGGCTTCCGCCGGAGAGCGGGCGCCGTGCCCGGCGTTCGGCCGGCGGAGGCGGTGGGGCCGATCCGGCGGCGTCGGTGGCGGTCGCCGTGGCGCTGGGCGGCGCGGCGGCGCTGAGCGCGGACCCGCTGCTCCAGGAGGAGTTGCTGGCGGCGGAGCGGGCCCAGAGGTCGGCGGCGTCTTCCTCGTCCGGCTCGGGCGGCTCGTCCGGCTCGGGCGGCGGCGACTCGGGGTCGGCGTGCTCGGGCGACTCCGAGGAGCCGTCGTGGTGCGGTTCCACGGATTCGGGGTCGGGCGGCGGCTCGTGCGGTACGAGCGCGTCCTGCGGCGGCGGAGGATCGGATGGCGGCGGAGGCGGAGGAGGCTGCGGCGGAGGCGGCGGCTGCGGGGGAGGCGGCTGCGGCGGCGGCTCGTGACCACCCGCCGCGCCCCTGCCCGGGACCCGGGACGTGACCGCACCGCGTCCCGGCATGCCCGGCGCCCGTACCGCACCCGCGTCCCGGGGATCCGAAGCACGCCGGCCGATCCGGCGCTCCGCGCGGCACTGCGGGGCGGGCGGCGGGCGCACTGAGGGGACGGGCGCGTCGACGGGGGCGCACGAGGTGCATCGGCCCGACACTTCGACCTGGTGCTTTACTTCTTCAACCGCCGGGCCAAATATCCCTTTTGTTGAGAAACATATGAAGGGATGTCTTTGTGAGAGCAGTAGCGCTGTACGGCGTCCTCGGATCGTTGGCCATGACCGCACTCACCGTCACCCCGGCGACCGGCGCCGCCTCTTCCCCACCAGGTGGTGCCGCCGAGGCGTACGGCGTGACCGTCGCCGCGCAACGCGCCGCCGACCGTGGCATCGCCTTCCACCGCTGCCCCCGCGTGGAGCGGCTGCCCTCGCCGGTCGAGTGCGGCACCGTGGCCGTGCCGCTGGACTACGCCGACCCGGACGGCCAGAAGATCTCACTGACCGTCAGCCGCGCCCGCGCCACCGGCCCGAAGAAGCGCCACCAAGGCGCGCTCGTCTACAACCCCGGCGGCCCCGGCGGTTCGGGAATGCGCTTTCCGGCGTACGCGGCCGAGGCTCCGTACCGGAAGCTGGCCAAGGCGTACGACTTCGTCGGCTACGCCCCGCGCGGCGTCGGCCGGTCCGGGCCGCTGTCCTGCCAGAACCCGGCGGAGTTCGCCAAGGCTCCCACCAGCTCGCCCAGCCGCCCCTCCGCCGAGTTCAAGCGGCGGATGATCGTGAAGGCCCAGCGCTACGCCCAGGGCTGCCTCCGCAAGGCCGGCGCCACCCTCCCGCACTACACGACTCTCAACAACGCGCGCGACCTCGACGTACTGCGGGCGGCGCTCGGCGAGAAGCGGCTGAACTTCCTGGGCGCCTCCTACGGCACGTACTTCGGCGCCGTCTACGCCACGCTCTTCCCCGGGCATGTGCGCCGCATGGTGTTCGACAGCATCGTCGACCCCGCCCCGCACCAGATCTGGTACTCGGCCAACCTGCACCAGTCGCTCGCGTTCGAGCGGCGGTGGGCCGACTGGCGCCGCTGGGTCGCCGCCCACCACGCGATCTACCACCTGGGCCGCACTCCCGGTCAGGTGCAGGCGTCGTACGACAAGATCCGCCGGGAGCTGGACCGGGCACCCGCGGGCGGCAAGGTCGGCACCGGCCAGCTGCACGCCGCGTTCCTGCGGGTCGGCTACCACGACGGCTACTGGGACCCCAGCGCGCACGCCCTGGCCGCTTTCCTGCACGGCAACGCCAAACCTCTGGTCAAGCTGGCCATGCCCGACCCGGCGCAGGCCAAGGCCGACGAGAACGGCAACGCGGTCTACACGGCCGTGGAGTGCAACGACGCGCCCTGGCCCGACCAGTGGTGGGTCTGGGACCACGACAACACCGCACTCGCCCGCCGGGCGCCGTTCGAGACATGGGACAACGCCTGGATGAACCTGCCGTGCGCGTACTGGCCCGTCCCGCGGCAGCAGCCCGTCGACGTGGGCGCCGAGCGGGGCGAGCTGGCGCCGGTGCTGCTGCTGGCCGCCGAGCGGGACGCCGCCACCCCGTACTCCGGGGCGCTGGAGTTGCACCGGCGGCTGCCCGGTTCGGTGCTGGTCACGGAGCGGGACGCGGGCACCCACGGCATCGCGGGCGGCCCGAACGGCTGCGTCAACGCCCACGTCGACAGGTATCTGCTGACCGGACGGACGCCGCGCTCGGACGCGTCCTGCGCGGGCCGCGGCGAGCCGAAGCCGACGGACGGCAAGCCCCGCGCCACCCGCGCGATGGTGCCCCGGGTGCCCTGAGAGGATCGGGCCTGGCCCGTAGGGCCCGGGCCAGGCCCGTGAGGCTAAGGCCAAGCCCGTGAGGCTCAGGCCAGGATCGTGAGGCTCAGGCCAGGCCCGCGATCAGGTCGCCCACCGACTTGCGCCGCCCCGTGAAGAACGGGACTTCCTCCCGCACGTGGCGGCGCGCCTCGGACGCGCGCAGGTGCCGCATGAGGTCGACGATGCGGTACAGCTCGTCGGCCTCGAAGGCGAGGATCCACTCGTAGTCGCCCAGCGAGAACGACGCGACGGTGTTGGCCCGCACGTCCGGGAAGCCGCGGGCCATCTTGCCGTGGTCGGCGAGCATCCGGCGGCGGTCCTCGTCGGGCAGCAGGTACCAGTCGTAGGACCGCACGAAGGGGTAGACGCTCACGTAGTCGCGGGCGACCTCGTCGGCCAGGAAGGCCGGGATGTGCGACTTGTTGAACTCCGCGGGCCGGTGCAGCGCCATGTTCGACCAGACCGGCTCCAGGGCGCGGCCCAGCTTCGTGCGGCGGAAGCGGCTGTACGCCTCCTGGAGCGCGTCGGAGGTCTCGGAGTGCCACCAGATCATGACGTCCGCGTCGGCCCGCATCCCGGACAGGTCATAGGTGCCGCGCACGGTGACGTCCTTCGCGGCGAGCTGCTCGAACAGCTCCGTCACCTCGTCGGCGTAGCCGGTGCGGTCCTCGGGGAGCACGTCACGCAGCTTGAAAACCGACCACAGGGTGTAGCGGATGACCTCGTTGAGGTCCTTGGCCTTCTTGCCGGCGTTCGGGGCCTTGGCTGGTGTCGCGGTCTCAGGAGCAGTCATGTGGTCTATTCTCGCGCGCCGCCCGCGGCGCCCGGCGGCAGGGTGGCCAGCAGCTCGTCGGCCGCCCGCCAGGCGCTCGCGATGCAGGCGGGGATGCCCACACCGTCGTAGACGGCGCCGCACACCCGCAGGCCCGGCAGCTTCGCGACCTGCTCGCGGATCCGGGCGACGCGGTCGAGGTGGCCGACGGGGTACTGCGGCAGTCCGCGGTCCCACCGGGTCACCCGGGTCGCCACGGGGCGGGCGTCGAGACCGACCGCCGCCCCGAGGTCGGCGAGCGAGATCCCCACCAGATCGGCGTCGTCGCGCGTCAGGTCCTCGTCGTCCTCGAACCGCCCGATCGAGGTACGGAGGACGAAGAGGTCCGGGTCGGCATTCCGGACCCAGCCCCACTTCTGGCTGGAGAAGGTGGACGCCTTGATCCGGCGGCCGTCCACGGGCGGCACGAGGAACCCGCTGCCGTCCGGGAGCGCGGGCAGCTCCGCCCGCCGGAACGCCATGGTGACCAGCGCCATCGAGGCGTAGTCGACGGTGGCCAACTCGGCCGCGGCGCCCGGCGCGTCGGCGCCCAGGAGCCGGGCCGCGGCGGGCGCCGGGACCGCGAGCACCACGGCGTCGGCGGTGAGCACCTCGCCGCCGGCGACGACCGTCCACCCGCCGCCCGCGCGGTTCCCGTGCGCGACTCCGCTGCCGTCCGCGTATCGCCCGTGCGCGTCCCCGGTGCGATCCGTCCGCACGGCACCCTGGGTGCCGCCCGCCCCACCGGAACCCGCCGCCAGGCCGCCCCCCGCCGGGAGCGCGCCCGCGGTCCCGCGCCGCAGCTCGTCGACGGGCGTGCCGGTACGGATCTCGCCACCCGCCGCCCGTACGGCGTCGGCGACGGCCTCCGGCAGCCGCCCCACGCCCCCGGCGATGCCGGTGAAGACCGGCTCACCCTGCTGCTGCGCGGCCGCCTGCCCCCGCCGCTGCACGGCGCGGACGGCCTCGGTCAGCGAACCGTGCGTACGGGCCGCCGCGAACAGCTGCGGCACGGCGGCGCGCATCGAGATGCGGTAGGCGTCGCCCGCGTACACCCCGCCCAGCAGCGGCTCCACCAGCCGGTCCACGACCTCCCGGCCGAAGCGGGCCGCGACGAACTCGCCGATCGCGACGTCGTCGCCGAGTTCCGGGCGCGCCAGCTCCACTTCACGCGCGATGCGGGCGAGCCCGTCGTCCGAGAGCACCCCCGAGGCGGCGAGCGGCGCCAGATCGCCGGGTACGCCCATGACGTGCCCCTTGGGCATGGGCCGCAGCCCGCCGCGCGTCCACACCTTGGCGCTGGTCGTCGCCGGCGGCTGCAACCGCTCACCGATTCCGGCCGCCCGTGCCAGCTCGACCGCCTCCGGCCGCCGCGCGAGGATCGACTCGGCCCCGAGGTCGACGGGCAGCCCCGCGATCTCGCCCGCGTACAGCTTGCCGCCCAGCCGCGCCGAGCCCTCCAGCACGGTCACCCGGGCACCACCCGCCAGCAGCCGGTGGGCGGCCGCCAGCCCGGAGATCCCACCGCCGATGACGACGACGCGGGCTGTCCCTGCGCTCCCCTGTGCGTTCATGGCTCCACCTTCTCAAACGCCCTCCGCACCCCGGTCACCCCATTGACACCCCGCGAACGCCGGGCCGAGACTCGCACCGACCGATCAATCGTTCGGGACACCCGGGGAAGAGGTTCGAGGCCAGCATGAGCGACCGCATTCGGGACGTGTACGTCGTCGACGCCGTCCGCACGCCGGTGGGGAAGTACGGCGGCGGGCTGTCCGGGGTGCGTCCGGACGACCTGGCCGCCCACGTCGTGCGGAGCCTGGTCGCCCGCACGCCCGCCCTCGACCCGGCCCGCATCGACGACGTGTACTTCGGCAACGCCAACGGGGCCGGCGAGGAGAACCGCGACGTCGCCCGGATGGCCGTGCTGCTCGCCGGGCTCCCGGTGTCGGTGCCCGGCACGACCGTCAACCGACTCTGCGCCTCCGGACTCGAGTCGGTCGTCCAGGCCGCCCGCGCGATCGCCGTCGGCGACGCCCACATCGCGCTGGCCGGCGGTGTCGAGTCGATGTCGCGCGCCCCGTGGGTGCTCCCCAAGCCCGAGCGGGCCTTCCCCGCCGGGCACCAGGAGCTGTACTCCACCACCTTGGGCTGGCGGATGACCAACCCGGCCATGCCGCCGGAGTGGACGGTGGCCCTGGGCGAGGGCGCCGAGCTCATCGCCGACAAGCACGGCATCACCCGCGAGGCGCAGGACGCGTTCGCGCTCGACAGCCACCGCAAGGCGGCCCGCGCCTGGCAGGACGGCGCCTACGACGCCGAGGTCGTCGCCTGCCCGGACACCGACCTGGTGCGCGACGAGACCATCCGGGACAGCACCTCGATGGAGGCCCTGGGCGGGCTGAAGCCGGTCTTCCGCAAGGGCGGCACGGTCACCGCCGGGAACTCCTCGCCGCTCAACGACGGGGCGGCCGCCCTGCTGCTGTGCGACGAGGAAGGGCTGCGGGCCACCGGCCGCGAACCGCTCGCCCGGATCGGCGCCCGCGCGGTCACCGGTATCGAGCCGCAGTTCTTCGGCCTCGGCCCGGTCGAGGCGGTGCACCGCGCGCTCGCCAAGGCGGGCCGTTCGTTCGCCGATCTGGCGACGGTCGAGCTGAACGAGGCGTTCGCCGCCCAGGCACTCGGCTGCCTGGCCGAATGGCCGGAACTCGACCCGGCGATCGTCAACCCGCGCGGCGGCGCGATCGCCATCGGCCACCCGTTGGGCGCTTCCGGGGCGCGGCTGGCCGGGGCCGTCGCGCACCAGCTCGCGGCGCGCGGTTCCGGCACCGGCGTCGCCACGCTGTGCATCGGGGTCGGGCAGGGCGAGGCCCTGGTCCTGGAACGCTGAGCCGCCGGACGCGCCGCCCGCCCGAAGGCGCGAGCCCAGGGGACGGTCCCGCCCGGAGGCGGGTCCGGGCTACGGTCAGCGCGCGGTGCGCGTGTGCACGTACTCCACGAGCCGGGTCAGCGCGTCCGGGTCGGTGTCCGGCAGCACGCCGTGGCCGAGGTTGAAGATGTGGCCTTCGAGTCCGGTCGCCGCGTCGAGCACCTCGCGGGTCTTGTCCTCCACGGCCTCGCGCGACGCGAAGAGCACCGCCGGGTCGAGGTTGCCCTGGAGCGCCTTCCCGGGGCCCACCCGGCGGGCGGCCTCGTCCAGCGGCACCCGCCAGTCGACGCCGACGACGTCCGCGCCCGCCTCGCCCATCAGCCCGAGGAGTTCGCCCGTGCCGACGCCGAAGTGGATGCGCGGCACCTCGTACGGAGCCACCGCGGCGAAGACCTTCTCGGAGGCGGGCATGACGCTGCGGCGGTAGTCGGCGGGCGCGAGCGCGCCGACCCAGGAGTCGAAGAGCTGGACGGCGGAGGCACCCGCCTCGATCTGCACCTTCAGGAACGCCGAGGTGATGTCCGCGAGGCGGTCCAGCAGGTCGGCCCACAGCTCCGGCTCGCCGTACATGAGCGCCTTGGTGTGCTCGTGGTTGCGGGAGGGGCCGCCCTCGACGAGGTAGCTGGCGAGGGTGAACGGCGCGCCCGCGAAGCCGATGAGCGGGGTGGTGCCCAGCTCGCCGACGAGCATGCCGATGGCCTCGGTGACGTACTTCACATCGTCCGGTTCCAGCATCCGGAGCCGGTCGAGATCGGCGCGGGTGCGGATCGGCTGCGCGATGACCGGGCCCACGCCGGGCTTGATGTCGAGGTCGACGCCGATGGCCTTGAGCGGGACGACGATGTCGCTGAAGAAGATCGCGGCGTCCACGTTGTGGCGGCGCACCGGCTGGAGGGTGATCTCGGTGACGAGGTCCGGCCGCATGCAGGAGTCGAGCATCGCGGTGCCCTGGCGGACCTCGCGGTACTCCGGCAGGGAGCGTCCGGCCTGGCGCATGAACCACACCGGCGTATGGGGTACGGGCTCGCGCCGGCAGGCCCGCAGGAAAGCTGAATCCCGCGCGGCGGACGCCGCGCTGTTGCCGTGCTGCTGCTGGCCCGTCGGCCGGTCGGAGAGGCTCATGCGGTAAATCTTCGCACGGGAGCGGAATCGGGCCGAACGAGTGACCCGACAACCCGGGTGTCCCTACGTCCCGTACGGCGCGCCACGGCCTAGTCTTCCGAGCATGGCAGCGGCTCAGGGACATCTCGCGGACGGTGCGGACGGTGCGGACGGCACGGATGGTCAGGGCGGCGCCCCGCTGGCGTTCCGGCACGCGGTTGCCGGACTGCGCGGGGTGCAGCCGAGGGCCGAGGTGGAGCTGGAGCCCACCCCCGCGCCACGCCGACTGGCGCCGTTCTCGTACGCGTTGGAGGCGGTGGTCGCCGTGGACGCCGGGGACGGCGAGGAGGAGGAGCTGGCCGACGGGCGGCTGATCCTGCTGCACGACCCGGCGGGGCATGACGCCTGGCGCGGCACCTTCCGGCTGGTGACGCTGGTGCACGCGGACCTGGAGCCGGAGATGGCGGCGGACCCGCTGCTTCCGGAGGTGTGCTGGTCCTGGCTGACCGGGGCGCTCCAGGCGCGTGAGGTGGAGTACGGGGAGCCGAGCGGCACGGTGACCCTGGCGAGTTCGCATCACTTCGGCGGGCTGGCGGGCCGCGAGCCGTCGACGCGGATCGAGATCCGGGCCTCCTGGACGCCGTCGGACGCGGCCGGGGTGCCGGACACCGGGGCGCACCTGGCGGCCTGGTGCGACCTGCTGTGCCAGATCGCGGGCCTGCCCCCGGCGGGCGGAACGGACCCGGGCGTGGTCTCCCTGCCGCAGCGGCGCGGACCGCGCTCCCGCTGACCGGCTGCGGACCGCCGACTCCCCTCGATCAGCGCACCCCCGCCGGATCGGCGTCGGCCGTTCCGGCGACCGCTGATCGGAAGGGATCCCTCTCGATCGAGCAGCCATCCGAATTGTCCGAATTGTTACTCACTCGATCGTGATCATTCTCTAAAGCCGGGCCAGATGGGTGCCGAAGGACCAGATTGACCGTCCCGACCCATCTCCTCTCCCCTCCAGGAGGCCTGGTGTCTGTTCTCCTTGAGCAACCGTCCAGCCTGGTCGCCTACCGCCCGAACAAGCCGACGGCCATGGTGGTCGTCGCCGACCCGCGTGTGCGCTCCACCGTCACCCGCCATCTGTGGGCGCTGGGCGTACGCGACGTCATCGAGGCGTCATCGATCGCCGAAGCCCGCCCCCGGATCGCCAACCCGCGCGACATCTGCGTCGCCGACGTCCACCTCCCCGACGGCTCCGGCCTCACCCTGCTGTCCGAAACCCGCGCCGCGGGCTGGCCCAACGGACTGGCACTGTCCGCCGCCGACGACATCGGCGCCGTACGCAACGCGCTCGCCGGCGGCGTCAAGGGCTACGTCGTCACCGGCACCCGCACCAACCTGGGGCTGCCCGGCCGCCCCGGAGCCGCGCCGATCGGCGCCGCGGCCGCCCGGTTGCACCGCCGACCGCCCGGCGCACCAGGCCACCCCGGTGGCTACCGCGAGCTGTCCGGTCGCGAGGTCGAGGTGCTGCGGCTGGTTGCGGAGGGCCAGTCCAACAAGGCCATCGGCGTCTCGATGGGCCTGTCCGCGCTGACGGTCAAGAGCCACCTGGCGCGGATCGCCCGCAAGCTGGGCACCGGCGACCGGGCCGGAATGGTCGCCGTCGCCCTGCGCACGGGCATCATCCACTGACCATCCCTGACATTCCGGCATCCCCGATATCGCCGACACCCCCCTTTCCCCCTCCACACCCCTCTTCTCCTCCTCCAGGGCGCCCGCCGACGGAACGTTCCGTCGGCGGGCGCCCTGCATTCCGCTCGCGCACAGATACCCTTGAGGGGTGACCGACGCCCAAGAGACCGCAGCAGAGACGACACTGCGAACCCCTGGGGGCGCTCCCCCGGCCGACCTCCCGCCGGCGCCGGTCCCCTTGCTGGAACCGCGCGAGGGCGTCCCTCCCGTCGTCGCGGAACCCGAGGACCTGGACGCCGTGGTGGCGGCGTTCGCCGCCGGGCACGGCCCGGTCGCCGTGGACGCCGAGCGGGCCTCGGGCTACCGCTACGGACAGCGCGCCTATCTGGTGCAGCTGCGCCGGGCCGGGGCGGGCACCGCCCTGATCGACCCCGTCGGCTGCCCCGACCTCACCACCCTGGGCACCGCGCTCTCCGGCACCGAGTGGGTGCTGCACGCCGCCACCCAGGACCTGCCCTGCCTGCGCGACATAGGCATGGTTCCCGACCGCCTCTTCGACACCGAGCTGGCCGGCCGGCTCGCCGGGTTCGCGCGCGTGGGCCTGGGCGCCATGGTGGAGAACGTCCTCGGCTACGCCCTGGAGAAGGGCCACTCCGCCGTCGACTGGTCCACCCGCCCGCTGCCCGAGCCCTGGCTGCGGTACGCCGCCCTGGACGTGGAGCTGCTGGTCGACCTGCGGGACGCGCTGGAGGAGGAGCTGGCGCGGCAGGGCAAGTTGGACTGGGCGCACCAGGAGTTCGCGGCGATCGCCGCCGCCCCGCCCGCCCCGCCCCGCAAGGACCCGTGGCGGCGCACGTCGGGGATGCACAAGGTCCGCCGGCGCCGGCAGATGGCCGTGGTGCGCGAGCTGTGGACGGCCCGCGACCGGATCGCCCAGCGCCGGGACGTCTCGCCCGGCAAGGTGCTCAGCGACGCGGCGATCGTCGAGGCCGCCCTGGCGCTGCCGTCCACCTCCCGCGCGCTGGCCGCGCTGAACGGCTTCGGCCACCGTACGAGCCGTCGCCAGCTGGAGCAGTGGCAGGAGGCGATCGACCGGGCGCGGGCGCTGCCGGACGCGGAGCTGCCGCAGCCCGGCCAGCCGCTGACCGGCCCGCCGCCGCCGCGCGCCTGGGCGGACAAGGACCCGGCCGCGGCGGCGCGGCTCTCCGCCGCCCGTACGGCGGTGACCCGGCTGGCCGAGCGGCTCAGCATGCCGCAGGAGAACCTGATCGCCCCGGACACGGTGCGCCGACTGTGCTGGGAGCCGCCGGCAGAGGCGACGCCCGAGAACATCGCGGCCGCGCTGTCCGGTCACGGCGCCAGGCCGTGGCAGGTCGAGCAGGTCACGCCGGTACTGGTGACGGCTCTGAAGGCGACCTCCGGCTGACGCCCGGCACCGGGGCTCCGGGGTGCCGGCCCCCGGTCGCGGAACGCGCGCATTGTGACCTTCACCGCTTGGGCGCGGAGGACTGTGCAGCTTGGTTACCCACAAGTAGCATGAGCGGCGTGGAGGCACGCCAAGCGCGTGCCCGCAGCAGTGCCATCCCGCACCTGGAGGAGAGCCAACGTGCCTCGTACCGCTAGGGACGTCGTCTTCGTCGACGGCGTCCGCACCCCGTTCGGCAAGGCGGGCCCGAAGGGCATCTACCACGAGACCCGCGCCGACGACCTCGTCGTGAAGGCGATCCGGGAGCTGCTGCGCCGCAACCCGGACCTCGACCCCAAGAAGATCGACGAGGTCGCCATCGCCGCGACCACGCAGATCGGCGACCAGGGCCTGACCCTGGGCCGCACCGCGGGCATCCTCGCCGGCCTGCCGCAGTCCGTCCCGGGCTACTCGATCGACCGCATGTGCGCCGGCGCGCTCACGGCCGTCACCTCGGTCGCCGGCTCCGTGGCCTTCGGCGCGTACGACGTCGCCATCGCGGGCGGTGTCGAGCACATGGGCCGCCACCCGATGGGCGAGGGCGTGGACCCGAACCCGCGCTTCGTCTCGGAGAAGCTGGTCGACCAGTCCGCCCTGTTCATGGGCATGACGGCGGAGAACCTGCACGACCGCTACCCGACCATCACCAAGCAGCGCGCCGACGAGTACGCCGTGCGCTCGCAGGAGAAGGCCGCCAAGGCGTACGCCAACGGCAAGATCCAGCAGGACCTGGTCCCGATCTCGGTGCGCCGTACCAACCCGGAGGCGGGCGAGACCGGCTGGGGCCTGGTCACCGCCGACGAGCCGATGCGCCCGGGCACCACGCTGGAGAACCTGGCGAACCTCAAGACGCCGTTCCGTCCGCACGGCCGGGTCACCGCGGGCAACGCCGCCGGCCTCAACGACGGCGCCACCGCCTCGCTGATCGCCTCCGAGGACTTCGCCCGCGAGAACAACCTCCCGGTCAAGATGCGCCTGGTGTCGTACGCCTTCGCCGGCGTGGAGCCGGAGGTCATGGGCTACGGCCCGATCCCGGCCACCGAGAAGGCCCTGGCGCAGGCCGGCCTGGCGATCTCCGACATCGGCCTGTTCGAGATCAACGAGGCCTTCGCCGTGCAGGTGCTGGCCTTCCTGGAGCACTACGGCATCGCCGACGACGACGCCCGCGTGAACCAGTACGGCGGCGCGATCGCCTTCGGCCACCCGCTGGCCTCCTCCGGCGTCCGTCTGATGACGCAGCTGGCCCGCCAGTTCGAGGAGCAGCCGAACGTCCGCTACGGCCTGACGACCATGTGCGTCGGCTTCGGCATGGGCGCCACCGTGATCTGGGAGAACCCCCACTGGGAGGGCAAGTGAGCACCACCGCTGAGCTTCTGAAGGGCGCCGCCGAGCTCTTCCCGGACGAGGTCGTCACCCAGGCCCACGTCCGCCACCTCGACCTGCCGTCCGGCGCCGGGCGCTTCGCGCTCATCACGCTGGACAACGGCTTCGACCACACCAAGCCGACCACCTTCGGCCCGCAGTCGCTGGCGCACCTCAACACCGCCCTCGACCAGGTCGAGAAGGAGGCCGCGGACGGCGAGATCGTCGGCGTCGGCATCACCGGCAAGCCGTTCATCTTCGCCGTCGGCGCCGACCTCAAGGGCGTGGAGCTGCTGGGGCGCCACGAGGACGCGCTGGCCATCGGCAAGGGCGGCCACGACGTCTTCAAGCGGCTGGCGGCACTGGCCGTGCCGACCTTCGCGTACTACAACGGCGCGGCGATGGGCGGCGGCGTCGAGGTCGGTCTGCACTGCACCTACCGCACCGTCTCCAAGGCCGTGCCCGCCTTCTCGCTGCCCGAGGTCTTCCTCGGCCTCGTCCCCGGCTGGGGCGGCTGCACGGTCCTGCCGAACCTCATCGGCGCCGACCGCGCGGTCTCGGTCATCATCGAGAACTCCCTCAACCAGAACAGGCAGCTCAAGGGCAAGCAGGTGCACGAGCTCGGGATCGCGGACGCGATCTTCGAGGGCGCCGACTTCCTGGAGCAGTCGCTGATCTGGACCGCGTCCGTCCTCAAGGGCGAGACCGAGGTCGTGCGCGCCGAGGTCGACCGCGGTGACGCGTGGGACCAGGCCGTCGAGCGCGGCCGGGCCATCGCCGACTCCAAGGTGCACGGCGCGGCCCCGGCCGCCTACCGCGCGCTGGACATCATCTCGGCCGCCAAGAACGGCGACCTGCGCCAGGGCTTCGACGCCGAGGACCAGGCGCTGGCGGACCTGATCATGGGCGGCGAGCTGCGCAGCGGCATCTACGCCTTCAACCTGGTGCAGAAGCGCGGCAAGCGCCCGGCCGGCGCGCCGGACAAGTCGCTGGCCCGCCCGGTCACCAAGGTCGGCGTCGTCGGCGCGGGCCTGATGGCCTCTCAGCTGGCGCTGCTCTTCCTCCGCCGCCTCGAGGTCCCGGTCGTCCTGACCGACATCGACCAGGAGCGCGTGGACAAGGGCGTCGCCTACGTCCACGGCGAGATCGACAAGCTGCTCCTCAAGGGCCGGATCAACCAGGACAAGGCGAACCGCCTCAAGGCGGCCGTGACCGGCTCGCTGGACAAGGCCGCCGCCTTCGGCGACGCGGACTTCGTCATCGAGGCCGTCTTCGAGGAGATGGGCGTCAAGCAGAAGGTGTTCGCCGAGGTCGAGGCGGTCGTGCCGGAGCACGCCATCCTCGCCACCAACACCTCCTCGCTGTCGGTCTCCGAGATGGCGTCGAAGCTCAAGCACCCCGAGCGGGTCGTGGGCTTCCACTTCTTCAACCCGGTCGCGGTCCTGCCGCTGCTGGAGATCGTGCGCGGCGAGCAGACCGACGACGCGTCCCTGGCCACGGCCTTCGCCGTCGCCAAGTCGCTGAAGAAGACGGCGGTGCTGGTCAAGGACGCCCCGGCGTTCGTGGTCAACCGCATCCTCACCCGCTTCATGGGCGAGATCCAGAACGTCATCGACGAGGGCACTCCGGTCGAGACGGCGGAGAAGGCGGTCGAGCCGCTGGGCCTGCCGATGTCCCCGCTCGTCCTGCTGGAGCTGGTCGGCCCGGCGATCGGCCTGCACGTCTCGGAGACCCTGAACGGCGCGTTCCCGGACCGCTTCACGGTCTCGCCGAACCTCAAGGCCGTCGTCGAGGCGGGCAAGCGCGGCTTCTACGTCTACGACTCCGGCAAGCCGGAGCTGGACCCGGAGGTCGCCGCCCTCCTCCAGCAGGGCGATGTCGTCCTGACCGAGGAGCAGGTCCGTGCCCGGGTGCTGGACGCGGTGGCCCAGGAGATCGGCCTGATGCTGGACGAGGGCATCGTCGCCGAGGCGCAGGACATCGACCTGTGCCTGATCACCGGCGCGGGCTGGCCCTTCCACCTGGGCGGCATCACGCCGTACCTGGACCGTGAGGGCGTCTCGGAGCGGGTGAACGGCAAGCGGTTCCTGGCTCAGGGCGTGGCGAGCGTCCCGGCGTAACGCCGCGGTTCGCCCGACGGGCCGTACGGGAGGGTCTCCCATACGGCCCGTTCGTCATGTCGGCACGTCAGACGCGCTGCCAGGCGTGGAGCGCCAGCCCCGGCTCCGTGGTCTTCTGCCGGGCGACCCGCAGCCCGCCCTCCGGGCCCACCGCGGCCAGCACCACGCGGTCGGACGCGTCCAGGGCCAAGGCGGGCTCCCCCAGGCCCGGTTCGCCGG
Source organism: Streptomyces sp. P1-3 (assembly GCF_050613155.1). Lineage (NCBI taxonomy): Bacteria > Bacillati > Actinomycetota > Actinomycetes > Kitasatosporales > Streptomycetaceae > Streptomyces > Streptomyces sp. P1-3. The sequence goes on from NZ_CP192512.1 coordinate 1,647,014, forward strand.
TCGCGGTCCACCACACCCCGGCCGCCTCGTCCTCGCTCGGGTGCGCGGCGACCGCGAGACGGCCCGTCCTGGTGTCGCGCTGGGCGACCAGTGTGCAGTCGTGGCCCTCTATCTCGGCGCGGACCACCGCGACCGGGCCGATGCCGGTCTCCCCGCCGAGCGGCGCCGTAGTCCCGGCGCCCGGGCGATACGCGCACACGGCGCCGGTCCGCTGGTCGCGCCAGTAGTGGGTGAGGGTGTCCCGGCTGCTCTCCGCGGCCGAGACCGAGCCGGGGCTGGGCCGCGCGGTCACGTCCTCGCCGCGCTGGAGGGCACCGCCGGGCTCCGGCTGGTACCAGCGCAGCGCGCCGTCCTCGGTGGGCGCGAAGACCTCCACGCGGCCGTCGGTGGTCGCGGTCGCGGACAGCCCGTCCACCAGGTCCTTGCCCTTGAGGTCGAGCCAGCCGCCCCACTTGCCCTTGGCGTCCTGCCGCCGGGCGCTCACCCCGCGCCCCGCGTTGCGTACGAAGACGTGGACGGCCCCCGAGGCGTCGACGGCGGCGGTCGGGGCGCCGACCTTCAGCGCCTTGCGCCAGTCCTTGGGGTGCGGGGTGCCCAGCGAATGCCAGCCGGTCAGGGGGCGGCCGGTCTGGAACTGGGTGGCGTGCACGAGTTCCACGTCGGTGCGCTCCTCGCCCACGGCCTTGCGGCGTAGGCCGATGAGGTGCGCGTAGCCGTCCGCGCCCTGGGCCACGGCGATGTCGGTGAGCCCCGGAGTCTCGAAGAGCTGGGGGCCGGTCCACTCGGGGCCGCCCGGCCCGACCTCGGTCCAGCGGGCGATGCCGCCCGCCACCAGGGCGTACACCGTGAGCCGGCCGTCGTTGCCCCGGAGCATCCGCAACGCCATGGATCGCCGCCAACCTTTCCCGATCGATTCCGACCATAATATTTCGCGTGGCGACAGAGGTCCCTTTGATCATCGTGGACGCGGCGAACGTCGTGGGGTCGGTTCCCGACGGCTGGTGGCGGGACCGGCACGGCGCGGCCGAGCGGCTGCGGGACCGGCTGGCGGAGCGCGCCGGCCAAGGGCTGCCCGAACGGGACGGCGTACCGGACTGGGCCACCCGGGCGCCGCTGGAGATCGTCCTGGTGGTGGAGGGGGCGGCGCGCGGGGTCGAGCCGGTGGCCGGGGTACGGGTGGCGGCCGCGGCGGGCAGCGGGGACGACCGGATCGTGGAGCTGGCGCGGGAGCGGGCGCCGGACCGCCGGTGTCTGGTGGTGACGGCGGACCGGGAACTGCGGGCGCGGGTGGCGGCCCTGGGCACGGCGGTGGTCGGCCCACGCGCCGTACGACCCGCGTAACGGCCGGCGGGCCGCACCGGTTTCAGGCCTGCTCGGTGGCGCTCATGCGGCTGTGGGAGCGTCCGTAGACGAAGTAGACGACGAAGCCGATCGCCATCCAGATGCCGAACCGCACCCAGGTCTCGGACGGCAGATTGAGCATCAGCCACGTGGAGGCGGCGACCGAGACGATCGGCAGTGCCGGCACCCACGGGGTGCGGAAGGCCCGGTGCAGGTCGGGGCGGGTGCGGCGCAGGACGATGACGCCGATCGCGACCACGACGAACGCGAAGAGCGTGCCGATGTTCACCAGCGTCGCCAGCTCGGAGATGCTGGTGAAGCCCGCGATGACGGCGATGATGCAGCCGAGCAGGACGGTGGAGCGGTACGGCGTCGAGAAGTGCGGATGCACCTTCGAGAAGAACCTGGGAAGGAGCCCGTCGCGGCTCATCGCGAAGAACACCCGGGTCTGACCGAGCAGCAGGATCATGCATACCGTGGTGAGGCCGACCGCGGCGCCGAAGCTGATCAGGCCCGCGTACCAGGGGTGGCCGGTCGACTTGAAGGCGTCGGCGAGCGGCGCGTCCACCGTCAGCAGCTTGTAGTTCTGCATGCCGGTGACCACGACCGACACGGCGACGTACAGCACGGTGCAGATGAGGAGGGAGCCGAGGATGCCGCGCGGCATGTCGCGCTGCGGATTCCTGGTCTCCTCGGCCGTGGTGGCCACGATGTCGAAGCCGATGAACGCGAAGAAGACCACGGAGGCCGCGGTGAAGATGCCCTGGACGCCGAAGGACGTGGGCTCATAGCCGAACATCACCTGGATGAGAGGTGCGTCGAGCCCCGACCCCGAGGTCTGGCCCTGCGCCTTCGGGATGAAGGGGTCGTAGTTGTCGGCGTGGATGAAGAAGGATCCGGCGATGATGACGATCAGCACCACGGCCAGCTTGATCAGGACGACGAGCGCGGTGAGCCGGGCGGACAGCTTCATCCCGACGACCAGGATGGCCGTCAGAAGCAGCACGAGCACGAAGGCGAGCAGGTCGAATACGCCGTCCGGGGCGTCGGGACCTTCCAGCACGTTCGGCAGGTGCCACCCTGCGTTGTCCATCAGCGAGCGCACATAGCCGGACCAGCCGACCGCGACCACGGCGGTGCCGAGCGCGAACTCCAGGATCAGGTCCCAGCCGATGATCCAGGCGGGCAGCTCACCGAGCGAGGCGTAGGAGAAGGTGTACGCGGACCCGGCCACCGGCACCGTCGAGGCGAACTCGGCGTAGCACAGGGCCGCCAGGGCGCACACCACGCCGGCGGCCACGAACGCGAGGGCGGTCGCGGGGCCCGCCGTATCCCGGGCGACCTTCCCGGTCAGGACGAAGATGCCGGTGCCGATGATGACCCCGACACCGAAAACCATGAGGTCGAAGGCGGACAGCGACTTGCGGAGGGCGTGCTCGGGCTCCTCCGTGTCTTGGATGGACTGCTCGACCGTCTTGGTCCGGAAAACGCTCACCGGTGCACCTCTCACGCTTGCCCGTCCCGCGCCATCGTTCTGTTATGCGCACGGCAGCGGCGCGGTCACACCCGCGCGGGTGCGCATTTCATCCGATGGAGGGGCGCGAAGCGGGAACGCGCTGGGCCGGCTGGGGGAACCCCAGCCGGCCCAGGAGAACCGGTGCCCGGGAGGTCAGTCGCCGGCGACCTCGGCGGGCTCGGCCTCGTCCGAGGTCTTCTCGCCCGGCACGTCGATCCGCGCGACCAGCCCGGTGACCTGCCGGGCGATGTCCGGCGCGGTCAGGCCGATCTCGGCCATGACCTCCTTGCGGGAGGCGTGGTCCAGGAACCGCGGCGGGATGCCGAAGTCGCGCAGCGGTACGTCGACGCCCGCGTCGCGCAGTGCCTGCGACACCGCGGAGCCGACGCCGCCCGCCCGGCTGTTGTCCTCGACGGTGACGACGACGCGGTGGCGTGCGGCGAGGCCGGGCAGCGCCTCGTCGACCGGCTTGACCCAGCGCGGGTCGACGACGGTGGTGGTGATGCCCTGCTGGTCGAGGAGGCCGGCGATCTCCAGGCACATCGGCGCGAGCGCACCGACCGAGACCAGCAGCACGTCGGGGCTCTTGGTGCCGGGCTCGCGCAGCACGTCCATGCCGCCGATCCGGGAGAGGGCCCGCACGGCCGGGCCGACCGCGCCCTTGGAGTAGCGCACGACGGTGGGGGCGTCGTCGACCTCGACGGCCTCGCGGAGCTGGGCGCGGACCTGGTCGGCGTCGCGCGGGGCGGCGATCCGCAGGCCCGGGACGACCTGGAGGATCGACATGTCCCACATGCCGTTGTGCGAGGCGCCGTCGGTGCCCGTGATCCCGGCGCGGTCCAGGACGAAGGTCACACCGCACTTGTGCAGCGCCACGTCCATGAGCACCTGGTCGAAGGCCCGGTTGAGGAACGTGGCGTAGACGGCGACGACCGGGTGCACGCCGCCGGTGGCCAGTCCGGCGGCGGAGACGGCCGCGTGCTGCTCGGCGATGCCGACGTCGTAGACCCGGTCCGGGAAGCGCTTGGCGAACTTGTCGAGGCCGACCGGCTGGAGCATCGCGGCGGTGATCGCGACGATGTCGTCGCGCTCCTCGCCGAGCTTGACCATCTCCTCGCCGAAGACGGAGGTCCAGTCGGCGCCGGACTCGGCGATCGGCAGCCCGGTGTCGGGGTGGATCTTGCCGACGGCGTGGAACCGGTCGGCCTCGTCCTGGAGGGCCGGCTGGTAGCCGCGGCCCTTCTCGGTGAGGCAGTGCACGATGACCGGCCCGTTGAAGCGCTTGGCGCGCTGGAGGGCGGACTCCAGGGCCTCGATGTCGTGGCCGTCGATGGGGCCGACGTACTTCAGGCCCAGGTCCTCGAACATGCCCTGCGGGGCGATGAAGTCCTTCAGCCCCTTCTTGGCGCCGTGCAGCGTCTCGTACAGCGGCTTCCCCACCACGGGGGTGCGCTCCAGGATGTCCTTGCCGCGGGCCAGGAAGCGCTCGTAGCCGTCGGTGGTACGGAGCGTGGCGAGGTGGTTGGCCAGGCCGCCGATGGTCGGGGCGTAGGAACGCTCGTTGTCGTTGACGACGATGACCAGCGGGCGGTCCTTGGCGGCGGCGATGTTGTTCAGCGCCTCCCAGGCCATGCCGCCGGTCAGCGCGCCGTCGCCGATGACGGCGGCGACGTGGTGGTCGCGGCGGCCGAGCAGCTCGTTGGCCTTGGCGATGCCCTCGGCCCAGCCCAGCACGGTGGAGGCGTGGCTGTTCTCGATGACGTCGTGCTCGGACTCGGCCCGCGAGGGGTACCCGGACAGGCCGCCCTTGCCCTTGAGGGCCGTGAAGTCCTGCCGCCCGGTGAGCAGCTTGTGCACGTAGGACTGGTGTCCGGTGTCGAAGAGCACCTTGTCCTTGGGGCTGTGGAACACCCGGTGCAGCGCGATGGTCAGCTCGACCACGCCGAGGTTGGGCCCGAGGTGACCGCCGGTCTTGGAGACGGCATCGACGAGGAAGGTGCGGATCTCGGCTGCCAGCCGCTCCAGCTGTCCTGGCGTGAGCCGGTCCAGATCGCGCGGTCCCCTGATGCGGGTCAACAACGCCACCCGTGCCTCCTTGCTGTCGAGTGTGCCGAGCCTGCTGATTGTGGTGTGCCGAGCTTGGCAGGTCCGTCGAGTCTAATGTTCCGGCCGCAACGGGATGTGATCGGCCTAGGCGATGTATGTCACGGGAGTGATCGTCGTACACATGTGTGCCCGGCACCGCCTCGGGGGCGGTGCCGGGCACGGGTACGTGACCGCTGGTCCGTACAGGTCGGCCGAGCCGTACGGGTCAGCCGCGGCCGGCTGAGCGTTGGGTTCTGCGGGAGACCGAGTCGATCACGACGGCGGCGAGCAGCACGGCACCGGTGATCATGTATTGGATGGAGTTCGACACGCCGAGCAGGTTCATGCCGGAGGAGATCGAACCGATGACCAGCATGCCCAGCAGCGCCGACCAGACCGAGCCGCGACCGCCGAAGAGGCTGGTGCCGCCGATGACCGCGGCCGCGATGGCCTCCATCAGCAGGTTGCCGGTACCGGCCTGCTGGCTGGCGGAGGCGGTCTTGGAGGCGATGATGAGCCCGCCGCTCGCGGCCATGAATCCGGCGATCGCGAACACCGAGATCCGGATGGCGGCGACGTTGATGCCGGCACGCCTGGCGGCCTCGACGCTGCCGCCCAGCGCGATCACCTTGCGGCCGTAGGAGGTACGGCGCACCAGGAAGTCGAAGAAGACCAGCACGACGAGGAAGATCACGAAGGCCAGGGGCAGGCCCTTGTACTCGTTGAGCTTCCACGCCGCGGCGTAGGCGAGGATCGCCAGGACGGCGGTCCGCACCAGGATCTCGGCCAGCGGGCGGGAGGGGATGCCGACCGCGGCGCGGCGCCTGCTGTCCAGGAACTGGGCGAGGAAGAAGCCCACCACGGCGACCGTCGCGGCTCCGTAGGCGGCGGCGATGTCGGTGAAGTAGTGCGCGGTGAGGCTGCGCACGAAGCTGTCGTCGTCGATGCCGATGGTGCCGGTGGTGCCCAGGACCTGGAGCATCAGCCCGTTCCAGGCGAGCAGTCCGGCGAGGGTGACGACGAAGGCCGGCACGCCGATCTTGGCGAAGAAGAAGCCGTGCAGCGCGCCGAGGACGGCGCCGGCGGCCAGCGCGGTGAGCACCGCGATCCCCTCGGGCACCCCGTGGTTGATGTTGAGCACCGCCAGGATCGCCGCCGCCAGGCCGCTGACCGAGCCCACGGACAGGTCGATCTCGCCGAGCAGCAGGACGAAGACGATGCCGACGGAGATCAGCCCGGTGCCGGTGATCAGGATCGACAGGTCGGAGAGGTTCTTCGGCGAGAGGAAGGCGTCGTCCTTCCACTGGAAGATCGCCCAGATGACGGCGATGCCGACGACGACCGGGAGCGCCCCCAGGTCACCGCCGCGCAGCTTGCGGCCGAACTCCTTGAGGTAGCCCTGGAGGCCCTCCTCGCGGACCAGCAGCCGCGGGTCGACGGCGGTGACGGCGTCCTTGGCGACCGGCGCGGTGTCGACCGGGCCGCCCGAGGGGTCGGGCGTGTGCGTGTTGGTGGTCACTTGGCGACCTCCCCGTTGCGCGCCTTGCGGCGGGAGACAGCATTGTCCGTGGCGCCGGTGATGGCGGCGATGATCTCTTCCTGGGACGTGCTCCGCACGTCGAAGGTGCCGTTGTTGCGGCCCAGCCGCAGCACCGCGACCCGGTCCGCGACAGCCTTGACGTCGGCCATGTTGTGGCTGATGAGGATCACGGCGAGGCCGCGCTCCCGCAGCCGCTCCACCAGGTCGAGCACCTGGGCGGTCTGCTCCACGCCGAGGGCGGCGGTCGGCTCGTCCAGGATCACGAGCTTGGGGTTGCCGAGCATCGAGCGGGCGATGGCGACGGTCTGCCGCTGGCCACCGGAGAGCGAGGCGATCGGGATGCGCACGCTGGGGATGCGGATCGACAGGGTGCTGAGCAGCTCGCGCGAGCGGCGCTCCATCTCGACCTCGTCCAGCACACCGGCGCGGTGGATCTCGCGGCCCAGGAAGAGGTTGCCGACCACGTCGACGTTGTCGCAGAGGGCGAGGTCCTGGTAGACGGTCGCGATGCCCAGTTCCTGGGCGTCGTGGGGGCGCTGGATCTGCACGGGCCTGCCGCACCACTCCACGACGCCGTCGTCGGCGGGGCCGGCGCCCGCGATGGTCTTGACGAGGGTGGACTTTCCGGCGCCGTTGTCGCCGACCAGGGCGACCACCTCGCCGGGGTGGACCTCCAGATGGACGTCGGTGAGCGCCTGGACGGCGCCGAACCGCTTGGAGATCCCGCGCAACGCCAGTACGGGTTCGTTCGGCACGATGGCCTTCTCCGATCTAGGGCAGGTGACCCTGCGGATTGCGGAGGAGAGTGTGAGCTCGCCTCGCTCGTGTGTCAGATGGGGACCCGCCGCGGGGGTGGTGCGGCGTTCCTGGGCCGGGCGGACGCGGCGCGCCCCTCGGTCCCGCGGCCGAGCGCGGGCGGCGGAGGAGGGCGCGGGGCCCGGCGGCCGGGGCTGGGCGGCGGACGGGGCCGTGGGGCGGGACCCGCCGGCGGATGCCGGTTCGGCTCCGGCGGCGGGGCGCCGCCCCTGGCCCGGTCAGCACGCGCATGCGCCTCCGCACTGGAGGCGAATCGTTACTTCAGGCCCGCCGCGGCGCAGGCGGAGGCGAACTTCGCCGTGCAGATCTCGTCGACCTTCCACAGCCCGTCCTTGATGACGGTGTCCTTGACGTTGTCCTTGGTCAGCGCGAGCGGCGTGATGAGCGTGGCGGGGATGCCCTTGGTGGTCGGGCTGTCCACGGTGGCGGAGGCGTTCACCTTCTCGCCGCGGCCGAGCGCGATGGCCATCTCGGCGGCGGCGGTGGCCTCCGGCTCGTACGGCTTGTAGACGCTCATGTACTGGTCGCCGCTGATGACGCGCTGAACGCCCGCGAGTTCGGCGTCCTGGCCGGTGACCGGGGGCAGCGGGTCGAAGCCGCCGTTCTTCAGCGCGGTGATCGCGCCGCCCGCCATGCCGTCGTTGGCGGAGTAGACACCGATGATCTTGTCCTTGCCGAGCGAGGAGATGGCGCCGTTCATCGCGTCGTTGGCCTTGTCCGCCAGCCAGCGGTCGACGTCGTAGGACTTGCCGATCTTGACCTTGCCCTTGAGGACGGAGAGCGCGCCCTTCTTGAAGTCGGCGGCGTTGGGGTCGGCCTCCCAGCCGTTGAGCATCACGATCTCGCCGTCGTCGGCCTTGTCGCCGAGGGCCTCGAGAAGCGCCTTGCCCTGGACCTGGCCGACCTTCTTGTTGTCGAAGGAGGTGTAGGCGGATACCGGGCCCTGGGCGAGCCGGTCGTACGCCACGACCGGGATGCCGGCCTCGTCGGCCTTCTTCACGGAGCTGGCGATGGACTCGGAGTCCACGGCGTCCAGGATGATCACGTCGACGTCCTTGGTGATCATCGAGTCGACCTGCTGCTGCTGCAGGGACGCGTCGGACTTGGCGTTGACGTACTGGACCTCGCACTCGTCGCACAGGCCCTTGATGTGCTTGGTGATCAGCGGCTTGTCGAAGTTCTCGTACCGCGCGGTCTGGTCCTCCGGGAGGAGCAGGCCGATGGTGAGCGGGCCGGTCTTCTTCTTGTCTCTCTCCTTGTCGCCTCCGGCTTCCTTCGCGGAACCGCAGGCGGCGAGGGACGCGGCCATGGATATGGCGGCGGTGGCAATGGCGACGCGACGCATCGTGGCGTTCATATGGGGGTGACCTCCCTGACGAGGCCGCGTCATTGCGGCCGAGGTGGCTGGAAGTCAACTCGGCCATAAGGATGTCGTCAAGAAGTAAATCCTTAACGAGATGGCAACGGTGCCATTCGTTATCTGTGTGAACCCAGCGTGACGCGGCGCAGGCAGGGGGCGGCGCGGGCGGGCGCCACCCCCGCCCGGTTGCGCCCAGGGCCCGTTCGACAGCCGCCCCTGGGGTTATTTTCAGCCACGCGCCCGGCGCGGCGCCCCACTCAGTTCAGCGCCGCGGTCCTCGCCGGCAGCGCGCCGTCCAGCAGCGTGGAGTCGCCCATCTCGCTGAGGACCAGTGCGAGGGCCCCCAGCACCTCCGCCCGGCCGCCCAGCGCACCGGGCATCACCGACAGCTGGCGGGCCGCGCTGGGGATCGCGTACCGCGCGACCGACTCGCGGATGGGGTTGAGGACCAGGTCACCGGCCTCGGCGAGGTGCCCGCCGAGCACCACCCGGCGGGGGTTCAGCAGGTTGCACAGGTTCGCCACGCCGCTGCCGATGTGCCGGCCCACGTCCGCGATCACCCGGCGGCAGCCGGGGTCGCCCTCCCTGGCGAGCTGCACCATCCGCTCCACGGTCAGATCGGTGCCATGGCTGGAGTGCAGCAGCGGCAGCACGTACCGGGCGGCGGTGAAGGTCTCCAGGCAGCCGCGGTTGCCGCAGCGGCACACCGGCCCCGACTCGTCCAGCGTGATGTGCCCGATCTCGCCCGCCGTACCGCCGGGCCCGCGGTAGATCTGGCCGTTGATGACCAGTCCGGCGCCGACGCCGCTGGCGATCTTGATGTACGCGAGGTCCGCGACCCCGCGCCCGGCCCCCCAGACCAGCTCGCCCAGCGCGCCCAGGTTGGCGTCGTTGTCGACATGGACCGGGACACCGAGCCGCGCGGCGAGGTCGTCGCGCGGATTGGTGCCCGCCCAGCCCGGCAGGATGGCGGTCGAACCGAGCGCTCCGGTCTCCATGTCGATCGGCCCCGGCACGCCGAGCCCCACGCCGATCACCTTCTCCGGGCTGCTGCCGGTGGCCGCGATCAGGCGGTTGACCAGGTACTCCGCGCGGTCCATGCCCTGGGCGGCGGAGGCGTCCACGTCCAGTGGCTCGGCCTCCTCGGCGAGCACCTGGTGCGCGAGGTTGCCGATGGCGACCCGCAGGTGGGTGTGGCCGAAGTCCACGCCGACGACGATGCCCGCGTCACCGCTCAGCGAGACGCTGCGGGCCCGGCGGCCGCCCGCCGAGGTGGGCGTGACCTCGACCGTCCCGCCGTCCTTGAGCTCGCGGACGATGTTGGAGACCGTGGCGGCGGACAGGCCCGTACTCCGGGCGATCTCCGCCTGGGTCAGCGAGCCCGCCATCCGTACCGCCCGTACGACCCGCTCCAGGTTGGCCCGGTGCAGCGACGACTGCGATCCCGGAGTCTCCACGCCCATCCACTCCTGCCTCGGCGGACGGCGCGACGGCCGGCCACCGGCCGGGTCGCGACGATGGGACCCGGCACTGTCTCCAACATGTGAACCCTAAGCTGAGCCGCCTGGGTTGCCCCACGTCAAGACCTTGACAGAAGTCGTCCGGACCGCGCGGACTATTTGATCGCACCGGCGGTCAGACCCGCCTGCACCTGCCGCTGGAAGATCAGGTAGACCAGCAGGACCGGGAGCATCGCGATCGTCATCCCCGCCATCAGCGCGCCCCAGTCGCTGTTGTACCCCTGGTTCAGCGCGATCTCCGCCAGGCCCTGGGTGAGCACGTACTTCTTCTGGTCCTGGTTGAGCACCATGGGGAGCAGGTACTGGTTCCACTGCCCCAGGAAGTTGAAGATGCCGATGCTGATCAGGCCCGGCTTGGCCATCGGCAGCATCACCTGGAAGAAGGTCCGGCTGTGGGACGCGCCGTCGATCATGGCGGCCTCGGCCACGGACGTCGGCAGGGTGCGGAAGAACGCGGTCATGAAGAAGACCGTGAACGGCAGCGAGTAGGCGATGTAGACCAGGATCAGGCCGTGGTACGTCGCCAGCAGATTCTCCCCCGGGAAGTCCCGCATCACGAAGAACAGCGGGATGACCAGCATGAACACCGGGAACGCCATACCGCCGACGAAGAGGTAGTAGATGAGGCGGTTGCCGGGGAAGGCGAAGCGGGCCAGTACGTACGCGGCCATGGAGCCCAGCACCATCGTCCCGATGACGGAGCCGCCGACCACGATGACCGTGTTGTAGAAGTAGTCGCCGAAGCTGGCCTCCCGCCAGGCCTTGCTCCAGTTCTCGAAATGCAGCTCGGTGGGCAGCGACCAGGGGTGGTTGAGAATGTCCGCGGTGGACTTGAACGAGCTCCACATGACCCACAGCAGCGGCATGCCCACCATGAGGGCCCAGACCACGAGCATGCCGTGTGAGAACACGTTCAGCACGCCGCCCTCGGAGCGGCCGCGGGCCGGCTCCCCACGCCGCCGCTCGCCCGCCGCCGGGACGGTGTCCTGCTTCGCTACGGCGTCGATCTCCGTCGTCATCGGTCCGTCCCGTCCCTACAACTCGATCCGCTCACGGCGCGCGAAGCGCATCGTGAGTACGGCGAACAGCAGCGTGACCACCAGCATGGCGACGCCCATGGCCGCCGCGTAGCCGAATCTGCTCTCCTGTCCGAAGGCGGTCAGATACAGCCGCAGGGGCACCACGTCCGTCGCCCCGTTCGGACCGCCCAGACCACCCGACATGATGCGCACCAGAACGAAGGCGTCCATCGCGATGATGCCCATGTAGACCCACCCCGTCTGCACCGTGTCCCACAGCAGCGGCAGGGTGATGCGGAAGAAGGTGTGCATGCGGCTGGCCCCGTCCAGCAGCGCCGCCTCGTAGATGTCCCGCGGAATGTTGGCCATGGCCGCGGAGAAGAGGACGACGTAGAAGCCGACGTGCGCCCAGATCATCACGACCATCATGCAGCCCAGCGCCAGGTCCTTGTCGCCGAGCCAGGCGCTCTGCAGGGATTCCAGCCCCACCGCGCCGAGCAGGCCGTTGAGCATGCCGTCGCTGGGGTCGGGGTTGAAGACGTTGAACCAGATCACCGCGATGATGGTGATGGAGATGACCTGGGGGAAGAAGAAGATGAACTTGTACGCCGAAGAGCCGCGCACCCCGGTGATGACGGCGCCGCGCCGCGACCGCCCGCCGACATTGAGCATGAAGGCGAAGAACAGGCCCAGCGCCAGGGTCACCAGCGGCACCACGGCCAGCATGATCACGTTGTGCTTCAACGCGTTCATGAACTCGTCGCTGTGCAGCAGCTTGTCGTAGTTCTCGAAGCCGACGTATTTGGCGGTGCCCTGGACGCCGCGCCATTCCGTGAGCGAGATCTGGAAGGCCTGGATGAAGGGCGAGATCACAAAGATCCCGTAAATGGCCAGAGGCAGGGCCAGGAACCCCGCGATGAATCGGTACTTCTGGAATCCCACGATGAATCGGTACTTGCCGCGCCGCATTCCGCTCCCGGCCCTCCTCGTACCTAGTCCTGGCAGGTCAGACGGTCCGCTGGAACTTCGTCACCTCGTCGTCGGCGGCCCATTCGTCGGCGTACCGCTGGGTCTTCCGGATCCACTCCTTGGCCTTGATGTCGCCGGTGAGGAGCTCCAGTGTCAGCCCGCCGATCTTTTCGTCCGTCAGCTTCGGGTACCACTCCTGGAGCTGAATGGACACCAGGTTCTCGCCGGCGTCCTTGACCACCTGCCGCGCGGCCGAGAGTCCCGGCGTCAGCTCCATTCCCTCGGTGGCTCCCATGACCGAGGTGAGCGACTTCACCTTCCTGGCGAAGTTCTGCGAGTGCTTCTTGGAGAGCATGATGCGGAGCAGTTCCATGCCGCCGGTCGGGTTCTTGCCCTGCTTGGCGACGATGAAGGGCTCACTCGGTTCGGCGCGGACCGTGCCGTGCGGCATCGCGTCGTCGGGGCCGCCGTCGAAGAGCGCGCCGACCGCCATGCCGAAGTCCTTGGGCGTGGTCGACTGCGACTCGTTCTCCACCCACGAGCCGTTCGGAATGAAGACCGCCTCGCGCTGGTTCCACTTCGTCTGGGTCTGGGTGTGCGAGCGGCCCTCGCTGCCCTTGAGGATGTAGCCCTTGGCGGCCAGTTCCTCATAGAACTCGACGACCTGCTGGACCGCGTCGTTGGAGGACCAGGCCTTGGGCTCCAGATTGTCGATGGCGATCCACTTCTCCATGCCGCCGATCTTGGCGATCTGCCCGAAGAGATTGAAGTGGACGTAGTACGGATACTGCCCGGGGTAGGACCACGGGGCGATACCCGCCTGCTTGATGTCGGCACACAGCCTGACCATGTCGTCCAGGGTCTTGGGATATTCCCAGCCCTTGTCGTCGAGCAGCTTCTGTGAATACCAGGTGCCGTAGACCGTGAAGGCGTAATAGAGGACGTCGAAGACATCCTTGTGCTTGCCCTTTTCCAGAGTGCTGGGGTAAAGGAGGTCCCGGACCTTCTTTTTCGGGTCGTCAAAAGACGGCGCGTCCAGCAGCGGCGCCAGGTCCACCAGCTGCCCCTGCGAGGACAGGTTGTTCATGTCCAGGTGTTCGGCGCCGGAGTTGTCGATGACGTCCGGCGGATTGCCGCCCGCGAAGCGGGGCTGGAGCTTCGGCCCCACCTGCTGGGTACCGGTGTGGTTCACCTTGGCGTCGTAGGTCGCCCGGTAATCGGCTTCCGCGTCTCTGGCGTACTCGTCGCCGAGACCGCCTTTGAAGATGAAGGCCTCCAGTGTGGCGCCGTTCTTCACGCCCAGCGGATTCTTGGCGCTGGTCTTGCCCTTGCTCTTGTCCACGCCGTTGTCACTGTCCCCGTCCCCGCCGCCGGTGGCGCAGGCGGACAGCACACTCAAGGTCGGGACGGAGATGACGCCGAGCGCCGCGGACCGCTTGATCAGGTCGCGACGCCCGATGCCTGAGTTGTCTGAGGTGAATCCCATGCTTATGTCTCGCCTTCTCTCGGACAGGCGGTGCATCGGTCTCCCGTATACGCCTCGCCTGGGCGAGGGGCCGACACCGCAGGTCGGTTGAAGCTGAGTTGTGGTGCTTGGGTGCGCGCCGGGAGCCGTGAAACAAATGCGACGCGAGGCCACCGGCGCGACAACCCCGCGGGGCGGCTGCCGGGTCGGACGGCCGCTCAGACGCCGACAGGTATAGTCCACTTCCGCACAACTGGGCAAGATCGATAGCGCATTTATTCTGCGTCTTTCCCGAGTTGAGACCTGTTCGACATACCGTAGGGGACGGAAGGCCCTACGGCGTGCCGCCGTGCGGGCGACAGATTGAGAGGCGGCTCCCCAGTGCTCCGTAAGAAGCTCCCCCTTGCCACCAGCGTTGTCGTGGTCGCGACACTCGCGCTCGTCTCGGGATGCGGCTCGCAGGACGGCGGCGGCTCGTCGAGCGGGGACAGCAAGAGCGGCACGGCGGTCGGCCAGGCCATGGCGAAGCTGCCCGTGAAGCCGACGGAACCGACCCCGGAACCGACCGAGACCGAGGAGCCCGACGAGCCGGACGACCCCAGCTACGGGCTGATCACCCCGGACGTCAAGATGGGGAACTGCGGATGGGATGCGTCCAGTAAGCCGTATGCCGATGTAAAGGTCACCAATTCCTCGTCCACCACGCAGTACTACTCGATCATGGTGGGCTTCACCGGCAAGGACAACGACGACGTCATCACCACGGGCATCGAGTCCGGCGCCGAGGTGGCCGGCAACGGCAAGAAGACCGTCAGGGTCCACGGCCTGATCGCCGACTCCGGCAAGAAGGCGAAGACCTGCCGGATCTCACTGGCCACCAAGAAGTCCACGAAGTCGTAACGAGCCGCACACCCGCCCGGGCGAGGGGCCGCGGAGTCCGTTCGGACGCCGCGGCCCCTCGCCGCGTCCACTCCCCCATCTCCCGCCGTACGCAGCACCCTTGACACCACGGGCCCCGTGCTTCCTACTGGTCTCTGCTCCAGTGGCTTGACAACGTTGTCGCCCTCGGTTCCGGCTGAGCGGCGCCCGATGAGAGGCTGCGATGCGAGGACACAGACGACGGCGCCGGGCCGGGCGCCTCACCGCCGTGGTGACGGCCGTCGCGCTGGCGGTGACCGCGGAAGGCGCCGCCGGCGCGACGGCCACGCCCGCGACGGCCACCGCGGCCGCCGCCACCCAGCACCAACGCCAGGCGCCCGCCGGCACGTTCGGCTCTTCCTTCGAACCGGGCGATCCCGCACCCGATTGGCGCAACACCGTGGAGACCGGACCCGGTGGGGCGCAGAAGGCGTCCGGCGTCGACGGCGCCTACAGCACGGGAATTCCCGGCAATGTGACGGACAAGGTCACCGAGGTCTCAGCGAGCGGGGAGAACACGGCCGGGGGCGAGGTCAAGGAGAACCTCGTCGACGGCGAGCCCACCAGCAAGTGGCTGGTCTTCACCCGCACGGCCCGGCTGGAGTTCGAGTTCTCCGAACCGGTGGACGTCGTCCGGTACGCGCTCACCTCGGCCAATGACGCGGCGGGCCGCGACCCGCGCGACTGGACCCTCAAGGGCTCCACCGACGGCGAGGACTGGCGGACCCTGGACACCCGTACGGGTGAGGACTTCCCACGACGCCACCAGACCAGGGAGTTCTCCTTCGACAACGCCACGGAGTACCGCCGCTTCCGGCTGGAGATCACCCGCAACGCGGGTGACGACCTGACCCAGCTCGCCGAGGTGCAGTTCGGCGGCCGCGACACCAGCCCACCCGCCCCGTCCGCCATGCGCAGCCAGGTCGACCGCGGCCCGTCCGGCTCCCCCACCGCCAAGGCCCGTGCGGGCTTCACCGGAACGCACGCGCTGGCCTACGCCGGCACGCACCGGCCGGACGGCCGGGCGTACTCGTACAACAAGGTCTTCGACGTCGACACGGCGGTCTCCGCCGACACCGTGCTGTCCTACCGGGTCTTCCCCTCGATGCCGGAGACGGACCTGCGCTACCCCGCCACGCATGTGTCGGTGGACCTCGCCTTCACGGACGGCACCTATCTGAGTGATCTGGGCGCGGTCGACCAGCACGGCGCGGAGCTCTCCCCGCGCGGCCAGGCCGCCTCCAAGACCCTGTACGTGAACCAGTGGAACCACAAGGAGGCCCGGATCGGGGCGGTCGCCGCGGGGAAGACGGTCGACCGGATCCTGGTGGCGTACGACGCGCCCAAGGGGCCTGCGGCCTTCCGCGGCTGGCTCGACGACGTCTCCGTCGCCCCGAAGAAGCCCGGGAGACGGCTCGCCCATCTGTCGGACTACGCCGTCACCACCCGCGGCACCAACTCGAGCGGGAGCTTCTCGCGCGGCAACGCCTTCCCCGCCACCGCCGTACCGAACGGCTTCAACTTCTGGACCCCGGTGACCAACGCCGGTGCCACCGACTGGCTGTACCACTACGCGCGCGCGAACAACGCGGACAACCTGCCCACGATCCAGGCGTTCAGCGCCAGCCACGAGCCCAGCCCCTGGATGGGCGACCGGCAGACCTTCCAGGTGATGCCGTCGGCGGCCGCGGGCACGCCGGACGCTTCACGCCACGCCCGTGCCCTCCCCTTCCGCCACACGGCCGAGACCGCCCGGCCGCACCACTACGGCGTACGGTTCGAGAACGGCCTCAGGGCGGAGATCGCGCCGACCGACCACGCGGCCGTCATGCGGTTCACCTATCCGGGTGAGGACGCGAGCGTCGTCTTCGACAACGCCACCGGCGACGGCGGGCTGACCCTGGACGCCGACCGCGGGGTGGTGACCGGCTTCTCCGACGTCAGGAGCGGTCTGTCGACCGGTGCGACCCGGATGTTCGTGTACGGGGTCTTCGACACCCCCGTGACCGCCGGCGGCAAGCTGCCCGGCGACAGCGGCAAGGACGTCACCGGCTACTTCCGCTTCCGGCCGGGCGCGGACCGCACCGTCACCCTGCGCATCGCCACCTCGCTGATCGGCGTCGACCAGGCGAAGGCCAACCTGGCCCGCGAGATCCCGGAGTCCACCAACTTCGAGCAGGTCAGGGCGCGGGCGCAGGCCGAGTGGGATGCCATCCTGGGCCGGGTGGAGGTCGAAGGCGCCGACCGCGACCAGCTCACCTCGCTCTACTCCAGCCTCTACCGGCTGTATCTGTATCCCAATTCCGCTTTCGAGAACACGGGGACCGCGGACAGCCCCCGATACCAGTACGCCAGCCCCTTCTCCCCGCCGGCCGGGGAGAACACCCCGACCCGCACCGGCGCGCGGATCGTGGACGGCAAGGTCTACGTGAACAACGGTTTCTGGGACACCTACCGCACCACCTGGCCCGCCTACTCCCTGCTCACCCCCGAGCGCGCGGGCGAGATGGTCGACGGCTTCGTCCAGCAGTACAAGGACGGCGGCTGGATATCCCGCTGGTCCTCGCCCGGCTACGCCGATCTGATGACCGGCACCAGCTCGGACGTGGCTTTCGCCGACGCCTACCTCAAGGGTGTGGACTTCGATGCCGAGGCCGCGTACGAGGCCGCGCTGAAGAACGCCACGGTGGCGCCTTCGCACTCCGGTGTCGGCCGCAAGGGCATGGACACCTCCGTGTTCCTGGGCTACACGACCACGAGGACGCACGAGGGCATGTCCTGGGCGCTGGAGGGCTACCTCAACGACTTCGGGCTCGCGCGCATGGGCGAAGCCCTCTACAAGAAGACGAAGAAGACCCGCTACATGGAGGAGTCCGCCTATTTCCTGAACCGGGCCCGCGGCTACGTCAGGCATTTCGACCGTGCGGCGGGCTTCTTCCAGGGCAGGAACGCGGACGGTACGTGGCGGGTGCCGTCGGCGGACTACGACCCGCGCGTCTGGGGCCACGACTACACCGAGACCAACGGCTGGGGCTATGCCTTCACCGCGCCGCAGGACAGCCGCGGCCTGGCCAACCTCTACGGCGGCCGGGACGGCCTGGCCCGCAAGCTCGACGCGTACTTCGCCACACCGGAGACCGCGAGCCCGGAGTTCGCCGGTTCGTACGGCGGCGTGATCCACGAGATGACCGAGGCGCGGGACGTACGGATGGGCATGTACGGGCACAGCAACCAGGTCGCCCACCACGCCACGTACATGTACGACGCGGCCGGACAGCCGTGGAAGACCCAGGAGAAGGTCCGCGAGGTCCTCTCCCGGCTGTACACCGGAAGCGAGATCGGCCAGGGCTACCACGGCGACGAGGACAACGGCGAGCAGTCGGCGTGGTACGTCTTCAGCGCGCTGGGGTTCTATCCGCTGGTGATGGGCGGCGCGGAGTACGCGATCGGATCGCCCTTGTTCAAGAAGGCGACGGTGCATCTGGAGAACGGCCGTGACCTGGTGGTCAAGGCCCCGCGCAACAGCGCCCGCAACGTCTACGTCCAGGGCGTGAAGGTCAACGGCGAGCGCTGGGATTCCACGGCGCTTCCGCACGCGGTGCTGGCCCGGGGCGGGACGCTGGAGTTCGCGATGGGTGACAGGCCGTCGGCCTGGGGCACCGGCAGGCGCGCCGGCCCGTCCTCCGTCACCCAGGACGACAAGGTGCCCGCACCGCGCGGCGACCTGCTCGACGGCTCCGGGCCGCTCTTCGACGACTCCTCGGCGACGGACGCGTCGTTCGGCTCGCTGGACCTGCCGGTCGCGTCGGCGCGGCGCGCGGTGCAGTACACGCTGACGTCGTCGCACCGGGCCGACGCGCCGTCGGGCTGGGTTCTCCAGGGCTCGGACGACGGCCGGCGGTGGCATGAGCTGGACCGGCGCTCCGGCGAGTCCTTCCGCTGGGACCGCCAGACGCGCGTCTTCTCCGTACGGTCGCCGGGAACATACCGGCACTACCGCCTGGTGACCGACGGGCAGGCAACCCTGGCGGAGGTCGAACTTCTGGGCGATCAAACCGGTTGACATCGGCGCCGGCTGGGGCCAGTACACCCAGCTGGCGGGGCAGGGCGACCTGACCGGCGACGGCAAGGCGGACCTCGTGGCCGTCGACCGCTCCGGTGCGGCGTGGCTGTACAAGGGCACCGGCGACTACGCCAAGCCGTTCGCCAAGCGCAGCAAGATCGGTGCCTCGGGCTGGAACCAGTACGTCCAGATGTTCTGAGCGCTGACCGGGTGACCGGGTGAGCGAATGGGCCGCATTCCCGCGAGGGAAATGCGGCCCATACCGCTTTTCGGGGGCGCGTTCGGCGAGAATGCGACATCACCGTTCCGCGATGCCGTTGGCGTCGAGAATCCGCCGGACGCTTTCGGCGGCGGTTGCTGAACTGCTGGGCGTAGCCATTGCGATGCCCACCACAGGACGGAATCCATGTCCGCAGCCACCGCCCATTCCACCGATTCGGCCGATCCCGCTGACGACACGAGAATTGCCACGCCGTCGCCTTTGGTCGGCTGGCTGGCCGTGATCTCGGTGATGATGGGGATCTTCTCGATCGTCACCACCGAGATCCTGCCGATCGGCCTGCTGACGTTGATCGGGGCCGACTTCACCGTCTCGGACGGGATGGCGGGCCTGATGATGACCATGCCGGGGTTCCTGGCCGCCGTCTCCGCTCCCTTGGTCACCGTGGCGACGGCACGGATCGACCGCCGGCTGATGCTGTGCGCTTTCATGCTTCTGCTGGCACTGGCCGACTTCCTCGCCGCGGCGGCCCCGTCCTACGAGCTGGTGCTGGTCTCCCGGGTCCTGGTCGGGGTGACGATCGGCGGCTTCTGGTCGATCGGGGCCGGTCTGGCCGACCGGCTCGTACCGGCGGAGTCGGTCGGCAGGGCGACAGCGGTGATCTTCTCGGCGGTTCCCCTGGGCTCCGTGCTCGGTGTGCCCGTCGGCACGTTCATCGGGGACGTCGCCGGCTGGCGGACGGCGTTCGCCGTCATGGGAGTGCTGGCCGTAGGGGTCTGGATCACGATGCTCCTGGTGCTGCCCACGCTGCCGCCCAGGCGCGTCACCCGGCTGCGTGTCCTGCGTACCGCGCTCAAGAGCGTCACCACGCGTTTCGCGCTGCTGACGACCTTTCTCATCGTGCTGGCCCATTTCGGGGCGTACACCTATGTGACCCCGTTCCTGGAGCAGGTCTCCCACGCGGGCCCGGGACTGGTCACCGTCCTTCTGCTCACGTATGGAGCCGCCGGGATCGTCGGCAATTTCGTGGGCGGCGCCACGGTGGCGCGCCATCCGCACGCCACGTTCGCGGCCGCCGCGGGAATGCTCGCCTGCGCGACGGGACTGCTTCCCGTTCTGGGCAGGTGGCACATCGGTGCGCTGGCGCTGCTCGTCGTCTGGGGTGTCGCGTACGGTGCCGTGCCCGTCTGCTCCCAGGCATGGTTCTCGCAGGCGTGCCCCGCCGCGCCGGAGGCGGCCTCGGTGCTCTTCACCGCGTCGTTCCAGGCGACGATCTCCGTGGGGGCGCTGGTCGGCGGCGTCGTCGTGGACCGCACGTCTCCATCGACCATGATGGTGCTCGGCAGCGTGACCGCGGTGCTCATGGCGGTGGCCGTGGGGATCCACATCGCCCGGCGTCCGACCTGGTCCAAGAATGGCTGACGGGCCGCACCCCGGCATGGGGGTGCGGCCCGTTCGGCTGTCCGCTGCCGGCTACCGCTTACTTGCGGATCAGGCTGCGCAGCACGTACTGCATGATGCCGCCGTTGCGGTAGTAGTCCGCCTCACCCGGGGTGTCGATGCGGACGACCGCGTCGAACTCCACGCCCGTGTCCGTGGTGACCTTGACGGTGCGCGGGGTCGTGCCGTCGTTCAGCTCGGTGACGCCGGTGATGGAGAAGGTCTCCTCGCCGGTCAGGCCAAGGGCCAGGGCCGAGGCGCCCTCCGGGAACTGGAGCGGCAGCACGCCCATGCCGATGAGGTTCGAGCGGTGGATGCGCTCGTAGGACTCGGCGATGACGGCCTTGACGCCGAGGAGCGCGGTGCCCTTGGCGGCCCAGTCGCGGGACGAGCCGGAGCCGTACTCCTTGCCCGCCAGGACGACCAGCGGCGTGCCCGCGTCGATGTAGTTGCGCGAGGCGTCGTAGATGAAGGAGACCGGGCCGCCCTCCTGCGTGAAGTCGCGGGTGTAGCCGCCCTCGGTGCCCGGCGCGATCTGGTTGCGCAGGCGGATGTTGGCGAAGGTGCCGCGGATCATGACCTCGTGGTTGCCGCGGCGCGAGCCGTAGCTGTTGAAGTCGCGACGCTCGACGCCGTGCTCGGTCAGGTACTGGCCGGCCGGGGTGTCGGCCTTGATCGCACCGGCCGGGGAGATGTGGTCGGTGGTGACCGAGTCGCCCAGCTTCGCCAGCACGCGGGCACCGGCGATGTCGGTGACCGGGGCCGACTCCATCGTCATGCCCTCGAAGTACGGGGGCTTGCGGACGTAGGTGGACTGCGGGTCCCACTCGAACGTGTTGCCGGTCGGGATCGGCAGCGCCTGCCACTGCGCGTCGCCCGCGAAGACGTCCTGGTAGGAGGTGGCGAACATGTCCTGGCCGATCGCGGAGGCGACGACCTCGTTGACCTCGGCCTCGGTGGGCCAGATGTCCTTGAGGTGGACCGGGTTGCCGTCGGTGTCGATGCCGATGGCGTCCTTGGTGATGTCCACCTTCATGGAGCCCGCGATGGCGTACGCGACGACCAGCGGCGGGGACGCCAGGTAGTTCATCTTGACGTCCGGGTTGATCCGGCCCTCGAAGTTGCGGTTGCCGGAGAGCACGGACGTCACGGCCAGGTCGGCCTCGTTGACGGCCTTGGAGACCTCCTCCGGCAGCGGGCCGGAGTTGCCGATGCAGGTGGTGCAGCCGTAGCCGACGAGGTTGAAGCCCATCTTGTCGAGGTACGGGGTGAGCCCGGCGCGGTCGTAGTAGTCCATGACGACCTTGGAGCCCGGGGCGAGGGTGGTCTTGACCCACGGCTTGCGGGTCAGGCCCTTCTCCACCGCCTTCTTGGCCACCAGCGCGGCGGCGACCATGACGTACGGGTTCGAGGTGTTGGTGCAGGAGGTGATCGCGGCGACGGTGACGGCGCCGTGATCGATCTCGTAGACCGTGCCGTCGGGGGAGGTGACCTGGGTCGGCTTGGTCGGCGCGCCGTTGTGGTCCACCGCCGGGGCGTCGGAGGCCGGGAAGGACTCCTTGCCCGCCTCCTCGTCGTCACCGACGTAGTTGCGCACGTCCTGCGCGAACTGCTGCGCGGCCTCGGCCAGGACGATGCGGTCCTGCGGGCGCTTGGGACCGGCGATCGACGGGACGACCGTGGAGAGGTCCAGCTCCAGCTTCTCGGAGAAGTCCGGCTCGGCGGCCGGGTCCAGCCACAGGCCCTGCTCCTTGGCGTACGCCTCGACCAGCGCGACCTGCTGCTCGCTGCGACCGGTCAGGCGCAGGTACTTCAGGGTCTCGCCGTCGATCGGGAAGATCGCGGCGGTGGAGCCGAACTCCGGCGACATGTTGCCGATGGTGGCGCGGTTGGCGAGCGAGGTGGCGGCGACGCCCTCACCGTAGAACTCCACGAACTTGCCGACCACGCCGTGCTTGCGCAGCATCTCGGTGATGGTCAGCACCAGGTCGGTGGCGGTGGTGCCGGTGGGCAGCTCGCCGGTCAGCTTGAAGCCGACGACGCGCGGGATGAGCATGGAGACCGGCTGGCCGAGCATGGCGGCCTCGGCCTCGATGCCGCCGACGCCCCAGCCCAGCACACCGAGGCCGTTGACCATGGTGGTGTGCGAGTCGGTGCCGACGAGGGTGTCGGGGTAGGCCTGGCCGCCTCGGACCATGACGGTGCGGGCCAGGTGCTCGATGTTCACCTGGTGGACGATGCCGGTGCCGGGCGGGACGACCTTGAACTCGTCGAAGGCGGTCTGGCCCCAGCGCAGGAACTGGTAGCGCTCGCGGTTGCGGCCGTACTCCAGCTCCACGTTCTGGGCGAAGGAGTCCGGGGTGCCGAACTTGTCGGCGATGACGGAGTGGTCGATGACCAGCTCGGCCGGGGCCAGCGGGTTGATCTTCGCCGGGTCGCCGCCGAGCTCCTTGACGGCCTCGCGCATGGTCGCGAGGTCCACGACACACGGCACACCGGTGAAGTCCTGCATGATCACGCGGGCCGGCGTGAACTGGATCTCCTGGCTCGGCTGCGCCTGGGAGTCCCAGCCGCCGAGCGCGCGGATGTGGTCGGCGGTGATGTTCGCGCCGTCCTCGGTGCGGAGCAGGTTCTCCAGCAGCACCTTCAGGCTGTACGGCAGCCGGGCGGAGCCCTCCACCTTGTCCAGCCGGAAGATCTCGTACGACTCGTCGCCCACCTGCAGCGTGCTGCGGGCGTCGAAGCTGTTCGCCGACAC
Source organism: Streptomyces sp. P1-3 (assembly GCF_050613155.1). NCBI lineage: Bacteria > Bacillati > Actinomycetota > Actinomycetes > Kitasatosporales > Streptomycetaceae > Streptomyces > Streptomyces sp. P1-3. Next base: position 1,670,044 of record NZ_CP192512.1, read on the forward strand.
GACAGTCTCCTTCTTGCGTGATCCTCGCGCGTACCAGCGCAATCCTGCCGTCGCAGGGGCCACGCCCATCCGCTAAGGTATGCCTAAGTTAGGCTTGCCTCAGCCGGCGGGCATCGCGGTACGCCTCTCGGCAGATATCTCGATGTCGAGATAACCCTAGTACATCACCTCCGCCACCGCCCTTCGGGCTGCCCACTCGCCTCGCCGCCACAGGGCCGCGAGACTGAGAGAAAAGGGGCGAGAACGGAGGTACCGGATGTTCGGGAACAGCAAGGCGTTCAGCGGCTTCTCCGTGGACGACACCCGCAAGGCGAAGGACTTCTACGAGGGCACGCTCGGACTCCGGGTCACCGAGGAGCACGGGATGCTGACACTGCACCTCGCCGGGGGCACGGAAGTCCTGGTCTATCCGAAGGAGCACCACACCCCCGCCACGTTCACCATCCTCAACTTCCCCGTGGACGACATCGACCAGGCCGTCGACGGGCTCACGGGGCACGGAGTGGCGTTCGAGCGGTACGACGCGTTCCAGCACGACGACAAGGGCATCGTGCGCGAGAGCGGCGGTCCGTCCATCGCCTGGTTCAAGGATCCCGCGGGGAACGTCCTGTCGGTGCTCCAGGAGCGGCCATCGGGGTGACGTCCCACGCGACACACCGTCACCCTTACGGCACCCGTAACCCATTCGCATCTCATATTTGAGATAGTCTCACTATATGACAGACGACTACCTCGTACGTATCGGCAAGCTCATCCGTGACGCCCGTCAGCACCGTGGTTGGACGCAGTCGCAGCTCGCGGAGGCCCTCGGTACGAGCCAGAGCGCGGTCAACCGCATCGAACGCGGTAACCAGAACATCAGCCTTGAGATGATCGCCCGCATCGGAGAGGCACTGGACAGCGAGATCGTCTCGCTCGGGTACGCGGGCCCGATGCATCTGCGCGTGGTCGGCGGCCGCCGGCTGTCCGGCAGCATCGACGTCAAGACGAGCAAGAACGCGTGCGTGGCGCTGCTGTGCGCCTCGCTCCTCAACTCCGGCCGTACGACGCTGCGCAGGGTCGCCCGGATCGAGGAGGTCTACCGCATCCTGGAGGTGCTGGGCAGCATCGGCGTGAAGACGCGGTGGATCAACGACGGCGCCGACCTGGAGATCACCCCGCCCGCCGAACTGGACCTGGCCGCGATGGACACCGAGGCGGCCCGGCGGACCCGCAGCGTGATCATGTTCCTCGGCCCGCTGCTGCACCGGATGGACAACTTCAAGATCCCGTATGCGGGCGGCTGCGATCTGGGCACCCGTACCGTGCAGCCGCACATGACCGCGCTGCGCCACTTCGGACTTGAGATCACGGCCACCGACGGGACGTACCACGCGCAGGTGGACCGCACGGTCTCCCCCACCCGCGCCATCGTGCTGACCGAGCGCGGCGACACCGTGACGGAGAACGCGCTGCTGGCCGCCGCCCGGCACGACGGGGTCTCGGTCATCCGCAACGCCTCCTCCAACTACATGGTCCAGGACCTGTGTTTCTTCCTGGAGCAGCTGGGCGTACGGGTCGACGGCATCGGCACCACCACGCTCACGGTGCACGGTGTCGCGCAGATCGACCGGGACGTCGACTACGCGCCGTCGGAGGACCCGGTGGAGGCGATGAGCCTGCTCGCCGCGGCCGTGGTCACCGAGTCGGAGCTGACGATCCGCCGGGTGCCGGTGGAGTTCCTGGAGATCGAGCTGGCCGTCCTGGAGGAGATGGGGCTGGACCACGAGCGCAGCGCCGAGTACAAGGCGGACAACGGGCGCACCCGGCTGATCGACCTCACGGTCCGGCCGTCGAAGCTGAGCGCTCCGCTGGACAAGATCCACCCGATGCCGTTCCCCGGGCTCAACATCGACAACGTGCCGTTCTTCGCGGCCATCGCCGCCGCCGCGCAGGGTTCGACGCTGATCCACGACTGGGTCTACGACAACCGCGCCATCTATCTGACCGACCTGAACCGGCTGGGCGCCGGAGTCAAGCTCCTCGACCCGCACCGGGTGCTGGTCGAGGGCCCGACGCGCTGGCGCAGCGCGGAGATGATGTGCCCGCCCGCGCTGCGGCCCGCGGTGGTGGTGCTGCTGGCCATGATGGCGGCCGAGGGCACGTCGGTGCTGCGCAACGTGTATGTCATCAACCGCGGTTACGAGGACCTGGCGGAGCGGCTGAACTCGATCGGCGCGCAGATCGAGACGTTCCGGGACATCTGACGGGAGGGCGGGTGCGGCGGCCCCGGGTTCCAGGCCCCGCCCCTGGAACCCGGGGCCGACGCTCATTCGGGCAGGACCGCGATGCCGTCCAGTTCGACCAGGGCCTCCTCGTCCCAGAGCCGGACCGCGCCGATGACGGCCATCGCGGGGTAGTCGCGGCCCGCCAGTTCCCGCCAGATCCGGCCCAGTTCGGGCGCGCAGGCGCGGTAGGCGGCCACGTCGGTGGCGTAGACCGTGACCCGGGCCAGATGCGCGGGCGAGCCGCCTGCTGCACGCAGGGCGGTGAGCAGATTGCCCAGCGCCTGCCGGAACTGCTCCGGCAGCCCGGTTCCGACGACCCTGCCCGCCCCGTCCAGCGCGGTCTGCCCGGCCAGGAAGACCAGGCGTCCGCCGGTGGCGGTGACGGCGTGGGTGAAGCCGGAGGCCGGGGAGAGCCCGGCGGGGTTCAGCCGGTCCAGAGTCATCGGTGCGGCTCCTCTCGGTACAGCTCCTCGGCTCGGTACAGCTCCTTCGCGATGATGGTGCGCTGGACCTCGGTGGCGCCCTCGTAGATCCGCGGGGCGCGCACCTCGCGGTAGAGGTGTTCGAGCAGATGGCCGCGGCGCAGGGCGCGGGCGCCGTGGATCTGGACGGCGGCGTCGACCACGTATCCGGCGGTCTCGGTGGCGAGGAGTTTGGCCATGGCGGAGCGCTTGGCGACGTCGGGGGCGCCCGCGTCGCAGGCGGCGGCCGCGGCGTAGACCAGCAGCCGGGCCGCCTCGGTGCGGGTGGCCATCTCGGCGAGCTGGTGGGAGACGGCCTGTAGGTCCTTCAACGGTCCGCCGAACGCGGTGCGTTCGGCCGCGTGGGCGAGTGCCGCGTCCAGCGCCGCCTGCGCCATGCCGACGGCGAACGCGCCGACGCTGGGCCGCAGCAGGTTGAGGGTGCGCATGGCGACGCCGAAGCCCCCGTCGACCGCGCCGAGGACGTCGGCGCGGGTGACCGGGACCGCGTCGAAGGTGTACCGGCCGATGGGGTGCGGGCTGAGCATCTCCAGGGGCTCGCCGCCGAGTCCGGGCCGGTCGGCCGGGACGAGGAAGGCGGTGACGCCGCGCGCGCCCGCGCCGTCGGCGGTGCGCGCGAAGACGGTGCACACGTCCGCCTCCGGGGCGTTGGAGATCCAGCACTTCTCGCCGGTCAGCCGCCAGCCCGCGGAGCCGTCGCGCTCGGCGCGCAGGGTGAGCGCGGCGGCGTCGGAGCCCGCGGCCTCCTCGCTGAGCGCGAAGGCGGTCACGGCGCGGCCCGCCCGCACCCCGGGCAGCCAGCGGTCACGCTGCTCCGGGGTGCCGGACAGGACGACCGGATAGGCGCCCAGCCCCTGGAGGGCGAGCGCGGTCTCGGCCTCCGTGCACTCCATGGCCAGCGATTCGCGCAGCAGGCACAGGTCCAGCGCGCGCACCGGCCCGTCTTCGGGGAACAGTCTGCGCAGCAGGCCGAGTTCGCCGAGCGCGGCGACCAGGGGCCGGTTGATCCGGCCGGGCGGGCCCTGTTCCGCCAGCGGGCGCAGCCGCTCGGCGGCGATGGCACGCAGCTCGGCGCACCACGTGAGCTGTTCGGGATCCAGTCCGAATGCCGGCATCGGGCACCCTCCCTCTCCCTCATCGGATATCGCGATCTGTTGACTGTCGTCACGAACACGTTACGCTGACGGAGCGACTTCAGGGCAGGCATACGGCCAGGCATGGGAGGCGCGTGACGCGATGGAGCTCAAGCCCTCGGCGCACATCGACACCTTCGCCCGCGACCACCTGCCGCCGCCCGGCCAGTGGCCGCGGCTGCTGCACGAGCCACCCGCCCCCGCCTATCCCGACCGGGTCAACTGCGGTGCCGAGCTGCTGGACGGCACCGTCGACCGGCTGGGGCCGCAGCGGGTGGCGCTGCGCGGCGGCACCGGGGAGAGCTGGACGTACGGCGAGCTCCAGGGGCACGTCGACCGCATCGCGCACACGCTCACCACCGATCTGGGCGTGGTGCCGGGCAACCGGGTGCTGCTGCGCGGCCCCACCACCCCGTGGCTGGCGGCCTGCTGGCTGGCGGTGATGAAGGCGGGCGCCGTAGCGGTGACCGTGCTGGCCTCCCACCGCGCGGCGGAGCTGGCGACGATCTGCCGGATCGCGCGGGTGAGCCACGCGCTGTGCGACGCCCGGTCCCTGGAGGACCTGGCGAAGGCCGAGGTGCGGGGGCTGCGGGTGACGGTGTTCGGCGGCCGGTCCGCCGACGACCTGCTGCGGCGCGCGGCCGCCCATCCCACCCCGTACCCGGCGGTGGCCACCTCCGCCGACGACGTGGCGCTGATCGCCTTCACCTCCGGCACCACCGGGCGGCCCAAGGGCTGCATGCACTTCCACCGCGATGTGCTGGCCATCGCCGACACCTTCTCCGCGCGGGTGCTGCGGCCGCGCCCGGACGACGTGTTCGCCGGCAGCCCGCCACTCGGCTTCACCTTCGGGCTCGGCGGGCTCGTGGTGTTCCCGCTGCGGGCGGGCGCCGCCGCGCTGCTCTCCGACTGGGGCGGGCCCGCGCGGCTGCTGGACGACGTCCAGCAACACCGGATATCGGTGCTGTTCACAGCGCCGACCGCGTACCGCGCGATGCTCGGGCGGCTGCGCGCGTACGACCTCTCCAGCCTGCGCCGCTGCGTCTCGGCCGGGGAGAACCTGCCCGCCGCGGTCTGGCACGACTGGTACGCGGCGACCGGCCTGCGCATCATCAACGGCATCGGCGCCACCGAGCTGCTGCACATCTTCATCTCGGCCGCCGACGACGCGATCCGGCCCGGCACCACCGGGGTTCCGGTGCCCGGCTTCCAGGCGCGGGTGGTGGACGCCGACGGGCGGCCGGTCCCGGACGGCGAGCCGGGGCTGCTGGCCGTGCGCGGACCGACCGGCTGCCGCTATCTGGCCGACGAGCGGCAGCGCGACTACGTACGCGACGGCTGGAATCTGACCGGCGACACCTATATCCGCGATCCGGATGGCTACTTCCGGTATGTGGCTCGCGCCGACGACATGATCATCTCGGCGGGGTACAACATCGCGGGTCCGGAGGTCGAGGACGCGCTGCTGCGTCACCCGCACGTGGAGGAGGTCGCGGTCACCGGTCGTCCGGACAGCGAGCGCGGCATGGCCGTCGTCGCCCACGTGGTGCTGCGCTCGGGGGTGCCGCGGACCGAGGAGACGGCCGACTCGCTGCGGCGGTTCGCCAAGGCGGAGCTGGCCCCGTACAAGTGCCCGCGCCATGTCGTCTTCCTGGACGCGCTCCCCCGCACCCCCACCGGCAAGCTCCAGCGGTTCCGGCTGCGCGGCGGCGGATCCGGCCAGTGAGCGGCCCGGCCCGCGAGCGGTTCTAGAGTAAGCGCGTGAGTGATCACCATGCTCCTCGCTCCCTGATCGTCACGTTCTACGGCGCGTACGGCCGCGGCACGGTAGGCCACCCGGCGGACCCGATGCCCGTGGCCGCCCTGGTCCGGCTGCTCGGCGCGGTCGGGGTCGACCCGCCGTCGGTGCGCTCGGCGGTCTCCCGGCTCAAACGGCGCGGGCTGCTGGTGCCGGACCGCACGGCGGACGGGGCCGCCGGGTACGCGCTGTCCGCCGACGCCCGGCAGCTGCTGGAGGACGGCGACCGGCGGGTCTACGGCCGCCCCGCGGGCTCCCGGTCCCGGGACGGCTGGCTGCTGGCGGTGTTCTCGGTGCCCGAGCAGGAGCGGCACAAGCGCCATCTGCTGCGCTCCCGGCTGGCCCGGCTGGGCTTCGGGACGGCCGCGCCGGGGGTGTGGATCGCCCCCGACCACCTCTACGAGGAGACCCGGCACACCCTGGAGCGGCTCGAACTGGCCGCGTACGTAGACCTCTTCCGGGGCCGGCACGCCGGGTTCGAACCGACCGCCGACGCGGTGCGCCGCTGGTGGGACCTGGACGCGCTGGCCGCACTGCACCAGGCTTTCCTCGACGCCCACGAACCGGTGCTGCGCCGCTGGTCGCGGCGGCGGGCCGGCGACCCGGAGGACGCGTACCGCGACTATCTGCTGGCCCTGGACTCCTGGCGCCACCTGCCGTACGCCGACCCGGGCCTGCCGCCCGCCCTGCTCCCCGCCGACTGGCCCGGCGCCCGCGCCGCCCGGGTCTTCTCCGCCTTGCACGAGCGACTGAGGGACCTCGGGGCGGAGTACGTGGCCGGACACCTGCGCGAGATCTGACGGACGTGACCCGCCGGGGGGCGGAGCCCCGGTTACGGGAAGGGGCGGGGCTGGGGAAGGTCCGCGTCCAGGGCCAGCCGCGGCTTGGGGGCGTCCGTGCGGCCGGTCGGGGGGCGGCGGCTGCCCGCCCGGTACGGCAGCGGCCAGGGGGCGCCCGGCCCCGAGTACCCCTGCTCGGCGGCGGCGTGCAGCGTCCAGTGCGGGTCGTACAGATGCGGGCGGGCCAGGGCGCACAGGTCGGCGCGGCCCGCCAGGACCAGCGAGTTCACGTCGTCCCAGGAGGAGATGGCGCCGACGGCGACGACCGGGACGCCCAGCTCGTTGCGGATGCGGTCGGCGAACGGGGTCTGGTACGAGCGGCCGTACTCGGGGCGTTCGTCCGGGACAACCTGGCCGGTGGAGACGTCGATGGCGTCGGCACCGCGGGCGGCGAACGCGGCGGCGACGACGACCGCGTCATCGGCCGTCGTGCCGCCCGGCGCCCAGTCGGTGGCCGATATGCGGACCGTCATGGGCCGGTCCTCGGGCCAGACCGCCCGTACCGCGTCGAAGACCTCCAGCGGGTAGCGCAGGCGTGCGGTGAGGGAGCCGCCGTAGCCGTCGGTGCGGAGGTTGGTCAGCGGCGACAGGAAGCTGGAGAGCAGGTATCCGTGGGCGCAGTGGAGTTCGAGCAGGTCGAACCCCGCACGCGCGGCGCGGCGGGCGGCGGCGGTGAACTCCTCGCGGATCGCGGCCAGTCCGGTTGCGTCCAAGGCCTGCGGGATCTGGCTGACGCCCGGCCGGTACGGCAGCGATGACGGGGCGGCCAGCGGCCAGTTGCCGGACGGCAGCGGGTCGTCGATGCCCTCCCACATCAGCCGGGTGGAGCCCTTGCGGCCGGAGTGCCCGAGCTGCACGCCGACCGCAACGCCCGGGGACTGGGCGTGGCAGAAGTCCACCACGCGGCGCCAGGCCGCCTCGTGTTCCGGCGTGTACAGCCCCGTGCAGCCGGGGGTGATGCGGCCCCGCGGGCTGACGCAGACCATCTCGGACATGACCAGCCCGGCGCCGCCGAGCGCCCGGGAGCCGAGGTGGACCAGGTGGAAGTCGCCGGGGGTGCCGTCGACGGCGGAGTACATGTCCATCGGGGAGACCACGACCCGGTTGCGCAGGGTGAGCCCGCGCAGCCGGAAGGGCGTGAACATGGGGGGCGTGCCGGGGGCCACGGCCGCCTCGCGCTCGACCGCCGAGACGAACGCGGCGTCGCGCAGCCGCAGATTCCCGTGCGTGACGCGGCGGCTGCGGGTGAGCAGGTTGAACGCGAACTGGCTCGGCGGCTGCGGCAGATAGCGGGCCAGGTCCTCGAACCAGCGCAGGCTGGCCGCGGCCGCGCGCTGGGTGGACTCCACCACGGGGCGGCGTTCGGCCTCGTACGCCGCGAGTGCGTCGGGCACGGTCGGCTGCTCGGTGAGGCACGCGGCGAGGGCGAGGGCGTCCTCGACCGCGAGCTTGGTGCCGGAGCCGATGGAGAAGTGGGCGGTGTGCGCGGCGTCGCCGAGCAGCACGACGTTCCCGTGCGACCAGTGGTCGTTGACGACGGTGCGGAAGGCGGTCCACTGCGAGTGGTTGCCGCGCAGCGGGCGGCCGTCCAGCGCCGTGGCGAAGAGCTTCGCGCACCGTTCGACGGAGGCGTGCTCACCGCAGCGGTCGAACCCCGCGCGGCGCCAGACGTCCTCGCGCATCTCGACGATGACGGTGCTGGCATCCGGCCCGTACGGGTATCCGTGCAACTGCGCCACACCGCGCTCGGTCTCGGCGATCTCGAAGCGGAAGGCGTCGAAGGCGAAGTCGGCGGCCAGCCAGATGTAGCGGCAGCGGTGGGTGGTCAGGTGGGGGCGGAAGACGTCGGCGTGGGCCTCGCGGGTGGCGCTGTGCACCCCGTCGGCGGCGATCACCAGGTCGTGGGTGCGGGCGAGTTCGGCGGCGGGCGGGGCCTGGGCGCGGAAGCGCAGACGGACGCCGAGCGTGCGGCAGCGGTCGTGCAGCAGCGCCAGCAGCCGGCGGCGGCCGAGGGCCGCGAAGCCGTGCCCGCCGGAGCTGAGCACCTGGCCGCCGCGGACCACGTCGATGGTGTCCCAGCGGACGAACTCGGCGCGCAGCGCCGCGTAGACCACGGGGTCGGCGTGTTCGATGCCGCCGAGGGTCTCGTCGGACAGCACGACGCCGAAGCCGAAGGTGTCGTCGGGGGCGTTGCGCTCCCAGACGGTGATCTCCCGCCGGGGGTCGAGGCGCTTGAGGAGCGCCGCCGCGTAGAGACCGCCGGGGCCGCCGCCCACGACGGCCACCCGCATGGCCCCCGCCACGGCTAGCGACCCTGCCATTTCGGCGTACGCCGATGGGTGAACGCCGCGTGGAACTCGGCGTAGTCGGCGCTGTTCATCAGCAGGGCCTGGGTGGCGGCGTCGAGTTCGACGGACGCGGCGAGCGGCATGTCGAGTTCCGCGGTGAGCAGTGCCTTGGTCTGGGCGTAGGCGAGGGCGGGACCCTCGGCGAGGCGCCGGGCGAGCGCGGCGGCCGCCAGCCCGGCCTGCCCTTCGTCGGCCGACTGGCTGATCAGCCCGATGCGTTCGGCCTCGGGCGCGGCCACCGGCTCGCCGAGCATCAGCAGCCGGGTGGCGTGCCCGAGGCCGACGACGCGCGGCAGCAGATACGCGGCGCCCATGTCCCCGCCGGACAGTCCCACCTTGGTGAAGAGGAACGCGAAGCGCGCGGTGGGGTCGGCGACGCGGAAGTCGGCGGCGAGGGCGAGGACGGCACCGGCACCGGCGGCGACGCCGTGCACCGCCGCGACCACGGGGAAGGGGCACTCGCGCAGGGCCCGGACGACCTGCCCGGTCATGCGGTTGAAGTCCAGGAGCGCCCCGGTGTCCATGGCGAGGGTGGCGCCGATGATCTCGTCGACGTCGCCGCCGGAGCAAAAGCCCCGGCCGTCGCCGCCGAGCACCAGGGCGCGCACGGAGCGCTCGCGGGAGAGTTCGCCGAGCAGGTCGCGCAGATCGGCGTAGGCGCCGAAGGTGAGTGCGTTGAGCTTCTCGGGACGGGCGAGGGTGACGGTGGCGACTCCGGCGTCGACGGTGAGGCGCAGGTGGCGCCACCGCTCGGTCCGGGTCGCGGATCCGGTAAAGGGACTCATGGAGCACGGCCTCCTTCAGCCGGTGGCTGGGCGGGCGGACGGCTGGTTCCCGTATCGGAGAAGCTATCACCGAAGCGTGACTGTCGTCACGAGAGCGCGATAGACGACCGCTCCCCTCCCGAGCCGCTCCTCCGTGGCGGGGAGGTCCCTTCAGGGCCTGCGCGGCGCCGGAGGCCCACACGGCGCTGGAGACCTGCGCGGCACTGGAGACCTACATGGCGCTGGAGGTCTACGCGGCGAGTGTCGCCACCAGCACCGCCTTGATCGTGTGCATCCGGTTCTCCGCCTCGTCGAAGACGACCGAGTGCTCGGACTCGAAGACCTCGTCGCTGACCTCCAGCTCGGTCAGCCCGTGCCGCTCGTAGATCTCCCGGCCCACGTCCGTGCCCAGGTCGTGGAAGGCGGGCAGGCAGTGGAGGAACCGCACGTCCGGGTTGCCCGTGGCGCGCAGCACGTCCATCGTGACCGCGTACGGACCGAGCAGCCCGATGCGCTCGTCCCACACCGATTGCGGCTCCCCCATCGACACCCACACGTCGGTGGCGACGAAGTCGGCACCGCGCACCCCCTCGGACACGTCCTCGGTGAGGCTCACGGTGGCGCCGGAGGACTTGGCCAGCTCGCGCGCCACCGCCACGATCGTCTCGTCCGGCCACAGCAGGCGCGGTGCCACGATCCGCACGTCCATCCCCAGGAGCGCGCCGGTGACCAGGTAGGAGTTGCCCATGTTGTACCGGGCGTCCCCGAGGTAGGCGTACGCCATCCGGTTGAGCGGCTTGTCGCTGTGCTCCGTCATGGTCAGGACGTCGGCGAGCATCTGGGTGGGGTGCCACTCGTCGGTGAGGCCGTTGTAGACCGGGACGCCCGCGTGCGCGGCGAGCTCCTCGACGACACCCTGGCCATGGCCGCGGTACTCGATCGCGTCGAACATCCGGCCAAGGACACGCGCGGTGTCCTTGACCGATTCCTTGTGTCCGATCTGCGATCCGGCCGGGTCGAGGTAGGTCGTCGAGGCCCCCTGGTCGGCGGCCGCGACCTCGAACGCGCACCGGGTGCGGGTGGAGGTCTTCTCGAAGACCAGCGCGATGTTCTTGCCGGTGAGTCGCCGCACCTCGGCGCCCGCGCGCTTGGCGGCCTTCAGTTCGGCCGCCAGCTCGATCAGGCGGCTGAACTCCTCGGCGGTGAAGTCCAGCTCCTTGAGGAAGTGGCGGCCGGTGAGGTCTTTCGCCATGGCGTGGCTCCTAGGGCACAGCGAATCTACAGGACCATGGAAGTGTATACGATGCTCTGCATATATATCGAGAGGGCTAGTGGACCGCGTCCCGCTCGACGGGACAGCTCATGCAGCGCGGCCCGCCCCTGCCGCGCCCCAGCTCGCTGCCCGGGATCGTGATCACCTCGATGCCGCACTTGCGCAGGTGCGTGTTGGTGGTGGCGTTCCGCTCGTACGCCACGACGACGCCCGGCTCGACCGCGAGCACGTTGCAGCCGTCGTCCCACTGCTCGCGCTCGGCCGCGTGGACGTCCTGGGTCGCGGTCAGGACCCGGATGCCATCCAGACCGAGGGCCGCCGCGATGGCCCGGTGCATGTGCTCCGGCGGATGGTCGGTGACCTTCAGCTCCTGCTCCTCGGCGCCCGGCTCGATGGTGTACGAGCGGAGCATCCCCAGCCCCGCGTACTGGGTGAAGGTGTCCCCGTCCACCATCGTCATGACCGTGTCCAGATGCATGAACGCCCGCCGCTTGGGCATGTCCAGCGCCACGATCGTGCGCGCGGAGCCGGCCGCGAACAGCCCGCGCGCCAGCATCTCCACCGCCTGCGGGGTGGTGCGCTCACTCATCCCGATCAGCACCGCGCCGTTGCCGATCACCAGCACGTCGCCGCCCTCTATGGTCGACGGGTACGCCGCCTGACCCTCGGACCAGACGTGGAAGCCACCGGTGGCGTACTGCGCGGCGAACAGCGGGTGGTGCCGGTAGACGGCTTCGTAGTGCACGGTCTCGTGCCAACGGGCCGGCCAGCGCATCGCGTTGATACTGACCCCGTCGTACACCCAGGCCGACGCGTCGCGCGTGAAGAGGTGGTTGGGCAGCGGGTTGACGAGGAAGTCGTCCGGATCCATGGCGTGGAAGCGCACGGAGACCGGCTCGGGGTGCCGCTCGAGGAACTCCCGCTTGGTCATGCCGCCGACCAGCGCCTCGGTCAGTTCCGGGTCCGTCAGCTCGTCGAAGGCGGCGCGCAAATGATCAGTGGCGAGTGGACCGTACTCCTTCTCGTCGAAGACCCGGTCCAGGACCAGGGCGCGCGCCTCCGGCACGGCCAGGCTCTCGGCCAGCAGGTCGCCGAAGAGATGCACCTCGACCCCGCGGTCGCGCAGGACGTCCGCGAAACCGTCGTGCTCCTGCCGGGCGCGCCGTACCCACAGCACGTCATCGAAGAGCAGCGCTTCCTTATTGGTCGGCGTGAGCCGCTTCAGCTCGAGGTCGGGGCGGTGCAGTATGACGCGGCGCAGCCGCCCGGCCTCGGAATCAACATGAAATCCCATACGACCCATCTTGGCCGCCCGGCGCCCGGAACGAACGCCGCCGCTCGCAGCGTGATGCGATTCGGCGCGCACGGACGGGCCGGGTGGGGGCGCCTGGGGGCCGGGTGGGGGGCCTGGGGGCCGTGGGGGCCTGGGGCCGGGTGGCCGGGGCAGAGGTCCTGCCCCGGCCGAGGCCCTGCCCAGCCCTGCCCTGCCCTGCCCCACCCAGTCCAGCCGCAGTCAGCTACAGCCTCGGGTCCACCGGCTCGGACTCCAGGGCGAGCACCGCGAACACCGCCTCGTGGACCCGCCACAGAGGCTCCCCCTCCGCCAGCCGGTCCAGCGCCTCCAGGCCCAGCGCGTACTCGCGCAGCGCCAGTGAGCGCTTGTGGCCGAGGTGCCGCTCCCGCAGCCGCTCCAGGTTGTCCGGACGGGTGTATTCCGGTCCGTAGATGATCCGCAGATACTCCCGGCCCCGGCACTTGACGCCCGGCTGGACGAGTCGGCCGTTCTCCTTGCGTATGAACGCCTGGAGCGGCTTGACCACCATGCCCTCACCGCCCGCCTCGGTCAGCTCCAGCCACCAGCGCACGCCCTCCGCGACGGACGCCTCGTCCTCGGTGTCCACGTGGATCCGGCCGGTGCGGCGCAGCAGTCCGCTGGTGTCGTGCTCCACCAGCCGGTCGAGCCAGGCCAGTTGCTCGTCGTGCGGCACGGTGGCCAGGTTGCGGCCCTGGGCGGCGAGCAGCTGGAAGGGAGCGAACCGCATGCCGTCCAGCCCGTCGACCGGCCAGCAGTAGCGGCGGTACGCCTCGGTGAAGGCCGCCGCGTGCGCCGCCCGGTCGCGCTGTCTGCCCAGGAGCCCGTCCGCGCCGCCGACGCCCTCGACACCGCGGGCCGCCGCCGCCTCGAGGGCGGCCACCGCGCCGGGGAAGGCGGCACCGGCGGCGGCGCCCACCGCCGCGTACTGCGTGCGCAGCAAGCCGGACGCCTTGAGGGACCACGGAAGCAGCTCGGCGTCGACCAGCAGCCAGTCCGTACCCAGTTCGTCCCACAGGCCGGTACCCGTGACGGCCTCCCGGATGGGGGCCAGCACCTGCTCCGTGACGGACGGGTCGTCGAAGAACGGGCGCCCGGTACGGGTGTACAGCGCGCCGGTGGTGTTCCCGGCGATGTCGAACCGCTCGCGCGCGGCCTCCGCGTCGCGGCAGACCAGGGCCACCGCACGCGAGCCCATGTGCTTCTCCTCGCACACCACTTGGCGCACTCCGTCTGCCCGGTAGGCGGCGAACGCCTCGGCCGGATGCTCCAGGTAGCCCTCTTCCTTGGACGTCGCGCAGGGCGCCATCGTCGGCGGCAGGTAGGCGAGCAGCCGCGGGTCGATCGCGAAGCGGCTCATCACCTCCAGCGCGGCGGCGGCGTTCTCCTCCTTGACCGCGACCCGGCCCAGGTGCCGGGTCTCCACGACCCGCCGCCCGGTGACGTCGGCGAGGTCCAGCGGGCGCCCGTCGGCGCCGCCGGGCGCCTCCGGGGTGAGCGGTCGGACCGGCTCGTACCAGACTCGCTCGGCGGGTACGTCCACCAGCTCGCGCTCCGGCCAGCGCAGCGCGGTCAGGGTGCCGCCGAAGACGCAGCCGGTGTCCAGGCAGATGGTGTTGTTGAGCCAGGACGCCTTCGGGGTCGGGGTGTGGCCGTACACGACGGCGGCGCGGCCCCGGTAGTCCTCGGCCCACGGGTAGCGCACGGGCAGCCCGAACTCGTCGGTCTCGCCGGTCGTGTCGCCGTACAGGGCGTGCGAGCGCACCCGGCCCGAGGTGCGGCCGTGGTACTTCTCGGGCAGTCCGGCGTGGCACACCACCAGCTTGCCCTCGTCCAGGACGTAGTGGCTGACGAGGCCGTCGACGAACTCCCGCACCTGCTCCTTGAAGGCGTCGTCCTCCCGCTCCAGCTGCTCGACGGTCTCGGCGAGTCCGTGCGTGTGCTGGACGTTTCTGCCCTTGAGCCAGCGGCCGAGCTTGTTCTCGTGGTTGCCCGGCACGCACAGCGCGTTGCCCGCGGCCACCATGCCCATGACCAGCCGCAGTACGCCGGGGCTGTCCGGTCCGCGGTCCACGAGGTCGCCGACGAACACGGCGGTACGGCCTTCGGGGTGGACCCCGTCGACGTAGCCGAGCTTGCCGAGCAGGGCCTCCAGTTCGGCGCGGCAGCCGTGGATGTCGCCGATGATGTCGAACGGTCCGGTCAGGTGCCGCAGATCGTTGAAGCGCCGCTCCAGGACGATCTCGGCGGCCTCGACCTCCGCCACGTCGCGCAGCACGTGCACCTTGCGGAATCCCTCGCGCTCCAAGTGGCGCAGCGAGCGGCGCAGTTCCCGCTGGTGCCGCTGGATCACGTGGCGCGGCAGGTCTGCCCGGTCGGCGCGGGCGGCGTTGCGCTCCGCGCAGACCGACTCGGGCACGTCGAGGACGACGGCGATCGGCAGGACGTCGTGCTGCCGGGCGAGCTGGATGAGCTGTTTGCGGGCCGCGGACTGCACATTGGTCGCGTCGACCACGGTGAGCCGGCCGGCGGCGAGCCGCTTGCCGGCGATGTAGTGCAGGACGTCGAAGGCGTCACCGCTCACGGTCTGGTCGTTCTCGTCGTCGGCGACGAGGCCGCGGCAGAAGTCCGAGGAGAGCACCTCGGTGGGCTTGAAGTGCCTGCGTGCGAAGGTCGACTTGCCGGAGCCGGTGGAGCCGATCAGGACCACGAGGGACAGGTCGGTCACGGCCAGGGTGCGCTTGCCGGTGGTCATGCCGCGGCCTCCTTTTCTGTCGTGGAAGTGGTGGTGTCAGGGGTGTTTCCGGCGCTGCGGAAGACCGCCATCTGGGTCGGCGGCCCCACCTCCGGGTCGTCCGGGCCCACGGGCCGGAACTCCACGGCGTACCCGTGCCGTTCCGCCACGGCGTCCGCCCAGGCGCGGAACTCCTGCCGTGTCCATTCGAAGCGGTGGTCCGCGTGCCGCACATGTCCGGCCGGAAGGGTCTCCCAGCGCACGTTGTACTCGACGTTGGGCGTCGTCACGACGACGGTCGCGGGCCGGGCCGCACCGAACACCGCGTACTCCAGGGCGGGCAGCCGCGGCGGGTCGACGTGCTCGATGACCTCGCTGAGCACCGCAGCGTCGTACCCGTTGAGTCTGCTGTCGGTGTACGCCAGCGAGCCCTGGAGCAGTTTCACGCGTGCCGCCTGCCGCTCCGGCATGCGCTCCAGGCGCAGCCGCCGCGCGGCGAACTGGAGAGCCCGCATCGACACGTCGACGCCGACGATGTCGGTGAACCGCGGCTCCTGGAGGAGCGCACCGACCAACTGCCCCTGACCGCAGCCCAGGTCGAGCACGCGTGACGCACCGGCGCCGCGCAGCGCCTCCAGGATCGCCTCCCGCCGCTGGACCGCCAGCGGGATCGGCTTGTCCTCCGTGTCCGAGGTCTCGTCGACCGCGTTGTCCAGTTCCTCCGCCTCGGTGTCGTCGGCCTCGGCGAGCCGGGCGAGCTCCAGTCGGTCCAGCGCGTCCCGGGTCAGCGACCGGCGCCGCGCCAGGAAGCGGCTGGTGATGAGCAGCTGTTCCGGGTGGTTCTCCAGCCATCCCTCGCCGGAGCGGAGCAGCTTGTCCACCTCGTCGGGCGCGACCCAGTAGTGCTTCGCGTCGTCCAGCACCGGGAGCAGCACGTACAGATGGCGCAGCGCTTCGGCCAACCGCAGCTCGCCTTCCAGCGTGAGCCGCACGTACCGCGAGTCGCCCCACTCCGGGAACGTCTCGTCCAGCGGCACGGTCCGGGCCGTGACCGTCCAGCCGAGCGGTTCGAAGAGCCGGGCCACCAGCTCAGTGCCACCGCGCGCGGGGAGGGCGGGGACCTCGA
This sequence comes from Streptomyces sp. P1-3, assembly GCF_050613155.1. Lineage (NCBI taxonomy): Bacteria > Bacillati > Actinomycetota > Actinomycetes > Kitasatosporales > Streptomycetaceae > Streptomyces > Streptomyces sp. P1-3. Next base: position 1,686,120 of record NZ_CP192512.1, read on the forward strand.
CGCGCAGGGGCAGCGCGTGTCCGGGCAGCTCGGGCCGCGCCTTGCACTGACCCTTGAGCGCGCTGGAGAACACCGTGCTCAGAGCCACGGCCAGCAGCGACGAGGCGGCATACGGCCGGTCGTTGACGTACTGCGCGAGCGCCAGGTGCGGCGCCCCACCCGGGGCTGCGCCCTTGCCCCGGTTCCGCCGCACCAGCGCCACCGCGTCGATCTCCAGCAGCAGTGCCGCCGTGCAGCGCTCGGCGCTCGCCTCGGGGTAGAAGACGTGCGCGACGCCGTGCGAGGTCGAGAAGCGCTGGGTCTTGTCGGGATGCTTGTGCAGCAGGAAGCCGAGGTCGGTGGCCGGGCGTTCGGCGGTGCCGGTGGTGGTTATCGTCAGGAACACACGGTCGAGTATCGCCGCTCCACGCCGCGTGCTCCTACCGGTTTTCACCGCCTTCGTCCCCGACGGCCCCGTGCCGTCCGACGACGGCGGCCAGTTCGGCGATGCGGTCCGGTCCCACCCGGCAGCAGCCGCCGATGAGCCGCGCACCGGCGTCCCGCCACGCCGCGACCCGGTCGCGGCTGAACGTCGACCGCCCCCGCCAGCTCCGCGTCCCCGCATCCCACACCTCCCCGCTGTTCGGATAGACCACCACCGGCTTGCCGGTGGCCAAGGTCGCGATCTCCACCGCGCGGTCCGCGTCGTGCGGCTCACAGCAGTTCACGCCCACCGCGATGACCTGGTCGGCCTCGGCGGCCAGGGCGAAGGCGTCGGTGAGCGGCTGCCCGGCGCGGGTGGTCTCCCCCGCGACGCTGTACGAGAGCCACACCGGCACCCCGCACCCCTCGACCGCCCGCAGCAGGGCCCGCGCCTCGTCCATGTCCGGCACGGTCTCCAGGGCGAGCACATCCGGACCGGCCGCGGCCAGGGTCTCGATCCGCGGCCGGTGGAATCGCTCCAGCTCCGCCACGCTCAGGCCGTACCGCCCCCGGTACTCGCTGCCGTCCGCGAGCATCGCCCCGTACGGCCCGACGGAGGCGGCCACCCAGATCTCCCGGTCCGCGCCGGCCGCCGCCAGCCGTGCCAGCTCCACACTGCGCCGCAGCAGTGCGTCCGCCTCCGGCCGCCGCACGCCCCGGCGGTCGAAGCCCTCGTAGGTGGCCTGGTAGCTGGAGGTGATGAGCACCTGCGCGCCCGCCCTCACGTACGCCGCGTGGGCCGCCTCGATCTGCCGCGGCTCGTCGGCCAGGAGCCGGGCCGACCACAGCTCGTCCAACAGCTCACACCCTTGCGCCTCCAGCTGGTTGGACAGGCCGCCGTCGAGGATGAGCGGCCCGCGCGCGAGCGCGGTGGCGAGCGGCGTGGCGGGGGCCGGCGCGGGTCCGGGGGCGGACATCGCAGTGCTCCTTGTCTGGTCAGCCGAGCTGGGACTGCACCTGTGAGGAGATCAGCTCCAGGTGGTCGAGGTCGTCGAGGTCCAGAATCTGGAAGTAGATCCGGGACGAACCGATCTCCCGGTAGCGGCCGATCTTGTCGACGACCTCTGCGGGCGAGCCCGCCAGGCCGTTCTCCTTCAGCTCCGCCACCTCCCGGCCGATCGCGGCGGCCCGTCGCGCGACCTCCGCGTCGTCCTTGCCCACGCACGCCACCAGGGCGTTGGAGTACACCAGGTCGCCGCCCGCGCGCCCGGCGGCCTCGGCTGCCTCCCGCACCCGGCCGAACTGCCGTGCGCTGTCCTCCAGGGACGCGAACGGGATGTTGAACTCGTCGGCGTAGGCGGCGGCGAGCCGCGGGGTGCGGGTCGCGCCCAGACCGCCGACGAGCACCGGCACCTTGGGCTGGGCGGGCTTGGGCAGCGCGGGCGAGTCGGTCAGCTGGTAGAAGTCCCCGGCGTAGCTGAAGGTCTCGCCGACCGGCGTCTTCCACAGTCCGGTGACGATCGCCAGCTGCTCCTCCAGCCGGGCGAGCTTCTCCTTCGGGAACGGGATGCCGTACGCCTTGTGCTCCTCCTCGAACCAGCCCGCGCCCAGGCCGAGCTCCACCCGGCCGCCGGACATCCGGTCGACCTGGGCGACCTGGATGGCGAGCACGCCGGGCAGCCGGAACGTGCCGGCGGTCATCAGCGTGCCGAGCCGGATCCGCCGGGTCTCACGGGCGAGTCCGGCAAGGGTGATCCAGGCGTCCGTCGGGCCGGGCAGCCCGTCGACACCGCCCATGTGCAGATAGTGGTCGGAACGGAAGAAGGCGTCGAAGCCCAGGTCCTCCGTGGCCTTGGCGACGGTGAGCAGGGTCTCGTAGTCCGCCCCTTGCTGGGGCTCGGTGAAGATACGCAGGTCCATGCCCCCCATCCTGCACTCCCCCAGGGCGTCAACCGCGCTCCCCCTCGATCGACCGGAGCGTCCCGCCCGGGTGAAATCCGCTCCCCCGTGAGGATCGGTCCGCCGGGCCAGTGACCGGCGCGACAGGTGATCGTTTGGTCGGGCGGAGCCGGACCGCCCGGCCCGCGCGCCGGCGGCCACCGCCGGCGGCGACCGCACCACCGCCCTCCCCGGCCCGGAGGGCGCGGGCCGAGGAGGCCGCCATGCACCAGGAAGCCGTGACCGAGCCGTCCGCCACCGCCGCCGCTTCCCCCGCCGGCCTTCGCGCCCACGCGGAGTCCGCGCCCCATGACGGATCCGGGTCCGATGACCGATCCGAATCTCCTGGCCGATCCGAATCTCCCGGCGGTTCCCAGCCCCAGGACCCGCGCGAGCCCGAGCAGGGCGGCCCCAAGGGCCTGCTCCAGCAGATGGAGGAACTGATGGCGGCGCTCACCGCCGATCTGTCGCGCCTCGACGCCGATCTGCGGTCGTCCGCCACGCGCGCCACCGCCGCCGACGACGACGGTGGCGACGACATCCACGACGCCGAGCACACTGCCGACCGCACCGCCGACCGCGCTTCCCAGCACGCCTTCTGACCGTCTCACGCCGCACCACCCCGCTCCCGGACCTCCAGGTGCCGCAGGATTCCGCGCACCCGGTCCCGGCACTCGTCGGCGGCGTCGATCGATTCGACGCAACTCCAGTACAGCGCCTCCTCCTCGGTGCCTGAGGCAACGCCCACCAAGGCGATCCCCGCGTCCCCCAGCAGCTCCGCCAGAGCGATCAACGTCCGCCGAAGATCGTGCACTTCGGACAGCTGCACCGCCCGTATACATCCGCTGCGCACCGCCGGGTGGCGCAAGGCCGGGTGGTAAAGGGCGGCGCGCGCCCTGCTCCCCGCCTCGCCGAGCCCGCGCGCCTCCGCTCGCGCGGGCACCGGTCCGTACACCGTGAGATGGCCGCCGATCGCCTCCGCCAGCGCATGCGCCTGCCACGCTTCGGCAACGATGTCCTGCACCGTCCCGGCCTGCGCCAGGGCATGCCGGGTGGCGCCGATCAGCCGCATCGCGTCCATGCCCCGTACCCCTCTCCACGGACTTCCCGCGCCCGTTAACCATCCACTACCCAGAGTGATGGTCAACAGCCCGAAAAGCTAGGGGAATTCAGGAATCTGTAGACAGAAGTTGCGCTGTGGATAACTCGATCACTACAAAGAGTGACGATGGGAGATCGTCGGGTCGGTCACAGGGAAGCGCTGTTCGTTGCGGTCGATCTTCGCGTCCAACGCCGCCAGCGCGTCGATCCCCAGAGCCCCGCAGAACTGGAGCAGATACGCCAGCACATCCGCCACTTCATCCTCGACGCGCGCGGCGGCCTCAGGGTTCTCCATCACCCGCGCCGATTCGTCGGGCGTCAGCCACTGGAAGATCTCCACCAGCTCGGCCGCCTCGACGCTCAGCGCCACAGCCAGGTTCTTCGGCGTGTGGTACGGCTGCCAGTGACGTGCCGCTGCGAAGGCGGCGAGCCTGCGCTGCAGCGCGAGAACATCACGGGTGGCCGCGGTCTCGACCCCAGGCACGGGCCCGGCCGCCGGCGCGATCGCGGACTCAGCCGTCGGCTCGCTCCCGGGCGTGGTCGTGGGCTCGGATTCAGGTACGTCGTTCACGTCCCCAGGTGTACCACCGTCACGCCCTCGGCCCCGACCCCGCGCAGGTCCGCGGCGTCCCCCACCGCCGCCACGAGCCGGACGTGCCCCCGCGCGCACATCCGCGCCGCCACCCCCATCAGCTCTCCCGCCTGCCTGCGGTCCAGGCACCGGTCGAACCCGTCGGCCAGCACCGTCAGCGCCTGCCGGGCCGGAAGCACGTCCTTCACCGTGTCGACCTCCAGCACCTCCGGCCCGGTCATGAGGACCAGCGTCAGGGCGAGATAGCGCAGCTCTCCGTCACCGAGCCGTTCGACGGGCATCGCGCCCAACTCGCCCTGATCCAGCAGCGCGCGCACCGCCCCGTCCGCCAGCCGTTCCGTGGTCAGATCCGCGACCGGCCCGGCGCAGCCGGCCCGCACCGCCCCGACCAGCGCGGTGTGCCGCGTCGCGCACTCGGTACGCGTACGGAGCAGCACGGCGGCGAGGTTGTCGCACCCGGCCCGCAGCCGCCCCTCCTCCCGCCGCGCGGGCACCCGCATCCGGTCCGGCAGAGGATCGCAGGGAAAGGCCGAGCGCAGCGCGATGACCACCTGCTCGGCGGCGGCCAGCGCGAGCAGCTGCCCGGCGGTCGTGCCCGCGATACGCAGCGGCAGCAGCGCGGTGGCCAGCCGGTCGTCGGGCAGCGGGGCGCGGGTGACGGGCACCGCGCCCGCGGTGTGCCAGGCGGCCTGCACCGCGCGGCGGCTCGGGTCGCGCAGGGCCGTCTCCAGCAGGGTCTCGCCGGCGCCGGTCATCCGCTCGCCGACGACGCGCAGTTCGGGTTCGGCCTGGACGGCGACGTCAAGCTGGACGGGACCGACGGGCCCGTCCACGGTGCAACCGATGCGGAAGCCGCGCCTCCCCTGGGAGTCCGGCCGCGCCCGCCGCGGCACGCACGCGGCCGGGTCGGGGAACACGGCGTCCAGCGGCTCGCCTCCCGCCAGGCGAGACAGTGCCGCATACGCCTCCAGCGCCGTGGACTTGCCGCTTCCGCTCGGTCCCGCGAACAGGGTGAGCGGCCCCAGCGGGTAGGCCGCTCTGCTGTGTGTCTTGTAGGCCGACAGCCTCAGTTCGGTCACAACGGGCCGTAGCCTCGATACGCTCATGATCGGAACGTATCTTGGCGGAAATCAGACGAACCGTTACAGCTTCCCTACCTTCCTACGATCGGAGTACCACTCTTACGGGCCGAGCACCGCCCCGGATGTCCGCGGCTCCGCCACTTCCGTGCCGACGGGGGCGAGCAGGAAGACGTTCGTGTCGACCCGGTGCATTCCGCTGTTCAGGCCGAAGACGACACCGCTGGAGAAGTCGAGGACGCGCTTGGCGACGTCCCCTTCGGCGCCGCTGAGATCCAGCAGGACCGGGATCTGGGCGATGAGGTACTCGGCGACCTCGCGGGCGTCGGCGAAGCACTGCACCCGGATGACGACGAACCGCCGCGCTCCGGCCCCCTGGCGCTCCGGTTCGTCCTCGGGCAGCGCCCGGTGGTTGGGCCAGGAAGGCCATTCGTTCCTGCCGCGCAGCGGGACGACCTCGGCGAGCCCCTCCCACTGCTCGTCGGTGACATCGAAGCGGGTCACGGGGCGGCCTCGCGGGCGTACGCACTGGATATCTGCATCAGGCAATTTTAGGGATGACCACATAATCCCCGGCGCAACGACACCGGGAAGCCGGCACCCGGGAAGGCCCCCGCCGAAAACCGATGGACGTCATCGGCCTCCTGTCGGAGGGTCAAGCCCAGGTGCGCGCCACGATGGGCGCGGATTACGGAGCGAGGGGGCTGCGATGGGCGGCACAGGCACGACCGGGAAGCTGGCACCGGGCGGCGAGGTGACGGTACGGCTCCTCAAACACCCGCGGCGCGACGTTCGTTACCCCGCGGTGGTGACCGCGGATGACGGCACACACGTGGTGGTCCAAGCCCCCTGGGCCGGCGCCGCGACCCGCGACTTCGGATTCGTACGCTTCGAGAGCGGCGATGTGTTCACCGAGCACTACTGGCGCGACCGCTGGTACGCCGTCAAGGAGGTACGTGACGGACACGGCGCGCTGAAGGGCTGGTACTGCGACATCACCCGGCCCGCGCTGGTGGCGGGCGACGGGCTCACCGTGGAGGACCTGGACCTCGATCTGTGGGTGTCGGCGGACGGCCGGACGGTGCTGCGCCTGGACGAGGACGAGTTCCTGGAGAGCGGCCTGCCGGAACGCGACCCCGCCGCCGCGGACCAGGCCCGACGGGCCCTCGACGAGCTCGAACGCCTCGCCCGCGACGGCGGTTTCACCGCGTTGCTGGAGTAGCTCAGTCGCAGGTGTTCAGCATTCTGTTCAGCTCGGCCCTTTCCCGTTCGGTGATGTTCAGCTTGTAGATGTACTTGACGCTGACCCAGGCACGGCTGTATGTGCACCAGTAGTCGACGCTCGGCGGCTTCCAGGCGTCGGGTCCCTTGTCCGCCTTGCTGCGGTTGGAGGCCGCGGAGACGGCGATGAGCTGCGAGTTGGCCAGGTCGTTGGCGAACCGCCGACGCTGCGGCGTGGTCCACTCGTCCGCACCCGAACGCCAGGCGTTGGCCAACGGCACCATGTGGTCGATGTCCACCTGGCTCGCCGAGTTCAGGGTCCTGCCGTCGTAGCGGCTGAGCCAGCTCCCGGAGGTGGCACGGCACAGGTCGTCCTGTACGACGTCCTCGCCATCGCGCTGCAGGACGACCTCACGGGTGTCGCACTGGTCGCCCTGGTCGACCCAGTGCGGGAACCGGGCGCGGCTGTAGCCGTCCATCCCGTGCGGCAGGTCGACGGCGAGCTGTTCCAGTTCCGCACGGGCCTCGGCGACGGCGGGCGGCTCGGGCATCTCCGCCGAGCCCGCCGGGACGTACGCGGCCGCACCACGGGCGGCGGAGGTGGCGGACTCGGCGGACGACACCGACGCGGGGGCGAGCGCGAGCGCCGTCCCCAGCGCGGCGGCGACCGCCATGGCTCGCCGACTTCTCGGTTGATTGATCATATCAACGTGATAACGGATCAATCGCCGCAATCAGGGAACATCACCCGGTCGGTGGCGCGCCGAGCCCTGGCGGGCCGCCTCAGGCCAGCGTCCCTTCTTCACCGGCTCCAGCGCGGCCACGCACTCCACGTGGAGCGTCACCGGCCAGCGGCCGGCCTCGGCGCGCCCAGGATTGGACAGGTGGCCACCAGGCCCCCCACGGACACGAGTGAACTCAATGCCAACACAGTTGTGCACTCAGCGCTCACGCAGTCCGCGCTACAGTCCAGCATCCTGGACAGGCGGCCGAACATGAGGGGACTCAGCGCCGCGATGACCATCGCCGCACTAACGACACACGACGGGAGGCGCATCGCTTGACCCTGAGCGGCCACTGAGGAGCCCAGCAGACCCACGGCGTGTCCGGTGAGGTGCCTGGCCGCTACGGCCCGGGAACCCTCGAGCGCGTTGACGCGCCGCTCGATTCCGTTCCTGCGCCGCACAGAAACCAGTCGGCATTCCATTGATCACCCACTGGCGACGCTTCCGTTCAACGGTGAACAATTCACGGCGCAGACTATCCCGACCCATCAGAAACAGCCTAGGCGCCGATGAGTATCCCGTACGTCAGGACTGAGCGGAAGTTGGACAGGGACACGACAGACATCCCGACTCGAAGGAGAGCCCGTCCGGTTCGACGAATTCACGCAGGAGGTTGCCCCTCGGACCTCCCACGCCCTTTGACCTGCACGTCTATCGCGGCCCCCGCAACCTCCCGCACCAACCCCGACAGCTGTATGGCAACGAACATGACGTATCATCACCAATGCCATTGCGCCATGCTGACATAGACCCAGGCGTCGATATGTGCACCCGAAACTTTACTCTCTTCTTATACGTAGCGGTGAAGTGAACCAGAACCAGCGACTCGACACACATACCCCTCACCTCGGTGAACTGACCATTCATCCCGGGTGAAGTGGCCGTAAGGAACCCTGGGCGTGCCACGCCTCGCACCGGTCAGACGGCATGACAGGCGCGTGTCAGGGCGCTATGAATTCCTCTGGCCGCCAACCGATCCCCTCATAGGCGGAGTCTCCACCTCTCGATGGATCACAAGGTCCGTTCCACAGCGAAACTACGGAGGTAACTGTGTTATACGCCACCCGGATCACACCTAATCGCCTGTGCCACGTAGAGCGAAAGGCTCTCGGCGATGAGCTATCAAGCAGACCAAGCGGGGGGTAAGTACATTGCACGAGCCACATATGGGGACTCTCGTCCCTACGCGCAGCAGGACGGTCGATCTCTCCACCGAAGCAGCCAGAGCCCAAGCCCCCGGAACCGTCTCCGTTCCGATCGCAGCCTTGCTCCCTGGTGAGTCTCCGAGATCGCAGGGGTTGGACCAGGAACACGCGACCCAGCTCGCCGAATACGACGGGCCGCTTCCGCCCATTCTTGTCAACCGGTCCGATCTGCGAGTGGTTGACGGCATGCACCGCCTCCTGGCCGCGTACATCAGGGGCCAGGAGACCATCGACGTCGAGTTCTTCGAGGGATCACCCGAGGACGCGTTCCTGCGCGCGGTCGAAGCCAACGTAGCGCACGGCCTGCCCCTGTCACTCGCCGACCGGCGCGCCGCCGCCTCCCGCATCATCGCTTCGCATCCGCAGATGTCCGACCGGGCCATCGCCCGTGCGTCGGGCCTCGGATCAAAGGCGGTGGCCACTATCCGCCGCCGTTCAACTGTCGCTGAGGCGCAGTTGAACACCCGAGTGGGCCGGGATGGACGCGTGCGCCCGCTGAACAGTGCCGAGGGTAGACAGAGAGCCGCCGAGGTGATCGCCCAGAACCCCGAGGCATCCTTGCGTGAGGTTGCCCGGCTGGCCGGAATCTCTCCTGCCACCGCAAGTGACGTTCGTAAGCGCCTCAAGTCCGGTGAGCCACCCGCCCCTGGCCGCCCGGAAGCCCGCACAGCCCCGACGAACTCCGCCCCCACACCGCAGACACCGGCCATCGCTCCTCACGACACCCTCCTCGCGCTCCCTTCGTCCCGGAAGGTACCGGGCCAGGGCCACAGAACACGGCCGGTCACGCGGGCTCCGGGCCCGGTGCTCGACAAGCTGTCGCGCGATCCGTCCCTGCGTCTCAAAGAGGATGGCCGCCACCTGCTGCGGCTGCTCCAGCAGAACTCGGTGGCGCAGTGGCCCAGCCTGACCGCAGCCGTGCCGCCGCACTGCGGGGAGCTGATAGGAAGCCTGGCCCGCCAGTGCGCGGCCAACTGGCTTGAGCTTGCACAGCAGTTGGAGGAACGCGAGTAGTCCGCTCCCTCCGAAGCGCGTTGCTGAGGGCAGCCAGAACGGCAAGCGGCGCGGCGGCCCCGGTGGCATCGTAGGCGGCAACCGCCCAGCTGGTGCGAGGTTCCACGATGACGTCGGCGGCCGCCCGTATCCATCCGTCTCTCGGGCTGGATCCGCCGACTACGTCATTCCGGAGATGTAGTCGTCCCGCACGGTTCCGCCTGCTCGCCGGAAGGAGGCGGAGAGAGCGGCGAACAACTGGCACGGTGCTGCGGAACGCACCACTAGCTCCGGACAAGCCAGGTATTGATCGCTTACCTGCCTACGGGTCATCCTGCTTCGACACGGATGGCAAATGTCTCTTCCGTCGGCTGCGGCAACTGACCGATTCCCTGCCCAGCCCTGCAACACCGCCCACTTCCAGGAGCTTTTCCGATGACTGTGCGAGACATATCGCATGTCGAGCTGTATACGAGAGACAAAGTCGCCACCGTTCGCTTCCTCGTCTCCACCATGAATTTCACGCAGGTCGCGGACTCCGTCGCAGTGGACCGGAGTTCCGTGCTGCTGCGGCAGGGCGACGTCCAGATCGTCGTCACATCGGGCTGGGCAACGGGGAAGTGGCTGTCCGAGCACGGGGACGGAGTCGCCGACATCGCGATGACGTGCGACGACGTGTCCGAAACGGCCCAGGCTGCGCTGGCCGCCGGTGCAAAGGTCACGCACTCGCCGCAGGGGAACCCTGTCGTCTCGGGATGGGGCGGTGTCTCCCTCACCCTCCTTTCGGACGTCACGGCCGGCTCTGCCGTTCCGCCCGCAGGTCACACGTGGACAGCCGCTCTGGGGGCACCGGCCGAGCCCGTGGGACGCATCCTGCGACTGGACCACATCGCCTTCCGCTTGGAGGCGAGCGGCCTCGCGGACTACGCGGCCTTTTGCACCGAGGTCTTCGGCCTGTCCCCCCTCCCCGTCACCCGCCTCGTCCCCGGCCATCAGGACGCCACCTCCGTCGTCGTCCGTAGTGCCTCGGAGCGCGTGGCCTTCGTCCTCGACGCAGCGAACGCGCACCACAGCGCAGGAGCGCTCCCTGCGTCCGCGGATTCCGAGAGGCCGATGGACGTCCATCGGCTGGCGCTCCTCGCCGATGGCGTCCGGTCCGAGACACACGAGTTCCAAGACCCCGCTATGCGAGGGCTCTGCTTCCAGCTGGTCGAACGCAGTGGCCCGCACCAGCTCAGCACCGTTGACGCCGGGTTGGCCGCCGGGATCTGGAGCTCGGTCGGCTGACCACAGGTCGGCGTACCGACCGAAGCGCCAAAGGCATCCGGCGTTGGGGGGCTCGATATGGACATGGTCCAGAATGTGGGCGTGATGACGACGCAGAACGGTGGGAGACCTCCGGCAGTGAGCGACGATCCGGGCGCGGGGTTGCGCGCCGTCATCGTCGACGACCAGGCATTGGTACGCACCGGGTTCCGCATGATTCTGGCGTCGGACGGCATCGAGGTGGTGGGTGAGGCGACCACCGGCGGTGAGGCCGTTGCGGTGGTGCGCCGCACCCGTCCCGACGTAGTGCTGATGGACATCCGGATGCCGGAGATGGACGGCATCGAGGCGACCCGGCGGATCCTCGCCGACGGGTCCACGCCGACGCGCATCATCATTCTGACCACCTATGACCTGAACGAGTACGTCTACGAGGCGCTGTCGGCCGGCGCCAGCGGATTCCTCCTGAAGGACGTGTCTCCCGATCACCTTGTGGCCGCGGTACGGCTCGTGCGAGCCAACGACGCCCTGCTTGCGCCCAAGATCACACGCCGTCTGATCGAGCGCTTCTCTCCGCGTGCCGATGTGAAGCCCATGGTGCACCGGGACCTGTCCGGGCTGACGACGCGCGAACTGGAGGTGCTGCGTCTGCTCGCCACCGGCCTGAGCAACGCCGAGTTGGCGGAGCGGCTGACCCTCAGTACCGCCACCGTGAAGACACATGTGGCGCGGATCCTGTCCAAACTCGGACTGCGCGATCGGGTGCAGGCCGTGGTTCTGGCCTACGAGACCGGGCTGATCTCTCCGGGCGAGTAGCCCACGAGAGATCAGCCCCGGCGGCTGGTCCTCCCAGGAACAGTTGGCGGAGTCGCTCGTTTCAGGCGCTGCCGAGCACAACGACCGCGTTCTGGCCGCCGAAGCCGAACGAGTTGCTGACGGCGACGGGCACCGGCGTATGCCGGGCCGCGCCGTGCACGATGTCAATCTCAGGCAGGTCCGGGCCGGGGGCCTCGAAGTTGGCGGTGGGCGGAATCACTCCCTGGTCGATCGACAGGGCAGTGAAGGCGGCCTCGACCGCTCCCGCGGCGCCCAGCATGTGGCCGGTCACGCCCTTGGTGGAGGTGACGGCGGCCTCAGTGCCGAACATCCCGGCGATGAGCCGTGCCTCGACGGCGTCGCCCTGCGGGGTGCTGGTCGCGTGGGCGTTGACGAGGGAGACCTCCGACACGTCGACCCGCGCGTCCGCCAGGGCCTGCCGCAGGGCGAGCCGGGCGCCGCGCCCCTCGGGATCGGGGGCGGTGAGGTGGTGGGCGTCCGAGGAGGCACCGTATCCCAGCAGCCGTGCGTAGCCGCGTCGGCCACGGGCCCGGGCGTCCTCGGCACGTTCCAGGAGGAGCACGGCCGCTCCCTCTCCCAGGACGAAGCCGTCGCGCCGAGCGTCGAACGGCCGGGACGCCCGGGCCGGGTCCTCGCCGTGCCGGGAGAGCGCCTTCAGGCGGTCGAAGGCGGTGGAGACCAGGGGGGTCACGGTGGCTTCGGTGCCGCCGGCGAGGACCGCGTCGCAGCGGCCCGCGCGCAGCAGGTCCAGGGCCACGCCCAGGGCCGTGGTGCCCGAGGCGCATGCCGTGGAAACCGAGAGCGACGGGCCGTGCAGGCCCAGGTCGAGCGCCACGGTGCCGGCGGCGATGTTGCCGATGGCCTTGGGGACGGTCAGCGGGTTGACCGCGCGCGGCCCCCGGTCCGCCATCCGCCGCCCCTGCTCCTCCCAGGTCTGCTGCCCGCCGACCGCGGTGCCGAGCACGACACCGACCCGGGAGGGGTCCCAGGAGCCGTCGGTCACGGCCGCGTCGGCGACGGCGGCGCGGGCCGCGGCGACGGCGAACTGGGTGAACGGGTCCATCCTGCGGGCTTCACCGCCGCAGGCCTGCTCCGCGTCGAAGCCGGTCACGGCGCAGCTGAAGGACACGCCAAGACCGGCGAGCCGGGGATCCTCCGTGGCGCCGGGCAGTCCGGCGCAGGTCGCCTTCCAGGCCATGCCGGTGGTCACACCGACCGGTGTCACCATCCCGATGCCGGTGACGACGACGTCGGGACGGTCGTGCGCTTGGGCGATCATGCCGTCAGGACCGCCCCCCGGGCCTCCAGGAGCTCGGCCAGTGCGGTCACGGTGGTCGCAGGGGTGAGCTCCTCCTCCTCGATGGTGACGCCGAACTCCTCCTCCAGCTGTGCACCGAGCTCGGCCAGGGACAGCGAGTCCACCTCCAGCTCCTGGAAGGACCTCTCGGGGTCGATGGGGCCGGGGACCTGGTAGGTCCGGTCGAGGAGGTCGGAGAGATAGGAGACGAACATCTGCGGATTCCCTTCAATCAGATTTCGGAACGTACGGGTGTCAGGCGCGGCCAGGTCAGTGCGGCCGAGCCCCAGGTCAGTCCGCCTCCGAAGGCGGTGAGCACGGTACGGTCGCCGGGCTTGAGGCGTCCGCCTTCCGTGGCGTCGGCCAGCGCGAGCGGGATGGAGGCGGCCGCGGTGTTGCCCACCCGGGCGATCTCGCACACCGCCGCGGCCGACGGCACCTGGAGCCGGTCCGCCACCGCGTCGATGATGCGCGCGTTCGCCTGGTGGGCCACGAAGGCCCCGACGGTCTCCGGGCTCCAGGCGCAGTCCTTCATCACCCTCTGGGCCGAACTCGTCATCTGTTCGATGGCCCGCAGGTACACCTTGCGTCCCGCCATCGTGAACCAGCGTCCGCCTTCTGGCCGTTCACGCTCGCCAGGCACATGTATCACGTCCCTGCCGCCGCCGTCGCTGCCCAGGTCGAAGGCGAGCAGGGCCCCCGGCTCCCCCGCGGTGCCGCGGCGCAGCACCACCGCCCCCGCGCCGTCGCCGAAGAGCACCGCGGTGGACCGGTCAGCGGGGTCGACGATGCGCGAGTACGTCTCGGCAGCGGTCACCAGGACGCTGTCCGCGATGCCGGCGCTGATCAGTCCCGCGGCGGTCGCCGTCGCGTAGATGAAGCCGCTGCACACGGCCGAGACGTCGAAGGCCGGTATCGCGCCCTGCCCGACGCGGTGGGCGACCTCGGGCGCGGCGGCGGGGCAGGGCCGGTCCGGGGTCGTGGTGGCGAGCACCAGCGCGTCCACCGTGGTACAGCCCGCCGAGCGCAGGGCGTTGGCGGCGGCCGCGCAGGCGAGGTCCGTCATGGAGGCGTCCGGGGCAGCGCGCCGCCGGGAGGCGATTCCGGTGCGCGTACGGATCCAGCCATCGCTGGTGTCCAGGTGCTCCGCGAGCGAGGCATTGCTGATTTCCGTACGCGGTAGGCACGTTCCCAGTCCGGCGACTACTGCGGCGGGGCGGGCATCCGGTTCTTTCCAGGCCACCGGTGCGAACTCCGATGCGTGCATTCTCATGCCCCCTCGGTTCCATTTCACAAACGACAGGACACAGTGTTTTCCGTGGAGTTCGGCGGAAATCGACCGTACACGGGCCCGGATATCGGACACAACAGGAGACCTGCGTCGCCGATTCGGTCCCTGCCGATTTCGTATCGGCGACGACGTACGGCACGGCCGTTCAACCGTGTCCCGGCGCCAGTTGAACACAGCGGAGGTATCAGGTCCTGCCCTGCGGTCACAATGTTCAGGTGGAACAGATGGAAAACGACACGAGTTCCGTGTGGCGGCAGTCCGTGCGCGAGGCGCTGCGCCCCGAGGCACGACCCACCGCACGGGCGGTGCTCGTGGACGCGCTCCTCGCGATCGCGCTGGCCGTCGCCGGTGTCGTCGCCATGTGGAAGTTCCAGGCCGTCGACCAGGTCGTCGCCGTACGCCCGCAGGATGCGGCAGATCACTCCGCCCCGCCGGCCTTCGTACCGCGCGGCGGGCTTCCGAACTACTGGCTCATCGCTCTCAACCCGCTGCCGCTCGCCTTCAGACGCTGGCACCCGCTGCCCGCGTTCTGGGCCGCGATGGGCACGGGCCTACTGCTGACCGATCAGGCCACGTGGATCACCATCGTGGTCTGTACCGTAGCCGCCTACAGTGCGATCGCCCACAGCCGCCAACGCGTCCTCGCGGTGGCGAGTCTGGTGATCGCCGCGGCGCTGAGCAGTTTCGCCTTCCAAGACGCCGCACCGGAGCTGCCGGGCTGGTCCTCAGCTTTCGTGATCATGCTGCTCGCCGCGGTCGTCGCACGGACCGTGCGGTACTGGCGGGACCAGTTCAGTGCCAGCCAGCTGCGCGTGGCCGCCCTGCAGAAGGAGAAGGAGGAGGCCGCACGGCGGGCCGTGGAGGAGGAGCGCACCCGCATCACCGCCGAGCTCCACGACATCGTGACGCACAACGTGAGCGTGATGGTGATCCAGGCGGGCGCGGCCCACCGGGTCCTCGATACGGCCCCTGAGGAGGCCCGCGAGGCGATGCGCGCGGTGGAGACCGGGGGCCGGGCCGCGATGGCCGAACTGCGCGCCGTCATGAGCCTGCTGGCCGGGCCGGGCAGCTCCGCCGACGGGCTGCAGCCGCAGCCGGGGCTCGACCAGCTGGAGGCCCTGGTCAAGGGGGTGCGGGCGACCGGGATGCCGGTGGACCTCACCGTCTCGCTGCCGCCCGAACCGCTGCCGCCCGGCGTCGAGCTCGCCGCGTACCGGGTCGTCCAGGAAGCCTTGACCAACGTACTCAAGCACGCCTCCGGGGCGAGCACGTCGGTCGCCCTGCGCCATGACGACGACTGGCTCGAGATCGAGGTCACCGACACCGGCGGCACCAGGACAGAACAGGCGCACTCCGGCAACGGGAGGGGCCTGATCGGGCTGCGCGAGCGGCTTGCCGCGTACGGCGGGTCCCTGGAGGCGCGCCACAGAATCGGCAGCGGCTTCTTGATCAAGGCCCGTGTCCCGCGGCGGCCCGAGTGACCCGGCGACGTGGGACGTGGGACGTGCCATGGTCAGGACGGCGTCTACTCCTGCGGGAACCGGGACGGCTGCGCGCGGAAGAGGTAGGTACGGCAGTCCTCGGTGACTCCGACGGTGCGCTGCCAGCCCCGCGCGCCCCATCGGTACTGGCGGTAGCCCAGGCTGGCGGTCAGGCTGCGGGCGAGGGAACCGAGGTCGGAGCAGTGGCCCGCCCGGTGCCGCGCCTCGGTCCGCACCAGCAGTGCCGGGCGGTCGCGTAGCAGCGTATGGAAGCCCCCCGTCAGCATCCTGCGCCCGGCGCTCCCGGCGTCGACCTTGATGAAGTCGACCCGCTCCAGGCCCAGCCACCGGCTCACGCCGTCCAGCGTCTGCACCGGTACGGGCGCCGGGCGGGGAGACGGCGCACCGGCCTGCCGCGACCCACAGGCCGCTCGCCGTTCGCACGGGCCGGCCGGTGACCGGCAGCGGCCCGGGCCGGGCGTCATGCCGTGCACGGCGCACTGATGGCCGAGCGCGCCGACGGCGATGCGGTGCACCGTGACGTTCTCGCAACCCAGCACGGTGGCCGTGGCGGTCTGCCACCGGGCCGCGCGTTCCAGCGGCTCGAAGCAGTGCACCCGCCCCTTCGGGCCCGCGAGGGCGGACAGGGCCACGGTGTACGTGGTGCGTGCGTCACCGATCGCCACGCACACCGCGCCGGGAGGCACCACGGAGCGCAGACCGGCCAGCTCGTCATCCACGCCCGGCAGCCACCGGGCCGCCCAGCGCACCACCCGCGCCGCGGACGTGGCGCGGAGGCCCGGGTAGCGGGATCCGTCCCGCGTGGCCCATGCGCGCCCGCCGGATGGCAGATTGGAGTTCATCCGCGACCTTTCTGACAAGGCGTTGATCCAGGTGAGAAGCGGGGACAGCGGCGCCGGTGCCGAGGTGCCGCGGCGCTGTTCTGCGAGAGCGTCCGCGCTGGAATCTTTCAAAGGCCGCTGCGCGTACCGGAGAAGAAGGGCAGGCGATGCCGTGGGCCGGTCCGCCGGATCGGTCGCAACGCCGCGCCTGCGCGGGGCACGCCTCCCTGCCTGGAATGATCGACGCGCCATCATTCCAGCAATCCGAGGGCACTGCCCGGCAGTTCGCACCAGGGTGGCCGACCTGCGCCCCTCCGCCGCGGCGGTCCCCGGCCTCTGTCCGACGGTCGCCGAACGCCGTGCGCACGACCCGGCGCCGGTTCGTTCAACTGCGCGGAGTCGTCAGTTGAACGGTCGAGGATCGACCGGATGATCGACTGGATGATACTGATCAAGTCGTCATTCCATGCCCCGGGCGCACCGCATCGCGCCGCCCGGGGGCACAGACGCGGGCTCGCGCGTCCGTCACCGACAGGCTGACGACCAACCGCCGGCCCGCGTCCTGAACACCTCCGCCACCGGCAGTGAAACGAGTCGGGGAAGCCATGCCTTTCGTCAACACCAATGGGATCCGGCTCGCTTACGAGCGCCAGGGCCACGGGGAACCCGTCCTACTCATCATGGGCTCCGGGGCCGCGGGCCGGGCCTGGACCATGCACCAAACACCGGCGCTGAACGCGGCCGGCTACGAGACGATCACGTTCGACAACCGGGGGATCGCAGGGTCCGATGCTCCGCCCGGCATGTACACGCTGGACGAGATGGTCGCCGATACCGCCGGCCTGATGGAGGCACTGGACCTCGGCCCGAGCCGCGTCGTCGGCACGTCGATGGGGGCGATGATCGCGCAGGAGCTGGCCCTCGGCCGACCGGACCTCGTGCGGTCCGCGGTCCTGATGTCCACCAGGGCGAGGTCGGACGCGCTGCGCCGGGCGCTGTCCGCCGCGGATCGCGCGCTGCGCGAGAGCGGAGTGACGCTGCCCCCCTCGTACGAGGCGCTCCGGACGGTCCTGGAGATGATGTCGCCGACGACCCTCAACGACGAAGCCGCGGTCAGGACCTGGCTGGAGATCTTCGAACTGTCCGGCGGCAGCGCGAAGGCCGCCGTCGGTCAGGACTCGGTCTCCGAGTCCCTCGGCGACCGCCGCGAGGCCTTGGGCGGCATCACCGTGCCGTGCCGCGTCATCTCCTTCTCCGACGACCTCATCTGTCCGCCGCACCTGGCCGCCGAGGTGGCCGACGTGATCCCCGGCTGCGACTTGGTGGAGATCCCCGCATGCGGGCACCTCGGGTATCTGGAGCGCCCAGAAGCCGTCAACTCGGCGATCGTCGAGTTCCTCGACAAGCACTGACGGGCCACCCCGTCCGACGGTGTGCACGGCCACGCTGCTGCACACCGTCGGACGGCGACTGCTTGAACACCGTTCCCATCGACCGACGTCGCCGTCGCATGACGTGGGAGAGACACGAAAGCGAGCGTGACCATGCTGGACGGCCCGAGGGGTCTGCGGTTCGACGACGACTCGATCACCAGGCAGAAGGTCAGGCCCGGCACTGTCCGGCGGATCATCCCGTACGCCACGCGCTACCGCATGCTGCTGGTCGTCCTCCTCCTGACCACGGTCGTCAGCGCGGTCATCACGGCGGCCGGCCCCCTGGTCCTCAAGATGGTCATCGATGACGGGATCCTGCCCCGGCGGCTCGGTGTCGTGGTGGGGCTGTGCCTGACGATCGCGGGCCTGGCCCTGGTGGACGCCGCTGCCATGTACGTGCAGACCTGGTGCTCGGGCCGGATCGGCGAGGGTCTCGTCTACGACCTGCGGACCAAGGTGTTCGCGCACGTGCAACGGCAGCCGCTGGCGTTCTTCACGCGGGCGCAGACCGGTGCGCTGGTCAGTCGGCTCAACGCCGACGTCATCGGGGCGCGGCAGGCGGTGACGACGCTGCTGACCGATGCCGTCACGACCGTCCTGACGCTGATCCTCATCCTCGCCACGATGTTCTACCTGTCCTGGCAGATCACCGTCGCCGCACTGCTGGTGATCCCGTTCTTCCTGCTGCCGGTGCGGCTGATCGCGCGCAGGCTGCAGCGGCTCACCCGGGAGACGATGCAGCTTGACGCCGAGATGAGCTCGCTGATGAACGAGCGGTTCAACGTCTCCGGCGCCATGCTCGCCAAGCTCTACGGCCGCACGGACGACGAGAACGGCAGGTTCGCGGCCCGCGCGGGTCGGGTACGCGACGTCGCCGCAGGCGTTGTCCTCTACGGGCGGCTGCTCTTCATCATCGTCACGGTGCTCACCTCGCTCACCACGGCCCTGGTGTACGGCCTCGGCGGCGCCCTCACCATCGACGGCGCCCTGCCCATGGGCACCCTCGTCGCGATGGTGGCGCTGCTGCTCCGGCTCTACGGGCCGATCAACGAGCTATCGAACATGCAGGTCACAGCGATGACCGCGCTGGTCAGCTTCGACCGGGTCTTCGAGATCCTCGACCTCGAACCCCTGGTTTCGGAGCGCCCCGACGCCCGCGCCCTGCCCGAGCCAGGCCCGGACGGCAAGGCACCGGACATCGAGTTCGACCGGGTCACCTTCCGGTACCCCACCGCCGACGAGGTCTCACTCGCCTCCCTGGAGTCGGTCGGGACGCGCACACCGGAACGCGGCGACACGGAGCCGGCGCTGCACGAGTTGAGCTTCCGCGTACCGGCGGGACGGATGACGGCGCTTGTCGGGCCGTCCGGCGCCGGGAAGACGACGATCACCAACCTGGTGCCGCGCCTTTACGACCCGACCTCGGGCAGCATCCGGATCGGCGGGCACGACATCAGCGAGCTGACCCTGCAGTCGCTGCGGGACACGGTCGGCGTGGTGACCCAGGACGCGCACCTCTTCCACGACACCCTGCGGGCCAACCTGATCTACGCCCGCCCCGGGGCCACCGAGCAGGAACTGGTCGACGCCTGCGTGGCCGCGCGCGTGTGGGACACCGTCAGTGCCCTGCCGGACGGCCTCGACACGGTGGTCGGGGACCGTGGCTACCGCCTCTCCGGCGGTGAGAAACAGCGGATCTCCCTGGCCCGGCTGCTCCTGAAGGCCCCTCCGGTCGTGGTCCTGGACGAGGCGACCGCCCACCTGGACTCGGAGTCCGAGGCGGCGATCCAGCGCGCCCTGAAGACCGCCCTGGCGGGCCGGACATCCCTGGTGATCGCACACCGCCTGTCCACGATCCGTGAGGCCGACCAGATCCTCGTCGTGGAGGACGGTCGGATCCGGGAGGGCGGCACCCACGAGGAGCTGCTCGCCGCGGATGGGCTCTACGCGCAGCTGTACCGCACCCAGTTCACGCAGCAGGCGCCCGACGGTGCCGAGGTGCGCTGAGGTCCATCGACTACCGCGCCACGGCCCCCGGGGGAAGTTCCCCGGGGGCCGTGGCGCGCGATCGTCGGCCGCGCGCGACGGACGTACATCGCAAGGATGACCCCTTAGCCGAATTACCTCCCGGGGCCGACGTCCGCCCCCCGCGGCCCGGCCTAACGTCGCAGCATGACCAGTGAGAACAGCGCTGACCAGGTCGTCGTACGGCTGGACGGTGTGCGCAAGGAGTACGGGCATGCCGTCGCCCTCAACGACGTGTCGATCGAGATCCGGGAGGGCGAGTCGGTCGCGGTGATGGGACCGTCGGGCTGTGGCAAGTCCACCCTGCTGAACATGGTCGCGGGCCTCGACCGCCCCACCGCAGGGACGGTCAACGTCCATGGCGACGACCTGGGCAGCCTCAACGAGACGGGCCTGGCGCTGTTCCGCCGTCGGCGGATCGGCATGGTCTTCCAGTTCTTCAACCTGCTCGACGACCTGACGGCCCTTGACAACGTGGCGCTCGCCGGGCAGCTCTCCGGCACCTCTGCCCGGCAGTCCCGCAAGCGTGCGCTGGAGCTCCTCGACGAGCTCGGCGTCGCGGACCGCAGGAACAACTACCCGGCGACGCTCAGCGGCGGCCAGCGCCAGCGGGTCGCGGTGGCCCGGGCGCTGATGAACAAGCCGTCCCTGCTGCTTGCGGACGAGCCGACCGGCGCCCTGGACCGGCAGAGCGGCGAGCAGGTGATGGAGCTGCTGCTCGACCTCAACCGGATCGGCCAGACGCTGCTCATCGTCACGCACGACCCGCGCCTCGCCGAGCGGTGCGCGACCCGCCTCGTCGAGTTCGAGGACGGCCGGATCGCCCGCGAGAACATCCTGGAGCGGGCCGCATGAGCGCCGTATGGCAAGCCGCGCGGGCCGCGGTCAGACGCCGCCGGCTGCAGACCGCCGTCATCGGCCTCGTCGTCCTGCTGTCCTCGGCCACCATGGTCATCGCCATGGGGCTGCTCGACTCCACGAGCCGCCCCTTCGACCGGGCCTTCGGCAAGCAGCGCGGCGCGCACGCCGTCGCCGCCTTCGACAGCGGCAAGGTCTCCGCGGACCAGCTCACCGCGACCGCCCGGAAGTCGGGCGTCGAGGCCGCCGCGGGCCCCTTCGAGCAGGCCTCGGTGAGCCCGGCCCGGGGCAGCGTCCCCTTCCTGGTGGGCCCGCTCACCGTGGTGGGCCGGGCCGATGCGGGCGGTCCGGTGGACAAGGTCCGCGTGTGGGACGGCCGTTGGGCCGACAAGCCCGGCGAGATCGTGGTGAACCTGTCCCCGCCCGCCAACGGCGGCGGCTCGCCGATCCCCCTGGGCGGCAAGGTGGTGACCCCGGAGGGCACGAAGCTCACCATCGTCGGCTTCGCCTACACCATGAGCCGGACCGCCGACGCCTGGGTCGTGCCCGAACAGATGACGGCGATGCACCCGACCGCCCGGCAGATGCTGTACCGGTTCTCGTCGGCGTCGACGAAGGCCGACGTCGGTCACGGCATCGAGAAGGCCACGGCGGGGCTGCCGAGGAGCTCGCTGGTCGCCACGCAGTCGTACCTCACGGTCAAGAAGGACGTGGCCTCCGGGCCGGGCGTGTACGTGCCCTTCCTGATGGTCTTCGGCATCCTCGGCCTGATCGTCTCCGCCGTGATCGTCGCCAACGTCATCAGCGGTGCCGTCGTCTCCGGCTTCCGGCACATCGGCGTCCTCAAGTCCCTTGGGTTCACGCCGCGCCAGGTGGTCGGGATCTACCTCCTCATGGTCTCGCTGCCCGCGGTGATCGGCTGCGCCCTGGGCACCCTCGGCGGTGTCCTCGCCATGGATCCGCTGCTGAACAGCGCGTTCCAGGGGACGGACATGGACCTCAGCGAAGTCTCGGTCAGCTGGTGGGTGCCCGTGGCCGCCCTGGTGGGCATGCCACTCCTCGTCGTCCTGGCGGCGGGCGTCCCGGCGATGCGGGCCCACCGGCTCTCCGCGGCCGAGGCGATCAGCGCGGGCAGCGCGCCGCGCCGGGGCCGAGGCCTGCGGATCCAGCGCCGCCTGAGCGGCAGCCCGCTGCCGCGCCCGGTCAGCCTCGGTCTGGGGCAGCCCTTCGCCCGGCCCGGCCGTGCCGCGATGACGCTGGTGGCCGTCCTCCTCGGGGTGACCACCGCGACCTTCGCGACCGGTCTGGCCAGTACGGTCAGCAAGTTCGGGAAGGCCACGACCCCCTCGTCCGCCGCGCAGCTCGTGGTCCAGCCCGGCCAGCCGCAGTTCGGCCAGAAGGCACCCAAGCTGGACGACGCGCGGACCGAGAAGACGCTGCGGGCCCTGCCAGGCACCAAGAACGTGACGGTCGACGTGCACGTGCCGGTCGCCATCACGGGCTCCAAGAAGGTCGACGCCGAGTTCTGGCGCGGGGACACCTCCACGCTCGACTTCACGGACCAGATCGTGAAGGGGCACTGGATCGAGGGGCCCCAGCAGGTCGCCGCGTCCACGGCGTTCCTGCACGCGCGGGGCCTGCACGTCGGTGACCGGCTGACCATGGAGGTGGGCGGCAAGTCGACCCGCGTCACCGTCGTCGCCTCGCTGATGAGCCACGGCGACCTGCTCTACGCGGACTGGCGGGCGCTGTCCGCCATGGACGTGGATCTCAAGCAGGTCAACTCCCGTTTCCAGTACCTGGTGCAGGTCAACTCCGGCACGGACGTCTCCCAGTTCAGCAAGGCGGTGCGGTCGGCGGACCCGGGCCTCTACCCGCGCCCGAACGACGTCTCGGCCACCTTCACCACGTCCGTCGTCAGCCTGTCCGTGGTCCTCACCCTCATGCTGGCCATCGTCGCGGGGCTCGGGGTGTTCAACACGGTCGTGCTCAACACCCGTGAGCGCCGCCGCGATCTGGGCACGCTGCAGTCGCTCGGCATGACGCCCCGTCAGGTAATCGGCATGACGGTGACGTCGATGGCGGCGGTCGGGGCGATCGGCGGTCTGGTCGGGCTTCCCCTGGGCGTCCTCGCCCACCGCGCCATCGTGCCGATCGTGGGCGACGTGGCGAAGGTCGACCTGCCCGCGCGCATGATGGACGTGTGGCAGGCACCGGTCCTGCTGCTCCTGGGCCTCACCGGCATCGTGATCGCGGTCCTGGGAGCGTTCTTCCCGGCACGCTCGACGACCCGGATGGCCACCGCGGAAGCGCTGCGCAGCGAATGACGGGCAGGGTTTTCCTGCACCCCCTTCAGGAAAACCCTGCGACCACGGATGCCGACCACCAACCGGTGGTCGGCATCCGCGCGTTCACCGCGGCTCCTGCGCACCTTCCGAACCGAAAGCAGACATGCCAGCATGACACGCACATCTGCCCTCCAAAGGGTTTTCTGAAAAGCCGCGTTGCCATCGTCGCGCGGTCGCGCCGTCCCTGTCGCGGCCGCTTGCAACGGCATTACCGTCCGTCCTTTTCCGGAACCGCACGCGGCATCGAATTTCTGGCATTCATGGAGAGTTCATGGGCATCGGTCAAGCGCGCGAGCATGCGCCCGCAGACAGCAAGACGAGCGGCTCGGGCAGCAGGGAGGAGGGTGCGCGCCTCGACCGCGCAGCCGTCGAACAGGCCGGGCGGCGCCTGGCCGACCGGGTGTGGCGGACGCCGGTCATACGCTGCGACCAGCTGGACGCCCGCAGCGGCGCACGCCTGTGGCTGAAGGCGGAGAACCTGCAGCGCGGCGGCTCGTTCAAGGTGCGCGGGGCGCTCCTTGCGGTGGAGCACCTCGCCGCGTCCGGCAGCCGCGGGGTGATCGCGCAGAGCACCGGCAACCACGCGATCGCGGTCGCCTTCGCGGCCCGGCAGTACGGCCTTCCGGCCATCATGGTCCTCCCGTCCGACGCCCCGCCTGCCAAGATCCACCGGATCCGGGAGGCCGGTGCCCAGGTCGTGACGGCCGGCACCCTGCTCGCCGACCGGGTGGCCGCCGTGGCGGAACTGCGCGAGCTGCACGGCTACGACGTCATCGACCCGTACCAGAACCCGCACGTGGTCGCGGGCCAGGGGACCGCCACAGCCGAACTGCTCGACCAGACGGCGGCGGAGGGCGTGCACCTGGACGCGGTGGTGGTCCCGATCGGCGGCGGCAGCGCCATCGCCGGCGCCTGCCTGACGGCCGAGGGGCGCGGGGTGTCCGTGGTCGGGGCCGAGCCGCAGGCCGTGCCCGCGCTCACCACGGCGCTGCGCGCGCACCGGCCGGTAACCGTGTCCGCGCGGCACACCATCGCCGACGGGCTGCGCCCCGACCGGATCGGCGCCCTGCCGTTCGCCCTCGCCCACCGGGCCGTGGCCGCGGTCGAGACGGTGTCGGAGGAGGCCATCGCCGACGCGATGCGGGCCGCGTTCCTGCACGCCCGCCTGGTGATCGAGCCCGCGGCGGCCACCGCGCTCGCCGCCGCGCTGGAGCACGCGTCCCGCCACGGGGCGGACGTCGGAGTGCTGCTCAGCGGCGGGAACGTCGAGCCGAGCCTGGTCGCCTCGCTGCTGACCGGCCAGGAGCCCTTTGCCCCGCACACCGCGACGGTCTGAGGCGCCCGCGGAACCTGGCTCAGGGGAACAAGGAGCGGCAGCGAAAGGCACGTCGAGCCGCCGCCGGTAAGGGCGGCGGCAGGCAGCAGCACAGGCAGCACAAGCGGAGCGGGCCGGGCGCCCGACGACACGGAGGTCGTCGAGGCGCCCGGCCCGCTCAGGCATGTCCGCCGGTGCCGCGCGGCGGCGGGCGCCGCGCGGCAGCCGTCAGTCGTCAGCCGTCCAGGCCCAGCCAGTCCGACACGGCGGACCACACCTTGGCCAGGTTGTCCGGCGTGCCCATCTCGTTGTGGGTGCAGTCGATGCCGGTCCGGTGGATCTCCCCGGAGACGTGCGGCTGCCACGCCTCGGTGGTGACCGGGCGGTCGGAGTCCTGCCGGTCGGCCGTGATCAGCAGGACGTCGCCGTCGAACCGGCCGTGCTCATGGCGCATCTGAATCTCGCGCTGGTTGATCAGGACCCGCGCGATGTTCCGGTACTCCTCCTCCGTGGTGGCACCGAGCGCGCCCGCCGCCTCGCCGCGCACGAACTCGGTCACGTTCGCCAGCACGTCCTCCGGTACGTCCTTGATGTCCCCCAGAGGCTCGCCGTCCGGTTCCCGCACCGTCGGGTTCTGGTCCAGGACGACCAGCGCCGCAACCTCCTCGCCCGCGGCGCGCAGCCGCACGGCGACCTCGTGCCCGACCACCGCGCCGAAGGACCAACCCAGCAGGTGGTACGGGCCAACGGGCTGCACCTGGCGGATCTGCTCGACGTAGCGGTCCGCCATCTCCCCCACGGAACGGGCGAGTCGGTCGGCCCCGAGCAGCCCGCGGTCCTGCAGGCCGTACAGCGGGATGTCGCTCGGCACGTACCGGGCCAGCGGCATGTAGCACCAGCTCAGACCGTCGGCGGGGTGCAGGCAGAAGAAGGGGGGCCTGCTGCCCTCGGCACGGATCGGCAGCAGCTCGTCGAGGGCGTTCCGCACCGACGACAGGCTCATCCCCTTCAGGAGTTCGCCGACCGAAGGCGCGGCGAACACATCGCGGACCGCGACGGACACGCCCCGCTCCCGCAGCCGCTCCACGAGCCGGACCGCCAGCAGGGAGTGCCCGCCCAGGGCGAAGAAGTCGTCGTCGACCCCGACCGACTCCACGCCAAGGACCTCGGCGAACACCTCGCACAGGCTCGATTCGAGGGCGGTGACGGCCCCCTTGGCGGCGGGGTCGGCGGCGGTGGCCTCCGGCGCGGGCAGCGCCTTGCGATCCAGCTTGCCGTTGGGCATGAGCGGCAGCCGGTCGATCACCACCACCGCGGACGGCACCATGTACCCCGGCATCCGGCCCTGGGCAAGGCCGCGCACCGCCCGGCCCAGCTCCCCCGCCTCCTCCGGTCCGGTGGCCGAGCCCGGCACCACGTAGGCCACCAGGCGATGGTCGCCCGGCGTGTCCTCGCGCACTACGACCACGGCCTGCCCGACCGAGGGGTGCGTGGCCAGGACGGCCTCGATCTCGCCGAGTTCGACCCGGAAGCCGCGCACCTTGACCTGGTCGTCGGCGCGTCCGACGTACTGCAGCTCGCCGTCCGTGGTCCACCGGACCACGTCACCGGTGCGGTACATCCGCTCGCCCGCGGCGCCGAACGGGCAGGCCACGAAGCGCCCTGCCGTCAGCCCCGGCCGGCCCAGGTACCCGCGGGCCAGACCCTCACCCGCGATGTAGAGCTCGCCCGCCACACCGGGTGCCACCGGGATCAGGCCGCCGTCGAGGACGTACACCTGGGTGTTGCCGATCGGCGAGCCGATCGACGTGGCGTCCACCGCGTCCGGCCGGAGCACCTTGGCGGTCGACCAGGTGGTGGTCTCCGTCGGGCCGTACAGGTTCGTCAGGGTCGGCGTCCGACCCAGGAGGGTGCGGGCCAGATCCCCAGGCAGCGCCTCGGCACCGACCATGGCACGTACCCGCGTGAAGTCGACCGGATCGTCGGCGTCGGCGACCAGGCCGCGCCACAGGCTCGGCGTGGCGTGCACCATCGTCACGCCGCCGGTGCGGATCAACTCCCGCAGCGCCCACGGGTCGAGGACCTGCTCCTGCGCGGCGAGCACGAGGCGGGCGCCGTTGAGCAGCGGCAGGTAGAACTCGAACCCGGCCATGTCACAGCCGTGGGTGCTCACCGCGAGCAGGCGGTCGTCGGCGGTCAGCGGGTAGTCGTGCTGCATCGCCTCCAGGAAGTTGACGATCGCCCGGTGCTCGACGAGCACGCCCTTGGGGCGCCCGGTGGACCCGGACGTGTAGATCACCCACATGGGGTGCCTGGGCAGCAGCGGACGCGTGCGCTCGTCGTCGCCGACGGTCCGGTCCGACAGAGCCGCCAGTTCCGCGGTCACCGCTGCGTCGTCGAGCAGCACCACGGGCACGCCGGACGCGCCCTCGGCGTCCACGTCGAACGACTCGAGCCGGTCCCGCATGCCCGCGCCGCTGAGCACGCACACCGCGCCGGAGTCGGCGATGACGTACGCGATGCGGTCGGCGGGGTAGTTCGGGTCGATCGGCAGATAGGCGGCGCCCGCCTTGACCACGCCGAGCAGCGCCACGACCAGGTCGACGGTGCGGTCGAAGACGACCGCGACGACCGACTCCGGACCCACGCCCTTGCCGATGAGGTACCGGGCCACGCGGTTGGCCCGCGCGTCCAGCTCGGCGTAGCTGAGGGCGACGTCGCCGAAGGTCAGGGCGATCGCGTCGGGGGTGCGCGCGACCTGCGCCTCGAACAGGGCGCCGACCGTGGTGTCCGGCAGCTCGGCCGCGCTGTCGTTCCACTCGGTCAGCATGCGGTGCCGCTCGTCGTCGTCCAGGACGTCCACGGCGCTGAGCCGGGTGTCCGGGGCGGCGGAGAGGGTCGCGAGGACACGGTTGAGGCGCTCGCCGATGCGCACCACCGACGCGGGCTCGAAGAGGTCCGCGGAGGCGGTCACGGTGCCGCGCAGGCCCGCGGGCGCGCCCTGGTCGTCGTACGTCTCGACCATGCTGACGTCCAGGTCGAACTTGACCACCGACTCCGTCACGGACGACTCGTCCGGGGCCGCACCGGAGGCCGGGCGCGGCTGGGCGCCCGCGCCGGTGGCGAGACCGGGCAGATCGACCACTGCCTCGGCGGTGTTCTCCAGGAGCAGCATCACCTGGAAGAGCGGGTGCCGGGCCAGCGAGCGGGCGGGCGCCAGCTCCTCGACGAGCCGCTCGAACGGGACGGCCGCGTGGGCGAACGCGCCGAGGCCCGCCTCGCGGACCCGCTCCAGGACCTTGCGGTAGCTCGGGTCCTGCGACAGGTCGGTGCGCAGCACGAAGGTGTTGACGAAGTAGCCGACGAGGTCGTCGAGGGCTTCGTCGGTGCGTCCCGCGTGCGCCGAGCCGATGGGGATGTCGGTGCCCGCGCCGAGCCGGGAAAGGAGCACCGCGAGGGCACCGTGCAGCGCCATGAACATCGTGACGCCCTCGGCCCGCGCGACCTCCAGGAGCCGCGCGTGCACCTCGGCGGGAACCTCGATCGGTATCTGGTAGCCCTGGTGGCCGACCACGGCCGGGCGCCCCCGGTCGGTCGGCAGCGTCAGCTCCTCGGGGATGCCGGCAAGGGCCTCTCGCCAGTAGGCGACCTGACGGGAGAGCAGGCTGTCCGGGTCGTCCCCGTCGCCGAGCACCGCCCGCTGCCACAGCGCGTAGTCGGCGTACTGCACCGGCAGTTCCCGCCACTGCGGGGCCCGGCCCTCGCTGCGCGCGGCGTACGCCACGGACAGGTCGCGGGCCAGCGGCGCCCAGGACCAGCCGTCGGTGGCGATGTGGTGGATCACCACCGCCAGGACGTGGTCGTCCGGGCCCGCCTGGAACAGCCAGGCCTTGACCGGCGCCTGAGCCGACAGGTCGAAGACGTGGCGCTTGGCGTCGGCGACCGCCCCGGGCAGCTCCTCCGGCGCGACCGGGACCACGGTGAGCTCCCACTCCAGTTCGGCCGGGTCGATGACCTGCTGGTACGGCTCGCCGTCCGCCACCGCGTACACGGTGCGCAGCACTTCGTGGCGGGCGATGACGTCCCGGAAGGCAGCGTTCAGCGTCGCGTGGTCCACCCCGCCGAGCCGTACGGCGACGGGGATGTTGTACGTGTCGCTCGCGCCCTCCAGCTTGTCGATGATCCACAGGCGGCGCTGGCCGTACGACAGCGGCAGCTGTGCGGGCCGGGCTCCGGACTCCAGCGCCGGCCGGGCCTCGCGCGCCCCGGCCAGCTGCTCGGCCAGGCCGGCGACGGTCGGCGCCTCGAACAGGTCGCGGACCTCCACCTCCACGCCGAGGAGGCTTCGGATCCGGCTGATCAGCCGGACCGCGAGCAGCGAGTGGCCGCCGAGCTCGAAGAAGTCGTCGTGCACGCCGACCGCGGGCACTCCGAGGACCTCGGCGAAGGCCACGCAGAGGATCTCCTCCTGGAGACCGGCGGCCCGGTTCCGGCCGCCGGTCTGCGCGGCACCGTGGTAGTCCGGGGCAGGCAGGGCCTTGCGGTCCAGCTTGCCGTTGCCCGTCAGCGGCAGCGCGTCCAGGGTGACGACCGCGGAGGGCACCATGTGCTCCGGCAGGCGCTGCGCGGCGAACTTGCGGACCATCGCGGGCAGCGCCGAGTCATCGGCGGTCTCCGGGTCGTCGGCCACCACGTAGGCGACCAGACGCTTGTCGCCGGAGACGTCCTCGCGGGCGATCACCGCGGCTTGGGCGACCTGCGGGTGCGCGGCCAGTACGGACTGCACCTCGCCGGGCTCGATACGGAAGCCGCGGATCTTCACCTGGTCGTCGGTGCGGCCCAGGAACACCACCTGGCCGTCGGCCGTCCACCGCGCGCGGTCGCCGGTACGGTACATCCGCTCGCCCGCCGTACCGAACGGGCTGGCCACGAACCGCTCCGCGGTCAGGCCGGGACGGCGCACATAGCCGCGCGCCAGCTGCGCGCCCGCGACGTACAGCTCGCCGACGACACCCGGAGCCACCGGGTGCAGCCGGTCGTCCAGGACGTAGAAGCGGGTGTTGGCCAGCGGTGTGCCCACGGGGACCACTCCGGCGGCCACCACATCGGCCGTCAGCGGGGTCGTGGCCACGCCGATGGTGGTCTCCGTCGGGCCGTAGTGGTTGAACACCGCGCACCCGTCCGCGGCGGACAGGAGGTCCCGCACCCACTCGGGCCGAGCGGCCTCGCCACCGAGGACAAGGGACTTGGCGGGCAGCACCCCGGCCAGGTCCCCGGCGGCGCCGAGCGCCGCGAGGTGCGAGGGCACGGCCTTGAGGTGGTCGATGCGGTGCTCGGCCAGGTAGCGGCTGACCGCCGCCGGGTCGGTGACCGCGCCCTCGTCCAGGATGTGTAGTTCACCGCCGGTGGTCAGGCTCGCGAACACCATGGTGTTGCCGAGGTCGGTGGCCTGCGCCTGGAGCAGCGCGTACCGGTCGCCCGGTCCGCCGAGCCCGACGCGGCCCGGCACGGACGCCACGTAGCTGGCGAGCGCGCCATGGGTCACGGCGACGCCCTTGGGGCGGCCCGTCGAACCGGAGGTGTAGATGACGTACGCGATCCCGTCCGGGTCCGCCGTCACCTGCGGGGCCGTCTCCCCCGCCATGTCGAGCTGCATCCGCGCCAGCGGCTCGTCGAGGGCGATGAGGCGCATGCCCGCGGGGAGGTCGTCGAGGATCTCCTCGGTGGTCAGCGTCAGCGCGGCACGGCTGTCGGTGATGAGGTGCGCGACCCGGTCGGCGGGCTGTCCGGGGTCGATGGGCAGATAGGCCGCACCGGCCTTCCACACGCCCAGGATCGCCGCGATCATCTCCGCACCACGGCCCAGGCAGAGGCCCACGACGGACTCCGCGCCGACGCCCTGCTCGACGAGGAAGTTGGCCAACTTATTGGCGCGGGCGTCGAGCTCGGCGTACGAGACCTCTTCACCATCGGCGACGATCGCCACCGCATCCGGCGTACGAGCCACCTGCTCCTCGAAACGGGCGGCGACCGCACCGGCCGGAACCTCGGCCGCGGTGTCGTTCCACTCCACCAGCACCCGGCGACGCTCGTCGGCGTCCAGGACGTCGACCGCGCTCAGACGGGTGCCCGGGGCGGTGGTCAGCAGATCGAGTACGCGGGCCAGGGCGGAGGCGATCCGCTCGGCCGCCGCGGCGTCGAACAGGTCCGCGGCCACGGTGACCGTGCCACCGAACCCGGCGGGCGCGCCGTGGGCGTCGAACTCCTCGGCGACCAGCACGTCCAGGTCGAACTTGGCCGCACCGGCACCCGCCGACACCCCACCGGCCCGCACGTCTCCCAGGTCCAGAACCGCCTCGATGGTGTTCATCATCGTCAGCACGGTCTGGAAGACCGGGTGGCGCGCCATGGAGCGGGACGGGGCCAGCTCCTCGACCAGACGGTCAAAGGGCACGTCCTGGTGGGCGCCGCCCGCGAGACCGGCCTCCCGCACCCGGGCCAGCACATCGGTGAAGGCCGGATCGCCGGAGAGATCCGCGCGCAGCACCAGCGTGTTCACGAAGCATCCGACGAGATCGTCGAGGGCTTCGTCGGTGCGGCCCGCGTGGGCCGAGCCGATCGGGATGTCGGTGCCCGCGCCCAGACGGGAAAGAAGCACCGCGAGCGCGCCCTGCAGCACCATGAAGGTGGTGACACCTTCGGTGCGGGCCAGCTCCAGCAGCCGGGCGTGGACCTCCGCCGGAACCTCGACCCGTGCGACGTGTCCGCGGTGGGAGGCGACGGTCGGGCGGGGCCGGTCGAAGGGCAGCGCCAGCTCCTCCGGCGCACCAGCAAGGGTCTCGCGCCAGTAGCCGACCTGCTGGGAGAGCGTGCTCTCCGGGTCGTTCTCGTCGCCGAGCAGGTCGCGCTGCCACAGCGCGTAGTCGGCGTACTGCACCGGCAGGGGCTCCCACTCCGGAGCCCGGCCCGCGCAGCGCGCCTCGTACGCAGTCGACACGTCCCGCGCCAGCGGAGCCATCGACCAGCCGTCGGCGGCGATGTGGTGCACCACGACGGCGAGTACGTGCTCGTCCGGGCTGACGGTGAACAGCTCGGCGTGGAAGGGCAGATCGGAGGAGAGGTCGAAGGCGTACGCCGTCGCCCGGACCACCGCGGCGTCCAGGTCCGCCGGGGAGGCGTCGCTGACCTGCAGCTGCCAGTCGAGGTCCGCCATCTCTAGGACCTGCTGGTACGGCTCGCCATCAGCGGTGGCGAAGACCGTGCGCAGGACCTCGTGACGGGCGATGACGTCCCGCAGCGCGGCGTTCAGCGCCCCGGCGTCCATGACGCCCTTGAGCCGCAGCACCGTCGGAATGTTGTAGGCGGGGCTCGGACCCTCCAGCTCGTTGACGAGCCACAGACGGCGCTGCGCGAACGACAACGGCAGACGCTCCGGACGCTCCTGCGCCGTCAACGCCACCCGCGCCCGGTCGGCGTCATCGAGGCGGGCCGCGAGGCCTGCGACGGTCGGCGCCTCGAACAGTGCGCGCAGCGACAGCTCGACTCCGAGGACCGAGCGGACTCGGCTCACCAGCCGGACAGCCAGCAGGGAGTGGCCGCCGAGCGCGAAGAAGTCGTCGTCGACGCCGACCCGGTCAAGACCGAGGACCTCGGCGAAGATCCCACACAGGATCTCCTCATGGACCGTGGAGGGGCCACGACCAGCGCCCGTCGCGTACTCGGGGGCGGGCAGGGCCTTGCGGTCGAGCTTGCCGTTGGGCGTCAGCGGCAGCGCGTCGAGAACGACGACCGCCGACGGAACCATGTACTGCGGCAGGGACTCGCCGACGAACTGACGGATCTCCTGGGTGAGTTGATCGCCGTGCTTGTCATTGACGGTCACGACGTAGGCCACCAGGCGCTTGTCGCCCGGGGTGTCTTCACGGGCCACGACAGCGGCCTGAGCCACCGACGCATGCGCGGCCACCGCCGACTGCACCTCACCCAGCTCGATACGGAAGCCACGGACCTTGACCTGCTCGTCGACGCGACCCAAGTACTCCAGCTGACCGTCCTTGTTCCAGCGGACCAGATCGCCCGTGCGGTACAGACGCTCGCCCGCAGCACCGAACGGATCCGCGACGAAACGCTCGGCGGTCAGGGCAGAGCGATGCAGATAACCACGCGCCAGACCCATACCCGCGATGTACAGCTCACCCGCCACACCCGGCGCCACCGGGGACAGGTGCCCGTCGAGGACGTAGACCCGGGCGTTGGAGACCGGCCGCCCAATGGGCACCGCACCCTGAGCCTCACCGTCGGTGAAGCACGCCGTGGTGTACACGGTCGCCTCGGTCGGGCCGTAGATGTTCGCCACCCGCGCACCCGGCAGCTCCCGACGGATACCCGCCACCGCATCAGCGGTCAGCGCCTCACCAGCCAACACCACCGTACGCGGACCCACCTCAGCCCCACGACCCAAGATCCGGACGAACGCCGACGGCACACCACTGACCAAACTCACCTCCCACGGACCACGCTCGCCATCAGCAAGCGCCAACAGATCCGGGACAAGCTCGACAGACCCACCAGTCACCAACGGCCCGAACAACTCGAAGACCGACACATCGAAGGTGAACGAGGTCGACAGCAGCACCCGCTCGAAGTCCGCACCACCGAACTCGGCCCCGGCCCACGCAAGCAGGCTCGCCACCGAACGGTGCTCCACCACCACACCCTTAGGGCGCCCCGTGGAACCAGAGGTATAGATCACATACGCCGGATGGACAGGCGTCAGCACAGCCAACCGCTCACCCTGACCCGGAGCCTTCGCCGACAGCCCGGCCAGGACAGCCACCGTCTCCGAGGCGTCAAGGATCACGGTCTGCTGTCCGGCGGACGGAAGGACACCAACCGTGCCAGTGGCAGCGATCACCGCTACCGGCTGCGCGTCCTCCAGCATGTACGCGATCCGCTCAGCCGGATACGACGGATCCACCGGCACATACGCACCACCCGCCTTGAGCACACCCAACAGCGCGGATACGGCATCCGCATTGCGCTCCAGGCACACAGCCACCCGCGACTCCGGCCCCACACCCAAACCAATCAGGTGACGCGCCAACCGATTCGCCCGAGCGTCCAGTTCGGCATACGAAACCTCCGTGCCGTCGGCGACAACCGCCACCGCACCCGGAGTCCGCGCCACCTGTGCCTCGAACAACTCCGGAACAGTCGACACAGCCACCTCAACCGCCGTGTCATTCCACTCGACAAGGAGCCGCTGACGCTCAGCCTCGCCCAGGACGTCGACGGCGCTCAGCGGCCGTTCGGAACCGCCGTCCAGCACCTCCTCCAGCGCCGCCACCATGTCCTCCGTGGCCGTGGCCACCAGCGCGGCAACCGCCTGCGGATCCACCGACGCCACCGCGTCCACCGCGAGCGAGAGGCCCGTGCCGTCGTCGTCCACCGAGAGCGACAGCGGGTAGTTCGTGCGCTCCTCCGAGAAGACCGCGCGGATGCCCTCCAGGCCCGCACCGGCACCGAGGTCACTGTTGTGGCGGTAGTTGAAGAGCGACGTGAACAGCGGGGTGTCCCCCGCGACCCCGCTGGCCTGCTGGGCCACAGCCAACGGCGCATGCTCGTGCTCGAGGAGCCCCGCGAGCTGACCACCCATCGCCCGCACCGCCGCCAGCACACCCGCACCCTCGTCCAGGCGCACCCGCACCGGCAGCGTGTTGATGAACGGACCCAGCGTGCGACCGGAGCCACTACCGGCGTTCATGCGCCCGAACAACACCGTGCCGAACACGACGTCGTCACGGCCGCTGACCGCGCCGAGCACGCGCGCCCACACCACGTGCATCACCGTGGCCGGGCTCACACCCAGGCGCCGGGCGACGCCACGGACCCGCGCCGAGAGACCCGGCGGGAACGGCAGTCTGGCGCTGACCGCCGCCACTCCGTCACCGCGGGCGTCGATCAGCCCGTACGGCGCGGTCGGCTCGGTCACATCGCCAAGCAGATCGGCGAAGTACCGCTCGTGCTCAGCCCGTTCGACTCCGCCCTGTGCCTGGGCGACGAAGTCGCGGAAGGGCGTCGGCTCGGGCAGTTCGCCGCCGCGCCCGGACAGGAACGCGTCCACCTCGGCGAGCAGCACCTCGAGGGCCGTGTGGTCCTGCACCATGTGGTGCACGCGCACCAGAGCGAGCCACGTCCCGTCGCCGGGATCGGCCACCGTGTGCACGTGGATCAGCGGCGCGTGCCGCAGGTCCATGGCCGAGCCGACCCGTGCGACGAGGTCCGCCACCGGATTCGTGGCGTGCGGGTCGAGTGCGACGTCCTCGACGGGCACGGCGGCGTGCCGCCGTACCACCTGTACTGGCTCGCGCAGGCCCTCCCACACGATGCCGGTCCGCAAGATGTCGTGCCGGTCCACGACCTGCTGGAGAGCCGCGGTGAACGCCTTGAGGCGCTCACGCGAGTCGAACCTGACCACGGTCGGCAGCACATAGGCGTCCTCGCCGCCGTCGGCGAGGAGGTGGTGGAAGAGCAGGCCCTCCTGGAGGGGAGCCAGCGGGTAGATGTCGGCGACGTTCGCCGCGCCGCCCTCGACGGTGGCGACGACCCGCTCGATCTCCTCGGCGGTCAGGTCGACCAGCGGCAGCATGTCGGGCGTGATCGCCTGGGCGCCTTCAGGGATCGCGTTGGGCGGAACGACGACGCTCTCCGCACCCGACGCGACCGCGAGCCCGGCCACAGTCGGGGTCTGGAACAGCGCCCGCACCGAGAGGGTCACGCCGCGAGTGCGCAGGATCTCCACCAGCCGGATGGCGAGCAGGGAGTGCCCGCCGAGCGCGAAGAAGTCGTCGTCGACACCGACGCTGTCGAGGCCCAGGACCTCAGCGAAGGCCGCGCACAGGATCTCCTCACGGACCGTGGAGGGGCCACGACCAGCGCCCGTCGCGTACTCGGGGGCGGGCAGGGCCTTGCGGTCGAGCTTGCCGTTGGGCGTCAGCGGCAGCAGATCCAGGGGCATCACGGCCGACGGGACCATGTACTGCGGCAGCCGTCCGGCCACGAACTGACGGATGTCCTGGGACAGTTCCTCACCGCGGCGGTCGCCGGCGGGAACCACGTACGCGACCAGGCGCTTGTCACCCGGCACGTCCTCACGCGTCACCACCACGGCCTGGGCGACCTGCGGGTGCGCGGCCACCGCGGCCTGGACCTCGCCCAACTCGATACGGAAGCCACGGACCTTGACCTGCTCGTCCGCACGCCCCAGGTACTCCAGCTGACCATCCGCGTTCCACCGCACCAGGTCACCGGTGCGGTACAGACGCTCGCCCGCAGCACCGAACGGATCGGCCACGAAACGCTCGGCGGTCAGGGCAGAGCGATGCAGATAACCACGCGCCAGACCCATACCCGCGATGTACAGCTCACCCGCCACACCCGGCGCCACCGGGGACAGGTGCCCGTCGAGGACGTAGACCCGGGCGTTGGAGACCGGCCGCCCAATGGGCACCGCACCCTGAGCCTCACCGTCGGTGAAGCACGCCGTGGTGTACACGGTCGCCTCGGTCGGGCCGTAGATGTTCGCCACCCGCGCACCCGGCAGCTCCCGACGGATACCCGCCACCGCATCAGCGGTCAGCGCCTCACCAGCCAACACCACCGTACGCGGACGCACCTCAGCCCCACGACCCAAGATCCGGACGAACGCCGAGGGAACACCGCTGACCAGGCTCACCTGCCACGGACCACGCTCGGCATCAGCAAGCGCCAGCAGGTCCGGGACGAGCTCGACAGATCCGCCGGTGACCAGCGGGCCGAACAACTCGAAGACCGACACATCGAAGGTGAACGAGGTCGACAGCAGCACCCGCTCGAAGTCCGCACCACCGAACTCGGCCCCGGCCCACGCAAGCAGGCTCGCCACCGAACGGTGCTCCACCACCACACCCTTAGGGCGCCCCGTGGAGCCGGAGGTGTAGATCACGTACGCGGGATGGCTCGGGGTCAGCGCGGCCACACGCTCGTCCTGCGCCGGAGCCTCCACCGCAAGGCCGTCCAGAGCCGCCACCGTCTCCGGAGCATCCAGCAGCACGATCTGCGAAGCGGACGACGGCAGCACCCCAGCAGTCGCCGCCGAGGCGATCACCGCCACCGGCTGCGCATCCTCCAGCATGAACGCAACCCGCTCGGCCGGGTACGACGGGTCCACCGGCACATACGCACCACCCGCCTTCACAACACCCAGCAAAGACGTGATCGCAGCCACGCCACGCTCGAGCACCACAGCCACCCGCGACTCCGGACCCACACCCAGACCGATCAGGTGACGCGCCAACTGGTTGGCGCGTGCGTCGAGTTCGGCATACGAGACCTCCGTGCCGTCCGCGACGACGGCGACGGCGTCAGGGGTACGGGTCACCTGAGCCTCAAACAACTCCGGCACCGTGGCCGAAGCCACCTCCACAGCCGTGTCATTCCACTCCGTCAGCACCCGACGACGCTCATCGGCATCCAGAACGTCCACCGCGCTCAGACGGGTGCCCGGGTCGGTGGCGACCGTGGCCAGGACCTGGCCGAGTCGTTCGACCAGGCGCTCGGCCGTCGAGGCGTCGAACAGGTCCGCCGAGGCGACAAGTTCACCGCGCAGCCCCGCGGGACGGCCCTCGGCGTCGAAGGCCTCGGCCACGCTCGCTTCCAGGTCGAACTTGGCCGCGAGGCCGCCGGCCAGCGACTCCGCCTCGATGCCGTCCACCGCTGCCCCGGCCTGCACACCCTGAAGGTCCAGGGCCGCGTCGGCGTTGTTCTGCATGGTGAGCATCACCTGGAACAGCGGGTGCCGGGACAGCGAGCGCGTCGGGGCCAGCTCCTCGACCAGGCGCTCGAACGGCACGTCCTGGTGCGCGAACGCGTTCCACCCGGTCTCCCTCACCCGGGCGAGTAGCTCGGTGAATGTCGGGTCACCCGACAGGTCCGTGCGCAGGACGAGGGTGTTCACGAAGAACCCGACCAGGTCGTCCAGGGCCACGTCGGTGCGCCCGGCGACCGCGGCGCCGATCGGGACGTCGGTGCCGGCGCCGAGGCGGGACAGCAGCGTCGCGAGGGCCGCCTGGACCACCATGAACATGGTGGCGTCCGACGCACGCGCGATCTCCGCGAGCTGCGCGTGCACCTCGGCGGGCACCGACAGGGGGACGGTGTGGCCGCGGAAGCCGGCGACCGCCGGGCGCGGCCGGTCGAAGGGCAGCTCCAGCTCGTCCGGCGCGCCCGCCAACTGTTCCTGCCAGAAAGCCATCTGGCGGGAGACCACGCTGTCGGGGTCGTTCACGTCGCCGAGCAGTTCACGCTGCCACAGCGCGTAGTCGGCGTACTGCACGGGCAGCGGCTCGAACTCCGGTGCCCGGCCCTCGCACCGTGCGGCGTACGCCATCGACAGGTCCCGGGCCAGCGGCCGGGTGGACCAGCCGTCGCTGGCTATGTGGTGGACGACCACGACGAGCACGTGCGCGTCGGGACCGGTCGCGAACAGCCCGGCGCGGATCGGCACGTCTGACGACAGGTCGAACGGCCGCGCCACCGCGTCGCGGGTCGCCGCCGCCAGGTCCTGGGGCGCCACCTCGGCGTACGACAGTTCCCAGTCCAGGTCGTCGAACTTGAGGATGCGCTGGTACGGCTCACCGTCGGCCGTGGGGAAAACCGTCCGCAGCACCTCATGACGGCCGATCACATCCCGCAGGGCGGCGTTCAGCGCCACCCGGTCGACGTGGCCCGACAGCGGGAGGACCACCGGAATGTTGTACGTGGCACTCGGGCCCTCGAGCTGCTCGATGAACCACAGCCGACGCTGCGCGAATGACAACGGAAACATCAGGACTCCCCCTGGTTACGCATGGGCCGCAACGCCGGCCGTGCTGACTTCTGTTTTCCAAGCTGCTGTGCGAGACCTGCCGGCGTCGGGTTGTCCAGCAATACGCGCAGTGGGACCTCGACGGAGAGCCGCGCGCGCACGACGCTCACCAGGCGGACCGCCAGAAGGGAGTGGCCACCCAGCGCGAAGAAGTCGTCGTCCGCACCCACGCTGTCCACACCGAGCACTTGGGCGAACGCCTCGCACAGCGCCCGCTCCTGCGGCGTGGACGGCTCCCGCCTCGTGCCCGCTGTCCCGGCGTACTCCGGGGCGGGCAGCGCCTTGCGGTCCAGCTTGCCGTTGGGAGTCAACGGCAGCCGCTCCAACGGGACGACGGCTGACGGCACCATGTGCGCGGGCAGCCGCTGGGCGACGAACTTCTGCAGAGTACCGGAGAGCTCCTGATCAACCGGGTGTTCAGCATCGGCCGTCACCACGTAGGCGACGAGCCGGGTGTCTCCCGGGTTGTCCTCGCGGGCCACGACGGCGGCCTGGGCCACCGACGGGTGCGCGGCAAGGGCCGACTGCACCTCGCCGGGCTCGATGCGGAACCCTCGGACCTTGACCTGGTCGTCGGCGCGACCGGCGAAGACGAGTTGACCCTCGGCGCTCCAGCGGGCCAGGTCGCCGGTGCGGTACATGCGCGCACCGGCCGCCGCGAACGGGCAGGCCACGAAGCGTTCGGCG
Source organism: Streptomyces sp. P1-3 (assembly GCF_050613155.1). Lineage (NCBI taxonomy): Bacteria > Bacillati > Actinomycetota > Actinomycetes > Kitasatosporales > Streptomycetaceae > Streptomyces > Streptomyces sp. P1-3. The sequence goes on from NZ_CP192512.1 coordinate 1,725,019, forward strand.
GTGAGGCCCGGGCGCCCGAGGTAGCCGCGCGCCAACGCATCGCCGGAGACGTAGAGCTCGCCCGCCACGCCCTGGGGGACGGGGTGGAGGTGCGCGTCAAGCACGTACAAGTGCGTGTTCCAGACGGGGCGGCCGATCGGGACGGTGCCTTCGGCCGTACCGGCGTCGGCGCCAGTGCCGAAGGTGACCTGGATCGTGGTCTCCGTCGGGCCGTACAGGTTCACCGGCCGCACGCCCCACGCCTTCTCGGCGGAGGCGGCGAGCGAGGACCGCAGCGGCTCACCACCGGCGAAGAGCTGCCGCACGGAGGTGACGTGGCCGGCCTCCGGGATCTCCAGGACGGCGGCCAGGAGCGTGGGCACGAACTGCGCCACCGTCACCGCCTGCGTGCGCATGAAGGCGACCAGCCGTTGCGGATCCCTGGCCACCTCGTCGGAGGCCACGCACACCGCGGCGCCCGACACCAACGGCAGCCACAGCTCCCACACCGCGGCGTCGAAGCTCGGCGAGGTGCGCGCCAGCACGCGGTCTCCCGCGCCGACGCCGAACTCGGCCCGCATCCACAGCATGTGGTTCGCCGCACTGCGCTGCGTGACGACGACGCCCTTGGGGCGGCCGGTGGAGCCGGAGGTGTAGATCACGTAGGCCGGGTGTTCAAGCGCGTCCTCGCGCCACTTGGCCACCCCTTGCGTCGAGGCCTGGGCGAGTGCAGCTGCCGTCTCGGGGGCGTCGAGCAGCGTCACCGGGGCCGTGGCGGGCACGGCCTCGACCGTGCCCGTGGTGCCCAATACCACGACCGGGCGGGAATCGTCCAGCATGTGGGCGATGCGCTCGGCCGGGTAGGCGGGATCGACCGGGAGGTAGGCGGCACCGGCCTTGAGGATGCCCAGGAGGGCCACCATCAGCTCGACGCCGCGGTCGAGGACCACAGCCACCAGCGACTCCGGGCCCACGCCCTGAGCGATGAGGTGGTGCGCCAACTGGTTGGCACGTCCGTCGAGTTCGGCATACGAGACGTCCGTGCCGTCGGCGACGACGGCGATGGCGTCCGGGGTCTGGGCCGTCTGTGCCTCGAACAGCTCCGTCAGCGTGGACGGGGCCACCTCAGCGGCGGTGTCGTTCCACTCCACCAGCAGGCGCTGACGCTCGGCCTGGTCGAGGACGTCCAGTTCGCTCAGCGGCTGGTCGGTGTCGCTCTCGAGCGCCACCACCAGGCTTTCGGTTGCGGTGGCCAGCAGAGCGGCAACTGCCTGCGCGTCGATCGGGGCGACGGCGTCGACGGCCAGGCCGAGCCCGTCACCGCCGTCGTCCACGGAGACGGAGAGGGGGTAGTTGTCGGCTTCTCGGCTGTAGACGACCTTGATGCCGCCTTCGGTCGAGGTCTCGGGCCGCGCCGCCTCGGAACGGGTGGCGTTGTGGCGGTAGTTGAACAGCGAGCTGAACAGCGGAGTACCGCCCGCCACACCACTGGCCTGCTGCGCCAGAGCCAGCGAGGCGTGCTCGTGCTCCAGCAGCGCGGCGAGCTGATCACGCATCGCGGCCACCGCCGCCCGCGGCGACAGCTCCCCCACACGCGCCCGCACCGGCAGAGTATTGATGAAGGGACCGGCGACCCGGTCCTGACCGGCACCGGCGTTCATGCGGCCGAAGAGGACGGTGCCGAAGACGACATCGTCGCGTCCGCTGACCGCGGCGAGGACGCGGGACCAAGCGACGTGCATGACCGTCGCCGGGCTCACGCCCAGGCTCCGGGCCACTTCACGGACGCGGTCGTCCAGCTGCGAGTCGAAGCGCAGCCGCGCCCGCACCACACCGGATCCGTCGCCCAGCGTGTCCACCTGCCCGTATGGGGCAGTCGGTTCGTCGATGTCACCCAGCAGCTCGGCGAAGTACCGCTTGTGCTCGGCCCGTTCGGCTCCGCCGCGTGCCTGCGCCACGAAGGCGCGGAACCCCATCGGCTCCGGCAGCTCCGCACCACGACCGGCGAGCAGCATCTCGACCTCGCCGAGCAGGAGTTCAAGACCGGTGTGGTCCTGGATCATGTGGTGCACGCGGATCAGCAGCAGCCAACGGCCGTTCGCGATGGGTGCGGCGTGCAGGTCGAGGAGCGGGGCGCGACCCAGATCCATCGAGAGGCCCACTGCGGTCAACAGCGCCTGCACCGGGTCCGTGTCGTTGCCCGTGCTCGGGAGGTCGAGTTCGACTTCCTCGAGGAGGAGTCGGGCATGGCGCCACACGACCTGCACCGGCTCGGTCAGGCCCTCCCAGACGATGGCGGTGCGCAGGATGTCGTGCCGGTTCACGACCTGCTGGAGGGCGTCCACGTAGGTGTCGAGCCGTCCGCGGGAGTCGAACTCCAGCATCGTGGGCGTGACGTAGGCGTCTTCGCCGCCGTCGGCGAGGAGGTGGTGGAAGAGCAGGCCTTCCTGGAGGGGGGCGAGCGGGTAGATGTCGGCGACGTTCGCCGCGCCACCGTCGACGGTCGCGACGACGCGCTCGACCTCGTCGGTGGTCAGGTCGACCAGCGGGAGCATGTCGGGCGTGATCGTCTGGGCGTCGGCCGGGATGGCGTTGGCCGGGACCTCGACCTGCTCGGCCTCCGATGCGGCCGCCAGGCCCGCCACGGTCGGGGTCTGGAACAGCGCCCGCACCGGCACGGTCACACCTCGGGTGCGCAGGATCTCCACCAGGCGGATGGCCAAGAGGGAGTGACCGCCCAGGGCGAAGAAGCTGTCGTCGACACCGACGCACTCCAGGCCCAGGACCTCAGCGAAGGCCGCGCACAGGATCTCCTCACGGACCGTCTCCGGGCCACGGCCCGAGCCGGTGCTGTACTCAGGGGCAGGCAGGGCCTTGCGGTCGAGCTTGCCGTTGACCGTCAGCGGCAGCCCGTCGAGGGTGACGACGGCCGAGGGGACCATGTACTCCGGCAGGCGTTTAGCAGCGAACCGACCGATCTCCTGGACCAGTTCATCGCTGTCCGTGTCTTCGGCCGGGACGACGTACGCGACCAGGCGCTTGCCACCCGGAGCGTCCTCGCGGGCGATGACGGCGGCCTGAGCGACCTGCGGGTGGGCGGCGATGACGGCCTGGATCTCGCCCGGCTCGATACGGAAACCACGAATCTTCACCTGTTCATCGGCGCGGCCCAGGTACTCCAGCTGACCGTGGTCATCCCAGCGGGCCAGGTCGCCGGTGCGGTACAGGCGCTCGCCCGGCTCGCCGTACGGGCTGGCCACGAACCGCTCCGCGGTCAGGCCAGCGCGGGACGCGTAGCCGCGGGCCAACTGCACGCCCGCGATGTACAGTTCCCCGCTCACGCCGACCGGCACCGGCTGCAGCGCCGCGTCCAGAACATACAGGCGGGTGTTGGCCACCGGACCACCGATCGGCACGACCGGCTCGCCCGCATGGCACTGCCAGGCGGTCACGTCGACCGACGCCTCCGTCGGCCCGTACAGGTTGTGCAGCTCCACCTGCTCACCCAGGACCTCAAAGAAGCGGTCCTGCACGCCCGTCGTCAACGCCTCACCGGAGCACACCACGCGCCGCAAAGACCCACTGGCCCCAGCGGCGGCCGGGTCGCCCAGGAAGGCCTCGAGCATCGAGGGCACAAAGTGGACCGTCGAGACCCGCTCCGCCGCGATCACCTCGGCCACATACGCCGGGTCGCGGTGCCCGCCCGGACGGGCCACCACCAGCACCCCACCCTCGATCAGCGGCCAGAAGAACTCCCACACCGACACGTCGAAGCCGAACGGGGTCTTCTGCAGCACCCGCTCACCCGGCACCAGACCAAAGCGGGACTGCATCCAGGCCAGACGGTTCACGATGCCCGAATGCGAGACGACCACGCCCTTGGGGCGGCCCGTCGACCCGGAGGTGAACAGCACATACGCCGCCTGATCCCCGCGCAGCACACCACGCTCAGACTCCGACAACGCCCCCGACTCAACACCCGCCAAAGACGAGAACGTCTCCGCCGACACCACCACCGAAGCACCCGCATCCGCGAGCATGAACTCCACCCGCTCAGCAGGCAGGCCAGGATCCACCGGCAGATACGCAGCACCCGCCTTCAACACACCAAGGAGCGCCACGACCAGCTCGACACCACGCTCCAAACGCACGCCCACCACGGACTCAAGCCCCACACCCTGACCGAGCAGATGCCGCGCCACCTGATTGGCCCGCGCGTCGAGTTGGGCGTACGAAACCTCAGCACCCTCGAATACGACCGAAACCGCATCCGGAGTACGAGCCACCTGCGCCTCAAACAACTCCACAAGCGACCCCGACGGCACCTCAACGGCCGTGTCGTTCCACCCCGTCAGCACCCGCCGACGCTCCACCTCCCCCAACACATCCACCGAACTCAACCGCAGCTCAGGCCGCTCAACCACCGCGCCAAGCACCCGCACCAGACCCGCGACCAGACGCTCCACCGAACCCACATCGAACAGATCCGCCGCCGCGATCACCGCACCACGCACCCCCGCCGGCACACCACCCGGACCGAAGACCTCACCGACAGTGAACTCAAGGTCGAACTTGGCCGCAGGCGTGCCGACCGAGGCTCCTTGGGCCTGTACGCCGGGGAGGGCCACGACGGCTTCGGCGTTGTTCTGGAGGGTCAGCATGACCTGGAACAGCGGGTGCCGGGACAGGGAGCGGGTCGGGGCCAGCTCCTCCACCAGGCGCTCGAACGGCACGTCCTGATGCGCGAACGCGGACAGGCCCGCTTCCCGTATGCGGGAGAGGAGTTGACGGAACGTCGGGTCGCCCGACAGGTCCGCCCGCAGCACCAGGGTGTTGACGAAGAAGCCGACCAGGTCGTCGAGGGCTTCGTCGGTGCGGCCCGCGTTCGCGGAGCCGATCGGGATGTCGGCGCCCGCGCCCATGTGGGACAGGAGCACCGCAAGGGCGGACTGCAGCACCATGGCCACCGTGACACCCTCGGCGCGCGCCACCTCCACGAGGCGCGCGTGCACCTCCGCCGGGACGTCGAAGGGGACTCCGAGCCCGCGGTGGCTCGCCACGGCCGGGCGCGGCCGGTCGTAGGGGAGCGTCAGCTCGTCCGGCACACCTGCCAATGCCTCGCGCCAGAAAGCGATCTGCAGGGACAGCGCACTCTCCGGGTCGCTCTCGTCGCCGAGCAGGTCGCGCTGCCAGAGCGCGTAGTCGGCGTACTGCACCGACAACGGCTCCCACTCCGGAGCCCGGCCCGCGCAGCGCGCCTCGTACGCCGCCGACACATCCCGCGCGAGCGGGCCCATCGACCAGCCGTCACCGGCGATGTGGTGCACCACCACGACCAACACCTGCTCACCCGAGCCGGTGGGGAACAGCCAGGCGTGGATGGGCAGTTCGGCCGCCAGATCGAAGGCGTAGCCCACCGCTTCCGCCACCGCGGCGTCCACGTCCGCCGGAGCGGCGTCCCCGACCTGCACCTGCCAGTCCAGGTCCGCCATCTCCAGGACACGCTGGTACGGCTCACCGTCAGCGGTCGCGAAGACCGTGCGCAGCACCTCGTGGCGGGCGATGACGTCCCGCAGGGCCGCGTTCAGCGCCACGGCATCCACCTGACCGGCGAGACGGAGCACCGTCGGAAGGTTGTACGTGGCGTTCGGGCCCTCCAACTGCCCGATGAACCAGAGGCGTTGCTGCGCGAACGACAGCGGCAGACGCTCCGGGCGCTGCTGCGCCGTCAGCGCCACCCGCGCACCGCCGGCGTCACCGATACGCGTCGCGAGACCGGCCACCGTCGGCGCGTCGAACAGCGCGCGCAGCGGCAGCTCGACCCCGAGCACCGAGCGGACCCGGCTCATCAGCCGCACCGCGAGCAGCGAGTGACCTCCCAGGACGAAGAAGTCGTCGTCGACACCGACCCGGTCGAGCCCGAGGACCTCGGCGAAGACCCCGCACAGGATCTCCTCCTGCACCGTGGAGGGGCCGCGGCCCGAGCCGACGGAGTAATCCGGGGCGGGCAGGGCCTTGCGGTCGAGCTTGCCGTTGACCGTCAACGGCAGCGCGTCCAGGACCACGAGCGCGGCGGGCACCATGTGCGCGGGCAGCGATGACGCCACGAACTCGCTTATGAGGCCCGTCAGTTCGCCCGCTTGCACACCTTCGGCTGGCACGACATAGGCCACGAGGCGCTTTTCGCCCGGCGTGTCTTCGCGGGCGATGACCGCGGCCTGGGCGACCTGCGGGTGCGCGGCCACCGCCGCCTGCACCTCACCCAGCTCGATCCGGAAGCCACGGACCTTGACCTGCTCATCCGCACGCCCGGCGAACACCAACTGCCCATCAGCGGTCCACCGCGCCAGATCCCCGGTGCGATACATCCGCTCACCGGCCGCCCCGAACGGGCAGGCCACAAAGCGTTCCGCGCTCAGGCCCGACCGACCGTGATAACCACGCGCCAGACCCGCACCCGCCACATACAGCTCACCAATCACACCCGGCGCCACAGGCCCCAGATCCCGGTCAAGGACATACATCCGGGTATTCGCCATCGGAGACCCAAAAGGCACCGTCCCCTCATGCTCCGGGTCCACCACGCCGGTGGCCACGATCACCGTGGCCTCGGTCGGCCCATATGTATTGACCAGACGACGGCCCCGGGCCCATGCGGCAGCAAGACCGGGCTCGACCGCTTCGGCGCCGATCACCAGCGAACTGACCTGCGCCAGATCCTCCGGTTCCAACACACCCAGCAGCGACGGCACCACACTCGCCGAACGCACCCCGGTAGAGGCCACCAAGTCCCGCAGCAGGCGCGGCTCGGCCCGCTCCGCGGCACCCGCCACCACCAGGGAACCGCCCCGGCACAGCGTGACGGCGACATCCAGGACGGAGGCATCGAAGCTGAAGGAGGCGAACTGCAGCACGCCCACCCCCGGCCCGACCTCCATCAACGGACCGAACACCGCCACCAGATTCGCCACACCACCGTGACGCACCGCGACACCCTTGGGGCGCCCAGTGGAGCCTGAGGTATAGATCACGTACGCCAGACCGTCAGACACAGGCCGCACGCCCGGCGAGGTCACCGGCAGCTGCGCCAGCTCGGCTGCCATCTGCGGGTCGTCCAGGCACACCAGCGGGAACGAACCCGTCAGCCCCGCAACCATAGAACCATGGCCGACCACGACCTGGGCACCACTGTCAGCGAGCATGAACTCCAGGCGCTCCACCGGATACTCCGGATCCAACGGCACATACGCGCCGCCCGCCTTCCACACCGCAAGAATGCCCACCACCATGTCCACCCCACGCGGCAGACACAGACCCACCATCGACTCCGGACCCACGCCCTGAGCAATCAGGTGGTGCGCCAACTGAGCAGCCCGGGCATCCAGTTGGGCGTACGACACCTCGACACCGTCGGCGACAACCGCCACCGCATCCGGCGTCCGAGCCACCTGCGCCTCGAACAATTCCGGAACCGCAGCCTGCGGCACCTCGACCGCCGTGTCGTTCCACGCACTCAGCACCAGATGACGCTGACCCTCATCGAGCACACGAACACCGCTCAACGACACATCAGCACCACCCTCAAGTGCCGACTCCAGCGCCGCCACCAGGTTCTCCGTAGCGGTGGTGACCAGCGTGGCGACTGCCTGCGGGTCGATCGGCCCGACCGCGTCGATGGCGAGCCCCAGTTCCTTTCCGCCGTCGTTGACCGCGACCGAGAGCGGGTAGTTGGTGCGCTCCTGCGCGAGCAGGGTGCGGAAGCCCGGGGTGTTCTCGCCCCCGCCCTCGCGTGCGATGTGAGCGGCCGAAGGGGCGGTGTTGTGGCGGTAGTTGAAGAGGGATGTGAACAGTGGGGTGTCCCCCGAGACACCGCTGGCCTGCTGGGCCAGGGCGAGCGGGGCGTGTTCGTGCTCGAGCAGCGCGGCGAGCTGGCCGCGCATCCCCCGTACCGCCTCAAGGGCTCCGGTCTTCTCGACGCGCACCCGTACCGGGAGCGTGTTGATGAAGGGTCCGGCGACCCGGTCCGAGCCGGCACCGGCGTTCATGCGGCCGAACAGGACGGTGCCGAAGACGACGTCGTCGCGTCCGCTGACGGCGCCGAGGACGCGTGCCCAGGCCACGTGCAGCACCGTGGCCGGGCTCGCGCCGATGCGCTGGGCCACCTCGCGCAGCCGCCCGGACAGCTCCGCGCCCAGGTCGGCCGAGGCACGCGAGACGTCCGCTGCCACCCCCCGCACGTCCACCAGGCCGTACGGCGCGGTCGGCTCGTCGACGTCGCCGAGCAGTTCGGTGAAGTAGCGCTCCTGTACGGCGCGTTCACTGCCGCCGCGCGCCTGCGCGACGAAGGTGCGGAACGGCAGCGGCTCGGGCAGCTCCGCGCCCCGACCCACGAGGAACGCCTCGACCTCGCCCATCAGCAGCTCCAGACCCGTGTGGTCCTGGATCATGTGGTGCACCCGCACGAGGGCGTACGACGTTCCGTCCGCGGCAGTCGTCACGTGCAATCGGACCAGCGGGGCCCGGTCCAGGTCCATCGACAGGCCGCCGACGGCCAGGAGCTGTGCGGCCGGCTCGGCACCGTGTGGGACGAGTTCGATCTCCTCGACGGGGAGTTGGGCGGTGCGCCAGACCACCTGCACCGGCTCACGCAGGCCCTCCCAGACGATGGCGGTGCGCAGGATGTCGTGCCGGTCCATGACCTGCTGGAGCGCTTCGGTGAAGGCGTCGAGCTGGTCGCGGCGGTCGAACTGCAGGACCGTCGGCATGACGTACGTGTCTTCGCCGCCGTCGGCGAGGAGGTGGTGGAAGAGCAGGCCTTCCTGGAGGGGGGCCAGCGGGTAGATGTCGGCGACGTTCGCCGCGCCACCGTCGACGGTCGCGACGACGCGCTCGACCTCGTCGGTGGTCAGGTCGACCAGCGGGAGCATGTCGGGCGTGATCGTCTGGGCGTCGGCCGGGATGGCGTTGGCCGGGACCTCGACCTGCTCGGCCTCCGATGCGGCCGCCAGGCCCGCCACGGTCGGGGTCTGGAACAGCGCCCGCACCGGCACGGTCACACCTCGGGTGCGCAGGATCTCCACCAGGCGGATGGCCAAGAGGGAGTGACCGCCCAGGGCGAAGAAGCTGTCGTCGACACCGACGCACTCCAGGCCCAGGACCTCAGCGAAGGCCGCGCACAGGATCTCCTCACGGACCGTCTCCGGGCCACGGCCCGAGCCGGTGCTGTACTCAGGGGCGGGCAGGGCCTTGCGGTCGAGCTTGCCGTTGGGCGTCAGCGGCAGCGTGTCCAGGACCATGACGGCCGTGGGGACCATGTACTCCGGCAGGCGTGTGGCAGCAACCTCCCGGACAGAGTGCGGCAGCTCCCCGGCTGCCCCTTCGGCCGGGACGACGTACGCGACCAGGCGCTTGCCACCCGGAGCGTCCTCGCGGGCGATGACGGCGGCCTGAGCGACCTGCGGGTGGGCGGCGATGACGGCCTGGATCTCGCCCGGCTCGATACGGAAACCACGAATCTTCACCTGTTCATCGGCGCGGCCCAGGTACTCCAGCTGACCGTGGTCATCCCAGCGGGCCAGGTCGCCGGTGCGGTACAGGCGCTCGCCCGGCTCGCCGTACGGGCTGGCCACGAACCGCTCCGCGGTCAGGCCAGCGCGGGACGCGTAGCCGCGGGCCAACTGCACGCCCGCGATGTACAGTTCCCCGCTCACGCCGACCGGCACCGGCTGCAGCGCCGCGTCCAGAACATACAGGCGGGTGTTGGCCACCGGACCACCGATCGGCACGACCGGCTCGCCCGCATGGCACTGCCAGGCGGTCACGTCGACCGACGCCTCCGTCGGCCCGTACAGGTTGTGCAGCTCCACCTGCTCGCCCAGGACCTCAAAGAAGCGGTCCTGCACGCTCGCTGTCAACGCCTCACCGGAGCAGACCACGCGCCGCAGCTGCTCGCCGGCGCCAACGGCGGCAGGGTCACTGAGGAAGGCTTCCAACATCGAGGGCACGAAGTGCACCGTCGACACCCGCTCCGCCGCGATCACCTCGGCCACATACGCCGGGTCGCGGTGGCCGCCCGGACGGGCCACCACCAGCACCCCACCCTCGATCAGCGGCCAGAAGAACTCCCACACCGACACGTCGAAGCCGAACGGGGTCTTCTGCAGCACCCGCTCACCCGGCACCAGACCAAAGCGGGACTGCATCCAGGCCAGACGGTTCACGATGCCCGAATGCGAGACGACCACGCCCTTGGGGCGGCCCGTCGACCCGGAGGTGAACAGCACATACGCCGCCTGATCCCCGCGCAGCACACCACGCTCAGACTCCGACAACGCCCCCGACTCAACACCCGCCAAAGACGAGAACGTCTCCGCCGACACCACCACCGAAGCACCCGCATCCGCGAGCATGAACTCCACCCGCTCAGCAGGCAGTTGAGGGTCGACGGGAAGGTAGGCAGCGCCCGCCTTCAGGACACCGAGGAGCGCCACGACCAGGTCGACACTGCGCTCCAGACGCACCCCCACCACCGACTCAACGCCCACGCCCTGAGTGATGAGGTACCGCGCCACCTGATTGGCGCGAGCGTCGAGTTCGCCGTACGAAACCTCAACACCCTCAGCAACAACGGCCACCGCATCCGGCGTCCGCACCACCTGCGCCTCGAACAGCCGAGAGAGCGTCTTCGAAGACTCCGGCACCTCAACGGCCGTGTCGTTCCACTCCGTCAGCACCCGCCGACGCTCCACCTCCCCCAACACATCCACCGAACTCAACCGCAGCTCAGGCCGCTCAACCACCGCGCCAAGCACCCGCACCAGACCCGCGACAAGACGCTCCACCGAACCCACATCGAACAGATCCGCCGCCGCGATCACCGCACCACGCACCCCGGCCGGCACACCACCCGGACCGAAGACCTCACCGACAGTGAACTCAAGGTCGAACTTGGCGGCCGACTCGGTCGCGTACAGCCTTCCGGCCTGCTGGGCGCCCGAGAGGTCCAGGGACGTCTGGGCGTTGTTCTGCAGGGTCAGCATGACCTGGAACAGCGGGTGCCGGGACAGGGAGCGGGTCGGGGCCAGCTCCTCCACCAGGCGCTCGAACGGCACGTCCTGGTGCGCGAACGCGGAGATGCTCGCCTTGCGTACGCGGGCGACGAGTTCGCGGAACGTGGGGTCGCCCGACAGGTCCGTGCGCAGCACCAGCGTGTTCACGAACAGCCCCACCATGTCGTCCAGGGCTTCGTCGGTGCGCCCGGCGACGGCCGCGCCGACGGGGATGTCGGCGCCGGCGCCCATGCGGGAGAGGAGCACCGCAAGGGCGGCCTGGAGGACCATGAACGGCGTCGCGCCCTCGGCACGGGCCAGGTCCACCAGGCGTGCGTGCACCTGCGCCGGGACGTCCAGGGGGACGGTGTGCCCGCGGTAGCTGGCCACGGCCGGGCGCTGCCGGTCGTAGGGCAGCGTCAGCTCCTCCGGTGAGCCCGTCAACGTCTCGCGCCAGTAGGCGACCTGGCGCGAGAGCACGCTGTCGGGGTCCTGGTCGTCGCCGAGGAGTTCGCGCTGCCAGAGCGCGTAGTCGGCGTACTGCACCGGCAGCGGCTCCCACTCCGGAGCCCGGCCCGCGCAGCGCGCCTCGTACGCCATCGACACGTCCTGCGCCAGCGGGCCCATCGACCAGCCGTCGGCCGCGATGTGGTGCACCACCACGAGGAGCACCTGCTCATCGGGGGCGGCGCGGAACAGCCAGGCACGGATGGGCACTTCGGCGGAGAGGTCGAAGGCGTACTGCGACGCTTCCGTCACCGCGGCGTCCAGGTCCGCCGGCCCGCCCGCGGTGGCGGGCAGGTCGACGGTCCTGAGCTGCCAGTCGACGTCCTCGAGCTTCAACGCCCGCTGGTGCGGCTCGCCTTCGGACACCTCGAAGACCGTGCGCAGCACTTCGTGGCGGCCGATGACGTCCCGCAGCGCCGCGTTCAGGGCCTCGGTGTCGACCTGGCCGGTGAGGCGCAGGGCCGTCGGGATGTTGTACGCGGGGCTGGGGCCCTCGAGTTGCTCGATGAACCACAGGCGGCGCTGCGCGAAGGACAACGGAAACATCAGGACTCCCCCTGGTTACGCATGGGCCGCAACGCCGGCCGTGCTGACTTCTTCTTCTTGCCGAGCTGCTGGGCGAGCCCCGCCGGCGTCGGCGCGTCGAACAGCGTCGCGATGCTGAGCTCCACGCCGAGCGCCGCCCTGATGCGGCTGACCAGGCGTACCGCGAGGAGGGAGTGGCCGCCGATGGCGAAGAAGTCGTCGTCGACGCCGACCTTCTCCATGCCCAGGACCTGGGCGAACGCCTCGCACAGGGCCGCTTCCTCGGGGGTGGACGGGCCCCTGCCGGAGTCCGCCGTGACGGCGTACTCGGGGGTGGGCAGTGCCTTGCGGTCGAGCTTGCCGTTGACCGTCAACGGCAGCGTCTCCAGGACCACGACCGCAGACGGGACCATGTAGCCCGGCAGTCGCTCAGCAGCGAACTCCCGCACCGACTGCGGCAGTTCAGCACTGTCCACGCCCTCGGCCGGAACGACGTAGGCCACCAGGCGCTTGTCACCCGGGGTGTCCTCACGGACGATCACCGCCGCCTGCGCCACCTGCTCACACGCCGCAAGCACCGCCTCGATCTCACCAGTCTCGATCCGGTAACCCCGCACCTTCACCTGGTCATCAGCACGCCCGACGAACTCCAGCTCACCAGCCCCGTTCCACCGCACCACATCGCCCGTGCGATACATCCGCTCACCAGCGGCGCCATACGGGCAGGCCACAAACCGCTGCGCAGACAGCCCGCTACGGCCCAGGTAGCCGCGGGCCACACCGGCACCCGCCACATACAGCTCACCCGCAACCCCAGCCGGAACCGGCTCCAGACGACCATCGAGCACGAAGAGCCGCAGATCCGGAATCCCCCGGCCGATCACGCTGGCCGCACCCGCGGTGGCCGCACGCTCATCCAGCGGCACATACGTGACATGCACCGTGGTCTCAGTGATGCCGTACATGTTCACCAGTCGCGGCGCATCCGCCCCATGACGGCCATACCACTCCGCCAGGCGCGCCGGATCCAGCGCCTCACCACCGAAGACCACCGTCCGCAAGGCGAGTTGCTCACCAAGCTCCGGTGCGGCCGCCTCGGCCTGCGTCAGCTGATAGAACGCCGACGGTGTCTGGTTCAACACCGTCACCCGCTCCGCCACCAACAACCGCAAGAACTCCTGCGGCGACCGCGACACCTCGAACGGCACCACCACCACACGCCCGCCGTGCAGCAGCGCACCCCACAGCTCCCACACCGAGAAGTCGAACGCGAACGAGTGGAACCACGTCCACACATCCTGCGGTCCGAACCCGAACCAGCCACCGGTCGCTGTGAACAGCCTCGCCACATTCCCGTGCGAGACCACCACACCCTTCGGGCGGCCCGTGGAGCCAGAGGTGTAGATCACGTACGCCGCATGGCCGGCCAGCAACACCCCATCACGCTCCGCCTCCGACACCACAGAGGCATTCAGGGCCGCCAACTCCGCTGCCACGGACGGCTCGTCGAGGACGATTCGCCGCAGGCCGTCGGGGAGCACCCCGGCCTGTGCCCGGGTGGTCACCACCACGTCGGCGGCGGCGTCCTCCAGGACGAACGCGATGCGCTCGGCGGGGTAGTTCGGGTCGATCGGCAGATACGCGGCGCCTGCCTTGAGGACTCCGAGCAGCGTCACGATCAGGTCGATGCCGCGCTCCAGGCAGACGCCCACCACGGACTCCGGGGCGATGCCCTGAGCGATGAGGTGGCGTGCCAACTGGTTGGCGCGGGCATCGAGGTCGGCGTACGAGACCTCGGCGCCGTCGAACGTGACGGCCACCGCGTCCGGCGTGCGGGCGGCCTGCGCCTCGAACAGCTGCGGAATGGTCTCCGTCGGCACCGGCACGTCGGCCGCCGGGGCGTTGCACTCCACAAGGAGCCGCTGCCGCTCAGTCTCGCCCAGGACGTCCACCGTGTTCAGCGGCCGGTCGGATCCGCCTTCCAGCGCCTCCTCCAGTGCCGCCACCACATCATCCGTGGCGGTGGCGACCAGCGCGGCGACCGCCTGCGAGTCCACCGACGCGACCGCGTCCACCGCGAGCGACAGCTCCGCACCGTCGTCGTCCACCGACACCGACAGCGGGTAGTTCGTGCGCTCGCGCGAGAAGACCGTCCGGATCCCCTCCAGAGCCGAGCCAGTGCTCTCACTGGCCTCAGCACCGCTGTTGTGCCGGTAGTTGAACAGCGACGTGAACAACGGGGTATCCCCCGCCACCCCACTGGCCTGCTGCGCCAGCGCCAGCGGCGCATGCTCATGCTCCAGCAGGCCGGCCAGCTGACCGCCCATCGCCCGCACCGCCGCCAGCACACCGGCCTCTTCCAGGCGCACCCGCACCGGCAGCGTGTTGATGAACGGACCGGCCACCCGGTCCGCCCCCGCCCCGGCGTTCATGCGCCCGAACAGCACCGTGCCGAAGACGACATCGTCACGGCCGCTGACCGCGCCCAGGACCCGCGCCCACGCGACATGCATCACCGTGGCCGGGCTCGCGCCCGCACGCCGCGCCGCCACCCGCAACCGCCCCGACAGCTCCGCGCCCAGATCGGCGATGGCACGCGAGACATCCGCGCCCACACCCCGCACATCCACCAGGCCATACGGAGCCGTCGGCTCGTCCACATCACCGAGCAGCTCGGTGAAGTACCGCTCGTGCTCGGCCCGTTCCACCCCGCCACGCGCCTGCGCCACGAAGTCACGGAACGGCAACGCCTCCGACAACTCCCCACCCCGACCGGACAGGAACGCCTCCACCTCACCGAGGACGACCGCCATCGCGGTGTGGTCCTGGATCGTGTGGTGCATGCGCAGCAGAGCGAGCCAGCGGCCGGCCGGCGCGGCGGCGGTGTGCATGCGGATCAGCGGGGCCCGGTCCAGGTCCATGGAGAGGCCGACCCGGGCGACCAGGTCGCGCGCCAGGTCCTCGCTCTGGAGGTCGAGTTCGACCTCCTCGACGGGGAGTTGGGCGGTGCGCCAGACCACCTGCACCGGCTCGCGCAGGCCCTCCCACACGATCCCGGTCCGGTAGATGTCGTGCCGGTCCACAACCCGCTGCAACGCCTCCGTGAACGCGTCGAGGCGCGTACGGCTGTCGAACTCGACCACCATCGGCGTGACGTAGGCGTCATCGCCGCCGTCGGCGAGCAGGTGGTGGAAGAGCAGGCCCTCCTGGAGCGGGGCCAGCGGGTAGACGTCCGCGACGTTCGCCGCGCCGCCCTCGACCGTCGCGACGACCCGCTCGACCTCCTCAGCGGTCAGGTCGACCAGCGGCAGCATCTCCGGCGTGATCGTCTGCGCGTCCGCCGGGATGGCGTTCTCCGGGACCTCGACCTGTTCGGCACCGGTCTCGGCGGCGAGACCCGCGACCGTCGGGTTCTGGAACAGCGCCCGCACCGACACGGTCACGCCACGGGTACGGAGGACCTCCACCAGGCGGATCGCGAGCAGCGAGTGACCGCCCAGCGCGAAGAAGCTGTCGTCCACGCCGACGCTGTCCACGCCGAGCACCTCGGCGAACGCGGCGCACAGGATCTCCTCACGGAGCGTCGACGGGCCACGGCCCGCACCCGTCGCGTACTCCGGAGCAGGCAGTGCCTTGCGGTCCAGCTTGCCGTTCGACGTCAGCGGCAGCGCCTCGAGGACGACGACCGCCGACGGCACCATGTACTCCGGCAGGCGTTCGGCGGCCGACTGTCGTACGGACTCGGGCAGTTCAGCGCCGTGCGCGCCCTCGGCCGGAACGACGTACGCGACCAGGCGCTTGTCACCCGGAACGTCCTCGCGAGCGATCACCGCGGCCTGAGCCACCAGCGGATGCGCGGCCACCACGGCCCGCACCTCACCCGGCTCGATACGGAAACCACGGACCTTCACCTGCTCATCCGCACGACCCAGATACTCCAGCTGACCTTCGACGCTCCAGCGCACCAGGTCACCCGTGCGATACATCCGCTCACCCGACCCACCAAACGGACACGCCACAAAGCGCTCCGCCGTCAGACCAAGACGGCCCACATAGCCACGCGCAAGACCCGCACCCGCCACATACAGCTCACCAGCCACACCCGGCGCCACCGGAGAAAGCCACTGATCCAGCACGTACACACGGGTGTTGGTGATCGGCGAGCCGATGCCCGGCGCGTCGCCGGCCGTCAGCGGCTGCGACATGGACACGCACACCGTCGACTCGGTCGGGCCGTAGGCGTTCACCAGCCGTCGGCCGGTGCCCCAGGCGGTGACCGACTCGGCGGCCAGGGCCTCGCCCGCGGACACCACCGTCGACAGCGACGGCACGTCCCGCGGGTCGAGGACGCCGAGGACGGCGGGCGGCAGCGTCGCGTGCGTCACCGCGTGCCGCGCCACCAGCTCGACCAGGCCTGCGCCCGGCACCAGCTCATCGGCCGGTGCCACCACCAGTCGCGCTCCGGCGCACAGCGTCACCCAGATCTCCGCCGACGCCGCGTCGAAGCCGACGGACGCGAACTGCAGCACCCGGCTCGCGCCGTCCACCGCGAACCGCTCCGTCTGGGCGGCCACCAGCGACGCCACGCCCGTGTGCGGCACCGCGACGCCCTTGGGCGTGCCCGTCGACCCCGAGGTGTAGATCACCCATGCGGGGTGCGCGGCCGTCAGCGGCGCGCCACGGTCCGCGTCCATCAGCGGCGAGGCCTCGAAAGCGGTCAGGTCCCGCGCAGTCGCGGCATCGTCCAGCACCACGCTCCGCACCGACGGCGACAGCCGCGGCAGCACCGCGGTCAGCGCCTGAGAGGTCACCACCACACCGGCGGCCGCGTCCTCCAGAACGAAGGCGATCCGCTCGGCGGGGTAGGCCGGGTCGACGGGCAGATACGCACCGCCCGCCTTCGACACCGCGAGGACCGTCGTCACGAAGTCGACGCCGCGCTCCAGGCACACGCCCACCACGGACTCCGGGCCCACGCCCTGGCCGATCAGCAGCCGCGCGAGGCGGTTCGCGCGCGCGTCCAGCTCCGCGTACGACACCTGGAGGCCGTCACCGGCGACGGCCACCGCATCCGGGGTCCGCGCCACCTGCGCCTCGAACAGCTGCGCAGTCGTGGCCTGCGCCACGTCGGCCGCCGTGTCGTTCCACTCCACGAGGACCCGGCGCCGCTCGGCCCCGTCAAGGGCCTCGACAGCGCTGAGCGGCTGGTCCGGTTCGGTGGCGACCGTCTCGAGGACGCGGGCGAGGCGCCCGGCGAGCCGTTCGACAGTGGCGGGCTCGAAGAGGTCCGCGGCCGCGATCAGCGCGCCGCGCAGTCCCGCGGGACTGCCGTCGGCGTCGAAGAACTCGCCGACGCTCACGTCCAGGTCGAACTTGGCCACATCGGTGCCGCCGGTCGGTGCCGCCGCTGCTCCCCCGATGCTCACCCCGGACAGGTCCAGGATCGCGTCGGCGTTGTTCTGCACCGCGAGGGTCACCTGGAACAGCGGGTGCCGGGACAGGGAACGCGTCGGTGCCAGCTCCTCGACCAGCCGCTCGAACGGCACGTCCTGGTGGGCGAAGGCGGACAGACCCGTCTCGCGCACCCGCGAGAGGAGGTCGCGGAACGTCGGGTTCCCCGACAGGTCCGCGCGCAGCACCAGCGTGTTGACGAAGAAGCCGACCAGGTCGTCGAGGGCTTCGTCGGTACGGCCCGCGTTCACCGAGCCCATGGGGATGTCGGTGCCCGCGCCCAGGCGGGAGAGCAGCACCGCGAGTGCGCCCTGCAGCGCCATGGCCACGGTCACGCCCTCGGCGCGGGCCACCTCCGCCAGGCGGGCGTGCACCTCCGCCGGGACGTCCAGCGGCACGCGGTGCCCCTGGTAGCTGGCGACCGCGGGGCGCGGGTGGTCGAAGGGCAGCTCCAGCTCCTCCGGCGCACCGGCAAGTGCCTCGCGCCAGTAGGCGACCTGCCGGGATATCGGGCTCTCCGGGTCCTGGTCGTCGCCGAGCAGGTCGCGCTGCCACAGCGCGTAATCCGCGTACTGCACCGGCAGCGGCTCCCACTCGGGAGCGCGGCCCGCGCAGCGCGCCTCGTACGCCGTCGACACGTCCCGCGCCAGCGGGCGCGTGGACCAGCCGTCGCTCGCGATGTGGTGCATGGTCACCACGAGGACATGGTCCTCCGGGGCGACCGAGAACAGCCAGGCGCGGATCGGTACTTCGGCGGAGAGGTCGAAGGCGTACCGCGTGGCGCCGTCGATCGCGTCGGCCAGGCCCGCTTCCGGCACCTCGCTGACGTGCAGGCCCCACTCCAGGTCCGCGATGCCGAGGATGCGCTGGTAGGGCTCGCCGTCGGCGGTCGCGAAGACTGTGCGCAGCACCTCGTGACGGCCGATCACGTCCCGCAGCGCGGCGTCGAGCGCGGCGCTGTCCACCGCGCCGGTGAGGCGCACGGCGACCGGGATGTTGTAGGCGGGGCTCGGGCCCTCCAGCTCGCCGATGAACCACAGACGTCGCTGGGCGTACGACAGCGGAACCCGCTCCGGACGCTGCTGCGCCGTCAGGGCCACGCGGGCCCCGTCGGCCTCGTCGATGCTGGCGGCGAGTCCGGCCACCGTCGGCGCCTCGAACAGGACGCGGATCTCCAGCTCCACGCCGAGCACCACCCTGATGCGGCTGACGAGGCGCACGGCGAGCAGGGAGTGGCCGCCGAGTTCGAAGAAGTCGTCGTCGACGCCGACCTCGTCGAGGCCGAGGACCTCGGCGAACGCGGCGCAGAGGATCTCCTCGCGGGCGTTGGCGGGCCCGCGGCCCGCGCCCGCCGCGGCGGCGCTGTCCGGGGCGGGCAGCGCCTTGCGGTCCAGCTTGCCGTTGCTCGTCAGCGGCAGCGCCTCCAGGACCACGGTGGCCGACGGCACCATGTGCCCGGGCAGCCGCTGCTCGGCGAACTCCTTCGCCGCTGTGGTCAGTTCGGCCGCGTCCACCTCCTCGTCCATGGGGACGAGGTAGGCGACCAGGCGCTTCTCGCCCGGGGTGTCCTCGCGGGCGATCACCGCGGCGTGGGCGACCTGCGGGTGGGCGGCCAGTACGGCCCGCACCTCACCCGGCTCGATACGGAAGCCACGGATCTTCACCTGGTCGTCGGTGCGGCCCAGGAACACCACCTGGCCGTCGGCCGTCCACCGCGCGCGGTCGCCGGTACGGTACATCCGCTCACCCGCCGCACCGAACGGACAGGCCACGAAACGCTCCGCGGTCAAGTCGGGACGGCGCACGTAGCCGCGCGCCAACTGGGCACCCGCGACATACAGCTCACCGACGACACCCGGCGCCACCGGGCGCAGTGCTGCGTCGAGCACGTACAGGCGGGTGTTGCCGACCGGCGCTCCGACCGGCACCACTCCGCCGGCCACCCGCTCCGCGGTCAGGCGCGTGGTGGCGACGCCGATGGTGGCTTCGGTCGGACCGTAATGGTTGAACACGGCTCGGTCGCCCGCGGCGGCCACGAGTTCCCGCGCCCAGGCGGGCGGGGCGGCCTCACCGCCGAGCACCAGCGAGCCGCCGGGCAGGACCTTCGCCAGACCGTCGGCGGCGCCGAGCGCCGCGAGGTGGGAGGGGACCGCCTTGAGGTGGTCGATGCGGTGCTCGGCCAGGTAGCGGCTGACGGCCGCCGGGTCGGTGACCGCGCCCTCCTCGAGTACGTGCAGTTCACCGCCGGAGACGAGGCTGGCGAAGACCACGGTGTTGCCGAGGTCGGTGGCCTGCGCCTGGAGCAGGGCGTACCTGTCCCCGGGAGCGCCGAATCCGACCCGGGCGGGGACGGTGGCGACGTAGTTGGCCAGGGAGCCGTGCGTGATCGCGACACCCTTGGGGCGGCCCGTCGAACCGGAGGTGTAGATGACGTAAGCGAGCCCGTCCGGGTCCGTCGTCACCTGCGGGGCGGTGTCGGGTTCCATCGACAGCTGCACGCCGAACAGCGCTTCGTCGACCGCGATCGTGCGGACCCCGGCGACGGGCAACTCGTCCAGGATGTCCTCGATGCTCAGGAGGAGCACCGCGCGGGTGTCCGCCAGCATGAAGGAGATCCGCTCGGCGGGCTGTGCCGGGTCGATGGGCAGATAGGCCGCACCGGCCTTCCACACCGCGAGGATCGCGGCAATGGTCTCCACACCACGCGGCAGGCACAGACCCACCACCGACTCCGCTCCCACACCCTGGTCCACCAGGAAATGGGCAAGGCGGTTGGCGCGGGCGTCGAGCTCGGCGTACGAGACCTCGTCACCATCGGCGACAATCGCCACCGCATCCGGCGTACGAGCCACCTGCTCCTCGAAACGAGCCGCCACCGCACCGGCCGGAACCTCGACCGCGGTGTCATTCCACTCCACCAGCACCCGGCGACGCTCGTCGGCGTCCAAGACGTCGACCGCGCTCAGACGGGTCGCCGGGGCGGCGGTCAGGAGATCCAGCACGCGGGCCAGGGCGGAGGCGATCCGCTCGGCCGCCGCGGCGTCGAACAGGTCCGCGGCCACGATCAACGTGCCGCCGAGTCCGGCGGGCGCGCCCTGGGCGTCGAACTCCTCGGCGACCAGCACGTCCAGGTCGAACTTGGCATTGCTGACGCCCGCCGACATCCCGCCGGCCCGCACCTCGCCCAGGTCCAGGACCGCCTCGATGGTGTTCTGCATCGTCAGCACGGTCTGGAAGAGCGGATGGCGCGCCATGGAGCGGGACGGGGCCAGCTCCTCGACCAGACGATCGAACGGCACGTCCTGGTGCGCGCCACCGGCCAGATCGGCCTCCCGGACCCGGGCGAGCACATCGGTGAAGGCCGGATCGCCGGACAGGTCCGCGCGCAGCACCATCGTGTTCACGAAGCATCCGACCAGGTCGTCGAGGGCTTCGTCGGTGCGGCCCGCGTGGGCCGAGCCGATCGGGATGTCGGTGCCCGCACCGAGCTGGGACAGCAGCACGGCGAGGGCGGACTGGATCACCATGAACGGCGTCGCGCCTTCGGCCCGCGCCAGCTCCAGCACGCGCGCGTGCACCTTCGCCGGAACCTCGATCCGCGTGGCATGTCCGCGGTGGGAGGCGACGGTCGGGCGGGGCCGGTCGAAGGGCAGCGCCAGTTCCTCCGGCGCACCAGCAAGGGTCTCGCGCCAGTAGGCGACTTGACGGGAGAGCGTGCTCTCCGGGTCGTTCTCGTCGCCGAGCAGGTCGCGCTGCCACAGCGCGTAGTCGGCGTACTGCACCGGCAGGGGCTCCCACTCCGGAGCCCGGCCCGCGCAGCGCGCCTCGTACGCAGTCGACACGTCCCGCGCCAGCGGAGCCATCGACCAGCCGTCGGCGGCGATGTGGTGCACCACGACGGCGAGTACGTGCTCGTCCGGGCTG
This sequence comes from Streptomyces sp. P1-3, assembly GCF_050613155.1. Classification (NCBI taxonomy): domain Bacteria; kingdom Bacillati; phylum Actinomycetota; class Actinomycetes; order Kitasatosporales; family Streptomycetaceae; genus Streptomyces; species Streptomyces sp. P1-3. The sequence goes on from NZ_CP192512.1 coordinate 1,746,453, forward strand.
ACGGTGAACAGCTCGGCGTGGAAGGGCAGATCGGAGGAGAGGTCAAACGCGTGCCGCGCCGCCTCGGCCACCGCGGCGTCCACGTCCACCGCGGCCACCTCGCGGACCCCCATCTCCCACCGGAGGGCTTCAGGGGCGAGGACCTGCTGGTACGGCTCGCCATCAGCGGTGGCGAAGACCGTGCGCAGGACCTCGTGACGGGCGATGACGTCCCGCAGCGCGGCGTTCAGCGCCCCGGCGTCCATGACGCCCTTGAGCCGCAGCACCGTCGGAATGTTGTAGGCGGGGCTCGGACCCTCCAGCTCGTTGACGAGCCACAGACGGCGCTGCGCGAACGACAACGGCAGACGCTCCGGACGCTCCTGCGCCGTCAACGCCACCCGCGCCCGATCGGCCTCACCGATACGGGCCGCGAGGCGAGCCACCGTCGGCGCCTCGAACAGTGCGCGCAGCGACAGCTCGACCCCGAGGACCGAGCGCACCCGGCTCATCAGCCGCACCGCGAGCAGCGAGTGGCCGCCCAGGGCGAAGAAGTCGTCGTCGACACCGACGCCGTCCACGCCCAGGACCTCGGCGAAGACCCCGCTCAGGATCTCCTCCTGGACCGTGGAGGGACCGCGGCTCGAGCCGGAGGTGTACTCGGGGGCGGGCAGGGCCTTGCGGTCCAGCTTGCCGTTCGGCGTCAGCGGCAGCGCGTCGAGGACGACGACCGCGGAGGGCACCATGTGCGCGGGCAGCAGGGCGGCCACCGCTTCACATATGGCCAAAGGCAGTTCGTCGCTGTTCGCGCCCTCACCGGGTACGACGTAGGCGACGAGACGCTTCTCGCCCGGGATGTCCTCACGGGCGATCACCGCCGCCTGGGCCACCTGCGGGTGGGCGGCCACCGCCGCCTGCACCTCGCCCAGCTCGATCCGGAAGCCACGAACCTTGACCTGCTCGTCGGCACGGCCCACGAACACCAGCTGACCGTCCGCGTTCCACCGCACCAGGTCACCCGTGCGGTACATGCGCTCACCGGCCGTCCCGAACGGGCAGGGCACGAAGCGCTCGGCGGTCAGAGAGGGACGGTTCAGGTAGCCGCGGGCCAGGCCCGCGCCCGCGAGGTACAGCTCACCCACGGCGCCAACGGGCACTGGGGCAAGGAACTCATCCATCACGTAGGCACGGGCATTGCCGACCGGGGAACCGATCGCCACTTCCTGCGCCCCAGGAGTGCACCGCCATACGGCCGCGTCCACCGTGGTCTCCGTCGGACCGTAGGTGTTGAACAGCACCCGTCCCGCCGACCAGCGCTTCACGAGCTCCGGCGAGCACGCCTCACCACCGACCTCAAGGACCACGCCCTCGGCCACCGAACTCGGCTCGAGCCCGGCCAGCACCGCAGGCGGCAGCGTCGCATGCGTGATCTGCTGCTCGGCGAAGAACCCGGCCAGCTCCTGGCCGAGACGCCGCTCACCCGGCACGACGACCAGCGTCGCACCCGACGTCAACGCCAACGACCACTCCAGGCAGAAGTTGTCGAAGCTCAGCGAGGCGAACTGCGCCACCCGCGAGCCGGCACCCGCACCAAACCGGGCCATCGCAGCCGCGCGCATGTTCGCGAACCCGCCATGCGTGACGACCACACCCTTGGGACGGCCGGTGGAACCGGAGGTGTAGATGACATACGCAGGGTGAGCAAGGGAGTTCGCCCCCTGCTCGACCCCGGCGACCGGGGCGTTGGCGAGTGCGGCTGCCGTCTCCGGGGAATCGACCAGCGTCACAGCCACCGAGGCGGGCACGGCCTCGACCGTGCCCGTGGCCCCCAGGACCACGACCGGACGGGCATCGTCCAGCATGTGGGCCACCCGCTCGGCCGGGTAGGACGGATCGACCGGCAGATAAGCAGCCCCGGCCTTGAGCACACCAAGGAGGGCCACCATCAGCTCGACGCCGCGCTCGAGGACCACGGCCACCAGCGACTCCGGACCCACGCCCTGGCCGATCAGGTGGTACGCCAACCGGTTGGCGCGGGCGTCGAGTTCACCATACGAGAGTTCGGTGCCGTCAGCGACGACGGCGACGGCGTCTGGGGCCTGGGTAGCCTGCGCCTCGAACAGCTCCGTGACCGTGGACGGTGCCACGTCGGCGGCAGTGTCGTTCCACTCCACGAGGAGACGCTGGCGCTCGCTCTGGTCGAGGACGTCGAGACCGCTCAGCGGCTCGTCCGTGTCGCTCTCCAGCGCCGCCACCAGGTTCTGCGTCGCGTTGGCCACCAGTGTGGCGACTGCCTGCGCGTCGATCGGCGCGACGGCATCCACGGCCAGGCCGAGCCCGTCACCGTCGTCATCCACGGAGACCGACAGCGGGTAGTTGTCGGCTTCCCGGCTGTAGACGACCTTGATGTCGCCCTCAACCGCACCCTGCTCCGTGGCCTCGGGCCGGGCGGCGTTGTGGCGGTAGTTGAACAGCGAGCTGAACAACGGAGTACCCCCCGCAACACCACTGGCCCGCTGAGCCAGCGCCAGCGAGGCGTGCTCATGCTCCAGCAGCGCGGCCAGCTGATCACGCATCGCGGCCACCGCCGCCCGCGGCGACAGCTCCCCCACGCGCACCCGCACCGGCAACGTATTAATGAACGGACCCGCCGCCCGGTCGCTACCGGCCGCCGCGCTCAGACGACCCAGCAGCACGGTGCCGAAGACGACATCGTCGCGACCGCTGACCGCGCCGAGGACGCGTGCCCACGCCACGTGCATCACCGTGGCCGGGCTCACGCCCAGGCTCCGGGCCACTTCACGGACGCGGCCGTCCAGCTGCGAGTCGAAGCGCAGCCGCGCACGCACCACGCCGGTTCCGTCGCCCAGCGTGTCCACCTGCCCGTACGGGGCCGTCGGTTCGTCGATGTCACCCAGCAGCTCGGCGAAGTACCGCTCGTGCTCGGCCCGTTCGGCTCCGCCCTGCGCCTGGGCGACGAAGTCACGGAAGGGCATTGGCTCGGCCAGCTCCGCACCGCGACCGGCGAGCAGCATCTCGACCTCGCCGAGCAGGAGTTCAAGACCGGCGTGGTCCTGCACCATGTGGTGCACGCGGATCAGCAGCAGCCAGCGGCCTTCGGCAACCTGCGCGGCGTGCAGCCCGAGGAGCGGGGCTCGGCCCAGATCCATCGAGAGGCCCACGATGGTCAGCAGATTCCGCACCGGATCCGCGTTGTGCTGGAGATCAAGTTCGACCTCCTCCACCGCGAGTTGGGCGTGCCGCCACACGACCTGCACCGGCTCAGTCAGGCCCTCCCACACGATGGCGGTGCGCAGGATGTCGTGCCGGTCCACCACCTGCTGAAGGGCGTGGAGGTAGCGGTCAAGGAGGTCGCGTGACGCGAACTCGACGACCGTCGGCGTGACGTACGCGTCCTCGCCACCCTCAGCGAGGAGGTGGTGGAAGAGCAGACCTTCCTGGAGGGGAGCCAGCGGGTAGACGTCCGCCACATTGGCCGCGCCACCGTCGACGGTGGCGACGATCCGCTCGATCTCGTCGACAGTCAGGTCGACCAGCGGCAGCATGTCGGGCGTGATCGCCTGCGCGTCCGCCGGGATGGCGTTCGCCGGTACGACGACGCTCTCCGCACCGGACGCGACCGCAAGGCCGGCCACGGTCGGGGTCTGAAACAGCATCCGCACCGTGACAGACACGCCGCGGTTGTGCAGAACCTCCACCAGCCGGACCGCGAGGAGGGAGTGACCACCCAGGGCGAAGAAGTCGTCGTCGACACCGAGGCTGTCGAGGCCCAGGACCTCGGCGAACGCGGCGCAGAGGACCTCTTCACGGACCGTGGAGGGGCCACGACCAGCGCCCGTCGCGTACTCGGGGGCGGGCAGGGCCTTGCGGTCGAGCTTGCCGTTGGGCGTCAGCGGCAGCGCGTCGAGAACGACGACCGCCGACGGAACCATGTACTGCGGCAGGGACTCGCCGACGAACTGGCGAATCTCCTGATCCAGTTCACCACTCCGCGCACCCTCGGCCGGGACCACGTAAGCGACCAGGCGCGGGTCACCGGAGATGTCCTCACGCACCACGACAGCGGCCTGAGCGACCTGCGGGTGGGCGGCCAGCGCCGACTGCACCTCGCCCAGCTCGATACGGAAGCCACGGACCTTGACCTGCTCGTCGACGCGACCCAAGTACTCCAGCTGACCGTCCTTGTTCCAGCGGACCAGGTCGCCCGTGCGGTACAGACGCTCGCCCGCAGCACCGAACGGATCGGCCACGAAACGCTCGGCGGTCAGGGCAGAGCGATGCAGATAACCACGCGCCAGACCCATACCCGCGATGTACAGCTCACCCGCCACACCCGGCGCCACCGGGGACAGGTGCCCGTCGAGGACGTAGACCCGGGCGTTGGAGACCGGCCGCCCAATGGGCACCGCACCCTGAGCCTCACCGTCGGTGAAGCACGCCGTGGTGTACACGGTCGCCTCGGTCGGGCCGTAGATGTTCGCCACCCGCGCACCCGGCAGCTCCCGACGGATACCCGCCACCGCATCAGCGGTCAGCGCCTCACCAGCCAACACCACCGTACGCGGACGCACCTCAGCCCCACGACCCAAGATCCGGACGAACGCCGAGGGAACACCGCTGACCAGGCTCACCTGCCACGGACCACGCTCGGCATCAGCAAGCGCCAGCAGGTCCGGGACGAGCTCGACAGATCCGCCGGTGACCAGCGGGCCGAACAACTCGAAGACCGACACATCGAAGGTGAACGAGGTCGACAGCAGCACCCGCTCGAAGTCCGCACCACCGAACTCGGCCCCGGCCCACGCAAGCAGGCTCGCCACCGAACGGTGCTCCACCACCACACCCTTAGGGCGCCCCGTGGAACCAGAGGTATAGATCACATACGCCGGATGGACATGGGTCAACACAGATAGGCGCTCACCCTGACCCGGAGCCTTCGCGGACAGCCCGGCCAGGACAGCCACCGTCTCCGAGGCGTCAAGGATCACGGTCTGCGGCGCAGAAGACGGAAGGACGGCCACGGTCGCCGAAGCAGCGATCACCGCTACCGGCTCCGCGTCCTCCAGCATGTACGCGATCCGCTCAGCCGGATACGACGGGTCCACCGGCACATACGCACCACCCGCCTTGAGCACACCCAACAGCGCGGACACCGCGTCCACACCACGCTCCAGGCACACAGCCACCCGCGACTCCGGCCCCACACCCAGACCAATCAGGTGACGCGCCAACCGATTCGCGCGAGCGTCCAGTTCGGCGTACGAAACCTCCGTGCCATCGGCGACAACCGCCACCGCACCCGGAGTCCGCGCCACCTGCGCCTCGAACAACTCCGGAACCGTGGCCTGAGCCACCTCCACGGCCGTGCCGTTCCACTCCGTCAGCACCCGACGACGCTCAGCCTCGTCGAGAAGGTCGACGGTTCCGATGCGTGTGGCCGGGTCGGCGGCCAGGGTCTGGAGCACCTTCTCGAGGCGCCGTGCGAACAGCTCGACGGTCGAGACGTCGAACAGGTCCGCCGCCGCGACCAGGACACCGCGCAGCCCCGCGGGGCGACCCTCGGCGTCGAAGGCCTCGCCGACACTCATGTCCAGGTCGAACTTGGCCACCGGCGCGGACACCGGCGCGGGCTCCGTACCGAGGCCGGGCAGATCCAGGACCGCCTCGGCGTTGTTCTGCACCGTCAGCGCCACCTGGAACAGCGGGTGCCGGGACAGCGAGCGGGACGGGGCGAGTTCCTCGACCAGGCGTTCGAAGGGCACGTCCTGGTGCGCGTACGCCGCGAGAGCCGCCTCCCGGACGCGCGAGAAGAGCTCGGTGAACGTCGGATCTCCGGACAGGTCCGTACGCAGCACCATCGTGTTGACAAAGAAGCCGACCAGGTCGTCGAGGGCTTCGTCGGTGCGTCCGGCGTTTGGCGTGCCGATCGGGATGTCGGTTCCCGCGCCCAGGCGGGACAGGAGCACCGCCAGGGCGGACTGCAGCACCATGGCCACCGTCACGCCCTCGGCCCGTGCCAACTCCACGAGGCGGGCGTGCAGCTCCGCCGGGATGTCCAGCGGGACGCCGTGGCCCCGGTAACCGAGGACTGCCGGGCGGGCGTGGTCGTAGGGCAGCGTCAGCTCTTCAGGGGCCGCGGCCAGCGCCTCACGCCAGTAGTCGACCTGCCGGGATATCAGGCTCTGCGGGTCCTGGTCGTCGCCGAGCAGGTCGCGCTGCCACAGCGCGTAGTCCGCGTACTGCACCGGCAGCGGCTCCCACTCGGGAGCGCGGCCCGCGCACCGCGCGGCGTACGCCATCGACACATCACGGGCCAGCGGACCCATCGACCAGCCGTCACCAGCGATGTGGTGCACCACGACGGCGAGTACGTGCTCGTCCGGGCTGATGGTGAACAGCTCGGCGTGGATGGGCAGTTCGGAGGAGAGGTCGAAGGCGTACGCCGTCGCCCGGGCCACCACGGTGTCCAGGTCCGCCGGAGCCACGTCGTCAGCGCGCAGCTGCCAGTCGAGGTCGGCCACGTCCAGGACGTGCTGGTACGGCTCGCTATCAGCGGTCGTGAAGAGCGTGCGCAGGACCTCGTGACGGGCGATGACGTCGCGCAGCGCGGCGTTCAGCGCCTGGGCGTCCACGGCGCCCTTGAGTCGCAGCACCGTCGGAATGTTGTACGTGGCGCTCGGCCCCTCCAACTGGCCAAGGAACCAGAGGCGGCGCTGGGCGAACGACAGCGGCAGACGCTCCGGACGCTCCTGCGCCGTCAACGCCATGCGCGCCCGATCGGCGTCATCGAGGCGGGCCGCGAGGCCTGCGACGGTCGGCGCCTCGAACAGCACGCGCAGCGACAGCTCGACCCCGAGCACCGAGCGCACCCGGCTCACCAGGCGGACCGCGAGGAGGGAGTGGCCGCCGAGAGCGAAGAAGTCGTCGTCGACACCGACGCTCTCCAGGCCGAGCACCTCGGCGAAGACCCCACAGAGGATCTCTTCGCGGACCGTCACCGGGCCGCGGCTGGAGCCGGTGGTGTACTCGGGGGCGGGCAGGGCCTTGCGGTCGAGCTTGCCGTTGGGCGTCAGCGGCAGCGCGTCGAGGACGACGACCGCCGACGGCACCATGTACTGCGGCAGGGACTCACCGACGAACCGCCGTACACCCTGGGCCAGTTCAGCACCCCGCGCACCCTCGGCCGGAACCACATACGCCACCAGGCGCGGGTCACCGGAGATGTCCTCACGCACCACGACGGTGGCCTGGGCGACCTGGGCGTGCGCGGCCACAGCGGCCTGGACCTCGCCCAGCTCGATACGGAAACCACGGACCTTGACCTGCTCATCGGCACGGCCCAGGTACTCCAGCTGACCATCCGCGTTCCAGCGGACCAGGTCACCGGTGCGGTACAGACGCTCACCCGCAGCGCCGAACGGATCGGCGACAAAGCGCTCGGCCGTCAGGGCGGAACGGTTCAGGTAGCCACGCGCCAGACCCATACCCGCGATGTACAGCTCACCCGCCACCCCCGGCGCCACCGGGGACAGACGGCCATCCAGCACGTACGCCCGGGCGTTGGAAATGGGCCCACCGATGGGCACCGCGCCCTCGGACTCGCCCTCGGTGAAGCACGCGGTGGAGTAGACAGTTGCCTCGGTGGGGCCGTAGATGTTGGCCACCCGGGCACCCGGCAGCTCGCGACGGATACCCGCCACCGCATCAGCGGTCAGCGCCTCACCGGCCAACACCACCGTACGCGGGCGCAGTTCGCCACCGGAACGGCCCAGAATCCGGGCGAACGCCGACGGCACACCACTGACCAGGCTCACCTGCCACGGGCCACGCTCGCCATCGGCGAGGGCGAGCAGGTCCGGCACCAGCTCGACGGAACCGCCGGTGACCAGCGGGCCGAACAGCTCGAAGACCGACACGTCGAAGGTGAACGAGGTCGACAGCAACACCCGCTCGAAGTCCGCACCACCGAACTCCGCCCCAGCCCAAGCCAAGAGGCCTGCCACCGAGCGGTGTTCCACTACTACGCCCTTGGGACGGCCCGTGGAACCAGAGGTGTAGATCACGTACGCCGGGTGAGCGGGCGTCAGGGCAGATACGCGCTCACCCTGCGCCGGAGCCTTCACAGACAGCCCAGCCAGGGCAGCCACCGTCTCCGGGGCGTCGACAATCACGGTCTGCGGCCCGGACGACGGCAGCACCCCAGCAGTCACCGACGCGGTGATCACCGCGACCGGCTGGGCGTCCTCCAGCATGAACGCGATCCGCTCGACCGGATACGACGGATCCACCGGCACATACGCGCCACCCGCCTTGAGCACACCCAACAGCGCGGCCACAGCGTCCACACCACGCTCGAGCGCCACGGCAACCCGGGACTCCGGACCAACCCCCAGACCGATCAGGTGCCGGGCCAACTGGCTGGCACGGGCGTCCAGTTCGCCATACGAGACCTCCGCACCGTCGGCGACGACTGCCACCGCACCCGGAGTCCGCGCCACCTGTGCCTCGAACAGCTCCCCAACCGTAGCCGGAGCCACCTCAAGCGCCGTGTCATTCCACTCAGTCAGCACACGACGACGCTCGGCCTCGCCCAGGACATCGACGGTGTTCAGCGGCCGGTCGGAGCCGCCCTCCAGCGCCTCCTCCAGTGCCGCCACCACATCACCCGTGGCCGTGGCCACCAGCGCGGCGACCGCCTGCGAGTCCACCGACGCGACCGCGTCCACCGCGAGCGACAGCTCCGCACCGTCGTCATCCACCGACACCGACAGCGGATAGTTCGTCCGCTCCCGCGAGAAGACCGTCCGGATCCCCTCCAGAGCCGAGCCAGTGCTCTCACTGGCCTCAGCACCGCTGTTGTGCCGGTAGTTGAACAGCGACGTGAACAACGGAGTGTCCCCCGCCACCCCACTGGCCTGCTGCGCCAGCGCCAGCGGCGCATGCTCATGCTCCAGCAGGCCGGCCAGCTGACCGCCCATCGCCCGCACCGCCGCCAAAACGCCCGCATCCTCCAGGCGCACCCGCACCGGCAGCGTATTGATGAACGGACCAGCCACCCGGTCCGCCCCCGCCCCGGCATTCATCCGCCCGAACAACACCGTGCCGAACACCACATCGTCACGGCCACTGACCGCGCCCAGGACCCGCGCCCACGCGACATGCATCACCGTGGCCGGGCTCGCGCCCGCACGCCGCGCCGCCACCCGCAACCGCCCCGACAGCTCCGCGCCCAGATCGGCGATGGCACGCGAGACATCCGCGCCCACACCCCGCACATCCACCAGGCCATACGGAGCCGTCGGCTCGTCCACATCACCGAGCAGCTCGGTGAAGTACCGCTCGTGCTCGGCCCGCTCCACCCCGCCACGCGCCTGCGCCACGAAGTCACGGAACGGCAACGCCTCCGACAACTCCCCACCCCGACCGGACAGGAACGCCTCCACCTCACCCAGCAGAAGCTCCAGGCCCATGTGGTCGCGGACCATGTGGTGCGCCCGGACCAGGGCCAGCCAGCGGCCGTCCGACACCGCGGCCGTGTGCATGCGGATCAGCGGGGCCCGGTCCAGGTCCATCGTCAGGCCGCCGGCAGCGAGAAGCTGCTCGACCGGCTCGGCACCCTGCGGGTCGAGTGCGACGTCCTCGACGGGCAGGTCGGCGTGGCGCCAGACCACCTGCACCGGCTCGCGCAGGCCCTCCCACACGATCCCGGTCCGGTAGATGTCGTGCCGGTCCACAACCCGCTGCAGCGCCTCCGTGAATGCGTCAAGGCGCTCACGGCTGTCGAACTCCACCACGACCGGAGTCACATACGCGTCCTCGCCGCCATCGGCGAGCAGGTGGTGGAAGAGCAGACCCTCCTGGAGAGGAGCCAGCGGGTACACGTCCGCGACGTTCGCCGCGCCGCCCTCGACCGTCGCGACGACCCGCTCGACCTCCTCAGCGGTCAGGTCGACCAGCGGCAGCATCTCCGGCGTGATCGCCTGCGCGCCCTCAGGGATGGCGTTCGCCGGTGCGACGACGCTCTCGGCGCCCGACGCGGTCGCAAGGCCCGCCACGGTCGGCGTCTGGAACAGCGCCCGCACCGACACGGTCACACCACGCGTACGCAGAAGCTCCACCAGGCGGATCGCGAGCAGCGAGTGACCGCCCAGCGCGAAGAAGCTGTCGTCCACGCCGACGCTGTCCACGCCGAGCACCTCGGCGAACGCGGCGCACAGGATCTCCTCACGGAGCGTCGACGGGCCACGACCCGCACCCGTCGCGTACTCCGGAGCAGGCAGCGCCTTGCGGTCCAGCTTGCCGTTCGACGTCAGCGGCAGCGCCTCGATGGCCACCACGGCCGAGGGCACCATGTACTCCGGCAGCTGTTCGGCCACGAACTGGCGTATGTCCTGGGCCAGTTCATCGCCGTGCGGGGCATCGCCCGGAACGACGTACGCGACCAGGCGCTTGTCACCCGGAACGTCCTCGCGCGCGATCACCGCGGCCTGAGCCACCAGCGGATGCGCGGCCACCACGGCCCGCACCTCACCCGGCTCGATACGGAAACCACGGACCTTCACCTGCTCATCGGCACGACCCAGATACTCCAGCTGACCTTCGACGCTCCAGCGCACCAGGTCACCCGTGCGATACATCCGCTCACCCGACCCACCAAACGGACACGCCACGAACCGCTCCGCGGTCAGGCCATGACGCCCCACGTAGCCACGCGCAAGACCCACACCCGCCACATACAGCTCACCGACCACACCCGGCGCCACCGGAGAAAGCCACTGATCGAGCACGTACGCGCTGGTGTTGGGGATCGGCGAGCCGATGGGGACGACGGCGCCGGGCACCCGCTCGGGCGTCAGACGCGTCGTGGTCACGCCGATCGTGGTCTCGGTCGGACCGTAGTGGTTGAACACGGCACGGTCGTCGCCCGCGGCCTCGAGGAGCCGGCGCACCCACGCGGGCGAGGCCGCTTCGCCACCGAGGACGAGCGACTTGGCGGGCAGCACGGCCGCCGCGTCTCCGGCGGCGGCCAGGGCCGCCAGGTGTGAGGGAACCGCCTTCACGTGGTCGATGGCGTGCTCGGCCAGGTACGCGGTCACCGCGACCGGGTCGGTGGCGGCGTCCTCGCTCAGGACGTGCAGTTCGCCGCCGGTGGTGAGGCTCGCGAAGACGACGGTGTTGCCGAGGTCGGTGGCCTGCGCCTGGAGCAGGGCATACCTGTCCCCCGGAGCGCCGAGGCCCACTCGGCTGGGCACCGTGGACACGTAGTTGGCCAGCGAACGGTGCGAGACGGCCACGCCCTTGGGCGTGCCCGTCGAGCCGGACGTGTAGATGACGTATGCGAGCGCGTCCGCCGCCGGGGCCGTCTCCGGTGCGGTGGCCGTGCACGTACCGATCGCGGCGGTGACCTCGGGGTCGTCGAGGGCGTGCGCGGAGGGCGCCTGCGCGGCCGGGCCCTCGATCAGGGCACGGGTGGTCAGGAGCGTCGCGGCGCCGCTGTCGGCCAGCATGAACGCCACGCGGTCGGCGGGCTGTGCCGGGTCGATGGGCAGATAGGCCGCACCGGCCTTCCACACCGCGAGGATCGCGGCAATGGTCTCCACACCACGCGGCAGGCACAGACCCACCACCGACTCCGCTCCCACACCCTGGTCCACCAGGAAGTGGGCAAGGCGGTTGGCGCGGGCGTCGAGCTCGGCGTACGAGACCTCGTCACCATCGGCGACAATCGCCACCGCATCCGGCGTACGAGCCACCTGCTCCTCGAAACGAGCCGCCACCGCACCGGCCGGAACCTCGACCGCGGTGTCATTCCACTCCACCAGCACCCGGCGACGCTCGTCGGCGTCCAAGACGTCGACCGCGCTCAGACGGGTCGCCGGGGCGGCGGCCACCGCCTCGAGGGCGCGGGCGAAGCGCGTCGCGAGCTGTTCGGCGGTGCCGGACTCGAACAGGTCGGCCGCGGCGGTCAGTACACCGCGGAGGCCTGCGGGGGCGCCCTGCGCGTCGAAGGTCTCCTCGACGCTCAGGTCCAGGTCGAACTTGGCGGCCGAAGCTCCGGCCGCGAGCTCCTCCTCCGCCTCGGTGACGCGGACACCCGGCAGGTCCAGGGAGACCGGGGCGGTGTTCTGGAGGGTGAGCATCACCTGGAACAGCGGGTGGAGCGCGAGGGAGCGGGGCGGTGCCAGCTCCTCCACCAGGCGCTCGAAGGGCACGTCCTGGTGGCTGAAGGCGGACAGGCCCGTCTCCCGCACCCGGCCGAGTACGTCGGCGAACGTCGGGTCGCCGGACAGGTCGGTGCGCAGCACGAGCGTGTTGACGAAGAAGCCGACAAGGTCGTTGAGGGCCACGTCGGTGCGTCCGGCGTTCGCGGAACCGATGGGGATGTCCGTGCCCGCTCCCAGGCGGGACAGGAGCACTGCGAGGGCGGCCTGGAGCACCATGAACGGCGTCACGCCCTCGGCGCGGGCCAGCTCCGCCAGGCGGGCGTGCACCTCGGCGGGGACCTCGAAGGGCACGCGGTGCCCCTGGTAGCTACCGACCGGGGGGCGCGGGTGGTCGAAGGGGAGCCGCAGCTCTTCCGGCGCACCGTCCAACGCCTCGCGCCAGTAGGCGACCTGCTGCGAGAGCACGCTCTCGGGGTCGTTCTCGTCGCCGAGGAGTTCGCGTTGCCACAGCGCGTAGTCGGCGTACTGCACCGGCAGCGGCTCCCACTCCGGAGCCCGGCCCGCGCAGCGCGCCCCGTAGGCAGCGGCGAGGTCGCGGGCGAGCGGCCCGGCCGACCAGCCGTCACTTGCGATGTGGTGCACCACCACGAGCAGGACGTGCTCGTCGGCCCCGGTCACGAACAGCCAGGCACGGACCGGCACTTCGGACGACAGGTCGAACGGCTGCGAAGCGGCACCGGCGACCGCCTCGGTGAGGGCGGTCGGCTCGTCGGCGTTGGACACGTCGACGGTCTGGAGCTGCCACGCGACGTCCTCGAGCTTCAACGCCCGCTGGTACGGCTCGCCTTCGGACAGCCCGAAGACCGTACGCAGCACTTCGTGACGGCCGATCACGTCTCGCAGCGCTGCATCCAGCGCCCCGGCGTCGACGTTGCCGGAAAGCCGCAGGGCCATCGGGATGTTGTAAGTGGGGCTGGGGCCCTCAAGCTGCTCGATGAACCACAGACGGCGCTGCGCGAATGACAACGGAAACATCAGGACTCCCCCTGGTTACGCATGGGCCGCAACGCCGGCCGTGCTGACTTCTTCTTTCCAAGCTGTTGTGCGAGACCTGCCACGGTGGGCGAGTCGAACAGGGTCCGGATCTCCACCTCGACACCGAGGACGGCCCTGATCTCGCTGACGAGCCGTACGCCCAGGAGCGAGTGACCGCCGAGGACGAAGAAGTCGTCGTCGACTCCCACCTCGGGCAATCCCAGGACGTCGGCGAAGACGTTGCACAGGAGCTCTTCCTGTGGCGTCGACGGCTTGCGGCTTCCCGCCGCCTTCCCGGATGCGTGGTCGGGGGCGGGCAGGGCCTTGCGGTCGAGCTTGCCGTTGACCGTCAACGGCAGCGCGTCCAGGACCACGAGCGCGGCGGGCACCATGTGCGCGGGCAGCCGCGAGGCCACCACCTCACGGACCGAAACCGGCAGTCCGTCGTTGTCCGCGCCCTCGCCAGGCACGACGTACGCGACAAGACGCTTGTCGCCCGGAGCATCCTCGCGGGCGATCACCGCGGCCTGAGCGACCTGCGGGTGCGCGGCCACCGCCGCCTGCACCTCACCCAGCTCGATACGGAACCCGCGCACCTTGACCTGCTCATCAGCACGCCCGGCGAACACCAACCGGCCGTCGACAGTCCACCGCGCCAGGTCCCCGGTGCGGTACATCCGCTCACCCGACCCGCCATACGGACAGGCCACGAACCGCTCCGCGCTCAGGTCCGGCCGACCGTGATAACCACGCGCCAGACCCGCACCCGCCACATACAGCTCGCCAACCACACCCGGCGCCACAGGCTCGAGGCCGCCGTCCAGGACGTACATCCGGGTGTTCGCCATCGGAGACCCAAAGGGCACCGTCCCCTCATGCTCCGGATCCACCACACCGGTGGCCACGATGACCGTGGCCTCGGTCGGCCCGTACGTATTGACCAGGCGTCGACCCTTGGCCCACGCAGCCGCAAGACCCGGCTCCACGGCCTCCGCACCGATCACCAGCGAACCCACACCCGCCAGATCCTCCGGCTCCAACACACCCAGCAGCGACGGCACCACACTCGCCGAACGCACCCCAGCCGAAGCCACCAGATCCCGCAGCAACCGCGGCTCGGCACGCTCCGCAGCACCCGCCACCACCAGGGAGCCACCCTGGCTCAACGTGACGGCCACATCCAGAACAGAGGCGTCGAAGCTGAACGAGGCGAACTGCAACACACCCACACCCGGCCCGACCTCCATCAACGGACCGAACACCGACACCAGATTCGCCACACCGCCATGCCGGACCGCGACGCCCTTGGGACGACCCGTGGAACCAGAGGTGTAGATCACATACGCCAGACCATCAGGCGCCACAGTCACAATCGGCGACGTGACAGGCAGTCCGGCCAGCTCCCCGACCATCCGCGGATCATCCAGGCACACCAGCGGCAGCGAACCCGTCAGCCCCGCAACCGTGGCGCCATGGCCGACCACGACCTGAGCACCACTGTCGCGGAGCATGAACTCCAGCCGGTCCACCGGATACTCCGGATCCAACGGCACATAAGCACCCCCCGCCTTCCACACCGCGAGGATGCCCACCACCATGTCCACACCACGCGGCAGACACAGACCCACAACCGACTCGGCACCCACGCCCAGACCCACCAGATGATGAGCCAACTGGCAGGCACGCGCGTCAAGGTCGCCATACGACACCTCGACACCATCAGCGACCACTGCCACCGCATCCGGCGTCCGCACCACCTGCGCCGCAAACAGCTCAGGCACCAAGGTCGACGACACCTCGGCGGCCGTGTCATTCCACGCGGCAAGCACCTGATGCCGCTCGGCCTCGCCCAGCACGTCCACCGCGCTCAGCCGCGTCCGCGGGTTGGTGGTGAGCGTGTCCAGGACGCGGACCCAGCGCTCCACGAGCCGTTCACCCGAGACCCGGTCGAAGAGATCCGCGGCGACCGTGAGGAGGCCGTTGAGTCCGGCTGGTGCGCGGTCGGCGTCGAAGGTCTCGGCCACGCTGACGTCCAGGTCGAACTTGGCCACCGCGGTGTCCGCGGGCATCCCTTCGGCGCGTACGCCGGGCAAGGTCATGACGGCTTCGGCGTTGTTCTGCAGGGTGAGCATCACCTGGAACAGCGGGTGCCGGGACAGAGAACGCGTCGGCGCCAGCTCCTCCACCAGGCGCTCGAACGGCACGTCCTGGTGCGCGAGGCCGGACAGGCCCGCCTCTCGCACGCGGGACAGGAGCTTGCGGAACGTCGGGTCGCCCGACAGGTCCGCGCGCAGCACCAGCGTGTTCACGAAAAAGCCGACCAGGTCGTCGACGGCTTCGTCGGTACGACCCGCATTCGCCAGGCCCATGGGGATGTCGGTGCCCGCACCGAGGCGGGAGAGGAGCACGGCGAAGGACGCCTGGAGCACCATGAACACCGTCACGCCCTCGGCCCGCGCCACCTCCACGAGGCGGGCGTGCACCTCCGCCGGGATTTCCAACGGCAGTTGGTGGCCCAAGCCGCCGGCCACGGCCGGGCGGGGCCGGTCGTAGGGGAGCTCCAGCTCCTCCGGCGCACCGGCCAGGGCCTCGCGCCAGTGGGCGACCTGCTGCGAGAGCACGCTCTCCGGGTCGTTCTCGTCGCCGAGCAGCGCCCGCTGCCACAGCGCGTAGTCCGCGTACTGCACCGGCAGCGGCTCCCACCAGGGAGCGCGGCCCGCGCAGCGCGCCTCGTACGCCACCGACAGGTCGCGTGCCAGCGGGCCCATCGACCAGCCATCACCGGCGATGTGGTGCACCACCACGACCAGGACGTGTTCCTCCGGTGCCACGGCGAACAGCCGGGCGTGGATGGGCAGTTCGGCGGAGATGTCGAACGTGTACCGCACCGTCTCGGCCACCGCGGCGTCGACGTCCGCCGGGGCGGCGTCGGCGACCTGCAGCCGCCAGTCCAGGTCCGCCACGTCCAGGACGTGCTGGTACGGCTCGTCGCCGTCGGCGGTGGCCATCACCGTGCGCAGCACCTCGTGGCGGGCGATGACGTCGCGCAGCGCCGCGTTCAGTGCCTCCCTGTCCACGTGGCCCGTCAGGCGCAGCGCCACCGGGATGTTGTAGGTGGGGCTCGGGCCGTCCAGCTGGCCGATGAACCACAGGCGGCGCTGGGCGTACGACAGCGGCAGGCGCTCGGGGCGCTCCTGTGCCGTCAGGGCGGCCCGGGTGGTGCTCCCTCCTGCGAGGCGGGCGGCGAGCCCGGCCGCGGTGGGCGCGTCGAACAGCTCCCGGATCTCCAGGTCGACGCCGAGCACCGAGCGCACCCGGCTGGCCAGGCGCACCGCGAGCAGGGAGTGGCCGCCGAGGGCGAAGAAGTCGTCGTCGACGCCGACGCTCTCCACGCCGAGAACCTTCGCGAAGACGGCGCAGAGGATTTCCTCGCGCGGGTTGGCCGGGGCGCGGCCGGCCGTCGTCGCGGCTGCGAGCTCCGGGGCGGGCAGGGCCCTGCGATCCAGCTTCTTGTTGACCGTCAGTGGCAGCTCGTCGAGGACGACGACCGCCGCGGGAACCATGTACTCGGGCAGGTGCTCGGCCGCGAGGCCGCTGAGCGCCGCCGGCAGCTGGGCCGTCGCCACGCCGTCGGCGGGCACGACGTACGCCACCAGGCGCTTGTCGCCCGGGGTGTCCTCACGGACGATCACCGCGGACTGGGTCACCGAGGCGTGCCCGGTGAGCACGCTCTCGATCTCGCCGAGTTCGATCCGGAAGCCCCGGATCTTCACCTGGTCGTCGGAGCGGCCCGCGAAGACCAGCTGGCCTTCTGGGGTCCAGCGGGCCCGGTCACCGGTGCGGTAGACGCGGGATCCGGCCGGGCCGAACGGGTTCGCCACGAAGCGTTCCGCGGTCAACGCGGCGCGCCCGAGGTAGCCGCGGGCCAGTCCGGCACCGGACACGTACATCTCGCCGTCCACACCGGGCGGGGTGGGGTTCAGGTGCTCGTCGAGCACATACACCTGGGTGTTGACCACCGGCGATCCGATGGCGACCTCGCCGGCGGGGTCGCAGCGCCACAGGGTGGCGTCGACCGTGGTCTCGGTCGGGCCATAGGAGTTGAACATCGCACGGCCCCGCGCCCAGCGCGCCATCACGTCCGGCGGGCAGGCCTCTCCCGCCACGGCGAGCACGGTGTCCGTACCGATCGACGTCTCGTCCAGGGTGGCCAGGACGGCGGGCGGCAGCGTCACGTGCGTCACGCCCTGTGCGGTGAGGAACTCGGGCAGCGCCGTGCCGAGGCGCCGCTCCTGCGGGACCACCACCAGGGCGGCCCCGGACAGGAGCGCCATGAACCACTCCCAGCCGAAGGTGTCGAAGCTGGCCGAAGCGAACTGCCCGACTCGGTGCCCCGAGCCCACGCCGAGGTACCGGATGTGACCGGCCACGAGGCTGGCCACGCCCGCGTGGGAGACCAGGACGCCCTTGGGGCGGCCCGTGGAACCGGACGTGTAGATCACGTACGCGGGGTGTGCGGTCCGCAGCGGTGCCCGCCGTTCGGCGTCGTCGAGCGCACCGGACGGCAGGGCCTCCAGGGCCCCGGCCACCTCGGGCGCGTCGAGCAGCACCACCGTGGTGTCCGCGTCCACGGGCAGGACGGTGGCGGTGGCCCGCGTGGCGAGCACCGCCACCGGTGCCGCGTCGGCGCACATGTACGCGATGCGGTCGGCCGGGTACTCGGGGTCGATCGGCATATAGGCGCCACCGGCCTTGAGGACCGCGAGCAGCGACACCATCAGGTCCGTGCCGCGCTCCAGCGCCACGGCGACCACGGCTTCCGGGCCGACGCCCAGCGCGACGAGGTGGCGCGCCAGGCGGTTGGCCCGGGCATCCAGCTCCGCGTACGAGACGTCCGAGCCGTCGGCGACGACGGCGACGGCGTCCGGGGTGCGGGCCGCCCGCGCCTCGAACAGCTGCGGAACCGTCCCCGTCGGCACCTCGGCCGCGGTGTCGTTCCACTCGGTGAGCACCTGGTGGCGCTGCCCCTCGTCGAGTACGCGGATGTCGCTCAACGCGACGTCGGTGCCGCCGTCGACGGCCTGTTCCAGCGCCGCCACCAGGTTCTCGATGACCGTGCACAGCAGCGTCGCCACGGCGTCCGCGTCGACCGGAGCGGCCGCGTCCACCATCAGACCGAGGCCGTCACCGTCGTCGTCGAAGACGGCGCCCAGCGGGTAGTTGCTCCGCTCGCGGACGAACACCATCTCGATGCCGTCGCCGATGTCGACCGTGTCGTGGCTGTAGCTGACGTTGTGGCGGTAGTTGAGGATCGAGGTGAACAGGGGTCCGTCGCCGGACACCGCGCTGGCCTGCTGCGCCAGGGTGAGCGGCGCGTGCTCGTGCTCGAGGAGCGCGGCCAGCTGACCGCGCATCCCCTGCACCGCCTCGACGACACTCGTGCTGTCGTCCAGGCGCGCGCGCACCGGCAGCGTGTTCATGAAGGGACCGGGCACCCGGTCCGCACCGGCACCGGCGTTCATGCGCCCGAACAGGACGGTGCCGAAGACCACGTCGTCACGGCCGCTGACCGCGGCGAGGACACGCGCCCACGCCACATGCATCACCGTGGCCGGGCTCGCACCGAGCCGCCGCGCCACGTCACGCAGCCGCGCCTCGAAGTCCGGCGCGAAGTGCCGCCGCACCTGCATCGAGTCCATGCCGTCGCCGTACGCGTCGACCAAGCCGTACGGTGCGGTCGGCTCGTCGACATCGCCCAGCAGGTCGGCGAAGTAGCCCTCGTGCTTCCCGCTCTCGATACCGGCACGCGCCTGCGCCACGAAGTCCCGGAACGGCAGCGGCTGGGGCAGCTCGGCACCCCGCCCGGCGAGAAGCGCCTCGACCTCGCCGAGTACCACCTCCAGCGCCGTGTGGTCCTGGATCATGTGGTGCACGCGGATCAGCAGCAGCCAACGGCCGTCCACGACAGGCGCCGCGTGCAGCCCGAGAAGCGGCGCCCGGCCCAGGTCCATCGACAGACCCACTGTCGTCAGCAGCTTCTGCACCGGGTCCGTGCCCGTGTCCTGGAGGTCGAGTTCGACTTCCTCGACAGAGAGTTGGGCATGGCGCCACACGACCTGCACCGGTTCGCGCAGTCGGCCTTCCCACAGGACTGCGGTGCGCAGAACGTCGTGCCGGTCCACGACCTGCTGGAGGGCGTCGACATAGGTGTCGAGCCGTCCGCGGGAGTCGAACTCCAGGACCGTGGGCGTGACGTACGTGTCCTCGCCGCCTTCGGCCAGGAGGTGGTGGAAGAGCAGGCCCTCCTGGAAGGGGGCGAGCGGGTAGATGTCGGCGACATTGGCCGCGCCGCCCTCGACGGTGGCGACGATCCGCTCGATCTCGTCGGTGGTCAGGTCGACCAGCGGGAGCATCTCGGGCGTGATCGCCTGCGCGTCCGACGGGATGGCGTTGGGGGGAACGACGACGCTCTCCGTACCGGACGCAGCCGCAAGACCGGCCACGGTCGGCGAGTCGAACAGCGTCGGCACTGAGACGGTCACGCCTCGGGTGCGCAGGATCTCCACCAGCCGGATGGCGAGGAGGGAGTGGCCGCCGAGGGCGAAGAAGCTGTCATCGACACCGACGCTGTCCAGGCCCAGGACCTCGGCGAACGCCGCGCACAGGATCTCCTCACGAACGGAGGAGGGGCCGCGGCCCGAACCGGTGGTGTACTCGGGCGCGGGCAGCGCCTTGCGGTCCAGCTTGCCGTTGACCGTCAGCGGCAGCACGTCAAGGACGACGACGGCTGAGGGCACCATGTACTCCGGCAGCCGGCCGACCAGGAACTGGCTGAACTTCTGAGCCAGTTCGTCGCGGTCCGCGTCGTCGGCCGGAACGATGTAGGCGACCAGGCGCTTGTCACCGGGGATGTCCTCGCGGGCGATCACCGCGGCCTGGGCCACCTGCGGGTGCGCGGCCACCACGGCCTGCACCTCACCCGGCTCGATACGGAACCCACGAATCTTGACCTGCTCGTCCGCACGGCCCAGATACTCCAGCTGGCCGTCACTGTTCCAGCGGGCCAGGTCACCCGTGCGATAAAGGCGATCACCCGCCCCGCCATACGGGCTGGCCACAAACCGCTCCGCCGTCAAGCCCGCACGAGACGCATAACCACGAGCCAACTGCACACCAGCGATATACAGCTCCCCACCCACACCCACCGGTAGCGGTTGCAGCGCAGCGTCCAGCACATACAGACAGGTATTCGCAACCGGACCACCAATGGGCACGACCGGCTCACCCGGAGCACACTGCCAAGCCGTGACGTCCACCGACGCCTCCGTCGGCCCATACAAATTGTGCAACTCCACCTGCCGGCCAAGGACCTCGAAGAAACGGTCCTGTACGCCTGGCGCCAGCGCCTCACCCGAGCAGACCACACGCCGCAGGTGACCACTGGCCCCAGCGGCACCGGAATCGCTCAGGAACGCCTCCAGCATCGAGGGCACAAAATGCACCGTCGACACCCGCTGCGTCTCGATCACCTCGGCGACATAGGCCGGGTCGCGGTGGCCGCCCGGACGGGCCACCACCAGCACCCCACCCTCGAGCAGCGGCCAGAAGAACTCCCACACCGACACGTCAAACCCGAACGGCGTCTTCTGCAACACCCGCTCACCCGGCACCAGACCAAACCGGGACTGCATCCACACCAAACGGTTCACAATGCCCGCATGCGAGACGACGACGCCCTTAGGCCGACCCGTCGACCCCGAGGTGAACAACACATACGCCGCATGCGCCGCCAACAGCGGGCCGCCACGCTCCGCGTCCGACAACGCAGACGCGTCAACACCCGCCAACGCTGAGAACGTCTCCGCCGACACCACAACCGCAGCACCAGCATCCGCAAGCATGAACCCCACACGCTCAGCGGGAAGTTCCGGATCCACCGGCAGGTAGGCAGCCCCCGCCTTCAGCACACCAAGGAGCGCCACGACAAGGTCGACGCCACGCTCCAGACACACGCCCACCACAGACTCAAGGCCCACACCCTGACCGAGGAGATATCGCGCCAACTGATTGGCTCGAGCGTCCAGCTCGGCGTACGAAACCTCAGCACCCTCGAATACGACCGCAACCGCATCCGGAGTACGAGCCACCTGCGCCTCAAACAACTGCGAGAGCGTCTTCGAAGACACCGGCATTTCAACCGCCGTGTCATTCCACCCCGTCAGCACCCGCCGACGCTCAACCTCACCCAGCACCTCCACCGCGCTCAACGGCAGATCCGGACCACCCTCCAAGGCCCGTTCCAACACAGCCACCAGGCTCTCCGTGGCCGTGCCCACCATCGCCGCCACAGCACCCGCGTCGATCGGAGCGACCGCATCAACCGTCAGCCCAAGGACGTCACCGTCGTCATCGACGACAACAGTCAACGGGTAGTTGGTGCGCTCGCGCGAGAACACCACCTGGATACCGTCGCCGACGTCGGCCACACCCTGGCCAGAGCCAGCGCTGTGGCGATAGTTGAGCATGGAGGTGAACAGCGGAGCATCCGCCGCAACCCCACTGGCCTGCTGCGCCAGCGCCAGCGGCGCGTGCTCGTGCTCGAGAAGACCCGCGAGCTGACCCCGCATCCCCCGCAGCGCAGCGAGGACACCCGCACCGTCGTCCAGGCGTGTCCGCACCGGCAGCGTGTTGATGAACGGACCGGCGACCCGGTCCGAGCCGGCACCGGCGTTCATGCGCCCGAACAGGACGGTGCCGAAGACCACGTCGTCACGGCCGCTGACCGCGGCGAGGACACGCGCCCACGCCACATGCATCACCGTGGCCGGGCTCGCACCGAGTCGCTGCGCCACATCGCGCAGCCGCCCGGAGAGGTCCGACCCCAAGTCGGCCACCGTACGCGACACATCCGCGCCCACACCATGTACATCGACCATGCCGTATGGCGCGGTCGGCTCGTCCACATCGCCAAGGAGCTCGGCGAAGTACCGCTCGTGCTCGGCGCGTTCCATTCCGCCGCGCGCCTGCGCCACGAAGTCCCGGAACGCCAACGGCTCAGGCAGCTCCGCACCACGACCGGCGAGCAGCGCCTCCACCTCACCGAGCAGAAGCTCCAGACCCGTGTGGTCCTGGATCATGTGATGCACGCGGATCAGCAGCAGCCAGCGACTCTCGGCAACCTGTGCCGCGTGCAGCCCGAGCAGCGGCGCCCGACCCAGATCCATCGACAGACCACCGGCAGCCAAAAGCTGCCCCACCGGCTCGCCACCCTGCCGGTCAAGCTCAACCTCCACGAAGGGAAGCCGGGCGCGCCGCCACACCACCTGCACCGGCTCACGCAGCCCCTCCCACACGATGGCCGTCCGCAGAATGTCGTGCCGGTCCACGGCCTGCTGCAGCGCATCGGTGAACGCGTCAAGGCGCGCACGGCTGTCGAACTCCAGCACCGTGGGCGTGACGTAGGCGTCCTCGCCACCATCAGCGAGGAGGTGGTGGAAGAGCAAGCCCTCCTGGAGGGGAGCCAGCGGGTAGATGTCAGCGACGTTCGCCGCGCCACCGTCGACGGAGGCGACGACACACTCGACCTCCTCCGCGGTCAGCTCCACCAGCGGCAGCATCTCCGGCGTGATCACCTGCGCGTCCGCCGGGATGGCGTTGGGCGGAACAACGACACCCTCCACACCCGACGCAGCCGCAAGACCGGCCACGGTCGGCGAATCAAACAGCGCCCGCACCGAGATGGACTCACCTCGGGTGCGCAGGATCTCCACCAGCCGGATCGCCAGCAGCGAGTGACCACCCAGCGCGAAGAAGCTGTCATCGACGCCGACGCTGTCCAGGCCCAGGACCTCGGCGAACGCGGCGCACAGGATCTCCTCACGAACGGAGGAGGGGCCGCGGCCCGAACCGGTGGTGTACTCGGGGGCGGGCAGCGCCTTGCGGTCCAGCTTGCCGTTGACCGTCAACGGCAGCACGTCCAGGACCACGACCGCGGACGGCACCATGTACTCCGGCAGTCGCGCGGCAGCGAACTCCCGGACGGATTCCGACAGTTCACGCCCCTCGCCCTGATCCGGCGCCACGTACGCGACCAGACGCTTGTCACCGGGGAAGTCCTCGCGGGCGATCACCGCGGCCTGGGCCACCTGCGGATGCGCGGCCACCACGGCCTGCACCTCACCCGGCTCGATACGGAACCCACGGATCTTGACCTGCTCGTCAGCGCGACCGAGATACTCCAGCTGACCGTCACTGTTCCAGCGGGCCAGGTCACCGGTGCGATACAGGCGCTCACCCGGCCCGCCATACAGGCTGGCCACAAACCGCTCCGCGGTCAGGCCAGCGCGGGACGCGTAGCCGCGCGCCAACTGGACGCCCGCAATATACAGTTCGCCGCCCACCCCCACCGGCACCGGCTGCAGCGCCGCGTCCAGAACGTACAGGCGGGTGTTGGCCACCGGACCACCGATCGGCACGACCGGCTCACCCGCAGCGCACTGCCAGGCAGTCACGTCGACCGACGCCTCCGTGGGCCCGTACAGGTTGTGCAGCTCGACCCCGGCGCCCAGGACCTCAAAGAAGCGGTTCTGCACGCTCGCTGTCAAGGCCTCGCCGGAGCAGACCACGCGCCGCAGCTGCTCGCCGGCGCCAGCGGCGGCAGGGTCACTGAGGAAGGCTTCCAACATCGAGGGCACGAAGTGCACCGTCGACACCCGCTGCTTCTCGATCACCTCGGCGACATAGGCCGGGTCGCGGTGGCCGCCCGGACGGGCCACCACCAACACGCCACCCTCAAGCAGCGGCCAGAAGAACTCCCACACCGACACGTCAAACCCGAACGGCGTCTTCTGCAACACCCGCTCACCCGGCACCAGACCGAAGCGGGACTGCATCCACGCCAGCCGGTTCACGATGCCCGCATGCGAAACCACCACACCCTTCGGGCGGCCCGTCGACCCCGAGGTGAACAACACATACGCCGCGTGATCCCCACGCAGCACACCCCGCTCCAACTCCGACAACGGACCCGAGGCAATACCGGCCACCGCCTGGAACATCTCCGCCGACACCACCACCGAAGCACCCGCATCCGCGAGCATGAACTCCACCCGCTCAGCAGGCAGGTCAGGATCCACCGGCAGATACGCAGCACCCGCCTTCAGGACGCCAAGGAGCGCCACGACCAGGTCGATGCCGCGCTCCAAACGCACGCCCACCACGGACTCCAGGCCCACACCCTGACCGAGCAGGTGACGCGCCAACTGATTGGCCCGGGCGTCGAGTCGGGCGTACGAAACCTCAGCACCCTCGAATACGACCGCAACCGCATCCGGAGTGCGAGCCACCTGCGCCTCAAACAACTGCGAGAGCGTCTTCGAAGACACCGGCATTTCAACCGCCGTGTCGTTCCACTCCGTCAGCACCCGCCGACGCTCAACCTCACCCAGCACCTCCACCGCGCTCAACGGCAGATCCGGACCACCCTCCAAGGCCCGTTCCAACACGGCCACCAGGCTCTCCGTGGCCGTGCCCACCATCGCCGTCACAGCACCCGCGTCGATCGGAGCGACCGCGTCCACGGTCAGCCCGAGACCATCGCCGCTGTCATCGACGACAACGCTCAACGGGTAGTTGGTGCGCTCGCGCGAGAACACCAACTCGATGCCTTCGCCAATGTCAGCCACGTCCTGGCTGGAACCGGTGCTGTGGCGATAGTTGAGCATGGAGGTGAACAGCGGAGCATCCGCCGCAACCCCACTGGCCTGCTGCGCCAGCGCCAGCGGCGCGTGCTCGTGCTCGAGAAGACCCGCGAGCTGACCGCGCATCGCCGAGATCGCCGCGACCACGGTGGTCTCGTCCACCCGCAGCCGCACCGGCAGCGTGTTCATGAACGGACCGGGCACCCGGTCCGCCCCCGCGCCGGCCGTCATACGCCCGAACAGCACAGTGCCGAACACGACATCGTCACGTCCGCTGACCGCGGCGAGGACACGCGCCCACGCCACATGCAGCACGGTCGCCGGGCTCGCACCGAGCCGCCGCGCCACCTCACGCACCCGCGCCTCGAGGCCCGGAGCGAGGTCCTGCCGCACTTCGACCGCGTCCATGCCGTCGCCGTGCACGTCGACCATGCCGTACGGCGCGGTCGGCTCGTCCACATCGCCAAGGAGCTCGGCGAAGTACCGCTCGTGCTCGGCGCGTTCCATTCCGCCGCGCGCCTGCGCCACGAAGTCACGGAACGCCAACGGCTCGGCCAGCTCCGCACCACGACCGGCGAGCAGCGCCTCCACCTCACCGAGCAGAAGCTCCAGACCCGTGTGGTCCTGGATCATGTGATGCACGCGGATCAGCAGCAGCCAGCGACTCTCGGCAACCTGTGCCGCGTGCAGCCCGAGCAGCGGCGCCCGACCCAGATCCATCGACAGACCACCGGCAGCCAAAAGCTGCCCCACCGGCTCGCCACCCCGCGGATCGAGTTCGATCTCTGTGAAGGGGAGTCGGGCGTGCCGCCACACCACCTGCACCGGCTCACGCAGGCCCTCCCACACGATGGCGGTGCGCAGGATGTCGTGCCGGTCCATGACCTGCTGCAGCACATCGGTGAACGCATCAAGGCGCGCACGGCTGTCGAACTCCAGCACCGTGGGCAGGACATACGTGTCCTCGCCGCCATCGGCGAGCAGGTGGTGGAAGAGCAGGCCCTCCTGCAACGGAGCCAGCGGGTAGACGTCCGCCACATTGGCCGCACCGCCCTCGACGGTGGCGACGACCCGCTCGACCTCCTCAGCGGTCAGGTCGACCAGCGGCAGCATCTCCGGCGTGATCACCTGCGCGTCCGCCGGGATGGCGTTGGGCGGAACGACGACACTCTCCGCGCCCGACGCAGCCGCAAGACCCGCCACGGTCGGAGTCTGGAACAGCGCCCGCACCGACACCGAAACGCCACGGGTGCGCAGGATCTCCGCCAGCCGGATCGCCAGCAGCGAGTGACCACCCAGCGCGAAGAAGCTGTCATCGACACCGACGCTCTCCACGCCCAGGACCTCGGCGAACGCGGCACACAAGATCTCCTCGCGCACCGTCGACGGCCCACGACCCGAACCCGTCCCGTACTCGGGGGCGGGGAGCGCCTTGCGGTCCAGCTTGCCGTTGACGGTCAGCGGCAGCACGTCCAGGACCACGACCGCGGACGGCACCATGTATCCCGGCAGCCGCTCAGCGGCGAACTCCCGGACCGGCTCCGTCAGCTCTTCGGTATTCACGCCCTCAGCGGGGACCACGTAGGCCACCAGGCGCTTGTCGCCCGGGGTGTCCTCACGCACCACGACCGCCGCCTGCGCCAGCCGCTCGCACGCCGCCAGCACCGCCTCGACCTCACCGGTCTCGATCCGGAAACCCCGGACCTTCACCTGGTCATCAACGCGCCCGACGAACTCCAGCTCACCAGCCACGTTCCACCGCACCACATCCCCAGTGCGGTACATCCGCCCACCAGCAACGCTGTATGGACAGGCCACAAACCGCTGCGCAGACAGCGCTGTGCGGCCCAGATAGCCCCGAGCCACACCCGCACCGGCCACATACAACTCACCAGCAACACCAGCCGGAACCGGCTCCAGACGCCCATCCAGCACATACAGCCGCAGATCAGGAATCCCCCGCCCGATCACGCTGGCCGCACCCTCCACCGCCGCCCGCTCATCCAACGGGGCATAGGTGACGTGCACCGTGGTCTCGGTGATCCCGTACATGTTCACCAACCGCGGCGCATCCGCCTCGTGGCGGGCATACCACTCCCGCAACCGCGCCGGATCCAATGCCTCACCACCGAACACCACTGCACGCAGCGCGAGTTCCGCACCCAGCTGCGGCTCAACCGCCTCAGCCTGCATCAGCTGGTAGAACGCCGACGGCGTCTGGTTCAACACCGTCACCCGCTCACGCACCAGCAACCGCAGAAACTCTCGCGGGGAACGTGAGACCTCAAACGGCACCACCACAACACGGCCGCCGTGCAGCAACGCGCCCCACAACTCCCACACCGAGAAGTCGAACGCGAACGAGTGGAACCATGTCCACACATCCCCGGCCCCGAACTCAAACCACCGCCCGGTCGCCGTGAAGAGCCGCACCGCATTCGCATGCGACACCACCACACCCTTCGGGCGACCCGTCGACCCCGACGTGTAGATCACATACGCCGCATGACCCGCCAACAGCGGCCCACCGCGCTCCGCATCCGACAACACCGAGGCGTCCACTTCGGCCAGTTCACGTGCCGTTGAAGGCTCGTCAAGGACCAGCGCCTCAAGGCCGTCCGCGCCGTTCCGGCCGGGCAGCCGGTCACGGCAGTCCAGATCCGTGACCACCACACCAGCAGCCGCGTCCCCCAACACGAAGGCCATCCGCTCGGCGGGGTGGGCCGGGTCGATCGGCAGGTACGCGGCGCCCGTCTTCAGTACGCCCAGGAGTGCCACGATCAGGTCGACGCCGCGCTCCAGGCACACTCCCACCACGGACTCCGCACCCACACCCCGGCCGACCAGCAGCCGCGCAAGGCGGTTCGCGCGCGCGTCCAGCTCCGCGTACGACACCTCGAGGCCGTCACCGGACACGGCCACCGCATCCGGAGTCCGCGCCGCCTGCGCCTCGTACACCTGCGGAATCGTCGACAGCGACGCCTCATCCGATGTGCCGGCCGCGGCACTACCGCTCCACTCGACGAGCAGACGCTGACGCTCGGCCCCGTCCAGCACCTCCACGGTGCTCAACGGCAGCTCCGGACCCCCCTCCAGGGCCCGCTCCAACACGACCACGAGGCTCTCCGCGGCCGTGTCCACCATCGCCGCCACGGCGTCCGCGTCGATCGGAGCGATCGCGTCCACCGTCAGGCCGAGGCCGTCACCGTCATCGTCGAAGACCACGGCCAGCGGGTAGTTGGTGCGCTCGCGTACGAACACCACCTGGACGCCGTCGCCGATCCGGACCGCGCGCCGGCTGTCGTAGCCGGTGTTGTGGCGGTAGTTGAGCATCGAGCTGAACAGCGGTGCGTCCCCCGGCAGCGCGCTGGCCTGCTGCGCCAGGGTGAGCGGGGCCTGCTCGTGCTCGAGCAGCCCCGCCAGCTGACCCCGCATCGCCGCGACCGCCGCGACCGCGCTAGTCTCGTCCACCCGCAGCCGCACCGGCAGCGTGTTCATGAACAGACCGGGCACGTCCGCACCGGCACCAGCGGTCATGCGCCCGAACAGGACGGTTCCGAACACCACGTCGTCACGGCCGCTGACCGCGGCGAGGACACGCGCCCACGCCACATGCAGCACGGTCGCCGGGCTCGCGCCGAGCCGCCGCGCCACCTCGCGCAGCCGCGCCTCGAGATCCACCGCGAGTTCCCGCCGTGTCTGCACCGAGTCCATGCCGTCGCCGTGCGCGTCGAGCAGCCCGTACGGCGCCGTGGGCTCGTCGACGTCACCGAGCAGCTCGGCGAAGAACCGCTCGTGTTCCCCGCTGCCCTGCCCGGCGCGGGCCTGCGCCACGAAGGCACGGAACGGCACCGGCTCCGGCAGTTCGGCAGCCCGCCCGGCGAGGACGGTCTGCACTTCCTGGAGCAGCAGCTCCAGGGTCGTGTGGTCCTGCACCATGTGGTGCATCCGCAGCAGCGCCAGCCACCGGCCGTCCGGCGTGGCGGCCACGTGGAGTCCGAGCAACGGGGCCCGGCCCAGGTCCACCGACAGACCACCGGCGGCCAAGAGCTGCTCGACGGGATCGCCACCCCGCGGGTCGAGTTCGGCTTCCACTACGGGGAGTTGGGCGTGCCGCCACACCACCTGGACCGGCTCGCGCAGGCCCTCCCACACGATGGCGGTACGGAAGGTGTCGTGCCGGTCCAGTACCTGCTGGAGGGCGTCGGCGAACGCGTCAAGGCGTTCGCGGCCGTCGAGCTCGAGGACCGTCTGCATGACGTAGGCGTCCTCGCCGCCCTCGGCGAGGAGGTGGTGGAAGAGCATGCCCTCCTGAAGGGGGGCGAGGGGGTAGATGTCGGCGACGTTCGCCGCGCCGCCCTCGACGGTGGCGACGACACGCTCGACCTCCTCCGCGGTCAGGTCGACCAGCGGCAGCATCTCCGGCGTGATCGCCTGCGCGCCTTCGGGGATCGCGTTGGGCGGCACGACGACACTCTCCGCACCCGACGCGGCGGCAAGACCCGCCACGGTCGGCGCGTCGAACAGCGCCCGCACCGACACGGTCACGCCACGGGTGCGCAGGACCTCCACCAGCTGAATCGCCAGGAGGGAGTGGCCACCGAGGACGAAGAAGCTGTCGTCGACGCCGACACTGTCCAGGCCCAGGACCTCGGCGAACGCGGCGCAAAGGATCTCCTCGCGCACCGTCGACGGCCCACGACCCGAACCCGTCGCGTACTCCGGCGTCGGCAGTGCGGCGCGGTCGAGCTTGCCGTTGACCGTCAACGGCAGCGCGTCCAGGACGACGACCGCGGAGGGCACCATGTGCGCAGGCAGTGACGAAGCCACCAACTCAGTGACGGACCCCGACAGTTCACCGTTGCCCGCGCCCTCGGCCGGAACGACGTACGCGACAAGACGCTTGTCGCCCGGAGCATCCTCGCGGGCGATCACCGCGGCCTGGGCGACCTGCGGGTGCGCGGCCACCGCCGCCTGCACCTCGCCCAACTCAATACGGAAGCCACGGACCTTGACCTGCTCATCCGCACGACCCGCGAACACCAACTGTCCGTCGTCGGTCCACCGCGCCAAGTCGCCGGACCGGTACATCCGCGAACCCGGCGCCCCGAACGGGCAGGCCACGAACCGCTCCGCCGTCAGACCGGCACGGCGCACATACCCGCGCGTGAGCTGAGCGCCCGCCACATACAGCTCACCCACGACACCCGGCGCCACCGGCTCGAGGTTCCGGTCGAGCACGTACATCTGCGTATTGGCAGCAGGAGACCCGAACGGCACCACACCACCGTCGGCCGCTTCCTCCGGGTCCACCACACCGGTGGCCACGATGACCGTGGCCTCGGTCGGCCCGTACGTATTGACCAGGCGTCGACCCTTGGCCCACGCAGCCGCAAGCCCCGGCTCGACCGCCTCCGCGCCGATCACCAGCGAGCTGACCTGCGCCAGATCCTCCGGCTCCAACACACCCAACAGGGACGGCACCACACTGGCCGAACGCACCCCGGCAGAGGTCACCAGATCCCGCAGCAGACGCGGCTCGGCCCGCTCCGCAGCACCCGCCACCACCAGCGAGCCACCCCGGCTCAGAGTGACCGCGACGTCCAGGACGGAGGCATCGAAGCTGAAGGAGGCGAACTGCAGCACACCCACCCCCGGCCCGACCTCCATCAACGGACCAAACACCGAGACGAGGTTGGCCACACCACCGTGACGGACTGCGACACCCTTGGGGCGCCCCGTCGAGCCGGAGGTGTAGATCACGTACGCGAGACCGTCAGAGGCCACCGTCACGTTCGGCGAAACCGTGGGCAGCTGCGCCAGCTCCCCGGCCATCTGCGGGTCATCCAGGCACACCAGCGGCAACGAACCCGTCAGCCCGGAAACCGTGGCCCCGTGGCCGATGACGACCTGGGCCCCACTGTCAGCGAGCATGAACTCCAGGCGCTCCACCGGATACTCCGGATCCAACGGCACATACGCACCGCCCGCCTTCCACACCGCAAGAATCCCGACCACCATGTCCACCCCACGCGGCAGACACAGACCAACGATCGACTCCGGACCCACACCCAGAGCAATCAGGTGATGCGCCAACTGACCGGCACGCGCGTCCAGTTCGGCGTACGACACCTCGACACCGTCAGCGACAACCGCCACCGCATCCGGCGTCCGCGCCACCTGCGCCGCAAACAACTCCGGCACCAACACCGACGACACCTCAACCGCCGTGTCGTTCCACGCACTCAGCACCAGATGACGCTGACCCTCATCGAGCACACGAACACCGCTCAACGACACATCAGGCCCACCGTCGAGCGCCGACTCCAGCGCCGCCACCAGGTTCTCGGTGGTCGTGCACACCAGCGCCGCCACGGCATTCGCGTCGACCGGGGCGATCGCCTCCACGATCAGGCCGATCTTGGTGCCGTCGTCGTCGATGGCGATCGACAGCGGGTAGTTGGTGCGCTCCCGGAAAAACGCCACCTCGACGCCGTCGAGGAGCTCGGTGGTCTCGCGGTTGAGGCCGTTGTTCGGGCGGTAGTTGAGCAGCGACGTGAACAGCGGTGCGTCCCCGGGCACCCCGCTGGCCTGCTGTGCGAGGGCGAGCGGGGCGTGCTCGTGCTCGAGCAGCGCGGCGAGCTGGCCGCGCATCCCCCGTACCGCCCTCACCGCGGTGGTCTCGTCGAGGCGCAACCGCACCGGCAGCGTGTTGATGAACGGCCCCGGCACCCGGCCCGCACCGGCGCCGGTGCTCATGCGCCCGAACAGGACGGTGCCGAAGACGACGTCGTCACGGCCGCTGACCGCGGCCAGCGCCCGCGCCCAGGCCACGTGCAGCACGGTCGCGGCGGTCGCGCCCAGGCGGCGGGCGGCCTCGCGGACGCGGGCGACAAGGTCCGGCTCGAGGCCGACCATCGCCTCGACGGTGTCCACGCCGTCCCTGCGCGTGTCCACCAGGCCGTACGGCGCGGTGGTCTCATCGACGTCGGCCAGCAGGCCCGCGAAGAACGCCTCGTGCTTCCCGCTCTCGACCCCGGCACGCGCCTGCACGACGAAGTCGCGGAACGCCAGCGGCTCGGGCAGCTCGGCGCCCCGCTCGGTGAGCAGGGCCTCCACCTCGCCGACGAGGATCTCCAGCGCGGTGTGGTCCTCGATGATGTGGTGCAGGCGCATCAGCGCCAGCCACCGGTCGCCATCGGGCTCGGCCGCCACGTGCACCCGGATGAGCGGCGCCTGCCCCAGGTCCATCGTCAGACCGGCCCCGGTCAGCAGTTCCTGCACCGGGTCCGCGCACTGGGGGTCCAGCTCAACGTCTTCGATTGCGAGTTGAGCGTGGCGCCAGACCACCTGTACGGGCGCGCGAAGGCCCTCCCACACCATCGAGGTGCGGAAGACGTCGTGCCGCTGCACCACCTTCTCCAGCGCGTGCATAAAGGCGTCAAGGCGGTCACGCGAGTCGAACCGCAGCACCGTGGGCGTGACGTAGGCGTCCTCGCCGCCGTCGGCGAGCAGGTGGTGGAAGAGCAGACCTTCCTGGAGCGGGGTGAGCGGGTAGATGTCGGCGACGTTGGCCGCGCCGCCGTCGACGGTGGCGACGACGCGCTCGATCTCGTCGGCGGTCAGGTCGACCAGCGGCAGCATGTCGGGCGTGATCGCCTGCGCGCCTTCGGGGATAGCGTTGGGCGGCACGACGACGCTCTCCGCACCCGACGCGGCGGCCAGGCCCGCAACGGTCGGCGAGTCGAACAGCGTCGGGACTGAGATGGTCACGCCACGGGTGCGGAGGATCTCCACGAGACGGATGGCCAGGAGGGAGTGGCCGCCCAGGGCGAAGAAGCTGTCGTCGACGCCGACACTGTCGAGGCCCAGGACCTCGGCGAAGGCGGCGCAGAGGATCTCCTCGCGGACCGTCTCCGGGCCACGACCGGAGCCGGACATGTACTCGGGGGCGGGGAGGGCCTTGCGGTCGAGCTTGCCGTTGACCGTCAGCGGCAGCGCCTCCAGGACCATGACGGCCGAGGGGACCATGTACTCCGGCAGGCGGGCAGCAGCGAACTCCCGGACAGAGTGCGGCAGTTCGTCGTTTGCGCCTTCGGCCGGGACGATGTACGCGACCAGGCGCTTGCCACCCGGAGCGTCCTCGCGGGCGATGACGGCGGCCTGGGCGACCTGCGGGTGGGCGGCGATGACGGCCTGGATCTCGCCCGGCTCGATACGGAAGCCACGGATCTTCACCTGCTCATCCGCGCGACCCAGGTACTCCAGCTGACCGTCCGCATTCCAGCGGGCCAGGTCACCGGTGCGGTACAGGCGCTCGCCGGGAGCGCCGTACGGACTGGCTACGAAGCGCTCGGCGGTCAGGCCCGCGCGGGAGGTGTAGCCGCGGGCCAACTGCACGCCCGCGATGTACAGTTCGCCCCCCACGCCGACCGGCACCGGCTGCAGGGCCGCATCCAGCACGTACAGACGGGTGTTGGCCACCGGACCACCGATCGGCACGACCGGCTCGCCCGCAGCGCACTGCCAGGCCGTGACGTCGACCGACGCCTCCGTGGGCCCGTAGAGGTTGTGCAGCTCGACCTGCTGGCCGAGGACCTCAAAGAAGCGGTCCTGTACGCCCGTTGACAGGGCCTCGCCGGAGCAGACCACACGCCGCAAAGACCCACCGGCGCCCGCGGCAGCCGGGTCGCTCAGGAAGGCTTCCAGCATCGAGGGCACGAAGTGCACCGTCGACACCCGCTCAGCTGCAATCAGTTCGGCCACATAAGCCGGGTCGCGGTGACCGCCAGGGCGGGCCACCACCAGCACGGCGCCCTGGATCAACGGCCAGAAGAACTCCCACACCGACACGTCGAAGCCGAACGGGGTCTTCTGCAGCACCCGCTCACCCGGCACCAGACCAAAGCGGGACTGCATCCAGGCCAGACGGTTCACGATGCCCGAATGCGAGACGACCACGCCCTTGGGGCGGCCCGTCGAGCCGGAGGTGAACAGCACATACGCCGCGTGATCCCCACGCAGCACACCCCGCTCGGACTCCGCCAACGGACCCGAGGCAATGCCAGCCAGCGCCTGGAACGTCTCCGCCGACACCACCACCGAAGCACCCGCATCCGCGAGCATGAACTCCACGCGCTCAGCAGGCAGTTCAGGGTCAACGGGAAGGTAGGCAGCGCCCGCCTTCAGCACGCCGAGCAGTGCCACGACCAGGTCGACACCACGCTCCAAGCGCACGCCCACCACAGACTCCAGGCCGACACCCTGCCCGAGCAGGTGCCGCGCCAACTGATTGGCCCGAGCGTCAAGTTCCGCGTACGAAACCTCAACACCCTCCGCAACAACGGCAACCGCACCCGGCGTCCGAGCCACCTGCGCCTCGAACAACCCCGAAAGCGACCCCGACGGCACCTCAACGCCAGTGTCATTCCACTCCGTCAGCACCCGCCGACGCTCAACCTCACCCAGCACCTCAGCCAGCCCCACAAGTTCAGTGGCAGGCGTCGTGGTGAGCCACTGCACGACGTTCAGGAAGCGGCGCAGTACGTCGGCGGCGGATGCCTCGTCGTGGACGTCCGGGTTGGCATCGACGTTGATCTGGAGGCCGGACCGGTCGTAGACGTCGATGCGGATGTTGTCGACAGGGCCGGTGGAGAGGTTGTGCGCGGTGGCGGGAAGGTCGCCGAAGTGCAGGTCGTAGCCGAACGCCATGACGTTGATGTGCAGACCGCACAGGACGCGGTCGACCATCTTCAGGTCACGGAGGATCTCTTCGTGACGGTAGCGCTCGTGGCGCAGGCCCTCGCGGACCGCGCGGGAGGTCTGCCGGACGGCGTCGGCCACCGTGGTCGACGGGTCGAAGGTCACGCGGACCGGCAGGACGTTGGAGGTCATGCCGGGGATGGCGGCCTCGCGGTGGCCCGCCCGCCCCCGTACGGGAACGCCGATGACCACGTCACGGGCTCCGGTGACGCGGTGCTCGTAGACGGCGGCGGCGGTGATCAGCAGGCCGGCGAGGTTGGTCCTCAGGCGCCGTGCGGCCGCCTTCAGGGCTGCGGCCTCCGGCACGTCGATGCCGTCCGAGGTGCGGACGGGGGCGTGCTGGGCGCGTCGGCCGGTGTGGGCGGTGTCGGCGGCGGTGTCGTCGGACAGGCCTGCGAGGGTGTCGTTCCAGAACTGCCGGTCCTGCTCGATCTCGCCGGACGAACGGTAGGCGCGGTCGGCGTCGAGGAGCACGGAAACCGGCTCGAGGGCGCCGTCGTCGAGGTCGCGGCCCTCCAGGAGGGCGGTGTAGATCTCGGCGCCGCGGGTGGCGAGCGCCACGCCGCCCAGGCCGTCCATGACGAGGTGGTGGACGCGGGTGTACCAGAGGTGCAGATCCTCGCCGATCCTGATGATGGCCTGGGAGGAGAGCGGGCCGCCGTCGAGGTCCACCGGGCGGCGCAGGTCGGCGCGCATCCACTCCTCGGCGGCCGCGCGCGGATCGGGCTCGTCACGCAGGTCGACGACGTGGACGGGGTAGTCCCGCTCGTCGTGCACGTACTGCCAAGGGGTTCCGTCGATGACACGGATGCGCAGTCGCAGGCTCTCGGCCTCGTGCAGCCTGCGCCGTGCGGCCTCCAACAGGAGTTCGAGCTTGGCCCCGCCGCTGATCTCCAGGTACTCGGCGATGTTGAAACCGCGGTTGTCGGGCGCGAGCTGCTGCGCGTACCACACCGCGAGCTGACCGGCCATCAGTTCCCGGAGTCCGGCCTCGGATGTAGCCATTCCCGCATACTCCAATCGGTTCGCGTCATCGACTGGAACAGCAGGGGCCCGCCTCCGTCAGGGCGTGCCGCATTACCGCCCAGCCCTCTGGATCAAGGCTTTGACCTGGTGGTTCACGCTAAATAGGCGATCCTGGCCCGACAGTTGGGCAGGTGGGTCCATCACACCGTCGCCGGGAGCGGGAGCCTGACCACGGCCCGCTCCGGACCTCAGGGCCACAGCGCACACCCGGGACCGGCAGATACCGGTCCCGGGGCCGCGGCCGGGTAGGTCTACTTGCCTTCCATGGCCCCGATCAGGCTCTTGGGGCGCATGTCGGTCCAGGACTTCTCGACGTAGTCGAGGCACTCCTGGCGCGGGGCCTCCCCGAAGACCTTCTCCCAGCCTTCCGGTACGTCGACGAACACCGGCCAGAGCGAGTGCTGTCCCTCTTCGTTCACCAGGACCAGGTAGTTGGCATCGGGATCATCGAACGGATTCGTCATCACGTTGTCCTCTCTGGGCAATGACATGGACGCATGGTCAGTGGGTTTCACCAACGCATTTTCGGCCGGCTGGCACATACATGGCGCAGCAGACCGCACTGAATGGCGGGACCGGAATCCACCTGCCGCCACGCCACCTCACGGGACATCACGACTCTGCGGTGGTGATCCACTATGACCCAGGGCCGTGCGGTTACTCAATGTCTGGATCACGCACTGCCCGCAGACCCCGCGACCTGCGGCTCTATTGCTCGTGCGGGCAGTTCAACTGTGCCCTTGCAGCAGTTGAACATTACGCCGGATGGCGCGATCTTGACGACTTGCGAAGCATCGTGACAGCGTGACATCCGCCTGAAGGAATGTCACTCGCGCCGCTGTCGATAATCCATGGACGGCGTCAAGCCGGGCCCGTCTTCACGGATGGTGATCCGTCGCTTACCGGCCGCTTGCTCGCCGATTTCCCGGCGCGTTCCCAACTCCTTGAGGAACTCGCATTTCTGTTCCGGGGACCAAGAAAACTTGTGAGGCATCCGCATGCGCAGTGAGCCGGCCGGGCAGCCGGAGATCAACCTGGTGGATCCCAAGCTCTATTCGGACGGCGACCCGTTCGTGCAGTGGCGATGGCTCCGCGACAACGAGCCTATGTACTGGCATCCGCCCACGGAACTCCCGGGCTTCTGGGCACTGACCCGTTACGAGGACGTGCGCACGGCCTATCGGGATTCCGAGACCTTCAGCTCGGCCCAGGGAATCCTCCTGCGGCCGACCGACCACGGTGCCGACCCCGGGGGCGGGCGGACCCTTGCCCTCACCGACCCGCCCCGCCACCGCCAGCTGCGCGGCCTGGTCGACTCGTGGTTCGCGGTGCGGTCGGTGCGCGAACTCGAGGCGGAGATGGAGGACGTGGCCCGCTCCGTGGTCGACTCGGCCCTGGAGCGCGGGAGTTGCGACTTCGTGACGGACGTCGCCGCGCGCGTACCGCTGTATGTGATCTGCAAGATGATGGGCGTTCCAGACTCCGACTGGGAGCGCCTTTACACCCTGACGAGCCAGGCGTTCGGCGCGGGTGACCCGGCCACCCGCCGGTTTGCCCACCTCGAAATCATGGGGTACTTCGAGGAGTTGCAGGAAGAGAAGGCGGACGACCCGGGCGACGACCTGGTGAGCGTGCTGGTCACGGGAACCATCGAAGGGAAGCCGCTCAGCACCGAGGACGTCCTGCTCAACTGCAACAACCTGCTCGTCGGGGGCACGGAGAACACGCGTATCGCCGCCTCCGGAGGCATGCTGGCGCTCCTGGAGCACCCCGAGCAGTGGCAGCGCCTCGGGGAGGACCCGGCGCTGCTGCAGCCCGCGGTCGACGAGATCCTGCGCTGGACGTCCACGGCCACGCACATCATGCGTACGGCGGTGCGGCCGACGGAGATCCACGGGCGCCGGGTGGAGGTCGGCGACCGGGTCACGTTCTGGCTGCCGTCGGCCAACCGCGATGAGCGGATCTTCGACGACCCGGACACGTTCGACATCACCCGCAAGCCCAACCGGCACCTGGCCCTCGGCTTCGGTGAGCACTTCTGCATCGGCAGCATGCTGGCGAAGGTGGAACTGCGGTTGCTTTACCAGGAGTTGCTGACCCGCTCGATCCGGGTGGAGCTCGACGGCGAGCCGAAGCTGCTCGACTCGATCGTGGTGAACGGGCCGGAGCGGCTGCCCGTGAAGCTGACCGCGGCGTAACGCATAAAAGTGTCCGCCCCGGTCCCCTCTCGAGAGGGGACCGGGGCGGACACTTTTGCGTTGCCGCTACCGTCCCGTTGCCGCTACCGTCCCGTCGTCGCAGCCGTGGCGAAGCGCCCGACCTTGTCGATCACGTCGGAGCTGTACAGGCGCAGCGACTGCTGGAGCGCGAACTCGGCCATGTACTCGCGGAACGCCTCGGGTGACTCCTCGGCGAGGTTGAGCATCCGCCGGTTGGCGAGGACCGCGGAGCCCTGGAAGCGCTCGGCCGCGCGTTCCACGGCGGCGTCCAGGTCGCCGTGGTCGTGGACCTCGTCGATCAGCAGCCCGGCATCGGGTTCGCTGGCGAAGAGGCGCCGGCCCTCCAGGATGATCTGCCGGGCACGGCGCGGGCCAACAGCCCGCGTCAGCCGGTAGTTGGAGGCCCCGGGGATGATCCCTTCCTTGGCCGCGGGCAGGGAGACGTAGGCGTCCGCCGCCGCGATCACATGGTCGAAGGCCAGCAGGAGCTGACAGCCGCCACCGATCGCGAAGGTGTCGACCACGCCGATCCACGGCTTCTCGACGGTGCGGGACCGCCAGGCGGGGCCGTCGTCGGTCAGGACGCCGCGCACCAGCTTGTGGATGTAGCCGAGTTCGCGGCGCAGCAGGAAGTCGGTCAGGGAGATGCCGCCGCTGTGCAGCGTCTTCAGGTTGATGCCCGCGCTGAAGACGCGGCGGCCCCGGTAGCGGGGGTGGGTCATCTCGCCGCCCCGGACCAGACCGACTTCCACAGCCGGGTCGAGGAGGGCGAGGTCGACGGCGGTCTCCATGTCGTCGACCTGCTGGTTGTCCTCCGCGTTCAGCGAGTCCTCGCGGCACAGGGTGAGGCGAGCCACGGCCCCTGTGCGTTCGAGGCGTACGGAGGTGAGTTCGACCTTGCCGGTGCGGCTGAACTCCGGAAGGAGCTCGAGGGCGCGGGGGGTCGGGCGCAGCATCGCGTCGAACAGGTGCGGTCCGGCCCCCGGCGAGCGCAGGACGTGCTGCAGGAAGATGCCCTGGTCGATCTCGCGGCCTTCCTTGTGGGCCTGTGGCCGGGCGCGCTCGTCGGCCAGCTGCTCGTCGGTGGGGACGAGGCCGGGGAAGGCCGTGGCCGCGGCGCGGGCGAGTTCGGTCACCCGCAGGTGGCGGGTGCGGCCCGTGGTGAGCTCGTCGTAGACGGCTTCCACGTGCGTCTCGAGGAACGCGGCGCGCAGGGTGCGGGTGGCGTCGATCGCCGCCTGTGCGGCGGCGCGCTGCTCCGGTGACCGGTGTTCCGGTACGGGCAGGGCGCGCAGCGTCTCGTCGGTGTCGCGTGCCGCCCGGGCGATCGCCGTACGGGCCTGGTCCAGGTCGGCCCGTACGGCGCGCAGATCGTCGGCGTGCGTCATGCCGCTGCCTCGGCGGCGGCCCGGCGCAGGGTGAGGTCGCAGGCCGCCAGGTGGGTGCCGAGTGCTTCCTCGAACGTGGTGGTGGCGGCGTCGAACATCAGCTGGCGGCGGATCGCCAGGTCGCTCCCCGAGAGGGCGGCCGTGCGTTCGGTGATCTGGGCCAGGCTGCCCGCCACGTCGTCGCTGACCTCGTCGATCAGCTGCAGGTCGCGCGCTTCGGCGGCCTCGATGGGGAGGCCGAAGAGCACGGCCCGGCGGATCGCGGTGCTCGCCGCGTGGTTGGCGAGGCGGTACAGCGCCATGCCGGGCCACTGGGTGCCGTCGGTGACGGGCAGCGTCAGGCGGAGCGTTCCGGTGGCGATGCGGTAGTCGGTGGCGAGCAGCGCGTCCAGGGCGAGGCCGCCGCAGTCGCCCTCGGCGACGGCGAGAGTGGCGACGGGCAACCGCTCGAGGCGGCGCAGCGCGCGCTCCCACTTGCTGACCAGCGACGTCGTCAGGTCCTCGGTCCACGGTGCGGCCGGGGCTCCGGAGACCTGGACGATGACGCGGGACCGTCCGGCGCCGTCCTCGGCGCGGTCGCAGACGGCGGTGACGGCCGCGATGACGTCGGCCGACAGGGGCTTGGTTCCGTCGATCCGCAGGACCAGGTCGTCGGCCTCGAGCTGCGCATCGATCGTGGAGATAGCGTTCATGACACCGTTCATCTGCTCGTTGTTCACCATTGCACCAGCGCTGTCTCGATGGTCGAGCCAGGGCCCATGGTCATCAGGACGCCGTAGTCGCCGGCCTGGACGACGCCTTCCTGGAGCAGCCGTTCGTAGGAGAACAGGAACGAACCGCTCGACAGGTTTCCGTAGTCGCGCAGCACGCCGGTGGTGTGGCGTACGTCGTGACGGGTGAGGCCCAGGTTGACGCGGACGGCGTCGATGACCTTCTTGCCGCCGGAGTGCACGAGCCAGTGGCTGATCTCGCTGCGACGCAGTCCGGCGCCGTCGAGGAGGCGATCGACGACCTGTTCGGCGTTGGCGCCGACCACGTAGGGGACGTGGGGGTCCAGGTAGAAGCTGAACTTCCCCTGCTCGTCGTCCCAGTCGTAGCGCATCGCGCCGATGGCGTCGGTGATCAGGTGGCTGGAGAAGCCCAGGATCCGGGGTCCGCCGGGTGCGGCGGGCACGTCGGCCCCCGCGTAGGCGGTGTCGGGGGCGTCGGCCATCAGGACGATCGCGGCGGCGCCGTCGCCGAAGAGGCTGTTCACGACGGATGTGCGCAGGGTGTCGTCGATGACGTAGGCGGCCGAGCAGGCTTCCGTGCACAGCATGACGGCGGCCTTGCCGGGGTTGGCCATGGCCCAGCTGGCCGTGGCATTCAGAGCGTTCAGCCCGGCGTTGCAGCCCATGCCGACGACGTCGACGCGGCTGGTCTTCGCCGGAATGCCCATGTCACGTATGAGGTGGGCGCTCAGGCCGGGGGTGAGGAAGCCTGTGGTGGTGGTGCAGCACAGGTAGTCGATGTCGGCGATGTCGAGGCCGACGTTGTCCAGGGCGGCCCGCACGGCGCGGGCTCCCATGTCGAGGGCGATGCGCTTGTGCTTGTCGAGGAGTTCGCCCTGGACCTCGCTGCGCAGGGCGCCGTCGGCGTCCCGGGGCGGCAGGGTCAGGAAGCGGCGTTCGATCGCGCTGTTGAGGAACACCGAGCGGACCTTGGGGTCCGTGATGTCGAAGAGGTCGAGCACCTCACGCTGGGTGTAGGAGTGCTCGGTGGTGGCGGTGGCCACGCTGGTGATCCGGGCACGGCCCGGGGTCTTGCCGCGGCCCGGGTCGACGGCGTCCAGGACGCCGGTGCCGGGAAGGGTCAGGTCTACGCTCATCGGTACTTCCACCCCCACATACGACGCTTGCTGCGGTCACGGGACTGTGCTGCCATCACACTGATCACTTTCCGGTAGGCGGTGGACACGGACGGGTCGGGCCGCGATCAGCCGCGGCCCGGGGCCTCGGCCCTGATGAAGCGCGCGAGCCGGGCGATGCCCTCGACGATGTCGTCGGGGGTCAGATAGCTGATCGAGAGCCGGAGGCTGCGGTCGCCGCCGCCCTGCGGATAGAAGTAGGACATCGGCGTCCAGATGACGCCGTGCTCCTCCGCCGAGCGCACCAGTGCGGCATTGTCGGCGGTGAAGGGGACGTCGACGCCGAGGAAGAATCCACCGGCGGGCTCGTTCCAGCGGACGCCGAGCGCGGCCCGCTCCTCTTCGGGGAACTGCGCGTCCAGCTCGTGGAGTACGGCCTTCATGGCCGCGCCGTAGTGGGCGGCGGTCTCGGTGTTGAGGTCCGCGGTCCGTCCGTCGGCGGCGAGCAGCATGCCCCCCACCGCGGCCTGGGCCAGCGGCGAGGTGTTCACCGTGACCATGCTCTTGAGCTTGATGAGCTCGTCGGCCAGCAGGGCGGTGTTGCCCTCCCGGTCGACGACGGGCTGGTCGGCGACGGCGAACCCCACGCGGGCGCCGGGGAACAGGGTCTTGGAGTAGGAGCCGAGGTGGACGACGCGCCGGTCCCGGTCGAGGGACTTGAGGGTCGGCACCTGCTGTCCAGGGCTGACGAGCCGGTAGGGGCTGTCCTCCAGGACGAGGATGTCCTCCCGGGCGGCCAGGTCGAGCAGCTCGTGCCGTTCCCGGAGCGACATGGTGTTGCCGGACGGGTTGGCGTGGTCGGGCACCACGTAGAAGGCGCGGGGGCGGCGGCCACGGGCGCGTTCCGCCGCGAGGGCCGCCTCCAGGTCCGCGCAGTGGAATCCGTCGACGCGCTCCTGGACGGGGGTCGGCTCGAAGCCGAGCATGCGGGCGGCGCCGGTGATTCCCGGGTAGCAGGGGCTGGAGACCAGCAGCACGTCCTCGGGTGTGGGGACGAGTGCGCGCAGGGCGAGGAACATCGCTTCCTGGCAGCCCACGGTGACGACGACGGCCTCGGGCGGCACGTCGATGTTCTCGTCCTTGCGCAGCGAGTCGGCGATCAGGTCGCGGATGCGGCCGCCGGTCGGGCCGTACTGGAAGAGCGCGTCGCGGATCTTGGCGGGCGAGTTGCCCTGCTCCTCGAGGTGGTGCAGGTAGCGGCGGATGTGCGTGAAGATCTGCTCGACGTCGAAGAAGCCGTCGTAGGGGCGGCCCGGGGCGAACGAGATCGTCTCCGGGTAGCGGTGGGTGATCTCGTTGAGGAAGTTCATGGTGTCGAGCACCGGGTCGGAGACGCTGGTGTGCAGCTCCTCCTTCTTCAGCCGGGTCGCGGCCAAGGGAGTGCCTCCCAGGAGGCGGACGGCCCAAGCGGCCGTCCGCCTCAGTCGTAGGGACGGGGGGAGTCAGGCGCTGACTACCAGCGCCACTCCTGCTGGCCGTACAGGTGGCCGGCCTTGATGTCGCGCTCCTTGCACCAGGTCATGAACTCTTCGATCTGCTTGATCTGGTACGTGTCCTCGGTGTACGTGGTGGCCATGACGTGGCCGAGCCAGGGCTCCTCGCCCATCGCGTACACATAGGCCTCGCGGGCGCCGAGCTCCGTCATGATGGCCGCGGCCTGCTCCGCGTTCGAGCCCGAAAGCTTGCGGGAGTGGCTCAGCTTCTTGGAGACGGGGATGGTCAGGAGCGCCTTGTACAGCCAGGTCAGCGGGGCGCCGTCGCACTCCATGCCGAGGAACGCGATGTCGGCCGTGCCCAGGTGCTGCTTGACGTAGCGGTACAGCATCGGGTCGATCCCGGAGGAGTCCGCGCCGATGTAGATCTTCTTGCCCGCGAGCTCCGCCCAGAACGTGGACTTGCCGCGGATGTCGAGGTCGCAGTGCTCGCCCAGGAACGGCGTCGCCGTGATCTTGCCGCCGGGGAACTCCACCTCGTCGAAGTCGTCGACCTCGATGACGTCGAAGCCCACGTTCTTGAGCATCAGCGCCATGGACGGGTCGGACAGGTTGCCGCGGGAGGAGCGCGGCACGACGATCGCGCCGACGCGGCCGCGCAGCTGGAGCAGCGTCTCCAGGACGATGTGGTCCTGGTGGCCGTGCGTGATCAGCACCAGGTCGATGTAGTCCGGCAGGTCGTCCAGGGTGTACCGGTCACCGGCCGTGCTGTCGGCGCTGATGAACGGGTCGGTCACGATGGCGGCCTCGGGCGTCTGCAGCACCAGGCAGGCGTGCCCGAAGTAGCGGATGCGGCCGCCCGACTCGATGTGCCGGTCCGGGGACAGGCTCGGCCGGTCGGACAGCAGGCCCGTGAGCTGCTTCGCCTGCGCGTCGTTGAGCTCGAGGGCCTCGCGCAGCTTCGCCAGGGTCGTCGGGCGCACGCGCGACATGAACAGGTCCTTGAGACCCTCGTGCCGGAACGGCAGCGGCAGGTCGATCACGTCCGGCGACGGCAGGCGCGGCGTGCTCAGGATGAACGGGCGCTCGTAGCCCGGCTCGAGCGACAGCTGCACCGACTGGCGCGCCTCGCTGTACAGGCCGCTGTTCTTGTAGACGAGCGGCTCCATGAACCGCATCTGCGCCTGGTTGTCGGTGTCGTAGGCGAGCTCTACCAGGCCGCCGAGCTCCTTCGGCAGCTGCGGGTACAGCGGCGTCAGGTCGAAGCCGGTGGCGTTGGCGCGCAGCAGCTCCTGGCCCTTGGCGATCGCGTCGGCGAACGCCAGCATGTCTGCCCGGTCCCGCTTGATGGCGGCCACCAGGTCACGCACCTCGTCGGCGCGCTCCTCGGGGATATTGACGAAGTAACCGCCGCGCAGCTCCGGGTTGTTGCTCGCCGCGACGTGCACCTTCGGGTTCTGCAAATACGACTCGAGCATCGGAACCTGCAGGAACGCGAGATTCATCGCGGCCTGTACGGGCGCCAATGTGTGCGGCCAGACAAAGAACCTGTCGACCAGCGGCTCGACTATCGCCTTCGAACGCAGAAACAGTTGCTCATCCGACATCTGCCCCACCTCTCTTCGAGATTCCACGGGATGGTTCGTCCCGGGCAGTGCGAATGCCAACTCACCGCTGGCGGAACGCTGGACTGCGGAGACTACAAAGCAAGCACGGAGGCCGGACGTGTCGACACGCCTCGCCCCGCAGCCCACCCGAGCGATACGTGCAGCACTATGGCGCGGACCCCCATAGATGATCAATAGCGTCCCGAAGCGCTTGAACAACGAACACCGCTCTGTGAACTCTCCCTTGGAGTAAGGGGTGTTTAACAGGATCGGCAGGGGTTCAAGTGTGGCAGCGCGGCAGTTGAACACACCCGTTCTTGCCTGTGCGGGGCAGAGGCGCAAGGATGGCGCACGCTGAGAGTTCCAGCGCTCCCCAACGCTTTCCGCGTTGATCCGGGACGTGCTCCGCTCTCCTTTCTGTTTTTCTGGCGTTTCCCGGTCACGCACAACGTCACGCACACATCGGCCGGTTCTCCGCCGCTTCCTTCGAACTCCGCCCGTAAAAGGGGGTGTCAGCTCGGTGACTGACGCAGAAGAACCGGTGGTGCTGTACGAGAAGAGGGGGCATGTCGCCCATGTGACGCTCAATCGGCCGGCCGTACTCAACGCGATGAATCTGCGGACGCACGAGGAGCTGGCCAGGGTCTGGGACGACGTCGAGGCCGATGACGAGGTGTGGGTCGCCGTGCTG
Organism: Streptomyces sp. P1-3; assembly: GCF_050613155.1. Taxonomy (NCBI): domain Bacteria; kingdom Bacillati; phylum Actinomycetota; class Actinomycetes; order Kitasatosporales; family Streptomycetaceae; genus Streptomyces; species Streptomyces sp. P1-3. The sequence continues at coordinate 1,791,383 of NZ_CP192512.1, forward strand.
ACCGGCGCGGGCAGCAGGTCCTTCTCGGTCGGACAGGACCTGCGCGAGCGAGCCGAGCTCGACCGGCAGGGGGTGCCCCCGTCGACGTTCGGCAGCCGCGGTCAACCGGGTTGGCCCCGCCTGACTGAGCGGTTCACCCTGTCCAAACCGGTCATCGCCCGCGTGAACGGCTATGCACTCGGCGGGGGCTTCGAAATCGCCCTGGCCTGCGACCTCGTCATCGCCTCCGACCACTCGGTCTTCGCCCTGCCCGAGGCGACCCTCGGATTGGTGCCCGGCGCCGGAGGAGCGTTCCGGCTGGCACGCCAGATCCCCCTCAAGACCGCAATGGGCTACCTGCTGACCGGCCGCCGGATGAGTGCGGACGAGGCGCTGCGCCTTGGCCTGGTGAACGAGGTGGTGCCGGAGGAGGAGCTCGATGCGGCCGTCACCGCATGGACCGACGCCCTGCAGCGCAGCGCTCCCCTGGCCGTGCGCGCCATCAAGGAAGCGGTGATGCGCTCCCTGGACATGCCGCTCCCGGAAGCCTTCGTCACACCGTTCGCCTGGGAGCAGCGACGCAGGCACAGCGCGGATGCCGTCGAGGGCCCGCGGGCGTTCACCGAGAAGCGCGAACCCGTCTGGCGCGGGCGGTGACAACAGCGAATGGCCGCTGCACAGCGGACTGCTGGCCTGCTCTGTCGGCTACCTGACCAGAACGAGCGTCAGGTGGGCGTCACGGCATCGCCCGTAACGCCCCCAACACGCATCACGCTCACGTGAGAAGCCGCAGGTCAGCGGTCGTTCTTCACCGGCTCCAGCACCGCCACGCACTCCACATGGTGCGTCATCGGGAACAGGTCGAACGCGCGCAGCCGCCGTACCCGGTAGCCCGACTCCGCGAAGTACTTCAGGTCGCGTGCCAGTGCTGCCGGGTCGCAGGCCACGTACGCGATGCGGCGCGCGCCCAGGCTCGCCACGTGGCGTACCGTCTGCCGGCCCGCGCCCGCGCGCGGGGGGTCGAGGACGACCAGGTCGACCTCGGTGATGCCGGTGCGGGGCAGGGCCTGCTCGACCTTGCCCTGTTCGATGCGGACCCGGTCCAGGTCCTGGAGGTTGTGGCGGGCGTCCTCGACCGCCCGCTTGCCGGACTCGATGCCGAGCACCGCGCCGGTGTCACCGACCCGTTCGGCGAGGGCGCCCGCGAAGAGGCCGACGCCGCAGTACAGGTCGAGGGCCATCTCGCCCTTGCGCGGCATGAGGCCCTGCATCACCGCCTCGACCAGCAGCTCCGCGGCCCTCGGGTGGACCTGCCAGAAGCCGCCGCCGCCGACCCGCCAGGTGCGGTCCAGGGCGCGCTCGCGGACGAAGGGGCGGCCGTGGACGCGGTGCACGCCTCCGGTCTTCTCGTCGACGCGCAGGACCGAGACCGGCTTGTCGAGTTCCACCAGCGGAAGGCGGCCGCCCGGGCGCGGGGTGAGGACGACCTGACGGTCCTGCGAACCGGTGGCGGCGATGGCCTCGACCGTGGCGATCTGCGGCCACACGCGCTTCTCGACGCCGAGTTCGGTGACGCCGGGGGCGGCGATCAGGCAGCGGTCGATGGGCATGACTTCGTGGGAGCGGTGCTTGCGCAGCCCGGCCCGGCCCTCGGCGTCCACCGCGTACTGGACGCGGGTCCGCCACGCCGGGACCTCGCCCTTGGCGACCTTGTCGCCGGGCGCGGGCTCCACCGTGCCGTCCCAGCCGGCCTCCTCGGCCGTCAGTCCGGCCAGCCGCTGGAGCTGCTCGGCGACGACCGCGGCCTTGAGGCGGCGCTGGGCGCCGGGTGCGACGTGCTGCCAGTCGCAGCCGCCGCACGCCCCCGGGCCGGAGAAGGGGCAAGGGGCCTCGACCCGGTCCTTCGACGGCTCACGTACCTCTACTGCGTCCGCGCGCAGGAAGCGCGACTCCGTGTCGCCCTCGGTGACCCGGGCGACGACCCGCTCACCGGGCAGCGCGTGCCGGACGAACAGCACCCGGCCCTCCGCGGTGCGGGCGATGCAGTGCCCGCCGTGCGCGACGGGGCCCACCTCGACCTCGTACTCCTCGCCGACCAGCGATGCGTGGGCTTCGGATTGCATGGCGTGGTGGCTCCAGTACGTGAGGGGTGCGGCAGGCAGGGGCGGGTGCGTCAGAGGTGCGGAGGGCGGCGGCGGGGTTCGACGGCTCTCGTCCCCTTCCGGGACACCAGCCGTCCAGTCTACGTCCCGTCGCCGCCGCGTCGCACGACCTACTTCTTCGTCGCCGCCTCGGTGGACGGCTTCGCGGCCGCCTTCTCGCCCTTGGGCTGGGCCACCGGGCCGCGCCGCACCGCGCCCGGCGCGTGCCACTCGGCCCGCTTGCGCGCCCGCTTCTTCGCCTGCTCGGAGGAGTCCAGCTGCCAGGGCACCGACGTCACCATCACGCCCGGCGTGAACAGCAGCCGCCCCTTGAGGCGCAGGGCGCTCTGGTTGTGCAGCAGGTGCTCGTACCAGTGGCCGACCACGTATTCGGGGATGTAGATGCTGACCACGTCGCGCGGGCTCTCCCGCCGCAGGCCCTTGACGTAGTCGATGACCGGCCGGGTGATCTCGCGGTAGGGAGAGTCGAGGACCTTCAGCGGGACGTCGATGCCACGCTCGTGCCACTCGGTCCGCAGCGCCTGGGTCTCGGCCGCGTCGACGCCGACGCTGAGTGCCTCCAGGTTGTGGGAGCGCATCAGCTTGGCGTAGGCGAGAGCCCGCAGCGTCGGCTTGTGGATCTTGGATACGAGGACGATGGCGTGCACCCGCGAGGGGCGTACGGCGTCGTCGTAGGGCGCGTCGTCGGCCGCCAGCTCGTCGGCGACACCGTCGTAGTGCCGCCGGATCACGGTCATGATGACGTAGAAGATCACCATGCCCAGCAGGGCGACCCACGCGCCGTGGGTGAACTTGGTCAGCAGGACGACGACCAGCACCAGGCCGGTGAAGAAGGCACCGAACGCGTTGATGGCGCGGGAGCGGATCATGTGGCGGCGCTTGGCCGGGTCGCTCTCGTTCTCCAGGTGGCGGTTCCAGTGCCGCACCATGCCGGTCTGGCTGAGCGTGAAGGAGACGAAGACGCCGACGATGTAGAGCTGGATCAGCTTGGTGGAATCGGCGCCGTAGACGTAGACGAGGATCATCGCGGCACCGGCGAGGAGCACGATGCCGTTGGAGAACGCCAGCCGGTCGCCCCGGGTGTGCAGCTGGCGCGGCAGGTAGCGGTCCTGGGCCAGGATCGAGCCGAGCAGCGGGAAACCGTTGTACGCGGTGTTGGCGGCCAGGAACAGCACCAGCGCGGTGGCGGTGGCGAGCAGGATGAACAGGAAGGTCCCGTCGCCGAAGACGGCGGCCGCGACCTGCGAGATGACCGGGTCCTGGGTGTAGTCCGCGCCGACCGGGGTGCCGTCCTTGAGCAGGTCGTGGGCCGGGTTCTCGGCCATCTTCACATCGGTGGCCATGGCCAGCGCGATGATGCCGCAGAACATGGTGACGGCCAGGCCGCCCATCAGCGCCAGCGTGGTCGCCGCGTTCTTGCTCTTGGGCTTGCGGAAGGCGGGCACGCCGTTGCTGATGGCCTCGACGCCGGTGAGCGCCGCACAGCCGGAGGAGAAGGCGCGCAGCATCAGGAAGACGAGCGCGAAGCCGGCCAGCCCGGTCTGCTCGGGGTGGATCTCGTAGTCGGCGGTGGGGGCCTTCATCCCGTCCCCGGAGACCAGACCGCGGTAGGCGCCCCAGGCCAGCAGCAGGAAGACGCCCGCGACGAAGACGTAGGTCGGGATGGCGAAGAGCTTGCCGGATTCCTTTACGCCCCGCAGGTTCATCAGCGTCAGCAGGACGATGATGCCTATCGCGCACAGCGTCTTGTGCTCGATGAAGAACGGGATGGCGGAGCCGAGGTTCTCCACGCCGGAGGAGATCGACACGGCCACGGTGAGCACGTAGTCGACCAGCAGGGCGCTGGCCACGGTCAGGCCGGCCTTGGGCCCGAGGTTGGTGGTGGCGACCTCGTAGTCACCGCCGCCGCTGGGGTAGGCGCGGACGTTCTGGCGGTACGAGGCGACGACCGTGAACATCAGCACGACGACCGCGACGGCGATCCAGGGACTGTAGCTGTAGGCCGACACACCCGCCACGGACAGGACGAGGAGCACCTCGCCCGGCGCGTACGCCACGGAGGACAGTGGGTCGGACGCGAAGACCGGGAGGGCGATGCGCTTGGGGAGGAGCGTTTCTCCCAGCTTGTCGCTGCGCAGCGCCCGGCCGATCAGAATCCGTTTCGGTACGTCGGTCAGTTTGGACACAAGAGAGGATGTTAAGCGGTCGTCAAGACCATCAGTCAAACGAGGTCCCGCCCGCCGCCCGTGCGGGCGGCGGGCGGGAGCCGCGTGAGGGTCCGGGTCAGCTCAGCCGGGCGGGCAGCGTGCGGTGCCCGTTGGAGATGAACGACTCCACCGGGGCGAGCCCCTCCGGCGGCGCGGCGAGCCGCAGTCCGGGGAAGCGCTCGAACAGCGCCGGGAGCGCGATCTGCGCCTCCAGCCTGGCCAGCGGCGCCCCCAGGCAGAAGTGCACGCCGTGCCCGAAGGCCAGGTGGTCCTTGAGCTTGCGGGTGAGGTCGAAGCGGTCGGCGTCCTCGCCGTGCAGCTCCGGGTCGCGGCCCGCGGCGGCGTAGGCGGCGACGATCGCGTCGCCCTTGCGCAGCACCACGCCGCCGTCGAGCTCGATGTCCTCCACGGCGTAGCGCAGCGGCAGGTTGGCCACCGGCGCCTGGACGCGCAGTGTCTCGTCGATCACATCGTCCCAGCTCGCCTGCCCGGACCGGACGAGCTCCAGCTGGTCGGGGTGGGTGAGCAGGGCGTGGATGGCGTTGTCGAGCAGGTTGACGGTGGTCTCGTGCCCGGCGCTGATCAGCAGGAGCAGGGTGTCGGCCAGCTCCTGCTCGGTGAGCCGGGAGTCGCCGTCCTCGTCGCGGGCCGCGATCAGCCCGCTGGTGAGGTCGTCGCCCGGGTGCTCGCGCTTGTGGGCGATCACGCCGCCGATGATGACGTACATCTGCTCGTAGGTGCGGGTGACCTCCTCCGGATCGGCGGAGGTGTGGAAGATGCTGTCGACGCAGCGCCGCAGCCCCTCCCGGGTCTCCTGGTCGTCGATGCCGAACAGCTCGCAGATCACCTGGATCGGGATGGGGTACGCGTATCCCTCGCGCAGGTCAGCCGCCTCACCGGACGGGGTGGCCGCCAGGGTGTCGAGAAGCTCGGCGGTCATCTCCTCGATACGGGGCCGCAGGGCGGCGGTGCGGCGGGCGGTGAACGCCTTGGCGACCAGGGTGCGCAGCCGCCTGTGGTCGGGGCCGTACGCGGTGAACATGTTCTGCACGGCGACCCAGGTGAACAGCGGCCACTCGGGTGAGACCTCGCCGTTGATCCAGGTGGGCCAGTGCTGCCGCGGGTCCTTGGAGACGCGCGGGTCGGTGAGCAGTTCCTTCAGCAGCGACTGGCGGCTTATCGCCCATGCCACCACGCCGCCAGGGAGCTCCACAGGCGTCGCGGGCCCCTGGGCGCGGATCCGGGCTGCCTCGGCGTGGATGTCGCGCCCTGTGGGGTCGATGACGACGGGGCCTGACTGGACGGGGCCTGACTGGCTTGACTGGCGTTCCATCGGCTGTCTCCAGATGTGGGGTCGATGTGGTCGCGCGCGGGTACGGCCTCGGGTGCCGACACCTGCGTCGGCAGCGGCGTCGTCACGGTCAGGGGCACCGGGGGGAAGCGGACGGGCAGCGCGGCGAGGGCGCGGGCGAAGGGGCCGGGCCGCCAGGTCAGCTGGTCCGCCGGGACGGCGAGCTCGATGTCGGGGATCCGGTCCAGCAGCTTCTCCACCGCGACCGCCGCGATCAGCCGGGCCGCGTCCTTGCTGGGGCAGGTGTGCGGTCCGGCGCTCCAGGCCAGGTGGGCGCGGTTGCCCGCGCGGTGGTCGGAGACGAGGGCGGGGTCGTTGTTGGCGGCGGCGAGGCTGATCACGACCGGCTCGCCCTCCAGCAGCCGTACGCCCCCGAAGTCCAGGTCGTGCACGGGGTAGTGGATGGCGTAGTTGGCCATCGGCGGGTCCAGCCAGAGCACCTCGTCCAGCGCGTCGTCGACCGGCAGGCTGCCGCCGGACAGGTCGCCCGCGAAGCGGTCGTCGGAGAGCAGCAGCCGCAGCGCGTTGGTGATCAGGTTCTGCTGGGGCTCGGTTCCGGCGCCCATGAGGACGACGAGCTGGTGGATCATCTCCTCGTCGGTCAGCCGCACCGGGTGGGCCAGCATCCAGGAGGTGATGTCGGCGCCCGGCTGCCGGCGCTTGAGCGAGATCAGCTCGATGCACGTCTCGGTGAGCAGCGCGTTGGCGCGCTCGGCGTCGACCCCGTCGAAGATCCCCGACATGCCCTTGACCAGCCGCTCGCCGAGCGCGGGCGGGCAGCCGAAGAGCTGCTGGAAGACCTGGAGCGGCAGGACCTTGGCATAGTCGCCGAGCAGGTCCGCCTCCCCGGTGGGGGCGAACCGGTCGATGAGGGTGTCGGCGCTACGCTCGACATAGCCGCGCAGGGCGTTGGGGTCCACCCGGTCCAGACTGTCGGTGACCGGCTGGCGCAGCCTGGCGTGCGTCTCGCCGTCGTTGAACAGGCAGTTGGGGCGGTAGTGCATCATCGGCACGACCGGGTTGTCCGGGGCGACCCGGCCGTCGGCCAGCGCCTTCCAGCGCCGGGCGTCCTTGGCGAACTTCTCGGGGCTGCGCAGCACTTCGAGGGCGGCCTGGTAGCCGGTCACCAAGGTGGCGTGCACGCCGGGGGCGAGTTCGACCGGCGCGGTCGGCCCGTACTGCCGCAGCCGGGCGTAGACGGCGTGCGGGTCGGCGGCGAACTCGGGGCCGTACAACGGCTCGCGCGCGGCGTGGCCGGTGCCGCCCGTGTGCGCGGGGCAGCCGGGTGGCGGCACGGCACCGGTGTCGGGGGAGAAGGTCACACGGGCTCCTGGGTGGTACGGGCGTGCAGGTACTGGACGAGGGAGATCAGCGCCTGGGTGGAGGAGACGCGGTCACGGGCGTCGCAGGTGACCAGCGGGGTCTCCGGAAGAAGGTCGAGGGCCTCGCGGATCTCGGCCTCGGAGTGCGCCGGCGCGCCGTCGAAGTGGTTGACGGCGACGGCGTAGGGCAGCCCGTGCTCCTCCAGCAGGCCCATGACGTCGAAGGACTGCTCCAGGCGGCGGGTGTCGGCGAGCACCAGGGCGCCCAGCGCGCCGCGGGTCATGTCCTGCCACAGCCGGGTGAAGCGCTGCTGTCCGGGGGCGCCGAACAGGTACAGCACGAGTGAGTCGCTGAGGGTGAGTCGGCCGAAGTCCATGGCGACCGTGGTGGTCGTCTTGTCCTTGATGCCGGCGAGGTCGTCGACGAGCGCGCCGGCCTGCGTCATCGTCTCCTCGGTACGCAGCGGCTTGATCTCGGACAGCGAGCCGACGAAGGTCGTCTTGCCGACCGCGAAGTGCCCGACGACCAGGAGCTTGACCGCCGTCCGCACCGTCTGCCGCAGATAGACGCCGGAGTCAGAGGCGAGCACGGAGTCCATCGAGCACCTCCTGCAGGAGCTGGGCCTCGGGCAGTCGCGCCGAGGGGATGGGGGACCGGGTGGTGATGTGGCCGCTGTCCACGAGGTCGCCGAGCAGGACCTTGGTGACGCTGACGGACAGCCGCAGGTGGCCGGCGATCTCGGCGACGGACAGGGCTCCGCCCAGGCACAGCTCCATCAGCTTGCGCTTCTCGGGGCTGAGCCCGGCCAGCGGCCGGTCTCCGTGCGCCATCACCAGCGTGACCAGGTCGAACGTGTTACGGGTCGGGTGGGCGCGGCCGTCGGTGACGACGTACGGCCGGACCAGCCCTCGTTCCTCGCGCTTCCGCGGCGGGGTCATGCCGGGCTGCCGAGCCAGGTGGTGTTCTGCCGCGGTGGGCTGGTCAGTTCCTTGCCGAGCCGGTCGACCAGCTTCTGCATCCGGTAGGTGACGGCCTCCATGTCCACGTCCTCGGTGGCGGAGACGGCGAGGTAGGCGCCGGGGCCGGCGGCTATGAGGAACACGTAGCCGCCGGCGAACTCGACCAGCGTCTGCCGCCAGGGCGTCTCCTCGTGGTCACAGAACTCGGAGGTGCTGCGGCTGATCGACTGGAGTCCGGAGAGCGCGGCGGCCTGGCGCTCGGCCTCGTCCCGGTCGATGCCCTCGGAGTGGCTGCGGAGCATGCCGTCCGCGGAGAGCAGGATCGCGTGCCGCGCCTCCGGCATCCTCACGACCTCGTCGAGCATCCAGCCCAGCTCGTTGTTCATGTGGTCGTTCATGCCTGGCGATTCCCTTCGTCGTGGTGGGGGGCTGCGTCGTCTCGGGACTCCGCGCGGCCCGACCGGGTGCCGCGTGCGAAGGCCCCCATGCGCCGGGCGGTCTCCTCCGCCGAGCGGATGCGGTGCGAACCGGTGTCGGGCTCGGCCGCGGCCTGCTGCCCGTCGGCCGTCGGCCAGTCGTCCACCTGCTGCTGCCCCGCGGCCGGTTGGCGGCGGCGGCGCTTGGGCAGCCCGCCGGCCGTCGACGGGTATGTACGGGGCACGTCGTCGCCCACCTCCGGGTGGCCCAGCGGGGTCCGGGGCTCGGGCGCCGCCGGGCGGGCCGCGGCCGGGGGCTGGGGCTGCGACCGGGGCTGCGGCTGGGACGGCTGGGCGGCCTGGGGGGCCGCTGGGGGTCCCCCCGGACGGAGTCTGGGGGAGTCGGCCGCGGGCGGGGCGGTGGCGGGCATGGTGCGGGGTCCGTCCGGGTCCAGATGGGTGAGCAGCGCGCTGGGCAGGAACAGCACCGCGCGTACACCCCCGTACGGCGAGCGGGTGTCGACCGAGACGCTGAAGCCGTACCGGGCGGCGAGCACGCCGATCACCGGGAAGCCGAACTGCGGCGGGTCGCCGAGCCGGGCGACGTCCACCGGGCGGCGGCCGGTCAGATGGGCGGTGGCCCGCTGCGCCTCCTGGCCGTCCATGCCGACGCCCGCGTCGTCGATCACCACGCAGGCGCCGTTGTGCACCGGCTGCAGGCTGACCTCGACGGTGGTGTTCGGCTGCGAGTGGCGGGCGGCGTTGTCGAGCAGCTCGGCGACCGCGAGCACCACCGGCTCGACGGCGCGGCTGGCGACGGCGATGTCGATCTGGCTGTGCACCTGGACCCGGCGGTAGTCGCGGATACGGGACTTGGCGCCCCGTACCACGTCCGTGAGGGGGGAGGCGGCCCGCTGCCGGCCGGGCCACGAGCCGCACAGCACGGCGATGGCCTGGGCGCGCCGTCCGAACTGGGAGTTCGCGTGGTCGATCTCCAGCAGGTCGCGGAGCACATCGGGGTTGTCGTGCCGGTCCTGCATGTCGGAGATGGACAGCTGCTGCTCGTGCGCGAGCCCCTGGAGCGCCCGCATGGACGCCTTCAGTGCCGCCTTCGCCGAGGCATCGGCCTTCGCCTGGGCCTTCTCCCCCGCCTGGGCGAAGAGGTCGAGGAGCGTCTGGAGGCTCTGCGCGTACGCCGTTCCGGCGAGCCGTCCGTCCCTCAGTCCGGGCAGCGGACCCGGCTGGCTCAGCGCGTCGACGACGGCCGGGAGGCGGGCCGCGACCAGGTGCTGGAGCTCCTCGTCACGTGCCTGGAGGCTGCCTTCCAGAACGGCGGTTCGCTGGCGCACGGCGGCGGTGATGCGGTGCTGGCGCAGCAGCAGGACCAGGACGACGAGCAGGACCGCGGCCAGGCACCAGACCATCACCTCCGATATGTGATCTGTCATCAGTTCCTCATGGACGGGGGCGTACAGGAGTCCAGAAGCGGAATACGGCGATCATCCTAGCCACGCCGGTGACCATGCGTCCGCTCGCCGTAACTATTTGCGAACCCGTGAGGCAATTGGCGGGCGGACGGGCGGCCCCGCGACGCGACGGATCCCCGGCCGGGGGTTGCCGCTACGGTGGACCCAGACATGCGGAAAGCACAGAAGGAAGATGTGAACGGGTTGTTTACCGGAATCAGCGGGCCGACCAGGAGTGCGGGGTAGACAGGCCATGCACATCGTGATCATGGGCTGCGGCAGGGTGGGCGCCGCGCTCGCCCAGACCTTGGAGGCGCAGGGGCACACGGTCGCCGTCGTCGACCAGGACCCCACGGCCTTCCGCCGGCTGGGCGCCGGGTTCGGCGGCCGCCGGGTGACCGGCGTCGGCTTCGACCAGGACACCCTGCGCGAGGCGGGCATCGAGGAGGCCGGCGCGTTCGCCGCGGTCAGCAGCGGCGACAACTCCAACATCATCGCGGCCCGGGTGGCCCGGGAGATGTTCGGCGTGGAGAACGTCGCGGCCCGTATTTACGACCCTCGCCGCGCCGAGGTCTACCAGCGGCTCGGCATCCCCACCGTGGCCACGGTGCGCTGGACCGCCGACCAGATGCTGCGGCGGCTGCTGCCCTCGGGCGCGGAGCCGCTGTGGCGCGACCCGAGCGGCGGAGTGCAGCTCGCCGAGGTGCACGCCGCGCCGTCCTGGGTCGGGCACAAGGTCAGCAGGCTGCAGGAGGAGACCGGGGTGCGGGTGGCGTTCCTCACCCGCCTGGGCGAGGCGATGCTGCCGACCTCGCAGACGGTGCTGCAGGAGGGCGATCTCGTGCACGTGATGATGCGCTCGGACGAGGTCGAGAAGGTCGAGGCCGCGTTCGCGGCAGGGCCGGAGGAAGCGTGATGAGGGTTGCCATTGCCGGGGCCGGCGCGGTGGGCCGCTCCATCGCGGGTGAGCTCCTGGAGAACGGTCATGAGGTGCTCCTCATCGACAAGGCGCCGACCGCCATCTCGGTGGAACGGGTACCGCAGGCCGAGTGGCTGCTGGCCGACGCGTGCGAGATCACCTCGCTCGACGAGGCAGCGTTGCAGCGCTGCAACGTCGTCATCGCGGCGACCGGCGACGACAAGGTGAACCTGGTCGTCTCGCTGCTGGCGAAGACCGAGTACGGCGTGCCGCGGGTGGTGGCCCGGGTGAACAACCCCAAGAACGAGTGGCTGTTCAACGAGTCCTGGGGCGTCGACGTCGCCGTCTCCACGCCGCGTCTGATGTCCGCCCTGGTCGAGGAGGCGGTGAGCGTCGGCGACCTGGTGCGGCTGCTGCGCTTCAGCCACGGCGACGCGAACCTGGTGGAGCTGACGCTGCCGCCGGAGGCGGCGCTGGCGGGCACCCGGGTCGGCGAGGTGGCGTGGCCCGAGGACACCAGCCTGGTCACGATCATCCGCGGCACGCGGGTGCTGACCCCCAGCAAGGACGATGTGCTGGAGGCGGGTGACGAGCTGCTGTTCGTGGCGGCCCCGGCGCGCGAGGAGCAGCTGGAGGACCTGCTGTCGGTCCAGCGCGAGGAAGCCGCCGAGTGACGCCCGCGTAGGCGTACCGAAACGGCGGACTCCCCCCGGCTGCGGCTGGGGGGAGTCCGCCGTTTGAGGACCGTGTCCGGGCTGGGACCTCGGTCAGGAGGTCTCGACCTGGGCGCGCGCCGTGCGCTCGCGCTCCCGCTCGGCCTGCTCCTCCGCCTCCATCTCGGCGATGACGTCGATCGGCGGCGGCGCCTTGGCCAGGAAGATCCAGGTCAGGTAGACGCACAGCAGGAACGGCGGGATGCCCAGCGCCACCTTGACCCAGCCCAGCTGTGTGGCGTCGCCCCACCAGTAGAGCGGGAAGAGGATCGCCGACTTCGCCAGCAGGATCAGACCCCATGCCCACGTGGCCTTGGTGTACGCGCGGAACCGCCCCGGATTGCGGGTGCGCCAGGAGAGGTTCTCCTTGAGCATCGGGCCGAGCAGCACCCCGATCAGCGGGAAGCGGAAGATCGCCGAGAGGATGTAGGCGATCGCCAGGCCCAGCGTGTAGAGCATGCCGGGCAGGTAGAAGTTCTTGGCGTCCCCGGACATCATCGCGAAGATCGCGCCGAAGGCCACCCCGAAGACGCCGCTGAAGGCGTGCTTGAGGGTCTCCTTGCGCACCAGCCGGGCGACCGCGAGCAGCATGGTCAGCGCGAGCGCGGCGATGGCCGCCAGATGGATGTCCCGCTTGATGGTGTAGAGCAGGACGAAGACCAGACCGGGAACGGTCGTGTCGACCATCCCCCGCACCCCGCCGAACGCCTCCAGCAGCGCGGTGTCGGCCGCCGCCCTGCTCTGCGCGGCGGCGGCCGCGGCGTCCTGGTCGGTGTCGGTCAGGGCCTGCTTGCCTTCAGACGTCACCCGTCACTCCTGTCCGAGCGGTCGGAGCTCGTACTTGGGGTTGAACAGCACCCGGCGCCCGTGGCTCATGGAGATACGGCCGGTGGCTATCAGCTTGCGGCCCGGCTCTATCCCGATGATGGAGCGCCGGCCCAGCCACACCACGTCCAGGGCGGCGGTGCCGTCGAAGAGCTCCGCCTCCAGCGCGGGCACCCCGGCCCGCGGCCGCAGCGTGACCGTGCGCAGTGTACCGGTCACCTTGACGATCTGCCGGTCACCGCACTCGCCTATCTTGGTGCAGCCCGTGGCCTCCGCGTCCTGCTCCAGCTCGGCGGAGTGGAGCTCCTCCTGGGAGCTCGACAACCGGTCGAGCATGCGCCGGAAACGCCCGGCGGGCTTGTCGGTTCGGGGTACGGCACTCATACGGTCAGCGTACCGGGGTCCCCCGCGCGGGCTACCCCTCGAACGCGGGAACCCCTCCTGGGCCCCGGCTCACCCCTCGAAGCGGTAGCCCATCCCCGGCTCCGTGATACTGAATCTCCCGGGGGCAACCCCCGGACCCCCGGCCGGTGCGGCTCACCCCTCGAAGCGGTACCCCATCCCCGGCTCCGTGATGAAGTGCCGCGGGTGGGAGGGATCGGCCTCCAGCTTGCGGCGCAGCTGCGCCATGTAGACGCGCAGGTAGTTGGTCTCGGTCCCGTACGAGGGCCCCCAGACCTCCTGGAGCAGCTGCTTCTGGCTGACCAGCCGGCCGGTGTTGCGGACCAGCACCTCCAGCAGATGCCACTCGGTGGGGGTCAGCCGGACGTCGCGGTCACCGCGGTGGACCTTCTTGGCGGCCAGGTCGACGCTGAAGCTGTCGGTTTTGATCACCACCGCGTCGTCGCTCTGCCCGGTGGGCTCGGCGCGGCGCACAGCGGCGCGCAGCCGCGCCAGCAGCTCGTCCATGCCGAACGGCTTGGTGACGTAGTCGTCGGCCCCCGCGTCCAGCGCCTCGACCTTCTCGTCGGAGGTGTGACGCGCGGAGAGCACCAGGATCGGGACCCTGGTCCAGCCGCGCAGCCCCTTGATCACCTCGACGCCGTCCATGTCGGGCAGGCCCAGGTCGAGGACGACCACGTCGGGGTGGCGGGCGGCGGCGAGCTGGAGGGCCGTCGCGCCGTCGGGGGCGGCGTCCACCTCGTACTTGCGCGCCTTCAGGTTGATCACGAGGGCGCGTACGATCTGCGGCTCGTCGTCCACCACGAGCACCCGGTTCATTCGGCGGCCTGCCCTTCTGGTCTGTTGTCGTCTCGGTTGCGGCCGGTCACGTGGTGACCTGGGCCGGGAGGTCGGGGCGGGCCGGCGGCCGGCCCGGTGCGGCCTGGAGGGTGAGGACCATGGTCATCCCGCCGCCGGGGGTGTCCTCGGCTGTGAGCTGGCCGCCCATCGCCTCGGCGAAGCCCCGGGCGACGGCGAGGCCGAGGCCGACCCCGGCGCCGCGCGGGGCGTCGCCGTACCGCTGGAAGGGTTCGAAGATGCGGTCCTTGGCGCTGTCGGGGACGCCGGGACCGCGGTCGGCGACGCGCAGCTCCACCCGCTCGCCCAGGGCGCTGGCCTTGACCAGGACCGGGGTGTCCGCGGGGCTGTACTTGACGGCGTTCTCGACGATGTTGGCGACGCTGCGCTCCAGCAGGCCGGGGTCCACGGCGACCATCGGCAGCGCCTCGGGGATGTCGAGGCTGACGCTGCCCTCCGGGACGCCGACGAGGGCCATCGGGACCACCTCGTCCAGATCGACCTCGCGGATCAGCGGGGTGACGGTGCCGGTCTGGAGCCGGGACATGTCCAGGAGGTTGCCGACCAGGTGGTCCAGACGGTCGGCGCCCTCCTCGATCCCCTCCAGCAGCTCCGCCTCGTCCTCCTCCGACCAGGCGACGTCGTCCGAGCGCAGCGAGGTGACGGCCGCCTTGATGCCGGCGAGCGGGGTCCGCAGGTCGTGGCTGACGGCGGCCAGCAGGGCGGTGCGGATCCGGTTGCCCTCGGCCAGCTCGTGGGCGCGCTCGGCCTGGCCGACCAGCCGCTGGCGGTCCAGTACGACGACGGCCTGGGCGGCGAAGGCGGCGAGCACCCGGCGGTCCTCGGCGGGCAGCACCCGGCCGCTGAGCGCCAGGGCCATGTTGTCGCCGACCGGCATGTCGACGTCGGCGTCCTCGGGCCGTACCGGCGGCGGGGCGTCGCCGCTGCCCGCGCTGCCCGCGCAGGTCCAGGGCTCGACCTCGCTGGTGCGCTCCAGCAGCGCCACCGAGTCCATACCGAAGGTCTCCCGGACCCGCTCCAGCAGCGCCTCCAGGCTGGTCTCCCCGCGCAGCACGCTGCCCGCGAGGAAGGAGAGCACCTCGGACTCGGCGCGCAGCCGGGCGGCCTGGTGGGTGCGGCGGGCGGCGGTGCCGACGACGGACGCGACCAGGGCGGCGACCGCGAAGAAGATCACGATCGCGACGATGTTCTTCGGGTCCTGGATCGTCAGCGTGCGGGTGGGCGGGGTGAAGTAGTAGTTGAGCAGCAGGGAGCCGAAGGCCGCGGAGGCCAGGGCGGGCAGCATGCCGCCCAGCAGCGCCGCCACCACGTTGATGAACAGGAACAGCAGCACCTCGTTGGCGAAGCCCGGCCCGGAGTCGTAGGCGTCGGGGTTGGCGTTGATGCCGGTGAGGAGCAGTGAGAGGAGGACGGGGCCGACCATGCCGACCAGCCAGCCGGCGACGATGCGGGGCCGGCCGAGCCGGGCGCGGCGGGCGACGGGCAGGCCGCGGCCCTTGGCGACCTCGTCATGGGTGACGATGTGAACGTCCAGGTCCGGTCCTGAGTCCCGCGCCACGGTGGCGCCGACGCCCGGCCCGAAGATGTACTGCCATGCCTTGCGGCGGCTGGAGCCGAGCACGATCTGGGTGGCGTTGACGCCGCGTGCGAACTCCAGCAGCGCGTGCGGGATGTCCTCGCCGATGACGTGGTGAAAGGTTCCGCCGAGGTCCTCCACGAGGGTCCGCTGGACGGCCAGCTCCTTCGGGGAGGCGGAGGTCAGCCCGTCGCTGCGGGCGATGTAGACGGCGAGGATCTCGCCGCCGGCGCCCTTGGCGGCCATGCGGGCGGCGCGGCGGATGAGGGTGCGGCCCTCGGGGCCTCCGGTGAGGCCGACGACGATGCGCTCACGGGCACTCCAGATGGTGGAGACCCGGTGGTCGGCGCGGTACTGCTGGAGGTACTCGTCGACCCGGTCGGCGGTCCACAGCAGCGCCAGTTCGCGCAGGGCGGTGAGGTTGCCGGGCCGGAAGTAGTTGGAGAGCGACGCGTCGATCTTGTCCGGCTTGTAGATGTTGCCGTGGGCCATGCGGCGGCGCAGCGCGTGGGGCGACATGTCGACCAGCTCGATCTGGTCGGCGCGGCGGACCACCTCGTCGGGCACGGTCTCGCGCTGGCGGACGCCCGTTATGGACTCCACCACGTCGCCCAGCGATTCGAGGTGCTGGATGTTGACGGTGGAGATGACGTCGATGCCGGCCTGGAGCAGCTCTTCGATGTCCTGCCAGCGCTTGGTGTTGCGGGAGCCGGGGACGTTGGTGTGGGCCAGTTCGTCGACGATCGCGACGGCGGGGCGGCGGGCGAGGACGGCGTCCACGTCCATCTCGGTGAAGGTGGTCCCCCGGTACTCCATCGCGCGGCGCGGCACCTCCTCCAGCCCGTGCAGCATGACCTCGGTGCGGGGGCGGTCGTGGTGCTCGACCAGCGCGACGACGAGGTCCGTGCCCCGCTCGACCCGCCGGTGGCCTTCCGACAGCATCGAATAGGTCTTCCCGACGCCTGGTGCCGCACCGAGGTAGATCCGAAGTTTGCCGCGTCCCATGGGCCCCATTTTCGTGCTTGGGCCGGTAGACCGCCCTGCCTATCGAATATGCAACCTCGACTCTACGGCCCAGGGAGCGGACAAATGAGACACGGGGGCAGCGGTACGGCGGTATTGACACAGTCCTGACGTGCCCTTCCCGCTGCCCCGCCCGCAAACGGGAGCGGCCCGTGGCGCCCCTCGTACGGGGGGCCACGGGCCGCCGGACCGTCGGGCGGTCAGCTCTTGGCGCCGGGCGATCAGCTCTTGGCGAGCTTCTGCACCGCGATGTTGAGCTTGAGCACGTTGACGTGCGGCTCGCCGAGGAAGCCGGCGGTGCGGCCCTCGGTGTTGTCCTTCACCAGCTGCTCGACCTGCGCCTCGGTCAGGCCGTTGTGCTTGGCGACGCGCTTGATCTGGATCTCCGCGTACTTCTTGGAGATGTGCGGGTCGATGGCCGAGGAGGAGCCGGTGACCGCGTCCTTGGGGACGTCGGACTCCTCCACCTTGTTGAAGTCCGCGACCTGCGCCTTGGCCTTGCGCACCATCCCGACCAGATCCGAGTCACTGGTGCCGAGCTGGCTGGAGCCCGTGGTCAGCGGGTCGTAGCCGCTGTTGGACGGCCGCCCCTGGAAGAACTTCGGGTCCGGCTTCGGCTCCTCCCCCTCCTTGGCGGGCAGGTTGTAGGTCTGGCCGATCAGCTTGGACCCGACCTCCTTGCCGTCCACCTTGATCATGGAGCCGTTGGCCTTGTCGTGGAACGCGCCCTGGGCGACGCCCGTGATGACGAGCGGGTAGAGCACGCCCGTGACCACGGTGAGTACCAGCAGCGCGCGGAACGCGGCCACCACCAGCCGGGTGGTGCTCTGTACGGATTTCATCATGAGGGTCACCCGATCCCGGGGATCGCAGAAATGATCAGGTCGATGAGCTTGATGCCGATGAACGGCGCGATCAGGCCGCCCAGGCCGTAGATGCCCAGGTTGCGGCGGAGCATCTTGTCCGCGCTGACCGGCCGGTAGCGCACGCCCTTCAGGGCGAGCGGCACGAGCGCGATGATCACCAGCGCGTTGAAGACGACCGCGGACAGGATCGCGGACTGCGCCGACCCCAGCTGCATGATGTTCAGCTTGTCGAGGCCCTCCAGGCCCTCGAAGCTGGCGAACATCGCCGGGATGATCGCGAAGTACTTCGCGACGTCGTTGGCGATCGAGAAGGTGGTCAGCGCGCCGCGCGTGATGAGCAGCTGCTTGCCGATCTCCACGATCTCGATCAGCTTGGTCGGGTTGGAGTCCAGGTCCACCATGTTCCCGGCCTCCTTGGCGGCCGAGGTGCCGGTGTTCATGGCCACGCCGACGTCCGCCTGGGCCAGCGCGGGCGCGTCGTTCGTGCCGTCACCGGTCATGGCGACGAGCTTGCCGCCCGCCTGCTCCCGCTTGATGAGCGCCATCTTGTCCTCGGGCGTGGCCTCCGCGAGGAAGTCGTCCACGCCCGCCTCGTCGGCGATCGCCTTGGCGGTCAGCGGGTTGTCACCCGTGATCATGACGGTCTTGATGCCCATGCGGCGCAGTTCCTCGAACCGCTCCCGCATGCCGTCCTTGACGACGTCCTTGAGGTGGATGACGCCCAGGACGCGGGCGCCCTTGTCGTCCTCGACGGCGACCAGCAGCGGGGTGCCGCCGGCCTGCGAGATCTGGTTGGCGAGCTCGTCGGCGTCGGCCGCGACCGTGCCGCCGCGCTCCTTGACCCACGTGATGAGCGAGGCGGTCGCGCCCTTGCGGACCCTGCGGGACACGCCGTCCTCGACGAGGTCGACGCCCGACATGCGGGTCTGCGCGGTGAACGGCACCCACTCGGCACCCACGAGCTCGCCCTCGTGGCGCTCGCGCAGGCCGTACTTCTCCTTGGCCAGGACGACGATCGAGCGGCCCTCGGGCGTCTCGTCGGCGAGCGAGGAGAGCTGGGCGGCGTCCGCCACCTCTGCGGCCGTGGTGCCCTTGACGGGCACGAACTCGGCCGCCTGGCGGTTGCCGTACGTGATGGTGCCGGTCTTGTCCAGCAGCAGCGTGGAGACGTCGCCCGCCGCCTCGACCGCGCGCCCGGACATCGCCAGGACGTTGCGCTGGACCAGGCGGTCCATGCCGGCGATGCCGATCGCGGACAGCAGCGCGCCGATGGTGGTCGGGATCAGGCAGACCAGCAGCGCGGTCAGCACGATCAGCGACTGCTCGGCGTCGGCGTAGACCGCGAAGGGCTGCAGGGTGACGGTCGCGAGCAGGAAGATGATCGTGAGCGAGGCGAGCAGGATGTTCAGCGCGATCTCGTTCGGCGTCTTCTGCCGCGCGGCGCCCTCGACCAGGTTGATCATCCGGTCGATGAAGGTCTCGCCGGGCTTCGTCGTGATCTTGATGACGATGCGGTCGGACAGCACCTTCGTACCGCCGGTGACCGCGGACCGGTCGCCACCGGACTCACGGATGACCGGAGCCGACTCACCGGTGATCGCGGACTCGTCGACGGACGCGACACCCTCGACGACGTCACCGTCGCCGGGGATGATGTCGCCCGCCTCGCAGACCACCAGGTCGCCGACGCGCAGCTGGGTGCCCGGCACCTGCTCCTCGCTCGTGCCGTCCTTGGACAGCCGGCGGGCGACGGTGTCGGTCTTGGCCTTGCGCAGGGTGTCGGCCTGGGCCTTGCCGCGGCCCTCGGCGACCGCCTCCGCCAGGTTGGCGAAGATCACGGTCAGCCACAGCCACGCCGTGATGGCCCAGCCGAACCAGTCGCCCGGGTCCTTGACCGCCAGCACGGTGGTGAGCACCGAGCCGATCTCTACGACGAACATCACCGGGGCCTTGACCATCACCCGCGGGTCGAGCTTGCGGAAGGCGTCCGGCAGGGACTTGACCAGCTGGCTGGGGTCGAAGAGCCCGCCGCCCACCCGGCCACCCTCCGGCTTGTGCCCGGTGGGCACGTCCTGGTGCGGCGCGGTGGTCGGGGCTTGCGTGGTGGACATGGAGCGAGGCTCCTCTTTGGTTACTTCAGTGTTCATACCGAGAGCCCCTCAGCGAGCGGACCGAGCGCCAGGGCCGGGAAGAAGGTGAGGCCGGTGATGATCAGGATCGCCCCCACCAGCAGCCCGGTGAACAGCGGCTTCTCGGTGCGCAGCGTGCCCACGGTGGCCGGGACCGGCTTCTGCTCGGCCAGCGAGCCGGCCAGCGCCAGGACGAACACCATGGGGATGAAGCGGCCGAGCAGCATGCACAGGCCCAGCGCGGTGTTGTGGTACTCCGTGTTGGCCACGAATCCGGCGAACGCGCTGCCGTTGTTGTTCGACGCCGAGGTGTAGGCGTACAGCACCTCGGAGAAGCCGTGCGCACCGGTGTTGGTCATGGAGCTCTCGCCCTTGCCCAGCGCCATCGCCAGTGCGGTGCCGGTGAGCACCAGCGCCGGGGTGACGAGGATGTAGCAGGCGGCGAGCTTGATCTCGCGGGTGCCGATCTTCTTCCCGAGGTACTCGGGCGTACGGCCGACCATGAGGCCCGCGATGAAGACCGCGATGATGGCCATGACCAGCATGCCGTAGAGGCCGGAGCCGACGCCGCCGGGCGCGATCTCGCCGAGCATCATGCCGAGCAGCAGCACACCGCCGCTGAGCCCCTCGAACGAGTCGTGGAAGGAGTTGACCGAACCGGTCGAGGTCATGGTCGTGGCGACCGAGAACAGCGAGGAGGCGCCCTCACCGAACCGCTGCTCCTTGCCCTCCATGGCGCCGCCGGCCAGCTGCGAGGCGGTGCCCGGATGCGCGAACTCCGTGACGGTCACGGCGATGACCGCGCCGAAGCAGATGATGCCCATGGCCGCGACGACGGCGTAGCCCTGCTTCACGCTGCCGACCATCTTGCCGAAGGTGCGGGGCAGCGAGAACGGGATCACCAGCAGCAGGAAGATCGTGAGCAGGTTGGAGAAGCCGTTGGGGTTCTCGAACGGGTGCGCGGAGTTGGCGTTGTAGAAGCCGCCGCCGTTGGTGCCCAGGTCCTTGATGGCCTCCTGCGAGGCGACCGCGCCACCGGTGATGCTCTGCTTGTCGCCGGTGAGCGTGGTGATCTGGTGGACGTCCGAGAAGTTCTGCACCGCGCCGGCCGCGACCAGCAGGATCGCCGCGACCACGGAGATCGGGACGAGGATCCGCACGACGCCGCGGACCAGGTCGGCCCAGAAGTTGCCGAGGTCGCCGGTGCGGGAGCGGGCGAAGCCGCGTACGAGCGCGATCGCGACCGCCATGCCGACGGCCGCCGACACGAAGTTCTGGACCGCGAGGCCGCCGGTCTGGACGAGGTGGCCCATGGCCGACTCGCCCGAGTAGGACTGCCAGTTGGTGTTCGAGACGAAGGACGCGGCGGTGTTGAACGCCTGATCCGGGGTGATCGCCTTGAAGCCCAGCGAGAGCGGCAGCTTGTCCTGGAAGCGCTGGAGCGCGTAGAGGAACAGGACACCGACCGCGGAGAACGCCAGGACGCCGCGGAGGTAGGCGGGCCAGCGCATTTCGGCGTCGGGGTTGGCGCCGACACAGCGGTAGATCAGCCGCTCTACACGCAGGTGCTTCTTGGAGGTGTAGACGGCGGCCATGAAGTCGCCGAGGGGACGGTGGACCAGGGCCAGCGCGACGATCAGCGCGGAGACCTGGAGCACATCAGCGAGGACGGGGCTCATATTGGTGCTCAGAACCTCTCCGGGAAGACAAGGGCGAGGACCAGGTAGCCCAGCAGGGCCACCGCCACGACCAAGCCGACGACATTCTCGACGGTCATAGCTTCGAGACCCCCTTGGCGACGAATGCCACCAGCGCGAAGACCGCGAGCGTGGTGACGACGAAGGCCACGTCGGCCATCGGTGCTCCTACAAGATGAGGTTCGGTTGAACGGACCCCCAAAGGAAACCGTCTGCCCGCCCCCGCAAGAACGCCGTTGACGGCTCCCTTACGGCCATTAGCGCGCTCTTGACGACATCCATACGCCGATCGCCTCTACCTGCGGAAACGCCAGAGGGCCGCACTCCGAATCACGGAGTGCGGCCCTCTTGGAACGGCCGCTTCCGGCCGTTCGCGGCCGGTTCTGCCTTGTCTCAGCGCACCTCGGTGATCTCGGGCCCGCGCTGCAGCCTGTCGGCGCCGCCCGCGAACCGCGAGCCCTGCGCCTCGTCCTGCTGCACGCCGTCCGGCACCATCTGCGCGTCCTCGGGAAGCTTGAGGACGATCGGGTCGCGCGGAGCCATCGGGCCCTCGCCGCGGACCACCACGGTGTCCCGGAAGATCGCCTCCAGCAGGCTCCCGGTCTCGGGCTTGACCGCGCCCTGGCCGGAGATCACGCCGCGCAGGAACCAGCGCGTGCCGTCGACGCCGACGAACCGCACCATCTGCACGCCGTTGGTCCCGTCGGGCAGCTGCACCGGCACCTGGGCGCGCAGCTCCCAGCCGAGCGGGCCCTCGACCTCGTCCACGACGCCGCCCTGCCGGGTGATGCCGCCGGCGATCTCTTCCCGTACCTCGCCCCAGATGCCTTCCTTCTTGGGCGCGGCGAACGCCTGGAGCTGCACGGCGCTGTCCCGCAGCACCACGGTGGCGGCCACGATCGCGTCCCCCGCGACCTCCACCCGCAGTTCCATGCCTTCGACGCCGGGCACGAACATCCCCCCGAGGTCCACCCGGCCCTCAGCGGGCCGGGCCACCTCGGAGACGTCCCAAGGGCCGTCGGGGCGCGGCGCCGGTGGCAGGCTCACCCTGCTCACGGCCGCGTCCTCCGCGTCCTCCGCGGTGTCCTCGGCCAACTCCTCGGCGGCGACGTCGAGCTTCTCGACGTCTTCCTCGCTGCGCTTGCGGCGACGTCCGAACACGTCACTGTCCTTCCCGGTCGGAACCGACCGAAGCGTATCCATTCCCACCCGTCGAGCCGTCCACGGCGGCATGTCCGCCGGTGGACCCGAAGCCCCCGTCGGCCCGAGCCGAACCGGGAAGCTCCGCGACCTCGTGGAAGCGCACCTTCTCGACCTGTTGGACGACCAATTGGGCGATCCGGTCGAACCGCTCGAACCGCACGTTCGCACGGGGGTCCAGGTTGACCACGATCACCTTGATCTCTCCACGGTACCCGGCATCGACCGTCCCCGGGGCATTCACCAGTGCCACACCGCAGCGGGCCGCCAGGCCCGACCGCGGGTGCACGAACGCCGCGTACCCGTCCGGGAGGGCGATGGACACCCCCGTCGGCAGCACCGCCCGCTCACCAGGGGCGAGCTCGGCGGCCTCGGTGGTGACGAGGTCCGCGCCCGCGTCACCGGGGTGGCCGTACGCGGGCAGGGGCACCTCGGGGTCCACCCTGCGGATCAACACATCGACGGGCGTCCGGGTCACGCCGTCCTCCTGTTCGCTTCCATGCCCGCGGTCACGGGCCTGCCGCCTGCGGGGCATACGGTCACGGGTTCACCTCGAAGGCACGCGCCACCCGGATCTGGTCGGGGTCGGCGAGTGCCGCGTCGATCTCCTCCGCGCGGCCGTTCTCGATGAAGTGGTCGACCTTCACCTCGATGAAGAGGGCGTCGGCGCGGACCGCGACGGGTCCGTCCGGGCCGCCCATCCGGCCGGTCGCGGTGGAGTAGATCTTGCGCCCGTCCACGGCGGTCACCCGCGCTTCCAGGTGCAGTACGGTGCCGACCGGCACCGGTGAGAGGAAGTCCGTCTCCAGGCGGCCGGTCACCGCGATCACCCGCAGCAGCCAGCTGAGCGCGCCCATCGCCTCGTCCAGCGCCGTGGTCAGCACCCCGCCGTGGGCCAGGCCCGGCGCGCCCTGGTGGGCGGTCTGCACGGTGAACTCGGCGGTCAGGCTCACGCCCTCGCCCGCCCGCACGGCGAGCTGCAGCCCGTGCGGCTGCCCTTCGCCGCAGCCGAAGCACTGCGCGTAGTGCGATCCCAAGGGCTCCCCGGGCGCGGGGGCGTCGGGGTGCCGTACCGGCGGTTTCGCCCCGGCCGGCGGCGTCAGCGCTGTCGTTCTTCCACTCACAGCGCCGAACCTTACCCGCGCGACAGGTGCGGATCCTCCGCCGTGCCAAGCTTGCTGTCATGCAGCCTTACGAAGAACGTCTGACCGCGCCCCGTTCCTGGTGGTTCATGACGGCCCTGGTGGGGGTCGCGCTGGGGCTGATCATGCTGCCCTTGGGCACGCTGCCGCTGGTGGGCGGGCTGATCGGCGGGACGGCGCTGGCGGCCGTGGCGGTGAGTTCGTACGGCTCGGCACGGGTCCGGGTGGTGGCGGGGTCGCTGGTCGCGGGGGACGCCCGGATCCCGGTGTCGGCCCTGGGCACCGCCGAGGCGCTGAACGCGGACGAGGCGGCGGCCTGGCGCACGCACAAGGCCGATCCGCGGGCGTTCATGCTGCTGCGGGGGTACATCCGGACCGCGGTGCGGGTGGAGGTCACCGACCCGTCCGATCCGACGCCGTACGTCTATCTCTCCACACGCCATCCGGAGCGGCTGGCAGCGGCGCTGGACGCCGTACGGGCGGGCTGAGCGGGACGACGGCGCGGGGCGGGCTCGCCGGCCCCCGAAGGCGGTTCGCCCGTCAGCCCGGCGGAAGCGGTTCGGGAAGCGGCAGCGCCTCCCAGGTCAGCTGCCGGGCGCGCAGATCCTTGCGGATCTTCTCGGCGAGTCTCCTGGTCTCGCGCCGATTGGTCGTGGCGCCGACGGCCGCGCCGATCATGTAGGGCGCCAGGCCGGGCAGATTGCGGAAGGACCGCTTGAGGACCTTCTGGCGCAGCTCGCGCCGGAGCTGGACGCCGAGCGCCGCGTTGACGGTGACCGGGGCGGCCACGTCGATGCCGCGCTCCTCGGCCCAGGAGGCGAGGTACGCGGCGGTGCGCTGGCGAATGCCGCCGGGCGCGCGCAGGCCGTAGACCTCGTGCAGCTCGGCGACGAGCTTGAACTCCACGGCGGCCACGCCGATGATCTCGGCCGCCAGTTCGGCGGGCAGCGCGGGGGGAACCGGCAGCATCGCCGCCGCGCCGATGCCCGCACCCACGGTGGAGGTGCCTTTGACGGCACCGGCCACCAGTGCGTCGGCCAGTTCCTCGGGGCCGAGCCCGGGGAACTGCGTGCGCAGGGTCGCGAGGTCGCGGACCGGGACGCGCGGGGCGTTCGCGATGATGCGCTCGACGGTGGTGGTCAGCCCCGTCCGCACACCTCGGCCGCCTACGCGGGCGCGCCGGCCGACCGCGGCCGCGAGCGAGGCCCCGCGGCCCCGCTCGACGCTCGCGTCGCCCAGCTCCGCGCTCACGCCGGTCCCACGCCTCAGGCCGCGCAGTCGCGGCAGATCGGATGGCCGTTCTTCTCCTCGGCCAGCTGGCTGCGGTGGTGCACGAGGAAGCAGCTCATGCAGGTGAACTCGTCCTGCTGCTTCGGCAGCACCCGGACGGCCAGCTCCTCGTTCGAGAGGTCCGCGCCGGGCAGCTCCAGCCCTTCGGCGGCCTCGAACTCGTCGACGTCGACCGACGAGGTCGACTTGTCGTTCCGGCGAGCCTTCAGCTCTTCGATGCTGTCCTCGTTGACGTCATCGTCGGTCTTGCGTGGGGTGTCGTAGTCCGTTGCCATGTCGCTCTCCCCCTCTGGGTGTCTGCGGTGTCTCCAGCGCACGTAACGCGTGAGAGGCCGGACTTGTGCCCGACCCGAGGCGGAGATTTTGCCTCACATCAAGGTCTGTTACTCAATCGACACCCAACCGCGCCTCCAAGAGGCGATCGAGTTGAGTGGCGAAGGGGACCGTACACGGTCCGCGAGGCGCGTGGCGCACCCGCCTTGACGTGTACTTCCCGTGAGCGGGACGCCCGGAAACCCGGATTTTCCCGGCCTTCCGCCGACCGTGGCGATCACTCAGCGTGGATGGCCGGAAATTCGTCCCTGTGATCGATCACACACGAACAAGGTGGTGATCGGATCAGGAAAATTCCGCCTAAAGCGAACCAGTGCGCGATCGCACGACCTGGGGACATGGTCTCAGATCTCAGCGCGGAAGAACGACTCGCATGATCAGCCCGCCGCCCTCGCGCGGCTCCGCCGAGATCCGCCCGCCGTGCGCCCGCGCCACCGAGCGCGCGATGGAAAGCCCCAGGCCGACGCCCTTGTCGCTGCCTGTACGCTCCGTACGGAGCCGGCGGAAGGGCTCGAAGAGGTTGTCCACCTCGTAAGCGGGAACGACCGGACCGGTGTTCGTCACCACCAGCACCGCGTGGCCGCCCTGCGCCTCGGTGGTGACCTCGAGCCACCCGTCCGGCACGTTGTAGCGCACCGCGTTCTGCACCAGGTTCAGCGCGATCCGCTCCAGCAGCACTCCGTTGCCCTGGACCACGACCGCCCGGCGGAACCCGCGCAGCTCCACGCCCTTGGCCTCCGCCTCGCCCCGCACCTGGTCGAGCGCCTGGGTCGCCACCTCGGCCAGATCCACCGGCTTGCGGTCGACGATCTCGTTCTCGCTGCGGGCCAGCAGCAGCAGGCCCTCCACCAGCTGCTCACTGCGCTCGTTGGTCGCCAGCAGCGTCTTGCCGAGCTGGGTGAGCTCGGGCGACGCGGCCGGATCGGAGAGCTGGACCTCCAGCAGGGTCCGGTTGATCGCCAGCGGCGTACGCAGCTCGTGCGAGGCGTTCGCCACGAACCGCTGCTGCGCGGTGAACGCCCGGTCCAGCCGCTCCAGCATCTCGTCGAAGGTGTCCGCCAGCTCCTTGAGCTCGTCGTCGGGCCCGTCCAGCTCGATCCGCCGGGACAGGTCCGAGCCCGCCACCTGGCGCGCGGTGCGGGTGATCCGGCCCAGCGGCGAGAGCACCCGGCCGGCCATGGCGAAGCCGAACGCGAAGGCGATCACCGACAGCCCGAGGAGGGTCAGCAGTGAGCGGCGCAGCAGGCCGTCCAGGGCCATCTGCCGCTGCTCCTGCATGCAGTCGTTGAGCGCCTGGTTGAAGACGTCGGGCTGGAGCTGCTTGCCGACGATCTCCGGGCAGGTGTCGTTGGTGGGCAGCACCCGGCCGGTGACCAGTTTGAACGGCAGCTCATTGCCCACGTTCAGGGCCTGGGCGGCCAGGAGGTAGATGATCGTCAGCAGCACGACGCCGGCGATCAGGAACATCCCGCCGTACAGGAGGGTGAGCCGTATCCGGATCGTGGGGCGCAGCCAGGGATGCCGCGGCGCGGGCAGCCACGGGTCGCGGGTGGGCCTCGGGGGGACGTGGGGCGGCGGTGGGGTGGCGGCCATGCGGGTCAGATCCGGTAGCCGGAGCCGGGCACGGTGACGATCACGGGGGGCTCGCCGAGCTTGCGGCGCAGCGTCATGACCGTGACCCGTACGACGTTGGTGAACGGGTCGGTGTTCTCGTCCCAGGCCTTCTCCAGCAGCTGCTCGGCGGAGACCACGGCGCCCTCGCTGCGCATCAGCACCTCCAGCACGGCGAACTCCTTGGGCGCCAGCTGGATCTCCTTGCCGTCCCGGAAGACCTCACGGCGGTTGGGGTCCAGCTTGATCCCGGCCCGTTCCAGGACGGGCGGCAGCGCGACGGTCGTACGGCGTCCCAGGGCTCGCACCCGGGCGATGAGCTCGCTGAAGGCGAACGGCTTGGGCAGATAGTCGTCCGCGCCGAGTTCGAGCCCCGCGACCCGGTCGCTGACGTCGCCGGAGGCGGTGAGCATCAGGACCCGGGTCGGCATGCCCAGCTCGACGATCTTGCGGCACACGTCGTCGCCGTGGACCAGCGGAAGGTCGCGGTCGAGCACCACGACGTCGTAGTCGTTGACCGCGATGCGCTCCATGGCGGCGGCACCGTCGTAGACGACGTCCACGGCCATGGCCTCCCGGCGCAGGCCCGTGGCCACCGCATCGGCGAGCAGCTGCTCGTCCTCGACGACGAGTACTCGCACGTCGCTTGTCCTTCCCTCGGGGGCCCCGCGGACGGGGCCGTGATCACTCAGCACGCTCCTTGAGCGCCTCCATCCTGCCCCGAAGCCCGATAAACCGGCGGTAAGCGCGGTGAGCGGGGCTTTCCGGCCGGCGGAGCGGCGGTGGCGGCCGGGTGGACCGGCGGTGGCGGCCGGGTGGACAGGCCCGGAAGAGCGGGCAGACGGCCGACACACGTTCGGATTCGATTCCGATTTTCCGGAAAGTCGAGGTTTCCGCTCCGTCGGCGATGGGGAGGACGACTGCACACACCCCGCGATCACGCCTTGTTTCCCGGCACGCGACGACCCGCTGGACCCCGCGGCCGGCAGGGCCACGCACGTGATCGTCACCCCACGGCCCCGGCCGGAGGGGACAACCGGAAAAACCCCTGAGGGCACACCCCCGTGCCGCCGATCCGACCCAGACGAGGGGGCGCCATATGGACGCGTTCACCGCAGGCCTTCTGCAGCGCATAGAGACCACCCAGTCCGACCTGTCCCGCGCCCGTGAGGCGGGCGACGAGCACCTTGTCGACGTGGAGCTGGCGGAGCTGGACGATCTGCGCCGACTGGCCGCCGAGCACGGCGTGCACGTCGGTGCGGTAGCCGTCTGAGCCTCTCCCTACGCCGTGAGGTCTCTCCCTGCGCCCTGAGGGTGGGGGACCCCACCCGGGACACGAGCCCGCAAACGATGGAGCGCCCCGGTGCCGTGCAGGCACCGGGGCGCTCCGCCGTCTCCGCACGGCCCTCAGTCGTGCCAGGCGCCGAGGTCCTCCAGCTGCCGCTGCAAGGGCTCGAAGAGGCCCGGTACGGCCGCGAGCGTGAGGTCCCCGTCGGCGGGGGCGCCCGGCCTGCCGCCGGTCAGCGCGCCGGCCTCGCGCGCGATGAGCTCGCCCGCGGCCAGGTCCCACGGGTTGAGCCCGCGCTCGTAGTAGGCGTCGAGACGGCCGCACGCGACGTCGCACAGGTCGATGGCCGCCGAGCCGCCCCGCCGGATGTCCCGCACCCTCGGCAGCAGCACCCGCACGACCTCGGCCTGGGCGGCGCGCCGCTCGGTCAGATAGCCGAAGCCGGTGCCGACGAGCGCCTGCTCGAAGGGCGGCGCCTGCCGGACCCGGGTCCGCTCCCCGTTCCGGAACGCGCCGCCGCCCGCGACCGCGTGGTAGGTCTCCGCGCGCATCGGGGCCTCGACCACGCCCACGACCGTCTCGCCGTCCAGTTCGGCGGCGATGGACACCGCCCACGACGGCAGCCCGTAGAGGTAGTTGACCGTGCCGTCGATCGGGTCGATCACCCAGCGCACCCCGCTGCTGCCGGCCGCGTTCGCGCCCTCCTCCCCCAGCACGCCGTCGTCGGGACGCCGCTCGGCGAGGAAGTCGGTGATCAGCTTCTCGGCGGCCACGTCCATCTCGGTGACGACATCGATCGGGCTGGTCTTGGTCGCGGCCACGCCGAGGTCGGCGGGCCTGCCGTCGCGCAGCAGGGCACCGGTGCGGCGGGCCGCCTCCAGGGCGACGGCGAGGAGTTCCTGCTTGAGCTGGTCGGTCACTGTTCTCCTTGGTCGTACAGACGGCCCGCCGCGGCTGCGGGCCGTCGGGTTGCGCGTACGGGCAGCGGCTACGCGTACGGGCTGTCGGCGCCCGCCGCGGCGGGCCTGGGGGCCCGCGCCGGGCAGCAGCCGACGGGGCACAGATCGTGGCTCGGCCCGAGCCGACCCAGCACGCAGTGCTCCGGGACGGGGCTGTGCGCCTGCGGCGCCGCCGCCCGGCGTTCGGTCGCCGCCCGCTCCAGCACCAGGTCGCGCACCGCGGCGGCGAAGCGGGCGTCGGCACCGACGGTGGCGGCGCGGCCGACCGGCAGCCCGAGCTCCCCGGCCTTGGCCACCGCCTCGGTGTCGAGGTCGTACTTGACCTCCATGTGGTCCGAGACGAAGCCGATGGGGACCATCACGGCGGCCGGCGCCCCGGCGGCGTGCAGCTCCTCCAGGTGGTCGCAGATGTCGGGCTCCAGCCACGGGATGTGCGGGGCGCCGCTGCGGGACTGGTAGACCAGCCGCCAGGGGTGGTCGATCCCCGTCTGCTCGCGCACCTCCTCGGCGATGACCCGCGCGACGTCCAGGTGCTGGACCACGTACGCGCCCCCGGCCCCGTCGGACGTGTGGTCCTCGGCGGGCCCGGAGGTGTCGGCGGCGGCGGTCGGGATGGAGTGCGTGGTGAACGCCAGATGGGCCCCGGCCCGGACGTCCTCGGGCAGCTCGGCGAGCGCGGCGAGCGTCGCGTCCACCATGGGCCGGACGAAGCCGGGGTGGTTGAAGTAGTGCCGGAGCTTGTCCACCCGCGGCAGTGGGAGGCCCTCGCTCTCGAGGACCTCCAGCGCGTCCGCGAGGTTCTCCCGGTACTGGCGGCAGCCGGAGTACGAGGCGTAGGCGCTGGTGGCCAGCACCAGGACGCGGCGGTGCCCGTCGGCGACCATCTCGCGCAGGGTGTCGGTCAGATACGGCGCCCAGTTGCGGTTCCCCCAGTAGACCGGCAGGTCCAGGCCGTGCTCGCCGAAGTCCTTGCGCAGCGCCTGGAGCAGCTCGCGGTTCTGCGCGTTGATCGGGCTGACCCCGCCGAAGAGGAAGTAGTGCCGGCCGACCTCTTTGAGCCGCTCACGCGGAATGCCGCGGCCTCGGGTGACGTTCTCCAGGAACGGCACGACGTCCTCCGGCCCCTCGGGGCCGCCGAAGGAGAGCAGCAGCAGGGCGTCGTACGGCGCGGCGAACGCAGGGCCGGGCTGGGCGGGAGAGGAGGAGCCGGGCTGGGCGGGAGAGGAAGAGCCGGGCTGGACGCGAGAAGGGGAGCCGGGCTCGGGTGATCGCTGGGCGGACATGTTCCCGATCCTGCCACTCCCAGGCCGCTTCGGGCCGCACAGGCCCACGGGCGGGCGGCACGCCGCGCGCGCCCGAAGTCCCCGCGGAAATCCGGATGTGCGCCCCCTCCGGGGGCCGTAAGCTGTATCGACCACCTACGTCCCTTACCTGCTGACCGGCGGAGCGCTGCCCTGTGCCCAGTCCCTATCGCCTGATCTTCGCCGCACCCGGCGCCAAGGGCTTCTCCGCGGCCGGCTTCCTCGGCCGGATGCCGCTGTCGATGATGGGCATCGGCATCGTCACGATGATCTCGCAGCTCACCGGCCGGTACGGCCTCGCGGGCGGGCTCGCGGCCGCCGTGGCGCTGTCCGCCGCCGCCGTGGGACCCCAGATATCCCGGCTGGTCGACCGCTACGGCCAGCGCCGGGTCCTGCGGCCGGCCACCCTGGTCGCGGCGACGGGCGCGGCGGGACTGCTGGTGAGCGCGCACCGGGGGTGGGCGGACTGGACGCTGTTCGTGTTCGCCGCGGTGGCCGGCTGCGTGCCGAGCGTCGGCTCGATGGTGCGGGCGCGCTGGGCGGCGATCTACCAGGACTCGCCGCGTGAGTTGCACACCGCGTACGCCTTTGAGTCGGTCGTCGACGAGGCCTGCTTCATCGTGGGGCCGATCCTGTCCATCGGGCTGTCCACCGCCTGGTTCCCCGAGGCGGGCCCGCTGCTCGCCGCCTGCTTCCTGACGGCCGGGGTCTTCCTGCTCACCGCGCAGCGCGCCACCGAGCCCGTGCCGCATCCGCGCGAGCAGCACGCGGGCGGTTCGGCGCTGCGCTCCCCCGGCCTGCAGGTCCTGGTGGCCACCTTCGTGGCGACCGGGGCCATCTTCGGCGCGGTGGACGTGGTCACCGTGGCGTTCGCCGAGGAGGAGGGGCACAAGGCCGCGGCCAGCCTGGTGCTCGCCGTCTACGCGCTCGGCTCCTGCCTGGCGGGCGTGGTTTTCGGCCTGCTGGACCTCAAGGGGTCCGCGGCCCGGCGGTGGCTGCTGGGCGTGTGCGCCATGGCCGTGAGTATGATCCCCCTCCAACTGGTCGGGAGCCTGCCGTTCCTGGCCGTGGCGCTCTTCGTCGCGGGCCTGTCCATCGCACCGACGATGGTCACCACCATGGCCCTGGTCGAGCGGCACGTACCACGCGCGAAACTGACCGAGGGCATGACCTGGACGAGCACGGGGCTCGCGGTCGGGGCGGCGCTCGGCTCGTCGGCCGCCGGCGCGGTGGTCGACGCCGCCGGGGCCGGCGCCGGGTACGTGGTCTCGACGGCGTCCGGAGCGCTCGCGGCGGCGGTGGGCTTCCTCGGGTACCGCCGGCTGCGGCCGGCGCCACAGCGGGTGACACCGCAGGCGAGGGGAAGGTCAGGGGCGGATGACCGAGACGAGGACCGGGCGGGGCAGCGGAACATGGCGTAACTGGGCGGGCAATGTCACCGCCCATCCGGTACGGACGGTCACCCCGGCGTCCACGGAGGAGCTGGCGGCGGCCGTCCGCGCGGCGGCCGGCGAGGGCCTCGCGGTGAAGGCCGCCGGCACCGGGCACTCCTTCACCGCCGTGGCCGCCACCGACGGGGTGCTGATCCGGCCCGACCGGTTGACCGGGGTGACCGGCCTGGACCGCGCCGCCGGGACGGTGACCGTGGCGGCGGGCACCCCGCTGCGGCGGCTGAACGAGACCCTCTCCGCGCACGGGCTGTCGCTGACCAACATGGGCGACATCATGGTGCAGACCGCGGCCGGGGCGACCAGCACCGGTACCCACGGCACCGGCCGCGACAGCGCCTCACTGGCCGCGCAGATCCGCGGCCTGGAGCTGGTGACGGCGGACGGCTCGGTGCTGCGCTGCTCGGCGGCCGAGAACCCGGAGGTCTTCGCGGCGGCCCGGCTGGGTCTCGGCGCGCTGGGTGTGGTCAGCTCGATCACCTTCGCGGTGGAGCCGGAGTTCCTGCTCACCGCCCGTGAAGAACCCATGTCCTTCGACCGGGTGACCGGCTCCTTCGACGAACTCGTCGCGGACAACGAGCACTTCGAGTTCTACTGGTTCCCGCACACCGACCGCTGCAACACCAAGCGCAACAACCGCACCGAGGGCCCCGCCGCCCCGCTCGGCCGGGTGAGCGGCTGGATCGACGACGAGCTGCTGTCCAACGGGCTCTTCAAAGTGGCCTGCGCGCTAGGGCGGGCGGTTCCGGCCGCGATCCCGGGCATCGCCCGGGTCTCCAGCCGCGCCCTGTCGGGCCGTACGTACACCGACATCCCCTACAAGGTCTTCACCAGCCCACGCCGGGTGCGCTTCCTGGAGATGGAGTACGCGGTGCCGCGCGAGGCCGCCGTCGAGGTGCTGCGCGAGCTGAAGGCCACTGTGGAGCGCTCGGACCTCCGGGTCAGCTTCCCAGTGGAGGTGCGGACCGCGCCCGCCGACGACGTACCGCTGTCCACCGCGTACGGCCGGGACAGCGCGTACATCGCCGTGCACATGTACCAGGGCACCCCGCACCAGGCGTACTTCACCGCGGTCGAGCGGATCATGACCGCGCACGAGGGGCGGCCGCACTGGGGCAAGCTGCACAGCCGGGACGCCGCGTATCTGTCCGGGGTCTATCCGCGGTACGGGGAGTTCACCGCGCTGCGCGACCGGTTG
Source organism: Streptomyces sp. P1-3 (assembly GCF_050613155.1). Classification (NCBI taxonomy): domain Bacteria; kingdom Bacillati; phylum Actinomycetota; class Actinomycetes; order Kitasatosporales; family Streptomycetaceae; genus Streptomyces; species Streptomyces sp. P1-3. The sequence continues at coordinate 1,824,024 of NZ_CP192512.1, forward strand.
GACCCGGGGCGGGTCTTCGGGAACGACTATCTGCGACGGGTGCTGGGAGCCTGACGCCGCCCAGCGGCCGGACGCGACTCAGCGGTCGGCGGTGGTGCCCCCGTTGGAGTCGCCGGTCGCTGGGGTCGCGGGTGGTGTGGTCGCTCCGGTGTCCGCGCCGTCGCCGTCGCCCTGCCCGCCGTCACCACCCGTATCCCCGGTGCCCGGCGAGGGGGTCGGGGTGGGAGTGGGGGTCGGAGTGGGCGTGGCGGTGCCGTCCGGCCTGGACGTGCCGTCGCCGTCACCGGTCGGGGTCTTCGACGGGGTCGGGGAGGGAGTGGGCGTCGCGACGCCGCCTGCGGGGGTCTCGTCGCCCGGCGACGAGGTGCCCGGTGCCGGGTCGGGGCGCCGGGTGGCGGGCCGGGAGCCGCCGTCGCCCACGCTGTTGCCCACGGTGGTGCCGCCGCGATCGCCGCCCCAGACGTTGGACACCGGCCCACCGGAGAACGCCTCGATCCCGGTGATGGCGCCCATCGCGAGGGCGAACACCGCGCCCGCCGCGAGGGCGGGGCGCTTCCAGCCGCGCAGCCGCGTGCCGTGCGTCGTCGCGTCGCCGTACGCGTCCCGCGCGGGTGGCGGTGCGGGGAGCTCGCCGTAGGGGGCGTCGGCACGGGAGTCCCCCATGCCCGGGCGGGAATCGGGGGCGCCGGTCCCGGACTTGGGCCGGACCTGGCCCGTCGCTTCCTTCAACTGCTCACCGGTACGCCGGAACACATGCTGGAAGACCGAGCCGCCCGCCGTGGCCACCACGCTCACCACACCGGCGCCGATGATGGTTCCGTACACACCCAGTTTGGAGGCGAGCACGGCCGCGGCCACAGCCGCCAGTGCGCTGCCCGCGACCTGAGCGACACTCAGCTCGAGACGTCGGGTTTCCGCCTTTCCGCCGGTTCCCGCCGACTTTTCCTCACTTTCGGCTCTGACGCCCATCTCTGCCCTTGATCGACCGTTCGTGCCACCTTGCAACCACAAGTGACCTCCGAGCGAAGCGAGTAGTTCCATTTCTGACGCTTCTGTGAAACTTGACACGCCGCCCTGCTCCGGCGGTCGCGCCGAAGGGGCGTAACTCAGCCGTCTGGCGTGAACTTGGCTGGCGTGCCGGTCCACCCAGGTGGCCCGAATGGAGTACTGTGGCGAGCCTTGGCCCCGCTTTCCCGTCCGGCCGCCCGGACCCAGCGGGAGGGGTCGACCAGCGGCAACTCGACCGGCGGCGCCGCGACATGGCAGGGGACTTGCTGCACAGAGTGATGACCGTCACTATGAGTTGCGAACAGGTAACCGTGCCATAACGGCGGATCGGGGCCCAGACCCGACACGCCGGGCAACTCGGCAATGTTGTGGCAGGCTGCACCCGGGCAGGCCACACTCGTCTAGCGGGAGAACGGCAGCGACGCACGTGACGTCGGCAGGCACCACCCGGGAGGTCCCCATGCCCGAACTGCGTGTCGTGGCCGTCAGCAACGACGGCACACGGCTGGTGCTCAAGGCTGCGGACAGCACGGAGTACACGCTACCGATCGACGAACGGCTGCGCGCCGCGGTGCGCAACGACCGTGCCAGGCTCGGCCAGATCGAGATCGAGGTCGAGAGCCATCTGCGGCCCCGCGACATCCAGGCGCGTATACGAGCCGGTGCGACCGCGGAAGAGGTCGCCCAGATGGCCGGCATCTCGGTGGACCGGGTGCGCCGCTTCGAGGGACCGGTGCTGGCCGAGCGCGCGTTCATGGCCGAGCGTGCCCGTAAGACACCCGTCCGCCGCCCCGGTGAGAACACCGGGCCGCAGCTCGGCGAGGCCGTCACGGAGCGTCTGCTGCTGCGCGGCGCCGAGAAGGACACCGCGCAGTGGGACTCGTGGCGGCGTGACGACGGCACGTGGGAGGTCCTGCTCGTCTACCGCGTGGCCGGGGAGCCGCACTCGGCGAGCTGGACGTACGACCCGCCCCGGCGGCTGGTACAGGCAGTCGACGACGAAGCGCGGGCGCTGATCGGCGAGACCGACGACACGCCCGAGCCGAGCTTCCCGTTCGTACCCAGGATCGCGCGGCTGCCCCGGGACCGGGTACTCGACCGGCCCGAGCGGCCCGACCGCCCCGAGCGCTCCACCGACCGGCTCGACCGGCTGGAGCGGTTGGAACGCCCCCTGTCGGCGCCGCACTCCGACACCGACACGGAGGCCGTGGCCGCCGACGACAGCGGGGGCGGCGGCGAACGCGAACGCGACTCGCTGACCAGCCTGCTGGAGGCGGTACCGAGCTTCCGCGGCGACATGATCGTGCCCGAGCAGGCACCGCCGCCGGACGGGCCGCCGGACGAGCCCGCGGCGGAACAGGAGGCGGTCGAGCCGCCGGCACCCGCGGCGAGCGCGGGCGCGGGCGCGGCGTACGCGGATGTGCTGATGCCGCGTTCGGTGGCCGGGCACCGCGAGCGGCTCACCGGTACGACGGACCGCCAGGCCGAGGCGGACGGCGTCCGGCCGGGCCGGCGGGCGGCGGTGCCGAGCTGGGACGAGATCGTCTTCGGTACGCGCCGCAAGAAGCAGGACTAGCGCCGCCGCCCCCGCGCCGAGGTGCGCCTCGCCGTTGTCCCGGCGGCGGGCGGCGGTGAGCACGCGTGCTGCGCCGTTGCGGGTGCGCCTTCGCGTCGCGGCGGGGTTGGGGCCGCTCTGGGGCTCCCCCAGCGCGGCCTCCCCCAGTGCGGCCACTGGGGGTGCCTCCAGAGGTGCCCCCACTCGTGCGGCGCAGTTACTGACCCACCGTGAGGTGGGCCGGCGATTGGCTGCGCCGTCAGCGGCCGCATGGGGGGGGGAGGAGCCCCGACGCGTCCCCGCCCGCCGCTCCGGCGACTGACCGCCGGTGGCACCACTCCTGCGACAACCCGGTGGGCCGCCGGAATCGGACCCCTGCCAGGGACGGGCGCGGGACGGCGCGAGGGGGCGTACTGGGGCGGCATAGCACCACGGGCCGAGGGGGCGCCCGGCGCGGAGGCGGCCACCCCGGCGAGGTGGTCGCCCCCGCCCGCCCGAGCGCCCGCGCCCCGCGAGTGGCCTCGCGCGGTGTGTACGTGACGGGCGAGTGGGTGGGATGCGTCAGCCGGGCTGGGGGCCCGTGGCCACCGGGCGGGTCCCGTCCGACGACCATTCGCTCCACGACCCCACATACAGCGCCGCCGGAACCCCCGCCACCGCCAGCGCCAGCACCTCCTGGGCGGCCGAGACGCCCGAGCCGCAGTAGACCCCGACCTCCACTCCCTCCTTCGCACCGAGCCGGGCGAAGCGGTCGGCCAGCTCCGCGGCCGGCCGGAACGTCCCGTCCGCCGTCACGTTCTCGGTGGTCGGGGCGGACAGCGCGCCCGGAATGTGGCCGGCGATCCGGTCGATCGGCTCGACCTCGCCCCGGTAGCGCTCCGCCGCGCGGGCGTCCAGCAGCACCCCGCGCCGCGCCAGCGCCGCCGCGCCGTCCGCGTCCAGCAACTCCAGCGCCCCCGGCGCCGGGGTGAAGTCGCCCGGCGCGACCGGGGGTTCCTCGGTGGTCAGCGGGCCGCCGGCGGCGGTCCAGGCGGCGAGCCCGCCGTCCAGGACGCGTACCCGGGTGTGGCCCGCCCAGCGCAGCAGCCACCAGGCGCGGGCCGCTGCCCAGCCCTGGCCGCCGTCGTAGACGACGACGTCACGCCCGGCGGTCACCCCCGCCTGGCGCATCGCGGCCGCGAAGACGGACAGGTCGGGCAGCGGGTGCCGGCCCGCGGCGCCGGCCGGGCCCGCGAGTTCGGTCTCCAGGTCCACATAGACCGCGCCGGGGATGTGCCCGGCGGCGTAGGCCGGGCGGCCGGGCGGCCCGCCCATCTGGTAGCGGACGTCCAACAGGGTCGGCGGCTGCTCGGCGGCCGACTCGCTGCCGAGTTCGGATGCGGTGATGATGTCACTCATAAGACCCCATCCTTGCGTAGTGACGCCTGCGCCGAATGGTCTGCCCGGATACCCGGTGTGCGTCGCATTGACATCATCCGGCAACGAGGCCGAAAAGGATGCGACACGTGAAAACGGGCATGCTCCTTCGGGAACCCGGGAAATGCGGCGCGGCCAGGGCGCACGGCGCGGCTGGTGGTGCGAGCATCTGCTCGGGCCCCGTCCCGAACCACCCCATCCATCCCCGAGGAGCCGATCGGCCTGTGCCGCACGGCTACCCCGATGGTCCGAGGAGAGAGTGAGATGACCGAGGCACCGGCTCGGTGCGCACCGGGCATGCCCTGCTGGACAAGTCTGATGGTGCACGGCCTGGCCACGACGGAGAGCTTCTACCACGCGCTGTTCGGCTGGGACTTCAGGCCCGGACCACAGCAGTTGGGCGCGTACGTACGAGGAGTGCTCGACGGCCACGCGGTGGCCGGTATCGGTGAACTCGCCCCCGAGCGGCACCTTCCCATCGCCTGGACGACCTACTTCGCCTCGGACGACGCCGACGAGACGGCGGAACGGATCCGGTGCTGCGGAGGCACCGTGGCCGTGGGGCCGCTCGACGCGGATCTGGCGGGGCGGCTGGTGATCGCCGCGGACCCGGCGGGCGCGGTGTTCGGTGTGTGGCAGGGCCGGCAGCATCTGGGCTCGGAGCTGACGGGGGCGCCGGGCACCCCCGTCTGGCACCAGCTGCGCACGTACGAGACGGCCACCGTCGGCAAGTTCTACGAGGCCGTCTTCGGCTACCGGACCGAACCGGACGGGGCGGACGGGGCGGACGGCGTCGACCGGGCGACGATGTATCTGGGCGGCCGCCAGGTTGCCGCGATCCACGGCGTGGGCCATGCCCTGCCGCCGGACCGGGGGCCGTACTGGCTCACGTACTTCGGCGTGGCGGACACCGACGAGGCCGTCCGCCGGGTCACGGAGCTGGGCGGGCGCGTCATCGAGCCGCCGCGGGAGGGGGCGGCGGGGCGGCAGGCCACCGTCGCGGACCCGGAGGGCGCGGTGTTCAGGGTGGTGGCGACGCCCCGCTAGCGTGCGGCGCTCAGGCGCGCCGACGCTGCCTCAGCCGCGGGGCTCACCGGCGCGGCGACGCTGCCTCAGCCGCAAGACTCACCGGCGTGGCGACGCTCCGTTGGGGCTCGCCGCATCGGCCGTCGCCGCGTCCGCCGTCCGCGCCGCCGCCGCGGACGGGGTGTCCACGGGCAGTACGTCCGGGGACAGCGCGCCGGCGCGGGCCGCGGCGGCGGTCATCCGGCGCCGGTGGTGGCGCCGACACAGCACCTCGTAACCCACCTCGCCGCCAAGCCCGTTGACGTCGCCGACGACGACCTGGGCGCCTTCGACCACCATCTGCCCGCCGACGGTGCGCGCGTTGTGGGTGGCCCGAGAGCCGCACCAGCACAGCGCTTCGACCTGGAGCACCTCGATGCGGTCGGCGAGTTCGACCAGGCGCTGGGATCCGGGGAAGAGCTTGGTGCGGAAGTCGGTGGTGATTCCGAAGGCGAAGACGTCCAGTTCGAGATCGTCGACGATACGGGCCAGCTGGTCGATCTGGAGCGGGGCGAGGAACTGGGCCTCGTCCGCGATGACGTAGTCCACCCGGCCGCCGGCCGTGAGCTGGGCGACGACATAGGCGTAGAGGTCGAGCCCCTCCCTCGCCTCCACCGCCTCGGTGACCAGCCCGAGCCGGGAGGAGAGCCGCCCCTCTCCGGCCCGGTCGTCGCGGGTGAAGATCAGGCCCTGGAGTCCGCGTGCCGAGCGGTTGTGCTCGATCTGCAGAGCGAGGGTGCTCTTTCCGCAGTCCATGGTTCCGGAGAAGAACACCAGCTCGGGCATGGTGGTGGTAACGCCTTTCGTGGATACGGGAGTCGGGGACACGATGGGGGTCCCCCGCGGCCCCGGGTGGGAGGGGGCGCGGGGTGGGTTCGGGCGCGGACGTGCGGGACCGCGGCGGCGGGCCCGGGCGGTCAGGAGCGCACTTCGAGCAGCGGGACGAGCTGCTCGACGGCGGTCATCGAACCGTGCAGTCCGACCATCGCCGACTCCTTCGGCTCGGTCAGCGACGCGACGATCGCGACATCGTCGGCGGCCGCGGCCACGACGTCGCCGATCCGGCCGTAGACCCGCGGGTCGACGCCGCCGGCGTGATCCGGCTGCCCGAACCAGCCCGCCTCGATGGCCTCGTCCCGGGTGGCCACCCACATCCGGTCGCCGAGTACCTCGCGCCACACCGCCGCCACGTCGGCGGCGGCACCGGGGACGGCGTACACATGCCGGGCGCGGCCCTCCCCGCCGAGCAGGGCGACGCCCGCGCGCAGCTCCCAGTCCTCGTCGAAGTCGATCCGGGACTCGGGGTCGAAGGGGATGTCGATCATCCCGTGGTCGGCGGTGACGTAGAGCGCGGAGCGGGGCGGCAGCTGCTCGGCCAGCCGCCGGGCGAGCCCGTCGACGTACATCAGCTGGCCGCGCCACTCGTCGGAGTCGGTGCCGAACCGGTGTCCCTTGCCGTCCACCTCGCTGTAGTACGTGTAGACCAGCGAGCGGTCCGCGGCGGCGAGCTGCTCGGCCGCGAGGTCCATCCGCTCCTCGCCTGAGAGCCGGCCGTGGAAGGTGCCGCCGCTGAGCGCGATCTTCGTCAGCGGGGTCTGCTCGAAGGTCGGGGCGGACACCTGGCAGGTGTGCACGCCCGCGGCGTCGGCCAGCTGGAACACGGTGGGGTGCGGCTGCCAGACGTACGGGTCGGTCCACGGCTGCCAGCGCAGCTGGTTCATCAGGGCGCCGGTGGCGGGGTCCACGACGGTGTAGCCGGGCAGGCCGTGGGCGCCGGGCGGCAGGCCGGTGCCCACCGAGGCGAGCGAGGTCGCGGTGGTGGACGGGAAACCGGCGGTGAGCGGGGTGCCGGTGCCGTTCATGGAGCTGGACAGCAGCGAGGTCAGGAAGGGCGCCTCGGCGGGATGGGCCTTGAGCAGTTCCCAGCCGAGACCGTCGATCAGGAAGACGCAGACCCGGTCGGCGGGAGCCAGCTCCAGGCCGGAGGCGAGCCCCGGGACGCCCTGGCCCCCGGCGATCGCGGGCAGCAGGTCGGCCAGCGAACCGGTGCCGTAGCGGGGTACGGGGGCGGCGCGCGGGTCGAGTACGGGCGGCTGGTACCAGGGGGAACCGGCGGGCGCGGAGCCGGAGGTCGGACCGGACATCAGCGGCCGGTGTCCGTGGTGGCCTCGGAGAGCGCCTGGGCGAAGGCGAGGGCCTGCCGGACGGTGTCGGGGCCGTCGCCGGCCTCGCTGACCCGCAGGCTCAGGTCGTCGGCGGTGGAGGAGCCGGTGTAGCCGTGATCGGCCTCGCAGTTGGGGTCGCCGCAGGCGGCGGGCTCCAGGTCCAGACGGTTGACGGCGCCCCAGCCGATGGTGAGGACGACCTCGCGGGGCAGCGTGCCCGGGGTGTACGACTCGGGGTTGGCGACGACGCGGCTGAGGACGACCGAGGAGATCCGGTCCAGCTTCACGGACTCGGTGGAGGTGGTGGCGTACGGCGTCGGGGAGGTGGTGTCGGCGGCCTGCTCGTCGGTGTGGCTGACGATGAAGCGGGTGCCGGTGAGGACCAGGACCGTGACATGGCGCCGGACCTCGTTGGAGTCGAAGGTGGTCTCCTGGTGGACGAGGTACGACCCGACCCGCTCGCCGCCCACGGCGGCCTCCACCGCCTCGGCAACGAGTGCCGGGTAGTAGCCGCTGCGCTCGATCGCCGCGCGCAGCCCCTGGGTCGTCGTACCGGTCTTCGCCATGAACCCCATCCTACGGGGCCGAACCGGTGCCGGGCCCCTCCCCCGGCGGCACCGGGCGGTCAGTAGTTCGGCAGATGGCGCGGGCCCAGGTCGCTGCGGACCGGTGGCGGGGCGAGTCGCACGGAAGCGCCCAGGACGGACAGCCCGCTCGGTGCGACGACGACGGGTTCGAGATCGACGGCGACGATCTCGGGGTGATCGTCCACCATCCGGGACACGCGCAGCAGCAGCTCCTCCAGGGCGTCGGTGTCGACGGGCTGGGAACCGCGCCAGCCGAAGAGCAGCGGCGCGGTGCGGATGGACCGGATCAGCTCGGCGGCGTCGCGGTCGGTGGTGGGGACGAGCCGGTGGGCGGTGTCGCCGAGCAGCTCGGAGGGGGCGCCGGCGAGTCCGAAGGAGAGCACGGCCCCGGCACCGGGGTCGATGGCGGCCCGTACGACGGTGTCGACGCCGCGCGGCGCCATGCGCTGGACGACCGGCCGCAGCTCCTCGGGGCCGCCGAGGGTTTGGGTCAACTCCGCGTAGGCCCGCCGCAGTTCCGCCTCGCCACCCAGGTCGAGCCGGACCCCGCCGAGGTCGGTGCGGTGGCGCAGGTGCGGGGCGGTGGGCTTGAGCGCGACGGGGAACCCGAGGCGGGTGGCGGCGTCCACGGCGGCGTCGGCATCCGGCGCGGGCAGCGCGGGCAGCACGCTGATGCCGTACCGGGCGAGCAGCCGCTGCGCGTCGGGGGCGGAGAGCCCGACGCCGGGGGCCGCGACGGGGTCCTGGGGCTCCGAGGGTGCGGCCCGGTCGTCGGCGGGGGTTGGGGTGCCTGTGTCTACGGGAGCCCCCGCGAGACCGTGGGCTGGGGTGGCCACGGGAGCCCCGGCCGGGCCGTCGGCGATGGAGGCGGCCGGGCCGCCGGCCGCGTGGGCCCCGGGTTCGCGGACCGGGGGCTCCTCGCCCGCGAGCAGCACCTCGATGTCGGCGGCGGCCCCGGCCTCGTCGATGTCGTCGTACTCGGGGACCCGCCCGGGCTCGGCAGCCTGCCGCCGCCACGCCGCGTACCGCACGGCCTCGGCGAGGGCACGCACGGCCCGTTCGGCGGCGGGATAGGCGGGGATACGGGGGCTCCCCTCCGGCCCCGCCGCGCGGGAGGGGCCCGCGCCTCCGGACGCTTCGGCGGATGCCGCTTCCGGCCGACCGGAAGCGGCCCCGCCCGCAGTCGGCGGGAAGCCGGACGCGGCTGCGCCCGGCCCGCCGTCAGGTGCGACGACCCGCCGCGTGCCGCCCGGCAGCACGACCGCTCCACCGGGGCCCGCGGCCGGGGCCGCGCCCTGCCGCGCGGCAGCGCGGTCGCCGTCCGGCCTGTCGGCGGTGGAGCCACCCGATCGGCTCGCGGGGCCCGCTCCCGCGGAGGCGGGCGCGGTCTCGTTCCCGTACGGCGTGGTCTCGGCCCCACGCGGCGGGGCACCGGACGCGGCCGGCTGTGCCAGGGCTTCCGCCAGGCCGGGGATCTCCAGGTGGACCACCGCGACCGGCTTGGTCGGGCCGCTCGCGGCGGCCGTGGCGGCCGCCTGGCGCAGTGCCATGGCCAGCTCGGACGCGGTCGCGTCGCCGACCCAGGGCATGGCGTTGACCACGACGGCATCGCAGGCGTCGTCGGCCAGCGCCTGGGCCAGGGCCCGGCCGAAGTCCGCCGGGCCCGCGCCGGTGGTGAGGTCGCGGGGCGGCAGCGGGCGCAGTCCCTCCGTACGGCAGGCGTCGTACGTGAGCAGGCCGAGCGACTCGGAGTTGCCGAGGACGGCGACGCGCGGGCCTTCCGGGAGCGGCTGGGAGGCGAGCAGCAGCCCGGTGTCGGCCAGCTCCGTGACCGTGTCGACGCGGATCACCCCGGCCTGCCGCAGCAGGTCGGAGACCGTGGCATCGGGGATGGCGGAGGTCGGCACCGCGTGGCCGGGCGGCGCGCTGCCGCTGTGCCGGGAGCCCTTGACCACGACGACCGGTTTGACGGCCGCCGTGCGCTTGGCGAGCCGGGTGAACTTCCGCGGGTTGCCGATGGACTCCAGGTACATCAGGGCGATGTCGGTGTCGGGGTCGTCGTACCAGTATTGGAGTAGGTCGTTGCCCGAGACGTCGGCCCGGTTGCCCGCGGAGACGAAGGTGGACAGGCCGACGAGACCGGCGCCGCGCCGGTGCAGGCCGGACAGCAGGGCGATGCCGATGGCGCCGGACTGGGTGAACAGCCCGACCCGCCCGGCCAGCGGCATCTCGGGCGAGAGGGAGGCGTTGAGCCGCACGCCGGCCGCGGTGTTGATGACGCCGAAGGTGCCGGGTCCGATGACGCGCATCCCGTACCCGCGGGCCTGCCGGACCAGTTCGCGCTGGCGGGCGCGGCCCTCGGCACCGCTCTCCGCGTAGCCGGAGGAGACGACGACCAGCCCTTGGACGCCGTGTTCGCCGCAGTCGGCGACGACGGACGGGACGCTCGCGGCGGGGACGGCGACGACGGCGAGGTCGACGGGCTCGGCGATCTCGCCGATGGAGCGGTGGGCGGGGACGCCCTCGGGCTCCAGGACGGTCTGCCCTTCCGGGAAGGCGTGGTTGACCGCGTACGCACGACCGGTGAAGCCCCCGTCGAGGAGGTTGCGCAGCACGGTGCGGCCGACCCCGCCGACCGCGCGGCCGGTGCCGATGACCGCGACCGAGCCGGGGGCCAGCAGCCGCTGGGCGGAGCGGGCCTCGGCGCGCTGCTCGCGGGCCCGCATCACCGCGAGGGACCGGTCGGTGGGTTCGAGGTCGAACTCGAGCCGGACCACACCGTCCTCGAAGCTGCGCTGCTGCGTGTAGCCCGCGTCCGTGAACACCTTGATCATCTTGGTGTTGGCGGGCAGCACCTCCGCGGCGAAGCGCCGGATGCCTCGCTCGCGGGCGACGGCCGCGATGTGTTCGAGGAGGGCGGAGGCGACCCCGCGGCCCTGGTGGGCGTCCTGGACGAGGAAGGCGACCTCGGCCTCGTCGGCCGGGCCGGTGGCGGACATGCCGCGTTCGTCGATCCGGTCGTACCGGACGGTGGCGATGAACTCGCCCCCGACGATGGCGGCGAGACCGACCCGGTCGACGTAGTCGTGGTGGGTGAAGCGGTGCACGTCGCGGGCGGAGAGCCGGGGGTAGGGGGCGAAGAAGCGGTAGTACTTCGACTCGTCCGAGACGTGCTCGTAGAAGCTGACCAGGCGCTGGGCGTCGTCCGCGGTGATGGGGCGGATCTGCGCGGTGCCGCCGTCGCGGAGCACCACGTCGGCCTCCCAGTGGGCCGGGTAGGTGTGGCGGTCCGGGTCTGACGCGGTCTGCATGGGGCCAGCGTATGCGGAGGCGCTGACAGCGACACCGCTCCGCGCGGGCACCGGCGAAGTCCGCTTCGGACCACTCTCGGCACCATGAGACACTGGTCTAGACAACTAGCAACGACCTGAAGGGCTACACCATGGTTGAGCGCCGCGTCACCGTCGGCTGGGCCGAGGGCCTGCACGCCCGTCCCGCCTCGATCTTCGTCCGGGCGGCGACCGCGTCGGGCGTCCCGGTCACGATCGCCAAGGCCGACGGCACCCCGGTCAATGCCGCCTCCATGCTCGCCGTACTGGGCCTGGGCGCCCAGGGCGGCGAGGAGATCGTCCTCGCTTCGGAGGACGAGAGCGCCGAGGCCGCGCTCGACCGCCTGGCCAAGCTGGTCGCCGAGGGGCTTGAGGAGCTTCCGGAGACCGTCTGATGCACGGAATCGCCGCGGTTCCCAGCGATTCCCAGAGATTGCCGAGCGATTCCCAGCGATTCCGAGCACCAAGAGGCCGCGGTGTCCGAACACGGACACCGCGGCCTTTGTCATTGCCACGGCCTTTGTCATTGCCGCGCCCCATTCCGGTGCGGCCGGAATTCCACCGGGGCGCGCGAAATCCACCGCGCACCTCTTTCGGCGCAGAACTCTTGTATACGGGCTGGCTGTTAATTCCTGACGCGCGCAGTGTTTACGGATTGTTTCGGACCGCTCACCGCGAACGGGCGGCGCGACCGGTATTCCGCCAGGGACCGCTCCGCGTGCGCCGCGGCGAGCTCGCGCGCCCGCTCGGCGTCCCCCCGCGCCACCGCATCCACCAGCGCGCCGTGCCCCCGCCACACCTCCATGGCACGCGCCGTCGCCGACTCGCTCCGGACGCCGGCCCGCGGCACGGGGGGCGGGACGCGCGCCGGGTCGGCCGCGTACACCCAGTCGATCTTCCGACGGAGCTGCCCCAGCAACCCCGCCAGGCTCGGGCTGCCGGAGGCCTGGGCGAGCGTCTCGTGGAACCAGTCTCCGAGCGGGCGCAGTTCACCGAGCTGCCCTCGGTGGGCCCGCTCCTGGCCCAGCCTGACCAGGCCGCGCAGCACCTTCAGATGGGCCTCGGTGCGCCGCTGGGCGGCGCGTGCCGCGCCCAGCGGCTCCAGCAGTGCGCGAATGTCCAGCAGATCGGCCGCCTCCCGCTCGGAGGGCCGGGCGACGCAGGCGCCCGCGTGCCGCCTGGTGGTCACGAACCCCTCGGACTCCAGGGTGCGCAGCGCCTCGCGCACCGGCACGCGTGAGACGCCGTAGCGGCCGGCGAGGAGTTCCTCGCCCAGTCGGCTGCCGGGTGGATACACACCGGAGACGATGTCGTCGCGAATCGCCGTGCACACCGCATGCGCCGAAATCCGGCGACCGCCCTGGATCGCAGTCGTCTCGCCGGTCATTTCCGGTCCCGCATGGTCGAAACCTCCGCCTTAATCTCCGCGAAACGCAGCCGATTGACGCGTGTTCCGTGACTCTATTCCAAACGGCGGGAATTTCCGACGGCCGGACTGATTTCATGGATATTTTTTGGCCAAGGCGAGCACGCGACAGGCCCCGGCCGGGGGCCGGGGCCTGTCGGGAAGAGCTCGGTGTCAGATGGCGACGCCGTGGCCGCGCAGGTACGCGACGGGGTCGATGTCCGAGCCGTACTCGGCGGTGGTGCGCGCCTCGAAGTGCAGGTGCGGCCCGGTGGAGTTGCCGGTGCTGCCCGACAGCCCGATCTGCTGGCCGGGGGTGACGGTCTGGCCGACCGTGACGCTGAGCGACGACATGTGGCCGTACTGGGTGTAGGTGCCGTCGTTCATCTTGATCACGACGTTGTTGCCGTACGCGCCGCCCCAACCGGCCTCGACGACGGTGCCGGAGCCGACCGCCTGCACCTTGGTGCCCGAAGCCGCGTGGAAGTCCACGCCGGTGTGGCTGCCGGAGGACCACAGACCGCTGGAGGCGTGGTACTGGGTGGAGACGTAAGAGCCCGCGATCGGCGCGACGTAGGTGTTCAGGCGCTTGCGCTCGGCCTCGCGGGCAGCGCGCTCCTTGGCGGCCCGCTCCTTCTTCGCGGCGGCCTCGGCCTTCCGCTTGGCCTCGGCGGCCTCCTTGCGGGCCTCCGCCTCCGCCTGCTGCTTGGCGGCGGCCACCTGGGCCGCCCGCTCCTGGTTGGCGGCCTGGACGTCGATCTCGTCCGCGAGGCGGTCGTCGACGACGATCGCCTGGTTCAGGCCGGTGTCCTCGAAGCGCGGGGAGTCGTCGGGCGCGGCGAACGCGGGAGAGGCGACGGTCGCGACGACGCCGGAGGCGGCGAGCGTGGCCATACCGGCGATGTGCGTACCGGTGAGAGGGGTGCGGCGAGGACGGCGGTGCTTCCCGGTGGGACGGGTGAACGCCATAAGTCGGCGTACTCCTTTCCTTCCTTCTCGCCTACCGGGTTAGCTGACGGGTTCGGAGCAGGAAGGTCTCCTACGGATCCCTCCGGAGAGGCACCCGATTCACCCCAGGGGACTTGGGTCCCCGGCTCCCCTCGGCTCACGCGTCGGGGACTCGGCGATGGCTGTCCGGGCCGCGGGTGCGACGCAATCTGACGAACAGCCGGAACGACGCTAGACGCACGATCTTTCAATCACCAAACGGATCCGGGTTTTTGTTGCACTCGCCACAGGGCAGACAGGAAGCCTCTTGGCCAAATCGGACACCGGGCTCATCAGGGGACGGACAAGCGGAACTCCGGCGTCCTATGTGACGCCGGAGTTCCGCTTCATCCCGTATCCGGTGAGCCCTCGTCAGCCGGTGACGACCTTGACCTCACCGATCCCGAGCGCCCGCACCGGCTCCTCGATGACCGAGGCGTCGCCGACGAGCACCGTGACGAGCCGGTCGACGGGGAAGGCGTTCACCGCGGCGGCGGTGGCCTCCACCGTCCCGGTCTCCGCCAGGCGCGCGTACAGATGGGCCTGGAAGTCGTCCGGCAGGTGCTGCTCGACCTGGTCGGCCAGCGTGCCCGCGACGGCCGCCGCCGTCTCGTACTTGAGCGGGGCGACGCCCACCAGGTTCTGCACCGCGACATCCCGCTCTTCGTCGGTCAGCCCCTCTGCGGCCAGCGTGCGGAGCACCTTCCAGGTGTCCTCCAGGGCGGGGCCGGTCACCTCGGTGGCCACCGAGCCGGTGATGGCGAGCATCGCGGCGCCCGTCCCCTCCGGGGTGGAGCGCAGCACCTGCCCGAAGGCGCGCACGCCGTAGGTGTAGCCCTTCTCCTCGCGCAGCACGCGGTCGAGCCGGGAGGTGAGGGTGCCGCCCAGGCAGTAGGTGCCGAGCACCTGCGCGGGCCAGACGCGGTCGTGCCGGTCGGCACCGATCCGCGCGATGAGCAGCTGGGTCTGCACCGCGCCGGGCCGGTCCACGATCACCACCCGGCCGGTGTCGTCAGCGGTGATCGGCCGGTACGGGTGCTGCGGCGCCGTGCCGCCGGTCCAGCCGCCGAGCGTGTCGGCCAGGGCCTGGTCCAGGTCGACACCGGTGAAGTCGCCGACGATCACCGCGGTCGCGGTGGCGGGGCGCACATGCGCCTCGTAGAACGCCCGGACCGCGGCGGCGTCGATACGCCGCACGGTCTCCTCGGTGCCCTGGCGGGGCCGGGACATCCGGGAGTCGGCCGGGAACAGCTCCTTGGACAGCGCCATCGTGGCACGGCGGCCCGGGTTGGCCAGCTCGTGCGGGATCTCGTCCAGGCGGTTGGCTACCAGGCGCTCCACCTCCCCGTCGGGGAAGGCGGGGGCGCGCAGCGCGTCGGCGAGCAGGCCGAGCGCCTTGGACAGCCGGGAGGCCGGGACCTCCAGGGAGACGCGGACGCCGGGGTGGTCGGCGTGCGCGTCGAGGGTGGCCCCGCAGCGCTCCAGCTCGGCGGCGAACTCCTCGGCCGTGTGCTTGTCGGTGCCCTCGGACAGGGCCCGCGCCATGATCGTCGCGATGCCGTCGAGGCCGTCGGGCTCGGCGTCCAGCGGCGCGTCCAGGTTGATCTCGACCGCGACGACCTGCTGGCCGGGGCGGTGGCAGCGCAGCACGGTCAGGCCGTTGGGCAGCTGGTCCCGGGCCGGGGCGGGGAACGCCCACGGCTTGGCGACGCCGGCCTGCGGCTGCGGGTGGAACGTCATGGCGGAGGTGACGGCGTCGCTCACAGTGTCTCCTTGTTCGCTTCTCCGCCCCCGAGGCGCAGAGGTGCAGGCATCATGATCATCTGCGGGCCGGTGGCCTCGTGTGCGTCGCTCACCGATTCGCTTCCTCGGTCTCGTCGGCGGTCTCGTCGGCGGACTGGCCTTCGGGCTCGGTGGGTTCGTAGACGAGCACCGCGCGGTTGTCGGGGCGCAGCCGCGCGGCGGCGACCTCCCGTACCTCCTCCGCCGTGACGGCGAGGACCCGCTGGACCGCGGTGAGCGCCAGCTGCGGGTCGCCGAACAGCACGGCGAACCGGCACAGTTCGTCCGCGCGGCCGCCGACGGTGGCGAGCCGGTCCAGCCACTCGCGCTCCAGCTGGGCCTGCGCGCGCTCCATCTCCTCCGGCGTGGGACCGTCGGCGGCGAAGCGGGCCAGCTCGTCGTCGACGGCGGCCTCGATGTCGGGCACCTCGACCCCGGCGGAGGTCTTCACGTCCAGCCAGCCGAGCGAGGGCGCGCCCGTCAGCCGCAGCAGGCCGAAGCCGGCGGCCACCGCGCTGCGGTCACGGCGCACCAGGCGGTTGTGGAGGCGGGAGGACTCGCCGCCGCCGAGGACGGTGAGCGCCAGGTCCGCGGCGTCGGCCTCGCGGGTGCCGTCGTGCGGAAGGCGGTAGGCGGCCATCAGGGCGCGGGAGGGAACCTCCTCACGCACTTCCTCGCGCAGCTGCTCGCCCATGACGTCGGGCAGCGTGCCGTCGCGCGGCGGCTGCTTGCCGTCGTGGGAGGGGATGGAGCCGAAGTACTTCTCGATCCAGGCCAGGGTCTGCTCGGGGTCGATGTCGCCGACGACCGAGAGCACCGCGTTGTTCGGCGCGTAGTACGTACGGAAGAAGTTCCGCGCGTCCTCCAGGGAGGCGGCGTCCAGATCGGCCATCGAGCCGATCGGGGTGTGGTGGTAGGGGTGGCCCTCGGGGTAGGCCATGGCGACCAGCCGCTCGAAGGCGGTGCCGTAGGGGACGTTGTCGTAGCGCTGGCGGCGCTCGTTCTTCACCACGTCCCGCTGGTTCTCCAGGCTCTCCTCGTCCAGCGCGGTCAGGAGGGAGCCCATGCGGTCGGCCTCCAGCCACAGCGCGAGTTCGAGCTGGTGGGCGGGCATGGTCTCGAAGTAGTTGGTGCGCTCGAAGCTGGTGGTGCCGTTGAGCGAGCCGCCCGCGCCCTGCACCAGCTCGAAGTGGCCGTTGCCCTTCACTTGGGCCGATCCCTGGAACATGAGGTGCTCGAAAAGGTGAGCCAGACCGGTACGCCCCTTGACTTCGTGGCGGGAGCCGACGTCGTACCAGAGGCAGACGGCGGCGACCGGGGTCAGATGATCCTCGGAGAGCACCACCCGCAGGCCGTTGGCCAGGCGGTGCTCGGTCGCTGTCAGGCCGCCGGAACCGGCCTGTTGCGTGGCCGTGTGACCCATGGGCATGTACGTCCCTTCGATCGCGTGCGGGAACAGTTGCGCAACCGCGTGATGAGCAGGTGCTGTCACTGTATGCAAGCGCGCGGACATCTGGCGAAGTTCCCGCCCGGCGTCCGGACGTGCGTCCGACCCCGTATCCCGCCCCGATCATGGGTCGCGGTCGGCGTTGTCAGTGCGGCGGTCCACAATGGTCGGCATAAGACCCAGCCTCGCCAGTTGAAGGAGCCGCAGCCGCGATGGCCCGCCGCAGCACGAAGACCCCGTCCACCGGTGGGGGCACCTCCCGGACGAAGTCTGGGGGAGACTTCGAGGAGCGCATCCTCGACATCGACGTCGTCGACGAGATGCAGGGCTCCTTCCTGGAATACGCCTACTCGGTCATCTACTCGCGAGCCCTGCCCGACGCCCGCGACGGGCTCAAGCCCGTGCAGCGCCGCATCCTGTTCCAGATGAACGAGATGGGGCTGCGCCCGGAGCGCTCGTACGTGAAATGCGCGCGGGTCGTCGGCGAGGTGATGGGAAAGCTCCACCCGCACGGTGACGCCTCCATCTACGACGCGCTGGTGCGCATGGCGCAGCCGTTCTCCATGCGGGTGCCGCTGGTCGACGGGCACGGCAACTTCGGCTCGCTCGGCAACGACGACCCGCCCGCCGCGATGCGGTACACCGAGTGCCGGATGGCGTCGGCGACGTCGCTGATGACCGAGTCGATCGACGAGGACACCGTCGACTTCGCCCCCAACTACGACGGCAGTGAGCAGGAGCCGGTCGCGCTCCCCGCCGCGTATCCGAACCTGCTGGTCAACGGCTCGTCCGGGATCGCGGTCGGCATGGCGACCAACATGCCGCCGCACAACCTGGGCGAGGTGATCGCCGCCGCCCGCCACCTGATCAGGCATCCGGGCGCGGACCTGGAGACCCTGATGCGGTTCGTGCCGGGTCCCGACCTGCCCACCGGCGGCCGGGTCGTCGGGCTCGGCGGAATCCGGGACGCGTACGAGTCGGGGCGCGGCACGTTCAAGATCCGTGCGACGGTGTCCGTGGAGAACGTCACGGCGCGCCGTAAGGGCCTGGTCGTCACCGAGCTGCCGTACACGGTCGGCCCGGAGAAGGTGATCTCCAAGATCAAGGACCTGGTGGGCGCGAAGAAGCTCCAGGGCATCGCCGACGTCAAGGACCTCACCGACCGCGAGCACGGGCTGCGCCTGGTCATCGAGGTGAAGAACGGCTTCAACCCCGAGGCCGTGCTGGAGCAGCTGTACAAGCTGACGCCGATGGAGGAGTCCTTCGGCATCAACAACGTGGCCCTGGTGGACGGCCAGCCGCTCACCCTGGGGCTGAAGGAGCTGCTGGAGGTCTATCTCGACCACCGCTTCAACGTGGTGCGGCGGCGCAGCGAGTTCCGGCGCGCCAAGCGGCAGGACCGGCTCCACCTGGTGGAGGGCCTCCTCGTCGCGCTGCTCGACATCGACGAGGTCATCAGGATCATTCGATCGAGTGAGAACGCGGCGGAGGCCAAGCAGTCCCTGATCGCGCGCTTCTCCCTCTCGGAGGTCCAGACCCAGTACATCCTGGACACCCCGCTGCGCCGGCTGACCAAGTTCGACCGCATCGAGCTGGAGGCGGAGCGCGACAGGCTCAACGAGGAGATCGAGAAGCTCACCCGGATCCTGGAGTCGGACGCGGAGCTGCGCAAGCTGGTCTCCTCCGAACTGGCGTCGGTGGCCAAGAAGTTCGGTACGGAGCGGCGGACGGTGCTGCTGGAGTCGGCGGGCGCGCCGGTGTCCGCGGTGCCGCTGGAGGTGGCGGACGACCCGTGCCGGGTACTGCTCTCCTCCACCGGGCTGCTGGCGCGTACGGCGGGTGCCGAGCCCTTCGCCGGGGACGACGACGGCAAGCGGCACAAGCACGACGTGATCGTCTCCGCGGTCCCGGCGACGGCGCGCGCCGTCGTCGGCGCGGTGACCTCCGCCGGGCGGCTGCTGCGGATGCCGGTGATCGACCTGCCGATGCTGCCGGAGACGGCGGCCGCCCCGAGCCTGGCGGGCGGGGCTCCGGTGTCGGAGTTCCTGTCGCTGGCGGACGGCGAGCGGCTGGTGTGCCTGACGACGCTGGACGAGTCCTCCCCCGGGCTCGCGATCGGCACGGAGCAGGGCGTGGTCAAGCGCGTGGTTCCCGACTATCCGGCGAACAAGGACGAGTTGGAAGTCATCGGGCTCAAGGAGGGGGACCGGATCGTCGGCGCGGTGGAACTGCGCACGGGCGAGGAGGATCTGGTCTTCATCACCGACGACGCGCAGTTGCTGCGGTATCCGGCGAGCCAGGTGCGGCCGCAGGGCCGTCCGGCGGGCGGCATGGCGGGCGTCAAGCTGGGGTCCGGGGCGAAGGTGATCGCCTTCACGGCGGTGGATCCCGCGGTCGACGCGGTGGTGTTCACGGTGGCGGGCGCGCGGGGCACGCTGGACGACTCGGTGCAGCAGTCGGCGAAGCTCACGCCGTTCGACCAGTTCCCGCGCAAGGGCCGGGCCACCGGCGGGGTGCGCTGCCAGCGGTTCCTCAAGGGCGAGGACTGCCTGGTGCTGGCCTGGGCGGGTGCCTCCCCGGCCCGCGCGGCGACGGCGACCGGTGCCGCGGCGCAGCTGCCGGAGCCGGATCCGCGGCGCGACGGCTCGGGAGTGCCGCTGGCCAAGCCGGTGGCGGCGGTCGCCGGGACGGTGTAGCCGCCGGTTCCACACCCGGTACGGACGACGGGCCGCGGCTCACAACGGGCTGCTACGGACGACGGGCCGCGGCACCCTGCCGGTGCCGCGGCCCTGCCACGCCCTGGCCCGCGCCCCGGTGCGGGCGCCGCCGTCCCCGCCGTCAGGGCATCGGCACGGGCTGCGGCGGGGGCGGCCCGACGTACCGCGCGGCCGGACGGATGATCTTGGGGTCCTCGGCCTGTTCCAGGATGTTCGCGCTCCAGCCCACGACGCGGGCGGCGCAGAAGGTCGGGGTGAACATGGCGCGCGGCAGCCCGCACAGCTCCATGACCACGCCCGCGTAGAACTCCACGTTGGTGTGCAGCTCGCGGCCGGGCTTGAGCTCGGCGAGGATCGCCTCCACCCGCTGTTCGACCTGTGTCGCGAGCGTGACCAGCGGGCCGCCGAACTCCTCGGCTATCTCGCGCAGCATGCGCGAGCGCGGGTCCTCGGTGCGGTAGACCGCATGCCCGAAGCCCATGATGCGCTCACCCGCCAGGACCCGCTCGCGCACCCAGGAGTCGATGCGGTCGGCGGTGCCGATGGCGTCGAGGGTGTCGAGGGCGCGGCTGGGTGCGCCGCCGTGCAGCGGGCCGGAGAGGGCCCCGATCGCGCCGACCAGGCAGGCGGCCAGGTCGGCGCCGGTGGAGGCGATCACGCGGGCGGTGAACGTCGAGGCATTGAACCCGTGGTCGACGGTGGAGATCAGATACCGCTCGATCGCGCGCACCTGCCGCGGCTCCGGCTCGGCGCCGGTGAGCATGTAGAGGTAGTTCGCCGCGTACGGCAGGTCCTCGCGGGGCGGCACCGGCGGCAGCCCCTGCCCCAGTCGGTGCAACGCGGTGAGCAGGGTGGGGACGGCCGCGCAGGCCGCCAGTGCCTCGGCCCGGCGGCGCGCCGGATCGATGTCGTACAGCGGGCGCAGCCCGGCGGACGCGCCCATCATCGAAAGGGCCGTACGCAGTCCCGCGAGCGGCCCGGATGGGGCGCTGGACCGCGCCAGCGCGGGCAGTACGTCCTCCACGTCGGCGGGCAGCCGCCGCAGGGCCGCGGTCTCGGCGGCGAACGCCGCACGCCCCTCGGCGTCCGGCAGTTCCCCGTGGAACATCAGATGCCAGACGTCTTCGAAGGTGCGGGTCCGGGCCAGTTCGACGGCCGAGTACTGGCGGTAGTGGTAGAAGCCCTCGCGACCGCGCACGTCCCCGACCCGGGTGTCGGTGACGACGACGCCCGCGAGCCCGCGGGGTACGGCGATCGGGGCGTTGGTCTCCCTGGTCGGCATCTGCGTCCTCTCCTCGCTGCGTATGTTGATGCGAATGTCTATGCTTGATCGAAGAGTTGTCAATATTGATTGAATCAATGCGTGTCGAGACGGATACGGTGTGACCCATGACGGATCAAGGGACGGGTGAGCCGCGGCTGAGTACCCGGGAGGCGGCGGAGCGGCTCGGGGTGAAGCCGGAGACGGTGTACGCGTACGTGAGCCGTGGCCAGCTGACCAGCCGCCGGATTCCCGGCGGGCGCGGCAGCACGTTCGACGCCGCGGAGGTGGAGGCGCTCGCGCGGCGTAACAAGCGCGAGACCCGGGCCGGTGTCGACGACGGCCCGATCGGCACCAGCATCACGCTGATCGAGAACGACCGCCACTACTACCGCGGCGTGGACTCCACCAAACTCGCCGAACGGTACGGCTACGAGGAGGTCGCCCAGTGGCTGTGGACCGGTGAGCTGCGGCCCGGGATCCGGTTCACCTCCCACCCCGAGACCCTGGCGGCGGCGCGCCGCGCGGTGGCCGCCCTGCCCGAGCACAGCGGGCTGCTGGACCGGCTGCGGGTGGCGGCCATCGCCGCCGCGGCGGCCGATCCGCTCCGTTTCGAGCTGGAACGGCCGGCGGTGGTGGCCACCGCCCGCGACCTGATCGCCACGCTGGCCGACGTCCTGCCCGTGGCCGGCGAGCCGGAGCCGTCCGACGCGCCGGTGGCGCGCCGCCTGTGGACCCGGTTGACCGCGCGGGCGGCCGACGACTCCTGGCTGCGGGTCGTGGACAGCGCGCTGGTGCTGCTCATCGACCATGAGCTGGCCGTCTCCACGATGGCCGCCCGGGTCGCCGCCTCCGCCCAGGCCCACCCGTACGCCGTGGTCTCGGCGGGCCTGGGCGCCCTCGACGGGCCGCTGCACGGCGGCGCGAGCGGCTTCGCGCACCGGATGCTGATGGACGCCGTCGAACGCGGCGGCGCTGCGGTCGTGGCGGACCACCTGCGCGCCGGGCGCCGCGTACCGGGGCTCGGCCACAAGCTGTACCCGGGCGAGGACCCCCGCGCCCAGGCCCTGTTCACGCTGCTGGAGGAGATCCCGCAGGCCGCGGAGGCGCTACGGGCGGCCCGGGAGATCGTCGCGACGATGGCGCGGCACGTCCCGCTGCACGCCAACGTGGACCTGGCGCTGGCCGTGCTGTCGGTCGCCGCCGGAATGCCGCAGGAAGCGGGCGAGACGGTCTTCGCGGTGGCGCGGACGGCGGGCTGGATCGCGCACGCGCTGGAGGAGTACGGCGAACAGCCGCTGCGGATGCGTCCGACAGGCCAGTACCGCGGCCCGCGCCCGCCCCAGCCCCCGCCGCTGGTGCCGATGCCGTAGGTGAGACGCCCCTCTCACAACCCCGGCGCGGCGACACGCACTTACCGGCCAGCAACACCACACAAGGTAGGTTAGGCTTACCTTCGTGAGCATGTGCGCGACCGCCTCCCACGACCTGTCCGAGCCGCTCGCCGGAACAGCGGCCGTCGCCCCCACCTGGCTGCTGATCGAGCAGTCCGGCCCCTGGGGCGCCGAAGCCCTGACCGGCAGCCACCTCGACCCGGCGCTCGGCCGCGCCCTGGAACGGGCGACCAAGGGCACCGGGGTCCGGGTCGCGCTGATCCGCCGCCCCGGGCGGCACGCCGACCGCCACCTCCCGGCCCGGCACCGGGTCTTCGTCGCGCACACCCGGCCCGGCGACTCCTGGATCCGTACGGCCTGCCTCACCGACCCCGTCCGCCTGATGGACATGGATTTCGCCGCCCTCGGCGCGGGCGACGCCGGCGGACTGCGGGACGGCTGGGAGCCGTACACCGGCGCGCCACTGGTCCTGGTGTGCACCAACGGCAAGCGGGACCGCTGCTGCGCCCTGCTCGGCCGCCCGCTCGCCGCCGAGCTGGCGGCCTCCGGGGGCGACGGCACCTGGGAGATCACGCACATCGGCGGCCACCGCTTCTCCCCCACGCTCGTCGTGCTCCCGTACGGGTACGCGTACGGCCGGGCCACCGCCCACGCCGTCAAGGAGGTCGTCGCCGCCGTGCGGGAGGGCCGCGTCGTGACCGAGGGCTGCCGGGGCCGGTCCGCGTGGGAGCGGCCCGGCCAGGCAGCCGACCTCGCGGTCCGCGAGCTGACCGGCGAGACGGGTGCCGACGCGCTCACCGTCGTCCGCACCGAGGGGTCCGCGCCGGTCTGGGACGTGACCGTGGCGCATGCCGACGGCCGGGAGTGGCATGTCTGGATCGCCCAGATCGCCGAGGAACCGGCCCGCCCGCAGAGCTGCGGCGCGGCACTGCTCGCGCCGGCCCGGATGGACGTCCTCGGCATCCGCGCTGCGGCGGTCAGCCCGCGCTGACGGGCTACGAGCCCGCCTGTCGCCCCCTCAAGCCTGTGCTGACGGCCTACGGGCCTGCCGTTCGCCCCTCAAGCCCACGCTGACGGCCTACGGGCCCGCCGATCGACTCAGCCCCGCGCTGACCGCCTACGAGCCCGCCCATCGGCCCCTCAGCCCGCGCCCAAGGCCGCCCGGCCCGCCCGGTGAGCGGTCGGGCCCGCCCCACGCCCGACCGCGATCGGGCGCCCGTTCGGAAGCCGGGAGTCCGCCGGGGCCGGTCCGGGCCGTGTGCGCTTACCCTTCGTACCCATGAGCGCTGCGAGACCCCGGGCCCCGCGGGCAGCCACCCGATGGCGCATCGGCTGGCCCCGCCCGCGCCGCGTGTTCTCGCAGGTCCTGATGATGCAGCTGGCCGTCGTCGGTGGCGTCGCCGTGCTCGCGACCGGGCTCTTCCTCGCCCCGCTGAGCGCCCAGCTCGACGACCAGGCGATGCGGCGGGCGCTGGCCATCGCGCAGACCACGGCCGCCGAACGCGGGCTCGCCGACGCCCTGCGGGCGGCCTCGGGACCCGATCCGGCGGGCCCGGTGCAGGCCGAAGCGGAGCGGATCCGCCGGGCCACCGGCGCCGAGTACGTCGTGGTCATGGACCGGCACGGCGTGCGCTGGTCCCACCCCTCCGCCGCCGAGATCGGCAAGCACGTCTCGACCGACCCCAGCCAGGTCCTCTCCGGCCACGAGGTCATGCAAATCGACACCGGCACGCTCGGCAGGTCCGCGCGGGGCAAGGCCCCCCTTCGGGACGCCGACGGCACGGTCGTCGGCGCGGTCTCGGTCGGCATCGCCTACGAGAACGTCCGCGACCGGCTGATCGGCGCGGTGCCCGGACTGCTCGCCTACGCGGGCGGCGCGCTCGCCGTCGGCGCCGTCGCCGCGTACCTGGTCGCGCGCGGGCTCCGCCGCCGCACCCACGACCTGGCCTTCTCCGACATCTCCGCGCTGCTCGCCGAGCGGGAGGCGATGCTGCACGGCATCCGCGAAGGGGTCGTCGCCCTCGACGCGCGCGGCCGGATCCGGCTCGTCAACGACGAGGCGCAGCGGCTGCTGGACCTGCGGGCGGAGGACACCGGGCGGCCGCTGGACGAGGTGCTGCCACCGGGCCGTACCACCGATGTGCTCGCCGGCCGGGTCACCGGCGCCGATCTGCTCACCGTCAGCGGCGGCCGGGTGCTGATCGCCAACCGCATGCCGACCGAGGACGGCGGGGCCGTGGCCACCTTGCGCGACCGCACCGAGCTGGAGCAGCTCGGCCGCGAGCTGGACGGCACCCGCGGCCTGATCGACGCCCTGCGCGCCCAGGACCACGAGCACGCCAACCGGCTGCACACCCTGCTCGGCCTGCTCGAACTCGGGTTGCACGAGGAGGCCGTGGAGTTCGTGACCGAGGCCGTCGGAGTGCACCGCGCCACCGCCGAGCAGGTCACCGAGCGCATCCACGACCCACTGCTGGCCGCGCTCCTCGTCGGCAAGGCCGCGGTCGCGGCCGAGCGCGGCGTGTCCTTGCGGATCAGCGCGGACACCCTGCTGCCGGACCGGGTGGTGGACCCGCCGGGGCTGGTGACGGTCGTCGGCAACCTCGTGGACAACGCGCTGGACGCGGCGTCCGGCTCCCCCGAACCATGGATCGAGGTGGGGCTGACGGCCCGGGACCGTACGGTCGTGCTGACGGTCGCCGACACCGGGCCCGGCGTCCCCGCCGACCAGCGCGACCTGGTCTTCACCGACGGCTGGTCCACCAAGGAGCCGCCCGCGCACGGCAAGCGCGGCATCGGGCTGGCGCTGGTGCGCCGGCTGGCCGAACGGCAGGGCGGCAGCGCGCGGGTGGACGGCCGCGACGGCGGGCCCGGTGCGCGGTTCACCGTCGTCCTGCCCGAGGCGCTGGCCGAGGCCGCGGCCGCCCCGTTGACCCAGGTGGGAGAGGTGCGATGATCGCCGTACTGGTCGTCGACGACGACGTGCGGGTGGCGCGCGTCAACGCCGCGTACGTCGAGAAGATCCCCGGCTTCCGCGTCGCGGGCCAGGCGCACAGCGCCGCCGAGGCGCTGGCCTTCCTGGAGCGCACCGAGGTGGACCTGGTGCTCCTCGACCACTATCTGCCGGACGAGACGGGGCTGGCGCTGGTGCGGCGGCTGCGCCAGCTCGGCCACCACACGGACATCATCATGGTGACCGCGGCCCGCGACATCGCCACCGTGCAGGCGGCCATGCGGCACGGGGCGCTGCAGTACCTGGTCAAGCCGTTCACCTTCGCCGGGCTGCGCGCCAAGCTCGACGGGTACGCCGCGCTGCGCCGCACGCTGGACGGCGGCGGGGAGGCCGAACAGGACCAGGTGGACCGGATCTTCGGCGCGCTGGGCGGCAGCTCGGCGGGCCCGGCCGAGCTGCCCAAGGGCCATTCCGCGCTGACCGCGGACCGGGTGCGCGCCGTGCTGCGCGCCGCCGAGGGCCCGCTGTCGGCGCAGGAGGTGGCCGAGCACTGCCGGCTCAGCAGGCAGACCGCGCAGCGGTATCTCAAGCTGCTGGAGCGGGCGGGGCGGGTCCGGCTCAGCCTCCGGTACGGCGAGACGGGACGGCCCGAGCACCGGTACCAGTGGGTGTGAGGAGCCACCGGTACCGGTGGGTGTGAGAGCCCGGCCCCGCCCCTCCGTACGGTCAGACGCCTCCCGCGCGTACGGTCAGACCGCTCCCGCGCCCGTCAGCGCCCGTACCTCCGTCTCCGCGTACCGGGCGGGATCGGCACGCTCCGCCGAGGTCACCGTGCCCAGCCAGCCCGCCAGGAAGCCGAGCGGGATGGAGACCAGCCCCGGGTTCCGCAGCGGGACGAGGTGGAAGTCGACGCCGGGGAAGAGCGCGTCCGGCGCGCCGGAGACCACCGGGGACAGGGTCACCAGCAGGACGGCCGGAACCAGCCCGCCGTACACCGCCCACAACGCGCCGCGCGTGGTGAACCGGTGCCAGAACAGGGCGTACAGCAGCACCGGCAGATTGGCGGAGGCGGCGACGGCGAAGGCCAGCCCGACCAGGAACGCCACGTTCAGGTCCTGGGCGAGCAGCCCCAGCCCGATCGCCACCACGCCCACGCCGACCGCCGCCACCCGGGCGACCGCGACCTCGCTGCGCGGCATACGGCCGTCCCGGCCGTCCCGACGGCTGAGCGTGGCGTACAGGTCGTGCGCGACCGCCGCCGAGGAGGAGAGCGTGATCCCCGCGACGACGGCGAGGATGGTGGCGAAGGCCACGGCGGCGACGACCGCGAAGAGCACCGTGCCACCGGTCGAGCCCGCGCCGCCGCCGAGGTCGAGCGCGAGGAGCGGCACCGCGGTGTTTCCCGAGGGGCTGGAGGCACGTACCGCGTGGCTGCCGAGCACCGCGGCGGCGCCGAAGCCGAGCACGATGGTCATCAGGTAGAAGGCGCCGATGAGTCCGATGGACCAGACGACGGAGCGGCGGGCGGCGCGCGCGGTGGGCACGGTGTAGAAGCGCGACAGGATGTGCGGCAGCCCCGCGGTGCCGAGGACGAGCGCCAGGCCGAGGCTGATGAAGTCCAGCCGGGCGGTCAGGTCCCCGCCGTACTTCAGGCCGGGCGCCAGGAAGTCCCGGCCGTGGCCGCTGCGGTCCGCCGCGGTGGTCAGCAGGGCGCCCAGATCGCCGTGGAAGCGCACCAGCAGCACGGTGGTCAGCGCGATCGTGCCGCCCATGAGCAGCACGGCTTTGACGATCTGGATCCAGGTCGTGGCGCGCATGCCGCCCAACGAGACGTAGACGACCATGAGGGCGCCGACGCCGACGACCGTCCAGGCGCGGGCCCGGTCGCTGGTGCCGCCCAACAGCAGGGCGACCAGGCTGCCCGCGCCGACCATCTGCGCGACGAGGTACAGGACGGAGACGGTCACCGACGACGTGCCGGCGGCGATGCGCACCCGCCGCTCGCCCAGCCGCGCGGCCAGTACGTCGGCCAGGGTGAACCGGCCGCAGTTGCGGACGAGTTCGGCGACCAGCAGCAGGACGACCAGCCAGGCGACGAGGAAGCCGACGGAGTACAGCACCCCGTCGTAGCCGTAGAGGGCGATGAGGCCGGAGATGCCGAGGAAGGAGGCGGCGGACATGTAGTCACCGGCGATGGCGAATCCGTTCTCCATCGGGGAGAACAGCCGCCCGCCCGCGTAGAACTCCTCGGGCGAGCCCCGCCGTCTGCGGCTCACCAAGGTGGTGATCGCCAGCGTCAGCGCGACGAAGGCGAGGAAGAGCAGGAGCGCCAGACTCTGGTGGTTCCCGGTCACCGGCGCCGCTCCCGCGCGGCCATCTCCTGGGTCACCCAGCGCAGTTCCAGTGCGAGGCGGTCTCGGCGCAGCCGCGCGTGCCGGGCGTACGCCCACGTCAGCAGGAACGTGGTGGCGAACTGGGCGACCCCCGCGAGCATCCCCACGTTGAACGGGCCGGTGACCGGGCGGGCCATCAGGTCAGGTGCGCCGGTCGCGGCGATGACGTACCCCAGGTACCACACGAGGAAGGCGACCGCGGCGGGCAGCGCGAAGCGGCGGTAGCGGCGGCGTACTTCCTGGAAGTCGGCGCCGGCGTGCACCTGCTGGTAGACGTCGGTGCCCGCGGCGGGCGGCTCGTCCGGTTCCCCGCGGCCCGAGGCCAGCGTGTCGTACCAGGGATCGCCCAGCCGAACCGTTCCGGCTTGGAGCTCGTCCTGCCCGTCGTGGTTGTCCACCCGTGTTCTCCTTGGCTCCGCGGCGCGTCGGCCGCAATGGCCAAGGATGGACAGAGCGGGAAGATCCCGGATGGTTCACTCGGGAAGGTTCACACCATCAGGTGAGCGACATCCCGGGATTTCAGGTGAGGGGCATCCGGGAAACGCCGGGAGCGCCGGTGCCACCCTGGGGTGGCACCGGCGCTCCCGGCGCGGACGACGCGCTTCGTCAGGCGTCGATCCGCGACCGGTCCAAGGTGGCCGCGGAGTTCGTGATGAACTCCTTGCGGGGCGCGACCTCATTGCCCATCAGCAGGTCGAAGGCCTGCTCGGCGGCCTCCAGATCGCTGATGTTGATCCGCCGCAGGGTGCGGTGGCGCGGGTCCATGGTGGTCTCGGCCAGCTGGTCGGCGTCCATCTCGCCGAGGCCCTTGTAGCGCTGGATGCTGTCCTTGAAGCGGACGTTCCTGCGCTGGAGGTCCAGCAGGGTCTCCTGGAGCTCGCCGTCGGAGTAGGTGTAGACGTACTTGTCCTGCCCCTTGCGGGGATTGATCAGCTCGATGCGGTGCAGCGGCGGCACGGCCGAGAAGACCCGTCCCTGCTCGACCATCGGCCGCATGTAGCGCTGGAAGAGGGTCAGCAGCAGGCACCGGATGTGCGCGCCGTCGACATCGGCGTCGGCGAGGAAGATGACCTTGCCGTAGCGCGCCTGGTCGATGTCGAAGGTCCGGCCCGACCCGGCCCCTATGACCTGGATGATGGCCCCGCACTCGGCGTTCTTGAGCATGTCCGAGACTGAGGACTTCTGCACGTTGAGGATCTTGCCGCGGATCGGCAGCAGCGCCTGGAACTCGGAGTTCCGCGCGAGCTTGGCGGTGCCGAGCGCCGAGTCGCCCTCGACGATGAACAGCTCGCTGCGGTCCACGTCGTCGCTGCGGCAGTCGGCGAGCTTGGCGGGCAGCGACGAGGATTCCAGAGCGGTCTTGCGCCGCTGCGCCTCCTTGTGCTGGCGGGCCGCGATCCGCGTGCGGGCGGCGGCCACGACCTTCTCCAGCACCGCCCGCGCCTGCTGCTTGGCGTCCCTCTTGGTGGAGGTCAGGAAAGTCTTGAGCTCCTTGGCGACCACGTTCGCGACGATCCGGGAGGCGGCCGAAGTGCCCAGCACCTCCTTGGTCTGGCCCTCGAACTGCGGCTCGGCCAGCCGGACGGTGACGACGGCGGTCAGGCCCTCCATCGCGTCGTCCTTGACCACGTCGTCCTCGGCGACCCGGAGCAGCTTGGTGGAGCGCAGCACCTCGTTGACCGTCTTGGCGACGGCCCGCTCGAAGCCGGCGACGTGGGTGCCGCCCTTGGGCGTGGCGATGATGTTGACGAAGGACTTGACCGTGGCGTCGTAGCCGGTGCCCCAGCGCAGCGCGATGTCGACGCCGAGTTCCCGGGTGACCTCGGTGGGCGTCATGTGGCCGCGGTCGTCCAGAACCGGGACGGTCTCCTTGAACGTGCCCTGCCCGGTGAGCCGCAGCACGTCGCAGACGGCCTTGTCCTGGGCCAGGTAGTCGCAGAACTCGCTGATCCCGCCGTCGTAGCGGAAGGTCTGCTCGACGGGCCCCTCCTCTGCCCCCTTTTCGCCTCTCTCGTCCCGTACGACGATGGTGAGGCCGGGCACCAGGAAGGCGGTCTGGCGGGCGCGCGCATGCAGCGTCTCCAGGGAGAGCTTGGCGTCCTTGAGGAAGATCTGCCGGTCGGCCCAGTACCGGACCCGGGTGCCGGTGCGGGTCTTGGGCACCCGCTTGCCCTTGAGCAGCCCGTTCGCCGGGTCGAAGGGCGCGTCCGGACCGGACTCGGTGAAGATGCCGGGGACGCCGCGCCGGAAGCTGATCGAGTGGGTCTTGCCGTCGCGGTCCACCTCGACGTCGAGACGGGCGGACAGGGCGTTGACGACGGACGCGCCGACGCCGTGCAGACCGCCGGAGGCGGCGTACGAGCCGCCGCCGAACTTGCCGCCGGCATGCAGCTTGGTCATCACGACCTCGACGCCGGACAGACCGGTCTTGGGCTCGACGTCGACCGGGATGCCGCGGCCGTTGTCGCGGACCTCCACCGAGCCGTCCTCGTGCAGGACGACGTCGATGCGGTCGCAGTAGCCGCCGAGCGCCTCGTCGACGGAGTTGTCGATGATCTCCCAGAGGCAGTGCATCAGGCCGCGGCTGTCGGTCGAGCCGATGTACATGCCGGGGCGCTTGCGCACCGCCTCGAGCCCTTCGAGGACGAGCAGGTGCCGCGCGGTGTAGTTGGATCCGCCCCGGTCTGCTCCGGTCAGCAGCGCAGTGGACGGCACGGACGTGTCGGCGGTCACGCGGTTCGCTCCTCGCTGAATTTCTGGATGGCCCTACTCCGGGCACGATGTGGCTGGGTCGCCGGTGAGAGCGTACCGAGGCCTGATAGAGCCTCTGTGCCGCCACCCATAAGAACGTCCATGCTAGTCGAGATCTTCCCCACTTCGCTCACACGTTCGAGCCCCCGGAGGGGGTGCCACAAACATCACGTTCCTTTTCAGGCATGAACCATTTAGGCTCCGGGCACGTCCTCATGCACAACCGGCAACCCGGCCGGGAGGACAAGACCGACAAGCGACGCGAAACCGTAAACCAAGGCAATACGGCTCATTCGCCGCCAACCGTCAGCACCCGTCCACTCGGAAGAAACTTTCGAGGAAAAGCCGCGAGCGGGAACGTTTTCGGCCTGGTTGGATGTTGACCCTGGTACGACAGCTCGTCGAGCTAGAGAAGAGGCGACGTGACTACTGTTCTGACCCCCGCGAGCCCGCTGACGGCCGCCGACCGCTGCGACCGCTGCGGCGCCCAGGCCTACCTGCGCGTCGTCCTGACGAGCGGCGGCGAGCTGCTCTTCTGCGCCCATCACGGACGTAAGTTCGAGCCGGAACTCAAGAAGATCGCCGCCGAGATACAGGACGAGACGGAGCGGCTCACCACCGCCCCGGCGTCCACGTCCGACGACGAACGCTGACACATCGCGTCAACGACGAGCGGGACCGGCTCCGGCCGGAACACGGGCGGCTGCCCCCGGAAGCGGGGCGGCCGCCCGTCCTCGTGCCCCGAGGACCGCAGCCCCGATGCGCTCCAGGGCCCCGTTCAGGCGCTGCCGCGCCGGCGGCTCAGCGGTGTGCGGCGATCATCGGCGCCGCCGCCGAGATCCGCGTATAGACCCCGGGACTGCCCGCTTGGCCGCAGCCGCTGCCCCAGGACACCAGACCGATCAGACGCCCCTGGGCGACCAGCGGCCCCCCGCTGTCGCCTTGGCAGGCGTCGTGGCCGCCCGACGGCCGCCCGGCGCACACCATCGACTTCCCGTCGTAGACGCCCTCCGCCCCCTCCACACCCCTGGGATAGGCCTGGCGGCACATGGCGTCGTCCAGCACCTGCACCTCCGCGGCCCGCAGCGTCGAGGAGTAGGCCCCGGTGCCGGCCGTGTCACCCCAGCCGTAGACCGCGGCCGGGGTGCCCGGCCCGTAGGCGCTGTCGCCGCGGTACGCCATCGGCACCACCGAGCCCTTCGGCACCGGACTGTCGACCGTGAGCACCGCCACGTCCCCGGAGTTGGTCTCGGGGGTGTAGCCGGGATTGACCCACACCTTCCGTACGCGCAGCTCCTGCCCGCTGTTCCCGTCCAGGTCGCCCCGGCCGACCACGACCCGCAGGTCCCGCACTTCGCTCCACGGCACGCCGAGCACCCCACGACCCATGCAGTGTGCCGCGGTGAGCACCGTCGTCCGGGAGACCGCGACGCCACCGCAGAACTGACCGGACCGCTCGGCCCCGAACCGGCTGTGGCTGGCGAGCGCCACCGTCCACGGCGCGTCGGCGATACGCACCGGATGCCCGCCGACCACGACCCGCCCCGCGAGGGCCGTGGGAGCCGGAGCGGCGACCAGCAGCGCTAAGGCGCCGGTGAGAGCCGCGACAGGGGCCGCGGCGAGCGAACGGCGCCGAATGCGCATACTGTCTCCTGACCGATCGGAGCGACGTGCACACCTAGCGTCACCCAGTGCGGTCGCTTCCGCATCCGGAAGCCGAGAGAAGGCAAGCAGCACGAAGGCCGGGTCCCCCACAGGGGACCCGGCCTTCGAACGGCCTGGCGCCGACCGTTCGCCCACGCGGGGCAACGGCCGACAGATCGATCAGTCCAGGTAGTCGCGGAGAACCTGGGAGCGGGACGGGTGGCGCAGCTTCGACATGGTCTTCGACTCGATCTGACGGATGCGCTCGCGCGTCACGCCGTAGACCTTGCCGATCTCGTCCAGCGTCTTCGGCTGGCCGTCGGTGAGACCGAAGCGCATGGAGACCACGCCCGCCTCACGCTCGGAGAGGGTGTCCAGCACCGAGTGCAGCTGCTCCTGCAGAAGCGTGAAGCTCACCGCGTCGGCGGGCACGACGGCCTCGGAGTCCTCGATGAGGTCACCGAACTCGCTGTCGCCGTCCTCGCCCAGCGGCGTGTGCAGGGAGATCGGCTCGCGACCGTACTTCTGGACCTCGATGACCTTCTCCGGGGTCATGTCGAGCTCCTTGGCCAGCTCCTCCGGAGTGGGCTCGCGGCCCAGGTCCTGGAGCATCTGGCGCTGGACACGGGCGAGCTTGTTGATGACCTCGACCATGTGCACCGGGATACGGATGGTGCGGGCCTGGTCGGCCATGGCGCGGGTGATCGCCTGACGGATCCACCAGGTGGCGTACGTGGAGAACTTGTAGCCCTTGGTGTAGTCGAACTTCTCGACCGCGCGGATCAGACCGAGGTTGCCCTCCTGGATCAGGTCCAGGAAGAGCATGCCGCGGCCGGTGTAGCGCTTGGCCAGCGAGACCACCAGCCGGAGGTTGGCCTCCAGCAGGTGGTTCTTGGCGCGGCGGCCGTCCTCGGCGATGATCTCCAGCTCGCGCTTCAGCTTGGGGGCGAGCTTGTCGGAGTTGGCGAGCTTGTCCTCGGCGAACAGGCCGGCCTCGATGCGCTTGGCGAGCTCGACCTCCTGCTCGGCGTTGAGCAGCGGGACCTTACCGATCTGCTTGAGGTAGTCCTTGACCGGGTCGGCGGTGGCGCCGGCCGCGGCGACCTGCTGCGCCGGGGCGTCGTCCTCGTCCTCGTCGGAGAGCACGAAGCCCTGACTCTCGCCCTCGCCCTCGCCCTCGGTGCCCGGCTTGCCGGGGCCCGCGGTCTCCTCGATCAGCTCCTCGCCCTCGAGCAGCTCGTCGGCGTCCTTCTTGGAGGCGGTCTTCTTGGCCGTGGTCTTCTTCGCGACGGTCTTCTTCGCCGTCGCCTTCTTGGCCGTGGCCTTCTTCGCGGCGGCCTTCTTCGCAGGCGCTGCCGTGGCGTCGTCATCCACGTCGGCACCGGCCCCGGCCGGGGCTTCGGCGGCCTTCTTGGTGGTGACCGTCTTGGCCGTCACGGTCTTGGTGGCGGTGCGCTTCGCCGGACTCTTCGCTGCGACGCTCTTGCGGGTGCGCTTGGGCGCCTCTGCGGCACTGACCATCAGCGTCACACCCTCCTCGTCGAGGATCTGGTTGAGGCTGCGCAGAACGTTCTTCCACTGGGTTGGCGGAATCTGGTCAGCCTCGAAGGCCCGACGCACGTCATCGCCGGCGATCTGCCCATCAGCCTTTCCCCGCTCGATGAGCGCCATGACAGACTCGGACTCGGCGATCTCCGGCGGGAGCGTACGGGATGTGCTGGCCGACACGAACAACCTCTCGGAATGATGGGGAACGGCTTCCGGCCCCGCCCACGAAGGACCGGAGCCGACGACCACCGGCAAGGGATGAACCGGTGGCGCGAGCGGCAGTGCAGGGGACTACAGCGTCATGAGCGACGCCTGTATTCCCTCCGCGGCTACCACCTCTTTAGTCATCGCACTGCTTCAAAGAGCGTTACGCCCAATCCTCGTGGCCCGAGTCACACCACAAAGCAGCACGAATGCCGATAGAAGCGGACAGATCACAGTGCGTCGCCGAATCTACGGAGCCAGTCTCCGAAGATCCGGCGACGCCACCCCGTGTTCATGTCCGTTCCGCGTGGCCGACGGGTCAGTGCTCGCGCGGTGCTGGCACCACGCGCTCGACCTCAGGGTGGACGGTGAGCAGTTGACGCATCGCGGCCTCGGCCGCCGCGGCGTCGCCCGAACCGACGGCCTCGACGATGCGGCGGTGGTGTCCGACTCCGGCCTCGGTCGGCCGGTCGCAGCCGGTGACCGGCCCTCCGGAGACATGGAGGGCGGAGGCGACGATGCCGGCGAGGTGCTCCAGCATGCGGTTGCCCGCGACCTGGAGGAGCAGGGTGTGGAACTCGGTGTCGGCCCGGGAGAAGGTGAGGGCGTCCCCCTGCGCCAGCGCGTGCCCCATGATCTCGACCATGTCGGCGAGCCGCTGCTGGACCTCCTCACGGCCGTGCCCGGCGGCGAGGCGGGCGGCCAGCGGTTCGATCGTCCAGCGCAGCTCGCACAGCTCGCGGCGCTGGTCGTCGCGCTGCGGACCGAACGCCCGCCATTCGATGATGTCGGGGTCCAGCAGATTCCAGTCGCTGACCGGGCGGACCCGGGTGCCGACGTTGGGCCGCGCGCTGACCAGGCCCTTGGCCTCCAGCACACGGAGCGATTCACGGACGACGGTCCGGGAGACCTCGAAGCGCTGGCCGATCTCCTCGGGTACGAGCGGACGATCGGCACCCAGGTCACCGGAGACGATCATCTGGCCCAGCTGCTGGACGAGTTGGCCGTGCAGGCCGCGGCCTCGATTGCCGGCGGCACGCCGCCCCACGCGGCCGATCTCCGCGTCGGCGCCGTCCCAGGAGGGGGCGCTGCCGCGGTCGGCGCCGGGGGCGTCGGGGTAGGAGTAGCGGTCTAGCTCGCCCGGGCCGGCGAGGCCGGATTCGGCTGGGCGAGCCGCGGTCATCGTGGTGTGCGCAAGGGTACTCACGCATCCTTTGTCGGCGACACCTCCGAGACCCTTAGGGTCTTTGGTGAAAAGCACACGAAAGGGTGATCGCGCATTACCTCACAATTGACGCCCAACCGGACAGAAATCGCCACGCTGCGGGGAGTTGCAGGCACGCCGGGCAACAGATGCCCGGACCGCGAGGCCCTTCGCGCCCCGGCGGCTCGCGGCCAGCGGCACAGGTCACCACACTAACTCGATATATCCGTATTTCCTGTTGAGCATAGGTCTTACTGAAGGTGTGTCAGACCTCGGGGCGCAGCATCGGAGGGTTGAGCAGCGTCGCGCCTCCGGCCCGGAACAGCTGGGCCGGGCGGCCACCCTGACGGGTCGTCGTCCCTCCGGTCGGCACCAGGAAGCCCGGGGTTCCGGTCACCTTGCGGTGGAAGTTACGCGGGTCCAGGGCCACTCCCCACACCGCCTCGTAGACCCGGCGGAGCTCGCCCACGGTGAACTCCCGCGGGCAGAACGCCGTGGCCAGCGACGAGTACTCGATCTTCGAACGGGCGCGTTCGACGCCGTCCGCCAGGATGCGGGCATGATCGAAGGCCAGCGGATCGGCCGCCTCTCCGTCTCGGCTGAACGCCCCGTCCTGGTCAAGGAGCGACTCCACCGGCGCCCAGCGCACGCTGTGCGCGTCACCGCCGGGGCGCGGTGCGGGCAGGTCCGGGGCGAGTGCCAGATGCGCGACGCTGACGACACGCATGCGGGGGTCGCGCTTGGGGTCGCCATAGGTCGCGAGCTGCTCCAGGTGGGCGGCGTTCGGTGGCACCGGGAGGGAAGGACCATGGGCGAGGAGTCCCGTCTCCTCCGCGAGCTCTCTCGCGGCGGCCGCCGCGAGATCCTCGTCGGCCCGCACGAATCCACCGGGCAGTGCCCACCGTCCTTGGAAGGGCGGCTCACCGCGGCGGACGGCCAGCGCGCACAGCGCGTGTCGCCGCACTGTGAGCACGACCAGATCGACGGTGACGGCAAAGGGCGGGAAGGCCGACGGGTCGTAGGGCATGAAGTGATCATAGTCGTCTGCCTGACGATAAACAGGCTCTTGTCCATGACGGGCCAAGTGCGTGGGACCGCTCCCGCGCGGCCGTCCCAGCCCGGCCACCCGACGGGGCCAGGACCAAGCAGTGCCCGTCTAGACCCGTCCGCTGCCGGCGGGTGCCGGTCACCGACGACCGCCGGTCCCTCGGCGCCCCGCCCGGCGCCGCGTCCGCGGCCTGGCTTCGGGTCGACGCCCATCACGACCGCCGCGCGGGCCCCCCGGTCCGCAGGGCGTCGGCCGCCCGGACCGGGCCGCCCGCCCCCCGCGCCCGCGTGCGGTCCTGCGCCCGGCTCCGGCACCCGCATCTGATCCAGCCGCCTCGTCCGGTGCCTCACAGCCGCCGGTGGCCACACCGGAAGCGCCCGAGGCATCGAGGCTGTCCGCGGAGACCCCGGTGGAGACATCGGTTACGTCGATGGAGGCACCCGGTGCGTCGGCGGGGCCACCGGCCGCTGGGTTGGTCACGGAGTCGGCGGCATACGCGTCCGACACTTCGGGACTGACGACAGAGTCGGCGGCGTGCGCATCCGGCGCCTCGGGGCCGGTCGCGGAGTCGGCGGCGGAGGTAACGGACGCCTCGGGGCCGGTCGCGGAGTCGGCGGCGGAGGTAACGGACGCCTCGGGGCTGGTCGCGGAGTCGTCCGCGTACGCACCCGACACCTCGGCGCCCGTCGCGGAGTCGGTGGCGGAGGAATCAGACGCCTCACAGCTGCTCGCCGGGACGTCGGCGTCCGGTGTGGATGCCCTGGCGAATCCGCGCGCCAGCTCCTCGTGGACAGCGGAGTGGACCGCCTGATCCGCGCGTGCCCGCCGCAGACACCGCCGCAGCGGCTCGGGGTCGAGTCCCTCGTTGCACGCCTCGTGCAGCAGCTTGGCGAACAGGTAGTCGGGATCGGCACGCAGGGCCCGGCCGAGCGCGACCCTGGCCGAAGGCTCGTCCCCCGACGACCAGGCAACCCAGCCGGCGAGGGTGAGCGGCACGGCGGCGTGCTCGCCGTAGATGCCGACACAGCGCCTGGCCAGTGCTCGCCAGAGCCTCAGCGCCGGTTCCGCGTCCGTGCCCTCCATCCATTCGGCCGCCCGGTCGCGCGTGACCCGGTCCTGCAGCCCGATGATCGCGGTCGCCGCCTCACCCGGGTCGAGGAGACGGTCGTCGTGGATGTCGGCGGCGACCGTGTCGGCGATCGGCACGGCCGCGCGGAACTGCTCCAGCATCCGCCCCAGCAGCGCGAGCGTCTCCTCCCGCACGGCGGCGGAGTCGGAGTCTCCCAGGATGCGGGGCAGCAGCGCGGCTCCCGCCGTCTCCAGCGCTTCTTCCTGTTCCGCGGCCCGCGGTGCGGCGAGCGGGGCGAGACGGGCCTCCATCTCCCGTAGCGAGCCGCGCACCCTGATCCCCGCGTACGCCGCCGCGGCGGCCATCACCGACGTCCCGGGGATGCCCAGCGGTGTGCCCTCCGCCGGGCAGCAGCGCTGGTCGGGGCAGCAGTACGACCAAAAGCGGCCGCCGGAGACGCACAGGGCCTCGAAGACCGGCACCTCGTGCCTCCCGCAGGCCGTGCGCAGGAGCTGGGCCAGCGGCCGCAGCCGTTCCATCACGTCCTGCCCGGACTCGCCCGTGGCCGGGTCCTGGCGCAGGAAGACGATGATGCCGTCGGGCCTTGATCCGCGCCGCTCGCTCCCGGTCACCAGGCAGTCGGCGAGTTGGTCGCTGACCTCGGGCCAGTCTTCCCGGGCTTCGGGGATGCCCAGCCTGAGCCGCCCGCCGAAGCGGCCCTCCGGGCCGTGCAGGGCGACCAGGACGATGCTGTCGTCCGGGTGGAACCCGACCAAGTACGGCAGGGCGTCGGCGAGTTCGGCCGGGCTGCGGAGTGTGACCTGCTCGTGGTCGGACGGGCTCGTGAACGCGTCGTGTTTCGTCATGGCCAGAAGGTCTCGTGATCAAGCCGATCTCGCCACCCCTGTGGAAAAACGTTTATCCACAGGCTCGCGGAGCTCGCTCGCGCGATGTCGGTGCCATCGGGTTGCATGGGGGCATGAGCAACGAAGATCTGCGCGCCTCCGCCGACCGCGTCCTCGCCCGCCTCGTGGGGGACGCCACCGGTGCCGCCCGGCTCCGGGAAGACCAGTGGCGTGCCGTGGAAGCGCTGGTCGCCGAGCGCCGCCGGGCCCTGGTCGTACAGCGCACCGGCTGGGGCAAGTCCGCGGTGTACTTCGTCGCCACCGCCCTGCTGCGCGAGCGGGGCAGCGGCCCCACGGTGATCGTCTCACCGCTGCTGGCGCTGATGCGCAACCAGGTGGACGCCGCCGCGCGGGCCGGTATCCACGCGCGCACGATCAACTCCGCCAACCCCGAGGAGTGGGACACCATCCAGGCCGAGGTGGCCGCGGGCGAGGTGGACGTGCTGCTGGTCAGCCCCGAGCGGCTGAACAACCCCGACTTCCGCGACCAGGTGCTGCCCAAGCTCGCCGCCGCCACCGGGCTGCTGGTCGTCGACGAGGCCCACTGCATCTCCGACTGGGGCCATGACTTCCGGCCGGACTACCGCAGGCTGCGCACCATGCTCGCCGACCTGCCGCCCGGGGTTCCGGTGCTCGCGACGACCGCGACCGCCAACGCCCGGGTCACCGCCGACGTCGCCGACCAGCTGGGCACCGGCGGGCGCGAGACGAGCGGCGACGCCTCCGTTTCGGCGCTCGTCCTGCGCGGGGCGCTGGAGCGCGAGAGTCTGAGCCTGTCGGTGCTCCGGCTGCCCGACGCCGCGCACCGCCTCGCCTGGCTCGCCGACCATCTCGACGCGCTGCCGGGCTCCGGAATCGTGTACACGCTCACGGTCGCCGCGGCCGAGGAGGTCACCACCTATCTACGGCGGTGCGGCCACACCGTCTCCTCATACACGGGACGGACGGAGAACGCCGACCGGCAGCAGGCGGAGGAGGATCTGCTCACCAACCGCGTCAAGGCGCTCATCGCCACCTCGGCACTCGGGATGGGCTTCGACAAGCCGGACCTCGGCTTCGTTGTGCACCTGGGGTCGCCGGCCTCCCCCATCGCCTACTACCAGCAGGTCGGCCGTGCCGGGCGCGGCGTGGAGCACGCCGAGGTGCTGCTGCTGCCCGGCCGTGAGGACGAGGCGATCTGGCAGTACTTCGCCTCGCTCGCCTTCCCGTCCGAGGAGCAGGTGCGCCGGACCCTCGACGTCCTGGCGGCATCCGACCGGCCGGTGTCGCTGCCCGCTCTCGAACCACGGGTCGATCTGCGCCGGTCACGTCTGGAGATCATGCTCAAGGTGCTCGACGTGGACGGGGCGGTGCGCCGGGAACGCGGCGGCTGGACCGCGACGGGCCGGCCCTGGGCCTATGACGCGCAGCGATATGCCTGGGTGGCGCGGCAGCGGGAGCTGGAGCAGCAGGCCATGCGGGACTACACGACCACGACCGGGTGCCGGATGGAGTTCCTGCGGCGGCAGCTGGACGACGAGGCGGCGGCGCCCTGCGGGCGCTGCGACAACTGCGCGGGGGCCCGCTTCACCGCCGAGGTGTCGGCCGCGGCCCTGGACGCGGCCCACGGCGAGCTGGGCCGTCCGGGCGTCGAGGTGGAGCCGCGCCGGATGTGGCCCACGGGGCTGCCGGCCGTGGGGGTCGACCTCAAGGGCCGTATCCCGGCTGGTGAGCAGGCCGCTCCCGGCCGGGCCCTGGGGCGGCTCTCCGACATCGGCTGGGGCAACCGGCTGCGTCCGCTGCTCTCCGCTCAGGCGCCGGACGGCCCGGTGCCGGACGATGTCGCGGACGCCGTCGTGACCGTGCTCGCGGACTGGGCGAAGGGCCCCGGTGGCTGGGCCTCGGGCGCCCCCGACGCTCCGGCCCGCCCGGTCGGCGTGGTCACGCTCGACTCGTACAGGCGGCCGCGGCTGATCCGGTCGCTCGGCGAACGGATCGCGTCCATCGGCAGGATGCCGCTGCTGGGCACGGTCACGTACGCGGACGGCGAGCGGGGCGCACCGGTTTCCCGGAGCAACAGCGCGCAGCGGGTCCGGGCGCTGCACGGGGCGCTGACCGTGCCGCCCGCTCTGGGCACCGCGCTCGCCCAGGCGGCCGGACCGGTCCTGCTGGTGGATGATCTGGCCGATTCGGGGTGGACGTTGGCGGTCGCTGCCCGGCTCCTCCGCCGGGCCGGAGCCGGGGAGGTGTTTCCGCTGGTCCTGGCCGTGCAAGCATGACCGCAACAGTGCGCCGAGGTGTCCGGAGGAATATTGGCGGCGCACCGTCCTATACCGGTCAGCGGCGCCAATTGCTCGTTGCCGCAAGCCAGTAGGGCGACGAGAATTGTCAGTGCTCCCCCGCTTCGCTTGCGGCCTCGCTGGAACCGTGCCGTGGCGTGCGCCCCCGTGCCCGGCACACTGCGCGATCCGTGGGCGCGCAGACGAAGGGAGGACCGTGACCTTCGGCTCCGTTCCGCCACCAGCCACTGATTCCGCGTCCCGGCTGGGCCGGATGCTCGAACCGGCCGAGTGGGCCGACGCGGGCATTCCCCTGCTGAGCAATCCCCGGGAGGTGGTCACCGGCCTGCACGCGCGCCATCTGCCGACCCCCTCGACGGCCGTCGTCGCGGTCCTCGGTCCGGACGAACGGCTGGCGGCCAGTGCCTCGTTCGCCCACCGGGCCAGGGCCGCTGACGGCTGGGAGTTCCGCAACGCGCTCCTCGAGCGGCTGCGCCGGATCATCCCGCACGATCTGCGCCGCCGTACGCCGGTGCGTACGGCCGTGCTGCTCTACTGCCGTGACGGCGACGGCCGGTGGACCGAGGAGGACGGCGCGTGGATGTGGGGGCTCCGCGACGCCTGCACCCTGCACGGGCTGCGCTGCGGGGCGTACATCACCCTGACGCCCGGTGGCTGGCAGGTGCTGGGCGATGGGCGTACGGGCCGAAGGCCGAACTCCGCCTCACGCCAGGGCTGGCCACCCCCCGTGGCGCCGGGCGCCGCGGATCAGACGGGTCCGGGCACGCTGACGCGCTCGGGCGGCGGAGCGCCGGACGCACTGCGGCGCACAGCCGCCCGGTGACGGGCAGCCCCGGTAGGGGCCGCCGGACACCGGGCGTACGGTCAGGCGTGGGGCGGGAGGTTCAGACGCCGGCGCCCATGAGCGCGTTGATGCGCTGCGGATCACCGCAGACGATCAGCAGCGCCCCGGCCCGGGACATGGCCTGCGGCAGCGCACGGGCGACGGCGTCGTCCGTGCCTCCGTTGACGGCCACGACCACGACCGGGCGGCCGGTGGACCGGCCGGCTTCGGCGGCGGCGTAGAAGACGTCTTCTCCGGAGTCGTGCTGGGCCCAGTACGACTGATCGCCGAAGGACAGCTCGTGGGCCGCCCACGGGTGCTGGCCCCCGGTCGTCAACACCAGGATGTCGCCGGGTGCGCGGCCGGAGTCCAGCAGCAGGTCTACGGCCTCGTCCGCGGCGTCCAGCGCCCCTTCCGCCGAAGCGGGGATGAGCTGGAGCTGCGGAGCGGACGAAGCGCTCTCGGTGGGCGGCACGGGCCTGGCCTGATCGCCCGCCGCACGCTGCGACGGGGGCACGGCCGGTCCGCGGTTCGGGCCTGGGGTACCTGGCCGCCGCGGGGCGGGCCGGGGACCGGGGACAGGGCGAGGGGTCGGCACGGCGCGGCCTGCGGCCGGCGTCGCGCGGGGACCCGGGACACTCTCGTGAATCTGAGGCTCCTCGGGGATGAGAGGCATGAGGTGATATCTATCAAACGTCGGTGCGAGTCGCATCGGCGGGTGGCGGAAAAGTCCGCTCAGAAGTCGAAGCCGAGTTGGCCGCCGGCTTCCATCGCAGCGGTTTCAGGGACGCTGCGGCCCTGCTTGAGGTGCCGCCAGCGCGGCAGGTTGTCCAGATAAGACCAGGACAGACGGTGGTGCGGGGTGGGCCCCAGCTCCTCCAGCGCGGCGCGGTGCACCGGCGAAGGGTATCCGGCGTTGTCGCCGAAGCAGAATTCCCTGTGGTCCGCCCCCAGTTCGGCCATCATCGCGTCCCGCCGGACCTTGGCGATCACCGAGGCGGCGGCGACGACCACACAGCTCTGGTCGCCCTTGATCACCGTACGCACTCGCCAGGGCGCGCCGAGGTAGTCGTGCTTGCCGTCGAGGATCACCGCGTCGGGACGCATGGGCAGCGCGTCGAGGGCCCGGGTGGCGGCCAGGCGCAGCGCGGCGGTCATCCCCAGGTCGTCGATCTCGCGCGGCGAGGCGTGGCCGAGCGCGTAGGCGGTGAGCCAGGGTTCCAGTTCGCGGACCAGCTCAAGGCGCCGCTTGATGGTCAGCAGCTTGGAGTCGGTGAGTCCCGCGGGCGGGCGGCGCAGCCCGGTGACAGCCGCGCAGACGGTGACCGGCCCCGCCCACGCGCCACGTCCGACCTCGTCGATTCCGGCGACGACGCGTGCTCCGGTGGTGGCGCGGAGAGAGCGCTCGACGCTGTGGGTGGGCGGTTCGTACGGCATGGCATCAACCACATTACGCGGCCGCCTCAGGCGCCGTGCACCCGGAGCAGGGGCGCGCCTGCGCGGAGGCTGCCCAGACCGGGCGGTCCAAGGGGTTCGGGCAGCCCCGCCCGGAGCGCGTCGAGGGCCAGTTCCTCCTTGGAAGGCCACCGGCGGTAGACCGCCGCCTTGCCGGTCCTGGCGCGAGCGGCGACGCCTCCATGGTGAGCCCGTGCCAGCCGACCACGCTCAGCTGATGGAGCGCGGCGGCAAGGATCGCGCGCTCGTGGCACAGCACGAGGCGGGTGCCGCGTCGGGGCTGCTGAACGCGGCGCAGCAGATGGGCGGTTCGCGGGGCCTGTCGATCCTGATGACGCTCTTCACCTCCGCCAGCGAGGACGAGGCGAAGCGACAGCAGGCGTCGTTCCGCCTTGGTCACCGGGCTTGTGGTCATCAAGGTCCGCAAGAGCGGCCTGGAGAGCTGCGCGGTACCGCGGGCGGCGCCGGCCCGGCGGCCTGACCCGCCGGCGCCCCGGCCGCGCCGGTCCGCCTCGCCGTCCACTCCACCCGGCAGGTCCGCTCCACCGGGCAGGTCCGCTGCGCCGGCGAGATCCGGTCAGCCGGTGATCCGCGGGAGCCAGTCCGGGAGCGGCTCGGTGCGGT
Organism: Streptomyces sp. P1-3; assembly: GCF_050613155.1. Taxonomy (NCBI): domain Bacteria; kingdom Bacillati; phylum Actinomycetota; class Actinomycetes; order Kitasatosporales; family Streptomycetaceae; genus Streptomyces; species Streptomyces sp. P1-3. The sequence goes on from NZ_CP192512.1 coordinate 1,867,042, forward strand.
CGAGCCACGCGGCGGGCGGGGCGTCCGCCGCACCACTGGCGAGAACACCGCCGACGATGGCGCAGGTGGTGTCGATGTCCCCACCCGCCTGCGCCGTCGTCCAGAGCGCCGTCTCGAAGGAGCCGAGGTGGCGGGCCGCCGCCCACAGCGCGAAGGGCACCGTGTCATGGGCGCTGGTGCGGCGGCCGCAGCCCAGCACCGCGGCGACGGTGCCGGTGTCCGCGTAGTCGAGCATGTCGCGGGCTCGGCGCAGCCCGGCCTGCACGGCGCTGCGCGGTACGAGCGCCACCACCGCGTCCAGCAGTTCCTCCGGGCCCGCGGGCCCCTCGGGGTCGGCCACGAGCGCCGCCGCGGCGGCGACGGCCATCGCCCCGGCGACCGCCTCCCGGTGCTGGTGCGTGGTGTAGGCCGAGATCTCCGCCTGGTGGGTGGCCTGCTCGGCGTCGCCCGCGTACCACGCTCCGAGCGGGGCGATCCGCATGGCGGCACCGTTGCCCCAGGACCCCTGTCCGTTGAAGAGGCCCGCGGCCAGCTCGCGCCAGTCGCCGCCCTCCCCGATCAGCCGGAGCATCCGGTTCACCGCCGGGCCGTAGCCGCGGTCGGCGTGATGGTGCTCGGCGAAGGACCGGGCCAGCGCGTCCTGGTCGATCCTGCCGTGCGTGACGAGGACGGCCAGCACCGAGCAGGCCATCTCGGTGTCGTCCGTCCAGTGCCATGGCCCGGGTGGCGCATCGCGTCGGGCCAGGGACGGGAAGTTGGCGGGCACGAGGAACTGGGAGCCGAGGGCGTCGCCCACGGCCAGCCCCCGCAGGCTGGCGAGGGCACGCGCGAAACGGTCAGCGTTCATCGCATCGCACTCTAACCGGTGGGGCCGTAGGGCTCGGGTGTGCACCAGCGTTCAAAGGGCCGGTCGAGGTGGTACCGGCCGTCCCTGCCGAGCAGCAGCGCCCGCGTCTCACCGTTCCCGGGGTTGGACAGCGACTCGAACTCCGCGACCGACCAGTGCAGCCAGCGCATGCAGAACAGCCGCATGGTCAGGCCGTGCGTGACCAGCAGGACGTTCGGCGGGTGGGCCGGGTCCTGGAAACTGCGCCACAGACTCTCCAGGAAGGCGTCCACACGGTCGTAGACGTCGGCCCCGGACTCGCCTTGGGCGAAGCGGTAGAAAAAGTGGCCGTAGGCGTCGCGGTACGCCTTCTGCCTGCGGATGTCCTCCCGGTCCTGCCAGTTCCCCCAGTCCTGTTCGCGCAGTCTCGGCTCCTCCCGGACCCGGGTCCGGGACGGGTCGAGGCTCAGCAGGCGCAGGGTCTGGTGGGTTCGGCGGTACGGCGAGACATAGACCGACACCGCCTCGTCCCCGAACAGCTCGCGCAGCCGCACGCCTGCCCGCTCCGCCTGCCGCCGCCCGGTCGGGGTCAGTTCCAGCGCGTGGTCGGGCTCCCGCTCGTACACCGTGTCGTCGACGTTGCCCTCCGATTCTCCGTGCCGAATGAGAACGATGCGCCGGGGTCGTGCCATGCGGCCACCCTAGAGGGCGGGCACCGCCACAGCCGGGCACCGAGCCTCCATGACCGGGCGGCCGCACCGTATCTCGCACAGGCGGCCGGTGAACCTGCTGCGCAGCAGCCGGTCGTGGGAGACGAGCACCAGCGCTCCGGCCCACCGTTCCAGCGCCTGCTCCAGCTCTTCGACCAGCCCCAGGGCCAGATGGTTGGTGGGCTCGTCCAGGAGCAGCACGTCCGCGGGACGGGCCAGCAGCCGGGCGAGGGCCAGCCGGCGGCGCTGTCCCGCCGAGAGCGCTCCGACCGGCACCCGCAGGTCGCGGTCGCGGAAGAGGCCGTACGAGAGGAGGAGTTCGGTCTGCTCCTCCGGTGTTCCGGGCAGTCCGCGGCCGAACGCGGACAGCAGCCGCTCCGCCGGACGGGCCACCGGGATCTCCTGTGCGAGGTAGCCGATCCGGCCTCGGCGCACGACATCGCCCCGGTCCGGCTCCACGATCCCGGCCATGACTCGGAGCAGGGTGGACTTGCCCGCGCCGTTCCCGCCGTGGATCAGGAGTCGCTCGCCCGCGGCGACCGTGAGGCCGTCGACGGCCAGGCGGTCCCCGACCCGCACCCCATCGAGGCTGATGAGGGTGCCTCCCGCGGTGCCGGCGGCAGGCCGCGCCGAGAAGCGCAGCGGTTCCGGCGGCCGCGGCACGGGGTCCTCGGTGAGTCGGCGCAGCCGCTCCTGGGCGTTGCGCACGCGGCTGGAGACCGACGCCTGGACTCGGCCCTTGTCCCGGTCGTAGGCCATCTTGTTGCCGTCCTTCCTGGCCCGGCCGGGTGCCACGCGCTGGGCGGCGGTGGTGGCGGTCTCAGCCAGCGCGGTGGTCTCGGCGCACCACTGCTCGTACTCCTGCTCCCAGCGCCGGCGGGCGGCGGCCTTCTCGGCGACGAAGCCCGCGTAGCCGCCGCCGTAGCGGACGAGGGTGCGGCGGTCGGCGTCCACCTCGACGATCGCGGTGGCCACGCGCTCCAGGAACACCCGGTCGTGGGAGACCGCGACGACGGTGCCGCGGTGGGCGCGCAGGGCGTCTTCCAGCCAGCTGAGCGCCGCGGCGTCGAGGTGGTTCGTGGGTTCGTCGAGCAGCATCACCTCCGGGGCGGCGGCGATCAGACAGGCCAGGCCGAGCCGGGCCTGCTCGCCGCCGGAGAGGCCGCCCAGCAGCCGTTCGCGGCCGATGTGCGCCAGCCCGAGTCCGTGCAGCGCCTTGTCGATGCGGGCGTCCGCGTCATAGCCGCCACGTGTCTCGAAGGCGGTGAGCAGGTCGCCGTACTCGGCGAGGGCTTCGGGGGGCGCGTCACCGAGAACCGGTTCCAGCTCCCGCAGTCTGCGCTCCATGCTCCGCAGCTCGGACAGGGCCGCGTCGATGGCGTCCCGCACCGAGCGGTCCGGTGCCAGTTGAGGTGTCTGGGCGAGATGGCCCGTTCCCCCGTCGGCCACCGTGACGGCCGTCCCCTCGTCAGGCGGCTCCACGCCGGCAAGTAGTCGCAGCAGGGTGGACTTGCCGGCGCCGTTCTCTCCGACGATGCCGATCCGCTCACCAGGGCGCACAGAGAAAGAAGCGCCGTCCAGGAGCAGCCGGTCCCCGCGAGAGATGGTCACACCGCGCAGTGAGATCTGGGTGGGCATGGGTGAACCTCCAGGCAGCCAGGCGGACGGAATGAGCGACACAGCATCAAACACAACAGAAGTTGCGTTACGCTGATGATGGCACAGCCCATCCGACTAACGCAACTGGAGTTGCACTTGACTGCGGAATCCCGTCCCCAGGCGCCGGGCACCGTCCGCCCCGGCGGGCGCACCGCCCGCACCCGAGCCGCCGTCCGCGACGCCGTCCTCACCGGCCTCGCCGAGCACGGCTACCCCGGACTGACCGTCGAGTACGTCGCGGAGCACTCCGGGGTCCACAAGACCACGCTGTACCGGCGCTGGGGCGGCGTCGAGGACCTCGTGGCCGACGCCCTCGACCTCGCGGGCGAGGACAGCTGGACGCCGCCCGACACCGGCAGCCTCGAAGGTGATCTGCGCGCGCTGGCCCGCGAGGTCGTCGACACCTTCGGCGACCCGTCGGCCGCGGCCGCTCCCCTGGCGTTCGTCGCGGCCGGATTCCAGTCGGAGCGTGCCGCCCAGGCGCTGCGCGCCTTCTACACCGAGCGCTTCGCGCGCTGCGCGGCCGTCGTCCGGCGCGCGGTCGAGCGCGGCGAGGCCCCCGCGGACAGCGACGCGGCGGCGGTCGTGCGCGACGTGTCGGCGCCGCTGTTCTTCCGGGCGTTCGTCACCCGGGAACCGCTCGACATCGCGGTCGCCGACCAGTCGGCGACCGCGACCCTGGCCGCCGTCCGCGCCGGGGCGTACGTCACGAAGGAGGGATCCGGCTGACGCGCCGCGCGCTCCGCCATCCCCCTGGCGCGCTCACACCGTCCAGGAGGACTCAAGGCTCACGACGTCGCCGGCTATCGCGGCCACGTCCGCCTCGGTCTGCGCGCGCAGCGCCAGCCGCTCCACCCGCTCCGTGCGGTACTTGCCGTGCTCGGCGGCCGAGTCCCACATCGACAGCACGAGGAACTCGTTGCCCGGCGCCTCGCCGAACACCCCTCGCAACATGCCCGGGGACCCGGCCATCGCCGGGTTCCACACCTTCTCCTGTACGTGCGTGAAGTGCTCCACGCGGTCCTCGTGTACCCGGCAGTGCGCGACCCGCAGCACGTCCACGTCCGTGAACTTCGGCTGGAAGCCGACCTTCACGTCGAAGCGGTGCTCGAAGAGCCGTATCCGCACGTCCTTGTACGTCCCTGACTGCGCGGCCGCCAGCCGATCGTGCGATCGCGCCATGAAGGAGTCGTAGAACGCCCGGCTCTCCCAGAAGCCGAATATGTGCGCCACCGACTCGCGCCTCTGGCTCCAGCCGCCGCCCTGCCCCCGGAACCCGGGTTCGCCCAGCAATCCCGCCCACTTCCGCTGCCCGCGCTCGAAGCCACGGCGATCGACCACGGTGCAGCGAATCCACTTGACCAGCACCGCGCTATCGTACGGCGCCGGGCGTGGCGGCGATCACGTCCAGGCGGCAGCTGTACCCGACTTGGGATCGACGGGAGTCAGCACGCCGAAGGCCGCCTCGATCGCGGCGGCGGCGTCCAGGCAGAGATCCTCCCTGTAGGCACGGCCGATCACCTGCACACCGGTGGGCAGCCCGTCGGCGAGCCCGGTCGGCACGGCGACGGCGGGGACCCCGGCGAAGCTGCTCGCCGAGCACAGCCGCATGGCTGTCGTCACGCGCGCGTGCCCCTCCCGGTCCCGCGACTCCAGGCCGGGTTCCACCGGCGGCTCGGTGAACACCGGCCCGAGCAGCAGTGGATACTCCTCAAGGAACTCCGCCCAGCTCCGCTGGACGGAGAGCCGGACTCCGGTCAGGCGCAGATACTCCTCGAGATCCACCGGAGGCGTCCGCTCCATCGACATCTCGATATAGCGATGTCCACCCTCCCCCAGCAGCGTGCGCACCACGGGCCATCGCACGTTGAACTCCGTGACGGTCATCCGGCCGTACGCCTCCAGCGTCTCGGCCAGCCGCGGCACGTCCGGCACCTCCTCCACCGCATAGCCGGCCCGCGCAAGGACATCCGCAGCGTCGCGCACCGCCCGCCGCACGCTGGGATGTACCCCCTGACCCCCTGGATCCGCGACCACGGCCACCTTCACCGGGCGGCCGATCGGCTCGCCGCGCACCGGCGCCGGCACCGCACGCGGATCGCGCGGATCCGTTCCGGACAGGGCCTCGAAGGCGGTGCGCAGATCGGCGACCGTACGGGCCAACGGACCGTCGACGACCAGCGTCTGGGCCGACAGCGGCGGGTCCTCCGGGCCGATCCGGTGGTCGGCGGGAAAGCGGCCGTAAGTGGGTTTGAGAGCCGCGACACCGCAAAAGGAGGCAGGGATACGGACCGAGCCCCCGGAGTCGTTGCCCAGCCCGAGACCCGCCATCCCCGTCGCGACCGCGGCGCCGTCGCCCCCACTGGTTCCGCCGGGAGTGCGCCCGCAGTCCCAGGGGTTGGCGGTATCACCGAACAGCTCGCTGCGGCTGTGCATACCGGCGAGCGTGAGCGTGGGCATGTTGCTGTGCCCGATCGGGATCGCACCGGCGGCGCGCAGCCGCGCGACCGGGGGCGCGTCGGTGGGCGCGATCAGCTCGCGGAACCGCTGCGCGCCGTGTGTCGTCGGTACGCCCGCGATGCCGATGCTCTCCTTCACCGTGAACGGCACGCCCGCCAGCGGCCCCAGCTCGTCCCCCGCCGCTCGCCGCCGGTCCAGCGCGGCCGCCTCGGCCACCGCCCGGTCGGCCAGCGGCTGGGTGACCGCGTTCACCGTCGGGTTGACCTCGGCGATGCGGTCGAGGTGGCTCTTCACCACCTCGGTCGCGCTGACCTCGCCGCGCGCCACCGCCGCCGCCAGCTCGGTCGCCGCCATCCTCCACAGCACGTCGCCCATGACCTTCCTTTCCGATGCGCTTGCATCACATCGTAGAGTAGGTAGCGATACAAGCGCATCGGATTAGACGGGACGCGAGGCCATGCCGAAGCAGATCGATCATGAGGGGAGGCGTCGCCTCATCGCGGACGCGGTGTGCCGACTCGCCGACACCCGCGGCCTGGAGGGCGTGACCTTGCGCGACGTCGCGGCGCAGGCCGGGGTCTCCATGGGCGCCGTACAACGCTGTTTCCGCACCAAGGAGGAGATGCTCGGCTTCGCGTTGGAGCACATCGGCGAACGCGTCGCCGCGCGTACCCGCGCCCGTATCGCCGAATCACCGGCCCAGTCGGCCCGTACGACCCTCGCCCATACCGTCACCGAGATCTCGCTGCTGGACGAGGAGCACAGGGCCGAAGCCCGGGTCTGGCTCGCCTTCGTCGCGCAGGCCGCGGTCTCCCCCGGTCTCGCGAAGATCATCCAGGCCAACTACGCGGCTCTGCACGGGATGTTCTCCCGGCTGATCGCGGAGGCGACGGGCACCCCGCACGCCGAACGCGAGGCCGAGGCCCTGCTCGCCCTCGCCGACGGGCTGACCACGCACGTGCTGATCGGGCACCTGGCCCCACAGGCCGCCCTCGACGTCCTGGGCACCCACATCGCCCGGCTCCTGGGAGAAGCGGCCGACCGCGCTGGATAGCGGTTGCCGCACGGGAGCGCGTACGACGGGACCGGGAGCCCTTACGCCGGCTCCTGGAGCGCATACGCCGGAGCGGGGACCGGGTCTCGCCCGGTCCCCGCTCCGGCGGGTGTCCAACGTCAGCTGCAGCCGCTGGTGGAGCCGCAGCCCTCGCAGATGTAGCAGCTTCCGGCACGCTGCATCTTCGTACCGCAGGAGAAGCACAGCGGCGCGTCCGCGCTGATGCCCAGCTGCATCTCGACCAGCTCAGCCGAGGTGTGCGCCTGCTTCGGCGCCGGGACGGCCACGGGCTCCGGCCTGGGAGCCGCGACAGCCTTCGGCGCCTCCGTCTGGCGCGGGGCGGACTGGGCCAGGCCCTCGACGTCCACGTCCTCCTCGGCCGGCTCGTACGAACCGGTCTCCAGGTGGCGCTGGCGCTCCTCGGCCGAGTGGATACCGAGGGCCGAGCGGGTCTCGAACGGCAGGAAGTCCAGCGCCAGGCGGCGGAAGATGTAGTCGACGATCGACTGCGCCATCCGCACGTCCGGGTCGTCCGTCATGCCCGCCGGCTCAAAGCGCATGTTGGTGAACTTCGAGACGTAGGTCTCCAGCGGCACGCCGTACTGGAGGCCGACCGAGACGGCGATGGAGAAGGCGTCCATCATGCCCGCGAGGGTCGAACCCTGCTTGGACATCTTGAGGAAGACCTCGCCGAGGCCGTCGTCCGGGTAGGAGTTGGCGGTCATATAGCCCTCGGCGCCGCCCACGGTGAAGGACGTGGTGATGCCAGGGCGGCCCTTGGGAAGGCGCTTGCGGACCGGACGGTACTCGACGACCTTCTCGACGGCCCCGCGGATGGTCTCCTCGGCCTTCTCCGCGATCTCCGCTCCCTTGTCCTTCTTCTTCGCGGAGAGCGGCTGGCCGACCTTGCAGTTGTCGCGGTAGATGGCCAGCGCCTTGACGCCCATCTTCCACGCCTCGAAGTAGATCTCCTCGACCTCTTCGACCGTCGCGCTCTCCGGCATGTTGACCGTCTTGCTGAGCGCGCCGCTGATCCACGGCTGGATGGCGGCCATCATGCGCACATGGCCCATCGCCGAGATGGACCGCTCGCCCATCGCGCAGTCGAAGACCTCGTAGTGCTCGTGCTTGAGCCCCGGGGCGTCGATCACGTTGCCGTGCTCGGCGATGTGGGCGACGATCGCCTCGATCTGCTCCGGCTGGTAGCCGAGGCGCCGCAGCGCCTGCGGGACCGTGCCGTTGACGATCTGCATGGAGCCGCCGCCGACCAGCTTCTTGAACTTGACCAGGGCGAGGTCGGGCTCCAGGCCGGTGGTGTCGCAGGACATCGCGAGACCGATGGTGCCGGTCGGGGCGATGACCGAGGCCTGGGAGTTGCGGAAGCCGTGCTTCTCGCCGAGGCGGAGCACGTCCTGCCACGCCTCGGTGGCCGCGGCCCAGATCGAGGTGTCCAGGTCGTCCATGCGGACGGCCTTGGTGTTGGCCTCGGCGTGCTGCTGCATCACGCGCTTGTGCGGCTCGGCGTTGCGGGCGTAGCCGTCGTACGGACCGACGACGGCGGCCAGCTCGGCGGAGCGCCGGTACGAGGTGCCGGTCATCAGCGAGGTGATGGCGCCGGCGAGCGCGCGGCCGCCCTCACTGTCGTACGCGTGGCCGGTGGCCATCAGCAGGGCGCCGAGGTTGGCGTAGCCGATGCCCAGCTGGCGGAAGGCACGGGTGTTCTCGCCGATCTTCTGGGTGGGGAAGTCGGCGAAGCAGATGGAGATGTCCATCGCGGTGATGACCAGCTCGACGACCTTGGCGAAGCGCTCGGAGTCGAACGACTGGTTGCCCTCGCCGTCGTCCTTGAGGAACTTCATCAGGTTCAGCGAGGCGAGGTTGCACGAGGTGTTGTCCAGGTGCATGTACTCGCTGCACGGGTTCGACGCGGTGATCCGGCCGGACTCCGGGCAGGTGTGCCAGTGGTTGATGGTGTCGTCGTACTGGATGCCGGGGTCGGCGCAGGCCCAGGCGGCCTCGGCCATCTTGCGGAAGAGGCCCTTGGCGTCGACGCGTTCGATGATCTCGCCGGTGAGCCGGGCGCGGAGCCCGAAGGTCCCGCCGGACTCGACGGCCTTCATGAACTCGTCGTTCACACGGACCGAGTTGTTGGCGTTCTGGTACTGGACGGAGGTGATGTCGTCGCCGCCCAGGTCCATGTCGAAGCCCGCGTCCCGCAGGGCGCGGATCTTCTCCTCTTCCTTGACCTTGGTCTCGATGAAGTCCTCGATGTCGGGGTGGTCGACATCGAGGACGACCATCTTGGCGGCCCGGCGGGTCGCGCCACCCGACTTGATCGTTCCGGCGGAGGCGTCGGCACCGCGCATGAAGGAAACCGGGCCGGAGGCGTTGCCGCCGGAGGACAGCAGCTCCTTGCTGGAGCGGATCCGGGAGAGGTTCAGCCCGGCGCCCGAGCCGCCCTTGAAGATCATCCCCTCTTCCTTGTACCAGTCGAGGATCGACTCCATGGAGTCGTCGACGGAGAGGATGAAGCAGGCGCTGACCTGCTGGGGCTGCTGGGTGCCGACGTTGAACCACACCGGCGAGTTGAAGCTGAAGATCTGGTGCAGGAGGGCGTAGGCGAGCTCGTGCTCGAAGATCTCCGCGTCGGCCGGGGAGGCGAAGTACCTGTGGTCCTCGCCGGCCTTCCGGTAGGTCTTCACGATGCGGTCGATGAGCTGCTTGAGGCCGGTCTCGCGCTGCGGCGTGCCGACCGCGCCGCGGAAGTACTTGCTCGTGACGATGTTGACCGCGTTCACCGACCAGAAGTCGGGGAACTCGACGCCGCGCTGCTCGAAGTTGACCGAGCCGTCGCGCCAGTTGGTCATGACGACGTCACGACGCTCCCATGCCACCTCGTCGTACGGATGCACGCCGGGGGTGGTGTGGATGCGCTCGATTCGCAGGCCCTTGCCGGCCTTGCTTCCCTTGGAGCGGGAGCCTCGCGCGGGGCCGCTCGCCGTCTCTGTCATTCCGCCTCCCTGTACGGGCGAAAACGCCCTGATGTGCCCGATTCTTCCTGATGGGCACGGTGTTCTTGTTCTCTCGCCCGGGTGCGCGCGACGGCACGCCCGGACACGTTCGTGGCGTCGCCTCAGTCGGCGACCGCGGCAGGCGCGGGGACTCCCGCGGCCCCGTCGGCGCCGGACCCGCGATCGGCGGGCGCGGGAGGCCGCTGCTGCTCACGCAGCTCGGCGACCGCCGCCTCGAAGTCCTCCAGCGAGTCGAAGGCCTGGTAGACCGACGCGAAGCGCAGGTAGGCGACGAGGTCGAGATCCTTGAGCGGACCGAGTATCGCGAGCCCCACGTCATGGGTGGACAGCTCGGCGCTTCCGGTGGCGCGCACGGCCTCCTCGACCCGCTGACCGAGCTGCGCCAGCGCGTCCTCGGTCACCGGGCGCCCCTGGCATGCCTTGCGCACTCCCGAGATGACCTTGTTGCGGCTGAACGGTTCGGTGACCCCGCTCCGCTTGATCACCATCAGCGACGCGGTCTCAACGGTCGTGAACCGCCGGGAGCAGTCCGGACACTGGCGGCGCCTTCGGATCGAACAGCCGTCATCAGTGGTCCGGCTGTCGACGACGCGACTGTCGGGGTGCCTGCAGAAGGGGCAATGCACGGTTTCCCACCCTTCTCCACCCTCGGAATACGACGTACGACCAGGTACGACTGACAGCCCCGGCAGGCCCGTTGAGGGCCCGCCCGGAGCACCACCAGCATAGGCGAAGACTTCGGGCCGATACGCATCGGGACCACAACCCATGGGTGGCGGGCACTCATCCAACCACTAGATGTGGTGCCTGACCTCAAACCGCACCGATGGTGTGTCGGAGCGCGGGAGCAGTCACGACACTACGCGAGTCCCCCCGGTCGCCCCGCCGCGGGGGCCGGGGTGCCACACTGGGCAAGGCCGAGCGCCCCCGGATCCGGCGCCGATGCCATACACCCGAGCCACCACTCACGTCACCTGATCTGCGAAATTTCACTCGAACGTGTGTTTGGCGCAACCTTTCGAAAGCAACTACCGTTGACTGACCAGGGAGAACATTTCGAGAGGGGCCGACGACGTGACCACCGCCGCAGAGAGTGCCACCATCACCAGCCAGGACCGCTCCCAGGGTCGACTCGAGCACACGCACGCCATGAATGACGCAGTCACGAATCATGAAGGCATGAAGCCCACGCGCTCACTCCCTGGCCGGCCTCCAGGCATCCGGGCCGACAGCTCAGGGCTTACCGACCGGCAGCGGCGGGTGATCGAGGTGATCCGGGACTCCGTGCAGCGGCGCGGTTACCCCCCGTCCATGCGGGAGATCGGCCAGGCCGTGGGGCTCTCCAGCACCTCGTCGGTGGCACACCAGCTCATGGCCCTGGAGCGCAAGGGGTTCCTCCGGCGCGATCCGCACCGCCCCCGTGCGTACGAGGTGCGCGGCTCCGACCAGCCCAGCGCACAGCCGACCGACACGGCCGGAAAGCCCGCCGCGTCCTACGTTCCCCTGGTCGGCCGGATCGCGGCCGGTGGCCCGATCCTCGCCGAGGAGTCGGTGGAGGACGTCTTCCCGCTGCCCCGGCAGCTCGTCGGTGACGGTGAGCTGTTCGTACTCAAGGTCGTCGGCGACTCCATGATCGAAGCCGCCATCTGTGACGGGGACTGGGTGACCGTGCGCCGCCAGCCCGTCGCGGAGAACGGCGACATCGTGGCAGCCATGCTCGATGGAGAAGCGACGGTGAAGCGCTTCAAGCGCGAGGACGGCCACGTGTGGCTGCTGCCGCACAACGCGGCGTACCAGCCGATTCCCGGCGATGACGCGACCATTCTCGGCAAGGTGGTCGCAGTGCTCCGGCGGGTCTGAGGAGCCGCCGCACGACCGGGCCCCGGGACCACCTGCGCCGGTTCCGGGGCCCGCTTCTGCGCCTGAACCGGCGCCGCTAGTCATTCGGCTTGGCTAGTCGTTCTGCCTGGCGGCTTCGTCAATGGCGGAGAGGGAGCGGCGGACCTGGTTGCGGTCCGTCGTGTACCAGAAGTCCGGCATCGAGGCGCGCAGAAAGCCGCCGTACCGGGCGCGGTCCAGTCGGGGATCCAGGACCGCGACCACACCACGGTCCCCCGAGGCCCGCACCAGGCGCCCGGCGCCCTGTGCCATCAGCAGTGCCGCATGAGTCGCGGCCACCGCCATGAAGCCGTTGCCACCCGCTTCCTCGACCGCCTTCTGCCGAGCGCTCATCAACGGGTCATCGGGGCGCGGGAAGGGGATGCGGTCCATGACCACCAGCTGGCAGCTGGACCCGGGGACGTCCACGCCCTGCCACAGCGACAGGGTGCCGAACAGGCAGGTGCGGTCGTCGGCGGCGAACGCCCTGATCAGCTCGCCGAGGGTCTCCTCGCCTTGGAGCAGGATCGGCATGTCCAGCCTGCCGCGCAGTGCCTCCGCCGCCGCCTGGGCGGCACGCATCGACGAGAAGAGCCCGAGCGTGCGGCCGCCCGCAGCCTCCACAAGTTCGGCGAGCTCGTCCATCATGTCGCCGCGGCTGCCTTCCCGGCCGGGCTGGGCCAGATGCTTGGCGACGTACAGGATCCCCTGCTTGGGGTAGTCGAACGGCGAGCCGACGTCGATGCCCTTCCAGTCCGGGCTGTCCTCGCCCCCGGTGCCCTCGGGCGCCAGGCCGAGAGACGCCGCGACGCCGTTGAAGTCGCCGCCGAGTTTGAGCGTGGCCGACGTGAGCACCACGGACCGCTCGGTGAACAGCTTCTCGCGCAGCAGACCGGAGACCGAGAGCGGAGCGACCCGCAGGGAGGCACCGAACCGGTCGTGCCGCTCGTACCACACCACGTCGTACTCGGAGCCCTGCACGATCCGCTCCGCCACCGCGTGGATGTTCTCCACGGCCGCCAGCGCCTGCTTGCGCACGGCGTCCTCGTCCTGGACCGACTTGTCGCGGGTGGCGCCGATAGCCGAGATGACCGTACGGGACGCGTCCCGCAGGGCCATCAGGGCATAGCCGAGGTCCTCCGGGATCTCCTCGAGGCGGCCGGGCAGCGCCAGCTCCATGAGCCGCTCGAAGCCCTCCGCGGCGGTCTGGAGGGCGTCGGCCGCCTTCTCGTTGACGAGCTTGGCGCAGCGGCGCACCGCCCGGTTGACCTGCCCGGGGGTGAGTTCGCCGGTGGCCGCGCCGGTCACGCGCGAGACCAGCTCATGCGCCTCGTCGATGATCAGCACCTCGTGGCTGGGCAGCACGGGCGCGCCCTCGATCGCGTCGATCGCGAGCAGGGCGTGGTTGGTGACGACCACATCGGCGAGCTTGGCCCGCTCCCGGGCGGCCTCGGCGAAGCACTCGGCGCCGTAGGCGCACTTCGACGCGCCCAGGCACTCCCGCGAGGTGACGGAGACCTGGGACCAGGCGCGGTCGGAGACGCCAGGGGTCAGGTCGTCCCGGTCACCGGTCTCCGTCTCGTCCGCCCAGTCCCGCATCCGCAGCAGGTCCTTGCCCAGCTTGCTGGTGGGAGCGGCGGCCTCGAAGGGATCGAAGAGCCCGTCCTCGTCCTCCTGCGGCACCCCCTCGTGCAGCCGGTGCAGGCACAGATAGTTCGACCGGCCCTTGAGCATGGCGAACCCGGGGCGGCGGCGCAGCAGCGGATGCAGCGCGTCGACGGTCCGCGGCAGATCGCGTTCGACGAGCTGCCGCTGGAGCGCCAGCGTCGCGGTGGCGACGACGACTCTCTCCCCGTGCGCCAGGGCGGGCACCAGATAGCCCAGGGACTTACCCGTGCCGGTACCGGCCTGGACGAGCAGGTGGGAGTTGTCGTCGATGACCTCGGCGACGGCTTCGGCCATGGTGACCTGGCCGGGGCGCTCGGTGCCGCCGACGGCGGTGACGGCGGCGTGCAGGAGCTCGGGGAGAGGGGGCTTCGTCATAACCTGACCAGCCTACGGCGCGCTACTGACAACGGGCGATCACACCTGGTGAAGGGGGTTGGGCACGGTGCCGTGGACGGCTGCGTGCGGACGGGTGGGGCGGTCGCGGTAGCCGTCGAGGTGCAATCGGTTGCGGTTCAGGCACAGCCGTTCGATGCGCGGGGTGAGCAGGTCGAAGATCTCGAAACGCTCCTTGAGGTCGGGGAAGCGCTGATGGTGGCGGAGGATCTCGGACCGCACCAGCCGCCAGAAGTCCGCCTCGGGGACACCCAGTTGGTCCTCGCACAGCGGCGCCAGGTAGCGGAAGACGCCGACGAACAGCCCGGAGTGGATGAACTGGGTCAGGAAGCCCGGCGGCTCGGTGAGCAGCACCTCCCGGACCTCGCCCGGCATGGTGGCGTGCTCGGGCAGCGGCACCGCGCTGATGTTGATGTCGTCGACGAAGTCCTTCACGGCCAGCCGCACCGGGACGTCGTGCCCGTCGAAGACCACGACGGCGTTCTCGCCGTGCGGGGAGAAGACGGTGCCGTAGCGGTAGAGGAAGTGCAGCAGCGGCGGCAGCAGGGCGGCGAAGAGGTGGCGCAGCCACACGTCGGGCGCGAGCCCGGAGCGGGTGACGAGCTCGGCGACGAACGCCCGCCCGGTGGGGTCGGTGTGCAGCAGGGCGGCAAGTGTCCGGGCCCGCTCCCCGGGCTGGAGGTGGCGGGTGATCGGTTCCCGCCAGATCGCGCCCAGCAGCTCCTTGTACTGGTACGGAACGTCCGGCAGCCGGTCGTAGACGGCGTGCCCGACGGCCACGGAGGCGACCTCCCCCAAGAGGATCACCCGGCAGTCGTCGCGCAGGAAGGGATCGTCCTCGCGCAGTCCCTGCACCCACTCGGTGACGGCGGGCGCGGCGAGGGTGCGCTCGGTCGGCAGGCCCCGCCACACCAGGGTGTTGAGGATGGCCAGCGGCAGCTTGACGCTGTGCCGTTCGGGGCGGCTGGTGTTGAGGAAGGTGCGGATGGACTGCTGCGGCAGCCGCAGGTCGCGGTCGGCGGGCGGCAGCGGGACGATGCCGCCGGTGGCCAGGGCGGGTGCGAAGAGCGGGACGACGATCTGGTCCCACTGCCACGGGTGCACGGGCAGATAGAGGTAGTCGTCAGGGTCGAGGCCCTCGGTGCGCAGAGTGGTGGCGAAGACGTCGCGTACGTCGTCGTCCAGTTCGTCCTGGTAGAGCCGGTCGGGGGTGTCCAGGCCGGCGACGCCGCGGAAGGTGGCGAGGCCGTCGCGGACCGCGATCCAGGGCAGGGGCCGCGGGCGGCGCGCCTCGGGCGCCCAGCGGCGGGTGTCCGTGGCCGAGAAGCCCATGCGTCCTTTGTTCAGGACGATCCAGGGGTGGCCGGTCTGGTGGCCTTCCAGCTCGGCGTACCCGAGGTCGGCGAGCTCGGCCGCGCTGCGAGCCCGGTGTGCCAGGTGGGCGTCGGCGTTGAGGGTGGCGCTCAGCTCGCGTACGACGTGGCCGAGAGTGGCGCCGTCGAGGTCGAGCAGGCGGCGGGCCCGGATGAGGAACTCCAGCGGGTTCACGGGGTCGGGGCCGTCGCCGGGCGCTGTCCCGGGGGCGTCCCAGCGGATGCTCCGTTCGTCCACGCACCAGCCGCCGTAGGCGCCGCGACGGGCGCGGAACCGGAGCGCGCCGGACGCGGTGGGGCTTTCGTCGGCGCCCGGGTCGGAGGGGTCGAGGGGCAGGCGGTAGCCATCGCCCCAGGTGCCGTCCGGGCCCTGTTCCCCGGCGCCGGCGGGATCGGGCACCGGCCGGATGATCTCCTCGTAGGCGAACTCGGCGAGGGTCTTGGCGAGCAGGCGGCGTGCGGCGTGCTCCCAGGCGGACCGGTTGAGCTCGGGTGGGAGCGTCAGGGCCGCGGGTGCGGGGAGGTCGTCGGTGCCGTGGATGCCTTCGCCGGCCGGGGCGGGGTCACCGGTGCCCGCGATGGCCGCGGTGTCCGCGTGTGCGGTGTCTGCTGCGTGAGTGTCTTCGGTAAGGCTGCGTTTCGGCACAGACAGTGCTCCTTGCCGGGTAACGGGAACAGTGGGTACGGCGTGGCGGGACGGTCGGGGACGGCGGAACGCGGCACAGGTCGCCTCACAGAAGGTGGCGCAGGGCGCGGTCGCGGATCACCAACGCCGCGCGCTTGTCGGGGAGGTCCAGCTCGGCGCAGAAGCGGAATCCGGCGCCGAGGAACGCGGCGACGGAGGGGATGTTGCGCAGGTCGGGCTCGGCGATCACCCGGCCGCAGCCGGGGCGGTGGTCCAGGACCAGGTCGGCGACGGCGCGCAGCAGCGCCGTGCCGAGGCCGCGGGCGCGGTCGGCCACCCCGCCGATGAGCAGGTGCAGCCCGGTGTCGTGCGGGCGGGCGGGGTAGTGCCGGGCGAGCGGGTCGAGATCGGCGCGGTAGACCTCCCAGTAGCTCATCGGGACGCCGTCGAGCGCCCCCAGGCAGGGCACGCTGCGCCCGTCGCCTTCGAGTTGGGCGCGCACATGCTTCTCGGTGCGGACTTCCGCGCCGTCCAGCTCCCAGAAGGCGGCGACCGCCGGATCGTTCATCCAGTCGGCGATGAGCGGCAGATCGCGCTCGAGGCGGACCGGTACGAGTTGGAAGGCGCCCGCCGTGGTGCCCACCGGGCCCCATGCCGCGATGTGGTCGAGCAGATCGGGGACCGAACCGTCGCCGGGGTGGGCGGCGACGGCGAGGCGTTCGGCGGGCAGGCGGGGTACGACCTCCTCGGACAGCCGCAGGTCGAGGGTGTCGTCGGTGGCGGACCCCGTAGGGGCGGGCGTGGCACCGGAAGGCTGCACGGCGACGGTCTCCTCTCGGGTCTCGGGGATGCGGCAGGTGTCACATCGCGTCGGCTACGAGGGGGTTGGCGACGGTGACGTACACGGACTGGGTGTCGACCGGGCCCACGAGCTCGTCGAGCCCGCGCAGCCGTGTGAGGAGGTTGGCCTTGCAGCGCAGCGTCGGGGCCTCCAGCAGCCGCGCGGGCAGTGTCGAACCCGTACGCGTCGGGCCGGACGCGGCCTCGGCGAGGAACCGGCGGAACGCGGCGAGCAGCACGCTCTCGTCGGCGAGCCGCTGCGCGCCGAACGCCCCGATGAGACCGAGGACGTTGTTGACGCCGAGGTAGTAGGCGAAGCGCTCGTCGGTGACGTCGTCGGAGACGAAGGTGTCGCTGCGCTCGCCGATGCCGGGCAGCAGCCGCCGCAGCTCGGCGCGCCGGGACTCGCGGAAGTAGTACCCCTGGTTGTCGCGGTAGCGGCCGCCGACGGGCCAGCCCTCGGGGTCCAGCAGCACCAGCGTGTTCTGCTGATGGGCTTCGAGGGCGATGCCCGCCGCGCCGTCGAGCCACAGGATGGGCCGTACGACGGAGCGCAGATAGCGCAGGAACCACTCGGCGGCGACGGTGCGCGAGGGGCGGCCGGTGCGGACGGCGAGCCGGGCGATCGTGTACGCGAGCCGCGAGCGCAGCACGGTCTGCCCCGGCCAGGGGCGCGGCGAGGTGAGGCCCGCGACGCACACCGCGTCGTCGGCCGGTCCGAAGGGGTTGTGCCGGATGACCACGTCGAGTCCGGTGAGCTGTGCGCCGTCCGGTCCGTCGACGGCCAGCCAGGCGGGGTCGCGCACGATGTCGAAGCCGGGCGTGCCGGGGCAGGCCGCCCGCCACCGCGCGAAGAGGCCGCCGCCGCGCAGCAGTCGGTGGACCTCGACGCCGCGGTGCAGCTCTTTGCGGAGGTTCTCGCGGCGGGAGTTGGTGATCCGCAGGGCCAGGGACAGCTTGAGCATGGCGGGCGCGTCCGGCCGGTACACGGTGCGCACCGAGGAGGTCGGGTACCAGACCGGGCCGTGCGGGCCGAGGTCGTGCAGCAGGCCGGCGTCGAACAGCGCGGCGACGGCGGGGCGGTGCCGGATCTCACGGGCCTGCCACGGGTGCAGCGGCATCGGAACCGTACCTTCCGGCAGCGCGGGCAGGTCCGGGCCGGCGAGTGCGGCGACGAGCTGTGCGGCGGAGACCGGGCGGCCCTGCCGCGTCCAGGCCGAGTCCTGGGCCAGCACGCTGTGGTCGACGGCCAGCCAGTGCAGCGGGAACGCGCCGCGCAGCTCCGGGGAGTAGGCGCGAGTCTCGGCTTCGGACAGCCCTTCGCGGCTCTTGGGCGTGGGGTGCAGGGGGTGGCCGAGGACCAGCGACTGTTCGGCGGTGAGGAACGGCCCGTACGTGGCCGGGTCGGTCGGTGCGGCGCGCCGCTCGGTCAGGAAGGCGGCGGTGCGGCGCACGGAATCGGCGACGCGGCCGACGAGTGCGGCGGCCTCGTCCACCACGTCTCCCGGACCGTGGTCCGCGTGGGCCGCGTCCACCGGGCGGGAACGGGCGACCGCGCCACCGGGGTGCGCGGCGTCCGCGGAGTCCATGGGATCGGCGCGCTGTGCGGCGTCGGCGGACTCTGCGGGATCGGCACCGTGCACGGGATCAGCGCGGTGCACTGGATCGGCGCCGTGCGCAAGATCGCCGTGCGCGTGATCGGTGCCGTGCACGAGGTCGGTGCGGTGCACGAGATCCGCGCCGGGCGCGAGATCGGTGCGGCGCGGGGAGCCGGCGACGCGTGCGGCATACGTGGCTTCCCGGCCGAGTAGGGCCGCCAGCGTGACCGCGTCGACCGGCGGCGCACCCGGCGGGGCGCCGTCCAGGGTGGGGCGGCCGAGGCGGTGCAAGCCGGTGGCCGACCAGAAGCGCACGGGGACACGGAGGACAGCGCCGCTCGCGGTGAGCACGATGCGCAGGGTGTCGCCGACCGGGCGCACGCCGCCGGTCTCCCTGATCCAGCAGCGCAGCAGGTTCTCGGTGGCGGCCGCGTCCGCCGCGCGCCCCGGGTCGGGGTGGTCCAGCGGGTCGGCGCCGAGGGAGGCCGGGGGGCTGACCTGGTCCGGGGCGGCCATGCGGTCTTCGCCGCGGCGGCCCTGGCGGGGCACTGATGACGTCACGCCTGGCGCGGAGAGCGCGGCGAGCGCCGAGGGCACGGTGAGCGCGGCGGACGGCGGGGACTGCGGCATGGGCGTGGCCGCGGCCGTCTCCCCGCGCGGTGTCATCGCGTCGGGCGCGGTGCGCGGCGCGTAGGGCGGGTGGTGGGGGCTGTCGGTCCCGGGGCGGTGCTGCATGGCGTGAGTGGCGCGCACGTCGCGGCGGTCGTGCCGGGAACCGGGCGCCTCCCTCCTTCGGCGGTGTGGGGGCGGGGATGCGGTCGCGGGGCCGGGCGGGCCGTCATCGGCCGCGCCCGGTGGTCTGCTGCTGGGGCAGCGGCGCGTCAGCAGCTTCGGCTGCGGTCCGTTCGGCCGCGCCGATCGCGTCGGCGAGCCGGTCCAGCACCGCCTCGGCCTGTTCGTCGGAGATGGTCAGCGGCGGCAGCAGGCGGACCACCGAGGAGTCCCGGCCGCCGAGTTCGACGATGAGGCCCCGGCGCAGGCACTCCTGCTGCACGGTCGACGCGAGCCCGGGAGCGGCGGGCAGCGGCCCGCGGCGCGGGGCTCCGGAGCACGGCGGCCCGCCGTGCCCCGCGCGCTGCCCGGCACCTGGCCCCGTGCCGTGCCCGGCGATGCTCGGGCCGCCGCTCCGCGCCGTGCCCCTCTCGCCGTCGTACGCCGGACCCGGACGGGTGTCGTACGCCGCACCCGGACCGGCGTCCCGCCCCGTCCGGTGCGCGCGGCCGGGCTCCGCGCGATGCGGGGCGGCCTGCTCCGCGCTCTGCCCGGTGCCCTGCCGCGTGTACGCCCCGGGGCCCCGCTCCGTCTCGGCCGCCGTTCGGCCCGGGGCCGGACCGCTCGTCGGCTCGGCCCGGACATCCACCAGTTCCAGGCCCATCATCAGGCCGCGGCCGCGCACGTCCCCGACACATGGCCAGCGCTCCGCGAACTCACGCAGCCGCCGCAGCATCCGCTCGCCGAGCTCCGCCGCCCGTTGTGCGAGTCCGTTCTCCCGGACGAACGCCAAGGTGGCGGCTCCGGCGGCCATCGCCAGCTGGTTGCCGCGGAACGTGCCCGCGTGGGCGCCGGGCCGCCAGACGTCCAGGTCGTCGCGGTAGACCACGACCGCCAGCGGCAGACTGCCGCCGATGGCTTTGGACAACACCATCACATCGGGCACGATCCCGCTGTGGTCGACCGCCCAGAACGCTCCGGTCCGGCCGACCCCGGTCTGTACCTCGTCGGCGATCAGCGGGATGCCTCGCGCCGCGGTGATCTCCCGCATCCGGCGCAGCCAGCTGTCCGGTGCGGGGATCACCCCGCCCTCGCCCTGCACCGGTTCGAGGATCATCGCGGCCGGATCGGGCGCGCCGCTCTTGTGGTCGTCCAGGAGGGTCTCGGTCCAGCGGGCCGACAGCTCCGCGCCGTGTTCCCCGCCGGTCCCGAACGGGCAGCGGTAGTCGTACGGATACGGCAGCCGGGTCACGCTCACGCCCGGAGCGCCGCCGGACGCCGCCAGCGCGCCCGTGGTCATGCCGTGGTACGCGCCGGTGAACGCGAACAGGCCGTCCCGGCCGGTGGCCGTGCGGACCAGGGTGAGGGCGGCTTCGACCGCGTCGGTCCCCGCGGGCCCACAGAACTGGACACGGGCCCGGTCGGCCAGCTCACGCGGGAGGGTGGCGAACAGTTCGCTGGTGAACGCGTCCTTGACCGGCGTCGCCAGGTCCAGCACATGCAGCGGGGCGCCCGAGTCGAGGACGGAGCGGATCGCCTCCAGCACCACCGGGTGGTTGTGCCCCAGGGCCAGCGTGCCCGCCCCGGACAGACAGTCCAGATACCGGGATCCGTCCGCGCCCTCGATGGTCAGTCCACGGGCCCGCACCGGGACGATCGGCAGCGATCTGGCATACGTACGAGCAGCCGACTCCCGCAGCGACTGGCGCCGCAGAATGCCCTCGATACCTTCGTACGCCAAGGTCCGCTCCGTCGGCGGAAGCTGGGTCACGGCCACGGGCGTCGGCCCCTCCTGCTGCTGCGAGTAAGGCTGCGAGTGGAAGCGGTCGGCTCTTCCCCCGTACGTACCAACGACGCTCACACCGGCTGATCACGGTCAATTCGAAGATCCTTGGCGGCGGGAACCGGGGACCCGCCTGTGGCCGTCGTAGGCGTCACCGGCATAGTGGGGGGCCGCCTCCCGTGCCGGGGTGGTGCATGACAAACCCAAGGACTTCTACGAGTCCGAGGAGTCATGACAAGTCCGAAGAGTTCGCAGTCGTCTCAGCAGTCCCGAACATCTCAGGGGGAGTTCCACCCATGCGATCCATTCGCCGATCCGCAGTGGCGGCGGCCGCCGTGGCCGCCGTGCTGGCGCTGACCGCCACCGCGTGTGGCCCGGAGGACGACGGCGCGGACGCCGATCCGAGCGCCTCCGCCACTCAGGGCAGCGAGGACATCGCCCTGCCCGACAACCTCGATGACAGGCTGAAGGACCTGAACATCGACCTGGACAAGTGGAAGGACGGGGCGTGGAAGAACTGGGACAAGGACAACTGGCTGCGTGAGGCCGGGGAGTTCATCAACCCGATCATCGAGGACCTCTGGAAGCCGGACCGGATGAGGGAGGCCCAGGAGCCCAACAAGCCGGTCGAGGAGGAGGACATCTCCGGCGACCAGGGCGTCACCGACCCGGACCCGCAGCCGGTGGACGCCAAGCAGGTCTCCGCTCCGTACAGCGGTCAGATCCCCGAGGCCGGCAAGGTGTTCTTCGACGGCCCCGAGGGCTCGATGGTCTGCTCGGCGACCGTGGTCAAGGACCCGGCGCACCCCGGCAAGTCGAACCTGGTGTGGACCGCCGGCCACTGCGTCCACGCGGGCGCGGGCGGCGGCTGGTACAAGAACCTGGCCTTTGTCCCCGCCTACAACGACGCCGGAAAGTCGGCGACGCAGCTGAAGAACGCCACCCGCGAGGAGCTGGCGCCCAAGGGCGTCTGGTGGGCGGACTGGGCGCAGACGTCCTCCCAGTGGATCGACACCGGCGCGAGCGTCGGCGGCAAGGGCGCGCCGTACGACTTCGCGGTGCTGCACGTGAAGCCCGAGGGCACCGGCGGCAAGTCCCTGGAGGAGACGGTCGGCGGAGCGCTGCCGGTCGAGTTCAACGCCCCGGCGGTCAAGTCGATCGACGAGATCACGGCCACGGGCTACCCGGCCGCCCCGCCGTTCGACGGCCAGAAGATGTACCAGTGCGCGGACAAGCCGGGCCGGCTCTCGCTGGAGGCTGCGAAGCCGACGATGTACCGCATCGGCTGCCGGATGACCGCGGGCTCCTCCGGTGGCGGCTGGGTCGCGCAGGGCGGGGACGGCAAGCCCGCGCTGGTGTCCAACACCTCGATCGGCCCGAGCACGGCCACCTGGCTGGCCGGACCGCACTTCGGCCCGGAGGCCAAGGGCATCTACAACGCGGTGAGCAAGAAGTTCGCCGGGGCACAGTAAGGCAAGAGGCCGTTAGGCCACACCACAACGGCTGAGGCCCGCCCCCGATCACGGGGGCGGGCCTCAGCCGTTGTCACGCGGTGGGTGTGACGCGGCCGCCGCCGTCACACACCCGGTCTCACGCGTTCGCCGGGACGAACGGCTTGAGCTCGGCGGCCAGTTCCTCGTGCACCCGCGCCTTGAGGAGCGTGCCCTCCGCGGTGTGCTCCTCGGAGATCACCTCGCCGTCGGCGTGGGTACGCGCGACGAGCTTGCCGTGCGTGTACGGCACGAGCGCCGCGATCTCGACCTGCGGCCGCGGCAGCTCGTCGTCGATCAGCGTGCGCAGTTCGTCGATGCCCTGGCCGGTGCGGGCCGACACCGCGATCGAGTGCTTCTCGATACGCAGCAGCCGCTGGAGGACCAGCGGATCGGCCGCGTCCGCCTTGTTGATCACCACGATCTCGGGCACGTCCAGCGCGCCCACGTCTCGGATGACCTCGCGCACGGCCGCCAGCTGCTCCTCCGGGGCCGGGTGCGAGCCGTCCACGACGTGCACGATCAGGTCGGCGTCGCCGACCTCCTCCATCGTGGAACGGAACGCCTCGACCAGATGGTGGGGCAGGTGTCGGACGAACCCGACGGTGTCCGCCAGGGTGTAGAGCCGCCCACTGGGTGTCTCGGCCCGGCGCACGGTCGGGTCGAGGGTGGCGAACAGGGCGTTCTCCACCAGCACGCCCGCGCCCGTGAGCCGGTTGAGCAGCGAGGACTTTCCGGCGTTGGTGTACCCGGCGATGGCGACCGACGGCACCTTGTGGCGCTTGCGCTCCTGCCGCTTGATGTCCCGGCCGGTCTTCATCTCCGCGATCTCCCGGCGCATCTTCGCCATCTTCTCGCGGATCCGCCGCCGGTCGGTCTCGATCTTGGTCTCACCGGGACCGCGGGTGGCCATACCGCCGCCCGAGGAACCGGAGCCACCGCCACCCATCTGCCGGGACAGCGACTGTCCCCAGCCGCGCAGCCTGGGCAGCATGTACTGCATCTGCGCGAGTGAGACCTGCGCCTTGCCCTCGCGGGACTTGGCGTGCTGGGCGAAGATGTCGAGGATCAGGGCGGTCCGGTCGACCACCTTGACCTTGACGACGTCCTCCAGGTGGATCAGCTGGCCGGGGCTGAGCTCACCGTCGCAGACGACGGTGTCGGCCCCGGACTCCAGGACGATGTCCCGCAGCTCCTGGGCCTTGCCGGAGCCGATGTAGGTGGCCGGGTCCGGCTTGGGGCGGCGCTGGATCACCCCGTCGAGGACGAGCGCGCCCGCCGTCTCGGCGAGGGCGGCCAGCTCGGCCAGGGAGTTCTCGGCGTCCTGCGCCGTGCCCGACGTCCAGACGCCGACCAGCACCACACGCTCCAGGCGCAGCTGCCGGTACTCGACCTCGGTGACGTCCTCGAGCTCGGTGGACAGGCCCGCCACGCGGCGCAGCGCGGCCCTTTCGGAGCGGTCGTACTGGTCGCCGTCACGCTCCTCGTCGATCTCCTGGCTCCAGGCGACGTCCTCTTCCATCAGGGCGTCGGCCCGAAGGCTGTCGGCGAGTGGCTGCCGGTCCTGCGGAAGGGAAGAGGAGAAGGTCAATGCGATCCTTACGTCGTGGGAAGCTGTCATCGTCGACAACGTCCGGGGCCACCGGAGGATTCCCCGCGGCGGCGGCCGCGTCGCCGACCTGTCGATGGTCGCACGCCCCAGGGCGGCGCGTCACTCCGGTTTCGCGGCGCCGCTCGAGGATCACCCCGCTACCTCGGCTTCACAACGTTCCTGGCGCTCTGCGCGCCCCCGGTTCCATGGGCGCCTTCGGCGCCGTGGACTCCCTTGGGCGGTGTGCCGGGTTTGCCGGGCCGGGCGCGCTTCCAGTCCGGGTGGCCGGGCATGGGCGGGGTCTTCTTCCCGTACAGCCAGGGGCGCAGGAATCCGGACAGGTCGCGCCCGGCCACGACGGAGGCGAGCCGGACGAAGTCGTCGGTGGCCGCCACACCGTCCTGGTGGTGCTGGACCCAGGCGCGTTCCAGTCGCTCGAACGCGGCCCGGCCGATCTCCTGCCGCAGGGCGTAGAGGACCAGGGCGCTGCCGTCGTAGACGACCGGGCGGAAGATGCCGATCGGATTGTCGGGGGCCGCGGGCACGGGTGCGGCGGGCGGGCCACCCTGGGCGCGCCAGGCGTCGGAGTGGGCATACGCGAACCGCATGCGCTTGTCCAGAGGCAGCTTGCCGCGTTCGGCGGCGTACAGCGCCTCGTACCACGTGGCATGGCCCTCGTTGAGCCACAGGTCGGACCAGGTGCGCGGACTCACGCTGTTGCCGAACCACTGGTGCGCCAGTTCGTGCACCATGATCGATTCCACGAACCAGGCCGGCGTGCCCGGTGCGGTGAACAGGCCGCGTTCGAAGAGGGACAGCGTCTGGGTCTCCAGCTCGAAGCCGGTGCTGGCGTCCGCGATGAGGACGCCGTAGGTCTCGAACGGGTAAGGGCCGACCTTCCGCTCCATCCACGCGATCTGCTCGGGGGTCCTGGCCAGCCATTTCGTGAGGCGGCCGCGGTGGTCGGCGGCGGGCACCACGTCCCGCAGGGCGAGCGCGCGCGGGCCGGTGCGCCGCAGGATGGCGGAGCGGCCGATGGCGACCTGGGCGAGTTCCGTGGCCATGGGGTGGGCGCCGCCGTAGTCCCAGCGGGTGCGGTCCCCGTCGCGGGTCCGCCCCGTGGGCAGTCCGTTCGCGACGACCGTGAGCTCCTTCGGCGCGGTGACGTGGAAGGTGAAGTGGGCCTTGTCGGAGGGGTGGTCGTTGGAGGGGAAGACCCGGTGGGCGGCGCTGGCCTGGTTGGCCATGACGAGCCCGTCGCGGGTACGGATCCAGCCGCCGCCCTTGCCGCGAGGGTCGCTGGTGTGACGCACGACGACCTTGAACGGCTGCCCTTCGGCGACGGCCGCCGCCGGGGTGATCACCAGGTCCTCCCCTGCCTGGGCGAACCGCGCCCGCCTGCCGTCGACCTCGACGGACCGTACGGTGCCGTGGGTGAAGTCGAGGTTGAAGCGGTCGAGGGTGGCGGTGGCGCCGGCGTCGATGGTCGTCACGGCGTCCAGCGGCCGGCGGTTGCCGTGGTAGCGGAAGGCGATGTCGTACGCGGCGACGTCGTATCCGGGGTTGCCCAGCTGCGGATACAGCCGGTCGCCGATGCCCTGCGGGCCGGCGGGCGCCGGCGGCTCCGCGGCGGCGGCTAGAGCCAGGAGGGCGGCCACCAGAGCGGCCCGGCGGCGGACGGTGCGACGGCGGAGGGAGGTGTGCGGCATGGGCTACCGGTACCAGCACCCGGTCACGGGCACGGGGTGTCGCGACTGGAGTCCACCCGATCGGGGGCGGGCGGGCGACGGGCGGCCCCGTTCCCTCCCGTCCGCTGAACCTCGCCGCGCGGCTCCCGCGGACGCTGCCCGGAAGGGCCCCCCGGGCAAGTGGCCGAAGCTCAGGTCCGGGGACCCGGGGCGGGCGGCCCGGGGCTCAGGTCCGGGCGGCTTCCGCCAGCTGCCGGCGGGCGACGTCGTACACACCGGGCACCCTGCGCATCGCGCGCATCAGCGTCGTGAGCCGGGCCGGGTCGGGCAGCTGGAGGGTGTACGTGTGCCGGACCCGCTGCTCGTGCGGCGGTTCCACGGCGGCGGCGACGACGGCCACCCCCTCCGCCGCGATCGCCTCGGTGAGGTCGGCGAGCAGGTGCGGTCTGCTGAACGCCTCGGCGCACAGCGTGACGCGGTAGTCGGCCGCCGCTCGGTCGCTCTCCGGGGCGTGCCAGTGCACACCGACCGGGCTCCGGCCGGCCGCGGTCATGCGGGTCACCGCCGGACACTCCGCGCGGTGCACGGTGACGGCTCCGCCGCGCACGGCGAAGCCGGTGACCGCGTCGGGCGGCACCGGCGTGCAGCATCCGGCGAGCCGTACCGACGCGCCCGGCAGATCGGCCGTGACGCCCGCCTCCCTGCGGCCGTCACCGACCGGTCCCGGGGTCGCCGGGCGGCCGAGGCCGCGGGTGTCGGCGGCGGGGCCTTCGGGGAGCGCCGGGTGGGTGGCCAGCCAGCGGCTGATGGCGATCCGCGCGGCAGGCGTCCGGGCGTGGTCCAGCCAGTCCGGTGAGGGTCTGGAGGCGGCGGCGTCGCGGGCCATCAGCAGCTGCAGGGTGTCGCCGTCGTGCAGGACGGTGCCCAGGGCCGCGAGGCGGCCGTTGACCCGCGCCCCGATGCAGGCGTGCGCGGCCTCGCCGTGCTGGGCGTACGCGGCGTCGACGCAACTGGCACCGGCGGGCAGGCCCAGCGTGCCGCCGTCGGCGCGGAAGACGGTGATCTCGCGGTCCTGTGCGAGATCGTCGCGCAGCGAGCTCCAGAAGGCGTCGGGGTCGGGGGTGGCGCGCTGCCAGTCGAGCAGCCGGGAGAGCCAGCCGGGGCGGGTCGGGTCGACGCGCTCGCCCTCGGGGCCGGGCCCCGCGGCGCCGTGGTCGCCCGCGGGCGGGGCGTACGGGTTGCCGAGGGCCACGACGCCCGCCTCGGCGACCCGGTGCATCTGCTGCGTACGGATGAGGACTTCGGCGACGTGGCCGTCGCGGCTCGCCATGGCGGTGTGCAGCGACTGGTACAGGTTGAACTTCGGGACCGCGATGAAGTCCTTGAACTCCGTGATGACGGGGGTGAAACAGGTGTGCAGCTCGCCGAGGACCGCGTAGCAGTCCGCGTCCTCCGCGACCTGCACAAGGAGCCGGCCGAGGTCGAATCCGGTCAGCTCGCCGCGTTTCATCCGCACCCGGTGGACCGAGACGAAGTGCCGGGGCCGGACCGCGACTTCGGCGTCGATGTCCGCCTCGTGCAGCACGGCGCGTACGTCCTCGGCGACCTGCGTGAGCGGGTCGGGGCGGCTCGCGTGCTCCAGCAGCAGGGCGCGGGTCTGGTCGTACTCCTCGGGATGGAGGATGGCGAAGACCAGGTCCTCCAGTTCGGTCTTGAGGGCCTGGACCCCCAGCCGTTCGGCGAGCGGGATCAGGACGTCGCGGGTGACCTTGGCGATCCGGGCCTGCTTCTCGGGCCGCATCACACCGAGCGTGCGCATGTTGTGCAGCCGGTCGGCGAGTTTGATGGACATCACGCGGACGTCGTTGCCGGTGGCGACGAGCATCTTGCGGAACGTCTCGGGCTCGGCCGCCGCCCCGTAGTCGACCTTCTCCAGTTTGGTGACGCCGTCGACGAGATAGCGGACCTCTTCGCCGAACTGCTCCCGCACCTGATCGAGGGTCACATCGGTGTCCTCGACGGTGTCGTGGAGCAGCGACGCGGTCAACGTCGTGGTCTCGGCGCCCAGTTCCGCCAGGATCAGGGTGACGGCGAGCGGGTGGGTGATGTACGGCTCGCCGCTCTTGCGCATCTGGCCGCGGTGCGAGGACTCGGCGAGGACGTACGCCTTGCGAAGCACGTCCAGGTCGGCGCCGGGGTGATGGCCGCGGTGGACCTTGGCGACGTGCTCGATCGCGTCGGGCAGCCGGTCCCGGGAGGCGGGGCCCAGTAAAGCGGTCCTGCCGAACCGGCGGAGGTTCAGCAGATCGATTCGGGGGAGGCCGCGTCTGCGGCCAAGAGCGGCGTGGTCCGTGGCCTCTGCGCTCATGGGCACCTCCGGCAAGATCGACCGGCGTGGGCTCGCCCCCGGGGCCGGTGCTTGATGCTATCGAGCCCATCACGCACGGCCGACCGGCTCTCGCCGAGAGTGAAACGGATCACCCATTCGAGCGAGTTATTTCTCCGGAAACTCGGTTATGGGCAGAGTCCCACTTGAGCGTTGGACGAGCACCGCTTGAGCGTACGGCAGCCGCCGTTGCGGGCGGGACGACCGCAGTTGGGCGTCAGACGGCCGACGCCGCCCACCACTCGGGGTCGAGGGTGCCCTCGGCGACGATCACGGCGGAGCCGGTCATCTCCACGGTCCCGTCCGGCAGCTCACTGATCACCAGTCGGCCGCCGGGCACATCCACGGTGTACACGGCGGGGACGCCGGTGACCGCCGGGTCGACGCCGTCGCGGCGCGCGGTGGCCACCGCGACGGCGCAGGCGCCGGTGCCGCAGGAGCGGGTCTCGCCCGAGCCCCGCTCGTGCACGCGCATCGCGACATGGCCGGGGCCGCGGTCCACGACGAACTCGATGTTCACGCCGTCGGGGTAGACGTCGGCGGGCTGGTACGGCGGCTCGGTGAACAGGTCGCCCGCGTGGTCCAGATCCTCGACGAAGGCGACGGCGTGCGGGTTGCCCATGTTCACGTTGCGGGCGGGCCAGCTGCGGCCGCCGACGGCCACGGTGACCTGCTCGCGGGGCAGTTGGGCGCGGCCCATGGCGACGGTGACATCGCCGTTCTTGGCGATGTGTGCCCGCTTCACCCCGGAGCGGGTGGCGATGGCCACGTCACCGTACGCCACATGTCCGGCATGCCGCAGATAGTGGGCGAAGACCCGGGCGCCGTTGCCGCACATCTCGGCCACGGAGCCGTCGGCGTTGCGGTAGTCCATGAACCACTCGGCCTCGTCCGCCATCCGCCGCGCCTCGGGGTGCGCCGCGGACCGCACGACGCGCAGCAGACCGTCGCCGCCCAGGCCGGCCCGGCGGTCGCAGAGGCGGGCGACGTCGGCGGGGGTCAGGTCCAGGGCACCGTCCGGGTCGGGGACGATCACGAAGTCGTTCTCGGTGCCGTGGCCCTTGAGGAAGGACAGGGGTCGCGTGGTGCTCATCCCTCGATCCTACGGCCGCCGCGCGCGGCGGCGGCGCCCCGGTCGGCCGCGCCGACCGCATCGCTGCGGTCAGCGCAGTCGCGCGACCCGCAGGATCGCGAGGGCGGCCATGAGAGCGACGACCGCGACGTACAGGGCGACGAACCGCCAGTCCGGGCGGCGGCCGGAGCCGCGCGGCGGCAGCCCCGGCCAGGTGTAGCCGACCCGGCGGGCCGCCATCAGCCCCCAGCCCGCGGCGCAGCAGCTGAGCAGCAGGCCGAGCATGGCGACGACGGCGCCGCCGTCGCCGAACTCGAAGGCGAGCGGGAAGGCGAACATCAGGGAGCCGAGGATGGCCAGGGCCACGATCGGGGCGATCTGCCAGATCCGCAGCCGGCGCGGGGGGCGCAGGTCACGGAACGACTCTCCGGAGCCCGCCGCGCCCTCGGGGCCGTCGGCGACCTCCGCGCCGTCCGGATCCCGCAGTCCGTCCGGGTCCGCCAGTCCGGCGCCGTCCAGTCCGTCCGGATCACCCGGCACATCCAGATCACCCGGTACATCCAGCACGTCGGGAGCATCCGGACCGTCCGGAATGAACGTCTCCGGATCGTTCAGCGGCTGCTGCGACGAGTCGCGAGGGCCGGCCTCCATCGCCACACGCCCTCCCAACTCCAGACACCACGGCACGATCGAGGTCGATGATGGCACGGCCCAAGGGGCGCTATTGACACACGGGACGTCCCGATGCAATCACGTGATCAGGCTGTGACCGCTCGTTCGACCAACGTCAGGGCCTGTGCCGCGAGTTCCCCCTGGTTCTCGGCGGCGCCACTGAGCCAGTGGACACGCGGGTCCCGGCGGAACCAGGAGTCCTGGCGGCGCGCGAAGCGCTTGGTGGCGCGCACGGTCTCGGCGCGTGCCTCGTCCTCGTCGCACTCCCCCGCGAGCGCCGCGAGCACCTGCTGATAGCCCAGCGCGCGGGAGGCGGTACGTCCGGAGCGCAGCCCTTCGGTTTCGAGTCGGCGCACCTCCTCGACCAGCCCGGCCTCCCACATCCGGTCCACGCGCAGGGTGATGCGCTCGTCCAGTTCGGGCCGCTCGACGTCCACGCCGATCTGGAGCGTGTCGTAGACGGCCTCGTGGCCCGGCAGGTTGGCGGTGAAGGGGCGGCCGGTGATCTCGATGACCTCCAGGGCGCGCACGATCCGGCGGCCGTTGCTGGCCAGGATCGCGCGGGCGGCCTCCGGGTCGGCGGCGGCCAGCCGGGCGTGCAGCGTGCCGGGGCCGTGTTCGGCGAGCTCGCCCTCCAGACGGGCCCGGACGGCGGGATCCGTGCCGGGGAACTCCAGGGCGTCGATGGCTCCGCGTACGTACAGGCCGGAGCCGCCGACCAGGACGGGGGTGCGGCCTTCGGCGAGCAGCCGGTCGATCTCGGCACGGGCCAGCCGCTGGTACTCGGCGACGCTCGCGGCCTGGGTGACGTCCCAGATGTCGAGCAGCCGGTGCGGCACCCCCTGCTGCTCCTGTGCCGTCAGCTTGGCGGTGCCGATGTCCATGCCCCGGTAGAGCTGCATGGAGTCGGCGTTGATGACCTCGCCGCCGAGCCGGCGGGCGAGGAGGACGCCGAGGTCGGACTTGCCGGCCGCGGTGGGGCCGACGACGGCGATGACTCGGGGTGCGGGAACTGCGCTGTTCACGGGACCAGTTTCGCAAACATCGAAAGCGCCCCTCGAACGGGCGACGTGACATGCGGGGTGCGGGGTCGTTCCCCGGACAGAGAGTGCCGAGGGCCGGTGCGGCGGACGGGGTCCGGCAGCGGCGCGAGGAGGCGCTCCGACGGCGGCACGGAATGTCGCCCACACGAGTAAGGTATATGGAGTAGCTATGGGCGTTTTTTCAAGGTTTCGTCGCCGTAAGTCCGAGGCCCTGACCGAGGAGGCCGCGGCAGCTGCGGCTCCGGCCGAGGAGTCAGCGGACACGGTGACGGAGGAATCACCGTCGGCGGCCGCCGACGGCACGTCCGACGAGGCCCCTGGCCCGGCAGGGGAGGAGGAGCCGGTCGGGACGACCGATGCGGGCGACGGCGTCGAGATCCCGAAGCAGCAGGGCGCGGACGAGGCGGCCGACAGCGAGACCGGCGAGGGCGCCCGCACCTGATGGACGTGGCGTATATGGCGTGACGTGCGTTTCGTTACGTACGTTCCGTGATGAGGGAAGGTGTCTCATGGGCCTGCGCGACACTCTCAAGGCCAAGGCCGACCGCATGAAGGGCAAGGCCGGCGATTTCATGCACCAGCACGAGGACAAGATCGAGCGAGGTCTCGACAAGGCCGCGAAGACGGTCGACGCCAAGACCAAGGGCAAGTACAGCGACCGGATCGGGACCGGCACGGGCAAGGCCAAGGAGGCCCTCGGCCGCATCGCCCACAAGGACACCGGGACCCCTGGCACCGAAACCCCTGGCACCGGTGCCACCGGCACCCCGCCGGGCGCCGCGCCCGAGGCCGGCAAGGACCGCGAGACCGGCACCTGAGGACCTGTCCCCGGCTCCTCCCTCGGACTCCTCCCCCAGCGCGGCCGCTGGGAGGTGCCCCCAGGAGGTACCCCAGGGCGGTGCCTGCCGGCGACGTCTGAAAGCCACGGACGGCCGCGGAGCGACCAGCTCCGCGGCCGTCCGCCGTTGTGACCATCCGCCGCCGTGACCGTCAGCCGCTGTGACCGGGTCGGGCCGCGCGGCTACGACCAGGTCGCGACCATGTATCCCACTCCGTACGGCGCGTCGTCGTACAGCAGCGCGCCGCTCAGGCCCGCGCCCTCCCCCGCACCCGCGAGCACCTGCCACGGCGCGCGGCCCGCCACGAGCAGGTCACGCGCCAGCTCGCGGTCCAGAGCCGCCAGCGCCGCGGTGTCCGCGGCGCCCAGCGCACGCGCGGCCCGGGCGTCGAAATCCGCCGCCCGCTCGTCGAGGTAGCCGGGCGCCTTGAGCGTCCGGCACGCACTCCCGTCCCCCATCACCAGCAGCGCGACCCGGTCGGCGGAGCCGGCCAGCTCCCGCCCGGCCGCCGCGCACTCCGCTCCCGTCCACTCCTCGCCGACCCCGAGCCCGGTCACGGGCGCGGCGGTCCAGTCCGCGCGTTCCAGCAGCCAGGCGGCCACGGCCAGGGGCGGCGGCAGCTCCGGCGCGGCACCCGTCGCCGCGCCATGCCCCAGCCGCACTTCGGCGTCCACCCCGAAGCCGCGGAACGAACCGCGCGCGCCCTGCGGATACATGACCGCTCCGCGCGCGTCGGGGCCGGGCCCGTCGCCCGGCCCGGCCGTCGGGCCGAGGACGGCGAGCCGGTCCGGCCGCGCGGCCGCGAGCACGCCGATCGCGTCGGCGCACGCGTCGCGCAGGGACGCCAGCTCGGGCGCGGCCCCGGCGGCCACCTCGGGCACGAGCAGCGGTGGGCACGGACATACGGCGGCGGCTACGAGCATGATCGGAACCCTAACAAGGTGGCCGGGGCATCAGGGCAGGTCGCTCCGGCCGAGCCACGACGGTTTGACAGGCACACCGTCGTCGAACCGGGCGTCGTCCGGCACCGCGTCCAGCGGCGACGGCCCCGCGTCCTCGGGCTCCGCGGCGGCGGGCTCCGGCTCAGCCGTTACGGGCTCCGGATCGGCGGGGACGGGCGGAGCATCGCTGTCGTACAGCAGCTCCGCCACGGTGAACCGGGTGTACAGGTTGTGCACATTGTCGGTGATCATCATCAGCCCGTCACCGACCCGGAACAGCTGGGTCCGCTTCGTCCAGCGCGAGGGCGGCGGGAAGCGCCGCCGGGCGTGCGCCTCCAGCTCCCGCAGCGCCTCCTCGCGCGTGCCGTCGACGTAGCCCATGATGTGCGCCGACCAGCTTCTCCCCTCACCCCGGCGCACGCTGCTCTCGGCGATCAGCCCCCATCGAGCCATGTTCCGCCCCCCTCGGATCCGTCAGTCGCAGCCGCAGCCCGCCGCCGGGGCCGGGCTCGCCGACGGGGCCGGTACGCCGATGGTCGGCAGGCCCAGCATCACGCCCGCGGGCTTCGGCGCGGGGGCGGCGTTGCGCTTCTCCCACGCGTCCCCGGCGCGGGTGCGGCGTACGCCGAGGACCGGGCCCTCCGCGAGCAGGTGGTGCGGCGCGGCGTAGGTGATCTCGACGGTCACCATGTCACCGGGGCGCACCGGCTCCTCCGGCTTGCTGAAGTGCACGAGCCGGTTGTCGGGGGCGCGGCCGGACAGCCGCCGCGTGGCGTCGTCCTTGCGGCCCTCGCCCTCGGCGACCATGAGTTCCAGGGTGCGGCCGACCTGCTTCTTGTTCTCCGACCAGGAGATCTCCTCCTGAAGGGCGACCAGCCGCTCGTACCGCGCCTGCACGACCCCCTTGGGGATCTGCCCGTCCATCTCGGCGGCCGGGGTGCCCGGCCGCTTGGAGTACTGGAAGGTGAAGGCCTGCGCGAAGCGCGCCTCGCGCACGGCGTGCAGGGTCTGCTCGAAGTCCTCCTCGGTCTCGCCGGGGAAGCCCACGATGATGTCGGTGGAGATGGCGGCGTGCGGGATGGCCGCGCGCACCTTCTCGATGATGCCGAGGAAGCGCTCCTGCCGGTACGAGCGCCGCATCGCCTTCAGTACGGCGTCGGAGCCGGACTGAAGGGGCATGTGCAGCTGCGGCATCACGTTCTCGGTCTCGGCCATCGCGGCGATGACGTCGTCGGTGAAGTCACGCGGGTGCGGGGAGGTGAAGCGGACCCGCTCCAGGCCCTCGATCCTGCCGCAGGCGCGCAGCAGCTTGCTGAACGCCTCGCGGTCGCCGATGTCGGAACCGTAGGCGTTGACGTTCTGGCCGAGCAGGGTGATCTCGGTGACGCCCTCGCCGACCAGCGCCTCCACCTCGGCCAGGATGTCGCCGGGGCGGCGGTCCTTCTCCTTGCCGCGCAGCGCCGGAACAATACAGAACGTGCACGTGTTGTTACAGCCGACGGAGATGGAGACCCAGGCCGCGTACGCCGACTCGCGTCGCGTGGGCAGGGTGGAGGGGAAGGCTTCCAATGACTCGGCGATCTCGACCTGCGCCTCTTCCTGGACGCGGGCCCGCTCCAGCAGCACCGGCAGCTTGCCGATGTTGTGCGTACCGAAGACCACATCGACCCACGGCGCCTTCTTGACGATGGTGTCGCGGTCCTTCTGGGCCAGGCAGCCGCCGACGGCGATCTGCATCCCGGGTCGCTTCGCCTTCATCGGGGCGAGCCGGCCGAGGTTGCCGTACAGCCTGTTGTCCGCGTTCTCGCGCACCGCGCAAGTGTTGAAGACGACGACGTCGGCCTCGCCCTCGCCGGCACCCTCGGGCGCCCGGACGTATCCGGCGTCCTCCAGCAGACCGGAGAGCCGCTCGGAGTCGTGGACGTTCATCTGGCACCCATAGGTGCGCACCTCGTATGTCCCCTTAAGGCCCACTTCGTCCACTACTTCGCTCCGGTCGCTGCTGGTCATGCAACCAGGGTAGGCGGTGCCGGGAGTACGTCCCGACCGGACCGGGGGCCGCACCGCACCGTGCCGTAGACCACCCGCCTCAGCCACTCCCGTCCCGCCCGGTCACCTGGCAGGATCGGTGACTGTGTCCGATGCCCCCGCCCGCCCGCGCAGACGCCGCGTCCTGCGGTCCGCGGCCGCCGCCGCGGCCCTCGCGCTGCTGCTGTGGTGGCTGCTGCCGCTGCGCGGCGACTCTTCGCCGAGCGGCGAGGTCGTGCTGTCCACGGGCGTGCCCACCGGGGTGTACGAGAAGTACGGCACGCTGCTGCGCACCGATCTGCGCCGGGACCTGCCGGACGTGGACGTCCGGCTGCTGCACAGCCAGGGCTCGGTGGACAACATCCAGCGGCTGGTGCGCGGGGACGCGTCGTTCGCCATCGCCACCGCCGACGCCGTGGCCACCTACACCCGGGAGGGCGGCCACGGCGCCGAGCGGCTGCGGGCCTGCGCCCGGCTCTACGACGACTACATGCAGCTGGTGGTGCCCGCCGACTCCCCGGTCCGCTCGGCGCGGGACCTGAAGGACCGCCGGGTCGGGGTCGGCGAGGACCGCTCGGGCGTGCAGCTGATCAGCCGGCGGCTGCTGTCGGCCGCCGGGCTGGACTTCGTCACCGACATCGACGCGCGCCGGGTCGGGATCGACCGGATGACCGGGCTGCTGCGCGAGGGGAAGCTGGACGCCTTCTTCTGGTCGGGCGGGCTGCCCACCACGGCCCTGGAGGACCTGGCCGACGACGTCCCGATCCGGCTGGTCCAGCTCGGAGACCTGACCGAGGCGCTGCACCGGCAGGGCGAGGCGACCCGCTACTACCGGGCCGCCGTGATGCCCGCGGACACCTATCCGAAGGCGCAGCGCGGCCAGCCGACCAAGACCATCGCGGTGGCGAACCTGCTGATCACGACCGAGCGGGCGGACGCCGAGCTGACGGAGGGGATCACCCGCACGGTGATCCGCAGCCGGGACCGGATCGGCGAGGTGGTGCACGCGGCGCAGAAGGTGGACCTGCGCACCGCGGTGTTCACCGACCCGCTGACCCTGCACAAGGGCGCGGTGCGCTACTACCGGTCGGTCAAGCCGTAGTCGGCTCCTCCGGTCCGGTGCGGGGCACGGTGATCGTCACGCGCAGGCCGGTGGGCTCGTTGGGGGCGTACGCGATCGTGGCACCGCCCGCGGCGAGCAGGGCGCGCGAGATCGACAGGCCCAGGCCCGAGCCGGAGACGTTCTGGTGGCGGCCGCTGCGCCAGAAGCGGTCGCCGACGCGCGCGAGTTCGTCCTCGGTGAGTCCGGGCCCGCCGTCGGCGACGGTGATCGTGACGGCGTCGGCGTCCGGTGCGAGCGCGACCGCCACCTCGACCGTGGCGCCCGCGGGCGTGAACTTCAGGGCGTTGTCGACCACCGCGTCGAGCGCGCTGGACAGGGCCACGGGGTCGGCCCAGCCGGTGACGGCCACGGGCCCGGCACAGGTCAGTTCGATGCCCTTGTCCTCGGCGACCGGCAGCCAGGCACCGACCCGGTCGGCGGCGAGTTCCGCGATGTCGGTGAGGACGAGCTGGCTGGTGGAATGCTCGGCGACGGCCAGGTCCAGCAGATCGTCCAGGACCCGGGCCAGCCGTTTGCCCTCGGTACGCACCGAGGCGATCTCCTCGTGGCCCTCGGGCAGTTCGAGCGCGAGCAGTTCGATGCGCAGCAGCAGCGCGGACAGCGGGTTGCGCAGTTGGTGCGAGGCGTCGGCGACGAAGGCCCGCTGCTGGTCGAGGACCTCCTCCACGTTGTCGGCCATCTCGTTGAAGGAGCGGGCGAGGCGGCGCAGCTCGGGCGGGCCGGAGGCGGCGGCGACCCGGGACTTCATCCGGCCGGTGGCGATGTCGTGGGTGGCGGAGTCCAGGATGCGGACGGGGCGCAGCACCCAGCCGGTGAGCCGGATCGCGGCGGCGACGGCGACCAGCATGGCGGCGGCCTCGCCCGCGACGATGAGCAGCCAGCCGTCGAGGATGCGGGAGCGCATCGGGCCGGTGGGCGACTCGGTGACCACCACGTAGACGACGTCGCCGTCGCGGACGACCGGCGAGGCGACGGTCAGCCGGTCCCGCTGCCAGGGCCAGACCTGGTCCGGGCCGCTGCTGCGGCGGCCGACCAGGGCCTCCTCGAAGGCGTCCCGGCCCTCGCCCGAGCGGGGCAGCCGCCAGTCGCCGGGCGCCTGGGCCAGTGGGGTCCCGTCGCGCTGGAAGACCCCGGCCCGTATGCCGTACACGTCGTGGTAGCGGTCGAGGTCGTCCTGGAGCGCCGCCAGCCGCTCGTCCTCCTCGGTGGGCGGACGGGATGTGGCCGCCCGGACGGGGCTGGCGGTGACGAACTGGGCCATGGCGGCGAAGCGGGCCGTGTCGTCGATCCGGTCGACGACCACCCGCTGCTGCTCCCTGGCGGCCATGCTGCCGGCCAGCGGGAAGCCAAGCGCCAGCAGGACGCCCGCCATGAGGACGATGAGCAGCGGAAGGAGTCGTGAGCGCACTTCGGGCTTCAGGCTTCGGGGTTCACGCGGCGGTCAGCGGGCGGGGGCGACGAGGCGGTAGCCGACGCCGCGGACGGTCTCTATCAGGGCGGGCATCCTCAGTTTGGAGCGGAGGGAGGCGATGTGCACCTCCAGGGTGCGTCCGGTCCCCTCCCAGCTGGTGCGCCACACCTCGCTGATGATCTGTTCGCGGCGGAAGACGACGCCGGGGCGCTGCGCGAGCAGGGCGAGCAGGTCGAACTCCTTGCGGGTCAGCGGCACGGTGGCGCCGCCCACCGAGACCTGGCGGTTGGGGAGTTCGATGGTCAGGGCACCGAGCCGCAGCGGCGGCCTGGCCCCCTCGACCGGCGGCTCCTCGGCCGCCGCGGGGCTGTCGGCGGAGGTGGTGCGGCGGCTCACCGCGTGGATGCGGGCGAGCAGTTCCATCGGGTCGTACGGCTTGACGACGTAGTCGTCGGCGCCCAGGTTGAGCCCGTGGATACGGGAGCGCACGTCGGCCCGCGCGGTCACCATGATCACGGGCGTGGTGGTGCGCTTGCGGATGCGGCCGCACACCTCGAAGCCGTCCTGGTCCGGCAGCCCGAGGTCCAGGAGTACGACGCCGAAGGGCGGCCCGGCGTCGGGGAGCAGCGCCTGGAGCGCCTCCTCGCCGCTGCGGGCGTGGGTGACGTCGAACCCGTGCCGGGCGAGAACGGCGGACAGGGCCGCGGCGACGTGGTTGTCGTCCTCGACGAGCAGCAGCCGCACCAGCCCCTCCTTACCCGTTCGTGTCCTCGGTACGTAGCCGGTATGTCCGGCGGATGACATGTCTCAGGGCATCCACTCCGATACTTGGCGTACGCGTCAAGACACATCCGCAGTCCGTTATGCACCCGGTACGGAAGGATCCGCGGCGTACGGAGGGATTCGGCGTCCTGTTCACGCAGAGTGTCGGTTTGCAGCCGGATCGTTATGCTCAATTTCAGCTCAGATGTAATGACGCTGGTCGTGACCGCTCATTAAGGTCCTCCCAACCGAGGAGGATGGAGCGAGACGCCGATGAGCGAAGTATCGGTGACCAAGGACGCCACACCCCGTGCGGCGGGCGAGCTGGTCGCGCTGTCAGGAGTCAACAAGCACTTCGGCGCGCTGCACGTGCTCCAGGACATCGATCTGTCCATCGCCCGGGGTGAAGTGGTCGTCGTGATCGGACCGTCCGGGTCGGGCAAGTCCACCCTGTGCCGGACGATCAACCGGCTGGAGACGATCGATTCGGGCACGATCACGATCGACGGCAAGCCGCTGCCCCAGGAGGGCAAGGAGCTGGCACGTCTGCGTGCCGATGTGGGCATGGTCTTCCAGTCGTTCAACCTCTTCGCACACAAGACGGTGCTGGAGAACGTCATGCTGGGGCAGATCAAGGTCCGCAAGGCTGACAAGAAGGCCGCAGAGGCGAAGGCGCGCACCCTGCTCGACCGGGTCGGCGTCGGCACCCAGGCGGACAAGTACCCCGCCCAGCTCTCCGGCGGTCAACAGCAGCGGGTGGCGATCGCCCGCGCACTGGCCATGGACCCGAAGGTGATCCTCTTCGACGAGCCCACGTCGGCTCTCGACCCGGAGATGATCAACGAGGTGCTGGAGGTCATGCAGCAGCTCGCCCGGGACGGCATGACGATGGTCGTCGTCACCCACGAGATGGGCTTCGCGCGCTCGGCCGCGAACCGGGTGGTCTTCATGGCGGACGGCCGGATCGTCGAAGAGGCCGCGCCGGACCAGTTCTTCAGCAACCCCCGCAGCGACCGGGCCAAGGACTTCCTGTCGAAGATCCTGCACCACTGACGCCTTGATCGCCCGATCGTCGATCACCGATCGCCGGTCTCCCCCGCTCGACGTCTCGACGACTCGACCTCTTAAGGATGTTCACCATGAAGTTCCGCAGGACCACCGCCGCGGCCGCTGCCGTACTCGCGCTGTCCGCGACCGCCACCGCCTGCGGAGGCGGCGGCGATGACGACAAGATCAGGATCGGCATCAAGTTCGACCAGCCGGGTCTGGGTCTGAAGACGCCCGACGGCAAGTACACCGGCTTCGATGTCGACGTCGCCAAGTACGTGGCCAAGGAGCTCGGCTACGACGAGAAGGACATCAAGTGGGTGCAGGCACCCAGCGCCGAGCGGGAGAACCTGATCTCGCGCGGCGACGTGAAGTTCGTCGCGGCCACGTACTCGATCAACGACGAGCGGAAGAAGAAGGTCAGCTTCGCCGGCCCGTACTTCCTCGCCCACCAGGACCTGCTGGTCCGTAAGGACGACAACTCCATCAAGGACGCCAAGGACCTGAACAGCAAGAAGCTGTGCTCGGTCACCGGCTCCACCTCCGCGCAGAACGTCAAGAAGGACTTCGCACCCAAGGCCGATCTGCAGGTGTTCGGCGGCTACTCGGAGTGCCTGACCGGCCTGGAGAACGAGGCCGTCGACGCGCTCACCACGGATGACTCCATCCTCGCCGGCTACGCCTCGCAGGAGGAGCACAAGGGCAAGTTCAAGCTCACGGGCCTGAAGCTGAGCGACGAGAACTACGGCATCGGCATCAAGAAGGGCGACACCGAGCTCCAGGGCAAGATCAACAAGGCCCTGGAGAAGATGGTCAAGGACGGCTCCTGGGACAAGGCCGTCAAGGCGAACTTCGGTCCGGCCA
Organism: Streptomyces sp. P1-3; assembly: GCF_050613155.1. Taxonomy (NCBI): domain Bacteria; kingdom Bacillati; phylum Actinomycetota; class Actinomycetes; order Kitasatosporales; family Streptomycetaceae; genus Streptomyces; species Streptomyces sp. P1-3. Next base: position 1,906,669 of record NZ_CP192512.1, read on the forward strand.
ACTACAAGTACGAGCCCGCGCCGAAGATCACCGAGAAGAGCTGAGGACACCGCGGCGCGTCGTCCCCGGCGGACGGCGCGCCCCTTCCATCCGATCAGGGGAGAGCGCGGTAGAACGTGTTCGAATTTCTTGAAGGGTATGACCTGCTCGCGGCCTTCTGGACCACGGTGCAGCTCGCCCTCTACTCAGCGATCGGTTCCCTGATCTGGGGAACCGTCCTCGCAGCCATGCGGGTCAGCCCCGTCCCGGTGATGCGCGTCTTCGGCACGGCGTACGTCAACCTCATGCGGAACACCCCGCTGACCATCGTCCTTCTCTTCACCTCGTTCGGGCTGAACCAGACGCTGGGGGTCAAGCTCTTCGGCGGTGAGACGGACGCCGTCAACTTCCAGCTCGCGGTGCTCGGTCTGACCGCGTACACCGCGACGTTCGTCTGCGAGTCGCTGCGCGCCGGCATCAACACGGTGCCGGTGGGCCAGGCGGAGGCGGCCCGCGCTCTGGGCCTGAGCTTCACGCAGGTCCTGTTCCACGTGGTGCTGCCGCAGGCGTTCCGCGCGGTCGTCGCGCCGCTGACGAACGTCCTGATCGCGCTCACCAAGAACACCACGGTCGCCGCCGCGATCAGCGTCGCCGAAGCCGCGGCCCTGATGAAGGAGATGATCGAGAACGAGACTGACGCGATCTTCCTCGTCTTCTCGGTGTTCGCCTTCGGCTTCGTGGTACTGACCCTTCCGACCGGCCTGCTGCTCGGCTGGGTGGCCAAGCGTGTGGCGGTGAAGCGATGAAGAACCTCTCCGTGCTCTACGACACGCCCGGCCCGCGCGCCCGGCGGCGAAACGTCGTCTTCACCGGTGTCTTCCTGATCGTCCTCGCCCTCGTGGCCTGGTGGGTCCTCCAAATGATGGCGGACCACCACCAGTTGGAGGGCGACAAGTGGAGGCCGTTCGCCGAGGACAGCCGGGTGTGGACCGAGTTCCTGCTGCCCGGCCTCGGTGAAACCCTCAAGGCAGCGGCGCTTGCCATCCTCATCGCGCTGCCGCTCGGCGCGGCGCTCGGCATCGGCCGGCTCTCCGACCACGCCTGGATCCGCGTCCCGGTGGGCGCGGTGGTCGAGTTCTTCCGCGCCATCCCGGTGCTGATGCTCATGGTGTTCGCCTACCAGGCATACGCGGAGTTCGCTGACATCCCGTTCGAGGTCCGGCCGCTGTACGCGGTGGTGACCGGCCTGGTGCTCTACAACGCCTCCGTCATCGCCGAGATCGTCCGGGCGGGCATCCTCTCGCTGCCGCGCGGCCAGACGGACGCGGCCAAGGCCATCGGCATGCGCAAGGGTCAGACCATGACCTCCGTGCTGCTGCCGCAGGCGGTCACCGCAATGCTCCCGGCGCTGGTCAGCCAGCTCGTGGTGATCGTGAAGGACACCGCGCTGGGCGGTGCGGTGCTGGGCTACGAGGAGTTGTTCTTCCAGGTCCGCCCGATCACCGCGAACTACGGTGCCAACACCATCGCCTCGATCACGGTCGTCGCGCTGATCTACATCGCGGTGAACTTCCTGCTCACCAGCTTCGCGAGCTGGCTGGAGCGCAAGCTGCGGAGCCGCAAGAAGGGCACCGGCGCGGTCGTGTCGGCCGGGCAGGTCGACCAGTTGGAGACCGTGGGCGGCCCGTCCATGGTGACGGATCGGCAGAGCGGCCACTCCCAGGGCGGCTTTTCCGCCTGACCGTCCGGCACCCTGCGTGAGCGGCAGGCGGCGGCGAATGCGCCGCCGCCTGCGCCGTGTCCGCTTCCTCTCTGCCTCGTGTCTCCCTCTTCTGCCTCTTGTCCGCCTCTTTGATCGCTTGACGCAAGCGCCCGCAGTGGGTTGCATACGCTGTGTGATCACGCACCGGGCACCCTCCGCCAGCTCCCCGACACCCCGCCCCGCCGTCCGCCCCGTTCTTCGTACCGCGCTCCGCCACGGCGCGGGACCGGGCATCCGAGGAGCCGCGCCGTGGACCCGGTGATCGTCGCGGGGGCGGGTCCGGTCGGTCTGTCCCTGACTCTGGCGCTGGCCCGGCTGGATGTCCCCGTGGTCCTGGTGGACGAAGGCCCCGGACTGGATGAACGGCGGCCCGCCCGTACGGCCGTACTGCGCCCGGACACCGTGGCACTCCTGTCGCGGATGGGCTGCGCGAGTGCCTTCGGCGACCAGCGCTGGACGGCGTGGCGGACGATGCGGCGGCGGAATCTGGTGCGACGGGTGCCCTTCGGGCCGGGAGCGGAGCCGGGTGCGAGCCCAGGGACGGGCCCGGGTGCCGTGGACGGCGCGGGTGCCGTCGCGGAGGCCGCCGAGGTCGCGGATTCCGGTACACCCGATGTGGCGGCAGGCGCGGTCGCCGCGCCGGTGCACCTGGCCCAGCACGACCTCACCCGCGCGCTCCGCGCGGAACTGGCGGCGCGCGCCGCCACCGGCCTGGTCACGTTCGTCACGAACAGCCGGGTCGACGCGCTGGAGCAGGACGCCGCAGGGGTCTCCGTGCACACCCGGGGCGCGACCGAGACCTGGTGGCGCGGCAGCCATGTGGTCGGCTGCGACGGCCCCAGGTCCACGGTTCGCAAGCTTCTCGGGGTGCGCTTCCCCGGACGTACGGCGGTGGAACGTCAGGCGATCGCCGCGCTGCGCACCGAACTCCCCTGGCCCGGCGAGGGCGTGCTGCACCGCTCGCCGCCCTGGCATACCGCCGACGACGAGGTGACCGCCCGGCCGCTGCCGGGCGGCGTGTGGCGGCTGGACTGGCTGCTGCCGCCCGGTGGCGACCTGGTGACGCCGGACGCGCTGCTGGCGCGGGTGAACGACACCCTCGCGGGGTGGTACGACGACGCCGCGCCCCCGTACGAGCTGCTGGACACCGGCGTGTACACCGTGCACCACCGGCTCGCGCGGCGCTGGCGGGTGGGGCGTGTGCTCCTCGCCGGAGACGCCGCCCATCTGCTGGGCGCGCTCGGCACGCAGGGCCTGGACGAAGGACTGCGGGACGTCGGCAACCTGGCCTGGAAGCTGGGGCTGGTCTGGCACCGCGCCGCGGGGGATCCGGACACCCTGCTGGACAGCTACCAGTCGGAACGGCGGGGCGCGGTCGGCGCCCGGCTGCGGGCCGCGGATCAGGCGCTGCCGCCGGTACGGGCCACGGGCGGCTGGCGCGCGGTGCGCCGCTCCGTCGTACCCGGTGCGGCGCGCGGGCACGACACCCTGCTCACCGAGGGCCATCTCGGGGCGGGACCGCTCGGCGCGCCCCCGGTGTACGCCCGCTCGCCGCTGGTGCCCGCGACCCCGCCCACGGGCTGTGTCACCGTCGGCACGCCGCTCGGCGCGCTGGTCGCCGATGTGCCGGTGACCGCGTCGGACGGCGCGTCGGTCCGGCTGCGGGACCGGCTCGGCCAGGAGCTGCTGGTGGTGCTGGTCGCCCCCGGCACGGGCGTATGGGACCGGCGGCACTGGCTGCGCGCGGGCCTGATGCCGCGTCTGGCGGCGGCCGTCGCGGCGCTGCCGGTCTCGGCCGAACTGCTGGTGGCCGAGGACTATCCGGGCGCCGCCGCGCACACGGTCCTGCTGGTGCGTCCGGACGGGCACCTGGCCGCGGCCCTGTCGGGAGTGCGGCCCGCCGAGCTGTACGCGTACGCGGACGCGGTACGCGGCGGCGGCGTGGCGCGGGGGGCGGAGGGCGTCCCGGAGCGGTCGGAGAGTCCGGATCGGTCCGAGAGGTCTGATCGGTCCGAGGGATCGAAGGTGCCGGAGGGATCGAAGGTGCCGGAGGGATCGAGGGTGCCGGAGGGACCGGGGAGGTCGGAGCGCTCGGGGAGCGAGGCCCGGACGGCGGCCCGCCGCTAGAGTGCCTCCGTCCGCACATGGTTGACCGCCTCGTCCCGCGCGTGGTTCACTGCGCGGCGTGACCGACACCCGGCTGCCGCGCTTCTGGCGGAGGGTCCATGTGGACCTCCTCCGCTACGCGGGCTGCGTGTGTCGCCCGTCCTGTTGATCCGCTTCCCGCGCGCGGCATGGGCCGCGCTCCTTCGCGATCTCCCAGGACGGTCCCTGTGTCTGACGTACGCACTCCCCTGCCCGCGCCCGCCGCGGTGCCCGCACACGCCGCCGAGCCGCCGCCCGCCGATTCCGCGGCCGTAGCGCCCGGTTCCGGTCCCGACGCCGCCGAACTGCTCGCATTCGCCCTCAGTACGGCCGCCGACTCCGCTCTCGTCGCCGCGCTCCCGCTGGATCCGGAAGGCCGCACCTGGCTGCGGTTGGACGGTCCGGGCGGCAGCGAGGCATGGCTGATCGCGTGGCCGCCCGGCGCCGGCACCGGCTGGCACGACCACGGCGGCTCGCGCGGCGCCTTCGCCACCGCCGAGGGCGAGTTGACCGAGCAGTCCCTCGCCGCGCGACTGCCCGGCGAGGGCTGGAAGACGCTGGAACTGGCCGACGGCCTCGACCGGACGCGGCGCCTGCCGGACGGGCGCGGCCGGGCCTTCGGGCCGCACCACGTCCACCAGGTGTTCAACGCCTCTGCGGAGCGGCACGCGATCTCGGTGCACGCGTACTACCCGCCGCTGCCGCTGATCCGGCGGTACAGCCGCACCGGGCCGGTCCTCCGGCTGGAGCAGGTCGAACTCCCGAAGGAGTGGGCATGAGCGCCGGCGTCGACGGGCTCCTGGCCGAGGCGCGCGAGGAGCTGGAGCGGGTCGGTCCGGTCGAGGCGGCACGGGTGAAGGCCGCGGGCGGCCTGCTGGTCGACATCCGGTACGCGGCGCTCCGGGAACGCGACGGGACGATCCCCGGGGCGTTGGTCGTGGAGCGCAACGAGTTGGAGTGGCGGCTGGATCCGCTGTGCGAGCACCGGCTCCCCGAGGCGACCGGGCACGATCTGCCGGTGGTCGTGATCTGCGACGAGGGGTATGCGTCCAGCTTCGCGGCCGTCTCGCTGCGCCGACTCGGTCTGAAGCGGGCAACGGACCTCATCGGCGGCTTCCAGGCGTGGCGCGCCGCGGGCCTGCCGATACGGACCTGAGGCGCGTCAGTCAGGCTTGCGGCCCGGGGGCGTCCACGCCGACCAGGGGGGCACGCCGACCAGGGGGGGGCACGCCGCCCCGGGGCGTCCGCATCACCCCGGTTCGCCCGCGCAGCCTCAGGTCGCCCGCGCCGCCTCAGGTCGTCCGCACCACCCCAGGCCGTCCGCACCGCCCCGGGTCGTCCACGCCGCCCCGCGTCATCCGGACTACCCCGGTTCGTCCTCGACGCCCGGGCGGGCCGGTGCGTCAGTCGTCGGGGAGGTGTGCGTCGAGGAGCTCCGGGTCCCCGCCCTCCTCTTCCAGCGCGCGCCGCACCACGCGCAGGGCCAGACCCTCGGGGTACCCCTTGCGCGCCAGCATCCCGGCGAGGCGGCGGAGCCGCTTGTCGGGCGTGAGGCCGCGGGTGGTGCGCAGCTTGCGCTCCACCAGCTCGCGGGCGGTGCGCTCCTCCTGCTCGGAGTCGAGGCTGCCGACGGCCTCGTCGATCACGGCGGAGTCCACGCCCTTGGTGCGCAGTTCGCGGGCGAGCGCCCTGCGGGCCAGGCCCCGGCTGTGATGCCGGGACTCCACCCACGCTCCGGCGAAGGCGGCGTCGTCGATGAGCCCGACGTCCTCGAAGCGGGACAGCACCTCTTGGGCCGCGTCTTCGGGGATGCCGCGTTTGCGCAGCGCGTCCGCGAGCTGTTTCCGGGTGCGCGGAGTGCCGGTGAGCAGACGCAGGCAGATCGCCCGCGCCTGCTCCTGCGGGCTGGGCGGAGTCCCCCGCTCGCTCCGGGCCGTGTCCTCCTCGAAGGGCGGCCCGGAGCGAGCGGGAAAGGCATCATCCGCCGTACGGCCTCGGCGTCCGGCGTGACCGCGGTGCCCGGCACGGTCGGCGCGACCCACGTGCTCCGCGTGATCCGCGCGATCCAGGTGGTCCGCAGGATCCATACGGTCCGCGTGATCCACATAGTCCGCATGGTCCACGCGGCCCGCGCCGCCGGGCGGCCGGTCCGGCGGCTCCGGCCAGTCGGTTCGCCGCGTCACGGATCAGCTCTTGGCCGCGGCGGCCTTGGTCGCCTTCGCTCCGGCCTTCGCCGTGGCGGGCGCGGCCTTCACCGGTGCGGCGGCCACGGCGCCGGCCTCTCCGGCGGCGTCGGCGCCGGGCTCGGCGGCCGGGGCCTCGGGCTTGACGCCGATGCCCAGCTTCTCCTTGATCTTCTTCTCGATCTCGTTGGCGAGGTCGGGGTTGTCCTTGAGGAAGTTGCGGGCGTTCTCCTTGCCCTGGCCGAGCTGGTCGCCCTCGTACGTGTACCAGGCACCGGACTTGCGGATGAAGCCGTGCTCGACACCCATGTCGATCAGGCCGCCCTCGCGGCTGATGCCCTGGCCGTAGAGGATGTCGAACTCGGCCTGCTTGAAGGGCGGCGCGACCTTGTTCTTGACAACCTTGCAGCGGGTGCGGTTGCCGACCGCGTCGGTGCCGTCCTTGAGCGTCTCGATGCGTCGGATGTCGATGCGCACGGAGGCATAGAACTTCAGCGCACGGCCACCGGTGGTGGTCTCCGGTGAGCCGAACATGACGCCGATCTTCTCGCGGAGCTGGTTGATGAAGATCGCGGTGGTCTTGGACTGGTTCAACGCGCTGGTGATCTTGCGGAGCGCCTGACTCATGAGCCGGGCCTGCAGGCCGACGTGCGAGTCGCCCATCTCACCCTCGATCTCCGCACGCGGCACCAGGGCCGCCACGGAGTCGATGACGATGAGGTCGAGCGCGCCGGAGCGGACCAGCATGTCCACGATTTCGAGAGCCTGCTCGCCGTTGTCCGGCTGGGAAAGGATCAGGTTGTCGATGTCGACGCCGAGCTTCCTCGCGTACTCGGGGTCGAGGGCGTGCTCGGCATCCACGAAGGCCACCGCGCCGCCCGCGCGCTGGGCGTTGGCCACCGCGTGCAGGGTCAGGGTCGTCTTACCGGAGGACTCCGGGCCGTAGACCTCCACGACGCGGCCGCGCGGCAGCCCGCCGACGCCGAGGGCGACATCGAGAGCGGTCGACCCGGTGGGGATGACCTCGATGGGCTCGTTCGGCCGCTCGCCCATGCGCATCACGGCGCCCTTGCCGAATTGCCGTTCAATCTGTGCGAGCGCGGCGTCGAGCGCCTTCTCGCGGTCGGTTCCTGCCATGGGTTCCACCCGGTTTGCTTGAGTCGATCGCTTCACGTCCATGACGCTAACGCCTGCCACTGACAATGCGCCCGGACGGCGGCCGGCCTGTGGAAAACCCGGGCCGGAACACCCATGAGAATGGATGTTCGATTTTCGTGTCAACCGGGCCGCTTCCGTGTCAACCGCGCCGCACCAGCGCGCCGCGGGCCCGCGCGAGCACCGAGGCCCGGCGCTCCCGCCGCGGCCGTCCGTGGACCCGCGGATCGTCGGTGACGTCGTAGCGCTTGATGTACGCCCCGAGGAACGCCTGCAGGGTCGCGGTCGCCGGGATGGCGATCAGGGCACCCACCGCGCCCAGCAGCGCGGTCCCCGCGATCACCGAGCCGAAGGCGACGGCAGGATGGATGTCCACGGTCCTGGCGGTGATCCTCGGCTGCAGCAGATAGTTCTCGAACTGCTGGTAGACCACCACGAAGCCGAACACCCACACCGCGTACCAGGGGTCGACCGTGAACGCGATCAGCATCGGCAGCGCACCCGCCATGTAGGTGCCGATGGTCGGGATGAACTGCGAGATCAGCCCCACCCAGACGGCCAGCGCCGGGGCGTAGGGCACGCCCAGGCTCTCCAGCAGGACGTAGTGCGCCACACCTGAGATCAGCGCCATGAGGCCGCGCGAGTAGAGGTAGCCGCCGGTCTTGGCGACCGCGATCTCCCAGGCGCGCAGCACCTCGGTCTGCCGGTGGGGCGGCAGCATGGAGCACAGGGTGCGGCGCAGCCGGGGGCCGTCGGCGGCGAAGTAAAAGGCGAAGAGCATCACCGTCAGGGCCTGGAAGAGCCCGCCGAGGACGGCTGCGGACACGTCCAGGACGTTGTCGGCGCTGTCCTTGACGTACTTCCGCAGCCACTCGGAGTGCAGCAGGCTGTCCTGGATCTCCACGCGTGACAGCTCGGTGTGGAACGTCGCGTTGATCCAGCGGATCACCTGGTCCAGGTACTTGGGGAAGTCGTCGACCATGGTGACGATCTGGCCCGCGAGCATCGAGCCGAGCAGCGTGAAGAACCCGGCGACGGCGACGAGTATGCCGAGGAAGACGACAGCGGTGGCCACGCCCCGGCGCACGCCCCGCGCGGCCATCCGGTCCACCGCGGGCTCGACCGCGAGCCCCAGGAAGAACGCGATCAGGAGGTTGAGCAGCAGCCCGGTCAGCTGGTCGAACGCCCAGGTGGCGAGGCGGAAGCAGGCCACCAGGGCGAGGGCCAGCACCATGGCGCGCGGCAGCCAGGCGGGCATCCGCGCGTCCGGCCGCGCGGGGGCGCCGGTCGCGGCGCCGTCTTCGGGGAGCGTCTCTTCGGTGGTGGCCACCCGCCCAGTGTGGCCTACGCGCCGCGCACCGATCCGGCCAGCCCCGCACCGGGAATCCGGCCAGCGCCGCACCGGGAAGTGCCCGGGTATCCGGAGCGGCGAGGGCGCGGAGCGTGTCGCTCAGCGCCTGTCGTACGGGATGTCCAGGGCGCTGCACACGCCGCGCCACACGTCCTTGGCCTCCCAGCCCGCGGCCAGCGCCTCATGGACGGTCCTGCCGCCGAGCTCAGACATCACGTGATCGCGCGCGAAGGAGTCGGCGTAGCCCTCGCCGAAGTAGTCCGCCATCCGCTGCCAGAAGACCGTCAACCGCATGCGACCAGTATCCCGCCCCTGAGAGTGCTGCTGAGCGTGAGCCGCTGTCCGGCGGCTCGTTCCGGCCTACGGTCGGAGCATGGACCGTACCGAAGCAGCGTCCCTGGCTCCTTGTGCCCGCGCCGAGCAGTTCGTCTGGCTGACCGCCCGCGTCCTGGAGCAGCACCGATTCGCGTTCCACTTCCTGGACGGCGGCGCCGACCCGGTCGAGGCCGCGCTCACCGCGTACGAGCGGGCGGACGGCGGTTTCGGCCACGCGCTGGAGCCGGATCTGCGGGGACCGGTGAGCCAGCCGCTGCACACCGCGCAGGGACTGCGCGTACTGGACTCGATCGGCCGGTGCGGCGGGCAGCGCGTGGAGCGGATCTGCCGCTATCTGACGCGGGTCTCCACGCCGGACGGCGCTCTACCGGCGGTACACCCGTCTTTGCGCGGCTACCCGGCGGCCCCCTGGATCCCGGTACGCGACCATCCGCCGAGCGCGCTGCTGACCACGGGCCCGGTGGTGGGCCTGCTGCACGGCAATGAGGTGTGGCACGCGTGGCTCTTCCGGGCCACGGACTTCTGCTGGGCGGCGGTCGGGGCGCTGGCGGGCGGCGCGCGGACACATCCGTACGAGGTGCGGGCGGCGGTCGCGTTCCTGGACGGGGCGCCGGACCGCCCGCGCGCGGAGGTGCTGGCCGAGCGGCTCGGCCGGAGCGTGCGCGAGCAGGGGCTGGTGGTGCTGGATCCGGACCGCGCGGCCGACCATCCGCTGCCGGAGGGCTACGCCCCGGGCGAGTACCACTACGCGTACGACTTCGCGCGGACACCGGACTCGCTCGGCCGCCGGTGGTTCAGCGACGAGGAGATGGCGCGCTCCCTGGACTTCTTGGCGGCCACGCAGGAGGAGGACGGCGGCTGGCCGATCAGATGGCGCGTATGGGCCCCGGGTACGGCACTGGAGTCGCGGCCGATCGTGACCATCGAGGCCCTGCTGACACTGCGCGCATACGGGCGGAAGATCGCCTGAACCGCGGCCCCACGCGTGCGTGGGGCCGCTCCTCCCAGGGGCTACACAGCTCGGCGCTTGATGCAGCCGCACGCGCCCATGGGGTCCCGCAGTCCGCGGGACCCCATGGGCGCGCCGCGCTAGCCGGCCAGCGCTCTGACGGCCGCGGCCACCACCACCGCCGCTCCTACCACCACCAGAAAGGGCGCGCGCAGCAGCAAGGCGAGCGCGGCGGCGCCGACCCCGGCCGCGCGGGCGTCGATCATCAGGGTGTGGGCGTCGCTGAAGGTCTGCTGTGCGGTGAGGGCGGCCAGCAGCGCGACCGGCACCAGTGCCGCCAGCCGTTTGACGGCCGGGCGCTCCAGCACCCCGGCGGGCACCGACAGCCCCAGCAGCTTGACCAGGTAGCAGCCGAGCGCGGTCGCCGCGATGGCGATCCAGGTGTTCAACGTGTTCCCTCCCCGATCTCCGCGCCGATCTCCCGGGCCTCGCTCGGCCCAGCCTGCTCACCGCTCGGCTCGGCGCTCCGGCCGCCGGTGCGTCCCTGGACGGCGAGGACCAGGGGTGCGGCGAGGGCGGCCACCAGCACCGGCACTCCGGCGGGCAGCACGGGCACAGACGCCAGCACCAGCAGCACACCGAGCGCGGCGACCGCCCGCTCCGTACCGCTCTGGAGCTTCGGCGCCAGCAGGGCGAGGAAGACCGCGGGCCCGGCGGCGTCCAGCCCCCAGGCGTCGGTGTCGCCGAGCGCGGACGCCCCCAGGGCACCGACCAGGGTAGTGAGATTCCACAATGCGAAAAGTGTCGCCCCTGTGACGGTGAATCCGAGCCGCGCCGATCGCCGGTCGCGCTGGGCGAAGGCGACGGCGGCCGTCTCGTCGATGACCCAGTGCGCGGCGAACGGCCGCACGGCGCGGGGAAGCCGCAGGATCCCGGACAGCCGCATCCCGTAGAAGGCGTTCCGGACCCCCAGGAAGAACGCCCCGGCGGCGGCGGTGAGCGGGGTCCCGCCCGCGGCCACCGCGCTGACCAGGGCGAACTGGGAGGCGCCGGTGAAGACGAACAGGCTGAGCGCACAGGTCTGGAGCACGTCGAGCCCTGCGTCGGCGGAGGTCACACCGAACGCGAACCCGGAGAGTCCGACCGCGACACCGACGCCCAGCGCGTCGCGGATCACGGGCCGGTCCGCCGCGGGACCGCCGTCGAGGGGTATGTCTGTTGGACTTGGTGCTGTTGGTTCTGCCACGCCTCGCACGCTAGGAGGCGTGGTCACCCACGGTCTTGTACGTTCTTGCGTTCCCGCCGGTAGGCGCCCGGCGGCACCCCGACGATGCGGGTGAAGTGCCGGTTCAGGTGCGGCTGGTCGGTGAAGCCGACGGTCACGGCCGCCTGCGCGGGCGGTGTGCCCGCGTCCAGGAGGCGGCGGGCGCGCCGCACCCGGGCATCGGTGAGCCAGGTGTGCGGTGGCATTCCATAGGTGTCCCGGAACGCGCGCAGCAGCGAGAAGGGGCTGGTGCCCAGTTCGGCGGCGAGCGTGCCGAGCGACGGCGGGTCGGCCATGCGTTCCTCCAGCACGGCACGGGCGCGGGCGGCGTTGCGCGCGCCGGCGCCGGGCACCGTGCGCGGCGCGAGAGGCGCGCCGTACAGCCGCAGCATCCGGGCGACCGCGATCCGCAGCAGGCTGTCGGCGGCCAGTGCGTTGCCCTCCTCCGCCGCCCGGTGCACCTCGGTGACGAGGCGGTGGCTGCGCCGGTCGTCCTCGATCACGACGGCACGGAATCCGGCGGTGCCGCGGATCGCCGCGGTCTCCGCCGCGATGTCCGCGATCAGCTCCGGGGCCGGGTAGAGCACCTGGTACCGCCACCCCTCCGGCACTCCGGCATGCCCGGTGTGCGGTACGTCCGGGTTGAGCAGCGCCACCCCGCCGGAGCCGACCCGCTCCATGTCGCCCCGGTGCCGGAACTCCTCGATGCCGTGGGTGATCGCGGCGATGACGAAGGTGTCATGGGTGTGCGTGACGAAGGCCTTGCGGATGTAGCGGGCCCGCAGCAGGTCGACCCCCGGCAGCTCGGGGTGCTGCCAGTGCCGTGCGCTCTCCCCGCTGCCCATGGCATCCATTCTGCGCCCCGCCCGCACGGCGCTGACCTGCGGGTGGGGCCGGTTGTCAGTGGTGCGGTGCACGATTGGGGGCATGGTCAGGTCGGCGCTCCACGACTTCTCCCCGGCCACCCGCGGGTGGTTCACCGGGGCCTTCAACGCGCCCACGGCCGCGCAGGAAGGGGCGTGGCGGGCGATCGGCGAGGGCTCGGACGTGCTGGTGGTGGCGCCGACCGGCTCGGGCAAGACCCTGGCGGCGTTCCTGGCGGCGCTCGACCGGCTGGCGAGCGGTCCGCCGCCCGCCGAGGCCCGCAAGCGGTGCCGCGTGCTGTACGTGTCTCCGTTGAAGGCCCTGGCGGTGGACGTCGAGCGCAATCTGCGCAGCCCGCTCACCGGCATCCGGCACGAAGCGGTCCGGCTCGGGCTGCCCGAGCCGGAGGTCAAGGTCGCCATCCGCTCCGGCGACACACCGGCCGCCGAGCGGCGAGCCATCGCCACGCGCCCGCCGGACATCCTGATCACCACGCCCGAATCGCTGTTCCTGATGCTCACCTCCGCGGCGCGGGAGGCGCTCAGCGGGGTGGAGACGGTCATCCTCGACGAGGTGCACGCCGTCGCAGGGACCAAACGCGGCGCGCATCTGGCGCTGACCCTGGAGCGGCTGGACGAGCTGCTGGAGACCCCGGCCCGGCGGATCGGCCTGTCAGCGACCGTGCGGCCGGTGGACGAGGTGGCGCGCTTCCTGTCGCCGCGCCGCAAGGTGGAGATCGTCCAGCCCCCGTCCGGCAAGGAGTTCGACCTCTCCGTGGTCGTCCCGGTGGAGGACCTCGGCGAGCTGGGCGGGTCCCCGGTCCAGGACGGTGACACGGGCGAGAAGCCCTCGATCTGGCCGCATGTGGAGGAGCGCATCGCGGACCTGGTGCAGGCGCACCGTTCCACCATCGTCTTCGCCAACTCCCGCCGCCTGGCGGAGCGGCTGTGCAACCGGCTCAACGAGATCGCGTACGAGCGCACCACCGGAGAGCCGCTGCCGGAGGACCACTCCCCCGCCGAGCTGATGGCCGAGTCCGGAGCCGCCAGAGGCGCCCCGGCGCTGCTCGCCCGCGCCCACCACGGCTCGGTCTCCAAGGAGCAGCGGGCCCAGGTCGAGGAAGACCTCAAGGCGGGCCGGCTGCCGGCCGTCGTCGCCACCTCCAGCCTGGAGCTGGGCATCGACATGGGCGCGGTCGATCTCGTCGTCCAGGTCGAGTCGCCGCCGTCGGTGGCCTCGGGCCTCCAGCGGGTGGGCCGGGCCGGGCACCAGGTGGGCGCGGTGTCCACCGGGGTCGTCTTCCCCAAGTACCGCGGCGACCTGGTGCAGGCGGCGGTGGTCACCGAGCGGATGCGCACCGGCGCCATCGAGTCGCTGCGGGTCCCCGCCAATCCACTGGATGTGCTCGCGCAGCAGTTGGTCGCCATGACGGCGATGGACACCTGGGACGTGGACGAGCTGCTGGCCGTGGTGCGCCGCGCGGCGCCCTTCGCCGCCCTGCCCGAATCGGCCTTCACCGCGGTGCTCGACATGCTCGCGGGCCGCTATCCGTCGGACGCCTTCGCGGAGCTGCGGCCGCGTCTGGTGTGGGACCGGGTCGCGGGGACGGTCACCGGGCGGCCGGGCGCGCAGCGGCTCGCGGTCACCTCCGGTGGCACCATCCCCGACCGCGGCCTGTTCGGCGTCTTCCTCGCCGGTGCCGACCCCAAGCGGGGCGGAGGCCGGGTCGGTGAGCTGGACGAGGAGATGGTCTACGAGTCACGCGTGGGGGACGTCTTCACCCTCGGTACGACCTCTTGGCGCATCGAGGACATCACGCGCGACCGTGTGCTGGTCACCCCCGCGCCCGGGGTTCCCGGCCGGCTGCCGTTCTGGAAGGGCGACCAGCTCGGCCGCCCGCTCGAACTGGGCCGCGCGCTGGGCGCGTTCCTCCGCGAGATCGGCGGCATGGCCCCGGAGACCGCCCGGGAGCGGCTGGCCTCGGCCGGCCTGGACGACTGGGCGGCCGACAACGTGCTCGGCTACCTCGCGGAGCAGAAGCAGGCGTGCGGCCACGTCCCGGACGACCGGACGATCGTGGTCGAGCGGTTCCGGGACGAGCTGGGCGACTGGCGGGTGGTCGTCCACTCGCCCTTCGGCGCCCAGGTGCACGCGCCGTGGGCGCTGGCCCTCGGCGCCCGCCTCACCGAGCGGTACGGCATGAACGCCCAGGTGATGCACGCGGACGACGGCATCGTGCTGCGGCTGCCGGACGCGGACGTGATGGGGCTGGACTTCCTGGACGACGATCCCGCCGCCCGCGGCCGGGAGTACGACACCGAGCAGTCCCCCGTCGGGGCGGCCGACGTCGCGTTCGACAAGGGCGAGGTCGATCAGATCGTCACCGATCAGGTGGGCGGCTCGGCGCTGTTCGCCGCCCGGTTCCGGGAGTGCGCCGCGCGCGCCCTGCTACTCCCCCGGCGCGATCCCGGAAAGCGCACCCCGCTGTGGCAGCAGCGCCAGCGCGCGGCGCAGCTGCTGCAGGTGGCGAGCGAGTTCGGTTCGTTCCCGATCGTGCTCGAAGCCGTCCGGGAATGCCTCCAGGACGTGTTCGACGTTCCGGGCCTCGCCGAGCTGATGGCGGACATCGAGGCCCGCCGGGTGCGGCTGGTCGAGGTGACGACTCCGGAGCCGTCGCCGTTCGCCCGCTCACTGCTGTTCGGCTATGTGGCGCAGTTCCTGTACGAGGGCGACTCGCCGCTGGCCGAGCGGCGCGCCGCGGCGCTCTCCCTGGACTCGCGGCTGCTGGCCGAGCTGCTGGGCCAGGCGGAGCTGCGCGAACTGCTCGACGCCGAGGTCCTCGGCGAGCTGGAGCGCGAGCTGCAGTGGCTCACCGAGGACCGGCGGGCCAAGGACCGCGAGAGCGTCGCCGACCTGCTGCGGCTGCTCGGCCCGCTCACCGGCGGCGAGCTGGCCGAGCGCGGCGCCGAGCCGTCGTGGATCGACGACCTGGCGGCAGCCCGCCGGGCGATCCGGGTCCGGATCGCCGGCCGGGACCACTGGGCCGCCGTGGAGGACGCGGGCCGCCTCCGGGACGCGCTGGGTACCGCGCTGCCGGTGGGGGTCCCGGAGGCCTTCACCGAGCCCGTCAAGGATCCGCTCGGCGATCTGCTCGCCCGGTTCGCGCGGACGCACGGCCCGTTCACCTCAGCCCAGGCGGCCGCCCGGTTCGGCCTCGGTGAGGCCGTCACCGACGGCGTACTGCACCGCCTCGCCGCCGACGGCAGGGTGCTCCTGGGCGAGTTCCATCCGGCGGGCATCGGGCAGGAGTGGTGCGACGCGGCGGTGCTGCGCCGGCTGCGCCGCCGCTCACTTGCCGCGCTGCGCCAGGAGTTGGAGCCGGTGCCGCCCGCCGCTCTCGCCGCGTTCCTGCCGCAGTGGCAGCATCTGGGCACGAACAGCCTGCGCGGCATCGACGGCCTGGTGCGCGCCATCGAGCAGCTCCAGGGTGCCCCGGTCCCCGCCTCCGCCCTTGAGAAGCTCGTCCTGCCGTCCCGGGTCGTCGACTACAGCCCGACGATGCTGGACGAGCTCACCGCCTCGGGCGAGGTGGTCTGGGCCGGGGCCGGGGCGCTGCCCGGCAGGGACGGCTGGGTCTCCCTCCACCTCGCCGAGGCCGCCCCCCTGCTCCTGCACCCCCCGCACGCCCTGGAGACGAGCCCGCTGCACCAGGCCGTGCTGGACGCCCTCTCCGGGGGGTACGGGCTGTTCTTCCGGCAGATCGCCGACCAGGTCCGCGCCACGCTCCCGGACTGCGCCGATCCGCAACTGGCCGACGCCGTGTGGGACCTGGCCTGGTCCGGCCGGCTGACCAACGACACCCTGGCGCCGCTGCGCGCGCTCCTCGGCTCGGGCCGTACGGCGGGCGCCACCGCCCACCGCGCCCGGCGCACCGTCCCGCGCGGCCGGTACGGCACGTTCACCGGCCGCGCCGCGGTCCCCGGCCGCACCACCGCTTCCCGGAGCGGCCCGCCGACGGTCGCCGGGCGCTGGTCCCTGCTGCCCGAGCGGGAGCCGGACGCCACCCACCGCGCCCACGCCCTGGCCCGTGCGCTGCTGGACCGCCATGGCGTCGTCACCCGCGGTGCCGTGGCGGCCGAAGGCGTCGAGGGCGGCTTCTCCGCCGCGTACCGGGTGCTGTCGGCGTTCGAGGAGACCGGCCAGGCCCGCCGGGGCTACGTGGTCGAGGGGCTGGGCGCCGCCCAGTTCGCCATGGACGGCGCGGTGGACCGGCTGCGCGCGGTCAGCGCCGCCCGCGAGCGGACCGCCGGCCTCGCGGCCGCTGGGGGTACCTCCCATGCCGAAGTCGCCCGGCTGACTCCCCCAGCCAACGCTGGGGGTGCCCCCAGGGGAGGAGTCCCGTTCGGGGCGCCTCCGGTGCCGCAGGCGACCGAGCGGGCCGTGCTCCTGGCCGCCGCCGACCCGGCCAACGCCTACGGAGCCGCGCTGCCCTGGCCCGAGCCGCCCACGGGGGCCGGGCACAGGCCGGGCCGCAAGGCCGGCTCGCTGGTCGCCCTGGTCGACGGCGACCTCGCCCTCTACATGGAGCGCGGCGGCAAGACCCTGCTGGCCTGGCCCGCGGGCCAGGCCTGGGGGCACCTCCCAGCGGTCGCGCTGGGGGACGAGTCCCCGGCCGACGACATGCGTCTGCGTACGGCGGTGGAGGCGCTGGGGGCCGCCGCCCGCGCGGGCACCCTCGGCACGGTCACCGTGGAGCGGATCAACGGCTCCCCGGCCCTGTCCTCCCCCATAGGCCGGATGCTGGAGGAGGCGGGCTTCCACGCGACACCGCGCGGGTTGCGGCTGCGCGGCAGGTGAGCGCCCCGTCCCGCGTTCCCCGGCGGCATCATGGGGTCCATGCCCGAAGGAGACACCGTCTGGCAGACGGCGCGCCGCCTCCACCAGGCCCTCGCCGGCGACCGCCTCGTCCGCTGCGAGCTGCGCGTCCCCCGGCTGGCGACCGCCGACCTCACCGGCCGGATGGTCACGGAGGTCACCCCGCGCGGCAAGCACCTCCTCACCCGTGTCGAGGGCGGCCTGACCCTCCACTCCCATCTGCGGATGGACGGCGCGTGGCACGTCTACGGCGCCGGTGAGCGGTGGCGCGGCGGACCGGGGCACCAGATCCGCGCCGTCCTGGCCACCGCCGAGCGCACCGCCGTCGGCTACCGGCTGCCGGTTCTGGACCTGCTGCGTACGGCGGACGAGGACCGTGTGGTGGGGCATCTCGGCCCCGATCTCCTCGGCCCCGACTGGGACCCGGACGAGGCCCTGCGCCGGCTGCTGGCCGACCCCTCCCGTCCGCTCGGCGAGGCCCTGCTGGACCAGCGCAACCTCGCCGGGATCGGCAATGTGTACAAGTGCGAGCTGTGCTTCCTGCTGCGGGTCCCGCCCTGGCTGCCGGTGGGTGACCTTCCGCAGCCCGAGCGGGCGGCGGCCTGGGCCAAGAAGCTGCTGGAGGCCAACAAGGACCGCGCCGCCCGCGTCACCACGGCCGATTCCCGCGCGGACCGCAGGTTGTGGGTGTACGGGCGCGCGGGCCGGCCCTGCCGGCGCTGCGGAACCCCGATCCGGGCCACCGGGGAGAGCCCGGCGAACGCCACCGCCATGGCCGGGGAACGCGTCACCTTCTGGTGCCCCGGCTGCCAGCCTGACCAGTGATCACCGGACGCCCCGTCAGCCCCGGCCCGTACCAGGCCCTGAGGGCTCGGTCCCGGAGCACGGCCCGGACCCGGAGGACCGGCCGGACTCCGAGCAGAGTCCGGACCCCGAGCACGGCCCAGCCCCGGAGCGCGGCCCGGCCGCCGGGTTCCGCCGGGTGGCCCGTCCCACCCAGGCGCCCCGGCGCCCGCCGTCAGCCGTGGATCTGGGAACGCAGTGCACCGGCAGCAGGCTCAGCCCCCATCCGCCCGCGGCGATCAGCCCTTCGACAGGTCCCGTACGCCCCGGCTGAACGGCCAGTCGCACCGCCGCCCACCACCAGACCGCACCGGCCGCGAGCGCGCATATCCACCGGGCCGCCCGGCCGTACCGGGCGCCGCCCCCTCCGACGGCTGCCATGGCTCCCTCCTCCGGCCGGGGGCGCGCCGGACGGTCGCGGCCCTGGCGCTGCCCAGAGTCTGCCCACCCCGGCGTACGGCGCATTCACCGGTCGGTGCGGGGCGCACACGGCATCACCGGGGGCCGAGGGGCCATCAGTGCCACGGCACCCAGGTGTACTTGTCGCCGCCCACCCATCGGACGGTGTCCGGGTCGTCGAGGTCCACATGCTTCATGCCCAGCCGATGGGCGATCTCGATGACGTCCACCACTGAATGCGCCCTGCCGACGAACTCACCGCCGGCCTCCACCAGGCGGTACGGCGGATCGCCGCGCTGGACCCCCAGCACGACGATCCGCGGTGCCGCGCTCCGTGGACTCCCGCTCTCGGTCATCTGACAGGCCCTAGACCTGACCGCCACTCACGTTCTCCGCCTGGAACATCCAGTGATGCTTCTCCAGGTCGCGGGTGAGGCCGATGATGATGTCCTGGGTGACCGGATCGGGTTCGGCGGTCACATCGATGCGCTCACGCATGCGCCTGATGATGGACTGCAACGCGGCGATCAGCGTCCTCACCGCCTCGTTGTCGTCGCTCCAGCCCTCCCTGACGGAGTCGATACCACTGGTCTTGGAGACGGTTCCGGCGCGGCCGTCGGGGGCGACGCCGATCGCCGAGGCGCGCTCCGCCACGGTGTCCATGTGCTGCCGGGCGGTGTCCACCACTTCGTCGAGCTGGAGGTGCACGGAACGGAAGCGCGGGCCCACCACCGTCCAGTGCACCTGCTTGGCCACAAGCGAGAGGTCCACCAGATCGACGAGTGCGCCCTGCAACGCGTCGCCCACGGTCTTGCGGTTCTCATCTGACAGAGGGCTCTTCAGGGTGGACATCAACATCCTCCTATTCGACCAGATAGACCTCTTTTTTCACTTTGGTCCTTCATCCACCATGGCACAGACCCGCTGAACCGGCCTTCGTACGGACCGAGCACGGACCGAGCCCCGGCCGGTGCGTCAGGCACCGGCCGGGGCTCGGAAAAAGCTTCTGGAATTTGCGGGAAGGAGATCAGGCCGCGACGACGTCCACGGCTTCCGCGGGCGCCTTGATGGTCACCCGCTCCTCCGGAACACCCGTCACGGACGTCACGGTCACCGAATTGAGCATGGGCCGCATGGGCGCCGGTACCGACTCGCCGGCCGTGGCCGACTCCGCCAGCTCCGCGAGCGACAGTTCGTCGCTCACTTCCCGCATGACCTGGGACATCCGTACATCCAGGGCGTCGCAGATCGCGGCGAGCAGCTCGGACGAGGCCTCCTTCTGGCCCCGTTCGACCTCGGACAGATAGCCGAGGGACACCCGGGCGGAGGAGGAGACCTCGCGCAGAGTACGGCCCTGGCGCTGGCGCTGCCGGCGCAGCACGTCACCCAGCAGGCGACGGAGCAGAATCATCGCTGGCTCCCTCCTCGGACCTCGGATCCGGATCCTTCATGCCCCACCGTACCGCCTTCAGCTCCGCCCGTGCGGGGAGCGATGACGTGTTCACTCAGGGCTGCAAACATCAAATCCCCCCGTGTTGTTCCGTATCCTGTGCCCTTGCATTTTCGATCAGTTCGCCGAACAAGAGCTCCAAGGCCGCTTGGACGCTCTGGGCGCGGATGGCCGCGCGGTCCCCGTCCAGCCGCAGCGCGGCCACCGATCCCGCACCGCCCGGCCCCTCGACCGCCGCGTAGACCGTGCCGACGGGCCGGCCGTCCTGCGGGGTGGGCCCGGCTACGCCGGTCGTGGCGACACCCCAGTCCGCGCCCAGCACCCGCCGTACCCCCCGGGCCATCTGCCGGGCGACCTCGCCGTCGACCGCGCCGCGCTCGTCCAGCAGGGCCCCGTCCACGCCCAGCACGGTGCGCTTGAGTTCGGTCGCGTACGCCGTCACCGAGCCGCGGAAGGAGCGGGAGGCGCCGGGGACCGCGGTCAGCTCGGCGGCCACCAGGCCGCCGGTGAGCGATTCGGCGACCGCCAGCGTCTCTCCGCGCCGCTCCAGCAGCTCCAGGGACCGGGCGGCCGGACCAGGGACCGTGCCGGGGCCGGCGGGCGACGGGGCCTCGGTCACCGCACCGCCTCCCGGCCCGCCCGCTCGCGCTCCGCGGCGAGCCCGGCACGCCGCAGCGTGACGGCCTGCCGCACGTAGTCCAGGCCCGTGGCGACCGTCAACGCCACGGCGACCGCCATCACCCAGAAGCGCAAGGTGGCGAGCGGTCCCGTGAGGGCCAGGATGTACATCCCGACGGCCGTGCCCTGGGCCAGCGTCTTCATCTTCCCGCCCCGGCTGGCGGGGATGACCCCGTGTTTGATCACCCAGAAGCGCATCAGCGTGATGCCGATCTCCCGGAAGAGGATCACGCCCGTCACCCACCAGGGAAGATCGCCGAGCGCGGAGAGGCAGATCAGCGCGGCACCCATGATCGCCTTGTCCGCGATCGGGTCGGCGATCTTGCCGAAGTCGGTGACGAGGTTGTACCGGCGCGCCAGATGCCCGTCGAAAAGGTCGGTGATCATGGCGACGGCGAACGCCGCCCAGGCCAGGGAGCGCCAGGCCGGGTCGTAGCCGCCGTTGGCCAACATCAACAACACGAACCCGGGCACAAGGAGCAGCCGCACCATGGTGAGGATGTTGGCGATGTTCCACAACCTCACCGCGCGCACGGACACGGCCCCCGGGCGGGCGCCTCCCGCGGCGGAGGCCGGCACCTGGGTCATCTCCCCGCCTCCTCGGTACATGCGCTGCCATCGAGCGGCAGCGGCTCGGCGACGAGGTCCACGCCCTCGGTCGCGACCACCTTCGCCACGACCATACGTCCGGGCTCCAGGTCCGCGCCGCCGGTCAGCACGGTCTGCCCGTCGGTCTCGGGCGCCTGGTGCGCGCCCCGGCCGACCGGCCCGTCCTCCTCGTCGATCCGGTCGACCAGCACCTCGACCGTCTCCCCGAGGCGCTCCTCGGCGCGCTGCGCGGTCAGCTCCTCGGCCAGCCGGGAGATGTGGGCCAGCCGCTCCGCGACCACGTCGGGGTCCAGCTTGCCGTCGTAGCCGGCGGCCTCGGTGCCATCCTCGTCGGAGTAGCCGAAGACGCCGATGGCGTCGAGTCTCGCGTTGCTGATGAAGCGCTCCAGCTCGGCCAGGTCCTCCTCGGTCTCGCCGGGGAAGCCGACGATGAAGTTGGAGCGGGCGCCCGCCTGCGGGGCCTTGGCCCTGATCGTGTCGAGCAGCTCCAGGAAGCGGTCGGTGTCGCCGAAGCGGCGCATGGCGCGCAGCACCCCGGGCGCCGAGTGCTGGAAGGACAGGTCGAAGTAGGGCGCGACCTTCTCCGTCGAGGTCAGCACCTCGATCAGGCCGGGGCGCATCTCGGCGGGCTGCAGGTAGCTGACCCGGATGCGCTCGATGCCGTCCACGGCCGCGAGCTCCGGCAGCAGCGTCTCCAGCAGGCGGATGTCGCCCAGGTCCTTGCCGTAGGAGGTGTTGTTCTCGGAGACCAGCATGATCTCCTTCACGCCCTGCTCGGCGAGCCAGCGCGTCTCGCCGAGTACGTCGGAGGGGCGGCGGGAGATGAAGGAGCCGCGGAAGGACGGGATGGCGCAGAAGGAGCACCGCCGGTCGCAGCCGGAGGCCAGCTTGACCGAGGCGACCGGGCCGGCGTCCAGACGGCGGCGCAGCGGGGCGCGCGGGCCCGACGCCGGGGCGAGGCCCTCGGGCAGGTCTTCGGGGGCTGAGGCCAGCGCGTCGGCGTCACCGTGGCCCGGCAGCGCCACGCCGGAGGCGCCCTGCCGCTCCGCCGGGCTGATCGGCAGCAGCTTGCGCCGGTCGCGCGGGGTGTGGGCGGCGTGGATGCCGCCCGAGAGGATGGTCTGCAGCCGGTCGGAGATGTCGGCGTAGTCGTCGAACCCGAGCACGCCGTCGGCCTCGGGCAGCGCTTCGGCCAGCTCCTTGCCGTACCGCTCGGCCATGCAGCCGACCGCTACGACGGCCTGGGTCCTGCCATGATCCTTGAGGTCGTTGGCCTCCAGCAGGGCATCGACCGAGTCCTTCTTGGCGGCTTCGACGAAGCCGCAGGTGTTGACGACGGCGACATCCGCGTCGGCGGCTTCCTCGACGAGTTCCCAGCCGTCCGCTGCCAAGCGGCCTGCCAGCTCCTCCGAGTCCACCTCATTACGGGCGCAGCCAAGCGTGACAAGGGCGACGGTACGGCGTTCGGGCATACGCTCAGACTACTTTGTCCCGGACGTACCTCTGGCGCCCAGGGCTGACCGTTCGACGCGGAACTCAGCCGACCTCCGGGTCTCCCTTGGTGTAGCTCAGCCGCTGGACCTGCCCGTCCGCCCCGACCTCCTTGACCTCCTTGCCGTTCACGAAGAGCTGGACGGCCCCGGCATTGCCCAGGACCAGGTCGATCCGCTTGCTGTCGGTGAAGGTCCTGGAGTCGCCCTGGCGGAGTACGCCCTCGTGGATCAGGCGCCCGTTGTGGTCCTGTGCGGAGATCCAGCTCTGGCCGTTCTCGGCGGTCAGCTGAACCGTGACCTTGTTGGCCGGGACGCCGGCGATGGCGCTGGTGGACGGCTCCGGCTTGGGGTCGGCGGGCTTGCGGGTGGCGGGGTCGGCGGCGGGCTTCGACGGCGGGGTGTCCTCCGCGACCGTCGAGCCGCCGTCCTCGCTGCCACTGGTGAAGAGGGTGAAACCGACGAAGCCGACGACGGCGACGATGGCGGCGACCATCGCGGCGGTCCAGTTGGGGCGGCGGGGCTCGGGCCGGATCCGTTCGGCCTCGAACAGCGGCGCTGCCGGAGTGGGCTCCGGCCGGCCGCCGTGCTCGGCGTCATACTGGGCGATCAGCGCGGCCGGGTCGAGGCCGACGGCCCGCGCCAGTGACCGGACGTGCCCGCGCGCGTAGACGTCGCCACCGCAGCGCGAGAAGTCGTCCTGCTCGATCCCGTGCACGATGGGTACACGCACCCGGGTGATGCCGCTGACCTCATCGACGGTCAGTCCGGCCTGGATGCGGGCCTGCTGGAGGGCATGACCGACGGAAGGACGGTCGTCTTCGGAGGAGTTGCCGATGGACACGGGGGCGCCTTTCGAGCGTGAGCCACCTGCTGGAGGTTCAGTCTAGGGGTGGGACGAAAGGGTCGGGCAAGCGGGAGGCCGGTCTTTGTCCGCCATCAGGAGTGCCGTACGACACCGATGGTGGGACACCAGTCCGTCACCTCCCTCAACTTGACGTATCAGCAGAGGAAACGGTTGACCGCGCTTCCCTTACGGGTGAGTCTCCCCTGCGCTATGGGTGAGCCTCCCCGCGGATCACAGCGATCACGCCATCCAATTCATCCGGTTTTACCAAAACGTCCCGGGCTTTAGAGCCTTCGCTGGGACCGACGATCCCCCGGGACTCCATCAGGTCCATCAGCCGCCCGGCCTTGGCGAAGCCCACCCGCAGCTTGCGCTGGAGCATCGAGGTCGAGCCGAACTGGGTGGAGACCACCAGCTCAGCGGCCTGACAGAGGAGGTCGAGGTCGTCGCCGATGTCCTCGTCGATCTCCTTCTTCTTCGCCGTCCCGACCGTCACGTCGTCCCGGAAGACCGGCGCCATCTGGTTCTTGCAGTGCTCGACGACCGCGGCGACCTCGGCCTCGGTGACGAACGCGCCCTGCATGCGGACCGGCTTGTTCGCGCCCATCGGCAGGAAGAGGCTGTCGCCTTTCCCGATCAGCTTCTCGGCGCCCGCCTGGTCGAGGATCACCCGGCTGTCGGCGAGGGAGGAGGTGGCGAAGGCGAGCCGGGACGGCACGTTCGCCTTGATCAGACCGGTCACCACGTCCACCGAGGGCCGCTGGGTGGCGAGCACCAGGTGGATGCCCGCCGCACGGGCCAGCTGGGTGATACGGACGATCGAGTCCTCCACGTCGCGCGGCGCCACCATCATCAGATCCGCCAGCTCATCCACGATGACCAGCAGATACGGGTACGGCCGCAGGTCACGCTCGCTGCCTTCGGGCAGCTGGACCTTGCCCCCGCGGACGGCGGCGTTGAAGTCGTCGATGTGCCGGAACCCGAACGCCGCCAGGTCGTCGTACCGCAGATCCATCTCCCGTACGACCCACTGGAGGGCCTCGGCGGCCCGCTTGGGGTTGGTGATGATCGGCGTGACCAGGTGCGGGATGCCCTCGTACGCGGTCAGCTCGACGCGCTTGGGGTCGACCAGCACCATCCGCACGTCGTCCGGGGTCGCGCGGGCCATGACCGAGGTGATCAGGCAGTTGATGCAGGACGACTTTCCGGAGCCGGTGGCGCCGGCCACCAGCACGTGCGGCATCTTCGCCAGGTTGGCCGAGACATAGCCGCCCTCGACGTCCTTGCCCAGCCCCACCAGCAGCGGATGGTCGTCGCCGACGGACTCGGCGGACCGCAGCACGTCCCCCAGGTTGACCATTTCGCGGTCGCTGTTGGGGATCTCGATACCGACCGCGGACTTGCCCGGGATGGGGCTGATGATCCGCACGTCGGGGCTGGCCACGGCGTACGCGATGTTCTTGGTCAGCGCCGTGATCCGCTCGACCTTCACAGCCGGGCCCAGCTCGACCTCGTAGCGGGTGACCGTCGGCCCGCGGGTGAAGCCGGTGACGGCGGCGTCGACCTTGAACTCCGCGAAGACGTTCGTCAGCGAGGCGACGACCGCGTCGTTGGCGGCGCTGCGGGACTTGCCGGGGCCGCCGCGCTCCAGCAGGTCCAGGGAGGGCAGCGCGTAGGTGATGTCGCCGGCGAGCTGGAGCTGCTCGGCGCGCGGCGGCAGCGGCTCGGCGGGCTCGGGCGTGGGCTTGGTGAGGTCCGGGACGGCCGCACCCCGCTCGGGGGCGGCCGTCAGCGTCGGCTCCACGTCGGCGGGCTCCTGCGACCCGCCGGCCGGCCGCGCACCCGGCACCCCGGCCGCCCGGTCGCCGGAGATGCCGCTGCTGAGGCCGGCGACCAGCGGTGAGGGCTGGACGCCGTGCAGCACGGCGCCGTCCAGTGCGGCGGCGGCCGCGGCCGCCACGTCCACGGCGTCCATGGAACGGTCCGCGGGAGGCTCCACGGGTCCGGCGCGGCCCGGCCCGCGCCGCCTGTTCAGCGCCTCCTCCTCGGCCCGCTCGGGGGCGCTCCCGGCTGTACGGGACGCCCGGCGCTGCCGCCGCGTGGGCTGCTCGCGCCACTCCTCGGCGTACTCCCCGGCCTCCTCCTCGTCCGCCGGGTCGACGTACTCGCCGTGGTCCCGCAGCAGGCCCAGCCGGATACCCAGCGAGCGCAGCCGCTGCGGGACGGCGGCGACGGGGGTGGCGGTGACCACGAGCAGCCCGAAGACGGTCAGCAGGATCAGCAGCGGTACGGCCAGCACCGCGCCCATCGCGTAGAGCAGCGGGGACGCCGCCGCCCAGCCGATGAGGCCGCCCGCGTCCTGTATGGCCTCGGTGTCGTCGCGCAGCGGCGCGCCGCAGCCGACGTGCACCTGTCCGAGGACCCCGATGACCAGCGCGGACAGCCCGATGACGATCCGTCCGTTGGCCTCCGGCTTCTCGGGGTGGAGGATCAGCCGGGTGGCGATCGCGCCGAGCAGTATCGGCACGAGCAGATCGAGGCGGCCGAACGCGCCGGTGACCAGCACCTCCACCAGGTCGCCGACCGGCCCGCGCAGATGGGACCAGGTGCCGACCGCGACGATCAGTGCGAGCGCGAGCAGCAGCAGCGCCACACCGTCCTTGCGATGCGCGGGGTCGAGCCCCTTCGCACCGCGCCCTATGCCCCGGAACATCGCGCCGACCACGCGCGCGAGCCCCATCCAGACAGCACGTGCCGCGCGGAAGACGCCGTTGGTGGGGGACGGCGCGGGCTTGGGCGCCGCCTTCTTCGCGGGCGCCTTCTTCTTCGCCGACGGCGCGGCCTTCTTGGCAGCCGCCTTCTTGACCGGGGCCTTCTTGGCGGCACCCGCGGCCCCTCCGGCGCGCTGCTTCGAGGTGCCCGCCGTGCTCTGGGAACCCTTGCCGGACGTACGTGAGGCCATGGGGGCGAGATTACCCGCGTCCGCCGTACGGGGCACGCATGCCTGCCGTTTCCCTCCGCCACGGCCGCCCGCCGGGCCAACGGCCGCCTACCGGGCCGACCCCCCGCGCCGTATGCCGACGAGCGCGTGACGGGCCGTCAGGGGTCAGTTCTGCGACGGCACCTGGCCGGCGCTGCTGCCCGCGCCCGGCTCCAGCGCGTCCAGCGCACGGCGCAGCCCGGTGAGTTTGCGCTCCAGATGGGCCGCGGTGGCCACCGCGGCCGCGTCAGCGGTCTCGTTGAGCTGCTTGGACAGCGCCTCGGCCTGCTCCTCGACGGCGGCGAGCCGCGCGGACAGCTCGGCCAGCAGCCCCGCGGGCTCCTTGCCGTCGCCCGCGACCGGCTGGCCGCTCTCCAACTGCAGCCGCAGCAGCGCGGCCTGCTCGCGCAGCTTGCAGTTCTTCATGTACAGCTCGACGAAGACGGAGACCTTGGCCCGCAGCACCCACGGGTCGAAGGGCTTGGAGATGTAGTCCACCGCGCCTGCCGCGTAGCCGCGGAAGGTGTGGTGGGGGCCGTGGTTGATCGCGGTGAGAAAGATGATCGGGATGTCGCGGGTGCGCTCCCGACGCTTGATGTGCGCGGCCGTCTCGAAGCCGTCCATACCCGGCATCTGGACGTCCAGCAGGATCACCGCGAAGTCATCCGTCAGCAGCGCCTTGAGCGCTTCCTCCCCTGACGATGCCCGCACCAGGGTCTGATCGAGCGCGGAGAGAATGGCCTCCAGCGCCAGCAGATTCTCCGGCCGGTCATCGACCAGGAGGATCTTGGCCTTCTGCACCATGGCCGACCGTCCTCCTCGCCCCGGCATGGGCCCTCCCCTGCTCGATGAGCTCGGGGAGACGCCGAGCGCCACCCCAGGGGACGACTCCTTTGCGCCGCCCGTCCTTGTGCCGGTCATGGTAGCCGCACCCCGCCTGTCGCCACACCCTGTCACCGCGATGTCACTGTGCACGTAGCAGAAACGCGGTGGAAGTCCAGAAGGTTCCCGGAAATCCGTACTCCCACACCTGTTCGGCAACACTGCGTCAGCAAGCCCGGCCCGCTCGGGTCGGGCCGCGTCACTCCCTGCTCATCCACTGCTCCATCACCGTGAGGAGATGATCGGTGTCGACGGGCTTGGTCACATAGTCGGACGCGCCGGACTCGATGCTCTTCTCCCGGTCGCCCTTCATCGCCTTCGCTGTGAGCGCGATGATCGGCAGGCCGGCGAACTGCGGCATCCGCCGGATCGCGGCCGTCGTGGCGTAGCCGTCCATCTCCGGCATCATGATGTCCATCAGGACCAGCACCACATCGTCGTGCTGCTCCAGGACCTCGATCCCCTCGCGGCCGTTCTCGGCGTAGAGCACCTGCAGTCCGTGCTGCTCCAGGACGGACGTGAGCGCGAAGACGTTGCGGATGTCGTCGTCCACGATGAGCACCTTCTCACCGTGGAAGCCGCCGCCCGGCTCGGTGGCCACCAGGTCCTGGCCGCCGACCAGCCAGGGCTCGGGAGCCTGGCCGTGGGCGCGCCCCGCCGTGTCCCGCTGCCCCGACTCCTGCGCCGCGCGCTGCCGCCTCCGGAAGAGCCCGGCGGCGCCCCGCGACCGGGGCAGGCCGGTGAGGGCGTCGGCCTCCGGCGACCTGGCCGCGACCTCCTCCTGGTCCATGGCGGGCTCACGCGCCGCCTCCAGCGCCGGCGCCGCGGCGTCGCCGCCCGGGCCGAGCTGCGGATAGCCCTGCGGCGGCAGCTCGGTGGGCTGCAGCGGCAGATAGAGCGTGAAGGTGGAACCGCGGCCCGGTTCACTGGCAACGCTGATCTCGCCGCCGAGCAGCCGTGCGATCTCCCGGCTGATGGACAGGCCCAGGCCGGTGCCGCCGTACTTCCGGCTGGTGGTCCCGTCGGCCTGCTTGAACGCCTCGAAGATGACCCGCATCTTGCTGGCCGCGATGCCGATGCCGGTGTCGGTGACCGAGAAGGCGATCATCTCGTCGTCGGGGGACCGCAGCGCGCCGTGCTCCAGCAGCTGCTCGCGGATCTCGACCGGCACGTCCTCGCCGGCCGGCCGGATGACCAGCTCCACCGCGCCGGTGTCGGTGAACTTCACCGCGTTGGACAGCAGGTTGCGCAGCACCTGCAGCAGCCGCTGCTCGTCGGTGTGCAAGGTGGCGGGCAGCTCCGGGGAGACCCGTACGGAGAAGTCCAGCCCCTTCTCGGCGGTCAGCGGCTGGAAGGTGGCGTCCACGTAGTCGACGAGCTGGACCAGCGCGATCCGGGTCGGGCTGACGTCCATCTTGCCCGCCTCGACCTTGGACAGGTCGAGGATGTCGTTGATCAGCTGGAGCAGGTCCGAGCCCGCGCCGTGGATCGTCTCGGCGAACTCCACCTGCTTCGGCGAGAGGTTGGCGTCGGCGTTGTCGGCGAGCAGCTTGGCCAGGATCAGCAGCGAGTTGAGCGGCGTGCGCAGCTCGTGCGACATATTGGCCAGGAACTCGGACTTGTAGCGCATCGAGACGGCGAGCTGCTCGGCGCGCTCCTCCAGGACCTGCCGCGCCTCCTCGATCTCGGTGTTCTTCACCTCGATGTCGCGGTTCTGGCGGGCCAGCCGGTCGGACTTCTCCTCCAGCTCGGCGTTGGACGACTGGAGGGCCTTCTGCCGGTTCTCCAGCTCGGCGGAGCGCTCGCGCAGCTGCTCGGTCAGCTCCTGCGACTGCTTGAGCAGCACCTCGGTCTTGGTGTTGACGCTGATCGTGTTGACGCTCGTGCCGATCATCTCGGCGATCTGGTTGAGGAAGTCCTTCTGGATCTGCGCGAAGGGCTGGAAGGAGGCGAGCTCGATGACGCCGAGGACCTGGCCCTCGAACAGCACCGGCAGCACGATCACATGGGCCGGGGCCGCCTCCCCGAGCCCGGAGGCGATCTTGAGATAGCCCGGCGGCACGTTCTCCACCAGGATCGTGCGCTTCTCCTTCGCCGCGGTGCCGATCAGCGTCTCGCCGGGCTTGAACGAGGTCGGCATGGAGCCCATCGAATAGCCGTAACTGCCGATGAGGCGCAGCTCGTACGCACCGTCGTCCCCGCCGTCGTTGCCCTCGGCGGTGGGCGTGGCCAGGAAGAACGCGCCGTGCTGGGCGGATACCACCGGGGTCAGCTCGCTCATGATCAGTCCGGCGACGTCCTCCAGCTCGCGCCGCCCCTGCATCAGACCGGAGATCCGGGCGAGGTTGCCCTTGAGCCAGTCCTGCTCCTTGTTGGCGAGCGTGGTCTCGCGCAGGTTGGCGATCATCGTGTTGATGTTGTCCTGCAGCTTGAGGATCTCGCCCGCCGCGTCCGCCTCGATCTTGAGGTTGAGGTCGCCGCGGGTCACCGCGGTGGCGACCTCGGCGATCGCACGCACCTGGCGGGTCAGGTTGCCCGCCATCTCGTTCACCGACTCGGTGAGGTCCTGCCAGGTGCCGGCGACGTCCCGGACCCGGGCCTGACCGCCCAACTGGCCTTCGGTGCCCACCTCGCGGGCCACCCGGGTGACCTCCTCGGCGAACGAGCCCAGCTGGTCGACCATGGTGTTGATGGTGGTCTTGAGCTCCAGGATCTCGCCGCGCGCGTCGATGTCGATCTTCTTGGTCAGGTCACCGTTGGCGATCGCCGTGGTGACCATCGCGATGTTGCGCACCTGCCCGGTGAGGTTGTTGGCCATCGAGTTCACGGACTCGGTGAGGTCCTTCCAGGTCCCCGCGACGCCGGGCACGCGCGCCTGGCCGCCGAGGATGCCCTCGGTGCCCACCTCGCGCGCCACACGCGTGACCTCGTCCGCGAAGGACGACAGGGTCGTCACCATCGTGTTCACGGTGTCGGCGAGCTGGGCGACCTCGCCGCGCGCCTCGACGGTGACCTTCTTCGTCAGATCGCCGTTGGCCACCGCCGTGGCGACCTGGGAGATGTTGCGCACCTGGATGGTGAGGTTGTTGGCCATCAGGTTGACGTTGTTGGTCAGGTCCTTCCAGATGCCGGTGACGCCCTGCACCCGCGCCTGACCGCCCAGCTGACCCTCGCTGCCGACCTCGCGGGCCACCCGCGTCACCTGCTCGGCGAAGTCCGACAGCTGGTCCACCATCGTGTTGACCGTGGTGACCAGCTCCAGGATCTCGCCCTTGGCATCGACGGTGATCTTCTTGGACAGATCGCCCTTGGCGACCGCGGTCGTCACCTCGGCGATGTTCCGGACCTGGGACGTCAGGTTGTTCGCCATGCCGTTGACGGACTGGGTCAGGTCCTTCCAGGTGCCGGAGACACCCTGCACCTCGGCCTGGCCGCCCAGGATGCCCTCGGTGCCCACCTGTCGGGCCACCCGCGTCACCTGCTCCGCGAACGACGACAGCTGGTCGACCATCGTGTTGATGGTGTTCTTCAGCTCCAGGATCTCGCCCCGCGCGTCCACGTCGATCTTCTGCGACAGATCACCGCGCGCCACCGCGGTCGCGACCTGGGCGATGTTGCGGACCTGGGCGGTGAGGTTGCCCGCCATGCCGTTCACCGAGTCGGTCAGGTCACGCCAGACGCCCGCGACGCCGGGCACCTGCGCCTGACCGCCCAGCCGCCCGTCCGTACCCACCTCGCGGGCCACCCGGGTCACCTGCTCGGCGAAGGCGGAGAGCTGGTCGACCATCGTGTTGATGGTGTTCTTCAGCTCCAGGATCTCGCCCCGCGCGTCCACGTCGATCTTCTGCGACAGATCACCGCGCGCCACCGCGGTCGTCACCTGCGCGATGTTGCGCACCTGCGACGTCAGGTTGCCCGCCATGAAGTTGACGGAGTCGGTCAGGTCCTTCCACGTACCCGAGACGCCGTCCACTCGCGCCTGGCCCCCGAGCCGACCCTCGGTGCCCACGTCCCGGGCCATCCGCGTGACCTGGTCGGCGAACGACGACAGCTGGTCCACCATGGTGTTCACGGTGTTCTTCAGCTGGAGCATCTCCCCGGAGACGTCCACCGTGACCTTCTGGGTCAGATCGCCGTTGGCGACCGCCGTGGTCACCTGCGCGATGTTGCGCACCTGGCCGGTCAGGTTGCGGAAGGCGGTGTTCACCGAATCGGTGAGGTCCTTCCACGTGCCCGCCACACCGGGCACCTGCGCCTGGCCGCCCAGCTCGCCCTCGACACCGATCTCCCGCGCCACACGGGTCACTTCGACACCGAACGTCTGGAGCTGGTCCACCATCGTGTTGACGGTGTTCTTCAACTCCAGCATCTCGCCGGCCACATCGACGGTGACCTTCTGCGACAGGTCACCGTTGGCGACCGCCGTCGTCACCTGCGCGATGTCCCGCACCTGCGCGGTGACATTGCGGAACGCGTTGTTGACCGAGTCGGTCAGGTCCTTCCACGTACCCGCGGCACCCGGCACCTGCGCCTGACCGCCCAGCAGGCCCTCGGCACCCACCTCGCTGGCCACCCGCGTCACCTCGTCGGCGAACGTGCGCAGCGTCTCCGTCATCGTGTTGATCGTGTCCGCGAGCTGCGCGACTTCACCACGTGCGCTGACGGTGACCTTCTGCGACAGGTCGCCGCTGGCCACTGCGGTCGTCACCTGCGAGATCCCGCGCACCTGTGCCGTCAGGTTCCCCGCCATCAAATTGACCGAGTCGGTCAGGTCCTTCCAGACGCCTGCGACGCCCGGCACCTGCGCCTGCCCGCCGAGTTCGCCCTCCGTACCGACCTCGCGCGCGACCCGGGTCACCTCGGAGGCGAACGACGACAGCTGGTCCACCATGGTGTTCACGGTGTTCTTCAGCTCCAGCATCTCCCCGGACACATGGACCGTGACCTTCCGGGAGAGATCACCCTTGGCCACGGCCGTCGTCACGAGAGCGATGTCACGTACCTGAGCGGTGAGCCGGGACGCCATCGTGTTGACGGAATCCGTGAGATCTTTCCACGATCCGGACATTCCGCGCACTCGTGCCTGGCCGCCGAGCTTGCCCTCGGTGCCGACCTCCCGGGCGACCCGGGTCACCTCGTCCGTGAACGCCGAAAGCTGGTCGACCAGACCGTTGACCGTACGGCCGACCCTCAGAAACTCGCCGCGCAGCGGATGCCCCGAGCCCTCCGGCCCCTGGGAGCGCAGATCCATCCGCTGCTCCAGGTCGCCGTCAGCCACGGCCGTCAGCACCCGGCCCACCTCGGATACCGGCCGGACCAGGTCGTCCACCAGGGCGTTCGACGCCTCGATGGCGGTCGCCCAGGCCCCCTCGCACGGCCCGGTCTCCAGCCGCTCGGTCAGCTTGCCCTCGCGGCCGACCACTCGCCGTACCCGTGCCAACTCCCCTGTGAGCTGGAGGTTGCGCTCCGCGATGTCGTTGAACA
Organism: Streptomyces sp. P1-3; assembly: GCF_050613155.1. NCBI lineage: Bacteria > Bacillati > Actinomycetota > Actinomycetes > Kitasatosporales > Streptomycetaceae > Streptomyces > Streptomyces sp. P1-3. Next base: position 1,939,194 of record NZ_CP192512.1, read on the forward strand.
CATCCGCGATCTCCGCCATCACGCCGTCGCCCGAGACGACCAGCCGCTTACGGAAATTCCCGTCCCGCATGGCAGTCATGGCGACGAGCAGGCGGTTCAGGGCCGCCGTCTCCACCTGGGTCGTCCCGCCACTGCTCCGGGACTGTCCGCCCTTCGCGCGCGTGCTGCTCTTGCCCCGCGCCGCTGCGCCAGACTCCACCGTGTCCCTCCCGCAGGGTCGACCGTCGTCCTCGTCGGGTTCGCTACTCCGAGCTTTCCCAGTGTTTCACTCCGGGGCACCGTAGTGGTCGCTGATCGGAGCGTAACCACATCGTCGGGAACTCGTTGAGGTGAGAAGGGCAGCACATGTCCTTCGCCACGGCCTCGGCCCGGCGGCCATGCGTGTCCCCCATGGGGGTATGCGCATGACCGCCGGGCCGCGTTTTTGCTCCCGAATCACACGACTCCGTTCCACACGGCCGGGGCCGACGGTTTAGCCTGGCGGACGAATCGAGCGCTTGGGAAACGGGCACAGGACTCGGGGGAGCAATGAGAGGCCGATGAGGAGACCTGTGATCACCGCGCGGGCAGCCGCCAAATTCGAACCAGTGGGACGCTCGGTCGCCTCCGCCCGTACCTTCGTCAGAGACACCCTCCAAGGCTGGGGCCTGACCGACGTCGTCGACGACGCGGTCGTCCTCACCAGCGAGCTCGTCACCAACGCCGTCGTCCACGCGGGCACCGCCGCCGACGTCAGCTGCATCCGGGCCGAGACCGGGGTGCGCGTCGAGGTCGCCGACCGCTATCCGGAGCGCGAGCTGCCGCTGGAGAACGCCGGGCGCAACTACGGCAGCCCGGACCGCGAAGGCGGCCGCGGACTGCTCCTGTGCGCCGCTCTCGCCTCCCGCTGGGGCGTGGAGTACAGCGCCACGCACAAGCAGGTGTGGTTCCAGCTCGACTTCCCCGACCGCCTCGCCGGCACCCGCTCCGCGGGCCCGGCCCTGCCCTCCGAGGCCCTGCCCGTCACCGACGCCCGCGTCCGCGTCGCCGTCATCCAGATCGACCGCAACGGCGCCGTCAGTGCCTGGAACGACGACGCACAGGACCTGTTCGGCTACGCACCGGAGCAGATCCTCGGCAAACCGCTCACCGACCTCGCCGCCTGGCCGCACACCCCCGGAACCGGCACCGGCGTCGCCGAGGCGCTCCGGCTCTCCCGCTGGGAGGGCTCCTACGGCGTCCGCGGCGCCGACGGCCGGGTCATCCCCGTCTACGCCTCGCATCTGCGCGTCCGCGACACCGACGGCGACCCGTCGACCGTCTGCCTTCTGGTCCGCGAGCACGAGCGCGCGGTCCTGCAGAGCCCGCAGCGCGGCACCTCCTCCGACGCCGCGAGCGCACCCGAGCGCGGCGCGCCCACCGACGCCTTCGAGGTCTTCATCGGCTCCCCCGCCCCTGACGACCTGGACGGGCTCCTCCAGCGCACCGTCGAACGCGCCCGCGACATGCTCGACGGAGACTCGGCCTATCTGCTCCTGGCCACCGACGACGAGACCGAACTGGAGGTACGCGCCTCCACCGGGCTGCCCTCCGCACGCCAGCGCTTCGCCCGCGTCCCCGTCGAGGCCGGCACCGGACGCTACGGCTCCGCCCGGATGCCCGCCGTCCACGAGGACCTCGCCGTCGTCCCCGGAGCCGTGCCGCTGCTCGCCAACACCGGTATGCGATCGGTCGTCACGGTCCCGCTGAAGGTGGAGGGACGGCTTACCGGCTCGCTCGGCGTGGCCGCCGAAGCGCCCGGCCGCTACAGCAACGAGGAGGCCCTGCGGCTCCAGTTCGCCGCCGACCGCATCGCGCTGGCCGTCGAGTCCGCCCGCCTCACCGAGCTGGAGCGGCTGCGCCGCGGTTCCCTGTCCTTCCTCGTCGAGGCGTCCGACCTGCTGGCGGGCACGCTCGACCGGGACCAGACGCTGGCCTTGATGGCACAGATGACCGTGCCGACCCTCGCCACCTGGTGCGCCGTCTACACAATCGCCGACCCGTCTTCCGAGCCCGAGTTGAGTTACGTCCTGCACGAGGACGAGGACCGCATCGACGGCCTCAAGGCGCTGCTGTCGAAGGTCGATCCGCCGGAGCCCGTGCCGGCCCCCGGCGCCCGGATCTGGTCGGCCCCCGGTGACGCCGCGCACGCCGCGGCCCTGCGCACCACCCTGCGCAGCCTCAACCTCGGGGACGCCGCCCGGCCTTCCTCCGGCCCGGGCGCCACGCTCGCCACCGCCTCCGCGGTCGGCGGCGAGACCGTCGTCCTGCCGCTGGTGGCCCGCAATCGCGTCATCGGCATGCTCACCCTGGGCAAACCGGCCGACGAGCACTTCCGCCAGGAGATCCTGGAACTGGCCGAGGACCTCTCCCGCCGGGCCGCGCTCGCGCTGGACAACGCCCGGCTGTACTCGGAGCGTACGGCCATCAGCCAGTCCCTCCAGCGCAGCCTGCTGCCGCCCGAGCTGCCCGAGGTCCCCGGCGTCGAGGTCGAGGTCATCTACCGCGCGGCCGGTGAGGGCAACGAGGTCGGCGGTGACTTCTACGACCTGTTCCCCATCCGCGACGACGCGTACGGCTTCGCCATCGGCGACGTCTGCGGCACCGGCCCCGAGGCGGCCGCCGTCACCGGCCTGGCCCGGCACGCGCTGCGGCTGCTCGCCCGCGAGGGGTTCGGCGGCCCGGCCGTCCTGGAGCGGCTCAACGCGGCGATCCTCGACGAGGGCGCGCGCAGCCGCTTCCTGACCCTGCTGTACGGGGAGCTGTGGCCGCAAGCCGACGGCGGCGCGCTGCTGAAGGTGGTGTGCGCCGGTCATCCGCTGCCGCTCCGGCTCCGCCCGGACGGCCGCGTCGAACCCGCCGCGGAACCACAGCCCCTGCTCGGCGTGATGGACGATCTGGAGCTGTACGAGCAGACGGTGACGCTCGATCCGGGCGATGTGCTGCTGTGCGTCACGGACGGGGTGACCGAGCGCCGCGAGGGCTCCAGGATGCTCGGCGATGACGGCCTGATGGACGTGCTGACCACGTGCACCGGGTTGACGGCGGGCGCGGTGGCCGCGCGAGTCCTCCGGGCCGTCGAGCGCTTCGCTCCTGACCCGCCGTCCGACGACATGGCGATCCTGGCGATGCGCGTCCCCGTACCGCAGCCGCACGAGACCTGACAAAGAAGAAGGCCCCCGCCAGATGGCGGGGGCCTTCTTCTTTGTCAGAGCCCCAATACGGAATCGAACCGTAGACCTTCTCCTTACCATGGAGACGCTCTGCCGACTGAGCTATTGGGGCGCGGCAACGGAATGAATCATACCCGAAACTCCGTGCTGCTCCGAACCACGCCCTGGTCTTCTTCCGGGCCGCTTTCAGGCCGCCGTCTGCAGGAGTCCTCCGAGCGCGTTGCACGCCGACACCACACGCTGCAGTTCGCGGCGCGGCATCGACGCGTCGACGGGCAGCGCCAGGCACTCGTCGGCGGCGCGCTCGGTTTCCACGAGCCACAGTTCGCGACGGAAACGCTGGGTACGGTGCACGGGCGTCTGTACGGGCACATGGCACGCGACGCCTCGGGAACGCAGCGCACGGGCGAACGCGTCACGGTCCGGCCGCCCGTTGCCGGGCACCCTGACGACGTAACTCTGATAGCTGTGGTCCACGCCGACCGCCACCGCCGGCGTGCGGACACCGCGCAGCTTCCCGTCGAGATAGGCGGCGTTCGCTTGCCGCCGCACGATCTCCCCCGCCGGCTCCTCCACTACTCCGTACCCGATGACGTGGATGCCGTGCCGGTCCCCGATCTCGTTGATACGGGCCATGTCGGCGGGGTGACCGAAGGTGTGTACGGCCACGACGGCGGCGGTCCGCGGGCTCACCGCCTCGGCGACAGCGGCCGGGTCTATGCAGAAGGAGTCGGCGTCTATGTCGACGAACACCGGCCTTGCTCCGGCCAGGAGTACGGCCTCCGCCGCATCGGTTGTGCCATAGGACGGCACGATCACCTCGTCGCCGGGACGGACGCCCGAATCTGTCAGCTCGCGTCGCAGCTCATCCGCAGGAGTGCCCATGACACGCATGCTGCCCAGGCAAGATGAACTTGGAGTGACCCAGAGCACAACAAAAGAAGCCCTGTTGGGGACCGGAGTCCCCAACAGGGCTTTCTCTAAAAATTGTTCGGCGGCGTCCTACTCTCCCACAGGGTCCCCCCTGCAGTACCATCGGCGCTGAAAGGCTTAGCTTCCGGGTTCGGAATGTAACCGGGCGTTTCCCTAACGCAATAACCACCGAAACACTATGAAGATAACAACCGGACATGCTGTATTCAAAGAACAGCACTGGTTCATTACTTCAGAACCAACACAGTGGACGCGAGCAACTGAGGACAAGCCCTCGGCCTATTAGTACCAGTCAACTCCACCGGTTACCCGGCTTCCATATCTGGCCTATCAACCCAGTCGTCTACTGGGAGCCTTACCCTCTCAAGGAGGTGGGAATACTCATCTCGAAGCAGGCTTCCCGCTTAGATGCTTTCAGCGGTTATCCCTCCCGAACGTAGCCAACCAGCCATGCCCTTGGCAGAACAACTGGCACACCAGAGGTTCGTCCGTCCCGGTCCTCTCGTACTAGGGACAGCCCTTCTCAATATTCCTACGCGCACAGCGGATAGGGACCGAACTGTCTCACGACGTTCTAAACCCAGCTCGCGTACCGCTTTAATGGGCGAACAGCCCAACCCTTGGGACCGACTCCAGCCCCAGGATGCGACGAGCCGACATCGAGGTGCCAAACCATCCCGTCGATATGGACTCTTGGGGAAGATCAGCCTGTTATCCCCGGGGTACCTTTTATCCGTTGAGCGACGGCGCTTCCACAAGCCACCGCCGGATCACTAGTCCCGACTTTCGTCCCTGCTCGACCCGTCGGTCTCACAGTCAAGCTCCCTTGTGCACTTACACTCAACACCTGATTGCCAACCAGGCTGAGGGAACCTTTGGGCGCCTCCGTTACCCTTTAGGAGGCAACCGCCCCAGTTAAACTACCCACCAGACACTGTCCCTGATCCGGATCACGGACCCAGGTTAGACATCCAGCACGACCAGAGTGGTATTTCAACGACGACTCCACACACACTGGCGTGCATGCTTCACAGTCTCCCACCTATCCTACACAAGCCGAACCGAACACCAATATCAAGCTATAGTAAAGGTCCCGGGGTCTTTCCGTCCTGCTGCGCGAAACGAGCATCTTTACTCGTAATGCAATTTCACCGGGCCTATGGTTGAGACAGTCGAGAAGTCGTTACGCCATTCGTGCAGGTCGGAACTTACCCGACAAGGAATTTCGCTACCTTAGGATGGTTATAGTTACCACCGCCGTTTACTGGCGCTTAAGTTCTCAGCTTCGCCCCACCGAAATGGAGCTAACCGGTCCCCTTAACGTTCCAGCACCGGGCAGGCGTCAGTCCGTATACATCGCCTTACGGCTTCGCACGGACCTGTGTTTTTAGTAAACAGTCGCTTCTCGCTGGTCTCTGCGGCCACCCCCAGCTCAGGAAGTAAATTCCATCACCGGAAATGGCCCCCCTTCTCCCGAAGTTACGGGGGCATTTTGCCGAGTTCCTTAACCATAGTTCACCCGAACGCCTCGGTATTCTCTACCTGACCACCTGAGTCGGTTTAGGGTACGGGCCGCCATGAAACTCGCTAGAGGCTTTTCTCGACAGCATAGGATCATCCACTTCACCACAATCGGCTCGGCATCAGGTCTCACCCTTGTATGAGAGACGGATTTGCCTATCT
>NZ_CP192512.1:1950000-3345000 GCF_050613155.1 Streptomyces sp. P1-3
TGCGCGCCGGCGAAGACCTGGCGCAGGACGTTAGAGATGTCGCGCTCGGGCGGTACGAAGCCGGGGACCTCGGCGTTGGTGGAGTCCGACAGCAGCAGGTCGATGCCCTCCTCCCCGAGCTTGGCGAAGGTGGGGAGATCGGTGAGGCGGCGGTCCAGCGGCAGCTGGTCCATCTTGAAGTCGCCGGTGTGCACCGCCATGCCGGCCGGGGTGCGGATGGCCACGGCGAGGGCGTCCGGGATGGAGTGGTTGACCGCGATGAACTCGCAGTCGAACGGGCCGATGCGCTCGCGGTTGCCCTCCTGCACCTCAAGGGTGTAGGGGCGGATGCGGTGTTCCTGGAGCTTCGCCTCGATCAGCGCCAGGGTCAGCTTGGAGCCGATCAGCGGGATGTCCGCCTTCTCGCGGAGCAGGAAGGGGACGCCGCCGATGTGGTCCTCGTGCCCGTGGGTGAGCACTATGCCGTCGATGTCGTCGAGGCGGTCCCGGATGGAACTGAAGTCCGGCAGGATCAGGTCGACTCCGGGCTGCTCCTCCTCGGGGAAAAGCACTCCGCAGTCGACGATCAGAAGCCGGCCGCCGTATTCGAAGACCGTCATGTTGCGGCCGATCTCGCCCAGGCCGCCGAGCGGGGTGACGCGCAGGCCGCGCTCGGGCAGCTTCGGCGGCGGGCCGAGCTCAGGATGCGGATGACTCAAAAGACTCTCCTCACCACACACGCCACATGCCCCCGTGGGAGCACATGGCGCGCGTGACTTTCGTGCACTTGCAGATGTGTCTGTATTCAGTTGTGAAGTCTTTGGTTACAGCTGTACCCCACCGGCGGCGAGGTCGCGCTTGAGCTGCTCGGTCTCCTCGGGGGTGAGCTCCACGAGCGGCAGCCGGAGCGGGCCGGCGGGCAGGCCCTGGAGGGCGAGCGCGGCCTTGGTGGTGATCACGCCCTGGGTGCGGAACATGCCGGTGAAGACCGGGAGCAGCTTCTGGTGGATCTCGGTCGCCTTGGCGACGTCGCCCGCCAGGTGGGCCTCGAGGAGCGCGCGCAGCTCGGGGCTGACCAGGTGGCCGACCACGGAGACGAAGCCGACGGCGCCAACGGACAGCAGCGGCAGGTTCAGCATGTCGTCGCCGGAGTACCAGGCCAGGCGCGAGCGGGCGATGGCCCAGCTGGCGCGGCCGAGGTCGCCCTTGGCGTCCTTGTTGGCGACGATCCGGGGGTGCTCGGCGAGCCGGACGATGGTCTCGGTGCTGATCGGGACGCCGCTGCGGCCGGGGATGTCGTAGAGCATGACCGGCAGGTCGGTGGCGTCGGCGATCGCCGTGAAGTGCCGGAAGAGCCCCTCCTGCGGGGGCTTGCTGTAGTACGGGGTGACGGCGAGCAGGCCGTGCGCGCCCGCCTGCTGCGCGGCGCGGGCGAGTTCCAGGCTGTGCCGGGTGTCGTTGGTGCTGGCTCCTGCCACCACGTGGGCGCGGTCTCCGACGGCCTCGACGACGGCCCGCACGAGCTGGGCTTTCTCCGCGTCGGTGGTGGTAGGGGACTCGCCGGTGGTGCCGTTGACGATCAGGCCGTCGTTGCCGGCGTCCACCAGGTGGGCGGCGAGTCGCTGGGCACCGTCGAGGTCGAGTGCGCCGTCAGCGGTGAAAGGCGTGACCATGGCGGTCAGCACCCGCCCGAAGGGCGTCTGCGGAGTGGATGTCGGAGCCATGGGTCCAACGCTACTCGTAGCGTGCCCCGGGGTGCTCCCTCGGGGCGGTGACATGGAGCCCGGCACTGCCTGCTCGGGGGTTCAAGCAGTGCCGGACCCTTGTGGTCAGCCTAGATGAACATCACGAAATGCCGCAATACGGACACTTCTTGCTACTGGTCCGTACGTCCGGGGTCACGGCGCGACGCGGCCGTTGTCGTTGAACGCGGCGTAGGTGAGCGGCATGAGCTTGGCCCACTCGGCTTCCATCTTCTCCGCGACCATCTCGATCTCCCGCTGCGGGAAGGAGGGCACCTTCGCCTGCTCATGCTGGGTGCGCAGGCCCAGGAAGTGCATCAGCGAGCGGGCGTTGCACGTGGCGTACATCGAGGAGAACAGGCCGACCGGGAGCACCGCGCGCGCCACCTCGCGGGCGACGCCGGCGGCCAGCATCTCCTGGTACGCGTCATAGGCGCGGGTGTACGCGGCCTGCATCTGCTCTTCCACGACCTGGTGGTGCTCGGGCGTGCCCTCGACGAACTCGTACTTGCCGGGGCGGCCCTGCTGGACGAGCTTGCGCTCCTGGCCCGGCACGTAGAAGACCGGCTGCAGCTCGCGGTAGCGGCCGGACTCCTCGTTGTACGACCAGCCCACCCGGTGTCGCATGAACTCGCGGAAGACGAAGATCGGGGCGCTGATGAAGAAGGTCATCGAGTTGTGCTCGAACGGGCTGCCGTGCCGGTCCCGCATCAGGAAGTTGATCAGCCCCTTGGAGCGCTCGGGGTCCTTCTGGAGCTCCTCCAAGGACTGCTCCCCCGCAGTGGACACACGGGCGGCCCACAGCACATCGGTGTCGGCCGCAGTGTGCTTCACCAGCTCGACAGTCACATCACTGCGGAAGCTGGCTTTCGCGCTCTCGGGGGTGAGCTCAGTCACTGACAGGGTCCTTCCGGTCGCATCGCTTGGCGGCGCCCAGCTTACGTTCTGCTGTTGATCTCCATCCAAGCCTCCCCCTATTGGTGCAGTACGGCCGAATTTCCGAAGAATCGGCACCCCGGAGGGCATTTCTCCGTCTCCCCCTATGACAGCCCCCGCCCGCGCCCCCAAGGAGTGGCCCCATGTTCAGCCGGCGAGAGCCCGTACCCTTCGCCTTCCTCGCCGAGGCCGACCAGTTCCGCAGCAATGTCACCCCGCCGCCCCGGCCCCGGGCCAGCCGGTCGGAGATCGCCGGCCGCACGCTGATCGGGCTGACGATCGTCGCCGGGTTCGTCGGCTCGTTGCTGCTCGGACTGCCCGCGATGGAGTCCGGTCCGCGCACCACCCATCAGGTGCAGCACTCGGAGGTGTCCGACAGCCGCTGAGAGCGGCTGGGATAGCCTCACCCACCAGCAGCCAAGTCGAGCCGTGCGTGGGAGTGAGGACCAGTCGTGCCCCTGCCGTTCCTGACCGCCGATCGCGACGCCGACGATCTCGCGGACGACGCCGCCCCGCTGCCCTACGAGGACCGGGACCGCTGGCGCCGCCCGTACCGCCCGGGCCCGTGGCGCGTCGGCGGAGCGGCGCTCCTGTTGCTCCTCGCCTCGTACATCCTGTTCTCGTCGCTGATCATCGCGATGGCGGGCGCGCTGCCCGGCGCCGGGGTGTGCGTCGCCATCGCCACGCTCGTCATCGTCCTGGCGGTACGGCTGGTCCGGGCCGGCGTGTGGGTGAGCGGGTACGGGCTGCGCCAGATCGCGTTGTTCACCACCACGACCGTGGAGTGGAGCCGGGTGGGCACGGTGCGCACCACCCAGCAGCCGGTGAAGTGGCTGGGACTGCCGCGCGCCGTGCAGGGGCAGGCGCTCCTCGTCGGGCCGGCGGGCGGCGAACCGCTCCGCCCGCTGGTCACCGACCACAACGCCGACTTCCTCGGCCGCCCCGAGGCGTTCGACATGGCGTGCGACGCCATCGAGGACTGGGCGCACGCGCACCGGCGGGAGCGTGCCGCCGGCGTCCCCTCAGACGCCTGAGGCGCTCGTCTCCCCGGTCTTGCCACCCGATCCCTCGGTCTCGCCGCCCGTCTCCCCGACCTTGCCGCCCGGCCCCTCGGCCTTGCCGTCGTGCAGCGCGATGGCGCGCTGCATCGCCTTGCGGGCGCGCGGGGTGTCCCGCGCGTCGTGGTACGCCACGGCCAGCCGGAACCACGTGCGCCAGTCGCCGGGCGACTCCTCCGTCTCCGCCCGCCGCTTGGCGAAGACCGCGTCCGCCGAGTCCCGGTCGATCCGGCCGCCGGGAGTGCGGACCAGCTCGTCGACCGGCAGTCCCCCCTCGGCCTCCAGCTCGCGGGCCAGCCGGTTGGCGGCCCGGGCGAACTTCGTGGTCTGCCACAGGAACCAGCCGCCGATGAACGGCAGCACCAGCACCGCGAGACCGAAGGCGACCGTCACCACGGTGCCCTGCTTGATGAGCAGGACACCGCGGCTGCCGACGAGGACGAAATAGACGACCAGGACGGCCGCGAGTCCGAAGTACGTGATCTTTGCGCGCACGGCGGTCAGTCCAGATCCAGGAAGTGTTCCAGCCCGAAGGTCAGGCCGGGAGTGGACACCACGCGGCGCACGCCGAGCAGGATGCCCGGCATGAAGCAGCTGTGGTGCGTCGAGTCGTGCCGGATGGTGAGCGTCTCGCCGGGGTCGCCGAGCAGCACCTCCTGGTGCGCCAGGAGTCCCCGCAGCCGAACCGAGTGCACCGGCACCCCGTCGACGTCCGCGCCGCGCGCGCCGTCGAGCGCGGTGACCGTCGCGTCCGGCTGAGGGGCGCAGCCCGCCTCCGCCCGCGCCGCCGCGATCAGCTGCGCGGTGCGGGTGGCGGTGCCCGACGGGGCGTCCGCCTTGTCCGGGTGGTGCAGCTCGATGACCTCGACGGACTCGAAGAAGCGCGCGGCCTGCTGGGCGAACCGCATGGTCAGCACGGCCCCGATGGAGAAGTTCGGCGCGATCAGCACGCCCACCTCGGGGGCCGCCGCCAGCCAGGCGCGCAGCTGCGCGAGGCGGTCATCAGTCCAACCGGTGGTGCCGATGACGCCGTGGATGCCATGGCGTACGAGGAAGTCGAGGTTGCCCATGACCGCGCCGGGGTCGGTCAGCTCCACCGCGACCTGGGCACCCGCCTCGACCAGGGTCTCCAGCTTGTCGCCCCGGCCCAGGGCGGCGACCAGCTCCATGTCCTCGGCGGCTTCCACCGCTCGTACGGCCTCGGAGCCGATACGGCCCTTGGCACCGATGACGGCCACACGCAGCTTGCTCATTGCTCGTTCCTTCGGGTTCGGCGGGTCGGCGGGGTCGGCGGTCGGCCCGGTCCGGGTCAGGTCGGCCCGGACCGGCCCGGGTCAGGCGACCGCTTCGTGCAGGCGGGCCGCCTGCTTGTCCTTCAGCGGGCCGATGACGGACAGCGAGGGACGCCGTCCCAGTAGATCGCGGGCCACCTCGCGCACCTCGTCGGGGGTGACCGCGGCCATCCTGGCGAGCATGTCGTCCACCGACATCTGCTCGCCCCAGCACAGCTCGCTCTTGCCGATGCGGTTCATCAGCGCGCCGGTGTCCTCCAGGCCGAGCACCGTGGAGCCGGACAGCTGGCCGATGGCGCGCCGCAGTTCCTCGTCCGACAGGCCGTGCTCCGCGACCTTGTCGAGCTCGTCACGGCAGATCCTGAGCACGTCGTGGACCTGGCTGGGGCGGCAGCCGGCGTAGACGCCGAAGAGCCCGCAGTCGGCGAACGACGAGGTGTAGGAGTAGACGCTGTAGGCGAGCCCGCGCTTCTCCCGCACCTCCTGGAAGAGCCGGGAGCTCATGCCGCCGCCGAGCGCCGTGTTGAGCACGCCCAGCGCCCAGCGCCGGTCGTCGGTGCGGGCGATACCGGGCATGCCGAGGACCACATGGGCCTGCTCGGTCTTGCGGCCCAGCAGCTCGACGCGGCCTGCGGTGCGGATCGTACGGGAGCCGTCGCGCGGGGCCACGGGGACGGCGTCGGTCCGGTCCAGCGCGCCCGCCCGCTCGAATGCCCTGCGCACCAGCCGGACGACCTTGGCGTGGTCGACGTTGCCCGCGGCCGCGACGACCAGGTGCGTCGGGTCGTAGTGCTTGCGGTAGAAGCGGCGGACACGGTCGGCGGTCAGGGCGTTGACCGTGTCGACGGTGCCGAGGACCGGGCGGCCCAGCGGGGTGTCACCGAGCATGGTGTGCGCGAACAGGTCGTGCACGCAGTCGCCCGGGTCGTCCTCCGTCATGGCGATCTCTTCGAGGATCACGCCGCGCTCGGCGTCCACGTCCTCCGCCGTGATCAGCGAGCCGGTCAGCATGTCGCAGACGACGTCGATGGCCAGCGGCAGATCGGTGTCGAGGACCCGCGCGTAGTAGCAGGTGTACTCCTTGGCCGTGAACGCGTTCATCTCGCCGCCGACCGCGTCGATGGCGGAGGAGATGTCGAGCGCGCTGCGCCGTGCCGTGCCCTTGAAGAGCAGGTGCTCCAGGTAGTGGGTGGCACCGCCCAGCGACGGGGTCTCGTCGCGGGAGCCGACGTGCGCCCAGATGCCGAAGGTGGCGGAGCGTACCGACGGCAGGGTCTCGGTGACCACGCGGAGGCCCCCGGGGAGCGTGGTCTTGCGGACCGTGCCGATGCCGTTCTCGCCCTTGAGAAGCGTTTGGGTACGGGCGACGGCCCGCCCCTCCGAGGAGGTGCGGGCCGTCGCCTGGTGCGTACGGGACGTCACTTGGCGGCTTCGTCCTTCTCGCCCTCAGCGGCAGCGTTCTCGGAGTCTCCCTCGATCACGGGGATCAGGGACAGCTTGCCGCGCTGGTCGATCTCGGCGATCTCGACCTGGACCTTGGCGCCGACCGCGAGCACGTCCTCGACGTTCTCCACGCGCTTGCCGCCGGCCAGCTTGCGGATCTGCGAGATGTGCAGCAGACCGTCCTTGCCGGGCAGCAGCGAGACGAAGGCACCGAAGGTGGTGGTCTTCACGACCGTGCCCAGGTAGCGCTCGCCGACCTCGGGCATCGTCGGGTTGGCGATGCCGTTGATGGTGGCGCGGGCGGCCTCGGCGGCCGGGCCGTCGGCGGCACCGATGTAGATGGTGCCGTCGTCCTCGATGGTGATGTCGGCGCCGGTGTCCTCCTGGATCTGGTTGATCATCTTGCCCTTGGGGCCGATGACCTCACCGATCTTGTCCACCGGGATCTTGACGGTGATGATCCGCGGGGCGTTCGGGGACATCTCGTCCGGGACGTCGATGGCCTCGTTCATCACGTCGAGGATGTGCAGACGGGCGTCGCGGGCCTGCTTGAGGGCCGCGGCCAGCACGGAGGCCGGGATGCCGTCCAGCTTGGTGTCCAGCTGGAGGGCGGTCACGAACGTCTTCGTACCGGCGACCTTGAAGTCCATGTCGCCGAACGCGTCCTCCGCACCGAGGATGTCGGTCAGCGCGACGTAGTGCGTCTCACCGTTGATCTCCTGGGAGATCAGGCCCATGGCGATGCCTGCGACCGGGGCCTTCAGCGGCACACCGGCGTTCATCAGCGACATGGTCGAGGCGCAGACCGAGCCCATGGAGGTGGAGCCGTTGGAGCCGAGCGCCTCGGAGACCTGGCGGATGGCGTACGGGAACTCCTCGCGGGTCGGCAGCACGGGCAGGATCGCCCGCTCGGCCAGCGCGCCGTGGCCGATCTCGCGGCGCTTGGGCGAGCCGACCCGACCGGTCTCACCGACGGAGTACGGCGGGAAGTTGTAGTTGTGCATGTAGCGCTTGCGCGTCTCGGGCGCCAGCGTGTCCAGCTGCTGCTCCATACGGAGCATGTTCAGCGTGGTGACACCCAGGATCTGGGTCTCGCCGCGCTCGAACAGCGCCGAGCCGTGCACCCGCGGGATCGCCTCGACCTCGGCGGCCAGCGTACGGATGTCCGTGACGCCGCGGCCGTCGATGCGGACCTTGTCCTTGATGACGCGCTCGCGGACCAGGGCCTTGGTCAGCGAACGGTAGGCGGCGGAGATCTCCTTCTCGCGGCCCTCGAACTGCGGCAGCAGCTTCTCGGCGGCGACGCCCTTGATCCGGTCCAGCTCGCCCTCGCGCTCCTGCTTGCCCGCGATGGTCAGCGCCTGGGCCAGCTCGTCACGGACGGCGGCGGTCAGCGCCTCCAGGACGTCGTCCTGGTAGTCGAGGAAGATCGGGAACTCGCCGGTCGGCTTGGCGGCCTTCGCGGCGAGGTCGGACTGCGCCTTGCACAGCACCTTGATGAAGGGCTTCGCAGCCTCCAGGCCCGCGGCGACGATCTCCTCGGTCGGCGCCTCGGCACCGTCCTTGACCAGCTGGATCGTCTTCTCGGTGGCCTCGGCCTCGACCATCATGATCGCGACGTCGCCGTCGGCGAGCACGCGGCCGGCCACGACCATGTCGAAGACGGCGTCCTCGAGCTCGGTGTGAGTCGGGAAGGCCACCCACTGGCCCTTGATCAGCGCGACGCGGACGCCGCCGATCGGGCCGGAGAAGGGCAGGCCCGCCAGCTGGGTGGAGGCTGAGGCGGCGTTGATCGCGACCACGTCGTAGAGGTGGTCGGGGTTGAGCGCCATGATCGTCGCGACGACCTGGATCTCGTTGCGCAGGCCCTTCTTGAAGGACGGGCGCAGCGGGCGGTCGATCAGACGGCAGGTGAGGATGGCGTCCTCGGAGGGACGGCCCTCACGGCGGAAGAACGAGCCGGGGATCCGCCCGGCGGCGTACATCCGCTCCTCGACGTCCACCGTGAGCGGGAAGAAGTCGAGCTGGTCCTTGGGGTTCTTCGAAGCGGTGGTGGCCGACAGCACCATGGTGTCGTCGTCCAGGTAGGCCACGGCGGAGCCGGCGGCCTGACGGGCCAGGCGGCCCGTCTCGAAACGGATGGTGCGGGTGCCGAAGGCGCCGTTGTCGATCACGGCCTCGGCGTAGTGGGTCTCGTTCTCCACCAGGGAATTCTCCTCGTCTGCGTCCCCTCGTCCGTGTGACGGGAGGACGGTGGTGGAGCAGCGCCCCTGGCCGGGTGGCCGACGACCGGGCCGGTCTTCGATCGAAGCCACCGGAATTGCCAGTTCCGGGAGCCACTACCGAGGACCGGCGCCTGCGGCGCCGATGCGGCGGGAATGAGGCGCTCCTCCTCGTTCGTTATGGCGTTGTTGTTGGGACCAGACTACAAAGGTTCGGCCGACCTCACGACGGCTGAAGCGTCTGATCGATGCGTACGGGGCACGTTGGGCACCGCCCGTACGCACTGTCGTACGGACGGCGAACGGACTCTCTGCCCGGGTGCCGCCGCCCGCACGTCACCGTCCGCGTGGACGGATGCGTCGTACGTACGGCAATGCGTCCGTACGTACGGCAAAGGGAGCGGCCCCCTGGCGCGGGAACCGCTCCCTTCACGGCGTCTTACTTGGCGCCCGCCGCACCGCGGCGGATGCCCAGGCGCTCCACCAGCGTACGGAAGCGCGTGATGTCCTTCTTGGCCAGGTACTGCAGCAGGCGGCGGCGCTGGCCGACGAGCAGCAGGAGACCACGGCGGGAGTGGTGGTCGTGCTTGTGGGTCTTCAGGTGCTCGGTCAGGTCCGAGATGCGGCGGGTGAGCAGCGCGACCTGGACCTCGGGGGAACCGGTGTCGCCCTCCTTGGTGGCGAACTCGGCCATGATCTGCTTCTTCGTGGCGGCGTCGAGCGACACGCGATACTCCTTGGGTGCTTCGTTTCAGCCACCGAGTGCCCCTGGTCTTGGTCTCAGGGGAGCTTCCGTTACTCGGGAGGCGGGGCTCGCTGGGCGCTGTCTCCAGAGCCTTCGAAAGGGCTCCGGGGGCGCGTACACAAACGGCCGTCACACAGCGTACCAGGGTCGCGCGGGGGCCCTGGGGTGGGGGCCGTCCCGGAGAGAAGGCTCAGCCCCGGAGAGAAGGCTCAGAAGACGGGCATGGCGATGAGGGTGCCCTGATGCTGGAGGAAGACGCGGTTGTCGGCGGCCGCCACCAGCCAGCGGACGTCGTCGCTCGTGGTGTGCGTCCAGGCACCGGCCCCGGTACGGGTGTCGACGGTGCGTACGGAGCTGGTGCCGCGGTCCTCCTGGACCACCCAGACACTGTTCCGCTGGACGACCGGGGCATCCCGGGGCGGCTTCGCCGAGCCCACGGGCACGGTCCAGGCGTCCGAGCCGTCACCCAGCTCCCGGGCGCACAGTTCTCCGTCGACGGCGTAGAGCAGTTTCCCGTGTACGGTCGGCGGGCCCCAGCCGGTCGTGCCGTCGCCGCTGGGGTGCGCCCATTTCGGTTCGCCGCCGGCCAGCTCCAGTGCGGTCAGGGAGTCGCCGCCGAGATAGACGGTGCCGTCGGCGATGGCGGGGCGGAGGGCGCGCCTCCCCTGCTTCCGCGGGCCCCAGCGGACGTCCCCGCTCGCCGTGTCGAGCGCCGCGACCCTGCCGTCGCCGCCGAACACCACCAGACGCCCGTCGGCCACTGCCACCGCCGGGGGCTGCCGGGCGGTGTCCACGGGTGCGGGCACCGTCCACACGGGCCGACGGGAGGTGAGACTGATGGCGCGCAGTTCACCCGTGCGAGTGAGCAGATAGACGGCGTCGGCGTCGGCCGCCAGCCGTACGGCGGCGTCCGCGTCCGCCGCCGACCAGCGCGGCTGCCCGTCCTCGGCGGCCAGGGCCAGCAGCGCTCCCTGCCGGTCGGCGGTGCAGACGATGTCCTCGGTGGGAGCCACGGCCGAGGCGGCGACCGCGCTCCCGGGCGCGGTCCAGCGCCGCCGCCCGTCGCGGACGTCCATTGCGCGCAGCCCGCCGCCCTTGCCGGTGACGACCACGAGATCGCGTACGAGGAGCGGAGCGGGGGCGTCCGGGTCCGCGACCTCCAGCGGCCCCCACAGCGGCCGCGGGACCGTCTCCGCCTCGTATTCCGCCAGCGGCTCGGCCGCCCAGGACCGGTCCGCGGGACCGTCCTGCCCGCGGAGCAGCCACCACGCGGCCCCGCCGCCCGCCGCGAGCAGTCCGCCGCCCACGGCGAACGAGCCGATCAACTGCCGCCGGGACGGGCCGCGGCCCGCGGTCCCGGGCACCGCGGCGAACCGGGCGGCGTCCGCCTCGCGGCGGGCGATGTCCTGAGCCAGCGGGCCCTTCGTCCATGCGCGCGGCGCGCGGCGGGGCGGCGCCAGCAGGCGGGCGATGTCGTCGAGGGCGGGGCGCTGCGCCGGGTCCTCAGCGACGGCGCGGCCCAACGTCTCCCGGAGCCCCACGGGCAGGTCCTCCGGCCCCGGCCGCGGCAGCCCGGTGGCCGCGTACGCAAGCACAGCTCCCAGCGCGAACACGTCGCCCAGCGGTCGCGGGCGCCCGCCCGCGGCCTGTTCCGGTGGCAGGAAGTCCGCCGCGACGCCCGGCAGCCCGGCCCGCGGTTCACCGTCCGCGGCCGGGCCCGGACCGCGCCGAAACCGGCGAGCCGCGGCCCGTCCTCAGCGATCAGCACCGCGTCCGGCGAGATCCCGGCGTGCGCGTGGCCCGCCACGTGCAGGGCGACGAGCGTCTCGGCGAGCGCCGCGCCCAGTGCCCGTACCGCGCCCTCCGGCAGCGGCCCGCCGTACACCTCCAACGCGACGGGCAACGGCAGCACGGGCAGATACGGTCCGGCGCTCCATGCGGGCCCCTGCGCCTGATCCGCGACCTCGGCGACCGGCGCCAGCCGGCCGAGCTGCCAGGGGCGGGCCGGGTCCCCGGTGAGTCGCCACGCGGCCTGCGCCTCCGCCCGGAACCGCGCCAGGTATCCCGGATCCTCCGCGCGCTCCGCGAGAGACACGGCCAGCAGCACGGTCCGCTCGCCGCCGGCCGCGCGGCCGATGAAGCGGCGGGCCGTGCCCGGAACCGTCCCGGCCACCGGGTCCAGGCGCCCGATGACGTGGTACGGGCCCAAGGAGCGCGGGTCGTCCCGGCTCAGCGGTTCCATCTCGTCCCCCCGGTCGGCCTCGCGCCGCGGATCAGCTGATCATGCTAAGCGCCGCGCCGCACACGCCCGGCGGCGAACCTGCCGACCGGTTGTGGCCACTAGCCGGTCATGCTGCGCACCGACGAGTAAATGTCCAGGACGGCAAGGCACAACGGCACGAGGGAGAGCAGGAGAGCCCCTTCGGCCAGGTCCGAGGCGCGGCCCCAGAAAGGTGTGAGGCCCTTGTTCGGGACGATCAGGGCGATGGCCGTGATGAGCGCGGCTCCGGCGGCGACAGCGGCGGCCAGCCACACGGTGCGGATGTTCATCTCGGCGTCATGGCCGCGCAGCAGTTCCAGGACCTTGGCGACCGGCGGATTGAGGGAGAGGCCGAGGACGAGGAGCGCGAGCGCGGCGATACCGGCGACCAGCACGCAGGAGACCTGCGAGGTGTAGCGGAAGAGGCGGGCGCGCAGCAGCATGGCCAAGCCGCTTGCGAGTGCGAGGAGCTGCGCCCACATGGACGTGGAGAAACCGAGTACGGCCGCCGATCCCACGACGACCACGGAGCAGCCGCCCAGCAAGCCGAGCAGCAACTCGTGGCCGCGGCGCGCCTGGATGGCGATGCGCTCGGCGTCGACCGGCTCGCCGGTACGGGCCTCCGGCTCGGCGTCGAGGTCCGTTGTGGACTGCGGCGCTGCGTAGCCGATGGGGAGGCGGGCGACGCGGGCGGACAAACCCGGCAGGAAGGCGATGGTGCCGATCGCGACGACGGCGCAGACGGCCGCGGTGTCGGAGGGCCGGGCATCGGCCAGGATCGCGCAGTACATGGCGACGACGCCGATGGCGGAGGCGAAGGCGGCGGCGACGAACGGGGCATCGCCGCTCGGCATGACGGCGATGAGCCCGACGGAGACGACGAGCACGGCCACGCAGCCGAGCATGAACTGAAGCCGCCCGATGCCCTGTCCGTCATCCAGTGGGAGGGCTCCGGAGCCCGCGATCATCACATGCGGGAGTGCGGCGAGGCCGAGAGCGACGGCGGAAGCGCGGTCCTGGTACACCCGCGCCCGTGCACCGGCGAGAGCCGCCAGCAGCGCGCCCACCGCGGCGGCGATGATGCCGGGCAGGCCGTGCATGTCGTGCTTCACCGGATCGGCGAACCAGAGCACGAACCCCATGAGAACCAGGAGGAACGCGCCGCCGACGAGGCCGCAGGCGCGAAGGAACCGGTCGTTCCAGAGTGTGCGGTCGCGGGTCACGGCGGAGGCGATCGCGTCGGAGACGTCGTCGAAGACGGCGGGGGGAAGCGATTCGGAGAAGGGGCGCAGCGAAAGCAGTTCGCCGTCGTGGATCCGTTGGGCGACGAGGGACCGGGTGCCGTCGAGGACGGTGCCGTCGAGGCGGACCAGGTGGTAGCCGGTGGGGGCGCCGACAGGTTGTGTCTGTCCGGTGAGGCGCAGGATTTCCGGGTACACGTCGGCGACGGCGATGTCTTCCGGTAGAGCCACGTCGATACGGCTGTCGGGCGCGACGATCGTGACCCTGCAGAAGCCGGTCGTAGCGGACGTACTCACCTTCAGGGGCCCCCTGGTTCGCTGTACTGCTCACACTCACTCATGCGTACGGCGGCCACCCTATCCAGGGCGCGGACACCATACGTAGATAGGATCGCCGTCTCACGGAGGGGAGGCCGTCGCCACGGGGGCGTCGGAGCGGAATCGTCCCTCACGTGTGGAGGGGTTGAGGCATCCGTTGAGCCAGATCGTCGTCAAGCGCCAACCGCGGGCCCTCCCGCCGGAGGTGCCCAGCGAGGAACTCCGCCTCGAGCCGCCTCCCGAACTGCCGCGAGGGCGGCAGGAGAGCGTCCTGATGCAGCTCCTGCCCACGCTGGGCATGGG
This sequence comes from Streptomyces sp. P1-3, assembly GCF_050613155.1. Classification (NCBI taxonomy): domain Bacteria; kingdom Bacillati; phylum Actinomycetota; class Actinomycetes; order Kitasatosporales; family Streptomycetaceae; genus Streptomyces; species Streptomyces sp. P1-3. Next base: position 1,963,540 of record NZ_CP192512.1, read on the forward strand.
GTCGTCGATGGTCTACTTCTTCATGCCCGGCGCCGCCCCGATGATGAAGATCATGGGCGTCATGATGATGTTCTCGACGGTGGGCATGACCGTCGCGATGTTCATCCGGCACCGCCAGGGCACACAGGGCCAGATGGCGGACATCCGGCGCGACTACCTCAGATACCTCACACAGACCCGGAGGAAGGTACGCCGCACCGCTCGACTCCAGCGCGACGCGCAGTTCTACCTCCACCCCGACCCGGGACAGCTGTGGGCGATCGTCGCCGACGGCAGCCGTGTGTGGGAGCGGCGGGCGACCGACGACGACTTCGGCCAGGCCCGGGTGGGCCTCGGCGCTCAGCAGCTCGCGGCCCCTCTGGTGGCGCCCGACACGGCGCCCGTCGATGAGCTGGAGCCGCTGTCGGCGGGCGCGATGCAGCGTTTCCTGGAGACGCACGGGCAGCTGGACCGGCTGCCGGTGGCGATCTCGCTGCGCGCCTTCTACCACGTGACGCTGTCGGGCGAGCCGGAGGCGGTGCGCGGGTCGGCCCGCGCCCTCCTCGCGCAGCTCGCGACGTTGCACTCGCCGGAGGATCTGCTGATCGCGGTGGTCTCGGGGCGTGGCATGGCCTCGTCCTGGGAGTGGGCGAAGTGGCTGCCGCACGCGCAGGCGCCCGACGCCTTCGACGGTGCCGGGTCACGGCGGCTGATCAGTGACGACCTGGTCGAGGTCGAGGACCTGCTCAGGACGCGACTCGATGGGCGTACCCGTTTCAGTCGCGACGCCCAGCCGGTCCTCGACCAGCCGCATGTGGTCGTGGTGCTGGACGGCGCGCTGGTGCCCCCGGACTCGGTGTTCGCTGCTCCCGAAGGGCTGCAGGGCGTCACCATCGTCGAAATGGTGCCCGGCGAGCTCGATGAGCTGCGCGGCGGCCTTTCCGTCGTCGTGGAGCCGGGCAGACTGCAGCTCCTGTCACAGGTGGCGGGCTACGACGGAGTACCCGACTCGCTGTCCGAGGAGGCCGCCGAGGCGCTCGCGCGGCGGCTCGCGCCGCTGCGCCTGGCGGGCGGCGGCGACGATGACGAGCCGCTGCTCGCCAACCTGGAGTTCACGGATCTGCTCGGGCTCGGCGACGCGGACTCGGTGGACGTCGCGCGGACCTGGCGCCCCCGGTCCCAGGCGGAGCGGCTTCGGGTGCCGATCGGTGTCGGCGAGGACGGCACGCCCGTGATGCTGGACCTCAAGGAGGCGGCACAGGACGGCATGGGCCCGCACGGCCTCTGCGTTGGTGCGACGGGTTCCGGAAAGTCCGAGTTGCTGCGGACGCTGGTGCTGGGTCTGGCGGTCACGCACTCGTCCGAGACGCTGAACTTCGTGCTGGCGGACTTCAAGGGTGGCGCCACGTTCGCGGGCATGTCGAGCCTGCCGCACGTGGCGGCAGTGATCACGAACCTCGCCGACGACCTGACGCTCGTCGACCGCATGCGGGATTCGATCACCGGTGAACTCCAGCGGCGGCAGGAGCTGCTGAAGTCGGCGGGCAACTACGCCAACATCCACGACTACGAGAAGGCGCGTGCCGCCGGTGCGCCGCTGGAGCCGATCGCGTCACTGGTGCTCGTGATCGACGAGTTCAGTGAGCTGCTGACGGCCAAGCCGGACTTCATCGACATGTTCATCCAGATCGGCCGCATCGGCCGGTCTCTGGGCGTACACCTGCTGCTGGCCTCGCAGCGTCTCGAAGAAGGGCGGCTCCGCGGCCTGGAGACCTATCTCTCGTACCGCATCGGCCTGCGCACCTTCTCCGCCGCCGAGTCACGCACCGCCCTGGGTGTACCCGACGCGTACCATCTGCCGTCCGTCCCCGGTTCCGGCTACCTGAAGTTCGGCACGGACGAAATGCACCGCTTCAAGGCGGCCTACGTCTCGGGGCCCTACCGTACGAACGCGACGGCCGGGCTCGGGAGCGGACCGCTGCCGATCGAACGCCGCCCGGTGCTGTTCACGGCGGCTCCGGTGCCGGTCACGTACACCGCGCCGGACCCGGAGGCCGTGCGGGGCCCGGTCCGCAACGAGGACGATGCCCTGGCCGACACCGTGCTGGACGTCATCGTGCGCCGGCTCGAAGGTCAGGGCCAGCCGGCGCACCAGGTGTGGCTCCCGCCACTGGACGAAGCGCCGTCCCTGGACCAGATCCTGTCTCCCCTGACCGTCTCTTCGGAGCGCGGGCTGCATGTGGGGGGCTACGCCCGCAGTGGCGGCCTGGTCGTTCCGCTCGGCATCGTCGACAAGCCGTTCGAGCAACGCCGCGACATTCTCTACCGCGACTTCGCCGGTGCGGCCGGCCACATGCTGATCGTCGGTGGCCCCCGCTCCGGCAAGTCCACCCTGATCCGCACACTCGTCAGCTCCTTCGCACTCACCCACACGCCCGCCGAAGTCCAGTTCTACGGGCTCGACTTCGGTGGTGGGGCCATGAGCGCCATCGCCGACCTGCCGCACGTGGGCGGCGTCGCGTCACGCCTCGATCCCGAGCGGGTACGCCGCACAGTGGCGGAGGTCGCCGGCATCCTGGCGCGTCGCGAGGAGTTCTTCCGCGCGAACAACATCGACTCCATCGACACGTACCGACGCCAGCGGGCAGCGGGGAACCACCGCGACCAGGCATGGGGCGACGTCTTCCTGATCGTCGACGGTTGGGGAAACTTCCGGCAGGACTACGACATTCTGGAAGGCGTCGTCACCGACATCGCCGGACGTGGTCTCGGCTACGGCGTCCACGTCATCGTCACCGCCTCCCGCAACATGGAGATCCGGCCGGCGCTGAAGGACCAGCTGCTGAACCGGCTCGAACTCCGGCTCTCCGATCCGTTCGACTCGGAGTTCGACCGCAAGGTCGCCGCGAACGTCCCGGCCGGTATCCCCGGCCGCGGCCAGCTCCCCGAGAAGCTGCACTTCATGGGCGCGCAGCCGCGCATCGATGCCACCAGCGACGCCGACACGATGACGGATGCCACCACGGAGATGGTCCGCGCGGTCAGCGAGGCATGGGCCGGTCCCCCGGCGCCGCGGGTCCGGCTGCTGCCGAGGAAACTGCGCAGCGACGACCTTCCGAAGGGCTCCGAGTACCGTCAGCACGGACTCGCCATCGGTATTGACGAGAACAATCTCGAGCCGGTCTTCATCGACTTCGAAACCGACCCCTTCTTCCTCATCTTCGGTGAGAGCGAATCCGGTAAGACAGCGCTCATCCGGCTGATCGTCAAGCAGATCACCGAGCGGTACGGACCGGAGGAGGCGAAGATCGTCGTCGGCGACTACCGCCGCTCGCTGCTGGGCGTCATTCCTGATTCCCACCTGCTGGAGTACGCGCCGATCGCCCAGTCCCTGGCTCTCCACACGGACGCCCTCAACTCCCTCATGCTGCGCCGCGCGCCGCAGCCCGACATCACACCGCAGCAGCTCCGCGACCGGAGTTGGTGGTCCGGCCCGCGCTTCTTCATCATCGTCGACGACTACGACCTGGTCTCCACCAGCAGCGGCAATCCGCTCGCCGTGCTGACGGAGAACCTCCCCTTCGCGCGCGACGTCGGTGTCCACTTCATCATCGCCCGTAATTCCGCCGGGGCTTCCCGCTCGATGTTCGAGTCCTTCATGCAGCGCATCAAGGAACTCGGCGCGCAGGGCGTGGTGCTGGCAGGCGACCCCAGCGAGGGCGATCTCCTCGGCGGCGTACGGCCCCGGCCGATGCCCCCGGGGCGCGGATTCTTCGTCTCCCGCAAGAGGGGGACGCCGCTGGTGCAGCTGGGTTGGCTGCCGGAGCAGTAAGCGCCAGGTCGTCACTGCTTTGTCTTCGTCCGTCAGGGAGGTGCGCTGAGGCGCACCTCCCTGACGGTTTCCGCACGCATAAAAAAGCGGATGGGCCCCGACAGGGGCCCATCCGCTTAACTCAACAACTCACGTGGGGTGGGCGTCCCCTGAAAGGATCGCCCACCCCCAACGAGGATGACCCCCGACGTGGCTCAGCTGTTGAGGCTGGTGGTGAAGTACGTGGAGGCCTTGCGGTCCGTGTGCTGGTAGTCCGCGCTTCCCTGCCGGATCGTTGCCGCGATCTGCGTCAGGATCTGGTTGATGTGGGTGGCTCGGGCGTCGAACTGGGCCTTGGCCGCCATCATGCCCTGGTGAGCCTCACCCTCCCACCCATCGGTGACGGACTTGACAGCAGCCCAGATGTCGTCGAGCTGCTTCTGAACGACTCCCGCCGCCTTCGTGATTTCGTCGGCGGTCTGCGCCACCGAGCTGTATGTGACCTTAAGGTCGCCGTAGTCTGCGGACACTTGTCCCCCACTTTCCGTAAGTACGCCGATGACTGCCGCGTCTTCCCCGCCCCGAAGGCTCCAGGGAAGTGGCTCAGCTAGTTGAAGCCGTAGTTGTCAATCTTGCTGCCGGTCGAAATTCCGGCACCAAGGTTGTTGTTGGGATTGCCGTCAGTCCCGTACCCGATGGTGCTGGTGCTGAGCCCACCACCCGCGGCAGCACCATTGACGTCAATCTTCCCGAACTGACTGTAGATCTCACTGTCGTTGGCGCGGCTGGACTTCTGAGTCAGCTCAACGGCCTCGCGAATGCCGTTGACCAGCCGAAGCAGAGCGTCGTGGTCCTCATTGAGTGCCTGCTGCGCCTTGGTGAAGGCGTTGGCGCCTTCACCGGTCCAGGCCGCCTGCGTCGTGGCGATCACGTTCGCGAGCGCCTTCAAGTTCGACGACAGTGCGGTGCTTGACTCCGTTAGAGCATTCTTGAACTTGATGAATGCGGGATCACTGATCTTCTGGAAGTCCGACATGTTCCACCTTCCCCCATGAATTACTGAAGAGCCGGGCCGAGATGGCGGCCCCCGACTCATCGATGTCTGCGAATCGTAGTGGATTCGCGCTTCTGAACCTAGCTAGGGTGACGCGCAAGGCCCGCGACTTTAACACCCGTTCTCAGGCCCCTTTTCCACGCCTCCGCACGACGACCGCGACCCCCACTGCGGCAAGCACGGCGACGACCGCACCGGCCCCGATCCACACGGTGTTATTGCTGTCGTCATGGTCCGATTCGGACTCTACGACGGCCTTGTCGTCACTCGGCTTGTCGCTCGGTGCGGGTGAGTTGGGCTTGGCACTCGGCGAGGTAGACGCGCTTGCGGAGGGCTTTGGTTCCGTGGCGCCTTCGCGGGCGAGGAGCGGATTGACGTCGGGGCGGCCGGGGTTGCCCTCGCCGTCGAGGAGGACTTTGCGTGGACGGATGGTGCCGTAGCCGACGTACTCGCTCGGGACCTTCCCGTCTGCGGCTCCTGCGGTTTGCAGCATCACGCGGAGGACTTGGTAGTTCGTCCAGTCTGGGTGTTTAGCCCAAATGAGGGCGGCTGAGGCGGAGGCGAGAGCGCTTGCCTGACTCGTTCCCCAGGAGTTGCATCGGCCCGTCATCTCCGGGCAACGCCATGGAATATCTTCACCAGGAGCGGCTAGTGCGACTTGATCGCCATGATTGGAAAACTTCGTCGCGGTAGCCGAACGGTCAATCGCCGCCACGCCAACGACCCCGGGTAGTGAAGCCGGGAAGTTCGGATGATTCCCCTTTTCACCACCGTTCCCGGCGGCAGCAAAAATCAGACTGCCTTCCTTTAGGGCATAATTCACTGCCTGTTGGGTCTTCTCATAGTATTCGGGAATACCTTCGGGCCCCAAGGACACGTTGATCACCTTGGCGTCATGATCCGCGGCGTATCGAATCGCACGGGAGAGGATTCCGTCGGCGGAATCCTCGACCCGGTTCATGACTGCCTTCACCGGGAGAATCTTGGCCTCAGGAACGAGCCCCTGGATCCCTCCCTTTGCTCCTGTACCGGCGATGAGTGCCGCAATGTTGGTGCCGTGACCATCACCGTCCCGGATTGATCCAGTAGGCGCGTTCGAGACTTCCTTACCCGGCAAGACTCTTCCCTGAAGTTCAGGGAGAGACGCATTTATACCGGTGTCCACAACTCCAACAATGACTCCCCGTCCCTGGCTCACCTTCCACATGGCAGGGGCCTTCATGCCGTCGAGATACCACTGATGCGATCGGAAATCATCAGCCGCAGCCTCGGGAGTAACGCCGCCCACAACCACCAGCGTTGCGCCCAGCACCGCCAGGGCTCTTTTTGCACCCCGCCACATGGGGCGGTACTCACGAGGCATATGGCCGCGATCTCCTGAATGTCGCACGTGTGTCAGCCGAGTTAGCTGATGACTGGCGGAATGCTGTTCCTGCTGCCGCCCGACCAAGCCGACTTCTCGTCTGCCGAAGGCTGGCGATGGCTCGGCGGCTCGGCAGCAGCCGAATCGGCCGCCGAAGCCCCAGGCTCAGCGCCGATTACCGTACCGCGAGGGGGCCGAGACGCACCGGCTGGCCCGGTGGGCTCCGTGCCCACGACCATCCCACGAGGAGTGCGCGGTCCACCGACCGTGCCGCCGGGTTCCGTCGCCACGCGCCGCCCCGAGTCTCTGTTCCTCGAAGGCTGCGAGCCACTCAACGCAGGCTGCACTCCCGCGCCGATCGGCCCACGCGCCGCCGGGGTAGCCGGCTCTGTGCCCGCCACCGTCCCGCGGGGCAGACTCTGCCCAGAGGTGGGGCCGGAGCGGCGCGGACCGGAGACAACGCCTCCGGACTCCACGGCCAGACGTCGTCCGGATGCGCCGGGGGCAGTTGGCGAGGTGCCTCCGCCGTGGCCCATGCCCATCGGACCCATCGGTCCCATGGGGCCACGCCTCATCCCGGCCTCTTCACCAATGACGGCGCTCCGCGGAAGCCGTGGTGCGTTGGACTGGGTAGCACGGTGGTCAGGTTTGCCACCCACAATTCCGTCACCGCCCCCGACACGGGGAGGCATCGTGCCAGCACGCGGCGGGATCATCGGGCTGGTCGGGGGTCCGCCGAGCGGACCCCTGGGGCCAGGGGCACCGGGCACCTTCTGCGGTACACCAGGCAGTCCCTGCGACGGCCTTACAGGTCCCGGCTGACCAGTGGTGGGTTTCATGGGCCCAGGCAGTCCCGGCATCGGTCCGATGGGGCCGACCGGGCCAGGAGGGCCTCCGGATGGCCGCGGGCTCTCCGGTAGGCTCGGGATGGTCGGCCTCGTTGTGGGGTCCGCCGTTGGCGGGAAGGTCGTCGAGTCAATGCCTGTGCCCGTGGCCTGACCGGGGAGGGGAGATCCACCCGTGTTGCCGTGGGCACCCACGTCCGGTACAGGCACAGTCCCTGCATGAGTAATCCCGGCCCCCCCAGGGTGGGAAGTACCGCCCTCGATACTTTCCGCGCGGTGCACTGAAGCTGCGGAAGCGAAGCCTGAAGTCCCCGCGTACGTCGTGCCCGCCGACGAAGATGAGCCCGTAGGCGTCACACCGCCATCGGACGGAGGCACGAAGGTGGGTGGTGCGGGCGGAAAATCCGGCTCTACGAGCTTGTCGAGGTGATCCGCCTTCGCGACGTTGTAATACGACTCGATCTTGGTGAGGGCTTCGGCCGCCGCCTTGTCTTTGGCATCTGACGACTCAGTGGCAGCGATACGCATGGCGCCCCTGCCTTTTTGCAGCCCTGTCGCGGCTTGGTCGATGGCCGAGCCGACTGAGCCAACGTAGTCGGCCAGCTTGACGGTTTCCGCTGCCATCTTCTCGACCCAGCCACGGAAGGACTGAGCCGCCTCGCCACGCCAGTTGGTTTTACCCGCACTCGCATGCATCGTCAGCTCAAGGCCGATGATGAAGATGTCCTGGTAGGCCTTCAACAACGCGTCTGCGGTGCCCTTGAGTTTTTCCTCAGACGCGGACGCGATCATGGCTTGAAGCTGTTCATACTTCATGGAGTGGAACGGCTGACCGCTCACACATACCTTCGGCTCCGTGGACTCGCTCATTGCCCCTCCCCCGTCAGAGCTGCTTTCCTTGCTTGGATTTGCCGCCCGACTCGTTCTTGCCCTCTGACGTGCCGCCACTGTCCGGCCCACAGACCTGGACGTCAGGAGTGCTGACCGGCTGGTGCTGCTCTTCCTTGTACTTCGTGGCCCGCTCCTGGATCTCCCGCAGCCGCGCAGCCTGCTCAGCATCGAGACCCTCGAAGTCCTTCTCGACGTTCAGAGCCGCGAGCCCCAGCCCCTCGATCAGGTCCTGGAAGACCTGGGCGAGCTCCTTGATCCGCGCGTGCGCCTGCTCCACGGCCGGAGCCAGGACACCGGCGGCAACGAAGTCATCGCTGCCGAAACTGGCCTTGGAAACAGTCTCATGATCGAGGTTCTTCTTCGCCGCAGGAGACTTCTCCAGGTCATCCAGCACCTTCTGGATGCGACCGTGAAACTTCGACAACGTTTCGGCTTCCTTGAAGAAGTCGCCGCCGAAACCCTTTGGCTTAGGAATTGGAACGAACACTCAACCCTCCCCCTTCGGTGGCACCCCCGCAACCGCACGTGCCACTGTACCCACCCACTCTTTCATACCCCAACGACAATACGATCAGGTCTCTTTGACAGGTCGGTAACAAGTCTCAGCCCACCCGTCGGCGCCGCCCGTCCCGCACCACCACCGTGGTCCCCACCATCACCGCCACGACGACGGCCACCCCGCCCAGGGCGTATGTCGCCAGCCGCTCCCGGCGCTCCTGCGGGGTCTCTCCGGCGACGAGCGGGGAGACCTTCGGTGCCGCGATGTGTTTGGACTTGCCGTTGTCGGCTGTGGGGGCGTCGATGGGGTGGTCGTCCTCGGTGAGGGCGCGGACGGGGTCGGCGACGCCCCAGCCGATGTACGGGTCGCGGCCCTTCACACCGCGTTCCGCGGTCTGTTCGATCTGGGCGACGACCTGGTGTCGTTTCCAGTCCGGGTGCTTGGCGCGGATGAGGGTCACCAGGCCGGCTACGTACGGGGCCGAGAAGCTGGTGCCGTTGTCCACGCACTGGCCGAACTTGGGGACCGTGGAGACGATTTCGACGCCAGGGGCCGCGACGCCGACGAAATCGCCGCTCTGCGAGAAGGAGGCGCGCTCGTTGTTGCGGTCGGACGCGGCCACCGCGAGGACGTCGGGGAGGGAGGCGGGGTAGGTGCGCTTCTTGCTGCCGTCCGCGCCGTCGTTTCCGGCCGCGGCGACCACGACGATGTCTTCGTCGATGGCCCTCTTCACCGCTTCCGCGAGGGTGGTCGACGGGCGTGCGCCCACCGTGTCCTGCGAGATGTTGATGACATCGGCGTGCTGCTTCACCGCCCAGTCGATGGCGTCGGCCATCTTGTCCGGGGTGCCCTCGCCATTGTCATCGCTCTGTTTGATCGGGATGATCTCCGCGTCGGGCGCCAGGCCGACGAATCCCGTGCCCTCGAAGGGACGGGCCGCGATGATACCCGCGACCTTCGTGCCATGACCGACGACGTCATTCGTGCCGTCCTTGGGCGGGCCCTTCTCCTCGGGCTCCTTCTCAGGCTCCTTCTCGGGTTCCTTGTCGGGTTCCTTCTTCGACTGCTTCCCCGGCTTCTTCTCGGCCTTCTTCGGGGGTTCCGCCGTCTCCTTGCCCTTTTCCGGAGGGAGGAATTCGGCGCCGCTGCCGACGTCCACCGCCTTCTTCAGCTGGGGATTGTCGTTGTCCACACCACTGTCGATGACGGCCACCCGGATGGGCTCGCGGTTATCGACCCTGCGTCCCTTGGTGTGCTCCCACAGCTGATCGAGCACCAGCCGCTGAATATGCCAGGGGGTGGCCTTGATCTGCTTCTTCATCGGATAGGTGCATTCGCCGTTACCGCCGTCATCGTCGTCGGCGAGAGTCAGGCGCGGACTCCACGGCTTCGCCGCCGAGAGTGGCTCCGCTGCCGCGGGCGGCGCGGCAACGGGGCCGATGGTCGCCGTGAGCCCGACCAGCGCGGCCGCAGCCGCCAGCGCTGCACTCCGCTTCGTACGCGGCACTGTCTCCCCCGTTGTCACGCGGTGTCCCAATTTCCGGCGCCTACGCGCCCTGAGGCTGCCGGGCACTGTTGGTGTCCAGCTTCGGACCGATCGGCAGGAACTGCGACCAGTGCACCGGGACGGGGACCGGCTCGACGTCCTTGTAGCCGAGTCGGGTCCGGGCCTCGTCAGCCTGCTTCGCCTCTCGCTTCTCGTCCTTCTTCTTGTCGCCGTTACCGATCTTCGACTTGTCGGCGCTGCTGTCGCCATTGGACTGCACCTGGTAGCGCAGTCCGGTGTCGGTGACCAGGAAGACGGGGCCGGTAACGGTCGACTTCCCCTGGACCTGCCGGTAGAGCAGGCCGGTTCCCGGAGTGACGTACGCGCTGGTGGCACCGTCCACGATCTCCGCGGGATAGTCCCGGCCCGCCCACGTGCCCAGCTGGGGCGTGCCGTTGCCGCTGACCCCTTCGAGAATGCTGCAGATGGTGTCGTTGGTCGCGCCCGCGCCCTCGGGATTGACGGCATTGGCCTGGCGCGGTTCCTCGGTGGGCCACTTCCCGCCGGAGAACTCCTCCTCCGAGACGAAGGTCGAGGCGTGCACCCGCTTCGGCACGCCGTTCTGGCCCAGGGTCTTCAACTGCTTGCTGTTGAGCAGGAGATCGGCGACGAAGTCCGAGACGCGGGCGACCTTGCCCGGCAGCACGACGTAGCGCTGGGAGTCGGTGCCCGTCGACGCCTCCAGGACCATGCCGACGCGGTTGGCCTTTCCGAGGTCGGGAAGGCCCGCGTTGCCGCCCACCGATCCGGGCACGACCGGGAAATCGATGTCGGGGCCGGTGGTGAAGGTGTTCAGCCAGTCCTCCGTCACCTTCTGGGGCTTGGCGCCGTCGTCGAAGACGGTGCGCAGCAGCAGGTTGTAGTAGCCCGCGGACTCGGCGCTCTCCTGGCCTCCCGTGCCACCGCCCGGTTTCTTGATCAGGTACTTCTTGCCGTGCGGATCGACCAGATAGCGCCGCCCGTCCTTCCCCTCGACGTAGAGCGCCTGGCCGCCGTGCAGTCGCTGCTGCCCCTCGACCTTGTTCACCTCGCGATGAGAGAAGAGGAAGACCGCTTTCTGGGTGGTTTTGTTGTTGCCGCCGGGCTGTTCGCAGACCGCCCAGCTCTTCTTCTTGCCCGCCTCGTCGGCCGACGGCATACGGTCCGGGGCGTACGGAATGCCCAGCGTCGGGCCACGCGGGATGTGGCCGTCGTCCAGCACCGACTCCTTCACCTTGACGATGCTGGACTTCTCCGGGGCGAGGAGCAGCTTGGCGGAGGCGAAGTTGAGGACGGGATGGAGCTGCTTCTTGCCGTCCGTTTCGAGCACCACGTACCGCGTGGTGGACGAGCTGCCGACGATGACGTGGGACTCCGGTTCGTCCCAGCCCTTGGGTGCGGTGGGCCTGAACATGCCCCACGCGCCGAACCCGGCGACGATCAGTGCCCCGACGACAAGGCTGGGCATGACCGCGCGCAGGGGGCGGGGCAGTGGCTCCCCCGTGGCCCCCAGCGAGGGTTGCAAGAAGGAGGTGACTGTCCGCCTTTTCGCAAATGTGTAGGCGTTGAGCTCATCTCGCCGAGATGCCATACGTAGCCGCGTCTCCCCCGTGCTCAGCCTCAAGAGTTGGGCACCACTGCCCGAGCCGACGTTGGCCCGATTATCTACTATGCCGGTACGCGAGTGACGCGCGGTGCGGGGTGCGGGGTGCGGCAACGGACGGGGAAGAGCAAGCGGGTCTTCAGGAGGTGTCCCGTACACGCCGGGCGCCGGATGGACATGAGCCGCCTTCCGATACCGTGACAACCCGATCAGCCGACCCGACGCGACGGGCGCCCCGGACGAAAAGGACAAGGTGGTCTCTCTGATGAGCTCTGCCACAGGCGCGCGCACTCCCGGGCGTGCCGTACCGCGGCAGCCCTCACGCACCACGGGTTTCGGGCCCCTGCGACTGCAGCAGCTCGTGCTCCTCGAGGTCGCCATCGCACTCGTCCTCGTCGCCTGGGTCGTCACGCGATGGCTCGTCGTCCCGGCGGGGGTCGTCGCCCTCCTGCTGCTCGTGGCCGCCGTTTGGCAGCGCAGACGGCAGCCGGTCCCCGAGTGGGTGGCGAGTGCGATGGCGCTGCGGCGTCGTCAGAAGCTCGCGAAGGAGCCCGTGCCCGCTGACACCGACCCTTCGTTGGCGCCGGCGGTCGAGTGCGATCCGGCTCTGACCACCCGTATGTACACCACCCGCGACCGTCGCGAGATCGGCATGGTCGGCGACGGCACGTTCCTCACCGCCGTCCTCCAGGTGCAGGGCACGGACAGCCCGCTGCGGCCGCCGGCGGCCGAACGGCCGCTGCCGCTGCGGCTTCTGCAGGACGCACTGGTGGTGGACGACATCCGTCTGGAGTCGGCGCAGGTCGTTCAGCACACCCAACCCGCGCCCGCACCGCATCTGCCCGAGCACTCGGTCGCGGCCCGCAGTTACGCACCGCTTCAGGAGCAGAGCGGCGCCCCCGCGATCCGCCTGACCTGGATAGCGCTCAAGCTGCATCCGGAACTGTGCCCCGAGGCCGTCCAGGCGCGCGGGGGCGGCCTGGAGGGCGCACAGCGCTGCCTGGTGCGCGCGGTCGACCAGTTGTCGAGCCGGCTCGCGGGAGCGGGGTTCACGGCGAAGGTGCTGAGGGAGAGTGAAGTGACGGCGGCCGTCGCGACGTCGGCCTGCGCCAATCCGCTGGCGACCGCGCAGGCAGGGCGTGCGAGCGCACCTGTGCGCCGTACGGTCGAGACCTCGCGCGCTTGGCGCTGCGACGACCGCTGGCACACCACCTACTGGGTGGGCCGCTGGCCGCAACTGGGGCCGGACAGCGCGCCCCTGCCGCGGATCGTCGCTCTCCTCACCTCCGTACCGGCGCTCGCCAGCACATTCAGTCTGACGCTGGTGCACGGGCGCGGTTCGGGGAGCGCACCGAGGGTCAGTGGGCACGTACGGATCACCGGGCGCAGCGACACCGAACTGGTCGAGTCGCGCAAGGCGTTGGAGCGGGCCGCGCGAGACGTGAAGGTCGGGCTGGTCCGCCTCGACCGCGAGCAGCTGCCAGGAGTTCTCGCGACTCTTCCGCTGGGAGGCACCCGCTGATGGCAACGACAAGCGCTTCCAGCAGTGCTGCTCCTCCCGGTGCGGACGGTGCCGCTCCTGCCGCGGCTCCGCCGCGCAGGCGGCGCCCCGGCTTCGGGCTCATCGGGCCCCGGCGCGAACGGCACGCGCTGTCGCTGGACCAACTGGGCGCGATGGAGCTTCCCGTCGGTGACGACGGTGTGGCCATCGGCGTGGACCCGCAGGGGCAGCCGGCCGTACTGGGATTCAGTCGCCCCGAGCCGTTCGACGCGGTGCTGATCGGCGGGCTGTGGACGGCGCAGGCGCTGGCGCTGCGCACCGCCGGCACCGGGGCCCGGATCGCCGTCGAGACGGGACGACCCCAGATGTGGGCGAATCTGGTGCAGGCGGCCGGGGGCGGGCAGCAGTGCATGACCGTCTTCGATGTGGGGCGGGTTCCGCCTCAGGGGCCGTCGGTGGGCAGTCCCGTGCTGGTCGTACGGGACTGCGGGATTCGGCCGCCCCGGGGCCGGGTCTCCTCCCTGCCGTGGCAGTCCGTGCTGACCCTCCTGCCGTATCTGAGCCCGGTCGCGCCGCGGCTCCTGGAGAACGCCGACCTGGTCGGCGTCCAGCGGGTCTCTCCGGACGAGGCCACGCAAATCGGGCGCATCTTGGGGCTGCCCGGGTCGGATGTGGCCGCCCTGTCAACACTGGGTGACGGTGTGACACTGTGGTGCACCCGGTCGTCCCGGCGGTACGTCATGACGCAGCCGACCGACGCGGAATCGGGGTTGCTGGGCGCCCCGCGCCGGGTGGACTGACGCGGCGGCGGGCATGAGGCATACGTGAGCCGGGTCTGAGGCTTGCGCGAGGCATGGGTGACGCATGTGTGAGGCATGCGTGAGGCATCGGACAGCTTCGAGGACTGGACGGGCCTGCCGCCCCGGCGTGCGGGGTGATTAGTCTTGTCATGCGCGGTGGAGAACCTGTTCACGGGTACCCGGCGTCACAAAGAGGGGAAAGCCGAGCGGTCGGACACACGACGGCAGCGGTCGGCCTCGCCAAGGAATTCAAGGTGCTCGACCACACCAGGAGGCATTGTGAGCAGCGATCGGGACGAGATCCGCACGGGCGGAACCACACCCGGCGATGATCGGTCCGACGCGGAGCCCGAGCACACCGGCGAGTTCACCATCGACTACAGCACGCCTTCCTGGTACGCGCAGGACGCCGCGTCGTCCGCCGCGTCGTCGAGTGGCTCCGCCGGCTTCCCGGGGGCCTCGGGGGACGCGGGGTCCGGCGCCGGTGCCGGTGCCGCGGGAGCGGGCGGGGGTTCGGCCGCGTCCGGCGGTTTGACGGTGCCTCCGCCTCCCACCGGCAGCCCGGTGATCCCGACGGGGCTCCCGGACCCGAGCGGTTTCCAGCCCACGTGGTCGCCGCCCTCCGTACCGCCTTCCGTACCGCCTTCCGCCGGCAGCGACTCGTCCGGCGCCGACGTCGTCGCGGGTGCGGCCGGACACGAAGCGGACCTCGACCTGCCCTCGGGCGCGTCCGAGGCCCCTGGATCGGAGGCCTCTGGAGGGGCCGCGACGGAAGAGGCCGGTGGCGGGAGCGCGCCCGGCGGCGACGAGGCCACGGCGGAGGCCCGGTCTGCGGACAGGGCCGGTTCCTCGTCCGGAGGCGACGCCTCCGACGGTGACGCCTCCGACGGTGACGCGTCCGGCGCGGGTGACGCGGACTTCTGGCTCGCTGCCGCGTCCTCCGAGCGCGGTGCGAACAACGGCGACAGCGGCGACGAGGAGGAGGAGCGGCACCCCTCGAACGCGGCCGCCGCGGACAGCGGTGACGATGACGGCGGCACGCCCGGCAGCGAGCGCGACGGCGGGCCTCTCGCGAACGACGATGGCGATGACGACGGCGGCGTACGGGACGCGGCCGGGCAGGACGGCGACGCCGCGGTCAGCGCCTCCGACGACAGCGGCAGCGACAGCGCGGCGGGGGATGACCACGCGTCTGCCGACCGCGGCACCGACGATGACGACACGTCCGAGCCCGAGCCGTTGAGCGCGGACTCCTTCTCCTTCGGCACCGCAGAGGGCGACAGCGGCAACGGCGACGGCGACGTCGTCAGCAGGGCCACCATGCGCTTCTCGTCCTCGGCCCTGCGCCGCGAGATCGAGGAGCGTGCGGCGGCGGCCGCCGCCGAGTCGGAGTCCGAGCCCCCTGCCGCGGACACTCCCGCGCCCGCGCCCGCGCCCACCGACGGCTCGTTGCGCAGCGAGGGCACGATGCAGTTCTCCAGCGCCGCGCTGCGCCGCAAGGTCGCCGACGCCGGGTCGTCGACGACCTCGACGCCGCCTGGCGTCCCCGCCGCCCCCGCCGAACCGGAGGACACTCCGCCGCCGCTGTACGCGTCCGCCGACAAGCCCGCCCAGCCGTGGACGCCGCCGCCGGTGCCCCAGGGTGGACTGCCGCCGCTGCCGCCGGACTTCGAGCCCGCCACGCCGCCCGCCCCGGCCTCCGCGTCGGATGCGTCGAGTGCGTCAGACGCGTCGGCCGCGCCCGGTACACCGCCCGCGTCGGCCGGCCCATGGTCGACCGGCGCGGCTCCGAGCGCCTCCGGAACGGCCGCCGGTACCGTGAGTGGTCCGGGGGCGAACGATCCGTTCCAGCAGCAGGCCGCCGCCTGGCCGCCGCCGGCGCCCGGTACGCAGGTCCACCCCGCCCCGGCACCGACCCCGACCCCGGCACCGGCTCCCGCGCCGGGTCCCGCGGCCGTCGCGGGTCCGGCCACCACGGGTCCGGGCACCGTCCCGCCCGGCGGCGGGTACGGCTTCCCGCAGCCCGAGCCCAGGGACGCGGTTCCGCCGCACGCCCAGGGCGGTTACGGCTACCCGCGCCCCGAACCCGCGGACGCCGTTCCGGCCCCGGCCGCGCACAACCAGTCGGCCGCGCCCGGCGGCGGTGCCGCCCCGGTGGCCCCCAACCCCGCCGTCCCGCAGGGCGGTTACGGCTTCCCGCAACCCGGCGTCGCCGGCCAGGCGGCCGCCCCCGCCCCCGCCCCTTCCCCTGTCGTGCCCGGCACCCAGCAGGGGGCAGCGCCGCAGGCCGGATACGGCTATCCCCAGCCGGACGCGGGCGCGGCCGTTCCCGGTCAGCAGCCCCCGCACGGTCAGCAGGCCATGCCGGGCCAGCAGTTCGCGCACGCTCCGCAGGTCCCGCACGCCCCCCAGGCTCCGCAGGCGCAGCCCGCCGAGGCGCAGCCCGGTGTCCCCGCCGCGCAGGATCCGGGCCAGCCCGCTCCGGCGGTGGCCGGAGCCCCGGCCGGGCAGGGAGCGTCGGCCGGTCAGGACGGCTACGGCTACCCGCGGCCGTCCGACGCGGCGCGGCCCGACGACGCGTACAGCGCAGCCGCGGCCGGTCCCGCCGACCCGCGCACCGGCGGCTGGCCCACCGTCTCGCCCGAGCAGCGGCAGCAGCGCGGGCACGGCGCGGGCGCCCCGCTCGGGTACACCGCGGCCGTGGAGCTGTCCTCCGACCGCCTGCTCCGCAACAAGCCGAAGCCCAAGAAGAACAACGCCCCGGGCGGTTCGCGCTTCAAGATCGGCGGCAAGAAGGAGGAGGCCGAGCGGCAGCGCAAGCTGGAGCTGATCCGTACGCCGGTGCTGTCCTGCTACCGCATCGCCGTGATCAGCCTCAAGGGCGGCGTCGGCAAGACGACCACGACCACCGCGCTCGGTGCGACCCTCGCCACCGAGCGCCAGGACAAGGTCATCGCGATCGACGCGAACCCGGACGCGGGCACGCTCGGCCGCCGGGTGCGGCGCGAGACCGGGGCGACCATCCGCGACCTGGTGACGGCGATCCCGTACCTCAACAGCTACATGGACATCCGGCGGTTCACCTCGCAGGCGCCGTCCGGTCTGGAGATCCTCGCCAACGACGTGGACCCCGCGGTCTCCACGACCTTCAACGACGAGGACTACCGCCGCGTCATCGACGTACTCGGCAAGCAGTACCCGATCATCCTCACCGACTCGGGTACGGGCCTGCTCTACAGCGCCATGCGCGGCGTCCTCGACCTCGCCGACCAGCTCATCATCATCTCCACGCCTTCGGTGGACGGTGCGAGCAGCGCGAGCACCACGCTCGACTGGCTCTCCGCGCACGGCTACGCCGACCTCGTCTCGCGCAGCATCACGGTGATCTCCGGAGTCCGCGAGACCGGCAAGATGATCAAGGTCGAGGATATCGTGTCCCACTTCGAGACCCGCTGCCGCGGCGTCGTCGTCGTGCCGTTCGACGAGCACCTGTCGGCGGGCGCGGAAGTGGACCTGGACATGATGCGGCCGAAGACGCGCGAGGCGTACTTCAACCTCTCCGCCATGGTCGCCGAGGACTTCACCCGCGCCCAGCAGGCGCAGGGGCTGTGGACGGGGGACGGCAGCTCCCAACCGCCGCCGCACCTGGCCCCGCCGATGCCGGGTCAGCAGCAGCCGGGCGCGTACGTGCCGCAGCAGGGGCAGCCGGGTCCGCAGGCGCAGCCCGGTGCGTACGTCCAGCCCGGACAGCCAGGTCAGCCGGCACAGCCCGGACAGCCCGGACAGTATCCGCAGCCGGGGCAGCCTGGTCCGTACGCACCGCATGGAGCCCAGCAGTTCCCGGCGGGGCAACCGGGCCAGCCCGGCCAGCCGATGCAGCCCGGACAGCCCGGTTACCCCGGTCAGCAGCCTCCGCAGCAGGGGTACGTCCCGCAGGCCCAGCCGCAGCCCGGCGCCCCGCACGCCGCCTGGCCGCAGCAGGCCCAGCCGGGCGTGGCCGCCCCGGGGCAGCCGTACGCGCCCCAGCCGGGGCAGGCATGGCCGCAGCAGCCCCAGCCGGGCCAGCAGGTCGCACCGGGCCAGGCCAGCCAGCCCTTCCCGCCCGGCCAGCAGCCGCAGCCCGGTCAGCCGGGGGCGCCGGGCCCCGACGGCGGTCAGCAGCCCGCCCCGCCGCAGCAGTAACCGCGGAACGCGGGAAGCACGTACGGGGAGAGGCCCCGGGCATGGTGCCCGGGGCCTCTCCCCGTACGTTCCGTAGGTCTCTTGAGTTCCTCGGGCCCTCAACCCTCAGCTCTCAGGCCCGCAGCGCGTCGCCGTTCCGCTCGTTCCCGGTCGTGTACTCCTCGACCAGCTCGCGGGCTCGCTGCACGTCGATCGCCATCCGCTCCAGCAGGGCCTCGATCGAGTCGAACTTCTCCTGCCCGCGCAGATAGGCGAGGAAGTCGACCGCGACGTGCAGCCCGTACAGATCGAGCCCCACCCGGTCGATGGCGTACGCCTCGACGGTCCGCTCGGTGCCGTCGAACTGGGGGTTCGTACCGACCGAGATCGCCGCGGGCATCTTCTCGCCGTCCGCGGTCAGCCACCCGGCGTACACGCCGTCGGCCGGGATCGCGGTGTGCGGCAGCGTCTCCACGTTGGCGGTCGGATAGCCCAGCTCCCGCCCGCGCTGCGCGCCGCGCACCACCACGCCCTCGACGCGGTGCGGCCGCCCCAGGACCTCCATCGCCCCCGCGACGTCGCCCGCCGCGACCAGCCTGCGGGTCAGCGTGGAGGAGAACGGCTCGCCGCCGCCCGCCGTACCGCGCTCGTACAGGTCGATGACCTCGACCTCGTAGTCGTAGGTACGGCCCAGTTCTTCGAGGAGGGCGACGTTTCCGGCGGCCCGGTGGCCGAAGCGGAAGTTCGGGCCTTCGACGACAAGCCGCGCGTGCAACTTGTCGACGAGCACCTTCACCACGAAGTCAGCCGGTGTGAGCTGCGAGAACTCGGTGGTGAACGGCAGGATGAGGACCGCGTCCACGCCCAGTTCCGCCATCAGTTCCGCGCGGCGGTGGTGCGGGGCGAGCAGCGGCGGGTGGCTGCCGGGCCGTACGACTTCGCTCGGGTGCGGATCGAAGGTGACCACCACCGCCGGTACGCCGAGCTCACGCGCCCGCGCCACCGCACGGCCGATGATCAGCTGGTGCCCGCGGTGCACCCCGTCGTAGGAGCCGATGGTGACGACGCTGCGTCCCCAGTCCTCGGGGATGTCCTCCAAGCCACGCCAGCGCTGCACTGTGCCCGCTCCTCGCCCGAACCGAACCTTTGTCTGTCGACTTCGCAGGTCTAAGACTGCCATGCCCTCGCTCCGGGACCCGCATCGGCCAGCCATGCCCCGCCCCTGCCGACGGCATCGCGCGGGCGTCCCTCGGGCTTCTCCCGGGCTTCTCTCGGGTCTCCCGCGCCTCTGCTCCGGCCGTGCCCGGCCTCTCCGGCCACTCCTGTGGCACGTATCACTCCCCGAGCGCCTCGCACACCCGGCGCGCGCTCGGCCCCACGACCGCCAGCCAGTGCTCGGGAGCCGACTCCAGCCAGCCGCGCACCAGGCGCGCGAAGCCCGGCACCTCGCGCGCGAGCCGCGCCACCAGCCGGTCGAAGCGCGCCGCGCCTTCCGGCGTACGGATCAGCAGCATGCCCGTACGGTGCACGAGATCCCGTGAGCGGGCCTCCCCGCGCCACGCCGTGCCCTCGGCGACCGCGCACAGCAACGCGTCCAGCACCGCGGCGTTGCCGCAGCCGACGGCGGACGGCCAAAACCCGGGTTCCCCGAGCCCCGGCGGCCCGGACGCGGGCGGTTCGCCGATCCCGCGCGGTCCGAAGCGTTCGCGTTCCAGCAGCACCTGGAGCAGCTCTTCCAGCAGTTCCTCCCGCAGCGGGCGCGAGGCTCGGCTCCCCCGCGCCGCCAGCACGGGCACCAGCGCGTGCCGCACCTGTGCCGCGTCGCCCCGCAACAGGTCCACGACGAGCGGAAAGAGGACCGCCCGGGCGCAGGGGCCCTGTTCCAGCCGGCGGTCGACGAACGCGGCCACGTATCGTGCGCTCTCCGGACGGTGCCGGGCCAGTTCCCGCACCAGTACGGCGGCGCGGCCGGCGAGCGCCGGGGCGGTGAAGCCGGCGAGCGTACGGAGTACGTCGCGCACCACCCGGCCCGGCTCGCGTGCCTCGCCCGGCTCGCGTGCCTCGACTGGCTCGTTGAGCCGTTCCCGGAATGCCGCGAACACCAGTTCCGGGTGGGTCTCCAGGGCCACCGCGAGCGCGTGCGGCGGCAGATGCGGATCGCCGTGGGAGAAGCGTGCGACCGCCTGCGGCAGATATCGGGATCGCGTCGCGGGATCGCGCACCAGGAGCGCGAGCGCCGCACCGCGCGGGGTGCGGTCGCCCGGCCGGCCCAGGAGCGCGAGCGCGGCCTGGCGCAGCAGCAGCCGGTCGGCCTCCGTGCGCGCCCAGGTCGCGACGAGCGGTCCATACGCCGCTGCCGCCGCATGGCGCTCCGTCCGCTCGTCGCGCGCCCACCGGTCGACGGCCCGGCAGACCGCGGACGGCTCGTCCTCGGCCAGGGCGACGAGCAGTTCGTGCGCGCGGGGGTGGGCGGTGTCGGCGAGCACTTCCACCAGATCGTCGACGGCCCGGCGGCGATGGGTGTGCAGCAGGGCCTGCGCGGCCGCGGCGACGGTGGGCCGCGGATCTCCCGGGCTCAGGGGTACGGACACGGCCAGGGGCCGTTCGTCGGTGAACCAGTGGCACAGCAGCGGCTGTACGGCGCGGGGCTCGGCGGCGAGCAGCGACGCGGCGGCGGTCAGGAAGCGGTCGGGCGTCGCCCGGGCGGCAGCGGGGGCGGCGGCCGGCCCGTCGGCGGGGATGAGGCGGCGCAACAGGTCGAGGCGTTCGGCGGCGCCCAGCGGCAGCCGCGACCAGAACCAGGGCCCGAACTCCCCGAAGGCGCCGATTCCCCGGTCGGCACGGGGCGCACGGGCGCCAACGGCACTGAGGTCGGCACTGGCGGGACCGGCTGCACGGGCGGTACGGGCTTCGTGTGCGGCACCGGCCGCACGGTCGGCGCCCGCCGCACTCGCCGCACAGGCGGTGGCCGCCGCCGGGAGTGCCGCCGCGCCGGCGGCCGTACGCGGGCGCGCCACCCAGGCAGTGGCCCGCACCGAGGCCGGGCGCTCGGCCGATCCGGGGCCGCGGAACGGATCGGCGGGAGTCCCGGTTCCGGCGGCGCGGAGGCCGTCGTACCCCGGGTCCCGTCCGGACCCGGCCCTCAACACCGTACGCAGCACGATCCGCTCGGCGAGCGCCTTCAGCACGTCCAGGTACGGACCGGCGTCCGGCACCCGCAGCAGCACCTCGCTCAGCAGGCGTGCCGCCCACCACTCCCCGTCGGCGGCATCCGGGGGTGGGACATCGGCATCGGAGGCGGAGGAGGCGGCGGCGAAGGACGCGGACGCGTCGGCGAAGGAGTCCAGGGCATCCAGCAAATGCCGGAGCCGATCGGCCAGTTCGGCGTGTTCGCGGCGCCGGTCGAGCAGGAGCAGGGCGTGAAGTAAGGGACCGATGCGGTGGCGGGGCGTCGGCAGCGGGCGCGCGCCAAGGTCCGGTAAGGGGGGCCGCGCCCGCACCACCCCGCCGGCACCGCAGGGGTTCTCGCGCGCCGCGCCCGGGTCGTACGCCGGGGTACGCCAGCGGTGGACCAGCACCCGCAGCGCCGCGTCCACGTCGACGTGCCCGCCTTGGAGCCAGTCCCCGAACTCCTCGTACACGAAGCGGTATCCGTCGCCCGCGGGCAGCATCAGCCCTTCGTCCAGCACGGCGGACGCCCAACCCGTACACCGCGGAAAGAGCTCCTCGAAGGATTCACGGTCCAGTTCCCCCAGGCCGGAACCCAGGCAGCGGCGCGCGGCCTCGTGCACGCGTCCCGACACCTTCGCCGCCAGGCGGCACACGGTCGCGGCGCGCCGCTGAGACCTGGCGGGAGCCAAGCGCTCCGCCACGCGCAGGCATACGAGGTCGAGATAGGCGGCGAAGACCTCCCGGCGGCCGGGCGGTGCGGCACGATCCGTCCCGGGGACCGGACGCCCGGCCAGCGGTCCCGCGCCCGCTCCGCCGTCGTGCTCCGGGAACGCGGCGTACACCTCGGCGGCGAGCCGAAGGGTGAGCGGATGGCGGTCGTCCGGAGCGGCGACGGCGTCGGTGGGGAGGCCGTACCGTGCCCGGGCCACTTCCGCCTGCCGGGGCGCGAGGTCGCCTAGGCGCAGGCAGTCGGGCAGCGGGCGGGCCGGTGCGCCGGGCGGGCCGGCGGCGGCCGCCCGGCGGGAGCGGTAGAGCGTCCCTTCCGGGAAGAGTGAGCCCATGCGCTCCCAGTGTTCTGGGCGGCAGGCGAGGACGAGCCGGGCGCCGACCGCGCGCAGCCACGAGGCGGTGTCCGCCGCCCACCCGGCCAGCCGGTCGGCCAGCGGCAGCGGCATCTCCTCGGGGCTGTCGAGGAGGACGAGCAGGGGGCGGCCCGCGGCGCGCGCCACCTCCGCGATCGACTGGGGCCTCGTCTGCGACGCGTCGCAGACGACGGCCGCCGCCGCGCTGGCCGGGGCGGACGAGGCGGACGAGGCGGACGAGGCGGACGAGGCGACGGTACGGGCGGCCGAGCGCAGGGCGCGCTCCACCGCGTCACGGACGCTGCCGTCGTCTGCCCGCAGGTCGGCGCCGCGCAGCCACACCGTGGGCGCCGGGGCGGATCCGCGTGCGCGGCGGGCGGCGAGGGCCGCCAGCTCCGTCGTACGGCCGGAGCCCGGATCACCGACGAGGCCGAGCACGACGGCCTCCGCGCACGCGCCCGGAGGGCACGCTTCAAGGGAGGGCTCCCCCGACCACACCGCGGCCCCGCCCGGGCGCCCGTCATCTCCGGAGCGGAACACCGATCCGGCGCCACCCGGGGGCCGGTCCCCGGACCAGGTCCGGAACCCTGCCCTCGGCCCGGGCCCGGTCTCCGGAGACCGGGGCCCGCCTGCGAGCGCCCCTACGGCCGCCGGAGCCCCGCCCCCGCCGACGGGCCCGCCCGCGCCGTCTCCCGGGCGCGCGTTCGCGGACCGGGACACGGCTTCGGCCCCAGCCCCCCGCCCGGGCTCAGCTACCGCTACCGGTGCCCCTGCCCCGGCGTGTGCCCCTGTCGTGAAGCGGTCGAATTCATCACTGATCTCCGGCCGCTCGACGGGGCCGCCTTCCTCCGCCTCAGCGTGCCCCGGTCCCCGCTCCGCCTCCCCGGGTACGGACCTCGCCGTGATCCGCAGCACGCCCGCCAGGTTCAGGTCGGGTCCGTACGCGGGCACGGTCGCGGCATTGCGGTCGAGGAGCGCCGCGAGGGGGCCGCCCGGGTCGGCCGCGGCCGTGGTCCGCAGTGGGATCGCGAAGCCGCCCGCCTTGCCGCTCGGCGGAACAGCGAAGTGGAACTGCGCCGCGTGCACGGCGGTGGCCAGGACCGCGACGACCGCGCCCGTCCGCGCGTCGAGGACCGGGGCACCCGCCGCGTCCCCGCCCAGCCCGAGCCGCTCCCCGTCCGCGAGGGCCAGCTCCCACGCCATGCCGATCCGGTGGAAACGGTCGGTGGCCGCATACGTCACCGCGCCGCCGCCGGCCACGCTCGCGTCCCGCCAGTCTCCGGCCCGCAGTCGCACGGCCGTCCCCGGGGGGAGCGTGTCGGCCGCGGCGACGGCGAGCGGCGGAACACCCAGCCCCTCGGTCCGTACGAAGGCGAGGTCCGCCTCCGGCAGCGCGGTGACCGCGTCGGCCTCGACCAGGCGGGTCACCCCGGTGGCGGCCACGAGCACGAGACGGGCCAGCCCGTCCACGGCCTCATGGCTCGTGACCAGGGTGCCCCGGTCGTCGGCGAGGAACCCCGTGCCGCGGGGCCTCCCGGCCAGATCGCGGACGTACACCAGCGCCCCGTCCGTACCGGCCGGTCGCGTCCCCATCCCCCGCACCCGCCTCTCGCGCCGCTCGCACTCGCACTCGCACCCTTGTGCGTGTTGCCCGTGCTTCGACGGTAGGCAGGAGTCGATCACTGGGACAGAGCGCCCGGGGAACACGCCCCCTCGCACTCCCGGGGTTCGCTCCGAGCGCCTAGCCGATGGGGTGAATCACCCGCCATGCGGGGATAAAGACACCGCCGCGGGACAGCAACGTGGGGCGGGCGGCGCTCCCGCTCCCACGCCGCCCGCCCCACGTTCACGAACCCGTACTGCCAGGCTCTCGCCCACGTCTTCCAGGCCCTCGCCCACGTACGGCTACGCGAACACCGCCAGGCACTTCGCCTTGCCGCCGTGCTCCTCGATCAGCGCGAGGAAGCGGCCGTCCGGTGCGAAGACCGCGACCGGCCCGGCGCCGCCTTCCGTCCCCGCGCCTCCGCCCTCGGCCACCGCCGCCGGGACGCGGATCCGTACGCCGTTGCTCAGCAGTCGGGCCTGCTCCTCGTCCACGTCCCAGCGCGGGAACGCGGCCGCCGCCGCCTCGGCGATCGGCATCACCCGCAGCGACTCCTGCAACTGCGGCAGCGTCCGGGCCGCGTCCAGGCCGTACGGGCCCACCCGCGTCCGCCGCAGCGCGGTCAGATGGCCGCCGACCCCGAGCGCGCTCCCGAGATCACGCGCCAGGGCCCGGATGTATGTCCCCGAGGAGCACGCGACCGTCACATCGAGGTCGAGGACGGTGGTGCCGTCCGCCGCCTCCGCCACACGGTGGTCGTGCAGCACGAACGCCGAGACGGTCACCGGGCGGGCGGGCAGTTCGAAGTCCTCGCCCTCCCGCGCCCGCTTGTAGGACCGCTTCCCGTCGATCTTGATGGCGCTGACCTTCGAGGGCACCTGCTGGATGTCGCCGGTCAGGGCGGCGATGCTGTCCCGGACGGCGCCCAGCTCCACCGCGCCCGCGTCCACGGACCCGGTGACCTCTCCCTCGGCGTCGTCCGTCACGGTCGTCTGACCGAGCCGGATCGTCGCCTCGTACTCCTTCTCGGTGAGCGCCAGGTGCCCGAGCAGCCGGGTCGCCTTCTCGATGCCGAGGACGAGCACGCCGGTCGCCATCGGGTCCAGGGTGCCCGCGTGCCCGACCCGGCGGGTGCGGGCGATGCCGCGCATCTTGGCGACGACGTCATGGGAAGTGAAGCCGGACGGCTTGTCGACGATGACAAGGCCGTCCGGTCCGGTTGGCTTGCGCTTCATTCCGCGGCTGCGCCGTCCTCTTCGTCGCCCGGCTTGCGGTACGGGTCGGCCTCGCCGGCGAACGTGGCGCCCGAGGACGCCTCGCGCACCTTGGCGTCCGAGGCCCGCGCCTTGTCGAGCAGGTCCTCGATCGTCCGGGCGGTCTCCGGCAGGGCGTCGGCCACGAAGGTGAGCGTCGGGGTGAACTTCACCCCGGCGGCCCGGCCGACCTCGGAGCGCAGGATGCCCTTGGCGCTCTCCAGTCCGGCGGCCGCGCTGGCCCGCTCCTCGTCGTCGCCGTAGACCGTGTAGAAGACGGTCGCCTCCCGCAGGTCGCCGGTGACCCGGGTGTCCGTGATGGTCACGTGCGAACCGAGCCGCGGGTCCTTGATGCCGCGCTGCAACTTCTGGGCGACCACCTCCCGGATGAGGTCTGCCAGCCTCTTCGCCCGCGCATTGTCGGCCACTGGTCCGTCTCCTTCTTGTCTTCCACTGTCTTTTCCTGGCTGGGGGTCTGGGGGTTACCCCCCCAGGTCAGCACAGTCGGCGCCCTGACGCCCGTGGTCAGTCGTCATGGTCGCCATGGAACCGCCGCCGAACCGACAGCAGCTCCACTTCCGGCCGTGCGGCGACGAAGCGCTCGCAGCGGTCCAGTACGTCTCTGATGTGCTCCGTGTCCCCGGACACCACCGCCAGACCGATCCTGGTCCGGCGGTACAGGTCCTGGTCGCCGACCTCCGCCACGCTCACCGCGTACTTGCGCTGGAGCTCGGCGACGATCGGGCGGACGACGGAGCGTTTCTCCTTCAGCGACCGTACGTCGCCGAGGAGGATGTCGAAGGACAGCGTCCCTACATACATATGGAGCGGGTGTAGCCACCCGTGGGGCCTCGTCTGCGTCCGCTGCCACCGCTTGGCAGGGACATCAGCACCGTACACGCAACGGCCGGGGCCGATCGACGGGATTTGCGTCCCACCGACCGGCCCCGACTGACGCGATACGGATCAGCCGCGGGGCTTCTCGCGCATCTCGTAGGTCGCGATGACGTCGTCGACCTTGATGTCGTTGAAGTTTCCGAGGTTGATACCGCCCTCGAAGCCTTCGCGGATCTCGGTGACGTCGTCCTTGAAGCGGCGCAGGCCCTCGATGTTGAGGTTCTCCGCGATGACCTTGCCGTCGCGGATGAGGCGCGCCTTGGTGTTCCGCTTGACCTCGCCGGAGCGGATGAGAACACCCGCGATGTTGCCCAGCTTGGACGAGCGGAAGACCTCGCGGATCTCCGCCGTACCGAGCTCGACCTCTTCGTACTCCGGCTTGAGCATGCCCTTCAGGGCCGCCTCGATCTCCTCGATCACCTGGTAGATGACCGAGTAGTAGCGGACGTCCACGCCCTCGCGCTCGGCCATCTGCGTGGCACGCCCCTCGGCGCGCACGTTGAAGCCGATGACGATGGCGTCGGAGCCGGTCGCCAGGTCGATGTCGGTCTCGGTGACCGCACCCACACCGCGGTGCAGGACGCGCAGGTCGACCTCGTCGCCGACGTCGAGCTGGAGCAGCGAGGACTCCAGGGCCTCGACCGAACCGGACGCGTCGCCCTTGATGATGAGGTTGAGCTGCTGCACCTCGCCGGCCTTGAGCACCTTGTCCAGGTCCTCCAGCGACACCCGGCGGGTGCGCTTGGCGAACGCGGCGTTGCGCTCGCGCGCGGCGCGCTTCTCGGCGATCTGGCGGGCGGTGCGGTCCTCGTCGACGACGAGGAAGTTGTCGCCCGCGCCCGGCACGTTGGTCAGACCGAGCACCAGGACCGGCGTCGACGGACCCGCCTCTTCGAGGTGGTTGCCGTTGTCGTCGAGCATCGCCCGGACACGGCCGTACGCGTCGCCGGCGACCATGGTGTCACCGACCCGCAGGGTGCCGCGCTGGACGAGCACGGTGGCCACGGCGCCGCGGCCGCGGTCGAGGTGGGCCTCGATCGCGATGCCCTGCGCGTCCTGCTCGGCGTTGGCCCGCAGGTCGAGCGAGGCGTCGGCGGTGAGGACGACGGCCTCCAGCAGCTCGTCGATGTGCAGCCCCTGCTTGGCGGAGATGTCGACGAACATGGTGTCGCCGCCGTACTCCTCGGCCACCAGACCGAACTCGGTGAGCTGGCCGCGCACCTTCGTCGGGTCAGCGCCCTCGACGTCGATCTTGTTGACCGCGACCACGATCGGCACGTCGGCCGCCTTGGCGTGGTTCAGCGCCTCGATCGTCTGGGGCATCACACCGTCGTTGGCCGCCACCACGAGGATCGCGATGTCGGTCGACTTGGCACCGCGGGCACGCATGGCGGTGAACGCCTCGTGACCCGGGGTGTCGATGAAGGTGATCTTGCGCTCTTCGTCGTTGACCTCGGTCGAGACCTGGTAGGCACCGATGTGCTGGGTGATGCCGCCGGCCTCGCCCGCGATGACGTTCGTCTTGCGGATCGCGTCCAGCAGTCGCGTCTTACCGTGGTCGACGTGACCCATGACGGTCACCACCGGCGGACGCGCGACGAGCATCTCCTCGCCGCCCTCGTTCTCGCCGAACTCGATGTCGAAGGACTCGAGAAGCTCGCGGTCCTCCTCCTCCGGGCTGACGATCTCGATGTTGTAGTTCATCTCGTCGGCGAGCAGCTGCAGCGTCTCGTCGGAGACGGACTGGGTCGCGGTGACCATCTCGCCCAGGTTGAACATCACCTGGACCAGCGACGCCGGGTTGGCGTTGATCTTCTCCGCGAAGTCGGTGAGAGACGCACCACGCGACAGCCGGACGGTCTCGCCCTTGCCGCGCGGCAGCATCACGCCGCCGATGGACGGGGCCTGCATGGCCTCGTACTCCTGGCGCCGCTGCCGCTTCGACTTGCGGCCACGACGCGCCGGACCGCCGGGACGGCCGAACGCACCCTGCGTGCCACCGCGGCCACCGGGACCACCCGGACGACCGCCGAAGCCGGGACGACCGCCGAAGCCGCCGCCGCCACCGCCGCCACCGGGGCCACCGCCACCGGGACGACCGGCGAAGCCGCCGCCGCCACCGGGACGACCGCCGCCGCCGGGACCTGCCGGACGGCCGGCGAAGCCGCCGCCGCCCGGACGACCGCCGCCACCGGGACGACCGGCACCGCCGGGACCGCGGCCACCGCCACCGGGGCCGGGGCGCGGGCCGGCAGCGGGACGCTGCGGCATCATGCCCGGGTTCGGACGCGCGCCGCCGGGACCGCCACCGGGACGGGGACCGCCGGCACCGCCCTGCGGCCGCGGCATACCGCCCGGGGTGGGACGGGCGCCGCCCGGACCCTGCGGACGCGGACCGCCCTGGCGCTCGCCACCGGGGCGAGGACCGCCGGGGCCGGCCTGGCCGCCGGGGCGCGGAGCACCGCCGGGACGGGGCGCCTGCGGGCGCGCCATGCCGGTGGAGCCGCCGGAGGTGAAGGGGTTGTTACCGGGGCGCGGACCGGCCGGGCGAGCGCCGGGGCGCGGAGCACCCTGGCCGCCGGGACGCGGAGCGCGCTCACCACGACCGCCGGGACGGTCCTGGTCACGGCCGCCGGGGGCACCACCGGGACGGGCGCCGGGGCGCGGGCCGGGGGCACCGGGCTTGGCGGGGCCGGCACCGGGCCGGGCCGCGGCGGGCTTGGGAGCCGAGGGCGCCGCCGGCGGGGCGGTGAACTCGGGCTGGGCCGGCGCCGGGGCGGCCGGAGCCGGCTTCGGGCCGGGCATCGGCGCCTTGGGGCCGGGCGTCGGACGCGGGCCCGGGGCGGGCGCCGCGGCGGGAGTGCCACCCTGAGGGGCCTCGGCGGCGGCCGGCTTGGGGCCGGGCGTCGGAGGCTTGGGGGCGGCGGGACGGTCCCCCACTGCCTTGGCGGCAGGGGAGGTGCCCCCAGCCTGCGCCGGGGACGGCGCGGCGGAAGGCTTTGCGGGCGACGCCTTGCGCGGCGCCGCGGGCTTGCCAGCGGCGCGGCCGGAACCACTGCCCTGCTGGAAAGCGTCAGTCAACTTGCGAACAACCGGCGCCTCGATCGTCGAGGACGCCGAACGTACAAATTCACCGAGTTCTTGGAGCTTGGCCATGACGACCTTGCTCTCCACTCCGAACTCCTTGGCGAGTTCGTATACCCGGACCTTAGCCACTTCGCTCCTTTTAGGTCCGGGTTCCGCCGGACCGTCGCTACTTCATGGGCGTACTCATCGCGTACTCATCGAGTGCTCATCGCAATCTCGACCTACTTCCGACTCGCGAGGTACCTGACCGCACGGTGTCCCGTGCCGTTCTCTTCTTACGGTGCTGCCTGCTCGACGTACCGGCGCAAGGCCGCGGCATCGGGCGCTCCCCTGCCTCGAAAGGCCCGGGAGAACGCCCGGCGACGTACCGCCAGGTCGATACAGGCGGGGTCGCGGTGCACATACGCACCCCGACCGGGCAGCGTACCGCGATCGTCGGGGACCACGTCGTCCCCGACCACCGCCATACGCAGCAGATCCTGTTTGGCCGCCCGCTCCCGGCAGCCGATGCAGGTGCGCTCCGGGCATGCTGGGACGTTCGTCCGGCCAGACACTGGTAAGTCTACCTCCCCGCGCCAAGCTCACCCCTACGGGTTATTCGACGCACGGTTGTTCTTCGGTTACCGTCCGCCGGTCACCGGGCAGCGCGCCCGGTGACCGGCGCCGGGCACTTATGCGGGCTGCTCGGTGTCGGGGCGGATGTCGATCCGCCACCCGGTGAGCCGGGCGGCGAGCCGGGCGTTCTGCCCTTCCTTGCCGATGGCGAGCGACAGCTGGTAGTCGGGCACGGTGACCCGCGCGGAGCGGGCCGCCAGGTCCACGATCTCGACCTTGCTCACCCGAGCGGGGGACAGCGCGTGCCCCACCAGATCGGCCGGGTCGTCCGACCAGTCCACGATGTCGATCTTCTCGCCGTGCAGCTCGGCCATGACGGCACGCACCCGGCCGCCCATCGGGCCGATGCAGGCACCCTTGGCGTTCAGGCCCGAACGCGTGGACCGCACGGCGATCTTGGTGCGGTGGCCGGCCTCACGGGCGATCGCGGCGATCTCCACCGACCCGTCCACGATCTCCGGGACCTCCATCGCGAAGAGCTTCTTCACGAGATTGGGGTGGGTGCGCGAGAGGGTCACCGACGGGCCGCGCACGCCCTTGACCACCCGAACGACGTAACACCGCAGACGCGTGCCATGGCTGTAGTCCTCGCCCGGCACCTGCTCCTGCACCGGCAGGATCGCTTCCAGCTTGCCGATGTCGACGAGGACGTTCTTGGGGTCCTTGCCCTGCTGGACGATGCCCGAGACGACATCGCCCTCACGTCCCGCGTACTCGCCGAAGGTGATCTCCTCCTCGGCGTCGCGCAGCCGCTGCAGAATGACCTGCTTCGCGGTCATCGCCGCGATCCGGCCGAAACCGGACGGGGTGTCGTCGAACTCGCGCGGCTCCTCGCCCTCCGGCAGGTCCGTGAGGTCCTCCGGGTTCTCCTTCGCCCACACCGTGACATGGCCGGTGTTCCGGTCCAGCTCCACGCGGGCCCGCCGGCGGCTTCCCTCGGTGCGGTGGTAGGCGATGAGGAGGGCCGACTCGATCGCCTCGACCAGCAGGTCGAACGAGATCTCCTTCTCCCGAACCAGACCCCGCAGGGCACTCATGTCGATGTCCACGGCTACGCCTCCTCCTTGCTCTCGTCGTTCTTGCTCTCGTCGCCGTGCTCGGCGGCGTCGCTCTTCTCGGCCTTGCGGCTGAACTCGATCTCCACCCGGGCCTTGGAGATCTCGGTGAAGGCCAGTCGGCGGGCGGTGGGCTTACGGCCCTTCAGGCCCGGGACCTCCAGGTCCACGGCCTCGTCGTCCACGGCGACCACCCGTGCCACCAGCTCGCCGCCCTCGGCGAGCTGGGCCTTGATGAGCCGGCCGACGGCGCGGCGGTAGTGCCGCTGCTCGGTCAGGGGACGGTCCGCGCCGGGCGAGGTGACCTCCAGCACGTACGGGGTGGCTCCCATGGCGTCCGAGGCGTCGAGTGCCTCGGAGACCGCCCGGCTCAGCTCCGCACACGCGTCCAGCTGCACGCCGTCGTCGGAGTCCACCACGATCCGCAGCACGCGCCGCTTCCCAGCGGGGGTCAGCTCGACCTCTTCCAGATCCAGGTCTCGGGCGCTGACCAGCGGTTCCAGCAGTCCGCGCAGCCTTTCGCTCTGGGTGGTGCTCATCCGGGTGACTCCTCGGCCGCGTGTGCTGTTGTGGGAAGGTCGCGTGTCGGTCAAAGCCTATCCGCTCCGGTGGGCGGCTGACGATTCGGCTGCCCGCGTCGGCTCGTGGGCGGTTGCGGCGGGGCCGCCACGGCGGGCGCGGCCGTCATGGGTACGCTCGCCTGCGGTGATCGTTCCGCCCCGGACGCTCCCGTTCGACGCCCGGCGACCCCGGCGCCGTACCAGGACCGCCCGCCAGGACGTCAGGAAAGAGGACCGTGCCGCCCACCACCCATCAGCGGGACACCGACCGCCCGCACAGACGAGACCTGCTGCTGGCCGGTGGGGCGGCCGGTGCCGCCGTCCTGCTGGCCGGATGCTCGGGCGCCGCCGACGCGGGGTCCGACCGGGCCGGCCGGACCGCGGCCGCCGACCGGCTGCGGGCGCGCGCCGAGCGGGACAGCCTGGTGCTGCTGGCACGGTACGACGCGACCTCGGCGGCCCATCCGGTGCTGGCCGACCGGCTGCGGCCGCTGCGCGCGGAGACCGCGCGGCACGCGCAGGCGTTCGCGGGCTCCGGCGGCGCGCGGTCCGGCTCCCCCGCCGCCGCCTCGCCTCCGGGCCGCGCCGCCTCGCCAAGCGCCGGCGTCTCCCCGGGCGGTGACACATCCGCACCCCGGCCGCCGGGCGTGCCCGGGACGCCGGAGCAGGCCCTCGCCGTCCTCGCGCAGGCCGAGCGGCTCACCGCCGACGCGCGCACCGCCGCCCTGGCCTCCGCCCCCGGTGAACTCGCCCGGCTGCTGGCGTCGGTCGCGGCCTGCGGGGCGGCCCACGCGTATCTGCTCACGGAAGGCGTCTCATGAGCGCGGTCAGGGGGCAGGGGAACCGACGGCGGCGGGACGCGGCGGAGGCGGACGTGCTGAAGGCCGCTCAGGCCGCGCTGGCGGCCGAACACGCGGCGGTCTACGGCTACGGTGTCGTCGGCGGCCGGATCGGCGACGACCGGCTGCGGCAGGCGCGTGACTGCTACGCCGCACACCGCGCCCGCCGCGACGCGCTCCAGCGGACCGTGCGGGACCTGGGCGGCACCCCGGTCGCCGCGGCCGCCGCGTACGCCCTGCCGTTCCCGGTGCCGGACGCGGCCGCCGCCGTACGGCTGGCCGCCGAGCTGGAGCACCGGGTGGCCGCCGTCTACGCCGACCTCGTCCGGTCCGCCGACGGGACCCTGCGGCGCGAGGCGGCCGCCGCCCTGCGCGAGGCGGCGGTCCGGGCGGTGCGGTGGCGCGGCAGCGGCGTAGCCTTCCCTGGGCTCGCCGAACGCACCGCGCCGACCGGCCCGTCCGCGTCCCCCAGTGGCGCCGCGGGCGCGCTGTGACGCGCGACGACATGACGCGTGACGACGTGCCGTGACGCGTTGCGCGCGCCATGAGCCGCCGGGCGGGACGAAGCCCGGCGGGAACCAAGACAGAACGTGAAATGACGAGTGGTGAGGGGACAGCTCAGGAATGGCAGCAGGACCGCAGCCCGGCGGCCGGGACACCGTCCGTATCGATCCGCCGCAGCGGCTGCTGAACGCGCTGAGCAAGGACCCCGACAGCCCGGCGATGGCCTGGCTCGCGAACCTGCCCGCGACCGCCCGGCAGCAGCTGGCCGACTGGGAGCTGACGCCGGAACGGGTCCAGACCCCGGGGGGCCTCGGCAGCCTCGTCGTCCTCGTACGGCAGGCGGACGGCACCCCGGCGGCGCTGAAGTTCCCGGTGCCCGGCCCCGCGGCCGGACACGAGCGGGAGGCCCTTGGTGTCTGGGACGGCTGGGGTGCGGTGCGTCTGCTGCGCGCCGATCCGGGGACCGGCGCACTGCTGCTGGAGCGGCTGCACAGCGCGGTGTCGCTGCGGTCGCTCCCGGAGGCCAAGGCGCTGCTGGAGGCGGCGGGCACGGTCCGCAAGCTGTGGGTGGCACCGCCCTCCGGACACGCGTTCCCCACGGTCGCGGAGCTGACGGACGGCAGTACCGAGACGCTGCGGGTGTTGGGCGCGGGCGGCTGGGCGGTGGACGCGCGCCCGCTGCTGGAGGAGGCCCTGACGCTGCGTACGGAGCTGGTGGCGAGCCCGCCCGAACAGGTGCTGCTGCACGGCGACTTCCGGCAGGCCAAGGTGCTGGCCGGGGAGCGCGCGCCGTGGCTCGCGGTCGGCCCGGCGCCGGTGGTCGGCGAGCACGCGTACGACCTGGCGGGGCTGGTGCTCGACCGGTTCGAGGACGTGGCGGCAGGTCCCGGGCCGAGCGGCGCCGTCCGCCGCCGGGTCGCCAAGCTGGCGGACTCCCTGGACGTGGACCGTGACCGGCTGCGCGGCTGGACGCTGTTCCGGGCGGTGGACTCGGGGCTGCGGCATGCCGCGGTCGGAAACCGCAGGCGCGGCGAACTGCTACTGGAGTTCGCGGGCTGGCTGTGACGCCTCCCGGCGAGGGGCCGTGGGGTGTGTGCGGGGTGCCGTGGTTGCCCCTGCACGGTGTGCGCGGTGCCGTGGTTGCCCCCGGCGCCGTGTGCATGGTGCCGTGGTTGCCCCGGCGCGGGCGCCTCGTGGCGGGGTCGGGGTCGCTCTGGGGTACCTCCTCGGTCGGCGAACCTACTGCCCATCCGCAAGGTCACCGGCAAGATGTTCGCCGCGCTGCGGGGGCACCCCGACGCGCCCCCTCCCGCCCGTCGGGCGGCTGACCGCCGGTGGGGGCTGGCCCCCGTACCAACCGGCTTCGGGACCGCTTCTCCACGCGTGCTCCGGCCGGACGCCGGACCGATGTCCGGGGACGCCACCGACGGTCGCAGCGGCGGCGACCGGTGACGCGAGCGGCGGACTGGCACCGCGCCTCGCCAGTCCTCCGAGACCGTCGCAGCACTGGCGGTGGCGGCACGCGACTGGTGACGCGCAGGGCTACCGGCGGGCAGTCGCGCGTCCGGCGGAAGGGGACGTGGCGGGTGCCCCCGCAGCGCGGCGAACATCTCGCCCCGTACCCCGCGGTACGGCAGCAGGTTCGCCGACCGAGGAGGTACCCGGCGGCGGCCCCGACCCAGCCACGACCAGCGCGCACCGCGCACGCGCGGCGCCGGCTAGCGGGGCAGCGGGGGCACCCCAGGTATCCGGCGGCGGCCCCGAGCCGGGCACCGGCGCGGGCGCCCCCAGCCACCGGGCAGACGCACCCGTACGGCGCCGCACAGCATCGCCCACGGCCCCTCGCCGGGAGGCGCACCGCCGGGAGGCCGTTACGCCACGGACGCCACCAGCCGGTCCACCGCCTCGTCCACCGTCAGGTCCTCGCGTTCGCCCGTCCGGCGGTCCTTCACCTCGACGCGGCCGTCCTTGGCGCCGCGGCCCACCACCAGGATCGTGGGCACGCCGATCAGCTCGGCGTCGGTGAACTTCACCCCCGGCGAGACGCCCGCCCGGTCGTCCACCAGCGTGCGTACGCCCGACGCGGCCAGCTTCTCGCCGATTTCCAGGGCGAGTTCGGTCTGCAGCGCCTTGCCCGCCGCCACGACGTGGACGTCGGCCGGGGCGATCTCGCGTGGCCAGCACAGGCCGGACTCGTCGTGGGTCTGCTCGGCGAGCGCGGCGACGGCGCGGGAGACGCCGATGCCGTACGAGCCCATAGTGACGCGGACCGGCTTGCCCTCCTGGCCGAGCACGTCCAACTGGAAGGTGTCGGCGTACTTGCGGCCGAGCTGGAAGATGTGGCCGATCTCGATGGCCCGGTCCAGTTCGATGCCGGCGCCGCACTCGGGGCACGGGTCGCCCGGTTCGACGACGACCACGTCGAGGTACTGGTCGACCTCGAAGTCCCGGCCGCAGACCACGTTCTTCGCGTGCGTGTCGGGCTTGTTGGCGCCGGTCACCCACGCGGTGCCGGGGGCCACGCGCGGGTCGGCGAGGTAGCGGAACGCCGTGCCGGCCAGGCCCTGCGGGCCGACGTAGCCGCGGACGAGGTCGGGCCGGTCGGCGAAGTCCTCCGCCGTCACCAACTCCACGATCGCGGGCGCCAGATGCTCGGCCAGCTTGCCGAGGTCGACCTCCCGGTCGCCGGGCACGCCCACGGCCGTGATCTCGCCGTCGACCTTGACCAGGAGGTTCTTCAGAGTGGCGGAGGCGGTGACGCCCAGGTGCTCGGCCAGGGTCTCGATGGTCGGGGTGTCGGGGGTGTCCAGTTCCTCGACCGGGCCGTGCGCGACGCCCTCGACCGGCGGCACGGTGACCGTGACCGCCTCGGTGTTGGCCGCGTAGTCGCAGTTGGGGCAGTCGACGAAGGTGTCCTCACCGGCGGCGGCCGGGGCCAGGAACTCCTCCGACGCGGAGCCGCCCATCGCGCCCGAGACGGCCGAGACGATGCGGTAGTCCAGGCCGAGGCGGGCGAAGATCCGCCGGTACGCCTCGCGGTGCAGCCGGTAGGACTCGGCCAGCCCCTCGTCGGTGGTGTCGAAGGAGTACGAGTCCTTCATCTGGAACTCGCGGCCGCGCAGCACGCCGGAGCGGGGCCGCGCCTCGTCCCGGTACTTGGTCTGGATCTGGTAGAGGATCACCGGCAGGTCCTTGTAGGACGTGCACTGGTCCTTGACCGTCTGGGTGAAGATCTCCTCGTGGGTGGGGCCGAGGAGGTAGTCCGCGCCCTTGCGGTCCTTGAGCCGGAACAGCAGGTCGCCGTACTCGTCCCAGCGGCCGCTGGCCTCGTACGCCTCGCGCGGCAGCAGGGCGGGCAGCAGGACCTCCTGGGCGCCGATGGCGTCCATCTCCTCGCGCACCACCCGGGAGACGTTGTCCAGGACCTTCTTGCCGAGCGGCAGCCAGGTCCACACCCCGGCGGAGGAGCGGCGGACGTAGCCGGCGCGGACCAGCAGCTTGTGGCTCGCGGTCTCGGCGTCGGCCGGGTCGTCGCGCAGCGTCTTCAGCATCATCTTGGACATGCGCTGGGCGTGGACGGCGTGAGCCATGGGGTTTCTCCTGCGTACGAGAGGGAATGGCAGGAGGTTAGCCGTCCAGGTGGGGAACCGGGAAACCTATTGCCCCCGGCGTGGGGCCGCGTCCGGTCAGCGGCGGCGCAGGGGCAGGGGGGCACCCATCACGGCGTACGGGCGGGGGGCGCTCGGGAACAGCACGCGGCGGGCGAGGTCGCGGTAACCCAGGGCGCGGTAGAGGCACCGCGCGGGGCTCTCGGTGTCGATGGCGGAGAGGATGCTGCGCGGCTGTTCGGCGCCGTCGGTGAGGGTGGTGATCAGGGACCGGCCGATGCCGCGGTTCTGGTAGGCGGGGTGGACGTGCAGCTCGGTGACGACGAAGGAGTCGTCCAGCCAGTCGTCGCTGCGGGTGGCGCGCAGATACGGTTCGACGATCGTGGACCACCACTGCGTACGGTCGTTGGGCATGCCGTAGGCGAAGCCGACGAGCCGGCCGGTTCCGGTGGTGGCACCGAACGCGCGGGCGCCGGGGTTGGTGAGATGGCGGAGCACGATATGGCGCCGTACGCCGATCTCCTCGTCCGTGAGACCGAACGCGAGTGCCTGTACGGCCAGGGCGTCGTCCACGCGCGCGGCGAGGTCGAGCGGTCCGACGACGACGTCATCCATGGCGGCACCCTACTGGGCGGCGGAGCGGAACGGGTGGCCGGGCGGCGCCGGAGCAGCGCGCTTCAGAACAGCACGCTCATGAACGCGCCGACCTCCTGGAAGCCGACGCGGCGGTAGGCGGCACGGGCGGCGGCGTTGTAGTCGTTGACGTAGAGGCTGACGACGGGGGCGACCTCGCGCAGCGCGTAGTCGAGGACGGCCGCCATCCCGGTCTCCGACAGGCCGCGGCCGCGGTGTTCGGGCGCGACCCACACGCCCTGGATCTGGCAGGCGTGCCGGGTGGCCGCGCCGATCTCGGCCTTGAAGACGACCCGGCCATCCTCGATCCGGGCGAAGGAGCGGCCGGTGCCGACCAGTTCGGCGACGCGGGCCTGGTAGAGCAGGCCGCCGTCGCCCGCGAGCGGCGAGACGCCGACCTCTTCGGTGAACATCGCCACGCAGGCGGGCATGATCACCTCCATCTCGCTCTTGCGAACGCGGCGCACGAGCGGGTCGGGCGCGACGTCGGCGGGCATCGAGGTGGTGACCATCAGGGGCTGGCGGGGCCGCACCTCGCGGGCCGGGCCCCAACTGGGTTCGAGCAGGGACCACAGTTCGGCGGTGGCCTCGGCGGGGCCGACGATGGAGGAGCAGCGGCGGCCGGAGCGGCGGGCGCGTTCGGCGAAGCCGCGGACGGCCTCGGGGGTGGCGCATACGGGGACGAGGTTGGCCCCGGCGTAGCAGAGCGATTCGAGCCGTCCGCCGCTGTACCAGCCCCACATCTCGCCGCCGAGCCGCCAGGGGTCGAGGCCCGCGGCCTGGACGCGGGCGGTGACGAAGGCGTTGGAGACCGGGTCGCGGTCGAGGACCGCAAGCGCCGCGTCGAGCTCGGCGGGCTCAAGAACCCTGGTGGTGGTGGTCGTGAGCACGTGTCGGTCTGCCTCACCGTTGCGGGCCTGCGGGCCAGGGGGACTCGATTCCCGCACTGTACATCGCCACCCCGGCGGGTGACCTCCCGCCGGGATGTGCGGTCCGCAGTGCGACCGCGCGGAGGCCGTGCCCGGCCGGTTGGGGCGCCGCACGGCCCGCGTCGCGTCGGTCTGCCGTACGCGCCCGCGGCGCGATCAGCCGACGCTGACCTCGGGCTCGCCGGAGGCGATGCCGTCCTTCTCCATCTGTTCGGCGATCTTCATGGCCTCTTCGATCAGGGTCTCCACGATCTTCGACTCCGGCACGGTCTTGATCACCTCGCCCTTGACGAAGATCTGCCCCTTGCCATTGCCCGACGCCACACCGAGGTCGGCCTCACGCGCCTCACCCGGACCGTTGACCACACAGCCCATGACCGCGACCCGCAGCGGCACCTCAAGACCGTCCAGACCCGCCGTGACCTGATCCGCCAGCTTGTACACATCCACCTGCGCCCGACCACACGACGGACACGAGACGATCTCCAGTCGGCGCTGCCGCAGATTCAGCGACTCCAGGATCTGGATGCCGACCTTGACCTCCTCCGCCGGCGGCGCGGACAGCGACACCCGGATGGTGTCGCCGATCCCCTCGCTCAACAGCGCCCCGAACGCGACCGCCGACTTGATCGTCCCCTGGAACGCCGGACCCGCCTCCGTCACACCCAGGTGCAGCGGGTAGTCACACTGCGCGGCGAGCTGCCGGTACGCGTTGACCATGACCACCGGGTCGTTGTGCTTCACCGAGATCTTGATGTCACGGAACCCGTGCTCCTCGAACAGCGAACACTCCCACAACGCCGACTCCACCAGCGCCTCCGGCGTCGCCTTCCCGTACTTCGCCAGCAACCGCTTGTCCAACGACCCCGCGTTGACCCCGATACGAATCGGCACCCCGGCATCCGAGGCCGCCTTCGCGATCTCCTTCACCTTGTCGTCGAACTGCCGGATGTTCCCCGGATTCACCCGCACCGCCGCACACCCCGCGTCAATCGCCGCGAACACGTACTTCGGCTGAAAGTGGATGTCCGCGATCACCGGGATCTGCGACTTCCTCGCGATCACCGGCAGCGCGTCCGCGTCATCCTGCGACGGACACGCCACCCGCACGATCTGGCACCCCGACGCCGTCAACTCCGCGATCTGCTGCAACGTCGCACCGATGTCCGCCGTCACCGTCGTCGTCATCGACTGCACCGAGACAGGAGCGTCGCCACCGACTGCGACCGACCCGACCTGGATCTTGCGGCTGACCCGGCGGTCGGCGAGCTTGGTCGGTACGGACGGCATTCCGAGCGAGATGGCAGTCATCTGGCGAGCAACCCCAAGGTTTGGATCATGGTCCCGTCCCGCCCGGGATCGGCGGGCTCTCAGGGCTTCGAGGTTACGGCACCGGGGCCTCGGCCAGCACATCACTCCCCACGGGTCACCCCAACGAGCCCGATCAGGTAATCCGTACGGGATTGACCAGGTCGGCGATGAGCACCAGCAGGGTGAAGCAGATGAAGATCCCCGCGACCACGTAGGCGACCGGCATGAGCTTGGCCACGTCGAACGGGCCGGGGTCGGGGCGGCGGAACAGCCGTGCCATGTGGCGGCGCACCGATTCCCACACCGCGCCCGCGATGTGCCCGCCGTCCAGCGGCAGCAGCGGCAGCATGTTGAACAGGAACAGCGACAGGTTGAAGCCCGCGACCAGGAAGAGCATGGTCGCGACCTGCTGCGACGCCGGGATGTCGAGCGTGGTGATCTCGCCGCCGACGCGGGCTGCGCCGACCACTCCCATCGGGGAGTCCGCCTTGCGCTCACCGTCACCGAAGGCCGCGTCCCACAGGTCGGGGACCTTGGACGGCAGCGCGATCAGCGAGTCGACGCCCTGCTCGACCATGTCGCCCATGCGGTCCACGGACTGGCCGAAGGACTGCTTGACGACGCCGTGGGCCGGGGCGAAGCCGAGGAAGCCGGCCTTGACGGTCTCGCCCTCCACATAGCCGCCGTGCCCGTCGGTCTTGGCGACCTCGTTCCTGATGAGGACCGCGTGGAGGTCCAGGCGCTTGCCGTCCCGCTCGACCGTGACGGTGGTCGCGCCGGTGGTCTTGCGGATGTTCTTCTGAAGGGTGGGCCAGTCCGGTGTGGGCACGCCGCCCAGAGCGACGATCTTGTCACGCGCCCGCAGCCCCGCCTTGTTGGCCGGGGTCTCCTCGGCGTCCTTGGGGCACTTGTCGGTGTCCTTGGCGGAGGCCGGGACGACGCACTTCTGGACGCTGCCGACGGTGGTGGTCTCGGTGTTGAGCCCGAAGGTCATCATCACCCCGAGGAAGATCACCACGGCCAGCACCAGGTTCATGAACGGCCCGGCGAACATGACGATGACGCGCTTCCACGGCTTGCGGGTGT
The DNA here is from genome assembly GCF_050613155.1 of Streptomyces sp. P1-3. Lineage (NCBI taxonomy): Bacteria > Bacillati > Actinomycetota > Actinomycetes > Kitasatosporales > Streptomycetaceae > Streptomyces > Streptomyces sp. P1-3. The sequence goes on from NZ_CP192512.1 coordinate 2,003,805, forward strand.
AGAACAGCCGCTTCTCGTCGCCGGGCTGGAGCTCCTCGTACGCCGCCGACCTGGCGTCCTCGATCATCCCTCGCCACGGCGAGGTGGAACGGGCGGTGATCTTCCCGTCGTCGCCGGGCGGGAACATCCCGATCATGCGGATGTAGCCGCCGAGGGGGATCGCCTTGACGCCGTACTCCGTCTCCCCCTTCTTGCGGGAGAAGATCGTCGGCCCGAAGCCGACCATGTACTGCGGCACCCGGATCCCGAAGAGCTTGGCCGTGGAGAGGTGGCCGAGCTCGTGCCAGGCGATCGAGAAGAGCAGTCCGAGCACGAAGACGACTATCCCGAGGACCGTCATCAGGGCTGTCATACGCGAGCCTCCGGGATCGCTGTCGCGTGCGCCGCGCGGGCGGCGAGTTCACGGGCACGGGAGCGGGCCCACGCCTCCGCCTCCAGGACGTCCGCGACCGTCAGCCGGGTTCCCCTGGCGGGGGTGCCGTGTTCCGCCACCACGTCGGCGACCGTATCGACAATCCCGTTGAAGGGCAGCTTCCGCTGAAGGAAGGCGGCGACGCACTCCTCGTTGGCCGCGTTGAAGACCGCCGGGGCGGTCCCGCCGAGGCCGCCGACGTGCCGGGCCAGCCCGACCGAGGGGAACGCCTCGTCGTCGAGCGGCAGGAACTCCCAGGTCGCCGCCTTCGTCCAGTCGCAGCCGGGGGCGGCGTCGGGGACCCGCTCCGGCCAGCCGAGCCCCAGCGAGATCGGCATCCGCATGTCGGGCGGGCTCGCCTGGGCGAGCGTGGACCCGTCGGTGAACTCCACCATCGAGTGAATGTAGGACTGGGGGTGGACGACGACGTCGATCCGCTCGAAGGGGATGTCGAACAGCAGGTGCGCCTCGATGACCTCCAGCCCCTTGTTGACCAGGGTGGCGGAGTTGATGGTGACGACGGGCCCCATGTCCCAGGTGGGGTGGGCGAGCGCCTGCTCGGGCGTGACGTCGGTCAGCTCCTGGCGGGTACGTCCCCGGAACGGCCCTCCGGAGGCGGTGACGACCAGCTTCCTGACCTCCCGCCGGGCCCCGCCCAGCAGCGCCTGGAAGAGCGCGGAGTGCTCGGAGTCGACCGGCACGATCTGGCCGGGGGCGGCCACCTCCCGCACCAGCGGCCCACCGACGATCAGCGACTCCTTGTTGGCGAGCACCAGCACCCGGCCCGCCTTCAGCGCGGCGAGGGTCGGCGCGAGGCCGATCGAGCCGGTGATGCCGTTGAGTACGGAGTGGCACTCGGAGGCGGCCAGCTCGGTGGCGGCGTCGGGCCCGGCCAGGATCTCCGGCAGCGGCTCACCCTGCCCGTACCGCGCCGCGAGCGCCTCACGCAGGGCGGGGACCTTGTCCGCCTGGGCCACGGCGACGGTGCGCACCCGCAGGGTGTGGGCCTGTTCGGCGAGGAGGCCGACGCGCCCGCCGGCGGCGGACAGGCCGGTCACCCGGAAGCGGTCGGGGTTGCGCAGCACCACGTCGATGGCCTGGGTGCCGATCGATCCGGTGGAGCCGAGGATCACGATGTCGCGCGGGGTCCCGGAGGCGGCGGTGGCCGCCTCGAAGCGTAGGTGCGGGTCAGCCAGGGTTTCCGTCATCCCCCCATTGTGGCCGAGTCCCGCCCACTGGGACGGCGGCGGGCCCGGTACCGGGTCGGGGAGCGGGAGCGGGTGCGGACCCCGGTCGGCCGAAGGGGCGGCGGGCACTGGGCTTCGTGGGGCCCCGGTCAGCCGAAGGGACGGCGGGCACTGGGCTTCGTGGACGGGCCCGGGGCGGACTCGGCGATCCACGGCCCGTCGCCGCTGGCGTCGATCACGCCGTCCTCCAGCCAGCCGTACGAACCGTTCAGGACCTCCGAGACGACGGCGCGGTCGAGGGTGTCGGTGTTGCTCCACAGCCGGCCGAAGAGCTCGTCGGCGCGGATCCTGGCCTGCCGGCAGAACGCGTCGGCGAGCTGGTACGCCTCCGTGCCGTGGTCGCCGGCCGCGCGCATCATCTCGGCCCGTACGCAGGACGCGCTCATCGCGAACAGCTCCGCGCCGATGTCCACGACGCGCCCCAGGAAGCCCTGTTTGGTCTCCATCCGGCCCTGCCAGCGGGACATGCCGTAGAACGTGGACCGGGCCAGCCTGCGGGCCGAGCGTTCGACGTAGCGCAGGTGGCCGGACAGGTCGCGGTGGCCGGGCGGGTGGAACTCGCCGTAGGAGCGCGGCAGGTGTCCGGGGCCGGTGACCAGGCCGGGCAGCCAGCGGGCGTAGAAGCCGCCGGCGCGAGCGGCGGCCCTGCCCTTGTCGGACAGCGACGACTCGGGGTTGATGAGATCGCCCGCCACGGACAGGTGCGCGTCGACCGCCTCGCGGGCGATGAGCAGGTGCATGATCTCGGTGGAGCCTTCGAAGATGCGGTTGATGCGCAGGTCGCGGAGGAGCTGCTCGGCGGGGACGGCGCGCTCGCCGCGGGCGGCGAGGGAGTCGGCCGTCTCGAAGCCGCGGCCGCCGCGGATCTGCACCAGTTCGTCGGCCATCCGGCAGGCCATCTCACTGCCGTAGAGCTTGGCCAGCGCCGCTTCGATGCGGATGTCGTTGCGGTTCTCGTCGGCCATCTGGGAGGCGAGGTCGATGACCGCCTCCAGGGCGAAGGTGGTGGCGGCGATGAACGAGATCTTGGCGCCGACGGCCTCGTGCCGGGCGATGGGCTTGCCCCACTGCTCCCGGGCCGAGGACCACTCGCGGGCGATCTTCAGACACCACTTGCCGGAGCCCGCACAGATGGCGGGCAGCGACAGCCGACCCGTGTTGAGGGTGGTCAGCGCGATCTTCAGCCCGGCGCCCTCGGGGCCGACACGGTTGATGGCGGGGACCCGGACCCGGTGGAAGCGGGTGACGCCGTTCTCGATGCCGCGCAGCCCCATGAAGGCGTTGCGGTGTTCGACGGTGACGCCCTCCGCGTCGGCCTCGACGATGAAGGCGGTGATGCCGCCCTGGTGGCCCTCGGAGACGGGCACGCGGGCCATCACGATGAGCAGGTCGGCGACGACTCCGTTGGTGGTCCACAGCTTCACGCCGTCGAGGACGTAGGCGTCGTCGCCGTCGGGGACGGCGGTCGTCGCGAGCCGGGCCGGGTCGGAACCCACGTCGGGCTCGGTGAGCAGGAAGGCCGAGATGTCGCCGCGGGCGCAGCGCGGCAGATAGGCGTCCTTCTGGGCCTGCGTCCCGAACTGCTTGATCGGCTGTGGCACCCCGATGGACTGGTGGGCGGAGAGCAGCGCGCCGATGGCGGGGCTAACCGAGCCGACCAGGGCGAGAGCCTTGTTGTAGTACAGCTGGGTGAGCCCGAGGCCGCCGTACGCGGTGTCGATCTTCATGCCGAAGGCGCCGAGCTCCTTGAGGCCGCGGACGGTCTCGTCGGGGATACGGGCCTCGCGCTCGATCCGGGCCGCGTCGATGCCGGTCTCGCAGAAGTTCCGCAGTTTGCCGAGGAACGCCTCGCCTCGCCGTACGTCGTCCGGGGCGGGCGCGGGGTGAGGGTGGATCAGGTCGAGCCGGAAGCGGCCGAGGAACAGCTCCTTGGCAAAGCTGGGCTTGCGCCACCGCTGTTCCCGGGCGGCCTCGGCGACCTGCCGCGCCTCGCGCTCGGAGACGGAACGCGCGGGAGTGTGTTCGGGGACGGTACGAGCACGCATGAGGGGCTCACCTCGCCGCGGTGTCGGGAGAGTCGTCCCGGTCCGCCCAGAGGACCGGTGCTGTGCTGCGTATGTACCCGATGCGGGCGATGTGTACCAGGCTGCGCGGGGCCGTCGCCCCGTCGGCCCACGGGCGGGGAGCCTGGCAATTGCCGCGCCTTGTCCGAAAGGCGTGTCCTTCATTGACCACGTCTTGTCCGAAACGCTACTGCACGTAACGGAGAAGTTCGGTTTCCGGCACCCCGCCGGTCATCTCCTGACACACTCGGCGCGCGGGATCTGCGCCGCGCTGGGGGGTGCTCGCATGGCCGGACGGTGGCCTTTCCGATCGTCACGCCGCAGGCGGGGTGGGTGCGATGACAGGACCGGCACGGGGGCGGGTACAGGCATGGGCGCGGAGAGCTGCGCGGCGTGGGGCGCGAGTGCGAGTGCGGGCGTAGGTGCGCGCGCGGGTGCGACTGCGGGAGCGGGTGGGGGTGCGGGGGCGGCGGGCACGGGCACGCGGTCGGGCCCGCGCGATGCCCGCCCCGGTGATCCGCCGGGCGCGATCGGCATGGCGCTGCACCAAGCCGTGTTCGACGACGAGTCGGGGGCGCGGGTGTGGCTGCGACGCGCCGAACAGTGCGAGGACCCGGAGATCCTGTGCGCCGCCGCCGACATCCACGCCCGCATGCTGGGCGACACGGACACGGCGGTGGGCCTCTACCGGCGTGCGGCCCATCGCGGCTCGACGGAGGCGATGGGCAGCCTCGGGCTCGTCCTCGTACGCCAGGGCCGGATGGCGGAAGCCGAACGCTGGCTGGGCCAGGCCGCCCTGAACGGCGACGGCGAGGCGGCCAACCACCTGGGGCGGGTGCTGCGCGGACGCGGCGAGATACGGGAGGCGATCGGCTGGTTCCGCCGCGGCGCGGAGGCGGGCTGCGCGGACGCCATGGGGAACCTGGCGCTGCTGCTGGTCTCCGACGGCCGCGAGCGGGAGGCCTGCGAGCTGTTACACCGAGCGGGTGCGGCGGGCGACGCGCTGGCGGCGACCCTGGCCGCCACACTGGGCGGCTCCCCGTGCACGCCGCCGGCCACCCCCCCGGGCGGCGCGTCGGCCGCCCCGGCGGAACCCGCCACGGGCAGCGTGTGGGCTGTCCCGGTGGAACCCGCCATGGGCAGCACCTCGGCCGTCCCGGCGCAGGAACACACGACGCCCGCCACGTGCGAGGCGGGAGCCCCGAGGCGGGAGTCCCCGGCGCCCGCGCCGCGGGACCCACGCGCCCCGGAGCCCATGGCCGCGGCGTCGGCCGTCCCAGGGCCGAGCGGTCGCGCCACGGCGTGCCCGGCACCCGCCACGTCAGGACGTGCGCCGGAACCCGCGCCGCGGCCGGGTCGTGGGGAGGCAAGGCCGGGCACCGGGGCATCGGGGCAGGGCACGGGGGGGCCGAGGCCGGGCACCACGGCGCCGAGGCAGGGCCCTAAGGAGCCGAGGCCAGATCCTGCGGCGCCGGGAGCAGGCACCGGGGCGCCGAAGCCGGCCCCTGGGGCGCCGAGGCCGGGCACCAGGGAGAAGCCAGACCCTGCGGCGCCGAAGCCGAGCACCGGGGCACTGCGGCCAGACCCTGCGGCACCCGGGCCGGGCGGCCCGGCACCGGTGCGCCTCGCGCGCGCCACGCGTGTGGGCCCGGGAGCGCGTCGTGCGGGTTCCGCCGCCAGGTCCGGGCGTCCGGCGGCCGCCGCCCCGGAGCCCGGCGGCGCTGCGGGCGCCGCATGCTCCGTGTCCGTTGCCCCGCTGTGGGAAGGTCCGGCACCAGGGCACCCGGAGCACACCGCCCCGGCGCCGGGCAGTCCCGCGTATGCCCCTTCCGAACGCGGCGGCGGCTCCGCGCACGAACACCTCGCGTACGAGCGGCTCGCGCCCCGGCCCCCGGAGACCCGGCCCCTGGACACCGGGACCGCGGGAACCCGCCCTGTGGACGCCGGGCATCCGGAAACCCGGCCCCCGGGCACCGGCCATCCCGACACGTGGCGGCCGGAGCCCGGGCGTCCCGAGCCCGTGCGCCCGCCGATCCCAGGTGGAGGGGCCGGGTACGCGGACCCGTCGGAGGGCGGTGGGCCGCCGCCGGTCACCGTCGACCCCGCCGAACCCCTCCGCTCCGCCGAGCGGGCGCGCCTGGCGTATGCCCGCACCGGTGATCCCCGGACGCTGGCCCTCGCCCTGGAGCTGTGCCGGATCGCCGTCGGCGGCTACGCGCACCGTCCGGCGGGCGATCCGCACCACGTGCTCAGCCTGTCCACGCTCGGGATGCTGCTGCGGCTCCGCTACGAACGCGACAAGTCGCCCGGCACGCTCGGCGAGGCGGTCGAGGCAGGCCGGGCGGCGGTCGCCGCGGCGGCGCCCGAGGACCCCGCGTACAGCCGCCACCTGTCCGCACTGGCCGCCTCGCTGCACGACGTGTTCGCCCGGACCTACGACCCGGCGGTGCTGGACGAGTCCATCGCGCTGTACCGGCGCGGCCTCGCCGTCCTGCCGCCCCTCCACCGCGCCCGCCCCGGGCTCCAGTCCGACCTGGCCCGCGCACTGGTGCAGCGGGCCCGGTACGAGCCGGGCGGCCCGGAGCTGCTGAAGGAGGCGGTCGTGCTGGGCAGGGCGGCGGTGCGGGGCACGCACGCCGGACATCCGCGGTACGTCGGACGGCTGCGCGAACTGGGTGCGGCCCTGCTCCAGTACGCGCTGAGCCACTCCGACTTCGCCGCCCTGGACGAGGCCGTCGACGTCTACGAACGCGCCCTGCGGGCCGCTCCCACCGATGATCCGGAGCGTGGCCGGATCCGTACCGAGCTGGACACATGCCTGCATTCCCGGCGGGCGATCCAGACGGCCCGCGACCGTCGCGTGCCGCACGTCACCGCGCGCTCGGCCAAGGTGTCGTGGGACGAAGAGGTACGGCGGGCCTCCGCTCACCACGCCGCGTACGAGCGCGACGGCGGCCTGCCCGACCTGGAGCGGGCGATCAGCGGGTTCGCGGCCGCCGTGCGGGGCGCGGTCGACACCGAGGTGCGCGGGACGGCCGCGAACGGGCTCGGCGTCGCCCTGTGGTCGCGCTACGAGCACGGCGGCGACCGGCGGGATCTGGACCAGGCGATCGGCCTGTTCCACGACTGCCTGACCACCGGCTGGGGGCACCTCGCGGGGGCACCTCCTGGGAGCACCGCCGGGGGCGCCCCCGGACGGAGTCCGGGAGAACTGGCGCCGCGGGCGGACGGCGGCCCGGACCGGACCGCCGTCCGGGCGAACCTCGCCGAGACGCTGCGGCTGCGGTGGCTGCGCATGCGCGACGGCGGCGACCTCACCGTCGCCGTCGAGTTGATGCGCGGGGTGGTGGCCGCCACCGAGCCGCACGATCCGCGCCGCTGCGCGCGGCTGCTCGGCATGGGCGGCTGCCTGCGGGCGGCGTTCGCGCACTTCGGCGACGCCGCCGCGCTGACCGAGGCGATCGCGTTCATACGGGAGGCGGTGGCGGCCGCCCCGGAGGGCAGCCCGGAACAGGCCCTGGCTCGGGCCCACCTCAGCGACGCACTGCGGGACGGGGTGGGCTGGGGCGGACGTGAGCACGCGAGCCGGAACGGGTCCGGCGATACGGGCGGGTGCAGCCGTACCGGCGAGTCCAGCCGTTGGGGCGGGCTCAGCCAGGTGGCCGCGTCGGGCGGCCCGTTCGTGTTCGGCGGTCCGGCCGCGCCCACCGGCCGGGACATGCCTACCGGCCTGGACATGCCTACCAGCCTGGACTTGCCCGCCGGCCCGGACGCGCCCGGCGAGCCGTCCGCGACGAGCGGACCGTTCGGGCCGGGCGCCCGTGCGGCGCTCGACGAGGCGGTCGGGCTGGCACACGCCGCCCTGGCGGCCACCCCGGCCGGCCGGCCGCTGCACCCCCGCCTTCAGGCCGGCCTGAGCCTGTGCCTACTGCATCGCTATGTGGCCGGCGGCGACCCCGGCGACCTGGCGGCTGCGGCGGCAGCGGGCAGGCGTGCGGTGGCCGGGACCCCGGCGGGCCATCCCGACCGGCCCGAACGGCTGCGGGTGCTGACCGAGATCGCCCGCCTGGAACACGGGGTGCTGGGCACCGGCGCCTCCCTCGACGCGCTGATCCAGGTCGCCCGGGACACGGCGGACGCGGTGCCCCCGGGGCATGCGCTGCGCGCTCAGGCGCTGACCGCGCACGCGTGGGCGCTGGGGCTGCGAGGTGCCGCGGAGGACGACGCGGCGGACTGGTCGGCGTCGGAGGCGGGGTACCGGCAGGTCGCCGAGGACCCGACGGCCGCCGTCAGCGAACGGGTACGGGCCGCCCGGCGGTGGGCGCTGAGCGCGCACGAGAGCGGCGGGGCGGCGCGTGCTCTGGACGCCGCCACGCTGGCGGTGGGGCTGCTCCAGCGAATGGCGCTCCGCGGATCGGGCACCGATCCCGGCACGAGCACCGGTGCCGACGCCCGTGCCGTAGCCGCTGCCGGTGCCGACGCCCATGCCCGTGCCGGTACCGGTTCCGTGGCCGCTGCCGGTGCCAGCACCGTGGCCACTGCCGGAGCCGAAGCAAGCGCCCAGCCCCTTGTCGGTTCCAGCGCTGTAGCCACTGCCGGAGCCAGCGCCCAGGCCGGTGCCAGTGCCGGTGCCTACGCCGGCGCGGTACCCACTGCCGGAGCCGGAGCAAGCACCTATGCCGCTGCCGACGCCAAGGCCGTGCCCAATGCCGTAACCGGCGACAGGGCCGGGGCTGGTCAGGGTCCGGACCGCGCCGGGCGCGAAAGGTTGTTGCAGCGCTTCGCCGGGCTGCCCTCGTACGCGGCGGCCTGTGCCATCGAGGCCGGGGACCCGGCACGCGCGCTGCGGCTGCTGGAGCAGGGCCGCGGCGTGCTGCTGTCGCAGGCGTTGGAGACCCGTACCGAACTGGCGGACCTGCGGAAGCGGCATCCGGGGATGGCGGACCGGTTCGCACAGCTGCGGGAGGCTCTTGACCGGCCGGAGCCCGACGTCTTCTCCGCCACCGGTACCGCGGGGCTCTCCGGCCCCACCAGTGCCCCCCACCTTCCCGGTGCCGTCAGGCGGGCGGTGGCGGGCGACACGACGACGGCCGCGCTGCACGGGGAGGACCGGCACGCGCTGGCCGAGGAGTGGGGCCGGCTGACGGACCGTATCCGCCGCCAGCCGGGGTTCGCGGACTTCCTGCGTCCGCCCGGGATGGCGGAGCTGCTCACGGCCGCGGATGACGGCCCCGTGGTGGTCGTCAACGTCAGCCGGCTGCGCTGCGACGCGCTGCTGCTGGCCGAGGGAACGCTGCGGACCGTGCCGCTGCCCGCGCTCGGCTACGAGGAGTCGCAGCGCCGTACGTCGGCGTTCCTCGCGGCCGTCCGGGCCGCGCACGACCCCGCCGTCTCCCCGGCCGGGCGGCTCGCGGCCCAGGCGGAAGTGGCCGAGCTGCTCGGGTGGTTGTGGGACACCGTGGCGGAACCCGTGCTCAAAGCACTGCGGCTGACGGGCCGACAGGGCAGGCAGGGCAGGTTGGGCAGGCGCGCCAGGCAGCGCCGCGACCGCCAGCTGCCGCGCCTGTGGTGGGTACCGACGGGCCCGCTGACCGCGCTGCCGCTGCACGCCGCCGGACCGCTCTCCTCCGCCGGGGTCGTCACCGGCGGCGTTCCGGACCGGGTGGTGTCCTCGTACGCCCCGACCGTCCGCGCCCTGGTGCGCGCCCGCGCCCGCACCGGACACGAGCCGGGCGGCCGGGTGGAGCCGCTGGTGGTGGATCCGGGGGCGCGGGAGCCGGCGCGGGAGACGTCCGCACTGACCGGCAGGGTGCCCGGCAGCAGGGTGCTGACGGGTGAACGGGCCCGCCGGGACGTGGTCCTGGACATACTGGCCCGGCACCGCTGGGTGCACTTCGCCTGCCGTACCGTGAGCGCGCTGGATGACCTGCCGGCGAGCCGGGTGCTGCTCCACGACCGGGGGCTCCGGCCGTTCACGGTCGCGGATGTCGCCCGACTGGGGCTCGACGACGTGGAGTTGGCGTATCTGCCGGCGTGTACGACAGCGCGTGGGCCGCGAGCGGCGGCCGTCGAGCCGGTGCACGTCACGGGGGCGTTCCATCTGGCCGGGTACGCGCATGTGATCGGCACCCTGTGGCCCGTGGACGACGGGACGGCGGCACGGATCGCCGAGGACTTCTACGGCGCGCTGACCTCCGCGGCCGAGGGCGGCAGGTCCTCGCCGTCGGCCCGTGACGCGGCGCACGCCCTGCACCGGGCCGTGCGGGGCATGCGTGAGGCGTACCCGATGGCGCCCGCGCTGTGGGCCGCGCACCTCCATGTGGGCGCCTGACGGGCACGTGACCGGACCGGACGGCACCTGACGGGCACCTGGCCGGACCGGACGACGCCTGGCCGGTCCGATCCGGACCGGCCAGGTGCGTCGCGTTCTGCAGGAGGTGCTGAGGTGCTACAGGGCGAGTCCGGTGAGCACCAGGACGCGCTCGTACGTGTAGTCCTCCATGGCGTAGGCCACGCCCTCGCGGCCGACGCCGGACTGCTTGGCACCGCCGTACGGCATCTGGTCGGCACGGTAGGACGGCACGTCACCGATGATCACGCCGCCGACCTCCAGCACGCGGTGGGCGCGGAAGGCGGTCTGCACGTCGTGGGTGAACACGCCCGCCTGGAGGCCGTACTTGGAGTCGTTGACGGCGGCGAACGCGGCGGCCTCGCCGTCCACCTTGGTCACGGTGAGCACCGGGCCGAAGACCTCTTCGCAGGCGATCGTGGTGTCGGCGGGGACGCCCTCCAGCACGGTCGGCGCGTACGACGCGCCGTCGCGCTTGCCACCGGTGAGCAGCCGGGCGCCGGCCTCGACGGCCTCGTCGACCCAGGACTCGACGCGCCGGGCGGCGTCCTCGCTGACCAGCGGGCCGACGTCGGTGGCGGCGTCGGACGGGTCGCCCGTCACCTGGGCCTCGACCGCGGCCACGATCTTCGGCACGAGCCGGTCGTACACGGCGGCGTCGGCGATGACGCGCTGCACGCTGATGCAGGACTGGCCGCCCTGGTAGTTGGAGAAGGTGGCGATGCGGGTCGCCGCCCAGTCCAGGTCCTCCTCGGAGGAGAAGTCCGTCAGGACGACCGCCGCGCCGTTGCCGCCCAGCTCCAGGGTGCAGTGCTTGCGCGGCACCGAGTCCATGATCGCGTAGCCGACCTTGTCGGAACCGGTGAAGGAGATCACCGGCAGCCGCTCGTCCTGGACGAGGGCGGGCATCCGGTCGTTCGGCACCGGCAGCACGCTCCACGAGCCCGCGGGCAGCTCGGTCTCGGCGAGCAGCTCGCCGAGGAGGAGCCCGGACAGCGGGGTGGCGGGCGCGGGCTTGAGGATGATCGGCGCGCCGACGGCGATGGCCGGGGCGATCTTGTGGGCGCACAGGTTCAGCGGGAAGTTGAACGGCGCGATGCCCAGCACGGTGCCGCGCGGGAAGCGGCGGGTGAGCGCCAGCCGCCCGGCGCCGCCGGCGTCGGTGTCCAGCCGCTGCGCCTCACCGCCGTTGAACCTGCGGGCCTCCTCGGCCGCGAAGCGGAACACGGAGACGGCGCGGCCGACCTCGCCGCGAGCCCACTTGACGGGCTTGCCGTTCTCGGCGGAGATCAGCTGGGCGATCTCCTCGGTACGCTCCGCGAGCCGCTTCGAGACGTGGTCCAGGGCGGCCGCCCGCACGTGCGCGGGGGTCGCGGCGAACTCGTCCCGCACGGCGTGGGCGGCGGCCACGGCCTCCTCGACCTGGGCCTCGGTGGGGACGCTCACGGTGCCGACGTGACGGCCGTCCCAGGGGGACGTGACGTCGAAGGTGTCCTCGCCGGTCGCCTTACGGCCGGCGAGCCAGAACGCGTGGGTGGTGGTCACAGCGGATCCCGGCCCTTCCGAAGTGGTGGGTTGGTGGTGCGGTGGGTTCTCTGGGACCACGGTAGGGGCGGGGCGGCCACGGGTCGTTTGTCCGAGCCGTAGCAGTCGCGGCGCGCGGCGCACCGCTTTGGCGTGCGGGGCGGCTTTTCGGCGGAGCCGGGAGGGCGTGGGGTGGGGTGGGGGGCCAGCGCCGTTCAGTGCTCTCAGCCCGTGGGTGGAGCGCCTGTGCCCGGTGGGTGGGTCGGGGCCGCCGCCGGGTTCCCCCAGCGCGGCCGCTGGGAGGTGCCCCCACTCGGTCGGCGAACCTACTGGCAGACCGAGGGGTGCTGCGGAGGTGTTCGCCGCGCTGCGGGGGCACCCGCCACGTCCCCTCCCGCCGTCCGGCGGCTGACCCACGGTGGGTGCCCCGCAGCGTGGCGAACGACCGCCGGAAGCCCACGTACGACCAGTAGATTCGCCGACCGAGTGGGGGCGCACCTCCCAGAGGCCGATGGGGGAACCCGGTGACGCCCCCGAACCCGGCGCACGCTCGCGCCGCGCGGGCACCGGGTCGCGGACGCCGCGCGAGCCCGGCGCGCCGCCGGGTTACGCGTTCGACGGGCCCTCGCCGGGAGGCGACACCGCCTTGAGGGCCAGCCACAGCTCCATCCGTACGTCCGGATCGTCCAGCGACCGCCCGAGGATCTCCTCCACGCGCCGCATCCGGTAGCGCAGGGTGTGCCGGTGCACGCCGAGGTCGGCGGCCGCCGCGTCCCACTGGCCGTGCCGGGACAGCCAGGCCCGCAGCGAGGCCACCAGGTCCCCGCGGCCGGTCGCGTCGTGTTCGCGCAGGGCCCGCAGCATGCCGTCCGCGAAGGCCCGCACGGCGTCGTCGGCCAGCAGCGGCAGTACGGACCCGGCGGCGACCTCCTCGTGTTCGACGAGCACCCGGCCGCGCCGCCGCGCCACCGACAGCGCCTGCTCGGCCTGCCGGTATGCGCCGGCGGCCGCGATCGGTCCGGCGGGTGCGGACAGCCCGATCACGAGGTCCGGCCCCGATGCGGCGGCCGCGCGGTCACGCGGGCGGGTGGCGGTACCGCGCAGGGCCTCCACGGTCGCCGCGTACTCCGCGCAGGCGGCGACGGCCGCGCCGCCGTCCGGAGCGAGCACGATGAGCCGTTCGCCGTCCGGAACCACGAGCACGGCCTCGCCGGTGCGGGCCGCGGCGGTCTCCATCGCGTCGGCCAGTGCGCCGAGGGGGTCGGGCACGACCTCCGCACCCGCTGCCCGGGGCCGCGCGTGGCTCTGGGCGGGAGGCTGGGACGGCGGGCCGCCGACACCCCTGACCGCCGCGTCCGCTGCCGCCCCTCTGACCGGGCCCGCCGCCCCCTTGGCCGCGTCCGCCCCCGCCGATCTGGCTGAGGCCGCCGCCCTGGCTGAGGCCATCGCTCCCCTGGCCGCGTCCGAACCCGCCCCTCTGGCCGAGCCCGCCGCTCCCCTGGCGTCCGCACCTGCCGCCCTGGCCGGGCCCGCCGCAGCCGCCCTGGCCACGTCCGCCGACGCGTCGGGGGCGGTCCCGTGGGTGGGTTGGGCCCCGCCGCCCGGCAGCGCGTCGGCGACCAGCATCCGGAAGGGCGCGTCGAGCAGCCCGCCGTACAACTGCCCGGCCACCGCCCGCGCGTGATCGGGTTCGCCCGCCAGCAGCATGCGCAGCACCGCCGCGCCGAGCCGCTGCTCGGCCGCCTGGAGGGCGCGGGAACGCTCGGTGGTCAGCGTCAGCAGCGCCACGGCGGAGTTCACGGCATAGCGCTCGGCGGTGCCCAGGGGCGCGCCGGTGCCCACGGCAAGAACGCCGCGCGCCCGGCGGCCGGTGCCGAGTGACTGCAGCTCGACCCGGTCGGCGGTGATGTCGTCGCCCGCGTCCTCCTCTCCCCCGCTTCCGTCTCCGCCCCCGCCGCCGATTCGGCTTGCGGCTCCGCCGTCGATTCCGCCTCCGCCTCCGCCGACGACGGCGCTGGCGGGTGCGGGGCGGGACCGCAGCCGCTCCACATCGGCGGTGAGCCGGGCGGCGCGCCGGGCCGCCCACTCGGGCGCGGCGGCGACGACCGCGCCGGCGGCGTCGTACAGCGCGGCCCAGCCGTCGATGTGGGCGGCGAGCCGGGCGAGCAGCGCGGCCGGGCCCTCTGCGCCGATCGCGGCGCGCGTCAGCTCGCGCTGGGCCTCGAAGCCGGCGGTCACGGCCCGGTACTGCTCCGCGGCGATGGCCGCGGAGACCGCCTTGCTGATGGCGATGAACGGTGTTCTGCGGGGCACTTCGAGCAGCGGGAGGTCCGCTTCCGTGGCCGCCTCGACCAGGGCGTGCGGCACCGCGTCGTAGTTGACGCCGACCGCGAACCCGATGCCCACCACGCCGGCGTCGACGAGCCTGCGTACGTAGCGGCGCATCGCGTCGGCGTTCTCGGCGTCCAGCTTCATCGCGGTGATGAGCAGCAGTTCGCCGCCGTCCAGATACGGCACGGGGTCGGCCAGTTCGCTGACGTGGGCCCAGCGCACGGGGGTCTCCAGCCGGTCCTCACCCGCGAGCACGGCCAGTTTCAGCGCGGAGTGGTGGACAAGGGAGGCGAGCGTGGGAGGCATGGCACCTTCGATACTGCGTCGGCGGCGGGTGCGGGGGCAGGGGCAGGGGCCGGTGATCACGCATCCACCGCCCCCTACATGCGCCGCATGTACGCCGCCCTGTATGAACGACTGGGCTCAATTCTGCCTCAATGGCGGATTCGGCGTCGTACCGCTCAGCCCCGCAGGTCGACCAGCACCGGAGGGGCGCTGTCGCCCCGTACGGAGGTGACGGAGAGGACCGCGTGCCCCGGCGGCACGGAGTGCGCCAGCTCGGAGGCCGACCAGCGCTCGCGCTCCACCTTCCGCACGGTGACGGACTGAATGGTCGCGGCCTTGCCGGTCACCACCTTGCGGATGAAGTGCAGCACCTTCGTCATCGGCTCGTCGGAGATGATCTGGCGGTCGGTGACGTCCCGCGTCTCCACCCACGCCGTACCCCACACCTCGGCGAACCGCGCGCCGTCCCAGGTGGTGACCCCGGCGTACGCCATTCGGCAGCCGACCGCGCCGAGCAGCGCGCTGCGCAGCGCCTCGGGCACGTCGTCGAGCGTACGAAGGGTCAGGACGGCTCCGGCGTTGGCGGCGCGCAGCCGCTGGATGCCGCGCAGCGCCTCGGGGGTGATGGTGTGGGAGGCGTCGTCGAGCACCAGGCAGGCGAAGAGCGACCGGTCGGCGCGGCCCGCCGCGCATTCGGTGAACTGCGCGAGGACGAGGCGCGCCAGCATCCGGGAGGCCTCGGCGTGGCCGCGTTCCGGCAGGTCGATGCGGACCCGCAGCGGGTGCTCCAGCGCGCGCAGGGAGAAGGGCCGCCGGTCCCCCCGGGTGTTGAAGAAGTCCGCGAAGGCGGGCCGGTCCAGCAGCGCGATGCGGTCGGCGAGCAGCACGCCCGCGTCCCCCGCGGCGGCCGACTGGCGGACGCGCGCGTCCAGCTCGCGGGCCTGCGCGGACTCGCCCGCGGCGTCCAGTGCGGCACGCAGCGCGCCGATGGCGGCCTTCGATCCGTCGAGCAGCTCGCGGAGCTCCGGCACGGAGGGGAAGCGCCCGTGGGCGGCGCGGAACGGGCCGAGGAGCTGGGCGAGCGCGGTGGCGGCCCGACGGCTGTCGCCGCCGGGCAGGGCGTGCGCCATGTCGCCGATGAGCGCTTCGGCGAGCACCCCGGCCGCCTCGTCGGGGTCGGTGGTGCCGCCGTAGAGGTCGAGGTCGTAGGCGGAGTCGGGTCGGCCGATCTTCACGACGACGTCGAACGCGTCGTCCGGCCCGATCCCCGCGTCGGCCGCGCCCACGGCCACGACGGCCGCCTGCCCGGCGAGGGCCTGCAGACACAGCGACTCCACGACGGGCCGCACCAGCCGCCCGGTCTTCCCGGCGCCGGGCGGCCCGACGGCCAGCAGCGAGGTGCCGAGCACGGCCGGATCGAGGGCGAGGCTGACCCCGCGGTGCTCGTAGGGGTTGCGGAGGTCGTCGAGGGCGGTGCCGATGCGGACCTGGTGGGCGACGAGGTCGTGCTGCGCAGTCCTCACGGGGAGGTCGCGCACCCCGGACGGATGCGCACAGGCGGCGGCGCCGTGCCGCAGCACGGTGTCGGTAAAGGCGGCGAGCCGGGTGGGCTGGGCGCGGACGGTCTGCCAGGCACGGTCGATGCGCGCGTGATCCACATCGTTCATCCGCCCCCCACGCGCCTCGGCGGCGAGCCGATCAGCGGCACCGTGGGCCCCACCGGCCCGGAGCTCGGGCCACTGGGCTGGGTCTGTTTGGGGGTCTTGGGGGGCCGTGCCGTCGCGATGTGTCTGTGCGGCGCGGAAAAGGGGAGCGCCATAGCGGCGGAAGACCTCCGGCCAGTTACCTGCTCGTCCAAAGATCGCAACTAGGAGTGCGACGTAGAGGACGATGTAGAAGCGCTGCGCTAGTCCGAAGGCCACATGACTTCCAGCATCCTTCCACGAATCAGGCGTCAGTACGAAGACGAGCCAGTATTCGTCGAAGTAAAGCTCCCACACCACTTCTCCCACCAGCCAGCCGATGAGAAGAGCGAGTAGCGCTCCGCCGAGCAGCCTTCGCGCCGGCACCCGATCCGGATCCTCCGGCGGCTTCGGCTTGTGCCCGTACACCCACACCCCCGGCCCCGCCGCAGGCCGCGGCATGCGCAGCCACGCGATGAACGCGGGCTGCGCCCCGGTGGGCGCGGAGGCGGGCGGGGGCGGCGGGGGCGTTGACGGGGCGGTCGGCATCGCCGGCGGTGGCGGCACCGGCGGCATCACCGGCGGCGGAGGCAGTGGGGCCGCGCCCCCGGGCACAGGTGGGATCGGTGGTTCGGCCGGGCGGGGGACCGCGTCCCCCCGTGTCCCGCGCGAGTCGTACGTGCCCTCGGTGTCCATGCGCCGCCCCTTGCCCCCTGCCCAGCCATTGCAATCCGTCCAATCTAGTGGCCCCGGCCGGGTAGTTCACCGCCCCGACCTACTCCGGGCGCCACTGTCCCCCTACCGCCGGCGCGCCACTACCGGCCGTGCAAACCGCCCCCGCCCCCACTGCCCGCCCTTCCGGCGGCCCCCGCCACCACCCCGCTATGTCCGTCGCGGACAACGCAACACGCCCACTGCTCCCGAACGGAACATGCCCCATCCGCTCCCGCGCCCCTAGCCTGCGACTAAAACCCCTGATCTTTCCCCTGGAGCACCTCATGACCGAACTGTCCGGAGGCCCGTCCCTTCCTCAGGAGCGCCGCGTCGTCACCGCGATCCCCGGCCCGAAGTCCCAGGAGCTGCAGGCGCGCCGCAGCGCCGCGGTCGCGGGGGGCGTCGGATCCGTGCTGCCGGTGTTCACGGTGCGCGCCGGCGGCGGCGTCATCGAGGACGTGGACGGCAACTCGCTGATCGACTTCGGCTCCGGTATCGCCGTGACCTCGGTCGGCTCCAGCGCTGAGGCCGTGGTGCGCCGCGCCTCCGCGCAGCTCGCCGACTTCACCCACACCTGTTTCATGGTGACCCCGTACGAGGGCTACGTAGAGGTGTGCGAGGAGCTCGCGCGGCTCACCCCGGGCGACCACGCCAAGAAGTCCGCGCTGTTCAACTCCGGCGCCGAGGCCGTCGAGAACGCCGTCAAGATCGCGCGCGCCCACACCAAGCGCCAGGCGGTCGTGGTCTTCGACCACGGCTACCACGGCCGCACCAACCTCACCATGGCGCTCACCGCCAAGAACATGCCGTACAAGCACGGCTTCGGCCCGTTCGCGCCCGAGGTCTACCGCGTCCCGGTCGCCTACGGCTACCGCTGGCCGACCGGCCCTGAGAACTGCGGTCCGGAGGCGGCGGCCCAGGCCATCGACCAGATCACCAAGCAGATCGGCGCCGAGAACGTCGCCGCGATCATCATCGAGCCGGTGCTCGGCGAGGGCGGCTTCATCGAGCCCGCCAAGGGCTTCCTGCCCGCGATCGTGAAGTTCGCCAACGACAACGGCATCGTCTTCGTCGCGGACGAGATCCAGTCCGGATTCTGCCGTACCGGCCAGTGGTTCGCCTGCGAGGACGAGGGCGTCGTCCCGGACCTGATCACCACCGCCAAGGGCATCGCGGGCGGTCTGCCGCTCGCCGCCGTGACCGGCCGCGCCGAGATCATGGACGCCGCGCACGCGGGCGGCCTCGGCGGCACCTACGGCGGCAACCCGGTGGCCTGCGCCGCCGCGCTCGGCGCCATCGAGACCATGCGGGAGCTGGACCTCAACGCCAAGGCCAAGCGCATCGAGGAGGTCATGAAGGGCCGCCTCACCGCGATGCAGGAGAAGTACGGCGTCATCGGCGACATCCGCGGCCGCGGCGCGATGATCGCGATCGAGCTGGTGAAGGACCCGGCCACCAAGGAGCCGAACCCGGAGGCCACCGGCGCCCTCGCCAAGGCCTGCCACGCCGAGGGGCTGCTGGTCCTGACCTGCGGTACGTACGGCAACGTGCTGCGCTTCCTGCCCCCGCTGGTGATCGGCGAGGACCTGCTCAACGAGGGCCTCGACATCCTTGAGGGCGCGTTCGCGCAGCTCTGACCAGCGCATCCCCGCCGCCGGGGGCCGTCGGGGTCGCCCGCGAGTCGGCTGCACGCGTCGCGCCCGGCACCGTGCGCCCCACCCGAGGTGACGGCCCGTCATCCTCGGCGGGGTGCACGGCGGGGGCGGCGTGAAGAAGATGTGCGGGGGCCATGTCGGACGGGTGATCCGCCTGTCCGGCCCGGCCGAGCTGCCGTACGGTTTCTGCAGATGAGAGAAACACCCCGCTCGCAGGGGACTGCGAGCGGCGCCGTGTCGGCGCTTCCCCGGTTCCGACCCGGCTGTGCCCTCGCGCACACCAATGGAGCCTCCGGCTCCGGATCTCCTCACCGATCGGACGGCCGCCCGCCCCAAACCCCCCGGGGCGCGCGGTCCACCGGTCGCCGCGGCGGCCCCGGAACTACCCCCCCTGTTCCGGGGCCGTCGCCCTTCCTCAGCGCCCTTCCGCCTTCCTCCGCGCCCCTCCGCCTTCCTTGACGCCCTCCGCGTCCTTCCGCCTCCCTTGATGCCCTCCGCGCCCTTCGGACACGTATGCTCCGTGCGATGCATCCAGCCCGTGCGCCCCGTCCGCCGCGTATCCCGCTGCCCGGAGGGGCCGCGCGAGTCCTCGCCGCCTGTTGCGCGCTGATCTTCGCCGCCGTCACCTGGCAGGTCGCCGCACGCGGACCACTGCGCTCCCTCGACGAGCGGATCGGGCGCGCCGCACGCGGCCGACTGCTGCCCGGCCGGCTCGCGGAGTTCTTCGCCGACCTCGGCAACATGGCCGTGGCGCTGCCCGTGCTGGGCGCGGCGCTGGTCTATACGGGCCTGCGGCTGCGCCGGGCCGGGGTCCGCTGGTGGCCGCCGCCGCTCGCCGCCGCGGCAGCCATGGCGGCGGTGCCGTTGATCGTCGCGCCGCTGAAGGCACTGGTCGACCGTCCGGCGCCACCCGGCCCGCTGGCCGGTACGGAGGGGTTCTACCCGTCGGGTCATACGGCGACGGCCACGGTCGCGTACGGCGGGGCAGCGCTGCTGGTCCTGCTCTGCCACGGCACCGAGCGGCGCGAGGACGGGGGACTCCGCGAAGACGGCCGCCACCGCGAGGACGCGCGGCATCACGAGGCCGCGCGACGCCGCGAAGACGCGCGACACCGCGACACCCGCGGCCCGCGCCGCCGCGTCGCGGTCGCGGTGGCCGCGGCGGTCGCGCTGCTGAACCTCTGCGTGGGCACGGGCCTGGTGCTGCGCGGCTACCACTGGCCGCTCGACGTCATCGGCGGCTGGTGCCTGTCCGGCGTACTGCTGTCCGGCGTACTGCAGACGGCCGCCACGGTCGTACGGAACCGGCTCGAGCCGCCGCACCGCGTCAGCCGCCGCACATCAGCCGGGCGGCGGCCTCATGCATCGCCAGCTCCAGCACCACCGGATCGGTGAGGCGTCCCGAGCCGTCCGGCGCGACGAGCCAGCGCATCCCTCCGCTCACCCGCCCCGGGTGCGGCACCGCGACCCAGGCTCCGGTGGAGACCCCCCGTACGCCCGTGCCGATCCAGCGGTCGGCGGTTCCCGCCGGGACGAAGTAGCCCACCTGGGCGCCGCCGAAGGCCGCGACGACCGGGCCCGGCCGGTGGTCGGCGCGGCGGCACAGCACCTCCAGCGTCGCCGTGCCCAGCTCGCCGGGCAGGACCAGGACGTCCCAGAGCCTGCCGGCGGGCAGCAGTGCCGCCCCCGAGGGGCTGCGCTCCCACTCCCACCGGCAGGCGCCGGGATCGGGGGCCGCCGAGACCAGCCATTCCAGGGCGCCCCGCCCCGCGTTGCCCGTACCGCCCGTGCCCGCCATGCCAAGCCTCCGCTCCTCGTGCGCGCCTGGTGACGCGCTCACGGGAGGAGAAGGGCGGCGGCACGGATCCTTACACGGCTCCGGCCGTCGAACACCGGCACATCCCAACGGCTGCGGCCGTCGAACACCGACCACGTCGCACGGATTCAGCAGTCGTACGCCGGCACATCGCACGCCTTCAACCGTCGAAGGCCGGCGCGCGCGGCGTCAGCTGTCGAACCCGAGGCCCGCCTTGTCCATGGCCTTCAGCCACAGGTTCCGCCGCCCGCCCCGCCGGTCCGCGCGGGTCATCGACCACTGGGTAATGCCGATTCCGGCCCAGCGCAGCGGCTCCGGCGGGAAGGGCAGCGGCTTGCTGCGGACCATGCGCAGCCGGGTGCGTTCGGTGTCCCGGCCGTCCAGGAGGTCCAGCATCACGTCGGCGCCGAAGCGGGTGGCGCCGACGCCGAGGCCGGTGTAGCCCAGGGCGTAGCCGACCCGCCCGCCGTGCGCGGTGCCGAAGAAGGCCGAGAACCGCGAGCAGGTGTCGATCGCGCCGCCCCAGGCGTGGCTGAACCGTACGCCCTCCAGCTGCGGGAAGCAGCGGAAGAAGTGCTCGGCGAGGGTGCGGTAGGTGGTGGGGCGGTGGTCGTGCTCGGCGCGGACGCGCTGCCCGAAGCGGTAGACGATGTCGTGTCCGCCCCACAGGATGCGCTGGTCGGCGGTGATCCGGAAGTAGTGGAAGTGGTTGGCGCTGTCGCTGAGTCCCTGGCGGCCCTGCCAACCGACGGCGGCGAGTTGGTCGGGTCCCAGCGGTTCCGTCATCAGCGCGTGGTCGTAGACGGGTACGACGTACGGGCGGATCCGCCGCACCGGGGACGGGAAGGCGTTGGTGCCCAGCGCCATCCGTCGCGCGCGGACCCGGCCGTAGGGGGTGGCGACGGTCAGCGAGCCGCCGCTGGTGACCGGCCGCTGGGCGGGGGTGTGCTCGTAGATCCGCACGCCGAGGCGCAGGCAGGCGCTCTTCAGGCCCCAGGCGAGCTTGGCCGGGTGCAGCATGGCCACGCCAGTGCGGTTCCAGAGCCCGGCCAGGAAGGTGGGTGAGTCGACCTCGGCGCGTACCGCGTCGCGGTCGAGGAACTCCGGTGCGGCCAGGCCCAGCCGTTCGGCGTCGCGGGCGGTCTCGCGGAGCTCCGCGATCTGGTGGGGGGCGGTGGCCACGTCGATCTCGCCGGTGCGTTCGAAGTCGCAGTCGATGCCGTAGCGGGCGACGGTGGCTTCGATCTCGTCGAGGTTGCGCTGCCCGAGGCGTTCGAGGGTGGGCAGTTCCTCGGGCCAGCGGGCCAGCCCGTTGCCGAGGCCGTGGGTGAGGGAGGCGGCGCAGAAGCCGCCGTTGCGGCCGGAGGCCGCCCAGCCGATCTCCTGGGCCTCCACCAGGACGACGTCCCGGTGCGGGTCGCGTTCCTTGGCGCGCAGCGCGGTCCACAGTCCGGTGTAGCCGCCGCCGACGACGAGCAGATCGCACTGTTCGTCGCCGACGAGGGCGGGGCGGGCCTCCGGCCGGGCGGGGTCGTCCAGCCAGTAGGGCGTGAGGTGGGTGTCGGAAAGGCTTCGTACAGGGTTCATGGCTGCTGAGGCCATGATTCTCAGCTCCTTTTGCGGCGAGTGCCGGCCAGTTGGCCGACGAGTACGCACAGCACGGCGAGGGCGAACATCGCGGTCCCGATCACGTTGATCTGGACGGGCGTGCCGCGCTGTGCCGATCCCCAGACGAACATGGGGAAGGTCACGGTCGATCCGGCGTTGAAGTTGGTGATGATGAAGTCGTCGAAGGAGAGCGCGAAGGACAGCAGCGCGCCGGCGGCGATGCCGGGCGCGGCGATCGGCAGGGTGACGCGCAGGAAGGTCTGGGCCGGGGAGGCGTAGAGGTCCTGGGCGGCCTGTTCCAGCCGTGGGTCCATGCTCATCACGCGCGCCTTGACGGCGGTGACGACGAAGCTCAGGCAGAACATGATGTGCGCGATGAGGATCGTCCAGAAGCCGAAGTCCACGCCCATGTTGAGGAAGAGGGTGGCCAGTGAGGCGGCCATGACGACCTCGGGCATCGCCATCGGCATGAAGATCAGGCTGTTGACCGCGCCGCGGGCGCGGAAGCGGTAGCGGGCGAGCGCGAAGGCGATCATCGTGCCGAGGACGGTCGCCCCGACGGTGGCCCATATCGCGATCCGCAGGCTGAGCGAGAGGGAACCGCACAGGTCGGCGACGCCGCACGGGTCGGTCCAGGCGTCGGTGGAGAACCGCTGCCAGGTGTAGTTGAAGCGGCCGTTGGGCTTGTTGAACGAGAAGACCAGGACCACGACGTTGGGCAGGATCAGGTAGGCGAGGGTGGCGAGCCCCGCCAGCACCACCAGGTTCCTGCGCAGCCAGCGCGTCAGCGCGGTCAGGGGGCTCGGTGCTCTCCGTGTGCTCGCTGCTCTCGGTGTGTTCGCTGCTCTGGGTGTGCTCGGAGTGCTCGGTGCGGGCATCAGACCAGGTCCTCCGTCCCTGACTTGCGGATGTAGACGGTGACCATGGCGAGGATCGCCGCCATGAGGATGAACGACAGCGCGGCCGCCGTCGGGTAGTCCAGCACCCGCAGGAACTGCGACTGGATGACGTTGCCGACCATCTTCTGGTTGGCGGCGCCGAGCAGTTCGGCGTTGATGTAGTCGCCGGTGGCGGGGATGAAGGTGAGCAGGGTGCCCGCCACGACGCCCGGCATCGACAGCGGGAAGGTCACCTTGCGGAAGGTGGTGAAGGGGCGCGCGTACAGGTCGCCGGCCGCCTCGTGCAGCCTGCCGTCGATGCGCTCCAGGGAGGTGTAGAGCGGCAGGATCATGAAGGGCAGGAAGTTGTACGTCAGTCCGCAGACGACGGCCAGCGGGGTGGCCAGCACCCGCTCCCCCTCGGTGACGCCCAGCCAGCTGGTGACGTCCAGTATGTGCAGGGAGTTCAGAACGGAGACGACCGTGCCGCCGTCGGACAGGATCGTCTTCCAGGCGAGGGTGCGGATCAGGAAGCTGGTGAAGAACGGCGCGATGACCAGGATCATCAGCACGTTGCGCCAGCGGCCTGCCTTGAAGGCGATGAGGTAGGCCAGCGGGTAGCCGAGCAGCAGGCACAGGGCGGTGGCGGTGCCCGCGTAGGCCACCGAGCGCAGGAACTGCGGGTAGTACTCGGTCAGCGCGTCCGCGTACGTCTGGACGTGCCAGGTGACCTCGAAGCCCTCTTCGAGAGAGCCGGTCTGCAGGGAGGTGGACGCCTGGTAGACCAGCGGGGCGGCGAAGAACACCAGCAGCCACACGATGCCGGGGAGCAGCAGCCAGTACGGTACGAGCCGCTTGCGGGTGGACGGCTTGCGGAGTTCCAGGGCTGGTTCGGGCGCCGGAGGCGCCTTGGTCGCCGTCACGAGGCCTCCTCGTCCAGCTCGGTGCCCGCCTGGGCGTCCTGGTCGGCGTCGAGTCCGAAGGTGTGCGCGGGGTTCCAGTGCAGGACGACCTCGGCACCCGGCACCAGCCGCGGGTCGCGCTCGATGTTCTGCTCGTAGACGGCGAGCGCGGCGCCGGCCGGGCTGTCGATGACGTACTGGGTGGAGACGCCGATGAAGCTGGAGTCGGCGATCCGGCCGAGGAGGCGGTTGCGTCCGCCGGGGACGGTGTCGGCGTCGTCGGCGTGGGTGAGGGTGATCTTCTCGGGGCGTACGCCGACCAGCACCGTTCCACCGGTGCGGACGGTGGCGGTACATCGTGCGGTGGGCAGGGCGAGCTTGGAGTCCCCGGCGCGCAGCGTCAGTGCGTCGCCGCCGACGCTGACGACCTCGGCGGTGATGAGGTTGGAGGTGCCCAGGAAGTTGGCGACGAAGGTGGTGCGCGGGTTCTCGTACAGGTCGGCGGGGGCGCCCAGCTGCTCGACCCGGCCGCCGTTCATCACCGCGACCGTGTCGGCCATGGTCATGGCCTCCTCCTGGTCGTGGGTGACGTGGACGAAGGTGATGCCGACCTCGGTCTGGATGCGCTTGAGTTCGAGCTGCATCTGGCGGCGGAGCTTGAGGTCGAGCGCGCCGAGCGGCTCATCCAGCAGCAGCACCTGCGGGTGGTTGATCAGGGCGCGGGCGACGGCCACGCGCTGCTGTTGGCCGCCGGAGAGCTGCTGCGGCTTGCGGCGGGCCAGATCGCCGAGCTGGACGAGGTCGAGCATCTCGCCGACCTGCTTCTTCACGGACTTGATGCCGCGGCGGCGCAGCCCGAAGGCGACGTTCTCGTAGATGTCCAGGTGCGGGAAGAGGGCGTAGCTCTGGAAGACGGTGTTGACGGGGCGCTTGTACGGCGGCAGGGCGGTGACGTCCTTCCCGGCGAGTTCGACCGTGCCGGTGGTGGGGTCCTCCAGCCCCGCGATCATGCGCAGGGTGGTGGTCTTGCCGCAGCCGGACGCGCCGAGGAGGGCGAAGAAGGAGCCTGCGGGGATGGTCAGGTCCAGGGGGTGGACGGCGGTGAAGGAGCCGTAGGTCTTGCTGAGACCGGTGAGGCGTACGTCGCCGCCGGAGGCGGCGTGGGGGGTGTCGCCGGAGGGCGCGGGGGAAGCGGTCATGGGTGCTTCTCTTCCGTATGTCTGGGCCGGGGGTGCGGCTCGGCCGGAGGTGCGGCTGGGCCGGGGGTCAGGCGCCGATGAGGGTGGCGAACTTGTCCTCGAACGCGGTCTCTTCCTCGCTGGACAGCGAGCGGAAGGCGTGCGACTTGGCGGCCGTCTCCTCGTCCGGGAGGATCAGCGGGTTCTCGGCCAGACTCTTGTCGATCTTCGCGAGCTCCTTGCGGACTCCGTCGACCGGGCAGACGTAGTTGATCCAGGCCGCCAGCTGGGCGGCGACCTTGGGCTCGTAGTAGTAGTCGATGAGCCGTTCGGCGTTCTTCTTGTGCCGGGCCCCGGCCGGTACCAGCAGGTTGTCGGTGGAGATCATGTAGCCGGCGTCGGGGATGGCGAAGTCGATCGCCGGGTTGTCGGCCTGGAGCTGCATGAGGTCTCCGGCCCAGGCGACGCAGGCGGCGAGGTCGCCCTTGTCGAGGTCGTTGGTGTAGTCGTTGCCGGTGAAGCGGCGGATCTGCCCCTTGTCGACGGCCTTCTGGATCCGGGCGATGGCGGCGTCGTAGTCGTCGGCGGTGCAGGCCTCGGGGCGCTTGCCCATATCGAGGAGGGTGAGGCCGACGGTGTCGCGCATCTCGGTGAGCATCCCGACCCGGCCCTTGAGCTCGGGGTCCTCCAGCAGCTGGCTGATGGAGTCGACCTTGCGGCCGCCGGTGGCTTTCTTGTTGTACGCGATGACGGCGGGGATGCCGGTCCAGGTGTAGGAGTGCGCGCGGCCGGGATCCCAGTCGGGGCTGCGGAACGGGGCGGACAGGTTGGCGTAGGCGTGCGGCAGGTTGGCGGGGTCCAGCTTCTGCATCCAGCCGAGCCGGATCATCCGGCCGGCCATCCAGTCGGTGACGCAGATCAGGTCGCGGTCGATGCCCTTGCCCGCCGCGAGCTGCGGCTTGACCTTGCCGAAGAACTCGACGTTGTCGTTGATGTCCTCGGTGTACTTGACCTTGATGCCGGTGCGGCGCTGGAACGCCTCCAGCGTCGGCCGGTGCTTGCCGTCGTCGGTGACGTCCATGTACTCGGTCCAGTTGGAGAAGGTCAGGCTCTTCTCCTCGTCCGAGTGGTCGTCGGACGGGCCGCTTTCGCCGCGGGTGGCGGGCGGGATGCCGCAGGCCGTGAGCGCCCCGAGCCCGCCGGTGGCCAGCGCCCCGGCGCCGCCCGCGCGCAGCAGTGACCGGCGGGTGAGTGCCGCCCGGCCGCTGGTGAGGCTGCGCCGGATGGCGGCGAGCTGCGGCGGGGACAGGCTCTCGGGCTGGTGGTGCGCCATGCTGTGGCCTTCCTTGCGTCGGTCCGGTGGTCGGCCGGTGAGGGTGGGCAGCGGTCCCCCGAAGAGTGGTCAGCGGGTCTGAGAAATCAGCGCGGCCCCTCAGGGCGCGGCGGGCCCGAGGAGGGGTCAGCGATCTCCGAAGACCGTGCGGTGCCAGTCCTTCCGGGGCACCGCCGTATTGTCGTACATCACGTGCTTGACCTGCGTGTACTCATCGAACGAGTACGCCGACATGTCCTTTCCATAGCCCGACGCCTTGGCGCCGCCGTGCGGCATCTCGCTGATGATCGGGATGTGGTCGTTGATCCACACGCAGCCGGACTTCAGCTCGCGGGTGGCGCGGCCGGCCCGGTAGACGTCGCGGGTCCAGGCGGAGGCGGCGAGTCCGTACGGGGTGTCGTTTGCCAGGGCCAGCCCTTCGTCGTCGCTGTCGAAGGGCAGCACGACCAGGACCGGGCCGAAGATCTCGGCCTGGACGATCTCGCTGTCCTGGGGGGCTCCGGTGATCAGCGTGGGCTGGTAGTAGGCGCCGTCGGCCAACTCGCCCCGCGGGGCCTGGCCGCCGGTCACGACGGTGGCGTACGACCGGGCCCGGTCCACGAATCCGGCGACGCGGTCGCGCTGGGCGTGGGAGACCAGCGGGCCCAGGTCGGTGGCCGGGTCGAAGGGGTCGCCGAGGCGTACGGTCGCCATCAGCTCGGCGACCTGGGCGACGAAGGCGTCGTACAGCGGGCGCTGGACATAGGCGCGGGTGGCGGCGGTGCAGTCCTGCCCGGTGTTGATGAGCGCCGCCGCGACCGCCCCGTGTACGGCGGCGGTCAGGTCGGCGTCGTCGAAGACGACGAAGGGGGCCTTGCCGCCGAGTTCGAGGTGCAGGCGCTTGACGGTGCCGGTGGCGACGGCGGCGACCCGCTTGCCGACCGCCGTCGACCCGGTGAAGGAGGTCATGGCGACGGCGGGGTGGCCGACCAGGTGCTCGCCCGCTTCCGGGCCCGCGCCGGAGACGATGTTGATCACGCCGTCCGGGAGGCCCGCCTCGGTGGCGGCCCGGGCGAACATCAGCGAGGTGAGCGGGGTGAGTTCGGCGGGCTTGAGGACGATGGTGTTGCCCGCGGCGACGGCCGGGAGGATCTTCCACGCCGCCATCTGGAGAGGGTAGTTCCAGGGGGCGATGGAGCCGATGACCCCGATGGGCTCGCGGCGGACGTACGAGGTGTGGTCGCCGCTGTACTCGGCGGCGGACTTCCCCTCCAGGTGGCGCGCGGCCCCGGCGAAGAAGACGGTGTTGTCGACCGTGCCGGGTACGTCGAACTCGGTGGTGAGCTTGAGGGGCTTGCCGCACTGGAGGGACTCGGCGCGGGCGAGGTCCGCGGCCTGGTCGGCGAGGACGGCCGCGAACCGGTGCAGGGCGTCGGACCGCGCCCCGGGCGTGGCCCCGGCCCAGCCGGGGAACGCGGCCTGGGCGGCGGCCACCGCGGCGTCGACGTCGGCCGCCCCGGCGAGCTCGTAGCGGAGCACCTCCCGCCCGGTGGCCGGGTCGGTCACCGCCTGGGTACGTCCCGAGGTGCCGGGCCGCAGCGTGCCCGCGATGTACTGCGCGCCCTCGGTGAACCGCCCCGTCGCATCGAACCGCTGATCCATCGCGCGTTCTCCTGGGTAGGCGTAGCTCCAACCGGAATTGATGGCTGATCCTGACAGAGGAGATACGCATCAACAAGTGATTCCGTTGTTGCTTTTTGGTTTCGCGACGGATTCGGTGATCGGGGCGGTGTGGACCGTCGCAGGTCGCCACTGGCCGTCGCAGGTCGCCACTGGGCCGTCGCGGGCCGCTCCGGCGCGCTGTCAGTGGCCGCTGCCAGAATTCGGGCATGGATGAGGTGAGGTCTGCGGCGGAGCTGGTCGAGCGGACGGCGCGCGGCGAGCGGTTCAAGTACGTGTGGTTCTGGGGGCACCAGCCGCCGAGGGGCGGCGGCGTGGGGCGGGGCTGCTTCAGCCAGTGGTGGGTCGCGCCGTTCACCGTGGACGGCGTCGAGTACGCGACCGCCGAGCACTGGATGATGGCGGGCAAGGCCCGGCTCTTCGGCGACGAGGACGCCGAGCGGCGGGCGATAGCGGCGTCGCATCCCCACGAGGCGAAGGCCGTGGGCCGCTCGGTGCGCGGGTTTGACGAGCCCATGTGGCGGGCGCACCGCTTCGAGCTGGTGGTGCGCGGCAGCGTGCACAAGTTCGGGCAGCACCCGCGGTTGCGCGACTACCTGCTGGGCACCGGTGCGCGGGTGCTGGTGGAAGCGAGCCCGGTCGACCGGGTCTGGGGCATCGGCTTGGCGGCCGACGACGAGCGGGCCCAGGATCCGGCCCGCTGGCGCGGGCTCAATCTGCTGGGGTTCGCCCTGATGGAGGCGCGTCAGCGGCTGGCGTCCGGCGCGGCGGCCTACGCCGCGCCGCGTGGCGCCGAACCGACGGGCACCGCACCGTCCGGCGCCGCACCGTCGGGCACCGCACCGTCCGGCGCCGCACCGACGGGCACCGCACCGCCCGACGCCGCACCGTCCGGTGAGACCACCAGCACGGCGGCCAGCTCGCGGTAGGGGTCGCGGTCGACGTCGTGATCGTCCTCGTCGGCGATCAACGCGAAGATCATGATGACGCTCGCGACGACGGCCACCACGCCGCAGACGAGTCCGGAGACGGCCGACCCGTTGTTGTCGGCCACGCCGCTGATCACCTTGGAGCGGCCCACCGAGCCGAAGACGATCGCGAGAATGCCCAGGATGATGCCGAAGACCAGGGTCCAGAAGAGCACCAGCCCGATGATGCCGAGCACCAGGGCGGCGGTGCCCGCGCCGTTGTCGGGGAGGTACGGGCGGGTCCAGCCGTAGGGCGCGGGGCCGCCGTAGGGCGCGTACGGACCGGGCGGGTAGCCGGGCTGGCCGCCACCGGGGAATCCGTACCCGGGCTGGCCGTAGCCGCCCTGCCCGTACCCGGTCTGGCCGGGCGGGGCGCCCAGGTAGGCGCTGGGGGTGCCGGGGCCGGTGGGGGCGAGCGGAGGCGGCGGCACCGCACCGGGCGGCACGGCTCCGGGAAGGGCGGCACCAGGTGGGCAGGCCGGCGGGGGCGCCAGCGGGACGCCGGGCAGAGTCGGCATGCTCGGCACGTCGGCCCCGACCGGTCCTGGCGGAGTACCGGTGCCACCGGGAGCGCCCGAGCCGGGCGGCGCGCTCGGCACCGGCGGACCACCGGGAACGGACTGAGTGCCCGGGACAGGTGAGGTTGCCGGGACCGGCGGAGTGCCCGAGCCGGACTGAACGCCCGAGACAGACGGAGCACCCAGGCCGGGCGGAGTCGCCGAGACGGGCGGAGCACCCGGGACAGACGGAGACGTCGAGACGGGCGGAGCACCCGGGACAGACGGAGACGTCGAGACGGGCGGAGCACCCGGGACAGACGGAGACGTCGAGACGGGCGGAGCACCCGGGACAGACGGAGACGTCGAGACGGGCGGAGTACCCGGGGCAGGCGGAGTGGGCGGCGGGTCGCTCACCGGCGGCTTGCCCAGCGACACCCGGTCCTCGGGCGGCGCCCAGGGATCCGGCTCACGCTCCCCCGCACGCTCCGGTTCCCGGCTCGGCTGACCGGACTGCTGCTCGGACTGGTCGCCCATGGCCCTCCCCCACACGCTGCGTCGACCGGTCATGCTACGGCCTGCGGCCGGGCGGCGCCCCCGCACATCTACGATGGCGATCAGCCCAGCAACGGCGGCCCGCCACCAGGAGGATCCGATGACCGATCTCAGCACCTTCATCGCCGGCCTGCCGAAGGCCGAGCTGCACGTCCACCACGTCGGATCCGCGTCCCCGCGCATCGTCGCCCAACTCGCCGCCCGCCACCCCGACTCGCCGGTCCCCACCGACCCCGAGGCCCTCGCCGACTACTTCGTCTTCCGGGACTTCGCGCACTTCATCGAGCTCTATCTCTCGGTGGTGGATCTGATCCGCGACGCCGAGGACGTCCGGCTGCTCACCTACGAGGTGGCCCGGGACATGGCGCGGCAGAACATCCGGTACGCCGAACTGACCGTCACCCCGTACAGCTCCACCCGGCGCGGCATCCCGGACGCGGCGTTCGTGGAGGCGATCGAGGACGCCCGCAAGGCGGCCGAGTCCGAGCTGGACGTGGTGCTGCGCTGGTGCTTCGACATCCCTGGCGAGGCCGGTCTCGCGTCCGCCGAGGAGACCGCCCGGATCGCCACCGAGCTGCAGCCGGAGGGCCTGGTCAGCTTCGGCCTCGGCGGCCCGGAGATCGGGGTGCCGCGCCCGCAGTTCAAGCCGTACTTCGACCGCGCGATCGCCGCCGGGCTGCACAGCGTGCCGCACGCGGGCGAGACCACCGGCCCGCAGACGGTCTGGGACGCCCTCACCGAGCTGCGCGCCGAACGCATCGGGCACGGCACCAGCAGCACCCAGGACCCGAAGCTGCTGGCGCACCTCGCCGAGCACCGCATCCCGCTGGAGGTCTGCCCGACCTCCAACATCGCCACCCGGGCGGTCGCCACCCTCGACGAGCACCCGATCAAGGAAATGGTCGCGGCGGGCGTGCTGGTCACCATCAACAGCGACGACCCGCCGATGTTCGGCACGGACCTGAACTCCGAGTACGCGGTGGCCGCCCGGCTGCTCGACCTGGACGCGGCGGGCGTGGCGGCGCTGGCGAAGAACGCCGTCGAGGCGTCCTTCATGGACGCGGCGGGCAAGGCCCGGCTGACCGCCGAGATCGACGCGTACACGGCAGCGGCGGGCCACTGACGAACCGACGAGACGGGGAGCCAGCCATGGCCCGGGCCACGGAAAGCGCGTTCACCGCCGTCGCACATCGCGGCGACCCGTTCGCGTACCGCGAGAACACGCTCCCCTCGATCCGTTCGGCGGTGCGGGCGGGCGCGGACGCGGTGGAGATCGACGTCCGGCTCACCCGAGACGGGGTCCCGGTCGTCCTCCACGACGCCACGCTCAAGCGGCTATGGGAGCACGACCGGCCGCTGGAGCGGCTTACGGCGGCGGAGGTGTCTGAGCTGACCCGGGGCGGGGTGCCGACGCTGCGCGCGGCGCTGGCCGAGACCGACAGCTGTCGCGTCATGGTCGACCTGCCGGAAGCCTCGGCGGTGCCCGCCGCGCTGGACGAGATCCGCGCCTCCGGGGCGGCCGATCAGGCGTACTACTGCGGGGCTCTGGCGGCGCTGCGGGCGGTCCGGCGCGCGGACCCGACCGCCGAGATCGCGCTGACCTGGACCACGACGGTCCCGCCGAGCCCCGCCCTGCTCGGCGAACTGCGCCCCCGCTGGCTCAACTACCGGTGGGGGCTGGTCTCGCGGGGGCTGGTCGACCGCGCCCACGCGGACGGCTTGCTGGTGTCGGCGTGGACGGCGGATACGCGGTGGTCGATGTCGCGGCTGATGCGGGCGGGCGTGGACTCGATCACGACCAACCGGATCGATGCGCTGCGAAGGCTGGTGCTCAGTCGCGGGGGAAGCGCTTGGTGGAAAGCGTCACGTCGATGACCGTGTCGGTGAGGTCGATCGGTTCGCCGAAGTCACGCGTGCGCTTGTTGCGATACTCGTCGTCCTTCGGCTCTGTGAACACGTGGCACTGCTGGGCATAGGGATCAACGATCAGGTAGACGGGCACACCGGCAGCGGCGTACGCGTCCTTCTTCTTACCGTAGTCGTTGGCGTCCGTGCCCCGGGAGATGACCTCCAGGACGAACTCGACGTCCTGGCACGACCATCGCCCCTTCTCGTTCGGCACCGCTTCGTCGGCCAGCTTCGCCAGATCGGGGCAGAACGCGTTCTTGTATCCCGGGAAATCGATGCGCACATCCGAAAGAATCTTGGTGTCCTCACCGAAGCGGTCCTCCAGCTGCCGCAGCACCCTTCGGATGACCTCCCAGTGCGTCGTGCGCTGCGGTGTCATGAAGAAGGCCCCCTCGACGATCTCGGCCCTGAAGCCCTCGGGGGTGATGCGCTCCAGCACCTCGAACAGCTGGTCCAAGCTCAGCTCGCCGCGTTCGCTCATGGCGGTCCTGTCGGTCAGTACGACGGTCACCGTGCGCTCCTCCCCACTGCGCTCTCCACGCAGCCGCACGGTTAAACGATAAGCGGAGCCCCGGGACACGACCGTGTCCCGGGGCTCTTTCGGCCGCGTCGCGGCGTCAGCCGTCAGCCGTCAGCCGCCCAGCGACGTCATCACGTGCTTGATCCGCGTGTAGTCCTCGAACCCGTACGCCGACAGGTCCTTCCCGTAACCGGACTTCTTGAAGCCGCCATGCGGCATCTCCGCGACCAGCGGGATGTGGGTGTTGATCCACACACAGCCGAAGTCCAGCGCCTTGGACAGCCGCATGGCGCGGGCGTGGTCCTTGGTCCACACCGACGACGCGAGCGCGTACTCCACGCCGTTGGCGTACTCCACGGCCTGGGCCTCGTCCGTGAAGGACTGGACGGTGATGACCGGGCCGAAGACCTCCTTCTGGACGATCTCGTCGTCCTGCTTGAGGCCGGAGACGACGGTCGGGGCGTAGAAGTAGCCCTTGTCGCCGACCCGGTGGCCGCCCGCCTCGACCTTGGCGTGCGCCGGGAGCCGGTCGATGAAGCCGCTGACCTGGGCGAGCTGGTTGGCGTTGTTGAGCGGGCCGTACAGCACGTCCTCGTCGTCCGGGGCGCCGGTCTTGGTGTCGGCGGCGGCCTTCGCCAGCGCCGTCACGAACTCGTCGTGGATGGACTCGTGGACGAGCACGCGGGTGGCGGCCGTACAGTCCTGGCCCGCGTTGAAGAAGCCGGCGACCGAGATGTCCTCGACGGCCTTGGCGATGTCGGTGTCCTCGAAGACGACGACCGGCGCCTTGCCGCCAAGCTCCAGGTGGACCCGCTTGAGGTCCTTGGAGGCGCTCTCGGCGACCTGCATGCCGGCCCGTACCGAACCGGTGATGGAGGCCATGGCGGGCACGTCGTGCTCGACCATCAGGCGGCCGCTCTCGCGGTCACCGCAGATGACGTTGAAGACGCCCTTGGGGTGGCCGAGCTCCTCCAGCACGCCGCCGATGATCTCGGCCATGAGCACGGTGGAGGCAGGGGTGGTGTCGGAGGGCTTGAGGACGACGGTGTTGCCGGCGGCGAGCGCCGGGGCGAACTTCCACACCGCCATCATCATCGGGTAGTTCCACGGCGCGACCTGCGCGCAGACGCCGATGGGCTCGCGCCGGATGATGGAGGTCATTCCCTCCATGTACTCGCCCGCGGAGCGGCCCTCCAGCATCCGGGCCGCGCCGGCGAAGAACCGGATCTGGTCGATCATCGGCGGGACCTCCTCGTCCCGCGTGAGGCCGAGCGGCTTCCCGGTGTTCTCCGACTCGGCGGCGACCAGCTCCTCCGCCCGCGCCTCGAAGGCGTCGGCGATCTTGAGCAGTGCCTTCTGGCGCTCGCCGGGTACCAGGTCGCGCCAGGCCGGGAAGGCCTTGGCGGCGGCGGCCATGGCCGCGTCGACGTCCGCCGCGCCGGACAGCGGCGCGGTGGCGTACGGCTCGCCCGTGGCGGGGTTGACCACCTCAGTGGTCCGCCCGTCCGCGGCGTCCCGGAACTCCCCGTCGATGTAGTTGCGCAAACGACGCAGTTCGGTGGTCACGTGGCCACGCCTCCCGTATGAGGTGTCCGATGGGTGAGACACCCACCCTAGTCGCCCAGGCGACGTTTTCAACATACCCGCCCCACTAGAACTACGGAATCCGTGATATTCGATCGCGTGAACAACGAATTTCATCATTCTGGGGTTGCGTGACTGTCGAGTCCTCATGCACAGTGGTGTCCGTGGCCACATCTGACAAGAACGGCGCGCCGTCGATCGACTCCGTCTCCCTGGCGATCATCGAGCAGCTCCAGGAGGACGGCCGGCGGCCGTACGCCGCGATCGGCAAGGCCGTCGGCCTGTCCGAGGCGGCGGTACGGCAGCGCGTACAGAAACTGCTCGACCAGGGCGTGATGCAGATCGTCGCCGTCACCGACCCCCTCACCGTGGGGCTGCGGCGCCAGGCGATGGTCGGCATCAACGTCGAGGGCGACCTCGATCCGGTGGCCGACGCGCTGACCGCCATGGAAGAGGTCGAGTACGTGGTGATGACCGCCGGCTCGTTCGATCTCATCATCGAGATCGTCTGCGAGGACGACGACCATCTCCTCCAAATGATCAACAAGCGGATCCGCACGCTGCCCGGCGTGCGCTCCACCGAGAGCTTCGTCTACCTCAAGCTCCGGAAGCAGACCTACACCTGGGGAACGAGATAGCCATGAGCGCCGACCTGTCACAGACGGCCTACGACCACCTGTGGATGCACTTCACCCGCATGTCGTCGTACGAGAACGCCCCCGTGCCGACCATCGTGCGCGGCGAGGGCACGTACATCTACGACGACAAGGGCAAGCGGTACATCGACGGCCTCGCGGGCCTGTTCGTGGTCAACGCCGGCCACGGCCGCGTCGAGCTCGCCGAGACCGCGGCCCGGCAGGCCAGTGAGCTGGCCTTCTTCCCGGTGTGGAGCTACGCCCACCCCAAGGCGGTCGAGCTGGCCGAGCGGTTGGCGCACTACGCCCCCGGCGACCTGAACAAGGTCTTCTTCACCACCGGCGGCGGCGAGGCCGTCGAGACCGCGTGGAAGCTGGCCAAGCAGTACTTCAAGCTCAAGGGCAAGCACACCAAGTACAAGGTCATCTCGCGAGCGGTCGCGTACCACGGCACTCCTCAGGGCGCCCTGTCCATCACCGGCCTGCCGGCCCTGAAGGCCCCGTTCGAGCCGCTGGTCCCCGGCGCCCACAAGGTCCCGAACACCAACTTCTACCGGGCGCCGATCCACGGTGACGACCCGGAGGCGTTCGGCCGCTGGGCCGCCGACCAGATCGAGCAGCAGATCCTCTTCGAGGGCCCGGACACGGTCGCGGCCGTCTTCCTGGAGCCCGTGCAGAACGCCGGCGGCTGCTTCCCGCCGCCGCCCGGCTACTTCCAGCGGGTGCGCGAGATATGCGACCAGTACGACGTGCTGCTCGTCTCCGACGAGGTCATCTGCGCCTTCGGCCGCCTGGGCACGATGTTCGCGTGCGACAAGTTCGGCTACGTCCCGGACATGATCACCTGCGCCAAGGGCATGACCTCGGGCTACTCCCCGATCGGCGCCTGCATCATCTCCGACCGCCTGGCCGAGCCGTTCTACAAGGGCGACAACACCTTCCTGCACGGCTACACCTTCGGCGGCCACCCGGTCTCCTCGGCCGTGGCGCTGGCGAACTTCGACATCTTCGAGCGCGAGGGCCTCAACCAGCGCGTACTGGACAACGAGGGCGCGTTCCTGAAGACCCTCCAGAAGCTGCACGACCTGCCGATCGTCGGCGACGTGCGCGGGAACGGCTACTTCTACGGCATCGAGCTGGTCAAGGACAAGGCCACCAAGGAGTCCTTCAACGACGAGGAGACCGAGCGCGTCCTGTACGGCTTCCTCTCCAAGGCGCTGTACGACAACGGCCTGTACTGCCGCGCCGACGACCGCGGCGACCCGGTCGTCCAGCTGGCGCCGCCGCTGATCGCGGACCAGTCGACGTTCGACGAGATCGAGCAGGTGCTCCGCGCGACCCTCGCGGAGGCGTGGACAAAGCTCTGATCCCGTCCTCGATCCTCTGCCCCCGTCCTCGAGCCCCTGATAGCGGCCTCCGCCCGGGTCCGAACCCCTTCCCCCGGGCGGCTCCCGCCGCTGCGGCCCCCTCGTCGCCCCCGACGCGGGGGCCGCAGCGGCGATCCGGTCGGCTGATCGGAGGAATCGGGACCGCCCCGCGCCGAGCCTGGACCGGATCGGCCCACACGAGTCCTTACCGTGCCAGTGACCGATTGACCTTGCGCTCGTTCGCCCATATGGGGGAACGGACATTCGTAGGTAAGCCGAGGTGCTTGGCATGGTTGCTTCGCCGGACGACGACGTGCTCTGGGCGCGCGGCGTCGCGTACGCGTACAACGGCTCACCCGCGCTCGTCGGCGTCTCCGTCGGCGTCCGGCAGGGCGGCATCCTTGCCGTCTCCGGCCCACGCGGCTCGGGGAAGTCCACCTTGCTCAGATGCCTGTCCGGTCAGCTGCCGCCGGACGAAGGCGAGGTGTGGTTCCAGAGCATGCCGATGCACACCCTCGCGCCGGCGGCCCGGGAGCGGCTGCGCCGTGAGCACTTCGGCTGGATCGGCACCGAGCCGCAGCTGGTCCCCGAGCTCACCATCTGGGAGAACGTGGCGCTGCCGCTGATGCTGCGCGGCGTCGGGCGGCGCGCCGCCCGGCACACCGCCAGGGAGTGGCTCGACCGGCTCGACGTCGGCGACCAGGAGCGGCGCCGCCCGGCCGCGCTGCTGCAGTCGCAGCGCCAGCGGGTGGCCATCGCCCGGGCGCTCGCCGCCGGACCCGACGTGCTGTTCGCCGACGAGCCCACCGCCCCGCTGCACCAGGTCGACCGCGGCCAGATGCTGCGTACGCTGGCCGCCGCGGCCCGCTCACACGGCATCACCGTCGTCCTCGCCACCCACGACAGCGAGGCGGCCCCACTCGCCGACCAGACCCTCGCCCTCCAGGACGGACGCCGGGCCGGCACCGCCGTCCCAGCCCCCGAAACGGAGGAGCTCGGCGCGTGCTCAGTCTCCGCCTAGCCCGCGGCGCGCACCCCCTCGTTCTTCTGCGGCGGCTGCTGGTCACCGCGGCGTCCGCGGCCGCCGGCTTTCTGCTGCTGTGCACGCTGGGGTACGCGATGGCCCATCCGACGCGGTCCGACGGCTCGGCCGCCCGGCTGCTGTGGTGCGTCGTACCGCTGGCGGCCACGGTGCAGTTCGCGGTCGCCGTCGCCCGCGCGGATCCCAGTGCGCGGGCCGGTCTGGGACTGGACTCCGCCGGGCTGGGGCCGACCCGGCGGGCGCGGCTCGCGGCGGCCTCGACCGCGCTGTTCTGCACGCTGGGCAGCGCGCTGGCCCTAGCGGTGTTCTTGTACGTACGCGGGAACCTCGGCGGTCCGGCGTCGACCGGCGGGCTGGGCGACCAGCTCGGGCGGGGGGCGCGACTGCCGCTCGGCGCGGTGTTCATCCTGCTGGCCCTGGTGCCGCTGCTGGCGGCCCTGGCCAGCGCGGTCTGCCTGTGGCCGCGCGAGGACCTGTGGTCGTACTGGCCGTCGCCGCGCGGTGAGCGGACGGAAGCCCGCCCCGGGCGGCGTGCGGCGGCGCGGCCGCAGGCGGGGCGGCCCACCACGATCGGCCAGGCCGTGGCCGCGCGGATCGCGAGTCAGACGCCCGCTCCCGCGACGGGTCTGCCGGCAGCGGCGCGGACCCCGTCGGAACCGGCGCGGGGCGCGCAGCCTCCGCCCGGTTACGACGTCGCCGGGTACGTGGGCCTGCCCTGGGGCGCGGCGCTGATCGGCGCGGGGCTGGCCCTCGTGTCGTACACCAGCCGTGGCGCGGGCGACGCCGCCGCCGAAGTGCTGCCGCTGCCCGGCCACACCGTCGCGAGTCCGCCGGGCGTGATCGTCGGCTGGGTGCTGACGGCAGTCGGACTGATGCTGGCGGGGCCGGGGCTGGCGTTCCTGTGCGGCGGGCTGCTGGCCGCCGGCCGACCGGGGCCGGTGCGCCTGCTGGCGGGCCGGGCGCTGCAGGAGGACGCGCCGCGCCTGGGGCGTCCTCTGGGCGTGCTGTGCGCCGTGGCCTCGGGCGCATACGGGGTGGTGGAGCTGTATGGCGGGGAGCTCGGCGAGTGCGGCCCCGTCGCCGGGCTGGGCGCGGCACTGGTCATGGGGTGCGTCACCGGGACGGCGCTCACCGCCGCG
Organism: Streptomyces sp. P1-3; assembly: GCF_050613155.1. Taxonomy (NCBI): domain Bacteria; kingdom Bacillati; phylum Actinomycetota; class Actinomycetes; order Kitasatosporales; family Streptomycetaceae; genus Streptomyces; species Streptomyces sp. P1-3. Next base: position 2,041,656 of record NZ_CP192512.1, read on the forward strand.
CTGGAGGTCCGGGCGGGCAGGGCGGCGACGAGGGAGACGCTGGCGCGCATCGGCGCCCCGGCCCGCCTGCTGCGTGCCGCCGCCGCTGTGCGCACTGCGGCCCTGCTGGCCGTTCTGGCCGTGCTGACATGGACGATCGCCGAGCTCGTGACGATCCCGCTGACGCAGTGAACCGCTGCGGCCCCGCCGCGTCTCTCCCTCAGCCCGGTTCCGTCCGCCAGCCCGGGTTCCGTCCGCCTCAACCCCGATTCCGTCCGCGCGGTGTCCGCCGGACACGCCGCAGAGCCGTACGGACGCCGCCCTCGCGCCATCCGGAGACGACCCGCCGCGAGCGCGCTGCCTCCCCATGCACCGATAGGCGGCATCCACCGCGCTGGCGGCGACCCCTGGGTGGGGCCCTGACCGCGCTGACGGCCCGGCCGCGGAGTCGGGGCGGGGCGGCGGATCAGTCGCCGGAGCTGAGCAGCACGACGTCACCCGCGTCGAACGCGACACCGACCCGCGCCCCGGGCTCCGGCGCGTCCCGGAGCGCGCACGCGGCCTCCAGCCGGGGCGCGTTCTCCGGCTGGAGGAGCAGCGCGACGTGGTCGCCGCGGAAGGTGCGGCCGGTGACCGTGCATGGCAACCCTTCGGTCACGGGGACCAGCCGCACCCCTGCCGGGCGGATCAGCAGGCGGCAGGTGCCGGGCCGGGCCTCGGCCGGGACCGGGACCTTGCCCCAGGGGGTGTCCGCGGCGGCCCCGTGCACGGTGGCCGGAACCACGTTGTCGAAGCCGAGGAAGCGGGCGACGAACTCGGAGGCGGGGCGCCGCCACACCTCCAGCGGGGTACCGACCTGCGCGATCCGGCCGCCGTCCATGACCACCACCCGGTCGGCGAGCGCGAACGCCTCGCCCTGGTCATGGGTGACGGCCAGCACGGTCGTACCCAATCGGTCGAAGAGCTGGCGCAGTTCGACCACCAGGCGTTCGCGCAGGGCCCGGTCGAGCTGGCCCAGCGGTTCGTCGAGCATCAGCAGGCGGGGGCTGGGGGCCAGGGCCCGGGCGAGGGCCACGCGCTGCTGTTCGCCGCCGGACAGCGCGGCGACGGCCCGCCGGGCGGCGCCGGGCAGCCCCACCAGGTCCAGCAGTTCGGCGACGCGGCGCTCCCGTTCGGCGCGGCCGGTGCCGCGCATCCGCAGCCCGAAGCCGACGTTGCCGCCGACGTCGCGCTGGGGGAAGAGCTGGTGGTCCTGGAACATCAGGCCCACGCCGCGCCGGTGCGTCGGCACGCCCGACTGGTCGCGGCCTTCCAGCAGCACCCGTCCGGCGTCCGCGCGCTGCAACCCGGCGACGACCCGCAGCAGGGTGGACTTGCCGCTGCCGCTGGGGCCCAGGACGCACACCGTCTCGTGCTCGGCGACCTCCAGGTCCACGGTGTCCAGCGCCCTGCGCGCCCCGAAGTGGACGGTCAGCTGTTCCAGCCGCAGCATGGCCATCTAGAACTCCCCTGTACGGTCGGCCCTGACGCGCTCCAGCACCACCAGGGAGCAGGCGCACACGAGCATGAGAACGGTGCTCAGCGCCATCGCCTGCCCGTAGTTCAGGTCGCCCGCGCGGCCCAGGAAGCGGGACACGGCCACCGGCAGCGTGGGGTTGTCGGGCCGGGCGATGAAGACGGTGGCGCCGAACTCGCCGAGCGAGACGGCGAACGCGAAGCCCGCCGCCAGCCCCACGGCGCGGCCGACCAGCGGCAGGTCCACCTCGCGCCAGGCCCGCAGCGGGGAGGCGCCCAGCACAGCGGCCGCCTCGCGCAGCCGATGGTCCACCGCCCGCAGGACCGGCAGCATGGTGCGGATCACGAACGGCACGCCGACCAGAGCCTGTGCCAGCGGCACCAGGATCCAGGAGGCGCGCAGGTCCAGCGGCGGCTCGTCGAGGGCGATGAGGAAGCCGAAGCCGACGGTCACGGCGGAGGTGCCGAGCGGCAGCATCAGCAGCGCGTCGAAGCCCCGTACGAGGCGTCCCGCGCGCCGGGTGAGGGCCGCGGCGGCGAGCCCGCCGACGATCAGGGCGATGAGGGTGGCGACGGCCGCGTACTCGAGGGAGTTCCACACGGCTTCGACCGGCGCCACCAGGAACATCCCGCCACTGTCGGCGACCGACCCCAGTGCGCGGTAGTACGCCAGGCCGTAGCCGTCGGGGGTGTCGAAGGACCGCTCCACCAGGACCCCGAGCGGCAGCAGGATCAGCAGCGCGATCTGGGCCAGCACCACGCCGAGCAGCGTCCGCTGGCCGGCGCCGCGCGGGCGTCGGGCGGTGAGCGCCGGGTCGACCAGCCGCAGGGTGCTCTCCCGGCGCCGCACGGTCCAGGCGTGCACCGCGAGCAGCGCGGCGACCGCCGCGAACTGCACCAGGCTGAGGACGGCGGCCGTGGGCAGGTCCAGCAGCTGAGCGGTCTGCCGGTAGATCTCCACTTCCAGGGTGGCGTAGTGGGGGCCGCCGAGGATCTGCACGACGCCGAAGGAGGTGAAGGTGAACAGGAAGACCATGAGTGCGGCGGCGGCCACCGCGGGCGCGAGCGCGGGCAGGGTGACGCGCCGCCAGGCCGCCAGGCGGCCCGCTCCGAGGACCCGCGCCGCCTCCTCCTGGCGCGGGTCGAGCTGCGCCCACAGCCCGCCGACGGTCCGTACGACGACCGCGTAGTTGAAGAACACATGGGCCAGCAGGATCGCCCAGACGGTGGTGTCCAGACGTACGCCCCACAGGTCGTCCAGGAGTCCGCCGCGGCCGAGCAGGGCCAGGAACGCGGTGCCCACGACGACGGTAGGCAGCACGAACGGCACGGTGACCACGGCGCGCAGCAGTCGCCTGCCGGGGAAGTCCAGGCGTGCGAAGACGTACGCGCCGGGGAGGGCGAGGGCCAGGGTCAGGGCGGTGGAGGCGGCGGCCTGCCAGGTGGTGAACCACAGGACGTCGCGGATGCCGTCATCGCCGAGCACCTCGCCGACGCGGTCGAACCGCCACCGGCCTTCGGCCTTGAGCCCGCGGGTGACGATGGCCGCCACCGGATACGCGAAGAAGACCGCGAAGAATGCCAGCGGCAGGGCCATCAGGCCGAGCCGGACCGCCGCGCCACGCGGGTCGCGGCGGCGCGGCGGGGCGGCGCGGCGGGCCGTGGCCTTCCCGGATCCGCTGGCGACGGCCTCTTCAGGACCGTCGACGGCGGTCGTCGCGGCGCCGCGATGACCGGGGGTCTTCGCGGGACCGCCGCCAGGGGTCTCTACAGGACCAGGGAAGACCATGACTTGACCCACGGCTCACGGTTCTCGGCGATCTTCTCGGGAGCCATGGTCTCGGGGTGGTCCACCTTCGCGCCGAAGTCGGTGTACAGCTTCGGCAGCTCGGCCCCCTTGAGGACCGGGTTGACGAACATGGTCAGCGGGATGCCCTCCTGGAACCGCTTGCTGACCAGGAAGTCCAGCAGGGCCTTGCCGCCCTCCTCGTTCCGGGCGCCCTTGAGCAGGCCCGCGAACTCGGTCTGCCGGAAGCAGGTACCGGTCGCGACGCCGGTCGGCGCCTTCTTGGGCTGCGGCTTGGCGAAGTACACCTCGGCCGGCGGGCTGCCGGCGTAGGAGACGACCAGCGGCCGGTCGCCCCCGGCCTTCTTGCCCCCGGCGGAACCGGAGAACCGGTCGTTGTAGGCCTGGTTCCAGCCGTCGACCACCTCGACGCCGTTGTCCTTGAGCTTCTTCCAGTAGTCCCGCCAGCCGTCGTCCCCATACCGGGCGGCGGTGGCCAGGAGGAAGGCCAGGCCGGGCGAGGACGTGGCGGCGTTCTCGGTGACCAGCAGGTTCTTGTACTGGGGCTTGATGAGATCGTCGAAGGTCCGCGGCGGCGCCAGCTTCTTGTCGGCGAAGTACTTCTTGTCGTAGTTGACGCAGACCTCGCCGGTGTCGATCGGCGTCACGCGGTGCTTGTCCCGGTCGAACTGGACCGCGGCCGGGATCCGGTCCAGCCCCTTGGCCTCGTACGGGGTGAACAGGTCGTTGTCCAGCGCGCGGGAGAGCAGCGTGTTGTCGACGCCGAAGAAGACGTCGCCCTCCGGGTGGCCCTTGGACAGCACCGCCTTGTTGACGGCGACCCCGGCGTCCTCGCTCTTGAGGATCTTCAGCTGATAGCCGCTCTTCCGCTCGAACTCCTTCTGCACCTCAGGGGAGATGCCGAAGGAGTCATGGGTGACCAGGGTGACGGACTTGGAGCCGCCGTCGCCCTTGTCGTCGGAGCCGCCGCAGGCGGCGAGGGTGGTGGTGGCGAGCGCGCCGAGGAGGGCGGCCCCGAGGGCGCGCCGAAGGCTGGTGTTCATCGGTTGTGCTGACTCCCTACGCCGGTATGACCCGGATCAGGTCCGAGGGTCTGCGGCCGTGCCGCACTCTCAGCGCTGTGCGCGCTCCCCTGTCGGATTGTTCATTTGTGCGAAGGCACAGTATCAGCCGTCGTGCCGTGCTCAGCCGGGCCGTTCCGGCCTCGGTTCAGCGCTCGGCGGCCGCGAGCTGCCCGCAGGCGCCGTCGATCTCCTGGCCCCGGGTGTCCCGGACGGTCACGGGCACGCCATGGGCCTCCAGCGCGGCGACGAAGGCCTTCTCGTCCTCGGGACGGGAGGCCGTCCACTTCGACCCGGGGGTCGGGTTCAGCGGGATGAGGTTCACATGCACCCGGTGGCCCTTGAGGAGCCGGCCGAGCAGGTCTGCCCGCCACGCCTGGTCGTTGATGTCCTTGATCAGCGCGTACTCGATGGAGATCCGGCGACCGGACTTCTCGGCGTACTCCCAGGCGGCGTCGAGGACCTCGCGGACCTTCCAGCGGGTGTTCACGGGGACGAGGGTGTCGCGCAGCTCGTCGTCGGGCGCGTGCAGCGATACGGCGAGGCGGCACTTGAAGCCCTCGTCCGCGAACCGCAGCATCGCCGGGACCAGGCCGACCGTGGAGACGGTGATGCCGCGCTGCGACAGTCCCAGCCCGTCCGGCTCGGGGTCGGTGAGCCGCCGGATGGCGCCGACGACGCGGTTGTAGTTGGCCAGCGGCTCGCCCATCCCCATGAAGACGATGTTCGACAGCCGCGCCGGTCCACCGGGGATCTCCCCGTCGCGCAGGGCCCGCATCCCGTCGACGATCTGGTGCACGATCTCGGCCGTGGACAGGTTCCGGTCCAGTCCGGCCTGGCCGGTGGCGCAGAACGGGCAGTTCATGCCGCACCCCGCCTGCGAACTGATGCACATGGTGACCCGGTCCGGGTACCGCATCAGGACCGACTCGACGAGCGTGCCGTCGAAGAGCCGCCACAGGGTCTTGCGCGTGGTGTCGTCGTCGCAGGAGATGTGCCGTACGACGCTCATGAGGTCGGGCAGCAACTCACTGGCCAGCTTCTCGCGGGCCGCCGCCGGGATGTCGGTCCACTGCGCCGGGTCGTGGGCGTACCGGGCGAAGTAGTGCTGCGACAGCTGCTTGGCGCGGAACGGCTTCTCGCCGATGGCGGCGACGGCCTCCCTGCGCTCGGCGGGCGAGAGGTCGGCGAGATGCCGCGGCGGCTTCTTGGCTCCGCGCGGGGCGACGAAAGTGAGTTCTCCGGGCTTCGGCATGGTCGTACCAGTGTCGCAGACGCGAGCGAAGGGCCCCGCCATCCTGTGGATAACGGGACCCTCCGTCACGTTCGCGCAGCTCAGCGGCGTTCTACCCCTGCCCGACGAAGATCACCAGCAGCAGCCACACCACCGGCGCCGTCGGCAGCAGCGAGTCCAGCCGGTCCATGATGCCGCCGTGGCCGGGGAGCAGGTTGCCCATGTCCTTGATCCCGAGATCCCGCTTGATCATGGACTCGCCGAGGTCGCCGAGGGTCGCGCTGATCGCGACGGCGAGCCCGAGCAGCATGCCCTGCCACCAGACACCGTCGTCGATCAGGTACTGCATGCACAGCGCGCCCGCCGCCATGGCGAAGACGATCGCGCCCAGCAGCCCCTCCCGCGTCTTGCCGGGGCTGATGCGCGGCGCGAGCCTGTGCTTGCCGAAGCGCCAGCCGACGGCGTACGCGCCGGTGTCGCTGACCACGGTCAGCAGCAGGAAGGTGACCACCCGCTTCGGCCCGTCGTCGGCGGCCAGCATGAGCGCCACGAAGGTGGCGAGGAACGGGACGTAGAACGCCGTGAAGACGCCGGCGGTCACATCGCGCAGGTAGTTCTCCGGCGGCTCGGTCATCCGCCAGACGAGCACCGCGAGCGCGGTGAGCGCCACGGCGACCCACGCGCCCTCGGCACCGCGCGCGTATCCGGCGATGACCATGGCGACGCCGCCGACGGCCAGCGGGATCAGCGGGGCGCGGATCTCCTTGCGTTCGGCGAGCCGTGAGGTGAGCTCCCACAGGCCGACGACCACGGCGAGTGCTATCACACCGAGGAAGACCGGCTTGTAGATGAACAGCGACGCGATGATGACCGCGCCCAGGCCGACGCCGACCCCTATCGCGGCCCGCAGATCGCGGCCCGCGCTCTTCTTGGCGGGCGCGGGCGCGGGTACCGGGTCGTGGGCCGGGGCGGCACTGTCGCGGTGAGCGGCAGGGGCGGGTGGCCGGGCTGGCTCGTGCGTCCGGCCCGCAGGTTCCGGCTCGTCGCGGAACAGGGGGCCGCTCGGCCGAGCGGCCCCCTGGTCACGGTCGTCCTGGTTTCCGCCTGCGTCGGGCACGGTGGGCATGGGCCGAGTCTGCGCCGCTTCGCCCACCTTGTGCGCGGGACCCGCCGACATGGCCAGTCCTTGGTCTGTCGGGCCCCAGTATCCGGCGCGTGGCGGGGCCCCCCAGGCAGAGTCGTTCATCAGACCTCAAGCAACTCGGCTTCCTTGTGCTTGAGCAGCTCGTCGACCTGGGCCACGTACTTCGCGGTGGTGTCGTCGAGCTCCTTCTCGGCGCGGCGCACCTCGTCCTCGCCGGTCTCCTTGTCCTTGACGAGCTTGTCGAGGGACTCCTTGGCCTTGCGGCGGACGCTGCGGATCGAGATCTTCGCGTCCTCGCCCTTGCCCTTGGCGACCTTGATGAACTCCTTGCGGCGCTGCTCGGTGAGCTCCGGGAACACCACGCGGATGATGCTGCCGTCGTTGCTCGGGTTGACGCCGAGGTCCGAGTCACGGATCGCCTGCTCGATGTTGCGCAGCGCGCTCTTGTCGAACGGGGTCACCACGGCCATGCGCGGTTCCGGCACCGAGAAGGACGCCAGCTGGTTGATCGGCGTCATCGCACCGTAGTAGTCCGCCACGATCTTGTTGAACATCGCCGGGTGCGCACGCCCGGTGCGGATCGCGGCGAAGTCCTCCTTGGCGACCACAACGGCCTTCTCCATCTTCTCCTCGGCCTCGAGGAGGATCTCTTCGATCACCACTTGCTCCTGGTGTTATCAGTAAGCAGAGCCTCGCCCCTGCGTGCGTCTTCTCCTGCACGGTGTCCGACCGGCAGGCCGTTGTCCATCCCCGTAAAGGGCTGTGTAGCCGGCGTCAGGCTGTCAGGCCCGGGTGCCCTCGTCGCTCACGAGCGTGCCGATCTTCTCACCCTTCACCGCGCGCGCGATATTGCCCTCGGTGAGGAGCTCGAAGACGAGGATCGGCAGCTTGTTGTCGCGGCAGAGGGTGATGGCGGTGGCGTCGGCGACCTTGAGGTCGCGGGCGATCACCTCGCCGTACTCCAGGGCGTCGAACTTCACCGCGTCGGGGTTGGCCTTGGGGTCGGAGTCGTAGACCCCGTCCACGCCGTTCTTCCCCATCAGGAGCGCCTCGGCGTGGATCTCCAGGGCACGCTGGGCGGCGGTGGTGTCGGTGGAGAAGTACGGCATGCCCATACCCGCGCCGAAGATCACGACGCGGCCCTTCTCCAGGTGCCGTACCGCACGGAGCGGGATGTACGGTTCCGCGACCTGCCCCATGGTGATGGCGGTCTGGACGCGGGAGTCGATGCCCTCCTTCTCCAGGAAGTCCTGGAGGGCGAGGCAGTTCATGACGGTTCCGAGCATGCCCATGTAGTCCGAGCGCGCCCGGTCCATGCCCCGCTGCTGCAGCTCGGCGCCGCGGAAGAAGTTGCCACCGCCGATGACGACGGCGATCTCGGCGCCGTCCCGGACGACCGCGGCGATCTCCCGGGCCATGGTGTGCACGACGTCGGGGTCGACGCCGAGCGCCCCGCCGCCGGCGAATGCCTCGCCGGACAGCTTCAGCAGGAACCGGCGCGGTTTGCTGCCGCCATGAGCTTGCTTGTCGCCGGCGGCCTGTGTGGCGTCATCGCCCTGATTCATTGGAGATCTCCTCGTGCACATACGAAGAAGGCCACTGCCGGATGGGTCTTCGACCTCTGCGGCAATGGCCTCCTCGTCACATCTGCGGCCGGCCGGTTGACGGCTGGCTGCGTACGACCCTAGCGGGGCCGCACGTCATTCGCTGCCCTTGTCGGGCTCAGGCGCCGACGCGGATGCGCGCAAAGCGCTTCAGCGTGACACCGGCCTCGGCCAGGACCTTCTCGACGGTCTTCTTGTTGTCCTTGGCGAACGGCTGCGCGAGCAGCGTGTTCTCCTTGAAGAAGCCGTTGACGCGACCCTCGACGATCTTCGGCAGGGCAGCCTCGGGCTTGCCCTCCTCCTTCGCGGTGGCCTCGGCGACCTGGCGCTCCTTCTCGACGACCTCGGCCGGGACGTCCTCACGGGAGAGGAACTTCGGCGCGAAGGCGGCGATGTGCTGCGCGATGTCCTTGGCGACCTCGGCGTTCTCCTTGTCCAGCTCGACCAGGACGCCGACCTGCGGCGGCAGGTCCGGGCTGGTGCGGTGCATGTACGCGGAGACGTAGCCGTCGGTGAACTGCGCGAAGCGGTCCAGGACGATCTTCTCGCCCAGCGTGGCGTTGGCCTCGTCGACGAACGCCTGGACGGTCTTGCCGGCCTCGATCTCGGAGGCGAGCAGGGCCTCCAGGTCGGCCGGGGTGGTCTTGGCGGCGTGGGCGGCCAGAGCCTCGGCGACGGCCACGAACTTGTCGCCCTTGGCGACGAAGTCGGTCTCGCACTTCAGCTCCAGCAGGACGCCGGAGGTGTTGTCGTCGGCGATCAGGGAGACGACGGCACCGTTCTCGGCGGTGCGGCTCTCACGCTTGGCCACACCCTTCTGGCCCTTGATGCGCAGCAGCTCGACGGCCTTCTCGACGTTGCCCTCGGCCTCGTCCAGCGCCTTCTTGCAGTCCATCATGCCGGCGCCGGTGAGCTCACGGAGCTTCTTGACGTCAGCGGCGGTGAAGTTCGCCATGGTCTGTTTTTCTCTTCTCGAAAGTCTCGAAGTCTCGATCGGAAGTCGATGCCCTACGGGTGGACGGCGGGGGCGCGGGGCCCCCGCCGTCAACGACCGTGAGGGGCGTCAGGCCTGCTCGGCGTCGGCGGCCGGAGCCTCGGCAGCCGGAGCCTCGGCGGCCGGGGCCTCAGCGGCGGCCTCGGCCGGCTTCTCGGCCTCGTCGGCCTTCTTGTCGCCCTCGAGCAGGTCGCGCTCCCACTCGGCCAGCGGCTCGCCGGCGGCCTTCTCACCCTTGCCCTCGGCAGCGCCGGAGCGGGCGATGAGGCCCTCGGCGACGGCGTCGGCGATCACACGGGTGAGCAGGGTGACGGAGCGGATCGCGTCGTCGTTGCCCGGGATCTTGTAGTCGACCTCGTCCGGGTCGCAGTTGGTGTCGAGGATCGCGACGACCGGGATGCGGAGCTTGCGCGCCTCACCGACGGCGATGTGCTCCTTCTTGGTGTCGACGATCCAGACGGCGCTCGGCACCTTCTGCATCTCGCGGATACCGCCGAGGGTCTTCTCCAGCTTGGCCTTCTCGCGGGAGAGGACCAGGAGCTCCTTCTTGGTGAGGCCGGAGGCGGCCACATCCTCGAAGTCGATCTGCTCGAGCTCCTTCAGGCGCTGCAGGCGCTTGTAGACGGTCGAGAAGTTGGTGAGCATGCCGCCCAGCCAGCGCTGGTTGACGTAGGGCATGCCGACGCGGGTCGCCTGCTCGGCGATCGCCTCCTGCGCCTGCTTCTTGGTGCCGACGAACATGATGGAGCCGCCGTGCGCGACGGTCTCCTTGACGAACTCGTAGGCGCGGTCGATGTACGACAGCGACTGGAGCAGGTCGATGATGTAGATGCCGTTGCGCTCGGTGAAGATGAAGCGCTTCATCTTCGGGTTCCAACGGCGGGTCTGGTGCCCGAAGTGGACGCCGCTCTCCAGCAGCTCCCGCATCGTGACGACGGCCATGGCCGTACTCCTTGAGGTACTCGGTTCCGCGGTGACCGGGCGGCCGCCGCGCCTGACGCCCCGGCGCGCCTGCCACGGAGAGGTCTGGCGGGACCTTCCGAGGACCGAGGGACGCGGCCGCCGGGCTGCCCGAGAAGGCGGAGGACCGGTGGCGGGGCGTGCGAAGTCGACCCGGTGACCCGGATCGCCATAAGAAGTGTACGGGACCGGTGCGGTGCCGGGTGACGGCGCTATCCACAACCGGGGCGTTGTCCACAGAACCAAGGCAAGATCCCCGCGCACCGCCGAGGCGCGGGACGGTACCCCCATGCGATCACACAGCGCCCTCGCGCCCACCGTCCCGATCATCCCGGCCGTGCTGGCGATCTTGTCCCTCGTCCTTCTCGGCGGGGCCGCTCCGGCCGTCGCCGACGATCGCCCGGACCGCGCCTGGCCCGTCGGTGTGCGACCCGCGGTGTTACGGGGCTGGGAGCCTCCCGCCTCGGACTACGGTCCCGGCCACCGGGGCGTGGATCTGGCGGCCGCCCCGGGCGAGACCGTGCGGGCCGCGGCTCCCGGAACGGTCGCCTTCGCCGGAAGGGTGGCCGGGCGCGGGGTGGTCTCCATCGTGCTCGGCTTCCCGGGGCCCGGCGGCCGGGAGGCGCCCCCAGCCGGGCGGCCGCGGCTGCGGATCACGTATGAACCGATCCGTCCCGGCGTCCGGAAGGGTGAGCAGGTCACCGCGGGCCAACCGGTGGGCGTACTGGCCGCGGGCCCCTTCCACTGCTCCACCGGCTGCCTCCATTGGGGGCTCAGACGCGGCGACCGCTACCTCGATCCACTGTCACTGCTGCCCCCGTCGATGCTGCGCCGCGGCCCCTCCCGGCTGCTCCCGGTCTTCGGCGTGCCGGAGCAGCCGGAACATCCGGATCAAGCCGTCGCGGAGCCTTCGACGCCTGTGCGGGACCGGTCCGGCGCCCGGCCGGCCGGGTGGCTGGACCTCGTCCCGGTAGCCACGCTCGCGGCCGCCTCGTGCTGGGCCCGGCTGCGGCTGTCCGCCGGGCACCGCGCCCGAAGGCACATAGGCGGGGACGGAACGGGCAGGTGGGCGGCGGGGTCAGCCGCGGACGCCGCGGAGCGCCATGGCGACGGCCGCCTCCGTGATGTGCTCCGGGTCTTCCGCCGCGCCCAGCTCGATACGACGGACGGCGGCGTCCACGACCCCCTGGAGCAGCATCGCGGCCAGCCGCGGCTGCTCGTGGCCGAGGCCGCTGAGCGCTTCGACGACCATGGCGATCAGCCCGCCGTGCGCGGCGCGGATCTTCTCGCGGGCTCCGGCATCCAGCTCCCCCGCCGAGATCGCCACGACGGCCCGGTGGCGCCGGTCGCCGACGAGCGCGAGCTGCTGTCGCACATATGCCTCGATCTTCGCCTCGGGTGTGTCGGCGCGTTCCATCGCGGCCTCGACCTCGGCGGCCCAGACCGGGAAGTCGACGGCGCACAGTTCCTCGACGACCGCCGCCCGGGAGCGGAAGTACTCGTAGACGGAGGACCGCGCGAGGCCGGTACGCTCGGCGAGAGCGGGGAAGGTCAGGGCCTCCGTACCGCCCTCGGACAGCAGGGATCGGGCGGCGTCCAGCAGGGCGCCGCGCTGCATCGTCCGGTGCTCGGCCACTGAGGCCGCTCGAATCCTGGGCACGTGACCACTGTACGAAAGGCGTCCCGCGAAGGGCGATCCTGGAGGGACGATTCAGCGTCCGACGTCGGCCAGTTTCGCGCGCAGCTGGAGTACCGATTTCGTGTGGATCTGGCTGACCCGGCTCTCGGTGACGCCGAGGACCTGGCCGATTTCGGCCAGGGTGAGCCCCTCGTAGTAGTAGAGGGTCACGACAGTCTTCTCCCGGTCCGGGAGGGTGTTGATCGCGCGGGCGAGCAGTCGGCGCAGCTCCCGGTCCTCGGCCACCTCGACGGGGTTGTCGGCGGCGGTGTCCTCCAGGGTGTCCATGAGGCTGAGCCGGTCACCGCCCTCGCCGCCCACGTGGAGCAGCTCCTCGAGCGCCACCACGTTGGCGAGCGACAACTGGCTGAAGACGCCGTGCAGTTCGTCGAGGCCGATGTTCATCTCCGCGGCGACCTCGGCTTCGGTGGGAGTGCGGCGCAGGGCCGCCTCCAGGGTCGCGTAGGCACGCTCCACCTCGCGGGCCTTCTGCCGCACCGAGCGCGGGATCCAGTCCAGAGCCCGCAGTTCGTCGATCATGGCACCCCGGATCCGGGTGATCGCGTACGTCTCGAACTTGATGGCCCGCTCGGGCTCGAACTTCTCGATGGCGTCGATGAGTCCGAAGACTCCGGAGGAGACGAAGTCCGCCTGCTCGACATTGGACGGCAGCCCGACGCTGACCCGGCCCGCCACGTATTTGACCAGCGGCGAGTAGTGCAGGATCAGCTGCTCCCGCAGCCGTTCGTCGCCGGTCGCCTTGTACGAGCGCCACAGCTCGTCGAGCGGGGAGGGAGCGGCAGGGTGCGGCACGGCGCCGCCGGAACCGGCGGTCGGCGCCGCCGTGCGGTCAGACCCGGAGATGTGCTGGGGCATTCGTCGCCTTGAGCCGTTCTGCCGTGAGAGAGGGGCGGTGGAGGTGAGGGTGCGCTCCCGCCGGAGACTCCATGCGTGAAGCGTCACGCGGTCGCCGCGGTAAGCGGCGGATGGCGGTTCGGTGGTGCGCGGATACGGTCATCGCCTCAACCCTTTCACCCGATTGCCCCAAATCTAAGGACCGCCTCGCCGGGCGGCGCCGTTGCCGCCGACCGGCCGTACCAACGTCCAGCGGTCGCCAGACCGTTCGACGAAACCGAGGGCGAGCAGCTCCTGAAGCCGGTACAGCGCCTCTTCGCGGCCGGTCCCGGAGTCCCGGGCCACTTCGAGCGTTTCGCTGCCACCCTGTGCCGACAACGCGTCCAGGACGCGTGCCGTCACGGTGTGCAGCGTGTCGCGTGCGACGAGAGGTCCTCGGCGCACCGGCGCGAGGTCGCCGATGTCCCCGATCAGCTCGACCACATCGGCTGCGTCGGTCACCACATGGGCTTCGCCCCGCAGGAGTTCGTTCACCCCCGCGGACAGCCCGCTGGTGACCGGTCCGGGCACGCCCATGGTGGCGCGCCCGAGGTCGAGCGCGCGGCGGGCGGTGACCAAGGATCCGCTGCGGTACTGGGCTTCGACGACCACGGTGCCGCGGGTGAGGGCGGCGATGACACGGTTGCGCAACACGAAGCGGCCGCGGGTGGGGTGTCCGCCGGGGGGTAACTCGGCGATCACCAGCCCCTGTTCCGTGATGTGTTCGATGAGTTCGGTGTGGCCGCGCGGGTAGGGCACGTTGACGCCGGAGGCCAGTACCGCGATGGTCGCGCCGCCTGCCGCGAGCGTCCCGCGGTGCGCGGCGGCGTCCACCCCGTGGGCAGCGCCTGAGACCACCACCCACCCGCGCTCGGCGAGGCCGGATCCGAGCGTGGAGGCGACATATGCCCCGTAGTCCGAACAGGCTCGGGCTCCTACGACGGCGACGGAGCGCAGGGCCCACAGCCGCAGCGAGGCGGTTCCCCGGGCCCACAGCCCCACGGGGCGGGCGTCCCCCAGATCGTCGAGCTGCGTGGGCCACTCCAGGTCGCCGGGGCAGATGAAGGTACCGCCGAGCCGGGCGACGGTCGCGAGGTCGGCCGCCGGGTCGAGGTCGGCGGCCCGCAGCGCGCAGCCGGCCAGCCGCCGCCGGCCCGCGTCGGGCGGCGGGGCCGCCCGGCCGGTGAGCGCCTGGAGCAGTTCCACGGCCCCGAGCCCGCGCAGCCAGCGCCCCACTGCCGGGTCCCCGGGTTCCACGAGCCGGGTGAGCGCCGCGCGTGCGAGCCGCTCCTCGTCGCTGACGCCGCGGCCCTGCTGTTGCGCCATCACCGCTCCCCCGATCCGACCGGCACGCTGCGCCCGACCCCCGTGCGCAGGTGCAGGGCCTGGGCCACGTCCTCGGCTGTGGGTCTGTCATGCCCGGCGAGGTCCGCGACGGTCCAGGCGACGCGCAGCACCCGGTCCAGCCCGCGCGCGGTGAGCAGGCCGTGCTCCAGGTCTGTCTCGGCCTCTCGCAGCGCACCCGGTGCGGGGTACCAGCGGGTGCGCAGCTCATGGCCGGGTACGTCGCTGTTGGTGGTCCAGGGCGTCTCCGTGTAGCGGGCGAGGGCGCGGGCACGAGCCTCCAGCACGCGGGCGGCGACGGAGGCGGTGTTCTCCGCGCCACCGGGTGGTGCGGCCAGTTCGGCTCGGGACACGGGCGAGACGTGGACGCGCAGGTCGATCCGGTCCAGCAGGGGGCCGGAGAGCCTGCCCTGGTACCGGCGGATCGCCATGGGGGTGCAGTCGCAGCCGTCGCCCCACTGGGTGTGGCGGCCGCAGGGACAGGGATTCGCGGCGAGGAGGAGCAGGAACCGGGCGGGCATGCGCATCATTCCCGCGGAGCGGGCGACGACGACGTGCCCTGACTCCAGAGGCTGGCGCAGGGCGTCCAGAGCCTTGCCGCTGAACTCGGGCGCTTCGTCGAGGAAGAGCACTCCTCGATGCGCCAGGGAAACCGCTCCGGGGCGGGGCAGTCCGTTGCCGCCGCCGACGAGGGCGGCCATGGTCGCGGAGTGGTGCGGTGAGCAGTAGGGCGGGGCGTCGACGAGCGGCTTGCCGGGTGGGAGCACTCCGGCGACGGAGTGAACGGCGGTGACCTCCAGGGCTTCCTTCTGCGTGAGGGGCGGCAGAAGGCCGGGGAGGCGTTCAGCGAGCATCGTCTTCCCCGCGCCCGGCGGCCCCATGAGCAGCAGGTGGTGTCCTCCGGCCGCGGCGACCTCCAGGGCCTTGCGGGCGGCGAGCTGGCCGGCGACCTCGGCCATGTCCGGCTGGCGGGTCGCGACGGGCGAGCCGGCGAGGACGCCGGTGCCCGCTCCGGCTCCGGGGACCATGAGTCCGGCCAGCATGGCGTCGGGCCGCCCGTCGTCCGGCGGCCGCTCCTCCTCGGGTACCGGTTCGTCCGTGAGGATCGCGATGAGCTGGCGCAGACTCCGTACCCCGAGCACGGAGACGCCTGGCACCAGGGCCGCTTCGGCGGCGGTCTGCTCGGGCACGACGACGTGCCGGTACCCCGCGTCGGCCGCGGCCAGCACCGCGGGCAGGACTCCGCGCACGGGCCGGACCCGGCCGTCGAGGCCCAGCTCCCCGATCATCATCAGATCGGCCAGCTCGCGCGGATCGAGACGCTCCGCCGCGCCCAGTACCGCGCAGGCCACCGCCAGGTCGAAGCCGCTGCCGCCCTTGGGAACGGAGGCGGGGCTGAGGCCGACCGTGAGCTTCTTCTGCGGCCACTCGGCCCCCGAGTTGAGCACGGCCGCGCGGACCCTGTCGCGGCTTTCGATCAGGCTCTTGTCGGGCAGGCCGACCAGGGTGAACGCGGCCACGCCCGGTTCGAGGTCGGCCTGGACCTCCACGACCACGCCTTCGACACCGACGAGGGCCACCGAGCAGGTGCGGGCGAAACCCATCAGGCGGCCCCCCGCACGTGCTCGATGACGGGCGCGCCGCGACCGGGCACCAGCACGGCGATCACATCGATGCGCGCACCGCCCGGGGGCGGCCCGCCGTGCTGCTCCAGCCAGCGCTCCGCGAGCCGGCGCAGCCGCTCCGCCTTGCGCGGCGTGACGGCCGCCATGGGGTGTTCGAACACCCCGGCCCTGCGGGTCTTGACCTCGCAGATGACCAGCGCGTCGCCGTCGCGGGCGACGATATCGATCTCACCCGCGCGGCATCGCCAGTTCCGGGCCAGGACGGTCATTCCGGCGCCGGTCAGGCGACGTGCGGCGATGTCCTCGCCGTAGCGGCCGAGGGCGGTTCGGGCCCGTGACGTCGTGGGTGCGAGGGGTCGTCCCTCGGGTGACTGTGGCATCGGCACCACCTCCGGTACCGACTCTGCGGCTCCGGTGCCGACCCATGGGATCTTGCTGGTTTTCGGTGGACAAGCCGCGGCTTGTGGATAACTCAGCCACCCGGAAGGTCGAGGTCGCTCTTGTTCAGCTCCTCGATGTTCACGTCCTTGAACGTGAGCACGCGCACCTGCTTGACGAAGCGGGCCGGCCGGTACATGTCCCAGACCCAGGCGTCAGCCATCGAGACCTCGAAGAAGACCTCGCCCTGAACCGAGTGCACCTGCATCTCGTAGTCGTTGGTGAGGTAGAAGCGCCGCTCGGTCTCGATCACGTATTTGAACAGTCCGACGACATCGCGGTACTCCCGGTAGAGCTTCAGCTCCATCTCGGTCTCGTACTTTTCGAGGTCCTCGGCGCTCATGGCATGTTCCCCTTCAGCCGTGCGTCCCCCCATTGTGCGTCAGACACGCTCAGTCTCCAGGACCACGGGCGCGGCCGGGGGGCCGTCGTCGAGCAGCGTACGCAGCAACGCGGCGAGCTTGGTGGGGTACACGGTCTCACGGGTGGCGGCCAGTTCCTCGCATGTCCACCAGCGCAACCCGGTCACGCTGCGCTGTTCCAGCTCGGTGATGTCGCCCAGCTGAGCGCCGGTCTGCGCCGTACGCCCCAAGTAGTACCACTCATCCTGGTCCCAGCGGCGCCCGGCGAACGGGAAGGAGCAGATTCGCCGCCACAGCACGGGCCCCAGCTCCACCTCGGTGATACCGGTCTCCTCAACCAGCTCCCGACGCGCCGCCTCTTCCCGCGTCTCGTCGCCCTCCAGCCCGCCGCCAGGGGTGAACCACCAGGTCGACGTCGGGTCGTCGGGTTCGTAGCCGTGCAGCAGCAGGATCCGGTCCCGCGGGTCCAGCAGGACCACGCGGGCCACCTTCCGCAGTTGCCCGCCGCCGCTGTCAGCCACTGACCGCCTCCGGGGTCCGCCGGGGTTTCCGGCCGCGCGCCGCGACGCGGGCGATGGGCCCGTACGCCGCGCCACCGAGGATCAGGACGGCTCCGGCGAGGACGGCGATCGTGAGCGGGCGCAGCGGGCCCGGCTCGGAGATGCCGCCGGGCAGCTCCGTGAATCCGGTGGGCTTTTCGAGCATGCCGAAGTTGTCCATCGGCCAGGCGGTGGCGTCCACCCGGGCGCTCACGGCGTCGCGCGCCACGGCGCCGCGGGCGCTGTCGGTGAGGTGCTTGCGCGAGTCCAGCGAGTCGTTGCGGTGATCACCGAGGAGGAAGAGCTTGTCCTTGGGCACGGTGGCACTGAACGTCGTGGGCGAGGCCGGCCCCTCGGGCAGATACGGTTCTTCGATCGGCTCGCCGTCGACCGTCAGCCGACCCTGCTTGTCGCAGCACTCCACCCTGTCGCCGCCGACGCCGACGACGCGCTTGACCATCGGCTGGTCGCCCCAGGCCTTGTCCTTGAAGACCACGACGTCGCCGCGGCGCACCTCGTCGCCGTCGATGCGCTCCGCCAGGACCCGGGAGCCCTGGGCGATGGTCGGGGCCATGGAGTCCGTCGGGACGGTGTACGGCTGGTAGAGCACGGCGCCCCAGATGAATCCGCCGAGGAACAGCACGCAGCCGACGGCCACGGCCAGCCCGGACAGCACTCTGCCCGGCCCGCCGCGGCCGTCACCCGTTCGCCGTGCTCCACTCATCCCCGTGCTCCCGCCCCGTGCTGGGGGTCCTGGTGGCAGACCCCGCGTTGAAGATCCGGTTCCGTATGCCGTGTGGCATGGAATCGCACCTTACCCGGCGGTTCGGACGCGCGTCAGCAGTCCGGCCCTGAGCGGTCCCGTCGTGAGCAGTCCGTCATGTGCGGTCCCGTCGCGGCCTGCCCTCGCGTGAGCGGCACGCCGCGAGCGGTGCGGCCGTCAGCCGTCCTCGCGGGTGGCGTCGGCCCGGTCGCCCGGCGACGTGCCAGGCCGCGCGCCCGCGCCGACCTCGGCCTTGCGGATCAGCCTGCGGCGGCGCCACAGGACGATCGGCACGGCGCCCGCCAGCCCGAGTGCCGACGGAGCCGCCGCCATGGCGGTGCTGAGCCCCGGCTGGCCGAAGGTGTCCGGCACCGGAAGCGTGGCCCAGCGGTCGATCGGCCAGGCGACGACGAAAGCGCGCCCGACGACGTCGTCCACCGAGATCGTGCCGTCGTGCAGCTCCGGGTGGTAGCGCGAGTCCCGCGAGTCCTTGCGGTGGTCGCCCATCACCCACAGCCGACCGTCGGGCACCTTGACCGGCCCGAACGGACGGTTGTCACAGGGAGTGTTCCCGGGGAAGAGGTACGGCTCGTCGAGGGCCTTGCCGTTGACCTTGACCGGCCCGCCCGCCTTGCACTCCACCGTGTCGCCGCCGACCGCGATGACCCGCTTGATCAGGTCCTTCTCCTCGGCGGAAGGCATCAGGCCGACGAAGCTGAGGACCTTCTGGATCCCCTCGGCCACCGGACCGGAGTCGGTCTGCGGGGCCTCGTCCAGCCAGCCGCCCGGGTCGTGGAAGACGACGACCTCGCCGCGCTCGGGCTCCGAGCCGAACCAGGGAGTCAGCTTGTCCACCAGCACCCGGTCGCCACGCTGCAAGGTGTTCTGCATCGAGTCCGAGGGGATCGAGAACGCCTGCACCAGGAACGTCTTGATCAGCAGCGCCAGCAGCAGCGCGATACCGATCAGGATCGGCAGTTCCTTCCAGAAGGAGCGCTGCTTCTTCTTCGGCTTGCCGTCTCCCTCGCCGTCAGCGGTGCCGGCGGCGGTCTCGGAGTCCCCGGGCTGGGTGCCTGCCTCCGGCGTCCCTGCCCGCTCGGCCACCGCCTCGGCAGGACCCGTGGGCGTCCCGCCGGAGTCGACCGCCTCGTCGGCGGGCGGTTCCCCGGTCGTCTCGGACTGCTTGTCGGGCTCGTCGTGGCCGGACCGTGCGCCGACCGCCACATCCCCCACATCTACTCCTCACGCCGCGCTGCCGCCTGCGCCAGGTTCGACGCAGGCCCACCACTCCCATAACGAGCGGGAGTTCCGCAGGGGTCGGGAGCTGGACCATTCCATGCTGATCCGTGGGGGCAAGCCTATGCGCCGAGCCGTCCGCCTGCTGCTCGCCACTCGGCGCGTCCTTCACCGAAGCATATGTCGATGGCTCTTCCAGCCGGCGCCAGTGCCCGAACGGCCATGCGATCACGATCGCCCGGCCGACCACGAGGTCCTCCGAGACCGTGCCGTGCCCCTCCTCGTCCAGGTGGAAGCGGGAGTCCGCCGAGTCCGCGCGATGGTCGCCCATCATGAAGAGTCGGCCCTTGGGCACCTTGACCTTGAACCTGATCTTCGACGGCTCGTTGCCCGGATGCAGGTACGGCTCGTTCAGCGGGGTGCCGTTGACGGTGACCCGGCCATCCTTGTCGCAGCACTGCACCGTGTCGCCGCCGACCGCGACCACCCGCTTGATCAGGTCCTGCTCGTCGTCGGAGGGCAGCAGGCCGATGAAGGTGAGGAACTGCTTCGCCTGCTTGATCACCACCGGATCATCCGCCGGCGGCTTGCGCTCCTCCTTCAGCCAGTCGCCAGGGTCCTTGAAGACCACGACGTCCCCGCGCTCCGGCTTGGACCCGAACCAGGGGGTGAGCTTGTCCACGAGCACCCGGTCGCCGATCCTGATCGTCTGCTCCATGGAGCCCGACGGGATCACGAACGCCTGCACGAGGAACGTCTTGAGCACCAGCGCGATCAGCAGCGCCACGCCTATGAGGATCGGGATCTCCTTCACAGCGGAGCGGCGCCGCCGGCGCTTGATCCGGCGCAGCGCCTTGCGCCGCTCGGCCCGTCCGCCCGGTACCCGCTCCCCCGGCCGCTCGGCGCCGGCGCTGTGGGCGCCGCCGCCCGCCCGGCGCTGCCCGTGCCGCGGCCGTCCGCGGCTACCCATGGGCACCGCCCGGCTCCGGGACCCGGTCGAACGCCGTGGGACGGTCCAGCGAGCTCCAGCGGCCGAACGGCCAGCCGATCCAGTCGGCCCGCCCGATCACCTTGTCGACCGGGACGGTGCCCCCGCCCGGCGCGCCCAGGTGGTCACGGGAGTCCCGGGAGTCACTGCGGTGGTCCCCCATCACCCACAGCCTGCCCTCGGGTACGACGACGTCGAAGCGCACCAGCGAGGGGGCATCGCCCGGGTACAGGTACGGCTCGTCCACCGGATGCCCGTTCACCTTGATCCTCCCCCGCCGGTCGCAGCAGGTGACCCGGTCACCGCCGACGCCCACCACGCGCTTGACGTAGTCGGTCTCGGCCGGCTCGGCCACCCCGAGGGCCGCGCCCACCTCGCGCAGCAGCCCCGTCACCGGGTTCCCGGACGGCTCCCCCTGCACGAAGGAGCCGGTGCCGTCGAAGACCACCACATCGCCGCGGCGCGGCTCATCACCGAAACGGTACGCCAGCTTGTTCACCAGTACCCGGTCTCCGGGACGCAAGGTGTTCTCCATCGATCCACTGGGGATCAGGAACGGCTGGACGACGAAGGTGCTCACCAGGAGCACCACGGTGCAGCAGACCGCCGCGATCAGCGCGTACGGCCGCCAGCCACGCCAACGCGAAGAGTCCGGCGTACGAGAGCGCGATGAACCCGGCGTGCGCCAACGCGACGAGCGCGACCGCTCCTTCGCACTCTCATCGGGTGCGGAGGAGCGGTCGCGCTCGGAGACGGTTGCGTCGGTGTCCATCGGGCCAGAGCCTATCCGCCCTGCCCGGGACGCCCGACACCGCTTCAGTTGTCGCGCTTCTCCTTGATCTTCGCGGCCTTGCCGCGCAGGTCACGGAGGTAGTACAGCTTCGCACGGCGCACGTCACCGCGGGTGACGACCTCGATCTTCTCCACGATCGGGGTGTGCACCGGGAAGGTGCGCTCGACGCCGACGCTGAAGCTGACCTTGCGGACCGTGAAGGTCTCGCGCACGCCCGAGCCCTGGCGGCGGATGACGACGCCCTTGAACTGCTGCACACGGGAGCGGTTGCCCTCGATGACACGGACGTGGACGTTGACCGTGTCGCCGGGGCGGAAGGTCGGGATGTCGCTGCGCAGCGACGCGGCGTCGACGTTGTCGAGCAGGTGAGACATGAGTGTCTGCTTTCCTCGCCAATGCCACAGGTCATCGGCGGTATGTCGGGATGAGGATTGAAGTGCCGTCCGATCGGACCGGCGTCGTGTCCCCCTGTGGCAGGGGCGCCGGCCGGACGTACAGCAGCGCCCTATTCTTCCACGGCCTCGGCCGACGGCCCAAATCGGCCGTCCGGTTGCTCCTGCCAGCCCAGCTCGTCCAGCAGCTTGCGGTCGTGTTTGTCCAAGGTGGCGGGGTCGCAGCGCTCGATCAGGTCGGGGCGGTTGCGGCTCGTCCGCCGGAACGCCTCGTCCCGGCGCCAGCGGGCGATCTTGCCGTGGTGCCCGCTGACCAGGACCTCCGGAATGCCCCGGCCTCGCCACTGCGGCGGCTTGGTGTAGACGGGGCCCTCCAGAAGGTTCTCCATGGCGCCGGAGGCGAAGGAGTCGTCCTGGTGGGAGGCGGCGTTGCCCAGCACACCGGGCAGCAGCCGGGCCACCGCCTCGGTGATCACCAGCACGGCGGCCTCGCCGCCCGCGAGGACGTAGTCGCCTATGGAGACCTCGTGGACCTCGTACTGCTCGCCGTACTCCTCGATGACCCTGCGGTCGATGCCCTCGTAGCGGGCGGGCGTGAAGATCAGCCACGGCCGCTCCGACAGCTCGACGGCGAGCGCCTGGGTGAACGGGCGGCCGCTGGGGGTGGGGACGACGAGCGTCGGCTTGGGCTCCACCTCGCCGGAGGCGATGATCGCGTCCAGCGCCTCGCCCCACGGCTCGGGCTTCATGACCATGCCGGGTCCGCCGCCGTACGGGGTGTCGTCCACCGTGTTGTGCCGGTCGTGCGTCCACTCCCGCAGGTCGTGTACCCGTACGTCCAGCTGTCCGCGGGCGCGCGCCTTGCCGACCAGCGAGACGTTCAGCGGCTCGAGGTACTCGGGGAAGATCGTGACGACGTCGAGGCGCATCAGGACTCGTCCCTGCTGCTGGCGACCTCCGCCTGGGCCTCGTCGAGCAGGCCGGGCGGCGGGTCGATGACGGCCCGCTGCGCCTCCAGGTCGATCTCGGGCACGATCTCGCTGACGAACGGGACCATGATCTCTTGGCCGTCGGGCCGCTTGACGATCAGCAGGTCCTGGTACGGCAGGTGGGAGATCTCGGCGATCCGGCCGATCTCCGCGCCGTCGACGGTGACCACGTCGAGGTCGATCAGCTGGTGGTCGTAGAACTCCTCGGGGTCCTCCGGGACCTCGTCGGGGTCGACCTCGGCGATCAGCAGGACGTTCCGCAGTCCCTCCGCCGCGGTACGGTCCTTGACGCCCTCGAAGCGCAGCAGCAGGCGGCCGCTGTGCACCCGGCCGGTCTCGATCGTCAGCGGTCCGGCGGAGGCCGGTTCGGTGGCGAGCCGGGCGCCCGGCGCGAGCCGCAGCTCCGGCTCGTCGGTGCGCACCTCGACCGTGACCTCGCCCTTGATGCCGTGGGCGCGGCCGATTCGCGCGACTACCAGCTGCACTGTGATCAGTCCTTTCACGCACACGGGCCGGGAAGGGCCGCAAGCCCTCCCCGGCCCGTGCCGGTGCTCTATCTCTCGCTGCTCAGCGGATCTGGTCCACGTCGACGAGGTCGACGCGGATGCCACGGCCGCCGATAGCGCCCACGACGGTGCGCAGGGCGCGTGCGGTGCGGCCGTTGCGGCCGATCACCTTACCGAGGTCGTCGGGGTGCACCCGGACCTCCAGCACCTGCCCTCGGCGCAGGTTGCGCGAGGCGACCTGCACGTCGTCGGGGTTGTCGACGATGCCCTTCACGAGGTGCTCGAGCGCCTCTTCGAGCATCCTCAGGCCTCGGTGGACTCGGAGGAGGAGGCAGCCTCGGCGGCCTCGTCCTTCTTGTCGGCCTTCTTCGCCTTCGGGGTGATGGCCTCACCCTTCGGCTCGTCACCGGCGTCCTTGGCCGCGGCCTCGAACAGGGCGCGCTTGTCGGCCTTCGGCTCGGCGACCTTCAGCGGCGCCGGGGCGGGCAGACCCTTGAACTTCTGCCAGTCACCGGTGAGCTTCAGGATGGCGAGAACCGGCTCGGTCGGCTGCGCGCCGACACCCAGCCAGTACTGCGCGCGCTCCGAGTCGACCTCGATACGCGACGGGTTCTGCACCGGGTGGTACAGACCGATCTCCTCGATGGCCCGGCCGTCACGGCGGGTACGGGAGTCGGCGACGACGATGCGGTAGTGAGGCGAACGGATCTTGCCCAGACGCTTCAGCTTGATCTTGACTGCCACGGGAGTGGTGTCTCCTGGTCTTGACGTGGTTGGGCACAACGAGATGCCACGTGGGGTTGCGGTACCCGAGTGCCCGATGGACGCGTCAGCCGGAGGAGAGAGGGGTCCTATGCGGCTGTCGAGTACAGCTGACCATTCTGCCACACGGCGACCGCGCCCCCGTACGCCGGGCACCCGGTCAGGCGACGGCCGCGGTTTCCGGGATACGGAAAGGCTTTCCGCATCCACCGCACATGATCGGCGCCTGGGCGAGCACCGACGGGACGACGCGGACGTTGCGCCCGCACTCGCAGACCGCCTTCACCCGCACGCCGCCGCCGGAGGAGCCATGTCTCGCGGCGGGCCCGCGGAACGTACGGGAGGTGTCGGCGGTGGTGGCGACGGTGTGCGCCTTGAGGGCGCGCTGAAGCCGCTCGATCGTCGGCCGGTACCGCTTTCTGGCCTCGGTGCTGAGGGTGACCAGGGAGAAGCCGCTACTAGGGTGTGGTTCCTCCGTATGGTCCAGGCCCAGCTCCTCGGCGATCGCCAGGAACCGGCGGTTGTGGTAGCGGCCGGCACGGGAGGTGTCCCGGACACCGCGAGCGGCCGCGATGCCGTGGACTGCCTCGTGCAGCAGCCGTTCGAAGGAGAGCTCGGCCCCGCAAGCGGACGACGACTCTCCGATCAGGGATTCGGGCGCGGCGAGATCCGGCAGCTCGGGGTGGTGACGTTGAATGTCGGCCCACGCTTGTGCCAGTTCCGCGGCGAGAACAGGTGGTGTCGTGCTCACGTCGTGATAACGACTCGGCACCGCTCGGTGTTCCGATTCCGGGGCATCTCAAATATTTTGCACGTACCAGTCAGTTCACGCGATGCGGCCTTATAGCAGCAGACGCTCCGTATGGACGCCAGCGGCGCCATACGGAGCGTCAACACTACCGGTACGAAGCGTCAGTACGCACGGGCGACGATCGCGACGTTCCCGGGCGCGTCATCGGCGTCCGGCACCGAACCGTCCTCGGCCACCAGGCAGCGCACCGACACGGCCTGCTCCGCGAGCTTGGCTTCGCCCTCCGGGCCCAGCTCGGCCCACGGGATACGCGCCCAGCCGCCCGCGGACGCGACCTCGCCGGCCTCCTCCACGGTCTTCACATCGGACGTGCGCGCCTCCCGGCGCTCCCGCGACTGCCGCAGCAGCAGCGCCTGGTCCTCCTCCAGGATCGCGGGCAGCAGCCCGGCCAGCGCCTCGATCGCCACCGGCTCCTTGCCCCCGGGGATCCGGCGGGCGACCATCGCGGTGCCGCCTTCCAGGTCGCGCGGGCCGACCTCGATCCGCACCGGGACGCCCTTGAGCTCCCAGTCGACGGCGCGACGGCCGAACGGCGTGTCCGTACGGTCGTCGACCTGGACGCGCAGGCCCGCGGCCCGCAGCGTGTCGCCGATCTCGCGGACCTTGGCGATCACCGCGTCGTCGCCCTTGATGGCCAGGACGACGACCTGGACCGGCGCCAGCCGCGGCGGCACACGCAGTCCGCTGTCGTCCCCGTGGGACATGATCAGTCCGCCGACCATGCGGGTCGAGACGCCCCAGGACGTCTGCCAGACGAGCTCCTGCTTGCCGTCCTTGGACAGGTACTGGGTGTTGAATGCCTTGGCGAAGTTCTGGCCCAGCTCGTGGCTGGTGCCCATCTGGAGGGCCTTCCCGTCGCCCATCATGCCTTCGAGCGTGAGGGTGTTGATGGCGCCCGCGAAGCGCTCCTTGGCCGTCTTGCGGCCGAGGACCACGTCGATGCCCAGGACGTTCACCATGAAGTCGGCGTAGACGTCCCGGTGGATGCGGGCGGCGTAGTCGCGCGCGTCCTCGTAGGAGGCGTGCGCGGTGTGCCCCTCCTGCCAGAGGAACTCGCTCGTGCGCAGGAAGACCCGGGGGCGCATCTCCCAGCGGACCACGTTCGCCCACTGGTTGATCAGCAGCGGCAGGTCGCGGTAGCTCTGCACCCACTTCGAGAAGTACTCGTTGATGATCGTCTCGGAGGTCGGCCGGACGACGACCGGCTCCTCCAGCTCCTTGCCGCCGCCGTGGGTGACGACCGCGAGCTCCGGGGCGAAGCCCTCGACGTGCTCGGCTTCCTTCGTCAGGTACGACTGCGGGATGAAGAGCGGGAAGTACGCGTTCGAGGCGCCTGCGGCCTTGATCCGCGCGTCCATCTCCTGCTGCATCCGCTCCCAGAGGCCGTAACCGTACGGCCGGATGACCATGGTGCCGCGCACCGGGCCGTTGTCGGCCAGCTCGGCCTTGTTGATCAGATCCTGGTACCAGCGCGGGAAGTCGTCCGCCCGGGGAGTGAGTACGGGAGCCTTTGCCATGGCGACGATCGTACGGCCGCCCCGCACGGAACCGTGAATCGGGCCGTATCGGATCCCGGGCCGGTACGCCCCCTGGACGCCGGCGCGGAAGCGCAGTTTTCTGGCATGAGGGGCCCGGTCGACAGGGCGCCGCGCGGGGGAGGGAAGGCAATTCGGCACTGCTTTCAGCGGATTGGGGCGCATGCCATGACACCCACACTCGTCCAGCGGCACCACCCGGACAGCGCCGCGGGACATCCGCGCCCGGATCCGCGGCTGCCCGCTCCCCCCTCGGATCCGGTCCGGCCTGACCCGGCCGGACCGCGCTCCCGCGCCCGCGCCGTCGACTGGGCGGAGATCCAGGAGCGGATGCTGGTGCCGCTGTACGAGGCGGTCTACGCGCGGCTGGACATCGGGGCGGGGACCCGGCTGCTGGGGCTCGGATGCGGCTCCGGGCTCGCCCTGCTGATGGCGGCGGCCCGCGGCGCGACGGTGTGCGGGACGGACGCGGACCCGCACCGCCTCGCGCTGGCGCGTGAGCGGCTCGCCCGCGCGGGCCGCACGCCCGTCGCGTACGGCACGGGTGGTGTGCACAGCGCGGGTGGTGCGCACAGGACCAGAGCGCGCGGGGACGGCGCGCACACCGCGGGCGTGCGCCTGATCCCCGGCGGTCCCGGCCGGTGCGCGGAACAGGACCCCGCCGCCCCGCCGTTCACCTTGGTGACGGCTTTCGACCTGGCCGTGACCGCGAGCCACGGCGCCGGCGAGGGGAGGAAGGAAGAACCGGGCACGGCCGCGGAAGCGGCCAGCGGGGAGGACGAGCCGACCCGGGACACCGCGAGCATGCTCCGCCAGGCCGCCGCCCTCGCCGAGCGGGGCAGCGCGATCGTCCTGGCGGGCTGGGGGCCGCCGGAGCGGTGCGCCACGGCTTCGGTGCTGCGGGTGGCGGCGCGACTGGCGGACCGCCCGCCCCTCGGCTCCCCGGGCGGTACGGAGGGCGCCGGGCCGCCCACCGGCGGGCGGCTGTCGATGGGGGTACCTCCCATGCCCGAAGGGCTATGGGGGAGAGACGACCTGGAGCTGATCGCGCGGCGGGCGGGGCTGCGGCCGGACGGCTCCGGCCGGGTCGCGTGCCCCTTCGGGTACGCGGACGTGGGCAGCGCGGTGCGTGGTCTGCTGTCGACGGGGGTGTTCGACACGGCGGAGCGGGCGACGGACGGCACACAGGTACGCAAGGAGATCACCGAGGCGCTGCATCCGTACCGGCGCCCGGACGGCACGGTGTGGATGCCGAACGTGTTCCGCTACGTCATCGCCCGGACGTAGCCGCTCCGGCGCCGCCCGGCGGGCCGCCGGGCGGCCCCGGGCCCATGGACCGCGAAACGCGGGCCCATGGACCGCGAAACACCGGACGGGCCGGCTGTGCCGACCCGTCCGCTGTCGAGGTTGAGGGCCGTGCCTACTTCGGCGGCAGCAGGTCCTTGAACTCCTTGGGCAGCTCGAAGTCCGCCGCGTCCTGACCCGCGCCGGGCAGCCCGAACGCGCCACCCGGCTGGGCACCGGCGCCCGCCGCCTTGCGCTGTGCGGCGGCCTCCTCCTCGGCCTTGCGCTTCATCGGGTTGCCGCTGCGCTGCTTGCCCTTGGCCTGCTTCTGCTTCTTCTTCTGCCGGCCCGCGCCGCCGCCCATGCCCGGCATCCCGGGCATGCCCGGCATCCCGCCGCCCTGGGCCATCCGCGACATCATCTTGCGCGCCTCGAAGAACCGCTCCACCAGGTTCTTCACCGCGCTGACGTCGACACCGGAGCCGCGTGCGATACGGGCCCGCCGCGAGCCGTTGATGATCGTCGGGTCTTGGCGCTCGGCCGGGGTCATCGACTTGATGATCGCGGCGGTGCGGTCCACATCCCGCTCGTCGAGGTTGTTGATCTGCTCCTTGATCTGCCCCATGCCGGGCAGCATGCCGAGCAGCTTGGAGATGGAGCCCATCTTCCTGACCTGCTCCATCTGCGCCAGGAAGTCATCGAGGGTGAACTCCTTGGGGCCCTTCGCCAGCTTGGCCGCCATCTTCTCGGCCTCGGCCTGGCTGAAGGTCTGCTCGGCCTTCTCGATCAGGCTGAGCATGTCGCCCATGCCGAGGATGCGGGACGCCATGCGGTCCGGGTGGAACGCGTCGAAGTCGTCCAGCTTCTCGCCGTTGGAGGCGAACATGATCTGCTTGCCGGTGATGTGCGCGATGGACAGCGCGGCACCGCCGCGCGCGTCGCCGTCGAGCTTGGAGAGCACCACGCCGTCGAAGCCGACGCCGTCGCGGAACGCCTCGGCGGTGTTGACCGCGTCCTGGCCGATCATCGCGTCGACGATGAAGAGGATCTCGTCCGGGGAGATGGCGTCGCGGATGTCCGCGGCCTGCTGCATCATCTCCTGGTCGATACCGAGGCGGCCCGCGGTGTCGACGATGACGATGTCGTGGACCTTGGTCTTCGCGTACTCGATGGAGTCCTTGGCCACCTGCACCGGGTCGCCGACGCCGTTGCCGGGCTGCGGCGCGTAGATGCCGACGCCCGCGCGCTCGGCGACGACCGCGAGCTGGTTGACCGCGTTGGGGCGCTGGAGGTCACAGGCGACCAGCAGCGGAGAGTGCCCCTGGCCCTTGAGCCAGCGGCCGAGCTTTCCGGCGAGCGTGGTCTTACCGGCACCCTGCAGACCGGCGAGCATGATCACGGTCGGCGGCTGCTTGGCGAAGCGGAGGCGGCGGGTCTCGCCACCGAGGATGCCGATCAGCTCCTCGTTGACGATCTTGATGACCTGCTGGGCCGGGTTCAGGGCCTGGGAGACCTCGACGCCCATGGCCCGTTCCTTGACCTGCTTGATGAAGGCCCGGACGACGGGCAGCGCGACGTCCGCCTCAAGGAGGGCGATCCGGATCTCGCGCGCCGTGGCGTCGATGTCCGCCTCGGACAGGCGACCCTTGCCCCGGAGGTTCTTGAACGTCGCTGCGAGGCGGTCGGAGAGGGTATCGAACACGGGGTGGCGAATCCTTCTGGTCGGCGGTCGGATCGGCGGTCGGCCTCCAAGGGTATCCGCACGCCCGGGAAAGGGTCTGCCCCCTGTGCCCACCGCAGTATGTCCCCTATGCCTGCCGGGCACGTACTCCGTGCCCGCCGGGAGCGGCTCAGAGGGCGCGGTAGTACGTCACGCCGCTCACGAGCGGCCGCTCAGCCGCCCAGCGCCCGCTCCACCTCGGCCGCCACCTCCGCCGCCCGCTCGGCGCGCAGCGGTGCCCCGGCCGTGTCGGTGACGTAGAAGGCGTCCACGGCGTTCGCACCCAACGTGCTGATCCGGGCGCTGCGGACCGCCACCCCGGCCGCTTCCAGGGCGCGGCCGATGCGGTGCAGCAGGCCGGGGGCGTCCTGTGCGCGCACCTCGACGACCGTGGCGAGCAGCGAGCTGCCGGGCGCGACGGTGACGCGCGGCGGAGGCGCGTGCAGGCCGCGGCGGCGCGGATACTTCGCGTAGGCGGCCTCACGCTCGGCGAGCCGGGCGGCGATGTCCAGGGACCCGTCCAGCGCCCGCAGCAGGTCCCTGCGGAGCCGGGCGGCCTGCGGCAGGGAGCCGTACTCGGCGGCGACGCGCCAGTCCAGCAGCAGGACGCCGGTGCCGGGCGCCGGGGCGCCGCCGGGCCCCGCCAGTTCCTCCGGCAGGTCGACGGCGCGCAGATCGGCGGCCCGTACGGTCAGCCGGTGCAGTGCGAGCACCCCGGCCGCGGCGGGCAGGATGCCGGGCTGGTCGGGGACCGCGATGAGCAGTTCGACGCCGATGGGCTCGGGCCCGTCGCTCCCGGGGCCTTCGGGCTGCTCCTCGGCCGCGCCCGTCCGCGCGGATGGTCCCGGCTGCGTGTGCAGTGCCAGGACGGGCCCGCCGGTGCGCCAGGCCTCGATCGCCAGCCGTTCCTGCTCCGCCGTGGGCCGCCGGGGCGTGGTGGGGTCCCCTTCCGGTTCGCCGGTGAGCTGGGCGGCGACGCGTTCGACCAGGTCCGCGACGAGCGCGCCGCGCCAGGTGCTCCAGGCGGCGGGCCCGGTGGCGAGCGCGTCGGCCTCGGTGAGCGCGTGGAGGAGTTCGAGGGTGCTGGTGCTGCCGACGGCGGTGGCGACGGACCGTACGGTGGCCGGGTCGTCCAGGTCGCGGCGGGTCGCGGTCTCGATGAGCAGCAGATGGTGCCGGACGAGGGTGGCCAGTACGGCCACGTCCGCGCGGTCGAAGCCGATCCGGGTGGCGATGTCGCGGGCGATGGTCTCGCCGACGACCGAGTGGTCGCCGGGCCAGCCTTTGCCGATGTCGTGCAGCAGGGCCGCGACGAGAAGCAGGTCGGGGCGGCCGACGCGGCGGGTCAGCGACGCGGCCCTGACGGCGGTCTCCACCAGGTGCCGGTCGACGGTCCAGCGGTGCACGGGGTTGCGCTGCGGGCGGCAGCGGACGCGTTCCCAGTCCGGGAGCAGCCGGGTGATCAGTCCTTCGGCTTCCAGCGCCTCCCACACCTCCACGGTCGACTCGCCCGCGCCGAGGAGGGTCACCAGCTCTTCGCGGGCCTCGGACGGCCACGGGACGGGCAGCGGGCGTACGGCGGTGGCCTGCGCGAACTGCCGGACGGCCGCCCGGGACAGCGGCAGCCCGGCCTGGGCGGCGGCCGCGGCGGCGCGCAGCGGGAGCACGGGGTCGCGTTCGGGGCGCGCGGTGCGGGCCAGCACCGCCTCGCCATCGTGCTCGACCACGCCGTCGGCGAGCGGGCTGCGCTCCCCCGCCTCCGCGACGGCCTCCCCCGGACTTCGGTGCCCTCTGCCTGCGCGCGTCCTGGCGGTGCCCAGCATGCCTCGTACGCGCGGTCGGGCGGAGCGGGCGCGCAGCACCCGGCCGACCTCGCGCCAGGTGACCTCGCCCGCGTACGCGACGGTCCGCGCGGACTCGTACACCTGCCGCAGCAGGGTGTCGGCGTCCAGCAGGCCGAGTCCGGCGGCCACCTGGTCCTGTTCTTGGAGCGCGAGCCGGTCGGTGGCGCGTCCAGTGGTCAGGTGCAGCACGTCCCGGGTGTCCAGCAGGCGGCCGCGTGCGTCCTCGAGTCCTTCGCGGGGGGCGTCGGCCAGCCAGGACGCGGCGACGGCGCGCAGCGCGGTGGCATCGCGCAGCCCGCCGCGCGCCTCCTTCAGGTCCGGTTCGAGGAGGAAGGGGAGTTCGCCGTGCCGCTGGGCGCGTTCCTGGCACAGTTCGCGCAGCTGCGGCAGGCGTGTGGGCGCCTGGGCGCGCCAGTCGGCGAGGATCGCGGTGCGCAGCCCGGCGGTGAGCGCGGCGTCGCCCGCGATGTGCCGGGCGTCCAGCAGGCCGAGGTGGGCCTTGAGGTCCTCCCCCGCGGTCTTGCGGGCCTCTTGGGGGGTGCGTACGGAGTGGTCGAGGGCCAGGCCGAGGTCCCAGACGGGGTACCAGACGCGGTCGGCGAGGGCGGCGAGCGCGCCGGGTTCCGCCGAGCCGTCGTGCAGCAGCAGGACGTCGAGGTCGCTGCGGGGGGAGAGTTCGCCGCGCCCGTATCCACCGACGGCGACGAGCGCGACGCCTGGGGCGTCCCCGAGCAGCTGGGCGAGCCAGTCGTCGGTGAGGCGGGCGAGGGCGGCGCGGCGCGGCGGCCCGGGCCGCGACTCCTCGTGGAGGAGCCGCAGCCGGGCCGCCGCGTAGCCGCCGGGTCCCGAGTCGGGGGTCTGGGTCGTGGTGACGCTCTCCGTCAACTCGGGTCTCCCTGTGTCGTTCGGTGTCGGTGCGCGTCCTGCGGCCTCAGAGGGCGTCGGGGCCGCGCTCTCCGGTCCGGACCCTGACCGCCGTGTCCACGGGTACGGTCCACACCTTGCCGTCGCCGATCTTGCCGGTGCGGGCCGCCTTGACCACGACCTCGACCAGGTCGTCGGCGTCCTCGTCCTCGACCAGCACCTCGATGCGGACCTTGGGCACGAGGTCGACGGTGTACTCCGCGCCCCGGTAGACCTCGGTGTGGCCGCGCTGCCGCCCGTAGCCGCTGGCCTCGCTGACGGTCAGGCCCTGCACCCCGAACGCCTGCAGCGCTTCCTTGATCTCGTCGAGCCGGTGCGGCTTCACGACCGCGGTGATGAGCTTCATGCGTCCACCTTCTTGCTCCGCGGCGCGGCCGCGGCGATCTGGTCCTGGCTGTGGGCGGGCACGGTACTGCGTCCGGTCGGCGCGCCGCCCACCGCGCTGAAGTCGTAGGCGGTTTCCGCGTGGAACGCCTGGTCGATACCGCTGATCTCGTCGTCCTCGTCGGCCCGGAAGCCGATGGTGGCGTCGACGAGCTTGGCCAGGATCCAGGAGACGACGAAGGAGAAGGCCATCACCGAGAAGGCGCCGACGGCCTGCTTGCCGAGCTGGTCCAGGCCGCCGACACCGTCGACGGCGAGGAGGCCGACGAGGAGGGTGCCGATGACGCCGCCGACGAGGTGGACGCCGACGACGTCGAGGGAGTCGTCGTAGCCCAGCTTGTACTTGAGGCTGACGGCCCAGGAGCAGGCGACGCCCGCGACCAGGCCGATGGCGATGGCGCCAAAGGCGTTCACGGCGGCACCGGCGGGGGTGATGGCGACGAGCCCGGCGACGGCGCCGGAGGCGGCGCCCAGGGTGGTGAACGCGCCGTGCCGGATGCGCTCGTAGGCGAGCCAGCCGAGCATCGCGGCGCCGGTGGCCACCTGGGTGTTGAAGGCCATGTTGGCGGCGACGCCGTTGGCGGCGAGAGCGGAGCCGGCGTTGAAGCCGAACCAGCCGAACCACAGCAGCCCGGCGCCGAGCATCACCAGCGGCAGGCTGTGCGGGCGCATGGGGTCCTTCTTGAAGCCGATCCGCTTGCCGACGACCAGGACCGCGGCGAGGGCGCCGATACCGGCGTTGATGTGGACCGCCGTACCGCCCGCGAAGTCGATGACCTCGAGCTTGAACAGCCAGCCGTCGGCCTGCCACACCCAGTGCGCGACGGGGAAGTAGACGAGGCTGACCCACAGGGTGATGAACAGGGCCCAGGCGCTGAACTTCACCCGGTCCGCCAGGGCGCCGCTCATCAGCGCCGGGGTGATGATCGCGAACATCAGCTGGAAGAGCGCGAAGGCCAGGACGGGGATGCCTTCCTTGCCCCCGGTCAGGGTCTCGGCGTCGATGCCCTTGAAGCCGATGTGGTCGAAGTTGCCCAGCAGTCCGCCGCCGATGTCGTCACCGAACGTGAGCGAGTAGCCGTACAGCACCCACAGCACGCTGACGATGCCGAGCGAGATGAAGGACATCATGAGCATGTTGAGGGCGCTCTTGACCCGCACCATGCCGCCGTAGAAGAAGGCCAGGCCCGGTGTCATGAGCATCACGAGCGCGGCACTGATCAGTACGAAAGCGGTATCTGCGCCATTCAATGTCGACGTCTCCTCGAAACCTTCGGCCCGTGCGGGAAGGGGGTGCGGGGGGTGTGGGCCGGTTTTCGCCATGAGACTGGCGCAGGGCGGTTTCAGTCGACGCCCCTCGGTGTTTCACCGCAGTGACGAAGGACGGTGCCGTGTTACGCGCGGATGAACCGCCGGGGTACGCGCGGACGCGTCCCGTATCGTGCCGGACACCCCGGCCGAGGCCCGGGGCGCGGGCGGTTCGGCCGGGCCGGGGCGACGGTCAGACGGCTTCCGGGACGCAGTCGGGCATCTGCTCGGCGAGCGCCTCGCCGAGGTGGGCGACGGCGGGCACGTCGCCGTAGTCCCGTACGGCGGTGTCCACGGTCTTGCGCAACCGGTTGTTGACCCGCTCGGAGCGGACCCGCTTGGCCAGCGGCAGCGCCTCGTGGGCGACGGCCGCGCACGCTTCCGGCTCCTTGTGGAGCAGGTGGACGGTGGCCATGCCGATCAGGTTGAGCGCATACGATCGGTGGTGGCCGTCCTGGTGCTGGGACTCTACGCGGAACAGCTCGACGGCCCGCTCCATGTACGGGGTGGCGAGGTTGGCGTACGTGGGGCTGCGCCCGGCCACGTAGGCCAGGTCGCGGAAGGAGTGGGCGTTCTCGGCGTTCAGCTCGGCCTCGGAGAAGAACCGGATCCAGTCCGGATCCCCGTCGTGCGCGTCGCAGTCGCCGAAGGCGTCCTCGGCCATCCGCACCGCTCGGTGGCACTTGTTGGGCTGGCCCATGTTGGCGTAGGCGCGCGCCTCCATCGCATGCAGCATCGCCTGCGTACGGGCGGTGGAGCTCTCCCGGCTGCCGTACTGGGCGAGGTGGATCAGCTCCAGCGCGTCGTCCGGCCGCCCCAGGTGGATCATCTGGCGGCTCATGCTGGAGAGGATGTACGAGCCCAGGGGGCGGTCGCCGGCCTCCTTCGCGGCGTGCAGGGCGAGCACGAAGTACTTCTGGGCGGTGGGCTGCATGCCGATGTCGTAGCTCATCCACCCGGCGAGCT
Organism: Streptomyces sp. P1-3; assembly: GCF_050613155.1. Taxonomy (NCBI): domain Bacteria; kingdom Bacillati; phylum Actinomycetota; class Actinomycetes; order Kitasatosporales; family Streptomycetaceae; genus Streptomyces; species Streptomyces sp. P1-3. The sequence continues at coordinate 2,076,039 of NZ_CP192512.1, forward strand.
CGGCGAGCTCGGCGGCGACGGTGAACAGCCGCTTGGCGGCGGGGCCGCCCTGTGCCTCCTGGAGCAGGTCGGTGACTTCGTGAAGCTGGCCGACAACCGCCTTGCGGCGGAGCCCGCCGCCGCACTGGGCGTCCCACTGCCGGAACATCACGGCGGTGGCCTCCAGCAGCTCCAGTTCCGGCTTGGAGAGCCGGGACCCGCGGCGTAAACGCTCGCCATCGGCCTGCTGGGGCAGCGGCACCTGGCCGGTGGGCGCGGGGGCCAGCCAGCGCTGCATCGGCTCGACCAGGGCGGGGCCCGCGGCGAGCGCGAGCGAGGTGCCGAGGAAGCCGCGCCGGGCGAGCATCAGGTCGCTGCGGGAGAACTCGCTCAGCAGCGAGACCGTCTGGGGACCGGCCCAGGGCAGGTCCACGCCGGACGTGGAGGGCGAGGGGTGGGCGGGGCGCAGACCGAGGTCCTCGACGCCGACGACGCATCCGAAGCGCTCCGAGAACAGCTCGGAGAGGATGCGCGGAATGGGCTCGCGCGGCTGCTCGCCGTCCAGCCAGCGACGCACCCGGGAGGTGTCGGTGCTGACGTGGTGGGCACCCAATTGCCGGGCTCGGCGGTTGACCTGGCGCGCCAGCTCGCCCTTGGACCAGCCGCTGCGCACGAACCACGAACCCAATTGCTCATTGGGGCGCTTGTCAGCACTTCCGCCGTTGCCGCCCACTGGAAGGCCCCCATTCCCGCGTATCTCGATCTGAATCGCCATCAGAATGCCTGTGGCTCGGCCACTTGTCGTTCCGGAGAGCCGCTTCGCGCCACCGGACGACCCCCTGGGCCTCAAGGCCGTGCCTCCGGCATACCCGTAGACGGAGGATGACACCCCAGGTTCGTGCACCGAAAGTAATCTTACGATCACGGCCACCGTGAGGGGCTTCCCTTAAACGCCACCATTCGCCACCCCTGCGGAGGAACTACTGTCCCGCTTCCCGCGATTCACTGGGCGCTGGGCGATCAGGAACCGGTTGCGGCGGCGCGTACGGGGGCGCACGGGCCGCACTTCACCACCCGCTACGCCGCAACGCGCCGCCGCCATTCGAGGGCGACACGATGACGACACCTCGTGAGCGTGGCACTCCAGGTCGTAACCATCGGCAAGCGGGACCCGTTGGAGGGGGCATGGGCTTCACGATCGGCGGCATCCGGGACAAGCGGTCCGGCCCGCGGCGCCGCGGCCGTCCGTCCGACTGCACGACGGTGGCGGAGTACACCGGGCTGTGGGGCTGGGACGTGATGCCGGGAGCCCGGGCCGCGCGCGGCCTGGGCTCGGGCAGAAACGAATGCTCATGTGGTGACGTGCGGTGTTCCGCACCGGGAGCGCATCCGCTGGCCTTCGCTTCGCCGGTCCCCGCCGGGGCCACGCTCGACGATGCCGTCGCCGCCTGGGCCGAGGTCCCCGGCGCGGCCGTGCTGCTGCCGGTGGGCCGCTTCTTCGACGTACTGGAGGTGGCCGAGCGGGCGGGACGGCGGGCCCTGCTACGGCTGGAGCGCATGGGCCTGCCGCTGGGCCCGGTGACCGTGACCCCGCGGGGGCGGGCGCAGTTCTTCGTCGCCCCCGGAGCCGCCGCCGAGCTGCCCCAGCTGCTGTACCGCATGGGCTGGGACGACGCCGATCTGGACCTGCGCTGCCTGGGCCCCGGCGACCATCTCACGGCCCCGCCGTCCGACCTGGGCGGCCTGGGGCCGGTGCGCTGGCTGCGCCCGCCGACGCTGGACACGGCGGGGCGGCCGCCGCAGGCCCGGCTGCTGCTGGGCACGTTGGCGTATGTCTGCCGGGGATTCTGCGGCTGAGCCACGCCATACCTCAATCGCCGGACAGGCTGAGAGCCTGTCCGGCGATTGGGGACTCCGGCGCCTGAGGACCGGAGGTCTGGGGCGGAGCCCCAGGAGAATCAGCTTCCGTTTCCGTTGCCGATGAGGGCGTCGACGAACGCCTCCGGCTCGAACGGCGCGAGGTCGTCCGCGCCCTCCCCCAGGCCGACCAGCTTCACCGGTACGCCCAGATCACGCTGGACCGCGACCACGATGCCGCCCTTGGCCGTGCCGTCGAGCTTGGTGAGGACGATGCCGGTGATGTCGACCACCTCGGCGAACACCCTCGCCTGCACCAGGCCGTTCTGGCCGGTCGTGGCGTCGAGGACCAGCAGCACCTCGTCGACCGCGCCGTGCTTCTCCACGACGCGCTTGACCTTGCCCAGCTCGTCCATCAGGCCGGTCTTGGTGTGCAGCCGGCCGGCGGTGTCGATGAGGACGACATCCGCGCCCTCCGCGATGCCCTCCTTCACCGCGTCGAACGCGACGGAGGCGGGGTCACCGTTCTCGGGGCCCCGGACGGTGCGGGCGCCGACCCGCTCGCCCCAGGTCTGGAGCTGGTCGGTGGCGGCGGCCCGGAAGGTGTCGGCCGCGCCCAGGACGACGGACTTGCCGTCGGCGACCAGCACCCGGGCGAGCTTGCCCGTAGTGGTGGTCTTACCGGTGCCGTTGACCCCGACGACCATGACGACGCCCGGCTTCTCCTCGCCGTTCGTCCCCACGCCGGGCTCGGTGTGGACCAGGCGGTCGGCGTCGGTGCCGATGAGGTGGAGCAGCTCCTCGCGCAGCAGGCCGCGCAGGTCCTCGGGAGTACGGGTGCCCAGCACCTTGACCCGCTCGCGCAACCGCTCGACCAGCTCCTGGGTCGGCGCGACGCCGACGTCGGCGGTGAGCAGGGTGTCCTCGATCTCCTCCCAGGTCTCCTCGTCCAGGTGCTCACGGGACAGCAGCGTGAGGAGGCCCTTGCCGAGGGAGTTCTGGGAGCGGGAGAGCCGGGCGCGGAGCCGGACCAGCCGGCCGGCCGTCGGCTCGGGCACCTCGATCGCCGGCGCCTCGGGCTCTTCGACGACGGCTACGGGCGGAGCCTCCGGTGCCTCGGTCGCCGGGAGGTCCACCTCCTCGATGGTCCGGCGTGGCTCCTCACGCGGGGTTTCGGCCTCCTCGCCGACGTGCGGCTCGGCGGGCGGCGCGGTGACGGACGGGCTGCTCGGCGGGGCCGTGGGCAGCTGCTTCTTCTTGCGGCTGCTGACCACGAGCCCGCTGATCGCGGCGAGCGCGACCACAGCGATGACTGCGGCAAGGATGACGAATTCCATAACCCTCTCAGTATCAGCCACTCGTCCGGAAAGGCGATCCCGCCTTCGATCCCACCTTTGGTACCCAGGACCAAAGCCTCCAATGGGCCAAAGTTGGAGCAAAGTACGATGGTGTGCCACCATGCGACGCGCGTAGAGTCCCTCGCGTTCCCCTGTACCCCGGCCTTGCGCCCCAGCATGCCCACGCACGGAGCCTGCCTTCATGGATCACGCCACCGCTCCCGCCTCCGCGGACGCCACCGCAACCGCCTCTCCCTCCGACGAAGGCGCCATCGAGACCAGAGGCATCGAGCCGGTTCCGGAGCACGAGCGACACGGCAGAGCCCGCGAGCTCTTCCCCACCTGGGTCGCCGCCAACATCAGTGTGCTGCTGCTCACCATGGGTGCCGGCCTCGTGGTGTTCAACGGGCTGAGCCTGTGGCAGATCCTGCTGGTCGGCGTCTGCGCCTCCGCCGTCTCGTACGGCATGGTCGGCGTGGTGTCGTTGGCCGGAAAGTGGGGTGGCGCGCCCGGTCTGATGCTGTCGCGCGCGACCTTCGGCGTCCGCGGCAACTACTTCCCCGGCATGATCCTGTGGATCGCCCGGTTCGGCTGGGAGACGATCAACGCGGTCACCGGCGCGTACGCCATGCTGACCGTGCTGGATCTGCTCTTCGGCATCCAGAGCAGCACGCCGCTGATCGTCGTCACCCTCTTTGCCTTCGTCGCCTGCACCTTCCTGGTCAGCGGCATGGGCCGCAAGGTGCTCGCCGTGTGCAACAAGTGGTCGACGTATCTGTTCGGCGCGTTCAGCGTGCTGGTGCTCGGCTACCTGATCGCCAACGTCGACTGGGACAAGGTCTTCTCCCGCCCGTCCGGCAGCACGTCGATGCTGATCGCGGGCATCGGCACGATCGCGGCGGGCGGCATCAGCTGGATCCCGTCGGGCCCGGACTTCACCCGCTACCTGCCCGGCCGCACCAGCAGCCGCGCCATCGTCGGTACGACGGTCTCGGGCGCGGCGGTCGTGGTGGTCCCGATGGTGCTGATGGGCGCGGTGATGGCCGCGGTCACCCCGGACCTGGCGTCGGCGCCGGACCCGGTCTCCTTCCTCGGCGACGTCCTGCCGACCTGGCTGGCCGTGCCGTACCTGATCACCGCGCTGGTCGGCATGCTGCTGATCAACAGCCTGTCGATGTACTCGGCCGGTTTCACCGCCCAGACGATGGGCGTGAAGCTGCCGCGCGCGATGGCGGTCAGCATCAACGCGATCATCAGCCTCGTCGGCGGACTGATCCTGATGCTCGTCGCCGAGAGCTTCCTGTCCTCCTTCATCACCTTCCTCACGCTGCTCGCGGTCTCCTTCTCGGCCTGGATCGGCGTCTTCCTGATTGACATGGCGCGGCGGCGCGGACGCGCGGTGAAGTACGACGCGGACGCCCTGACCGACACCGGGCGCGGCGGCCGCTACTGGTACGTGGGCGGCTTCTGCTGGCAGGCGATGACCGCGTGGCTGGTGGCACTGGCCACCGGGCTGTGCTTCACGAAGGTCGAATGGTTCGCCGGTCCGCTGGCCGACACCTGGCTGGGGCGCAACGGCCTGGGCTGGGCGGTGACGATCGTGATCGCCGCGGCGGTCTTCGCGGCGCTGCCGCAGCCGCGCGAGAACGCGCGCCAGGGGTCTGCGGGTTCCGCCGCCGACCGGGAGCCGGTCTCCCCCGCCTGACGCGCAGTGCGCGCGTGCGCGCCCTGCCCCGCTGACTCGGACGTCCCCGCACCCTGGCCAGGGTGCGGGGGACGTCCGAGTCTGTGCCCTCGGAGGTGTCCCTAGGAGGCTCCGCCCCCAAGTCTCCGGGAACGGGGCGGCTGCCCCACGCGGCGGGAGATCGGAGCCCTCAAGGGGCCCCGGTCCCCCGCGTACGCGAATCCCCCGCGTAGGAATCCCCCGCGTACGCGAAACCGCCCCGGCTCTCCGTGTGAGCCGGGGCGGTTTCGTATGAGGAGATGAAGCTGGCGGGGGGTTAGCCCATCTCCTCCAACGCCTTGCCCTTGGTCTCCGGCACCCACTTGAGGATGAACGGGACCGAGAGCGCGGCGAAGGCGGTGTACATGACGTACGTGGCCGACAGGTTCCAGTCCGACAGGCTCGGGAAGCTGGCGGTGATGGCCCAGTTGGCGATCCACTGCGCGGAGGCGGCGACGCCCAGCGCGGCGGCGCGGATGCGGTTGGGGAACATCTCGCCGAGCAGGACCCAGACCACCACACCCCACGAGAGGGCGAAGAAGAGCACGAAGGCGTGGGCCGCGATCAGGGCCAGGACGCCCTGGGTGTGCGGGAGCTTGCCGCCGACGAGGTCTGCCGAGAAGGCCCAGGCCAGCAGGCCCAGCGAGACCGCCATGCCCACCGAGCCGATCAGCGCGAGCGGCTTGCGGCCGACCCTGTCGACGAAGATCATCGCGATGATGGTGCCGAGGATGTTGATGATCGACGTGGTGAAGGAGTAGAAGAACGAGCCGCTCGGGTCGACGCCGACCGACTGCCACAGCGTCGAGGAGTAGTAGAAGGCGACGTTGATGCCGACGAGCTGCTGGAAGACCGAGAGGCCGATACCGATCCAGACGATCGGCAGCAGTCCGGAGCGGCCGCCCATCAGGTCGCGGAAGGTCGACTTGTGCTCGCTGTCCATGGCCTGCTCGATCTCGGCCACCCGGGCGTCGAGGTCGGTGCCGGCGCCCTCGACCTCGGCGAGGACCTCCTTGGCCTTGTCGGTGCGGCCGACGGAGATCAGGAAGCGGGGCGACTCGGGGATGGCGAAGGACAGCAGTCCGTAGAGCGCCGCGGGGACGACCATGACGCCGAGCATCCACTGCCAGGCCTCGATCCCGGCGATCTCACCGCGCTGGTCGCCGTCGGCGAGGTTGAGGATGCCCCAGTTGACCAGCTGGGAGATCGCGATGCCGATGACGATCGCGGCCTGCTGGAAGGAGGCGAGCCGGCCGCGGTACGCGGGCGGGGCGACCTCGGCGATGTAGGCGGGGCCGATCACGGAGGCCATGCCGATGCCGATGCCGCCGAGCACGCGCCACATGGCCAGGTCCCACAGCGAGAACGGCAGCGCCGAGCCGACCGCGCTGACGGTGAAGAGCACGGCGGCGATCTGCATGACTCGGATCCGGCCGATGCGGTCGGCGAGCCGGCCCGCGGTGGCCGCGCCGGCCGCGCAGCCGATCAGCGCGACGGCGATGACCTGGGCGAGGGCGGCCGACCCGATCTCGTACTTGCCACGGATGGCCTCGACCGCGCCGTTGATCACGGCACTGTCGTATCCGAAGAGGAAGCCGCCCATCGCGGCGGCGGCGGTGATGAAGATGACATGGCCGAGGTGTTCCGTCGGGGCCTTGCGGCCCGTGGACGCCTGCGCCGTCGCGGTGGTGGTCAACGTGTACTCCTCTGGCCCGGCACCGTCGCCGAACCTTGAAAGTAAAAACGACGCTGCCGAGACTATGTCTTCAAGTTTCGAAGTCAATAGGATGTGGCTAAGAAGTTACGCCGCAGGGCCCGTCGACTTGACTTCAAAAGGTGAAGGGGTAAGCCCCGGGAGTGACGCGAGGGAGGTCAGCGCAGCCGCTGGCTGATGACCTTCGAGACCCCGTCGCCCTGCATGGAGACGCCGTACAGCGCGTCGGCGACCTCCATGGTCCGCTTCTGGTGAGTGATCACGATCAGCTGCGAGCTCTCCTGGAGCTCCTCCATGATCCGGATCAGCCGCTGGAGGTTGGTGTCGTCCAGCGCCGCCTCGACCTCGTCCATCACATAGAACGGGCTCGGCCGGGCCTTGAAGATCGACACCAGCAGTGCCACGGCGGTCAGCGACCGCTCGCCGCCCGACAGCAGCGACAGCCGCTTGACCTTCTTGCCCGGCGGCCGTGCCTCCACCTCCACGCCGGTGGCCAGCATGTTCTCGGGGTCGGTCAGGACCAGCCGGCCCTCGCCGCCGGGGAAGAGCCGGGAGAAGACCCCCTCGAACTCCCGCGCCGTGTCGTGGTACGCCTCCGTGAAGACCTGCTCGACCCGCTCGTCGACCTCCTTGACCACCTGGAGCAGGTCGGCCCGGGTCTTCTTCAGGTCCTCGAGCTGCTCAGTGAGGAACTTGTGCCGTTCCTCCAAGGCCGCGAACTCCTCCAGCGCCAGCGGATTGACCTTGCCGAGCTGCTGGTAGGCACGCTCGGCGGCCTTGAGCCGCTTCTCCTGCTCGGCCCGTACGAAGGGCCGCGGCCGCCCCGCGGCGTCGGGCGGCTCCTCGCCCTCGGCAGACGGCGACGCCGGTACGAGCTGGTCGGGACCGTACTCCGCGATCAGCCCGGCCGGTTCGACGCCCAGCTCCTCCAGCGCCTTGGTCTCCAGCTGCTCGATACGCAGCCGCTTCTCCGCGCCCAGCACCTCACCGCGGTGCACCGAGTTCGTCAGCTTGTCCAGCTCGTCCTTCAGCTCCCGGCCCTGGTTGCGCTCGGCGATCAGCTCCTGCTCCCGCTCGGCCCTGGCCCGCTCCGCGGTGTCCCGCTCGGCCTCGGCCCTGACCAGCGACACCTCCACGTGGGCGAGCAGCTGCCGGGCTCCGGAGGCCACCGCGGCCGCCACCTCCGCCTCATGCCGCAGCCGGGCGCGCCGCTGCTCGGTGCGGGTCCGCGCCTCGCGCTCCGCGCGCGCGGCGCGGTCGAGGGAGTCGGCGCGCCCCGCGAGCCCCTTGACGCGCTCCTCGTGGGTACGGACCTGGAGCCGGGCCTCCATCTCCGTCTGGCGGGCGTTGGCCCCGTCGGCGGCGAGCCGGTCCCGTACCGAGGTGTCCGGCTCCTCGTCGCCTGGCGCCTCCTGCGCCACGGCCAGCCGCTCGGCCAGTACCTCGGCCTCCTCCGTAGCCCGCTCCAGCGCCTCCTGGGCCTTGTCGGCGGCCGCGGCCATCCGCTCGGCCTCTCCGGCGGCCGCCCGGGCCTGCCCGGCGAGCCGCCCCAGCGCCTGCGCGACCTGCGACTTCTCCCGGTCGGCGGCGCTGCGCCGCCCGGCCAGCTCCTCGACGAGGGCGGCGCACGCGGTACGCCGCTCCCCCGCCAGGCGCTGTGTCTCGGCCAGTTCCGCGCACCGTACGGCGAGCTCCGCCAGCTCCGCCGCGGCCTCGTCGACCGACGCCTGCACCTCCAGCAGACTGGGCGCCCCGGCGGAGCCGCCGTGCGCGAAGTGCGTGCCGAGCAGATCGCCTTCGGCGGTCACGGCGATCAGCTCCGGGCGGGCGGCGACGAGTTCCTCGGCCTCCTCCAAGGTGCCGACCACGACCACCCGGTCCAGCAGCCGGCGCACGGCGGGGAGCAGCTCGGCGGGCCCGCGCACCAGGTCCGCGGCGCGCGGACAGCCGGTGGCGTCCACCGGCCCGCCGTACCGGGCGGCCGGGCCGGACGCGTCCCGCGCGCCTGTCGCCGCCGGTTCCCCCGCCGCCCGTCCGGCCTCGTCACCGGGGGCGGACACCGTGCCGTCCGGACCGGACGGGCGCACCGTGCCGCCGCCGACCCCGGCGCGAGCATGCGGCTCGCGCGTCCCGCCGCCGGTGGCGAAGGGCGCCGCGCCGGGGGCGGGGATCTGCTCGGTGCCGCCCTGCGGCGCGCCGCCGGTACGGGCGGCCGGGACGGCCCGGCCCGCGTCCGGGTCCGACGAGGAAGGGCCGGGGTGTACGAGCGGAGCCTCGGCCGACCCTCCGTCCGAGGGGACCGGCTGATCCGGAACCGCCGCGTGACCGTCCGCCGCGGGCGCGGGCGCCCCGTCCGTCGACGCACCGCCGGAGTTTCCGGCGCCCGGGGCGTGGCCGCTGCCCGCGCCCGGCGCTGCCGAGGTGGGGGGATGCGGCATCGCCGGGGCTGGGCCCGGGGCGGCCTGGTCCGGCGGCGACGCGTCACCGGCGGCCGCGGGCACGGGCGCACCGTCTCTCGACGCGCCCCCGGGACGGGCGGCGGGTACGGCCGGGCCCGCGTCCGGGTCGGCCGACGCGGGCGCGGACAGGGCGGAGCCCTGAGGGTACGGGGCGGGACCCGAGCCTGGCGGGTCCTGGGGATACGGGGCGGTGCCCGGTGAAGCAGGGGTGCGGGCCGCAGGCACGCCCAGCAGCAGCGCCGCCCGGCCCGCGTCCTGTTTGCGCAGCAGGCGCAGCGCGTCTGCGGCCGTGGCCGGGTCGCTGACCGCGATCGCGTCGGCCGCGGCGCCCAGTGCGGCCGCCAGCGGGACCTCGTAGCCGGGGGTGACCGTCAGCAGTTCCGCGGCGGGGCCGAGCAGTCCGCTCAGCTGGTCGGCGGCGGCGAGCAGGGCGCCCGTGCCGTCCTTTCTGCGCAGGCCCAGGGCGAGGGCGTCGTGCCGGGCGGCGGTGGCCGCGCGTTGGCGCTCGGCGGCGGTGGCGGCCTCGCGCGCCGCGCCCAGCGCGGCCTCGGCCTCGGCCAGCTCGCGCTTGGCCGTCTCGTGCCGTTCGGCCAACTCCACGTCGTCCGCGTCGAGCCCGTCGACCTCCTCGCGCAGTTGCTCGTACTCCTCCTGGGCGGTGGCCGCCCGGCGGTGCGCCTCGTCCCGGGCCGTCGCCAGCCGGTCGATCTCGGCCTGGGCGGAGCCGGCCCGGCCGCGCGCGGCGGTCACCTGGCCGTGCAGCCGGGCGAGTCCCTCACGGCGGTCGGCGATGGCCCGGGCCGCGTCCTTGAGCCGGCGTTCCTCCTCGGCCAACCGGCGCTCCAGCTCGGCCCGGTGGGCGATGGTGTCCTCCAGCGCGCGGCTCGCGGCCTCCAGCGCGGCCTCCAGCTCCGCCTCCTGCTCGCGGATCCGGGCCGCCTCGCGTTCCATGTCCTCCGGGTCGCGGCCGCGCCGCTCCTCGGCGGGGGCGGAGGTGGCGCTCTTGACCCGCGCGTCCGCGAGGCTGACGGTGCCGCGGACCCGCTCGGCGAGCTGCGAGAGCTCGTGCCAGGTCTGCTGGGCGCGCTGGAGCCGCGGCGCCAGCACGCGCACCTGCTCCTCCAGCGCGGCCTCACGCTGGAGCGCGGCCTTGAGCCGGCCCTCGGCCTCCTCCTTGCGCTCCTTGAGCGCCGCCTCGTCGGCGATCTCGGAGCTCAGCGCCTCGCGCAGGGTGACCAGGTCGTCGGCGAGCAGCCGCAGCCGCACGTCCCGGAGATCGGCCTGGATGACGGCGGCGCGCCGTGCCACTGCGGCCTGCCGGCCCAGCGGTTTGAGCTGGCGGCGCAGCTCGTCGGTGAGGTCCTGGACGCGGGCCAGGTTGGCCTGCATGGCGTCCAGTTTGCGCAGCGCCTTCTCCTTGCGCTTGCGGTGCTTGAGGACGCCGGCCGCCTCCTCGATGAAGGCGCGGCGGCCCATCGGATCGGCGTGCAGTACGGAGTCGAGTTGGCCCTGGCCGACGATGACGTGCATCTCGCGGCCGATGCCGGAGTCGGAGAGCAGTTCCTGGATGTCCAGCAGCCGGCAGGTGTCGCCGTTGATCTGGTATTCGCTGCCGCCGTTGCGGAACATGATCCGCGTGATGGTGACTTCGGCGTACTCGATGGGCAGCGCGCCGTCGGAGTTGTCGATGGTGAGGGAGACCTCGGCACGGCCCAGCGGGGGGCGGCCGGTGGTCCCGGCGAAGATGACGTCCTCCATCTTCCCGCCGCGCAGGGACTTGGCTCCCTGCTCACCCATGACCCAGGAGAGTGCGTCCACCACATTGGACTTGCCCGACCCGTTGGGACCGACGACGCAGGTGATGCCGGGTTCGAAGCGCAGCGTCGTGGCCGAGGCGAAGGACTTGAAGCCTCTCAGGGTCAGGCTCTTCAGGTGCACGCCGTGGGACTCTACCGTTCGTGTTCGGTTTCGCCGGGGAAGGCGCCGGGCACATCAGGGTTAAGGAAAACTCAGGGGACGCTGGAGCGGCGCCGGGACGAACGGCGACGAACGCGGCTGATGAGCACGGGGGGCAGAGGACACGACGAAGGGACGCCAAGGCGTCCCTTGCAGATTCTCAAGCGGCTGACGATTGCGTCCTGACCGGCCCGGAGGCTGGGGTCAGGCGAGCGCAGGCTCCGCCTGGGGTACGTCGATGCTGTCGAGCAGCGAGTCGCTACGATGTGCGGCAGCCGAGAGGGCGTCGTTTTCGGCCTGGATCCGGATGATCTCGGATTCGAGGTCCTGGACGCGCTGCTGAAGCCGTCGCATCTCGGCGAGGACTCGGGGGTCGGAGCCGCCGACGTATCCGAGAAGCGCCTTTGCCATGATGGATGGTCCTCCACACTGAGTGACCGACCGAAGCGATGGTGGGTCGTGAGGGATTCGCACCCGCGATGTCTGCCATCACCGACGTGCTCAATGCCAAACAATGAAGGTGCGCGGGGCTTCCAGCGTCTCACCAAAAAGTTTGACGGTCAACACGATCACAGCCCACATCGCCTGTCGGGCCTAGGGCGGAAAGGCCGCAAACTCTGGCGGCACCGCCTCTGCGAGGTCCCCGCAGGAGCGCAGCGATCATCCTTGGTCCGCAGCCTTCCATGGAGTCGCGCGATTGGCAACCACCAGCCCATTCTCGCTCCTGCCGGCCATTGCCGACACCCGGCGGGAGCGGCCCCCGAGGACGTTCGGGGCGGACCGGGTCAGCGGGTCTCGAAGGTGTCGTAGCCGCCTCGCGGGGTGTCCCAGATCTCAGTGACGCCGTCGACGCGGCCGGGCGTGTCGCCGGCCCGCAGCCAGTCGAGCAACTGCTCGCACTCGTCGCGCGGCCCCTCGGCCACCACTTGGACCCGGCCGTCGGCCAGATTCGACGCGAAACCGACGAGGCCGCCGATCCGCAGCGCGTTGGCCCGCGTGTACCAGCGGAAACCCACGCCCTGGACGCGGCCACGGACCCAGACGGTGAGGCGGACGTTCTCGTTCATGCGTGCAAGCTAACCGGCCATTTCCCCCCTGGACACATCCGCCCCACCCCTTATGGCGTACAGTCCCGGCTCAATAGCTTCACCCATATGGGTGAACGACGTTGACGCCGAGCACGTAAGGAAGGCAGCGGATGGGTCGCCATCGACGATCTGCCCCCGTACCCACGGCAGCACCCCCCTCCTCCACCGGGACCGCCCCGGACGCCACCCGCCACCGGGGAGCGCGCCGCAAGGGCCGGGTACCGGTGCGCACCGGACTGCTGGGCGCGTCCGCCGCCGTCGCGCTGGGCGCGGTGGCGGTGGCCTCCGGCCTGGTGCCGGGATTCTCGCCCGGCTCGGGCGAGGACTCCGGCGCGACGGTGCGCGCCGACCACCTCCCGGACGAAGAGCTCGGCGCGCAGGGCTCCTCCTCGGCGCCGACCCCGGAGCGCGGCACGACGCCGGCGAGCCGCGGCGACGGCCGTTCTCAGGCGCCGTCCGCCTCCCCTTCGAAGAAGGCGTCGGCCAAGCCGTCCGCGAGCCCGTCGAAGAAGCCGTCGCCCTCGCGGTCGGCGAAGCCCGGCGGCCAGGGCGGGGACGGCACCGGCGACGGGCGCCCGAGCCCGACCCGTACCACCGCCCCCGCCACCCCGACGCGGACCGCGACGCCCACCACCGGGGGACCGCATTCGGCGTCCGAGCGGGAGGTGCTGGCCCTGGTCAACCAGGAGCGGGCGCAGGCCGGCTGCTCCCCGCTGGCCGCCGACCCGGAACTCGCCGAGCTCGCCGGGGCCTTCAGCGAGGACATGGACGCGCGGAACTTCTTCGACCACACCGACCCCGACGGCGACACGCCCTGGGACCGGGCGAAGCAGGCCGGGGTCAGCAACCTGGGCGGCGAGAACATAGCCCGCGGCCAGGCGGACGCGCGGGCGGTCATGGATTCGTGGATGAACAGCCCCGGCCACCGCGCGAACATCCTCAACTGCGAGTTCAAGACCCTGGGCGTGGGCGCGCACCACGGCGACGGTGGCCCGTGGTGGACGCAGGAGTTCGGTTACTGAGCCGTACGGCGGCTCAGCCGCCGCGGAGGAACGGACGCCGCACGGGGACGGACGCCATGCGCATCGGCCCCGCAGCCTTCGACTGAGGGCTGCGGGGCCGCCGCTGGGCCTCATCCACTTCGTCGAGGATCAGATGCCGCGGGTGCTGGACGCGCGGGAGCGCTACGACCAGCGGCGCGGCGGGTGACGGGCGGGCGCTGGCAGCGCGGGCAGAAGTAGCTGGACCGGTTCATCCACGGCCTGCGGCGGATCGGAGCGCCGCAGCGGCGGCACGGCTCCTCCTCGCGCCCGTACGCGTCCAGGGACCGGGAGAAGTAGCCGGACTCGCCGTTGACGTTGACGTAGAGGCTGTCGAAGCTGGTGCCGCCGGCCGCCAGTGCGTCGTTCATGACGTCGCGGATGTGGCCGAGCAGTTCGGTGGTGCGCGGCCGGGTGAGGGTGGCCGTCGGCCGGTCGTAGTGCAGCCGGGACCGCCACAGCGCCTCGTCCGCGTAGATGTTGCCGACGCCGCTGATCAGCGACTGGTCGAGCAGCGCCCGCTTGATGGTGGTACGGCGCCGACGCAGCGCGGTGTGGAAGAGTTCCGCGTCGAACGCCGGGTCGAGCGGGTCGAGGGCGATGTGGGCGATGACGTCCGGCAGCCCGTCGGCCGCGCCGGGCGCCACACCGTGCAGGGACAGCCCGCCGAAGGTGCGCTGGTCGACGAAGCGCAGCTCGGTATCCGTCGAACCCGCGGCGGAGCCGCTGTCAGACTCCGTGAAGCGCAGCCGGATGCGGAGGTGCTTCTCGTCGGGCGCGTCGGCGGGCTGTACGAGCAACTGGCCGCTCATCCCGAGGTGGGCGAGGACGGCCTCGGGCGCGCCGTCGAGCGGCAGCCACAGGTACTTGCCGCGGCGACGGGCCGGGCCGATGCGACGCCCCTTGAGCCGCAGGGCGAAGTCCTCGGCACCCGCGACATGGCGGCGCGTCGCGCGGGGGTGCAGGACGTCGACGGCCTCGACCGTGCGGCCGCTGACCCAGCGCTCCAGTCCGCGCCTGACCACTTCGACCTCGGGCAACTCGGGCAAGGTGGACTCCTCGGGGGTGCCGGTGACAGGTACGAGTGTGCCCCCACGCGAGCCCTCGCGGCGCCGCGCGCCCAGGCCGGGAACCCATGGCCCTCCGGACCGGTGAACGCGTGAGAGGGCGGCGGGCACATGGCCCGCCGCCCTCTCAGGGGTTCAGCGTGCGGCGCTCTCGGACGCGTCGGTGCTGTCGGACGGCGCGGCGCCGTCCGGGTTCTGGCCGTCCGAGGCGGCGGCAGCCGCCTTCGCCTCGTCGGCGGCCGTGCGGATCGCGCGCCAGGCGGACTCCGCCGCCTGCTGCTCCGCTTCCTTCTTGCTGCGGCCGGTGCCGGTGCCGTACGCGACACCACCGACGCGGGCAGCAGCCGTGAAGGTCTTCTCGTGGTCGGGACCCTCTTCCGAGACCAGGTACTCCGGAACGCCAAGACCCTCGGTGGCGGTCAGCTCCTGGAGACTGGTCTTCCAGTCCAGGCCGGCGCCGAGGTTGGAGGACTTCTCGATGAGCGGGTCGAAGAGCCGGTGCACCAGTTCGGCGGCGGCGTCGAGGCCCTGGTCCAGATAGACCGCGCCGATCACCGCCTCCAGGGTGTCGGCCAGGATGGACGCCTTGTCCCTGCCCCCGGTGCCCTCTTCGCCCCGGCCGAGCCGGATGAAGGCGCCGAGGTCGAGGCCGCGGCCCACCTCCGCCAGCGCGCGCGAGTTGACCACCGCGGCCCGCAGCTTGGCCAGCTGGCCTTCTGGCAGATCCGGGTGGATGCGGTACAGCGTGTCGGTGACCACCAGGCCGAGCACCGAATCCCCGAGGAATTCCAGACGCTCGTTGGTGGGCAGCCCGCCGTTCTCGTACGCGAAGGAGCGGTGGGTCAGCGCACGTACCAGAAGGGCGGACTCAAGCTGATACCCGAGCCGCCCTTCCAGAATCGTGTGGGACGAGGCTGTGTCCGCCGGCGCCTTCTTCGACGAGTTGCCGTCTGACATAGAGCCTGTCACCCGCCGATCAGACCGCGAGGACCTGACGCTTGTTGTAGGTGCCGCAGCTCGGGCACGCGATGTGCTGCTGCTTCGGCTCCTGGCAGCTGCTGCAAGCCACCAGGGTGGGGACCGCAGCCTTCCACTGCGACCGGCGGTGGCGCGTGTTGCTGCGCGACATCTTCCGCTTCGGAACAGCCACGGCTACTTCTCCTGCTTCTTGTCGACGCCCGCATCGGCGCCGCCCATATCGTCCTTCTCGCCGCCCTGGATGGTCTCGGCGAGTCCCTGCAGTGCCGCCCAACGGATGTCGACGGCGTCATGGTGGTGGTCCGGGTTGTCCGTCAGCCGTACCCCGCAGTCGGGGCACAGGCCGAGACAGTCCTCCCGGCACACCGGCTGCAGCGGCAGTGCCAGCACCACCGCGTCCCGCAGCACGGGTTCGAGGTCGAGCAAGTCGTCCTCGAGGAAGAGCGTGTCCTCCTCCTCGGCGTCGTCGTCCGAGTCCGCGGTGCGGCCCCAGGCGTCGGCGTCGGGGTAGGAGTACATCTCCTGGTAGTCCACTTCGAGCTCTCGCTCGAGCGGCTCCAGACACCTTACGCACTCCCCTGTGAGCGGCGCACGGGCGGTGCCGGTGACCAGCACACCCTCCATGACCGACTCCAGGCGGAGGTCGAGCTCCACGGTCGCGCCCTCGCGCACACCGATGACCTCGATACCGAGGTCCTTGGGCGCGGCGATCGAGCGGGAGAGGCGCTTGAGCGCACCGGGACGCCGACCCAGCTCGCGTGTGTCGAACACGAGCGGGGCACGGTGGTCAAGGCGGGCGTTCAGAGCTTCCTGCTTTCTACGCTGCGGATGGGCGGCCCCACGCGGATGCGAAACGGGCAGCCCGGATCGCGGACGTAGCGCGACCGAACAGCCAGGATACTTGAGACCTTGCCGTAGACCCAATCGGCACCGTCGCGACCGGACGGTCAGCGGCCCTGCTCGTACTGGCGCAGCTGGTCCAGGTTGATCACGCTGGTGTCGAAGAAGCTGGTCTCGTCCAGCGCCGCCCCCTGCTGGGCGGTCTGCGGCGGCTGCTGCGGATACCCGGCGTGGGCCTCGTGCGGCGCGTAGCCGTCCTGGCCGCCGTAGGTGTCGTAGCCCTGCTGCTGCCAGCCGTAGCCGCCGTCCTGCTGCGGGTAGCCGGCCGCCTGCGCGGTGGCGTACGGGTCGGCCGCGGGCTGCTCGTACTGCTGCTGCCCGTACCCGTATGGGTCCTGCTGCTGGTAGCCGTCGGCGTAGTACGCCTGCTGCTCCGGGACGCGGGGTGCCTCGGTAGGCGGAGCGGGCACGGCCTGCTGGGCCTGCACGGGCTGCTGGGCGGGCGGGGCAGGCACGCCGTGCGGCGGCGTGTGGACCTGGGCGAGGTCCGCCAGGTACTCGGCGTCGCTCGTGCCGTGCGCGTAGCCGCCCTCCTGGGCGTCCTGGGCCGCCATGTGCGCGCCCAGCTCGTCGGTCGGGCGCGCCCCGAGCAGCTTCTGCCGCCCGCGGCCGACCGCCTCCAGGGTCTTGGCGAGGACGGCGGCCACGGCGCCCAGCTTGGTGTCCACGTACTCGTCGGCGCGCTGCCGCAGGGTCGCGGGGTCGGCGCTGCGCTCCGGCCCCTCGTCCGCCAGTCCGTCCGCGCCGGGCGCGGCGGCGGGCGCGCGGCCCAGCAGCTTGTCGCGGCCGCGGTCGACGGCGCCGATGGTCTTGGTGAGGACGACCTCGAAGTTGGCGAGCTTGCTGTCGACGTAGTCGTCGGCCTCGGCGCGGATCTCCTCGGCCTCGCGGCGGGCCTCGGCCAGGATGCGGTCGGCCTCCTCCTGCGACTGCCGGGCGATCTCGGTGCCGGAGATCAGCGAACCGCGCTCGGCGTGGGCGGACTCGATGATCCGCTCGGCCTCCCGGCGGGCGTCCTCGACGACCTGCTCGCGCCCGCCGAGCACCTCCTGGGCCTGGGCGAGGGAACCGGGCAGCGCGGCCCGCAGCTCTTCGAGCCTGGCGAGCAGCTCGGCGCGGTTGACCACGCAGGAGGCCGACATGGGCATGGACCGGGCGCTGCCGACGGCGTCGACGATCTCGTCGAGCTTCTTCGATACGTCCACCTGGGTGCTCGCCACTCTCTATGACCGATGGGAACGAACGGGCACGACTGTACGGCCAGTGGGCCCCCGCCCGACAGCCGATGACGTCCCGTCAGCGGCTCATCGTTTCGGCAGCCGCTCCCGCAGCGCCTCCAGCACCACCGGGGGCACCAGATGGGAGACGTCGCCGCCCCAGGCCGCGACCTCCTTGACCAGGCTGGAGGAGAGGAAGCTGTAGGTCGGGTTGGTGGGGACGAACAGGGTCTCCACCCCGGACAGGCCGTTGTTCATCTGGGCCATCTGGAGCTCGTAGTCGAAGTCGCTGACGGCGCGCAGTCCCTTGACGATGGCGGGGATGTCGCGCTGCTTGCAGAAGTCGACGAGCAGGCCATGGAAGGCCTCCACCTCGACGTTGCCGTACTCCGCGGTGACCTGGCGGAGGAGATCGATCCGCTCCTCCACGGTGAACAGGCCCTGCTTGGACTTGTTGATCATCACGGCGACGTGCACGACGTCGTAGAGCTTGGACGCTCGGGCGATGATGTCGAGGTGTCCGTTGGTGACGGGGTCGAAGGACCCCGGACAGACTGCGCGGCGCAACAGTGGTTCCTCGCTCTCAAGTCCGGTCATGACGTGCTGTCGCACGTCGAAGCGGCGCGACCGTACCAAAGCGTGCCCTCGCCGTAGCGGCGGGCCCGCAGCCCGTCGAAGCCGGGCGGCCAGCCGAATTCTCCGCCTCTGGTGCTGCGCTCCACGGTGACCAGTGCGTCCGGCGCGAGCCAGCCGTTACGGCCGAGTGTGAGCAGGATCTCGCGGAGATCATCGTCGCTGACGGCGTACGGGGGGTCGAGGAAGGCCACGTCGTACGGCCGCTCGGGGGCGGGCCGCACGGTGATCTGCTCGGCCTTGGCGGTCCGGATCTCGGCGCCGGGCAGTCCGATGGTCCTGATGTTCTCGCGGATGACCCGCGCGGCCCGGGCGTCGGCCTCCACCAGCAGCACGTGCTCGGCGCCGCGGGACAGCGCCTCGAGGCCGACCGCGCCCGACCCGCCGTACAGATCCAGGACGCGGATGCCGTGCAGTGAGCCGAGGAGCGACTCCCAGGTGGAGAACAGGCCCTCTCGCGCCCGGTCCGAGGTCGGGCGGGTGCCGGTGCCGGGCGGCACGGCCAGGCGGCGTCCTCCTGCCGCACCGGCGATAACGCGGGTCATGTGAGGGGCCGCCCTTCGGGTCGTTTCGCTCTGCGCTCGCTGCGGGTCCATTATTCGCCTCCCCGGGGGCGGGCGACGAGGTCAGGTCCCGCGGCGGGCGGCGAGGCCCCGTCCGGCGGCGGCCGCCGTGCGGCCCCGGCGGCCTTGCCCAGCCCTTGGGCCAAGTCCTTGAGCCCAGCCCTTGGCTCAGCCCTTGTCGAGGTAGCTTTCGCGCTCCGCGTCGACGAGGGCGTCGAGCGCGGTGCGCAGCTCGGGGTGTGCCGTGAGGTCGGGGTCGGCGGAGACGGTCGCGGTCGCCTCTTCGCGGGCCGCGGCGATGACCTCCTCGTCGTCGATGACGGCGAGCATCCGCAAGGACGAGCGGACGCCTGACTGGGCCTGCCCGAGCACGTCGCCCTCGCGCCGCTGCTCCAGGTCGATCCGGGACAGCTCGAAGCCGTCGAGGGTGCCGGCCACCGCGTCCAGCCGGGCGCGCGCGGGGCTGGCCTGCGGCATCTCGCTGACCAGCAGGCACAGGCCGGGAGCGGAGCCGCGCCCGACGCGGCCGCGCAGCTGGTGCAGCTGGGAGACGCCGAACCGGTCCGCGTCCATGATGACCATGGCGGTGGCGTTGGGGACATTGACCCCGACCTCGATGACGGTGGTGGCGACGAGCACGTCCACCTCGCCCGCCGCGAAGCGCCGCATCACCTGGTCCTTGGCATCGGGCTGCATCCGCCCGTGCAGCACCGCGACGCGCAGGCCCTGCAGCGGACCCGCCGCGAGCTGTTCCGCGATGTCCAGAACGGCCAGTGGCGGGCGCTTCTCCGCCTGGTCCTCGGCGGACTTCTTCTTCGGCTCGTCCTCGTCGTCGCCGATGCGCGGGCAGACCACGTACGCCTGGTGGCCGGCGGCCACCTCCTCCCGAACCCGCTCCCAGGCGCGGGCCAGGAAGTGCGGCTTGTCCTGAACCGGCACCACATGGCTGGCGATCGGGGACCGGCCCGCGGGCAGCTGGTCGAGAACGGAGGTCTCCAGGTCGCCGAAGACGGTCATGGCGACGGTCCGCGGGATCGGGGTGGCGGTCATCACCAGCAGGTGCGGCGGCTGCTTCCCCTTGCCGCGCAGGGCGTCGCGCTGCTCGACGCCGAAGCGGTGCTGCTCGTCGACCACGACCAGGCCAAGATCATGGAACTTCACCTTGTCCTCGATCAGCGCGTGGGTGCCGATCACGATCCCGGCCTCTCCGGTGACCAGGTCCAGCAGCGCCTGCCGCCGGGCGGCGGCGCCCATCGAGCCGGTGAGCAGCACGACCTTGGTGCCCAGGTCGGACCCGCCCAGCATCCCGGCCTCGGCCAACTCGCCCATCATCTCCACGATGGAGCGGTGGTGCTGCTGGGCGAGGACCTCGGTCGGCGCGAGCATCGCGGTCTGGCCGCCGGCGTCCACGACGCGGAGCATGGCGCGCAGCGCCACCATGGTCTTGCCCGAGCCGACCTCGCCTTGCAGGAGCCGGTGCATGGGGTGTTCGGTGGCCAGGTCGTCGAAGACCTCCTGGCTGACCTTCCGCTGGCCTTCGGTGAGCTCGAAGGGCAGCTTGGCGTCGAAGGCGTCCAGCAGGCCGCCCGGTGCGTGGCGGCGCGGTACGGCGGGCAGCTGGGCGTCGGCGAACCGGCGCCGGGCGAGGGCCACCTGGAGGACGAACGCCTCGTCCCACTTCAGCCGGTCGCGGGCGTCGGCGATGTCCGCTTTCGTACCCGGCCGGTGGATCTTGAGCAGGGCTTCCGGCAGCGTGCTCAGCCCGCGCCCGAGGCGCAGCGCCGGCGGCAGCGGATCCACGGCCTCCCGGGCGCTGGGCAGCACCGCGTCGACCGCCTTGGCGATCTTCCAGGACGCCATCTGCTGGCAGGCCGGGTAGATCGGCATGAGCCGGCCCGCGAAGGCGTCGACGGCTTCCTCGCCGCTGTCGGCGTCCAGCAGCTGGTACTCGGGGTGGGCGAGCTGGAGCTTGCGGTTGAAGACGGAGACCTTGCCCGCGAACATCGCCCGGCGGCCGGGCGGCAGGTCCTTGTGCGGCTTGTGGATGCCCTTGCCGAAGAAGACCAGCTGGAGCCGTCCGCTGCCGTCGGTGAGGGTGACCTCCAGCCGCTGGCCGCGGCCCGCGTTGAACTTCAGGACGCGGGCGTCGGCGACCTGGGCGACGACCGTGACGTGCTCGTCCAGCGGCAGGTCGGACAGCCGGGTCAGCTCGCCCCGCTCGGCGTACCGCCTGGGGTAGTGGTGCAGCAGGTCGCCGACCGTGTGCAGGTCGAGGTGGTCGGCCAGCACCTTCGCGGTGGTGCCGCCGAGGGTCTTCTTCAGGGGTTCGTCGAGCGCGGGCACGTTGTCCATTGCACACCACGGGTGTGACAAGCGGGGCCAGGCGGGTTCATTCGACGCCGATGATCAGCGGAACGGTCTGCTGCCCGCCGTCGTAGACGACCGTGTCGACGGCCAGATGCCCCTGCTGTACGTGCCGTTCCAGGCGCTCGGCGACGCCCTCGGGGACGCCCGCGCCGAGGACGAGGGTGACCATCTCGCCGCCGGCGGCGAGCATCCGGTCCAGGACCGTCTCCGCCGCGCCGGCGAGGTCCGGGCCGATGACCGCCACGTCGCCGTCTATCAGGCCCAGCACGTCCCCGGCCTGGCAGATCCCGGCCATGGTCCACGACTGGTGCTCGGCGACGACGAGTTCCGCGCAGCGGGTGGCGCCGGCGGCCGCGGTCATGGCCACGACGTCCTCGTCGAAGCGGCGGCCGGGCTCGTGTACGGCGAGCGCGGCGATGCCCTGGACCGCGGAGCGGGTCGGGATGAGGGCGACGCGCACCCCTGCGGTACGGGCCTGCTCGGCGGCGGCCGCGGCGGTGTGCCGCAGCTCGGCGTCGTTGGGCAGCAGCACGACCTCGCGGGCGTGGGCGCGGCGGACGGCCTCGACCAGCTCGCCGCTTGCGGGCGGCTCTCCGGGGCGTGCGGCCACCACCGCGGCGCCGGCTTCCGCGTAGAGGGCGGCGAGGCCGTCGCCGGGGACGACCGCGACGACGGCGCGCGGTGCCCGCTCCCGGCCCGCGTCCTGGCGCTCGGGCCGGTCCCGCGGCGCGTCGCACGGGTCCTCGTAAGGGCCGCGCGGTAGCCCGGCGGCGGCGAAGTGCGTGATGCGGATGCGGTACGGGCGTCCCGCCTGGATGCCGGCCTCCACCGCCGCGCCCGCGTCGTCCACGTGGACGTGGACGTTCCACAGGCCCTCCCCGCCGACCACGACGAGGGAGTCGCCGAGCGCGTCGAGCCGGGCGCGCAGCCGGCCGACGGCCGCGTCGTCCGCCTCCAGCAGATAGATGACCTCGAAGGCGGGCCCCTCGCTGTGCGGTCCGGCCCCGCCGGGGGCGCAGCCGCCCGCTCCGGCGGACGCGGAGGGTGCCATCGCCGGTGGGGTGGCCGGTACGGCGGAGGTTCCGCCGGCCGGCGCGGCCGGGCGGGGTCGGCGGCCGTGGTCGGCCGCGGGCGGCTGGGCCGGGGCCTCGCCGGACAGCGCCTGGGAGAGCGCTCCGAGCACCGCGACCAGGCCGTAGCCGCCCGCGTCCACCACTCCGGCGCGGCCGAGGACGTCGAGCTGGCCGGGGGTCGCCGCGAGGGCGGTGCGTGCCCCCTCGTACGCGGCGCGCGCGACCCGTGCGATGTCGTCACCGGCGCGCTCCGCGGCGGCGTCGGCCACCTGTTCCGCGGCGTCGGCCGCCGCCGCGGCGACGGTCAGCACCGTGCCCTCCACCGGGTGGGCGACGGCCTGGTAGGCGGACTCGGCGGCGTGCCGCAGCGCCTGTTTGAGGGCGCCGGCGTCCCCGGACGCCACGCCGCCGGGCCTCGCGTCCCCGGCCCCTGTATGGGCGGGCCCCGCGTCTTCGGCGGCGAGCACGTCGGCCATCCCGCGCAGCAGCTGGGCCAGGATGGTGCCGGAGTTGCCCCGTGCCCCGATGAGCGCGCCGTGCGCCATGGCCCGCATCGCGTCCGCCCTGGTGGGACGCGACGGGGCGCCGGAGGCGGCGTGGCCGTCGAAGGCCGCGTCGACGGCCCGGGCAGCGGACTCGGCGGTCAGGTACAGGTTGGTGCCGGTGTCCCCGTCGGCCACCGGGTAGACGTTGATGGCGTCGATGTCCTCGCGGGCCCGGCCGAGCGCGTCCAGCGCCAGCCGGCACCAGGTGCGTACCGCATCGGCGTCAAGGGGGTACCCCCGGACGGAGTCTGGGGGAGTGTGCGGCACCTTGCGTCCTCCTCGGGTGGGGCTCCTGGCAGGGTAGTCGCGCCGCGGGTCCGGTCAGGGGGCCCGGACCGGCGGGGGCCGGGGCGGCCATGGTAGTTTTCGTATGTCGGGAGCGGTCGTTGTATGCTGCTCCGGTTGCCCGATGTGAATCGGGCTTTCCCCTGGCACTCTCGCCGGGGCTCACCGTAAGTGTCTGTCTCCTCGCGTACGCGGGGTTGACCCGTCTTTGGAGTAACCCGTGGCTGCCAACTGCGACGTCTGCGGCAAGGGGCCGGGCTTCGGCAACAACATCTCGCACTCGCACCGCCGCACCCGCCGTCGTTGGAACCCCAACATCCAGACGGTGCGCGCTGTGGTCGGTCGGACCCCGAAGCGCATGAATGTCTGCACCTCGTGCATCAAGGCCGGCAAGGTCTCGCGCTGACGTAGCGAGCCTCGCCGGTTGCCGGAGCCGGTCCACCTCGTGGTGGGCCGGTTTTTTGGCGTTCGGCCCCACAGACCGCCAGCGGGCCCATAAACCGCTAGCGGCGCAGGCGCCACCCGTGGTCGACCGGCCCGATGCCCTCCCCCAGCGCGAAGCCCGCCGCGATGGCGCCGGTGACGTACGTCTTGGCCGCCGCGACCGCCTCCGGGACCTCCAGCCCCCGGGCCAGGTACGAGGCGATGGCGCTGGCCAGCGTGCAGCCGGTGCCGTGGGTGTGCCGGTTGTCGTGCCGGGGGGCGCGCAGCCAGTGCAGCTCGGTGCCGTCGGTCAGCAGGTCGGTGGCGGCGCCGGCCAGGTGCCCGCCCTTGATCAGAGCCCACCGGGGGCCGAATTCCAGCACGGCGTCCGCCGCCCGCCGCATGTCGGCCTCACTCTCGACCCGTACGCCCGTGAGCTGGGCGACCTCGTCCAGATTGGGGGTCGCGACGGTGGCGGTGGGCAGCAGCCTGGCGCGGACCGCGCCGAGGGCTTCGGCGGCCAGCAGCGGATCGCCGTGCTTGGAGACGCCGACCGGATCCACCACCACCGGCGCCGTGACGCCGCCGAGCAGCGCGGCGACCGTCTCGACCAGTTCGGTGGAGGCCAGCATGCCGGTCTTCACCGCATCGACGCCGATGTCGTCGACGACGGCACGGAACTGGGCGCGCACGGCGTCCGCGGGCAGTTCCCAGGCCCCCTGTACACCCCGGGAGTTCTGGGCGGTCACCGCCGTGAGGACGCTCATGCCGTGCACGCCCAGCGCCAGCATCGTCTTCAGGTCGGCCTGGATGCCCGCACCGCCGCCGGAGTCGGATCCGGCGACGGTGAGCACGCAGGGCGGGTGCGGCGGGAGCTCACCGCGCGGGGCGGGCTCGGGCGCGGGTATGTGCGGCATACGCCGAATCTACTCGGCGTATGCCCGTGCCCAGCTACTCGGCGTCGGCCTCGTCCCCGAAGTGGTCCCAGCCCGCGTGCGCCCACGGCGCCCCGTCCACGGTCACCTGGGGCAGTGCCGACGGGTTGAGCACCTCGCCGATGACCTTCCAGCGGGCCGGGAGCTTCACGTCGGGCGGGAAGGTCGCGACGATCGCGTGGTCCTCTCCCCCGTTGAGCACCCACTGGAGCGGGTCCACGCCGACCGCCTGCCCGATGTCGGACATCTGCGTCGGGATGTCGATGTCGCCCGAGCGCAGGTCGATGCGGACCTTGCTGGCCTCCGCGATGTGGCCCAGATCGGCCACGAGCCCGTCGCTGACGTCCGTCATCGCGGTGGCGCCGAGCCCGGCCGCCGCCGGCCCCGCGTGGTACGGGGGCTCGGGCCGCCGGTGGGCCTCGACGAAGGCGCGCGGCGAGCGGAAGCCGCGGGAGAGCACCGCGTGCCCGGCTGCCGACCAGCCCAGCCAGCCGGTGACCGCGACGACGTCGCCCGGCTGAGCACCGGATCGGGTGACCGGGTCGCTGTTGCGCAGGTCGCCCAGTGCGGTGATCGCGACCGTGATCGTGTCGCCGCGCACCACGTCACCGCCGACGACGGCGGCCCCGGCGACCTGGCACTCGTCCCGCAGCCCGTCCATCAGCTCGCTGGCCCAGGTCACCGGCAGGTCCGCGGGGACCACGAGGCCGAGCAGCAGGGCGGTGGGCACCGCGCCCATCGCGGCGATGTCGGCCAGGTTCTGTGCGGCGGCCTTGCGGCCCACGTCGTACGCGGTGGACCAGTCGCGGCGGAAGTGCCGTCCCTCCAGCAGGACGTCGGTGCTGGCCACGACGCGCCGGTCCGGCGCGGCGACCACCGCGGCGTCGTCCCCCGGCCCCAGCCGTACCGCCGGGGTCGTGGTGAGCCGGGATGTGAGTTCCCTGATGAGCCCGAACTCCCCGAGTTCCCCCACGGTACCTTTCACTGCGCTTCTCCTTATGCTGTCGATATCCGCGGCCTCGCCACGCATGCCGCGAGGGTCTCCCCGCACCGCGCGGTGACGCGGTACCGTGGCGTCTCTTCTCCCCACATGATCCTCGTAGCCGCCCTGGAGGTTCCGTGGTACAGGCGTACATCCTGATCCAGACCGAGGTCGGCAAGGCGTCGACCGTGGCCGAAGTCATCGCGGAGATCCCGGGGGTCATCCAGGCCGAGGACGTCACCGGACCGTACGACGTCATCGTGCGCGCCCAGGCCGAGACGGTCGATGAGCTCGGTCGCATGGTGGTCGCCAAGGTCCAGCAGGTGGACGGCATCACCCGCACCCTGACCTGCCCGGTCGTCCATCTCTAGCTCCCGCCCGGCCGTCCGTCTCCGGCTCCTCGTATGCTCGCCCGGTGAAGTGCGCACCCCGCCGATCGATCCTCCTGTCCACCACCGTGCTGCTGCTGGCAGCGGTCGGCGGCTGCGCGTCGGGCGGCGAGTCCGACAGTGCCGCGGCACCCCCGGTTCCCACGCCGTCCGGGCCCGCGGTCGGCATGTGCCGGTCATTGCACAAGGAGCTGCCGCGCCGCGTGGAAGGCCTTGAGCGACGTGCCGTCGCCCCGGCGTCCGACTTCACGGCGGCGTGGGGCGATCCCGCCGTGCAGCTGCGCTGCGGAGTGCCCGCACCTGACGTGCTCACGCCCGGCGACCCAGACTACAACCCGCACCCCGACTCCGCCGAGCTCAACGGCGTCGAGTGGGTGTTTGAGAAGCAGGACGACGGCTACCGCTTCACGACCGCCCTGCGCAAGGCGTATGTCGAGGTGCGCGTGCCGGGGAAGTACGCCCCCGAGCTCAACGTGCTCATCGACCTCGCGGACGCCATCAAGAAGACGATCCCGTTCGGCATCTGAGCCCGGGAGCCCGGGCGGACGGCCGGGACCGGCCGCCGCCCGGCGGCCGGTCGCCCCTGGCGGGGCCCGCCGGTCGTTCAGCGCAGTCCGGTGGAGCGGCGCAGCGCGGCCTGGAGCAGGCGGTCCACCAGCTCCGGGTAGCTGACGCCGCTCTCCTGCCACATCCGCGGGTACATGGAGATGGGCGTGAAGCCGGGCATCGTGTTGATCTCGTTGATCACGAACTCGCCGCTGTCGAGCAGGAAGAAGTCCGCGCGCACCAGCCCCTCGCAGGACACCGCCTCGAAGGCCCGCACCGCGAGCTCCTGGACGCGCGCGGTCTGCTCCTCGGTGAGCGGCGCGGGCACCATCCCGCTGGCCGAGTCGATGTACTTCGCCTCGAAGTCGTAGAAGTCGTGGGCGGTGACCGGCGGGATCTCGGCCGGGACGCTGGCACGCGGCCCGTCCTCGAACTCCAGCACCCCGCACTCGATCTCGCGGCCGCGCAGCAGCGACTCCACGATGATCTTCGGGTCGTGGCTCCGGGCCTCCTCGACGGCCTCGTCAAGACCGGCCAGGTCGTCGACCTTGGTGATGCCGAAGGAGGAACCGGCGCGGGCGGGCTTGACGAAGACCGGCCAGCCGTGGTCGGCGGCGAAGTCCACGATCTTCTTGCGGGCGGCGGCCGGGTCGCGGTCCCACTCGTGCGGCCGGATCACCTCGTACGGGCCGACCGGCAGCCCGAAGGAGGTGAACACCCGCTTCATGTACTCCTTGTCCATGCCGACGGCGGACGCCAGCACACCGGAGCCGACGTAGGGCACGCCGGAGAGCTCCAGCAGGCCCTGGAGGGTGCCGTCCTCGCCGTACGGGCCGTGCAGCATCGGGAAGACGACGTCCACGTCGCCCAGCGCCTTGGGCACGTTCCCCGGCTCGGTGTAGACGACCTCACGGCTGCCCGGGTCGACCGGCAGCAGGACGGAGCCGTCGGCCGACTCCGCGAGATCTTCGACGCTCGGCAGCCTGCGGTCGGCGATGGCCATCCGCTCGGGGTCGGCGGAGGTCAGCGCCCACCGGCCGTCGGCGGTGATGCCGATCGGCAGCACGTCGTACTTGGTCCGGTCGATGGCGCGCAGCACGGCACCCGCGGTGACCACGGAGATGGCGTGCTCGGAGCTGCGGCCGCCGAAGACGACGGCGACACGCGGCTTGCCAGTGCTGGGGGTGGAGGTCTCGCTGCTCATATCGCGATTGAGGTTACCTTGCGGTCGCTTCGGCGTCAGTGACGCTGGGGCTGGGGCGTCAGTGACGCTCGGACTTGGCGCTGCGCGACATCAGTTCCTTGAGCGCGACCAGCGGCGGCTTGCCCTCGTGGACGATCTCCACCACGGTCTCGGTGATCGGCATGTCGACGTCGTGGCGCCGGGCCAGATCCAGCACGGACTGGCAGGACTTGACGCCCTCGGCGGTCTGCCGGGTGACCGCGATGGTCTCCTCCAGCGTCATGCCGCGGCCGAGGTTGGTGCCGAAGGTGTGGTTGCGGGAGAGCGGCGAGGAGCAGGTGGCGACCAGGTCGCCCATGCCCGCCAGGCCCGCGAAGGTGCGCGCGTCGGCGCCCATCGCCAGCCCGAGCCGGGTGGTCTCGGCCAGGCCCCGGGTGATCAGGGACGCCTTGGCGTTGTCGCCGAGCCCCATGCCGTCGGCGATCCCGACGGCCAGTGCGATGACGTTCTTGACCGCGCCGCCGAGCTCGCAGCCCACCACGTCGGTGTTGGTGTACGGGCGGAAGTACGGGGTGTGGCATGCGGCCTGGAGACGCCGGGCCACGCCCTCGTCACGGCAGGCGACGACGGCGGCCGCGGGCTGCCGCGCGACGATCTCCTTGGCGAGGTTGGGGCCGGTCAGCACCGCGACCCGGTCCGGGGAGACCTTGGCGACCTCCTCGACGACCTCGCTCATGCGCTTGGCGGTGCCGAGTTCGATGCCCTTCATCAGGGAGACGAGCACGGTGTCGGCGGGCAGCAGCGGCGCCCACGCGGCGAGGTTCTCGCGGAGCGTCTGGGAGGGGATGGCGAGGACGGCGAACTCGGCACCGTCCGCCGCCTCGGCGGGGTCGGTGGTGGCCCGCACCGACCGGGGCAGCTCCACGCCCGGAAAGTAGTCGGGGTTGGTGCGTCCGGTGTTGATCGCCTCGACGAGGCCGGCGCGGCGGCCCCACATCGTCACCTCGCAGCCGGCGTCGGCGAGCACCATCGCGAAGGCGGTGCCCCAGGATCCGGTGCCGTAGACCGCGCAGCGGGTCACTTGCCTGCCTCCTCGGCCCCGCGGGCCTTCTTGTGGTCGTACGGCCGCGCGGGCGCGGGTTCGCCGCGCAGTTCGGCGAGCTGTTCGGTGATCGCGGCCATGATGGTGTCGGTGGCGGCTCGCAGCACCTCGGCGGTCGGCTCCTGCCCGTAGAACTCGGACAGGTCCACCGGCGGTCCGGCCTGCACCCGCAGGGTCTTGCGCGGGAAGAGCCGCAGCTTCTTGTGCTTGGCGTACGGCGGCATCGCCTCGTTGGCGCCCCACTGGGCGACCGGGATCACCGGGGCCTTGGTGAGCAGCGCGACGCGCGCCGCGCCGGTCTTGCCGCGCATCGGCCACATGTCCGGGTCGCGGGTGAGGGTTCCCTCGGGGTAGAACGCCACGCACTCGCCGTTGTTGATGGCGTCGACGGCGGCCCGGAAGGCGTTGGCCGCGTCGGTGGACTCACGGTAGACCGGGATCTGCTTCAGACCGCGCAGGAAGGTTCCGACAAAGCTGCCCTTGAAGAGCCCCGCTTTGGCGAGGAAGCGCGGGACCCGCCCGGTGTTGTACTGATAGTGCGCGTACGAGAGCGGGTCGAGATACGAGTTGTGATTGATCGCGGTGATAAATCCGCCCTCAGCCGGAATGTGCTCCATTCCGCGCCAGTCCCGCTTGAACAGAACCACCAGCGGTGGTTTTACCAGGACCGCCGCCGTGCGGTACCAGATGCCGATTCTGCGGCCGGACACTCGGAACACCTCTCTCGGACCCTGCTGACCTGCTGCCTTGCTGCCGTCCGGGCAGCCGCACAAGTGTCGCCCCAGGTACCCGGTCTGTCGAGGACACCGTAACCCCGCGGGTTGCGGGCGTAAGTGCCGGGCGGGTGCGGCGGCGGGTGAGAATGTGCGTCGTGGGACGAAAGGGAACGCGTGTGGCATGGACCGTGGTGGTGCCGCTGAAGCCCTTGTCACGGGCGAAGAGCAGGCTCGCCGCCACCGTGCCGGACGCGCGGCGCCCGGCGCTCGCACTCGCATTCGCGCAGGACACGGTGGCCGCGGCGCTGGCATGCGAGAGCGTACGGGGTGTGGTGGTCGTCACGGATGATCCGTGCGCCGGGCGTGCGCTGCGCGTCCTGGGCGCGCACGTGGTGCCGGACGCACCGGGCTTGAACGCGGCCCTGGCCCACGGGGCGCGCATGGTCCGTACGCAGCTGCCGGGGGCGGCCGTGGCGGCGCTCAACGCCGATCTGCCCGCGCTGCGGACCGAGGAGCTGGGCCGGGTGCTGGACGCCGCGGCCGCCGGGCCGCGGGCCTTCCTCGCCGACGCGGCGGGCATCGGCACCACGCTGCTGGCGGCCGCGGCCGGAGTGGAGCTGGCCCCGGCGTTCGGGGGCCCGTCCCGCGCCCGGCACCGGGCCTCGGGGGCGTGGGAGATCGAACTGCCGGACGTGGCCAGCGTGCGGCAGGACGTGGACACGGGCGAGGATCTGCGGGCGGCGCTGTGCCTGGGCGTGGGCCCGCACACGACGGCCCTCCTGGTGGAGGCGCCCGGCTGCCCGCCTCCACCGGCGTACGTCGCCCCCGGCTGACGTCCGGGTACGGCCCGCGGGGCGCGAGGGGCACCCCTACGGGCGGCCCACGCGGTGCGGGCTACGCTGCTGGACATGCAGGCAACCGCGTTCACGTACGACCCCGAGACCCGCGCCGGCAGCGTGCTGCTGGACGACGGCACCCCGCTCCCCTTCGACGCGGCGGCGTTCGACGCGGGCGGCCTGCGCATGCTGCGCCCCGGGCAGCGGGTGCGGATCGAGGTCGCGGGCGAGGAGGCGGACCGCCGGGTCGTCTTCATCACCCTGCAGACGTTCTGAGCGGCCCCCGGAAGGCCACCGAACACACCGCGGGCCGGACTCCCGAGGGAGTCCGGCCCGGCGCGTGAGGTGCCGTCGACCGCGGTTACTTCTTCCGGGCCGTGGCCTTCTTGGCGGTGGTCTTGCGGGTGGTGGCCTTCTTCGCCGGGGCCTTCTTCGCCACGGCCTTCTTGGCGGTCGCCGCCTTCTTCGCGACCGCCGCCTTCTTCGCCGGCGCCGCCTTCTTCGCCGCGGCCTTCGCGGGCGCCGCCTTCTTCGCGACCGCCTTCTTCACCGCCGCCTTCTTCGCGGGCGCCGCCTTCTTCGCGACCGCCTTCTTGGCCGCGGCCTTCTTCGCGGCGGCCTGGAGGCTGCCCTTGGGCGCCTTCTTCACGGCGACCTCGCCACCCTTGGGCAGCTTCTTCGAGCCGCTCACCAGGTCCTTGAAGCCCTGCCCGGCGCGGAAGCGGGGCACCGAGGTCTTCTTGACCCGGACCCGCTCACCCGTCTGCGGGTTGCGGGCGTAACGAGCCGGACGGTCGACCTTCTCGAACGAGCCGAAACCGGTGACCGAAACCCGATCCCCCGCGACGACCGCGCGGACGATGGCGTCCAGGACCGCGTCGACTGCTTCGGCGGCGTTCTGCCGACCGCCGAGCTTGTCGGCAATCGCTTCTACGAGCTGCGCCTTGTTCACGTCTTCCCCTTCGGAGACATAGCCGGAACGAATGTGTTCAAGCTTTTTCGCACGTTAGGCAGATATATACCGCAAATCAAACACGAAACGGGCTAATCACCCTTGTGCCGCAACGAACTCGACCGTCACGGACTTCCGTCGCTGTCGGGGTCTTCGGGGAGACGACCCGCGTCGAGGTCATCCATCAACCGGTCCAGACGCCGCGCCGCGTCCGCGAGATCGTGCTTCGCCGCAGCCGTGATGACCAGCAGCTTCCGGGACAGCGCCATCCGTACGCCCTCCGGGACTTGCAGTGCGCGCACCCTTGCGTGCGCTTCCTTCAGCCGGTCGGCGACGACCCCGTAGAGCTTGAGTTGGGCGTCGCGTTCCATGCGCTGATTGTGCCATCTGCGGCGAGTTGTCGCCTCATGGGGCCTCAACACGCCGATGCGCCGCCGGTCGGTGGACCGGCGACGCATCGTGTCAAACGCGCTCTGCGCAGGGAGAACCGGGGGTGCTCAGACCCCAACCGTGCTGGGCTTGAAGGCGGGTCGGCGGGCCTCGTAGGCGGCGATGTCGGCCTCCTGCCTGAGGGTCAGGCTGATGTCGTCCAACCCTTCCAGCAGCCTCCATCGGGCGTTCTCGTCAAGGTCGAAATCAGCCGTGATCCCCTCGGCTCGAACCTGGCGGTCGACGAGGTCGACGGTGACCTCGGCGGTCGGGTCGGCCTCGACCAGCTCCCACAGCCGGTCCACGGTCTCCTGCGGCAGCACGACGGTCAGCAGACCGTTCTTGAGCGAGTTCCCCCGGAAGATATCGGCGAAGCGCGCGGAGATGACGGCCTTGAAGCCGTAGTTCTGCAGCGCCCACACCGCGTGCTCGCGCGAGGAGCCGGTGCCGAAGTCGGGCCCGGCGACCAGGACGGTCGCGCCCTGGTGCGCGCTCTGGTTCAGCACGAAGTCCGGGTTCTTGCGCCACGCCTCGAACAGACCGTCCTCGAAGCCGTCGCGGGTGACCTTCTTGAGCCAGTGCGCGGGGATGATCTGGTCGGTGTCGACGTTGCTGCGCCGCAGCGGTACGGCCCGGCCGGTGTGCGTGGTGAAAGCTTCCATCGTGTTCAGACTCCGGCGGGCGTGGGGACGGCAGAGGGGTTGGGCAGATCGGCGGGCGAGGCCAGGTGGCCGAGGACCGCGGTGGCGGCGGCGACCTGCGGCGAGACCAGATGGGTC
The DNA here is from genome assembly GCF_050613155.1 of Streptomyces sp. P1-3. NCBI lineage: Bacteria > Bacillati > Actinomycetota > Actinomycetes > Kitasatosporales > Streptomycetaceae > Streptomyces > Streptomyces sp. P1-3. The sequence goes on from NZ_CP192512.1 coordinate 2,108,092, forward strand.
CGGCCGCCCTTGCCCTGCCGGCCTTCGAAGTTGCGGTTGGAGGTGGACGCCGACCGCTCGCCGGGCGCCAGCTGGTCGGGGTTCATGCCCAGGCACATCGAGCAGCCCGCGTGCCGCCACTCGGCGCCGGCCGCGGTGAACACCTTGTCCAGCCCCTCCTCGACGGCCTGGAGCGCGACCCGTACCGAGCCGGGTACGACCAGCATCCGCACCCCGTCGGCGACGGAACGGCCCCGCAGCACCTCGGCGGCGGAGCGCAGGTCCTCGATCCGGCCATTGGTGCACGAGCCCACGAAGACCGTGTCCACACCGATCTCCCGCAGCGGTTGACCCGCCGTCAGGCCCATGTATTCCAGGGCCTTCTCGGCGGCGTGCCGCTCACTGGGGTCAGCGTACGAGTCGGGGTCGGGGACCGACGCCGACAGCGGGGCGCCCTGCCCGGGGTTGGTGCCCCAGGTGACGAACGGCGACAGCGCGGCGGCGTCGATGACGACCTCGTGGTCGAAGACGGCGTCGTCGTCGGTGCGCAGGGTGCGCCAGTACTCGACGGCCGCGTCCCAGTCGGCGCCTTCGGGGGCGTGCGGGCGGCCCTTGAGATAGGCGAAGGTGGTCTCGTCGGGGGCGATCATGCCCGCCCGCGCGCCCGCCTCGATGGACATGTTGCACACGGTCATCCGGGCTTCCATCGACAGCTTCTCGATGGCGGACCCGCGGTACTCGATGACGTAGCCCTGGCCGCCGCCGGTGCCGATCTTCGCGATGATCGCCAGGATCAGGTCCTTGGCCGTGACGCCCTCGGGCAGCTCGCCCTCGACGGTGATCGCCATGGTCCTGAACGGCGCCAGCGGGAGCGTCTGGGTGGCCAGCACGTGCTCGACCTGGCTGGTGCCGATGCCGAACGCCAGCGCGCCGAAGGCGCCGTGCGTGGAGGTGTGGCTGTCGCCGCAGACCACGGTGGTGCCCGGCTGGGTCAGGCCCAGCTGCGGCCCCACCACGTGGACGACACCCTGCTCTACGTCACCGAGCGGATGCAGACGGACACCGAACTCAGCGCAGTTCCTGCGCAGCGTCTCCAACTGGGCCCGCGAGACGGGGTCCGCGATGGGCTTGTCGATGTCGAGGGTCGGGGTGTTGTGGTCCTCGGTCGCGATGGTGAGGTCGGTGCGCCGCACCGGCCGCCCGGCCTTGCGGAGGCCGTCGAAAGCCTGCGGGCTGGTCACCTCGTGCAGCAGGTGCAGATCGATGAAGAGCAGGTCGGGCTCGCCTTCGGCGCGCCGGACGACATGGTCGTCCCAGACCTTCTCCGCGAGTGTCCGTCCCATCGCTTTCCCTCCGGCCGGCAACGTCGCCGGCCCAACTCGTGTGGACTGCGCGCCCTGGTCCCGGGCCGCAATTACAGAGTGGCGGTTCCACCGGAAAATTGAACTTGCGTTTCACAGTGTGAGACGCAAGTATCGTTGCATGGACAACTCTAGCGGCGTCGGCGTTCTCGACAAGGCAGCACTGGTGCTGAGCGCTCTGGAGTCCGGTCCGGCCACCCTCGCGGGGCTGGTCGGGGCCACCGGACTCGCGCGCCCCACGGCGCACCGGCTCGCGGTCGCGCTCGAACACCACCGGATGGTGGCGCGCGACATGCAGGGCCGCTTCATACTCGGCCCGCGGCTGGCGGAACTGGCCGCGGCGGCCGGCGAGGACCGGCTGCTCGCCACGGCCGGCCCCGTACTCACACACCTGCGCGACGTGACCGGGGAGAGCGCCCAGCTCTACCGGCGCCAGGGCGACATGCGCATCTGCGTGGCGGCGGCCGAGCGGCTGTCCGGACTGCGGGACACCGTGCCCGTCGGCTCCACGCTGCCGATGAAGGCCGGCTCGGCGGCGCAGGTGCTCATGGCCTGGGAGGAGCCGGAGCGGCTGCACCGCGGCCTGCAGGGCGCCCGTTTCACGGCCACGGCCCTGTCGGGCGTACGGCGGCGGGGCTGGGCCCAGTCGATCGGCGAGCGGGAGCCGGGCGTGGCATCGGTCTCCGCGCCCGTACGCGGCCCGTCCAACCGCGTGGTCGCCGCGGTCTCGGTCTCCGGGCCGATCGAGCGGCTGACCCGCCACCCGGGCCGGATGCACGCCCAGGCGGTCATCGACGCGGCCGGCCGCCTGAGCGAGGCGCTGCGCCGCACCGGGTGACCCTTGACCCCGGATCGGCCGAGGTGACGCGAGGGACGCCGCGAGCGCGCCCCGCGCCCCCGTACGGCCCGTCCGGTGCGGGCTAGCGGGAAAGGCGCTCGGCGGCGCGCTCGCCGCGGCGGCCGACCGGGACGACGCCCGTGGCCTTGCCGAGCCCGAATTCCGGCATGTTGAGGTAGACCGACTCGTGCCCCCCGGCCGGGACCACGTACGTCTCGTGCCAGAAGCCGACCTTGCCCCTCCCGGCCCGCAGCCGGCGGTTGAACGCCGCCCAGGCGGGCCGGTGCTGCCCGTCCTGGTCGGACGCGTACGCCAGCAGCTTCTCGGGGGACTCCCAGTACTGGACGACGTAGATCACCCGCGGCAGCCCCAGCAGCATCTGATAGCCCAGCAGGCCGCTCTCCTTGTCCTGTGAGAGCTCCTTGAGCATCCGCGGCATCGCGGTGAACACCGGCCACCAGCTGCGCAGCGCGCGGAAGTTGTTGATGCGCATGCCGACGGTGAAGACGGTGACGTCGCCCTCGGCCGCGGCGGTGTTCCGGCCTTCGAGCACAGTGCTGCCCATGATCCGCACCTTTCGTGGGTAGGTTGGATAGTGCTGCTATCCATGCTTGGATAGTGCCACTGTCCAATGAAAGGCGCAAGAGAGATGCGGCTGGCGGAGTTGAGTGAGCGCAGCGGCGTACCCACCGCGACGATCAAGTACTACCTGCGGGAGCGGCTGCTACCGCCGGGCACCCGGGTCACCGCGACCCAGTCCGAGTACGGCGAGGAGCATCTGCGCCGGCTGCGGCTGGTGCGGGCGCTGATCCAGGTGGGCCGGATGCCGGTCGCCACGGCCCGCGAGGTGCTCGCCGCGACGGACGACGAGACGCTGGACCAGAACACCCGGCTGGGGGCCGCCGTGTGGGCCCTGCCGCACGGCCCGGAGCCGGACGAGGACGATCCGGCGACCGCGGCGGCCCGGCGCCAGGTCGACGCGCTGCTGGAGCGCCTGGAGTGGCACCACTGCCGCCGGTACGGCGCCACGTCCCCGGCCTACGGGATGCTGATCGCCGCCGTGGCCTCGCTGGCCCGGCTCGGCTACCCGCACGAGACCGACCACCTGCTGCTGCACGCCCGCCTCGCGTCCGAACTGTCGGTCGCGGACCTGGACCTGGTGGAGACGTACGAGACGCCTTCGGAGCGGATCGAGGCGGCGGTGGCGCTGACCGTGCTGTACGAACCGGTCTTCCAGAGCCTGCGGCGGCTGGCGCAGACGGAGGAGTCGAACCGGCGCTACGGCCGGGAATGAAACGGGAAAGGCCCTCCACGCGAAGTGGAGGGCCTTTCCTTATGCGTACCCCCGACCGGATTCGAACCGGCGCTACCGCCTTGAGAGGGCGGCGTGCTAGGCCGCTACACAACGGGGGCGTGGATCAGGAAGTGATCCAGCTGGGCTACCAGGACTCGAACCTAGACTAAATGAACCAGAATCACTCGTGCTGCCAATTACACCATAGCCCATGGTGGTTTAGACCAGTACCCCCGACCGGATTCGAACCGGCGCTACCGCCTTGAGAGGGCGGCGTGCTAGGCCGCTACACAACGGGGGCCCTAGCGATCTCGTATACATACGTTCCGAGATCCGTACCCCCGACCGGATTCGAACCGGCGCTACTGCCTTGAGAGGGCAGCGTGCTAGGCCGCTACACAACGGGGGCTTGGTCCTGCTGGGCAGGAAATCTTGCGAAGAAGATTTCCTGCTGGGGTACCAGGACTCGAACCTAGACTAAGTGAACCAGAATCACTCGTGCTGCCAATTACACCATACCCCACCAAAACGCAACCCCCTGTGGGGTTTTGTTTGGCTGCGCTTCCCGTTCCGGCCTTTCGGCCCGCCCGGGCGGCGCAGGAAGAACATTACCCGATGGTGGACGGGCCACCAAAACGGGTAACCGCTGGCCGCGTCAGGAGCCGGCCAGCTTGGCCAGCGCCGCGTCGATCCGGGCCAGCGTGCGCTCGCGGCCGAGGACCTCCAGGGACTCGAACAGCGGCAGGCCCACCGTGCGGCCGGTGACGGCGACACGGACCGGGGCCTGTGCCTTGCCGAGCTTGAGGCCGTGCTCCTCTCCGGCGGCCAGGACGGCCTCCTTGAGGGACTCCGCGCTCGACCAGTCCGCCGCCTCCAGCTTGGCGCGGGCGGTGGTCAGCAGAGCGGCCGGGTCGCCCTTCATGGCCTTGTTCCACGACGCCTCGTCCTCGACCGGCTCCTTGCGGAACAGGAAGTCGACGTTGGCCGTGATGTCCGAGAGGACGGTCAGGCGGGTCTGGGCGTGCGGGGCGATGGCCTCCCACGCGGCCTGGTCGAAGTCCTCCGGGGCCCAGTTGGCGTGCGGGGCCCGCAGCCAGGGCTCGCAGGCCTCGATGAACGCCTTCACATCCAGCATGCGGATGTGGTCGGCGTTGATCGCCTCGGCCTTCTTCAGGTCGAAGCGGGCCGGGTTGGCGTTCACGTCCGCGATGTCGAACTTCTCGACCAGCTCGGCGACCGTGAAGATGTCCCGGTCCGCGGAGAACGACCAGCCGAGCAGCGACAGGTAGTTGAGCAGGCCCTCGGGGAGGAACCCGCGCTCGCGGTAGAGGTTGAGCGAGGCCTGCGGGTCGCGCTTGGAGAGCTTCTTGTTGCCCTCGCCCATCACGTACGGGAGGTGGCCGAACTCCGGGACCCGCTTCGCCACGCCCAGCTCGATCAGCGCCCGGTAGAGCGCGATCTGGCGCGGGGTCGAGGAGAGCAGGTCCTCGCCGCGCAGGACATGGGTGATCTCCATCAGGGCGTCGTCGATCGGGTTGACGAGCGTGTAGAGCGGCGCGCCGCTGGCGCGGATGATGCCGTAGTCCGAGACGTTCTCCGGCGTGACGGTCACCTCGCCGCGGACCAGGTCCGTGAAGGTGATCGCCTCGTCGGGCATCCGGAAGCGGACGATCGCGGGCCGGCCCTCGGCCTCGTACACGGCCGCCTGCTCGGCGCTCAGGGTGCGGCACTGGCCGTCGTACCCCGAGGGCTTCCCGGCGGCGCGGGCGGCCTCGCGGCGGGCGTCGAGCTCCTCGGAGGTGCAGTAGCAGCGGTAGGCGTAACCGCCGTCCAGGAGCCTGGCCGCGATGTCCTTGTAGATGTCCATGCGCTGCGACTGGCGGTACGGGGCGTGCGGGCCCCCGACCTCCGGGCCCTCGTCCCAGTCGAAGCCCAGCCAGCGGAACGAGTCCAGGAGCTGGTTGTAGGACTCCTCGGAGTCGCGGGCCGCGTCGGTGTCCTCGATGCGGAAGACCAGGGTGCCGCCGGTGTGGCGGGCGTACGCCCAGTTGAACAGGGCGGTGCGGACCAGACCCACGTGCGGGTTGCCGGTCGGTGAGGGACAGAAACGTACGCGAGGGGGTACCCCCGAAGCCGAGAGCTTGGGGGAGGGTCCGTTAGCCACGCTTGATCACCTTGTTGGTGAGAGTGCCGATGCCTTCGATGGTGACGGCGACCTCGTCGCCGACGACCAGGGGTCCGACGCCCGCCGGGGTGCCGGTGAGGACGACGTCGCCGGGAAGCAGCGTCATCGCCTCGGTGATGTGCACGATCAGGTCCTCGACCGAGCGCACCATGTCGCTCGTACGGCCCAGCTGGCGCTGCTGGCCGTTGACGGTGCACATGATGCCGAGGTTGTGCGGGTCGAGGTCGGTCTCCACCCAGGGGCCCAGCGGGCAGGAGGTGTCGAAGCCCTTGGCCCGGGCCCACTGCTGCTCGCGGCGCTGCACGTCGCGAGCGGTGACGTCGTTGGCGCAGGTGTAGCCGAGGATCACGTCCTTGACGCGCTCGCGCGGCACTTCCCGGCACATCCGGCCGATGACCACGGCCAGCTCGGCCTCGTGGTGCACCTCTTGGGAGAACGAGGGGTACGCGATGGGGTCGCCGGGGCCGATCACCGAGGTGGCCGGCTTGAAGAAGGCGACGGGGACGTCGGGGACGTCGTTGCCCAGCTCGGCGGCGTGCTCGGCGTAGTTCCGGCCGATCGCGACGATCTTGTTGGGCAGGACCGGCGAGAGCAGCCGGACCTTGTCCAGCGGGATCTTCGTGCCCGAGCGTTCGAAATCGCCGTAGGGAATGCCCTTGATGATGTCGATGACGGGGCCGCCTTGGGTGTCGGCGTCCCCTTCGACGACGCCGTAGCCGACGGTGCCGTCCAGGGAGAATCTGGCGATGCGCACGGGAAGCTCGCGCCCTTCACTGAGCTGACAGGAGACTGATGCCTGAAGGCTATCGCTCCCCTTGACAGCGCGCGCCCGCCTGTGGATGGGCGTGCCCCCCGCGGCACTCGCAGGGGCGGTGTCAGGCGGTGGGCGCCGTCATCAGGACCGTGCGCCTGGGGTTGGCGGTCGCGGTGGGGAGGTCGACGGGGTGCTCCGGCTGCTCGGACACGGCCACCTGCAGTTCGTCGGCGTCCTTCAGGTGCGCCAGCGTGGTGCGCCGCGGGTTGGCTATGGTGCGGAACATCATCGTCGTCTTCACGTGCGTCGACTCCCGGTGCGTCTTGTCATTTCGGCTGCTTCTGTCAAGCGCCAGGCTAGACGCGCCCATGCCCACCAATCGGGGCAAGAAGTCGCGATCACCATGTGATTTTGCTCACGAGCACACGGTCAAATGCCTCAAAAGGGAAACTCAACCCTCGCATCCGAAACGGACATTACGTAACGGAACCCGACGTTCCGCTCTCGACCATGACTACCGGGACACCGGGTGCCCACACGGATTTCGCCTGCATAAGTCCGTTATCACCGATGCGGCTTTCTACGTCCCGTAATGCAACCCCCACGCAGGGTTAACCGTCTCACTACGTGACACGACGCCCTTGTTGGAGCCTCCGGCCCTGTGCTGGAATTCCTCGAACCGCCGTAAGAATCAGCCGGCGCGCAGGGGGCGCAGCACGACGAGGTGCCACGCGGCGGGGGCTCCTCTCGACACGAAAGGTGTGCGCGCCGGTCACTCACGACCGCTACGGGGGGCCGCGGTTCCCATCGACGACACCGTTCCGCCGAACCACCGGCGGGACGCCTGGTCCAGAGGTTGCGACGCTAGTGCAGGGACGTTTCAAGAGGGATGACAAGGGGTCTCCCCAGGCCCCCCGGGGCATAGGGGAAGCTTCGGCGGAACCGGAGCCGCGCGGGGTGACTGACCGCGGCTCCTCGCCCCAGCGCGTCCAGAGCTCCGGTCAGACGCCGGGCGACCATGGTTCCGAGCTCGGCTCCGGCTCCCAGCCGAGCGTCTCGGGCGGCGCCGACGGCACCGACCGTCCGCGGCCGAAGGGTCCCACCGGGCCCGGCCGCCGAATAGCCCTGCGCAACTGGCGCATCAGCACCCGGCTCGTCTCGCTGCTCGCACTCCCGGTGGTCGCCGCGACGACCCTGGGTGCGCTGCGTATCGACTCCTCGCTGGACAACATCGAGCAGCTGGACCACATGAAGCTGCTCACCGAGATGACGCAGCAGGCCACCCAGCTCGCCGACGCGCTCCAGGAGGAGCGCGACAAGTCGGCGGGCCCGCTGGCCGGGACCGGCAAGGAGAAGGACGACCGCGTCGTCTCCACGCGGGAGAAGACCACCCGCGCCATCTCGGCGTTCAAGCGCGCCATCGAGGACGTCGACCAGAGCGACTCCACGATGATCGGCGTGCAGTCCACGCTGGTCGACATCAACCAGCAGCTGGACAAGATCCGTACGCTCCGGGACGACGCGTACGGCGACCGTGAGTACGTCGCCCAGACCGTCCAGAGCTACAACGAACTCATCACCTCGCTGCTGGCGCTCTCCCAGGACATGGCGCAGGCCACCAGCAACCGCGACATGATCCAGAAGACGCGTGCGCTGGCCACGTTCTCCTCCGCCAAGGAGTACGCGTCCATGCAGCGCGCGATCATCAGCGCCGGGCTCGCCAACCCCAAGGGCCCGCGACTGTCCTCCAACGACCTCCGGTTCGGCAAGTCCGCGCTGGAGAAGGAGGACGACGCGCTGGGGCGGTTCACCCAGATCCGCGGCCCGGAGTCCGCCTCCACCCTGCTGGCTCCGCTGGACGGCGGCCGGCCCGACATCACCGCCGCGAACAAGTACGCCGAGCGCGTGATGCGCGACCCCAACGGCATCACCTCCGAAGACCGCAGCTACATGGACTGGTACGACCAGGACTCGATCAAGCTCGCGGAGATGTCGAAGATCGAGCGGACGCTGCTCACGGAGATGGAGCAGAAGGCGCGTGAGCTGCGCGACGAGGCGGAGCAGGAGGCGTGGCTCAACGGTGCGCTGATCCTGCTGGTGCTCGGCGTCTCGCTGGTCGGCGCGTTCGTCGTGGCCCGCTCCATGGTGCGCTCGCTGCGCCGACTGCAGGACACCGCGCAGGAGGTCGCCCAGAAGCGGCTGCCCGAGCTGGTCAAGCAGCTGTCCGAGTCCGACCCGCAGGACGTCGACACCTCCGTGGAGTCCGTCGGTGTGCACAGCCGGGACGAGATCGGAAAGGTGGCCGCGGCCTTCGACGACGTCCACCGCGAGGCGGTCCGGCTGGCCGCCGAGCAGGCGCTGCTGCGGGGCAACGTCAACGCGATGTTCACCAACCTCTCGCGCCGCAGCCAGGGCCTCATCCAGCGCCAGCTGTCGCTGATCTCCGAACTGGAGTCCCGCGAGGCGGACCCCGACCAGCTCTCGTCGCTGTTCAAGCTGGACCACCTGGCGACCCGTATGCGCCGGAACGGCGAGAACCTGCTGGTTCTCGCGGGTGAGGAGCCGGGGCGCCGCTGGACGCGACCGGTGCCGCTGGTCGACGTGCTGCGTGCCGCCGCGTCCGAGGTGGAGCAGTACGAGCGCATCGAACTCAGCGCGGTCCCGTCCACCGAGGTCGCCGGCCGCGTGGTCAACGACCTCGTGCACCTGCTCGCCGAGCTGCTGGAGAACGCCACCTCGTTCTCCTCCCCGCAGACCAAGGTCAAGGTCACCGGCCACGCGCTGCCCGACGGCCGCGTGCTGGTGGAGATCCACGACACGGGTATCGGCCTGTCCCCCGAGGACCTGGCCGCGATCAACGAGCGGCTGGCCAGCCCGCCCACCGTGGACGTCTCGGTGTCCCGCCGCATGGGTCTGTTCGTGGTCGGCCGCCTGTCCCTGCGCCACGGCATCCGGATCCAGCTGCGGCCGTCCGACTCGGGCGGCACCACGGCCCTGGTCATGCTCCCGGTGGACGTCGCCCAGGGCGGCAAGAAGCCGGGTGCCGCCGCGGGCGGCAAGTCCGGGGCGCCCTCGGGCCCCGGCGCGCCCGTCGCGGGCGGTACGGGCGGCGGCGCCGGACTGCTCGGCTCCGCCCCGTCGCGGCGCCAGGTCCCGGGTTCCGGGGCGCGGCCCGCGCTGCCCGGCAGCGGACTCCCCCAGCGCCCGGTGGGCGGCGGATCGGGTGCGCCGAACGGCGGCCGGACCGGTACGTCGACCGGTGCGAGCCTGTTCGAGTCGGGCCGACCCCCCGGTGACGCCCCGGGCGCCCCGAGGGGCGCCGGTGCCGCCGGTGGCCGCCCCGCGCTCCCCGTCCGTGGCGGCGATGCCGCGCCCGTGGCCCCGCCGACCGGTACCCCGGCCCGTACGGAGCCGCCTGCCGACCGGACCGGCCGTCCGCAGCTTCCGCAGCGCGGTCCCGCGCCGGAACTGCCGGGCACGCAGCAGCCCGGTACGCAGCAGCCCGGCACCAGCTGGGGCGCGAGGCGCGCCGCGGCGGGCGAGGACGACTGGCCCACGCCGCAGCGTGACGCGGCGGACTCGCCGCGCGGCCACGACGAGGCCGACGCCCCGTCCCCGTTCTCCCGGCCGGAGACCGGTCGCGACCGCGACCTGAACAGCACCGGCCAGTTCAACCGCTCCGAGCTCGGCCAGGGCCCGGGCGACACGGGCCAGTTCGCCCGCCCCGACCTCGGCCAGGGCCCCGGTGACACCGGACAGTTCCCGCAGCCCCAGTTCGGCGACTCCCGGCAGGGCGGTCCCAGCGACACCGGGCAGTTCGCCCGCCCGGAGCTCGGCCAGGGCCCCGGTGACACCGGGCAGTTCCCGCAGCCGCAGCTCGGCCGGGGTCCCGGCGACACCGGACAGTTCCCGCAGCCCCGGTTCGGTGAGAGTGAGACCACCGGCAACCACCGCATGCCGGCAGGGCCCTCCGACACGGGGCAGTTCCCCCAGCCGCAGCTCGGTCAGGGCCCGGGTGACACCGGGCAGTTCGCCCGCCCCGAGCTCGGCCAGGGCCCCGGTGACACCGGGCAGTTCCCGCAGCCGCACCGCGGCGGTCCGCGTCCCGGCGCGGGCTCCGGCGGGTACCTTCCGCAGGGTGGTCCGGGTGTGGGCGTCGGCGGGCCGCAGGGTGGTGCCGGGCGCGGTCCCGGTGACACCGGCGAGTTCCCGCGGCCGTCCGCCGTGCCGAACGGCCTGCCCGCCGACGATCCGTCCTCGCTGCCCCCGGCAGGTCCGGGTGACGGCCGTACGCCGATCTTCGACACCATCGAGTCCAACTGGTTCAGCGGCCCGCAGAGCGGCGGAGCCGGGGGTCAGGGCCGCCGGGACACCGCGTCCGGGCCGTCCGCCCCGAGCGTGCCGCCGGCCCAGGGCCGCGCGCCGCGGCCGGCGCCCCAGGGGCCCGGCGGCAACGGCTCCGCAGGTGCCGCGCCCTCTTGGCGTACGTCGCCGAACGACGAGCGGTGGCGCCGTGCCGAGCAGGTGCGCGAGCCCGCCGCCGGCGGCGTGACGTCATCCGGCTTGCCCCGCCGTGTCCCCCGCGCGAATCTCGTGGAGGGCACCGCCCAGCAGCAGCCCCAGCAGTCCGGTCCCCAGGTGTCGCGCGCGCCCGACGAGGTGCGCGGTCGCCTGACCAACCTGCGCCGGGGCATCCAGCAGGGCCGTCAGGCCACCGGTCCCGGTAATGGTCCCGACGGCAACCACGATCGCGGCATTGGCCCGACTTACCAGCAGGAGCGTTAGTTGAGCCCGATGAGCCAGGCGGCGCAGAATCTGAACTGGTTGATCACGAACTTCGTGGACAACACCCCCGGGGTGTCCCACACGGTCGTGGTCTCCGCCGACGGACTCCTCCTCGCGATGTCCGAAGGCTTCCCCCGCGACCGCGCCGATCAGCTGGCGGCCGTCGCCTCCGGCCTGACCTCGCTGACCGCCGGAGCCTCCCGCATCTTCGAAGGCGGATCGGTCAACCAGACCGTCGTGGAGATGGAACGAGGCTTCCTCTTCATCATGTCCATCTCCGACGGATCCTCCCTCGCCGTCCTCTCCCACCCCGAGTGCGACATCGGCCTCGTCGGCTACGAGATGGCCCTCCTCGTCGACCGCGCAGGCGGAGTCCTCACCCCCGACCTGCGCGCGGAACTGCAAGGCAGCCTTCTCGGCTGACCGCCCGATCCGAAATCTGCCCTGTCCGTCGCGTCCGGCCATCCGGCCGGATGCCCCCCACCGGCACCGACCGACGGCACCACCGTCATCTGCTGTCCCGACCGGAGGATCCATGACCCCGCCCCCCGCCTCGCCCGGCCCGTACGGCGGCCATCACCACTCGCCGTACGGGGGCGAAGGCGACCAGCCCCTGGTACGTCCGTACGCCATGACCGGAGGCCGGACCCGGCCGCGGTACCAGCTCGCCATCGAGGCGCTGGTGAGCACCACGGCCGACCCCGTCCACCTGCAGGGGCTGCTTCCCGAGCACCAGCGCATCTGCCATCTGTGCCGGGAGGTCAAGTCGGTCGCGGAGGTCTCCGCGCTGCTGAGCATTCCGCTCGGTGTGGCGCGGATCCTGGTGGCCGACCTCGCGGAGGCCGGCATGGTGGCGATCCATCAGCCCGGTGGCAGCTCGGAAGCGGGCGGCACTCCGGACGTGACACTGCTGGAAAGGGTGCTCAGTGGACTTCGCAAGCTCTAACGGCGCAACGGCCCGCTCCACCACCTCCGCGAAGATCGTGGTGGCGGGCGGCTTCGGCGTCGGCAAGACCACGTTCGTCGGCGCGGTCTCGGAGATCAATCCGCTGCGCACCGAAGCCGTGATGACCTCGGCGTCGGCAGGGATCGACGATCTCAGCCACGTCCAGGACAAGACCACGACGACCGTGGCGATGGACTTCGGCCGCATCACGCTGGACGACGACCTGATCCTGTACCTGTTCGGTACGCCGGGCCAGGACCGGTTCTGGTTCATGTGGGACGACCTGGTCCGCGGTGCCATCGGCGCCGTCGTTCTCGTCGACACCCGCCGCCTGGCCGACTGCTTCCCGGCCGTGGACTACTTCGAGAACAGCGGGCTGCCCTTCGTCATCGCGCTCAACGGTTTCGAGGGGCACCAGCCGTACACCCCCGAAGAGGTCCGTGAGGCGCTCCAGATCGGTCCGGACACCCCGATCATCACCACGGACGCCCGGGCCCGCAGCGAAGCCAAGAGCGCTCTGATCACCCTGGTCGAGCACGCGCTCATGGCCCGCTTGAAGTAGCCGTCGACGCGCTCCCGGGCGGGCTGTGTCATCGGACACTTGCCCGCCCGGGGGTTCATAACGTTTCGACAGAGAAAATTCCCGCGCCGGACACGCTGCGCGCACATTCGACTTCGGTGCGCGTTTTTGGGGTCTTGCATTTGCTGCGGCTCGCTCTTAATGTCCCCTTTTTCTGTGCGCCCCGCAGTCGTTGTCACACTTTGCGCAGTGTTTGGAATGCGCCCGCCTGACGTGCTGCAATTCGTGAACTGGGCAGTAAGGGCTCAGTTGAGAACGGCACGACACCAGGTGCCGACGCCGAGAGGTTGTTGGTCGAGTGAGGCGAAGCAAACCCGACTCCGCGCAGCAGCAGGCGCGGGGGAACTTCACCCCGCCGCCGCGTGCGGCGGAGGCGCCTGCCGATGTCCCCGAGACGCCCGCCGCTCCCGCCGGGAGCCCTGGCAGGCTCTCGCCCCGCAACTGGCGGGTGCCCACGCGGCTGAACGCGATTCTGCTCATCCCGGTACTCGTCGCCCTCGTCTTCGGCGGCTTCCGGGTCGAGTCCTCCATCACCACGTGGAGCGAGGCCCAGGACGCCGAGCGCACCGCCCGGCTGGTGCGGGCCGCGGGCGCCTACGGTCTGGCGCTGGTCAACGAGCGTGACCTGTCCGCCCAGCCGCTGCTGTCCGGCGGTGACGACGCCGAGGTGAAGAAGGCGCGGGCCGCCACCGACGCCGCCGCCGAGGAGTTCGACAAGCGCGTCGCCGACATGCCGGACAGCGACGGCCTCAAGCGCCGCCTCAAGGCGTTCCAGGCGGCCGAGCCGCAGCTGGACGCGCTGCGCCGGAACGCGTACACCCCCCGTCTGACCGGTGTGAAGACGGAAGAGAGCTACGTCGCGATCCAGCACCCGCTGATGGAGTTCGCCAACGAGCTCGGTCTGGGCACCGGCAACATCACCTCCTATGGCCGGACGGTGTACGCGATCTCGCTGGCCAAGGCCGCTGAATCGCTTCAGCGCTCCATCGGCACCCACCTACTGGTGAAGCCCGGCCCGTCCGCCCTGGACCGCAGGGCGCAGCTGACCGCCCTCGCCTCGTACGCGTACCTGGAGCGCATCGCGCTGGACGAGTTCACCTCCGGCGGTCTGCCGCAGGACGTCGCCCGGCTGGACGACGCCGTGGCCGACGCCAAGAAGGAGGGCGCGCGACTGGTCGGCGAGCGCAAGCGGGTGGTCGAGGGCCAGGGCAAGAAGTTCACCACCCCGCCGTCCATGGAGCGGATGCTCCAGGAGATCGCCTCCGGCCAGACGCCGAGCCAGCTCAAGGCCAAGGGCATCACGCCCGACACCTGGTTCGACGCGGCGTCGGCCAAGTTCGACGCCTACCGCCAGGTAGAGCAGGAGATGACGGACAAGGCCGTGGCCGAGGCCGCGCAGATCTCCGCCGACGCCAAGCGGGACGCCATCGTCAACTCCGCGATCGTGCTGGTCGCGCTGCTCACGGCGTTCATCATCGCGGGCATGATGGCCCGCTCCATGAGCCGCAGCATGCGGCAGCTGCGCACCGCCGCCTTCGAGGTGGCCGAGCAGCGGCTGCCGACCCTGGTCGACCAGCTGTCGCGGACCGACCCGGGCCGGATCGACACCCGGGTCCAGCCGATCCCGATCACCACTCGGGACGAGATCGGCGAGGTGGCCCGCGCCTTCGACCAGGTGCACCGCGAGGCGATCCGGCTGGCCGCCGAGCAGGCGCTGCTCCGGGGCAACGTCAACGCGATCTTCACCAACCTCTCCAGCCGCAACCAGGGACTCATCGAGCGCCAGCTGGAGCTCATCACGCACCTGGAGAACAACGAGGCCGACCCGGACCAGCTGGAGAACCTCTTCAGGCTGGACCACCTGGCGACCCGTATGCGGCGCAACGGCGAGAACCTGCTGATTCTCGCGGGCGAGGAGCCGGGCCGCCGCTGGAACCAGCCGGTGCCGCTGGTCGACGTGCTGCGCGCCGCCTCCTCCGAGGTGGAGAACTACGAGCGCATCGAGATGACCGGGGTCCCGGAGAGCGAGATCCACGGCCGGGCCGTCACCGACCTCGTGCACCTGCTCTCCGAGCTGCTGGAGAACGCCACCACGTTCTCCTCGCCGCAGACCAAGGTGCGGGTCGCCGCGACCCGGCTGCCCGACGGCCGCGTGATGGTCGAGATCCACGACAAGGGCATCGGCCTGACCGCCGAGGACTTCGCGGACATCAACCACAAGCTGGCCAATCCGCCGACCGTGGACGCCGCGGTCTCCCAGCGCATGGGCCTGTTCGTGGTCGGCCGGCTGGCCGACAGACACGGCATCCGGGTCCAGCTGCGCCCGTCGGGCGAGCAGGCGGGCACCACGTCGCTGGTCATGCTGCCGGACGCGATCACCCACGGTGGTGGCGGTGACGAGCTGCCCGAGGACGACTTCACGGTCTCCCGGATCGTTCCGGAACAGCATCAGGTCGCGCAGGCCGGTCCCGGTCTGCGGACCGCCGCCGAGCTGGGCTTCGAGGAATCGCCCTTCGACGGGTCCCCCTACGGCGACTCCGGGTACGGCGAGCCGTCCGGGCAGGCGCCCGCCCAGGACGCCGGCCGCACGGGCGGTATGGACCCGGTGCAGCGGTCGCTGGCACGTGGCGGGCGGCGTGCCGCCCTGGAGGCCCAGACGTACCGCCAGACGGGCTATCCGGAAGCGGAGTACCAGGAGCCGCAGCAGCACCAGGCGCAGCCGTACGCCGACTACAACTCCCCCATGGAGCAGGGTGGGTGGGATGAGTCCGGTTCGTACCAGGCCCCGTATGAGGCCTCGTACGGAACGGAAGCGGAATCCTCGCCCAGCGTTCCCGAAGTCGCTTCGGAGCGCGTAGAGTTCCACCGTCCGGGCCCCACTCCGAGCAGCGCTGCCTCGGTGACCGACGCGGGTCTGCCGCGGCGTGCCAAGCAGTGGTCGCCGGAGGAGGGGACGCCGGACGCGGCGGGCGCGGTCCCGGAGCAGGCGCCGGAGCAGCAGCCCCGGCCGCAGGCTTCGCCGGGCCCGCGGACTGCACGCGAGGACGGTCCCGGCTGGGTCTCGGCGAACGACGAGCGCTGGCAGCGTGCCGAGCAGCTCCGTGAGCCGAAGGCCGGCGGGGTCACCTCCTCCGGTCTGCCCCGACGGGTGCCCAAGGCCAACCTCGTGGAGGGTTCGGCCGCACAGTCCCCGCAGGGCGGCCCGCAGGTCTCCCGGGCTCCGGAGGATGTCCGCGGCAGGTTGAGCAACCTGCGCCGCGGCCTCCAGCAGGCGCGGAACACGGGGACCGACAGCAGCACCTCGCAAGACCAGCATGACCAACAGGGCTTCGGCCCCGGCAGCACCTACGATCAGGAGCGTTAGTGTGAGCCCGATGAGCCAGGCGGCGCAGAACCTGAACTGGTTGATCACGAACTTCGTGGACAACACCCCCGGGGTGTCCCACACGGTCGTGGTCTCCGCCGACGGACTCCTCCTCGCGATGTCCGAAGGCTTCCCCCGCGACCGCGCCGATCAGCTGGCGGCCGTCGCCTCCGGCCTGACCTCGCTGACCGCCGGAGCCTCCCGCATCTTCGAAGGCGGATCGGTCAACCAGACCGTCGTGGAGATGGAACGAGGCTTCCTCTTCATCATGTCCATCTCCGACGGATCCTCCCTCGCCGTCCTCGCTCACCCCGAGTGCGACATCGGCCTCGTCGGCTACGAGATGGCCCTCCTCGTCGACCGCGCAGGCGGAGTCCTCACCCCCGACCTGCGCGCGGAACTGCAAGGCAGCCTTCTCAACTAGCAGAGAAACGATGCAATTCGCGCCATCGCGCCATAGGGTGCGATGGCGCGACAGGCAAACAGGCGAGTTGGAGGAGGAACCGTGGAAACGCCCCATGGCGGTTACCCGTACGAGCGCGGGCCGCGGCCCGAGCCGCAGCACGACGCTCCGCTGAAGCGGTTCAACTTCCCCTCCACACCAAGCCAGCGGCAGCCGCAGCAGACACCGCCCCAGGGGCGGCCGCAGCCCGGCTACGACCCGCAGTACCAGCCTCCGCGGGCGCCGCGCATCCAGCCGGTGCAGCCCCGGAGGCAGAACCCCGAGCCGGCCCCCACCGGCGCCAACAATCCGCTGGTGCGTCCGTACGCCATGACGGGGGGCCGGACCCGGCCCCGCTACCAGCTCGCCATCGAGGCACTGGTGCACACCACGGCCGATCCCTCCCGGTTGCAGGGCCAGTTGCCCGAGCACCAGCGGATCTGCCAGCTGTGCCGGGAGATCAAGTCGGTCGCCGAGATCTCCGCGCTCTTGGCGATTCCCCTGGGCGTCGCCCGGATCCTCGTCGCCGACTTGGCGGAGGCCGGACTCGTCGCCATCCATCAGCCCGGCGGCGACGAGTCCGCCGGCGGCCAGCCTGACGTGACACTGCTCGAAAGGGTGCTCAGTGGACTTCGCAAGCTCTAGCGATGCAGCTCGCTCCACCACCTCCGCGAAGATCGTGGTGGCGGGCGGCTTCGGCGTGGGCAAGACCACGTTCGTCGGCGCGGTCTCGGAGATCAATCCGCTGCGCACCGAAGCCGTGATGACCTCGGCCTCGGCGGGAATCGACGACCTGACGCACGCGCCCGACAAGACCACGACGACCGTGGCGATGGACTTCGGCCGCATCACGCTCGACCAGGATCTGATCCTGTACCTGTTCGGTACGCCGGGCCAGGACCGGTTCTGGTTCATGTGGGACGACCTGGTCCGCGGTGCCATCGGCGCGGTCGTCCTGGTCGACACCCGCCGCCTGGCCGACTGCTTCCCCGCCGTGGACTACTTCGAGAACAGCGGGCTGCCCTTCGTCATCGCGCTCAACGGTTTCGACGGCCACCAGCCGTACACCCCCGAAGAGGTCCGCGAGGCGCTCCAGATCGGCCCCGACGCGCCGATCATCACCACCGACGCCCGGCACCGCAGCGAAGCCAAGAGCGCCCTGATCACGCTCGTCGAGCACGCGCTGATGGCGCGCCTGCGCTAGGTGGTCTCCGGGGCCCGCCCCCGATACAGCAGAAGGCCCGCTCTCCGAAAGGAGAGCGGGCCTTCTGCTTCGTTCAGCCCTGCCAGCTGTGCGGGGCGCGGAAGCCCGACTGGCGCTCCAGGCGCCGCCAGCCGGCGGTGTTCCGGCCCACCGGACGCGTACCATGCGCGCCGTGGCGCGCACTGGCGGCACGGGCGAGGAGGACCGCGGTGACGGCGGCGAGTTCCTCCGCGTCGGCGTGGCCCTTCTCGACGCGGACGAGGGTGCCTGTGGCGGGATCGCTGAGAGTGCTCACGGTGGTGTTCGTCTCCAATGCTCGCGTCACTGCGGCGGGTTGCCGTGCTTGCGCGACGGAAGGTCGGCGTGCTTCGTGCGCAGCATCGCCAGGGATCGGATGAGGACCGTGCGGGTCTCGACGGGGTCGATGACGTCGTCGACGAGGCCGCGCTCGGCCGCGTAGTACGGGTGCATCAGCTCGGACTTGTACTCCTTGACCATGCGGGCGCGCATGGCCTCCGGGTCGTCCGCACCGGCGATCTGGCGGCGGAAGATGACGTTGGCGGCGCCCTCGGCACCCATCACCGCGATCTCGTTGGTCGGCCAGGCGTAGGTCAGGTCGGCGCCGATGGACTGGGAGTCCATGACGATGTACGCGCCGCCGTAGGCCTTGCGGAGGATGACGGAGATCCGGGGCACGGTGGCGTTGCAGTACGCGTACAGCATCTTGGCGCCGTGCCGGATGATCCCGCCGTGCTCCTGGTCCACGCCGGGCAGGAAGCCGGGCACGTCCAGCAAGGTGATCAGCGGGATGTTGAAGGCGTCGCACATCTGGATGAAGCGGGCGGACTTCTCCGACGCCTCGATGTCCAGCACCCCGGCCAGCGACTGGGGCTGGTTGGCGATCACGCCGACGACCTGGCCGTCGAGCCGGGCCAGAGCGCAGATGATGTTGGTCGCCCAGCGCTCGTGGATCTCCAGGTAGTCGCCGTCGTCGACGATCTCCTCGATGACCTTGCGCATGTCGTACGGGCGGTTGCCGTCGGCCGGGACCAGGTCCAGCAGGGCCTCGCCCCTGCGGTCCGCCGGGTCCTCGGACTCCACCACCGGGGGGTTCTCCCGGTTGTTCTGCGGCAGCATCGACAGCAGGTAGCGCACCTCTTCCAGGCACGACTCCTCGTCGTCGTACGCGAAGTGGCAGACGCCGGAGGTCTCGGCGTGCACGTCGGCGCCGCCGAGGCCGTTCTGGGTGACCTTCTCACCCGTGACGGCCTGGACCACGTCGGGTCCGGTGATGAACATCTGCGAGGTCTCACGGACCATGAAGACGAAGTCCGTGAGCGCCGGGGAGTAGGCCGCGCCGCCCGCGCACGGGCCCAGCATCACCGAGATCTGCGGGATGACACCCGAGGCCCTGGTGTTGCGCTGGAAGATGCCGCCGTATCCGGCGAGCGCGGAGACGCCCTCCTGGATCCGGGCGCCCGCACCGTCGTTCAGCGAGACCAGCGGCGCCCCGGCCGCGATGGCCATGTCCATGATCTTGTGGATCTTGGTGGCGTGGGCCTCGCCCAGCGCGCCGCCGAAGATCCGGAAGTCGTGTGCGTACACGAACACGGTCCGTCCGTGCACCGTCCCCCAGCCGGTGATCACACCGTCGGTGTACGGCCGCTTCTCCTCCAGCCCGAACCCGGTGGCCCGGTGCCGTCGGAGCGGCTCCACCTCGTTGAAGGATCCCTCGTCAAGCAGCAGATCGATCCGCTCCCGAGCCGTCAGCTTGCCCTTGGCCTTCTGAGCCTCGGTAGCCCGCTCGCTGGGACCACGCCGTACCTGCTCGCGGATGGCGTGCAGCTCGGCGACGCGCCCGCGGACGTCACTCGCCTCTTCGGGCGCACCTTCGAGATTGGTCATGCATTGACGGTACGTGGCGGGGGGCCGGGAACCTCATGTCGATTCCATACAACGTCGGGGCGCTTTTCGTGGGCAGGCGGAACAGAACCGAACAGTGAGTTCCCCGGGAACCGGCGGGCCGAGGGGGTTCGAGCTCTGTCGGCACCCCACAAAGCCCCTACCGCCCCCCGTCATATGCCCCACCAGACCACCCGAACGGGTGGCCCAGCCTAGTGCCCCAGGGTGATGGCGCAGCGGTGGGTGGCCCCGGCCGTGCCCGCGGTGATCCGCAGTCGCAGGGCCCGCCCGGTGCCCAGCACCTCCACGGCGGGGTCGACGGCGGTCGCCGCGCGCACCGGGTGGTTCCAGGTCAGCTCCAGCGGTCTGCCGGTACGGGCCGGGTCGGCGACGCAGAGGGAGGCGGTCCGGCCGCCGCGGCGCACCAGCACGCTCACCGGGCCGTCGGCGGTGAGCGTGCCCACGGTGCCCGCGCGCCAGAAGTTCACCGCCGTGCAGCCGAGTGCGGCGATCCGTACGCCCTGCTGGTCGGCGGTGTTGGCGAGGATCCGCAGCCAGCCGTGGTCGGCGGCGCGGGCGGCCACCAGCGCCCGGCTCGCGCCGGGCATCAGCAGGTAGGCGTAGGCGGCACCGTCCGGGTCGGTGCCGTGGTCGTGCCACAGGGTCAGGTAGCGGCGGGTGAGGGGGTCGGCGGAACCGCCGGTGTTGATGTCCCGCCATGCTCCGGTACGGGCTTCGCGCAGCGCGCGCAGCGGGGCGCCGCTGGGGAAGACGTAGCCCCCGTGCCCCTCCAGATGGGCCCAGCGCGCCCGGCGGAAGCCGCGGCTCCAGCCGAGGTCGGAGGGCTGGACGGCGCCGTCGACGGTCAGGGTGTGGGTGCCGTCCGCGCCGAGGCCGCGGTGGTCGACGACGGTCTCCACGGGGCCGCCGTCCCGGGCGGTGATCCCGGCGCCCAGGCAGACGACGGCGTCGGCCAGGAAGAACCACGACTTCCTCGCCTCAAGGGTGCTGTCGAGTCCCTTGAGGTGCTGCCCCAAGGCGGCGAACTCGCCGTCCGTCGTCCCGCCGACCCAGCGCACGGCGGGCTTCGGCTCGCCCCAGCCGCCGCCCGCGTTGTCGGCGAGGCGCATGGCGGAGACGGTGGTGCCGGGCAGCCGGTAGGGGTCGGCGGTCGGCCAGTAGGCGTCGGTGTACTGGCCCAGGGTGGCGGGGCCCGCCCACCAGGAGAGCATTCCGGCGCCGGTGTGCCAGCCGTGCGGGTTCTCGCCGTTGCCGTTCTCGTAGTACGCGATCCGGTCCGAGGCCATGGCGAGCGCGGCGGTCCAGCCGGGACGCCGGTGCACGGCCCGGTCCATGGCGGCGAACAGCCGGTGGCCGACGGGTTCGGCGGCGGGCGGCTCGGGGCCGGCGGCGACGGTGTGCAGCCGGGCGAGGTCGGCCACGCCGAACTGCGGGTCGGTGAGCACGGGCCTGGTGGTGTCGCGGGCGATCCAGCCCTTGACCATGCCGTGCCAGCGTCGGCGTTCGGCCTCGCTCGCGCTGTCGGCGAGCAGCGCGACGGCCGCGATGAGCTGGTGTCCGCGCTGGTGGTCGCTCTGCGCGATGCGGCGCGCGTCGCCGCGCTGGAGCCCGCGGCTGATGGCGCGCCCGGAGACGCAGTCCATCATCAGCCCGTCGTGCAGCAGGGGTGCGTAGGCCCGCTCGACGCTGTCGTGGATGATCCGCCGACCGGGGTCGGTGATCTCCCAGGGCGAGCCGGCCAGCAGCGAGAACAGTCGCCCCAGTCCGTCCAGCAGCACATACCCGTAGGTGCCGGAGTAGGCGACCCAGGTGTGCTGGATGAACGACCCGTCGGCGTAGAGGCCGTCGCCTTCGGTGACGTACGGGAAGACGGGTGAGAGCGCGTCGCGGGCGAGCGCGATCTTGGCGGGGGACGCGCCGAGTATGCCGCGCAGGGCGACGACGCGGCACAGGTCGACGCGATTGGCGCCGGTGGAGGTGCCGGTGTAGTCGCCGAGCATGCTGTCGGGTACGAAGTGGTCGACTGCGGCGAGGGCGCGGGCGAGCAGCCGGGGGTCGAGCAGGTCGTACAGAGCCGCGAGGGTGTCCAGCAGCAGCCGCGGGCTGCCTATCTGCCATTCCCACCAGTTGCCGTAGCGGGTGGTGCCGGGGTGGTAAACGGTGCGGTCGAGGTGGTCCAGGCCGAGCGCGACGTCGGCGGCGAGCGCGGCATCGCCGGTGTGGCCGGTGCCGGGCTGGGCGTACGCCTCCGCCATGGTGGCGAGGCGGCCGTAGGCGCGGGTGATCCCGCTGGGCGGGTCGTAGGGCAGGTCGGGCCAGAGCGAACCGGCGGCAGGCCGCATCTCCGCGCGGTACACGGTGGCCAGCTGTCCGGTCTGGGCGAGGCGGGTTGCGTACGGCTCGGCGGCGGGGTCGAAGGCGGCGCCGAGGGCGAGGGTGAGCCAGCGGTGGCGGAGGGTGTCGTAGGGCTCGGCCGCCGCGTGCGCGTGGGCCTGCGCGGGGCGCCCGGTGAGGCCGAGCCCGAGCGCGCCGGTGGCGGCCACGAAGCCGCGCCGGGACCAGGCGGGGGGCGTCACCGTTCCCCACCCCGCCCCTTCCCGATCTTGTCCTCGCCCGAAGGGCGCTTGGGGGGCCGGGGGCTTGCCCTCCCCACGCGGCGGAGCCGCAAATCGGATGCAGCGGGAAGGGGCGCCCGCGGCGGAGCCGCTATGGAACGACGTGGGAAGGAACCGGCGGAGCCTCACGGGGACCTCCTGCTGGACCGCGGCGCGGAACGCACAGCCCCGATAATGCCCAGTCAGGACAGGCTCGGCCAGCCTTCGCGCGCCGTAGGGGTCAGAAACCGCCGCCGTCGCCACCGCCGAAGCCGCCGAACCCGCCGCCGCCCCCGAAATCGCCTCCGCCGCCGAAGTCACCGCCGTCGAAGTCCGTGCCGGAGACGTCACCGCCCTCGTAGCCGCCGAGAGTCTCGGTGTCGGCGTAGGCGGGGGTGGACAGCAGCGAGCCGAGCATGGTGCCCATCAGCAGCCCGGGGAGCAGGCCGCCGCCGAAGTACCCGCCTGCCCAGGGTCCGTACAGCGGTCCCGCCTCCCAGTACGGGCGGGGCCCGGAGGCGGTCTCGACGGTGCGGGCCATGGGGTCCAGCCCGTCCGCCAGCCGGGCGGCGTCCGCCGCGCAGACCGGGACGTCGCGGGGCGTGCCGCCGGCCGGGGTCCAGGAGGCGTCGGTGGTCGAGGGGCCGTGCCGGGGGTCGAAGAAGCACGGTGGGCGGCGCTCGGGCGGCGGGTCGCCCGCGCGTCGCGCGGCCAGCACCACCAGCGCGTAGCGGCCGTCCCCCAGCGCCTCGGTGACCCCGCGGACGTCGTCCGGCTTGGTGGCGGCGGCCATGCGCGCCTTGGCGGTCTCGTAGGCGTCGAGGGCGCGTTCGTAGTCGCCGCGCATCGCGTCGTCGGCGGCCGGGTCCGCGGGGTGGAAGTCGAGGCGCTCCAGCTCCTCGCCGAAGGCCGTGATGTCCTCGTCGACCACCACGCGCAGCTTGTTCAGCGCCAGCCGCTCGCGCTCGGCCCGCCGGCTGCGGCGGCGTCGCGTGGTGACGTACATCGTGCCGCCGATCAGGACGGCGAGCAGGCCGAGGACGACCAGGCCGGTGACGCCGGAACCGGACTGCCGGTCGCCGTCCCAGGAGGCGGGGGCCTGCCCCCTGGCCTGTGCCAGCGCGCCGTCGACGAAGTCGTCGAGCTGGGCGGCCGCGTCGGTGCCGCCGGACCGTTCGACGGAGGCCGTGAGGTTGCGCACCGCCTGGTTGGACATGACGGCGGCGTCGGCGCCCGCGTCGAACCCGTCGCCCAGGCGGACCGCGTAGACGCCGGTGATCCCGGTCCTGGCGCGCAGGTCGGGCAGCAGGTTCTCGGGCGGGAACCGGTCGCTCTCGGGCAGTACGGCGACGAAGACGGCCCGGTCGGCGTCCTCGATCTTCCGCGCCAAGTCGTCGGCCTCGGCGGCGGACAGCTGGTCCCTGGCTCCGGGGTCGACGTAGACCGGCCCTTGCCGCAGGGCCTTGGCCGCCTCGTCCAGGCCCGTCTGCGCCCGTGCGCCGGGCGCGGCCACCGCGAGAAGAACGGCGGCGCACAGCGTGAGCAGCAGCCCGGCGAGAAGCAGGAACGGCCTCGTCCGCATACCTTGACGCTACCTGAATGGGGTAATAAGCGACATAGCGCGCGGGGTGGCGGCTCGCGGACCCGCCACCGGGCACACATCGGAGCGGCAGGCGCCTGGGGCGGCATTCGCCTGGGGCAGCACCCGCCCGGAGCGGCATTCGCCCGGGGCGGCCCGAGCCCACCGGCTAGGGGGGGCGGCGTCGCGAGCCATCGCCGCGCTACTCCTGCGGTTCCACCCCGGCCCGCCGCAACCCGTACGCGTACGCGTCGTCCAGCGCCTGCCACGACGCGGCGATGACGTTGTCGCCGACGCCGACCGTGGACCACTCGGCGGATCCGTCCGTGGTGGTGATCAGCACGCGGGTGGTGGAGGCGGTGCCGTGCGAGCCCTCCAGCGTGCGGACCTTGTAGTCGACCAGCTCCAGCTTGGCCAGCTGCGGATAGAAGGGTCCCAGGGCGACGCGCAGGGCGTTGTCCAGGGCGTTGACACCGCCGTTGCCCTCGGCCGTGGCGACGATGCGCTCGCCCTTGACCCACAGCTTCACCGTGGCCTCGCCGCTCGCCTGGTCGCCGGAGGGGCGGCCCTCGACGATCGCACGCCAGGACTCGGTACGGAAATACCGGCGCCCCCGCCCCTCGACCTCCTCGCGGAGCAGCAGTTCGAAGGAGGCGTCGGCGGCCTCGTAGGTGTACCCGGCCAGTTCGCGCTCCTTGACGCGCTCCACCACCCGGCCGATCAACTCGCGGTCGCCGCCCAGGTCGACGCCGAGTTCCTTGCCCTTGAGCTCCACCGAGGCGCGCCCGGCCATGTCGGAGACGAGCATCCGCATGGTGTTGCCGACCTGCTCGGGGTCGATGTGCTGGTAGAGGTCGGGGTCGACCTTGATGGCCGAGGCGTGCAGCCCGGCCTTGTGGGCGAAGGCGGACAGGCCCACGTACGGCTGGTGGGTGGAGGGGGTGAGATTGACCAGTTCGGCGATGGCGTGCGAGATCCGGGTCATCTCGGCCAGCGCACCGGGCGGCAGCACCCGGCGGCCGTACTTCAGCTCCAGGGCCGCGACGACCGGGAAGAGGTTGGCGTTGCCGACCCGCTCGCCGTAGCCGTTGGCGGTGCACTGGACGTGGGTGGCGCCCGCGTCCACGGCGGCGAGGGTGTTGGCGACCGCGCAGCCGGTGTCGTCCTGGGCGTGGATGCCCAGCCGGGCTCCGGTGTCGGCCAGGACGGTGCCGACCACCGCCTGCACCTGGGCCGGGAGCATGCCGCCGTTGGTGTCGCACAGGATCACCACATCGGCGCCGGCCTCGTGCGCGGCGCGCACCACGGACTTGGCGTACTCGGGGTTGGCGCGGTAGCCGTCGAAGAAGTGCTCGCAGTCGACGAAGACCCGGCGGCCCTGGGAGACCAGGTGGGCGACGGTGTCGCGGACCATCTCCAGGTTCTCGTCCAAGGTGGTGCGCAGCGCCAGTTCCACATGGCGGTCATGGGACTTGGCGACCAGCGTGATCACCGGGGCCTCGGACGCCAGCAGCGCGGCGACCTGGGGGTCGTCGGCGGCCCGGACGCCGGGCTTGCGGGTCGCACCGAAGGCCACCAGCCGGGCGTGCCTGAAGTCGATCTCGGCGCGGGCGCGGGCGAAGAACTCGGTGTCCCGCGGGTTGGCGCCGGGCCAGCCGCCCTCGATGAAGCCCACGCCGAAGTCGTCCAGGTGCCGGGCGATCGCCAGCTTGTCCGCGACCGTCAGGTTGATGCCTTCGCGCTGCGCGCCGTCGCGCAGGGTGGTGTCGAAGACGTGGAAGCTGTCGTCCGGGACGGTTTTGCTTGCGTCCGTCATGCTGATCTGACTCCATCTGGGATCGATCTCGGTCTACCGGAAGGACCGGTTCCGCGCCCTCCTATGATCCCTCGCGCTCCGCGTCCCCGGCGGGGGTGGGCCGGGAAACGAAAAGACCCCTCGCGGGTGCGAGAGGTCTGCGCGCGGGTCTGGGGACACGGTGTCCGCGCCGTACCGGGTCGTACGGGGCGGTCACTGCGGACCGGCGCGCCTGCTGCCAATAATCATGGCGAACGAGAGCACGGGGGCAGTCTTGCACAGCGCTGCTTCACGCGGTGCGCCGTCTCAGGATGCGAGCCGCCGCGCGGCTCAGGGCAGCAGCGCCTCGTCCAGGAACTCCCGCATGTGCCCCAGCGCCAGTCCCCGGTCCACGCCCGGCAGCCCGACCACCAGGTGGGTACCGAAGCCGTCGAGCATCGCCCGCGTACGGACCGCGAAGCGCTCGGCGTCCACCGCGCGGAACTCGCCGCGCGAGGCGCCCTCCACCAGCAGCGCCACCAGATCGCGGTGCCAGGCCAGCTCAAGTTCCAGCTGGCGGGCGCGGGTGGTGTCGTCGGCGGCCTGCGAGCGGTTCCACACCTCCAGCCACAGCGTCCAGCGCGGGTCGCGCACGGCGTCGGGGAGATAGAGCTCCACGAAGGCGTCGAGGCGCTCGCGGACGGGCACCGGGCGGGACAGTGCCGCCCGCCGCTCCGCGCCGAGCTGGTCCTCACTCCACATCAGGGTCTCCAGCAGCAGGGCGTCCTTGCTGTGGAAGTGGTACAGGAGGTGGCCGCTGCTCATGCCGACCTGGCGGCCGAGGCCCGCCATGGTGAGCGCGGCCAGGCCGTCCGCGGCGATGGTGCGCATGGCGGCGGCCAGCACCTCCTCGCGCGGCGGGCTGGCCCGCCGCTTCGTCCGGCCGGTACCGGCCACCGGTCCCCCTTGTGTCACCTGGTCACACCCGCGGCTGCTGCTGGGTGATGCAGTGTATGCCGCCGCCGCTGGCGAAGATCTCCCGGGCGTCGACGAGTGTCACCGTCCGCGAGGGGAACAGCCGCCGGAAGATCCCGGCCGCGTGCTCGTCCCGCGGGTCGCCGAAGGCGCACAGCACCACACCGCCGTTGCAGAGGTAGTGGTTGACGTACGAGTAGTCCACCGGCTCGCCGTCCACCTCCGTCACGGTCGGGGCGGGCAGCTCCACGACCTCCAGGGCGCGGCCGCGCGCGTCGGTGGAGTGGCGGAGCAGCTTGACGATCTCCTGGCACACCTCGTGGTCGGGGTGGTCCGGGTCGGGCTGGGTGTGCGCCACGACCACGCCGGGCGCGGCGAAGGCGGCGACGATGTCCACGTGCCCGCGGGTGCCGAACCGGTCGTAGTCGCGGGTCAGCCCGCGCGGCAGCCAGATGGCCTTGCTTGTGCCGAGGTGGGCGTGGAGTTCGGCCTCGACCCGCTCATGGCTCCAGCCGGGGTTGCGGCCCGGGTCGAGCTGGACGGTCTCGGTGAGCAGCACCGTGCCCTCGCCGTCCACATGGATGCCGCCGCCCTCGTTGACCAGCTCGGAGGCGTAGCGTCGGGCACCGGCCTCGCGGGAGACGAACCCGCCGATCTCCCGGTCGAGTTCCCACACCGCCCAGTCCTGCGCGCCCCAGCCGTTGAACACCCAGTCGGCCGCGGCGAGCCGGCCGTCGTCGGAGGTGAGGAAGGTCGGGCCGATGTCCCGCATCCAGGCGTCGTTCAGCGGCGCTTCGAAGACGTCGATGCCGGGGCCGAGGTACCTGCGGGCGGGCCGGCCCTGGCCGGGGCCCGCGACGACGGAGACCGGCTCGAAGCGGCGCACCGCGCGCGCGACGGCGGACCAGGCGTGCCGGGCCCGTGCCAGCGCCTCGCCGCCCTCCTCCCCGAAGGTGAAGTTGGGGCCGGGCCACGCCATCCAGGTGCGGTCGTGCGGCGCCCACTCGGCGGGCATGCGGAATCCGTCGGCGGCCGGGGTGCTGGTCATGGGGGTCCTTGGCGGGTTCGGAGGGGAGGCCGGGGCTGGCGTCAGAGGAAGTACAGGCGGGAGAGGGAGACCTGGTCGGCGGGGTCGGAGCGGAGCGGGTCGCCGTCGAGGGTGACCAGGCCGCTGCGGCTCTCCACCCGTACGTCGCCGAGCCGGGAGTTGCGGACGAGGTCGGCCGGGCCGATGCCCCGGGTGCCGCGGACGGCGACCCGGCGCCGCCGGGTGGGCATGGTGTCGTGCTCCCGGTCGACGGCGGCCAGGGCGGTGAAGGCTACCGAGATGTCGGCGGGGGTGGCGCCGTACGCGCCGAACTGCGGGCCGAGCACCAGTGGTTCGCAGGTGTCGGTGGCCGCGTTGGGGTCGCCGGTCACGCCGTACGCCGGGAAGCCGGCCTTGAGCACGAGCTGCGGCTTGGCGCCGAAGAACTCCGGCCGCCACAGCACGATGTCGGCCAGCTTGCCGACGGAGATCGATCCGACCTCGTGCGCGAGGCCGTGGGCGAGCGCCGGGTTGATGGTCAGCTTGGCCACGTAGCGCAGGACGCGCGCGTTGTCGTCGTACGCCCCGTCGTCGGCCATGGGGCCCAGCTCGGCCTTCATCTTCCCGGCCAGGGCGAAGGTGCGGCGCACGGTCTCACCCGCGCGTCCCATGCCCTGGGCGTCGGAGGAGGTGATGCCGATCGCGCCGAGGTCGTGCAGGACGTCCTCGGCGCCCATGGTCCCGGAGCGGATCCGGTCCCGGGCCATGGCCGCGTCGCCCGGCAGGTCGGTCTTCAGGTCGTGGACGGAGACGATCATGCCGTAGTGCTCGGCGACCGCGTCCCGGCCGAACGGCAGGGTGGGGTTGGTGGAGGAGCCGATGACGTTCGGCACGCCCGCCATCTTCAGCACGTTCGGTACGTGTCCGCCGCCGCAGCCCTCGATGTGGAACGCGTGGACGGTGCGGCCTTCGAGGACGGCGAGGGTGTCCTCGACCGCCAGGCACTCGTTGAGGCCGTCGCTGTGCAGGGCGACCTGGACGTCGTGGTCCTCGGCGACGCGCAGCGCGGTGTCCAGGGCGCGGTGGTGCGCGCCCATGTCCTCGTGCACCTTGAAGCCGCAGGCGCCGCCTTCGGCGAGGGCCTCGACCAGCGGGGCCGGGTCGGAGGAGGAGCCGCGGCCCAGGAAGCCGATGTTGACCGGCCAGGCGTCGAAGGCGTTGAAGGCGTGGCGCAGCGCCCAGGGCGAGTTGACGCCCACGCCCCACACCGGGCCGAACTCCTGCCCGATGATCGTCGTCACGCCGGAGGCGAGGGACGCCTCCATCACGCGCGGCGACAGCAGGTGGACATGGGTGTCGACGGCGCCCGCGGTGGCGATCAGGCCTTCGCCGGAGACGATGGCGGTGCCGGTGCCGACGACCACGTCCACGCCGTCGAGGGTGTCGGGGTTGCCCGCGCGGCCGATGGCGTGGATGCGGCCCTCGCGGATCCCGATGGACACCTTGCGGATGCCCAGCAGCGCGTCGATGACCAGGACGTTGCTGATGACGACGTCGCAGGTGTCGCGGACGGCGGCGGCCTTCAGGTGCAGCCCGTCGCGGGCGGTCTTGCCGAAGCCGGCGAGGAACTCGTCACCGGGCTTCTGGGAGTCGGACTCGACGCGGACGACGAGGCCGGAGTCGCCGAGGACGACGCGGTCGCCGGCGCGGGGGCCGTGGACGGCCGCGTAGTCGCGGGGGTCGACGGTGGTCATGGGTTCTCCTCCTGCACGTCGGCGCCCAGATAGCCGCAGGCGGCGGCGCGGCGCAGGGCCTCCTCGCGGGCGCCGGGCGCGTCCAGCGGACCGTCGACCAGCCCGGCGAAGCCGATGGCGATCCGGGCGCCGCCGATGGGGACGAGGCCGACCTCGGCCTCGGCGCCCGGGTCGAAGCGGAACGACGAGCCCGCCGGGATGGCCAGCCGCGTCCCGTACGCCGCCGACCGGTCGAAGTCCAGCCGCGGGTTGGCCTCGAAGAAGTGGAAGTGCGAGGTGACGCTGATCGGCACGGTCGCGGTGTTGGTGACGGCCAGCCGCACGGCGGGCTCGGGCTCGGGGTGCGCCGGTCCGGGTATGACCGCGCCGGGGGCCTGGTCCCTGGGCGAGTCGGACGCGATCGGGTCGGACACCACGGCGAGCCGGGAGCCGTCGTCGAAGACCGCCTCCACATGCACCTCGGTGACCACATCCGCGACGCCCGGAAGGACGTCGCCGGGCCCCAGCACCTTGCGGGCCGCGTCGATCGCCTCGGCCAGCCGCCGGCCGTCGCGGGCGGCCTCGCAGACCGTGTCCGCGATGAGGGCGGTCGCCTCCGGCACGTTGAGCCGCAGGCCCCGCGCCCGGCGCGCCCGCGCCAGCTCCGCGGCGCCGAACAGCAGCAGCCGGTCGCGCTCCGTAGGGGTCAGCCGCACTCCGCACACCTCCTCGATTTAGAGCGTCACTCTAAACAGAGAAACACATCTTGAGAAGGGGTTGACGGGAGCCACAGCATCCTTCACATTGAACGCCACTCTAAGTGCCGCCGTCCCGGCTCGCCCCCTTCACCACCCCCGTCCCCCAGGGAGATCGCCATGGCGACAGCGAGAGAACAACGCGGAGTCGACACCATCCCCGACGAGGAACGCACCAGTTCACCGCGCGACCTCGTCAGCATCCTGCTCGGCTCCAACCTCGCGCTGGGCGTCGTCATCTTCGGCTGGCTGCCGGTCTCCTTCGGGCTCGGCTTCTGGCCCTCGGTTACCTCACTGGTCGCGGGCACGCTCGTCGGCACCCTGCTGACCGCACCGCTCGCGCTGGTCTCCCTGCGCACCGGGACCAACCTGTCCACCTCCAGCGGCGCCCACTTCGGCGTCCGCGGCCGCCTCGTCGGCTCGGTGATCGGCCTGCTGCTCTCGCTCGGCTACACCGCCCTGACGCTGTGGGTCGGCGGCGACGCGATGGTCGGCTGTCTGACCCGGATGTTCGGGATGCCGGACAGCGGCCTCGCCTACGCGGCCGTCTACGCGCTGCTCGCCGGGTGCACGGTCGTGGGCGCCGTGTACGGCTACCGCGTGCTGCTGCGGCTCAGCCGCCTGCTGGCCGTCGGCATGAGCCTGCTGCTGGCCGTCGGACTGATCGCGTACGCGGGCGAGTTCACCACGGCCGCCCCCGCCGGGAGCGCCTACCTCCTCGGCGGCTTCTGGCAGACCTGGCTGCTGGCCGCCGTGTCCGCCGGACTCAGCGGCCCGATCGCCTTCATCACGCTGCTGGGCGACTACACCCGCTACGTCTCGCCCCGCCGGCACACCTCGCGCAAGGTCTTCTGGGGCGCCTCGCTGGGCCTGGTGATCGGCCTGCTGGTGCCGCAGCTCTTCGGTACGTTCACCGCGCTGGCGGTCGGCGCGGCCACGGACTACGCGGGCCCGCTGGTGGCCGGTTCCCCGGCCTGGTACCTGCCGCCGCTGCTGCTCGCCGCCTCGGCCGGCTCGATCGGCAACGCCGGCCTGATGCTCTACAGCATGGGGCTGGACCTCGACGCCATCGTGCCCCGCGCCACCCGCGCCCAGGCCACCTACGCCGTGGCCGCCGTCTCCACGGTGCTCGTGTACGCAGGCCACTTCGCGTGGGACGCCCAGGACGCGATGACGTCGTTCGTCCTGATCCTGACCGCCGTCGGCACGCCGTGGGCGGTCGTCACCGTGATCGGCTACTTCCGCTGCGGCGGCAGGTACGACGCGGAGGCGCTCCAGGTGTACAACCGGCGGGCGCGCGGCGGGGCTTACTGGTACAGGGCGGGCTGGCACGTGCGCGCCACGGCGGCCTGGGCGCTGGGCGCGGCGGTGGGCCTGGCGGCGGTGGCCACCCCGCTCTACAGCGGCCCGCTGCTCGCGCACACCGGCGGTATCGACGTCAGCTTCCTGCTGTCGGCGGCGGTGACGGCGGTCGCGTACGCGGCCCTGACGGCCCGTGACCCGCACCCGGCGGCCCCGGTCCGCGCGAAGTCCTCGGTTTCCCATCCGTCCGGGGTTTGAGGACCGGGGTTCGGGACGGAGCCCCAGGCACGGCTGAGGCCCGCACCATCGGTACGGGCCTCAGCCGTGGTCGACCGCGATCAGCGGATCTCGTGCATCCAGCCGTGCGTGTCCGGCGCCGCGCCCGTCTGGATGTCCAGCAGCGCCTTGCGCAGCTTCATCGTCACCTCGCCCGGCTGCCCGTCCGCGACCGTCCAGTCGCCGCGGGCGGACTTCACCGAGCCGACCGGCGTGATCACCGCGGCCGTACCGCAGGCGAACACCTCCGTCAGCGAGCCGTCGGCGTTGCCGTTCCGCCAGTCCTCCACCGAGATCCGGCCCTCGGAGACCTCGTATCCCAGGTCCGCGGCGATCCGGAGCAGCGAGGCGCGGGTGATGCCCGGCAGCAGCGAACCAGTGAGCTCGGGGGTCACGATGCGGTCCCCGTACACGAAGTACAGGTTCATGCCGCCCATCTCCTCGATCCAGCGGCGCTCGATCGCGTCGAGCCAGACCACCTGGTCGCAGCCGTGGTCGGCGGCCTGCGCCTGGGCGACGAGGGAGGCGGCGTAGTTGCCGCCGGCCTTGGCCGCGCCGGTGCCGCCGGGGCAGGCGCGCACGTACTCCTCGGAGAGCCAGACCGAGACCGGCTTCACACCGCCGGGGAAGTACGCCCCGGCGGGCGAGGCGATCACGATGAACAGGTACTCGTTCGACGGCCGGACGCCGAGCCCGACCTCGGTGGCGAACATGAACGGCCGCAGGTACAGCGACTGCTCACCGTGGCCCGGAACCCACGCCTTGTCCTGGGTGATGAGCGCGTCGCACGCCGCCACGAAGGTCTTCACGGGCAGCTCGGGCATGGCCATCCGGCGGGCGGAGTCCTGGAAGCGCCTGGCGTTCTCCTCGGGGCGGAAGGTCGCGACGCCGCCGTCGGGCTGGCGGTAGGCCTTGAGCCCCTCGAAGATGGTCTGCGCGTAGTGCAGGGTCATGTTGGCCGGGTCGATCGACAGCGGCGCGTACGGAACGAGCTGGGCGTCGTGCCAGCCCAAGCCCTCCGTCCACCGGATCGTGACCATGTGGTCGGTGAAGTGCCGGCCGAAGCCGGGGTTCGCCAGGATCTGCTCCCGCTCCGCGTCGGACAGCGGATGCGGGGAGGGCTTGAGCGCGATCGTGGTCGTCGTCATGTGTTACGTGTCCTTCACCTTCGTCGTCGCGAACCGCGCTCGCCTGGTACGTCCCGTCAAGATACTAGGACGTCCGAGTTTCCCCCCAGCCTGAGTGGCGCGGCTCCACGTTCGATTATCGCCCGCGCGGGAGCGGCATGGGAACGCCACCGCGCGGAATGGGTCGATGGTCGCACCCAACCGCGCGGTAGCCCACCACAGCGACTCAGTTCGTGACGGCGGTGGCGAGCGCGTCGCCGATCTGGTCGGTGGTGCGCGGCGCCGCCGGGTCGCGCTCGGCGAGGTCGGCCGCGACGGCCGCCTCGATCCGGTCCGCCTCGCCCTCGTACCCCAGGTGCCTCAGCAGCAGGGCCACCGACAGGACCGCCGCGGTGGGGTCGGCCTTTCCGGTGCCCGCGATGTCCGGCGCGGAGCCGTGGACCGGCTCGAACATCGACGGGAAGGCGCCGGTGGGGTTGACGTTGCCGCTCGCGGCGAGCCCGATGCCGCCGGTCACGGCGGCGGCCAGGTCGGTGAGGATGTCGCCGAAGAGGTTGTCGGTGACGATCACGTCGAACCGCTCGGGCTGGGTGACGAAGAAGATCGTCGCCGCGTCCACGTGCAGGTAGTCGGTGGCGACGTCGGGGTACTCCTCGCCCACCTTGTCGAAGATCTTCTTCCACATGTGGCCGGCGTAGACCAGGACGTTGTTCTTGTGGACCAGCGTCAGCTTCTTGCGCGGGCGGGCCTGGGCCCGCTCGTAGGCGTCGCGCACCACGCGCTCCACACCGTAGGCGGTGTTGACGCTGACCTCGGTGGCGACCTCGGCCGGGGTGCCGGTGCGCAAGGACCCGCCGTTGCCGGTGTACGGGCCCTCGGTGCCCTCACGGACCACGACGAAGTCGATGTCGGGGCGTCCGGCCAGCGGGGTGGCCGTGTTCGGGAACAGCTTCGAGGGGCGCAGGTTGACGTAGTGGTCGAAGGCGAAGCGCAGTTTGAGCAGCAGCCCGCGCTCCAGGACGCCCGACGGTACGGACGGGTCGCCGATGGCGCCCAGCAGGATGGCGTCGTGCTGCTTGAGCGACTCCAGCTCCGCGTCCGGCAGGGTCTCGCCGGTGGCGTGCCAGCGCTTGGCGCCGAGATCGTACTCCCGGGTCTCCAGCTTCACGTCCTGAGGAAGGACGGCGGAGAGCACCTTCAGGCCCTGGGCCACGACTTCCCGGCCGATACCGTCACCGGGGATCACTGCGAGGCGAATGCTGCGAGACATACCGGGACCCTACTCCGCGTCCCATTGCATGACACTCGACGTCCGCCATTCGGACTCATGGGGCGCCGTACGCGCCGCGTTCACCCGGAATACCGCGCGCTGTCGCCGCGGCCTGGCACCGTCACGATCCATGGACACGCCACGGACCGGCATCCCCGACCACCTCGCCAGCCGTATGTCGATGGCCGAGCAGCACGCGTATCTGCGCGAGCGGTTCTCCCGCAGACGGCTGCTGCGGACCGGTGCGGCGGGGGCGGGCGGCGTGGCGGGCGCGGGACTGCTGAGCGGCGCCGCGTGCGACGCCCCGTCGCCGTCCGCGTCCCCGGCGCCCACCCTGGTGCCCTCGACGGCGGCGACCCGCGTGGACGGCTCGCTGGTGGCGCCGTTCGGCCGCCATCTGGCGTTCGGCGCCGATCCGCGGACGCAGATGCGGATCTCCTGGCAGGTGCCGTTCGCGGTGCGCAGGCCGTACGTACGAGTCGGGCTCAGGCCGTGGGAGCTCAGCCGCAAGATCGAGGCGGAGGTCCGCCCGCTGCACACCCCGCCGCTCAGCGAAAAGCTGCCGAGCGTCGACCAGTTGTATCTGCACGCCGCACTGGACGGGCTGCGGCCGGGCACCACCTACTACTACGGCGCCGGCCACGACGGCTTCGACCCGGCGGACCCGCGCCGCTTCGGCACCCTGGGTACGTTCCGCACCGCGCCGGCGAAGGCGGAGAGGTTCGTCTTCACGGCCTTCGGCGACCAGGGCGTCAGCTACGACGCGCTCGCCAACGACCAGTTGATCCTGGGGCAGAACCCGTCGTTCCACCTGCACGCCGGAGACATCTGCTACGCCGACTCCTCCGGGCACGGCACGGACGCGGACACCTACGACGCCCGCGTGTGGGACCAGTTCCTCGCCCAGACCGAGTCGGTGGCCTCGCGGGTGCCGTGGATGGTGACGACCGGCAACCACGACATGGAGGCGTGGTACTCCCCCGACGGCTACGGCGGCCAACTCGCCCGCTGGTCGCTGCCCGAGTCCGGCCCCGACCCCCGCAAGGCGCCCGGCGTGTACTCCTTCACCTACGGCAACGTGGGCGTCGTCGCGCTGGACGCCAACGACGTCAGCCACGAGATCCCCGCCAACCGCGGCTGCACCGGCGGCCGTCAGACGCGCTGGCTGGACCGGACGCTGGGGCGGCTGCGCGGCGACGACGGCATCGACTTCATCGTCGTCTTCTTCCACCACTGCGCGTTCTCCACCACCTCCGCGCACGCCTCGGACGGCGGGGTACGCGACGCGTGGGTGCCGTTGTTCGACAAGCACCGGGTGGACCTGGTGGTCAACGGCCACAACCACATCTACGAGCGGACCGACGCCATCCGGCACGGCGCGGTGGGCCGGCGGGTGTCCATCGGCGAGACCACCGATCCGACGCGCGACGGCACGGTGTACGTCACCGCGGGCGGCGCCGGGGCCAAGCTCTACTCCTTCCCCGTCCCCGACAGTTACGAGGGGCACGAGAAGGAACTCGGCCAAGTGGACACGTACCACTGGACGAAGGACCGGGAGAAGGCGCCGGAGGCGGTGGAGTGGTCGCGCGTGCGCTACACGGGCTTCTCGTTCCTGGCGGTCGAGGCCGAGCCGGGCGGCCGGCCGGCGCTGCGGGTCACCGCGCTCGCCGAGTCGGGCGAGCGGGTGGACCACTTCACCGTGCGGCGCGGCCGCTGACCGGTGCGGTCAGTGCCCTGTGGCACCACCGTTGTCACGGCGGTCGAGCGCGCGCTGGAGCGCCGCGGCGGCGTTCTTGCGGTCGGCTTCGTCGGTGGCACGGCGGCGAACGGCGCGGATCTTGCGGACAGCGGTCTCGGCCATGGGTCACGTCTCCTCTTGCGGTCGAACCCGAGAAGGTGGACGCCGGAAAGGGCGGGGGCCAGGGTGCGGCAGGGATCACCTGCGCGGGCACCGGGCCGCGCCGCCATCGCTGGATGGAGCGAGACGTTCGGCTTCCACAAAAGTAAGGCAGTCGGGCCGTGCTGTCTGCACAGTTATTCGGACTTCCTACTATCTGAGACGGCATCGCCGCGGGCGCCGACATGACGACCGCCCCCGGGCGGCGCGGTGGCCGGCCCGGGGGCGGTCGTCATCGGTGGAACGCGGGACCGTTAGCCCATGTGGGGGTAGCGGTAGTCGGTCGGCGGAACCAGGGTCTCCTTGATGGAGCGCGTGGAGGTCCAGCGCATCAGGTTCTGCTTGGCGCCCGCCTTGTCGTTGGTGCCGGAGGCGCGGCCACCGCCGAACGGCTGCTGGCCGACGACGGCACCGGTGGGCTTGTCGTTGATGTAGAAGTTGCCCGCGGCGAAGCGCAGCGCCTCGCAGGTGGCCGCGGCGGCGGCGCGGTCCTGGGCGATGACGCAGCCGGTGAGACCGTAGGCGGAGGCGGACTCCATCTGCTGGAGCATCGCGTCGTACTCGGCGTCCTCGTAGACGTACACGCCCAGGATCGGGCCGAAGTACTCGTCCTTGAAGATCTCGTTCTCCGGGTCGGTGGAGACCAGGACCGTCGGGCGGACGAAGTAGCCCTCGCTGTCGTCGTACGTGCCGCCGGCGACGACCTCGATGGTCGGGTCGGCCTTGGCCCGGTCGATGGCGGCCTTGTTCTTGGCGAACGAGCGCTCGTCGATGACCGCGGACATGAAGTTCGACAGGTCGGCGACGTCACCCATGGTGAGCGAGTCGACCTCGGCCGCGAACTCCTCCTTGAAGCCGTTCTCCCAGATGGAGCGCGGCACGTAGGCGCGGGAGGCGGCGGAGCACTTCTGGCCCTGGAACTCGAAGGCGCCGCGGGTCATCGCCGTCTTGAGCACCGCCGGGTCGGCGGACGGGTGGGCGACGATGAAGTCCTTGCCGCCGGTCTCGCCGACCAGCCGCGGGTAGGTCTTGTACTTCTCGATGTTGGTGCCGACGGTCTTCCACAGGTACTGGAAGGTCCTGGTCGAGCCGGTGAAGTGGATGCCCGCGAGGTCGGGGTGGTTCAGCGCCACCTCGGAGACGTCCTTGCCGTCGCCGGTCACCAGGTTGATGACGCCCTTCGGCAGACCGGCCTCCTCCAGCAGCTGCATCAGCAGCACGGCGGCGTGGGTCTGGGTCGGGGACGGCTTCCAGACCACCACGTTGCCCATCAGGGCGGGCGCGGTCGGCAGGTTGCCGGCGATGGCGGTGAAGTTGAAGGGCGTGATCGCGTAGACGAAGCCCTCCAGCGGCCGGTGGTCGCTGCGGTTCCACACGCCCGGGGCGTTGGCCATCGGCTGCTCGGCCATGATCTGGCGGGCGAAGTGGACGTTGAAGCGCCAGAAGTCGACCAGCTCGCAGGGCGTGTCGATCTCGGCCTGCTGGGCGGTCTTGGACTGGCCGAGCATGGTGGAGGCGGCCAGCGTCTCGCGCCACGGGCCGGCCAGCAGGTCCGCGGCCTTGAGGATGATCGCGGCGCGGTCGTCGAAGCTCAGCGCGCGCCAGGCCGGGGCGGCGGCCAGGGCGGCGTCGACGGCGTCCTGCGCGTCCGCCTGCGTGGCGTTGGCGTACGTACCGAGAACGGCGGAGTGGTTGTGCGGCTGCACCACGTCGAAGCGCTCGCCGCCGCCCATCCGCCTCTCGCCGCCAATGGTCATCGGCAGCTCGATCGGGTTGTCGGCCAGCTCCTTGAGCTTGGCTTCGAGCCGCTGCCGCTCGGGGCTACCGGGGGCGTAGGTGTGGACCGGCTCGTTCACCGGCACGGGGACCTGGGTCACAGCGTCCATGGTGGCCGTTGTCTCCTTCGATCGTCGGGTCGTACGGGGCGTACGGAGGTTCTGGGGCGGCGGATCGGCGGCGGGTGGGCCGCGGGTCAGCGGATCAACCGCGGGTCACGCAGATCAGCCGCGGGTCAGCAGATCAGCCGCGGCTGACGAGCGACCGCAGGAAGAACGTGAGGTTGGCGGGGCGCTCGGCGAGCCGCCGCATGAAGTACCCATACCAGTCTGTGCCATACGGGACGTAAACCCTCATACGGTGACCTTCCGCTACGAGCCGCTCCTGCTCGGCCTCGCGGATGCCGTACAGCATCTGGAACTCGTACTCGTCCAGCTTGCGCCCGTAGGAGCGGGCCAGTTCCTGGGTGATGGCGATCAGCCGGGGGTCGTGCGACCCGATCATGGGGTAGCCCTCGCCCGCCATCAGGATCTTCAGGCAGCGCACATACGCCCTGTCCACCTCGCGCTTGTCCTGGAACGCGACGCTCGCGGGCTCCTTGTACGCGCCCTTCACCAGCCGCACCCGGGAGCCTTCCCCGGCCAGCGCGTGGCAGTCGTCCTCGGTGCGGAACAGATAGGACTGGACGACGGCGCCGGTCTGCGGGAAGCGCTTGCGCAGCTCGGCCAGGATCGCCAGCGTGGAGTCGACCGTGGTGTGGTCCTCCATGTCGAGGGTGACGGTGGTGCCGGCTTCCGCGGCGGCCTCCACGACCGGGGTGACATTGGCCAGCGCCAGGTCGTGGCCGCCGGGCAGCGCCTGCCCGAAGGCGGACAGCTTCACCGACATCTCGGCGCGCTCGCCCAGGCCCTCGCCCTTGAGCGCCTCGGTCAGCGCGAGGTACGCGTCGCGGTTGCGCAGCGCCTCGGCCGGGTCGGTGATGTCCTCACCGAGGTGGTCCAGGGTGACCTCCATGCCGCGGCCGGACAGCGCCCGCACGGCCGACATGGACTCGTCCAGCCGCTCGCCGGCCACGAAGCGGTCCACCACCGGGCGGGTGACCGGCGTGGCCGAGACGATACGGCGGATGGCGTCGCTGCGCGATGCGGCGAGCAACACGGGACCCAGCACGGGGCACCTCCGTTGTGGTGTTCTTCGGGTGACCGCGGCGACGGGGCCGCGCGAGCAAATCGAGCCACCGTGAAACCTAAGGATCTCTCCGGGCCCGGGCCATCGACAGCTGTCACGCGTTCGTGGCCGAGATCTCATACAGATGTATGACAATGGCAGTGAGGGTTCTGTTCGTTCGGGCGACACCCCCGGCCCGGGAGTGTCAGGAAGGGGCGGCGCGGCCGATGCGCGGCGACTATCAGCAGCTCGTGGACGAGGTCTCCGCCACGCTCGGCGCGCCCGCGACGCTGGAGGACCGCGACTTCGCGCTGATCGCGTTCGGCGCGCACGACAGCGAGGGCGGCATCGGCGAGCTCGCGCTGGACCCGGTGCGTACCCGGTCGATCCTCCAGCGGCGGTCGACGGCGGCGGTGCGCGCCTGGTTCGAGGGCTTCGGCATCGCGCGGGCCCAGGCTCCGCTGCGCATCCCGCCGGACCCGGCGGCGGGCGTCTTCATGGGCCGGCTCTGCCTGCCCGCGCTGCACCGGGGCATCGTGCGCGGCTATGTGTGGCTGCTGGACGACGGGCATCTGTCGGATCTGGAGCTGGGCGGGCCCGGCGTCCCGCCGGACCCGCGGCTCGCGCAGGCCATGGAGACGGCGGCCCGGATCGGCAAGCTGCTCGCGGCGGAGGCGCGGGCGGACGTGGAGCTCGGCGAACTCCTGCGGGCCCTGCTGGCGGGCCCGCCGGGCGGCCGGGAGGCGGCGCGCGCCGGACTGCGGGAGGCCCTGCGCCAGGTGGCGGACGGTCCGCTGGCGGTGGTGGCGGTGACCCCGTGGAGCCCGGACGACGGCGACGGCGAGACCTCGCCCGCGCCGAACGTGCCGGGGGTGGCGGCGGTGTGCGCGGTGCCGTCCGCCGCGGCGGCCGGTCGCGCCGGGGAGAGCGGCGGCGGACCGCCGGAGGCCACCGGGCGCGACCTGGCCGCGCTGGTGCGGTTGCGGACGGCCGGGGCGCTGGATCCGGCGCGTACGGCGGGTGAGCAGCTGCTGCGGGCCCCGCGAGCGGCGGGCAACGGGACCGCGGCGGCTGCCGCGGCCGGGGCCGGGACGCCGGGGGCCGCGGGGGCGGGGACCGGGCCGGGGGGTGCCGCGATGACCGGGGCCGCCGGAGCCTCTGACCTGCGGACCGGCGCCGCCGAGACGGTGGCCGGACGGCCCGCCGCGGCGGGCGTCAGCGATCCGCGGCGCGGGCTGGAGGAGCTGCCCGCCGCGTGGCGGGAGGCGCGGGCCGCCGCCCGGGCGGCGCGGGCGGAGCCAC
This sequence comes from Streptomyces sp. P1-3, assembly GCF_050613155.1. NCBI lineage: Bacteria > Bacillati > Actinomycetota > Actinomycetes > Kitasatosporales > Streptomycetaceae > Streptomyces > Streptomyces sp. P1-3. Next base: position 2,148,301 of record NZ_CP192512.1, read on the forward strand.
GGCTGGGCCCGGTGGCGGCGTGGACGGAGGTGGGGCCGTACCGCCTGCTGACCGGGTTGTCGGGCACCGGCCCGGACCCGGCCGTCCGGCCGCTGCTGGAGCGAGCGCACGCCGAACTGGCGCGCACCGCCGAGGTGTTCCTGGACTGCGCCGGGCAGGCGGGGCGCGCAGCGCAGACCCTCGGCATCCACCGGCAGACGCTGTACTACCGGCTGTCGCGGGTGGAGCAGCTGACCGGACTCGACCTCGACGCGGGCGAGGACCGGCTGCTGCTGCACATGGCGCTGAAGGCGGCCCGGCTGGGGTAACCCGGTTCCGCGCCGCGGCCGTTGCGTGTGAGGGGGGCGGGCGTGGCCGGTCGGGTGCGCGCCGGGGCCGTCGCTCCCCCGGCGCTGCCTCCCTTCGGACTCCTCCCCCAGCGCGGCCGCTGGGTGGTACCCCCAGAGGTGCCCCCAGGAGGTGCGCCCAGGTGCGGTCGGCGTCGCACCGAAGGCGCGGGGCGGGCCGGAACCCGATTCGCCTTCCGCGGGAGCACCCGGCGCCCCTCCCGCCGTCGTGCGACTGCGCGAGGGGGCCGGGACGTCGCCGGGTCAGCCCAGCGGGTAGGCCACGTCGCACACCTCGTCGGTGGGTTCCGCGGCGTCCCAGTCCGCGAAGTACACCTCGCGGCAGGGCCCGCCGGCCGTCAGCCCCTGTTCGGCGATCCAGCGCTCGACCCCCTCGTAGGCCGAGTTGATCTGCGGGTAGTCGACCTGCGCCTTGGTCAGCCGGGTGTACGCCTCACGGCGAGCCGGTTCCCGCCGCACCTCGACGGCCGGGTGGGCTGCCGCGTACGCGCGCGCCGCATCCGGGTCGGCCACCGGCACACACGCCTCGGCCGGCCCGTCGCTGTCCTCGCTCACGTCCGCGTAGTAGACGACGAACGGGTCACCGGCGACGCCGCCGCACTCGTCGCGTGCCGCGTTCTCCAGCCGGTGGAGCGTCGCGTCGATCCAAGCGGGCAGCTCGGGGTTGAGCAGATGCCTGCGGACGGCGAGAACGGTCTGCTCCGCCACATCGCGGGTGACGATGTCGTACATGTAGGGCCTCCTGCCTGACAGTCGGTCACGGAGGTGGACGGCCAGGGCCCGGCGGCCCGCGACGCGCTCCTCGACCTCGGCCCAGTACGCGGCGATCTCGTCCGCCGCCTCGGGCCCCGGCAGCTCCAGCACCGTCGCGATCCGTGCGAGCGGCATGTCGAGCCGGCGCAGCAGCGCCAGCAGCCGGGCCCGCTCCACCTGGTCGGCGCGGTACCAGCGGTAGCCGGTGTCCTCGTCGACCCGGTGCGGGGCCAGCAGGCCCAGCCGGTCGTACAGCCGCAACGCCCTGGCGGACAGCCGCGCCTCGCGGCCGAACGCGCCGATGCTGAGATGCTCCACAGGTCTTCCTCCGTCCCGGGCACCGCGCCCGGTGCCCCGCACGATGGGGGTTGACGCTGGGGCAAGGTCAATCGGGGCCGGGCGCCGCCCCGGCAACCTGGCAACGCAGGGCGCCCGCCCACCCTTACTGTGCCCCTCAGGGGCTGGTCGGGGAGATCCCCCATGGCCGCGGGCGTGCGCGGCCGCCAGGGTGGGGGCATGACGACGACACACCACTCCCCCGCATCGCGGCGCGCCCTGCTGGGGGCGGCCGCGGCCGGTACCGCCCTGGCCGCCGTCGGCCTTCCGGCCGGGCGCGCGACCGCGGCCGGCGCCTCCACCCCTGCGTCCGCCCCCGGCTCCCCCGCCGCCCTGCCGCCGCTGAACCCTGCGGCGCTGCGGGCCGCGATCGGCGATCTGGAGCATCCGCCGGCCACCGCCGCCCAGTTACAGGTCAGTGGCTCCGCGGGCCGCTGGTACGGCACGTCAGGGGTGGCCGACCTGAGGTCCGGACGTCCCGTCAGGGCCGGCGACAAGGTCCGGATCGGCAGCATCACCAAGATGTTCGTCGCCACGGTCGCGCTGCAACTGGTCGCCGAACGCCGCGTCTGCCTCGACACACCCGTCCGGCGCTGTCTGCCCGGTCTGCTCCCCGCCGGATACGGCACCATCACCCTGGCCCATCTGCTCAGCCACAGCAGCGGGCTGCCGAACGAGCGCGGCGTGCCGGCACGCGACACTCCGGAGAAGGTCTTCGCGCACCGCTTCGACCAGTGGACGCCCGAACAGCTCGTGGCCCTGGTGACCGACGGCGGCAGGGAGCTGAAGTTCGCTCCCGGTACGAAGCAGGAGTACCGCGGCATCAACTACGTCCTGGCCGCGCTGGTCATCCAGGAGCTGACCGGCCGCCCGTACGGCGAGGAGATCGCCCACCGGATCCTGCGCCCGCTGGGCCTGTGCGACACCTCGGTGCCCGGCGACGAGCGCCGTATCCACGGCCCGCGTGTGCACGGCTATCTGCGGATGTCCGACGGCGGGCTGCGGGACATCACCGAGATCAACCCCTCGGGTTCCTGGGGCGAGGGCGAGATGATCTCCACCACCGACGACCTGACGCGGTTCACGCACGCGCTGTTCTCCGGCGCGCTGCTGCCGCCGCACGTGCTGCGGGTGATGTTCACGATGCCGCCCGACGACGTGCGCATGGTCGACGGCGGCCCGGCGCGGTACAGCACCGGGCTGCAGACGGTGACCGTCAACGGGATCACTTTCTGGGGCAAGACCGGTGAGCAGTACGGCTACGCGTCGTTCGCCTTCGCCACCCGGGACCAGCGGCGGTGCATGGTGATGTCGTTCAACCCGACCCAGCGGGACCGCAGCCAGGAACAGATGAGTCTGCGGGTCGCGAACGCGGCCACCGGAGGGGCCTGAGCGGGCAGGCTCCTCCGGCGCGGGGCGGCGACGCGGGTGCGGGTGCGGCGCGGGCGGTCAGCCCATGTGGACGGCCAGCGGCTCGGCGTCGGTGGCGCCGGAACCCCCCTTCGGGCGCGGGGTGTTCATCAGCACCGCCACCGCCGCCGCGGCCACGACGAGGATCGCCGAGGCGTACCCGAACGCGTGGGTGAAACCCTCGACCAGACCCGCCTTCCGCAGCTCCGGGGTCATCGGCTGCCGCTGGGCGAGCTTGTCGGTCACGTAGTCGGTGGTGGCGCTGGTCGCGAGGGTGTTCAGCAGCGCGGTGCCGATCGAACCGCCGATCTGCTGGGCGGTGTTGACGCTCGCGGAGGCGATGCCGGCGTCCTCGGGCTGTACGCCGTGGGTCGCGTAGTTCATCGAGGGAGCCATCACCAGGCCCATGCCGAAGCCGACCAGCAGCTCGGCGGGCAGTACCCCCGCGGCGTACGAGCTGTCGGGCTCCAGAGGTATCAGCAGCGCCACACCGGCGGCGGCGAGCAGCAGTCCGGGGGCGATCAGCACCCGCGGCGGCACCCTGGGGATGAGCCGGGCGGCGACACCGCCCGCACCGGCCAGTACGGCGGCGGTCATGGGCAGGAAGGCGGCGCCGGTGAGCATCGCCGAGTAGCCCTTGACCAGCTGCATGTAGTACGTGAGGAAGAGGAACAGCGCGAACATCCCGACCACCGACAGCCCGACGGCGAGGTAGGCGGCGCCACGGGTGCGGTCCAGCACCACCCGCAGCGGCAGCAGCGGCTGGGCCACCCGGCGCTCCACGAGGACGAAGGCGGCGAGCAGGGCCGCGCCCAGGACGAGCAGACCGATGACGGCGGCGGAGTCCCAGCCCTCCGATTCGGCCTCACTGCACCCGTACACCACGGCCACCAGGCCGGAGACGGCCAGCAGGACGCCGGGGACGTCCAGGCGGGTCCCGCCGCCGGCGGGCGAGTCGGCGGGGAGCACATACCGGCCGAAGGCCGCGATGACGGCGATCGGAACGTTCACGTACAGGCACCAGCGCCAGTCGAGGTACTCGGTCAGCAGGCCGCCCAGCACCAGGCCGATCGCGCTGCCGCCGGCCGCGATGGCGCCGAAGATGCCGAACGCCTTGGCGCGTTCGCGCGGTTCGGTGAAGCTCACCGCGAGCAGCGACAGCGCCGAGGGGGCGAGCAGCGCGGCGAACGCGCCCTGGAGCGCGCGGGCGGCGAGCAGCACCCCGAACCCGGGGGCGGCGCCGCCGAGCGCCGAGGCCGCGGCGAAGCCGAGCAGTCCGACGAGGAAGGCGCGGCGGCGTCCGGTGTAGTCGGCTATCCGGCCGCCGAGCAGCAGCAGACTGCCGAAGGCCAGGGTGTACGCGGTGATGACCCACTGCCGGTCGCCGTCGGAGACGCCCAGGTCCCGCTGCGCGGAGGGCAGGGCGATGTTCACGATGGTGATGTCGAGGACGATCATCAGCTGGGCGAGGCCGATGAAGATCAGGGCCGACCAGCGGCGTTTGGCGGCCGCGGCGGCGGAGGTGGTGCCGGTGTCCGTGCTCATGACGCTGCCTTTCGTCAGGCGGAACATGTCGTCAGGCGTGGGAGGCCGTGGGGTGTGGGGAGGCCGTGGGGATGTCGCGGGGCGTGGCGGGTTACGCCGGGGAGGCCGGGTCGACCGAGGAGCCACCGGCGATGCGGGACCGGAGCCGCTTGAAGGCGTCGGCGTCGATCGCGGGCCCGGGCGGGCCGCCCTCGGGCCGGGGGGCGCCGGGCGCGCGCAGACCGTCGAGGTAGAGATCCAGCTGGCGGTGCGCGAGGGCGTCGTCGTACGGGACGACGCCACCGGGCAGTGGCCGGCTCAGCCGGACGATCATCAGGGCGAAGTCGCCGAAGGCCGCGTCGTCGCGGATCAGGCCCGCCCGCTGGGCGCGGGTGAGCATCTCCTGGACCGCGTCGACCGCGTCCGTGTGGACCCCGCCCAGCACCTCGTCCAGGTCGAACCGGCCGGACAGGACGGGCATCACGGCACCGACCTTGAGATCGAGCGCGGCGTGGGCGTACCGGCGCAGGCCCTCGGCGGGGTCGGCCTCCTCTGACAGCGCCGACCACGCGGCACGGCCGAGCGCGGTGAGCACATCGGCGGCGACCGCCTCGATCAGGGCGGCGCGCTCGGGGAACCGCCGGTAGAGCGTGGCGATGCCGACGCCCGCGCGTTGCGCGATCTCCTCCAGTGGGGCGTCCGGGCCCAGGTCCACGAAGACCTCACGGGCGGCTCGCAGCAGCTTCTCGCGGTTTCGCTGGGCGTCGGCGCGCATGGCGGACCTCCGGTGGCCGGTAGGAAACAACCCATCAGGTGGATGAATTTTCTCCACTTAGCGCCCAGCGTAACGACGGCGCGCGCACTATTCAACACGTGATGAAAAAAATGTGAGGGCAAGCGGGGAACGCGACGGGGCCCGGCCCTCGCGCGGTGCGAGTGCCGGGCCCCGTGGGGTGCGTTGTGCCGGCCGGTCAGTCGACCAGGTTGACCGAGCGTGCGCTCGTGGCGCCGATCTCCTCGGCGATCTCGCCGAGGACGGCCGCCGGGATGGTGTCGTCCACGGTCAGCGCCACCATCGCGGCACCGCCCGCCGTCGCCCGCGAGACCTGCATACCGGCGATGTTGATGCCCGCCTCGCCCAGGATGCGGCCGAGGGTGCCGACCACGCCGGGGCGGTCGGTGTAGTGGAAGAACGCCATGTGGTCCGCGAGCGCGAGGTCCACGTCGTGGTCGCCGACCGCGACGATCTTCTGCACGTGCTTCGGCCCGGCCAGCGTGCCGGAGATCGCGATCTCGCCGCCGCCCGCCAGGGTGCCGCGCACGGTCACCACGTTGCGGTGCTCGGACGACTCGGAGCTGGTGGTGAGCCGGACCTCCACGCCGCGCTCCTGCGCGAACAGCGGCGCGTTGACGTAGGACACGGTCTCGTCGACGACGTCCTCGAACACACCCTTGAGCGCGGAGAGTTCGAGCACCTTGACGTCGTGCTGGGTGATCTCGCCGTACACCTCGACATCGAGCCGGACCGCGACCTCGCCGGCCAGCGCGGTGAAGATCCGGCCGAGCTTCTCCGCCAGCGGCAGCCCCGGCTTGACGTCCTCGGCGATGACCCCGCCCTGGACGTTGACCGCGTCCGGGACCAGCTCGCCGGCCAGCGCCAGCCGGACGGACCGGGCGACGGCGATACCCGCCTTCTCCTGGGCCTCGCCGGTGGAGGCGCCCAGGTGCGGGGTGACGACCACGTTGTCGAACTCGAACAGCGGGGACTCGGTGCACGGTTCCTTGGAGAACACGTCCAGACCCGCGGCCGCGACCCGGCCCTCCTTCAGGGCACTGGCCAGCGCCTCCTCGTCCACGATCCCGCCACGGGCGGCGTTGACGATCCGCACCTCGGGCTTGACCTTGTGCAGCGCCTCGTCGCCGATCAGGCCGAGCGTCTCGGGCGTCCTGGGCAGGTGCACCGTGATGAAGTCGGCCGTCTCCAGGAGCTCGTCCAGGGAGAGCAGCTTGACCCCCATCTGCGCGGCTCGCGCCGGCTGCACGTACGGGTCGTACGCGACGATCTTCATTCCGAAGGCGGACATCCGCTGGGCGACCAGCACGCCGATCCGGCCGAGGCCCACGACGCCGAGCGTCTTCTCGCTCAGCTCCACACCGGTGTACTTGCTGCGCTTCCACTCGCCGTTCTTGAGCGCGGCATTGGCCTGCGGGATGTTGCGCGCGGTGGCGACCAGCAGGCCGCAGGCCAGCTCGGCGGCGGTGACGATGTTGGAGGTCGGCGCGTTGACGACCATCACGCCGGCCTTGGTTGCGGCCGCGACGTCGACGTTGTCCAGACCGACGCCCGCGCGGGCGATGACCTTCAGCCGCTTCGCGGCGGAGATGGCCTCGGCGTCGACCTTGGTCGCGCTGCGCACCAGGATGGCGTCGACGTCGGCGACGGCGGGGATCAGCTCGGCGCGGTCCGCGCCGTTGCAGTGCCTGATCTCGAAGTCCGGCCCCAGGGCGTCGACCGTGGCGGGCGACAGCTCCTCGGCGATCAGTACAACGGGTTTGCTGGACGAAGCAGTGCTCACGGGGTCCTCAGTCCTCACTAGTCCTTCGCGGACGACCGTCCCGACGGCCGAAGGCGGTGAAGGGGGCAGCCGCGCGGAAGACGCACGACGCTGTGAGCCTGAACGCGCTTGTGGAGTGCAGTGTAGTGGCGGACGGGCGGGAGTCTTGCGCCGTGGCGGAAGTATCACCCGGTCGTGGCCTTCCCCACCCACCCGCCCTGACACCGGGAACAGCGCACCCCGCACCCAGGCGGAGCCGTTCCCCGGGCCCCCGACCGGGGCGGCGGGGGCTCCAGGGCGGCGCCCTCAAGCCCCCGCCGCCCCGCAGCGGCTCCGCCGCGCGGCACACGCCCGCGGCCTAGCCCCGCGCGCGGGACTCCGCCCTGCCCGCCAAGCGGGCAGGCGGGGGGCGCCGCGCGGTCCGGGTGCACCGGTTTCGCGGCCCGCGCCGGGCGGGCGAGCCGGTCCCACAGCCGTGCCGGGGGCGAGCGGAGGGGCCGCGGCCGGGCGTACCCGGAACCACGGCCCCTCGCCGGGAGGCGTTACGCCTCCTCGTCGACCCAGCTCATCAGCTTGCGCAGCTCCTTGCCGGTGGTCTCCAGCAGGTGGCCGCCGTCCGCCTTCTTGTACTCGTTGTACTTCGGCAGACCCGAGTGGTACTCGTCCATCCACTTCTTGGCGAAGGTGCCGTCCTGGATCTCGCCGAGCACCTTCTTCATCTCCGCCTTGGTGGCGTCCGTGATGATCCGCGGGCCGGTGACGTAGTCGCCCCACTCGGCGGTCTCGGAGATCGACCAGCGCATCTTCTCCAGGCCGCCCTCGTACATGAGGTCGACGATCAGCTTCAGCTCGTGGAGGCACTCGAAGTACGCGATCTCCGGCTGGTAGCCGGCCTCGGTCAGCGTCTCGAAGCCCGCCTTGACCAGCGCCGCCGTGCCACCGCACAGGACGGCCTGCTCGCCGAACAGGTCGGTCTCGGTCTCCTCGGTGAAGGTGGTCTTGATGACGCCCGCGCGGGTGCCGCCGATCGCCTTGGCGTAGGACAGGGCCAGCGGGAACGCGCTGCCGGAGGCGTCCTGCTCGACGGCCGCGATGCACGGCACGCCGCGGCCCTCCTCGTACTGGCGGCGGACCAGGTGGCCCGGGCCCTTGGGGGCGACCATGCAGACGTCGACGCCGGCCGGCGGCTTGATGAAGCCGAAGCGGATGTTGAAGCCGTGGCCGAAGAACAGCGCGTCGCCGTCCTTGAGGTTGTCCTTCACGGACTCCTCGTAGACCTTGGCCTGGATCGGGTCCGGGACCAGGATCATGATGACGTCGGCCTCGGCGGCCGCCTCGGCCGGGGTGACCACGCGCAGGCCCTGCTCCTCGGCCTTGGCCTTGGACTTGGAGCCCTCGTGCAGGCCGACCCGCACGTCGACCCCCGAGTCGCGCAGCGACAGCGCGTGGGCGTGGCCCTGGCTGCCGTATCCGAGAACCGCGACCTTGCGGCCCTGGATGATGGACAGGTCGGCGTCGGCGTCGTAGAACAGCTCGGCCACTTCGGGTATCTCCTAAAGTTTCGGGTTGTGCGTCCCACCGTATGACGGGCGGGTGGGGAAACGGGGCGGGGTCTCGCTATCCGGTCCGAGGTGCGGACCGTTTCGACCTACGGTCCGGATGTGGACCGTTTCGGCCGCGGGCCTACGCGGACCGGTCGAGCGCGCGCAGGCTCCGGTCGGTGATGGAGCGCGCGCCACGCCCTATGGCGATGGTGCCGGACTGCACCAACTCCTTGATGCCGTACGGTTCCAGCATCTTCAGCATGGCTTCGAGTTTGTCGGCGCCGCCGGTGGCCTCGATGGTCACGGCCTCCGGCGAGACGTCCACGGTCTTGGCGCGGAACAGCTGGACGATCTCGACGATCTGGGAGCGCGTCTCGTTGTCGGCGCGCACCTTCACCAGAACGAGTTCGCGCTGGATCGCGGAGCTGTCCTCCAGCTCGACGATCTTCAGCACGTTGACGAGCTTGTTGAGCTGCTTGGTCACCTGTTCCAGCGGCAGTTCCTCGACGTTCACCACGATGGTGATCCGGGAGATGTCGGGGTGCTCGGTGACGCCGACGGCGAGGGAGTCGATGTTGAAGCCCCGGCGGGAGAAGAGGGCGGCGATCCGGGCGAGGATGCCGGGAGTGTTCTCCACCAGGACGGAGAGCGTGTGCTTTGACATGGGCTCGTGTCTTCCTCGGTCGTCTTCGCTCAGTCGTCTTCGCTGTAGTCGCCGAAGTCCGGGCGGACGCCGCGCGCCGCCTGGATCTCGTCGTTGGAGGTGCCCGCGGCCACCATCGGCCAGACCATCGCGTCCTCGTGGACGATGAAGTCGATGACCACGGGGCGGTCGTTGATCGCGTTGGCCTCGGTGATGACCTTGTCCAGCTCGGCCGGGCTCTCGCAGCGCAGTGCGACGCAGCCCATGGCCTCGGACAGCTTCACGAAGTCCGGGACGCGGGTGCCGGCGCTGGGCTGTGTGCCGTCTGCCTCGGGTCCCGAGTGCAGCACCGTGTTGGAGTAGCGCTGGTTGTAGAAGAGCGTCTGCCACTGGCGGACCATGCCCAGCGCGCCGTTGTTGATGATCGCGACCTTGATCGGGATGTTGTTGAGCGCGCAGGTGACCAGCTCCTGATTGGTCATCTGGAAGCAGCCGTCGCCGTCGATCGCCCAGACCGTGCGGTCCGGCTGCCCGGCCTTGGCGCCCATCGCGGCCGGGACCGCGTAGCCCATCGTCCCGGCGCCGCCGGAGTTCAGCCAGGTGGCGGGCTTGTCGTAGTCGATGAAGTGGGCGGCCCACATCTGGTGCTGGCCGACGCCCGCCGCGTAGATGGTGTCCTCGGGGGCGAGCTGGCCGATCCGCTGGATGACCTGCTGGGGCGAGAGGCTGCCGTCCTCGGGCAGGTCGTAGCCCAGCGGGTACGTCTCGCGCCAGCGGTTCAGGTCCTGCCACCACTCGGCGTACCGATCCCGCGCCGGCGCCCCCGCCTGCCCGGAGGAGTCCAGCTCGGCCTGGACGGCGACGACCAGGTCCGCGATGACCTCGCGGGCGTCGCCGACGATCGGCACGTCGGCGACGCGGTTCTTGCCGATCTCCGCCGGGTCGATGTCGGCGTGCACCACCTTGGCGTGGGGGGCGAAGGAGTCGAGCTTGCCGGTGACGCGGTCGTCGAACCGGGCGCCGAGCGCCACCAGCAGATCGGCCTTCTGCAGGGCGGTGACGGCGGCGACCGTGCCGTGCATGCCCGGCATGCCCAGGTGCTGCGGATGGGTGTCGGGGAAGGAGCCGAGCGCCATCAGCGTGGTGGTGACGGGCGCCCCGGTCAGCTCCGCCAGCACCTTCAGCTCCGCCGTGGCACCGGCCTTCATCACGCCGCCGCCGACGTACAGCACCGGGCGCTTGGCCTGGGTGATCAGCCGGGCGGCCTCACGGATCTGCTTGGCGTGCGGCTTGGTCACCGGGCGGTAGCCGGGCAGATCGGTCTGCGGGGGCCAGACGAAGGTGGTGCGGGCCTGGAGGGCGTCCTTGGCGATGTCGACGAGCACCGGGCCGGGGCGGCCGGTGGCGGCGATGTGGAACGCCTCGGCGATGGTGCGCGGGATGTCCTCGGCCTTGGTGACCAGGAAGTTGTGCTTGGTGATCGGCATGGTGATGCCGCAGATGTCCGCCTCCTGGAAGGCGTCCGTGCCAATCGCCTTGGAGGAGACCTGGCCGGTGATGGCGACGATCGGGACGGAGTCCATGTGGGCGTCGGCGATCGGGGTGACCAGGTTGGTGGCTCCCGGACCCGAGGTCGCCATGCAGACCCCGACCTTGCCGGTCGCCTGGGCGTACCCGGTGGCGGCGTGGCCCGCGCCCTGCTCGTGGCGGACCAGGACGTGCCGGACCTTCGAGGAGTCCATCATCGGGTCGTACGCGGGCAGGATGGCGCCGCCGGGGATCCCGAACACGGTGTCGGCCCCGACCTCCTCCAGCGAGCGGATGAGGGACTGCGCACCCGTGACGTCGTGCTCGACGGTGGCGGGCTGTTGCTGCCCGCCGCTACGGGTCCGCGGCTGCGGATGGTGGGACCCGGAGGCCTGCTCGGTCATCGCGTTCTCTTCTCGAGGATGAGGGTGTGTGCGGGGGCCGGTGGAGCGCCCCCCCGATTGAGTTTGCGGGGGTATGTCAGGTTCTTGTGCAAGAAAAAACCCCTCGTGCCGTGAGGCAAGCGAGGGGAGCGCGTCGGAGTGGTCCGCAGGGCTTCATGGGCGGCCCTGCTCAGCCGACGCGCTTTCCAAGTACGAGAATTCGGGTGCGCATGGCTCCGACCCTCTCCCCGACACCTGGTAAGTGTCAAGTGGGTGGGACGGGGGTCTCATTATTTGAGCGCAACGGGGGATGGGTGTGCGGCTCCGGGCGCCTGCTGCCGTGCGGGATTCCCCCGTGCGGAACGCCGCCCGGGCCGGCGCTCAGTGCCGCGCTGTGCCCCCCGCCGTGCCGCACCGGGAGCGCCGCGGCGGCCAGCACGGGCGCGTCCGTACGCGGCACCGCGTAGGCCCCGCGGGTCAGCGCCCGGCGCAGCCGGCTCTCGTCCAGCGGCCCGGAGAACGCCGGGCCCTGGGCGTGGGTGCAGCCCATGGCCCGCAGGGCCACGATCTGCTCGGGCAGGTCCACCCCTTCCGCGACGGACTGCATCCCCAGATCGCCCGCGATCCGCAGCAGGCCCGAGGTGATCTTGTGCAGCCGGGACGACTCCACCACGCCCTCGACCAGGCCGCGGTCCAGCTTGAGGATATCGACGGGCAGCCGCCTCAGGGCCCGCAGGGCCGCGTACCCGCCGCCGAAGCCGTCCAGCGCGATCCGCACGCCCAGCCGCCGCAGCGCGCCGAGACGGTGCTCCAACTCGTCCAACGGCACCCGCGGATCGCTGTCGGTCAGCTCCAGGATCAGCGCGCCGGACGGCAGGCCGTGCTTGGCCAGCAGGGTCTCCACGGCGCGCGGCGGCATGGCCCGGTCCACCAGGCGCCCGGCCGGGAGCCGGACGGAGACCGCGGTCACATGACCCGCGGCCCGTCGCCGGGCCGCCTGCTCGACGGCCGCCTCCAGCGTCCAGCGGCCCAGCTCGGCCATGCGGGCCGCCTCCTGGGCGCCGCTGCCGCCGCGGCCTCCCCCGAACTCAGTCCGGGCTGGACCCCCGGATGCCACGCGGAGGAACTCGGCCGGGGTGAAGAGGATGCCCTGTGCCGAACGCCAGCGCGGCTGGGCGGCGACGGCGGTGATCCGGCCGGTGCCCAGCTCGGCGACGGGCTGGTGCAGCAGCACGAACTCGCCTTCGTGCAGGGCGGCCCGCAGCCGGGTGGCGAGCTCGGCGCGGCGCGCGACCTCGGCCTGCATCTGCGGCGCGTACAGCTCGACGCGGTTCTTGCCGGCGGACTTGGCGCGGTACATCGCCAGGTCGGCGTTGCGCATCAGGGCGCCGGAACCGATGCCGGGCTCGGCGAAGGCGACGCCGATGCTGGCCGCGACCCGGACCTCGGTGCCGCCCTCCACGCGGTAGGGCTGGGAGAGCGCGAGCCGCAGCCGGTCGGCGATCTCCAGGATGTGGCATTCGCGGGCGGCGTGGTCGTCATCGCCGTCGCCGACGATGAGGGCGGCGAACTCGTCGCCGCCGAGCCGGGCGGCGCAGTCCCCGGAGCCGGACCGGACCGATTCCTGCAGCCGGCGGGCGGCCTGCACCAGCAGTTCGTCGCCCGCCTGGTGGCCGACGGTGTCGTTGACCGCCTTGAAGCCGTCGAGGTCGATGAAGAGCACGGCGGTGCCCGCGTCGGTACGGCGGCGGCCGCCCAGCGCGTGCCGGACGCGCTTGGTGAACAGGGCCCGGTTGGGCAGATCGGTCAGCGGGTCGTGCTCGGCGTTGTGCTGGAGCTGCGCCTGAAGACGGACCCGTTCGGTCACATCGCGGCTGTTGAAGATCAGCCCACCGTGGTGGCGGTTGATGGTGGACTCGACGTTGAGCCAGTCGCCGGAGCCGGAGCGGAACCGGCACTCGATCCGGGTGGTCGGCTCCTCACCGGCCGGGGCGGCCAGGAATCTGCGGACCTCGTGGACGACCGCGCCGAGGTCCTCCGGGTGGATGAGCGAGGCCAGTTCGGAGCCGACGAGTTCGTCGGCGTCCCGGCCGTAGACCCCGGAGGCGGCCGGGCTGACGTAGCGCAGGATGCCGGTCGGGGCGGCGATCATGATCACGTCGCTGGAGCTCTGCACCAGCGAGCGGAAGTGGTTCTCCTTCTGCGCCAGTTCCTGGGTGAGGGTGATGTTGTCGAGCAGCATGATCGCCTGCCGGACGACCAGGGCGAGCACCACACCGCAGGCGGTGAAGATCACTGTACCGTCGACAGGACTGCCGTCCATGACGTTGTAGAGCACGCCCAGGGTGCACACGGCGGCGGCCAGGTACGGCGCGAGCGCGGCGAGCGAGCCGGCGATGGGCCGGGTGGGCGGCGCGCCGCGGCGGGGCTGGGCGGACGACCGGTCGGCGCCGGAGGCGGACACGGGGCGGGTGATCCACGGGGCGTACGCCAGCAGGATCGAGCCCGCGAACCAACCGGCGTCCAGGATCTGCCCGGAGCGGTAGTGCTGGCGCAGTACGGGCAGCGTGAACAGGGCGTCGCACAGCACGGTCAGGGCGAGCGCCGCGATGGCGGTGTTGATCGCGGAGCGCTGGGCCGGCGATCGCTTCAGATGCAGTGCCAGCACTATGGAGACCAGGACGATGTCCAGCAGCGGGTAGGCGAGGGAGAGCGCGGCACGCGCCACGCTGGCGCCCTCGCCGCTCAGTTGCGCGCTGTGCGCGAGGGCGAGGCTCCAGGAGAGGGTCAGCAGCGATCCGGCGATCAGCCACGCGTCCAGGGCGAGGCAGATCCAGCCGGCCTTGGTGACCGGGCGCTTGGCCAGCACCAGCAGTCCGACGATGGCGGGCGGGGCGAAGAGCAGGAAGCAGAAGTCCGCCAGCGAGAGGGTCGGCACGGGAATGCCGAGCACGACCTCGTACCATCCCCAGACGGCGTTGCCCAGCCCCGCCATGGCGGACGAGACGGCGAACAGTATCCAGGCGGGGCGGAACCGGCCGGAGCGCGTCCAGCCGAACCAGAAGCAGGACGCGGCGGCGGTGAAGGCGGCGGCGCTCAACCCGAAGTCGCCCATGATGACGGCGATGCGCGGCGATCCCCAGCCGAGCATGGCGCCGGTCGCGTAGCCGCCGCACACCAGCGCGAGCACGACCTGCCGCAGCAGCCCGCCACGGCCGCGGGAGGTCACCGACGGCCGGGCCAGGACCGCTCCTGTGGTGCTCATCGGACTGCCGTCCGCCACGTCGGGCGGCGGGTGCCGGGTCGGTGCGCGGCGCACCGCGACCGGTGTGCCGCACGTCGCGCGAGGGGGTGGGATAGCCGCCCTCGACACCTGAGTCGCGTCGGGTCGTTGATCCATCGGCTGTACATCGCCCGTCGCCCCCCTCACGTTCTGGTCCTTCGCTGCCGCCGTTCGGACACTGGCGCAGCCCCCGCTCGGGACGATACACCAGACGGTCACTCAGGGACATAGGCCATGTACGTAGCGTAAGCACAGGGAGCCAGATGGACACGGAACGCATACGCTCGGTGTCTGTGCGTGGTGCCAGCGGCATGTGGAGCGGCGAAACGGGCCTTCTCCCCCTGCGCCCTGGGGGCGCGAGGGGGAACCCTCAGCCGGTCACGGCCACCACGTGATGCAGTGGCTCGCCCGCCGCGAACCGGTGCAGCTGGGCGCGCAACAGCCGCTTGGCGCGCGGCAGGAAGGCCGATGAGGGACCTCCCACATGCGGGGTGATGAGCACTCCAGGAGCGTGCCACAGCGGATGGCCGGGGGGCAGGGGTTCAGGGTCGGTGACGTCCAGCGCGGCGCGCAGCCGACCGCTCCGCAGCTCCGCCACTAGAGCCTCGGTGGTCACAACCTGCCCTCGGGCGACATTCACCAGCAGCGCGCCGTCCTTCATCCGCGCCAGGAAACCCGCGTTGACCAGCCCACGCGTGGCCGGGGTGAGCGGAGTGCACACAATCACCACATCCGCCTCGGGCAGCAGCCGCGGGATTTCATCGACCGGGTGCACGGGGCCGCGCTCAGTGGCACGTCCGGAGCGCGCGACGCGCACCACCCGCTCACACTCGAAGGGCATGAGCCGGTCTTCGATCGCACTGCCGATCGCACCGTACCCCACGATGAGTACGGACTTGTCGGCGAGGGCCGGGCGGAAGCCGGGGGCCCACTCCTGGGCGTCCTGGGCGCGGACGAAGCCGGGGATGTCGCGCAGGGCGGCGAGGGTCAGGGTGAGGGCGAGTTCGGCGGTGGACGCGTCGTGCACCCCACCGGCGTTGCACAGCCGCACCCCCGGCGGCAGTGCGGGGAGCGCCGGCTCCACGTGGTCGACGCCCGCGGTGAGGGTCTGGACGACGCGCAGCCCGGTCATGCCGGACAGGGGACGCACCGACACCTCGACGCCCTTCATGTACGGCACGCAGTAGAAGGCGCAACGCGCCGGATCGGTGGGGAAGTCGGGCCCGCCGTCCCAGTGCGCGTACTCCAGCCCACCGGGCAGGCCGTCGATCTCGTCCGGTGGGATGGGCAGCCACGCAAGGGGGCGGGAGGCGGGGGCATCGCTGTGATCTGCGCTCATACGTGGAGGCTAGGCGAATGCGCGCGGGAGGCAGACGTTAGTTTGGGGGCCGAGGAACGGGGAGGGCCAGAGCAGGTGGAGCGCAGGACGATCGGTGCGGCGGCGCTGGGGGTGGGGGCGATCGGCCTCGGGTGCATGCCCATGAGCTGGGCGTACACCGCGTCCCAGCGCAGCGGTGAGGGCTCGGTACGCGCCGTGCACGCCGCGCTCGACCAGGGGGCGAGCCTGCTCGACACCGCGGACATGTACGGGCCGTACCTCAATGAGCTGCTGGTGGGCCGGGTGCTCAGGGAGCGGCGCGGGGACGCCTTCGTGTCCACCAAGTGCGGCCTGCTGGTGGGCGAGAGCCACATCGTGGCCAACGGGCGCCCCGGTTACGTCAAACGGGCCTGTGACGCCTCGCTGCGCCGGCTGCAGACCGACGTGATCGACCTGTACCAGCTGCACCGGGCCGACCCCGAGGTGCCGATCGAGGAGACCTGGGGCGCCATGGCGGAACTGGTCGCCGCCGGGAAGGTGCGGGCCCTGGGGTTGTGCGCGGTGGGCGCGCGGGCCCAGCGCGAGGCGGACCAGCGGGCGAAGCGCGTCCAGGGCAGGTCGGGGGCGGGGGCCGGCCGACGCGGCGCCGGGATGCACGACGGGACGATCCGCCAACTGGAGCGGGTGCAGCAGGTGTTCCCGGTCAGCTGCGTGCAGGCGGAGCTGTCGGTGTGGTCACCGGAGGCGCTTGCGGCGCTGGTGCCGTGGTGCGCGGCACGCGGGGTGGGGTTCCTGGCAGCGATGCCGCTGGGCAACGGCTTCCTCAGCGGCACGCTGACACCGGGTCAGGGCTTCGAGCCGGATGACCTACGGGCCCGGCACCCCCGGTTCACGGCCGAGATGATGGCCGCGAACCAGCCGATCGTGGCCGGACTGCGGCGGGTCGCCCGGCGGCACGGCCCGGGTACGACGGCGGCTCAGGTGGCGCTGGCGTGGCTGCTCGCACAGGGCCGGCACGTGGTGCCGGTGCCGGGCACCAAGCGGGAGCGGTGGGCGGTGGAGAACTGCGCCGCGGCGGAACTGCGCCTGACCGAGCAGGACTTCACGGAGATCGCCGCGCTGCCTCGCGCACAGGGCTCGTGGGACTGAGCCGGGGCTCCACCACGCCCGTCCCTTCGGTGGACGGTCCTGTGGATAACCCGGGACGGGGCGGTGCCGCGGGCTAGTCTGGCCGCAGCCGATGCCACCGAGAGGATCCGATCGTGCGACGTCCTGGTGTGACCGCTGTGCTCGCCGCTGCCGCGTTGCTCGCGGCGGGCTGCTCGTCCGACGGCGAGGGCCTCGGCGACCGGCGCCGCAGCGGATCCCCCACCAGCGCGACGTCCTCGGCCTCGGGCCGCCCGTCCCCGACGGAGTCCGCGGCGCCCGACCGCGGGTCGGCCAAGGTGGTCCGCACGGTCGCCACGGGCATCGAGTCGCCGTGGGGGATCGCCCCGCTGCCCGAGGGCGATCTGCTGGTGTCCTCGCGCGACTCCGGGAAGATCTACCGGGTCGCGGCCGACAGCGGCAAGACCACCGAGGTGGGCTCGGTGCCGGGGGTCTCCCCCGGCGGCGAGGGCGGGCTGCTGGGCCTGGCGGTCCCGCCGGACTTCGCCACCGGCCGCATGATCTACGCCTACTTCACCACCGCGTCCGACAACCGCGTCGCGCGGCTGCTGTACGACCCCGACCGCCCCGCGGGCGATCAGCTGGGCGCCCCCGACACGATCTTCCGGGGCATCCCCAAGGGCACGGTCCACAACGGCGGGCGGATCGCCTTCGGCCCGGACAAGATGCTGTACGTGGGCACCGGCGAGGGCGGCGACCGCGGACTGGCCCAGGACAAGGAGTCCTTCGGCGGCAAGATCCTGCGGATGACGCCGGACGGCGAGCCGGTGCACGGCAACCCGGACGCCGACTCGGTCGTCTACTCGTACGGGCACCGCAATGTCCAGGGCCTGGCCTGGGACGGCGACAAGCGGCTGTGGGCCGGCGAGTTCGGCCAGGACACCTGGGACGAGCTGAACCTGATCGAGCCGAACGGCAATTACGGCTGGCCCGAGGCCGAGGGCAGGGCCGGCAAGGAAGGCCTGATCGACCCGGTCGAGCAATGGAAGCCCGCCGAGGCCTCGCCCAGCGGCATCGCGTACGCCAAGGGCTCGATCTGGATGGCCGGGCTGCGCGGGGAGCGGCTGTGGCGCATCCCGCTGCGCGGGAAGAAGCCGGTGGCCGAGCCGCAGGCCTTCCTGGAGGGGAAGTACGGACGGCTGCGCACCGTGGTGGCCACCGACGACGGCGGACTGTGGCTGACGACGAGCAACACCGACGGGCGCGGCGACCCCGGGGACAAGGACGACCGGATCCTGCGGGTCGAGATCTCCTGACTTCTTTTCCCCGGTCCTTTTCGTGCCCCTGTGCCTACACTGGCCGGTAACCGCATGGGAGACGGGGGCCTGATGTTCAACCCCATCGAGGAACTGTTCGCACCCGGTCGCAAGCACACCGACGACGAACGCAACCGCCTGGAACTCACCCGCGAGGACCAGGGTGACGGGGATCCGGGCCGGGGCCCGGTGGACCTGGACTCGGGGTGCGTGGTGATCAGACCGCGCGAGGCGAGCTGAGCCCTGCCGGGTCGTCGGCCAGGCCGTCCACCAGCCGCAGGCGGTGCGCCACCGCGCCCGCCTCGCCCCGGCTCGACACCTCCAGCTTGGCCAGGATGTTCGACACGTGCACGCTGGCCGTCTTCGGGGAGATGAACAGCGCCTCGGCGATCTGCCGGTTGGTGCGGCCCGCGGCGACCAGCGCCAGTACGTCGCGTTCGCGCGGAGTGAGCCCGAGCGCGTCGGCCGGGTCGGGGGCCGCGGCCGGGGCTGGGGCATCGGCGCTGGTCCCGGCACGGCCCGGGGCCGGCATGGCGGCGTCCAGCGGGAGCCGCGCGCGGCGGGCGAGCAGGACGACGCCCTCACTCAGCGGACGCGCGCCCAGCCGCTCGGCGACGACGTGCGCCTGGGCGAGCAGCCGGCTCGCCTGGTCGCGCGCCGCCCTCGCCTCCGTGCCGACGGAGGCCCTGGCCAGCAGCGCCTCCGCCCAGCGGTGACGGACCTGTGCGAGCTGGTACGGGCGGTACAGCGGGGCGAGGGCGGCGGCCGCGCGTGCCCAGGCGTCGGCGCTGTCGCGGCCCTCGGCGCGCAGGATTTCGGCCTCCAGCATCAGCGCGTGCGCCGTCCAGACCGGAACGGACTGCGGGATGCCCCTCGCCGTGGCGCGTATCCGGCGCAGCACGCCCTCCCGGCCGTCGTCGGCGGCGGGCAGGCCGCGGGCGTCCGCCTCGGCCGTGGCGGCGGCCAGCAGCAGCGGCCAGGCGTACCGCTGGGTGCCGGGCGCGAAGCCGGTGCGCAGCACCTCGTCCAGGGCCGCGCGGGCGTCGAGGATCCGGCCGCGGGCGGCGGCCAGCTGCAACGCGTACCGCAGGAGGAGGAGCACGAACTGCGGTTGGGGGTCGTGCGTGCCGTAGTGCTCGGCGGCAATCGCCCGTTCGCGTTCGGCGGTCTCCCAGTCGCCGCGGAGCAGCGCCAGGTGAGCTAGGCGACTGGCGGCGGTGCCCAGTGGTTTGAGCCCCACGGCCAGTCGGCGGGCGTCGGCGGCTGCGGCTTCCGCCTCGGCCCAGCGGCCCAGGGACAACAGCGCTTCGGCCTGGTTGCCGCGGACCCACGCCTGGGCGTCCGGCATACCGAAGCGCCCCAGGACCTGGATGCCGGCCTCGGCGACCTCCAGGGCCTCGGCGGACCGGCCCAGGGCCTCCAGGATGGAGGTGAGGTTGGTGTAGGCGCGTCCCAGGACGGTGATGTCGCCGCGCTCCACGGCGCGTTCGCACACGGCGCGCATCTCGGCGAGGCCGCCAGCCTCGTCCCCGGCGTCGACGGTCAGCCAGCCGAGGGTGACCCGGGCGTTGAGTTCGGTGCTCTCCGCGCCGACGAGCCGGGCCAGTTCCACGGCGCGTTCGGCGGCGGTGCAACTGTCGGGACCCGGCTGGTGCATGGTGCCCCAGATGGCCGCGTACGCCAGGACCTCGGCGTGGACGGCGGACGGCGGCAGCCCGCGGACGAGCTCCTGGGCCCGGCTCAGCTCGGCCGAGCCGTCGCCGCGCCCCAGCACCTCCATGAGCTTGGCGCGCTGGAGCCAGAACCACGCCGCCCGCAGCGGATCGTCCCCGCACTTCAGCTTGCGCAGCGCGCGTTTGATGATGGCCAGGGCCCGCTCGCCCTGCCCCGACATGTAGGCGGCGACCACCACTTCGGCCATCAGGTCCAGGTGGCGCAGGGCCTCGTCGTCACAGCCGCGGGCGGGGTAGACCTCGGCGTAGTCGAAGGGGCGCTGGGCCTCGCGGATCTCGCAGGGGACGTCCTCCCACAGCTCCATGGCGCGCTCCAGCAGCCACAGTTGCTCGGCGTAGGCGTAGCGGCGGCGGGCTTGGACGGCGGCGCCGAGGACGGCGGGCAGTGCCTTGGCCGGATCGTGCGCGTGGTACCAGTAGCTGGCCAGCCGGGCGGCCCGCTGGTCGGCCCGGACCAGTCCGGGGTCGGCTTCCAGCGCCTGGGCGTAGCGGCGGTGGAGCCGTGCCCGCTCGCCGGGCAGCAGGTCGTCGGTGACGGCCTCGCGGACCAGGGCGTGCCGGAAGCGGTATCCGTCGTCGTCGCCGGTGGGCTGCAGGATGTTGGCGCCGACGGCGGTGCGCAGTGCCTCGATCAGCTCGTCCTCGCCGAGCCGGGCGACGGCCCGCAGCAGCCCGTACTCGACGGTCGAGCCGCCCTCGGCGAGGATCCGCACCACACGCTGGGCGTCCTCGGGCAGTGCCTCGACGCGGACGAGCAGCAGGTCCCGGAGGGATTCGCTGAGCCCGCTGGAGCAGCCCTCGCTGATGCTGCGGGCGATCTCCTCGACGAAGAAGGCGTTGCCGTCGCTGCGCCGGAAGACCTTGTCCACCAGGGTCTCGTCGGGCTCGGTGCCGTTGATCCCGGCGATCTGCGCCCGGACCTCGCCGCGGGTGAACCGTGCCAGTTCGATCCGGCGTACGGTGCGGGCGCGGTCGGTCTCGGCGAGGAAGGGCCGCAGCGGGTGGCGGCGGTGGATGTCGTCACTGCGGTAGGTGGCCACGAGGACGAGCCGGGCGCGGTGCGGTGACCGGGCGGGGTGCAGCGACCGGAACAGGTACCCAAGGAGTTCGCGGGTGGAGCGGTCGGCCCAGTGCAGGTCCTCGATGGCGACGACGAGCGTGCGGTCGGCGGCCAGCCGCTCCAGCAGCCGGGTGGTGAGCTCGAAGAGCCGGGCCCGGCTGTCCTCGTCGTAGGACTCGCGGGTGGTCTCGCCGAGTTCGGGCAGCAGCCGGGCCAACTCGCCCTCCTGGCCCGCGGCGGCCTGCGCGAGCACGTCGCCGCCGAGCTCGCGGTGCAGGGCGCGCAGCACGGCGGAGACCGGCGCGAACGGCAGGCCGTCGGCGCCGATCTCGACGCAGCCGCCGACGGCGGTGACGGCCCCGGCGGCCGTCGCGGCGCACAGGAACTCCTCGATGAGCCGGGTCTTGCCGACGCCCGCCTCACCGCCGACGAGGAACGCCGTGGTCTCACCCGCCGCGGCGCGGGCGAGCGCGTCGGTGAGCTCGGTCAGTTCGTCGTCGCGGCCGATGAACACCGGGCTGACGGAGGTGGTCTGCACGCCGTCGAGGATCGCACAGGGGTCCGGCATGTCGGCACCGTGTCCCGCCGGTCAGGCGGCGGTTCCGAACCGCTCCGCGGCCTGCCGCGCGATCCGTTGACTCACCCGCCCCAAGCCAGCGTGTTCGCGTTCCGCCCGACGCACTCTGCGGACCAGCCGCTGCCGGTCGGCCTCGCGGATCAGCTCGGCCTCACGGGTCTTGTGCAGTTCGAGATGGAGCATCGTGTTCTCCCTGGTGACGAAGGGTCGTTGACGTGCTCCTACCTTCGTCTCCCAGGCGGGTGCGGCACATGGGGAGAGTGACCGATCTTCGCGGGCATGAGGGCCTTAGGCGGCGGACGGCCTGCCGTGCGGGACTCCTTAGGCGCCTCGGGGAACCCGGCTGATGGTGGTAACACCCGGCTGGTGGTGGCGACACCAGGCTCAGTACATACTCCCCGAGTGCCGCGCCGCGCCGCCAGGATCGTGGCCATGAACCGACGCACCACCTTGATCACCGGCGCGACCCAGGGGCTGGGCCGTGGCATCGCGCTCGACCTCGCCGCACGCGGCGACACCGTCCTGCTCCACGGCCGCGACCGGGCCCGCCTCGACGCGGTCGCGGCCGAGGCCCGCGCCGCCGCCCCGCACGCGGTGGTCCGCACCTACCTCGCGGATCTGTCCGACCTCGACCAGGTGCACGCGATGGCCACCGAGGTGCGTGCCGCGGAGCCCCGGCTCGACGTGCTGGTCAACAACGCGGTCGCCGGCGGCGGCGCCGAGCCCCTGCGGCGGGAGCTGAGCCGGCAGGGGCACGAGCTGCGGTTCGCCGTGAACCACCTCGCCCCGTACGCCCTCACCCGTGCCCTGCTGCGGCTGCTCACCGCGTCCGCGCCCGCCCGGGTGGTGAACGTCGCCTCGCTCGGGCAGGAGACCGTCGACTTCGACGACGTCATGCTGGACCGGGGCTATGAGGGACTGCGCGCCTACTGCCGGAGCAAGCTCGCGCTGATCATGGCGACCTTCGAGCTGGCCGCCGAACTCGACGGCACCGGCGTCACCGTGAACGCCCTCCACCCGGCCCACCTGATGGACACCAACGGCGTGCGCGAGTACGGCCTCACGCCGGCGGTGAGCATCGACGAGGGCGTGCGGCCGACCGTACGGCTGATCACCGATCCGGAGCTGGCGTCCACGACCGGCCGCTACTTCGACCGTTTCACGGACAGCCGCGCGCACGAGCAGGCGTACGACGCGGAGGCCCGCCGTCGCCTCATGGAGCTGACCCGCTCCCTGATCGGCGGATCGGGTCCGGGGTCGTGATCACACGGAATTCCACCAGAACGGGTTCTGGCGATCCACGGCATCGAGGTGGCGCCCCGA
Source organism: Streptomyces sp. P1-3 (assembly GCF_050613155.1). Taxonomy (NCBI): domain Bacteria; kingdom Bacillati; phylum Actinomycetota; class Actinomycetes; order Kitasatosporales; family Streptomycetaceae; genus Streptomyces; species Streptomyces sp. P1-3. The sequence continues at coordinate 2,171,040 of NZ_CP192512.1, forward strand.
TGCACCGGCTACGTCTCGCGGCTGGCCGACGACATGGAAGCCGTACAACTGCGCATGGGGAACGAACTGCGCTTTCTGGGCAACCGCCTGCGCGAGTCCCTGCGCGACGCCCTACGGATCGCGGAAAGCCGGGGCGGGCGGCTGCCCGCGCCCGAGGTCAGCCCACCGCCCGGTACGCGGTGAGGCCAGTGGTGTCCTCGGTTTCGGAGATGCCCACGTATCCGTCCGCGACGTACGGGGCGATCCCCGGTCGAGTCTCCTTGTCCTTCCCGCTGGCGGCGTCCAGGACGACGGGCTTGCCGTTGGCCTTTCCGTAGATCAGCCCCGCGCGGACCAGCGTCACCTCCGGCGCAACCCGCGTACCGGCCGCGTCGGGCAGCCGCCAGATCTCCTTGCCGCTCTTGGGGTCGTACGCGGCCGCCGTCTCATCGAACCCGTCACGGCCCTTGCACACGGTGACGGCGGCGCCGTCATACGCGCAGTCCGATCCCGGAGCGTCCTCCGGGAGCGTCCGGCGCGTACCGCCGGTGGCGGCGTCGAGCAGATGGTGCCGCCGGTCACGGATGTCCGTCGTCGGGTACTCGTACGTCATCACGGCTTCCGGCGCCGCGGCGGAGAGTTCCAGCCCCGAGCGCGGCGAGGTCCATACGTCCTTGCCGTCCGCCGCGCGCAGCCCCACGACCTGGTTGTCGCCCGCCGGCTTGTCGCGCAGCGCGACGACGCGGTCCCCGGCGACGACCGCGCCCTTCTCGTACGTCCCCTTGGCCGTCCACACCCGCCGGTGGCTCTTGAGGTCCACGCCGAAGAGCCGGCCGCGTCCGAAGACGACGACGATGTCCCCGGCCCGGCCGACCACATTGGCGTCGGCCCGGTCGCCGGAGTACTCGTCGCCCGCCGCCAGCCGGATCTCCGTGAACCACCGCTTGGTGAGGCTCACGGTGTCCGTGGCCATGAGCTCCACCACGTCGTGGGGCTTGGTCGTCCCGGAGCCGGTCACCTTGGTCACCAGTGCGCTGAGGGCGAGTGTCCTACCGCCACTGGACGTGATCAGGGGTGCCTCGGCGGGGTTGTGACCGCTGATCGACATCACGTGATCCAGCGTCACGGCGGGATCGCGATCCGGGGTGATGGTGACCGGGTCGCCCGGCCCATAGCCGCTGACCACGTCGAGTCCATCCGGCCGCGCGATGAAGAGCACCCCGTCGTGCAGCGCCACCGGCAGCGGATGCGACAACCCACCGACCACTCTGACCTTGTCCGCTGCCGCGGACTCAGGGACCGGCTTGCCGTGTCGCAGCGAGAACCTCGTCGGTGCGGTGAAGCTCTGCGGGGCGGGGGACGCGCCGTGCTCCGTCCTGCCGGGGCCGCTGGGCTTCACCCCGCCGCCACCCCCGCCCCCGCACGCCGTCAGCGTGACGAGCATCGCCGCCACGGCGGCGCAGGTGATCCCCCGGAGTCTCATGCGCGCCCTTCTGGTCGGTCAACCGGCGAAAGGAGCGTAGATCACCTCGTGTTGGGGGCGTTACGGCGGGGCGGTCCCAGATCTCACCCGGTCGCCGTGGACGTCAGCTCCTCGTCGCGCTCGCCGCGCAGCTCCTCGCGCTGGCCCGGCAGGGCCACGACCGGCTGCACCGTCGGCACGTCCTCCTCCGCCGGCTCGATGCTGATCCGCGGCAGCCACCGGTCCAGCCACTTCGGCAGCCACCAGTTCGCGCCGCCCAGCATGTGCATCAGCGCGGGGACCAGCAGCGTGCGGAGGACGAAGGCGTCCAGGGCGACCGCAGCCGCCAGGCCGATGCCGAACATCGCGATGATCCGGTCACCGCTCAGTACGAAGGCGGAGAAGACCGCGATCATGATGACGGCCGCGGAGTTGATCACCCGGCTGGTCTCGGCGAGGCCGACGCGTACCGCGACGCGGTTGTCGCGGGTCTGGCGCCACTCCTCGTACATCCGGCTGACCAGGAAGACCTGGTAGTCCATGGAGAGCCCGAAGAGCACCGAGACCATGATCACGGGCAGGAAGGGCTCGATCGGGCCCGCGCTGCCCAGCCCCAGCGTGCCGAGGCCCCAGCCCCATTGGAAGATCGCGACGACGACGCCGAAGGAGGCGGCGACGGCGGCGATGTTCATCAGGGCGGCCTTGAGCGGGATGCCGATGCTGCGGAAGGCCAGCAGCAGCAGGAGGCAGCCCAGGGCGACCACGACCCCGACGAACAGCGGCAGCTTGCCGATGATCACGGAGGCGAAGTCGTCGTAGCTCGCCGTGAGGCCCCCTACGTAGACGTCGAGGGAGGTGCCCTGCTCGGCCCGCGGGATGACGTCGTCGCGCAGCCGCTCCACCAGGTCGGAGGTGGCCTGGGACTGCGGGGCGGACTCCGGGATCACGGTGAGCACGCCGGTGCCGGTGCTGCCGCCCTGCGGCGCGCTGACGGAGGCGACGCCCTCGGTGCCGCGCAGGGTCTCGGCGAGGTCGGAGAAGGCGACCTTGTCGGCGGCGCTGTCGATGTCGGCGGCGAGGGTGAGCGGACCGTTGACGCCGGGGCCGAAACCTTCGGCGATCATGTCGTACGCCTGGCGGGTGGTGCTCGTGGCCGCGTTGTTGCCCTGGTCGCTGCTGCCGAGGTGCAGGCCGAGCGTGGGCAGCGCGAGGACCAGCATCATCACGGCCGCGACGGCGCCCAGCAGCTTGGGGTGGCGTTCGACGAACGCGGACCAGCGGGCGGCGAAGCCGGTGGGGACGCTGGGCTCCGGGCCGTGCACGGCCAGCGCCCTGCGCTCGCGGCGGCTGAGCGCCTTGTCCCCGATCACGCCGAGGAGCGCGGGCAGCAGCGTGACCGAGGCGGCCACGGTGAGCACCACGGTGAGGGACGCGGCGAGTGCCACGCCGTTGAGGAAGTTCAGCCGCAGGACGAGCATGCCCAGCAGCGCGATGCAGACCGTGACGCCCGCGAACACCACGGCCCGGCCCGAGGTGGCCACCGCCCGCTGGGCGGCCTCCGCGACGGGCAGTCCCTGCCGCAGGCCCCGCCGGTGCCGGGTCACGATGAACAGCGCGTAGTCGATGCCGACGCCCAGGCCGATGAGCATGCCGAGCATGGGCGCGAAGTCGGCGACGGTCATCGCGTGGCCGAGCAGCCCGATGCCCGCGTAGGCGGTGCCGACGCCGACGACGGCGGTGGCGATCGGCAGCAGCGTCGCGGCGAGGGAGCCGAAGGCGAGGAAGAGCACCACAGCGGCCGCGGCAATCCCGATGATCTCGCTGAGGTGCCCGGCGCTCGTCGATTCGGTCAGCGCGATCCCGGCGCCGCCGAGCGCGACCTCGAGATGGTCGTCGGCGGCGTCGCGGGCGGTGTCGACCACCCGTCGCACATCGGCCTTGTCGAGCCCGGACGCGGGCTTGTCGAAGGCGACGGTGGCGTAGGCGGTGTGCCCGTCCTGGCTGATGCGCTGGCCGCTCTCGGTGCCGTACGGGCTGGTCACGGAGGCGACGCCGGGCAGCTGCTCGATGTCGCGCAGCGTCTGCGTCATGCGCTGCTCGACGGCGGCGGCGCGGACCGTGCCCTGGTCGGTGTGCCAGACGATGCTGTCGCTGTCGCCCGCCTCCGCCGGGTTGGTCTTCGCCAGCAGCGCGGTGGCGCGGGCGGACTCGGTGCCGGGGACGTCGTAGTCGTTGGAGTACGCGGAGCCGACGGCGGCCGCCGCGGCGCCGGTGCCCAGGAGGGTGGCGAGCCACAGCACGATGACGACGACGCGGTGCCTGAGGCACCACCGGGCGAGAGCAGCCATAGCCTGCTTTCCGGGATCGGGGTTGGCTGGGGCCCGCCGCCTTCCGCCGTTGGAGGCGGCGAGTCCCATCCGCAGCACTGTGACACCCGGAAAAGATCCTTTGTCCCTTTTGTGGCTAGCCCCACATGGGGACGCGGGGCCCCTCAGCCGCTGACCGAGGGGTTCCCGCACTCGATGTGACCTGCCAGACGGCGGTGGAAGCCCGGGTCGCCCTCGGCGGTGAGCACCAGGTCGTACCAGCCGCGCCCCTCGCGGGCGGAGAACTCCACGGCGCGGGTGGAGCCGCCGCGTACGCTCACGGTCCGTGACCGGGCGGCGGCGTCCGCCACATAGTCCTGCGGCCGCAGGGTGAGCCGCAGCGTCTTCTTCCCCTTGTTGGTGACAGTGAGCGTCAGCAGCAGCCGCCGGGCGTCGATGGAGCCGCGCACCCGCACCCCGGCGGCCGCGCCTTCGGCGGTGCCCTTGAACTCACGGCGGAAGCCGTTCGGGCCGGTGACGGTGAAGTCGTAGCGGCCGTCCTTGACCGGCACGTCCCAGGTGCTGATCTTCCCCGCGGCGATGTCCCGGTGCTGCGGGGTGACGTACTCGCCCGCGTACGGGAAGAGGATCGCGTGCGCGCTGCGGCTGCCGCTGTTGGCCAGTGCCAGGCGCACCAGGCCCTCGGCCGGCTCGTACGCCCCGGAGACCTCCGGCTGGTACGGCAGCGGCCTGGCCGGGCGGCTGCCGGACTCCTGGCGCGGCATCCGCTGGTCGGCCGGGGGCAGCGGGGTCCAGTGGCCCTTGTCCGGCGGGATCGGGCCGGGCCGGCGCAGCGGCTGCGGGGCGGCGGTGCCGCTGAAGTCGAAGGCGCCGGTCAGGTCGCCGCAGACGGTCCTGCGCCAGGCGGAGATGTTCGGCACCTCGATGCCCAGCCAGCGCTCCATGAAACGGTTGATCGAGGTGTGGTCGAAGATCTCGGAGCTGACGTAGCCGCCGACGGTCCACGGGGAGACGATCAGCATGGGCACCCGGATGCCCAGCCCCACCGGCTTGCCCTCCCACCACTCGTCGGCGGTGCCGGTGGGCGGGGCCGGCGGTACGACGTGGTCGAAGAAGCCGTCGTTCTCGTCGTAGGTGATGAAGACGGCGGTCTTCCGCCACACCTCGGGCCGGGACGCCAGCGCGTCGAGGATCTTGTACGTGACGGTGGCGCTGTGGGCGGGGGTGGACGGGCCGGGGTGCTCGGAGTCGAGCGCCGACGGAACGAGGTACGAGACCTTCGGCAGCTTCCCGGCCTCGACGTCGGCCCGGAACGCGGCCTCGAAGCCGCCTTCCTCGACCCTCCGCAGCCCGCGCTCGAACAGCTGCCGCTCGGCGTCGGTGAGCTTCTTCAGCCCGGCCTCCAGGCCGTCCAGGAGCTGCTGCCGTTTGGCCCCGGACGCCTTGAGGACCTCCGTGTAGAAGGTGTTGGTGCTCTTGAAGCCGAGGTCGGCGAGCGCCTTGCGGGCGACGTCCTTGAAGGGCTTGTAGAACTCGACGTTGTTGTCCTGGAAGTTGTCCCACTCCTGGTAGACCTTCCAGCTCACGCCCGTGCGCTGGAGGATCTCGGGGGTGCTGGTCCAGGAGTAGCCGGGGTGGGTGTCCTCTGCGTACGCGTCGTTGCCGACGGCCCGCTTTCCGTCCGCCTCGTAGCCGGTGGTGCCGCTGACCCAGAAGTTGCGGTTGGGGCTGGTGGAGCTGTGGATGGCCGAGTGGTACGCGTCGCAGATGGTGAAGGTGTCCGCCAGCTCGTAGTGGAACGGGATGTCCTCGCGCTGGAAGTGGACCATGGTCGCGGACGACTTGGCCGCGATCCAGTTGTCCATCCAGCCGTTGTTCCACGCGCGGGCCCCGCCGGACCAGGAGTGGTCGAGCTGGCCGACGTACTGGAGGTCCTTCTTCTGCGCCTCGGCGGCGTCGCGGGCGGCGAACGGCAGCACCGTGCCGCCGCCGGGCTTGGGCTGCTGGAAGACGGTGCCGCCGCCGGGCAGCCGGACGGCACCGGGGTCGGCGAAGCCGCGTACCCCGCGCAGCATGCCGAAGTAATGGTCGAAGGAACGGTTCTCCTGCATCAGCAGGACGACGTGCTCGATCGCGTCGAGGCCGCCCTCGGGCGGCGTGGGCTGCGCGGCGAGCGCGGCCTGCAGCGACGGCGGCAGCAGCGAGGTGGCCGCGGCCGCCCCCGTCGCGCCCGCGCCGATCGCGAACAGCCGCCGTCGTGAGATGTCCTTTGCCACGTGAGCCTCCGTTGGTCCGGGTGGGGTCGCGGACCGGAAGCTAGTGAGGACAGGTGGCCCGGGGAACACCGCGCGACGGCCCGCCGGTAAACGTCCGTGGGGCCGCGGCCCTTCCGTACGCGGGCGGACTCCGGGAAGCTGGACCCCGCGCCGGTACCGCTGCCCGGGCCCATGCCCCCCCTGGCCTCGGGATCAGTTCAACTGTCCTACGGAGCAGGGGAGATCGGGTTGTCAACCCGATACCCGGGAGGAAGGATCGACGGCAAAGCTTTTATGAACCGGCACGGGCCGGATCGGCCCGTACGGTGTCGGCGTCGGACGACGTACTGATCACGTGGTGGCGGTCCCCGCGGCCCGTGAGAAGGAGTTGTCCCGATGTCGCAACCGCCTCCGCCGCCTCACCAGCCGTACCCCGGCTCGGGCACGCCGCAGGCCGGTCCCCCGGGTGTCGGCCCAGGAGCCCCGAGCGGCTACCCGCCGCCCGCCCCCCAGCCTGGCGGTCCGCACCCCGGTGGTGGCGGCGGACGGCGCGCCGACCGTCGCCGGCGGTCCTCGCGCCGAGGGCCCGTCGTCGGCGGCGTGGTCGCGGTCGCGCTGCTCCTCGTCGGTGGAGTCTGGTTCGCCACCAAGGACGGCGACGACGGTGACAAGGGCGGATCCGGCGAGCAGGAGGTCCCCCAGGCACGCATCCTCAACAAGGTCCCCATGCCGAAGGGGCTCACCAAGGATCCGGTCAAGGTCGCGGGCCTGTGGACGACCGACAAGAACTTCGTCAAGGGCGACGTCAAGAAGATCGTCGGCTATCCGCTGAGCGGCGGCGCCGCCGAGTGGGAGATACCGCTCGCCGGTCAGGTCTGCTACGCGTCGCCGCATGTCACCGATGACGGCCTGACCGCGATCCTCTTCGAGGAGGCCAAGGACAACTCCACCTGCACCCAGGTCGGCCTGGTCGACCTGAAGAAGCACAAGCTCGTCTGGCAGCGGCAGGCGAAGAACGAGTACGGATCGGCGGCCAACTTCGACGAGGTGACCATCGGCGGCGGAACGGTCGCCGCGGGCGCGAGCGTCGGCGACGGTGGCGCGGCCTGGTCGCTGGACGGCAAGCCGCTGTGGCAGCTCCAGGAGGACGAGGAGTGCCAGGACATCGGCTACGGCGGCGGCGCCGACAAGCTCGTCGCGGTGCGGGAGTGCGGTGACGCCGATCCCGCGGCCATGGACGTGCAGACCATCGACCCGAAGACGCGGAAGGCGAAGTCGACCTACAAGCTGCCGGCGGGTGTCGAGGGCGCGCACGTGATCTCCACCGACCCGCTCGTCATCGGCATCGAGGACGAGAAGAAGCAGGCCCCGGGCGGCGGCATCACGGATGTCCTGGCGATCGACGACAGCGCGGCCCAGGGCGAACTCCGCAGCACGATCAGCATCCCGGGCAAGACGTACGACGTGCCGTGCTCGGGGGGCGGTGCCCATGTGGACGGCTGCGACAAGATCACGGTCAGCAAGACCGCCGACGCCGTCTTCCTGTCGACCGCCCAGAACGTCGACGCCGAGACATACAACGAGGTCGTCGCCTTCGACCTGAAGACCGGCAAGGAGGCCAAGAGGATCCCCGGTGCCGAGAGCGCCACCGTGCGGGTGCTCGGGATCGACACGGACGGCTCGGTGATCGCGTACCAGGACCCTGAGCTCGCGGGCGACGGCGGCGCCATCTGGAGCATCGACCCCAAGTCCTACAAGAAGACCAAGCTGCTCCAGAACCGCGCCGAGGACGGACATACGGAGGACCTCGCCACGATAGGCGGCGACATCCGCTACGCGAACAAGCGGCTGTACCTGGGCGAGCACCTGGTCAGCGAGCCCGACGCGTCCGGCTCCGACGGGGGTGCCAAGACCTCGCTCGCCATCGTCATCGGCACGAGCTGACGCGACCGGCACACCGCTGGGAGCCCCCTGCCGGACCTGTCCGGCAGGGGGAGATGCGTATCCGGCCCCTCCGGTCGGCCGCCAACTCAGATGTAGCCCATGCCGCTGAGCGCGGACTCGGTCTCCTCCACCCACTCCCGGTACGACGGGACCTGTGTCAGCACCTCGAGGTCCGTCCTCTGCACCAGCACCTCGGCAGCGTCCATCAGTGTGTCGTGGGCGTCTGCGCCAAGCAGCGCCTTCCATACCTGCTTGGGGCCGAGCTTCGTCTTCTTGTCCGAGGAAAGCGCAGTCTGCTTCTCCACGCCCGCGGGCTTCGCGTAGGGGTAGTCAGTCAACCTGATGCCGGGGACGACGGCTTCCAAAGCCTTCCGGTCGGCCAGCATCCAGGATTCCGTCATCATCACGGGGATCAGCCGGACGGGCACGGCCGCGCGTTTGGCTGATCGGCGACGCTGTGCCAGCTCGGCGGCGATCTTCTCCGCCTTGTCGCGCTCGTCCTGGTCACAGTGCACGAACAGCAGATGACAGTCCTGGGCCAGGTCCCAGGCCACATCGATGACAGCCGCCGTTCCACCGGATCCGGTGGTGTGCACGGGGGCGATCTCGCAGTCCGCCACCGCGACGCTCTGCCGACCCTTCTCCAACAGCAACGCGTCCAGCTGCTTCTTGATCAGCTTGCTCAGATACGGCTCATCACTGTTGCCCTCGGCGATCAGCCCCGGCCAAAGCGGTCGCTCCCCCACTAGGCCCCCTGTCCCAGTCGGCGCAGCAGCCGTGCCACCTGCTGCGGTGTCGTCGTCTCGCCCGGCTCCGCTTCCAGGTCTCGCTCACGCAGCGGGCGCGCGAGGGAGACGCGTGACACCGCCTGCCGTTCCGGGTCGACCCGGTCGGCCTGCTCCATGAAGACCAGGCTGCCGGTGAGGTCCGTACGCAGAGCCGCCAGCAGGGCCGGGGAGTGGGTGCTGGCGATCAGCTGTTTGAACGGCGGCCCGGTCGGCTCGACGTCCGCGCCACAGCCCCGGCGCAGGCGTCGTACGAGGTCGGCCACCCGTGTGGGGTGCATGCCGTTCTCGATCTCCTCCACGCAGAGGGTGCCGCGGCGCAGTGGGTCAGCGGAGGCGGCGAGGAGGGCGAGCATGCGGACCGTACCGTCGGAGAGCAGCGGCGGAGCCGTCCAGCCGGAGTGCTCGAACTCAACCTCATAGTCGAACTCCTGGCGGTTTTCCAGGTAGCGGGGGCGGATGTCGCGTACGCCCTCGACGAGCCCGGCGAGGTCGGCGACCAGCCGCCGCCACGCGGTGGGGTCCCGGCTCTCGATCCGGTCAAGTACGAGGGGAAGGTTGCGGCCGTCGTGCTCCAGCGGGGCGTCCGGTCCGACGGGGACGAGGCCGCGCATGGCCTCGGGGTCGAGAAGCATCGGCTGCCAGGAGGCTGTCTCGCGTGCGACGAGGCGGAACAGCTCAGAGTCACCGGTGATCCCGTAGGCAAAAGCACGGAAGGCTACCACCTCGACGGAATTGACCCCTCCCGGCTCGGACCCGGCCTCCAAATCCACTGCCTCGTAGTCCACGACGCCATCGGGCAGGGCGAGGCGCTTCGCGCCGGTGCGTGCCACGAATGCGTCTCTCGCCCGTCCGATCGCCAAGCGCAGCTCCTCGTCGAGGCCCAGCCGGTCCCGCCAGTCCCGATCCGTCAGGCTACTCACCCATACGCCGCTGTCCCTGCCAACCAGCACGGCCCTCCCCGGCCTGCGGCCCTTCCCCGGCTCATATCGCGCTCGGAGCCGGATACGCAACGGCAGTGGACCATAGTCCGAGCGCACCAACGCCCCGATCGTGATGGTGAACTCATCCCGCACCAACCGCCCATCCGGACCGCTCCGGTGGAAGAGGTCGCGCGCGGCCAACCTGCGGTCAGTCGCGACCATCTGTTCGAAGCCATCCCTGAACGTGCCCGCGACCAGCCTGAGCGCGTCGAAGAAGTTGGACTTACCCGCCCCGTTCAGCCCCAGCATGACCATCACCGGCGGCACGTCCACCTGGAAGTCAAGGAACGACTTGAAGCCGTCGATCCGCACCTGGGTGATCATGCTCGCTCCCCTCGAAAAACGCGGCGGCGGGCGCCCCTCCCGGGAGCACCCGCCGCCACAGTAGCCGCTAACGCCGCGTCAGCCCTCGACGCCGAGCCTCTCCAGGATCAGCTCGCGCACGCGCGCCGCGTCGGCCTGGCCGCGAGTGGCCTTCATGACCGCGCCGACCAGCGCGCCCGCCGCCGCGACCTTGCCGCCGCGGATCTTGTCCGCGATTGCCGCGTTGGCGGCGATGGCCTCGTCGACGGCCGCGCCGAGCGCGCCCTCGTCCGAGACGACCTTCAGGCCACGCTTGTCGACGACCGTGTCCGGGTCGCCCTCGCCGGCCAGCACGCCCTCGATGACCTGGCGCGCCAGCTTGTCGTTGAGGGAGCCCTCCTTCACCAGGGCGCAGACGCGGGCGACCTGGGCCGGGGTGATCTCCAGGGCGGCGAGCTCCGTACCGGCCTCGTTGGCGCGGCGGGCCAGCTCGCCCATCCACCACTTGCGGGCGGCCGCGGCGTCCGCGCCCGCGTCGATCGTGGCGGTGATCAGATCGACCGCACCCGCGTTGAGGATCGACTGCATGTCGTGCTCGGAGATGCCCCACTCCTCGCGGAGCCGGTTGCGGCGGACGCGCGGCAGCTCGGGCAGGGTGGCCCGCAGCTCCTCGACCCACTCGCGGCTCGGCGCCACCGGCACCAGGTCCGGCTCGGGGAAGTAGCGGTAGTCCTCGGCCTCTTCCTTCACCCGGCCCGACGTCGTGGAGCCGTCCTCCTCGTGGAAGTGCCGGGTCTCCTGGATGATCGTCCCGCCACTGCCGAGGACCGCGGCATGCCGCATGATCTCGAAACGCGTCGCCCGCTCCACACTGCGCAGCGAGTTGACGTTCTTGGTCTCGGAGCGGGTGCCGAACTTCTCCCTACCGATGGGGCGCAGCGACAGGTTCACGTCGCAGCGCATCTGGCCCATCTCCATACGGGCCTCGGAGACGTCGAGCGCCTTGATCAGCTCGCGCAGCTCGGCGACGTACGCCTTGGCGACCTCCGGGGCCCGCTCCCCCGCACCGACGATCGGCTTGGTGACGATCTCGATGAGCGGGATACCGGCCCGGTTGTAGTCCAGGAGGGAGTGCGTGGCGCCGTGGATACGGCCCGTCGCACCGCCCACGTGCGTCGACTTGCCGGTGTCCTCCTCCATGTGGGCGCGCTCGATCTCCACGCGGAAGACCTCGCCGTCCTCCAGCTGGACGTCCAGATAGCCGTTGAAGGCGATCGGCTCGTCGTACTGCGAGGTCTGGAAGTTCTTCGGCATGTCCGGATAGAAGTAGTTCTTCCGGGCGAAGCGGCACCACTCGGCGATCTCGCAGTTCAGCGCGAGGCCGATCCGGATCGCGGACTCGACTCCGGTGGCGTTCATCACCGGGAGGGAGCCGGGCAGGCCGAGGCAGGTGGGGCAGGTCTGCGTGTTGGGCTCGGCGCCCAGCGCCGTGGAGCACCCGCAGAACATCTTGGTCTTGGTGCCGAGTTCGACGTGCACCTCGAGGCCCATGACGGGCTCGTAGGCGGCCAGCGCGTCCTCGTACGACACCAGTTCAGTGACGGTCACGGAAAACTAACCTCTCAGTCCGCGAGGACGTCGTCTTCGCCGAGGCGCTTGAGCTCTCGTACGAGCAGGGCGACGGTGGTGACGACGGCAGCGGCGGAGATCACCGCGTCGACGAGCTGGAGCTTGTCCTGCTCGGCGCGGGCCTCCTTGATCTGCTTGTAGGCGCCGAAGGCGCCGAAGACGGTGCCGCCGATGGACAGGTACAGGCCGGGCTTGGACTTCTTGAAGCCCTTGGCCTTCTTGATCGCACTCACTGCATCTCTCCGTTCGCTTCTCCGCCCGCGCGGCGCAGAGGTGCGGCTTTCGATGTCATCTGCGGCCCGGCGGCCGCGCGTGCGTCGCTCACAACGACGGTGCCTCCTCAAGCAGCGGGTGGCCCCACCGGGCGGTGAACGCGGCCTCGACCGCGGCACCCACCCGGTACAGCCGGTCGTCGGCCATCGCGGGGGCGATGATCTGCAGGCCCACCGGCAGCCCGTCCTCGGGGGCCAGGCCGCAGGGCAGCGACATGGCCGCGTTGCCCGCCAGGTTGGTGGGGATGGTGCACAGGTCGGCGAGGTACATCGCCATCGGGTCGTCGGCCCGCTCGCCGATCGCGAAGGCGGTGGTCGGGGTGGTCGGCGAGACGATCACGTCGACCTGCTCGAAGGCCTTCTCGAAGTCCCGCGTGATGAGGGTGCGGACCTTCTGGGCGGAGCCGTAGTAGGCGTCGTAGTAGCCGGAGGACAGGGCGTAGGTGCCCAGCATGATCCGGCGCTTCACCTCGGGGCCGAAGCCCGCCTCACGGGTGAGGGAAGTGACCTCCTCGGCCGACTTGGAGCCGTCGTCGCCGACCCGCAGGCCGTAGCGCATGGCGTCGAAGCGGGCCAGGTTGGAGGAGCACTCGGACGGCGCGATCAGGTAGTACGCGGCCAGTGCCAGGTCGAACGACGGGCAGTCCAGCTCGACGATCTCCGCGCCCAGCTCCTTCAGCAGCTCGACGGACTCGTCGAAACGCTGCATGACGCCGGCCTGGTAGCCCTCGCCGCGGAACTGCTTGACGACGCCGACCCGCATGCCGGTGACGTCGCCGTTGCGGGCCGCCTCGACCACCGGCGGCACCGGGGCGTCGATGGAGGTCGAGTCCAGCGGGTCGTGCCCGGCGATGACCTCGTGCAGCAGCGCCGCGTCCAGGACCGTACGGGCGCAGGGCCCGCCCTGGTCCAGGGACGAGGAGAACGCCACCATTCCGTAGCGGGAGACGCCGCCGTAGGTCGGCTTGACGCCGACGGTGCCGGTGACGGCCGCGGGCTGGCGGATCGAACCGCCGGTGTCGGTACCGATGGCGAGCGGGGCCTGGAAGGAGGCGAGGGCGGCGGAGGAGCCGCCGCCGGAGCCGCCGGGGATCCGGGTGAGGTCCCACGGGTTGCCGGTCGGCCCGAAGGCGCTGTTCTCCGTCGACGACCCCATGGCGAACTCGTCCATGTTGGTCTTGCCGAGGATGACGACGTCCGCTTCCTTGAGCCTGCGGGTCAGCGTCGCGTCGTACGGCGGGAGCCAGCCCTCAAGGATCTTGGAACCGACGGTGGTCGGAACGCCCTTGGTGGTGAAGATGTCCTTCAGCGCGAGCGGTACGCCCGCGAGCGGCCCGAGCTTCTCGCCCCGTGCGCGCTTGTCGTCCACGGCCCGGGCCTGGGCTAGCGCGCCCTCCCGGTCCACGTGCAGGAACGCGTGCACCTTCTCGTCGACGGCCTCGATCCGGGCGAGGTGCGCCTCGGTGACCGCGACGGCGGTGACCTCGCCGGACGCGATCTTCGCGGCGGTCTCGGCCGCCGTGAGCTTGGTCAGGTCTGCCATGGCGTTCACTCCTCCCCCAGGATCTGCGGCACCTTGAAACGCTGCTGCTCCTGGGCCGGGGCGCCGGAGAGCGCCTCCTGCGGGGTCAGCGAGGGACGGACCTCGTCCGCGCGCATGACGTTGGTCAGCGGCAGCGGGTGGGAGGTCGGGGGTACGTCTTGGTCGGCGACCTCGGAGACGCGGGCGACCGCGCCGATGATGTCGTCCAGCTGTCCGGCGAAGTGGTCGAGCTCTTCGTCCTTCAGCTCCAGACGCGCCAGCCGGGCGAGGTGGGCGACCTCCTCGCGCGTGATGCCAGGCATGCAGGGATCCTCAGGGTGAGTGTGTAGGTTTCGCGCCCAATCCTATGGCGCGGCGGGTGCTGGTCGCGAAACGCTTTAGCCTCGCGGCGGGCATCCACGAACGGGGCACCCTGCGGCGCGGGGTGCGCCGCGCCCTGCGGCGGGCATGCACGAACGGGCGCACTCTGCGGCGCGGGGTGATCCGGAGGAGGTACCCAGAGCGGCACCGACCCCGCCACGAGGCGCCCGCGCCGGGCAACCACGGCACCGCGCACACGGCGGCGCGGCCGGTTCATGTCACCGGCTGGTCCGCCTCGACCTCCTCCGGCACTGCGGCCGCGGAGCGGCCCTCGCCGCGGGCGCGCAGCCACGCCGTCGTCTCCTCCGGCGGCATCGCGGCCGCCACCAGCCAGCCCTGGACCGCGTCGCAGCCCAGGTCGCGCAGTCGCTCCCAGGTCTCGTCGTCCTCGACGCCCTCCGCGACGACGAGCAGTCCCAGCGAGTGCGCGAGATCGACCGTGCAGCGGACGATCTCGGCGTCCTCGTTGTCCACCGCCAGCCGGGCCACGAAGGACCGGTCGATCTTCAGCTCGCTGACCGGCAGGCGGCGCAGATGCACCAGTGACGAGTAGCCCGTGCCGAAGTCGTCCAGCGACATCTTCACCCCGTGCCCGGTGAGCCCGGCGAGGGTGTCGGCGGCGCGCTGCGGGTCCTCCAGCAGGACGTGCTCGGTGATCTCCAGTTGGAGCGCGCCGGGCGGCACCCCGTGCCGGGCCAACCGGCCGGCGACGGCGCCCGCGAAGCCGGGGGTGTGCACGTCGCGCGGGGAGACGTTCACCGCGACCGGCACCAGCAGGCCGTCCGCCCGCCACCTCGCGACCTGGCCCAGGGCCGTCTCCAGGACGTACTCCGTCAGGCGGGGCATCAGGCCGGAGCTCTCGGCGATGGCGATGAACTCGTCCGGCGGCACCCGGCCCCGGTCGGGGTGGACCCAGCGGACCAGCGCCTCCAGACCGGCGACATGCCCGTCGAAGCCGACCTTGGGCTGGTAGTGCAGTTCCACGTCGCCCGCGTCCAGGGCCCGGCGCAGGTCGCCGAGCAGGCCGAGCCGGTCCGGAGTGTTGCCGTCGCGCCGCGCCTCGTACACCTCCGCGCCGCTGCGGTCCCGCTTCGCCTGGTACATGGCGACGTCCGCGCGGCGCAGCAGCCCTTCCGCGTCCACCGCGTGGTCGGGGTAGACGGCGACTCCGGCGCTGGCTTCGAGGACCAGGGTGAGCCCGTCGAGGTCGAGCGGGGAGCCGAGTACGGAGATGAGGTTGCGGGCCACCCGCTGGGCGCTGGTGAGGGAGTCGACGGTGGGCAGCAGCACCACGAACTCGTCGCCGCCCAGCCGTGCGGCCTCCGCGCCGCGGGGCAGCGCCGCGCGGAGCCGTTCGGCGATCTGGAGGAGGAGCCGGTCGCCCGCCATGTGCCCGAGGGTGTCGTTGACGGACCGGAACCGGTCGAGGTCGATCAGGACGAGGGCGGCGCGGGCGCCTTCCCGCTCGGCCTGGTCCAGTGCGGCCCAGGTGCGGTCCAGCAGGTACTGGCGGTTGGGCAGTCCGGTGAGCGGGTCGCGCAGCTGTTCCTCGGCGCGCACGCGGGCTATCCACAGGGTGGAGTCCAGCGCTATTAAGGGCACGGCGAACAGCGGAAGCATCAGTGGCCGGTGCGCCGCGACCACGACGATGAGCGGGGCGATGCCCAGCAGGGCGACGCCGACGAGTGCCTGCCGCAGGAGGGCGGTGCGCGCGGCGCCGCTGAGCGCGGCGCCGGGCGGTGCGAGGCAGTACCACAGCAGAGCCCGGGTGACCAGCAGATAGGTGAATGCGGCCAGCACGATCCGCGGCACGTCGTACAGGTCCCAGCCGTCGGGAGCCCAGGGGGTCGCCACGGACGGGACTGTGCCGCAGGCGGCGAGGGCGAGCGCGGCCGCGCCGATGCCGAGGAGGTCCACCGAACCGTGCAGCAGTGCCTGCCGCCAGCGGTGGCGGCGTGCGGCGGCGACCAGGACGACGACCGCCAGGCTGATCAGCGCGGCGGGCAGCCAGCCGTACAGCAGCAGGGCGGCCAGGGTTAACGCGGCGCCGGATCCGGTGCCGCCCCACCAGCGATCCCGGCCAAGGGCCACCAGATGACCGACGATCAGACCGGTGAGGATCGCCAGGGACCAGCCGACGGTGCCGCTGGGAAAGAGGGATCCGTCCCCGTGGAGAACCCGGTAGACCCCGGTACCGAACGACGCGGCGGCCACCCCGACCGCCGCGTACGGCAGGGTGGGCAGCGCCAGCCGGCGCAGCCGCGACGCCGGGGCGCCGCTGTCGGTCGGTTCCATACCCGTCCCTCTCCCAGCCGGTGCCCGCGCCTTGGCAGGCGCATCTCTCAACAGTAGGCCGCACAAGGCCGCGGCGGGCAGCGATCGGCAGGGCTCGCCCGATTGCCGCCTGAGCATCCGCAACCATCTGGTATGCGCTGTAAGGGTGATGCCCACTGGCTATGCCCAGAGTTGACTCCTGGCATAGCCGTGGCTGCTTCTGATGGTTTTTCAGCCCCCCAATGGCTCCGTTCGGGTTACTCGGCGGGGGTCAGGGCCGCGTCGCGGGCCGCGTCGGCCCCTTGTTCGAGGAGCACGGCGAAGCCGCTGTCGTCCAGCACGGGCACCTTGAGCTGCACCGCCTTGTCGTACTTCGATCCCGGGTTGTCCCCGACCACGACGAAGTCGGTCTTCTTCGACACCGAACCTGTCACCTTCGCCCCCCGGCTCTGCAGTGCCTCTTTCGCGCCGTCCCGCGTGAACGACTCCAGCGTGCCGGTGACGACGACGGTCAGCCCCTCCAGCGGGCGCGGTCCGTCCTCCTCGCCGCCTTCCTCCTCCAGCCGGACTCCGGCGGCGCGCCACTTCTCGATGATGTCGCGGTGCCAGTCCACGGTGAACCACTGCTTGACGGAGGCGGCGATGGTCGGCCCGACGCCCTCCACGGCCGCGAGCTCCTCCTCGCTCGCCTCGGCGATCCGGTCGATGGACCGGAACTCGCGGGCCAGCGCGACCGCGGCCACCGGTCCCACGTGCCGGATCGACAGGCCGGTGATGATGCGGGCGAGCGGGCGCTCCTTGGCGGCCTCGATGTTGGCCAGCATGGCGAGGGTGTTCTTCTTCGGCTCGCCCTTCTGGTTGGCGAAGAAGGTGACGACCTTCGCCTCTCCCGTCTTGGGGTCGCGCTTGGGCAGCCCGCTGTCGGGGTCGAGGACGTGGGACCTGATGGGCAGCAGCTGCTCGACGTCGAGGGTGAACAGGTCGCCCTCGTCCTTCAGCGGCGGCTCGGACGGCTCCAGCGGCTGGGTGAGCGCGGCGGCGGCCACATAGCCGAGGTTCTCGATGTCCAGGCACTTGCGGCCGGCGAGGTAGAAGATCCGCTCCCGCAGCTGGGCCGGGCACGACCGGGAGTTGGGGCAGCGCAGGTCGATGTCCCCCTCCTTTGCGGGCTGCAGCGGGCTGTCGCACTCCGGGCACAGGGCCGGCATCACGAACTCCTGCTCGGTGCCGTCCCGCAGGTCGACCACCGGCCCCAGGATCTCGGGGATCACGTCGCCCGCCTTGCGCAGCACCACCGTGTCGCCGATGAGCACGCCCTTGGCCTTGACGACGTCCTGGTTGTGCAGGGTGGCGAACTCGACCTCGGAGCCGGCCACGGTGACCGGCTCCACCACCGCGTACGGCGTGACCCGGCCGGTGCGGCCGACCCCGACCCGGATGTCGACCAGCTTGGTGTTGACCTCCTCCGGCGGGTACTTCCAGGCGATGGCCCAGCGCGGCGCCCGCGAGGTGGAGCCCAGCCGCCCCTGGAGCGGGATCTCGTCCAGCTTGACGACCACGCCGTCGATCTCGTGCTCCACCGAGTGCCGCGTGTCGGTGTCTCCGTAGTGCGCGATGTACTTCCGCACGTCCTCGATCGCGTCCACGACCTTGGCGTGCGCGGCGGTCGGCAGCCCCCACTCGCGCAGCAGCTCGTACGCCTGCGACAACCGGTCGATGTCGAAGCCCTCGCGGGCGCCGATGCCGTGCACCACCATGTGCAGCGGGCGGGACGCGGTGACCTTGGGGTCCTTCTGGCGCAGCGAACCGGCCGCCGCGTTGCGCGGGTTGGCGAACGGCGGCTTGCCCGCCTCCACCAGCCGGGCGTTGAGCTCGTCGAAGCGCTCGCGCGGGAAGTACACCTCGCCGCGGATCTCCACCAACCGCGGCACCCGGTCGCCGGCCAGCCGCTCCGGGATCTCGGCGATGGTGCGGACGTTGGGCGTGATGTCCTCACCGGTGCGGCCGTCGCCGCGGGTGGCGGCGCGGGTCAACCTCCCGTCCTCGTAGGTGAGGTTGACGGCCAGGCCGTCGACCTTCAACTCGCACAGGAAGTGGTACGAGGCGCCCGTGCCCAGCTCCTTGGCGATGCGCTCGGCCCAGGCCGCCAGTTCCTCGTCCTCGAAGGCGTTGTCCAGGCTCAGCATCCGCTCGCGGTGCGCGACCTCGGTGAACTCCGTCTCGTAGGAGCCCGCGACCTTCTGGGTCGGCGAGTCGGGCGTGCGCAGCTCGGGGTGCTCGTCCTCCAGCGCCTCCAGAGTGCGCAGCAGCGTGTCGAACTCCGCGTCGGAGATGACCGGCGCGTCCTTCACGTAGTACCGGAAGCGGTGCTCCTCGATCTGCTCAGCGAGCTTGGCGTGCTTCTCCCGCGCCTCGGCGGGCACCGTCGACTGCTGTTCGCCAGCCACCGTGTCGTCCTTCCGTCACTCAGGGTTGTCAGCGAGCGATCTCGCCGCCCGGACGCAGTGGGCCAGCGCGGCGCGCGCGTACGCGGGCGAGGCACCCGCGAGACCGCACGCCGGAGTGATCACCACGGACTCGGCGAGAGTCCCCGGTGACAGCCCCAGCCTGCGCCACAGCGTCCTGACACCCATGACGCTACCGGCAGGGTCTGACAACGGGGCGTCCAGCGAGGGGACCGCGCCGACGAACAGCGCGGTGCCGCCATCGACGGCCTCCCCGATCGCCTCCTCCTCACGCTCGGTGAGCAGCGACAGGTCGAAGGAGACGCCGGTCGCCCCGGCCCGGCGCAGCAGCGCGAATGGCACGGCGGGCGCGCAGGAGTGCACGATGACCTCTCCGCCGTCGGCCACCGCGGCGAGGTCGCGCAGCGCCCCCTCGACCACCCCGCGGTCGACCGCCCGGTGGGTGCGGTAGCCGCTGGCCGTGCGGACCGTTCCGGTGAGCACCGCCGTGAGGGAGGGCTCGTCGAGCTGCAGCGCGATCCGCGCGCCGGGCACCCGGCGCCGTACCTCCGCGAGATGGCCGCGCAGCCCCTCCACGAGGGAGCCCGCGAGGTCACGGCAGGCGCCCGGGTCGCTGAGCATGACCTCCCCGTTGCGCAGTTCCAGCGCGGCGGCGAGCGTCCACGGGCCGACGGCCGACACCTTGAGCGCGCCGGTGTACCCCTGGGTGAACTCCTCCAGCGCGTCGAGGTCCTCGCCCAGCCAGGAACGGGCCCGCTTGGTGTCCCGGCCCGGCCGGTCGCCGACCCGCCAGCCGCTGGGCTCCACATGCGCGTACAGGTCGACCAGCAGCCCGGCGGTACGTCCGATCATGTCCGCACCGGGCCCGCGCGCGGGCAGTTCCGGCAGGTACGGCAGGGTCTCCAGGGACCCGGTGACGGTCTTGGCGGCCTCGCGCGCGTCACCGCCCGGCATGGATCCGACGCCGGTCGCGGCGCCGGGCCCCCAGCTCTTGTTCGTCTCGCTCACCCAGGAAGCCTACGAGCCCGCAGGCCGGATGTTCACCACGACCGGACCGGCGGCCCGGAGCACCACGTGCGGCGTGGCGGCCTCAGCCCTGCGGCCGCACCGAAAGATCCGTGATCTCCGTGCCGCGCGGCATGTCGAGCGCCGTCAGGATCGTGGTCGCGACCGACTCCGGCGCGATCCAGCGGGAGGCGTCGTACTCCTTGCCCTCCTGCTGGTGCACCTTCTGCTGCATCGGCGTCGCCGTACGGCCCGGGTAGACGGATGTCACGCGCACGCCGTTGCCGCTCTCCTCCCAGCGCAGCGCGTCGGCCAGCGCCTTGAGGCCGTGCTTGCTCGCGGCGTACGCGCCCCATTGGGCGTTCGCGCGCAGTCCCGCACCGGAGTTGACGAAGAGCACGTGTCCCTGAGCGGCGCGCAGCTGCGGCAGGAGCAGCCGGGTCAGCTCGGCCGGGGCGACCAGGTTGGTGGCGAGCTGCTGGTTCCATACCTTCGGGGTCAGCTCACCGATCTCGCCCAGCTCGACGACACCCGCGATGTGCAGCAGTGAGTCCAGTCGGTCGGGCAGCGTCTGGTGGCTGAGCGCCCACGACAGCCGCTCCGGCTCCGCGAGGTCGCCCACCAGGGTCTTCGCGCCGGGGAAGCGCCCGGCCAGGTCCTTCGCCCGCCCGGCGTCGCGGGCCAGCAGCCACAGCTCGTCCCCCCGCTCGGCCAGCCGCTCCGCGACCGCCGTGCCGATGCCCGAACCCGCACCTGTGATCAAATGTGTAGCCATGGCCCCATAGGTACCACGTGCCTCTCAGCGCACGCCGCGGGCTTCCTCCAGATACGCCATCGCCCCGACACCGTCCTCCGCGAAGAAGACCAGTTCGGTCAGCGGCAGCGGCAGGAACCCCTCCTTCTCCATACGCTGGAACTGCTCCTTCAGTCCGTCGTAGAACCCGGCGGTGTTGAGCAGCACCACCGGCTTCGCGTGCAGGTTGTGCTTCTTCAGCTCCAGGATCTCGGTCGCCTCGTCCAGCGTCCCGGTCCCGCCGACCATGATCACAATCGCGTCGGCGCGGGCGAGCATCTCCGCCTTGCGCGCGGCGAGATCCTTGGCGACCACCATCTCGTCGGCGCTTCCGCGAGCCCTCTCCTGCAGGAACTCCACCGAGACCCCGACCAGCCGCCCACCGCTCTCCTGCACCCCGTCCGCCATCACCTTCATCAGGCCGACATCCGAGCCGCCCCACACGAGGGTGTGCCCGCCCCGGCCGATGAGCTGGGCGAATTCGCGGGCGGGGGCGGTGTAGCGATCGTCGAGGTCGGCGGCGGAGCAGAAGACGCAGATGTTCATGCCCCGTACGGTAACCGCAACACGGTCGGCCGCGGCGGCTCGTGAGCGGGCCGGCGGTCACGCGTCGCCCGACGCCTCGTACCCCGCCTCCGTGCCCCCCGTCCCCGTGTCCCCCAACGCCGCGTACGCACGGCGCCGCAGCGCCTCGGCCCGCGGGTCCTGGTAACCGGTCAGCACGTCCAGCGTTTCCGCCCGGTGGCCGCGCGCCTCAGCGTCCCGGCCCAGCTCGTCCAGTGCGACGGCGAGGCCGTCGAGGGCGAGGGCCAGCTGCCAGAGGTCGTTCAGCTCGCGGTGGGCGGCGGCCGCGGTCCGGTGGAAGTCGGCCGCCTCCTCGAACCGTCCCAACTGCCGGTAGGTCTCACCGGCACCGTGCCACGCGCGGGCCTCGCGCGACCGGTCGCCCAGCCTGCGCTGGAGCATCGCGGCCCGCTGGTACGCCGCCAGCGCTTCCGGGGCCTGGCCGGTCGCCCGGTGGGCCGCACCGAGGTCGAGGAGCCAGAACGCCTCCCACGAGTCGTTCCGGTGGGCCCGCGCGATGTCCACCGCTTCCTGGGCGGAGCGCAACGCCCCTTCCGCAGCCCCCGGTTCGCCGGACTCGCGCTGCACCGCGCTCAGGATCCGCAGCGCGTTGCCGACGCTTCCCTGGCTGTCGCTCGCGCGGTGGCGGGCCAGGGCCTCGGTGACGGCGTCGCGGGACTCCCGCAGCCGCGACAGCTCATAGCGCGTCTCGGCGAGGTTCGACAGCATCACCGCCTCCCAGTGGGCGGCGTCGAGGTCGCGGAAGACCGCACGCGCCTGCTCGAAGTGCGCCTCGGCCTGCGCGAGCCCGCGCCCGCGCAGCTGCGCCAGCCCCAGGTCGTTGAGCGAGAAGGCCTCACCCATGCGGTCGCCCAGCTCCCGGCGGACGGCCAGCGCCTCCTCGTGGCAGCGGGCGCCGTCCACCAGGCGGTGCGACTGCGTGTAGGCCATGCCGAGGCTCTCCAGGAGGTCGGCCTCTGCCGCGCGGTCGCCCAGCCTGCGGGCGGCTCGCAGGCCGATGTGGCTCACGGCGAGCCACTCCTCGAAGGGGTTGCGCAGCATGTGAATGGACTTGAGCACCGCGGCCAGTTGCCAGGCGGCACGGTCGGCCCCGGCATCCCCGGCCGCGCGTGCGGCGGCCACCAGGTTCTCCCGCTCCTGCTCGTACCAGCTCAGTGCGTCGTCGTAGCCGGGGAACTCCAGTGGCACGACGCCGTCCTCCGGCGCGCCGAGCCGGATCGGCGACTCCTGCGGGTTGATCCACGCCTGGGCGGCGGCCGCGGTCCGCAGGTACCAGGCGAGCACGCGGCCGAGAGCCGCGTCCCTGGCCTCGGGAGTCTCCTCACTGTCCGCCTGGTCGCCCGCGTACGCGCGCAGCAGGTCGTGGAAGGCGTAGCGGTCGGGGCCGGTCTGCTCCACCAGGTGCGCGCCGACGAGGGTGTCCAGCAGCCGCCGGGCCTGGCCGGTGGGGACACCGGCGAGCGCGGCCGCGGCCGGGGCCCCGAACTCCGGCCCGGGGTGCAGGCCGAGGAGCCGGAAGAGGGAGGCGGCCTCGGGGGTGAGGGCGCGGTAGGACCAGGCGAAGACGGTCCGCACCGCTTCGGCCTCCTCGTCGTCCCCGATGCTCAGGGCGTCCCACAGGGCGGATTCGTCGCGGAGGTCTCTTATGAGGTCGTCCAGCCGCATACGGGGACGGCTCGCGGCCCGTTCCGCCGCGATCCGCAGGGCCAGCGGCAGCCGGGCGCACAGCCGGGCCAGTTCGATGAGCTTCTCGCGGTCGTCCTGGTCCCGGTAGTCGGCGGTGACCGCGCGCAGCAGGGCGACGGCCTCCGTTTCCGAGAGGGTGTCCAGCGTCAGGCGGCGGGCTCCGTCGCGGACGCTGAGCCCGGACAGGCGGCTCCGGCTCGTGACGACGACCAGACAGCCGGCGGTGCCGGGGAGCAGCGGGCGGACCTGCCCCACGGTGGCGGCGTTGTCGAGGACGATCAGCATGCGCCGGCCCGCCAGCGCCGACCGGTAGAGCGCGGCCGCCGCCTCGGAGTCGGTGGGGATCGCCCGCGCGGGCACACCGAGCGCCGCCAGGAAGCGGTGCAGCGCCTCCCGCGGGGTGACGGGCGCGCCGGGGTCGTACCCGCGCAGGTTCACATACAGCTGGCCGTCGGGGAAGTGCGCTTCCATGCGATGGGCCCAGCGCAGGGCCAGCGAGGTCTTGCCGACCCCGGCCGTGCCCGCGATGACGCAGAGGGACATGAGCGGCTCGTCACCGCCGCCGGTGTTCCCGCCACCGACGTTCCCGCCGCCCCCGCCGCCGCCCGTGAGGATCGCGTCGAGCCACCGCAGCTCCTCGCGGCGGTTGACGAACCCCCTGGTGTCTCCCGGGAGTTGGCGGGGCCTGGGGTTGTCGTACGGGGAGCGGGGGTGGGAACCCGTGTGGAAGTGGATGTCGCCGCTGATGTCCCGGGCCTGGACCACTTCGGAGGCTGCCCCGGACATCTCCGACCGCACCCAGTGCGCCCCGGGGCCCGCCCGGCGCTCCCCGCCTCCCCTGTCCTCTGCGTGCTCGTCGCTCATCTACCCCGGCCCCGGTGCTGGTAAGTGGGCCACCTCACGGTCGAAATAGGGGATCACGTCCTCTCCGAACTCGTACAGGTCTCTGGTGAAGTCGCGGCAGCGCGCCGTGACACGAGGGTCGACGAATCTCACGGCCCCGTCGAGGATCCCCTGATCGTCGTAACGGATCTTATAGACCGTGCGGTTGCCGAGGGTGAGGAGCTCGGGCAGCGGCCCGTCGGCCTCCAGTCCCCGGATCCGCTCGGGGCCGACCACCCGGATCCGCTCCCCGTACTCCGCCCGCAGCCGCAGCAGATGGAGCTCCCATTGCAGATACGGCGCGAGGGGCTCCTCGACGACGCGGACCCGGAAGAGGCTGATGCCGCGCTCGTCGTTCTCCTGGGCGAATTCCCGCAGCCAGTCGCGCTCGTCCTCCACCAGCCGCATGGCCGTTTCCCAGTCTCCTCGGGAGAACGCCTCCCAGCTGGGGAACCCGGGTTCCTTGAACTCCTGCTGCCGCTCCAGCTTCCAGGAGTCCTGGCCATCGATCGTCCACTGCCGCGCCCGGAAGTCCTCGCGATAGGCCGCGAGGGGCAGCACCTCGCCTTGCGCCGGGTCGAGCCCGATCGTCTCAAGGCCGAGCATCGGGGATGTCCGGCTTCGCCGAGCTCAGCATGGCACCGGGCAGGATGACCAGCCGTTCGTCGGAGCGCATGACGACCCCCTCGGGGAGCCGCTCCCGGTAGTCGTCCGTCAGATCACGGCCGATGACCGCGATGTCCCCGTTGTCCAGCTCCCAGATCTCGGGGCAGCCGTCGCGGCCGTTGGTGGTCCCGAGCTCGCTCGCCGACTTGCCTAACCTGCGGTGGAACACCGCGGAGGAGTCGGCCTCCCAGGCACGTGTCACGTCTCATCCCCCAATGCATGAGTCCGCTGTCCGGCACGCGGCATCGCGCACCGTTCCGATTACTCACCGTAACCATCCCGGCAATACAAGTCAACGACGCCCGCCGGTCACGCTCCGACTGTCCGGAACTTGACGACACATTTGGATCACGAGACGATACGTCTCGTTCAGTACGCGCACCGAAAGGGCCACCGGCATGCACCACGTCTCCACCGCCTTCGTCGAGGTCGCCCCCGGCATCCACCTGTGGACCGAGCAGCGCGGGGCCGACGACGCCCCTCCGCTGCTGCTGATCATGGGCGCGCAGGCATCCGGACTGGGGTGGCCGGACGGCCTGGTCGACCGGCTCGCCGCACACCACCGGGTGATCCGCTACGACCAGCGCGACAGCGGCCGCTCCCCATGGGCGTTCGACCAACATCCGTACCGCGTCACCGACTTGGCCGAGGACGCGGTGAAGGTCCTCGACGGGCTCGGCATCGAGCGGGCGCACCTCGTCGGCATGTCACTGGGCGGGATGCTCACCCAGATCGTCCTGGCCGACCACCCCGACCGGGTGCTCAGCGCCACCCTCTTCAGCACCTGCGCCATGAGCACGGCCCCGCTCGTCCACCCCGACGGGACCACGACCCCCGCCGACGAGCTCCCCGGCATCGACCCCCGGGTCCTGGAGGAGTGGGCCAAACCCGTCGAGGACCACGGCCTCGAGGCCGAACTGGACCGGCGGGTACGGCACTGGGAGCTGCTCAGCGGCGGCCAGATCCCCTTCGACGCGGACTACTTCCGCGGCTTTGAGCGCGGCATCATCGAGCACACCGGGCACTACGGCACGACGGACGCGGTCAGCCGCGCCGACGACTCCGGGATGCTGCGCACCGAGGCCCTCGCCGCGACCGAGGTGCCCACCCTCGTCGTCGCGGCCCCGGCCGAGCCGGTGTTCCCGCCGCCGCACCCCGCGCACATGGCGCACGTCATCAACGGGGCCCGGCTGGTCGAGATCCCGGGCATGGGCCACACTCTGCCACCGCAGGTCCACGGCCCGCTGGCCGAGGCGATCCTGGCGCACACCCTCGGGGTGAGCGTGGGCTGACCCTCCGGGGCGGTTCAAGACCAAAGCCTCCCGCCACGCGATGGAACCGCGTGGCGGGGGGCTTTACGTAGCCAGGGGCAACGCGTGCCAGGAGCGGAGCGTGCCAGGGGCAACGCGTGCCAAGGGCGGCGCGGGGCCGCGCGTCTACTGCGCGGACGACGCCCGCGCCCGCTCCGTCGTGGCGATCGTCGCCGAGCCGACCACCCGCGTCTCGTCGTACAGCACAATCGCCTGGCCGGGTGCCACGCCCCGTACCGCCTCGGTGAAGGAGACCCGCAGCTCCTCGCCGACCATTTCCGCGCTGACCTCGGTCTCGCCGCCATGGGCGCGGAGCTGGGCCGTGTACGTGCCGGGGCCCGCCGGGGGCGTGCCGCACCAGCGGGGCTTGACGGCGGTCAGGGCCGTGACGTCCAGAGACGCGGCCGGGCCGACCGTCACCGTGTTGTTCACCGGGGAGATGTCGAGGACGTAGCGCGGCTTGCCGTCCGGTGCCGGGACTCCCAGCCGCAGGCCCTTGCGCTGGCCGATCGTGAAGCCGTACGCGCCCTCGTGGGTGCCCACCGTGTTGCCGTCCTCGTCGACGATCTCGCCTTCCGCCTTGCCCAGGCGGGAGGCGAGGAAGCCCTGGGTGTCGCCGTCGGCGATGAAGCAGATGTCGTGGCTGTCCGGCTTCTTCGCGACCGCCAGGCCGCGGGCCTGCGCCTCGGCGCGGATCTCGTCCTTGGTGGTGAGGGTGTCGCCGAGCGGGAACATCGCGTGGGCCAGCTGCCGCTCGTCCAGGACCCCGAGGACGTAACTCTGGTCCTTGGCCATGTCACTCGCGCGGTGCAGCTCACGCGTGCCGTCCTCGCGGGTGACGACCGTGGCGTAATGGCCGGTGCACACGGCGTCGAAGCCCAGCGCCAGCGCCTTGTCCAGCAGCGCCGCGAACTTGATCTTCTCGTTGCAGCGCAGGCACGGGTTCGGCGTGCGGCCCGCCTCGTACTCCGCGACGAAGTCCTCCACCACGTCCTCGCGGAAGCGCTCGGCCAGATCCCATACGTAGAAGGGGATGCCGATCACGTCGGCGGCGCGGCGGGCGTCGCGCGAGTCCTCGATCGTGCAGCAGCCGCGGGCGCCGGTGCGGAAGGACTGGGGGTTGGCGGAGAGCGCGAGGTGCACACCGGTCACGTCGTGGCCCGCCTCGGCGGCGCGGGCGGCGGCGACGGCGGAGTCGACACCGCCGGACATGGCCGCGAGCACGCGGAGGCGGCGGCCGTCACGGGGAGCGTTCGGATCGGGTGCGCCCGGGAAGTCAGTCATAGCCCCTCCAGGGTACGGGGCCCGCGCCCCTGCCAGACCTGTCCGCCCTCGGCGCCCGCCCGGAGTGATGTACGGCACGCGGACGCGGAACCCTGACCGGCGGTCCGCGCGTTGAGCATCGCATGAGCGACACGCCTGCGGCCGACCGCGACGCGGCCCCGGCGCCCGGCCGCCACGACGCGGCGCCGGCGTCCGGCGGTGCGGGCATCGGGCCTGCCACCGGTTCCCGCGCGCTGAGCAGGCGCGCCCTCGTCCTGGGCGGGACCGCCGCGGCCGGGCTGGGGCTGGCCGGAGGGGCCTACGCGTTCCGCGACGAGCTGGAGCGGTGGTGGTGGCGGCTGCCCGGGAACGACCGGCCGCGCCGGGAGGGCGAGGTCGACCACCCGGGCGCGCGGTGGATCGCGGCCTCGGCGGCGAACTGGCGGCGGGCCGACCGGCCGTACGACTACGCCGTCGACCGTGTCGTCGTGCATGTGGTGCAGGGTGGCCACGACGACGCCGTGCGGGTGTTCCGCGACCCCGAGCACGGCGCCGCCGCCCATTACATCGTGCGCGGGGACGGGCGCATCACGCAGATGGTGCGGGAGCTGGACGTCGCGTTCCACGCCGGGAACCGCTCGTACAACGAGCGCAGCGTCGGCATCGAGCACACCGGCTTCGTGTCGCGCGCCGGCTCCTTCACCGACGCGATGTACCGCGCGTCGGCCCGGCTCACCGCGCGGATCTGCGAGCGGTACGGCATACCGGTGGACCGGGAGCACCTCGTCGGCCATGTGGAGGTGCCGGGGACGGACCACACCGACCCCGGTCCGCACTGGGACTGGGACCGGTATCTGCGCTTGGTCCGCACCGCCCCCGCGCCGTCCCCGCGCGACTCGTCCGGCGAGCCACGCGACTGAGGGACAGGCTCAGCTCAGGCCCGCGCTCCGGGCCCGTTCCACCGCCGGACCGATCGCCTTGGCCAGCGCCGCCACGTCCGCCTCCGTCGAGGTGTGCCCCAGCGAGAAGCGCAGCGTGCCGCGCGCCAGGTCGGGGTCGGTGCCGGTGGCCAGGACGACATGGCTGGGCTGGGCGATGCCCGCGGTGCACGCCGAGCCGGTGGAGCACTCGATGCCCTGCGCGTCCAGCAGCAGGAGCAGCGAGTCGCCCTCGCAGCCGGGGAAGGAGAAGTGCGCGTTGGCGGGCAGCCGGCCGGCCGGGGCGGGGTCGCCGCCGAGGACCGCGTCGGGGACGGCGGCACGGACCGCGGACACCAGCGTGTCGCGCAGCGCCCCGATCTCGCGGGCGAAGCCCGCACGGCGCGCGGCCGCCAGTTCACCGGCGACGGCGAAGGCGGCGACCGCCGGGGCGTCCAGGGTCCCGGACCGCACCTGCCGCTCCTGCCCACCGCCGTGCAGCAGGGGCACTGGGGTGTACTCACGGCCCAGCAGCAGCGCCCCGATGCCGTACGGGCCGCCGATCTTGTGACCGCTCACGGTCATGGCGGCCAGCCCCGAGGCGGCGAAGTCCACCTCCAGCTGGCCGAACGCCTGGACCGCGTCGGCGTGCAGCGGAACGTCGAACTCCCGCGCCGCCTCGGCCAGTTCATGGACCGGCATGACGGTGCCGATCTCGTTGTTGGCCCACATGACGGTGGCGAGGGCGACATCGGCGGGGTCGCGGGCGATGGCCTCGCGCAGCGCCTCGGGGTGCACCCGCCCGTACCCGTCGACGGGCAGCCACTCGATCCGCGCGCCCTCGTGGTCGGCGAGCCAGTGGACCGCGTCGAGCACGGCGTGGTGCTCCACGGGGCTCGCCAGGACCCGGGTACGGGCCGGGTCGGCGTCCCGCCGGGCCCAGAACAGCCCCTTGACCGCGAGGTTGTCGGACTCGGTCCCCCCCGCGGTGAAGACGACCTCACTGGGGCGCGCGCCGAGCGCGGCCGCGAGCGTCTCCCGGCCCTCCTCGACGGTGCGCCGGGCACGCCGACCGGCGGCGTGCAGCGAGGAGGCGTTGCCGACAACGGCCAACTGCGCGGTCATCGCCTGCACCGCCTCCGGAAGCATCGGGGTGGTGGCGGCGTGGTCGAGGTATGCCATGGTGTGACGATTCTACGAGCCGGAGGGTCTGCGGCGGCACGGCCGGGTGGCACAGCGCGGTGTCCGCGCCGAAGCGCGCTCCGACTCGTAACGTCGGGATCATGAGCAGTGAGAGCAGGAGTGAGACCCGGCAGGAGCGGTTCGACCGGGGCATGCGGGTACTGACGGAGATCGACGGCAAGGCCGGTCGGCGCGTCGTCGCCTCCCTCGCCGGGATCTCCCCGGAGCTGGGCCACCAGATGGTCGCCTGGGGCTTCGGTGACATCTACGCCCGGCCGGAGCTGGCGCCGCGCGACCGGCAGCTGGTGACCCTGGGCATGCTGGCGGCGCTGGGCGGTTGCGAGGCGCAGTTGGAGGGGCATGTGGACGCGGCGCTCAACGTGGGGCTGACGCCGGCACAGATCGTGGAGGCGCTGCTGCACTCGGCGCCCTACTGCGGCTTCCCTCGCGCCATCAACGCGACGATCGCGGCGAAGCGGGTGTTCGCGCAGCGCGGCCTGCTCCCCGTCGGCGCGGAGCCGGGCGAGGACGTCGACCCGATGTAGCCCCTCAGGCGGTCTCCTCCGCCGCCGTGCTGCGCCGGTTCCACGCGCGGGGCGCGCGCCAGCCGAACCGCATCGCCAGCAGGCGCAGGACGAAGGCCACCGTCGCCGCGAGCGCGCTGGTCGTCGCGTTCAGCTCGTCGAAGCGGATGAGGAGCGCGGCGAGTGTGGCGCCGACCATGGCCGGGACCGCGTACAGGTCGCGGTCCCAGCGCAGCAGCGAGGGGACCTCGTGCGCCAGCACGTCGCGGAGCACGCCGCCCCCGACCGCCGTGGCCAGGCCGAGCGTGGCGGACGCGGTGAGGCCGAGTCCGTAGTCGTGGGCCTTGGTGGTGCCCGTGACGCAGAACAGCCCGAGCCCCGCCGCGTCGAAGACGTTCACCGCCTTGGTGATCCGTTCGACCTCGGGGTGGAGGAAGAACACGATCAAGGTGGCGACGAGCGGGGTGAGGAAGTAGCCGAGGTCGGTGAAGGCGGTGGGCGGGACGTCGCCGATCATCAGGTCGCGGAACAGCCCGCCGCCCAGCGCGGTGACCTCGGCGAGCACCGCCATGCCGAACACGTCGAAGTTCTTGCGTACGGCGAGCAGCGCGCCGGAGATCGCGAAGACGAAGATCCCGGCGATGTCCAGCGAGTGCTGGACGGAGGGGCTGAACAGATCGGTGAGCACGCGACATTCTTACCTGTCGCGCACATCATCTCCGGCCGGGCCCGGTGCCGGGCCCGGCCGGAGATCACGAACGGCTCACTCCTGGGAATCGGACATGTTCTCCGGGTGGTGGCACGCCACCTGGTGGCCGGTCTTCAGTGCCACCAGCGGCGGTTCCTGCGTCCTGCACAGGTCCGTCGCCTTCCAGCACCGGGTGTGGAACCGGCAGCCCGGCGGCGGCGCGATCGGCGAGGGCACGTCGCCCTTGAGCAGGATGCGTTCCCGCTTGGCGCGCCGCTTGGGGTCCGGCACCGGCACCGCGGACAGCAGCGCCTTGGTGTACGGGTGCATGGGCGCCTCGTACAGGGACTTGCGGTCCGCGAGCTCCACGATCTTGCCCAGGTACATCACCGCGATCCGGTCCGAGACGTGCCGGATGACCGACAGGTCGTGGGCGATGATCACGTACGTCAGGCCCAGCTCCTCCTGGAGGTCGTCCAGCAGGTTGACCACCTGCGCCTGGATGGACACGTCCAGCGCCGAGACCGGCTCGTCCGCGATGACCAGCTTCGGCTTGAGCGCCAGCGCGCGGGCGATGCCGATGCGCTGCCGCTGGCCGCCGGAGAACTCGTGGGGGTAGCGGTTGTAGTGCTCGGGGTTGAGGCCCACCACCGACAGCAGCCGCTGGACCTCCTTCTTGACGCCGCCCTCGGGCGTGACGCCCTGGAGCTTGAACGGCGCGCTGACGATCGTGCCGACCGTGTGCCGGGGGTTCAGGGAGGAGTACGGGTCCTGGAAGATCATCTGGATGTCGCGGCGCATCGGGCGCATCGCCGCGGTGCCCAGATGGGTGATGTCCCGGCCCTCGAACTCAATCCTGCCGCTGGTCGGCTCCAGCAGGCGGGTGATCAGCCGCCCCATGGTGGACTTGCCGCAGCCGGACTCGCCGACCACGCCCAGGGTCTCCCCCGGCCGGACGTCGAAGTCCAGCCCGTCGACCGCCTGCACCGCGCCGGTCTGCCGCTGGAGCAGCCCCTTCTTGATGGGGAAGTGCTTGACCAGGCCGGTGACCTTCAGCAGCGGCTCGGGGGAGTCGGCGTCCGCCGCCTGCCGCTCGACCGCCGCCGTCTTCGCCACGCTTGGTTTCTCGGTCTTCTCGGTCACAGCTTCGGCGCAATCTCTTCGGTCCAGATCCGGGTGCGCTCCTCCTGCGACATGTGGCAGGCGGAGAAGTGGCGGTCGCCGACCTGGCGCAGTTCCGGGCGCTCGGTGCGGGTGATGCCGTCCTTGGGCACGTCGGCGTACGGGCAGCGCGGGTTGAAGGCGCAGCCGCCGGGGATGTTGATCAGGCTCGGCGGGGACCCCTTGACCGGGATGAGCCGTTCGGTCTGGTCGCGGTCGATGCGCGGCATCGACCCGAGCAGGCCCCAGGTGTAGGGGTGCTGCGGCTCGTAGAACACCTTCTCCGCGGGGCCGCGTTCGACGCAGCGCCCGCCGTACATCACCAGGATGTCGTCGGCGAGCTCGGCGACGACGCCCAGGTCGTGGGTGATGATGATGACCGCGGAGCCGAACTCCTTCTGCAGGTCGCGGATGAGGTCGAGGATCTGCGCCTGGACGGTCACGTCCAGGGCGGTCGTCGGCTCGTCGGCGATCAGCAGCTCGGGGTTGTTGACCAGCGCCATCGCGATCATCGCGCGCTGGCGCATACCGCCGGAGAACTCGTGCGGGTAGTTGTCCACCCGCTTGTCCGGCTGCGGGATGCCCACCCGGTCCAGCATCTCGATCGCCCGCCTGCGGGCGGTCTTCTTGTCGACCTGGTGGTGGACCCGGTAGGCCTCGCTGATCTGCTTGCCTACGGTGAAGTACGGGTGCATCGCGGACAGCGGGTCCTGGAAGATCATGGCCAGTTCGCGGCCGCGCAGCCGCCGGACCTCGTCGGGGTCGGCGGAGAGCAGCTCCTTGCCGTCCAGCCAGATCTCTCCGGAGATCCGCGCCTTCTGCCGGCCGTAGTTGCCGACCCGGTGCAGGCCCATGATGCCGAGCGAGGTGACCGACTTGCCGGAGCCGGACTCGCCCACGATACCGAGGGTCTTGCCCTTCTCCAGCGCGAAGGAGAGCCCGTCGACGGACTTCACCAGGCCGTCGTCGGTCGGGAAGTGCACCTTCAGATCGCGCACCTCAAGGTAGGCGCCCGGCCGTGCGCCGTCCTCGGCCACCGGCTCGCCGACGGCGCCGGACTTCGCCACGCCGCCGAGGGCGGCGGGCTGCTCCGGCTCGCCGGCTGCGCCCGTCTTCTCAAGGTCCGTCACGAGAGCCTCACTCGGGGGTCGATCACGGCGTACAGCAGGTCCACGACGAGGTTGGCGATGACCACGAAGAACGCGGCGACCAGCGTGACCCCGAGGATCACCGGCAGGTCCTTGTTCTGGATCGCGTTGACCGCCTCGTAGCCGAGACCGCGGAGGTTGTAGGTGGACTCGGTCAGCACGGCGCCGCCGACCAGCGCCCCCAGGTCCAGGCCGAAGATGGTCAGGATCGGGGTCATGGTCGAGCGCAGCGCGTGCTTGCGGATGACCACCGATTCCTTCAGGCCCTTGGCCCGGGCGGTGCGGATGTAGTCCTCGCCCATCACCTCCAGCATGGTCGCCCGGGTCAGTCGCGCGTACATCGCCGCGTAGAGGAAGGCGAGGGTGACCCATGGCAGCATCAGGTTGCTGAACCATCCGCCGGGATCCTCCATGAAGGGGACGTACTCGGCGGAGGTCCAGCCGAGTTGGTAGGAGAAGATCGCCAGGGACAACAGGCCGGTGAAGTAGATCGGGAGGGACACGCCGGCCAGCGCTCCGATCATGGCGGCGCGATCCCAGACCGTGCCGCGTTTGAGTGCGGAGACGATGCCGACGCCGACGCCTCCGATCAGCCAGAGGACGGCGGCTCCACCGGCCAGTGAGGCGGTGACCGGCAGCCGGTCCTTCAGCAGGGGCCACACCTCTTGCTCGGTCTTGAAGGAGTAGCCGAAGCACGGGGCGGGGCAGTGCGTGACCTCGACGCCGTCGTCGTAGTCCCGGCCGACGGCGATGCCCTTGACGAACTCGCCGTACTGCACCAGGACCGGCTCGTCGAGACCGAGCTTCTTGCGGGTGCCCTCGACCGACGCTTTGTCGGAGTTCTTGCCGACGTACATCAGGGCCGGGTCGGTGCCGGTCAGCTTCGGCACCATGAAGAAGACTCCGAACGTGGCCAGGGTGACCACCAGGAGCATGACGACGACTGTGACGAGCCGCCGGATGATGTACACAAGCACTGTGGTCGGCCTCCGGGCGGCCGCCCGGGATCTCCCCCAGACTTCGTCTGGAAGGTGCCCCCAGGTCGGCCGCCCGGCAGGCCCTCACCTGCCCTTCGCTCTATCGGGACGGACCATCGGTCGCGTACCAGGACCGATTACTTGCCGCCACCCTTGACACCGAGCGAGACGAAGTCGTACTTGCCGTTGAAGCCGTCCGACGTGTACGCGTTGGTCAGCTCCGGGCTGCGGTAGTTCAGCGACTTGTCGTAGACGAACGGCAGGTAGACCGCCAGGTCGCTCAGCCGCTTGTTCAGCTGCTTGTAGTGCTCCGCGGCCTTGGCCGGGTCGGGCTCGGCGATGGCCTTGTCGAACAGCTCGTCGATCTGCTTGTCGTCGACCATGCCGTAGTTGTTGTTGCCGCTCTCCAGGGTGAAGCGGCTGTCGACCAGCGGCTGCAGGAAGCCCGATCCGGACTGGAAGTCCGCGCCCCAGCCGTAGACGATCAGGCCGTAGCCCTGCTTCTCGACGTTGTTCGGGGAGCCGATGACGGCGTTGCCCTGCGCTCCGTCGAACTTGTCGATGTCGACCTTGATGCCGACCTTGCCCAGGGCGTCCTGGATGGCCTCGGCCGAGGCGATCTCGGCGGGCTCGTTCTGGCGCACCGCGAGCTTGGTGGAGAAGCCGTCCGGCTTGCCGCACTGCTTCAGCTCGTCCTTGGCCTTGTCCAGCTGCGGCTTGCCGCCGTCCTTGCGCAGCTCGTACGGGTCGCTTTGCGGGTCGTGGCCGGGGACGCCCGGGGGCAGCATGTTGATGCCGACCTCGCCGCCGTAGGTGCCGCCGCGGGCGGCGAGCAGCGAGGTCTTGTCGGCCGCGTAGAGGACGGCCCTGCGGCAGTGCACGTCGTCGAACGGCTTGACCGTGTTCGGCATGACCGCGTAGCGGATGAAGCCGGTCAGCGGGTCGTCGGTGTTGGCCTTCTGCGACGCGTCACGGAGGATCTTGGCGCGGGCCGCGGTCTGCACACCGCGCTGCGTGAGGTTGAGGTGGTAGTCCCCCGCCATCAGCTTGGCGTCCGCGTCGTTGGCGTTGGTGGTGAAGGTGACCTTGACCTCGTCCGGCAGGGCGGCGCGGATCGGGTCGGAGGACTTCTTCCAGTGGGTGTTGCGCTCCAGGATGAGCTCCTTGCCCGGGTCGTACGACTTGAACTTGTACGGTCCGGAGGAGAACGGGCGCAGCGTGTACTTGGCGCGGGTGTCCTTGGCCGGCGGCACCGGGGTGGACGTGGGCAGCGCCAGGATGCCCTCGAAGTCGTAGTTCGCCTTGGGGAGCTTGAAGGTGATGGTCTTCTCGTCCGGCGTCTCGATGGACTTCAGACCCAGCTTCTTGGGGTCCTTGTCCTTGTACGGGCCGGGGTACTTCTGCCCGTTGTCCAGGATCTGCATCAGGTACGGCGGGCCGCCGTTGATGACATCGGTGGCGAAGGTGCGCTCGATGCCGTACTTGATGTCCTGCGAGGTGATCTTGGAGCCGTCCTCGTAGTAGAGGTCGTCGCGCAGGGTGTAGGTGTAGGTCTTGCCGTCGCCGCTGACCTTGGCCTTGCCGGTGGCCATGTCGGGGACGATCTCCATCCCCTCCTTGCCGGGCTTGGGCGCGTAGCTCACCAGCTGGCGCGTGTAGAACCGGGCGAAGTCCCACATGAAGCCGTAGTAGCCGCGCTGCGGGTCCCAGAAGTCGGCGTCCTGGGTGCTGATGAACTTGAGGGTGCCGCCCTTCTCGGTGGACGGGTTGAGCACCTTGGTGAGCGCGGCGTTGAAGCCGGCTCCGTCGGCGTCGTTGTTCTTGTCTCGGTTACGGCCGTTTCCGCCGCCGCACGCCGCCGTCGCGGCGAGCAGCGCCGCGACCGCGGCACCGGCCGCGATGCGGCGGGTGGCTCTGCTCGTGGTGATCACTGTGTCGCATCCTCCGTGAAGTGCGGTACTGCCCCGCTCAGCGGGAACCCTTGGGGTCGAGCGCATCGCGCACACCGTCGCCGAAGAGGTTGAAGGCGAGGACGGTGATGAAGATGGCCAGACCAGGAATGATCATGAACGCGGGGTCGAGGTCGTAGACCGGGACGGCCGCCGACAGCATCTGCCCCCACGACGCGGTGGGCGACTTGACGCCGGCCCCCAGGAAGCTGAGCGCCGCCTCCGTGAGGATGTTGGTGGGGATCATCATGGTCGTGTAGACCAGGATCGGCGCGACCAGATTGGGCAGCAGCTCCTTGATCAGGATGTAGAACCGCCCGGCGCCGAGGCTGCGCGCCGCCTCGACGTACTCGCGCTCGCGCAGACTGAGCGTCTGCCCGCGCACGATGCGGCCGACGTAACTCCATCCGAAGAAGCCGATCACCAGGACCAGCACGCCGAGTCTGACGCCGGACCCGGACAGCCCCCACAGTTCGCCGGGGATGACCGAGACCAGGGCGATGATGAACAGCAGCTGCGGGAAGGCCAGCAGCAGGTCCATCGTCCGGCTGATGAGCGCGTCGACCCAGCCGCCGAAGTACCCGGCCAGGATGCCGAAGACGGTGCCGAGCACCACCGAGACCAGTGCGGCGAGGAACGCGACGAGCAGGGAGACGCGGGCGCCGTAGACGACGCGGCTGAACACGTCGCGGCCGTTGACCGGTTCGAGCCCGAAGAGGAAGTCGCCGCTCATGCCGCCCAAGTCGCCCTCGGGCAGGCCGGTTTCGGCGTTGAGCTTGTCGACGTGGAAGTCGTTCGGCGGATGGCCGAACAGCTTCACGATGAGCGGGGCGAAGACGGCCACCAGGATCAGCAGGATCACGATGATGCCGCCGGCGAGGGCGACCTTGTCGCGCTTCAGCCGCATCCAGGCGATTCGCCCGGGCGACCTGCCCTGGATCTCCTTCTCGGGCACGCCGGCGGCAACCTCGACGGCGGCGGCCTCGGCCGCGCCGGTGTCATGCAATGGTGCCGTCATCGTTGTGGGGACCCCTCTCGCCGGCGGTGACCGGCCCACGACCCGCCGCGCGATGGCGGCATGGTTCACATCAGTGGTGCGCAACGTCGTGCGGATGGTGCGGCAGAACTCGCAAACAGAGGCTCGTACGCTGGAGCGACGTCTCTTGGAGCGGGAGTCTTCAACGGGCTCGCGATCAGCCGCCAGACCCCTCGGGCAATGGATGCGCAACCGTGATGTGGCGCACAACGTTCCGTTAACCGAACAGCCGATACCCGTGAGCGTGCCGCGAACCGGCCGGGGGTACGCCGAAAACCGGCCGGGCGGAAGCCGCCCCGACACCGGGAGGAGTCAGTCGCCGCAGGTCAGAAGGTGGGGCGCGGGGGCGGGTAGCCGTAGCCGTAGGACGGCGCGGGCGCGCCGCCGTAGGCGTCCCGGTCGAAGAACGGACGGGAGTTGGCCCGCAGCCACATCGCGACCGGGTCGAACTCGTCCGACATCGCGACCGTGGAGACCGGCAGTCCGTCCGGCACCGCGCCGACGGACTGCCGCATCATCAGCCGCGCCGCCTCGACGGACGGCTGACTCGTGTCGTACAGATCAAGACCAATCACCAGATACGGGGCACCGAGGGCGGGTTGCACCCAGGCCCGGCGCAACGACCGCACAACGGGCGTACGGTGCGCGTTCTGCCCCAGCAGGGCGTAGAACTGCGGGATCTCGATCGCGGGTTCGCTGATCCGCAGGGGTCCGGCGGGCAGCTGGTCCAGGCCGACCGCGATCCGCCGCAGATCGAGCCAGGGGATGCCGACGCCGCCACCGGGGGCGTGCGGGTTGAGCCACAGGCCCCAGCGGTCGCGGTAGAGCGCGGCGGAGATCTGGCGGCCGCCGATCACCTCGTGCGCGCGGTTCCAGCCGCTGGCGGACAGCTCCTGCCCCGAGGTGACGCAGGGGGCGTAACCGAGGCCGTCGACCTCCATGTTGCCGTACTGGGCGTCGGGCGCCCCGGGGGTCCCGTGCCACAGCAGCATCCACACGGAGCCGTCGGCGAGAGCGCGCAGCAGCGCCTCGTAGGTGTCGTACCGGCCGGGAGCGACCTGCTGCAGCATCTGCTCGACCTGACCGGCAGCCGCCGTACCACCTCCCGCGACCGCGCTCACCTGTGTCCGCCCCTTCCCTGGGTCATCACCGCATCGCTCCGGTGCGCGGCGCCGCACCCCGCCCGGTCATCCCACCAGCTTACGAGTCCGCCCCGGCATTGACCGGCACGGTCACCGATCACGGTCGTAGAACGGCCGGACCCGCTCCAGCATCCAGTCGCCGACCGGGTCCTGGGCGACGTCCAGCAGCACCAGCTGGACGGGCCAGGGCACGGGCACCGCGCCGAGCGCCCGGCCGAGCGCGTCGAGCACGAGCGCCTGGGTCTGGGGTGTCGGGAGGTCCACCTGGACGCCCACGAACAGCGTGGGGGCGTCGCCCTCGACGCGGGCCAGGGCGCGCCGGGCGGTCCGTACGTCGGGCACCTTGGCGAACTCCAGCCCAGCGGCGGCCAGGAAGTCCACCGGTTCGTCCTGCCAGTCCGGTTCGAACAGCATCACCCGGCCGCCGGAGGCCGGACCGTCGAGTTCCGTGCGGCCGACCCTGCACAGCTGGGCGACCGCGGGCGGCGGGAGCGGCGCGCCGACCGCGCCGCCGGGGTTCACGGCGATGCCGAGCTGCGGGGGCAGGCCGCGGGCGAACTCCACGGCGGGGGCCACGGCGAAGGACATCCGGTCGCCGACGATCCGCAGGAACTGCTGTTCGGAGCTGAAGACGGGGACGTACGCGCCGCCGTCGATCTCCAGGGTCGGCAGATCGAGGTCGGTGCTGCCGGGGCCGCCGCCGTTGGGCAGCGGGATCCACACGTGGCTGCGGCCGAGGACCTCGACGATCCGGGCGCCCGCGCCCGGCACCCCGACGGAGGCGGCGAGCACCTCTTCGAGTTCGTTGCCGGGAAACGCGCCGTCCAGCGCCTCGGACCCGTCGCTCTGGATGCTCATCCCGTCCCCACCGCCATCTCGCCCAGCCTGCACAGCACCCTAACGGCTGCATGCCCGCCGTTCATCGGCAGCCCGCGTCCGGCGCGGGATACGCGCAGGTCGCGGGGCATGGCGGCGGAGCCGTACGGCGACTGCGGACGGTATCGGAAAAGTTGCGGACCGCAACCGGCCATGCACACCGTGGTCGCGTACCCGGGTTGACATACCGAAGGGACTACTCATCCATGCGCACCAGTAAGGCGACCTATACCGCCGTCTCCGCCGCGATCTGCGGCTCCCTGGTCCTGGGCTTCGCTGGCCCGGCTATCGCCGACGGGCCCATCCCGGACCGCCCCGAGTCCGCCAAGGCGGCCCCCCGCGAAACGTCCCACCGCCTCGTGGCCATCCACAAACTCCGCGACGCCATCCAGGACGCCGACGAGTTCATCGCGGAGGCCAGGCAGCGGGACCCGGACCGCTTCCGCCTCGGTTGGTTCCGGGACCGAGTGGAGACGAACGGCATCAACGCGGTCCAGGCCAGCAAGAAGGCCGCGCTGAAGGCCAAGATCCGCGGAAAGAAGGCCGACCCGTCCGACGACCTGGTGGGCCTGCTGGAGCGGCTGCTCGAAGGCGTCGACGAGCTGCTCGCCGCGGTCCTGGCCGACCGGGACAAGAGCGTCCGGATGACACTGGAGCAGGACCTGTCGGACGTGCAGGAGGACCTGCGGCTCGTGCTGCCCAGGCTGCTGACCGTGCTGCTCTAGCCCAACGGTCCGAACGACGGACAGCCCGGAAGCCTCACTCGAAGCCGATGCCCTCCAGGGCATCGGCGGCGAGGCGGTCCAGCAGCACCGCCGAGGCGCAGCCCCGCGGCGGGCTGCCGTCCTCGGCATCGGCCACCAGGCGGGCCACGGCCCGTCTGTGCCGGAGGAAGGCGTAACCGGAAACCCCCCGACCACGTGCCGCCTGCCCCCTGAGCGCGAGGGCAGGCGGCACGTCCAACAGGATCAGGTGCAGCCGGCGGCCGCGCCGCCGGGCGTGCCACGCCAGCCAGCGGCGCACCCAGCGCAGCGTGCCGCAGTCGTGCACCACCACACTCGAGCCCGACCGCAGTGCGCGGCGCAGTCGCGCGTAGTGCGCCAGCCGCACCAGCGGGCGGTACAGCCCGTACGGCAGCCAGCCCGGCAGCCGCCGCTCCCAGCTCTCCCGGGTGTCCTGGGAGTCCACGCGCAGCACCGGGCCGCCGCGCCGGTCCAGTCCGGGCACGGTCCGCCTCATCAGGGTGGACTTGCCGCTGCCGGGCAGTCCGGAGGTGACGGCGAGGTCACCGGCCGGGAAGCGCAGCTCGCCGGCGGCCGGGGCGGGAAGGCCGCGCAGGTCGTGGACGGGCCGGCTCCGGCCGGGCCGGAGCACCGGCCGCCGCTCCCCGGTGACCTGCTCGCACGGCCGGGGGTGACCCCGCGCGACGTCGTTCTGGCACCTGCGCTGCCTCTGCACCGTGATCGTCCTCCTGGGTCCGGTCACCGCCCCCTACCCGAAGAGTGTCAAGGGAAGGCAATGGCGTACAAGGAACGTCCGATTCCCGTCCGGGGGTTCCCTTGTGGCGCGCACGTGCGATGATGTGCGCGCCAACTGCATACCGGCCGCTTGAATCCGCGCGGGAGAGTCCCCGGACCGGCAGTCACTGCCGGGCGACGGGGCGCCGAAGGAGCAAGTCCTCCCTTGAATCTCTCAGGCCCCGATACCGCGCGGGCGAGGCAGATCTGAAAAGCGAGCCGCTGCTGCGGCTCCGCCGAAGGTGCAAGCCGTCCCCCGCCCGGGGTCACGGTGAAGCTCTCAGGTTCCGATGACAGATGGGGAGAACTTCACCCATACGCCCTCGCCTGGGAGCAAATGACCATGACTGACGCCCCACGCCACACCGCGCTCGACGCGCTGCACCGCGCGCTCGGCGCCACCATGACCGACTTCGCCGGCTGGGACATGCCGCTGCGCTACGGCAGCGAGCGTGACGAGCACACCGCCGTGCGGACCCGCGCGGGCCTGTTCGACCTCTCACACATGGGCGAGATCACCCTCACCGGCCCGCAGGCGGGGCAGGCGCTGGACCACGCGCTGGTGGGGAACCTGTCGGCGCTC
The DNA here is from genome assembly GCF_050613155.1 of Streptomyces sp. P1-3. Lineage (NCBI taxonomy): Bacteria > Bacillati > Actinomycetota > Actinomycetes > Kitasatosporales > Streptomycetaceae > Streptomyces > Streptomyces sp. P1-3. Next base: position 2,211,511 of record NZ_CP192512.1, read on the forward strand.
GCGGTCGGCCGGGCCCGGTACACGATGATCTGCGACGCCGAGGGCGGCATCCTCGACGACCTGATCGTCTACCGGCTGGCCGCCGAGGAGTACATGGTCGTGGCGAACGCCTCCAACGCCCAGGTGGTGCTGGACGCGCTCACCGAGCGGGCCGCGGGCTTCGACACCGCTGTGCGGGACGACCGCGAGGCGTACGCGCTGCTCGCCGTCCAGGGGCCGCAGTCCCCCGCCATCCTGAAGTCGCTCACCGACGCCGACCTCGACGGCCTGAAGTACTACGCCGGGCTGCCCGGCACCGTCGCCGGGGTGTCCGCCCTGATCGCCCGTACCGGCTACACCGGCGAGGACGGCTTCGAGCTGTTCGTGGACCCGGCCGACGCCGAGAAGCTGTGGCAGGCGCTGACCGAGGCGGGCGCGGACGCGGGCCTGGTGCCGTGCGGCCTCTCCTGCCGGGACACCCTGCGGCTGGAGGCGGGCATGCCGCTTTACGGGCACGAGCTGACCACAGCGACGACGCCGTTCGACGCGGGGCTGGGCCGCGTGGTCAAGTTCGACAAGGAAGGCGACTTCGTGGGCCGGGCGGCGCTGGAGGCGGCCGCCGAGCGGGCGAAGGCGGCACCGCCGCGGAAGCTCGTGGGGCTGATCGCCGAGGGCCGCCGGGTGCCGCGCGCCGGGTTCTCGGTGGTGGCGGCGGACGGCACCGTGATCGGTGAGGTCACCTCCGGGGCGCCGTCCCCGACGCTGGGCAAGCCGATCGCCATCGCGTACGTGGACGCCGCGTACGCCGAGCCGGGCACCGAGGGCGTCGCGGTGGACATCCGCGGCGCCCACGAGCCGTACGAGGTCGTGGCCCTCCCCTTCTACAAGCGGCAGCGCTGACGTACCGCGAGCGGCGCCGGACGGGCGCGCGGCACGGCTCCGCGGCCCCGGCGCACTGACGAATTCGTCACCCTCGTCCCACCTGGCAAGACCCACGGCACATCCACACCTTCGGATCCAGGAGAATTCACGTCATGAGCAACCCCCAGCAGCTTCGCTACAGCAAGGAGCACGAGTGGCTGTCGGCCACCGAGGACGGCGTGGCGACGGTCGGCATCACCGAGCACGCCGCCAACGCGCTCGGTGACGTGGTCTACGTCCAGCTTCCGGCGGTCGGTGACACGGTGACCGCGGGCGAGTCCTGCGGCGAGCTGGAGTCGACCAAGTCGGTCAGCGACCTGTACGCCCCGGTGACCGGTGAGGTCGTCGAGGCCAACCAGGACGTCGTGGACGACCCGTCGCTGGTGAACTCCGCCCCGTTCGAGGGCGGCTGGCTGTTCAAGGTCCGCATCACGGACGAGCCGGACGACCTGCTCTCCGCTGACGAGTACACCGAGTTCTCCGGCTCTTAAGGATCCTGACGCATGTCGCTTCTCAACAGCTCCCTGCACGAGCTCGACCCGGACGTCGCCGCCGCCGTCGACGCCGAGCTCCACCGCCAGCAGTCCACCCTGGAGATGATCGCGTCGGAGAACTTCGCTCCGGTCGCGGTCATGGAGGCCCAGGGCTCGGTCCTCACCAACAAGTACGCCGAGGGCTACCCCGGCCGCCGCTACTACGGCGGCTGCGAGCACGTCGACGTCGTCGAGCGGATCGCCATCGAGCGGATCAAGGCGCTCTTCGGCGCCGAGCACGCGAACGTGCAGCCGCACTCCGGCGCGCAGGCGAACGCGGCGGCGATGTTCGCGCTGCTCAAGCCCGGCGACACGATCATGGGCCTGAACCTCGCGCACGGCGGGCACCTGACCCATGGCATGAAGATCAACTTCTCCGGCAAGCTCTACAACGTGGTCGCCTACCACGTGGACGACACCGGCGTCGTGGACATGGCCGAGGTCGAGCGGCTGGCCAAGGAGACCAAGCCGAAGCTGATCGTGGCCGGCTGGTCGGCGTACCCGCGCCAGCTGGACTTCGCCGCCTTCCGCCGGATCGCGGACGAGGTCGGCGCCTACCTGATGGTGGACATGGCCCACTTCGCGGGCCTGGTCGCCGCCGGTCTGCACCCCAACCCGGTGCCGCACGCCCACGTCGTGACCACGACCACCCACAAGACGCTGGGCGGCCCGCGCGGCGGCGTGATCCTGTCCACGGCCGAGCTCGCCAAGAAGATCAACTCGGCGGTCTTCCCCGGCCAGCAGGGCGGCCCGCTGGAGCACGTCATCGCGGCGAAGGCGGTGTCCTTCAAGGTCGCGGCGTCGGAGGAGTTCAAGGAGCGCCAGCAGCGCACCCTGGACGGCGCCCGCATCCTGGCCGAGCGCCTGACGCAGCCGGACGTGGCCGAGGTCGGCGTCTCCGTGCTGTCCGGCGGCACGGACGTGCACCTGGTCCTGGTGGACCTGCGCGACTCCGAGCTGGACGGCCAGCAGGCCGAGGACCGGCTGCACGAGATCGGCATCACGGTCAACCGCAACGCCATCCCGAACGACCCGCGCCCCCCGATGGTCACCTCGGGCCTGCGGATCGGCACCCCGGCGCTGGCCACGCGCGGCTTCACCGCGGACGACTTCCGCGAGGTCGCCGACATCATCGCCGAGGCGCTCAAGCCGGCCCATGACACGGAGCCGCTGAAGGCCCGCGTCACGGCGCTCGCCGAGAAGCACCCGCTGTACCCCGGGCTGTAACCGCACGCCCACACGCCCGACACGGGGCACTGTGCACACTGGAGGGTGCGCGCAGTGCCCCCGGGTGCCGGCGCACACACCGCGTACGCACGCCTCGTGGCACCGTGTACGCACACACGTCGGCGTAAGCGCACCCCGCGTACGCCCGCACACAATCGCCCATGTACGCGCGTCACACCCCGCGTACGCGCACCACATCCCGCGCACAGCACCTACCGCACGACCGCCCACCAGCAGACAAAGGGGTCCGCCACCGTGGCCATCTCCGTCTTCGACCTCTTCTCCATCGGCATCGGCCCGTCCAGCTCCCACACTGTCGGCCCGATGCGCGCCGCGCGCATGTTCGTCGGCCGGCTGAAGAAGGACGGCCTGCTCGCCCAGACGGCCTCGGTCCGCGCGGAGCTGTTCGGCTCCCTCGGCGCGACCGGACACGGCCACGGCACCCCCAAGGCCGTCCTCCTCGGCCTGGAGGGGCACTCCCCGCGCACCGTCGACGTGGAGACGGCCGACGACGAGGTGGAGCGGATCCGCAGCACCGGGCGGCTGCGGCTGCTGGGCGCGGAGATAGGGACCGCCCACGAGATCGCCTTCGACGAGTCGACCGAGCTGATCCTGCACCGCCGCCGCTCGCTGCCGTACCACGCCAACGGCATGACGCTCTTCGCATACGACCGCGAGGGGGTGCCGCTGCTGGAGAAGACGTACTACTCGGTCGGCGGCGGGTTCGTCGTGGACGAGGACGCGGTCGGCGAGGACCGGATCAAGCTCGACGACACCGTCCTGAAGTACCCCTTCCGCACCGGCGACGAGCTGCTGCGCCTCTCCCGCGAGACGGGCCTTTCGATCTCCGCCCTGATGCTGGAGAACGAGAAGGCATGGCGTACGGAGGAGGAGATCCGCGCCGGCCTGCTGGAGATCTGGGAGGTGATGCGCGCGTGCGTGGCCCGCGGCCTGTCCCGCGAGGGCATCCTCCCCGGCGGCCTCAAGGTCCGCCGCCGCGCCGCGCACTCCGCCCGCCAGCTGCGCGCCGAGGGCGTCCAGCAGGCGCACGCCATGGAGTGGGTCACGCTCTACGCGATGGCGGTCAACGAGGAGAACGCCGCGGGCGGCCGCGTGGTGACCGCCCCCACCAACGGCGCGGCGGGCATCATCCCCGCCGTCCTGCACTACTACCTCAACTTCGTCTCGGGCAATGCCTCCGCAGAAGAGAAGGAAGAGGGCGTGGTCCGCTTCCTGCTCGCCGCGGGCGCCATCGGCATGCTCTTCAAGGAGAACGCCTCCATCTCCGGCGCCGAGGTCGGCTGCCAGGGCGAGGTCGGCTCGGCCTGCTCCATGGCCGCCGGCGGCCTGGCCGAGGTCCTGGGCGGCTCCCCCGAGCAGGTGGAGAACGCCGCGGAGATCGGCATGGAGCACAACCTGGGCCTGACCTGCGACCCGGTCGGCGGCCTGGTGCAGATCCCGTGCATCGAGCGCAACGGCATGGCCTCGGTGAAGGCGGTCACCGCCGCCCGCATGGCCCTGCGCGGCGACGGCCGCCACCACGTCTCACTGGACAAGGTCATCAAGACCATGAAGGAGACGGGCGCCGACATGAAGGTCAAGTACAAGGAGACGGCGCGGGGCGGGCTCGCGGTCAACGTCATCGAGTGCTGAGGGAACAGGGCCTGACCTGGGGTTTCGATCCTTTCAGAGCTGTCAGGCCCTTCCCTGCCTACTCAGCGAACAATCCCTGAGAAGTCCCTGGGACAGACCTGAAAGTCCCTGAAAAGTCCTCGAGGGCAGGGTGTCTGACCAGGTTGCTCGGGATTCCTCCGCGGAGCGAACGTCCCTCAGAACATCGGAACAGCTGCCCACTGGGCCGCGACGCCTCCGCCATAGGCGTCCAGTCCCGCTTGCGACTCGCCAACCAATGCCTTACCTCGGGCACGCCGCGTAAAAATAGCCCGAAATTGTAAGCTTCTGGGGCACAGAAAGAGTGAGCGCCCCATCTACCACACTCTGACTCATCCATGGCATGCGTTCACGAATATTCCGACACGGGCCTTGCAGCTAGTAGTTAAGTCATTTCCATGAACGACTCATGGCCCGAGACCAACAGCCATCGACGTACCCGGCCTTGACGAGCCGGTCTCTGTCCAAGACTTCCTGGGCCTCGACGCTGAACACCTGGCAGGCCCTGGCCAGGCCGATGCCGTTGCGAAGCTCCACTTGCCAACCAAGCACATACTCCTGGCCATTGACGCCAAGACGACGGCGACCGGCTCGGTATCGGACAGTCAGATCAGCTTCGAAGGTCTCAGAGAGCACCGGACCAAGTGCGGCGCGACGACATCCGTAGTGATCGGCCCCGACTTCCATCCCCGGGTCCACGCGGCCGCCGCCAAGGACGGGAACACAGCCATCCTGCTTGCGGAAACCCTTGGCGAAGCCGTCCTGCTCCACGACGACTCGCCCTTCTCCCCAGACGATCTGCTGGTGCTGTTCACCCCCGACCTGACCGCCAAGCAGCGAGGCTCAGCACTCAGGCGGTCGCAGGAGAAGCGCCGCGATTTCATGACGGTCCTGAGCGCGATCATCACACAGCTCGACCTTGAAGTGCGTGATGACAACCCGATGTACCCCGGAGGGTGGCTCGGGCCCAACGAACTACGCCGCGACCTGCGTAAATTGGGCATCTCGGCCGATGTCATCAGCCAGGCTCTGGCCCTCCTCTCCTCACCATTCGTGGCTGTTGCAGAACAGGGCAAGGACCGGTTCCGGCTGGTGGTACCACCGTCAATGGTGGCAGCACGGCTACGCTCGCTCGCGGCACATCTCGTCACGTAGACCGCTGAAAGAAGTGGCTCGGCGCTTCTGGTCTCGCGGCGGTCGGCAAATCGCTGACGCCGGGCTTTCAAGGCCGGAGGCCGGCGGACCCTGGCCTCTCATAGGGGTGGCGCGGAGTGGCAAGCTCTCAGCTGTCCGCTCGGCGCTGCTCCACAGCGTGGCATAGCCGGGCACATCTCCAGCGCGACAACCAGCCAGGCGGTACATGTGCTAGCGTTGGTACATGTCGATGAAGAGGACGAACGTCTACGCAGATCCCGAAGATCTCGCCCTCATCAAGGAGGCCGCCCAGCGACGCGGAATCCCGGAAGCCGAGATCATCCGTGAGGGAATCCACCTCGCCGCCATGGCGAACCGTGTGTGGGACGAGCCCTTCGACTGGCCCACCTTCGAGGGCGGTGGGGAACCGGCGAGCAGCGAAGATGTCACCGCGGCGGTAGCCGAGGGAGCTTCCGAGCAGTGATCGTCATTGCCGACACGTCCGGCATCATCGCAGCCTCGGACCGGAAGGCTCCCGAGGCCGCCGACTGCCAGAGCGTGCTTCGCGAAGCTGGGACTGTGATCATCTCTCCGTTGGTCCTCGCTGAGGTCGACCACCTGGCCAAAGCCCGGTTCGGCTCCACCGCCCGCTCCACGATCGTCGCGTTCATCCTCGATCAGGTCCGCCGCATGCGCTTCCAGGTCCCCCCAACCACCACCGAGATCCTCGATGCGGCGCAGGCCGTCCAGAAGCGCTATGCCGACCTCGACCTGGACTTCGCCGACGCGGTCAACGTCGCCCTGGCCGCCGAGTACCGCACCGACGCCGTGCTGACCCTCGACCGCCGGGACTTCCGGGCCGTGCGCCCGCTCACTCCCCACAAGGCATTCCGGCTGCTGCCCGATGACGCGTAGCTGACAGCGGTAGAAAGTCCCTGAATTGCCCCTGTCGCCGACCGCGGCCTGCCAGGCAGCCGCAAAGTCGCAGGTTAAGCCCTTGATCGTTTGCTGCCAGCATGAAGGTCAAGTACAAGGAGACGGCGCGGGGCGGGCTCGCGGTCAACGTCATCGAGTGCTGATCAGGGCGTCTCTGGTCGCCCCGTCGCGGTCTCGGAGCGGAAGCCGTGCCCCAGCTCCGGGCCGAGGCCGTGGTAGTGGCGGAAGTTGAAGATCAGCGGGCTCCACAGGGCGGGGTCGATGTGCTGGGTGCCGGGGACGACGATCCGCGGGTCGGCGTGGACGCGGAGCACCTCCGTCTCGACGGCCCAGAAGACCCCGTCGGCACTGGGCGTGAGCTGCCGGACCCTGGCCTCCAACTGGAGCGGGCACTCCGCGACGCGCGGCGGACGGACGACCTCGGACTCCTGAGGGTGGAGTCCGGCGGCGCCGAACTTGTCCGGCTCGTGGCGGTAGACCGCCCGCTTGCCGGGCGGCACCGGGTTCGCGCCGGTCAGCGGCGCCAGGCGCTCCACGGCCTGCCACAGCTCCGGCGACGGCAGGCTGATCACCAGCTCCGGGCGGGCCGCCAGGTTGTGCGCCGTCCGGCTCTCCCTGCCTATGCCGAGCACAACGGCCTGCCCCAGGGCCCAGGCGGAGGAGACCGGGGCGAGGTTGGGCGTGCCGTCCGCGTTCTCGGTGCTGAGCAGGGCCACGGGCGTACCGAAGTACAGGATGCTCGGGGTGATGGTCAGATGCCGCCGGTCGGTGCCGCCCGGGGCCTGGGATGCGCTGTTCATGGGCAGCGACGGTAGGTGCCCGACGCTTCGGTGACGGTCGAAGCGTCCGCCCGCCACAATGGCCGCGTGTACAGCCTCCACGCCTACGAAGACGGCCCGGACCTCGCCGCGCTCGCCGCCCTGCTGGCCGACCGCACCCGCGCCGCGTTCTGTCTCGCGCTGCTGGACGGCCGGGCGTGGACGGCGACGGAGCTGGCCCGGCACGCGGGCGTCGCGCTGTCGACGGCGACCGGGCATCTCAACCGGCTGGTGGCCGGCGGGCTGCTGGCGGAGGAGCGGCGCGGCCGGCACCGCTACGTGCGGCTCGCGGGCGCCGACACGGCGGAGATGATCGAGAGCCTGGCGACGCACGCGCCCTACCGGCCGGCCCCGGTGCGCTCGCTGGCGGACGCCAACCGGCGCCGCGCGCTGGCCCGCGCCCGTACCTGCTACGACCACCTCGCGGGCACCCTGGGCGTGGCGGTGACCGACGCGATGACGGACCGGGGCTACCTCGGCTGGGACTACGGCCCCGCCCTGACGGAGGCGGGCCTGCGCTGGCTGCGGGAGACCGGTGTCGCGGACGACCGCCCGGTGGGCTCCCGCCGCCCCCATGTCCGCACCTGCCTGGACTGGACCGAGCGCCGTCCCCACCTGGCGGGAGCCCTGGGAGCCGCGCTGTTCCGGCACGCGACGGACGCGGGGTGGCTGGCGCCGCGGGGCACGTCAAGGGTCGTGCTGGTCACCGCGGCCGGGGCGGTGGCGCTGCGCGAGCGGCTCGGCCTCCCGGACGAGGTGCTGGCGCCCGCGCCGTAGCCGCGGGCGAGCCGACAGGCCGGGGTGCCGGCGGGCGGGCTAGCGGGGCACCTGCACCACGTGGGTGCGGCACATCCGGTCGTGCCACATCGCACCTCCGGCGTCAGGTCGGTTCCGCAGGATCCGCAGGATCCGCAGCATGCCGTACGTGCCGAGGATGTCGCGGACGGCCTGCCGTACGGCGCCGACCGGCTGCCCCGTGCGGCCGTCCAGCACGACGATGCCCGCGAGTTGGCGACCGAAGCTGGTCCGGCCCCAGGCGCGCCGCCCGGTGATCCGCATGGCCAGCAGGTCGTAGCCGATGAAGCCCATCCACAGCCCCGTCACCGTGCAGATCGTGTCCATCACCGCCGCGGTCGAGGTGGCCGCGCCGACCGCTCCCGCGGCGACTCCGCACAGCTGGCTGACCACCTTGCAGGCCACGTCCAGGAAGCGGGCCTTGGCCCGCTGCCCGGTGGTGGCGGTGGCGAATGTGCCCGTGGGCAGCCGTACAACCCCGTTCAATTCCCTGTCCTTTCCCCGTGCTTCGCGCTCACCGTAGGCGGGGAGGGTGTACCGCGACCGGCGGTGACCGGAAGTCGACCACGAATGACCCCGGGAACGGTCAGCCGGCGACCGGGAGGGATCGGTTGGACGCGCATGAGGGAACGGACTTGTCGCCGGAAGGGAGGAGGCTGAGGGTGCCGATCACCAACCGCGATCTCGCCACGCTGCTCCAGGAGTTGCAGCAGGCGGGCGCGAGCGGGCCGACGCATACGCAGGACATGGGGCGGTTCGTCCCGGTGATCTGCGAGCGGCTGGGCTGCGCGAACGCCCAGGAGGCGTTCGACAGGCTGTACGCGGGCTGGCGCGCCCTGCCGGACGGGACGGCCGATTCAGGCATGTTCGCGGGCAACATGCTGTATCTCATGCCGTATCTGCAACCCGGTGAGGCGCGGGCCACCGCCCGGCACCAGGAGGAGCTGCTGCTCGCGGCCCTGACCCACGGCCCCGCCGAACCGCAGTGGCAGGCCGGTGTCCTCACCTCCTGCGGCGCCTTCGCGGTGCGGGTCCTCGTCGACGCGGAGCCCGCCGTGCGGGAGTCGGCGCTCAGCAGGCTCGAAGAAGCCCGCGACATGCTGCCCGCGGACCACCCCATGCGGGATGTGATCGGCGTCTTCCACGCCCTGCTTCGCGCCCAGCTCTCCGCGATGGGCAGCGGCACGGACGACCTCGACTCCGCCATCGACGATCTGTCGCGGCTGTACGAGGAGTCCGCCGTACTCCCCGTTGAGGGCCGCTCAGGGCTGGCCCGGCAGATCGCCGTGCTCCGCGGCCAGCAGGCGTTCCGCCGCCGGGACGCGTCCGCGCTCCACGACGTGAGCCGCGAACTGGAGTCGATCCTGGCGGCGTTGCCGGACGACCACATGGACCGCCCCCTGCTCACGGCCTGCCTGGCCCAGACGGAGCAACTTCTCCAGGGCCTCGGGGCGCAACGGGCCGGAAGGCTCCCGTCCGCCCCCGGTACGGCGGCTGCCGAAGTCCCGGTGGACGAGGTGCGGCGGTGGGCCGCCGCGTACGCGGAGGACGACCGGGCGACCCACCTGGGGATCGCCGGCGGCACCCGGCTGACCCGGGCCCTCCTGGCCCGGGATCCGCAGGCGGCGGCCGACGGTCTCGGTCTCATGCAGGACGCGGTCGAACTGCTCGACGTCGACGACGAACGCTGGCTCCGCTTCGCGGCCGTCATCGGCGGCGCCCACCTGGCCCTGGCCCTGCTGCCCGGAATGCCCGCCGCCGACCGCCCGCGCCGGCTGGAGCAGGGAATCTCCTGGCTGTCGCACACCCACCGGCTGGCGGCGGGGCCGGAGCACCCGCTGTGGGGCGTCATGGGGGTGCGGCTGGCCTACGCGTACCGCATCCGGGGCGACCATCTGCGCGACGCCCGCGCGGCGCGCCGCAACCACCAGGAGGCGCGGCGGGTCGGGTTCGACGCGCTGTCCGGGATCACCTGGGGGGTGCTGCTCCAGTCCGGTACCCCGCACGCGGCGGACTCCGGGCGGGAGGCCGCGGAGTTCGCGCTCGAACTGGCCCGGTGGTCCGTGGCCGACGGGGTGTACGACGAGGCGGTACGGGCGCTGGACGCCGGGCGCGGGCTGCTGCTGCACGCGGCCACGGTGTCGGCGAGGGTCCCCGAGATGCTGGCCTCGCTCGGGCACCGGGAGCTGGCCGAGGAGTGGCGGTCGGCGGGACCGGTGGACCCCGATCCCGTCCAGGAGATGGTGGTGCCGGACGCGGCCGGGGCCCTGGGCCCGTCCAGTCGGCTGCGCCGCCGGGTGCTGGACGCGCTGAGCGCGTCCCCGCACCGGCCCTCCTCGCCCTCCCCCAGACCGTGTCCGGGGGGACCCCCAGGGCAGGAGGGGCCCCGGCTGCTGGAGCCGCCCACGACCGGCGAGATCGGCGCGGCGCTGCGCACCATGGGGGCCGCCGCCCTGGTGTATCTGGTGCCGGGCGGCCCGCTCACACACAGCGCGGCGAGGGCGCCGGGCAGCGCGCTCATCGTCTCCGCCGACGGGTCGGTGCGGAACCTCCCGCTGCCCGGACTCGCGGCGGACGCGGCCCCGTTGGCGGAGTACCGGGCGACCGGCGCCCCCGGCCGCGACATGGGCGGGCCGCCGGCCGGCCGGGCCCGGCCGCGGCTTGCGGGGCGGGCCGCGCTGGAGCGGCTGTGCGACTGGGCGGGGGAAGCGGTGATGGGCCCGCTGCTGGCGGCGCTGCCGCGCGCGTTCGGCCGCGCGCCCTCGGTCGTCCTGGTGCCGGTGGGTGCCTTGGGCATGGTGCCGTGGCACGCGGCCCGTACCGCCGGGCGGCGCGGGGTGCGCCACGCGTGCCAGGACGCGCAGATCTCGTACCTGCCCTCGGCCCGGCTGCTGTGCGAGCTGGCCGCCCGCCCGGCCCCGCCCGCGACGGCGACCGGGCGGCGGTCCCTCGTCGTGGGGGACCCCACGGGCAACCTGCGGCACGCCGCCGAGGAGGCCGCCGCGATCCGCGCCGCCTTCTGCCCGGAGGCCGAACTGCTGGACGACCGTACGGGGACGCCGGAGGCGGTATGGGACTGGCTGCGGCGGCAGCGCGGCGGGCTGCTCCACCTGGCCTGCCACGGCGTGGTGCGGCACGGGGAGCGGCACAGCTCCTATCTGGCCCTGGCCGGGGGCCGCCTGACGGCGGAGGAGCTGACCGAGGGCGCCGACCGCTACCCGGACCTCGGTCTGGTGGTGCTCGCCGCCTGCAGCACCAACGTGTCCGGGCGGGGGTACGACGAGGCGTACAGCCTCGCCACGGCGTTCCTCGTCGCCGGGGCCCGCTCGGTGCTGGGCTCGCTGTGGACCGTGCCGGACGAGGCCACGTCCCTTCTGATGTACATGGCGCACCATTTCATGCACCGTGCGGGGCTGGCGCCCGGCGCGGCGCTGCGCCGGGCGCAGTTGTGGATGCTGGACGGCGGCAGGGAGGTGCCCGCCGGGATGCCGAGGGAGCTCGCGGACCGGGTGCCGTTCATCGACGCGCGGGACCTGGCCGGGTGGGCCGGGTTCACCCACCTCGGCTGGTAAGCGCACCCGGTTCCGCGCGGCGTCAGGGAACCACCGTACGCAGGGCCGCGGTGGCCGTCCCCCAGCGGCCCGTCCCATGCGGCGCGCCGCCCATGTCGCGGCCGCCGGTGCCGGGGGTGCCGAAGCGCAGCACCGCGTCGGCCGGGCCGCTGCCGGCACGTCCCGGGAGGCCTTCCGGGGACCAGGCCGGGAGCCGGAACGGCGCGGTGTTCAGCTCGTTCTCGGTCACGATCAGCTTCAGCCAGTCCTGTACGGCCGCGCCCGGCAGGAGGGGGCGGGAGCCGGGCAGCGACAGCCACACCGGTTCGCCGCCCCTCGCCAGCCCCGCCCGGCCCGGGCCGATGAAGTCTCCCTCGTAAAGCGCCGTATGGGACGCGTAGCTGTCGGTCAGGTTCAGCAGCACGCACCACAGCTTCCGCCCGGAGTCGTTGTGGATCCGCACCCTGGTCAGCGGCGGACTGCCGTCGGGGCCGTACGCGTACAGGTGCTCACCGGCCGCCGAGATCCCGCCGCCGCCTCTGAGCGGCTCCAGCGAGACGCGGACGAGGGCCGACAGACCGGGGTCGGGATTGCCGAGATCTCGGAGGGCGCGCCAGCGGGCGATGTGCGTGAGGCAGGCGGCGATCCGTCCGGCGTCCCCGGGCGAGCGCAGCGGAAGGGACAGCCCGGCGTCCAGCCCGCGGTGCCGCAACCGGGCCTCCGCTCCGGTGATCTCGACGGTGACCTGGGCCCGGGGCGGCGTGCCGCGGTCCCCGTCCGAGGGGGCGGGGTTCAGCAGCGCCGCGTCCGCGATCGCTTCCCGTAGCGCCTGGGCCGCCTGACCGGTCGCCCCGGTGACCGCGACCGTGGTGGGCGGCAGCGCCAGCGCCGACGGCGTCACCGGATGGGCCGCCTCCCGGTCCGCCGTACCGGGCTGCCAGCCGACCGGTTCCACGCGCGCCGTCTCCGGCTCCACCGCGCGCACCACCACGCGCGCCCCGGCACGCCGCCCGCCGCCCGGCGACGCCAGCACGGTGAACTCCGCGCCGGGCGCCCGCAGCCCGTGCGCGGCACCGCAGTTGACCTGCCAGCCGCCGATGGTGTGGCGGAGCCGGAAGGGCGCGGCCGGCAGCGGGTCGCCGTGGAGGAACCGCCGGTCGCTCGCGCCGACCAGCTGCGGGTGCTGCCCGGAGGTCGTCCGGCGCACCCGGTCCGCGGCCTCGTCGTGCAGCTCCCCGTACGCGGCCAACGGGCCGGTCGTGCCCAGGGCGTGCAGCAGCGCGTGGCTGAACAGGCCGCGCGGAAGGCCGTCCAGCTTCCCCTCGCGGGCCTCCTCGTCCACCCGGCTCGCGGCCAGCAGGACATGCCGGGGGCGGTACGGCCCGGGCCCGGCCGCGCCGCGGCCGCCGGGCGTCCGCCACCACGGCTGCCACGCGGTGCCGCGCGGGACCAGGCCGTCGTCGTCGCCGCGCGTCGCGCCGCCGGAATAGCAGCAGTCCAGTACGGCGACGACATGGGCGCCCCGGTCGGCGATGCCGTCCAGCAGGCCGCCGAGTTCGGTGTCGGCCAGGAGGGGCTGCCCGCCGGGGGTGAGGCTGTCGTGGCACACCAGCGCCTGGGACATGCCGGTCGCCTCGCGCGGGTCGTCGGTCGGGGCCTGCGCGCCGTGGCCGCTGAACCACAGCAGGGCCGTATCCCCGGGTCCGCTGAGCGCGAGGTGGTCCGTGATGCCCCGCAGGACCGCTGTCCGGGTCGCCTCGCGGTTGTGCAGCGGGCGCACGCGGGCGTCCAGATCGGGCCGGCCGCGGAGCCATCGCGCCGCGGCCCTCACATCGTTGACGCAGCCGCCCAGGGGCTGCTTCGGATAGTCGTCGATCCCCACCAGCAAGGCGTATACGGTGCGCATTCGGTGAGCATGGCAGGGTGCGGAGGGCGGCTGGCGGGTGTTCGCCGGTCGATTTCCGGATGGTCCGCTCCGGCCACCGCCGCCCGCGCGCGGGCGGCCAGCGCGCGGCGGTCGTCGCCGGGGGCGGGCATCAGGGGCGGGTGGACCGTCACCCGGACGGTGAGGCCTCCGGCGCGGTTCACCCGGCGCAGCGAGCTGGCGAAGTCGTCGTCGCCGACGAACGCGGCCACCGTGGTCGGGGTGCGGTGCTGGAGGTAGTCGAGGGTGACCGGCCGTATGGGGGCGGCCGCGTCCAGGGCCGCCTGGAAGGTCGCCCGGCGGAAGGGGCCGCGCGTACCGGCGCACCAGGTGACTCCCTGCGGGAAGACCATCACCGAGCGGCCGTCGCGCAGCAGCCCGGACAACCGGTCGACCGTGCCGGGCAGCCCGCGCAGACTGTCGCGGTCGATGAACAGGGTCCCGGCCCGCCGTGCCAGCGGGCCGACCGCCGGCCAGTCGGCCACCTGTCGCTTGGCCAGCATGGTGACCGGTTCGACGGCGAGCAGCGCGATGACGTCCAGCCACGAGATGTGGTTGGCGACGACTAGGGTGCCGCTGCGGCCCGGCACGGTCAGCGGACCGGCCCCGCCCAGCACGGCTGCCGCCGGTCCGCCTTCCGGGCGTACATCCAGCCGTATGTCCAGCGCGTCCAGCACCGCCTGCGCGCGGGAGCGCAGCACGCGGGGTTCGGCGAGACGCGCGCCGCGCAGCAGGGCGCCGGCCACCGTGCGCGCCACGGCCCCGGTGCGCCGCCAGGCGACGGCGGCCGGCACCCGGGGCGCGGCGGGCGCGGCGCAGCCGGGAGTGCACGGGGACCACGGGCCCCAGGTGTTCACCGGGTTTCGCCCAGGAAGTAGCGGCGGTACCGGTCGTTGATCCGCTCGGTGTCGAGCAGGACGAAGAAGTCGGCGTCCCCGAAGTCCCGTTCGTGGTGCGGCGCCCCGCACATCCAGGCGCCGATCCGCAGATAGCCGCGCAGCAGCGGCGGCAGGTCGGCGTAGCCGGGCTCGGGGGTCAGGGTGCGGGTGGGCATCCAGGGGTCGAGGGGCTGGACCCGCAGCTCCGGCGGGGCGGCGTGCTTGGTGGTGCCCAGCAGCCAGGCGTTGGCGGCCGCCTGTCCGCCGTCGGCCAGCGGGACCGAGGCGCAGCCCGCGAGGTAGCGGTAGCCCGACAGCAGGACGTAGCGGGCGAGTCCGGCCCACATCAGATTGATCACGGCGCCGGAGCGGTGGTCGGCGTGGACGCAGGCGCGCCCCGCCTCGACCAGCGTGGAGCGGACGGTCCCGGGGAGGCCGCGCAGGTCGAACTCTGTGTCGGAGAAGAGCCGCTCGGAGCGCCCCGGCGGCAGCAGGCGGTAGGTGCCGACCACCTCGCCGGTGGTGGTCTCGGTGACGATCAGGTGGTCCATAAGGTCGTCGAACGCGTCGACGTCGCGGCCGTCGTCGGTCACCTCGAGCCGGGCGCCCTTCTCCTGGCCGAAGACCTGGTAGCGCAGCCGCTGCGCGGCGTGGATCTGTTCCTTGGTGTCCGCTATGGAGGTGACGTACGAGCGGGTGGCGGGTGGCGGGGCGGCGGAGGTCGAGAGCAGGGGCATGCCTGGGCTCCGTTCGAGGGAACTGCCGTGCCTATGACACGACCACCATCGCGGCGGTGCCGAACGCCACGGTGTCCTGGCGGTGTTTCCCTCGCAGCGGGACGGTGACGAAGTCAGGACGGGGCCGGGCCCGCCGCCGGGCCCTCGGTCCACGGCGTGATCCCCGCCTGCTCGGGATGGACGGGGCTGAATCGCACCGGAAGCTGCGCCAGCGCCGTGTGGAAGGGCCCGGGGCGCCAGGGAAGCCGGGACCGGGGCACGGTGGGTTCCAGGTCGCACAGGTGGCTGGTGATCTGCTCGATGGCCGTCGTCGCGACGAGCAGGGCGTGGCCGCGTACGGGGCAGGCGTGCGGGCCCGCGGACCAGGCGAGGTGGGCGCCGCCGTCGGTCCGGGGGCCGGGCGGGAGTCCGTCGGGCGTGGTGTTCGCGGCGGCGTAGGAGACGAGGACCAGCTGCCCGGCCTGGATGCGTACGCCGTGGAAGTCGACGGCCGTCCGGGGGAAGTGGGCCCCGTAGTTGGCAAGCGGCGGCTCGTTGCGCAGGACGTCGTGGACCGCGTCCCGGGCGGTGAGGGCGCCCCCGGCCAGCGAGCTGAAGTAGCGGTCGTCGCTGAGCATGCGGGACAGCGCGTTGGAGATGAGGTTGGCGGTGGGCTCGTTTCCGGCCGCGAGCGTCAGGACGACGTGGTGGACGACCTCCTCGGCGCTCAGGCCCGCCGGGTGGTCGAGGTAGCGGGAGATCAGGTCCGGGCCGCGCCGCCGCTGCTTGACGGCGACGAGTTCGGCGACGTACTCCTCGAACTCGGCCCCGGCGCGGGTGGCCTCCTCGGGGTTCTGCGCCTCCAGCATCCCGGCCATCGGGGCCAGCAGCCGGTCGTGGTCCTCGTACGGCACACCGAAGAGCTGGTTGAACAGGACCAGCGGCAGCGGGCGGGCGTAGCCGGCGACCAGGTCGGCGGTGCCGGCGGCGGCGAAGCGGCGGATCAGCGAATCGGCGGCACGGGCGGTCTCCGCTCGCAGCGTGTGCGGTTCGATCATTGCGAAGGCGTCGGTGATGACGCGCCGGTAGCGAGCGTGCGTCTCGCCGTCGCTGGTCAGCGGGTTGGGCCGCCAGCCCAGCATCGGCAGGACCGGGCAGTCCGGCGGCACGGTGGCCTGCCAGGCGCGCGGGTCCTTGCTCCAGGTCGCGGTGTCGTGCAGCAGGTCGAGGGCGGCGCGGTAGCCGACGACCAGGTACGCGCCGACGCCGGGAGCGATGTCGACCGGGGCGACCTGCCCGTACTCGCGCAGCCGCGCGTACACCGCCTGCGGGTGTGCGGCGAAGTCCGGCCCGTACAGCGGGATCGCGGGCATATGGTTCACATGCGCGTGCGAGGTCATGGGGCGGCGTCCAGGGTGGTGTGGGCGATCAGATACGAGACCAGCGCGATGAGCGCGTCGACGGCGGAGTCGGCGTCGCGGGCGTCGCAGCTGATCAGCGGGGTGTGCGGGGCGAGGTCGAGGTGGTCGCGGATGACGTCCAGGCTGTGGCCGGGCGAGTCGGGGAAGGTGTTCACGGCGACGGCGTAGGGCGTCCCGGCCTCCTCGATCAGGTCGAGGACCTCGAAGGACGCGTCCAGCCGCCGGGTGTCGACCAGCACCAGGACGCCCAACGCGCCGTGGGCGATCTCCTGCCACAGGCGCAGGAAGCGGCGCTGGCCGGGGGCGCCGAACAGATAGAGCACCAGGTCGCCGGGGAGGGTGCGGCGGCCGAAGTCGAGGGCGACGGTGGTGCCGGTCTTGTCGCGGATGCCGTGCAGGTCGTCGACGAGTTCCCCGGCCCGCGTCATCACCTCCTCGGTGTGCAGCGGGCGGGTCTCGGAGACCGTCTGGACCACGGTGGTCTTGCCGACGCCGAACGCCCCGGCGATGACGATCTTCACCAGGGTCTGCCGGGTGTCCGTCAGATATCCGGGGAATCCCGGACGCGCGCCGCCCGGCGCGGCCGGGGGCGGCGCGGAGGCCGCGGGGATCGCCGGTGTGCTGTCATTCGCCTCGTATGGCACGGAGCCCACTGAGCACCCTCTCCAGTAACTGCGTGTCCTGCTGGTCCGCCTGGGGAACGGGGGCGCGGGCCCGGAGATGGCCCTGGTCGACGAGTTCGGCCACCAGCACCTTCGCGACGCCGACGGGCAGCCGGGCGTAGGCGGCGACCTCCGCGAGCGACAGCGGCCCGCCGCTGAGGAGTTCCGCGATGCGGTACCGGGGCGGGTCGAGTCCGGGCGGCACCTGGTCGGTGGCCGCGCTGAGCAGCGAGAGCGCGTCCAGCGTGTTGCGGCTGGGCTCGGCGCGGTCGCCGAGCGCCATGAAGGAAGGTACGAACGGTCTGCTCTGCCGTCCGCCCGTCATGAGGCCGTCGCGCCGCTGTCGCGGGCCTCGGCTGTCATGACCTTCTCGCCCAGCGTCGTGACCTGGATCTGTACGTGGTGGGACAGGATCTCCATGTCGCACGTGCGGTCGGCGAACACCGCCAGGAAGGTGTTCTCCCCCGCCGGGACGGCGAAGACGAAGCCGTTGTCCGTGGCGACGACCACCTGTTCCACGGCGGTGCGCGGGTCGCCGGACAGCTCCCTGGCCAGGGTGCGGGCGGCGCCCTGGAGCGCGGACATCATCGCGGCCGCCCCCTCGCCGGCCTCCCGGGTCAGCCGGGGCGAGGCACCGGTCACCATGCCGTCGGAGGACAGCACGACCCCGTGCCGTACGCCCTTGAGGACCAGCAGGGGGTCCAGGACCCAGGACATGTCGGGGCGGACGGTGCGCTTGGGGGCGGTCATGAGGAGGGGTTCCCTTCCTGGCGGTCCTGGGCGTTCTGCGGGTCCAGGGGGTGCGGGGGGTGCGGGGTGTCCTGGGGGCCGGACCGGCGCGCCCCCGCCGCCCGGCCGGAGGCGGTGCCGCGCTGGAAGGAGCCCCAGACGGCGCCGGTCTGCTCGGGGCTGCGGGGGGCGGGCGTACGGGGGGCGGGCGGCGGCGGGGCGGCCTCCGCGGTCTCCCGCGCGGAGCCCCCCGGGCTCTCCGGCGGCTGCGGCGCGCGGCGACGGCGGCGCGGCAGCCCGGTGTCGGCGTCCCGCTGGGCGTGTGCCGGGTCGGCGGGCCGCGCGGCGGCGCGCGGCGGCAGCGGGGCCACCACCGACATGGGGGTGGTGGTCTCGTCGAGGATGGTCAGCAGCCGGCCGGGGATGTGCACGATGGCGCGGACCCCGCCGTACGGAGCGGGCTTGTCGACCGAGACGCCGAACCCGAACTGCCGCACCAGGCGGCCGATGGCGGCGAACCCCGCGCGCGGCGGGTCGCCCAGCTCGGTCAGCAGCACCGGGTGCTGCCCGGACATCATGCGCGTCGCGTAGTCGATCTCCTCCTGGTGCATGCCGACGCCCGCGTCGTCGATGACGATCACGGCGCCGCTGTCGCTCTGGTGGAGGCTGACGTCCACCTCCAGGGTGCCGTGCGAGTGGTGTACGGCGTTGGCGAGCAGTTCGGCGACGGCGATGGCGACCGGCTCGGCGGCGCGGGCGACCACCCCGATCGGGTCGGTCAGCCGGCTGGTGACCCGGACCCGCTCGGGTCCGACGATGCGGGACTGCGCGCCGACGACGATGTCCCCCAGATGGGAGTCGGCGCGGGTCAGGCCCGCGGTGGCGCCGCAGACCACGCCGGTGGCCTGGATCCGCCGCAGGATCTGCTCGTTGAGGCGGCTGAGCGCGACGGTGTCGGCGATGATGCGCGGGTCGTCGTAGCGGTGCTGCATCGCGTTGATGAGGTCCTGGAGCTGGTAGCTCTTGGCCTGCATGACGGTGGTGGTGCCGCGGACGGTCGCCTGCGCGGCCTCGTCCACCCGGTGCCGCTCGGCGAGCACGGCGCGCGAGACCAGGTCCAGCACCGCGCGGTGGTCGCGGTCGGTCTCGCTGCCGAGGAGGGCGGGGTCGGCGAGGCCGGGGACGGGCACGTGGCTGTGCCGCAGATGGCTGGTGAGGGCGGGTAGCCGGCCGGCGACCAGATGCCGGGTCTCCTCCGTCAGGGCCGTGACCCGGGCGGTGAGCCGGGTGATCTCCTCGGCGGCGGCGTCGCGTTCGGACCGCGCCCGGGCCGCGTGGCGACGGGCCCGCACCAGGAGCGGCACCAGGACCGCGGCGACGAGGGAGCTCAAGCCCAGGCTCGCGGTCAGCGCCACGGTCAAGTCGGTCATCGCGGTCCTCGGTCGGTGCGGGCGGGTGGCCGGAACCGTCCCGCTGCGGGCGGCAGTCGCGACCCGCGACGATCCGGCGGCCGGTGGCCCGACGGCCGTGGAACCGCTGACAGTTGACGGAACCCACGCCACGCGCGCACATGCCGCCGCCACGGGCAACGACGTTGCACACCGTCTATATCCGGGCA
The DNA here is from genome assembly GCF_050613155.1 of Streptomyces sp. P1-3. Classification (NCBI taxonomy): domain Bacteria; kingdom Bacillati; phylum Actinomycetota; class Actinomycetes; order Kitasatosporales; family Streptomycetaceae; genus Streptomyces; species Streptomyces sp. P1-3. Next base: position 2,231,024 of record NZ_CP192512.1, read on the forward strand.
CGCTGTGTGTAAACCCCGCTCCCTTCCCACGCAGAGCCCGGGAGGCGATCGCATGCTGCGAGGCATCGACGTCAGTTCACATCAGTCCTCTTCGTTCGACACCGAGGGGCTGTCCTTCGTGTTCGTCAAGGCCACCGAGGGCCGTTCGTACATCAACCCGCGCCAGTCCGCCCAGGCCTCGCACGCCCGGAAGGCGGGCTGCGTGCTGGGCTTCTACCACTTCCTGTGGCCGGGCAACATCGCGGCGCAGGCCCGCTACTTCGTCGACAAGTGCGCGTCGAAGGAGGGTGATCTGCTCGCGGTCGACTGGGAGACGACCAGCTCCGGCACGCGGGCGAGCAACGCCGAGAAGGACCGGTTCATCCGGGAGGTGAAGGCGCTGCGCCCCCGCCCCACGCACCGGGTGCTGCTGTACTGCAACCGGCACTTCTGGCTGAACCACGACACCACGTCGTACGCCGGTGACGGGCTGTGGATAGCGGACTACGTGACGGCGGGCAAGCCGCGGATCAAGGCGAAGTGGCGGTTCCACCAGTACACGGACAGCCCGCTGGACAAGGACGTCGCGGCGTTCGGCAGCAAGGCCGCGCTGCGGGAGTGGGCCACGTCGTAGGCCCGTCCTCGCGCTCCGCCCCGGCCGATGTCAGTGGGTGCGCATAGCCTCGGGAGCATGGGTTACGCAGACCTGCGCGAGCTCCAGAGCGCGCTCAGCACGGCATCCGACATCGCCTTCTCCCTGGAGGCCGCGCCCAGCGGCCATGAGGCCGACCAGCTCACCGACGCCCTGCGCCGGGCGCTGGCGGCCGCCCAGGCGCTGGGGGCCGGGCATGGTGCGACGGGGTGCGCCGAGCATCCGCGCGGTGCCGTCGACCCGTTGTACGGGGACAAGGACGATCCACTTCCGCCTGGCTACGGGCGCTGCCTGCTGTGCAACGACCGGCGGCGGCGGGCCGGAGCCCAGCGGCGCGGCTGGCGCTGACCGGCGGCTCGCGGCCCACTGGGGGTGCCGCGGCCGCCGGTCCGGGCTCAGTCCTGGTGGCTCAGGGAGGCCCAGAACTCCTCGAAGCTGAGCAGGCCGTCGCCGTCGGTGTCACGCGAGTTGATCAGGGCCTGGGCCACGGTCTCCGTGACGTACGGGTCACCCAGCTGCGCCATGACGCTCTTGTACTCGGCCGCGGTGATGAACCCGTCACCGTCCACGTCGAATCGCTCGAACGCCTTCTTGGCCGCCTCGATGTCAGCCACCTGGGCCCACCCCTTATTACTTGTGTGCTTGTTCGACAGGCACAGATTAGCGGCCCCGGCCCTCGGGCCGTCAGGCGGCGTTGACCAGCGCCATGTAGCGGTTCCAGTCCCAGTGCCTGCCGGGGTCGGTGTGGGTGGAGCCGGGGACCTCGTTGTGGCCGATGATGCGGGACCTGGTCCTGGGGATGCCGTGGCGGGTGCAGATCGCCGCGGTCAGCCGGGCGGACTGCCGGTACATGACGTCGGTGAAGTACTCCGGCTTGTCGACCCACCCTTCGTGCTCGATGCCGATGCTGCGGGTGTTGTAGGTCCAGTTCCCGGCGTGCCAGGCGATGTCCTTCTCCCGGACGAACTGGCCGATGTAGCCGTCCGCCGAGGCGAGCATGTAGTGCGCGGAGACCTTCCTGGCCGGATCCTGGAAGATCCGCATCGCGTCCTGGAAGGCCTCCTGGGTCACATGGATGACGATGAAGTCGATCGGATAGGCCGCCGGGCGGCTGGAGGCGGTGTAGTTGGAGCTGCTGGCCGGGATCCAGTGGGTGGGGGGATACGTGGTCCCGGCGGCGGCGGTCGCGGGGGCGAGGCCGAGCGCGGCGGCGCCCAGGCCGACGCCCGAGCGCAGCAGGCCGCGCCGGGTCGGCGGTGTGTCGGTGTCGTGGGCTTCCATGGGGGGCTCCCGATTCTCGAGCACGTTGCCTCCATGCTGAGGCGCCCGACAAGGACATGCCAAGCCCGGCGGCCACTGAAAGTAATCGCGCGGTGGCCTGAACCACTGGCGAACGAGAGATGGCCGCATAAACATCAGCGAGAACGGTCGTTCACTTGTCATTAATAGGGCACGTGGCATAGTTCACCTTGGATCGAGCGGCGAAATGCTCCGATCGAAGGGTTCTGCACACAAATGCCGCTTTGAAAAGGGCCCACCCTGTCTGCGATAGTCGATTCCAGCGACCCCCATTGACCCGGGCTCGGTCGTCCTCCGCCGCGGATCACACCCCTTTCGATCCGCGACGCACCCGAAGAGGTCCCAGGCAGTCACCAACGGCGCCGCGGGGCCTCTTCGCGTAGGCGGGCGAAAGTCAGCGGTCGATGACCCGCATCTCGAACCAGGTGGTCTTGCCGCGCGGCAGCAGGTCCACGCCCCAGCGGTCGGAGAGCTTGTCCACCAGGAACAGCCCCCAGCCGCTGGTATCCGTCAGGCGCACCGGCATCAGACACGGCAGCCCGCGCGAGGGATCGCTGACCTCCACCCGGAGCCAGCCCCGGCGGCGGTGCATCCGCAGCCCGAAGGTGCGGGCCCCGGCGTGCCGCACCGCGTTGCCGACCAGCTCGGAGACGAGCAGCACGGCGTACTCCGAGATTTCCGCGGACAGCCCCCAGCGCCGGAGGACGACCAGCTCGGTCAGCCGCCGGGCGACGGCCGCGGACTCGGAACGGGACGACAGCCGCACCTCGTCGGCCGTCGGGTCGCCGAGCAGATCGAGCGTCCGCGCGGTCAACTCGTCCTCGACGGACGGCACCCGCCGCTCAGCGGCCGTCACGGCACGCCGCCGCGGCTGCTCCATTCCCTCCAAGCCCGCCATGCCCCCCATGATGGCCGCCCGCGGGAGCCTCGGGGGCGGAACTTCGGGATTCCGAACACCCGGGCCGCGGGCTCCGCACACCGGATCCGGCATATGCCAATGGCAGTCAGTGACCCCTGGAACCCCATCTGACCAGCGATGACACGATGCGTACGAATGATCGCCCAGCGTACCGGAACCGGTCACGCAGCAGCCTTCAGGCGGTCAAAATATCTCGCCGGCAGGAGGCACGGGGCGCAGCGAAGGCGCCTTCGTGCGCCCCCGAGCGCCCTTAACGCGCCCTCCCCTACCGGAACTTGGCCTTGCCCGGTCCCTCCTCGACGAAGCTGCGCATGCCGATCTCCCGGTCCTCGGTCGCGAAGAGCCCGGCGAACCAGTTCCGTTCGATGGCCAGACCGGTGTCGATGTCCGTCTCCAGGCCGGCGTCCACCGACTCCTTCGCGGCACGCAGCGCCAGCGCCGGGCCCTGCGCCAGCTTCGCCGCCCACGCGTGCGCCTGCTCGTAGACCTCACCGGCCGGGACGACCCGGTCCACCAGCCCGATGGCGAGCGCCTCGTCGGCCTTGACCATGCGGCCGGTGAAGATGAGGTCCTTGGCCCGCGAGGGGCCGACCAGCCGGGACAGCCGCTGGGTGCCACCCGCGCCCGGGATCAGCCCGAGCAGGATCTCCGGCTGGCCGAGCTTGGCGTTCTCACCGGCGATCCGGAAGTCCGCGCACAGCGCCAGTTCGCAGCCGCCGCCCAGCGCGTAGCCGGTGACGGCCGCGACGACGGGCTTGGGGATCCGGGCCACCGCGGTGAACGCGTCCTGCAGCCCACGGGACCGCGCCACCATCGCGGCGTGGTCCATGACCTGCATCTCCTTGATGTCCGCGCCGGCCGCGAACACCTTCTCCCCGCCCCAGATGACGACCGCCCGCACGTCGTCGCGGCGGGTCGCCTCCTCGGCCAGCTCGCGCAGCCGGTCCTGGGTGGCGATGTCCAGGGCGTTCATCGGGGGACGGTCCAGCCGGATGGTGCCGACGCCGTCGGCCACCTCGAGGTTCACAGTCATGGCCGCAGGTTAGCGCGCGTTCACCGGCGACCGGCACCGTGCGTCCGCCGCGGCCATGAGACCGCTACTTCTTCCATTCCGCCCAGGACATGTTCCAGCCGTTGAGCCCGTTCCCGGGCTGGATGGTGGTGTCCTCGGAGTTCTTCACCACGACCACGTCGCCGATGATCGACTCCTTGAAGAACCAGGCGCCCGGGGTCCCGTTGTCCCCGCCGCCGCGCAGGTCACGCAGCCCCACGCAGCCGTGGCTGGCGTTGACCGAGCCGAAGGTGCCGGCGCCCGCCCAGTAGTTGCCGTGGATGAAGGTGCCGGAGGTGGACAGCCGCATCGCGTGCGGTACGTCCTTGATGTCGTACTCGCCGCCGAAGCCCACGGTTTCGCCGTTCATCCGCGTCACCGGGTGCTTCTCGCTGATGACCATCTGCCCGTTGTACGTCTCGGTGCCCGGGGCACCGGAAGTGATCGGGATCGTCTTGATGGTCTTTCCGTCGCGCTTGACGGTCATCTTCTTGGACTTGGCGTCGACGACGCTCACCTGGCTGCGGCCGATGGTGAACGTCACCGTCTTGGTCTGCTCGCCGTAGACGCCCGGGCGGCCCTCGACCCCGTCCAGGTCCATCTGCAACGTCACCTTGGTGCCCGGCTTCCAGTACTGCTCCGGCCGGAAGTCCAGCCGGTCGTTGCCGAACCAGTGGCCCTCGATCGGCACCGACGGGGACGCGGTGACCCGTACCGCCTTCTCCACCGCCTCGGGAGCGGTGATGCCCCGGTTGAACCGCAGCGAGACCGGCATCCCGACGCCGACCGTGGATCCGTCCTCGGGGGTGAACTGGCCGAGGAAGGTGTTCTTCGGGACCAGCGTGGTGAAGCTGGCGTGCTCGGCGGCCTCGCGGCCCTCGGAGTCCTTCGCGACCGCGTTCACCGTGTACGTCGTCTTGGCGCCCAGGTGACGGTCCGGGATCCAGCGCGCACCGCCGGCGGCGATCTTGCCCGGGACCTTGCGGCCCTTGGCGTCCTTGACCTCCACCGAGCTGAGCTTGCCCTTGCTCGCGGTTATCTTCAGCGCGCCGCTGGTGGCCACGTCCCGCGCGCCGTTCTTGGGCGCGATCGCGACCACCGCCTCGGACTGGCCGCCGGCCTTGCCGCCCTGCTTCTTGCCGCTCTTGTCGTCGGAGTCGTCGCCGCCGCAGGCTGTCGTCACCGCCAGCAACGCCCCCACCGGCAGCGCGATCAGCGCTCTGCGCCCCCGGGCCCCGGACATCCCTCTTGCGTTCACCACGGCTACTCCCCTTCGCACGGCCCGCGGCCCCCGCGGCACCCCCGTTGCGCGCACCAGCGCGTATGGCGATAGATAACCACATCGCCCGCGCGGAGCATGCCACTCGATTGTCACCGTTCAGTCTCAAGTAAGCGCAGGTGGCGGCCGCGGGGGAAGGGTCAGGAGCGGTCGTCCAGGGCGGAGCCCGCGCGCCAGGCGGACCAGGGCATGTTCCAGCCGCCCGGCCCGTTGTCCGGGGCGACCTGGCGTTCCCGGGAGTTGACGACCTCCACCACGTCGCCGACGAGGCTGCGGTGGTAGAACCAGCCGGCCGCGGTCTGCGGGCTGCCGCCGCGCACGTCGCGCAGTCCGATGCAGCCGTGGCTGGCGTTGACCGCCCCGAACGTGTCCGCTTTGGCCCAGTAGTTGCCGTGCACGAAGGTCCCTGACGAGGTGAGCCGCATGGCGTGCGGCACGTCCGAGATGTCGTACTCGCCGCCGAAGCCGACCGTCGAGCCGTCCATCCGGGTCTCCGCCAGCTTCTCCATCACCACCATCTTGCCGTTGTACGTCTCGTGGCCGGGCGCGCCCGCGGTCACCGGCAGCACCGCCAGCACCGCGCCGTTGCGCCGTACGGTCATGGTGTGGGCGACGGTGTCCACGGTGCTCACCTGCGAACGGCCGACGGTGAACCGCACCTTCTTGTGCTGGATGCCGTAGACGCCCCGGGCGCCGCGCACATCGCGCAGCCGCAGATCGAGGGTGACCTCGGTGCCCGGCGTCCAGTACTCGCTCGGCCGGAAGTCCAGCCGCCGGTTGCCGAACCAGTGCGCGGCGACGTCGGTGCGCGGCCGCGAGGTGACCCGGATGGCGCGCTCCACCGCGGCCCGGTTGGTGATCGGCCGGTTGAAGGTGAACGAGACGATCGTGCCGGTGCCGACGGTCGCGCCGTCCTCGGGCGTGAAGTAGCCGATGAACCGGTGCGGGGGGACGACGGTGGTGAACGTGGTGTGCCGGGCGAACCGGCGGCCGCGCTCGTCGACGGCGACCGCGTTGACGGCGTACCGGGCGGCGAGCGCGAGCCGCGTGCCGGTCGGCCGCCACGCGCGCCCGTCCACGGTCATCCGGCCGTCGACCGGTTCCGTCGTACCGGTCTGGTCGGTGCGCGTGACCCGGACCTGCTCCAGCCGTCCGTCGGGCACCGTCACTGTCAGCCGCCCGCCGGGCGGGATGCCGCGCGCGCCGTCGTGCGGGGTGACCCGGACGACTTCCGCAGGCGGCCGGGGTGCGTCGTCGCTCCCGAGGCGGGTCAGCGAGCACCCGGCGAGCGCCACCGCCACGGCGGCCACCGCGATCGCCCGCCGCGCCGCCCGCCGCCCCGCCCGCACGTACGTCCCCCAGTTCGATCCCTTGTCCACGCCGGACCCAACGACCGCCCAGGCACCGGGAAACGAAAGCTCCACCGGACGGGGGGAGGGGGCCAGGGCCACAGGAGTGAGGGGCGGCCCGTTCTGGGCACAACTGGGGTGAAGGACGGGACCGGACCCGCGCGGCACGGGACGCCATGCGGGCCGGAGTTCGGGCCGGAGTTCGGGCCGATAGCCGGGCCGGGGGCCGGCGGAGTACGGGCCGGCATCCGGCGCGAGTCGGGGCGGATGGCCCGGGCCGGGTCCGGGACGCTCGGGCTGGGACCGGGCCGAAGCCCGGGCCGGACCCGGGCCGGCGCCCGGACCGGAGCCGGGCCGGAGTCCGGGACCGCAGCCGCCGGTGGCCGCACCGGGCGACCACCGGAGCCACCGGTGGCCGCCGGGCGAGCGGCGCCGGGCGCCCGGCCCTGTGCCGCCGGGTCCGCTCGGGCGCCACCGTCGCGGCCGGCGGTCCGGGTCCGTCCGCCGCGGCCCGCTCATGGGCCGTGGGCTTAAACAGCGAGCCGCCGGAGGCGACCCACATGTCGAGCGCAGCCGAGCAGGAGACAGTCCGGGACGCGACCGGGGAAGGCAGCGCGGGCCGGGTGCCGTCGGCCGCGCACGGTGGCCCGCCCGTCGATACGCCCGCCGACCCATCGCCCCGCCTTCCCGCCGACGCTCCCGTCCGGCTCCCCGCTTCCCGCGGCGGCGAGCCGCTCGGCGCCCCCGTGTGGCCGGGCTCTCCGCAGCCGCTGGGCGCCCGGGTGCACCTCGGTCCCGGCGGTGTCGCCGGGACCAACTTCGCGCTGTGGGCGGGCGGTGCGGAGGGCGTGGAGGTGTGCCTGTTCGACGAGGAGGGCCGGGAGACCCGCTGCCCGCTGCCGGAGCGCACGCACGAGATCTGGCACGGCTTCATACCCGGCGCCGGGCCCGGGCTGCGGTACGGATTCCGGGTGCACGGCCGCTGGGACCCGTGGACCGGAGCCCGCTGGAATCCCGCGAAGCTGCTGCTCGATCCGTACGCGCGGGCCGTGGACGGGGAGTTCACCGGTCCCGGCCCCGGCGGCCGCGGCCCGCTGCCCGCCGAGGTGTACGCCCATGTCCGGGACTGGCCGCAGCAGCACATCGCCGACACCGTACGGGACGACCGCGACTCGGCCCCGTACGTCCCCAAGGGGGTGGTCGTCGGCGACGACACCGCCGCCGGGGCGCCCGACGAGTGGCGCGAGGACCGGCGGCCGAAGACCCCGTGGGCCGACACGGTGCTGTACGAACTCCATGTGCGCGGCTTCACCATGCGCCACCCGGGCGTGCCACCCGAACTGCGCGGCACCTACGCGGGGCTGGCGCACCCGGCCGCGCTGGAGCACCTGGTCCGGCTCGGGGTGACCGCCGTCGAGCTGCTGCCGGTCCACCAGTTCGCGCACGAGGACCATCTGCTGCGCCGGGGCCTGCGCAACTACTGGGGCTACAACTCCATCGGCTACTTCGCCCCGCACGCCGGGTACGCCGCCACCGGCACCCGCGGCCAGCAGGTCGGGGAGTTCCGGCGGATGGTCCGCGCCCTGCACGAGGCGGGCATCGAGGTGATCCTGGACGTCGTCTACAACCACACCGCCGAAGGCGGGGAGCTGGGCCCCACGTTCTCGCTGCGCGGCATCGACAACCGCGGCTACTACCGGCTCCAGGACGACGCCCGCCGCTACGCCGACTACACCGGCTGCGGCAACACCCTCCATGTCGTCCAGCCGCAGGTGCTGCGGCTGATCACCGACTCGCTGCGCTACTGGGTCACCGAAATGGGAGTCGACGGCTTCCGGTTCGACCTGGCCGCCGCGCTGGCCCGGTCCATGCACGACGTCGACATGCTGTCCCCCTTCCTCGCCGTCATCGCCCAGGACCCGGTGCTGCGGCGGGTGAAGCTGATCGCCGAGCCGTGGGACGTCGGGGCCGGCGGCTACCAGGTCGGCGCGTTCCCACCGCTGTGGACCGAGTGGAACGACCGCTACCGCGACGCGGTACGGGACTTCTGGCGCGGCGCGCTGCCGGACGTGCGCGACCTCGGCTACCGGCTGTCGGGCTCCAGCGACCTGTACGGCTGGGGCGGCCGCGCCCCGTACGCGTCGGTCAACTTCATCACCGCGCACGACGGGTTCACGCTGCGCGACCTGGTGAGTTACGAGCACAAGCACAACGAGGCCAACGGCGAGGACAACCGCGACGGCACGAACGACAACCGCTCCTGGAACTGCGGCGCCGAGGGCGAGACGGACGACCCGGAGATCACCGCGCTGCGCCGCCGCCAACTGCGCAACCTCCTCACCACGCTGCTGCTGTCCACGGGCGTGCCGATGCTGGTCGCGGGCGACGAGATGGGGCGCACGCAGGGCGGCAACAACAACGCGTACTGCCAGGACAACGCGGTGAGCTGGGTCGACTGGTCGCTGCTGCGGGAGGACGGCGGGCGGGCGCTGGCCGATCTCACCGCGCGGCTGATCGCGCTGCGCCGGACCCATCCGGTGCTGCGCCGCCGCGCGTTCTTCTCCGGCCGCCCGCAGACCCCGGACGGCCTGCGGGACCTGGCGTGGTTCACGGCGCGGGGCCGGGAGATGACCGAGGCGGACTGGTACGCACCGGCCGCCGCGCTCGGCATGTACTTGTCGGGGCGGGACATTCCGCAGCACGACGAGCGGGGCGTGCCGGTCACCGACGACAGCTTCCTGGCGATCTGGCACGCGGGGGCGGAACCGGTCTCCTTCACTCTGCCGGGGCCGCCGTGGGCGGACGCGTACGAGGTCCTCGTCGACACCGCGCGGGAGGACGGCGGGGCGGCGGGCCCCGGGGAGCGGCACCCGGCGGGCGCGGAAGTACGGCTGCCGGGGCGCTCGGCGCTGCTACTGAGAGCGGTTCCATCCTCGGGACCGGACTCGGGACCGGACAGGTCCTAGGCCGAAAAACCGAGTGAGCGGTGTCAGTGCCGAACCGTAGTCTCGGTCCTGATGTCTGCGACCAGTGAAGGCACCAAGGAACCCCACCGCCGGTCCGCGGTGCGCTCGCTGCTGCGCCTGTGGCCGTACGTACGCCCCGTGAGGGCGCGGCTGTTCACGGCGGCGGGCGTGGCGATCGTCGCGTCCTGCCTGAGCCTGGTGATCGCGCTCGTCCTGAAGTGGCTGGTGGACGGGCCGGTGGCCGACCGGGATCCGGGCGGGGTGTGGCTGGGCGGCGCCCTGCTGCTGGGGCTGGGGCTCGCCGAGGCACTGCTGTTCGGGCTGCGCCGATGGCTGGTGGCCCGTCCGCTGGCGGGCGTCGAGGCGGCGATGCGCGCCGACCTGTACCGCCATCTGCAGCGGCTGCCGGTCTCCTTCCACGACCGCTGGCCCTCGGGTCAGCTCCTGTCGCGGGCGACGACGGACCTGATGCTGCTGCGGCTCTTCCTGGCCTTCCCGATGACCTTCCTGGTGGTCAACGGCGCCACCATCGTGGTCGGTTTCGCGATCCTGCTGGCGCAGGACTGGACGCTGGGGCTGGTGCTGCTGGTCCCGGCCGTCCCGCTGCTCATCCTGTGCTCGCTGTTCGAGGCGCGGTACTCGGCGGTGGCGCGGACCGCCCAGGACCAGGTGGGCGATCTGACCACGGTCGTCGAGGAGGGCGTCCTCGGCATCCGCGTCATCAAGGGGTTCGGGCGGCACCGCGCCCAGGCCCGCGCGTTCCACTCGCTGTCGCACCGGCTGCGCGCCACCGAGCTGCGCAAGGCCCGCCTGCTCGCCACCCTGTGGGCCCTGATCATGACGCTGCCGGAGCTGGCGATCGGCGCGGCCCTGGTGCTGGGGACGGTGCGGGTCGCCGACGGCGACATGTCCGCGGGCACGCTGGTCGGCTTCCTGTCGACCGCGCTCGCGCTGCGCTGGCCCGTGGAGTCGATCGGCTTCCTGATCGCGATCAGCCAGGACGCGGCGACGGCGGCCGACCGGTACTTCGAGGTGATGGACGAGCCGCGGGCGGCGGACGGGGACCGGCGACCCTCCGGCGGTGCGAAGACACTGGGCGACGCGAAGCCGCCGGGCGGTGACGGCGCGCGCGACGGACTGCGGTTCGAGGGCGTCGAGTTCCGATACGCGGACGCGCCGGAGGAGGAGCCGCCCGTCCTGCGCGGCATCGATCTGCACATACGGCAGGGCGAGTCCATGGCGCTGGTCGGCACGACCGGCTCCGGCAAGACCACGCTGACCGCGCTGGTGCCCCGGCTGCATGAGGCGACCGGCGGCCGGATCACCGTCGACGGCCGGGACATCACCGCCATGTCCCGGGACGAACTGCGTGCGCTGGTCTCGGTCGCGTTCGAGGAGCCCACCCTGTTCTCGGCGACGGCCGGGGAGAACGTGCTGATGGGCACGGCGGACGGCGGGCCCGAGGACCTGTCGCGGGCGCTGGCGGTGGCCCAGGCGGGCTTCGTCCACACGTTGCCGGAGGGGACGGACACCGAGGTCGGCGAGCAGGGGCTGAGCCTGTCGGGCGGTCAGCGGCAGCGGCTGGCGCTGGCTCGCGCCGTCGCCGGACGGCCCCGCTTCCTGGTCCTGGACGATCCGCTGTCCGCGCTGGACGTGCACACGGAGGCGCTGGTCGAGGCCGCGCTGCGGGAGGTCCTGACGGACACCACCGCGCTCATCGTCGCGCACCGACCGTCCACCGTGCTGCTCGCCGACCGGGTGGCGCTGCTGTCGGAGGGGCGGATAGCGGCGGTCGGCACGCATCAAGAACTGCTGCGGGAGAGCGCGGAGTACCGGCTGCTGATGTCCGGCGCCGCGGAGCCCGGGACCGGCGGAGACGACGCGCCGACGGCCACGGAGGCCGGGACCGGCGCCCTTGCGGCCGCAGAGGCCGGGACCCACGGGAACGACGCGTCGACGGCCACGGAGGCCGGGGCCTCCGGTGCCGCCGAGGGCAACGCCCTGACCGCTGCCGAGGCCGGGCTCGGCCGTGAGGGGGACAGCACACGATGACCACCGGCACCGCCGGGACGAGCGGGACCACCGGGAGCACAGGGACCACCGGCACCACCGGGGCCGATGCCGTCGACCCGTTCGCCCAGGACGCGCTGCCCGCGCCCAAGGGCGCCGCCCGCTCCTTGCTGCGGTCGCTCCTCGTCCCGCGCCGCGCACGGGTCTGGCTGGGCGCCGTGCTGCTGCTCCTCCAGCAGGCCGCGGTCCAGGCCGGCCCGCTGCTGGTGGCGTACGCCATCGACCGGGCCGTACCCGCCTACCGCGACGGCGACCACGGACCGCTGATCGCCGTCGGGGCGGCGTACCTGGGCAGCGCAGCGGCGTCCGGGCTGCTTCAGTACGCGTTCATCCGCACCTCGGCCCGGGTCGGCCAGGACGTCCTGCTGGATCTGCGCGGCCGGATCTTCCGGCACGCGCAGGCGCTGAGCGTGGACTTCCACGAGCGCTACACCTCCGGGCGGCTGATCTCGCGTGCGACCACGGATGTGGAGTCGCTGCGCGAGCTGGTCAACGAGGGCCTGGAGGAGCTGCTGGGCGTGGTGCTGTCGGTGGTGTACATCTCGCTGACGCTGCTCTATCTGGACTGGGGCCTCGGCGGCGCCGCGGTGCTGTCGTTCTGGCCGCTGTATCTGCTCATACGGCTCTTCGACCGCCGCTCCAAGCGGGTCTACCGCAAGCGGTCCACGGCCATCGCCGCGGTGATCGTGAAGTTCACCGAGACGATGAACGGCATCCGGCCGGTGCAGGCGTTCCGCCGGGAGCGGTCCAATGACGCGCACTTCGACGAGCTGAACGGCCGGCACGAGCGGGTCAACGGCGACTCCATACTGGAGATGGCCCGCTATGTGGTGGGGTCCCGGCTGGTGGCCAACGTCGCGCTGGCCGCCATCGTGCTGTGGGGCGCCTACCGCGTCGCCGCCGGGGATCTGGCGCTGGGCGTGCTGGCCGCCGCGGCGCTGTATCTGCGCCGGCTGTACGACCCGATCGACCGGCTCGGGATGTTCCTCAACTCCTACCAGTCGGCGGCCGCTTCACTGGAGAAGATCGCGGGCCTGCTGGCGCAGCGGCCGTCCGTACCGGAGCCCGAGCGGCCGCGCCCGCTGCCGGAGCGCCGCGCCGGGCTGCCGGGCCGGGAGGTCGTCTTCGAGGGCGTACGGTTCGCGTACCGGACCGGCGGCGAGGTGCTGCCGCGCTTCGACCTGACGCTCCCGGCGGGTCAGACGGTGGCGGTGGTCGGCTCGACGGGGGCGGGCAAGTCCACCCTCGCCAAGCTGCTGGCCCGGTTCTACGACCCGACGTCGGGCCGGGTGCTGCTGGACGGCGTGGACCTGCGCGAGCTGGCCATGCCGGAACTGCGGCGCGGGGTGGTGATGGTGACGCAGGAGGCGTTCCTGTTCTCCGGCACGGTGGCGGACAACATCGCCATAGGCCGCCCGGACGCCACCCGGGCCGACATCGAGCGGGCGGCGAAGGCCATCGGCGCGCACGACTTCATCGCCGCGCTGCCCGACGGCTACGACACGGACGTACGCAAACGCGGCGGCCGGATCTCGGCGGGCCAGCGGCAACTCGTGGCCTTCGCCCGTGCGCTGCTGGCGGATCCGGCGGTGCTGATCCTGGACGAGGCGACGTCGTCGCTGGACATACCGGGCGAACAGGCGGTGCAGCGGGCCATGCACACCGTGCTCAGCGGCCGTACGGCCGTGGTCATCGCGCACCGGCTGTCGACGGTGGAGATCGCGGACCGGGTGCTGGTGATGGCGGATGGCCGGGTGGTGGAGGACGGCAGCCCGGCGGAACTCATCGCGGGCGAGGGCCGCTTCGCAGGGCTGCACAAGGCCTGGCGGGACAGCCTGGTCTGAGCGGCGCGGGGCTCTCGGTATGTCGCCTCAGGTGCGGGGCTGAGCGTTCAGAAACCGGTGGATGGAGGCCGCCATGCTGGTCACGAAGGCGGCGCGGGTCGCGTCGGAGACCAGATCCAGGGACAGGTAGGGGTTGAGGTCCTCCAACTCCACCAGGAGTAGTTCGCCTTCGCGGGTGCGGCAGGCGTCCACGCGCTGGATGCCGTGGTCAAGGGTGTTCCAGTCGATGAAGCGGCGGGCGAAGGCGAGGTCGGCGTCGGTGGGCTCATAGGGTTCGAGGACCCAGCGCCGGTCGGGGTCGGGGGCGTGGAGGGCGTACTGGAAGGCGTCGTCGACGTAGTAGAAGGACACCTCGTAGCGGAAGTCGATGCGCGGCTGGACCAGGATGTCGCCGTAGGCGAGGCCGCCCAGCTGGTCCTGGGGCACGAAGGTCAGGCCGATCGAGTCCGCGCCTGCCTTCGGCTTGACCGCGTACTGCCCGGCCTTGGGCAGCAGGCGCAGGTCCTGGGGTCGGTCGATGGTGGGGATGACCGGGTAGCCGGCGGCGGTCAGGTCCAGCAGGTACTGCTTGCCGGCCATGTCGCCGCGGCCGGACAGCGGGTTGTAGACCCGGGTGCCTCGCGCCGCGGCCTGTTCCCGGAAGGCGTCGTACTCCTTCTGGTAGTGCAGCACGGGGCCGCTGTTGCGGACCACGACGGCGTCGAAGGCGTCCATCAGCGCGGCGGCGTCCAGCGGGTGGCACAGGGCGATGTCGAAGTGGTCGCGCAGCCGGGAGGTCAGGAAGATGTCCTCGTCGCAGTAGCGCCGCCCGCGGGCCTGGTAGGCGAGGTCGGTCACGAACAGAACGCTGCGGCGGGCGGGCACGGTGCATCTCCTTGGGCGGTGGCCACCAACCTACCCTTCCCGTGGAGCACGACCCCTATCGCACGGCAGCGGCCTTGATCGCACGGCAGCGACTTTGGTCGACGGGCGCTAGACCTTCGGCCGACGCGCCGCGGACCGCACCCCGTGCAGGCTGACGGTATGACACCAGCACCGATCGCCCGCCGGACCATGCTCACGGGCACCGCGGCCCTGGCCACCGCGGCCCTGGCCACCACCGCCTGCGCCGCCGACAACGCGCGTGCCCGTACGAGCTCCGCCGACGCGGCGGCGTCGCCGCGAACCGCCGGATCGCTCACCTTCAAAGGCGTCAACTTCGATACGGACCGCGAGGTCTGGCGGACGGAGTATGTCCGCCGGGAGATCGCGGCCATCAAGGAGCAGCTGCACTGCAACGCGATCCTGCTGCTCGGCCACGATCTCGACCGGCTGACGGAGGCCGCGTCGATCGCGGCCGCGCACGGCCTGTTCGTCTGGTTCGAGCCGCGGCAGTTCGACAAGGACGCGGAGCAGACCCTCGCCTTCCTCGGCTCGGTGGCGCGCGCCGCCGAGCGGCTGCGCACCCGGCACCCCGACGTGGGCATCGCGGTCGGCACGGAGCTGACCATCTTCATGTCCGGCCTGGTGCCGGGCAAGGACTACAACGAGCGCGGCCAGGCGCTGGAGCGCCCCGAGTCGGCCGGCTACCAGGAACGGCTGAACGCCTTTCTGGACCGGGCACTGAAGACCGTACGGTCACTGTTCAAGGGGCAGGTCACCTACAGCTCCGGGGAGTGGGAGGAGGTCGACTGGCGCGGCTTCGACATCGTGGGAATCAATCTGTACCGGAACGCCGACAACAAGGCCATATACACCAAGAAGGTGCGCGCCCTGCGACGGCGCGGCAAGCCCGTCGTCATCACCGAGTTCGGCTGCTGCACCTTCACGGGGGCCAAGGAACAGGGCGGGGCGGGCTTCAACGTAGTGGAGTGGGAGCGGGAACCCCCGGTGGTCAAGGACGGCTATGTGCGCAACGAACAGGAACAGGCCGACGAGATCGGCGCATTGCTGGACCTCTACGCGGCCGAGCGGATGCACGGCGCGTTCGTCTACAACTTCATCGCCCCCGACTCGCCCTACTCCCCGCAGCGCCGCCACGACCTGGACATCGCCAGCTTCGCACTGGCCAAGACCTTCCCCACCGGGACGCGGCGCGGCTACGCGGAGACCGGGCAGTGGCAGCCCAAGCGGTCCTTCCACACGGTGGCCCGCCGGTTCCGGTGACACCTGCCGCTGCCGGCACCACGGGAGCTACCGAGCCCGAGGAGCCGGGCGCCCGGCGGCGCTAGGCCGCGACGTCCCGCCGAGCCGCGATCAGAGCCAGCACCCCGAGCACGATCAGTCCGGGCGCACCGGATACGGGATACAGGATCTGCAGCGGCACCCCGATGGCAAGCAGGTACCAGCCCAACTGCGCCGGGAGCCTGCCGGTGTCGCGGACGATGCGCGCGCTCAGGGTGCCCAGACCGAGGAGGCCGAACCCGGCGAGGAAGAACCACATCTCGTACTCACGCAGCGGTTCCCCGGGGACGACGTTCCAGAGTCCGTCGCGGGCCATGTCGTCGAAGGTGCTCGATGCGATCAGCGAGACCGCGAAGTGCAGTGCGGCCAGCCCGATCACCAGCCGGGGAATCCATCGGACCATCGTCGACTTCCCCCACGTCCTCATGCCGCTCCCCCATCCACTCCGTACACCCCTGTACGGAGTGACCATACAGTACTGTACGGACATGGCGAGAAGGCACCTCACCCCCCAGGACTGGTCGACCGCGGCGCTGCGCGCGATGGCGCGCGGCGGCGTCGCCGCGGTGTCGGTCAACGCGCTCGCGGGCGAGCTGGGGGCGACCCGGGGCAGCTTCTACTGGCACTTCGCGGATCGCGACGCGCTGCTGACGGCCGCGCTCGAAATGTGGGAGCAGGACCACACCGCGGCCCTGATCTCGGAGTTGGGCGACATCGCCGATCCGAAGCAGCGGCTCACGGCCCTGTTCTCCACCGCCCTGGGGGAGGAGCACATCAACGGCCTGGAGCCCGCGATCGTCGCCCACGCCGACCACCCGGCCGTCGCGCCGGTGCTGCGCCGGGTCACCGAGCGGCGGCTCGCCTACCTCACCGACCTCTACACCGATCTGGGCCTGGCCGCCGCCCCGGCCCGGCGCCAGGCGGTCACCACGTACGCCGCCTACCTCGGCTGGCTCGAACTGCGCCGCTCCGCCTGCGACATCGTGCCCGAGGTCGCCACCACCGGGCTCGTCGCCACCGCCGCGCTCGACCACCTCATCACCGAGCTCGCCCGGGGGCGGTGAGCGGTCCACCGTCGCGGGGTGGACATCAACCCCAAGTCGGAGCCGCCTCGTTATCCTCAGGGCGGAGCCGCCTCGTTCTGCGGTCGGTCGCCCGGGGCCACCACCGCGACTACGTTCGGACTCATGAGCACCGAAGCCCGGTCAGCCGTCGCGCCCGGTGGCATCGCGCCCCCGCCCAGGTGGGCGCGCGTCGCCGCCCACCTGGCCGTGGCGAGCACCGTCCCGTCCAGCCTGTGGCGGGCCGCACTGGCGCTGGGCGTCCCACTGGGGATCAGCGAGCAGGAACTGCTGGAGAACTACCACTCCCCCGGCTGGGGCACGGTGTACATGCTCGGCCTCAGCGCGCTCGTCGAATGCCTCGCCTACCTCACCCTCGGCCTCGTGCGGCCGTGGGGGGAAGTGGCCCCGCGGTGGATCCCGGTGATCGGCGGCAGGGCCGTCCGCCCGATGGCCGCGGTGATCCCCGCGGCGGTCGGCGCCGGGATCCTCACCCTGCTGTGGTGGTCGCAGTTGGTCGTGGTCCTGTGGGTACCGCATGAGCACGACGCGCCATACGGCGCATACCGAGCCTTCATGCTGGCCTGTTACACGCCGCTGCTGCTGTGGGGCCCGCTGCTGGCCGCCGTCACGGTGTCCTACCACCGGCGGCACCGCACGGCATGACACCGCGAACCGGCGGCACCGCACCGCATGACGCCGCCGGTGGGCAGGCTTCGCATCGTGCGGCCTCAGTGCGCGGGCAGATGCCGGCTGAAGAACGAGCGGACGTGGCCGCGGACCGCGGGCACGGATTCCGCCGGGTCGGCGGCGCCGACCAGTGCGGTGCGGGCGGCGGCGGTCATCAGCCCGGCGGCCTGCAACTGCGGCGCGATGGCGGCGTAGTCGGTGAACACCCAGTGCGTGGCCCTGTCCAGCTGCCGCCGGCGGGTGCGGCCCTGCGGGTGGGCGAGCATGGCCGACCAGGAACGGTCGAACCGTTCGTCGCGGAAACCGTCGGTTCCTAGCAGGAGGAGCGGCCGGTCCACTCCGTACCGGGCGATCGGGAACAGCTCCCCTGGCCGGCCGTTCGCGTCCGGTGGGTAGTCCAGATAGCCCTCCAGGTTGACCGCCGCGCCGATCCGGCGGTCCTCGTACATCGCCTCGGCCACGGCGGTACCGCCCGCCGAGTGGCCGTACACGCCCACGCGTCGCAGATCCAACGCACAGCCGAGGCCCTCCGGCAGCGGACGTCCCGCCGCGTCCGGGTTCCGGCCGGCCGCCAGCGCCGCCAGCTGGTCCTGCACGAAGGCGAGGTCCGCTATCCGGGTGTCGATCATCGTGCGGAACTGCTCCGGCGTGGGCGGTCCGAGGAAGACGGTCTCACGGACCTGCTCCCGCCCCGCCCTCTCGTTCGGGAATTCCACCTCGCTGGCGTCCCCGGGGTGGTCGACGGCCACCACCACCCAGCCGTGGCTCGCCAGCTCCTCGGCGAGTGAGGTGCCCATGGTGCGCGGGTCGCCGCCGCCCGGGCTGTAGAGCAGCACCGGTCGCCGCACGGGCTGCGCGGGCGCGCCCGTGTGCGCGTGGGTCATGGTGGCGGCCCAGTTCACGCCCGCCGTCGGCAAGTGGCGCATGGGGACGTCGATCTGCGGGAACAGCCGCACGGCACCCGCGCTGAGCTGCGGCGCGACCGGGTAGCCGCGCACGGTGCGGGCCGGGTAGAACACCGTGGCCATCACCTCCCGGACGGGGATCGCGGGCTGCCACGGGTCCCGCCTGCCCTTGTCGACCAGATACAGCGTGGTGGCCCCGACCCGGTGCCGACCGGTCGGCGCCTGCAACCGTACGGTGACGCCGCCCCCGGCCCGTGCCCGTCCGCCGTCCGCGGCCCGTGCCCGTGCACCATCCGCGGCCCGTGCCCGTCCGCCGTCCGCGGCCTGTGACCGTGCCGCGCCGATGCCGCCCGCGAGCAGCAGACCGGCGGCGGCCGCCGCGGCCGACCTGGCGACGGTCCGCCGGGACACCTCGGCCACGCCCTCACCGTCACCAGCTCTGTCGCGCCTCATGGTTCTCCCCTTGTGCCTCTGTGACGTGGGCCCTTGTGCCTTCGGTCATGAGCCGAATGCTGATATCAACGGGGAGCGCGGGCGATGGTTCAGGCCCTGCCCGAAACGATGGCGCGGCGCGGGCAGGAGCAGTAGTGATCCGGATCCACTTCACGGCCGGCGACTTCGCCCGCGTACGGTTCGCGCCCCGGCCCGCCCCGCTGCAAGAGCTGAACGCTGCCTTCATGCAAATGACCCACCCCCACGACGCGTTGCTCTTCGGCCGCTGGAGAGGACGGCTGCTCCGATCCCTGCCGGCCGTCGTCGAGCCGCTGGCCGACCTGGTACCGGCGGGGGAAGCGCCCGCGTTCCTCGACGTGTTCAGCGACGCCCTCACGGAGGGTCTGGACACCGTCCGCGCTTCCCGTCCCGGCTGGGTCCGCGCCGAGATCGAGCGGGTCTACTCCCGCCACGCCTCCCCGGCGCCGCCCTGGATCCGCGACCTGCACCGGGGTGACGCCGACGCCTGGCAGCTCCTCCGCCGCGCCCAGCACGCGGCCTTCGAAACGGTGTTGCGCCCCGTGTGGCCGCTGGTGCAGGACCTGCACCGGACGGAGTTCACGCGCCACGCCCTGGCCGTGGCCGAGCACGGAATCGGCGCCGCGCTCGCCGCACTCGTCCCAGGGGCCCGGCTGCACGAGAGCGTATGGGAGCTTCGAGCGTCCGCTGAGCGGGACATCGAGCTGGGCGGCCGCGGCCTGGTGCTCGTGCCCACCTTCCACTGGACCGGCCACCCCGTCGTCGCCGACCTGCCCGCCCGCCCCCCGCACCTGACCTACCCGGCGGGTCCTGGCCTGCCCCTCACGCCGACCGGGGCGGGCGGCACAGCGGACCCGCTGGCCGAGGTCTTCGGACGGACCCGCTTCGAGACCCTGCTGCTGCTCGCCGAGGAGCACACCACGAGCGGGCTCGCCCGGCGGCTGGGCGTCAGCAACGCCACGGCCTCGGCCCACGCCGCCGCGCTGCGCGGCGCGGGCCTGATCACCACGGTCCGCGCAGGACGCGCGGTCCTGCACCGGCGGACCGCGCTGGGCAGCCTGCTGGTGCGGCGCCAAGTCTGAGCGCGGCGCTCCGTTCACCGACATCGCCGGCGCCGACGGCCACCGGCCGCCGCGCCACCTCGCCCGCCACCATCGCCCCCGGACGTGTCCGGCCCGGAGTTCGCATGGAGCGCGAAACGCGCATCGCGCCGAAGGTCCACAGGATGCGCGCGTCAGCGGTCACGCCGTCGAGGTGACCGACCCCGACGTGGTCTCTCGCTACGTCGATGAGGCCGACCCGCCGCAGCCCTTCCATCTGTTCCGGGTCGAGTTGACCGAAGCCGTCCTCACTCGGGTTGAGGGCAACGACCTGGTCGTACGGGTGTGGCGCCCCGGCCGCCCGGTGAGGACCATCCGCCGTGGGAACGACGCCAGCCCACCCCGCGAAGACGGGTGAGCAGGCCGCCTCCACGCGGCCCTGCGGCCCTGCCCCAACGCCCTCTCTTCCGCGGTCGCCTACTCCCCGACCCGCCCGTCCGCCAGTTCCCGCGCCACGTCCAACTGCCCGGCGTGCCTGGCGTACTCCTGTAGGACGTGGAAGAGGATCCAGCCCAGCGACGGCGCGTCCGCCTCCGCCGGGAAGCGGCCGCCCGTGCGGGCGCGCTGCTCGGCGGGGACGCCCGCGACCAGTTCCCTCGATCGCGCGCACTGCGCCAGGAAGTCCGCCCTGACGTCCTCGGCCGACTCCTCCGCGGCCACATGCCAGCGGTCGTCCGGGCCCCGGTCGCCCCAGGCGTCCGCCATCGGCTCGGCCATGAAACCCCACTGGAACCAGCGGCGTTCGACCCATGTCAGGTGCTTGAGCAGTTCCAGTGGCGTCCAGCCGGAGGGCAGGGCGCTGTGGCGCAATACGTGTTCCGGGGCGCCCTCCAGCTTCCGGAGCACCACGGACCGGTAGTAGTCGAGGTACGCGTCCAGCAGCTCTCGCGGGTCGGTGAGCGAGATCGGGGGCTCGGAGCGCGAAGCCCACGGTTCCGGGCGGGAGTTGGCGATGTCGTTCATGGACTGATCGTACGGAGCCCGCGGGCCGCGTGGGGGAGTTCGTGATCACAGCCCGGGTTCGTTATGCGAACACCACTGTTGTATCAACGAACAGATTCCGGCCAAGTTTTTGTCGCGCTCCTGACATTCACTGGTGCGGGGTGGCACTCTTCCCTCGGCCGACGTACAGCTTCCCCCACAGCCTTCCGTTGCGCGTCGGAGACCTTCCGTGCCATTCAGCACACCCTGCACCATTCAGCACACCTGCGCTCTTCAGCACACCCCGTGCCATTCGGCACACCTCCCCCACGTGTTCTGCCTCGCTCGGCCCGGACGGCGCCCAGCCGACCGGTGTTGACCGGTCCGCGTATCCAGCGCGGCCACCGCAGAAGGAGTCAGCGTGAGATCCACCCCCCATAGATCCACCCCCCATCGGCGCGCCGTCGCGGCCGGCGCACTCGTCGCCGTGACCGCCATGCTCGCCGTCGGCGCGGCGACCGGCGCCGCTTCCGCCGGTCCCGACGACGGCGCCACCGCTCGCTCCACCCCCGCCGGCAAGATCGTCGCCAAGGCGGACCCCGGCGCCATGCCCGCGAAGCTGTCCCCCGCGCAGCGGGCGGAGCTGATTCGCGAGGCCAACGCGACCAGGGCGGACACCGCCAAGGCGCTGGGCCTGGGCGCCAAGGAGAAGCTGGTCGTCAAGGACGTCATCAAGGACGTCGACGGGACCACGCACACGCGGTACGAGCGCACCTACGACGGCCTGCCGGTGCTCGGCGGCGACCTCGTCGTCGACGCGAGCCGGAACGGCAAGGTCGAGACCGTCTCCAAGGCCACCAAGGCCCGGGTGAAGGTCGCCTCCACCAACGCCTCGGTCACGCCCGCGAGCGCCGAGAAGGCCGCGGTCAAGCGCGCGGCGGCGCAGGGCTCGAAGGACACCTCGGCCGCCAAGGCGCCCCGGAAGGTGGTCTGGGCGGCCAAGGGCACGCCCGTACTGGCGTGGGAGACCGTCGTGGGCGGGCTCCAGGAGGACGGCACGCCCAACGAGCTGCACGTCATCACCGACGCCACCACCGGCGCGAAGCTCTACGAGTACCAGGGGATCAAGGAGGGCACCGGCAACAGCCAGTACGGCGGCCAGGTGACGATCGGCACCGCCCCCTCGTACACGATGACGGACACCGGCCGCGGCAACCACAAGACGTACAACCTCAACCACGGCACGTCGGGCACCGGGACGCTGTTCACCGACGCGGACGACACCTGGGGCGACGGCACGCCGTCCAACGCCCAGACCGCGGGCGTCGACGCGCACTACGGCGCGGGCCTGACCTGGGACTACTACAAGAACGTGCACGGCCGCTCGGGCATCCGGGGTGACGGCGTCGGGGCGTACTCCCGGGTGCACTACGGCAACAACTACGTCAACGCCTTCTGGTCCGACTCCTGCTTCTGCATGACGTACGGGGACGGCTCGGGCAACAACCACCCGCTGACCTCGATCGACGTGGCGGCACACGAGATGACGCACGGCGTCACCTCGGCGACGGCCAACCTCACCTACAGCGGCGAGTCCGGCGGTCTCAACGAGGCCACCTCCGACATCTTCGCCGCCGCGGTGGAGTTCAACGCCAACAACAGCAAGGACGCCGGCGACTACCTCGTCGGCGAGAAGATCGACATCAACGGCGACGGCACCCCGCTGCGCTACATGGACAAGCCCAGCAAGGACGGCTCGTCCAAGGACAGCTGGTACTCGGGTATCGGCGGCATCGACGTCCACTACTCCTCCGGTCCCGCCAACCACTGGTTCTACCTGGCCTCCGAGGGCAGCGGGCAGAAGGTCATCAACGGGGTCAGCTACGACAGCCCCACCTCCGACGGGCTGCCGGTCACCGGCATCGGCCGGGCCAACGCCGAGAAGATCTGGTTCAAGGCGCTGACCCAGCGGATGCAGTCCAACACCAACTACGCGGGCGCGCGTGAGGCGACGCTGTGGGCGGCGGGCGAGCTGTTCGGCGTGGGCAGCGCCACGTACAACAACGTGGCCAACGCCTGGGCCGGGATCAACGTCGGCTCCCGGGTCTCCAGCGGCGTCACGGTCACCCCGCCCGGTGACCAGACCTCCATCGTCAACCAGGCCGCGAGCCTCCAGATCAGGGCGACCAGCACCAACGCGGGCGCCCTGTCCTACGCGGCCACCGGGCTGCCCACCGGGCTGTCGATCAACACCTCGACCGGCCTGATCTCCGGCACCCCGACCACCACCGGCACCAGCAGCGTGACGGTCACGGTGACGGACTCCGCGCGCCAGACCGGCACCGCCTCCTTCAAGTGGACCGTCAACACCACCGGCGGCGGCAACGTCTTCGAGAGCACCACCGACGTCGCCATCCCGGACGCGGGCGCCGCGGTCACCTCACCCATCACCGTCAGCCGGTCCGGCAACGCGCCGTCCACCCTCCAGGTGAGCGTGGACATCGTGCACACCTACCGCGGTGACCTGGTCATCGACCTGGTGGCGCCGGACGGTACGACCTACCGGCTGAAGAACTCCAGCTCCTCGGACTCGGCCGACAACGTCCAGGCGACGTACACCGTCAACGCCTCCTCGGAGGCCGCGAGCGGCACCTGGAAGCTCAAGGTCCAGGACGTCTACTCGATCGACACCGGCTACATCAACAGCTGGAAGCTGACCTTCTAGGCCCTTCCGGGCTCAGGTAGGCCCTTCCGGGCCCAGGTAGACCTTCCAGCCATCTGTGACCCAGGCGCCGCCCAAGGTGACCCGACTCCCTTGGGCGGCGCCTGCTGTTCGCTCCTGTGGTGTCCGCCCTTCCGGCGTCTTACCAGAAGGCGTCCGGAATACGGAGGCCTGATGGCCGGCAGCGGACAAATTCCGGCCGTCCTCGCGCTTTACCCGTGACATGTACGCAGCTTGTGTGACAGTCTGCCCACGAACTTCGCACCCGCACCTCATGTTTCGGACCGGGCGGCACTTCCCCGCCGTCCGGCCCAACCCCCCACAGCACTGAGGAGTTTGAGCGTGAGCAAGCACTCTCGCATGCCCATATCCGCGTCCCGGAAGCGCCGTACGGCCGCCGTCGCGGGCGCCGCCGTCGCCGCCGCCGCGCTGATCGCCACCGGCATGACCACCGGCTCCGCCGGAGCCGCGCCGGGCAAGGGATCCCAGGCCGAGGCGGGCGCCATGCCCGTCAAGCTCTCCCCGTCGCAGCGCGTCGAGCTGCTGCGCGACGCCAACGCCACCAAGGCGGACACCGCCAAGGCACTGCGTCTGGGCGCCAAGGAGAAGCTGGTCGTCAAGGACGTCATCAAGGACGCCGACGGCACGACCCACACCCGCTACAACCGCACCTACGAGGGCCTGCCGGTCCTCGGCGGCGACCTGATCGTCCACGAGACGAAGTCGGGCAAGGTCCGCGGCGTCACCAAGTCCACCAAGGCCGCCGTCAAGGTCGCCTCCACCACCGCCAAGCTGGCGCCGTCCGCCGCCGAGCGGTCCGCGGTCAAGCTGGCCAAGGCCGACGACACCGCGAAGGCCGAGGCCAGCCGCGCCCCGCGCAAGGTGATCTGGGCCGCCACCGGCAAGCCGGTCCTGGCCTACGAGACCGTCGTCGGCGGCCTGCAGAAGGACGGCACGCCCAACCAGCTGCACGTCATCACCGACGCCACCACCGGCAAGAAGCTCTACGAGTACCAGGGCATCGAGACCGGCAGCGGCGAGAGCCAGTACGGCGGCAAGGTCGAGCTGGGCACCAGCAAGGAGGGCAACGGCTTCACGCTGACCGACACCGAGCGCGGCGGCCACAAGACCACCAACCTCGACCACGGCGAGAACGGCGAGGGCGAGCTGTTCACCGACGAGGACGACGCCTGGGGCAACGGCAAGCCCGAGGACGCGCAGACCGCCGCCGTCGACGCGCACTACGGCACCACCCTCACCTGGGACTACTACAAGAGCGTGCACGGCCGCGACGGCATCAAGGGCGACGGCAAGGGCGCGTACTCCCGGGTGCACTACGGCGACAACTACGTCAACGCCTTCTGGGACGACAGCTGCTTCTGCATGACCTACGGCGACGGTGACGGCAACTCGCACCCGCTGACCTCCATCGACGTGGCGGCGCACGAGATGACGCACGGCGTCACCTCGGCGACGGCGGGCCTGGAGTACAGCGGCGAGTCCGGCGGCCTGAACGAGGCCACCTCCGACATCTTCGCCGCCGCGGTGGAGTTCAAGGCGGGCAACGCCGAGGACGCCGGCGACTACCTGGTCGGCGAGAAGATCGACATCCGCGGCGACGGCACCCCGCTGCGCTACATGGACAAGCCCAGCAAGGACGGCTCGTCCAAGGACGACTGGTACGACGGCGTCGGCAACGAGGACGTCCACCACTCCTCGGGCGTCGCCAACCACTTCTTCTACCTCGCCTCCGAGGGCAGCGGGCAGAAGGAGATCAACGGGGTCAAGTACGACAGCCCGACGGCCGACGGCTCCAAGGTCGAGGGCATCGGCCGGGAGAAGGTCGAGAAGATCTGGTACAAGGCGCTGACCTCGTACATGACGTCGACCACGGACTACCACGCCGCCCGCGAGGCGACGCTGAAGGCCGCGACCGACCTCTTCGGCGCCGACAGCGCCGAGTACAAGGGCATCGACGCCGCCTGGGCCGGGGTCAACGTCAAGTAACCCCCCTCCGCGCGACCGGCGGACCGCCTTGGGCAGCGGGCTGAACCGCGGTGGCGCGAGCACGTGATGCCGAACGAGCGGTGTCCGGAATATCTCCTTCCGGGCACCGCTCGTCGTCGTTATCCGGATTTGACAATCCCTTTACCGGACATCTTCCTGTCAATCAGTCATATCGCCCGTGACATGAACACTTGTCTGATGGCAGTCTTCCCCCCACATGCGACACAGCCGCACCCGTTCCATCTCGGGTGACGCTGCCGCCTGCCCAACTCCCCACGTCACCAGGAGTCTCCGCGTGCGCTCTGGTTCCATATCGCCCCTGAGAAACCGCCGCACCGCCGTCGCCGCGTCCGCGACCGCCGTCGCCGCCGCGCTGATCACGGCCGTCACGATCACCGGCTCCGCCGATGCGGCCACCCCCAAGACCGCCGAGTCCGGCGCCGCGACGCTGAACCTCTCCGCCTCGGTCCGCGCCGAACTGCTGCGCACGGCCCAGGCCCACACCGCCGACACCGCCGACGAACTGCGCCTGGGCGGCAAGGAGAAGCTGGTCGTCCGCGACGTCGTCAAGGACGCCGACGGCACCACGCACACCCGGTACGAGCGCACCTACGACGGCCTGCCGGTCCTCGGCGGCGACCTGATCGTGCACACCTCCGCCGACGGCACCACGCAGGACGTCACCAAGGCCACCGGCGCCACCATCAAGGTCGCCGACACCAAGGCCGACGTCGCCCCGGCCGGCGCCACGAAGAAGGCCCTGGGCATCGCCAAGTCCTCCGGCGGGACGAAGGGGGCCGAGGCCGACGGCGCCCCGCGCAAGGTGGTCTGGGCCGCCACCGGCAAGCCGGTCCTGGCCTACGAGACCGTCGTCGGTGGGCTCCAGCACGACGGCACCCCGTCCAAGCTGCACGTCATCACCGACGCCGACACCGGCGCGAAGCTGTACGAGTACGAGGCCATCGTCACCGGCACGGGCACCGGCCAGCACAACGGCGACGTCAAGCTCGGCACCGTCAAGGGCAGCGACGGCCGGTACACGCTGACCGACAAGGCCCGCGGCGGCCACGTCACGTACAACCTCAAGCACGGCGGGACCGAGGAGGACTACCTCGACATCCCGAAGTGGCGCTACTACGACGCCGACGACAAGTGGGGCAACGGCAAGCCGACCAACGGCCAGACCGCCGCCGTCGACGCCCACTACGGCGCGGCCATGACCTGGGACTACTACAAGAAGGTCCTGGGCCGCAACGGCATCAAGAACAACGGCAAGGCCGCCCCCTCCCGCGTCCACTTCGGCAACGCGTACGTCAACGCCTTCTGGGACGACGACTGCTTCTGCATGACCTACGGCGACGGTGAGGGCAACAACAACCCGCTCACCTCGCTGGACGTCGCCGGCCACGAGATGAGCCACGGTCTGACCTCCGCCACCGCCGGCCTGGTCTACAGCGGCGAGTCCGGCGGCCTCAACGAGGCCACCTCCGACATCTTCGGCACCGCCGTGGAGTTCTACGCCAAGAACCCCAAGGACCCGGGCGACTACCTCATCGGCGAGAAGATCAACATCAACGGCGACGGCACCCCGCTGCGCTACATGGACAAGCCCAGCAAGGACGGCGCGTCCTTCGACTACTGGAAGAGCGGCATCGGCGCGGAGGACCCGCACCTGACCTCCGGCCCCGCCAACCACTTCTTCTACCTGCTGTCCGAGGGCAGCGGGCGGAAGGTCATCGGCGGCGTGACCTACGACAGCCCGACCAAGGACGGCCGTACGGTCAAGGGCATCGGCCGCGCCAAGGCCGAGAAGATCTGGTACAAGGCGCTCACCTCGTACATGACCTCGACCACCAACTACAAGGGCGCGCGCGACGCGACCCTCAAGGCGGCCAGGGCGCTGTACGGCCACAACAGCACCGAGTACAAGGCCGTGAACAACGCCTGGGCCGGCATCAACGTCAAGCACACCGCCTAGGACGACAGCGCACCACCCCCCACAATCCGGGCGGTGCCCGGGGCTGCCTGAGCCGCCCCCGGCACCGCCCACCCAGCCCGTCAGAGGCCGCCGGTCAGCGCAGCAGCACGCCGGCGGCCTCGTCGCCGCCCGCGGCCGTCCGCGGCGGTACGGCGACCAGCCCCAGCTCGGCGCCGTCGGCCAGCAGCGGGTGCGCGGGCAGCACCCGCACCGTGTAGCCGAACGGACCGGTGCGGTCCAGGGCCAGCGGCCCCTCGTACACCACCCGGTCCTCCAGGTCGGGGCCGCCGGCCGGCTTGAGCGGCGTGCGGACCGGGTCGATGATCCGGTCGTCCGCGCCGACCCGCCCCGCGACCACCTGCACCTCCACATCGCCGGGCGTGAGCCCGCCGAGTGCGACCCGGACCCGCAGCGGCAGCGCGGTCCCCAGCTCCGCCGCGCCGTCGCCCGCGAGAGCCGCGCCGTCGCCCGCCGGAGCCGAACGGCCCGCCTCCACATGGTCGACGGCGACCCGCGGCCACGCCTCGCGCACCCGCGCCTTCCAGGCCGCCAGCGCTCCGGCGGCCGCCGCGTCCAGCGCGCGGTGGGCGCGGGCGGCCGGGGTGTAGAGCCGATCCACGTACTCCCGGACCATCCGCCCGGCCAGCACCTTCGGGCCGAGACCGGCCAGCGTGCGGCGGACCATCTCGATCCAGCGGCCGGGCAGCCCGGCCTCGTCCCGGTCGTAGAAGCGTGGCGCGACCCGCTCGGCCAGCAGTTCGTACAGCGCCGCGGCCTCCAGATCGTCGCGCCGCGCCTCGTCGGTGTCCGCTCCGTCCGCGGTGGGGATCGCCCAGCCGAAGTCCGGCTCGTGCCACTCGTCCCACCAGCCGTCCAGCACGGAGAGGTTGAGGCAGCCGTTGAGCGCGGCCTTCATCCCTGAGGTGCCGCACGCCTCCAGCGGGCGCAGCGGGTTGTTCAGCCAGACGTCGCAGCCGGGGTAGAGCGTGCGGGCCATGGCCATGCCGTAGTCGGGCAGGAAGACCACGCGGTGCCGCACGTGCCGCTCGTCGGCGAACCGCACCAGCTCCTGGACCAGGCGCTTGCCGCCGTCGTCGGCGGGGTGCGCCTTGCCGGCCACGACGATCTGCACCGGCCGCTCGGGGTGCAGCAGCAGCTCCGTCAGCCGGTCGCGGTCGCGCAGCATGAGGGTCAGCCGCTTGTAGGCGGGGACGCGGCGGGCGAAGCCCACGGTCAGCACGTCCGGGTCCAGTACGCCGTCGATCCAGCCGAGTTCGGCGGCGCCCGCGCCGCGCTGCCGCCACGACGCGTACAGCCGGGCCCGTACCTCGGTGACCAGTCGGGCGCGCAGGGACCGGCGCAGCTCCCAGATCTCGCGGTCGGGGATGTCGGCGACGAAGTCCCAGCTCCCGGCGCCGCCGACGGACAGCGCCTGCTCGGTGCGGCGCGCGCCGATCCGGCCGGCGCCGAGCCGGTGGACCTCCGGGGCCACCCAGGTGGGGGCGTGCACCCCGTTGGTGACGGAGGTGACGGGCACCTCCTCCGCGTCGAAGCCCGGCCACAGGTCCGCGAACAGCTCGCGGCTGACCTGCCCGTGGAGGACGGACACGCCGTTGGCGCGCTGTGCCAGCCGCAGCCCCATCAGAGCCATGTTGAACAGGTCGGGCCGGGCGTCGGGCCCGGTCTCCGCGCCCAGGTCCAGGATCCGGTCGACGGGGATCCGGGGCAGCTCGCCGTCGGGCCCGAAGTGGCGGGCGACGAGCCGCCGGTCGAAGCGGTCGATCCCGGCCGGGACCGGGGTGTGGGTGGTGAAGACCGTACCGGCGCGGACCGCTTCGAGCGCCGCGCCGGCGTCTCCGCCCGCCGCGACCAGTTCGTGGACGCGCTCCAGGCCGAGGAACCCGGCGTGGCCCTCGTTGGTGTGGAACACCTCAGGGGCGGGGTGGCCGGTCAGCCGGCAGTACGCGCGCACCGCGCGGACTCCGCCGATGCCGAGCAGCATCTCCTGGAGCAGCCGGTGCTCGCTGCCGCCGCCGTACAGCCGGTCGGTGACGCCGCGTTCGCCGGGCGCGTTGTCCTCCACGCCCGAGTCGAGCAGCAGCAGCGGCACCCGGCCGACCGCCACCTGCCAGATCCGTGCGCGCAGCAGGCGCCCGCCGGGCAGCGCGAGGACGACCTGGGCGGGCGCGCCGTCCGGCTCGCGCAGCAGGGTCAGCGGCAGCTCGTGCGGGTCGAGTACGGGATAGTGCTCCTGCTGCCAGCCCTCGCGGGACAGGCTCTGCCGGAAGTAGCCGTACCGGTACAGCAGCCCGACGCCGATCAGGGGGACGCCCAGGTCGCTGGCGGCCTTGAGGTGGTCCCCGGCGAGGATGCCGAGCCCGCCGGAGTACTGGGGGAGGGCGGCGGTGATGCCGAACTCCGGCGAGAAGTAGGCGATGGCGGCGGGGGGCGGGGTGCCGGTGCCGCCTGCGGCGGCGTCGGGGCCGGGGGCGGAGCCGGCGCCCGGCTCGGAGCCGATACCGGAGTCGGGGCCGGGCTCGTCGGCCCGGCTCTGGTACCAGCGGGGCCCGTTCAGGTAATCGGACAGATCGTCGGCGGCGGCCGTCAGCCGCCGCAGAAAGCCGTGGTCGGCGGCGAGCGCGGCCAGCCGGGCGGCGGACACGGCGCCCAGCAGCCGCACCGGGTCGCCGTCGGCGGCGCGCCAGCCCTCGGGGTCGACGGCTTCGAACAGGTCACGCGTCTCGGGGTGCCAGGACCAGCGCAGATTGCGGGCGAGGTCGCAGAGCGGTCGTAGGGGTTCCGGAAGGACGGGGCGTACGGTGAATCGACGGATGGCCTTCACCCTTCGACGGTATCCGGGGCGCCGCCCCAGACCCCGGCGCGCCGCGTCGTCACACGCCGCACGGCACCGCGGGAAGGCGCACGCCGGGGCGGCCGACCGCAGCGTGGCCCTGGCAGGGACAGGCACGGCCCCACCCCCGTGCCGCAGACTTGCGCGCATGGACACACCCACCGAACTGGGAGCCTTCCTGCGGTCGCGCCGGGCGCGGCTGCGGCCGGAGGACGTCGGCCTCGTCGCGTACGGAACCCGCCGCCGCGTCCCCGGGCTGCGCCGCGAGGAGCTGGCGCAGTTGGCCGGGGTGAGCGTCGCGTATTACACCCGGCTGGAGCAGGGGCAGAGCCGGAACGCCTCGGACGGTGTGCTCGACGCCATTGCGGGGGCGCTGCGGCTGACCCCGGACGAGCACGCGCACTTGCGGAACCTGGCCCGTCCGGCGTGTGCGCGCCGGCAGCCGGACCCGCGCCCGGAGTCCGCCCGCCGCAGCACTCGGCACCTGCTGGCCGCCATGGACGCCGTGCCCGCGCTCGTTCTCGACCAGCGCTTCGACGTGCTGGCGTGGAACCGGCTGGGGCACGCGCTGTTCGCCGGGCATCTGGCGGCCGACAGCCCGGACCACCCCGCCACCCGGCCCAACACCCAGCGGTTGCTGTTCCTGGATCCGCACACCCGCGAGTTGTATCCCGACTGGGACGGCGAGGCCCGGCGCGCGGTGTCGGCGCTGCGGCTGGCCGCCGGCGAGTTGCCGCAGGACCGGCGGCTGGCGGAGCTGATCGGCGAACTGACCATCAACAGCGACGCGTTCGCCGCGCTGTGGTCGCGGCATCCGGTGCGCAAGTGCGCGTTCGGGGTGAAGTCCTTCCACCATCCGCTGGTCGGCGCGATGGAGTTGTCGTTCGAGATGACGCGGCTTCCGGAGTCCGCCGGGCACGGGCTGCTGATGTTCAGCGCGGAGCCGGGCTCGCCGTCGGAGGGCGCGCTGCGGCTGCTGTCGACGGCGTCGGCGGGACCGGCCCCGCGAACGGCCGCGGAACCCGCCCCCGAGACCCACCCCGCACCGGCCCCGGCAGCGGCCGCTCCCGTCCGCACACCACGAGCCCCCCAGAAGCGCACCGCATCCTGATTGTCTCCCCGTACCCGGTGGGAAGGCTTCTCTCCTGACGCCCCCCATGGCCCATGCCATCCGCCCACCAGAGTGAACGCGGACAGGAGCAGTCATGCGCGCGACCCTGCGCACCACAGTGGAGCAGTTACAAAGGACGAACGCCTCCAACGAACATCAACCCGCGACGCCGCAATCAGGTGATCCCATGATCGGACGTATCCCCGTCCTGGACATCCGCCCGCTCATCGACTGCGGCCGCCGCCCCGCCAAGGCGGTGGTCGGCGAGACCTTCGAGGTCAGCGCCACCGTTTTCCGGGAAGGCCATGATGCGGTCCGGGCCAATGTGGTCCTCCGCGACCCGGCCGGGCGCTCGGGCCCA
The DNA here is from genome assembly GCF_050613155.1 of Streptomyces sp. P1-3. NCBI lineage: Bacteria > Bacillati > Actinomycetota > Actinomycetes > Kitasatosporales > Streptomycetaceae > Streptomyces > Streptomyces sp. P1-3. The sequence goes on from NZ_CP192512.1 coordinate 2,262,773, forward strand.
TGGACCCCGATGCGCGAACTGGAGCCCGGCACCGACCGCTGGGGCGCCGAGGTCACGCCCGGCGCGGAGGGCCACTGGACCTACACCATCGAGGCGTGGAGCGATCCGGTGGCCACCTGGCGGCACCAGGCCGGGATCAAGATCCCGGCGGGGATCGACACCGGTCTGGTACTGGAAGAGGGCGCCCTGCTGCACGAGCGGGCCGCCTCCGGCGTGCCCAAGAACGACGGCCGGGAGGCGGTGCTGCGCGCCGTCGACGGACTGCGCGACGAGCGGCGGGCGGTGGCGGACCGGCTGGCGTCGGCGCTCGCGCCCGACGTGGTCGCCGCGCTCGACCGGCATCCGCTGCGCGAACTGGTCAGCGCCTCCCGCGCGATGCCGCTGCGGGTGGAGCGCGAGCGCGCGCTGTACGGGTCGTGGTACGAGTTCTTCCCGCGCTCGGAGGGCGCGGTGGTCAAGGACGGCAGGCCGCCGGTGAGCGGCACCTTCCGCACCGCGGCCGAACGGCTCCCGGCCATCGCCGCCATGGGCTTCGACGTGGTGTACCTGCCGCCGATCCACCCCATCGGGACCACCTGCCGCAAGGGTCCCAACAACGCCCTGACCGCCGGCCGGTACGACGTGGGCGTGCCGTGGGCGATCGGCTCCGCCGAGGGCGGGCACGACGCGATCCACCCGGACCTGGGCGGCTTCGAGGACTTCGACCGCTTCGTGGCCCGGGCCCGCGCCCTGCGGATGGAGGTGGCGCTGGACTTCGCGTTGCAGTGCTCGCCGGACCACCCGTGGGTCTCCAAGCACCCGGAGTGGTTCCACCACCGGGCCGACGGGACGATCGCGTACGCCGAGAACCCGCCCAAGAAGTACCAGGACATCTATCCCGTAGCGTTCGACGCCGACTTCCGCGGCATCGTGCGGGAGACGGAGCGGGTGCTGCGCTTCTGGATGGACCGGGGGGTGCGGATCTTCCGGGTCGACAACCCGCACACCAAGCCGGTGGTGTTCTGGGAGAAGGTGATCGGGGACATCAACCGCACCGACCCGGACGTGGTCTTCCTGGCCGAGGCGTTCACCCGGCCGGCGATGATGCACACCCTGGCCGCGATCGGGTTCCAGCAGTCGTACACCTACTTCACCTGGCGTAACGGGAAGCGGGAACTGACCGACTATCTGCGGGAGCTCACCGGGGACGCGGCCTCGTACATGCGGCCCAACCTCTTCGTGAACACCCCCGACATCCTGCACGCCCATCTCCAGGAGGGCGGCCGTCCCGCGTTCGAGGCGCGCGCCGTGCTCGCGGCCACCCTCTCCCCCTCCTGGGGTGTCTACGCCGGGTACGAGCTGTGCGAGAACACCCCGCTGCGGCCGGGCTCCGAGGAGTACCTGGACTCGGAGAAGTACCAGCTCAAGCCGCGCGACTGGGCGGCGGCCGAGCGCGAGGGCAGGACGATCGCACCGCTGATCACCGCGCTCAACCGGGCCCGGCGCCGCCACCCGGCGCTGCGGCAGTTGCGGAACCTGCACTTCCACCACGCCGACAACGACTCCGTCATCGTCTACTCCAAGCGCACCGCCGGGCCGCGCGAGGACTGTGTGCTGACCGTGGTCAACCTCGACCCCCACCACACCCAGGAGGCCACGGTCTCGTTGGACATGCCGGAACTCGGCCTCGACTGGCACGAGTCCTTCGCCGTGCGCGACGAGCTCACCGGCGAGACCTATCACTGGGGCAGGGACAACTACGTGCGCCTCGACCCGAGCCGGGAGCCGGCTCCGGCGCACGTGCTGTCCCTGCGACCGTCTCCACAGATCGGAGGGTCACCCACACCATGACCGTCAATGAGCCCGTCCCGGACACTTTCGAGGACACCCCCGCCAAGGACCGGGATCCCGAATGGTTCAAACGTGCCGTCTTCTACGAGGTGCTGGTGCGCTCGTTCCAGGACAGCAACGGCGACGGCATCGGCGATCTCAAAGGACTCACGGCCAAGCTCGACTATCTGCAATGGCTGGGCGTCGACTGCCTGTGGCTGCCTCCGTTCTTCGCCTCGCCGCTGCGCGACGGCGGCTACGACGTGTCGGACTACACCGCGGTCCTGCCGGACTTCGGGGACCTCGCCGACTTCGTGGAGTTCGTGGACGCCGCGCACCAGCGCGGCATGCGGGTGATCATCGACTTCGTCATGAACCACACCAGCGACCAGCACCCGTGGTTCCAGGAGTCCCGGAGCGATCCGGACGGCCCGTACGGCGACTACTACGTCTGGGCGGACGACGACAAGCAGTACGCGGACGCCCGCATCATCTTCGTGGACACCGAGGCGTCGAACTGGACCTTCGACCCGGTGCGCAAGCAGTACTTCTGGCACCGCTTCTTCTCGCACCAGCCCGACCTGAACTTCGAGAACCCCGCCGTGCAGGAGGAGGTCCTGGCGGCCCTGCGGTTCTGGCTGGACCTGGGCATCGACGGCTTCCGGCTGGACGCGGTCCCGTATCTGTACGCGGAGGAGGGCACCGACTGCGAGAACCTGCCGCGCACCCACGAGATGCTCCGGCGGGTGCGGGCGGAGATCGACGCCCACTACCCGGACACCGTGCTGCTGGCCGAGGCCAACCAGTGGCCCGAGGACGTGGTCGACTACTTCGGCGAGTTCGAGTCCGGCGGCGACGAGTGCCACATGGCCTTCCACTTCCCGGTCATGCCGCGCATCTTCATGGCGGTGCGGCGCGAGTCCCGCTATCCGGTCTCCGAGATCCTCGCCAAGACCCCGGCCATCCCGTCCGGCTGCCAGTGGGGCATCTTCCTGCGCAACCACGACGAGCTGACGCTGGAGATGGTCACCGACGAGGAACGCGACTACATGTACGCGGAGTACGCCAAGGATCCGCGGATGCGCGCCAACATCGGGATCCGGCGGCGGCTGGCCCCGCTGCTGGACAACGACCGCAACCAGATCGAGCTGTTCACGGCCCTGCTGCTGTCCCTGCCCGGCTCGCCGATCCTCTACTACGGGGACGAGATCGGCATGGGGGACAACATCTGGCTGGGCGACCGCGACGCGGTGCGCACCCCGATGCAGTGGACACCGGACCGGAACGCGGGCTTCTCGTCCTGCGACCCGGGGCGGCTGTATCTGCCGACCATCATGGACCCGGTCTACGGCTACCAGGTGACCAACGTCGAGGCGGCCATGAGCAGCCCGTCGTCCCTGCTGCACTGGACCCGGCGGATGATCGAGATCCGCAAGCAGAACCGGGCCTTCGGCCTGGGCAGCTTCACCGAGCTGCCGTCCAGCAACCCGGCGGTGCTCGCGTTCCTGCGCGAGGCCCCCTCAACGAGGGACGGAGGGGACGACCTCGTGCTGTGCGTGAACAACTTCTCCCGCTTCGCACAGCCGACCGAGCTGGATCTCCAGCGGTACAACGGCCGCTATCCGGTGGAGCTGATCGGCGGCGTCCGCTTCCCGGCCATCGGCGAGCTGCCGTATCTGCTGACGCTGGCGGGCCACGGCTTCTACTGGTTCCGGCTGCGCCAGGCCGAGGCCACCCCGAGCCAGTTGTCCGCCTGAGTGGGTCGGCGCGTCCGCCCGGGCGGGGCGGCGCGCCCGCCTGAGCGACGGCGCGCCAGCCCCACCAGCCCCATCGCCCGTACGCGTCCATCCCGGATGCGTACGGGCGTTTTCCGCACCCGAGCATGGGCAGCCTCCCTACTACCGCTCGGGCCGGGAAGGTCGCGTTCCCCGTACGTCTCGTCACGACGTATGCCACTGCCACGTCATATGCCTCCTGGATGCGCCGTAACGATTCGCCGTACGGACGATCACCGCCCGGCACTCCTCCAGACTCCGTCTGGGGGTACCCCCACCGCGCCGTCGCACAGCTAATGCCACAATCCGGGACACTTTGGGCTATCTGTGGGTGCCCCGGGGAAAGGACGCGACGTCATGCCGGAAGCTCCCTTCGTCCGGGGCACAGAGCACCCTCAGTCACCCGCCGGACGGGCCGTCAGCAGCATGGCCGCCCGCGGACCGGCCGGGCTGCTGCCCTCACTCGCCCCCCTGCTGACCGAGTGGCTGCCCCGGCAGCGCTGGTTCGCGGGGAAGGGCCGCCCGGTCACGGGATTCACCCTCGTCTCCGCGACCGAACTGCTGCCGTGCTCCGCGGGCGGCGCCGCCCCCGGACTGCTCCATCTGCTCATCCGCGCCAAACAGCCCGGCTCCCCCGCGGGCGAGCCCACGGCCGACTGCTACCAGATCCTGCTGGGCGTACGGACCACACCGCTGCCGCCCCCGCTCGCCCCGGCGCTCATCGGCCGCCCGGCCGGCGGCCCGCTGGACGGCCACACCGTCTACGAGGCACTGTACGACGCCCGGCTCGCCGCGCTGCTGCTGGAGCGGCTGCGGGTGCCGGGCCGGCTCGGGCCGCTGCTCTTCGTACGCGAACCCTCGACCGCGATCCCCTCGGTGCTCACCCCGCGGCTGGTGACCGCCGAGCAGTCCAACTCCTCCGTGGTGTTCGGGGATACGTACATCCTCAAGCTGTTCCGGCGGGTCAGCCCCGGCGTCAACCCGGACCTGGAACTGCCCCTGGCACTGGCCAGGACCGGCTGCGCCCGGGTGCCGTCCCCCGCCGCGTGGTTCGAGACCGCCCCGGCCCCGGACGGCTCGTCCCCCTTCACCCTCGGCGTGCTCCAGCCGTATCTGGTCGGTTCCACCGACGGCTGGCAGCTGGCCCAGCGGGCGCTGGCCGTGGGCGCCGACTTCAGCTCCGCCGCGCACGCCCTTGGCCGGGCCACGGCCGAGGTGCACCTGGCGATGGCGGACGCGCTGCCGGCCACGGTGCTGCGCCGCCCGCAGATCGAGCACCTCGCGGCGGCCATGTCCGAGCGCCTGGACGCCGCCGCCTCCGCCGTCCCCGCCCTGCACCCCTACCGCGCGCGGCTGCGCACCGCCTTCGAGGACCTCGCCGCACTCGGACGGGCCGGCCGCACCTGGGCGGCCCAGCGCATCCACGGCGATCTGCACCTCGGGCAGGTGCTGCGCACGGCCGAGGGCGAGCCCTGGTCGCTGATCGACTTCGAGGGCGAACCGTCCCGGCCGCTCGCCGAACGCCGCAGGCCGCAGCCCGCGGTCCGGGACATCGCGGGGATGCTGCGGTCGTTCGACTACGCGGCGGCGGTGGCCGGCCGCACCGCCGCCGAGAACGGCGCGGGCGCCGCGGGGGCGTGCGTCGGGACGACCTGGGCGGGGCCGGGGGACGGAGCGGCGGCGACCGGCACGGCGTCCCGGGCGGGCGCGCGAACGGAGACCCGATCGGAGCCGAGGCCAGGGGGCGGCGGCGCCGGAACCGCCATCGCGTTCGGGTGCGGCGGACCCGGTTGCAATTGCGGTCACCCCTCCGGTGTCGAACGGGCCGACGACTGGGCCCGGCGCACCCGTGCCGCGTACTGCGCGGGGTACGCGGCGGTCTCCGGCACCGACCCGCGCGAGGAACCGGAGCTGTTGCGCGCGTACGAGACCGACAAGGCGGTGTACGAGGTGCTCTACGAAGCGCGGCACCGCCCGGACTGGCTGTCCATCCCCATGTCGGCGGTCCGCCGCCTGTCGGGCGCCACCCGCCCGGCGGGCGACCGATGACGGGGCGCGCGCGGGGGGTTCGGCGGGCGCGGGGGGTTCGGCCCGTACGTGGGCGTCTTTCGGCCGGTGGCCAGGGCGCCGGCGCCGAGTGCGTGGGTCGGGGCCGCCGCCGGGTACCTCCTCGGTCGGCGAACCTACTGGCACACCGCGGGGTACGGGCGAGATGTTCGCCGCGCTGCGGGGGCACCCGCCACGTCCCCTCACGCCGTCTCGCGACTGCGGGCCAGCCGGACCTGGCCCGCCACCCGTGTCGCATGGGCCAGTCGCCGCTGCCGTGCCCGAGGCGCCACCGGCGGTCAGCCGGAACCCCCTGCGCCCGCAGTGCCACCGACGGTCAGTCGCCGGACCGGCGGAAGGGGGTGCGGCGGGTGCCCCCGCAGCGCGGCGGACGACCGCCAGAAGCCCGCTTGCGACCAGTAGGTTCGCCGACCGAGCGGGGGCACCTCCCAGCGGCCGCGCTGGGGGAACCCGGTGGCGCCCCCGACCCGGCCACCGGGCCGCCGCGCAGGGGCAACCACGGCACCGCGCACACGGCGGCGGGCCCGTTCGCGTCACCGACTGGTCCGTACGCCGGGCCGGGCAGCCCCCGTGACGTTCTCGGCCCGGCACGGGGGCGGCCGACCCGCGCACCGGTCTCGGCCGCGCCCACCCGGCACGTGCCCCGGCCCGGGCCGGCCAACCCGCGCGCCGGACGCCCGGCGCACGGCCCCCGTGACGTTCTCGGCCCGGCACAGGCCGCGCCCGGCCGCCTCGCACGCCGGGCAGCCCCCGCACACCGGCCGCCCCGGACGCCGGGCAGCCCCCGTACACCAGGCGCGCCCCGCGCCACCCGTGCACCCGCGCGCGGCTCGTGCCCCGTTCCCGCCCGGCCCCGGCCCTCCGTACGTCTTGACCGCGCGGTCCCGCTCGCGCGGACCCGGCGCCCCCTCATCGACCTTCCGCTGACGAAGGCCGCCGCCTCAGGGCGGGGCCGCAAGGAGGACCATCCGTGACCGTACGACCGCCGTCCCCCGACCCGTCCGAAGAGGTGACCGGTCACGAGCCCGCCACCGCCGCGCCCGGTCCGCTCCGGCCGCCGCAGCTCCCGGCCACCTTCCTGCGTGGCGGTTCCGGGGCGGCCGGGCCGCGCGCGGACGCGCCGTCGGGCACGGGCGGCCGGTCCTCGTACACCGCGCCGCCCACGCCCCGTGCCCCCCGCACCCCGCGGTCCGGAACCGCCACCATCGCCGAGGACGGCGGCGCCCGGCAGCGGCCCCTGACCGGCCGTCCGCCCGCGGCCGGGGCGGGGGCCGGGGCCGCCGGAGCCGGGGCCGCCGCCGAAGCCAGAGCCGACCGCGGGGTGCGCGCCGCGCCGCCTCTCAGCCCCGTCGACCGGCGGCGGTTGCTGGCGGGCGAGCACCACGACCCGCACGGCCACCTCGGCGCCCACCCGGTCCCCGGCGGCGTGGCCTTCCGCGCCCTGCGGCCGTTCGCGCGCTCTGTGGCCGTGATCGCCAAGGGCCTGAGGGCCCAACTGCACGCGGAGGGCGACGGCTTCTTCGCCGGGACGCTGCCGCTGACCGACGTCCCCGACTACCGGCTGCTGGTCGGTTACGACCGCGACGAGCTGGAGCTGCACGACCCGTACCGCTTCCTGCCCGCCCTCGGCGAACTCGATCTGCACCTGATCAGCGAGGGCAGGCACGAGCAGCTGTGGCAGGCGCTGGGCACGCAGCCGATGACGCACCAAGGGGTGACCGGCACCCGCTTCACCGTCTGGGCGCCCAACGCCCGCGGCGTCCGGGTCATCGGCGACTTCAACTACTGGGACGGCACCGCCTTCCCGATGCGCTCACTGGGGCACAGCGGGGTCTGGGAGCTCTTCCTGCCCGGCGTCGGCGAGGGGGCGCTGTACAAGTACGAGATCACCCGCCCGGACGGCAGCCGCACCCAGCGCGCGGATCCGCTGGCGCGCCGTACCGAGTGCCCCCCGGCCAACGGCTCCGTCGTCCACGCCTCGCACCACCGCTGGCAGGACGCGGCATGGCTGGAGCGCCGGACGGAGCACCGGATCCACGAGTCGCCCCTGTCCGTGTACGAGGTGCATCTGCCCTCTTGGCGACCCGGCCTGACTTACCGCCAGCTGGCCGAGCAGCTCCCCGCGTACGTCAAGGACCTGGGTTTCACGCACGTGGAGTTCATGCCGGTGGCCGAGCATCCCTTCGGCGGCTCCTGGGGCTACCAGGTCACCGGCTTCTACGCGCCCACCGCCCGGCTCGGCACCCCCGACGACCTGAAGTTCCTGATCGACGCGCTGCACCGGGCGGGCATCGGCGTGATCGTCGACTGGGTACCCGCCCACTTCCCCCGGGACGACTGGGCGCTGGCCGCGTTCGACGGGACCTCCCTGTACGAGCACGCCGACCCGCAGCGCGCCGCGCATCCCGACTGGGGGACCCTGGAGTTCGACTACGGCCGCACCGAGGTGCGCAACTTCCTGGTCGCGAACGCGGTCTACTGGTGCGAGGAGTTCCATATCGACGGGCTCCGGGTGGACGCCGTGGCCTCGATGCTCTATCTGGACTACTCCCGCGAGGAGGGCCAGTGGACGCCCAACGCCCGTGGCGGCCGTGAGGACCTGGACGCGGTCGCCTTCCTCCAGGAGATGAACGCGACCGTCTACCGGCGCTGCCCCGGCGTGGTCACCATCGCCGAGGAGTCCACCGCCTGGGACGGGGTGACGCGCCCGACCCACCTGGTGGGCGCGGGCGGCTTCGGCGGACTCGGCTTCGGGCTTAAGTGGAACATGGGCTGGATGCACGACTCGCTGGGCTACGTCGCGCACGAGCCGGTGCACCGCAAGTACCACCACAACGAGATGACCTTCTCGATGGTCTACGCGTACAGCGAGAACTACGTCCTGCCGATCTCGCACGACGAGGTGGTGCACGGCAAGCAGGCGCTGGTGTCGAAGATGCCGGGCGACTGGTGGCAGCGCCGCGCCGACCACCGCGCGTACCTGGGCTTCATGTGGGCGCACCCCGGCAAGCAACTCCTCTTCATGGGCCAGGAGTTCGCCCAGGGCGCGGAGTGGTCGCACGAGCACGGCCCGGAGTGGTGGCTGCTCGACGACTCCTACGCCTCGGCGGGCGACCACCGGGGCGTACGGGACCTGGTCCGCGACCTGAACCGCCTCTACACCGCCACCCCCTCGCTCTGGCAGCGGGACACGATGCCGGAGGGCTTCGCCTGGGTGGCGGGCGACGCCTGGGAGGACAACGTCTTCGCCTTCCTCCGCTTCGACGCCCAGGGCGCCCCCCTGCTCTCGGTGAGCAACTTCTCGCCGGTGGTGCGCCATGAGTACCGGCTGGGGGTGCCGGACCGGATCGCCGCCTGGCGCGAGGTGCTGAACACGGACGCGGCGGCGTACGGAGGCGGCGGGGTGGCCAACGAGGAGCCCCTGAAGTCGGAACCGGTCGCCTGGCACGGCCGCCGCACCAGCATCGCCCCGGTGTTGCCGCCCCTGGCGACGATCTGGCTGCGGCCCGCCTGAGCCGGCCGGCCCTCCCCCGGCCCGCGCCGGGGGAGGGCCGGCCCTATACCTTTCGACGCATGACCCCTCGTCGTCGCCCCGCCATGCGCAGCGAACCCTTCGCCCTCCTGCTCGCCGCCGCGCTGGGCCTGTCCTCGTGCTCGTCGTCGGGCGACGGGGTGCGGGCGTCGGCTCCCGATCCGGACGCGGAGACCGGCCGGATATGCGAGGCGCTGCTCGACGCGGTCCCCGATTCCGTGGCCGGTGGCGAGCGGCGGGAGACCGAACCCTCGTCGCCGTACACCACGGCGTGGGGAGATCCCGCGATCGTGCTCCGCTGCGGTGTCGAACCACCGGAGGAGATGAAGAACCCGAGGGCGGCGGGGGGACGGTTCCGTGGCGTGGACTGGATGTTGGAGAACCCGGAAGGGGGCCGCCACCGCTGCACCACCACGTACCGCAAGGCGTACGTGGAGGTGAGCATTCCCGAGGAGTACGGCGACGTCCAGGCTCTGGTGGAGCTGGCCGACGCCGTGCGCAAGACGGTGCCCAAGAGCGTGTGAGCTCGGTCGGTCACAGGCCGTCAGCCCGACCCATTGACGTCTCCGGACGCCGCAACCACGATGTGAGAGCGCTCTCAGACATCCGCGCGCATCCCCCACACCTCCCTGGAGGCGTTCTCCCATGAGCACGAACGCGAGCACCCAGGCACCATCCGCGACATCCGTACCTTCCGCACCACCGCGCACACCTCGCCGTCGGCGCGGGGCGCTGCTCTCCGCCCTGTCCGCGGCGGCCCTCGCGACCGCCGGGCTGGCCACGCTGCTCGGCGCCGCACCCGCCACCGCCGAGGTGCCGCCCGCCCCCGGCTGGCACCTCCAGTGGAGCGACGACTTCAACGGCCCCGCCCGGTCCCTGCCGTCGTCCGACAACTGGCAGATCGACACCGGGCACAACTACCCGGGCGGGCCCGCCAACTGGGGCACCGGCGAGATACAGAACTACACCGACTCCCCCGACAACGTGAGCCTGGACGGGGCGGGCAATCTGCGCATCACCCCGCTGCGCGACGGGGCGGGCAACTGGACCTCGGCGCGCATCGAGACCAGGCGGGCGGACTTCAAGGCCCCCGACGGCGGCGTCCTGCGCATCGAGGGCCGGATCCGGATGCCGGACGTCACCGGGGACGCCGCGCTCGGCTACTGGCCGGCCTTCTGGGCGCTCGGCTCGCCGTATCGCGGCAACTACCAGAACTGGCCGGGCATCGGCGAGTTCGATGTCATGGAGAACGCCAACGGCGCCAACACCGTATGGGGCACCCTGCACTGCGGCGTGAACCCCGGTGGGCCCTGCAACGAGACCAACGGCATCGGCGCCAGCCGCACCTGCCCGGGGGCGTCCTGCCAGACCGCGTTCCACACGTTCCGCTTCGAGTGGGACCGCGGCACCGCGCCGAACGAGCTGCGCTGGTACGTGGACGACCAGCTGTTCCACCGCGTCACCCAGAACCAGGTCGACGCCGGGACCTGGAACGACATGACCGGCCACGCGGGCTACTTCATCCTCCTCAACGTGGCCGTCGGCGGCGCCTTCCCCGACGCGATCGCGGGGACCAGGACGCCCGGCGCCGCCACGGTCCCGGGCCACCCGATGCTCGTCGACTACGTCGCGGCGTGGACCCGCCCGGCCGCCGGACGGTCCTAGCCCGACGGTCCTGGCCCGGCGGCCCTACGAGGCCACGGCCGTGCACTCGAAGAGGTGGTGTCCGCCGGCGAGCCGCTCCGCGGACAGCAGCGTGAAGCCCGCCGTCTGCACCAGCTTGTGCATCTCCGGCTCGGTGAACACCTCGGCGCCCTTCCCGCACATCACCATCTGGAAGAGCGTGTGCGCGCCGTCCAGGTCGCCCTCCTGGATCGGCTCCACGATGAGCAGCCGAGGCGCCGCGCCGTTCCCGGCCCCGTTCCCCGCGGCCGTACGGAGCATCGCCTCGCGCACCACCGCCAGGATGCGCAGCCGCCGCTCTGCGTCCCAGTCGTGCAGGACGTTCTTCAGCAGATAGCGGTCGCCGCCCGCGGGCACCTCCGCGAAGATGTCCGCGGGCCGGAAGGTCAACCGCTCTGCGGCGGGCTGTGGGTCGGCCTCCGCCCGCAGCCTCGCCCGGGCCCGCTCGCACACGCTGGGCCGGTCCACGCACACGCCCTCCAGCCGCGGGTGGGCGGCGAGCACCCCGGCCAGCACCGTGCCGTCCCCGCCGCCGATGTCGATCACCCGGCGTACGGTGCCGAAGTCGGCGCGCCGGGCCAGTTCGGCGACCACGGGCCGGGCGAGTTCGGCCATCGCGGCGTCGAAGACCCGCTCGGCCTCCGGGTCGCCCTCCAGATGCGCGTACAGAGGCTTGCCGAAGACCCGCTCGAAGCCGGACTCCCCGGTCGTCACGGTGCCCAGCAGCCCGGCGAAGGCGTCGTCGTAGGTCTCGGCCATCAGGACGCAGAAGTGCCGCAGCGACCGGGGATGGCCGCCGCGCAGTTGCGCGAAGGCGGCGGTGAGCCCGTAGTCGCCGCACGCGTCGCGGTCGAACACCCCGCAGAGCGTCAGCGTCTCCATCAGGCGCCGCGTCACGTCCGGGTCCGCGCCGGCGCGCGCGGCGATCTCGCGGTACGGCAGGCGCCCGCCGTCGAGGATGTCGGCGATGCCGAGTCTGGCGGCGACGGCCAGGGCGCGCGCGAAGCCGCCGCCGGCGGCGAGCTGCATGACCCGCGTCTCGTCCGGCGCCGCCTCGTCGGACGGCCGCGGTTCTTCCGTGTCGTGCCGCTGATCGATGTCCATGCGCCATCGATAGCCGCTGCCGCTCGACATCGCGCTGACCGCGGCCTGAGCCGCCGGTCGGGCAGGGGTTGTACGGGCCGTGGGTGCCACGGCCCGTGCAACCCCCGCCCGGTCGAGACGTCGATCGTCAGACCCCGGCGGCCTCCTTGGGCGCGTTCTCCTTCGGCTCGTCGTGCCCGCTCGCGCCGCCGCCGTGCCCGTCGTCCGCCAGCGTGGTCTCGTCGAACGGCAGCCGGCCCGCCAGGACCTCCCCCATCCGGTCCTTGTCGATCTCCTTGGTCCATGTGCCGACCAGGACGGTGGCGACCGCGTTGCCCGCGAAGTTGGTCAGCGCCCGCGCCTCGCTCATGAAGCGGTCGATGCCGACGATCAGGCCGACGCCGTCGACCAGTTCGGGACGGTGGGACTGGAGGCCGCCCGCCAGGGTCGCCATGCCGGCGCCGGTGACCCCCGCCGCGCCCTTCGAGGCGATGATCATGAACAGGAGCAGCGAGATCTGCTGGCCGATCGAGAGCGGGTCGCCCATCGCCTCGGCGATGAACAGCGACGCCATGGTCAGGTAGATCGCCGTGCCGTCCAGGTTGAAGGAGTAGCCGGTCGGGACGGTGATGCCGACCACCGGCTTGCTGACGCCCGCGTGCTCCATCTTGGCGATCAGCCGCGGCAGCGCCGACTCCGACGACGAGGTCGACAGGATCAGCAGGAACTCGCGTCCCAGGTACTTGAGCAGGTGCAGGATGTTGACGCCCGCGACCAGCCGCAGGACCGTGCCGAGCACCAGGAAGACGAAGAGCGCACAGGTGACGTAGAAGCCGATCATGATGACCGCCAGCGACTTCAGCGCGTCCGCGCCGGTCTCGCCGACCACCGCCGCGATGGCGCCGAACGCGCCCACCGGGGCGGCCCACATGATCATCGACAGCACGCGGAAGACCACCCGCTGGATGTGCCCGATGCCGCGCAGCACCGGCTCCCCGGCCTTGCCCATCCCCTGGAGGGCGAAGCCGACGAGCAGCGCGACGAGCAGGGTCTGCAGCACCTTCTCCTGGGTGAAGGCCGAGACCATCGTGGTCGGGATGATGCCGAGCAGGAAGTCCGCGGTGGACTCGTGGGTGCCCTCGGCCTGGCCCTGTCCGGCCTGGGCCGCCTCGGCGGTCAGGTGCAGCCCGCTGCCGGGCTCCAGGACGTTGCCGACGAGCAGGCCGATGGCGAGCGCGACGGTGGACATCAGCAGGAAGTAGCCGAGCGCGAGGCCGCCGACCGCGCCGACCTTGGCGGCCTTGCGGACCGATCCGATGCCGAGCACGATCGTGCAGAAGATGATCGGCGAGATCATCATCTTGATCAGATCGACGAATCCCTTGCCGATGGGCTTGAGCTCCACGGCCACGTCGGGCACGGCGAAGCCCACCGTGATGCCGAGGAGCACCGCGCCGATCACCGCGAGGTACAGGTAGTGGGTCCGGTCCCGCTTGGTGCGCCCGGGCTGTCCCTTCACCGGGGGCGAGGTCTGCGCAGCCACGGCTGCCTCCTTGAAGTCCTGGTCGGTCCGTGCGGCTCACACGTCCCGGACGTCCCGGACTCCCATGTCCCGGACGGTCCCGGTGACTATGCACCCCGCTTGTGACGGCGGTCACCCTTGTGTTCATTTCGTTCACACAACGTCTCGCGTGCACACTGAGCGACATGCGCGTTCACCGCCCCCGGACGTCCCGGAGGCCCCGGAGACCGCGAAGGCCCCGGAGCCTGGCCGGCCAGCTCTTCGCGATGCAGGTCGTGCTCGTCGCCGTGGTCGTCGCCGGATGCGCGGTCTTCACGTACCTCACCGACCGGAGCCAGGCCGAGGCCGCCGCGCGCCGCCAGGCGACCGCCGCCGCTTCCGCGGTCGCCGACTCCCCCTCGGTCGTCCGGGCGATCCGTACCCCGGACCCCACCGCCGCACTCCAGCCGTACGCGGAGCAGGTGCGGAAGAGCACCGGCGTCACGTTCGTCACGATCATGGACCCGCGGGGCATCCGCTGGACGCACCCGGACCCGGAGCGGATCGGCGAGGAGTTCCTCGGCCACACCGGCCCCGCGCTGCGCGGCGAGACGTTCACCGAGACCTACACCGGCACCCTCGGCCCTTCGGTCCGGGTGGTGACCCCGGTGCGCGACGGCGCCCGGATCACCGGGCTGGTCAGCGCCGGGATCACGGTCGACGAGATCAGCGCGCGGCTGCGGGACCAGCTGCTCACGCTGCTGGGCATGGCGCTGGCCGCCCTCGCGCTCGGCGGGGCGGGGACGTACGTGATCAACGCCCGGCTGCGGCACCACACCCACGGCATGAACGCGGGCGAGCTGAGCCGGATGTACGACTACCACCAGGCCACGCTGCACGCGGTGCGCGAGGGGCTGCTGATGCTCGACGGGCAGCGGCGGGTCGCGCTGGTCAACGACGGGGCGCGGGAGCTGCTGGGCCTGTCCGGTGCCGGAACGCGAGGGGCGGGGAGCGTAACGGAAGCGGGGGTCGTAACAGAGGACGGTGCCGGGTCCGCTGCCGCGGACCCCGTCGGCCGGCTCGTCAGCGACCTGGGCCTGCCCGCCCCGCTGACCGGCGCGCTGCTGGCCGCCGAGCCGCGGGTGGACGAGCTGCATCTGACCGCCGAGCGGGTGCTGGTGGTCAACACCTCACCGGTGAGCAGCGGAGGACAGCGGGGTACGGTCGTCACCCTGCGCGACCATACGGAGTTGCAAGCGCTCTCCGGGGAGTTGGACTCCGTCCGCGGGTTCGCCGAGGCGCTGCGTTCCCAGGCGCACGAGGCCGCCAACCGGCTGCACACGGTGGTGTCCCTGATCGAGTTGGGCCGGGCGGACGAGGCGGTGGACTTCGCGACGGCGGAACTGGAGCTGGCGCAAGCGCTCACCGACCAGGTGGTGGCCGCGGTCGCCGAGCCGGTGCTGGCGGCCCTGCTGCTGGGCAAGGCGGCCCAGGCCAACGAGCGCGGCGTGGAGCTGGTGCTGGCCCCCGACAGCCGGATCGACGACGGCCTGCTGCCGCCCGGCCTCCCGGCCCGCGACCTGGTGACGGTCCTGGGCAACCTCGTGGACAACGCGATCGACGCCGCCGCCGACCACCGCGACATGGTCCGCCGCGCCCTCGTCACGGTCACGGCGCGCGCGGCCGACGGCGAGCTGCTGCTGCGGGTCGCGGACACCGGTGCCGGGGTGGACCCGGCGGCGGCCGAGGAGGTCTTCCGCCGCGGCTGGACGACGAAGACCTCCGCCGCGACCGGGGCGCCGGGCGGGCCGAGCGGGCCGGGCATCCGGGGTACGGCGGGTGCACGAGGTGGGGCGGGCGTACGACGTACGACGGGTGCGCCGGCTCCGGCGGGCGTGCCGGAAACGGCGGGCACACGAGGCGCGGCGGGCGCACGAGGCGCTGCGGGCGCACGCGATCGGGCGGGTGCGCCGGCTCCGGCGGGCGTGCCGGAAACGGCGGGCACACGAGACGCGGCGGGTGCACGAGATACGACGGGCATGCCGGATGCGGCAAGCGCACGCGATCGGGCGGGTGCACCGGCTCCGGCGAGCGTGCCGGAAACGGCAGGCACACGAGACGCGGCGGGCGCACGAGATACGACGGGCATGCCGGATGCGGCAAGCGCACGCGATCGGGCGGGTGCACCGGCTCCGGCGAGCGTGCCGGAAACGGCAGGCACACGAGACGCGGCGGGCGCACGAGATACGACGGGCGTGCCGGACGCGGCAAGTGCAGCGGGTCCGGCGGGCCGCGGCCTGGGGCTGGCCCTGGTCCGCCAGGCGGCGCGGCGGAACGGCGGCACGGTGGAGGTGGGCCCGGCTGCGGGCGGCGGCGCGGAGTTCACCGTACGGCTGCCGCTGGCATCCGGCGCGCCGCGCCGGGCCGACGCCGATCCGCCCGCCGACGACGCCGCCGCCGACCGCACCGATGCCACGCCGCCCACGGAGCGCGTGGGGACACGGCCCCACCGGGGACCGTCCCCGGCACCGGCCGCCCAACGCCGCGCCCCGGCCCCGCCGAACGAGCGCCGGGCTCCGGTAGCGGACAGCGTGCCCGGCGTACCGCCGACGGCGGGTGAACCCAGCCCGCAGAGGCGGGACAGCGGATCCCGCCCCACACCACCAACCGACCCCACACCACCGATCGACCCCCCGGCGCCGAACGGCGCCCCCGACGCCCCCGCACCGGGCAGCGCCCCCACGTCGCCCAGGGCAGGCCAACCCCCCGCCCCCAGCACACCCACCGCGGCCAACGGCCCCGCCACCACGGCG
This sequence comes from Streptomyces sp. P1-3, assembly GCF_050613155.1. Classification (NCBI taxonomy): domain Bacteria; kingdom Bacillati; phylum Actinomycetota; class Actinomycetes; order Kitasatosporales; family Streptomycetaceae; genus Streptomyces; species Streptomyces sp. P1-3. The sequence continues at coordinate 2,279,036 of NZ_CP192512.1, forward strand.
CCGGACGGCACCCCCGCGCCTAACAGCCCGCCCCCGCCGACCGGCACCCCCGCGCCGGACGGCGCGCCCCCGTCGCCCGGGACGGCCCAGGACGCCACATCCGGCACGCCAACGGCGGCCCACGGCGCCCCCCATACCGCCGATGGCCCGGGGCGGCGAAGATGACCGGCGCGCCGGGGACCGGCACGCCGCCCGGGCAGGCCATCCGCGTACTCGTCGTCGAAGACGACCCCGTCGCGGCCGCAGCCCACGCGCTCTACGTGTCCCGCGTGCCCGGCTTCACCGTGACCGGAACGGCGCACTCCGCGGCCGGCGCCCGGCGCCTTCTGGAGCGCTCGGCCGTGGACCTGCTGCTGCTGGATCTCTATCTCCCCGACGGGCACGGCCTCCAGCTCATCCGGTCGCTGCGCGCGGGGGGCCTCAGCGCCGACGTGATCGCGGTGACCTCGGCCCGGGACCTGGCCGTGGTCCGCGAGGGCGTCTCCCTCGGGGTGGTGCAGTACGTGCTCAAGCCGTTCACCTTCGGCACGCTGCGGGACCGGCTGCTGCGCTACGCGGAGTTCCGGGCCACCGCCGGCGAGGCCAGCGGGCAGGACGAGGTGGACCGGGCCCTGGCCGCGCTGCGCGCCCCTCAGCCCGCCGCCCTGCCGAAGGGGCTGACGCCCGCCACGCTCGACGCCGTGACCCGCGCACTGCGGTCCGCGCCGGAGGGGATCTCGGCCGCGGCGCTGGCCGAGTCGGTCGGCATCTCGCGGATCACCGCGCGGCGTTATCTGGAGTACCTGGTCGAGGCGGGCCGGGCCGACCGGGCTCCGCAGTACGGCCAGGTCGGCCGACCGGAACTGGTCTACCGCTGGCAGTCCCACGACCGAACCTGAGAACGCCCAAGCGCCCCCCAAGGACCCGCGTGTTCCCTCATCGGGGTGGTTTCGAACCCGTCCCGTCGTCCCCGTCGCCACGCGTCCGGTTGCCTCTCAGCGGAGATACGCCGATCGCCGACACACACGAAGGGGCACCATGGCAGACGAGGGAACGGTTCTGTTCGCGGTACGCGAGTTCCCGGAGAGCGGGGGTACCGGAGCCGAGCAACTGCGCAGGATCCACAAGGAGTTGGAGAGCTGCGGCTTCGAGGTGCGCTGGGCCGCCACGGCCGACGACGCGCAGGCCGTGTTGCGTACCGAGGCGGGTCTGGCCGCCGCCGTCGTGGACTGGGGCCTCGCCGGGGACTGCAAGGCCAGCGGCGAGCCGGGCGGGGCCGAAGTGCTGCGCCAGGTCGGCCGGCGCTTCCGCGATCTCCCGGTCTTCCTGGTCACGGCCGGCGAGGACCTGGAGCACCTGCCGCTGTGGGTGGCGGAGACCGTGATCGGCTACATCTGGCCGCTGGAGGACACCGCGCCCTTCATCGCCGGTCGGATCGCCAGCGCCGCCCGCGGCTACCAGCAGGACCTGCTGCCGCCGTTCTTCAAGGCGCTGCGCCGCTTCGACGACGCGCACGAGTACTCCTGGCACACCCCCGCCCACTCCGGCGGCGTCGCGTTCCTCAAGTCCCCCGTCGGCCGGGCCTTCCACGACTACTTCGGGGAACGGCTGCTCCGCAGCGACCTGTCGATCTCGGTCGAGGAGCTCGGCTCGCTGTTCGAGCACACCGGCCCGGTCGGCGCGGCGGAGCGCAACGCCGCCCGCGTCTTCGGCGCCGACCGCACGTACTTCGTCCTGCACGGCGACTCCACCTGCGACCGCATGGTCGGTCACTTCAGCGTCACCCGCGACGAGATCGCGCTGGTGGACCGCAACTGCCACAAGTCGGTCCTGCACGGCCTGGTCCTGTCCGGGGCCCGGCCGGTCTATCTGGTGCCCACCCGCAACGGCTACGGACTGGCGGGGCCCTTGCCGCCGGCGGAGATCCAGGAGCAGTCGGTCGCCTCCCGGATCAGCCGCAACCCGCTGGCCCAGGGTGCGGTCTCCCCCGAGGCCCCGTACGCGGTGCTCACCAACTCCACGTACGACGGCCTGTGCTACGACGCCCTCCAGGTCGCCCAGGCGCTGGCGCCCAGCACGCCCCGGCTGCACTTCGACGAGGCCTGGTTCGCCTACGCCCGCTTCCACCCGCTCTACGCCGGGCGGTACGGCATGGCGGTGGGCCCCGACACCTTCCCCGGGCCGGAGCGCCCCACCGTCTTCTCCACCCAGTCCACCCACAAGCTGCTGGCCGCGCTGTCGCAGAGCGCCATGGTGCACGTCAAGCCCGCGCCCCGGGCGCCGGTCGAACACGACCGGTTCAACGAGGCGTTCATGATGCACGGCACCACCTCGCCGCTGTATCCGATGATCGCCTCCCTGGACGTGGCCACCGCGATGATGGACGGGCCGCAGGGCCGCTGGCTGATCGACGAGGCGGTGGCCGAGGCCGTCCGCTTCCGCCAGACGGTCGTCCGCGTCGGCCGGCGCATCGCGGCCGCCGGTGACCGGCCCGGCTGGTTCTTCGGCGTCTGGCAGCCCGAGACCGTCACCGACCCGGCCACCGGGGACCGGCTGCCCCTCGCCGACGCCCCGGCCGAACTGCTGCGTACCGAGCCGTCCTGCTGGCAGTTGGAGCCCGGCGCCGACTGGCACGGCTTCGCCGGTCTGACCGAGGGCTACTGCCTGCTCGACCCCGTCAAGGTCACCCTCACCTGCCCCGGCATCGACGCCACCGGCCGGATGTCCGACTGGGGCATTCCCGCGCGCGTCCTCACCGCCTATCTGGCCACCAGGAACATCGTGGTGGAGAAGACCGACAGCTACACCACGCTCATCCTGTTCTCCATGGGGATCACCAAGGGCAAGTGGGGAACCCTCATGGACGCCCTGATGGACTTCAAGACGCTGTACGACGAGGACGCGCCGCTGGAGCGCGTGCTGCCCGAGCTGGTCGCCGAGTACCCCCAGCGCTACACCGGCCGGACCCTGCGCGAGCTGTGCCAGGAGATGCACGACCATCTGCGCGAGGCGCGCCTGGTGGAGCTGCTGGACACCGCCTTCCAGGACCTTCCCGAGCCCGTCACCCCGCCCCAGCACTGCTACCAGCGCCTCATCCGCGGCGGCACCGAGCGGGTACGGCTGGCCGACGCGGCCGACCGGGTGGCCGCCGCCATGGTCACCGTCACCCCGCCCGGCATCCCCGTCCTGATGCCCGGCGAGAACACCGGCGCCCCCGACGGCCCGCTGCTGCGCTACCTGACCGCCCTGGAGTCCTTCGACCGGCGCTTCCCCGGCTTCCGCAGCGAGACCCACGGCGTCACCCTCGACCCGGACAGCGGCGACTACCTCATCGAGTGCGTACACAGGATCCCGGCCCAGCAGAGCGGCCCCACGGCCGCGGAACGCCAGGAGGCGTAGCGAGGGCACGGCGCCACCACAGCGGTACGAGCATCTCGAGGAGTACGCATACAGGTTGACGCCGGACGGCCCGCTGTATGCGACTGAGGTCGCATACGGCCGCGACTTGGGAGCGATGCGGCACCGCGCATGCGCGCCAAGGATGGTCGTGTGACCGAGACGACCACGGGACTGCACATGTCCCCGCTCGAATTCCTCGTGGCGCTGGGGGCTGTCGCGCTGGTGCTGGCGCGCTGGCTTCCCCCCGGCGCCCGCCGACCCGCCACGCTCGGCGCGGGAGCGGTTGTCCTGCTGTCCGGGACCGTGCTGAGCGTGGTGGGGATGCGCTGGCAGATGGTGCCTGTCTGTGCGGGCGCGGTTCTCGCGTTCCTCCCGTTCGCCATCTCCTGGCTGCGGCAACGCCGTACCGGACGGCCTGCGCGGCGGGCCCGGTGGTGGCTGGCGCTGCCGGGGTCGGTGGCATGCGCCGGATTGATCGCCGCGGGCCCGGTGGCGGCCTGGTCCTTCCCCATACCCGTGTTTCCCGAGCCTTCGGGCGGCTTCGCGGTCGGCACCAGCGTGCTGCAGTGGACCGACCGGGACCGCCCCGAAGCCGCCACGTCCGACCCCGGCGACCGGCGCACTGTCGTGGTCCAGTTCTGGTACCCCGCGCAGGAGAGCCCCGCGGGCGCGCGGCAGGCCCAGTACCTCGGGCGCACGGAGCACGAAGCGCGCACCGTCTCCGACGCCCTCGCGGACTACGTCGGCGTGCCGGGCTTCCTGTTCGACGGCGTCCCCCGCGCCCGCACGCACGCGGTCTTCGACGCCGCGGTGGCCGACGGAGGCGGGCGCTTCCCCGTCGTGCTGTTCTCTCCCGGGCTGGGGGGAGTGCGCACCCAGAACACGGCCTGGGCGGAGGAACTGGCCGGTCGCGGCTATGTCGTCGTGGCCCTTGACCACCCGTACGACTCCGCCGCCGTCGTCCTCGCCGACGGCCGGAGGATCGACACGAAGGTGGACTCCACGGGCGACCCGGACAAGGACGAGAAGCGGGCCGCCGGCTGGACCGAGGTCCGAGCCGCCGATCTCAGCTTCGTCCTCACCCAGCTGGGCCGTCTCGACCGGGGCGAGGTCGCGGGCCCCTTGACCGGTCGCCTGGACACGGATCGTGTCGCGGCCGCCGGTCATTCCCTCGGCGGCGGCGCCGCCTTGCAGGCAGCCCGCCAGGACCGGCGGTTCGCCGCCGTCATCGATCTGGACGGCTTTCCGCACGACCCCGCCCCCCGCTCCTTCCGGCAGCCGGTGCTCGCCCTCACCCAGGCCATCGGCCCGGACACGGACCCGGACTACATCCCCCGCCTCACCCGGGTCCTGAAGCTCAGCACCGCGACGAGCTACCGGCTCACCATCCCCGGTGCGGCGCACCTCACCTTCACCGACGCTCCGCTCTACATGCCGCCGGTGCCCTCCCTCGTCGGGTCGCTGGGCCGTACCAAGGGCCCGCGTGTCACCGCCGCCGTTTCCGCCGCGTTCCTGGACAGCACCCTGCGGCATGGGCCCGACGACCTGACCTCCGTTCTGTCGGCCTACGGCGACCTCAGCGTCCACCGCCCGGACGACAACCGCTGAGGTGCCGGAGGCGGCACACGGGCCCGGCCCGGCTAGTCCCGTGCGTAGTACCCCGCGACAGCCAACACCCCCGCGCACAGCAGCACCTCCGGCCCGACCCCCGGGACGAACACGATGAGCGGCCAGGCCATGAAGAGGGCCGCCATGAGCGCTGTTGTTATGCGAAGTTGGACGGACATTCCTGCGCCTCTCCCAGGTCGCGTGCGAAACACGGTGTGCGCCGTGCGCCCCCACCCCCGCGAGGGACGCACGACGCGTCCGCTCCGCCATTCCAGCGGCTGTACGGTTGTTCGGCACCCCCCTCCCGACGGACTGAACAATCACGAACGGGCAGGTGGGCGGGGGTGCGTCGGACGGGGGAAGCATGGGGAGGGGAACGGGTGGGCCGACGTGAGAGCCCGTTGGATCCGAGCGCGGGGCCGGTCCAGCGCTTCGCCTACGAGCTGCGGAAGCTGCGGCAGGAGGCCGGGGGGCTGACCTACCGGGCGATGGCGCAGCGCGCCCGGTACTCGGTCACGACGCTGTCCCAGGCGGCGGCGGGCGAGCAACTGCCGTCGCTGCCGGTGACGCTGGCGTACGTGGACGCGTGCGGCGGCGACCGGGCGGACTGGGAGGCGCGCTGGCGCGCGGCGGCCGCGGAAGCGGCGGAGGCCGCGGCCGGTGAGCGGGCCGCGGACGACGCCGCCGCCGAACCGCCGTACCGGGGCCTGGCCCGCTTCGAGCCGGGCGACCATGAACGCTTCTTCGGCCGGGACCGGCTCGTGGCCGACGTCACGGACCTGGCGCGGCGCAACCGGTTCGCCGCCGTCTTCGGCCCGTCGGGCAGCGGCAAGTCCTCGCTGCTGCGGGCGGGCCTGATCCCCGCGCTCCGGAACGGCACGAGCACGAGCACGAGCACGAGCAGCACAAACGGCACGAACGGCATCGACCGCGCGAACGGCACACCGGGTACGCCCGGCGAGCCGCCGCCCGCCGTCATCCGCGTCCTCACCCCGGGCGAGCACCCGGCCCGTACGCATCGCGACGCGCTGGTCCCGAAGGCCGGGGACGGCGACACCTGGCTGGTCGTCGACCAGTTCGAGGAGGTCTTCACGCTCTGCCAGGATCCGGCGGAGCGCACGGAGTTCATCGACGCCCTGCTCGCCGCACGCGACCCCGGCAGCAAGCTGCGGGTCGTCGTCGCCGTACGGGCCGACTTCTTCGGCCGGTGCGCCGAACACCGCGCGCTGACCGCCGCGCTGCGCGACGCCACGCTGCTCGTCGGCCCGATGGGGCGGGCCGAGCTGCGCGAGGCGATCGTGAAGCCGGCCGCCGCGGCGGGCCTGATCGTGGAGCGGACCCTGACCGCCCGGATCGTGGCCGAGGTCGCCGACGAGCCGGGCGGCCTGCCGCTGATGTCCCACGCCCTGCTGGAGACCTGGCGCCGGCGGCGCGGCCGGACGCTCACGGAGGAGGCGTACGAGGCCGTGGGCGGGGTCCACGGCGCGATCGCCGCGACGGCGGAGCGGGTCCACGGCGAACTGTCCCCGCGGCAGGCGGACCTCGCCCGCCGCCTCCTGCTCCGGCTGATCACCCCGGGCGAGGGCGCCCAGGACACCCGGCGCCCGGCGGAGCGCGCCGAGCTGGAGACCGGGGCGGGCGACGCCTCGGTGGTCCTGGAGCGCCTGGTACGGGCCCGGTTGGTCACCGTGGACGACGGGATGGTCGACCTCGCCCACGAGGCGCTGATCACGGCGTGGCCGCGGCTGCGGGGCTGGATCGAAGAGGACCGCGGACGCCTGCGCGTACACCGGAAGCTGACGGAGGCCGCGCGGGCGTGGGACGAACTGGACCGCGACCCGGGCGCCCTGTACCGCGGCGCGCGCCTGGCGGACGCGGAGGAGGCGTTCGGCGCGTCCCCGTCCCCGGAGGGAGGTGACCTCACCGAGCTGGAGCGGGCGTTCCTCACCGCGAGCGGCCGCGGCCGAACCCGCGACCGCCGCCGCCTCCGGGCCGTGCTCGGTTCACTGTCCCTGCTGCTGGTCCTGGCCCTGGTGGCGGGCGCGGTCGCGTGGCAGCAGAGCCGGGAGGGCGACCGGCGCCGCGCGGAGGCCACCTCCCGCCGTATCGCGTCGATCGCGGAGAACATGCGCGCCACGGACCCGGCGACGGCGATGCGGCTGAGCGCGGCGGCGTGGCGGATCAGCGACACGGTGGAGGCGCGGGCGGCGCTCCTGGGCGCTGTCGCGCAGCAGGAGCAGGGCTCGTTCACGGTGCCGGGAGCAGGCGCCGAGGGCCAGATGTGGCTCAGCGCCGATGGGCGGAGGCTGGTCACGGCTTCGGATGACCGCGTGCTCGGGTCGGATGTGGTCGGGCATCGGCGAGTGGGCGGTTTCCGGATCGCCGACGACGAGCAGATAGCGGACCTCTCCCCGGACGGGCGACGGCTGCTGATGAACGTGGCTGACGGATTGCGGATCCGCGACGTGGCCTCCGGGAAACCGGTCGGCCGGCCCATCACTCCCTCCGGCGGCTCGGCGTCATACGCCCCGAGTGGGCGCACCGTCCTGGTGACGAGCGGCACATCGGTGGAGCTGTGGGACCCCCGGCGGGGGCGCAGGGTGTTCGCACGCCAGGGCGACGACATCCAACTGCCGGTCGTGAGCGGGGACGACCGGCACCTGGCCCTGTGCAGGGAGTCCTCCCTGGAGGTGTGGGACGTCGCGGCGCGGCGGCAGCTGCGGACCCTCCGCTCGGCGGCGGTGTCCCGCGCTGCGTGCGGTGCCGGTGGTGAGTCCGCCAGCGCGCCGGAACTGCTCTTCGATCCGCAGGGCCACAAGCTGCTGGTGGCCGGAGAGGATCTGCGCGTCTGGGACCTCGGCTCCGGGAGGAAACTGCCCGGTGTCGACCACGTCGGACAGTTGCAGGACGTGGTGTTCAGCCGCGACGGCCGGTTCCTCGCCGGGGTGGCCGACGAGGAGATCACGCTGTGGCGGATCCTGGGCGACTCGTACCAGCGCGTCTACCGGCACCGCCTCTCCGGTGAGGCTCTCTGGGAGTTGCGGCTGGACCTGGACCACGGGGTGATCCGCTACGGGGAGGGGTTCGACAGTGGGGACGCCACCGTGCGGACGCTGTTCCTGGGCGATGCCGCCGTCTCCTCGTGGCACCGCCGTCCCTCCTTGAGTGCCGCGTTCAGCCCGGACGGACGCCTGGCCGCCACGGCCCGCTTCGACGGCGGACCGACGCGGTTCGAGGTGCGGCCCACCGCCGGTGGCGGCCGGACGGCCGTGCTGCCGCCCGTCGACTGCGGGACGAGCGAGCGCCAGTCATGCTGGGCGCACATGGCGTTCAGCGGCGACGGGCGGGTGCTGGCCTACGGGGTCAGCGCAAGGGACGGGGACGGCAACCTGCTGCACCCGCAGCGGATCAGGGTGTGGGACCTGCGGGAGAACCGCCGGCGGACGGAGCTCGTGCTCGCCACGACGTCCGAACAGGGCCAGGTCGTCGACGCGATCGCGCTGAGCCACGACGGCACGTTCCTGTTCGCCTACCGGCGGGGCCCCGAACCCGCCCTGGTGAAGTGGGACACAGGCCGCGGCACCAGGACGGTCCGGCCCGCGGGTGCGGACGTGACGTACTCGTCGGCCTTTCCGGTGGGTGCCGTGGCGGTGCGGCCCGACGGGCGCCGGCTCGCCACCACCTACGGGATGAGCTTCGACCTGCCGTCGGGGCGTCGGGCCAAGGACGCCACCGGCATGCCGGAAGGCCTTTCACTGGCCTACAGCCCCGACGGCGACCGGTTCGCCATGGGTGAGGCCTCCGGCAGGGTGACCGTGTATGACGGCCGCACCACGCGGCGTATGGGCTCGCTCACGGGGACCGTCTCGGCGGGCGGTGGAGAGGAGCCGGCGAACGCCGTCGCCTACTCCCACGACGGCACGATGCTGGCCGTCGGCGGCGACAACGGCACGGTGCGGCTGTGGGACGCCGTCTCCGGCCGCCCCCTCGGCGGTCCGCTGCCCACCGCGGGCGACGCCGTCCAGTCCGTCGCGTTCGGCGAGGACGACCGGACCCTGCTGGTGGCCGGAGAGCACGTCCCCTTGCGGGCCTACGCGATCGACCCCGACCGCGCCACCGCCACCGTCTGCGAGCGCGCGGGCGGCGGCCTGTCCCGCGCGGACTGGGAGACGTACATCCCGGAGGTGCCGTACCGCGACATCTGCTGACAGGCCCCCCGCCGCCGCAGGCACGCCGGGGATTGATTTTCACCCAGAGCGACCATAGCGTCACGGGGCAGCCCGCCGAGGCTACTAGGAGGTCGTGCCCGTGCGCCCCACCGCCCCGCTGATCCTCGCCGCCGCCCTCACCGCCACCGCCGCCGCCACGCTCACCGCCTGCGGCGGCTCCGGCGACGACCCGGACACCGTCAAGGTCGCGTACAACCGCAGCACCGACAACAAGATCCGATTCCAGGACCGCTTCCTCGACGGCGTCAAGAAGCAGTTCGAGGAGGCCAACCCCGGCAAGAAGATCAAGCTCATCCCGATCCAGGCGTCCCAGAACGACTACGCCACCAAGATCCAGCAGATGATGCGGTCCGCGAAGACCGCGCCCGACGTCGTCTACGAGGACACCTTCCGGATCAACTCCGACATCGCGGCCGGTTACCTGCGCCCGATCGACGACTACCTCAAATCCTGGAAGAACTGGGACCAGTTCGTCGGCACCGCGAAGGCCGCGGCCAAGGCCGAGGACGGCAGGACCTACGGGGTCCCGGACGGCACCGACACCCGTGGCCTGTGGTTCAACAAGGAGATCTTCGCCAAGGCCGGACTGCCCGCCGACTGGCGGCCCAAGGACTGGAACGAGATCCTCCAGGCCGCCCGGACCATCAAGAAGAAGGTCCCCGGCGTCACCCCGCTCAACGTCTACACCGGCAAGGCCCCGGGCGAGGCCGCCGTCATGCAGGGTTTCGAGATGCTGCTGTACGGCACGGGCGAGGACCCGCTGTACGACCCCGGCGAGAAGAAGTGGGTCGCGGGCGGCCCCGGCTTCGAGGACGCCCTCGGTTTCGTACGGACCGTCTTCGCCGAGAAGCTGGGCCCGGACCCCTCCGACGCCCTCGACGCCAACGTCGGCACCATCGTGGCCAACGAATGGCTGCCCGAAGGCAGGCTCGCCATCGCCCTCGACGGTTCCTGGATGGGCCAGAACTGGGTCAGGACAGGCGGCAAGCCGTGGCCCGAGTGGTCGAAGGTGCTGGGACGGGCGCCGATGCCCACCCAGCACGGCCAGGCCCCCGGCACGGTCAGCATGTCCGGCGGCTGGACCTGGTCGATCACCGCCAAGTCCACCAAACCAGACCTGGCGTGGAAGGTCGTCGAAACCCTCCAGACGAAGGCCAACGCGGTCGAGTGGGACGTGGTCGGCGCGCAGATCGCGGTGCGCAAGGACGTCGCCGAGGACCCGGAATACCTCTCCTCGATGCCCGGCATCGAGTTCTTCACCGCCCTCGTGCGCCACACCCACTACCGGCCCGCGCTGCCGGTCTATCCGCAGGTGTCGTCCGCGATCGGCGAAGCGATGGAAGCCGTGACGACCGGCGACGCGTCCCCGGCGAAGGCGGCGGACGCCTACGCGGACCAACTCGGCGACATCACCGACGGCGCCGTCGTGAAGCGGGACCGATGACTTCGGGACCGATGACATCGGGTGTGGCGGCATCGGGTGGGGCGACATCGGGTGCGACGACATCGGGTGCGGCGAAGGGCACGCGCCGCCGTGGCCCGCTGCGCTGGCTGCCGCTGGCCCCCGCCACGATCCTGTTGCTGCTCTTCCTCGGCGGGCCGATCTGCTACTGCGTGTACATCGCGTTCACCGACATGCAGCTGACCGGCTCGGCGTCCACGCACTTCGTCGGATTCGACAACTTCCAGCGCGCCTTCCAGGACCCGGACTTCCGCAACGCCGTCGTCCTGACCTTCGTCTTCACGGTCATCTCGTCCATCATCGGCCAGAACACCCTGGGGCTGGTGCTGGCGGCCCTGATGCGCCGCGCGTCCCGAGGAGTCCGGACAGCCGTCGGGTCGGTGGTCATCGCCGCGTGGGTGGTGCCGGAAATCGTCGCGGGCTTCCTGCTGTACGCCTTCTTCCGCCGCGAGGGCACGTTGAACGCGGTCCTGGACTGGCTGCATCTGCCGTCACAGAACTGGCTGTACACGCTGCCCATCCTGGCCGTGTCCTTCGCCAACGTCTGGCGCGGTACGGCGTTCTCCATGCTCGTCTACTCAGCAGCGCTCGCCGAGATCCCCAAGGAGGTCACGGAGGCGGCGGAGGTCGACGGGGCGAGCGGGGTGCGAAGGCTCTGGTACATCACCCTGCCGATGATCCGCCGCTCCATCGGCACCAACCTCATGCTCAACACCCTCCAGACCCTCTCGGTCTTCGGCCTGATCTGGGCGATGACGCGCGGCGGCCCGGGCAACCGCAGCCAGACCCTGCCGGTGTTCATGTACGACCAGGCGTTCCTGAAGGCCCTGATCGGCTACGGCACGGCGGTGGCGCTGCTGCTGTTGCTCGTGGGCGCGCTGTTCTCGGCGGTGTACCTGCGGCTACTGAGAACGGAGGTGTGACGGGCGGCTCCGACGGATACCGTCCCTTTGTGACAAGAGTCCCGTACGTGCCGATCCGGAGCATTCCCTCGTGGCTCCGCCTGCCGGGAGTGGTCGCGCCCTGGAACCACGCGCTGGACGCCGCCGGTGTCCGTGGCGACCGGGTGCGCGACGACTACACCCAGACGGCACGGCGGTTGGCCCGCCAGTGCCCGACTGAATACGCGTGCGTCCGATTCGTGCTGCCGTCCGCGTGGCAACCCCACCTGTTCGCCGTCGTCGCGTTCGGCGGCCGCGGGGACGCCCTGGTCGACGCACCGGTGCGCCAGCGTGACCACAGGCGGTACCACGCTTGGGCCGACGAGGTACGCGGCGGGCTGGCCACCGGGCGAGCCGACGAACCGTACCTGCGCGCCTTCCTCCACACACTGGCCGCGCGCGGCATTCCGCACGACGACGTGCACACGCATCTGGCCGCACAAGCAGAACAGCTCTTCTGCACCGGATACGCCACCGAGCGCGAGTACGACGACTACATCGACCGCGCCGGGCTGACCATCATCCGCCTCATGCTGGCCGTCTGCCGCCCCAGGGGCGCGGACAAGACCGGCCCCGGCCCCTGGGCACGGATGTTCGTCGAAGCGGCACAGCGGGTGGACGACCTCGCGGACCTGTCCACAGACCTGCGCGCGGGCAAACTCACCCTGACGGAGGCGGATCTGGCGCGCTTCGGCGTCACCCGCATCGATTTGGAATCCGGCCGTGACACCCCCGCCGTCCGGGCACTGCTGGCCCACGCCTGCCAGAGAGCCCGAACCGCCGTGGACGCGGCCCTCAGAGCACTCGACCAAGCCGCCCCGGAGGGGCGGCTGCTGCTGCGGCCCGCGTTGGTCGCCCTGCGACTCCTCATGGACCCCATCGAGAGCCGGGGCGCCGCGCTGACGCGCACCCCGGTCACGATCCCCGTCCCCGTCCCCACCAGCCGCCCCTCGGCGTCCCGCCTCATCGACGACACGCTGGGCATCGTGCACGCCCGCCTCCAGGTAGCGGCGGGGATGCGGCTGCCTATGGGGTAGGGAACTCGCCGCGCCGGACGGAGGAGATGAACGAGGCCCAGCCGTCGGGGGTGACGAGGAGGGAGGGCCCGTCGGGGTTCTTGGAGTCGCGGATTCCCACGCCGTGGTGGGCGGTGTGTATGAGGTTGGCGACCTCCACGCAGCCGTTGCCAGCGCCGTCGCTGTAGGAGGACTTGAACCAGTTGTACGTGCCGGTGCTCATTCCGTGATCTCTCGTGATAGTCGTTGCAGAAAATTCGGAGTGTCCTCGGGCGGGAGCGAAGACGCCACCAGGGCGTTGAACTGGCGGTTGAACCTGCCGACCTCGCGGGGCTTGTCGGAGAACGCCGAAGTAGCCCACGGGGTGTCCACCGTCACCGTGGACGGCAGCGTGTCACCCAAGTACTTGATGCTGAAGTCGTGTGGGGCGATGTACCCCCGCGTTGTCTGCGGGAGAACCTGCACGGTCACGTTGTCGCGCATCACCAGCTTGGCAATCGCGTCGTACTGCTCCCGCATCACGTCGGACCCGCCGACGCGATAACGCAGAGCTGGTTCGTAGAGCACGACCCAGAGTTTCAGCGGGTCTTCCTCCCGAGTCAGCTGCTCCTGCCGCTTCATCCGAGCGGCGACGCCCTTTTCGATGAACTCCGTTGTGGTCTCGTGGATCGGCTTCGCGAGTTCGAAGAGGGCCTGAGCGTACGCCTCGGTTTGGAGCAGCCCCACGATCAAGCAGGGGTGGAAGGCGCGGATCTCCTGAGCAATGGACTCGGTGGCAACGCGCCTCGCCATCCCCGCCGGGAGCATGCTCTCGGTCCGCGTCCACCAGTCCTGGCTGGACGCCTCACGCTGGAGCGCCACCAAGTGTTCGATGACGCCCTCGTCCGTGACGCCATAGCGAGCGAGCAGCTTGCGCAGGTCGCCGGAGTTCCGCAGGTCCTGCAATCCGGTCTCGACCCGATACAGCTTCGTGTCGCTGAACGGGAGCTCCTGGACGGCCTGCTCAAGCGTGAGCCCGGCGCTCTTCCGTAACTGACGCAGCTCATAACCGAGTTCGATGCGCCGCGCTGTTGGCCGTGCTCGTTGTGCCATGTGCTTGCCTCTCGGGTCGATGCGCGCAGTCTGCCGCGCCTTGCGTCCGTGGCAACAGCCCATGTGCTCGCGCAGGCATGTGCCACTTTCCTGACGAGGGCTGACACCCGTCCGTTTCGCTTGCGGTTTAACGCCCCCACGCGCCACGGTAGTTGAGCCCGATGAACGAAGAGGGCGAAACCCCCAACTCTGCCCCCAGGGACAGCTATGCCTGCACACAAGCCACCCGAACACTTAAACGACAAAGCGCCCTTCCGTATCGGCGACCGCGTACGCGGCATCTCCTACGTCCACCCGGACCGGTTCGCCCGGGAGCAACCCGAACCCTTCGAGGGCGTCGTGGTCCAGGTCGGCAGCGGGTGGGCGGGCGTGGACGCCGAGCACGCCTACGTCTGGTCGCGCCTGGACGACCACACCGAACGCAAGTCGCTGGTCATCGAGACGGAACTGCTGCAACGAGCGGAGGAGCGCCACGATGGACCGCACCGTCATCAAGGGCTCTGAATGGATGCTCAGCCCCGAGACCGCCGAGGGCGCCCCTCAAGGCATCTACGGCGCGCAATGCATCACCTGCGGGCAGGAATCCGGCCTCGTCGACGACGACACCCGCCCCGTCGGCGTGTGGGCGATCGCCCACACGCGAGACAGTCCCACCCACCGCCAGTTCCTCGTCACCACCCACAGGCACTGGCGGGTCGACCCGACCCCCACCACCCCCGCGCCCGGCCCCGAGCCCACGGAACGACGACCCCAACTCCCCCGCGCCCACGCCAAGCCGCGCACCCCACGGCTCCCGCCGGCCCTGAGGCTCGCGGCCCGGCGCGCCCTGGCCTACTCAGGGGTGCTCTTCCTCGTCGGGATGTCCGTCACGTGCGGCGCCGTCGTCGCGCTGTCGCTGGCCACTGGATGAGACGCCGGCGGAGCATTTGACTCAACTCCATCTTGCCGACGCCTATCATCGTCCCACTCTGACAATGCCTGGCTCCATCGGTCCAGGCGCACGGGGACACCAGAGGGGTACGGGGAATGCGTAACGTCAATCCGGAGGATCTGGAGCAACTCGCCAAGCTCCTGGACGGAAAGGGCGGCCTGAGCGACGACCTCAACGAGGCCTTCACCAGGGCGAAGACGCTCAACGTGAGCGGCAAGCTGGCGACGCTCACGCCGATGCGGACGTGGATCACCACCACGGCCCCGGACCTGCGGAAGCGGGCCGCCATCGCGCGCGCCGAAGACGGGGACCCCTTGGGCGGTCTGCTGTGGGCCGGCTGGTCGATGAAGGACGCCAGGACGCTCGCGCTGAATCCGGACATCGCCCTCCTGGCGGGCGCCGCCGCCGCCAGCGGCGACAAGGAATTCGAGTGGATCAAGCGGCAGCCGCACGAGACACTCGACGAATGGCGGGCCCGGGTCAAGGGTGAGGCGATCGCCAAGATCACCGACAACAGCAATCTGGGTGAGGTGGTCAGTGACTACATCAGGCTGACGGCATTCGCCTCGGAAGTCCCAGGGGCGTTCAAGATGGCCGTCGTCGGGACGCTCAACCTGAAGAAGTACCTCAAGGGACATCCGCTGAAGGCTCCCGGAACCACCCTGGCGCAGATCCTGAAGGGGCGGCCGCCGAGCTACATCCCCGCGCGCATCGCCCGGCTCGGCGCCAGTATCGGCTCCAGGACACCCGCGCCGATCCTCAACGCACTGGCAGGGTCGGACAAGCTCGCGCAATTGCACGGCGGAAAGCTGTGGGCGTGGGAGGCGAACCTCCTCAAGGTCGGCAAGAACGTGGCCGACGCCAAGAAGGTGGCGGGCGCGGGGAAGATGGCGCAGCTCGCCTCCGGGGTGGGGGCGGCGGGGCGCACGGCGGGGTTCTGGCGGGCCACCGGTGTCGTGGGCGGCGTGGCGTCCACCGCCATGGGCGCCTGGGACCTCTATCAGAAGGGGAACCCGGTAGAGGCGTTCAAGCGGGACAAGGCCGGGTACGTCGCGGACGTTTCCGGCGTCGCGTTCAACGCCTCGCTCACCGCCGCGATGGTCGCCCCCAACCCGATCACCATCGGCGCCGCCGCGGTCACCGGGGCGGTCTACGGCGTCGCCCTCATCGTCGACAACTGGGATACGGTGAAGAAGTTTCCCGGAAAGGTGGCCGACGCCGGGCGCTGGGCCAAGGACAAGATCGGCGAAGGGGCCGGGAAGGCCGTGGAAGGCGCGAAGAAGCTGGGCAGCGCGCTCAATCCATTCGACTGACGGCAACGAGTCCGAGAGGAGGTGCACGACAGACATGAGCGAACTCTCTTTCGAGCTGCAACGCACTGGAAGCACGAACCGGATCAACCTCCGCGACCAGGTGTTCACATGGTCCGGGACGGTGGGCAGCCTGGGCGCCGTCGAGGTGGCGTACCCCACCGAGCGCGCCGACTATCGGGGGCTTCATTTCCGGGCCTCCGTCACGGGGCAGTACCTTCCGGCGACCTCGTACTTCGGCCGCGAGTACGCCGGACGCCCGTCGCTGGCCGAAGGTGAACTGAGCGTCGCCGGTAATCCCGCTTCCTTGTCCCGGAATGCCTGGGGCCTCACCAGACGAGGGCGGGCACTTCGCATCGCGGCGGAGGGCCGGGAATACGTCTACGCGGAGCACCGGAACAGGCGCGGCCACGAGCTTCGGCGCAGCGGCGCCGGAGTCCGGATGACACGCTCACACTGGAAGAATCCGCAGACGATCTCCGGAATCTGCCAAGGCGCGGCGGATGGACTGGACATCAGCCTGGCGATTCTCCTGGAGAGCGTATACACGCGGAACTTGTCCGTCCGTGGCGCGCTGGTCTCCGCGCCCGGGCGCGTTTTGAGCCGACTGAGCGAATAGCTCAATTGCCGCCGGCAACCCGATTCTTCGCTTACTAGGAAATGAACATGCCTGCCATTGATACCGCACGACGACGCCTTCGGCTGGCGGACTCGCACGTCAGCGTCCTGGGATTCCTCGTCGAGGAGGAAGACCTGCCCGACGAGCTGTCCCTGCCGCTGGCCGAACTCAAGGAAGCGGGGATCGTCGACGACGAGGGCGGCCTGGCGGCCGACCTCTACCCGCTCCTGTCGACCCTGATGGAGCCGCACGTCATCGTCCGCATCGAGGTCACGGGCTCCCAGGGCGTCGTGAGCAGCGGCGCCGTCATCGGGGACGACTTCATGTTCACCCACGAGGGCTGGCCGGGTGAGGACGAGTCGGAATACGTACCGGTCGAGCCCCCGATGCTGGTGTGGGCGCTCTCGCGCATGGTGGATCTGCACCGCGAGGCAGCGGAGACCCCTGACGCGAGCGAAGAGATCGTGTCGACCATGGGCGCGCTGGACGGCGCGCTGGAGCGGATCGAGTCCGGGCGGGTCGAGGACTTCGGCGAAGCGGCCGCGGCGGCCGGCGCCCCGCACCGCCTCGCGGAGGTCCTCGCCAACCTGAACTGCATGTGGCGGATGACGGTGGCATGGCGCGGAAGCGAGCCACAGGACAACGGCATGTCCATCTCGGCGCTCGCTGCCTGGGACTGCGGGATCGAGGGCTACTGGATCCGGGAATCCCCCGCGGAACCCGTGCGTGAGGGCGAAGTCGACGAGCACAGCGAACTGCGGGTCCGGCGCACGACCGCCAAGGAACTCTGGCAGAAGATCACGGATCTCCTGCCGGACGCGGACCAACTCCTCGTCGAGGCCCCGGCTTCGAGGTAGGTCGAGGTAAAGGGACGTCGACCACGGATGGATGACGCGCTCGTTCGGCAGGTCACCCGCAGGTGCCGTGTCCTGCCGGACGACCGGGCAGTTGGGTTGTCCGACGATCCTCTACCCGTAGGAGATGACATGCTCGCTCGTACCGCCGTCGCCGCCGCGGCACTGGCCTCCGCCGCCACCCTCGCCTGCGCGGGCACCGCCCTCGCGCACGGTGGAGCCAACGCAAACGGCAAAGCCACGAACTCGCCGGGCATTGTCAGCGGAAACCTCGTGCAAGCACCCGTGCACGTGCCGGTGAACGCCTGCGGGAACACCATCACCGTGATCGGGGCGCTCAATCCGACCTTCGGCAACGTATGCGAGAACCTCTGAGCCCAGAGGGCGAACGCCACGCCCCGCCCACCCGACACGGTGAGCGGGGCCCACGGCCCTCGACCATCTGAGTACGACAACTCATGCGACCGCCCCCGCGACGGGGTTGGGTGGCACGTATGTCCGACTACACGCCGCATTCCCGCCACCGTGGTGCTTGGATCGCGCCGCTGCTCTCCACCCTGGTCACGCTCCCCATCGCCTACCTCTGCTCCATAGGCGTCGGATTCGCCGGAATGTCGTGTGACGTCGGCACCGAGACCGAGATCGACCGGTGCAATGCGGACGTCCCCACCGCCACCACGGTCTATCTCTACGGCCTCCTACTCCCCCTGGGGCTGCTCCTGGCCAGTTGGTTCCTGCCCTGGCGGCTGCGCCATCGCCTCCGCCGCAGCCTTCTCGCCGTCCTCGCGCCGTGCTCACTGATCCTCGCTTATATGATCTTCCACTCCCTGGTTGACTGGCCCTCTTCGTGACAAGGTCATCGCCATGCCCATCTTCTCCACGCACGACGGAACCAAGCTCGCCTACCACGTCGCGGGAAACGGCGCCCCCGTGGTCTGCCTGCCCGGAGGGCCGATGCAGGCCTCCGCATACCTCGGCGACCTCGGCGGCCTTTCCGCGCACCGGCAGTTGATCACGCTGGACCTTCGGGGCACCGGTGAGTCGGCGGTGCCGCAGGACACCGCCTCGTACCGCTGCGACCGGCTCGTCGACGACGTGGAGGCCCTGCGCGAGCACCTTGGCCTCGACCGGATCGACCTGCTCGGGCACTCCGCCGGCGCGAATCTGGCCGCACTGTACGTCGGCCGCCATCCGCAGCACGTCGCCAGGCTCGCGCTGATCACGCCGAGCGTCATGGCCGTCGGGGTCCCCGTCACCGGCGACGTCCGGCGCGAGACGGCGCTGCTCCGCAAGGACGAGCCGTGGTTCCCGGCGGCATTCGCGGCCCTGGAAGCGATCGTCGCCGGAAAGGCGACCGAGGCATCCTGGCAGGCCATCGCGCCGTTCTGCTACGGCCGCTGGGACGAGGCGGCGCAAGCCCATCTGGCCGCCGAGGAAGGGCAGACGAACGCGGGCGCCGCGGCTGTCTTCGGCGCAGAGGGCGCTTTCGACCCGGACGCCACCCGTGCGGCGCTGGCGCGGTTCGGCTCGCCGGTGCTCCTGCTCGCCGGGGAGGTCGATCTGAATTCCCCGCCTCCCGCGATGGCCGAATTCGCCGGGCTGTTTCCGAACGCCGAGTTCGTCGTTCAGTCCGGTGCCGGGCACTTCCCGTGGCTCGACGATCCCGACCGGTTCACGGCGACCGTCGCGGCGTTCCTGGGATAGCCGGCCGCGCAGGCGTCGGGCGCCGCGTATCGGCGGGCGCGTGCCGTCTTCCCCATCGGCACGGTGGGCGCTTCCATGGACGGATGCCCGCCGTGCACGCAACTCCCGCCGCGCCCGCAGCGCCCGCCGCCGCCCCCGCCCGCCGTGCCCGGTCCTCCCGCCGCATGCGGCGCCGACTGGCCGCCGACCTCGCGCTCCTGACCGTCGCCGCCGCCTTCCTCGTCCCGCTGCTGTGGCTGCTGTTCGCCTCCGTGGACTCGGAGGCGTCCTTGCGCGTCGAAGCACCCGGCTCGCCGACCCTCGACAACTTCTCCGCCGTGTGGACGGACGAGATCACTTTCACGCCGATGCTCAACAGCCTGCTGATGTGCGGGGGCGCGGCGGTGGTCACGGTCGGCTGCGCGGCGCTGGCCGCCTATCCGCTCTCCCGGTTCCGGTCCCGGCTGGTGCGGCCGTATCTGCTGACGATCCTGTTCAGCACGTGCCTGCCGATCACGGCGATCATGGTGCCGGTCTACGGCCTGTTCGTACAGACCGATCTCATCGACACCCTGTACGGCACGGCACTCTTCCTGGCCGCCTCGCAACTCCCGTTCGCCATCTGGCTGTTGAAGAACTTCATGGACGGGGTGCCGGTGGCCCTGGAGGAGGCGGCGTGGACGGACGGGGCGTCGTGGCTCCAGACGCTGACGCGGGTCATCCTGCCGCTGATGGGGCCGGGCATCACCGTGGTGACGATCTACAGCTTCATCATGATGTGGGGCAATTTCTTCGTCCCTTTCATGCTGTTGCTCTCACCCGACCAGCTTCCGGCCTCGGTCAGCATTTTCACGTTCTTCGGCAACTACGGTTCGATCGCCTATGGCCAGCTCGCGGCCTTTTCCCTGCTGTATTCGACCCCGGTTGTGCTGCTTTATGTGCTCATCGCCCGGCGGCTGGGCGGGGGCTTCGCACTCAGCGGGTCGGTCAAGGGTTAATGGCAGGGTCATGACGATGTAGGGACGATGCACGAAGGCATCATGCAAACGTACGGATGTGCCGCTACGGTTCGCTTGTGCACCCGTCCAATACGGCCGAGCCCCGCCCCCCGTCGTTTGACCCCAGTGCCGCACGCCGACTCCGCGAGGCGCTGGGAATGACGCACGCCCACGTCTCCTACGGCATCCAGGCCGCGTACGGCCTCCAGGTGCATCCGGCGACCGTCGCCGCCTGGGAGCTCGGCGAGGCGTTCCCCACGGAGACCGAACTGATCGCGCTGGCGGGGGCCTTGTGGTGTTCGCCGGGCGACCTGCTGGGGTCGCCGAGCACGCTGCGCGAGCACCGGGTGGCACAGGGGCTCGCGCCGATCGACGTGGCGATGCGGATCAGTATGGACCCGCAGGAGTACGAGCGCATGGAGCAGTCCGGCAAGTGGACCGGCAACGACGCCCAGGCCGCTCATCTCGCCGACGTGCTCCGGCTTCCGCTGCGCGCCCTGTTCGAGGTCACCGGGCGGGACGCGGCCCTGGCCGAGCTGCTGCGGTCGGCGGTCGACACCCGCTGGCAGGCGTACGTGAAGAAGGTCGGCAAGCTGGTGCCGCTGCCCAAGCCCCAGTTGGAAGGGGCGTTGAAGTCCCTGTACGGGGACTACCAGGTGCGGATGGCGGCGACGCTGACCCGGGGCGCGGTGGCGGACAACGCGGCGGCACAGGCGCGGGAGTTCCTGGACGGGATCGTGCAGCACTTCTGGGACCGGGTCGAGGGCGCCTCGCGGTAGTCGGGGTTTTTGCCCGAGCCTCCCGTCCGTACCTCCGCCAGGCCCCGTCCCCGTACCTTCGTACGACGTGCGGGCTTGGGCGATCGGAGGCTATGCCCAGCCCGGTGGCCGACCTTACGTTGTGCGCGTGCACCAGCCACCACCGCCGTTCAACGCCCTGGCCGCCCGTCGTCTGCGCGAGGCCCTGGGCATGACACATGCCCATGTGTCCCACGGCATGTGGGCGGCCTACGGGCTCAGGGTGCCCCCGGCGGACGTGGCCGCCTGGGAGCGGGGCGAGGCCGCGCCCGGCACGGCGGAGCTGGCGGCACTGGCCGGGGCCCTGTGGTGCGCCCCGGGCGATCTGATGGCGACGCCGACCACGCTGCGTGAGCACCGCATGGCGCGCGGACTGGCGGCCGAGGACGTGGCCCGTCTCGTCGGCATGGACCTGCCCGCGTACCAGGAGGCGGAGCGTACGGGCCGGTGGCCGGGGAACGAGCGGCAGGACGTGCTGCTCGGCGAGGTGCTGGGGCTCTCCCTGCCGGACCAGTTCGAGCTGACGGGGCGCGACGGGAAGCTGGCGGACCTGCTGCGCAGCGCGGCGACCACCCGCTGGCAGGCCTACACGCGCCCGGTCGCGAAGCTGGTGCCGCTGCCGCGCACCCGGATCGACGCCGTACTCCAGCAACTGCACGGCGAGTACCAGGCCCGCATGGTCGCCTCCCTCAACTGGGGCGAGGGCGACAGCGCCGCGGCGTCGGGCGACTCGGGACGGGAGTTCCTGGACGGCGTGCTGGAGCGCTTCTGGGAACAGGTCCTGCCGTAACGCCGCGGCTCCTGCCGTAACGCCGCGGCGGCGACCGCCACGGCGGTGTCAGAAGACCGACGTGTGTCAGAAGACCGACTCGGCCTCGTCCATCCGCGAGACCGGCACGGTCTTCAGCTCGGCGACCGCGTCCGCGATGGGCGCCATCACGATGTCCGTGCCGCGCAGTGCCGTCATCATGCCGAAGTCGCCGCGGTGCGCCGCCTCGACCGCGTGCCAGCCGAAGCGGGTGGCGAGCACCCGGTCGTACGCGGTGGGGGTGCCGCCGCGCTGCACGTGGCCGAGGATGACCGGGCGGGCCTCCTTGCCCAGGCGGCGCTCCAGCTCGACCGCGAGGCGGTTGCCGATGCCGGCGAAGCGCTCGTGGCCGTACTGGTCGATCTCGCCCTTCTTGTACTCCATGCTGCCCTCGGCCGGGTGGGCGCCCTCGGCCACGCACACAACCGCGAACTTCTTGCCGCGCGAGAACCGCTCCTCGACCATCTCCACCAGGTCGTCGACCTGGAAGGGGCGCTCCGGGAGGCAGATGCCGTGCGCGCCCGCCGCCATGCCGGACTCCAGCGCGATCCAGCCCGCGTGCCGCCCCATGACCTCCACGACCATGACGCGCTGGTGCGACTCGGCGGTGGTCTTGAGCCGGTCCATGGCCTCGGTGGCGACGCCGACGGCGGTGTCGAAGCCGAAGGTGCGGTCCGTGGCGGAGATGTCGTTGTCGATGGTCTTGGGCACGCCGACGATCGGCAGGCCGGAGTCGGCGAGCATCCGCGCGGCGGTCAGGGTGCCCTCGCCGCCGATCGGGATCAGTACGTCGATGCCGTAGTCGCGGGCCAGCTCCTTGGAGGTCTCGCATGCCTCGCGCAGCCGGGCGCGCTCCAGGCGCGAGGAGCCGAGGATGGTGCCGCCGCGGGCCAGGATGCCGCTGACCGCGTCCAGGTCCAGCTTGCGGTGGCGGCCTTCCAGGAGGCCCTTGAAGCCGTCCTCGAAACCGATGACCTCGTCCCCGTGGCCGGCGACTGCTCTGTGCACGACCGACCGGATCACAGCGTTGAGGCCGGGGCAGTCTCCGCCCGCGGTGAGAACTCCGATGCGCATCGTGCTGTGTCTCCTGCTCGCTGACCGGTACATGTGAGCCGGTCCGATTGTTTCATGGGTGGAGGCATGCCGCGTCCCCCATCCCGGGGGAGCGCCCTATCCGGGCGCGCAGGTATTGTCAAGGGGACAGGGGCATTCTTCTGGCCTTTTCCGGTCTTTTTCCGGCCGGATGCGCACAGTCACACCGTCAGCACACGTCAAGGGATCGGAGAAGCGCGCGTGACACGCAGCGTGTACGTGACCGGGATCGACCGGGGCGACGGCCGCCAGGTCGTCGAACTGGGAGTGATGGAGCTCCTGACCCGCCACGTGGACCGGGTCGGGGTCTTCCGCCCCTTGGTCCACGACAACCCCGACCGGCTCTTCGACCTGCTGCGGGCGCGCTACCGGCTCAGCCAGGCGCCGGAGACCGCGTACGGCATCAGCTACCAGGAGGCGGCCACCCTCCAGGCCGAGCGGGGCACCGACGAACTGGTCGCGCAGCTGGTCGAACGCTTCCACCAGGTGGCCCGCGACTACGAGTACGTCCTGGTGCTGGGCAGCGACTACGCCGACACCAGCCTCCCGGACGAGCTGGGGCTGAACGCCCGGCTGGCGAACGAGTTCGGCGCCTCGGTGATCACGGTCGTCGGCGGCCAGGACCAGGAGGCGGACTCGGTGCGGGCCGAGGCCCGCAACGCCTTCCGCGCCTACCGGGCGCAGGGCTGCGACGTGGTGGCGCTGGTGGTCAACCGGGTCGCCCCCGCCGACCGGGCGTCCATAGCCGAGCGGCTCGCCGCCCGCCTCCCGGTCCCCTGCTACGCGCTCCCCGAGGACACCTCGCTGTCCGCGCCGACCGTCGACCAGGTGGTGCGCACCCTCGGCGCCGAGGTGCTGCTCGGCGACGGCTCCGGGCTCTCCCGGGACGTACGCGACTTCGTCTTCGGCGGCGCCATGCTGCCGACCTTCCTGCCCGCGCTGACCGACGGCTGCCTGGTGGTGACGCCCGGGGACCGCGCGGACCTGATCATCGGCGCGCTGGCCGCGCACAGTGCCGGGGCCCCGCCGATCGCCGGCGTGCTGCTGACCCTCGACGAGCGGCCGGGCCCCGACATCCTCGCGCTGGCCTCGCGGCTCGCCCCCGGCACGCCGGTGGTGTCGGTGCCCGGCAAGAGCTTCCCGACCGCCGAGCAGCTGTTCGCGCTGGAGGGGAAGCTGCACGCGGGCACGCCGCGCAAGGCGGAGACCGCGCTGGGCCTGTTCGAACGGCATGTGGACACCGCGGAGCTGACGAACCGCATCTCGGTGGCGCGCTCCAGCCGCGTCACGCCGATGATGTTCGAGCACGAGCTGATCGAGCGCTCCCGCTCCGACCGCCGCCGGGTGGTCCTGCCGGAGGGCATCGAGGAGCGGGTGCTGCGCGCCGCCGACGTCCTCCTCCGGCGCGACGTGTGCGACCTGACGCTGCTGGGCGAGGAGGAGGTCGTCCGCAAGCGCGCCGCGGAGCTGGGCCTGCGGATCGACGACGTCCAGATCATCGACCCGCAGACGTCCGAGCTGCGGGAGCGGTTCGCCGAGCGCTACGCGCAGCTGCGCGCCCACAAGGGCGTCTCCTACGAGCTGGCGTACGACGTCGTCGCCGACGTCTCGTACTTCGGAACCCTGATGGTGCAGGAGGGGCTCGCGGACGGCATGGTGTCGGGCGCGGTGCACTCCACCGCCGCCACGATCCGGCCCGCCTTCGAGATCATCAAGACGGCGCCGGGCGCCGGGATCGTCTCCTCCGTCTTCTTCATGTGCCTGGCGGACCGGGTGCTGGTGTACGGCGACTGCGCGGTCAACCCGGACCCGGGCGCCGAGCAGCTCGCGGACATCGCCATCCAGTCGGCGGGCACCGCCGCCCAGTTCGGGGTGGAGCCGCGGATCGCGATGCTGTCGTACTCCACCGGGACCTCCGGCTCGGGCGCGGACGTCGACAAGGTGCGCCGGGCGACCGAGCTGGTGCGCGAGCGCCGCCCCGACCTGCTGGTCGAGGGGCCGATCCAGTACGACGCGGCCGTGGACACCGCGGTCGCGGCCACCAAGCTGCCGGGCTCCGAGGTCGCCGGAAAGGCAACCGTCCTGGTCTTCCCGGACCTCAATACCGGCAACAACACCTACAAGGCGGTGCAGCGCTCGGCGGGCGCGGTGGCCGTGGGCCCGGTCCTCCAGGGTCTGCGCAAGCCGGTCAACGACCTGTCGCGCGGCGCGCTCGTCCAGGACATCGTCAACACCGTCGCGATCACCGCGATCCAGGCCCAGACGCCCACCCAGGCCGACCCGACACAGAAAGCACCCTCCGCGTGAACGCCTCCCGAGTACTGGTTCTCAACTCCGGCTCCTCCTCCCTCAAGTACCAGCTGCTGGACATGGCCGATCAGTCGCGGCTGGCCTCCGGGATCGTGGAACGGATCGGGGAAGGCCCGGTCGCGGACCACGAGGCCGCGCTCAAGCAGGTCGCGGACGAGATGGCCGGGCAGGGGCTGGGGCTCGACTCGCCCGCGCTCGCGGCGGTCGGGCACCGGGTGGTGCACGGCGGCACCCGGTTCACCGAGCCGACGCTGATCACCGACGAGGTGGTCGCCGAGATCGAGAAGCTGGTCCCGCTGGCCCCGCTGCACAACCCGGCGAACATCTCCGGGATCAAGGTCGCCCGGGGCCTGCGCCCGGACCTGCCGCAGGTCGCGGTCTTCGACACCGCCTTCCACGCGACGATGCCGGAGTCCGCCGCGCGGTACGCCATCGACGTCGACACCGCGGACCGGTACGGGGTGCGCCGCTATGGCTTCCACGGCACCTCGCACGCGTACGTCTCGCGGGCCACCGCAGCGCTGCTGGGCAAGGACCCGGCCGAGGTCAACACGATCGTGCTGCACCTGGGCAACGGCGCGAGCGCGTCCGCCGTCCGCGGCGGCGTGTGTGTCGACACCTCGATGGGCCTGACCCCGCTGGAGGGCCTGGTCATGGGCACCCGCTCCGGCGATCTGGACCCGGCGGCGATCTTCCATCTGGCGCGGGTGGGCGGGATGTCCACCGACGAGATCGACACCCTGCTGAACAAGCGCAGCGGGCTGCTCGGCCTGTGCGGCGACAACGACATGCGGGAGATCGGCCGCCGGATGGGCGAGGGCGACGAGGCCGCGCAGCTCGCCTTCGACGTCTACATCCACCGGCTGCGGAAGTATGTGGGCGCGTACACCGCGGTGCTCGGGCACGTGGACGCCATCGCCTTCACGGCCGGGGTCGGCGAGAACTCGGCGGCGGTGCGGGAGGCGGCGCTGGGTGGCCTGACCTCGCTGGGCATCGAGGTGGACGCGGTGCGCAACGCCGTCCGCGGCTCCGCGGCGCGGCTGATCTCGGCGCCGTCGAGCCGGGTCGCCGTGGCGGTGGTCCCGACCGACGAGGAGCTGGAGATCGCCACGCAGACGTACGCCCTGGTCAGCGACTGATCATTGTTCGTTCACACAGCTCAAATATTCCGCCCCGAAACAAACGGATAGGATCTGCCTCATGCGCCGTTCCAAAATCGTCTGCACCCTGGGCCCTGCCGTCGACTCCTTCGAGCAGCTGAAGACGCTGATCGAGGCCGGCATGAACGTGGCCCGTTTCAACATGAGCCACGGCACCCACCCGGAGCACGAGGAGCGGTACCACCGACTCCGCAAGGCGACCGAGGAGACCGGCCACGCGGTGGGCGTGCTCGCCGACCTCCAGGGCCCCAAGATCCGCCTGGAGACCTTCGCCGACGGCCCGGTGGAGCTGGTGCGCGGTGACGAGTTCACCATCACCACCGAGGACGTCCCCGGGGACCGGACGATCTGCGGCACCACCTACAAGGGGCTGCCCGGCGACGTCGCCAAGGGCGACCAGGTCCTGATCAACGACGGCAACGTGGAGCTGCGCGTCACGGACATCGAGGGTCCGCGGGTCAAGACCATCGTCATCGAGGGCGGAGTGATCTCCGACCACAAGGGCATCAACCTGCCCGGTGCGGCGGTCAACGTCCCGGCGCTGTCCGAGAAGGACATCGAGGACCTGAAGTTCGCCCTGCGGCTCGGCTGCGACATGGTCGCGCTGTCCTTCGTCCGGGACGCCTCCGACGTCCGGGACGTGCACCGGGTCATGGACGAGGTCGGCCGCCGGGTGCCGGTGATCGCCAAGGTCGAGAAGCCGCAGGCCGTCGCCAACATGGAGGAGGTCGTCGCGGCGTTCGACGGCGTCATGGTGGCCCGCGGCGACCTGGCCGTGGAATACCCGCTGGAGAAGGTCCCGATGGTGCAGAAGCGCCTGGTGGAGATGTGCCGGCGGAACGCCAAGCCGGTGATCGTCGCGACCCAGATGATGGAGTCGATGATCACCAACTCGCGCCCCACGCGCGCCGAGGCGTCCGACGTCGCCAACGCGATCCTGGACGGCGCGGACGCGGTGATGCTCTCCGCGGAGTCCTCGGTCGGCCAGTACCCGATCGAGACGGTCAAGACGATGTCGAAGATCGTCCAGGCCGCGGAGGAGGAGCTGCTCGCCAAGGGCCTCCAGCCGCTGGTGCCGGGCAAGAAGCCGCGTACGCAGGGTGGTTCGGTCGCCCGCGCGGCCTGCGAGATCGCCGACTTCCTGGGCGGCAAGGCACTCATCGCCTTCACCAAGTCCGGCGACACCGCCCGCCGGCTGTGCCGGTACCGCACGAACCAGCCGATCCTGGCCTTCACCACCGACGCGTCCACCCGCAACCAGCTGACCCTGAGCTGGGGCGTGGAGTCCTTCGTCGTGCCGTTCGTGGACACCACGGACGCGATGGTGGACCTGGTCGACGCGGAGCTGCTGAAGCTCAACCGGTACAACGAGGGCGACACGATGATCATCACGGCGGGTTCGCCGCCTGGTGTGCCGGGGACGACGAACATGGTGCGGGTGCACCACCTGGGCAACGAGGGCTGAGCTGACGCGCTCGCGCGCCTTTGCCACGGCCGCGGCCGCCGGTTCCCGTTGGGGGCCGGCGGCCGCGGCCGTTGCGGTTCGTACCAGCTCAGCTCATGGCCCAGAGGTAGCGGTCGCCGGGGTCGTCATCCAGCGGGGGCGGGTACTCCGGGGGTGGCTGCGGGGCTTCCTCGGCGGCTTCCGGTCCGTACGTCTCCGCGACCAGCGCCGCGTACGCCTCCGCGACCAGCACCGCGTCCACGACGGGTATGGCCTCCTCGGCCCACGGGTCGCTAGCGCGGGCCCCTGCCTCGTCCAGCATATCGATCGCCTTGCCCGGCAGCGGTTCGTCAGGCAGATGCCGGACGGACAAGGCGACGGCGGCCTCCAGGGCGTCATCGGTGATGGCGACCTGATGGTGGGCGGCGCAGTTGGTGCGGTGTGCCTTGAGGATCTCGACCGTGTCGGCGTGGGAGGGCTCGCTGATGGGGACCTGCCGCATCCGGCTCGCAAGCCCGGACAAGTCAAGCTGAAACCGTTCGTATCCGCTGGGGTCGATGACGCCGATGACCGGAACGTCCCATCGCAGGGGAGTGGTGGCGGCGAGGAGGTCGCGGTCCATATCGTCCACGAACAGCACGGGCGCACCGCGTTCACGCATGGCGTCCAGTGCCTCACGGAACTTCCCCATGTGGAGACCAGTCGCCGAGAGGTTACCGCGCGCGTCCCCGTACATGCGGCAGAAGGCCGCCAGGTCGACCGCCCAGATCCGCGCCCCCGCGAACTCCCCCGGTGCCTCGCCGCGAGCCATACGTTCGGCCATCCCGACGACCACCGAGGTGCGTCCCGTGCCCGGTCGGCCAACCAGCAGCGGATCGGCCCCGTCCATCAGCACCTGCATCACACGCTGAATCTCCCGGTCCCGCCCGCAGACCGTGGGGGACGCGGCGTCCCGCGCCTCCTGGGTGAGATCGCGCAGCCACTCCGCGAGCTCCGGCCGAAGGGGCGGTTGAGGCGCCTCGGGTGCGGGCACGGCGGACTCCGGCGTGCCGCTCACCAGGTCCGCCACCCGCTGCCGCGTCCAACTCAGTTCCGCACCGTGCTCGATGAGGATCCGGGCCGACCGGCTCTCACCCTCCCGGATCAGTCCCAGCAGGAGGTGTTCCGGGCCGACCGGCTCGTGTCCGAGTAGGTCGGCCTCCCGAAGCGCCAGCTCCAGCACCCGCTGGACGCCCGGAGTCAACGGGAGCGGGTCTGCCGGGGGGTTCGGCCGGCCCCAGCCCTTGGGTTCGGTGAGGAGGATGCGCACTGCGGACAGCGGGACGCCCAGGCGCCGCAGAGCCCGGACCCCGATGTTCTCGTCCTGGGTCAGCAGCGCCAGCAGCACATGGTGGACGTCCACTGAGCTCTGCAACTGGGCGCGTGCTTCGTCCTCGGCGAGGACGAGGACGAACCGCGCCTCCATGGTGAGTCTTTCGGCCACCGGTCACGCCTCCCACATCTCGTCGGCGGCGCGTTCCCGCAGCATTTCCAGATCCCGCTCCGCGCGCAGTGTGTGCGGATGATCCTCCCCCAGGACCCGTCTCCGGCTCCCGACCAGTTCCCGCAGCAGTTCCGCCGCCTCGGCCTCCTCTCCTGCCCTGGCGAGGTTGTGGGCCAGCACATGCGTCGTACGGAGGGTGTGTTCGTCCTCGGGGCCCAGCTCCCGCCGGCGGTCGATCAGGAGCGCCCGGAGCATCCGGATCGCCGTCTGCCGGTTACCGGACTCGCCCAGGTTGACGGCCAGGAACTGCCGCGTGCGCAGGGTGTCCTGGTGGCCCGTCCGCAGGATCCAGGTCTGCCGCGCCAGCACCTCTTCCAGCTCAGCCACGGCCGCCCTGGGATCGCCCGCGCCGCCCATCGCGTGCGCCAGCAGCGCCCGGACGCGGAGGGCGTGCTCGTGATCCGCGCCCAGCCGCTCCCCCTGCTCCGCCAACAGGCTCCGCAGTTCCTCGACCGCCTCCGGGAACCGCGCCTCCTCGCACAGCGCCACCGCCGCCGCGTACCGCGACTCCCACGTGGCCGCCCGCTGGGCGCGGTTGCGGCCCAGGGCCAGCAGCTCCGCCGTCCGCGTCACCCGCTTCAGCGGTGTCGGCAGCCCCTCCGCCTTCATCGTCCGCGCCAACTCGCGGTACAGCTCGTCCAGACCCAGCAGCTCAGGCCCGTCCGGCACCCCCTCGCGCAGCAGCCGCAGCAGCCGCCCCGTGAACGCCGTGTGCTCCTCACCGTCCAGCACCAGGGAGACCTGGTTGCGCTGCGAGGACGTCAGTACGTACGAACCCGCCACCTCGATCTGGCCGCTCACCACGGCCGCGGGAGCCGTCATCGTCCCGTTCAGCGCCCGGCCCGAGAAGCAGCAGTCGAGGATGATCACCTTCGACGCGGCCGGGCTGTCCAGGACGATGTCCCGTACCCGGTCGAACGACAGCGAACCGAGTTCAGGGTCCTCCAACTCGCTGTGCTTCAACCCCAGATGCAGGTCGTGGCGGCGCGCCCCGATCAGGCCGTGGCCGACGTAGTACACCAGCAGCAGGTCCTCCGCCGACTGGGCGGCGGACTTCAGCGCCCGCTGGGTCTCGATGAGGTCGTCGCCGTCCAGCAGCACCGTGCAGTGCGGCACGTCGAGGATGCCGTAAGACCAGTCGGTCAGCGCCGACGCCAGGTCCGCCACCGTGCGCCGGACCACCGGCAGGTCCGGCAGTTCCTCGTCCGTATACGAACTCGTACCGATCAGCACCGCCCGCGAGCGCTCGGGGTCGGGCAGCCGCATGGTTACGCCTGCTCCCCGTCCTGTCCACCGGCGGGCTCGTCGGTCCGCAGCGCCTGCCGCAGGATCTCCTCCACCGAGGTGTTGCTCACGTTCTTCGCGTCGATCTCCACCGTCCCGCCGTCGGCCCGATGCACCTTGATCGCGATTCCTGACCTGCGGCGGTGGATCAGCCAGGCGCGCAGCGAGCCTGCCAGGACGGGCAGTGCGGCGCCGGAGACGATCAGGAGGTCGGGGAGCGCGCCCATCTCGCCCGGCGTGGGGCGGGCCGCCTTGCGTCGTACCCGTCCGGCCAGTTCCGGCTCGCCGCGTAGCCAGTCGCCGAGCGACTCGAGCTCCGTGACCGGGTCGACCCGGTCCGCGTCGGCGCCTGCCACCGATATCCAGTTCCGCATCAGGTCAGCATAGAGCGCTCCGCGCGCGTCAAGCGCGCCCCACGCGCCTGTGGGCGCCGCCCCCAACTGGGGGTGGCGCCCACAGGCGTTGCCCTCCCTGAGGAGGGGCTTGCGGCTCCCGAACGGTCGTCGACGGGACGTCAGTCGTACGTCGGATACCCGTGCATGCCCGGCACCGTCAGGTCGCCACCGAACTGGCCGGCCTGGATGACCGTCACATCGGTGAAGAACAGCTCCGGCAGGGTCAGCGGCGGCGGGGCCTTGGGGGTGAACGTCACCGGGATGAGCCCGAGCAGCTTGCCGCTCAGCGACTCGGTGTACATCGTCACTTCGCCGTTGCGGATCGTGGAGCGGCTGCCCTTGCGGGCCTCCACGTGCTGGGTCGAACCGCCGGGGCCCTTGACCAGCTGGTGCAGATCGTCGATGTCGACGCCCGAAGCGCGGAACTTCAGGACCTTCTTGACCTTCCCGCTCTGGGTCTTGACCTCGACGATGCCGTCGTACTCGAGGCCGTGCAGACCCAGCCGGCTGGACTTGAGGATCCACGGGTCCTCGGGGAGCAGCGCCTCCACCCGGTCGGCCTTGGCGTTGTTGTACGCGTCGGCGTCGAACTTCGGGCAGGGGTAGCCCTCCTCGCCGTCGGCACCGGGCTCCGAGGTGGCGGAGGGCGACGGCGTGGGCGTGGCCTTGTCGGCCGTGTCCTTCGCCTTGTCGGCCGTCTCCTCGGCCGTGTCCTTCGCCTTGTCCGCGGCGTCCTCCGCCTTGTCGGTGGCGTCGTCGGCCGCCTTCGCCGCGTCGTCCGTCGCCTTGTCGACCTGGTCGGCCGGGCTCTTGGCGTCGGAGTCGGACGGCTTGGGTGTGGGGGTCGGGCTCGGCGAGGCGCTCGGCTCCGCCGGCGCTTCGTCGTCGTCCCCGCCGCCGAGCAGGTCCTCCAGCTTCTCGCCGAGGCCCAGGGGGTCGAGCGGGTTGGTGCTCTCGCTGGGGCTCGGTTCGGCGCTGGGCTCCGTCGGCTCCGACGGCTGGGTGGGCGCCGGCTCCGGCTCCGGCTTCGCCGGCTCGGACGGCTTCGGCGTGGCCTTGTCGGCAGACGGGCTCGGCGAGGCGCTGGGCTCCGCCGTCGACCCGCCGGACGTACCGGCGTCGTCCTTGCCGTCGCCGCCCTTGTCGCTCTTGTCGTTCTTGGACGTGTCGCTCTGGGACTTGTCCTGCTGGTCGCCCTGGTCCGGCTCGTCGGACTGGGTGACGCAGGGACCGGGCTTGAAGCCCTCCGCGCCCCGGGGGCTGGCGTTGGCGAGCTGGGGGGTGAGCCCCATGCCCATCAGCACCGCCGTCGGCATGGCGGCCAGGGCTATCGCCTTGCCCGCGGGCAACTGGAGGCGGGTGAGCACCGACTTCTTCGGTGCCGCGTGCCGCGGTCCTGTTCTCCCTCGGCGCGGGCTGCCGGTGGCCTCCTCCCGAGCGCCCCGCTCCTGTTCACCCCGCACGGTGCCTCCCATTCCTGGATTCCTGGTCCGACGCGGTCCCGGCCCCGGCCGGTTCCGGCGTACCCTCGCCGCCCCCGTCGCCCGCCGGCTCCGGCTCCGCTCGCTCCACGGGCCGGGCCTTCGGCTCCTCGCCCGGGGCCCAGGCCACTGCCAGGGCGCCGCCGAAGAGCGCCATGAGGTAGCCGAGGAGGAAGCCCCCGAAGTTGGAGACGACCAGCGAGACGAGGGCGAGCAGGATCGCGGCGACTCCCGCGAAGACCCGTACGACGGGCTGGAACCACATGCTCAGGCCCAGCACGATCAGCAGAACGCCGATGATCAGAGACGCGGATCCGGTGGTGGTGGCCATCCGGACGGTCAGCTGGCCCACGGTGAGGTTGGCGTAGGGGAAGTACACGATCGGCAGTCCGCCCAGCAGCGTCAGCACTCCCGCCCAGAACGGGCGCTGCCAGCGCCATTCACGGTAGGACTGGCGCCAGCCACTGATACGGACACGCGCCCCCGGCGACTCGGCACTCATCGAAAACAGCTCCCTGGGGCTGGCGATCTTGTCGATCGCAAGTTGTTCATGCGTTGCGACGGGTGAGTGGGTACGGGTGAGGGGCCCGGGTGTCGCCTGCCCCTCACCGCACCGCACTCAACGCGTCAGAAGCACTCGTGCTTGCCCTTGGCCACCGACATGGAGAGGCCAGAGAGCTTGAACGTACCCGCGCTGGTGGCCCAGGCGGTCTGCTTGACGTCGGTCAGGGTCGCCGAGTCGGCTTCCTGTGCGAAGGAACCGGGGACGACCCGGTCGCCCTTCTTGATGCCGGGACCCTTGGACGTGTCGTTCGCCGACACACCGATGTTGATGTCGCGGAACACCGCGTCCGCGTCGAGCTGGTCGAGGTCGATGTAGAGGTTCTTGGCCTCGACCGGCTTGTCGCCGTTGCCGGCCTTCAGCTTCAGCGACACGTCGCCGAAGAGCGGGACCGGGACCACCACCGACTGGCACAGACCCTTGATCTTGGCGCTCTTGAATCCCGACACGGCGACCGGGATGTTCTTCCCGCCGTGCTGCGCCTCCATGGCTCCGTACTGGACGAAGCCCTCACCGTCGAGCTGCTTCGCGGTGACCTTGAACTGCTGGCCGGACACGCTGAACGACGCCGCGAGCGCACCCTGGGACAGGGCGACTCCAATCGCGGCCGTAGCAGCGACGCTCGGCACCATGACGACGGCGAACCGCTTCCATCTGGTTCCGCCACGAGCCACGGACTCCATGACTTTCCTCCTTCTCGGACGTACATCTCCGGTCGGGCCCTGACGGACCTCGAACCTGGGATGGGAGAAGTGCTACGTCCTCGGGAAGGAGAGCGCCCACCTCGGGTGCCTGCGGCGAACCGAAGCAGGCGAACCGAGAAGCCGGCGATCACCCCCGAGCGACAACCACTGGCCACGCTCTCGCGCAACCTCCTGGACAGGCCCTGCCGTTCCGGCAGAGACCCCCCTGTCCAAGGCCGGCGACACTGCCGCCGGCCTGCCCGGTGGGGACCCGTTCCCCTGGGACAAGCGCCGACCGGGTGCCGAGCTTTGGGGAAAGGACCGAGCGTGGCCGATCGTCGTGCATTCACGCTCGGGGCACAAGGGGTTCGTTACTAGCGAGTAACGGCCGGATAACCGGACTGCTGCGGGGCGATTGAGGCCCGGCACGCAGGGTCGCCGAGAGGCGGGAGGAAAGAAGCGGACATGTCCAGCATGGTAGGGCAAATGGTCCGCTGTCATTTACTGCAAGTAACAGCGGCCGCGTTTACCAAGTTTTGGTAAAGCGCGGCCGCTCGGCCGTCAGTGGTGCGATCGATCAGAACAGGACGCGAGCGAGGGCGTTACGGGCCGTGACCACCCGGGGGTCCTCGGCGCCGATCACCTCGAACAGGTCCAGCAGATGCACCCGGGCCTCCTCCCGGTCGTCACCCGCCGTTCGCTTCACGGTGTCGACCAGCCGCCCGAAGGCGTCCTCGACATGACCGCCCACCAGGTCCAGGTCTGCGGCCGCGATCTGCGCCGCCACATCGGCCGGCGCGTCGGCCGCCGCCTTGCGCACGACCTGGGGGTCCGTGCCCTGCACCCGCTGCAGCAGTTTGGCCTGGGCCAGGCCCAGCCTGGCCTCGGTGTTGCCCGGGTCGTCGGTCAGCACATTGCTGTACGCCTGCACCGCTCCGCCGAGGTCACCCGCGTCCAGCGCGGAGTGCGCGGCGGCGAGCGCGCCGTCGTACGGGGACGCCGGACCGGACGCCGCGGGCTCCACGCCCTGCGCCTCCGCGTCCACCGGCGCACCGACGATGCCGAACTGCTGCTCGGCGGCCTGGATCAGCTGGTCCAGCACCTGCCGGATCTGCGCTTCGGGGGCCGCCCCCTGGAACAGCGGGATCGGCTGCCCGGCCACCACCGCGAAGACCGCGGGGATGCCCTGCACGCCGAACTGCTGGAAGAGCATCTGGTTGGCGTCGACGTCGATCTTCGCGAGGACGAACCTGCCGGCGTACTCCTGCGCCAGCCGCTCCAGCAGCGGACCGAGCTGCTTGCACGGCTCGCACCACTCCGCCCAGAAGTCGATCACGACCGGGACCTCGGTGGAGCGCTGGAGGATCTCCTGCTGGAATCCCGCCTCGTCGACGTCGACCACCAGACGGGAGGGCGCGGGGGCACCGGTGCGCGCTGCCTGGGCGCGCGCCTGCTCCGCCTTCTGCCTCGCCTCCCCGGCCGCCTTCACCGCGGCGAGGTCGACCACTCCACTCATGGACATGTTCCGTGGCTGCATGGCCCTATCCTCCCCCCTCCACGCGGCGATCGGAAAAACACCGTGGTCGATGCCCGCACACTCTGATACGCATCGCGGTACCGGACACGCACCACGATGGTGAAATCCCAAACGAATGCGCCGGGTCCCCACCTGGCGCCAGTGGTCATCACTCTTTCGCTACGCGTCGTAGCGTAACTGCAAGCGACCGCGGCCCGCCAGGGCGCGACGGTGATCTGCCTCACCCCGGCCGGTGGCCTTACCGGCGGGTATCGTCGCCGCCATGAGCTCGTCCCCCCGCCGCACCGGCCGCCCCCGCAGCGCCGACGCCGATCGCGCCATCCTGGGGGCGACCCGCGCCGCGCTGGTGGAACTGGGCTGGTCGAAGCTGTCGATGGGGGATGTCGCGGCCCGCGCCGGCGTCGCCAAGACCACGCTGTACCGCCGTTGGGCGAACAAGAACGAGCTGGTCGTGGACGCGGTGGCGGCCGTCTTCGACGAGCACCTGGAGCTGCCCGACCTCGGCAGCCTCCGAGCCGACGTCGAAGCGGTGGTGCTGCGCTTCGCCAGCCTGCTGGAGCGCCCCGAGACCCGCACGGCGCTGATGGCGGTGGTCGCGGAGTCCACCCGCGACGAGGCGCTGCGCGACCGCATCCGTACGGCGATCGTGGACCGCCAGAAGCACCTGGTGCTGCTCGGCCGCGAGCGGGCCCAGGCCCGCGGGGAACTCCCCCGCGAGACGGACCCGGCGACGGCGGCCAGGACCGCCGACCTGATCTTCGACGTGATCGCGGGCGCGGTGGTGCACCGCGCGCTGGTCAGCGGCGAGCGCGTCGACGCGGAGTGGGCGCGCGGCTTCACCACGGTGCTGCTGCACGGGCTGGCAGCCGCCGAAGGGCCTACCTCCCGCACGTGACGCGGGCCGATTTCGCCGGAACGAGCCGCACCTTGGACGCGGGCAGCTTGAGCGGCTCCCCGGTACCCGGGCTCAGCAGTACGGCGTTGCCGCCGCCGACCCCCATGAGCAGATACGGCCGCGCGGGATCGAGACGACCGCCCTCGCCCGGTAGCCGCTCGACCGGAACGGTCGGCTGTACGCAGGTCCACTCGGGCTCGACGCCGAGGTAGGCGGGCGCGGGCCTGCGCTGCTTGGCGGCGGCGATGGTCGCCTGCGCACCGCTGTCGGCGTAGTGGGCGGCGAGTGCGGAGACGCCGGAGACGCACAGGACGAGCATGACGATGTAGAAGAAGCCGTTGAACCGCTCCGTCGGACCCACGTAGTGCAGATGCTTGGCGACGCCCCACAGGGCGGGCACGACCAGCACCAGGACCAGGTACGTCAGCAGCTTGGCCGCCGACAGGGCCTGCCACACCCCCGGGACGTCGAGATCGTCCGCGGTCAGGGAGAGGGATTCGGCATAGAGCGCGTGGAGGACGGAGCCCGCACCCAGGAGCGTGGAGACGACCACCGACACGACCAGCGGTACGGCCCAGGCCACCCACTCGCCCCAGGTCCAGCGCCGGGCCATGAGCCACAGGCCGTAGCCCACCACGGCGATCAGGGGAACGACCCATATCTCCGACGCCGCGGGGCCGGTCCTCTCGGGGAGGCGCCCACCCGACACCACGGCGAGGGAGGCCAGGAAGCAGGTGGCGCCGAGGACGATGGTGACCGCACCGGCGTTGTCGCGGCCGCCGCGCTGCAGAGCGCTTCCCGCCCACATGACCGCGCACGTCGCCAGGGCGCACAGGACGGCCCACGGGAACCGGTCGGTGCCCACGCTCACCGCGGCGAGGAGGCAGGAGCACACCACCGCGAGGAAGGCCATCACCTTGTCCTCGGGGTCGGCGAGCCGGCCCCGAGGGTCGCTCCACCGCTCGTCCAACGGGCGTACGGCGACGTCGGTGCGGGCACCCGGGCCGCCCGGCACCGCGATCCGGGACAGTCGTAACGCCTCCCTGGGCGTGCCCAACGTGATGGCCCCGGTGTCGTAGCGGCCCATCCGTCGGGCGACGCGCGTGCGCAGTCGCGGGCCCGAGACCCGGTGGGCCGTGGTGTGGACCCGCCACTCCGGGAGCTGGTCCCGCTCCCGGACCAGCCGTGCGGCGCGCCGCACGTACATGGTCAGCCGTGCTGTCCTCGCCGCCCGCTGTACGCGCCAGACC
Organism: Streptomyces sp. P1-3; assembly: GCF_050613155.1. Classification (NCBI taxonomy): domain Bacteria; kingdom Bacillati; phylum Actinomycetota; class Actinomycetes; order Kitasatosporales; family Streptomycetaceae; genus Streptomyces; species Streptomyces sp. P1-3. Next base: position 2,316,398 of record NZ_CP192512.1, read on the forward strand.
GCACCCCGCTCCGCACGATAGGCCGCGCCGTGCAGACGCACCTCGACGGCGTACAAGCGCGACGAGGCATCAGCGGGCAGCACGTCAAGCGACGGGCCCTGCCCGCAGGGGAAGAACTCGACGACGGGCCAGCCGTGGGTCGCGAAGAGGGCTTCGGCCTCCTTCCACTCGCGCACACCGCCACGGACTTCGATCAGTGCCAGGACGCGCTGGTCATAAGGAGGCCGTCGCATGGCCCGCATGTTCCCATACGTCGCTCAGGCGGACCTTGACCTCATGTCAGAACCCCGCGGGCTCCGTGTAGACGCCCCACTCGTCGCGGAGCACCCCGCAGATCTCGCCGAGCGTCGCCTCCGCGCGGACCGCGTCCAGCATCGGCTCGATCATGTTCGAGCCGTCACGGGCCGCGGCCAGCATCGCGTCCAGGGAGGCGCGGACCGCCGCGTCGTCGCGGGCGGCCTTGCGGGCCGCGAGCACGCGCACCTGCTCGCGCTCGACCTCGTGGCTGACGCGCAGGATCTCCAGGTCGCCGGTGACGGAGCCCTCGTGGCAGTTGACGCCGACCACGCGCTTCTCGTTCTTCTCCAGGGCCTGCTGGTAGCGGAAGGCCGATTCCGCTATCTCGCCGGTGAACCAGCCGTCCTCGATGCCGCGCAGGATGCCGGAGGTGATCGGGCCGATCGGGTGCCGGCCGTCCGGGACGGCGCGGCGGCCGCGCTCCTTGATCTGGTCGAAGATCTTCTCGGCGTCGGCCTCGATCCGGTCGGTCAGCGCCTCGACGTACCACGAGCCGCCCAGCGGGTCGGCGACGTTGGCGACGCCGGTCTCCTCCATGAGCACCTGCTGGGTGCGCAGGGCGATCTCGGCGGCCTGCTCGCTGGGCAGGGCCAGGGTCTCGTCCAGGGCGTTGGTGTGCAGCGAGTTCGTGCCGCCGAGCACGGCCGAGAGGGCCTCCACCGCCGTGCGTACGACGTTGTTGTACGGCTGCTGCGCGGTGAGGGAGACCCCGGCCGTCTGCGTGTGGAAGCGCAGCCACTGCGCCTTGTCGGTCTTGGCGCCGTACACGTCGCGCATCCAGCGGGCCCAGATGCGGCGGGCCGCACGGAACTTGGCGATCTCCTCGAAGAAGTCGAGGTGGGCGTCGAAGAAGAAGGACAGGCCGGGCGCGAAGGTGTCCACGTCCAGGCCGCGGGAGAGGCCGAGCTCGACGTACCCGAAGCCGTCGGCGAGGGTGTACGCCAGCTCCTGCGCGGCCGTCGCACCCGCCTCGCGGATGTGGTAGCCGGAGACCGAGAGCGGCTTGTACGCGGGGATGCCGCGCGCGCAGTGCTCCATCAGGTCGCCGATCAGACGCAGATGCGGCTCGGGCTGGAAGAGCCACTCCTTCTGCGCGATGTACTCCTTGAAGATGTCGGTCTGGAGCGTGCCGTTGAGCACCGCGGGATCGACACCCTGCCGCTCGGCGGCGACCAGGTACATGCAGAAGACGGGGACGGCCGGGCCGGAGATCGTCATGGAGGTGGTGACGTCGCCGAGCCGGATGTCCTTGAACAGGACCTCCATGTCGGCGGCCGAGTCGATGGCGACACCGCAGTGGCCGACCTCGCCGAGCGAGCGGGGGTCGTCGGAGTCCCGGCCCATCAGGGTCGGCATGTCGAACGCGACGCTCAGCCCGCCGCCGCCGTTCGCCAGGATCATCTTGTAGCGCTCGTTGGTCTGCTCGGCGTTGCCGAAGCCGGCGAACTGGCGGATGGTCCAGGTGCGGCCCCGGTAGCCGGTCGCGTACAGGCCGCGGGTGAACGGGAACTCGCCGGGCCAGCCGATCCGCTCGAAGCCCTCGTACGCGTCACCCGGCGCGGGTCCGTAGACGGGGTCGACGGGATCGCCGGAGAGCGTGGTGAAATCCGCGTCCCGCTTGCGGGAGGCGTCGTACCGGGCCTGCCAGCGGCGGCGGCCCTCTTCGATCGCGTCAGCGTCCATGTCTTCGAATTTACTAGGACGTCCTAGTAAATGTCGATGGGTAAGCCGCCGCACGTGTTTCGCGCGGCGGCCGGACTACGCCTTGGCGACCGCCGGGGCGGCGTCCGCGAACAGCGGCTCGACGTCCCGGGCGACCTTGCGCTCGACGAAGAACGCCGCGAGCGGGATGGTCCCGGAGACCAGCACCCACAGCAGCTTGGGGAACGGCCACTTCGCCTTGGAGCCGAGGTCGAAGGCGAAGACCAGGTAGATGATGAAGAGCACACCGTGGATCTGGGAGACCACGAGCGTGGCGTCTTCGCCCTTGTCGAAGCCGTACTTGAAGATCATGCAGGTGCACAGCACCAGCAGCATCACGGCGGTGACGTAGGCCATCGCCCGGTAGCGGGTCAGCACGCTCTTCTTCATGGCGCTGAGCCTAACCGTCCGTTTTGCGCGATCTTCGCGCGGGTGGGCGCTCCGCCTACTCCTCGAAGTCCTCGGCCGCGACGCGCAGCGGGCGCAGCATCCGGAAGACCTCCACGCACTCGTCGTCGCTGTACGCCCCGAGCCCGAAGTCCATCGCCATCAGGTCGCGGGTGGCCGCCTCCACGACCTCGCGCCCCTTGTCCGTGATCGAGGCGAGCGTGCCGCGCCCGTCGTTCGGGTTCGGGCGCTTGTCGACCAGGCCGGAGCGGACCAGGCGGTCCACCGTGTTGGTGACGGAGGTCGGGTGGACCATCAGCCGCTCGCCGATCTTGGACATCGGCAGCTCACCGGCCTTGGAGAAAGTCAGCAGCACCAGCGCCTCGTAGCGCGCGAAGGTCAGTCCGTACGGCTTCACCACCGCGTCGACCTGGCCGAGCAGGATCTGGTGGGCCCGCATGATCGACGTGATCGCGGCCATGGACGGCACGGCACCCCATCGCTGCTTCCAGAGCTCATCGGCACGGGCGATGGGGTCGAACGTCAGACTGAGAGGTTTGGCCACACCTCGACCCTATCGGCAGGCCCATATAGCGGGCGGCGGAGTCTCGACAATCGGACCGGTTCACACGGCCGTTCAGCGCGCGGTGCGCCGCGCCTCGGCCGCTACGACCAGGGCGGACACCGTACCGAGCACGCCCGCGCCCATGATCACATGGTGGACGGGAGCGAACTCGGCGGCGGCCCCGGCCAGCGCCATACCGAGCCCCTGCGTCGTCATCAGCCCGGCGGTCAGCACGGTCATGGCCCGGCCGCGCTCCTCCTCGGGCACCGCCGCGATGAACCACTGGTCGAGACCCAGGGTGTACGAACTGCCGCAGCCGGCCAGCAGGAGGCACAGCAGCGCCCAGGGCAGGGACGGCCGGAACAGATAGGCCAGGGCGGGCAGCATCGCCGCGACGGCGACGGGGAGGGTGAGCGCGGCGCGGGCGCGCGGGCTGAGGCACGAGCCGACCAGGACCTCGCTGGCGATCGCGCCGACCGGCATCGCGATCATGAGGAGCCCGAGCCCGGCCGGACCGAGGCCCAGGTCGTCCGCGTACGGCGTCGCCAGCGCCTCCGGGGCGACCACGAACATCGGCGGGACCCAGCTCAGCAGGAGCAGCGCACGGATGCGGCGGTGCGCCAACAGCCGCCGGACGACGCGCAGCGACTCACCGAGCAGCGCGCCGCCGCTCCCGGCTCCCCCGCGCGCCGGACGGCGGCGGGTCCCCAGGCGCAGCACGAGGGCGGACCCGACGAAGGCCGCCGCGGTGATCACGAGTACGGCGCGCGGCGCCACGACGGACAGCAGCAGCCCGCCGACCGCGAAGCCGACGAGCTGCGCGCTCTGCGCCGTGATCCGGATGACGGACCGGCCCAGCACGAACAGGTCGCCCTCCCCGAGGATGTCGCCGAGCGTCGCGGCGCGCGTCCCGCTGAACACGGGCGAGACGGCCGCCGCCACGCAGCGCAGCGCGAGCAGCGCCGCCACGGGCATGCCCGGCACCACCATGGCGGCCGTGCAGACGGCACTCAGCAGATCGCAGACGACGAGGACGCGGCGGGCGGGGTAGCGGTCGGCGACGGCGGACAGCAGGGTGCCGCCGATCATGTAGGGCAGGAGGGCGAGGGCGAACGCCAGGGCGCTCATCAGCGGCGATCCGGTGAGCCGGTAGATCAGGACGGACAGCGCGATCGCGCAGACGACCTCGCCGAGCATCGACATCAGATGCGCGGCGAAGACGGCGCGGAACTCCTTGACGGCGAACACGGCCCGGTAGCCGGTCCCCTCGCCGGGGTGGCCGCCGGTCCCCTCACCGGGGCGACCTTCGACGCTCCTCCGGGGGCCGGGAATGGGCTCGGGTCGTGAGGCACCCGCGGGTGGGCGCGCTTCGGCGGGGCCCGGATTCCCGGGCCCGGAGGGCATTGGCATGTCCGCAGCGTGCCGAGGCCGCCCGCCCCGTCACTATTCTTTCGGGTCCAGCCGAACCTCGACGGCAACCGAGGGGGCCCACATGCCACTGCACATGCACGTCGGCGCCGACGACCTCTTGCGGTGCCGGTTCGCCGTGTCCCCCTTGTGCCAGACCCACGAGGCCGTACGAACCCTGCGGCGACGCGAGCGGCACGGCTACCACCTGCCCTGGCTGCGCCGGATCCGCAGCGCCCTGGCCGGTCTCGACCTGTCGGAGCTGTGGCTGTTCATGCCGCTGCGCGGCGGCTACACGCCCGATTTCCTGGGCGCGCCACCGGACGTGCCGTACGCGTCCTTCGAGGACGAGCTGGAGCGGATGCGGGCCAGTGATCCGGCGGCGGCCCGCGCGGAGATGGCCCAGTCGCTGGCCTGCACGCCCGGCGCGGCCGCGTCACCGCTCGGCCGGGCCGCGCTCGACGATCCGGCGGCCGCCGTCCAGCGGCTCGCGGACGTCACCGAGCGGGCCTGGCGGGCGCTGCTCGCCCCGGACTGGCCCCGGCTGCGCGCCCTGCTCGACGCCGACATCGGCTTCCGGTCGCGGCAGCTGGCCGAGGGCGGTCTGGAGCGGCTGTTCGCGGATCTGCATCCAGGGCTGGCCTGGGCGGACGGCACGCTGACCGTCCGTACGCCCGGCCACCCGCCCGCGCGGCAGGAGCTGGACGGGCGGGGGCTGCTGCTGATGCCGAGCGTCTTCGTGTGGCCGGACGTGGTGAGCGGCTTCGCCCCGCCCTGGCAGCCGACCGTGATCTATCCGGCGCGCGGCGTGGGCGGGCTGTGGCGGGAGCCGTCGGGGGGCGCCGCCGACGCGCTCGTACGACTGCTGGGAGCGAACCGCGCGGCGATCCTCTGCGATCTCGCGGAGCCGGCGTCCACGACGGCCCTCGCGCACCGGCACGGGCTGGCGCTCTCGTCGGTGTCGGCGCATCTGTCGGTGCTGCGCGCCGCGGGTCTGCTGACCTCGCGCCGCCAGGGGCACCAGGTGCTGTACGAGCGCACCCCGCTGGGGATCGCGCTCGCCGCCGGGGAGGAGCCTCGCCGCCCCGGCTGACGGGCGCCTACGCGGACAGGTGCCGCTCCACCGTCTCGACCTTCGACGTCAGCCCGTCGGTCACCCCCGGCCTGAAGTCGGCCTTGAGCACCAGGGAGACGCGCGGCGCGCGCTCCTCGACGGCGGCCACGGCGCGCCTGACGACGTCCATCACCTCGTCCCACTCGCCCTCGACGGACGTGAACATCGCGTCCGTACGGTTCGGCAGGCCGGAATCGCGGACCACGCGGACCGCGTCGGCGACGTACTCGCCCACGTCCTCGCCGACGCCGAGCGGGGTGACCGAGAAGGCGACAATCACGCGTTGACGATCCCTTCCTTGCGGGCGCGCGCGGCAATGACGCTCGCCTCGGCCTCGCGCTTGAGCATCCGCTCGGCGAAGAAGCCGCCGGTGGGCAGGACCGAGAGGACGAAGTACAGCGCGGCGGTCTTCCACTGCCACTTCGTGCGGTTCCAGGCGTCCGCCCAGAAGATCACGTACAGGATGAACAGGACGCCGTGTACCGCGCCCATCACCGGCACCGCGTTGAAGTCGGTCGTGCGCTTGAGCACCGAGCAGACGAGCAGCAGCAGGAAGGACACGGCCTCGGGCGCGGAGACCAGGCGGAGGCGGCGCAGCGCGGTGGCGGTCTTGAAGTCCATGGAGGGGAACCTTCGGGGCTTGGGGGCGGACAGCAGGCGAGCTTGTGCTTGGGTTCACAAGCTCTGTCTCATTGTCGCAGGAGCGCCAACGATCAACGCCGGGGGGCTAACGTCTGTCCCGTGGCTCACTTTCGACTTCAGGGGAGCAAGGTCCTCGCCGTCGACCTGGCCGGCGATTCCGTCAAGGCCAAGAAAGGGTCGATGGTCGCGTATGACGGCGAGATGTCCTTCAAGAAGAAGACCGGTGGAGGTGAGGGGCTGCGGGGGGTGGTGACGCGGCGACTCACCAACGAGCAGATGGCGGTCATGGAGGTGAAGGGGCACGGGACGTGCTACTTCGCCGACGACGCCAACGAGATCAGCCTGGTCACGCTGCACGGGGAGAAGCTGTATGTGGAGGCGAGCAATCTGCTGTGCACCGACGCGGCGCTGCGCACCGGCACCACCTTCACCGGGCTGCGCGGCTCGGCCCAGGGCAACGGCCTGTTCACCACGACGGTGGAGGGCAGCGGGCAGGCGGCGCTCCTGTCCGAGGGCACGGCGGTGGTGCTGCGAGTGACCCCGCAGACGCCGCTCCAGGTCGACCCCGGGGCGTACATCGCGCACACCGGGAACCTCAAACAGCACTTCCAGTCCGGTGTGAACTTTCGCACGTTCATGGGCGAGAGCTCCGGGGAAGCGTTCCAGATCCGCTTCGAGGGCGACGGGCTCGTGTACATCCAGCCCAGTGAGCGCGAAACCGTGGGGGGTGATCTCTGATGGCGTTCACGGTGATCAACACCCGGATGGTGCGGACACAGCTGACGCCGGGTCAGAAGCTGTTCAGCCAGCGCGGCGCGATGCTCGCGTACACCGGCGACGTGCACTTCACGCCGAGCATGACCGGCGGGCAGGGCGGGGTACTGGGCATGATCGGCCGCCGGATCGCGAACGAGGCGACCCCGCTGATGACGGTGGAGGGCAGCGGCACGGTGATGTTCGGCCACGGCGGCCACCACGTCGAGGTGATAGAGCTGACCGGCGAGACCCTGTACGTCGAGGCGGACCGGCTGCTGGCCTTCGACGGCACGCTGCGGCAGGGCACGATGTTCATGGGCTCGCAGGGCGGGGTGATGGGCATAGTGCGCGGCCAGGTCACCGGGCAGGGGCTGTTCACCACGACCCTCGAAGGACACGGCTCGGCGGCGGTGATGGCGCACGGCGGGGTGATCGAGCTGCCGATCGCTCCCGGCCGCCCGGTGCATGTGGATCCGCAGGCGTACGTGGCGCACCGGGGCGAGGTCCGCAGCAAGGTCTCGGCCTCCATCGGATGGCGGGAAATGGTGGGGCGCGGCTCGGGTGAGGCGTTCCAGCTGGAGCTGTCCGGCACGGGCACGGTGTACGTCCAGGCATCGGAGGAGAAGCTTTGAGCGTCCACCCCGGCATGGGCCAGCAGGGCCCCGTCATCCACGACGCCGACACGCTCCCGGTCAACGACAACATCAATCCCTACGCCTTCAGCGTGGATCTGGACGGCCAGTGGTTCCTCCAGAAGGGGAAGATGGTCGCCTACTACGGGAAGATCGACTTCCACGGCTTCGGGCACGGCCACCTGGACCGGCTGGTGGCGCACAGCTTCCACTCCCCGCTGCACGTCGCGGACTGGGTGGTGGCCGAGGGCCGGGGCAAGATGGTGCTGGCGGACCGGGCCTTCGACGTCAACTCCTACGATCTGGACGACGGGAACCTGACGATCCGGTCGGGCAACCTGCTCGCTTTCGAGCCGTCGCTGTCACTCAAACAGTCGATTGTGCCGGGCTTCTACACCCTCATCGGGACCGGGAAGTTCGTCGCCGCGTCCAACGGTCCGGTGGTCTTCATGGAGCCGCCGATCCGGGTGGACCCGCAGGCCCTGGTCGGCTGGGCGGACTGCCCGTCCCCCTGCCACCACTACGATCACCGCTATCTGCGCGGGTTCCTCGGCGCCGTACGCGCGCGTACGGGCATCGGCGGCACCTCGGGCGAGGAGCACCAGTTCGAGTTCGTGGGGGCCGGCACGGTGCTGCTCCAGTCGACCGAGCAGGTGCTGGAGGAGCGGCCGACGGGGAGTACCGGGGGTACCGGTTCGTAAGCGCGACGGTGCGGAGTGTAACGTCGAACGGGTGACCTCTAGTCCGACACATCCATTGGTTCGAAATTCAACTTCTTTGGGTAGAATACATCCTATGGAGACCGAGAACGGCACCCGCTGGCTCAGCGACGAGGAACAGTGTGCGTGGCGCACCCACCTGGACGTCAGCAGACTGCTGACGTACCAGCTCGAACGGGACCTGCAACCGTTCGGTCTGACCATCAACGACTACGAGATCCTGGTCAACCTCTCGGAATCGCAGGAGCACCGGATGCGGATGAGCGACCTCGCCGCGGCCACCCTGCAGTCCAAGAGCCGGCTCTCCCACCAGATCACGCGGATGGAGAACGCCGGGCTGGTCCGCCGGGAGAACTGCGAGTCGGACCGCCGCGGACTGTACGCGGTGCTCACCGAGACCGGGTGGGAGACCATGCGCAAGGTCGCCCCGCACCACGTCGACTCCGTCCGCAAGCACTTCATCGACCTGCTGGACCCGGCCGACCTGGCGGCGCTGCGCAGCTCGCTCACCCCCGTCGCCGAGCATCTGCGGACCCAGCGCAACCAGCCCTAGGGCGCGCCCGACCGCAAAGTGGCTACGAGCCCTAGAGCGACGGGAGCCGCACCTCGAACAGCGCGCCGCCGCCCGCCGCCACGCCGACGGTGAGCGAGCCCGCGTGCCGCAGCACCACGTCCCGCGCGATGGCGAGGCCCAGCCCGGCCCCGCCATCGTCGCGGGTGCGCGCCTCGTCCAGCCGGACGAACCGCTCGAAGATCCGCTCGCGCTGGTCCTCGGGCACCCCGGCACCGTCGTCGGCCACCGCGAGCACGGCCTGACCGTCCTCGGCCCGCAGCTCGACCCGCACCCCGGTGGCGGCGTGCCGCTGCGCGTTGTCCAGCAGGTTGCCCAGCACCCGCGCCAGCTGCCCGCGCGACCCGGCGACCGTCACCTCGGCCAGTCCATCCACGGTGACCGGCAGCCGGTCCCCCGTGCGCTGGGCCAACTCGTCCCGCACCAGCCGCGCCAGCTCCACCCGGGCCGTCGGCGGCGGCCGCTCCCCCGCGTCCAGCCGGGCCAGCAGCAGCAGATCGGCGGCGAGCCGCTGCAACCGCACCACGTCCGCCACGGCCCCGTCCACGTCCAGCAGTTCCGGATGAGCGACCCCCACCTCCAACTGCGTGCGCAGCGAGGCGATGGGACTGCGCAGCTCGTGCGAGGCGTCGGCGACGAACCGCCGCTGCCGCTCCACGGACGTCTCCAGCGCGGCGAGGGTCTCGTTGGTGGTACGGGCCAGCCGGGCCACCTCGTCCCGCGAGGCGGGCTCCGGCACCCGCCGGGACAGGTCCGTACTCGCCGTGATGGCGGCCATCTCGCGCCGGATGCCCTCAACCGGCCGCAGGGCGCGCCGGGTCACCAGCCAGGTCACCGCGGCCACCACCGCGAGCAGCGGCGGCAGCCCCATCAGCATGGCCTGCCGCACGGTGCGCACGGCACCGCGCTCGGCGGCCAGCGGGGCGCCCGCGTAGACGGTGACCTCCTCGTCGCGCGGGGTGGTGACGTCGACCACGGCGAAGCGGTAGTCGGCCGTCTTCCCCTCGACCCGGGCGGTGCCGGTGGCGAACCGGGGCTCGGCGGAGATCTTCCCGGGCCCCAACTCCTCGGCCTCGTCGTCGTCATCGTCGTCATCGTCGCCGGACGGCGCCGGCGGGACGGTGACCACCTTGACGGAGGTGCTCCCGGTGCCGGTCAGCGCCTGGAGGTCGTCGCTGACCGCCCGTACCCGCCGCCGGTCGTCCACGACCTGCACCGGCGGGTCGTCGTCCAGATCGAGCCGGTCGAACGCCGTGCCCGTCGCCAGCCGCGAGGCGACCTCGCGCGCGGCGACCTGGGCCTTGAGCTCGGCCTGGTTCCGCAGATGGTCCTGGAGCACCTGGAGCACCGCGACACCGGCGGCCACCAGGGCGACCGCCACCACCAGCGTCGCGCCGAGCGCCGCCCGGGCCCGTACCGAACCGAACGCCTTAAGCACGCGTCACCAGCCGGTATCCGGCGCCCCGCACGGTCTCGATGAGTCCGGGGCCCAGCTTCCTGCGCAGCGTGCTCACGTACACCTCGACGATGTTGGGGTCGCCCTCGTAGGCGAAGTCCCACACGTGCTCCAGGATCTCGGGCTTGGACACCACGTCCCCGGCCCGCAGCGCCAGTTGCTCCAGTACGGCGAACTCCTTGGCGGTGAGCGCCACCGCCGCGCCGTCGCGCGCCACGCGTCGCGCGCCCCGGTCGACGGTCAGCCCGCCGGCCCGCAGCACGGGCGAGGCCCCCTGGCCGCGCCGCCGCACCAGGGCCCGGACGCGCGCCAGCAGCACCACATAGCTGAACGGCTTGGTCAGGTAGTCGTCCGCGCCGGTGTCCAGCCCCTCGGCCTCGTCGTACTCGCCGTCCTTGGCGGTCAGCATCAGGATCGGGACGTCGTTTCCGGCCGCGCGCAGTGTCGAGCAGACCCGGTATCCGTTCATGCCGGGCAGCATGATGTCGAGGATGACCAGGTCGTACGCGCTCTGGCCCGCCTGATGCAGCCCTTCGAGCCCGTCGTGCACCACATCGACGGCGAAGCCCTCGGCCGTCAGCCCCTTGGCCAGCGACAGGGCGAGCCGCTTCTCATCCTCCACGATCAGCACGCGCATGGTCCAACGATCGCAGAGCGCACCTGAAGAGCTCTTCAGGTGCCTTCAGGCTGCCTTCAGCATCGCCCGGCGATGGTGGATCACGTCAGCCCGACGAGGGCCTTCGACAACGACCCGGAGGAACACTCATGAAGCGCAACATCGTCATCACCGCCGTCGCGGCCCTGGCCCTGATAGGCGGCGGCACGGCCACGGCGTTCGCGGTCGCGGACGACGACGCCCACGCCGCCACGGCGACGGCGTCGAGCGTGGGCGTGGCGGACCGCGACGACGACGCGCACGAGGACGCACAGGACGACGCCGCCGACGCCCGCGCGGTCCGCGACGCGCTGAAGGGCGCGGAGATCGACGCCTCGGAGGCCGCGAAGGCGGCCGCCGCGCACGGCACGGTGGTCTCGGTCGACCTCGACGACGACGGCAAGGACAAGGGCTGGGAGGTCGAGGTCCTGGGCAGGAACGGCAAGGAGCGGGAGCTCTTGGTCGACCTGAACACCGGCAAGGTCACGGCCGCCCCGGCGGACCACGACGACTCCGACGACGACGCGCACGACGACGAGGACTGACACCCGGGGGCGCCAGCCGGGAGGGCCCCGGCTGGCGTCCTCTGCGCGTGCTGCCGGTACGGGTGTGCAGCGGGCCGGTCAGCCGCCGGACGGCCGGAGGGGACGTGGCGGGTGCCCCCGCAGCGCGGCGAACATCTCGCCCCGTACCCCGCGGTCGACCAGTAGGTTCGCCGACCGAGTGGGGGCACCTCCCAGCGGCCGCGCTGGGGGAACCCGGCGGCGGCCCCGACCCACGCACGGACGCGGGCGCCCCGGCCACCGGCCGACAGACGCCCGCGTACGTGTACGGCCCCTCGCCGGGAGACGACCCCGCGCCCTACGGCCCCTCGCCGGGAGGCGATGTCGTCAGACCCGCCACCAGTTCGTCCGCCGCCGCGTACGGGTCCAGCTCGCCGCCCGTGATCCGATCCGCCAGCGCTTCGAGCCGGCGGTCGCCGTGCAGGTCGCCGATCCGCTCCCGCAGCGTCGTGACCGCGATCGTCTCCACCTCGACCGCCGCCCGCCGGTGCCGCCGCTCCGCGAGGACGCCCCGTTCCTCCATCCAGGCGCGGTGCTTCTCCAGCGCCTCGAGGAGTTCGTCGATGCCCTCGGCGCGCGCCGCCACCGTCTTCACGATCGGGGGGCGCCAGTCCCCCGGCCCGCGGGCCTCGCCCAGGCCCAGCATGTGGTTCAGCTCGCGCACGGTCGCGTCGGCGCCGTCCCGGTCGGCCTTGTTCACCACGTACACGTCGCCGATCTCCAGGATCCCGGCCTTGGCGGCCTGGATCCCGTCGCCCATGCCGGGGGCGAGCAGCACCACGGACGTGTCGGCCTGGGCGGCGATCTCCACCTCCGACTGGCCCACGCCCACGGTCTCCACCAGGATCACGTCGCAGCCGGCCGCGTCCAGGACCCGGATCGCCTGCGGCGCGGCCCAGGCCAGGCCGCCCAGGTGGCCGCGGGTGGCCATGGAGCGGATGTACACGCCCGGGTCCGAGGCGTGGTCGCTCATCCGGACCCGGTCGCCGAGCAGCGCGCCGCCCGAGAAGGGGGACGACGGGTCCACGGCCAGCACCCCGACGCGCTTCCCGGCCTTGCGGTAGGCGGTGACCAGCGCCGAGGTGGAGGTGGACTTGCCGACGCCCGGAGAGCCGGTGAGCCCGACGACGTACGCGTTGCCGGTCAGCGGGGCGAGCGCGGCCATGACCTCGCGAAGCTGCGGCGACGCCCCCTCCACCAGGGAGATCAGCCGGGCCACGGCCCGGGGCCGCCCCTGCCGTGCCTGCTCCACCAGCTGGGGGACGTCAACCATCGTCAGCACTCCGCTCCGTCGTTCCGTACGGCCTTCTTCGCCCCGCGCCCGGACGGGGCGCTACTTGCCGTTGGCGGGGACGCGGATGATCAGGGCGTCGCCCTGGCCGCCGCCACCGCACAGCGCCGCCGCGCCCACGCCGCCGCCGCGCCGCTTCAGCTCCAGCGCCAGGTGCAGCACGATCCGCGCGCCGGACATGCCGATCGGGTGCCCCAGGGCGATGGCGCCGCCGTTGACGTTCACCTTTTCGGTGGACACGCCGAGGTCCTTCATGGACTGGACGGCGACCGCGGCGAACGCCTCGTTGATCTCGACCAGGTCGAGGTCCTCGACGCCCAGGCCCTCCTTGCCCAGCGCGTGCGTGATCGCGTTGGACGGCTGGGACTGGAGGGAGTTGTCCGGGCCGGCGACGTTGCCGTGCGCGCCGATCTCGGCGATCCACTCCAGGCCCAGCTCCTCGGCCTTGGCCTTGCTCATCACCACGACCGCGGCGGCGCCGTCGGAGATCTGCGAGGAGGTGCCGGCGGTGATCGTGCCGTCCTTGGCGAACGCCGGGCGCAGCTTGCCCAGGGACTCCGCGGTGGTCTCGGGGCGGATGCCCTCGTCCTTGGCGAAGAGCACCGGCTCGCCCTTGCGCTGCGGGATCTCCACCGGCGTGATCTCGGCCTCGAACAGGCCGTTCTTCTGCGCGGCGGCGGCCCGCTGGTGCGACAGGGCGGCGATCTCGTCCTGCGCCGGGCGCTCGATGCCGAGCCGGGTGTTGTGCTTCTCGGTGGACTCGCCCATGGCGATGCCCTCGAAGGGGTCGGTCAGGCCGTCGTGGGCCATGGCGTCGAGCATCTCGATCGCGCCGTACTTGTAGCCCTCGCGGGACTTGGGCAGCAGGTGCGGGGCGTTGGTCATGGACTCCTGGCCGCCCGCGACGACCACGTCGAACTCGCCGGCGCGGATCAGCTGGTCGGCCAGCGCGATGGCGTCGAGCCCGGACAGGCACACCTTGTTGATGGTCAGCGCCGGGACGCTCATCGGGATCCCGGCCTTGACGGCGGCCTGGCGGGCGGGGATCTGCCCGGCGCCCGCCTGGAGCACCTGCCCCATGATCACGTACTGCACCTGGTCCCCGCCGATCCCGGCCCGGTCCAGCGCCGCCTTGATGGCGAAGCCGCCGAGGTCGGCCCCGGAGAAGGAGCGCAGGCTGCCGAGCAGCCGGCCCATGGGCGTACGCGCGCCCGCGACGATCACTGAGGTGGAGCCGGTCGTACGAGTCATGGTGCTGCCCCTTCGGGAAGGAAGGAAGTTAACGAGGGTTACCTGCAATGTACTGAGCGGTACCCTCCCGGTCACCGGCCCGTGGGTGTGATCGCGCGCACGTTGCGTAACCATCCCGCGAGCGGTGCACTGAACACATGCTGACGAGAATCGACCACATCGGGATCGCCTGCTTCGACCTCGACAAGACCGTCGAGTTCTACCGTGCCACGTACGGATTCGAGGTGTTCCACAGCGAGGTCAACGAGGAGCAGGGCGTCCGCGAGGCCATGCTGCGGATCAACGGCACCGACGACGGCGGCGCCTCCTACCTCCAGCTCCTGGAGCCCACCCGGGAGGACTCCGCGGTCGGCAAGTGGCTGGCGAAGAACGGCGAGGGTGTGCACCACATCGCGTTCGGCACCGCGGACGTCGACACCGACGCCGAGGCCATCCGCGACAAGGGCGTCCGGGTGCTGTACGACGCGCCGCGGCGCGGGTCGATGGGCTCCCGCATCACCTTCCTCCACCCCAAGGACTGCCACGGCGTACTCACCGAACTGGTCACCGCGGCACCACCCGCCGAGGCGGACCACTGACCTTCCCCTTCCCCGGCCGGTAGAGTGCAGGCGCGGCCGGGGTCACGGGAACGGGAGAATGCACGGGGCCCGGTCCAGGCTTTGCCGATGATCTGACACCATTTCTTCGGAAGGGCCGGCTCCGGGTACGACCACGCAGGACGGAGCAGGCTGCCGACGCGACCAGGGGACGGATGGGACCGCGCAGTGCGGGGCTACGACCGCTACGAGCCTGACGACCACCTCGCGAAGTTCGAGGCCGAGATGGAGCGGCTGAAGACGGAGCGCGAGAAGGCCGTCCAGCACGCCGACGACCTCGGCTACCAGGTCGAGGTGCTGCGCGCCAAGCTGCACGAGGCGCGCCGTACGCTCATGTCCCGCCCCGCGTACGACAGCGCCGACCTGGGCTACCAGGCCGAGCAACTGCTGCGTAACGCCCAGATCCAGGCCGACCAGCTGCGCACCGACGCCGAGCGCGAGCTGCGCGAGGCCCGTGCCCAGACCCAGCGGCTGCTCCAGGAGCAGGCCGAGCGGCAGGCCCGGCTGGAGGCGGAGCTGCACGCCGAGGCGGTCGCCCGCCGCCAGGAGCTGGACCGCGAGCTGGCCGAGCGCCGCGCCACCGTCGAGAGCCACGTCAACGAGAACGTCGCCTGGGCCGAGCAACTGCGCGCCCGCACCGAGTCGCAGGCCCGCCGGCTGCTGGACGAGTCGCGGACCGAGGCCGAGCAGTCGCTGGGCGCCGCCCGCGCCGAGGCGCAGCGGCTGGCCGACCAGACCCGGCAGCGCATCGCCGCCGAGGCGGAGGCGGCGCGCGCCGAGGCCGAGGCGATCCAGCGGCGGGCCCGCGGCGACGCCGAGCGGCTGCTGAACGCCGCGTCCACGCAGGCGCAGGAGGCGACCGACCACGCCGAGCAGCTGCGCACCAGTACGGCCACCGAGTCGGAGCAGTCGCGGCAGCAGGCCGCCGAGTTGACCCGGGACGCCGAGCGGCGCATGCAGGAGGCCGAGGAGGCGCTGCGTACGGCGCGCGCCGAGGCCGAGAGGGTCCTCGCCGAGGCCAAGGACGCGGCGGCCAAGCGGCTTTCGGCCGCGGAGTCGGACAACGAGCAGCGCACCCGTACGGCCAAGGCGGAGATCGCCCGGCTGGTGGGCGAGGCCACCAAGGAGGCCGACGCGCTGCGCGCCGAGGCCGAGCAACTGCGGGACGACGCGCGCGCCGAGGCGGAGCGGGAGATCGCCGAGGCGCGGGAGACGGCGCGCGCCCAGGCCGTGGAGGACTCCGCGGCGCAGCTGGCCAAGGCCGCCCGGAGCGCCGAGGAGGTGCTGTCCAAGGCGTCCCAGGACGCGCAGGCCACCACCAAGGCGGCGACGGAGGAGGCCGAGCGGATCCGCCGGGAGGCGGAGGCGGAGGCCGACCGGCTGCGGGGCGAGGCGCACGACACCGCCGAGCAGCTCAAGGGCGCGGCGCAGGACGACACCAAGGAGTACCGCGCCAAGACCGTCGAACTGCAGGAGGAGGCCCGCCGACTGCGCGGCGAGGCCGAGCAGTTGCGCGCCGAGGCGGTCGCGGAGGGCGAGCGCATCCGGGGCGAGGCGCGCCGGGAGGCGGTGCAGCAGATCGAGGAGGCGGCCAAGACCGCCGAGGAGCTGCTGACCAAGGCCAAGGCGGACGCGGAGGAGACGCGTTCGGGCGCCACCGCGGAGAGCGAGCGGGTACGGACCGAGGCCGTCGAGCGCGCCTCGGGCCTGCGCAAGCAGTCCGAGGAGGCCCTGGAGCGGGCGCGCGGCGAGGCCGAGGAGCTGGTGTCCGCCGCCGAGGAGCACGCGGGGACGGTCCGGTCCGAGGCGGCCGACGCGGCCGAGCGGCTGCGCGAGGAGACCGAGCAGGCGCTCGCGGAGCGGCGGAGCGAGGCCGAGGAGGAGCTGACCCGCCGCCACGAGGAGGCGGAAGCGCGGATCGCCGCGGCCGAGGAGGCGCTGCGCGAGGCGCGCGCCGAGGCGGAGCGGCTGCGCAAGGAGGCCGCCGAGGAGAGCGAGCGGCTGCGGGCGGAGTCCGCGGAGCGGCTGCGGGCCCTTCAGGAGCAGGCCGAGACCGAGGCGGAGCGGCTGCGCGGCGAGGCGGCCGAGGAGGCGGCGGACACCCGCGCCGAGAGTGAGGCCGCGGCGGCCCGGCTGCGCGGCGAGGTCGCCGCGGAGGCCGAGCGGCTGCGCGCGGAGGCGCAGGAGGCCGCCGACCGGACGCGCGCGGAGGCGAAGGCCGCCGCCGAGCGGCTGGGCGAGGAGGCCGCGGAGGCGCTGGCCGCCGCGCAGGAGGAGGCCACCCGGCGCCGCCGCGAGGCCGAGGAGCTGCTGGGGGACGCGCGCGGCGAGGCCCAGCAGGAGCGGGAGCGGGCGCACGAGCAGAGCGAGGAGCTGCTGGCGTCGGCCCGCAAGCGGGTCGCGGAGGCGCAGGCCGAGGCGCAGCGGCTGGGCGAGGAGGCCGATCAGCGGGCGTCCGAGCTCGTCGCCGGGGCCGAGCAGAAGGCGCAGGCGGTACGGGACTCCGTGGCGGGGCTGCACGAGCAGGCCGAGGAGGAGATCGCCGGGCTGCGTTCGGCGGCCGAGCACGCGGCGGAGCGCACCCGCACGGAGGCGCAGGAGGAGGCGGGCCGGGTCCGCACCGACGCGTACGACGAGCGGGAGCGGGCCGCGCAGGACGCGACGCGGATCCGTACGGAGGCGCAGGAGGCGTCCGAGGCCGCCAAGGAGCTGGCCGAGCGCACGGTTTCGGACGCGCTCGCGGAGGCCGAGCAGCTGCGGGCGGAGGCCCGTAAGGACGCCAACAAGCGGCGCGCGGACGCGGCCGAGCAGGCCGACCGGCTGGTGTCGGAGGCCTCCTCCGAGGCGGAGCGGCTGGTCGGCGACGCGACGGAGGAGGCGGAGCGGCTGCGGGACGAGGCCGACCGGCTCCGTACCGAGTCCCGCGAGGAGGCCAACAAGCGCCGCACCGACGCCGCCGAGCAGGCCGACCGCCTCGTCACCGAGGCGACCGCCGAGGCCGAGCGGCTCGCCGGCGACTCCACCGCGGAGGCGGAGCGGCTGGTCGGTGAGGCGACCGCGGAGGCCGAGCGGCGGGTCGGCGATGCCACGGCGACGGCGGAGCGGCTGGTCGGCGAGGCGACCGCGGAGGCCGAGCGGCTCACCGCGGAGGCGCGGCGGCTGGTGACGGACGCGAACGCGCGGGCGCAGCAGCTGCGCACGGAGGCGACGGACGCGCGGGCGGCGGCCGAGCAGGACGCGTCGCGGACCCGGGCGGAGGCGCGCGGGGACGCCAACAACATCCGGTCGGAGGCGGCGCAGCAGGCGGACCGGCTGCTCACCGAGGCCCGCGAAGAGGCGGACCGGCTGACCACCGAGGCGCGGGACGACGCCAACAAGCGGCGCGCCGACGCGGCCGAGCAGGCCGACCGGCTCATCACCGAGGCCACCGCCGAGGCGGAGCGGCTGGCCTCCGAGGCGGCCGGCGAGGCCGAGCGGCTGCGTACCGAGGCCGCGGAGACGGTCAACTCGGCGCAGCAGCACGCGACGCGCACCCGTGCCGAGACGGAGAAGGCCGCGGCGGAGGCCGCCGCGACGGCGGACCGGGTCCGCGGCGAGGCGCGGGCGGAGGCCGAGCGCACGGTCGACAAGGCCCGCCAGGACGCCAACAAGCGGCGCGCGGACGCGGCCGAGCAGGCCGACCGGCTGGTCAGCAAGGCCAGCAGTGAGGCCGACAAGCTCACCAAGGAGGCGCGGGAAACCGCGCTGCGGACCGCCACCTCCGCCGAGGAGCAGGCGGACGCCATGGTCGGCGCGGCCCGCAAGGAGGCCGAACGGCTCATCAAGGAGGCCACGGCCGAGGGCGCGGCTCTGGTGGAGAAGGCCCGTACGGACGCCGACACGATGCTCGGCGAGGCGCGCGGGGACTCGACGGCCATCCGGGAGCGTGCCGAGGAGCTGCGGACCCGGGTGGAGGCCGAGGTCGAGGAGCTGCACGAGCGGGCCCGGCGGGAGTCGGCGGAGCAGATGAAGGCGACCGGCGAGCGCGTCGACAAGCTGGCGGCGGCCGCCGAGGCACAGCTGGCGG
Source organism: Streptomyces sp. P1-3 (assembly GCF_050613155.1). Lineage (NCBI taxonomy): Bacteria > Bacillati > Actinomycetota > Actinomycetes > Kitasatosporales > Streptomycetaceae > Streptomyces > Streptomyces sp. P1-3. The sequence goes on from NZ_CP192512.1 coordinate 2,335,067, forward strand.
AGGCCAAAGAGAAGTCCGAGAAGGTGCTCTCGGACGCCAGCAGCGAGGCGAGCAAGGTGCGGATCGCCGCCGTGAAGAAGGCCGAGGGGCTGCTCAAGGAGGCGGAGCAGAAGAAGGCCGACGCCACGCGGGACGCGGAGCGGATGCGCGCGGAGGCCCGGGACGAGGCGCAGGCCATCGTCGACGAGGGCAAGCGGGAGCTGGAGGTGCTGATGCGCCGCCAGGAGGACATCAACGCGGAGATCTCGCGGGTCCAGGACGTGCTGGAGGCGCTGGGTTCGCTGGAGGCACCGGGCGGCGGCGCGGCGAAGGGTGCCGGCGCGGCGAAGGACGGCGGCGGAGTCAAGGCCGCGGCCGGGGCGGGCGCGGCCCGTTCGGGCGGCAAGTCGTCGGGTTCGTAGGCGCCGGGCGCCCTATGCTCGCGGGTCCCGGGGTGGTATGGCGTGGCGCGAAGGCGGTACGGAGTGGTCCAACTCTGCCACTACGTCAGTTTTGCGCCATGACTATCCCTCTCGCGGGTGACAAGCGTTCGGTTGACACTCCACTCAAAAGGCTGGACATTCTCCAGATCAAACGGGCATTGACTCGATGACACGCCGGTCGGCCCCCTAGGATTCCCTCTATCACCTCACCGGTCTCTTTCGACAGGAACCCCATGAGCGACACTTCCTCCCCCTTCGGCTTCGAGCTCGTGCGGCGTGGATACGACCGCGGTCAGGTGGACGACCGCATTACCAAGCTCGTCGCCGACCGTGACAGTGCACTGGCCCGTATCACCTCTCTGGAAAAGCGCATCGAGGAGCTGCACCTCGAAACGCAGAACGCTCAGGCCCAGGTCACCGACGCCGAGCCGTCCTATGCGGGACTCGGCGCGCGCGTCGAGAAGATCCTCCGGCTCGCCGAGGAGGAGGCCAAGGACCTGCGCGAGGAGGCCCGCCGGGCGGCCGAGCAGCACCGCGAGCTCGCCGAGTCCGCGGCCCAGCAGGTGCGCAACGACGCGGAGTCCTTCGCCGCGGAGCGCAAGTCCAAGGCCGAGGACGAGGGCGTCCGGATCGTCGAGAAGGCGAAGGGCGACGCGGCCACGCTGCGGGCGGAGGCGCAGAAGGACGCGCAGTCCAAGCGCGAGGAAGCCGACTCGCTGTTCGAGGAGACCCGGGCCAAGGCCGCGCAGGCGGCGGCGGACTTCGAGACGAACCTCGCCAAGCGGCGCGAGCAGTCCGAGCGCGACCTGGCCTCGCGTCAGGCCAAGGCCGAGAAGCGGCTGGCCGAGATCGAGCACCGCGCCGAGCAGCTGCGCCTGGAGGCCGAGAAGCTGCGGACGGACGCGGAGCGCCGGGCCCGCCAGACGGTGGAGACCGCGCAGCGCCAGGCCGAGGACATCGTGGCCGACGCCAACGCCAAGGCGGACCGGGTGCGCAGCGAGTCCGAGCGCGAGCTGGCGGCGCTCACCAACCGCCGCGACAGCATCAACGCGCAGCTGACCAACGTCCGCGAGATGCTGGCGACGCTGACCGGCGCGGCGGTGGCCGCGGCGGGCTCCCCGGCCGACGAGGAGTCGTCCTCGCGGGGTGTCCCGGCCCAGCAGAGCCGGTGAAGTCCCGGAGGTTCCGGGGATAGTCACCCATTTTCCGATAAACGTGTGCGGCGGGCTCCCACTTCCTGTGGGACCCGCCGCACACGTTTATCGCCGGTTTCCCGCCAGTTTCTCTACGCCTTCTCCACGGCTCCTTTCCGGTTTCCCTCCAGTGGCGACGGCCGCTGCCCGCACTTAGCGTGGCTGCATGATCGAGCTGGCGGGGCTGACCAAGAGGTACGGCGACAAGCTGGCCGTCGACGGACTCACCTGCACCGTCCGACCCGGCGTCATCACCGGTTTCCTCGGCCCCAACGGCGCGGGCAAGTCCACCACCATGCGGATGATGCTCGGGCTGGACAACCCGACCGCGGGCAGCGTCCTCATCGACGGCAAGCACTACCGCCAGCTCACCGATCCGCTGCGGTACATCGGGGCGCTGCTGGAGGCGAAGGCGGTGCACGGCGGCCGCAGCGCGTACAACCATCTGCTGTGCCTCGCGCAGAGCAACGGCATCCCGCTCGCCCGCGTCGAAGAGGTGCTGGAGATGGTCGGCCTCACCCCCGTCGCGCGCAAGCGCACCAAGGCCTTCTCGCTCGGCATGGGGCAGCGGCTGGGCATCGCCGCGGCCCTGCTCGGCGACCCCCAGGTGCTGCTCTTCGACGAGCCGGTCAACGGCCTCGACCCCGAAGGCATCCACTGGATCCGCAACCTCATGAAGGCACTGGCGGGCCAGGGCCGTACGGTCTTCGTCTCCAGCCACCTGATGAGCGAGATGGCGCTCACCGCCGACCATCTCGTCGTCATCGGGCAGGGCAGGCTGCTCGCGGACACCTCCATGTCCGACTTCATCGCGCGGAACTCACGGGCGTACGTACGACTGCGCTCACCGGACCGGGAGCGGCTGCACGACGTGCTCACCGCCAGCGGCTACAAGGTGTCCGCGGGAGCGGACGGCAGCATCGAGGTGGACGAGGCGGATCCGGCGCGCCTCGGCGAACTGGCCGCCGAGCGCCGGATCACGCTGCACGAACTCAGCCCTCAGCAGGCGTCGCTGGAGGAGGCGTTCATGCGGCTCACGGCCGAGTCGGTGGAGTACCACGCGCACGCCGCCGCGACGACCGCCGGTCCGGGCGGCGGCGCCGGGCCCGGTGGCGGCCCCGGGCCCGAACCCGGTCCCGCGACCGGGCCGGGTGCCGGACCCGTCGCGGTCCACGGCGGCTGGGGGCACGACTGGCGGAAGCGGAAGGGGCCTTGAGCATGCCGGTGGTGACGCAGGTCCTGCGCTCGGAGTGGACCAAGATCAGGTCGGTGCGCTCCACGGTGTGGACCCTAGGGCTGGCCGTGGTGATCACGGTGGCGCTCGGCGGGCTGATCAGCGCACTGGTCAAGAACGACTACGACAACCTGTCGGCACACGACAAGCTCACCTTCGACCCGACCTTCGTCAGCTTCGCCGGGACCGGACTCGGCCAGCTCGCGATGATCGTCTTCGGGGTGCTGGTGGTCTCCAACGAGTACAGCACGGGGATGATCCGCGCCTCACTGGCCGCGGTCCCGCAGCGCGGCACGTTTCTCTTCAGCAAGGTCGCGATCGCCACACTGCTCGCGCTCGCGGTCTCCATGGTCACCAGCTTCGCCGCGTTCTTCACCGGCCAGGCGATGCTCGGCGATCTCAAGGCGACTCTGGACGATCCCGGCGTGCTCCGCGCGGTGCTCGGCGGCGGGCTCTACATGACGCTGATCACGGTCTTCGCCATGGGCGTGGCCACCATGCTGCGCAGCCCGCTGCTCTCGCTGGCCATCTTGATGCCGTTCTTCTTCCTCGTCTCCAACATCCTGGGCAACGTCTCCGCCACCGAGAAGATCGGCGACTACCTGCCCGACCAGGCGGGCCAGAAGATCATGCAGGTGGTGACGGCCGGCGACGACGCGCCGTACGGGCCGTGGGGCGGCTTCACGATCATGGCGCTGTGGGTGGTGGCCGTGCTGGCCGCCGGATACCTGCTGCTGAGGAAGCGCGACGCGTAGCCTCGGGAGATGTGATCGACGGCGCGGGCGCCGCGGCCGACGACACACGTGCCGACGACAGGCGTGGCGGCCGATGACGCGGGTGAGACGACGATGACGCGGACGAGGGGACCGATGGCATGGGCGATGTGACCGACCGCAGTCTGGAGTCCCTGGGGTTCACGGACGTGCCCCTCGACCAGCCGCTCACCTACCCCGGCCGCCCCGTCTCCGGCCCGGTGCTGCTCCACAACGGCGAACTGTGGCCGCTGACGGCCCGGCCCGGGCCGCTGGGCGGCTGGCCGGTCGCCGGGCCCGACGGCAACGGCGTCGACAGTGACGGCGACGGGCCCCGCGACGGCGGCGGCGACCTTCTGGACGCGGTCCTCACCCGGCTCGGCACGGCGGTCATCGCGGCCCGCCACCCGGTCATCGCCGTCGGCTCCAACGCCTCCCCCGCCCAGCTGCGGCGCAAGCTGACCCGGCGCGGCGTCGGGATGACGCTGCCGATGGCGCGGGTGACCGTGCACGGGATCGGGATCGGGGTCTCGGCGCACATCGGGACGGCGGGGTACGTCGCGGCCGCGCCGTACGCGGACCCGCTCGCGCGGACGGAGGTGGTGGTCGGCTGGTACGACGACGAGCAGCTGAGGGTCGTCGACGACACCGAGCACCCGAACTACCGGCGCCTGCTGCTTCCGGGCGCTGACTTCCCGATGACACTGCCGTCCGCCGAACCGCTGGCCGCCGCCTTCGTGTACGCGGGAGTACACGGCGTACTCAGCGGGCCCGACGGGGCGCCCCGGCCCGGCGGCGGCGACCAGAGCGCGCTGCTCGCCGCGCTGCTCGCGGCCTCGGGACGGCTGCGCGAGCTGCTCGGGCCCGATCCGGAGAGCTGGGTACGGCGGGCGCGCGCGGACGCGGCCGTGCGCGCCGCGGGGCGGGCGGTCTTCCGCGAGGAGGGCTGGGCGCTGCCGCAGGAGGCGTTCGCCGCTCTGGGACGCCTCTCCGGGCGATAGGTCACGGTCCGCGCCCAGGTCACAGTCCGCTCTCAGGTCACGGTCCGCTCTCGGTTCCGGGGGCACGGAACCGGCGCCGCACAGTTATTCTCCTTACCCGCACGGGGGCACGAACGCCCTGGCAATTTCGTTGAAGGGCGGAGAATGATCGAGGCAGTCGGCCTGACGAAGCGCTACGGCGCCAAGACAGCCGTATACAACCTGTCCTTCCAGGTCCGGCCGGGTGCCGTGACCGGCTTCCTCGGCCCCAACGGATCCGGCAAGTCGACGACGATGCGCATGATCCTCGGGCTCGACGAGCCGACCGCGGGGCATGTGACCGTCGGCGGCTACCCGTTCCGCCGGCTGCCGAACGCGCCGCGCCAGGTCGGTGCGCTGCTGGACGCGAAGGCCGTGCACGGTGGCCGCAGCGCCCGCCAGCACCTGCTGTGCCTGGCCCAGCTGTCCGGCATCCCCGAGCGCCGGGTGGACGAGGTGCTCGGCGTCGTCGGCCTGCAGAACGTCGCCAGGAAGCGGTCCAAGGGCTTCTCTCTCGGTATGGGGCAGCGGCTGGGCATCGCCGCGGCGCTGCTCGGCGACCCGCAGGTGCTGCTGTTCGACGAGCCGGTCAACGGCCTCGACCCCGAGGGCATCCTCTGGGTCCGCAACCTGATGAAGCAGCTGGCGGCCGAGGGCCGTACGGTCTTCGTCTCCAGCCACCTGATGAGCGAGATGGCGCTCACCGCCGACCACCTGATCGTGATCGGCCGCGGCCAACTGCTCGCCGACATGAGCGTCCGGGACTTCATCTCGTACAACTCCGCCGACTTCGCGCGGGTGCGGGTGCCCGACGGCGAGCAGCAGCAGCGCGAGAAGCTGACGACCGTCCTGAGCGAGGCGGGCGGCCAGGTGCTGCCGGAGACGGACGGCGCGCTGCGCGTCACCGGTCTGCCGCTGCCGCGCATCAGCGACCTGGCCCACGGCGCGGACGTGCGGCTGTGGGAGCTGTCCCCGCATCAGGCCTCGCTGGAAGAGGCGTACATGCGGATGACGCAGGGCGCGGTGGACTACCGCTCCACGGCGGACCAGCGGGCCGGTCTCCAGCAGCAGGTGCCGGGCGGGATGCCGGGCATGCCGGGGCAGCCGTTCGGGATGCCGGCAGGCCAGCCGGCGGTGGCGCCGCTGCCGCCCGGGGCGTTCACGGCACCGCCACCGCCGCACGCGGGCGCTCCGGTGCCCGGCCAGCAGCCGAACCCGTACGCCGCGGCGCCGGGGCCGTACGGGCCGGGGGCGCAGCCGGGTGCGGGCGCGCCGGTGCTGCCGGGTCAGGGGCCCTCCCCCTCCCCCTCCCCCGCCGCTCCCCTGGCGCAGTCCGCCCCGCCGGCTCCGCCCGCCGCCCCCGCCGATCTGAACAAGCGCGACAGCGAGGACGCCCGATGACCACCCCGCAGCAGCCCCAGGCGCCCGGCCACCCGCAGCCGCCGACCGCGCCCGCCGGACCGCCGCCGACCCCACCGCAGCACCAGCACCCGGCGCCGCCGCACGGCGCGGCACCGCAGGTCCAGGCCCCGGCACCGCAGCAGCAGCACGCGTATGCCGCTGCCGCCCAGGCCCCCGCCCAGCAGCAGGCGTACGCCGCGGCCGCCCCGGCGCAGGCCCAGGCCCACGGCGGCGGTGCCGTTCCCGGCTACGTCTCGCCGATCCCGATCCAGCGGACGCATCTCGGGCACGCCCTCGCCTCCGAGTGGACCAAGATCAAGTCGGTCCGCTCGACCATGTGGACACTCGGCGTGACGATCGCCCTCATCGTCGGCATCGGCCTGATCGTGGCGTCCTCCGTGTCCGACGGCGCCGACCTCGACGGCAACTCGCCGCTGATGTTCGGCTTCTTCGGCGTACTGCTGGGCGTGATCCCCGTCATGACGCTCGGCGTGATGGCCATCTCCTCGGAGTACGGCACCGGCATGATCCGCACCACGCTGACGGCCTGCCCGAGCCGATCGCGCGTCCTGACCGCGAAGGCGATCGTCTTCTTCCTGCTGACCTTCGTCGTGACGACCGTGTGCACCACCCTGGTCGCGATGATGGACGACTCGATGCTCGGCGATCTCAGCGGCGCCGCCGAGACCACCGGCGAGGACTGGTTCAAGTCGACGGTCGGCATCGGCCTGTACGTGGCGACGCTCGGCCTGCTCTCGCTCGCCGTCGGCTCGCTGATCCGGCACTCCGCGGGCGCGATCACCATCATGATCGGCGTGGTCCTGCTGCCGCTCGTGCTGGCGATGTTCATGCAGGGCGAGAGCCTGGAAGACCTGCGGATGGCGCTGCTGGAGTACTCCGTCCCCAGCCAGCTGGGCGTGATGTACAGCAACGAGATCACGGACTCCGGTCCGTCCGGCTGGGAGCCCCTGCTGATCACGGCAGGCGTGGCGGGGGCGGCTCTGGTCGCCGCGTACGCGCTGCTGGACAAGCGCGACGTATAACCGCACGTGGCCGGGGCCCGGGTCCGGTACGCCCGCCGGGTCCCCCGCCGCTCAATATCTCGGCGCGTTACGAGACCGCTGGAGCCGCGCGCTCCGGCGGTCTCGCGCGTTCCAGCAGGCCGTGTGCCAGTGCCGCCGGTCGTCCGCCCCGGAGTGCTGCCGCCAGGCGACGACATGCGGTCTCCCGGGCGGGATCTCCTGGTCGCAGCCGGGGCAGCGGTAGTGCTTGGCGGCGCCGCCGCCGGCGATGCGCCGCACCACCCACTCCTCGTCCTGCCAGGTCTCGGTCTGCTCCAGGCCGTGGCGGTCTCGGGGCCCGGGATCATGGGCGGGGGCTGTTCCACCGCCTTGCGGGCGGTTCCGGCGTGGTGACATGGGGCACCTCGGAAGGGCTGTTGGGCTACGGACTGTGACCAGCGTACGCGGCTTCGTCACAGGGCCGGAGCGCGATGTCCACAGGCCCTCTGTGATCATCTGAAAACTTCCGTACCAGGCCGTGCCCTTGGCACGTGTCAGGCGTTGTTGCCAGTAAGGGGGTGCGCGTTCGGAGCGCCGAGCCGTAAGAGGAGGCAGAGAGCGACATGCGCGTTGGGGCATTCATCCTGGCCGCTCAATTCCCGGGCCAGGGCCAGGCGGAGGCGTTGCACCGGGCGATCCGGTCCGCCGACGTCGCGGAGGCGGCGGGGCTGGACGCGGTCTGGCTCGCCGAGCACCACTTCGTTCCGTACGGAGTGTGCCCGTCCGCCGCCACCCTCGCCGCGCTGATGCTCGGACGTACCCGGCGGATAGGGGTCGGCACGGCCGTGAGCGTGCTGTCCACCGCGCATCCCGTCGCTCTGGGCGAGCAGGCGGCGCTGCTGCATCTCGCCTCCGGCGGCCGCTTCACCCTGGGGGTCGGGCGCGGCGGGCCGTGGGTGGACCTGGAGGTCTTCGGCACGGGTCTGAAGGCGTACGAGGAGGGCTTCCCGGAATCGCTGGACCTGCTGCTGCGCTGGTTGCGGGAGCCGCGCGTGGGCGCGGACGGGGAGCGCTTCGCCTTCCGCGAGGTGCCGGTCGTGCCGCGCTCCGACGAGCCTTTGGAGGGGCAGGAGGTCTGCGGGCCTCCGGTGGTCGTGGCCTGCACCTCGCCCGGCAGTGTCCGGCTCGCGGCCGAGCGCGGGCTGCCGATGCTGCTGGGGATGCACTGCGGGGACGAGGAGAAGGCCGACATGGTCGCTTTGTGGCGGGAGTGCGCGCGGGCGGCGGGCCACCCGACCGAGGCGGTGGCGACGGCGGAGCATGTCTCGGCCGGGGTGGCGCAGATCGCGGACAGCCGGGCCGAGGCCGCCGAGACGCTGGCGAAGGCCATGCCGGGCTGGTTGCGCCAGGGACTGGCCGCGCATACGACCGTCGACGGCCGGCACCGCGCGATGCGTGACCCCCAGGCGTACACGGAGATGCTGTGCGGGCTGCACCCGGTCGGGCCGCCGGGGTTGTGCGCGGACCGGCTGGCGGCCACCGCGGAGCGCACCGGCATCCGTCGGTTCGCCCTGCTGGTCGAGGGCTCGGGGGATCTGGCGACCACCGAGCAGAACGTCCAGCGGCTCGGGCAGGATGTGCTGCCCCTGCTGGGCTGACGCGCGCCGCCGACCGCCGAAGGCGGTGTGGCGCTGTCGTGGGTTGCTGCCGCTCCTGCTTTGAAAAGCACCTCCCACCCCGGAGCGGCAGCCAAGGTACGTCAGCAGTCGCGCAGTTCGGGTGACTGGTTGAGCAGCTGCCCTCGTATGGACGTGAACCGGGCCAGGCGCTCGTCGGCCGAGGCGTCCAAGGGGAACACCGCCACCCGATGGCAGTTCTGGAACGCGAGCCGCACTCCGAAGTGCCGCTGCAGCGCACCACGGATCGCGTCGCTCGCCAGTGCCCGCAGCAGCTGACCGCGCGCGCGCTCGTCCGGCGGGGGCGTCTGGTTGTCGGCGAAGTCGCCGCCGTCAACCTTGAGCTGGGCCACCAGAGAGCTGATCATCTCCCACGCGTACGGCAGGGAGGTCCGGACGCAGTCGACGAAAGCCGCTTCGTCGACCTCGCCTCGCTCGGCCTGTTCGAGGAGGGCCGGTGAGACGTCCAGCGACATTGGGTTCTCCTCTCGCGACCCCGGGGACCAGGGTCTCAGGGATGGGCGAGCGGTCGACTCACGCAGCGTGCCCGTACGACGACCGCCCGCTTCAACGGTAATTCGGCCACAGCGTCGACACCAGGAGAATGCACACACAACCAGCCAATGTCGAACAGCACCATCGGTGGACGAATCGCGTGCACCGCCCGCCGTCGAGTAGCGTTGCCGACCATGCGTCTCGTCATCGCCCGTTGCTCCGTGGACTACGCGGGCCGTCTCACGGCCCACCTCCCCTCGGCCCCCCGGCTCATCCTCGTCAAGGCCGACGGCAGTGTGTCGATTCATGCGGACGACCGGGCCTACAAACCCCTGAACTGGATGTCCCCGCCGTGCACCCTCAAGGAGGGGGACGGCTCTGTGTGGACGGTTGTGAACAAGGCGGGCGAGAAGCTCATCATCACCATGGAGGAAGTCCTGCACGACTCCTCGCATGAACTCGGGGTGGATCCGGGCCTGATCAAGGACGGCGTGGAAGCGCACCTTCAGGAACTGCTCGCCGATCGGATCGAGACACTCGGCGCCGGCTGGACGCTTATTCGGCGGGAATACGCCACTGCCATTGGCCCCGTGGACATTCTCTGCCGGGACGCGGACGGGGCGACGGTCGCCGTGGAGATCAAGCGGCGGGGCGAGATCGACGGCGTGGAGCAGCTCACTCGCTATCTGGAGCTGCTGAACCGCGATCCCCACCTGGCGCCGGTGAAGGGCGTCTTCGCGGCGCAGGAGATCAAGCCGCAGGCGCGGGTGCTGGCGACGGACCGCGGCATCGGGTGCGTGGTGCTGGACTACAACGCGCTGCGCGGCATCGAGGACGACAAACTGCGGCTCTTCTAGGCCGCCGTCCGGAGGCGGCGTCCTTCGGGGCGCTGCGGACCCCGGTCGCCAGTTGAACGCCGGACGGGCTCGTGGACACGAGCCCGTCCGGCGTTTCGCGTGCGGTGGCGGTCAGGCCGGGGAGCCTGAGTCCGCCGTGGTGGCGGAGGCCGAGGGGGCCCCGCTGGCTGTCGTCGAGGCGCCGTTCGTGGGCGCGGACGTGGCGGTGTTGGTGGGTGTCGGCTCCGTCGGTGACGTCGTCGGCGGTTTCGTCGTCGGCGGCTTGGTCGTCGTCGGAGGCTTGGTGGTGGTCGGGGGCTTCGTCGTGGTCGGGGGCTTCGTGGTGGACGGCGGCCGGGACGACGACGGCGGGCGGGTCGTGCTCGGGGAGGACGGGTCTCCGCTCGTCGACGGAGCGCCGGTGGTCGGCGCACCGCTGGTTCCGGCGCTGCCGGTCGCCCCGGGGGACGCCGGCGTCGTCGGGTTGCCGCTCGTGCCCGGGCGGGGGCCGCCGGTGGTGCCGGGGGGCGTGGTCTCCTCGGGCAGCCCCGAGTTGTTCGCGTCGTCCGGCTGGGAGGTCGTGCTGTCCGGCCGGGTCGTGTTCGAGGGCGACTCGTCGTCGTCCGAGGTGGCGCCGAGGGTGACGACCGTGCCGAGGACGGCCACCAGCAGGGCGCCCGCTCCGGCCGCGACCATGTTGCGCCGGGCGCCGCCCAGCGCCGCGGCCAGTGGCAGGCCGCGGCCGCGCTTCCCGGTGCCGCCGGGCGCGCCGCCGCCCGCGGCGGCCGCCGCGGACGACGGGGTGGTGCCGAGTGCCGGAGCGGTGCCGGGTGCCGGGGCGGGCACGGCGCCGAGCGGCTCGGTGGCGGCCGTGGTCTCCTTCGCGGACGCCGGGTACGCGGGGGCGGGGGCGGGGGCGGGAGGCATCGGCGGCAGTTCTTCGGTGGGCGCGTCACCGGGTACGCCCGCGGGGGCCGGCGGCGCCGGGCGGGCCGTGCGGTCGGCCACCAGCGCGAGGGCCCGGCGGCCCGCGACCGCGCCGCGTTTGTCGGCGAGTACGCCGCGCAGCCCGATGGACGCCTCCAGTTCGGCCCGCGCCCGGTCCAGGTTGCCGGTGCACAGGGCGAGCACGCCCAGTTCGTGGTGGAAGTAGGCCTGTTCGGCGACCTCGCCCGCCAGCCGCGCGGCCGCCTGGCCGTGCCGCAGGGTGCGCTCCCAGGCGCTCCAGTGCAGCGCGGTGGCCAGCGCGGGCGCCGCCGTACGGGCCAGCAGCACGGCGGCGCTGGAGTGCCCGGCCTCCTGCCCGGCCATGAGGGCGGTGAGGGTGGCGAGGATCGCGTCGGACTCCCGGGCGACCCGGTCGGGGGTGACCGAGGGGTGCCCGGTCCACCAGGCGTAGTGCTGGGCGAGGCGCTGCGCGTGTGCGGGGGCCCTGTCGGCGTGTCCGGCGTCGCTGAGCCGCGCCGCCACTCCGGCCGCGAGCCGGTAGCCGGGACCGGCGGAGGTGATCAGGCCGCACGCGGCGAGTTCGGCGATGGCCGCGTCGGCGTGGGTGTCGCCGGACAGGGCGGGCAGGTGCGCCTGGGCCGGGACCTCGCCACCGATCGCGATCGCGAGCCGCAGGGTGTCGCGCGCCGCCTCGCTGAGCCGGGAGGCGAGCAGCACGGCGGGGGCGGCGCCGTCGGCCAGGGAGGGCAGGCCGCCGCGGGGGTTTCCGGCGCCGGCGGATGCTCCCAACCGCAGCAGGGCACCGGCCTGGACGAAGCGCAGCGGCAGCCCCTCGGACTCGAACCACAGGTCGGCGGCCCAGTTCGCCTCGTCCTCCGTCAGCGGCCGCTGCGCGGCCCGCTCCAGCAGTTCCAGGCAGGCGGTGCGGCTGAGGCCGCCGAGGAAGACCTCCTCCAGGTGGGAGTCGGCGGACGGGGCGGCGACGTCGGGGGTGGCGGAGATCAGGAAGGCGCACTCGGGGGTGGCGTCGAGGAACTCGTCCAGCGCCGTGCCGCCGAATTCGATGTCGTCCAGGACCACGACCGCGCCGATCTCGGCGACGGCGGCCAGCAGCCCGTCCCGGTCCGGCCGGTAGGTGGGGGCGTCGTGGACCGTGGCGTAGAGCTCGTACAGCAGGTCGGTGGGGGTGCGGTGGCGGCCGCAGAGCCGTACGACGCCGTCGGGTGCCAGGTCGTCGCAGTCGGCGGCGACGGCGTCCAGCAGGGCGGTGCGGCCGGCTCCGGAGGGCCCGGTGACGCGTACCGAGCGGCCTCGGGAGAGCAGCCGGCCCAGGCGTACGCGCTCCTCGTTCCGCTCCAGCATCGGCGTGTCGGGGCCGGGGGCGCCGGGGGTGCCCGAGGGCAGCGGCGGCGGGGTGGCGGCGCGTCTGTGCTCGGCCCGCTCCCGGGCGCCGCGGCGGCCGGGCGGCTCGGGGCGTTCCCCGGGAGCGCAGGGCTCTATCTCGCTGCCGTCGACGGGGTTGACCGTCAGGACGTGGTCGCCGCTGACGATCCGTGCGGTTCTGGCGACGCCGGGTGGCGGCGACAGGTCCCGGGGCGGCAGCGGCGCGGGGCCGCCGTCGTCGTCTGCGCGGCCCGGGTCGTCGTGCCCGTGCTCGTCCGGTCCCATATTCGTCGGCTCCATGGTTCAAGCCCCCAGATGCGTGGCGTGCTGTCTGCCTCCCCGGCCCGTCGGCACCCCCCGGGGCCGGTGCAAGAGGGTATCCCTCCGACCGTTTCCGGGTCCGGTGCCCGCCGAGGGCATTGGGTATGCGGCGGAGAACCGAACCCCAGACCGTCTCAGGTTATCCAGCGACCGGGGCCGCTGTGGCGGCGCCCCGCCGCTCTTCGGAGAGTCCGCGGTCATGCGCGAGCGGGTCGCCGGTCATACCCGGACGAGTCGCAGTCGTATCTGCCGGACGGGTCCCAGGTCATACCCGGACGAGTCCCCGGTCATATCTGCGGGACGGTCCCGGTCACCTCTTGGACGAGTCCTCGGTCATACGTCGACGGGTACCCGGTCAGGCGCGCGGCAGGGACTCCGCCTCCAGGCCGCCTTCGATCGCGAGGATGCGGTGCAGCCTTGTGGCCACGAGCAGGCGCTGCATCTGGGGCGGCACCCCGCGCAGGACGAGCCTGCGGCCCGCTCGTCCGGCCCGGCGATGCGCCCCCATGATGACGCCGAGCCCGGTGGCGTCCCACGAGTCCAGTGCGGAGAGGTCGAGCACCAGGTCGCCGCGGCCGGAGTCGACGGCGCGGTGCAGGACCGTACGGGCGTCCGCCGCGCTTCGGACGTCGAGGCGGCCCCCGACGACCAGCTCGGCGTGGTCGCCCCTGATGTACATATGCGCTCCCTGATGTGCTGCGACGCGGTCGTTGGTGCGCCTATGTGTCTACAGAACTGACTGCCTCTCACACGGCAAAGTTGCCGCCTGTAAGCGAACCGATACCGAATTCACCCGTGAGGGTGAGGCGCCCCCATCTGATGCTTCATCAGATGAGGGCGCCGCCCGCTGGAACAGGGGGCTTCCGGGGATTCCGGGCCCTCCACCGCAACGGTGACCGGTCGGCTGGAGCAGCGGGGATCAGGCCGCGGGGGCGGGGTCCCACCCGCCCGGGATATCCCCCAAACGGGGGATATCAGTACTGGTAGAAGCCCTGCCCGCTCTTGCGTCCGATGTCACCCGCGTCGACCATCCGGCGCATGATCTCCGGCGGCGCGAACTTCTCGTCCTGGGTCTCGGTGTAGATGTTGCCCGTGGCGTGCAGCAGGATGTCCACGCCGGTGAGGTCGGTGGTGGCCAGCGGCCCCATGGCGTGGCCGAAGCCCAGCTTGCACGCGACGTCGATGTCCTCGGCGCTGGCGACGCCCGACTCGTAGAGCTTGGCCGCCTCCACGACGAGCGCCGAGATCAGCCGGGTGGTGACGAAGCCCGCGACATCGCGGTTGACCACGATGCAGGTCTTGCCGACGCCCTCGGCGAACGCGCGGGCCGCGGCGAGCGTCTCGTCGCTGGTCTTGTAGCCGCGCACCAGCTCGCACAGCTGCATCATCGGCACGGGCGAGAAGAAGTGGGTGCCGACGACCCGCTCCGGGCGCTGCGTGGCCGCCGCGATCTTGGTGATCGGGATGGCGGAGGTGTTGGACGCGAGGACGGTCTCGTCCTTCACCAGGCCGTCGAGGGTGCGGAAGATCTCCTGCTTGACCTCGATCTTCTCGAAGACGGCCTCGACGACGATGTCCGCGTCGACGGCCGCGTCCAGGTCGGTGGTGGTGGTGATCCTGGCGAGGGCCTGCTCGGCGGCGTCGGCGGCCAGCTTGCCCTTGGAGACGAACTTCTCGTACGACGCCTCGATGCCGCCGATGCCCCGGGCGAGGGCCTCGTCCGTGACGTCGCGCAGGACCACGTCGTACCCGGCCTGGGCCGAGACCTGCGCGATGCCGGACCCCATCAGTCCGGCTCCGATGACGGCGAGCTTCTTCGCCACGACACACACCTCTCCTCGACGCTATTGGCCGGACCTTAACGTCCGTTCACCCCCGGCCGCATCAGGAAGTAAGGCGCGTCACGGTGTGTTCTTCACCGCATAGTTGAGAGTGAGCTCGCCCAGCATCGCCTCCACGAGGTCGAGTCTGCCGAGGACCTCCCGGGCCACGTCCTCGGGATCGCGGCCGGCCGCGATGAGCCGAATCACGCTGCTGTGGACGACGGACGCGACCCAGGACAGCTGGCTGGCCACGAGCCTGGGCAGCGGATCGTCCGGACCGGCGCCGGTCTCCCGCCGGAGGGTGGCGTCCACCTCGTGGCAGATGAGCTCGTGAATGACGGTCACCCGGGCCGTCAGGGCAGCCGACTCGCGGATGACCCGCATGAAGCGCCTGAACTCCGGCCGCAGCCCGTCGCTGGTCCCCTCCTCAAGGCTGCCGCGGAGGTCGCGCAGGACCGCACGGGCGGCGGACTCGCCCACCTCGCGCGCCTCGATGACACGCGAGAGGTGCTGGACCTTCTCCTCCTGGCGGTCGAAGAACAGGTCTTCCTTGGCGGGGAAGTAGTTGTAGACCGTATTGACGGAGACCTCCGCCGCCTCGGCGATCTCGGCGATGGTCACGGCCTCGAAGCCGCGCTCCAGGAACAGCCCCGTGGCGATGTCCGAGATGTGCTGCCTGGTCTGCCGCTTCTTCCGCTCCCTGAGCCCCTCTTCTGCTGCGCGCGCCGTGCCGGTCATGCCTCCATGCTATCCGCATTGGAGTCACTCAATCTTTGGAGTCATTGCAAATTTTCAGTGGCTATGTTTTTCTGGCCGCATGCCGAACCAGCCCTGCATCACCACCTCCGGGCTCGCCCGGACCTTCCAGACCAAGCGCGGCCCCGTCGAAGCGGTCCGCGGGATCGACCTGACCGTCGAGCGCGGCGAGATCCTCGGCTTCCTCGGCCCCAACGGAGCGGGCAAGACCACCACATTGCGGATGCTCACCACGCTGCTCGCCCCCACCGGCGGCAGCGCGACCGTCGCCGGGCACGACCTGGCCCGCGACCCCGCCGGGGTGCGCATGAAGATCGGATACGTCGCCCAGTCCGGCGGCGTCGCCCCCGACGTCTCCGTACGGGAGGAGCTGGTCACCCAGGGCCGCCTGTACCGGCTGACCAAGGCGCGGGCCGCCGCCCGCGCCTTGGAACTCGCCGCCGACCTGGACCTGACCGACCTGCTGGACCGCAAGTGCGCCGCCCTGTCCGGCGGTCAGCGCCGCCGCCTGGACATCGCCATGGGCCTCACCCACCGGCCCGAGATCCTCTTCCTGGACGAGCCGACGACCGGGCTGGACCCGGGCAGCCGCGCCGACCTGTGGGAGCTGATCCGCCGGCTCCGCGCCGAGCAGGGCATGACCGTCTTCCTGACCACCCACTACCTCGACGAGGCGGACGCGCTCGCCGACCGGCTCGTCGTGGTCGACGGCGGCCGGGTCATCGCCGAAGGCACCCCCGAGCGGCTGAAGACGGAGTACGGCGGCTCACCCCAGGTCAGCCTCCAGGACACCTTCATCGCGATCACCGGGCGCCGCGCCGCGCCACGGGACGCCGCCCCCGTCGCCGTCTGACCCGCCCGCTGACCCGCCCGCCGCCCACCGGCCCGTACCGCACAGGAGTCACCACCGATGGCCCACGTCGCCTCCGACACCCTTCTGGTCTTCGGCCGCTACGGCCGCCAGACGCTGCGCTCCAAACTCGGCCTCGTCTTCGGACTGCTGCAACCCCTGCTCTTCCTCGTCTTCTTCGGCCCGCTGCTGAAGGACGTGCCGCTCGGCGGGTGCGGCGACTCCTGGCAGACACTCGTGCCCGGTCTGCTCATCCAGCTCGGCCTGTTCTCCGCCGCCTTCGCGGGCTTCGGCATCCTCATCGAGAAGCAGTGGGGCGTCATCGAACGGATGCGGGTCACACCCGTCAGCCGGCTGGCCCTGCTGATGGGGCGGGTGCTGAAGGACGTCGTCGCCCTCTTCGTCCAGTCGCTGCTGCTGGTGCTCGTCGCCGTCGCGATGGGGCTGCGCGCCCCGCTGTTCGGCGTGTTCCTCGGCTTCCTCTTCGTCGGCGCGCTGACCATCTCACTGGCCTCGCTGTCGTACGCGCTGGCCATGCGCGTCAGCACCCCGCAGGAGTTCGCCCCCGTCATCAACGCCGTCAACCTGCCCGCGATGCTGCTCTCCGGGATCCTGCTGCCCATGGCGCTCGCGCCGGACTGGCTGGACGCCGTCTCCCACTTCGTGCCGTTCCGCTACCTCGTCGACGGCGTACGGGCGGCCTTCGTCGGCGACTACGGGGACGGGAAGGTCGCGCTCGCCGCCCTGGTCGCCGCCGCGCTGGCCCTGGTCTCCGTGACGATCGGCACCCGGCTGTTCCGGAAGGCGGGGGCATAGCGGCCCGGCGCACGGCGGTACGCGGGCGGCCCCGGCGGGCCACCGGCGCGTAGGCTCGGAGCATGGTCAATCTCACCCGCATCTATACGCGTACCGGGGACAAGGGCACCACCGCCCTCGGTGACATGAGCCGCACCGCCAAGACCGACCTGCGGATCTCCGCGTACGCCGACGCGAACGAGGCGAACGCCACGATCGGGGTGGCCATCGCCCTCGGCTCCCTGCCGGCCGAGGTCACCAAGGTCCTGGTCCGCGTGCAGAACGACCTGTTCGACGTCGGCGCGGACCTGTCGACGCCGGTCGTGGAGAACCCCAAGTACCCGCCGCTGCGCGTCGAGCAGAGCTACATCGACAAGCTGGAGGCCGACTGCGACCGGTTCCTGGCCGACCTGGAGAAGCTGCGCAGCTTCATCCTCCCCGGCGGCACGCCCGGGGCGGCGCTGCTGCACCAGGCGTGCACGGTGGTGCGGCGCGCCGAGCGCTCCACGTGGGCGGCGCTCGCCGAGTACGAGGACGTCATGAACCCCCTCACCGCGACGTACCTCAACCGGCTGTCGGACCTGCTGTTCATCCTCGCGCGCACGGCCAACAAGGAGCTGGGGGACGTCCTCTGGGTCCCGGGCGAGAACCGCTGACTCAGCGCTCGGCCGGTGTCCGGGACAGCTCCCCCGCGTCGGTCCCGGATACCGCCTTCTCGCCGCTCCCCCGCTCCTTCTTCGGCCAGAGCGTGTAGCTCAGTGCGATGATCACGTTGATGCCGATGACGAAGAGCATCCTGTGCTGCCACTCCCGCAGCGACCCGATGTCCCCCTCGTCGCCCACGTACCAGATCGCCCCCTGCAACAGGCCGATCGCGATGCACGCCGCCAGGATCCACAGGGACGCTTCCTTCCACTCGTGCACCGTGCGCGCGGTGCCGTACTTCGGCTTCCGCGCCGGCGGCGGACCGCCCGCGAAGCGATGGGCGAAGCGGGCGTCGACCCACTTGATGGTGCGGTGGCCCAGGGCCACCGAGAAGCCGATGTAGACCGCGGCGATCCCGTGCTTCCAGTCGGGCTCCGCGCCGTTCTTCAGATCGATCGCGGTCGCCACGAGCAGCACCAGCTCCAGCAGCGGCTCGCACAGGAGCACGGCGGCGCCCGCCTTCGGCATCCTGGCCAGGTAGCGCAGCGCCAGCCCGGCGGCCAGCAGCACCCAGAAGCCGACCTCACAGATGATGACCAGCGTGACGATCACAGCGGTTCTCCTCTCCCTCCCCGCCACCGTCCCGCACGCACCACCCCCGTCGCGTCGTCGCCACTGACGAACCCGGACTGCATCCTTCGATGTACTGCGCCCGGCGCCCCGCCCGCCCGTGAGCGGACGCCGGCACCTCGCCCCACGTGCTGTGATGGACCCATGCCGCCACCCGCCGCCCGCCGTCCGCACCGCGACGACGTGTTGATCTGCGCCGCCGGGCTGCTCGGCGGACTGGTGCTGTACGGCCTCGGGCTGACCAACGCGGGGGGCGGCCTGCCGGGGCTGCCCGGGTGGCTGCTCCTGGTCTCGCTGGCCGTGATGTCCGGCTGCGAGCTGCTGCGGCATACGGCTCCGTGCACGGGCCTGGCGATCGGGACGGCGGCCTTGGCGCTCGATCTGTGCGCCGGCTCCCTCATCGCCAACATCGCGATGTTCACGGATCTGGTGTACGCGGCCGTGCTGTACGGGCCGCCCGCCGCGGCCCGTCTACTGCCCCGGGCCACCGAGCTGTTCACGGCACTGGCCACCGTCGTCCCGCTGGCGCTGATGCGGGAGCCCGAGGCGCTGCTGATCGGCGTCGGCGCCGCCGTGCTCACCGTCACGCCCGCCTGGACCGGTGCGATCATCCGCAACCACCGGGAGGCGGCCGAGGCCGCGCGGCTGCGCGCCGAACAGACCGCGCTGCTCGCCGAGATGGACCGCGTCCAGGCGGTGACGGCCGAGCGCGCCCGCATGGCGCGCGAGCTGCACGACATGGTCGCCAACCACCTCTCGGCCATCGCCATCCACTCCACCGCGGCCCTGTCCATCAAGGACCCGGCCGCCTCCCAGCAGGCACTCGGCGTCATCCGGGAGAACAGCGTGCAGGGCCTGGCAGAGATGCGGCGCCTCATCGGGCTGCTGCGGGACGCGGGCGCCGAAGCGGAGCCCGCCGCCGCGCCCACCCTCGACGCGCTGGACGCGCTGCTGCGGCAGGCCCGTACCAACGGGGCGGCCAGCGGGCTGCGGTTCCGGCTGGACGACACGCGGCCGCCGGGATCCGGGAAGCTGCCCGCGCCGGTGGAGCTGGCCGCGTACCGCATCGTCCAGGAATCGCTGACCAACGCGCTCAAGCACGCCGCGCCCGGCGAGGCGGTGGTGGAGCTGTCCCGCGACGGCGGTCCGCTGCGGGTGCGGGTGACCAACCCGCTGGGGGACCGTCCCGACCCTCGGGCACCGGGGTCGGGCGCCGGGCTGATCGGCATGCGGGAGCGGGTGGCGCTGCTGCACGGGGAGTTCGAGGCCGGACCGGCCGCCGGGCCGGACGGCGAGATCTGGCAGGTGCGGGCCGTGCTGCCCGTCGACGAAGGGAGCAACCACCCATGACGATCCGGGTACTCGTCGCCGAGGACCAGACCGCGGTCCGTGCCGGACTGGTACTGATCCTGCGCTCGGCCGAGGGCGTGGCGGTGGTGGGCGAGGCCGCCGACGGCGAGGAGGCGGTGCGACTGGCCCGCGAGCTGCGGCCCGACCTGGTGCTGATGGACGTCCAGATGCCGCGCCTGGACGGGGTCTCGGCCACCCGCCAGGTGGTCGACGAAGGGCTGGCCGACGTCCTGGTGCTGACCACCTTCGACCTGGACGAGTACGTCTTCGGGGCGCTGCGGGCGGGCGCCGCCGGGTTCCTGCTCAAGGATTGCGAGGCCGATGAACTGGTCGACGCGGTACGGACGGTGGCGCGCGGCGAGGGCCTGATCGCCCCGGCCGTGACCCGGCGGCTGATCGCCGAGTTCGCCCGCCCGCGGGCCGTGCGCACCCCCGGCGCGCCCGACCCCGCCGTCCTGGAGGCACTCACCCGCCGGGAGCGGGAGGTCCTCGGCTGCCTGGGGCAGGGGCTGTCCAACGCGGAGATCGGCGAGCGGCTGTCGATGGCGGAGGCCACGGTCAAGACGCATGTCAGCAGGCTGCTCGCCAAGTTGGAGCTGCGCAGCAGGGTGCAGGCCGCGGTGCTGGCCCAGGAGTTGGGCGTCTGAGCTGATCAAGTGGTCCAGACCTCTTGACCGTTGGTCCAGACCTTTCTACGCTCCCCTCACTGCGGTGAGCTCCCCACGGCACCACGCTCACCGGGCGGCGCAGGTTCCCCCGTACCTCCCCTTCCCCCGTACGAGGAGCATCCGTGAGATCTGGAACCTCCCTACGCACCAAGCCCGCGCGGCACAGAGCCACCGCGGCTCTGGCCGCACTCGTCCTCCCCCTCGCCGGGCTCCTCGGCCTGGCATCGGCGGCCCCCTCCCACGCGGCCGAGTCCGCGACCGCCACGTACGCCAAGGCCTCCGACTGGGGCAGCGGCTTCGAAGGCAAGTGGACGGTGAAGAACACCGGCACCACGACGCTGAGCAGTTGGACCGTCGAGTGGGACTTCCCCTCCGGCACCACCGTGACGTCCGCCTGGAACGCCGACGTCACCCGCGCCGGAAACCACTGGACCGCCAGGAACAAGAGCTGGAACGGCTCCCTCGCCCCCGGAGCCTCCGTGACCTTCGGCTTCAACGGCACCGGCGGCGGCAGCCCCACCGGCTGCACGTTCAACGGCGGCTCCTGCGACGGCGGTACGGACCCGGGCGACCCCGGCGACCCCGACCCCGGCGATCCGGATCCCGGGCCGGGCCCGGACCCCAGCGCCATGGTCAAGCTCGGCTACTTCACCGAGTGGGGCGTCTACGGCCGCAACTACCACGTGAAGAACCTGGTCACCTCCGGAACGGCCGCCAAGATCACGCACATCAACTACTCGTTCGGCAACGTGCAGGGCGGCAAGTGCGCCATCGGTGACTCCTACGCGGCCTACGACAAGGCGTACACCGCCGACCAGAGCGTCGACGGCGTCGCCGACACCTGGGACCAGCCGGTGCGCGGCAACTTCAACCAGCTCAAGAAGCTGAAGGCGAAGTACCCGCACCTCAAGATCCTGTGGTCCTTCGGCGGCTGGACGTGGTCCGGCGGCTTCGGCCAGGCCGTACAGAACCCGGCCGCGTTCGCCCAGTCGTGTTACGACCTGGTCAACGACCCGCGCTGGGCCGGCCTCTTCGACGGCATCGACCTGGACTGGGAGTACCCCAACGCCTGCGGCCTGTCCTGCGACACCAGCGGCCCGGCGGCCTTCCGGAACATGATGCAGGCGATGCGCGCCAAGTTCGGGAAGCAACTGGTCACCGCGGCCATCACCGCCGACGCCTCGAACGGCGGCAAGATCGACGCCGCCGACTACGCCGGAGCCGCCACGTACGTCGACTTCTACAACGTCATGACGTACGACTTCTTCGGCGCCTGGGCGGCGCAGGGCCCCACCGCCCCGCACTCGCCGCTCACCTCCTACAGCGGCATCCCCCAGGAGGGCTTCGACTCCGACGCCGCTGTGCGGAAACTCAAGGGCAAGGGCGTACCGTCGGCCAAGCTGAACCTGGGCATCGGGTTCTACGGACGCGGCTGGACCGGGGTCACCCAGAAGGAGCCCGGCGGCACGGCCACCGGCCCCGCGCCCGGCACGTACGAACAGGGCATCGAGGACTACAAGCAGCTCAAGGGCAGATGCCCGGCCAACGGGGAGGTCGCAGGAACGGCGTACGCCCACTGCGGCACCCAGTGGTGGAGCTACGACACCCCGGCCACCATCGCCAAAAAGATGGAATACGTGAAGCAGCAGGGCCTCGGCGGCGCGTTCTTCTGGGAGTTCAGCGGCGACACCGGCAATGGTGAGCTGGCCGCGGCGATCGACAGCGGACTGCGCTAGCCGTTCGGCGGCCCGGCCATGAACCGGCCGGGGAGGCGGTGTCGCCCCCGCCTCCCCGGCCTCTCAACGTTTCTGCAGGCTGCTCACGCCACATTGACTCTCTGGCCGGGCGGCGCCGCCTCCAGCCAGGCCAGGAACCCGGTCAGCGCGTCCTCACTCATCGCCAGCTCCAGGCGCGTACCGCTGTGCAGGCAGGCCAGCACCACGGCGTCGGAGAGCAGGGCCAGCTCCTCCTCGCCCTGGGGGGTGCGGCGCTCCAGCACCTCGATGGAGGCACGCTCCAGGACCCGGCGCGGCCGGGGCGCGTAGGAGAAGACCCGGAACCACTCGATCCGGTCACCGCTGTAGCGCGCCACGCCGTACACCCAGCCCTTGCCGCTGGGCTCGACCCCGTCCTCCGGCGCGTTCCACCGCAGACTGCAGTCGAACGTCCCGCCGGACCGCTGGATCAGCCGCCGACGCAGACCGAAGACGAAGAGTCCCACCAGAACCAGCGTGACGACCACGCCGCTCACGAGCAGGGCGAGGACCATCTTCACCGACCTCCTCGCGTCATCCGGAAAAACCGCACCTGCACTGCCTCAGCCGCGGACCACCCTGGAGAATTCCAGCGCGATCCGCGGCTGAGGATCTGTACTGTCCGTGACGGGCTCAGTGCACGACCGCCACCGCACGGAGCCGGACCTCGGCGCGGCGCTCGGCGGCGGCGTCTGCCTCGCCCTTCGCACGCTCCAATGCCCGCTCCGCGCGCTCGACATCGATCTCGTCGGACAGCTCCGCGATCTCGGCGAGCAGCGAGAGCTTGTCGTCCGCGAACGAGATGAAGCCACCGTGCACCGCGGCGACGACCGTGCCGCCGTCGCTCGTACGGATGGTCACCGGGCCGGACTCCAGCACACCGAGCAGCGGCTGGTGGCCGGGCATGACGCCGATGTCACCCGATGTGGTGCGCGCGATGACCAAGGTGGCCTCGCCGGACCAGACACTCCGGTCCGCCGCGACCAGCTCGACGTGCAGCTCAGCAGCCAACGTGGCTCCTCGGGTCTCCACCTGCCGGGTATGGCAGGTGTTCTGTCAAAGAATAACGGGCGTACGGAGAGGGGCGGGGACGGGCCCCGCTGACGGGGCCGAGCCGCCCCTCTCCCAGAGCTGCGAGGCTCAGGAGACGCCCAGCTCCTTGGCGTTCTTCTTCAGGTCCTCAAGACCACCACACATGAAGAAGGCCTGCTCGGGGAAGTGGTCGTACTCACCGTCGCAGATCGCGTTGAACGCGGCGATGGACTCGTCCAGCGGAACGTCCGAGCCGTCGACGCCGGTGAACTGCTTCGCCGCGTGGGTGTTCTGCGACAGGAAGCGCTCCACACGACGGGCGCGGTGCACGACCAGCTTGTCCTCTTCGCCGAGCTCGTCGATACCGAGAATGGCGATGATGTCCTGGAGGTCCTTGTACTTCTGCAGGATCCCCTTGACGCGCGAGGCGGCCTCGTAGTGCTCCTGCGTGATGTAGCGCGGGTCCAGGATGCGGGACGTCGAGTCCAGCGGGTCCACCGCCGGGTAGATGCCCTTCTCCGAGATCGGACGCGACAGCACGGTGGTGGCGTCCAGGTGCGCGAAGGTGGTCGCCGGGGCCGGGTCGGTCAGGTCGTCCGCGGGGACGTAGATCGCCTGCATCGAGGTGATCGAGTGACCACGGGTCGAGGTGATGCGCTCCTGGAGGAGGCCCATCTCGTCCGCCAGGTTCGGCTGGTAACCCACCGCGGACGGCATGCGGCCGAGCAGGGTGGACACCTCGGAACCGGCCTGGGTGAAGCGGAAGATGTTGTCGATGAAGAACAGCACGTCCTGCTTCTGCACATCGCGGAAGTACTCCGCCATGGTCAGACCGGCCAGGGCGACGCGCAGACGGGTGCCCGGGGGCTCGTCCATCTGGCCGAAGACCAGCGCGGTCTTGTCGAGAACGCCGGACTCCTCCATCTCCTGGATGAGGTCGTTGCCCTCACGGGTGCGCTCACCGACGCCGGCGAACACGGAAACGCCCTCGTGCAGCTTGGCCACACGCATGATCATTTCCTGGATGAGGACGGTCTTGCCCACACCCGCGCCACCGAACAGACCGATCTTTCCACCCTTGACGTACGGGGTGAGAAGGTCGACGACCTTCAGGCCGGTCTCGAACATCTCGGTCTTGGACTCGAGCTGGTCGAAGTCGGGGGCCTTGCGGTGGATCGTCCAGCGCTCGGACTCCTTGCCGTTCTCCTCGGGAACGTTCAGCACCTCACCGAGGGTGTTGAACACCTTGCCCTTGGTGAAGTCACCGACCGGCACGGTGATGCCCTTGCCGGTGTCGGTGACCGGCGCCTGGCGGACCAGGCCGTCGGTCGGCTGCATGGAGATGGCGCGGACCACACCCTCACCCAGGTGCTGGGCGACCTCGAGGGTCAGGGTCTTCAGCGCGCCGTCCTCGGCCGGGTCGGCGACCTGGACGTGCAGTGCGTTGTAGATCTCCGGCATCGCGTCGACGGGGAACTCCACGTCGACGACCGGGCCGATGACCCGGGCGACGCGGCCCGTGGCGGCGGCCGTCTCAACAGTGGTCGTCATTACTTGTCACTCCCCGCGGTCGCGTCGGCCAGGGCGCTCGCGCCACCGACGATCTCGCTGATTTCCTGGGTGATGTCGGCCTGGCGGGCCGCGTTGGCAAGCCGCGTGAGCGACTTGATGAGTTCTTCGGCGTTGTCGGTCGCCGACTTCATCGCCCGGCGGCGGGCGGCGTGCTCGGAGGCGGCCGACTGCAGCAGGGCGTTGTAGATACGGCTCTCGACGTACCGGGGCAGCAGGGCGTCGAGGACGTCCTCCGCCGACGGCTCGAAGTCGAACAGCGGCAGGAGCTCGCTCTTGCCGACCGGCTCCGCCGAGTCAGCGGCGAGGGACAGCGGCAGCAGCCGGTTGTCGACCGGCGTCTGCGTCATCATCGAGACGAACTCGGTGAAGACGATGTGCAGCTCGTCGACGCCGCCCTCGGCGGTCTCCTTGACCACGGACTCGATGAGCGGTCCCGCGACCCTCTTGGCGTCCGCGTACGTCGGGCTGTCGGTGAAGCCGGTCCACGAGTCCGCGACCTTGCGGCCGCGGAAGCCGTAGTACGAGACACCCTTGCGGCCGACGATGTACGTGTCGACCTCCTTGCCCTCGCCGGTGAGCCGCTCGGTGAGCCGCTCCGCCGCCTTGATGGCGTTGGAGGAGTAGCCGCCGGCCAGACCGCGGTCGCTCGTGATGAGCAGCACCGCGGCGCGGGCCGGGCTGTCCACCTCGGTGGTCAGCGGGTGCTTCGTATTGGAACCGGTCGCCACCGCGGTCACCGCGCGGGTGAGCTCAGTCGCGTACGGCTTGGAGGCCGCCACCTGGCGCTGCGCCTTGACGATGCGCGAGGCGGCGATCATCTCCATCGCCTTGGTGATCTTCTTGGTCGCGGTGACGGACTTGATACGGCGCTTGTAAACCCGAAGCTGGGCGCCCATGCTCAGCCCTCACCCAGCAGCTTGCCGTCCGAGGTCTCGAACTGCTGCTTGAACGAGGCGATGGCGTCACCGATCGCCTGGAGCGTGTCGTCCGACATCTTGGCGCCCTCGCGGATCGAGGTCATCAGGCCCTGGTGCTCCCGGTGCAGGTAGTCCAGCAGCTCGCGCTCGAAGCGGCGGATGTCCTCGACCGGAACGTCGTCCATCCGGCCGGTGGTGCCGGCCCAGATGGAGACGACCTGGTCCTCGGTGGCGTACGGGGCGTACTGGCCCTGCTTCAGCAGCTCGACCATGCGCTTACCGCGCTCCAGCGCCGACTTGGAGGCCGCGTCCAGGTCGGAACCGAAGGCGGCGAACGCCTCCAGCTCGCGGTACTGGGCGAGGTCCACGCGGAGTCGGCCGGAGACCTGGCGCATGGCCTTGTGCTGGGCGGAGCCACCGACACGGGAGACGGAGATACCGACGTTCAGCGCCGGGCGCTGGCCCGCGTTGAACAGGTCCGACTCCAGGAAGCACTGGCCGTCGGTGATGGAGATGACGTTGGTCGGGATGAACGCCGAGACGTCGTTCGCCTTGGTCTCGACGATCGGCAGACCGGTCATCGAGCCCTTGCCCATCTCGTCGGAGAGCTTCGCGCAGCGCTCCAGCAGGCGGGAGTGCAGGTAGAAGACGTCACCCGGGTAGGCCTCACGGCCCGGCGGGCGGCGCAGCAGCAGGGAGACGGCGCGGTAGGCGTCGGCCTGCTTCGACAGGTCGTCGAAGACGATCAGCACGTGCTTGCCCTGGTACATCCAGTGCTGGCCGATGGCCGAGCCGGTGTAGGGGGCGAGGTACTTGAAGCCGGCCGGGTCGGACGCCGGGGCGGCGACGATCGTCGTGTACTCCAGGGCGCCGGCCTCCTCCAGCGAGGCGCGCACGCCCGCGATGGTGGAGCCCTTCTGGCCGATGGCGACGTAGATGCAGCGGACCTGCTTCTCCGGGTCGCCGGTGCGCCAGTTGTCGCGCTGGTTGATGATCGTGTCGATCGCCAGGGCGGTCTTGCCGGTCTGGCGGTCACCGATGATCAGCTGACGCTGGCCGCGGCCGATCGGGGTCATCGAGTCGACGGCCTTGAGGCCGGTCTCCATCGGCTCGTGCACGGACTTACGGGCCATAACGCCCGGTGCCTGCAGCTCCAGCGCGCGGCGACCCTCGGTCTCGATCTCGCCGAGGCCGTCGATCGGGTTGCCGAGCGGGTCGACGACGCGACCCAGGTAGCCCTCGCCGACGGCGACGGAGAGGACCTCTCCGGTGCGCTGCACCGGCTGGCCCTCCTCGATGCCGCTGAACTCGCCGAGGACGATCGCACCGATCTCGCGCTCCTCGAGGTTGAGGGCGAGGCCGAGCGTTCCGTCTTCGAACTTCAGCAGTTCGTTCGCCATGGCCGAGGGAAGACCCTCGACCTTCGCGATGCCGTCGCCGGCAACGCTGACCGTACCGACCTCCTCGCGCGAGGCCGCGTCCGGCTTGTACGACTGGACAAAGTTCTCCAGCGCGTCCCGGATCTCCTCCGGCCGGATCGTGAGCTCCGCCATCTGGGTTCCCTGCTCTCCTTGTTGGGCCCGAAGTGTTTCTGGGGGGTCCGGGGGCTTTCCCCCCAGGACTGCGTCGGCCCAACTCGGGCCGCTTACATGCTTGTTGAGTTGGTGGCTGAAGTCAGCCGGCCATCCGGCGGCTCGCCTCGGCGAGACGGTCCGTGATGGTGCCGTTGATGACCTCGTCGCCGATCCGTACCACGACTCCGCCGAGGACCGCGGGGTCCACGTCGAGGTTCAGGTGGACCTGCCGGCCGTACAGCTTGGCGAGGGCGGCGCCCAGGCGCTGCTTCTGGCGGTCGCTGAGCGGCACCGCGGAGGTGAC
This sequence comes from Streptomyces sp. P1-3, assembly GCF_050613155.1. Lineage (NCBI taxonomy): Bacteria > Bacillati > Actinomycetota > Actinomycetes > Kitasatosporales > Streptomycetaceae > Streptomyces > Streptomyces sp. P1-3. Next base: position 2,362,418 of record NZ_CP192512.1, read on the forward strand.
CACGGCGACCATCCGGTCGCGGCGCTCCGCGGCCAGCTTGGACAGGGCGGTGAGGCCCGCTTCCAGGCTACGTCCCCGCGGGTGTGCCACCAGCCGGACCACGAGCCGCTCGGTCGCCGGGTTGGCCCGGCCTCCCAGCAGGCGGCTCAGCAGCTCGGCCTTGGCCTGGTTGCCGGCCACGCGGTCGGTCAGCGCGGCACGCAGCTCGGTCGTCCCGGAGACGATCCGGGAGAACCGGAACAGCTCGTCCTCGACGTCGTCCAGCACGTCGGCCCGCTGGGCCGCGACGAGGTCGGCGCTGCTGGCCAGTTCCTCGATCGCGTCCACCAGGTCACGCGAGCTGGACCAGCGCGACCGGACCATGCCGGAGACCAGATCGACGGTCTCGCCGCCCACCTGGCCGCCGAGCAGGCGCCCGGCCAGCTCGGCCTTGGCCTCGCCGGCCTGCGCCGGGTCGGTGAGGACCCGACGCAGCGACACCTCACGGTCGAGCAGCGCGGTGACGGCGGCCAGCTCCTCGGCGAGCTTCACGGCGTCGACGGCGGTGTTGTCCGTCAGCGCGTCGAAGCGCTCGCGTGCGGAGGCCTGTGCCTCGCGGCTCGCTCCATTCATCGGGCGGCCTCGGCCTTCTCCTCAAGCTCGTCGAGGAAACGGTCGATGGTGCGGCTCTGCCGGGCGGCGTCCTCGAGGGACTCGCCGACAAGCTTGCCGGCCAGGTCGGTGGCGAGCTTGCCCACGTCCTGGCGCAGCGTCGCCGCGGCCTGCTTGCGGTCGGCCTCGATCTGCGCGTGGCCGGCGGCGATGATCTCCTCGCGCTGCCGCTGACCCTCCGCGCGCATCTCGGTGATGAGCGCGGCGCCCTGCTCCTGCGCCTCCTGGCGCAGGCGCGCGGCCTCGTGCCGGGCCTCGGCGAGCTGAGCGCGGTAGTCCTCGAGGACCTGCTGGGCCTCGGCCTGCGCGGCCTCGGCCTTCTCCATGCCGCCCTCGATCGCCGCGCGACGCTCGTCCAGAACCTTGTTGATGTTCGGGAGGAGCTTCTTGGCGAGGAAGATGAAGACGATGGCGAAGGCGATCAGGCCGATGACGAGCTCTGGGATCGGCGGGATGAGGGGGTTTTCCGCCTCCCCCTCGTTCGCCAGCTGTACCAGGTCGATCACGTCAGTGCCTTTCGTCGAAAACGGCTCGTCGTACGCCGCGATCAGCTGGTCGGGTAGACGAACGGCATGACCAGACCGATCAGGGCGAGCGCCTCACAGAGCACGAAGCCGAGGATCTGGTTGGCACGGATCAGGCCGGCCGCCTCGGGCTGGCGGGCCAGCGCCTGGGTGCCGTTACCGAAGATGATGCCGACGCCGACGCCGGGGCCGATGGCCGCGAGACCGTAGCCGATCGCACCCAGGTTGCCCTTGATCTCGGTGACGGCGAGGGTCGTCTGGAGAGCAGCAGACATGCTCGTTCTTCCTTCTCTTTCACGGACCGGTGGGGGTTGGCCACCGGACGTCTGTTAGTTGGTGGTGTCAGCCGACTCAGTGGTGCTCGGCGAGAGCGCCCTGAATGTAGGAGCAGGCCAGGAGGACGAAGACGTACGCCTGAAGCGCCTGGATGAACAGCTCGAAGGCGGTCAGCAGGATGACCATCACGAACGAGATGCTGGCGTAGGCGATGCCGATTCCGTTCAGCATGTACCAGCTGGCGATGGTGAAGATCAGCAGCAGGACGTGGCCCGCGAACATGTTGGCGAAGAGCCGGACCGCATGGGTGAAGGGCCGGATCAGGAGGTTGGAGAACAGCTCCAGCACCATCACCAGCGGCAGGACCCAGCCGAGGGACTTGTCATAGCCGGAGACGTTCTTCAGGCCGCCGACGAAGCCGTGCTTCTTGAAGGTCAGGCTCAGCCACAGGATGTAGACGATCGCGGCGAGGGCGACCGGGAACGCGATGATCGACGTCGCCGGGAACTGGGCCACCGGGATGACCGACCACAGGTTCATGATCCAGACGAAGAAGAACAGCGAGACCATGAGGGGGACGTACTTCTCCCCCTCCTTCTTGCCGAGGGCCTCGTAGACGATGCCGCGCCGGACGAAGTCGTAACCGGCCTCACCGACCATCTGCAGCTTGCCGGGGACGACCTTGGGCTTACCGAAGGCCGCCCAGAAGAAGGCCACGACAACGACGGTGCCCAGCAGCGCCAGCAGCATCGGCTTGTTGAAGTCGAAACCGCCCACCGTGAACAGCGGCTCGAAGGTGAACGAGTGAAGCCCCGGGGATACGTCCGAGAAGCCGCACCCGTCGAAGAGGTGGCAGTCAGTCTCGAAGGCGAGCGTCTGGTCAGAACTCACCGCGAGCTCCTTCATCGTGGCGCATGGGTACGGCAACCTCGTTGTGTCGGCGCGGCACAAGGCCGAGGGACGGCACTGGACTGGTCTTACTGGTATGGGTGCGGCTGGTCGGCGCGCGACCGGGCGGCGTGTGGGGTATCAGCGGCTCGGCCGGCCGATTCCGTCCCGTAGAAATCGGGTGTTCAGCCGCCTGAGCCCGCTGTGCCTCAGATGGCACCGGACGATAGCAGGTGAGCGCGGAAGCCCTTATACCGCCCCTACGAATCACGTCGGGGACCCGGCGGGCGCGACGTTCTGCGCACCCTCGGGCTTGCGTTCGTGCTCCGCTTCCGGCTCCACGTAGAGAATCTTGGCCTTCAGGTGGGCTCGCGTCTGAGCGGCGACCCACACGAGGGTGGCGGCCAGCAACGCGAAGGCGAAGGCCCTGGTACTGAAGAGCGTGGTGTCCTTGAACACCGCCAGCACGACCGCGATCAGCAGGAACTGCACCATGTAGAGCGCCAGGCCCATCATCTGGAACAGCTGCGGGAAGCGCCTGGCCGTGTGCTGGAGAGCGAAGAGGTCGGCGATCATGACCGCGCACACCAGGACGACCCCGAACGCGGCCCCCAAGGCACCCTTTCCGCCGGCGAGCACCGCGCTGACGGCGACAGCGACGACACCGACGGCGGCGGTGGGCACGGCGCAGTGCAGGAGTGTCCGGGCGTCATTGGACTGCATGAGGGGTTCTCCGGCTCAGGGTCGGAAGCAAACGATTCGTCGTTGACGAGCGTATCCCCGGGCAGGACAGGAACGTCGCGCGCGAAAGGCCGTCGCACTACGGCCCTTCAGCTCTAGCACCGGGTTTCGTGAACGGTATCACAAACTATTTGATGAGGTCTTTACCTACTTGGTGTGCCGCCCGTCACACGTGAGGGTTAGTCAGCGCGCGGTGAAGTGACGAAACATGCGTTGCCTGCTATGCGTCGATCTTCGTGGGCTGGGTGAACCGCGACCGGTCGCCGATGGCGGTGGACCCGTGCAGCCCGGCGGGCACCGGGGCCGACTCCGCCGCCGCCTTCGCGGCGCGGGCCGACCGGCGGTAACGCGGCGGCACGAAGGCCTCGGCCCAGCGCGGTGCCCTCGGGGTGAAGCGCGGGAGCAGCAGCAGCACCAGGCCGACCCCGCTCAGCGCGACGATCGCCAACACGATCCACATGCTGGTCGAGTTCACCGAGAAGGCGACGGCGCCGAAGGCGATCAGCGCCGACCAGAAGTACATGATCCACACGGCGCGGCTGTGCGAGTGACCGATCTCCAGCAGCCGGTGGTGCAGATGGCCGCGGTCCGCGGCGAACGGCGACTGACCGCGCCAGGTGCGCCGCACGATCGCCAGGATCAGGTCGGCGATCGGCACCGCGATCACCGTGAGCGGCAGCAGCAGCGGGATGTAGACCGGCACCGTCGCGTGCACCGCGGCCCGCTCCGAGCCGGCGAACAGCTTCATGGCGTCCGGGTCCACCTGGCCGGTGATGGAGATCGCCCCGGCCGCCAGCACCAGCCCGATGAGCATCGAGCCGGAGTCGCCCATGAAGATCCGCGCCGGGTGCATGTTGTGCGGCAGGAACCCCAGGCACATGCCCATCAGGATGGCGGCGAACAGCGTCGCGGGCGCGGCCGACTCCAGTCCGTACCCGAACCAGATCCGGTACGCGTACATGAAGAACGCGGCGGCGGCGATGCAGACCATCCCCGACGCCAACCCGTCCAGTCCGTCAACGAAGTTGACGGCGTTGATCGTGATGACGACCAGGGCGACGGTGAGCAGGGTGCCCTGCATGGGCGTGAGGGAGACCGTGCCCATTCCGGGGACCGGAATCCACAGGATGGTGAGCCCCTGGAGGACCATCACACCCGCGGCGATCATCTGACCGCCCAGCTTCACCAGCGCGTCGACGCCCCACTTGTCGTCCAGGACGCCCAGCAGCCAGATCAGCCCCGCGCCCGACAGCAGCGCGCGCGGCTCGTTGGACAGCTCGAAGACCTTCCTGAGCTCGGTGAGGTGCGCGGCGACCAACAGGCCCGCGCACAGTCCGCCGAACATCGCGATACCGCCGAGCCGCGGCGTCGGCTCCCTGTGCACGTCGCGCGCGCGGATCTCCGGCATGGCGCCGACCGCGATGGCGAACTTCCGCACCGGCCCGGTCAGCAGGTACGTGACCGCGGCCGTGACGCACAGAGTCAGCAGGTATTCACGCACCTAATCCCCAGATCTCTCGCGGCGTGCCAGGGCCACACCTTAGGACACCTCACCCTAGGCCACGGATGTACCGGCTCGGTCGCGGTACGGTCCCGTCCACACCCCACCGGGCACCACCGCGCCGACCGGGCACCGCGAGCACCACGGGCTACGGGCACGCCGGGTAGCGGACCGGTCACCTGTGATCCGGTCCTGCCCCAGCGTAGCCAGCCACGGGCGGTGGTGTGTGCCCCGGGCGGCTCAGGACCCGGCCCGCTCCTGCGCACCGCCGGCCGGATACGGCGGGAAATCGGCGGTCAGCGACCGCACCTCCGCCCGCAGCTCCCGCATCCGCGGGCCGGCCGGCTCCTCCCCCAGGGCCGCCCCCAGCAGCGCCGCCACCCGCGTCATCTGCGCCTCCGCCATGCCCTGGGTGGTGACGGCGGCCGTGCCCAGCCTGATCCCCTTGACGCAGCCATCCGGCGCGCCCCGGGCCGGGACCGCGCAGATGTCCAGCACGATTCCCGCGGCGGCGCAGCGGGCCCGTGCGGCGGGGCCGTCGAGACCCAGCGGCGCCGGGTCGAAGGTGATCATGTGGGTATCGGTACCGCCGGTGGTCACGGTCAGTCCCAGGTCGGCCAGGGCCCGCGCGAGCACCCGGGCGTTGGCGACCACCTGATGGGTGTACGCCGCGAAGGCGGGGGTCGCCGCCTCCGCGAAGGCGACCGCCTTGGCCGCCACGCTGTGCATCTGCGCGCCGCCCTGGGTGAAGGGGAAGACCGCCCGGTCGACGCGCCCGGCCAGCTCGGCGCCGCACAGGATCAGTCCGCCGCGCGGGCCGCGCAGCACCTTGTGGGTGGTGGCGCAGACCACGTCCGCGTACGGCACCGGGTTGGGCGCGGCCCCGCCCGCGACCAGGCCGATGGGGTGGGCCGCGTCCGCGATGAAGTACGCGTCGACCTCGTCGGCGATGTCCCGGAAGGCCGCGTAGTCGGGGTGCCGGGGATAGGAGATCGATCCGCACACGATCGCCTTGGGGCGGTGTTCGAGCGCCAGCTCGCGGATCCGGTCGTAGTCGATCAGTCCGGTGGCGGGGTCGACTCCGTAGCCGACGAAGTCGAACCAGCGCCCGGAGAAGTTGGCGTGCGAGCCGTGGGTGAGGTGGCCGCCGTGCGGCAGGGCCATCGCCAGCACGGTGTCGCCGGGGCGCAGCAGCGCGGCGTACACGGCGAGCATCCCCGAAGAGCCGGAGTGCGGCTGGACGTTGGCGTGCTCGGCGCCGAACAGCTCGGCGGCCCGGTCCACGGCGAGCCGCTCGGCCATGTCGACCATCTCGCAGCCGCCGTGGTGCCGGGCGCCGGGGTAGCCCTCGGCGTACTTGTTGGCCAGTGGCGAGCCGAGCGCGGCGAGCACCGCCCGCGAGGTGAAGTTCTCGGCGGCGATCAGCTGCAGCCCGCTGCTCTGCCGGTCCAGCTCGCCCAGCAGCACGTCCGCGAGGACCGGGTCCTCGCGGCGCAGCGCGTCGAGATCGGCGCCCCAGGGCGCGGCGGCGGCTCCCGCCGCGGTGCTGGGTCTGGCGGGTGCGGGGCTGACGGCCATCGCGCTCACAGCCTTGGGAGGGATACACCGGGCGTCACCACCCAATGTAGGCCCCGGACCGGCCCCGTGCGCGCCGTGGGCCTACGCCGGGGCCGGGACGCCGGTGAGGGCCGTGACGACCGGGTCCAGCGCCTGATGGATCTCGTCGCCGATGCTGCGGAAGTACGTGATCGGGGCGCCGTACGGGTCGTGGACCTCGTCCGCGTCCTCGCTCGGGGCCAGCAGCCAGCCGCGCAGTGCCGCGGCGGCCTGCACCAGGGCGCGGGCCCGTTCGACCACGCCGCCCGCCGCCTGCGGGTCCGGCAGCGTCGCGGGGTCTATGGCCCGTACCAGCCGGGTGAACTCCTTGAGCGTGAAGGTCCGCAGGCCCGCCGAGTGGCCCATCGAGATGACCTGGGCGCGGTGGTCGCGGGTCGCGGTGAGGACCAGGTCGGCGCGGATGACGTGCTCGTCCAGCAGCTCGCGGCCGAGGAAGCCCTGCGGGTCGGCGCCGAAGTCGGACAGGACGGTGGCGGCGTGCGCCTCCATCGGGGCGCCCTCGTGCCCCCAGGTGCCGGCGCTCTCCACGATCAGGCCGTTGGTGCGCGCGTTCCCCAGCCGGTGGGTGAGGGCATGCCTGGTCAGCCGCTCGGTGATGGGCGAGCGGCAGACGTTGCCGGTGCTGACGTGGAGGATGCGGAAGGTGCTGACGCCGGAGCCGCTGGTGCCGCTGACGTGTCGTCCCGCTATGCCACGCCCCTCAGGGGCTGTCAATTGGCCACCTCAAGGTCGGGTACGACCTCGCGGAGCTGCTCGGCCGAGATCGCGCCGGCGCGCAGCAGGACCGGCACCTTGCCGGTGACGTCGACGATCGAGGACGGCACGTCGGCGGGGGTCGGGCCGCCGTCGAGGTAGACGGAGACGGAGTCGCCGAGCATCTCCTGGGCGGCGTCGCAGTCCTGCGGGGCCGGGTGGCCGGTCAGGTTGGCGCTGGAGACGGCCATCGGGCCGAAGTCCGTGAGCAGCTCGATGGCCACCGGGTGCAGCGGCATCCGCACCGCGACCGTGCCGCGGGTCTCGCCGAGGTCCCAGGTCAGCGACGGCTGGTGCTTGGCGACCAGGGTGAGGGCGCCGGGCCAGAAGGCGTCGACCAGCTCCCACGCCTGCTCGGAGAAGTCCGTGACCAGGCCGTGCAGGGTGTTCGGGGATCCGACGAGGACCGGCGAGGGCATGCCGCGGCCGCGGCCCTTGGCCTCCAGCAGATCGCCGACGGCCTCCGCGTTGAAGGCGTCCGCGCCGACCCCGTAGACGGTGTCGGTCGGCAGCACGACCAGCTCGCCCCGGCGGACGGCGGACGCGGCCTCGCGCAGACCGGTCTTGCGATCGGTCGCGTCGCTGCAGTCGTATCGCCGTGCCATTTCAGCGGTCCTCCTCATACGTGGCCATTGGGTGTTCTCGGGCCGTGGTCACGGCATGGCCCTGCGTGCGGTGGCGAAGCGGGGCCGGTTGTTCAGGTCGGGGTGGTCGGCCGCGTCCGCCCAGCCCCGCTCCTCGGTGAAGATCCACGGCACCTGGCCGCCCTGGGTGTCGGCGTGCTCGATGACCACGACACCACCCGGGCGCAGCAGCCGGTGGGCGGTGCGCTCGATGCCGCGGATGGTGTCGAGGCCGTCCTCCCCGGAGAACAACGCGAGCTCGGGGTCGTGGTCGCGGGCCTCCGGGGCGACGTACTCCCACTCGGTCAGCGGGATGTACGGCGGATTGCTGATGACCAGGTCGACCTGGCCGTCCAGCTCCGGCAGCGCGGTCAGCGCGTCGCCATGGTGCAGAACGACGCGACTGCCCTCGACGTTCTTCCGGGCCCACTGGAGAGCGTTCTCGTCCAGCTCCACGGCGTGCACCCGGGACCGGGGCACCTCCTGCGCCAGGGCCAGGGCGATGGCCCCTGAGCCGGTGCACAGGTCGACGATGAGCGGTTCGACGACGTCCATCGCGCGCACGGCGTCTATCGCCCAACCGACGACCGACTCGGTCTCCGGGCGGGGCACGAAGACACCGGGGCCGACCTGGAGTTCCAGATAGCGGAAGAAGGCGCGGCCGGTGATGTGCTGGAGCGGCTCGCGGGCCTCGCGGCGGGCGATGGCCTCCCAGTAGCGGGCGTCGAAATCGCCGTCCGCGACCAGGTGCAGTTCACCCCGCTTGACCCCGTGGACGAAGGCGGCGAGCTCCTCTGCGTCGAAACGCGGAGAGGGCACGCCGGCGTCGGCCAGCCGCTGAGTGGCCTGCGCCACCTCTGCGAGCAGCAGGTTCACGATCGTCCTCTCCCGTCGTTCCTGTGGTTCTTCCGTGCGCGGCCGAAACGGGCCGGACGGTCAGCTTCCGTCGCCGGCGGCCGCCAGCTTCGCGGCGGAGTCGGCGTCGACACACGCCTGGATCACCGCGTCCAGCTCGCCGTCGAGCACCTGGTCCAAGTTGTACGCCTTGAAGCCCACCCGGTGGTCCGAGATCCGGTTTTCCGGGAAGTTGTACGTGCGGATCTTCTCGGACCGGTCGACGGTGCGCACCTGGCTGCGGCGCGCGTCGGCCGCCTCCCGCTCCGCCGCTTCCTGGGCCGCGGCCAGCAGCCGCGAGCGCAGGATACGCAGGGCCTGCTCCTTGTTCTGCAGCTGGCTCTTCTCGTTCTGGCAGGAGGCGACGACGCCGGTGGGCAGGTGGGTGATGCGCACCGCGGAGTCGGTGGTGTTGACCGACTGCCCGCCGGGTCCCGACGAGCGGTAGACGTCGATCCGCAGGTCGTTGGGGTTGACCTCGACGTCGATCTCCTCGGCCTCGGGGGTGACGAGCACCCCGGCGGCGGAGGTGTGGATGCGGCCCTGGGACTCGGTGGCGGGCACCCGCTGGACGCGGTGCACGCCGCCCTCGTACTTCAGCCGCGCCCAGACGCCCTGGCCGGGCTCGGTCGCGCCGTTGCCGCCCTTGGTCTTCACCGCGACCTGGACGTCCTTGTAGCCGCCGAGCTCGGACTCGGTGGAGTCGATGATCTCGGTCTTCCAGCCGACCCGCTCGGCGTACCGCAGGTACATGCGCAGCAGGTCGCCGGCGAACAGCGCGGACTCGTCGCCGCCCGCGCCCGCCTTGATCTCCAGGATGACGTCCTTGTCGTCGCTGGGGTCGCGCGGGACGAGCAGCAGCCGCAGCTTGTCGGTGAGCACCTCGCGGTGCGCCTCCAACTCCTTCACCTCGGCGGCGAATTCGGGGTCGTCCTGGGCGAGCTCGCGCGCGGTGTCGATGTCGTCCCCGGTCTGCTTCCAGGCGCGGTAGGTGCCGACGATCGGCGTCAGCTCGGCGTAGCGCTTGTTGAGCTTGCGAGCGTTGGCCTGGTCCGCGTGCACAGCGGGGTCGGCGAGCCGCTTCTCCAGGTCGGCGTGCTCGCCGATGAGCTCCTCGACTGCCTCGAACATCAAGTTTCCTTAAGCGGAAGTGACGGGCCCGGACGTGACCGGCCTGCTGGACGACAAAGCGCCGGTCCGGTCGTCCAGCCGGAACTGGACGGCCGAAGACCGGCGCGGTGTGGGTCGCTACTTCTTGGCGGACCCGGCGTGCTTGCCGAAGCGGGCCTCGAACCGCGCCACGCGGCCACCGGTGTCGAGGATCTTCTGCTTGCCCGTGTAGAACGGGTGGCACTCGGAGCAGACGTCGGCACGGATGGCGCCGTCCGCAACGGTGCTACGGGTGGTGAACGAGGCGCCACAGGTGCAGCTGACCTGCGTCTCGACGTACTCCGGGTGGATGTCGCGCTTCAAGGGATTCTCCTAGGTTCGGGAGGGCACCGGGTCGACAGGCCGTTTGCCTGACGTGAACCGGGGCCGACGTACCAGTTTGCCAGCACTGGCCGTATCCCCCAAAACCGGGGGTGGCGCCCTGGTATTCCCGCAGCTCCCACGCGGTTGCCCCGGCGGCCCGTTAAGCGGCCTCTCAGCCGGCCGCGACGACCTTGCCGGCGTCCGTCTCGTCGCCCGCCGAGCCCTTCGTCGCGGACTTGGGGACGTCCTTGTCGTCGCGCAGCGCCTGCCACACCCGCTTGGCCTTGGACTCCATCGGCGACACCCGGTCGGGGTCCTGCGGGTCGTACATCACCGGCAGCGTGATCATCCGCATGTCGTCGGAGTCGATGCCCTTGAGCCCGTCCGCGAAGTCGAGCAGCTTGTCGACGGAGGCCAGCTCGGAGTCGGTGGTCAGCGCCTTGGTGGAGGTGTCGGCCAGGCCGTAGAGCTTCTTCGGGCTGCTGAACAGGTCGATGTCCTTGATCTGGTCGATCAGGGCCTTGATGAACGCCTGCTGGAGCTTGATCCGGCCCAGGTCGCTGCCGTCGCCGACGCCGTGCCTGGTGCGCACCAGGCCCAGGGCCTGCTCCCCGTCGAGGTTGTGCTTGCCCGCCGGCAGGTTCAGGTGGCTCTGCTTGTCCCGTATCCGCTCGGTGGTGGTCAGGTCCACGCCGCCGAGCTCGTCCACGAGGTTCTTGAAGCCGGAGAAGTCGACCTCGAGGTAGTGGTCCATGCGGATGCCGGTCATGGCCTCCACGGTCTTCACGGCGCAGGCCGGGCCGCCGACCTCGTAGGCGGTGTTGAACATGGCGCGCCGGGCGGCCGGTGTCTCCTCGCCGTCCTTGGTGCACGTGGGGCGCTTGACGAGGGTGTCGCGCGGGATGCTGACCACGGTGGCCTTCTTGTGGCCCTTGTAGACGTGGACGACCATCGCGGTGTCGGAGCGGGAGGTGCCCTCGTCCTTGCCGTACTTGCCGTTCTTACCGGCCCGCGAGTCGGAGCCGAGGACCAGTATGTCCATGGACCCGTTGTCGACGTTCTTGGGGCGGTCGCGGCCCAGTGCGTTGTTGATGTCGACGCTGGTGAGGTTGCCGTTGAGCTTGAGGTACAGATAGCCGAGCCCCGCCCCGGCCAGCACGAGCGCGCCCAGCAGTGACCAGCCGGTGATCACGAACGCCCTGCGGCGCGTGCTGGGGGTCCTGCGGCGGCGGCCGGTGGCGCCTTTCCCGCGGCGGCGCACCGCGCCCCGCGTGCCCTTGCTCTGGTCGCCCATGCGCTCCTCTGTTCCCGCTGCCCCGGCGCCCCCTGCCGTTACGGTCAGGCATCGTGTCGCTTCGTATCGTCTTGTCCGTCGTCCTGACAGACGACGAGCCGAGCGCCAGGGTTGCATATGGGCCGTTCGGGGCCCGCTCAGAGGCCGTCCAGCTCCCGCTCTCCGCCGCCTTCCCTTCTCGGCCCCGCCGATCTGCTCTGACCTGCGGATCTCGGGGCGGTGGGCGCTGCCCGCCGTGCTGGCTGCGGCCGGACACCGCTGTGTCGTACATCTCAGGATCCCAGACGGAGCAGGGCCCCGCCGTCGGTGACGGCGGGGCCCTGGTCAGGAGCGGTTTTCCCGGTCAGTCGCCGTTCCCCGGGGTCGGGGTGGTCTTGACGATCTGCATCAGGAACTCGGCGTTGGACTTGGTCTGCTTCATCTTGTCCAGCAGCAGCTCGATGGCCTGCTGGGAGTCCAGCGCGTGCAGCACCCGGCGGAGCTTCCAGACGACGGCCAGCTCGTCCGACCCGAGGAGGATCTCCTCCTTGCGGGTGCCGGACGGGTCGACGTCGACCGCCGGGAAGATGCGCTTGTCGGCGAGCTTCCGGTCGAGCTTGAGCTCCATGTTGCCGGTGCCCTTGAACTCCTCGAAGATCACCTCGTCCATCCGCGAGCCGGTCTCGACCAGCGCGGTGGCCAGGATGGTCAGCGAGCCGCCGTCCTCGATGTTGCGCGCCGCGCCGAAGAACTTCTTCGGCGGGTAGAGGGCGGTGGAGTCGACACCACCGGACAGGATGCGGCCCGAGGCCGGGGCGGCGAGGTTGTACGCGCGGCCCAGACGGGTGATCGAGTCCAGCAGGACCACCACGTCGTGCCCCAGCTCCACCAGGCGCTTGGCGCGCTCGATGGCCAGCTCGGCGACGGTGGTGTGGTCCTCGGCGGGGCGGTCGAAGGTCGAGGAGATGACCTCGCCCTTGACCGACCGCTGCATGTCGGTGACCTCTTCCGGACGCTCGTCGACGAGGACGACCATCAGGTGGCACTCGGGGTTGTTGCGGGTGATCGCGTTGGCGATCGCCTGCATGATCATGGTCTTACCGGTCTTCGGCGGGGCCACGATCAGACCGCGCTGGCCCTTGCCGATCGGCGACACGAGGTCGATGATCCGGGTGGTCAGCGCGCCCGGGTCGGTCTCCAGGCGCAGCCGGTCCTGCGGGTACAGCGGGGTGAGCTTGCCGAACTCCGGCCGCCCGCGGCCGGTTTCGGGCGCCATGCCGTTGACCGAGTCCAGGCGGACCAGCGCGTTGAACTTCTCGCGGCGCTCGCCTTCCTTGGGCTGGCGCACGGCACCGGTGACGTGGTCGCCCTTGCGCAGGCCGTTCTTGCGGACCTGGGCGAGGGAGACGTAGACGTCGTTCGGGCCCGGCAGGTAGCCGGAGGTCCGGATGAAGGCGTAGTTGTCGAGGATGTCCAGGATGCCCGCGACGGGGATCAGGACGTCGTCGTCGGCCAGCTGCGGCTCGCCGCCGGCGAACTCGTCGCGGCCGCGGCGACCGCGCCGGTCGCGGTAGCGGCCGCGGCGACCGCGGCGACCGCCCTCGAAGTCGTCCTCGTCCTGCTGGCCATGCTGGGCGCCGCCCTGGGCGCGGCCCTCGCGCTGCTGACGGCCGCCCTCGTCGCCCTTGCCGCCCCGGCGCTCGCCGCGCTCGCCGCGCTCACGCTCACCGCGCTCACGCTGGCCACGCTCACGGCGCTCGCCCTTCTGGCCGCGCTCGCCGCGCTCCGGGCGCTCGCCCTTGGCGGCCCGGCCCTCGGCGGTGTCGACCGCGGCCTCGGCCTTGGCCTCGGTACGGGTCTCGACCTTGACGTCGGACTTCGCCTCGGCCTTGGCCTCGGCGGTCGCCGCCTCGGGGCTGCCGGTGGGCGCGGTGACCCGGCGCCGGCGGCGCTCACCGGCCGGCTGGTCCTCGCTGGGGGCGCCGCCCTGCTCCGGCGAAGCCGAGAGCTTGGACGGCTGGCCCGGGATGTCGATCTGCTGCTGGCCCACGGCCTTCTCCGCCCGGTCGGCCGCCTTGTCCGCCTTCGCGGCCTTGGCGGCGGTGCCGTCGGCGTCACCCGTACGGGCCTTGGAGGTCGCGCGGCGCTTGGGCTTGGCCGGCGCCTCGGCGGCGGCATCGGCGGGCGCCGCGGCGGCGCCGCCCGACGCTTGCGCCTGCTTGTCCTTGATGACCTCGATCAGCTGGCTCTTGCGCATCCGCGCGGTGCCCTTGATGCCGAGGCTGGAGGCGAGCTGCTGGAGCTCGGCCAGGACCATGGCGTCGAGGCCGGTGCCAGAGCGGCGGCGCCGCGGGGCACTACCAGTGGCAGCACCGCTGGCAGGCGCGGCAGGAGCGTCCGTGGCGGGCGCGGCGGCATTACCGACGGAGTTGTCGGCGTTCACGCCCATCAGATCGGTGGTGTCGCTCACGAAGGGTCCTTCCCTGGAGCGGGCGTCGGCCTGTCTGGCTCGGCGACCGGTTGTGCTGTCCGGCTGTGGTCATTGGTCGTGCGGACCGGGCCGGGGCGGTGGTCCGCCGGGTACGGCGGAAAGATCAATTCATGGTTCCGGCGCGGCGGCAAGAGTTTCATGGGGTCCGTCACGCCATGTTCCGGAGCGTGCTCGGCACTGCTCAGCGCAGTTGAGGAGGCTCCCGGAAGAAGGGTGGTCCCGGAGGGGGACACTGAGCACCGCACCTTCGAGGCCGCTTCCCTTCGGCATCGTGAGGCATCAAGTGCAGACTTGAGGTTAACACTACCGGATCCAACAAACATTCCCCCTCTCCAACTCCGGCGATCGCGTTCCGCGGCCGGCCGGGGCTCCCCCCGGGCCCGCCGCCTGTCAGGTCAGCGGCAGGACGCTCGCTCCCTGGGCGTCGAGAGCCAGCCGGTTGGCGGCCCACCCCTCGCCCGCCAGCAGCGCGACCTTGTCGGCCGCGCCGTCCTCGACCAGCGCGAGCACCGTGGGGCCCGCGCCGGAGATGACCGCGGGGACGCCGTCCGCGCGCAGTCTGCCCACCAGGGCCACGCTCTCCGGCATCGCGGGAGCCCGGTACTCCTGGTGCAGGCGGTCCTCCGTCGCCGCGAGCAGCAGCTCAGGACGCCTGGTCAGGGCCTCCACGAGCAGCGCCGCCCGGCCGGCGTTGGCCGCCGCGTCCACATGCGGGACGGTCCGCGGCAGCAGTCCGCGAGCGGCCTCGGTCAGCACCGGCTTACTCGGCACGAAGACCACCGGAACGATGGAACGCGCCGGATCCATCCGGATCGCCCGGGCCGCGCCCGCGTCCATCCAGGCGAGGGTGAAGCCGCCGAGCAGACAGGCGGCGACGTTGTCGGGGTGGCCCTCGATCTCGGTGGCCAGTTCCAGCAGCGCCGCGTCGTCCAGCCGCTCGGCGCCGCCTATGGTCACGGCCCGGGCGGCGACGATGCCGGCGCAGATGGCTGCGGAGGAGGAGCCCAGCCCGCGGCCGTGCGGGATGCGGTTGGCGCAGACCACCTCCAGGCCGCGCGGCTGCCCGCCCAGCAGGTCGAAAGCGGTGCGCAGGGACCGTACGAGCAGGTGGCTCTCGTCGCGCGGCAGGGTGTCCGCCCCCTCACCTGCGATGTCGACGTGCAGACCGGAGTCGGCGACGCGGACCACCACGTCGTCGTAGAGCCCCAGGGCCAGGCCGAGGGTGTCGAACCCGGGGCCGAGATTGGCGCTGGAGGCGGGGACGCGCACCCGGACGGCGGCGGCGCGGAACGCTGGACCGGCCATCGCTCGATGACTCTCCTTGTGTGACTGCGAATTTTTCAAAGAAGTCCGGAACACCGCCAGGGGCCGGGACGCGGAGTACGGCGACACCGCGCAGAGAGGGCAGCAGACGTCAACAGACGTGGCTCCGCTGCTGCTCTGCGTCGGGGCGGATTCAGTACAGCCTATCGAAGGATGGTTCAGTGGCGACATAGGGCGCACGGGAGGCGCACGATGCGTGTCGCACGCCGCCCTGTGCTCCTTTTATGTCCTGGTCACCATTTACACGGGGTGACAACGGCCCCGACGGCACCAGCCGGACCGGCGACTCCCGGCCAGCCACCGAGTCCGCCGCGACCAGGCCCTCAGGCGGGCACCACAGCCCCTTGGACCAGGCCCTCAGGCCAGCCCGAGCCGCTCGGCGGCCGCGTCGGCGTCCACCGGCACCGGCGTGGCCGGCCCGGCGCCCGCGACGGCCCACTCCGGGTCCTTCAGACCGTTCCCCGTGACGGTGCAGACGATGCGCTGCCCGGGGTCGACCTTGCCCTGCTCGGCGGCCTTCAGCAGACCCGCCACGCTCGCGGCGGACGCCGGCTCGACGAACACGCCCTCCTGGGCGGCGAGCAGCCGGTAGGCGGCCAGGATTTGACGGTCGGTCACCTCGTCGATGAGGCCGCCGGACTCGTCCCGGGCCCGCTCCGCCTGTGCCCAGGAGGCCGGGTTGCCGATCCGGATCGCGGTCGCGATGGTGTGCGGGTCCTTGACCGGCTCACCGCGCACGATCGGCGCCGCTCCGGACGCCTGGAAGCCCCACATGCGCGGCGTACGGGACGCGAGACCGTCCGCGGCGTACTCCGTGTAGCCCTTCCAATAGGCGGTGATGTTGCCCGCGTTGCCGACCGGCAGCACATGGATGTCCGGGGCGTCGCCGAGCATGTCCACGATCTCGAACGAGGCGGTCTTCTGCCCCTCGATACGGGCCGGGTTGACCGAGTTGACCAGGGCCACCGGGTACTTCTCGGAGAGCCCGCGGGCCAGCGTCAGGCAGTCGTCGAAGTTGCCGTCGACCTGGAGGATGCGGGCTCCGTGGACCAGCGCCTGGCCCATCTTGCCCAGCGCGATCTTCCCCTCGGGGACCAGGACGGCGCACACCATCCCGGCCCGTACCGCGTAGGCGGCCGCGGACGCGGAGGTGTTGCCGGTGGATGCGCAGATGACGGCCTGCGCACCGGCCTCCTTGGCCTTGGTGATGGCCATCGTCATGCCGCGGTCCTTGAAGGACCCGGTGGGGTTGGCGCCCTCGACCTTGAGGTGGACCTCGCACCCGGTGCGCTCGGAGAGCACCTGGGCGGGCACCAGCGGGGTGCCACCCTCACGCAGAGTGACCACGGGCGTCGTCTCGCTGACCGGAAGACGGTCGCGGTACTCCTCGATGATGCCCCGCCAGCCGGACCAGCGGGTGCCGGCCATTCGCGGGCGATCTGCCATAGCGTTCATGATTTCCTTCGACTCCCCATACTCCCCGGGCGGGCCGTACGCCCCGGACTCCCCCGGCGGACCGGACTCCTCGGGCAGACTCACTCGCCTCATTCGCCTCGTTCGCCTTCGACCCGCATCATGCTGGCGACGTCGCGGACGGTGTCCAGGCCGCGCAGCGCCGTGACGGTCGCCGTCAGCGCGGCGTCGGTGGCGCGGTGGGTGACGACGACGAGGGAGGCCTCGCCGTCCTTGCCCTGCTGCCGGACGGTGTCGATGGACACGTCGTGCTCGGCGAAGACCCTGGCGACCTGCGCCAGCACACCCGGCTTGTCGGCGACGTCCAGGCTGATGTGGTAGCGCGTGACGACATCGCCCATGGGGCTGACCGGCAGCCGGGTGTACGCGGACTCGCCCGGCCCGGTGGTCTCGGCCAGCTTGTTGCGGCAGGCGGCGACCAGGTCGCCGAGGACCGCGGAGGCGGTCGGCGCGCCGCCCGCGCCCGGACCGTAGAACATCAGCTGACCGGCCGCGTCGGCCTCCACGAACACCGCGTTGTACGCCTCGCGGACCGAGGCCAGCGGGTGCGTCAGCGGGATCATCGCCGGGTGGACGCGGGCGGTGACCGACCGGCCGTCGGCGGCGCGCTCGCAGATGGCGAGCAGCTTGACCGTGCAGCCCATGCGCTTGGCGGAGGCGATGTCCGCGGCGGTCACCTCGGTGATGCCCTCGCGGTGCACGTCGTCCAGCCGGACCCGGGTGTGGAAGGCGATACCGGCCAGGATCGCGGCCTTGGCGGCGGCGTCGAAGCCCTCGACGTCGGCGGTCGGGTCGGCCTCCGCGTAGCCGAGGGCGGTGGCCTCGTCCAGTGCCTCGGAGTACCCGGCACCGGAGGTGTCCATCTTGTCGAGGATGAAGTTGGTGGTGCCGTTGACGATGCCCAGGACCCGGTTGACCTTGTCACCGGCCAGGGACTCGCGCAGCGGCCGCACCAGCGGGATGGCACCGGCCACGGCGGCCTCGTAGTACAGGTCCTTGCCGTGCTGCACGGCGGCGGCGTGCAGGGCGGCCCCGTCCTCGGCGAGGAGTGCCTTGTTGGCCGAGACGACGCTGGCGCCGTGCTCGAAGGCGGTCATGATGAGCCCGCGGGCCGGCTCGATCCCGCCGATGACCTCGACGACGACATCAATGTCGCCCCGTTTGACCAGCGCGGTGGCGTCGGTGGTGATCAGCTCGGCGGGAACGCCCTCCCGCACCCGGTCGGGCCGCCGCACGGCGATCCCGGCCAGCTCCACCGGGGCGCCGATACGGGCCGTGAGGTCGTCCGCGTGCGTCGTCATGATGCGCGCCACCTCTGAGCCGACCACTCCACAGCCCAGCAGCGCCACTTTCAGCGGACGCGTACGCATCATCCGACCTCGTTTCTCATCCATCTAGGTGGTTGCACCAGTCAGGTGGTGCACCAGTCTCACTCGCCGGACAGGACCCGCGATGCCGGGTCCAGTATCCGAGATTGAGCCTCGCTTCTTTCAGAAATCTTAAACAGCTACTTCCACAAGCACTTCAAAGGGGCTGCGCGGGGCCCTGGCCGGACATGCCCAGAGCCCTGGCCGAACGGCGTGGGCTCAACCGACATCGAGCCGCAGGAGGTCCTCCTCCGTCTCGCGCCGGACGATCACTCGCGCCTCGCCGCCGGTCACCGCGACGACCGGCGGGCGCAGCGCGTGGTTGTAGTTGCTCGCCATGGAGCGGCAGTACGCGCCGGTGGCGGGGACGGCGATCAGGTCGCCGGGCGCCACGTCGGCCGGGAGGAAGGCGTCGCGTACGACGATGTCGCCGGACTCGCAGTGCTTGCCGACGACGCGGGCCAGCATGGGCTCGGCGGTGGAGGCGCGGGAGACCAGCGCGACGGAGTACTCGGCGTCGTACAGCGCGGTGCGGATGTTGTCGGACATCCCGCCGTCCACGCTGACGTACGTCCGCAGCCCGGGCAGCTCCTTGACCGTGCCGACCTCGTACAGCGTGCAGGTGGTCGGGCCGGCGATCGCGCGGCCGGGCTCCACGGACAGCCGCGGCACCGCCAGCCCCGCTCCCTCGCACTCCCGGGTGACAATGGCGCGCAGCGACCTGGCGATCTCGTGCGGCTCGCGCGGGTCGTCCTCGGAGGTGTACGCGATCCCCAGGCCGCCGCCGAGGTCGATCTCGGGCAGCTGCACGCCGTGCTCGTCGCGGATCTGGGCGAGCAGCCCGACGACACGGTGCGCGGCGACCTCGAAGCCGGAGGTGTCGAAGATCTGCGAGCCGATGTGCGAGTGGATGCCGACGAGCTCCAGGCCGTCGAGCTTGAGGGCGCGCCGCACGGCCTCGGCGGCCTGCCCGCCGACGAGCGAGAACCCGAACTTCTGGTCTTCGTGGGCGGTGGCGATGAACTCGTGCGTATGCGCTTCCACGCCGACGGTGACCCGGATCTGGACGCGCTGGCGCCGGCCGAGCCGCTCGGCGATGTGCGCGACGCGCGCGATCTCCTGGAAGGAGTCGAGCACGATCCGCCCGACACCGCTTTCCACGGCCCGTCGGATCTCGTCCGTGGTCTTGTTGTTCCCGTGCAGGGCGATGCGCTCGGCGGGCATCCCGGCCGCGAGGGCGGTGGCCAGCTCACCCGCGGAGCAGACGTCGAGGTTCAGCCCCTCCTCGTGCAGCCAGCGGACGACGGCGCGGGAGAGAAAGGCCTTGCCCGCGTAGAACACGTCGGCCTCGTCGCCGAACGCCTCACGCCAGGCCCGGCAGCGGGCGCGGAAGTCGTCCTCGTCGAGGATGTAGGCGGGGGTCCCGAACTCCTCGGCGAGCGCTCGTACGTCGCGTCCGCCGACGGTGACGGCTCCGTCTTCTCCACGGCTGACCGTACGGGACCACACGCGCGGGTCGAGCGCGTTGAGGTCGGCGGGCGGAGCGACGTAGTGCCCCTCGGGGAGGACGTCGGCGTAGCGGGGCCCGGCGGGGTGGGCGGAACGGCTCATTTCGTAACTCTGCTCTCTCAGAGAATGTCAGGGGCGCTGATGCCGAGCAGGGACAGGCCACCGGCGAGCACCGCCCCGGCGGCGTCGGCGAGAGCCAGCCGGGCACGGTGGGCGGCCGAGGGTTTCTGCTCGCCGCGCGGCAGCGGCGGGCAGGCGTCGTGACAGCGGAAGAAGGCGTCAGCGGTGGCTTCGAGGTGGCGCGCGAGCCGGTCGGGAGCGCGGTGCCGGGCTGCGGCTTCGAGGACGCGGGGGTAGTCGGCGAGCAGGGCGATGAGCGCGGCTTCGCGGGGGTCGGCGTAGGAAGCGGTGAGGGTCTGCGCGCCGCTCCCCGCCCCCGTGTCGGGCTGGAACCCCAGATCGCGGGCGTTGCGGAGGAGGGCCCGGGTGCGGGCGTGGGCGTACCGGATACGGAAGAGCGGGTTGGCCTCCCGCTGGGCGAGCAGCCGGTGGGGGTCGAGATCGGGCACGTCGTGGGCGGCGGGCCGCAGCAGCGCCCAGCGGGCGGCGTCGGACCCGAGCCGCGCGACGACGTCCCCGGCGCCGGCGGGCACGGGGACGACGATCAGCCGCTCCGGCTCGCTGAGTGCCTCCCGCACACTCGGTGCCTCCCGCGCACTCAGCGGCTCCCGCTCACTCGGCGGCTGTTCCGCGCTGAGTCGCTCCCGCTCCCTCGGCGGCTCCCCCTCGCCGGACGCGACACAGGCCACGGCCCCTTGGCTGGCCAGCAGCCGGACGGCGGTGCGGGTCACCAGGTCGGCCCGGAGCTCGTCGGTGGCGGCGAAGCGGACACGGGTCCCGGCGAGCACGGCCCCGTGCCCGTACCGGATCCCCGCGCTGCGCACGGCACGGACCAGCTCCCGATGCCCGGCACGCGCCAGGGTGAAGTTGAGGAACCCGGGCCCGGTGATCTCGACCCGGTCGATGCCGGGGAGACCGGCCACCCGGTTCTGGAGGATCTCCGCTACGGTCCGCGGCGGCAGCCCCGCGGACCGGGCGAGCTTCAGCGCGACGCTGCTGGCGTAATCCCCACACCCCCCAGGCCGCGCCCGCTCCACCGGCACCCGCTCAGGCACCGGCACCCGCAACGCGCCCTCCTCGACCGCACGTCGCACGGCGTGCAGCACGGTACGGGAGAGCTGGGCGGGGGTCACGGGACAAGCGTATGGGAGAAGGGGGGTGGCTACGCGAACCGGTTTCGCTCTGCGGGACGGCGGGCTGGGCGGGGGGCACGCGCAGCGGGAGGGCAGACGGGGTGGGACCGCCAGAGAGGCACGGCGGGAGGGCGGACGGGATGGGACCGACCGAGACGCGCGGCGGGAGGGCGGGCGGACGAGGCGGGACCGGACAGAGACACCGCAGCGCGAGGGCGGACGGACGGGGTCGGAGAACGGCCGGGGACGGAGCGGCGTGAGGACCGACGGCCGCCGGAGCACGGCCGAGGCTCACAAGGCAGATCGTCAGCCGACCGCCGCAAACTGACCGCCGTCAGCCATCAGCCATCAGCCATCAGCCGGATGGTCCCAGCAGCGGTGCCGCGTCCCCGGGTGTGCTGGCCCCGGGCCGCCCGGGGCCTCTGCCCCGCATCAGCTCTTCCACCAGGCGCACCAGATCGGCGGGCTCGAAGGGCTTGGCCAGGAACGCGTCCACGCCGACGGCCCGGCCACCCTGCCCCTCCAGTTGCGTACAGGCGCTGATGATCGCGACGGGCACATGACACGTACGGGCATCGGCCCGCAGAAGAGCGGCCGTATGCACACCGCCGAGTCGCGGCATCACAGCGTCGAGGGTGATCACATCAGGCCTCACCTGGTGCACGATCTCCAGGCACTCGGCACCATCAGCCGCGGTCACGACCTCGAAGCCCTCCAGTTCGAGGTTGACCCTGATCAGCTGCCGGATGACCTTGTTGTCGTCGACCACAAGGACCCGGCCGGTCAAGCCAGGCACATCTGGAAGAGTAGGCGCGCCACCACGGCCGCGTCCGGGTTTTGCCCACTTCCGCCACGTGCGGGGGACCTTTCCCCGACCGGCCACCGCACCATCATCCGATGGGGTAGGGACCCACCCCGGGCCGGCTGCCCCCACCGCGAGATACGCGTTCCTGATCACCCTCCCGGAGCTGGTAGTGTTCTACCCGTCGCCGAGAGAACAACGGCGACGACGCCCCCGTAGCTCAGGGGATAGAGCAACGGCCTCCGGAGCCGTGTGCGCAGGTTCGAATCCTGCCGGGGGCACTTCACTCGAAGTGCCAAAAGACCCCGCCACCAGCAAGTCGCTGGATGCGGGGTCTTCGCGTATGTACAGCCGGACAAGGGCAACGCGGAACACCGCGACACGAGTTGCCCACTGGTCCACGCGAGCATGTGTCTGTACGAGTCCGGAGAAGACTCGGGCACCCGAGGTCAGGTGGCGGGCAGCTGGTAGGCGAGGACGTACGCATCCGCCGCCATCACCGTGTCGCAGACCTCCACCGCGCGCCCCTGCACGTCGTAGGCCGTACGGACCAGGTGGATCACCGGCACACCAGAGGCCAGCCGCAGGGTCCGGACCTCTGCAGGGGAGGGCATCCGGGACCGGATCTCCTCGTCGAAGTGGTCCAGGTGGTGCCCCAGCTCTTCCAGCCGGGCGTAGATGCCGCCGGGGCCGGGGTTCGGTTCAGCGATCAGGGTGCCTCGTGCGATGTCGAGCGGAAGGTACGAGGTCGCGAACTCGACCGGGCGGCCGTCGAGCAGGTACCGGCGCCGACGGGCCAGAACCTTGCGCGGCGAGCCGAGCCGGGCGGCAATGTCCTGAGACGGCCGCTCCTCCATCACCTCCAAGCTGTCCACCTCGGGACGACTCCCTGCGGCTTCGGCCTCCACGGTGAACGCCGACTTCCCCTGATCGCGATGGCGCCGGGCGAAGCGGTCAGAGGCCAGGCGCCGAACTGGCGGACGGGGCCGGACGAAGACACCCTTGCCGTGCTCGGAAACGGCCAGCCCCTCTTGCTGGAGAAGGGAGAGCGCGTTGCGGACGGTCATCCGGGACACGCCGAAGTGCTCGACCAGCTCAGTCTCCGAAGGGAGCTTGTCACCCTCCCGGAAGCGTCCTTTGTCGATTGCTTCGCGCAGCTGGTCGGCGATCTGCCGGAACACCGCGCGGTCGCTGGTCGGGTCCAGCGCGCCCAGGAGCCCCGAGGCGAGAGGAGGCATGTACGTACTCCTTTAGATGTCTAGACGAGCGGCTGACCCGTGTTGCTACGGTGGAGAGCCTGGCCAGCCGAGAGGGCAGAGGAACGTGAGCACTGATCGCCCGCACTCCGTGAGCGTCGCCGGGGTCATCGTCGATGACGCGGGCCGCGCTCTGCTGATCAAGCGGCGGGACAACGGTAAGTGGGAACCACCCGGCGGCGTGCTCGAACGCGGAGAAACCATTCCCGACGCCCTGCAGCGCGAAGTCCTCGAAGAGACCGGCCTCAAGATCGCGCTTCCCGCGACCCTTACCGGCGTCTACAAGAACATGACCGGCCTGATCGTCTCGATGGTCTTCCGCTGCGAGGCGATCGACGGCACCCCGACCACCGGAGCGGAGACCCGCGAACTGCGCTGGGTCACCCGTGACGAGGTCGCCGAGCTTGCCGACGAGGCGTACGCGATCCGCGTCCAGGACGCGCTGGACAACACATCCCCGCCGGCCGTCCGCGCCCACGACGGCGTGCGACTCGTCTAGCGCAAAACCACTGTCCATGGCCACCCACCAGCACGAGGAAGTTGTATGGACGAGTATATGAGTAGCCCGCGAGTCTGGGCCTGATGTGCCCAGGTTCTTTGGAAGAGGTCGCCAGAGCCCGCCACTGGACCCGCGACATCCTCAGCGGGCACCCGTGCGCGGACGACGCGGAACTGATCGTCGGCGAGCTGGGCGCCAACGCCCTCGTCCACACGGCGAGCGGCGGAGGTGCCGGCACCTTCCACGTCACCTTGTCCCTGTCGCCGCAGCGGGTCGCGGTCTCCGTCACCGGCTCCGGCGGCCATCCCGACGAGCCCAAGGCCACCGAGGCCGACGAGGACGACACCCACTGCCGCGGACTCAGCATCGTCATGACCCTCGCGTGCCGCCTCAGCATCACCGGCAACCAGCACGACCGAACCGTCACGGCCGAACTCCACTCCCCCGCGGCAGGAGCCACAGCATGCTGAAACCCCACCTGCGTCTGCGCCGCGGCTACTCGTGCGAATGCTGGACGCTCTCACCGTCCACAGGGCAGCGTCCCGTCACTGCTCGCCTCGATCGAGCACGACAGCCCCGGCCAGGCCACCCGATGGGTCCGCGTCACGATCAGGACCATCGCATCGGCACTCGACCGGGGACCGGCCCACGAGGCGTGGGACTGGGTCAGGCACGGCTACAAGGAGGCCGAGGACGCCCTGACCAACGGTGAAGCGGCCACGTTCGCCGCCCCCCCCAGGAGGACACCCGCCTCGAACGGATCCTCCGGCCGGTGACCTTCTTACCTCTCGCCCACCGCGAAGTCGTGGTCCTGCCTGAATGCGCGTATCAGTTCGCGTGCCCCACCACGCACAAGATGGGGCGGAACCAGCCCCACGACGGTTGAGTTACAACCATCTCTACAGGTTCAAGGCGGCTCGCAAGCTCGCCGCGCGCGGCCCGGCTCCCCGGGCCGCCGCTCCTGTCTCCGCCCCGCTCCAGCCCGGTCCACCAGGCCGCGCGGCAGCAGCAATCACCTTGGCTGAGGAGAGGGCGCCGTCGTGGCTGGGGGTCGGCTCCACGGCTTTACCCACCTCCCCGATTCGGGTCCCGCGTCGGGCAAGGCCAGGGGGCCACTCGTGCTCATTGCGGGCAGGGGCAAACCTGCCCGAGTTGCCTGGCCAGCGCACGGCCCCCTGACCATGCTCAGCCCCAAACCGGGCAGGACACCGGCCAAAGCCGCGGAGCCGACTCGGGCAGGCGTGCCATCCATGAGCTGATCGTCGTGTCCCCGCCACTTCCGGAGTCACCGCGATGCCTCCCGTGATCAAGGGCAGCCTGCTGCCCGTCGCCGTGGTGAGAGAGGTGGAGGGGAAGGGGGGCGGCCACCCGGTGAAGTGCCCTGCGGGCGCCACGATCGACCTCGTGAACTCCTCCTGACGTGCACTCAACACTTCCCAGTCATACGTTTCGGTCATGGGCAATTCATGGATAGAACGGGATCTACCAGTTCTGCGTAAGATCATCGAAGTAATGGGTCAATCTGGCATATATGCGCACGAGGGAGATCTAGTGGGCACGGCAGGGCTGAGCGAGGAGGGTGCTCGTGCGGCCCTCGTCTCGCTGGGAGATCAAGGGTTGATCGTTACTGGGACTCACGGCCTGAATAGCGCGTACCTGCATGTCGAAGCCATCACGGTCGAAGGCCATGAGCGCGCCGCGCAGTGAGTCGTGCTGGTCAGTGCCCGATCTCCCCAATGGTCGCCCGCCCGCTAACAGCTCCGCCGACCGCGGTAGGCGAAGCCCACTCAGTGCCCATACTGTGAAGGCGGGGGCCGAGCGGTCTTCTCACACCGGAGGCGTCGAATGGCGCGCACCCGTTACTGGGTAGTTCCAGACGAAGGTATCTGGGAGCTCCGCAGGGAGCGGACATACCTTTCATCGCATGCTTACAAGGCGCAGGCAGTGGCTGAAGGGCGACGAATAGCCAGGGAAAATCCCCCAAGCCAGCTGCTGATCATGCACGCAGATGGAACTTTCGAAACGGAGGCCACATACGGGGCAGATCCTTATCCGCCAAAGGGATAGTGCTGATGCGCTGCGCGCGTGATCGCCTGCGGCAGTGGGGGCCCACAGGGAACCGTGCCTACGGAGCCGTGTCCACGTCGCCCTACGGCGGGTAGAGCGTCCCGGCATGGTCCGTCGACTCGGGCCGTCCCTGGGCCGTGGAAGGCCGCTCACGGGTGACCAACGTTGACAGACAGCGACGGGACGTCGATAGGCCAGCCGCAGGTCAGAGCCGAGGACCGGTGCCCTGATCTACGGGTTTCCTTCGCGGGCTTGTCGTACGGCAAGATGGGGTGTTTCTTACCGCGGGGAGTCACCGGCGTCGACCGTCAGACGATCGTGGATCGCGCCGGCAATGGCTCGCGCCAATCCAACCGGTACCGCGTTGCCGATCTGGCGGGCAATCTCGATCTTGTTCCCATACCAGTAGTAGTCCTCGGGAAACCCCTGGATAAGGGCGGCCTCGTAATGGGTGATCGGGCGATGCTCGGAAGGGTGGAGGTATCGGCCCTTCTCTGGCTTGAAGAACTCAGTGCGGATCGTGACGGACGGCAGGCCGAGACGAAGCCGCCCCATCACGTCAGCAGAACCGCTGCGATGGCTGTCCCAGGACGCCGTGCTCAGATACATCTCCTGGCCGTCGATCACCGCCATCTTGCCGCTAAGGTCCCTGCGATTTCCCCCTGGTGGGATCACCCGGTATCGAGCGAGCGACAGGGCCGTTGGTGTGCGCCCGATGTGGAGTTCGTCTGTGCGGAACGGTCCAGCGATCCCGGGGCCGCTGCGCTGTGGGAGCTCGGTCCCACTGATCTGGAGCTGTGAGGACTGGTCGAAGACCGCGTCCACAGGCAGCCAACCATCGAGGGTCGGCTCCGAGTCGAACAACGCAGGGCCGTCAAGTCGCCGCGGCGCCTTGGAGTGGGTCGGCGTCGGCAGACCCGCCGGCGCACCCACGGAGCGGTGTGTCCCGATTGCTATGGCGCGCCGACGCACCTGCGGTACGCCATAGTCCGCCGCGTTGAGAGTCCCCGTCTCCAACGTGTAGTCCTCAAGCATCCCGCCGGGAGCCACGGCCTCCAGGAGGCGCGTGTACTCCACCGACCTGAAGAAGCGGTCGACGTTCTCCAAGACGAACACCGCGGGCTGGACCTTGCGCACGATGCGGGTGTAGTCCTCCCACAGCTCGTTGCGAGGGTCGTTACGGTCCTCCTTGCCGAGGCCAGAGAACCCGTAGTAGGGCGGTCCGCCGGTAATGACGTCCACTGTTCCTGCGAAGAAACTCGGCTCGAAGTCACCGATGTCGAGGCACAGAGGCGAAGCGGGACGGTGGTTGGCCTCGAAGGTCGCGAGCGCCGCGCGGTCGATTTCAACGGCCGCGATGGTGTGGAACACTGCTTGCCCCTGCGTCTCCTCTGCCCGAAAGGTGCGAAAGCCTTCAGCAAACCCACCACAGCCGGCGAAGAGGTCCATCACACGCAGCGGCTCCATCAGCCCTCCCCCGAGATCGCTCATCCCCACCAAGCGGATCCTATGGCGGACCACTGACACTCCCCCTGCCAGACTCCAGTTGCGCTCTCTGCCCGTGCCAGCCCGGCTGTCAGTGCAGGCTGGTAGATCTTGAAGCATGACTCTTCCTGCCGCTTCTGAACCGCACGTGGCGTTCTCAGACCTGGAGACCGCGGACCTCATCGTCGATGCGCTCTACGCGGGCGGCACCAGCGGCAACACGGGGGATGACCCGGTATCCAAGCTCATAAAGGGCGTTGGCAATCAGGGAGGCTTCCGGTACGCCGGATCGCCGGCGAAGGGCACCGTCAGGCTGGCCGTGCTCTACACGAGCGGCGGCGAGGTGGACTGGCCCGACCATCTGGATGTGGAATCCGGCACGTTCACTTACTACGGCGACAACAAGAAGCCGGGGCAGAGTCTCCACGGCACTCCGAGGGCCGGCAACGTCCTGCTTCGGGATGTGTTCGCCGCCTCCCATGGAACCGCGGCTGATCGAGCCAAGGTTCCTCCGTTCCTCCTGTTCGAGAAGGCTGGAGCATCGGGCCGTTCCGTGCTCTTCCGCGGCTTGCTGGCGCCGGGTGGCCCCACACTTACGTCGGACGATGAGCTGGCTGCCATCTGGCGCGCGACTTCGGGCTTGCGGTTTCAGAACTACCGGTCACACTTCACGGTCCTTGATCACGACCTGATTCCCCGCAGCTGGCTTCAGCACCTGCTTGCTGGCGGGGATCCTCTCGGTGGCGAGTGTCCGGACGTCTGGAGGACCTGGGTCGAGGGCCGCGTATACCGCCCGCTGCTGGCTCCGGTGACGACTGTCATCCGGTCCAAGGCCGATCAGCTCCCGGACGATGCCGCGGGGACGGCCATGCTGGAAGAGATCCGGGAGTACTTCCGGGGCTGGGAGCACGATTTCGAGGCTTGTGCGGTGGCCATCTGGCGACTGATCGCACGGAACACGGGGCCGGTAGACGTCACGCGTCCCAGCCGTGATGGGGGACGTGATGCCGTCGGCACGTACGGTCTGGGGCCTACCTCCAGTCGCATTGCGATCGACTTCGCCCTCGAAGCGAAGTGCTACGGGGCCGGCAACTCGGTGGGTGTGCGGGAGGTCTCGCGGCTGATCTCCAGGATCCGGCACCGGAACTTCGGCGTCCTTGTGACCACGTCCTACTTTCACAAGCAGGTCCAAGAAGAGGTCCACGAGGACGGCCATCCAATCGTGCTCGTCTCCGGCCGGGACATCATCGACGCACTGCGCCGGGACGGCCGCACAACCGTCCCCGCCGTCCGCCAGTGGCTGGAGCAGAGCTTCCCTAAGCCGTAGCCGCCCTAGCCGGGTGCGGCCTATTCGTGGACTGGCACAGCTTAGAAAGCGTCCACTAGGCCCCTGAACTGCGGAGACGTGTGACTCGCACGGGGCCTCCGGAGCCGTGTGCGCAGGTTCGAATCCTGCCGGGGGCACAGAAGCTGGGACAGCGCGATCAGGCCGCTGACCTGCTGAAGTGCCAAACACAAAGAGCCGGACTCAGTCCCACTGAGTCCGGCTCTTCGTCGTTGTGTGTCACTGATCGCGAGTGAGTAGCGAGTGAGTTTTCACCCGACGATCAAGGCTCCCTGCGCGACATCGAAAAACGGAGGTGCTCCTTCCGGCGGGCTGGGATGATGGCCACCATGGCACGACGGCGAGCACGCCCCTACGCCTGGCCCGACCACCTGGTCCGCCCGGCCACAGGACTGCGCCTCGTCTACCTAGATCTCAATCACTGGATCGGCCTAGCCAAGGCGGCGACGGGGCACCGAGACGGCGGCCGATACGCGTCGGCTCTCACTGCGGTGCAGGAGGCAGCTGCCTCTGGTTCGTCTCCTTTCCCCTTTCCTTGACCCACTACATGGAGATGGCGGGCATTCGGGACCCCAGTCAGCGTGCTGATATTGCTGATGTGATGGAGGAGGTCTCCGGGTTCACGGCCATCCTCGCCCGATCTCACATCGTGCGGTTGGAAATTGAAGCGGCTCTTGACCGAGCCCTGTCCGCAAGTTCTCCACATATCGCAGATCTGAAGCTACTGGGGCATGGCGTGGGTCATGCGATGGGTATGCGCAGAGGTTTGCGCTTCCGCTCTGCTGACGGTGACGTCACCGCCAGCGTCCGAGATGGCTGGCCTGGCGGTCCAGCAGACTTCGATGCGTGGCTCGCCAATGCACGTCGAGATCTTGAGCGGGCCTCTCTACGAGGGCCCACGGATGCTGAGGTGCCCCAATTGAGAGCCATGGGCTGGGATCCAACCGTGGCCCGGGCCATCGCCGAAGAGCGCGCAGAGGTGGAACGTCAACAGGCAACCCGACTGGACAACGAACCACGGTGGCGGAGATCCCGCCTACGGGACGTTGTCCAAGTTCGATACCTGACAATCGAAATCATCGACATCCTCACCCAGGCACTCGCCGACCGTGGCAACACGATCGAACAGGTCTTCACCGACAGGGAGGCGTCGATGAGCTTTGCGGAATCCATGCCGAGCGCTGACGTCCACGTTGCTCTCATGGAAGCCGCACACCGCAACCGAGATAAGTCATGGGAGCCCAATGACATCTACGACGTCGACGCATTGAGCATCGCAGTCCCCTACTGCGACCTGGTCGTCACCGAACGCCACGCATGTCATGTACTGCGAACCGCTCGCATCCCGGAAGGCCAGCAGACCGAGGTGGTCGCGACTCCAGCGGAATTGGAAAGATGGCTGAACGACCAGTGAGTGCGCGAGCCAAAAATTGTTGGCTCGCGCACTGCCAGTTCTTCCCTCGTCTACCTCCACCCCATTGCTTCTTCGATCTTCTTGTTGTTCAGCTCTTCGTCCCGTCTATGCGGCCCTCGTACCGGCGGTGGATGACCACTGGCGAGTTACCGCCCTCCGAGCTACTTCGGCGACTGGGACTCCCGCGTTGAGCCAGTTCGTGATGCAGGTGTGCCGCAGGTCGTACGGCCGGTGCGCGAGCGGCGAGCCCACTCTGTCCGGCGGGAGCGCGATGGGACGCGCTTCCTGCCACACCCGCCAGTAGCTGGAAGTCCCGAGCACACCGCCGCGCGCGTTGGCGAAGAGCCTGCCGTCCGCGGCCGTGCCGAACTCCTTGATGTGTTCCAGGAGCATGGCAACCAGCAGCGGGCGGTATCGGCACAGGCCGGTCAGCCTTGGGTTCTCGCGACTTGAGCCCCCGCTTGTCGTGGCGCTTCCCGGAGTCGGTCCACCTCTTGCCGGACACCGGTCTCGTCTCGCGGAGAGTGAGGGTGCCCCACCCCTTTCCAGGCAGGTAGCAGTCCTTCTCTCGAAGCCCGAACGCTTCCGCCGGCCGCAGCGCCGCGTAGAGCTGGCAGCCGAAGAAGGCGACCAGCCGACGCCCGCGGTTGCGGTGGACGGACCCCACATAGGTGACGGCGGTGAGGAGCTGGGTCCCCTGCGTCGCGTTCACCACGACCCGAGTGTCCACCACATCGTCGCCCTGGGAGCCGGACCGTCTCACCCCCAACAGCGGACTCTGTTCCAAGCCCGACTCGATCGCGTACTCCATGGCGGTGTTGAAGCCGCGTCGGCGCCGCTTGTAGGTCTCCCTCGCCGCAGGTGTCTCGTCAGCTTGAAGGAGAGCCGGTACTGGACATCCCGGAGAACCTTCGGATCCGTGAGAGCGGACAGCCAGCGAACGGCCTGAGAGCCACATGCAGGCGGCTACCAGCTCGGGCGGGGCTCCTCGCCCTTGTGGGCGGGTACGACAGCCCAGCGGACCGCCAGTCGCACTTCCTCTGGCGTCGGCACCTTCGCGCCGTCGCCCATCATGGCGAGGGCCACCGCGGCAAGACTGTCCGCGATGCCCTCGCGGGTCTTCGCTGCGGTAGTCCGCCACCGCGCCGCTATGTACTCGCGGCAGAAGTCCCACCACGACGGATCGGGCTTGGCATTTGCCTTCGCAGCAGCCGCTCGTATCTCCGACTCCGGCAGACCCGTATCCACGTCGAACGCCTCGCCCCGACGCATGGCCCGCCACAGGTCTTGGCGAAAAACCCCAGCCGAGCGTCTCGCTAAGCTCCTGGCCACAACCAGTTGATCACCGTGTTGCGACGACCCGTGGAATTCGGACTCGCCGAGACGTCGCGCTACCTGAACCGAATTCGCGACCGATCCCTGGACGACACGGCCTCCATCCCGGCTTTGCAACGCATGGCCGGAAGGCGTGATGAGCCACAGGTATCCAGCGCGGCAGGGTGCGCGCTTGTCTCCGCGGCATACCTTGCGTCACGGCAGGTCCCAGTCGAGCCATCCCCGCCCAGAGGAGGATCAGAGGTAGGATAGCTAGCATGAGTGAGCCTACTGGCAAGTACTCGATCACCATGCCGCGCGACATCGCGGAAGCGGCCCGCGCCCGCAGCGGTCCCTCCGGTTTGTCCGCCTACGTCGCCGCCGCCGTCGCCCGCCAGATCGAGCGCGACAACCTCAACGAACTCATCGCGGTTGCCGAGGCCGAGCACGGGCCGGTCACGGATGAGGAGATTCAGGCCCTGCGCGACGAGCTCCACCAGGCCCGCCGCGAGCAGACGAGCAGCGGGGCGGGAGCAGCGTGACGCGAGCCTCGGCCGTGCCCGGCGGCACGCTGGTCCTCGACAGCGAGGGACTGGCCAAGGCCGTGCTTCGCGACCGCACGGTCACCGGGTGGCTCGCTCTGGCCCGCGCCGATGACATGCGCGTCATCACGTCCGCCGCCACCCTCGTCGAAGTGGTCCACCCACGGATCAACCGCCCGGCCCTGGAGTGGACCCTCTCCCGCCTCGTCATCGAACCCGTCACCGAGCAAATCGCCCGTCACGCCGCCGCTCTCCTCGCCGACGCCGGATTGCACGGCCACAAGTACGCGATCGACGCCATGCTCAGCGCCACCGCCCTCTCCGCTCCCGGTCCGGTCACCGTGCTGACCTCCGACCCGGAGGACCTCACCGCACTGTGCGGCGGACGCGTCACCGTCTTCAAGATCTGACCGGCACGCGTCGGCACGCGGATCCGTGTTCACGAACCCCGGTTCCCCCGACCGGCCGACTTTTGTGCACGCTGAGGTGTCGCGTTCGCGTCCGTAAGGGCTTCAGCAGGCTGACGAGCTGCCCGTAGACCGCGTTGCCGGCCTGTCGGGTGAGTGGGACAACCAGGCGCAGGTAGACGGCGAGCGCGTCGGCGGGGCGGGCGTCGCGGGCCTGGTCGGCGAGGGTGAGCCACTGGCCGTCGTGGGCGCCGGTTTCGGTGGCGGCTTGCCAGGCGGCGCCGACGTCCTTGTCGTCGAGCAGGGCGTCGACCAGGACGGGGGCGCCATGGACTTCCTTCCGCCCGGCGTCGGCGCGCAAGAGGGCCAGTGCGTTCCCGCGCTCGGCCAGCCAGCAGTCGGCGGCCTGCGCGGCGACGCGCAGTTGACGGTACGTGAGCAGGGTGCGGCGGGCGCCGAAGTGGTCGCGGCGCAGGGCGACGGCATCGGGGAGCCGGCCGGCCCGCGTGTAGTGGTCGGAGAGGTAGTCGACAACGGCAGTGTCAACGGCGGCGAGGTCCCGGATATCCCGGATACCGCGCTCCGCCCAGGCCAGGGCCTCGTCGGACCGCCCCGCGGCGTCCAGCTCCCGGGCGATGACCAGGTGGGTGCGGCCGTCTGGCGCGAGGTCGGCCGCATGCACGGCGATCACCGCATCGACATCGCCTCCCACCTTGGCCAGGCGTTCCATCAGGTACGTCTCGGCCCAGCCGGTGCGGTTGTCCACGACTCTTTCCGCCCTGCCCTGGCCCTGCTTGTGACGACCGTCAGCCTACGACCACCAGTCAGCCCAGTCCGACGATCCGCCGGGAAAGCGACCTTGTCGGTGACCGGTGTGGCGAGCCACGCCAACCACCCAACCCACACAGGAGGCATCAGCGACTGAGCGATCGCCGGTCCTCGTGTTGGTGCGGATGCTCTGCACACGTGTGCCGTGCGGGGAGTCGTAAGGCGCCCTGAGGGCTCTGGGCTGGTGCGGGAGGGCGCGCTCGGCGGGGTGTGGCGCCGCGTGCTGGCTCGTGAATCGGGAACTTGCGCCAAGCCGAGCCACATCCGGGTTGCAATGGCGCCACCATGATGCCAGCATGGCGTCATGAAGCCCGCCGCAAGAGGCTCGCTCAGGGCCCGGCTCGTGCGGGTCGTTTCCGCCGCCTGGAAGCCGACGGCCGTGGCAGGTGGCCTCGGCGCGCCCGGGTTCCGGGGTCCGCTGCGGCCGGAGCCATGGTGGCTGGGCGCGTTGGCGGCACCCCAGCCGTACGACCGCACAACCAACCCTTTTCACCGACCACTTGGTGCCCCCACCGGCGGGGACACCTGGCAACCCCAAGAGGACGGGACAGCCATGCCGAATTTCGACACGCCCGGACCCATCTCCGTGGAACTGCACCTCAACGTGGGCGTCGCCCGGATCACCGCGGGAAGGCGCGCCGAGACCGTGGTCGAGGTGAGCCCGGGCGGGCCCGGGGACGCGGACAAGACCGCCGCGGAGCAGACCCTCGTCGAGTTCTCCGGGGGCAAACTGCTGGTTCGGGCCCCCAAGAAACGCGGCCTCTTCGGGTCGGTGGGCGCGATCGACGTGTCGATCGAGCTGCCCGCCGGGTCGAACCTGGTCGGCGACAGCGCCATGGGCAGCCTCTACTGCGTGGGCGAGCTCGGCGCATGCGAGTTCAAGACCGAGCAGGGCGAGATCAAGGTGGAGCAGGCGGGGCGGCTGCGGCTCAACAACGGGCACGGCGACGTGACCGTCGGCTGCGCCACGGGTGAGGCGGAGGTCCGCGCCTCCGGCGAGGTGCGCCTGGGCAGCATCGAGGGCACGCTGACGTTCAGGAACTCCAACGGTGCCACCAACATCAAGGAGATCACCGGCTCGCTGCGTGCGAACGCCTCCAACGGCGACATCACCGTCGGCCGTGCGCACAGCGACGTCACCGTCCACTCGACGCACGGCAGCATCCGCGTCGGCGAGGTGACGCGCGGCTTGGTCGACCTGAAGGCCGCCGCCGGCGACCTCGAAGTCGGCGTCGGCAAGGGCTCCCTCGCCTGGCTCGACGTGAGCACCCGGTCCAAGACCGGTAGCGTGCACAACTCCCTCGGCGCGGCCGAGACCTCCGTGCCGTCCGAGGCCACCGTCCAGGTGCAGGCCGTCACCGGTAGCGGCGACGTCGTGATCCGCCCCGCCTGAGTGCGGCGTCTGGCCAACGGGCCATCCTGAAAGGCGCCTTGGGGCTTCTAGGGAATGAAGTTCCCCTCTTCACGACGGCCCATGTCCGCGCCGAGGACGCCGATGGCCGCCACGTACGACGACTAGCGCCGACTGACGCCGGGCGGAGCGACACCGCCCGGCGTCCGTGCGTCACCAGGGACGCCTTCAGGTGCGTCGATACCGCCGTGCCGCCGACGACGCGGCCGCGGGACGCGGACGCTCGCCCTCCGGCCCGACGCCGACCTCTCAGCAGTACGCGGCGCAAGCCCGACGGCTTGACCCGGGCCCGGCGCGCGCCCGCCTTCGAACGGACACATCCCGATGAGGAGAAGACGTGTTTCGGTCAACTGCCCTGCTCCCCCACCCCCATGGCTCACATGTGGCGCCATTCATGTGCCATGATGGCGTCATGGACCTTACGCCGTACGTCGAGAGCCTCCGGCACGAGCTCGCCGTCGCCGCGGAAGCGGGCGGTGACGAAGCACGCGCGCTGGCCGACCGGCTGACCGCGCCTCTGGAGGCGGCGGCCCGGCTCGCTCTGCTGAACGCGTTGTCCGCCGCCATGGATCAGGTCACCCGCGATCTGGCACCCGGCTCGGTCGTCGTACAACTGCGCGGACTCGACCCCGAGTTCGTGGTGACGCCACCGCCAGCCGGGGAGACGTACGGGGTAGCGGAGCGGGAGGTTTCGGGCACTCCGCGAGATGAGCGGGCGCCCATGGCGCGTGAGCGCTTCAACGAAGACGAGCGTGAGGGTGAAGACGAGGGCGCGGGCGCGGGCGGCGGCCAAGGTCGCGGCGAGAGTGGCACGGCACGTGTCGACGCCGGGCCCTCCACCGGACGCCCCGCGCAAGCCGACGGGCCCTCCACCAGGCGCCCCGCGCAAGCCGGCGTTCCCTCCACCGGGCGCCCCGCGCTTGTCGGGCGCCCCGGCTCCCCGGGCCACGGGAAGAAGCCGGTCGTCGCCTCAGGCGCCTCGGCCAAGCCCGCACCCCGTGCCGCCGGCCACATCCGCCTCCAGTTCGCCGACGCGAACATGCTCAACTCGGCCGCCGGCCTCTTCGGTTCCGTAACCCGCGACGACGAGACGCTGGCCCTGCACATCCCCAGCGACGGCAGCATCCCCGCCCTGCGGGCCGTCCTGGCCGTCCTGGACAGCGCGTCGATCGAGGCCGAGACGCTCACGGTGCACACCTCCGACCTCGATGACGTCTTCCTCACCCTCACCGGGCCGCTTCACCCCGGCGACCTGGGCGGCGGCCGGCCCTGGCGCACCCTCTGACGGGCTTTCGCCCCGTCCCCTTCTCCCGCCTCCTGCGGCCTTCGCCCGCCTCCTGCGGCTTTCCCGCTCGACCTCGCTCCCCCTGCGGCCTTCGCCCGCCTTCCCTCCCCCTTCAGCCTGCCCTCCCGGCCTCTCTCCCCTGCGGCCTTCCCGCGCGGCCTCCCTCCCCTGCGGCTTCCCGCCCATCCGAACATCCGAACAGGAGTCTCTTCAGCTGTGGCTACGTTCCTCTCCAAACTAGGCCGCTTCGCCTTCCGGCGGCGCGGCTTGATGACCTTGCTGTGGGTGCTCGTCTTCGTCGGGATGGGTTTCGCCGCCAAGTCCGCCCCCACTCCCCCCGCCGACACGTTCTCGATGCCGGGCACCGAATCGCAGAAGGCATACGACCTGTTGGAGGAGAAGTTCCCGGCCGCCAGTGCCGACGGCGCCCAGGCGCGCGTCGTGGTGCGCGCGCCCGCCGGCGAGAAGATCTCCGATCCCGCTCAGAAGGACAAGGTCGACGGCCTCGTCGCCGATCTGGCGAAGGCTCCGCAGGTCGCGAGCGTCGCCGACCCCTTCAAGGGCAAGGCCGTCAGCAAGGACGGCACCACCGCCTACGCGTCGGTCACCTACAAGGTCGCCGCCGCCGAGCTGACCGACGAGGCGCACGACGCGCTCGCCGAAGCGGCCGAGCGGGCGCGGAAGTCGGGGCTGACCGTCGAGGCCGGTGGCGACGCCGTCGAGGTGGAGAGCAGCATGGGAGGCTCCGCCGAGGCCATCGGCATCGGCGTCTCCGCCATCGTCCTGATCCTCACCTTCGGCTCGCTCGTGGCCGCCGGCATGCCGCTGCTGACCGCCATCATCGGCGTCGGGATCGGCCTCTCCGGCATCACCGCGCTCGGCAGCACCCTGGGCGTGTCACCGACGACCTCGACACTGGCCATGATGATCGGACTGGCGGTCGGCATCGACTACGCCCTGTTCGTCATCTCCCGCTACCGCGCCGAGATGGCCGAGGGCCGCGAACGCCAGGAGGCCGCGGGGCGCGCCGTCGGCACCGCCGGCTCGGCCGTCGTCTTCGCCGGCCTCACGGTCATCGTCGCGCTCGCGGGCCTCGCCGTGGTGAACGTGCCCCTGCTCACCAAGATGGGCCTGGCCGCCGCGGGCACGGTCGCGGTCGCCGTACTCATCGCGATCACGCTCGTCCCCGCGCTGCTGGGCTTCGCGCCCGTCAAGGTCCTGCGCCGCCGGGACCGCAAGGCGTTCTACGGCAAGCCGCTCAACGCCCGCCAGCAGCGCAAGGCAGACAAGCGGGCGGCTTCGCCGCGGCCGAACCTGGGGGTCCGCTGGGCCAGCTTCGTGCTGCGCCGCCCCGCCGCCGTTCTGATCGTCGGCGTCCTGGGCCTGGGCACCGTCGCCGTGCCGGCCGCCAGCCTGGAGCTGGGCCAGCCCGGCGAGGGCACCATGGCGGCCGACACCACCCAGCGCAAGGCGTACGACATCCTGTCGGACTCCTTCGGCCCGGGGTTCAACGGGCCGCTGATGGTCACGGTCGAGGGCGAGGACGCGGCGGCCGCGGCCGGCCAGGTGGGAAGGAGGCTGGCCAAGGTGGAGGGCATCGCCTCGGTGAGCCCGGCCACCGTCAACCCGGCGGGCGACACCGCGATCCTGACCGTCGTGCCGACCACGGGCCCGGCCGATGAC
This sequence comes from Streptomyces sp. P1-3, assembly GCF_050613155.1. Taxonomy (NCBI): domain Bacteria; kingdom Bacillati; phylum Actinomycetota; class Actinomycetes; order Kitasatosporales; family Streptomycetaceae; genus Streptomyces; species Streptomyces sp. P1-3. The sequence goes on from NZ_CP192512.1 coordinate 2,399,386, forward strand.
AAGACCGAGGCACTGGTCAGGTCCATCCGCGGCGACATCGCCGGCGGCAGCCGGGCCGAGAGCGGCGCCGACATCCTGGTGACCGGCCAGACGGCCATGTTCATCGACTTCTCCAAGACCCTCGACGACGCGCTGCTGCCGTATCTGGGCCTGGTGGTCGGCCTGGCGTTCCTGCTCCTGATGCTGGTCTTCCGGTCCGTCCTCGTACCGTTCAAGGCGGCGCTCGGCTTCCTCCTCTCGGTGACCGCGGCGCTCGGCGCCGTCGTGGCCGTCTTCCAGTGGGGCTGGCTCGCCGACGTCTTCGGCGTCGACCAGCCGGGCCCGGTGATGAGCACGATGCCGATCTTCATGATCGGTGTGGTGTTCGGTCTCGCGATGGACTACGAGGTCTTCCTGGTGACGCGGATGCGCGAGGCGTACGTCCACGGGGCGAACACCCGCGAGGCGGTCGTCACCGGCTTCCGGCACGGCGGCCGGGTGGTCGCCGCGGCCGCGATCATCATGACGAGCGTCTTCTCCGGCTTCATCATGGAGGAGGACACCATGGTGAAGATGATCGGTTTCGGCCTCGCCCTCGCCGTCCTGTTCGACGCCTTCGTCGTCCGGATGGCCATCGTGCCGGCCCTGTTCGCCCTGCTGGACAGGTCGGCGTGGTGGATGCCCAGGTGGCTCGACCGGCTGCTGCCGAACATGGACGTGGAGGGCGCGAAGCTGTCCGCGGCGCCGGCCGCCCCGCACCAGGTGCCGGAGCAGCGGCGGGAGCGCGAGCCCTACCTCGTGGACTGAGCCACCCGGTCCAGCACGGTGGGCAGGGCACCGAGGAACGTCGACACCTCGTCCTCGCCGACGATCAGCGGCGGGGCGAGCCGGACCACCTCCGGCGCGACGGCGTTCACCAGGAGTCCCGCGTCCTGGGCCGCTTGCTGCACCTGTGCGGCGAGCGGCCCGGTGAGGACGATGCCCAGCAGCAGGCCCGCTCCGCGCACCCGGTCGACCAGCGGGTGGCCGAGCGCCTCGATGCCCTGCCGCAGCCTCTCGCCCTGCTGTTTCACGTGGTCCAGGAGGCCGTCGGCGGCGATGGTGTCGAGTACGGCGAGCGCGGCGGCGCAGGCGACCGGGTTGCCGCCGAACGTGGTGCCGTGCGTGCCGGGCGTCAGCAGCTCGGCGGCCTCGCCGAAGGCGAGCGTCGCTCCGATCGGCAGCCCGCCGCCGAGCCCCTTGGCGAGGGTGACGATGTCGGGCTCGACCCCCTGCGCCTGGTGCTCGAACCAGTGGCCGGTCCTGCCGATGCCGGTCTGCACCTCGTCCAGGACGAGCAGCGCTCCGGCGGCCCGGGTGATCTCCCGGGCCGCGGCCAGGTACCCGGGCGGCGGCACGACGACGCCGTTCTCGCCCTGGATCGGCTCGAGGACCACCAGCGCGGTGTCGGTGGTGACGGCCGCGGCCAGCGCCCCGGCGTCGCCGAAGGGCACATGGGTGACGTCGCCGGGCAGCGGCCGGAACGGGTCCTGCTTGGCGGGCTGTCCGGTGAGGGCGAGGGCACCCATGGTGCGGCCGTGGAACCCGCCCCGCGTCGCGACCATGTGGCTCCGGCCGGTCAGCCTGCCGATCTTGAACGCCGCCTCGTTGGCCTCGGCTCCGGAGTTGGAGAGGTAGACCCGTCCGGCACGGCCGGACAGGCGCAGGAGCCGCTCCGCGAGCTGGACCGGTGGCTCGGCGATGAACAGGTTCGAGACATGGCCGAGGCGGGCGATCTGCTCGCTGACCGCCCGTACGACGGCCGGGTGCGCGGTACCGAGGGAGTTGACGGCGATGCCGCCGACGAAGTCCAGGTACCGCTTGCCGGCGGCGTCCCAGAAGACGGCGCCCTCGCCGCGCACCAGCGGCACCCGCGGGGTGCCGTAGTTGTCCATCAGCGATGCCTGCCAGCGCTGGATCAGCTCCCCGTTGGCGGTCCCGCTCATCGCAACTCCTCCTCGATGTCCGGCATGACCAGCGTGCCGATCTCCTCGCGGGTGAACATCTCCAGCAGGACCGAGTGGTGGACCCGGCCGTCGATCACCCGTGCGCTGCCGACGCCGTTGCGCACCGCGTGCAGGCAGCCGGCCATCTTGGGGACCATGCCGTCGGCCAGCTCCGGCAGCAGCTTCTCCAGCTCGCTGGCGCTGAGCCTGCTGATCACCTCGTCGCTGTTCGGCCAGTCCGCGTACAGGCCCTCGACGTCGGTGAGCACGACGAGCGCGTGGGCGCGCAGGGCGGCGGCGACCGCGGCGGCCGCGGTGTCGGCGTTGACGTTGTAGACGTAGTCGTCCTCGGCGCTGCGGGCTATGGAGGAGATGACCGGAATCAGGCCGTCCGCAAGGAGCGCCCGGATGGCGCCGGGTTTCACCTCGGTGATCTCGCCGACCCTGCCGATGTCCACCGGCTCGCCGTCGACCTCCGGCATATGCTTGGTCGCCGTGATGGTGTCCGCGTCCTCGCCGGTCATGCCGACGGCGAACGAGCCGTGCTGGTTGATGAGGCCGACCAGTTCGCGCTGCACCTGACCGGCGAGCACCATCCGGACCACTTCCATCGCCCGCGTCGAGGTGACCCTGAGGCCCGCCTTGAACTCGCTGACCAGGCCGTGCCGTTCGAGCTCGGCGCTGATCTGGGGACCGCCGCCGTGCACGACCACCGGCCGGAGGCCGGCGAGCCGCAGATAGACGATGTCCTGGGCGAAGGCGGCCTTGAGTTCGTCGTCGACCATGGCGTGGCCACCGAACTTGACGACACAGACCTTGCCCTGATGGCGGGTCAGCCAGGGCAGCGCCTGGATGACGGACTGCGCGTGTGCCAGCGCGGGATGCCGGCGCGTGCTCGTCCTCATGAGGAGTACGCGCTGTTCTCGTGGACGTACTCGGCGGTCAGGTCGTTGGCCCAGATGACGGCGGACTCCCCGCCCGCCGCGAGGTCGGCGGTGATGGCGACCTCCCGGCCGCTCATGTCCACCGAGTCGCGGCCCTCGCCGATCGACCCGTGCTTGCAGACCCACACGCCGTTGATGGCGACGTTGAGCTGGTCGGGCTCGAAGGCGGCGGTGGTGGTGCCGATCGCGGAGAGCACCCGGCCCCAGTTGGGGTCCTCGCCGTGGATCGCGCACTTGAGCAGGTTGTTCCGGGCGATGGAGCGGCCCACCTCGACGGCGTCGTCCTCACTGGCCGCGTTGACGACCTCGATCCGGATGTCCTTGGACGCGCCCTCGGCGTCGCCGATCAGCTGCCGGGCCAGATCGTCGCAGACGGCCCGGACGGCCTCCGCGAACTCGCCGGCGTCCGGCGCCAGCCCAGAGGCACCCGAAGCCAGCAGCAGCACGGTGTCGTTGGTGGACATGCAGCCATCGGAGTCGACCCGGTCGAAGGTCGTACGAGTCGCCGCACGCAGCGCCTCGTCCAGCGCCGGGGCACCGGTGTCGGCGTCCGTGGTCAGGACGACCAGCATCGTGGCCAGGCCGGGGGCGAGCATGCCCGCACCCTTGGCCATACCGCCGACCGTCCAGCCCGCCGGGCTCCGCACGACGGCGGTCTTGTGCACCGAGTCGGTGGTCTTGATGGCGATCGCGGCGCTCTCGCCGCCGTCCGCGTCCGCGGACAGCTCGGCCGCCGCCTTCCCGACCCCCGTGAGCAGGCTGTCCATCGGCAGTCGGACGCCGATGAGCCCGGTGGAGGCGATGGCGACCTGGTCGGCACTGTGCCCGTCGAGGACCTCGGCCGCCTTCGCGGCGGTGGCCCGGGTGTCCTCCAGTCCCAGCGGGCCCGTGCAGGCGTTGGCGCCGCCGGAGTTGAGGACCACGGCGCTCACCGCGCCGCCCTTGAGGACCTGTTCGCACCACACCACGGGGGCGGCCTTCACCCGGTTGGACGTGAAGACACCGGCGGCGGCCCTGCTCGGACCGTGGTTGACCACCAGAGCCAGATCCGGCCTACCGCCGGACTTGATTCCGGCCGCGATGCCCGCGGCCGAGAAACCTTGTGCTGCCGTGACGCTCATGGCGCAACTCCTATAGTGGAAGATCCCAGTTTCTCGGGGAGGCGGACGGCCGACTTCCCGGCACCGCGCAATAAACTAGCGGCATTTCAGGATTTCAGCACCGAACTGTCCTGTCCACAGGACGCGGGGGTATCGATGACGATGCAATGAGCATGATGCCCGGTCGGGTCGCGTGCAACAGCCCTTCTCCGGGCAGATATCTGGCAATGTTTGAGAACAAGGTTTCCACCCATCCCGATTGGCTTCCCGCCGGGTGGCCAATCGGGCACGGCTTGAATTGGAGTGAACGATGAGCAGCAACCCGTTCGACGACGCCGACGGCCGCTTCTACGTTCTGGTGAACGAGGAGGAGCAGCACTCCCTGTGGCCGTCGTTCGTCGAGGTTCCCGACGGCTGGCGGATCGTGTTCGGCGAGGATGGCAGGCAGGAGTGCCTGGACTACGTCGAGCAGAACTGGACCGATCTGCGGCCGAAGAGCCTGCGCGAGGCGATGGCCGCGGACAAGGCCTGAGGCCTGAACGCGGCGGGTTCCTGAGCGAACGAAGGGTGGGCCCGGTGCTGTCGCCAGCACCGGGCCCACCCTTTGCCGTGGTGGGGGCCTCAGACGGTCTCTGAGACCGTCTCGGCGATTTCCTGCTCCAGCTCCCGGTCGGTGCGCCGGGAGATGATGGAATCGGCCACCTCGCCGCTGCGTACCGCGATGTTCGACAGCAGGGACGAGGAGAGGCCGTGCGTGTGCTCGGTGCCGCCCTGGAGGTAGATGCCGACGGGCAGGTCGGAGGTGGTGACCAGCCGGTAGTCACGCTCCACCCGGTGCCGCCCCGCTTCGTCGCGCAGGCAGTAGCGGTCCAGGTCGCCGAGGAGTTTGGTCGGCTCCATGGTGTCGTAGCCGGTGGCGAAGACGAGCGCGTCGACGTCGAGTTCCTGCGGCTCGCTGTCCAGCAGTGAGTGCAGCACGACGCGGGTGTCGCTCCCGGCCCGCTTCACCTCGTCGACCCTGGTCAGGTTGAGGAAGTGGAGGCGCTTGTTGTTCCGTACCTCTTCCTCGTACGAGCGCCGGTGCAGATCCCTGATGACCTCGTCGTCGACCACCGAGTAGTTGGTGTTCTTGTGGTAGCGCCAGAACGCTTCCCGCGTCCGCTCGGTGCCGAAGTAGTAGTCGTCGACCGCGCTGGGGTCGAAGACCTGGTTGGCGAAAGGCGTGTCGTCCGCGACGGAGTATCCGTAGGACGGAATGATCGCGGAGACCTGCGCGTGCGGAAGCATGTCGTACAGGAACCTGGTGATTTCCGCCGCGCTCTGGCCGGCGCCGACCACCGCCACACTCTTGAGCTGGTCGGGGTCCATCCTGTTGTACTTCTCCAGGAATTCCGAGCTGTGCCAGACCCGTTCATCGCTGGGGATGCCGTCGGGCATACGCGGCACCAGCCCGGTCGAGATGGCCACGTTGCGCGCGTTGACCACCCTGGTGCCCGCCCCGGCGGCGCTGCGGACCTCGACCTGCACGTACTCGGGCGCGCCGGGGCCGGCTTCCGCGGGCAGCCGGATCGCGGTGACCTCCGAGCTGTAGGTGACCTTGTCGGCCAGGCTCGCCTCGGCCCACTCCAGGTACTGGTGGAACTCCTGGCGCGTCGGGAAGAAGTCCTGGTTGTTGACGAACTGCGCGAGTCGGCCCGACTCGTGCAGGTACGACACGAAACTGAACCGCGACATCGGGTTGCGGAAGGTGGCCAGGTCCTTCAGAAAGGAGATCTGCATCGTCGTCGACGGCAGCAGCATGTTGCGGTGCCAGCCGAACGCCGGCTGCCGCTCGAAGAACGCGGCGGTTATCGGACGTGCCGGAACGTTGGCCTGGTGTTCTTCCAGGGCGACGGCAAGCGACATGTTGGACGGGCCGAACCCGATGCCCACCACGTCGTAGATCTCGTGTTCACGAGTACCCATAGAAAATTCTCCCGCTGGCGTAGCTGCGACTGGGACTTCCGCATCTTCAATGGGTCAATTGCGGTAACCCAAGAGGACCCTGGTCGGGATTTATCGTTAACCCTCGTCAAAGCATGCGGCTGATGGTCTCGGACATCTCGACCGGTGGTCCGGGAGACACGCATTCAGTATTGCGCTGGAGAACACCGCGACGTCAACTTAGAGGGACCGGGCAGACCTTTCAAGGCCCGGCACGCCGCGCGCCGGGCGTCGCTGTCCTGCCGACAGGACAGCGACGCCGCTGGGTCCGGAATTTTCCCTGGGCCGTTCAAAGCACTGGTAGCGTCGGACAACTTGGAGCCATACCGTGGGCGAGCTCGCCGAAAGGGTGAATGCCGGATGTTCGTTCCCAGCCACTATCGCGCACCTGATGGTTCGTGGATGGTCGACCTGATCCGCAACAATCCATTGGGACTGGCTGTGAGCAACGGCAGTCCTGAGGACGGCCCGTTCGCCACACATCTGCCCGTGATTCAGGACCCGCAGATGACCGGCGAATGGTCCGCCGACCTGTCGGGGGGCACCCTGCTGGGGCACATGAACCGCGCCAATCCCCACTGGAAGGCGCTTGAGACAGGCAGCGTCATCCTACTGACATTCACCGGCCCGCATGCCTACGTCTCGCCGACGGTCTACGAGAAGACGCCGGCCGCTCCGACGTGGAATTTCACCTCGGTGCATGTGCACGGCGTGGTGGAGAAAATCGAAGGGATCGAGAAGACGCTGGAAGTGGTGAAGTCCACCGTGCGGGCCTTCGAGGACGGGTTCGGCACCGACTGGGACATGACTGAATCGCTTGACTACTTCCGCAAGATCGTGCCCGCCGTGGGCGCGTTCCGGGTCTCGGTGACCGGGGCCGAGGGCATGTTCAAGCTCAGCCAGGAGCAGAAGCCCGAGGTCAGCGCCCTGGTGCGGGAGTCGTTCAGCGAGAGCCCGTGCACCCGCCACCGCGCGACGGCCGAGATGATGAGCCAGTTGCCCGCGAAGCGGGCCCGTTGACCTTCAGGGCCCGCACTCCGGGTGGAGTGCGGGCCCTGTGGCGGTGGCGGGTCCGGCGCGGACGCGGCTCCGCGTCCGATCGGGATCTCACGTGGTCAGGCGCTGATGCCGGCCTGTTCCTCGACCTCTTCCAGGGCCCGTTCGGCGGCGGTGTCCAGCGTCGCCAGCACCCACTGCTCGAAATCGATACCGGACTGCGCCGCGGCCTTGTGCCACCACTGGAGACGATTGCCGGGCACGGCGAGCCGCCGCACCGATTCGACCTGCTTCTCGTCCGGCGTCTCGTCCTCGCGCGCGACGCGGATGGCCGTGCGAAGCTGCTTGGTGGTCCACTTCATCTGCTCGGCACGGTCCAGCCATAATTCCTGCTCATCGACGGGCAGGGAGGCCAACTCGGCATGGTGCTGGAAGCTCAGCGCCGGGCGCCGCCGGTTGAATTCGAACCGGCGGGAGACCCACGCGTAGTTCCGCAGAGTCTGGTACTGCAACCCGGCGGCACGAATGCCCCGTTGATACCGGTCGGTGTAGTGATCCTTGCCGTACACGAGCCAGTCACCGAGCCACCATGAAGAGGAATTCACGATTCCGGAGAGCTGGCGTCCGGCCCGCTCCCAGTCCTCGAAGGTCAGCCCGGCCGGCATCTGCAGGCCCACGTTGGTCGTCAGCACCTGGCCGCGGCGCAGCTCGTCGCCGCCCCTCCGCTGCCGCGCCACCGCGTCCGGGTTCCTCCGGAACAGCACGACCTTCGAGCTGGTGTCGGGATCGCCGGCCTGATTGGTCATCATGCCTCCATGTGAATGTACATCGAACGGACGGTGGGCATCGGAGCCCGTGCCCGCACGGGAAGAAAAGCCATGGGATTTCTGGCAGCCATTTCCGGGATCCAGCGGCTCGGCGGCCTCCGGCATTCCGGTACGCAGTGGAGCTGTCCGGCACGGCCGGTCGGCTGGGCGAGAGCTCTCGCCGGCCGTCGCAGCCGTGCGCGCCCCATCAGTTCATGGCCGCACTTCAGTCAACTGACGGCTGAGTAGCGCGCAGAAGGCATTCAGTCGGCATCCGTACAGATGCGGATAGGTGTCTCAACAACTCGCCCCGTTCACCTCGAGCACACATCCCCCGTGTCAAGTCGGCCCCCGGCGGGCAGTCGCCCCCGGTGCCGAAGATCCAGATTCGAAGTGGTCCTCCAGTAGAGCCCGACAGCCGTTGGAGGTTCAAGGACGAGGCCGTCGCACGCCGCGACTTTTCGAAGTCCGAACAAGAGATCGTTAATACGGTGGCTGCCACCCCACAAATGGACTTCCAGATTCCATAGGATGCGCCGCACCGTGGCGCGCGGAGCTACAACTCCACACCCGCCATTGGAAGGCGGAACTCGGCCAACTACATCGTGAGGATGGCCCATTCCGCAAGGTGGCAAGGTGACGCAGGGCAGCACAAGGCCGCGTGCGCCGCCTGATCGCGGCACACGCGGCCTTGTGTCGTCTAGCCGACGGGCGGCGCGGTGAGCGGCCCCGACGGGGCGACCAGGTCGCTGGTGATGTCGGCGACCGCAGCACAGCCGGTGAGGGTCATGGCCAGGTCGAGGTCGGCCAGCAGGCACCGCAGGACGTGCTCGACGCCCCGCTGCCCGTCCAGTGCGAGCCCGTACAGATAGGGCCTGCCGTACAGGACCGCGTCCGCGCCCAGGGCGAGTGCCTTGACCACGTCGGTGCCCGTGCGGACACCGGAGTCCATCAGCACGGGGACGCCCTCCCCGACGGCGGCGCGCACCGCCGGCAGGGCGTCCAACGCGGCCACGCCGCCGTCCAGCTGGCGCCCGCCGTGGTTGGAGACGACCACGCCGTCCGCGCCGGACGCCAGCGCCCTGCGGGCGTCGTCCGGGTGCTGGATGCCCTTGATGAGGATCGGCAGCTTCGTCCGCTCGCGCAGCCAGGGCAGGTCGTCCCACGTGAGCGTGGGGTTGGCGGAGATCTTGGCCCAGTGCAGGACGGCCGCCGTGCCGTCGGAGCCCTCGGGCAGTTGGGACCGGAACGCCGGGTCGCTGGTGAAGTTGGCGATCCCCTCGCCGTGCACGAACGGCAGGTACGCGGTGTCGAGATCCGACGGCCGGTAGCCGAAGGTCGGATTGTCCACCGTGACGACGATCGCCGTGTAGCCGGCCGCCTCGACCCGGCGGACGAGGGACTCGGCGACCTCCCGGTCGTTCGGCCAGTACAGCTGGAACCAGCGGGGCTGGGAACCGGCCGCCGCGGCCACGTCCTCCATGGAGTGGGAGGAGAAGGAGGACAGGACGAACGGCACGCCCGCCTCCGCCGCGCCGCGGACCGCGGCCAGCTCGCCCTCCTGGTGCGCCACCGTCTGCGCGGCCACCGGCGCCAGCAGCACCGGCGCCTCGAGACGCTGGCCGAGGACGGACACCGACAGGTCGCGCCGGTCGACGCCCCGCCACATGCGCGGCAGGAGCCGCCACCGGTCGAACGCCTCGCGGTTGGCGCGCCCGGTCGCGCCGGTGCCCGCGTTGCCCGCCACGTACGCGTGCGCGTGCGGGGTCATCACCACGCGGGCCGCGTCCTCCAGCGTCGTCAGGTCGGTGGAGAGCGCCGGCCTGCGGCCGCCGAGCCCGGCCAGATAGATGTCGCGCACGAACTCGGAGCGGGCGGGCGGCACCGCCGTGTCCCCGTCCTCCCGCGGCTCTTCGCGTGCTTCGCGGATGTAGCGGGTGAGGAGCGGCGCGGCTCCCGAGTCCCGTTCGGTCAGGGAGAAGTGGCCGCCCGGCAGCACCTCCAGGCCGTGGTCGCCCGTGGTGTGCCGCGCCCAGTCCCGCATCTGCTCGACGCTGTTCTTGGGGTCCGCGTCCGCGAGCAGCACGGTGATGGGCGCCGCCAGGACCGCGTCGTCCGCGCAGTGGTAGCCGCGCAGCGGGCGGTGGTCGGCGCGCAGCAGGCGCAGCACCTCGCGCAGGATGTCGGGGTCCTTCAGCAGTGGTTCGGGGACGCCGCCCAGGCGGCGCAGCTCGGCGACGATCTCGTCGTCGCCGAGGTCGTCCAGGTCGGGCTCCTCCCAGTCCTGCGAGGGGGGCCGGGCGGCCGAGACGAACAGCCGGGCCACCGTGCCGCGTTCCTCCAGGAGACGGGCCGTCTCGAAGGCCACGAGGGCCCCCATGCTGTGGCCGAGGAGGAACAGCGGCCGGTCGGCGTATCCGGCGAGGGCCTGTGCCACGCCGGACGCCAGCGTCGCGATGTCCTCGGCGCAGGGCTCGGCGCGCCGCTCCTGCCTGCCGGGGTACTGGACGGCGAGCAGCTCGATGTCGTCCGGCAGCGCGGCCGACAGCGCGGTGAAGGCGTTCGCGGCGCCCCCCGCGTGCGGGAAGCACACCAGCCGCGCGGTGCCGTGCTCCCTGGCGTGGAAGGTGCGGATCCACTGGGCGGCGCGGACCGGCGCCTGGGCGGCGCCGGTCGGCCGGGTGGTGCGGTCGGCCGGTGCGGCGGCCTCGGTGTCGGTCATGCCCACGTTGTCTCGTCCTCCGCGGTAGAGCCCAGTTTGGCCAGCAGGTCGCGCAGTCGGTCGGTCACGGTGCCGCGCAGGGCGTCGTTGAGGGACGCGTCGGCGACCGCGGCTTCGAGCTTGGTGATCTCGGCGAGCAGGGCCAGGGCGGTGTCAGCGTCGCCCCCGTCGGCGTCCTGCTGCTCCTCCCTCAGATGATCCACCAGATCGGCCGGTGTCGGCCAGTCGTAGATGAAGGTGGCCGGCAGCCGGATACCGGTGGCCGTGGCGAGGCGGTTGCGCAGTTCCACGGCGGTCAGCGAGTCGAACCCGATCTGGTCGAAGACGCTGTCCGGGTCGATCGCCGTGCCCGACGCGTGTCCGAGGACCGCCGCGACCTCGTGCAGCACCAGGTCCAGGAGACGGTCGCCGGTCCCGGGGCCGTCGCCGGCCGCGCTGTCGCCCGCCGCGCCGTCCGTCCCCGCGCCGGGGCCGGCGGCCGGCGCCGCGGTGGCGGGCACGAGGGCCTTGAGGAGCGCGGGGAGGGTGCCGCCTGCGCTCTGGGCGCGCAGGCCGTCGAGGTCCCAGCTCACGGCCACGGCCACGGCCTGGTCGCGGCGGACCGCGGCGTCCAGCAGGCCGAGCCCCTGACCGGCGGTCAGCGGTGCCACGCCGAGGCGCCCCATGCGGGCGATGTCCGTGTCGGTCAGGCCGGTGCCCATGCCGCCGGTCCCCTCCCACAAGCCCCACACCAGCGAGACGCCGGGCCGGCCCGTCGAGCGCCGGTACTCCATCAGGCCGTCGAGGAAGGCGTTCCCGGCGGCGTAGCCGCCCTGCCCGGCGGAGCCGAGCGTTCCGGCGAGCGAGGAGAAGGCGACGAACGCGGAGAGGCCGAGAGACTCGGTCAGGTCGTGCAGGTTCAGCGCCGCGTCGACCTTGGGGCGCAGGGTCCGGTCGAGCTTCTCGGGTGTCAGGGACGCCAGCACGCCGTCGTCCAGGACGCCCGCCGCGTGGACGACGCCGCCGACGCGGACGCCGTCGCGGGCCAGCTGGTCCAGGGCGGCGGCCAGCGCGTCCCGGTCGGCCGCGTCGCAGGCCACGGTGTGCACCTCCGCGCCCAGGCCGCGCAGGTCGGCGATGTCCCGTGCCGCGTCCTCGCCGGGCGCGCCACGGCCCATCAGGACCAGCTGCCGTACGCCATGCCGGTCCACCAGGTGCCGGGCGACCAGCCGCCCCAGCCAGCCGAGGCCGCCGGTGATCAGCACGGCCCGGGTGGTGTCCCACAGCTCGTCGTCGGCGGCCAGGTCCAGCACGACCTTGCCGATGTGCCGGGCCTCGCCCAGGTACCGGAACGCGTCCGGAGCGCGGCGGATGTCCCACGCCGAGACCGGCGGCGCCTGGAGCGCGCCCCGCTCGAACAGGTCCAGCAGGGTGGTGAGCATCTCCTGGATGCGGTCGGGGCCCGGTTCGCGTACGTCGTAGGCCTGGTAGGAGACGCCCGAGTGCCGCGCCGCCACCTCGGCGGGGTCGCGCCGGTCGGTCTTGCCCATCTCCAGGAACCGGCCGCCGCGCGGCAGCAGCCGCAGCGACGCGTCGGCGTACTCCCCCGCGAGGGAGTTGAGCACCACGTCGACGCCCGCGCCGCCGGTGCTGTCGAGGAACCGCCGCTCGAAGTCGAGGGTCCTGGAGGAGGCGATGCGCTCGTCGGGCAGGCCGGCGGCGCGCAGCGCGTCCCACTTGGCGGGTCCGGCGGTGGCGTACACCTCGGCTCCCAGGTGGCGGGCGATCTGCAGGGCCGCGGTCCCGACGCCGCCGGCCGCCGCGTGCACCAGCACCGACTCGCCCGCGCGCAGCCCCGCCAGGTCCACCAGGCCGTAGTAGGCGGTCAGATAGGTCACGGGGACCGCCGCCGCCTGGCGGAACGACCAGCCCTCGGGGATCGGGCACGCCAGCCGGCGGTCGGTCACCGAGACCGGTCCGATACCGGAGAACAGGCCCATCACGCGGTCGCCGGGCCGCAGGTCGGTCACGCCGGGGCCGACCTCGAGGACGACGCCGGCGCCCTCGCCGCCCTGCCCCGCCTCGGCCGCGTTGGCGTCCACCGAGGGCGGGATCACACCGAGGGCGAGCAGGACGTCGCGGAAGTTCAGCCCCGCCGCCCGCATCCGCACCCGGATCTGACCGGGCGCCAGGGGTGCGTCCGCCTCCGGCCAGGGCTCCAGGGACAGGTTCGCGAAGGACTCCTTGGCGACGTAGTCCAGCCGCCAGTGCGGGGCGTCGGCCGGCGGGCGCAGCGTCGCGTCCGGGTTCGACGCGGTGAGGACCGGGCGGTACGCGGTGCCGCCGCGCAGGACGAGCTGCGGCTCTCCGGTGGCCAGCGCGGCCGCCAGGGCGTCGCGGGAGCCGGGCGTACCGTCGACGTCGATCAGCGCGAAGCGGTCCGAGTGCTCCGCCAGGGCGGCGCGCAGCAGGCCCCATACGGCGCGGTGGGAGAGCTCGGCGGTGTGCTGCTCGCCGTCCACGGCGACCGCGTCGCGGGTGAGCACCACGAGCCGGGTGCGCGCCAACCGCTCGTCGGCCAGGAGGAACTGGGCGGCGGTCAGGACGTGCCGCAGGGCCTCGCGCACGGCGTCGGCGTCCGTCCCGGCTCCCGGCGGCGGGACCGGGCAGGACAGCAGGACGGCGTCGGGCGCTTCCTCGCCCACCTCGAGCGCGTCGGTGAGAGCGGCCTGGTCGCGGTAGGAGTGCGCGGCCGTGCCGAGGAGCTCCTGGCCCGGGTCCGCCGACGCCTCGTCGCCGTGCCGGCCGAGCAGCGCCCAGCGGCCGGTCGCCGGCGCGGGCAGTTCGGGCATCGGCTCCCAGGACGGCAGGTACAGGCCGTCACGCTCGTCGCCGGCGGTGCCGCCGGCGGGGATCGGGCGCAGCGCCAGCGAGCCGATCGAGGCCACCGGCTTGCCCGTGAGGTCCGCCACGTCCACGGCCACCGCGTTCGGGCCCGCGGGCGCGAGGCGGACACGGACGCCGGTGCCGGCGGTGCCGTGAGTGCGCGCCCGGGACCAGGCGTACGGCAGCATCCCCCGGCCGCTCTCGCCGCCGTCACCGGTCGGACCGCCCAGGTCGATCGGGTGCAGCGCCGCGTCCAGCAGCGCCGGGTGCAGCGGGTAGCCGCCGGTGCCCGGCTGCCCCTCGGCGGGCAGCGCCACCTCGGCGAAGAGCTCCTGTCCGCGCCGCCACACCGCCTGGACGCCGCGGAACACCGGTCCGTAGACGAGTCCCTTCGCGGCGAGGCCGGTGTAGAGGTCGGCGGTGGCCACGGAGACGGGTTCGGCGTCCCGGGGCGGCCAGGTCGCCAGGTCGGCCGCCGGGTCGGCGCCCTCCCGCGCGGCCGTGCCGTGGGCGTTGCGTGTCCAGTCCTGCGGCTCGGTGCCGTCCGCGCGACGGGAGTGGACGGTGACGGCCCGGCCGCCGGAGGCGTCGGCGGCCGCGACGAACACCCGCAGCTGGATCTCGGTGTCCTCCGGAACGGCCAGCGGGGCCTCCAGGACGAGCTCCTCCACCAGGTCGCAGCCCGCCTCGCGGGCGGCGCGCGCCGCCAGGTCCAGCAGGGCGGTGCCCGGCACCAGCACCTGGCCCGCCACCCGGTGGTCGGCGAGCCACGGGTGCGTCGCGAGGGACAGCCGCCCGGTCAGCAGCAGCCCCTCCGGCTCCGGCAGTTCGGCGACCGCCGTCAGGGTCGGGTGGTCCAGCGCGCCGAGCCCGGCCGCGCGCACGTCGCCGGAGGACCGCGGGCGCTCCAGCCAGTAGGCGCGGTGCTGGAACGCGTAGGTCGGCAGCTCGATCCGCCGGGCGCCCTGGCCCGCGAAGACCGCGGCCCAGTCGACGTCGCCGCCGCAGGCGTGCGTCCGGGAGAGGGCGGTCAGCAGCGCCTCGGGCTCCGGGGTCCGCCGCCGCAGCGCCGGGATCAGCTGGTGGCCTGCGCGGGGGAGACGCCCGCGGCCCGCCTCATCGGCGAGGCAGTCGGCGGCCATCGCGGTGAGGTCGCCGGCGGGCCCCATCTCCAGGAACCGGACGCAGCCCAGCTCCGCGAGGCTGTGCACGCCGTCCTGGAAGCGGACCGCTTCGCGCGCGTGGCGGACCCAGTACGCGGGGTCGGCGAGCTCCGCCGGCTCCACGGGCCGCCCGGTCAGGTCCGAGACCACCGTGAGCCGGGGCTCGTGGAAGGTCAGGCTGGCCGCGACGGCTCGCAGCTCCTTGAGCGCGGGCTCCATCAGCGGCGAGTGGAAGGCGTGGCTGACCCGCAGCCAGGTGGCCTTCCCGCCGGCCGCCTCGAATCCTTCGACGGCGGCGGCGAGCGCGTCCCGGTCGCCGGAGAGCACGGTGGCGGCGGGCCCGTTGACAGCGGCCAGCGAGATCCGGTCCTCGTAACCGGCCAGCAGCCCGGCGGCCTCCTCCTCGGAGGCGCGCAGCGCCACCATCGCGCCGCCGGACGGCAGTTGCTGCATGACCCGGCCCCGGGTCGCGGCCAGCGCGGCGGCGTCCTCGAGCGAGAGGACCCCCGCGACGTGTACGGCGGCCAGGGCTCCGACGGAGTGCCCGAGAACCGCGTCGGGCCGGATTCCCCAGGACTCGAAGAGGCGGTACAGGGCGACTTCGCACGCGAAGAGCGCGGGCTGGGTGTACTCGGTACGGTTCAGGAGCTCGGCCTCGGCCGAGTCCTCGGGCGCGAAGACCACCTCCCGCAGCGGCCTGTCCAGGTGGGCGTCCACGGCCGCGCACACGGCGTCGAAGGCCGAGGCGTACGCGGGGAACGCCCCGTACAGCTCCCGTCCCATTCCGGGCCGCTGTGAGCCCTGCCCGGCGAAGAGGAACGCGGTCCTGCCCTCGGCCGCCGTGCCACGGACCACGTCCGGGCCCGGGGTGCCGTCGGCCAACGCGCGCAGGCCCTCCAGGAGACCCTCCCGGTCCGCGGCGAGCAGCACCGCGCGGTGCGCGAGGTGGCCGCGGGTGGTGGCCAGGGAGAGGCCGAGGTCGGCGGGGCTCGCGGGGGCGGCGGACTCCTCGGCGGTCAGGTGGCGGTGGAGCCGGTCGGCCTGCTCGCGCAGGGCGGGCTCGCTGCTCGCGGACAGCACCTGCGGTACGGCCGGCAGCGGCGCCGACGGCTCCACCACGGCCGGGGGTTCGAGCTCGGGGGCCTGCTCCAGGATGACGTGGGCGTTGGTGCCGCTGATGCCGAACGAGGACACGGCGGCCCGCCGCGGCCGGTCGCCGGCGGGCCACGGCGTCGCCTCGGTCAGGAGCGCCAGCGCGCCGCTCGACCAGTCCACGTGCGGGGTGGCCTCGTCCGCGTGCAGGGTCTTGGGGAGGACGCCGTGCCGCATCGCCATCACCATCTTGATGATGCCGCCGGCTCCGGCCGCCGCCTGGGTGTGCCCGATGTTGGACTTCAACGACCCCAGGTACAGCGGTCGTTCGGTGTCGCGGCCGCGCCCGTAGGTGGCCAGCAGCGCCTGGGCCTCGATGGGGTCGCCCAGGGGGGTGCCCGTGCCGTGCGCCTCCACCGCGTCGACGTCGGCGGCGGTGATCTTGGCCGCGGCCAGCGCCGCCTTGATCAGGTGTTCCTGGGCGGGGCCGTTGGGCGAGGTCAGGCCGTTGCTGGCACCGTCCTGGTTGACGGCGCTGCCGCGGATCACCGCCAGTACGGGGTGGCCGAGGCGGCGGGCGTCCGAGAGGCGCTCCACCAGCAGCAGCCCCGCGCCCTCGGACCAGCCGGTGCCGTCCGCGGACGCCGCGAAGGACTTGCAGCGGCCGTCCGAGGCCAGCCCGCGCTGGCGGCTGAACTCCACGAAGGGCGTCGGGGTCGCCATGACCGTCGCGCCGCCCGCCAGGGCCAGCGAGCACTCGCCCCGCCGCAGCGACGCGCAGGCCAGGTGCAGGGCCACCAGCGACGAGGAGCAGGCCGTGTCGACGGTGATGGCGGGGCCCTCGAGACCGAAGGTGTAGGCGACGCGCCCGGACGCCACGCTGCCGGCGCTCCCGGTGCCCAGATATCCCTCGTAGCCCTCCGGGGCGGGCGACAGCCGCGAGGCGTAGTCGTCGTACATGGTGCCCACGAAGACGCCGGTGCGGCTGCCGCGCAGGGACGCCGGGTCGAGGCCGGCGTACTCGAAGGCCTCCCAGGCGGTCTCCAGCAGCAGCCGCTGCTGGGGGTCGATCGCGTACGCCTCGCGCGGCGAGACGCCGAAGAACTCGGCGTCGAACCGGGCGGCGTCGTGCAGGAAACCGCCTTCCTTGGCGTACGAGGTGCCCGGGACGTCGGGGTCCGGGTCGTACAGGCCCGCAAGGTCCCAGCCGCGGTCGGCGGGGAACGGGCCGACCGCGTCCACCTCGTCGGCGACCAGCCGCCACAGGTCCTGCGGGGAGCCGACTCCACCGGGGTAGCGGCAGGCCATCGCGACGATCGCGATCGGTTCGTCCTCGCGTTCCGAGAGGCGGGCGTTGACGGCTTTGAGCCGCTCGTTCTCCTTCAGCGCGGCCCGCAACGCGTCGACGACTTGCTGGGGGGTTGTGGACGCCATCGTGTCTCTCTCCGTACTTCCCTGCTAGGGCTGGGTCAGGACTCGCTGTCGCCTAGTGCCAGGCGGACCAGATCGTCGGTGGTCATCGTGTCCAGAAGGCTGTCGCCGTCGGGCAGGTCAGTGCCGTCCATGGCGTCCTGGGGCGTGCCGTGCGGCTCGTGCTCCTCGGGCTCGGGGGCGAGTTCGGCGCGCAGCCGGTCCGCCAGCGCCCCCGGGCTCGGGTGGTCGAAGACCAGCGTGGGCGGCAGCTTGACGCCGGTCGCCGCGGCCAGGCGGTTGCGCAGCTCGACCGCCGTCAGCGAGTCGAAGCCGAGGTCCTGGAACCGGCGGTCGGCCGTCACCCGGTCGTGGCCGGTGTGCCCCAGGACGGCCGCCACCTCGGCCCGCACGGCTTCGAGGAGCAGGTGGCGGTGCTCGTGCCGGGGTGCCCGGGCCAGTCGGGCGCGCAGCTCGGCGGCCAGGTCCTTGGGCGGCGCGGCAGCGGCGGCGCGCGGCGCCGGGGCCAGGTCGCGCAGGATGGCCGGGGCCGTCGCCGCGTCCAGCGCGCTCAGGTCGAGGCGGGCGGCCGCGAGGACCGGAGCCGGGTCGGCGACGCTCAGGTCGAACAGCGCCAGTCCCTCTTCGGCGGTCATGGCCGCGACACCGGAGCGGGACAGGCGGCGCAGGTCCGCCTCGCCCAGGTCTCCCGTCATCGCGCCCTCGCCCGCCCACAGGCCCCACGCCAGGGACAGCGCGGGCCGCCCCTCGGCGCGGCGTACCTGGGCCAGGCCGTCCAGGAAGGCGTTGGCCGCGGCGTAGTTGCCCTGGCCCGCGGTGCCCAGCATGCCGGCGAACGAGGAGAACAGCACGAACGCCGAGAGGTCCAGGTCCCGGGTGAGCTCGTGGAGGTGGACGGCGGCGTGCGCCTTGGGCCGCAGGACCCGGTCCATGTGGGCGGGGGTGAGCCGTTCGACGACGGCGTCGTCCAGCACCCCGGCCGTGTGCACCACGCCGGTCAGCGGATGCGCTTGGGGTACGGAGGCCAGGACGGCGGCCAGGGCCTCGCGGTCGGCGGCGTCGCAGGCCGCGACGGTCACCTGGACGCCCGTGGCCGCCAGCTCGGCGGTGAACTGCTCGGCGCCCGGCGTCCGCATGCCGCGGCGACCGGTCAGCAGCAGCCGCCGTACGCCGTGTTCGTCCGCCAGATGCCGGGCCACCAGGCGGCCCAGCGTGCCCAGTCCGCCGGTGATCAGTACATGGCTGTGCTCGTCGAACGGGGCGGTGCCGCCCGGGGCGGGCCGGTGCCGGCGCAGCGTCGGCACCGAGGTCCGCCCGGCCCGGATGGCCAGTTGCGGCTCTGCCGAGGCGACGGCCTGGACGAGCCCGCGGACGGACTCCGGCCGGCCGTCGGTGTCGATCAGCGTGAAGCGCCCGGGGTGCTCGGACTGGGCGGAGCGGATCAGGCCCCACGCCGGTGCCCCGGCGAGGTCCGGCCGCTCGGCGTCGGCGACCGCGACGGCGCCCCGCGTGACCAGGGCGAGCCGGGAGCCGCCGAAACGCTCGTCCGCGAGCCAGCGCTGGGCGAGGTCCAGGACCGCGTCGCCGGCACGGGTTGCCGCCTCGGTGGGCCCACCGGGTTCGGTGGACCCACCGGGCGTGGCGGCGCCACCGGGTGCGGTGGGCTCGCCGGGTGCGATGGGCCCTTGGGGTGCGGTGGGCCCACCGGGTTCGGTGGCGATGACGACGGCGGGCACCGGCGCGCCGTCGTCGACCGCGTGGAGCAGAGCGTCCAAGTCGGGGTAGGCGCGTACGGCCACGCCGACGGCGCGTACCGCGTCCGCCACGCCGTCGCCGTCGCGGCCCACGACGGCCCACGGGTCCGCCGGTGCCGCTCCCGCGGTCTCCCGCTCCGCCCAGTCCAGCGTGAACAGCGCGTCGCTGTGGGGCGAGCCGGCCGCGAGTGCCGCGTCCGCCGGGATCTCGCGCAGCGCGAGGGCGTCCGCGCCGAGCACCGGCGTACCGGTGTCGTCGGCGGCGAGCAGGGAGAAGGTGTCGCCTTCGCCGCGGCGGAGGCGTACGCGCAGCGCGGTGGCGCCGGGCGTACGCAGGGTCAGGCCGCTCCACGCGAACGGCACGAGCATCCGGCTGTCGTCACCGTCGCTGTCGCCGCCGCCGGTGAGCAGGGCGTGCAGCGCGGCGTCCAGCGCGGCGGGGTGCAACAGGAAGCCGTCGCCGTCTGCTCGGGCGTCCTCGGGGAGGGCGACCTCCGCGTACAGGTCCGCTCCGTCGCGCCACACGGCGCGCAGCCCCTGGAAGGCGGGCCCGTACGCGTAGCCGCGGTCGGCCAGCCGGGGATAGAGGCCGTCGACGGGGACGGCGGTCGCCTCCCGGGGCGGCCAGACGGTCAGGGCGGTGGCGTCCGCGGGCTCGCCGGGGGCACCGGCCGCCGCCGGTCCGTCCGTGCCCAGTACGCCGGTGGCGTGCCGGGTCCACTCCCCCGCGGGCGCGCTCTCGGGCCGGGAGTAGAGGGTGACTGGGCGGGTGCCGCCGTCGCCGGGGGCGCCCACCATGAGCTGGACGCCGACGGGCTCCCCGAGGAACAGCGGCTGTTCCAGGGTCAGGTCGGCCACCTGCCCCGCGCCCGTGCGCCGGGCGGCGCACAGCGCGAGTTCCGCGACGGCCGCGCCGGGCAGCAGCGGGCGGCCCATGACCGTGTGCTCGTTCAGCCACGGGTGGGCGCGCGGATCGAGCCGCCCGGTGAACAGCCACCCCTGGCCGCCGGCCAGTTCGACGCCGCGGTCCAGCAGCGGGTGCCCGTCCGCGTCCGTGGCGGGGGCGGGGGCGGGCGCGGCCGGTGCGCTCAGCCAGTAGCTCTCGCGCTGGTAGGCGTACGTGGGAAGGGGCACGGCGCGGCCGCCGGGGAAGAACCCGCTCCAGTCGACCGCCGCTGCGCGCACGTACGCCTGGGCCAGCGCCGCGGCGAAGGTGCGGGCCTCGCTGTGGCCGCGGCGCAGCAGCGGGGCGGCGGCGACCGGCGCCTCGGCGTCCTGGTCGGACAGGCTGGTGCGGACCATGGCGGTGAGCGCGCCGTCCGGGCCGAGTTCGAGGTAGGCGGCGGTGCCGCTGTCCTGGAGGAAGCGCACGCCGTCGAAGAAGCGCACCGCCTCGCGCAGTTGGCGCACCCAGTACTCCGGGTCGGCCAGCTCCTCGGCGGTGGCGAGCCGTCCGGTGAGGTCGGAGACGATCGGGATGGCCGGGGCGTTGAAGGCCATCCCGGCCGCCACCTGGCGGAACTCGTCGAGGATGCCGTCCATGTGCGGCGAGTGGAAGGCGTGGCTGACGCGGAGGCGCTTGGTCTGCCGTCCGGCGTCCCGCCAGTGCGACGCCACCTCGAGCACGGCCTGTTCGTCGCCGGAGACCACGACCGACTGCGGACCGTTGACCGCGGCGATGACGGCCTGCCCCGCCCGGCCTTCCAGGGTCGGCAGGACCTCGGCCTCGGTGGCCTCGATCGCCACCATCGCACCGCCCTGCGGCGCGGACTGCATCAGCCGTCCGCGGGCCGCCACCAGCGCGCAGGCGTCGTCGAGGGTGAGGACGCCCGCCACATGGGCCGCGGCCAGTTCGCCGACGGAGTGGCCGAGGAGGTGGTCCGGGAGCACTCCGTGGCTCTCCAGGAGCCGGAAGAGGGCGACCTCCACGGCGAACAGGGCGGGCTGGGTGTAGCGGGTCTCGTGGAGCAGGGCCGCGTGCTCGGTCCCCTCCTCGGCGAAGACCAGGTCCTTCAGCGGCACGTCGAGGTGCGGGTCCATCCGTTCGCAGACGGCGTCGAGCGCCTCGGCGAACGCCGGGTGGGCCGCGTACAGTTCGCCGCCCATGCCGGGGCGCTGGGCGCCCTGGCCGGTGAAGAGGAAGGCGGTCCCGCCGGGGCCGCCGGCCTGACCCGTCACCACGTTCGCCGCCGACTCCCCGCGGGCCAGCGCGTCCAGACCGGCGCGCAGCTCCTCGGGGCCCGAGCCGAGGACGACCGCTCGGTCCGTGAGTGCCGAACGGGTCGTGGCCAGGGAGAAGCCGGTGTCGACGTGCGCGCGCTCGAAGTCCGTGCCGGCGGCGAGCGGCCGCAGCCGCGCCGCCTGGGCGCGCAGCCCCTCGGCGCCACGGCCGGAGACCGGCCACGGCAGCAGGCCGGGTATCGCCGGAGCGGGGGCCGCGGCGGGCTCGGCCTTGGCCTCGGTGGGCTGTTCGAGGATGACGTGGGCGTTGGTGCCGCTGATGCCGAAGGAGGAGACGGCGGCGCGGCGCGGCCGGCCGCGGTCGGGCCATGCCGTCTCCTCGGTGAGCAGGGAGACGGCGCCCGCGGTCCAGTCGACGTGGCTGGAGGGCTCGTCGATGTGGAGGGTGCGCGGCAGGGTGGCGTGGCGCATCGCCATGACCATCTTGATGACGCCGCCCACTCCGGCGGCCGCCTGGGCGTGTCCGATGTTGGACTTGAACGAGCCCAGGTGGAGCGGCTGCTCGGGGTCGCGGCCCTGTCCGTAGGTGGCGATGAGGGCCTGCGCCTCGATCGGGTCGCCGAGCTTGGTGCCGGTGCCGTGCGCCTCGACGGCGTCGACGTCGGCGGCGGTCAGGCCCGCGTCGGCCAGCGCGCTGCGGATCACGCGTTCCTGGGACGGGCCGTTGGGGGCGGTGAGGCCGTTGCTGGCGCCGTCCTGGTTGACGGCGGAGCCGCGGACGACGGCCAGCACCCGGTGTCCGTTGCGGCGCGCGTCGGACAGCCGCGCCAGCAGCAGCACGCCCACGCCCTCGCTCCACGAGGTGCCGTCCGCCGAGTCCGAGAACGACTTGCAGCGTCCGTCCGGGGCGAGCCCGCGCTGCCGGCTGAACTCGATGAACGTCTGGGGCGCGGACATGACCGTGACGCCGCCGGCGAGCGCGTAGTCGCACTCGCCGCCGCGCAGCGCCTGCGCGGCCAGGTGCAGGGAGACCAGGGACGAGGAGCACGCGGTGTCGACCGTGATGGCGGGCCCCTGCAGACCGAGGGTGTAGGAGACCCGGCCGGAGACCACGCTCGGGGAGTTCCCGATGAAGCGGTAGGCCTCCACGCTCTCCGGGGTGGTCTGGAGCCGCGACGTGTAGTCGCTGTACATCACGCCGGAGAAGACGCCGGTGCGGGTGGAGCGCAGCGCCGTCGGGGCGATGCCCGCGCTCTCCACGGCCTCCCAGCTGGTCTCCAGCAGCAGCCGCTGCTGTGGGTCCATGCCGATGGCCTCGCGGGGGCTGATGCCGAAGAACTCGGCGTCGAACCGGTCGGCGTCGTAGAGGAAGCCGCCGTGCCGGCTGTACGACTTCCCGGCCCGGTCGGGGTCGGGGTCGTAGAGGTCCTCGGTGTCCCAGCCGCGGTTCTCGGGGAAGGGGCCGATCGCGTCGGTGCCGGTGCTGACCAGGCGCCACAGGTCCTCCGGGGACCGGGTGTCGCCCGGGTAGCGGCACGCCATGCCGATGATGACGATCGGGTCGTCGTCGTGTGTGGCCGTGCTGGAGGCGGCGCGCTGCTGTTCGGCGGGGTCGTCCCCGGACATCCGGGAGAGCTCCGCCAGGAGGTGGTCGACGAGGGCGGACGGGCTGGGGTGGTCGAAGACGACGGTGGCCGGCAGCTGGACACCGGTCGCCGATCCTAGGCGGCTCCGCAGCTCCAGGCCCGTCAGCGAGTCCATGCCGAGGACCTTGAACGCCCCGTCGTCGGGCACCGCCGACGGGGACGGGAGGCCGAGGACCGCGGCCACCGTGGTGCGGACCAGGTCCGCGACCGCCCTGCGGCGTTCGGCCTCGGGCAGTGCGGCCGTGCGCCGTGCCCACGAGGACGCGTCGGTGCCCGCCGCGGCGGCCGCCGCGCGGCGGCGCGGGGCGCGCACCAGGCCGCGCAGCAGCGCGGGCGCGGACGCCGACCGGTCCGGGTCGCGCAGTACGGCCAGGTCCAACTCGGCCGGTACGAGCAGCGGCTCTCCCGTGGTGAGTGCCGCGTCGAACAGCTCCATGCCGCGTTCGGCGGAGAGCGGCAGGACACCGTTGCGGGCCCACCGCGCGAGGTCGGCGCCGCTCAGCTGGGCGGCCATGCTGCCGTCCGAGGCGTCCCACATCCCCCAGGCCAGGGAGGCGGCGGGCAGCCCGCGGGCGCGGCGGTGCTGCGCCAGGGCGTCCAGGAAGGCGTTGGCCGCGGCGTAGCCGCCCTGGCCCGGGTTGCCGATGAGGCCCGCGATGGACGAGAACAGCACGAAGGCCGCGAGCGGTGCTCCTTCGGTGAGCTCGTGCAGGTGCCAGGCGGCGTCCGCCTTCGGGCGCAGCACCTTGGCCACGCTCTCGGGGGCGATGTTCGCCACGGTGGCGTCGGCCAGTACCCCGGCGGTGTGGATCACGGCGGTCAGCGGGTGCCGCGCCGGGACGGTGGCCAGCAGTTCGGCGAGGGCGGCGCGGTCGCCGACGTCGCAGGCGGCGATGGTGACGTGGGCACCGGACTCGGCCAGGGCGGCGGCGAGTTCGTCCGCGCCCTCGGCGTCCCTGCCGCGGCGGCTGGTGAGGAGCAGGTGCCGTACGCCGTGCCGGGCGACCAGGTGGTGGGCGAGCAGCCGGCCGATGGAGCCGGTCCCGCCGGTGATCAGCACGGTGCCGTCCGGGTCGAGAGCGGACGGCTCTTCCTCCAGGGGGGCGCCCTCCCGGACAGCGTCCTCCTGCGCCGACGTGCGCTCCGGGGAGCCGGCGGCGACGGGGACGCGGTCCAGGTGCGGTGCGTACGTCTGCCCGTCACGCAGGGCCAGTTGCCCCTCGCCGGCGAACGCGGCGAGGACCGCCGCGGCCAGCTGGTGGCCGTCGCCGCCGTCGCTGTCCACGAGCGCGAAACGGCCGGGGTGTTCGCTCTGCGCGGTGCGCAGCATGCCCCGTGCCGCGGCGCCCGGCAGGTCCCGGACCTCCTCGTCGGGGGCGACGGCCACCGCGCCGTGCGTCAGCAGCAGGACGCGGGCCGCGGCCAGGCGCTCGTCGGCGAGGCAGCGCTGGGCCGCGTCGAGGGCTTGCAGGACGGCGGTGTGGGCCGCGGTCGGGCCGGTGCGGTGCCCGTCGGGTGCCACGGACGCGAGGGCCAGGACGTCGGGGACCGGCCCGCCCGCGCCGAGCGCGGCGTCCAGGGCGTCGGCGTCCCGGTGGCTGTCGACGGGCACGCCGGCGGCGGCCAGGGCCGCCGCGAGGCCGAGCGGGTCGGCGCCGAGTACGGCCCACCGGCCGGCGTCGGCCGGGGCGGGAGCGGCGTCGGCGGCCTGGACCGGCTTCCAGCCGTAGCGGTAGAGGCCGTCGTGGTGCGCGGTGGGGCGCCCGCCCACTCGGTCGGCGGGGAGCGGCCGCAGCACCACGGAGTCGATGGACAGGACCGGTTCGCCGCTGAGGTCGGTGGCGGTCAGCGTGGCGCTGTCGCGGCCGGCGGGGGTCCACCGTACGCGCAGTGCCGTGGCGCCCGAGGCGTGCAGGGTGACGCCGTCGAAGGAGAACGGCAGGCGGAGCCGCGCGGGCTCTCCCTCAGAAGATGCCCCCACCGCGCCGTCGGGCCCCTCGATCAGGAAGAGGTGGAGGGCGGCGTCGAGGAGGGCGGGGTGGATGCCGTACCCGGCGGCGTCGGCGTGGTGCGGCTCGGGCAGCGACACCTCCGCGTACCGCTCCTCGCCCGACTGCCAGGCGCTGCCGAGGCCTTGGAAGGCCGGTCCGTAGGCGTAGCCGAGGTCGGTCAGACGCTCGTAGAGACCGTCCGCCGGCAGCGGCGCGGCCCCCGGTGGCGGCCAGGCCTCCTGACCGGCGGGCGCCGGGTGGCCGCCGACGGCGAGGACGCCCGCGGCGTGCCGGGTCCACTGCCCGTCCTCCCACGGCTCCCCGCCCTCGGCCGTCTCGCGGCGCGAGTGGACGGCCACGGGGCGCTCGCCGGAGGCGTCGGCGGGGCCGACCGTCACCTGGAGGCGCACGCCGCCGTCGTCGGGGATGGTCAGCGGCTCTTCGAGGACGACTTCGCGCAGCCGGTCACAGCCGACCCGGTCCCCGGCGGCCACCGCGACCTCCACGATCGCGGCGCCGGGCAGGAGCACGGTACCGGCGACCGCGTGGTCGGCGAGCCAGGGGT
Source organism: Streptomyces sp. P1-3 (assembly GCF_050613155.1). Lineage (NCBI taxonomy): Bacteria > Bacillati > Actinomycetota > Actinomycetes > Kitasatosporales > Streptomycetaceae > Streptomyces > Streptomyces sp. P1-3. The sequence goes on from NZ_CP192512.1 coordinate 2,424,589, forward strand.
GGGTGCGGCGGGAGAGGCGGCCGGTGAGCAGCAGCCCGTCGCCGTCGGCCAGGGTGGTCATGCCGCCGAGCAGCGGGTGGTCGGCGGAGGTGAGGCCGAGGCCGGTCGCGTCGCCGGTCGCGACCGGGGTGTCGAGCCAGTAGCGGCGGCGCTGGAAGGCGTAGGTGGGCAGGGTGATCCGCCGCGCGCCGGGGAAGAGCCGCGCGTCGTCCAGCGCCGCGCCGCGCACGGCGGCGGTGGCGAGGGCGGTCGCGAGGGTGTGCGTCTCGGAGCGGCCCTTGCGCAGCACGGCGACCGGCGCCGCCGCCACGGCGCGCTCCTCGCCGAGGCAGGCACGCGTCATGGCCGACAGCACGGGATCGGGGCCCAGTTCCACGTACGTGGTGACGTTCTCGCCCTCGAGGGTGCGGACGCCGTCGGCGAACCGGACGGCCTGCCGCAGGTGCTGCGTCCAGTAGTCGGGGGACGCCAGCTCCTCGGCAGTGGCGATCTTCCCCGTGAGGTTGGAGACGACGGGGATGCGCGGGGCGGCATAGGTCAAGCTCGCCGCCACCTGGCGGAACTCGTCGAGGACACCGTCCATGTGCGGCGAGTGGAAGGCGTGGCTGACCTTCAGGCGGGAGGTCCTGCGGCCCTTCTCCTTCCAGAGGGCGGCCAGTTCGAGGGCGGCGTCCTCGTCACCGGAGACGACCACCGAGGCCGGTCCGTTGATCCCGGCGACGGCGAGCCCCGGGTGGCCGGCCAGGGCCTCGCGGATCTCTTCCTCACCGCCTTCGAGGGCGACCATCGCGCCGCCGGCGGGGGCGGACTGCATGAGCCGTCCCCGGTTGGCCACCAGGGTGCAGGCGTCCTCCAGGGTGAGGACGCCCGCGACGTGGGCGGCGGCCAGTTCGCCGACCGAGTGGCCCAGGAGGTAGTCGGGGGTCAGCCCGCAGTGCTCCAGGAGCCGGAAGAGCGCGACCTCGACGGCGAACAGCGCCGCCTGGGTGTACATCGTCTGGTGCAGCGGCGCGCCGTCCGTCTCGGCGCTGTCGGTGTCTTCCGCCTCGGCTGCGAAGACCACGTCCTTGACGGAGCGCGGGAGGTGCTTGTCCAGGTGGGCGCAGGCGGCGTCGAACGCCTCGGTGAACGGCGGGCAGCTCTCGTACAGTTCGCGGCCCATGCCCAGGCGCTGGCTGCCCTGCCCGGTGAACAGGAACGCGGTCCTGCCCGCGGCCCCGGTCCCGGCGGTCGGGCCATGGACCACGTCGGCGGAGTCCTCGCCCGCCGCCAGTGCGGCGAGCGCGCTCAGATACCCGTCCCGGTCCGGCGCGACCACGGCCGCCGTGTGCGCGAAGGTCGCGGGCGCCGAGGCCAGGGACAGGCCGATGTCGGACAGCTCGTGCTCGGGGTGCTCGGCCACGAAGGCCCGCAGGCGCTCGGCCCGCGCGCGTACGGCGTCCTCCGTGCGCGCGGAGAGCAGCCAGGGCGCCATCGGTACGCCCGCGGGCGCGGCGGCCGCGGCCCGCGGCTCCGCGGGCCGCTCGGCGGGGGCCTGCTCGAGAACGACGTGGGCGTTGGTGCCGCTGACGCCGAAGGAGGAGACACCCGCCCGGCGGGGGTGGCCGCCTTCGGGCCACGGCCTCGCCTCGGTCAGCAGCGACACCTCCCCCGCGCTCCAGTCGATGTGCGAGGACGGCGTGCCGGCGTGGAGGGTGCGCGGCAGCAGACCGTGCCGCATCGCCATCACCATCTTGATCACGCCGCCCACGCCGGCGGCGGCCTGGCTGTGCCCGATGTTGGACTTCAACGACCCCAGGTACAGCGGCCGTTCGGCGTCCCGGCCCTGTCCGTACGTGGCGAGGATGGCGTGGGCCTCGATGGGGTCGCCGAGCCTGGTGCCCGTGCCGTGCGCCTCGACGGCGTCGACGTCGGCGGTGGTCAGGCCCGCGGCGGCCAGGGCATCCAGGATCACCTGCTCCTGGGCGGGGCCGTTGGGAGCGGAGAGTCCGTTGCTGGCCCCGTCCTGGTTGAGCGCCGTGCCGCGGATGACGGCCAGCACCTCGTGGCCGTTGCGGCGCGCGTCGGAGAGCCGCTCCAGCATCAGGACGCCCGCGCCCTCGGCCCAGCCGGTGCCGTCGGCGTCGTCGGAGAAGGCCTTGCAGCGGCCGTCGGAGGACAGCCCGCCCTGGCGGCTGAACTCCACGAAGATGCCGGGGCTGGACATCACGGTGACGCCGCCGGCCAGGGCCAGGTCGCACTCGCCGTTGCGCAGCGCCTGCGCGGCCATGTGCAGGGCCACCAGCGAGGAGGAGCACGCGGTGTCGACGGTGACGGCCGGGCCCCGCAGGCCGAAGGTGTAGGCGGCGCGGCCGGACAGCACGCTGGTGAAGTTGCCGGTGAGCAGGTATCCGGCGACCGCGTCGTCCCCCTCGTGCAGCCGCGGGCCGTAGTCCTGCCCGATCGCCCCGAGGTACACGCCGGTGGCGCTGCCGTGCAGCGCGGCCGGGTCGAGGCCGGCCCGCTCGATGGCCTCCCACACGGTCTCCATGATCACCCGCTGCTGCGGGTCCATGCCCAGGGCCTCGCGCGGGCTGATGCCGAAGAACTCGGCGTCGAACTGGTCGGCGTCGTGCAGGAATCCGCCCTCGCGGGTGGCGGAGCGGCCCGTACCCTGCGAGCCGCCGTCGAAGAGGTCGTCCAGGGACCAGCCGCGGTTGTCGGGGAAGGGGGAGATGACGTCCCGCTCGTCGACCAGGAGCTGCCACAGGTCCTCGGGCGAGGCCACGTCGCCCGGGAAGCGGCACGCCATGGAGACGATCGCCACGGGCTCCTCGGAGGCGGCCGCGGAGGCCGCCCTGCGCGAGGCCACCGGGGCGGACTCGGTGCCGAGCGTCTTGTCGGCGAGGTGGCCGACGAGCCGCTCCATGGTGGGGTGGTCGAAGACCACCGTGGCCGGCAGCCGCAGGCCGGTGGCGGCGACGAGCCGGTTGCGCAGTTCGACCGCGGTCACGGACTCGAAGCCCAGGTCCTTGAACGAGCCCGCGAGGTCGAGCTCGTCGTCGGCGCTGTCCGTGTCGTGGCCCAGGACCAGGGCGATCTCGGCGCGCACGAGCTCGGTGAGCTCGCGGACCGTCTCCTCCCGGTCCTGGCCGGACGGCTCCCGCTCCCCGGCGGCGTCCGGGGCGTCGGGGGCGGCCGGCTGGGCCACAGTGCCGGTCGCGTCGGTCCCGTTCCGCTCCGCGGAGTCATCGGCTCCGGTCGTTGCCCCGTCCAGCCAGTGGGCGCGGCGCTGGAACGCGTACGTGGGCAGCCCGACCACCGAGGCGTCGTGCGGGAAGGCGGGGCGCCAGTCGACCGCGACACCGCTGGTGTGCGCTTCGGCCAGCGAGGTCAGGAAGCGGCGCGGGCCGTCCTCCCTGCGGCGCAGCGAACCGACCACGACCGCGTCCGAGTCCGTGTCGTCCAGCGTCTGCTGGAGGGCGTAGGTCAGCACCGGGTGGGAGCTGATCTCGATGAAGGCGTCGTGGTCCGCGAGCGCGCGCACGGCCCCTTCGAAGTCGACGGTCCCGCGCAGGTTGCGGACCCAGTACCCGGCGTCCAGCACGTGGGGCCCGTCCGCCGGTTCACCCGCCACGGTCGAGTGGAAGGGCACGGTCGCCGGGCGCGGCGCCACGGGCGCCAGCTCCTCCAGCAGCTCCTCCAGCAACGGGTCAATGTGCGCGGAGTGGGCCGCCACGTCCACGGGAATCCGCTTCGCCCGGACCTCTTCGGCGGCGAACTGCTCCAGCAGGGTGTCGATGGCGTCCCGGTCGCCGGAGACCACCACCGACCGCGGCCCGTTGACCGCCGCGACGGTCAGCTTCCCGTCCCAGGCCGCGAGGCGCGCCTCGACCTCCGCCACCGGCAGCGGAACCGAGATCATCCCGCCCTGCCCGGCGAGCCGGGCCTGCGCCTTGCTCCACAGCGCCACCACGCGGGCGCCGTCGTCCAGGGACAGGGCGCCCGACACCACGGCGGCGGCGAGCTCGCCGTTGCTGTGCCCGACCACCGCCGCGGGCTCGACGCCGAAGGACTTCCACAGGTCGGTGAGGCCCACCATGACCGCGAACAGCGCCGGCTGTACGACGTCGTCGCGGTCCAGCGACGCCGCCCCGGGCGCCGCGCGCAGCACGTCCTCCAGGGACCAGTCGATGTACGGGGCCAGGGCCTGGGCGCAGGCGTCGATGGCGGCTCGGAAGACATCCGAGCTGTCCAGCAGGTCGGCCGTCATGCCCGCCCACTGGGAGCCCTGCCCGGGGAAGACGAACACGACGCGCTCACGCGCCGCGGACACCCCGCCGATCTGGCCCGCGGTCCGCCGTCCGGCGGCCAGCGCGGTCAGCTCGGCGGTGAACTCCTCGCGGGTCTCGGCCAGCACGACCGACCGGTTCCGGAACGCGGTACGCGTCACGGCCAGGGAGAGGCCGAGGTCGGCGACCGTGCCGGCGCCGTCCGCGCGGTCGTCGAGGTGCGTGAGCAGCCGCTCCGCCTGCGCGCGCAGGGCCGTCGCGGTGCGCCCGGAGAGGACCCACGGAGTCGTGGCGGTACGGAAGGCGGTCCGGCCGTCCGTCCCCGCCTCCCGCCGCTTCCGCGCGTCCTGCGGCGCCGCGGCGACCACGACGTGACAGTTCGTGCCGCCGACGCTGAACGAGGAGACGCCGGCCAGCGGCTGGTCCGGCCGCGGCCAGGCCCCCAGCGTGTCGTGCACCCGCAGGTTCAGCTCGGACATCGGGATGCGGGGGTTGGCAGTGGCGTAGTTGAGGCTCGGCGGGAGCTGGCCGTGGGTGAGGGACAGCAGGACCTTGAGCAGCCCGGCCATGCCCGCCGCGGCTCCCAGGTGCCCGACGTTCGTCTTGGCCGAACCGACGAGCAGCGGCGCGTCCGACGGACGGGCGGCGCCGAGCACCGCGCCCAGCGCGGCGGCCTCGACGGGGTCGCCGACCGGGGTCCCGGTGCCGTGCAGCTCCACGTAGCCGACGTCGGCCGGGTCGGTCCCGGCCCGCTGGTAGGCGCGCCGCAGGAGGTCGCGCTGCGCCTCCTCGTGCGGCACGGTCAGGCCCGCGCCGCCCCCGTCGTTGTTGACCGCGCTGCCGCGCAGCACGGCGTGCACGCGATCGCCGTCGGCCAGGGCCCGGGCGAGGGTCTTCAGGACGATGACGGCTCCGCCCTCGCCGCGTACGTAGCCGTTGGCGCGGGCGTCGAAGGTGAAGCACTGCCCGTCCGGGGAGAGCCCGCCGAACTGCTCGGCCACGGCGGCCTTCTCGGGCGCGAGGTTGAGCTCGACACCGCCCGCCAGCGCGACCTCGGACTCCCCGTTGCGCAGGCTCTGGCATGCCATGTGCACGGCCACCAGGGAGGCGGCCTGCCCGGCGTCCACGGTCAGGCTCGGGCCGCGCAGGCCGAGCACGTAGCTGACGCGGTTGGCGATCAGGCTGCGGTCCAGGCCGGTGAAGGAGTGGTGGGTCACGCCGGCGCCACCGGACGCCCGGTGTACGAGGTCGGCGTAGTCGCCCGCCGCCGCGCCGAGGAACACCCCCGTGTCGCCGTCGCGCAGGTCGGCCGGGACGATACCGGCCTCCTCCAGCGCCTCCCAGCTCAGTTCGAGGATCAGCCGCTGCTGCGGGTCCATCGTCGCGGCCTCGCGCGGCGCGATGCCGAAGAAGCCGGGGTCGAAGCGGTCGATGTCGTCGAGGAAGGCGCCCTTGCGGACCGCGTCGCGCTCCGCGCCCGGGACCAGCTCCGCGCGGGCGGCGGGCATCCCGGTCACGGCGTTCCGTCCACCTGCGAGCAACTGCCAGTACGCCTGCGGGTCCCGGGCGCCCGGGAAGCGGCACGACAGCCCGATGACGGCGATGGGCTCCCCGGCGGGACCTGCATCGTTGCGGGTGTTCTCAACGGGCGACACGCGGTTCCTCACTTCAGATCAGAGGCGTTCTTCGGAGCTCTACTTCCAGGGGCGGGACACGGGCCGGGACCGGCCGGCGGCGGACTACCACTCCACGAGGAGCCGGGACAGCCCGCGGGTGCCCATGCCGTCCTTCCAGACCACCGGCTCGGGGACGGCGGCCAGGCGCAGCGTCGGGAACCGGCGCAGCAGACGGTGCAGGACGATCTGCAACTGGAGCCGGGCCAGCGGGGCACCCAGGCAGCGGTGCAGACCGTGGCCGAAGGTCAGGTGGACGGCGTCGCGGCCGTCCGACGCCAGGTGCTCGGGCTCCGCGAACACGTTGCCGTCCCGGTTCCCGTGCAGCAGCGAGACCATGACGCCCTCTCCGGCCTGGATCGTGACGCTGCCGAGCGGCACCGGCTCCGTCGCGACCCGCGAGAAGCTCAGCGGGGTGGTGGGAGTCACCCGCAGCAGCTCCTCGACCGCGGCGTCCACCCCCTCGGGCTGCCGGACCAGCTCTTCGTACGCCGGGGGGTCCGACAGCAGGACGAGGACGGACAGGCCGATCTGGCCGACGGTGGTCTCGTACCCCGCCATCAGCAGGGTGAGCCCCAGGGTGATCAGCTCTCCCATGGAGAGGTCACCCTGGTCGTGCGCCTTGATCAGGGAGGAGAGCAGGTCGTCCCCCGGGCGGCGGCGCTTGCGGTCGATCAGGTCGGCCATGTAGTCGGCGAGTTCGAGACGGCGGCGGCCCTTCTCCCGCGGCGAGCTGGCGGAGATGTCGAACAGCACCTCGACCCAGTCGCGGAACCGGGCGCTGTCCTCCAGCGGGACGCCGAGCAGCGAGCACAGGACGACGAGCGGCAGCGGGGCCGCGAGTCCCTCGACGAGGTCCGTGCCGGGCCCTTCCGCGGCGATGGCGTCGAGGTACTGGTCGGCGAGGCGCTCGATGTCCGGGGCCATCGCGGCGACCCGGCGGTTGGTGAACGCCCCGGTCACGATGCGCCGCAGCCGCGCGTGCTCCGCGCCGTCCATGCTCATCATCGAGTCCGGTACGGGCTGGGCGTCGGTGAACTGCGGGGCGTTCGGCCTGACCGCGTCGGCCCTGCTGAACCGCTTGTCCGCGAGGACCATGCGCCCCAGCGCGTAGTCGCGCACGAGCCACATCTTGTCGCCCGCCGGCGTGACGATCCGTACGACGTCCTCGGGTCCCTGTTCCATGAACTCCGGGAGCGGGCCCAACCGTTGGACGGGGCACTGACTCATGGACGTATTCCCTCCCCTGGTAGGCGGTTGTCAGGCGGCCAGAAGTCGGCGCTCGGCCTCGCGAAGCACCTCGGCCTGCCGGTTGAACGCGACACGGACGAACTGCTCCCCGCGGGCGGGGTCGGAGAAGAAGTCGGCGCCGGGGACGAGCAGCACCCCCGAGCGGTCAAGGAGTTCGCGGACGAACGCCATGCCGTCCTGCCGGCCTCCGGTGAGCGGGCTGATGTCCGCGAACAGGAAGCAACCACCCTCCACGGGGGCGAACTTCATCCCCATACGGGAGAAGATGTCCTGCGCCAGATCGCGCCGCTTGCCCATCTCCGCCGCCGCGGTCCCCAGGTCCACCGACAGCGCCGCCCGGCCGGCGGCCACCTGCAGCGGAACCGCTGCGCCCAGTGTGGTCAGCTCGTGTACGCGCCGGAACGCCTCCGTACGCGTCCGGTCGGCCCGCAGGAACCCCAGGCGCCAGCCGCTGACCGCGTGGCTCTTGGACAGCGAGCCGACCACGACGCTGCGCTCGGCGAGCCCGGGCACGTCGGCGACCGAGATGTGGCGGCGCCCGTCGAAGACGTACTCGCGGTACACCTCGTCGCAGATGGCCGTGACGTTCCACCGCTCGCACAACTCGGCGATCTCGTCGAGCTCCTGGCGGGTGAGGACCCGGCCGGTCGGGTTGCCCGGCGTGTTCAGGACGATCGCCCGCGTCCTCGGACCGAAGGCGGCCGCCAGCTCGGCGGGGTCGTAACGCCAGTCGGGCCCGTGCAGGGGGACGAACCGCGCGGTGGCGCCGACCAGCCCGACCGCGGACGTGAACTGCTCGAAACCGGGGGTGAGGAGGACGACCTCGTCACCGGGGTCGACGGTCGCCATGAGCGCGACGTACAGGGCCTCGGTGGCCCCCGCGGTGATGGTGATCTCGGTGTCGGGGTCGGTGGGGGTGCCGAGCGACTCGGCGATCCGCTGCCGCAGCGGCGCGTGACCCGCGGGGTGCTCGTACTGGTTGTGCCCGTCCCGCAGTGCGCGGACCGCCTCCTCGATCATGTCCCCGGAGGTCTCCGGGTAGCCGGGAGTGCCGACCGCGAGGTCGACGGCGCCGCGGGCGCGCGCCAGCAAGAACAGTTCGAGCAGGCCGGTGCCCGACAACTGTGCCGCCCGTGCCGAGACGGGAGACCTGTGGCCCGGAGAGTGCGTCATGTCCGATCCTCCTGCTGGTGGGTCCTTCGAAGTGCCCTAATCGAGCCGGGCGAGTCGCTTGGTGCCACGTGGCCGAGCTCCGCCGGCGCCCGTCGGGCATGGGTGAGCCCTCCGGAACGCCCCGGGGCGCATGGAGCGGAAGTGGCGCGGAGGCGCGAACTGGCGGCCGGTTTCACGTAGTCGGTGAGCGCATCGGCGACGGACGGGTACCCGAGTGACTCAAGGAGCCCGTCCGCTATTCCTGGTAGAAGGCGGGTCTCGCCATCAGATCGCCGTGGTCCACACGTGGTCGAATTCCATTACTGGACGAGCTGACCAGCTCAGTCCCGACGATATCGATACCGACCGCCTCGATCGCAAGCGCGATACGGCCGCACGGTTTCGAACATGGCGTAAGCCCCCCGCTTTCACCTCGAACGCCCCGTACCCAAGCCGGGTCAGCCGGCGGAAAACCCCTGCTGGTCCGCACCGAGGAGGTTTCTCTTTCTGGCTGAGCCCGAACATACCCTCCGCCCGGGAAACGGTGAACCGGAAGGCACCCGCTGAAAGCCGGACCGGGCACGGCTGTCCTGTCAACGGGACGGTCCCAGTTCGCCAGAATGCGGAAAGGACGACCGCGGCGACGGGCGGGCCGATCAGGTGCCCGGCGATTCCGTTCCCGAGGGGGCCGCGGGCCGGACGCCTCGCGGCCACCCGGATGCAACACGGCGGCCGTCACACTTGCACATGGCGCCATAGTGGTGCGAGAATGGCGCCATGGAACTCATGCGGTACGTCGACAACCTCCGACAAGAGCTGTCGGTCGCGGTCGAGGCGGGCGACGAGGAAGCACGCGAACTCGCCGAACGCCTCGTGACACCGCTCTCCTCCGCCGTCCGGCTGGTTCTGCTGGACGCGTTGTCGGCTGCCGCCGCCGAGATCACCCAGGAGCTGGCACCGGGGTCGGTCGAGATCCGGCTGCGCGGGCTCGACCCGACCTTCGTGGTGACGCTACCCCCCTCGGACCACACCTTCGACGACGAGGCCGGAGGCGGCTTCGACGGCTCACGCAACGGCGTCGCGCCATCGCTGTCCGCCATGGCGTCGGTGCCGGTCACCGGAGAGGAGGGCGCGACCTCCCGCATCAACTTCCGCCCCCCGGAGCACCTGAAGGCCCGGATCGAGGAGGCCGCCGGCCGGGAACGGCTGTCGGTCAACGCCTGGCTGGTCCGAGCCGTCTCCGCGATGCTCGAGTTCGACGACCGCGGCCGCCGCCCCGAACAGCGCGCTCCGCAGCGGAGCAGTCAGCGCTACACGGGCTGGGTGACCTGACCCGTATCCTGCACCGGGCGCCACAGCCCCACCCTCCGCCCTACCAGCGGGGACGCTCAACCGGTCCATCAGGAAGGGCAGACATGCCGGCCTTCGAGACGCCAAAACCCATCTCCCTGACCATCGACCTCGCGGTCGGGGACGCCCGTCTCGACGCGGACCAACGCACCGAAACCGTCGTCGAGGTGCGCCCGAGCGACCCGGACAACGACGCGGACGCCAAGGCCGCCGAGCGTACCCGTGTGGAGTACGCGAACGGCAAGCTGCTCATCAAGGGGCCGCGCCGCGGCCCCTTCGGCCACGGATCGGTCGACGTGTCGATCGACCTGCCGTCGGGCTCGGACGTCCGGGGCGGGGGGCTCTCACAGCGGGTGACCTTCCGCGGCAGCGGCCGGCTGGGCGAGTGCCGACTCAAGACCTCCACCGGCGACATCCAGCTGGAGGAGACCGGCCCGGTCCATCTGGCCACCTCCTACGGGGACATCGCGGTGGAACGGGTGGAGGGCCCGGCCGAGGTGGCGACCGGCTCCGGCACGGTACGGATCCGCGAGCTGGCGGGCCCGGGACTGATCAAGAACTCCAACGGCGACAGCTGGGTCGGCGAGGTGACCGGACGGCTGCGGGTCAACGCGGCCAACGGCGCCATCTCCGTCGACAAGGCGCACACGGCGGTGGAAGCCAAGACCGCCAACGGCGACATCCGGATCGGCGAGGTCGTGCGCGACTCGATCGTGCTCGGCACCGCGACCGGTCAGGTCGAGGTCGGCATCAGCCCCGGTACCGCCGCACTGCTCGACGTGCGCACCAGGTCGGGCAACGTCCGCAACCTGATGTCGGCGGCCGAAGGCCCCGGGTCGTTCGACGAGACCGTCGAGGTGCGTGCCAGCACCACGGCCGGCGACGTCGTGATCCGCAGAGCCTGACCGCGGCCGCCGGCGAGAAACGGCCTCGCACGGCGCCGAAGGCCACGGCCCGGTGCACCGCGGCTCAGCCGCGCACCGGCGCCGACACCGCGGGCCCCGGGGACTGTTCCCCCGGCGGTTTTCCGGGGCCCGCATCCTCACCCCCTCAGCGCGGCCCGGTCAGGCCGTTGCGACGCGCTGCCGGAGATGTCGGGCGAGCAGCACGGGTAGGGCTGGGAGAGCGCTCTCTGGGACAGGCTCTGGTAGGTGTACGCCGCGGAGACGAGAGTCATGTGGTGGTACCAGCCGGGGAAGGAGCGGCCCTCGAAGTCGAGGAGCCCGAAGTCGCGCTCCATGGCGGCGACCGCGGTGCCGGTGCAGGTCCGCAACGCGGCGAGTGAGGCAACGTTGTCCAGGCGCCGATGGGTCAGGCTGGTGACCCACATGGCGCCGGTGCGGTTGTCCGGGAGCACCTCGGTGAAGAGCCGGTAGGGGTACTCCGCGGCCGGTCCCGTCCGTACCCCGGGGAGATGGACCAGCGCGGACTGCACGCGAACGCGCTGCTGTTGACCGTCCGGCAGGCCGATCAGCACGGTCTCGGGGGCGCTGCCGGACGACGCGCAGTCCTTGGCACTGATGACCGCCGGGACGTTTGAGATCCGTTCCCCGGCGGGAAGTACCTTCAGGTGTTGCGGTACGGCAACCACGAAGTCACGCCCCCGCTGGCTGAGTCCGCGCAGGAGGAGTCCGACATCCGGATCGTCACTCATGTCGGCCACGATCGGGGCACTGGTGGAGGCGGTTCGGGCCGTCAGCGTGTCGATCAGATCGAGGGCGTGTGCCCACAGGGGGCGGTACTGAACGGTGTCCGGGATGCGTGCGCGTTTGCGTAGTTGTACGTCGTCGGTCCATGGCGCGGGCAGGAACAGGCGCCAGTCGACGGGGACCTGTACGGCGCCGATGCTCAGGAACGCGCCGAGCCCCAGCTGGCAGTTGAGGGTGCGGCCCGAGGAGGGGTCGAAGCAGCGGTGCACGCCGACCGATCGCTGGCCGCGTTTGGGCAGCACCGCGCGGCCGAGCGTCCACGTGGGGGCGGGGCCGTGTCCGTCGGCCCAGCGGGTGAGTTCGTGCAGGACCGGATCCCAGTCCCAGGGACTGAGGCTCACGAACTGGCGCAGTGACTGCACCGCGGTGGGAGAGGCCGAGACGGCGTCGGCCAGGCGGCGGACGGACTTCTTGCCGGGGGTGATGAGCAGCGCCGCGAGATAGGCCTGTGCCCACCTGCGCTGGTCGGCTCGCCGCAGGTTTCCGAAGAGCGTTTCGGTGAAGTCCTTCAAGGGCGAATGAATATCGTTGACGGGCACCACGTCGACCGGGGCCGATGTGGCAAACGCGCAGGTCGCAACCATGTTGCAGTCCCTCCCAGACATCCCTAGCGGCGGGTGCCAGTCGATGAGTCTAGGTTCACCGCGCACATCACACCATCTGTGTTCCGGGCGTGTAAGAAGGGTGACCGCTTCCTGCCGTCTTCGCCTCGCGCAGTGATTTTCGAAGGCTTCTTGTTGCAGGTCAGGGGGGCGGCGAGGCCGCCTCGGGGCCGGCCGGACGAAGGGAATGCCACCTGGTCGTCCGCACCCGGCGTCACCCGCGGGACCAGCGGGTGACCTGACGTCGCGTCACAGGGGACCGAAGCTAGGGCACACCCGCCCATGCCGTCCCGTCAACAGGACAATTCTCGGCCACGGAAACGGCACGTCAGCACTCTCGCGGTGTCGCTCGCAAGGTCTTGAACAGATTCCGCTCGCCGGTCTAGCGTGGCCACGCCGTGTTCTTCGGCGAAGCGCCATTTGCGCCTGCGGTTGGAAATTCGGGGACAGGCTCAGATGTACCGGAATCAGTCATGCACTTCTCCCAGACATTGTCTCTGCGATTGCTGTTTCCGGCTCCTCGCGGCTAAGGACCGCTCACGCCACACAGAAAGATCAAGAGAAGGGCGCTCCCATGCAGGATTCAGCGACAAACGAAGAGGCAGCTCGCGAAGTGAGCACAGCGGACGTGGAGAAATCGGCTCTCGAGTGGCTGCGCACCGAGCTGGACGACCCGGAGATCACCGGTGCCGACAATTTCCTTGACGTCGGCGGCCACTCACTGACCTTCTCGAAGCTGAACCAGTTCCTCGGTGATTCCTTCGGAATCATCCTCGACATGAAGACCACGTACGGGGAGTCGCTCAGTGCGGCAGTGGCCGCCCAGCAGCCACTCGACAACTCCAAGTCGACCAGCAAGTAAGGGAGTCACCACATGACCAGCAGCCCCGAGCGCACGGACTTCGCGCTCTCGGACGAGGAACTCGCGTTCTTCCACAAGAACGGCTACATCGGTCCGCTGACCATCTACACCCCCGAAGAGATGGACCAGATGTGGAAGGCCGTTCAGCGCGAGGCGCTGGACCGGTCATACGCCGCGTACCCCGAGGTCGACAAGGGCGTCGGCGCGCCGAACATCTTCAACTACGACCGGCACCTGGACATCGACGCCCTCGCCACGCACGTGTGCAACCAGGCGATCGTCGACCGGGTGGCCTCGATTCTCGGCCCGGACCTGCTGTGCTGGCGCTCCGAGTTCTTCCCCAAGTACCCGGGCGACGAGGGCACCGACTGGCACCAGGCCGACACGTTCGCCAACGCCAGCGGCAAGCCGCAGCTGCTGTGGCCCGGCGAGTCCGAGACCGACTTCGGCGCCGGCACCATCACGGTGTGGACCGCGTTCACGGAGTCCACCCGTGAGAACGGGTGCCTGCAGGTCATTCCGGGCACCCAGAACAAGATGAACTATGACGAGACCAAGCAGATGGACTACAACGAGGAGCGCATCAACTCCGAGGTCAAGGACGGCGTTCCGCGCGGCTTCTTCGGGTACGACTACCGCCAGCTGCAGAAGGACCCGAACTGGAAGCCCAACGAAGAGGACGCCGTCTCCTTCGTGATGGAGAAGGGCCAGTGCATCATCTTCTGGTCCACGCTGATGCACGCCTCCTTGCCGAACATCAGCACGGGCAAGAACTACCGCATGGGCTTCGCCACCCGTTACGTGCCGACCAAGGTGCGGATCTACCCGGACACGGACCACATCGAGGAGTACGGCGGGAACATCTCGCTGGAGAAGTGGTCCGCCGTCCTGGCCCGCGGCCGCGACACCTACGGCCACAACAAGATCACCACGGAGACGCTGCGCGGGACCGAGTTCCGTACGGCGTGAGTCCGGTGCCGCCGCGCCCTGCCGAGCCGTGCGTCCGACGCCCGGCAGGGCGCGGCGGCGTTCCCGCTACCACTAAGATGCCGAACTCGCCGTCAGCGATGGCGAGTTGGTGACGCCTGCGCGATCCCGGTGAGCAGCACGAGCAAGAGAGCCCGAGGCCCTGTGACACCTCATCACGACCGACCGGTGGTCGCGTTCATACCGCCGTCCTGCTGCGGAGCCGGATACTTCCGCCGACTGCGGCGGGCGCTCGGCGACCGGGTCTCGTTCCGCGCCGTCGAGCTGCCGGGCCACGGCCGCCGCTATCAGGAGCCCTTCCTCACCGAGGCCGGGCCCGCCGTCGACGACATCGTCCGGCAGCTCGACGGGCCGGTGGACGCCCTCTACGGCGAGAGCCTCGGCGCCTATCTCGGCCTGGGCGTGGCCGCGGCCCTCGGGCAGTCCCGCCACCCGCTGCTGCTCGCCGCCTCCAACTCACCGCCCTCGGTCCGGCAGCGGATCAGGACGGAGGAGGTGCGCTCCATCGAGACCGCGGTCGCCGCGCTCACCGAGATGGGCGGCGAGATCCCCGCCGAGGTGGTCAGCGACCCGGAACTGGCCGATCGCGCCTATCCGCTGATCCGTGCCGACCTGCTCCTGTCCCAGTCGTGCATCGACCTGGTGCGCGGCGCGACGGTGGCCGGGGACATCCAGGTCGTGGCCGGGGACGCCGACACCGCGCTGACGCGACTCGAGTCCTGGGCGGACCACACCACGGGGCGCTGCGAGGTGGCGCGCCTGCCGGGCGGGCACCTCCTTTCTTCCAGCAACCCCTCAGGCGTCGCCGGCGTGGTCCTGGAATCCCTGGCCCGGTGGTCGGCGACCCCTGAGCGTTCCGCGAGGTGACGGGGGGCATCCCCTCCCCCGTCCACCGAAAGAGCAACCGTCCGCGAGCCGCTTGAGCGCTGTGCCGAGCGGCCGCGAACCTGTCCCCAAGTCCGTACTGGAAAGGAATCACGATGGTGCTGTCCCAAGCACCCGTCCCCGCGATCAGCCACCATCAGATGCTCGTCTTCCTGCTGCAGATAGGCCTGCTGCTCGGCGTCGCCGTGCTGCTCGGCCGGCTCGCCGTACGACTGCGGCTGCCTCCCGTGGTCGGTGAACTCAGCGCGGGCGTGCTGCTCGGACCGTCGGTGTTCGGCAACGCCCTGCCGGACGTGCGGGACTGGCTGCTGCCCCACGACGCCGCGCAGATGCATCTGCTCAGCGCGGTGGCCCAGCTCGGCGTACTGCTCCTGGTCGGTATCACGGGCGCGCACATCGACCTGCGCCTGATCCGCAGCAAGGGCAAGGTCATCGGCTACGTCAGCACGGCGAGCGTGCTGCTGCCGCTCGCCCTCGGCTTCGGGCTCGGGTACGTGATGCCGGACTCGATGATGGCGGCGGGCGCCGACCGCGGCACCTTCGCCCTGTTCGTCGGGGTCGCGATCGCGGTGAGCGCGCTTCCCGTGATCGCCAAGACGCTCCTCGACATGAAGCTGCTGCACCGCAACGTCGGCCAGCTCATCATCGGCGCGGCCGCGATCAGCGACATCGTCGGCTGGATGCTGCTGTCGATCGTCTCCGCGATGGTGACCAAGGGTCTGGACACCGGCATGGTCCTGGAGTCCGTCGGCTACCTGGTCCTCGTCCTCGCCTTCGCCGCCCTGGTGGCCCGGCCGGTGGCCCGGCAGGTGCTGCGGCTCACCGAGCGGTCCTCGCAGCCCGAGGTCAGTGTCACCGCGATCGCCGCCATGATCGTCCTGGCCGGAGCGGGCACGCTGGCGCTCGACATGGAGCCCATCCTGGGCACGTTCCTGTGCGGCATCGTGATCAGCTCGCTGGGCCCGGCGAGCCGGCGGTCGCTCGACTCCATGCGGTCCTTCGTGATGTCGACGCTGGCCCCGCTGTTCTTCGCCACCGCCGGACTCCAGGTCGACCTGTCCGCCCTGGGCAAGCCCACGGTGCTGCTCGCCGCGGTGGTCACGCTGCTGGTGGCCACCCTGGCGAAGTTCGCCGGCGGATACCTCGGGGCCCGGATGGGCCGGCTCGGCCACGGCGAGGGGCTGGCCATCGGCGCCGGCCTGAACGCCCGCGGCGTCGTCGAGATCGTGATCGCCACGGTCGGGCTCAACCTCGGTGTGCTCACCACGGCCACGTACACCATCGTCGTGCTGATCGCGGTGGCCACCTCGATGATGGCTCCGCCGTTCCTGCGGCACGCCACGCGGCAGATCCCGAAGACCACGGCGGAGCACGAGCGGGAGCGGGAGCTCGCCGGGTCGCCCTCGTAGGAAGGCGTACGCGCGGGCAAGTGCGGCGGGCCCCGGCCTCCCTCCTGGGAGACCGGGGCCCGCCGCTTGTCCGGTGGCCGGTGCCGTCAGAGAACCGCCGCCCCGTCCGGCGCCACGGCTCCGGCGCCCAGGCGGGCCGCCGTCTGCGGGCGGGTGCGCAGATGGTCGGTCAGATGCGCGACGGTGGGCGCGCGGAACAGTGCGCGGACGGACAGCTCGATGCCGAGTTCGGCCGTCGCGCGCCTGCTGAGCCGAAGCGCGCGGAGCGAGTCCCCGCCGAGGTCGAAGAAGTTGTCGTCGATGCCGACGCGGTCGCGGTCGAGTACGCCGGCGAACAGCTCGGCAAGGGCGCGCTCCTGCTCGGTGCGGGGCTCCCGGTGGGCGCCCGTGGTCTGCCGGGGCTCGGGGAGCGCGGCGCGGTCGAGCTTTCCGTTGGGGGTCAGCGGGAGCCGGTCGAGCACGACGAACGCGGAGGGGATCATGAAGTTGGGCAGCCGGTCGGCCACGAAGCGGCGGAGTCGGCGCGGGGTGATCTCGGCGTCCGCCTCGGCGCCGCCCGGTTCGGCGGGGACGACATGGGCGACGAGGCGCTGTCCGCTCCCGCCCGCTCCGGGGCGCAGGGAGACCACGGCATGGGCGATGCCGGGGTGGCCGGTCAGGGCGGTCTCGATCTCGGCGGGCTCGATGCGGATCCCGCGCAGCTTCATCTGGGTGTCGCCGCGGCCGAGCAGCTCCAGCTGTCCGTCCGCGTTCCACCGGGCCACGTCACCGGTGCGGTACATCCGCTCCCCCGCGCCGGCGAACGGGTCGGCCACGAACCGCTCGGCGGTCAGCCCCGGCCGGGCGTGATAGCCCCGGCCCACCGCGCCCGCGACGTACAACTCGCCCGTCACGCCCGGCGGAACCGGGGTCAGTCCCGGCCCCAGCACATAGGTGCGCATGTTGCCCAGTGGGCGGCCGATGGGCACGCCCCCCTCGCCGTGCCAGCCGTCGGGGACGGTGAACGTCGTGGCGTAGAAGCTCTCCGTCTGGCCGTAGGCGTTGACGAGCCGGATTCCCGGGATCGCCGCGCGGACCTGCTCGGCCAGCGCGGCCGACAGCTTCTCGCCGGCGAACACCGCGGTCTCCGCGTCGATCCGCCCCGCGACCTGGTCGAGCATCTCGGCGAAGACCGACGGCACGGTGTGCACCACGCTGCCGGTCCAGCCGCCGCGCTCGCCCAAGACCAGCACGTCGCGCACCACCTCGACGGTGGCGCCGGTGCTGAGCGCGGTGAACGCCTCGAAGACCGACACGTCGAAGTTGACCGACGTGCTCGCCAGCATCCGGGCCCCGGGCCTCATGCCGACCACGGACGCCAGCCGGGTCACCCCGTTGACCACGTTCGCGTGGGTGATCGCCACGCCCTTCGGTGTCCCCGTCGAACCGGAGGTGTACATCAGGTAGGCGAGGTTCTCCGGCCGCGGCGGCACCGCAGGAGCGCTTCCGGAGCCGTCTTCTCCGCCCGTACCGGGGCCGTCGAGGTCGAGCGACTCGATGAGGCAGCACGGAACGTCGTGCTCCGGCAGGGTCTTCGCGGTCTCCGCGTCGGTGAGGATCAGCCCGGGAGCGGCATCCGAGAGCAGGAACCCCAGGCGCTGGCTGGGGTAGCGGGGGTCGATCGGCAGATAGCCGGCGCCGGACTTCAGGATGCCCAGCAGGGCCACCACCAGATCGGCCGAGCGCGGCAGCGCCAGGCCCACCACGGCCTCCGGCCCGAGCCCGGCGCGCACCAGCGCGTGGGCCAGCCGGTCGGCCCGCGCGTCGAGGTCGCGGTAGGTCAGGCAGACGTCGCCGCAGACCACCGCCTCCGCGTCCGGGGTCGCCAGGACCTGCCGCCGCACCAGCTCGGGGATGGTCAGCTCGGGCGTCGGCGCCGCCGTGTCCACCAGCTCCACCAGCAGCCGCCGCCGCTCGGCGGAGTCCAGGACGTCGACCCCGCCCACGCGCACTCCGGGGTCGGCCGTCACCTGCCGCACCACCCGTACGAAGCACGCGGCCAGCCGCTCCGCGGTCGCCCGGTCGAACAGGTCGGTGGCGTAGGCGAGTTCGCCCACCGCGGCCCGCCCGGCCGGAACCGCGGTGTCCCGGAGGCGGACGAGCAGATCCAGTGGAGCGCCCGCCGAGCCCGTCCGCGCGGCGGTCACCGTCAGGCCGGGCAGCTCGACGCCGGGCGCGGTGCCGTCCCGCCAGTCGAGCATCACCTGGATCAGCGGGTGGTGGGCCAGGGAGCGTTCGGGGTCGAGTGCCTCGACCAGGCGGGCGAACGGCACGTCGCGATGGTCCTGGGCCGTCAGCGTCCTGCTCCGTACGCGGCGGAGCAGTTCCGTGAACGGCGGGTTGCCCGCCAGGTCCGCCCGCAGCACCCAGGTGTCGTCGAAGAGCCCCACGGTGTCGGCCCACGCCTGGCCGGGCCGGCCCGCGACCGGCACCCCGAGGGGGATGTCGGCGCCGCTGCCCAACTGGTGCAGCAGCACGGCGAGCGCGGACTGCAGCACCATGGCCGGCGTCGCGTCCTGGTCCTCGGCCAGGCCCCGCACCGCGTCCATCAGGGCGGGCTCCAGGGCCAGCTCCACGCCGTCGCCCCGGTGGCTCGCCTCCGGCGGCCGGGGCCGGTCCGCCGGCAGCGCCAGCGGGGTGGGCACGCCCGCCAGCTCCGACCGCCAGTACGCCTCCTGCCGGGCGGGCGCGCTGTCCGGGCCGTTCTCCTCGCCCACGGCCTTCAGCTGCCAGCGGGCGAAATCCACATAGGGGGCCGGCACATCGCGCCATTCGGGCGCCTCGCCCGTCTGCCGTGCGGCATAGGCGGTCGCGAGATCACGGGTCAGCGGAATCAGTGATTCCTCGTCGGCCGCGATGCCGTGCACCACCATCACCATGACGTGTTCCTCGGGCGCGCACTTCACCACACAGGCCCGTACCGGAATATCCGCGGTCAGGTCGAAGGGGCGGCGGGTCACTTCCTGGACCACGGCCGGCACCTCGTGTGGCGCCGACTCGATCACCGGCACCTCGAAACCGGTGTTCCGCATGGCCACGACCCGCTGGTGCGGCAATCCCGCATCGTCCTCGGCGCATATCGCGCGCAGGCTGTCGTGCCGGGCCACGACGTCGGATACGGCCTCCGCCAGAGCGGGCACGTCCAATGCCCCGGCCATCCGCAATACCAGCGGAATGTTGTACGTCGCCGACGGGCCCTCTATCCGTTGGATGAGCCACAGCCGGCGCTGCGCAAACGACAACGGGATCATGCGTGCCTACTCCTTGTTCGTCCTGCGTAGTTTCCTGTCCTGTCAACAGGACCGACATGGAATGGAGTTCGAGAAGAGTCTCCCACGGCCGCCTGATCGCTTTCGCGTTGACGACGCGCACCATGCTCGGACAGCCTCGGGGCGAATCCCCTTGTCCATTGGGTCAGATACGGAACGGAGAAAAGACGTGCACATCGCCGTCGACCAAGAGGCCTGCGTCGGGGCCGGCCAGTGCGTGCTGTCCGCCCCTGAGGTCTTCGACCAGGACGACGAGTCCGGCCTGGTCGTACTCCTCGATGAGCAGCCGCCCGAGGAGCTGCACCGTGACGTGCGCGAGGCCGTCAAGCTCTGTCCGGTCCAGGCGCTGGCGGCGACCGAGGACTGATCCTCCACACCGCCGTTCCGCGCAGCGGCGCACCAGAGGCATCCCCATGGCCGCTTCCGGCCATGGGGATGCGTGGCCCCGGCCTCACGGCCGGGGCCTTCCGTCTACCGCCCCTCCCCCAGCTTCTCGTTGATGATCCTGCTGATCTCCGCGGCGTGGACCGGGCTGCACAGCTCGGTGTGGCCGGTCTCGATGTCGTACTCCTCGATGGAGCCGCGGATGTGCTGCTTCCACTGTCCGGCGTACGAATCGGTCGGGTTCTGCGTCGCGTTGAAGAACAGCGCGTCCCCGGAGAAGTCCGGCGTGCTGAACTTCTTCAGGATCCCCACGTGGTTGATCACCACCGAGGCCGATGTCTCCAGCACCCTCTGGTAGTCGTCCGCACCGACCAGGTGGCCGATGTAGTCCTCCATCTGGCGCTCGACATCCTCCTGCGATGCGGACTCGGCGTCCTCGAAGAAGGCGGCCGGTGCGCAGTCGAGCAGTCCGAGCAGCGCCACCTGGTGCCCGCGGCGCTCCAGTTCGGCGGCGATGGCGTGCGCCGCGGTGCCGCCGAAGGAGTAGCCGAGCAGGTGGTACGGCCCCTCCGGCTGTACGGCGCGCATCCGCTCGATGTAGTCGTCGACCATCTCCTCGAGTGACTCGGGGTTGGGCGCCCCGCTGTAGGCCTGGGCCTGGAAGGCGTAGACCGGCCGGTCCCGCAGGTGCGGGGCGAAGTTGAGGTACAGCCAGCTGAGGCCGAAGCCGGGCTGGATGAACCACAGCGGTTCCTTGGACCCGCCTGTCCGGATCTGGAGCACCCGCGCGTACGGATCCTCGACGCGCGGCGCCTCACCGGTGCTCAGCTGCTCGGCCAGCTCGGCGACGGTGCCGTACTGGAACACCGTGCGGATCGGGAGGTCGACCCCCAGGTCCTTGCCGATCCGGCCGACCAATTGGGCCGCGAGGAGCGAATGCCCGCCCAGGGTGAAGAAGTTGTCGTCGATCCCCACCCGCTCCAGGCCGAGCACGTCGGCGAACAGCTCGGCGAGCCGCTCCTCCTGCTCGGTGCGCGGCGCCCGGTACTCGGTGCCGAGGAACTCCGGCTCCGGCAGGGCCGCCCGGTTGAGCTTGCCGTTCGGCATCAGCGGAAGCCGCTCCACCGGGACGACCGCCGCCGGAACCATGTATTCCGGCAGCTTCTCCGCCAGATACGCCCGCAGCTCGGTGCCGACGAGCTCGGCGCCGTCCGCGGCGGGCACCGCGTAGCCGACCAGTTGCTTGCTGGAGCCGGCGGCGTCGCGGGCGATGACCACCGCCCGACCGACGCCCGGGTGGCCGGCGAGCGCCGCCTCGATCTCCCCGGGCTCGATGCGGAAGCCGCGCACCTTCACCTGGGCATCGGCCCGGCCCGCGTACTCCAGGCGCCCCTCGGGGCTCCACCGGGCCAGGTCTCCGGTGCGGTACATCCGCTCGCCCGGCCGCCCGAACGGATCGGCGACGAACCGGTCCGCGGTCAGCCCGGTGCGGCCGTGGTAGCCGCGGCCGATGGCCCCGGCGACGTACAACTCGCCGACCACGCCCGGCGGGACCGGGGTCAGACCGGGCCCGAGCACGTACGCCCGCATGTTGCCCAGGGGGGTGCCGATGGGCGCGCTGTCGGTGCCGGTCCACTCCTGCGCGGCGGGCAGCGCGAACGCGCTGGCGTAGAAGCTCTCGCTCTGCCCGTAGCCGTTGGCGACCTGCACGCCGGGCAGCGCCTCGCGCACCCGTCGGACGAGCTGCGCGGGCAGGGCCTCGCCGGCGAAGATCACCGTGTGGACGTCGACCCTCCCGGCGACGCGGTCCACGAGCTCGGCGAAGGCCGACGGCACGGCGCTGATCACGCCGCCGCTCCAGCGCTCCCGGTCGCCCAGGGCGAGCACGTCCCGCACGACCTCGACCGTGCCGCCGGTGCCCAGCGTCGTGAAGATCTCGAACACCGAGACATCGAAGTTGACCGATGTCCCCGCGAGCGTCCGGGAGCCCGCCGGCACGCCCAGGGCCTTGACCAGCTCGGTCACGCCGTTGGTGACGCCGTGCTGGGTGATGGCCACGCCCTTGGGCGTCCCGGTGGAGCCGGAGGTGTACATCACGTACGCCAGGTGCCGCGGCAGCAGCGGGCAGCTCCGGTCCTCGTCGCGGGGGTCGCCGTCAGCGCCCGTGGTGAGGTCGAGTTCGTCGAGGTGCAACCGCGGCAGATCGCCCAGCGGCAGCCCCTCGGCGGTCCGGCTGTCGGTCAGGACCAGCAGCGGACGCGCCTCCGCCATGACGAACCCGAGGCGGTGGCCCGGATAGGCCGGGTCGACCGGCAGGTACGCCGCCCCGGACTTGAGGATGCCGAGCATCGCCGCCACCAGGTCCGCCGACCGCGGCAGCGCGAGGCCGACCACGGTCTCCGGGCCGGCGCCGCGCCGGATCAGCTCGTGGGCGAGCCGGTTGGCCCGCTCGTTCAGCTCCCGGTAGCTCCACGACACGCCGTCGGACTCGACGGCGACGGCGTCCGGGGTCAGCGAGACCTGCCGCTCGACCAGCTCCGGCACGGTCAGCTCGGGTGCGCCGGTCGCGGTGGCCGTCAGTTCCTCCAGCAGCCAGGTGCGTTCGGCCTCGTCGGTGACGTCGACCGTGTCGGCCGGCTGCCCCGGATCGGCGATCAGCTGCCGCAGGACGCGCAGCAGCCGGGCGCCGATACCCGCCACGGTGTCGTGTCCGAACACGTCGCGCCGGTAGTCGAGCGAGAACAGCAGCTGGGGTTCGCCCACCGCCATCAGGGTCAGCGGGTAGTGCGTGCCGGAGAACGGCCGGATGCCGGTGCAGGTCAGGCCCGCGGCCGTGTTGGCCTCGGCCAGCCCGATCCGGTCGACCGGGTAGGACTCGTAGACGACCAGGGTGTCGAAGAGCGTCGGGAGTCCGGTGGCCTGCTGGATCTCGGTCAGGCCGTAGTGGTGGTGGTCGAGCAGCGCCGTCTGGCGCCGCTGGAGCTCCGTGAGCAGCTCGGCCAGGGTCTCCCCGTGCCGGTGCCCCACGCGGACGGGCAGGGTGTTGATGAAGAGCCCGACCATCGAGTCCACGCCGGTGACCGCGGGCGGGCGGCCGGAGACGGTGGCGCCGAACACCACGTCCTGGCGTCCGGTCAACTGCCCCAGCAGGAGTGCCCAGGCGCCCTGGACGACGGTGTTGACCGTGACGCCGAGCTCACCGGCCCGGCGGGCCAGCTCCCGGCTCTCCTCCAGGCTGAGCGCGACCTCGGCGTGGCCGATCTCGGCTGCCTCGCCGTCGGCGGAGACCATGGCCGGCGCCAGCATCGTGGGCTCGTCGACGTCGTCGAGTTCGGCCTGCCACGCCTGGGCGGCGGCGTCCCGGTCCTGGGCGGAGAGCCAGGTCAGGAAGTCACGGTAGCCGCGCACCTTGGGCAGGGCGGTGGCGTCGCCGTGGGAGCCGTACAGGCGCAGCAGGTCCTGCATGAGCAGGGGCCCGGACCAGCCGTCGAAGAGGACGTGGTGGGCGGTGAGGACCAGTTCGGACCGCTCGCCCTCCATCCGCACCAGGGCCAGCCGCAGCAGCGGCGGCGCGATCGGGTCGAAGTGGTCGGTGTGGTCCTCGGCGAGGAACCGCTCGAACGCCTCGGTCCGCTCCTCCTCGGACAGCCCGCGCAGGTCGAGGTCCCGCCAGGGCAGCTCGACGCCGCTCAGCACCAGCTGCACCCAGCCGCCGTCCGCGTCCGGCACGAACGCCGTACGCAGGTTGGCGTACCGGTCCAGCAGGGCCTGGCCCGCCGCCCGCATCCGCTCCGGCTCCACGTGCCCGGAGAGGTGGAAGACGAACTGCATCTGGTACGCGTCGAAGTCCGAGTCGCTGTCGGCGACCAGGGACTGGAAGAGCAGGCCGGACTGGAGCGCGGTCAGCGGCCACACGTCCGTCAGGCCCGGGTACCGCTGCTCCCAGCCCTCGATCTCCCGCTGGCTCACCGACACCAGCGGCAGGTCCGACGGTGTCAGACCGCCCGCGTCCGGCTCGCCCGCATGCCGCGCCAGCCCGGTCAGGGCGGTGGCCCACAGGTCGGCCAGCTCCTGCACCTCGTCGCGGCCCAGTACACCGGCCGGGAAGGAGAGCATCGCGTCCAGCCGCGGCCCGGAGGCCGTGTCCGTCACGAACGAGTTGACTTCGAGCGCCGACATCGCCGGCATGTCCGTCTCCACGGAGAGGTCGAGGTCGTCGGCGTCCGTGGCCTGGGTCCAGCCCAGGCCGCGCAGCTCTTCGGGCATGTCGGAGGAGGAGAACCGGCCCAGGTAGTTGAAGCCGATCTGCGGATCCGCGTAACCGGACAGCTCCGGAGCCGTCCGCTCGTTCAGATAGCGCAGCAGCCCGAAGCCGAGGCCCTTGTCCGGTACGGCCAGCAACTGCTCCTTGACCGCCTTGACCACACCACCGGCCGCCGCGCCACCGGCGAGCGCCTCCGCCAGGTCGAACCCGGCCACGTCCAGGCGCACCGGGAACATGCTCGTGAACCAGCCCACCGTGCGCGACAGATCCGCGCCCGGCACGACCTCCTCCTCACGCCCGTGCCCCTCAAGGCGCACCAGCGTCGAGGACGCGCTCACGCCGCGGCTCTCGCGCCAGCGCGCCACCGCCATCGCGAAGCCCGCCAGGAGGCCGTCGTTCACACCGCCGCGGAAGGCCGCGGGCACCGCCGTCAGCAGCGCCTCCGTCACCTCCACGGGGAGTTCGAGGCGCACCGTCTCCAGGGTGGACATGGTGTCGACCTTCGGATCCAGCGCACGGCTGCCGAGGACCGGGTCGGGGCCCTCCAGCATGCCCTTCCACAGCGGCAGCTCGGCCGTACGCCGCTCGCTCGACGCCTCGTCGGCCATGGCGTACGTCCAGCGGCGGGCGGAGGTGGACACCTCCGGCAGCTCCGGATCGCGGCCTTCCCGCACCGCGGCCCAGGCGGCCGCGAAGTCCGGCAGCAGGATCCGCCACGACACCCCGTCCACGACGAAGTGGTGCAGCACCACGAACAACCGGCCCGCGGTCTTGGGGCCCGCGTCGAACCACACGAACTGCGCCATCGCCCCGGCGGCCGGATCCAACCGGTCCATCGCGGCGCCGAGTTCGGCCGTGGCCTGGGCGCGCCACTTCTTCGTGTTCCAACGGCCGGTGCACTCCACCCGGCGGATCGCCCCGCCGACCCGGACGGCGCCCGGCGCGGCCACCTCGATGCTCCAGCCGGCACCATCGCCGTCCCCGGCCACCAGCCGCGACCGCAGCATGTCGTGCCGGTCCACCACCGCCGACAGCGTCGCCGTCAGGCCCGCCTCGTCGATGCCCACCGGCAGGTCCAGGACGGTGGACATGGAGAACTGGCCGATACCGCCGCCCAGCTCCATGAGGTAGGCGCCGACGGGCAGCAGCGGCATCGTGCCGACGCCGCCGCCCTCCAGCTCCTCGAGGACCACGCTGGTGCCGATCCGGGCGTTCGCCGCCAGTTCGGCGACGGTGCGGCACTCGAAGACCTGCCGCGGGCTCACCTCGACGCCCTGCGCCCGGGCCCGCGTCACCACCTGGATCGACCGGATGCTGTCACCGCCGACGGCGAAGAAGTCGTCGTCGATGCCCACCCGGTCCACACCCAGCACCTCGGCGTAGACCGACGCCAGGATCTCCTCCTCCGGCGACCGCGGGGCCCGGTACTCGCCTCCGGCGAAGTCCGGGTCCGGCAGCGCCTTCCGGTCGACCTTGCCGTTGGGGTCCAGGGGGTAGCGGTCCAGCACGACGAACGCGCCGGGCACCAGGAACTCGGGCAGCCGCGCGGCCACGAACCGGCGCAGCTCGGCCACGTCGAGCTGGGCGTTGAAGTCGACGTCGTCTCCGCCGAGGACCTCGTCGGCCCCGACCGGCACCACGTAGCCGACGAGCTGCTTGCCGCCCCCTCCGCGTCCCTCGCGGACGAGCACGAGCGCCTTCTCCACGGCGGGGTGCGCGACGATCGCGGCCTCGACCTCGCTGGGCTCGACGCGGAACCCGCGGATCTTCATCTGCGAGTCACCGCGGCCGACGTACTCGATGGCGCCCTCGGGGGTCCAGCGGACCAGGTCGCCGGTGCGGTACATGCGGTCGCCCGCGGGCCCGAACGGGTCCGCCACGAACCGCTCGGCGGTCAGGCCGGGCCGCTGGTTGTAGGCACGGCCGATCGCACCCGCGACGTACAGCTCACCCACGACGCCGACCGGGACCGGGGACAGGCCCGCCCCCAGGACGTAGGTCCGCATGTTGCCCAGCGGCATGCCGATCGGGACGTTGCCCGTGCCCGACCAGTCGTCGGGGACGGGGTAGGTCGTGGCGTAGAAGTCCTCCGTCTGCCCGTAGGCCTGGAAGATCCGGGTGTCCGGGATCGCGGTCCGCACCCTCTCCAGGAGCGCCGCGGACAGTCCGTCGCCGCCGAGGACCACCGCGTCCACGTCGATCTTCCCGGCGACCTGGTCGAGGATCTCGGCGAACACGGACGGAACCGCGTGGATCACGCCGCCGGTCCACCCGCCGCGCTCGGCCAGCTCCAGGACGTCGCGGACCATCTCGACCTCGGCGCCCCGGCTCAGCGAGGTGAACACCTCGAACACCGAGACGTCGAAGTTGATCGAGGTGGCGCCGAGCACCCGCTGACCCGGCACCACGTCCACCACGGCCCCGAGCCGCAGGACGCCGTTGACCAGGTTGCCGTGGTGGATGGCCACGCCCTTCGGGTTTCCGGTGGAGCCGGAGGTGTACATCACGTATGCGAGGTTGTCCGACCGCAGCGGCGCGGAGCGCTCGGCGTCGGTCAGGTCCGTGCCGTCGCCGACGGTGAGGTCCAGCTCCTCCAGGAGCAGCAGCGGGGTGTCCCCCTCCGGCAGCACCCCCGCCGTCGCGGCGTCGGTGAGCACCAGCCCGGGACGGGACTCGGACAGGATGAAGTCGAGGCGGCGGCTCGGGTAGCGCGGGTCGATCGGCAGGTAGCCCGCGCCCGACTTCAGGATCCCGACGAGTCCGGCCACCAGCTCGGCCGAGGGGTGCAGCGAGATGCCGACCAGCGACTCGGGGCCGGCGCCGCGCCGGACCAGTTCGCGTGCGAGCCGGTTGGCCCGCTCGTTGAGCTCCCGGTACGTCCACGACACATCGCCGTGCACCACGGCGACCGCGTCCGGAGTCGCGGCAACCTGCTGTTCGACCAGCCCCACCAGCGTCGTGTCGGGCGTGGGAGCGGCGGTGTCGTTGATGTCGTACAGGAGCCGCGCGCGCTCGGCGGCGGAGAGCACGTCGACCGTGCCGATCCGGCCGCCGGGGTCGGCCACCAGCCGCTCCAGGGCGCGCACGAAGCGGTCCGCGATGGTTTCGGCGGTGCCCGGGTCGAACAGGTCGGTGGCGTACTCGAGGTAGCCGCGGGCGCCGTCGCCCTCCTGGTCGGCGGCCAGGGTCAGATACATGTCGAACTTCGCGGTGCGGGTCGGGACGATCTCCAGCTCCGTGCGCACCCCGGGCAGGTCGAAGCCGAGCGCCGCGTTGTCGTCCCAGGCGCACATCACCTGGAACAGCGGGTGGTAGGAGCGGGACCGCTCCGGCTTCAGGAGCTCCACCAGGAGCTCGAACGGAGCGTCCTGGTTCTCGTACGCCGCGATGGCCTTGTCCCGCACCCGGCCGAGGAGGTCCTCGAAGGACGGGTTCCCGGACAGGTCGACGCGGAGCACCCAGGTGTTGACGAAGAAGCCGACCAGGTCGTCGAGGGCCTCGTCGGTGCGCCCGGCGATCGGGGTGCCGATCGAGATGTCCTCGTCGCCGCCCAGCTGGTTCAGGAGCACGGCGAACACGGCCTGCAGGGCCATGTTCATCGTGACGTCGTGCCTGCGGGCCAGCTCCCTTACGGAGGCGACGAGTTCCGGTGCGACGGGGAACTCCAGCATCTCGCCGCGGTAGCTGGCGGCGGGCGGCCGCGGCCGGTCCGTGACCAGTCGCAGCGGCTGCGGGGCGCCGTCGAGCTCGGCACGCCAGTAGTCGAGCTGCGCGGCGACGAGGCTCTCGGAGTCGTCCTCCTCGCCGAGGAGTTCGCGCTGCCACAGGGTGTAGTCGGCGTACTGCACCGGCAGTTCGTCCCACTCGGGCGCCCGGCCCTCGCGGCGGGCCGCGTAGGCCTGCGACAGGTCGCGCACCAGCGGGCCCATCGACTCGCCGTCGGCCGCGATGTGGTGCAGCACCAGGGCGAGGACGTGCTCGTCGGGCGCGCAGCGCAGTAGTTCCGCGTGCACGGGGATGTCCGTCGCCAGCTCGAAGGCGTGGCCCATCACGGCGGACACCGCCTCGGCGACGGCGTCCGGCGCCACGTCGGTCACCGGCAGGTCGAGTGCGACCTCGTCGGCGGGGACGATCCGCTGGAAGGGCACTCCGGCGGCGTCCTCGTCCATCAGGGTGCGCAGGCTCTCGTGCCTGTGGACCACGTCCCGCACGGCCGCCGCCAGGGCGTCCGCGTCCAGGTCGCCGGTCAGCCGCAGCGCCACCGGGATGTTGTAGGTGGCGGAGGCGCCCTCGAAGCGGTGGATGAACCACAGCCGGCGCTGTGCGAACGACAGCGGCACCACGCCCGTGCCGTCGTCGCGGCGGCGCAGCGCGGGCCGCGGCCGGCCGCCCTCGTCCAGCCGCGCGGACAGCTCGGCGACGCTCGGCGCGTCGAAGACGGCACGGGGCTTCAGCTCGACGCCGAGGGCCTCGCGGACGCGGCTGACGAGCCGGGTCACCAGCAGCGAGTGACCGCCGAGGGTGAAGAAGTTGTCGTCGATGCCGACCCGCTCGGCGCCCAGGATGTCGGCGAACAGCTCGGCGAGCCGCTGCTCCTGCTCGGTGCGGGGCGCCCGGTACTCCGCCGCGGTGAACTCCGGCTCCGGCAGGGCCTTGCGGTCCAGCTTGCCGTTGGTCGAGATCGGCAGCCGGTCCATGAGGACGAAGGCGGCCGGGACCATGTGCTCGGGCAGGTTCCGGGCCACGTGGGCGCGCAGTTCCTCGACGCCGGGTGCGTCGGCGCCCTGCACGACGTAGGCCACCAGCTGCTTGCCCGCGGCGCCGCGACCGGTGCGGGCGACCACCGCGACCTGAGCCACGCCGGGGTGGGCGTCCAGGACGGTCTCGACCTCGCCGGGCTCGACCCGGAAGCCGCGGATCTTCACCTGGTCGTCGATCCGGCCGAGGTACTCGAGCTGGCCGTCGGCGCGCCAGCGCACCTGGTCGCCGCTGCGGTACATGCGCGCGCCCGGCTCGCCGAACGGGTCCGCGACGAAGCGGTCGGCGGTCAGTCCGGGGCGGTTCAGATAGCCGCGGCCGACGCCGGCGCCGGAGATGTACAGCTCGCCCGCGACGCCGGGGGGCGCCAGGCGCAGGCACTCGTCCAGGACGTACAGGCGGGCGTTGAGCACCGGCCGGCCGATCGGCGGCGCCGTGCCGTCGGCGGTCATCGGGTCGCTCAGGGTCGCGACGCAGGTGGTCTCCGTGGGCCCGTAGCCGTTGATCAGCCTGCGGCCCGGCGACCAGGTCTCCACGATGCCGGTCGGGACGGATTCGGTGCCGACGCCGAGCGTGTGCAGGTGCTCCAGGTTGTCCGGCGGCACGGTGGCGAGGATGGCCGTGGGCAGCAGGGCGATGTTGATCTTCGACTCGGCGAGCGTCGCGCCCAGCGCCTCGCCCAGCTGCTGCTCGGACGGCACCACGAGGGTGCCGCCGGCGGCGAAGGCCACCAGCCACTCCATCACCGAGACGTCGAAGCTCGGCGACACACAGGCGAGCACCCGCGACCGCGCCGTCGCCCGGAAGTGCTCCACCTCCTTGCGCGCGAGGCTGGGCAGGCCGCTGTGCGGGATGACCACGCCCTTGGGCCGGCCGGTCGAGCCGGAGGTGAAGATGACGTACGCCGGGTTGCGGGGGTCGAGGGGGCCGACCCGGTCCGCGTCCGTCGGGTCGTGGTCGGGCCGCTCCGCCAGGTGCGCGAGGACGGCGGGGTCGTCGAGCTCGACGATCTCGGCGTCCGCCGGCAGGCCGGCGGCGAACTCGGCGCGGGTCAGGACCAGCGTGGGCAGGGCGTCCTCGAGCAGGAAGGAGATCCGCTCGGCGGGGTAGGCGGGGTCGATCGGCAGGTGCACGCCGCCGGCCTTCATCACCGCGAGCAGGGCGACGATCACATCGCCCGAGCGGGGCAGTGCCACGCCGACCACGGTCTCCGGGCCCACGCCGCGCCCGATCAGCCAGTGCGCGAGCCGGTTCGCCCGGGCGTTCAGCTCCCGGTACGACAGGGACTGCTCGCCGGCGATCATCGCGAGGGCGTCCGGGGCGGCCGCGACCTGGCGCTCGAACAGCTGCGGCACGGTGGTGCCGGGCACCTCCTCCGCCGTGTCGTTGAGGCCGTTCAGGAGGTTCTCGCGCTCCTCGGGCGTCAGCACGTCCAGGGTGCCGAGCACCCGCCCGGGCTCCGCCGTCAGCTGCCGCAGGATCCGCAGCAGCCGCTGCGCGGTGTCCTCGATGTACGCGCGGTCGAAGACGTCGTCCTGGTACTGGAGGGACAGCTGGGCCCGCTGGCCGACGTCGATGGCCACCGTCAGCGGGTAGTTGGTGGCGGAGAACGGCCGGATGCCGGTGAAGACGATCCCGGCCTCGGTGTTGGCCTCGGCCAGGCCCGTCTGGTCGACCGGGTAGGACTCGTAGACGAAGAGGGTGTCGAAGAGCGTCGGGAGTCCGGTGGCCCGCTGGATGTCCGCGAGGCCGTAGTGGTGGTGGTCGAGCAGCGCGGTCTGCCGCTCCTGCATCCCGGACACCAGGGAGGCCAGGGTGTCCGCGCCGGTGAGGGGCACCCGCACGGGCAGGGTGTTGATGAACAGGCCGACCATCGAGTCCACGCCGGACACCGCGGGCGGGCGGCCGGAGACGGTCGTGCCGAACACCACGTCCTGGCGTCCGGTCAACTGGCCGAGCAGGAGCGCCCAGGCGCCCTGGACGACGGTGTTGACGGTGACGCCGAGCTCACCGGCCCGGCGGACCAGCTCGCGGGTCTCGTCCACGCTGAGGGCGATCTCGACCTGGTCGAAGCCGGTCGCGTCGGTGGTCGGCGCGGCGGGCGCCGAGGACGCCAGCAGGGTCGGCTCGTCGATGCCGGCGAGTTCGGCCCGCCAGGCCTGACCTGCGGCGTCCCGGTCCTGGGCGGAGAGCCAGCCCAGGAAGTCGCGGTAGCCGCGCACCTTGGGCAGCGCGGTGCCGTCGCCGTGGGAGCCGTACAGGCGCAGCAGGTCCTGCATGAGCAGCGGGATGGACCAGCCGTCGAAGAGCACGTGGTGGGCGGTCATGACGAGCTCGGAGCGCTCGTCCTCCATCCGCACCAGCGCGAGGCGCAGCAGCGGCGGCGCGGCCGCGTCGAAGTGGTCGGTGTGGTCCTCGGCGAGGAACCGCTCGAAGGCCTCGTCGCGCTCCCGCTCGGGCAGGGCGCGCAGGTCGAGTTCGCGCCACGGCAGTTGGACGCCGTCGAGTACGAGCTGCACCCAGTCGCCGTCCGCGTCCGCGACGAAGGCCGTGCGCAGGTTGGCGTGGCGGTCGAGCAGGGCCTGGCCCGCCGCCCGCATCCGCTCGGGACGCACCTGTCCGTCGACGTGGAAGGCCAGCTGGACCTGGTAGATGTCCAGGTCGGACTCGGTGAGCAGGGACTGGAAGAGCAGGCCGGACTGGAGGGCCGTGAGCGGCCATACGTCCGACAGGCCGGGGTAGCGCTGCTCCCAGAGCTCGATCTCCCGCTGCCCGACCGAGACCAGCGGCAGGTCGGAGGGCGTCAGCCCGCCCGCGTCCGGCTCCGCGACGTGGCGGGCGAGCGCGGTGAGCGCGGCGCACCACAGGTCCGCCAGCTCCCGCACCTCGTCGCGGCTCAGGACCCCGCCGGGGAAGGAGAACTGCGCGTCGAGGCGCGGCCCGGACGCCGTGTCCGTCACGAACGAGTTGACCTCCAGGGCCGACAGGGTCGGCATGTCCGCGTCGAGGCCCACCTCCAGGTCGTCGGTGTCCATCACCTGGGTCCAGCCCAGGCCCCGCAGGTCCTCGGGCATGTCCGTGGAGGAGAACCGGCCCAGGTAGTTGAAGCCGATCTGCGGGTCCGCGTAGCCGGAGAGGACCGGCGCCGTCCGCTCGTTGAGGTACCGCAGCAGACCGAAGCCGAGGCCCTTGTCGGGCACGGAGAGGAGCTGCTCCTTGACCGCCTTGACCACACCGCCGGCGGCCGCACCACCGGCGAAGGCCTCCGCGAGCTCGAAGCCCGCCACGTCCAGGCGCACCGGGAACATGCTGGTGAACCAGCCCACCGTGCGCGACAGGTCCGCGCCCGGCACGACCTCCTCCTCACGCCCGTGCCCCTCAAGGCGCACCAGCGTCGAGGACGCGCTCACGCCGCGGCTCTCGCGCCAGCGCGCCACCGCCATCGCGAACCCGGCGAGGAGGCCGTCGTTCACCCCGCCGCGGAAGGCCGCGGGCACCGCCGTCAGCAGCGCCTCGGTGACCTCCACCGGCACCTCGAGGCGCACCGTCTCCATGGTGGACATGGTGTCGACGGCCGGGTCCAGCGGGCGGCTGCCGAGGACGGGGTCCGGCCCCTCCAGCATGCCCTGCCAGAGCGGGAGTTCGGCGATCCTGGCCTCGGCCGACGCCTCGTCCACCAGCGCGTGCGTCCAGCGCCGCGCGGAGGTCGCCACCTCGGGCAGCTCCGGCCGGCGGCCGTCGCGTACCGCCGCCCACGCCGCCGCGAAGTCCGGCAGCAGGATGCGCCACGACACCCCGTCCACGACGAAGTGGTGGAGCACCACGAAGAGGCGGCCCGCCGCCTTGGCGCCGGCGTCGAACCACACGTACTGCGCCATGACACCGGCGGCCGGGTCCAGCCGGTCCATCGCGGCGTCGAGTTCGGATGCGGCCAGGGCGCGCCAGCGCTTGGTGTCCCAGCGGCCGGTGCACTCCACCCGCCGGATCAGCGCCTCGACCGGGACCGCGCCGGGCTCCGCCACCTCAAGGCGCCGCCCGGACGCGTCGCCGCCGTCGGCCACCAGGCGCGAGCGCAGCATGTCGTGCCGGTCCGTGACCGCCGAGAGGGTGGCCGTCAGGCCCGCCTCGTCGATGCCCAGGGGCAGGTCGAGGCCGGTCGCCATCGTGAACCGGCCGATCCCGCCGCCGAGTTCCATCAGGTACGCGCCGACCGGGAGCAGCGGCATCGGGCCGACGCCACCGCCCTCGAACTCCTCCAGTACCACGCCGCCACCGGCGAGCCCGCGGGCGACGGCGGCCTCCGCCAGTTCGGCGACGGTGCGGCGCTCGAAGACCTCGCGGGGGCTGACCTCGACGCCCTGCGCCCGGGCCCGCGTCACCACCTGGATCGACCGGATGCTGTCGCCGCCGACGGCGAAGAAGTCGTCGTCGATGCCCACCCGGTCGAGACCGAGGACCTCGGCGTACACCGACGCGAGGACCTCCTCCTCCGGCGACCGCGGCGCGCGGTACTCGCCGCCGGTGAACTCCGGCTCCGGCAGCGCACGCCGGTCCAGCTTGCCGTTGGGCGCGAGCGGCAGCCGGTCGATGACGACCAGGGCCGCGGGCACCATGTACTCGGGCAGCCGCGCGGCCGCGAACCGGCGCAGCTCGGCCACGTCGACTCCGGCCCGGAAGTCCGTCTCCACGGCGCCGACGCCCTCGAAGGCGGGCACGATGTAGCCGACGAGCTGCTTGCCGCCCGTGCCGGCCGCCTCCCGGACCAGCACGACGGCCTGCGCCACGCTCGGGTGGGCGGCCAGCGCCGTCTCGATCTCCGCCGGTTCGATGCGGAAGCCCCGCACCTTGACCTGGGTGTCGTCGCGCCCGACGCACTCGAGGACCCCGGCGGCGGTCCACCGCGCCAGGTCGCCGGTGCGGTACATCCGGTCGCCCGCGGGCCCGTACGGGTCGGCCACGAAGCGCTCGGCGGTCAGCCCGGCGCGGCTGTGGTAGCCCCGGCCCACCGCGCCCGCGACGTAGAGCTCGCCCACCACACCGGGCGCGACCGGAGCGAGGTTCGGGCCGAGGACGTAGGTCCGCATGTTGCCCAGCGGCCGGCCGATCGGCGCGTTGCCGGTGCCGTCCCACGACTCGTCGGCCGCCAGCTCGAACGTCGACGCGTAGAAGCTCTCGCTCTGGCCGTAGCCGTTCACGACGCGGACGCCGGGCATCGCCGTGCGTACCCGCTCCACCAGGGCCGCGGACAGCGTCTCACCGGCGAAGATCAACGTGCCGACCTCGGTGTGGTCGGCGATCTCGTCGACCAGTTCCGCGAACACCGACGGCACCGAGCTGATCACGGCGCCGTTCCAGGCGTCCCGCTCCCCCAGCTCCAGGACGTCCCGGACCACCTCGACCGAAGCGCCGTGCGACAGCGCGGTGAAGATCTCGAACACCGAGACGTCGAAGTTGATCGACGTGCCGCCCAGCATGCGCGAACCGGCCGAGACCTCGACCGACTTCGCCAGGCGCAGCACGCCGTTGACGACTCCGTGGTGCGTGATGGCCACGCCCTTGGGCGTACCGGTGGAGCCGGAGGTGTACATCACGTACGCCACGTTGTCCGGGCGCAGCGCCGCCGCCCGCTCGGCGTCGGCCAGGTCGGTGCCGTCGCCGGCGGTGAGGTCCACCTCGTCCAGGAGGAGCCGCGGGGTGTCACCGACCGACAGGGCGCCCACCGTCTCGGCATCGGTCAGGACCAGCTCGGGGCGCGCCTCGGACAGGATGAGGTCGAGGCGCTGGCTCGGGTAGCGCGGGTCGATCGGCAGATAGCCCGCGCCCGACTTCAGGATGCCGAGCAGCCCCACGACCAGGTCGGCGGAGCGCGGCAGCGCCAGCGCCACCAGGGACTCCGGTCCCGCGCCGCGCCGGACCAGTTCGCGCGCGAGCCGGTTGGCCCGCTCGTTGACCTCCCGGTACGTCCACGTCACCGGGCCGCATTCGACCGCGACCGCGTCCGGGGTGGCGGCCACCTGCCGCTCCACCAGGCCCGCCACGGTCAGCTCCGGCGTCGGTGCGGCGGTGTCGTTGGCCCCGTACAGCAGCTGCTCGCGCTCGGCGGCGGAGAGCACGTCGACCGTGCCGATCCGGCCGCCGGGGTCGGCCACCACCTGCTTCAGGACCCGGACGAAGCGGTCCGTGATCGCCTCGGCGGTGCTCTGGTCGAACAGGTCGGTGGCGTACTCCAGGACGCCGGCGACGCCCTCGCCGGAGGCGTCGAGGCCGAGGCTGAACTCCAGGTCGAACTTGGCCGTGAAGGTCGACGGGATCTCCAGCGTCGCCCGCACGCCGGGCAGCTCGAAGTCGATGTGGACGGTCTTGTCCTGCCAGGCGAACATCACCTGGAACAGCGGGTGGTAGGCCCGGGACCGCTCCGGCTTCAGCAGCTCCACCAGGCGTTCGAACGGGGCGTCCTGGTTGTCGTAGGCCGCGAACGCCTTGTCCCGCACCCGGTCGAGAACCTGGGCGAAGGTCGGGTCGCCGGACAGGTCGGCGCGGAGCACCCAGGTGTTGACGAAGAAGCCGATCAGGTCGGCGAGGGCCTCGTCGGTGCGCCCGGCGATCGGAGAGCCGATCGAGATGTCGTCGCCGCCGCCCAGCTGGTTGAGGAGCACCGCGAGGGCCGACTGGAGCACCATCGGCGCCGAGGCGCCGCTGGCCTCGGCCAGTGCCTGCACCGCGGCCCAGTCGGCCGGCTCGACCGCGAACTCCACGAGGCCGCCCTTGTGGCTGGCCACAGCCGGCCTGGAGCGGTCCACCGGCAGCTGGATCTGCTGCGGCGTGTCGGCCAACTCTGTTGTCCAGTAGGAAAGTTGGGCCGAGAGTTCGCTGTCCGGGTCGCTCTCCTCGCCCAGGGAATCCCGCTGCCACAGGGTGTAGTCGGCGTACTGCACGGGCAGTTCGTCCCATTCGGGCGCCCGGCCGGCGCTGCGGGCCTCGTACGCCTGCGACAGGTCGCGCACCAGCGGCACCATCGACTCGCCGTCGGCCGCGATGTGGTGCACCACCAGGACCAGGACGTGGCTGTCGGGGGCACACCGCAGCAGCTCCGCGCGGAGGGGGATCTCCGCCGACAGCTCGAACGCGTAGGCGCCCAGCGCGGACACCGCGTCGGCGACCGCGTCCGGCGCGACGTCGGCCACCGGCACGCCGAAGTCCATCTCGGCGACCGGGACCACCTGCTGGAAGGGCACGCCGTCGTCGTCCACATCGACCAGCGTGCGCAGGGCCTCGTGCCGGACCACCACGTCCCGCACGGCCGCCGCCAGCGCGTCCGCGTCCAGCGCACCGGTCAGCCGCACCGTCACCGGGATGTTGTAGGTGGCGGACGGCCCCTCGAAACGGTGCAGGAACCACAACCGGCGCTGCGCGAACGACAACTGGATCATTTCGTCTCTACTTCCTTAGGTCATCTCTCGTAGAGGGGACCGGCTTGACGCGGCCGTGCCTTGACAATTGACGTCAGGAAACCGATACCGAAGAGCGGCATGCGTGCCGGACGTCAGTCGTTGTACCGGAAACACAGAAAAACCCTGTAACGGGAAGCTATGACGTCGGAATTCGCCGCTGACCCAAGCACCTTTGCCAGCTTCCGGTCTCCCGGCGACAGGGTCAAGCCGATTCGTGGCGCCCACCGCACCGGCGGGCCGGACCTCCGCACGCCCTGGCGCGACGGCGTCCGCGCGGCCCTGCCCGTCCCGTCGACGGGACACCAGCAGAACCTGTTGGTCACCGCCGACCAGTACGGTATAAAGCGATCGAAGAATTCCTGGAAAACCCCGCATTCCCCCCGCAGAGCCCCCTCGTGAGTGTTCCACAGGCGGCACGGGATGCCTTTGCGGCAGGCTGGCCGAATGCGAGTTTCCACCTTCACCCGTGCGCCGTCGCAGACGCTCGTTGATGACGAGTGGTGCACCGATCCGACCCTCAGTGAGGTAGTGAGCGTATGACCGTCGACAGCGCGGATCTGGCAGTCGAGACCCCGTATCTTTGGCGGGCCAGGCGCGACAACCCCCGACACCGGCTGATCTGTTTTCCGCACGCGGGCGCGGGCGCCGCCGCGTTCACCGCGTGGCCCTCCCTGCTGCCGCCCGAGATCGAGGTGGCCGCGGTCCAGCTGCCCGGCCGGCAGAACCGCATAGCCGAGGACCCGGCCACCGAAGTGGGGCCCCTGGTCAAGGTGTTGACGCAGGCGCTGCGGCCGGTGCTCACTGGTTCCTTCTCCTTCTTCGGCCACTCCGGGGGCGCGATCCTGGCGTTCGAGGTCGCCCAGGCGCTGCACGCGCGCGGCGGGCCGCGACCGGACCACCTGATCCTCTCCGGGCAGCCGGCGCCGGGCCAGTCCCACACCATCCGGCACCTGCACGAGCTGCCGGATGACGAGTTCGCCACCGAGGTGCTCGCGCTCGGCGGCGTCGACGAGGAAGTCGCCGAGGACGAGGACGTGATGGAGGCCCTGCTGTACACGCTGCGGGCCGACTTCGTGCTGTGGGAGCGCCATCGGATGGAGCCGAAGCACCGGCTCGACACCCCGATCACCGTGGTCTCCGGGACGGACGATCCGCGGGCGCCGCTGGCCTCTCTCGACGCCTGGCGCGAGCAGACCACCGCCCCCTTCCAGACCCGCCTCTACCCCGGCGGGCACTTCTACTTCGTCGGCGAGCGCGAGGCCGAGGTCGTCGAGTTCCTCGGCAGCACAGTGCAGGCGCCCGAACTGGCGGGGAGGATCTGATGACAAATCCGGAAACAGTAGACCCCGCACTGGTCACCGAGCTCGCCGACGCGACCCGCGCCGTACCGGGTGTACGGGACGCCGTCGCCGTGGTCCGGCACGGCGCCCGGGCGGACGCCTCCGTCGCCGCGCAGCCGGCGCGGGCTCCCGAGCCGGCCGCGCCGGCGGACACGGGAAAGCCGTCCTCCCACGTCGTCGGCGGTGAGCTGCGCATACCGGACGGCGCGCCCATGACGCTCCAGGAGGCCCTGCGCCAGGCGGCCGAACTGGCCCCGGACAAGGGGACGGTCTTCGTCAGCCGGGACAGCGACGCCGTCCTGCAGACCTACCCCGAGCTGCTCGCGGAGGCCGAGCGGGTGCTCGGCGGGCTACGGGCCGCGGGGCTGCGCCCCGGTGACGCGGTGCTGTTCCAGTTCGACGACAACCAGGCCTACCTCACCGCGTTCTGGGCCTGTGTTCTGGGCGGCTTCGTCCCGACGCCGGTGGCGGTGGCGGCCACGTACGAGTCGGACAACGCCATCAACCGCCGGCTGTACAACGCCTGGAAGCTCCTCGATCACCCGGCGATGCTGACCACCCGCGCCACCGCTCCCGCCCTCGCCGAGGTGCGCACGCTGTGGGACGAGCCGGACGTGCGGCTGCTGGTCCTGGAGGAGCTGGCCGAGCACGCGCCGGACGGCGACTGGTTCCCGACGGCCCCCGACACCCCGGTGGTCCACCTGCTCACCTCCGGCAGCACCGGCGTGCCCAAGTGCGTGCAGCACACCAACGCGAGCGTGGCGGCCCGGACCTGGTCGTGGGCGCAGGCCCGCGAGTACACCGAGGACGACGTCACCGTCAACTGGATGCCGCTCGACCATGTCGCGATCATCATGTACAACGTCCGCGACACCTTCCTGCGCTGTCTGCACGTGAACGCCCGGACCGACCACTTCCTGGCCGATCCGCTGGCGCTGCTCGACTGGATGGACACCTACCGCGGGACCAACACCCTGGCCCCCAACTTCGCCTGCGCGATGATCAATGACCGCGCCGAGGAGATCGCCGGGCGGAGCTGGGACCTGTCGTGCGTGCGCGACATCTGCAACGCCGCCGAGCCGGTCGTCGCCGCGACCAGCCGCCGGTTCCTCGAGGTGCTGGCCCCGCACCGGCTGCCGGCGGACGCGATGTGGCCGGCCTGGGGCATGTCCGAGACCTGCTCCGCGGTGACGTGCGCGTGCCAGCACCGCGACGACCCCGCCGCGGCCACCGTCGTCGTGGCGCAGTCGTCCCTCGGCGCCGACATCCGCTTCGTCGATCCCGCGGAGGCCGCCGACGACACCGACGCGGTGCCGTTCTCCTCCGTGGGCCCGCCCACTCCCGGTGTCGAGATGCGGATCGTCGACGAGGACGGGGCGGTGCTGCCCGAGGACCGCATGGGCGAGCTGCAGATCCGCGGCGTGACGATGATGCGCGGCTACCACAACAACGCCAAGGCCAACGAGGAGTCGTACGACTCCGAGGGGTGGTTCCGCACCGGAGACCTCGCGTTCGTGCACGAGCGGGGTGTGGTGATCGCCGGCCGCAAGAAGGACCAGATCGTGGTCCGCGGGATCAACTACATCGCGCACGAGATCGAGAGCGTGGTGGAGCAGGTCGACGGGGTCCGCCTGACGCACGTGGCCGCGGCGGGCCTGCGCGAGCCCGGCGAGGGCTCCGACCGCCTGGCCATCTTCTTCGTACCGCTGCGCTGGGAGGCCGACGACCTCGCCGGGATCGTCCAGGACGTGCGCTCCACGCTGGTGCGCGAAGTCGGCCTCGCCCCCGACCTGATCGTGCCGGTCACCGCGAACGAGTTCCCCAAGACGGGCAGCGGCAAGATCCAGCGCGGCATCCTGGTCGCCGACCTGCGCGCCGGGCGGTTCGCCGACCGGCTCGCCGCCGCCGACGACGCGGCGGCGGAGCCCGCCACTTGGTTCTTCGAGCGCCGGTGGGCCCGCCTGCCCGAGCAGCCCGGGGACGCCGGTGACGCCGGTGACGCCGGTGTCAGGGTGGTGTTCGCCGAGGACGAGGTGCTGCCGCACCTGGGCTTGGACGGGACGGTCGTCGCCGTCGGCCGGGGTGCGGAGTTCGCCGAGGAGGCGCCGGACAGGTTCCGGGTCGTCGCGGGCGACCCCGACCACGTCCGCCGGGTCCTCGCCCGGGTCAGCGCCGTCTACGGCCCGATCGGCACGGTGGTGTTCGGCTGGCCGCTGCCCGCGGCCGCCGCCGCGGGCGATCCGGCGGAGCGGCTCACCGCGGTCTCGGCGGAGCTGTCCTCCCTGGTCCAGGCGCTCGCCGACGGGGAGTTCGGCCGTCCGCTGCTGCTGGCGCTGAGCACCGGCGCGGTCCACACGCGCCCCGGGGACCGGATCGACCTGGCCGTCTGCGCGCTGCCCGGCCTCATCCGGACCGCGGTCACCGAGGACCCGCACTCCGTGATCCGGCAGGCCGACCTGCCGGACGACCGCTCCCAGTGGGCGGCCGCCGTGCGCACCGAGGTGGCCGACCGGACGAGCACCGGGGTCCTCGCCGTCCGCGAGGGCTCGCGCTGGCAGCCCCGGCTGCGGCCGGTGGCCGAGGCGGACGCGGGCCCGGAGGCGCCGGTGACCGCGGGCGGGACCTACCTGGTGACCGGCGGTCTCGGCGGCATCGCGCACGACCTCGCCGGCTATCTGCTGGCGGCGTACGGGGCCCGGCTGCTCCTCGTCGGCCGCTCGCCCGCGACCGGGGAGAAGGCCGACCGCCTGGCGGAGCTGGCCGACCTCGGCCAGGTGCGGTACCAGCAGGTCGATGTGGCGGACGCGCGCGCCCTCGCCGCGGCGGTCGCCGAGGCGGAGGAGGCCTGGGGAGGCCCGCTCGACGGCGTCCTGCACCTGGCCGGGGGCGACCCCAGCGGGCAGTGGGCGGAGCTGGAGCGGCACACCCTGGCCCGCGAGACCGCGGAGACCTTCGCCGACCTGTACCGGGCCAAGGTGGCGGGCACGCTCGCCATCGCCGAGGTCCTCGAGAGCCGGCCCAAGGCGTCGCTGGTGCTGTTCGGCTCGGTCAACGGCGAGTTCGGCGGCCACTCGTTCGGCGCCTACTCGGCGGCCAACACCTTCCTGGTGGGCTTCGCCGATCACTGGCGGCACGAGCGCGGCCGCGACGTCCGCTGCCTCGCGTGGAGCCAGTGGACCAACGTCGGCATGAACCAGGGCCAGTCGACCGAGCCGGCCCGCCGCCGCGGGTTCCTGCCCATCAGCCCTGAGGAGGGCCTGCGGTCGTTCCTCACCGCGACCGCGCTGCCGCACGGCTACCTCCTCATCGGCCTCGACCTGGCCAACCCGCTCATCGTGAGCGAACTCGACGCGGAGGAGCTGCGCGCGCAGGAGGTCCTGGTGGCCTACACGGCCGACGGCACCGACGTGGCGGCGGTCCGCAAGGCGCTGGAGCCCGCCATCCGACGCTGCCCGGTCCCGGTACGGCTGGCCGAGGTGGCCGACATCCCCAGGGACGCCAGTGGCCGCGTCGACCTCGCGCAGCTGCTGCTCGACGGGGCCCCCAAGCGCCACCGGCGTACGGAGTACATCGCCCCGGCCAACGATCTCGAACGCCAGATCGCGGCGATCTGGTCGGACGTGCTGGGCCGCGAGTCGGTCGGGCGTGAGGACTCGTTCTTCGAACTCGGCGGCAACTCGCTGCGCGCGACCCGGCTGCTCGCCCGGGTCAGCGACGAGCTGTCCGTCCGGCTCTCCACGCACGAGCTCTACCAGAACCCCACGGTCGCCTCCCTGGCGGCCACCATCACCACCGACTGAGACGCGTCCCAGGGGTCCGCGGTCCGGCCACGTCCGGACCGCGGACCCCGTGTCTCGGTCGCCACGTTCCGCCCGTGCCCCGGCCGCCGCCCTTCGGCCCGATGACGCGCCACTGGTCCGGCCTGGCACCCGTGGTGGTCACGGGCCGACAGGCGGAATCCGTCCTTCCAGTCTGAGTCAGCTGTATCAAGCCAGAGATTGAGGTGCAGGAGATGGCCGGTCAGTCGAGAACCCCCGCTGCGGTGGCGGCGACGCTCAGCGGTACCACCGACGGCGCGCACGAGACGCAGGGTCGGGAAGCGCCGGGCGCGCAGACGGAGCTGCTGCGCCTGGGCATGGACGCCCTGCGCCGCGCCGATCCCGAGCTCACCGCCCTGCTGGACGCCGAGGTGCGCCAGCAGGAGACGACCCTCGCGATGGTCGCGTCGGCGAGCATCGCCGATCCGTCGGTCCTGGCCGCCGGCGGCGCGGCGCTGTCGAACGTGACCGCCGAGGGCTATCCGGGGGCGCGATACCACCCTGGCGCCGAGCAGTTCGACCATGTCGAGCGGCTGGCCGTGGAGCGGGCCAAGGAACTGTTCGGCGCGCGGTACGCGAACGTGCAGCCGCACTCGTGCTCCTCGGCCAACCTCGCGGTCCTCGCCGCGCTGGTCCCGCCGGGCGGCACCCTGCTCGGCCTCGACCTCGACAGCGGCGGCCACCTCACCCACGGCTCTCCGGCGTCGGTGACCGGGCGCCACTACCGCGCGGTCCACTACGGCCTGGACCACGTCGGCCGGATCGACTACGCGCAGGTCGCGCAGCTCGCCCAGGAGCACCGGCCCAAGGTCCTGATCGCCGGGGCCAGCGCCTACCCCCGCACCCTGGACTTCGCCCGGTTCCGGGCCATCGCCGACTCCGTCGGCGCGTACCTGATCGCGGACATCTCGCACATCGCGGGCCTGGTCGCCACCGGCGAGCACCCGAGCCCGATCGACCTGGCCCACATCACCACGACCAGTACGTACAAGCAGCTCGGCGGCCCCCGAGGCGGGCTGATCCTCAGCGGGCAGGAACACCGCACCCTGGGCCCGGACGGCCGTACCCCGCTGAGCCGGCTCATCCAGCGGGCGGTCTTCCCGCAGTCGCAGGGGACCCCCAGCCCGGCGACGATCGCCGCGAAGGCACGGGCCTTCACGCTGGCGGCCGCCCCGGAGTTCAAGCAGACGACGCGGCTGATCGTCGACAACGCCAAGGCGCTCGCCTCCGAGCTGTCCGAACTCGGCTTCCGGATCCTGACCGGCGGCACCGACAACCACATGGTCCTCGTGGACATCAAGAACCGCGGCATGACCGGGGTGGTCGCCGAGCGCGCCCTGGAGGAGTGCGGGATCCTCGCCA
This sequence comes from Streptomyces sp. P1-3, assembly GCF_050613155.1. NCBI lineage: Bacteria > Bacillati > Actinomycetota > Actinomycetes > Kitasatosporales > Streptomycetaceae > Streptomyces > Streptomyces sp. P1-3. Next base: position 2,467,425 of record NZ_CP192512.1, read on the forward strand.
ACCGCAACCGCATACCCGGGGACGACAAGCCGCCGCTGGTCACCAGCGGCCTCCGCCTGGGGACCAACATCCTCGCGCAGCGCGGCATGGGCCCGGAGCAGATGCGGGAGTGCGCGCGCCTGCTGCACGCGGCGCTCGCCATCACCACCGCGCTGGGCGACACCGAGTACCGCATGGAGCCCGGCGCGGCCGCGGAGGTCCGTGAGGCCGTCAGGACCCTGTGCGCCCGGTACCCGCTGCCCTTCGACGGCCGCGACAGCAACCACGACGTCCCGATGGGAGCCGGACTGTGAACCACGCCCTTCCCCAGGGCACTGCCTCCGCCACCTGGCCGCCGGCGCTGATGCCGACGGACCGGCCGCGCCGACCGGGGACGCCGCCCCGGTGCACGGCTGTGGCGCGTGCCGAACTCGACGTGCCCGCCCAGCCTTTCGACCGGCCGCGCGAGGAGGTGCTGCTCGCCGGCTTCGCGGCGCTGCTGCACCGCTACACGGAACAGGACCGCATCGTCCTCGACGTGGTGGACCGCACGGACGCGACCCGGCAGGCGCGCCTGCCGGTGACCGGTGCGCGGACGCTGCGGGAGCTGGCGCGCGACGCCGCGGCCGACCGGGTGGCCGGCACCGACGGGCCCTCTCCCGTCGGCATCTCCTTCCCGGCTCCGGGAGCGCCCGCCGAGGCGGAGCTCCCCGGTGAGCTGCGGCTGGTGGTACGGGCCGGCGACGAGGGACCCGCGGGCCTCGAACTCCACTACGACGCCGGGCTCTTCGACGCCGACACGGCCGCGCGCATGCTCGACCACTACGTGACGCTCCTGGAGGACGGGACGCGGCATCCGGACCGCGAGGTGGCTCGGCTGAGGCTGCTGACCGACGCGGAGCTGCGGCGGATGCTCGTGGAGTGGAACCGCACCGAGGCCGACCTGCCGCACGACGTCTGCCTGCACGAGGCGTTCGAGACCTGGGCCGACCGGTCCCCGGAGGCCGTCGCCGTGGTCCACGGCGCCGAGCGCTGGACCTACGGCCGGGTCAACGCCGCGGCCAACCGCCTCGCCCACCACCTGCGGTCCCTCGGGGTCGGCCCGGACGTGCGGGTCGGCCTGTGCCTCGACCGCTCGCCCGAGCTGCTGGTCTGTGCCCTCGGCATCCTGAAGGCCGGTGGCGCCTATGTGCCGATCGACCCGGCGTACCCCACGCAGCGGATCGCCACCATGGTCGAGGGCACCTCGTGCGCCGCGATGATCAGCCGCGAGGGGCTGACCGGGAACCTGCCGGACGCGGACACCGACGGGGGCGCGCCCCTGGTGCTGATCGATCGCGACGCCGACCTCCTGGCCGCCCAGCCCGAGCACAACCCCGAGGCCGTCGCCGGGCCGGAGAACCTCCTCTACATCATCCACACCTCCGGCTCCACCGGCACGCCCAAGCCGATCGCGCTCTGCCACCGCGGCGTCATGAACAACATCGCGGACCTCAACACCCGCTTCCAGGTGGGTCCGGGGGACTCGGTCCTCGCCATCTCCTCGCCGAGCTTCGACATGTCCGCCTACGAGTTCCTCGGCATGACGACCGCCGGGGCCACCGTGGTGGTCCCGGACCGGGACCGGACGATGGACCCCGCGCACTGGACCGAGCTGCTCCTCGCCGAGGGCGTCACCGTCTGGAACTCCGCCCCGGCCCTGCTCGACCTGCTCGTCGACCACCTGGAGCAGACCGGCGCCGGGCCGCTGCCGACCCTGCGGGTGGCGATCCTCGGCGGCGACTGGGTGCCGGTGACGCTGTTCGACCGCATCCGCAAGGCCTCGCCCGCGCTGCGCTTCATCCCGCTCGGCGGAGCCGCCGAGGTCTCCATCCACTCGACGTTCTTCGAAGTGGAAGAAGTCGATCCGGAATGGACGAGCATCCCGTACGGCCGTCCGATGGCCAACCAGCGCGCCTACATCCTCGACGACGCCCTCCAGCCGGTGCCGCAGGGCGTCACCGGCGAGCTGTACTACGCCGGAGTCGGCCTCGGCCGCGGCTATCTGGACCAGCCGGAGCGCACCGCCGAGCGGTTCCTCCAGTGGTCGCACGGCGAGGTGTCCGAACGCCTCTACCGCACCGGCGACATGGCCCGGTTCGGCGCGGACGGCCTGATCGAGCTGATCGGCCGCAGGGACTTCCAGGTCAAGATCAACGGCATGCGCGTGGAGCTCGGCGAGATCGAGTCCGTCCTGCGCTCCCACCCCAAGGTGCAGCAGACCGCGGTCGTCGCCCGCTCGGGGCGGCTCGTCGCCTACGTCGTCCCGGTGGACGGCGTCCAGGCCGACGACCTCGACCTCGACGAGCTGCGCTCGCTCGCGGTGGAGCGGCTGCCGGAGTACATGGTGCCCAACTCGCTCGTGGCGCTGCCGAAGCTGCCGCTCACGCCGAACGGCAAGCTGGACCGCAAGGGACTGCCGGAGCCGGACGTCGAAGGACCCGCGTACCGGGCGCCGCGGACCGCCGAGGAGCGGGCCCTGGCCGAGGTCTACGCGGAGGTGCTCGGCCGGGACCGGATCGGCCTCGACGACGACTTCATCGTCCTCGGCGGCGACAGCATCCGCTCCATCCAGGTGGTGACCCGTGCCCGGACCCGCGGGATCGAGATCACCCCGCGGCACATCCTGCGGGCGCGCACCGTCGCCGAACTCGCCCTGGCCGCGACCCGCGCGGACGCGACGGCGGATGCCGCGGAGGACACCTCGGCGCCGCTGGTGACCGCGGGGCAGGACGACCTGGCGGCCTGGCGGCAGCGGTACCCGGGGCTGGCGGATGTCTGGCCGCTGACCCCGATGCAGTCCGGGATGCTCTTCGAGTCGATGCTCAGCGGCACCGGCTACGACGCATACCGGATGCAGACGCTGTTCCACCTGTCCGGCCCGGTCGACGCTGCCCGGATGCGGGCGGCGGGCCAGGCGCTCCTCGACCGGTACGCCAACCTGCGCACGGCCTTCGTGCCCGACGCCGCCGGGCAGCTCGTGCAGCTCGTGGTGGACGGCGTCGAGCTGCCGTGGCGGGAGGCCGACCTCGGCGGCGTGCCCGACGCCGAACGCGAGGAGGCGCTGCGGCGGTTCCTCGCCGAGGACCAGGCCGAGCGGTTCGACCTGGCCGAACCGCCGCTGCTGCGCCTGACCCTGGTCGGCCTCGGCCCCGACCGCTCCGTCCTCGTCCTCACCGCCCACCACGCGCTCATCGACGGCTGGTCGGAGCAGATCATCGCGCGCGATCTGCTGCGCCTGTACGCCGCCGAAGGCGGGGCACCGGACCTGGCACCGGTGCGCGGCTACCGGGACTTCCTGGCGTGGCTGGCGCGGCAGGACGCCGCGGAGAGCTCCCGTGCCTGGGCCGAGGAACTGTCCGGTGTGGACGAGCCGACCGTCGTGGCACCCGTCGGCGCCTCCCGCGCCGAGGTCACCGGCACCGGCGAGGTCGTGCTGACCTTGTCGGCCGAGGAGTCCGCGCGGCTGGCGCGCTGCTGCTCGGCGTTGGGCGTCACCTCGAACACGCTGGTACAGGGCGCCTGGGCGGTGCTGCTCTCCGCGCTGACCGGCCGCACGGACGTGGTCTTCGGCGCCACCGTCTCCGGCCGGTCCGCCGCCCTGGCGGGGGTGGAGTCGATGGTGGGGCTGTTCATCAACACCGTTCCGGTACGCGCCCGGTGCGCGCCCGGCGACACCCGGGCCGAGCTGCTGACGCGCTTGCAGAGCCGGCAGACCGACCTGCTGGACCACCACCACCACAGCCTGGCCGACATCCACCAGGCCGCCGGGGTCGACGCGCTCTTCGACACCCTGGTGGTGTTCCAGTCCTACCCCGCGGACCACGAGGGCGACGCCGAGGCGGCCGCGGCCGCCGGGATCGCGGTGACCGGCGTCGACTCCCTCGGCGCCGCCAACTACCCGCTGACGCTGATCGTCGAGGCCGACCGGCTGACCCTCCAGTACCACCGGCACGTGTTCGGCCAGGGCGCGGCCGAGTCCGTCGCCGCCCGGTTCCGCTCGGTCCTGGGCCAGCTGGCCGACGACGCCGCCGGGCGCATCGGCGCGGTCGACGTCCTGCTGCCGGCCGAACGCGACCGGCTGACCGGCGCACCGGACGGCACGGAGGCCGGGGCACTCTCCGAGCAGACCCTCCCCGCCCTCTTCGAGCGGCGGGCGGCGGCGACGCCGGACGCGGTCGCGGTGGCATTCGGGGACGCGTCGCTGACGTACCGGGAGCTCAACTCCCGGGCCAACCAGCTCGCGTACGAGCTGATCCGCGGCGGCGCCGGCCCTGAGTCCGTGGTCGGACTCGCCGTGCCGCGCGGGGCGCACCTGGCGGTGGCGCTGCTCGGGACGCTGAAGTCGGGGGCCGCGTACGCGCTCGCCGACCCGGCGTCCGCCGAGGAACGCGCACCCGGGTGGGCGTCGGTGGTCACCCAGGCGACCGTGGAGGCGCTGGAGCCCACCGGGGCCGGGGAGGCGAACCCCGGCGACGCGGACCGTGTCGCGCCGCTGCTGCCGCGGCATCTGGCCTGCGTCCAGGGGGAGCTGGCGGTCGGCCACCAGGATCTGGCCAAGCGGGTGTCGAGGCTGGCGGCCGACGCGGGCGTGACGCCCGGCGCCCGGCTGCTGGCGGCCTCGCCCGGGGCGGACGCGGCGGCCTTTGAGATCCTCGCCGCGCTGTGCGCCGGCGCCGCCGTCGAGGTGGTCCCGGACGCCCGGGCCCTCGCCGAGCGGGACGGCTGGACGGGCGAGGTGATCTGCGCCCCTGCCCCGCTCCTCGCCGATCTGCTGAACCGGTCGGCCGGCCCGATCCGGGCGGCCACCGTGGTGAGCACCGGCGGCACGCTGCCCGCGTCGCTCGCGCGGCGGGTGAGCGAGGCCGTGCCGGGCGCCCGCGTGATCGGCCTCCACGGGCCCGCCGCGACGGCCGGAGCCGTCGTACTCGCCGCCGACCCGGACGGAACGGAAGCGGGCGGCGCTCCGCTGGGCACCTCCCGGGTCCGGATCCTCGACCCGGCGCTGCGCCCCGTACCGGCCGGCGTCACCGGCGAGTTGTACGTCTCCGAAGAGCCGGCCCGCGGCTGCCACGGCAGCACCGCCCTGACCGCGCGGCGGTTCGTCGCCGCCCCCTACGGCCCGCCCGGGACGCGGATGTACCGCACCGGCGAGCTGGCCCGGTGGCACGGTGACGGCCGCGTCGAGTACGTGGGACAGGAGGGCCCGCTGGCGCGGATCCGCGGCCACCGGGTCCGGGCGGCCGGCGTCGAGGCCGTCCTGGCCGAGCACCCCGGGGTCTCCCAGGCCGCGGTCGTGGTCCGGCAGAGCGGCGGCACGGACGGCGAGGACCAGCTCGTCGCCCATGTCGTACCGCTGCGCACCGGTGGCGGCGCGGACGCCGAGGAGCTGCGGGCGTATCTGGCGGGGCGGCTGCCGGAGTACATGGCGCCGGCCGCCTTCGTGACGCTGGAGGAGCTGCCGTGGACGGCGGACGGGGCCGTGGACCGGGGCGCGCTCGCCGAGGCCGGGTCCATGGCCGGGTCCGGATCCGGATCCGCCGGCGGGTACCGGCCGGGCCGCACGCCGCAGGAGGAGGCGCTCTGCGCCCTGTTCGCGGAGGTCCTCGGTGTCGACCGGGTCGGCATCGACGACAACTTCTTCTCCCTGGGCGTCAATTCGCTGAAGGCGACCCGGCTCATCGGCCGGATGCGCAGGACGCTGGGGATCGAGGCGTCGATCCGGACGGTCTTCCAGTACTCGACGATCGCGGAGCTCTCCGGCCAGCTGCGGCCCGCGACGGCGCAGCGCAAGGCCCGCCCCGCGTTGCGCAGGAGGACCGAGAACGGGTGACCGGCGGGGAGTGAAGCCGGAAGCCGAGTGAGCGGTGCGCGACCGCGGCAGACGCGAGAGCCGCCGCCCCGGTGGGGACGGCGGCTCACTCACGAGGACGGCGGTCGGGTCACCAGGTGACCGGAAGCTCCTCGAGGCCGTAGCCGGGCGAGTAGTCCTTGAACTTCAGCTCGTCGAACGGCACCGCCAGCTTCAGGCCCGGGATGCGGGAGAAGAGCGTGGTGTAGACGATCTCGAGCTCCAGGCGCGCGAGGCTCTGGCCGATGCACTGGTGTGCGCCGTGGCCGAAGGCGAGGTGGCTGCGGGCCGGCCGGTCGATGTCGAACTTCTCCGGCTCCGGGTACACCTCGGGGTCGTGGTTGCCCGCGTTGCTCAGGGCGAGGAGGCCCTCACCGGCGCGGATGACCTTGCCGCCGATCTCGACGTCCTCGGTGGCGACGCGGGCTCCCGCCAGCTCGCCGACGGTGAACATGCGCAGCAGTTCCTCGACCATGGCCGGGGCCTTGGCGGGGTCGGCGGTGACCTTGGCCAGCTCCTCGGGGTGCTGGAGCAGCGCCAGGGTGCCGAGCGAGATCATGCTGGTCGAGGTGTCGTGCCCGGCCACCAGGAGCAGGAAGGCCATGTACACCAGTGCTTCCTGGTTGTACGTGCCGTTCTCACGGCCCTTGGCGATCTGCCGGCTGAGCAGGTCGTCGCCCGGGTTCTCCTCCTTCTGCGCGATCAGGTTCATCAGGTACCCGGCGAGCTGGCCCATGTGCTGGGCCCGGTCGGTCTCCGAGGTCTTGACGTCGACCAGCGGGGCGGCCTGGGACAGGAAGAAGTCGGTCTCGTCCATCGGGACGCCGAGCTGCTTGGACATCACCAGCGCGGGGATCTGGATGGCGAACTCCTGCACCAGGTCGACCGGGCGCGGACCGGCCAGCAGCGCGTCGATCCGCTCGTCGACGATCTGCTGGATCTGCGGCCGCAGGTCCTTGACCCGCTTGACGGTGTACTCCGCCATCACGTCGCGCCGGGACTCGGCGTGCTCCTCGCCATCCAGGTTGATCATGGTCCTGGTGGGCTGCTCGGCCGGCCGTTCCACCGTGAACACCGGGTATCCCGGCTGGGTGTTGTCCGAGCTGAAGCGCTTGTCCGTGAGAACGGCCCGGACGTCCTCGTATCGGGTCACCGCCCAGATGTGGTCGCCGTTGGGCATCCGGACCTTGGAGACCGGGTCGTCGGCCAGCATCTTCATGTAGGAGGAGGGCGCGGAGAAGGGGCACTCCCGGCGGAACGGGATCGTCTCCTCGGCCGGTGCGGTCTGTTCGGTCATGGTGCGTCCTTAGAGTCTGTCGTGATGGCGGGTTCGCGAGAGCACGGAGCGGCCCGTTGCACCGGGCCGCTCAGGGCCGGACCGTTCAGAGCCGGACCGGGAAGCTCATCAGGTGGTTGCCCTCGCCCGGCCAGGCGCCGAACTGGAGCTCGTCGCGGCCCACCGCGAGGCGGAGGGTGTCCCGCTTGATGAGCAGCCGGTCGAAGACCACCTCGGCCTCCATCCGGCCGAGCGCGGCACCGAGGCAGTAGTGCGCGCCGCCGCCGAACGCGACGTGGTGCTCGCCGTGCTTGGGCGCCCGGCTGATGTCGAGCTCCTCGGGCTTCTGGAACTCGTCGGGGTCGTGGTTGCCCGCGAGCAGGGCGCTGGTGACGGCCTCGCCGCGGCTGATCTTGACACCGGCGAACTCGAGGTCCTCGGTCGCGTACACGGTCGCGCCGATGTTCACCGGGGTGGTGTAGCGCAGCAGCTCGTGGATGGCGTTCGGCAGCAGCTCCGGCTGGGACCGCAGCAGTTCCAGCTGGTCCGGGTGGTCGAGCAGGGTGAGGAGGGACTCGCACAGATACGTCACCGGCGGGGTGTGCCCGGTGTTGATCAGCAGGATGACCATGGCGACCATCTCCGCGTCGGTGGTCGGGTCCTCATCGGCGATCATCGTGGAGATGATGTCGTCGGCGGGCTCGGCCCGGCGCCGCTTGATCAGCTCCTTGGTGTACCCGATGATGCCTTCGAGGCCGGCGAGGCACTCGGCCGGATCGCTTCCGAACGCGTACTGCAGGATCCAGGTGCGCATCTGGTCCTGGTCGGCCCGCTCGACACCGATCAGGTCGCAGATGGCCCGGTTCGCCAGCAGGTAGCCGAAGTCGTGCATCAGGTCGAACTGCTCGCCTCCGGCGAGGCTGTTGAGCAGCTCGTCGGCGGTCTCCTCGACGCCCGCGCGCAGCGCGTTGACGCGGCGCACCGTGAAGGTCCGCGTCACCTTGGACCGCATCCGGGCGTGCTCGGGACCGTCGAGGATGACCAGGCTGGTCAGGTACTCCCGGTACTCCAGGGGCAGGCCGTACGCCTTGACCATCTCCTCGTGGGGGTTCGGGCCCTCGAGGTTCAGCTTGCTCACATCCCGGACGAACCGGGGGTCGTTCGTCAGCGCCTTGACGTCCTCATAACGCGTGGCCAGCCAGACCGGAGTCTCGGTGCCGGGGAGGACGACGCGGGCGAGCGGGCCCTCCTCGCGCAGGGCGGTATAGCCGTGGATCGGGTCACTCACTTGCTCGGGGGTCAGTTCAACGGCAGGCCGAGACATGGTCGTCCTCTCCTTGGGTCTTTCGGTGAGTACGGGGTGCAAGGTCGTTCAGGAGCCGACGTCGAAACCCGGCGAACATGACGTCCGGAACCGCCGCGGCCGAAAAGTGGAGCAATATTCTCGCCGCACTCGGGCGCGCACCCGCAACACCCGGAAAAACTACGGGCATCGCTGCGAAGATTAGAGGCGGGACCGCTCATCCGGCTACTTATTCAAGCCATTTGAGAGGCCTGTGGTGCGTGCGATCCTGCATTGCCCCGCCCACCGCGCCGCCGTCCCGTTGACAGGACAGCCACGCCCGCGATGGAACGGAATTGCGAATAGCCGCTCCAGCGCATTGGCGATAGCCGCCCGGCGGCCGGGCGGCCTGCTCCGCGTGGCCCCGGAGCGTCCCGGGGACGCGGCGGCGGACAAGCCGCGAGATCCGCGCCGAAACACCCGCACCCGCGGGCCGCGCACCTGGCCAGCCATGGTGCGCCACTCTGGCGCCTGTGCCGTCACCGGCTCGCCGACGCGGCGCCACCCTACACCCTTGGCGGTGCACGAGCACCTCCTACTACGGCGCCGAAAAGTCGCCGCAGCCGCGGAAATCCCGGCTGACCAGCGGATCGACCACCGATGTGCCACGCATGGCGCCATTGCGGCTCGCCATGGCGCCGTAGCTGTGCCATCATGGCGGCATGGGGCTTCGGGTGAGGCCGGGTCGCCGAGGGTGCACACCCCGATTCCCGACGGTGTCTTCCCTGCCCTCACCGGCCAGTCCAACCCGACGGTTCCCGTCCATCCGCAGAAGGAGAGCCTCCGATGAGCACCCCTACGTATGCGATGCGCGATTCGATGACGATGCTGCGCCGCAACCTCAAGCACGCGGCGCGCTATCCGTCCCAGACGGTCGCGCTCGTCGCGATGCCGATCCTGATGCTGCTGCTGTTCGTATACGTCTTCGGCGGAGCGCTCGGCAATGGCATCGGACTCCAGAACGACCGCGATGAGTACACCAACTACGTGACGCCCGGCATCATCCTGATGGCCGTCACCTCCGCGGCCATCACGACCGCCGTGTCCGTGTGCATCGACATGACCGAAGGCATCATCAACCGCTTTCGCACCATGGCGATCTTCCGGCCCTCGATCCTGACGGGCCATGTGGTCGGCAACGTCATCCAGACGGTGATCAGCCTCCTCCTGGTCATCGGCATCGCCGTCGCGATCGGCTTCCGGCCCAACGCCTCGCCCGTCGAATGGGTCGCCGCCGCGGGCCTGCTGGTGCTGCTCGCCTTCGCCCTCAGCTGGCTCTCGGCCGCCATGGGCCTGCACGCCCAGACCATCGAGACCGCGAGCAACGCCCCGCTGCCGATGACGTTCCTGCCCTTCCTCGGCAGCGCCGTGGTCACCCCCGACTCCATGCCGACCGGGCTGCGCTGGTTCGCCGAGTACCAGCCCTTCACCCCGATCAACGAGACGCTCCGCGGGCTGCTCCTCGGCACGGAGATCGGCAACGACGGCTGGGCCGCCCTGGCCTGGTGCGTCGGCCTGATCGTGGTCGGCTACGTGTGGGCCCAGGCGACGTTCAGCCGCGCGGTCAAGCGCTGAGAGAGGACACCCGGAGCCTTCGGGCTCCGGGCTGCGGACGTGGCGCGAGGGCCTCGTCGGACCGCCGAAACCGGCGGACCGACGAGGCCCTCAGTCGTGCGGTCTGACGGCGCACGGTCTCTGACGCCAGGAGTCCCACGGCGTGCGCTCTCACGCCGTACGGCGCGCGCCCCGCGGTCTCACGCCGTGCCGGCGGCGGCCGCGTCCGCGGCCATCGCCTCGCGCAGGCTCTTCGGCCGCAGATCGCTCCAGTTCCGCTCCACGTAGTCCAGGCACTCCTGCCTGCCATCCTCGCCGAACACGATCCGCCAGCCGTCGGGAACCTCGACGAACGACGGCCACAGGGAGTGCTGCTCCTCCTCGTTCACCAGAACGTAGAAGCGGCCATCGGCGTCGTCGAACGGATTGCTGCTCATCGTCCACTCCAATTCACGTCATTGAGGATTCGCCGACCTGCGGGCAGTGAATTGCCTCCGCGTACTCCACCAGGTCGAAGTGCACCTTCCTCGGCGATCGAGTCCCGCGTCAACTCATCGCCGACGACACCGCGTTCCGCGAGCCGGGAAAAGGGTGGGGCCCGGTGCTGTTTCCAGCACCGGGCCCCACCCTTGGGTGTCCCGCTGACGGGACGGTCGCGGCGAGTCAGCTCATCGCGCGGGCTCCGTGACCCGCGCCTGGCCGGGAATGCTGCTGCCGGTCAGGGCCAGGAAGACGTCGTCGAGGTCGGGGGTGTGCACCGTGAGCGCCTCGGCCTCGACCGCGGCGTCCTCCAGCCGGTCGAGCACGGCGCGCAGCGCGGGGATGCTGCCGTCGCTGGGGATCTGGAGGGTGAGCGCCTCGTCGTCGCGCATGGGCTGGCCCAGGGCGCGGGCGGCGGCATCGAGGCGGTGCGCGTCGGTGAACTGGAGGCGGATGTGCCCGCCGGGGACGCGGCGCTTGAGCTCGTCGGCGGTGCCCTCGGCCACGATCTTCCCGCCGTCGAGGACGGCGATCCGGTCGGCGAGCACGTCGGCCTCCTCCAGGTACTGGGTGGTGAGGAAGATGGTGGTGCCGTCGTCGGTGACGAGGTCGCGGGTGATCTGCCACAGGTTGCGGCGGCTGCGCGGGTCGAGGCCGGTCGTCGGCTCGTCGAGGAAGATGATGCTCGGCTTGCCGACCAGGGTCATGGCGAGGTCGAGCTTGCGCCGCATGCCGCCGGAGAAGGTGGAGGCGGGCTTGTTGGCCGCCTTGGTCAGTTCGAAGCGCTCGAGCAGCTCGGCGGTGCGCCGCCTGCCCTCCTGGCGCGGCAGGTGGAGCAGGTCCGAGATCAGGAGCATGTTCTCCTCGGCGGTCAGCAGGCCGTCCACCGCGGCGAACTGCCCGGTGACGCCGATCTCGGCGCGCACCGCGTCCGGGTTCCGGTCCACAACGTGCCCCGCGACCTGTGCCTGACCGCCGTCCGCGGCGATGAGCGTGGACAGGATCTGCACGGTGGTGGTCTTCCCGGCCCCGTTGGGGCCGAGCAGCGAGAAGATGGTCGCCTCGGGCACCTCCAGGTCGACCCCGTCGAGTACGACCTTCTCGCCGTACGCCTTGCGCAGTCCGACGGCGCTGATCCCCTTGGTCTGTGCGGTCATGGTGCTGGTGGCGGTCATCGCGCCCCTCCTTTTCGTAACTGTTGCGAAGGTCGTTCTCTGGAAGTCATGAGCGGTACGCGCGGCGGATCACGATGTCGCCGAGTACGGTGCGGGCGCGCACCTCGACGGTCTCGGCGCACTCGCCCGGCCCGTCGGCGGCGCCGAGCGAGGTGTGCACCGAGCCCGCCCGGGAGTTGATGTCGAGCCAGGCGGCGGTGCCCGGGTGGATGCCGACCTCGAAGTCGCCGGCCTGGGTCTGGAGTTCGACGGTGCCCCGGATCACCTCGTGGATCCGGGTGCTGCCGTTGGCGGCCTTCGAGGAGACGGCGCCGTGGGCGCGGCCGACGAAGACGTTCCCGTTGGCCACCCGCAGCCGCAGTTCGCCGGCGACGTCGTCGATCCAGGCGTTCCCGTTGGAGCTCTTGATCTCCGCGGTGCCGACGATCTCCCCGATCCGCACCTCGCCGGAACCGGTGGTGACCTCGGCGTCGCCCGCGGCACGGCCCACGGTGATGTCCCCGTGCTGGGTGCGCAGCCGCACCGCGCCCGCCTCGTCGAGCACGATGTCACCGGCCGTGACCTTGAGGCTGCACTCGCCCAACGGCCCCTCGCAGGTGAAGTCGCCCCTGCCGGCGGTGCCGTCCAGCCGCGAGCCGCGCGGCAGCGCGATCTCCACGTGGACGGCGCCGGGGTCGCTGAGCGGTGTCGGCCCCTTCGGGGCCTTGACCAGCAGCCTGCCGCCCGCGTACTCGACCCGGGTCAGCTCCGCGGCCCGCGTGTCGGCCTTGCTGTCATCTGAGCCCGGGTACACCTCGACGACGGTCTCCGCGCGGTCCCCCGCCGTGATCCGGGCGGCGCCGACCTCGATATGGACCGTGGCGCTGATCGGTTCTGGGGTGTCAAACATGGGCACGGCTGCCTCATCCTCGTGGTTGGGCCGGGCGGAGACAGCCGGCGTACGGCGTGAGGTCCATGCCGCCATCATGGCACAGTCGTGGCGCCATGGCGAGCCATAGTGGCACCACGTGCGCCACGGCGACCAGGACCGGCCGAGCGGCGCGGCGACCGGCGACACGGCCGGCCACCGCGGGCCGGATCCCCAACCCGCAGCTCAAACCGGACTTTTAACACCTCATGCCGTTATAGCGGGCCGCCGTGGCCGAGGTCACAGGAATAGCGATGAACCGGTGACCACATCGTGGCGCCGCATAAGCATTGCGTCAGTTCGGTTACCCCATGCTTTTCCGTCACGCCATTGTGCAAGATCTCCATTTCGCTGCGAAAGAGATCCAAAGCGCAGCGTGACATAAATACCGAGTCAAATCGGAAATGGATCACCGGCGCATGTCACGCGGCTTGTGACCGCGAAATTCTTCCGCTTACGGTGGCCGCCGCTCCCGCAGCCATAGAGGCTCGGGAGACCCGAAGCCGGAGCGCCGAATCCTGCCGCCGGCCAAGGAGAAACGACGACGCATCACGGCAGGAGCGGGGGAACCAGGTAAGTGCCGAGTCGCGGACAACCCGCGAACCGGCTTGGGGTGAAGACGCGTTGCGGTGGCGGTGAATGCCGCCCGATGACGCGGCCGGGCAACTCCAGCCCGAACCCGACAGCTCACCTCGCAGGCGTAGGAGAGGAACACCCCTATGTCTGCTCGCGGACGTCACCGTCGCTATAACCCCGGCCGAATCGCCAAGGTCTCGCTCGCGCTCGCCGCGAGCGGTGCCGGTGTGGCCCTTCCCCTCGTCGGCGCCACGTCGGCCAACGCCGCCTCCGTAGAGACCTGGGACAAGGTCGCGGACTGCGAAAGCACCGGCAACTGGAGCATCAACACCGGTAACGGCTTCTTCGGCGGCCTGCAGTTCACGCAGTCCACCTGGGAGGCCTTCGGCGGCACCAAGTACGCGCCGCGCGCCGACCTGGCCACCAAGGACCAGCAGATCGCCATCGCCGAGAAGGTCCTCGCCGAGCAGGGCCCGGGCGCCTGGCCGGTGTGCTCCGCCAAGGCCGGGCTGGCCCAGGGCGGTCCCGCCCCGGCGATCTCCCCCGACGGTGCGAAGGCCGCCCCCGCGGCTGCCCCGAAGGCCGCGGCTCCGAAGGCCGAGGCGCCTAAGGCGGCGCCCAAGGCCGGCCCGAAGCACGCGAAGCCCGCCGCGCCGGCGCAGGACGAGACCTACACCGTCGTCAGCGGCGACACGCTGTACAAGATCGCCCAGACGCACGGCGTCGAGGGTGGCTGGCAGGCCGTCTACGAGGCCAACCGCGAGGTCGTCGGCGGCAACCCGAACCTCATCTTCCCGGGTCAGGACCTGTCCCTGACCGAGCAGGCCGCCGAGCCGCGCGCCCCGAAGCACGCCGCGCCGAAGCCGGCCGCCCCGAAGCCCACGGCCCCCAAGCCCGCCCCGGCGCACACCGAGGCCCCGGCCGCCACCGGCTGGACCGCCCCGGTCGACGCCGCGATGGGCACCCCGTACCACCAGGCCGGCAGCGCCTGGTCCAGCGGCTACCACACCGGCGTCGACTTCCCCGTCGGCACCGGAACCGGCATCAAGGCCGTCGGCTCCGGCACGGTCGTCTCCGCCGGCTGGGGTGGCGCCTACGGCAACCAGGTCGTCATCCGGCACGAGGACGGCAAGTACAGCCAGTACGCGCACCTGTCGTCCCTGTCCGTCACGGTCGGCGAGACCGTGAACGGCGGCGAGCAGATCGGCCTGTCCGGCACCACCGGCAACAGCAGCGGCCCGCACCTGCACTTCGAGATCCGCACCGCCGCCGGCTACGGCTCGGACGTCGACCCGATCGCCTACCTGCGCGCGCACGGCGTCAGCATCTGATCCTCCCGGCACCAGCCGACGTCGATCAGACAGCGCTCCCGCGTCGTCACAAGACCCACGCCCGAGGCTTCCGGCCCGCACTTCCCCCCTGCGGCGCCGGACGCCTCGGGCGTCGGACTTTCCCGGGTGGGACATCACTCCTGTGGGGGGCTCTCCTCGGGGAGGCCGTCCTCCGGGGGGCCCTCCTCGGGCAGGCTCTCCCACGCCTCGCCCTCGGCCCGTAGCTCGTAGCCTCCCGCTTCCGCGATCGACCGCGCGTGCGCCCGGCTGCGGAGCGCGACCTCATGGGTCTCGCTCTTGACCTCCGCGTGCACGCCCGCGGTGTCCGTGATCGCCTCGATCGAGTGCGTCTCGTAAACGACGCGCCCTGGCTCCACCGCGCTCCAGACCACGTACATGCTCGCTGTCATCGGGCTCACTCCCCGAAGAAGAGTCCCCTGAAGGTCCCCTGTCCTTCATGATCCCACCGATGGGGGGCGGCCTCCCGCCGTCTGCGCCATACGGGCGGATCCGGGTACCGGAACGTAGGCGTTCCGGTACCGACGGTGTCACCCGCGCTCCGCACGCCCCACCCGGCCCAGTACCCCCGCGCTGACCAGCGCCAGCACCGCCAGCGCTCCTCCGCACCACATCACGCTGGAGAGCGCGATCTGGTCGGCGGCCCGGCCGCCGAGCAGCGCGCCGAGTGAGATGGCCAGGTTGAAGACCGCGACGAACAGGGCCGAGGCCGCCTCGGGCGCCTCCGGTGCGGAGCGCAGCACCCAGTTCTGGGCGGTGACGGAGACGCCTCCGTACGCCAGACCCCACAGCACCAGCAGCACGACGGCCCCGGCGGTGGTCCGGCCCAGGAGCGGGACCAGCAGCTCGGCCGCGGCCAGCAACGCGCACAGGACCATCAGCGTCCGGCGCGGGTCGCGGTGGGCCACCGAACCGGCCAGGAAGTTCCCGGCGACGCCCGCCACTCCGTACACCAGCAGCAGCGTGCTGATCAGGCCCGCCCCGACGCCGGACACGTCCTCCAGCACCGGCCGCACGTACGTGTACGCGCCGAAGTGCGCCACCACCAGCAGCCCGGTGGTGACCAGCCCGGCCCGGAGGCGGGCGTTGCGGAACAGCGCGGACACCTCGCCGAGCCGGACCGGGCGGTCGGCGGGCAGCGGAGGCAGCAGGACGGCCATGGCGACCGTGACGGCCAGCGCCAGCGCGCAGACGCATCCGAACGCCGCCCGCCAGCCGGCCAGGTCGCCGATCAGCGTCCCGGCGGGCACCCCGAGCACCGAGGCGACGGCGACGCCGCTGAAGATCAGGGAGGTGGCGGCGCCCGCGGACCGCTCGGGCACCAGCCGGGCGGCCAGACCGCCCGCGATGGCCCATACGCCGCCGATGCTGACGCCGACCATGACCCGGGCGGCGAGCAGAACGGGGAAGGTCGGCGCGAGGGCCGACACCAGATTGGCGACGGCCAGCAGGCCCATCAGTCCGCACAGCACCAGCCGCCGGTCCAGTCGGCCGACGGCGACGGCCAGCAGCGGGGCGGCGACCGCGGCGACCAGGCCGGGGACGGTCAGGGCCAGCCCGACCGTGCCGTCGGAGGTCCCGAGGGTGGCGCCGATGGAGGTGAGCAGGCCGACCGGCAGCATCTCGGTGGTGACGACGGAGAAGATGCCGACGGCGACCGTGCCGACGGCGAGCCACGCCGTTCGGGACCGGCGTGACGCGTCGTCGGAACGCGACGCCGCGAGGGTGATTTCCGTAGCTTCGGACATGTCTCCAGCGAACAACCGTGCCTGTCCGGGAACAACGGCCAACCGCTCAGCCTTCTATGAGTGAGAGTCATCGATCTGTTTCACGCAGGCGCGGAGGGAGGGGAACTCAGGGGTGGCAGCCACCGACCGGAGCGGCGGCGGCCTGGAGACGCGCGAGCTGGAGTGCTTCCTCGCCCTCAGCGAGGAGTTGCACTTCGGGCGCGCCGCCGAGCGGCTGTACGTCACACAGAGCCGGGTGAGCCAGCTCCTTCGCTCGCTGGAGCGGCGGATCGGCGCCCGGCTGCTGGACCGCACCAGCCGCCGTGTCCGGCTGACCCCGCTCGGCGAGCGCTTCCTGGCCGAGTTGCGGCCCGCGTACGCCGCCCTGCGCGGCGCGGTGGACTCCGCGCGGGCGGCGGCCCGCGGCCTTGAGGAGCCGCTGCGCCTGGGCTTCCTGGGCACGGCGGACGAGTGCGTCATGGGGGTGATCGCCGACTTCCGCGACCGGCACCCGGGCTGCGAGGTGGAGACGGTCGAGATCCCGCTGGGCGACCCGTTCGGCGCGGTGCGCTCCGGCGCGGTGGACGCGGCCATCGTCCTGCTGCCGGTCGCCGAGCCGGACCTGATACCGGGTCCGGCCTTCTCACGGCAGCCGCAGACCCTGGCCGTCTCGGTGCGGCACCCGTTCGCGGCGCGGGCGTCGGTGTCCGTGGAGGAGCTGGCGGACTCCCGGCTGATCGGCCCGACGGCGCCCGCGCCGGACTACTGGCGGGAGGCCATGGCCCCCACCGTGACGCCGGGCGGGCGGCCGATCCCGCGCGGGCCTCAGGTGCGCACACTCCAGGAGGGGCTGACGTACGTCGCGGCGGACCGGGGCACGATGCTGTGCTGCGCCCCGACCGCGCTGCACCAGGGGCGCAGGGATGTCGCGTTCGTGCCGGTCACCGGCGCGCCGGACTCGGTCCTGGGCCTGGTGTGGCGGCGTTCCCACGAGACCGAGCGAATACGGACGTTCAGCCGGACGCTCGCGGACGCCGTTCGGCCGCGTCATACGGACGCCGATCCACCCGGTAGCGCGAACGCCGTAGGGCCGCGTGACGCGGACGCCACAGGGCCGCGTCATACGGACGCCGTGGCGCCCCATGGCGAGGTCAGCCTTCCACCGCGCCGCGAGGACGCCCTCCCATCACGCGGAGCGGACGGCGTTCCGCCGCATGGCGCGGGCAGCGTTCCGCCGGGTGGTCGCGGCGTGGGGGCGGGCGCGCGCGTCTGAGGCCCTCGCCGGAGCCGAGCCGCTACATTCCCCGCCATGACCGCCGCCGCAGCACCGACCACCACCGCTCCCCCGGTGCTGCTCCGGCCCCCCAAGCGCCGTGGCACGGAGCTCGCGCTCCTCGTCGGCGCCGTCCTGATCTGCGTCTTCGGCTATATGACCGTCGGCTTCGCCGTCCGCGGTGCCTTCCCGCCCGACGCGGCCCGGTACGGCTCCGGGCTCGGTGTGCTCGCGCTCGCCGCCCATCTCACCGTCCGGCTCCGCGCCCCGTACGCCGATCCGCTCCTCCTCCCCATCGCCTTCCTCCTCAACGGCCTCGGGCTGGTCCTCATCTACCGGCTGGATCTCGCCACGCCCGGTGACCCCGCCGCCCCGACCCAGCTCGTCTGGTCCACCCTCGGCATGGCGCTGTTCATGGCCGCCGTGCTGAGCCTCCGGGACCACCGGGCCCTCCAGGCCTACGCGTACGTGTGCGTCGCCACCGCCCTGGCCCTGCTCACGCTGCCGGTCTTCTTCCCCGCGATCAACGGCGCCAAGATCTGGGTGCGGGTCGCCGGGCTGTCGTTCCAGCCGGGCGAGTTCGCCAAGGTCCTGCTCGCGGTGTTCTTCGCGGCCTATCTCGCGGCGGGGCGGCACGCGCTGGCGCATCTCGGCCGCACGATCGGCCCGCTGCGGCTGCCGCCCGGCCGGGTGCTCGGCCCGGTCGTCGCGATCTGGCTGGTCAGCGTGGGCGTACTGGTCCTGGAGCGGGACCTGGGCACCTCGATCCTGTTCTTCGGGCTCTTCGTCGTCCTGCTGTACGTCGCCACCGGCCGCCTCGGGTGGATCGCGGTCGGCCTGCTGCTGGTGGCGGCCGGGGCGGCGGCCGTCGCGTCCGTGGAACCGCATGTCAACGAACGGGTACGGGACTGGCTGCACCCGTTCGCGGGCACCGAGTCCGGTGCCGGCGGCGCGAACCAGCTCGCCCAGTCCCTCTTCGCGTTCGCCGCGGGCGGCGTGCTCGGCACCGGTCTGGGCGAGGGCCACTCCTCCCTCATCGGCTTCGCCATGAAGTCCGACTTCATCCTGGCGACGGTCGGCGAGGAGCTGGGGCTGGCCGGTCTGACGGCGCTGTTCCTGCTGTACGCGCTGCTGATCGCCTGCGGCTTCCGAACCGCGCTTGTCCTCCGCGACCCGTTCGGCAGGCTGCTCGCCGCCGGTCTCGCCGCCATCCTCGCGCTCCAGGTCTTCGTCATCGCGGGCGGGGTGACCGGCCTGATCCCGCTGACGGGGATGCCGATGCCGTTCCTCGCCCAGGGCGGCTCCTCGGTGATCACCAACTGGATCATCATCGCGCTGCTCATGCGGCTCAGCGACAGCGCCCGCGGACAGCCCGGACGGCCCGAGGAGCCGGGGCGGCCGGGACGCCCGGGCCGCTCCGGACTGTCGGCGGAGCCGCGGCAGTCGGCGGGCCCCGCGTGACCCGCCGCGTGTCGGGGGCCGCCGCGTGACCCGCTGCGTCCGGCACACCGCCGTCTTCTGCCTTCTGCTGCTGCTCGCGCCCCTGGTCAACGCCGCCCGGATCCAGGCCCTCAAAGCGGACGAGTACGACGACAACCCGGCCAACCGCCGCCGGACCATCGCCCGCTACAGCCAGCCGCGCGGCGACATCCTGGTCGGCGGCGTACCCGTCACCGGCTCCACGGACACCGGCCAGCGGCTGCGGTACGAGCGCACCTACCGCGAAGGACCCCTCTACGCGCCCGTCACCGGCTACGCCTCCCAGAGCTACGGCGCCTCGCTCCTGGAACACGCCGAGGACGCCGTCCTCACCGGCACCGATCCGCGGCTGGCCCTGCTGCCGCTGTGGGACGACCTCACCCGGGCCCGGCAGCCCGGCGGCGCCGTGGCCACCACCATCGACCCCGCCCTCCAGCGCGCCGCGTTCGCCGTGCTGGGCCGGCGGAAGGGCGCGGTCGCCGCCCTCGATCCGGGCACCGGACGGATCCTCGCCCTGGTCAGCACCCCCTCCTACGATCCGGGCCGGCTGTCGGGCAACGGGGCGGCCGTGACCCGCGCGTGGCAGCGGCTGACCGCCGATCCCGACCGGCCGATGCTCAACCGGGCCCTGGGCCGGACGTATCCGCCCGGCTCCACGTTCAACGTCGTCACGGCCGCGGCGGCGCTGGAACACGGCACCGCCGCCGACGCCGACGCGCGCACCGGCACCCCCAACCCGTACCACCTGCCGGGTACCCGCCTCATGGTCCGCGACCGGCCGCGCGAGTGCGCCCACGCCTCGCTGCGCCGCGCCCTGGCCGTCTCCTGCGACAGCGTCTTCGCCGCGCTGGGCGTGCGGACCGGGCCGGCCGCGATGGTGGCCACCGCCGAACGCTTCGGCTTCAACGAGCCCGGTCCGGCGGTTCCGTCGCCGGTGGCCACGAGCACGTTCGACCGGCGGACGCCCCCGGGGCGGCTGGCGCTGTCCGCCATCGGGCACGCGGGCGTCGCCGCCACTCCACTCCAGATGGCGATGGTCGCCGCCGCGGTCGCGGGCGGCGGCAATGTGCCGCGGCCGCACCTGGTGGACCGGTTGACGGACGGAGACGGCGCGACGGTGGCGGTCACCCCGCACGCCGTCGCGCACCAGCCGATCAGCCGGCGGACGGCGGCGGAGCTCAGGCGGATGATGGTCGGCGCGGTCACCGACGGCACGGCCGGGCCGGCCGCGGTGCCCGGGGCCACGGTGGGCGGCACGACCGGCACGGCGCGGGACGGGACGCGGCGCGGGGCACGGGACGGGGCACGGGACGGGGGCACGCCGTACGCCTGGTTCATCGGCTGGGCGCAGAAGGAGGGCGCGCCGCTGCCCGCGGTGGCGATGGCGGCGGTGGTGGAGGCCCCGGCGGCGGACCGGGAGACCGACGGGGCGACGGAGGCGGCACGGGTGGCGGGACCGGTGCTGCGGGCGGCGGTGCGCGGAACACGCCCGTAGCAGGGCACCGTGCCCGCAGCCGGGCACCGACACCGGCTGACCGTCCTCAACAGGGCGAACCCCGAAGCCGTGGTTCAGGCAGTGCCGTAGAGTCCGGCCAACTCGGCGATGGCGCGGGTCATCTCCTCGCGCGCCTCGGAAGGGCCGACGACCTGGACGTCGGCGCCGAACTGCAGCAGGTGGCGGACCGCCTCCACGACGGGGTAGACGACCTCCACCCGCAGCCACTCGTCGGTGCCGGCCTCGGGGACAGGTGGCCCGGTGAAGTAGCCGCCGGCGATGCGGGTCACCATGTCCAGCCGTTCCCGGCGCATCCGGACGGCGATCGTGACGCCGCCGCTGCGGTCTTCCACCTCGCGGCGCAGGTCGTACCAGACCTGGGTCAGCTCCGCGCCGGGTCGGCGGCGCGCTGCGGCCTCGACGACGCTGACCTGCGACAGCCGGTCCGCGCGGAAGAGCCGCGGCTTGCCCCTGTGGTCGGCGACCAGATACCAGGTGCCGGCCTTGGCCACCAGCCCGTAGGGGTCGACGGTGTAGGTGCGCAGCGCGGTCTGGCCGCTGTGGCGGTAGCGGACGCGCAGCCGGCGGTCGCTGAGGACCGCGGCGTACAGGGCCTCCAGGTCGCTCTCGGGGCGGGGTGCGGCATGCCAGCGGTCGGGTTCGACGAGGATGCGGCGGCTGGTCGACTCGGCCGCCGGGCGGTGCGGGGCGGGCAGCGCGGCCATCACCTTGCGCAGCGCGGAGCCGAGGGCCTGGTCGAGGCCGAGCGCCGAGTGGGCGCTCTGCGACGCCAGCACGAACAGAGCGCGCGCCTCGTCGGTGGTCAGGCCTGTGACGTCGGTGCGGAAGCCGTCCAAGAGCCCGATGCCGCCGTCCTGGCCACGCTCGGCGTACACCGGGACGCCGGCCGCCGACAGCGCTTCGACATCGCGGTAGATGGTGCGCCGCGACACCTCCAGGCGCTCGGCGAGCTCCTTGGCCGGGACCAGGTCACGGTGCTGGAGCAGCAGCACGATCGAGAGCAGGCGGTCGAATTTCACCCGCGCAGAATATGACGGCGGATGTCATATAAGCCCGTCAAGATCGCTCCCGTTGGCACCGACGAAGGAGCAGGATCGTGGAGCGTCACGACATCGAGACCCTGGCCGCCCGTATCGAGGGACCTGTGCTGTTGCCCGGCCAGGAGGGCTTCGACGAGGAGCGGACGGGCTTCAACTTCGCCGCGCGGCACCGTCCGGAGGTGATCGTCGGCGCCGCGCGGGCGGAGGACGTGGCGGCGGCCGTCGCCTTCGCCGCGGCGCACGGCCTGCCGGTAGCCGTACAGAACACCGGGCACGGCTTCTCGGTGGCCGCCGAGGGCGGACTGCTGGTCACCACCCGGCGCATGGCCGCTGTCCGCGTCGGCCCCGAGACCCGCAGCGCGCACGTCGCGGCCGGCGCCCGCTTCGAGCAGGTGATCCCCGAGGCGGCACGGCACGGCCTGGCACCGCTGAACGGCTCCGCCCCGCACGTGGGCGTAGTCTCCTACACCCTGGGCGGAGGGCTCCCGCTGCTCGGACGCAGCCACGGCTGGGCGGCCGACCAGGTGCTGGCCATGGACGTGGTGACCGCCGACGGGCGGCTGCGCCACGTCACCCCGTACGCCGACCCGGAGCTGTACTGGGCGCTGCTGGGCGGGCGGGACAACTTCGGCATCGTCACCGGCATGGAGTTCGGCCTGGTCCCGGTGGCCCGGCTGTACGGCGGCGGGCTCTTCTTCGACGTCGAGCAGAACCCCGGGATCCTGGAGGCGTACCGGCAGTGGACCGCCACGGTGCCCGATGAGATGAACTCGTCGGTCGCACTGATTCCCTTCCCGGACGACCCCCAAGTGCCCGAGCCGATGCGCGGACGCCACGTCTGCCACGTGCGGATCGCCTTCACCGGCTCCCCCGAGGCCGGCGAGCGGATGGTCGAACCGCTCCGCCAGGCCGGTCCCCGGCTGCTGGAGAACCTGCGCGACATGCCCTACGAGCAGAGCGCCGACATCCACGACGATCCCCCGGTCCCGATGCCGTGGGCCGCCGACAACGCCTTCCTGGCGGACCTGGACGGCGACACGGTCCGTACGCTCCTCGACCACACCGGCCCCGGCACGGCGCTGCCGGCCATCGTGGAACTGCGCCACCTGGGCGGTGCGCTGGCCCGCCGGCCCGTACACCCGAACGCCGTCGGCCATCGCGACGCACGCTTCATGCTGGCGGTCCTCACCCCCTTGATCGGCGTCTCCGCCACCGACGCGCACGCGTTCCTGGAGCGCGTGTTCAAGGACCTGGAGCCCTGGACCAGCGGCCGGTTCCTCAACTTCATGGGCCACGGCGACACCGCCGATCAGGAACGGATACGCACCGCCTACACCGCGGACGACCACAGGCGGCTGACCGCGCTGAAGGCCGACTACGACCCCCGGAACGTCTTCCGCCTCAACTACAACATCCCGCCGCGCACCACCCGGTGACGTCGACCGCTTGGAGACCTCATGACACCGTCATCCGCGGACGTCGCCCCGACCGATCCCCACCTGTCGGCGCATACTCCGCTGCGCCGGATCCTCGCCATGGACGCGGCCGGAATGATCGTGTTCGGGCTGGTCTACGTCTTCGCCTCCGGCCCCCTCGCCCGGCTGCTCGGCGTCGGCGGCGAGCTGGTACTCACCTCCGGCGGCCTGATGCTGACGATCGGCATGGGCGTCGCTGTGCTGGCGGGCCGCGCTCGTCCGCCCGCCGCATGGGTGCGGCTTGTCGTCGCGATCGGAGTCGCGTGGGTGGCGGCGAGCGTCGCCTCCCTCGTCCTCGACTGGTGGGACCCCAACGCCGCCGGCACGGCGTGGACGATCCTGCAAGCCGTCCCCGTCTCGGTGTTCACCGTCCTGCAACTCGCCGCACTGCGCGGCACGACCTGACCCACCGCTACCCGGCCCGCGCCGAGCGGGCCAGGCCGCGCCACCCGATCTTGGAGTCCCCATGACCATAGAGAGCCAGCCGGTGAACGCGCCGGGCTCGTCCGTCACGTTCATCAACATCTTCGAAGTAGCCGCCGAGCACCTCGATGCGTTCATCGCCCAATGGGAGCAGCGCGCCGCACTCATGAGCACCAAGCCCGGATTCCTCGACTCCCGGCTGCACCGGGCCCGTTCGTCGGAGACCCGGTTCCAGCTCGTCAATGTGTCCCACTGGGAAAGCCGGGAGGCGTGGGAGGCCGCCACTGCGGACACCGAGTTCCGGGAGCGCACCCGAGCGGCGGGCGAGGACCCGCAAACGCCGATCACGTCAAGCCCGGGCCTGTACGACGTCGCCGTCGAGTTCTTCGCGTAGCAGCGGAGCCGAGGTGGTCACGCCAACCGCCCGCCGTGTCGGCCGCCCCGTGGGACGGCCGACTCGGGCTGGCTTGCCCCCGGCCGGGAATCCGGCGTACCGCCGGGGACCGGCGTACCCGCCCGGCTGGGAGTTCCGGCCTACCGGCTCGGCTGCGTGATCTGCGGGAAGCTGAACCCGTACCCCTGGCTCTTCAGCCACGGCAGCACCTCGCGGAGCGCCGCGACGGTCTCGCCGCGCGGCCCGCCCCCGTCGTGGAAGAGGATGGTCGGCCCGTTCGCCAGCTCGTTCTTGACGGCCGCGACGATCCCGGCGGCGCCGGGCAGCTCGAAGTCCTTGGTGTCGACGTTCCAGCCGAGCGGCCGCATGCCGTGATCGGCGGCGATCCGGCGGCTGTCGGGGGTGAAGGCGCCACCGGGCGCCCGGTAGTACTGCACCTTCGCGCCGCCCGCCGCGTCCTCGATCATCTTCTTCGCGTCCAGGATCTCCTTCTCCTGGTACGCGACCGGCTTGTGGTCCATGGTGACGTCGTGGCTCACCGTGTGGTCGCACAGCCGGTGCCCGGCCGCGACCACCTTCTTGACGAGGTCCGGGTGCGCCTGGGCCTGCGGGCCGATCATGCAGAAGGTGGCCTTGACGCCGTAGGTGCGGAGAACGTCCAGCACCTGCGGGGTCCACACCGGGTCGGGCCCGTCGTCGATGGTGACGTTCACGGCCTTGCCGCCGGACTCGGTGGCGTGGACGATGTCGCGCGGCACACGGCCCGCGGCGTCGTCCTCGGAGCCGCCGTGCGGCTTGCCGCGCTCCCCCGCCGGCCGTTCGTTCGCCTGCCCGTCCCGCTGGGCCCGGTCGTCGTCGCGCCCCCCGGTGAGGGCGAGGGTCCCCGCGATCACCGCTATCAGCGCCAGGACGGAGGAGAAGGCGATCGCGATGCGCCGCTGCGAGTCGGTCAGTCGTGCCATGCCCCTGTAGAGGGGCGGGATCATGGCGCGGTTCCGTTTTACGCCGGATTCGGGGGCTGTGGAACGGCTCACGGGCAGTACGCCGATCAGCCCGCTCCCGCGCGACGTGGCCCGGGTCACGCGGTTCCATGGCCGTGACGACTCTGCACGGAGGGACGTGGCATGGCCTCAGGACAACCGATGAAGCTCGGCTCCACCAACGACGCCGGGGCGGACAAGACCGAGCTGAAATCCTCGGCGCCCAAGGAGACGCTCGCCGTTACCGCGGCGGGGTTGATCGGGATCATGGCCGAGGCGACCGGGGTCAAAGGGGTCGGGGCCTTCGGTATCGCCTCGCAAGCGGACGGGAATGTGGGCCTGTGGGGTTACGCCGGTCACGGGGTGATCGGCGGCAGCGACGAGGGAACCGGCACGAACGGCTGGTCCCATGGCGTCTTCGGCGTACGGGGCCTGACCGACCGCGACGGCCCCGCCGTCAGCGCGGTGTGCGGGACGGCCTCCGGCACGGACAGCGTGGGCGTCGTCGGCGAGGCGAACAACGGCACCGCCGCCATCGGCGTCTGGGGCAAGGCGGCCCAGGGGTACGCCGGCTATTTCAGCGGCCCGGTCTACGTCAGCGGCTTCCTGTACAAGTCCGGCGGCGGCTTCCAGATCGACCACCCCCTCGACCCGGAGAACCGCTTCCTGCGCCATTCCTTCGTCGAGTCCGACCAGCAGCTGAACGTCTACAGCGGCACGGTCGTGACGGACGCGGACGGCTCGGCCGTCGTCACCCTCCCCGAGTACTTCGAGGAGCTGAACGAGGACTTCCGCTACCAGTTGACGGTCATCGGCGCCCTCACCCAGGCGGCGGTCTCCGAAGAGGTCCGCGACAACCGCTTCACCATCGCCACCGACCGCCCCGAAACGAAGGTCTCCTGGCAGGTCACCGGCGTCCGCCGGGACCACTTCGCACGGGCCAACCCCTTCACGGCGGAGGAGCCCAAGCCGGAGGCGGAGCGCGGTACATATCTCCACCCCGAAGCCTGGGGCAAGCCCACGGAGTCGGGGGCGGAGTACGCGCGCGAGCGGGCCCTGCGTGAGGCCCAGGAGAGGTTCCCCCTCCTCGACAAGGACCGGCTCGGCTTGGTGTAGCCGAAGGAGTCCTTCACGGGTACGCGTGCAGCAACATAGACGCGTGCCCCTGAAACGAACGGTGATCTACGCAGACCCCGCAGACCTCTCCACGATCAAGGAGGCCGCCGCACGGCGAGGTGTGCCTGAGGCCGAGATCATGCGCGAGGCCATCCAACTCGCCGCGCGCCGCGAACGTCGCCGCACCACCCGGTCAGCCCGTCCGCCCGGCAGGGCGGGTCACACGATGCGGTCGAACCGCCCGGCCTTGGCGCCCCTTATGAAGGCGCGCAACGTCGCGGGGGCGGTGGCCGCGACGACGTCGGGGTCGTCGCTCTCGCGGAAGCGGATCAGCCCGTTGGCGCTGGTGGCCAGCTCGACGCAGCTGCCGTTGCCACCGCCGCTGAACGAAGACTTGCGCCACGCGAGCCGGGACATCGCGCCCTCCTCAAGGCTTGTACGTGACGTGGTCGAACGCCCCGGCCTTGGCGCCCCTGAGGAAGGCCCGCAGCGACGCGGGGGCGGTGACCGCGACGACGTCGGGGTCGTCGCTCTCGCGGAAGCGGATCAGCCCGTCGGAGCCGGTCGCCACCTCGACGCAGTTGCCGTTGCCACCGCCGCTGAACGAAGACTTGCGCCACACGAGCTGGGACATTTCACTCCCTCTCACAGCTTGTACATCACGTGCTGGATGAGACTCAGCGAGTCGCGGGAGTCGTGAGACTCCGGTGGGGCCTCCGGATCAACAGGAGCCAGCGCCAATTCGGACAGCCGTTCAAACATTCTGGCGTACTCGTCGATGTGACCGCCATCCCGGAGGAACACGGAGTCCAGCGGCTGTTCCAGGATCACGGTGGCCAGTTCGGGCACGGCACCTGCAAAGATGCCGAAGGAACTGCTGTACGACGAGTACGCACCGGCTTCGAACGGAAATACCTGCACGGTGACATTGGGTAGCCGAGCCGCCTCAATCAACCGAAGCAGCTGCCTGCGCATGGTTCTGGGGCCGCCGATCTGGGCGTGCAACGCCGCCTCATGGACAATCACACGGAAGGTGACCGGAAGCTCCGCCGTAAGGACGCGTTGCCGTGCGAGCCGAAACGCCACGAAGCGGTCAACGCGCCGGGCATCGCCTTCCGACTCCGCGATCACAGCGCGGGCGTAGTCCGCCGTCTGCAACAGCCCGGGCACGAACAAGGGCTCATGCATCCGGATGTCGGTCGACCGGAACTCCAACTCCGCCAGGTCGCACCCCACAGGCGCGACCACATCCCGGAACTCGTCCCACCAGCCCTTGCCTCGATCGTGCGCCATGTCCATCAGCGCGTCGAAGAGCGGCCCGTCATCGCAACCGAACGCGCGTAGCAACTTGTACAAACCGTTGCGCGGGACGTCAACGCGCCCCGCCTCGATGTGGCTGACCCGGGTGCGGTCGGCATCGAGCAGCGCCCCAACGTCGTCGCCGGACATCCGTGCACGGGTTCGCAGCCTGCGCAGTTCGGCGCCCAATCGGCGCTGGCGTTCGCTTGGGTTGACCCTCGGCGGCATGCGACTCCTCCTCGTATACCCGCAGTGTGTCGCGCCGCCTAAACGCGGGTCCACCAACTGGGCTGCACATCACCCACACGAGGGAACCTCGCCGTTCACGGTTGCTACCGCTTCACGCGTGCTCATAGCGTCGGGGCGCCATCGGCAAGCCCCTACCCGGGAGGTCCGCCATGCTCGTCTCCCTCGTCTTCCCGCCCGAACCCGTCTGGGTCCGCGCCGCCAGGGAAACCGTGCGATCCCTGCTCCTCGCCGCCGACCGCGGCGACCTCACCGACACCGCCCTCTTACTCACCTCCGAGGCCGTCACCAACTCCGTCAACGCGTGCCTGAACAGCGGCTGTTCAACACCCGTAACCCTCTTCGCCGAGTGGGCGGCGCACGCCGAGGCCGACTACCTCCGCGTACTCGTGCACGACGAGGCCCCGGGACGCCCGGCCTGCCGGACAACCGTGACCCCCGACGACGAGTGCGGGCGCGGCATGGCGCTCATCTCCGGGGGTGCCGACGCGTGGGGCGTCTGCGAGCACGGGCCGGGGCACGTCAAGGCCACGTGGTTCGAACTCGGCGCACGCCAACTCGCCTAGCCGACCGGAGGGTCCGGCCGACCGCAGGGTCCAGCCGGTCAGCCCTCGGCGGCGGCCACCGTCTCCGCCACCTCCGCCCTCCGCGCCGCCTCCTCCGCCGCGAAGCGTTCCGCGTCCAGCCGCTCCGCCTGCTCCTCGTCCGCCGCCATCAGCAGGTCCAGGTTGCTGTCGCCCAACTCCAGTACGCCCATGTCCACGTACGCCCGCTGCAAGCGCTCCCCCCACAGCCCGATGTCCTTCACGCACGGCACGATGCGGCTGAACAGCAGCTTGCGGAACAGGTGCAGGAAATCCGACCGCTCCGTGTACTCCGCCGCCTCGGCCTTCGGGATGCCGAAGTTCTCCAGCACCTCGACCCCGCGCAGCCGGTCGCGCATCAGATAGCAGCCCTCTATGACGAACTCCTCGCGCTCGCGCCGCTCGCCATCGGACAGTTCGCGGTAGTAGTCGCGCAGCGCCATCCGGCCGAAGGCGACGTGGCGGGCCTCGTCCTGCATCACGTACGTGAGGATCTGCTTGGGCAAGGGCTTGTCGGTGGTGTCGCGGATCATGCCGAACGCGGCGAGCGCCAGGCCCTCGATGAGCACCTGCATGCCCAGGTAGGGCATGTCCCAGCGGGAGTCGCGGAGGGTGTCGCCGAGGAGGGCCTGGAGATCGGTGTTGACGGGGTAGAGCATCCCGAGCTTCTCGTGCAGGAACCGGCTGTAGATCTCGGCGTGCCGGGCCTCGTCCATGACCTGGGTGGCGGAGTAGAACTTGGCGTCGAGGTCGGGGACGGCCTCGACGATCCGGGAGGCGCAGACCATCGCGCCCTGCTCACCATGGAGGAACTGGCTGAACTGCCAGGCCGTGAAGTGCCTGCGCTGCTCGGCCTTGTCCTTCGCCGTCATCTTCGCCCAGTGCGGGGTGCCGTGGAGGACGAGCGACTCGTCAGGGGTGCCCAGCGGGTCGTCCGGGTCCACCTCCAGGTCCCAGTCGATCCGCTTGGCCGCATCCCACTGCTTGTCCTTGCCCTTCTGGTACAGGGCCAAAAGCCGTTCGCGGTGGTCGTCGTACTCCCAGGTGAACCGGGCCGCCCCGGCGGCGGGCACCTGCCAGATCGGCTCTTCGGGCTGCCGTGCGTAGAGTTCTGCCGTCCCCACCGACGCCTCCTTCGCTGGTCTGCCATCCCGGTTCCTGTCACACGGGCGGCACGGGCAGGCTCACACTCCCGACTTGAAGGGTCAACATTCCGCGCAAGGGATTGACGAGCTTGCTGACGCGGAGTCTCATAAGGGGGAGACCCCGGGTAACGGTGGCCCGGACTGCCCACACGCGAGGTGTTCTCAGCCATGACGTCCACGATCGAACCGGCGGCGCTCCGGGACGCGCTCGGTCTGCTCAAGGATCGCGAGCAGGTGGCCGAGCGGCTGCTGGAGTCCTCGGCCAAGCACTCCTTCGACCCCGACACGGAACTGGACTGGGACGCCCCGTACGAGGACGGCAAGTGGTTCTGGCCGCCGGAGCTGGTCTCGCTGTACGACACCCCGCTGTGGAGGCGCATGCCGGAGGAGCAGCGGCTGGACCTGGCGCGGCACGAGGCCGCCGCGCTGGCCTCGCTCGGCATCTGGTTCGAGATCATCCTGATGCAGCTGTTGGTACGGCACATCTACGACCGGCCGGTGACCAGCGCGCATGTGCGGTACGCACTGACGGAGATTGCCGACGAGTGCCGGCACTCCAAGATGTTCGCGCGGCTGATACAGAAGGGCGGCACGCCCACATACCCGGTCTCGCCGCTGCACCACAACCTCGCGCGCGTGCTGAAGACCGTCTCCACCACGCCCGGTTCGTTCGCGGCGACGCTGCTCGGCGAGGAGATCCTGGACTGGATGCAGCGGCTGACGTTCCCGGACGAGCGCGTCCAGCCGCTGGTGCGCGGCGTCACCCGGATCCATGTGGTGGAGGAGGCTCGCCATGTCCGGTACGCGCGCGAGGAGCTCCGCCGCCAGATGGCCACCTGCCCGCGCTGGGAGGCGGAGCTGACCCGGGTCAGCTCCGGCCAGGCCGCACGGGTCTTCGCGGTCGCGTTCGTCAATCCGCAGGTGTACGAGAACGTGGGCCTGGACCGGCGGGAGGCCGTGGCACAGGTCAGGGCGAGCGGGCACCGGCGCGAGGTCATGCAGTCCGGCGCGAAGCGACTGACGGATTTCCTGGACGACATCGGGGTGCTGCGGGGTGTCGGGCGCAGACTGTGGAAGCGCTCCGGGCTGCTCGCCTGACCCGCGCGCCAAGCGTTCCGGGCTGCTCGCGTGGTCCCGGGCCCTGGGGCGCGGGCCCTGTTGTGGGGGCGGTTACGCTGCCTGGCATGACGACAGGCAGCGTCCCGGCAGCCGCGCGGCGCGGCGCGTACCGCAGGCTCAGCGTCGAGGAGCGGCGCGCGCAGCTGATCTCCGTGGCGCTCACGCTCTTCGCCGAGCGCGCCCCCGAGGACGTGTCGTTGGACGACGTGGCCACCGCCGCCGGGGCCTCCCGGCCACTGGTCTACCGCTACTTCCCCGGCGGCAAGCAGCAGTTGTACGAGGCCGCGCTGCGCAGCGCGGTCGACGAGCTGGAGCTGTGCTTCGCCGAGCCGCAGACCGGTCCGCTCACCCGGCGGCTGACCCGCGCGCTGGACCGCTATCTGGCGTTCGTGGCCGAGCACAGCACCGGGTTCAGCGCGCTGCTGCAGGGCGGCAGTGTGGCCGAGACCTCCCGTACGAGCGCGATCGTGGACGGGGTGCGCCGGGCCGCCGCCGAGCAGATCCTGCGGCACCTGGACGTGGCCGATCCGGGCCCCCGGCTGCGGATGATGGTGCGCACCTGGATCGCGGCGGTCGAGGCCGCCTCGCTGATCTGGCTGGACGAGCAGAAGCAGCAACCGGCGGCCGAGCTGCGCGGCTGGATGGTCGACCACTTCGTCGCCCTGCTGGCGGCCACGTCGGCGACCGAGCCGCAGGCCGCCGAGGTGCTGCGCCGGGCGCTTCCCCTGGAACCGGCGGACGGGCCGGTCGGCGAGCTGGCGCGCCGGCTGGCGCCGCTGCTGCTGGACGCGCCGCGGCTGCTGGCCGGCCCGCGGCCGTCGCCGGCACCGCCCGCCGCCTCGGCCTCGGCCACCCGGGCGGGCGGCTCCGGCGACGGCACGCGAGACTGAGGGCGTGAGAAGCGAAGACGTACTGTTCACCGGCGGCCCGCTGGACGGCCGGGTGCTGCCGGTGCTGCTGGGGGTGACCGGGCACCCTCCGAAGACGTACGAGGTCCCGGTGCCCGACGACGACGGCGGCCCGCCGACGGTGTACGTCTACCACCGGGTGCCCGCCGCGACGTCGAAGCGGCTGGGGCTGGTGCGGGGCTGGCGGTACGAGTACGCGCCGGACGCGAAGCCGTGGGGCGGCCCCAAGTGGCCGTGGAGCAAGCCGAGCGCGCCGAACGGCCCGCGCACCTCGGACAGCCCGCGCAACCCGGACGGCCCGGGCGCCCCGGATGACCAGGGCGACCCAGACCGCCCGGGCAACCCGGACGCCCCGAAGAACACCGACACCCCGGACGGCCCCAAGAACACCGGCAGCCCGGACGGGTGACCCCGCGCCCCATACGCGCGCATATAAACCAATAGTCCGACTACACGTGTCACGATCCTCCCGAGGCCCTTGAGGCCCCCGCGATCCCGCCGGAGGTGGTGTGCGTGTCACGGCGCTTCGGCCGCACGGTCCGTACGGTCTGCACGCTGTCCCTGGCCGCTGCCGCCGTGGCCCTGCCCCCGACGGGAGCCGCGGCCGATCCCTCCGTGGCCGAGCTGCTGACCCGGCTGCAGACGCTCTACGTCAAGGCGGAGGAAGCCACCGAGGCGTACAACGACACCGAGGCGAAACTCGACAAGCAGCAGGCCCGGACCGAGCGGCTGAACCGCGAGCTCGCCAGGGTCCGGCGGGCGCTCGCCGGACATCGGGCCCGGGCCGCGCTGCTGGCCGGGCAGCAGTACCGGGGCGGCGCCGGCGGCCTGTCCGACTCCGTACACACGCTGCTCAGCGGTGATCTGCGGCGGGTCGCCGACGAGCGCCACGAGCTGCGCCGGGCCGCCGACCGGCAGGCTCTGATCATCGGGCGGCTGGAGCGCGGCGAGCGGCGGGCGGACGCCGTCGCCGCCCGGGCCGACGCCGCGCTGGACAAGCGGCGGGACCTGGCCGACGAGCGCCGCGAGCAGCACGAGAAGGTCACCGGACGGCTCGCCGACATCGAACGCGCCCTCGCCTCGCTGAGCACCGACCAGCTCGCCGCATTGCGCAAGCGCGAGAAGCGGGAGACGGCCGCCGCCCAGCGCACGCTGCTCTCCACCCGGGCCCTCGCCGCACCCGAGCGCAGGCCGTCCAAGAAGGGCGCGCGGGCCCTGCGCTACGCCATGCGGCAGATCGGCAAGCCGTACGCGTGGGGCGCCGAGGGGCCGGACGCCTTCGACTGCTCGGGGCTGACCCAGCAGGCGTGGCTGCGAGCCGGGCACATCATCCCGCGCACCAGCCAGGAGCAGTGGCGGACCGTGCCGCGCGTGCCGCTGAGCGAGCTGCGCCCCGGCGACGTGGTGGTCTACTACCCGAAGGCGACGCATGTGGCGCTGTACGCGGGCGACGGAGTGATGGTGGAGGCGCCGCGACCGGGCAACCGGGTGCGGATGGCCCCGCTGGCCACGTACCCGATCCGGGGTGTGGTGCGGCCGGACGCCGCACCGCCCCTCCCCGACACCGGGAAGCCCGCCGCCGACCCGGGGATGCCCGTACCCGTCCCCGAGAAGCCCTCTCTTGAGAAGCCCGCGCCCGAGAAGCCGGTCTCCGAGAAGCCCGCTCAGGACAAGCCCGCACCCGAGAACCCCGCCCCGGACAAGCCCGCACCGGAGAAACCGGCCCCGGACAAGCCCGAACCCGCGAAGGTCCCCGACCCCGCGAAGCCCCTTCCCGCCCCGGGGGAGCCGCCCGCGGCCCCGGCCCCGGCCCTCAAGGTCAGGACAGGCCGGAGGTGACCTCCGCCAGGTACGCCGCCGTCTTCTCCGGGTCGTAGAAGAAGTCCTCGAAGTCCGAAGGGTCGTCGAAGCCGTTCGCGAAGCGCTCGGCCACCGGCGGCAGTTCGCCGGCCGCGCCGAGCAGGCCCACCACGTGCTCCGGCGGCGGGGCCAGCATCGCGTTCGTCCACTTGGTGACGTGCTGGGCGGTGGCCCAGTAGCGGTCGAACGTGGTCTGCATCCAGTCGGCGTCGAAGGGCCTGTCGCCGTGCTCGACGATGCTGGCGAGGTAGGAAGCCGCGCACTTGGCCGCGGAGTTGGAGCCCTGCCCGGTGATCGGGTCGTTAGCGACGACGACGTCCGCGACACCCAGCGCCAGGCCGCCGCCGGGCAGCCTGCCGATCGGGTTCCGTACGGTCGGGGCGTAGCGGCCGGCCAGGGTGCCGCCCGCGTCGGTCAGCTCCACCTTGGCGGCCCGGTCGTACTCCCAGGGCGTGAAGGTCTTCATCAGCTCCAGCGTCGTGGCCAGGTGCTGGGCCGGGTCCTTGATGCCCTGGAAGACGTCGAGCGGGCCGCCGGGCACGCCCTCCCAGAACAGGATGTCGGCGCGGCCGGACGTGGTGAGGGTGGGCATGATGAAGAGTTCGCCGACGCCCGGCACCAGGTTGCAGCGCACCGCGTCGAACTCGGGGTGCTCCGGGCGCGGGCCCAGCCCGTGGACGTAACTGACGGCCAGCGCGCGCTGCGGGCTGTCGTACGGGGAGCGGGCGGCGTCCCGGCCGAACATCGACACCAGTTCGCCCTTGCCCGCGGCCACCAGCACCAGGTCGTACCGGTCGGCGAAGAAGTCCAGGTCGGAGACGGTCGCGCCGTGGATGACGAGCTGGCCGCCGCGCTGGGTGAAGGTGTCCACCCAACCGGCCATCTTCAGCCGCTGGTCGACGGACTGGGCGTAGCCGCCCGCGAGCCGGCCGACCCAGTCGATGACGCGGGCGCTCTCCGGCCCGGTCACCGAGACGCCCAGGCCCTCGATCCGCGGCGCCTGGCTCTCCCAGAAGTTGATCCGCAGATCGCGCTCGTGCCGGAGCGCGGTGGCGAACATGCACTGGGTCGACATCACCCGCCCGGTGCGGATCTCGTCGGCGGTGCGGTTGGACATCAGGGTGATCTCGTATCCCTGGGCCTGTAGGCCCAGGGCGAGTTGGAGGCCGGCTTGCCCGGCTCCGACGATGAGGATCTTCCGCATGACGACTGCCTTCCAGCTCAAGACATCAAGAGGAACGAGAAGTTCCGTATCAGGGGTGAGCCAGACGTTACGTCACTCGGGGGTGAGGTCAAGGGCGTGGGCCACCAGAGCGAGCAGCGCCTCGATCACCGTGTCCCGCTTGCGCGCGTCCATGATCACCACGGGGACGTCCGCGGGCACCGAGAGCGCCTCGCGCACGTCCTCCGCCTCGTAACGCGGCGTCCCCTCGAAGTGGTTGACCGCCACCACATACGGCAGTCCGCAGCTCTCGAAGTAGTCGAGCGCGGGGAAGCAGTCCTCCAGCCGCCGGGTGTCGGCCATCACCGCGGCGCCGATCGCCCCGCGCACCAGGTCGTCCCACATGAACCAGAACCGCTGCTGGCCGGGGGTGCCGAACAGATGGAGCACCAGGTCGGAATCGAGGGTGATCCGGCCAAAGTCCATCGCGACGGTCGTGGTCAGCTTCTCCGGGATCGCGGCGGTGTCGTCGACGTCCTCGCCGGCCTGCGTCATCAGCGCCTCGGTCCGCAGCGGAGTGATCTCCGAGACCGAGCCGACGGAGGTCGTCTTGCCGACGCCGAAGCCGCCCGCGATCACGATCTTGGTCGCGATCGGCGCGCGCGAACGGTCCGTCTGCCAGCCCTGGAGCCCCTCTTCGGCGTCCGGCTCCGCCACCGCCGTCGCCGCCACCGCGGTGGCGGTGTCCTTGGTTGCCGCCACGGTGGTGGTGTCCTTCGCCGCCGCCGCGCCGTTCGCCTCAGAGTCCGCGAAGTCCAACGAGCACCCTTTCGAGCAGTGCGCGGTCCGGCTGCCCCGGGCCCCGCCCGGTGCCGTAGACGCGTATCTTCCCCTGGTCGGCCAAGTCGCTGAGCAGGACCCGCACCACGCCCAGTGGGATCTTGAGCAGCGCGGAGATCTCGGCGACCGACCGCATGCGACGGCACAGCTGGACGATCGCCCGGATCTCGGGCAGTACCCGCGGGACACGCGTCCGGTCGGCCGCCGCCGGTCCCCGGAGGTCGTCCGGGCCGTCCAGCGCGGCCACGAAGGTCTCCACCAGCAGCACATGGCCGAACCGGGTGCGGCCGCCGGTCAGCGAGTACGGGCGCACCCGGCCCGGCTTGCGGCCGAGCGCGCCGCGTATCGGCAGTACGGGGCTCGCGGTCACTGCCCCGACTCCAGCGATCTGCGCAGCTCGCTCCGGAGTTCGGGGGTGAGCACATGCCCGGCCCGGCCGACGAAGAGCGCCATGTGATAGGCGATCACGCTCATGTCGCAGTCCGGGGTGGCGTGCACGCCCAGCAGCGAGCCGTCGCTGATCGACATGACGAAGAGGCTGCCCTCGTCCATCGCGACCATGGTCTGCTTCACCCCGCCGCCGTCCATCAGCTGGGAGGCGCCGAGGGTCAGACTGCCCAGGCCCGAGACGATGGTGGCCAGGTCGGCGCTGGAACCTTTCGGCCCGTCCTGGGCCGTCGGGTCGCCCACCGCCGAAGCCCTGGCCTGCGGATCGGAGGAGAGCAGCAGCAGGCCGTCGGACGAGACCACGGCCACCGAACGGACGCCCGGCACCTCCTCCACCAGATTGGCGAGCAGCCAATGCAGATTGCGGGCTTCGGTACTCAGTCCATAGGTACTACTGGGCGCGTTCACTCGCGTGCCTCCTCAACAGTGCCACCCTCGTCCTGCACCCCCGTCGGTCCTTGCGGGCCGCTCTGTTCCACGATCTCCGCCGCGGCGTCGCGCCGGCCGTCCCGCGCACCCTGCTGGAACCCGCCCAACCTGCGGCGCAGTTCGTCGGCGTTGACACCGCGGGCCCTCCGCCGCGCGGCGGGTGCCGGTGGTCCCCCCACGCCCCCGGGGCCCAGGGGGAGGGACACCGTCTTCGGGGTGCGCTTGGGCAGCCCCTTGCCGGTGAGCGGCCGTTCGGAGACCGGCCCGCCGGGGGGCGACGGTTCACCGCCCGGGCGGCCGAGGGACGGTGCGCCGACGGGCACACCGCCGCGAGTGGGGGTCCCCCCACTCGCGGGGGTAGGGGGAGAGTCCGCCAGGTGGTCGACCTGGCGGACGGCGTCGCCGTCGCGCCCCGGCGTGCGCCGGGACGGCAGCGGCGGCGGTACCTCGTCCTCCCCCACGCCCCCAGGGCACAGGGGGGCGACAAGCTCGTACTCGTCGGCGCCGGCCGCGTGCGGACCGGAGTCCGGCCCGTGCGGCCCGTCCGGCGCGCCGGTCCCGGCGGATGCGGGGGCCGATCGCCAGGCGACGCCCCTGGCGGGGGTCCCGTCGGAGACGGACGGCTCGGCCATGAATCCGGC
The DNA here is from genome assembly GCF_050613155.1 of Streptomyces sp. P1-3. Lineage (NCBI taxonomy): Bacteria > Bacillati > Actinomycetota > Actinomycetes > Kitasatosporales > Streptomycetaceae > Streptomyces > Streptomyces sp. P1-3. Next base: position 2,504,056 of record NZ_CP192512.1, read on the forward strand.
GACCGGTCCGGCCGTGGGGCCGACGGGCGCGCCGGACCGGGCGGCGCCGTCCACTCCCTGCTCCGGTCCCGGCTCCGGCGCGGTACCCGTGGCCCACGCGTGCCCGGGAGCCGGCGGACCGGCGATCGGCACACCGCCGCTCGGGGTATCCGTGGGGTGGTCGCCGTGATGTACCGCGTCGGCGTACGCCCCGTCGGCCGTACCGGTACCCGCCGAGACCTCGTCGGCATACGGCCCGTCAAGCGCGTCGCCGAGGGGGCCCGCCCCAAGCTCCGCCTGGGCGTCGCCGTCGTCGGAGCTCCGCTTCCGACGGGACGGGAGCAGCGGCAACGTGGCCGGGCCGGTGCCCGACAGGGCGTCGTCGTCGGCGTACGACACATCCGGCGCGCCGGAGTGCTCCTCGCCGGAGACGTCCCGATCGGCGGGGGCGGAGGTGGGCGCTTCCCGGTCCGGGGTCCGGCCCCGGTCCCGGTCCGGGTGCTGCGACGGCTTGAGGTCGCCGCGGATGGCCGCGAGCTGGATGGTCCGCTCCGCGGCGGCTACCAGCGGGTCCACGCCCGGTGCGACGTCCACCTCGATGTCCGCGACGAAGTCCAGGTCGCCCGCGCCGAAGTCCGGCCCCTCCGGGGCGGCCTCACCCGTGTACAGCGGGTCGCGGTCCAGTGGGAGGCCGTCGTCGGGGAGCGCGTGGCCGCCGATCCGGGCCGCCTCCGCGGCGTCGTGCCCGGGGACGCCCGGTACTGAGCCGGCCGCGGCCGCGCGGTCCTGGCCGGGCAGCGTGTGGGAGTTGGCCTCGGCCGTCTGGCCGGGGAATGCGTGGCTCGCGACGAAAGTCCCCGCGCCGGAGGTTCCGGTGTCGGAGGTTCCGGGGCCGGGGGCCACCGGGTCGGGCCCCGGGCCCGCCTCGGCGGGCACGGCGGGCAGGATCTTCGCCGGCAGGATCACCACGGCTGCGACGCCGCCCTGCGGCTGCTCGCGCAGCTGGACGCGGACACCGTGCCGGGCGGCCAGCCTCGTCACCACGTAGAGGCCGAGGCCCAGCGGGTCCTCCGCGTTCGGGCCCTGGCAGTGTTCGGGCACCGGCTCGGCCAGCCGGTTGTTCAGCTCCTCCAGGCGGGCGGGGGTCATCCCGATGCCCTCGTCCTGGACGGAGAGCATCAGTTCGCCGTTCTCCACCAGCCAGGCGGAGACCTCGACCGGGGCCTCGGGCGGGGAGAAGGAGGTGGCGTTCTCCATCAGCTCGGCGATCAGGTGGCTGACGCTGTCGGCCGCGTACCCGGCGACGTAGGAGTGCGGCGGCAGGGACTGGATCCGCACCCGGTCGTACCGCTCGACCTCGCTGATGGAGGCGCGGAGCACGTCCAGCAGCGGCACCGGCCCCTGGTGCGTGGCCTTGTTCTCCGAACCCGCGATCACCAGGAGGTTCTCGCTGTAGCGGCGCATGCCGGTGGCGAGGTGGTCGAGCTGGAAGAGGGTCTCCAGCCGGTCCGGGTCCGTCTCGCGCTCCTCCAGGCCCTCGATGACGGCGAGCTGCCGCTCGATCAGCCCCAGGTTGCGCAGCGCGAGGCTGACGAAGCCGCCGTTGACGCGGGCCCGCATCCCCTCCAGCCGGGCGGCGGCCTCGTCCCGCTCGCGGATCGCGCCGTCCCGCTCACGGCACAGCTCGTCCCGCTCGCGGCGCAGGTCGTCCCCGTCGCGGCGCAGGTCGGCGCGCTCCTCGGCCAGTCGGCGGCGCTCCTCGACCAGCCGGGTGCGGTCGGCGTCGAGCTTGGCGGCGCGCTCGTGCTCGCAGCGGGCGGAGCGCTGGAGCTCGTTGACGCCGCGGACGGTGGCGGCGAACTCGTCGTTCCGCCCCCGGTACGTGATCGGCTCCTGCGCCACCGGGTCCTGGGAGATCCGCTGCGTACCCAGCCGCAGTACGGCCAGCGGGCGGGTCATCGACCGGGCGCCGGAGATCCCGGCGCCGAGGGCGAGCAGCAGGCACAGGCCCACCAGCCCGAAGCGGATCTCCAGGGCGGTGACGTCCTCGTCGCGCAGCTCCTCCAGCCGGGCCACCTCCGCGGTGGCCAGCGCCGACTCCACGCCGCGCATCCGGTCGATCCGGGCGGTCAGGGCCGCCGCGACGCGGCCCTTGTCCAGCAGCAGGTCGCCGGCGGAGAGCTGCGAGCTGTCCGTGAGCCGGCCCAGATAGCGCTCGGCGGAGGTCACCTCGGTGCCGTTGACGGTGCTGATGTAGCGCTCGCGCACGGCGGCGGGGGCGAGCTGGCTGAAGTCGGCGACCGCGGACTGCTCGCGGACGTTCGTCCGCTGAGCGGTGGAGACCAGGGCCGACCGGCCGCCGTCGGCGGTGAGCGCGCCGAGCAGCAGACCGCGGGTGGCGGACGCCTGCTCGGTGACGCGGCCGAGGGTGGCGAGCGCCCCGGTGCTGCCGGTGTCGGCGCGCTCGGGCAGCCGGCGGGCCAGGGTGTCGGCGAGCCCCTGGAGCGCCTGGATGGTCGCGGTGTAGTCCTGGAAGACGTCCAGGGCGGAGCCGTGGCCGGTGAGGGCCCGCTGCCGCAGCTTGGGGAGCGAGTCCAGCAGCCGGCCCACCGAGCCGGGCGCGTCGGGGCGCAGCTCGTTGATCTGGCGGTCGACGCGGGCCCGCTGGTCCTCGGAGACCCCGGCACCGGAGGCGGTGGTGCGCCCCGCGGCCACGAACTCCGTCATGGCGTCGCGTTCGTCGGCGAGGGAGTGGGCGAGCACGACGGCCTCGCGGTTGGTCCCGGCGAGGTCGACGAGCCGCTGCGAGTCATGGGTGTCGTCGATGGCCGCGGCGATACCGGGGGCGCCGGCCCCGGCGATCGCGATGGCGACCACCGCGACGGAGATGACCAGCCGGTTACGGACCCGGGCGATCCGGCGCCGCGGTGCGGCGTCCTGCTCGCGGTGCCCGTCCTGTGTGCTGTGCTCGCTGTTGCTGCCCCGAAGCCGCTTCTTCCGCACCGGTGCTCACAATCTATTCTCGCCCGACCCACTGGGGAACCAGGAGGTGACGGCGGTTCAACAATTGTCTGACCTCACTCCTGGCACGGAATCCGACCATTCCAGTACCTCTGTGAAGCGGACGCGCAACACTTGCCCGGCCACCTGAACGAGTGAACATCATTGCGAAGTTGACCATCAACTTCCGCTTGTCGTCCACAGCGGCCAGAAAGTCCCCCGCAGTTGGAAAACACTTCCCGGTCCTGGCAGTATTCGCACCCACAACTGCACGGAAGTGCCAATTCCGACCTCAATCCGACATCTGACGCTCTGGGGTGGACCCCTCGGCGCCCGCCACCCCCGAACCGGCCACCGCGCGCCGCGGTCCGGCAGACTGGCCGAATGCGCATCGAACTCGCGACCGCCCCCGGGGATCCCCAACGACCCAACGAGGACTACGCGTCAGTAGCGCTACCAGCATCGGGGCAGGGCGGGGCCCTGGTACTCCTGGACGGGGTGACCCCACCCGAGGGTGACGACGGCTGCGTCCACGGGGTGCCGTGGTTCACCGCCCGGCTCGGCGGGGCCGTTCTCGAACTGTCCGGTTCGCGCCGCGATATGTCGCTGACGGCCTGCCTCGCGGCCGCGATTGAAAGAACGGCCGACGCACATTGTCAAGCCTGTGACCTTTCTCACGTACGCACTCCGCAGGCCACCGTCGTCGCGGCCCGCTGGGACGACGACCGCGTCGAATACCTGGTCCTGTCCGACTCCGTCCTGCTCATCGAGGGTGCCGACGGAACCGTGACGCCCGTACTGGACGACCGGATCGAGCGGCTGCGCGCGGCGGGCCACCAGCTGGCCCCGCTGCGCAACGCGCCGGGCGGCTTCTTCACCGCCGCCGCCGACCCCGCCGTCGCGGACAGGGCGGTCACCGGTTCCGCCCCGCGCGCGGAGGTCCGCGCCCTGGCGGCGCTCACCGACGGGGCCACGCGGTGGGTGGAGGTGTTCCGCGAGGGCGATTGGACCGAGGCGCTCGCGGTACTGCGCAAGGACGGGCCGCAGGGGCTGATCGACCGGGTGCGGGCGGCGGAGGACGCGGACCCGGAGCTGGCGGGGGAGCTGGGGGCACCTCCCAGCGGCCGCGCTGGGGGAGGAAAGGTGCATGACGACGCGGCGGCGATTCTCGCGGAACTCTGAGAAAGGCGCGCCGGGGATCCCGGGCCCTGTCGCATTTGTATGGCGTAATGACCGGGTGATCAAAAGAAACCGGGTGAACCAACGAATCCGGGAGCGGCGCGCATTACTCCTCGACGTCCTGCGAACCATTCAGCCGGTGGAGCAGCCGGGCCAGTTCGGCGACCTCGCTGCGCTCCCACGCCGCGAGCCGACACGCGTACTGCGCACGACGCGCGCTCCGCACCCGGCGGAACCGCTCCCTGCCCTCGTCGGTCAGCTGCACCAGGAAGGCACGTCCGTCGGCGGGATCCTGGGCCCGTGTCACCAGCCCCAGCGTTTCGAGGGCGCGCAGCTGGCGGCTCATCGTCGCCTTGCCGACGCCGAAGTAGCCCGCCAGGTCCGTCGCCCGCTGCCGCCCCGCGTCCGCCAGCCGGACCAGCAGGCCGTACGCGGCGGGCTCCAGGTCCGGGTGCACCTCGCGCGCCATATCCCCCGAGGTGGCGCGGGCCCGGCGGAGAAACACGGCCAATTCGCGTTCGAGAGCCAGGAACGCCTGGTCCACACCCATCGCGCCCTCGGCCTGGGAAGCCCCGTTCGCGGGCGGCTCGGCCCCGGTATTGTGCACGTCAGCGCCTCTCCGGATTTTCATCTGGATGAAACTTTCCTTCAGCCGCGCCCGTCGCCGCAGCTCCGACAGTATTTCGCAGGATTAGACCAACGGCAGCACCCGGGCCCCCTATCGCGGCGTGGTCTACGCCCGTAGCGTCATAGATATGACATGGCCACACCAACGCCATGCCGACTCCGCCCCCCACCCGAGCGGTTCCCCCCACCCAAACCGCCCCGAGGCTTTCGGAGGCATCCCATGCTCGTTCACAGACCTGGCTCGCTCCGGCGCACGCTGATCGCGATCGCCGGCGCGCTCGCCGCGCTCCTCGCCATGACCGCCGCACTGTCCGGTACGGCATCGGCCGCCGACCGGCACCCCTCCCCCCGCCCCGGCGCGGACCACTGGGCGGGCTCCCAGATCCTCAAGCACGAGGGCGGCGCCGCCGCTCCCGGCGGCCAGGGCGACCCTCCGCCGTCCCTCGCGTCCGTCGAAGGCGTCGACGTCAGCAGCCACCAGGGGAACGTCGCCTGGTCGAGCCTGTGGAGCAGCGGCGTCCGCTTCGCCTACGTCAAGTCGACGGAAGGCACGACGTACAAGAACCCGTACTTCACGCAGCAGTACACCGGTTCGTACGGCGTCGGCATGATCCGCGGGGCGTACCACTTCGCGCTGCCCGACGTCTCCAGCGGCGCCACCCAGGCCAACTACTTCGTCAGCAGCGGCGGCGGCTGGTCGCGGGACGGCAAGACGCTGCCCGGCGCGCTCGACATCGAGTACAACCCCTACGGCTCGTCCTGCTACGGCAAGAGCCAGAGCGCCATGGTCAGCTGGATCAAGGACTTCACCAGCACCTACAAGGCCCGCACCGGCCGCGACCCCGTGATCTACACCTCCACCAACTGGTGGAAGGCGTGCACGGGCAACAGCTCCGCCTTCGGCAGCGTCAATCCGCTGTGGCTCCCGCGTTACGGCTCGTCCGTCGGCGAGCTCCCGGCGGGCTGGTCCTTCCACACGATCTGGCAGTACACCTCCACCGGCCCGATCGTCGGTGACCACAACCGCTTCAACGGCGCCTACGACCGGCTCCAGGCGCTCGCCAACGGCTGATCGACAACAACTGATCGGCAACGACCGATCGACAACCGTCGAGCTTCCCGCCCTCCAGCGTACGGACAGGTCTGTCCACCTGTCGCTACGCTGGGGGGCATGGCCACGACCACCGCGCGATCCGCCCGCCCCTCTGCCCGCGAGCGCATCCTGTCCACCGCCACCGAGCTGTTCGCCGCCCACGGCGTGCGCGGCGTCGGCGTCGACCGGATCATCGCCGAGTCCGGCGTGGCCAAGGCGACGCTGTACGCCCACTTCCGCTCCAAGGACGACCTGGTCGTCGCGTATCTCCAGGGCGCGGACGAGCACTGGCGCGGCGCGCTGCGGGACGCGGCGACGGCCGCCGGGGACGCCCCGCGGGATCAGCTCGTCGGGGTCTTCGACGCGCTGCACGAGACGACCGTCCGCGACGGCTTCCGCGGCTGCGCGTTCACCAACACCGCCGGCGAGACTGCGCCGGGCACCGCCCCGCACGCCGCGACGGTCGAGCACAAGCAGGCGGTCCGCGCGTGGCTGACCGGTCTCGCCACGGCGGCCGGGGCGGCCGACCCGGAACTGCTCGCGTGCCAGCTCTCCGTTCTCATCGACGGCTGCATGGCGGCCGCCGCGCTGGAGCCGGTCCCCGCCATCGCCAGGGCCGCGCGCGAGGCCGCGCGCGGCCTGGTGGAACAGGCGTGCCCGGCCCGCGCCTGACGCCGGTGGCGGGGTCAGGACGGCGGGCCGGGCAGGAGGACGGGCGGCGGGACGCGCGGTGGATCGGGCGGCGGGCCGGGCGGTCGACCGGGCGTGCTCAGGCGACGGCGAGGTCCGGGTCCGCCTGCGCCTCGGGATCCCCCTGCGCCTCGGATCCCAGCAGCTCGCGGTAGCGGTCCTGGTGCGCGGCGAGGCCCGCGTCATCGAGCTCGTGGGTGCCGTAGACGACCAGGGGCTCCTCATAGCGCATGCCGCTGAAGTGGGCGGTGGCGTCGAAGGGCCGCAGCAGCTCGGCCACGGCGTAGCGCTTGAACCCGTCGGGCCGGTACGCGGCCTCCGGGGCGCCCGCCGAGGTCGCCACCCGCAGGGACTTCCCGTGCAGCGCGGTGCCCTTCGAGCCGTACGCGAAGCCGTACGCGAAGACCTCGTCGAGCCACTGCTTGAGCAGCGGCGTGCCCGAGTACCAGTAGAAGGGGAACTGGAGCACGATGCGGTCGTGCTCCACGAGCAGCCGCTGCTCGTGGGCGACGTCGATGCGGCCGTCGGGGTAGGCGGCGTACAGATCGTGAAGCGTCACGCCCTCGACGCCCTCGGCGGTCTTGGCCAGGGCGGCGTTGATTCGCGATGCGGCGAGGTCGGGGTGGGCGAGTACGACCAGGGTGGACACGGTGTCTCCTCGTGAGCTTCATGCAGACAGGTCTGTCTGGTGCGGTGTCAGGAACGTACCAGACAGACCTGTCTGCCTGTCAATGGAGCGGGTGCCGGCCTCGGCCCGCCGCTGAAGGGCGTCCGGCCCGCCTCCGTCAGGCCGCCGCGACCGGGACCCGGCCGACCGCTTCGGTGGCGGCGGGCTGGAGCGCCAGTTCCAGGACCGTGCGCACGTCCGAGACCGGGTGCACCTCCAGCTTCTCCAGCACCTCGGCCGGGACGTCGTCCAGGTCCGGCTCGTTGCGCTTGGGGATGATCACCGTCGTGATCCCGGCCCGGTGCGCGGCCAGCAGCTTCTGCTTGACGCCGCCGATCGGCAGCACCCGGCCGGTCAGCGAGACCTCACCGGTCATGGCCACCTCCGGCCGCACCTGACGGCCCGACAGCAGAGAGGCGAGAGCGGTGGTCATGGTGATGCCCGCGCTCGGACCGTCCTTGGGCACCGCCCCGGCCGGCACGTGCAGGTGGACGCCGCGCTCCTTCAGGTCGCCGACCGGCAGCTCCAGTTCGGCGCCGTGGGAGCGGAGGAAGGACAGTGCGATCTGCGCCGACTCCTTCATCACATCGCCCAGCTGGCCGGTGAGGGCCAGCCCAGCGCCGCCCGTCTCGGGATCGGCCAGCGACGCCTCGACGAACAGGACGTCGCCGCCCGCGCCGGTGACCGCGAGCCCGGTGGCCACGCCGGGGACGGCGGTGCGCCGCTCGGCCGGGTCCTGGGCGGACTCGGGCGTGTGGTGCGGGCGCCCGATCAGCGGCCGCAGCTCGGGTACGCCGATGCCGAAGGGCAGCTCGCGCTCGCCCAGTTCGTGCTGGGCGGCCACCTTGCGCAGCAGCCGCGCGATGGCGCGCTCCAGGGTCCGCACCCCCGCCTCCCGGGTGTACTCGCCGGCGAGCTTGCGCAGCGCGTCGTCGGTGAGGGACACCTCGCCGGGCTCCAGGCCGGCCCGCTCCAGCTGGCGCGGGAGCAGGTGGTCGCGGGCGATGGCGACCTTCTCGTCCTCGGTGTAGCCGTCGAGGCGCACCAGTTCCATACGGTCCAGCAGCGCCGCGGGGATGGCCTCCAGCACGTTGGCGGTGGCGAGGAAGACCACGTCGGACAGGTCCAGCTCCACCTCCAGGTAGTGGTCCCGGAAGGTGTGGTTCTGCGCCGGGTCCAGCACTTCCAGCAGCGCGGCGGCCGGGTCGCCCCGGAAGTCGGAGCCGACCTTGTCGATCTCGTCGAGCAGGATGACCGGGTTCATGGAACCGGCCTCCTTGATGGCCCGCACGATCCGGCCGGGCAGCGCGCCGACGTACGTACGGCGGTGGCCGCGGATCTCGGCCTCGTCACGGACGCCGCCGAGGGCGACTCGGACGAACTTGCGGCCCATGGCGTGGGCGACGCTCTGTCCCAAGCTGGTCTTTCCGACACCAGGGGGCCCAACGAGCGCCAGCACGGCACCGCCGCGCCGCCCGCTGACGACACCCAGGCCCCGATCGGTGCGGCGCTTGCGAACCGCCAGGTACTCGGTGATCCGCTCCTTCACGTCCTCCAGACCGGCGTGCTCGGCATCCAGCACACCCTTCGCACCCTGGACGTCGTACGCGTCCTCGGTGCGCTCGTTCCACGGCAGCTCCAGGACCGTGTCCAGCCAGGTGCGGATCCAGCTGCCCTCAGGGCTCTGGTCGGAGGACCGCTCCAGCTTGTCGACCTCCTTGAGGGCGGCCTCCCGCACCTTCTCGGGCAGGTCGGCGGCCTCGACGCGCGCCCGGTAGTCGTCGGACTCGCCTTCCGGGTCGCCGTTGAGCTCTGCCAGCTCCTTGCGCACGGCCTCCAGCTGACGGCGCAGCAGGAACTCGCGCTGCTGCTTGTCGACGCCCTCCTGGACGTCCTTGGCGATGGACTCGGCGACGTCCTGTTCGGCGAGGTGGTCGCTGAGCCGGGTGACGGCGAGCTTGAGCCGGGCGACCGGGTCGGCGGTCTCCAGCAGCTCGACGCGCTGGGCGAGGGTCAGGAACGGCGAGTAGCCGGAGTTGTCGGCGAGCTGGGCGACGTCGTCGATCTGCTGCACGCGGTCCACGACCTGCCAGGCGCCGCGCTTGCGCAGCCAGCTGGTGGCCAGGGCCTTGTACTGGTTCATCAGCTCGGCGACGGAACCGGGGAGGGGATCCGGCGCGACCTCCTCGACCGCGGTGCCCTCCACCCACAGCGCGCCGCCGGGTCCCGTGGTGCCCGCGCCGATCCGCACCCGGCGCACACCGCGGATCAGCGCGCCCGGGTCGCCGTCGGAGAGCCGGCCGACCTGCTCGACGGTGCCGAGCGTGCCGACCGCCGCGTACGTGCCCTCGATCCGCGGCACCAGCAGTACGCGCGGCTTTCCGCCGCGGTCGCCGCTCCCGTCGGCCGGAGGGGCGCCCGCCGACCCGGCGGCGGCCTGGGCGGCCTCCACCGCGGCCCGCACCTCCGGATCGGACAGGTCCAGCGGCACCACCATGCCGGGCAGCACCACCTCGTCGTCGAGCGGCAGCACGGGCAGGGTGAGCGGTGTGGACGTCGAAGCCATGATCTCCCCTTCGGCAGGCAAGTTGAGCTATATGGGCTCAATGCAGCCGCGGCCTCCGATGTTCCCCGAGGGGTGTTCGCTCTGAGCGATCAGGGGGCGATGGAGCGCGAGAACGACCGCCGGTAGTCGGTCGGGGAGACGCCGACGTGCCGGGTGAAGTGGCGGCGCAGATTGGCGGCGGTACCCAGACCGCTGAGTTCGCCGACCTTCTCGACGGGCAGCGACGTGGTCTCCAGCAGCGTCTGGGCGCGGGCGAGCCGCTGATGGAGCAGCCAGCGCAGCGGGGTGGTGCCGGTGGCCGCCTGGAGCCGCCGGTACAGGGTGCGGCGGCTCAGCGCGGCCCGCCGGGCCAGGTCGTCGATGGTCAGCGGCTCGTGGAGGTGTTCCCTGACCCACTGGAGTACGGGGCCGAGGCCGCCGTCGTCGGTCTCGGGGACGGACAGGTCGACGAACTGCGCCTGCCCGCCGGGGCGGTGCGCGGGCACCACCAGCCGCCGGGCCAGCTGGTTGGCCACATGCGCGCCCAGGTCGCTGCGGACCAGATGCAGGCACAGGTCCAGCCCGGCGGTCATCCCGGCGCTGGTGAGCACGTCGCCGTCGTCGACGTACAGGACGGAGTCGTCCACCCGGACCCGCGGGTAGCGGCGGGCCAGGTCGCCGGTGTGCATCCAGTGGGCGGTGGCCCGGCGGCCGTCGAGGATGCCCGCGGCGGCGAGCGCGAACGCGCCGTTGCACAGGGAGACCATGCGCGCCCCGGCGTCGGCGGCCTCGCGCAGCGCCGTGATCAGCTCCGGCGGCAGGTCCGCGGCACCCTCGACGAACGCCTCGGGGACGGAGGTGACGATCACGGTGTCGGCGCGGGCCAGTTCCGCCAGCCCGTGGTCGACGCGGACGCCGAAGCCGGGGCCGCCCCGGTCGGCGCCGGGCCGGGTGCCGCACAGCCGCAGCTCGTACCAGGGGTCGGCGAGATCGGGCTGCGGCCGGCCGAACACGGCGCACGCGATGCCCAGCTCGTACAGATCCCACAGGGGTATGTCGGTGTCGTCGACGACGGCTACGGCCACGGACCCGGGATTCATGATCGCGAGCCTAGAAGGTGTCCGGATCCGGGGTGGCACGAATGGTGCGGAGAACGGCACCGGTGCCGCTGTCCCACGCCGAACTTGTTTGCGAGCGTGGTGCGCACTTGATCAACACGAACGTGATCAACACGAACGTGACCAGCACGAACGCGATCGACACAAACGTGATCGACACGACGCACGCGCACGAGGAGACAGCAGATGAGCGACGACACCCGCCCGCCCGTGACCGTCATCGGCCTCGGTTCGATGGGCCGGGCCCTGGCGGCGGCGTTCCTGGCGGCCGGCCACCCGACCACCGTCTGGAACCGCTCGCCGCACAAGGCCGAGGACCTGGTCGCGCGGGGCGCCCGGCCGGCCGCCACGCCCGCCGAGGCGGTCGCGGCGAGCGAGCTGGTGGTGGCCTGCGTCCTGGACTACCCCGCCCTGTACGAGGTCCTCGCCCCCTGCGCCGGGGATCTCTCCGGCCGGGTGCTGGTGAACCTCACCTCCGGCTCCCCCGAGCAGGCCGGTGAGATGGCCGCCTGGGCGGCGGAGCGGGGCGCCGAGTACCTCGACGGGGCGATCATGATCACCCCGCCCGGGATCGGGAACCCCGAGTCGATGATCTTCTACAGCGGCTCGCGGTCCGCGTTCACCCGTCACCGCCGGACGCTCGCGGCCCTGGGCGACCCCCTCGACATCGGCGCGGAGCCGGGGCTCGCGTCCCTGTACGACACGGCCCTGCTCGGCATGATGTGGTCCACCCTGAGCGCCTGGCTGCACGGCGCCGCCCTGGTCGGCGCGGAAAAGGTCGACGCCACGGCCTTCACACCGGTCGCGGTGCGGTGGCTCACCGCCGTGGCGGGCTTCATGACCACCTACGCGCCCCAGGTCGACGAGGGCCGCTACCCGGGCGACGACGCCACCCTCGACGTCCAGGCCGCGGCCATCGAGCACCTGGTGCACGCCGCCGAGGCCCGGGGCGTCGACACCGCGCTGCCGGAGCTCCTCCGCGACCAGATCCGGCGGGCGGTTGACGCGGGACACGGGGCGGACAGCTACGCCGCGGTGATCCGGGTGCTCGCCGGGGAGGGACGGCGGTGACCGCCATGACGACCGCGCCGGCCGTACCGGTCGCGCCGACCATGCCGGCCGCACCGGCCTCCTGGCCCGATCTGCTGGTCGCGGCCGCCGCCGAGTGCACCGCCGTCCTGGAGAGGGGCACCGCCGACCGCGGCGACGAGGTCTGGTCGCGTGCCGCCGGAGACCTCGACTGGAGCTGCCGCGCCACCCTTGACCACATCGCCCTGGGGGTCGTCGGCTACGCCGGGCTGCTCATCGCCCGGCCCACCGACCGCTACATCTCCCTCTTCGCCTCACTCGACGCGCAGGCGCCGGTACCCGTCCGCCTGGAGGGCATCCGGATCGCGGCGACCCTGCTGGCCGGCACGGTGCGCGAGGCGGCGCCGGACGTCCGGGCCTGGCACCCCTGGGGCCACTCCGACGGGGCGGGGTTCGCCGCCATGGGCGTGGTCGAGATGACCATGCACAGCCACGACATCGCGCGGACCCTCGGGCTGGACTGGACTCCGCCGGACCACCTGTGCGCGCCCGCCGTCGAGCGGCTCTTCCCGGACGCGCCCGCCGGTCACGGGGCGGCGGCGACGCTGCTGTGGGCCACGGGCCGGGCGGCGCTGCCGGGCCTGGGCCGCCGCGGCGGATGGCAGTGGCACGGCGAGGTCCGCGAGGGCGGTACCGGCTGACCCGCGCCGCCGGCCCGCGCTCGCGCACCGGTGGCCGCGACGGTCTCAGCCCGCGCCGCGCGGGACCGTGCGGCGCGTGACCGTACCGTCCTTCGACGAGCGGCTCCGGGCCGCCTGCCGCACCCAGGGCCAGCAGGCGAGCCCCGTCAGGAGCGCGAGGACGTGACCCCAGTCGGTGAGCGGGTCGTCCATCCGCACCAGGGCGTACGCGAGCATGGCACCGGTGACGGCGAGCAGCGGGAGCCGGGCGCGGAAGCGCAGCAGGCCGGCGAGCGCGGCGACGCTGGCGAGCAGGCCGTAACTGATGCCGTAGTCCATCCGGCGCAGCGAGCTGCCGGGGAGGTGGCCGACAGCGACGGAGACGGCGACCGACGCCTCCGTGACCATGGTCGCCATGACGTGGCCGAGCAGGAAGACCCCGGCCGTGCGCAGCCAGCCGAGGCGGCGCTCCAAAGAGCCGATGACCAGCAGGAACAGCAGGAGGTACGGCGACAGCAGCCCGCCCGCGACCCAGACGCAGCTGGCGGCCAGGACGAGCAGCGGCCGCTCGGCGAGGTGGGAGACGTCCGTGCTGGACTCGGCCAGCAGGGTGTCCACGGTGCCGGGGTCGCCGAGGTCGGCGAAGACGCTGGTGGCGATCAGCACGAGCGCGTAGCCCAGGGTGAAGGGCACCCGGGCCCACGCGGGCACGCGCAGAACCCGCGCGCGCCGGGAGCGCACGCCCGGCGTGCGGGCCGCGGCCCCGAGCTGCGGCGTACTGACGCCGGGAGCGACGAGGCCGGGCGCGGCCACGGCGGAGGGCGCGGCTGCGGCCGGGTGCGCCACGGCCGAGGACGCGGCCACGGCCGGGGGCGCCGCCACGACCAAGGACGCGGCTGCGATGGGAGGTGCCACCACGACCGGGGGTGCCGCAACGACCGCCGCGCAGGCATCCGCGGTGCGGACGCGTCCGCCGCGGCCGCTCGTGGGCTCGGCCCACCACGGGGGCCGCGCCGAGGCGGGCGCCGAGGCCGTCGCGGGAGCGTCCTGGTCCGACCTGCCCGCCGTACGCGTTCCGATCATCGCGCGGCACCTCCCTCACACTGAACAGGAACAACAATCGACCATGAACCTGTGCGACGGGCGCATGATCGTTGTGATGGTCATCACATCACGCAACCCGTCCGGCGCCAAGGCCGTCGCACCCCACCGATGGAGGCCCGTATGCAGCCGCTGCACGACATCGCCATCGCCACCGACGAGCAGCCGGTGGTCCTCGACCGCCGCGACGGCCCGTACGGCGAGGTGGTGCTGCGGCGGCGGGGCGCGGGCCCCACGCTCACGGACCCGCCGGTCTACGAGATCATCGCCAACGGGTGCTTCCTCATGGACACCTCCGACGGCCGCTCCGAACGGCTGCTGGTCCGCGCCGCCCTCGACGCGCTGCCCGCCGACCGGCCCGCCCCTGTCCTGCTGATCGGCGGGCTGGGGGTCGGCTTCTCCCTCGCCGAGGCGGCCGCAGAGCCCCGCTGGGGCCGGATCACGGTGGTCGAGCGCGAGCAGGCGGTGATCGACTGGCACCGTGCCGGGCCGCTGTCGGCCGTCTCCGCGCGGGCGCTGGCCGATCCCCGTACCCGGATCGCGCACACCGACCTGATCGCCCACCTGCACGGCGCGCAGGCGGAGTACGACGCGCTGTGCCTGGACATCGACAACGGCCCCGACTGGACCGTCACCGAGGACAACGGCGGGCTGTACGCCCCGGCCGGGCTGGCCGCCTGCGCCGCCCGGCTGAGCCCCGGCGGCGTGCTCGCCGTGTGGTCGGCGCGACCCTCGTCCGGTTTCGAGGACGCTCTCCGGAATGCCGGATTCAGCGGCGTACGGACCGAAGAGATCCCCGTTGCCCGCGGTGTCCCCGACGTGGTCCACCTCGCGGTTCGGGGTGCGTAGCCGAGCTACGTACCGTGCCTTTACGCTGCTTGTCGGTAAGGGCGGCCGCGCATGACCAGGCACGGGACCGCGGGTACGAGGACGACGCAGGGGCGGGCGTATGGAACAGACACACACCACCCAGGGCGGCGGCGCCGCGGCCACGCCGGGGGCGCAGCGCCGCGTGCTGGTCGTCGAGGACGATCCGACGATCGTGGACGCCATCGCGGCCCGGCTGCGCGCCGAGGGCTTCCAGGTGCAGACCGCGGGAGACGGCCCCGCGGCCGTGGACACCGCCGAGGCGTGGCAGCCCGACCTGCTGGTCCTCGACGTGATGCTGCCGGGCTTCGACGGCCTGGAAGTGTGCCGGCGGGTGCAGGCCAGACGCCCGGTCCCGGTGCTGATGCTCACGGCGCGGGACGACGAGACCGACATGCTGGTCGGGCTCGGGGTCGGCGCCGACGACTACATGACCAAGCCGTTCTCGATGCGCGAGCTGGCGGCCCGGGTCCATGTGCTGCTGCGCCGGGTGGAGCGGGCCGCGCTGGCCGCCCACACCCCGCGCAGCGGCATCCTGCGGCTGGGCGAGCTGGAGATCGACCACGCGCAGCGCCGGGTGCGGGTCCGCGGCAGCGACGTGCACCTCACCCCCACCGAGTTCGACCTCCTGGTGTGCCTGGCCAACACCCCGCGCGCGGTCCTCTCCCGCGAGCAGCTGCTCGCGGAGGTGTGGGACTGGGCGGACGCCTCGGGCACCCGCACCGTCGACAGCCACATCAAGGCGCTGCGCCGCAAGATCGGCGCCGAGCGCATCCGCACGGTCCACGGGGTCGGCTACGCCCTGGAGACCCCGGCCGCATGAGGCGGACGCCATGCCCCGCGCCATGAGGCCGTTCCCCGGGCGGGCGGCCTGGAACCGCCTGTGGGAGGCACTGCGGCCGTTCGACCCGTACCGCTCGGTGAAGGCCGCGCTCGGCGCGCTCGTGATCGGCTCGGTGATCATCACGACGCTGCTGGTGTTCGTGGCGGTGCACTCGGACACCGAGTGGCGCATCATCACCATCTTCTCGATCATCGCCTCGCTGCTGATCACCCAGTTCGTCGCGCACGGGCTGTCCGCCCCGCTGGACGAGATGACCGAGGTCACCCAGGCGATGGCCGACGGCGACTACAGCCGCCGGGTGAGCGCGGCCGAGCGCCGCGACGAGTTCGGCGACCTGGCGGCCTCGTTCAACCGGATGGCGGCCGATCTGGAGGCGGTGGACACCCACCGCAAGGAGCTGGTCGCCAACGTCTCGCACGAGCTGCGCACCCCCATCGCGGCGCTGCGGGCCGTCCTGGAGAACGTGGTCGACGGGGTCTCCGAGGCCGATCCGGAGACGATGCGGGTCGCGCTGCGCCAGACCCAGCGGCTGGGCCGGCTGGTCGAGCAGCTGCTGGACCTGTCCCGGCTGGACAACGGCGTGGTGCCGCTGCACTCCCGGCGCTTCGAGGTGTGGCCGTACCTGGCCGGGATCCTCAAGGAGGCGAGCATGGCCCGCAGCGCCACTGCCGACTCCCGCTCGGGCACCCACTCCCGCAAGGACGTCCACCTCAACCTCGACGTCTTCCCGTCCGACCTGACCGCCCACGCCGACGCAGAGCGGCTGCACCAGGTGGTCGCCAATCTGATCGACAACGCGGTCAAGCACAGCCCGCTGCACGGCCGGGTCACCGTGCGCGCCCGGCGCGGCGACGGCCCGCAGAGCCTGGAGCTGGAGGTGCTGGACGAGGGCCCCGGCATCCCGGAGCCCGAGCGGTACCGGGTCTTCGAGCGGTTCAACCGGGGCGGTCCGAAGCCGACCGGCCCGGGCGGCGACGGCGGTACGGGACTGGGGCTCGCGATCGCCCGCTGGGCGGTCGATCTGCACGGCGGGCGGATCGGTGTGGCCGAATCACCCCGCGGCTGCCGGATCAAGGTCACCCTTCCGGGGACCGCTCGGGATCAGGGTTGACGCGGTTGACGTAGGGTCGACTGCGGAAGCACACATCGCAGCGGTGTGGGCGCGTCTCGACGTACCCACCGACAGGCCGAACCACGGGTGTTTCCCGCCATGTCATGCGCCGAAACCCGCCGATCAATGTGACTTGCGCGACGATGACCTGTGCGGCCTGCACGTAAGGGGCTAAGAGGCGTAGCCTTTATTCCCGCTGTCCACCACCTTAGGAAGCGGAAGAGGGCGGTTGCCGCCGTGTCGCCACAGTCCCCCAACACCTCGAGCGTCTCGACCGACCAGGACGGGCAGGGTAAGAGCCCTGCCGACGCCTTCGGTCCCAATGAGTGGCTCGTCGACGAGATCTACCAGCAGTACCTCCAGGACCCGAACTCGGTCGACCGAGCCTGGTGGGACTTCTTCGCCGACTACAAGCCGGGCCAGGACACGAGCTCTGCGGTGGCCACGCCCCCGCAGGCCGTGACCGGGACGTCCGCGGCGCCCGCCGCGCAGGCCCCCGCGGCCCCGGCGAAGCCCGCCGCGCAGGCACCCGCCGCCCCGGCCGCCCCCGCGGCACCGGCGCCCGCCGCGCCGGCGAAGCCCGCCGCGCAGGCCCCGGCCGCCGCCAAGCCGGCCGCACCCGCCAAGCCCGCGGCCGCCGCGCCCGCCGCCGCCAAGGCGGCCGAGCCGGCCACCGCACCCGCGGGCCCGGAGTTCGTCACGCTGCGCGGCCCGTCCGCCGCCGTCGCGAAGAACATGAACGCCTCGCTGGAGCTGCCGACGGCCACGTCCGTCCGCGCCGTCCCGGTGAAGCTGCTCTTCGACAACCGCATCGTGATCAACAACCACCTCAAGCGCGCCCGGGGCGGGAAGGTCTCCTTCACCCACCTCATCGGCTACGCCATGGTGCGGGCGATCAAGGCGATGCCGTCGATGAACTGGTCCTTCGCGGAGAAGGACGGCAAGCCGACGCTGGTCAAGCCGCCGCACGTCAACCTGGGCCTGGCCATCGACCTGGTCAAGCCCAACGGTGACCGGCAGCTCGTCGTCGCGGCCATCAAGAAGGCCGAGACGCTCAACTTCTTCGAGTTCTGGCAGGCGTACGAGGACATCGTCCGCCGCGCCCGCGCCAACAAGCTCACGATGGACGACTTCACCGGGGTCACGGTCTCGCTGACCAACCCGGGCGGCATCGGCACCGTGCACTCCGTGCCCCGCCTGATGCCCGGCCAGTCGGTGATCATGGGCGTCGGCGCGATGGAGTACCCGGCCGAGTTCCAGGGCACCTCTCAGGACACCCTGAACAAGCTGGGCGTCTCCAAGGTCATGACGCTGACCTCGACGTACGACCACCGCACCATCCAGGGCGCCGCCTCCGGCGAGTTCCTGCGGATCGTCTCGAACCTGCTCCTCGGCGAGGACGGCTTCTATGACGACATCTTCGAGGCGCTGCGCATCCCGTACGAGCCGGTCCGCTGGCTCCGCGACATCGACGTCAGCCACGACGACGACGTCACCAAGGCCGCCCGCGTCTTCGACCTGATCCACTCCTACCGGGTCCGCGGCCACGTCATGGCCGACACCGACCCGCTGGAGTACCGCCAGCGCAAGCACCCCGACCTGGACATCGTCGAGCACGGCCTCACCCTGTGGGACCTGGAGCGCGAGTTCGCCGTCGGCGGCTTCTCGGGCAAGTCGATGATGAAGCTGCGCGACATCCTGGGCGTGCTGCGCGACTCGTACTGCCGCACCACCGGCATCGAGTTCATGCACATCCAGGACCCGAAGCAGCGCAAGTGGATCCAGGACCGCGTGGAGCGGCCGCACGCCAAGCCGGAGCGCGAGGAGCAGCTGCGGATCCTGCGCCGGCTGAACTCCGCCGAGGCGTTCGAGACCTTCCTGCAGACGAAGTACGTCGGCCAGAAGCGCTTCTCGCTGGAGGGCGGCGAGTCCGTCATCCCGCTGCTGGACGCGGTGCTGGACGCGGCCGCCGAGTCGCGGCTGGACGAGGTCGTCATCGGCATGGCCCACCGCGGCCGGCTGAACGTGCTCGCCAACATCGTCGGCAAGTCGTACGCGCAGATCTTCCGCGAGTTCGAGGGCAACCTCGACCCGAAGTCGATGCACGGCTCCGGCGACGTGAAGTACCACCTGGGCGCCGAGGGCACCTTCACCGGTCTGGACGGCGAGCAGATCCAGGTCTCGCTGACCGCCAACCCCTCCCACCTGGAGGCGGTGGACCCGGTCGTGGAGGGTGTCGCGCGCGCCAAGCAGGACATCATCGGCAAGGCGGGCACCGACTTCACCGTGCTGCCGGTGGCGCTGCACGGCGACGCGGCCTTCGCCGGCCAGGGCGTCGTGGCCGAGACGCTGAACATGTCGCAGCTGCGCGGCTACCGCACCGGCGGCACCGTGCACATCGTCATCAACAACCAGGTCGGCTTCACCGCCGCCCCGGCCGCGTCCCGTTCCTCGATGTACGCCACGGACGTCGCGCGCATGATCGAGGCGCCGATCTTCCACGTGAACGGCGACGACCCGGAGGCCGTGGTCCGCGTCGCGCGGCTCGCCTTCGAGTTCCGCCAGGCGTTCAACAAGGACGTGGTCATCGACCTGATCTGCTACCGGCGCCGCGGTCACAACGAGACCGACAACCCGGGCTTCACCCAGCCGCTGATGTACGACCTGATCGACAAGAAGCGCTCGGTGCGCAAGCTGTACACCGAGTCGCTGATCGGCCGGGGCGACATCACGCTGGAAGAGGCCGAGCAGGCGCTGCAGGACTTCCAGGGCCAGCTGGAGAAGGTCTTCACCGAGGTCCGCGAGGTCGCCTCGCAGCCGGCCCCGGCCGAGGTGCCCGAGCCGCAGCCCGAGTTCCCGGTGACCGTGCAGACCGCGGTCAGCCAGGAGGTCGTCAAGCGGATCGCCGAGTCGCAGGTCAACATCCCCGAGCGGGTCACCGTCCACCCGCGTCTGCTGCCGCAGCTGCAGCGCCGCGCGGCCATGGTCGAGGACGGCACCATCGACTGGGGCATGGGCGAGACCCTCGCCATCGGCTCGCTGCTGATGGAGGGCACCCCGGTCCGCCTGGCGGGCCAGGACTCCCGCCGCGGCACCTTCGGCCAGCGCCACGCGGTGCTGGTGGACCGCGAGACCGGCGAGGACTACACCCCGCTGCTCTACCTGTCGGAGGACCAGGCGCGCTACAACGTCTACGACTCGCTGCTCAGCGAGTACGCGGCGATGGGCTTCGAGTACGGCTACTCGCTGGCCCGCCCGAACGCGCTGGTGATGTGGGAGGCCCAGTTCGGTGACTTCGTCAACGGCGCGCAGACCGTCGTGGACGAGTTCATCTCCTCGGCCGAGCAGAAGTGGGGCCAGACGAGCGGTGTGACGCTGCTCCTCCCCCACGGCTACGAGGGCCAGGGCCCGGACCACTCGTCCGCCCGCCCGGAGCGCTTCCTCCAGCTGTGCGCGCAGGACAACATGACGGTCGCCATGCCGACCCTGCCGTCGAACTACTTCCACCTGCTGCGCTGGCAGGTCCACAACCCGCACCACAAGCCGCTGATCGTCTTCACCCCGAAGTCGATGCTCCGGCTCAAGGCGGCGGCGTCGAAGGCGGAGGAGTTCACCACGGGCGGGTTCCGGCCGGTCATCGGTGACGACAAGGTCGACGCCTCGGCGGTCCGCAAGATCGTCTTCACCTCCGGCAAGGTCTACTACGACCTGGAGGCGGAGCGCGAGAAGCGCGGCGCCACGGACACCGCGATCATCCGGCTGGAGCGCCTCTACCCGCTGCCGGGTGCGGAGCTCCAGGCCGAGATCGCCAAGTACCCGAACGCGGCGAAGTTCGTGTGGGCCCAGGAGGAGCCGGCGAACCAGGGTGCCTGGCCGTTCATCGCGCTCAACCTGATCGACCACCTGGACCTGTCGGTGGGCGCCGACCTGCCCCCGGCGGAGCGCCTGGTGCGGGTCTCGCGGCCGCACTCGTCGTCTCCGGCGGTCGGCTCGAACAAGCGGCACCAGGTGGAGCAGCAGGCGCTGGTCAACGAGGTCTTCGAGATCTGAGTCCGCTGACGCCACGGCATACGGCGTACGGAAGGCCCGGCCCCGCATCGCGCGGGCCGGGCCTTCCGGCGTACGGGGGCCGGGCTCAGAAGGGCAGCGCCTCGAAGGTGGGGCGCAGCGGGTTCTCGTGGTTCGCGGTCACCCCGACCGTGTACGGGTGGCCCGCCCCGAGGGCGGCGCGGTAGCCGTCCACCGCCCGCAAGGTCAGTCCTTCCGCGCCCTGCCGATCCGCGTACGTCTTCTCCGCCGCCGCCCGGTTGGCCAGGGCCATGAGGGTGATCGGTGCGTGGCGGCCCAGCAGTTTCTCCGCTCCCTTGTGCGCTGCCCGGAGCCGGTCGAGGCCGGCGGTCACGCGGTCGCAGCGCAGCTCGCAGAGCGCGAGTTCGTGCTCGGCTTCCAACGTGTACGGGTTGTCCGGCCCCAACCAGGAACGGAGCTCCCCCGCGACCGGCGTCTGCGTGTCCAGGGCCTGTGTGTAGTCCCCCTTCAGCCGCAGGTCCAGGGACAGCCGCTGCTCTGTGAGGAGCCGCAGGATCCGGTGCCCCAGGTCGGAGCGGGCCCGGAAGGCGGCGGCGCAGGCGCGGCTGTGCCGCCGCGCTTCCCTGTGGCGGCCGAGCAGACGCAGGGAGTCGGCCAGCCCCAGCCTGGCGTTGAGGGTGGCCGGATGGTGTTCGCCGAACAGCTCGCGGCGTCCCTCGTACCGCGCCAGGGACAGTTCGAGCGCCTCCGTGTACCGGCCCAGCCCTTGCAGGTCGTTGGAGAGCTGCCCCATCACCCGAAGATCTTCCGCGCCCGCACCGTGGACCAGCCGCTGCCGCTCCAGCTCCGCACGGTCCAGCTGTTCCGCGCGCTCGAACTCCCCGGCAGCTCTGAGCAGTGCCGTGTGGCGCCCGACGAAGGCGGCGAGCTTCGGGTGGGGGCTGCCGAGTTCGCCGAGCTCGGACCGCCACATCCGGTCGGCCCGTCCGGCCAGCCGCAGCCCCTCGCGCACCCGGCCCCGGAAGTGCAGATGCGAGAGGCATTCGAGCACCAGGTCCGCGGCCGACTTGTGCGCCGGGTTCAGCGCGCCCGTGGCCTCCAGCTGCGGGATGACCGCCGCGTACCACGGCCAGTACTCGGGCTCCATGTGGTCGCCGGGTGCGGTGTCCCGCAAGGCGCTGCGGATCCGGCCGGTGAGGCCTTCGCGGTCCTCGGCCGGGGTGCGCTGCCGTACGGCCGCCCGGAGGGCGGGGTGTATCCGTGCGATCGGCACACCCTCCCGCGTGGTGTCGCGGGAGAGCAGCGACATCTGCACCACGCTGCCCACGAGCGCGTCGCAGTCCACTCCCCGGAACATGGGCCGCAGGACGTCCAGCGGGGCGGTGCCGTCGTGGAACATGGCGCACAGGCAGAGCAGTTCATGGGCTCGGGGGGACCGCTCGGCGAGCCGGTTCAGGGTCGGGGCGAGGAGCTGCGCGGTGTCCGCCGGAGCCCCCGTCCCCTCCGTACCGCTGAACCGGGCGACGTAGTCGGTCACCGGAAGGGCGGTGACGTCGAGATGGCGGGCGGCCCGGTCCAGCAGCAACGGCAGGTCGCCGAGCACCTCCGCCAGCGCGTCGGCCCCGCCCGCGCCCACGCGCCGTACGACGCGCTGGAGATACGCGGTGCTCTCCGCGCGGGTGAACAGGGGTACGTCCACGACGTCGTGGCGCGAGCCCCAGGCGCGGCTCTGCGAGGTGATCAGGACGTCTCCGGTGCCGGCGGGGAGCAGGTCCGCCAGCGACGCGAAGTCGTCGGCGCCGTCCAGGACGATCAGCCAACGGCGGTACGGACGGCCTTCACGCAGGGCGTCGGACGCCGCGCTGATGCGGTCCTCCAACGCGCCGCCGACGTCGCGGCCCAGGACGAGGCCGAGCCGGGCCAGCTCTTCCCGCACCCGGGCCCGGGTGTCCGCCGCCACCCACCACACCAGGTCGTAGTGGGCGGCGAACCGGTGCGCGTACTCCGCCGCCAGCTGCGACTTGCCGATGCCCGGCATGCCCACCAGGGCGCATACGGAGGCTCTGCCGCCTTCCCTGTCGAACCGCTCACGGAGCCGTGTGAGCAACTCGTTCCGGCCGCTGAAGTGGGGATCGCGGTGCGGCACGCCGTCCCAGACGGCGGGCGGGTCGAGCGGGTAGTGGGGCCCGCCCGGGCTGGCCGGGGGCCTGTCCGGGGCGGCGGGCAGCCCCAGGTCGCGCAGCAGCGCACGCTCGGTGGCGGCCTCGCCGGACAGCCTCCCGAGGCCGAGGGGATCGAGCGCGGTCGCCGCCTGGTGCGTGGTGCCGGCCACCTCGCAGGCCCGGACCTGGTGCGGGTAGGTGTCCCTGATCGTGGAGATCACCGTCGGCCAGTCGATCCCGGCCCGGGTCCCGAGGTCGAAGAACGGGTCGCTGAGCAGCAGGATGGTCAGGCCATCCGCGCTGGGCAGCAGGTCTTCGGCGGAGGCCGAGGACGTCGGGTACCAGCGCCGGAGCGCGACCTGCTGCCCGTGCGCCTCCAGCCGGTGGGCGATCCATTCGGCCCAGGGGGCGTCCTCGGCGGCGTGCACCACGGTGAACTCGGGCGCGTCCGGACCCAGGAACCGGACGACCGGGCTGTGCTCGGTTTCCCCGATGCTGTCCCTGGCGGCGGAGCGGGGGTCGCCGACCGCGGCCGCGGCGCGACTCGAAAGCTCCGCCAGCAGGCGGTCCAGCGAGAGCCGGGTGTCCTCCTCGGTCCGCTCACCGTCCCGCCGCGGCTCGTCGGCCTCTTCGTCGGCCTGCTCGACGGCTCGGCCCAGCGCGCGGAGCGTGGACCGCTCCCGCCGCTCCTCCGTCCATTTCAGCAGCCCTGCTCGCAGCTGCTCAAACGCCGCCTGGAGCGGCCCGGTCCGCGCCCGTAGCGCCTCCAGCTCCTCCTGCAACTCCCGCGCACGGCGCTCGTGCGCCAACCGCAATTCCTCCGAGCGGTCCAGCAGCTCCGCGTACGGCTCCTGCGCCGGGGCGCCGGGCCCCGCCGCCGCCTCCTCCGCCGTCTGCAACTGGTGTTCCAGCGCCTCGCAGCGCTGCTCAGCCGTCACCGCCTGCCGCCGTGCCTGGTCCAACTCCTGCTGCAAGCGGGCGACTTCCGCCCGCAGCCGGTCCCGTTCGCCGCGTAACCGCTGCTCCTCCGACCCGCGCCGGGCCAGCTCGGCGTCGTACTCGGCCCGTTCGGCCCGCTCCGCCGAGACGGACGCCGCGAGCCGCCGCTGCTCGACCTCCATCTCCGCGATCCGGGCCTTGCGGTCCTGCAACGCCTCGGTCAGCGCCTCCGCCACCGTCTCCGCCCGCTGCCGGTCCCGGTCGGCGTCCGCGAGCTGGTCCCGAAGCATCTGGAGCTCGTAGCCGACGCTGTTGGTGGCCTGCAACGCGGTGCGTTGCAGGCGGTGCACATGAGCCAGGACCTCCTGGGCGACCGGGCGGCCGGTCGCCTTGCCGGCATCGACGATCAGCTGGTCGACGAAGGTCGCCGGGGCCACCACCGTGCCGTTGAGGTAGCGCGACACCGTGCCCGGATCGAGGTACTTGCGCGTGGCGTAGACCCGCAGCGAGACCCCGACGGCGCCGAACAGCTCCCGCAGTCCCAGGGCGAGCGCCCGGCACTCCGGCCCCACCCGCTCGGGGATGGGTTTGAGGTCCCCCACCCGCCGGTTCTCGCGCGGGTCCGGCACCAGCTCGCCGCTGACCGCTTCGTCCCCCATCGGCGCCTTGCCCCTCCGCTGTTGTGGCGATCCGCAACGCGTGCGGGCTGCCGCAACACGAGCCGCCCCGCACATCGTGAACGTATCCCGGCGCGTCGGCGTCAGGGGCCGATCTCACGAAAAGGAGCCGACCTTGGCACGCGCACGCGACAACCGCCCCGCTCCCCTGCTCGTCCTCGCCGCCGCCGCGCTCTCCGGCGCCGTCCGCGCCGTACTGGGCTGGCTGCTGAACCGGTTCGGCTGAGCGGCCTCCCCCCGGGTCCGTCCGTCGCTCCCCCCTATCCTGGACGTGTACGCACACGACTTCCCTCTGGAGCTCTCCTTGTATTTCACCGACCGCGGCATCGAGGAGCTGGAGAAGCGGCGCGGCGAGGAGGAGATCACCTTCGAGTGGCTCGCCGAGCAGCTGCGGACCTTCGTCGATCTGAACCCGGACTTCGAGGTCCCGGTGGAGCGGCTGGCGACCTGGCTGGCCCGGCTGGACGACGAAGACGAGGACTAGGGGCCCAGCCCGCGCCCGCCCTCCACGGCCCTCCCCCCCCCTCGGCGGCGCTCCGCGTCCGCGTGGCGCCGCCGGGCGCTTGACTTCGGCAGACCGCGATATATCGTGAATATGGAAGACGCGATATGTTGCGTCCGGCCCGCCGCGCCAGGGGAGGTCAGGCATGTCAGCCCGATCCGAGTGGTCGCTCGCCGCGCCACGGAAGCTCACCGTTGACGGCCCTGTCACCACCCTTCAGGTACGCATCGTGGGCGGCACGGTCAACATCGTCGGCACCGACACCGGACCCGCCCGCCTGGAGCTGTCCGAGATCGACGGCCCGCCGCTGACCGTCACCCACGAGGACGGGACGCTGACCGTCGCGTACGACGACCTCCCCTGGGAGGGCCTGCTGCGGTGGCTCGACGGCGAGGAGCAGAACGCCAAGGGCTGGAGCATCAAGGACTGGGGCATCAAGGACTGGGCCCGCTGGGGCCGGGACCGCACGAGCTGGCGCCGCACGGCTCACATCACCCTGGCCGTGCCGACCGGCACCGCCGCGTCGGTGGGAGTCATCGGCGCCGGCGCCGTCGTCTCGGGACTCGGCGGCAGCACCGAACTGCGCGGCGTCTGCGGCGACTTCACCCTGGTCGGGCTGACCGGCGCGGTCCGTGCCCACACCGTCTCCGGCCATGTCGAGGCCCAGGCCGTCACCGGCGAGCTGCGCTTCCAGTCCGTATCCGGTGGTCTCACGGTCGTCGACAGCGCGGGCCCCGCCGTCCACGCCGACTCCATCAGCGGCGACATGGTGCTCGACCTCGCTCCCGCCACCAAGGACACGGACCTGCGGCTGGCCACCGTCTCCGGCGAGATCGCCGTACGGCTGCCGCACCGGGCCGACACCCGGATCGAGGCCAACACCACCAGCGGTGACTTCTCCTGCGCCTTCGACGACCTGCGGGTGGGCGGCCAGTGGGGCGCCAAGAGGATCACCGGCACACTCGGCGCGGGAAGCGGCCGACTGAAGGCGACCACCGTCTCCGGCGCCATCGCCCTGCTGCGCCGGCCCGCCTCCGACGACGGCGAGACCGGGGCCGGGCCCGAGGGCAAGCCCTCCGGTGACGCGCCTGAGGGCAGGCCCTTCGGCGAGGCCGTCGGCGACAGCGAAGGGAAGGTCCTCTGATGCCACCCGTCTTCGCGCACGGTCGGCTGCGCCTGTACCTGCTGAAGCTCCTCGACGAGGCCCCGCGCCACGGCTACGAGATCATCCGCATGCTGGAAGAACGGTTCCAGGGCTTGTACGCACCGTCTGCCGGCACCGTCTACCCGCGGCTTGCCAAGCTGGAGGCCGAGGGGCTGGTCACCCACACCACCGGGGGCGGCCGCAAGGTGTACTCCATCACCGACGCCGGACGCGCCGAACTCGCCGACCGGAGCGGCGAGCTGGCCGACCTGGAGCTGGAGATCCGCGAGTCCGTCGCCGAACTGGCCGCCGAGATAAGGGAGGACGTGCGCGGTTCGGCGAGCGATCTGCGCCGCGAGATCCGGGAGGCCGCGCAGCGGGCGCGACGGCCGGACACGTCCGACGACGCCGGGGCGGAGCGGGCCGGCACCTCCGGCGCCTCCGACACCCCGGCGGACGCGTGGGGCGTGCCGCTCCCCGACAAGGACGCCTGGCGCGAAGCCAAGGAGGAGCTGCGGCGCGCCCGGGAGGAGTGGCGGGAGCAGGCCCGCCGCGCCAAGGAGGAGAGCCGCCGCGCCCGCCAGGACGCCCAGCGCGCCCGCCAGCAGGCCAAGGACGCCCAGGAGTTCGCACGCGAGGAGATCCAGCGGATCGCCCGGCGGGTACAGGAACGGACCCAGGAACACGTCCGCGCGGGCGACTGGCAGCAGGCGGCCCGCGAGGGCCTGGCCGAGGTGTCGCGCGCGATGAGCCGTATCTCCCGGCAGGGCCCGGCATCGGCGGATTGGGCATCGACGGATTGGGCCGAGGACCTGTTCCGCGGCTGGCCGACGGGCCCGAGCGAACGGCGCGGGGAGCAGGACGCTCCCGGCGACCGCACCGGGGAACGGGGCGGCCCGGGTGACCGCGCCGGGGAACGGGGCGGTCCCGGCGACCACTCCGAAGAACCGAGCAGTCCGGGCGACAAGGCCGGGAAACCGGGAGCTCCCGGCGACCACCCCGGCGAACCGGGCGCTCCCGGCGACCACGCCGAAGAACCGAGCAGCCCGGGCGACAAGGCCGGAGCACCGGGCACTCCCGGCGACAGGGCCGCGGCCCCGGAGGCGCCAGCAGCGGCCGAAGCGACCGCAGCTTCCGAGGCGACGGAGGCGACCGAGGCGGCACAGCCCGCGGCCGCGTACGGGGACCGGGCCGCGGCCGAGCCGGGTCAGGCCGAGCAGACGCGTCGGCCGGGTGCCGATGACGCGGCGGGGACAGCGGGGACGCCGGACGCCGGCGAGGGCGCGCGGAGGCCTCAGCCGCAGGCACAGGCGCAGGCGCAGGCGCAGGCGCAGGCGCAGCAAGGACCGGACCTCGCCGAACGGCCGAGCGCACGACGGACCACAGCGCCACCGCGGCATGCCTGGCCCGAGGAGTTCCGGCCGAGCGGCGATCCCGGCCGCGACCTGGGGCGGCTCTTGGACCGGTTCCGCGACGACGTCCGCGACACCGCCCGCGACCACGGCGTGACCGAGGACGCCCTGGCCGAGGCCCGCCACCGGCTCGCCGCCACCGCCGCGGAGCTGACCGCACTGCTCCGGGGCGGCCCCGCCGACGGCTGACCGGCCGGGTGCCGTCCCCGGCCACCCTCCCCTCCGGCCCAGCTCTCCCCTACGCCCGATCGACCGAAAGGTAACGATGACCCGGTACCAGGCCCTCGCGCGTCACATGTGGCACCAGTTGGAACCGGTGCACGCCGCCCTCTACTTCGCGCCCGAGGCGTTCGAGGAGGCGGCGGCCCTCGGCTACGACGTCTCCTCCCGCTGGCCCAGCTACTTCGCGTGGCGTACGGCGCCGCTGGGCGCCACAGGTCCCGAGCTCGTCGCCGCCACGTACTACAGCTTCAGTCCGCGGACGGTCGCCGAGTACGTGCCCGCCATCTGGTCGGTCGCGACGCCCGAGCAGGTCCTGGCCGCCCGGCTGCGCGCCGTGGACCGCATCCACCGCGCGCTGGTCCCGGACCGAATCGGCGGTGCGGAGCTGGCCGAGGCAGCGGAGCTGGCCCGGGAGGCCGCGGAGCACGCCATCCTGGCGGGCCGCCCACTCGCCGCCGCCAACCGTGACCTCGGCTGGTCCGACGAGCCCCATCTGGCCCTCTGGCAGGCCGTCACCGTCCTGCGCGAGCACCGCGGCGACGGCCACCTCGCCGCGCTGCTGGCCGCCGGGCTGGACCCCTGCGAGACCCTGGTCTCCTTCGCGGCCGTCGACGCCGCCCCGGAGGCCAACTTCGCCGGGCGGGGCTGGACCGAGCAGGAGTGGGCGGCGGCCCGGAACCGGCTGGCCGGGCGCGGCTGGATCGACGCGGCGGGCAAGGCGACCGAGCGCGGACGGCAGGGCCGGGACGAGGTCGAGCGGCAGACCGACGCACTGGCGGCGCAGCCGTGGCAAGCCCTGGGCACCACCCGCGCGGAGCGACTGGCAGAGCTGATCCTTCCGCTCCTGGCGGCGGTCTTCGAGTCGGGCACACTCCCCCGGCAGAGCACGCTGGGCATCGGAAGCGTGCAGGTCACGTACGCGTGACCGGGTCCGCCGTACGGCGGCTCAGGAGCTGGACGGATACGAGGGATACGGGCGCGCGGCACGGCTGAGCTCGCGCAGCTCAGTCACGCGCGCGCGTACGTATTCCTCCGCCACCGAGCCGCAGTCGCCATCGGCACCCGGCTCGATCCCCCGGCACGACGCACATCTGCCCCCGGCCAGCGCACCGGCACGCCCCGGCCGCCCACAGCCCGCGCACTCCCGCAGCCGCGCCGGAGGGCTCTGCGGCGCGGGCCGGGGATCGGGCAGCTTGTCGATCAGCCGTCTGCCGAGGAGACCGGCAGGGTGATGGACGCGCTGTGGCAGCCCGGTGGTGAGCGCGGCGACCAATTCACCACCCGACACGCCCCGTTGCAACCAGAGCGCCGCGGCGGTTGCGAGCCGACGGACTTCGCGGGCGGAGAGCAGCAGACAGGGCGCGCTGTGGACCAGCCCCCGCAGCACCTCCTCCGCCGCGGCCCTCAGCCCGGGTTCCATATCCACGTCATCCCCGTCCCCCGCCACGACGACCTCCGGTTCGACGGGACGCGCGGTGGGCTGCTGCGTGGGAGGGGGCGGCTCGGTACGGCGCGGATGGCCGACGGGTTGGTCGTACACCCACGTTCGGGTGATCCAGCGCCCGCCCTCCAACTGCGCTCTCTCCCGCCGCAGATAGCCCTCCGCCTCCAACTCATGGAGCGCGTCGGCCACCCGCTTCTGCCCCGCCCCGCCGACCCGTCTGGCCAGCGTCTTGATGCTGATGTCGGCCCCGTCGGGGAGCGCGAGGAGGCGCACCCCGAGGGAGATCGCGGTGTCGCTGAGGGTGGGGTGGAGGGCCAGGTGATTGGAGACGATGGTGAAGCCGCGCTTGTGGCGATGGCGGATGTGGATCACGCCGCCGGGGGCGGTGTCGGCGCGCGGACACGCGGGGGCACTAAGCTGTGCGACAGCCACGGGAAGACGCTCTCATTCTTCCTCGGAGGTGAGGTCCTCGGCCGGTGCTGCTAACACCGCCGGGGACCGTTTTCTTTTCCCGCACACGCTATCGCCACCTCACCCCAACTCATCGCGAATCCACCGAGGTTCGCCCATTCCGGTGACGACGGGGGACGGGAGGGGGGTATTGACCTCCGGTCCTGCAAAAGAGCGCTCGCCCCACCGGGTCTCGGCCTCGTGGGCCCCGGCGACGGCACCCCGGTCCCGCTCAGTTGATCGCGTCAGCACGGCGGGCGAGATCCTTCAACTCCGGCGGCGCCGAACGCCCCGCGAGGAGCATCAGGTCGCGGATGGCCGCACGGGATGCGACGTGACTCTGGATCATCTCGGGAGGTGTCACGCCGCCCCCTCTGCCTCTCCGGTCAGCTTCCCGTCGACGCCGACCAGGAGTGTGACGTCGAAGTGCGCCACATACAGCTGGCGCGCCTGAAGAAACTCTCGTACGTGAGGTTGCCGCTCATGCTCTTCGAAGGCTTCCCGGTCGGCGTACAGCTCGTAGAAGACGCGGACGTTGGGCTCCTCTGGCACTCGATGGCTCACATAGACCAGCGTGCCGGGTTCACTCTCCTTGATGCCCTTGAGGGTGCGGTCCACCAGCGCGTCGAAGGCTGCCGCGGCGGCTGCGTCATGCAGCACAAAGCGAACAACAAGCCCATATCCCATGGTCAAGACGTTCTCCCTTCGCTCTCGCCGAGCGTCGCAGAGCACACAGAAGAGGAGAAGTAGCGGCGGCGTCTCGGGCCAGCTTTGTCAGAGGAGTTGACTTAAACCTCGGTTTAAGGACGAGCATCGTGACCGCCGGAGCCGGAGCGGCCCGGCGGTCACGATCTCGAGGAGACGTCCATGTCCACGCCCGCGACCCACGTCAGCCACCAGCAGCACCCCGACCCGGCTCGCCCCGGCGTCGGCGCCCCCCTGTTCAGTACCTGGAGCGTCGGCACCCCCGAGCGGCAGCGGGCGGCGGGCGACGCCATCGCCGCCACGTGGGAGGGGCGGCCGTGGCCGGACCGGAACCTGCTGGCGTACAGCGTCTACGCGGGCACCGACGGCGACACCTTGATGCACTACTCCCAGTGGACCAGCGAGGAGGGGTACTTCGACTTCGTGCGCAACCACCGGCAGGGGCGGAACGACGAGATCGACACCGCCGTCCCCGGCATCAAGCGCGTAGCCATCAACAGCTACCGGCCGTACCGCAGCCACGTCCCGGACCCCGCCCGGCGGGCCGCCGAGGCGCCCGGTGTCATCGTCACCGTCGACATCCGCTTCGACGCCGAGGCGTCCGGCCGTCGGCAGGAATGGGTCGACACCACCATCGAGGCGATGACCACCACGTCCAGCCCCGGCTGCGGGCTGTTGGGCGCGCACTTCCATCTGCTGGCCGATGGCGAGGCGCACCTGGGCTCGGCGGAGGACCGGGTGTTCAACTACGCGGAGTGGACCAGCGAGGAGGCGTACGACGAGTCCTTCGCGGCGGTCGCCGGCGCGCCCTCACCCGCCTGGGAGAAGGTGCTGGAGTTCCCCGGGTTCCTGGGCGCCACGGTCAGGCGCTACCACCTGCTGCGGAGCTTCACCCCGGAGGCCCCGCAGCAGGGGTGAGGACCTCTCATACCGTCGAGGCCACGCTCACACCGTCAGGACGACCTTGCCGAACTGCTCGCCGCCCGCCATCTTCTCGAAGCCCTCGCGGGCCCGGTCCAGCGGCAGCACCGAGTCGATGACCGGCCGTACGCCGCGCGCCGCGCAGAAGCTCAGCAGGTCCTCCAGTTCCTCCTTGGTCCCCATGGTCGAGCCGATGACCTTCAGCTCCAGGAAGAAGATGCGGTTCAGCTCCGTCGCCTTGGGGTTCGGGCCGGAGGTGGCGCCCGAGATGACCAGTGTGCCGCCGGGCTTGAGCGACTTCACCGAGTGCGACCAGGTCGCGGCGCCCACCGTCTCGATCACCGCGTCCACCCGGCGCGGCAGCCGCTCCCCCGGGGCGTACGCGCCCTCGGCGCCGAGGTCCAGCGCGCGCTTGCGCTTGGCCTCGTCGCGGCTGGTGGCGAGGACGCGCAGTCCGGCGGCGGCGCCCAGGACGATCGCGGCGGTGGCCACCCCGCCGCCCGCGCCCTGCACCAGGACGCTGTCGCCGGGCCGCACCGAGGCGTTGGTGAAGAGCATGCGGTACGCGGTCAGCCATGCCGTCGGCAGGCAGGCCGCCTCCTCGAAGGACAGCTCCTTGGGCTTGGGCAGCAGGTTCCAGGTGGGTACGGCGACCCGCTCGGCGAACGTGCCCTGGTAGCGCTCGGTGAGGATGGAGCGCGGCTCACCGGGGCCGACACCGTGGCCGGTCTGCCCGATGACGGAGTGGAGGACGACCTCGTTGCCGTCCTCGTCGATCCCGGCCGCGTCGCAGCCCAGGATCATCGGCAGCGACTCCTCGCCGAGGCCGACCCCGCGCAGCGACCACAGGTCGTGGTGGTTGAGGGAGGCCGCCTTGACGTTGACGGTCGTCCAGCCGTGGCGCACGGTCGGCTCGGGGCGTTCGCCCAGTTCGAGGCCGTTGAGCGGCTGGTCGGGATCGATACGTGCGGCGTAGGCAGCGAACATGATCCCGACCATAGGGCGCGGCGGGGACGCGGCGGAACCACGGGACCATGTGACACGCGCCGCGTCCCCCGTTCCGTGTCCCGTCGCCCTTCCGTGTCGCCGCGCCGCGTCCCCCTTCCGTGTCCCGTCGCCCACCGTGTCGCCGCGCCGCGTTCCCCCTTCTGTGCCGCGCCCCCTCCGGAGCCGTGCGCGCGGTCAGTCCCTCCGGTACTGCGCCGGAGAGCCCTTCGTCGCCTCGTCCTCGTACGCGCCCGCCCGGCCCCGGTCCACGTGGAACCGGGTCAGCGTGGTCACCGGGGAGGCCGGGTCGCGGCGGTCGCCGACCACCCGCAGGTGTGTGGTCCAGCGCTCCGGAGTGACCTCGTAGACGTCGTAGCCGTAGCGGTTGCCCTCGAAGTACTGCAGGTGCGGGTTGGCCCGGCCCATCAGCGGGCCGTTGGCGGCGTTCCAGTCCGCCGAGTACGCGCCCGAGGTGACGGAGTGCGCGGTGAACTCCGTGCCGATGACCGGCGCGTCCGCGTCGTCGAAGTCGGGGCGTATGTCGCCCACGAAGGCGGAGTGCCAGTCGCCGGTGATGACGACCAGGTCCTCCAGGCCGCTGCGCCGCACCTGGCCGAGCACGTCCTTGCGCTCCGTCAGGAAGCCGTCCCACTGGTCCGTGAACATGTACCCGCCGCCCGGCTTGCCGCGCAGCTGGCTGAGCATGATCGAGTTGACCCAGCAGTGCCAGGTGTCCGGCGCCCGGTCGATGCCCCGGCCGAGCCAGGCGCGCTGCGCGGCGCCGAGGATGGTGCCGTCCGGCAGGTTCTGCTCGGACCGGAACTGCCGCAGGTCGAGCACGGTCAGCTCCAGCAGGCCGCCCCAGTGGCGGACCCGGTGGATGCGGGGTTCGGCGGGCAGGGCGGTGCCACCTGTGGAGGCGGCCGGGTCCCGATGGGGCATGTGCTCGTACCACGCCTGGTACGCGGCCGCGCGCCGCTTGGCGAAGGAGCCGCCGCGGGTTCCGCTGTAGTCGTTGACGACCTCGTGGTCGTCCCAGGTGAGGAACCACGGGTGGGCGGCGTGCGCCTCGCGCAGCGCCGGGTCGCTCTTGTAGAGGGCGTGGCGGCGCCGGTACTCGGGGAGGGTGAAGACCTCGGGGCCCTCGTGGTCGCGCAGCGCCTGCCCGCCGACCTGTCCGTGCTCGTAGATGTAGTCGCCGAGGTGGACGACGAACGCGATGTCCTCGCGGGCGATGCCCCGATGGGCCGGGTAGTAACCGTCGTGGAAGGCCTGGCAGTTGGCGGAGGCGAAGCGGACGCTCGCGACCCGGCCCGCCGGGGCGGTGCGGGTGCGGCCCACCCGGCTGCGCTTGCCCAGTGCCCGGAAGGCGTACCAGAAGCGACGTCCCGGCTCCAGCCCCGAGACGGTCACATGGACGCTGTGGCCGAGGGCGGCGGTGGCCGGCACGGTCCCCCGGGCGACCACCTGGCGCAGGTCGCGGTCGCGGGCCACCACCCAGTCGACGTCCACGGAGTCGGGCAGCGGCTGCTCCGCGGCGAGGGGTTCGGGGGCCAGCCGGGTCCACAGCACGACGCTGTCGGGCAGCGGGTCGCCGGAGGCCACGCCGAGCGTGAAGGGCGCGGCGTCCCATGCGGCCCCGAGCTGTTCGGCGGCCTCGCGTGCCTGAGCCGGGCTCAGCCCGGCGCTGAGCGGCCACAGGACGTTCAACGCCCCGGCTGCCGCTGCGGCTTTGAGGAGGTTGCGGCGATCCAGGCTCATACGCTGCTCCATGTCTGGTCGGGACAGGGGTGACGGCCGCGCTCTCGGGCACGGCGCTGCGTATGACATCGGACTCCGCTGAATGCGGGGCGTACGGGGTGTGGCGGTCTTGCGTACGGGGCGGCAAAGCCGAAGGCCGTCGAGGCGGCAAGCCGAAGGCCGTCGAGGCGGCAAGCCGAAGGCCGTCGGGGCCGGCAAGCCGAAGGCGGTACGGGCCGGGTGGCCCGTACCGCCTTGGGTGGCCGTACGTGAGGTGACGCGGACGACGTCCGGGGCACCAGGCCCCTGGGGACTCAGCCAGGACGACGTCCGGGGTGGAGCCCCCGGCGCCTCAGCGGCGGGCGACGCCCTCCGCGCGGGCGGCCGCCGCGACCGCGGCGGTCACGGCCGGGGCGACCCGCTCGTCGAACGGCGACGGGATGACCTTGTCCGCGCTCAACTCGTCGGCGACGACGGCGGCCAGCGCCTCGGCGGCGGCGAGCTTCATACCCTCGGTGATCCGGGAGGCCCGGACCTGGAGGGCGCCGGCGAAGATGCCGGGGAAGGCGAGCACGTTGTTGATCTGGTTCGGGTAGTCGCTGCGGCCGGTGGCGACGACGGCCGCGTACTTGTGGGCGACGTCCGGGTGGATCTCCGGGGTCGGGTTGGCCATGGCGAAGATGAAGGCGCCGGGCGCCATGCGGGCGACGGCGGGCTCCGGGACCGTACCGCCGCTGACGCCGATGAAGACGTCGGCGCCGTCCAGCGCGCTCTCCAGGGAGCCGGTCAACCCGGCCTTGTTGGTGAAGCCCGCGAGCTCGCGCTTGACGTCGGTGAGGTCCTCGCGGTCGGCGGAGACGATGCCCTTGCGGTCGCACACCGCGACGTCTCCGATGCCCGCCCCGACGAGGATCTTGGCGATGGCCACCCCGGCGGCACCCGCGCCGGAGATCACGGCGCGCAGCGAGCCGAGGTCGCGGTCGGTCAGCGTCGCCGCGTTGCGCAGGGCGGCGAGAGTGACGACGGCGGTGCCGTGCTGGTCGTCGTGGAAGATCGGGATGTCCACGCGCTCCTGGAGCTTGCGCTCGATCTCGAAGCAGCGGGGGGCGGAGATGTCCTCCAGGTTGACGCCGCCGAAGGACGGCGCGAGCCGGGCGACGGTCTCGACGATCTCGTCGGCGTCCCGGCAGTCGAGGGCGATCGGCACCGCGTCCACGCCGCCGAACTGCTTGAAGAGGATCGCCTTGCCCTCCATCACGGGCAGGGACGCCTCCGGCCCGATGTCACCGAGTCCGAGCACCGCGCTGCCGTCCGTCACGACGGCGACGACCTGGGACTTCCAGGTGTAGTCGTGGACGAGTTCGGGCTGCTCGGCGATGGCGCTGCAGACCTTGGCGACGCCCGGCGTGTAGGCGAGGGACAGGTCGTCCTTGTCCCGCACCGGCACGGTCGCCTGGACCGCCATCTTGCCGCCCCGATGCAGCGCGAAGGCCGGGTCGAAGAACTCGTCTTCGTCACCGCCGGCCCTCTCCGCGGCCGTGCCGCTGTCGCTGATGCTGTCGTTGCGAGGATTCACGATCTCCGCTGACACGTTTCTGACCCCTTTGTCGTATATCTGCTGAGGGTGGCCGTTCCTGGTTGAGAACGGGCGGGCACCGCGTCCGCTTCCCCGCCGACAGATTCCTGCCATGCGGGGGTGAGGTACGTACGCCGGGCGCGCCGCACACGCGCCCTGAGCCCCGGGTGAGGGGTGTAACCGTCTTTTCTACCGGAAGAGCGCTTCCGGGGACGAGTGAGTTCCGTCGCGATGCCGCACGGAAACTTCGCGTTCACGCCGAAGTGGGATGGAAGTGGCGCATCCACGGTCAGGTGTCCACGTACTGAGACAATGCGCATGCGCGGAACGTTTCATTCCACTTCTTGCCGTACGGCCCGCCTGGGGTTCCGGCCTGGTGCGCGGACGGGGGTCACCCGTTATCCGATTTTGACATAGCTACCCATCCGTTCGAGCCCGTCCAGATGGCAGGATTCCCCAATCACACGAGGTCGCGACATCCGAAGGTGTGTGCCCCGACCCCCCACACTCCAGCCCTTACCCCTTATCCGCAGGAGGACGAAGAATGACCGCAAGCACCACCCGCCGCGCAGGCGCGGCCAGGTCAAGCCTGGCCGCCGTCGCCGCGATCGCGGTCACCGGATCCCTCCTGTTGTCGGGATGTGGCGACCAGCGGGACAAGATCTCCGACCGGACCTCGGGCGCCCCGCTCTTCGGCATGCTGCCGAAGAAGGTCCAGTCCGCGGGCGTGATCGAGGTCGGGTCGGACATCAGCTACCCGCCGGTCGAGTTCCGCAAGAACGGCCGGGTCATCGGCCTCGACATCGACCTCGCCGACGCCATGGGCAAGCAGCTCGGCGTGAAGATGAAGTTCAGCAACGGCGACTTCGACGGCCTGATCACCGGCCTCAAGTCGGGCCGGTTCGACATCGCGATGTCCGCCATGACGGACAACAAGGGCCGCCAGGAGGGCGTCGACCCGGACAGCGGCAAGAAGGTCGGCGAAGGCGTCGACTTCGTCGACTACCTGACCGCCGGCGTCTCGATCTACACGCGTAAGGGCGACAACCAGGGGATCACGACCTGGGACGACCTGTGCGGCAAGAAGATCGTCGTCCAGCGCGCCACCGTCTCGCACGACCTGGCCAAGGCCCAGTCGAAGGAGTGCGGCGACAAGGGCAAGATCGAGATCGAGGCGTTCGCCAAGGACACCGAGGCCCAGGTCCGGCTGAAGGGCGGCGGCGCCGACGCCGCCTCCAGCGACTTCCCGGTCGCGGCCTACGCGGTCCGCACCTCCGGCGGCGGCGAGGACTTCGAGCTGGTGGGCGACCAGGTCGAGGCGGCGCCGTACGGCATCGCGGTCGGCAAGGGCGACCCCCAGCTGCGGAACGCCCTCAAGGCAGCGCTCGACGCGGTCATCACGTCCGGCGAGTACAAGAAGATCCTCGAAAAGTGGGGCGCCGAGGACGGCGCGGTGGACCAGGCCATCGTCAACGGTGGCAAGTGATCCCGTCCGCTCGTCGCTCGCACTGAAAGGCATCATTCGTGACTGTTGACATCGACAAGCGGGGTCCCGGGGACACCCCGCCGTCGTCCCCCGCGCCCGAGGACATGAAGGCCATCCCGGTCCGGCACTACGGGCGCTGGGTCGCCGCCGTCGTGATCGTCGCCCTGCTGGGCATGCTGGTCTACGCGTTCTCCCAGGGCAAGGTGAACTGGGGCGCCATCCCGGACAACTTCTTCGACCACGAGGTCCTCAAGGGCGTCGGCAAGACCGTGTGGATCACCATCGCCTCGATGGTGCTCGGCGTGGTCCTCGGCATCATCCTCGCGGTGATGCGGCTGTCGAAGAACCCGGTGACCCAGGCCGTGGCCTGGGGGTACATCTGGTTCTTCCGCGGCACCCCGGTCTACGTGCAGCTGGTGCTCTGGTTCAACCTGGGCCTGATCTTCCAGTACATCAACCTGGGCCCCATCTACCAGGACGAGTGGTCGGACTTCATGACCCCGTTCCTGGCCGCTCTGCTGGGTCTCGGCCTGAACGAGGCCGCGTACATGGCGGAGATCTGCCGCGCCGGCCTCCAGGCCGTCGACGAGGGGCAGACCGAGGCGGCGCACGCGCTGGGCATGAGCCACGCCAAGACGCTGCGCCGGGTCGTGCTGCCGCAGGCGATGCGGGTGATCGTGCCGCCGACCGGCAACGAGTTCATCAACATGCTCAAGACCAGCTCGCTGGTGTTCGCCGTGCAGTACTGGGACCTGCTCCAGGGCGCCCAGGAGATCGGCCAGAACTCCGGGGCCCCGGCCGAGATGCTCTTCCTGGCCGCCACCTGGTACCTGATCCTCACCTCGGTGCTGAGCGTCGGCCAGTACTACCTTGAGCGGTACTACGCGCGTGGCTCCAGCCGCAGCCTGCCGCCGACGGTGCTGCAGCGCGTCCGCGCCAACCTCATCTCGCTCGGCCGCCCCAAGGGAGGTTTCTGATGACTGCCATGGTGAAGGCCGAAGGCGTCCACAAGTCCTACGGTGCCGTCCAGGTCCTCAAGGGCATCGACCTGGAGGTCGCGCCCGGTGAGGTGTTCTGCCTGATCGGACCGTCCGGCTCCGGGAAGTCCACCTTCCTGCGCTGTATCAACCACCTGGAGAAGATCAACTCCGGGCGGCTGTACGTCGACGGCGAGCTGGTCGGCTACCGGCAGCAGGGCAACAAGCTCTACGAGCTGCGGGACCGCGAGGTCGCCGCCAAGCGCCGGGA
Source organism: Streptomyces sp. P1-3 (assembly GCF_050613155.1). Taxonomy (NCBI): domain Bacteria; kingdom Bacillati; phylum Actinomycetota; class Actinomycetes; order Kitasatosporales; family Streptomycetaceae; genus Streptomyces; species Streptomyces sp. P1-3. The sequence goes on from NZ_CP192512.1 coordinate 2,542,230, forward strand.
CATCGGCATGGTCTTCCAGCGCTTCAACCTCTTCCCGCACATGACCGCGGTGGAGAACGTCATGGAGGCGCCCATCCAGGTCAAGGGCGAGGCCAAGGCGGTCGCGCGGGAGCGCGCGCTGAAGCTGCTGGACCGGGTGGGGCTGGCCGACAAGGCGCGCAACTACCCCTCCCAGCTCTCCGGCGGGCAGCAGCAGCGCGTCGCCATCGCGCGGGCGCTGGCCATGGAGCCCAAGCTGATGCTCTTCGACGAGCCCACCTCGGCGCTCGACCCGGAGCTGGTCGGCGACGTCCTCGACGTCATGCGCGACCTGGCCGAGGAGGGCATGACGATGGTCGTGGTCACCCACGAGATGGGCTTCGCCCGCGAGGTCGGCGACTCGGTCGTCTTCATGGACGACGGCGTGGTCGTCGAGTCCGGCAACCCCCGCGAGGTGCTGACGAACCCGCAGCACGAGCGGACGAAGGCGTTCCTGTCGAAGGTGCTCTGAGGCGATCGATGACGGGCGGGCGGTACGGAGTGCGGACACCCCGTACCGCCCGCTCTGCCGTGCTCCCGGGCCGTCGGCCGGCCGGCGTCGGCCGACCGGCGTGGACACCGGGTGACGTCGGATGAGGACCCGATTACTCCGGCCGCTGCGGCTACTTCAGCGCCAGCACCGCCGCGTCGGTGAGCGAGCACCAGGCGGTGCGCACCTCGCCGAAGCCGGCGGCGCGCAGCGCGTCCATGTGCCAGGCGGCGGGATAGACCTTGTCCTCGCCGTGGTCCCCGTCGGCCGGGTTTCCGAAGATCCCGAAGCGCTCGGCGACCACGTCCGCGAGCACCGGGTCCTGGGCGGCGGCCCGCCACCAGTCCGCCCAGTCCTGTGCTCCTTCCCGCCTGGCCCGCTCCTGGCGGGCGTGCCGGTACGCGCGGTCGGCCGCGTTCAGCCGCGGGCTGCTCTCGTCCGGCATGTGGTCGGCGTTGACGAAGATCCCGCCGTCCCGGACCACCGCGGCGAGCTGCCCGTACAGCACGCGCAGTTCGTCGGCGCCCAGCCAGTGCAGGGCGGTCGCGGTGAGCACCGCGTCGTACCGGCGGTGCGGGAGGCGGGCCGTCCAGTCCGGGTCCCGCAGGTCCGCCGTGACGAACTCGGCGCGCGGCTCGCCCGCGAAGTGGCCGCGGGCGATGGTCAACAGCGCGGGGTCCAGGTCCACCCCGGTGCTCGTCGCCTGGGGGAACCGGTTCAGCAAACGGTCGGAGATGCTGCCCGTACCGCAGGCGAGGTCGAGTACCCGCGGCCGCGGGCCGACCACGGCCTCCACCGCGTCCAGCATGACCCGGAACCGCTCCTCGCGGTCCGGCAGGTACCACTCCTGCTGCCGGTCCCAGCTCCGCTGCCACCCGCCCCAGTCCGCAGCAAGGGTTTCCGTCATTGCGCGCCTCCGAAGTCGTAATACCCTCGTAGCCATATCAGGCGTTACCGAACCTATTCCGCCCTCGTAAGGACCACAAGTGGAACTGGCCTATTACTCCGATCTCGCTGTGCGCCTGGTGAACAGCGAGGAGCCCGCACGCGGCGCGGACACCCTCACCTCGGTGGAGGCGGTGCGCGAGCTCTTCGCCGCCGGCGGGCAGGCGGCCCGCCGGGCGACCGACGCCGACGTCACCCGGCTGCGCGCCGCCCGCGCCCGGCTGCGCGCGGTCTTCGAGGCGGCCGCCGAGGGCGACGAGGTGCGGGCCGTGGACCTGCTCAACGCGCTGCTGCTGGAGTTCCCGGTGAGCCCGCAGATCTCCGGACACGAGCTCCGCGACGAGGACGGCCGCCCGCACTGGCACATGCACATCGCCGACTACGCGGCCAACGCGAGCGCCGGTTACACCGCCACCGCCTCCATGGGCCTGGCCTTCCAGCTCACCGAGCTCGGCGCCGACCGCCTGGGCATCTGCGAGGCGCCACCCTGCCGCAACGCGTATCTCGACACATCGACAAATCGCTCCAGGCGGTACTGCTCCGACCGCTGCGCCACCCGGGCGAACGTGGCGGCCTACCGCGCCCGCAAGCGTCTGGACGCCGAGCGTTCGGACCGCGCCCGGCGCCGGGAACGCCCCGACGACAGCGGCCGCACGGCCGACGCCACCCAGGACAGAACGCCGGCCACGGAGCGCTGAGCACCGGGCACGGCTCCGGGCGGCGGCCGCAGCCGGACCCAGGCCCGGCCGACCACCAGCTCGTCCGGCACCACGCCGAACTCCCGGCTGTCGTTCACCACGTACGGGTTGTCGCCGCGCACCCACCAACCGCCGTCACGCCGCTCCACCACCCGCTTGACGATCAGCAGGTCCTGCCGGAACGGGTGCCGCAGCACCACCACGTCACCCGGCCGCACGGCAGCGCCGTACCGGACCACGAGGCGGTCACCGGGACCGAGGGTGGGCACCATCGACGGGTTGTAGACCTCCGCCAGCCCTATCCGCAGCAGCCCATGACGTTCACGGCCCCGCTCCGGCCCGCGATCGCGCACCTGCTCCTGCATCCGGCACCTCCGGTCCGATCCTCCACTGGGCCCAGGCTGGCACTGGACTTTTGGCCTAAGTCCCCCGGGCCGCCCGAGAAAAGCCTTCCCGCACCGAGTAATCTCGCACCTGAGAAGACGATCACGAGGAAGGACAGCTCTATGCTCTCCCGCCTGTTCGCCCCCAAGGTAAAGGTCAGCGCCCACTGCGACCTTCCCTGCGGCGTCTACGACCCGGCCCAGGCACGCATCGAGGCCGAGTCGGTCAAGGCCATCCAGGAGAAGTACCAGGCCAACACGGACCAGGACTTCCGCACCCGCGCGCTCAGCATCAAGGAGCAGCGGGCGGAGCTCGCCAAGCACCACGTGTCGGTGCTGTGGAGCGACTACTTCAAGCCGCCGCACTTCGAGAAGTACCCCGAGCTGCACCAGCTGATCAACGACACCCTGAAGGCCCTGAGCGCGGCCAAGGCGTCCAACGACCCGGCGACCGGCCAGCAGGCGCTGGAGTACATCGCCCAGATCGACAAGATCTTCTGGGAGACGAAGCAGGCCTGACCGGCCTCTTTGCCCCGCCTCGACCGCACCCGGAGCCCGACAGGGCTCCGGGTGCGGTCTTTTCGTCCCGCGCACCGGGGGTGCGCGACAACGTCGGCCCGCGGGCGGCCGTTCAGTAGCCGATGGTGAAGCGGCGCTGGGCGAAACGGGGCAGCTCCGCCTCGTCGACGAGGGCGACGGCGGCGTCCTCCACGGAGATCCGGCTGAGCCCGTCGGCGTCGAGGACCGGCTGGTCGCCGCCGATCCGGAAGCGGCCCGTGCGCTCCCCGGGCGCGATGTTCTCGGCGGGGCTGAAATAGGTCCACAGCCGGTTGGAGGTGCGTAGCACGTCCAGGGCGTCCCGGTGGCCGCGCACCGCGGCGGCGTACTCCCTCGGCAGTCCGAGCGCGTCCAGGCTCTCGTACAGGTGCGCGTCGGAGTCGGCGTGGACGAGTCCGGGCTCGACCTCCAGGCTGCCGGCGCCGCCGATCACGATCAGCCGGGTCCTCGGATGGGCCTCCAGCGCCTTCAGCAGTGCCCGCGCGGCGGTGGCGTAGACCGTGGGATCGGCGATCGAACGGGCCACCGTGTCCGCGAAGTCCTTGGCGGCGTTGCCCGGCTGGTAGGCACTGATCAGTACATCCATGCCGGGCAGGACCGCGGCGACGGCGCCGGCGTCGAAGACGTCGACGCTCTTCCAGGTGACGCTCTCCCGGCCCTCGGCGATCCCGTCGGCGTTCCGGCTGAACGCGGTGACATGGTGCCCCCGGTCGCAGGCCTCGGCGACGACGCGGCCGCCGATGGTGCCGGTGGCTCCGATGACTCCGATGTGCATGGCTCTCCCCTGTTCCCCTGTTCCGTGCGGCTGTTCGGCACAGCCGTCTCTCACGGAGCCGCTTCTTCACGGCGTTGCGAAACTATACGGCGTGAAGTTTTGATACGGCAATCGGTAAAAGTGACGCTGTAGAGTGCCGGTCATGGGAAGCACCAGGGGGCGCCGCGAGCGGCTGCGGACCGAGACGACGGCCGAGATCAAAGAGGTCGCGCTCCGGTTGATGTCCTCAGGCGGGCCGGACGCGATCACGCTGCGGGCCATCGCCCGCGAGATGGGCATGACCGCCAACGCCATCTACGGCTACTTCGCCACCCGCGACGACCTGGTCACCACGCTTGTCAACGACGTGTACACCGCGCTGGCCGACACCGTGGAGGCCGCCTGGGCCGCCGCCCCCGCCGGGGACGCCGCCGCCCGGATCGAGGCGTGGGCACGCGCCTTCCGGGACTGGGCGCTGGCCAACCCCGAGGGATTCCGCCTCGTCTACGGCGACCCGGTTCCCGGCTACCGCCCGCCTGAGGGCGGGGCCGCCCCGGACGCCGCCCGCCGGGTGTGCACCGGCCTCACCGCGCTCGCCGCCGCCGCCTGGCCGCACGCCGAACGCCTCTATGAGGGCAGCGACTTCCAGTGGTCCGACTTCGACGCCGGCCTGCTCGACAAGGTCCGCCCGGCCTTTCCCGACCTGCCCCCGGCCGGCGTGGCCCTCGCCCTGCGCGTCTGGAGCCACCTGCACGGCCTGGTGTCGCTGGAGGTCTACGGCCATCTCGCCACCCAGACCCTCAGCCCGGACAAGCTCTTCCGCGAGGAACTGAACCAGCTCATCCGGTCATTGGGCGTCACGCCGCAGGACTGACGACGCGCCGCGAGCCGGGCGACTCGGCACCGCCCGCGGCATCGGCGGCTCAGGCCACCGGCACCCGGCCGCGGGCCTGGAGCAGCGGTGGCGGGGTGTCGTTGCGGACCAGCCACTCGCGGTACGCGGGGCTGGCCCACGCGATCTCGCGGTAGGCGGCCGCGAGATCCTCGTACACCTCGTCGATGCCCAGCGGCGCGGCGGCGCCGGGCCGGGCGGCGAGGAGGAGACGGACCGTCAGCGGATCGCCCTCCAAGGGGCGGACGGTCATGCCCGGCCGGGACCGGGAGGTGGGCTGGCAGGGGGTGACGACCTCCCCGGCGGCCACCAGGTCGACCGCGGTCAGGTAGTCGCCGTACACCACCCGCGGCTCGAAGCCCGCGGCGGCGAGCATCCGGCGCACGCCCGCGGCCTCCCCGTCCACCGCCGGGTCGACCATCCACTGGTCGGCGGCCAGGTCGGCCAGCGCCACCACCGGGCGGCGCGCGGCCGGATGGGTCTCGGGCAGGGCGACGAACTGCGGTTCGCGCGCCACGAGTACACGCTCCTCGACCCCCTCGGGAACGCGCAGCGGAGAGCCCTCGACCTCGTGTACGAAGACGACGTCGAGCTGGTGGGCGGCGACCATCTGAAGCAGCGTGTTCGGCGACGCGTCGGTACGGATGGTGGGGTCGGCGGCGGGGAACCGGAGCCGCAGCCGGCGCAGCCAGCCCGGCACCGCGCGACTGCCGGTGCTGCCGATCCGCAACCGCGCGTCGGCGGCGCGTCCGGCCGCCGTCCGCGCCTCGGCGATCAGGGCGTTCATCTCGGCCACGATGGGCCGCGCCCGGGAGAGCACGGAGCGGCCGAGCGGGGTGAGGGTGGTGCCGGTCGGCTCGCGGGAGAAGAGCTCACCGCCGATGGCGTTCTCGATCCGGCGGAGTTGCGTGGTCAGGGAGGGCTGGGTCATGCCCAGTTGCCGCGCGGCCTTGCGTACGCTGCCGTTGTCGGCGATGGCGCACAGCGCACGAAGGTGCCTGACTTCGAGCTCCACGGCGCGAGCATAACGGCGTCTTGACACGCCACACCAGAGTTTTAAACCACCCGAACGTGCCCAACTTTCGCGTTCTTGCGGTCGGGTTATAGCACCGTGCTATCGCTGGTTGGTATCTCCGCACAGCGCCGAATCTGGCCGAGACTCTGCGGCACCAACAGTTCATCCCAAGGCCCCTGGGGCGCATCCCCACATCACCGCGCCCCAGGGACCCCACGGACGATGAGGAGCCCCCCACATGAGTTTCCCCAAGTTGGCGCTCGCCGCCACCGTCGGCCTCGGCCTGACCGCGGCGCTCTCCGCCGTGCCGGCCTCCGCGGCCACCGCCGACCACTCCGCGCGGCCCGCCGCCTCGTCGGGTTACGTCTCGGACTCGGCCGACCAGGCCGACGCCAAGGCGTTCTTCGAGGCCGTGCTGAAGTCGGCCAAGGCCAAGCAGGCCAAGAACGCCGGCGCCGCGAGCGTCACCGTCACCTACGACGCCAGCGGCGCGCCCACCTTCCGGGCGCAGATAGCGCGCAGCGCCGAGATATGGAACGCCTCCGTCGACAACGTGGAGCTGGTCGAGGGCGGCAACGCCGACTTCGAGTACCGCGAGGGCGACGACCCGCGCGGCTCCTACGCGAGCACCGACGGCCACGGCAACGGCTACATCTTCCTCGACTACGCCCAGAACCAGGAGTACGACTCAACCCGGGTCACCGCCCACGAGACCGGACACGTCCTCGGCCTGCCGGACCACTACCAGGGTCCGTGCAGCGAGCTCATGTCCGGCGGCGGCCCCGGCCCGTCCTGCACCAACGCACAGCCGGACGCGAACGAGATCAACCGGGTCGAGCAGCTGTGGGCCAACGGCCTCGCCTCGGTCGACGCGGCGGCGTTCGACAAGGCCGCGTTCGACAAGGCGGGGTTCCGCACCGCCAAGTGACGCGTCCACGGCCCGTCTGACCGGCGGGCCCCAACCGGCACACCGACCCGAGTCACCCGGAACCCACCCCCCGCCACGCGGCCCGTCGTCCCCACCGGGGACGGCGGGCCTCCGTGCGTCATCCGCCCCTGCCCGGCGCCTCGCCGTCGAGGGCCGCCCCCAGCGTGGGCAGCGGGTCGAGCACCTCGGTCAGCCCGCACGCCCGGAACGTACGCAGTACGGCCCGGTCCGCGCACACCACGCGCAGCCGCGCCGCGCGCTCGCGCGTGCGGCGGTGTGCGCGGCACAGCAGGGCCAGGCCGGAGCAGTCCAGGAAGGTGACCGGGGTCAGATCGACGACGACCACGGGGGCGGTGCCGCCGGTGGCCGCGTCCAGAGGCGGGCCGATCTCCAGCGCACCGTCGATGTCCACCTCGCCGTGGCACTCGACCACGGCACAGGTGCCGGTCGAGTACGTCCGGGCGTACGACACGGGCGTGGCTCGTCGCGCGGCCTGTTGCATCGCGGTCTCACAGGGGTGGGGAATGGCGTGCAGGCGAGCGTAGGGACCGATTACCGCGCTCGGCGCTGCAGAAACCATTTTCGACAGCGGAATAGCCCTCGTTCGAGTGAACGCGCGCCCGCACGCATTGACCACTCGGTCGCGTGATCTCCAGGCGCTCGGTGACCTGGCCGTCGCGGTCGCCGGGCCGGCGGCCGCGGTGCCGGGACGGTGCGGCCCGTCGCCCGCGATTCCCTACCGGCGAGTCCGGAAGGGTGAAAGCTCCAGATCTTCCGGCGCAATGTTGGTGGATACCGGCCCACCCGGCGGGCCGCGGGGACCCAAGACTGGGGAGACGACACTTTGAACGGCGCGTTGAACGGCACCTTGACGACCAACGGCGACGGACGACGACCGGCAGACAGCAGGACGTGGCACTGCCGCCAACGGTGAAGGGGGACGGTCCGATGACCGGCTCACGCATACTGGCTCTGGGCCACTACCAGCCCGCGAAGGTGCTCACCAACGACGACCTCGCGGCGATCGTCGACACCAGCGACGAGTGGATCCGCAGCCGCGTGGGCATCCGTACCCGGCACATCGCCCGCCCCGACGAGACCGTGGACGAGATGGCCGCCGAGGCCGCCGCCAAGGCCCTCGCGAACAGCGGACTCAGCCCCGCCGACATCGACCTCGTCCTGGTGGCCACCTCCACGGCCCTGGACCGCAGCCCCAACATGGCCGCCCGCGTCGCCGCCCGGCTCGGCCTCGGCAGCCCCGCCACCATGGACCTCAACGTCGTCTGCGCGGGCTTCACCCACGCCCTGGCCACCGCCGACCACGCGATACGGGCCGGTGCCGCCACCCGCGCCCTGGTGATCGGCGCGGAGAAGTTCACCGAGGTCGCCGACTGGTCCGACCGCTCGACGTGCGTCCTGCTGGGCGACGGCGCCGGAGCCGCCGTGGTGGTGGCGGAAGACGCCCCCGAGGGCGCGGGCGACGCGCCGGGGGTCGGGCCCGTGGTGTGGGGCTCGGTGCCGGAGATGGGCCACGCGGTCCGGATCGAGGGCACGCCGCCGCGGTTCACCCAGGAGGGGCAGGCCGTCTACCGGTGGGCCACCACCCAGCTTCCGCCGATCACCCGTCAGGTGTGCGAACGGGCGGGAGTGGTGCCGGAGGAGCTCGCCGCCGTCGTCCTGCACCAGGCGAACCTGCGGATCATCGAGCCGGTGGCGCGCAAGCTCGGCGCGGTCAACGCCGTCATCGCCCGCGACGTCGTGGAGTCCGGCAACACCTCGGCCGCCAGCATCCCGCTCGCGCTGTCCAAGCTGGTGGAGCGCGGCGAGATCGCGTCGGGCGCCCCGGTGCTGCTGTTCGGCTTCGGCGGCAATCTGTCGTACGCGGGGCAGGTCGTCCGCTGCCCGTGAGACGGTGGCTCGGCCCGCCCGTGAGGCGGTGGCCCGGCTGCCCGTGCGGATTCCACTGCCCGTGACGCGAGGGCTCCGCTGCCCGTGACGCGGCGCGACGGTCTCTCCCGATCCCGGACCGGGCGCCGGCGTCCGATTCGTTCAAGACCCGCCGCCCGGCCCCTGCCTACGCTGCCCGCATGACACCTCGATTCGACGCCATCGGCCTGGTCGTGACGGACATGGCGGCGTCCCTCGCGTTCTACCGGCGGCTCGGCCTGGACATTCCGGCCGACTCCGACACCCTGCCCCATGTCGAGGCGGCCCTGCCCGGGGGCCTGCGCCTGCTGTGGGACACCGATGAGACCGTGCGCTCCTTCGACCCGGACTGGGCCCCGGTCCCCGGCGCGGGCCGCACCGGCCTGGCGTTCCTCTGCGACAGCCCCGCGGACGTCGACAAGGTCTACGCCGAGCTGGTGGCCGCCGGTGCCGAGGGCCACAAGGAGCCGTGGGACGCCTTCTGGGGTCAGCGGTACGCCGTCGTACGGGACCCGGACGGCAACGGCGTGGACCTCTTCGCGCCGCTCGGCTAGGCGGTGACCGCCAGATCGCCGAGCAGCGTCCCCAGGGGCACCCCGGCCAACGCCCGCACCTCCCGCGCGAGGTGGGCCTGGTCGGCGTAGCCCGCCGCTGCCGCCGCCTCGGCGAAGCCGGTCCCCGTGCGGGCCGCCGCCAGCGCCCGGCGCAACCGCAGCACCCGGGCCAGGGTCTTCGGGCCGTAGCCGAACCCGGCCAGCGAACGCCGGTACAGCTGGCGCTCGCTCAGGCCCACCCGCTCGGCGACGGCCGCCACCGGCCACCCGCCGCGCAGCCGCGCCACCACCTCGCCCAGCACCGGGTCCGGCGGCCCCGCGGCGCGCAGCCGACGCTCCGCCGCCGTCTCCAGGACCCGGCCGACGGCGCCGCCCGCGACCTCGCCCGCGTCCGCCTCCGCATCCGCGCCCGCCTCCGCCAGCAGCGCGGCCAGCCGCCGCACCTCGGCGGCCGGCCACAGGGCGGCCAACGCCACCCGCATGTCGCGGAGTTCGTGCGCGGGCACCCCGAGGACGGCGGGCCCGGCACCGGGGGCGAAACGCAGCCCGGTGAAGCGCGTGCCCGGCGGGGCCGCGGCCAGATGCGCGGCGGTGTCAGGACCGGCGACGATCAGCTCGCCGCCCGGTCCGGCTGCGCGCCAGATCAGGTCCGTACAGCCGTCGGGGAGGACCCGCTGCGGGCCGCTGCCCGCCGTCCTGGTCCAGACCACCGCTCCGGTCGGCCGCCCGACCCGCTCCCGGTACATGGCCCCAGCATCGCAGCCCGCACCGACAAACCCATCGGGACCCCGGGACCCAGGTGCCTAGGGACCCCGGGGCCCATGGGGCCCATGGGCCCGTCAGGGGACCTCGTGCAGATAGACGGCATCGCACTCGCGCAGATAGACGGCGTCACAGGCACGGCAGCACGGCGCCCCGGCGCCGCCCCACTCCTCCGCGGGCAGGGTCTGCGCGTCGGGGGCGAGCTCGCGGCCGCACATCGCCGCCGTCCCCATCTCCCGCACCATGTGCCAGCTCTTGACCGGCGCGCCTGCCACCCGCCCCGAGCTGCCCTCCTCGTACTCCGCGCGCATCTCGTGCCGCATGGCGGTACACCTCCTGTCACCACCATGCGCCCGGCGGGCGGCGCGCCGCCACCGCACTCCCCCGGGCCCGGGAAAGGGCGCTCAGAACACCGACCAGCCGGTGATCGTGGTGAAGTGGTCGAGCGCCGCGACCCCCGCCACCGAGTTGCCGCGCGCGTCCAGGCCGGGGCTCCACACGCACAGCGTGCAGCGCCCCGGGATCACCGCGACGATGCCGCCGCCGACCCCGCTCTTGCCGGGCAGTCCGACCCGGTACGCGAAGTCGCCCGCCGCGTCGTACGTACCGCAGGTGAGCATCACCGCGTTGATCCGCTTCGCCTCGCGCCGCGACAGCAGCCGGGAACCGTCCGCCGCCAGCCCGTGCCGGGCCAGGAAGCCGCCCGCCAGCGCCAGATCGCGGCAGCTCATCTCGATCGAGCACTGCCAGAAGTAGTGCTCCAGCACCGTGGGGACGGGGTTGTCGAGGTTGCCGTAGCTCGCCATGAAGTGCGCCAGGGCCGCGTTGCGGTCCCCGTGTTCGGTCTCGGAGGCGGCGACGGCGGCGTCGAAGGACAGCTCCGGGTTGCCGCTCTCGGCGCGCAGGAAGTCCAGCATCGTGGTGCTGGCGTCCCCGGTCATCGTCTGCAACCGGTCGGTGACGACCAGCGCGCCCGCGTTGATGAACGGATTGCGCGGGATGCCGTTCTCGTGCTCCAGCTGCACCAGGGAGTTGAAGGGGTTGCCGGACGGCTCGCGCCCCACGCGCCGCCAGATGCTCTCGCCGTCCTGCGCGAGCACCAGCGCGAGGCTGAACGCCTTGGAGATGCTCTGTATGGAGAACGGCACCTCCCAGTCGCCGGTCCCGACCACGGTCCCGTCGACGGCCGCGAGCGCGATCCCGAACCGACCCGGGTCCACGGCCGCGAGCGCCGGAATGTACCGCGCCACCTGCCCGCGCCCGATCTGCGGTGCCACCGCGGCCGCGACCTCGTCGAGAACTGACTGGTAGTCCATCGTGCCGTGCTTCTCCTGGACGTCGTCGGCCGGATCAGCTCGCACGATAACCGAACACCCTCGTCACAGGATCCGAACAGGTCGTCACAGAGCGCGTTTTTCGGGTACAAGGTGGGTGACCAGGCGGTACGCGACAGGCGTCCGCCGAACCGACCGAACGGAGGCGGCCATGGCCACACCCATGTCCGCGGGACGCTTCCTCCGGGCCCTCGAGGACGAGGGCCTGCGCGTGGTGGAGGTCGGCGACTGGAGAGAGCACAACAGAAACCACATGGGCCCGTGGGGGCCGATGCACGGCGTGATGATCCACCACACCGTGACCTCCGGGACCGAACGGACCGTGCGGATCTGCTACGACGGCTGGCCCGAGCTGCCCGGCCCGCTGTGCCACGGGGTGATCGCCAAGGACGGCACGGTGCACCTGGTCGGCTACGGGCGCGCCAACCACGCGGGACGCGGCGACGACGACGTACTGCGCGCCGTCATCGCCGAGAAGGCGCTGCCGCCCGACAACGAGGCCAACACGGACGGCAACCGGCACTTCTACGGCTTCGAGTGCGAGAACCTGGGCGACGGCGAGGATCCCTGGCCGGAGGCCCAGCTGGCGGCGATCGCGAAGGCCGCGGCCGCCGTCTGCCGCTTCCACAAGTGGACCGAGCGCTCGGTCATCGGCCATCTCGAATGGCAGCCGGGCAAGGTCGACCCGCGCGGCTTCCCGATGGACGAGATGCGCGAGCGCGTGCGCGACCAGCTGAAGTAGTGGCGTATGCAGTAGTGGCGTAGCCACGTCGGGCACGCGGCTGTCCGGGGGCACGGTCACGCGGAGGGACCGCCACCCCCGGGCCGCCGGGGACGACCGATCACACAGGACAATGGGCGGGTGACCCCACCCGCCCCCGATCCGACCGGCACGCTGCGGCCGCGGCTGCCGTCCCCGCTCCAGGAGATCGCGGACGGCCGGTTCGCGCGCCGCGGTGTGCGCCTGCTGCTCAAGCGGGACGATCTCATCCACCCCGAGATAGCGGGCAACAAGTGGCGCAAGCTCGTGCCGAACGTGCGCGCCGCCGCCGCGGCCGGTCAGCGCACCCTGCTCACCTTCGGCGGCGCGTACTCCAACCATCTGCGCGCCACCGCCGCGGCCGGCCGGCTGCTCGGGCTCGCCACCATCGGTGTCGTACGGGGCGAGGAGCTGGCCGACCGCCCGCTCAACCCGTCGCTCGCGCGCTGCGCCGCCGACGGCATGCGGCTGCACTTCGTCAGCCGCGGCACGTACCGCCGCAGGTCGGATCCGGCGCTGCTGGAGGAGCTGCGCGAGCGCTTCGGCGCCTTCTTCCCCGTCCCCGAGGGCGGCAGCAACGCCGCAGCCGTGCACGGCTGCGCGGAACTGGGCCGGGAGCTGCGCGGGCGGGCGGACGTGGCCGCGGTGGCCTGCGGCACTGGCGGCACGGTGGCGGGGCTGGCGGCCGGGCTCGGCCCCGGGGAGCGGGCGATCGGGTTCCCGGTGCTCAAGGGAGGATTCCTCGGGGCGGAGGTCGAGCGGCTCCAGGACGCGGCGTTCGGCACACGCGCCGGGGAGTGGCGGTTGGACGACCGGTTCCACTGCGGCGGGTACGCCCGGAGTACGCCCGCACTCGACGCGTTCGCCCAGGACTTCACGGACCGCCACGGCCTGCCGCTGGAACGTGTCTATGTCGCCAAGATGCTCTATGGACTCACGGCGCTGGCCGAGGAGGGCGCGTTCCCGCCCGGCACCGCGGTGGCGGCGGTGATCACCGGCGGGGTGTGAGGGCCGAGGGCCCGGGCGGAGGAGCTACTGGGCCGCCTCCCGGTACACCGCCGCCTCCTCCAGATCCAGCTGGCGCTGGAGCCTGCGCAGCATCTCGTCGTCGATCCGCCGCTCGTCCCGAAGCTTCACGAACACCTCGCGCTCAGCGGCGATCAGCTCCCTCAGCAGTCTGCGGAACGTGTCGTCGGCCGACTCCCCGGTGGTCTCGTTGACCGCCCCGAGCCGCTCCCAGACGGCGTTGCGCCGCCGCTCCACCACGGTGCGCAGCCGGTCGGCGAGCGGCTGGGGCAGGGCGTTGCGCTCGTCGGCGAGCAGCTGGTCCAGCCGCTGCCCGGCCGCCTCGGACGCCTCGTACTGGACCTGCGCCTCCTGGAGCGTCTCGGCCTGCCGGTCGCGGCCGGGGATCCGCAGCAGCCGGGTCAACGGCGCCAGGGTGAGGCCCTGGACGCAGAGGGTGCCGATGACGGTGGTGAAAGCCAGGAAGAGGATCAGGTTGCGGGCGGGGAAGTCGCCGCCGCCGTGCACGGTCTCCGGTACGGAGAAGGCGATGGCCAGCGAGACCACGCCCCGCATCCCGGCCCAGCCGACGATCACGGTCACGGCCCTGCCGGGGACGGGCCCGCGGTCGCCGCCGCGGGGCGTGAGCACCCCGGGGAGGAAGCTGGCGGGCAGCACCCAGACGAAGCGCATGACGATGACGGCGAGGAGGACCGCGACCGCGTACCAGGCGGCCTCTCCCGCCCCGTAGTCGCCCAGTCCACGCAGCACGACCGGCAACTGGAGGCCGATCAGCGCGAACACCACCGACTCCAGGACGAAGGTGACCATCCGCCACACCGCCGCCTCCTGGATCCGGGTGGCGTAGTCGACCTGCCAGGAACGATGGCCGAGGTAGAGGGCGACGACCACGACGGCGAGCACCCCGGAGGCGCCGATCTCCTCGGCCGCGGTGTAGGCGACGAACGGGATGAGCAGCGACAAGGTGTTCTGCAGCAGCGGGTCGCGCAGCCGGGTACGCAGCCAGTGCAGCGGCACCATCAGGACCAACCCGGTCCCGAGGCCGCCCACGGCGGCGAGCGCGAACTCGCCCACCGCGCCTGCCCAGGCGGCCCCTTCGCCCACGGCAGCGGCCAGCGCCACTTTGTAGGCGGTGATCGCGGTCGCGTCGTTGACCAGCGACTCGCCCTGGAGGACGGTCGTCATGCGGCTGGGCAGCCCCACCCGGCGGGCGATGGCGGTGGCGGCGACGGCGTCCGGCGGGGCGATGATCGCCCCCAGCACCAGGGCGGCGGTCAGCGGCAGATCCGGCACCACCAGGTAGGCGATCCAGCCGACCGCGAGCGTCGCGAAGAGCACGTAGCCGACCGACAGCAGCGCCACCGGCCTCAGGTTGGCGCGCAGGTCCAGATACGAGCTGCCCAGCGCCGCACTGTGCAGCAGGGGTGGCAGCAGGAGCGGCAGGACGATGTGCGGGTCCAGCGTGTAGTCGGGGACGCCGGGCACGTAGGAGGCGCCCAGGCCGGCGGCGACCAGCAGCAGCGGCCCCGGCACGGCGGCGGTGCGGCGGGCCGCGCCCGCGACCGCGGCGCTCACCGCGACCAGTACCAGAAGTGGGGTCACGTCCATCGGCTCCGGCCCGTCTCCCGTTCGTGGTGGCGGTCATCTGCGGGCCGGTGACGGCCGTTTCCGCGGGGGTGACCGGGTCTAACCTGGCCATCATGAGCGAGTGTCCGCATGTTCTCGACCTCCCGCGCCCCGAGCCGGACCCGCTGACCGGCACCTGCCCGGAGTGCCTGGCCATCGGCAGCCACCCGGTGCAACTGCGGGTGTGCCTGCACTGCGGACACGTGGGCTGCTGCGACTCCTCGCCTCACCGGCACGCGAGCCGGCACTTCACGGAGACGGGCCATCCGCTGGTGCGGACCCTGGAGCCGGGCGAGAGCTGGCGCTGGTGCTACGCCGACCGCCGGCTGACCTGACCGGAGGCGCCGGTTAGCCTTCCGGCATGATCCGATCCGCTGAGCCGTCCGACATCCCCGCGATCCATGCCATGATCCGCGAACTCGCCGCGTACGAACGTGCCGAGGCGGACGCCAAGGCCACCGAGGAGCAGCTGCACGACGCGCTCTTCGGCGAGAACCCGGCGGTCTTCGCGCTGATCGCCGAAGACGAGGGCGGAACGGTCGGCTTCGCGCTGTGGTTCCGCAACTTCTCCACCTGGACCGGCACGCACGGCGTCTACCTGGAGGATCTGTACGTACGTCCGCGTGCGCGCGGCGGCGGCCACGGCAGGGCTCTCCTGGCCGAGCTGGCCCGGATCTGCGTGGAGCTCGGCTATGCCCGTTTCGAGTGGTCTGTGCTGGACTGGAACGAGCCCGCCATCGGGTTCTACACCGCTCTCGGCGCGGAGGCGATGGACGAATGGACCGTACGACGCATGTCCGGGGAGGCGCTGGCCGCGCTCGCGGCCGAGGCGGGGCGACCCGCGTCCGCGCTGCCGCGACCGGCCCGCCCCAGCGGGGCGTGGAACAACGGGACCGCATCTCTTCCGAATTGAACCCGCCCAACCCCTAGCCACTGTACGTATACATGGGCTTACCATAAGTGACGTAACGTGACCGTGTTTCGGTGTAGCCCACACGGGGGCCGTCCTCCGACCGGGCGACACCGAGCCGCGGATCGCGGTAGCGTCGCAGCCGGAACACGTGCTCCGCACCTGTCCGCACCCCCTCCCGGAGGCGCGGTCGGTGCTCGTATCAGCTCAGCTCTACCCAGCTCTGCCACCTTGGAGGTGAGGGTGTCCCAGATCGCAGGCGAGCCCGGGAACCAGGACTTCGTGGAAGTCCGGCTGCCCGCAGCCGGTGCCTATCTGTCGGTGCTGCGGACGGCGACCGCAGGGCTCGCAGCCCGCTTGGACTTCACCCTCGACGAGATCGAGGATCTGCGTATCGCCGTGGACGAGGCCTGCGCGATCCTGCTTCAGCAGGCCGTCCCCGGCAGTGTGCTCAGCTGCGTCTTCCGTCTGGTCGAGGACGCGCTGCGGGTGACCGTTTCGGCACCCACCACCGACGGCCGCGCTCCCGAGCGCGACACCTTCGCCTGGACGGTGCTCTCCGCGCTGGCCGGCGAGGTCGACTCGACGGTCGCCGAGGACCGTACGGTCAGCATCAGCCTGCACAAGAAGCGCGGCGCCGGCCCCGGACAGCCGTGACGGAAAGGGGGGCTCCGTGAGCACTGCATCATCGCGGGGAGTGCGTACCCCGGCCATCCCGCCCCAGCCCGCCCGGCCGCATCCCGCGGACCAGGGCGCGGCCGGCGACCCACCAGAGCGGGCGGACCACATGGATCAGCACCAGCAGGACACGCGGCAGCAGCATGATCCGCACGACCGCAGCGGTGCGCGGGCGCTGTTCGTCGAACTGCGTGGGCTGCCCGAGGGCTCCGACGAGCGGGCCGAGCTGCGGAACCACCTCGTCCGGATGCATCTGCCGCTGGTGGAGCACCTGGCGCGGCGCTTCCGCAACCGCGGCGAGCCGCTCGACGACCTGACGCAGGTCGCCACCATCGGCCTGATCAAGTCCGTCGACCGGTTCGACCCGGACCGCGGAGTCGAGTTCTCCACGTACGCGACGCCCACCGTCGTCGGCGAGATCAAGCGGCACTTCCGCGACAAGGGCTGGGCGGTGCGGGTGCCGCGCCGGCTGCAGGAGCTGCGGCTCTCGCTGACCACGGCGACCGCGGAACTGTCGCAGCGGCACGGCCGCGCGCCGACCGTGCACGAGCTGGCCCAGCATCTGAGCATCTCCGAGGAGGAGGTGCTGGAGGGCCTGGAGTCGGCCAACGCGTACAGCACACTGTCCTTGGACGTGCCCGACACGGACGACGAGTCCCCGGCGGTCGCGGACACCCTCGGCGCGGAGGACGAGGCGCTGGAGGGCGTCGAGTACCGCGAGTCGCTCAAGCCGCTGCTGGAGGACCTGCCGCCGCGGGAGAAGAAGATCCTGCTGCTGCGGTTCTTCGGGAACATGACCCAGTCGCAGATCGCGCAGGAGGTGGGCATCTCGCAGATGCACGTCTCCCGGCTGCTGGCCCGTACGCTCGCGCAGCTGCGGGAGAGGCTCCTGGTCGAGGAGTAGAGGTATCGGCCGGTCGGCAGACGAGACGACCGGGCGTCGAGGAGCAGAGGTCACGACGGCGCCGCTGCCCGGCGGGTGAACCGAGCGGTACACGCCCCACCCGCCCGCCGAGCAATCCGGCCCGACGGGACGCACACGACAGCGGTGCGCCGGTGTCCCGGCGGGGCGCGCCCGACGGGACGCGCCCTCCACCGGCGGCTACGCCTCGCGCGGGCCGATGCCCAGCGCCTCCGTGGCCGTCGGGTTGATCAGCAGGCCCAGCACCGCGAAGGCCACGGCGGCGATGGCCACCCCGATCGCGATCAGCGCGCCACCGTTCTGTACGAGGGTCCAGGCCACCGGCAGCGCCATCAGCTGCGTGATCATCGCCGGGCCGCGACTCCAGCTGCGCCGCCGCCACAGCCCGCGCGCCGCGGCGGTCGGCAGCACGGCGAGCGCCAGCACCGTCACCGCGAGCATCTCCGCCTGCTGCGGGCTGTCCGGATCGCCCACCAGCCCCATGACCAGGAGATAGATCCCGAATCCGAAGAGCACCGCGCCCTCGACGGCGGCGAGCACCGCGGCGGCGGTCAGCCGGGCCGGTCGGGGCCCGGAGGGGACACTGGCGGCGGAGGCGGCCGCGGGCGCGTCGGCCGGCCGCTTGGCAGCGGGCCGCTTGGCCGCCGGCTGGTCGGCAGTGGACCGCTTGGCGGCGGAGGGCTTGGCGGAGGCGGACTTCTTACTGCTCACCCCAGCAGGGTAGCCGCGCGCCGGGCGCTCGGGGCGCCCCCGGGGGATGGACGGGTACCGCCAGGTAGGTAGGCTCTGCGGCATGCGCGCGCTTCTCGTGGTCAATCCGGCAGCAACCACTACCAGTGCCCGCACCCGGGACGTACTGATCCATGCGCTCGCCAGCGATCTGAAGCTGGAGGTCGCCACCACCGAGTACCGAGGGCACGCCCGCGACCTGGGCCGACGGGCGGCGGAGACCGGTGCGTACGAACTGGTCGTCGCGCTCGGCGGCGACGGCACCGTCAACGAGGTGGTCAACGGCCTGCTGCACAGCGGACCCGCCCCGGAGCAGCTGCCCGGGCTCGCCGTGGTCCCCGGCGGGTCCACCAATGTCTTCGCGCGCGCCCTCGGGCTGCCCAACGACGCCGTCGAGGCGACCGGCGCGCTGCTGGACGCGCTGCGGCAGGGCAACGAGCGGACCGTGGGGCTGGGAGTGGCCGCCGGCACCCCGGGCACCGTCGACGAAGCGGTGCCCCCTCGCTGGTTCACCTTCTGCGCGGGCTTCGGGTTCGACGCCGGGGTGATCGGCCGGGTCGAGCAGCAGCGGGAGCGCGGCAAGCGGTCGACCCACGCGCTGTACCTGCGGCAGGCCGCGCGGCAGTTCTTCAAGGAACCGCACCGGCGGCACGGCGCGATCACGCTCACCCGGCCCGAGACGGAGCCGGTCGAGGACCTGGTCCTGTCGATAGTCTGCAACACCTCCCCGTGGACCTTCCTGGGGAACCGGCCGGTCTACGCCTCGCCGCAGGCGTCCTTCGACACCGCCCTCGACGTGCTGGGATTCACCAAACTGTCGACGGCGGCGATGGCCCGGTACGGCACGCAGCTGCTGACCTCCACCCCGGACCGCGGCCCGCACGGCAAGCATGTGGTCTCCGAGCACGACCTGACCGACTTCACCTTGCAATCGCAGGCGCCGCTCCCCTTCCAGATGGACGGCGACCACCTGGGACTGCGTACGAGCGTGACGTTCACAGGTGTTCGCCGTGCACTGCGTGTGATTGTGTGAGTGGCAGGCCCGAAACTCCTTCCAGTCGAACGTTTAGCCTGCTCTCCACCCCATGGAAGTACGGCTGTGACTGAGACGACACCAAGGAATCAAAAAAAACTTTCCGGAAGGGGTTGTATCCGCCGCCGAGGTTTGCGAGTCTCTTCATGGCGATCGGGACGGCCGCACGAAGCCCCCTTGAGAGCCCGAACCCCCTCCTCATTCCACGGGACCGCACCAGCCCCAAACTGGGCGACGGCCCTTCCCTTGCGGAGGGATTCGTGAAAGCGTTCACATTCACAAGCAACGTACATGCAACACGAGGAGATGGAGCAGCCATGGACTGGCGTCACAACGCCGTTTGCCGCGAGGAAGACCCCGAGCTGTTCTTCCCCATCGGCAACACCGGTCCTGCGCTGCTGCAGATCGAGGAAGCCAAGGCCGTCTGCCGCCGCTGCCCCGTCATGGAGCAGTGCCTGCAGTGGGCGCTGGAGTCCGGCCAGGACTCCGGTGTCTGGGGTGGCCTCAGCGAGGACGAGCGCCGTGCGATGAAGCGCCGCGCCGCTCGCAACCGGGCGCGCAACGCGAGCGCCTGACCGCAGCCCCTCGGCCCCCGAGCCGCAGCGCGCAGTACCCCGATGCTCCCCGGAGCTTCGCCCCTGGGGATGCCCCCATACCGTGAGCTTTGAGCCCCGGTCCGTACGCGAAAGCCGTACGGACCGGGGCTCAGCGCTTTGCCAGGGCACTCCCGGCAGGTCGCCGGGTGCAGGAGCCGCGACCGGTACCGGGCTCAGCGCTTCCCGGTGCGCACCGGGATGTCGAGGACGACCCGGGTGCCCCGCTCGGGCGCGGGGACCATGTCGAAGGTCCCGCCCAGCTCCCCCTCCACCAGTGTCCGTACGATCTGCAGGCCGAGGTTGCCCGCGCGGCGCGGATCGAAGTCCTCGGGCAGACCGCGGCCGTCGTCCTGCACGGTGACCAGCAGTCGGCCCTCCGCACGGCGGCCCTCGCCACGCTGGCCGCGCCCGCCGGCATCCGCCGCGACGGCTTCGCTGCGCACCGCGGCCACCTCGACGGTGCCCTGCTCCCCCGGCCCGAAGCCGTGTTCCAGGGCGTTCTGGAGCACTTCGGTGAGGACCATGGACAACGGCGTGGCGACCTCGGCGTCCAGGATGCCGAAGCGACCGGTGCGGCGGCCGGCCACCCGGCCCGGGGAGATCTCCGCGACCATGGCCAGCACGCGGTCCGCGATGTCGTCGAACTCGACGCGCTCGTCGAGGTTCTGGGACAGCGTCTCATGGACGATCGCGATCGAACCGACCCTGCGGACCGCCTCGTTGAGCGCCTCCCTCCCCTGATCCGAATCCATCCGGCGCGCCTGGAGGCGCAGCAGGGCGGCGACGGTCTGGAGGTTGTTCTTCACCCGGTGGTGGATCTCCCGGATGGTCGCGTCCTTGGTGATCAGCTCGCGCTCGCGGCGACGGAGCTCGGTGACGTCCCGCAGCAGGACCAGCGAACCGATATGGGCGCCCTTGGGCTTGAGCGGGATGGCGCGCAGCTGGATCACGCCGTCGTCGCCCTCGACCTCGAACTCGCGCGGCGCCCAGCCGCTGGCGAGCTTCACCAGCGCCTCGTCCACCGGGCCGCGGGCCGGGGCGAGTTCGGCGGTGGCCTGTCCGAGGTGGTGCCCGACGAGATCGGCGGCGAGGCCGAGCCGGTGGTAGGCGGACAGGGCGTTGGGGCTGGCGTACTGCACCACGCCGTCCGCGTCCAGCCTGATCAGTCCGTCACCGGCGCGCGGCGAGGCGTCCATTTCGACCTGCTGGCCCGGGAACGGGAAGGCCCCTGCGGCGATCATCTGGGCGAGGTCGGAAGCGCTCTGAAGGTAGGTGAGCTCCAGCCGGCTGGGGGTCCGCACGGTCAGGAGGTTGGTGTTGCGGGCGATGACGCCGAGTACCCGGCCCTCCCTGCGGACGGGGATGGACTCGACGCGTACGGGGACCTCCTCGCGCCACTCCGGATCTCCCTCCCGGACGATCCGCCCCTCGTCCAGGGCGGCGTCGAGCATGGGGCGGCGGCCACGCGGAACGAGATGTCCCACCATGTCGTCCTGGTAGGAGGTGGGGCCGGTGTTGGGCCGCATCTGGGCGACGGAGACATAGCGGGTGCCGTCGCGGGTGGGGACCCACAGGACGAGGTCGGCGAAGGAGAGGTCGGAGAGCAGCTGCCACTCCGATACCAGCAAGTGGAGCCATTCGAGGTCGGAGTCGCCCAGCGCCGTGTGCTGGCGTACGAGGTCGTTCATGGAGGGCACACTGTGAGCCTACCGGCGTAGCGGGTTTACTCTTTCTGGAGCGGGTTTACCCTTTCTAGAGACAACGATGGACAGACGCGAGTGGTCTAGTCCACAATGTTGACGGCGTAATCTCCCGGGAGCGCTCTTGACTCCCGGCACTCCGTAAGACCTCCGCCTTCCCCGCACAGGAGGGCGGATCGAGGCACACGGCGCTCTCTGCCCTGACGGCGCCGGGGGCCTCCGGTCGGCCGACCCGGTCGGCCGATGCAACTCCGGGCTGCGGTGCCGGGCGGGTTGAGGGTCCCGCTCTGGCGCCGCGGCCCGCGGGTCTTTTTACGGCCGGGCGATTCACGGTGAGGCCGGTTACGGCCAGGCGCATTGCGGCCAGGCCCGTTACAGCCAGGCATGTTGCGGCGGCCGGGCCATCCGCGACCACGCCCGTCACGGCCAGGCGTCCATCGCGATCTCCGCCACCGCTTCCAGCGTCGCCCTGTCCGCGCCGTCGCGGGCCTGCTGCGACATGCCGTGCAGCACGCTGGTGCTGAAGACGGCCAGGGCGTGCGCGTCGGCGTCGGCGGGAAGCCGGCCGGCGGCGATGTCGGCGCGGATGTGGCGCTCGATCAGCCGGGTGTTCTGGACGCGCAGCTCGGTCAACCCCTGGAGGATCTCCTCGGACTGAGCTGTGCAGTTGGTCCCGGCGGTGGCGATCATGCAGCCCTTGGGATGGCCGGGGAGGGTGTGCACGGTGGCAGCCTCCCGGAGCATGCGGGCGACGCCGTCGCGCGCGGTCGGCTCCTCCTCCAGTGCCTGGTGGATGTAGCCGCCGAACTCCTGGACGTACGCCTGGACGGCCTCTTCGAAGAGGGTCCGCTTGTCGCCGAAGGCGGCGTACAGGCTGGGCGCCTTGATGTGCATGACGCGGGTGAGGTCGGCGATGGACACCGCCTCGTAGCCGCGCTCCCAGAACTCCAGCGTCGCGGCCTTGAGCGCCGCGTCGCGGTCGAAGGAGCGGGGCCTGCCCCTCCTGCCTACCCGCTCACTCGTTCGCTCGTTCGTGGCATCCATGAGATGGATTCTATAGCGGCCGCTAGGAAATGTGCTACGGTCTTTCTGTATCGACTCCTACAGAAAAAAAGGGGGGCGCGGCCATGGGCGTGCTCACGGGCAGGACCGCACTGGTCACGGGCGGCAGCAGGGGGATCGGGCGGGCGATCGCCGAGCGGTTGGGCCGGGACGGCGCGCGGGTCGCCGTGCACTACGGACGGGACGAGACGGCGGCGAAGGAGACGGTCGAGGCGATCGGGGCGGCGGGCGGCGACGCGTTCGCGATCCGCGCCGAGCTGGGGGTGCCCGGGGACGCGGAGGCGCTGTGGGCGGCCTTCGACGAGCAGGCGGACGGGCTGGACATCCTGGTCAACAACGCCGGGATCACCGGCGAGCGGGAGCCGATCGGCACCCTCACCCCGGAGGACTTCGACAAGGTCTTCGCGGTCAACGCCAAGGCGCCGTTCTTCGTCACCCAGCAGGCGCTGCCGCGACTGCGGGACGGCGGGCGGATCATCAACGTCTCGACCGCGCTGACCCGGGGCGGCGCGATGCCCGAGCTGATCGCCTACTCGATGACCAAGGGCGCCGTCGACGCCTTCACCACGCACCTCGCGAAGGAACTGGGCCCCCGCGGCATCACGGTCAACGCGGTGGCACCGGGCGCGGTGGACACCGATATGAACGCGGGCTGGCTGCGCGGCAATGCGGACTCCTTGGCCGCGATGGCGGCGGCTTCGCCACTGGGCCGGGTCGGCCAGCCCGAGGACATAGCCGGCATCGCGGCCTTCCTGGCCTCTCCGGACAGCCGCTGGGTGACCGGCCAGTGGATCGACGCCTCGGGGGGCGTGCTGCTGTAGCCGCCGGAGAAGACGAAGCCCCTGCGGTCCCCGCCCTTCCAGCGGGAAGCGAGGCGCGGGGACCGCGGAGAACCGCCCGTCCGCCGAGGGAAAGCTGCTAGATTGGTCTAAACCACATGCTCCACTTCCAGAACGGCAGGCCAACGTGGAAGTTGTCATCGTCCCGGACGCCAAGGCAGGCGGAGAGCTCATCGCGGAGGCCATGGCCGCCCTGGTTCGCCGCAAGCCCGACGCCCTGCTCGGTGTCGCCACCGGCTCGACTCCCCTGCCGGTCTACAAGGCCCTGACGGCCAAGGTCCGAGGCGGCGCCGTGGACATCTCCAGGGCCCGGATATGCCAGCTCGACGAGTACGTCGGCCTGCCCGCGGGGCACCCCGAGTCGTACCGCTCGACCGTGCTGCGCGAGGTCGTGGAACCGCTGGGTCTGACCGAGGGGGCCTTCATCGGCCCGGACGGCACGGCCGAGGACGTCCAGGCCGCCTGCGAGGCGTACGACCGGGCGCTGGCCGAGGCGGGCGGCGTGGACCTCCAGCTCCTCGGCATCGGCACCGACGGCCACATAGGTTTCAACGAGCCCTGCTCGTCGCTCGCCTCCCGTACCCGGATCAAGACGCTGACCCAGCAGACCCGAGTCGACAACGCGCGCTTCTTCGACGACGACATCGACCAGGTGCCGCACCACGTCATCACCCAGGGCATCGGCACCATCCTCGACGCCCGCCACCTGGTGCTGCTCGCCACCGGCGAGGGCAAGGCGGAGGCCGTCGCCCAGTCCGTCGAGGGCCCGGTCGCCGCGGTCTGCCCGGCCTCGGCACTCCAGCTGCACCCGCACGCCACAGTCGTCGTGGACGAGGCGGCCGCCTCCAAGCTGAAGCTCGCCGGCTACTTCCGCGCCACGTACGCGGCGAAGCCGAGCTGGCAGGGGCTGTAGGGCCGGGCCTGCAGTCCCTGCCCTGGGCGGGGGCTGCCCGCCCAGGGCAGGGGTCCCCCACGCCCTCAAGGGCGTAGGGGGAGGGGCAGGGGAGCAAGCCCACCGCCGGCTACACCCGCACGCCCGCGATGACCTCCGCGGCCGCGCGACCGCAGACGCGGGCGGCGCCGTGGGTCGCGATGTGCAGCGCCCCTGCCGGCGGCGCCTGGGGCACGCCCATCTCGACCACGACCGTGTCCGGGCGGGCTGCGAGCAGCGCGTTCAGGGCGTCGGCCATCCAGGGGTGGCGGTGGACGTCGCGTACCACGGCGACGATCCTGCGGTCCGCCGCCGCAGCGAGCACCTGCGCGGTCAGCGCGAGCACGCCGTCGCGGTCCGCCAGCTGCCGGCCGTAGGTGTCGGTCGTGGTGCCGGGCAACAGCCGGGTGAGTTCGGCGGCCACCCCCCAGGGCGTCTCGTCGCCGACGGCGATGTTGGCGATCGGGGTGAACGCGGCGACGTACGCCGGGGCGGTCAGCGGCGCGTACGGTTCCGGGGCCGCCGTTACCCGCAGCGCGCGGCGGGCGGCCTCGAGCCCCACCTCGGGGGCGGGCGCGGCCCCCACCGCCGCGCCCGCCACGCCCTCTCGACCGGGCTGGCGCGCCCACTGGGCCAGGGCGCGTACCCGGGCGGCGGCGTCGGCCAGCCGCTCCTGTGGGAGGCGTCCGTCGCGTACCGCGGCGACGAGGGCGTCCCGCAGCCGCAGCACGGTGTCCTCGTCGGCCAGCCCGCCGCCGACGCAGATGGCGTCGGCACCGGCGGCGATCGCCAGGACGCTGCCGCGCTCGATGCCGTAGGTGGCGGAGATGGCTTGCATCTCCATGCCGTCGGTGACGATCAGGCCGTCGAAGCCGAGGCCGCCGTCGGCCACGGGGAGGCGCAGCAGACCGTGCAGGGCGGCCGGGCTGAGGGTGGCGGGCAGCTCCGGGTCCAGCGCGGGCAGCAGGATGTGGGCACTCATCACCGCCTTGGTGCGGGCGGCGATGGCGGCCCGGAAGGGCACCAGTTCGCGTGCCGCCAGGGTCTCCGGGTCGGCGTCGATCCGCGGCAGGGCGTGGTGGGAGTCCACGGCGGTGTCGCCGTGGCCGGGGAAGTGCTTGGTGCAGGCGGCGACCCCGGCGCCTTGGAGGCCCTCGATGTACGCGGCGGTGTGCCGGGCGACGAGTTCGGGGTCGGCGCCGAAGGAGCGGACCCCGATGACCGGGTTGCCGGGGTTGGAGTTGACATCGGCGGACGGTGCCCAGTTGAGGTTCACGCCGCAGGCGGCGAGCCGGCGGCCCAGCTCGCGGGCGACGGAGCGGGTCAGCGCGGTGTCGTCGACCGCGCCGAGGGCGAGGTTGCCGGGGAAGGAGGAGCCGGTGCGCACCTCCAGCCGGGTGACGTCGCCGCCCTCCTCGTCGATCGCGACCAGGAGGTCGGCGCGCTCGGCCCGCAGCCGCCCGGTGAGGTCGGCGAGCTGGTCGGGCGAGGCGATGTTGCGGCCGAACAGTCCGACCGAGACGAGCCCCTCGCCGAGTCGGCGCAGCAGCCAGTCAGGGGCGGTGGTGCCGGCGAAACCGGGTTGCAGGACGGCGAGGGCGTCCCGGGTGAGGGTGTCGGAGGCGCGCGCGAGCGTCGTCATGAGGGTCTGTCATCCCTTCACCGCGCCGGAGGTGAGACCCCCGACCGCCTTGCGTTGCAGGAACAGGAAGAGGAGGAGGATCGGCAGTGCGAAGAGCGAGGCCGCGGCCATCGTGGCTCCCCAGTCGTCACCGAAGGCCGTCTGGAACTTCGACAGCCACAGTGGCAGGGTCTGCGCCTCGGCGTCCTTGTTGAGGATGAGGACCAGCGGGAATTCGTTCCATGCGGTGATGAAGCCGAACAGCGAGGTGGCCATCAGCCCGGGGGCCAGCAGCGGGAAGATCACCTTGATGAACGCCTGGGGCCGGGTGCAGCCGTCGACCATGGCGGCCTCCTCCAGCTCCTTGGGCACCGCGGCGACGAAGCCGCGCAGGGTGAGGACGGTGAAGGGGAGCACCATGACCATATAGAAGAGGGTCAGCGGGACCAGGCTGTTGAGCATGTCGCCATCCCGGACGATCATGTAGATCGCGATGACCATGACCTCCCAGGGCGCCATCTGGGCGATCATGAACGTCAGGATGAAGCCGCGGCGGCCCTTGAACCGCATGCGGGCCAGGGCGAACGAGGCCAGCAGCGCGATGACCAGGGAGAGCCCGACGGCCGTCACGGTGACGGTCAGGGAGTTGCCGACCAGGGTCCAGAAGTTCTCGGCCTCCAGGGCGGTCCTGAAGTGTTCCAGGGTCGGGCTGGCCGGGAACCACACCGGATCCTCGGTGACGATGTCCGACGTCGGCTTGAAGGCCGTGCTGAGCATCCAGTAGACCGGGAACGCGAAGACGACGAAGAGGACGACGGCCGTGGCACTCGGCCAGATCCTCCCCAGCGCTGAGCGCTTCACAGCTCGTCCTCCTCTTGCTTGAGCACGGTTCGCAGGTAGTAGGCGGTCAGTCCGAGCAGGATCACGATGGTGAGCACCGAGATCGCGGCGCCCATGCCGTAGTGCTGGTTGCCGAAGCCCTCGACGAAGGCGTAGACGGGGAGGGTCTCGGTGAGGCGGTTCGGGCCGCCCTCGTTGATCACGAAGACCTGCGGGAACGCCTTGAAGACCCAGATGACCTCGAGGAAGGTGGTGGCGAGCAGGAAGGGCTTGAGGAACGGGAAGGTCACCGAGGTGAACGACTTCCAGGTCCCGGCGCCGTCCAGGGCCGCGGCCTCGTACAGCTCCTTGGGGATGGTGGTCGTCGCGGCGTAGAGGTTGATCGCCACGAAGGGGATCGACTGCCAGACGATCAGCAGGGTGATCACGAAGAAGGTGGAGAACTGGCTGCCGGTCCAGTTGTAGTCGGCCATCGAGTGCCAGCCGAGCCTGTCCAGCACCCAGTTGACGACGCCGAAGCGCTGGGCGAACAGCCACTGGTAGACGGTGGTGGCGGCGATGACGGGCATCGCCCAGGCGAGCACCAGCCCGACCGAGAGCAGGAGCCGCATCCGCTTGCCGAGCCTGGCCAGCAGCAGCCCGACCAGAGTGCCGAGCACCATGATCAGGACGACGTTGACGCCGGTGAAGACCACCGAGCGGCCGGTGACGCGCCAGAACTCGTCGCTGCTCAGCGCCTCGCGGTAGTTCTCGGTCCCGTTCCACTCGGTGAGGTGCTGGATGAGCTGCTTCATGTTCAGGTTCTGGAACGACAGCATGCCGTTCTTCACCAGGGGCCAGCCCAGGAACACCAGCGTGGCGGCGACCGCGGGCAGGAGCAGCAGATAGGGGGCGGTGCCGGTGGCCCGGGGACGCCCGCGGGCGGGACCCTTGGCGGGCCCCGCGCCGGCGGGGGCGTCGGCCGGCGGGGCGGTGTCCGCCCGTCTGGCTTGCGCCGACGTGCTTGCCATCTGGTTACCGCTCCTGGCTGAGGCGCTTGTTCAGCTCGTCCTCGACCGACTCGGCGGCATCCGCGTGCGACTCACCGTTCAGCACGGCGGTCATGTAGGCCTTGATGGGGTTCGGCGCGTTCTCCACCGCGGCCCACTCGGGGATCAGCGGGGTGGTGCCGCCGGCCTTGACCGCCGGGGCGGCGGCCTCGGCGGCGGCGTTGCCCTTCAGCGCGGTCTGCAGGGAGACCTTGTTCGGGATCACGCCGGCTTCCTCGGCCAGCCGGCTCTCGAGGGTGTCGGACAGCGCGATCTTCAGGAACTCCTTGGCCAGCTCCTGCTTCTCGCTGCCCGCGGCGACGGCGAGGTTGGAGCCGCCGAGGAAGACGCCCTCCGGCTTGCCGGCGGTCTCCCCCGGGATGGTGAAGTAGCCGATCTCCTTCTCGATCTTCGGGTTGGCCTTGATCGCCACACCGGCTTCCCAGCCCATGCCGATGAAGGCGCCCGTCTTGCCCTTGGCGAAGACCTCGCCCTGCTGCGGGGTGGCCTCGTCCTTGTCCTTGGGGGCCTTGCTGAAGGACTGGTACTGCTTGTAGATGTCCATGGCCTTGCCGACCTTGGGGTCGGCGAGGTTGGAGACCCACTTGTCGCCGTCCTTCTTCACCAGTTCGGCGCCGGCGCCGATCGTCAGGCCGTCGAAGAAGTACCAGTTCTGCCCGGGCAGATAGATCGGCTCGGCATCGGTCTTCTTCTCGATCGTGTCCAGCGCCTTGAAGAACTCGGTGCGGGTCTTCGGCATCTCCTTGATGCCGGCCTCGGCCCAGATCTTCTTGTTGTAGAGGACGACGCGGTTGGCGGCGTACCACGGGGCGGCGTACTGCTTGCCGTCGTAGACCGCGGACTGGTTCAGCGACTCGGTCCAGTCGGCGCCGATGGACTTCTTGAGGTCGGTCAGGTCGGCCAGGCCGCCGGTCTCGGCGTAGGCGGGGGTCTGGGTGTTACCGATCTCGATGACGTCCGGCGGATCGGATTCCGACAGCGCGGTGGTGATCTTCTGCTGGATGCCGTTCCACTGCTGCGTCTCGATCTTCAGCTTGGCGCCGGTCCGCTTCTCGAACTCGGCCTTGACGTCCTTGGTCCAGCCGTCGGGAGTGGAGCCGTCCATCGCCCAGACGGTGAGCGTCTCCCCCTTGAAGCCGTCCGCCCCCGACTTCTTGTCGCCGTCGCCGGACCCACAGGCCGCGACGCTCACCAGCATTGCCGCGACACCGGTCGCCGCTATGAGCCCACGCTTCACCGCACACTCCTCAACAGGACTGGATTGGTCTTTAATGGTTTAGACCAGTGCCCCGCAGCTTGGCCTAGACCTTTAGGGGTGTCAAGGGTGTATAAGAGTCGCTGTCGGCTCCGTTACCGGACCGACATCACACGACATCTGAGCCGAGGGGCCGCCTGGCCGTGCCACGATGTGAGCCGCTGAAGACGGAGGAGCCGGTGACGGCAGCAGGACAGGAGGCGGGAAGGCGCGTCATGGAGACCGACGGGGATACGGCCGGGTCTCCGGCCGAGACCGGCAACGGGACCGGCGGGACGCGCACCGCACGCGTGCCCAAGTACTACCGGCTCAAGCGGCACCTGCTGGAGATGACCGAGACCCTGCCGCCCGGCACCGCGGTCCCCCCGGAGCGCACACTGGCCGCCGAGTTCGACACCTCGCGCACGACGGTGCGCCAGGCGCTCCAGGAGCTGGTGGTCGAGGGGCGGCTGGAGCGGATCCAGGGGAAGGGCACCTTCGTCGCCAAGCCCAAGGTCTCCCAGGCCCTGCAACTGACCTCGTACACCGAGGACATGAAGGCCCAGGGCCTCGAGCCCACCTCGCAGCTGCTCGACATCGGCTACGTGACCGCCGACGACCGGCTCGCCGAACTGCTGGATATCGCCACGGGCGGCCGGGTGCTGCGGATCGAGCGGCTTCGGCTGGCCAGCGGGGAGCCGATGGCGATCGAGACCACGCACCTGTCGGCCAAGCGCTTCCCCGCCCTGCGGCGCAGCCTGGTGAAGTACGCGTCGCTGTACACGGCGCTGGCCGAGGTGTACGACGTCCGCCTGGCCGAGGCGGAGGAGACGATCGAGACCTCGCTGGCCACCCCGCGCGAGGCGGGCCTGCTCGGCACGGACGTCGGGCTGCCCATGCTGATGCTGTCCCGGCACTCGCTGGACGCCAACGGCGAGCCGGTGGAGTGGGTGCGCTCGGTCTACCGCGGCGACCGCTACAAGTTCGTCGCGCGGCTTCAGCGGCCCAACGGCTGACCATTTGTTTGTCATACCGATATACGGACAGGTAGTGACGGGCGTCGTACCCCTGGCCTAGATTTCGTGCGCATTACCGCAGGTGATCAACGAGGGGGCGGAGCCGCCGCATGTCCGAAAAACCCGGTACACAAGGCATCAGACCGGTCGTCACACCCTCGCGTGTGGTGATCGGTCTCTGCCTGGTCACGCCGTTCGTCGCGATGCTGTGGGTCGGCTCGTACGCGAAGGTCGACCCCAAGGCGTTCGGGATCCCCTTCTTCTACTGGTACCAGATGCTGTGGGTGCTGATCTCGACCGGGCTGACGGCGATCGCGTACGTCCTGGTCCGCCGTGAGCAGCGGGCGCTGCGCGCGTCCCGCGAGGGGGGTGCGGCGAAGTGAACGACGGAGTGAACGGCGTGGCACTCACCGTCTTCATCGTCTTCTTCCTGGCCGTCACCGTCATGGGCTTCATGGCCGCGCGCTGGCGGGCGGCCGAGAACGCCGACAACCTCGACGAGTGGGGTCTGGGCGGGCGCAGCTTCGGCACCTGGATCACCTGGTTCCTGCTGGGCGGCGACCTGTACACCGCGTACACCTTCGTCGCGGTCCCGGCCGCGGTGTACGCGGCGGGCGCGGCCGGCTTCTTCGCCGTCCCGTACACGATCCTCGTCTATCCGCTGATCTTCACCTTCCTGCCCCGCCTGTGGTCCGTGTCGCACAAGCACGGGTACGTCACCACCTCGGACTTCGTCCGCGGCCGCTTCGGCTCCAAGGGGCTGTCGCTGGCCGTCGCGGTCACCGGCATCCTCGCCACGATGCCCTATATCGCGCTGCAGCTCGTCGGCATCCAGGCGGTGCTGGACGTGATGGGCGTCGGTGGCGGCGAGGACACCAACTGGTTCATCAAGGACCTGCCGCTGCTCATCGCCTTCGGCGTGCTCGCGGCGTACACCTACTCCTCCGGGCTGCGCGCGCCCGCGCTGATCGCCTTCGTCAAGGACACCCTGATCTACATCGTCATCGTGGTGGCGATCATCTACATCCCGATCAAGCTGGGCGGCTTCGACGACATCTTCGCCAAGGCCGGGGAGGCGTTCTCGCAGCCGAACGAGGCGACCGGGAAGCCACGCGGCGCACTGGCGCCACCGGAGGCCTCGCAGTGGGCGTACGCGACGCTGGCGCTCGGCTCCGCGCTGGCGCTGTTCATGTACCCGCACTCCATCACCGCGACGCTCTCCAGCCGCAGCCGTGAGGTGATCCGCCGCAACACCACCATCCTGCCGCTGTACTCGCTGATGCTCGGACTGCTGGCGCTGCTGGGCTTCATGGCGATCGCGGCGGGCGTGAAGGTGGAGAACGGGCAGCTCGCCATCCCGCAGCTGTTCGAGGACATGTTCCCGGACTGGTTCGCGGGCGTGGCGTTCGCCGCGATCGGCATCGGCGCGCTGGTGCCGGCCGCGATCATGTCGATCGCCGCGGCGAACCTGTTCACCCGCAACATCTACAAGGACTTCCTCAAGCCCGACGCCACCCCGGAGCAGGAGACGAAGGTCTCCAAGCTGGTCTCCCTGCTGGTCAAGGTGGGCGCGCTGGCCTTCGTCCTGACCATGGACAAGACGGTGGCGATCAACTTCCAGCTACTGGGCGGGATCTGGATCCTGCAGACCTTCCCGGCACTGGTGGGCGGTCTGTTCACCCGCTGGTTCCACCGCTGGGCGCTGCTCGCGGGGTGGGCGGTCGGCATGGTCTACGGCACGGTCGCGGCGTACGGCGTGGCCAGCCCCACCCAGAAGCACTTCGGCGGCAGCCAGAAGGAGATCCCGGGCATTGGTGAGATCGGCTACATCGGCCTGACCGCCTTCGTCCTGAACGTGGCCGTCACGGTCGCCCTGACCGTCGTCCTGCGGGCCCTGAAGGCGCCCGACGGCATCGACGAGACCTCCCCCGAGGACTACACGGCGGACGCGGGCGACCCGCGCGCCAAGGCCGAGCCGGCCGTGGAGGCGGCCGGGGCGGCGCCGGTGAAGACGCCGGGCGGACACTGACGGCGCACGGCGCACAGCCGCGAGGTAGCGTGGAGGACAGGGGCGTGGCGCTCTCGCCGCGCCCCTTCCGCATGCCGGCGTACGCCTCCAACAGCCTCCCGATATAGCACATTCGTGCGAAAGCTCAAACCGAGTGACACAACATGTGGTGGCGCGTGCGGCAGTCAACACAAGATGTATGCTCATCCTCGCTGTCGCCGCAGGGGAATCCGGCGCGAATCCGGAACTGTCCCGCAACGGTGTACGTGTGTGCTTTTGCGTGCGCGTGAAGTCCGACTACCTGCCGACGGCCTCGAACACGTCCGGGCCTCGCGGGTTGGGCCGGTGGACGCTGCGCGGCATGCCCTGCTCCGGTACGGCACGCCCGTATGCGCCCATCGCGCACCACCCCTCCTGGCCCCCCAGCCGAGCGAGGGAGAGCACTTCCGTGACCATCGCGCCCGCCGATCCGGTTTCAGCGGCCCAGGACTCCAAGGGCTCCGCGGCCGCCACCGACGCGCCCGGAACCGCCCTGTTGCGTACCCTGACCGATCTCACCGCGGATCTTCCCGCCACCGACCCCGGCAAGGTCGCCGCCGCCGCGCTGCGCGGCCGGCACGCCGGGTCCGACGAGGCGGAGTTGCGGGCCCTGGCCACCGAGGCCGCCGCCGGCCTGATCTCCGAGGAACCGGAGTACTCCCGGCTCGCCGCCCGGCTGCTGACCCTCGCCATCGCCGAGGAGGCGGCCGGGCAGGGCGCGGTCTCCTTCTCCGCCTCCGTCGAGGTGGGCCACCGCGAGGGCCTGATCGCCGACTCCACGGCCGCCTTCGTACGGACCCACGCCGCCCGCCTGGACACCCTGGTCGACAAGACGCTGGCCGACGGCGCCGACGACCGCTTCGGCTACTTCGGCCTGCGCACCCTGCACAGCCGCTACCTGCTGCGCCACCCCATCACCCGTCAGGTGGTCGAGACCCCGCAGCACTTCCTGCTGCGCGTGGCCTGCGGGCTGGCCGAGGACCTCTCGGACCGGGCCCTGGAGGACGTCTGCGAGCTGTACCGGCTGACCAGCACGCTGTCGTACCTGCCCAGCTCCCCCACCCTGTTCAACTCCGGCACCCGCCACCCGCAGATGTCGTCCTGCTATCTGCTGGACTCGCCGCTGGACGAGCTGGACTCGATCTACAACCGCTACCACCAGGTGGCGCGGCTGTCGAAGCACGCCGGCGGCATCGGCCTGTCGTACTCCCGCATCCGGGCCCGCGGGTCACTGATCCGAGGCACGAACGGGCACTCCAACGGCATCGTGCCGTTCCTGCGGACCCTCGACGCCTCGGTCGCCGCCGTCAACCAGGGCGGTCGCCGCAAGGGCGCGGCCTGCGTCTACCTGGAGACCTGGCACGCGGACATCGAGGAGTTCCTGGAGCTGCGGGACAACACCGGTGAGGAGGCCCGCCGCACCCACAACCTCAACATCGCGCACTGGATCCCGGACGAGTTCATGCGCCGGGTCGAGGCCGACGCCGACTGGTCGCTGTTCTCCCCGTCCGACACTCCCGAGCTGGTCGACCTGTGGGGCGAGCGGTTCGACGAGGCGTACCGCAAGGCCGAGGCCGAGGGCAAGGCCATCAAGACCGTCTCCGCCCGGCAGCTGTACGCGCGGATGATGCGGACGCTCGCGCAGACCGGCAACGGCTGGATGACGTTCAAGGACGCCGCCAACCGCACCGCCAACCAGACCGCCGAGCCCGGCAAGGTCGTCCACTCCTCCAACCTGTGCACCGAGATCCTGGAGGTCACCGACGACGGCGAGACGGCCGTGTGCAACCTGGGCTCGGTCAACCTGGCCGCGCACCTGGGCGCGGACGGCGACATGGACTGGGAGAAGCTGGACCGCACGGTCCGTACGGCCGTCACCTTCCTCGACCGCGTGGTGGACATCAACTTCTACCCCACGGAAGAGGCCGGGGCCTCCAACTCCCGCTGGCGGCCGGTGGGCCTGGGTCTGATGGGCCTTCAGGACGTGTTCTTCCGGCTGCGGCTGCCCTTCGACTCCGCCGAGGCCAAGGCGCTGTCGACCAAGATCTCCGAGCGCATCATGCTCGCGGCGTACGAGGCGTCCTGCGACCTCGCCGAGCGGCACGGCCCGCACCCCGCCTGGTCGGCGACCCGCACCGCACGCGGCGTGCTGCACCCCGACCACTACGCCGACGCGCAGATGACGTGGCCCGAGCGGTGGGAGGCGCTCCGCACGCGGATGTCCACCTCCGGCATGCGGAACTCGCTGCTGCTGGCCATCGCCCCGACGGCGACCATCGCGTCCATCGCGGGCGTCTACGAGTGCATCGAGCCGCAGGTCTCCAACCTCTTCAAGCGCGAGACGCTCAGCGGTGAGTTCCTCCAGGTCAACTCCTACCTGGTGGACGACCTGAAGCGGCTCGGCGTGTGGGACGCGCAGACCCGCGAGGCGCTGCGCGAGTCCAACGGCTCGGTCCAGGACTTCGGCTGGGTGCCGCAGGACATCCGCGACCTGTACCGCACGGCGTGGGAGGTGCCGCAGCGCGCGCTGATCGACATGGCCGCCGCGCGCACCCCGTACCTCGACCAGAGCCAGTCGCTCAACCTCTTCATGGCGTCGCCCACCATCGGCAAGCTCAGCTCGATGTACGCGTACGCCTGGAAGCAGGGGATCAAGACCACGTACTACCTGCGTTCGCGCCCGGCGACCCGGATCGCACAGTCCGCGCGCGCCAACGGGGCCACCGCGGCCGCCCCGATCCCCGCCCAGCAGGCCACGCCCGACGCCGAGGCGATCGCCTGCTCCCTGGAAAACCCCGAGTCCTGCGAGGCCTGCCAGTAATGAGCAACACCCCAGAAAGCCGTTCGAAAAACCTCCTGGACCCGGGCTTCGAGCTCACCCTGCGGCCGATGCGGTACCCGGACTTCTACGACCGCTACCGCGACGCGATCAAGAACACCTGGACCGTGGAGGAGGTCGACCTCCACTCCGACGTGGCCGACCTCGCCAAGCTCTCGCCGGGCGAGCAGCACCTGATCGGGCGGCTGGTCGCGTTCTTCGCCACCGGTGACTCGATCGTGGCGAACAACCTCGTGCTCACGCTGTACAAGCACATCAACTCCCCCGAGGCGCGGCTGTACCTGTCGCGGCAGCTCTTCGAGGAGGCCGTGCACGTCCAGTTCTATCTGACGCTGCTGGACACCTACCTGCCCGACCCGGACGACCGCGCCGCCGCCTTCGACGCGGTGGAGAACATCCCGTCCATCCGGGAGAAGGCCCAGTTCTGCTTCAAGTGGATCAACGAGGTCGAGAAGCTGGACCGGCTGGAGTCCAAGGCGGACCGCCGCCGCTTCCTGCTCAACCTGATCTGCTTCGCGGCGTGCATCGAGGGCCTGTTCTTCTACGGCGCCTTCGCGTACGTGTACTGGTTCCGGTCGCGCGGCCTGCTGCACGGCCTGGCCACCGGCACCAACTGGGTCTTCCGGGACGAGTCCATGCACATGGACTTCGCCTTCCAGGTCGTGGACACCGTCCGCCAGGAGGAGCCGGACCTCTTCGACGAGGAGATGGGCAAGCAGGTCACCGCGATGCTGGAGGAGGCCGTCGAGGCCGAGCTGCAGTTCGCCCGCGACCTGTGCGGGGACGGCCTGCCGGGCATGAACACCGACTCCATGCGCGACTACCTCCAGTGCGTGGCCGACCAGCGGCTGGTCCGCCTCGGGCTCCCGGTCCGCTACGGCTCGGAGAACCCCTTCTCCTTCATGGAACTGCAGAACGTCCAGGAGCTGACCAACTTCTTCGAGCGGCGCGCCTCGGCCTACCAGGTCGCCGTGGAGGGCTCGGTCTCGTTCGACGACGAGTTCTGACAGACAACGGCCGATGGCCGGACCGGGTCCCCACCCGGCTCCGGCCATCCGCTATGTGAGAAGAGCGCCCGCGACGATGGCTCAACGCTCCTTGTTGCTCGGTGCGTGGTTGGAGCAGTCCACACGCGCCTTCTCTTGGGGCTTCGGGTGCTCCTCGTACTGCACCCAGTCGAAGAGCAGATCTGTAGGCCGGGGTAGCTTCCCCCAGAGGAGTCCGGTCACGCATGACTGGACTTGGCTGACGTGATACTTGCCGTCCTTGCTGCGGTAGTCCGTCTTGTCGCTGCAGACGACGTTGCCGCTGTCGTCCCGCTCGCAGGCGGCGGCCGGGGCGCCCTGTGCCGCACCCGCGTATGTCGTCGTCAGTCCCGCGAGAACCGCGGCGACCAGCGCCACCTTCTTCCAACTGACCATGCGTCACGTCCCTTTTTGTGATCGATGTTCGGACGGGCAGAACATCAGAGAAGGGTCCCGGCGCCGGGCTTGTGGCTCGGACGCCGGGACCCATGTCACTTACTTACTCACCTGCTGGGCGCGATGCTCAGTGCCCGAGAGCGTGGTTGCTGCAGTCCTGGCTCGTGCCCGTCTTGGCGTACGCGTTGCCGTTCTCGCCCTCGGCGAACAGGTTGCCCAGGAGGTTGCCAAGGATGTTGATCCCACCCAGCACGTTCACGTTGAGGTCGTGGGACTTGCAGGAGCTGTGCTGCTTGACGTCGATGTCCGGGCCGTGGCCGCCGGCCGCGGCAGTGCCGGCGCCAACGAAGCCGACGCTGCCGAGCATGGCTACCACCACGGCAGCCTTCTGAAGCTTGCGCATTTCTTCTCCGTTTGTTTGAGCGCGATGCGGTCCGTTTTGGACCAACTTCGTACAGTTACGGAGGTTAATGGAAGAACATCCCATTTTGTCCGACGACGCGCTGATTTGCGGAAGAATTATGGACGGCGCCCCGGAAACCCCGCTGAGCGCCAGGCAGTTGGGGTGCGACGCCCCGAGCGCGGCACGGCGACACGCCCCGGATGGGCGTAACGCGCGCCAGCGGGCCCCCTGGAGACCGATCCCCAGGGGGCCCGCTGCGAGCGTCGGCGTGAGGCGGACCTCAGCCGTGGAACTTGTTGAACGCGGTGTTCGGCTGGAGGCAGGTGAAGCCCTTCGTGTCAGCCGGCGAGAACACCCCGATCGGGATGTTGGTCTGAACGACCGTCTGCGGGCTGCACTCCTGCTCCGGGTGGAACACGTAGTTGTTCACCGGACGCTGTTCCTTCTGCTGGTGGTGGTGGCCACCCTGCTGCTGGTGGTGGCCACCCTGCTGGTGGTGACCGCCCTGCTGGTGGTGGCCGCCCTGGTGCCCGTGGCCGCCGTCGTGGTGGTGGCCGCCCGAGTTCTGGTAGTAGCCGGTGTTGTGCTTGTAGCCGCTGTGGTGCTCGTAGCCGCTGTGGTGCTCGTAGCCCAGCTCGGTCGGGCTGGACTGCGGCTGGGCGGCCTGCGTGGTGGACTGCGGCTGGGCAGCCGGCTGCGGGGCGGGCGCTTGAGGCGCGGGCGCCTGCGGGGCGGGTGCTTGCGGAGCGGGCGCCGGCTGCGGCTGGGCGACCTGCTGGTCGGCGGGCTGCGGGGCGGGCACCGGGAGCGGCGCGGCCTGCGGCGCGGGTGCCGGCTGCGGGGCGGGCGCCGGGAGCGGCGCGGCCTGCGGAGCGGGCGCCGGGAGCGGCGCGGCCTGCGGCTGACCCTGCGGCTGGAACTGCTGTCCGGCGCCGTTGTACCCACCGGGGGGAGCGTCGGCGTAGCTGGTACCGGCGCCTACGGTGACCAGACTGCCGACCGCCGCGACGACGATCGCGGCCTGTTGGAGCTTGCGCATGGAAACCCTTGGCCCTTCTGACATGTGCACGGGGGGTCTGATTACTCATTGCGAGTACGCGCACACTAGCAGTAGCAACAAGCCCGTTTCACGTCGCTATGCCCCCCGTGTCGGTCCACGATCGGCCGCCCCCCAAGTGCCCCCGGCCGCCTCGTGCACTACCCTGCCTCACCCGACCCCGTGCATGCGCCATGCTCATGCCAATATCCGGTTATGCGTAAGGGGGGCGGGATGGGTGAACCCTCCGCCCCCCTGGGGGTGAACCGCCGACGTCCGCCGTGGACGCGCCGCGTCAGTCGTTCGGGACGACCTCGTAGCGCGGCGTACGCTCCGCCATCTGCTGCATCACGTCCTTGCGCTCCCGCTTGGAGAGCCGGTCGATGTACAGCCGGCCGTAGAGGTGGTCGGTCTCGTGCTGGAGGCAGCGCGCGAAGTAACCCGTGCCCTGGACCGCGATCGGCTTGCCCTCGGCGTCCTGGCCGCGCACCACCGCGTAGTCGGGGCGGGCCAGCGGGGCGTAGGCGCCGGGCACGGACAGGCAGCCCTCGTTGGAGTCGTCCAGGAGGCGGCGCTCGGCCGGGACCTCTTCGAGCACCGGGTTGCACACCACACCGACGTGGCGTACGCCCTCGTCGTCCGGGCAGTCGTAGACGAACACCTTCAGGCCCACGCCGATCTGGTTGGCGGCGAGGCCCACGCCCTCCGCCGCCCGCTGGCTGGCGAACATGTCGTCGATCAGCGACGCGAGCTCGTCACCGAACTCGGTGACGTCGTCGCACTCCTGGTGCAGCACCGGGTGGCCGACGACCGTGATCGGGCGGACGGTGCCGCGCTCGCGATACGCCAGCTCGCGCTCCTCCGCGTCCACCGTGTCGTCGATGAACTCGTCGTCCGCCCGCTGATCCGTGTCCTGCTGTGCCATGGTCCGCCGCACGCCTTCCTCAAACCGTCAACCGTCGCCCTACAGGGTACGGCGCGGCCGAGGTGCCCGGGACGTCAGCAGACCTCTTCCAGGTCCCGCCACTCACGGGTGTCCGGGCTGTCCGCGACCCAGCCGTCCAGCAGCCCCCGCACCAGCCCGGCCGGGGCAGCGATCCCGCACTCCCGCTCGGGCACCCACAGCGACCCCGAGCCCGCGGTGCGGTGCCCCAGCGGTCCCGGATGGCCCGGCTCGCTGTGGTCATGCGGGTCCAGGTGCTCCCCGTCGCCCTCGTCGCTGGGCATCCGGCTCTCCGAACAGGAGCGGCACAGCAACCGCACCGACGAGGACCAGTCCTCGGCGGCGAAGCCCGCGTCCGCCGCCAGCCGCTCCAGCGCGTCCCGGTCCGCCTCCGTGGCCGCCTCCAGCAGCACCACCCAGGTCGGCACCGGGGACGGCGCCCACAGCTCGATCTCGTCGAAGACCGGGTAGGCCCGCACGGTGCCGTCCGCGCCCGTCGTCGTCCGCTCACCGTGCGGGACCCCGTCGTGCAGCACGACCTCGCCCCAGCGCCGCCCCGACGACGGCAGCGGGATGCTGAGCACCTCGATACGGGCCGGGTCCAGCCGCCGGC
Organism: Streptomyces sp. P1-3; assembly: GCF_050613155.1. Classification (NCBI taxonomy): domain Bacteria; kingdom Bacillati; phylum Actinomycetota; class Actinomycetes; order Kitasatosporales; family Streptomycetaceae; genus Streptomyces; species Streptomyces sp. P1-3. Next base: position 2,581,361 of record NZ_CP192512.1, read on the forward strand.
CCCAGACGACCTCGGCCTCGCCCTCCGGCGACAGCCGGACCGCCGCGCTGCCCAGCTCCATGCCCACCGGCTCGCCCACGGCCGCGCCCGGGTCCTGCTTGCCGGGCACCTTGAGCCCGTACGCCTGCCAGGCGCGGCGCGCCAGCGGCCAATCCTGCAGGGCGGTCGCGGCGATGCCCACGTTCCACCAGTCCGGGGCGCCGGTCTCGCGGTCCAGCAGGGTGACGGCGCGCAGGCCCGCGGCGCGCGCCTGCTCCCAGTCATGCCGGAACTTGTGCAGCAACGCCAGGTTGAACCACGACTCGGACAGCCACGGCTCCATATCGGCGGCCCGGGTCAGCAGCGCGCCGGCGTCCTCGTACCGGCCGTCGCCGATGAGCGTGAACGCACGGTCGGTGGCCTGCCGCCAAGAGGCGGAGGGCCGGTGCCGTACCTTGCCGAAGATCTTCACGATTCCCGCCTGCCGGTTTCTCCGTTGTCCCGCACCAGATGCCTTGAGCCGGACGGCGTCGCCCTCCCCTGTCGCCCTCCCCTGACGACAACCTGCCACACATTCGCGGACATCTCAGCCCGGCCCCTCAAGATTCGTCCAGGGAACGGTGCCCCACCACACCTCCTTGCCGCTGGCGAGCCGCCCCACTCCCCACACTTCGCATCCAACCATGCCGGTTCCGGCGACGGCTCATTACCCATGGGTTATGCCGCGCCCGGGCAGCTCCCGCGCGGTGCCTCATCCGGTGGGTCCGGACCGTGCGAGCACCCGGCCGAGCGCCGCGACCACCGCCGGATCGAAGTCGCGGGCCGTGGCCAGCCGCAACCGCTCCACGGCGCGCAGCGGGCCGTCCGCCGCGTCGGCCAGGGTCTGCGCCAGTTCGGCGTAGGCGTTGGCCACCCGTACGATCCGGGCGGTCAGCGGCTGCTCCCGGTACGGGTCCGCCTGCCGCTCGACGATCTGCGCGACCTGCGCGGGCGCCCCGGTCTGCCGGACGACGGCGCCGCCCAGCAAGGCGATCCGCTGCTGCTCGGCCGCGGGCAGCTGCTCCGTGGCGCCGGACGGCACCGGATCGAGCAGGGACAGCTGCCCGATGTCGTGCATGAGGGCCGCGTGTTCGAGGACGGTCAGCTCACGGCGGGACAGCCCCAGCTCCCGGCCGACCGCGCCGCTCAGCGCGGCGACCCGGCGGGCGTGACCGGCGGGCGTGTACCCCGCGATCTCCGTCGAGCGGGCGAGCGAGGCGATGGTCTGCCGGTAGGTGGCACGGACGTCGGTGTAGCGGCGCAGGGCGTGTTGGGTCAACAGCAGCGGCACGCACACCACCGGCAGCGCCCACAGCCCGGCGACGGCCACGGCCAGCGCCGTCACCACCCCCGTCGCGCAGACCGCCGACCCCACACAGGCCAGTGCCCGCAGCTCGTCGCGGAGCAGCGGCGCGTACGGCCAGCCGGTGCGGGCGTGGGCGAGCGCGGCGGCCAGCACGGCGTCGCACAACGCGGTGAGCCCGAGCAGCACGAGCAGGCAGAGGACGTGGGCGGGGCCGTCGCCGCACCACTGGGACAATCGGCCGTCGCCGTACAGCGGTTGGAAGCAGGCAGCGGCGAAGGCGACGGTGAGGACCCGGCGCGCGTGGTGGTCGAGCCGGGGCGGATGGCCGAGGGCCACGCGCGGGGTGAGGCCCACCAGTCCGGCGGCGACCACGACGGCGACGACCTGGAGCGCGCCGTGACTGATGGGCTCACCGCCGAGCCGCCCCAGCAGGGCGTAGGCGAGAGCGCCCGCGGCGGCGACGGGCGCGGGCTCCCGTGCGCCGAGGCCCGGCTCACCGCCCGCCGCGCTCCCGGGCTCGCGACCCGGGGCGTACCCGGCGTACCCGGCCCCCGGCCTGCCGCGGTACGCACCGATGTACCCGGCCCCCGCCCTGCCCGCGTACGCGGCGCCGTAGCCGCCGCAGGCCGCGTTGCCGCGCGCGGACGGCCCGTCGTCCCAGCGCAGGGCCTCGCCGACGGCGATCAGCGCGCCGAAGGCGAGCGCGACTCCGGGCTCCCGGACGCCGTGCCAGTGGGTCCACCCGAGCGCGAACAGGGTGAGCGCCCCGGCCGCGCAGTACACCGCTCCCACGGCGTACGTCCCGGTGCGGGAGGCGCGGGGAGCACGCGCGGACGGCTCGCTCGCGGCGGCCTCGCCGCCGCGCGCGTGCCGGGGGGCCCGCGAGCCGCGCCCGGCCTCCGCCGACGTTTCCCCGGCGGGGCCGGGGGCGGTTTCGGGGGACGTGTCGGAGGACGTGTCGGGTTCCGCGCCCGTACCGATACCGATACCAGGGCCGGGGCCCGCATCAAGGTTGGCGTCCGTGCCGGGGCCCGGGTTCGTGCCGAGGTCCATGTCCGTACGGGGGCGGCCGAGGCCGGCGGGCTGCGGCCCGGTGGCGACGAGCCCGCCCCCGCCGCCCGGGCGCTCGGGGCTGCCGCCTCCGCCGTGTCGCTGGTCGCCGTTCACGAACGGCCTCCTCGATGACCGGCACCAGGGCTGTGACCAGGGGCGACGACGTCCTGCGGGGTGGCGGACGGCAAGGGGCGGGGGCTGTCAGGGCGGGCTGGCGGGACGTTTCCGCGCCCCTCCCGCGTGCCTGGCGTGAGCTCCGGCGCGTCCGCTGTGACCGCGGCGTGCCAGCCGTGCCGTTCCAGCGCGCTCGCCAGCGCCCGCACCATCCGGGGGTCGAAGTGCGTGCCCGCGCAGCGCTTCAGCTCCTCCACCGCCCACGGCACCGGGCGGGCCCTGCTGTACGTACGCGTCGAGGTCATGGCGTCGAACGCGTCCGCGACCGCCACCACCCGGGCGAACTCGGGGATGTCCCGCCCCGCGAGCCCGTACGGATAGCCGGTGCCGTCCAGCCGCTCGTGGTGGTGGAGGATCGCTGTCCGCGCCTCCTCGAGAAAACCGATTCCACGCACCATCTCGTGTCCGTATTCCGGATGGAGTTCGATGACCCGGCGCTCGTCGGCGGTCAGCGGGCCGTCCTTGCGCAGCAGCCGGGTGGGGACGCCGAGCTTGCCGACGTCGTGCAGGATGCCCGCGATCCGCAGCGCCTCCAGTCGCTCGCCGCTCATGCCGAGCTCGCGGGCGATCATCACCGAGGCGCGGCCGACCCGTTCGCTGTGGCCGCGGGTGTAGCGGTCCTTGATGTCGACCGCTTGGACGAGGGCGCGGATGGTGGCCTGGTGGGCGGCGCGTTTGCGGTGGTAGAGCGCGAAGACGGACGCCGAGACGCACATCGGCAGCAGCACCAGGAGCGCGGCGGTCGGTCCGTAGGAACTGCGCCATAGCAGCGCCATCGTCAGTCCGGCCGAGCCGTGGACCAGGTGCGGTGCGAGCGAGCGCGCCAGCGGCCCGCGCCAGGCGGTGCTCGGCCCGTGGTGCTCGGCGGTGACCAGAACGCCGCCCTCCAGCGCGACGCGCACCAGGCAGAAGGCGAGGGCGGCGGCCGCGGCGGGCAGCAGCACGTACGGCAGGTCCGCACCGGCGACCGCCCGCGGGCCGTCCGCCGCCCCGAACACGGACGCGGAGCCCGGCCCGAACACCCAGGACGCGGCGGCGGAGGCGAGGGCGAGCTGGGCCGCGTGCCAGACCCGGCGAGCGCCCGCGGCGGGCGGCTCGGCCGGGCCCGCGAGCCCACCGGGTACCGCGGCGAGCGCGGCGGCGGGCGGTGGCAGCAACATCGCCCCGGCGAGCAGCACCGGGGTGCCCCACTCGGCCGAGGGGCCGATGCACACGGCGGCGTAGAGCGCGGCGACCGGCAGCACGGTGGTCCAGGGCGTCGCGGCGTCCGGACTCATGGCGGGGGCGGCGCACACCGCCGCCGAGAGGGCGGCGCACAGGATATAGGCGCACGCCCTCGGGGGAAGTGCCCGCATGGCGCCCTCCTCCCATCCGTTCAGGCCACGCCGTCAGGATGGGGAGGATATTGCCGTGCGAGGAGCAAGGCGGGCGCATCGGAGGATTAGGCCGTATGAGCCCGTCTAATGCACACCTTCGGGTGAGATCGGGGTTCAGTCCTGGGCGGCGGTGGGCAGATCCGCCTGGGCTGTGGTCGGCCGATCCGTCTGGGCAGCGCCCGGCCGGTCCGGCTCGCCGCACTCACCGTGCAGCGGACTGCGCAGGTCCATCTCGGGCGCCACCTGCCCGGAGCGAATCAGCTCGATCCGGCCCATCACCTTCGACCGCAGGTCGCGGGGCACGTCGTCATGTCCGCAGCAGCGCTTGACGAGCTTCTTCACGGCCTGTTCCAGACCGTACTTCTCCAGGCAGGGCGAGCACTCGTCGATGTGCGTCTCGAACTTGGCGCAGTCACCGTCGGGCATCTCGTGGTCGAGGAACTCGTAGAGATGGTCGAGAACCTCGGAGCAGTCCGTCTCGTGCGGCTCTCCGCAGCTCATGAGTCCGAGCCTTTCCGATCGTGCCCTTCGTCCGCCGCAGCGCCCGCGCCCGCCGGGACGAGCCCGCGTCCACGGGCGTAGTCCTCCAGCAGACCGCGCAGCTGGCGCCGCCCACGGTGCAGACGGGACATCACCGTACCGATGGGGGTACCCATGATGTCGGCGATCTCCTTGTACGCAAACCCCTCGACATCCGCGAGATAGACCGCGATGCGGAATTCCTCGGGGATCGCCTGGAGGGCTTCCTTCACGTCGGAGTCGGGAAGGTGGTCGAGGGCCTGGGACTCCGCGGAGCGCAGCCCGGTCGACATGTGCGACTCGGCGCGCGCCAGCTGCCAGTCCTCGATCTCCTCGGCGGCACTGCGCTGCGGCTCACGCTGCTTCTTGCGGTACGAGTTGATGAACGTGTTGGTCAGAATGCGGTACAGCCACGCCTTGAGGTTGGTGCCCTCACGGAACTGGTGGAAGGACGCATACGCCTTGGCATACGTCTCCTGCACCAGGTCCTCGGCGTCGGCCGGATTGCGCGTCATGCGCAGTGCGGCGGAGTACATCTGGTCGAGGAAGGTCAGCGCGTCCCGCTCGAAGCGCGCGTTGCGCTCGGCGTCCGTCTCCGCGGCCCGCCCTTCGATCGGTCCCTCGTTCGTGCCGTCGGCCCCCGCGTCGGTCCCAGTGACCTGACCCACCTCCTCCAACACTGTGGCAGGACCGGATGCGGACCCGCTCGAATCGGAGAATAGACGACCATCCGGTCCGCTCGCCGCTTCTATTTCGGCGGCAGGCTCGGCCTTCAGCTGCGACCAGTAGAGGTCGGCGGGCTGCGGACGGGCCGGGCAAGCAAGCGAACCCATGCGGGGGACTTCCTCTCCTCGTGCGACTGCCTGTGACGAACGGTGCATCGACATTCCGACGCCCGGTTCAACACGCGCCACCCGCATCGCATTCCCGGATTCACTCACCGCTTCCCACCGCGTCGTGTCGGCGGTCATCGGTCATCGGTCATCGGTCATCGGTCAGCCGGTGATCCTCTCCAGCCACCGCGCCACCGCCTCGGTCAGGGCCGCGAGGGCCTCGTCCTGCGTGGTGCCGGCCTTCTTCGGGACGGCGAACCCATGATCGCCGTAGGCCACCTCGACCAGCTCGGTCCCGGCCGGAAGCGGGGACGGGAACTCCTCCGGGCGCCCGAAGGGGTCCCGCCCGCCCTGGACGACCAGCGTCGGCAGACCGACCTCCGTCAGCTCCTCCGCGCGGGACTTCTCCGGCTTCCCCGGTGGATGCAGGGGGAAGGACAGGGCGAGGACCGCGTGCGCCCCGAGCGCCTGGGCCGTACGGCAGGCCACTCGCGCCCCGGCGCTGCGCCCGCCCGCGACGACGGGCAGCCCGGGCCTCGTCAGCGCGGGCCACAGTGCCGTCCATCCGGCGTCCAGCGTCCGGGGCGCTGGAGCGACCTTCTTGCCCGCGACCCGCCAAGGCTGCTCGACGAGGGCGACAGTGATCCCGCGCGACGGCAGGGCGGCGGCGAGCGCCCGCAGGTCCCGGGCCTCGATGCCGCCGCCCGCGCCGTGGCTCACGGCGAGTACGGCGCGAGCCCGGCGGGCCTCGTGCCAGGTGACGCGGGCGTCCCCCGCCGGGGTCGGAACGGTCTCGCTGCGCGGAAGCGTGCTCATGGGACTAGAAGAGCGTGTCCACCTCAGGCGCGTCCAGCTCCGCCACGAGCTCCGGGCCGTTGTTGCGCACGTCACTGACCCCGGTGCCGACCGGATACGCCCGCAGCAGCTCCGCGGGCGGCGGGACCAGCAGCTCCCGAAGGTCCGCCGGGTCGGTCCGGGCCGGGTCCAGCCAGGCCGCCCAGCGGTCCGGGGTGAGCACCAGCGGCATCCGCGGATGGATGTCGGCGAGCGCGTGCGGCCCCCGTCCCTCGCCGCCACCCTCGCCGCCATCCCCGCCGGCTCCGGCTCCGGCTCCGGCTCCGGCGAAAGGCTCCTTCTCCGCCTCGGTCGTTATCACGCTGCACGTCACCCACCAGGCACGCGGATGGTCGTCCGGCAGCGTCCGGTCCCGCCAGAACTCGTAGATCCCGGCCATGGCCATCACCGAGCCGTCGACCGGGGTGACGAAGTACGGCTGCTTACGGGCCCGCTTCCGCTTGCCCTGCTCCTCCAGCTGCCGCTCGCCCGCGCCGGTGACCCACTCGTAGTAGCCGTCGGCGGGCAGCAGGCAGCGTCGGGCCAGGAAGGGGCGGCGGAACGACGGCTTCTCGTGCACCGTCTCGGCCCGCGCGTTGATCATCTTCACGCCGGCGTCGGGCGACTTGGCCCACGACGGCACCAGTCCCCAGGTCAGCGAGCGCAGCTGGCGAACCGGACGCGGGTCGTCGGCGTCTTTCAGGGGGCGTTCGAGCACCGCGTACACGTTCTTCGTCGGAGCGACGTTCCAGTCCGGCTCCAGGGCCTCCTTGGGCTCCCACTTCTGGACATCGAAGAGCCCGACGAGATCCTCCGGCCTCCGGCTCGCTGCGTATCGACCGCACATGGGTGCAACACTGCCACGACGCCCGGCCCCGGTGGCGTGGAGATCCGGAACGCGGAAGATCCGGCGCAGGGGACCGACATACGCAACACGGGGACACGGAAACCGAGGAGCCGCCCGCATATGGACACCACGAACGCCGCCGAGCTGTGGGACCGCGTCGTCGGCAGCCAGCCGGACCCCTCCCGCTGGCTGGTGGTCTCCGCCGGAGTCGTCGCGCTCGCCGTGGTCGTCTTCCGGACGACCTGGGTGATCGCCCGGAACGCGATCACCATCGCCCACGAGGGTGGTCACGGCCTGGTGGCCCTGCTCAGCGGCCGTCGGCTGGATGGCATCCGGTTGCACTCGGACACCTCGGGTCTGACCGTTTCACGCGGAAAGCCGACCGGTCTGGGCATGATCCTGACCGCCGCCGCGGGCTACACCGCCCCTTCGCTGCTCGGTCTCGCCGGGGCCTGGCTGCTGGCCGCGAACCACATCACCGCGCTGCTGTGGGGGGCGACCGCGCTGCTCGTCGCGATGCTGGTGATGATCCGCAACGCCTACGGGGTGCTGACGGTCCTCATAGCCGGGGCGGCCTTCTTCCTCGTCTCCTGGCTCACCGAGCCGCAGGTGCAGGCCGCCTTCGCCTACGCCGTGGTGTGGTTCCTTCTCCTGGGTGGCGTACGCCCGCCCTTCGAGCTCCAGCGCAAGCGCCGCTACGGGCACGCCGGGGACTCCGATCCGGACCAGCTGGCCCGGCTGACCAACGTGCCCGCCATCGCCTGGCTACTGCTCTTCCACCTCGTTTCGCTGTGCTCTCTGATCGGTGGCGGCAGCTGGCTGCTGGGCCTCTAGACCCCCGCCGCCGCCCGCCCGTTCCTTACCAGTGCAGTGTTTCGACTGAGTTTCGCCACTTTTGATCAAGATTCACACACTGGGCAAGCCACTAAAGTGATGGCCATGACCGGCACTGAGACTTCTCCCGTCGCTCACGACGCCCTCTGGCCCGCTCCGCTCGCGCACGGAGCGGTCGACGCGACCGTCACCGTGCCCGGCTCGAAGTCGGTCACCAACCGCGGCCTGGTGCTCGCCGCCCTGGCCGCCGAACCCGGCTGGCTGCGCCGCCCGCTGCGCTCCCGCGACACCCTGCTGATGGCCGAGGCCCTGCGCTCCATGGGTGTCGGCATCGAGGAGGGCGTGGGCCCCGACGGCAGCGGCGAGGCATGGCGCGTGATCCCCGCCGGACCGCACGGCCCGGCCACCGTCGACGTGGGCAACGCCGGCACCGTGATGCGCTTCCTGCCGCCGGTCGCGGCGCTGGCCGACGGCCCCATCCGCTTCGACGGCGACCCGCGCTCGCACGAACGCCCGCTACACGGGGTGATCGACGCACTGCGCGCGCTGGGCACCCGTATCGACGACGACGGGCGCGGCTGCCTGCCGATGACCGTCCACGGCAGCGGAGCGCTGGACGGCGGGCGGGTCACCATCGACGCCTCCTCGTCCTCCCAGTTCGTGAGCGCGCTGCTGCTGTCCGCGCCGCGCTTCAACCAGGGCATCGAGGTGCGCCACGTCGGCGCCGCGCTGCCCTCCCTGCCGCACATCCGGATGACGGTCGACATGCTGCGCAGCGCGGGCGCGGCCGTGGACACCCCCGAGTCCGGCGGCGAACCCAACGTGTGGCGGGTCGCGCCCAGTGCGCTGCTGGGCCGGGACCTGGTCGTGGAGCCGGATCTGTCGAACGCGGCGCCGTTCCTGGCCGCGGCGCTGGTCACCGGCGGCCGGGTGACGATCCCGGACTGGCCGGAGCACACCACCCAGCCGGGCGACGCGCTGCGCCGGATCTTCACCGACATGGGCGGTTCCTGCGAGCTGACCGAGCGGGGCCTGACCTTCACCGGCACCGGCCGGATCACCGGCATCGACGCCGATCTGCACGAGGTCGGCGAGCTGACCCCGGTGATCGCCGCGGTCGCCGCGCTGGCCGACTCCGAGTCCGTCCTGCGCGGCATCGCCCACCTGCGGCTGCACGAGACCGACCGGCTCGCGGCCCTCGCCAAGGAGATCAACGAGCTCGGCGGCGATGCCACCGAGACCGAGGACGGCCTGCGGATCCGCCCGCGCCCGCTGCACGGCGGGATCTTCCACACCTACGAGGACCACCGGCTGGCCACCGCGGCCGCCGTCCTCGGCCTGGTGGTGGACGGCGTACAGGTGGAGAACGTGGACACCACTGCGAAGACACTGCCCGACTTCCCCGGACTGTGGTCCGGCATGCTCGGACGGTCCGGACGGACAGCCGGGGCGACCGCGGCGCCGAGAGGCTGAGAAACACCCGATGCGCCGTTACGGCAAGCACACCGACGAGGACGACGTCCGGGTCCGCCCCAACCGCAAGGGCAACCGGCCCCGGACGAACATCCGCCCCAAGCACGAGGACGCCGCCGAGGGTTTCGTCCTCACCGTCGACCGGGGCCGGATCACCTGCCTCGTCGAGGACCGCACGATCACCGCGATGAAGGCCCGCGAGCTGGGCCGCAAGGCCGTGGTGGTCGGTGACCAGGTCGCGGTGGTGGGCGACCTGTCGGGGGCCAAGGACACCCTCGCCCGGATCGTCCGGGTCGAGACGCGCTCCTCCGTACTGCGCCGCACCGCCGACGACGACGATCCGTACGAGCGGGTGGTCGTGGCCAACGCCGACCAGCTCGCGATCGTCACCGCGCTCGCCGACCCCGAGCCACGCCCGCGGCTGATCGACCGCTGCCTGGTCGCCGCCTACGACGCCGGGCTCGAACCGCTGCTGGTGCTCACCAAGTCCGACCTCGCCCCGCCCGACACGCTGCTGGAGACGTACGCGCCGCTCGGTGTGCGGTACGTGGTCACCAACCGGGCGGAGCTGGCCGACGGCGGCGCGGCGGACCGGGTGCGCGAGCGGCTGGCGGACCGGGTCACCGCGTTCGTCGGGCACTCCGGCGTCGGTAAGACGACCCTGGTCAACGCCCTGGTACCGGACCGCAAGCGGGCCACCGGGGTGGTGAACGCGGTCACCGGGCGCGGTCGGCACACCACCACCTCCGCGCTGGCGCTGCCGCTGCCGGACGGCACCGGCTGGGTGATCGACACCCCTGGCGTGCGGTCCTTCGGGCTGAACCACATCGACCCCTCGCGGGTCATCCGCGCGTTCCCCGATCTGGAGCCGGGGACGGCGGATTGCCCGCGCGCGTGCAGCCATGACGAGCAGGACTGCGCGCTGGACCAGTGGGTGACGGACGGCCACGCCGAGCCGGCCCGGCTGTACTCGCTGCGCCGGCTGATGGCCACGCGCGAGCGGCGCGAGGGCGACTGAGGGGCCAGGCCCGGCTCCCCGCCGGCCACGTTTTGCGCTCCGCCGGCGGAGGTAGAAGGAACCGCACCGGGCCGGGCTGTCGATCGGCACAGCGCACCGAGCGGGAGGCATACAGATGGCGTGGCTGCTCGTCGTGGTCGCCGGGCTGCTGGAAACCGGCTTCGCTGTCGGCCTCAAGCTCTCCCACGGCTTCACCCGGCTCTGGCCGACGGTCTCCTTCTGCGTCTTCGCGCTCGGCAGCTTCGGGCTGCTCACGCTCGCCCTGCGGAAACTCGAGGTGGGGCCCGCGTACGCGGTGTGGACCGGCATCGGCGCGGCCGGGACCGCGATCTACGGGATGGCCTTCCTCGGGGAGACGGTCTCCACGCTGAAGCTCGTCTCGATCTCGCTGGTGATCGCCGGCGTCATCGGCCTGCAGCTCTCCGGAGCCGCCGCCCATTGACCTCCGCGCCGGCGCCGCTGCGCGGACCCGGCCGTACCCGCGATTCTCGCGGCCCCGACGGCACCGGCGGTACCGGCGGCAGGACTCCGCGGACCAGGCGGGCCACGTCCTCCGCCCCGGTGGGGGCGACCACGCAGGACAGCGCGAGCCGGGTGGCGGTCTCGCAGGCGCGGCCCAGGGCCGCGGCCTCCTCCGCCGGCCAGTCGTGCTCCAGCAGGGTCACCGCGCGGTCACGCACCCGGCCGAGCAGCTCGCCCGGAGAGGGCAGCGGTTCGGGGGCGGCGCCGAGCCGCTGGGCGGGCAGCGGCCCGAGGTGCCCGGGCGAGGGGAGGCGCTCGGTCCAGCAGCCGGTGAGGGCCGCGCGCAGCAGCGGGTTGGCGCCCGCGGCCCGTACGGTCCACTGCGCCGCCGCCGTCAGCCGCTCCCGGGGATCGGCGCCGCCCGACCCGGCGAGCGCCGCCTCGATGCCGGTCAGGTAGGCGTCGGCCTCGCGCCGCACCAGCGCGCGGGCCAGCCCCTCCTTGCTGCCGAACTCGTTGTAGAGGGTCTGCCGGGAGACCCCGGCGGCCGCGGCCACGTCAACCATCCGTACCCCGGCCCAGGGTCGGCCGACGAGCGCCGTGAAGGCCGCGTCCAACAAGGCTTCGCGCGCTGCGGGCATATCGCCTCCCCGGCCGATCCGCCCGATTTGGGCGGGCCTCGAGCCAGAATTGACGGGCGTCCAGACAGTGTCAATAGCTCCTGCGGGCGACAGTGCGCGGCGGAACGGCCCTGGCCGTGTGATTGCGGCGGGGCGCTGTGGATACTGTTCGGCCATGGCCGACTACCACGATGATCTGCGTCTGGCGCATGTACTGGCCGACTCCGCCGATGCCACGACCATGGAGCGGTTCAAGGCTCTGGACCTCAAGGTCGAGACCAAACCCGACATGACCCCGGTGAGCGAGGCCGACAAGGCCGCCGAGGAGTTGATCCGCACCCAGCTCCAGCGCGCCCGGCCACGTGACGCCGTGCTCGGCGAGGAGTTCGGCAGCGAGGGCTCGGGCCCGCGCCGCTGGGTCGTGGATCCGATCGACGGCACCAAGAACTACGTCCGCGGGGTGCCGGTGTGGGCCACGCTCATCGCGCTGATGGAGCGCGGCGAGGGCGGCGACCGGCCGGTCGTGGGCGTGGTGTCGGCCCCGGCGCTGGGGCGCCGCTGGTGGGCGGCGGAGGGCCTCGGCGCCTACACCGGGCGGAGCCTGTCGTCGGCGACCCGGCTGCGCGTCTCGCAGGTGGGCAAGCTCGCCGACGCCTCGTTCGGGTACTCCTCGCTGGGCGGCTGGGAGGAGCGCGGCCGGCTGAACGCGTTCCTCGACCTGACGCGGGCCTGCTGGCGGACCCGGGGCTACGGCGACTTCTGGTCGTACATGATGGTCGCGGAGGGCGCGGTGGACATCTGCGCCGAGCCTGAGCTGTCGCTGTGGGACATGGCGGCCTGCTCGATCGTCGTCCAGGAGGCGGGGGGCAACTTCACCGGCCTGGACGGGCGGCCCGGCCCGCACAGCGGGAACGCGGCGGCCTCCAACGGCCTGCTGCACGAGGAGTTGCTGAGCTACCTGGGCTGAAACCTCGCGCGGCCCGACCGGCCCACCTGATGGACCGTCAAAAGGCGGCCGTACGCGCCGTCGGGCCTCACGCGCCCCCTTGTCGTGCCCACGACCGCGTGTGAACATGAGAATCCACCCGCTTGTGAACTTGTGAACCCCTTCACAGGGCTGCCCGGCGTCGCCGGATCCCGGCGTGAAGGGCCGCCAAGGAGGTGGCTCCACCCATGTCCATGCTCGTCAGTGACGCCATGAGTACGGTGATCCTCACCATCGGCCCGGCGCATACGCTCCGCCAGGCCGCCCGGTTGATGGCCGCGCGCCGCGTGGGCTCGGCCGTCGTCCTCGACCCGGACAACTGCGGTCTGGGCATCCTCACCGAACGCGACATCCTCAACTCCGTGGGAGCGGGCCAGGATCCGGACAAGGAGACCGCCCAGGCCCACACCACCACCGACGTGGTCTTCGCCGCCCCGGAGTGCGGCCTGGAGGACGCCGCCGCCGCGATGGTGCGCGGCGGCTTCCGCCATCTGATCGTCTGCGACGACCGCGGACCGGTGGGGGTGGTGTCGGTCAGAGACATCATCCGGGTCTGGGTCCCGGCACGTCCGACCGCGGACGCGGTGACGGCCTGACCTTCCGGCCGCCCGCCTGCCCGGCCGCGCACGGAACCGTCTCTGCGCGGCCGCGGTGAAGCGCCCGGGAGCACACGAAGGGGCACCGGGAGCACGCGGAGAGGCCGGAGCCCAACGGCGTCCGGCCTCTCCGGTTGTTACGGCAAGCTTCCTCAGCCGCGCAGGGCCTGGACCGCGGCCTCCAGACGCTTGCCGTAGTCCCCGTCCGCCTTGCGGAAGTTCTCGATCGCCCGCTGCGCGATGTCGTCACGCGACACCTGCGCGATGAACCCCGCGAGGTTCGCGATCAGCCGCTCCTTCTCGTCCTCCGACATCAGGCGGTAGAGGTTGCCCGCCTGGACGAAGTCGTCGTCCTCGGCGTGCGACGGAGCGGCGTAATCACCGGTCGCACCGGTCACCGCGACCGGCTGCCACAGCGGCCTGCCGGTCTGCGCCGGGCCGCCGAAGCTGTTCGGCTCGTAGTTCTTCGCGCCGCCGTGCCGGCCGTCGTACAGCAGGCCGTCCCGGCCGTGGGTGCGCGCCTCGGTGGCGTGCGGCCGGTTCACCGGCAGGTGGTCGGCGTTGATGCCCACGCGGTAGCGGTGCGCGTCGCCGTACGCGAAGAGGCGGCCCTGGAGCATCTTGTCCGGGGACGGACCGATACCGGGCACGAAGTGCGCCGGCGAGAAGATCGACTGCTCGACCTCGGCGAAGATGTTCTGCGGGTTGCGGTTGAGCTCCAGCTTGCCGATCTCGATCGGCGGGTAGTCCTCGTGCGGCCACACCTTGGTGAGGTCGAACGGGTTGAACCGGTAGGTCGCCGCGTCCGCCGCCGGCATGATCTGCACCTGCACGGTCCAGGTCGGGTACTCGCCGCGCTCGATCGCCTCGCGCAGGTCGCGCTGGTGGCTGTCCGGGTCCTGGCCGGCCAGGACCGCCGCCTCTTCCGAGGTCAGGTTCTTGATCCCCTGGTCGGTCTTGAAGTGGTACTTGACCCAGAAGACCTCGCCCGCCTCGTTGCTCCACTGGTAGGTGTGCGAGCCGTAGCCGTTGAGGTGACGGTACGAGGCCGGGATGCCGCGGTCACCGAAGAGCCAGGTCACCTGGTGCGTCGCCTCGGGCGACAGCCCCCAGAAGTCCCAGACGTTGTCCGCCTCCTGCGAGCCGGTGTACGGGTCGCGCTTCTGGGTGTGGATGAAGTCGGGGAACTTGATGGCGTCCTTGATGAAGAACACCGGGGTGTTGTTGCCCACGAGGTCGTAGTTGCCGTCCTCGGTGTAGAACTTCAGCGCGAAGCCGCGGGGGTCGCGCACCGCGTCGGCGGAGCCGAGGTTGCCCGCCACGGTCGAGAAGCGCAGGAAGGTCTCGGTCTGCTTGCCGACCTCCGACAGGAACTTCGCGCGGGTGTACCGGGTGACGTCCGCGGTCACGGTGAAGGTGCCGTAGGCACCGGCGCCGCGCGCGTGCACGATCCGCTCCGGTATGCGCTCGCGGTTGAAGTGGGCCAGCTTCTCCAGCAGGTGCTGGTCCTGAACCAGGACCGGCCCGCCGACGCCCGCGGTCTCGCTGTTCTGGTTGTCCGCGACCGGTGCGCCCGCCTCGGTCGTCAGCGGTCCGGTGGTCTCGCCAGTTGCGGTCACGTGCGCCTCCTGCGTCTCGTCCTGTCCCTTGGCGTACAGCCGATGACGATCCTACATTGGACATTGTCTAAGTCAAGAAGACATGGAAAGTCGTACGCGATCCGGCCATGGACAGGTCGCTGGTACCCTGGTCCTTATCTGACTGATAGGTGAATGGCATGAGTGACCTGCTGGAACGGCTCCGTGGACGCGGCTGGCGGCTGACCGCCCAGCGGCGTGTCGTCGCCGAGGTCCTCGACGGGGACCACGTGCACTACACCGCCGACGAGGTTCACGCGCGGGCGGTCGACCGCCTGCCGGAGATCTCGCGCGCGACCGTGTACAACACGCTCGGCGAGCTCGTCTCGCTGGGGGAAGTGATCGAGGTCAGCACGGACGGGCGTGCCAAGCGGTACGACCCCAACGCCCACCACGCCCACCAGCACCTGGTGTGCTCCCAGTGCGGCACGATCCGCGATGTCCACCCGTCCGGCGACCCACTCGCCGATCTGCCCACCGAGGAACGGTTCGGCTTCGCGGTCTCGGCCGTCGAGGTCACCTATCGCGGCGTCTGCCCGAACTGCGCGGGCTGACCCACGGGGCCCGACCGGCCCCGTGGGCACAGGCCCCGTGCACGCACATGACGAAGGGCCCGGATCTTTGAAGATCCGGGCCCTTCGTTCTCGTAGCGGGGACAGGATTTGAACCTGCGACCTCTGGGTTATGAGCCCAGCGAGCTACCGAGCTGCTCCACCCCGCGTCGGTGTGAACCAACCTTAACCCTAGGCCGACGACCAGCGCAAATCTCGTCCGGAGCCACCCTCCGGAGAGGCCGGGGCACGCCAGTGCGGGCCATGCGCGCCGGAGAGGCCGGCACGCCGGAGAGGCGGCGAGGCACGCCGGTGCAGACCGTGCGCACCGGAAAGGGCCGGGGCCCGGCCGTCACGCCGTGAGTTCCTGCTGAAGGGCGTCCCGCAGCCGCGCCGCCCGCTCCGCGACCTCCGCCGGGCCCAGCTCCACCGCGCGACCGCACCACTGCTGCGCCTCCGCCAGCTGTCCCCGGCGGGCCGCGAGCAGCGCGAGCCGCAGCGCCGCACGGCCGTGTCCGGCCTCCGCCGCGCGGGCCCACCACAGGGAGGCCTCCGGCTCGCTGCCCTCGCGGGCGAGCAGCAGGCCGAGGTTGAACGCGCCATTGCTGCTGCCCGCCTCGGCGGCCATGCGGTACCAGCGCGCGGCCTCGACGACGTCGCCCCTGGCGGACGCGAGCATGCCGACGCGCACCTGCGCGCGCCGGTGGCCCTTGCGGGCGGCACGCTCGTACCACTCCTCGCACTCGGGGCGGGCCTCGTCGGCGGCGCCGTCCCGGCCCTTGGCCACGTCCTTGGCCCTGCCCCCGCCTCCGTCCCCGTCCCTGGCCAGGTCCTTGCCGCCGCCCTTGGCCCTGTCCTTGGCCGCGCCCTTGGCTCCCGGTGACGCGGCGGAGCGCCGCGCCGACGGTCCCGCGGACTGGTCCTGGAGCGAGCCGGTGCGCGGCCGGTCGAGCAGGGCGCCCAGTCGGAACGCCGCCTCCGCGCTGCCGCCCCCCGCCGCACAGCGCAGATGGCGCTCGGCCGCCCGATCGTCCCCGTCCCGCAGCAGGACGATGGCGACCTGGAGCGCGGCCTCGGTGTGCCCGGCGGTCGCCGCGCGCTCGTACCACTGGTGGGCGAGCGCGTCCTCGCCGCGTCCGGCGTGCAGGATGCCGAGGTTGAAGGCGGCGTCCACGCTGCCCGCCTCGGCGGCCTTGGAGAACCACGGCTCGGCGCCCGCGGCGTCGCCGCGCTGCAGCAGCAGCACCGCGAGCGCGTTGGCCGCCTCGCGGTGCCCGGAGTAGGCGGCCCGGCGGTACCACTGCTCGGCCTGCGCCTCGCGCCCCTGCTCGGCGCAGAGCAGCCCGAGGTTGTACGCGCCGTTGTGGTCGCCGGCGTCCAGGGCGGCCCGGTACCACCGCTCGGCGGTCTGGGTCTCGCCCCGGTCGGCGTGCAGCGCGCCCAGCGCGTTGGCGGCGTTGCCGTCGCCGTCCTGGGCGGCTCGGTGCCACCACACGGCGGCGCTCTCGGCGTCGCCCGCGTCCCGCAGCAGGAAGCCCAGCGCGCAGGCGGCACGGGTCTCGCCGTCCTTGGCCGACATCAGGTACCAGCGGCCGGCCTCCTGGGTCTCACCGCGCTCCTCCAGGAGCGTGCCGAGGTGCAGGGCGGCGCGCCGGTGGCCGCGCGCGGCGGCCTGGCGGTACCACTGCTCGGCCTCGGGCCGGCTTCCGCTGCCGCCGGTGCCGACCGCACCGGTGCCGGTCCTGCCGGTGCCCGTTCGCCCCGCGCCGGTTCCGCGGCTCCCGGTTCTCCCCGCGCCCGTTCCGCCCGGTCCGGTTCTGCCCGGCCCGCTCGCGCCGGTGCCGGTCCTGCCGCACTCCGAGTCGCCCTCCCGCTGGTCGAGGATGCGGGCGAGGCGGTACGCGGCCTCGCGGTGACCGCGCTCGGCGGCCGCCCGGAACCAGCGCTCGGCACCGATGTCGCTGCGGTGCTCCAGCAGATCGGCGAGGGCGTACGCGCCGAGCGCGTGCCCGGACTCGGCGGACTGGCGCAGCCAGTACTCGGCGGCGGGCTCGTCGCCCCGCTCGCGGTGGTACCGGCCGAGCGCGTGCGCGGCGGCAGCCGAACCGGCGACCGCGGCCGTCCGCCACCAGTCCGCGGCCTCGTCGGAGTAACCGCGCTGGTGCAGCAGAACTCCGAGGTTGTTGGCGGCGGCCCGGTCACCGGAGGCAGTGGCCGCCCTCAGGTACGGCTCGGCGCCGTCGAGATCACCGCGGCGCAGCAGCAGGGAGCCGAGAGCACTCATGGAAGCGGGGTCGCCGGCTTCGGCGGCGCGGCGGTGCCGCGTCTCCTCTTCGGCGTCGTCGTGCGTCTGCACAAGCTGCCCTGTCTCCAACAGACTTGCCCTGTCCCCCATGTTTTCCATCGTCGCATCACCCGCAACCCGCGTACATCTGGTATCCCGCAGCCAGTGAGGTCACTTCAGCGTTTTGTCGACATGCCCACAGAGAGATAAGTCAAACGCGAAAACCCCGCAGACTGGTGGAGGACACACGACTAAGGCCCGGATCCTTGAGGATCCGGGCCTCGTCGTTCAGTAGCGGGGACAGGATTTGAACCTGCGACCTCTGGGTTATGAGCCCAGCGAGCTACCGAGCTGCTCCACCCCGCGCCGTTGTGTTTTTACCGTACCACGGCGCGGGATGGGCCTGATCGGCGCTCCGCTCAGGTGCCTTCTCTCCTGGCCTTGTCGGCAGGCTTCTGGTCCTGTTGGTCCTGCTTCCCCTCGGAGGCCTTCTGCTCCGCGTCGGCAGCGCGCTGGAGCGCCGCCTTGAGGTCGTCCTGGGCCTTCTCGTACGCGCCCCAGTCCGGACCGTCCTCGCCCTGCAGCGCCTTCTGGCCCGCGTCGAACGCCTCCTGGGCGTCCTTCAACGCCTCTTGGACCGTCGGGTCCTTACTCGTCGGCGGCTCGGGCTTCTCGCCCGGTGGCTCGTCCTTGGGCGGCAGGGCGGCACCGTCCTCACTGAAGACGGCGGCGAGCGCTCTGTCCAGGCTGGTCTCGAAGACCGTCTTGCCGTTGTAGGACGCGGCCACCCGCTTCATCAGCGGGTACTGCCCGTTACGGCCCTGGGCGTACACCGGCTCGATGTACAGCAGCCCGCCTTCGAGGGGCACCGTCAGCAGATTGCCGTACTGGATGTCCGAGTCGGCGCCCTTCAGGTCCCGGACGAAGGTGGCCACGTCGTTCGAGCTGTTGAGCTTGTTCTGCACCTGCTGTGGACCGTCCACCTCCGAGGTGACTCTCAACAGCCTTATCGTGCCGTAGTCCTTGCTCTTCGCGTCGGCGTCGACCGCCATGAACGCGCCGAGGTTGGGGCGCCCGTTGGGGGTGAAGGTGGTGGTCAGCGAGAAGCGCTGGCCGTCCGCGCCGGGCACCTTCATGTTCAGGTAGTACGGCGGGACCGCGACGCCGTTCCTGGTCGTCGGGTCGTCCGGCACCTGCCAGGCGTCACTGCCGCTGTAGAACTGCTTGGCGTCGGTGACGTGGTAGCGGGCGAGCAGCTCACGCTGCACCTTGAACAGGTCCTGCGGGTAGCGGAAGTGCTCGATCAGCTTGTCGGGGATCTCGTCCTTGGACTTCACAGTCCCCGGGAACGCCTTCTTCCAGGTCTTCAGGACCGGGTCCTCGGTGTCCCACTCGTAGAGCTTGACGGTGCCGTCGTAGGCGTCGACGGTCGCCTTGACCGAGTTGCGGATGTAGTTGACCTTGTTCTCCTGCGCGACCACCTCGCGCTGTCCGTCGGTCAGCGAGTCCTCGGTGGTGTCGCCCAGGGCCGTCCGCGACGCGTACGGATAGCCGTTGGTGGTGGTGTAGGCGTCGACGATCCACTGGATGCGGCCGTCCACCACCGACGGATAGGCGTCGCCGTCGATGGTCAGCCACGGGGCGACCGCCTCGACGCGCTCCTTGGGCGTGCGGTTGTACAGGATCTTCGACCCCTTGCCGATGGCCCCCGAGTACAGGAACTGCGGCTCGCTGAAGGCGATGGCGTACGCGGCCCGGTTGATCGGGTTGTCGAGGGAGACCCCGCCCTTGCCCTTGAAGCTGGTCGTCTTCTCGCCGGTCGCCTCGTAGTCGAGCTCCTTCTGCGGGCCGCCGACGACCGAGTACTGGTCGGTCTTCTCGCCGTAGTAGATCCGCTGCTGGTAGTCCCCGAGGAGGTCGCCCTTGGCCGGCAGACCCTGCGAGGTGAACTTCGGCGCCCCGTTGCCCGTCGTCGACGTGCCCTCGGCGGAGACCACACCGTAGCCGTGGGTGTACGTGAAGTGGTCGTTGATCCAGTTCCGCTTCGGGATGCCCTCGATGTTGAGCTCACGCAGACCCACCACGGTGTCCTTGCCGTTGTAGCGGTCCACGTCCAGGGTGGCGGGGAACTGGTAG
The DNA here is from genome assembly GCF_050613155.1 of Streptomyces sp. P1-3. Lineage (NCBI taxonomy): Bacteria > Bacillati > Actinomycetota > Actinomycetes > Kitasatosporales > Streptomycetaceae > Streptomyces > Streptomyces sp. P1-3. The sequence goes on from NZ_CP192512.1 coordinate 2,600,917, forward strand.
TACTTCTTCCTCTGTTCCACCTGCTGGAAGGTCGGCGAGACGATGTTCGGGTCCAGCAGCCGGTAGCTGGCCGCCGACGTCGCGGCGTCGCGCAGCTTGGCGGGGTCCTTGGTGGTGCCCCGGCCCTTGTAAGGCGTGATCGGCACGTCATCGATGCCGTACGCCTTGCGCGTGGCCTCGATGTTCTTCTTGATGTACGGCGCTTCCTTGGCCTGCTCGTTGGGCTGGACCTGGAACTTCTGGACGATCGCCGGGTAGAGGCCGCCGATGAGGACGGCCGAGAGCACCATCAGGCCGAAGCCGATGACGGGCAGCTGCCAGGTGCGGCGCCACAGCGTGGCGAAGAACAGCAGCGCGCAGATGACCGCGATGCAGAACAGGATCGTCTTCGCCGGCAGGTAGGCGTTGGCGTCGACGTAGCGCAGACCGGCCCAGTTGTCGGTCGCCTTGAAGTCGCTGGACTTCACCGCCAGGCCGTACCGGTCGAGCCAGTACGCGACCGCCTTGAGCGCGACGAAGACGCCCATCAGCACCGAGAGGTGGCCGGTGGCCGCCCCGGTGGCCCGCGCCCCGGGGCTGGTGATGCGCAAGCCCCCGTACAGGTAGTGCACGAGCACCGCGGCGATCAGGGACAGCACCGTGGCCGCGAAGCCGAAGCTCAGCAGGAAGCGGTACCAGGGGAGGTCGAACGCGTAGAACGACACGTCCTTGTGGAACTGGGGGTCCTTCTCACCGAACGACACACCGTTGACCCACAGCAGCCACGTGCGCCACTGGCTGGAGGCGGAGGCACCCGCGATCAGCCCGACGAGCGCGGTCACCGCGGCCAGCAGCCAGCCCTTGTACGGGGCGATGGCCATGCGGTAGCGGTCCAGGCTCTGCTGCTCCAGCGACATCGCGCTGAGCGGCGGCCGCAGCCGGTGCGCCAGCCAGATGTTGAAGCCCACGGCGGCGGCCATCAGCAGTCCGAAGACGGCGAACAGCCCGATCTTGGTACTGAGGGTCTTGGTGAAGACCGAGGAGTATCCGACTGAGCGGTACCACAGCCAGTCCGTCCAGAACCCCGCGAACATGACGAAGAGCATGGCCAGCGCTGCCAGCACACCCAGGGTCATGAGCAGGGTCCGGACCCGCCGCGAAGGTCGGCCGACTCTGATCCGTGGCCCTGTCGGGCCTCCGCCGCGGTCCGGCATCTGGAAAGCCAAGGTGCGCACCTCGAAGTTCGCTGTCGTTATTGCGGGCCCCGTGATCGTAGGGCCCACTGATGCAACTTACTCAGGCTTTACTCAGTTCCCGTTTTGGGGTCCGATCAGGGCACGATATTGAGCATGTCCAACCTTCCCGACCCCCATGACCCCCTTGAGCCCGCTCCGGCGGCGACCCCGATGGCGGCGAACCCGCTGACCCGGGCCGTACTGGAGATCGACGAGTACGCCTCCGGCCTGGGCTGGGACCAGCCCGCCCGGCTCTTCGCGCTCGTCGACACCGCCCGACTGAGGGCGCAGGAGCCCGCGCTGGCCACCCAGCTCGGCCTCGACGCCGGTGGCACCGACACCCCCGGCCCTACCCTGACCCCCATCGAGCAGGACGAGCTGCCCGCGGGCACGCCGCTGGACGAGTTCCTGGGCACCATCGCCTGGCCGGACGCGGTCGTCGGCTGCGCCCTCACCGTGGAGCGGCTGATGCTGCCGCCGTCCGCCGAGGCGTCCGTGCCGAAGGGCATGAACGAGCGGCGGCTCGCCCGCTGGGTCGCCGAGCACCCGGAACGCCAGGAGGTGCGGATGACCGTCGCGGTGCTCCGGGACGGGGCACGCGAGTCCGCGGTGCGGCTGAGGGAGAAGGACTCCCCCACCGAGGTGCTCACCGGTCCCGAGCTGGTGCCGGGGCTGGCCGAGGCGCTCTCCTCGACGTTCGCCGACTGAGCGTGGCTCCGCGGGGACCGCGGCCGGTCCCCGTGGGGTCGGGCCGGTCCCCGCGGGCGGGCCGCGGCGGCGCTCAGCCCTTGGTGCAGCGGGGCAGGTCGGAGGTCTTGCCCGCGCGGATGGCGTCGAGGGCCTTCACCGCGTCGTCGAGGGTGTGGACCTTGACGAGGGTGAGACCGCCGGGCACGTCCTTGGCCGCGGTCGCGCAGTTCTCCTTCGGGGTGAGGAAGTACTCGGCGCCCTTCTTGCGCGCGCCGATGGTCTTCATCTGGATGCCGCCGATGGGGCCGACCAGACCCTCGTTGTCGATGGTGCCGGTGCCTGCGACGAACTTGCCGCCGGTCAGCGGGCCCGGAGTCAGCTTGTCGATCAGGCCGAGCGTGAACATCAGACCCGCGCTCGGCCCGCCGACATCCGCCAGCCTGATGTCCATCCGGAACGGGAAGATGTAGTCGGTCGCCGCCTCGATGCCCACGATGGCGCGGTTCTCGCGGGGCCCCGCCTTCGTGGTGGTGATGGTCACCGGCACGGCGCCCTCGGGGGCCTTGCCGCTCTTCTCCGCCTGCGCGGCGTCCTTGGCCGGGACGATCGAGAAGACGACCTTCTCGCCGGGCTTGTGCCGGGTGACCAGCTTGCTCACATCCTCGGTCGAGCGCACCGGCGAGCCGTCGACCTCCTTGATCACGTCGCCCGCGTGCAGCTTGCCCTCGGCGGGCATGCCCTTGCGGACGCTCCCGACGACGGTGAAAGAGCGGACCGGGATCTTCAGGTGTTTGAGCGCGGCGACCTTGGCGCTCTCCTGGGACTGGCTGAACTCCTCGGCGTTCTCCTGGGTGACCTCTTCGGCGGTCTTGTCGTCCGGGTAGAGGGTGTCGTGCGGGACGACGATCTCGTCGTCCGCCAGCCAGCCGTGCACCGCCTCGAAGAGGTTCATCCGGTACTCGGACCCCGTGACGCGGACGGTGGTCATGTTGAGGTGCCCGCTGGTCTTGTGGGTCCCGTGCCCGCTGATCTGCAGCACCTGCTCGCCGTTGTGCTCGCCCAGGGTGTTGTACGTGGGCCCGGGTGACATCGCGGCGTACGGCACGGGGATGAGCAGTCCCGCGCAGAGCAGCGCGATCAGCGTCAGCAGTGAGGCGAGCATCGTCGCAGTGCGGCGTGGCATGGAACGACAGTACGGGAAGGGTGCACCTGTCCACCGCTGGGGCCATCCGTACCAGCGGTCCCCCCGGCGCCCGCGTTGGCGGACGCGTACGGGTACGCCGTCCGAAGGACCCGGCAGGGGTCGGTCAGGCGGCGTCGGAACCGGAATGTGACCGCTCCATCGCCTCACGGAACCGGGCGTACCCGGCTAGCTCGGCGACATCCCCACTCTTGCGGTTGCGCGTGGCCCAGCCCGCGTACAGAACGGCCATCACCGCGGCGACAACCGGAATGAGCAACCAGAGAAGCGCACCCACAGCGGCCTCCCGACCCCTTGTGCAACCGCAACTGACAGATGAGCAGATTAACCGTCCGCCTGATCAACGCTCACCGCAGGGTGGGGGTTACGCAACCGCTGCACCGCCATCGGGGGAGCCCTCGGGGCCGGGCGAAGGTCAGCAGGCGCCGACCCAGTCCTCGGTGCCGTCCGCGTACTTCTGGTGCTTCCAGATCGGGACCTCGCGCTTGAGGTCGTCGATCAGGCGGCGGCAGGCCTCGAACGCCTCGGCGCGGTGCGGGCAGGAGACGGCGACGACGACGGCCAGGTCCCCGATCGCCAGCTCCCCGACCCGGTGGACGGCGGCGAGCGCGCGCACCGGGAAGTCGGCCGCGACCTTCTCCGCGACGCGGCGCAGCTCGGCCTCGGCGGTGGGGTGGGCGGAGTAGCCGAGCGCGGCGACATCGGCGCCGCCGTCGTGGTCGCGTACGGTCCCCACGAAGAGCGCGGTCCCGCCCGCGGAGTCGTCGCCGACGGCTCCGAACACCTCGTCCACCGACAGGGCGGTGTCCCGGATCGCGAGGAGACGGATCGGGTCGGCCACCGCCTGCTCACCCGGGTGCTCGTACGTGCGTGCCATGGGGTCCATCGTGCCGCACACACCCTGGTTACGGAATACCGTAATGCGGAAAACAGTTTCCGATCGCGGTCAGATCCGGCGGCGCGCCTTGCGGGCGCGGCGCACCAGGGCGGCGGTGCCCAGGAGGGCGACGGTCGCACCGGCGGCCCCCGCGGCCGTGGCGTCCTTGCGGCCGAGCCGGCGGCCCGCGACCGTGTGCCGGCCCGCGACCTCCTCCAGGAGCTCGGCCAGCACCTCCTCGTTCGTCCACTCGGGCCGCCAGCCCGCGGCGTGCAGTCCGCTGCCGCTGACCGCCCACGGGTGCATGGTGTAGGCGAGGTCGCCGGCCGGCGACGGGGTCAGACCGAGCCGGTGCAGCCGGGAGGCGGCCCCGAGCGCGACGGCCGACGGCAGTTCCATGCGCCGGATTCCGGACAGCTCCTCGACCTCCTCCTGCTCCAGCCAGCCGTCGCAGCCGACCGCCAGCTCCCCCTCGACCTTCTCCAGCGCGGCGTACTCCAGCGCGCTGACCAGGTCCTCCACGTGGCAGAACTGCCACGTGGGGCGGGAACCGGCGACGACGAGCAACCGGGGGGACTCGAAGTAGCGGGTGAGCGCGGTGTCGGTGCCGCCGACCAGCACGGCGGGGCGCAGCACGGTGACGTTCAGCCCGGGATGGGCGCGGGGCGCCCGCCGCCCCAGGTGCTCGATCTCCAGCAGGTCGCCGACTCCGGTGGCCTCGGCGGTGGCGCGCAGCTCCGCGTCCTCGGCCAGTGGAACATCGTTGTCCGGCAGCGCCCCGTAGACCATCGAGGAGGTGCACAGCACCACCCGGTGCACGCCGGCCGCCGCGGCGGCCGTCAGCACGGTCTGAGTGCCGCGCACGTTGTACGCGGTGCGCGCGGCCGGGTCCGTACCCAGATCGAGGTCGATCGCGAGGTGCACGACCACGTCCGCGCCCCGCAGCTTGTCTGCGATGGCCGGGTCGCGGACGTCCAGCACGTGCCAGTGCGCCTCGGCGACGTCGCCGCGCCGCTCGTCGAGCGCCACGACCTGCTTGATCTCGTCGGACTCGACGAGTCTCCGCGTCAGCAGCGCACCGACACCGGACGCGGCGCCGGTGACCGCCACGACAGGGCGTCTGGCGGTACGGGCCGTCTCGTTTCGCGCTGCGCGAACTTCTGACTCTGGGGAACTCACCGGGCGTCTCCAGCGGTTGTCATCAGTACGTACGCGTACGACGTGTACGTACGAGGTGACGTCCATCCTGCCGCAGCCCACGGACCGGCGGAGCACCGAGCCCGGAAACGGCCGAGGTGTCTACGCTGGGTGGTGATGTCGGGCATTCGCCGTCGGCGCAGACGCCGGCGGCCCTACGAGCCGAGGAAACCCGTGAGTGACACCCCATTCGGATTCGGCCTTCCGCCGGAGGAGCCGGAGGACGGCGACAACGGCAAGAAGAAGGGCGGCCAGGGCGGCAACGAGGGCCCCGCGAATCCGTTCGGGTTCGGTGGCGGCATGGGAGGCGCGGACAACCCCTTCGCCGCGATGTTCGGCTCGCTGAACCCGAGCGATCTCGGCGCCGCCTTCCAGCAGCTGGGCCAGATGCTGTCCTACGAGGGCGGCCCGGTGAACTGGGACATGGCCAAGGACATCGCCCGGAAGACCGTCGCCGGGGGAACCGCCGACGGCGGCAAGGACGCGAGCGTCGGCCCGGCCGAGCGCGCCGCGGTCGAGGAGGCCGTGCGCCTGGCCGACCTGTGGCTGGACGGGGTCACCTCCCTGCCGTCCGGCTCGGGCGCGGCGGTGGCGTGGAGCCGCGCCGAGTGGGTCGAGGCCACCCTGCCGGTGTGGAAGGACCTGGTGGACCCGGTCGCGGAGCGCGTCGGGACGGCCATGGGCGACGTCCTGCCCGAGGAGATGCAGGCCATGGCGGGCCCGCTGCTGGGCATGATGCGCTCCATGGGCGGCGCGATGTTCGGCTCCCAGATCGGGCAGGCGCTGGGCGTCCTGGCCGGGGAGGTCGTCGGCTCCACGGACATCGGGCTGCCGCTCGGCCCGGTCGGCAAGGCCGCGCTGCTGCCCGTGAACATCGCCGCCTTCGGCTCCGGCCTGGGCGTACCCGAGGGCGAGGTGCGGCTGTATCTGGCGCTGCGCGAGGCGGCCCACCAGCGACTGTTCGCCCACGTGCCGTGGCTGCGCTCGCATCTGTTCGGCGCGGTCGAGGGGTACGCCCGCGGCATCAAGGTCGACACGGCCAAGCTGGAGGACGCGGTCGGCCACCTGGACCCGACCCACCCCGAGCAGCTCCAGGAAGCACTCCAGCAGGGCATGTTCCAGCCGGAGGACACCCCCGAGCAGAAGGCGGCGCTGGCCCGGTTGGAGACCGCTCTGGCCCTGGTGGAGGGCTGGGTGGACGCGGTCGTGCACGCGGCCGCCGCCCCGCATCTGCCGTCGGCTGACGCGCTGCGCGAGGCGCTGCGGCGCCGCCGGGCCACCGGCGGACCGGCGGAGCAGACCTTCGCCACCCTCATCGGTCTGGAGCTGCGGCCACGGCGGCTGCGGGACGCCTCCAGGCTGTGGGCCTCGCTGACCGACGCACGCGGCCTGGAGGGGCGCGACGGGCTCTGGGAGCACCCGGACATGCTCCCGACGGCGGCGGACCTCGACGACCCGGACGGGTTCGTCCACCGCGAGCAGCTCGACTTCTCCGAACTGGACAAGATGCTCGGCGAGGCCGCGGGCGGCGGCACAGGGGCGGGGCCGGCGGCCGAGGAGACCGGCGAGGACGAGACCAAGGGCGACAGCGAGAAGTGAGCCTGCACCAGGACGCTGCCCGGGTCCTCACCGAGTGGCCCGCGCCCGACGACGAGCAGGAGCGGCTCCGCCGGGGCTACGGCGAGCATCTGGCCACGTACCCCGACGGCATATGGCGGGAGTGCGCGGACGGGCACCTCACGGCAAGCGCGCTGGTGATCGACCCGGTGCGCGAGCGCGTGCTCCTCACGCTCCACCGCAAGCTGCGGATGTGGCTGCAGATGGGCGGCCACTGCGAGCCGGGGGACCTCCGGCTCGCGGACGCGGCGCTGCGCGAGGCCACGGAGGAGTCCGGGATCGCCGGACTGATGCTGCTGCCGGGCGGGCCGGTGCGGCTGGACCGGCACCAGACCCCGTGCGCCTGGCATCTGGACGTGCAGTACGCGGCGCTGGTGCCCGAGGGCGCGGTCGCGGCGATCAGCGACGAGTCGCTGGACCTGCGCTGGTTCGGATACGACGAGGTGGCGGACGTGGCCGACGAGTCGGTCCGCCGTCTGGTGACCCGTACGCGCGCGCTGCTGTGACGGCACGCGGGTAGCGAGCGAGCCGAAGAGCGCGCGGACGCCCTTCCTCCGAGAACTCGGAGGAAGGGCGTCCGCGCGTGCCTTCAGTTGTTCCAGATGTTGCCCTGGTTCTGGCCCCGGGCCCCCTGCTGGCCCATGCCGAACTGGGCGGCCATGCCCTGGCCGACGACCGCGTTCTGCGGCGGCAGCTGCTCGCTGGGCTGGACGAGGGCGTAGCCCTGGCCGAGGAAGCTCAGCTCCCAGCCCTCGCCGGTGTTGCCGCGGCGCCGCCACACCCCGGAGGAGTGCGTCTGCGCCTGCATCTGGACGCGCAGCGAGGACGACCAGGCGACGATCGCGTCGGCGTCGGCGTTGACGTACTTGTCCGGGGTGACGTGGAGCATCAGGGGCTGGCCCGAGGTCATCAGCACGACCTTGCCCTGCCCGGAGATGTTGAGGTTGTACTTGCCGGAGCCGGAGATGCCGTACTGGCTGTCCACCGCGATCACCTCCCAGTGCAGGGTGGAATCGAGCGCGAGGACGTAGGACGCGTCGACGGTGAGCCCGTCATGGTCCACGTCCATCACGTGGACGTACTGCGCCAGGTTGGCGAAAAAGATGCTGCCCTGGCCCGAGCAGCGCATCAGGTCCAGGCCCTCGCCGGTGTTGGCACGGGCGCGCCGCTGCCCCTGGGTCTGGTACTCGCCGTCGAACTCGATCAGCCCCTGGTAGGCGACCATCGTGCCCTTACGGGCGAGCACGTCGTCGTGGCCGGTGAGGGCGACCCGGAGCAGCTGAGGGTTCTGCAGGGTGTAGCGGTCCTGGCTCTGGGCCTCGGTGTGGGCGAAAAGCGGGCTCTGCATGATGTGTTCGCTCCCCCTCAGCCCCGGGCCCGGAGCCGGTCGGTACTGTCCTCGCTGGGCTGTACGACGACGAAGCCCTGCCCGGAGAAGCCGAGCTGGTACGCCTCGCCGCTGCCCCGGCCGATCATCGATGAGGCCTTGAAGCTGCGCTTGCCCTTCATCTTGAGGTTGGTGGACCAGGCGACGAGCGCGTCGGGGTCCACATACGTCTCGTCCTCACCGCGGCCGCAGTCGACGACGATCGGGGTGCCCCGGGAGGTCAGCGCGACCCAGCCCGTGCCGGAGACGCCCACGTTGAACAGGCCCTGTCCGGCGAACTTGGCCATGCCCTTGACGCGTTGCACGCCCCACTGGAGGTGCGCGTCGAAGGCGAGGAGGTTGGTTCCGTTGACCGACAGGGAGTCGCCGTTGAGGTTGACGCAGACGACGTCGGCACCGTAGTCGGCGAGGTAGAGCACCCCGTCACCGCTGCACTTCATCAGCGGTGCGCCCTCGCCGGTCAGCCACTGGGAGGCCATCTGGCGGACGGCGGGCGGGTTCGGCTCGTACTGGACGAAGCCCTCGTACGCGACCATCGAACCGGTGCGCGCGAAAAGGTCCTGGCCGCTTTGCATGGCGACCTTGAGCATGCTGCTGCCGTGGTTCTCCATACGGGCGGAGACCGGGGTCGCGGCGTAGCCCGCGATCAGTTGCTGGTCCATGACGGTCCCCTCACACCTCGTAGGGCTGGACGACGATGAAGTTGCCGGGCGCGCCGCGGAACTGGAGGTTCACGGTCTCCCCGCTGTGGCCGGGGTAGGCGGCGCGGCGCAGCCGGACCTGGCTGGAGATGATCACCTGGGATCCGGCGGACCACGCGACGATGGCGTTGCTGTCGGCGAACGTGGTCGGGGTGACCGGCAGCACGACCGGCGTGCCCTGGGTCTTGACCACGACGGTGCCGGTGCCCTGGAACTGCATGGTGAACAGCGCGCCACCGGGGATGCCGTGCCCTTCGATACGGCGCACCTCGTGCTGGAGCGACTCGTCGAAGGCCAGGACGTTCTCGGCGGAGACGCACACCGCGTCGCCCTGCAGTTCGATCGGGTGGATCTCGGCGGCGTTCTCGGCGAGGAACACCTGGCCCTGGCCGGAACAGCGCATGAGCTGCATCTCCTGGCCGGTGGCGTTGCCGACGATCCGGCCGCGGAAGCCCGCGCCCTTGTAACCGAAGTCGACCTTGCCCTGGTAGAGCACCATGGTGCCCTGGCGGGCGAGCACGGGCTGGCCGCCGACGCCGAGGTCGACGCGGATCAGCTTGGGGTTCTGCGGCGTCCAGCGCTGGCCGGTGGGCGCCTCGCGGTACTTGGCCAGGGCGGCCTGGACACCGGGGGCCGCGGCGCCCTGCGGCGGCGCTCCCTGGGGCTGACCCGGCTGTCCGTACGGACCGGGCTGCCCGGGGAACTGACCCGGCTGGGGCGGGAACTGGCCGGGCTGACCCGGCTGTCCGGGGAACTGGCCCGGCTGCTGACCGGGCTGGCCGTGCTGGCCCGGGTACGGTCCCGGCTGGCCGGGCGGCGGCGTCTGCTGGCCGGGGTACTGCCCGGGCTGGGCGTACGGAGCCTGCTGCGGGCCCGTTCCGGGCTGCGGCTGCTGACCGGGGAACTGGCCGGGCGCTCCGGCGGGTCCGGGCGGCGGGACCGCACCGCCGGGCGGGGTGATCGGCGCGGCGATCGTCGGCGCGGCGTGCATCTGCGGCGCGACGGGGGCGGCCGGCGGCGGAGTGCTGCCGGGCGGGGGCGCGAAGCCCTGAGCGGCGGACGGCTGCGGGGCGGGGGCCGTGGGCGGTGTCGCGCCCTGCGGCGGACCGAAGTCGGGGGCGGGCGCGGCCGGCGGAGCGGCGGCCGGGGCGGCGAATCCGGGCGCGGCGGCGGCCTGGCCGGGCGGCGCGAATCCCGGGGTGGCGTTCTGAGCCGGGGCGGGCGCGGGCTCCTCCTCGGCGACCTCACCGCCGAAGTTCCGCAGCAGCGCCTCGAGACCGCCGTCGAAGCCCTGCCCGACCGCGGCGAAGCGCCATACGTCCTTGAGGTAGAAGTCGCCGAGCATCACGGCCCGCTCGGTGCTGAACTCCGAACCGCTGAACGAGTAGCGCACGACCTCCTCGCCGCCCGCCACGATCCGGATGTAGCCGGGGCCTATCTGCGACATCTGGCCGGCGCCGTCGAGGGTCGCGGTGAAGGACAGCCTGTGGATGTGCTGCGGGATGCTGTCGAGCGTGACGCGGAAGGACTCGGTGTCCCCCGCCTGCGCGCCGAGCTGCTGGATCGCTTCCTCGGGCGATTTGGGCTGGTTGAAGAAGACGAAGTAGCGGTCGTCCGACAGCCGCTCGCTCGCGTCGAGCCCGAAGCAGCTGATGTCGAAGGACAGGCCAGGCCCAGCGATCTGCACACCGATGTACAGGTCCCTCCCGGCTGTCAGGTCACTGATCTTGGCCTTGTGGCCGCGCTGGAATTCCCTGCCCATACGTAACGACCGTCCCCCATCCCGGAACCGGAGAGTGCATTGCGCGCCAGGCTAACCGCTGCCGCCGACTTTGAGCGACGCCGGGGCGGTGCTGCCCGGTTCCCGGGTCCGGAGCGGGCCGGTCATTCGCTCCGGGCGGTGGGCAGGTGCGGCAGCCGGTCGGCCGCCACCACACCTTCCAGGTAGCCGCGTGCGCGCTCGGTGCGCGGATAGGCGTCGAGCAGCCGCCAGAAGCGCGGGCCGTGGCCGGGGACCAGCAGGTGGGCCAGTTCGTGGAGGAGCACGTAGTCGACGACGTACTCGGGCATGCCTTGGAGCCGGTGGGAGAGCCGGATACTGCCCTCGGCCGGGGTGCACGAGCCCCAGCGGGTGTTCTGGTTGGTCACCCAGCGCACGGTGGAAGGCCGGGCCCGCCCCTCCAGGTACTGGTCGGAGAGCGAGGCGGCGCGGGCGGCCAGCTCCGTGTCGCCCAGCATCCGCTTGCTCTCCTGCGCCGCGAGCTTGTCGAGCATCACGGTCACCCAGCGGCGCTCCTCGGCCTCGGACATCCGGGCCGGGATGAGGACGATGGTGCGGTCGCCCTCGCGGTAGGCCGAGACGGTTCTGCGTCGGCGGCTGCTCCTGCGGACCTCGACTGCGCGGGGCCCGGAGCTCTGCGTCTGCGTGCTCGGGGCGTTGCGCTGGGGCTTCGCGGCGCTGTGCAGGGGGTCGGCGGACACGCCTCGACGTTACCGGCTGGGGGCGGGGGAAGTCCCGCCCCGCACGCCGGTGGCAGGTGAACCGCTGCACAGCGTTCACGACTTGTACGACTATTCCCCACCCCTGTGGATAACTTTCTGCGGCCGTCCCGGATCCGGCGCAAGCTGAGACCGGATCGCACCGCACCGGCGGTGCGACGGGGAACAGGGGGACTGGCATGCATCCGATGCTCAAGCCCGCGCTGCGTCGCGGCTGGCGGAACAGGGACACCGTGCAGTTCGGGGTCACGACGGCGCACGCGGTGGTCATGGGCCCGATGGACACCGCGACCGGCAGCTTTCTGGAACTGCTCGACGGGACCCGCGACCTGCCGCTGCTTCGGCGGGAGGCACAGGCACTGGGATTACCGGAGAGCCGGGCCGACGCGCTCGTGGACCGGCTGGGCGCGGCTGGGCTGCTGGACGATCCGACCGGCGGCGGCGAGCAGGCCACCGTGCTGCGGAAGGCGGACGGCGCGCTGGACCGGCTCCGTCCGGACCTTGCCGCCGCGTCGGTGCTGCATCCCGTGCCGGGTGCGGCGATGCGGGTGCTGGGCGCGCGTCGGGCGACGCGGGTGCGCGTCAGAGGCGCGGGCCGGGTCGGGGCGGCGGTCGCCGCGCTGCTGTCGGCCGCGGGGGTCGGCCAGGTCGAGGTGCTGGACGGCGGCTGTGTCGAGCCGTGGGACGTCACACCCGCCGGGCTGGCGGCGGACCAGGTCGGCGAGCGCCGGGACGTGGCGGCGCGGCGCCTGGTGCGGAGGGCGGCGCCCGCCGGACAGGCCCGCCGACGATCCGGTAGGGGTTCGGCGGCGTCCGACCCGGGTCTGGCGCTCACGGTGATCGCGCCGCGCGACGGTCTGGGGGCCTACGCGCCGGACCCGGCGGAGGCGGAGCCGCTGCTCAGCTCCGGGGCTCCTCATCTGTACGCGGGAGTGATCGAGGGCACGGGGGTGGTGGGTCCGTTTGTTGTGCCGGGCGTCACTCCCTGCGCGGGATGTGTCGCGGCCGACCGCGCCGAGCGGGAGCCGTACTGGGGGCGGCTGCTCGCGCAGTGGCGCTCCGGTCGCCGTCCGGCGGTGCCGGCCTGCGACACGGCGCTGGCCACCGTGGTCGCGGGTGTCACGGCGGCCCATGCGCTCAGCTTTCTCGACGGGCACCTGCCGCCCACCGCGGGGTCCCGCCTGGAGCTGGTGCTGCCCGCTCTCACCTGGCGTCCGCGATCCCTCCAGCCGCACCGGGACTGCGGCTGCGGGGCAGGCAGTACCGCGGATGAGGGATATGCCTCAGCAGCGCAGACGTCGCACGCAACAATGGCCAGGTGACCGGCGTCCGCTGAGTGGGCGACGGGGGTCCGGGGGGCACCTCCCGGGGACGGCTCAGCTGTAGGAAGTTGGAGGGGCGCATGTCTGATCTTCCGCGCAAGGCGATCACCCGTACCGCCAAGTTGGCCGCGCTGCCGTTGGGGTTCGCCGGACGTGCGACCTGGGGACTCGGCAAGCGGATCGGGGGGCGTCCGGCCGAGATCGTCGCCCGTGAACTGCAACAGCGCACAGCCGAGCAACTGTTCAAGGTGCTCGGGGAGCTGAAAGGCGGCGCGATGAAGCTCGGGCAGGCGATGTCCGTCTTCGAGTCCGCGCTGCCGGAGGAGATCGCCAAGCCGTATCGCGCGGCCCTGACCAAACTGCAGGAAGCGGCGCCACCGATGCCCGCCCCCACGGTCCACGCGGCGCTGACGGAGCGGCTGGGCCCGGACTGGCGTGAGCTGTTCCAGGAGTTCGACGAGAAACCGGTGGCCGCGGCCTCGATAGGCCAGGTGCATCGCGCGGTGTGGCACGACGGCCGTGAGGTCGCGGTGAAGGTGCAGTACCCGGGGGCGGGCGAGGCCCTGCTGTCGGATCTGAACCAACTGAGCCGCTTCGCCAAGGTGCTGGCGCCGCTGGTGCCGGGGCTGGACATCAAACCGCTGATCGCGGAGCTGCGCGACCGGGTCGCGGAGGAGCTGGACTACGAACTGGAGGCGCGCTCCCAGCAGGCGCACGCGGAGGAGTTCGCCGACGACCCGGATGTGGTGGTGCCGAGCGTGGTGCACCAGGCCGAGAAGGTGCTGGTCACCGAATGGCTGGAGGGCACCCCGCTGTCGGAGGTGATAGCCCGGGGCACCTCCGAGGAACGGGACCGGGCCGGTCAGTTGCTGACCCGCTTCCTGTTCTCCGGCGCCTCCCGTACGGGACTGCTGCACGCCGACCCGCACCCGGGGAACTTCCGGCTGGTCACCTCGGAGGCCCCGGAGGGGCCGGCGGAGAAGTGGAAGCTGGGGGTGCTGGACTTCGGGACGGTGGACCGGCTGCCGGACGGGCTGCCCGCGGAGATCGGGGTCGCACTGCGGATGACGCTGGAAGGCGACGCCGACGGCGTGTACGCCCTGATGCGTGAGGAGGGGTTCGTCAAGCCGTCGATCGAGATGGATCCGGAGGCCCTGCTCACCTATCTGCTGCCGATGATCGAGCCGGCGCAGGTGGAGGAGTTCGAGTTCACCCGCAAGTGGCTGCGCGGGCAGGCGGCGCGGGTCGCGGACCGCAAGTCGCCGCTGTACGAGCTGGGCAACCAGATCAATCTGCCGCCGTCCTACCTGCTCATCCACCGGGTGTGTCTGAGCACGATCGGCGTGCTGTCCCAGCTGGGTGCGACGGTGGCACTGCGCGCCGAACTCGAGGACTGGGTGCCGGGATTCCTGGCCGAGGAGGACGCCGACGGGGAGGCGGAGGCGGACACCGGCTCGGAGGCAGCGGCAGCAGCCGAGGAGACTCCGGCCTGAGGGGTCGCGGCCCGGCTCCGCACTGGGCCGCGTCCACGCGGGGGCCTGCCCGCCCGCCGGCGGGTACGGGTCGCGCCTGTCGGCTACTACGAGGAGGTCCCGACGCCTACCACCAGGAGGAGTCGAGACGGCTCTCGATGGCCCGGATGTTGTCGCGCGCGCAATCGACGCAGAAGTAGCAGCGCCTACGGTTCTCGACGGAGCAGGTCCAGTTCAGCGGCATGCCCTCGGCCACCGCGCCGCAGCGGGCGCAGGTGACGGTCTCGGACTCCAACTGCACGGCATCATGCGTGTTCTGGTCCACCTGGAGACGATATCTCCGACGGTTACGCACGGATGGCAAACGCGCCCTCGTCACCCCCCTTCGGGGGAGGGCAGCCCCTCGGAGGGGGCCGTCCCGCGAAGGAGAGCGGTGAGGCGGGGCGGAGGGCCGGCCGGCCTGAGCGGGTACGCCGGAGGGCCGGTCGTGTGAACCGGCCCTCGGGGTGTGCTCTGGGTGTGGGTTGTCCGGGTTGCCAGGGTCAGTGCATGACGGCCATGGCCAGCGCGCGGCGGGCGCGGAGCGAGGCACGCTCGGCCCGGCGCTGCATCCGGCGGGCGGAGGCGAGCCGTACGGCCGCGCGTTGAGACTCCGCCTCGTGCAGTCGTTCACGCATATGGGCACGGGCCAGGGCTTCTGGGATGAGTTGCATTTCTCGGGTCCTGTTCTTGCGCGACTCGGTCGCACCGGTGGTACGGGCTGTGGTGAAGGGGGCCGGCTCGTTGGCGGACGGCGTCATGGTCGGGTCCTGCTTCTTGGGGTCGTGCGTCGAGGGTCGATCGATCGTGCCGGCGGTGATCATGCCGCGACCGGGTTCTTGCGCGGACGGCCACGGGGCCGCTTGCGGGCTACGACGACCCCTTGGACGAACAGCTCGCCGCCCCAGACGCCCCAGGGCTCACGGCGGTCCTTGGCCCCGGCGAGGCACGCCTCGCGCAGCGGGCAGGTCTGACACAGGGACTTGGCGTACTCCACGTCGGCCGGCGACTCGGCGAAGAAGACCTCCGGGTCGTAGGAGCGGCACGGTACGGCTACGCCGAGGCTCTCGATGGCGTCGTCGAGCTCGGTCAGCGTGGTCGTGGGCGGGGTCAAGGAGTCCTCCGAGAGGTCGGGCGGGGGGATCAGGTCGGTCGATACGGACGGGGTGTGCGCCTTGAGTTGCACGGTGTGTGTTCCTCGTCTCTTCGTTCCGGCTGGTAGGCGGGGGTCGGGGTCTCCTGGCCCCGCCAGGGCAAATCAAAAGGGCCGCGGATCCCGGTGTGGGTTCCGCGGCCCTGGAAGGTGCCGACCTGATCGTGGATCAGGCTGGATGACTCCAGGGTTCGAGCCCGCGGAAGGCCCACATGGGGTGCTGCTGCTTCGTCTGGTGACCGGCACCATTGGCCGCCGTCGCAAAGGCATAGGCATTCGCCTGCGCCACTGCCGCTACCTCAGGTGCCTTGGTCGGTCGCTCGCTGATGCGCGCTTCCAGGGATCCGGACAGACCGGTGCCCTGGGTACGCAGCGAAGAGCCGAGCGGGCAGGCGAAGACGACCGAGCGATCGGTCATTTTGGTGGTCTTGATGAAGCTGATCATTTTTCTTCGCCTCCTCTCGGCGTCTCAGGGACTGGTGGAAGCCAGTCCGCGCGTGTCAGTACAACACGGATTCAGCGGCCCTGGAAGGCCCGTTGTCTCCGTGCTCGGAAGGCTATGGGTATGCCCTCCGCGGGCGCAAACTATTTTTCCAACGACTTTCCGGGGGTGTCGCGAGCGCCCTCGGAAAGATCGCCCAGCGGGTCCCGTGCGGGGTCCGCTCCGGCGCACAGTGCCAGAACTTCGGCACCGAACGCGTCGAGCTTGCGCCTTCCCACTCCAGAGATGCCGGAAAGCTCCGGTGCGGTTCCCGGAACGGCCTCGGCAATCGCGAGCAGTGTCTTGTCGGTGAAGACGCAGTAGGCGGGCTGGCCCAGTTCCCTGGCGCGCTCCGCCCGCCAGTCGCGCAGTCGCTCGTACAGGCCCTCGTCCAGTTCGGACGGGCAGTCCTCGCAGCGCATGAGCTTGATCTCGCCCGCGTCGGTCAGCGTTCTGCCGCACACCCGGCAGCGCGCCGGGGTCCGCCGCTTGCGCACCCGTCCGGCGCCCCGCTCGACGCCACCGGCGCTCTCCCCGGCGAACGCGGGCCGGTGGGCGGAGCCGGCGGCGGAGCCCGGCCGCAGCCCGTTGAGGAAGCGGCTGGGCCTGCGGCCCGGGCGGCCGCCGGGTGCCCGGCTGAGCGACCAGGAGAGCGTGAGGTGGACGCGTGCCCGGGTCACGCCGACGTAGAGCAGCCGCCGCTCCTCCTCGATCTGCTGGTCGGTCCTGGCGTAGGTGATCGGCATCATGCCTTCGGTCAGGCCGACCAGGAAGACGGCGTCCCACTCCAGCCCCTTGGCGGCGTGCAGTGAGGCGAGAGTCACACCTTCCACGGTCGGGGCGTGCTGGGCGCTCGCGCGCTCGTCGAGCTCCGCGACGAGGTCGCCCAGCGTGGCGTCCGGGCGGGCCCGTACGAAGTCCTCAGCGAGCCGCACAAGGGCCGCCAGGGACTCCCAGCGGTCCCGCACCGCCCCCGATCCGGCCGGGGGCTCCGGCGTCCAGCCACGCGTGCCGAGCACGGCGCGGACCTGGGAGGGGATGTCCACGTCCACCAGCGCCGGGTCGCTGCCTCCGGCGCGGGCCGCGCCGCGCAGCAGCAGCCCCGCCTCACGCACCTCGGGCCGCTCGAAGAACCGCTCGGCGCCGCGCAGCTGGTAGGGGACCCCGGCGTCGGCGAGTGCCTGCTCGTAGAGCTCGGACTGGGCGTTGACCCGGTAGAGCACCGCGATCTCGCTCGGCCGCGCCCCGGAGTCGATCAGTCGGCGGATCCGGCGTGCGGTGCCCTCGGCCTCGGCGGGCTCGTCCCCGTACTCGCTGTAGGCCGGGTCGGGGCCCGCGGGCCGCTGGGACACCAGCTCCAGCCGGTGGTCGGCGGCGCGGCCCCGGGCCTGGGCGAGCAGGCCGTTGGCCAGGTGCACGACCTGGGGGGTCGACCGGTAGTCGCGGACCAGCTTGACCACGGTGGCCCCGGGGTGGCGGGTGCGGAAGTCCAGCAGATGGTCGGGGGTGGCGCCGGTGAACGAGTAGATGGTCTGGCTGGCGTCGCCGACCACGCACAGGCTGTCCCGGTCGCCGAGCCACAGCTCCAGAAGCCGCTGCTGGAGCGGGCTGACGTCCTGGTACTCGTCGACGACGAAGTGCTGGTACTGGCGGCGCACCTGGTCGGCGATATCCTGCCGCTCCTGGAGCACGCCGACCGTGAGCAGCAGCACGTCCTCGAAGTCGATCACGCCCCGGTCGCGCTTGAGCTGTTCGTACCCCGCGTAGACGCGGGCGATCTCGGCGGCGTCGCGCGGGGCCTCCCGGCCCGCCCTGGCGGCGGCCGCCGGGTAGTCCTCGGGAACGGTCTGGGTGACCTTGGCCCATTCGATCTCGCCGGTGACATCCCGCAGCTCGTTGCGGTCCAGCCGGATGCGGGCGCGCGCGGCGGCCTCCGAGACGACCTGGACCTTGCGCTCGACCAGCCGCGGCAGGTCGCCGCCGACCGCCTTCGGCCAGAAGTACTGGAGCTGGCGCAGCGCGGCGGAGTGGAAGGTGCGCGCCTGGACCCCGGCGGCGCCCAGCTGCCGCAGCCGGCCGCGCATCTCGCCCGCGGCGCGGTTGGTGAAGGTGACGGCGAGCACGCTCGCGGGCTGGAGGATGCCCGCCCGCACCCCGTACGCGATCCGGTGGGTGATCGCGCGGGTCTTACCCGTGCCCGCTCCGGCCAGCACACACACCGGCCCGTGCAGGGCCAGGGCCACCTCGCGCTGCTCGGGGTCCAGCCCGTCGAGCACCGCGTCGGCGTCCCCCGGCGGAGCCGCGTACCCACTCGGTGCGGCCCCTGGGAAGAGGGTGGAAGGCGTTGCTGCTGTCACCCCGCCATGCTGCCAGGTCCCCGGCGGCGGCCGGTCCCGCTCGTCCACAGGCAGGCACCGCCGGTCATACTTATCCGCCTGCCAATGCGCTCCGCCCGGTGCCGGGAATGGCCAGGGGCCAGTGCGCGTTGGACCACTGAAACCACGGCGAGACCCCGCCAGAACCTAAGGAGCCGAGGACCGATGCAGGGCACTGTGACGATGTACAGCACCACCTGGTGCGGCTACTGCCGCCGCCTGAAGAGCCAGATGGACCGCGAGGGGATCGCGTACACCGAGATCAACATCGAGCAGGACCCGGAGTCGGCGGCGTTCGTCGAGAAGGCGAACGGCGGCAACCAGACGGTGCCGACGGTGCTCTTCGCCGACGGCACCACGCTGACCAACCCCTCCCTCGCCCAGGTCAAGGCGAAGGTCGGCTGAGCGAGCGGAGATCGGCTGACCGCGGCGCAGGCCCGGCCGACCTGCGAAGATCCGCCCCGGGAAGGTCGGACCCGCGAAGGTCCGGTCGGCCAGGCCGAGCCCGGCCGGCTCAGCCCTGCGGCAGTGGCTCGCCGTACCACATCTCGACCAGGCGGGCCGCGATGGAGATCCCGGACGGAGGCAGCACCTCACCGGTCTCGAACGCGGCCCGCAGCTCGTCCCGGGAGAACCAGCGCGCCTCGTGGATCTCCTCGCCGTCCACCTGGATCCGCGAGGAGGTGGCGCGCGCCATGAAGCCGAGCATCAGGCTGGACGGGAAGGGCCACGGCTGGCTCGCCACGTACTCGACCGAGCCGACCGTCACGCCCGCCTCCTCCGCGACCTCGCGGACCACGGCCTGCTCGATCGACTCCCCCGGCTCCACGAAGCCCGCCAGGGTGGAGAAGCGCCCCTCCGGCCAGTGCACCTGCCGCCCGAGCAGCGCCCGGTCCTGGTCGTCGGTCACCAGCATGATCACGGCCGGGTCGGTACGCGGGTAGTGCTCGGCGCCGCACGCCGGGCAGCGCCTGATGTGCCCGGCCGCCGCGATCACCGTGCGCTCACCGCAGCGCGAGCAGAACCGGTGCATCCGCTGCCAGTTCTCCAGCGCCACAGCGTGCGCCAGCAGCCCGGCGTCCCGCTGGGACAGCAGCGCGCCCGCCTCCCGCAGCCCGGCCGGGCGCGCCGACTGGTCCATCCGCCCCGGCAGCGTGTCCTTCTGGAGCGCGAAGTAGCGCACCCCGTCCTCGTCCGTGCCGAGGAAGTAGCGGTGGGTCTCGGTGGGCGGGGCCTCGAACGCCGGGGTCATCACCAGCTCGGTGCTGCCGTCCGGGGCGTCGTCGATCAGGGCCTGTCCGCCGGAGACCACGAAGACCCGCGTCGTGGGGTGGCTCCACGCCGCGGCGAGCCACGCCTCGTCCAGTCGGTGGTGTGCGGCGCGGTCGATGCCGCTCTCGGCGGTGAGCGCGATCGGCCGGGTGACGCGGTGATCGGTCCAGGTGGTCACGGCTGCTTCCAACTCCCCCTACGACGGCGACTTCGGCTTTGCGTAACGACACGGGTTCGGGCTCTGCGTAACGGCGCGGGCGGCGGTGCGCGGGGCGCCGCCGGCTAGTCCCCCAGGGCGGGGCGCCAGTTCTCCGCGAGGTCGCCCCACAGGTAGGCGGCCGTCTCGACGCCCTTCATGAGCAGGTCCAGCTCGACCTTCTCGTTGGGCGCGTGCCAGCCGTCGGACGGCACCGAGATCCCCAGGAACAGCACCGGCACCCCGAGCACGTCCCGCAGATCGGCGGCCGGTCCCGAACCGCCCTCGCGCGTGAAGCGGATCTTCTGCCCGAAGGCGCGTCCCATGGCCCGTACGACGGACTGGAGGGCCGGGTGGTCCAGCGGCGTGAGGCAGGGGCGGGTGGCGCCCCAGAAGGTGATCTCGTGGCGGATCCCGGCCGGGAGGCTCTCGGCCACCCAGGCCCGTACGGACTTCTGGACGACGTCCGCGTCCTGGCCCGCGACCAGCCGGAAGGACAGCTTCAGCTGCGCGGCGGACGGGATGATCGTCTTGCCGCCGGGGCCCTGGTAGCCGCCGCCGATGCCGTTGACCTCGGCGGTCGGCCGGGCCCAGACGCGCTCCAGCGTGGTGTGCCCGGCCTCGCCGAGCGTGGCGTGCGAGTGCGCCGTACGCAGCCAGGCGGACTCGTCGAACGGCAGCTCGGCGAAGAGCTCGCGCTCCTGCTCGGTGAGTCCCAGCACGCCGTCGTAGAAGCCGGGGATCGCCACCCGGCGGTCGGCGTCGTGCAGCGCGGCGGCCAGCCGGGCGGCCTCGACGGCCGGGTTGGGGACCGCGCCGCCGAAGGAACCGGAGTGGATGTCCTGGTCAGGGCCGTACAGGTCGATCTGGCAGTCGGTGAGACCGCGCATGCCCGTGCAGACCGTGGGGGTGTCCGCCGACCACATGCCGGTGTCGGAGACGATCACCGCGTCGCACGCGAGGCGGTCGGCGCGGGCGCTCACCAGCGCGGGGAAGTTCGGCGAGCCGGACTCCTCCTCGCCCTCGATGAGCAGCTTGACGTTGACGGCGGGGGCGGTACGGCCGGTGGCGGCCAGGTGCGCCCGGATGCCGAGCGTGTGGAAGAACACCTGGCCCTTGTCGTCGGCCGCGCCGCGCGCGTACAGCCTGCCGTCGGAGACGACCGGCTCGAAGGGATCGGTGTGCCAGCCGTCCTCGCGGGCGGCGGGCTGCACGTCGTGGTGCCCGTAGACCAGGACGGTCGGCGCGTCGGGCTCGCCGGACGGCCACTCTGCGAAGACGGCCGGTGCGCCGGGCGTGTCCCACACCTCCACGGTCGGGAAACCGGTCTCCGCCAGCTTGTCCGCCAGCCACCGGGCACTGCGCCGCACGTCCTCGGCACGGCCGGGATCGGCCGATACGGAAGGGATGCGCAGCCACTCGGCGAGGTCGTCGAGGAAGGCGGCGCGGTGGCCGTCGACGAAGGCGCGGACCGCGGTGTCCGGGGTGTCGCTCATGGAGACGAGCCTATCCGCCCGGCGATGCGAGATGATCCGCGGTCCTGGGGGCTCGGTCCCGGGGCGGCCCTGAGGGCCCGGTCCGGGGCGTACCTGGGGGCCTGGTCCCGGGCGGCCCCGGGGCTCGGTCCCGGGGCGTCCCTGGGAGCTCGGCCCCAGGGCGGCCCTGAGGGCCCGGTCCGGGGCGGCCCCGGGGGCCCGGTCCCGAGGCGACCCCGGAGGCTCGAGTCCGGGGGCGACCCTGGGGCCCCGGTTCCCGGGAAGTCCCTGGGAGCCCGCCCGGTCCCGGGAGGTCCGGTCATGGCCGCCGCGGCGGGTGCTCACCGGTGAGCGGGGGGTCTTCGCCGGTGAGGATGCGTTCGAGGGCGGGCCGGTCCGGGAGGGAGGCGGGGCGGACGACCTCGCCGTCGCGCACGTACAGGAACGCGGCCGTCACGGCGGAGAGCGGCAGTCCGTGCCGCTCGGCCCAGGCGAGGCGGTAGACCGCGAGCTGGAGCGGGTCGGCGTCGTGGGATCTGCCGGTCTTCCAGTCGACGATCTCGTACGTGTCCCCGTCGGCGCCCCGCTCCCGGTAGACCGCGTCGATCCGGCCGCGGATCGTACGGCCCGCCAGGACGAGCTGGAACGGCGCCTCGACTCGGTAGGGCGTGCGCTTGGCGTACGGGGTGCGGGCGAACGCCTCCTTCAGCTCCGCCAGATCCCGCTCGTCCGCGATCTCCGGTTCGTCGTCCGCGCCGCCCGGCAGCTCATCGGGCCCGAGCAGCGGCAGCGGCAGTTCCTCGAAGCGCGACTCCACCCACGCGTGGAAGCGCGTGCCACGGCGCGCGGCGGGCTGCGGCGGCCGGGGCATGGGACGGGCCAGCTCCTCCGCGAAGGCATCCGGGTCGGCGGCGAGCCGCAGCAGCTGCGTGGCACTCAGCACGGGCGGTACGGGGACCTCCCGTACGGTCGCGCGGGCGCGCCGCAGCTCACCGGCCAGGGCGTCGAGGTCCCGGTCCCAGGAGGCCGCCAGCCTGGCCTCCTCGGGCGGCAGCGGCTCGCCGTCCGACAGCGGCTCGGGGGGCGCGCCGAAAGAGGCGCCCTCCCGCCCCGGCCGCCGGGCCTCGTGCTGCGGCCGCCTGGGCGCGGGCACGGAGGAACCACCGCCGGGGCGCGGGGGCCCGTGCGGCGCCGCGGCGTGTCCGGTGGAGCCGGGCGCCTCCGGCGGACATGTCCCCTGCCCCGCCCCTTCCCGAAACCGGGGCTCCGCCCCAGACCCCGGAGGAACGGGGGCGAAGCTCGCCAGGCCATGGCCTGGGCAGCTGACCTGTGCACCGCCCGCAGGGTCGGACGGCTCGCTGTCATACGGGGCGCCGTACGCGTCATCCTCGTACGGAACACCGTCATACGGATCGTCCAGATCGTCGTCCGGCGGCGGGGGCCAGTCCGGGTCCTCAGGTGGCTCAGGCCACGCGTCCTCCTGCCGCTGGGGAGCCCGCACCGCCCGGTCAAGGCGGTCCAGGTGGCCCAGGACCGCATCGGCCGCGCGGCGGCGCCTGGCCAGCGCGTCCGGGTCCAGCGGCAGCGGCCACACCCGGTCGGTGGCCGCGGCGGCGCGCAGGGCAGGGTTCCCCTCGTCCTCACCCGGCGGCTCCGCCCACGCCTCGACCTCACCGTGGTCCGCGCCCGCCTCGCAGTGCGCGCGCAGCGCCTCGAGGAACGCCGACGGCCCGCGCGGCTTCTTCTGGGTGGGTCCCCACCAGTGACCGGAGCCGAGCAGCAGGGAGCGGGGGCGGGTGAAGGTGACGTACCCCAGCCGCAGCTCCTCGGTGCGCTGGTGCTCCTTCATGGCCTCCTTGAAGGCCGCCATGCCCTTGCTGTGCCACGCTTCGACGTCCGGGAGGGTCGCGGCGTCGCCGCGCAGCGCGTGCGGCAGCACCTTCGCGTGTCCTGTCCAGGACTCCCGGGCCTGCTCGCTGGGGAACTGCCTGGCGACGAGGCCCGGAACCGCCACGACGTCCCACTCCAGCCCCTTGGACTTGTGGGCGGTGAGCACCTTGACGGTGTTCTCGCCCCCGGGGAGGGCGTTGTCCAGGCCCTTCTCGTACTGCGCGGCGGTGCGCAGGAAGCCGAGGAAGGCCAACAGTGTGGACTCGCCGTCCAGGGCGGCGAAGTCGGCGGCGACGTCCAGGAAGTTGTGCAGGGTCTCGCGGCGGCGGGCGGCCAGCGCGTGCGGCGAGGCCGACAGTTCGACTTCCAGACCGGTGACCGCGAGCACCCGGTGGAGCACGTCCATGAGCGGGTCGGCGAGGGAGCGGCGCAGGTCGCGGAGTTCGGCGGCGAGCCGGGCGAAGCGCACCCGCGCCTCGGCCGAGAAGGGCAGCCCGTCATCGGTCCCTCGCCCGTCCTCCCCAGGGCTCCCCGTGCGCCCTGGGCTCAGGAACGTGTCGAGGGCGTCCGCGAGGGAGACGACCTCGGCCGGGTCCACGCCCTCGACCGCCTCGGCGAGCCGCCGGTCGGGGTCCGCCTCCGCGTCGCCGCCGTGTCCCGTCCGTACCAGGAGGCGGGCCCGGCGGCCGAGGAGCGCCAGGTCGCGGGGGCCGATGCGCCAGCGCGGGCCGGTCAGCAGCCGTACGAGCGCGGCGTTGGCCGACGGGTCCTGGAGCACCTCGCACACGGCGACGAGATCGGCGACCTCCGGCAGGTGCAGCAGCCCGGAGAGGCCGACCACCTCCACCGGGACGTCTCGCTCCACCAAGGCGCCCTGGATCTCGGCGAAGTCTGTGGCCGTACGGCACAGGACCGCGATCTCGCCCGGCGGGGTGCCTGTGCGCACCAGATGGGCGAGGGAGTCGGCGAGCCAGGCCAGCTCCTCCGCGTGAGTGGGCAGCAGGGCGCAGCGGACCAGCCCGTCCCGCTCCGCACCGGGGGCGGGACGCAGCGCTTCGACGCCCTCGTGGAGGGCGCGCAGCGGTGCGGCCAGGGTGTTGGCGAGGGTGAGGAGGCGACCGCCGCTGCGCCGGTTCTCGCTGAGCGCGAAGCGCCGGGCGGGGCGGCCGTCGGCATGCCGGAAGTGTTCGGGGAAGTCGTCCAGGTTCGCCACGGAGGCGCCGCGCCAGCCGTAGATGGCCTGGCAGGGGTCGCCGACCGCGGTGACGGCGTGCCCGGTGCCGTCGCCGAAGAGGCCGGACAGCAGCAGCCGCTGGGCGACGGAGGTGTCCTGGTACTCGTCCAGCAGCACGACCGTGAACTCCTCGCGCAGCATCCGGCCGACCTCCGGCCGGGTGCGCGCGAGGGTGGCGGACAGCGCGATCTGGTCGCCGAAGTCCAGCAGGTCCCGGCCGCGCTTCTCGGCGCGGTAGGACTCGACCAGGCCGAGCAGTTCCAGGCGGGCGCGGGCGGCCTCGGGCACCTTGCGCAGCGCCTCGTTGGTGAGCTTGGCGCCGTCGAGTTCGGCCAGCAGCCCGGTGTCGTACTCCCGCAGCCGCTCGGCGGGCACCAGGTGCTCGGCGAGCTCCCCGTCCAGGGCGAGCAGGTCGGTGACGAGGTCGGCGAAGGGCCGGGTGAGCGCCGGGTACGAGCCGGGGGCGGTGCGGAGCACCTGGGCGGCGAGCTGGAAGCGGGTGGCGTCGGCGAGCAGCCGGGCGGTCGGTTCGAGGCCGACGCGCAGGCCGTGGTCCTTCAGCAGCTGCCCGGCGAAGGCGTGGTAGGTGGAGATACGGGGTTCGCCAGGGGCCTGCTCGGGGTCCGCGGGGGCCGGGTCGGAATCGGTGACGCCGGCCTTGGCCAAGGCCTTTCGGACCCGTTCCGCGAGCTCTCCGGCGGCCTTGTTGGTGAAGGTCAGCCCCAGCACCCGCTCGGGCGCGACCTGGCCGGTGCCCACCAGCCATACGACGCGCGCGGCCATCACCGTCGTCTTGCCGGAGCCCGCTCCGGCCACGATCACCTGCGGGGCGGGCGGCGCGGTGATGCAGGCCGTCTGCTCCGGGGTGAACGGGATCCCGAGGAGCTCCTTGAGCTGCTCGGGGTCGGTGAGGCGTGGTGACACCCGAACGAGGGTATCGGCACCCTCTGACAACGCGGCTCCGCTGACAACGCGGCTCCGCCGGCTACTCCACGATGTGGCGGCCCTCGGGTCGGGCGCTGCACGCGTTCCGGAAGGCGCAGCGGCCGCAGTGGTCGCCCGTGCTCGGGGCGAAACGCTCGTCCAGGACGCGCCCCGCCGCCTCGGCGAGCAGTTCACCGACCCACTCCCCCGCGAGGGGCTCCTGGGCCTGCACCTTGGGCACGGCCTCGCCGCCGTCCTTCTTGGCGGCGGCCTGCCTGAGCTGGACGAGTTCGGCGCCGCCCGGCTCGGGGCGGGTGCCGTCGAAGAGGCCGTCGACCGCGCCCTCGCGGACGGCGAGCTGGTAGACCGCGAGCTGCGGGTGGCGGGCGACGGCGTCCCGGGCGACGGGCTGCTTGCCGGTCTTGAAGTCGACGACGTACGCGTGCCCGGCGGCGTCCCGCTCCACCCGGTCCATGCTGCCGCGGATCCGCACCTGGTAGGCGTCGGCCTCCAAAGTGACGTCGAAGTCGTGCTCGGTGGCGACGGGGGTGCGGCCGCCGCGCTCCATGACGTGCCAGCGCAGGAAGCGCTCCAGCGCCGCCCGCGCGTTCTCCTTCTCCTGCCGTGACTTCCACGGCGCGTCGAAGGCGAGCGCCTCCCATACGGAGTCCAGTCGCTCCATAAGGACGGCGAGATCGGCCGGGGTGCGCCCGACGGCCACCTCGTCGGCCAGTACGTGCACCACGTTGCCGAACCCCTGGGCGGCGGTCGCGGGTGCGTCGGCCTTGACCTCCCGGCCCAGGAACCACTGGAGGGAGCAGGTGTTCACCAGCTGGTCCAGGGCGCTGCCGGACAGCGCGACGGGCCGATCGCGGTCGCGCAGCGGGACCGTGCTGCGCGTCGGCTCGTCCAGGCCCCACCAGCGGGAGGGGTGCGCCGCCGGGACCAGCGGCTGGCCGTCGTCGTCGCGCAGCGCCGCGAGCCGGGCCAGCCGCCGGGCGGCGGCGTCCCGCAGCGCGTCCGACGCCTCGGGGTCGACGGTGGTGGCGCGCAGCTCGGCGACGAGCGCGGCGACGGACAGCGGGCGGCGCGGGCGGTGCGCGACGTCCACGGGCTCGACGCCCAGTTCGGCGACGAAGCGGGAGGGCTGGTCGCCGTCCTCGGCGGCGGCCTTGACGGCGGTGACGACCAGGCGTTCACGGGCCCGGGTGGCCGCCACGTAGAACAGCCGCCGCTCCTCGGCGAGCAACGCGCCCTGGGACAGCGGCTCGGCCAGCCCGTCCCGGCCGATGCGGTCGGCTTCGAGCAGCGAACCGCGCCGCCGCAAGTCGGGCCAGAGCCCTTCCTGTACGCCCGCGACGACGACCAGCCGCCACTGGAGGCCCTTGGCGCGGTGCGCGGTCATCAGGCGTACGGCGTCGGGGCGGACGGCGCGGCCGGAGAGCGTGTCGGCGGCGATGTCCTGGGCGTCGAGCTCCTCCAGGAAGTTGAGCGTGCCGCGGCCGCCGGTCCGCTCCTCGGCGCGGGCCGCGGTCTCGAAGAGCGCGCATACGGCGTCGAGGTCGCGGTCGGCGTTGCGGCCGGCGGCGCCGCCGCGGTGCGCGGCGTGCCGCAGACGCCGCGGCCAGCGGGTGCCGTCCCACAGCTCCCACAGCGCCTGCTCGGCGGTGCCGCCGTCCGCCAGCAGCGTGCGGGCGCGCCGCAGCAGCAGGCCGAGCTGTCGCGCGCCGCGCGCGTACGAGGCGTCGTGGGCGACCAACCGCTCGGGTTCGGCGAGCGCCTCGGCGAGCAGGACGTCGGACGGGCGCGGCACGGTGGCCCCGGCGGCACGCTCCTCTTCGCGCAGGGCACGGCCGAGGCGGCGCAGATCGGCAGCGTCCATGCCGCCGAGCGGGGAGGTGAGCAGGGTGAGGGCGGTCTCGGCGTCCATCCCGGCCGCGCCTCCCGCCGACGCGGGACCCGGAGCACCGACCCCGTCGCCGTCATCCACCGACACAGGACCCGGAACACCGGCACCATCGCCGCCACCCACCGACACAGGACCCGGAACGCCGACACCATCGCCGCCATCCGCCGACACGGAACCCGGAACGGCAGCACCATCGCTGTCACCCGCCGACACGCGACCCGGAACACCGGCGCCTTGGACGTCATCCGCCGGCGCGGGGCTCAGGACGCCGGCGCCGTCTTCGGGGAGCCCGCCCAGCGGTCCGGGGCCCGCCGTGTCCCGCAGGGCCGCCGTCGCCGCCACGCGCAGGGCCGTGAGCAGTGGGGCCACCGCTGGTTCGTTCCGCAGGGGGATGTCGTCGCCGTCCACGTCCACCGGTACGCCCGCGGCCGTCAGCGCGCGGCGTACGCCCGGGAGCGAGCGGCCTCCGGCGCGTACCAGTACGGCCATGTCGCGCCACGGCACCCCGTCCTCCAGGTGGGCGCGGCGCAGGATGTCGGCGACGTTGTCCAGCTCCGCCCCGGCCGTCGGGTACGTGTACGCCTCGGCCCGGCCGCCGGGCCGGGCCGCCGACAGGTCGCGGTGCGCGCGTACCGCGTCCGCCGGGAGCCTGGTCAGCGGCATCCGCTGGGCGATCAGGCGGGTGACGGCCAGCAGGGCCGCGCCCGAGCGCCGGGACGTGCCGAGGACCGCCACCGGCGCGGGTGTGCCGTCAGGGCGCGGGAAGGCGTGCGGGAAGTCGAGGATGCCGTTGATGTCAGCGCCGCGGAAGGCGTAGATCGACTGGTCGGGGTCGCCGAAGACGACGAGCGCGCGGCCCGCCCGCCGCGCGGGATCGCCACGTCGCCCGGAATCGTCCCGCCCGGCGCCATCACGACCCGCGGCACCGTCCTGCCACTCGGCGTCGCCCTGCCGTGCCGCATCGTCCCGGCGCGCCGCACCGCCCCGCCGCCCGGCGCCACCGCCATGCGCACGCCCGCCGCGCCCGGGCTTCGGGTTGCCCGCCAGCGCGCGCAGCAGCCGCACCTGTGCCGCGTCCGTGTCCTGGTACTCGTCGACGAACACCGCGTCGTACGCCCCGGCCAGCCCCGCCGCCACGTGCGGGCGTTCCGCGAGCAGCACCGCCCGGTGCACCAGTTCCGCGTAGTCGAGGACGCCCTGGGCGTCGAGGACGTCGAGGTACTCGGCGAGGAACGCGGCGGCGGCGCCCCAGTCGGGCCGCCCGGTCCTGGCGGCGAAGGCGCCGAGGGCGCCGGGGCCCAGGCCCAGTTCGCGACTGCGTGCGAGGACCGCGCGCACCTCGTCGGCGAAGCCCCGCGTGGTCAGGCAGGCGCGCAGCTCGTCCGGCCAGTGGGCGGTGGCGCGGCCCTCGCGCGCGAGTTCGGTCTGGCCCGCGAGGAGCTCCCGGACGACGACGTCCTGCTCCGGGCCGGACAGCAGCCGCAGCGGATCGGCGAAGAGGTCGGCGTCCTGGTGGGCGCGGACCAGGGCGTAGGAGTAGGAGTGGAAGGTGGTGGCCTGCGGGGCGCGGGCGCCCCCCAGGCGCGCCGCCATCCGGTCGCGCAGGTCGACCGCCGCCTTGCGGCTGAAGGTCAGGACCAGCAGCCGATCGGGGTCGGCGCCCCGCCGTACGCGCTCGGCGACCGCCTCCACCAGCGTGGTGGTCTTGCCGGTGCCCGGTCCGGCGAGCACCAGGAGCGGCCCGTCCGCGTGGTCAACCACGGCGCGCTGCCGGGCGTCCAGGACAGGAGGGGTGACCGGCCCCGGCGGGGTACGTACCAACCGGTACGTACCCGTGGACGGCTGCCGCACCTGCCGCTGCCGCGCAAGGGACGAGGAGGAGGAGCTCACGTGGATCGCCGGTCCTGGTGGGTGTGCTGGGTTTCGAACGGCCGTATGCGGCACAGCCGTGTCCGGTACGACCGGGTCCGCCGGGCGGTGGCCGGGCGGTGAGGCCGGTCGGCGTGCCGCGGGCGGCACAGGGCTCCCCCGACGCTACGCCAGTGCGGGCGGGGGCCGGTCGGCCACGCCCCTCTGCGCGGCGGTCGCCCGCTGTGCGGACGGCCCGCGGGGCCGGGGGCAGACGCGAGGCCCTCCGGTCGCCGAAGCTGTCAGGTGTGAGGGATGTCTCCGTCGACGCCGCCGTCCCATCGGGCCGCGGCCAGATCGAGGCGCGGTATGTGGCCCTGGGCGCCGCGCGCCGCCGCCCGCAGCGGTGTGCCCTCCTCCTGGTAGTGCTCCAGGGCGCGCACCTCGTGGCCGGGCAGCAGACGGCCGTCCGCGCGGACCACGCGCCACCAGGGCACGGCCCCTCCGTAGAGCGCCATGACGCGCCCGACCTGCCGCGGGCCGCCCTCGCCCAGCCACTCGGCCACGTCCCCGTACGTCATCACCCGGCCGGACGGAATCAGCTCGGCGACCTCCAGGACCCGTTCCGCGTACTCGGGCAGGGGGGATCCCCCGGCGTCGCCGGCTGGGGGAGCGTCCACGGCCCGTGCTTCCTCGCTCTCCGGACTCATCCGGCCCATCTTGCCGTACGCCACCGACAACGCCCCGGAGAACGATGTCCACAGCCGGACCCGAATTCGGTCACCCTCTGTACGGCGACCGGCTACAGTCCGTACGATCCGAATTTCACGGCCCCGAGACACCCCCTGATGCCCTCCTCCTCAGCCCGGTCATGCCACCATCTTCCGGGCGGTGACTGGTGATACGAGATCAAGAAGAGACAGACGAGCAGCAAGGTGCGCAGCCTCCGGACGAGGCCCGCGCCCCTGATGTGCTGCCGCGCTCCGGCACGCCCCGCGCCCCGCGGACCTCGTTGACCAAGCCCGCCCCGGAGCCCCAGGCTCGGCCCCCGGCCGACGCCGGGGAGGGCGCCGAGCCTTCCGACGCCCATGGCTCCGCGCAGGACGGTCCACGCGAGCACGACGAACCACCTGCCCCGCACGCCGGCCACGAGCACGACGAACCACCCGCCCCGCACGCCGGCCACGAGCACGACGAACCACCCGCCCCGCGCGGCCGGCGAGACGAGGGGGAACCCGCCGACGAGCACCGCGACCGCCGTCCGCACGGCAGCCACGCCGTCTCCGGCGACGGGCCCGGCGACGGCCCCGGCCCGCGGATCGGCCGGGTCTCCGGCGACGAACCGCTGCTCCCCGCCCGCGTCCACCGCCCCTCCGACCTGCTGCGGCTGCTGCTCGGCGTCCTCGGCATCGGCATCGTCCTGGCCATCTCCGCCTTCGCGCACGGCACCACCAGCGGGCTGGAGAAGGACATCGGCGAGGGCACCGAGGAGGCGCCCGCGCTGCTGATCGACCTGGCGGGGCTGGGCGCCAGCGTCGCGGTGCTCATCCTGCCGGTGGCCTTCGCCGTCGAACGGCTGGTCAAACGCGACGGACTGCGGATCGCGGACGGCGTACTCGCCGCCGTGCTCGCCCACGGCGTCTCCCTGGCCACCGACCTGTGGGTCGCCGAGGGCGCTCCCGAGTCGATCCGCGAGGCCCTCACACAGGAGTCGCCGGGCGGCACGTTCAGCGACCCGGTGCACGGCTATCTGGCCCCGGTCATCGCCTATATGACCGCCGTCGGCATGGCCCGCAGACCGCGCTGGCGGGTGGCCATGTGGTGCGTGCTGCTGCTGGACGCCTTCGCGGTGCTCATCGGCGGCTACACCACCCCGTTCGCCATCATCATCACCGTGCTGATCGGCTGGACCGTCGCATACGGCACGCTGTACGCCGTCGGCTCCCCGAACGTGCGCCCCACTGGACAGCACCTGCTCGCCGGACTGCGCCGCGTCGGGTTCAAGCCCGTCAGCGCGATGCGCTCCGAGGACGCCGAGCCATACGAAGGCGACGGCGACGGCGGCGAGGGCCGCTCGGGCGCGCCCGGCGACCGGGGCCGCCGGTACCTGGTCACGCTGGAGGACGGCCCGCCGCTGGACGTGACCGTCGTGGACCGCGAGCAGCAGGCCCGGGGCTTCTTCTACCGCCTGTGGCAGCGGCTCGCGCTGCGCAGCATCACCCAGCCCCGCAGCCTCCAGTCGCTGCGCCAGGCGCTGGAGCAGGAGGCACTGCTGGCGTACGCGGCGATCGCCGCCGGTGCCGCGGCGCCCAAGCTGATCGCCACCTCCGAGCTGGGCCCGGACGCCGTGATGCTGGTCTACGAGCACATCGGCGGCCGCTCGCTGAACTCCCTGCCGGACGAGGAGGTCACCGACGAACTGCTGGCGGGCGCCTGGCACCAGGTCAAGGCGCTCCAGTCGCGGCGGATCGCCCATCGCAGGCTGGACGGCGGCGCGCTCCTGGTGGATCGTTCCGGCAGGGTGATCCTCACCGACCTGCGCGGCGGCGAGATCGCGGCGGGCGACCTGGTACTGCGGATGGACATCGCCCAGCTGCTCACCACGCTCGCGCTGCGGGTCGGCCCGGAGCGGTCGGTGGCCGCCGCCGTGGACGTCCTCGGACCGGACACGGTCGCCGACGCGCTTCCGCTGCTGCAACCGCTCGCTCTCAACCGCGGGACCCGCGCGACGCTGCGCCACCTTGCGCGGGAGCGCGCGGAGCGCCATCGCGAGGCGGTACTGGAGGCGTCCCGCGCCAGGAAGGCCGTCAAGGAGGCCCGCGGGGAGGCGGAGGCCCAGGAGGCGGAGACCGTCGCCGGGCAGCCCGGCCAGGTGAGCGACCGCAAGGCGGCGAAGGCCGAGAAGCAGGCGGTGAAGGCGGAGAAGGAGGCCGAGAAGCGCGCGATCGACGAGGCGCTGGAGGAGGCCCGCGAGGAGGACCTGCTCTCCCAGATCCGGCAGCAGGTGCTGCTGAAGCGGCCGCAGGCGCCCATAGAGCCGGTGCGCCTGGAGCGCATCAAACCGCGCACCCTGGTGACCTTCTGCGCCGGTGCCTTCGCCGCGTACTTCCTGCTGTCGCAGTTCACCCACATCCAGCTGGGCACGGTGATCAGCGGCGCGAACTACTTCTGGGTGGCGATCGCCCTCGTCTTCTCCGCGCTCACCTACGTGGCCGCGGCGATCAGCCTGCTGGGGTTCGTCCCGGAGAAGGTGCCGTTCGGGCGGACGGTGCTGGCGCAGGTCGCCGCCTCGTTCGCCAAGCTGGTGGCGCCCGCGGCGGTCGGCGGCGTGGCGCTCAACACCCGCTTCCTGCAGCGCGCGGGGGTACGGCCGGGCCTGGCGGTGGCGAGTGTGGGCGCCTCCCAGCTCTTCGGCCTGGCCAGCCACATCATCCTGCTGATGACCTTCGGCTACATCACCGGGACCGAGCGCACCCCGACGCTCTCGCCGTCCCGCACCGTGATCGCCGGACTGCTGACGGCCGCCGTACTGGCGCTGGTGGTGACGGCGATCCCCGCACTGCGGAAGTTCGTTTCCACTCGCGTGCGTTCGCTGTTCGCCGGTGTCGTCCCGCGCATGCTGGACGTACTCCAGCGACCGCAGAAGCTGGTGGCGGGCATCGGTGGAATGCTCCTGCTCACGGCCGCCTTCGTGATGTGCCTGGACGCGTCGATCAGGGCGTTCGGCGGTGATCTGAGCTACGCGAGCATCGCCGTGGTGTTCCTCGCGGGCAACGCGCTGGGGTCGGCGGCGCCCACTCCGGGCGGTGTGGGCGCGGTCGAGGCGGCGCTGATCACGGGTCTGACCTTCGCGGGCCTGCCGTACGAGACCGCGACCCCCGCGGTGTTCCTGTTCCGGCTGATGACATTCTGGCTGCCGGTACTGCCGGGCTGGCTGTCCTTCAGCCACCTCACACGCAAAGAGGCACTGTAAACATGCCGAGTTCCATACGGACCACGCGGACCAGAGCCCTGGTCTCCGCGACCCTCGCGATCGCGCTCGCCGCCCTCACCGGCTGCGGCGGTGACGACGACAAGGACAGCTCCTCGGCCGACCCCTCCTCCTCGGCCTCCTCTTCGACCCCCGCGGGCAGCCTGCCCGCCGGCCTCACCCAGCAGAAGCTGAACTGGAAGGAGTGCGCGGCCCCGACCCCGGCGCAGGGCGGCGGGGGAGCGGCTCCGGGCAGCGACTGGGAGTGCGCCACCCTCAAGGCCCCGCTGGACTACGCCAAGCCGGACGGCGACACCATCGACGTCGCCCTGATCCGCGCGCAGGCCAAGGACAAGGGCAAGCGGATCGGCTCGCTCGTCTTCAACTTCGGCGGGCCCGGCGGCTCCGGCGTCGCCGGGCTCCCCGCCTTCGCCGAGGAGTACGACACCCTGCGTTCGCGCTACGACCTGGTGAGCTTCGACCCGCGGGGCGTGGGCGAGAGCGCGGGCGTGCGCTGCCTGAGCGACAAGGAACTCGACAAGCTCAACACGGTCGACAGCTCCCCTGACGACGAGGCCGAGGTGGCGGCGATGGCCGCCGCCAACAAGAGGTACATCGACGCCTGCCGGAAGAACTCCGGCAAGGTGCTGCCGCACGTCGACACCGTCAGCGCCGCCCGCGACATGGACCTGATGCGCCAGGTCCTCGGCGACAAGAAGCTGTACTACTTCGGCATCTCCTACGGCACGGAGCTGGGCGGCGTCTACGCCCACCTGTACCCGAAGAACGTGGGCCGTTCGGTGCTGGACGCGGTCGTCGACCCGACCGAGGACCCGGTCACCGGTTCCATCGGCCAGGCCAAGGGGTTCCAGCTCGCACTCGACAACTACATGAAGGACTGCGCCAAGAAGGGTGAGCTCTGCCCGACCGGCAGCGGCGGCGCCGCGGGCAGCCAGAAGATCGTCACGCTGCTGAAGAAGCTGGACAAGAAGCCGCTGGAGGCCGACGGCGGACGCAAGCTCACCCAGGAGCTGGCGCTCACCGGTGTCGCGGCCGCGCTCTACAACCAGGAGAACTGGCAGTATCTGACGATCGCGCTGAACGAGGCGATGCGGCTGGGCAAGGGCAACATGCTGCTCCTCTTCGCCGACAACTACCTCAGCCGTGACGAGCAGGGCCGATACGCCAACATGCAGGCGGCCAACCGCGCCATCAACTGCGTCGACGACAAGCAGCGGTACACGGCCGAGGACGTGCGGGCGAAGCTGCCGGAGTTCCGCAAGGCGTCACCGGTCTTCGGCGAGTCGATGGCCTGGGGCATGACCGGTTGCACCGGCTGGCCCGCCGCCGGCAAGACCGACCGCCCGGAGGTCGGCGCGAAGGGCTCGGCCCCGATCGTCGTCATCGGCAACACCGGCGACCCGGCTACCCCGTACGAGGGCGCGCGCAAGATGGCCCGGGAGCTGGGCGACGGCGTGGGCATCGAGGTCACCCTGAAGGGCGAGGGCCACGGCGGCTACAACAGCGGCAACAGCTGCCTGAAGCAGGCCGTCGACGCGTACCTGCTGGAGGGGAAGGTCCCGGCGAGCGGCACGACCTGCTCGTAGGGCCACGACCCGCGCGTAGACGCGAAGGGGCCGGACCGCTGCGACGCGGTCCGGCCCCTTCCTGTAGCGCTCTCGGTCAGTAGACCGGCTTCTCCGGCTCGATCTGGTTGACCCAGCCGATCACTCCGCCGCCCACGTGGACGGCGTCCGCGAAGCCCGCGGACTTCAGCACGGCCAGGACCTCCGCCGAGCGGACACCCGTCTTGCAATGCAGGACGATCTTCTTGTCCTGCGGGAGGTCCTGGAGGGCGCCGCCCATCAGGAACTCGTTCTTCGGGACCAGCCGGGCGCCGGGGATCGAGACGATCTCGTACTCGTTCGGCTCGCGGACATCGATGATGTCGATGTTCTCGCCCCCGTCGATCCACTCCTTGAGCTGCTTCGGAGTGATCGTGGAGCCGAGGGCGGCCTCCTGGGCCTCCTCCGACACCACACCGCAGAACGCCTCGTAGTCGATCAGCTCGGTGACGGTCGGGTTCGGGCCGCAGACCGCGCAGTTCGGGTCCTTGCGGACCTTCACCTGGCGGTAGGTCATCTCCAGGGCGTCGTAGATCATCAGGCGGCCGACCAGCGGCTCACCCGTGCCGGTCAGCACCTTGATGGCCTCGGTGACCTGGATCGACCCGATGGAGGCGCACAGCACACCGAGCACGCCGCCCTCGGCGCAGGACGGCACCATGCCCGGCGGCGGGGGCTCCGGGTACAGGCAGCGGTAGCAGGGGCCGTGCTCGCTCCAGAAGACGGACGCCTGGCCGTCGAAGCGGTAGATCGAACCCCAGACGTACGGCTTGTTCAGCAGCACGCACGCGTCGTTGACGAGATAGCGGGTGGCGAAGTTGTCCGTGCCGTCCACGATCAGGTCGTACTGGGAGAAGATCTCCATCACGTTGTCGGCTTCGAGGCGCCCCTCGTGCAGCACGACGTTCACATACGGGTTGATGCCGAGGACCGACTCCTTGGCGGACTCCGCCTTGGACCGGCCGATGTCCGCCTGGCTGTGGATGATCTGGCGCTGCAGGTTCGACTCGTCGACCTCGTCGAACTCCACGATGCCCAGGGTGCCGACACCGGCCGCGGCGAGGTACATCAGGGCGGGCGAGCCGAGACCGCCGGCGCCCACACAGAGGACCTTGGCGTTCTTCAGCCGCTTCTGTCCGTCCATCGCGACATCCGGGATGATCAGATGGCGCGAGTACCTGCGGACCTCGTCGACGGTGAGCTCGGCAGCCGGCTCGACCAGGGGTGGCAGCGACACGGGGACTCCGTAAGAGGTGGGAGCGTCGGTTGTTCCTTCCGTAACACTGCCACGCCCCTTCTCATTCCGAGACACCAGGTCCGATCCGCGAGACGATTTCGTCCCAGTAGCCGGGCAGGGCCTCCCAGGGGTCCGCGGCGCCGGCGTCCTGGCCGGGCCCGGCCGTGCGGTCGGTGAAGTAGATCGTTCCCGCACCCTGCCAGCGGGCGATGCGCAGCGCCTCGTCCAGATGCGGGCGGGGCACGCCGTGCACCAGGTGGCAGAAGCGCTCCGGCGGATGGCTTGCGGTCCATTCCGCCGCCTGGGACCAGCGGTAGTCGGCCCAGGTGCCGCGGAAGGTCACCAGTTGGTCGGCGAGTTCCCCGTATCCCGGGTGCGGATGTGTGCCGTGCCCGAACACCAGGTACGCGCCGCCCCGCAGGGCGCGCAGGGCGGTGGCCACCCGGCGGGCCTCGGGAAGGCCGGGGCGCTCCGCGGGGCAGCGGTCGAGGTAGAAGCCCTCGACGCCGTACCAGTCGAGGTAGCGGTGGGCGTCGGAGACCAGTTCGCCCAGGAGCCGGGTGCCGGCGCGGACGTCCAGATGCCCCAGGACGCGGCCGCCCGCCCCGCGCAGCCGGGCGGTCGCGGCGAGGCAGTGCGGGTCGGGGCGGGCGCCGGGTCCGCGCGCGACGTTCAGGACGGCCCAGTGGAGGGGGAGGCCGACGCGGGTCAGCTCGGCCCACTCGGTGGGGGCCACCAGGGGGTGGGCGTATCCGGGCACGCCGAAGCCCAGGCGGGCCGCGGTCGGCGCGGCGGCGGCGCGGGGCCCGGGGGAGATCAGATGCGACACGCCGCCTCCATCCAGATGTCGGCGAGCGACTCCTCCAGGGCGATCCGCGGCCGCCAGCCGAGCCGGTCGCGGGCGGTGCGGACGTCGGCCTGCTGCCAGGCGCCGCAGCCGTCGGGGTACGGGTACGCGGCCGGGGCGGCGGCGCCGTGCTGGTCGGCATGCGCGGCGACGGAAGCGGGGACGCCGGTTCCCGCGCCCTGGGGCCCGCCCACGGCCTGCGCCAGGGGCTGCCGGGCGGCCGGGACGTCGACCTCGTTCAGTGAGCCGGCGAACCCGGCGACCCGGGCGAGGACTGCGGCGGCGTCGCGCAGCCGCACGGCGCGACCGCTGCCGATGTTGACCACGCCCTGCGCGGCGGAGAGCGAGGCGGCGTGCACCGCCCGCGCCACGTCCCGTACGTCCACGAAGTCGCGCTGGACGCCGAGGCCGCTGAGCTTGAGCTCGCCGTCGCCGGACTGCATGGCGCGGCGCATCGCGTCGGCGAGCCGACCGAGCGGGGAGCCGGCCGGGGTGCCGGGGCCGACCGGCGAGAACACGCGCAGCACGATGGCGTCCAGGCCGGAGCCGAGGACCAGCTCGGTGGCGGCCAGCTTGCTCACCCCGTACGGACCCCCGGGGCGCGGCACGGCGTCCTCCGCCGTGGAGGAGCCGGGCTGCGAGGGCCCGTACTCGGAGGAGCAGCCGATCTGCACCAGGCGGGCCGCGCAGCCGCTGCGGCGCAGCGCCTCGCAGACCGTCGCGACGGCGACGGTGTTGTGCCGGGTCAGCTCGCGGGCGCCGCCGCGGGTCGCGCCGGCGCAGTTGATGACGACGCCGGGGTGGACGGCGTCCAGGAAGCGGGTGAGCGCGCCGGGGCTGCCGGTGGACAGATCGAACCGGACGTCGGCGTCGTCGCCGCGGCCGAGGGCGGTGAGCTGGACCGACGGGTCGGCGAGCAGGTGTTCGGCGACATAGCGGCCGAGATATCCGCCGGATCCGAGAAGCAGAACCCTCATCGGTCACGCTCCCACGGCTGGGCGGGCGCCTGCGGCGTTCCGGAAGGACGGCCGGAGGGGGCCGGAGGGATGGACGGTCATCTTCGTTGCTCCTCGTGAGTTCGCGGAGAGGTGGGTCGGTGTCGGCGAGGCGGGTGGTCGGTCGGAGGGACGGGATGCGGGGGTACGGCGCGCTATGAGGGCGCCTCGGGGGCGGGGAGAGCGGTGGGCGGCGGCGCCGTCCAGAGCCGGGCGGGCGGGCCCGGAGCCCGGTGGACGGTGGCGTTGGGCGCGCGGGTGGCATGAGGCGCGGCGTCGTACGGGGGGACGTCGTACGAAGGGAGGTTGGGCGCGGGGACGTCGTACGAGGGGGCCCCGTACGAGGGAACGTTGGGCGCGGGGACGTCGTACGAAGGAGCCCCGTACGAGGGGACGTTGGGCGCGGGGCCCAAGGGCGGAGCGCTGTGGGCCGAGGCCCGGCCCAGGACGACGAGCGCGTGGCCGAGCAGGGCCAGGGCGGCGAGCGCGCAGGCGGCCACGGGAACGGCGGCCGGACCGTAGACGGTGACCGCGCACTCCACCGGGTCCCGGAGCGCCCCGCAACCGGGCAGGCGGGCGGCGAACACGGTGCACAGGGACGCCATCTCGACGGCGCAGGCGGTGGCGGGGCCGGTCACGGCCGCGGCGGCGCGGCCGTGGGCCGCGAGCAACCGGGCCAGGAACAGCAGTCCGGCCAGGGCGACGGCGGCGGCCATCGGCGCGGCGCCATAGGTGGGGCCGGGGAAGGCGAACCGGGCGGCGGCGAACAGCGGCGGCAGCGCGCAGAGGAAGAGCCCCACGGTCCCGGCGAGCAGCGGCCGCACACCGCCCGCGAACTCCTCAAGGCCGTGGGCCGCGACGAGCCTGCGCCGTACCCGTACGGAGAACCAGCGAGCGCACCAGGCCGCGGGCAGCACGGCCAGGGCCAGCCCGACGGCGGTCGGCGCGGCATCGGAGGCGAGCACGGGACCGGCGGCGGGCCACCGGGTGTCGGGCCCGCCGCGCAGCGACTCCATGAGGAGCGGCCCGCCGAAGAGGGCGTAGGCGACGAGCCAGGCGGTGCACAACAGGCCGGTGAGGTGGACGGGGCCAATGCCGCTGAGGCGGACGGGGCCGATGCCGCGCAGGGCGCCGCGCCGTAGGCACAGCGCGAGGGCGACGGCCACCAGCACGGCGCCGCCCCCGCCGATGCCCCATCGGGCGGCCTGCGCGGTCTGCGCGTCGGCGTTTCGGACGGCGGCGACCGTCGCGGCGCAGAGTGCGCCGGGCGCGAGATACAGCGCGAGGGCTCCCGCCCGCGCCCCGATGCGCGCGGGCGTGCGGAGGTCCGTGGGCGCCGGCGCGGGAGCGGGCGCGGGCACGACCAGCCGTCCGGCAGGCAGCTCTTCGGCGCGCGGCACGCGGGCGTGCAGTTCTTCGGCGAGAGAGAACACGTCCCGGTGCCGGAATCGGGCGGCGGTACGGTCGGTGACCCCCCGCGCCTCCAGCCCGGCGGCGATCTCCAACGGGTCGACGGCCCGCTCACACAACTCGCGATGCCGCAGCATGAGCGCGCGCACGGGGTCGGCGGTCTTCGTACGCGAAGCCCGCGCCCGCCCTCCTTCGAGGCCCCCGACGCCACGCCGCCGCACGCCCCCTGACACGGGTCCGCGCCCCTCCGCACCCGCCGCTCCCGCCGGATCGGGCTCCGGGGCGTCCGTGTCCCCCGACGAGGGCGGAACCGCCGGGGCCCGGTCACCCGCGGAAGGCGGAGCCGGATCAGACGCGGGGCTGGGTTCCGGATCGGGACCATGGGCATCAACGCCCACCGGCGCAGAGGGCGGCGCCAGAGCCCGGTCGCCTGCGGTAGGCAGAGCCGGATCAGACGCTGATCCGGGATACGCCGTCCCCACCGTCTCGCCCGGAGCCCCGCCCGGCCCCTCCTGGGATGCGACCGGGACGGAGTGCCCCGCCTCGGCGTCGGTCCGCGGGGGGGCCGGTGCCGGGGGCCGAGCCGGGTCGTGCGCGTCGTCATCGGGTAACCGGGCTCCCGCGTCCCCGCCCGCCTCGTCGCCCGAGCGGGTACGGCGCGGACCGGCGGGCGCGCCGGTCCGCACGCTCCGGTCGGCGGGCGCGGGGCTCCGCGGGGTCCGGGCGTCTGCCGCGCCCTGCGTCCGACCGTCGTCCGGCCACCGAACCAGGCCGGACGACGGGGTCTCGGCATGCCCGGCCGCACGGGGCGGCAGGGCCTCCTGGGCCGTCGACGCGGGCTCGTCGTGCCGGTGCCGGG
Source organism: Streptomyces sp. P1-3 (assembly GCF_050613155.1). Taxonomy (NCBI): domain Bacteria; kingdom Bacillati; phylum Actinomycetota; class Actinomycetes; order Kitasatosporales; family Streptomycetaceae; genus Streptomyces; species Streptomyces sp. P1-3. The sequence goes on from NZ_CP192512.1 coordinate 2,640,833, forward strand.
CCCATTTCGGACCAGCCGCCCTGCGTCCGACCGCGTCCTTCGGCAGCCCTTCGCCGCCCGGGGTGGTCATGCGCGCTCCTCAGGGCACGGGGAGCCGGGCGTCGTGCGGGCCGGCGACGGTGCCGGGCGGTGGGCGGCCACGGCCCAGCTCGGGGTGTGGACCGGGGCGGTCTGGTCGGCCGGGATGCGGCCCGGGAGGCGCCTGCTCGGGGTGGCCGCCGTCCAGCGGCCGGGGACATGCGCCTCCGCCGGGCGGGCGAACGGCAGCGGCGCGCCGTCCTCGCCGACCTCCTCGCGCCGCACGGGGCAGTGCGACATCAGCTCCAGATAGATGTCGCCGAAGGCGGCGGTGTTCTGCTCGACGGTGAAGAGTTCGAGTGCGCGGGCGCGTGCGGCGGCGCCCAGGCGCGTACGGCGTTCAGGGTCGCGCAACAGCGCGAGGCACGCGTCCGCGAGCGCCCGCGGATTGCGCGGGGGGACGACGAGTCCCGTACCGCCGATGACCTCGCACACCGCCCCGACGTCCGTCGACACCGTGGCCCGCCCGCAGAACATGGCCTCGACGAGCCCGACCGGGAATCCCTCGACCACGCTGGACGACAGCACCACACCGGCCGTCGCGTAGACCTCCGGCAGGTCCGGCGCTTCAGGCGCGCCCAGTTCCTCGAAGGAGACCGGGCTCTCACCCGGAGTCCGGGCGTCCGCGGCTTCGTCGGGGAAGAGCTGGGCCGCGAGCGCGCGGCACTGGACGGCGTAGTCGCGCGCTTCCCGGGCCGCCTCCGGGCTCGGGGCGGCCCACCTGGTCCGGACGACACGCAACCGGGCCGCCGGTTCGGTGCGCCGGACGTGGGCGAAGGCGTGGAGCAGCCCGACGAGGTCCTTGCCGGGCTCGATCCGGCCCGTCCACAGCAGCGTCCGCCCGTCGTCGGCCGCGCCTGTCCCGCCCCCGGCGGTCGCGGCGCTCTCCCCGTCCTCCCCCACCTCGGCGAAGCGGCTCGCGTCCATGCCGGGGTAGACGGTGCGCAGTCGGCCGCGGTCGGCGCCGCAGCGCTCCTGCCACCGGCGGGTGTGCGTGTTGCCGGGCGTGATGAGCGCGGCCTGGGCGTAGACCTCGGCGGCCAGTTGCCGGTGGAAGGAGGCCAGGAGCGTGCGCGCCGGCGTGGACAGGGGCGCGGTGGCGTACGCGAGGTAGTGCTCCCGCAGCCGCGCGCCGTACTCGGTGACCAGCAGCGGCGTACCGAAGAAGCGTTTGGCCAGCAGGCCCGGCAGGGCGGCGGGGCCGCCCGAGGCCGCGTGGCACAGGTCGACGGCCGCCAGTCCGCCGCCGGACGCGGGGCCCCTGCCCGCCCCGGCGTCCCGGCCGCGCCAGCCGCCGCGGCCGCTCCCGGCCCCGTACGCACCCCGGCACGCGCCCCGGCACGCGTGTCCGTGGCCGCCCGCGCCGCCATGCCCGTAGCCGCCCGCGCCGACATCTCCACCGCCGTCGTCCTCGCCGCCGTGCCCGGATCCGTACCAGTCGAGCGAGAGCGGGCGCAGCAGGCGCTCCAGCCGTTCCGCGACGGCCAGCAGGTCGGTGACCCGCGCCTGGTACGCGCCGCGCAGTGCGCCGGGCGTGTGGCAGGCGCGCTCCAGGGCGCGCAAGGCGTGTTCGGAGCGTAGGGCCGCGGGGAGTCCGCCGTGCTCGCGCGCGAGTGCGGCCAGCCCGTACAGGCCGTTGGCGAAACGGTCCGCCTGAACCCCGCGGCCGCCACCGGTTCCGGCCGGTGCGCTGATCGCCGACGCCAGCTCCGCGAAGTGCTCGGCGAACCGCGCCCGTTCACGGCGGCCGTACGCGGCGGAACCGGCGGCCCGGCCGCACCCGGCGGATCCGCTCGCCTCCGGTCTCGGCGGATCCCCCCACAGCGCGGCCGTGCGCACGCCCCGCACCTGCGGCGGCAGCCGGTCCCAGCCGCGGGCGCCTTCGGCGTGCTGGCGCGCGCTCCGGCTCAGGGCGTAGATCTCGAACTCGTGCTGGGCGAGCCCGCGGACGAGCCGGTCACACCAGAGCCTGGCCTGACCGGACGCATACGGATACCCACCCTCGGTGAGCAGTCCCACGCGCACGTGTGCACCCCCGATCCTCCCTGTCGGCAGCCACCGTCACGGCAGCAGCGGAAGCACGTTATGCGCGTACGACGGTGGCGCGACGGACGGTTGTCCGTCGCGCCACCAAAAGGGGTGAACACCCGTGACTTTCCCGGCCCCTGGGCGTTAGGTTGGTAACCCCGTGTGCCGTCAGTGCACCTCTGGGCGTCAACTGGGTCGGCCCGCACCGTCGTTGAGGGTCCGTCACAGACGCGGCCGGCCGGGCCGCGGACGGCCCGGCCCCATGACCTCAGGACTCGGGAAACGGCCAGGCGTTGGGGCGGCAGGTCGCGCCGTCGGTCTCCAGGAACTTCGTCTGCTGCATCATCACCGGGGCGAGTGCGCCCTGCTTGGAGCACCCCTCGTGGTTCCGCCCGAGCCGGTGGCCCACCTCGTGGTTGATGAGCATCTGGCGGTAGGCGTGCAGCTTGTCGTCACCGAAGGTGCGCGCGCCCTGCGCCCACCGGTAGGCGTTGATCATGACGCGCTTGGTGGCGGCGGAGTCGCACGAGACGTTGTCCTCCGTGGTGTCCAGGCCGGACTTGAGGCACCACTTGGCCGTGGTCCCCGGGCTCGCCAGGCTGATCACGAAGCGGACGTCGCCGGAGGAGACGCGCTCGAAGCGGCGGGTGCCGCCGTGGCCCCAGCTCCGGTCGTCGTTGAGGGTCTTGTGGACCGCCTCGGCGAACAGCTCGCCGTCCAGCGGTAGCCCCTTCTCCACGTCGACGCGGTAGCGCACCACCTCGCCGCGGCCCGGCGCCTTGTCCCCGCCACCTATGGTGGTGAACGCGCCGGACGCCTGGAGGCGCTCGTCCAGCGGGTACTTCGCCGCCATCTTCTCGGCGTACGTACGGGGTGCGGGCGGCGTCGCCGTACGGGTGGGGGTGGGGCGGTCGCCATCGCGCGAGGCCCGGTCGCCCCGGTCCGCGGTGCCGCCGGGCGGCTGGGACGAGGCGGTGTCGCCCTTCTTCGTGCCGCCGGTCATCTGCCCGGTCACCACGACGGCCAGCACGGTGGTCACGGCGGCCGCGGCGATGCCGGTGAGCCTGCGGCCCCGGCCTGGCTTCGCCGGGCCCGCGGACTTCGCGCCCCGCGCCCGGCGGCCGGAGCCGCCGCCCTTGGCGCCGCTCGAGGGACCGCCCTCGGGGCTGCCCTCGGGGCCGCCGTCCTTCACGCCGTCCTTCACGCCGCCGGAACCAAGCACCGGCTCGGAGGCGCTGCCCGCCGCCGGGTCCGCCTCCCGGATTCCGCCGGCCGCGGCGGCGCCGCGCACATCGCCGTGCCGGGCCGCGTCGCGGGCGTCGAGGTCGTCGAACGCCGCCACGTACTCCTTGCGCGGACCGGGCACCCGCACCCCGGGGGCGGCGGCCCGCGGGCCCGCCGTCCGCGGCGGCTCCGTCACGGTGCCGGCCGGCGGTCCTCCAGGCCGAAAGTCCGGGGAGTGCGTCCCCTGAGCGGCCGGACCGGCGCCGCTGTCGCCGAAGGCGCCCCAGCCACCGCCCGGCTCGCGCTGCTCCGGATGTCCGCCCCGGGCCTGCGGCACAGCATGGCTGCCCGTCTCGTACGGGTGGCCATCCCAGGCGGCGAACGCGCCGGTGTCCTGGACGGCCTGCTGCCGTCCGGTGTCGTACCCGGTGCCGTACGGGCCGAGCCGCAGCTCACCGGTGTCGTAGACGGGCGCGTACTGCCCGGTGTCGTACCCCACGCCGTAGGGCCCGGCCGGGTGCTCGCCGGTGTCATAGGGGCCGACCGGGTACTCCCCCGTGTCGTACGGCCCCATCCGGTACTCACCCGTGTCGTACGGGCCGACCGGATACCGGCCGGGGTCGTAGCCCGGCTCGTGGGACGCGGCGGGCGGCTGGGCGGCGTACGGCTCGTTCCCGGCTATCCGCCCGGGGGCGGGCTGGCCGGCCCCGCCGGCCGGTTTCTCCCGGCCCGCGTGGTGCTCCTTGCTCCCCCGTGCGCTGTGTTTACCCACGAGCCGCACCGCTTCCGTCGTATTCACCGAGGAGGTCCGTGAAGGCGCGTGCCACCTCGTCCGGGTACTCCATCATCGATACGTGTCCGGAGTCCACCAGGCTCAGCAGCCGCGCGTCACGGAAGGTCCTGGCGGCCCGCTGCGCCATCCGGTGCGAGACGAGCTGGTCCCGCATGCCGTAGACGAGCAGCGTGGGGGCGAGCACCCGTTCCGCCTGCCGCCACAGCGAGTGCTGGCCGCTGAGGGTGTAGGAGTCGACGATGCCGCGCGCGGATCGGGCCATGGCGTCCCAGAAGTACGGCAGGTCGGCTCGCCGCTCCTGCTCCGCGACCGCCGCGGCGAGCACCTCCGGCGCCACCCGCGACGGGTCGCCGTAATTGAGCGCCAGCACCGCGCGCGTCCGCTGCTCGATGGTCCAGCCGCTGGTCATGCGGACGAAGAGGCGGGCCACGCCGGGCACCGCCAGCAGGCCCGTCGGCAGCGCCGTGCGCTGCGGCCGCCGCTCGGGCAGCGCGGGCGAGATCAGTGTCAGGGTGCGCACCAGATCGGGGCGGACCGCCGCCACCCGTACGGCGATCGAGCCGCCCATGGAGTTGCCGACCAGATGAACCGGGCCCCGGTCGCTCGCGTCGAGGAAGCGGATGACGGTCCGCGCCTGGCCGGTGATCGAGTAGTCGCCGTCGTCCGGCGGCGGCGAGTCGCCGAAGCCGGGCAGGTCCAGGGCCTCGCTGTCCACCCGGCCGGCGAGCGCCCCCATGAGCGCGGACCAGTTCAGCGAGGAGCCGCCGAGTCCGTGCACGCACAGCATCGGGGGCAGCCCGTCCCGGGCGGGCGGGCGGGACCGCACGGTCAGGGTGAGGCCGGGCAGGCTCTCAGCGCGCACCTTCTCGCCCGCGCCGACGTCGGCGGGCCGCACCGGCGACACCATGGGGAGGATGCGGGCACCCGGCGACTCGGTCGAAGACATGCGGGCAATGTTACGAGACGATCACGCTCGCGCTTGTGTGTTCGCCGTCACAGAACGCATAGCGCCTGGAAGCCCCGTCTCCTACGCTCGTACACATAGGGCGATTCCCTGGAAACCACCTGGAAAGGGCGGAGCCACATGACTGCCGACCCCAACGAGCCCGACTCCTTCGAGGACGACGCGGACGCCGCCACCGAGCGCGACATCGAGGCGCCGGTGACCGACGCCGCCGAGCAGCATCACGAGCTCTCCCCGCAGCACGACGATCCGATGACGGGCACCGACCTCGGCTCCGCCACCGAAGCGGACCGCGCCGAGCAGGCACGCGTGGTCGAGCAGAACGAGGACGAGTACCGGTGACCTGCACCTTTTGTCGGCTTCCTACAGTGTCCGATCCGTGAAATCCTCCGCACGGACGCGCGCGTCACTGTTACCCAAAAGTACGATGGCGTGCGCGGTGAACACCGCGCACGGAACAATCCATGGGAGGCGGCGTGACAGCCATCGAGCAGACCGAGGTGCGTCCGCGAGGCACGCGCCTTCCGCGCCGAGCCCGACGCAACCAGCTCCTGGGCGCGGCCCAGGAGGTCTTCGTGGCCCAGGGCTACCACGCGGCGGCGATGGACGACATCGCCGAGCGCGCGGGCGTCAGCAAGCCCGTTCTCTACCAGCACTTCCCCGGCAAGCTGGACCTCTACCTGGCCCTGCTGGACCAGCACTGCGAGGCGCTGCTGCAGGCGGTGCGCACCGCGCTGGCGTCGACGACGGAGAACAAGCAGCGGGTCGCGGCGACCATGGACGCGTACTTCGCCTACGTGGAGGACGAGGGCGGCGCCTTCCGGCTCGTCTTCGAGTCCGACCTGACCAACGAGCCCGCGGTGCGCGAGCGCGTGGACCGGGTGTCACTGCAGTGCGCCGAGGCGATCAGCGAGGTCATCGCCGAGGACACCGGCCTGTCCAAGGACGAGTCGATGCTGCTCGCGGTGGGCCTGGGCGGGGTGTCCCAGGTCGTGGCGCGCTACTGGCTCTCCAGCGAGAGCGCGGTACCGCGCGACACGGCGGTCCAGTTGCTCACCTCGCTCGCCTGGCGCGGCATCGCCGGTTTCCCGCTGCACGGCAGCGAGCCGCACTGACCCTCGACGAGCCGCACGGACCGGCGCCTTGTTCGCTGCGGGCGTGCGCCCGCACGGCTCGGCGCCCGGCCGCGCCGGGCTAATGTGTGCTGCGTACGGCGCGGCTGGCCGCGCACCTCAACTGACCGTCGGAGGGACATAGCCGTGGAGGTCAAGATCGGCGTGCAGCACGCGCCCCGCGAGATCATCTTGGAGAGCGCGCAGTCTGCCGAGGAGGTCGAGCGCGCGGTGTCCGACGCGCTCACCGGCAAGGCGGAGCTGTTGAGCCTGGTGGACGACCGTGGCCGCAAGGTCCTGGTCGCGTCCGACCGGCTCGCGTACGTCGAGATCGGCGAGCCGACCGTCCGCAAGGTCGGCTTCAGCGCGCTGTAGAGCGCATCGCACTGTCGCGGCACGGCGGCGGGGTCCCGGGAAACGGGACCCCGCCGCCGTCGTATGCCGTACCCGTCGCACGTCGTACGCCGGGCTGCCGCACCCACACCGTCCGGCGGCCGTGTGCCACACCGCCCAGCCGCCGTGCGCCGTACGCCCGGCGGGCGCCCCGGCCGCGCGGAGGAGTTCATGGTTGCCCGCGCCGGAGCGGGGGTAGGACCGCTGCGACCGGCGCGCGGGAGCCGGTCGGGTCCGCTCAACGGAGGGACGCACCATGATCCTGGTCTGGGAAGCGCTCGGCTCGGCACTGATCGGCTTCGCCCTCGCGTACGCGGTGGCGCGCTGGCTGCCACGGCGACGGCTCCCCGCCAGGTCCCTGGTGCTGTCCACCGGCCCGGTCGCCGCCCTGCTGGGTACGTTTCCCGCGCACGCGGTGCTCGGCTCCGGCCATGCGGCGGCCACGCTGCTGACCGCGCTCGTCTTCACGGTGGCGATGCTGTCCCTGCTGGTCCGGCCCGCCCGGCCCCGCCACGCGGCCACCGCGGTGCGCCGATCGGCCACCGCCTGACCTGAGTCCGGTCACGGGCATGCGGGCGGGCGGGCACGCTGCCGCGCCTGCCGGGCCGCGTCGGCCCGGCAGGCGCCGGGCGTCATGCCGCCAGGCCCAGCGCGGCCATCCGCTTGGTGTGCGCCTCGGTGATCCGCGAGAACATCCGGCCGACCTCGGCGAGGTCGAAGCCGGCCGCCACCCCGCCCACCAGCATGGTGGACAGCGCGTCGCGATCGGCGACCACCCGCTGCGCCTGCGACAGCGCCTCGCCCATCAGGCGGCGCGCCCACAGGGCCAGCCGGCCGCCGACCCGCGGCTCGGACTCGATCGCGGCCCGCACCTTCTCCACGGCGAAGGTCGCGTGGCCGGTGTCGTCGAGCACCTGGAGGACGAGGGCGCGGGTGTCGGCGTCCAGCCGGACCGCCACCTCGCGGTAGAAGTCGCTGGCGATCGAGTCGCCGACGTACGCCTTGACCAGGCCCTCCAGCCAGTCGGACGGCGCCGTCTGGCGGTGGAACTCGTCCAGCGCGGCGGCGAACGGCTGCATGGCCGTGGTCGGCTCCTCGCCGATCGCCGCCAGCCGGTTCCGCAGCTGCTCGAAGTGGTGGAACTCGGCCGACGCCATCTTCGCCAGCTCGGCCTTGTCGTCGAGCGTCGGCGCCAGCTTGGCGTCCTCCGCGAGCCGCTCGAAGGCGGCCAGCTCGCCGTAGGCCAGGGCCCCGAGGAGGTCCACCACGGCGGCCCGGTACTGCGGGTCCGCCGATGCCCGGGTCCAGTCCTGGGCGGCGATGCCGGTGGGCTGCTCGGTGTCGGCAGGGGTGTTCTCTGGCGTGTCAGGCGTCTCCATGCTGCGCACAATAGTCCGCTCTCCGCCCGAAGGAAGTCCCTGGTCAGCGACTCCCCGATCAGCCGTGCGTTCGGTCACCCGGTCACACATGCGCGCATCCGGGGTACAGTGATATGGCGCCCGTCGAGTATCGGCGGGTTGTTCCACGAATGCGGATGCCCGGTCGGTGGCCCGATCGGCTCCAAACCGACCGCCCTCCGTGCGGCGCGTATGCAGACGTACGCACAGCAGGAGGGACCCGCTCGCGGCATGAGTGCCAGAGCGAAGGCAGTGGTCCCGCGCCGTCCGGCCTCCCATGGCCGGCGCATGACCCGGCGCGGTACGCGACCCCCTTCGTCGCCTCATGGCGCGTCTCACAGAAGAGGCAAGCATCCTGTCCACTACTTTCCGCGAACTCGGAATCCTGCCCGAGACCGCCGAGGCCCTGGAAGCCGTCGGCATCATCACCCCCTTCCCCATCCAGGAGATGACGCTCCCGGTCGCCCTCGCCGGCACCGACGTCATCGGCCAGGCCAAGACCGGCACCGGCAAGACGCTGGGCTTCGGCCTCCCGCTGCTGGAGCGCGTCACCGTCCCCGCGGACGTCGAGGCGGGCCGGGCCAAGCCCGAGCAGCTGACCGACGCCCCGCAGGCGCTGGTCGTCGTCCCCACCCGCGAGCTGTGCCAGCAGGTCACCAACGACCTGCTCACCGCGGGCAAGGTGCGTAACGTCCGCGTCCTGCCGATCTACGGCGGCCGCGCCTACGAACCGCAGGTCGAAGCCCTGAAGAAGGGCGTCGACGTGGTCGTCGGCACCCCGGGCCGACTGCTCGACCTCGCCGGCCAGAAGAAGCTGAGCCTGTCGTCCGTGAAGGCGCTCGTCCTCGACGAGGCCGACGAGATGCTCGACCTCGGCTTCCTGCCCGACGTCGAGAAGATCATGAACATGCTTCCGGCCAAGCGCCAGACGATGCTGTTCTCGGCGACCATGCCGGGCGCGGTCATCAACCTGGCCCGCCGCTACATGTCCCAGCCCACGCACATCCGCGCCACCGCGCCGGACGACGAGGGCGCGACTGTGGCCAACATCACACAGCACGTCTTCCGCGCACACTCCATGGACAAGCCGGAGATGGTCGCCCGCATCCTGCAGGCCGACGGCCGCGGACTGGCGATGATCTTCTGCCGTACGAAGCGGACCGCCGCCGACATCGCCGACCAGCTCTCCCGTCGCGGTTTCGCGTCGGGCGCGGTGCACGGCGACCTCGGCCAGGGCGCGCGCGAGCAGGCGCTGCGGGCGTTCCGCAACGGCAAGGTCGACGTGCTGGTCTGCACCGACGTGGCCGCGCGCGGTATCGACGTCGAGGGCGTGACGCACGTCATCAACTACCAGTCGCCCGAGGACGAGAAGACCTACCTGCACCGCATCGGCCGCACCGGCCGCGCGGGCGCGTCGGGTACGGCCATCACGCTGGTGGACTGGGACGACATCCCGCGCTGGCAGCTGATCAACAAGGCGCTGGACCTGTCGTTCGGCGAGCCCGAGGAGACGTACTCCACCTCCCCGCACCTGTACGAGCTGCTGGGCATCCCCGAGGGCACCAAGGGTGTCCTGCCGCGCGCCGAGCGCACCCGCGCCGGGCTGGCCGCCGAGGAGATCGAGGACCTCGGCGAGACCGGCCGGGGCGGCCGCGGCGGCCGTGGCCGCGGGGGCCGCTCCACTGAGCCGGCCGCCGAGGAGCGCCCCAAGCGCACGCGTACGCCGCGCCAGCGGCGCCGCACCCGCGGCGGCGTGACCGTGGACGGCGCGACCGGCGCGGACACCGCGGCGGCCGAGGCCGTGGCGACGGCCGAGGGCGCCGAAGCGGCGGACTCCGCGCCCGCCGCCGAGCCGCGTCAGCCGCGCCGCCGGCGCCGTACGCGCAGTGCCGCGTCGGCGGCCGGGCAGGCCGTCGAGACGGCCGAGGGCACGGACCGGTCGACGCCGGACGAGACGCCGGAGACGGCTGCCCCGACCGCGCCGGCCGAGGCCGCGGTGGACGCGGTCGAGGCCCCGGCCAAGCCGCGCCGCCGCACCCGCAGCCGCAGCGCCGCCGCCAAGGCGGCGGAGGCCGCGGTGGACACCGTGGAGAGCACGACCGTCGAGGCGGCCGAGACGGCCGAGACGGCGGAATCGGCTGAGGCTCCGGCCAAGCCGCGCCGCCGCACCCGCAAGGCCGCCGCCACCGCCCCCGCCGAGGTGGCCGTGGACGCCGCCGAGGCCACGACGGAGGCCGCTCCGGCGGCTGAGGCCCCGGCCAAGCCGCGCCGCCGCACCCGCAGCACCGCCGCCAAGGCGGCGGAGGCCGTGGAGACGGCCGAAGGCACGACGGGCACCGCCCTCGCGGAGGAGGCTCCGGCCAAGCCGCGCCGCCGCGCCACGCGCAAGGCCGTGGCCGAGACGGCGGAAGGCGCGGCCGAGACCGCCGAGGCCCCCGCCGCGCCCCGCCGCCGCACCCGCAAGGCCGCGGCGACCGCCCCCGAGGCGGCCGCCGCCCCGGTCGAGGCCGCCGACGCCGCCGAGGCGAAGCCGGCCCGCCGTCGCCGCACGCGGGCGGCGGCCCCGGCCACCGCGGAGGCCACGCCGGAGAGCTGACGCGAGCCGGTAACCCACCGAGGGCCCGATCCGTACGGATCGGGCCCTCGGCCTGTTCGAGGTCCGGGCGGCCCGCCGCCGGGTCAGGTCGGGCCGGGTGACCAGGGAACTCCTTCAGTCACCGGGTGCGGGCGGCCGGGCCGCCACACGGCCGACCGCCCGCTGCGTGCCGTCCCGGGGTGCGCCGCCGCTAGCCTCAGGGGCATGAGCACGCCGCCGACGCTGACCCTCCCCCCGTGTGCCCGCCCGAGCAGCCTCCGCACCGCGCGCGGCACCTTCGCCGTGCACGACGCGCGCCCCGACGCGGCGCGTCCGCGCGGGACCGCGCTGCTCGTCCCCGGGTTCACCGGCAGCAAGGAAGACTTCATCGCGCTGCTGGAGCCGCTGGCCGCCGCGGGCTTCCGGGTCGTCGCGGTGGACGGGCGCGGGCAGTACGAGACCGAGGGGCCGCCCGACGAGGACGCGTACGCGCAGGACGAACTGGCCCGTGACGTGCTGGCGCAGGCCATCGCCCTCAGCGGCGAGGACGGCGGTCGGCGGGTGCACGTGATGGGCCATTCGCTGGGCGGGCTGATCGTGCGGGCCGCGGTGCTGCGCGCCGCGGACCCGTTCGCGTCGCTGACCATCATGAGCTCCGGCCCGGCGGCCGTCTCCGCTCCGCAGCAGGCGCGGACGAAGCAGCTCCTGGACGCGCTCGCCACGCTCGACATGGAGACCGTCTGGCGGGCGATGCGGGCCCTCGACCCGCCGGAGGCGCCCGAGACGGGCGCGCCGCCGGAGGTACGGGAGTTCCTGCACCGCCGCTGGCTGGGCACGGTACGCGAGCAACTCACCGCCACGGGACGGCAGTTGATCGGCGAGCCGGACCGGGTGGCCGAACTGGCGGCGGTGCCGCTGCCCAAGCACGTCCTGTCCGGCGAGGTCGACTACGCCTGGCCGGTACCCCTGATCGACGCGATGGCCGAGCGGCTCGCCGCCCGCCGCACGGTGATCGCGGGCGCGGAGCACTCCCCCAACGCCGAGCAGCCGGACGCCACGGCTCAAGCGCTTGCCGCCTTCTGGCGGGACGTCAGCGACACGTAGCCGCCGGCGCCACGGCGCACAGGGCGTCAGTACTGCGCCTGCAAGTGCTCCCAGAAGCCGTCGCGCAGCGCGCGCCGCAGGTCGGCACGGGCGCGCAGCGACAGCCGCAGGAGCGCCTCGGCCTCGTTGAGCAGTTCCTGGTCGACCGAGCCCGGCAGGTACGGGTGGCCCGGCAGCAGCTCGGCCAGGGCGGCACGGCCCCGGGCGGCGAGCCACTGCGCCGCGACCTGGGCGCCGACGAACCGCACCTCGTCGCGGCCGGGCACCTGCCCGCCGCCGCCCGGCTGGCTGTCGCCGAAGGGCTCGTAGAGGTCCGTACGGCGCGCCACGTACGGCTTGCAGAATTCGAGGTCGAAGGTGCGCTGGCTGTCGACCTCCCACAGCAGCGCCTCGGCCTGGTTGCGGCCCTCGATCGCCTCGATGCCCCACAGGTGCACCCGCGCGCCGTAGCCCTGCGCCGCCTCGACGGCGCTGACCAGGTCCTCGTCGCCGCCTATGAGGACGGCGTCGCCGATGGCCCGGTGCCGGGCGAGGGACTCCAGATCACCGCGGATGAGCGAGTCGACGCCCTTCTGCTGGTTGTTGGCGTTGAGGTTGCCCAGCCGCACCTTGACGTCGGGCAGCTCGGCGATGCGCTGCTGCTCGGACGTGTGGATGCGGCGGCGGGCGCCGTCGTACCAGTACACGCGCAGCAGCCTGCTGTCCGGGAAGATCGTCCGCGCCTTGTCGATGAACGCCTCGATGAGCCCTTCGGCGTCCAGCTCGAAGGCCCTGCGGTCCTCCGTTCCGGCGACCAGTCGGCCGGCGGCGGCATACGCGTACCCGGCGTCCACGAAGATCGCGTGGGTGGACGGCGTGGTCGCGACCTCGGCGAGCACCCGGCGCAGAAGCTCGTTGGTGCGCTCGATCGCCGCGCTGATCGAGCTGAGGTCCGAGGGAATGACGTCGTTCATACGGCCCTCATTGTCCGGGCCCGCGCGGGTGGGACACAACCGTGGCTGTTACCGCGCGTTCATTAGCCTGTGAAAAAATTTCTTTAGCGTAGGGAATGTTTGCAGCATACAGTCCGTTGTGCAGATACGGGGCGCGCGGCAGCGTAGCCGTGCGCGACCCCGCCACCAGTTCTCCTCAGGAGGATCAGACGAAGGGAGAAGCCATGCGCTTCGAGATCATGCGCCTCAACGACGTCGACGGCACCGCCGTCGACAGCACCGTCGTGGACGCCGCCTCCGTCAACCGGATCGTGCAGCAGGCCGCCGCGGTCGGCCAGCGCATCTATATCCGCCCAGCCGAGTCCGCGGCCTCGTAACGGACACGTACAGCTGCGGCGCCCCCGCGCGGACCGATCCGCGCGGGGGCGCCGTCTGTGTACAGGGTCCGGTCAGCCGCCCCGGATGACCTGGGTGACGCCGTTGATGATCTGCTGGACGGCGATGGCCGACAGCATCATGCCCGCGAGCCGGGTCACCAGGACCACGCCGCCGTCCTTGATCACGCGGATGATCAGCAGCGAGTACCGCATGGTCAGCCACAGGACGACGTGCATCGCGGCGATCGCGCCCCACACGGAGATCTGACCGCCGATCCCGTCCGCGTGCTGCACCGCGAGGATCACCGAGACGATGGCACCGGGCCCGGCGAGCAGCGGCATGCCCAGCGGTACGAGCGCGACGTTGACATCCTTGGTCTGCTTCGGCTCATCGGTCTTGCCGGTCAGCAGGTCCAGCGCGATCAGCAGCAGCAGCAGCCCGCCCGCGATCATCAGCGCCGGCACCGAGACATGCAGATAGTCCAGGATCTGCTGGCCCAGGATGCCGAACACGGTGATCACGCCGAAGGCGACCGCGACCGCCTGCCACGCCATCCGGCGCTGCACCTTCAGCGGCCGGCCCGCGGTGAGGCCGAGGAAGATCGGGGTGATCCCCGGAGGGTCCATGATCACAAAAAGGGTGAGAAAGAGGGATCCGAAAACGGCAGCGTCGAACACAGTGTGGCCTTGCGGGGAGAAGGGTCGAGCGGAGGGCAGTGAGTACGTGGAGGGTGCGGGAGGAAAGAAGAGGCGGGGTGAGCGCCGCCTTAACAGCGCGGGTCGGTCCCGGACCGGCTACGGGCGGGGGCTACCGCCCGTGCCCGGGACCGGGAACGCGCCGGTGGCACGGCGCGTGATCTCGCCGTAGACCTCGGGGTCGGTGGTGTACTCCCCGAGCCGGCAGGTCTTGCGGCTGCCGTGGTAGTCGCTGGAGCCCGTGGGGAGCAGGCCCAGGTCGGCGGCGAGGCCGCGGAGCCGGGCGCGGGTCGGGGCGTCGTGGTCCATGTGGTCCACCTCGACGCCGTCCAGACCGGCGGCGGCCAGTTCGGCGATCGCGCGCTCGGGGACGCACTGGCCGCGCTTGACGGCGAGCGGGTGCGCGAAGACGGCCACGCCGCCCGCGCCCTTGATCAGCCGGATCGCCTCGAACGGGTCGAGTTCGTGCTTGCGTACGTCGGCGCGGCCGCCGGTGCCGATCCACTCGTCGGTGAAGGCGTCGGACACGGTCTCGACGACGCCCAGCTCGACCAGCGCGGTGGCGACGTGCGGCCGTCCGACGGCGCCGTCGGCGGCGATCCGCGCGACCTGCTCCCACGTGACGGGTACGCCGAGGTCGCGCAGCTTGCCGACCATCGCCTTCGCGCGCGGCGCCCGGTCGTCGCGGACCAGCTCGCGCTCCCGCGCCAGCTCCGGCTCGGCGGGGTCGAAGAGGTACGCCAGCATGTGCAGGCTCACGCCGTCCAACCGGCAGGACAGCTCGGCGCCGGTGACCAGGGTCAACCCGGACGGCAGTGCCCGCAGCGCCTCGGCGTGGCCGCCGACGGTGTCGTGGTCGGTGAGCGCGACGACGTCCAGCCCCGCGGCGGCGGCGTTGCGCACCAGCTCGGCGGGGGTGTCCGTGCCGTCCGAGGCAGTGGAGTGGGTGTGCAGGTCGATACGCACGACGTGACTCCAAACCGCGACGGAGGGACAAGGGGGACCGCCCCACTGTACCGGGCCCTGCGACCCCACCCGAACGGATCAACGGCTCTGCGGACCGCACCGGGCGGCGCGGCCCGGCGATCGGACCGGGCCCGGCGGTCGGCGCGGACGGCCGGGACCGGCGGTCAGAGCGGGCCCGCGCTCAGAGCAACCCGGCGGCCAGAGCGGGCCCGCACCCAGAGCAGCCCGGCGGCCAGAGCGGGTGGCGCGCCCCGGCGGTCACCGCGGGCGGCCGGGGCCGCAGGTCACGAGATCAGCCGCGGCGACAGCGCCCCGCACGGCACCACGTCCGTCTCGGCACCGGCGTCCCGCAGGTCCGCCAGCACCAGCTCGTCGTACATCAGCAGGCCCGACTGCTCCGGCCAGACGATCGCCCACAGCCACAGCCCGCGCGCCTCGCCCGCGAAGACCGCCCGGTCGTCGGGGACGTCACCGACATGCCACAACGGCGTCGGACGCCCCCCGGCCAGCACCTTCACCTGCGGCGACTTGTCCACGTTCATCCCGGGGCCGGGGTCGGGTCCGGGGATTCCCGCGTAGCGCGCGCCGAGGCCCACCCCCAGCTCCTCCGCGACGAGCAGCAGCTCCCCGGGGCCGCCGAGCGGGCCGGGTCCGGAGCAGGCGACGACGGTGGCGCGGCCGCCACTGCGGTCGTCCCCCGCGTACGCCACACCGGTGAACAGCCAGCCGACCGGCAGCGGCCAGGGCATCCATACCGGCACCTGGGCACGCTTGACCACGACCGCGAGTGCTTCGACGCTCGGCGGGACGACCGGCTGCAGGGGGTGCACGGTGCCGTGCACATCGCACTGCCAGGTGTCGGCGAAGAGACCGGGCGCCCGCACCCGGCCACCACACTTCGGGCAACTGGGTTCGCCCCTCATAGGGCTCCACGGTCCTCTCCGCGCGTCGCCGCGTCAAGGACGATCACCCGTCCGGAGTCAGTCTCTTTCCCCGTTTCTTCTATCGGCCCCGCAGCCGGCTTCTCCTATCGGACCCTCAGTCCGCGAGCGGTACGCCCGAGCGCAACGGGTCCCGCAGGTCCGTACCGTGCCGCAGCCATCGCTCCTGGAGCTCCTTCGCCCCGTGCACCCGCTTCCAGGCCGCCTCGTTCGGCGTCATGGGCAGCAGCGGCAGGAAGCGGACCGGGTCCATCGGCTCATCGAGCGTCAGATCCTCGACCAGCCCGCCCGGTTCCGCGACGAGTACGGAGCTGAAGGGCGCTCCCGGCCACAGCGGCCCGCCCACGTCCAGGGACGCGCCGGGGGCCACGACGACGCCTTCCACCTGCGGTGAGGCGGCGAGGACGGCGAGCGGGCGGAGGACCTTGTCCGTGTCGGCGAGGCCGGCGCGCACCGACAGCACCAGTTCGGCACGCGGGCCGCGCACCGGGTCGGCGAGTACGGCCGTGGGGTCGGCCATCGGATGGTCCGACATACCGAGCGTGGCGTAGCGCACGATGTCCCCGTCTCCGCCTGTGTCCTCGGAGACGAACCGGAGCACCTCGATACGGTCCGTACCGAGGAAGGTGACGGCGGCGCGGGCGTCGGGCTCGCCCAGCGCGGCGTACAACCGGGCCTGGACCAGCTCAAGTACATCGGACATGGGCCCGACCCTACTGCGCGCCCGGAGGAGTCCCCCGGCTCCCCGCATGTGCCGGACCTCATGTGTATCGAACAGGCAAAGCGGCGCCGTAACGGTTCTGCCGACTGATAGCCTTACCGCCTGCCCAGGGAGTTACGTCGTCCCTCAACGGGGACCGGCCGGAGGAGGTGGGGCTGCGGTGGATCCTAGTCGACCGTGCAGTACCGACAGCTCTCTCGTTCTCCCGCTCGGACGCTTCTCCTGGTGATCTGAATTCCTCCGTACCCCACTGCCACGCAGTGAAACACGTGAGGTCTCCCGGCGTCCGCAGCACATGACGGTGGAGCGTCTTCGTCTCGTCTTGCCCCGTTTTTCTGCGATCTTCCGTCAGTGCGCGCCGCGGAGGAGCGCTGCCCGCTTTGCGGGCGTACGGACCGCCGGAGCTTCGTACGTCCACCTTCCGGGCCGCGCTGCGCCCCCGGTGCCCCCGCTGACGGCCGGCCCGTGAAGGAGCCCGCCATGTCGATGATCCGCGACCTGCGCGCCGCCGTCCGTCCCACCCTGCGCCGCGGCCACGCGCCGACCACGTACGACTCCACCCGCGACCCGTCCGTGTCGAGCGCGATCGTCGACTGCGCCGTGTACCGCGAGGGCAAGCGGGTCAGCGACCACGTCGGGCCGTCCGAGGCGATGGCCCGGGTGCGCGCGGAGGGCGGCTTCGCGTGGATCGGCCTGCACGAGCCGACGGAGCGTGAGTTCGCCGGTATCGCCCAGGAGTTCGGGCTGCACCCGCTCGCGGTCGAGGACGCCGTCCACGCCCACCAGCGGCCCAAGCTGGAGCGGTACGACGACACCCTGTTCACCGTCTTCAAGACGATCCACTACGTGGAGCACGCCGAACTCACCGCCACCAGCGAGGTCGTGGAGACCGGCGAGGTCATGTGCTTCACCGGCCGGAACTTCATCGTGACCGTGCGGCACGGCGGCCAGGGCTCGCTGCGCGCCCTGCGGCACCGGCTCCAGGACGACCCGGAGCTGCTGGCCAAGGGCCCGTCCGCGGTGCTGCACGCCATCGCCGACCAGGTCGTCGACGGCTATCTCGCGGTCGCCGACGCCGTCCAGGACGACATCGACGAGGTGGAGATCGACGTCTTCTCGGCGACGAGCGGATCGGGCGGGTCCGGCGGGTCCGGCCGCGGGGCGCGGCGCGGCGGCGACGCCGGGCGCATCTACCAGCTCAAGCGCGAAGTACTGGAGTTCAAGCGGGCGGTGTCCCCGCTGCTGCGTCCGATGCAGCTGCTGAGCGAGCGGCCGATGCGGCTGGTGGACCCGGACATCCAGAAGTACTTCCGGGATGTCGCGGACCACCTGGTCCGGGTCAACGAGCAGGTGCTGGCCTTCGACGACCTGCTCAACTCCATCCTCCAGGCGAACCTGGCGCAGGCCACCGTGGCGCAGAACGAGGACATGCGCAAGATCACGGCGTGGGCGGCGATCGTCGCCGTACCGACCATGATCTGCGGGGTCTACGGCATGAACTTCGAGCACATGCCCGAGCTGAAGTGGAAGTACGGCTACCCGACGGTGATGGTGGCGATCGTCGGGGCCTGCTTCGCCATCCACCGCAGCTTCAAGCGGAACGGGTGGCTGTAGGACCGGTCGGCCTCCGCCTGCCGAGCCGGTCGGCCAGGATCACCAGCGCCAGCCCGGCCAGGATCACCAGCAGCGCCGGATAGGCGACCGGCGGCGGCGTCTGGCCCAGCCAGAGCGCGGCGATCAGGGCCGCGCCCGGGGTCTCCAGGAGGATCGCGGTCGAGGTCACCGACGGGCCGAGCCCCTTGACCACGCGGTTGATGAGCGAGTGTCCGAGCAGCTGGGCGGTGAGCGTGAGCAGCGCCAGCTTGGCCCAGGTCTGGCCGCTGTAGCCGCCGAGCGAGGCGCCCGAGAGCAGGCAGGCGGCGAGCAGCAGCACGGCGGTGACGGTGTAGCAGACGTAGGTGTACGCGGTGGTGCTCACGGTCCGGCGCACCTGTGCGCCGAGCACCACGTATCCGGCGCCCGCCACGCCGCCCGCCAGCGCGAGGCCGTCGCCGGCGAGCGCGCGCGGCGACAGGGACAGGTCGACGCCGGTGAGGATCACGACGCCGAGGAAGGCGACCGCCATGCCCGCCCAGGCCAGGGCGGGCGGCCGGTGTCCGAGCAGCCGCAGCAGCAGCGCCGTCCAGATCGGGGTGGTGGTGACCAGCGCGGTCGAGGAGGCGACGGAGGTCATGTGCAGGCTCGGCAGCCACACCCCGAAGTGCAGCGCGAGCAGCCCGCCCGCGGCGGCGGACAGCAGCAGGGCCTTGCGGCCCATGGCGGTCAGCTCCGCGCGGTGCCGGGGGCGGAGCAGGACCAACGGGGTGAGCACGCCGACCGCCATGGCGTTGCGCCAGAACGCGATGGCGAGCGCGGGGGCGGCGGTCGCGGCGATCAGCGGGGCCGACAGCGAGACGCCGGCGATGGCGACGGCGAGGAGGAGGACGTCGAGCGGGACGGCGGCGGGGCCGGCGGCGTCGACCGGCGCGGATATCCGGTCCGGTGTCGTGGCACGGTCGGCGGTTCCGGCGGCGGTACGAGCGGTGGGCACCCCATCAGCGTAAAGCGCGTGGTAGGGCCACGGAACCGCGGATCGATGCACGGGACGGCGGGCGGGTGGGGGCGGACCCGCCACCCGGGCCTAAGGTGAGGCCATGACACAGACGCTGATGGACCGCGCCCTCATCGAGGAGGCCACGAAGAAGTCCGCCCTGATCTGGGTCCAGGGCCCCGGCGGCGCGGAGCGCCCACTGTGGCATGTCTGGCACGACGGCGCGGCCTGGCTGGTCGGCGGCCCGGGCGAGCAGCCGCTCGAAGGGCTCGGCCTCACCGACGGCGGCACCGCCACCGTGACCGTACGCAGCAAGGACAAGGGCGGCCGGCTGGTGGCGTGGCAGGCCCGGGTGAGTGAGCCCGCCCCGCGCAGCGAGGCGTGGACCGCGGCCGTCGAGGAGCTCAAGGGCAAGCGGCTGAACGCGCCGGACGCCGAGCGGATCGTCGAGCGGTGGGCCGGGGAGTGCCGGGTGCTGCGGCTGGAGCCGGTGCCCGGCCCGGTCGCCCCGCTGCCGGACGGATCGCTGGCCGCGCCCCCGCTGCCGACGCCCGCGATCACCCGCCGCCCGATGCCGGCGGCCCTGCCCAAGCTGCTGGCGCGGCGGCGGCGCGCCGCGAAGAAGCCTTAGGCCCGCGAAGGACTAAGCCCGCGACGGGAGCTGCCGCCCGTAGTCGACGACGTCGTCCTTGTCCGGTGCGGCGAGGGCGAAGTCCTTGTTCCACTCCGTGAGCTGGATGACGCCCGCGCCGCCCGCCCGCTGGAGCCGCAGCGGGTACGGGGTGCCCTCCAGGGAGACGTCGAGCGAGCCGCCCGAGCCCTCCGCGGCGAGGATCCGGATCGTACGGACGCCGCCGAGCTCGCCGCGGTCGCCGGTGGCGAGTTCGCCGTGCATGGCCAGCAGACCGTCCAGCAGCACGCGCTTGTCGGTGAAGCCGCCGAGCTGCTTGTAGGAGGGGTCGCCGACCGGGACCTTCACGTACCGGTCCTCCAGCTTGGAGGCGGCGGCCTGGTCGGTCTTGGAGCCCTCCTGCCGGGACCAGAAGTCCGCGCCGGCCTTGAGATAGAGGTCCTTGCCCACGCGCAGCAGCTCGAAGGTGCCGTCCTTGGTGGAGACCTGGCCGGTGCCGCCGTCGCCCTTGAGGCGCATGTCGAGCTTGTAGGACTGCCCCTTGGTGACGAGGGTGCCGGACAGGTGCACCGCGTCGGCGCCGTTCGCCGCGCTGCGGGCCTTGGCCTCGATCTTCGTGGCCGGGAGCTTGCCCACGCCGTTGGTGCCGGCGTCGGGGTCCTTCTTCTCGCCGCCGCAGCCCGCGAGCGTCGCGGTCAGCCCCACGCACATCGCTCCCACGAGAGCGGCGTTCCGGATGCGCACGTCTGCTCTGCCTCCTGATGCCGGTGCAGTGGGCAGCGTACCCGTGCCGGGTGCGCGTACCCGCAGGCAGCCGGGCGGCTGCGCGTGCGACAGCGGGGCAGGCCGGGGCGCGTTAGCCTGAATCCGGATTGGGCTGATATGCGGGGGCTGGGAGGTGTGCGCGTGGGTGCGGGCGGTTCCAGGGTCTTCGTGTCACATCTCGCGGGTGTCTCCGTCTTCGACCCGAACGGCGACCTGGTGGGCCGGGTCCGCGATCTCGTCGCGATGCTGCGCCTGGGCGGCCGCCCGCCGCGCGTCCTCGGCCTGGTGGTCGAGGTGGTCAGCCGCCGCCGGATCTTCCTGCCCATGACCCGGGTGACGGGGGTGGAGTCCGGCCAGGTCATCACGACCGGCGTCGTCAACATGCGGCGCTTCGAGCAGCGCCCGACCGAGACGCTGGTGCTGGGCGAACTGCTCGACCGGCGGGTGCGGCTGGTGGAGGCGGACGAGGAGGTGACCGTGCTGGACGTGGCGATGGTGCAGCTGCCGGCCCGCCGCGACTGGGAGATCGACAAGGTCTTCGTACGGCGCGGGAAGGGCGGCGCGCTGCGGCGGCGCGGGGAGGCCCTGACCGTCGAGTGGTCGGCCGTCACCGGCTTCTCGCTCCAGGAGCACGGGCAGGGCGCGGAGAACCTGCTGGCCACCTTCGAGCAGCTGCGGCCCGCGGACCTGGCCAACGTGCTGCACCACCTGTCCGCCAAACGGCGCGCGGAGGTGGCCGCCGCCCTCGACGACGACCGGCTGGCCGACGTCCTGGAGGAGCTGCCCGACGACGACCAGGTGGAGATCCTCGGCAAGCTCAAGGAGGAGCGCGCCGCCGACGTGCTGGAGGCCATGGACCCGGACGACGCGGCCGACCTGCTCTCGGAGCTGCCGGAAGCGGACAAGGAACGGCTGCTGGGGCTGATGCGGCCCCGCGACGCGGCCGACATGCGGCGGCTGATGTCGTACGAGGAGCGCACGGCGGGCGGCCTGATGACCACCGAGCCGATCGTGCTGCTGCCCGACGCGACGGTCGCGGACGCGCTGGCGCTGGTGCGCAACCGGGACCTGTCCCCCGCGCTGGCCGCGCAGGTGTACGTGTGCCGGGCGCCGGACGAGACGCCGACGGGCCGGTACCTGGGCCTCGTGCACTTCCAGCGGCTGTTGCGCGACCCGCCCTTCACCCTGGTCAGCTCGCTGGTCGACACCGATCTGCGGCCGCTGCCGCCGGACGCCCCGCTGCCCCTGATCACCAGCTATCTGGCCACGTACAACATGGTGGCCGCGCCGGTCGTGGACGAGAGCGGATCGCTGCTGGGCGCGGTGACCGTCGACGACGTACTGGACCATCTGCTGCCGCAGGACTGGCGGGAGCGGGAGCTGCACAGCGCGGACGTGCCGGACGTGGAGGGGGCCGCCGGTGGCGGATGAGGCGAGCCGGCTCTCCCGGCCCAAGGAGCCGCGTCGGGCACGGCTGCCCAGGTGGGACCCGGAGGCGTTCGGCAAGGCGTCGGAGCACATCGCCCGGTTCCTGGGCACCGGCCGGTTCATCGCGTGGATGACGGTCTTCGTCTTCGTGTGGGTGACGTGGAACACCGCGGCTCCGGACCGGCTGCGGTTCGACGAGTTCCCCTTCATCTTCCTGACGCTGATGCTGTCGTTGCAGGCGTCGTACGCGGCCCCGCTGATCCTGCTGGCCCAGTACCGGCAGGCCGACCGCGACCGCGTCACCGCCGAGCAGGACCGCAAGCAGAACGAGCGCAGCATCGCCGACACCGAGTACCTCACGCGCGAGGTCGCGGCGCTGCGCATGGGGCTGGGCGAGGTCGCGACCCGGGACTGGCTGCGCTCGGAGTTCGAGGAGCTGATCAGGCAGATGGAGCTGCGGGCGGCGGCGGTCCGCGCCGGGCGCCAGGAGGCTCCGGGCCGGGAGCCCGGAGAGTGAGGAAGGCGACCGCTGAAGCCTTACCGACTCGTACGGTGAGCGCCGTACCATCGGGGCATGGCTACCGACACCACCGATTCCACCCCCGCCGCGGCCCCGTCCGAAGAGGCGGTGCGCGCCGCGCTCGCCACGGTGAACGACCCGGAGATCCACAAGCCGATCACCGATCTCGGCATGGTCAAATCGGTGGACATCGCGGCGGACGGCGCGGTCGCGGTGGTGGTCTATCTGACCGTGTCGGGCTGCCCGATGCGGGAGACGATCACCAAGAACGTGTCGGAGGCCGTGGCGAAGGTCCCCGGGGTCACCCGCGTGGCCGTCGACCTGGACGTGATGAGCGACGAGCAGCGGCGTGAGCTGGCCGCCTCGCTGCGCGGCGGGCAGGCTGAGCGCGAGGTGCCGTTCGCCAAGCCCGGCTCGCTGACCCGGGTGTACGCGGTGGCGTCCGGCAAGGGCGGCGTCGGCAAGTCGTCGGTGACGGTGAACCTGGCCGCGGCGATGGCGGCGGACGGGCTGAAGGTCGGTGTCGTGGACGCCGACATCTACGGCCACTCGGTGCCGCGGATGCTGGGTGCCGACGGCCGGCCGACCCAGGTCGAGAACATGATCATGCCGCCGTCGGCGAACGGCGTGAAGGTCATCTCGATCGGGATGTTCACCCCGGGCAACGCCCCGGTGGTGTGGCGTGGGCCGATGCTGCACCGCGCGCTCCAGCAGTTCCTGGCGGACGTGTACTGGGGCGACCTGGACGTGCTGCTACTTGACCTGCCGCCGGGCACCGGGGACATCGCGATCTCGGTGGCGCAGCTCGTGCCGAACGCCGAGATCCTGGTCGTCACCACGCCGCAGCAGGCGGCGGCCGAGGTCGCCGAGCGGGCCGGTTCGATCGCCGTGCAGACCCACCAGAAGATCGTCGGCGTCGTGGAGAACATGTCCGGGCTGCCGTGCCCGCACTGCGACGAGATGGTGGACGTGTTCGGCACGGGCGGCGGCCAGGCGGTCGCCGACGGGCTGACCCGGACCACCGGCACGAACGTCCCGGTGCTGGGCTCCATCCCGATCGACGTACGGCTGCGCGAGGGCGGCGACGAGGGCAAGCCGGTGGTGATCACCGACCCGGACTCGCCGGCCGGCAGCGCGCTGCGCTCCATCGCGGGCAAGCTGGGCGGGCGGCAGCGCGGTCTGTCGGGCATGTCGCTGGGCATCACCCCGCGCAACAAGTTCTGAGAGCGAAGCCTTCTGAGGACGCATGAGTAAGGGGCGGTCTCCCTGAGAGGCCGCCCCTTACACGTGTCCGCACACGTGTCCGCACACGTGTCCGCACACGTAGTGGCTCACTCGTACGCGGCGATGTCCTTGACGACCGAGAAGCCGAGTCCGTAGGCGCTCATACCGCGTCCGTACGCCCCCAGATGCACCCCTTCGCTGGCGGAACCGGCCAGCACCCACCCGTACTCCGACTCGCGGTAGTGGAAGTCCGCCGGAACGCCGTCGACCGGCAGGGACAGCTGCGACCAGCCCTCGCCGCCCACCTCGTCGGCCAGCTCCCAGGCGATCGCGGTCTGCTGGTCCAGCCACTCCTGGCGCAGTGCGTGCTCCATGCGCGACGGCCAGGTGCATGACAGCAGGCCGGAGCCGGCCAGCCAGGCGGCGGAGGAGACCGAGGTGGCCTCCAGGGTCCCGGTGCCGTCGGCGCTGCGCCGCAGCGGGCGGCTGGCGACGGTCACGACCACCGCGAAGCGCCGCTTGCCGGGCACCTCGCCGTCCGTCTCGACGCGCCGGGACGGCTCGTCGCCGTGGCCGGTCGAACCGTGCTCGACGGTGCCGTCCACACTCGCGACGGCCTGCATCAGCCAGCGCGGACCGGTGAACGCCTCGTCGAGGCCGTACCACGGGAACGCGGCCATGAGATAGCCGTCGATCTTGCGCCGGGCCTCCGCGGGCATCCCGTGCGCGACCGACGCGGATGGCAGGGCGGATGTACCGGGTGTACTCGCCACCGCCTCCTGTACCCCTGTCCGACTCGTCGTCTCCATCTGCGCGGAGCCTCCTCGTTGCCCTGCTCGTGGGCGGCCCGCCCCCCTCAGGCGACCTCACCCTGGACAATGGGAGGATAGCCATACGGGACGAGTACCTCGGGCATACGGGGACTCAGGTGGGTCGGATCGACTCAGGTGGCGTCGGAATCGAACGGCGGGTGGTCGGCCGCCGGGGTGTCACGCTTGCGGAGCAGGTCGGAACCGCCGGAGGAGCCCGAGCCGGTGGCCGCCGAGCCCGTGGTCCCGGAGCCCGTGGCCCCCGAGCCGCTCGCCGCGGAGCCGGACGCCGAGCCCTGCGCGGAGTCGCGGTCCCCGCCGTTGACCGCGTCGGCGACGTCCGCCATCTCCTTGCGGAGGTCGAAGCCGTTGCGGATCTCCTTCAGGCCCAGCTCGTCCTTGTCGAGGATGTGCTTGCGCGCGAACGTCTTCGGATTGAGGTCCTCGAACTCGAAGTCCTTGAACTCCGGGCCGAGCTCGGAGCGGATGTCCTGTTTGGCGCTGTCGGAGAACTCGCGCACCTTGCGGATGAAGCCGGCGACGTCCTGGATCACCTTGGGCAGCTTCTCCGGGCCGAAGACGAGCACGGCGAGGACGACGAGCGCGATCAGCTCTAGGGGTCCTATGTCGAAGAACACCTTGCAGCTCCTTGAGACGTCCGAGGCCGGCGGGCCAGGCCAGTGAACACGGTACCTGCCTCCGGGGGCGAGACGGGAGAGAGCCGGGACGCCGGGGCGGACACGAGCCCCGGAGCACGCCGCCGCCCCCGGGCGGACACCCACCCCGGGGCACGCCGAGGCCCCGGGGCGGCCGGGGATGTCACCCGCGGTCCGCCGTGCCGAGGGTGAGCGACACGGTCCGCTCCTCGCCGTCCCGCTCCAGCGTCAGCCGGAGCCGGTCGCCGGGCCGGTGGCTGCGGATCTTGACGATCAGCTCCTGGCCGCTGTGCACCCGCACCCCGTCCACCTCGGTGATCACATCGCGCGGCTTGATCCCGGCCTTGTCACCGGGGCCGCCCGGAGTCACCGGGGGGCTGCCGTCGGCGCCCTTGGTGTTGACCCGCGCGCCGTCACCGGTGAAGCCCATGTCGAGCGTCACACCGATCACGGGGTGGGTGGCCTTGCCGGTGTTGATCAGTTCTTCGGCGACCCGCTTGCCCTGGTTGATCGGTATGGCGAAGCCCAGCCCGATGCTGCCTCCCTGGCCGGGGCCGAGCCCGGTGCCGTCGTCGGCCGCGCGGATGGCGCTGTTGATGCCGATCACGCGCGCCTTGGAGTCCATCAGCGGGCCACCGGAGTTGCCCGGGTTTATCGGGGCGTCGGTCTGCAAGGCGTCGACGTAGCTGACGTCGCTGCCGTCCTCCTTCTGACCGCCCGCGGTGATCGGGCGCTCCTTGGCACTGATGATGCCGGAGGTGACGGTGCCCGCCAGGTCGTACGGGGCGCCGATGGCCACGACCGGGTCGCCGACCCGCACCGAGTCGGAGTTGCCCAGCGGCAGCGGCTTGAGCCCGGAGACGTTGTCGACCTTGACGACCGCGAGGTCATAACCGCTGTCCCGGCCGACGACGTGCGCCGGGGCCGTCTCGCCGCCGCTGAACGTGACCGATATGTCGCCGCCCGAACCGGCGGGCTCCACGACGTGGTTGTTGGTGAGGATGTGGCCGCGGCCGTCGAGGACGAAGCCGGTGCCGGTGCCCTGCTCGGAGCCTCCGCTGACGTGGATGGTCACGACGCCGGGCAGCGCGCGGGCGGCGATGCCCGCGACGCTGTCCTTGTCGCGCGGCTCCTTCTCGGCAGGCGGCTGCGACAGCTCCACGTCGTCGCCGATGACGCCCCCGTTGCGCTCCAGATAGGCGCCGATGCCGCCGCCGACACCGCCCGCGAGCAGCGCGATCAGCAGAGCGCCGACGAGAAGCCGGGCCCGGCGGCGCGGGGACGTCCGCTGCGGCACGGCCGGCGCCGCCGCGCGCGGTGCGCCCCACGGGTCGTACTGCAGCCACTGGCCACGCGGCACGGCGGGTTCGGCGGCGGCGGGCGGCTCGGGGACGGCGGGCGCGACCGGCGGCAGCTGGGTCCCGTGCGCGGGCGTCATCCCGGGGACGGCGGGCGCGACCGGGGGCAACTGGGTCCCGTGCGCGGGCGTCATCCCGGCGGTGGGCGGCAGCGGGGTGCCGTGGGCCGGGGTCACGCCGGGGTGCTGCGCCGCGGTCGGCGGCTGGTGGGGGGCCGGGGGCAGGTGCGTACCGTGCGCGGGGGTCGCCACCGGGCGCTGCACGGGCGGCGCGGGCGCCCACGGCCCGGGGCCACCGTACGGCGGGGTGCCGTACGGGTCCGGGGCGTGCAGGGGCCTCACGGGCGGGGCATCGGCCGGGGTGCCGTGCGCGGGGGTCACATCGGCCGAGGTGCCGCGCACGGGCGTCACACCGGTCGAAGTCCCGTGCGCGGGCGTCACACCGGTCGAAGTCCCGGTCAAGGTCCCGTGCGCGGGCGTCACACCAGCCGAAGTCCCCTGCACGGGCGTCACGCCGCCCTCGCCGCTTGCGGCGAGCGGCCGCCCCTCGGCTGCGGGCACAGCGTCCTCGGGCTCGGCATCGGAGCCGAGGCCCTGCCCCGCGCCGGACGCGGCCGCGCCGTCGGCCGCGGACACCGGCTCCGGCCGGCTGCCAGGTCCCGCGCTGGAAGCGGCCGCCACGTCATCCGCGAGGCCGGCGCGGGCCTCGGCATCATCCGCGGTGTCGGCGTCAGCCTCGGCATCCGCCGCACGGACGTGGTCCACACGCCGCTCGGCGCCGTGTTCCGTACCCGGGACGGCCTCGGCGCCATGCGTGATGCCGCCGTCGGCGGCGGCGTCCTCCGGAGCGGCCTCACCAGCGCCACCGCCCGCGGCATCGAGCCGGTCCGGGTCGGCGGAGTGGGCCCGTGAGGGATCCGGTGCCGGTGCGGCGGGCGCCGGCTGGTGCGCGGAGCGCACCGCCGGGCGGCTCCACCATTTCGGCTTGGGCCCGGGGGCCTTCCCCTCGTCCATGATCTCCCCAGAGTTCCCCGCGACGCGGCGCGGACTGCGCGGTCTCTCAGCAGCCGTCCCCGCCATCGGGGCACGCCGCCCGAAGCGATTCAACCAGGTCTGCCGCTCCTCGCGCAGTGTCCCGCCGGCGCGAGGCCGGCGGGACATGCCGCGTCATTCGGCCTCTGACAACGGCCACAGCTGCCGGGTCGCCGAGAGTACGGGCTGGACCACGGGCGGCAGCATGCCGTGCGAGGACAGCCGCTGGCCCGCGTACAGCGGGGTCGGGGCTTGTTCCGCGGGCGGGGACGCGGACGGCGTCGCGGAAGCCGGGGCCGCGGTGGCGGCGCCGGGCGTCGCGAGCGCGCCCGGGCGGCTGCCCGCGTCGACTCCGCTGCGCAAGCCCACCTCACGGCGCGTGTTCTCGCGCATCCCGAGCACCGCTGTCATGCCGCCGGACCTGGCCGAGGCCGGGGTGACCGCGCTCCGCGCGCCCTGCGCGCGGCTGCGGGTGGAGTCGGCTCCCGTGTCCAGCACCAGTGTGCCGCCGAGCGCGAACGCGGCGAGGGAGACGGCCCCCGCGGCCGCGAACGCGAAGCGCCTGCCGCGCGCCGGGGGACGCGCCACCTCGTGGATGCGGAAACCGCGCTCACGGGGTGGCGAGGGCAGATAGGCCAGTGACTCCTGCCGCGTGCCGAAGCCGCCCGTACCGCCGCCGAACGGGCCGTCGCGCCCGTCCGCACCGCCGCCGTCCTGCTGGTCGTCGCCGTCGAGCACGCTGCCGGGCAGGCCGTGCAGCCTAGCCAGCAGGCCCTCCGAGGGCGGTGGCGCGGCTGTCCGCGCGAAAACGCTCTTCACCTGCCGCTGTGCGTCGGCTTCCGCCTTGCACCGCGGACAGGTCGCCAGGTGCGCGAGGACTCGCTCGCGCGCATCATGTCCCAGTTCGCCGTCGACAAGAGCCGAGAGGCGGTCGCCGAGATGCTGCTCGGCGGGGGACGGACCGCCTGATCGGGTCACGCGATTCCGACCTCCCCGCTGAGCCCGGGGCCGGAGGCGCCCAGGGACACCGAGGCGGCGGCGCGCTGCTCCGCACGGGCCACGGGCGCGCGGTGCTTGAGCGCCTTGCGCAGGTGCGAACGGCCGCGGTGGATACGGCTGCGCACGGTGCCCAGCTTCACCCCGAGGGTCGCGGCGATCTCCTCGTACGACAGCCCCTCGATGTCGCACAGCACGACGGCCGCGCGGAACTCCGGCGCCAGGGTGTCCAGGGCCTGCTGCACATCGGCGTCGAAGTGGGTGTCGTTGAAGTGCTGCTGCGGCGAAGGCTCACGGCTCGGCAGCCGCTCCGCCGCGTCCTCGCCCAGCGCGTCGAAGCGGATCCGCTGGCGGCGCCGGACCATGTCGAGGAAGAGGTTGGTGGTGATGCGGTGCAGCCAGCCCTCGAACGTGCCCGGGGTGTAGGTCGACAGCGAGCGGAAGACCCGGACGAAGACCTCCTGGGTCAGGTCCTCGGCGTCATGCTGGTTGCCGGTGAGCCGGTACGCGAGGCGGTAGACCCGTGCACTGTGCATGCTGACGATCTCCTCCCAGGTGGGAGGGGTCCATCCCGCGCCATCCGCGTCGGTGGCAAAGGTCGCGGTGGTAACGGACTCGGCGGAGCGGGCGTGGTCAGCGGTGTCGGTCACGGATCTCGGCTCGACCGCCGACCTGCGAAAGCGCCTCAGCACTCTCCGGTCACCGGGCGCAGCCGCACCTCCCCTGTCGGCTCTGGTGGTGTCCAGTAGAGCCCCTACCATATCCACCTCGCCCGTTAGCTCCGGATAAGCAATTTTGACCTGCATTTGGCCTTGGTCCATCTCATCCCCCCGTCCTTCTCCAACGCCTGATCCCATCTGCGGGTTCCCGCGCGCAGCGGATACAGTCACGGTTGCGTCAACTACGGGGACAGGAGAGGGCCATTACCGGCAACCGGCAGACGAGCTGGGCGTTCGCCGATGCGTTCGTCGCCGAGGACGCAGCCCTGCGCTGGGCCCGTGACCGGGCCCGTGAAGCGGGACTGCGCTCGGTGTCGTCCGGCACCGGTGCGGCCCTGCGGCTGCTCGCCGCGACGGCGGACGCCAAGGCCGTCGCCGAGATCGGCACCGGGACCGGCGTCTCCGGAATCCACCTGCTGCACGGCATGCGGCCGGACGGGGTGCTGACGACCGTGGACACCGAACCGGAGCGGCAGCAGTTCGCCCGGCAGGCGTTCCGGGCCGCGGGCTTCGCCGGGAACCGGGCCCGTTTCATCCCCGGCCGCGCGCTCGATGTCCTGCCGCGCCTGGCCGACGGCGGTTACGACCTCGTCTTCTGCGACGGGGACCGTCTGGAATGCCTGGACTACCTCGCCGAATCGTTGCGGCTGCTGCGGCCGGGCGGGCTGGTCTGCTTCGAGGGCGTCTTCGCCGACGGGCGCACCGTGGACTCGGCGATCCAGCCCGCCGAAGTGCTCCGGCTGCGCGAATTGCTGCGCACCGTACGGGAGAGCACCGTGCTGCAGTCCTCGCTGCTGCCGGTGGGCGACGGCCTGCTCTGCGCGGTGAAGCGCGGCTGACCCGGCCGTGCGGCACGACTGACCGGTCGGCGACCGGCGGCCCCCTGGCGGCTGGCCCCGCTCCCTCGTATCCGGTCCACGCCCGCGACGCCGTGCCGGGCACGCACGCGGAAGCGCCGCTGCCCCGGCAGCCGGTCCGCTGGTGCGAACCGGCTGCCGGGGCAGCGCACGGTGTGGGTGTGGTGGGCCGGCTCCGTCAGCCGACGACCTTCTTGAGGGCGTCGCCGAGCGCGTCGGCCTCATCCGGGGTCAGCTCGACGACGAGTCGACCGCCGCCTTCGAGCGGAACGCGCATGACGATGCCCCGCCCCTCCTTTGTCACCTCGAGCGGGCCATCGCCCGTCCGCGGCTTCATGGCCGCCATGCTCGTTCCCCTTCCTGAAACCAGCTCATCGTCCGCCGACGGCCCCATGGAGGCACCGTGTGACCGGCATCGAACACATTGCTTCTTCGTCATTATCCCGCATGGCATGACCCAAAGACCAACATCGGGCCGCGATCGCTCCGCGACGCGTTCCCGCAAAACCACCCAATTCGGGGAGCGGCCTGCGATACTCCGCCCCCACCGCGCCCGAACGCCGGGGCGGTTCCTTTGACGCAGGTCACATGTCCGGCATCCGTGATCTCCGGCATGCTGAGCGCTGACGACGCGACGGAGAGGACCCAACCCCCATGGCCGACACCGTGCTGTACGAGCTGACCGACGGACTGGCGACGCTCACGCTCAACCGCCCCGACGCCATGAACGCCCTGAACATCGAACTGAAGGTGGCACTGCGGGACGCTCTGCGGCAGGCGGCGGACGATCCCGCCGTTCGGGCCGTCCTACTGATCGGCAGCGGCCGGGCGTTCTGCGTCGGCCAGGACCTCAAGGAGCACATCGGGCTGCTCGCCGAGGCGGCCGAGCGGGGCGACGGCGGTCAGGTCATGGGCACGGTCAAGGAGCACTACAACCCCATCACCGAGGCCATCGCGACCATGCCGAAGCCGGTGGTCGCCGCCGTCAACGGCGTGGCTGCGGGGGCCGGGGCGGGCTTCGCGTTCGCCGCCGACTACCGGATCGCCGCCGACACCGCGTCGTTCAACACCTCCTTCGCGGGTGTCGCGCTCACCGCCGACTCCGGGGTGTCGTGGACCCTGCAGCGCCTGGTCGGCCCCGGCCGCGCCGCCGACCTGCTGCTCTTCCCGCGGAACGTCAGCGCCGAGGAGGCACTGGAGCTCGGCATGGTGAGCCGGGTGGTGCCCGCGGCGGAGCTGGCCGACGAGGCGATGGCGGTCGCCAGGCGGCTGGCACAGGGGCCGACGGCCGCCTACGCGGCGATCAAGGAGTCGCTGGCGTTCTCCGCCGCCCACGGGCTGGTCGAGTCGCTGGCCAAGGAGGACGAGCTCCAGGTGCGGGCGGGCGCGTCGGACGACCACCGGATCGCGGTCGAGGCGTTCGTGAAGAAGCAGAAGCCGACGTTCCGCGGCCGGTGACGCCGGCCCTTCCCCCTGCCCGCCCCGGTTCGGGAGAAGGCGGGTAGGGGAAGGGTCCGCCGGACACCGCGCGCGGCTCCGCGTCAGCGGGCCCGCGCGTGGCAGTCGGCCAGGTGGTCGTCCACCAGGCCGCACGCCTGCATCAGCGCGTACGCGGTCGTCGGACCGACGAAGCGGAAGCCGCGCTTCTTGAGGTCGCGGGCGAGCGCGACGGACTCGGGTGTCGTCGCGGGCACGTCGGCGGAGGTCCTCGGCGCCGGGCGGCTGCCCGCGTCGGGGGCGTACGACCAGATCAGCGCGTCCAGTTCGCCCGGGGCCAGCTCGGCCGCCACCCGGGCGTTGCCGATCGCGGCGGCTATCTTGGCGCGGTTGCGGATGATGCCGGGGTCGGCGAGGAGGCGGGCGGCGTCCGCGTCGGTGAAGGCGGCGACCTTGGCGATCTCGAACCCGGCGAAGGCCGCGCGGAAGCCCTCGCGGCGGCGCAGGATCGTCAGCCAGGACAGCCCGGACTGGAACGCCTCCAGGCACATCCGCTCGTACAGCGCGTCATCGCCGTGCACCGGGCGTCCCCACTCGGTGTCGTGATACGTCCGGTAGTCCGCCAGGGACTCCGCCTCCAGGCCCCACGGACAGCGCGCCAGCCCGTCCGCGCCCAGCGCCACGCCCTTGCCGCTCACGCGCCCTCCCCCTCGTCCTCGTCCTCAGTCTCCGCCGGAGCCGCGGAGCCGTTCGAACCCGCGGAGCCGTTCGAAGCGGAGCCGTCCGGAGCCATGGGTTCCGCAGGCGGGTGGGCGGGCGGGGGCGTCGCCGCGTGCCGGGCCGCCGACTGCCGGGCCGCCTGCGCACCGGCCAGCGACGCCTCCAGTTCGGCGATCCGCGCGTCGCGCTCGGCCAGTTCCGCGCCGACCCGGCCGAGTATGTCGTCCACGTCCGCCATGCGATAGCCGCGCAGGGTCATGGGCAGCCGCACCGCCTCGATGTCGGCCCGGCCCAGCGGCCGGTCGGCGGGCAGCGGGACGTCGAGCCGGTCCTGCGGGGCCTCCGGCAGCGGGCCGCGTTCGGTGCCGCCGATGACGGCGAGCGTGACCGCGCCCACCACCGCGACGAGCGCGATGAGCAAAAACCAGAACACGACGATCTTCTCCCCGGGGTGCGTGCGGCATCCGTCCGTCCTGATCGTGCCATGCCCCGCACCGCTCACCGCGGGCCCTGTGGACAAAGCGCCTGTGGATGACACGGGCGCCGTGCGCGAGACGGCTAAGGTCGCTGACGGACCACAGGAGAGGGAGTCAGGATGTTGCGGCTGGGACGGCGGGAGTTCGCGGAGCACGAGCAGGTGATCATGGCGATCGTGAACCGGACGCCGGACTCCTTCTACGACCGGGGGGCGACGTTCCAGGACGAGCCGGCGCTGGCCCGCGTCGAGCAGGCGGTGTCACAGGGCGCCGCCATCATCGACATCGGCGGGGTGAAGGCCGGGCCCGGGGAGGAGGTGTCGGCCGAGGAGGAGGCGCGGCGCACGGTCGGTTTCGTGGCCGAGGTGCGCAGGCGGCATCCGGACGTGGTGATCAGTGTCGACACCTGGCGGCACGAGGTCGGCGAGGCGGTCTGCGAGGCGGGCGCGGACCTGCTGAACGACGCCTGGGGCGGGGTGGACCCGAAACTGGCCGAGGTCGCCGCCCGGTACGGCGCCGGTCTGGTGTGTACGCACGCGGGCGGGGTGGCCCCGCGCACCCGGCCGCACCGGATCGCGTACGAGGACGTGATGGCCGACATCCTGCGGGTCACCGTGGGACTGGCGGAGCGGGCGGTGGACCTGGGGGTGCGGCGGGACGCGATCCTGATCGACCCGGGCCATGACTTCGGGAAGAACACCCGGCACTCGCTGGAGGCGACCCGCCGGCTGGGCGAGATGGCGGCGACCGGCTGGCCGGTGCTGGTCTCGCTGTCCAACAAGGACTTCGTCGGAGAGACGCTGGACAGGCCGGTGAAGGAGCGGCTGCTGGGGACGCTGGCGACGACCGCGGTGTCGGCGTGGCTGGGGGCCCAGGTGTACCGGGTGCACGAGGTGGCCGAGACCCGGCAGGTGCTGGACATGGTGTCCTCGATCGCGGGGCACCGGCCCCCGGCGGTCGCCCGCCGGGGACTGGCGTAGCGAAGGCCCGCGCGAGGGCGCGCCGCCGCCCGGGGCCGACCGCACCGGAGCCGGCCGCACCGGATCAGATGCCGATCTCCTTGGTCATCAGCGCGACCGCCTCGTCGACGTCGTCGGTGAGGTGGAACAGCTCCAGGTCGGCCGAGGACGCCTTGCCCTCGGCCACCAGGGTCTCGCGCAACCAGCCCACCAGGCCCTGCCAGTAGCCGGAGCCGAACAGGACGATCGGGAACCGGGTGACCTTCTTGGTCTGGACGAGGGTCAGGGCCTCGAAGAGCTCGTCGAGTGTTCCGAGTCCGCCGGGCAGCACCACGAAGCCCTGGGCGTACTTCACGAACATCGTCTTGCGGACGAAGAAGTAGCGGAAGTTCACGCCGATGTCGACATACGGGTTGAGGCCCTGCTCGAAGGGCAGCTCGATGCCGAGTCCGACCGAGACGCCGCCCGCCTCGCACGCGCCCTTGTTGGCGGCCTCCATCGCGCCGGGCCCGCCGCCGGTGATCACCGCGAAACCCGCCTCGGCCAGGCTGCGGCCGATGCGCACCCCGGCCTCGTACTCCGGCGTGTCGCGGAGTGTCCGGGCGGATCCGAAGACGCTGACGGCCCGGCCCAGTTCGGCCAGGGCCCCGAAGCCCTCCACGAACTCCGACTGGATGCGCAGCACCCGGAACGGGTCCTCGTGCACCCATGCCGCCCCCGGCTGGGTGTCCAGCAGCCGCTGGTCGGTGGTGCCGGGGCGCATCTGCTCGCGTCGGCGCACGACCGGGCCCAGGCGCTGTTCGTGCGGCGCCTGCTCGTCCTTCGCGTTGCCCATGATGTGCTCCCTCCGCGTCGGCCTTCCCCGCCCGCCGGGGCGGGGAAGGATCTTTGGGTCAGCGTAGGCCCGGGCGGGCGACGGGCAACGGAATTCCCGAGGTCTCGCCACTGAACTGCCGGACGGACCGGCCGGCCAGGGTCCGGGACAAGGTCCGGGAGCGGGGTCCGGTACGAGGTCCGGGGCGGGCCCCAGGCACCGGGCTAGCGCGTGAGCCAGCCCCGCAGCCGCTCCTCCGCCTCCAGCACGGCCGCGACCGTGACGTGCTCCTCGCGGGTGTGGGCCAGCTTCGGGTCGCCGGGCCCGTAGTTGACCGCGGGGACACCGAGCGCCGAGAAGCGGGCGACGTCGGTCCAGGCGACCTTGGGCTCGACCTCGGTGCCGACGGCCTCGACGAAGGCGGCCGCGGCGGGGTGGGACAGGCCGGGCAGGGCGCCGGGCGCGCTGTCGGTGAGTCGCACCTCAAACCCGTCGAAGACCTCCTTCACGTGCGCCAGCGCCGCCTCCACGGAACGGTCCGGGGCGAAGCGGAAGTTCACCGTCACGGCGCACGAGTCGGGGATGACGTTGGTGGCGTGGCCGCCTTCGATCAGTACGGCGTTGAGGCCCTCGCGGTAGCGCAGCCCGTCGATCTCCACCTGGCGCGGCTCGTACGCGGCGAGCCGGTCGAGGATCGGCGCTGCCTTGTGGATGGCGTTCTCGCCCAGCCAGCCGCGGGCGGAGTGCGCGCGCCGGCCGGTGGTCTCCACGCGGACCCGCAGGGTGCCCTGGCAGCCGCCCTCGACCTTGCCGTCGGTGGGCTCCAGCAGGACGGCGAAGTCGGCGGCGAGCCACTCGGGGTGCCGCTCGACCAGCCGCTTGAGCCCGTTGAACTCGGCGGCGATCTCCTCGTTGTCGTAGAAGACGAAGGTCAGGTCGCGGTTGGGGTCGGGGACGGTCGCGGCGACGCGCAGCTGCACGGCCACCCCGGACTTCATGTCGGAGGTGCCGCAGCCCCACAGCACACCCTCATCGTCGAGGCGCGAGGGCACGTTGTCGGCGATCGGCACGGTGTCGATGTGTCCGGCCAGGACGACGCGTTCCGCCCGCCCGAGGTTCGTACGGGCCACGACGGCGTCTCCGTCACGGTCGACGGTCAGGTGCGGGAGAGCACGCAGTGCCTGCTCGACGGCGTCGGCGAGGGCCTTCTCATCGCCACTGACCGAGGGGAAGTCGACGAGCCGGGCGGTGAGCCGGGCGGCGTCCAGGGACAGGTCGAGTGCGGAGTTGTCCATGACCGCGACCCTAGCCCGTCGGAACTCCGGGCCCCTCAAGTAACGTGTGCGCGTGCCACCTGCCATCCTCTCCAGCCGCGCCCGGCGCCTGCGCGCCGGTATCGCGTGCGCGGTGCTGCTGGCGCTGGCCGGGTACCTGGTGGCGCATCTGGAGACCGGCGGTTCCGGGCCGCCGCGCTGTGTGGCGCGGACGGACGGCGAGAGCGTGGCGCTGGACCCCGAACAGGGCGTGAACGCCGCCACGATCGTGGCCGTGGCCTCCGCCCGGGGGCTGCCGGAGCGCGCGGTGACGATAGCGCTGGCCACGGCGATGCAGGAGTCGGGGCTGCGCAACATCCGGCGCGGCGACCGGGATTCGCTGGGGCTGTTCCAGCAACGGCCGTCGCAGGGCTGGGGCACCGCACGCCAAATCCTGGATCCGGTCTATTCGGCCGGGGCGTTCTACGACCATCTGGTGCGGGTGCCCGGCTATTCCCGACTGCCGTTGACGGTGGCCGCGCAACGGGTGCAGCGCAGTGGATATCCGCAGGCGTACGCGAAGCACGAGACCGACGCGGCGGTGCTGACCGATGTGCTCACCGGGCGTACGGCGGGCGCGTTCACCTGTCCGGGGCCGCCGGATGACGGAAAGGCCGGTGACACGGCGCGGGTACGGGCGCGGCTGGTACGGGAATTCGGCCCCGAGGTGCTGCCGGGAGGGACCGCGTCCACCGGCGGCACCGGGGAGCACGCCGGCGGCACCCGCGACGTGGTGCTGCCGGTACCGGACACCGGCCGCGGGAACCCGGACCGGCGCGGCTGGGAGCTGGCGCACTGGGCGGTGGCCCACTCGGAAGGGTTGCGTATCGAACGCGTCTCGTACCGCGACCGCGTGTGGTCCGCCGGGGATTCCGGAAAGGGCTGGCGGACCGCCGAGGGCGTTTCCGGGGCCGAAGTGCGCATTACCGTCGCCCAATAGTGCGGCAATTCCCCAATCAGCGCGGAGATTATCCGACCACCCGTTTTCCCGTGCGGTAGATTATCTGATGCATTAACAATTCTTTACCCTCGCGCACCGCAACCTTCGCGCGGTTCACGCGGTATTCACTGCGTCCGGCCGCCGGACATCGCAACATGCCAAAGTCCCTCCGCGAAGGAGCATCATGTCCCTCCCCCTCACCCGCCGGTTCGCCCGTGCCGCTCTGCTGGTCGCCGCGGGCGCCGCTCCCATGGTCGCCGCCGGTGCCGCGAACGCCACCCCGGTGACGCCGCAGGCCCCCGTGCCCGCCGGGGTGAGCGCGGTCGACACCTCCAATGTCGGCGTCGCCGCCGAGAACACCACCAACAAGGTCACGTACGCGGCGAGCGAGGTGGGCCGCCGCACCTTCGGGAACGGCGTGCCCGCCGCGGGCAAGGCCACCGGCAAGGCCGCCAAGCACATCAGCAAGAAGGCGGCCAAGACCGTCGGCAAGAAGAAGCTGTCCACCGGTCACGCCGCGGAAGGGCTGCTGCCGGTCAAGGTTCCGGTCCGGGTGCCGAGCATCAGCGGCTGACCTGCTGCCGCGCCACACGCCAGAACGCGAAGGGGCCCGGGGAGCCGATGCTCCCCGGGCCCCTTCGCGCCTGTGTGCGCGGCCCCCGCACGCCGGTGCGCGCGAGTCAGCTCGACAGCCGCGCGGCCGCGGCCGCCACCCGTTCGTCGGTGGCGGTGAACGCCACCCGGACGTGCCGGGCGCCGGCCTCCCCGTAGAAGTCGCCGGGCGCCACCAGGATGCCCAGCTCGGCCAGCGCGCCCACGGTGTCCCAGCAGGGCTCGTCGCGCGTCGCCCACAGGTACAGCGAGGCCTCGCTGTGCTCGATCCGGAAGCCGTGCCCCTCCAGCGCCGCGCGCAACCGCGACCGGCGGCGGGCGTAGCGCTCGCGCTGCTCGGCCACGTGGGTGTCGTCGCCCAGCGCCGCGATCGTGGCGGCCTGCACCGGGGCGGGCACCATCATCCCGCCGTGCTTGCGGATCTTCAGCAGCTCGCCCAGCACCGCGGCGTCACCCGCGAGGAAGGCCGACCGGTAGCCCGCCAGGTTGGAGCGCTTGGAGAGCGAGTGGACTGCGACGAGCCCCTCGAAGCTGCCGCCGCAGACCTCGGGGTGCAGCACGGACACCGGGTCGGCCTCCCAGCCCAGCTCCAGATAGCACTCGTCGCTGACCAGCAGGACGCCGTTCGCGCGGGCCCAGGCGACCGCGGCGCGCAGCTCGTCCTTGTCCAGCACCCGGCCGGTCGGGTTGGACGGGGAGTTCAGCCACAGCAGCTTCAGCCCGGCCGGGTCCAGCTCGGTTGTCTCGTCGTACGGGACGGGCTCGGCGCCCGCCAGGCGCGCTCCCACCTCGTATGTCGGGTAGGCCAGCCGGGGGAAGGCGACCCGGTCGCCGGGCCCCAGGCCCAGCTGCGTCGGCAGCGACGCGACCAGCTCCTTGGAGCCGACTACCGGAAGCACCTGGGTGTGCGCCACGCCGGTGGCGCCCAGCCGCCGCTCGACCCAGCCGGCGAGTGCGTCCCGGAGCGCCGGGGTGCCCCACACCGTCGGATAGCCCGGGCTGTCGGCCGCTCCGGCCAGTGCCGCGCGGATCAGCTCGGGGACCGGGTCGACGGGCGTGCCCACCGACAGATCCACGATGCCGTCCGGATGCGCCGCGGCGGTCGCCTTGTACGGTTCGAGCTTGTCCCAGGGGAAGACGGGGAGACGCGAAGAGACTGCGGACACGGAGCTTTCTCTTTCTCGTACAGGTCGTCGTCGCACGGGCGAAAAGCGTCGGTCCCGTACGGCTGACGAGGCCGTACGGGACCGAGGCGCCGCACGTGCGCGGGGGCCGTTGCCTAGGCCTGCGGCGGAAGCGCGGCGATGAACGGGTGGTCCCGTTCGATCAAGCCGAGCTTCGAGGCGCCGCCGGGCGAACCGAGCTCGTCGAAGAACTCGACGTTCGCCTTGTAGTAGTCCTTCCACTCCTCGGGAGTGTCGTCCTCGTAGAAGATCGCTTCCACCGGGCACACCGGCTCACAGGCACCGCAGTCGACGCATTCGTCCGGGTGGATGTACAAAGACCGGGAACCCTCGTAGATGCAGTCGACGGGGCACTCCTCGATGCAGGCCTTGTCCTTGACGTCGACACAAGGCTGCGCGATGACGTAGGTCACGCTGTCGTTCCTCCTTGATAGGGCTGGCGGACCGGTTGGCGGCTCCGCCGCGTGGCGCGCGGGAGCGCGGCGTCGTCGATGCCCGCCCCTAGTATCTCCGTTCTCGCGCACCAGACGAACATGAGGGGCTGAGAACCAGTGGATTTCACCGCCGGCGGACGTCTTGAGGTCACGATCAACGCCTCTGACGTGGGCAAACGTGTATCCGTGCGGCGGTGGCGCGATGCCGGG
Organism: Streptomyces sp. P1-3; assembly: GCF_050613155.1. NCBI lineage: Bacteria > Bacillati > Actinomycetota > Actinomycetes > Kitasatosporales > Streptomycetaceae > Streptomyces > Streptomyces sp. P1-3. The sequence continues at coordinate 2,679,817 of NZ_CP192512.1, forward strand.
GACGGTACCGAGAGATTCACCGACACCGTCGGCGTGCTCACATCCTGGGCAGACGGCGTGCTCCAGATCACACGGCGGTCCGGCGAAACCGTCCGCATTCCGGAATCCGCGCTGGTCGCGGGCAAGGTCGTGCCCGCCGCCCCGGCCCGTCGCCGCGGCCCGGCGGCGAGCGCGGCGGAGCTGGAACGGGTCGCGGCCCGGGCCTGGCCGCCGCTGGAGAGCGCCCCGCTGGGCGAATGGCTGCTGCGGGCGGCCGGGGGCTTCACCCGGCGGGCCAACTCGGTGCTCGCCCTCGGCGACCCGGGCCTGCCCCTGGACACCGCCCTGGAGCGGGTCGCCGCCTGGTACGCCGAGCGTGGCCTGCCCGCGTACCTCCAGCTCAGCACGGGGGCCGAGGGAACGCAGGAGCGGCTGGCCGGCGAGCTGGAGCGGCGCGGCTGGGTCCGCGAGGTCTCCGTGGAGATACGGATCGCCGCGCTCGCGCCGCTCGCGGACCTGGCCGCCGACACGGAGCACGTCACACTGTCCCGTACGCCGGATGATCAGTGGTTCGCCCGCTATCAGCGCTCCCAGCGCCCCAGCCCTGAGGCGCGGGCCGTGCTCGCCGGAGGGCCCTCGGTGTGGTTCGCCACCATGCCGGGCGAGGAGGGAGAGCCGCCGGCGGCCATCGGGCGGTGTGTCGCGGACGGGCGCTGGGCGGGCTTCACCGCGGTGGAGGTCGACCCTGCGCGGCGCCGCCAGGGCCTGGGCTCGGCCGTGATGGCGGCGCTCGCCCGGCGCGCCCTGGAGGAGGGCGCCTCGGCTGCGTACCTCCAGGTGGAGACGGACAATGACGGTGCCCGCGCGCTCTACGACGGCATGGGTTTCACCACCCACCACCACTACCACCATTGGCGCGCCCCCGAGGGGTCCCGTTCCTGACGGGGCATCCGGCGGGGAAGACTGCGACACACGACGGACAGACGACGGACAGACGACGGAACGTACGGGGACGTACGCGGACGTACGGGCAGGTACGAGGCACGGATGCCAGGATCGCCAGGGACACCAGACGAGCAGCACACCCAGGACCGGCGGCGGCGGTTCGCCGAGGCCGCGCGCGAGGAGCGCCCCGATCTGGCCCTGCTGTGCCTCCTGGTGGGCGCGGAGGCGGATCCGGAGCTCGACGGCGACGCGATCGACGCGGCCGAGATCGAGCTCGACCGCCTGGCGGGGCTGCTGCCCTTCTCCCCCGGCGGGCCGGGGGGCTGGGCCTCGGCGGTCGCCGAGGTCCTGGGTGAACGCCACGGCTTCCACGGCACGCCGGCCGACTACCGGCGGCTGGAGTCCTCGCTCCTACAGGAGGTGCTGCGGCACCGGCGCGGGCTGCCGATCCTGCTGTCCGTGGTGTGGATCGAGGTGGCCCGGCGGGCGGGCGCGCCGGTGTACGGCGTGGCACTGCCCGGCCACTTCGTGGTCGGCTTCGGCGATCCGTACGGGGAGCATGTGCTGGCCGACCCCTTCGACGGCGGGCGGCCGCTGTCCGACGACGACGCGGCGCTGCTGGTCGCGGGCGCGGCGGGCGCCTCCCTGGACGCGACGAGGCTGACCCCGGCCACACCGCTGGAGATCGTGCTGCGGGTGCTGAACAACATCCGCGCCTGGGCCGCGGCCCGCCCCGAACGCAGCGACGTCCAGCTGTGGGCCGTCGAGCTCTCCCTGCTGCTGCCGAGCCATCCGGCCCGGCTCCGCTACGAGCGGGCGCAACTGCTGGTGCAGCGCGGCGACTTCGTGGGCGGCGCGAAGGAGCTGGAGGAGTACGCCGACGTGGTCGCGGCGATGGAGCCGAACGCCGCCGAGACGATGCGGCGGCAGGCACGGGCGGCGCGGGCGATGCTGAACTGAGCTGCCCCGGGTGCCGCGGGGCACCCGGGGCAGCCGGTCAGCTGGGGTCCAGCGGGATCTCGGCGATCCGCTTGGCCGGATCCTTCTCCAGGATCACGCCGCGCAGGGCACCCACGACGTCCGTCGGCTGGACCGGGGTCTTGCCGCCCTGGGCCCGCTCGATGAGCACGCCGTCGAAGATGTTGCCGTAGAGCTGCTTGACCGCTTCCAGGTCGTAACTCTCCTGGAGCTTGTAGCCCTCGCCCTTCGGGTCCTCGACCACCACGACGGAGAGGATCTTCGGCAGCGAGCGGGCCGGGCCGAAGTCGATGGACTTGCCGCCCGCCTTGATGGTGACGAGGCCCGACATCGCGGGCTCGGCGAACTCCTTCATCATCCGGTCGACCTCGGCCTTGCCGATCTTCGGCTGCTTGGTGACCACCGGAAGGGTGACGGCCTTGTTCTCACCGGTCTCGGCGCGCTGCCGGTACGCCTCGGAGACCGCCTTGACGGCCGCGTCGACGTTCAGGCCCTTGCCCGGCTTGCCGTAGACCGCCTCGACCTTGCCCGGTTCGAACGTGATCGTGCCCTCGCGGGCCGTGCCCGACTCGCCCGCCAGCCGCTCCAGCGCGTCCGACAGCTTCTCCTCGTCGACGACCACGGGGTCCCCGGCGGTACGGGTGCCGCCGAAGAGGGATCCGATCACGTTGACGGGGTTGTAGTCGCGGCCGGAGACGTCGCGGACCGTCTGCTCCGTGTCCAGGGCGAGGCCCGCCACGGACGGCTTGAGCTCGTGCTGGTCGCCGTCGACCGAGACCTTGATCGGGGCCTGGGCGCGCTTGGCGAGGCGCGCGTTGAGCTTGTCGACCGCTTCCTGCTTGGAGCTGCCGCCGATGCCGACGCCGAGGACGGTGGTGCCGTTGGGTACGTCCGCGTGGTTCATCACCAGGCCCGCCGCGTACGCGACACCGGCCACGCCCACCAGGGCCGCCCCGAGCAGGACCAGCTTGTTGCGGCCCTTCTTCTTCGCGGGCTTGGCCGAGGAGGCGGAGGCGGCCGGGGCCGGAGAGCTCGGCGGAGTGCTGGCGCCGCCGGACGTGGGGGTCGCGCCGGAGTCGCTCGCGAAGCCCGGGAACGGTGTCACCGGCCGGTTCTCGGCCGGCGGTACGACGGGGATGCCGCTGATCAGCGTCTCGCCGGAGACATGCGCGGGCGCCCCGGCGCCCGGCGCGGACTCGGGGTCGCGGAACAGGTCGGGGCCGACGGTCGGCCCGGCGGGCGGCTGGCCGCCGCCGGTCGTGGCGCCGAGCCCGCCGGACAGCGACGCACCGCCCGGCGGTGTCGGCGGCTGCCCTCCGAGTCCGTCGAACAGCGGCGTGCCGTCCGGCGGCGTGGACGTGTGCGCGCCGAGTCCGGACGCGTGCGCACCGAGTCCGTCGAACAGCGGCGTGCCGTCGGGCGGCGTGGACGTGCGCGCCCCCAGGCCGGGCGTCGGCACCGGCGGCACCGGCATGTCGCCGCCGACCGGGCCCGTGGTCGGCCCGGACGGGCCGGACCGTCCCGAGGGGGCGGAGGGGAAGCGGTTCAGCGGGTTCTGCCCGGTCGCGGCGAGCGGATCCTCGAAGCCGAGGTCCGGGGTGATCGCCGTGGGTCCGGTCGGCGTCGGGTCCTCGACCGGGAAGCCGGCGAAGTCCGAGAGATACGGAAGATCCGAGTCCTGGCCCTGACCGGGCGGTACCGGCGCGGGGAACGCCTGCGTGGTCTCGGGCCCCGCGAGGTCCGGGGACAGGGGGGAGCCGGACAGCGGCGAGGACGAGCCGAGGTGCGGCCCGTCGACGGACGCCGTGGGACCGGCCGGGGCAGCGGGCGAGCCCGCGGCGCCCTGCGGCGCCGACGGCGCGGCAGGCGTGGCACGGGACTGCTTGCGCGGCGCGAACCAGTCGCTGGCCTTCTCCGGCTCCTTCGCCTCCGCCTGCCGGGACGCCGGGGCGGCCGGGGCTGCGGGGTCCTGTCCGCCGCCCGGCACCGCGCTCATCGTCGCCGTCGTGTCCGGGCGGGGCGCGCCGCCGCCCGAGCGCTCCTCGTCCTCACCCGCGCCGGCCGCGGCGCCGTCGTCACCGACCGGCGTCCGCATGACCACCGGCGGGATGGGGCGCGAGCCCGGGATGTTGATCCGGATGCGCGTGGTCAGCGTGGTCTCGGTCTTGGGCTCCTCCGGCTCGACCGCGTCGCGCGCCTCGGCGTCGTCGGCGCCGTCGTACGAGCCCTCCTGCGCCGGGTTCGGCGACGGATACTGGCGGGATCCGTACGGCGGGGTGCCCGACGGGTACGCGGAACCGCCGCGACCCCGGGGCCCGGAGGACGAACTGTCAGATTCACGGCTCAATGCAGGTTCTCCCAGTTAGCTCCGCCGCCCGTCTCTTTCGCGCGATGGGGTTCCCCATGCCGTAGGCGAGGGGAGGCTCGGCGGCGCGCACCACCATACTGGGCACCGCGGACGCCCATGCGGCGACCGCCGGATCACCAGAACCTGCGGGTTCGCCGCACGGCGCCCCGCTTCTGGGGGACGTTACGCCGAAAACGTCGCGTCACTTGGCAAGTCGGGCGGCGAGCCTGCCCGGTTGCGTCACCTTCGGCAGGGTGGCGCACATCACACCGCTGAACATCCCGCCCAGCAGGAAGACATACGACGCGAATCCGGCGGCGAAGACGAAGTCGCCTTCCGGGCGGGTGGCGGTGAGCAGCAGGACGACGGCCGCCCAGGACGCGGCGGGCAGGGCCCCGCCCAGCCGGGTGCCCATGGCCTTCACCCCGCCGTAGCAGAGCGCGACCTGGCCGGCCAGCGCGAGCAGCAATCCGCCGGGGAACCAGCCGTCTTGCACCAGCGCTCCCGCCACGGCCACCAGCACGCCCAGTACGACGAGCAGCAGATAGCCCGCGATCCGCAGGGCCAGGGCGGCACCGCTCGGCGGAGCGGGGGGCGCGGCCCCCTCCCCGCCCCCGCGCGCACCGGCCCGGCCACCGGAACCGGCGCCCGGGCCACCGCCCGAGCCGGTCCGCGAACCGGCACCGGACACCGCTCGTGCGCGCTTCGGCTCGCCGCCCTGGCCCGCCGTCACTCCGCCACCTCCGCGAACAGGTCGCTCTCGACCGCCGCGGCCGACGCACCGCGCGCCAGGCGGTAGTACTCCGTGGTCAGCAGCGGCTGGCCCAGTCCGTTCGACAGCGCGAAGAACGGCTCGCGGACGTCGATCTGGGTGGCGTGGGCGCGCATCGCCGCCGCCTTCGCCCCCGACTGCGCCGTGCCGTCCACAACGGCCGTCACCTCGTCCTCCGTGACCAGCCCCGGCACGTCCTCCGGCGCTCCGATGCCCGGGAAGGGCAGGTCCGCCCCGAGCGCGCGCAGCTGGGCGAAGCCCTCCTCGGCGACCGGGCGGGGAACGCAGTTCCAGTAGATCCTGGCGATCTCGTGCGGGTCGCCGAGGTCCCGGCGGTACGCCCGCTCGGCGGCGAGATCCGCCGCGCGCATCGCGACCCGGTGCGCCTGGATGTGGTCCGGATGGCCGTATCCGCCGTGCGGGTCGTAGGTCACCAGGACCTGCGGGCGCACCTCGCGGATGATCTCGACGAGATACGCCGCCGCCTCGTCCACATCGGCCTGCCAGAAGGCTTCCGGGTGGCTGTTCTGCGGCGCGCCCATCATCCCGGAGTCGCGGAAGCGCCCCGGGCCGCCGAGGAGCCGGTGGTCGCTGACGCCGAGCTCCTTCATCGCGGCGGTGAGCTCCCCGCCGCGGTACGCGCCCAGACCGCCGTCGCGGTCGGCGGTCAGGTGCGCCAAGTCCGCCGGGATGACCTCGCCTTCTTCACCGAGGGTGCAGGTCACCAGCGTGATGTGGGCGCCGCTGGCCGCGTATCGGGCCATCGTGGCGCCGTTGTTGATCGACTCGTCGTCCGGGTGGGCGTGCACCAGGAGCAGTCGGCGGGCGGGAAGGACGGTCATGGGGACAGCCTACGAGCCCGCGTGCGCGGGCGGGGGCCAGGTGAGCGTTCCGCACCCCGCGGCTAGAGCTCGACGTCCCCGATCATGTCCGCGACGTTGGTGGTCAGATCATCGATTGCCGGTGCCATCGACGAGCTGGCGAGGTAGAACCCCAGCAGCACGCAGACGATGGCATGCCCGGATTTCAACCCGGACTTCTTGACCAGCAAGAAGACGATGATCAGCAGCAGCACTGCCGCCGAAATCGAAAGTGCCACAGCGGCTCACCTCCAGGTACGGGACGCGCGAGTCTGATGGTCAACATATAGATGCCACGTAGGTCTTACCCAGTATGCGCAGTGGATCATAACTTTGTGGCCGTCCTCATGAATCGGTGCACGGGAGCATGACAGGGGCGCATGCCTGTTCGCACTTGCAAGTTGAGGGGGCGTCGCACGTGCCGCCCAGGTCGCGGGCGCTCCGACCGGAACTCCCCGAGCGGCGCGCCCGTGAGCCGTAGTCTCGGCATATGACCGGACAGCTCTCCTTCCCCCGACAGCACGCCCGGACCCAGCGGTTCACGCTGGGCGCGCCGCGCGCTGTGACCGTGTCCCCTGACGGCTCCCGTGCGGTGTTCCTGCGCTCCCGCGGCGGCACCGACCGGACGAACCTGCTGTGGGTGATCGACCTCGCCGACGGGCGCGAGTACCCGGCGGCGGACCCCCTCGCCCTGCTGGGCGGCGCCGACGAGGAGTTGTCCGCCGAGGAGCGGGCGCGCCGCGAGCGCAGTCGCGAAGGGTCGGCGGGCGTCGTCGGCTACGCGACCGACGAGCGCGTGGAGTTGGCGGTCTTCGCCCTGTCGGGGCGGCTGTTCGCCGCCGACCTGCGCACCGGCGCGGCCCGTGAACTGCCCGTGCCGGGCCCGGTGGTGGACCCGCGCCCCTCCCCCGACGGTGCCCGGATCGCGTACGCGGCGCGGGGCGCGCTGCGCGTGGTGAACGCCGACGGAAGCGAGGACCGCGCGCTGGCCGAGCCGGAGGGCGGAACCGTCGGCTACGGGATGGCCGAATTCATCGCCGCCGAGGAGATGGACCGCAGCCGCGGCTTCTGGTGGTCGCCGGGCGGCGACGCGCTGCTGGTGGCCCGGGTGGACGACGCCCCGGTGCGGCGCTGGTGGATCGCCGACCCGGCCCAGCCCGAGCAGCCGCCCACCGAGGTCGCCTACCCGGCGGCCGGCACACCGAACGCCGAGGTCACGCTGTTCCTGCTGGGCCTGGACGGCTCCCGTACCGAGGTGGCGTGGGACCGGCGCCGCTTCCCGTACCTGGCGCGCGTGCACTGGTCCTCCTACGGGCCGCCGCTGCTGCTCGTCCAGGCCCGGGACCAGCGCAGCCAGCTCTGCCTGGCCGTGGACACCGGCACCGGTCGGACCACCACCGTGCACGCCGACGAGGACCCGGTGTGGCTGGATCTCTTCCCCGGCGTGCCCGCGTGGACGCCGGACGGCCGGCTGGTCCGGATCGCGGACGAGGGCGGCGCCCGGGTGCTGATGGTCGGCGACCGGAGGCTCACCACGGGCGCCCTGCACGTCCGCGGCGTGCTGGACGTCGGCGAGGACGACGTGCTGTTCTCCGCGTCGCCCGACACTCCCGGGGAGGACCCGGAGCGGCCGGGCGAGATCGTCGTCTACCGCGCGTGGTTCGGCGACGGCCCGGGGCCGGTGCCCGCCGCACGGGCGCGAGGCTGGGAGCCGGTGGGCGAGCGCGCCTTCCCGGCGGTGCACTCGGCGGCCCGCGGCGGCGACGTGATCGTCCTGTCCTACGCGTGCCTGGAGCGCCCCGGCACACGGATGGAGGTGCTCCGCGAGGAGCGGGACGAGGACGGGCAGCCGGTGGAGGGGTGGCGAGGCGAGATCGCCTCGTACGCCGAGCAGCCGGTGATCGCCGCCCGTCCGCGGCTGGTCTGTGCGGGGGAGCACCGCATTCCGTGTGCGGTGCTGCTGCCCGAGGGCTACCGCGAGGAGGACGGTCCGCTGCCGGTGCTGATGGACCCGTACGGCGGGCCGCACGGACAGCGCGTCGTGGCCTCGCACAACGCCCATCTGACCTCCCAGTGGTTCGCCAACCACGGCTTCGCGGTGATCGTCGCCGACGGCCGCGGCACCCCCGGCCGCTCCCCGGACTGGGAGAAGGCGATCCGCGACCGCCTCACCCTGACCCTGGACGACCAGGTGGAGGCGCTGCGGGCGCTGGCCGGCAGCCATCCGCTGGATCTGGGCCGGGTGGCCATCCGCGGTTGGTCCTACGGCGGCTTCCTGGCGGGCATGGCGGTGCTGCGCCGCCCCGACGTCTTCCACGCCGCTGTCGTGGGCGCCCCGGTCACGGATCTGCGGCTGTACGACACTCATTACACGGAGCGGTATCTCGGGCTCCCGGACGAGCAGCCGAAGGTGTACGCGGAGAACTCGCTCGTCACGGACGAGGGGCTGTCGGGCGCCGCCGAACCGCACCGGCCGATGATGATCGTCCACGGGCTGGCGGACGACAACGTGGTGGTGGCGCACAGCCTGCGGCTGTCCTCGGCCCTGCTGGCGGCGGGCCGCCCGCACGAGGTGCTGCCGCTGTCCGGGGTCACGCACATGACGCCGCAGGAGCAGGTTGCGGAGAATCTGCTCCTGCTCCAGGTGGACTTCCTCAAGCGGTCGCTCGGGATGGTCCGGTAACGGCATCTCTACCAGCCGGGCGGCGCGGACGGCGGCGGCGGCGCGGAGGGCGGTGGTGCCACGGGCGGTGCCGGTGACACCGGTGGCGCCCAGCCGGCCGCGGGCCCCGCCCAGCCGGCCCCGGGCCGCGGCCCGCCCGGCTGTGTCCCCCGCGCCGCCATGACCGCCAGCACGACCAGCCCGGCGGCTATCTCGAAGAAGGCGGTGAGCACGGTGAGCTGCCCGGGGGTGGGCAGCTCGTCCCAGTGCTCGATGACGTCCAGCTTGACGAACCGGGAGACATCGCTGACCCCCATGGCGAGCACCACCAGGCCCACCGTCATCCCCAGCGGCCGCGCGTGCGCCGTGCGCGCACCCGCGGCGACCGCGGCGAACAGGGCCAGCGCCGCCGTCGCCCAGGCCGACCAGGCGCCGGGCGGCGAGAGCAGCGTGTTCAGTGCCCGCTCGCCGGTCAGCAGGCGCTTGTACATCTCCCATTCCAGCTTCTCGGCCCAGTAGAGCTGCCAGGCGCAGGCGATGGCCGCGACGGCGCCGAGGACCAGGGCGCCGGTGGTGGCGGCGCCGGAGCCGGGGCGGTCGGGCGGCTGCTGGAGCGCCGGTGCGCCGTACCCCTGGCCGTATCCCGGTCCGTATCCGTCGCCGTGCCTCTGTCCGTACCCGTCGCCGTGGCCCTGGTCGTCGGCGGCCCCGGCCGGGCGCCGGGCGACGGCGAGCGCCAGCAGCAGGGCAACGCCGAGCAGCACCCCGGCCCAGGTGCTGAGCTGCGCCTTCGTCTTGAGGCCCTCGGGTATGCCCTGCATCCAGTCCGCGCTGAGGTTCCACAGACTCGGCAGGCGGTACACGATGGAGACGAGGGCGACCCCCGCGAGGGCCCCGGCGGCGGCCGAGGAGCGCAGCGCGGCGACCCCGGCGAAGAGGCAGAGGATCAGCAGGACGAGGTCGATGAGGGACGAGCCGAAGACACCGCCGCTGGAGCGGTACGGCAGCCCGGCCCACGTCCACCACAGGTGGTTGCTCTCGTCGGCGTCACCCAGGTCCCGGACGATCCACGCGAACGAGATCAGCCCGAGCACGGCGCACACGAACGCCCCGAAGACACGCGCCCCGCGCGTGAGAATCCATCCCTGCCCCATGGCTGTAGGTATCCCCCGCCGCGGACCGGTGTGAACGGTTCCGGTGGAAGAAGTGAAGGCAGGGGCGGGCGGGCGACCGGCCGGGGCGGCATGGCGTCACCCCGGCCGGTCTACGGCACCCGCACGGCCGTACGCTGCACAGCGTGGCGCGTCCGTATATCGGTACCGAGACGGAGAAGTTGCCTGTGTGTTAACGCGGTTGATGGTCATTCATCACGGTTCGCCGCGCGCCGCCGGAGTGCGTCAAGCACGCCCTGACGTCGATCTGCTCAACGTTCGCTCAAGAAGCCGGGTGGCGCCGCATCCGCCCTCCCCCACCCCTTGACTGGGACTTCCGAGGATTGCGACAGTCCGCTCAACCCGGGGCGGTGATCCGGCGGATGACGCGAGCAGACGGTCGAGCAGGCAGCAGCAGACGGCACGCAGCGGACAGTCGGGGGGCGCGCAGTTCGATGAAGAGTCCATCCCAGACCGCGGAGACCACGGAAGTCGCGGGGACCGCCAGGGCCGCGGGCACCGCCGGGCGCTCGCCCGGTCAGCTGATGTGGCGCCGCTTCAAACGGGACCGGACCGGTGTCGTCTCGGCGTACGTGGTGCTGTTCTTCTTCGCCCTGGCGCTGTTGGCCCCTCTCGTCTCGGCGCTGTACGGCAAGGACCCGTACACCACCTACGGACTCGACCGACCGGGCCTGCTCAACGAGTTCTACTACCCGGTCAAGCCGAACGGCGGCATCGACGGCGAGTTCTGGTTCGGCCTCGAACCGCAGCTCGGCCGGGACGTGCTCTCCCAGCTGCTGTACGGCATCCGCACCTCGCTGCTGATCGCGACCGCCGTGACGGTGCTGTGCGTGATCACCGGCATCGTCGTCGGCGTGACCGCCGGATACGCCGGCGGCAGGACCGACTACTTCCTGGGCCGCTTCATCGATCTGCTGCTGGCCTTCCCCGCCCAGTTGTCGTTCGTGGCGTTCACCCCCGTGGTGTACGCGCTGTTCGTGAGCCCGGAGAAGGAGACCCCGACCGCACTGCGGGTCATCACCCTCATCCTCGTGATGTGGGTGCTGGGCTGGATGGGCCTGGCCCGGCTGCTGCGCGGCCAGGTACTGAGCCTGCGCGAGAGGGAGTTCATCGAGGCCGCGAAGGTCACCGGCGCCTCGCCGTGGCGGATCATCCGCAAGGAACTGCTGCCCAACCTGTGGACGCCGATCCTGGTCCAGTCGACGCTGATGCTGCCGAACTTCGTGACGGTCGAGGCGGCACTGTCCTTCCTCGGCGTGGGCATCGTCGAGCCGACGCCCGACTGGGGCCGGATGTTCGCCACCGGCGCCCGGCACTACCAGAACGACATCACCTACATGTTCTTCCCCGGCATCGCCATGGTGGTCTTCGTGGTCGCCTTCAACCTGCTGGGGGACTCGGTCCGGGACGCGTTCGATCCGAAGACGAAGCGCTAGGCAGGTGCAAACGATCATGACGTCATCTCTCAGACACGGGGCGCGGCTGGCCGCGGCGGCCCTGGCGACCGGGGCCCTCGTCCTCTCCGCCTGCAGCAGCGGCGGAGGCGGCGGCGACGGCGCGGACGACGACCCGAGCCGCAAGCCCGACAAGAACCGGGCGGAGAACTACTCGCTGGGCACCGCGGCCGACTCCACCGGTCCCGCCGCCCCGCTGCCCGGTGCCAAGGAGGGCGGCACGGTCAATGTGCTCCAGCGCGACGCCTTCACCCACCTGGACCCGGCGCAGATCTACTACGCCGACCAGCTGACCGTCCAACTGCTGTACAACCGCTCGTTAACCACGTACAAGGTCGACGCGGACGGCCGGGTCAAGGTCGTCGGCGACCTCGCCACGGACACCGGAAAGTCCTCCGACGGCGGCCGGACCTGGACGTACACCCTCAAGGACGGCCTCAAGTTCGAGGACGGCTCGGAGATCACCTCCGCCGATGTCCGGCAGAGCGTGGAGCGGCTGTACGCGAAGTGGGCGACGGACGGGCCGCAGTACATCCCGCAGTGGCTCTCGGGCGAGGGCCAGTCCTTCCGCAAGGCGCTGCCGGACGGCCCGTACAAGGGCGACCACCTGCCGAAGGACGTCCTGGACACCCCCGACGACAAGACGATCGTCTTCCACTTCAAGGAGCCGCACGCGGACACCCCGTACGCGGTCGCCATGCCGAACATCGGCGCCGTGCCGTCCGACGGGAACAAGGACACCGGGGAGAAGTACGACACGCACCCCGTCGCCTCAGGCCCGTACAAGGTCGGCACACTCAAGGCGGGCAAGCAGCTGACGCTGGTACGCAACACCCACTGGGACCCCAAGACGGACGCGGTCCGTCACCAGTACCCGGAGAAGTTCGACATCCGCTTCGGAGTCCAGGAGCCGGACTCGGCGCGGCGGCTGCTGGCCGACCGGGGCAGCGACAAGCAGGGCATGTCCTTCACCAACGCGGTGACGATCGAGGCCGGCCCGTCGGTCCTCAAGGACGGCTCGGCGAAGCGGCGCACGTTCAACGAGGTGCAGCCGTACGTCGACTACATGTCCATCAACATGGACCGGATCAAGGACAAGAAGGTCCGGCAGGCACTGGCCTTCGCGCTGCCCAACAGCCAGATCCTCGGCCAGCTCGGCGGGCCGCGGGCCGGCCAGGTCGCGGGCAACCTGCTCGCCCCGTCGCTGGCCGGCTGGAAGGACACCGACCCGTTCAACAAGAAGAAGTTCCCCGCCGGTGACATCGAGAGCGCGAAGAAGCTGCTGAAGGAGGCGGGCAAGGAGGGGCAGGAGATCGTCTACGCCTACCCCAACTCGACGGAGTACCAGAAGATCTCCGTGGTCGTCACCCAGGCGCTGGAGAAGGCCGGGTTCTCGGTGGAGAAGAAGGAGATCGACTCCAACAACTACACCACCGAGATCTCCAAGCTGGACAACAAGTTCGACATCTACCGAGCCTCGTGGGGCGCCGACTGGCCGGTGGGCTCGACGGTCGTACCACCGCTGTTCGACGGGCGCGGCGTCAGCGACGGCGGCCAGAACTACTGGCACCTGCGCGATGCCGGCGTGGACGAGGAGATCGACCGCATCAACAAGATCACGGATGTGAAGAAGGCTTCGGCCGAGTGGGTGGCCCTGGCCGACCGGATCCTCACCGAGCAGGTGCCGGCCGTGCCGATCTTCTACAACCGCCAGTGGAATATCTGGGGTTCGGGGATCGGTGGAGTGAAGTACCACTCCGTCTACGGCACGGCCGACCCGACGGGCGTGTACGTCAGGTAGGCGATTCACCCCGCCCCGCACCGGCCGATCACCGGCCGATCACCGACAGATTCACCAGCCGAGCACCGACAGATCACGGCACATCCCACGGGCCGCCGCCCGCCGCCGCACGACCGGCGGCGGGCGGCACACCGGCCTCCCCGATCCGCCCGCCCGCCTCCGTCGCCAACGGCGCCCGTACCGGAAGATCCGCGACGCATGCTCCGATTCCTTGTACGCCGCTCCCTCGGCGCGATCGTCATCATCTGGCTGATCAGCGCGGTCACGTTCTTCCTCTTCTTCGCGCTGCCCTCGGAACCGGCGCAGCTGGCCTGCGGCAAGAACTGCGGACCGGAAGCGCTGGAGATCATCAACAGGAACCTGGGGCTCGACGAACCGGTGCCGGTCCAGTACTGGCACTACCTCGTGGGCATCTTCGTGGGCCGCGACTTCGACATCGGACACTGCTCGGCGCCCTGCCTGGGCTACTCCTTCCGAGACAACCAGCCGGTGTGGGAGACCCTGCTGGACCGCTACCCGACCACCCTCTCCCTCGCGTTCGGCGGCACCGTCGTCTTCCTCGTCGTCGGCGTCACGATCGGCATGATCGCGGCCGCCCGGCGGGGCACCTTCGCCGACAAGTTCCTCAGTTCGCTGTCCTTGATCGGCAATTCGCTCCAGATCTACTTCGTCGGCACGATCGCGCTGTGGCTGCTGGTCGACACCTGGGACCTGGTCGACCGCCCGGAGTACGTACCCATCTCGGAGAACCCGGCGAAGTGGGCCGGCGGCATGCTGCTGCCCTGGCTGGTGCTGTCGATCATCTTCATCGCCAACTACAGCCGTATGACGCGCTCCCAGATGATCGAGCAGCTGAACGAGGACCATGTCCGCACGGCCCGCGCCAAGGGCATGTCCTCCCACACGGTCTTCTTCCGCTACGCCTGGCGCGGCGCCATGGCCCCCATCGTCACCATCGTCGGCATCGACCTGGGCTCGCTGTTCGGTGGCGCGATGGTCACGGAGTTCACGTTCACCCTGCACGGCCTGGGCCGGCTCGCGGTGGACTCGGTGACGGAGAAGGACCTGCCGATGCTGATGGGCGTGATGCTCTTCAGCTGCACGGCGATCGTGATCGCCAACATCATCGTGGACGCGCTGTACGCGGCGATCGACCCGCGGGTGCGCCTCGCCTGAGGGCGCTGAGGAGACCAGGAGTACGACGTGCCCACCATGACCAAGCCGGGAGCCACCCCGGCACCCCACGCCGGCGACGCATTCCTGTCCGTACGCGACCTGTACGTCCACTTCGCCACCGAGGACGGCACCGTCAAGGCGGTCGACGGCCTCTCCTTCGACCTGGCGCGCGGCCGCACGCTGGGCATCGTCGGCGAGTCCGGCTCCGGCAAGTCGGTGACGAACCTGGCCGTACTGGGCCTGCACGACCCGCGCCACACCACGATCCGCGGCGAGATCCTGCTGGACGGGCAGGAGCTGACCGGCGCGCCGGAACGCACGCTGGAGAGGCTGCGCGGCAACACGATGGCGATGATCTTCCAGGACTCGCTGACCGCCCTCTCGCCGTACCACACCATCGGCCGGCAGATCGCCGAGCCGTTCCGCAAACACACCGGGGCCTCGCGGCGCGAGGCGCGGCAGCGGGCAGCGGAGATGCTGGAGAAGGTCGGCATCCCCAACGCGCGGCTGCGGGTGGACGACTACCCGCACCAGTTCTCCGGCGGCATGCGCCAGCGCGCGATGATCGCCATGTCCCTGATCTGCAATCCGGACCTGCTCATCGCGGACGAGCCGACGACGGCCCTCGACGTCACCGTCCAGGCTCAGATCCTGGACCTGCTCAAGGACCTCCAGCAGGAGTACGGCTCGGCGATCATCCTGATCACACACGACCTGGGCGTGGTCGCGAACACCGCGGACGACCTTCTGGTGATGTACGCGGGACGAGCCGTGGAGCGCGGTACGGTCCGCGAGGTGCTGCGCGACCCACAACACCCGTACACCTGGGGCCTGCTGGCCTCGATGCCCCGCCTGACCTCGGCCGTCGACCGCCCGCTCACCCCGATCCCGGGCACCCCGCCGAGCCTGCTGGACCCGCCGGGGGGCTGTCCGTTCCACCCGAGGTGTGCGCACACGGCCGTGGCGGGCGAGGACCGCTGCGCCGAGGAACGGCCTCTTCTGCCTCGGGGCCGGGGCGCGGCCTGCCACCTGAGCGCGGAGTCACGGCAGGCACTGCGGAGGACGACATGACGAGGGACGTAATGACGAAGGACGAACCGTCCAAGGCCCTCCTGGTAGCGGAAGGACTGACGAAGCACTTCCCGGTGATGGGCGGCTTCCCGTTCCGGCGGCGGGTGGGCGCGGTACAGGCGGTCGACGGCATCGACCTGACCGTCCGCGAGGGCGAGAGCTTCGGCCTGGTCGGCGAATCGGGCTGCGGCAAGTCCACGACGGGCAGGCTCCTGACGAGGCTCCTGGAACCCACGGCAGGCCGCATCTCCTACCGGGGCCAGGACATCACGCACGCGAACCGCCGCGCGCTGGCACCGATCCGCTCCCAGATCCAGATGATCTTCCAGGATCCGTACTCGTCCTTGAACCCGCGCCAGACGGTGGGCAGGATCATCTCCGGCCCGATGGAGATCAACGCCATCCGCCCACGAGGAGGCCGGGAGCGCCGCGTCCGTGAGTTGCTTGAGACGGTAGGCCTCAACCCCGAGCACTACAACCGCTTCCCCCACGAGTTCTCGGGCGGGCAGCGGCAGCGCATCGGCGTTGCGAGAGCCCTCGCGTTGGAACCGAAGCTGATCGTGGCGGACGAGCCGGTCTCGGCCCTGGACGTCTCCATCCAGGCCCAGGTGGTCAACCTCCTCCAGGACCTCCAGCGGGACCTGGGCATCGCGTTCCTGTTCATCGCCCATGACCTGGCGGTGGTACGGCACTTCTCGCAGCGGGTGGCGGTGATGTACCTCGGCAAGATCGTCGAGGTGGGCGACCGCGAGTCGATCTACACCCGGCCGAGGCACCCGTACACGCACGCGCTGCTGTCGGCGGTCCCGGAGGCGGACGCGCTGCTGGACGAGGAGAACGCGGACACCGGAGCCACCCCGGGCACCCCCCGCCGCGAACGCATCCGCCTAACCGGCGACGTCCCGTCCCCCATCAGGCCGCCGTCGGGGTGCCGCTTCCGCACGCGCTGCTGGAAGGCCCAGGAGCGGTGCGCGGAAGTGGAGCCTCCCCTGGTACGGATCGACGGCAGCACGGAAGGCCATCTGACGGCGTGCCACTTCCCAGAGGCGCCTACGCTGGCGGCGCATGGGGAGGGCACGGTACTGGACCCGGAGTTTCGGGCGGCGGAATCGGCGAAGGACTGAGCGAGCGCAACCATCCGACGGCCCAGAAACGGCGCCGGATGCTCAGTGCTCGCGGTCAAGATCGGTTCCCGCAGGGGCACGGAAGCACGCCGAGACCACGTCGACACTGATCATGGGATCTCCGGTGGCAGTCCCCTTCTCCCCCAGGAAATGCACGGCGAACTGCTCCTTCTTATTCTCAGCAACAATCTCCGGGTCTTGAGCCTTACTATTGGCCTTGCCATCCTTCACGATTTTCCACCCTTTACCGGGGAGCCGCTTCCGGAGATTCCCCATCCCCCGCTCCACGGATTCATCGGAAATCCCATAGACCGACCACGGGTGGCGCGTCTTATACAATTCCGCACCCCCAGACCCTTCTTCACAACGGGAGACGCCAGGACCAGGCTCAGTCACCTTTCCCTTGATGTCGATCATCTCCAGGATTCGACTAGAAACCTCCTTGGTCTTACTTCTGGCCTCGTCCACACCCAGCTCCACAGGCTCATACCCAAGATCGTTCACGTCGGAACACCCCATAGCCGTTGATCCGATAGAAGCGGCGAGAAGCGCAGCAACGATGCCCCGCCGCCAGCGTTGACCATTTCGCCAGCTGCTACTCATAATCAACTCGATCATATTTTCCAGTTACCACAAAGGCCTGATTTTTAAGACTCACGGTATCTTCCTCAAAGTACTTGGTGTGCGTTATTGCACCTGCCTCCATCCTATGGGCTCCGAAGTCCTCGTCAGAAGGCACGTTTTGCCCCCACGCATAACCAAAGGGAAGCCACTCCACCCACGGCGATATATCACTGTCGCCGCCAAGCCCTGCCAGCTTTCCGCCAGCTGGCACTGGGTCCCAAGTGCCAGCCAGGGACCACACGTGATCCTTCCCGACATCTAGGTCGTCGGCGTGCCCGACGAGTACACCGGGGCTCCCTGCGGCCACGAAGTCGTCAGCGGCCAGCTTGCCGTCAATCGACGCGGCCCCCACCACAGTGCTTCCGTAACTGTGACCGATAACAGTTGTATGGCTCGCCTCTGGGCCCCCTTGGGCGGCCTGCAAACCGTCCAGGAACCTATTGAGCTTGGGAGCGGCATTCCGCGCATACGAGTCGTCAGTCGCCTCGATGGCCAGGTCCTGGGGAGCGTCGTACCCGATCCACGTGATCGTCGAAACACTCTGCCCCGGAACTTCACCCTGACTTCTCCGCCAGAGATCACCCATACGGTCGATATCCCCTCCGGCGCCGCTGAGTTTCGAGAAAGTACCAGGGACGTAGACGGCTGTATGGTCGGCGGTGTCAGGATTTCCATGGGCGACTATTGCACGCCCTTGACCATCCGCACTAAAGCCCAGCAGATAAGGCTTGGGAAGATCTTCCCCCGGTTGCTCAACGCGACTCTGGAGAGACTCCAGGGACTTCAACTGATCGAGAATCTCCGACCTTTTCTTGTTCCAACTCTCCCAGGCTATCGTCAGCTGCTGTTCGCCCTGAATCGGAACCTGCCTTATCTTGTCCCATTTTTGCTCATACTTCGTGGGTTCCTTCTGATCAAGCTCATGCAGCTTTTGAGAGACTTCGGCATGAGTATCGGCGAGTACAGTGCGGTTCGCCTCGTTACGGGCCTCAGCGGGAAGGCCGTCCAGCTTGCCAACGCTGGCAGGTTGTAGGGCGATGAGGGCGTCCCGCTCGTCCGGGGACAGGCCCTTCCACCACTTGGCGTTCGACGCCGGATCGCTGTCCTTGGACGGGATCTTGATGTCGTCCAAGTAGTCCTTTGCAGCCTTCCGGACACCCTCCGTGTCCCGTTTCGTGTCAATCCAGTCGGCGTCGGAGACCGTCATGTCGTCGTCGGCCTTGAGCCGCCGCAGCTGCGGGGCCCAGAGGTCGTCGGCTTCCGTTGCTTCCCTGACGGCCTGGGCGATGCGGTGAGCGATCGGCTGAGCCCGAGCGGCATTCGGGTTGGGATCGATGTTGGCTGCTTGATCAGCGAGGGACTTGGCCGGATCTTGTTTGGTCACATCATCGAGTGCGGTCTTGCTTTCGCTTTTGTCAACGGTGTAACCGGTGACCGAGCCGCCCGGCTGCTTCTTGCCGTCCTTGTCGTCTGCCGCCGGATAGCTGACCGATCCGTCGGCGTTCACCGTGAACCCCTCGTCCCCAGCGTCCTGCACCGCCCTATTGAGCTTCGCCTTCGCCTCCCGCAGGTCGTGAGCCAGCCCGTTTAGTGCCGTGCTGATCACTCCGCACTGGACCTGGGTGTAGTGGAAGTTCTTCGACAGTTCGGACAGCTGCACCAAGGCCGCTTCCCGAACCTTCCCCTCGAGTTTCTTCCGCATGTTGGCGGTGATCTGGTACTCCAGGGCCTCCTTGGCGTGCTGCGCCATGTTGCTGACCGACTGGTAGCCGTCCGCCGCGCCCTCGAACTCAGCTGGATTGAGCGCCTTCAGCGTCTTGAAATCCATGGCGTCGGATCACCCCTTGCCCTTGCCACCGACAGCCGGGGTGTCCCTATAGTCCTTGTCCAAGCTGTAGAACGCGTTCGCGGCATCCTCATCGGACCCAGCGAGCGTAGTGCCCGCAAGATTGAGTTTCGTCTCAAGCGCAGTGCATCGGCCAGACAAACCGTTCAGATACAGCTTCCAGCTGCCACAGACATCCCGCTGGGCCACCGCGCTCTCCACGCCGCTGGCGCCGCTGGCATCCTTCGCGCCGACCCCCTTCTGCCCCTCCGTCAGCTTTTTCTTAGCCGTCCTGACGCTCGTCGCGAGCGTGCCGACCGCCTTCCCTGCCGTCGTCCAGGCGTTCTTGCTGGACTTCACTCCACCAGAGCCATCGTCACCGCTCTTCCCCTCGACACCGTCGAGTCGCGTCCCCCCGCCAGCGGACACAGCCGCCTTGAGTTCCGCCCACTCCTGCTCGAAAGCGGTCATTCCCCCGTACCTCCCGCACTTCCTGCCTTGCGACCTGCGACCTGCGACCTGCGACCTGCGAAAACCGTCGCGAGTCTACGGGCAGGGCTGATGGGGCCGGAATCAGCCCATGGCAACGATCAGGCCTATGACGAAGCCGCAGGCTGCGGACAGCCCGACGATCACGGCAAGTCCCGCGAAGTGGACTGTCTTGGTGGTGGCGCATCTGAGGGCCGTCAGCCAGGGGCGTGGCGCGCGTGGGCGCGCGTGGCAGGTCCGGGGTAGCTGGGGTGGGGCATCGGGTGGGGTGAAATGCGCGGAGGGGCGGGTGTGGTGCGAGGGGTTGGGGTCGACTCGCCAGTGTTTGTGGGTGGTCATGAGGAACTGGCAGTGGGTGGGGTCTGTGCGGGAGTGGTCGATGGCCCAGACCCCGATCGGGCGCGGGTCGTTGTCCGACCAGCGTTCCCGTCCGCACCGGACGCATTGCGCGCCGTAGATCGCTTCGGGTGCGCCTTCGCTGGTCTCCGGGGTCAGGACCCACTCAGCGCCCTTGATGATGGCGTGGTCCATCGTGGCGCCCCTTCTCCGCGTCTGCTCGCTGTACCAGTTCCGTCTCCATGACCAGCGACTTGCGTTCGGTGTGGTCGTCCAGGCGCGACCACACGTACGCGTGGTCCGCGTCGACCCCCGCCCAGCCGCTGCCGATCTGGACCACGACGCCCTCGAACGGTTCGGGTCGCTCCCATCGGAGTCGGTCCGGGGCGACGTACGACATGCCGCGTACGCGGTCGCCGAGTTGGAACGGGGCGCGCTGGGGGTTCTTCTGTGAGTCCAACGGGGCCTCCTGTCTGGTGTCCGCTCGCCTCGGGTGAGCACCGGGCGTAGCCATTCAGTCACCAGGACAACGCAACTTCCCGTAGAATCTGGCTACTTAAACGGCAGCCAGCAAGCTGGTTGGCCGTCATCGTTGCTGGCCGGGACGACATGACCGGAGGTCACAGCGTTGGACGAGACCGCCCCAACCCAGCACTTGAACGCCCTCCAGCGCTTCGGGCGCGACGTCAAGCAGGTACGTCTCGCACGCAAGCTCACGCAGAAACACCTGGGCAGAGCCACGGGCTACTCCGAGGCATACGTCAGCAGGGTGGAGGCCGGGAAACTGCCGTCCAAGCCCAGCGAGAAGTTCGCCAAAGGCTGCGACGCCGTGTTCGGGACAGGTGAGTTGTTCGCCGGATTGCTGCGGAGGATCGACGACGGCGACCACCCCTCGTGGTTCGCTCCGTACCTCGATCTGGAGCGGAAGGCATGGCGCATCCTGGACTACTCAGCAGACGTCGTGATGGGTCTCCTCCAGACCGAGGACTACGCCCGGGCCATCTTCCGTGTGTCCAATCCCCGGGCCAGTTCAGAGGCAATCGAGGGCAAGGTTGCCGCGCGCCTGCGTCGGCGTGACGTCTTCGAGCGTGACACTCCACCCCTCCTCTGGGCCATCCTTCACGAGGCATGCCTTGGGACGGTTGTGGGTGGAGGCAAGGTCATGGCCGGGCAGCTTGAATACCTGCTAGAGGCGGCCAAGTCACCGCATGTCGAGCTTCAAGTGTTGCCGTTCTCGGCCGGCGCTCCGACGCCGCATATGAAGCCCTTCACTGTGCTGCGCTTCACGGACTCCCCTGCGGTGCTGTACACGGAGACTCGGGTAGGGGGGAGGATGCACGACTTCGCCGGGACGGTCGCCGCCGCTGAGGATGACTACGATCTTCTCCGAGCACACGCGCTGTCCCCGGCTGAGTCAGTTGCTCTGATCAAGGCCCTGTTGAAGGAGTACTGAGCATGAGAGCCGACGTAGTCCTCTCCGCCGCCGTGTGGGTCAAGTCGTCCTACAGCGACGGCAGCGGCGGCCAATGCGTCGAGTTCTCCCGCGACCTCACCCACCCCCACAGCGTCGTCCCCGTCCGCGACAGCAAGAACCCCGACGGCCCCGCGCTCGTCTTCTCCGCCGACGGCTGGTCGTCGTTCGTCTCCGCCATCAAGCGCGGGGAGTTCCCCGCCACCTGAGCATCCGTACCTAGTCACTTCGCGCTATCGCACGGATGTCCGGCCCTTGTCTGGCGCCATAGCTTCCTTCCATGCATACGAGCCAACCCAGCTCCTCCCCTTCAGTCGTGCCGCATCTGGGGCCAGCTCACGAGCCCGCAGCCGGAACCGCTCGATCTGCCCTCAAGGGGATCATGGTGACGGTCATCGTGCTGATCCTCAGCGGCGTCTGCTTCTTCACCTACGCCATCTACTCCCTGGAGAAGAGCCTGAAGGGGAATGGAGGGGTGGAGGGGTCGGCTGAGAATCCGCTGGGGGCCGGTGACACCGAGCGGTATGAGAACGGGCTTAGAGTGACAGTCAGCGAGCCGCGCCTGGAGCCGGATGGGACGACCCATCGCTTCACTGTCACCTACGAGAACGAATCGGATCGAACGCTGACAGCTCTGCCGATGGGTGCCGGCCGTGTTCCCCTCGTCGTAAACGACGGAGAGCCACTCGACCACGACGATCCCGACGACAGCAGCTCAAGCTACACAATCGACCTCGAAGAGACGGTCCGAAAGCTGCTCACGCGGCTCGATGCGGGCGACAGCATCACCGTGCCCGTACGCGTCGTCGGGAGCAAGGAGGGGATGACGATCACCGTGAAGGTGTGGATGCCGTTCGAGGGGTACAGGTACGACCATCCGGTGTACTGGACACTCACACTGGACTGACACCGGATCACCCGAGACGTGAGGGGGTTTCGCAGACCAGGGACGGCCCGGCTAGGACTCCGGCTCCTCCGCCGGCACCACCCCCCGCTCCGCCGCGAAATGGCACGCCGACGGATGCGCCGACGGCCCCTCCCCCCGGAGCCACTCCGGGACCGCCAGCAGTGGGACCTCCGCCGCGCACTTCGGCTGGGCCTTCCAGCAGCGGGTACGGAAGCGGCAGCCGGACGGCGGGTTGGCCGGGCTCGGGACGTCGCCCGCCAGCAGGATGCGTTCGCGGTGGTCGCGGGCGGTCGGGTCCGGGACCGGGACCGCCGACAGCAGGGCCTGGGTGTACGGGTGGGTGGGGTGCTCGTAGATCTGGGTGTCCGTGCCGATCTCGGCGAAGCGGCCCAGGTACATCACCGCGACCCGGTCCGAGATGTGCCGCACCACCGACAGGTCGTGCGCGATGAAGACGTAGGAGAGGTCGAATTCCTGCTGGAGCTTCTCCATCAGGTTGATGACCTGCGCCTGGACCGAGACGTCCAGTGCCGACACCGGCTCGTCGCAGATGATGATCTCCGGGTTCAGCGCCAGGCCGCGCGCGATCCCGATCCGCTGCCGCTGGCCGCCCGAGAACTGGTGCGGATAGCGGTTGATGTACTCGGGGTTGAGGCCGACCACGTCAAGGAGGTCCTGGACCTTCCTGCGCCGGTCGCCCTTGGGGGCGACCTCCGGGTGGATCTCGTACGGCTCGCCGATGATGTCGCCCACCGTCATCCGCGGGTTCAGCGACGTGTACGGGTCCTGGAAGACCATCTGGATGTTCCGGCGGACGGCCTTCAACGCCTTGCCCGACAATCTCGTGATGTCCTCGCCCTTGTAGCGGATCGTGCCCGCCGTCGGCTCCTCCAGGTGGACCAGGGTCTTCGCGACCGTCGATTTCCCGCAGCCCGATTCGCCCACGATGCCGAGCGTCTCGCCGCGCGCGAGGTCAAAGGAGACGGTGTCCACCGCCCGTACCGAACCCACCTGCCGCTTGAACACGATGCCCTGCGTCAACGGGTAGAGCTTGGCCAGGTCGCGGACCTCCAAGATCGCCTCAGCCGGCATGGAGTTCGTCCTTCCAGAAGTGGCAGGCGCTGGTCCGGCCGGGCAGCTCCGTGCCGTCGTCCTCCGTCACCGGGTAGAGCGGGGGGCGGTCCGTGCGGCAGACGTCCTGGGCGCGCGGGCAGCGCGGGTTGAAGGGGCAGCCGGGCGGGATGGCCATGAGGTTGGGCGGCAGGCCCTTGATCGCGTAGAGGTCCTGGCCCTTGAGGTCGACGCGCGGGATGGAGTCGAGCAGGCCGCGGGTGTACGGGTGCGCGGGCCGCTTGTACAGCTCATGCACCGGGGCGGTCTCGACGATCCTCCCCGCGTACATCACCGCGATCTTGTCCGCGACGTCGGCCACCACGCCCAGGTCGTGGGTGATCAGGATCAAGCCCATGTTGAACTCGCGCTGAAGCTCCGCGAGGAGGTCCATCACCTGGGCCTGGACGGTCACGTCCAGCGCCGTCGTCGGTTCGTCGGCGATGATCAGGTCCGGCTCCAGCGCCATCGCCATGGCGATCATGATCCGCTGCCGCATACCGCCCGAGAACTGGTGCGGATAGTCCCCCACCCGCTCCTTCGCCGCCGGAATACGGACCCGGTCCATCAGCTCCACGGCCTTCATCCTCGACTCCTTGCGCCCCAAACCCCGGTGCACCTGGAACATCTCGGCCAGCTGAGCGCCCACCGACATCACCGGGTTGAGGGCCGACAGCGCGTCCTGGAAGATCATCGCCATCTTCGCGCCGCGGACCTTGCGGCGCTCGTCGGCGGAGGCGCGGAGCAGGTCCCGGCCCTGGAAGAGGACGCGGCCGCCGGTGACGAAGCCGGGCGGGGAGTCGAGGATGCCCATGACGGCCTGCGCGGTGACCGACTTGCCGGAGCCGGACTCGCCCAGCACGGCGAGGGTCTCGCCCGCGTCCACGCTGTACGACACGCCGTTGACGGCCTGCGCGACACCGTCGCGGGTGCGGAACTCCACCCGCAGGTCCTGGACGTCCAGCAGAAGCCCCGGGCCCTCCGCGGAAGTGGCCCCCGTGGACGTGGCCTCCGGAGACGTGGTCATCTGCCGCCTCCTCAGCGCAGTTTGGGGTCGAGGGCGTCGCGCACCGCGTCGCCGAGCATGATGAAGGCCAGCACCGTGACGCTCAGCGCACCCGCCGGCCACAGCAGCATGTGCGGGGCGTTGCGGATGTGGGTGGAGGCCGAGGAGATGTCGATCCCCCAGGAGACGGTGGGCGGTTTCAGTCCGACGCCGAGGAAGGACAGGGTCGCCTCCAGGGCGATGTACGTGCCGAGCGCGATGGTGGCGACCACGACGACGGGGGCGACGGCGTTGGGCGCGATGTGCCGCAGCAGCATCCGGGTGTTGCCCGCGCCGAGCGCGCGGGCGGCCTGGACGTAGTCGTTCTGTTTGGCGGTGACGACCGAGCCGCGGGCGATACGGGAGATCTGCGGCCAGCCCAGCAGCACGATGAACCCGACGACCGGCCAGACCGTGCCGCTGGTGACGACGGACAGGAAGACCAGTCCGCCGAGGACGATCGGGATGCCGAAGAAGACGTCCGCGATGCGCGAGAGCAGGGCGTCCCACCAGCCGCCGAAGAAGCCGGCGAGGCCGCCGAGCACGCTGCCGAGCAGTGCCGCGCCCGCCGTGGCGAAGATGCCGACCTGGATGGAGGCGCGGGCGCCGTGGACCACCCGGGTGTAGACGTCGCAGCCCTGGGTGTCGAAGCCGAAGGGGTGGCCGGGTTGGGAGCCCTCCTGGGCCTTGCCCAGGTCGCACTTGGTCGGGTTTCCGCTGGCGATGGCCTCCGGCCAGATGGCGATGACGATCAGGAAGACGATCATGAGGCCGGCGATGTCGAAGACGGGGTTGCGGATCAGGTCGTGCCAGGCGTCGGACCACAGGCTGCGCGCCTTGGTGGCCGGTTCCGGTCCCTGGGCGCGGCCAGGGCCGCGGTCCAGCGTCTCCGCTTCCCCGGTGGCCAGGTCGGCGCTGCCGCCTCCGGTCGGGGCGACGGCCTCGTTGTCGTCATACGGATGCTCAGACATAGCGGATCCTCGGGTCGAGCACGGCGTAGAGGAGGTCGACGAGGAGGTTCGCCAGCAGGAAGACGATCACCAGAATGGTGACGAAGCCGACCACGGTCGGCGAGTTCTGCCGCAGGATGCCCTGGTAGAGCTGGAATCCCACACCGTGGATGTTGAAGATCCGCTCGGTGACGATGGCGCCGCCCATCAGCGCGCCGATGTCGGTGCCGATGTAGGTGACCACCGGAATGAGGGAGTTGCGCAGCAGGTGCCGGGTGACGATCCGGTGGCGCGGCAGGCCCTTGGCGAGCGCGGTGCGCAGATAGTCGGCGCGGGTGTTCTCGGCGATGGAGGTACGGGTGAGGCGCGCGGTGTACGCGAGCGAGGTCAGGCCCAGCACGACGCCCGGGAGCAGGAGCTCGTCGAAGGGCGCCTCGGGTGACACGGACGGGTTCACCCAGTCCCACTTGACCCCGAACAGGTACTGGAGCACGTAGCCGCTGACGAAGGTCGGGATGGAGACGACGACCAGGGTGAGCAGGAGGACCGACGTGTCCAGGGCGCGGCCGCGGCGCAGTCCGCTGAAGACGCCGAGGGTGATGCCCACGACGATCTCGAAGAGGACCGCCACGATCGTGAGCCGGAGGGTGACGGGGAACGAGGTCCGCATCAGCTCGGTGACGGGCTCGCCGTTGAAGGCGGTACCGAAGTCGCCCTGGAAGATCAGCCCCATGTAGTGCCCGTACTGCCGCCACAGGGGCTCGTCGAGGTACAGCTCCTTGCGGATGCGGGCGGCGGTGGCGGGGTCGGGGGCCCGGTCGCCGAAGAGCGCGGCGACCGGGTCTCCCAGGGCGTACACCATGAAGAAGATCAGGAAGGTGCTCCCGATGAACACCGGGATCATCTGGAGCAGCCGCCGGATCACATAGCGGCCCATCCGGTCAGCTGACCTTGATCTTGTCGTAGACCGGGACGCTGAACTGGTTCAGCGCGACGTCGCCGAGCCGGTCGGAGTAGCCCGCGCTGCCGTTCTGGTACCACAGCGGGATGGCGGGCATCTGCTGGGCGAGGACGTTCTCCGCGCCCTGGAAGCCGGTCACCGCCTTGGCCGGTTCGGATTCGGCGTTCGCCTGGTCCACCAGGTCGTCGAACTTCCTGTCACTCCAGTGCCCGTCGTTGGACGAGGCATCGGTGTAGTACAGCGGCTGGAGGAAGT
This sequence comes from Streptomyces sp. P1-3, assembly GCF_050613155.1. Classification (NCBI taxonomy): domain Bacteria; kingdom Bacillati; phylum Actinomycetota; class Actinomycetes; order Kitasatosporales; family Streptomycetaceae; genus Streptomyces; species Streptomyces sp. P1-3. The sequence continues at coordinate 2,706,131 of NZ_CP192512.1, forward strand.
TCTGGATCAGGGGGTAGTCCATCTGCCAGCCGGCCCGGAACGGGCCCTTCATCTTCCGGTCGGAGATCTGGTTGCGATAGTCCGCGAAGGTGCCGACCGGGTTGCCCACGCAGGCGTTGTCCTTGTCCAGCGCGTTGTTGACGCTGTTGCAGACCGCGTCGACCCAGTCCCGGTGCGAGCCCGTGTCGGAGTTGTACGTGATCGTCATCCTGCCTCCGGGCAGGCCGCCGCCCTCGGCGATCAGCTTCTTGGCCGCCGCGGGGTCGTAGTCGCAGGCGTCGCCGCACAGCCCGGACTTGTAGCCGCCGTCCTCGCTCAGGACGGGGGAGGTCCAGTCGGTTGCGGGGGTGCGGGTCTTCTCGAAGATCTGCTCGGTGATCTGCTTGCGGTTGATGGCCCGGGAGATGCCCGTGCGCAGTTTGTCGGAGTCCGGGCCGTTCCAGTTCTTGTCGTAGAACGGGAAGGCGAGGGTCTGGATGATGCCGGCGGGCTGGTTGATGTAGCGGTCGCCCAGGTCGCTCTGGACGTTCTTCAGCTGGGCGGCGGGGATGTCGTCCACCAGGTCGAGGTTGCCGGACTGGAGGTCGGTGTAGGCGGTGTTGTTGTCGGTGTAGACGCGCAGGTCGACGCCGTTGTTCTGGGCCTGGTCGGGACCCTTGTAGCCGTCCCACTTGCGGAGTTTCATCACCGAGCCCCGGGTGTACGAGTCGACCTGGTACGGGCCGTTGCCGATCGGCTTCTTCACCCACGCGGCGTGGTCGGTGAAGAACGCCCGGGGCAGCGGGGCGAACGCGTTGTAGCCGAGGGTCTCGGGCCAGGTGGAGAACTTCTGCTTGAGCGCGACCGTGAAGGTCCGGTCGTCCTTGACCGCGAGTCCCTCAAGTGTCTTCGCGGTCGGCTGACCCTTGGTCGGGTGGACCTTGTCGTACCCCTTGATGTACTCGAAGAAGTGGGCGTTCTTCTGCTTGTTGTCGAGGTTCGCGCCGTAGTTCCAGGCGTCCACGAAGGACTTGGCGGTGACCTTCTCGCCGTTGCTGAACGTCCAGCCGTCCTTGATGGTGACGGTGTAGTTCTGCTGGTCGCTCGTCTCGATCTTCTCGGCGACCATGTCCTGGGCCGCGCCGGTCTTCGGGTCGTACCGCTTGAGCCCGCGGAAGACCATGTCGAGGACCTTGCCACCCTGGACCTCGTTGGTGTTGGCGGGCTCCAGCGGGTTCTGCGGGTCGCCCCACGAGGAACGGACGATCCCGTCCCCGCCTCCTCCGCCGCCGTCACCGCCCCCGCAGGCCGCGGCCGCGACGGCGACCACCGCCACGGCGCAGGCGGCCCACATGGTGCGCGCGGTGCGCGTGGCCGCGCGCGTGGCCGTACACGTGCCTGTGCGCATGGAGTGCCTCCTCATGGAGTGCCTCCTCAGGGTCGAAGCTCCGGCATTGGACCCAGATGACACCTAAACAATGACGGAAGCCGTCTTTCCGACCCGCCATTTGCCCGTGTTCGGCCAATAAACCGCCCGTATGCGTGGGGTGTGGTTCACCCGAACGAGCGCGGCCGGGGTCGGGCGCAGGGTCGGGGGCGGGGCTGCGGGGCGGCTCGGCCGGCGGGGCTCGGGCATGCGTACGGCCCGCCGGACGAGTGAAGGCGAGTGAAGCGGATCGGCCGTACGAAGGCCGTCGGGGTGATCGCGGTGATCGCGACGAGGAGGGCCGCCGCGGCCGGGCCCGCGCCTGACGCGGCTGAGCCCGAGCCTGACGCGGCCGGGCCCGGGCCTCGGCCGTGGGTCAGCCGTGCGAGGTCGTCTGGAAACGCCCGCGGAACTCGGCGAGGAGTTCGTCCGTCACCTCGGCGCCGGCGGCGACGGCGGCGTGCACCTCGCGGAAGTAGCCCTCGTACCCGGCGGGGGTGTAGAGGCACAGGGCGCGGCAGGTCTCCGTACCGGCGTTGCGGAAGCCGTGCGGCGTCCCGCGCACCGCGGACATCAGGTTCCCGGGTCCCACCGTCACCTCCCCTTCGCCGTCGTGCAGGGTCAACTCGCCCTCCAGGACGTAGAAGTACTCGTCATGGGCGTGGTGGACGTGCGGTCGCGCGCCGACGATGCCGGGCTCCAGGGTGAACTCCTCGAAGGAGAAGCGGCCTTCGGTGTGCTCAGCGGTCAGCCGGAAGAAGTGCGCCACTCCCGCGACGTCGATGAGTTCGCCGTCCTCGGGGCGGCGCAGCAACGGGCGTGGGGCTGAGGGTTGTTGGTTGGTCATACCGCATCCTGGCAGGTCAGGCGTACGTCTGATCCACCGAGGTGATCGAAGTCACCGATCGCGACCACCGATCGGACCGCCCATGGGACTCACCACGAATTCAGTGGCCCGGCCGCGCGCGGACGTGCACCCTTTCCCCATGCACGAGCCCGAGCGGCGCGTCCGCGCGCTGCACACCGCGACCACCGTCACCGTCTACCAGGCGTACGCCCCGCACATCGGCCTGCCCGCCGCCCGCGACGGGCGGTTCCCCGCCGCATGGAAGCGGGACCGGATGACGTGGATCAAGCCCTCGTTCCTGTGGATGATGTACCGCTGCGGCTGGGGCGCCAAGGAGGGACAGGAGACCGTCCTGGCCGTCGAGATCCGCCGCGAGGGGTTCGAGTGGGCGTTGCGCAATGCCTGTCTGTCGCACTACGAACGCGGCCTGCACCCTGACCGGGATTCCTGGAAGCGTGAGGTGAGGCGGTGCCCCGCTCGCGTGCAGTGGGACCCGGAACGCGACCTGCGGCTGACGGCGCTCCCCTACCGCTCCCTCCAGCTCGGGCTCTCCGGCGAGGCCGCGCGGCGGTACGCGGACGAGTGGACCGTCGGCATCACCGACGTGACGCCGCTCGCCCACCAGATCCAAGCGCTCGTACGGGACGGGGAGCCGGACGCCGCGGCCGCGCTGCTGCCGCAGGAGCTGCCGTACCCGGACGGGGACGGGCTCTTGGACCGGCTGCGCCCGTAGTGCCGGGGGTATAGTCGCGTGCCATTGATCTCAGGGGCATGGCAGGGGAGGGCGCGTGACGAGCGCGAAGGAGTATGACGAGGAGTTCCGGCGGCGGGCCGAGCGGAAGATGGCGTGGGGCAGGGGCCTCTTCTTCGTCACCGGGGCGCTGTGGGTCTGGTTCGCGTACCTGCTGATGATGCCGTACGAGACCGATGGGCCCGGGTCGATCGAATGCGAGTCGGTGCTCTTCGGTGACGAGCCGCTGGACGGGTGCCCGGAGGCCCGCCCGTGGTCTGAGATGCTCGGGCTGCTGGCCGTGTCCCTGCCCGTGGCGATCGCGGGTGCGGGGCTGTACGTCACCGGGCACGTCACTCAGACCATGAGCAGCTACCGGCGGGCGGTGGAGTACTTCGAGGCCGAGTCGGCGGGCGATACCGCGCGCGGGTGAAGCTAGCCGGATCACTCGGCGAGGTGGTCGAACTCCCCGCGCCTGACGGCCCGCATGAGCGCGCGGAGCGCGGCGGGCTTGGTGCGGATGACGGTGCCGGGGTCGTCGCTCTCACGGAGGTGCCTTGTTCCCATGGCGTCGGCGGCAACCTCCACGCAAGTATCGGCGCCTCCTTCACTGAAGCTCGACTTCTGCCATCTGAGCTGGGGCATAAGGCCTTCCTAGAGCAGCGGGTACAGGAGTCGCTGGATCAGCCCCAGCGAGTCCTGGGCCACGTGTGCCTCCGGCGGCATGGCGGCGTCAACCGGAGGCAGCGCCATCTCCCGCAGCCTAGCGAACACTTGCTTGTACCTCGCAAGCTCATCCGCCTCCCCGAGATAGAGGGACTGCTCGACGTGAGCCACAACGACGGTGCTCAGTTCCACGACGTTCGGTTGCACCATCGTGAAGGACGTGCCGAAACCCACTGGCCCGTCGAACGGCAGGACTTGGACGGTCACGTTGGGCAGGCGCGAGACCTCAATCAGCCGGAACAGCTGATCACGCATGATCTCTCGGCTGCCCAGCGAGACGTGCAGCGCCGCTTCGTGGACGACCGCGTGGAAGTGAGGCGCCCGATCCCCGGTCAGTATGTGCTGCCGCTGGAGGCGGAACCGGATCGCCTCGTCCAGCTCCTCCCTGGACCCGCGGGCGTAGCCGCCATGATGGATGACGGTCGCGTACTCCGGCGTCTGCAGCAGTCCCGGGATGAACATCGGCTCGTAGCTGATGATGCGTTCCGCACCGGCCTCAAGCTCCGCGATGTCGAGGAGCGACGGCCGGACGTGGCCCCGATATGGCGTCCACCAGCCCTTGCCCGACGCCTGCCCCATCTCCACCAGCGCGTCAACGTACGTTGCATCTTCACTACCACCTGCCGCCGCAAGGGCGCGCAACCGCTCCGGTGACAAGCTGGTACGCCCGGTCTCCACACTGCTGATGTGCGCCTGCTGCATGCCCATCACCGCAGCGCTCTGACCGACGCTCAGACCCGCACGTTCGCGCACCTTTCGAACCTCTGCCCCGAAGCGGCGCTGACGGTATGTGGGATTGGCCCGCAGCCCCATGACTCTCTCCCCTTTCGCGACAACAGGTTGTTAATTAACAACGCTAGCCGCTACCTTTCGTATGGCGCCAGTCACATAAGGTACTCACTGGAGGCTGCCACATGCGCATGCCCGAAGAAGCCTGGTCCTACGGACTGTTCATCCCCCACGACCCCCGCGCGATCGGCGTCGTCAGAGCCACCATCCGCAGCATCCTCAAGGCGGCACGCCTCACCTGCATCACCGACACCGCCGAACTCCTCGTCTCCGAGCTGGCGACCAACGCGTACCGCAGCGCCACGACCGACACCTTCATCAGCATGGAGTGGGAGCCCGAGCCACCCGACCTCCGTGTCGCCGTATGGGACACCGGCCCCGGGCTGCCGGAACCGCGCGCGGCCCGGGACGGCGACGAGAGCGGACGCGGGCTGGCGCTGGTCGAGAGCTGCGCCGACGACTGGGGCATCGACCGGTACCCCAACGGCAAGGCGGTCTGGTTCACCATGTCGGCCAAGCCGCACCCGGCGGAGTGAAGCCGTGCGGCACTCCCAGCACGACGACGAGCCGCTGTTCCCCATGCCACCGCTGACGGAACAGGCGCTGAGAGTCGCCGTTCGCACCCTGGACCTGAGCGCGTCCGTGCGCTTCGAAGCCGAGTTCCACGATGCCTGGCAGGAAGCGGTGCAGTTCGACAGCACCGTTCCGATGCGTACCTTTCTGCATCTCTGGGGGGTCTTCGTAGCGCTGCGGCGCTTCCCCCGACGCGCTGAGCGGCTGGAAGAGCTGGAGCGGGCAGTCGCCGAGGCGGAGAGCCGCGAAGCCGCCCGAAGCGCCGCCGCCGAGCTCGGAGAACTGCTGGACGCGGCCCGCCGCGAGGTCATGCCGACTTGGCGCGGGCCGGACACACCCGCGGGCTGATCGGGCACAACGCACAGGGCGCCCCGCGCCATGGCCGACCATGGTGCGGGGCGCCCTGTTCGGCTAACCCTCAGCGAGCGGCGTCACGCGTGGACGACGTCCTTCTCCTCCGCGAAGTGGCACGCCGACTCGTGCGCCGCCGGCGAGTCCGAGCCCTTGAAGCGCTCGGGTATCGCCAGCAGCGGGGTCTCCTTGGCGCACTTGTCCTCCGCCTTCCAGCAGCGGGTGCGGAAGCGGCAGCCCGACGGCGGGTTGGCGGGGCTGGGGACGTCGCCGGAGAGGATGATCCGCTCGCGGCCCTCGCGGGAGTCCGGGTCCGGGACCGGGACCGCCGACAGCAGCGCCTGGGTGTACGGGTGCGTCGGGTGGTCGTAGATCTCGATGTCGGTGCCGATCTCGGCCATCTTGCCGAGGTACATGACGCCGACCCGGTCGGAGATGTGCCGGACGATCGACAGGTCGTGGGCGATGAAGAGGTAGGAGAGGTTGAACTCGTCCTGCAGCTTCCCCATCAGGTTGATGACCTGCGCCTGGACCGAGACGTCCAGCGCGGAGACCGGCTCGTCGCAGATGATGATCTCCGGGTTCAGCGCCAGTCCGCGCGCGATGCCGATGCGCTGCCGCTGACCTCCCGAGAACTGGTGCGGGTACCGGTTGATGTACTCCGGGTTGAGACCCACGACGTCCAGCAGCTCCTGGACCTTCCGCCGCCGGTCGCCCTTGGGGGCCACCTCCGGGTGGATCTCGTACGGCTCGCCGATGATGTCGCCCACCGTCATCCGGGGGTTCAGCGAGGTGTACGGGTCCTGGAAGACCATCTGGATGTTGCGGCGAACGGCCTTCAGGGCGCGCCCGGACAGCTTGGTGATGTCCTGGCCCTTGTAGAAGACCTCGCCGGCGGTGGCCTTCTCCAGCGTCATCAGCAGCTTGGCGACGGTGGACTTGCCGCAGCCGGACTCGCCGACGATGCCCAGGGTCTCGCCCTGGTACAGGTCGAAGGAGACCCCGTCGACGGCCTTGACCGCGCCGACCTGCCGCTTGAAGAGGATGCCCTGGGTCAGCGGGAAGTGCTTGACCAGGTTGCGGACCTGGAGGATCGGCTCGCCGCGTTCGACGGGCGCCTCGATGGCCGCGACCGCCTCCTCGGTGGTGGCCGCCGCTACCTCCTCGACCTTGGTCACGTTCGGAGTCGCGTCCTCCACGGCCTTCATGCTCTCGTTCTCGTCAGCCATGGATCGTCTCCTTCCAAAGGTGGCACGCGCTGCCGCGGCCGGGCAGCTCGGTGCCGTCCTGCTCGGCGACCGCGTGCAGGACCGGCACATCGGTACGGCAGATGTCCTGGGCCTTCGGGCAGCGCGGGTTGAACGCGCAACCCGACGGGATCTTGAGCAGGTTGGGCGGCAGGCCCTTGATCGCGTACAGCTCCTGGCCCTTCTGGTCCAGGCGCGGGATGGAGTCGAGCAGGCCGCGGGTGTACGGGTGCGCGGGCCGCTTGTACAGCTCGTGCACCGGCGCCGTCTCCACGATCCGGCCCGCGTACATCACCGCGATCTTGTCCGCCACATCGGCGACGACACCCAGATCGTGCGTGATCAGGATCAGACCCATGTTGAACTCGCGCTGAAGCTCCGCGAGCAGGTCCATCACCTGGGCCTGCACCGTCACGTCGAGAGCGGTGGTGGGCTCGTCGGCGATGATCAGGTCCGGCTCCAGCGCCATCGCCATGGCGATCATGATGCGCTGCCGCATACCGCCCGAGAACTGGTGCGGATAATCCCCCACCCGCTCCTTCGCCGCCGGAATACGGACCCGGTCCATCAGCTCGATGGCCTTGGCCTTGGCCTCCTTCTTGGAGAGGCCCTGGTGGACGCGGAACATCTCGCCGAGCTGGTAGCCGACGGAGAGCACCGGGTTGAGGGCGGACAGCGCGTCCTGGAAGATCATCGCGATCTTCCGGCCGCGGATCTTCCGCCGCTCCTCGTTGCTCATGGTGAGCATGTCCTGGCCGCGGTAGAGGATCTGGCCCTGCGGGATCCTGCCGGGCGGCATGTCCAGGATGCCCATGATGGCCTGCGCGGTCACCGACTTGCCGGAGCCCGACTCGCCGAGGACGGCGAGCGTCTCACCGGCGCTGACGTCGTAGTTGACGCCGTTGACGGCCTTGGCGACTCCGTCGCGGGTGTGGAACTCCACGTGCAGGTCGCGGACTTCCAGCAGCGGGGTGCCGCCGTCGTCGCCGGAGCGCGGCGCCGGGACGGACGCGGTCTTCTCGATGGTGGTCACTTAACGCCCTCCTCAGCGCAGCTTCGGGTCGAGGGCGTCGCGGACGGCGTCGCCGAGCATGATGAACGCGAACACGGTGAGGCTCAGCATTCCGGCCGGGAACATCAGGACGTGCGGGTTGTCGCGGATCGCCGTCTGGGCATCGGAGATGTCGATGCCCCAGGAGATCGTCGGCGCCGCCAGGCCCATGCCCAGGTAGGACAGGGTGGCCTCGGCCGAGATGTACGCACCCAGCGCGATGGTCGCAACCACGATGGTGGGCGCGATCGCGTTGGGCAGGACGTGGCGCCACAGGATCCGGCCGGTGCCGGCACCCAGTGCGCGGGCCGCCGTCACATAGTCCGCCTGCTTGGCGGTGATGACGGAGCTGCGCGTCACGCGGGCGATGGAGGTCCAGCCGAGGAAGGCCAGGGCCAGCACCACCGTGTACACCTTGCGCTCCGTGAAGGCGTTGAGCGCCACCATGGTGCCGAGCAGGAACGGAATGCCGAAGAAGATGTCCGTGATCCGGGAGAGGACCGCGTCGAACCAGCCGCCGAAGTACCCGGCGAGCATGCCCACCAGTCCGCCGAAGAGGGTGACCACCACGGTCACGCCGACGCCGACGAGGATCGAGGCGCGGGTGCCGTAGATGACCCGGGAGTAGATGGAGCGCCCCTGCCCGTCATAGCCGAACCAGTCGGCCTGGAAGAAGTGCGACAGCTCCGGCTTCGTCAGGAAGTGGTTGGTCAGATCGCCCTTGGTGGGGTCGGCGTCGGTGAACAGGCCGGGGAACGCCGCGATCGTCAGCAGCAGTGCCAGCAGCGCCGCCGAGATCCAGAACATCGGCCGGTGGCGCAGGTCGTACCAGGCGTCGCCCCACAGGGAGCGCGGCTTCTCCTGGTGCTCCGTTGCGGCGGCGCCCGTTGCCGTCACCGCGTCCGCCACCATGGTGTCCGCCGTGCCGGACTGGGTCTTGGTCACGTCAGGCATACCGGATCCTCGGGTCCAGGACCGCGTACAGCAGGTCGATGAGCAGGTTGATCACCAGGATGATGAGGACCAGGATCGTGACGACACCGACGATCGTGGTGCCCTCCTTGCCCTGGAGCGCCCGGTAGAGGACGTAGCCCACACCCTTGACGTTGAAGATGCCCTCGGTGACGACCGCGCCGCCCAGCAGGCTGCCGAGGTCGGCGCCGAGGAAAGTGATCACCGGAATGAGCGAGTTCCGCAGCAGGTGGACGCCGACGATGCGGCGGCGCGGCAGGCCCTTGGCGAGCGCGGTACGCATGTAGTCGGCGCGCAGGTTCTCCGCGAAGGTGGTACGGGTCAGCCGTGCCACATACGCCATGGAAAGCAGGGCCAGCACAAGGCCCGGCACCAGCAACTGACTGATATCCGTGGAGTCCTGGACGTTCGGCGACACCCAGCCGAGTTCGTCTGCGAAGAGGAACTGGGCGAGGTAGCCGAGGACGAACACCGGGATCGAGATGACGATGAGCGTGAAGACCAGCACGCCGGTGTCGGCGGCCTTGCCCGCCTTGAGCCCGGCCCAGGCACCCAGGCCGATGCCGACGACGATCTCGATGGCGAGCGCGACCCCGGTCAGCCGCAGGGTGGTCGGGAACGCCTGGTTGATCTCCTCGATGACCGGGCGGCCACCGAAGGTCTTACCGAAATCGCCCTGGAAGAGCCGGACCATGTAGTCCCAATACTGCTGCAGCACGGGTTGGTCGAGCCCGTATTCGTGGCGCAGCCTCGCGACCGTGGCCGGGTCTGGCGCCTTGTCTCCCCACATCGCCTTGATGGGGTCGCCGGGGAGAATATTGACCATGAGGAAAATCAACAGAGTGGTCCCGATGAACACCGGGATCATCTGGAGCAGTCGCCTGACGACGTAGCGCCCCATCATGCCTCCATGCCGTTGGGGGGCGGCGGCGGCCTTCGTACGATCCGCGCATCAAGGGTGGGCGCGCGGCGGTACGGACCTACGCCCGCGAGCCGGTGCCGCCGTCCGTTGTCCGGAACGGCGGCACCGGCAAGCTGTCCCGATGCTTACTTCTTCACCTGGACCTGGTCGAAGATCGGGTCGCCGTCCTGACCGTACGGGATCTTCCCGAGGATCTTGGTGGACTGACCGCTGTTGACCTTGTAGTACCAGAGCGGGATGGCCGGCATGTCCTTGACCAGGATCTGCTCCGCCTCCTGGTAGAGCTTCACCGTCTCGTCGAGCGTGGGAGCCTTGTCGGCCTTGGCCGCGAGCTCGTCGAACTTCTTGTTGGCGTAACCGCTGGTGTTACCGGCAGCCTTGGAGCCGTACAGGTCACGCATGAAGTTGGAGTTGACCGGGTAGTCGAGCACCCAGCCACCGCGGTACATCGACTTGACCTGGTGCTTGTCACGCGCGTCCAGGTCGGCCTGGAAGGTCGGCTTCGGGTCGCCGACGCAGTCCACGTTCACGGCCTGCTTGATGCTGTTGCAGACGGCGTCGACCCACGGCTTGTGGTCCAGGTCGGCGTTGTACTGGATGGAGATCTTGTTCTCCGGGACGCCGCCGCCCTCTTCGATCAGCTTCTTGGCCTTGGCCGCGTCGTACTTCACGATGTCGCCGAGGGCACCGGGCTTGTGGCCCAGCACGCCGCGGGCGACGAAGCTGTCCGCCGGGGTGCGGGAGCCGTGCAGCACGGTCTTGGTGATCACGTCACGGTTGATCGCCATCGACAGGCCCTGGATGACCTTGGGGTCAATGTCCTTCCACTGCTTGGTGTAGAAGGCCGGGACGATCGACTGGACCGCGGAGTACTCCTGGTCGATGGCGCGGGCGCCAAGGTCCTGCTTGTAGTTGGCGAGCGAGGTCGACGGGACCAGCTCGATCCAGTCCACGTTGTTCGAGCGCAGGTCGGCGTAGGCGGCTTCGGCCTTCGTGTAGTTGATGAAGTCGATGCCGCCGTTCTTGGCCTTGTTCGGGCCCTGGTAGCCGTCGAACTTGCGCACCTGGACGATCTTGTTGTGGTCCCACTTGACGAACTTGTAGGGACCGTTGCCGACCGGCTTCTCGCCGTAGCCCTTGGGGTCCTTGAAGAAGCCCTCCGGCAGCGGCGCCCACACGTCGTAGGCCAGCTTGTACGCGAAGTACGAGACCGAGCTGTTGAGCGTGATCGTGAACTCGTTGTCGTTGACGACCTTCAGGCCGGACATCTTGTCGGACTTCGGGTCACCCTTCTCCGGGTGGACGTCCTCGTAGCCCTTGATGTCGGCGAACCAGCTGGAGTTGGTCTGGGCGTTCTTGACGTTCGCCGACCAGTTCCAGGAGTTCACGTAGGACTCGGCGGTGACCGGGGTGCCGTCGTGGAACTTCCAGCCCGGCTTGAGCTTGACGGTCCAGACCGAGGAGTCCTTGTTCGGCGTGACCGACTCCGCGTTGACGTTCACCAGCTTGGCGTCAGGGCTGTTGGGCTCGTAGTCGACCAGACCCGCGAAGATGGTGCGCAGGACCCGAGAGCCCTGGCTTTCCTTGGCGTTGGCCGGCTGCAGCGGGTGCTGCGGCTCGCTCAGCTGGGCCTTGACGATCCCCTCCGGGTTCGCCGTGCCCTTGTTGATGTCCGCGTCACTGTTGCCGCTACCGCTGTCGTCGCCGCCACAAGCGGTCGCGGCCAGCGCCACAACCGCCGCCATCGCGACCCACTTGGCGCTCTTGGCACCGCGCATGGGTTTGCCTCCTCAGGAGTCACTGTCACTACGAGAAGGAGGCACCGGACAACACGCTGACACCCCTGACAGCGGCGAAGACCAGGTACCCCCCGAGTTCGCTCGTAGGCCAGCGCTCCCCACAGCGCGTGACCCATTGACCCGAGCTCAATGGACCCCATGATTGAGCACGTCAGGCCCATAAACCACACTTAAAGGGTCTCGCTTTGGTCACATCATCTACGCGCGGAGCGTCGATATCCGGACAAAGCCGTCCCAGACAGACGCACGCGAAACGGACTGTTAACGCATCATCCGGATGCCCCTCGCCGCTATGCGGACAGCCGCTCGTGAATAACCAATTGACTGGCAACTTCCTGACATGACGAAGGCCCGGACCCTCCGCTGGTATCGGAGGAGTCCGGGCCGTCGCGCTACGTATAACGGGTCAGCTACATATGACGGTTCAGGAGTGCTTCGCCCGCGAGGCGGCGCGCGCCCGCTCCCGCTGGTCCAGGTTCACCTTGCGGATGCGGACCGCCTCCGGGGTGACCTCGACGCACTCGTCGTCGCGGCAGAACTCCAGGGACTGCTCGAGCGAGAGCTTGCGCGGCGGGACGATCGCCTCGAAGGAGTCGGCCGAGGAGGAGCGCATGTTGGTGAGCTTCTTCTCCTTGGTGATGTTCACGTCCATGTCGTCGGAGCGCGAGTTCTCGCCGACGATCATGCCCTCGTACACCTCGGTGCCGGGGTCGGTGAACAGGACGCCGCGCTCCTGCAGGTTGGTCATCGCGAAGGCGGTGACCGCACCCGCGCGGTCGGCGATCAGCGAACCGTTGTTACGGGTGGTCAGGGGGCCGAACCACGGCTCGTGACCCTCGTGGATCGAGTGGGCGATACCCGTACCGCGGGTGTTGGTCAGGAACTCCGTACGGAAGCCGATGAGGCCACGGGACGGAACGACGAACTCCATGCGGACCCAGCCGGAGCCGTGGTTGGACATGTTGTCCATCCGGCCCTTGCGGACACCCATGAGCTGCGTGACCGCGCCCATGTGCTCCTCGGGCACGTCGACCGTCAGACGCTCGACGGGCTCGTGGATCTTGCCGTCGACCTCCTTGGTGACGACCTGCGGCTTGCCGATGGTGAGCTCGAAGCCCTCGCGGCGCATCTGCTCGACCAGGATGGCGAGCGCGAGCTCACCACGGCCCTGGACCTCCCAGGCGTCCGGGCGCTCGGTGTCGAGGACGCGGAGCGAGACGTTACCGACGAGCTCGCGGTCCAGACGGTCCTTGACCTGACGGGCGGTGACCTTGCGGTCCTTGACCGCGGACTTGGCGTCCGCGCCCTTGCCGGTGCCACCGCGGCCGACGAGCGGCGAGGTGTTCGTACCGATGGTCATGGAGATGGCGGGCTGGTCGACCGTGATCAGCGGCAGCGCGATCGGGTTCTCCGGGTCGGCCAGCGTCTCGCCGATCATGATGTCCGGGATACCGGCGACGGCGCAGATGTCACCGGGGCCGGCGACCTCGGCCGGCTTGCGGGTGAGCGCCTCGGTCATCATCAGCTCGGTGATGCGGACGTTGGAGATCGTGCCGTCCCGCTTGATCCACGCGACCGTCTGGCCCTTGCGCAGCTCGCCCTGCTCGACGCGGAGCAGCGCGATACGGCCGAGGAAGTTGTCGGCGTCGAGGTTGGTGACGTGGGCCTGGAGGGGCGCGGCCTCGTCGTACGACGGGGCCGGGACGTGCTCCAGGATCGTGGAGAAGAACGGCTCCAGGCTGTTGCTGTCGGCCGGGACCGTGCCGTCCTCCGGCTTGGTGAGCGAGGCGATGCCGTCGCGGCCGCAGGCGTAGACGATCGGGAACTCGATCTGCTCCTCGTCCGCGTCCAGGTCGAGGAAGAGGTCGTACGTCTCGTTGACGACCTCGTCGATGCGGGAGTCCGGGCGGTCGGTCTTGTTGATGCACAGGATGACCGGCATCCGGGCCTGCAGGGCCTTGCGGAGCACGAAGCGGGTCTGCGGGAGCGGACCCTCGGAGGCGTCGACGAGCAGCACGACGGCGTCGACCATCGACAGACCGCGCTCGACCTCGCCGCCGAAGTCGGCGTGGCCGGGGGTGTCGATGATGTTGATCGTGACCGGGTCCCCGCCGTCCTTGGGGTGGTACTTCACCGCCGTGTTCTTGGCGAGGATCGTGATGCCCTTCTCACGCTCCAGGTCGTTCGAGTCCATGACGCGGTCGTCGACGGACTCGAGCTGGTGGGCGGCGAAGGCACCGGCCTGCTTGAGCATGGCGTCGACGATGGTCGTCTTGCCGTGGTCGACGTGGGCGACGATGGCGACATTACGGATGTCGTGGCGCGTGGGCATACGAGCGGCGCTTCTCCCGGAATAGTGGACGGCTTGCGCGTACGTTGCCTCGTACGCGGGCCCTGCCGGGCTGGACACGCCACGGCCTCACCCCATGGTACGGGGCCGCCGGGCGAGTGGCTCGCCCGGCGGATGTGACCTGGGCGACCCACCGGTCCCCCATATCCCGTTTTCGCTGGTCAGGGGCTACTTGCGGAAGCCGATGTCCTGGTAGCGGGGGGTGCCGAAGCCGAAGGCACCCGCGTTGGCGAGGGACTTCCCCGCCGCGACCAGCTCAGGACGCTGGTAGAGCGGGATGGAGCCCGCCGCCGCCCAGATCCTGGCGTCCGCGCGGCCGACGAGCCCGCGGGCCGCGCCCTCGTCCAGTTCGGCGGCCGCCTTCTCGAAGAGCTGGTCGATCTGGTCCGTGCCGACCCGGCTGTAGTTCTGCTCCACCACCAGGGAGCCGTCGGCCGCGGGCTGCGGCTTGGCGTAGACGGGGCGGGCGTCCGTGGCCGGGAACGCGGTGGCGGGCCAGGAGTAGAGGGCCAGGTCGAACTCGCCGGAGGCGATGTGGTCGCTGAAGTAGCTGGCGTTCCTGACCTTGACGATCTCCGTGCCGACGCCGATGCCCGCCAGCATCCGCGCGATCCGGTCGCCTACGGCGCGCAGCGGGGCGGAACCGGGGCCGTCGGGCAGGACGAAGCGCAGGGTCAGCGGCTTGCCGTTCTTGGTGCGTACGGGAGTGCTCTGCGGCCTGGCCTGCCGGGGGTGGTCGCGCCCGGCGTCGGCGTCCGGGCCCTGTCCGGCGGCCGGGCGGGGCTTGGTCCCCGCGTGCTGCTGGGCTTCCGCTTTCGCTTCCCGCTTGGCCTCCGCCCTCGCTTCCTGGCGGCGTTCCGACTCCGGGGTCCGCTTCGTGCCACCCTCCTGCCAGCCCGCGTCGGCGAGCGCCGCCTGCGCGGCCTGCGGGTCCCGGTCGCCCAGGGCGCCGCTGCCGTCCCGGTAGCCGGCCTGCGTCCGCATCAGCAGATGGCTGCCGAGCGGCTCGGGGGGCAGGCCCAGAGGCGCCAGCACCGCCTGCGCCAGCTTCTCGCGGTCGATGGCGCCCGCCACGGCGCGGCGGACGCGCTCATCGGTGAGCGGGCCCGCGGTGCCGTTGAGGGCGAGCTGGGTGTACGCGGGCTCCAGTGCCTTGCGTACGGTCAGCCTGCGCAGCGCCGCCAGTTCGGAGCGCTCCTTGGCGTACTCGGCGCGCATGCTCGGTGAGCCGTTCCGCCCGGCCCAGGCGCGCAGCGCCGCCGCGGGCGTCCGGCCGGTGTCCTTGCCCCTCGGGTCGCCCGCCTCCAGGATCCGGGCCGCGGTGACCGCGTCGGTCTCGGCCAGGTCCAGTTCGCCGGCGGCGAGGGCGGCGGCGCGCCGGTCGCGCGGCACGGCCCGGAAGACGATGCGGTCCAGCCGGGCCCGGTCGCCCCACCACCGCGGGTTCCGGACGAGGGTGACGGCCTTGGCTCCCTTGGACCGGATCCGGAACGGTCCGGCGGTGACCTTCAGCTCCTTGCGGGCCCGGTCGTTGAAGCCGGTGGGGCTGCCCATGACCGAGCGCGGGTACAGCGGGCTGAACAGCGAGGCCCAGTCGGCGTACGGCTTGGCGAAGGTGACCTTGACCTCGCCCTTCTTCTCCCCCGCCGCGATCTTCGCGATGCGGTCGTACCCGGCGTTGCGCGCGGTCCAGAACCTGTTGTCGGCGCCGCGCAGGGCCTTCCACTGGGCGGTGAAGTCCGCCACGCCGATCCGGCGGCCGTCGCTCCAGACCGCGTCGGGGTTCAGCCGGTAGACCACGACCTGTTCCGGCGCGCGCCGGACGACCTCGGCGGAGCGCAGGTAGTCGGGGTTGCGGTGCGGCCTCCCCTGGCTGTCGAGGGTGAAGAGCGAGGGCAGCACCGCGCCCGTGATCCGTTCGGTCCCGGCGTCCGCGTCGGCCTGGAAGGCGTTGAAGGTGGGGGGCGCGGCGTCCAGCGCCCAGCGCAACGTCCCCCCGTCGCGCAGCTTGTCGAGCGGGGCGGGGGCCACGTCCTGGACGGCGGCCACCGGTTTGGCGTCGGTCTCGTCGGAACCGCATCCGGCGAGTACGGGCACCGGGAGGAGCACCCCCACGGCGAACAGCGCGGTACGGCGTCGCGTGTCGTTGGGCATGGGTCGTACCTCCGGATGCGCGATGACGCGCGTGTTTGCTTTTGTCCTGTTTTGCCACCTGATCGCTTATACTGCCCCCACACTGAAAGCGATGGTTCACCCGGCAGCACGTCGACACGGCGGCGGGCGGAACCGAGGCCACCTGTACGGACCAACCGGCTTCCGTACGGACCAACCGGCTTCGGCGCGCGCCCCCGGCGCGTGGCGGCGCGTATCGACCGGTGACTTGCCGCGATCGCGACAGATCCCCTTCCCAACCCCACCGCACCGCGCGACACTCTCTGTCGCATGAGCGTCGCCGCCCGCAACCGCAGAAGCGCTACCGCAGAAGTGAGGGCAAGTCATGTCCGTAACCGACGACTTGACAGCAGCTCAGCGCTGCCTCGACGACCTGGACCGCGCCATCGTCCGACTGGAACAGCAGGTCGGCGGCGGTCTGGACATCAAGCGTCTCCGCTCCGACAGCCACCATCTGCGGGAGAGCCTCGCCCTGCTGCGCGAGTCCGCACCCGCCGAGAAACCACGTCGGGAGATGGTGACGATCCCCGACACGCCGTACGACAGCTCCCTGTGGTCGGACGCGGATGACGAGGGGCTCGGCGCGCGGGACCGGCACGCACCGTAACGCGACGGAGCGGGCCCCAGTTGTCCTCTTCGACTGGGGCCCGCCCCGGAGCCCGGTCCTCACCTGACGGACGGGCCGAATGCCGCCCGTCCTCACCATCACCCGCGGAGTCCGCCTTGGCCACTGGTACCGACCCCCGAGCCCATCCGCGATCACACGGCGTGCACGATCCGTCGCGCGCCGCCATCCCCGCCCGCCATCTCCGCACCGACCGCTGGTGGCTGGCGCCCGCCGCCACCGCGGCCGGGCTGCTCGCGTTCGTCGTCTACTCGACCTGGCGGGCCTTCGCCGACGCCGACTACTACGCGGCGCCGTACGTCTCGCCGTTCTACTCGCCCTGTCTGGCCGACCGCTGCGAGACGATGCGCTCCGGCCCCAACTGGGACCTCTTCGGCAGCTGGTGGGGCCTGTCCCCCGCGCTGCTGATCCTCATCTTCCCGCTGGGCTTCCGGCTGACCTGCTACTACTACCGCAAGGCGTATTACCGCGGCTTCTGGTCCTCGCCACCCGCCTGCGCCGTTCCCGAGCCGCGCGCCCGCTACACCGGCGAGACCCGCTTCCCGCTGATCCTGCAGAACAGCCACCGCTACTTCTTCTACGCGGCGCTGCTGGTCGCCGGCATCCTCACGTACGACACCGTGCTCGCCTTCCGGGACGAGGACTACGGCTGGGGCCACATGGGGCTCGGCACCCTGGTCTTCCTCGTGAACATCGTGCTGATCTGGGCGTACACCCTCTCCTGCCACTCCTGCCGGCACATCGTCGGCGGACGGCTCAAGCACTTCTCCAAGCATCCGGTGCGCTACCGGCTGTGGGGCTGGGTCGGCGCGCTCAACGCCCGGCACGCCAAGCTGGCCTGGTTCTCCCTGGTCAGCGTCGCCCTCGCCGACTTCTACGTCTACCTCCTGGCCACCGGCGCCTTCGACGATCCGAGGTTCTTCTGATGACGCGAGTCGACCGGCAGGCATGGGACGTCGTGGTGATCGGCGCGGGCGGCGCCGGCCTGCGCGCCGCCATCGAGGCCCGTGAGCAGGGCCTGCGCTGCGCCGTCATCTGCAAGTCACTGTTCGGCAAGGCCCACACGGTGATGGCCGAAGGCGGCATCGCGGCCAGCATGGGCAACGTCAACAGCAGCGACAACTGGCAGGTCCACTTCCGCGACACCATGCGTGGGGGCAAGTTCCTCAACAACTGGCGGATGGCCGAGCTGCACGCGCAGGAGGCGCCGGAGCGGGTCTGGGAGCTGGAGACCTGGGGCGCGCTGTTCGACCGCACCCCGGACGGGAAGATCTCCCAGCGGAACTTCGGCGGGCACGAGTACCCGCGGCTGGCGCACGTCGGGGACCGTACCGGGCTGGAGCTGATCCGCACCCTCCAGCAGAAGATCGTCTCCCTCCAGCAGCAGGACCTCGCCGAGCTCGGCGACCACGAGGCCCGGCTCAAGGTCTTCCAGGAGTGCACCGTCACCCGGGTGCTCAAGTCCGACGGCGCGGTCGCCGGGGTCTTCGGGTACGAGCGCGAGTCCGGGCGCTTCTTCGTCATCGAGGCCCCGGCCGTGGTGCTGGCCACCGGCGGCATCGGCAAGTCCTTCAAGGTGACCTCGAACTCCTGGGAGTACACCGGGGACGGGCACGCGCTGGCGCTGCTCGCCGGGGCGTCGCTGATCAACATGGAGTTCGTGCAGTTCCACCCCACCGGCATGGTCTGGCCGCCGTCGGTGAAGGGCATCCTCGTGACCGAGTCCGTCCGCGGCGACGGCGGCGTGCTGCGCAACAGCGACGGCAAGCGGTTCATGTTCGACTACATCCCGGATGTCTTCAAGGAGAAGTACGCCGAGACCGAGGACGAGGGCGACCGCTGGTACGAGCGCCCGGACCAGGCGCGCCGCCCGCCCGAGCTGCTGCCCCGCGACGAGGTCGCCCGCGCAATCAACGCCGAGGTGAAGGCGGGCCGCGGCTCCCCGCACGGCGGGGTCTTCCTCGATGTGTCCACCCGGCTGCCCGCCGAGGTGATCAAGCGGAAGCTGCCGTCCATGCACCACCAGTTCAAGGAGCTGGCGGACGTCGACATCACCGCCGAGCCGATGGAGGTCGGCCCGACCTGCCACTACGTGATGGGCGGCGTGCAGGTCGAGCCGGACACCGCGGCCGCCGTCGGCGTACCCGGGCTGTTCGCCGCCGGCGAGGTCGCCGGCGGCATGCACGGCTCCAACCGGCTCGGCGGCAACTCCCTGTCAGACCTGCTGGTCTTCGGACGGCGCGCCGGGCTGCACGCGGCCGAGTACGCCGCCCGGACCGGGGCGGGCGACCGGCCGGTGCCCGACGAGACGGAGGTGGAGCGGGCGGCGGCCGAGGCGCTGCGCCCGTTCAGCTCCGGGGACGACGCCGGACGCGGCCCGGCCGAGGCCTCCGCCGAGAACCCGGCCAAGCCCCCCGCCGAGAACCCGTACACGCTCCACCAGGAGCTCCAGCAGTCGATGAACGACCTGGTCGGCATCATCAGGCGGGCCGACGAGATGGAGGAGGCGCTGCGCCGCCTCGCCGACCTGCGGGTACGGGCGCGCCGCGCCGGGGTCGAGGGCCACCGCCAGTTCAATCCCGGCTGGCACCTGGCGATCGATCTGCGGAACATGCTGCTGGTCAGCGAGTGTGTGGCCCGCGCGGCGCTGGAGCGTACCGAGAGCCGCGGCGGGCACACCCGCGACGACTGCCCGCAAATGGACCGGCAGTGGCGCCGGATCGTGCTCGAATGCCGGCTGGCGGACCCCTCGGCGGACCTCTCGGCGGCGGACGCCCGACCGAACCGGATCCGGCTCACCCGTATCACGGCCCCACCCATCCGCCCCGATCTGATGGCGCTGTTCGAGAAGGAAGAACTGGTGAAGTACCTGACGGACGAGGAGCTGAGCCAGTGAGCGAGCCGACTTCCCCTGGATACCAGGCGCACTTCCGGGTGTGGCGCGGCGACGCCGACGGCGGGGACCTGGCGGACTTCCGGGTCGAGGTGCACGAAGGCGAGGTCGTCCTGGACATCGTCCACCGGCTCCAGGCGACCCAGGCCCCGGACCTGGCGGTGCGGTGGAACTGCAAGGCGGGCAAGTGCGGTTCGTGCAGCGCGGAGATCAACGGACGGCCGCGCCTGCTGTGCATGACCCGGATGTCGGTGTTCGCCCGCGACGAGACCGTCACCATCACCCCGCTGCGGGCCTTCCCGGTAGTCCGGGACCTGGTGACGGACGTGTCGTTCAACTACGCCAAGGCACGCGAGGTGCCGTCGTTCGTGCCGCCGGCGGACCTGGGGCCCGGCGAGTACCGGATGGCGCAGGAGGACGTGGGGCGCTCGCAGGAGTTCCGCAAGTGCATCGAGTGCTTCCTGTGCCAGGACACCTGCCATGTGGTGCGGGACTTCGAGGACAACAAGCCGGCGTTCGCCGGGCCCCGCTTCCTGATGCGGATCGCCGAGCTGGACATGCACCCCCTGGACGCGGCGGCCGAGTCCGGCCTGGACCGCAAGCGCGGCGCCCAGGAGGAGCACGGCCTGGGCTACTGCAACATCACCAAGTGCTGCACCGAGGTGTGCCCGGAGAACATCCGGATCACGGACAACGCGCTGATCCCGCTCAAGGAGCGGGCGGTGGACCGCAAGTACGACCCGCTGGTCTGGCTGGGCGACAAGATCCGCCGCCGCGGCGCACCGTGACCGGACTCCGCCGCCACGGTCAGCGGTGACCGGGGGCCGGGGGCTCCACCGCAGCCCCCGGCCTGCCCGTGTCAGAACAGGCTGAGCAGCGCCTCCACCGAGTCCGCTCCCGGCGACTCGCCGTCCGGCAGCCCCAGTTCGAACCAGACCGTCTTGCCGCGCGGGGTACGGCGGCTGCCCCAGGCGGCGCTGAGCAGGCCGACCAGCTGGAGGCCGCGGCCGCCCTCGTCGGTGTCGCGGGCGCGGCGGCGGCGGGGCTGGACCAGGCCGCCGTCCCATACCTCGCAGACCAGGCTGCGGTCCAGCAGCAGGCGCAGCCGGATCTCTCCCTCGCCGTACCGCAGGGCGTTGGTGACCAGCTCGCTGACCAGGAGTTCGGTGGTGTCCACCAGGTCGTCCAGGTCCCAGGACTCCAGCTGGTCGCGGGCCAGTTCGCGGGCGCGCCCGACGGAGCGGGGCTCGCTGGGCAGCCGCCAGTCGCCGACGGACTCGGTGGGCAGCCCCTGGACCCGGGCCATGAGCAGGGCGATGTCGTCCTCGCCGTGATGGGTGTTCAGGGTGTCGAGGACGCGGTCGCAGAGGTCCTCCAGCGAGCCCGCGGAGCCGCCGTGCGCGGCCGGGGCCGGGGCGGTGCCGGTCAGCGCCGTGCGGAACGCCTGGAGCCCCTCGTCCAGGGCGTGGTCGCGGGACTCGACGAGGCCGTCGGTGTAGAGCGCGAGGAGGGCGCCGTCGGGCAGCTCGACCTCGATCTCCTCGAACGGCTCGCCGCCGACGCCGAGCGGCATGCCGGGCGGTACGTCCAGCAGTTCGGCGCCCGCGCCGGGTTCGACCAGCACCGGCGGCAGATGCCCGGCGTTGGCGAAGGTGCAGCGCCGGGTGACCGGGTCGTAGACGGCGTACACGCAGGTGGCCAGGTAGACCTCGGAGAGGTCCGAGGCCGTGGCTTCGGGGCGCTGCGCACCGCGCCCGGCGCGCGGGGCGCGGTGGGCGGGACGGCCGTCCGCGCGGGAGCCGCCGGGCGTGCCGAGGCCCCGGGCGATCTCGTCCAGGGCGGAGAGCACCTCGGCGGGTTCCAGGTCGAGCAGGGCCAGGGTCCGTACCGCGGTGCGCAGTTCGCCCATCGCGACGGCGGCGCGCAGGCCGCGGCCCATCACGTCGCCGACGACCAGGGCGGTGCGGTGGCCGGGCAGTTCGATCACGTCGAACCAGTCGCCGCCGACCTCGGTGGCCTCGTTGCCGGGCAGATAGCGGCAGGCGATGTCGAGTCCGGCGGCCTCGGGGTCGCCCGGCGGCAGCAGGCTGCGCTGGAGGATCAGGGCGCGCTCGTGCTCGCGGCGGTAGAGCCGGGCGTTGTCGATGCAGACGGCGGCGCGGGCGGCCAGTTCGACGGCGAGCGCGGTGTCCCGCTCGCCGAACGGCTCGCTGCCCTTGGTACGGGAGAACTGGACCAGGCCGACGACCGTGTCGCGGGCGACCATCGGCACCACGAGGGTGGACTGCAGGACGGCGCCCAGCTCCGGCCCCTCCGTGGCGTCCCGGCCCGCGACGACCCGTACCTGGGCGGTGCGCAGGGCCCCGGCGCACGGGGAGTTGAACGGGTAGCGGTGCACCTCGCCGACCTGGACGGGCTTGGTGGTGCCGTCCGAGCCGGCCGGGCAGCAGGGGTCGAAGATCGCGACGGGCCCGTCGGAGACGGCGCTGGCGAAGGCGACCCGGCGCAGTTCGGCACTGCCTCCCCCGGGCTCCTCCGGCACGCTCCCGCGCGGCGCCGCCTCCCGCCGGGACCGCAGCAGCCCGGGGCCCGCGTCCTCGCCGGTGAGCAGGCCCTGGTACAGGTCGACCGAGGCCAGGTCGCAGAACTGCGGCACGGCCACGTCCAGCAGCTCGCGGGCGGTGGTCTCCAGGTCCAGCGACGTGCCTATTCGCGCCCCGGCCTCGTTCAGCAGCGCCAGGTTGCGGCGCACCCCCGCGGCCTCCAGCTCGGCGCGGCGGCGGCCGGTGACGTCGGTGGCCAGCCCCGCGACGCCGATGGGGCGGCCGGACCCGCTGTGCAGCCGGTACAGGGAGATGGCCCAGCGGCGGCGCTCGGGGTTGGTGGGGACGTTGCCGACGAGCGGCATGTCCGTCACCGACTGGCCGGTGTCGAGGACTTGGCGGATCGCGGCGCTCAGCCGCTCGGCCTCGGGGGCCGGCAGCAGGTCCTCCGGGCGCATGCCCCGGTACGCGTCGGCGGGACGGCCGAAGACGGTCGCGAACCGCTCGTTGACGCGCAGCATCCGCAGGTCCGTACCGCAGAAGAAGAAACCCAGGGGAGATTGACCGAAAACGGCCTGCGAAGCCGCGAGGTCGGTCTCCAGGCGGCGCAGCGCGCTCACGTCCACCGCGATGCACAGCGCGGACCGCTCGCCGTCCTCGGTCCGGGAGGGCATCACATAGATCTCGGCCAGGCTGTATCCGGGGCCGCTGTCCGGGCCGCAGTAGGGCACCAGGCCGGTCCACTCGCGGCCGTCCAGGATCTCGGCGACCTTGCGGTGTCCGCTGTCGCGCAGCTCGGGCGGGACGAACGCCTCGACCGGGTCCCGGCCGATCGCCTGTCGCGCCGTCAGCCCCACGAGTTCCGCGGCCCGTTCGCTCCATTGCGCGATACGCCCGTCCGGCCCGAGGCCGAAGGAGGCCACCCGGATGTAGTCGTAGATCGATCCGGGCGGGCTGCTCTGCCACATCGGCGTGACTACGGCGTCCTCGGGCATCTGCGCCCCCGCTGGCTTCTCGCTCACGCGCCCGTCCCCTCCGGCTCAGGTCTCGGACCGGCCTCAGACAGCCGAGTATCCTGCACCTCGGCTATCCGGAGCACGCCCTTCACGATCACAGCACGGTCTCATCCCACACGTTGGTTGCCGTGTTCTGCAATCACTTCCCAGCAATAGCTCACCCTTCGACAATCTCCTCACCAGGGAGAGCGAGCTCGAACCACACCGTTTTGCCTGCCTTGCCGCGTCGTGTACCCCAGCGGCGGGAGCTGCGGGCGACCAGTTGCAGGCCGCGACCGCCCTCGTCGTCAGGGGTGGCAGTACGTTCGCGCGGTGGGTCCTCAACGGGGTCGGAGACCTCCACCACCAGCACGGCACCCTCCGGGGCGCGGCGGCAGCGCATGCGGACGCCGATGGGGCCGGTGGCGTAGCGCAGGGAGTTGGTGACCAGCTCGCTGACGAGCAGGACCGTCACATCACTGACGGACTGCAGGCCCCAGATGTGCAATACGTCACGGACCAGGGTGCGGGCGGTGCGCACGGCGCCCGGTTCGGCGGCGAAGCTCCATTCGGCGGAGTCGGCGTCCGCGGCCACGCCTGATGGACTGTCGTTCACGCCGACCACTTCCCAGACCGTAGGCACAGACCCCGCCGCGATTGTCCGGCTTCGGGGAGGTTAATCCTCACATACCCGATATTCAGGGCCGGCTATCGTCCGCGTCGGAGCGCGGTGACACATTCGGCGCAGCCCCGGGCCGCGCACCCCCGCTCACGAGACGGCGCACCGCCTCGGCGACCGCGGGCCGGTCCTCGTCCAGCCAGTCGACCTCATCGACGGCGTCCGGGGTGAGCCAGCGCACCTCGTCGTGGTCCTCCAGCGGGCGCGGGTCACCGGCGCGCAACGCCGCCGTCCACACGTGGAGGACGTAGCCCGGCTTGAGCCGCCACTGACCCGGCAGCGGCTCCAGCGGCTCCACCTCGATGCCCAGCTCCTCGCGCAGCTCGCGCAGCCAGAGTCTGGGCGGGCGTCTCGCCGGGCTCGGCCTTGCCGCCGGGCAGCTCCCAGCGGCCGGCCAGCTCGGGGGGCGCGCTGCGCCGGGCGGCCAGCAGCCGCCCCTGGTCGAACACCGCTCCGCCCACCACCACGCGCTCCGTCATGCGGGCACGATACGGCAGGCCGCCGGGTCCCGACCCCGGGGCCCTTTCGGGGCCGGGGCCGGGGCCCGGCGGGCCCCGATCCGATCCGTCAAGCCCCCGATCCGGTGGCTGCTCAAGCCCCCGATCCGGTGGCCGCTGTGCGCTCGACCACGTACAACTGCTTGTGCCCGCGGGCGGCCAGCCGGCCGGCGACCTCCTCGGCCTCGCTCCGGGTCGCATAGCGGCCCACGCGATAGCGGTTGCCTTGGTCATCCTGGCGGATGACGAGCCATGGCAGGACGGCACCGCTGTCACTCATCGCTCTGTCCCCTCCGCTGTGTCGCACGCTCCGGCGTACGCCCCCAGGACCTCCTGCTGGAAACCCCGATCCGCATATGCCTGAGCGTACGCCCTACCTTCACTCAGCGGATACGACTTTTTACGAAGAGGCACTCATCCGGCCATCCCTGCCCGGACGTGATCGGTTCAGACCGCGCTGACGGCCTTCTCCCGTCCCTCCTCGGCGGACTCTGCCTGCTCGTCGTCCGCCGCAGCCGCCATTTCCTTCTCCACCTGCACCAGCGAGGGGTTGCGCCAAGCGCTCGCCACGCCCCAGTAGTAGAAGGCCAGCGCGATGAGGGAGACCACCAGGATGTCCCAGCCCTCGGCCAGGTAGCCCTTGCCGCCGAACTCCTTGCCGCCGGCCCACGAGACGAAGGCCATCACCAGCAGGTAGGTGACCATCCAGGCACCCGCCGTCAGGTGCGGCTTGAGCTCGGCCCACGGCTTGCGCAGCTCGTACCAGGCCCAGACCGGCAGACCGATCGCCATGATGAAGATGACCTTGCCGGTGAGCGGCCAGCGGGCCCAGTACATGACCAGCGAACCGAAGATCATCGCGATCGGCGCGATCACCGGCATGGCGCGCAGCTTCACCGGGCGCGGCAGGCCCGGGGCCAGGCGGCGCATCGCCATCACGGCCACCGGGCCGGTGATGTACGAGATGACGGTCGCGACGCCGACGATCTCGGCGATGGAGCCCCAGCCGCGGAAGACGGCCAGGAAGATGAAGGAGATGGCCAGGTTCAGCAGCAGCGCGGGGCGCGGCACACCGGTCTTGGCGTCGACCTTGCCGAAGACACCGGGGAGGTGGCCGTTCTCCTGGACACCGTGGATCATGCGCGAAGTGGTGGCCGCGTAGATCATGCCGGTGCCGGACGGGGAGACGAAGGCGTCCGCGTAGAGCAGGATGGCCAGCCAGTTCAGGCCCCAGGCCATGGCCAGGTCGGCGAGCGGGGAGTTGTAGCCGAGCGACGCCCAGCCGCCGTCGGCGAGGTCCCCGGCGGGGACGGCCATCAGGAAGGCGATCTGCAGGGCGATGTAGATGACCAGCGCGATGAGGATCGAGCCGATGACGGCCTTGGGCATGGACTTGCCCGGGTTGCGCGCCTCGGCGGCCATGTTGAGCGGCGACTGGAAGCCGTTGAACGCCCAGACGATGCCGGCGACCGCGACCGCGCTGAAGACCGAGCTCCAGCCGTTCGGGGTGAAGCCGCCGTGGTCGGTGACGTTGGAGGTGTCGAAGTGGGCCAGCATCAGCGCGCCCGCCGTCAGCACCGGCACCACGACCTTGAAGACCGTGATCGCGGTGTTGGTCTTGGCGAACAGGGTGATCGCGAACCAGTTCAGGAAGAAGTAGAAGAGCAGCAGCACGGACGCGAGTGCGAGACCGGTGCCGGTCAGCTCCTTCCCGTCGTACAGCTCCTTGCACCAGGCGAAGTCCCAGGAGCTCATGTACTGGATGGAGGCGGTGGCCTCACCGGGGATCACCGAGACGATCGCGATCCAGTTGGCCCAGGCGGCGAGATAGCCCGCCAGCGAGCCGTGCGAGTACTGGCCGTACCGCACCATGCCGCCGGCCTTGGGGAACATCGAGCCCAGCTCGGTGTAGGTCAGGGCGATGGTCAGTGCCACCACGGCGCCGATCACCCACGAGAAGATGGCGGCGGGACCGGCCAGGGCGGCTGCCCGTTCGGCACCGAAGAGCCAGCCGGAACCGATGATCGAGCCGAGACCGACGGCCGTGAGAGACACGGTGCCGAGTGACCTTCGGTAATTCGAGTGGGAATCCTGCTCCGTGCTCAAGGTTCCTGGCACTCCCTTCGCCCCCCGCGACCGGACACAAACCGCGCCATCGTACGAGCGTTTGGGAAGCGTAAATTCCGATAATCGGCCCTGACCAGGCGTTCTGTGAGGTTTGCAACACTCTCCGGCCGGGTTGGGTGCCGATTTTCGGACAGATGTCCGGTATCCCGGCCGGCGCCCGTGGCGTCTTCCCTGGGTCACGCCGGATCACGCCGGATCACGCCGGGGCGCGCGGCGTCCTCTGCCCGAGGGGAGGACACCGCCGCCCGCTCGGCGTACGGGGGTCACTTCACCGGCATACGGGGATCACGTCACGGCAGGCGGGGGGGGGATCACTTCACCGGCAGGCGGTAGGAGACGCGGTACCGGTCGGAGAGCGCGACCACGTCCGCGGTCTCCACCGCGCGGCCGCCGGCGAAGAAGGTGCGGGAGATGACGAGCACGCCGTGGCCCGGCACCCCGCCGAGCGCCAGGGTCTCCTCGGCGAGCCCCGGCCGGGCGCCGACCTCCTCCGCGACGTTGTCCACGGTCAGCCCGATGGCCGCCATCCGCTCGACCACACCCCGCCCGGCCAGCGGGCCCTCCTCCGGCAGCATCACCGGCGTCCGCCCGGTGAGCGCCAGCGGCTCCCACGAGGTGGACAGCAGCACCGCCTCGCCCGCCGACCGCAGCACATACCGCGTACGCATCACCTCGTCGCCGGGGGCGATGTCCAGCCGGTCGGCGACCGCCGGGCCCGCCGCCTCCCGTTCGCTGCTGGACTCCCAGGTGCCGCGCATCTGCTCGTCGGCCTGCTCCTGCCGGAAGGGCGTCGAGTCACCCAGGGCCCGGAAGCCGCTGCGCACCAGCCGGCGCGGCTCGGGCTGCGCGCGCACATACGTACCCGAGCCGGAACGGCCCTCCACCAGCCCCTCGGCCATCAGCACCTTGCGGGCCTCCAGGGCGACGGTGTCGGAGACGCCGTACACCTCGCGGATGCGGGCCTGCGAGGGGAGTCGGGTGTGCGGCGGAAGCTCGCCGCCGACGATCTTCTGCCGGAGGTCGTCGGCGACGCGGAGATATGCGGGTTGGTCACCGAAGGCCACGTTCTCTCCCTGAGGTTGACAGTGAGCAACAGCTTGGCAACCGTGGGTTGGCGCCCGCAACTAAGGGCCAAAGCATCACCGGAAGTGGTGAACCGCAGCTCAGAGAGGTTTATTCGGTACGTGAGCCGTTTCAAGGGCATAGCAGTTCGACAACGGACGGGCACCCCCAGTTGAATTGAGGCCGGACGATCGACCAACCGAAGCGGACACCCCTCCGAAGCGGATCGCTTGTCCGACACGGACACCCGTCCGACGCGGATGCCTGTCCCGCGTGGACACCCATCCAGCGCGGACACCCGTCCGACGTGGACACCTGTCCGAAACAGGCGGCCGACCACCGACCTGACACCGAGTCCGAGCCGAGGAGCGCCGTACGTGCCCCGTCGTTCATCCCTGCGGGCCCTCTCCGGCGCGCTGCTGCTCATCACCTGCGCGGCCTGCACCGGCGGCTCCGACTCCGCCGAGGACAACTCCGCCACCAAGGCCGGCGCCGCCGGCATCGGCGACCCGCTCTTCCCCCAGCAGGGCAACGGCGGCTACGACGTCACGCACTACGGCCTCACCCTCGACTACCAGCCCGAAGGCAACCAGCTGAAGGCCACCGCCGAGATCACCGCCCGCGCGACCGGCCCGATCAGCTCGTTCAACCTCGACTTCGCCGGGCCGCGGGTGCGCGAGGCCACCGTGGACGGGAAGCCCGCGAAGTTCTCGCGCAGCGGCACGGAACTGACGGTCACTCCCGAGTCCTCCCTGTCCAAGGGCCGTATCTTCAAGGCCACCGTCCGCTACGACGGTTCACCGAAGACGATCATCGACCCGGACGAGTCGATGGAGGGCTGGATCGAGACGGACGACGGGGCGGTCGCCCTGGGCCAGCCCAACGGCTCGATGGCCTGGTTCCCCGGCAACCACCACCCGTCCGACAAGGCCGCCTACGACATCGACATCACCGTCCCCAAGGGCTACACGGCCGTCTCCAACGGCGACCTGAAGAGCCATGAGAAGACGGGCAAGCGGGAGACGTTCGAGTGGCAGTCCCCCGAGCCGATGGCCAGCTATCTGGCCACCGTCGCCGTGGGGTCCTTCGAGTTCACCGAGACCACGACGGACAGCGGAATCCGCCAGTACAACGCCATCGACTACGACGAGCTCGACGACAGCGCCGACGCGAACGCATCGGTCAGCGAACTCCTCGAATGGCAGAGCAAGCGCTTCGGCCCGTACCCCTTCGCGACGACCGGCGTGATCATCGACCACGCGCCCAAGATCGAGTACGCCCTGGAGACCCAGACCAAGCCCTTCTTCGACCGGGCGCCCGACCGGCAGCTGATGGTGCACGAGTTCGCGCACCAGTGGTTCGGCAACTCCGTCACGCCGCGCACCTGGAAGGACGTCTGGCTGAACGAGGGCTTCGCCACCTACGCGGAATGGCTGTGGGACGAGGACCACGGCAAGCGCACCACCGACGAGGCCTTCGAGGACTTCTGGAACGGCGAGGACGACGAGAGCGACGGCATCTGGGACTTCCCGCCCGGCAACCCGCCCAGCGGCGACCGCGTCCTGGACGCCCCGGTCTACGGCCGCGCGGCGATGGTCCTGCACAAGGTCCGCCGGGCCGTGGGCGACGACACGTTCTTCGCCATCGTCCGTGCCTGGACCAAGGCGCACCGGCACGGCGTCGCCGACACCAAGCAGTTCATCGAGCTGTGCGAGAAGAAGTCGGGCAAGGACCTCGGGAAGCTGTTCGACACGTGGCTGTACGGCGACGGGAAGCCGGCGAAGCCGTAGCCCCGCGGCGCAGCCGTGGCCCCGCGGGCTGCGGCGGCCGCGGGCTGGGCCTGCGGGGCCTGCGAGGGTGAACGCCGCTCACAGTCCGGCGTACATGGTCAACAGCAGCGCCACGTCGTCCGGCCGGTCTTCGGTGCGCCGGGCCACCTGGATGACGCCGTCCGCCATGGACTCCAGCGAATCGGTCGGCGTACGGGCCAGGCACGCGCTCAACTCCGCCACGCCCTCGTCGATGTCCTGTCCCGGCTGCTCGACCAGCCCGTCGGTGTACAGCGCCAGGACCGCCCCGCGCGGCAGCGTCACCGGGGTGACCGGGTAGTCGCCCAGCGGGACCACGCCGAGCATGGTGCCTCCGGCCAGGTCCAGCACCTCCGTACGCCCGTCGGGGCGGCGCAGCACGGGTGGCGGGTGGCCCGCCCGTACGCCCAGGCCGGTTCCCGTTCTCGGGTCCAGTTCGATGTAGCAGCAGGTGGCGCAGAGGCCCGCGTCCAGGTCCATCAGCAACCGGTTCGTCCGGCTGACGACCTCGCCGGGGCCCGCCGCGGCGGGTGCCAGGGCGATCACGGCGCTGCGCAGCTGGCCCATGACGGCGGCGGCGGCGACGCTGTGGCCCTCCACGTCCCCGATGACCAGGGCCACTCCGCGCGCCGACTCGATGACGTCGTACCAGTCGCCGCCGATCTCCATGCCCTGGGTGCCCGGCAGATAGCGCCCGGCCGTCCGCAGCCCGGGAACCGGTGGCAGCCGGTGCGGCAGGAGCGCGGTCTGGAGGCCACGGGCGAGGGCGAACTCCGCGTCGTACAGCCGGGCGCGCTCCAGCGCCTGGGCGGCGAGCCCGGCCAGCGCCGTCAGCGTGGCACGCTCGTCGGCGGTGAAGACGCGCGGCGCCTCGAAGCCGAGGATGCAGGAGCCGACGGCCTGGCCGGAGGCGATCAGCGGCAGGAAGGCCCAGGCGCGCATCGGGTCCAGCACGATGCCGGGGTAGGCGTCGGACAGCTGCCGGGGCGACTCGAAGAAGATCGGCACACCGGTGGTCATCGTCTCGACACCGGGCAGCCGCTCGTCGAGGCCGACGCCCTCGAACCGGTCGAGGAAGCCCTCCGGGTAACCGGATTCCCAGGCCAGGAACATCCGCTTGTTCCGCACCAGGTACAGGGCCAGCTCATGGCCGCCGATCATGGGCATGAGGTGGTCGGCGACGGCTCGGCAGACCTCGCGTACGGAGACGGCCTCGGTGAGCACGCTGGCCATGTGGACGACCGCGTAGAGGGCGCCGGGCCGGGTCACGGCGGCCGCGTGGGGCATCGCCGCCCGCGGCACCGGTTCCCGGCGCACGCCGGGCCACACGTGCCGCGGGGGCGGCTTGCTGGGGAAGACCCGGCCGGTCAGCCCGTGCACATCGGGGTAGAGCACGAAGCCCAGCCACTCCCCGGCCGGATGGCGGACGATGAAGGACGTGGGCTCCTGGGAGAGCATGGCCGCCCGGTAGCGGTCCTCGTACTCCGGGTCCGACAGCCAGGGCATCATGTGCCACGGGTAGCGGCCGAGCAGCTCGGCCCGGGGAGTGCGCAGCAGCTCCTCGGCGCTGCGGTTGGCGTACGTGAGGCGGCCGTCCTGGTCGAGGGAGAAGACCCCGTCGGGCAGCCGTTCGGCGGCTTCGGCGGCGGTGGTCCCGGAGACGGCGTCGACGACGACGCCGACGAGGCGGCGCGACCCGGCGGCCGGAGCGGACGGCGGCGGACCGTGCACGGGCGGGGGCGGGCCGGTGGGTGGGGGCGGTGCGGCGGACGGGGGCGGGGCACTGGGCGAAGGCGGTGCGCCGGGCGGAGGCGGAGCACCGGACTCGGGCGCACCCCCGGCCGAACGCGGAGCACCGGACGCAGGCGACCCCCCGACCGAAGGCGGAGCACCGGACTCCGGCGCACCCCCGGCCGAAGGCGGCCCCTCAGCCGACGGCGGCCCTCCATCCACTGCCGGGCGGCCGGGCGCCGGCGGAAGCAGGGGCAGCTGCACGGACCGGGCCCACAGTTCGACGGGCCGGTACCGGGCCTCCTCGCCACCCGCGGCATCGGCGTAGGCACCACCATGTGTCTCGTCGCCCTCGGCGCTGGTGTCCCGCACCCGGAACGTACGGCCGCGCACCCAGCCCCGCTCCTCCAGGTCCCGCTCGGCGCCGCGCAGCTCATGCAGGTCGTCCGGGCAGACACGCCACTCCAGATCGGCGATGGTGCCGCCGAAGTCGTCGGGATCGACGCCGAGGACGGCACACGCCTCGTCGTCGGC
Source organism: Streptomyces sp. P1-3 (assembly GCF_050613155.1). NCBI lineage: Bacteria > Bacillati > Actinomycetota > Actinomycetes > Kitasatosporales > Streptomycetaceae > Streptomyces > Streptomyces sp. P1-3. Next base: position 2,737,559 of record NZ_CP192512.1, read on the forward strand.
GACGAAGACGCCGGCGTCGAGGTCCCAGTCGATCAACCCCACCCGCACCCCGGCGACCTCGGCGGGCAGCCGCACGCTGATCGGGTCGTCCTCGTACTCCACCCGCCAGCCCGCCGCCGCCATCGCGGTCAGGGACCGTCCCATGTCCTCGGCGGCGGAGAAGACGGGCCCACCAGGGCCGCCGAGGCCATCGGGCGCGGGCGCCTTCCCGGCGGCCCAGAGCACGTACAGGATGCCGACGACCTCATCGCCGACCCGTACGGGCTGGCAGTGGGAGGCGAACCGGTACGGCATCCCGACCGAGAGCTGCGGAAAGCGGCGCATGGTCTCGCCTTCGTCCGCGAGGTGGACGGGCCGCCCGGTGCGGTACGCCTCGGGGGCCGGCAGCGCGCCGCTGACCGGGAGCCGCCACCAGTTCCTGATCACTGAGCTGGGCACCCCGGCGACCATGGCGAGCACGAGCGTTCTGCGGTCACGCGACCGCATGTAGATCCCGCCGCCGTAGCCGCCCGCGGCGCGTACGGCGGCGATCAGGTGCGCGGCGAGGGCGTCCTCGAAGGCGAGACGGCGCGGCACGCTGTCCCCCGCACCACCGCCGCCCGGGCCCCCGGCCGACGGCCGGGCTCCCCCCGGCCCCGGCCTGTCCTCACCCATGCCACCCATGCCGCGCCCTCCCGGTACGGACGCATACGAGTCCTCTCCACCAGGATGTGCCAACGACGGGTGAACGGCGCGCCGGGCCCGCCCCGGCCCCCGCGCCACACCCTGCGGCGGCCCACCGGCACGGTTGGGGGGCGGGTGCGGGTCACCGGCGGTAGCGTGAGGTGGCGGAGGCGAGGAGGTTCCGGTGGCTGTGCTGATGGAGATCGAGTACCCGGGCGTGACGGCCGAGCAGTACGACGACTTGACCGGTCTCATCGGCACCCGCTCGGGTCAGCGCATCGCAGGCCTGCTCAGCCATGCCGCGATCGTCACGGACGAGGGCCTTCGGGTCGTCGACGTATGGGAGTCGCCGGAGGCGATGGAGGCGTTCCTGCCGAAGCTGCGTCCCGCCCAGGAGTCCCTGGGCTTCCCACCCCCGACAGCCCCGCCCCGCCTCTCCCCGGTCCACGCCTTCTTCCCGGCCTGACAGACGAGCCGTCGCCGGCGAGGGCGAGCCCTGCTCTGGACTGCGAAAACGATGCTGGTGCGAGGCAGAGTCAGCACAGGGTCCGCACGGGCGGCGGCCGGGGCCAGCGCGCGGACGGCAGGGACGGTCGCGTCATTGACGACGTCGTGTTCCGAGCCTCGTCGAGCCGATACGGTTGAGCCATGACCGCACTGCCCGACTGGATGCGCCCACCGCGCGACGAGGGCTGGTTCGCGGAGGACTTGGACCGCCTCCCCGAGGCCCCTCGCCACACCGAGTTGATCGATGGAGCGCTCGTCTTCATGATGTCGCCGCAGCGGTCCTGGCATGGCCGCCTCGTCACCGCCCTGACCACCACGCTCATGGCGCAGGCGCCGACTGGCTTCGAGGTCGAGCGGGAGATGACGATCCGCCTCGATACCCGCAACCGCCCCGAGCCGGACCTCTTGCTGACGGACCTGCCCTATGACCCCGACCGGACCTGGTACGCGCCGGAGGACGTGAAGCTCGTCGTGGAGGCTGTGTCCCCCGAGTCCGCCCACCGCGATCGCACAGTAAAACTTCGCAAGTACGCAGAGGCCGGCATCCCGCACTACTGGTGCATCGAGGACGAGGACGGGGCACCCGTCGTCCACGTCTACGAACTCGACGAACCCACCGGCGCCTACGCACCCGCCGGTATCTTCCGGGGCACCCTCCAGCGCCCGGTGCCCTTCGAGATCAGCCTGGACCTCGACAAGCTCACCCCGCCGCGGAGCAACTGAAGAGTCAGCACCACGTCGCCACGGGAGTGCAGAAGGGGTCGGGCTCACTGGAGCCCGACCCCTTCTGACCTGCATGCTTGACGAGTCACCCAGCATGCGGCCACGGACCGATCACACGTTGAAGCGGACTATCGAGCGCAGAGCTGCCACCCGCGGAGATGTGATTTTTTCCGGAGGCCATTCCCAGCACACTCCCAGCACGGGAGCGTCATCCCAGCACCATGCAGCTCAGACGTCCCCTTGGCCGCCCCATGCAGGGCAGCGGCGATGTGGCACTCGCGGGTTCAACCCTGGATGACCTGCCACACCTGCGACAGAAATGGATCCGGGACAACCGGCCACGGCCGCGCCAGCAGGTCGTCCGAGCACTCCGTACAGCCTGAATGCTGCGGCGGCGACGGTCGCAGCCCTACTGCTCGACCGCGAGGCAACGGGTGAGGTGCTGACTCAAGCTGTCCGTCGCCATCTCACGCCGCCGCCTGACGGGGCTTCCTCAGTATTGACTCCTTGACCAAGGAGCCCAGTCGTCAGCTAGCGTAAGCCTGCACCGCGTGTCCTCCCCGGAGGAATCACGCGACACAGCCTGCGGAGACGTAGGCCCTTTCGGTTCGGTGACGCAGCCTCATGGTGCGCTCCCGGCGGGAGCCACCCGGCATCCGTCACCGGTCACAACCGAAGGGGACGCATTCCTATGGCTGCCGTCGAGTACACGCCCAAGCACCGCGTTTGGGTCCGTGATGTCCTGGTGGGCATCGCGGCGAGCCTCGGCTCGAACCTGATGTGGGCGCTGGCGCAGGCCGTGGTGCACCGTCTCGGCTGAGCCGGGCGGCGGGCGGGTCTCCGGGGCCCGCCCCTCATCCTGCCGCAGCCCGGGTTAATCTACGGATCGTCATTGCGGCCCGACGGGCTTCCGCTCTGCTTCGGTGGAGCCACGAAGGACATGCCCCCACCCGCACGAGTCATTTCGTGCCTGGGGAACCTTCGTGCTCCTGCAACTGTCCGCAGCCGAGCTCGGTCGACTCATCGTTGCCCGGGCCGGATCGGCTCATCTCCCGCTCACCGAGCAGCTGATCAAAAAGCATTCCGGCGACAAGGGACGCTCGGCGGATCAGGGCGATGTCGCCTCCTGGAACAACAGCATCCCCGTAGTGGTCAAGGCGCTGCTGGACTGCGGTCTCGACGAAGTGGAGGTGCAGGTCGAGGTCGACCTGCCACACACTAATTCGGCAGTCGACCTAGTGCTGTGTGGACAGCATCCTGGCACGGGAACCGACTCGTACCTCGCGGTGGAGCTGAAGCAGGTACGGCACGCCACGGTCGATCCCCGGTGCCCGATTGCCGTCGACCTCGGGTTCGGCGACGGGAAGAACAAGCTGCATCCGGTGCGGCAGGTCCAGCGCTACTGCGAGTACATGGTGCGCTACCTCCCCCACCTTCGGGAGATCGACGATCGGTTGATGGGGGTGGCACTGCTCCACAACGCGCGGGACGCGGACGTGGAGGCGCTGTTCGATCTGCCCGAGACCGACCACGGTTTTCTCTACACGCTGGACGACCTGGATCGGTTCCGGCGAGTCCTCACCTCGAGATTCGCCCCCGCGTCCGGGAAACGAGCCGCACACGCACTGGAGCAGGCTCGCCGCGACCCTTTGCTCAAGGTCACCGACGTGGCGCGGCAGCGGTCCGTCACCGGCGGCGGTCTCACCCTCCTCGACGAGCAGTACGTCGCGGTCGACCGGATCACCCGGCACCTGGAAAAGACCGCGCCCCTCACCAGCCTCAACGTCGGACTGTTCTACGATGCCGACACCGCCCATGGCCCTGCCCTCGATCCGGAGCGCAAACGCGTTTACATCCTGCGGGGCGGCCCTGGCAGCGGGAAGAGCGCCGTGGCCCTGGAGTTGCAGCGTGCGCTCGGGCTCAAAGGCCGCGAGGCCGTGCTGGCCAGCGGATCCCACGCGTACACGGAGACTCTGCGCGAGATCATGCTCAGTACGGCACGCCACGGGCAGTTGTCGAACAAGCGCAAAGCGGCTGGCAGGCTGTACCAGTACTTCAACAGCTTCACCGACACTCCGCCCGACAGCATCGATGTCCTGATCTGCGACGAGGCGCACCGCATGCGGCGCAGCTCGACATACCGCTGGACGCCGAAGGAGCTCCGGGACGACGACCGGCCGCAGGCGACTGAGTTGATCAGGGCCGCCAAAGTGCCGATTTTCCTGCTCGACGACCATCAGTCGATCCGTCCGGACGAAGTGGGCACCGCCGGCTATCTCAAGGAGCTCGCCGAGGACAGCGGTTGTCTGGTCGAAGTGACAGATCTGGAGGGAACATTCCGGGCGGGTGGCAGCAAGCGGTACCAGAGCTGGGTCCAGCAGTTGCTGGGGCTGGGCGCCTCCGATCCAGTGACCTGGCGATCGGACGGGCGGATGACGCTCACGGTCGCCGACTCCCCCGGGCAAATGGAGCAGTTCATCCGGGAACGTGGCCTTGAGGGAGCCACGGCGCGCATCACCGCGGGCTTCTGCTGGCCGTGGAGCAACCCCGACGGGGATCAACTCGTCGACGACGTCCGTATCGGCGACTGGCGCCGACCGTGGAATGTGAAGCCGCAGCACAGTGTGCCGAACGCACCGAAGTCGCATCTGTGGTCGACCGATCCCCGCGGCATCGGGCAGATCGGCTGCGTCTACACGGCACAGACCTTCGAGTACGACTGGAACGGCGTCGTCATCGGCCCCGACCTGCTGTTCCGTAACGGGCAGTTCACGGTGGACCGGACCGCTTCCCGCGATCCTGCCTTCCGTGGCCCGGTCGACGACACGATCGTCGACCGGTGTGTCCGTAACGCCTACCACGTGCTCCTCACCCGCGGTGTCGTCGGCACCGTGGTCTACGCGGTTGACCCGGCAACACACAACGAACTGCGCAGGCTCATCACGGGCGCCATCGGCATGCAGCACTACGACGGCGCCCAGCCGAAGCTCACCGCTGAAGGATCACAGCTGCCACCCGCCTACCGCAGACGTCACAGGTAGCCTTGATCCCGTCGTAGCTGCGGCCCGCCGGGCTTCCGCTCCGCCTGCCGGAGTCACAGGACATGCCCCCACCCGCACGAGTTCCTTCGTGCTGCCTGGGGGCATTCCTTGCTGTTCCGCGACTCCGCGGCCGCGGTCGCTGCCGAGTGCCTCTCCGGTGCTCTCTTCTTCCGCCTGACGGAGCAGTTCGTGCACATGCACGGTCACAAGCCTGGTTCGTCCGAGGTCCGCTCGTGGGAGCGGAGCATCCCCGTACTCGCGAGCGCGCTCAACGATGCGGGGCTCGGGCAGGTTGAGATACTCCTGGAGTACGGGCTGCCGCTGAACAGCAAGCGGGCCGATGCCGTGCTGGCCGGGGTGCACCCCGAGACCGGTCTGCCGTCGTACGTCGTCGTGGAGCTGAAGCAGTGGAGCAGCGCCGAACCGGACGACGACGATCCGTCGCTGTGCCGCATCGACTCATACGCCCGGGCGGTGCTCAACCCCGTCGACCAGGTACGCGGCTACTGCCAGTACCTCATCTCCTTCAACGGAGCACTGGCCGAGCACCCGGAACGCATCAGCGGCGCCGCGTATCTACACAATGCCACCGATTTCGGCGTCAGCGGGCTATTCGAAGCCGAGCAGGACCAGTACGGTCAGCTCTTCATCGGTGCGCGGCGCGGGGAGTTCATCGACTTTCTGCGTACGAAGCTGGGGGCAGAGTCCGGCGCTTCGGCCGCGGACGAGCTCGTCAACGGGAAGATCGGCCCGTCCAAGCAGCTCATGGCAGTGGCCGCCCAAGAGGTCCGTGAGCGCGAGCAGTTCGTCCTGCTGGACGAGCAGCAGATCGCGTACCGCACGGTCCTCAATGCTGTCCGCCGTGCCAAGCAGTCCGACCACAAGGAAGTCGTGGTCGTCACCGGCGGGCCCGGCACCGGCAAGAGCGTCATCGCGCTGTCACTCCTTGGCGAGCTGTACCGGCAGGGCACCACCGCGCTGCACGCGACGGGCTCCAGCTCGTTCACGACGACGATGAGAAAGGTCGCGGGCGCTCGGAAGCGTGAGGTCCAGGATCTCTTCAAGTACTTCAACAGCTTCATGACCGCCGAGCGCAACGGTCTCGATGTCCTGATCTGTGACGAAGCTCACCGCATGCGGGAGACATCGGCCAACCGCTACACGCCGGCATCGAACCGCACCGGCAAGGCCCAGATCGAGGAGCTCATCGACGCGGCACGCGTCCCGGTATTCCTGCTGGACGAGCATCAGGTCGTTCGGCCCGGCGAGATGGGTACGGTCGCCGAGATCCAGGCGGCCGCTGCGAAGAAGGGGCTCCGCTACCAGGTGGTGACGCTGGACAGCCAGTTCCGGTGCGGTGGCAGCGATGCGTATCTGCGGTGGGTGGTACGGCTGTTGGGGCTTGAGCCGGGTGGCCCTGTGGCATGGGAGCCCGACGACAAGATGCAGCTCATGGTCGCGGACAGTCCGCAGGAGATGGAGGCGTTCCTCGACGGCCGCCGCGCACAGAAATACAGTGCGCGCATGTCCGCGGGTTACTGCTGGAAGTGGACGAAGAAGGTCCCACCCGGGCAGGCGCTGCCCGCAGACGTCATCGTCGGGGAGTGGGAACGCCCGTGGAACGTCTTCGGTGACCGAGCCATCGGAGGCGCACCTCCGGCCGCCCTGTGGGCAACCGATCCGGCCGGTTTCGGTCAAGTGGGCTGCGTGTACACGGCGCAGGGCTTCGAGTACGACTGGAGTGGTGTCATCATCGGCCCCGACCTGGTGTGGCGCGGCGATCGCTGGGTCACCGACCGTACGGCGTCCAAGGACCCGGTCTTCAAGAAGTCGACTCCGGACGCGGATGTAGACCGGCTGATTCGCAACACGTACAAGGTGCTGTTGACGCGGGGAATGATCGGCACGGTGGTGTACTCGACCGACGCCGAGACACGCCAGAAGCTGCGGGAGCTGACCGGCGCGACCTCGAGCCTCGCTGCTGTGTGATCCACTTCGCTCTCGTCTGGCGCGGAACGCCGAGCCCGGCGCATTTCAGGCGGGGCCAACAGCTGATGGAGATCAGGAATTCCAGCACCATCCCAGCACGGGAAGAAACGAGGGGTCGACCCCCTCAGGAGTCGACCCCTTCTGACCTGCATGTTTGCCAGGCCGGTCAACGTGGTGCCAATTCCGCCACTCAGACGTTGAAGCGGAACTCCACCACGTCCCCGTCCTGCATCACGTACTCCTTGCCCTCCATGCGGGCCTTGCCCGCCGCGCGGGCGTCGGCGACCGAGCCGGTCTCGACCAGGTCGTCGAAGGAGATCACCTCGGCCTTGATGAAGCCCTTCTGGAAGTCGGTGTGGATCACACCGGCCGCCTCGGGGGCCGTCGCGCCCTTCTTGATCGTCCAGGCCCGGGCCTCCTTGGGGCCGGCCGTGAGGTACGTCTGGAGGCCCAGGGTGTCGAAGCCGACGCGGGCGAGGGTGGCCAGGCCCGGTTCGTCCTGGCCTACAGACTGGAGGAGTTCCAGGGCCTCCTCGTCGTCCAGCTCGGCGAGGTCGGCCTCCAGCTTGGCGTTCAGGAAGATCGCTTCGGCCGGGGCGACCAGGGCGCGCTGCTCGTCCTTGAAGGCGTCGTCCGTCAGCTCGTCCTCGTCGACGTTGAAGACGTAGAGGAACGGCTTGGTGGTGAGCAGGTGCAGGTCGTGCAGGATCGCGGCCTGCTCCGTGCCCTGGACGATGCCGGCCGAGAAGAGGGTGCGGCCCTCCTCCAGGATGGCCTTGACCTCCTCCACGGCCTTGACCTTGGGCTGGACGTCCTTCTTGATGCGCGCCTCCTTGGCCAGGCGCGGCAGGACCTTCTCGATGGTCTGGAGGTCGGCGAGGATCAGCTCGGTGTTGATCGTCTCGATGTCGTCCTTCGGCGAGACCTTGCCGTCGACGTGGACGACGTTCTCGTCCTTGAAGGCCCGGATGACCTGGCAGATCGCGTCGGACTCGCGAATGTTCGCCAGGAACTTGTTCCCCAGGCCCTCGCCCTCGCTCGCGCCGCGCACGATACCCGCGATGTCGACGAAGTCGACCGTGGCCGGGAGCTTGCGCTGCGAGGTGAAGATCTCTGCGAGCTTGTCCAGGCGCGGGTCGGGGACGCCTACCACGCCGACGTTCGGCTCGATGGTGGCGAACGGGTAGTTGGCCGCCAGGACGTCGTTCTTGGTCAGGGCGTTGAACAGGGTCGACTTACCGACATTCGGCAGACCGACGATTCCGATCGTGAGCGACACGTGGCGACTTCCCGTAACGGATGAGGAGTAAAGGACCGGGCCCCGGGCAGGGCCGGTCCCCCAGTTTACGGGGCCGGGGCACGCACCACCCCTGGCCGCGCCCCCGGCCGTGATCGCGACTGCCGTCTCGCCACCGGCCTCCGCCGGATCACGCCCCTCGCCGCGCCCGCGCCCGCCGTCTCGCCTCCCGCCTCTGCCGGGTCACGCCCTCGCCCCACCCACACCCGCCGTCTCGCCACCGGCCTCCGCAGGGTCACGCCCCTCGCCGCGCCCGCGCCCGCCGTCCCGCCTCCCGCTCTGGTCGACCGCGTTCGCGCCCGCCGTCTCCGGCCGACCCTTTCGCGCCCGCCGCCCTCGGAGGCTGCAGGCGCCCGTCCGGTCCGGTCTCCCTATCCTCCGACAATCGTTCGAACACGCCGCCAAGGTGAGTCAAACAGCGTGTCCATAGGTCTGCTCCTTGCCTCGGGCCGCCTAGGTTGGTGGGGTGGAGCCACACAGCACGCGTCCGCCCCGCCGCACGGCGGCCCCGCCGCCCCGCCCTGCCGCCGACGGCACCGTAGCCGCCACCGGTCCGGCCTCCTGGGCGCTCGCCCTGCGCGTCCGCATGCCCAGACCGCGGCTGACGGGATTCGGCACCGGGCTGCTCGCCGTGGTGGCCATGCTGGCCGTGGGCTGCCTGGACGCGCTGTTCTCCGGCTCCGCCGGTCTATACGGGGTGCTGTACCTCCTGACCTGCGTCGCCTGCGGGGTGTGGGTGCGGCCCGCGGACCTGCTCACCGCCCCGGTCGGCACGCCGATCGCCTTCCTGCTGGGGCTGTTCCCCGCCAACGACAGCGGGGACGGGCTGGGCGGCCAGGCGATGGGCGTGTTCACCTCGCTGTCGCTGAACGCGGGCTGGCTCTACGCCGGAACGCTGCTGACCGCCGTGATCGTGCTCGTACGCCGGGTCGCGCTGGTCAATCGCCGACAGCAGCTGCGGCGACGCCATGAGCAGCAGCGGCGGCAGCCATCCCCGCCCCCACGATCCCCGCGTTGTTCTGGAGCTCAGCGGGAACGATCTCGGCCCTGACACCCTCGATCAGCGGCAGGAACTTCTCCGCCTTGCGGCTCACCCCGCCCCCGATCACGAACAGCTCGGGCGACAGCAGCATCTCCACATGCGCCAGGTACTTCCGGACCCGGCGCGCCCAATGCTGCCAACTGAGGTCGTGGTCCTCCTTGGCCTTGGTCGAGGCGCGCTTCTCCGCCTCGTGCCCGTCCAGTTCGAGATGGCCGAGCTCGGTGTTGGGGACCAGCCGGCCACCGGTGAAGACGGCGCTGCCGATGCCGGTGCCGAAGGTGAGCAGGACGACCGTGCCGGTACGGCCCCGGCCCGCACCGAAGGCCATCTCCGCGTAGCCGGCCGCGTCCGCGTCGTTGAGTACGGTGACCGGTGATCCGAGCCGGTCGCTCAGCAGCCCGGCCGCGTCGACGCCGATCCAGCCCTTGTCGACATTGGCGGCCGTCCGCGTCGTACCGTCGGTCACCACACCGGGGAACGTGACCCCGACCGGACGGCCCTCCCAGCCGAAGTGCTCCGCGACCTCCCGGACGCGGTCCGCGACCGCGTCCGGAGTCGCGGGCTGCGGGGTCAGCACCTTGAAGCGCTCGTCGGCGAGGTCGCCGCGCTCCAGGTCGACCGGGGCGCCCTTGATGCCCGAACCTCCGATGTCCACGCCGAAGACGTTCGTCAGACTCATGACGCCAGGCTAGGGCGGTACGGCCCGCCGCACTCGTCAACTGGCGGTAACCGGCGGCCTGCCTCCCCCGGCGCGGCCTCCCTCAGACTCAGACTCAGACTCCGTCCGGGGGTGTCCGCAGAGGGGCCCCCAGCCGCCGCGATCGCGACGGCCCCGCGTCACTCCGCTTCCGGCACGGCCCCGACGCCCCCTGCGTCAGTCCTCTTCCTTCGCGGCCGCCGCCTCCGCGCGCAGGTCCCGGCGCAGCTCCTTCGGCAGCGAGAAGGTGATGGACTCCTCGGCCGTCTTCACGATCTCGACGTCCTCGTATCCGCGCTGCGCCAGCCACTCCAGGACCTGCTCGACCAGCACCTCGGGGACGGAGGCGCCGGAGGTGACGCCGACCGTCGCCACGCCCTCCAACCAGGCCTCGTCGATCTCGGAGGCGAAGTCCACCAGGTACGCCTCGCGCGCGCCCGCGAGTTTGGCGACCTCGACCAGGCGCTTGGAGTTCGAGGAGTTGCGCGAGCCGACCACGATCACCAGGTCGGACTCGGCGCCCATCTGCTTCACCGCCTGCTGGCGGTTCTGCGTCGCATAGCAGATGTCGTCGCTCGGCGGCGAGACGAGGAGCGGGAACTTCCCCTTCAGAGCGTCGACCGTCTCCATCGTCTCGTCGACGGAGAGCGTGGTCTGGGAGAGCCAGACGACCTTGGACGGGTCGCGAACCTCGACCTTGGCGACGTCGCCGGGGCCGTCGACCAGCTGGATGTGGTCCGGCGCCTCTCCCGACGTGCCGATGACCTCCTCATGGCCCTCGTGGCCGATCAGGAGGATGTCGTAGTCCTCGTCCGCGTACCGCACGGCCTCCTTGTGGACCTTGGTGACCAGGGGGCAGGTCGCGTCGATGGTGGCGAGCCGGCCGGCCTTGGCCTCCTCGTGGACCACGGGCGCCACGCCGTGCGCGGAGAACATCACGATCGACCCCTCGGGGACCTCCGACGTCTGCTCGACGAAGATCGCGCCCTTCCTCTCCAGGGTCTGTACGACGTACTTGTTGTGGACGATCTCGTGGCGCACGTAGATCGGCGCGCCGTACTGCTCCAGAGCCTTCTCGACGGCGATCACGGCACGGTCCACGCCCGCGCAGTAGCCCCGGGGGGCGGCGAGCAGGACCCGGCGGGAAGGCGTTGCAGTCATGCCCCCCATCGTAAGGCCGTGGCGCAGCCCGGGAAGCGCGGGACATTGGCCCAGACTGAGGCGGAGCGCTACGAGGAGGCCGGATGGCGGTACGGCGCGGCGGCAGCGGCGCCGATGACGGCGGCGGCCGCGGCGACGACCGCGCAGGTGGCGACCATGGCCGCGACCACGGCGATGGCGGCGGGCCCCGCGGCGACCGCGCTGGTGGCGACCATGGCCGCGACCACGACCACGGCGGCGGGCTGCGGCGCACGCTCACCTTCCGGGACCTCGTCGTCTACGGCCTGCTCTTCATCGCCCCGATGGCCCCGGTCGGCGTCTTCGGCACCCTCGACGCCACCTCGCACGGCGCGGTCGCGCTGGTCTACGCCGTGGCGACGGCCGCGATGGCGTTCACCGCCTTCTCGTACGCCCAAATGGTGCGGGTCGCCCCACAGGCGGGGTCGGTGTTCACCTACGCGCGGCTGGGGCTCGGCGAAGGCGCGGGGTTCGTCGCCGGGTGGATGGCGATGCTGGACTATCTGCTGATCCCGGCGGTCGCGTATCTGTTCTCCGGCATCGCGATGGAGGCGCTGGTACCGGAGGTGGACCGGTGGGTGTGGACTGCCGTCGCCGTCGTGGTCACCACGGGGCTGAACCTGTGCGGTGTACGGGCCGCCGCGCGGGTCGGCTTCCTGGTGCTGGCGATGGAGATCGCGGTGCTGGTGGTGTTCGTGTCGGCGGCGCTGGCGCAGCTGGCGGTGCACGGGGCGCGCCGCGACTGGGTCTCGCCGTTCACCGCGCAGGGGTCGCTCTCCCTGGGGGCGGTCCTCAGCGCGGTGTCGGTGGCGGTGCTGTCGTATCTGGGCTTCGACGCCATCGCGTCCTTCGCGGAGGAGGCGGAAGACCCGGAGGAGGGGAGAGCGCGTGAAGCGCTTCCCGGCCAGGGTGGTGGCAGACGCCGGGTGGGCGGCTCGGCGCAGGTCGCACGGGCGGGCAACTCGGCACAGGTCGCGCGGGCAGGCGGCTCGGCACAGGTCGCCCGGGCAGGCGGTTCGGCGCAGGTCGCACGGGCGGGCGGCTCGGCACAGGTCGCGCGGGCGGTGCTGACCTGCCTGGTGGTGGCAGGCGTGCTGTTCACTGCGCAGACGTACCTGGCGGCACTGCTGTCGCCGGTCCCGGCGGCGGAGCTGGCAGGCGATCCGGCGAAGCAGGGGGCCGCCTTCTACGACACGGTGGACGCGGCCGTCGGAGACTGGCTGCGCGACCTGGTGGCGGTGAGCAAGGCGATCGGCGCGGCCTTCGCCGCCCTGGCCGGGCAGGCCGCGGCCGCGCGGCTGGTGTTCGCGATGTCCCGCGACCGGCGGCTGCCCGCGACGCTGGCGAAGGTGGACGCCCACAGCGGGGTGCCGCGCCGGGCGCTACTGGGCTCGGGCGTCCTGACGCTGGTGGCGGCGGTGTGGGCGGCGCGGCGCGACGACGGCCTGGACCGGCTGGTGTCGGTGGTGGACATCGGAGCGCTGACGGCCTTCACGCTGCTGCACGCGTCGGTGATCGGCTGGTTCTGGATCCGCCGCCACGCGGATTCACGGCATCACGCGAATTCACGGCATCACGCGGACTCATCGCATGGGGGGCGGCATACGGAACGGCATCTGCTGCGGCACCTCCTGGTGCCGCTGCTGGGCATGGGCATCTCGGTCGCCGTGATCGTGCGGGCGTCGGGCGTGGCGCAGGTGGTCGGACTGATCTGGTGCGCGGTAGGGCTGGCCGTACTGCTGGCGGAACACAGGCTTCCGGCGCGCAGCGCGCGGTGACGGGATCCCTTGGCGGAACACAGGCTTCGGCGCGCACCGCGCGGTGACCGGATCCCCTGGTGGAACACAGGCTTCCGGCGCGGAGCGCGCGCTGACCGGATCCCCTGTCAGCACCGGCCGATACGCTCGGCGCATGGCAATCGACACCTCGGCGGAGTCCCCGATCCCGGTCGGCGAGGTCTCCCGGCTCATCGGCGGCTGGATCGACCGGCTCGGGGCGGTCTGGGTCGAGGGGCAGATCACCCAGCTGTCCCGGCGGCCCGGCGCCGGCGTGGTGTTCCTGACCCTGCGCGATCCCAGTTACGACATCTCGCTGTCCGTCACCTGCTTCCGCTCGGTCTTCGACAAGGTGGCGGACGTCGTCTCCGAGGGCGCGCGCGTCGTGGTCCAAGCGAAGCCGGAGTGGTACGCGCCGCGCGGCCAGCTGTCGCTCCGGGCCGCCGAGATCCGCCCGGTGGGCGTCGGCGAGCTGCTGGCCCGGCTGGAGCTGCTCAAGCGGTCGCTGGGGGCCGAGGGGCTCTTCGCGGCCGACCGGAAGAAGCCGCTGCCGTTCCTGCCGCAGCTCATCGGCCTGGTCTGCGGCCGCGCCTCGGCGGCGGAGCGGGACGTCCTGGAGAACGCCCGGCTGCGCTGGCCCGCCGTCCGCTTCGAGGTGCGCAACGTCGCCGTGCAGGGGGTGCACGCGGTGCCGCAGGTCGTGGCGGCGGTCCGGGAGCTGGACGCGCTGCCGGAGGTGGACGTGATCGTGGTGGCGCGCGGCGGCGGCAGCGTGGAGGACCTGCTGCCGTTCTCCGACGAGCAGCTGGTGCGGGCGGTGGCCGCCTGCGCCACCCCCGTGGTCTCCGCGATCGGGCACGAGCCGGACTCGCCGCTGCTGGACCTGGTGGCGGACCTGCGCGCCTCCACCCCCACCGACGCGGCCAAGAAGATCGTCCCGGACGTGGGCGAGGAGCTGTCCCGGATCCAGCAGCTGCGCGAGCGCGCGCTGCGGGCGGTGGGCGGCTTCCTGGACCGCGAGGAGCACGGGCTGGCCTCGGCGCTGGCCCGGCCGTGCATACAGCGGCCGCACCGCATGGTGGAGGAGCGCGCGGAGCAGGTCGACGCGCTGATCGAACGCGGCCGCCGCACCCTGGGGCATCTGCTGGACCGGGCCGACTCGGAGCTGGAGCACACCCGGGCGCGGGTGGTGGCCCTGTCCCCGGCGGCGACGCTGCGCCGGGGGTACGCGGTGCTCCAGCACGCGAACGGGTCGGTGGTCCGCGACCCCGCAGAGGTCGCGGCGGACGAACGGCTGCGGGCACGGGTCGCCGAAGGCGAGTTCACGGTCCGGGCCGCTGTCGGTGACCCCGCATAGGGTGTTGGGCATGTCGACAACTGACGGGGACCGGGACGGCATGACCGCGGAGTCCACCCTGGGGTACGAGCAGGCGCGCGACGAGCTGGTCGAGGTGGTACGCCGCCTGGAGGCGGGCGGCACGACGCTGGAGGAGTCGCTGGCGCTGTGGGAGCGCGGCGAGGAGCTGGCCCGGGTCTGCCGCCGCTGGCTCGACGGCGCGCGGGCCCGACTGGACGCGGCACTGGCCCGACCGGACGGCGCCCCTGCCGGGAGCGGCGAAACGGAGGCCGACGGCGAGCGCTGAGCGAGTACGCGGCACTGAGCGAGCGGGCGAGCGCTGAGCCGGTGCGCGGGCACTGAGCGAGCGGGCCAGCGCCGAGCGGCGCGCGGCACCGAGCGGGCGCGCGGACACTGAGCGGGTGGGCCAGAGAGCTGATCACGAACTGTGACACCGGCCACTCCACCCCCCATTTAGTTGAAACTTAATACATGAGGTGTACGGTAGTTGATGTCAGAACGACCCCGTACGCACCCAGAAGGTTCGCCATGACTCTCGCTCTCGACGCAGCCGCCCAGGACCTGCTCTTCCGTGAAGCCCACACCGCCAACACCTTCACCGCCGAGCCGGTCGCCGAGGAGCAGGTCCAGGCGATCTACGACCTGGTGAAGTACGCGCCGACCGCGTTCAACCAGTCGCCGCTGCGGATCGTCCTCGTCCGCTCCGAGGAGGCCCGCGAGCGCCTGGTCTCGCACATGGCCGAGGGCAATCAGGAGAAGACCCGCACCGCACCGCTGGTCGCGATCCTGGCCGCGGACAACGAGTTCCACAGCGAGCTGCCCACGCTCTTCCCGCACTTCCCGCAGGCCAAGGACGTCTTCTTCGCCGAGCGCGGCGCCCGCGAGCAGTCGGCGGCGCTCAACGCCTCGCTCCAGGCGGCGTACTTCATCGTCGGTGTGCGCGCCGCCGGGCTCGCAGCGGGCCCGATGACCGGCTTCGACCCCGCCGGCGTCCAGAAGGAGTTCCTGGACGACGACCACACGCCGCTGATGGTCGTGAACATCGGCAAGCCGGGCGAGAACGCCTCGTACCCGCGCTCCCCGCGGCTCGCCTACGACCAGGTCGTCACCACGGTCTGACCCTCAGGGTCAACCCCGAAGCGGCCCCAGCCGAAGCGGTCCGAGCCGAAAGGCCCGAGCCGAAACGATCTGGCGTCGCCCCCCGATCGGCCCCGCAGCCCCCATGCGGTGGCCATTCCGAGGCCCCGTACCCCGCAGGGCCTCGGAAGGCGGGATCCATGCCCCCGTAGGACCCCGTCCCCTGGCCGCCGCGCTCAGCCCTTCCCGGTCTGCAGCGCGGCGGCCATCTTCGTCAGCTGCGCGAACGAGGCGGTGCCGGTGACCACCGTGGTCACGCCCTCGCCCTCGTGCACCAGCGCGTCGTACTTCGGACCCGTGTACCGCTGCCAGGTCCTGCCGCCGATGCGCTGCGACTTCTCCGTCTTGCGTGCCTCCTGCGTGACCTCATCGATGAAGGTCACGCGCCGGCCGTCGCTCTGCTCGACCGCCACGTACTCGTCGTCCTGGTCCAGGAAGCCCAGGTGCCAGGCCGCGCCCACCTTGCTCTGAGGCTCGTACGACACCGACGTCGCACGCCAGCCCTCGGGCAGGCCACCCCGCTCCGGGGCGGCCACCGGGTAGGGCGCCGCGCGCCGGACGGTCGCCAGTTCCACGCTGTAGTCGACCGTCTTGATCGGGTCCTTGTCCTCGTCGTACGCGGTGAAGACGTAGATGACCCCGGCGACGCCGACGACGACCGCCAGCGACTGCACCAGGCCCCGCAGGGTCTTCGGCTTCCTGTCACGCATATCTGCCACGCGCCTATGGTCCCCTATGGCCGGAACCGCCCGGCAAACGGGCCCGGAAGGCGTCAAGGTTCCGCTCGCCTTTCCGCTCATGCGTAGGGCGCCCTGCTCACATTCACCATGAACGGATAAAGTCATGAGCACCCTCATTCCGGCCGTCGCCGTACAGAAAGGTGCGCTCCGATGACCGAGCACAGCCTGCCGTCTCCCCTCGTGGTCAGCCCCGAGGCCCCCGACCGCAACCTGGCCCTGGAGCTCGTCCGGGTCACCGAGGCCGGCGCCATGGCCTCGGGCCGCTGGGTGGGGCGCGGTGACAAGAACGGTGCGGACGGCGCCGCCGTCAAGGCCATGCGCTCGCTGATCCACACCGTCTCGATGAACGGCGTCGTGGTCATCGGCGAGGGCGAGAAGGACAACGCGCCCATGCTTTACAACGGCGAGCGCGTGGGCGACGGGACCGGCCCGGAGTGCGACGTGGCCGTGGACCCGGTGGACGGCACCACCCTCACCGCCAAGGGCATGGCCAACGCCGTCTCCGTTATGGCCGTCGCCGAGCGCGGCTCGATGTTCGACCCGTCCGCGGTCTTCTACATGGAGAAGCTCGTCACCGGTCCCGAGGCCGCCGAGTTCGTCGACATCACCGCGCCGGTGGGGGTGAACATCCGAAGGGTCGCGAAAGCGAAGAACTCCAGCCCCGAGGACGTCACCGTCGTCATCCTCGACCGCCCCCGGCACGAGGGCATCGTCAAGGAGATCCGGGAGACCGGCGCCCGCATCAAGTTCATCTCCGACGGCGACGTGGCCGGTGCGATCATGGCGGCCCGCGAGGGCACCGGCGTGGACCTGCTGATGGGTGTCGGCGGCACGCCGGAGGGCATCATCGCGGCCTGTGCCATCAAGTGCCTGGGCGGCACCATCCAGACCCGGCTGTGGCCCAAGGACGACGAGGAGCGCCAGCGCGCCCTCGACGCGGGCCACGACCTGGACCGGGTGCTGGGCACGGACGACCTGGTCCGCGGGGACAACGTCTTCTTCGTCGCCACGGGCATCACCGACGGCGACCTGCTGCGCGGTGTGCGCTACCGCGCGGAGACCGCGACCACGCAGTCGCTGGTCATGCGTTCCAAGTCCGGCACGATCCGGCAGATCGACTCCACGCACCGGCTGTCGAAGCTGCGGGCGTACGCGTCGGTGGACTTCGAACGCGCCCGCTGAGGCCGCTGCGCGACGGAAGCCGCCCGTTCCCGGCCGGCCGACGGCGGAGTGACGGTGGCGGTGTGGCCGGTTCAGCCGTCGGGCCGCCGGGGCGATTCCTTCCCTGGCCCGCCTCCGCCCGCACGCCGCATCCGATGTGCGGTACCGCCGCGTGGTGGGGCTCCGCCCCGGGCCCCGGTCCTCAAAGGTGTCGGGCGGGCTGGTTTCCAGCCCGTCCAGCACCTTTGAGGACGAATCCGGGAAGGGGCGGGGTGGGGAAGAAGACCCACGCCTGGGACGACCACGGCAAGCCGGGAAGCCACAGGAGCCCCAGCCTCAGACACCGCCCGCCTACGGGGAACGGGCCGGACCCCCGCCTCGTTCGCGGGGTCCGGCCCGTTCCCGGTGTTCGGCGGCCGTCACGCCGCCCTCGCGTCTTGGCGGCCGTCACGCCGCCCCGTGTTCGGCGGCGGTCACGCCGCCCGCGCGTGATCAGCCCGCCGCGGCGACCCGCACCGCGCGCTGCAGCTCCGCCTCCCGGCGCCGGCGGCGGGCCAGCACCACCCGGCGCTCGGCCGCGGTCAGCCCGCCCCACACCCCGTACGGCTCGGGCTGGAGCAGCGCGTGCTCCCGGCACTCGATCATCACCGGGCAGCGGGCGCACACCCGCTTCGCGGCCTCTTCCCGCGCCAGCCGCGCCGCCGTCGGCTCCTTGGACGGGGCGAAGAACAGCCCGGCCTCGTCCCGGCGGCACACCGCCTCTGAATGCCAGGGGCCGGCCTGGTCCCGAGCGGAGATACGCTGCGGGGGCGCTGCGGCGTCCTGCAGGGGCTGATGCGGTTGCAGCACGGTCTACTCCTGACGACGGCTCCGGTGGACACCCTTGCCCGCCTCCTGAGGTACGGCCCTTGACACCCCCATCGGCCGTACAGAGACGATGCACCAAGCCTTACCCGCTGTGCGTGTGCTTATGCACACCGTGGCCTTGGCCTTACGGCGCGGTGCGCCAGGGCGCAAGAGCGCTGTCACCCGGCCCGGAGGTTTTTGAGGCGCTTTCCGCGTATCCGCCTGACCTCCACGCCCCCGAACAGGGCGTAGCCCCGCACGACGATCACCGGTGCCGCCGGGTCGGTCGCGTCGCCCGTCGACACGTCGAAGCCGCCGAAGATCCCGGTGCCGCCGCCGCGCAGCGAGACGTTCTCCGGGACCTTGATGGCCACCTCGCCGAAGATCGCGGTGGCGTTCACGACGATCTCCTGCTGTTCGAAGATCGCCTGGGTCAGGTCGATCTCGACCCCGCCGAAGAACATCGCGAAGGCGTTCGTCCGCCGCCTGACCCGCCAGCGCCCCTGACGCGCCGAGCGGCCGAACACCGCCACGAGATTCTCCGAGGCGGGACCGCCGCGTGCGGGACCGGGCGGCGGCTGCGCGGCGTCGTACCCGGCGGCGGAGCCAGAAGCGGAGCCAGAACCGGAAGCGGAGCCGGAACCGGGAGCCGAGTCGGAACCGGATGCCGAGTCGGAACCGGATGCCGCCGCGGGCAAGTCCCGCATCAGGGGCTCCAGTTCGCCGCGGGTCCTGGCCCGGGAGACCGCGTCGATCCGCTCCGCGTGCCCCTCCGGGTCGATCCGCCCCTCCGCGAGCCCTTCGCGGAGCATGTCCGCGACGCGGTCGCGGTCGGCGTCGGAGGCGCGGATGTCGCCCTCCGCGACGGCCCTCTTCGGGGACTTCTCGAAAGGCGCCAGCTGCTCGTCCACCCGACCAGCGTAGCGAAACGCGATAGATCGCGATAGGACCGATATCGAAGCCCAGGCAACCCGAGCCCTCCCGGGGGCGAACTGAGCCTTACCTCACAAGTACGGCCCGCGCGCCGCGCTCTACGCTGGTGGACGCGCTGTCGAAGACGCCAGCCGCGTAGCCGTCTGCCGAGTGAGGAATGGCCGCAATGCCCCCTGTCTCCCGCCCGACCCTCCCTGCGTTCGCCTATACGGATCTGCTGCCCCTAGGCGAGGACGCCACGCCCTACCGCCTGGTGACCTCCGAGGGCGTGAGCACCTTCGAGGCCGACGGGCGCACCTTCCTGAAGGTGGAGCCGGAGGCGCTGCGGAAGCTGGCGGCCGAGGCGATGCACGACATCTCGCACTACCTGCGGCCCGCGCACCTCGCCCAGCTCCGCAAGATCATCGATGACCCCGAGGCGTCCGCCAACGACAAGTTCGTCGCCCTGGACCTGCTGAAGAACGCGAACATCGCGGCGGCCGGCGTGCTGCCGATGTGCCAGGACACGGGCACCGCGATCGTGATGGGCAAGCGCGGCCAGAACGTCCTCACCTCGGGCGGCGACGAGGAAGCCCTCTCCCGCGGCATCTACGACGCGTACACCGAGCTGAACCTGCGCTACTCGCAGATGGCCCCGCTGACCATGTGGGACGAGAAGAACACCGGCTCGAACCTGCCCGCGCAGATCGAGCTGTACGCGACCGACGGCGGCGCGTACAAGTTCCTGTTCATGGCCAAGGGCGGCGGCTCGGCCAACAAGTCCTTCCTCTTCCAGGAGACGAAGGCCGTGCTCAACGAGGCGAGCATGATGAAGTTCCTGGAGGAGAAGATCCGCTCGCTCGGTACGGCCGCCTGCCCGCCGTACCACCTGGCGATCGTCGTCGGCGGCACCTCCGCCGAGTACGCGCTGAAGACCGCGAAGTACGCCTCCGCGCACTACCTCGACGAGCTGCCGGAGGAGGGCTCTCCGCTCGGTCACGGCTTCCGCGACAAGGACCTGGAGGACAAGGTCTTCGAGCTGACGCAGAAGATCGGCATCGGGGCGCAGTTCGGCGGCAAGTACTTCTGCCACGACGTGCGCGTGGTCCGCCTCCCCCGGCACGGCGCGTCCTGCCCGGTCGCCATCGCCGTCTCCTGCTCCGCCGACCGCCAGGCGGTCGCGAAGATCACCGCCGAGGGCGTCTTCCTGGAGCAGTTGGAGACCGACCCGGCGCGCTTCCTGCCGGAGACCACGGACGAGGAGCTGACCAAGGGCGCGGGCCCGGACCTGGACGCGATCTCCATCGACCTCAACCAGCCGATGGACGACATCCTGGCCGAGCTGACCAAGCACCCGGTCAAGACCCGCCTCTCTCTGACCGGCACGCTCGTCGTCGCCCGCGACATCGCGCACGCGAAGATCAAGGAGCGGCTGGACGCGGGCGAGGAGATGCCGGAGTATCTGCGGAACCACCCGGTCTACTACGCGGGCCCGGCCAAGACCCCCGAGGGCTTCGCCTCCGGTTCCTTCGGCCCGACGACGGCCGGCCGCATGGACTCCTACGTCGAGCAGTTCCAGGCCGCGGGCGGCTCGAAGGTGATGCTCGCCAAGGGCAACCGGAGCAAGCAGGTGACGGACGCGTGCGCCGCGCACGGCGGCTTCTACCTCGGCTCGATCGGCGGCCCGGCGGCCCGCCTGGCCCAGGACTGCATCAAGAAGGTCGAGGTCCTCGAATACGAGGAGCTGGGCATGGAGGCGGTCTGGAAGATCGAGGTGGAGGACTTCCCGGCGTTCATCGTGGTGGACGACAAGGGCAACGACTTCTTCACCGACCCGGGTCCTGCCCAGCCGTTCGTCACGAACATCCCGGTGCGGCAGGGCAGCTGACCGCCCACGGGCCCCGCCGCCTGGCGGGGCCCGTCTGCTCGCCGACCTATTCGGTGTCCTTGGGGTGCCGGGGCGAGGCATAGACCAGGATGACGGTCTTCCTGCCGTCATCGATGAGATAGCGCACCCGGCCTCCGCTGGTGACCTCGTACTCCCACTGGTCCAGGCTTTTCCCCTTCCACTCCCTTGTCGCCAGCTTGCCCTTGAGTTGGTGCTGGCGATCCCAGTCGGCGTGGGAGCGCGGGTCGGCGCGTAGAGCCTCAAGGCAGCGGTGGGTGTTCGCTAACGCCACGCGACACAGTTCCTCCCACCCGTTCGCGGCGTCGCTGGTTCCGTAAACGACATCCCAGCCGTCGAGCGGCGGCACGCTGACTCGGTCGCCCTTCTCGGGGCTCACGCGCGGACCTCGACAGGTCCAAGGTCGTCGCCCGCCAGAGGTCGAAGCGCATCCTTGCGCTGTTCAGGGTCGGCGTAGATCCGGGCGGTTGCGCGCCAGCTCGTGATCACCCGGTTCACCGCCCCTTCCGCACCCAGCTCAGCCGCGTCCGAGAGAGCCTGGACCAATTCGACCGTGAAGGCGCGCACCTCTTCGGCGTCCAGGTGGCGAACCCATGGGAAGACCTCTGGGAGCGCGAGCAGCAGCGTCCGGGCGCTGTCGTCCTGCTTCATGAGCGCAAGAAACAGCCGTGATGCCGTGGTCAGGTTGTCTTCCCTCTGCTCAGCGCGGGCGGCGGTCGTGAGGACGAAGTCCTCGCTGTCCCGATGAGTGACACGCACCTCGCCGAGGGCTGCGGCCTTCTCCGCCACGGCCTTGGGGTTTCTCGACAAGTCGGTGAAGGTGACGGCTTCCGATCGGTGGTCCGGGTGCGTGATGCTCATACCCTCAAGGTACTCAGATCACAATCTGATGTCTATCGGAATCCAGACGGCGCACACCGACGGGCCCGGTTGTCGCTGATGCGAGCGCGCGATATTGGGTGGTCAACCCGGGCTGCCACCCGTGACGATCACCCCATGCGCACCTTCCTCGAGAGCCCGCGACTGCGGCTGCGCCGCTTCACCGAGGCCGATCTGGATCTCCTGGTCGGTCTCGACAACGACCCCGAGGTCATGCGCTACCTCAACGGCGGCCGCCCGGTCCCCCGCGAGACCCTGCGCACCCGGTCGCTCCCGCGCCTGCTCCACATCCACCCGTGCACCGGCGAGCCCGGGTTCTGGGCCGCCGAGGAGCGGAGTACGGGGGCATGGCTGGGCTGGTTCGAGTTCCGGCCGGTGGACGACGACGGCGGCGGCGAGGTGGTCGAACTCGGCTACCGGCTGCACAAGGCCGCGTGGGGCCGCGGCTACGCCACGGAAGGCTCCCGCGCCCTCATCCGCAAGGGCTTCACGGAGCTGGGCGTACGGCGCGTGACCGCGAACACCATGGCGGTCAACGCCGGATCGCGGCGCGTGATGGAGAAGGCGGGCCTGCGGTATCTGCGGACGTACTTCCAGGACTGGCCGGAGGCGATCGACGGCTCCGAGCAGGGGGAGGTGGAGTACGTCCTCACGTACGAGGACTGGTCCACGGGCCCGGAGGTGCGGCGGCTAGGCTGACGCCCCATGCCCACTCCCTCCGCCCCCGCCCCGGACGCGACGCAGGTGCCGCTCGGCACGCACCACCTGCGCGGCACGCTGCCCATGAGTCTCACCCTGACGGTGCTGGGAGGGGGTGGCGTAGCCGGCGTCTGTACCGCCCTCGTCTCCCATCACGCGGCAGGACAGGTCGTCGGCGGACTCTTCGGCCTCGCGATCCTGGGCTTCCTGGCCTTCTTCGGTGTCACGATGACCGCCGCGGCCTGGCAGGGGCGCGGCGCGGTGGTGTACGTGGACGGCACCGGCCTGTGGCTGCACAACCAGCACGGTGGCGCGCTCATACGCTGGGACTCCCTGGCGGGCGTCGGGGTCTTCTGGAGCAAGGCCGGGCGCGGCGCCACGCAGTACAGCATCGAGCTGTGCCCCCTCGGACCCATCGACCGCGACCACCCGGTGCTGTGGCCCCTGGTACGGGACGAGGAACCACTGCGCCCCGGACTCCCCCGGCTGCGGTACCGGTTGGGCGTAAGGAAGCGCTCGGGCCGCGTCCTCGACCCCGCGATCCAGGCACGCGTCCCGCACCTGTGGTTCGGCACCGTCGAGCGCGACCGGCTCCACGTCGGGCTCCCGGACGTCAAGGGCCACCGGCTGCGTACGAGCCGCGCGTCCTAGTGACTCCAGCCGTCGTTTGACTCCAGCCGTCGTTCGTGAAGAGCTCATCAAAGCGGCGATGAAAGCGATTGATAGCCTCGACCGCATGGGGGTGGACGGCTGTGGTCGGCCGTCCTGACAGGGGGAATCATGGCGACCGATCCGAGTGCGCATCAGTTGCGCCTACTGCTCGTGCTGGCGGAGGAGCTGCACTTCGGCCGTGCAGCAAAACGGCTGTACATCAGCCAGCCCGCGCTCAGCCGGCAGATCCGCTCCCTTGAGGAGCACCTGGGGGTGCCCCTCGTGGAGCGGTCCACGCGGCGAGTGGAACTCACGGCGGCCGGGGAGGCGCTGCTGCCACACGTACGGGCCGTGGTGTCGGCCGTCGACGGTCTGCGTGGTGCCGCGGAGGTGGAAGCGCGTCCACCGGCATCGGACCGCGTGGTGCTGGGTTCCTATGTCTCAGGCCTTCCCGCGATGCGGATCCTCCTCGATGAGCTGCGTCAGCGTCATCCGGTCCCCGAGGTCGAGTGGCGAACCGTGGGCCCCATCGATCAGGCACGCGCGCTGCTGGACGGGGACGTCGACGCGGCCTTCTGCTACGGCCCCATGCCCGAGGGCATCCAGACACTGCCGCTGGCGACCGAACGGCGCCTCGTCTGCCTGCCCGACACCCATCCGCTGGCGGACCGCAAGGCAGTGACCCTGGCCGACTTGGCCGACCTGCCCGTCGTCGGCTTCTCGCCTCAGATAGACCGCGAATGGCGCGAGTTCTGGGCCGTCGACCCACGCCCCGACGGAACTCCCGTACGGTACGCCGACCAGACGGGGACCACACTGGAAGCCTGCATCGCCCTCGTAGCCTGGGGCACGGCATCCGGTTCGTCTCCGAAAGCGGCCGGGAACTGATGCCTCGGCCCGGCATCCGCTTCCTGCCCGTCACCGACCTCACCCCGTGCACGGCGCTGCTCGCCTGGCAGGCCACCCGGCCCCTCAGCCCCGCCTTCGGCACACTCCTGCGGGTCCTGCGCGCCCACGCCCGCACCACGGCCGAAGAGGGCCTTCACTCCACCAATCAGCGCTGGTGGAAGGTGGCCTGACGCGACGACAAGCGATCAACGGCGTTGCGTGCTGCGGCCCGAGCGGGCCTCGACGGCGCTCACGAAGGCAGGCACACGGCTGTTCAGCACCCGCACCGGGATCGCGTGCCCGGCTCCCCGCACGATCTCGGTCCGTGCGTCCGGCAGGAGCCGGCGCGCCCTGGCCTCCGCGCGGCGGGCGTCGGTGGCGCGACTGTCACCGCCCATCAGCAGCAGGACGGGGGCGGTCACCGAGCGCAGTTCCTCGTCGCCGATTCGCCGCGGCGGGATCAGCCGCCCGCGGTAGCCGCGCATCGCCTCCAGGACCACGCGCGTCTGCGCCTCGGCCGCCTCGGGGCTCTCGCCCGGGTCGCCGACGAGCCTCGTGAACCAGCGGCGCTGAAAGCGCTCCGAGCCGCTCAGCAGGGCGGCGACGGCACCCAGGACGAAGCCCGGCCTGAGCGGGGCCAAAGCTCCCACCGGGTCGGCCAGGGTGAGTGAGGCGACGCGACCGGGGGCCCGTACGGCGTGGTTGAGGGCCACCCAGCCGCCGTAGGAATGCCCGACCAGGTGGGCACGGTCCGCACCGAGCCCGGTGAGGACCTCTTCCAGCCAGGCCGCCGTGTCGTCCGCCGTACGGATCGGGGCCGTCTGCGAGCTGTAACCGGGCTCCCCCACGCGGTCGACGGCCAACACGGGACGCCCCTCGGCGAACGCGGCGACGCTGGAGGCCCAGACGGCCGGTGTCGCGTTCTGGCCGGGCAGCAGGACGAGCGGGATGCCGTCGCCCTCACCGTGGACGTGGACGCGGGTGCTGCCGAAGCGGGTCTCGATGTCCCGTTCCTCGCGCGGACTCGGCCAGTGCTCCATCGCCCGGTCGTACGCGTCCAGGAACCGCCCCCGCGCCTCGACACCGGTGAATCGCCCCATGTGTGCGCCTGCGCCCATAAGGCCGCCTCTCTCCTATGGCGGTCCCACCCGGCCGCGACTGTTCCATCCTCCCCGGCGCGCATTCACATGAGAATGGCTTGTTAATGCAGTTGCAAGAGCCACTGATAACGTCGGCTGCATCAGTCGGCGGCGGACGGCCAACCGCCCCGGCACGGGGGAGGATTCATGACCGCGGACCCAAGTGCACATCAATTGCGTCTGCTGCTCGTACTGGCAGAGGAGTTGCACTTCGGCCGTGCGGCAAAACGGCTGTACATCAGCCAGCCCGCACTCAGTCGGCAGATCCGCTCCCTTGAGGAGCACTTGGGCGTCGCCCTCGTGGAGCGCTCCACGAGGCGGGTCGAGCTCACACCGGCAGGTGAGGTACTGCTGCCGCGGGCGCGAGCCGTGGTGGACGCCTTCGGGAGCCTGCGCGAGGCCGCGGAGGCCGAGGCGCACTCACGCACGGGCCGGGTTGTGCTCGGTTCGTACACCTCCGCCCTCCCGAGCCTGCGGATCCTCATGGACCAGTTGCGTGAGCGGCACCCGGTCCCCGACATCGAGTGGCGCGAGGTGGGCCATGTCGATTACGGGAGCGCTCTCCTGGACGGGAGGATCGACGCGGCCATCTGCTACGGGCCCGCGCCCGAAGGCATCCACACGCTCCGGCTGGGCACCGAGGCCCGGTACGTCTGCCTGCCCGACACCCACCCGCTGGCGGACCGCGAGGCGGTGAGCCTCGCAGAACTGGCCGACCTGCCCGTGATCGGCTTCTCGCCTCACGTGGACCCGGAGGCGCGCGCCTTCTGGGCCGCGGACCCGCGCCCCTGCGGAACGCCCGTGAGGTACACCGACCACGCCCCCACCACCCTGGAGTCCTGCGTCACGCACGTCAGCATGGGACACGGCATCCGTTTCGTCCCCGAAAGCTACCGTCACGTCATGCCCCGGCCCGGCGTGCGGTACCTCCCCGTCACCGGCCTTTCCCCCTGCATCGGGGTACTGGCCTGGTCGGCCACCCGGCCGCCCGCCCCCGCTCTCAGGTCGCTCCAGCGCCTGCTGCGCGATCACGCCCGTCCGACGGATCTGGACACGCTCATCGCCAACAACCGCTGGTCGAACGCGGCTCCTCTATGACTCGTTCCTATGACCCGTTCCTATGACCGTTCCGCCGACAGCGGGCGCATCCGCAGGGCGGGTACACGTGGGACATCAGCGGCGGCAGGTTGTCACCGGGCCTGAACTCCACCGGCGGCCGCTTCTCGGTCACCCGGCCGTCGCCGGAGACCCGGTAGACGCGCAGGGTGAGCAGCCGCCCGCGCGGCTCTTGTGCTTCCAGGTCCGTGTCCTTCACCGGCCCAGCCCTTCGCGCAGCCGCAGCTCGTACGCGACGAGGTACGGGCGCGCCAAGGCGAGGGTGTCGCCGTCGATGGGCGGGATGTGGTTGCGCCGGTGGCGGGGTGTGGGGTGCTGGGGCGGGTCCCAGGGCCATACGAGGATGACGCGGGGGCCGGGGCATACGTGTGCAGCGCCAGGTGCGCGGTGCCGCCCGGCTGGACGGAGGGCCAAGAACCGCCTTACGCGGGTCAGGCAGCGGGCGATAGCGTCGAACACGTCATCAGCTCCTCGCGGATTCAGCTGGTGGCCATGCCCCGGGGCCGGTGCGACGGTCGCCGGGGTCAATCACGTTGAGTACACCCATCGTGACCGCACCCGACGTACGCTCAACAGAGCAGATGTGTCCCCTGGTTGCTCAGGGGACAGGGAGGGATGGGCCGATGACGTTCCAGCCAGGTGATCTCACGCCGGACCGCTCAGCGCGGGACCACTTCGGGGCGGAGGTCCGGCGTCACCGCGAGAAGGAAGGCAAGTCGCTGCGAGGGCTGGCCGATGTGCTGAACTACAGCAAGTCGCACCTGGCGCGGATCGAGAAGGCGGAGTCACTGCCGTACGAGGACCTTGCGGCGAAGCTGGATGCCCACTTCGGTACGGGGAAGCACTTCGTGCGGCTGTACGCGGCGGCAAGGAACGATCCGCTCCGCATCCCGAACCAGTACCGCCCCGTCTTCGCAGTGGAGAAGCTGGCCACCGTCATCGAGGCTTACGAGAACGCCCTCGTCAAGGGCCTGATCCAGACCGCCGAGTATGCGCGGCATGGGTTTCACGCCGGGCTGCCCTACGCTCCGGAGGCGGAGATCGAGGCGATGGTGAGGTTCCGGATGGGCCGTCAGGCGCTGCTCCGCGGATACAACCCACCGCGCTGCTGGTTCATCTTGGATGAGATCGTGTTGCGCCGTCCGCAGGGCGGGCGCGAAGTGATGCACCGCCAGATGGCCAAACTCGTCAAGTGTGCGGCGCAAGCGCACATCACCATCCAGATCCTGCCGTTCGCCGCGGGCGAGCACGGAGAGATGGGCAGTTCACTGTCGCTCTACACGGTGCCCGACCGGCCGTTGGCCGCCTACCGGGAGGGAGCCCACTGGGGAGCCATGGTCAAGGGCGCCAATGCGGTGGCAGAACGCCGGGACAGCTTTGAGATGCTCCGGGCCATGGCCCTGTCACCGCGCGACTCCGAGGCGATGATCCGAGCAGCAATGGAGGACTGGAAACCGTGCTGATCACCCAGAGCCTGAGCGCTGCTGTCTGGCGCAAGAGCAGCTACAGCGACGGGAATGAAGCCGCGTGCATCGAGGTCGCGGAGGGCTTCCCCGGCGCCGCCCAGTGGCGTAAGAGCAGCTTTAGCAGCCAGGCCGGAGCCGAGTGCATCGAGGTCGCCCACAACTGTCCCGGCATCGTCCCCGTCCGGGACAGCAAGAACCCCCACGGCCCCGCCCTCCTCTTCCCCGCCGACGCCTGGGCGGCGTTCGTCGCGGGCGTGAAGGCGGGCGACTTCGCGGGCTCGGGCGGCGGCGCGTGACCATACAGACCCGCGTCTCCGCGTACGCGCTCGCCACCGACGAGGGCCGGATCCTGCTCACCCGGCTCGCGGACTCCTCCCCCGTGTTCGAGCCGGGGCTCTGGCATCTGCCCGGCGGGGGGATCGACCCCGGTGAGCAGCCCGTGGACGCCCTGGCGCGCGAGTTGCTCGAGGAGACCGGGCTGGAACTCCTCGACGCCCGGCTGCTGGACGCGCGGACGTACGCGGCGCACCGGATCGGCCGTCGGCGGCACCTCGTGGCGCTGTTCTACGCGGTCGACCTCGCGCCCGGCACCCCGATCGTCACCGCGGCCGACGAGAGCACCTCAGCCGTGGCGTGGCTGTCCCGTGCCGGGCTACGGGACACGATGCTGTCCCCCGCCGCCGCCGACGGCCTGCGAATCCTCGGTCCATGACACGGTGACGGCTTCGCCGACGGTGATGACCAGCGAGCCCCGCGCGAACCGCAGGACCGCCCCGCGCGCCTCGCCCGCCTCGTCGGTGAGCTCCTCCACCGCCAGGCAGGCGCCGGGCTCGGCCTGCGCGCCGATGCTCGGCAGCAGGTCCCGGTACTGCCACCGGTCCTCCTGGTGGCACCAGAACGGAACCTTGGGCCAGGTGCCGTGCCCGACGCGCAGCGTCCAGTCGGTCCACGAGGTGAACACGACGGAGTCGGCGTCGGCATCGGCGTCTCCCGGCACGATCTCCACCGCCTCCAGCGACGCCGCCGCTGTCCCGTCGCCGTCCAGGGGACAGTGGTACAGGCCGAGCAGCCTGGCCGAGGTGGTGCCCGCCAGGCCCTGCGCGGCGTTCCGGCGCTCGCGGCGGCCCTCGGGCAGCGGTTCCACCCTGGCCCTCGGTAGATGCGGCACCGGCTGCTCCACCGCGTCGACCGTGTACGAGGGTCCATCGGGTTCCACGTCGTCCGACGCGTCGACACGGCACCGCGTCACCAGGCCCTCGGGCGTGGCCGCCCAGTACGCGCTCGGCGGGAACCACTCGGCCGGGTAGACGACCGTAGTCCCCGATGCCGTCGCGAGCCGGTCGCAGAGGGCCTGCTCGGTGAGGTCGGAGGCGACTGATTCCCGTACGGAGACGTCGAGGATGACGGCCAGGTCGCCCTCGGGCAGGAAGCGGTAGTCGCACAGGACGGGGGCGTCCCAGTCGCGGTCGTCCCGGACGTCGTCCTTGTCCGCCACGTCCACCGACTCGACCGGCACGTTCAGGACGGCGGCCAGCGCGGCGGCGAGCGCGTGCGGCTCCAGCCGGTGGACGGTGAAGAGGTCGCAGGTGATCACCCGGCCACCATGGCAGAGAGCGCGGCCCGGTGGTGCTCTCCCCCCCCACCTCGGCCCCCGCAGCCCCCGGAACCCGGGAAAGACGGGGCTGCGGGGCTCGCCCCCGCCGGGAGGCCTCCGTACGGGTGCCGCCAAGTGGCCCGCCGCGGCTCGCCGCGTCAGGCTGGTGGGCGACGACGTCGCGAGGGGCGTACACATGTCTGACAAGACCGTGAACGGGGCCGGGCTGCGGCGCGACGACCTCAGGTCCCTCTTCACCCCGTCGGTGACCGGCTCCGAGCGGATCGGGCTGGAGGTCGAGAGCGGCGTGGTAGATCCGGAGAGCGGGCTCGCCGCCCCGTACGAGGGGAGGAACGGGGTCAAGGCCGTCCTGGAGGCGGTGCTCGCCGAGTGGGGTGGGGAGCGCCTGTACGACGCCGGGCTGATGACCGGCGTGCAGCTGGCGGACGGGGCACAGATCACGCTGGAGCACGGCGGCCAGCTGGAGTACTCGTCCGTCCCGGTCGACGGGCTGGCCACGTCCGTGGACGCCATGCGCGGCATGTTGGAGCGGCTGTCGGAGCTCGTGGGCCGCTTCGGGCTCGCTCTGCTGCCCGGCGCCCTGCTCCCCTTCGACCGGGTCGAGACCGTCCCCTGGGTGCCGAAGGTCCGCGGGGCCGTCATGCGGGACTTCTTCTCCCGCATCGGCGACCCGGGCAGCGGGGGGCCGCAGACCATGGCGATGTCGATGTCAGCGCAGGTGCACCTGGACTACCTCTCCGACGAGGACTTCACCGAGAAGCTGCGGATGCTGGTGGCCGCGTCGTCGGTGGTCTCCGCGCTGCTCGTCAACTCGCCGCTGAAGGAGGGCCGGTCGAACGGGCTGCTGTCGCACCGGTCGCAGGGCTGGCTGCGGATGGACCCGCGCCGCAGCGGCGTCCTGCCGCCCGCGCTGCGCGGCGACGTCAGCGCCGACGACGTCATCGACTGGGCGCTGCGGGTCCCCATGATCTACTACCCGGACTCCGACGGGACGTTCCGGTCCGCCCCCGACCGGCCCTTCGGCGCGATCCTGCGGCACGGCTTCGACGACGGGTCCATGCCGACGTACGGCCACTGGATCTCGCACATGTCGCAGATCTGGACGGTGGTCAGGGTCCGCCAGACCTTGGAACTGCGCGCCGGGGACGGTCCGCCGTACGCGCACATCGCGGCCGTACCGGCGCTGTGGGTGGGGCTCGCGTACCACCCGCCGTCGCGGGCGGCGGTCTGGGAGCTGCTGCGGCACTACAGCGTGGCGGAGCACGACGCGGCGATGGCGAGGCTGCCGGCCGAGGGGCTGCGCACCATGCTCGGCGGCGACCGCGTCCACGAGCTCGCGACGGAGCTGCTCCGGCTGGCCCGGGCCGGTCTGCTGGCCCGGGTGGCCGCCGGTCTGGAGCCGCGGAAGGTGGTGTTCTATCTGGATCCGCTGGACGAGGTGCTGTCTACGGGGAAGACGTTCGCCGAGCAGTGCCGGGACCGCTGGGAGACGGATCTGCGGCGTGACCCGCGCCGCTACGTGGACGCGTTCCGCGTCTGAACGCGCCGCCCCTCGGCCCCCCGTCAGCCCTCGGTCAGGGGCGTGTGCCCACCAGCAGGTCCACCACATACGTCTCCTGCACCATGCCGTCCGGGAAGGTCTCGCCCAGGTGGCCGCGCTCCTCCGCGAGGAAGGCCCTCGTCCCGGCCTTCCCCAGGACGAGGAACGCCGAATGACTGGTGATATTGGCCAGATGCACGTCGAGCGGGACGGTACGGCTCCAGCGCAGCAGCCGCCGCGTGACGTCGAGATCCGCGATGCCGGCGAGCCGGGCGGCATCGCCGTCGTCGGGGCGCTTCCCGTACGGCAGCCCCACGCCGCAGTGGCGCGCGATGCGCTCGTTCTGGGCAAGGACCCAGGGCTTCTCAGCGGCGGCGGTGTTCCACCACAGCGCGAGCGCGCCCCCCGGGCGCAGGACCCGCAGTGCCTCGGGGACGGAGCGGCCGGTGTCGGTCCAGTGCCAGGACTGCGCGTACGTGATCAGGTCGCGGGAGGCGTCGGCGAGCGGCAGGGCGTTGCCGTCGCCCCGGATCACGGGTACGTCGGGAATCGTGCGGCGGCACTCGGCCGCCATGGCGTCGCCGGGTTCCACAGCGACGACGTCGGCGCCGCGCTCGTGCAGCAGGGCGGTGGCTATTCCGGTGCCCGCGCCGACGTCGGCGACCCGGGCGCCCGCGAGGGGGCGTCCGGTGATCTCCTCGACGGCGTCCAGGAGAGCTGCCGGGTAGGAGGGCCGGTTCGCGGCGTACTGGGCGGCGGCCGCGTTGAAGGAGTGTGCGCGCGAGGGGGTGGTCATGGCCCCATCCTGCCCAGGTGGTTCCGCCCCGGACCCCCACTTGGCCCAGGGCGGAACCCGTGTCACGGCGAACCCGTACCGCCTATGGGAGGCCGTACGGGTTCGCCGAGCCGTACTGGCTACGCGAAGCGCTGCGCCGTCCCGCCGTCGCACTTCTGCAGTCGCAGCCGCTCCTTCGCCGACGCCAGCGTCAGGCACAGGTCCTGCGCCGCCGCCGGGCGGAGGGTTCCGGAGACGCGGGTGAACTTCTGGTTCGTACCGCCGTGGCAGTCCCACAGGACCACCGCCGCGCCCGCCGCGTACTTCCCCTCCGGCACGTCCACGCACCGGTCCTGGCTCAGCTCCGTGTGCAGGGAGCCGCGGGCCGTGTCGTACCACCAGCCCTGGTTGCGGCCGCCGTGGCAGTCCCAGCCGCCGACCGCCGTGCCGTTGCGGCTGGCCGCGGCCGTCGCGTCCAGGCAGGTGCCGGTCGCCTCGTTGCGCAGTGGCCGGTACTTGTCGTCCCAGGCGCCCGCGAAGAGCACCGGTTTGCCGCTGGAGGCCGCGTCCGCGCAGCTCGCCTCCCGCAGACCCGAGTTGTACAGCTGGGTGAGGCAGGAGGCGAAGGCGGCGTGGCCGCGGGCGTTGGGGTGGAAGGACTGGCGGACGGAGTTCTCGTCCGGCGGGAAGGGGTTGGTGACGTCGACGTACAGGCCGCGGGCGAAGGTGTTGTCGCTGCACACCTCGTGCCCGTGGAAGAGCCGGGAGTTGTCGAGGTAGACGGCCCCCGTGTTCCGCGCCACCTGCCGCATGCCGCGTTCGAAGGCGGGCACTGCGGTGTTGCGGCCCCACGCGCTGTCGGAGGTGTGGCCGGTGCAGCCGCCCGGCAGCTTGCCGGGGAAGTCGGGGTTGTCCTCGAAGTCGGGGCCGATGGGGCTCGGGTAGCCCATGACGACCAGCTTGTAGTCCCCCTCGGCGTACCCGGCGTCGCGCATCACGGTGCGCAGGTCCCGTACGGTCGCCTCGACCTTGGGCACCAGCGCGTCGACGCGGGCCTGCCAGCCGGGCGCGTACTTGGGTTCGCACGCGCCCTGGAGGGTGAACCAGCGCACCACGCAGTCGGTCATGACCGGGCCGAACTGGAGGTCGTCGTTGGCGCCCGCGACCAGCAGCACCATCTTGATCTTCGTGTTGCGGGCCTTGACGGCGAGGTTGTCGCTCTGCACCAGCTCGTCCGGGTACTGCTTGCCGCCGCCGATCCGGATGTTCCCGGTGTACGCGCCGGAGCAGGCGACGTTGTACGTGACGTCGGCCGGGATGCCGGTGCGGTGGACGGCGGCGTCGGGCGAGCGGTGGCACCAGTTGTCGGGGCCGTTGGTGCCGGGTTCGTAGGTGCCCACGCCCTCGCCGGAGATCTCGCTGTCGCCGAGGGAGATGAGGGACGTCCTGCGCTGGTCGAGGGGGCGCTCGGCCGGGTCCCCGTAGAGCTTCGCCGCCTCCGCGGCGCGGATCTTCTCCAGCTCGGGCGGGAGGGGGGTGGCCGCGGTGGCGGTGGCGCGGGGGGTGCCACCGGCGGCACGGGTGTCGTCGGCGGCCGCCTGGGGTGCCGCGTAGGCGCCGCCGAAGGCCGCCGCGCAGGCCGCGACGGCCACCAGGGTGGAGCGCACGCTGTGTCGTGTCCGATGCATGGTGCTGCCTTCCCGGTATCGGTGTTACCCCGGGTATTTACTGGCAGGTAGCGGTGGTTGGGAATACGTCGGACAAGACAAGTGCTCAGCTTTTTGAGGAGGTCATTGATGACGACCAAGACCGAGGGCGACGGCGACCGGTACCGGATCGAGCACGACTCGATGGGTGAGGTGCGGGTGCCCGCCGATGCCAAGTGGCGGGCGCAGACCCAGCGCGCGGTGGAGAACTTCCCCGTGAGCGGGCAGCGCCTGGAGCGCGCGCACATCGAGGCGCTGGCCCGGATCAAGGCGGCGGCCGCCACGGTCAACGCGGAGCTGGGCGTGCTCGACAAGGATCTGGCGGAGGCGGTGCGGGAGGCGGCCACCGAGGTCGCCGAGGGCCGCTGGGACGACCACTTCCCCGTCGACGTCTTCCAGACCGGCTCCGGCACGTCCTCCAACATGAACGCCAACGAGGTCATCGCCACGCTCGCCACCGGGCGCCTGGGCCGCGAGGTGCACCCCAACGACCATGTGAACGCGAGCCAGTCCTCCAACGACGTCTTCCCGTCCTCCATCCACATCGCCGCCACCGCCGCCGTCACCCGCGATCTGGTCCCGGCCCTGGAGCACCTGGCCGAGGCGCTGGAGCGCAAGGCGGCCGAGTTCGCGGACGTGGTGAAGTCGGGCCGTACGCATCTGATGGACGCCACGCCGGTGACGCTCGGTCAGGAATTCGGCGGGTACGCGGCCCAGGTGCGGTACGGGGTGGAGCGGCTGCGCGCCACACTGCCCCGGCTCGCCGAGCTGCCGCTGGGCGGCACCGCCGTCGGCACCGGCATCAACACCCCGCCGGGCTTCTCCGCCGCCGTGATCGCCGAGGTCGCCCGCGCCACCGGGCTGCCGCTCACCGAGGCCCGCGACCACTTCGAGGCACAGGGCGCCCGCGACGGACTGGTGGAGGCCTCCGGCCAGCTGCGCACCATCGCGGTCGGGCTGACGAAGATCTCCAACGATCTGCGCTGGATGGCCTCGGGCCCGCGCACCGGACTGGCCGAGATCGCCCTCCCCGACCTCCAGCCCGGCTCGTCGATCATGCCGGGCAAGGTCAACCCGGTGATCCCGGAGGCGGTGCTGATGGTCGCCGCCCAGGTGGTCGGGAACGATGCCACGGTCGCCTGGGCCGGCGCCTCCGGCAACTTCGAGCTCAACGTCAT
Source organism: Streptomyces sp. P1-3 (assembly GCF_050613155.1). NCBI lineage: Bacteria > Bacillati > Actinomycetota > Actinomycetes > Kitasatosporales > Streptomycetaceae > Streptomyces > Streptomyces sp. P1-3. Next base: position 2,772,183 of record NZ_CP192512.1, read on the forward strand.
GCTGCCGGTGCTGGCCAAGAACGTGCTGGAGTCGGTCAGGCTGCTGGCGAACGCCGCGCGGCTGCTCGCCGACCGCACGGTGGACGGGATCACCGCCAACACGGAGCGCGCCCGGGAGTACGCCGAGTCCTCGCCGTCGGTGGTCACCCCGCTCAACCGCTACATCGGGTACGAGGAGGCGGCGAAGGTCGCCAAGAGGTCCCTGGCGGAGCGGAAGACCATCCGCCAGGTGGTCATCGAGTCCGGCTACGTCGACCGCGGCCTGCTCACACGGGAGCAGCTGGACGAGGCGCTGGACGTGCTGCGCATGACCCGCCCCTGAGCGGCGGGTACGGCCACCCCGCGGAGGCCGCGCCGACCCGCCCCCGAAGACCGCGCCGACCCCGCCCGTAACCCCCGGGATACCCGGATCTGCGGTTTACGTCACGGCGCGGCGACGTGGGCGCACCTAAGATCTGCGCATGACAGCGGATGCGGTGGAGACGACGGAGACGGCGGGCGGCGGCAGACCCTGGGAGCCGGGGGAGCACATCCTGTGGCGCTACCGCGGCAACGCCATCGACCGGATCCACATCTGCCGTCCGGTCACCGTCGTCCAGGACACCGCCGACCTGCTCGCCGTCTGGCTGGCGCCCGGCACCGCCTGCGTGAAGCCGCAGCTCGCCGACGGGACGTGGGTGCACCGCGAGCCGCTGCCCACCCGCTACACCAAGCCGCGCACCACCGTGCCGTGCCAGTGGATGGGCACCGGCGTGCTCAAGCTGGCGCGGCCGGGCGAGCCGTGGTCGGTGTGGCTGTTCTGGGAATCGGGCTGGCGTTTCAAGAACTGGTACGTGAACCTTGAGGAACCGCGCCTGCGCTGGAGCGGAGGCGTCGACTCGGAGGACCACTTCCTGGACATCGCGGTCTACCCGGACCACAGCTGGGAATGGAAGGACGAGGACGAGTTCGCGGCCGCACAGCGCGCGGGCCTGATGGCCCCGGAGCAGGCGGAGCGGGTACGGACCGCGGGGCGGGCCGCCGTCCGCATGATCGACTCCTGGGGGAGGCCGTTCCGGGAGGGCTGGGAGGACTGGCGACCGGACCCGCGCTGGTCCGTTCCGGCGCTTCCCGCCGACTGGGACCGCACGCCGGCGCACATGGGGTCGTGAACGGGGTCGTGAACCTCTTGCTGCGCCCCTGTGTTCCAAACGTAGGATCGTCGTCCAGAAGGCTGCGCAGACAGGAAAAGAGACATCAGGCACAACTCACGGGCGTTGCGGATTATTTGACGCACGGTCACAGGAGGGGCTCAGTCGTGAGTGGTGACGGCGACTACGACGACGCCGGCGGCGGCGACGGCGGGGCGTACGCGGGGTACGAGGGGTACGGGCGGCTGGCGCTGGACCGGGCCGGTCAGGCGGAGGCGTTCGACGCCATCGGCGACCGCTACGACGAGGCGTTCCCGCACAAGGAGGGCCAGCTCGCGGTCGGCCACTGGCTGGCCGAGTCCCTCGCGCCCGGCTCCCGCGTCCTCGACGTCGGCTGCGGCACCGGCCTGCCCACGGTCCGTCAGCTCCTGGACTCCGGGCACGAGGTCGTCGGTATCGACATCTCGCCGGGCATGCTGAAGCTGGCCCGGGAGAACGCCCCGGGCGCCGCCTTCCACCGGGCGGACCTGGCCGATCTGCGCCCCGGTGGCGGGTACGGCCCCGGCGGGAAGCACGACCTCGGACGCTTCGACGGAATCGCCGCGTTCTTCTCGCTGCTGATGCTGCCTCGGGCGGAGATTCCGCACGCGCTGCGGACACTGCACGGGCTGCTGAGACCCGAGGGACTGCTGGGACTCGCCATGGTGGAAGCGGACGTGGACGACTTCGCGATCCCGTTCCTGGGCAACACGATCCGGGTATCCGGTTACCTGCGGGACGAACTGCGGCAGGTCGTCGGTGACGCGGGCTTCGAGGTGACCGGGGAGGAATCGCACGCGTACGCCCCGGCGAGTACGGACGTACCGCCGGAGATCCAGCTCTTCCTGCACTGCCGACGACGTGCCTGACACAGCGTGCGCCCGAGCGAGAAGGGCGCACAGCCCCGGACGGATGGAAACCCACGCGTGACGGAGCACTCGACTCCCCCGAATGAACGGCAGGCCGCCGCACCTGCCGCGGCCTCGCGCGCCTCGGACAACCCGAGTGCCGCGAGGTACGACGAAGCGCACGGCGCGGTCCCGGACCCGCGCGGTGCGCTGCAGCGGCCTGCCCCGGCGCGCCGCGAAGGCGCCCGCCCAACCGGCTCCGGCGCACCGGCGGCCTCCGCGTCGGAGAGCCCGGCCCCGGCGCCCCGTCCGGAGCACAGCGCCCCGGACGGCGAGCGGACGTGGACCCCGCAGGGCACCGCCGACGAGCGGGCGCACGCCGCCACGGGTGACGAGCGGACGCGGGACCCCGAGCGCGCCGCCTCGGGTGACGAGCAGTCGCGGGCCTCCGAACGCCCGGCCACGGGTGACGGGCAGTCACGGGAGCCTGAGCGCACGGCCATGGGTGACGGGCAGTCGCGGGCCCCCGAACGCCCGGCCACGCGTGACGGGCAGTCACGATCCCCCGAACGCCCGGCCACGGGTGACGAGCGGCCCCGAGCCCCCGAGTTCGCGGCTACGGGTGATGGGCAGTCACGGGACCCCGAACGCGCCGCCACAGGTGACGAGCAGTCACGGGACCCCGAGCGCGCCCCCGTGGCGGGTGGCCCGCGCCGGGTCGCCGCCGTGCGGGACGAGCACGCGGCGTGGGACAGCGGGGGGACGTGGGGCGACCGCGCGGCAGCGGGTGACGGCGCCGACGAGCGGCAGCACCCGGCGTCCGCCGCCAGGACCGGCGCGACGCCGAGCGGACACCCGGATGGGACCGTCGGCGGCAGCCGCGGCACGGCGGGTGGTACGGACCGGCGCGGCCACGCGACCCGTGCGCCCCGGCCGGGGGGCCTACCAGCCGCAGCCGGAGGAGGCACGGACCGCGAGGCCGCCGCACGGGCGGCGGGACAGGGGCACGGCGAGATGACCGACGACACCGGGGACGCGGAGACCGCGGAGGACCCCACCCGCCGCCGCGGCGGCGGCGCTCCGGCCGACCGGACACCGCAGCCGCCCGACGACGCCCCGAACCGCCGCCGGACACCCCCCGGGGACACCCCGGAGCGCGGTGGCGGCTCCCGCCGCGCCCGCCGCGTACCGCGCCCGGGTGGGGCGGGCGGCGATGCCGTCGGCAGTGCGGCCGACGAGCACGGTGAGGCCTCTCCTCGTACCACTGGCGGGACCCGTGGCCCCCGCGGCCGAGGCTCGCGGGCGACCGCCGCGCGCGAGGGAGCCCAGGGCCAGGGCGCCCGGACACCGGACGCTCCCGGAGCGGCGTCCGGCCCCGGCGGACGCGACGCCGAGGCAGCCGCCGCCATCACCGGTACGGCAGGCGGCGCGCCGGACGCCGCCGGGGGATCCGGCACAGGCGCCGACGCGCCCGGCGGTCAGCACCCCGGGGCGCGGGGCGCGGCGGCCGACCGCGCCTCCGGGAATCGGCGTTCCGGGGCCGGCGGGCCTGGTGCGGGCGGTCCCCTCGCGGGCGATGAGGGCGGCGCCGCGCGCCGCCCGGGTGGCGACGTCTGCGCGGCGTGCGGCGGGCCCCGGTCCGCGGATGCGGCGGACCCCGGACGCGAAGGGCACCACGGCCCCGTAGGCCGCGGCGCAGGCGACGGACACCACGGGCCCGAGGGCCGTGACGGACGCGAGGGACACGACGGCCCCGAAGGCCGCGAAGGGCACGGCCAGCGCCACGTGCGCGAGGGGCACGGGGCGCACACGGGTGCCGCCGCGCACGGTGAGCCGCGCGCCGGGACCGACACGGCACCCGGCGACCCCGACGGCTCACGCACTACGCCACCGTCCGGTGCCGGGGTGCCCGCACCGCGCGACACAGCACCCGGCGGGCCCGACAGTTCGCGCACCGCGCCGCCGCCCGGCAGCGGCGGGATCCCCGCACCGCACAACACGGCGCCCGGCGACCCCGGCGGTTCACCCACCATGCCGCCGCCCGGTGGCGGGGTGCCCGCAATCGGCGACCCCGACGGCTCACGCACTACGCCACCGTCCGGTGCCGGGGTGCCCGCACCGCGCGACACGGCGCCCGGCGACCCCGACAGTTCACGCACCGCGCCACCGCCCGGCAGCGGCGGGATCCCCGCACCCCGCGACCGGGGCGGGGACCGGCTGCGGTTCGTGGGCGCCGCGACGCGGCGGATCGCCCGCGGGATCGACCTCGACGAGATCGTGCTCGGCCTGTGCCGGGCCACCGTGCCCACGTTCGCCGACGCGATCCTGGTCTATCTGCGCGACCCGCTCCCGGTCGGGGACGAGCGGCCGGTCGGCCCGGTCGTACTGCGGCTGCGGCGTACCGACCGGATCCCGGAGGAGCCGGACACCGACGGGGTGCGGCTGCCGCTGCTGCCCGCGCAGCCGGACCTGTCGCCGGTGATGGCGGGCGGGCCCGCCAACGAGCTGTGCGAGGTGGAGCCGGGCGGGCCGCTGGCGGAGGTGCTGCGCGGGGTGCGGCCGGTGTTCGGGGACTCCCCCGCCGCCCGTGCCGCCCTGCCGGAGCTGCTGGGCGACGGCCGGACCGTGGCGACCGGGCAGCGCACCGTGCTGGCGCCGCTGCGCGGCCGCCGGCGCGTCATCGGCGCCGCCGTGTTCGTACGGCGCCCGGACCGGCCGCCGTTCGAGCCGGACGATCTGCTGGTGGCCGCGCAGCTGGCCACCCACACGGCGCTCGGCGTGGACAAGGCCGTGCTGTACGGCCGCGAGGTCTACATCGCCGACGAGTTGCAGCGCACCATGCTGCCGGACTCGCTGCCGCAGCCCACCGGGGTGCGGCTGGCCAGCCGCTACCTGCCCGCCGCCGAGACGGCGCGGGTGGGCGGCGACTGGTACGACGCGATCCCGCTGCCCGGCAACCGGGTCGCCCTGGTGGTCGGCGACGTCATGGGGCACCCGATGACCTCGGCCGCGATCATGGGGCAGCTCCGCACCACCGCGCAGACCCTGGCCGGGCTCGACCTGCCGCCGCAGGAGGTGCTGCACCACCTGGACGAGCAGGCGCAGCGGCTGGGCACCGACCGGATGGCGACCTGCCTGTACGCGGTGTACGACCCGGTCGCGCACCGGATCGTCGTGGCCAACGCGGGCCATCCGCCGCCGGTGCTGCTGCACCGCGGCGGCCGCGCCGAGGTGCTGCGCGTGCCGCCGGGCGCGCCGATCGGCGTCGGCGGGGTGGACTTCGAGGCGGTGGAGCTGGACGCCCCGGCGGGCGCGACGCTGCTGCTGTACACCGACGGCCTGGTGGAGTCCCGGATGCGGGACGTGTGGACCGGGATCGAGCAGCTGCGGGAGCGGCTGACCGCGACCGCCCGGCTCACCGGCCCCAATCCGCCGCCGCTGGAGCCGCTGTGCGACGAGGTGCTGGACATGCTCGGGCCCGGTGACCGGGACGACGACGTGGCGCTGCTGGCGGCCCGGTTCGAGGGGATCGCGCCGAGCGACGTGGCGTACTGGTATCTGGACCCGAAGGCGCAGACGGCCGGCCAGGCGCGGCGGCTGACGCGCCGGGCGCTGGACCGCTGGGGGCTGGGCGAGCTCACGGACTCGGTGGAGCTGCTGGTCAGCGAGGTGGTGACGAACGCGGTGCGGTACGCGGAGCGGCCGATCACGCTGCGGTTGCTGCGGACGGACGTCCTGCGCTGCGAGGTGGGGGACGACGTTCCGCAACTGCCCCGGCTGCGCCAGGCCCGCCCGTCCGACGAGGGCGGGCGCGGGCTGTACCTGGTCAACCGGATGGCGCGGCGGTGGGGTGCGACCCGGTTGAGCACGGGGAAGGTGGTGTGGTTCGAGCTGGGGATGCCGCCGGTGTCCTGAGGTCGCCGCGGTGTTCCGGGATGTCGCCGGTGTCCTGGGAGGCCGCCGGTGTCCTCAGCTTGGGGGCACCGGTTGAGGTTGCCGAGCAGCCAGGGGCAGAGTTCACTCAATGATGGACAAAACGGACTCCATCCCCGCCGCCTGGGAGGCGCTCGCCATGGCCGACTCCGTTCAGGACATCCCCTACACCACCAACAACGCCGGAGTCCCGGTGGAGAGTGACGAGCACTCGCTGACCATCGGCCCCAACGGCCCCATCCTGCTCCAGGACCACTACCTCATCGAGAAGATGGCCCAGTTCAACCGGGAACGGGTGCCCGAGCGGGTGGTGCACGCCAAGGGCGGTGGCGCGTACGGCTTCTTCGAGGTGACCAACGACGTCAGCCAGTTCACCAAGGCCGACCTCTTCCAGCCCGGCAGGCGCACCGAGATGCTGGCCCGCTTCTCCACCGTGGCGGGCGAGCAGGGCAGTCCGGACACCTGGCGAGACCCGCGCGGCTTCGCGCTGAAGTTCTACACCGACCACGGCAACTACGACCTGGTCGGCAACAACACCCCGATCTTCTTCGTTCGCGACCCGCAGAAGTTCCAGGACTTCATCCGCTCGCAGAAGCGCCACCCGGCCACCGGGCTGCGCAACAACGACATGCAGTGGGACTTCTGGACCCTGTCGCCGGAGTCCGCGCACATGGTCACCTGGCTGATGGGCGACCGGGGCATCCCGAAGACCTGGCGCAACATGAACGGCTACGGCTCGCACACGTACATGTGGGTCAACGGCGGCGGCGAGCGGTTCTGGATCAAGTACCACGTCAAGACCGACCAGGGCATCGACTTCCTCACCCAGGAGGAGGCGGACCGGCTGGCGGGCGAGGACGCCGACCGGCACCGGCGCGACCTGCACGAGGCCATCGCCTCCGGCAACGCCCCCTCGTGGACGATGTACGTGCAGGTCATGCCGTTCGAGGACGCCCCGGACTACCGCTTCAACCCCTTCGACCTGACCAAGGTGTGGCCGCACGGCGACCACCCGCTGATCGAGGTCGGGCGGATGACGCTGGACAGGAACCCGGAGGACTTCTTCGTCCACATCGAGCAGGCCGCGTTCGAGCCGTCCAACCTGGTGCCGGGCATCGGCCCGTCCCCCGACAAGATGCTGCTCGGCCGGCTGTTCTCGTACCCCGACACCCACCGGTACCGGATCGGCCCCAACTACGCGCAGCTGCCGCCGAACCGCCCGCACTCCCCGGTGCGTTCGTACGCCAAGGACGGCCCGATGCGCTACGAGCCGGCCCGCACCGGCGCGGTGTACGCCCCGAACTCCCACGGCGGCCCCGCGGCCGACACCGCCCGCTTCGGCGACCCGGCGGGCTGGCAGGCGGCCGGCGAGATGGTGCGCGAGGCGTACAAGCTGCACCGCGAGGACGACGACTGGGGCCAGCCGGGCACGATGGTCCGCCAGGTGCTGGACGACGCCGCCCGGACCCGGCTGGTGAACAACGTCTCCGGCCATCTGCTCCAGGGCGTGAGCCGGGCGGTCCTGGACCGCGCGATCCAGTACTGGCGCAACATCGACAAGGAGATCGGCGACCGCATCGCGGGCACGGTCAACGGCGGCTGAGCGGGCCGCCCGGCAGGGTGGGGGCCGCCCGCGGCGCCCCCCATCCTGTCCGCTACTCGCGGAAGCGGTCCGGCAGGCCGTCGTCCGGGTCCGGCGGCGTCGGGCTCGTGGGCCGCGTCGGCGTCGGGGTCGGCGACGGGCTTCCCGTCGGGGTCGGCGTCGGGCTCGGCGACGGACTACCGGTCGGCGTCGGGGTCGGGCTCGGCGACTGGCTGGTCCGGGTCGGGCTCGGGGTCGGCGACTCCGACTCCCGGGTACGGGTCGGGGTGGGCTTCGGCGGCGGGGCGACCGCCGCGCCCATGTCCGTCTCCAGGTCGAACTTCGCCGCCGCGTCACCGCTCAGCGCGTCGTTCATGTACGCGGCCCATATCTCGGCCGGGTACTCGCCGCCGTTGACGCGGTCCCCGCCGCCGGTGCCGCGCAGCGTGACCTGCTTGCCCTTCTCCCCCTCACCGAACAGGCCGACCGCGGTGACCAGGTCCGGGGTGTAGCCCACGAACCAGGCGGACTTGTTGTCGTCGGAGGTACCGGTCTTGCCCGCGACGTCCTGGCCGGTCCGGCGCACCGCGTAGCCGGTGCCGTCGTCGACCACGCCGGTCAGCACGGAGGTGACCGAGTCGGCCGCCTCCCGGCTGATGACCTCCTCGCCGATCGGGTCCGGCAGGTCGGCGCGCTCGTTGTCGCCCTTCTGTGCCGACTTCACCAGCTGGGGGGTGACCTTCTTGCCGTGGTTGTCGAGGGTGGCGTACACCCCGGCCATGTCCAGCGGGCTGGCGCCCATGACGCCCAGCGACATCGAGGGGGTCTCGCCGAAGCCGCCCGCGTCCGCGTTCATGCCCAGGTCGACGGCGGTCTTCTTGACCTTGTCCAGGCCGACGTCGACGGCCATCTGCGCGAAGACGGAGTTGACCGAGTGGTTCATCGCCTTCTGGACGGTGACCTGGCCGAAGTCCTCGTTGTCCTCGTTCGGCGGGGCGAAGGCGACGGTGCTGCCGACCACCTTGCGCCGGCTGGTGCCGTCGTAGACGCTGTCCGCCCGGATCGAGGCGCCGTCCTGCGTGAGGGACTCGTTCTGCAGGGCGGCCGCCAGGATCAGCGGCTTGAAGGTGGAGGCGGGCTGGTAGTCCTCGCGGGTGGCGTTGTTCGTGTAGTGCTGGGGCCAGCCCGCGCCGCCGTACATCGCGACGACCGCGCCGGTCTCGGGGTCCACGGAGGCGGCGCCCGCCTGGGCGTGCCGGTCCACCTTGCGGGCCTTGGGGTCCAGGTCGTCGGTCAGCTGCTGCTTGACCGCCTTCTCCAGGGCCTTCTGCCGGTCCTTGTCGATGTTGAGCTTGATGGTCCAGCCGCCCGCCTCCAGCTCCCGCTCGGAGATGGCACCGGAGCTGATCAGCTCCTTCTTGGCGGCCTCGACCAGATAGCCGGCCTGGCCCGCCACGCCGGGGGTCGCGCGGGGCTTGTCCGGCACGGGGAAGTCCATGTCCTTGCGCTCGTCCGCGCTCAGCCATTCCTTCTCGACCATGTTGTCCAGCACGTAGTTCCAGCGCGCCTTGACCAGCCGCTTGCCGTTGGGACCCGCGTTCTGCCAGTCGTAGCTGCTGGGGGCCTGGAGCAGCGCCGCGAGGTAGGCGCCCTGCTCGACGCTCAGCTTCTCGACGTCGACGCCGTAGTACGCGCGGGCCGCGGCCTGGATGCCGAACGCGCCGCGGCCGTAGTAGCTGGTGTTGACATACCCCTCGAGGATCTCGTTCTTGGACATCTTCTTGTCCACCTTGAGCGAGATCACCAGCTCCCTCAGCTTCCGGGAGACCGTCTGCTCCTGGCTGAGGTAGTAGTTCTTGACGTACTGCTGGGTGATGGTGGAGCCGCCCTGCTTGCCCTTGCCGAGCAGGGTGTTGAGGATGCCGCGGGCGGTGCCGGAGACCGAGACGCCTGAGTCGGTGTAGAAGTCCTTGTTCTCGGCCGCGACGAACGTGTGCTGGACGGCCTTGGGGATCCTCGACAGCGGCACGTTCTCGCGGTTGACGTCACCGGTACGGGCCAGGACGGTGGTGCCGTCGCTGTAGGTGTAGATGTTGCTCTGCGCCTCGGCCTGCTTGTTGGGGTTGGGCACTTCCACGATCAGGTACAGCGCGATGAAGGCGCCGACGACGAGGGCGCACAGCGACAGGAAGTAGGCGAGCAGCATCTTCCAGGTGAAGAACCGGCGTATGCCGGTCTTCTTGCTCTTCGCCGCTCTCTTGGCGCCGCGTGCGCTCTTCTTCCGCGCCCGCCGCTCGTCCGCTCGGCCCATCGCTCCTGTCGCTCCAGTCTCGTCATCCCCCAAGCCAGCTCATGAAGCTAACCCGCAACTCCTGGCAAATGCCCATGGATCAAGGCTTTTCCGGACGTGACAATCCACACCCGCGCCATGGGAACTGACGAGCGAGGGCCGCGCGAGGTTGTGCGAGGCGTTAAAGTGATATCACTTTGCTAGTCCAGCGCACCGACCATTTGCTGGTTCAGCGCACCGACCAAACGGGGGGACCCCATGCCCGACATCGACGCCTCACAGGAATCGCCACTGCGGGAGCGGCCCGCGGCCAGCGCGAGCGGTGGCCTGGCCCTGCTGGCCGGCCTGCTCGGCCTGGCCGCCGGCATCCTGGCCATCGTCCTGGCCGCGGCCACCTCCCTCGCCGGAACGGTGGACGCGGCACTCATCACCGGCGGGGTGGCGGCGATCCTGGCCTCCTTCACCCTGCTGTGCGGGCTGAACACCCTCGCGCCCGGCGAGGCCAAGGTCGTCCAGCTCTTCGGCCGCTACCGCGGCACCCTCCGCACCGAGGGCCTGCGCTGGGTCAACCCGTTCACCAGCCGCGCGGACATATCGCTGCGGGTCCGCACCCACGAGACCGAGGTCCTGAAGGTCAACGACGCCTACGGCAACCCGGTCGAGCTGGCCGCCGTGGTGGTGTGGGAGGTGGACGACACCGCCAAGGCGATGTTCGCGGTGGACGACTTCGTGGAGTTCGTCGGCACCCAGACCGAGGCGGCCGTCCGGCACATCGCCATCGCGTACCCGTACGACGCCCACGAGGAGGACGGGCTGTCGCTGCGCGGCGACGCCGACGAGATCACCGTCAAGCTCGTCGCCGAGCTCCAGGAGCGGGTCGCCGCCACCGGTGTACGCATCGTCGAGTCGCGCTTCACCCACCTCGCGTACGCTCCGGAGATCGCCTCGGCGATGCTCCAGCGGCAGCAGGCGGGCGCCGTCGTCGCGGCCCGCCGGCAGATCGTTGAGGGCGCGGTCGGCATGGTCGAGCAGGCGCTCGCCCGGATCGCCGAAGACGAGATCGTCGAGCTGGACGAGGAGCGTAAGGCGGCCATGGTCAGCAATCTGATGGTGGTGCTGTGCGGCGACCGGGCTCCGCAGCCGGTCATCAACACGGGCACCCTCTACCAGTGACGGACAGCCCATGACGGACGAGCGCCCCCGGGCCCGGCAGCGGCAGCGCAAGCAGGTGCTGCTGCGCCTCGACCCCGCCGTACACGACGCACTCGCGCGCTGGGCGGACGACGAGCTGCGCAGCGCCAACGCGCAGATCGAGTTCCTGTTACGCAGGGCGCTCGCGGAGGCGGGCCGGCTGCCGGGGAACGCGGGCCCGATGCCGCGCCGGGGGCGGCCGCCGCGCGCTCCGGCGGACGACGAGCGCTCCACCGAGCAGCCCCCGACCGGGCAGTCCGCCGCCGAGCAGTCCTCGACCGAGCTGCCCTCCGCCGGGCCCGCCGACTGAGGAGAGCCTGGCCCTCCCGCCATCCCGACGGGAGGGCCTTCACCCGTCCCATCCACCCTGACCTGCATAAATGATCTATTCTCTCCGTCTATACACATGACGTATACGCGTCGTGTAGAGTCCCCGGCATGTCAATAGGCCACACCCTGCTCGGGCTTCTCGAAGCGGGCCCGCGACACGGATACGACCTCAAGCGGGCGTTCGACGAGCGCTTCGGACACGACCGTCCCCTCCACTACGGCCAGGTCTACTCGACGATGTCCCGGCTGCTGAAGAACGGCCTCGTCGAGGTCGACGGCATCGAGCACGGCGGTGGTCCCGAGCGCAAGCGCTACGCCATCACCGACGCCGGGATCACGGATGTCGAACGGTGGCTCATGCAACCCGAGCGCCCTGAGCCCTACCTCCAGTCGACCCTCTACACCAAGGTCGTACTGGCGCTGCTCACCGGCCGCGACGCCGCCGACCTGCTCGACGTACAGCGCGCCACGCATCTGCGGCTGATGCGCGACCTCACCCAGCGCAAGCGGTCCGGCGACCTCGCCGACCAGCTCATATGCGACCACGCGCTGTTCCACCTGGAGGCGGACCTGCGTTGGCTGGAGCTGACCGCGGCCCGACTCGGCCAGCTCGCGAAGGAAGTGCGCGCATGACCCCCGACGGCTCCCTCCTGATCGCCACGGGCCTGCGCAAGTCCTACGGCCCCACCCCCGCACTCGACGGCGCGGACTTCTCCATCCACGCCGGCGAGGTCGTCGCCGTCATGGGCCCCTCCGGCTCCGGCAAGTCCACGCTGCTGCACTGCCTGGCGGGGATCGTCCGGCCGGACGCGGGCAGCGTCCGCTACGGCGGCCGCGAGCTGTCGACCATGTCCGACGCCGAGCGCAGCGCGCTGCGCCGCGGCGAGTTCGGCTTCGTCTTCCAGTTCGGTCAGCTCGTGCCCGAACTGACCTGCCGGGAGAACGTCGCCCTGCCGCTGCGGCTGGCCGGCGTCAAGCGCAAGCAGGCCGAGGCGCGCGCGGCCGCGTGGCTGGAGCGCCTGGAGGTCGAGGACATCGCGGACAAGCGGCCCGGCGAGGTCTCCGGCGGCCAGGGGCAGCGGGTCGCCGTCGCCCGCTCGCTGGTCACCGGCCCGCGGGTGCTGTTCGCCGACGAGCCCACCGGGGCACTGGACTCCCTCAACGGCGAGCGGGTGATGCAGCTGCTCACCGACGCGGCCCGCGACACGCAGGCCGCCGTCGTCCTCGTCACCCACGAAGCGCGCGTGGCCGCCTACTCCGACCGCGAGGTCGTCGTACGGGACGGCAAGGCGCGGGACATGGCGGGCGTCGGATGACAAGCACCGACCACACCTCGGCGACCGGCACCGACCGCGCCCCGGCGACCGCCGCCGAGGCCGGCCGCGGCCCGGTGGCCACGCCCACCCGGTCCGACGGCCGGGACGGCCGGATAGGCGCCACCCGCTGGGCCGCCGACCTCGCCATGGGCGCCCGGTTCGCGGTGACCGGCGGCCGGGAGGGCTGGGCCAGGACGATCCTGACCGCGGTCGGCGTCGGGCTGGGTGTCGCCCTGCTGCTGGTCGCGACGTCCGTGCCGAACATCATCTCCGCGCGCGACTCCCGCGGCGACGGTCGCGCCGCCTTCCCTCCGGGGGACGTCAAGCGCGGCACCAGCACTTTGTTGATCGAAAATGCCAGCACGTCCTTCCACGGCACCGAGATATCGGGCATGCGGATATGGCCCGAGGGCGACGAGGCCCCCGCTCCGCCGGGCCTGTCCGCCCTGCCGCGCCCCGGTGAGATGGTGGTCTCACCGGCCCTCAAGGAACTGCTCGACTCCGATGGCGGACGCCTGCTGCGGGAGCGGTTCAAGGACCGGGTGGTCGGGACCATCGGCGACGAGGGCCTCATCGGCCCGCAGGAGCTGTGGTTCTACGCGGGCGGCCAGCCCGGCGGGGAACCCGGCGCCGGGAGCCGGATCGACCACTGGGGCATGGACCTCAGCTCCAAGGCGCTCGACCCGGGCCTGGTCCTCCTCATCGTCATCGGCTGCGTGGTGCTGCTGCTGCCGGTGGCCATCTTCATCGCCACCGCCGTGCGCTTCGGCGGCGAACGCCGGGACCGGCGGCTCGCCGCGCTGCGCCTGGTGGGCGCCGACGGCCACATGACGCGCCGGATCGCCGCCGGTGAGGCGCTGTTCGGCGCGCTGCTCGGCCTCGCGGTCGGCGGCGCCCTCTTCCTCGGCGTACGGCAGCTCGTCGGCGGGGTCTCGCTGTGGGACGTCAGCGTCTTCCCCTCCGATGTCACGCCGTCGGGGCCGCTCGCCGCGCTGATCGCACTGGCCGTCCCGACCACCGCCGTGGTCATCACCCTGTTCGCGATGCGCGGCGTCGTCATCGAACCGCTCGGAGTCGTACGGCGCGCCCGCCCCCGAAGGCGCCGGCTGTGGTGGCGGCTGGCCCTGCCGATCGGCGGCCTGGCGCTGCTGCTGCCGATGACCGGAGGCGGCTTCGGCGCGAGTACCGACATGGAGAACTACCAGGTCGCCGCGGGTGCCGTGCTGCTGCTCGTCGGCACCACCGCACTGCTGCCCTGGCTGGTCGAGGCGGCCGTCGAGCGCTTCCGCGGCGGGCCGGTCCCCTGGCAGCTCGCCACCCGGCGCCTCCAGCTGAGCAGCGGCACGGCCGCGCGGGCGGTCAGCGGCATCACCGTGGCCGTCGCGGGAGCCATCGCGCTGCAGATGCTGTTCTCCAGCGTGCAGGCCGAGAACACCGAGGAGACCGGGCAGAACCCGGCCCGCGCCCAGTTCCAGTCCGTCACCACCGTGCACGACGCCGAACGCGCTCAGCAGGTGATCGAGAGGTTCCGCGCCACCAAGGGGGTCCGCGACGTCATCGGCGTCGTCGAGGCGTACGTCTCCGACCCCACCAGCAAGGCGAAGGTCGCCTACGACGTCCCGAGCGAGAACCTCACGGTCGGCGACTGCCCCACGCTGCGCGAGATCGCCCAGGTGCGCGACTGCAAGGACGGCGACGTCTTCCTCACCGACGAGTCCGACGCCCCGGAGGACGAGCGGTCCTTCGCCGTCCCCGGCGCCCGGGTCAACCTCCTCAGCGAGGACGGCGACGGGCCCCCGAGCGGCAAGCGGAAGCTGTGGACCATCCCCGAATCCGCCCGTGTGGTGGGCTTCAAGCTCGACCCGGCGGGCCTGATGCGCAACGGCATCCTGGCCACGCCGGGCGCCCTCAAGGTCTCCGAGCTCGACGACCCGTACGTGACCGCGATGCTGGAGCTCGACCCGGACACCAAGGACGCGGTCGAGTACGCGCGCAACACCGATGCCGCTGTGGACGGGAAGCTGGACGGGTACTCGATCGTCGGCACCACGGAGAAGCGCGAGTTCTCCATGATCCGCAACGGTCTGTTCATCGGCGCGACGGCGACGCTGCTCCTGATCGGTGCCAGCATGATCGTGTCCACCCTTGAGCAACTGCGTGAGCGCAAGCGCCTGCTGTCCGTCCTGGTGGCCTTCGGTACGCGGCGCTCCACGCTCAGCTGGTCCGTGCTCTGGCAGACGGCGGTGCCGGTCGTCATCGGCCTGGCGGTCTCGGTGGCGGGCGGGCTCGCACTCGGCGCCATCCTGCTGAAGATGGTCGACAGGCCGGTGGCCGTGGACTGGTCGAGCCTGGCCACGATGACGGGGTTCGGCGCGGGGGTCATCGCGCTGGTGACCCTGGTGAGCCTGCCGCCGCTGTGGCGCATGATGCGCCCGGACGGCCTCCGCACGGAGTGAGTCACTCCCCGGCCCCGCCCCTTTCCTGGGGGCAGGGCCGGGGAAGAGCACCGGACAGGGCTAGCACGCGAAGCGAACCGGCAGCGGTTTCAACGCCCCGCGCAGCGCGGTCGCGAACGCCCCGAACTCCTCCGCCCGTGCCGCCCCCGTCCGCATCGCCAGGCCGATCCGCCGCGACGGCGCCGGATGGCTGAAGTACCCCGTGGTCAGCTCCGCGCTGCGGCCCGTCTCGACCGGCACCGCCGTACGCGGCAGCAGCGTCACCCCGAGTCCGCCGGCGACCAGCTGCACCAGGGTGGACAGCCCGGCCGCGCTGGTGGTCCCGCGGGCACCCTCCGTACGGCCCACCTCGCGGCAGATGTCCAGCGCCTGATCGCGCAGGCAGTGCCCCTCGTCCAGCAGCAGCAGGTCCAGCGTCTTCAGCGCGTCACGCGGTATGTCGCCGCGCCCGCCCAGCCAGTGGCCCTTGGGCATGACCAGGACGAAGTCCTCGTCGAAGAGGGGGAGTTCGGTCACGCCGGGCGCGCCCAGTGGCACCGCGAGGAGCAGCAGGTCCAGCCGCCCCTGGGCGAGGCCGTCCAGCAGCGATGAGGTCTGCTCCTCGTGCACCTGGAGATCGAGGTCGGGATAGCTGTCGTGCACCAGCCGCAGCACGGTGGGCAGCAGATACGGGGCGACGGTGGGGATGACGCCGAGCCGCAGCACACCCGTGAAGGGGGCCCGCGCCGCCTCGGCCTGCTCCATGAAGTCGCCGACGGCCTCCAGGACCGCCCGGGCCCGGGCCGCCAGTCGCTCCCCCGCCGCACTGAGCAGTACCTTGCGCGTCGTACGCTCCAGTAGCTGCACCCCGAGCGCGTCCTCCAGGGCGGAGACGGCTCCGGAGAGCGCGGGCTGGCTCATGCCGATGGCGGCGGCGGCATCCCGGAAGTGCAGATGCTCGGCGACGGCGACGAACGCCCGCAACTGGGACAGGCTGGGCGTCCGCGGCTTTCCCGCGGCTCCCCCAGCCCCATGATTCTGAACCACTGATAACCACCTCCGATCAACATCACCAAGTCTAGCTATTTCACTGATCAATGCCTCCTGTGGCAGTGTGGTCGACGTCCAACCCACAGGAAAGTCCGCAACGAGGGACTTTCTACGCTGCTAGGAGACCGCGTGCTCACTGTCGGTGACAAGTTCCCCGAGTACGACCTGACCGCCTGCGTCAGCCTCGACGCGGACAACGCGTTCGCGCAGATCGACCAGAAGACCTACGAGGGCAAGTGGCGCGTGGTCTTCTTCTGGCCGAAGGACTTCACCTTCGTGTGCCCCACCGAGATCGCCGCCTTCGGCAAGCTGAACGACGAGTTCGCCGACCGTGACGCCCAGATCCTCGGCGTCTCCGGCGACTCGGAGTTCGTCCACCACGCCTGGCGCAAGGACCACGCCGACCTGCGTGACCTGCCCTTCCCGATGCTGGCCGACGCCAAGCACGAGCTGATGCAGGCCTGCGGCGTCCAGGGCGAGGACGGCTACGCGCAGCGCGCCGTGTTCATCGTGGACCCGAACAACGAGATCCAGTTCTCCATGGTGACCGCCGGTTCCGTGGGCCGTAACCCCAAGGAGGTCCTGCGGGTCCTCGACGCCCTGCAGACCGACGAGCTGTGCCCGTGCAACTGGAGCAAGGGTGAGGACACCCTCGACCCGGTCAAGCTGCTGGCCGGTGAGTGAGCATGGCTCTCGATGAGCTGAAGTCCGCGCTGCCGGACTACGCCAAGGACCTCAAGCTGAACCTCGGTTCGGTGATCGGCAACTCCGAACTCCCGCAGCAGCAGCTGTGGGGCACGGTGCTGGCCTGCGCCATCGCCACCCGCTCGCCGCGCGTGCTGCGCGAGCTGGAGCCCGAGGCCAAGGCCAACCTGAAGCCCGAGGCGTACACCGCGGCCAAGGCCGCCGCCGCCATCATGGCGATGAACAACGTCTACTACCGGACCCGGCACCTGCTGTCGGACCCGGAGTA
Source organism: Streptomyces sp. P1-3 (assembly GCF_050613155.1). Lineage (NCBI taxonomy): Bacteria > Bacillati > Actinomycetota > Actinomycetes > Kitasatosporales > Streptomycetaceae > Streptomyces > Streptomyces sp. P1-3. Next base: position 2,789,300 of record NZ_CP192512.1, read on the forward strand.
CGGCAACCTGCGCGCGGGCCTGCGGATGAACGTCATCGGCAACCCGGGCGTGGAGAAGGTCGACTTCGAGCTGTGGTCGCTCGCGGTCTCCGCGATCAACGGCTGCGGCATGTGCCTGGACTCGCACGAGCAGGTGCTGCGCAAGGCCGACGTGAGCCGCGAGACGATCCAGGAAGCGTTCAAGATCGCCTCGGTGCTGCAGGCGGTCGGCGCGACCCTGGACGCCGAGGCCGTCCTGGCCGAGTAGTCCCGGCAGTCGCCCCGTACGCTCCGTACGGACAAGGGCCCCGCGAGGCATTGCGCCTCGCGGGGCCCTTTCGGTTCCTGTGCGGCTCGCGCCGTCAGCCCTGGGGGGCCTCCGGGGCCGGGGCCGGCGCGGACGGTTCCAGCGGGGACGGTTCCGGCGCGGCCTCCACCGCCGGTGCCCCCTGCTGCGCCGGTACCGCGTGCATCGCCGTCTCCTTGTTGTACGCGCGCAGGTAGCCGACCACCGTGTTGGTGACCGCGACCAGCGGGACGGCCACCACCGCGCCGCCGATGCCGCCGATCAGCGAGCCCGCCGCGACGGAGAGGACGACCGCCAGCGGGTGCACGCTCACCGCGCGGCCCAGGATGAAGGGCTGGAGGATGTGGCCCTCGATCTGCTGGACGGCGAGCACCACGATGAGCACCATCGCCGCGGTGAAGACGTCCTGGGTGACCAGCGCGACGACCACCGCCAGCGCACCGGAGATCACGGCGCCGACGAGCGGGATGAAGGCGAACAGGAAGATGAAGACGGCCAGCGGGACCGCCATCGGCACGTCGAGGAAGTAGATGCCGACGCCGATGAAGATGGCGTCGATGAGAGCCACTATCACCGTGCCCCGCACATAGGCGGTCAGCGTCGCCCAGGCGCGCGGGCCCGCGCCCGCGACGCCCTCACGGGCCGGGGCGGGGACCAGCTTGAGCACCCAGTTCCAGATCTTCGGCCCGTCGTACAGCAGGAACAGCGTGCTGAACATCGCCAGCAGGATGCCGGTCATCACCTCGACGATGACGGTGACACCCTCCAGGCCCGCGGTGGTGATCTCCTCGGTGTTGGCGCCGATCGCCTCGCGCAGGTTCTTGGCGATCTCGTTGATCTGCTTGTCGGTCACATGGAACGGGCTGTTGAGCAGCCAGCGGCGCAGCTCGTCGATGCCGTCCTGGACCTGTTTGGACAGGTCGTCGAGGTTCTCCATGACCTGCCAGACCACGAACCAGCAGACCAGGCCCATGACGACGAAGCCGGAGACGAAGACGATGGCGGTGGCCAGGCCGCGCGGTACGCCGAGGTGGCGCAGCCGGGTGACGGAGGGCTCCAGCAGCGCCGTGATGAGCAGGGCGATGGTGAAGGAGAGCACGACCAGTTCGACGGAGCTGATCACGCGCATCAGTACGTAGACGGTGCCCGCCAGCACCAGCAGCCGCCAGCCGGCCTCGGCGGCGACCCGTATCCCCCAGGGCACTGAGGAGACCGGGTCGGGCTTGGCGGTGACGGCCGGGGCGTAGCCGGGCGGCACGGGGACCTGAGCGGGCACGCGGCGGGCGGGCGGGGCGTCCGCGGGAGCCGTCGCCGGACCGGCGGCGGTCGCGGGCGCGGTGGTGGCCGCGGGGTCGGCGGCGGTGGCGGTCGCGGGAACGGTGGCGGTGGCGGTCGCCGCGCCGGACGCGGTCGTCCCGTCGGCCACCGCGGGCGCGGGAGCCTCCGGTCCCGCCCGGCCGGACTCCGGGCCGCCGTCACCGCCCGTTGCGTCGCCCTTCCTGTCGAGGCGCTCGGCGAGCCGCGTGAGACCGCCCCCCAGCCTGCCGACCAACCCTGGCAATCTGGACATTTGTCTTCCCCTACCCCCATCCCCCTCGGCCGTCGAAGAAACGTTACCGGAGGACACGCGAAGCCCCCGGCCGAATGAGGTCGGGGGCTTCGCGAAGTCGGAACGCCACGGTCGGAGTCACGCTCCGCGCGACGGTGCCGGTACCGGCGTGTCGCCTGGTACCGGTTGTTGGCCTTAGTACCAGTTGTTGGCCTGCCAGAACGACCAGGCGCCGCACGGGCTGCCGTAGCGCTCGTTCATGTAGTTCAGGCCCCACTTGATCTGGGTGGCCGGGTTGGTCTGCCAGTCGGCTCCGGCGGATGCCATCTTGGAGCCGGGCAGCGCCTGCACCAGGCCGTAAGCCCCCGAAGAGGGGTTGGTGGCGCGGTAGTTCCAGGTGCTCTCGTGGTTCACTATGTTACTGAAGCACTGGAACTGGTCGCCGGGCACCATCTGGCGGGCCATGGCCTGGACCTCGGCGACGGTGTACGAAGCCTGCGGCGTGAAGCTGTCGGCGTCACGAGTGGCGGAGCGGCTCGCGGCCTGCTCTGCCTCCTTCTTCTTCGCGCGCTCCTCGGCGAGCTTCTCGGCGGCCTCCTTGTCGGCGGCCTCCTTCTTCGCCTTGGCGTCCTCCGCGGCCTGCTTGCGCGCGGACTCCTCGGCGGCCTTCCGCGCCTCGGCGTCGGCGGCGGTGGACTGGATGTCCGCCTGCTGCGTCAGGGAAGCTGTCTGCACCTGGGCCTGCTGCCCGGTGGGTATCTCCGCGAGGAGTGACGCGTCGGCGGCAGTCGCCTCGACCGGGTCGGACGAGCCCTGCTCGCCGCCCGCGGCGACACCGACAACGGCGCCGACAGTGGTGACCGCGGTGGCCGAAGCCACTGCGAATCCCCGGACCGAAATCCGGCTCACACGGTTTCCTTCCAGCGTCGCCCGCTTAGGTGACCTCGCGGACGCAATCGTGCCCCTGGCGCTGGCTTCCTCTTGTTCCGGATCCCCTGATGACGCGTCGGGGGCGGTCAGTCACAGAAAGCACGGGCCCGGTGGGCCCTCCCCAAGGGAGGTCCGCATGGTGCTCGGGCGGCATACGGCGAACTCTGTTCAGTTCTGGTTCTGCTGTGGTTCCGCACCCCTGGAGGTGTGGAAGTGCCGTATGCGGGGCCTGACAGGACCCACACCCTGCCGGATGGCGACACCCTGAGGCAATTCTCCGTTGCGTGGGAAAGCTCACACCCCGTTTACGCCTGCGGGTTTCCGGAAAGTTCGGCGCAGCAAGACGCCGCGCGGCTAAGCTACTTGGCCCTCCGCGCGGCGCCTTCCGTCCCCAACTGCCTCAGATGTGGGCGTCCTCCAGCATTTCGGTCACGAGCGCGGCGATCGGCGAGCGCTCGGAGCGGGTGAGCGTGACGTGCGCGAAGAGGGGGTGCCCCTTCAGCTTCTCGACGACCGCCACCACCCCGTCGTACCGGCCGACCCTGAGGTTGTCGCGCTGGGCGACGTCATGGGTCAGCACGACACGGGAATTGGCCCCGATACGGGACAGAACAGTCAGCAGGACATTGCGCTCCAGCGACTGCGCCTCGTCGACGATCACGAACGCGTCGTGCAGCGAGCGGCCGCGGATGTGGGTGAGCGGCAGCACCTCCAGCATCCCGCGACCCACCACCTCCTCGATGACGTCCGCCGTGGTGACCGCGGACAGGGTGTCGAAGACCGCCTGCGCCCACGGGCTCATCTTCTCGGCCTCGGTGCCCGGCAGATAGCCCAGTTCCTGGCCGCCGACCGCGTACAGCGGGCGGAAGATCATCACCTTGCGGTGCTGCCGCCGCTCCAGCACGGCCTCCAGCCCGGCGCACAGCGCGAGCGCCGACTTGCCCGTGCCGGCCCGGCCGCCCATCGACACGATCCCGATGTCCGGGTCCAGCAGCAGGTCCAGCGCGATGCGCTGCTCCGCGCTGCGCCCGTGGATGCCGAACGCCTCCCGGTCGCCCCGCACCAGCCGCACCCGCCCGTCGGCGGTGACCCGGCCGAGCGCCTTGCCGCGCTCGGACTGGAGCACCAGCCCGGTGTGCACGGGCAGTCCGGACGCCTCCGGTACGAGCCCGGTCTCGGTCGCGAAGAGATCGTCCACCTGGTCGGCGCTGACCCCCAGTTCGGCCATGCCGGTCCAGCCGGAGTCGGTGACGGCCAGCTCCGCGCGGTATTCCTCGGCGAGCAGCCCCACCGAGGACGCCTTGATGCGCAGGGGCAGGTCCTTGGAGACGACGGTGACGTCGTACCCCTCCGCCTGGAGGTTTCTCGCCACCGCGAGGATCCGCGAGTCGTTGTCCCCCGGGCGGCCGCCATGGTTCAGGAAGGCCGCGGGAAGGACGCCCGGGTCGGAGTGGTTGAGCTCGACACGCAGGGTGCCGCCGAGGTCGCCGATCGGGATGGGGGCGTCGAGGCGGCCGAAGCGGACACGGTACTCGTCCAGCAGGCGCAGGGCCTGCCGGGCGAAGTAGCCCAGCTCCGGGTGGTGCCTCTTGGCCTCCAGCTCCGTGACCACGACGACCGGGAGCACGACCTCGTGCTCGTCGAAGCGGACCATTGCGTTCGGGTCGGCCAGCAGGACGCTGGTGTCGAGGACATAGGTGCGCCGGTCGTGCTCACGGCGCTTCGTGCTGGTCACCACGGGTGGACGGACCCCCTCGGGAGAGGTGCGCGACGACGTCGCGGGGGAATGGACCGGGCCTTCGGCCCTTCGAGGGCCGGGGCACCGGCCCTCCGCGGCATCCGCACGATCCGCACTGTCGTGACGTCTGCAAAGGGCCTCCCGGGCGGACGGCCCCATGCCGCCCGCTGGCAGTTCGACGCCCAGTGGACCGTGCATGCGGGCGTCGACCTGACGGGGGTATTCCCTCGAACGCTCGCCGCCATGCACTGGCATATGACGCGTGGGAAAATCCAGCCCGTTCAAGGCATCCCAAGGGGGGACACGAGGCGGCTTTTCGGTTAAGTCCCGTCGAACGCCGCGTAAGGGCGGCTAGTTGCCGTACCGCCGGTGCCGGGCCGCGTAGTCGCGCAGTGCCCGCAGGAAGTCGACCTTGCGGAACGCGGGCCAGAAGACCTCGCAGAAGTAGTACTCGGAATGCGCGCTCTGCCACAGCATGAAGCCGGACAGGCGCTGTTCACCGCTGGTACGGATGACCAGATCGGGGTCGGGCTGGCCGCGGGTGTAGAGGTGCTCGGAGATCAGGTCGACGTCCACGATCTCGGCGAGTTCCTCGAAGGTGGTGCCCTTGTCCGCGTGGTCCAGCAGCAGCGACCGCACGGCGTCGGCGATCTCCTGCCGACCCCCGTAACCCACGGCCACGTTGACCAATATGCCGCCTATGTGGTCGGTCGCCTGCTCGGCTTCCTTGAGCACCCGCTGGGTGCGGGCGGGCAGCAGGTCCATCGTGCCGACATGGTGGACGCGCCAGCGGCCGTCCGCCGCCAGGTTCCGCACCGTGTCCTCGATGATGCCCAGCAGCGGGCTGAGCTGCTCCTCCGGCCGGTTGAGGTTGTCGGTGGACAGCATCCACAGCGTGACGACCTCGACGTCCGTCTCCGCGCACCAGCCCAGCAGGTCGTGGATCTTGTCGGCGCCGGCCTGGTGTCCCTGTTCGAGGGTGCGGCCGTCGGCCCGCGCCCAGCGGCGGTTGCCGTCGAGGATGACGCCGATGTGCTTGGGCACCTGGTCGTGGTCGAGGCGGCCCTCCACCCGGCGCGCGTAGAGCCCGTACACCAGGTCGCGCAACTTCACGTCTTCCAGCCCCTCCGTGCCTCACCATGGCGGTCGCCCCAAGGGCGACACCCTACTGCGGGGGTGGGCGCAGTGGCGAACCCCTGGCGTCGTGACGTTATAGCGTCCTTACGACAGCGACTCGAACAGGATTCCGCCGTGAACGACACGACATCCCCTTACCAAGCCGCGGCCACCCGCTACGACAGCATGCCGTACCGGCGCAGCGGGCGCAGCGGGCTGAAGCTGCCCGCCGTCTCGCTCGGCCTGTGGCACAACTTCGGCGACGACCGCGCCCTGACCTCGCAGCGCGCCATTCTGCGCCGGGCCTTCGACCTGGGCGTGACCCACTTCGACCTGGCCAACAACTACGGCCCGCCGGCCGGCTCCGCCGAGCTGAACTTCGGCAAGCTGCTCGCGCAGGATTTCCGTCCATACCGGGATGAACTGGTGATTTCCACCAAGGCCGGCTATGAGATGCACCCGGGCCCCTACGGGGAGTGGGGCTCGCGGAAGTACCTGCTGTCCTCCCTCGACGCCTCGCTGAAGCGGATGGGCGTGGACTACGTGGACGTCTTCTACTCGCACCGCTTCGATCCGCACACGCCGCTGGAGGAGACGATGGGCGCGCTGGCGTCCGCCGTCCAGCAGGGCAAGGCGCTGTACGTGGGCGTCTCCTCGTACAAGGCGAGCCAGACCCGCGAGGCGGCCCGGCTGCTGCGGGAGATGGGCGTGCCCGCGCTGATCCACCAGCCGTCGTACTCGATGCTCAACCGCTGGATCGAGGACGACGGGCTGCTGGACACGCTCCAGGCGCAGGGCATGGGGTGTATCGCGTTCGCGCCGCTGGCCCAGGGGCTGCTGACCGACAAGTACCTCGACGGCGTACCGACCGGCTCGCGTGCGGCGCAGGGCAAGTCGCTGGACCCGGGGCTGCTGACGGACGAGACCGTACGGCGGCTGCGCGGGCTGAACGAGATCGCACAGCGGCGCGGCCAGTCGCTGGCCCAGCTCGCCCTGACGTGGGTGCTGCGGGACGAGCGGATGACCTCGGCGCTGATCGGGGCGTCGAGCGTGGCGCAGCTGGAGGCGAACGTGGCCGCGCTGGGCGGTCCGGAGCTGACCGGCGAGGAACTGGCGGAGATCGACGCGTTCGCGACGACGACGGAGGGCGTGAACATCTGGGCCCGCCGGGGCTGAGCGGCGGCGGGTGCGGGGGGCGCGGGGTGCGGGGTGGCTGGACCGGCTCGGGCCGCGGGGGCCGGGGCCGCTCGGACCCGGGCCCCGGGGATTCGGCTTCGGGCTCGGGGACTCGGCCTCGGGGACTCGGCCCGGGGCCCGGTCCGGGCTCGGTCCGGGCGGGGACTCGGCCTCGGGGACTCAGCCCGGGGACTCCGCCTCGGGGACTCAGTCCCGAACGGTGACGCCGAACCGGGTCCGCATCCGCCGCAGCTCCCACAGTGAGACGGCGGTCACCGAGAGCGGGCCGCCGAGCAGGGAGCTGAGCTGGACCGGCAGCGGGCCCTCCGGCAGGCCGTTGACGATCACGTTAAACACGGCGAGCACCCACACCAGTACGCCGGTGACCACGGCGGGCAGCATCGGGTGGACGTGGGCGGTGTTGAAGGCGCTGCGGGCGGAGTACAGCGACGCCAGGAAGAGGAAGGGCAGCCCCCACACCACCACGACCAGCACCACGACCGCCGCCAGCCCGGCCTGCCAGCCGTCCAGGCCCTTGAAGAGACCGGTCTGGCCCGCCAGGTAGACGACGGTGCCGAAGACGACTATGGCCAGCAGATACCAGCCGACGGCCTTGAGCGGGGCACCGAGCCGGGAGCGGAGCCGCGGCCGGAGGTGGGGCGGCGCGTAGAGGATGAATCCGAGAATGACCAGCGGTCCGGTGCAGATCAGCAGGACCGGGGTCATGATCATGTTGCCGAAGCTGTCGTCCGCCGCGTTCTTCCAGCGGTCCTCCTCCACGCCGTAGACGTAGATCAGCGCGAGGCTGGCGAGAACACCGAGCACGGTGCGGGCCACCTGGACCCGCTCCACGGTGCGGTCCGCGATCTGGCCGTCGCCCTCCTGGACGAAGAGCCGGGTGGCGACGCGGTGCGCGGAGCGCATGACGGCGGCGGCGATGTTGACGAGGGGTATGTGCCGCAGCGGGCTGCGGCGCCGGGGCGCGGGCCGGGGCGCCGGGGGCGGCGGGCCGTATGGATCGCCCCAGCCCTGCCCGCCCGGCCCGTTGCCGCCAGGCTGTCCGGGGCCGGCTCCCGGCCCCCATCCCCCCGATGCCATGGCTCTCTCCCCCAGATCATTTCCGGCCACTCGGCCGCGTCACACCTTGACAGCGCGGCAGTCTAGGGCAGGTTTTCCGCCAGGTAGAGGGTCCCGGGAAATAAAGCGGGCCGGTCCGTGGGGGGATACGGACCGGCCCGAGGGGGGGCTTCCACCATAACCCTTCATAAAGAGTGCTGTGTGCATCGACAGGGGTGACCGCGCGCCGCGTGCTGACGTCAGGCGGCTCCCAGACCCCCGAGAAGCAGTCCCGCACCGGCCCCGATGATCATGAAAGGCCCGAAGGCCATGGCCGTCTTACGGCCCGCTCGCCGCGTCAGCACAAGGCCTACAGCGTAGAAGGAGCCGAGGAGCAACCCGACGAAGGCACCGAGGAAGAGCACATCCCAGCCGTACCACCCCAGAGCGGTACCCAGAGTCGGCGCCAGCTTGACGTCTCCGAAGCCCATGCCGCTGGGACTGATCAGGAACAGCAGTAGATACGCGCCGCCGAGCACCACTCCGCCGAGCAGGGCCCGGCGCCACGAGCCCGCGCTGTGCGGCAGCAGAGCGGCCAGGCCCAGCAGGGCCGCGGCACCGCCCGCCATCGGCAGGGTCAGCACGTCAGGCAGCCGGTTCACCGCCCGGTCCACTCCGGCCAGCAGCAGGCTGAGCGGCACCAGCAGCAGCCATACGCCGAGCTCGGGGCGGGGCCCGACGGCGGCGGCGAGCCCGCCGCACACGAGCGCGGCGGTGCCGGCGGTCCACACGGCGGCCACGCCGTAGCCCCGCGCGTCGGCGGGACAGGCGCGGCAGTTGGCGAGCCCGAACCAGCCGCCCGCGGGTCCGGTGATCGCGTGGCCGTCGGGGCAGGCACCGCGCCAGGGTTCACCGGGCTGGACCGCGAGCCGGTGCAGGGGGCGCGGCACGAGGAGCCCGGCGGCGGCTCCGTACAGGGCGGCGGCGAGGGTCAGCAGGGGATGCACGGCCCGAGCCTACGGAAGGGCGCCCCTCTCCCCTGCCCCGCCCCTTCCCCCTGCTGCTCGATGATGCGGGGCGCGCCCCAAACCCCCGCCCCACGGCGACGCCTCCGGCGGGCTTCTCCCCGCCCCACCCCTTCCCTTCCATTACCAGGGGCCGGGGCCTCGATGACTAAAAGGAGGAGCCGCCACCCAGCGGCCGCACGCTGAGACTTCACCCCCAGCCCCTGAAAGCCAGGGGCTGCCCGCCCCGAGGTCTGGCGCCGGGGGCTGGGGGCGGAGCCCCCCACGCGGCGGTAGCCGCATGTCAGACTCAGCCGGGAAGGGGCGGGATAGGGGAATGATCCACCGGGCATGGCCGAGCGGGAGCGGAGGCGGTATGGGGCGGTGGCGGGACGGGGCGGCGGTGCTGCGGATACCAGGTCCGGCACCGGAAGGGACGGACGAGGCGGCCGGGACATCCGCACCGGGCCGGACGGCCGCGGCAGTCGGCGCGGCCGTGGTTCACGAGGCGGCCGGGGCGGGCGGTGAGGCGGGGTCGGGCGTTGGCGGCGTGCGGGTTTCGTTGGAGGTCGCCGCCTCCTACCGCGCCCGCAGCCGCGGGCTGCTCGGCCGTGACCGCCTGGACGGCGCGCTGCTCCTCACCCCCGCGAGCGGTGTCCACACGTTCGGGATGCGCTTCGCGATCGATGTCGCCTATCTCGACCGCCGGATGACCGTACTCGCCGTACGGACCATGCGCCCCGGCCGGGTCGGCCTGCCCAGGCCGCGCTCACGTCACGTACTGGAGGCCGAGGCGGGCGCGTTGGCGCGCTGGGGGGTGCGGCGGGGCGTGCGTGTCTCCGTCGAACCGGCCCCGGCATCCAGCCGGGCCGCGAGCGCGACGGCCACCAGTGCCAGCGCGGCGAGCCCGGCGCCGACCCAGGCCACCGAGGCGTAGCCATGGCCCGCGCCGATGACCAGTCCGCCGAGCATGGGCGCGACCGTGATCCCGACGTTGAATGCCGAGGTGTTGAGCGCCCCCGCCAGGGTCGGGGCGTCGCCCGCGATCGTGAACACCCGCGCGGAGACCGCCGGCTGGGTGATGAACCCGGCCAGGCCGAGGAAGAACACCAGGGTCACGGCGGCGGACGCGCTGGTCGCGGTGAGCCCGAGCGCCACGGAGACCGCGACCAGGCCGGTGAGCCCGATGACATGGGTGAGGTACGGGCGCGCGTCCACCATGCGCCCGCCGATGGAGAGCCCGGCGAACGCGCCGACGCCGAAGAGTGAGAGCACGGCGGGCACCCAGCCCTCCGCGATGCCGCTGGTCTCCTCCAACAGCGCGCCGAGGTAGCCGAACGAGGCCATCACGGCGCCGAAGCTCAGCGCGGTCGTGCCGAAGGCGAGCCACAGGCGTCCCCGGCGCATGGCCCGCAGTTCGCGGCCCAGGGCGGGTGGCGGCTCCTCGGCGCCGCGCCCGCCCGGCAGTACGGCCAGGACGGCGATCAGGCTGAGGACGGTCAGCGCGGCCACCGCCCAGAACGCCGCGCGCCATCCGGCATGCTGGCCCAGGAACGTGCCGGCGGGCACGCCGACGACGGTCGCGGCGCTCAGCCCGCTGGAGACGACGGCCATGGCCCGCCCCTTGGCGTTCGCGGGCACCAGACCCACGGCCGTGACGGCGGCCACCGCCCAGAACCCGGCGTACGCCACCGCGCTGACCACGCGGGTGGCGAAGAGCACCCCGTACCCGGGCGCGAGCGCGGCGACCACGTGCCCCGCGACGAACACCGCCTCGAAGACCACCAGGGCGGTACGGCGCGGCCAGCGCAGGGTGGCGACGGCCAGCAGTGGCGCACCGACGATCATTCCGACGGCGAAGGCGGAGATCAGGAGCCCGGCGTCGGGGACGGAGACGCCGAGGTCGTCGGCGAGCGAGGGCAGCAGCCCGGAGAGCATGAACTCGGAGGTGCCCTGGGCGAAGATGCCCAGGCCGAGTATGTAGACGGCGACTGGCACGGATCGATCCTTCACAGGTTTTGAAACGGACAGTACAAAACATGGGCACACGAAGGCCGCGGACTGGGGGACGACACAGAGCCCGGACGACGGGTGGCTTGGAGGAGGATGGATGGCTTCGAGCCCGGGCCCTGTCGAGCCCGGACGGACTAGAGCGCAGCCACGGCCGTGTCCGCGATGGCGGTCAGTTCGGCGCGCCCGGCACCGGCCCGAGCGGAGACGCGCATACCGCCGACGCCGGCGATGACGAAGTGCGCGAGCGCGCCCGGATCCCGGCCGGACGCGATGTCACCGTCCCGCCGCGCGGACTCGAACGCCGCCCGCAGCGCCGTGAACCGGGCCTGGTAGTCGCGGCGCAGCTGCTCCGCGATCTCCGGGTCCCGATCGGCGAGCTCCACGGCGGTGTTGACGACCAGGCACCCGCGCCCGGCGGCGGCCCACGGGTCCGCCGCCTCCCCGCACTCCTCGTCGACGACGACGTACAGCAGGGTGCGGACCTTCTCCCGCAGGGGCCGTTCACTCTCCAGCAGTTCGAACAGCCACGCGTTCCTGCGCTCCATGTAGCGGGCCAGGGCGCGCCGGAAGAGATCGTGCTTACTCTTGAAGGTGTTGTAGACGCTGCTGCGCCCCAGGCCGGTGGCCTCACACAGATCCTGTGTGGACGTCGCCTCGTACCCGGCGGCCCAGAACGCCTCCAGCGCGGCGTCGACCGCCCGCTCCTCGTCGAACATCCTCGGTCGGGCCATGTCATGACCGTACCACGTTTTGAACCGATCGATACAGAACGCTCGGATCAGCCCCCGGCCCGCGCCCGCGGCTCACGCGCCGCGCGCGAAGCTCACCTCGACCCGGCGGTTCTTCCTGCGCCCCTGCTCGGTGGAGTTGTCCGCGATCGGGTACAGCTCCCCGTACCCGCGGATCTCGTAACGCACCGTGGCATCGAGGCTCCTGGCGAGCTGCCGCTGCACCGCGTCGGCGCGCTTCTTCGAGAGCGTGTCGCCGTGGGCCGAGGAGCCCAGGCTGTCGGTGAAGCCGAAGACCCGGACGTTCGTGGCGCCCTGCCGCCTGATCTCGTCGGCGATCGCCGCGATCCGGGCGGTGGCGTCGCCGCTGAGCCCGGCGCTGTCCTTGCCGAAGAGCACCTCGGCCTGGAGGGCGAACTTCACCTTCGCGTTGGTGTCCTCGCGCCGCTCGTCGCCGTCGTCCGTCTCTACCACGGACTTGATGTCGAGGACCCGGCCGGGCGCGAGGGTCGCGCCCTCGGCCAGCCGCAGATCGGGGTCCCGGGCGTCGATCCGCACCGGGGGCGTGGTGTCCGCGGGCGCGCCGGGGCCGTTGTCGGCGCGGCCGGGCGCGGCCACGGCGACGACGAGCACGGCGGACGCGACGACGGCCACGGCCGTGCCACGGCGCACGCGGGTCCGGGTCACGGCCTCGGTCCTGGTCATGACCTGCTCACCCGGCGATCTCAATGCTGATGGACGGCATGGTGGGCAGTTGGAAGTCGACGCGGGTGACGTCGGCGGGCGGTGACGGGAACTGCGCGAAGACGGGGCGGCTCTCGCCCGGCCTGAGATTGGCAAGTCCCGTCGTACACAGGCATTCGCCGTCCGTGTCCCGCAGGATCAGGTAGCGCTTCTTGCCGCGCTGATCCACCAGGGAGGCACCCGAGATCGAGGAACGGGACTTGACATCCGTCTCGCTGGAGCGCCACCGGGAGGCGTTGAAGGTCCGGTCGCCGTTGTTGGCCACCGTGCCGCTGACGGTGACGAAGCCACCGTCGTCACGGGTGGCCGACTGGATCGACAACACGATGCCGTCCGGCCCCTCGGCCTCGCCGATCGCCCCGCTCGACTCGTCCCCCGGCGCCTGGTCCCGCGTCTCGCCCGGCCGCTCGCTCGGGCGGTCGTCCTCGCGTCCCGTGGCGTCGGAGGACGGCCGCGGCGTCTCCTTCTCCGCCGCGTCCTCGTCCCCGCCGCCGCAACCGGCCGTGGCGAACGCCATGCAGGCCACGAGTAACGCCGCAGCCGCGCCCGTCCGAGCCCTCGTCACGCGCCGCACGCTCATCAATGGCTGTCCTTCGCTGCTCGTCGTTCGCTGGTCAGTCGGCGAGGCTCACCCGGAACAGGTCCTTCGCCTCCGGGAACGCGTCGGGCCGCGCGGGGTCGATGGTCACGTCGCGGCCGTCGCACCTGAGGCCGACCCGCGGCCTCGCGTCCTCGTCGTCCTCACCCTTGCCCTGATCTCCGTCTTCCCCGTCCTCGCCCGTATCCCCGTCGTCCTTTTCCTTGCCCTTGCCCTTCTCGCCCTTGTCGCCGTCCCGCTCCTCATCGCCCGTCTTCGGGGCCGGGAGCGTCTCCGGGCCGCCGGGCGCGCAGCGCGGTTCGACCACCGCCTTGGCCTTCGCCGTCGCGTGCTTGCGCTCCGTACCGGGGATCACGGACTTGCCCACGGTGTGCCGGGTCCTGATGGTCACGGTGAAGGACGCCGGCAGGTAGCCCGGCCGGCAGGCGGTCACCTCCGCGTCGTTCCGGCCGGCGAACCACCGCGCGTCGTCGCACGCGCCGTCCGCCCGGACCCCTCGCCCGCCCAGGATGTCGCTCCAGTCCCGGCCGCCGGAGCCGATGGACTCGATGAGGCGTGTCCGCAGCTGGTCGCGGTAGTTCTGGGCCGCGGCGAGAGCGGCGGCGTCGGCGGCCGTCTGCCCGCCGTTGCGGGCGGCTCCGGCCTGGCCGACCGCGAAGAAGACGAGCGCGAGGAAGAGCAGTCCGGCCACCGCCGTGATGTAGATCGGAAACGCCTGCCCCGCGTCCCCGTACCGATGGTCCGTCCTCACCTGCGGGGTCAACCCGTGATCTTGGCGATCTGGTCGGTGATCGCGTCCGCGATCGCGGTGCCGAAGTCCGTCGTCGTCAGCACCAGGATGATCGCCACCACCACGGCGATGATGCCCAGGTACTCGATCGAGGTCTGTCCCCGGTCGTTCCCCACAACGCGCTTTCCCATCGTGTTCCCCTCCATGGGTGGCCGTCCCCCTCCGGTCCGGCTCTTCAACCCCCGTGGTGCCGCTCGCGGCACGAGAAACGTACGCCGAAACACCAGTGGCGGAACAGTGCCCCAGGCATGCCCGCACCCCTCTCACCCCCTCCCCGCGACGGCCGGCCGCTCCCCGGGGCCGCCCGGGTCCGGCGGTACGGGGTGGCGCGGGGTCGACTGTGTCACACCTCGTTGCATACGCGAAGACTCTTGCCCCAAGGGCAACACTTTCGAGACCGCCGCCGTCGCGCCGAGCTGGTCGTGGTGAGCGGAGATGTGCTGGGAGTTCTCCGGCATCGTGGGGTCTCCTCTCGTACCGGGCCTCGTGCGGTCAGTCCCCCGTGATGGAGCCGAAGTCGGTGCCGGAGCCGATGAAGAAGCCCGCGACGAGGAGGACCATCGTCCCCGGCACCATGAAGGTGGTGATGACCATCGTCGCCTTCGGTACGGCGCGGGCCGCCCGGCGGCGCGCGTTCTGCGCGTCCGTACGGCGCATGTCGTTCGCGATGGCGATCAATGTGTCGACGATCGGCGCGCCCAGCTCCTCGCCCTGCTGGAGGGCCGTGACGAACTGGGCGACTTGTTCGGAGTCGTTGCGTTTGCGCAATTCCTCGAAGGCCTGGCGGCGGCTGACGCCCATGTCCATCTGGCGCAGGGTGATGCGCAGTTCGTCCGCCCACGGGCCCTCGTACTTCTCGGCGACCCGGTCCAGCGCCTGCCGGAAGCTCAGGCCCGCGCTGACCACGACCGCCAGAACATCGAGGAAGTCGGGAAGGGTTCGCTCGATCGCGTCCTTCCGTTCGCGGACCGCCGCCCAGATGCCCACCTCGATCCAGAACAGCCCGAAGGCGACCATCAGGGCCGACAGCAGCAGTTGGCCCTCCGTCAGCATCACCACGGCGCCGCCGAAGCCCAGCGCCCCGTACACCGCGCGGCGCGCGGCGTAGCGGTCCACTGTCAGGCCGCCGGGGTTGCCCGCCAGGTCGATCCGGCGGCGGACCCTGGCCACCCGCTTGTCGCCCATCAGCCGCAGCACCAGCGGGGCCCAGCGCATGCCCAACCGGTCCAGCGCCGAGCCGACGGCGGTGGTGCGCGTCGCGCCGACCTCCAGGGCGACCGCGAGGTCGGGCGGCAGCTTGGCCTCGCTGCGGAAGAGCGCGATTCCGTAGGCGATGCCCGCCACGGACAGGCCCATGGCCAGCGCGAGAAGGAAGCCCAGTCCCGTCATCGGTCCGTCGTCTCCCTCACACGTCGATCTTCGACAGCCGGCGGATGAGGAAGAAGCCGAGGCCGTACAGCGCGAAGGCGACGACCACCGCCGCCTGGCCCCAGAAGTCGGACGTCATGCGCTCGATGGAGCCGGGTGCGATCTTGTCCATCAGCAGCAGGGTGCCCACACCCATCAGCGGTACGACGTAGGCGGTGACGGTGACCTGGGAGAGCTGGGTGCGGACCTCGCGCCGGGTCTCCTTGCGCTCCTCCAGGGTCTGTGTGAGGTTGCGCAGCGAGGAGACGACGGTGCCGCCCGCACGGTTGGACAGCACCAAGGTGGTGACCAGGACGACGAGTTCGCGTGAGGGCAGCCGCTCGGCGAGTTCGCCCAGCGCGTCGTCGATGGAGTGGCCGACGGCGAGTTTGGCGGCGACCTTGGCCAGTTCCTCGCCCGCCGGAGCCTCCATCTCGTCGGCCGCCATGCCCAGTGCGGTACGCAGCGCGAGCCCGGCCTGGGTGGCGTTGGCGAGGATGCGCGACAGTTCCGGGAGCTGGTTGATGAACCTCTCGATCCGCTTCTGCCGCTGCCAGTTGAGATAGGCGAAAGCCGACCAGACGGTGACGAGCGCGGCGATCGGGCCGAAGAAGGCCGCGAGCGCGGCGGCGGCGACCAGCCACAGCCCGGCGGCCGCCAGCGCGGTGTACGCGGCGAACTCGCCGGGCGTGAGGTCGAGGCCGGTGGCGGCCAGCCGCCGCGCCAGCCGCCGGCCGGGCCCGGTGCCGCGCAGCCACCGGTCCAGGCCGGCGAAGCGGCGCTGCGGCCCGGCCGGGTCCCGGCCGGTGTCGGAGAGCCGGTCGACGAGGGCCTGGCGCTGGGCGCGCCCGGCGGCGTACAGATGGGCTCCCGCGACGGCCAGCGCGCCGCACAGCACGGTGCCGCCCAGGGTGAGGAGCGCGAGGTCGGTCATGACCGCCCGCCCGGGGTGCGGAACGCGAGGTCGAGGTCAGCCACGGTGGCCTCCCGCGCGCCGCGGGTCGTCGGCCGGGCCCGCGCCGCGGGTGGTCAGCTGGGCCGGGGAGGCGGCGACGCCGAAGGCGGGCGGGACCGGCTCGCCCGCCAGGCGCAGCCGGGTCGCGGCCCGTTCAGGGAGCGGGAAGTGCCCGAACCGGCCGTGTACGACCCGGTCGGCGCCGATCGGCTGGGTGTCGAAGCGGCAGACGGTGGTGATCCGGTACTCCTCGTGGCCGTGGCTGTCGAGCAGCGCGATCTCGCTCACCTTGCGGGAGCCGTCGGCGTGCCGGGCGAGCTGGACGACGCAGTCGACGGCGCTGTTGATCTGGTCGCGCAGCGCCTGGTACGGGACGGCGACCTCGGACATGGAGGCCAGGGTCTGGAGCCGCATCAGCGCGTCCTCGGCGCTGTTGGCGTGCACGGTGGCCAACGATCCGTCGTGGCCGGTGGACATGGCCTGGAGCATGTCGAGGGTCTCGCCGCCGCGCACCTCGCCGACGATGATGCGGTCCGGTCGCATGCGCAGTGAGTTGCGTACGAGATCGCGGATGGTGATCCGGCCGTTGCCCTCGACGTTGGGCGGCCGGGACTCCAGCCGGACCACGTGGGTCTGCTGGAGCTGGAGTTCGGCGGCGTCCTCGACGGTGATGATCCGCTCCCCCTCGGGGATGAGCCCGGACAGGGCGTTGAGCAGGGTGGTCTTGCCGGAGCCGGTGGGCCCGGAGACCAGGACGTTGAACTTGGCCCGCACCAGCGCGGCCAGCAGCAGCGTCATCTGCTCGTCCAGGGTGCCCATCCCGATCAGCTCCGCGAGGGTGTAGGCGCGCGGGAAGCGGCGGATGGTGAGGGTCGCGCCGGTCAGGGAGAGCGGCGGGATGATGACGTTGACGCGTTCGCCGCTCGGCAGCCGGGCGTCGACCATCGGATTCGACTCGTCGACCCGCCGGTTGACGGTGGAGACGATGCGCTCGATCGTCTGCATCAGCTGCTCCTCGGACGCGAAGCGTACGGGTACCAGCTCGACGCGGCCCGCCCGCTCCACGAAGATCT
The DNA here is from genome assembly GCF_050613155.1 of Streptomyces sp. P1-3. Lineage (NCBI taxonomy): Bacteria > Bacillati > Actinomycetota > Actinomycetes > Kitasatosporales > Streptomycetaceae > Streptomyces > Streptomyces sp. P1-3. The sequence goes on from NZ_CP192512.1 coordinate 2,806,463, forward strand.
GGTCCGGCCCGTTGACCATGATCTCGGTGATGGAGGCGTCTTCGAGGAGCGGTTCGAGGACGCCGAGGCCCAGCGCCTCGTCCACGACCCGGCGGATGAGCCGGTCGCGCTCGGCGGTGGACAGCACCGGGCCCTCGCGGCTGATGATGTGGCCGAGGACGCGCTCCAGCCGGGTGCGCCGCTCGGCGGCGGCCAGCGAGGACATCTCGGCGAGGTCGATCTCCTCCAGCAGCATGATGCGGTAGACGGCGACCAGGTGGCCGTCCTGACGGCCCTCGGCCGGGGTCTCGGGAGCGGCGATCCGCGCGCGGAGGCTCACGGGCGGCTCCGTCCATGGCCCGGGCCGATGGCGTAGCCGCCGGCGGTGCCGTCCGCCGGGGTGTCGGGGACGGCCGCGTCGTCCGCCGGGGTGCCGGGGACGGCCGCGTCGTCCGCCGGGGTGTCGGGCGTGCGCGGCATGACGGCGGTGCGCTGGGCGGTGCCGAAGTCCAAGCCGGGGATGACCGAGGGGATCTTCACGCGCGCGGTGGCGCGGGCCTCGTCGCCGCTCTCACTGACGCTGAAGGACGCCTCGTCGGCGAGCCACCCGCTGATCGCCGCCCGCCCCGCCCCCTCCGGGCTGGCCACCGCCTCGTCCGACGACGCCGTACGAGCCGCCGCCCGGGCCCCGGTCCCGGCCTGCTGGGCGGCGTACGCGGCGAGCCCCAACTGCACCGCGCCGAGCGCGACGGCCAGGAGGATCGGCAGGAAGCCGATGAACTCGATGGAGACGATGCCGCGGTCGGACGGCCGGCGCCGGGTGCGGCGGATGCGGGGCGCGGGGGCTTTCTCCCCTGCCCCGCCCCTCCCCGCAAACAGGGGCTCCACTCCTGGACCCCAGGACTGAGCCGCCGCAGGCGCGACGCGGTGTCGCGCGCGCGGCGGTCCCGTACGCGCCGATGCCGCGTGCCCGGGTTCCGTACATGCCGATGCCGCGTGCCCGGGTCCCGTACGCGCCGATGCCGCGTGCCCAGGTCCCCTACGCGCCGCATCCTCGCAAGCCGGAGTCGCGTGCGCAGGCTCCCCACACACCAACTCCCCCTGGGCTCCTTCAGCGCGCGTCGCGCGCACGCGCTCCTCGTCTCGCCGTCGCGTGGTCACCGGTCCCGCGCCTCCTCCACCGCGCCCGCCGTCCCCGTCACGCTGAACGGGAAGTCGACGGCGCCGGGGATGAGCACCGGGACCTTCACCGTCACCTTCGCCTTCCACAGGCCGTCGCCGGACGGGCCGCAGGAGGCGGTGCCGTGCCAGGCGCTGGGCAGGTCCTCGGTCGCGGCGGTGTGGCACGCGGCCGCGCCGCCGTCGGCGGCGGCCCCCGCGCGGGCTCCGCGGTCGGCGGCGTGGCCCGCCAGCGAGAAGGTGTAGCCGACCAGGACGAACTGCCAGACGAGGACGAGCACGGTCAGGATCAGCGGGATCAGGCCGACGAACTCGACGGTGACCTGGCCGCGGTCGCCACCGCGTCGGCGGCTGAACCGTGTCGTGGGCACCTCGGTGAGCGCCTCGGGTCCGGTACCGGGGCCTGCGCCAGGGTTTGCGCCAGGACCGGCGCCAGGGCCTGCGCCCGAGCCTGTGTCAGGGTTTGCGCCAGGGCCTGCGCCGGAGCCTGTGCCCGGACTGGCGCCAGGGCTTATGCCCGGGCCGGTGCCGGGACCTATGCCCGGGCCGGTGCCGGGGCGCGTGCCCGGGCCAGGCCCGTTCCCCATGCCTGGCCCGGCTCCTATGCCTGGCCCAGTGCCTATGCCCGGCCCGTTGCCCACGCCCGGCCCGGCGCCTATGGCCGGACCAGCGCCCACCCCCGGCCCGGCGCCCACCCCCGGCCCGGCGCCCATGCCTGAGCCCGCACCCGCGCCCGAGCCCGCGCCGGGTACAGGGCCCGACCCTCCGGCCGCTGAGCCCTTGCCCTTGCCTGTCCCCTTGGCCATGCCCTTGGCCAAGCCCTTGGCCGTCCGCTTGCCCTCGGCCCGGCCCTGGCCCGGCCCCGCCCCCGTACTCGTGCCCGTACTCGTGCCCGTACCCGCCCCCGCGTCCCGGCCCGCCGGCAGCGCGCGGCGGCGGCGCAGGCCCGGCAGCACGCGGTCGCCCGATCCCGGCTGGCCGCCGCGGTGCGCGGCCCGGCGGCCGCCGTCCTGGACGGGCTCGGCCAGGCCCAGTTCCCCGGCCAGCGTCCACAGTGCCTGCCGGACCGCCGACTTGGCTTCGAGGTCCTGCATCCGGCCCGCGTCGACGGCCGGTTGCAGGTCCTTGTACGCGGCGGGTACGGCGGTACGGGCCGCCCGGGTGCCGGTGGCCCGTGCCACGAGCTGGGGCTGGATCTCGGCGCCGCGCGTGTGCCGGTTGACGACGGTCACGGCCTGGTCGGCCTTGCGGATCTGGAGCCGGTCCCAGAGCCGGACCATCCGCTTGGCGGCGCGCACCGCCACCACGTCCGGGGTGGTCACCAGCAGCGCGGTGTCGGCGGTCTCGATGACGGCCGCGCCCGCCGAGGTGATCTGCGTACCGCAGTCCACGATCACGATCTCGAAGCGGGCGCGCAGCGCGCCCAGGATCTGCCGGGCCGCGCTGTCCGTCACCTCCTCTCCGCGCTCGCCCTCGCCGGGCGCGAGCAGCAGCCCGAGCCCGGTGTCATGGCTGAACACGGCCTCCTGGAGGACCCGCGGGGTGATGTCGCCGACCTGCGCCAGGTCGGCGATGGACCGGCGGAACTGGACGTCCAGGTAAGAGGCGACGTCGCCGGACTGGAGGTCCATGTCGACCAGCGCCACGGTCCGCCCGGCGGCGCGCGCGGCCAGCGCGAGCTGGACCGCCGTGACGGTCGTGCCGACGCCGCCCTTGGCGCCGGTGACGGCGAGCAGATGGCCGCCGGGCCCGGTCGCGGGCTCCGCCCCGCCGTGGCCGCCGAGATGCCGCCGTACCCCGGTCGCCCACTGGGCGGCGGCCTGGACGCGGGCGGCCAGTTCGTCGTACGTCAGCGGAAGCGCGGCGAGCCCGCGGGCCCCGGCGTCCATGGCGGAGGAGTACAGCGCGGGCCCGGCGTCACCGGTCATCAGCACCACACCGACGGCCGGGAAGCGCAGCGCGACCTCGCGGATCAGCTCCAACGCGGGCATGGGGCCGAGGCGTTCGTGGACGAGGACGACCTCGGGCAGGTCCGCGACGGAGCCGGCGGCGAGCGCGGCGAGGGTGTCCAGCAGCCGGGTGGAGTCGCCGACGGGGGCGAGCGGTTCGACGCCGGGCAGCTGCCCGAGCAGCCCGCCGACCGCGCGGGCGGAGTCCGGGTCGCCGACGGCGGGGAGGGTTCTGATCGTCACCGTGTGCCCCGCCTTCACTTGTCGCCGTCGAGGGTGTACGTGCGGTCCTTCGGGGCGACGGCGGTGTCGCCGCCGGGCGCGACGAGGGCCAGCCGCACGTGGGCGGCGAAGGACTCCGCGTACGCCACGCGCTGGGCGTCGCGGGTGTCGAGGGCGAAGGTGATCGGCACGGCCTCGCCGACCCGCCGCCGGTCGTCCTCGTCCGGCTCCAGGGCGGTGAGCTTGCCGACGTCGATGACCTTGGCGTCGGCGACGATCAGCTTCGAGACGGACTTCTCGCCCTCCGCCCTGCCTTCGAAGGTGGCGTAGATGTTGACCCGGGAACCAGGGGTGATCTTGCCCGCCACACCGGTGGAGGCGTCGATCATGATGGCGATCTCCTGCTGGCCGGGGGCGATCGCGGGCCGGTCCACGATCATGTCGGACTGGAGCAGCGAGCCCGCGCGCAGCGGGGTGACGGCTATCTTGCCGCGCACGTCGGCCAGATCGGTGACGGCGGTCTCGGGCAGCCACCGCTCGGGCATGGAGATCTTCCGGAACTGCCCCGCGTCCAGCGCCCGGTAGGCCGGGATGTCCGTCTTGAGCTCGTACGCCGTGGTCTCGGGTCCGACCTTGGACTCGACGTCGTCGATGACGGAGAGCACTCCGGCGAACGCGCCGGCGGCGCACAGGACCGACAGGAGCAGCAGGATGACTCCGCGGCGCTGGCGAACATTCATGGACGGGCAACCTCGTTCGGGACGGACTCGGGGCGGACTCGGGAGGGGCTACGACGGCCGGCGGGTCAGGGCGGGGCGTGCTGACGGTGCGGAGGCGAGGGCGGACGGGCCGGCGGCGGACGCGGACGTGGACGGGGTGGCGGCGAGCGCGCGCGGGACGTCGGCGGACGGCACCGGGGCGGAGCAGAACGCGCAGCGGTCGCCGATGAGTTCCAGGCCGCACCAGTGGCACTCCTGGCGCCGCACCGACGCCACGAGCTGGTAGAGGACGGAGAGGTCGGGGATGTCGGCGGCGAACTCGGTCAGCCTGCCGGTGCCCCACCAGCGCGCGGACTCCGCGGGCAGCGGCACCTCCTGGACGCCCTGCGCCTGCCAGGCGGACGCCAGGGTTCCGGTGACCCAGTCGCCGGGGTGCTGGTGGCCGCGGGCGACGGTGAGCTGGAGGGCGTAGCCGGGGGCGGGTGGGGCATCGTCGCCGCCGCCCACCCTGACCAGCCGCGGGGTGGGGTGCGCGAGCACCCCGAACCGCGTGCCGGGCAGCCAGGACCTGACGTGCGAGCCGAGGCCGACGGGGACCCGGTCGAGCCGGGCGACGCTGCCGAGCTGGGCGCCCGCGTGGATGTAGTGCGCCAGCAGCCGGGCCGCGCAGGCCAGCACGCCGGGGCTGAGGTCGCAGACCGAGAGCCTGCGGAGCTGACGGGTCAGCACGGCGATGGCGAGCGGCGGCAGATCGAGCGGCAGCAGCGCGATCCGTTCGCTCTCCAGCAGGGCCCGTACGGTGCGCAGCCGCCGGATGGCCGGGGGCGGGGTGGCGCCGGCGTACGGCACGATCAGATAGCCCTGCCGGTCCAGGAGGGCCTGGGCGGCGGCCAGGCAGCCGTCGAGCGGCTGGTCCTGCGGGGAGGGGAGCACGACGGCGGACGGGGTCTGCCCGTCGGGCGGCGGAAGGACCAGCTCACGGCTGGTCACGGCTATCGCGGTGGGCACTCGGCTACCCCGTTCGCTTCGGCGCCGGGGAGCTCGGCGGCCGCAGGTCGCTACTGCACTGTTCCCCCAGTTATCCCTGGGAGATGCCCCCAGGCAGCAGCACTTTATCCGTAATTGACGCTCCGCCCCAGACCCCTGTCCCACGCGTCTGGGGCTTGACAAGGGTATTGGTCTGGACCACCTTGTACGGCAAGCTCAGGGCCCCGAGCGCGCACCGCAGCACACCACCTTCCCCCCACCACCCCCACACGGAGGCAGTCGTGGTACGCGCACGCACACGCACGCATCGGCGGAACCCCCGCCGGAGGAACCTGTTCGGCGCGCTGGCAGCGGCGGCGCTGGCGGCGTCCGGACTGATCGCCGCCGGCACGGCGGACGCGGCCGAGGAGCCCGCGTCCGGCGCGGCGGCCGGATCGGCATCGGCCGCGGCCACCGCCGCCGTGCCCGCGCACGCGGTCACCGGCTACTGGCAGAACTTCGACAACGGCGCCACGGTGCAGAAGCTCAGCGATGTGCCGGAGGCGTACGACATCGTCGCGGTGGCGTTCGCCGACGCCACCGGCACCCCCGGCGCGGTCACGTTCAACCTGGACTCGGCCGGGCTCGGCGGCTACACCGTGGACCAGTTCAAGGCCGACATCAAGGCCAAGCAGGCGGCCGGGAAGTCCGTGATCATCTCCGTCGGCGGCGAGAAGGGCGCGGTGTCGGTCAACGACGCCGCCTCGGCGACGGCGTTCGCGGACTCCGTCACGGGCCTGATGGACGAGTACGGCTTCGACGGCGTCGACATCGACCTGGAGAACGGGCTGAACTCCACCTACATGACCCAGGCGCTCAAGGCGATCCACGACCGCAGGAGCGATGTCGTGGTGACCATGGCGCCGCAGACCATCGACATGCAGTCGACCTCGAACGAGTACTTCAAGACGGCGCTGAACATCAAGGACTTCCTCACCGTCGTCAACATGCAGTACTACAACAGCGGCTCGATGCTCGGCTGCGACGGCAAGGTGTACTCCCAGGGCTCGGTCGACTTCCTCACCGCCCTGGCCTGCGTCCAGCTCGAGGGCGGCCTCGCCCCCTCCCAGGTCGCCATAGGGGTGCCCGCCTCGCCCCGGGCGGCGGGCAGCGGACACGTCGCCCCGAGCGTGGTCAACGCCGCGCTGGACTGTCTGACCAAGGGCAGCGGCTGCGGCTCGTTCAAGCCGTCGAGGACGTACCCGGGGCTGCGCGGAGCGATGACCTGGTCGACCAACTGGGACGCGGCGAACGGGAACGAGTTCGCGCGGAGTGTGGGCGGACACGTGCACGGCCTGCCGTAGCCCGCGACCGGCACCGGTGCCCGGCCTCACCGCCTCGGTGGGGGCCGGGCACCGTCAGACCAGACCAGGGTCAGACCAGGCCGAGGTCAGATCAGGCCAGGGTCAGATCACAGGCCAGGGTCGGACCAGGTCAGGCCCGGTCGGGCCACGTCACGGCTTGGGCAGGGTGCATCCCTCCAGGCTCAGATCGACCTTGTTTCCGGCCGCGACGCACTTGGTGATCTGGTACGTCTGCTGGGCGTAGTTGATGCCCTTGCGGACCGTCACCTCGCCGTTCTCGTCGACCTCGCACGGATTGTAGTCCGTGCACCGCTCTCCGCTCTCGTTGCCCGTGTTGTTCACGGCGACGACCTTGCCGGTGGCCTCGTCGACGACGGGCGAGCCCGAAGTGCCGCCGATCGTCTTGCAGTCCGGGGTGTAGCGGACGGAGTCCTTCCACGTCCACTCGCCCTCGCGCAGCTCGTGCACGAAGCCGTCCACGTCGCAGCTGTAGATCTTCTTCCAGTAGCCGGACACCACGCTGATGGCGGCGCCCTGGGCGGGCCGCTCGGCGGAGAGCTCCAGTGCCTTGACGCCGAACTTCTCCTGGATGTCGGCGTAGGTCGCGTCCACCTCGTACAGCGAGACGTCGGTGTCCGTCATCGTGGCGTACGAGACCTTGGTGGCGCGCACGGTGCCCGCGTCGCCGCTGCCGGCGTCCAGCAGGGTGAAGCTGCGGCTGGACGGCTGGTCCACGACGACCTCGCCCGGCCCGGGGAAGCCGGTCTCCAGACAGTGGCCGTTGGACATGACCAGGGCGGGGTCCTGGTCGGTGGAGTTCGGCATCTTCACGACCGAACCGGAGCAGTTGCTCAGCGCGACGGTGCCCTCGAAGTTCACGGCCGCCGGCTTCTTCTTGGCCGTCCCGGCATCGGCCGCCGAGGCGGACGACGCGGCGAAGCCGAGGACGGTGACACCGCTCAGCGCCACGGCCGAGAGCGTGCCTATGAAGGACGTCTTCATGTGGGGGGTTCCTCCATACCGAAGTTGCTTTCGGATTTGACGTGGGCATTGTCACGGCGAGGGGCGGCGGAAGGCAATGGCCGGCATGGCTGGAAACAGCCGCCGGAGGATCGGCCGGCCATCCGCGGGCCACACAAGGGCACTTGACCATGTCCATGCCCCGCCCCAACGATGGACGCAGGTGTCCACCCCAGAACCACGGACACCCAACCCCCCACCCGTCGCACTGGAACCCAGGAGACATCACCATGCGACTGCGCATACGCGGCCGGCGGACCACCGCCGTCGCCGCCACCGTCCTGGCACTGGCGCTCGCCGTGCCCATCGCCGCCCAGGCCCAGGACTCGGACTCCCCCCACACCCCCCGCGCCGCCGCGTCCGGTACGGAAGCCGCGCGGCAGTACGAGGTCACCGGGCCGGACACCGCCGCCGCCCGCGCCGCCCTCGCGTCCACCGGCGCGTCCGTCGACGCCGTCCGCGACCACTCCGTCGTGATCACCGCGGACGCCGAGCAGCTCGCCGCGGTACGCGGACTCGGGTACCGGGTCAAGGAGTTGCCCGGCCCGCCGAAGCGGGGCGGGGCGAGGAAGGCGGGAGTCAAGGACTTCCCGTCCGATGACGCCGGCTACCACAACTACAAGGAGGCCACGGCGGAGATCGACGCCGCCGTCGCCAAGCACCCGAAGATCATGAGCAAGCAGGTCATCGGGAAGTCCCACGAGGGCCGCGACATCGTCGCCGTGAAGATCAGCGACAACGTCGGCGAGGACGAGGACGAGCCGGAGGTGCTGTTCACGCACCACCAGCACGCCCGTGAGCACCTGACCGTGGAGATGGCGCTCTACCTGGTCAAGGAGTTCGGCGACAAGTACGGCTCCGACGAGAAGATCACCAAGGCGGTCGACGGCCGCGAGGTCTGGATCATCCCCGATGTCAACCCGGACGGCGGGGAATTCGACATCGCCGACGGCGAGTACCAGATGTGGCGCAAGAACCGGCAGCCCAACGAGGGCTCGCAGGAGGTCGGCACCGACCTGAACCGCAACTGGGCGTACAAGTGGGGTTGCTGCGGCGGCTCCGACACCGACCCGGCCTCGGAGACGTACCGCGGTCCGTCCGCCGAGTCCGCTCCGGAGAGCAAGGTCGTCGCCGACTTCGTCCGCGGCCGGATCGTCGGCGGCAAGCAGCAGATCAAGGCCGCCATCGACTTCCACACCTACAGCGAGCTGGTGCTGTGGCCCTTCGGCTGGACCCAGGACGAGACCGGCGAGGGCATGACGCAGGACGACCACGACGTGTTCGCCACGGTCGGCAAGGACATGGCCGCGACCAACGGCTACAAGCCCGAGCAGTCGAGCGAGCTGTACGTCACCGACGGCGCGATCGACGACTGGCTCTGGGGCGACCAGAAGATCTTCGCCTACACCTTCGAGATGTACCCGGGCGAGAACGGCTCCGAAGGGTTCTACCCGCCCGACGAGGTGATCGGGAAGGAGACCAGCCGGAACCGGGAGGCCGTGCTGAAGCTGCTGGACAACGCGGACTGCATGTACCGGGCCATCGGCAAGGAAGAGCAGTACTGCAAGACGGGCTGACGACCCGCTGAGCCCTCGTCAGGCGCCCCGTGGCCGCATGCCACGGGGCGCCTTCATGTGCGCTTCACGCCCGCGGACCGCGCCGCCGCCCGGAAGTCGCCCGGAAGTCGGACGGAAGTTGGCGCATTCCGACCGCTCAGGCCGCCCACACCCCCTTGACCATGTCATGCCCATGGCCGAACACTTTTGCCGAGTCGCGATGTCTTCACCGCAGGAGCACCTCACACCCCACACAGGAGCACCTTTCACCCCCCATCAGGAGAACCCATGCGACGTCGCATATCCGGCAGACGGGGCGCCGCCCTCGCCGCCGTGCTCGCCCTCGCGCTCGGCGCGCCCATGGCCGCCGAGGCCGCCGGCCCCGACTCCGCCGACAGCCCCGCCCGTACGGGGGCCGCCGCCGCCACGGCCGACGAGCCTCAGCGGCAATACGAGGTGGCGGGCCGAACCACGGTCGCGCAGCGCAATCTGATCGCCGCCACCGGCGCGTCCGTCGACGAGGTGGACGCCCGCTCGCTGGTGGTCACCGCCGCCCCCGCCCAGGCGGAGGCGCTGCGCGGGCTGGGCTACGACCTGACCCCGCTGCCCGGCCCCCCGTCCCGTACGGGCGGCAAGGACGCGAAGCCGTACGACTTCCCTTCGTCGGACGCCAAGTACCACAACTACGCGGAGATGAACGCCGAGATCAACGCGGCCATCGCCAAGTATCCGGACATCATCAGCAAGCGCGTCATCGGCAAGTCCTACCAGGGCCGGGACATCATCGCCGTCAAGATCAGCGACAAGGTCGGCACGGACGAGGCCGAGCCCGAGGTGCTGTTCACCCACCACCAGCACGCCCGTGAGCACCTCACCGTGGAGATGGCGCTCTACCTGATCCGCGAGTTCACCCAGGACTACGGCACCGACTCCCGGATCACCAACGCGGTCAACGGGCGCGAGATCTGGATCGTCCCGGACGTCAACCCGGACGGCGGCGAGTACGACATCGCGTCCGGCTCGTACCGCAGCTGGCGCAAGAACCGGCAGCCCAACTCCGGCTCCTCGGCCGTCGGCACCGACCCGAACCGCAACTGGGACTTCAAGTGGGGCTGCTGCGGCGGCTCCTCGGGCAGCCCGAGCTCCGAGACCTACCGCGGCAAGTCCGCCGAGTCCGCCCCCGAGGTGAAGGTCGTCGCCGACTTCGCGCGCAGCCGCGTGGTGGGCGGCAAGCAGCAGATCAAGTCCGCCATCGACTTCCACACCTACAGCGAACTGGTGCTGTGGCCCTACGGCTACACCACGGCGGACACCGCGCCCGGCCTGACGCAGGACGACCACGACGTGTTCGCCACGGTCGGCAAGGACATGGCCGCGAGCAACGGCTACACACCCGAGCAGTCCAGCGACCTGTACGTCACCGACGGGTCGATCGACGACTGGCTCTGGGGCGACCAGAAGATCTTCGCGTACACCTTCGAGATGTACCCGTCGTCCTTCGGCGGCGGCGGCTTCTACCCGCCCGACGAGGTCATCGAGCGGGAGACCGACCGCAACCGCGACGCGGTACTGCAACTGCTCGAGACGTCCGACTGCATGTACCGGGCGATCGGCAAGGAGGACCAGTACTGCGCGGGTAGCTGACGCCCGCCCGGCGCGAGGTGCCCTCGGGGGCGGTCGAAACGGTCCCGAGGGCACCGGCGTGTCCAGGACCTGAGCGGGCCCCGAGGGCTCAGCCGAGAACCGCGAGCGCGTCGATCTCGACGAGCAGTCCGGCGGGCAGGCCGACGTAGACGGTGGTGCGTGCCGCCGGGGGCCCGGCGAGATCGGCGAAGTAGTCGTCGTAGATCTCGTTGAACTCGGCGAAGTGCGCGGTGTCCGTGAGGTAGACGCGGATCATCAGCACGTCCTCCCAGCGCGCGCCGCCCTCGTCGAGGACCGCCTTGACGTTGGCGAGGGTCTGGAGGGTCTGCTCGCGCAGCCCGGGGCCGACCGGGGCAGGGGCCTGGCCCGCCGCCGCCGGCCCGAAGCCGACCTGGCCCGCGACCTGGAGGATGTTGCCCTTGCGGACGCCGGGGGAGTACTTCGCGGGCGGGGCGGGGTGGTTGGCGGGGGTGATCGCGGTCTTCGAGAGCTGTTCACTCATGAGGCGGGCTCCTTCCGAGGGGTGTTACCGGAGTACTCGCGACCGATGGGACGTACCTCCACCTGGCCACGTCCCTCCACAGGCTTCCGTACCTCCACTGGACTGGGGCCCGTCGACACGTCAAACGCCCCAGGCGATGGCTCGCGAGGAGGGTCGCATAGCGACGGTGAGTGACAGTCCGGCGAGGAGAACGACTGCCGTGATAACCGAGGCCACCGGGGAGTCGGCGGGGTGCAGGATCCATGCCCACGGCTCCGCCTTGCCCCCTGGGCTCCAGCCGGTGGCCGCGCAGACCAAAGGCACCGCGGCAACCGCGACCGCCGCAAGACGGTGGCCAACAAGCGGGAGGAGGAGTAGTCCCAGGCCGACATAGGCGGCGATGTTACGACCCAGCACGAGGGAAATGGCGCCGCTCCCGACGGCGTAACTCAAGCCAGCGACCGCCGCACCACCGATGGCGACGGCCAAACCAAGAAGCGCGTCCCAAACCCGCACCGGCCGACAGGCGACGCTCTCGGCGCGCAGGTCGCCGCGCCCCATGCCGTACAGGAGCATGACCGCGGGCAACAGCGCGATGAGATGGCCGACGAGGAAGTGCCCGGACCGGCCCGTCAGTACCGGCATGGGCAGCTCCGCGTTCCCCATGAGCAGGCCCAGCGCGTTGGTCCCGACGACGGTTATGGCCAGTGTGGGAACCGCGCGGGCCTTGCACCACCAGATCACGTCTGACTCCCGCCGATGCGCAACTGGGGTCGCGCGTTGCAGCTACCCATGGCCTTGACATTGCGCTCGTACCAGTCGAGCTGCACGTGCCGGGGTTGTTTCATGACGTGCTGGGCGAGGGCGAGCTCCGGCGGTATCACCCGGTTGGCGACCCCGCGGGGTGAGGCGCCGGCGGTCAGAGAGAGCCAGGCGCCGACGGGACCGGAAGCGATCTCGGCCGGGTAAGGCTCGCCTTCCTCCGCGCATGCGGGCGCCTGCGGCGTGAGCCCCGCAGCCACGCCTATGCGGACATCGTCGGCGTCGGTATCAGGCCCGATGGCAAGCTTGGACTCGCCGGCCCCAGGCCGGTCGGCCATGGTCAGTGTGGCGGGGACCTCGACGCCGACCTGACGGAGCCTCTCGGCGGCCTTGCGCGCCTCGGTGCGGATCATGGCCGCTTGGCCCTCCATCTCCGGCCACAAGCAGATCCGCGGTCGACCGTCGTCGCAGGCGAGCTCACTGGTCGGCCTGGATACCAATGGTTCGGCTCCCATGCCACGGGCGGAGGCCGCGCCGCCCGCGAATCCCCCGGCGGCCAACGCTACGGCCGCGATCGCGGCGGGGGCACTCCTGCGGTAGTGGATGAGCACCACGGCGGCCAGGCAGACAGCCGTGCCGAAGACTCCAGCGCTCACCAGCGCACGTACGTCCACACTCTGGTCGAGATTGCAGCAGTCGATCAGTCCTCCACCAACCAGGTGGCGAACCCACAAGATGTCCCAGGAAACCGGGAACGCAGTGGCGACGAAGCTGGTGATCAGCGCGACCGGAACTGCGAGGACAGGGGCCAACAGTCGGCCCAGGACGTAGCCGACCAGCGTGTTGGCCGCCAGCAGCACGGCTTCGACAGCCAGGATCCCCAGGTGCGGCATCCCGATGCCGACGTCGGCGGCGGTCGCGGTCACCAGGAGAGCCACCCCCATGCCGACCACCCCCATCACGAACACCGGGAGCAGCAGCGGAAGGGCGATGGCCAACGGCGAGCGCACGGCGGCCTGGTCGACGACGCGTGCACGACGCAGCCGACCCCCCTCCCACGCCGCCGACGCGGCACACGCAGCGCCGACGAAGCCCAGGGCGTTGCTTGCGCTGCCCGTGACAGAGGGCCAGTAGCGGGGGGTGACCCATTCGGTCATGTCGTCGCCGAGGGCAAGCGCGACGAACGCCGCCAGGAAGGGCAGGATGCGGGTGGCCGACGAGAGGCGGACGACGGTTCGCAGCAGCACAGGTCAGACCTCCTCGCCCACAAGTTGGGCATAGGCCGCTTCCGCGCGTTCACGTGGGCCTTGGGCATTGTCGACCAAGGCGTGGAACTGGGCGGTGGTGCCCTGGAAGCGGACGGTGCCCCGGTCCAGTACGACAACGTGCTGGTAGAGCTCGGCGAGGTCTTCCGTCTGGTGGGTGGAGACAATGACATGGACGTCGTCGGCAAGCTCTTCGAGCAAGGATCGGAAGACCCTGCGCTGAGTGGGGTCGAGACCGGCGGTCGGCTCGTCCATGAGGATGAGCTCGCTGCGGTGAGTGAGCGCTCCGGCGATCCCCATGCGACGCAGCTGGCCGCCCGAGACCTGGTGGCTGCGGCGGTCGGCGACTTTGCTCAGGCCGACGCGGGCGAGGGCGGAGGCGGAGGCGTTCCAGGCGTCGGCGCGGCTCATGCCCTTGAGCCAGCCGGCGTAGGCGACCTGCTCGCGTACGGTCAGCCCTGGGACAGATGCGATCTGCTGCGGCAGCCAGGCCACCGCCTTGCGGTACGCCGTCACGTTTCGACGAGCCGCGGGGTTGCGGCCCCTCCAGGTGACGGCTCCACGAGTCGGTTTGAGATGGGACGCGGCCAGCGCCAACAGTGTTGACTTTCCCGCCCCGTTGGGGCCGAGCAGTACGGTTGCCGGACTGTCGATGCCCAGGTCGAACTCGTCGAGCACGGTCGTTTTCCGGTTGTAGTGGAAGACGACGCCACGGAAGTTCAAGGCCATGAATCGCACATTCCGCCGCTGTGCATCCCAAGCGGCTGCTGTAGTGAGGAGTCGAAGCGAGCTGGCGCCTCGGTACAAGCGAACCTGCACCGAGGCACCAGCGATGACGCACCTTGCGGAGCGCCGGTTCTAGTACTTGATGTAGACCTTGTTGGCGGTCATGTAGCCGCCGCTCCCGAATCCGGAGAGCTCGAAGTAGTACTTACCGGAAGACTCGTCACCCCAGGACGACTTGCCGCACTTGTTGTCGCGGCTCCCCTTGTTGTCGTCGGGGTAGAAGTCGCGGTTCTTCCAGAGCTTGAGCGTAGCCCACTTGAACCCGTCCCCACCGTCGGTCGAGCAACCGCTCAGTGATACCGAGGTAGTGACCGAGTCCCTGTTGTTGTCCTGCCAGCGCGAGGACTCCTGCCCCTGACGCCAGGCCGAGAAGTACGTGTCGCGGCTCCCCTCGGCATGGGCTGGGACTGCCCCGGCGAATCCCAGCAGCACGGCTCCGGCTATAAGACCCGTGGTCCTTCGGCTTGCGTTCACTCTCTCGTCCTCTCACCTATGGCGCGTGACACCGGGTGTCACGCAGGCATGGCGGAGAAAGCGTCTTCGCCTTCCCCCCGTGACAGCGCTGCTGTGCTTGGCGATCGCGAGAGGAAACGTATCCGCATGCACTGAGAGCGATCATTCCGCTACGGCCAGAAACGGTCGATCCGCGCGAGGCAGGGGCACGCCCCGTCGCCATCGCCTATGCCCGAAAGGGCAACGCACTCAAGGGACTTGATCGCAACTAACGGCGGTACCCCACTAGTCCGATTTATCCGCACCTTTTCGGAAGATGGCCAGATCCTTGCCTCGTCGAGCCAGGCCGGGGCCGAGGTTGGCTCTGGGCCGGTCGACCCAAGAGTCAGCTCGTCAGCGGGTTCGTGCGGGGCTGTTGAAGATCCAGCCCAGACGCCCCCGGACCAGGGGCAGCGATGCGTCGGCCCACGTTGTCACCTGGAACACACCTGGCAATTGCACGAATCGGCGTAGGCACACCCGCCAGCGGGTCGGATAGCCGACGGTCGGGGCGAGGCGGTGGTGACTGGTCATGCCACCACCGTCCCACGGCCGCGAGTCAGGATCTCAGTTTTCAGAGGTAGATCTGCGCACCGCAGCGCTTGCAGTGCTTCGCACCCTTGGGCACGTCGTGGCTACAGGGCTTCTTGTGTTGTTCTGCCATGGCGCGTTTCCACGGGGCTGGCCGGATGACGAAGGGGACTGGGGCGGCGGCGGCCCGGGCCAGCCGGTGTCCGTGAGCGGCGCCCGAGACAGAGGCCGACCGCTACGGATACCGCTACAAGGAGCAGCAGACCCGCGAACCGTCCCGCGTGCGCCAGGGCCCGCACGACCGCCGTCGTACGACACCGGGGTGGTCGCGGGCGGGCATGACGCGTGGGTCGTTCCCGTGGCCGGTCGTCGGCGAGGCCGGGCGCGGAAGGTGCTGTCAGCGTCTTCCCGCCCGCGTGCTCGGGGTCGGACGTGCGCCCGGCCGGGTTGGGGTCGACGCGTCAGTGCCGCTGGGCGGTGACCAGGAACTGGCGATGCGTGGGGTGCGAGCGCGTGTGGTTGATCGTCCAGACCTGGACCGGGCGCGGGTCGTCGTCCACCAGCCCCGAGGACTCGGCACACGCCATGCACTCGACACCGTAGATCCCGTGCGGCGCGCCCTCCCCCATCTCGGCGCTCAGGATCCACTCGGCACCCTTGATGATCGCGTCCGCACTCACAACCACGCCCCCGGTTCTGCCCGGTAGGGGCGGGTGATGTGCTCGCGGTAGGCGAGGTGATGGGGGTTGGCCTTGAGATGCCGGACGGCCCACTCCGTACCGTCCTCGCAATCCCCGGTGATCGGCCCGCTCTCCTCGCAGGTCGCGCACTGCATCCGGTACGTGTGCGGCTCCGCCTCGGGGCGCCGGTCCGGGCCGATGACGTGTTCCCGGAACCGGAACCGGCCACGGGTGGGCCTGTCCATGTGCTGCTTCTGCTCGCTCACCAGGCCGCCACCTTCACGCCGTGGATCCAGCGCGGGCCGACGTCGATCCCGTGCACGGCGAGCCACAACGCCCACCGCCACTGGCGCCGCAACCGGCGTTCCGCGACGGGGTACGCATTGGCGGTCTCGGCCGGCCGGTGGCGGCCCGATGGTGGGAATAACAGGCGCATCAGCGCCTCGCAGGTCCGGACGATAGTCTCTGCCATGTTGACGCTCCTCTACAGCGTTGACCGTGCCCCCGGACTGGATGCACCCAGTCGCGGGGGTTTTCGCACGGCCCTTCTTGTTGCATGCGTGTTCGACGCATCGCCAATCCAGCGCACTGGTAGCCGAGTTGCCACGGTGAGTGACGCCTGCGACTAGCCTGCACCCGTAGGCGCTTCGCGCGCAAGCCATGCGAATGCAGTCATTGCATGTGCTCCTAGAGCTTGGTGGCGAAGCCAGCAGGCGGACAGAATCGACCTCCGTCGCGTACAGACGAAAGGTGCGTTGCCATGCCTCCGAAACGGCAGATCCCTACAGTCCGTCTCCGTCGACTTGCGGCAGAACTACGGCGGTTGCGCGGGGCATCGGAGCTGACCAGGGAAGACGTCACAGAGCGGACGGGCATCAACACGGTCACGCTGTACCGGATAGAGACGGCGCGCGTTCGTCCCCAACGTCGCACGCTCCTGGCACTGCTGGACCTCTACGAGGTCCACGCCTCTCATCGCGACGAGGTCTTGGCGCTGTTGCAGGGCGCCAAGGAACAAGGATGGTTGCGGCCATATCACAGCGAGCTTCCCGAGCAATACACTGCGTACATCAGCTTCGAGTCCGAGGCGTGGGAAGTCCGCAACTATGAGTCGCTGTTCATCCCTGGGGTGTTGCAGACCGGAGATTACGCACGGGCTGTCATCAAGGGGACGTTGCCGATGGCCACTGTCGAGGCAGTAGAGCAACGAGTGCAAGCACGGGTCGAACGGAAGGCCGTGCTCGCCAAGAAGGAGCCGCTACGCGTCTGGGCAATCATGGATGAGGCAGCGTTGCACCGGACGGTGGGTGGGCCGAAGGTCATGCGCGAGCAGATGGAGCACTTGGCGCAGGTGACCGGGGAACCTCACGTGACGCTCCAGGTCATCCCGTTCAGCGCTGGTGCCCATGCGGGCATGCCAGGGTCCTTTGTGCTGATGGGCTTCGCCGACAAAGAAGACCCGGAGCTCGTCTATCTGGACAGCATGGCCGGGGATCTCTTTCTTGAAGCAGAAATCGACGTACGCAGGTATGGCGTGATGTTCGACAACCTGCGTGCGCAGGCACTCAGTCCCGATGACACGTTGCGCCTGATCACTACACTTGCGAGCGAGATGCGGTGAGAAGAGGTAGCGAGCAATGCATGAAGACCTGGTATGCGCGCACTGGCGCAAGAGCTCTTACAGCAGCGGAGACGGCCAGTGCGTCGAGATCGCCTTCCTTGGTGAGGCGGTGGCAACGCGCGACAGCAAAGATCCCCAGGGCCCGGCGTTGGTCTTCTCGGCGGACGGCTGGTCGTCGTTCGTCTCAGCAGTCACACGCGGGGAGTTCTCCGCCTGAGTCACCCCAGCAAGGCCCAGTGAGGGGCACCCGGTGACCACGGGGCCGTCGTCGTGTCGGCGTCCAGATCAAAGGTCGCCCGTCTCCAGATCCAGGTCGAACGGAGCGGGAAGGTGCAACGAGGTCCCGAAAGGGTGCGGGCCGTCGACGCGGGTGTATCCGAGCTGACCCGGTTCCGCGAACAGGGTCACGCTGCGCTCCACGCGGTCGATCAGGAGGTAGAGCGGCGCGCCGTACTCGGCGTACCGACGGCGTTTCACCACCCGATCGGTGTCGGCGTCATAGTCACCGGTGACTTCGACCACCAACAGCGTCTGGTCCGGCACCAGCGCGCCTGCACCCTTCGCGAGTTCTTCCGGCACCACGGCGATATCGGGGACGTACCAGTTGGGCGAGCCGTGAAGATCCAGGTTCCCCGAGCCTCCGACGCACCCCAGTTCTTCCACGCGGTCTGCGATCTGTCGGCGGACGAGCTGCGCGGCGCGTTCGTGGTCCCATGTCGGTGACGACGGCACGATGATCCCTTCGACAACCTCGGCTCGGTCGACCTGGAAGCGCTGCACGGCGTACTTCAGAGCGCGTTCGGGATCGATGCCGTGGGTGTAGTCAGCAGGCACGGTACTCATGTCCTGTGACCAAGCGGCAGAACAGCGCGGTAAGCGTGGAGGCGCGATGTGACGTCCATGGGCCCACGATGCCCCACCACCACCCCTTGGGGCAGCCGCGACCACACCGGGGATGAACACCCGAAAAGGTGTGCCAGCCATTCCCCAGGGAGGCCCCATGGACCTCGTCATCCGCGACGCCCGCGTCATCGACGGCACCGGCGCCCCCGCCTACCGCGCCGATGTCGGCATCCGCGACGGCCGGATCGCCGTCATCGCCCGAGAGGGCGGCGGGTCGCGTCCCGGCGCGCCACGCAGCCTCGACGCCGACGGCCTCGCCCTCGCCCCCGGGTTCATCGACATGCACGCCCACAGCGACCTCGCCCTGCTCCGCGACCCCGACCTCTCGGCCAAGGTCGCCCAGGGCGTCACCCTCGACGTCGTCGGGCAGGACGGGCTGTCGTACGCGCCCGTCGATGACCGCACGCTCGCCGACACGTGCGCCGCCATCGCCGGGTGGAACGGCGACGGAGCCGGCATCGACTTCGACTGGCGGACGGTCGGCGGGTATCTGGACCGGCTCGACCGGCAGGGCATCGCCGTCAACGCCGCGTACCTCGTCCCGCAGGGGACCGTTCGGATGCTCGTCATGGGATGGGAGGACCGGGCCGCCGGCCCTGCCGAGACGGAGCGGATGAAGGCACTCGTCGCCGAAGGGCTGGAGCAGGGTGCCATCGGGATGTCCTCCGGGCTCACCTACCCGCCCGGCATGTACGCGCCCGACGCCGAACTGACCGAGCTGTGCCGGGTCGTGGCGGCGTACGGCGGCTACTACTGTCCGCACCACCGCAGTTACGGCGCGGGCGCCCTCGACGCGTACGCGCAGATGGTGGCGGTCACCCGGGAGGCGGGGTGCGCGCTGCACCTGGCCCACGCCACCCTCAACTTCGACGTCAACAAGGGGTGCGCCCCGGACCTGCTGGCGCTGCTCGACGCCGCCCTCACCGACGGCGCCGACATCACCCTGGACACGTATCCGTATCTGGCGGGGTGCACCACGCTCGCCGCGTTGCTGCCCGGCTGGGCCGCCGAGGGGGGTCCGCAGGCGACGCTGGCGCGGCTGCGGGACGACGCGACGGCCTGGCGGATCCGGCACGCCATGGAGGTCGAGGGCGCGGACGGCTGCCACGGCGTGCCCGTCGACTGGGGCACCGTCGAGATCTCCGGGGTCCGCCGCGCCGCACTGGCCGGACACGTCGGGAAGACCGTCGCCGCGGCCGCCCGCGAGCGCGGCGAGGCGCCCTTCGCCACCGCCCGTCGGCTGCTGATCGAGGACCGGCTCGGCGCCACGGTCCTCCAGCACGTCGGGCACGAGGAGAACGTGCGGGCGATCATGCGGCATCCGGCGCACACCGGCGGCAGCGACGGCATCCTGCACGGGCTCAAGCCGCATCCGCGCGCCTACGGTACGTTCCCGCGGTACCTCGGACGGTACGTGCGCGAGCTCGGCGTCCTCGGCCTGGAGGAGTGCGTGGCACACCTCACATCGCGTCCCGCGGCCCGGCTGCGGCTGCCGGACCGGGGGTTGGTCAGGGAGGGCCACCGCGCCGATCTTGTGCTCTTCGATCCCGGAACGGTCGCCGCCGGATCCACATTCGAAGCCCCGCGCACCCTCCCGACCGGTATTCCGCATGTGCTCATCGACGGGCGCTTTGTGATGAAAGACGGGCGCCGTACGGACGTCCTGGCGGGCCGGTCGGTACGGCGCGCCCCGGCCGACTGAGCAGCGGCTGCCCTTCGCCGGTGGGCCCGCCTCGCGCGCCCCCGACGTGGGCGAAAACACCACACGGCCCCTGTCGCACCCCCGTAAGGTGGCCGGCATGCAGGTGATCCAGTCCACGAAGCTCGCCAATGTCTGCTACGAGATCCGGGGTCCGGTGCTTGAGGAGGCGATGCGGCTGGAGGCGGCGGGTCATCGCATTCTCAAGCTCAACACCGGCAACCCCGCGCCGTTCGGCTTCGAGTGCCCGCCGGAGATCCTGGAGGACATGCTGCGCTCGCTCGGCGACGCGCACGGCTACGGCGACGCCAAGGGGCTGCTGTCCGCCCGCCGCGCGGTGATGCAGCACTACCAGACCAAGGGCATCGAGCTGGACGTCGAGGACATCTACCTCGGCAACGGCGTCTCGGAGCTGATCCAGATGTCGATGCAGGCGCTGCTGGACGACGGTGACGAGGTGCTGGTCCCGGCGCCGGACTATCCGCTGTGGACGGCCTCGGTCTCACTCGCGGGCGGCACCGCCGTGCACTACCGCTGCGACGAGCAGGCGGACTGGCTGCCGGACCTCGCCGACATCGAGCGCAAGGTCACCGACCGCACCAAGGCGATCGTCGTCATCAACCCGAACAACCCGACGGGCGCGGTCTACGGGGAGGAGCTGCTGCGCGGCATCACCGAGATCGCCCGCCGGCACAACCTGGTCGTCTGCTCCGACGAGATCTACGACAAGATCCTTTACGACGGCGCGACGCACACCCCGACCGCCGCCATCGCGCCGGACCTGCTGACCCTGACGTTCAACGGACTGTCCAAGGCGTACCGGATCGCGGGCTACCGCAGCGGCTGGCTCGCGGTCTGCGGCCCCAAGGCGCACGCCACCAGCTATCTGGAGGGGCTGACGATCCTGGCCAACATGCGGCTGTGCGCCAACATGCCGGCGCAGCACGCGGTGGCCACGGCGCTCGGCGGCCGGCAATCGATCAACGACCTGGTGCTGCCGGGCGGGCGGCTGCTGGAGCAGCGCGACACCGCCTACGAGCTGCTGACGCAGATCCCCGGCGTGACGTGCGTGAAGCCCAAGGGCGCGCTGTACGCCTTCCCCCGCCTCGACCCCAAGGTCTTCAAGATCAAGGACGACCGGCAGATGGTGCTCGACCTGCTGCGCGCCGAGAAGATCATGATCGTGCACGGTACGGGCTTCAACTGGCCGGAGCCGGACCACTTCCGGATCGTCACCCTCCCGGTGAAGGAGGACCTGGCGGACGCGGTGAGCCGTATCGGCACCTTCCTGGACGGTTACAGCCAGCCGTGAGCCGGTAATCAATCTGCAACCGAGACAACTTTAGACAGGGTCTAAGTTAGGATGGTCTCCTGAGCTTGTGAGGAGGCCATCCCATGTACGAACCGATCCGCACCAAATCGGTCCACAGCATGGCCGCGCACCACCACGACGACAACGACATCCCGCACCGCTCACGCCGGGAAGAGCTGGAGATCCGGCTCGCCGGGCATCTGACCGCCCTGCTGACCATCACCGACGAGCTGCGCGCCCTGGCGCCGCAGGCCGCGCTCGACGACGCCGCACAGCGCCTGGCCGACCATGTCACGCGGCTGCGCGACGGGCACGGCCCGCTGCGGGCCGCGCCCACCGTGACCGGCGACCCGCGCCGGATCGCGGCCCGGGTGGGCCAGCTCCACCAGCGGGCGCACGCCCTCGCCGGGAACGCGCTGGTGGTGGCCACGTCGTGCGACGACGCGGACGGTGCGGCGCTGGCCGCGGAGCGGATGGCCGCCCACGCGGCCGCCCTGGGAATCGAGGCCTGAGCCCCGTCCGGCCGGGGAGAGTGCTCGGCCCCGGCCCGGTGCCGCCCATGGTCGCTTGGTCGGGGACCTGTAGACACCAGGCCGGGGCCTGTCTTGCGTCAGCGTTGCCGCTGAGCGGGATCAGCCCAGGCGCTCGACCAGCGCGCGGTACTCGTCCCACAGCTCCTTCGGCGTGTGGTCACCGAAGGTGTTGAGGTGCTCGGGCACGAGCGCCGCCTCCTCGCGCCACACGTCCTTGTCGACGGTCAGCAGGAAGTCCAGGTCGGACTCGGCCAGGTCCAGGCCGTCGGTGTCCAGGGCGCCCTTGGCGGGCAGCACACCGATCGGGGTCTCGACGCCCTCGGCCTTGCCGTCGAGGCGCTCGACGATCCACTTCAGGACGCGGCTGTTCTCGCCGAAGCCCGGCCAGACGAACCGGCCCTCGTCGTTCTTGCGGAACCAGTTGACGTAGTAGATCTTGGGCAGCTTCGCCTGGTCCCCCTTTCGCGCGGCGTTCGCGCCGACCTTGAGCCAGTGGCCCATGTAGTCGCCCATGTTGTAGCCGCAGAACGGCAGCATGGCGAACGGGTCGCGGCGCAGCTCACCGACCTTGCCCTCGGCGGCGGCGGTCTTCTCGGAGGCGACGTTGGCCCCGAGGAAGACGCCGTGCTGCCAGGTGAGGGACTCGGTCACCAGCGGAACGGCGCTGGCGCGGCGGCCGCCGAAGAGGATCGCGGAGATCGGCACGCCCTTGGGGTCCTCCCACTCGGGCGCGATGATCGGGCACTGGCCGGCCGGGACGGTGAACCGGGCGTTGGGGTGGGCGGCCGGGGTCCCGGACTCCGGGGTCCAGTCGTTGCCCTTCCAGTCGATCAGGTGGGCGGGCGGCTCCTCGGTCTTGCCCTCCCACCACACGTCGCCGTCGTCGGTGAGCGCGACGTTGGTGAAGACGGAGTTGCCCCACATCGTCTTCATCGCGTTGGCGTTGGTGTGCTCGCCGGTGCCGGGCGCGACGCCGAAGAAGCCCGCCTCGGGGTTGATCGCGTAGAGCCGGCCGTCCTCGCCGAACCGCATCCAGGCGATGTCGTCGCCGATGGTCTCCACCGTCCAGCCGGAGATCGTGGGCTCCAGCATGGCGAGGTTGGTCTTGCCGCAGGCGGACGGGAACGCGGCGGCCACGTACTTGGCCTCGCCCTGCGGCGGGGTGAGCTTGAGGATCAGCATGTGCTCTGCGAGCCAGCCCTCGTCGCGGGCCATCACGGAGGCGATGCGCAGGGCGTAGCACTTCTTGCCGAGCAGCGCGTTGCCGCCGTAGCCGGAGCCGTAGGACCAGATCTCCCGCGTCTCGGGGAAGTGCGAGATGTACTTGGTGGAGTTGCACGGCCACGGCACGTCGGCCTCGCCCTCGGCGAGCGGGGCGCCGAGGCTGTGCACGGCCTTGACGAAGAAGCCCTCCTCGCCGAGCTCGTCCAGGACGGGCTGACCCATCCGGGTCATGGTGCGCATGGAGACGGCGACGTAGGCCGAGTCGGTGATCTCGACGCCGATCGCGGACAGCGGCGAGCCGAGCGGCCCCATGCAGAAGGGGACGACGTACATGGTGCGGCCCCGCATGGAGCCGCGGAAGACGCCCTTGTCACCGACGAAGATCTCCCGCATCTCGGCGGGGGCCTTCCAGTGGTTGGTCGGGCCGGCGTCCTCCTCCTTCTCGGAGCAGATGAAGGTCCTGTCCTCCACCCGCGCCACGTCGGTGGGGTCGGAGGCGGCGTAGTAGGAGTTCGGCCGCTTGATCGGGTCGAGCCGTTTGAAGGTGCCCTTCTCGACGAGTTCCTGGGCGAGGCGGTCGTACTCCGCCTCCGAACCGTCGCACCAGACGATCCGGTCCGGCTCGGTGAGTGCGGCGATCTCATCGACCCAGGAGATCAGCTCCTGATGACGGGTGGGCGGGGTGGTGGGTGTGGTGAGGGGAGCCGCATTACTGCGCGCCACGATCGCTCCGTTCCGCCGGAACCGCGCTGCCCGGCGTTTAGGTCGAGGGTTATGGCGGATATCTGCACCTATATCCGCTTTGGAGACAGCTACCCCTTGGGGGCTGCGACCCGGATGCACAGCTCATCCGGTGCCGACCGCGCTCATTTGATCATCCGGCGAGTTCGCCGATCTGTCCAGAGGGCGTTTTCGTGACCATCACCACTCGATACCTGGGCGTAACCTACGGTCGCGTAAGTAGGACGGTGTTGCATAGGTAGCATGAGCGCATGACCGCCGCCGCGCCCGACGCCGCCGCCATCGCCCGCTCTTCTGGGGGCTCCGCCGCTCCGCCGCTGCCGCTGAAGCCGAGACTGCGCGGCTGGCTGCACGCCGGGATGTTCCCGACCGCGCTGGTCGCGGGGGTGATCCTGACCGCGCTCGCCGACAGCGCCCGAGGCCGCCTCGCGTGCGCGATCTTCACCCTCACCGCCTGCGCGCTGTTCGGGGTGAGCGCCCTGTACCACCGCGGCGACTGGGGCCCGCGCGCCACGGCCGTGCTGCGCCGGCTGGACCACGCGAACATCTTCCTGATCATCGCTGGCACCTACACGCCGTTCACGCTGCTGCTTCTGCCGGACGGCAAGCAGGAGCTGCTGCTGTGGCTGGTGTGGGCGGGGGCCCTCGCCGGGATCGCCTTCCGGGTCTTCTGGGTGGGCGCCCCGCGCTGGCTGTACACCCCGTGCTACATCGCGCTCGGCTGGGCAGCGATCTTCTTCCTGCCCGACTTCATGCGCACCGGCGGCGTCGCGGTGCTGACACTGATCATCGTCGGCGGGCTGCTCTACAGCGTGGGCGCCGTGATCTACGGAACCAAGCGCCCCAACCCGTCACCGCGCTGGTTCGGCTTCCACGAGGTCTTCCACTCGTTCACCCTGGCCGCCTTCGTCGTGCACTACGTCGGCATCTCCCTGGTGGCCTACCAGCACGGGTAGGGCGCACGCCCACGCGCCTACTGGACCAGGGGTACGTCGCCCCCCGCGCCCCGTACCGCCGCCGCCAGCACCTTGGGGTCGGCCGTCGGGGCGTCGCAGGTGAAGTTCCGGCACACGTACGCCGCCGGACGGCCCTGGAACAGCGGCCGGTTCCGCAGCAGCGGCACCTCGTCGGAACCGGGCGCGCCGACCGCGACCACCGCGCCCGGCGCGGTGCCCAGCAGCGCGGCCTGGTGCAGCGCGTGGGTGGCCGTGTCGCCGTCCGGTCCGACGACGGCCACCTCGCGCGGCCCGTCGAGCGCGGCCTCCGCCACCGCCAGCCCCCAGCCGATGAACCGCGGCACCCGCGGTCCGAGCGCCGTGACCACGCCGAGCGCCCGTTCGGCCGCCTCCCGGTGGCGGGTGCTGCCGGTGACGGCCGCGTACGACAGCAGCGCCCCGGCCGCCGCCGTCCAGCCCGACGGGGCGGTGTTGTCCGTCGGGTCCTGGGGGCGGCGGATCAGCGTCTCCGCGTCGTCGGCGGTGTCGTACAGCGTGCCGTCCCCGGAGGCGAAGTGCCGCAGCACGGTGTCCAGCAGCAGGCCCGCGAAGTCCACCCACACGCCCTCGCCGGTGACCGACGCCAGGGCCAGGAACCCCTCGGCGACATCGGCGTAGTCCTCCAGTACGCCCGCGTGGGCGCCCGCGACACCGTCCAGCGAGGTGCGGGCCAGCCGCCCGTGGTCGTCCAGGTGCACCCGGACCAGCAGGTCGGCGGTGGCGGTGGCGGCCCGCACCAGATCCGGGCGGTCGAAGTACGCGCCGGTCTCGGCCAGCGCGGCGATCGCCAGGCCGTTCCACGCGGCGACGATCTTGTCGTCGCGGCCCGGCCGCGGACGCTCGCCGCGGGCGGCCAGCAGCCGCCAGGTGACGGAGGCGACGCGGTCGGCGTCCACCAGCTGCTCGGTATCGGGGAGTTGGAGCACCGAGGCGCCCTTCTCGAACGTGCCCTCCTCGGTCACCCCGAAGTGGCGCGCGGCGAACGCGGCGTCCTCCTCGCCCAGGACCGTACGCAGCTGCTCCGGCGTCCACACGTAGTACGCGCCCTCGGTGTTCCGCCCCGTGCCGTCGTCGCTGTCGGCGTCCAGCGCGGAGGCGAAACCGCCCTGGGCGGTGAGCAGTTCCCGCACGAGGAAGTCGGCGGTCCCCAGCGCGATCCGGCGGGCCAGGTCCGAGCCGGTGGCCCGCCACAGGTGGGCGTAGACCCGGCACAGCTGGGCGTTGTCGTAGAGCATCTTCTCGAAGTGCGGCACCGTCCAGGTGGCGTCCACCGCGTAGCGGGCGAAGCCCCCGCCGAGCTGGTCGTAGATACCGCCGCGCGCCATCGCCTCACAGGTGGCCTGCACCATCTGCAGCGCGCCCGCCGAGCCGGTGCGGGCGTGGTGGCGCAGCAGGAACTCCAGCGTCATGGACGGCGGGAACTTCGGCGCGCCGCCGAATCCGCCCCGTACGGCGTCGAATTCGCGGGTCAGCCCCATCAGCGCGGCGTGCGTGTCGTCGGGCCCCGGCGGCTTCGGCGCGTCGTACGACAGCGAGCGTTCGGCCAGGTCGCGGACGATCCGCCCGGCGACCTCGGCGACCTCCTCGCGGCGGTCGGTCCACGCCGTCGTCACGCCCTCCAGCACCTGCGGGAACGACGGGATGCCGGACCGGGGCTCGGGCGGGAAGTAGGTGCCGAAGTAGAACGGTTCGGCGTCGGGGGTGAGGAAGACCGTCATCGGCCAGCCGCCGTGCCCCGTCGCCGCCTGCACCGCCTCCATATAGACGGCGTCGACGTCCGGCCGCTCCTCGCGGTCGACCTTGACCGAGACGAAGTGCGCGTTGAGATACGCGGCCGTCTCCTCGTCCTCGAAGGACTCGTGCGCCATGACATGGCACCAGTGGCAGCTGCTGTATCCGACGCTGAGCAGCACGGGCACGCCGCGGCGCCGCGCCTCGGCGAACGCCTCGGGGACCCACGGCCACCAGTCGACCGGGTTGTCCGCGTGCTGGAGGAGGTACGGAGACGTCTCATGCGCCAGACGGTTCGGCATGCGTCCATCCTCCCGCACGCCGGGGGCTGCGGATCGCCGCCAATCGCCGCGCGGGCGCGTTTTCTGGCGCGGGCCGGGGCGCGCCGTGGGGCTGTGCGCCCCACGCCACGTACCCGGGCGGGCAGGGTACGTGGGCGGGGCGGGACCTCAGCCCGTGGTCGCGGGAGCGCTAGCCCGTGGTCGGGCGCTGGGCGGCCTTCGAGGCGGCCGGAGCCGTCTGCGGCTCCGGCTCCTCCTCGAAGTCGACCTTCTTCATGTGCTTGTTCATGGACTTCATCAGCATCCATACGGCGAGGCCGATCGCCGCGAACACGATGAAGCCCAGGACGCCCGGCGTCACCTTGTTCTTGTCCAGCTCGGCGAGCTGGACGGCGGAGGACGCGTGCGTCAGGGCGAGGGAGCTGGTGGCGCTCATCATGGGCTCAATTGTTGCGGATGCCCGCGAAGAGGTCGTCCTCGGGGAGGGAGGTGTCCACCAAGGACTTCGCCAGCTCGTACTCCTCGGTCGGCCAGACCTCCTTCTGGATGTCCATCGGGACCCGGAACCAGCCGCCGTCGGGGTCGATCTGCGTGCGGTGGGCGATCAGCGCCTTGTCGCGGATCTCGAAGAAGTCCGCGCACGGGACGTACGTGGTCAGGGTGCGCTCGCGCTTCTGGAAGGACTTCCAGCGCTCCAGCCACTCCCCGTACGGCGACTCCAGGCCGCGCTCCAGCAGCGCCTCGTGCAGGGCGAGCGTGCGCGGCCGGTTGAAGCCCTGGTTGTAGTAGAGCTTCAGCGGCTGCCACGGCTCGCCGGTGCCGGGGTACTTCTCCGGGTCCCCGGCGGCGTCGAAGGCCACCATCGAGATCTTGTGGGTCATGATGTGGTCCGGATGCGGATAGCCGCCGTTCTCGTCGTACGTGGTGATCACGTGCGGCCGGAACGCGCGGATGAGCTTGACCAGCTCCCCCGCGGCCTCGTCGACGTCCTGGAGGGCGAAGCAGCCCTCGGGCAGCGGCGGCAGCGGGTCGCCCTCGGGCAGCCCGGAGTCCACGAAGCCCAGCCACTCCTGCTTGACGCCGAGGATCTCGCGCGCCTCGTCCATCTCCTTGGCGCGGACCTCGTGGATGTTCTCCTCGATGTAGGCGTCCCCCTGGAGCTTGGGGTTGAGGATGGAACCACGCTCACCACCCGTGCAGGTCGCGACCAGTACGTCCACCCCCTCGGACACGTACTTGGCCATGGTGGCCGCGCCCTTGCTCGACTCGTCGTCGGGGTGGGCGTGCACGGCCATGAGACGCAGCTGCTCAGTCAAGGCTCGATCCTCAGTGATTCGTCGCGTTCAAAAGGTGTCGCCCCGAAGGGACGTCGATGCGGGGCGGCGGTCGGGTGCCGGCTGGGCGGCTTCTATAGTGACCCAGATCAGGGGCGAAAAATTCCTGGCCCCCGAGAGGGAAGGACGATCATGTCGACGGTACGGGCGGGCGTGCCGGACGGGCGCTACGGCCGATCGGCCGACGAGCGCGCCGACCGCAAGCTGAAGATCGTCGGCGCCGTGCTCGGCGCGGCCCTGCTCGGGGTCGTCGCGTGGTTCGGCTACTCCTACATCGCCGACCAGGACGTCAGCGGCCGGGTGATCGGTTTCAAGGTGGTCTCGGACGACGCCGTCGAGGTCCACCTGGAGGTCCGCAAGGACAAGGACACCACCGGCGTGTGCACGCTGCGGTCGCTGGCCGAGAGCGGCGCCGAGGTGGGGCGCAAGGACTTCCCCTTCGACCAGCGGCGCGAGCAGGTGGACGAGGTCGTCACCCTCCGCACGACCGAGCGTGCGACCACCGCCGAGCTGGTCGACTGCAAGCCGCGGTAGCCAGGCCGCCGCCCTGGTGGGTCTCGCCGGGCGCACCCCTGCCCGGAGGAGCGGCATACGTATTCGATACGCCGCGCTCCTCCCGCTTTGCGCCCGGAATTGTTAGGCTCGTGGTTTCGCCCGGCTTTGAAGGCGCACCCTTCTGAGTAGGGCGTTCATTTGTATTCCCAGTACGTATTCCAGTACCGACGAGGAGCACCTGTGACCCAGACCAGCGAGAACGTCACCTGGCTGACCCAGGAGGCGTACGACCAGCTCAAGGCCGAGCTGGAGTACCTGTCGGGTCCCGCACGTACCGAGATCGCCACGAAGATCGCGGCGGCTCGCGAGGAAGGTGACCTGCGGGAGAACGGCGGGTACCACGCCGCCAAGGAGGAGCAGGGCAAGCAGGAGCTCCGCGTGCGCCAGCTGACCCAGCTCCTGGAGCACGCGAAGGTCGGCGAGGCCCCGGCGGCCACCGGTGTGGTCGCGCCCGGCATGGTCGTCACCATCGCCTTCGACGGCGACGAGGACGACACCCTGACCTTCCTGCTGGCCTCCCGCGAGTACGCGAGCTCGGACATCGAGACCTACTCGCCGCAGTCCCCGCTGGGCTCGGGCGTCAACGGCAAGAAGATCGGGCAGGACGCCGAGTACGAGCTGCCGAACGGCAAGATCGCCTCGGTGCGCATCCTGGAGGCCAAGCCCTACCAGGGCTGAGCGGCCCCGCCACACACGTTGCTGCGGAACCCCCGGCACGGGATGCCGGGGGTTCCGTGCGTGTCCGCCCGCGGACCCTCCCCGTCACCCGGCCCCGACACCCGGCCGCGACACCCGGCCGCCTCACCCGGCCGCCGAGCGGTACTTGCGTACGGCCAGCGTCCGGAAGAACACCAGGATCAGCAGGGACCACAGCGCCGACGCGGCCACCGGGTGCTGCATGGGCCAGGCGTCCGGCACCGGATACCCCGCGGGAAGGTTCCCGAACAGCTCCCGGCACGCCTGTACGGTCGCGCTGAACGGATTCCACTCGGCGATGTGCCGCAGCACGGTCGGCATGTTGCCGGCCGGGACGAAGGCGTTCGAGATGAACGTCAGCGGAAAGAGCCAGAGCAGCCCGCCGGAGGTGGCCGCCTCCGGGCTCCGCACCGTCAGCCCGATCAGCGCGCCGATCCAGGAGAACGCGTAGCCGAGCAGGAGCAGCAGCCCGAAACCGGCCAGCGCCTTGAGGATCCCCTCGTGGATCCGCCAGCTCACGATGACGGCCACGATCGCCAGCACCACGAGCGTGAGCGCCGTCTGCACCAGGTCGGCGAGCGTCCGGCCGGTGAGCACCGCGCCACGCGCCATGGGCAGCGACCGGAACCGGTCGATGAGGCCCCGGTGCATGTCCTCGGCGATCCCGGCGCCCGCGCCCGCCGTGGCGAAGGTGACGGTCTGCGCGAAGATGCCCGCCATCAGGAACTCGCGGTACCGCGCCGGGTCGGTGCTGCCGCCGACGTCGATGGAGCCGCCGAAGACGTAGGAGAACAGCACCACGAACATGATGGGCTGGACCAGCCCGAAGATCACCACTTCGGGGATCCGGGCCATGCGGATCAGATTGCGCCGGGCGATCACGAGGCTGTCGCGTACGCCCTGGAGCGGCAGAGCGCCGCGCGGGCGCGGGGCCGGGGCGCCGACGGTCGGCGCCCTGTCCGCCTTGTTCGCCTTGTTCGCCTTGTCCGCCTTGTTCGTCGCGGTCATCGTCCGGCCTCCCGACTCGCGGTCCGTGCCCCGTCCGCTTCGGCGCCGTGCCCGGTGAGGGAGATGAACACGTCATCCAGGGTCGGGCGGCGCAATCCGATGTCGTCGATCTCGACCCCCCGCGCGTCCAGCTCGCGGATCACCTCGGCCAGCAGCCTGGCGCCGCCGGTGACCGGGACGGTCACCTGCCGGGTGTGCTCCCGCACGCTGGTCTCGCCCTGGCCGAGAGCGCGCAGCACCGCCTCCGCGGTGGCGATGTGCTCGCGCTCGTGCACCACGACCTCGACACGCTCGCCGCCGATCCGGGCCTTGAGCTGGTCGGCCGTGCCGCGCGCGATCACCCGCCCGTGGTCGACGACCGCGATGTCGTCGGCGAGCC
This sequence comes from Streptomyces sp. P1-3, assembly GCF_050613155.1. NCBI lineage: Bacteria > Bacillati > Actinomycetota > Actinomycetes > Kitasatosporales > Streptomycetaceae > Streptomyces > Streptomyces sp. P1-3. The sequence goes on from NZ_CP192512.1 coordinate 2,837,070, forward strand.
GGTCGGCCTCCTCCAGATACTGGGTGGTCAGCAGCAGGGTGGTGCCCTGCGCCACCAGTTCCTGGATGACGTCCCACAGGGCCTGCCGGTTGCGCGGGTCGAGTCCGGTCGTCGGCTCGTCCATGAACATCACGGGCGGGCTGACGACCAGCGCCGCGGCGAGGTCGAGGCGGCGGCGCATCCCGCCGGAGTACGTCTTGGCGGTGCGGTCGGCCGCGTCCGCGAGGGAGAAGCGGTCCAGCAGCTCGGCGGCCCGGGCCTTCGCGTCCCGCGCGCTCATCTGGTAGAGCTGGCCGACCATCTGGAGGTTCTCGCGGCCGGTCAGGTATTCGTCGACGGCCGCGAACTGGCCGGACAGCCCGATCGCCCGCCGTACGTCGTTCGGGTGCCGGAGCACGTCCACGCCCGCCACGACCGCCCGCCCGCTGTCGGGTCTCAGCAGCGTCGTCAGCACCCGTACGGCCGTGGTCTTGCCTGCTCCGTTGGGTCCGAGCAGTCCGAGTACGGTTCCTTCCGGCACATCGAGATCGACGCCGTCCAGAGCCCTGACATCGCCGAAGGTCTTCACCAGACCCTCGGCGTAGATCACTCCTGCCATGGGGTTCCCCCAGGGAACGTGGGAAGTCCAGACAAGAATCCAAACTTTGCCCGGATTCCGCCACCCCTGGCCGCGCGGTCGGCCACGGAATCGCGGCGTGCCGCCATGGGATCACGACGTGCCGCCACGGCATCGCGGCGTGCCACTACGGGATCACGGTGTAGCCCGCCTCGCGCAGCGCCGTCCCGACCTCGGCGCAGTGCTCCGGCCCCTTGGTCTCCAGGTGCAGCTCCACCTCCACCTCCGTGAGCCCGAGCCGCGGATCCGTGCGGACATGGCTCACGTCGACGACGTTGGCGTCCACCCGCGTCAGTACGCCCAGCAGTGTCGCCAGCGCGCCCGGCCGGTCGGTCAGCCGCAGCGTCAGCGACAGGTAGCGGCCCGCCGCCGCCATGCCGTGCCGCAGGATGCGCTGGAGCAGCAGCGGGTCGACGTTGCCGCCCGACAGGACGGCGACCACCGGCCCCTCGAAGGCGCCGGGATCGGACAGCAGCGCGGCCACCGGGCTGGCCCCGGCGGGCTCCACCACCAGCTTGGCCCGCTCCAGGCAGAGCAGCAGCGCGCTGGAGAGCGCGTCCTCGGAGACGGTCCGCACCTCGTCGAGCAGCTCCGCGACGAGCGCGAACGGGACCTCGCCCGGCCGCCCCACCTTGATGCCGTCCGCCATGGTCGCCGGCGCCTCGATCGACACCGGCCGCCCGGCGGCCAGCGACGGCGGATAGGCGGCGGCCCCCTCCGCCTGCACCCCCACGATCCGGACATCGGGCCGCAGCGCCTTCACCGCGACGGCGATACCGGCCGCGAGGCCGCCACCGCCGATGCCGACGACGATCGTGCGCACCTCCGGGCACTGCTCCAGGATCTCCAGCCCGACGGTGCCCTGGCCCGCGATGACGTCGGGGTGGTCGAAGGGGTGGATGAAGACCGCCCCGGTCCGCCGCGCGTACTCCTGCGCCGCCCGCAGCGTCTCGTCCACCACCTGGCCGTGCAGCCGCACCTCGGCGCCGTAGTCCCGGGTCGCGGCGATCTTGGGCAGCGGGGCGGCCACCGGCATGAACACCGTGGAGCGCACGTGGAGCAGGGACGCCGCGAGCGCCACGCCCTGCGCGTGGTTGCCGGCGCTGGCCGCGACCACTCCGGCCGCCCGCTCCCGCGGGGGCAGCCCGGCGATCCGTACGTAGGCTCCGCGCACCTTGAACGAGCCGGTGCGCTGGAGGTTCTCGCATTTGAGGTGCACCGGTGAGCCGAGCAGGCCGGTGAGGAAGCGACTGCCCTCCAGGGCGGTCACCCGGGACACCCCGGAGAGGATCTTCTGCGCGGCGCGGACGTCGTCGAGCGTGACCCCGGGGGCGGCGGCGACGGCTGCCCCGTCACCAGGTCGTACAGCCATGTACCAAGTCTCGCAGTTCCCTCTAGCCACTGGTGGAGCGCCGGAGAGCGGCAGGTTGCTGCCGTCGCGGCGCAGGTTTGTGAACCTCGGGTACGGGGAAGGCCGCGGCGGCGTACTCTGTGCCCCATCCCACAGACCACCGCACGAAGTGAGCCCCAGGCCATGCCCACCTCATCGGACATGACGACTCAACTCGACACGAACGCATTGAACACGAAGGCACTCGTCGACACGACGGTACTCGACGCGATGCAGCACCAGGTCGCACTCTTCGCCCGACGCGCGGAACAGACCCGTCTCGGCGGTATCGGGCAGGCCCGCAACTCCATGGACCGCGCCGCGTATCTGCTGCTCAACCGGCTTGACCAGGAAGGTCCGATGGGCGTCAAGGCGCTGGCCGCGGGGATGGGCATCGACTCCTCGACGGTGACCCGCCAGGTCGCGCCGCTGGTCGACTCCGGCATGGTCAAGCGCACCTCGCACCCCGAGGACGGCCGCGCGGTCGTCCTCCAGCTGTCGCCGCGCGGCAGGGCGCGGCTGGAGGAGGTGCGGTCCTCCCGGCGCGCGCTGATGGCCGTGGTGACCGAGGAGTGGACGGCGGAGGAGCGGGACGCCTTCTGCGATCTGCTCACGCGGTTCAACACCGCGCTGTCGGACGTGCACAACTCCCTGGTGCAGCCCGCCCCCGCCTCCTGACGCCGCGCGTCCCGCACCGGCGTTCCGGTTCCGGCTTCCCGGTCCCCGGCTTCCTGGTTCCCGGCTCTTGACCGGGCGTCCCGGCCGGGCGTGTCCTAAGGGGACACGGGAGGCGCGGTGCGGCAGCGGCGGGCGGAGCGCGAACGCCTCCGGGCCCGGGAGTTCGAGAAATTCGTCGCGGGCGCCGGCGGTCGGCTGCTGCATGCCGCCGCGCTGCTGACCGCCGAACCGCCGGAACGCTGCCCGGCCGCAGAGCGGCTGCTGGTCGGCGCGCTGGCCCGGACGTACGCGGACTGGGACCGGCTGCGCGGGGAGGACCCGTACGACCGCGCCCGGCAGGAGCTGACCGCCCGCTTCGCCTGGTCCGCCTGGCGCTACCGGCGACCGCGCCCCGAGCCCGTGCCCGTGGCCGTATCCGGCGGCTTACTGGAGCGGCTCACTCCGCAGGAGCGGCTGGTGCTCGTACTGCGGCTGTACGAGGGCATCGCCGAGGAGCAGGCCGCGGCCCTGCTGGGTCTGCCCGTGGAGCGGGTCCGCGCGATCTGCACGCGCGCGGTGGCGGTCATGCGCGCCGCACGGCGGGCCGCGGCGCTGCCGTCCCGGTCTCCGTCCCGGTCCCGGTCCCCGGAGGCGGCCTCATGAGCCTGCCGGACCGCAAGGAAGACGAGGTACGCCGGATGCTGGAGGCCGCTCCGCATCCGATCGTGCCGCCGGGGCTGGCGGCGCTGGCCGCCCGGCAGGGGCACCGGATGCTGCGGCGCCGCCGGGTCCTGCGGACGGCGGGCTGGTGGCTGCTGTTCGCGGCGGCCGTGGCGTTCTCTGTGTGGGCGGCGCTGGCCGAGCCGTGGACGACGCCGCCGATCGACACGACTCCTCCGGTGGAGGGGTGGTGACCGGCGCGCCCGGGCGGCCGGTGGCACGAGCGGCGTCCCGGCGAGGGTCGTCGCTCCGGCGTGCCACCGACCGGGGACGCGCTAGCCCAGCGCCTGCTTCAGGTCCGCCAGGAGGTCGTCGACGTTCTCGATGCCGACCGAGATGCGGACCAGGTCGGCGGGGACCTCCAGGGCCGAGCCGGCGGCCGAGGCGTGGGTCATGCGGCCCGGGTGCTCGATCAGGGACTCGACGCCGCCCAGGGACTCGCCGAGGGTGAAGAGCCGGGCGCGGTTGCAGACCTCGACCGCCGCCTCCTCACCGCCGGCGACCTGGAATGACACCATGCCGCCGAAGGACCGCATCTGCTTGGCGGCGATCTCGTGGCCCGGGTGCTCCGGCAGACCCGGGTAGAGGACCTTGGTGACCTTCGGGTGGCGGGTCAGCATGTCCGCGATGCGGGTCGCGTTCTCGCTGTGCCGGTCCATGCGGACGGACAGCGTCTTGATGCCGCGCAGCACGATCCAGGAGTCGAAGGGCCCGGCGACGGCGCCCATCGCGTTCTGGTGGTACGCGAGCTGCTCGCCCAGCGCCTCGTCCGCGGTGACCAGCGCGCCGCCGACCACGTCCGAGTGGCCGCCCATGTACTTCGTCAGGGAGTGCACGACGACATCCGCGCCCAGCGCCAGCGGCTGCTGGAGGTAGGGGCTGGCGAAGGTGTTGTCGACGACGAGGCGGGCCCCGGCGGACCGCGCGATGTCGGCGACGGCGGCGATGTCGGTGATGCCGAGCAGCGGGTTGGAGGGGGTCTCGACCCAGATCACCTTGGTGCGCGGGCGCAGCGCGTCCCGTACCGACGCCGGGTCGGAGGTGTTCGCGACCGACCACTCCACGCCCCAGCGCTCGACCACCTTGGCGAAGAGCCGGAACGTTCCGCCGTAGGCGTCGTTCGGGATGACGACGTGGTCGCCGGGGACGAGGAGGGTGCGCAGCAGGCAGTCCTCCGCCGCGAGCCCGGAGGCGAAGGCGAGACCGCGGCGGCCGCCTTCCAGGGCCGCCAGGTTCTCCTCCAGCGCGGTGCGGGTGGGGTTGGCGGAGCGGCTGTACTCGTAGCCGCCGCGCAGCCCGCCCACACCGTCCTGCTTGTAGGTCGAGACCTGGTAGATCGGGGGGACGACGGCGCCGGTGAGCGGGTCGGCCTCCTGTCCCGCGTGAATGGCCAGCGTCTCGAAGCTGTGGCTGTGCGAGGGCTGGGACGCGCCCTGCTGGTGAGAGTCCTCGTGGGTCATGGGCCCGAGCGTAATGCCCGGCGCGGGTACCGGCCGAGGACAGCGTGCATAGGCTGTAGGGAAACAGCGGACACGGGACGCAAGACTTCATGAAGACGTCATGACTTCATGAGGACCTCATGGAGTCTCACGGGGACAAGGTCGGGAACAACGTCATGGAAATGCTCGTCATCCTCATCGGCATCGTCATGGTCGGCGGTGTGCTCGTCGTGCCCATGGTGCTGCGCAGGCGCGCGGGCGGCGACGCGATGCGGGGCGCGCTGCGCGCCGGTGATCCCACCGCGTACGGATTCGTACCGCGCGAGCGGCTCGACGTCCGGCTGCCCGGGCCCGACCCGGAGCTGGCCGACGCGCTGGAGGAGATCCAGCGCACCAGGGAGTGGCAGCCCGCGGCCCGGCTGCTGGCGCTCACCGACGCGGCCTCGGAGCTGCGCTGGCAGCGGGTGCAGACGCTGGCCGGGGCGGCGGCGCACGAGCTGGCGGTCTCCCCCGGCCAGGGCGGGATGTGGCTGCGCACCTGGCGGGTCGAGGCGCCCAAGGACCCGGGCGGGGCAGCGGTGCACGCGGCGTTCCTGGTGATGCAGGCGCTGCGCGACCCGTCGTCCGAGGACTTCCGCATGATCATGGAAGAGGCGCGCACGGTCTGCGCCGAGGCGGCACTGCTGGCCCCCGGCGACCCCGTTCCGTACATCGTCGAACTCGGCGTCGCGCGCGGTCTGGCCTACCGGCAGGCGGACTTCGAAGAGCTGTGGGCCAAGGTCACCGAGCGCGCGCCGCACCATATGGGCGCCCATCTGGCCGCGCTGCTCTACTGGTGCGAGAAGTGGCACGGTTCGCAGGACCAGGCCGACGCCTTCGCGCAGTCGGCGGCCGCCTCCGCGCCCAAGGGGAGCCTGCTGCCCGCGCTGCCGCTGTTCGCGGTCTTCGAGCACCTGCCGGAGGTGCAGCTGGTGCGTTCGCTGTACCAGAGCGAGGTGATCACGCGGGCGATCGAGGGCGCGCGGTTCGCGGCCCTGCACGCCCCCGCCGACCATCCGGTACTGCCGCACGTCCGCCATCTGCTGGTGTGGTTCCTGGTCCGGGCGGAGCGGTACGCGGAGGCGATGGAGCAGCTGCGGCGGGTGGACGGGCACGTGGGCGCGATCCCGTGGTCGTACGGCGCGGACCCGGCGGCGGAGTACGTGGTGTACCGGGCGCTGGCGGTGGCGGGCTTCGAGGGCGACGGCGGCACACCGGCACATCTGCCGCACTGACCGGGCCCCGGGCTCCCGAAGGCACGGCGCCGACCGGGCACCGGGCTCCGGCCCCGCAGGCGCCGCGCCGACCGAGCCGGACGCGGCACGCCGGGGAGGCGGCGGAATGCGGCACGCCCGCGAGGCGTTGCGTGAAGACCCGCGCGACGGCGTCGCGTGGAGTCCACCGCCACCGTCCACCGCCCCCCGAGGAGCCACGAGATGCTGTTCGACCGGCACAAGAACCACCTCCCCTCTTCCGAGGAGGCGCTGAAGGGCCGCGCCGAACCGGAGTTCCCCGTCCCCGCCCGCCACACGGTCCTCGGCAACCCGCTGGCCGGTCCGTACCCGGAGGGTCTGGCGGTCGCGGACTTCGGCCTGGGCTGCTTCTGGGGCGCGGAGCGGAAGTTCTGGCAGGCCCCTGGCGTGTGGACGACCCTCGTCGGCTACCAGGGCGGGCACACCCCGCATCCCACCTACGAAGAGGTCTGCAGCGGCCTGACCGGCCACACGGAGGCGGTCCGCGTCGTGTACGACCCGTCGGCGACCTCGTACGAAGCGCTGCTGAAGCTCTTCTGGGAGTCCCACGACCCCACCCAGGGCTTCCGCCAGGGAAACGACGTGGGCACCCAGTACCGCTCGGCGGTCCACACCCACTCCGACGGGCAGCAGCGGCAGGCCGAGACGTCCCGCGCGGCCTACCAGTCGGTCCTGACGGCCTCGGGCTACGGCACGATCACCACGGAGATCCTCCCGGCGGGCCCGTTCTACCCGGCGGAGCCGTACCACCAGCAGTACCTGGACAAGAACCCGGCGGGCTACTGCGGCATCGGCGGCACGGGGGTGAGCTGCCCCGTGGGCGTGGCCAAGGCCGAGGGGTGAGCCCCGCGGGCGTCGCTGCCAGGTCGCGGCGACGCCGCTGGGCGGCGGCGACCTACGCTGGACGAAAGGGATGAATATCGCGAATCACCAAGGAGGTGCGCGATGACTTTCGTCCAGATCATCGACTGCAAGACCGACAAGCTGGACGACCTGAACCGGCTCATGGATACCTGGGTCGAGCAGACGAAGGGCAGGCGGACGGCCACCCACTCGGTGGTGGGCAAGGACCGGGACAAGGCCAGGCACCTCGTCGAGATCGTCGAGTTCCCGTCGTACGAGGAAGCGATGCGGAACTCGGAGATGCCGGAGACGAACCGGATCTTCGAGGAGATGGTGGCGCTGTGCGAGGCTCCGCCCACGTTCACCAACCTCGACGTGGTCCGGGACGAGCAGCTGAACAAGGCGACCGCCCGCCGCTTCTACGACGAGATCGCCACCCGCGGCGAGCTGGACGCGATCGACGACGTGTTCGCCCGTGATTACCACGACCACGACCCCCTCAACGAGCAGGACACCATGGGGGCCGCGGCGCTCCGCGAGGAGGTCGGCATGTGGCGGTCGGCCTTCGACTTCGCCTTCACGATCGAGGACCAACTGGCCGAGGGCGACCGGGTGATGACCCGGTGGACGTGGAACGCCACGCACCGCGGCGAGTTCATGGGCATCGCGCCCACCAGCCGGAAGGTCTCGATGACCGGGAGCACGATCTTCCGGTTCCACGGCGGCAAGGTCCAAGAGGGCTGGTGGAACTACGACGTCCACGGCCTGCTCCGGCAGCTCGGTGCGGCCGGGCAATGAGGAGTTGCAAGTCTTACGTAATTACGTAAACTCAGAGCATGGAGCTTGAGGAGCGCGTCGCCGAGCTGGAACGCCGGATCGCGGCCCTGGAGGGTGCGCGGCGCCGCGACCCGGGGGGCGGCGCGGATGGCGATGACGTCTTCTGGGCGCTGGAGGGGCTCAAGGCGCATCTCGCGGCGGGCGGCGCGGACGCCGACGGCGGGGTGCTGTTCACCGGGGCCGTGCGACTGCCGACGGATGAGCGGTACGAGTGGCAGTACGGGCTGCCGACCGGCGAACTGCTCGACCAGGACTGGTCGGACACCGCCGACTCTTTCGCCGCGCTGGGGCATGCCGTACGGATGCGGCTGCTCCGCGAGATCGTCGGCGGGCGCCGCACCGTGGCCGAGCTCGCCGAGCTCGACGGCCTCGGCACCACCGGCCAGATCTACCACCATCTGCGCCAGCTGACCGCCGCCGGCTGGCTGCACGCCGCCGGGCGGGGGCGCTACGAGGTACCGCCGGGGCGGGTCGTCCCGCTGCTGGTGGCGCTGGCCGCCGCCCGCCCCTGATCCGGGGGCTTCCGTTCAAAGCCGTGTCAAAACAGGGGGATTGAGTTGATTTCCGAGAGTGTCATGACCTCGCCCACGACCGCCGTCGAGGTCCTGCCGCCCGTCAGCGGGCGCTGGTCGGCGCTCAACAGCCCGGCCGACCAGGTGCCCAGCCACGGCACCCACGCCTACGGCCAGACGTACGCCATCGACATCGTCGCCGAACCGGAGGACCGCCCCCGGCCGCGCTTCGGGCTGTGGCCCGTCATGCGCCGCAACCGCGCCTTCCCGGCCTTCGGGGAGCCGCTGTACGCGGTCGGCGACGCCACCGTCGTGCACGCGGAGGACCGTCAGCGCGACCACCTCAGCCGCAACTCGCTTCCAGCGGTGCTGCTCTATCTGATCCCCGAGGGACGTGTGCGTGCCCGCATCGGCGCCTCCCGGGTCGTCGGCAACCACATCGTTCTCGACCTCGGCGACGGCGTGTACGCGATGTACGCGCACCTCAAGCGCGGCTCCCTGGCCGTCCGCACCGGCGACCGGGTCACCGCCGGGCAGCGGCTGGCCCAGTGCGGGAACTCCGGCAACTCCTCCGAGCCGCACGTGCACTTCCAGCTCATGGACGGCCCGGATCTCACCAAGGCCCGCGGCCTCCCCTTCACCTGGCGCGGTGTCGGCGTACCCGGCAATGGCGAGACGTTCTCGGTCGACGCGCCCGTGGCGGTCGACGCGCCGGTGGCGGGCTGACCGGCTCCCGGGCCGACCACCTCGGACCGGTGGGCCCGGCACGGTGCGTGCCGGGCCCACCGGGGTCGGGAAGGCGGCCAGGGGTCAGTTCGTCGTGCAGGCTCAGTTCGTCGTGCAGGCGGAGGCGACGACGCCGGGCGCGCCGACGTTCACGGTCCTCGGACCGACCACGACCGTCTTCTGCTGGCCGTCGGTGCCGAGGCCGGTGGCGGTCACCTTGACCGAGGCCGTGGCCTGGGCGTCGGTGCTGGATATGGTCACGGCGGCACCCAACTGACCGCTCGGGCACTGCGACTTGGTCAGGGTCGGCAGGACGACCGTGGTGTCCGTGGTGGCCTCCGCCTTGAGGGTCACGTTCACCAGCGGCGTGCTCGGGGTGCAGGTCGAGTCCAGGCACACCTGGACCGGGACGGACGGCAGGATCACGGGGCCGACGGTGAGGGTGGCCGTGTGGCTCGCCGCCGAAGCCGGCGTGGCGAGGGCCAGCGGCACCACGCCGAGGGCGATGGCACCGAACAGGCGAGCACCACGTCGCTGAATGTTCATGATTCTCCCATTCGTTTTCCGGCGACCGTCGCCGGGCGCCCCAACACTGTCGATCAGCGTTTTCCTCCGTCAAGGAATCCGGGAAAACGCGGAGCGCCCTGAACGACGGGTTCCGAATGGGCCGTCCGGGCGTTCAACGCAACGGGAAGCGCCTTTCCAGCGACTTTGCGGCCGGGCCTGGCGACCGTGCGGGTGCCAGGCCCGGATCCGGTCATCCCGGATTCCGCTCCAGCGGCCACGGGAATTCCGCGTCAGCGGTCACGTGATGTCCCCGCGGGCTCCTCGGGACCCGCCGGTTCCCCGGATTCCCCGGGCCTCGCCGGTCCGCCCGGTTCTCCCGTAGACCCGGAACGGAATGCGGTGCCGGGCCACTTCGGTCAGTCCGGCCAGATCGGCGACGACCACGAGTTCGCCGCGTTCGGCGCGTACCCACACCCGGGAGCCCGCGAGCGCGGGCGGAACGCCGTAGCTGCGCCGGTCGTAGGTGACGGTGCCGCCCGCACCGACCACGACCGTACGGCCGAGGCCCGCGGTGTACGGGGCGGCGGGCAGCACGTGCAGCCGCTCACGCTCCGCGGCCAGGCGGTCGTACGGGGTATCGCCCGTTCCCTCGTGCCGGGCCGCCCCTCCCCCATCCGCGCGCCGGTCGCCGTCCCGGTCCCCCCGCGGGCCGGCAGCCCACTGGCCCTGCTGGCTGTTGGACCACTCGCCGAACTTCGCGCACGCGTCGCGCAGTTCACCGAAGGACAGGTACTCCCGGCGCAGCTCCGCCGCCGTCGGCACCAGGTCGGCCGGGGCTATCCGCACCTCACCGGCCCGGCCGCCGCCGGGCGGTTCCCCGGTGTACGGGGCGCAGACGCGCACCTGCAGACCGTAGTGGCCGCCGACCGCGACCAGGTCCGGATGACGGACCCGCCCACCGCTGTGCGGCCGGGCGAGGAGATACGTCGGCGCGCCGCCCAGGGTGCGCAGGGTGGTGTCCAGGCAGCAGACCAGGGTGGGCAGGCCCCGGTCCTGGCACGGGATGACGACGCGGAACCGCGACCAGGCGAGCCAGGCACTGAACAGGACGGTCCGGCGCCGCTCCCCGCGCGGTCCGGGCACCACCGGCCCCTCGCCCCAGCCGTACTGGAGCCACAGCCCCGGCTCGGCGATCCACGGCCGGTAGGCGCGGTGGTCGCCCGCCCGCCAGCGGGCCTTGGCCTCGGCCACCGCCCGCCGGGCCGTACGTTCACTTCCGGTATATCCCATTCTCACCAGGCGCTCGTGTGCCCGGGCCGCACTGATATGTCCTTCGGAACGGTCCACCCATTCCTCGATCTTCTCCACATGCGCGTCGATTTCGCGCGGGCGGCGGGACGGTCCGGTCACCGGACGGCCCGCGTCCCGGGCGGCCACATAGCGGCGCACGGTCTTCGGGTCGCAACCCGCGAGCCGCGCGGCGGAATGGACGCATTCGGTGGTGTCGTACGCCACCAGGATCTCGATGATTTCCTCGTCCGTTTTCTTCACGACCGCTCCAGGCACACCAGGCGGTGCGTTAAATTCTCACGGCAGATGAACATCCGCTGCTCTCTCTGACGAATTTCTCTGACGAACTGACGAACTGGCGGAAGGTGAGGGCGCGTGGCCCGGCGCGGTGGCGCGAGGCACGCGCGGCCGCGTCAACCCGGCAGTTCGGCGACGTCGCGCGGACGTGTCAGCAGCGGTGAGGCAATGTGCTCCGGTCGGCCGTCGGCCGACGGGAGCGCGGGGAGAGGGCGATCGGGCCCGGTCAGGGCGTCCGCGAACCGCTTGGTCTGCTCGCTCCCGCCCTGTCCGACGGAGACGTGGCCGACCGGCGCCAGCGGCAGGGGCGGCCAGCCCGGCGGGAACCGGAGTGGGCGCGGCGCCACCCCGGGGGCCCCCTCACCAGGAGAGCGGGGCGCCACCGCCCGGTCCCCCTCGCACCCGTACGTACGGCAGAGAGGTCCGGCGGCGGTGAACGGAGGCGGCGGTGAACCGGCACGGGCGGTGGCAGCGTGCCGGCAGGCGCCGCCGGTGGCCGCGGACGGGCCACCGGCCCCGGAATGGCCGGGCGGGCCCGACGGCCCGGCCCCGTACGGCGGTTGGGCCCCGGCGCCACCGCCCTCCTCGGACAGCACCGGCAGTGGCGGCAGGCCGGGTATGTCGGGCAGGGCCGGCAAGGGCTCCGGCGCGGGCGCCTCGGGCACCGTCCCAAGGCCGGGATCCGACGGGACGAGCGCGGCAGCGCCGGGGACGCCGACGCCGGGCAGGCGCGGGTGCGAGGACAGGGGTGGGGGCAGGCGCAGGCTCGGGTGCGGGTGCGGGTGCGGGGGCAGGCGCAGGCTCGGGTGCGGGTGCGGGTGCGGGGGCAGGCTCGAGGGCGGGGGCGGGGGCGGAAGGTGATCAAGGGGCGACGGGGCGGGGCTCGGTGGCACGGCGGGACTCGGCAGCGCTGCGCGCGGCGCGGCACGCTGCGGCACCACGGGGCTCGGCAGCGTGAGGCGCGGCGGCACGGCGACGCGCGGCTGCAACACGAGCCCCGGCGGCACCGTGGGGCTCGCCGCAGCCGCCCACTCGGAGGCCTCGGCCACTATCCGCTCAGAACTCGCCGCAGCCGCCCGCTCGGAGGTCTCGGCCGCCATCCGCTCAGAACTCGCCGCCACCGTCCGGTCAGAACTCGCCGCCACCGTCCGCCCGGTGCCCTCCGCACCCGTGCGCGCCAGGTCGGAGTCCGCCCCCGGCAGGCCGCCGGGCGCGAGCCGCGCGGGCGCCGTCGCGTCTGCGGTTCCCGGAGGTTCAGCCGCACGCGCCTCGCCGGCCAGCACCGCGGCCAGGACCAGAAGGCCGCCCAGCAGCAGGAGGACCAAGGCCGCGCGCTTCACCGCCGGCTCGTACTCGCGGGCGTACGCGCGCACGGCGGCAGAAGGAGAAGCACACGCCGACACGGTGAGTTCCTCCCCCTGGCTCACGGGACGCGCGGACCACGCCGTATGGAACACGAACGGTTCCGACCTGCGCAACCCTGCCTTGCCGCACCCCAGTTGCGTGCCGCAGTCGCGTGCCGGGGCTGGACGCTACGCCCCACCGCCGGGCGGCGGCGCCTCGTCGACGAGCCGCCGCGCCCGCGCGCGGGGGTCGTAGTCCGGTCCCACCCCCTCGACGAGCACGACATCGCCCTCGATGTGGTCCGTACGCAGCGGCAGGATCTCCTGGTACGCGGGCGAGTCGTACCAGGCGCGGGCCTCTGCCAGGCCGGGGAACTCGATCAGCACCATGCTGCCGGGCCACTCCCCCTCGACGACCTCCGCGGGCGGGCCGTGGATGACGAACCGCCCCGCGAACGGGTCCAAGGTGGCCTGGATGCGCTCCAGGTACGTGATGATGTCGGCGTGCGGGCGGCGGCTGCGGAGGTGCGCGAATCCGTAGGCGGGCATGAGCAAGCTCCTTCCGGAGGCCGGAGGCCGGAGGCCGGTGGCGTGGACGGGATGAGGCGAGACCGCACGGCGGCTCCATGACGACCGTAGGCGTTGATGAGGCGAGGTCGCGTGACGGCTCCTTGACGACCGTAGGCGCACCCCGGCCAGCCTGCGATTACCTCCCACGTCATGCCAACCGCGCCTTGCCATACGACCGTTGCGCCCGCCTGCCCACGCACTAGCCTTGGGCGGCATGGGACCAGCGCCTACGGAGACCCGAACCGGCCGCGTCGACGACGTCCTCATGCTGACCCGGCTGGCCGCCGGGCGCCGGGCCGTGCGGCCGATCCTCGACTGGCTGGCCGCGCGCAGCGGCGCCGCCGTCGGGCTGATCGGGGGCGACGGCGAGGTGCTGGTCACGGCCGGCGGGACGGACGCCGGCGCGCTCGGCCCGGCCGCGGACGCCGCGGTCGAGCTGCGCCGTCGCGGTACGCCGTCGGCCGTGCTCGGCGACGGCCGGGCGGCCACCGTCCATCTCGTCTCCCTCGGCCTCGAAGGCGCGGCGGACCAGGCCCCGTTCCTGGCCGTCGCCGCTCCCGCGCGGGAGCCGAGGCACCTGAGCGTGCTGCTCTCCGACGCCTCGCGCACCCTCGCCCTGTGCTGGCGCGTGGAGGAGGCCGAACGCAACCGGCGCCGCGTGGAGTTCGCCGAGGCGCACAGCCGCGAGGCCGTCCTGCATCTGCTCATGGTGGGCAGCGTGCCCGCCGCGCAGCGGGTCGCCGGGGCGCTGGGCCCGGCGCTGCCGCCGCTCAACCGGGTGTACGTGGTCGAGTGCCCCGGCAACCGGCGGCGCGAGATCGCGCTGCGCATCGCCCGCGCCGCGCACGGCAGGGCATGGATCGTGCCCTGCCCGGTGCGCCCCAACCACCTGATCGCGCTGGTGCCCGTCCACAGCGAGGAGGCGCCGGACGCCGGCCCCGGTGCGGGTACGGCGCCGGACGGCGGAGCCGAGGACCGGCCGGACGAGCCGCCGCTGGACCGGCTGATCACCCGGCACATCCCCGGCTGCCGGGTCGGGGTGAGCGCGGAGGTCGCACTGCGCGACACCCCGATCGGCTACGAGCAGGCCTTCCACGCGCTGGCCGTGGCGCGCAGCGCCCCCGAGGGCTGCGCGAGTTTCGGCCGGCACACCGACATCAGCGTGCTGTCCACGCCCGAAGGGCGGGTGTGGGCGGCGGACCTCCTCGGCCCGTGCCTGCGGTACGCGCCGCCGCGCCGGGCCGACCCCGGCCCGCAGGAGCTGCTCGGCACGCTCGGCTCCTGGCTCAGTTTCGGCGGCGCCGCCAGCCGCCACCTGAAGATCCACCGCAACACACTCGCCGCCCGGGTACGGCTGCTGGAGGAGCTGCTGGGGCTGGAAGTGGGCCGCGGCCTGGCCGATCAGTCCGCGGCCTGGCTCGCCCTCCAGCTGCACGCCACCGCGCAGTGGCATCCGCCGGCCACCGCGGACGGCCCGGCCTGCTTGCGTACGGTGCTGGACACCACCGCCGCACGGGTCTGGGCACAGGTGCAGTTGCGGCCTCTGGAGCAGGCCAACGTGACCGCCGGTCCCGAGACCGTACTGGCCTGGCTGCGCGCCGACGCCCGGCTTCCCGCGACCGCCGCCGGCCTGGGGATCTCGCTGCCCGGTGCGCGCAAGCGGCTCGCCAGGGCGGAGGAGGCACTGGGACGTTCGCTGCTGCGCGCGCCGAGCGCGAAGTACGAACTGTGGCTGGCGATGCGGGCGTTGCGCCGGCTGTGACGGCAAGGGCCGCGGATCCGGGGTCGGCCGGAACGCGGCTCGGATGGACGGCGTAACGGTTCCCCGGATGGCCGGCGTCGCAGTTCCCCGGATGGGTGCGGCGTCACGGTTCCGGATGGGCGGCGTCACGGTTCGAAGCGCAACCGGGAACGGGCATCACTGTGCACAGTGTTCCTCGCCGCGCCGCCGCCACCCGCATAGCGTCATGGGCACGCCCCCGGCGGACCGAACCGAAGTCGACCTCGCAACCTCCCTGAGTGCCGTGCGGATCCCCCCCCTTTTCGTACGGCCGCGACTGGCGCCGGCCCGCCGGGAGCGCCTGACGCCTCAGTCCCCCGAGATCTCCCCAGCCCTCCAGTCCCCCCACCGGCAGAACAGGACCGCTGATGAGTCATCACCACGACTCGATTCTCGCCCGCCAGGATCCCCGGCTGGACATCAGCGACACCTACCTGTTCCGCGGGACGCGGGGCACCGTCTTCGTCGTCAACGTCAACCCACTGTCGGGGGACGGCGGCTTCCACGACGACGAGAGCCTGTACGAGATCAAGGTGGACACCGACGGCGACGCCGTCGAGGACATCACCTTCCGCTTCACCTTCTCCGCGTACACCGCCTACGGCCCGCAGCGCTGGGAGCTGCGCCGGCTGGACGGGGCGGACGCCCGCGACCGGTTCGCGACGGGCACCCCGCTGCTCAGCGGCACCACCGGGGAGGTCGCGGCGGACGCGGCGGGGCTGCGCGCGTGGGCGGGCCGGGCCGGAGACCCGTTCTGGATCGAGGGCATGGTCGTCACGGCCGTGAAGACCGCGATCACGCGGGGCACGGCGCCGGACCTGGCGGGCTTCGACCCGGCGCGGGCCAGGAACCTGTTCGCCGACACCGATGTGCAGTCGATCGTGCTGGAGGTGCCGGACGAGGCGCTGGGCGGCGCCGGGAGCCGGATCGGGTTCTGGGCGGTGTCGGTGCTGGCCACCGACGCGGGCGGCTGGCGGCCGATCAACCGCTGCGGCAATCCGCTGCTCAACACCCTCTTCGACCTCGAAGACCCCGAGCGGCACATCGACTTCAACGCCACCGAGCCGGCGGAGGACCGGGCGCGGTACGGGCCGGAGATCGTCCGGGCCACCGAGCGGGCCGCGGGCGCCGCGGGCGCGGTCCCGGACCCGTACGCGTACGCCACCCACGTCCGCGACCTGCTGCTCCCAGACGTGCTGCGCTACGAGGTGGGCAGCGAGGCCCGGTTCGGGGTCGACGGCCGGAACGGACGCGGGCTCACCGACAGCGCCCCCGAGGTGATGTTCGAGCTGATACTCGGCGTCCCCGTCAAGCTGGGGTTGGACGCGAGCGCAGCCACGGGGGTGCTGCGCCGCGACTTCCCCTACCTCTCGGAGCCGGGAGCCGGGCCGGAGCGGGGGGCCGGCCCGACTGCGGCCCGATGAACGGGTTGGTGAACGGCCCGGTGAACGGGTGCCGGTAGCGGGCCGGTGAGGCGGGTCCTCACGGCCCGCTACCGGCGCCCCACCTGGGCGCGCACCGCACCGGGCCGGGTCACGACCGCCGCGGACGCCCCGGGGCGGCTGCGGGAGCTGTGACGCGCCGGCCCCGGCCGTCCGGTAGGGCCGGCCGGGGCGCCGCACCCGCCCGGCCCCTGCTCACCGGCGCGCCGAAGACGCCCTCGCGGCCGCACGGGGCACCGCGGCCGGGGCCGCGCTGCCGCCCGCCGGACGTGTCCGGCGGGTTCGACGTGTCCGGTGCTACGAGCCCAGGATCGTCGTGAGGAACTCCCCCGTCCAGGCGAGCAGTTCGCGCCCCACCACCG
Organism: Streptomyces sp. P1-3; assembly: GCF_050613155.1. Taxonomy (NCBI): domain Bacteria; kingdom Bacillati; phylum Actinomycetota; class Actinomycetes; order Kitasatosporales; family Streptomycetaceae; genus Streptomyces; species Streptomyces sp. P1-3. Next base: position 2,853,693 of record NZ_CP192512.1, read on the forward strand.
GCTTGCCGCCGACCCGGGCCGTGGTCGGGCGCGGCACCAGCACCTGCTGGGTCGCGGGCTTGAGCACCGAGCGCGGGTGGAGTCGCTTGAGCCGCAGTTCCTGGGACTCGCGCAGCTCCACCGGGCCGAAGCGGACGTTGGAGCCCTGGAGGGTGATGTCGGTGACGCCGCAGGCGCGGGCCAGCAGCCGCAGTCCCGCGACCAGGAGCAGGTTCTCCACGGGCTCGGGGAGCTTGCCGTAGCGGTCGGTCAGCTCTTCGCGGACCGCCGCGATGTCCTGCTCGTTGTTCGCGGAGGCGATGGCTCGGTATGCCTGGAGTCGCAGCCGCTCGCCGGGGGCGTAGTCGTGCGGGACGTGCGCGTCCACCGGCAGTTCGATCTTCACCTCCAGCGGCGGCTCCTCCTCGACGCCGCCCTCCAGGGACGCGCGGTAGTCGGCGACGGCCTCGCCGACCATGCGGACGTACAGGTCGAAGCCGACGCCCGCGATGTGGCCGGACTGCTCGCCGCCGAGCAGGTTGCCCGCGCCGCGGATCTCCAGGTCCTTCATCGCCACGTACATACCGGCGCCCATCTCGGTGTGCTGGGCGATGGTGGCCAGCCGCTCGTGTGCGGTCTCGGTGAGCGGCTTCTCCGGCGGGTAGAGGAAGTAGGCGTAGCCGCGCTCGCGGCCGCGCCCCACCCGGCCGCGCAGCTGATGCAGCTGGGAGAGGCCGAAGTTGTCGCCGCGCTCGACGATGAGGGTGTTGGCGTTGGAGATGTCGATGCCGGACTCCACGATGGTGGTGGAGACCAGGACGTCGAACTTCTTCTCCCAGAAGTCGACCACGACCTGCTCCAGGGCGGTCTCGGACATCTGACCGTGGGCGGTGGCGACGCGCGCCTCGGGGACGATCTCGCGCAGCCGGGCGGCGGCCCGGTCGATGGACTCCACGCGGTTGTGGATGTAGAAGACCTGGCCCTCGCGGAGGAGTTCGCGGCGGATGGCGGCGCCGATCTGCTTCTGCTCGTACGGCCCGACAAAGGTCAGCACCGGGTGCCGCTCCTCGGGCGGGGTGGTGATCGTGGACATCTCGCGGATGCCGGTGACCGCCATCTCCAGGGTGCGGGGGATCGGGGTCGCGGACATCGTCAGGACGTCCACGTTCGCGCGGAGCTTCTTCAGCTGCTCCTTGTGCTCGACGCCGAACCGCTGCTCCTCGTCGACGATGACCAGGCCCAGGTCCTTGAACTTGGTCTCGGAGGAGAACAATCGGTGGGTGCCGATGACGACGTCGACGGAGCCGTCGCGCAGGCCCTCCAGGACCGCCTTGGCCTCGGTGTCGGTCTGGAACCGCGACAGCGCCTTGACCACGACCGGGAACTGGGAGTAGCGCTCGGAGAACGTGCCGTAGTGCTGCTGGACGAGGAGGGTGGTCGGTACCAGGACGGCGGCCTGCTTGCCGTCCTGCACGGCCTTGAAGGCGGCCCGTACCGCGATCTCGGTCTTGCCGTAGCCGACGTCGCCGCAGATCAGCCGGTCCATCGGGACCGTCTTCTCCATGTCCTCCTTGACCTCGGAGATGGTGGTGAGCTGGTCGGGGGTCTCGGCGTACGGGAAGGCGTCCTCCAGCTCCCGCTGCCAAGGGGTGTCGGAGCCGAAGGCATGGCCGGGGGCGGCCATCCGCGCCGAGTAGAGCTTGATCAGGTCGGCGGCGATCTCCTTGACGGCCTTCTTGGCGCGCGCCTTGGTCTTGGTCCAGTCGGCGCCGCCGAGCCGGTGCAGGGTCGGGGCCTCGCCGCCCACGTACTTGGTGACCTGCTCCAGCTGGTCGGTGGGGATGTACAAGCGGTCGCCGGGCTGGCCGCGCTTGGCGGGGGCGTACTCCACCAGCAGGTACTCGCGGGTGGCGCCCTGCACGGTGCGCTGCACCATCTCGATGTAGCGGCCGACGCCGTGCTGCTCGTGGACGATGTAGTCGCCCGCCTGGAGGGTGAGCGGGTCGATGGTCTTGCGGCGGCGGGCGGGCATCCGGGCCGCGTCCTTGCCCGCGGCCTTCTGCCCGGACAGGTCGGTCTCGGTGAGCACGGCCAGCTTGCGGTCGGGGTCGATGAAGCCGTAGTCGATGGAGCCGCAGGCGACGTGGACGACGGCGGCGGAGACACCGGCGAGGTCGGCCTCCAGTCGGGCGGGGATGCCCTCGCCGCCGAGCACCTCGGCGGTGCGGGCGGCGGGGCCGTGGCCCTCGGTGACGTAGACCGTGCGCCAGCCGTCGGCGAGCCAGCCCTTGGTGTCGGCGAGCGCGCGGGCGGTGTCGCCCCGGTAGGACTCGGGGGCGTGCATGCCCAGCTTGAGGGTGTCCGCACCAAGGTCTTCATCGGCGGCGAAGGGGCTGACGGACCACCACATCATGCCGAGTTCGCGGGCCCGGTCGCGGACGTCGGCGATGCCCCACAGCGAGGCGGCGCCGACGTCGATCGGCGCTTCGCCCACCCGTCGCCCACCACCACCCGTGCCGGAGCGGTCTTCGACCGCGCTGGACATGGCGGACGCGGCCCAGGACGCCTGGAGGAACTCCTGGCTGGTGGCCACGAGGTCGGCGGCCCGGGTGCGCACCCGCTCGGGGTCGCAGACCACGGCCATGGACCCGGCCGGGAGCACGTCGAGCAGCAGCTCCATGTCGTCGACGAGGACCGGGGCGAGGGACTCCATGCCCTCCACGGCGATCCCCTCGGCGATCTTGCCGAGCAGCTCGCCCAGCTCCGGGTGCGCCTCGGCGAGCGCGGCGGCCCGCTGCCGCACCTGGTCGGTCAGCAGCAGCTCACGGCAGGGCGGCGCCCACAGGCCGTGCTCGGCGACCTCCAGGGACCGCTGGTCGGCGACCTTGAAATACCGGATCTCCTCGACGTCGTCGCCCCAGAACTCGACCCGGAGCGGATGCTCCTCGGTCGGCGGGAACACGTCGAGGATGCCGCCGCGCACGGCGAACTCGCCGCGCTTCTCGACCAGTTCGACCCGGGAGTAGGCCGCGGCCGCGAGCCCGTCCACGATCTGCCCCAGATCGGCGGTCTGCCCGGTGCGCAGACTGACCGGCTCCAGCTCGCCCAGCCCCTTGACCTGCGGCTGGAGCACGGAGCGTACGGGTGCGACCACGACGGAGACGGGCCCGGCGGCGGGGTCGTCGGCGCTGGGGTGGGCGAGCCGGCGCAGCACGGCCAGCCGCCGCCCGACGGTGTCCGAGCGCGGGGAGAGCCGCTCGTGCGGCAGGGTCTCCCAGGACGGGTACTCCACGACCGCGTCCGCGCGGCCCGGCGGCATCAGCGAGCGCAGCGCGGCCGCCAGGTCCTCGGCCTCCCGGCCGGTGGCGGTGACGGCCAGCACGGGCCGTCCGGCGGACCGGGCCAGGGCCGCGACGGCGAGGGGCCGCGCGGCGGGCGGCCCGACCAGGTCGACGTGCGTCCGGTTGCCGTCGGCGGCGGCCTGGACCGCCTCGGCGAGCGCGGGGTCTTCGATGACCGCGTCGAGCAGACCGTGCAGGCTCATGAGGCAGTTCCCGTCCCAGGTGTGCGCAGGTGTGCGGGGGGTGGACAACGCGAATCGCCCGACACGTGGCGACGGGCCGGGTTTTTTCCCAGCCTACGACGCCCCACCGACACCCGCGCCCGGCCGCCGGTGGCCGCTGACACGGCCGGCCCGGTGCGCCCCCGAGGGCGCACCGGGCCGGCCGGCTCACAGGCGGCGCTCCTTTTACAGGTGGCCGAGGGCCACCACCGCGTCGTAGTACTTCTTGGCGACCCTTCGGCACGCCTTGCGCTGGGCCTGGGTGTACGGGCCCCACTGGTGGTCGCAGGTCCAGTTCATGTCGTACAGGAACGTGTTATCGACATGCTTCTTGTTCGCCCTGCTGAACGCGTTCAGGTGCTTGTAGTTGCGGTAGCCGAAATCGTGCCGCGCGCACGCAAAACCGAAATGGAAGCCACCCGGGTCATCCGATACGCCGGTGCACCCGTCGTTGTTCCAGTTGAAGCCGTACGGGTTCCTGTTGTGCAGCCGCCAGTTTTCCCGGTCCACCGCGTAGTCACCACCGGAATCCTGGCTCGCGGACGTCAGATGCTTCAGCCGCTTGAGCTTCTGCTCCCGGGAGTACGCCCTGGTCGCCGACTGGTCCGCGTCGGCCTCGGCCGAGACGGTGGTGGTGGTGGTGGTGGCGGTGCGGTCCGCGTCCGCGGTTTCGGCGAGTGCCGGAGTGACCAGCGAGAAGGCCACGGCACCGGTGAGCGCGGCGCCGGCCAGCGTCCTACCGAATTTCTTCACGAATCGATTCCCCTCTTGCCTGCCGGGAATGTCATCCCGGCGGTCGATCGCGAACTCGACCGGGGGGAAATAGGCGTCGCGGCAGAAAACCCGCACCTCTCGTCCCCCGAACTCGAGTGCGTTCGAGAGGCTATCGTGCGGAGTTGAATCATCCAACCCGCTTGGCACCTTATTGTCAGTCCGGCGCATAAGTGGCCGAGGCCGTGGAAATGGCTTCCTCGAGGACATCGCGGGAGCGGATCAGATCGGTGATCATTCGATTGATACGGTCCCGTTCCGCGGTGAGCTCGGTGACCAGCCGCGGGGTGGCCCTCTCGGACGGGCCGCCGTCCGCGTCCCGCATGCAGGGAAGCAGCTGCGCGATCTTCTTGCTGTTCAGCCCCGCGGCGTAGAGCGCCTGGATGCGGATGACCCGGTCGACCGCCCACTCGCCGTAGTGCCGCTGGCCACCCGGAGTACGCTCGGCCCTCAGCAGCCCCTGTGCCTCGTAATAGCGCAACGACCGCTCGCTCACCCCACTGCGCCGAGCCAGTTCACCGATCCGCATTCCCCACCCCGCATGCCGCTGACGGACTTGAACCTGACATTGATGTCAACTTCTACCGTACCGACATGACGAACGCACCAGCGATATCCCGCCTGTTCGAACCCGCGCGCCTCGGTGCCCTGCGCCTGCCCAACCGCCTCGTGATGGCGCCGTTGACCCGCAACCGCGCCGGTGCCGACGGGGTCCCGCAGCCGATCATGGCCACGTACTACGCGCAACGCGCCTCCGCGGGGCTGATCATCGCCGAGGCCGCCACGCCGAACGCCGTGGGCCAGACCTACCCCAACATCCCCGCGATCCACAACGAGGCGCACGTGGCCGGATGGCGGCACGTCACCGATGCGGTGCGGGCCGCGGGCGGCCGGATGTTCCTGCAACTGCAGCACGGCGGCCGGGTCGGCCATCCCGACAACAGCGGGCTGACGCCGGTCGCACCGTCGCCGGTCCCGCTCCCGGAGACGATCCACACCCCCAGCGGGCGCCAGGACGCCGTCGTGCCGCGGGAGATGACCCTCGACGACATCCGTTCCACCGTGGCCGACTTCGCCGCCGCCGCCCGCAACGCCGTCGACGCCGGCTTCGCCGGGGTGGAGGTGCATGCCGCCAACGGCCACCTCCTGCACCAGTTCATGGCCCGGAACACCAATCACCGCACCGACGCCTACGGCGGCTCGATCGCCGGCCGCATCCGGTTCGCCGTCGAGGTGGTCCACGCGGTCGCCGAAGCCATCGGCCCCGAGCGGGTGGGGCTGCGCATCTCCCCGGGAATCACGTTCAACGGCATCGACGAGGGTGACACCGAGAGCATCTACCCGGCGCTCGTCGAGGCGCTGGCGGACACCGGCCTGGCCTACCTGCACATCGTGTTCGCCGACCCGGACCAGCCGCTCTTCCAGGACATCCGGAAGTCCTGGCCTGGCACGCTGATCGCCAACCCGGTGCTGGGCTGGGGCGGCCCACTGCCCGCCGACGGCGGCAAGCACGCGGGCGAGCGGCTGCTGGACGCGGGAGCGGACCTGATCGCCCTGGGCCGCGCATTCCTGGCCAACCCCGACCTGGTCGAACGACTGCGCATCGGCGCACCGCTCAATCAGGTACGCGACCAGCACATGATGTACGTGGGCGGAGAGACCGGGTACACCGACTACCCGGCGCTGGCCGACGTCCGGCAGCGGGCCGGGGCGCCCGAACCCGTCGGACCGTGACCTCGCGAGCGCGGCCGAATGCCAGTCCGGCGCATCCCCCATGATGCGCCGGACTGGCAGACCTGAAAACGGACTTCGCTAATCCGTGGCGATGGCCTTCAGAACGTTCATCCGGCCCGCCCGGAAGGCCGGGGCCAGGGCGGCGATCAGGCCCACCACGGCCGAACCGAGGAAGACCTTCCCGATCGTCGGCCACGGGATCTCCAGGACCTTCAGCCCCTCCAGCGCCAGCAGCTTCTGTGCCGTGGCTCCCCAGGCCAGGCCCAGCCCGAGGCCGAGCAGGGCACCGAAGAGGGCGATGACGACGGACTCCAGGCGGATCATGCGGCGCAACTGGCGGCGGGAGAGCCCGATGGCGCGCATCAGGCCTATCTCCCGGGTCCGTTCGACCACCGACAGGGCCAGGGTGTTCACCACACCGAGGACGGCGACGATGATCGCCAGCGCCAGCAGGCCGTAGACCATGTTGAGCAGCTGCCCGATCTGGTCCTCCATCAGCTTCTTGTAGTCGGCCTGGTTGCGCACCTTGATCTGCGGGTCCTTGCGCAGCACGTCCTTGAGCGCCTGGTACGCCGCGTCTTCCTGGCCGTCCTTCGCCGCGGCGAGGATCATCACGTCGGTGGGGATCAGCTTGGCCGGGACGTAGCGCTCCAGGGTGGAGATGTTCAGGTAGAAGGCGCCCTGGTCGAACGCGGTGTCCTCAGAGGTGATGACGGTCACCGTGAGCTTGGCCGTCTTTCCGCCCTTGAAGGCGACGGTGAGGGTGTCGCCCTTCTTCACCTTGTGGTCCTTGGCGAAGCTCTCGGGCACCGATATGGCGTCCCTGTCGTACGCGTCGACCAGCTTGCCTTCGACGACGGGGGTGCGCAGGTCTTCCGCGTAGGTGGGATCGGCGGCGCTCAGCTCCTGCGTGACGGTCTTGCCGTCCGCGGTGGTGATCCGGGCGTCCGGGATCTCCTTGGAGTCGCTGACATGATCCAGGCCGCGCACCCGGTGCACCGCCTTCTCGATCTTCGGGGTGATCGTCGCGCCTTCGTGGGCGGGCTGGATGATGAAGTCCGCGCCCACCGACTTGTCCAGCTCGTCGCTGGCCGAGGCGACCATCGAGGAGCCGACCACCGACAGGCAGGCGACCAGTGCGAGGCCGATCATCAGCGCGGAGCCGGTGGCACCGGTGCGCCGGGGGTTGCGCAGCGCGTTGCGCTCGGCCATCCGGCCGACCGGGCCAAAGGCCCGCAGCACCACTGCGGAGACCACCCGGACCAGGAACCCGGCCAGCAGCGGGCCGATGACGATGAAGCCGACGAGGGACAGCAGCACCCCGAGGCCCAGGAACATCGAGCCGTCCGCGGCCTTGTCGGCGCCCGCGGCCATCACCAGGGCCGCGGCTCCGCCCGCCGTCAGCAGCAGGCCGATCGCGCCCCGGATCCGGCCGGATCGGGCGTCCGCCGGCGTACCGGCCTCCCGCAGGGCGGCCATCGGGGAGATCTTCCCGGCCCGGCGGGCGGGGATGTAGGCGGCGATCACCGTGACGACGATGCCGATGACCAGACCGACGACCGGGGTGGCGGTCTTCACCGTCAGCTCGTCGGTGTCCAGCTGCAGACCCGCACTGCCCATCAGCTTCATCAGGCCGACGGCCACCCCGATGCCCCCGAGGACGCCGAGCACCGAGCCGACGACGCCCAGCAGCAGCGCCTCGATGAGCACGGACCTGTTGATCTGCTTGCGGCTCGCCCCGATGGCGCGCATCAGACCGATCTCGCGGGTGCGCTGGGCGACCAGCATGGAGAAGGTGTTGACGATCAGGAAGATGCCGACGAGGACGGCGATCCCGGCGAAGCCGAGCATCGCGTACTTCATGACGTCGAGGAATTCACCGAGGTCCTCGCGGTTCTCCTCGGTGGTCTCGGCCTTGGTCTGTACCTTGAAGCCGGTGCCGAGCTCGGCGATGACGTTCTTCTTCAGCTCGTCGTTGCTGACGCCGGGCTGGGCGGTGAGGGCGAAGCTGGTGTAGCCGTTCGGGACGCCGAGCACCCGCTGCTGCGCGGTGGCGTCGTCCAGCCAGACGATGGTGGAGCCGGGGTTGGTCACCTGAAAGGTGGCGATGCCGACGATCTTGGCGCGGAAGTCACCGGGGATCGCGATGACGCGCAGCTCGTCGCCGATCTTCAGCTTCTTCCGGTCCGCCGTGTCGGCGTCGATCATCAACTCGGTGGGCCCGCGCGGCGAGTGGCCGGACGTCAGCTCGACAGCCCGGAGCTCGTCCTCGTCCCAGTTGCTGACGATGGTGGGCGCCCCGGAGGTGGGGCCGACGTTGTCGTCGTCCTTGTCGACGACGGTGACGGAGGAGCTGGAAGTCTCGCCTGTCGCCGACTTGACGCCCTTGATCTTCTTGAGCTGCTTGATCTGCGAGGCGGGCAGCGTCGGCGGGGTCTTGGTCTTCTGGGTCTCGCCGCCCTTGAGGGCGTTCTTCGGGGCGACGCTGACGTCCGGCGCGGTCGCCGCGAAGAGCTTGTCGAACGTGGCGTTGGTGGTGTCGGTGAAGACGAGCGTGCCGCAGACGAACGCCACCGACAGCAGGACGGCGATGGCGGAGAGGGCCATGCGCCCCTTGTGCGCGAAGAAGTTGCGCAGGGAGGTCTTGAGGACGGTCACGACACACGTCCCCGGGCGTCGAAGTGCTTCATGCGGTCCAGGACCTGGTCTGCGGTGGGCTGGTGCATCTCGTCCACGATCCGGCCGTCGGCGAGATACAGCACGCGGTCGGCGTAGGAGGCGGCGACCGGGTCGTGGGTGACCATCACGATGGTCTGCCCCAGCTCATCCACCGAAGCCCGCAGGAAGCCGAGCACCTCGGCACCGGCCCGCGAGTCCAGGTTTCCGGTCGGCTCGTCGCCGAAGATGATCGCGGGACGCGCGGCGAGCGCGCGAGCCACGGCGACGCGCTGCTGCTGCCCGCCGGAGAGCTGGTTCGGCCGGTGCTTGAGCCGCCCGGCCAGACCGACGGTCTCCACCACCCGGTCCAGCCACGCACGGTCCGGCTTACGGCCGGCGATGTCCATGGGCAGGGTGATGTTCTCGAGCGCGTTGAGCGTGGGCAGCAGGTTGAACGCCTGGAAGATGAAGCCGATGCGGTCCCGGCGCAGCTTGGTGAGCTTCTTGTCCTTCAGCCCGGTGATCTCGGTCTCGTCTATGTAGATCTGGCCCGAGGTGACGGTGTCGAGGCCGGCGAGGCAGTGCATCAGCGTCGACTTGCCGGAGCCCGAGGGGCCCATGATCGCGGTGAACCGGCCCCGCGCGATGTCCACGTCGACCCGGTCCAGCGCCACGACCCGGGTCTCCCCCGAGCCGTACGCCTTCACGACCTGGCGTGCTCGGGCAGCGACAGCCGTATGTCCTCCACTGCCCCCGGTCCTGGGAATCGATACAGCCGTAGTCACGATGACTTCTCCTCGATAGGTATCCACGGCGATCCGCGTGCTTCGACCGCTCCCTGAAGAGTGCTTCACGGGAGCGGGTCGCCACGATGGTGCACAGCGCCGTATTCACCCGGGGGTTAACCCCACCCCCGTGGTCATGCCGTCCGTAGTCATGCCGCCCTGAGCTGCACTGCCGCAGCCACCGGGCCGTCGTTCGCCGTCCGCAACCGGACATGACAAACCCTAGGAGCGGGCCGCGGCCGCCTCCTCCTCCGCCGGTACGAACCGCGGGTAGGAGGAACTCCCGTGTGTCCCCTAGGGGTACGGGGGTCCGGAACGGCCCGGGCTCAGGGTTCCCTCTCCCGACCCCGCATGGAATGGTGGGCCATACACGAATCGACGGAGGGGCGGCCACGGTGCGCGGCACGGCGGGACAGGCACGGTGAGCGGCGCGCCGAGACGGCCGTCGGACGCGGACCCGCGACCCGAGCACCCCAATCACCCCAAGCAACCCGAGTACCCCGAGCAACCCGAGACCCCCACCTCACCGGCGTCCGGCCCCGACCACCGCCGCCCGGTCGTCGCGGCCCTCATGCTCGGGATGGCGCTCGCCGCCCTCGACGCGACGATCATCTCCACCGCCATCCCGCAGATCGTCGGCGACCTCGGCGGCTTCTCGGTCTTCTCGTGGCTGTTCTCCGGCTACCTGCTGGCCGTCACGGTCACCCTCCCGGTGTACGGGAAGCTCTCCGACACCTTCGGCCGCAAGCCCGTGCTGATCGCCGGGATCACGCTCTTCCTGGCCGGTTCGCTGCTGTGCGCGGGCGCCTGGAACATGGCGTCCCTCATCGCCTTCCGGATCGTCCAGGGCCTGGGCGGCGGTGCCCTGCAGGGCACCGTGCAGACCATCGCCGCCGACCTGTACCCGCTCAAGGAGCGCCCGAAGATCCAGGCCCGGCTCTCCTCAGTGTGGGCGGTGTCCTCCGTACTGGGCCCGGCCGTCGGCGGACTGCTCGCCGGGTACGCGGACTGGCGCTGGATCTTCCTGATCAACCTGCCCGTCGGCGCCCTCGCGCTGTGGCTGATCACCCGTCACCTGCACGAGCCCGCCCGGCCGGACCGGAAGGGCGCGCCACCACCGCGGGTCGACTGGGCGGGCGCGCTGGCCATCTTCGCGTGCGGCGGCCTGCTGCTGACCGCCCTGGTGCAGGGCGGCGTCGCCTGGCCGTGGCTGTCCGCGCCGTCGCTGGCGCTGCTGGCCGGGGCCGGGGTGTGCGCCGCGGTGACGGTGGTGATCGAGCGCCGGGTCGCGGAGCCGATCATTCCGGGCTGGGTGTGGCGGCGCCGGACCATCGCGGCGGTCAACCTCGCGTTCGGTGCGCTGGGGTTGCTGATCATCGCGCCGACCGTGTTCCTGCCGACGTACGCGCAGTCGGTGCTGGGGCTCGGGCCGATCGCCGCCGGGTTCGTGCTGTCGGTGATGTCACTGAGCTGGCCCATCAGCGCGGCGTTCAGCAACCGCGTCTACAACCGGATCGGCTTCCGCCAGAGCGCGATCATCGGGATCGGCCTCGCCGCGCTGATCCTGGCCGCCTTCCCCTTCCTGCCCTACCCGGGTGCCGCCTGGCAGCCCGCCCTGCTGATGCTGCTGCTCGGCGCCGCCCTCGGGTTGTTCCAACTGCCGCTGATCATCGGCGTCCAGTCGTCCGTGGGCTGGTCCGAGCGCGGCACCGCGACGGCGTCGATACTCTTCTGCCGCCAGGTCGGCCAGAGCGTGGGGGCGGCGCTGTTCGGCGCCGTGGCCAACGCGACGCTGGCGGCGCGGCTGGACGACGCGCCGGCGGACATCCGGCCGGGGCTGCCCGCCGACCTCGACGCGGTGTCGCAGGCGCTGGAACACCCGGGGTCGCTGACGGACCGGGCGGCGGACTATCTGCGGCAGGGCGTCGACACGGTCATCGACCACGTGTACGTGGGAGCGGCGGGGGCCGCGTTGCTGGCGCTGGCGGTCCTGGTGCTGGTGGCCCCACGGCGGTTCCCGGTACGGGAGGAGTTCGCGGAGCGGGACGAGCCTGAGGAGTTGCACGAGCCCGACGAGCGGTACGAGCGCGATGAGCGGTACGAGCGGTACGAGCCGGATTCGACGTGACGGGCTCTCCCGACCCGGGACCGGGCGCGGGCAGGGAGATGGCCCTCGCCAACCCGGGACCGATGCGGACGGGGAAGGCCGCGGGAGGGGTGACGGTCAGTCGTCAGGTCCTGACGAGGGGCCCGGGACGCGCCCCGTCGCGTCCGAGGCCGGTTCGTCGTCGCCCGGCGGCGCGGCCGCCTCGGGCTCCGCGGACGGCACCACCCTGCCCGTGACCGCCGCCAGGCTGTTGCGCACATGCTCCAGGTGCGACTTGAGCTCCTCGCGGCGCGCCGCGTGGTCGCGCAGCGTACGGTCCGTCTCCTGCACCACGCGCTGCTGACGCGCCCGCGCCTGCGCGAGGATCTCCGCGCCCCGCGCCTCGGCCTCCTCGCGCAGGTGCCGGGCGGCCTCCTCCGCCTCCGCGTACGTCCGCTCGGCCTCGGCCAACATGCTCCGTACGCACTTCTCGCGCTCGGCGAGCCGCGCCTCCGCCTCGATGTCCTGGTCCGCGAGCTCGCCCATCGCCGCTTCCCAGCGCTCGGCGTGCTGGGCCTCCTGCCGGGCGAGCAGAGCCGCCGCGCGGTCCCGGATCTCCCGCAGGTCGGCGAGTGCCGCGCTCTGCGTCTCCTTGGCCTCCTGCCGGGCGGCCGTCCGCAGTTCGTTGGCGGCGGCCTCCGCCGCGTCGAGGGTGCAACGCTCCAGGTTCTCGGCCTCGATCCGTACCCGGTCGGCCTCCTCGCGGGCGGCGCGCTGCACCTCGTCCGCCGCGGTGCGGGCGGCGGCGGCCGTCTCCCGGGCGGTCTCGTGGGCGCACGCCCGCAGGCTGCACGCCTCCTCCTCCGTCATGGCCAGGAGCAGCTGGGCGCGGTCGCTGAGCGTCTCGTACGTCTGGGGGGCGAGTTGGGCGACGGTCTCGCGCAGCCGCTTGGCCTCGGCGGCCATCTCGTTGGCGAGGACGGTCAGCCGGGCGGCCCGCTCCCACGCCGCGTCGCGCTCCCGCGACAGCTCCGCGAAATGGCGGTCGACCTGATCGGGGTGGTAGCCGCGACCGCCCCGGCCGACGGCGGAGAAGCCATGACGTGACACCGACGGACTCATCCTTCAGACCCCTTTTGGTACGGCGGGCAACGCGCTCCCGGCGCACATCTTGGTGGATCGGAGTTAATCGCCCATAACGCGACACTCCGCTTAACTTCCGGGTGGAAGATGAGTTACTCGGGGAGAAAAACCGGAATCCGGGCTGTTCGGGGCGGTCCTGGGCAAAGGGAAGGCGCCCGACCAGGTCCTCCGGTCGGGCGCCGTACGCGCGTTCAGTTCCACCCTGTCAGAGCAGGGCGCGAGGGACGGCCGTCAGAGCAGCCCGTCCCACATCTGTTCCAGCAGGACCGCCCACCAGTTGTCGGGGGCGGACAGCGCGGGCGGGTCGAGGGCCGCGAGCTGGGCCTGGAAGTCGACGGTCCAGCGGCCTGCCTGCTCGGGCGTCAGCCCGTACCGCAGTCGCCACATCCGCCCGAGCAGCGCCATGCAGCGGACGAACTCCGGCAGTCCGGTGTTCACGAACTGCGGCGGCACCGGCGCCCCGCCGGGCCCGGCCTCGACGGGCACGGCCACGATGTGCGCCGTGCCGTACTGCACACACAGCTGACGGCCGAAGTCGTTGCCCATGACGAGGTACGAACCGGCGTCCGAGGCGGGCTGCACACCGCGCTCCGCCGCCAGCTCGGCCAGCGTCGGGATCGGGCGGCCCGGCTGCGCCTGCGCCCAGAAGAACGGTCCGAAGTCGCCCGGCAGACCGGCCCAGACCAGCGTCTGCGCGACCACGTCCGGCACGCCCATGCGGGACACCGCGCGCTGGTCGAAGCGGAAGACGCCCTGCGGTCCGAACGCGCCGGCCAGCTCCTGCGCCAGGCCCTCCGGCGGCGCCGGCGGGACCCGCTGCACCTGGCTGGGGTGCGGCAGCGGAACCCGGTTCGGCGCCGGGCGGGCGGGGCCGTCGGCCACCTGGTGCAACTCCCCCTGATGCTCGATCAGGTGCCGTACGCCCTGCTGGCGGGTGGCGTGGTCGCGGCCGTAGGCGGCGGTGTGGCTGATCCGCACCTGCGGCCAGTTCTCGCGGATCATGCGGGCGCAGTAACCGCCGGGCAGATCGCAGGACTCCAGCTCGGTGTGGAGTTCCAGCACCTGCTGCGGCGGGACGTTCATCGCGCGCAGCTCGTGCAGGATCTGCCACTCGGGGTGCGGGGTGCCGGGCGCGGAGCGGCGGATGAGCTGCTGCTCGGAGCCGTCCTGCGCGCGGTAGCGCAGGACCGCCATATAGCCGGGGCCGACGGTCGGCAGGCCGGTGGGGGCCTGCGGGTAGCCGTACGGGCCCGAGCCGGGCGGCGGGACCATGCCGGGCGCGCCGGGCATACCGGGAGCACCAGGGGCGCCAGGGGGAACCGGCCCGGGCTGGCCGGGCATGCCGGGGGCACCCGGCATCTGCGGCGGCTGCCCGGGCGCGCCCGGCCCACCGGGCCCACCGGGCCCACCGGGCCCACCGGGCCCACCGGCGAGCATCGTCGCGGCGGCGTGCACCCCGCCGGGCGGCGGAGTGCCCGGCGATACGAGCGGTGGGGTGTGCGGACCAGCCTGAGCACCGGGGGCACCCGGAGCCGCAGGGGCACCCGGAGCCGCAGGGGCGCCCGGAGCACCAGGAGCGCCGGGAGCACCAGGGCCGCCGGCGAGCATGGTGGCGGCCTGGTGGGCACCGCCCCCGGGCATACCGGGCGCACCGGGAGCACCCGGTGCGCCAGGCGGCGGGGTGTGCTGACCAGGAGCGCCGGGAGCCGCGGGCATACCAGGGGCACCGGGCGGGCCGAGCGGCTGCGGACCGCTCTGGCCCGGAACGCCGGGCGCGCCAGGGGCACCGGGCGGGCCGGGCACACCCGGAGCACCGGGCGCACCCGGAGCCGCAGGCACCCCAGGAGCACCTGGAACACCCGGCGGCAGCGGGCCCGCCTGCCCCGGCTGACCGGGTCCTGCGAGCATCGTCGCGGCGGCGTGCGCCCCGCCGGGGGCACCGGGCGGACCGGGCGGCGGCGTGTTGACGCCACCGGCGCCGGGCGCACCCGGAGCACCAGGCGCACCCGGACCCGCCGCTCCCGCGGCGCCGCCCAGGCTCTCCTGGTCGAGCGCCGACATCAGCTGGGTCGGTACGTAACCACCCGCGGGTGCGCCCGGGGCGCCGGGCCCCGACGGCGGCGGAGGCGTACCCGGCCCCGCACCCGGAGCGCCAGGAGCAGGCGGTACACCCGGAACACCGGGGACACCAGGAGCAGGCGGTACGCCCGGAGCACCCGGGGCACCCGGAGCGGGCGGCACACCAGGGGCACCAGGCATACCCGGGACACCAGGCACGCCCGGAGCACCAGGGGCACCAGGAGCAGGTGGCACACCCGGAACACCGTGAGCGGCCGGCGCGGCCGGGCCGCCCGGAACGCCCGGAACGCCCGGCGGCGGCACCGGAGCACCGCCTGGTGCGGCCTTGCTGGTGGGCGCGGCGGCGATGTCGGCCGCGCCCTGCCCCGGCAGTTCGATCGCCGGGGCGATGGCCGTGCGCGGCAGAGCGCTGCCCGCCGCCATCAGCTCGGTCTTGGCGTCGGGCCGCACGCCCGGCACAGGGGTGTCCTCGTCGTCGGAGCCCGCGAGCGGCGGGGCGAAGACGGTGGCGGGCGGGACGACCGAGCGGGCGTCGTCGTCACCGCGCGGGTTGGTGTCGGCCCACGGCGTACCGCCGCTGGGCACGCCCGCCCCGGACACGCCGGACCCCGCCGGACCCGGCGGAGCCCACGGACCACCGCCCCCGGGGCCGGCCGCCGGAGCGCCACCGTGCGGAGCACCGCCGGACGACGCCTCCGTGTTACCGAAAGACGGTGCGCCTGCGGACGCGCCCGCCGCGCCGCCCCCGGGCACACCGGACTCCGGTGGAGCCCACGGACCGCCGGCACCGGCACCGGCCGCCGCGCCGCCGTGCGGAGCGCCGCCGACCGGGCCACCGGCAGACGGGCCCCCCGCGGAGACTCCGCCGGACGACGCGCCGCCCATGGCCCCGCCGTCCCGCGCCATGGCATCCCGCATCACGGCGTCGACCGGCTCCTGCGATCCGGCGTGGGGGCCCGTGCCCGCGCCACGCACGGCATCGGACGGCTCGCCCGCTCCCGCGGCCCCCCCGCCCGGCAGGCCGCCGCCACGCACGGCATCGGACGGCGAACCCGCGCCCGACGCCGAATCGCCGCCGCCCGCACCGGACGTGCCACCTATCGCCCCGTCCGACGGACCGCCGGAAGCGCTGCCCGCCGCGCCACGGGGCGAGCCACCCGGCACACCGCCCGACGTGCCGCCGGTAGCGCTCTGGCGCCGGTCCGGGATGCCGATCGCGTCCGCCGCCTCCTGGAGCCACTCCGGCGGCGTCAGCAGGAAGGAGGTCGCGTTGAGGTCGATGCGCTGCGGCGGAGGCGTCTCGGCCGGGTCGTCCTGGACCGTCCCGTACGCCTCCTCGTACCGGCGGATGACCTCGCCGACCGGCAGCCCCGGCCACAGCGTGGTCTCCCCGCTGTCGCGGGCGATGACCAGGCGCGCGCTCTCCGTGGCCGCGCCGGAGACCGGCCCGCCCTCGCGGTCCTCGGCCCAGGCGACGAAGCCCAGCCCGAACTCGCGCACCCGGACCTCGCGCTGCTGGTAGCCCGGCACGCCGGCGTTGACCCACTGCTCCGCGCGCTCCTGTGCCTGCGCGAACGTCACCATCGCGCTCACCCCTCCGCCGGGACGGCGTACGCGAAGCCGCCGTCCACCATCAGATGCGCCACGGTCTCCAGCTCCGGCGGGTTGCCCGCGAGCCGCAGCAGGAACGCGTCGAAGTCGTCGCCGCAGGGCAGCATCAGCCGCTCGACCCGGTCCTGGACCGTCCAGCCGTCCTGGTCACGCGCGTCGTCGTACGCGCAGAACCACACCGAGCCGATCGCGTCGCCCTTCACCTTGACCGCGATCACGCCGCCCTGCACGAACCCGACACCCAGGTAGTCCTTGGTGAAGTGGTCCCGGAGGCACTTGTTGACGTACACGAGGTCGTTGACCGCCGCTTCCTCCCGCACCGTGAAGAAGGGCTGGTCGACCAGGAGCCCCAGCTCGGCGTCGAGCGCGGCGCCCACCGGCGCGCAGCCGCCCGCCGCCTTCAGGAACGAGCGGTACGCCTCCGGAAGCCGGTAGCCGAGGTCCTCCTCGACGCCCAGCACCTGCTCCTCGGTGACCGATATGCCGCGCTTGGGCAGCCCGAAGTGCACCGGCCGGGTCTCCTGGAGCGGGCGTGTGCCGCGCTTGCCCTGGTCGACGGCGGCCGTGGCGAGCCCTCCGTGGTGCCGCAGCAGCGCCTTCACCTCGGCGGGGATCAGCTCCATGCGGCGCGTACCGGCGACGTGGTGCCAGGTCCAGCCGTGCGGGGTGGCGACCGACGACAGCCCGTCCCACAGCTCGTGGCCGACGTTGTGCAGCGCGGCGTTGGCGGAGACGAAGTCCGTCAGCCGCAACTCGTCGACACCGAATCCCTCGGGCGGCTCGGCGATTTCGGCAGCCGCCCGCGCATACGGAGAAAAGTCCGGATAGCCGCTTTCATCCACCCGTACACCTCTGGGGTGACGGGCAGCCCGAACCGGATCCGGGAAGTGCACGACCTGCCCGGCGTAGGCCGTGTTCGGTGGCGCGGCATGCTGCCCGAGCCGACCTGTCGTCATGGCGGTTGCCCCCTGCTGCTGCTGGCTACTGACCGACAGCCTAAGCGGTGCCGCAACAGCGGACCCCGCCCCGGCACCCACAGTGACATCCGGCCGCTCGCGACGCGCCCGGTTGACACCTGACTTCCGCACCACCCGCCCCATTTGGCAGGCTGACCCCCGCAACAGGGGGATTGCGCGCGGATTGCGCAGGGAGGGAAAGACCGCCATGAAGACTACGGAGGGTCGTGGCGCCACCGCGCCCGCGGCCGGTGATCCCCGGCTGAGCTGGGGCGCCGACGCGGCGGACGGGCCGCCCGCGCTGCTGCACCGCCGAGACGGCATCCTGCCCGCGGTCGCCGCCGCGCTCACGGTCCGCGGCGAGACGCTCACCTGCACCGCGAGCAAGGCCGATCAGCCGCCCGCGCTCCACCCGCTCGTCCAGGACTTCTTCGACACACTCGGCACCGCCCAGCGCGAGCGGTTCACCGGCCGCTGCCCGGAGGCCGTCCTGCTCTCCCGCCATCTGACCGGCGTGGAGGGCGCGCGGAGCAAGCGCGCCTCACGCAAGCCACTGACCAACAGCGAGGCGCGGCGGGCACTGAAGCAGGCGAAGATCACCGCCCGGCACATCCGGGAGGAGGGCGACCCCCGGCACGGCGGCTACGCTCAGCCCTGCCGGTCCTGCTCGGCGCTCCTGTCCCACTTCGGTGTACGCAGCGTCGGCGCCCCCGAGTCCGGCGCGGCCGGCACGGACAGGGGCTGATCGATGCGCGCTTTCGACCGTACGGCGGCGACCCGCTTCTCCGTCGCCGTCGACGCGACCCTGCGCGAGGCGGGCTGGCAGCCGGGCCGCTGGGACATCCGGCAGGCGGAGGTGTGGGCGGACACGCTGCGCGCCCACGAGTCCCCGGCCGGCCACCGGCACCGCGTCTTCCCCGCGGCCGTCGAGGCATGGGCCGAGTTCGGCGGGCTGTGGGTGCAGCCGCCCGGCTCGGGGCGGCAGATCGCGCCGACCCCGTTCCGGATCGACCCGATGAGCGGCCTGCACCTGTCCCGTACGCTCGCGGACCTGGGCCGGGCGCTGGGCACCGAGGTCGCCCCGCTGGGCGAGGAGGCGCACGGGCAGGCCCTGCTGACGATCGACGCGGAGGGGCGGGTCTACAGCCTCGACCACACCGGGGACTGGTTCCTGGGTGTGGACCTGGACGCGGCGCTGGCCACCCTGATCACCGGTTTACTGCCGCAGCGGTTGGCGCGCGGCGGGGCGTGATTCCTCACCGGGGCTCCGCCCCGGGCCCCGCTCCTTGAACTCCCCCGGCCACCTCCCCCGGACTCCTCCCCCAGCGCGGCCGCTGGGCGGTGCCCCCAGGGGGACCCTCAGAGGTGCTCCCGGAAGGGCTGGGTTTTCCCGGTATCACCGCCGAGACCCGGAAGCCGCCGGTGTCCGTCGGGCCCGAGACGAAGCCGCCGCCGAGCGTCGCCACCCGTTCCCGCATCCCGATCAGGCCGTTTCCGCCGCTGGGCAGGTCCGCGTCCGCCGCGCACCGGTCCGACGGCCCGTTCTCCACCAGGACCGCGACCTCCGCGTCCCGGCGGGCCAGCCGGACCCGGGTCTCGGCGCCGGGCGCGTGCTTGTGCACGTTGGTCAGCGCCTCCTGGACCACCCGGTACGCGGCCTGTTCCACGCGCGGCGCGTACCGCCGCTCCTCCCCCTCCACCGACAGCTCGACGGCCATCCCGGCCGTGCGCGACTGCCCGACCAGCGCCTCCAGCTCCGCCAGGCTCGGCCCGCCCGCGGCCTCGTCCGCGGCCGCGGAGGCGGCCGCCGCCACCGACGCCAGGGGTGCGGGCCGGACCGGGCGGGCGGCCGCGGCGCCGGGCACGCCGTCCTCGGAGCGCAGCACCCCGAGCATCGTGCGCAGCTCGGTGAGGGCCTGGCGGCCCATGTCGCCGACGAGCCCGGCGTTCCTCGACGCCTTCTCCGGGTCCTTGAGCGCCACCGCCTGGAGGGCCGCCGCGTGCACCACCATCAGGCTCACCCGGTGCGCCACGACGTCGTGCATCTCCCGCGCTATCCGGGTGCGCTCCTCGTTACGGGCCCACTCGGCGCGCTCCTCGGCACGCTCGGCGAGCAGGGACAGCTCGCGCTCCAGGCCGTCGGCGCGCTCCCGCAGGCTCTCCACCAGGCGCCGCCGGGCGCCGACGTACAGACCGAGGAGTACGGGCGGGGCGGTGACGCCGATCGCCAGCAGCGCGACGAGCGGGGCCACCCACATCCACTGCTGGTTCCAGTCGCCCTCCATGTCCCGGTTGAAGGTGAACGTGGTGACGATCAACGTGGCGGCGAAGGACATGCCCAGGAGCACGGCCGTGATGCGGCGCGGAATGTCGGACGCGGCGAGGGTGTACAGACCCACGACGGTCAGCAGCAGGCCCATCTCGGCGGCCGTCACCGCGACGGATACCAGGACGACCGCGACCGGCCAGCGCCGCCGCAGCACCAGCGACGCGCCGACCAGGACGCCGAGGACGACCCCGAACGCCACGGGCAGCCGTGCGTCGCGTGCGAACAGAATGCCTTCGGCGCCGCATTCGGCCGCCGAGATCAGTGCCAGCGTGACGTCGAGGACGACACTTCTTCGCCGTGGCCACCACCACGGCCCCCGGGGCCTGCCAGCAGGCATGCCCTCCTCGACGGCTTCCCCCGTTCCGCTCATACGCACCAATGTACGACCGGCCGCCATCGGTTTTCGGGGGCGCACGGAGCGTGCGCGAACCGGACGCACGCCCTCCACGGGACGGACGTGGGGCGCGGCATGGACCAGGGGCACGGGCCGGGGGGCGTCGCGTCCGGGGCCGGAGGTACGGCATAGTAGGCATGGCCATCCCGGCGACAGGGCCAATTGTCCGGTTTGGCGCGCTTTGCAATCCCCTGTGGTGTAATCAGGCAGCACAGCGGTTTTTGGTGCCGTTTGTCAAGGTTCGAATCCTTGCAGGGGAGCCATCCTTCTACGGGTCCTGACCATCGGGTCGGGACCCGTCCTCGTTTCCGCCGAGGAACGCCCCGGTATCCTGCGGGTGTCCACCCCCGAAGCCGAAGGGCACCACCCGTGAGCGCCAACCGCCCGGCAGCCGTCGTCGTCCTCGCAGCGGGTGAGGGCACCCGCATGAAGTCGGCGACTCCCAAGGTCCTGCACCCCATCTGCGGCCGCTCCCTCGTCGGACATGTGGTCGCGGCCGCGCGCGCACTGGACCCCGAACACCTCGTCGTGGTCGTCGGACACGCCCGCGAGCAGGTCGCCGCCCACCTCGCCGAGGCCGATCCCGGAGTCCGCACGGCCGTCCAGGCCGAGCAGAACGGCACCGGGCACGCGGTCCGGATGGGCCTGGAGGAGCTGAGCGCCTCCGGCGTCGCCCTCGACGGCACCGTGGTGGTCGTCTGCGGCGACACCCCGCTGCTCACCGGCGAGACCCTCACGGCGCTCGCCGGCACCCACGCCGCCGACGGCAACGCCGTGACCGTACTGACGGCCGAGGTGCCCGACGCCACCGGCTACGGCCGGATCGTGCGCGGCGCGGACGGCGCCGTGACCGCGATCGTGGAGCACAAGGACGCCACCGAGGCCGAGCGCGCGATCCACGAGATCAACTCCGGGGTCTTCGCGTTCGACGCGCAGCTGCTCACCGACGCGCTCGGCAAGGTGCGCACCGACAACAGCCAGGGTGAGGAGTACCTCACCGATGTGCTGGGCATCCTGCGCGAGGCCGGGCACCGGGTCGGCGCCTCCGTCGCCGCCGACCACCGCGAGATCGTCGGGATCAACAACCGGGTCCAGCTCGCCGAGGCCCGCAAGCTGCTCAACGAGCGGCTGCTGCACCAGGCCATGCTGGCCGGGGTGACCGTCGTGGACCCGGCCACCACCTGGGTGGACGTCACCGTCACCTTCGGCGCGGACGCGCTGGTGCACCCGGGCACCCAGCTGCTGGGCGCCACCCACGTCGGCGCCGGCGCCGAGGTCGGCCCGAACTCCCGGCTCACCGACACCACCGTCGACGAGGGCGCCACGGTCAGCTTCACCGTCGCCGACAGCGCCGTGGTCGGCGAGGGCGCCTCCGTCGGCCCGTACGCGTATCTGCGCCCCGGCACCAGGCTCGGCCGCAAGGCCAAGGCGGGTACGTACGTGGAGATGAAGAACGCCGAGATCGGCGAGGGCACCAAGGTGCCGCATCTGTCCTACGTGGGCGACGCGACCATCGGCGAGTACACCAACATCGGTGCCGCGAGCGTCTTCGTGAACTACGACGGCGAGGCCAAGCACCACACCACGGTCGGCTCCCACTGCAAGACCGGCTCGGACAACATGTTTGTGGCTCCTGTCACGATCGGAGACGGCGCCTACACCGCCGCCGGCTCGGTCATCACCAAGGACGTACCCCCGGGTTCGCTCGCTGTCGCCCGAGGCCAGCAGCGGAACATCGAGGGCTGGGTGGCCCGCAAGCGCCCCGGAAGCGCTGCCGCCCAGGCCGCCCAGGCCGCCCGTCAGGACGACGACGGCGCGAAGTGACCGTGCGCGGGTGCGCCGTGCGGGGCGTACCGTAAAGAAGCGCATCAATAGCACATGAAGTGATACTCAAGGAGACTGTGCTGTGACCGGGATCAAGACGACCGGCGAGAAGAAGCTGATGCTCTTCTCCGGCCGCGCCCACCCCGAGCTGGCCGAGGAGGTCGCCCACCAGTTGGGCGTCAGCTTGGTCCCGACCAAGGCATTCGACTTCGCCAACGGCGAGATCTACGTCCGCTTCCAGGAGTCCGCGCGTGGCGCGGACTGCTTTGTGATCCAGAGCCACACGACCCCGATCAATCAGTGGATCATGGAACAGCTGATCATGATCGATGCGCTCAAGCGGGCCTCGGCGCGCAGCATCACCGTGATCGTCCCGTTCTACGGCTACGCCCGCCAGGACAAGAAGCACCGCGGCCGCGAGCCCATCTCGGCCCGGCTGATCGCCGACCTGCTCAAGACGGCGGGCGCCGACCGCATCCTCACGGTCGACCTGCACACCGACCAGATCCAGGGCTTCTTCGACGGCCCGGTCGACCACCTCTTCGCGCTGCCGGTCCTCGCCGACTACGTGGGCGCCAAGGTGGACCGCTCCAAGCTCACCATCGTCTCCCCGGACGCCGGCCGCGTGCGCGTGGCCGACCGCTGGTGCGACCGGCTCGGCGCCCCGCTGGCGATCGTGCACAAGCGGCGTGACCCGGACGTGGCCAACCAGGTGACCGTCCACGAGGTCGTCGGCGATGTGGAGGGCCGGGTCTGCGTCCTGGTCGACGACATGATCGACACCGGTGGCACCATCTGCGCCGCGGCCGACGCGCTGTTCGCCAACGGCGCCGCGGACGTCATCGTGACGGCCACGCACGGCGTGCTGTCCGGCCCGGCCGCCGACCGCCTGAAGAACTCCAAGGTCAGCGAGTTCGTGTTCACCAACACGCTGCCGACCCCCAACGAGATCGAGCTGGACAAGGTCACGGTGCTGTCGATGGCTCCGACGATCGCGCGCGCCGTGCGCGAGGTCTTCGAGGACGGCTCGGTCACGAGCCTGTTCGACGAGTAAGGCCGGTCCCGTGTCCGGCTTACGGCAACGGCATCCCACTGAGGCCACCCCGGATGCGGGGTGGCCTCAGTCGTGTGTCCGCCGTGCCTCGGTCGTGCGTCCGCAGTTGACAAGCGGGTGGGATAGAATCGGTGAGTTGCTCGGCGAGGGAGGCTGTGTCCGCACAGCTCATCCGTTATCGACGCGCTCTTCGTAGCAGGTCTGTCGTGGGCCGGGTGACGCCCACCAGATCGATCTTTCGACTACGAGGAGTGCTCATGGCTGAGGTCAAGATCTCCGCTGAGATCCGCAACGAGTTCGGCAAGGGCGCCGCGCGCCGCGCCCGCCGGGAGCAGAAGGTCCCCGCCGTCATCTACGGCCACGGCGCCGCCCCGGTCCACGTGAACCTGCCGGGCCACGCCCTGATGCTCGCGCTGAAGACCCCGAACGTGCTCATCGGCCTCGACATCGAGGGCAAGAACGAGCTCGTCATCCCCAAGGCCGTGCAGCGCGACCCGCTGAAGGGCTTCATCGAGCACGTCGACCTGCTGCTGGTCAAGCGCGGCGAGAAGGTCACCGTCGAGGTCCCGGTCCACACCGAGGGCGAGCTGGCCCCGGGCGGCAACCTGCTGGAGCACATCCTCAACGCGCTGCCGATCGAGGCCGAGGCCACCCACATCCCGGAGTCCGTCACGGTCTCCGTCGCGGGCCTGGACGCCGGTCACTCGGTGCTCGCCAAGGACATCGAGCTGCCCAAGGGCTCCACCCTGGCCGTGGATGAGGACGCCGTCGTGCTCCAGGTCGTCGCCGCCCAGGCCGAGGCCCCCGCGGAGGCCACCGAGGGCGAGGCCGAGGGCGCCGAGGCCTGACGCCTCCCGGGGTTCCGCCCCGCCTTCCGGGCCCTGCCCCGGAAACCCCTTCTCTGCCGCCGCCCCGCTCTCCGGAGCGGGGCGGCGGCACACGCACAGGAGAGCAGCAGATGAGCGACACCGCGAGCCCGTGGCTGGTCGTGGGACTGGGCAACCCCGGCCCCGAGTACGCCGCCAACCGCCACAACGTGGGCTTCATGGTGGCCGACCTGCTCGCGGAGCGGATGAGCGGCCGCTTCAAGGCGCACAAGGCGCGCGCGCAGGTGGTGGAGGGGCGGGTCGGCCCGCCGGGCCCCGCGAGCCGCCGGGTCGTCGTCGCCAAGCCGATGTCGTTCATGAACCTGTCCGGTGGGCCGACCACGGCGCTGCGCGACTTCTACAAGGTGCCGGTCGACCAGATCATCGCGGTCCACGACGAACTGGACATCGACTACGGCGCGCTGCGGCTGAAGCTGGGCGGCGGCGACAACGGTCACAACGGACTGAAGTCGATCACCAAGTCGCTGGGCCCCGACTACCTCCGCGTACGGTTCGGGATCGGGCGGCCGCCGGGCCGGATGGACGTCGCGGCGTTCGTCCTCAAGGACTTCTCCAGCACCGAGCGCAAGGAGCTGGACTACTTCGTGGACCGCGCGGCGGACGCCGTGGAGACGCTGATCGTCGACGGCCTCGAACGCGCCCAGAGCACGTACAACTCCTGAAATCCGGCCAGGCCCGACAAGCCGCGCAGGGCCCGCCGAACCATCCTCCCGAGGTTGACCCGGCCCTCGCCCATGGCCAAGGATCGCGGCCATGTCTTCCACGAGCGGAGCGCTCCGCTCCAAGCGGAGCCGTACGCGCCGCATGGGCGAGAGCGCCTACGGACTGCTGCTGCTCGCCAAGAACACGGCCGTGGCGCTCATCGCCCTCCTCATCGTCGCCGCGGGCGTGTGGGCCTCGTGGGGTACGGCGCAGCACGCCATGCTCACCAAGGGCCGCGAGCGGGGCACGCTCACGGTCCGCTCGTGCGGGGACGAGTGGTGCACCGGGTCGTTCACGCCGATCGGACACTCAGGAGAGCCGCGCGCCGCGCTGCGGGTCGACGCGGCGGTCGCGGACGGCGGCGGCGACCGGCTGCCGGTGGCGGTCAAGCCCGGCACCGACCAGGCCGTACGGACCGGGACGGCGGGCGTGCTGCACGCCTGGGTGCCCTTGGGCGGCTCGCTGCTGCTGGCGGCGGTGGTGCTGGCAGGCGGGCTGCGGATGCGGCGCACCGGATGGGGCATGGGGATCGCGGGAGCGGCGCTGCTGATCGCCTCGTTCGCGACGCTGTAGCCGCCGCGGCCGCGCACAGCACGTTCGACGCTTCGACGCTTCGACGCTTCGAGCCGTATCCGGAACGGCGCATTCACCGGATCGTTACCCGGGGTTATAGGGACAACTGCCCCCCAAAGCCGCGCATGCCTCGCAATCCCTGTTGACCAGCGGTCGGGCTGCCAGGAAGCTGAGCCGCCACCCCCCGACTTCCCCGTAGACACCGAAGTTGGTATCCCCCATGCGCACTCTCCCCGCGGCCTGCGCGGTCTCGGCCGCAGCGGTTTCCCTGCTGCTCGCGCCCGCCGCGTACGCGACCCCGCCCGGCGACAACGGCACCGTGAAGATCCACGATGCCGCGACCGGCGAGGAGCTCCGCAAGAACGAGCCCCATGTGTGCACCTTCTACCTCGACGCCTTCGGCTTCGACGGCCGCCAGCAGGCCGACTGGAAGATCGTCGAGATGCCGCCCACCGGCACGAAGGGCGCCGAGGCCAAGTCCGGCGCGATCACGCTGGACGACAAGGGGCACGGCCGCTCCACGGACCTCTCCCTGCCCGACGGCCACTACAAGCTGATCTGGAACTTCGACGGCGAGCACGGCAAGGCCAAGCACAAGGTCTTCTGGACCGACTGCGAGGGCAAGGACGAGGACGGCGCGACCACCGCTCCGTCGGCGTCCGCGTCGACGTCCGCGGGCCCGTCCGCGAAGCCGTCCACCCCGGCGACCCCGTCCGAGTCGGGCTCCGCGGCCGCCCCCGGCGCGTCCCCGTCCGCCTCCGCCGAGGCGGAGGACGGCAATCTCGCCGAGACCGGCGCCGGTTCCGCCGTCTGGGTCATCGGCGGCGCGGCCGCGGCGCTGCTCGTCGGCGGCGGCCTCCTC
Source organism: Streptomyces sp. P1-3 (assembly GCF_050613155.1). Lineage (NCBI taxonomy): Bacteria > Bacillati > Actinomycetota > Actinomycetes > Kitasatosporales > Streptomycetaceae > Streptomyces > Streptomyces sp. P1-3. The sequence goes on from NZ_CP192512.1 coordinate 2,879,682, forward strand.
GTCCGCCGCATGTCCCGCGGCTGACCCGGGCGACCCGAACGCGCCCGGCAGCGGCGAAGCCCGCTGCCGCCGGGCCCCGGAACATCGCCGGCGGCGCAGCTCGCCGGCGACCGGGGCCCGGGGCGCAGCCCCGGAATACACCTCTGCCCCCAGGGGCAGAACACCACGGCGCCCGACCGGGAGGTCACCCCGTGTTGCGCAGGCCCGCCGCCACGCCGTTCACCGTCAGCAGCAGGGTCCGGGCCAGCAGCGGGTCCGGCTCCTCGCCGTGCTCTCGCGCGCTGCGCTGCCGGTCCAGCAGGGCGACCTGGAGGTACGAGATCGGGTCGAGGTAGGCGTCCCGTACCCGCAGCGTCTGCTGGAGCACCGGGTTGGCGTCCAGCAGCTCCGCCTCGCCCGTGACGCGCAGCACCTCGCGCACCGTCAGCTCGTGCTCCGCCTCGATCACGTCGAAGACATGCCGCAGCGGCTCCGGCACCAGCGTCTCCACGTAGTGCCGCGCGATCCGCAGATCCGTCTTGGCGAGCGTCATCTCCACGTTGGACAGGAAGTTCCGGAAGAAGTGCCAGTGCTGGTGCATCTCGTCCAGCACCCCGTCGAGTCCGGCCTCGCGCGCCGCCTTCAGTCCCGAGCCGACGCCGAACCAGCCCGGCACGATCTGCCGCGACTGGGTCCAGCCGAAGACCCACGGGATGGCCCGCAGGCCGTCCAGGCCCGCGCCCGAGTCCGGGCGGCGGGACGGGCGGGAGCCCAGGTGGAGCTCGGCGAGCTGGTCCACCGGGGTGGCGGCGAAGAAGTAGGCGGGCAGGTCCGGGTCCTCGACCAGCCGCCGGTACGCGCCGTGCGCGGCCTCGGAGACCGTCTCCATCGCCGCGTCCCAGCGGGCCAGCGCCTCGTCGGACTGGCGCGGCGCGGTGTGCAGCGCGGACGCCTGGAGGGTGGCGGCGACGGTCAGTTCCAGGTTCTCCCGCGCCAGCGCCGGGACCAGGTACTTGTCGGAGATGACCTCGCCCTGCTCGGTGACCTTGATCTCGCCGTCGAGGGTGCCCCACGGCTGGGCGAGGATCGCGTCGTGGGTGGGGCCGCCGCCGCGGCCGACGGTGCCGCCGCGGCCGTGGAAGAGCCGCAGCCGCACGCCGTGCCGGTGTGCGACGTCGCGCAGCAGGCGCTGGGCGCGGTGGATCTCCCACTGGCTGGTGGTGATGCCGCCGAACTTCGACGAGTCGCTGTACCCGAGCATGACCTCCTGGACATCGCCGCGCAGGGCGACCAGCCGCCGGTAGGAGGGGTCGGCGAGCATCTCGTCCAGCAGCCGGTCGGCGATCCTCAGCTCGTCCGTGGTCTCCAGCAGCGGCACGATGCCGATCTTCGCCCAGCCCGCGTGCAGGTCGATCAGACCGGCCTCGCGGGCCAGCACGGCGGCCGCGAAGACATCGTCCGCGCCCTGGCACATGGAGATGATGTACGACTCCACGACCTCGGGGCCGAACCGTTCGAAGGCTTCCCTGACGGTGTGGAAGACCCCGAGGGTCTTGGCTCCGGCGGCGTCCAGCGGCGCGGGGGACGGCGCGAGGGGGCGGCGCGAGCGCAGCTCCTTGGCGAGCAGCTTGCGGCGGTAGTCGCGCGGCATGTCGGCGTACCGCCAGGACTCCTCGCCGAGCCGGTCGAAGAGCTGCCCGAGCGCGTGGTGGTGGGCGTCGGCGTGCTCGCGTACGTCCATCGTGGCGAGCTGCAGGCCGAAGGCGGCCAGGGTGCGGACGGTCCGCTCGACGCGGCCGTCGGCGATCAGCTCGCCCCGGTGGGCGCGCAGCGACTGCTGGATGAGGACGAGGTCGGCCAGGAGTTCGCCGCTGCCGAGGTAGTCGCGGCCCACCTGGTGCGGGGTGCCGTTCGCCAGCCGCTCGCGGGTGTTGACCAGCTTCTGCCGTACGCAGGTGGCCTTGAGGCGGTACGGCTCCTCGGCGTTGAGGCGCTTGTAGCGCGGGCTGATCTCCGGCAGCAGCTCCAGGTCGCGCTGGAGGGAGGAGAGCAGTTCCTCGGTGGCGCCGCTGTTGCGGATGGAGTTGGACAGGGCGGCGCGCAGGTCGTCCACGGCGGCCAGGGCGTCGGTGATGCCGTGCTCGTGCTGGAGGATCAGCACCTCCCAGGTCACCTCGGGGGTGACGTTGGGGTTGCCGTCGCGGTCGCCGCCGATCCAGGTGCCGAAGGTCAGCGGGCGGGTGCCGGCGGGCAGCGGGACCCCGACGCGCTCCAGTTCGGCGCTGAGGTCCTCCAGGACGTCGCCGACGGCGTTGGCGTGCAGCTCGTCCAGGTAGTAGATCGCGTTACGGGCCTCGTCGGCGGGCTCGGGCCGGGCGACGCGCAGCTCGTCGGTCTGCCACAGCAGGTCGATGTTCTCCGCGAGCCGCCGCTGGGTGCGGCGGGCGTCGTCGCCCGCGGCGAGCCCGTCCAGCAGGGCGGCGATCCGGCGCAGCTTGTTCAGCACGCTGCGGCGGGCGGCCTCGGTGGGGTGGGCGGTGAAGACCGGCCGCACGTTCAGGTGCTCGACGGTCTGCCTCAGGTGCTCGGGGTCGGCGTCCTTGAGCTGGTCGGCGGTGCGGGCGAGGAGGCCGCCCTCGGCGGCGCGCCGGGCGTGCAGTTCCCGCCCGCGGTGCACCTGCTCGGTGACGTTGGCCAGATGGAAGTAGGTGGAGAAGGCGCGGACGAGCTTGGCGGCGGTCTCCAGGTCCGTGGAGCCGAGCAGCCCGGCGGCGGCCTCACCATCCGTACGGGTGAGTGCGCGGACCCGCTCGACGAGGTCGAGTAGCTCGGGTCCCTCCTGGCGGACCAAGGTCTCACCGAGCAGGTCGCCCAGCCGGCGGATATCGGCGCGCAGGGCGGCGTTGGTGTTGTCGGCACTGCTCACAGGTGCGGCTCCTTGCGGGAAATGAGCACATCTGGCGGGGTGCGGACCGCGCTGTCCGACGCCCCCCAGGATAGGTGGCGGGCGGCGCGCAGATGGCACAGCCCTCTTGCCCGGTCTCCGAGCCCTGCCATACTTACGTCGCCGTAGGTTACGGAACCGTAGCCGTCCCCCCGAGCCCCCTGAGGGAACCCATGACTGCAAGCCCCGACGTCGTCGAGGACGCGCCGAAGGCGCAGGAGACCCCGTTTCCCTCCGCCACTCTCGGCGGCGACAGCAAGCGGTCCGTCGAGCAGATCACCCTGCTGCTGTTCATCGTCGTCCCCTTCGTCGCGCTGGCCGCGGCGGTCCCCCTCGCCTGGGGCTGGGGCGTCAGCTGGCTGGATCTTGCCCTGATGACCGCCATGTATTACATCGGCTGCCACGGCATCACGATCGGCTTCCACCGCTACTTCACGCATGGCTCGTTCAAGGCGAAGCGGCCGCTGCGGATCGCGCTGGCCATCGCCGGGTCGCTGGCGGTCGAGGGGCCGCTGGTGCGCTGGGTGGCCGACCATCGCAAGCACCACAAGTTCTCCGACGCCGAGGGCGACCCGCACTCGCCGTGGCGGTTCGGCGAGACGGTCCCGGCCCTGATGAAGGGGCTGTGGTGGGCGCACATCGGCTGGATGTTCGACGAGGAGCAGACCCCGCAGCACAAGTACGCGCCGGACCTGATCAAGGACGACGCGATCCGGAGGGTCTCCCGGCAGTTCGTGCTGTGGACGGTGGTCTCGCTGATGATCCCGCCCGTGATCGGCGGGCTGGTGACCTGGTCCTGGCAGGGCGCGGCAACCGCGTTCTTCTGGGGTTCACTCGTGCGGGTGGCGCTGCTGCACCATGTCACCTGGTCGATCAACTCGATCTGCCACGCGGTCGGCAAGCGCCCGTTCAAGTCGCGCGACAAGTCCGGAAATGTCTGGTGGCTGGCGGTGCTGTCGTGCGGCGAGTCGTGGCACAACCTCCACCACGCCGACCCGACCTGCGCGCGCCACGGCGTGATGAGGGGGCAGCTGGACTCCAGCGCCCGGATCATCCGCTGGTTCGAGAAGGCGGGCTGGGCGTACGACGTGCGGTGGCCCAGCGAGGCCCGCATCGACGCCCGGCGCAAGTAAGGGCACCGCATGGGGGTGCCCACGGCGGGGGGAGGCATGATGGACGACGTGGCGATCGAGAACGGCAGAAGCAACGGCGGCAAGCAGCGGGAACGGTCCGCGGCCACGGGGGGCCGACGCGCCCGCCGGGTGCGGATGACCGGCAAGGAACGCCGTGAGCAGCTGCTGGACATCGGTCGGGCCCTGTTCGCCGAGCGGGGTTTCGAGGGCACCTCGGTGGAGGAGATCGCGGCCAAGGCCGGGGTCTCCAAGCCGGTGGTGTACGAGCACTTCGGCGGCAAGGAGGGGCTGTACGCGGTGGTGGTCGACCGCGAGATGCGGCAGCTCCTCGACATGGTCACGGGAGCGCTGACCGCGGGCCACCCGCGGGAGCTGCTGGAGCAGGCGGCGTTCGCGCTGCTGGACTACATCGACGAGTACACCGACGGGTTCCGGATCCTGGTCCGGGACTCCCCCGTCGCCCAGTCCACCGGCACCTTCGCCTCGCTGATCAGCGACATCGCCACCCAGGTCGAGGACATCCTGGGCCTGGAGTTCAAGGCCCGCGGCTTCGACGCGAAGCTGGCGCCGCTGTACGCGCAGGCGCTGGTGGGCATGGTCGCACTGACCGGCCAGTGGTGGCTGGACGTCCGCAAGCCCAAGAAGGCCGAGGTGGCGGCGCACCTGGTGAACCTGGCCTGGCACGGGCTCGACGGCCTGGAGCCGAAGCCGCGCCTGGTCGGCCACCGCCGCAGCTGACCGGAGGCCGGGCGGGCTCGGGGCCCGTCCGGCATCCTGGTCCCGCGTTCCCTCTCTACACGTTCTCCGTTCACGCGTTCTCTCTGCGGGCCACGACGAAGATGCGCCGGAACGGGAAGGGTGTGCCGTAAGGACCGGCGGGATACGCCTTGCGCAGCAGGTCCCGGTATTCGGCGAGGAACTCCTCGGTCGCCTCGGGGTCGTCGCGCAGCGCGGTGAGGACCGGGCGCAGGGCGGTGCCCTTGACCCAGTCCAGGACCGGGTCCTCCCCCTCCAGCAGCTGGACGTACGTGGTCTCCCACACGTCCACCGCGCAGCCGAGCGCCGAGAGCCGCTCCAGATAGTCGACCGGGGCGAGGATGTGGACGAAGCGGCTCCCGTGGCCGCCCAGCCGGTCCCGCCATGGGGGGCTGTCGCACAGCTCGCCGAGCAGCGCGTGGCTGGGGGAGGTGAAGTTGCCGGGGACCTGGAAGGCGAAGGTGCCGCCGGGGACCAGGGCGTCCACCCACGCGGGGAAGGAGTCGGCGTGGCGGGGCACCCACTGGAGCGCGGCGCTGGAGACGATCAGGTCGTACGTCTCGTCCGGCACCCAGTGCGCGGCGTCGGCGAACCGGAAGTCCAGCCACCCGCCGCCGGGGGTGCGCCCCGCGCGGGTGCCGGCCTCCGCCAGCATCTCGGCGGAGTTGTCGAACCCGGTGATCAGGGCGTCGGGCCAGCGGTCGGCGAGCAGGGCGGTGACGTTGCCGGGGCCGCAGCCGAGATCCGCGATCCGGGCGGGGCGGCTGGCGGCGGGCAGCTGTGGCACGCGGGCCAGCAGGTCATGGAAGGGGCGGGTCCGGTGGGTGGCGTGCCGTAGGTATTGGTGTGGGTCCCAGTGCGGAGCGGTGTGCATGGGTCGAGCCCCCTAGCGAAGTGCGGTAGATCCGGGGTGGAGCTGTGCTCCCGCTTCGATGCCCACCATCACGCTTTCTATCTCTTGACGTCAAGAGACTTCATGTCGACAGACCTACTACACTGATCTCCATGGAGGACGAGGTCGATCGGCTGGTCGCAGCATGGCGCCGCGAGCGCCCTGACCTCGACGTGGAGCCGCTGGAAGTACTGAGCCGGGTCAGCAGGCTCGCCCGCCATCTCGACCGGGCCCGAAGGCTCGCGTTCGCCGAGCACAACCTGGAGCCGTGGGAGTTCGACGTCCTGACCTCCCTGCGCCGCGCGGGGGCTCCGTACCAGCTCTCACCCGGGCAGCTGCTCACCCAGACGCTGGTCACCTCGGGCACCATGACCAACCGCATCGACAGGCTGGCGAAAAAGGGCCTTGTGGAGCGACTGCCCGATCCCAGCGACCGGCGGGGCGTGCTGGTCCGGCTCACCCCCGAGGGACGCGACCGCGCCGACCAGGCACTGGCCGGACTACTGGCTCAGGAACGGGCGATCCTGAGCGAACTGACCCAGGCCCAGCGGGCCGACCTGGCCGGCCTGCTACGCCAGTTGACTGCCCCGTTCGACAACATCCCCGGCTGAGTCCAGGTCGACGGGCCCGACGCCCGCCCGGCGGGCCAGCGCGACGGCGGCCAGCGTGGAGTGCACCCCGAGCTTGCCGAGCACGTTCTGCATGTGCGTACGGACGGTGTGCGGGGAGAGGTAGAGACGCTCGGCGACCGCCTTGCGGCCCAGCCCCGCCACCATGCAGCGCAGCACCTCGCGCTCACGCGGAGTCAGCGACTCCACCAGCCGCTCGCTCTCGGTGCGGTGCTTGCGGGCCGCGGTCAGCTCCCGCAGCACCCCGGTGAGCAGGGCGGGCGGCAGATGCGTCTCATCGCGCAGAACACCTCGGATGACCGCGAGCAGCCGGGAGAGCGACGAGTCCTTGGCGACCCAGCCGCAGGCCCCGGCCTGGAGCGCCGCCGCGGCCCGGCGGGCGTCGTCGCGCTCGGCCAGCACCACCGCGCGCGCCCCGGGGTGCGCCGAGCGCACCGCGCTGACCAGGGCGATCCCGTCCGCCGCGGGCGGGCTCGCGGGCAGGGCATCCGCGGGGCGCGGGGTGGGTGCACCCCTGGGGGCACCTCCGGGGGCCGTGCTGAGGGAGGGAAGGGCCGGAGCCGTCACCGCGCCGCCCAGGTCGGCGTCCACCAGCGCGACGTCGAAGCGGCGCCCCTCGGCCGCCCCGCGCTCCAGACAGCGCAGCGCGGCGGGCCCACTGCCCGCCGCCGCCACGTCGACGTCCTGCTCCGCCGCGAGGGCGGCGGCCAAGGACTCCGCGAAGATACGGTGATCGTCCACCACCAGTACCCGGATACGTGTCACAGTCGCCCCCCAGGCGGCACCGGATGCGGGGCGGAGATCCTCGCCCCCTGATCAGACGTCGGCCCCCACCGACGCTGTGCCATGCGCGGTAGCCGCATGGCACAGACAGAGCGTACGGACGGGGTGCGGCCACAGAAGCGAAACGACGAAAGTGCCCACCTCGCCCGTTCACGGTGGGGTTAGTGTTCCGCATCACGGCACCGGTCAATCAGGATTGACGGAATTCGATCGTGAACGGTGTTCTGCCGAGTGGGTGCGGCGGCGGGCCGCCGCACCCCTCACAGCAGGCGGCGAGCCCCTTCGGAGGGCAGCGCGGCGAAAAGCCGCGGGGGGCGGTAACCGGCCGCCGCGAAGGCCCTGTTCACCGCCGTGGAGACCCGTTCCACGTCCTCCTCCGCCACCAGCGCGATCGCCGAGCCGCCGAATCCGCCGCCGGTCATCCGAGCGCCCAGCGCGCCCGCCGCGGTCGCCGCCTCGACGACCAGATCCAGCTCCGGGCACGAGATTTCGAAGTCGTCCCGGCACGAGGCGTGTCCGGCGGTCAGCAGCGGCCCGATGGCCCGGACGGCACCCCCGTCCAGACGGGCGACGGCCTCTTCGACCCGTCGAATCTCGGTCACCACATGCCGGACGCGGCGCAGCGTGACAGGGTCGTCGGCCAACTCGGCGAGCACGGAATTCAGATGCGCGTACGGCACGTCACGCAGGGCGCGTACCCTGAGCGCCCGCGCGCCCGCCTCACAGGAGGCGCGCCGGTCCGCGTACGCGCCGTCCCCCAGCTCGTGCTTGACCTGGGTGTCGATCACCAGCAGCCGCAAGCCCTCGGCCGCCGGATCGAACGGGACCTGCCGCATCCGCAGGTCGCGGGTCTCGAGGAAGAGCGCGTGCCCGGCGGTGCAGCAGGCCGACGCGGTCTGGTCCATGATCCCGCAGGGCACGCCCACGAAGGCGTTCTCCGCGCGCTGGCACAGCCGCGCGATCGACCGCGAATCGAGCCCGAGCCCGTACAGATCGTTCAGCGCGGCGGCCGTGGCGACCTCCAGCGCGGCGGAGGAGGACAGCCCGGCGCCGGTGGGCACGGTGCTGTCGAGGTGCAGATCCATCCCGCCCACGGCCAGTCCGGCGTCCTTCAAGGCCCACACCACGCCCGCCGGGTAGGCCGCCCAGCCTCCCCGGTCGCCTCCCGCGCCGCGCGCCGCGGCCGGGTCCAGCTCGGCGACCCGCAGTTCGACGGTCCCGCCCGGCACGGCACCGGAGTGCAGCCGCAGCACGCCGTCCGCGCGCGGTGCGGCGGCGGCGAGCGTGGTGTGCGGCAGCGCCAGCGGCATCACGAAGCCGTCGTTGTAGTCGGTGTGCTCGCCGATCAGGTTGATCCGGCCGGGCGCCCCCCAGACGCCCGCGGGCGCCGCCCCGTACACCTCCCGGAAGGCGGCGGCGGCGCGCCCGGGGCGCGGCTCCTCGGCGTCGGTCATCCGGTCTCCTCGGTCACGCGGTCTCCTTGCGCTGGGCGAACTCCCACGCGTCCGCCACGATCCCGGCGAGGTCGGCGCGGCTGGGCCGCCAGCCGAGCCGCTGCCTGGCACGCTCGGCGGAGGCCACCAGCACGGCCGGGTCGCCGCCCCGGCGCGGGGCCGCGACCTCGGGGATCGGATGCCCGGTGACCTCGCGTACGGTCTCGATCACCTCGCGGACCGAGAAGCCGTTGCCGTTGCCGAGGTTGCAGATGAGGTGCTCGCCGGCGGCGGCCTTGTCCAGGGCCAGCAGATGGGCCTCGGCGAGGTCGGCGACGTGGATGTAGTCGCGGACGCACGTGCCGTCGTGGGTCGGGTAGTCGTCGCCGAAGACGGAGACCGCCTCGCGCCTGCCCTGCGCGACCTGGAGGACCAGCGGGATCAGATGCGACTCGGGGTCGTGCCGCTCGCCGTAGGTGGTGCCGTCCGCCGCCCGGTGGGCCCCGGCGACGTTGAAGTAGCGCAGCGAGACCGCGGCCAGCCCGTGCGCGGCGCACTCGCCGCTGATCATGTGGTCGACGGCGAGCTTCGAGGCCCCGTACGGATTGGTCGGCGCGGTCGCGGCGTCCTCGGTGATCGGCGTGGTCGCGGGCTCACCGTAGGTGGCCGCGGTGGAGGAGAAGACCAGGGTCCGCACCTGCGCGTCCCGCATGGCCGCGAGCAGCTCCATGGTGCCGCCGACGTTGTTCACCCAGTACTTGGCCGGGTCGGCCACGGACTCGCCGACCTGCGAGAAGGCGGCGAAGTGCAGGACACCGGCGAAGGACCGGTCGAGCCACTTGGCGGCGTCCTGGATCCGGCCCTCGATGAACTCGGCGCCCTCCGGCACCCCCCGGCGATGCCCCGTGGACAGGTCGTCGAGCACGGTCACCTGGTGCCCCGCCTCCAGCAGATGGGCGGCGACCACGCTGCCGACATAGCCCGCGCCACCCGTAACCAGGTACTTCTGACTCATTCGCTCGTCACCTCTCGCAGACGTCGGGCCGCGGCCTCCGGCGGCACATCGTTGATGAACACACTCATGCCGGATTCGGAACCCGCGAGAAACTTCAGCTTTCCGGCAGTGCGGCGGATGGTGAAGAGCTCGAGGTGGAGCGCGAATTCCACGCGGTCGGGGTGGCGGAACGGCGCCTGGTGCCAGCCCGCGATGTACGGCGTCGGGGGCTGGCCGGGCCCGAAGATCCGGTCGAAGCGCCTCAACAGTTCCAGATAGAGCTGTGGAAACTCTGTGCGCGCGGCCTCGTCGAGACCGCGCAGGTCCGGCACCCGCCGCCGGGGGTAGAGGTGCACCTCGTACGGCCAGTGCGCGGCGTACGGCACGAAGGCCGTCCAGTGCTCCCCCTCGGCCACGATCCGCCGCCCGTCGGCACGCTCCTCGGCGACGATGTCGTCGAAGAGGTTGCGGCCGCCGGTGCGCTCCCGGTGCTCGGCGAGCGAGCGCAGCATCGTCTCCGTACGGGGGGTGGCGAAGGGATAGCCGTAGATCTGGCCGTGCGGGTGGCCGAGCGTCACCCCGATCTCCGCGCCCCGGTTCTCGAAGCAGAACACCTGCTCCACGCCGGGGAGTCCGGCCAGCTCGGCGGTCCGGTCCGTCCAGGCGTCCAGGACGAGCGCGGCCTGGGACTCGGTGAGGTCGGCGAAGGAGGCGTCGTGGTCGGCGGTGAAGCACACGACCTCGCAGCGTCCGAGGTCCCCGGCCAGGGACGGGAAGCGGTTCTCGAAGACCGCGACGTCATAGTCGGCGGCGGGGATCTCGCTGGGCCGGCCGGGCCGGGAGGGGCACAGCGGGCACTGGTCCGCGGGCGGGTGGTAGGTCCGCCCCTGCCGGTGGGAGGCGATGGCGACGCTCTCGCCGAGCAGGCGGTCGTGGCGGATCTCGGAGGTGGTGACGGTGGGGTCGAGCGGGCGCCGGTCGACGGCGTCGCGTAGGGCGTCGTCGCGGGCGTCGTAGTAGATCAGCTCGCGTCCGTCCGCGAGCCGGATCGCCGTCTTCTTCACCGCGGAGCTCCTCACCCCTACACCCCACATAAGCAAACACAACAAATCACAACTCAACAGAGACGTCAATGGCGCGCCCGACATTCCGACATATCGCCGCAATTCGGATAGCTTCTCGCGCATGCGCTACCTGGCAGACGGCCTGCGCCTGAGCACCAACGGGCTCGACTACACCATCCTGGGCATCTACTTCGCGGTGGTACTGGGCATCGGGTTCGCCGCCAGACGCAGTGTCAGGACGAGCCTGGACTTCTGTGATGCTGCCCTTCTACTACGGGTCGAAGGTCCGGACCGTGCCGGAGTTCCTGCTGCACCGCTACGGACCGCCCTCGTCATCCTCGCCGCGATGATCCCGCTGACCGTCGTGGGGCTCAAGCACGTCGGCGGCTGGGGCGGCCTGGCGGACAAGCTCACCGACGCGCGGGGCGAGAACTTCACCTCCGCCTGGGACGGCACGGGCATCGGCTCGGACAACCCGCTGGGCGCCAACTGGCTGACCATCGTGCTCGGCCTCGGCTTCTGCCTGAGCTTCGGCTACTGGACCACGAACTTCGCCGAGGTGCAGCGCGCCCTGTCCGCCAGGAATCTCTCGGCCGCCCAGCGCACCCCGCTCATCGCCGCCTTCCCTAAGATCTTCATCCCGCTGATCGTGGTCGTCCCCGGCCTGATCGCCCTGGTGATGGAGCCGGAGCTGGGCAAGGCGGGCAGCGGTCTGCAGTACAACGACGCCATCCCGGTGCTGATGCGCGACCTGCTGCCGAACGGCGTGCTGGGCCTGGCCCTGACCGGGCTGCTCGCCGCCTTCATGGCGGGGATGGCCGCCAACGTCTCCGCGTTCAACACCGTGTTCACCCAGGACATCTGGGCCGCGTACCTCGTCAGGGGCCGCCCGGACCGGCACTACCTGACCACGGGGCGGGTGGTCACAGCCGTCGGCGTCCTGTGCGGCCTGGGGACGGCGTTCATCGCCTCCACGTTCAGCAACGGCGTTCGTCTGCGGCGGCGCGGTGCTGGTCGGTGTCTCCCTCTTCACCACGCCCAAGCCCGTGGAATCACTGGCCGGGCTGGTGTACGGCACCACGTCACCGGGGATGGCCGAGCCCCCGGCCGCCGGCGACGAGGCGTGGTACCGCAGGCCGGCCCTGCTGGGCTGGGGCGCGATCGTCCTGGCGGCCCTGGCCTACGTCCCCTTCTCCTTCTGAGCTCCCGAGGTGACGCGTCATGAGTGAGTACGAGTACCAGCACGAGGTCGAGGAGCTGGAGCGCGAGTCCGCGACCGCGGCCCGGCTCTTCGACGTACGCCGCGTCATCGGCGGCCTGTTCGTGGTCTACGGCGTGATCGTCACCATCGCCGGGATCACCGCCTCGGACGCCGATCTGGAGAAGGCCGAGGACATCAACATCAACCTGTGGACGGGCGTCGGCATGCTGGCCCTGGGCGCCTTCTTCCTGGCCTGGACCTGGCGCCGCCCGGCGGAGCCCCCGGCGTCAGACCTGCCCCGGAGGGACTGAGGGCGCCGAGGACGCGGAGCGGGCCGCCCGGTCCAGGAGCCCGGTACGGGCCGACAGCGCCGCCGCCTCCAGCCGCGAGCCCACCCCCAACTTCATCAGGACCCGCTGGACGTGCGTACGGGCCGTGCTCGGCGCGATGCCCATGCCCGCGGCGATCCGCCGGGTGTCCTCCCCCTCCGCCACCCGCACCAGCACCTCCACCTCGCGCGGGGTGAGCAGCTGCAGCAGCCGGGCGCCCTCGTCGTCCGGCTGGGCGGCCGGGTTGAGCAGTTCGGCGAAGGCCCCCTGGAGCAGTTGCGGCGCCACCGCGGCCTCGCCCGCGCGCGCCTTGGTCATCGCCCGCTCCACGCCGTCGATCCGCTCGTCCTGGCGGACATACCCCGACGCCCCGGCGGCGAACGCCGCGGCGATCCCGCGCGGGCTGGGCACCGGCCCGAGCACCACGACCGCGACCTGCGGCCGCTCCGCCTTGATCCGCCGCACCGGCTCGAAGGCCCCCGGCTCGGCGGGCGTGGACGTACCCCAAAGGCACACCTCCGGCGCCCGGCTCACCACCAGCTCGGCGGCTCCGGCGCTCGGCGCGGCGGCGGCGAGCACCCGGTGCCCGCGCAGCCGGAGTGCCGAGGCGAGCGCCTCGGCGAGCAGGCGGTGGTCGTCGACCACCATGAGTCGCACAGCCATGAGCTCCCCCCTCACCGGAAGTTACACGCTTGTTCGACGTCCCGTCCCCGTTACCCGGAAGAAGCCCTCCGGATTGGCGGAATCCCGGCCTTTGGCGTCACGTACAGCAGCGGCCCCGCCCGTACACGGTGGTACGGGCGGGGCCGCTGCGCGGGTGGCGCCGCGGGCGCCTGAGCCGGATCAGCCGCCGAAGGCGACGGCCAGGGGCTTCTTGTACGAGTCGTCGTACACGTCCGTCTGCCCCATGTACAGGCGCTCGTTGACGTACGCGAAATCACTGGACGACACGCGGAAGTCGTTCTGCACGTCGGCCGAGTCCAGCGGGAGGTTCATCAGCACCGCCTTGGCGTACGACTTGGGGTCGATGCGCAGGAGCACGCCGCCCCGGTCGTAGCCGGCGTCCTGATAGGCGATGACGTACCCGTTCTCGTCCGCCTTCAGCGGGGTGATCGGGGCGTCCGCGACGCCGTCGGTCTTGCCGATCGCCTTACCGGTGGCCAGGCTGAAGGCCACCACCTCGTTCATCGCGCCGGCGTCGGAGCTGTAACGCGACTCCGTGGACATGAACAGGGTGTCTGTCTGGCGGCTGACCGCGATGTTCCGGCAGGCCTCGACCGCGCGGCTGCGGCACATCACGTCGTACTTGCCGTTCTCCGTGGAGATCTTGGAGCGCAGCTTGGCGGTCTCGCCGCTGTCGTCGAGCGCGAAGAAGTCGGAGGCGCCGAAGCTCTTGGTCTCGCCGGCCTCCACCCCGATGACCAGCGGGTCGACGGACGCGATGTGCACATCCTTGATGCCCGCCGGAACCGTGTACGTCGACTGCGGCTCACCCGTCTTCGGGTCGACCCTCTCGACCTTGACCTGAGGGCTGTCGTACTCACCGCACTGCCGGACGCGCACGAGCTTCGGACCGCCCGCGTAGCCCTGGTCCTTGCACTCGTCGGAGGCCCTGGGCGCCCACAGCTCGTCGCCGCCGGTCGACCAGGCCCATCCGCCGTAGTAGCTGGTGCCGACCGCGACGGTGTCGCCGGAGATGGCGACCTCCTCGAAGTCCACCTTCCCGGACGTGGCCTTGGCGTTCTTCTGCCAGACGAGCTTCCCGGCGTTGAGGTCGAGCAGGCCGACCTCGCTGCACTCCGGGTACTCCTTCTTCTTGGTGGGCTTGGCACCGCGGAAGAGGATCGCGGTCTGGCCCTTGTCGTTGACGTGCGGCGAGGCCCCGCACACCTCGCCGTCGAGCGGGAGTTTCCACACGGCCTTGTCGCCGCCGTTCGCCGGGTAGCCGACGATCTGGTGGACGCTCGCCTTGGCGAAGACCTTGTCGGTGGCCCAGATGCCTTCGGTGTCCTGCACGTCGCGGACGCCGACCTTCGGCGCCGGGATCTTGCCGAGCAGCCTGGCGTCGACGGCCTTGGGCGCGGGCTGCTCCTTGAAGCCGTCCTTGCCCCCGGTGTTGCCCTGGGTGTCGCTCGCCGTGGGCTTCGGCTCGGGCTTGTCCTTGGGGTCGTCCTCCTTGGTGAGGAAGAAGATCGCGGCGGCGGCGATCAGCGCGACCGCGACGACCGCGCTCACGATGATCATCAGCCGCTGCTTGGACTTACCGCCGCCACCGGTGCCGCCGCCCGGACCGCCGCCGGGCATCTGCGGCTGGGGCTGCGTGGGGTACGTCCCGTAGGGCTGCTGCTGACCGGTGCCGTACGGCTGCGCGGGCATCGCCACCTGGGTGGGCTGCGCGTGCGCGGGCGCTCCGGGCTGTCCGCCGGCGGGCTGCCCCGGGTAGCCGTAGCCACCGGCTCCCGGCGGCGGGGTCTGCGGCGGCGCAGCCGGTGCCCCGGGCGGGGCGGGCGGCGGGGTGGCCGGTGCCCCGGGCGGGCCGGGCGGCGGCGGGGTCTGCGGCGGCTGCCCGGGCGCCTGCGGCTGCTGCGGGTAGCCGTATCCCGGCGGCGGCGTGCCCGGAGGCTGCTGCGGATAGCCGTACGACGGCTGCGGAGCGCCGAAGCCGGGGGCCGGCGTGCCGCCGGGCGGAGGGTCCTGTGGCGCGCCGAAGCCGCCCGTCGGCGGCTGATTGGGCGGCTGGGGCGGCTGTGACATCGGGATTTCCTTCTCGCACGGGCCCATGCGGCCGACCGGCCTCCCCCGCGATCCCGGAGGTCAAATCCCCCTGGGAAGGAGCGAATCGGACATGCTGCCCGTCAGTCAACGGCTGGCTAGCGGGAGTTCTTTGTATCACTCGACGCGGACACGGCAGGGACCGGTCTCAGCCCTATAAAGCAGCTGAGACCGGGCCGTGACGTGGCCGCGACCTGGTGACACGCGGTCAGCGGCCGTCGGCCGACCGCGGGGTCCAGCGCCCTGGCGAGCGGCAGCCGGTCGGTCGAGGCGGCTCACACGTCCTCGGCGAGCTCCAGCCAGCGCGTCTCCAGTTCCTCGCGCTCTCCCGCCAGTTCGCGCAGGGTCGCGTCCAGTCCCGCGACCTTCTCGAAGTCGGTCGCGTTCTCGGCGATCTGCTCGTGCAGCTTCGCCTCCTGCTCGCCGATCTTGTCGAGCCGCCGCTCGATGCGCTGCAGTTCCTTCTTCGCGGCGCGCGTATCGCCCGCGGGCTTCTGCTTCTCGGGGGCGACGGACGCGAGCACCTTCGCCTCGGCCGCCTCCTCCATCTTCCGCCGCCGCTCCAGATACTCGTCGAGACCGCGCGGCAGCATCCGCAGCGTGGCGTCGCCGAGCAGCGCGAAGACCCGGTCGGTGGTGCGCTCGATGAAGTACCGGTCGTGGCTGATCACCACGAGCGAGCCGGGCCACCCGTCGAGCAGGTCCTCCAGCTGCGTCAGCGTCTCGATGTCCAGGTCGTTCGTCGGCTCGTCCAGGAACAGCACGTTCGGCTCGTCCATCAGCAGCCGCAGGATCTGCAGCCGCCGCCGCTCACCGCCGGACAGGTCGCCGACCGGTGTCCACTGCTTCTCCTTGGTGAAGCCGAACTTCTCGCACAGCTGGGAGGCGGACATCTCCCGGCCCTTGCCGAGGTCCACCCGCTGCCGTACCCGCTCCACCGCCTCCAGCACCCGCCAGTCGCGGTCGAGTTCGGCGACCTCCTGCGAGAGGTAGGCCAGCTTGACGGTCTTCCCGACCACGACGCGGCCGGCCGCGGGCTGCTCCTCGCCCTCCGTACGGGCCGCCTGGGCCATCGCCCGCAGCAGGGAGGTCTTGCCCGCGCCGTTGATCCCGACCAGGCCGATCCGGTCGCCGGGGCCGAGCTGCCAGGTCAGGTGCTTCAGCAGCGTCTTGGGACCGGCCTGGACGGTGACGCCCTCCAGGTCGAACACGGTCTTGCCGAGCCGGGAGTTGGCGAACTTCATCAACTCGGCGGTGTCCCGCGGCGGCGGCACGTCCGCGATCAGCTCGTTGGCCGCCTCGATGCGGAACCGCGGCTTGCTGGTACGGGCCGGGGCCCCGCGCCGCAGCCACGCCAGCTCCTTGCGCATCAGGTTCTGCCGCTTGGTCTCCTCCGTGGCCGCGATGCGCTCCCGCTCGGCGCGGGCGAACACGTAGTCGCTGTAGCCGCCCTCGTACTCGTGGACCGCGCCGCGCTGCACGTCCCACATGCGCGTGCAGACCTGGTCCAGGAACCAGCGGTCGTGCGTGACGACCACCAGCGCCGAGCGGCGCGCCCGGAGGTGGCTCGCCAGCCAGGAGATGCCCTCCACGTCGAGGTGGTTGGTGGGCTCGTCGAGGACGATCAGGTCCTGCTCGGCGATGAGCAGCTTGGCGAGCGCGATACGGCGGCGCTCACCGCCGGAGAGCGGGCCGATGACCGTGTCCAGACCCTGCGGGAAGGCGGGCAGGTCCAGCCCGCCGAACAGCCCGGTGAGCACGTCCCGGACCTTGGCGTTCCCCGCCCACTCGTGGTCGGCGAGGTCGCCGATGACCTCGTGCCGGACGGTGGCGGCCGGGTCGAGCGAGTCGTGCTGGGTGAGCACCCCGAGCCGCAGGTGCCCGGCGTGCGTGACCCGCCCGTCGTCGGCGGACTCCAGCTTGGCGAGGATCCGGATGAGCGTGGTCTTGCCGTCTCCGTTGCGGCCGACGACGCCGATCCGGTCGCCCTCACTGACGCCGAGGGATACGCCGTCGAGGAGCGCACGGGTGCCGTACACCTTGTGGACGTTCTCGACGTTGACCAGATTGGCGGCCATTTCACTCCTGCTCCGGGGGGCGATCGACTTCCCAGGGTACGGGGCTGGGCCCCTCACCCTTGCCTTACCCTCCCCCACAGACGTACAGTTTTCTGTACGTGACCCTGGAGGCGACCATGCGGACGATGTCCTACACCGAATCGCGGGCGAACTATGCCGAGACCCTCAACGCGGTGGTCGACGACCGCGAAGAGGTCATAGTGACGCGCGCAGGCCACGACCCCGTGGTGATCGTCGCCCTCGACGAGTACCAGTCGTTGAAGGAGACCGCCTACCTGCTCCGCAGCCCCGAGAACGCACGTCGGCTGCTGACCGCGATCGACCGCTTGGAGAACGGCGGCGGCACGGTACGGGAGCTCGCCGAGTGAAGTTCGTCTGGGACGAGTCCGCCTGGGAGGACTACGTCTGGTGGCAGGCTCAGGACCGGAAGATCCTCAAGCGGATCAACACCCTGCTCCAGGACGTGGCCCGCAACGGCAACGAAGGAATCGGCAAGCCCGAACCCCTGAAACACGGCTTCCAGGGGTACTGGTCGCGGCGGATCACTGACGAGCACCGGCTCGTCTACAAGGTGGTCGAGGACGAGGTCCGCATCGCGGCCTGCCGGTACCACTACGGCCGCTGACCCTCCCCCATAGCCTTCGGCGTGGGAGGTACCCCCAAGACCCGCGCCCCCGGGGCGGGCGAGGCCGCCACCCGCGCCGTCCGGCAGGTGCCGGAGGCGCGCAGGGACGCCGCGATCCGTTCGGCCGCGTCGGCGTCCTGGGCGAGGAAGGCCGTGGTGGGCCCGGAGCCCGAGACGAGGGCGGCGAGGGCTCCGGCCTCGGTGCCGGCGCGGAGGGTGTCGGCGAGCGCGGGGCGCAGTGAGACGGCCGCGGGTTGCAGGTCGTTGGCCATGGTGGCGGCGAGCGCGTCGGCGTCGCCGGTGCGCAGCGCCTCCAGGAGCGCCGGGGACGGCTCCGGCTCCGGTACCGCCTCGTCGGCGCGGAGCCGGTCGCACTCGCGGTAGACCGCCGGGGTGGACAGCCCCCCGTCGGCGAGCGCGAAGACCCAGTGGAAGGTGCCGCCCACCTCGAGCGGGGTGAGCAGCTCGCCCCGGCCCCGGCCCAGGGCCGCCCCGCCGACCAGGCTGAACGGTACGTCGCTGCCCAGCTCAGCGCAGATGTCGAGGAGTTCGGAGCGGGTCGCCCCCGTACCCCACAGCGCGTCGCACGCCAGCAGCGCCCCGGCGCCGTCGGCGCTGCCACCCGCCATGCCGCCCGCGACGGGGATGTCCTTGGCGATGTGGATGTGGACGCGGCCGTCCGCGACGCCGTGCCGGGCGGCGAGCAGCTCGGCGGCGCGGGCCGCCAGGTTCGTGCGGTCCAGGGGGACCAGGTGCGCGTCGGGCCCGGAGACGGTCACGCGCAGCTCGTCGGCGGGGGTGACGGTGACCTCGTCGTAGAGGCCGACCGCGAGGAAGACGTTGGCCAGGTCGTGGAAACCGTCGGCTCTCGGCGCGCCGACCGCGAGCTGCACGTTGACCTTGGCGGGCACGCGGACTGTGACGCCCGCGGCGGAGCCGCGACCGGGCGCGCCCGAGGCGCGCGGCTCGCCGCCGTCCACGGGTGCGGCGCCCTCCCGGCCCGCCGCGCGGGTCGTACGCGTGCCCGGCTCGTCAGCCGGCGTCATACTCCCGCTCCCTGGATCTTCCGCCGCGCCTCGGCGATCGCCGCGAACTGCTGGACGTCGAGGGCCTCGCCGCGCGCCTGCGGGGAGATGCCCGCGGCGACCAGGACCGTCTCCGCCGCCGCCGCGGAGCCCGCCCAGCCCGCGAGAGCGGCCCGCAGGGTCTTGCGGCGCTGGGCGAAGGCCGCGTCGACGACCGCGAAGACCTCCTCCTTCGTGGCGGTCGTCGGCAGCGGCTCGGTGCGGCGGACGAGCGAGACGAGGCCGGAGTCGACGTTCGGGGCGGGCCAGAAGACGTTGCGGCCGATCGCGCCCGCGCGCTTGACCTCGGCGTACCAGGCGGCCTTCACCGACGGCACGCCGTACACCTTCGAGCCGGGGCCGGCGGCCAGCCGGTCGGCGACCTCCGACTGCACCATCACCAGCGTGCGGTCGATGCTCGGGAACGTCGCCAGCATGTGCAGCAGCACGGGCACCGCCACGTTGTACGGCAGGTTGGCCACCAGCGCGGTGGGCGGCGGGCCGGGCAGTTCGGTGACGTGCATGGCGTCGGAGTGCACCAGCGCGAAGCGGTCGGCGCGCTCGGGCAGCCTGGTCTCGACCGTGCCGGGCAGCGCGGCCGCCAGCACGTCGTCGATCTCCACCGCGACGACGCGGTCCGCGGCCTCCAGCAGTGCCAGCGTCAGCGAGCCGAGGCCCGGCCCGATCTCGACGACGACGTCGTCGGGCCGCACGTCCGCGGTCCGGACGATCCGGCGGACGGTGTTGGCGTCGATGACGAAGTTCTGGCCGCGCTGCTTGGTCGGGCGGACGCCCAGCGTCGCGGCCAGTTGGCGGATGTCGGCGGCGCCCAGCAGGACGTCGGGGCCGTGGGGGTGGGGATCGGCGGAGCTCACCGCTGAAGTTTACGGCCGCAGCCCGGCCAGGGGCTCGCCCCCCGCTGGACGTACAGCTTCTTGGCCCGGTACGTCTGCTCGGCGGCGGGTGCGTCCTGCGGGCGGCCCCGCCCGCCCAGGTCGTGCCAGGTGTTCACGTCGAGCTGGTACAGCCCGCCGTAGGTGCCCGACGCGTCGACCGCGTCGGGACGGCCGCCCGACTCGCAGCGCGCCATCCCGTCCCAGTCCAGTCCGTCGGCGCCCGCGACCGAGGTCGGCAGCGGGCGGGTGCCGACCCGTACGACCCGGTCCACGGGGGCCCGCAGGACCTCGGTCCCGGTGCGGCGGGGCCGCTGCCGCACGCCGTTGACGGTCCGCACCTCGTACGTGATCCGCTCGACGCCCGGCGCGCCGGTGCGCTCGACCACCTCGGTGCCGCGGAACACCGTCGGGTCCGCCCGCCGCACGGTGCGGAACGGCACGGCCACCTCGCGGTACTCGGTCCTCCCGGTGATCCGCAGGACCGAGACGGTCTGCCCGTCGCGCGGGAAGCTGTCGCCGGATACGGAGGTGGTGTCCTCGCCGTGCAGGGTCACCCCCGCCTCCCGGACCGCCTCCCGGACGGTGCCCGCGTTGGTCACGAGGGTGTGCTCGCGCCCGTCGGCCACGAGGGTGACGCGCCGGGCGGTGCGGACAGCGAACGTCAGGCCGTGGCGGGGTACGGCCGTCTCCCGCGGGAGCGACAGGTACGCGCCCGCGACCCGGACGCCGAGCTCGTCGAGCGCGTCCTCCACGGTGCGTCCGGTGGTCCATACGCGGCGGCGCTCACCGTCGAGAGTGAGGACGAGGGGCCGGCCGTGGCGCAGGACGACCTCGTCGCCGCCGGCGAGCGGCCGGGCCAGGCCCGGCTTGACGACGTCGTGCGCGCCGACCCTGAGGCCCTCCTCCGTCAGCAGCTCGGCGACGTCGTCGGCGTACGTGTGCAGGGTTCGCGTGCTGCCGTCGACGTCCAGCGTGACCGCCCTGTCCTGCGTGACGAAGGCGGAGGTGCCGCCCGCGAGCGCGGCGACGACCAGGGCCTGGGGCAGCAGGCGGCCGGACGGCTGGCGCCGCTCGGCGGCGTGGGCACCGCGCGCGGCGCAACGGGCCACGGGGGCGGCGTGGCGACCGCCGCCGCCCGCCCGTCTGCCATCCCGCGCGGGGCTGCCCCACGCCTGGCCGATCTGCGGCTCTCTCAAGACGACACTCCACGTGGTCCGGGCTGGGCTGGGGCCGGGACTCTAGCGGCACGCGCGGTAACGCTCCAAAGCACCGTCACTACGCTGGGTTAACGCCACCGTTGATACGTCTGTCCGACGGCCCTGTCGCTACGCGGGGTCGGCGGCCTCGTATCCGAACGCCCGCGCCGTGTTCTCCGCGACCGCCGCGGCCAGCGCGTCCTCCCCCATCCCCTTCACCTCGGCCATCGCCCGCAGCGTCACCGGGATGAGATACGGCGCGTTGGGCCGCCCCCGGTACGGGGCCGGGGTCAGGAACGGCGCGTCCGTCTCGACCAGGACCAGCTCCGGCGGGGCGGCGGCGAGCGCGTCCCGCAGCGGCTGGGCGTTCTTGAAGGTCACGTTGCCCGCGAAGGACATGTAGTAGCCCCGGTCGGCGCAGATCCGGGCCATCGCGGCGTCACCGGAGTAGCAGTGGAAGACCACGGCGTCGGGCGCGCCCTCCTCCGCCAGCACGCGCAGCACGTCGTCGTGGGCCTCCCGGTCGTGGATGACCAGGGCCTTGCCGTGCCGCTTGGCGATGTCGATGTGGCGGCGGAAGGAGAGCTCCTGCGCGGCGACGCCGTCCGGGCCGGTGCGGAAGAAGTCCAGGCCGGTCTCGCCGACGGCGCGTACGTGCGGCAGCGCGGCGAGCGCGTCGATCTCGGCGAGGGCGGCGTCCAGGGCCGCCTCGCCGCCCGGCTCCCGCGGCCCCTGCCGCGAGGTGCCCGCCGGGTCGCCGTGCACGATCCGGGGCGCCTCATTGGGGTGCAGAGCCACCGCGGCCCACACGTTCTCCCAGGCGGCAGCCGTCTGCGCCGCCCAGTGCGAGCCCGCGACGTCGCACCCCACCTGGACGACGGTCGTCACGCCGACGGAGGCAGCCTTGGCCAGGGCCGCCTCGACCGTTCCGGCTTGCATGTCCAGGTGGGTGTGCGAGTCCGCCACCGGCACCCGGAGCGGCTCCGGGAGCGGTGGCGGGGTGTCGTTCGGGCTCATGTGCGCGATTCTAGGGATCGCGCCGGTGGCGGCTCATTCGCGGTGGCGGTTGCGGAACGGGTGCAGCAGATCCGACAGGTGCCAGTGGCGGCCCGTCGCGGCGGGCGCCTCGGCGCGCGGCGGGGTGGTCACCACGTCCTGGGCCGGCACCAGCGGCCCGGCCGGCGGCTGGCGGTCCCGCCCGGCGAACGACCTGACCTGGCCCGCCCGCATGATCCGCACGACGTGGCCGCCGCAGATGGAGCAGCTGGGGCGGGTCAGCGGGGACGGCACGCGCTTGCCCCCGGCCAGGTACACCACGAAGGGGCGGCCCTCCGCGTCCACGTGGTGCTCTATCTCGTACGCCTGCTCCCAGCCGTGCCCGCATCGCATGCAGGCGAAGGCGTACGCCTCATGGACGACCTCGCGGGCCGTCGGGGGCATCGTGGTGTGGACGATTCGGTGGGCACCGTTCGCGGCGCCGGGGGTACGCGTGGTCTCGCTCATGACAGCAGCTCCTCTTGTCCGCTGGACAAGTCGTCCGGGATTGAACGTCCCACCTCCAGTGGACGCCTTTCCCGACGGGACCGCACCAGCCCTGCCCGCTCCTTGGGGCAGATTTGGCGGCGTGATGCCGAAACGCCCGGGCTGCGCGGCCTAAGCTTTGCCTTTCACGATAGTCGTTTTACCTTCTCGTGGGCCTGTCGAACGGACTCTCGGTCACGGTGCGTTCTTCGCCGCCACCACCGCGTCGAACACCTCGCGCTTGGGCAGCCCGGCCTCCTGCGCCACCGCGGCGATCGCCTCCTTGCGGCGCTCCCCCGCCTCCTCCCGGACCGCGACCCTGCGGGCCAGCTCGGCGGCGTCCAGGGCGGCGGCCGGCCGCTCGGGGGCGCCCTCGACGACGATCGTGATCTCGCCGCGTACGCCCTCGGCCGCCCACGCCGCCAGCTCGGTCAGCGGGCCGCGCCGGACCTCCTCGTACGTCTTGGTGAGCTCGCGGCACACGGCGGCGCGCCGGTCCGGGCCGAAGACCTCCGCCATCGCGGCGAGGGTGGCGTCCAGCCGGTGGGGGGCCTCGAAGTAGACGAGGGTGCGGCGCTCGTCGGCCACCTCGCGCAGCCGCCCCAGCCGCTCGCCCGCCTTGCGCGGCAGGAAGCCCTCGAAGCAGAAGCGGTCCACCGGCAGCCCGGAGACGGCGAGCGCGGTGAGCACGGCGGACGGGCCGGGCACGGCGGTGACCGGGATGTCCCGCTCGACGGCGGCGGCGACCAGCCGGTAGCCGGGGTCGGACACCGACGGCATGCCCGCGTCGGTGACCAGCAGTACCCGCGCGCCACCGGCCAGGGCCTCGACCAGCTCGGGGGTGCGGGCGGCCTCGTTGCCCTCGAAGTACGAGACGACCCGCCCGGCCGGCTGCACCTGGAGCGCCTGGGTCAGGCGCCGCAGCCGCCGGGTGTCCTCGGCGGCGATCACGTCCGCCGCCGCGAGTTCCGCGGCCAGTCGCGGGGGCGCGTCCGCGATCTCGCCGATGGGGGTGCCTGCCAGTACGAGCGTTCCTGTCACGCCTCCATCCTCCCAGGGCCGCGGCGTCCCTCCGGACGGACAGCCGCGGGCCGTGCGGGGCGCCGGCGCGGACGCGTTCCCTACGATGGCGCGGTGACCAGTGACACCGCGCCCCGGGCCCAGCGCGGCCGACCCGCCGCAGGACCGCCTCCCTGGCAGCGTCGGCTGCGCCGCTTCGGCTACGTCGGGCGGCCGCACACCGATGTCCGCGACCGGCTGGTGCCGCCGTACGCGGAGCCCGACGTGCGGCTGTTCGCCCTGCTCGGCGTCGGCCCCACGGCGTCGGCCCGGATGGCGCGGTGGATCGGCTGGATCGGGCCGCTGCTCGTCGCGCTCTTCGCCGGGCTGCTGCGCTTCTGGCGCCTGGGCAGCCCGGACGACGTGATATTCGACGAGACGTACTACGCCAAGGACGCCTGGTCGCTGCTGGAGTTCGGGTACGAGACCAACTGGCCCAAGGACGCCAACGACCGGATCCTGGACGGCTCCGTGCCGGCCAGCGACTCGCCCGCGTACGTGGTGCATCCGCCGGTCGGCAAGTGGGTCATCGCGATCGGCGAGAAGCTCTTCGGCATGGAGCCCTTCGGCTGGCGCTTCATGGTCGCCCTGCTCGGCACCCTGTCGGTGCTGATGATCTGCCGGATCGGACGGCGGCTGCTCCGCTCGACGTTCCTGGGCTGTGTGGCCGGGGTGCTGCTCGCGGTGGACGGCCTGCACTTCGTGATGAGCCGCACCGCGCTGCTCGACCTGGTGCTGATGTTCTTCATCGTGGCGGCGTTCGGCTGTCTGCTGGTCGACCGGGACCGGGCGCGGGCCCGGTTGGCGGACGCGCTGCCGGTGGGCCCGGACGGCTACGGGCGCCCGGACCCGGACGTCGCCGAACGGCTGCGGCTGGGGCTGCGGCCGTGGCGGATCGGGGCCGGGGTCTGCCTGGGCCTGGCCTGCGCCACCAAGTGGAACGGCCTGTACGTGCTGGCCGCGTTCGGCCTGATGACGGTGTTGTGGGACGTCGGCGCCCGGCGGGTGGCGGGCGCCCGGCACACGTACAAGGCCGTGGCCTGCCGGGACCTGCCGTGGGCGTTCCTGTCCACCGTGCCGGTGGCCATCGCGGTGTACGTCGCCTCCTGGACCGGCTGGTTCGCCAACAGCGGCACGTACTCGGACCAGCAGGGATGGCGGCACAGCGGCTACTTCCGGCACTGGGCGGAGTCCCCGGAGCCGGGCGGCGGCGGCTACAGCGACAGCGGTCCGTTCTCCTGGCTCCTCAACCCGCTGCGCAGCCTGTGGCACTACGAGACCGAGGTCTACAAGTTCCATGTGGGCCTGGACGACCCGCACATCTACCAGTCCAACCCGTGGAGCTGGCTGGTGCAGTCCCGCCCGGTCTCCTACTTCTACGAGTCTCCGAAGCCGGGCGAGGCGGGCTGCCCGGCGAGCGAGACGGAGAAGTGCGCCCGCGAGGTGCTGGCGCTGGGCACCCCGCTGCTGTGGTGGGCGGCCTGCTTCGCGCTGGCCTACCTGCTCTTCCGGTGGGCGCTGCGGCGGGACTGGCGGGCCGGGGCGATCCTGTGCGGGGTCGCGGCCGGGTATCTGCCGTGGTTCCTGTACCAGGACCGCACGATCTTCAACTTCTACGCGGTGGTGTTCGTCCCGTTCCTGTGTCTGGCGGTGGCGATGCTGGTCGGCGCGCTGCTCGGGCCGCCGGGGGCCACGGAGACCCGGCGCGCGGTGGGCGCGGTCGGCGCGGGCACGCTGGTGCTGCTCGTCCTGTGGAACTTCATCTACTTCTTCCCGATCTACACAGGTCAGACGATTCCGGTCGAGGACTGGCGCGGCCGGATGTGGCTGGATACCTGGATCTGATCCGAGTGCCGGATCTGACCGCCGGGGTGTTTCTCGGTAGGGTGCGCGCACCGCGCCCTTCGTCAGGTGATGAAGGGCTTTGAGGAACTGTGGGGGTTCTCGCATGCGGAGTGGCACCAGGGCCGCGGTCGTCGGCGGAGTGTTCGCCGTGCTCATCGGAACCGCCGGGTGCGGGGGCGGCTCGGCCGCGTCCGGGTCGAAGGGCAGCACCGGCGGGGCGGACGAGAAGCCGGCCGCGGAGCAGGTGAAGACCGGTCCGCCGAGTGCGGACGAGGCGAAGTCGACCGCGGCCGACTTCCTCGCCGCGTGGGCGGCGGGCGACTCCGCGAAGGCCGCGGGCCTGACCGACGACGCGGAGAGCGCCACCGCCGCGCTCGCCTCGTTCCGCCGGGACGCCCACGTGACGAAGCTGGCGCTGAAGGCGGGCCGCGGATCCGGCACGTCCGTCCCGTTCACGGCCAACGCCCGGATCGCGTACGCCGGGCAGCAGGCCCCACTGGCGTACTCCTCCGCGCTCACGGTGGTACGCGACGAGGTCAGCGGGCGGCCCGTGGTGAAGTGGCGGCCCTCGGTGGTGCATCCGAAGCTCGGCCCCGGCGACTCGCTCAGGACCGGCCCCGCCGACGCGCCGCCGATCAAGGCGCTGGACCGCCACGGCAAGGAGCTGCGGGCCGCCGACCACCCGGCGCTCAAGTCCGTGCTGGCGGGCCTGCGCGAGCGGTACGGCAAGAAGGCGGGCGGCAAGGCGGGCGTGGAGACCTGGATCTCCCGCGCGAAGGGCAACGGCGGCAAGGCGCGGCCCGACGAGACGCTGAAGGTGCTCTCCAAGGGCACCCCCGGCACGCTGAAGACCACGCTCGACGCCGGGCTCCAGACCGTCGCCGAGCAGGCGGTCAACAAGCGCGCCAAGGCGTCCGTGGTGGCCGTCAAGCCGAGCACGGGCGAGATCCTCGCGGTCGCCAACTCCCCGGCGAACGGCTTCAACGCGGCGCTCCAGGGGTCGTACGCGCCCGGCTCCACGATGAAGGTCATCTCCTCGGCGCTGCTGATCGACAAGGGCCTCGCGCGGTACGGCAAGCCGCACCCGTGCCCCAAGTACTTCAGCTACGGCGGCTGGAAGTTCCAGAACGACAAGAAGTTCGAGATCAGCGGCGGCAGCTTCGAGCAGAGCTTCGCCCGGTCCTGCAACACCGCCTTCATCAGCCAGGCGCCGAAGCTGTCCGACGACGCCCTCACCAAGGAGGCGCGGGACGTCTTCGGGATCGGCCTCAACTGGCAGGCCGGCGTGCCGACGTTCGACGGCGCGGTGCCGGTGCAGAAGGACGCCCCGAAGGCCGCCTCGCTGATCGGCCAGGGCGGGGTGCGGATGAACCCGCTGAACATGGCGTCGGTGGCCGCGACCGCCCGCACCGGCGTCTTCCGCCAGCCGTACCTCGTCTCCCCGTCGCTCGACGGCCGTACGCTCGCCAAGGCGCCGCGGTCGCTGAAGCCGAGCACGTCGAAGCAACTGCGCGACCTGATGCGGCTGACGGCCACGTCGGGCACGGCGGCACAGGCGATGTCGGGGGTCCCCGGTGACATCGGGGCGAAGACGGGTTCGGCGGAGGTCGACGGCCAGGAGAAGCCGAACGGCTGGTTCACGGCCTACCGCGGCGACCTCGCGGCGGCGGCGGTGGTCCCGGCCGGCGGGCACGGCGGGGACTCGGCGGGGCCGATCGTGGCGCAGGTGCTCAGGGCGGGCTGAGCTCGACTCGTCCCGTGTGTGTGGGGGGGCACCTCCGTGCCCCCCCACGGCTGCGGTCAGGAGTCCTGCGGATACCAGCGCAGTTCGACGGTGTTGCCATCCGGGTCGCTCACATAGAGGGACTGCGCGGTGCCGCGGGCGCCGAAGCGCTCGCCGGGGCCGTCGAGGACGGTGAAGACGCCCGAGTCGATGACCTGCTGCCAGTCGAGCGGTTCGACGACCAGGCAGATGTGGTCGACGTTGGAGGCGGTCGGCGCGGGGTCCGGGCCCTGGATCAGGTCGATGATGGTCGTCGGGCTCACGCGCACCGAGGGGAACGGCACCTTGCCCTCGCGCCACTGGTCGACGCGGACCGGTTCCAGGCCGAGCGGGCCGCAGTAGAAGGCCAGGGAGCGCTCGATGTCGGCGACGTTCAGAACGAGGTGGTCGAAGTCGATCACGCGCATGGCGGGGTCTCCTGAGCTGATGGGAGCGGCTGTCGCTGTCACCTCAGCCTCGCAGGGCGGTCGGCCATGAGTCCAACACATGTTTGTCATCGGATCGATCGCGGATCACGATGCATGCATGGATCTCCAGCAGATGCGCTACGTCGTCACGGTGGCGGAGACGGCGAACTTCACCCGGGCCGCCGAGCGCTGCCGTGTCGTCCAGTCGGCGCTGAGCCATCAGATCGCCAGGCTGGAGAAGGAGTTGGGGGCGCGGCTGTTCGAGCGCACCAGTCGCCGGGTGCGGCTGACCCCGGCCGGTGAGGCGTTCCTGCCCGCCGCCCGCCAGGCCCTCGACGCCGCGGAGCGGGCCCGCGCGGAGGTGGCGGCGGCGGCCGGAGAGATCCGGGGGCGGCTGACGATCGGGGCCATCCCGACCGTGACCGCCGTCGACCTCGCACAGGTGCTGCGGGAGTACCGCACTCGCTTTCCGCAGGTGCGGATCAGCCTGCGCGCGGCCGCGAGCGAGAAGCTGCTCGAACAGGTCCGCGCCGGCACGCTGGACGTCGCGTTCCTCGGCGTGCTGCCCGGCTTCCGGGCCCAGGGCGTGCGGGACCGGGAGCTCGCGCGCGGGGAACTGGTCGCGGTGGTCGCTCCCGGCCACCCGTTGGAGCGGGCGGGCGAGGTGGACCTGCGGCGGCTGTCCCAGGAGGTGTTCGTCGACTTCGCCGCGGGCTCCGCGGCCCGCGCCCAGTCGGAGGAGGCGTTCGCCGCGGCGGGCCTGCGGCGCGAGGTGGCGTTCGAGGTGTCCGGCGTCGAGTTCCTGGCCCGGCTGGTGCGCAACGGGCTGGGGATCGGCATGCTGCCCGCCGCGTACGCGGCCGAGTTGCCGGGCCTGTGCGTGGTGCGGGTCCGGGACGCTCCCGGGCGGGTGGAGCGCCTGGTGTGGAGCCGCCACCGCCCGTCGCCGCCCGCCGCCGCGTTCCTGACCCGCCTCGGCGTCGACCCGCACGCGGAGGAGCCGGGGGGCGCCTAGGGGCCGGGAGCGGCGTATTCCGGCCGTTTGCCGCGGTCAGGCCGACATCACATCGCGTGGCCAGTACACCTACCACTAGCGTCGTCCCCCATGAGCCCTGCCGCTTCCGCTTCCACCGAGCGCGCCGCGTGACCCCCCTCATAGTGGCGGCCGTCCTGCTGGCCGCCGTGACGCACGCGAGTTGGAACGCCCTCGCGCACACCATCAAGGACCAGCTCGTCGCCTTCACCCTGATCGCCGGGGGCGCCACGGTCATGGCGGCGATGCTCGCCTGCTTCAGCCCGGTGCCGAGCGCCGGGGCATGGCCGTATCTGATCGCGTCGGCGATCCTGCACATCGGCTACCAGGCGCTGCTCATGCGGTCGTTCAGCCTCGGTGACTTCGGGCAGATGTATCCGATCGCGCGCGGTACGGCCCCGCTGGTGGTGACCGTGCTGGCCGCGGTGTTCGTCGGGGAGACCCCGGCCGGGGCGCAGACCGCCGGGGTGGCGGTCGCGTCCGCGGGGATCGTCGGGGTCGCGCTGTGGGGCATCCGCGGCGCGGCCGCCCGCCCGCACTGGCCCGCGCTGCTGGCCGCGGTCGCGACAGGGCTGTCGATCGCCGCGTACACGGTGGTCGACGGGGTGGGCGTACGGGAGTCCGGCACTCCGGTGGGCTACATCGCGTGGTTGATGATCTTGCAGGGCACGTTGATCCCGGCCTACGCGTACGCCCGCCACCGGGACCGGCTGTGGGCACGCCTGCGCCCGCACGCCGCGCGCGGCCTGCTCGGCGCCGCGATGTCGATCTCGGCCTACGCGCTCGTGCTGTGGGCGCAGACGCGGGCGCCGCTCGCGCCGATAGCCGCCCTGCGCGAGTCGTCGATCATCGTCGGCGCGGCGATCGGGGCGCTGTTGTTCAAAGAGCGCTTCGGTGGGCCGAGGCTCGTGGCGGCGGGCCTGATGGTGCTGGGCATCGGGCTGATGCTGCGCGCGGGGTGACGCGGCCCGGCCGCGGCGCCGAGGCCGGGCCGTGGCTCGGAGTCGCCGGCGTCGTCCCGGCTTCGACGGAGTCGCCTCGACGTCGCCGGTGTCGCCTCGGTGTCACACCTCCATGCCGCGCACCGTCTCGTGGGTGTGCGCCTCGATGTCCATGACGGCCGTGTGCAGCAGCTGGTGCGCCAGGTCCGACAGCGCGCGGGCCGCGGCGAGTTCGTCGCCGATGGCCGGCACGTTCTCGTCGGCCGGGTTGGCCCGCGCCGAGCCCTCGCCCACCAGCGTCACGCCGTTCTTGCCGGTCAGCCGGGCCTCGCACATGGTGACGCGGTCCAACTCCGTGATGCTCATCTGCACGTTCCAGTTCTTGCTCATGGTGGTCCACCGCCTCGTGCGTATCCGCCTCTCCACCATCGTCACGCCGAAGCGGGACGGCCGCACGTCAGCGGCAGGGGCCCCGGCCTACCCCGCGACGACCCGCCGTACCGCCCGCACCAGCGCCTGCGCCCGGGGGTCGGCCGTCACGCCGCGCTGCATGCCGTTGGTGACGTAGCCGAAGCCGATGCCGGACTCGGGGTCGGCGAAGGCCAGGGAGCCGCCGCGGCCGGGGTGGCCGAACGAGCCGGGGCCCAGCAGCGGGGAGGCGGGGCCGTGCAGCATGTAGCCGAGGCCGAAGCGGGTGCCCACGACCAGGACCCGGTCCAGGCCCGCGGCCTCCTCGGTGCGGGCCAGGGTGAGCGTCGCGGGCGCGAAGAGCCGGCGGCCGAACGGGACGGGGCCGATGAGCGCGGCATAGAAGCGGGCCAGGCCGTCGGCGGTGGCGACGCCGCCGGACGCGGCGAGTTCGGCGGCCCGGTAGGCGGGGTCGTTCTCGTCCGGCACCGGGGTGATCGCCCCGAAGGCGCGCCGGGTCAGCGACGCGGGGTCCTGGTACGCCTCGGCGACCGACCGCTTGGGACGGAGCCTCAGGCTGCCCTGGGCGGCCGGGGCGGCCGGGGGCTCGATCGCGGCGATCCGGCCGACGCGGCTGCTCTCGGCCTCCGGCAGGCCGATCCACAGGCCCAGTCCCAGCGGGCGGGCTATCTCCTCCGCGACCCACCGGCCCAGGGTGCGGCCGGTGACGCGACGGACCAGCTCGCCGACGGTCCAGCTGTAGGTCTGGGCGTGGTAACCGTGCGCGGTGCCCGGCTCCCACGCTGGTTCCTGGGCGGCGACGGCGCGCGGCCCGGAGACCCCGTCGATGGCCTCGTCAGGGGTCAGCGGGGTGTCGAGCACGGGCACCCCGGCGCGGTGCGACAACAGGTGCCGCACCAGCACCCGCTCCTTGCCGTTCGCCTTGAACTCGGGCCAGTACGTGCTGACACGGGCGTCCAGGTCGAGCTGGCCGCGCTGGTGGAGCAGCAGCGGGACGGCGGCCGCGACGCCCTTGGTGACCGAGCGCACGACCTGGGCCGTGTCGCGGGTCCACGGCTCGTCACCGGCCCCTTCCTCGCCGTGGGCGTTCTTCGTGCCACCCCACAGGTCGACGACCTTGCGGCCGTGCAGGTAGAGGGCGAGCGCGGCACCGCGCTCGCCGCGCCGCGCGAAGTTCTCGGCGAAGGCGTCCCGGACCGGTTCGAAGCCGTCCGCCACCGTGCCCTGGACGTCCACCACTGCTGCGTACTCCTGCCGTGCGTGCTGATTGCTGGCGTGCTCTGCCATGGTGCAACGCGGCCGCACGGGCGCTTATGCCGGGGCGGGTACCGAGCGGTCGGGCTACGCCGGGGCGGGCACCGAGCGCGGGTCGAAGCCGAAGGGCAGTTCCAGCCGGTGCTCGCGCATCAGGTCCGCGTCGCACAGCAGGTCGCGGGTGTCGCCGTCGGCGGCGATCACGCCGCCGCTGAGCACCACCGAGCGCGGGCACAGCTCCAGCGCGTACGGCAGGTCGTGGGTGACCATCAGCACGGTGACGTCCAGGGACCGCAGGATGTCGGCGAGTTCGCGGCGGGAGGCGGGGTCGAGGTTGGAGGACGGCTCGTCCAGGACCAGGATCTCGGGTTCCATGGCCAGGACCGTCGCGACGGCCACCCGGCGCCGCTGCCCGAAGGAGAGGTGGTGCGGGGGCCGGTCGGCGAACTCGGCCATGCCGACCCGCTCCAGGGCGTGCCGGACCCGGTGCTCCAGCTCCGGGCCGCGCAGCCCGGCGGCGGCCGGCCCGAACGCCACGTCCTCGCGGACGGTGGGCATGAACAGCTGGTCGTCCGGGTCCTGGAAGACGATGCCGACGCGGCGGTGGATCTCGGCGAGATGCCGCTTGCCGACCGGCAGCCCGGCGACCGTCACGCTGCCCGCGCCGCCGCCGAGGATGCCGTTGAGGTGCAGGACGAGGGTGGTCTTGCCCGCGCCGTTGGGGCCGAGCAGGGCGACCCGCTCCCCCTTGGCGATGGTCAGGTCCACGCCGTACAGGGCCTGGTGTCCGTCGGGGTAGGCGAAGGCCAGGCCCGATACCTGGAGGGAGGGCGAGGTCGTCATGACAGGGTCCATCCGGTCAGGCAGACCGCGAGCGCGGCCAGCGGAAGGGCGGCGGCGTACGCCCACTGGGCGCGGGTCGCCGTCACATCGTCGATCACCGGCAGCGTGCCGGTGTAGCCGCGGCTGACCATCGCCAGGTGGACGCGTTCGCCGCGCTCGTAGGAGCGGATGAACAGCGCTCCGGCCGACTTGGCGAGTACGCCCCAGTGGCGCACACCGCGCGCGGTGAAGCCGCGGGACTCGCGGGCGATCCGCATCCGGCGCATCTCGTCGCCGATCACGTCCCCGTACCGGATCATGAACGACGCGATCTGGACGAGCAGCGGCGGCATCCGCAGCCGCTGGAGTCCGAGCAGCAGCGCGCGCAGTTCGGTGGTGGCGGCCAGCAGGGCGGACGCCGCGACGCCGAGGGTGCCCTTGGCGAGGATGTTCCAGGCGCTCCACAGCCCGGACTCGCTCAGCGACAGGCCGAGCGCGTGTACCCGGGGGCCTTCGGCGACGAACGGCATCAGCAGCGCGAACGCCACGAACGGGATCTCGATCAGCA
The DNA here is from genome assembly GCF_050613155.1 of Streptomyces sp. P1-3. NCBI lineage: Bacteria > Bacillati > Actinomycetota > Actinomycetes > Kitasatosporales > Streptomycetaceae > Streptomyces > Streptomyces sp. P1-3. The sequence goes on from NZ_CP192512.1 coordinate 2,912,112, forward strand.
TGCGGCGCAGCAGGAACGGCGCCGGAACCCGCGCCGCGAAGGCGACGGCCGCCAGCAGCAGCGCGTACAGCGCGAACGCCCAGAACGCCTCGCGGCGCGTGGCGACGACGGCCAGCACGAAGCAGAAGACGGCCGCGATCTTGCAGTGCGGGGGGAGGGCGTGCACGGGTGAGTGGCCGTGCCGGTAGAGCTTGTGGGCATGCCCGGCACCCACGTCAGACCACCTGGGAGCCGCGGTCGGGCACGGCGCCGCGGGGGCCGCTGCTCGCGGCGGCGGCCTCGGCCTCGGCGGCCTGACCGGAGTGATCGGTGTCGGCGTGGGCGTGGGCGTCGGCGTCGGCCGTGCCGTTGGTGGTGCCGGTGCCCGCGGGCCCCACGCCGGTGTCGGCCGGACCGCCGCCGGTGCCGGACCCGCGGCGGCGTACGAGGACGAAGAGCCCGGAGCCGACCAGGAGCGTGGCGCCGACGCCGATCACTCCGGCCAGGCCGCCGGAGAGGCGCGCGTCGGAGACGTCCTTGACGCCGTAGTCGGCGAGCGGCGAGTCCTTGGCGGCGTGGTCCTCGGCCTTGGCGTCGATGCCCTTGTCCTGGGCGACCTTCTCCAGGCCGTCGGGGTCGGCGGAGGCGTAGTAGCTGATGCCGCCGGCGCAGACGAGCGCGGCGGCGACCCCGGCGAGCCAGACCTTCCGGTTCCCCCGGCGGCCACCCTCCGGCGCCGGGTCGGCGGCCGCTCCGCCGCCGGGCGCGGAGGCTCCGGCGGGGTCGCCCTGCCGGGCGGCCGCAGCGGCGGACTCGCCCGCCGGGTCCGCCAGCACGGCGCTGCCTCCCGACGCGACGGGCTCGGCCGCCAGGACGTCGCGCGCGCGGTCGGCTCCCGACGCGGTGCCCGCGTCCGCCACGGCGGTGGCCTCGCCCCCCGCCCCGGTGGCGCTTCCGGCAGCGGCCGATGGCCGGTCCCCGTCGGCCGGAACGGCAGCGGCCGACGACGAGTCGGAGCCCGCATCGGGCTCCGTACCGGGCCCGCCCGCCTCGATCGGCGCCGCGGGCGCCACCGGTGTCCGCACCGCCACGGTGTGCAGTTCCAGGCGGCGCGTCAGGCCCCGGGCTCCGTGGACCAGGTCCGGGCGCACCGCGATCACCGCACCGACCGTCAGCGCCGTGATCGCCGCCTCGCCGATGCCGATCAGTACGTGCACGCCGACCATGGCGGTGAAGACCTTGCCGTCCGGAACGTCCGCCGTGCCGCCGAGGGCGTACAGGCCGGTGAAGGCCGCGGCGGCGGCCGGTACGGAGACCAGGGCGGCGACGAAGGACGCGACGGTGACCGCGCGCCTGCCGCGCGGCAGCACCCCCACGAGCACCCGGAAGAGTCCGTACGCCACCAGCGTGGTGACCACGGCCATGTCGGTGATGTTGACGCCCAGGGCCGTGAGCCCCCCGTCCGCGAAGAGCACGCCCTGCATCAGCAGGACCACGGACACGCACAGCACACCGGTGTACGGGCCGACGAGGATCGCCGCGAGCGCCCCGCCGAGCAGATGTCCGCTGGTGCCGGCGCCGATGGGGAAGTTCAGCATCTGTACGGCGAAGATGAACGCGGCGACCAGACCGGCCAGCGGCGCCGTGCGCTCCGCGCCCCCTCCCCCGACGGCCTCGGAGCCCGCGGCGCCGGAGCCCTCGAACTCCCTGCGCGCGCCGCGCAGGCTCACGGCGACGGCGGCGGCGGCGACCGCGCCGGCCGCCACCGAGACGGGGGCGTCGATGAATCCGTCGGGGACATGCATGCGGGTTTCCGCTCCTGCCTGTTCTGCCGGTTCTGACCGCACCGGCCGCTCTGCCTGGCGACAACCGTCTGATGATGTGGCCAAATGCAAACCATTTGCAAGAGCGGTTGACAGGCGAGATGTCGCCCATGAGTCCCGCGCCCGGCGCCCGCCCGGCCGCGCGCGCCCCCGGAGGCCGCCGCGCCCCGGCCGCAGCAGTTCCGGTGGCGGGGCGCGGCGTCCAGCCGAATCCTGGTGGGGGAACGGCCGCGCCCGCGGCAGGTACCCGCGCCCGGCAGGGCTGCGCGGCCCGCGCCCGGCGGGAGATACGACGGCCCGCGCCCGGCGGGAGGTACGACGCGTATGACCACGGCCACGGACGAGTCCCCCGCGTCGTTTCCCACCGCCCCGGCGCTGAGCAGGCGCCACACCAACCTCGTCTTCACCACGATCGTGCTCGGCATGCTGCTGGCCGCCCTGGACCAGACGATCGTCTCCACGGCGCTGCCGACGATCGTGGCCGATCTGGGCGGCGGCGGGCACATGGCGTGGGTGGTCACCGCCTATCTGCTGGCCGAGACCGTCTCCACGGTGCTGGTCGGCAAGTTCGGTGATCTCTTCGGCCGGAAAGTGATCTTCCAGCTGAGCGCGGTGGTGTTCGTCCTCGGCTCGATCATGTCGGGCGCGGCCAACAGCATGCTGGTGCTGATCATCGCCCGCGCCATCCAGGGCATCGGCGGCGGCGGGCTCATGGTCACCGCCATGGCGCTGATCGCGGACGTCATCCCGCTGCGGGAGCGGGGCAAGTACCAGGGCGCGCTGGGTGCGGTCTTCGGCGTCACGACGGTCGTCGGGCCGACGCTGGGCGGGGTCTTCACCGACCACGCGTCCTGGCGCTGGTGCTTCTACGTCAACATCCCGGTCGCCCTCGTCATGATCGTGATGGCGGCGCGGACGGTCCCGGCCATCAGGGCGGCGGTCCGGCCGGTCATCGACTATCTGGGCATCGTGCTGGTGGCGCTGGGCTCCTCCGCGCTGGTGCTCGGCCTGGAGTGGGGCGGCGCCGAGTACGCGTGGGGCTCGGCGCTGATCATCGGGCTGTTCACGGGGGCCGTGCTGCTCCTCACCGCGTTCGTCCTGGTGGAGCTGCGGGCCAAGGAGCCCATGCTCCCCATGCACCTCTTCCGCAACCCCGTCTTCAGCGTCTGCTCCGCGCTCAGCTTCATCGTCGGCTTCTCGATGCTGGGAGCGCTCACCTACCTGCCGACGTACCTGCAGTTCGTGGACGGGGTCTCGGCGACCATGTCGGGCGTCCGGACGCTGCCGATGATCGTCGGCCTGCTGGGGACGTCGATGCTGTCGGGCGTGGTCATCAGCCGCACCGGCCGGTACCGGATGTTCCCGATCGCGGGCACCGCCGTCATGACGCTGGGCCTGTACCTGATGTCCACGATGGGCCCGGACACCGGCGTCTGGCTGGAGTCGCTGTACATGTTCGTGCTGGGCCTGGGCATCGGCCTGGCCATGCAGGTGCTCACCATCGCCGTGCAGAACACCGTCCCGTACCACGAACTGGGCTCCGCGACCTCGGGGGTGACCTTCTTCCGTACTCTCGGCAGCTCCTTCGGCACCGCCATCTTCGGCACCCTGTACAGCGGCGAGCTGGACCCCAGTCTCCGCTCCGCGCTCGCCGAGGCCCCCGGAGTCCCGCCCGGCGCGGCCGAGAACCCGCAGGCGCTCAAGGCGCTGCCGGACGACCTCGCCGCCCCGATCGTGGGCGCCTACGCCGACTCCATCGACTTCGTCTTCCAGTGGGTGGTACCGGTCGCCGCCGCGGGCTTCCTGATCGCCTGGCTGCTGAAGGAGGTGCCACTGCGCGACAGCGCCCGGGCCGGGGCCGCCGACATGGGCGAGGGCTTCTCCGCCCCGGACTCGGCGGACGCCGAACGGCAGTTGGAACGCGCGGTGGCAGGCGTGATGCGGCGCGCCAAGGGCCCGGTGAGCCGTCAACTGCTCGCCGACTCGGGCAGCCCGCTCAGCCCGGCCGACGCCTGGGTGCTGGGTCAGACCCACTGGCGGACCCGGCTGCGCGGCGGGGCGCGGCTGAGCGAGATCGCCGCCGCCCACCGGATGCCGCCGGAGGTCCTGGAACCGGCCTTCGCCCGCACCAGGGCCGCCGGGTACGCGCAGCTGGAGGGCGACCGGGTCTCGCTCACCCCCAGCGGGCAGACGGAGATCGACCGGCTCAGCGCCGCCTGGCGGGGGTGGCTGGGCGAACGGCTGGAGGACTGGAGCGCCGCGGACCCCGCGGACCGGGCCCGGCTGGACCGGGCGCTGGACCGGCTCGCCACGCGCCTGCTGGAGGAGGCGGAGGCCCGGCAGGAGCGCACCGCGGTCTAGGACCGCGCCGCCTCCTCGCGGCCTGGTCCGGGGCATGGAGCGAAAACGCCGACGGCGGCCTCCCACGCGCCGTGCGCGGGAGGCCGCCGTCATACGTGCCGCAAGCCGGCCCCGAGGTCAGCCCCGGTGCCGCAGGCCGGCTCCCGGATCTGACCCGGTGCCACAGACCTGCCCTCCGGATCAGACCCGGCAGCGCTGGCCGGACCTCAGGTCAGACGCGGGTCAGCTCCGCGTCGGGGTCCTGGTCCCGGCGGGCCGGGCCGTCCGCGACCAGCTGCTTCTGCAGCCGCTCGCCCTCGACGTCCACGTTCGGCAGGGCCTTGTCCAGCCACCTCGGCAGCCACCAGGCGGACTTGCCGAGCAGCGCCAGGACCGCCGGAACGATGGTCATACGGACCACGAAGGCATCGAAGAAGACGGCGATGGCGAGACCGAAGCCGATCATCTTGACCATCTGCTCCGAGGAGCCGATGAAGCCGGAGAAGACGGCGATCATGATGATCGCGGCCGCGGTGACCACCCGCGCCCCGTGCCGGAAGCCCGTGACGATGGCGTCGCCCGGCGTCTCGCCGTGCACGTACGCCTCCCGCATCCGGGTCACGAGGAAGACCTCGTAGTCCATCGCGAGACCGAACACCACACCGATCATGAAGATCGGCATCATGCTCATGATCGGGCCGGTCTCCTCGACGCCGAACAGCGCGCCCAGCCAGCCCCACTGGAAGACCGCGACCACCGCGCCGAGCGCCGCGATCACCGAGAGCAGGAAGCCCAGGGCCGCCTTCAGCGGCACGAGCACCGACCGGAAGACCACCATCAGCAGCAGGAACGCCAGGCCCACCACGAGCGCGAGGTACGGCAGCAGCGCGTCGTTGAGCTTCTTGGAGATGTCGATGTTCATGGCCGTGACGCCGGTGACCAGGAGCTCACCGCCGGTGTCGGCCTTGATCTTGTCCGCCGAGTCCCGGATGTCCGCGACCAGGTCCTCAGTCTCGGTGCTGCTCGGCTTGTACTTGGAGATCACCGTCAGCGTGGCGGTGTCGCCGGCCTCGTTGAGCTGCGGCTCGGTGACCGAGGCCGTTCCCTTGATCCCCTGGATGGTCTTGCGGGCCTGCTCGGCACCGGCCTTGGTGCTGTCGCTGCCCTTGCCGTCGTAGACGAGCATCAGCGGACCGTTGAGACCGGGGCCGAAGCCCTCGGAGATCATGTCGTACGCCTGGCGCTTGGTGCTGGACGTCGGCTGGTAGCCGTCGTCGGGCAGGCCGAGTTCCAGCTTGGCCGCCGGGAGGGCGGCGGCGCCCAGGCCGAGCACGCCGATCACCAGCACGAGCACCGGGCGGCGCAGGATGCCGCGCGCCCAGCGGACACCCATGTTGGGCTTGTCCGACTTGGCGGGCGTGCCGCCTGCCTCCATCCGCTTGCGGGCCTTGCGTCCGAAGACCCGCTTGCCCACGAAGCCCAGCAGCGCCGGGATGAGGCTGATGGCGATGAGGACGGCGATGACCACCGTGCCCGCCGCGGCCATACCCATCTTGGTCAGCACCGGGATGTTGACCACGGAGAGGCCGACCAGGGCGATGACGACGGTGAGACCGGCGAAGACGACCGCGGAGCCCGCGGTGCCCACGGCGCGTCCGGCCGCCTCCTCCCGCTCGCGTCCCTCGGCCAGTTCGGCGCGGTAGCGGGAGACGATGAACAGCGCGTAGTCGATGCCGACCGCGAGCCCGATCATCATCGCGAGCGTCGAGGTGGTGCTGGACAGACCGAGGGTGCTGGCGAGCGCCGTGATCGAGGAGAGGCCGATGGCGACGCCGATGATGGCGGTCAGCAGCGGCATTCCGGCGGCGAGCAGCGAACCGAAGGTGATGGCGAGGACGACCGCGGAGATGGCGATACCGATGATCTCGGTGGCGCCGGTCTCCGGCATCTCCTCCAGCGCGTCACCGCCGATCTCGACCTTCAGGCCGGACTTGCGGGCGTCCTCGCCCGCGTCCTTGAGCGCCTCCTTGGATTCCTTCTCCAGCTCCATCGCGTTGACCTTGTAGCTGGTCAGGATGTACGCGGTGGAGCCGTCCTTGCTGACGGCGCCGGACTTGTACGGGTCGCCGACCGAGGCGATCTCGTCGGAGCCCTTCTTCAGCTCCGCGATGACCTCGTTGACCACGGCCTTGTTGTCCGGGTCGGTCATCTTCTCGTTCTGCGGGGCGCGGAAGACGATACGGGCGGTGGCGCCGTCGGCGCTGCTGCCCGGAATGCGCTCTTCCAGCAGGTCGAAGGCCTTCTGCGCCTCGGTACCCGGGACGGAGAACTCATCGTTTCCGGGTGGGGACGCCGTACTGGCGCCGACCCCGGCTATCGCCAGCAACGCCACCCAGAGGAGGGCGACGAAGCCCCGCCTTCTGAAGGCGAATCGGCCGAGTTTATATAGGAACGTGGCCACGAGGAGAGGTGCTCCCGTCGGATAGGAAGGACAGTTGCGGAGAACCGGCCCGGCGACGAGAGCGGCGTACCCGGGTGGCGTCGTTGTGCGTTGTGCTATTCGGTTGTCACCGGCACCACTTGGGGACTTCGGGTGCCGGCGGGGTATCAGGCGCCGAGGGCGGGGAGGACCACGGCGTCGACATAGGTGAGCAGGTAGTCGGGGTCCGCCGGCGCGTCGTCGATCAGCGGACGGGCCACGAAGGCACCGCACATCATGTGCGGCAGGTAACTCATGGCCGGGCAGTCCGGGGCGATCTCACCACGGTCGACGGCGCGTTTCAGCAGCACGTCCAAAGCTGCGATCTCGGGAAGGATCAGCAGCTCTCGCAGCGCCTGCTGAAGATCCGGGTTCTCGTGGGCGGCGTGCGCGAGACCGCGCATCAGGGCCGCGTCCTTCTCCGGCCGCCGGCCCTCGCCGCCGAGGAGCACCATCTCACGCAGGTCGCCGCGGAGCGACCCGGTATTGATGTCCTGGAGGCAAACAGGCTTGGTCCTTCGCAGCGCGGTAACTACCAACTGCGGCTTGCTTTTCCACTGTCGGTAGAGTGTGGCCTTGCTGGAGTGCGTACGAGCGGCGACGGCGTCCATCGTCAGGCTGTCGTAGCCGACCTCGGCGAGGAGATCGACGACCGCCTCGTACAGCTCACCCTCCCGTTCGGGGGTGAGTCGGCTGCGACGCGAGCGGGGCATGGTGACCGCCGGTTCCGTCGACGTCGACATCGCGCACCTCCTCTCCCGAACGAAACTGTTTCGTACCGTTCAAGCGTACGATATCCACCATCGAAACGGTCTCGTTTCGATGGTGTTCTGTGTCACAGAACGAGTTGCCGTGGGCAGCCCGGCCCGAAAGCATGGGCAGTGTGAGCGCTTATCTGCGGTTCCCGCATCTCCATGGCGACATGCTCTGCTTCGCGGCCGAGGACGATCTGTGGGTGGCGCCGCTCGCCGCCTCCGGGGCGGCCTCGGGACGGGCCTGGCGGCTGACCGTCGACCGCACACGCGTGGGCCACCCCCGCTTCTCCCCCGACGGCTCGCAGATCGCGTTCACGACGTGGCGGAGCCTGGACCCCGAGATCCACCTCGTCCCGGTCGAGGGCGGCCAGGCGCGCCGCCTGACCTACTGGGGCAGCACCGACGCCCGGGTCTGCGGCTGGACGCCGCCGGAGAACGGCGTCTCCCACATCCTCGCGGTGAGTTCGCACGCCCAGCCGTTCTCGTACTTCTCCTGGGCCTACAAAGTGGCCACCGACGGCAGCCCCGGCGGGCGGCTCCCCTGGGGCCCGGTCTCCGACATCGCGGTCGCGGACGTCGACGGAGAGCACAAGACCCTGCTGCTGACCGGCAAGCCGCCGCATGAGCCGGCGGCCTGGAAGCGCTATCGGGGCGGCGCGACGGGCCGGATGTGGCTGCACGGCACCCGGCTGCTGCCGGATCTGTACGGGCACCTCGACGCGCCGATGTTCGTCGGCGGCCGGATCGCCTTCCTCTCCGACCACGAGGGCGTCGGCAATCTCTACTCCTGCCTGCCGGACGGCTCCGATCTGCGCCGGCACAGCGACCACGACGACTTCTACGCACGGCACGCCGCCACCGACGGCTCGCGGGTGGTCTACCAGTGCGCGGGGGCGCTGTGGCTGGTCGACGACCTGGGCCCGGACGGCGAGCCGCGGCGACTGGAGATCACCCTCGGCGGCCCGCGCGCCGGCCGGCGGACCTACCAGGTCCCCGCCGCCGGGAACGTCGACTCCCTGTCGGTGGACACCACGGGCCGGGCGAGCGCGGTCTGCGTACGCGGCAGCCTCTACTGGCTGACCCACCGCGACGGCCCGGCCAGGGCCATCGCCGACACCCCGGGGGTACGGATACGGCTGCCGGAGATGCTGGGCGCCAGCGGCCGCGTCGCGTACGTCACGGACGCGGCGGGCGAGGACGCCATCGAGATCGCGTACCTGCCGCGGGCGAGCGGCCCCCGGGAGCCGCAGCGGCTGGCCGTCGGCCAACTGGGACGCGTACACGAGCTGGTGGCGTCCCCGGACGGGCGCCGACTGGCGGTCGCGGCCGACGACGGACGGCTGCTGCTGGTCACGGTCGACGACGAGGAAGGACAACCGGCACGCGGCCGGGAACCGGAGGCGCCGGAGACCACACCAGGCCCGGCGCCGAGCGGGACGCCGGGGCCGGAGGCTCCGGAACCGGGTGCTCCGGAACCCAGAACTCCGGAATCGGGCACCCCGCGACCAGGGGCGCCCGAGCCGGGTACGCCGGGTTCGGGCGCGCGCGAGCCGAGCGCACCGGAACCGGAAAGGCCGGTTCCCGGCCCGCCGCGCACCGGCGCGCCCGAGCCGGGTGGCCCTGGGTCGGCGACGACGGGGACACCGGGGGCTAAGGCCCCCGAGCCGGCCGCACCGAAGCCGGGGGCATCGGCAGCCGGTGCCGATGCCGCCGCGGAGGGCGGCCCCGGCACGACCGGTCCCCGCGCCCCCGCAGCCGCCGCCGAAGGCGGCACCGTCACCGAGTTGATCCGGTCCGTCAACGGCCCCGTCCGCGATCTCGCGTTCTCGCCCGACTCCGGCTGGCTGACCTGGTCGCACCCCGGCATCGGGCGGTCGCTGCGGCAGATCAAGATCGCACGGCTGAAGGACCGGACGATCGTGGACGTGACCAACGGGCGGTTCGAGGACGAGCAGCCGGTGTTCACCCGCGACGGCCGCTATCTCGCCTTCCTGTCCTGGCGCGGCTTCGATCCCGTCTACGACGTGCACACCGGCGATCTGTCCTTCCCGCTGGGCTGCCGCCCGTATCTGGTTCCGCTGTCCTCGGCCACCCCCTCGCCGTTCGCGCTCTCCCCCGAGGGCCGCCCGGCGGCGGGCGGTCTCGACCCCGACGACTGGGGCGCCCCGGCGGAGGCCGAGGGTGAGGGCGAGGGGCCCGTGGAGGGCCACGTGACCGTCGAGGTGGAGGGTCTGGAGAGCCGGGTGACGGTGTTCCCGGTCGCCGCCTCGAAATACTCCGCGCTCCACCCCGTCAGCGGCGGCGGACTGGTCTGGCTGCGCTGGCCGATCTCCGGCGCGCTCGGCGAGACGTTCGCCAATCCCGCCGAGACCTCGGGGCGTCCCACCCTTGAGCACTTCGACCTGGTCAAGGCCAAGCGCACCGAACTCACCAGCGACATCGACTGGTTCGCGGCCAGCGGCGACGGGACCCGGCTGGTGGTCAACGACGAGGGCGAGCTGCGGGCCGTGCCCGCCACCGAGTCCGGCGACTCCGACTCCACCGTCTACATCGACATGCGGCGCATCCTGCACGAGGTCGACCCGGCCGCGGAGTGGCGGCAGGCGTACGACGAGGCGGGCCGGATCGTCCGCGCGTACTTCTGGGAACCGGGCATGGGCGGCGTCGACTGGGACGGCGTGCTGGACCAGTACCGCCCACTGGTCGAACGAGTCGCCTCCCCCGACGAGTTCGCCGATCTGCTGCGCGAGGTGCTCGGCGAACTGGCCACCTCGCACGCGTACGTCGGCGTGGCCCGCCGCAACGAGGGCCCCCGCCACTACCAGCGGCCCATGGGCCTGCTCGGCGCCAACTTCGTACGGACCAAGGAAGGCGCCTGGTGCGTGGCCCGGATCCTGCCCGGCGAGTCCTCCGACTCGCGCGCCCGCTCCCCGCTGGCCGGTGCGGGCATCCGGGAGGGCTCGGTCCTCACCCACGTCGACGGAAGGCCGGTGGACCCGGTGGCCGGCCCGTATCCGCTGCTGTCCGCGGCGGGCGGGACGACGGTGGAGCTGACCTTCGAGCAGGCGGGGCATCCGCGCCGCGTCGCGATCGTCCCGCTGATCGACGACCGGCCACTGCGCTACCAGTACTGGGTGGCCAAGCGGCGTGAAGTGGTGCGGGAGTTGAGCGGCGGCAAGTGCGGCTATCTGCACATCCCCGACATGGGCGGCTCGGGTTGGGCCCAGTTCAACCGGGACCTGCGCCGGGAGATGTCGCTGCCCGCGCTGATCGTCGACGTACGCGGCAACGCGGGCGGCAACATCAGCGAGCTGGTGGTGGAGAAGCTGACCCGCACCATCATGGGCTGGGACCTGACCCGCAACGCCCAGCCGGTGTCGTACACCAGCAACGCGCCGCGCGGCCCGATCGTCGCCGTCGCGGACGAGATGACCTCCTCCGACGGCGACATGATCACCGCGGCGTTCCGGGTGCTGGGCATCGGCCCGGTGGTGGGGCTGCGTACCTGGGGCGGGGTGGTCGGGATGACAGGTCGGCACCGGCTGGTCGACGGTACGTCCATCACGGTGCCGATGAACGCGGCGTGGTTCGACGCGTACGGCTGGGGTGTGGAGAACCACGGCGTCGAGCCGGACATCGAGGTGGAGCGCACCCCCCTGGACTGGGCGGAGGGACGGCACCGGCAGATGGACGACGCGGTGCGGGTCGCGCTGGATCTGCTGGACCGGCACGGCGCCGCGGATCCGCCGGACTACTCCGCTGTCCCCGACCGGCGCCGCCCGAAGCTGCCGCCGCGCAACGGAGGGTGAGCCCGGACGGGCGAAGGCTGAGCCCGGACAGGCGGAACACCAGACAGGTGGAAGAAGACCAGGCAGGTGAAAGGGGGCGCACCCTCGCGCTCCGAGGTGCGCCCCCTTTCCACGCGCAAGGGGATGCGCGTCAGGCGGCCGGTGTCACCACGGCCCCTGTGTCGAAAGGCCCGCTCAGAAGGCGAGCTCTTTGAGGTCGAGCTCTCAGAAGTCGAGCTCTTCTTGCTTCGGGTCCTGCTTAAGGTCCTGCCCCCGCTCCTCCATGTCCTCCCGCACCTGCTGGCCGCGCTGACGCGTCTCGTCCTTGGCCTTCTGGGCGCGCTGCCTGGCCTGCTCGCCGGCCTCCTGCGCCTTCTGCCTGGCCTGCTGCGCTTTGTCCTTCATGCCCATCAGGGTCACTCCTCATCGACCGATAGGGGTTGAACCTCCACCAGCCTGGCATGATCGGATACTCTCCGCATTTCGGTCAGTCACTCAGCGCACGCGCCTGCTCGTCGGCCACGCCGCCCGCGCCCACCAGCCCGGTGGACACCTCGCCCAGCCGCGGTGCGAAGCGCCGCATCTGCCGCCGCCCGCCCAGCGCGATGGCCGACGGCAGACAGCCGCGCACCGACTGCATGCCGCGCAGCCACCACTGCCCGTACACATGCGGGGAGCGCCGCTCGATGCCCGCGACGAGCCGGTCGACCGCCGGACCGAGCGGGTAGGTGCGGTTGGCCGGCCAAGGCGCCTGCTGCCGCAGCTCGCGCATCACCTCGTGCTGGTCCGCGCCCCGCACCATGTCGGTGTCGGTCCAGCTCAGGTAGGCGACCCCGACGCGCACACCCGCGTGGCCAACCTCGGCGCGCAGGCAGTGCGCGAACGCCTCCACGCCCGACTTGGAGGCGCAGTACGCGCTCATCATCGGGGCCGGGGCGATCGCGGCGAGGGAGGCGATCTGCAGGAAGTAGCCGCGGGCGGAGACGAGGGCGGGCAGGAAGGCCCGGCCGGTGACCGCGCCGCCGATCAGATTGACCTCGATCACCCGGCGCCAGGACTGCGGGTCGGAGTCGATGAACGGGCCCCCCGTGGCGACCCCGGCGTTGGCGACGGCGATGTCCACCTGGCCGAAGTGCGCCTCGACATCCTTGGCGACGCGGGCCATGGCCGTGTGGTCGGTGACGTCGGCGTGCCAATAGGCGGACTCGGTGTGCAGCCGCCGCGAGACCCCCTCGAGCGCCTCCGGCTCCAGCCCGACCAGCGCGACCCTGGCACCGCGTGCCGAGAGCTTGCGGGCCAGCACCTCGCCGACGCCCCGTGCCGCGCCGGTGACGACGGCCACCTGGCCTTCCAGGCTTCTGCGTGCGCTCATGCCGTCCGCTCCTTCGCGTCGTTCGATTCGTCCGCCGGCCCGGCAGGCCGCGCCGTGACATACGTCGTGACGAGCACCCTGATCCGGTCGGCGACCGCGACCGGGTCTTCCAGGGGTGTCATGTGGCCCAGGCCGCGCAGCTCGGTCAGGCCCACGCACTCGGGCAGCCGGGCCGCGATGCTCCGGGCGTGCCCGATGGGGGTGAGCCGGTCGGCGGTGCCCTGGATCACCGCGGTCGGCATGGTCATCTTCGACACTCCGGCGTCGAGGTCGAGTTCGGCGAGGACCGCGCCCCAGTCGGCGCGCACCCGGCGCGGGCAGGCGTGCACGATCCGCGCGCCCGCCTCGATCATCACCGGCGCCGCGCCGCGGCCCATGGTGACGTACCTCAGCACGCGCTTGGCGAGCGGGGTGACAGGGCCGAGCGGCGCCCGGGAGCCGAGGAACATGCGGGTCAGCCCGGTCCGGACCCGGCCTGCGGGCAGCGGCACCACCTCGGCACGGGCCACCAGTGCGGAGCTGCCGGTGCTGCACAGCAGCGCGGCGGCCGCGTGCGCCCGCACCGCCGGCCGGTCGGCGGCGGCCATCAGGGTCATGCCGCCCATGGAGTGCCCGGCGAGCACCGCCCGCTCCCCGTCGGCGAGGGTCGCCTCCAGGACCGCGACCAGGTCGTCGGCGAGGGCGCCGGTGCCGCATCCGCCGGGGCGGGCGGCCGGGCTGCGGCCGTGCCCGCGCTGGTCGTAGACGATCACCCGGTGGTCCTCCGCCAACCGGCGGACGACCGGCGCCCAGAAGGCCGTGGAGCAGGTCCAGCCGTGCGCGAGGACGACGGCGGGCGCGCTGTCGAGGCCGTGCACCTCCGCGTGGAGCCGGGCGCCGTCGGCGGAGGTGACGGTCAGCTCGCGGACCGGGGCGGGGGGCGCGTACGGCCCGGGCAGCGGCCGCGTGAGGCGCCTGCTCATGTCGTCGCCTCCGCCGAGCCCTGGGCCTGGGCCTGGGCCTGGGCCTGGGCCTGGGCCTGGGCCTGGGCAGGGATGGTGGCGGGGTCGGCGGACACCGGGGCCGAGCGGGCGGCCGGCACGCGCAGCACCTCGTACTCAGCCAGGTCGAGCCGGCGGGTGATCCTCCGGAACTCGCCGGTGGTGCCGGGCCAGGCGGTGGTGTTGCGGCCGTTCGCGTCCAGATACCAGCTCGTGCAGCCGGTGTTCCACACGGTGCGCCGCAACCGCTCCTGAAGCCGGTCGTTGTAGGCGCGCACCGCCGCGGGCCGGGCGTCCAGCGCGACCCTGCCCTGCCCGCCGTCCAGCAGGTCGAGCTGCCTGACGTAGTCGGCCAGGTAGTTCAGCTGGGACTCGATCATGAGGATCATCGAGCTGTTCCCGAGCCCGGTGTTGGGCCCGATGATCGTCATGAAGTTGGGGAAGCCCGCCGCGCTGGCGCCGCGCAGCGCCGCCATGCCGTCCCGCCACTCCTCCGCGAGCGTGCTGCCGCCCGCCCCGGTGACCCGCTGGGCGATCGGCATGTCGGTGACATGGAAGCCGGTGCCGAAGATGATCGCGTCGGCCTCGGCCCGCGTACCGTCGGCCGCGATGAGCGTGGAGCCGCGCACCTCGCGCAGCCCGGAGGCGATGACGTCGGTGGTGGGGCGGGCGAGGGCCGGATAGTAGTCGTTGGACAGCAGGATGCGCTTGCAGCCGATGCGGTAGTCGGGCGTCAGCTTGGCTCGCAGCACCGGGTCCTCGACGGCCTGCTTGAGGTGCCGCAGGGCGAGCTTCTCCACCAGGCCGAGGTGGTGCGGCCGCTTGGTGAACGCACCGACCTGGAGCTCCCGCAGGCCCCACAGCACGCCCCGGCGCAGTGCGCGGGTCGCCGGGACCTTCTCGTGCAGCCACTTCTCCGCGGCGCTGATCCCCCGGTCCACGCGCGGCAGCACCCACGGCGGGGTGCGCTGGAAGAGGGTGAGCCGCGCCACCTCTGGCTGTATGGACGGCACGATCTGGATCGCGGAGGCGCCGGTGCCGACCACCGCCACCCGCTTGCCGCGCAGGTCGTAGCCGTGGTCCCAGCGGGCGGAGTGGAAGACCTTGCCGGGGAAGGTGTCCAGGCCCTCGATGTCCGGGAGCTTGGGGTCGGACAGCGGTCCGGCGGCGGCGACCACCATGTCGGCGGTGAGCGTGCCCCGCACCGTGTCGATCTCCCAGCGCAGCGCACCGGTGTCCCAGCGCAGGCCGCGGACCTCGCAGTCGAAGCGGATGTGCGGGCGGAGTCCGAAGGTGTCGGTGACGTGCTCCAGGTAGGCGCGGATGTGCGGCTGTCCGGAGAAGTTCCGCGGCCACCGGGGGTTGGGCGCGAAGGAGAACGAGTACAGGTGCGAGGGAACGTCGCACGCGCACCCCGGATAGGTGTTGTCCCGCCAGGTGCCGCCGACGGAGCCGGCCCTCTCCAGCACCACGAAGTCGGTGACGCCCTCGCGGCGCAGCCGTACGGCCGCGCCCAGGCCGCCGAATCCGGAACCGATCACCGCCACCCTTACGTGCTCACGCGTCAGCTCCGCCATGGCTCCGCCTCCCGAGTCCCTTGAAGCCGCCGAAAGCATAACCGTGCCAGTAATCACTGGCGCGGTTTCAGCGTAGGGCAGGGATCTACCGAGTGGTAGGGGCCGGACGGCGGAAGTTGCGCGGAGGCTTTTGCCGCACACGGGACGGTGCCGCGCATAGGCTGGCTGCTGTGGCGAAGAGCGAACAGGGGCGCGAATACCGGATGGCGGAGCTGGCCGAGGAGGCCGGCATCACCGTCCGCACGCTGCGCTTCTACCGGGAACGCAAACTCATCCCGCCCCCGCGCCGCGAGGGCCGGATCGCCTGGTACAACGACCACCACCTGGCCCGGCTGCGCACCATCGCGGCCCTACTGGAGCGGGGCCACACCCTGGGCGGCATCGCCGACCTGCTCACCGCGTTCGAGAGCGGCCGGGACGTCGGCGAGGTGCTCGGCCTGGAAAGCGCCCTCACCGTCCCGTGGTCCGAGGAGACCCCGGTCCGGCTCGCCCCCGAGGAGCTCGCCGACTACTTCGCGGGCGAGGTCACCCCGGAGAACCTCACCGTCTCGCTCGACCTCGGCTATCTCGCGGTCGACGGCGACGACTTCGTCCATGTCAGCCGCCGCCTGCTGGACGCCTCCAGCACCCTGGTCGACAAGGGTGTCCCACTGGCCGCCGTACTGGCCGCCGGCCGGGAGCTGCGCGCCCATGTCGACGCGATAGCGGGCTCCTTCACCGAACTCATCCGCACCCATGTCCTGGCCGACGCCGTACAGCGCGCCGCCGACGGAGCCCCGCCGGACGCCTCGGAGGTGGCCCGCGTCACCGAGACCGTCGAGCGGCTGCGGCCGCTGACCAAGAGCGTGGTGGACGCGGAACTGTCCATGGCGATGGACCGCCGCATCCGCGCCGAGCTGCGGGCGTGGCTAAGCGACCAGGGCGCCGAGGCCGGCCGGGACGCCCAGGGCCACCAGGGCGACCGGGACGACTCAAGCCCGCCCGTCGACTGACGACCGGGATCGGGGCACACGTGGCCCCCGGTCAGCGGCTCTCGTACGCAGCGGCCAACCGCCGTCACACCCTGACCGTCAACGGCCCTCGTACGCGACGGTCACCGGCGCATGGTCCGACCAGCGCTGGTCGTAGCTGGCCGCCCGCTCCACGGCCGCCTTCACCGCGCGCTCCGCCAGCCCCGCCGTCGCCACGTGATAGTCGATGCGCCAGCCCGCGTCGTTGTCGAACGCCTTGCCCCGGTAGGACCACCAGGAGTACGGCCCCTCGACGCCCGGGTGCAGGGCGCGCACCACGTCCACGTACGCCGCCTCGTCGAAGACGCGCGTCAGCCACTCCCGCTCCTCCGGCAGGAACCCGGCGCTCTTGCGGTTGGCCTTCCAGTTCTTCAGGTCGGCCTCCTGGTGCGCGATGTTCCAGTCGCCGCACACCAGCACCTCGCGCCCGTCCGCCGCCGCGCGCTCGCGCAGCTCCTTCAGGTACGGCAGGAACCCGGCCATGAAGCGCAGCTTCTCGTCCTGCCGCTCGGTGCCCACCTCGCCGGACGGCAGATAGAGGCTGGCGACCGTGATCCCGGGCAGGTCGACCTCCGCGTAGCGGCCGCTGCCGTCGAACTCCGCCGACCCGAACCCGATCCGTACCGCGTCGGGCTCGCGCCGCGTGTACAGGGACACCCCGGCCCGCCCCTTGGCCGCCGCCGGCGCGTGCACCGTGTGCCAGCCCGCGGGCTCGCGGACCTCCTCGGGCAGCTGCTGCGGCTCGGCCCGCACCTCCTGGAGGCACACGACATCGGCCGAGGTCGCCGCCAGCCATGGCAGGAACCCCTTCTTGGCGGCGGCGCGCAGCCCGTTCACGTTCACGGAAGTCACGGTGAGCATTCCGGCACGATACCGACATCCGTTCCGGCCTCGCCCTCCCGGGTGGCACGCCCGTACGATTCCGCGAATGGACATACGCCCCGTCCCCTACGACCACCCGGACGCCCTCGTACTCGACGAGCAGGTGCAGAAGGAGTACGCCGAGCGGTACGGCGAGGGTGACCTGACCCCGATGGCGCCGGCCGACTTCGAGCCGCCGAACGGGCTGTATCTGCTGGTCTACGACGAGCAGGGCCGCCCGATCGCCTCCGGCGGCTGGCGCGCACAGGACGAGAACGACGAGGGCAACGCGGACGGGGACGCCGAGCTGAAGCGGATGTACGTGGCGCCGGAGGCGCGCGGCCGCGGGCTGGCGCGGCGGATCCTGGCCGAGCTGGAGGAGAGCGCGCGGGCCGCGGGCCGGATCCGGATGGTGCTGGAGACCGGCCAGAAGCAGCCGGAGGCCATCGCGCTGTACGCGTCCAGCGGCTACGCCCCGGTGCCGAAGTTCGGCCTCTACCGCTTCGAGGAGCTCAGTCACTGCATGGGCAAACCGCTGGAGCCGGCGAAGCGCTGAGCCCACCAGTGGCGCGACGGACCCGCCCCGGCACCCCCTCTGACGATTGGGGCGCGGGCCGTGTGGGCAGTGAGTCGGGCGAGGCATTTGTCATGCCCACGCCTCACCTTCCCCCACAAGGAGGCCGACCATGTCCGTCCGCGCGCTCGTACGCGGCTTCGCCCCCACCCTCGCGGTGGCCTTCGCCCTGGTCGCCGGCGGCCAGGCGACCGCCGCCCCCGGCACCGGACCGGACCGCGCGCCCGCGCCCCGGGTGCTGACGTACGACGCCAGCGCGTCCGCGGAGTTCAAGGCCGCGGTCGACCGGGGCGCGGCGATCTGGAACGAGAGCGTCGACAGCGTCGAACTGCGGCCCGCCACCACCGGGCAGCGCGCCAACATACGGATCATCGCGGACAACGGCTGGCCGCGCGCCCTCCCCACGTCGCTGGGCAGCGGCACGGTCTACATCGGGCGGCAGGCCGTGAACCAGGGCTACAACACCGTCCGCATCTCGTCCCACGAACTCGGCCACATCCTGGGCCTGCCCGACATCAAGCCCGGCCCCTGCTCCAGCCTGATGTCCGGCTCCACCGCCGGGGTCTCGTGCGCGAACCCGTACCCGGACGCGGCGGAGAAGGCCGAGGTCGAGTCCAACTTCGGTGGCGCGTTCAGCTGGCCGGCCGGCCTGCCGGCCAACACGGTGGTCAAGGACTGACGCTGCTCACAGCGCCCCGGGCGCCCTGGCCGCCGCGGCGGCCGGGGCGCCCGCCCCATGCCCGCCAGGTAGCATCGCGCGCAGCGCGGCCGAAGGGGACGGCTCTCGACGACGGGGAGATGCGCCAGGGTGACGGGCGAGGCAACAGGCGTGGTGCGACTGAGAGTTCCAGTCGGTGGCGACGCGGAACGGTGGGTCACACGGGCCGGCTGCCGACGCGTGCTCCTCGTCGTGCACAACGTGACGTCCGCGACCCGGCTGCTGGACGTCCTTCCCCTCTTCGACGGCGACCTGCGCGTGCAAGTGCTCGCGACGTGTACGGGATCCTCCCCCTACCTGGCCGGGGTTCCCGAGCTGCTGGCGTCGACGGGCCTGCCCGTACTCCCCTGGGAGCAGGCGAAGGAGACCCCCGTCGACCTGGCGATATCCGCCAGCTACGGCGGCCAACTCCACTTCCTCAAGGGGAAGTTGGTGATCCTTTCGCACGGGATTGGCTACAATAAAAGGCTCGCGACGCCGGACGCCGGACGCCGGACGCCGGACGCCGGACGCCGGACGCCGGACGCCGGACACCGGACACCGAGACACCAGGCGCAGGCGCCGGTCTTCGGGCTCTCGCCCGACTGGCTTCTGCACAAGGGGCGCCCACTCGCCTCCGCCACGGTTCTGTCCCATCCCGAGCAGTTGGAGCGGCTGCGCGACGCGTGCCCCGAAGCCGCCCCGACGGCGGTGCTCGCCGGGGATCCCTGCTATGACCGCGTACTCGACGCCCTGCCCGACCGCGAGCGGTTCCGGCGCGCCCTCGGCGTCGCGTCCGGCCAGCGGCTGATCGTCGTCAGCTCCACCTGGTCACCGCGTGCCCTCTTCGGCGACGAAGGCGGCGCGGGCGGCAACGGGGATCTCCTGCCCTGGCTGCTGCCGCGGCTCGCGGCCGAGCTGCCCGCCGACGAGTACCGCACGGTGGCCGTCCTGCACCCCAACATCTGGTTCGGGCACGGCCCCGGACAGGTCCGCGCGTGGCTGGACCGGGCCCGCCGCGCCGGGCTCACCCTGATCGATCCGCTCGAAGGCTGGCGGCAGGCCCTGATCGCGGCGGACTGCGTGCTGGGCGACCACGGCAGCGTCACGTTCTACGCCGCCTCCGCGGGCGTCCCGGTGCTGCTCGGAGCGTTCCCGGACGGCGATCTCGATCCCGGGTCGCCCGTCGCCGCCCTCGGCCGGACCGCCCCGGAACTGCGCCCGCACGACAGCCTGCGGGCGCGGCTCGACCAGGTCATCGACCAGCACGACCCGCGCCGTTACGCCGAACTCGCCGCGCAGACCACGTCCTCACCCGGCCAGTCGGCCGTACTGCTGCGCCGCCTCTTCTACGGCCTCGTCGGAATCCCCGAGCCCGAGGACCACCCGGCACTCCTCGAACGGCTGCCGCTGCCGCCGTACGAGCCCGCGGAGCGCACCGCGCCCCTACGTGCCCTGACGCGGCTGATCGGCGCCGACCCTCCGGAGATCGCCGTCACGCGCCACACCGACGCCGCGTACGAACCCGAGAACCCCGACGCCGACTCCGACGCGGCCCACACGGTGGTGCACGAGGACACCCGGAACAGCGGGCGGCTGAGCGTCGCCGACGTGATCGTGCGGTACGCCGCCGAGGACGATCCGCGGGTCGGCCCGCCCGCGGCCTGGACCGCGGACGTCCTCGCCCGCCATCCGTACTGCGGGCTCGCGGTGTACGTGTGCGGACCGGACCGGTGCACCGTGCGGACCCGCGACGGGGACCTGGTGCGGCTGACCGCCGCCCCGGACGAGGACGGCCGGGCCGATCTGTGCGACCCCGCCGCCTACGCGTCCGCGCTCTTCGCCTGGCTGGGGCGGGGCAAGTCCCTCGGCGAGGCGGCTCCCGGGATGGTCGTGGTCACCGGGACGACGCGGCACCGGATCGCCGTCGAGCCCCTGACCCCGGCACCGGGTTAGCCCTCCCCCGGCTCCGTCAGCTCCGCCAGCCGAGCGCGCACGCGGGCTGCGCCCACCGCGTCGTCGGCCTTCTCGTACAACGCGGCGGCGGTACGCAGGTCCTCGGCCTCGGCCGCCGGGTCGCCCAGGCGCCGGGCACAACGGGCCCGCATCTCCGCGGCGTCGGCGTGCTGCGCCTCGGCGCCCTCGTTCCCCATGGTGGCGACGGCGCTGTCGAGGCAGACCCGAGCGAGCTCGAGGTCGCCGTCGCCCCCGGCGTCCAGATGCGTCTCGCCCAGGCTCATATAGACCCGGCCCTCGTTGTACAGGTCGGGCTCGGGCAGGGCGCGGAACCCGCTGAGCGCGCCATGGAGCCGGCGGACGGCTTCCCCATGGCGCTCCTGACCGCGCAGGGCACGGCCGAGGTGGTGCTCCAGAAGCGCCAGGGCGCGAGGGACATCCGGGGCTCCGTCGTCTCCGGGACCGATACGGCGCAGGATCTCCTGGGCTTCCCGGAAGCACCGCTCCGCCTCGGGGTAGCGCCACTGCTTCAGGCGCAGCAGTCCCAGTACCTCGACCGCGGTCGCCTGGCCTCGGTGATGCCGTGCCGCCTCGTCCTCGTCCGCGGCGCCGACCAGGGCGTCCTCGGCCTCGTCCAAGCGGCCGAGCCCCATGTAGGCGAAGGCGAGCTGGACCAGTGTGCGGGCCACGGCGCGCCGGTCGCCGAACCTGTCGGCCGCGCAGCGCCGCGCGGCCTCGACGCCCAACTCGTGCGTCTCGACCCACTGCTGGTGGAAGCCGAGCCGCAGATGCAGGCCCCACATGGCCTCGCACAGCTGCCAGACCAGTTCGTCGAAGCCGTGGTCCTCGGCCGCCCGCACGGCCGCGGCGAGGTTCTCCCGCTCGCGCCGCAGCTCCGCCAGGGCGGCCCGGCCGTCATCGCGGGCCCGGTCCTCCGGCAGGGTCAACTCGCGGTAGGCGGGGCCGAGCCGCCAACGGGAGGGAATGACCCGGAGGTCGGCGGCCGCCGCGAAGCGCAGGTACCCGGTGGCCATGCGACGGATCGCACGCGCGACGTCCGCCTGGCGGTCCTCCGCGGCGGCGCGCTCCTTGGCGTGGCGGCGCACGCGGTCGTGGAACCGGTAGCGCTCCGCGGCCACTTCTTCGAGCAGGTGCACATCGGCGAGCTCCTCGAGGAGCGCGCGTGCCTCGTCCTCGCCGACGTCGGCGGCCTGTGCCGCCAGCCCGACCGTGATGTCCGCCCACGGCCACACGCCCAGCATCCGGTACAGCAGGGCGCCTTGGGGGCTCAGCTCCCCGTACGTGACGTCGGTGGTGAGCTCCACCGCGCCCCGGGGTGCCCGGTCGCTCATGGCCCGCGCCTCCTGATCCCGGCGGCGCGCCCGCTCGGACAGCTGCCGCTCGACCACGTCCCATGTGAGGTGCTCGCGTGCGGCGACCCGGGCGCCGATCTCGCACAGCGCGAGCGGGAAGCCGTCGCAGCGCTCCGCGGCCGCGCGGGCACCCGGTTCCTCTCCGGCCATGCGTTCCGATCCCACGATGCGGGTCAGCAGGCGCACGGAGTCCGCCGCGGAGAGCGGGTCGAGCCTGATGATCCGTGCCCCGGGATCGGCCGCGAGCCCGTCGAGCCGGTGCCGGCTGGTGACGATGACCAAGGACCCGGAAGCCGCCGTCAGCAGCGGCTTGACCTGCGCCTCGGAGTGCGCGTTGTCGAGTACGACGGCCATGCGGCGTTCGGCCATGCAGGCGCGGTAGAGGTCGGCCTGCCGGTGCTCGTCGGTGGGCGTCCTCCCGGACGGCACGCCCAGCAGGGGGAGGAAGCGCACGAAGACGTCGGACGGCGTCAGGGCCGTCGCCGCGGAGTCTCCGCGCAGATTCACATGGAGCTGGCCGTCGGGGAACCGCTCCTTGAGCAGATGGGCGCAGTGCACGGCGGCGGCGGTCTTGCCGATGCCACCGGGCCCCACGAGGACGACGACCAGCGGTGCGCCGGCGGGCCCGCCCCCGTGGTCGAGCAAGTCGGTGATCTGCTCGACCAGTGCCTCGCGATCGGTGAACGCGGCGTTCGCGGGTGGCAGCGTCTGGGGACGTGTCTGCGGGCGGGAGGCGCCGGGCGCGACGGCGGGGTGGGCGCGCGGCGCCAGCCACGCGGCCTCACGCAGCCACGCCGCGACCTCCCGGGCGAACCCCGGCGAGGTGCGCGAGCGTTCCAGGAGCTGCCGGGCCAGCTCCTGCCGCTCCTCGTCGGTGGCGGGCAGCGCGGGCTGCCGTTCGTCGTCCTCCGCCGCGCCGGGGGACGCCTCGTCACGCGAGACCGGGTCAGACGCCCCCTGGCCGGACGACGCCCCGTCAGGCGACGCCTCGTCGTCCCGCGCCGCCCCGTCCTCCGCCGCGGTGGGCCCGCGCCGCATACGCCGCGCGATCCCGGCCAGCGCCTCCGAACTCCGCCGCCCCATCTCCCCACCGGCTCCCGAGAGGGCACCCGAGGTCACGGTGCCGATCGCCGAGAGCACCGCCGTCGTCGTGAACGGCTCCACAGCCCACCCCCAACTTTCTGTTCCGACAACGGTATCGAGAGGGCCGCCGGCCTACCGGCGGATCCGCGCCGCCGCCCGCGACGTCACCCGGCCCCCGAGCCCCGCTCGGGCGGGAGCGTCCCCGAGTTGTGGAACGTGATCCCGGAGATCCGGTGCCCCTGGATGACGGAGCCGTTCCGCACGACCCCGCTGACGCTGTTGTGGACCGTCGCCGTCTGCTGCCGTTCCGATTCCGGGTCCAGCTCCGCCAGCAAGAGCCGCAACTCCGCCGCGGCTTCGGGGTCCGCCCGCAGCACTCGGCGCAGCCGCTGCCGCCACCCGGCCTCGATGTCGGCCGCGGCGTCCTCGTCACCGGCCTCACACGCCGCCACCAGCTCTTCCCGGGACGCCCGGAGCTCCTCCTCCGCGGCGTCCTCCCCGCCGCCGCGGGCGAAGAAGCGCACCAGCCGCTGCCGCCCCTGCGTCCACGCGTCCGACACCATGAGCCCGACCAGCGTCGTCGCCCCCGACGCCGCCAGCGCCGCCACCTCGGCCTCCATGCAGCCCCCTTACCCGCGTGCCTCAGCGGATTCCCCGCATTTGCCTGAGGCCACCGTAGGGAGATCGCGGGCACTTGGACAGCCCCACCTTCCGGCGACTGACCGGGCCGGCCCCCGGAGTCTGCATGTAACGGGGCTGGTCAGAGACGGATGTGCGGTGAGTCACGCAGGACTGCCAGTGGCTGGGCTGCCGCCGGCAGTCGTTGTTCGGGGATCTCCGATTTGATGCATCGCCTGCTCGCGGAGGGCCTCGATGAACGTCGTGACGTGTGAGCGGTCGCGCCGGCGGCCGATCGTGGCAACGCCGATGTGCCGGGTCGGAGTCGGCGGCTCGATCGGGACGGCGCACAGACCCGGCACAGTCGGGACGAGCGCGATGGAAGGGATCAGGGAGATTCCCATTCCCGCGGCGACAAGCGAGCGGGCGAAGAAGTAGTCGGTGGTGGTGCCGCGCACTTCCGGTTCGAAGCCTGCGCGCTCGGCGTAGCGGCGCAGATATGCCTCGGTCTTGAGGCAGCCGAGCACCCAGGGCTCGGTTGCCAGCTCGGCGATGCCGAGTGACTCGCGGTCGGCGAGTCGATGCTCCTTGGGCATGACGACGTGCAGCGGATCTTCCAGGAGTGCGGCCCACTGCAGGCTGGAGCTCGGGCCCGGCCCGACAGGCAGCGGGCCGTCGAAGTGGTAAGCGAGTGCGAGGTCGACCGCGCCTTGGCGGACAAGGGGCAAGGTGTCCTCGGGCTCGCCCTCCCTGACGTGGATCAGGGTGCGGGGATGGGTTGCCATGAGCCGGGCGAGAGCGCCGGGCAGCAAGTGCCTTCCGCCGCTGGTAAAGGTGGCGACGGTGAGCTGTACGCGGCCCGTGCTGAGCTGCTCGACCCGCTGCTTCGCCTGTTCGAGCTCGGCTGCGACGGACTCGGCGGCCCCGACCATGATCTGGCCGGCCTGAGTGAGGGTGACCCCGCGCGTGCTGCGTGCCACGACCTGGGCGCCGAGGCTGCGTTCCAACACCGCTACGTGCTGGGAGACGGCGGAGGGGGTGAGGTGGAGAGCCGCGGCCGCCTTGCTGAAGCTGCCGTGGTCCGCCACCGCCCGCAGGACACGGAGCCGCTGCACATCGATCAACAGTATTCCTTAAGGCACTTCCAGTAAGCCGCCACTTCTGCTGATGACGGTAGGCGTCCAGGGTGGGGGCATGCAAAGGATCTGCGTCATCGGCGGAAGCCGCTACTTCGGAAAGCTCCTGGTCGAGCGCCTGCAGGCGGTCGGCCATCAGGTCACTGTGCTCAACCGCGGCTCCGTCCGACCGCCCACCGGTGTCGAGCACCTCGTTGTCGACCGCAACGACGAGGCCGCTCTCGTCGCCGCGCTCGGCTCGCGCGCCTTCGACACGGTCGTCGACCAGGTCTGCTACACCCCCGTGCAGGCCGCGATCGCCGCCCGCGCCTTCGCCGGCCGTACCCGGCGCTACGTCATGACCTCAACGATCGAGGTCTACGACCCGGAGACCGCCGCGCTGCCGGCTGTGCCGGCGGGTATCCCCGTGCCGGAGGAGAACGTGGACCCGCGCACCTGGCTGGTGGCCATGGATCTGCCCTGGCACGACGAGGCATACCTGGAGGCGCACTATGCCGAGGGCAAGCGTCAGGCGGAGGCCGTCCTCACCCGGGACGGCAGCTTCGCGTTCGCCTCTGTGCGCAGCGCGCACGTGCTCGGCGGCGGCAGGCAGGAATTCACCGGCCGACTCGCGCACTACACCGAGCGCATCGCCCGGGGCGACGAGATCGCTGTGCACGCCGAGGCGCTGCCGACGGTGTTCATCCACCACGAGGAGCTGGCGGACCTGCTGCTGTGGGCGGCCACCGCAACCGGCTTCGCCGGTCCGGTCAACGCCTGCTCCGACGGCCTGCTCGACGTGCGCGACCTGGCCGCGATCGTCGCCGCGCGGACCGGCCGCGAGCCCGTCTACCGGACCGTCGCCGCGGGCGGGACCGCCTCACCGTTCTCCTTCGACCGCCACTACGCCATGAGCAACACCCGCGCGAAACAGCTGGGCTTCGCCTTCTCCCGTACTGCCGACTGGCTGCCCGGCGCCGTCGCCGAAGCCCTCACCGCAACCGCCGCCCCCGCCGCCTGAGGAGCACGAACCGCCATGCAGTACCGCACCATCGCCGGCGCCACCGTCAGTGCCATCGGCCTGGGCGCCATGCCGCTGTCCATTGAGGACCGCCCGGACGAGACGCGGGCCATCGCCACCGTCCACGCCGCGCTCGACGCCGGCGTCACGTTCATCGACACCGCCGACAGCTACCACTGGCACGCTGACGAGGTGGGCCACAACGAGCTCCTGATCGCCCGCGCCCTGGCCCGCTACGGCGGCGACACCTCCGGCGTCCTGATCGCGACCAAGGGCGGCCGCGGCCGCCCTGGAGACGGCAGTTGGACGGTCACCGCCACCCCGGAACATCTCAAGCGCGCCGCCGAAGCCTCCGCCAGGCGACTCGGGGGCGAGGCCATCGGCCTGTACCAGCTGCACAAGCCGGACCCGGCAGTGCCCTGGGCGGAGTCTGTCGGCGCCCTGCGAGACCTGCTCGACGCCGGCACGATCCGCGCCGCCGGCATCTCGAACGTGACCACCGCCCAGATCCGCCAGGCGCACGCGATCCTCGGCGACGGACTCGTCTCCGTACAGAACCAGTACTCGCCCGCCGTCCGGGACAGCGAGCCCGAGCTGCAGCTGAGCGCACGGCTGGGCCTGGCGTTCCTGCCCTGGAGCCCGCTCGGCGGCATCTCCCGCAGTTCTCTCGACGGCCTCTCCGGCCCGACCTCTAACGGCACCGCTTTTCACCGCATCGCGGCCGAGCACGGTGTCAGCCCGCAGCAAATCGCCTTGGCCTGGCTGCTGAGCCGCTCCCCCGCGGTGATCCCGGTGCCGGGAGCCAGTCGCCCGACCTCCATCACCGACTCGGCCCAGGCCACGGAGCTCAAACTGAGCCCGGGGGAACTGACGCAGCTTGAGGACGCGCTGCCGGGCTGAAGCAGCTCCGGGCGTCGACGCTGAGTTCCTCGGCCGAGGACGGCCGCTCCCACCAGTCAACTCGGCCACGAACCATCGGCTTTCTGGCCGGACGGCATATCCCGGCCATGGCCGAGCCCGGCAGCGAGGCGAGGTCGCGCAGGCTGGTGAGGTCGGGGTCCGCTGCGGTGTCGTTGCCGAAAGGCCCGACATCCCAAATGCCCATCCGGAAACGCAGAGATCCCGTCCGATCAATCAGATCGGACGGGATCTCGTGAACTCTTCCTGAGCGAACTCAAGAACAGTCGTGTTGTGGACCTGAGGGGATTTGAACCCCTGACCCCCTCGATGCGAACGAGGTGCGCTACCAGTCTGCGCCACAGGCCCTTGCAACGAGTGAAACTCTAGCATCCCCATCCGGGTGCTCGGAAATCCGATCCCCGCTGCTCGCCGCGGGGGCTCATTCGTTGGCGGCGCGGGGACGGCCCTCGTCCGCGTACTGGTCGAAGAGGGGCGTACGGCCGCGGTCGCGGGTGCGGCGGGGTGGGGTCGGCGGGCCTTGGAGGGTGGGGTCCTGGGCCGCGTCCTGGTCCGCGGTGGGGCCCGCGGCGGAGGAGCGGGCGGAGCTCCAGGCGTCCGGGGCGTCCAGGTCCACACTGCCCGTGGCGCGCGGGGCGACCGGCGCGGTGACGTAGGTGGGCAGCGGGACCGGCACCGGCTCCCAGCTCTCGCCCGCCACCGGGCCGCGCTCGCGTTCACGCTGCTGGTCCACCCACTCCGCGTGGTCGGTCTGCTCGACCAGCGCCCGGCGGTCCGCGGTGTGCGCGGAGACGGTCTGCTCCGGCCCCGGCGCCCCGGCCGGAGCCGCGGCCGGGTCCCGGTCCCGGTCCGCCGGGTGGTGCTCGGCGCGGGGGCCCCGGTCGGACCGGATGCCGCCGCGGTCGGGCCGGATGCCCGCGCGGTCGGGGCGGGCGCCCGCGCCGCCGCGGTCGGCGCGGGATCCGCCGACGCCCCTGTCAGCGCCTGCCGCGCCGCTCGCCACGCCACCTGCCGCGTGCTCAGGGCGCGCGCCGTGCTCAGGACGCGCGCCGCCGCCCGTGGGGTGCTCGCGGCGTTCGGGGCCGACCTCGGCGGGGTACTCGGACCGCTCGCCTCCGGCCGCCCCCAAGCCGCGGCCGGAGGGGTCCGTGTCGCCGGAACCGGCGGACGCACGGGGCCGCGTGCGGCGTTCGCGCAGGCGCTGCGCGGCCAGTTCGGCGCGCCTCTGGTCCATCGTGAACGTGAAACGGCGGCGCTCCTGCGCGCGTAGATGAACGATGTAAGCGCTCAGCAGGACGGCGGGGATTCCCGGCGCCCACAGGAACGCCAGGCCGCCGACGGCCGCGACCACCGCGCCCACGGTGAACGCCAGGAAGAGCACGACGGTGGTGCGTCGACGGCGCGCGAGGACCTTCGCGCGCCGGGTGCGCTCCAGCATCGACGGTCCCGGGGGGCGGGAGGCCGTACGGGTGGGTGCCAGGTCGGGCGCCGGCTCCAGCGCCTCCTGGTCCCGGTCCGCCTCGCCCGCCGGCTCCAGGCCGGCCGCGGGGTCGACGAAGGCCCGGACGTCGACCAGATCGGTCTCGGCGTCCGGGTCGGCCACGCCCGCGACATCCGCGGCGTGGGCCCCGGTCTGCGGCACCTCCGCGTCGCGCGCCTCCAGGTCCTTGGCGTAACGGCGCTCCATCGCCGCGCGGCCGGACAGGAGCCGGATGGCGGTACTGAAGCGTTCCGTCGGACGAGCCTCGTTGAGCTCGTCCTGCCTACGGAGCCACATGGGCACCAGGTAGGCGGCCCAGGCCCCGACGATGACTGCGTAGATGAGGCCACTGCTGCTCACGCTCACACGGTAGAGGGGTTCGCGTGAGGCAATCCGCCAATTGGCGCGGTGTGTCGCACGATCTGGCTGATATCCCGAACATTTTTTGTGATTGTTGAGATGGGCAGACGGTAATTGTGCGAAATCGATGAGCTTATTCGAACACGCATGTCATTTCTGCGGGGTGCCAGGTGAGGCGCCGGGTCGCGTACGGTGCCAGCGGGCCAGCAGCCCCTCCGGCACCTCCTCCACCGTCAACGCGAAGACCAGGTGGTCACGCCAGGCACCGTCGATGTGGAGATAACGGGGGCGCAGGCCCTCCTCCCGGAATCCGAGTTTCTCCACCACCCGGCGGCTGGGCGCGTTCTCCGGACGGATGCACACCTCGATCCGGTGCAGCCCGACCGCGTAGAAGCAATGGTCGACCGCGAGCGCCACGGCGGTCGGCATCACTCCGCGGCCGGCGACGGCCTCGTCCACCCAGTAGCCGACATGGCCGGAGCACATCGATCCCCAGGTGATCCCGGCGACCGTCAGCTGTCCGGCCAGCCGCCCCTGGTACTCGATGACGAACGGCAGCATGCGCCCGGCGTGCGCCTCGGAGCGCAGATGGCGGACCATCTGCCGGTAGGTGGGCCGGCGGGTGATCGGGCCGCCCGGCGGGGCGGGCGGGATGGTCGCCTCCCAAGGGCGCAGCCAGTCGCGGTTGCGCTGGTTGACTTCGCGCCATTCCCGCTGGTCGCGCATTCTTATGGGGCGGAGGGCCGTGTCACCGTCCACCAGCCGCACCGGCCAGAGGGCGTTCAGCTGGGGCTCCCGGACGGGCCGTCGGGTCTGGGGTGGTCGCCGCCGCGGATCTGTTCGACGGCGTGGACGAGCAGCCGCCCCAGAACGGCGAGCCCGTCGCGGACCCCGCCGGTGGAGCCGGGCAGGTTCACGATCAAGGTGGTGCCGGCGACTCCGGCGAGGCCGCGGGAGAGCGCCGCGGTGGGGACCTTGGCGAGCCCCTCGGCACGGATGGCCTCGGCGATACCGGGGATCTCCCGGTCCAGGACGCGGCGGGTCGCCTCCGGGGTGCGGTCGGTGGGCGAGATCCCGGTGCCGCCGGTGGTGACCACCACGTCGTACGCGGCGGCCACCGCCTCCCGCAGGGCCGCCTCCACCGGGTCGCCGTCCGGCACGACGCGCGGACCGTCGACCGCGAAGCCCAGCCCGACGAGCCCCTCGGCGATCAGCGGGCCGCCCTTGTCGGCGTACACCCCGGCGGACGCCCGGTTGGAGGCGGTGACCACCAGGGCACGGTACCCGGCCCGCGCGGCGGACCCGGCCGGTGCCGCGGCGTCCGAGTGGGTCACGCCCGCCTCCAGTCGCCGGACTTGCCGCCGGTCTTCTCCTCGACCCGTACGTCCGTGATCACCGCGCCCTTGTCGACGGCCTTGACCATGTCCACCACGGTGAGCGCGGCGACGCTGACCGCGGTCAGCGCCTCCATCTCCACTCCCGTGCGGTCGGTCGTCTTCACGGTGGCCGTGATCTCCACCGCGTCGTCGGCGACCGCCAGGTCGACCTTCACCCCCGAGACCGCCAGCGGGTGGCACAGCGGCACGAGGTCCGGGGTGCGCTTGGCGCCCATGATGCCCGCGATCCGGGCCGTGGCGAGGGCGTCGCCCTTGGGCACGCCCTCGCCCCGCAGCAGCTCCACGACGCGCGGTGAGACCAGCACGCGGCCGCTGGCGCGGGCGGTGCGCGCGGTGACGTCCTTGGCCGAGACGTCGACCATACGGGCCGCGCCTTGCGCGTCGAGGTGGGTGAGGTGGTCCTGGGCGCTGCTCATCGTTCTCCCGCTCCGGGCCGCGTGGCGCGCGGGGCGGAGCGTGCCCGCGCCAGACGACTCTTGTGGGACGACACCGTACCCGCCGGGGCGGCGGTCTACGTGAGCAGGAGCACGTCCACCTCGGCGCCGGGGGCCACCTCGGTGGCGGCCTCGCCCACCACGATCAGCGCGTTGGCGTGCGCGAGGGCCCTGACCAGATGTGATCCGGCGCCGCCCACAGGGGTGACGGTGCCCGGCTCCCCGGCCACCGCCGGGGGCTCGTACCGGCCGCGCAGGAACTGCCGCCTGCCCGCCGGGGAGGAGGCGACGCCCTCGGGGCACACCGCCCGGCAGGTGGCGCGGTACACCGACGGCAGCCCCATGAGCGTGCGGATGACGGGCCGTACGAAGAGTTCGAAGGAGACGTACGCGCTGACCGGGTTGCCGGGGAGGGCGAGCAGCGGGACACCGTCCTGCCCGATCCGGCCGAAGCCCTGGGGCTTGCCGGGCTGCATGGCGACCTTGCGGAACTCCACCTCCTCTCCCAGCGCCTCTTTGACCACGTCGTACGCGCCGACGCTGACGCCGCCGCTGGTGACGACGGCGTCGGCGCGGATCAGCTGGTCCTCGACGGTGGCGCGCAGCGTGGCCGCGTCGTCGGCGACCGCGCCGACCCGGTAGGCGATGGCGCCCGCGTCCCGGGCGGCGGCGGTGAGCTGGTAGCTGTTGGAGTCGTGGATCCGGCCGGGGCCCAGCGGCTCCCCTGGCGGGACCAGCTCGCTTCCGGTGGACAGCACGACGACGCGCGGCCGCGGCCGGACCGTGACCGTGGCCCGCCCGATGGCGGCCAGCAGCGCGATCTGCGGCGGGCCGAGCACGGTCCCCGCGGGCAGCGCCAGCTCCCCCGCGCGGACGTCGCTGCCGCGGGCGCGGACGTGCGCCCGCGGCTCGGCCGGGCGGTAGACCAGGACCTGACCGCCGGCGCCCTCGGGGGCCGCGCTGTGCGCGCGCATGGCGGCCGCCGGGCCCGCCCCGGTGCCGCCGTCGGTCCACTCCACGGGCACCACGGCCTCGGCGCCCGGAGGCAGCGGGGCGCCGGTCATGATCCGGGCGGCCTCGCCCGGCCCGACGGCGGGCAGCTCGCCGCTGCCCGCCGCGACGTCGCCGATGACGGTCAGGGCCGCGGGTGACTCCCGCGTCGCGGCCGCCACATCGGCCGTACGGACCGCGTAGCCGTCCATGGAGCTGTTGTCGAAGGGCGGGAGGGCCACGGAGACGGTGACGTCCTCCACCAGCACGCAGCCCTGGGCCTCCAGCAACCGCAGCTCGATCGGCTCCAGCGGGCGGATCTTCCCGAGGATGTCGTCGAGGTGCTCGGCCACCGACCACAGGCGGTCGGAGTCGGGTCGCTCCGGGTCCGGGGCGCCGCTCACGGCCTCCCGGCCGTCCGGGGACTGGTCGGCGGCGGCCTGCGCTGCGGTGCTGCTCAAAGTGCTACATCTCCTCGGTGACGTAACTGCGGAGCCAGGCCCGGAAGTCCGGGCCCAGGTCTTCACGTTCGCACGCGAGTCTGACAATGGCACGCAGATAGTCGCCACGGTCGCCGGTGTCGTAGCGGCGGCCCTTGAAGACGACTCCGTGCACGGGGCCGCCGAGGGTCGTGTCGGTGGCCAGCGCCTGGAGGGCGTCGGTGAGCTGGATCTCGCCGCCCCGGCCGGGCGCGGTCTCCCGCAGCACCCCGAAGACGGCCGGGTCCAGGACGTAGCGGCCGATCACGGCGTAGTTGCTGGGCGCGTCGGCCGCGTCCGGCTTCTCCACCAGGCCGGTCACCTGGACGACGTCCTCCTCGGCGGTGGCCTTCACCGCGGCGCAGCCGTAGAGGTGGATCTGGGCGGGGTCGACCTCCATGAGAGCGATCACGCTGCCGCCCTGCTGCTCCTGCACCTCCACCATGCGGCTGAGCAGCTGGTCGCGGGCGTCGATGAGGTCGTCGCCGAGCAGGACGGCGAAGGGCTGGTCGCCGACGTGCGGCTCGGCGCACAGTACGGCGTGGCCGAGGCCGCGCGGGTCACCCTGCCGGACGTAGTGCATCGTCGCGAGGTCGCTGGACTCCTGCACGCGGGCGAGACGGGTCTCGTCTCCCTTGCGGGTCAGGAGCTCCTCGAGCTCGTAGTTGCGGTCGAAGTGGTCCTCCAGGGGCCGCTTGTTGCGGCCCGTGATCATCAGGACGTCCGACAGTCCGGCGGTGACGGCCTCTTCCACGACGTACTGGATCGCCGGCTTGTCGACGACTGGCAGCATCTCCTTGGGAGTGGCCTTCGTCGCCGGGAGGAAGCGGGTGCCGAGCCCTGCGGCAGGGATGACAGCCTTGCTGATCCGAGTACGCGATTGAGTCATGTCACGAACCCTATCGGGTGCCTTTGGGCGAATGATGAGGATTCGGTGAATATGACCTGAGAAAAGAGGTTTGAACGCGCGGTGATCACATCGGACGCTAGTAAGGCCGCGTTGCGGCGACGTCTCCTCGACGTGAGATCCCGGTTTACGGCGGATGACATCGCGGCGAGCGAGGCGGCGCTGGCGCGGCACGCGCTGGAGCTGCCGGAGCTGGCCGCGGCGGGCACGGTGGCGGCGTACGTGTCGGTGGGCCGGGAACCCGGCACCCGCGCGCTGCTGGACGCGCTGCGTGCGCGGGGCGTGCGCGTGCTGCTGCCGGTGCTGCTCCCGGACAACGACCTGGACTGGGGTGCGTACGAAGGCGCCGGGCGGCTGGTCCGCGCGGGGCGTGGCCTGCTGGAGCCGGATGGCGAGCGGCTGGGCCCCGAGGCGGTGCTGGCCGCCGAGACCGTGCTGCTGCCGGGCCTCGCGGTCGACCGGCACGGGGTGCGGCTGGGCCGGGGCGGCGGCTCGTACGACCGGGTGCTGGCCCGGATCGACGCGGCGGGCGCGGCCCCGGCGCTGGTGGTGCTGCTGTACGACGGCGAGCTGCTGGACGAGGTGCCGGGCGAGGCGCACGACCGGCCGGTGCAGGCCGCGGTGACGCCGTCGGGTGTGCACCGCTTCGGCCACACGGCCTGAGAGCGCGCCCCCGGGCAACGGCGCAGCCCCGCCGATCCGGCGGGGCTGCGCCATGGGGATCCCATGGGGGTCATGCGGTGATCAGGTCACGGCGTGAGGGCCAGCTCGTCGTCGGTCGACTCGTCCACGGCCTTCTCGCTGAACACCCAGTCCAGCAGCTCGCCCTTGGCCCACTTGTCCGTCTGGTCGGTGTAGTGCTCGTGGTAGGCGTGCCCGGAGGCCCCGGTGAGGTTGATCCAGCGGGACTTGTCCAGGTCCTGGAGGTTGACCACCATCCGCATCGAGGGGACCCAGGAGACGCCGTAGCCGCCGGCCGCGTTCCAGCCCGTGGCGTTGACCGCGGCCTCGCCGCCGCCGAGGTTCCAGGGGCCGCGGTTGAGCAGGAACTGCACATAGCCGGGGCCCTCCTTGCCGAGGGTCTGGTTCTTCAGCGTCAGCCGGTGCAGACGCCCCCAGCTCCAGCCGTCGATGTCCTTGCCGAGCTTGGCGGTGAGCTCGTACCGGGCGTCCTTCATGGCCTTGGCGAGCAGCTCGTCGCGGTTGGTGGCGCCGGGGTCGGCCTTCGTCCCCGAGGTCTTCCACCACTCGTTCTTCGGGTCCTTCAGGAGCTCGCGGACCACCTCGAACCAGCGGTCGCCGCCGTCGGGCTGGGCGGTGGACGCGTCACGCTCGCCGCACTCGCGCACCAGCCGGGTGTTGCCGTCGAGGTCCTCGACCGGCCCCGAGTCGTCGGCGGGCCGCACCCGCAGGCACTGCCCCTCCACCCGCAGCTCCTTGGGGAGCTTGTTGCCGAAGGCCAGCATCAGGGTGTTGCGCCAGACGGCGTTGAAGTACGCGGCCGCGGCCGAGTCGGAGTCCTGGGTGTAGTCCCAGCCCTCCAGCAGCTCCTGCGCCTCGCGGACGTAGCCGTCCTTGATGTCGATCTTGCGGAGATAGGGCGTCAGCAGCTTGGCGATCTCGCTGCTGTTGTCCATCTGCATGGACTGCATGTCGTCCATCGAGATCTTGCCGCCGTCCTTGATCTTCGACTCGATCAGGTCGGTGATCCGCTGGCTGCGCGCGCCGTATCCCCAGTCGCCGGTGAGGAGGTAGGGGTACTTCTCCTTGTCCACCACGGCCTGGTTGGCGGTGACGATGTAGCCGCGCTTGGGGTTCTTCTCCCAGGGCAGGGCGGACTGCTTGATGTAGCCCTTCCACTGGTAGTCCTTGTCCCAGCCCGGGGCCGGGTAGCGGCCGTCGCCCTTGCCGCGGACCGGGATCTGTCCGGGGGCCTGGTAGCCGATGGTGTCGTCCTTGTCGGCGTAGATCAGGTTCTGCGACGGCACCGCGAAGTCGCGCGCGGCCCGGCGGAAGTCCTGGAAGTTCTTGGCCGCGTTGAGCCCGAAGACCGCGTCCATGGTGTTGGAGGGGGTCAGCGCGGTCCAGCGCAGGGACACCGCGTAGCCGGCGCCGCGGTCGGGGGCGACGTTGCCGACCGGAGCGTTCTCGCCGACCTCGTCGAACTCGCCGTCCAGCGCGTCGTCGCGGTCGGAGACCAGCGGCCCGTTGCGGGTGCTGCGGACCGTGATCGTACGGCTCTTGCCGCCCGCGACCTTGATGGTCTCCTTGCGGGTCTGGAACGCCACCTGCTTGCCGTCGAACAGGTACGTGCCGTCGGTGACCTTCTCCAGGTACAGGTCCGAGACGTCGGCGCCGAGGTTGGTCATGCCCCAGGCGATGTCGTTGTTGTGGCCGATGACGACACCGGGCATCCCGGAGAAGGTGAAGCCCGCCACGTCATACGGGCAGCGCTCGTCGACCCGGTTGCAGTGCAGGCCCATCTGGTACCAGACGGAGGGCAGCTGCGGGGCGAGGTGCGGGTCGTTGGCGAGCAGCGGCTTGCCGGTGGTCGTGTACTTGCCGGAGATGACCCACGAGTTGGAGCCGATGCCGCTCCCGTTCGGCCCGAGCAGCGCCGGGACGTCCTCCAGGGTCTTGGAGAGCGAGGTGAGCTGGCTCCGCAGGCCCTGACCGCCGGACCCCTGGGTGCCCTGCCCGGTCGCGCCCTGCGTGCCCTGGCCGGTGGCACCCTGGGTGCCCTGGCCCGCGGGCGGCGTGGTCGCGCCCTGACCGCCGGGGTTCTGCGTGCCCTGGCCGGCGGCCGGGGTGGCCGTGCCCTTCGGGTCGAAGGCGTCGGTGACCGCGTTCACCGCGCCGCCGTCCACGATCGGCTTGTTGCGCTCGTACGGATAGGGCGGGTACAGGTCCTCGATCTGCTCGGGCGAGAGGCGGCTGGCGGCCAGCGCGCGGTCGATCTCCTCCTGCACGTTTCCGCGCAGGTCCCAGGCCATGGCCTTGAGCCAGGCCACCGAGTCGACCGGGGTCCACTCCTGCGGCCGGTAGTCGTTGACGAAGTCCAGGGCCGCGTACTCGACCGACAGTTCCTTGCCGTGGTGGTCCTTGAGGTAGGCGTTGACCCCGTCGGAGTACGCCTTGAGGTACTTCTTCGTCTGCGGCGACAGCTTGGTGTCGTACTCCTGCTGCGCCACCCGCCGCCAGCCCAGCGTCCGCAGGAAGGCGTCGGTCTCCACCTGGTCCTCGCCGAACATCTCCGACAGCCGCCCCGCCGTCATATGGCGGCGTACGTCCATCTCCCAGAAGCGGTCCTGCGCCTGGACGTAGCCCTGGGCGCGGAAGAGGTCTTCCGGGGTGTCGGCGTAGATCTGCGGGATGCCGCTGCCGTCCCGCTTGACCTGGACCGGCCCTGACAGCCCCTTGAGCTGGATGGATCCGGTGGTCTCCGGGAACGAGGCGCGTACCGTGCTGATGGTCCAGTACGTGCCGAAGCCGGCGCCCCCCACGAGCAGCAGCACGACTGCGATCACGATCAGGCGGACACGTCGGCCCTTCTTTTTACGAGAAGGGCCGTTTTGGTTGGCGGGCATCGCTGTCCTTCGAGGGGCAGGGTGGTCCTGGGAGTGCTGGAGCAACCATAGGCGCAGCGCCCAGGTCGCCCTTACGCGGTGTCGTTACCGGCCGCACCCACGGCGTCTGAGCGAGGCCGGCGTCAAGAACCCGTAAAATGTTAGGCAAGGCAATGAATTTCCGGTCGGCCGGAGGGAACGTTCCGGCCGAAACTCGCGTGAAAGGGTCGGCCCCTGACTGTCCACCACCTCAATGAGCTCCTGCTGATCTCCTCACTGGTCCTCCTCGTCGCCGTGGTGGCCGTGCGGGTCTCCACGCGCAGCGGGCTCCCGACGCTGCTCATCTACCTCGGCATCGGTGTCGCGATAGGGCAGGACGGCATCGGCGTCACGTTCGACGACGCCCGCCTGACCCAGGTCCTCGGCTACGCCGCGCTCGTGGTGATCCTCGCGGAAGGCGGCCTCGGCACCAAATGGCGGGAGATCAAACCAGCCTTGCCGGTGGCCGCCATGCTCGCCACCGTGGGCGTCGCGGTGAGCGTGGGGATCACCGCGGCCGCCGCCCACTTCCTGGTCGGGCTGGAGTGGCGGCAGGCGCTGATCATCGGAGCGGTGGTGTCCTCGACGGACGCGGCGGCGGTCTTCTCGGTGCTGCGCAAGGTTCCGCTGCCGTCGCGGCTGACCGGTGCGCTGGAGGCGGAGTCGGGGTTCAACGACGCCCCTGTGGTGATCCTGGTGGTGGCCTTCTCCGCGCACGGGCCCATCGACCACTGGTACGTGCTGCTCGGCGAGATCGCCCTGGAGCTGGCGATCGGTGCCGCCATCGGGCTCGCGGTCGGTCTGCTCGGGGCGTACGGCCTGCGGCATGTGGCACTGCCCGCCTCCGGCCTGTACCCGATCGCGGTCATGGCCATCGCGGTCGCGGCCTATGCGGGCGGTGCGCTGGCGCACGGCTCCGGCTTCCTCGCCGTCTACCTCGCCTCGCTCGTCCTGGGCAACGCCCGGCTGCCGCACTGGCCGGCCACCCGGGGGTTCGCCGAGGGACTGGGCTGGATCGCCCAGATCGGCATGTTCGTGCTGCTCGGCCTGCTGGTGACCCCGCACGAGCTGGCGGACGACATATGGCCCGCGCTCGTCGTCGGGCTGGCGCTGACCGTGGCGGCCCGGCCGGTGTCGGTGCTGCTGAGCCTGGCCCCGTTCCGTATGCCGTGGCGGGAACAGGCACTGCTGTCCTGGGCCGGACTGCGCGGCGCGGTGCCGATCGTGCTCGCCACCATCCCGGTGGTGGGTGCGGTGCCCGACAGTCGCCGGGTCTTCAACATCGTCTTCGTCCTGGTGATCGTCTACACACTGGTGCAGGGGCCGACCCTGCCGTGGCTGGCCAAGCGGCTGCGGCTCGGCACCGAGGACGCGGCGGCCGACCTGGGCATCGAATCGGCCCCCCTGGAGCGGCTGCGCGGGCATCTGCTGTCGGTGGCGATCCCGCCGGAGTCGAAGATGCACGGCGTCGAGGTGAGCGAGCTGCGGCTGCCGCAGGGGGCGGCGGTGACCCTGGTGGTCCGGGACGGCAAGAGCTTCGTACCGCTGCCGTCGACGGTGCTGCGGCGCGGCGACGAGCTGCTCGTGGTGGCGACGGATCCGGTGCGGGACGCGGCGGAGCAGCGGCTCCGCGCGGTCGGCAGGGGCGGCAAGCTGGCGGGCTGGCTGGGCACGGACGGCGCGCAGTCGTAGCGGTACAGGAGGGGACCGGGAGCTGTAGTCGTAGCGGTACTCAACGGGGCAGGGAGCCGTAGTCGTAGCGGTACTCAACGGGGCAGGGAGCCGTAGTCGTAGCGGTACACGGCGGGCCAGGGAGCTGCCGGGCGGGGCCGCCGGTCATATCAGGTAGCATATTCGGGCAATAACCAACCCAACTCTGTCTGACGCAGAGCTGGCGCGACCGCACGGCGGCCGCGGTCCCCGATCTGAGGGCGACCGTCCCGGCATCTACCACGGTCCCGCGCGAGAGGACGGCTCTCGGCGCGCTCCGCGGCAATCCCGGTTCGAGTGCGCTACCAGACGGCAGAAAGGCCCGGCCGTGGCATCCACGGTCACCAAGCGAGACAGCACCACCCAGTCCCCTCAGTCCTCCGGGAAGCGCCCCGGATACGGACAGCTGCTGCACACCCGCGGCGCGTGGACGTTCCTGCTCCCCGGCTTCCTGGCCCGCCAGCCCTTCGCGATGCTCACCATCGGCATCGTGCTGCTGGTGGAGCACACCACCGGCTCGTTCGGCACCGCGGGCGCGGTTTCGGCGACCGCCGGTGTCTCCATGGCCCTGTGCGCGCCGCAGAGCGGCAAGCTGGCCGACCGCTTCGGGCAGGCCGCCGTCCTGTTTCCGGGCGTGCTGATCCACGCGTCGGCGATCTCGCTGCTGACGGCGCTGGCCCTGCTGGACGCCCCGCTGTGGGCGCTGTTCGCCGCGGCCGTGCCGGCCGGCGCTTCCGTACCGCAGATCGGCCCCATGGTGCGCGCCCGATGGGCGGCGATGCTCGGGGGCTCCTCGCCGTCCGGAGCGCAGGCGGCCTCGCCGCTGATGACGACGGCGGCCGCCTTCGAATCGGTCACCGACGAGTTCACCTTCGTGATCGGACCGGTGCTGGCGACGGCGCTGTGCGCGGGGATCCACCCGGCGGCCGGGCTGATCACCGAGGCGGGACTGACGGTCGTCGGCGGACTGCTGTTCGCCGCGCAGCGCGGAACGCAGCCGAAGCCGCACCGCGTGGCCGCCGGTACGGGATCCGGAGCCGATGCCGCCGCGGCGGCGGAGTCCGGCCGCTCGGCGCTGTCGGTTCCCGGTGTACGGGTCCTGGCGGCGGTGTTCCTGGGCATCGGCGCGGTCTTCGGCGGCATGCAGGTCTCGCTCACGGCCTTCACCGAAGACCTGGGCCAGCCGGGCCTCAACGGCGTGCTGTACGGGATCTTCGCGGCGGGCAACATGCTGGCCGGTATCGCCTGCGGCGCCATCCAGTGGCGGCGCAGCCCGCAGTGGCGGCTGCTGACCGCCTACCCGCTGCTGACGCTGGCCACCGCCCCGCTGTGGGCCGCGCACGCGGTGCCGATGCTGGGCGCCCTCGGCCTGCTGGTCGGCCTCTGCATCGCTCCCGCGCTGATCACCGGCTACACGCTGGTGGAGTCGCTGGTCCCGGCGCATGCCCGCACGGAGGCCTTCACCTGGCTGACCGGCGCGGTGGCGCTGGGCCAGGCGGCCGCGGCGACCGCGGCCGGCCAGCTGGCGGACGGGTTCGGTCCGAGTGCCGGATTCCTGGTTCCGCTGGCCGGAACCGGCCTCGCATTGGTGACCCTGCTGACCCTGCGCGGGCGGCTGGTCCCGGCCTCGTCCGGGCGGGTAGCCGCACGTGGGGTCGGTCACCGTGTGACCGTCTCGGTGGACTGACAGGCAGGAATGCTGCACTATGGACCGTCGTTAGCACTCATTGAGTGAGAGTGCCAGGAGGAGCAAGTGCCGACCTACCAGTACCAGTGCACCGAGTGCGGTGAGGGCCTTGAGGCCGTGCAGAAGTTCACCGACGATGCGCTCACCGAGTGCCCCAGCTGCAAGGGACGCCTGAAGAAGGTGTTCTCCGCTGTCGGCATCGTCTTCAAGGGATCCGGGTTCTACCGGAACGACAGCCGCGGCGCGTCGTCCAGCAGCACCCCGGCCAAGCCCGCGGCGAGTTCGTCGAAGAGCGACAGCGGCTCGTCGTCCTCCTCCTCGTCCTCGAACGGCTCGTCGTCGTCCGCCTCGTCGACGTCGTCCACTTCGGCGGGCAGCGCCTCCTCGGCGGCCTGACCTCCCTGCCTGCTCTCGGCCCCCACTCGTCGCGCGACGGGTGGGGGCCGTGGCGCGTACAGGGGGGCCGAGGTGCGTGCGGGTGGGGGCCGAGGTGCGTACGGGCGCGGCCGCTAGGGTGACGGCCATGGTCGAGACGAGCAACACGCAGGCGGACATAGGCGTCATCGGCGGGTCGGGGTTCTACTCGTTCCTCGACGACGTGACGGAGATCACGGTCGACACCCCGTACGGGCCGCCCAGCGACTCCCTGTTCCTCGGCGAGATCGCCGGACGCCGGGTCGCCTTCCTGCCCCGGCACGGACGCAAGCACCACCTCCCACCGCACCGGATCAACTACCGCGCCAACATGTGGGCGCTGCGGTCGCTGGGTGTGCGGCAGGTGCTCGGACCGTGCGCGGTCGGCGGCCTGCGGGCGGAGTACGGGCCGGGCACGCTCCTGATACCTGACCAGATCGTGGACCGCACGAAGTCGCGTACGCAGACGTTCTTCGACGGGGAAGCGCTGCCCGACGGCAAGGTGCCGAACGTGGTGCACGTGACCTTCGCCGATCCGTACTGCCCGGCCGGGCGGCGGGCGGCGGTGGCGGCGGCACACGGGCGCGGCTGGGAGCCGGTGGACGGCGGCACGATGGTCGTGATCGAGGGGCCGCGCTTCTCGTCCCGCGCGGAGTCGAAGTGGCACGCGGCGCAGGGCTGGTCGGTGGTCGGCATGACGGGCCACCCCGAGGCGGTGCTGGCCCGCGAACTCGAGCTCTGCTACACGTCACTGGCCCTGGTCACGGACCTGGACGCGGGCACGGAGACGGGCGAGGGCGTGTCCCACTCGGAAGTCATGCGGGTGTTCGCGCAGAACGTGGGACGGCTGCGCGAGGTGCTGTTCGACACCGTCCGAGACCTCCCGGAGACCGGCGGGCGGAACTGCCTGTGCACGACGGCGCACGACGGCTGGGACCTGGGCATCGAACTGCCGTAGTCCGTGGGGGCCGAACCGCCGATGTCCGCGGGGGCCGGACTGCCGTGGTCCACAGGACCGAACTACCGATGTCCGTCGGGGGCCGGACCGCCAATGTCCGCAGGGGCCGAACGTCGTGGTCCGCGGGCTGGCGCGGTCCGCTCCGGTGCAACGCCCGCAGGGGTGGCGGAGTTGTCCACAACCGGCGGGTAGTGCACAGGCCCGAGCGGGATCGTGCGGGGGCAGGCACCGTGGAGGGATCGACAACGGCTTCGGCCCCTCCCGACAGGCGGTGATCGACATGCCTCCGACGTCCCGGCCACCTCTCGCTCCCCCGGCTCCTCCCGCTCCTCTCGCCCGCCCCGCCCCTCTCGCCCTTCCCGCCCGCTCCGCTCCCCCGGTCCGCGATGTGCCGGGGTTCGGACCGGTGCGGGTGCCCGCTCGGGGGCGGCATCGGCACCGGCTGCGACGGGCGGTGCGGGGACGGCGCGGGCCGGTGGCCGCTGCCGTGCTGACGGTGGCCGCTGCCGCGCTGGCGGTCGGGGCTCCGCAGGAGAACGGAGCGGCACCGGGCGGCACCGAGCCCGTCACGGGCGCCGGATCGGCGCCGGGACGGCAGCCCGCGGTGGGCGGCCCGTCCGAACCGCACCGACCAAACCCCCAGCGACGGCCTGGCGACCTGGTCGCGGCGCCGGTGCGGATCGCGGACGCGGCGGCCGCACAACTCCTGCGCCCCGGGGACCGGGTGGACGTGCTGGCAGCGGCCGGTTCGAAGGCGACCTTGATCGCGCGGGGCGCCCGGGTCGCGAAGGTGCCCGGAAATCCACGGAGCACGGCGGGCGGCATGGCAGCGGACCGCGAAGCGGCGGTCGACGGCGACGGCGCCCTGGTCGTGCTGACGGTGCCGCGGACGACCGCGACGGCGCTGGCCGGCGCCTCGGTGACCTCCCGGCTGGCGGTGACCTTGTGGTGAGTCAGACCATCGAATCGTCACTTCGCGTCGACCTGGCGGGACCGCCGGGCTTCCGAGCGCCGCTCTACCCTGCCTTACGCTCCGGAATGAATTGTTCCGACCGGAGCGCGCAGAGAAAGAGGCAGAGGGTTGGCCGACGAGAAGAAGAGCGTCCTGGAAGGCTTCAAGACCTTCCTGATGCGCGGCAACGTGATCGATCTGGCCGTCGCGGTCGTGATCGGTGCCGCGTTCACAGCTGTGGTGAACAGCCTGGTGAAGGGCGTGATCAATCCTGTGATCGGCGCCTTCGGCACCAAGGACCTGGAGAAGTACCGCTCTTGCCTCAAGGGCACCTGCCAGACCAACGCGGCCGGGGACGTCGTCAGCGGCGTCCCCATCCTGTGGGGCACGGTGCTCAGCGCGGTGCTCACCTTCCTGATCACCGCGGCCGTCGTGTACTTCCTGATGGTGCTGCCGATGTCGCGCTATCTGGCGCGGAAGGCCGCCAAGGACGAGAAGGCGGAGGAGGCCCACGCCGAGGCGGAGGCCACGGAGATCGCGCTGCTCCGGGAGATCCGGGACGCGCTGATCGCCGAGCGCGGTGCGGGCCCCGGGTCTTCCGGTGGCTCCGACTCCTCCGGTTCTGGTGGCTCAGACTCCTCCGGTGGCTCCGCCTCTTCCGATCCTGGCTCTACAGGTGGTGGGGCGGCTTCTCGTCCAGGAAACGACTGAGGTCGGCGGCGCCATCGGCGCCGCCGGGGGCCCGCTCACCCCATCCCTGGTCCGTATCGTCCGAGGACTGTTGCGCGAGAGGATCATCGAAGATCAGCGCGGCGGCCGGATCGCGCGGTCCAGGGGCGGGGGCGGTACTCATGCCTCCAGGGTACGACCGCTCGGGCTCAGCGCAGCGCCTCGTGCCACCACAGGTCCCGGCCCGGCCGCCACGGCACCGGGCGGGCGGCCCGGTGCACGACGAGCACGTTCCGTACGCCGGGGCAGCCGGCCAGGGCACGGTCCATGACCGGCTTCATCGGCCGCACCTCACCGGCCAGGTGTTCGGCGTCAGCGGTGATCACCACGGCCGCGTCCAACGTGCTCAGCCGCTCGCGCAGTTCGTGCGCCTGGAGCCCGACCGGCAGGCTGGAGCGCACGGCGTCGATCTGGCCGCAGGCCAGTGTGGCGATGACGGACTCGGGGACGAGCGGCAGATGCACCGCCACCCGGTCCCCGGCCCGTACCCCGAGCCGGGTCAGAGCGGCCGCCGCCCGAGCCGCCTGGTCCAACAGCTCGTCGTGCGTCAGCTCCTCGGTGCAGTCCGGCTCGCTGAT
Organism: Streptomyces sp. P1-3; assembly: GCF_050613155.1. Taxonomy (NCBI): domain Bacteria; kingdom Bacillati; phylum Actinomycetota; class Actinomycetes; order Kitasatosporales; family Streptomycetaceae; genus Streptomyces; species Streptomyces sp. P1-3. Next base: position 2,955,111 of record NZ_CP192512.1, read on the forward strand.
CCAGCGGAGTGCGACCCGCGCGGCCTGCCGGGCGGCGGCGGCGAGTGTCGGCGCCCCTTCCGTCCGAGCGGGAGGGGCCACGGTCAACGTCCTGCGGACGGGGTCAGTCTGCATGGCGCAGAGCCTGGTACACGGCGATCAACGTCCGCTCAACGTCGGATATACGTCGCGCCGAACAGCCGGATACCCGATCATTTGCACCAGAGCTGGCATATCTCTCGATTCCGTACTGTGACGGCAGCCCGGCCCACGGCGTCGGCCGCCCGAACGGCAGGCACACAGGGACGTACGCCGATGAGTGACGATCAGCCCCTCGGCGCCGGGCATGCCCGGCCCACCCCGCCGCTGCGCCGGATGGCGGCGCGGGACCAGGAGGAGCGTCATCGGGCAGCGACCCCGCTGGAGCTCTTCTTCGACCTGTGCTTCGTCGTCGCCGTCGCCCAGGCGGGGGCCCAGCTGGTGCACTCGGTGGCCGAGGCGCACACGGGCAGCGGGATCGCGGGCTACGCCATGGTCTTCTTCGCCGTGTGGTGGGCCTGGATGAACTTCTCGTGGTTCGCCTCGGCCTACGACACCGACGACGTGCCCTACCGAGTCGTCACGCTGATCCAGATCGCGGGGGTGCTGATCCTCGCGGCGGGGGTCGAGCGGGCCTTCGAGGACCACGACTTCACGGTGGTGTGGTTCGGCTACCTGGTGATGCGGCTGGCCCTGATCACCCACTGGCTGCGGGCCGCGGCCGGCAGCACCGGCGGCGAGCGCCGCACGGCCGCCCGGTACGCGCTGGGGGTGGCGGTGTGCCAGGTCGGCTGGCTCGGGCTGCTGGTGCTGCCGGAGGGCGGCAGACCGTGGGCGTTCCTGGTCATGGCGCTGGCCGAGTTGGCCGTCCCCCCGTTCGCCGAGCGGTCCTACCGGACGGCGTGGCACCGGCATCACATCGCGGAGCGGTACGGGCTGTTCACCATCATCGTCCTGGGCGAGACCGTCGCGGCCGCCACGGTAGCGGTGCAGTCGGCGCTGGAGGACTCGGAGGAACTGGGCGATCTGCTGCCGATCGCGAGCGGCGGACTGCTGATCGTCTTCGCGGCCTGGTGGATCTACTTCGCGGTGCCGATCCACGAACATCTGGCGTCCAACAGACAGGCGTTCGCGTGGGGTTACGGCCACTACCTCGTCTTCGGCTCCGCCGCGGCGATCGGCGCGGGGATCGAGGTCGCCGTGGAGCAGTCGGTCGGCAAGGCGCACATCTCGACGGTCGCCGCCTCCGCCGCCGTCACGGTGCCCAGCGCGCTCTTCCTGCTCACCGTGTGGCTGCTGCACGCCCGCCACTTCAAACGGGGTGTCGGGCAGCTGACGCTGCCGGTCGCGTCCGTGGCCGTGCTGGCCTGCACCTGGGCGGGGGACGCGGCGGTGCCGGCCGCCGGACTGGTCTGCGCGGCGACCGTCGCCGTCGGCGTCGCCATCACCGCCCGCCAGAACCGGGCCCATGCCTGACCACGCGCGGCCCGGTGCGCCGCCGGACACCCCGCCCGGCACGCCACCGGAGGCACCGCCCGGTATGCCGTATTGGCCCCGGCCCGGGGCACGGGACGCGCTGACCGACGTCCCGGGGCTGCGCGTCGGGCACGCGCAGCGCGTCGGGGACGGCTGGCTGACCGGTACCACGGTGGTGCTGGCGCCGCACGGCGGAGTGATCGCCGCGGCCGACGTGCGGGGCGGCGCACCCGGCACCCGCGAGACCGACGCCCTGGACCCGCGGAACCTGGTGCCGCGCATCGACGCCGTCGTCCTGACCGGCGGCAGCTCCTTCGGCCTGGACGCCGCGTCCGGAGTGGCCTGCTGGCTGGAGGACCGGGGGCGCGGGTTCCGGGTCGGCCCGCACCCGGCGCAGGTCGTCCCCGTGGTCCCCGCCGCCGTCCTGTTCGACCTGGGCCGGGGCGGTGACTGGCGGGCCCGCCCGGACGCCGCCCTGGGCCGGGCCGCCGCCCAGGCCGCCGCCGATACGGAACTGGGCGCTCCGGTCGCGCGCGGCGGGGTCGGAGCGGGCACGGGCGCGGTGGCGGGCGGCCTCAAGGGCGGAGTGGGATCGGCGAGCGCGGTGCTGCCGTCCGGCACCACGGTGGCGGCGCTCGTCGCGGTGAACGCGGCGGGGTCGGTGCTGGACCCGCTGACGGGCGCGCTGTACGGGCAGGCGTTCACCTGGGGCTGTGAGCCGGGGTACGGGGGCGGGGCGGGGGAGGGGAGGGGGCGGGGGGAGGGGGCGGGGGCTCCCCTATCGCCCGGATGCCGCCACGCACGCCGAGGCGCTGCGCCGTCTGGAGGACGCACGAGCGGAGTCGCTGCGCCGCCTGGCCGCCACCGCGCCTCCGTCGCGCAACAGCACGCTGGCGGTAGTCGCCACCGACGCCGCGCTCACCCGCGCCCAAGCGCAGAAGCTCGCGGGCACGGCGCACGACGGTCTCGCACGCGCCGTTCGGCCGGTGCATCTGTTGTCCGACGGGGACATCGTCTTCGCCCTGTCGACCACTGCCCGTCCGCTGCTGCCGGACGGCGGCGCGGACTCCGGCGCGCCCGAGTTCGAGGTGCACCGGATCGCGGCGGCGCTGGACGAGGTCCTGGCGGCGGGCCCGGACGTCCTCACACGTGCCGTGGTGGACGCGGTGCTGGCCGCCGGGAGCGTGGACGGGCCCGGCGGGGTGTTCCCCTCGTACCGCGACCTGTATCCCGGCTGTCCGGTCCCACCTGGACCGAGTGGGGGCTGAGCCGCATGGCCGCGGGGGGTGTGGTGGCTCGGCCACCCGCCCCGCTACGCTCCACGCCTCCCGCCTCCCGCCTCCCGCCGTCCAGCGTGACGTCCGAATGCCGCCGGACTCCCGTCCCGCGCGGCTCCAAGATCGGGTCATGTCCCAGGACTTCGGAAGCGAGAGGCGAACGAGCATGACAGCACTGGACGGCAAGGCGGCCCTGGTCACCGGCGGCAGTCGCGGTATCGGCGCGGCGGTGGCCCTGCGCCTTGCCCAGGACGGCGCCGACGTCGCGCTGACGTACCACAGCGATGTCGACGCCGCGGCGAAGGTCGTCGACGGCATCAAGGCGCTGGGCCGCCGGGCGTGGTCCGTACGGGCGGACAGCTCCGACCCGGAGGCGGTACGGGCCGCCGTGGCCGGTGCCGCGGCGGAGTTCGGACGACTGGACATCCTGGTCAACAACGCGGGCACCGGGGCGATGGGCCCCATCGGCGATCTGTCGCTGGAGGACGTCGACCGCGTCCTGGCCGTCAACGTCCGCGCCCCGTTCCTCGCGGCCCAGGCCGCGGCCGGGCTGATGGCCGAGGGCGGGCGCGTCATCGGCATCGGCAGCTGCATGGCCGAGCGCGTCGCGTTCCCCGGCGGCTCCCTGTACGCGATGAGCAAGAGCGCGCTGACGGGCCTGACCAAGGCGCTCGCCCGTGAGCTCGGCCCGCGCGGCATCAACGTCAATCTGATCCACCCAGGCCCGATCGACACCGACATGAACCCGGCCGGCGGGGAAAGCGCCGCCATGCAGAGCGGCCTCACCGCGCTCGGCCGCTACGGGCAGCCGTGGGAGATCGCGGCGACCGTCGCGCACCTGGCGGGCGACGGCGGCCGGTACATCACCGGAGCCTCCATAGCGGTGGACGGCGGCTTCGCGGCCTGACCAACAGCCTGGCCAACGGCCTGACCGATGGAGAGCCCCGGCGCTGGGGGGGAGTTGCGCCGGGGCTCGTCTGTGGGTGGTGGCGGAGCGCTCCCGTCAGGCGGCGGCGTCGAAGCCGGTGTCGCGCGCCATCTTCTTCAGCTCCAACAGCGCGTGCTTCTCGATCTGCCGGATCCGCTCGCGGGTCAGGCCGTGCTCCTTGCCGACCTCGGTCAGCGTCCGCTCGCGCCCGTCACTGATCCCGTAACGGGCCTTGATGATCGACGCGGTGCGGTCGTCAAGCCGTCCGATCAGGTTCTCCAGCCCCTCGCTGCGCAGGAGCGTCAGCACGGACTGCTCGGGCGAGACGGCCGAGGTGTCCTCCAGCAGGTCGCCGAACTGGGTCTCGCCCTCGTCGTCCACCGACATGTTGAGGCTGACCGGGTCCCGCGCCCAGTCGAGCACGTCGGAGACGCGCTCCGTGCTGCTGCCCAGCTCAGCGGCGATCTCCGCGTGCTCGGGCTCGCGTCCGTGCTCGCGGTTGAACTCGCGCTGCACCCGGCGGATCCGGCCCAGCTCCTCCACCAGGTGCACGGGCAGCCGGATGGTGCGGGACTGGTCGGCGATCGAGCGGGTGATGGCCTGGCGGATCCACCACGTGGCGTACGTGGAGAACTTGAAGCCCTTGGCGTAGTCGAACTTCTCGACCGCGCGGACCAGGCCGGCGTTGCCCTCCTGGATCAGGTCGAGCAGCGGCAGCCCGCTGCGCGGGTAGCGGCGCGCGACCGCCACCACCAGACGCAGGTTGGAGCGGATGAAGATGTCCTTCGCGCGGGCGCCTTCGGCGGCTACCGCCTCCAGCTCCTCGCGGGTCGCGCCTGCAGCAGCGTCGGAGTCGGCGATCTCGCCGTCCAGGATCTGCTGGGCGAAGACCCCAGCCTCGATGACCTGGGACAGCTCAACCTCCCGCGCCGCGTCCAGAAGCGGGGTGCGGGCTATCTCGTCGAGATACATACCGACCAGGTCGCGGTCGGCGATCTCCCCGCTCGCGGCGCGAACACTGCTGCCCCCGTCAGCCCCGCTGCTGCTGGCCTGACGACGGGCGACGGCACGGGTTGCCATGCGTGGTGCTCCCTTGCGGTGAGTCGGTCGCTGGACAGTGAACGGAACGCCTTACGAGTGCCCCGTTCGATGGAAACAACGACTGGAATCCGGACAGAATTCCCTCGCCACCCACCTGATTTCGTGATCATGCAGTACCCTGCACCGCCGCACGGGTGGCGCATGGCGGTGCGGGGCCTGGACGTGCAGGTCAGGCCCGGCGGGGAAGACGCCGCCCCTGGCCGCTCTCCCACCCCTGAAGACGGCCCTCGCCCGCTCCTGGTTGCCCGGAGCGCCGGTGGACAGGCGGCCGACCACGAAGCCCGGCTGATCGAGTTGCCGTCGCGGGCGGACGGGTGTGACCTGTTGGTCAGGGCACCCGGAGGAAGGAGCCTGCCATGAACGCGCACGCCGCCGCTCCCGCACACCGCTTCCGCTTCCACCTCTCGACCGCGGGCATGGCCCCGGTCACCATCGGGCTGGCCTTCGGCGCCTGGATCGGCTGGCTGGAGCACAAGCACGGCGCGTCCATGGGGGAGGCGGAGGTGCACGGCCTGGTGGCGGCGGCCGTGATGACCGGGCTCTGCCACCTCGTCGGCGCACTCCAGCGGCGCCCCAAGACCATCACCGAGCTCAAGGCCGTGCTGTACGGGGTCGTGTTCGGCGCCGGGGTCGGCTATGGATACGGCTCCATGGGAGCGACCACCCTGGCGGCCTCGCTGAAGGGGCTCATCTTCGGCACGATCATGGGTGGGGTCGCCTTCTACCTCTTCCACACACACGAGCCGTCCCGCCGGACGGACGCCGTCGCCTCCGCGTCCGTCCCCCCGATCGTGCTGATGGGGACGCCTGTCGGTCCGGCGCAGCCAGCCGCGAAAGGCGCTCTGGAGCCGTCGAAACGTGCCCGGCCGGAGCCCCCCGAGCGGCCAGGCGGGGCCCGACCGTAGTCCCGCCGCGCGACCGCGGTCCTACGCCGCAGTGCCCGCCAAGCTCCGCCCCCGGCCCGATATCCCGGCCGGGGGCCGCGCCTAGCGTCGGCGCATGACCTCACCGCAGGAGCAGGGACCCGGCCAGGGACACACCGCGACCGGCATCCTGGACGAAGCGCTGGAAAGACTGCACTTCCAGGGCCCGGAACGGCTGGGACGCCTCACCAACCACGCCCCGATGGCCGTCGAGGCGCTGGCCGCGCACGGCCAGGGCGAGCGCGTGCACCGCTGGCTGGACCTGTACGCCCGCAAGCTGGAGGACTTTCCCGCCGCCACGGGCGTTCCGGTCACCGGCACCACCTGGCGCTCGGCGCTGGGCGATCCGCGCCGCGTGGGCGACTGGATCGGCTACTTCACGCGCGCCGTCGCCGAGCGCCCCTGGCGGGATGTGCTCATCGAGTGGTGGCCGCGGCTGCTGCCGGGGATCGCGGGCGGTTCCACGCACCCGGTGATCCGGGTCGGCCACGCCGTACGGAGCCTGCTGCGCGACGGCGAGACCGCCCCGCGCCGTACCGAACTGGCCCACGGCCTCGGCTACTGGGCGGCCCGGCACCACCCGCTGCCCGGGGCCGCCGCCCCGGCGGGATCGGCGGAGCCGGAGGCGGCGCTGTGGACCGTACCGGCCGTACCCGTGCAGGAGGGCGGCCTTCCCGGTCGGCTGGCGCAGCTGGACGCGCTGCCCGCGTGGACCGCCGCCACCGCCGCGCTGCGGCCGCCGACCGGCCCCGAGGACGCGCGCGACCGGCTGATGGCGCTGGTGGCGGCGGCGACGCACCGGTACGCGGCTCAGGCCGAGGCGGAACCGATCATGCTCGTGCATGCCGTGACGGCCCCGAATGCCGTACTGCGCACGCTCCCCGCCCTGCCGCGCGCGCTGTGGGTGCCGAGCATGGGTGCGGCGTGGGCGGCGAGCGCTGCGGTGACGGCGGCGTACGCTCCCGGACCGCTGGCCGTGGGGCTCGCCGGGGCCCGTGCGAACGGTTCGGCGGACGAGGCGGGCAGAGCGGAGGAGTACGGGGAGGAAGGGGCGGCCGAGGTCTTCGTGCGGGCGGCCGAGCACGGCGACGAGCACGCGATCAAGTTGGCGGACAGCGCACTCGACGTCCTGCGCGCGACCCACTCCCCGGCGGCGCCGGCGGCCGTGTCACGCGCCTGCGCGTTGATCGCTCCCCTGTGCTGACCCACTCCCCCGACACGGCTTCCCCCTGGCCCCCTCCCCGGCGCAACCACCGGAGGTACTCAAGGGGCACCCCCAGACGTGCCCTCGGAGCTTGCCCGCAGGGCCTCAGCCGAACTGGACCGACCGCTTCGCCAGTCCCATCCAGTAGCCGTCGATCACCGACCGCTGGCTGCCGAGATCGTTCTCGGCCGCCCCCAACGTGACGAACAGCGGCGCGAAGTGCTCGGTGCGCGGGTGCGCGAGCCGTCCGGCCGGGGCGGCGTGCGCGAAGTCGAGCAGGGCGTCGACGTCGCCCGCGTCCAGCGCGCGCCGTCCCCAGTCGTCGAACTCGGCCGACCAGTTCGGCACCCCACCTCCCGAGTGCCGGAGAGCGGCCAGGTTGTGGGTGAAGAAGCCGCTGCCCACGATGAGCACGCCCTCGTCCCTGAGGGGCGCGAGCTTGCGGCCGATGGCCATCAGGCGCCGAGGGTCGAGGGTGGGCATGGACACCTGGAGTACGGGGATGTCGGCGGCCGGGAACATCTCGACGAGCGGGACGTACGCGCCGTGGTCGAGGCCCCGGTCCGGGATGTCCTGCACCGGCGTGCCCGCCGTGCGGAGGGCCTTGGTCACCCGCTCGGCGAGCTCGGGGGCGCCGGGCGCGGCGTACCGCACCCGGTAGTAGTGCTCGGGGAAGCCCCAGAAGTCGTGGACGAGCGGCACGGTGCGGGTGGCGCCGATGGCCAGGGGCGCCTCCTCCCAGTGCGCGGAGATCATCAGAATCGCCGTGGGCCGGGGCAGACCGGCCGACCAGGCGGCGAGCTGGCCCGGCCAGACGGGGTCGTCTGCGAGCGGCGGGGCGCCGTGGCTGAGGTAGAGCGCGGGCATACGCCCGGGAGACGGGGCGGCGGTGGAGGACATGGAGCGGCTCTCCGATCAATGTACTTGAAATCTCAAGCTCACTGGGTCCTCACCGTAACGCCCGGTTGTTTAAAGTTCAAGGAGCACTTCGTACACTGGCACTGTGGAAGCCAAGAAGACCGACCCCGCAGATCAGCCCCGCTGGCTCAGCGACGAGGAGCAGCGCACCTGGCGGGCGTATCTGCACGCCACCACGCTGCTTGAGGACCATCTCGACCGCCAGCTCCAGCGGGACGCGGGCATGCCGCACATCTACTACGGGCTGCTGATCCAGCTCTCGGAGGCGCCGCGTCGGCGGCTGCGGATGACCGTCCTCGCCCAGCAGGCGAAGATCACCCGCTCCCGGCTGTCCCACGCCATCGCCCGGCTGGAGAGAAACGGCTGGGTGCGCAGGGAGGACTGCCCGTCCGACAAACGCGGTCAGAACGCGGTGCTCACGGACGAGGGATACGAGGTGCTGCGGCGATCCGCGCCCGGGCATGTCGCCGCGGTCCGCTCGGCGATGTTCGACCGGCTGACCCCGGAACAGGTCGCCCGGCTCGGCGAGATCTGCGCCATCGTGGCCGAGGGACTCCAGCCGGACGGCGCGGATCTGCCCTGGCTGCGCTGACCGTCCGACCGGCCCTCCCCCAGACTTCGTCCGGGAGGTGCCCCCTCGGCACCTCCACCGCACACGGACGACGAACGGGACGGCCCCGGCTCCGCGATGCGCGGAGCCGGGGCCGTCTCGCCGTTCTCCCTCCGGGCTGCCGGAGGCGGGGAGGTCAGTGCGCCATCACCGGGATCGGCGCGTCCTGCGCCTCGCCGTCACCGGAACCGGCGACGGTCTGACCGAGGTCCGGCCGCCCGGCGTTGATGAAGACCAGCGCGAGCGCCGCGGCGAACAGCAGGATGCCGACCGCCCACCAGATGGCGACCGAGAAGCCGTGCACCATCGCCTGGGCCTGCAGCAGCTCGACCGACTTGGCACCGGCCGCGTGCGACGTGGCGTACGCGGTGGTGGCGCTGGTCGCGATGGTGCTGAGCAGCGCGGTGCCGATGGCGCCGCCCACCTGCTGCGAGGTGTTGACCATGGCCGAGGCGACGCCCGCGTCCTGCGGCTGCACCCCGTGCGTGGCCAGGCTCATGGCCGGCATGAACGCCGTACCCATACCGAGGCCCATGATCAGGAACGCCGGGAGGATCAGCGCGGGGTAGGAGGTGTCGAGGTCGATCTGGGTCAGCATCAGCATGCCGACGGCGGCGGCCAGGAAGCCCGGCCCCATCAGCAGTCGCGGCGCGACCCGGGTCATCAGCCGGGTACCGATCTGGGTCGAGCCGACGATCATGCCCACGATCATCGGGAGGAATGCCAGACCGGTCTTGACCGGGCTGTAGCCCCGAAGGTTCTGCAGGTAGAAGGTCAGGAACAGGAACAGACCGAACATGCCGATGATCGCCAGACCCAGCGACGCGTAAGCGCCGCCACGGTTCCGCTCGGTGACCACGCGCAGCGGCAGCAGCGGGGCCTTGACCATGGACTCGACGAACACGAAGGCGATCAGCAGCAGACCGGAGGCGACGAACATGCCGATGGTGAGACCGTCGGACCAGCCCTCCTCAGCCGCGCGGGTGAAGCCGTACACCAGGGCGACCAGGCCGGTGGTGGCCAGGATGACACCGGGGATGTCGAGCTTGGCGGGGTTACGGCTCTCCGCGGGCTCGCGGATGACGAGGACGGCGCCGACCGCCGCGATGACCGCGAACGGGATGTTGACGAAGAAGGTCCAGCGCCAGTTCATGTACTGGGTGAGGACACCGCCGAGGATGAGGCCCACGGCACCGCCACCACCGGCGATGGCACCGAAGATGCCGAACGCCTTGGCACGCTCCTTGGCCTCGGTGAACATCACCGCGAGCAGCGAGAGCGCGGCCGGGGCGAGCAGCGCGCCGAACACGCCCTGGAGGGCGCGGGAGCCGAAGAGCATGGCGGGGTTCACCGCGGCGCCACCGAGCGCGGAGGCAGCGGCGAAGCCGGCCAGACCGACGATGAAGGTCTGCTTGCGGCCCCACAGGTCGGAGAGCCGACCGCCGAAGAGCAGCAGGCCACCGAAGGCGAGCGCGTAGGCGGTGATGACCCACTGCTTGCTGGCCTCGGATATGTCGAGGTCGGTCTGCGCGTGGGGCAGCGCGATGTTCACGATCGTGGCGTCGAGCACGACCATGAGCTGGGCCAGGGCGATGAATATCAGCGCTTTCCAGCGCCGCGGGTCGAGTTGAGGAGCCGTTTCAGGCATGGGTGGGCCTACCTAGCGGTGCGGAGAGTGGGAACGGGACGGTAAGTCTGGAACGAGAGGAGAGGCGGGCTACGGGACGGATTTCCCCGATCCGGTCATGACTGCTGGCGTCGCAGGTCCTCCAAGGTCGCGGCGGAGCCGGGTAGTTCGGAGCGCGCCGGCGTCATCAGGCCGTCCAGGAACAGCTGGAGATGCCGGTGCACGAAGAGGTCGAAGTTCACGCACCCTCCCCCGGACCCTGTCCGGGGAGACCCCCACCCCGGCAGCGGCCGGGTGAGCTGGGTCAGGGCGACCATGAGGTCACCGACGTCGATGTCGGCGCGCAGCTGGCCGGTGTCGCGCGCGCTCCGCATGAGCGCCTCGATGGCGGCTTCGAGCCGCCCCCGGGCGGCTACATGGTCGGGGTGGTCTCTGTCGGCCCCGTCGGAGAGCAACGGGCACAGGGCCCCGATGCGCTCGTCAGCCGCCGCGTGCACAAACCGCCGCAGCGCCTGGAAGGCATCGGTCTCCTCAGCTCGGGCCGCCTCGGCCTGGTCCGCGATGCGGCCCATGACCGAGAGGGTGACATGGTGGATCAGCTCGCGACGATCCGCGAAGTGCCGATAGATCGTGGCATTGCCGACGCCCGCTCGTCGAGCGATTTCATCGAGGGGGACCTCCGCCCCGTACTCGACGAGCACCTCGCGGGCGGCCGCGATGATCCGCTCCCGGTTGCGCAGCGCGTCCGCGCGCAGCCGGGGCTGCGCGGCCTTGGCAGCCGCCTTGGCGGCGACTCGGGCGGCGTTCTTGTCGGCGGCGGCCTTGGCCGCCTTGCCGATCCCCGCTGCCTCGGAGGCGCTTCCGGCAGCGGCCTGTACGGCGTTCCCGGCGGTGCTGGCGGCCACGAGCGGCACTCCTTCCCTCACGTCATCTGCGGTGCGTCGCCGTGACGCTCGTCTTGGCAACTCACGTCTCACGTCGCAACGCCTGTCTCGTCATAGCGCCCGGCTTCCGGGGACCGACTCCCCGTTTCGCCGAACACTCGCTTAAACGGGGAGACCATCCCCGGATATTTCACGGCGCTCGTGTGATCTGCGTCACGTTCGAGCGGAGCGGGTTTCACACCTCCCGGGCCCGGACTCCACCCGGGCGGTTCAGGACCGCCACCCGTTCGGCCGCGCCGCGCGAGCACCGCCCTCCCGGCCCCCGCACCGTGGTCGGCAATGAAGAACCAACACCCACGAGGGCCGCGAATACGGGGCCGGCGAATACGTCGGCCCCGGGACCCCCGGGGCCGGATACCCGCCCGCCGCGCGGCGCTCGCCGCCACCGCCACCCTCGTCCTCGCGATCGGCGCTCCGGCCGCCTCCAACGGCGCACGGCCGGGGCCGCCCGCCGCCCGGGCGCCCGCCCTGCCGGGGTCCGCCACCCCGGATGACGGCCCACCGTGCCCACTCGCCCCCGGCCAGGACACCCGGATGTCGGAGGGCATGCCCACCGGGCCGGGCTACAGCCGCAGCACCGGCACGGTCCACGCCCTCACCCTCATGATCGACTTCCCCGACGTACCCGGCGAGGGGACCGCGCGCAGGCGCTTCGCGGAGTTCTTCCCGCGGACCGCGCAGTGGTTCGCCCGCAGCTCGTACGGACGGCTGGACTACCGGCCGGCGACGCCGGTCGACCGCTGGCTGCGGATGCCCCGCCCCTTCCACTCGTACGGCATCGAGCGCGGCAGCACCTTCGAACCGGGCTACCGGAAACTGCTCCGAGACCTCGCGCGGGCCGCCGATCCACTGGTCGACTTCCGCCGCTACGACCTGGTCAACGTGCTGATCACACCCAACGCGGGGCCACCCGCCGCGCACACCGTCCTGTCGGTGACCTTCTCGGGAAACCAGGAGGCTCCCCGCGCGGACGGCGTCCCGCTCGCCAACGCCTCCTTCATCTACAGCCGCCAGGACGACGGCACCGGCTCCTTCGCCGCGAACGGCTTCCGCGTCCTGCCGCACGAGAACGGCCACGCCTTCGGCCTCCCCGACCTCTATACGGCACACGGCGCGGACCACGCCGGGCACTGGGACGTGATGAGCGAGGACTGGGGCGCGGGCAACGACCTGTTCGCCTGGCACAAGTGGAAGCTCGGCTGGCTGACCCCGGACCAGGTGGCGTGCGCCTCCCAGCCCGGCGTCTCGACCTACGGCATCAGCCCGCTCGGGCGCCCCGACGGCGGCACCAAGCTGGTCTTCGTCCCCCTGTCGGACTCCGCGGGGTACGCGATCGAGGTCCGTACGAACGAGGGGAACGACGAGGGCGTCTGCAGGCCGGGGGTCCTGATCTCCCGGGTGGACGCCCGGGCCGACTCGGGCGAGGCCCCGATCACCGTCCTGGACGCCACGGCGGACAGCGGCGGCTGCACCCGCGAACCGAACGTGCACCCGGAGCTGAGCGACGCGACATACCAGCCCGGTGGACACCTGGACGACCGTGAACACGGCCTCCGGATCGCCGTGACAGGGCGGGACGCGGACGGCGGCTACCGGGTGAAGGTCACGCGCTCCGAATGACACACCCGGGCAGAACGGCACCGGACCCCCGGTGGGGTTCCGCTCACACCTCGGCCCAATGACGGCGGCCGAGGCTGATCAGGCGCAACTGCCGCCGGGCGACCCGGGCGATACGCCGCTCGGCCTCGGCCTCGCCCCCCGCCTCCAGGAACGCCGTCGCCGTCATCACCATGTGGTCGACGTACAGCTCCGCGAGCATCTGGACGTCCTCGGCGCTCCAGCCCTCCGCGACCAGCGGGCCCGCGAACGCCTCCGCGACCTCGTCGGCGAACCTGCCGAGCTGCGCCGCGATGGCCTCCCGCACCGGACGTACGCCGCCGTGCCGTTCGCGGGCGATGAAGCGGACGTGGGCGGGGTGGCGGCGCACGTGCTCGGCGACGACCGCCACCGTGGCGTCGATCCGCTCGTCGTCCCCGCTCTGCTCGGCGAGTATCGCGCGGACCAGGCCGTGCAGACTGCCGAGCGCCTCCTCCACAAGGGCGACGCCGAGGTCGGCCATGTCCCGGAAGTGCCGGTAGAAGGCGGCCGGGGCGACGCCCACCACCCGGGTCACCTCGCGCAGCCCCAGACTGCTCAGGCTCTGGTCCTCGAGCAGCCGCAGGGCCGCGTCGAGGAGTGCCTGCCGGGTCTTCTGCTTCTGGGCCTGCCGGACCCCGAGGGTGTGACTCATGTCATTCAGTAAACAACCGTTCTCTCACTTTGGCCAGCGTAGGATGAAGAAGTCAGTGAACAGTTGTCATCCCAACTGTTCACTGAACCGAAACACGCAGGCCATCCGCACCCGAGAAAGGCCGCACATGATCTTCCTCGTCGCAGCTCTCCTCCTGATGGGAATCCTCCTGGGCGCGGCGGCACACACCCCGCTCCCGGTGTTCCTCGCGGCCTCGGCCGTCATCGGCACCTGGCTGCTCGTCTTCTTCCTCCGCGAGCGCATCGCGCAGAAAAGGAGCTGACCGATGGACATCACCAGCCCGACCGCCTGGCGCCGCACCGACGCCGACGGCATGGCCGTCGCCTCGTTCGTCATGGGCCTGATCGGCCTTCTGCTGTTCAATCTGGTCTTCGGGCCGTGCGCGATCATCCTCGGCGGCCTCGCGCTGGCCCGCGGGACCGGACGCCGCGGCCGGGCGCTGCTCGGCATCACCCTCGGCGCGGCCGATCTCCTCGTCCTGGCAGCCCTCGTGACGGCGGATCAGTCGGTCATCTGGCAGTTCGGGGCCTGATTCGAGGCCTGGCCCGAGGCCCGATTCGAGCCTGGTTCGCGGCCTGGTTCGCGGCCTGGCCCCCAGCGGAGTCGCAGCGGACAGGGACCCCCGCCGCTGGACAAACAAGTTGGTTAGGCTAACCTAACTTCGAACTTGGTCCAGCGGTCCGTCCCCGCGTCCGCATCGAACGAAAGACTCCCGCCATGCGCCCCTCCAGAGCCCTCTCCCTCTCCCGCCGCGGTCTGCTCGCCGCAGGTGGCGCCGTCGGCCTCGGTGCCCTGGTCACCGCCTGCGGCGACGACAAGGGCTCGAAGTCCGGCGGCGGTTCGGACAGCGGCAAGGGCGGCGCCTGGTCCTTCACCGACGACCGTAAGAAGACGGTGAGCCTGGACGGCACCCCGCAGCGGATCGTCGCCTACACCCCCGTGGCCGCCGCCCTGCACGACTTCGGCGTCGACGACCAGATCGTCGGCGTCTTCGGCCCGACCAAGCTCCCGAACGGCAAGCCGGACCCGATGGCCGGCGACCTGGACGTCAACCGGGTGAAGATCCTGGGCAACGAGTACGACAAGTTCAGCGTCGAGGAGTACGTCGGCCTCGATCCCCAGCTGCTCATCAGCAACATGTACGACCCCGGGGCCCTGTTCTATGTCCCCGAGGCCAGCAAGAAGAAGATCTTCGACCTGGCCCCGACCCTCGCCATCTCCACCGCCAGGGTCTCCATGCTGGAGCCCATCAAGCGCTACGCCGAACTGGCCGAGTCCCTCGGCGCCGACCTCAAGGCCAAGAAGGTCACCGACGCCAAGGCTCGCTTCGAGAAGGCCTCCGAGACGCTGCGCAAGACCGCCAAGTCCAGCCGGATCAGGGTCATGGCCTGCTCCGGCAACCCCGACCTGTTCTACGTCTCCAACCCCAAGGCCAACGCCGACCTCATCTACTTCCGCGAGCTCGGCGTGGACTTCGTGGTACCCGAGAAGCTGGACGAGAACGGCTACTTCCAGTCCCTGAGCTGGGAGAACGCTGACCAGTACGACGCCGACCTGCTCTTCCTCGACAACCGCACCGGGACACTGCAGCCCAAGGACCTCGCTGCCAAGCCCACGTGGAAGCAGCTGCCCGCCGTCAAGGCCGGCCAGATCGCCCCGTGGAGCAGCGAGCCGCGCTTCAGCTACGCCGGTGCCACCCCGCTCATCGAGTCCCTCACCAAGGCCATCCAGGACGCCAAGAAGGTCCGCTGACCGGCCGGGCCGGCGGACACTTCCCCGTCCGCCGGCCCGGACCACCCGGTCCCCACGGACCCCGGGCCCTCACCCCCCGGCACGTGAAAGGAAGAGGCCTCTCCCATGACCACAGCAGAAGCCACCACCGAAGCCGCTACCGAAGCCGCCGCCGCGGACGAAGCCGCCGCCGCGCTCCCGTTCCGCTTCTTCGACGTCCACGTCGTGCGGACGCGGCTCCTGGGGCGCTCCATGATCCGGATCACGTTCGGTGGCCCACAGCTGGCCGAGTTCGTCTCCGGCGGCCGCGACCAGCGGTTCAAACTCTTCCTCCCACACCCCCACCAGGACGTGCCGCTGGTCCCCACCGAGGCCGGTGAGGACTGGTTCCCGCAGTACCGGGCCATGGACCCGGACGAGCGCGGCATCATGCGCTCGTACACCGTGCGCGCGCAGCGCCGCGATCCGGACGAGGTCGACGTCGACTTCGCGCTGCACGGCGCGGGTCCGGCGGCGGACGAGGCCGGCGGCCCGGCCTCCCGCTGGGCCGCCCGGGCCGAGCCCGGCGACCGCGCCGTGCTGCTCGGCCCGGTCGTCGCTGACAACGGCGGCGTGGACTTCCGCCCGCCGGCCGACACCGAGTGGGTACTGATCACCGGTGACGAGACCGCCCTGCCCGCCGTCGCCGGGATCATCGAAGCGCTGCCGGAGAGCACCACGGCACGCGTCTGGATCGAGGTCCCGCATGCCGAGGACATCCAGCAGCTGCCCACCTCCGCGACCGCCGAGATCACCTGGCTGGTACGCGACCGGGCGACCGGCCGGCGCGACGGCCTGGTCCTGGACGCGGTCCGCGGCACCGACCTGCCCGAGGGGACGCCGTACGCGTGGATCGCCGGCGAGTCCGGCACCGTACGGGCGCTGCGCCGTCATCTCGTCGGCGACCGCGGCTTCGACCGCAAGCGCGTGATGTTCACCGGCTACTGGCGCCGGGGCGCCACCGAGGAGCAACTCGTCGAGGAGGCCGTGGCGGGCGTCGCGCCCGCGGACGACTGACCCCGGAGCACCGTACGGAGGGCCGCGAGCCGACGGTCGGCCGGCTCCGAGCCACCTCCGGCACCGGACAACCGCCCCCAGGCCACCGGACGGCCGACCGCACGCCACGGGGCGACCCGACCTCACGCCACGGGGCGACCGGCCTCACCACCACCGAACGACCGCCCCCGCCACAACCGGACGGCCGACCTCACCCCACCGGACGCCGGCCTCACCACCACCGAACGGCCGACCCCGCCGCCGACCGACTCCCGAACAGCCGGCGGGTTCTCCCGCCCTGCCCACAGACCCCCCGCACCCTCCAGGCGCCGTCACGCCCACGCCACGGCACCGCCATGCCTCTTCAGGGCGCCGCCCTGCCTCACTCACCCCACCTGGGCACCCCCCATGCCCGCACCCGGGCACCCCCATGCCCGAAACCAGAAAGGACCGACCGTGAGTCTCCTCGCGCAGACCGCCGACGCCCCCTCGACAGGGCCCGTACCCGGCGCGGCGGACAGCACGACGGACAGCAGGTCACACCTGTTCAACGACCGTACGGCGGAGCGCTACCGGCGCGTCCTGGCCGACGGCGCCGCGCTGGTCGCCGACACCATCGCCGGCACCGGCCGCCCGTTCACCGGCATCACCCCCGCCGAGCTCGCCCCCCGCGTCTGCGGTATCGACCTCGACCAGCCGCTGGGCAACGCGGCCGCCGCCCTGGACGAGCTGGAGGACGTCTATCTCCGGGACGCCGTCTACTTCCACCACCCGCGCTATCTGGCCCACCTCAACTGCCCCGTCGTCATCCCCGCACTGCTCGGCGAAGCGGTCCTGTCGGCCGTCAACTCCTCCCTCGACACCTGGGACCAGAGCGCGGGCGGCACCCTCATCGAGCGGCGGCTGATCGACTGGACCGCCGAGCGCATCGGGCTCGGCCCGGCCGCGGACGGCGTCTTCACCAGCGGCGGGACCCAGTCCAACTTCCAGGCCCTGCTGCTCGCCCGCGAGGAGGCCTGCGCCCGGGCCGTGGAGAGCGCCCGGGCAGCCGAGAGCGCCACTGAGCCGCCCTCCCGGCACGAGATCCTGCCGCGGCTGCGCGTCCTCGCCTCCGAGGCCAGCCACTTCAGCGTGCGGAAGTCCGCGAAACTCCTGGGGCTCGGCCCGGACGCCGTCATCGCCGTGGAGACCGACCGCGAACGGCGGATGCGGCCCGCCGCGCTCGCCCGCGAACTGGACCGGTGCCGCCGCGACGGCCTGATCGTGATGGCCGTCGTCGCCACCGCGGGCACCACCGACTTCGGTTCCATCGACCCGATGCCGCGGATCGCCGACCTGTGCGCGTGGGCCGGCACCTGGTTCCACGTCGACGCCGCGTACGGCTGCGGGCTGCTCGCCTCCCGCACCCGGCGCCACCTGCTGGACGGCATCGAGCGCGCCGACTCGGTGACGGTCGACTACCACAAGTCCTTCTTCCAGCCGGTCAGTTCGAGCGCCGTACTGGTCCGGGACGCGGCCACGCTGCGCCACGTCACGTACCACGCCGACTACCTCAACCCGGCGCGGATGGTCGAGCAGCGCATCCCCAACCAGGTCGACAAATCCCTCCAGACCACCCGCCGCTTCGACGCGCTCAAGCTCTGGATGACGCTGCGCGTCATGGGTGCGGACGCGATCGGCGACCTCTTCGACGAGGTGGTCGACCGGGCGGCAGGCGGCTGGGAGCTGCTGGACCAGGACCCGCGCTTCGAGGTCGTCGTCAAGCCCCAGCTGAGCACGCTCGTCTTCCGCTATCTGCCCCCGAACGGCCCGGCCCGCGCGCTGGCCGACCAGGCGAACCTGTACGCCCGCGAGGCCCTGGCGGCCTCCGGAGCGGCCGTCGTCGCGGGCACCAAGGTCGACGGGGCCCACTACCTGAAGTTCACCTTGCTGAACCCGGAGACGTCGCTGGACGACATCGCGCACGTCCTCGATCTGCTCGCCGAGCACGCGGGCCGCTATCTCAACGAGCACAACGCCGAGTACGCCGCCGCCGAGCACGCCTCCCTCCAGCCCGCCCGCCGCGCCGGCTGACGCACCACCCGCAACGGAGAACCGCACGTGAGCACGACCACCACCCACGACTTCATCGCGATCGGGCTCGGCCCCTTCAACCTCGGCCTCGCCTGCCTGACCGAGCCGATCGACGAACTCGACGGGCTCTTCCTGGAGCGCAAGCCCCGCTTCGACTGGCACCCGGACATGCTGCTGAGCAGCAGCCACCTCCAGACGCCGTTCATGGCCGACCTGGTCACCCTGGCCGACCCCACGTCCCCGTACTCCTTCCTCAACTACCTGAAGGAGAACGGGCGGCTGTACCCGTTCTACATCCGCGAGCTGTTCTATCCGCTGCGTACGGAGTACAACGACTACTGCCGCTGGGCCGCCTCCCGGCTGCGCAGCGTCCGCTTCGGCCACGAGGTCACCGAGGTCACCTACGACGAGGCCGCCGCGCTCTACCTCGTGCACAGCGTCCAGGCGGCCACCGGCGAGCGGCAGGTCCACCGCGCCCGGCACCTGGTCCTGGGCACCGGCACGCCGCCGTACATGCCCGCGGCCTGCGACGGCATCGGCGGGGACCTGTTCCACAACTCCCGCTACCTCAGGGAGAAGGCCGCGCTCCAGGCCAAGGACAGCATCACGATCGTCGGCAGCGGCCAGAGCGCCGCCGAGATCTACTACGACCTGCTCCAGGACATCGACGCGCACGGCTACCGCCTGAACTGGGTCACCCGCTCCCCGCGGTTCTTCCCGCTCGAATACACCAAGCTGACGCTGGAGATGACGTCGCCGGAGTACGTGGACTACTTCCACGCCCTCCCGGAGGAGACCCGGTACCGCCTGGAGTCCGAGCAGAAGGGCCTGTTCAAGGGCATCAACGCGGACCTGATCAACAGCATCTTCGACCTGCTGTACGAGAAGAGCGTCAGCGGCCCGGTGCCGACCCGGCTGATGACGAACACGGAGCTGGCGAGCGCCTCGTACGACGCGGCGAGCGGCACGTACACCCTCGGCCTGCGCCAGCACGAGCAGGAGCGCGACTTCTCCCTCACCACGCAGGGCCTGGTGCTCGCGACCGGCTACCGCTACCGCGTGCCCGCCTTCCTGGAGCCGGTCCGCGACCGGCTGCGCTGGGACGGCCGCGGCCGCTTCGACGTCGCCCGGAACTACAGCGTCGACACCACGGGCCGCGGGATCTTCCTGCAGAACAGCGCCGCGCACGCGCACAGCGTCACCTCGCCGGACCTGGGCATGGGCCCGTACCGCAACGCGTGCATCATCCGCGAGCTGCTGGGCCGGGAGCACTATCCGGTGGAGAAGTCCATCGCCTTCCAGGAGTTCTCCGCGCCGGAGGGCACGTCGATATGAGCGAGACTCTCCACTCCCGGATCCTCACCCGTACGGACGCGAGGCTGGGCGAGTTCGCCGTGAGTCCCCTGTCCCCGGAAGGCGACGCGGAACTGCTGCACGGCTGGCTGACCCACCCCAAGTCGGCGTACTGGATGATGCTGGACGCGGACGTGGCGGACGTGGCGCACGAGTACCGCAGGATCGCCGACCACCCGCACCACGACGCGTATCTGGGGCTGCACCAGGGCCGCCCGGCGTTCCTCGTGGAGCGCTACGACCCGGCACACGTGGAGCTGGTCGGCCTGTACGAGCCCCAGGAGGGAGACGTCGGCATGCACTTCCTGTGCGCGCCGACCGACACCCCGCTGCACGGATTCACCCATGCCGTGATCACGACCGTGATGGAGCTGGTCTTCGCCGATCCGCGCGCCCGGCGCGTCGTGGTCGAGCCCGACATCCGCAACACGGCGGTGCACGCGCTGAACGCCGCGGTCGGCTTCGAGGTGGTCGGTCCGATCGTGAAGCCGGAGAAGGAGGCGCTGCTGAGCGTCTGCACGCGCGAGCAGTTCATGGCCACGCAAGGAGTAACGGTATGACCCCCGGCACGACCTCCGGTACGACCCCGGGCATGACCTCCGGTATGCCCCCGCGGATGGACGCCCAGGAGGCGGTGGCGCACCTCACCCCCGAACTCTGGGACCGGGCGGGCAGGCAGCTGATCCGCAAGGCGCTGGCGGAGTTCGCGCACGAACGCCTGCTGGCCCCGGAGCCGCTGCCGGACGGCCGCTACGTGGTGCGAGGCGACGACGGCACGACGGAGTACCGCTTCCGGGCGCGGCGGCGCGCCCTGGACCACTGGCAGGTGGCGGCGGAGAGCATCACGCGCCACCGGGACGGCGCCGAACTGCCCCTCGACGCCCTGGAGTTCTTCATCGAGCTGCGCGGCGCGCTGGGCCTCAGCGACCGGATCCTGCCGGTCTACCTGGAGGAGATCAGCTCCACGCTCGCCGGCTCGGCGTACAAGCTCGCCAAGGAGCCGGTGAGCGCCGCCGAGCTGGCCGCGGCGGACTTCCAGGCGATCGAGACGGGGATGACCGAGGGCCACCCGTGCTTCGTCGCCAACAACGGCCGGCTGGGCTTCGGGGTGCACGAGTACCACGCCTACGCCCCGGAGGCCGCGTCCGAGGTCCGTCTGGTCTGGCTGGCCGGCCACCGCGACCATGCCACGTTCACCTGCGCCGCGGACCTGGACTACGACGGCCTGATGCGCGCAGAGCTGGGCCAGGAGGTGCTGGAGGGCTTCGCGAAGACCCTGACCGACCTGGGCCTGAACGCGGCCGACTACCTGCTCATCCCGGTCCACCCGTGGCAGTGGTGGAACAAGATGTCGGTGACGTTCGCGGCGGAGGTGGCCGAGCGCCGCCTGGTGTACCTGGGCACGGGGCCGGACGCCTACCTCGCGCAGCAGTCCATCCGTACCTTCTTCAACACCACCGCCCCGTCCAAGCACTACGTCAAGACCGCCCTGTCGGTCCTCAACATGGGCTTCATGCGGGGCCTGTCGGCCGCGTACATGGAGGCCACCCCGGCGATCAACGACTGGCTCGCGTCCCTGATCGCCGCTGATGAGACCTTCCGCGCGACGGGCCTGACGGTCATCCGCGAGCGGGCGGCGATCGGCTACCGCCACCGCAGGTACGAGGCCGCGACCGATCGCTACTCCCCGTACCGCAAGATGCTGGCCGCGCTCTGGCGCGAGAGCCCGGTCCCGGCCCTGGAGCCGGGCGAGCGCCTGGCGACCATGGCGTCCCTCCTGCACACCGACGCCGAGGGCCGCTCCCTGGCGGCGGCCCTGATCACCCGCTCGGGCCTGCCGCCCCAGGAGTGGCTGCGCCGCTACCTGCGGGCCTACCTCACCCCGCTGCTGCACAGCTTCTACGCGTACGACCTGGTCTTCATGCCGCACGGCGAGAACGTGATCCTGGCCTTGGACGAGGCCGGAACCGTACAGCGGGCGATCTTCAAGGACATCGCCGAGGAGATCGCGGTCATGGACCCGGACGCGGCCCTCCCGCCGGCGGTCCAGCGCATCCGCGCCGACGTCCCCGACGACAAGAAGCTCCTGTCGATCTTCACGGACGTCTTCGACTGCTTCTTCCGCTTCCTGAGCGCCACACTGGCGGACGACGGCACGCTGACGGAGGACGCCTTCTGGCGCGCGGTCGCCGCGTGCGTGGCGGAGTACGAGAGGTCGGTGCCGCACCTGGCGGAGAAGTTCCGGCAGTACGACATGTTCACGGAATCCTTCGCCCTGTCCTGCCTGAACCGCCTCCAGCTGCGGAACAACGAGCAGATGGTCGACCTGTCGGACCCGGCGGGAGCGCTCCAGCTCGTGGGGACGCTGGAGAACCCGATCGCGCGGTTCGCGGGGGAGGTACGCGGGGGGTAGGCGGGGGCGGGCCGGTGCGACGGAGACAAGCCCGCCGCGCCGAACCCACCTTCCTCGTACCCACCCTCCCCAAAGCCACCTCCCCGAAGCCGCCGCCGGGCGGCCCACGCTGCCGGTTTCCATGCCGGCCGGGCAGCGCTGGGCCCCCGGCGGCTTACTCTTTCCCCCACACGTCTTCACACCTCATGCCGCCTCGGTGAGCTTGCGGACGGCGGCTTCGGCGGCCCGGTCGTCGGGCACATAGGCCAGGAGGTGATGGCCGGGCTGGTCGACGGCGGCCAGCTTGACGTACCGCAACCGCAGTTCACCCGCGGCGGGATGCCGAAAGCGCCGTACCGAGGGCCGGAAGGCCGCCGTCTCCCGCCGGTCGTACCACCGGGCCGCGTCCGGGTCGTCCATGATCTCTCGGATGATCTCGGCGTACCGAGGGTCGTCGGGATGGTGGGCCGCGGTGGCGCGGAACTGGCCGAGGAGCGCACGGGCGTCCGGCTCCCACTCCGCCAACAGGGTGCGGGACGGCGGCCAGCGGAACACCAGCCACAGCAGGTTGCGTCGCTTCGGCGGCAGTCGCGCCGGGTCGGTCAGCAGCGCCGCGTAGCCGGCGTTCCACGCCAGCAGATCCCAGTGCGGATCGAGGACCGCGGCGGGATTGGGCGACAGCGCCTCCACCAGCGACAGCAGGTTCCGCGACACCCAGCCGGGGGACGGCTCCTCGGCCGCGGTGGCGTCCTCCATGAAGGACAGCACATGCGCGGTCTCCACCGCGTCCAGGCGCAGTGCGCGCGCCACCGCGCGCAGCACCTGCTCCGAGGTGCGCACCCTGCCCTGCTCCAGCCACGCGTACCAGGACGCGCTGATCCCGGCCAGCTCCGCCACCTCGGCACGGCGCAGTCCGGGCGTGCGCCTGCGCGGGGACTCCGGCAGGCCCAACCGGCCGGGAGCCAGCCGCTCCCGGCGGGAACGCAGAAAGGCGCCGAGTTCCTTGCGTGGCGTGTTCGCCGAAGAGTCCCGAGACGTCAAGAGGGCTGTCTTCTCCTTGATCACCGAGCGGCGCGAAAGGCTGTCAGCGATGGTAATCCTCTGAGCCGACAGCGGGCTCGGAACCAATGGTGGGCTGGGCGGTACGTGTATGAAGAACGGAGATACGCCGCCATGTCCACCACCACCGCGCTCAACACGACCTCTCTGTCGGCATGTTCACTCCGGCTGTTGCGCATGGCCGGATTCGTCAGCAACTTCGACCGCTTCTGCATCGCGCCCATGCTGGTGCTGATCGGCTCTCAACTCGGCGTCGCCTTCTCGACCGTGGTACTGGCGGCCAGTACGTACTATCTGTGCTACGGCCTGATGCAGCCGGTGTGGGGGCTCGCCAGCGACCGGATGGGCCGGGTCCGGGTGATGCGGGTCTCGCTCGCCGGGGCGGCGGTCGCCGCGCTCTGCTCGGCGCTGGCCACCGGCGCCACCGCGCTCATCGTCACCCGCGCCGTGGCGGGGGCCTGCTTCGCCGCTTCCATCGCCGCCTCGCTGACGTACGTGGGCGACACCGTCCCCGCCGAGGTCCGGCAGCGCCCGCTCAGCGAACTCATGACCGCTTTCGCCCTGGGCACGTCAGTGGCCACGGTGGTGGCCGGAGCCCTGGCGCACTATGTGAGCTGGCGCCTGGTCTTCGCGCTGCCGGGGCTGCTCGCCGCCTACCTCGCGGTGGCCCTGCGCCGGCTGCCCGAACCCGAACGCGAGCCTTCCGGTTCCCTGCTGGCCCCGATCGCCGTGGTCATGCGGTCCCGGTGGCAGTGGTACGTGATGGCCGTGGCGCTGCTGGAAGGGGCCGTGCTTCTGGGGTTCCTGACCTACCTGGCCCCGGCGCTGGAGGACCGGGGCGTGCCGACCGCGCTGGCCGGCGCGGTGGCGGCGCTCTATGGCGCCGGCTCCATGGCCGCGGCCCAGATGGTCAAGCGCCTCGTCGGCCAGTGGAAGCCGCCTGTGATCATCCTGGTCGGCGGCATCCAGATGGCCGTGGCCTACGCGGTCGCCGCGGCGAGCCTGTCCGTCCCGGCACTGGTGGTGACCGCCCTGCTCCTGGGTGGCGGCTGGTCGTTCATGCACTCCACCATCCAGTCCTGGGCCACCACCCTGGCGCCCGCGGCCCGCGCCACCGGGGTCGCGATGTTCGGGGTGGCTCTCTACGTCGGCAGCGCGCTGGCCAGCACCTTCGCCGCGCAGGCGGCCGAGCGCCACGCGTACCGGGGCCTGTTCCTGCTCGCCGCGGTGCTCACCATCCCCCTGACCGCCACAGCGGCCGCCGGCCGCGCCCGCTACGACGACGCACACTCCCGGCAAAGCAGCCGCCAGGCCTCCTAACCCTCAGCCACCGCTGCCCACTGGCTGCTGGCTGCTGCACTGGCTGCTGGCTGCTGGCTGCTGGCTGCTGGGAGGGCGGGCCTCTCATCCACGTCGGCTACGCCTGGCCGCCCCCACCTACGGACCTCACGCCACACGCCACCCGCTACACTGTCCGCGGTGGCATGGCTCTCACCAGCCAGCCCACCGCAAGCCTCCGTAGCTCAGGGGATAGAGCACCGCTCTCCTAAAGCGGGTGTCGCAGGTTCGAATCCTGCCGGGGGCACAGAGAAACACCAGGTCAGAGGCCCTGTCGTCCTAACGGGCGGCGGGGCCTCCGGTCTCGCAGCACGTATATGGCACACATGGCGTGCGCGCAGAGGGTGGGGAGCGGCAGACGATGCCCA
Source organism: Streptomyces sp. P1-3 (assembly GCF_050613155.1). Classification (NCBI taxonomy): domain Bacteria; kingdom Bacillati; phylum Actinomycetota; class Actinomycetes; order Kitasatosporales; family Streptomycetaceae; genus Streptomyces; species Streptomyces sp. P1-3. The sequence continues at coordinate 2,979,797 of NZ_CP192512.1, forward strand.
TGAAGGACGAGCTGGCCCGGCGCCGGTACGAGAACCTGGTCGACCGCCTGAAGTCCCTGATGCGAGATGCCCTCAAGCCCCAGTACGAGGGGTACTACGGGCATCTGATCTTGAGCGCCGACAACCTCTCCGAGATGGGCGAGCTCAAGGACGTCCGGCGTGCTGCTCGGGAGGCGGGCCGCCGTCTCGGTTGGAAGCCGACCACCCACCTCGTCGGTGGTCGGCTCTTCGTCATCGACGAGCGGGACGTGCCCGAAGAGATCGAGCGCCTTGCCGCGGACGCCGCTGCCGAGGCGATGGACCGGGCCTTCCGTGAAGGCCACTGAGCGCGCAGCTGGCCTGGCTGGTTCGGGGGAAGCCCCTTGGCTACCCCTCCCCGGCACGGATCACGCACACGTCATGCTGCACCTTCGTCGATGGTGGTCACGGTCTCAGCGGCTTGTATGTCGGGACGAAGCAGGTCTCGTTGCTCACGCCGCCACGGCTCGCCAGCGATCAGCGGCCTCAATCGCCTGGCGGGTCCTGCTGGCTCTGGACCCTTCCCTCTGCCCGCAGGCTCTGCCGAACTTCACGCCACGCATGGATGACCTCTGCTGTCTTCGCCAAGACATCGCGTGCCTGCGACAGCAGCAGACTCAGGGCACCTGACAGAGCCAGGATCAACAGAGCAAGGCTGTCCCAGTTCATCGGGATCCGCCCTCCCGCACAGCCGGGCCACTGGGCCGACCGATTCGGCGTGGCAGCACTCTGTCGAGCCAATCTCGATCGGCGTTGAGGTCTTCCAGCCTCTGTCGCGCATCGTCGCCGTAAACAGGGTCCCCCCACCGAAAGCGGATCTGCATTACCCCTGGCACATCGGGACGCTGGTGCTCCAGGTAGTACGTGCACTGATAGCCCCGCCATGCTGTCCCCTGCAGGCTGCAGTCGCAGTGGCGACGCGTGATCCTCAGTGGCAAGCCCCAGACATCGTCCATGAGGCGGTCGAGAAATGCGTCATGTGCGAGAGATACGTCGCGATGCGTATCCAGCTCGAAGATCCACTCATCCCCGGTGATCCAGGATCGAGTCGAGTAAGCAGTGCTGAAGTTCTGGAAGATCGCGATGCGGCGAAGGAGCCCTGAGCCGAGCCATGCCAGATCCCGATCCGTTTGCACGAGTGAGGCGAACTCACGCTCGTCCTCCAGCTCGTAGGTTGATGGCTCAGCCTCATCCCACAAGGGCACAAAGCCGCCCTCTTCCAGGTCACGCCTTCGTTGTGCGAGCAAGGGGCGCCAACGGGTGCCCGGGGCTCCCCTCAGCACCAATCGGCTGTCGCTGTTGACCAGTTTGAGGTGAAGATCCACGTTGCGGACACCGATGACACGCAGCCGCATCACACCGTCGACCTGGACGCCGGGCTCTGCAGACGGAAGCAGATGTGCCAGCGCATAGTCGGCCATCGGGAACTTCCGGCCAGGGCGGGACCCGCTGTGACTATCTAGGACCACGACGGATTGCCCCGGCGTTAGACGCACGCCGGCGATTCCCACCGGGTGTGCCCACCACTCCCCTCCGCGGCCGAGCTCCTTCATCACCTGAGCTTCGAGGAGTGCTTGTTCGCCGTGCGCATCCGGGAGGAATGGAACCTGACGATGAGCCCGAAGTGCCTCTGAGGCGTATTGAAACGGCTCCCCCGAGTAGCAGCTTCGGGTGCGAGCAAGGCGGGTGAGACGACCACCAGCAGCCATGGTTCGATCCGTCCTCGAGTGCTGCCGCCCCTGAGCACTCGAAAACTGACCGGGTCGCCCGAGCGTGGGCGCGCAAGAGCAGATTTCGACTACGACAGGTGCAGCGCTGGCTTCTTCGTCCCTCTGTTGGCACCGCAGATGGGGCAGCGCGGTGCCGGGACAGGCCGCCTATCCGGCCTGGCCAGCGATAGTGCCGTAAGACCCTCAGGCGTTGCAACTCCCTGCCCCAGGGCGGGAGATAACTCTAGGATCAACTCGGGCACTCAGTTCAAGGTCATGGGCTCTCCCGCCGACGTGTTCATCAAGCTGCGCTGTCCTCCAGGACGGCAACGGCCTCCGCAGCCTTGCGTGCCTTCCTCTCCGCCTTCTCCAACCTGGCCTTCGCCTTGGCCAACTGCTTGGCACGACGCTTGTGCATCTTCTTCGAGACCTCGTCGAGCCGGTCTGGGAAGAGATGGCCGTACGTGTCCAGCGTCAGCGTCGCGGACTTGTGGCCGAGCATCGTCTGGACGACGTTGACGTCCGCGCCGCTGGCGATGGCCAGCGAGGCCGCCGTGTGGCGCAGCTTGTGCGGCGTGAGCTTGAGGTGGCCAAGGCCCGCCTTGGCCACCGCCGGGGCGAAGAACCGCTGGCGGAAGTTGCGCGCCCGCAGCGGCCCGCCCTGGGGAGCGGTAAACAGCATCTCACCCTCTCCCCGCGGTAGGCGGTGCTGCTGACCAACAGGCTCTACTACACGCGCGATCGCCAGCCTCATACCGACGTCCGCAACGCCTTCCGCGATCTTGCCTTCGATTGAGGCAGCACCCCTGTCCCACAAAGATCACAGTTCCGGTCTTCCGTCGTCACCGTTACTCGGCAAGGGCCACGAGGGTCGCGGCGACCACAGCGACGGCGGCAGTCTAGGAGGCTTGGTCGCGGTGTGTGAGTAGCCGACGTGGGCGCCGCCAGGACAGCGACGAGGACGACCGAGCCGAATGCAGTTGTGAAGCTTGACATCCAGTTTGCGCCATAACCGGTCATCGTTCATCGCGAACCGAAGCTGTCGTTCGGTCCGCCCGCAGTGCCACACATGAGGGTAGGCGCCGTATGCGGGCCCCTGCGATCATGATTCTCTCGACGGCCCCGTATCGCTTCCACCTGCGCAGAGGTACCTGAAGAGAGCCCTGTGAGCGCGCTTCCGTCAGACCGATCGGCACGTCCGCGACCAGCCCATTCGGCGACGTGCATGGCGCCGAAGCTGTGAAGCCGATCCGGTCATCCTGCCCGGAGCCCGTTGCTGCGACCCCGACCGACCCTCATCCTGAAACGTTCGTCAGCGGCCGAGAAGGAGAATGGTGAACGTTCCGCGACGCCACGCGAGTGATCCTGACGTCATCGGGCAGACAGCAGGGCTGGTCAACTTCCTACGCGACGTGGTCCACAGCAGCCACCAGCGACAGCGTGACGACCGCAGCCGTGAACGCCTGTGGCTAGCCCGGCTGCCAGAGCCCGTCCGCAGGCCGACGCCGCGCGATGACGGCGTGCTGCTGACACTCGACCACGTGCCGCAGAGCGCGCCGCCCGACCTGCCCGCCTCGCTCGACGGCTGGGTGGAGCCGACGCGCTGCCTGGACCCCGACGGGGGTGATCCTCCTCTCGCGGAGGAGGGTCCCGGGCGCGAACTGGTGCGTGTCGCGGACGAAAGGGAGCGGTTGGAGGAGGAAGGCACCCTTCGTCGTGAAGAGGCCGGTGACGTGCTGCGGACCTATGGAACGTGGCTGGATCGCTGGCGCAGGTGGGCGGAGCGTGAGCGTGCGGAGCGGCCGCTCCGCGAACTCTACGACCGGGTCTACGCGTGGCACCAGAAGCTAGCCCAGGAGGACGATCAGACGGAACTTGTCCTGAGCATAGGGCTGTTGACCTGGACTGGTCCGAACGAAGACACGGTGCACCGCCATCTGTTCACCCATCGGGTGGAGACGTCGGTGGACCGCCGCACGGCGAGGCTGACGGTGCGGCTGTCGTCAGAGAGCGCCCTGCGGCTCGAAGACCAGGACTTCCTGGACAGTGACGACGGATGGGTACGCGAGCGCGGGGCCGCTCTCTCGGAAGAGATCACCGCTCGCGGGATGGATCCACTGGGGTCCGAGGCGCTGGAGCAACTGGCGCAGTGGCAGGAGCGGGCGACCACACGTCCCATGGGCTTCAGTGCGGCGTGGGAGCCACCCCGCGCACCTGAGCCGGGGGCGCGTCTCACCTACGCGCCCGCCCTAGTCATGCGCCCCCGCAACCTCAACTCTCTGCTGCGGTTCTACGACCAGATCGCGGAAGCGGTGGCCTCGGAGGGCCGTGCGCCGCTCGGCCTGGCCCAAATGGCTATGACGATTGAGGCCGACGACCGATCCGCCTGGGACGGAACCCAGAGGGCGCCGCTCTTCGGTGACGATCCTCTCTTCCCCGGCAAGACGAACGCACAGCAGCGCAGCGTGCTGGGGCGCCTGGAGCGCGACACCGGCGTGGTGGTCCAGGGGCCGCCCGGCACGGGCAAGACCCACACGATCGCCAACCTTGTCTCCGCGTTGCTGGCACAGGGCCAGCGGGTGCTCGTCACCAGCGCCCGCGACCAGGCTCTGACCGTCCTGCGGGACAAACTTCCTCCCCCAGTGAGGGACTTGTGCGTCCTGCTGCTTAGCTCCACACGCCACGACGGCGCGGGCGAGCTGGAACGCACCATCAACGCACTCACCGACCAGGTGGCCACCAGCGACCGCGACGAACTACGCGCCGAGATCCGCCGCCTCACCGGCGAAAGGGACGAGGTACGGGGCCGGATCGAGACGCTCACGGAGCAGGTGATCTCGCTCCGAGAGGCCGAGTACCGGCATCGGAGCGTGGCACCGGGATACGCGGGAACGCTCGCAGAGATCGTGGAGCGGGTCCACACCGGTGCCGAGGAGTTCGGGTGGATCAGCCCTCTCCCGGACACCGCCGAGGACGTCCCTCCACTGGCCTCCGAGCAGGTCCAGGAACTCCTCCTCCTGCTGCGTGACGGCGCGGCTGAGCCGCGCGCGGGCGGCGCGCTGCCTGTCCCTGACGAGCTTCCTTCACCCAAGCTCATCGCGGACGTCTTCGCGGCCAGCCGGCTCAGCGACGAGGGTCTGTCCGCGGAGGCTGTCGAAAACCGGAACGTACTCGCCCATCTCGACGCGTCTGTGACTGCCGAACTGGCCTCTCTGCTCGATGCCTGCGAGACGGCCCTTCATCACCTCGGGGTGCCTGCCGACGCCACACGCTGGGATCCGGATTCCTGGATCACCCGGGCGCTGACGGACCGGCTCTCCCGATCCGACCTCGGACTGTGGCAGCGCGTGGCAGCCATCACCGACGACATCCGCGAGGTCTCGCGGGATGTGGACGCGCTGGGTCTGCGCCTGGTGACCGTGCCCGAGAACCTATCCGCCCAGAAGGCCAGCCAGCTGGCGACCGCCGGCACCGCGCTCCGGGCCCACCTGGCCGCAGGGAACACTCTGCGACGCCGGTTCCCGAGCAAGGCGCAGAAGAACGCTCGGGAGTTGCTGGACTCCTGCACCGTCGACGGCCGCGCGCCGCAGACGGCCGAGGACCTGGACGCAATACTGGCGCACCTCCGGGCCCACTCCACCCTCGCCGGCGCGGCCACACGCTGGCAACAGGTAAATGCCGTGGTCCCCCCAGGAGACGTGGAGGTACGCCTGACCGAACTGACGGCACGGGCCGCGTGCCTCGAGTACGTACAGACATTCGGCTCAGCCCGGGAACGTATCGACGAGCTTCTCGTACGTCACGGTGTACGCCTGAAGATCACCTCCCGCCGGACGTGGCAGGACTTCAACGCCGGCGTCGCCGCGCTCCATGGCCGACAAGCCGCCGACGAGGCGGTCGCGCAGCTGGCCGCTTGGGACGAGCTCCTTTGCGCCCCCGTCAGTGGCACGCAACCGTCCACGGAGGCCATGGCACTCGTACAGGCCCTTCGCGACCAGGACGTGGACACCTATGCCGAGGCCATAGAGGCACTGGCCGCCGCGCACAGGCGGGAGCACCGCACGCGTCGGTGCGCCGAACTGCTGGGCGCCCTACGCGCCAGCCACCCTCTGCTCGCAGGCCGCATCGTCGACAGCGCCGACGATCCTGACTGGGAGGAACGGCTGGGGTCCCTGGAACGGGCGTGGGCATGGGCAAAGGCTTCGCAGTTCATGGACAAGCAGCGCACGCCCGGTCTGGAGCGCAAACTCGAAGGCGACCTGAGCGAACACGAAGCCCGGCTGGAGCATGTGACCGGTGAACTCGCTGCGGCCTGGGGTCGGTTGCACTGCTTGGAGCGGATGACACAGGAACAGCACTCGGCGCTCCAGGCGTACCGGACACACATGGCGTCCGTCGGCAAGGGCAAGGGGCGGCATGCGGGACGCTTCCGAGCCGCGGCACGCGATGCGATGTCCGTGGCCCAGGGCGCGGTTCCCGCATGGGTCATGCCCATCCCTCAGGTCGCCGAGATGGTGCAGGCGAAGCGGGACGCCTTCGACGTCGTCATCATCGACGAGGCCAGCCAGGCAGGCATGGACGCATTGTTCCTCCTGTGGCTGGCTCCCCGCGTGATCGTCGTCGGTGACGACAAGCAGTGCGCGCCCGCCGTCACGGGCCAGGGCCGTCTGCAAGCCATCCAGGACAAGCTGGCCGCCCATCTGCCGGACATGCCCACCCGGCTGCGCCAGCTCTATATGCCGCACGCCAACCTCTACCAGTTGCTGTGCAACTTCTTCCCGCAGGTGATCCGCCTCGAAGAGCACTTCCGCTGTGTGCCCGAGATCATCAACTGGTCCTCCAGCACCTTCTACGACAACAAGCTCCTGCCCTTGCGCCAGTACGGCGCCGAACGGCTCGACCCGTTGCGTACCCACTTCGTCGAAGGCGCCGTGGTTGCGGGCCGCGACAGCCGTGTCCACAACCCCAAGGAGGCCGAGGCGATCGTCGACTGCCTGGCCCGCCTGGCCAAGGACCCCGCCTACCAGGACAAGACCATGGGCGTGATCGTGCTCCAGGGCTTCGGACAGATCAAGCTCCTGGAGAACCTCATCGAGCAGCGGCTGCCGGCCACCGTGCGCGAGCAGCACCAGATACGCGTCGGCAACGCGGCCTCGTTCCAGGGCGACGAGCGCCACGTCATCCTACTGTCCATGGTCGTGACGAACCCGCCGCGTGCAGCGGGCGGGAACAAGAACGAGCAGCAGGCGTACAACGTCGCCGCCAGCAGGGCTCAGGACCAGATGTGGCTCTTCTACTCGGTCCCGCCGGACCGTCTCAAGCCACACGACATACGGCTCAACCTCCTGACGTACATGGAGAACCCGCCCACAGCGCTGGAGGCCGCCGACGACATCGGACCAGTGCTGCCCGACATCCGGAGGGCTCCGTTCGACTCGCTCTTCGAACAGCAGGTGTACCTGGAGATCAAGAAACGGGGCTATCACGTGGTCCCGCAGTTCCCAGCCGGCAGCAAGCGCATCGACCTGGTGGTGGTAGGAGCCCGCGGTCGGCTCGCCGTTGAGTGCGACGGTGACGCCTTCCACCACGCAACGCGGGAGCAGATCGAGAGCGACCAACGGCGGGACCGCGAACTGAAACGCGTGGGCTGGAAGTTCTGGCGGGTACGGGAGAGCGACTTCCGCTTCGATCCCGTCGCGGCAATCGACGGCTTGTGGGAAGAACTCGACCGCCAGGGGATCCGGCCCGCGAACTACACGCGGTCCGCGAAAGCAAGCCAACCGGTCAGCTCCAACGCTGGGTGGAAGCCACTCGATCTCTCCTCGAGCGACGGGCTCACCGATGACGAGGGCACTGGGGACGAACAGACCGACGACGACACCACGGAGGACGCCGCATGACGCAGGAAACCGTTCTGGGCCCGCTCGACGGCAACACCTTGAAGGAGCTGGCTCGCGTCATCTGCGGCGACGACCACCTCTACTACCGCAGGGGCTTCGAGATCGCCCACTTCCTGGAGAACGCCGGGTGGCGCAACGTGCCCGAGTACGACGGCGAGTCCCGGGGCCAGTGGACGCTCCAGCTACTCATGGCACGTCGCGAAAACCCCACTGAGCTGGAGAAGGTGCTCATCAGACTCGCGGACGCGCGCGAATACCTCGAAGAACCCGACGTCCTCCCAACCGTCGTCAACGCGGTCAACACCTTCCTCGTACACGAAGGCTTCCGCTTGGAGAACCCCGGCGGCCGACCCAGGGTTGTCGTCTGCGACCCAGCAATGGCGCACCCGGGCCAGCAGGCACCGGTCGAGCTCAAGGCCACCATGGCCGAGATCATCCGTGAGCCGCGTATGGCCGCGCTGCTCCAGCGCCGCCTGGACGAAGCCCGCACCTGCTACGCCAACGGAGCTCACGTCGCGGCCATCATCATGCTGGGCAGCCTCCTCGAAGGCGTCCTGCTTACGGTGATTGAGGAGCGCGACGCCTCCCTGCTGGGCAACAAGGACCCCAATTTCATCGGCCTCAAGGCCCTTATCGACATCTGCCACCAGGCGGGCTGGATCGACGTCGACATGGAACGCTTCAGCCAGGCCGTTTGCAAGTACCGCAATTTCGTCCACCCACGGCGTGAGTTCCGCGAGGCGCACACTCCCGACCGCGACACGCTCACCGTGTCCTGGTACGTCGTGAACGGGGCCCTCAACGACCTCGCAGCCAGCCAACCCGAAGCCAGCGCGTAGGGCCGGCACAAGCGAAAGCGGTGGCGTGGCTGCCGGGCGACAGCGCTCAGACCAGGCACATCGGATCACTCGAGGGAGCAGATTGAAGATCACGGCAGAAATACTGAGAGACCTTGCGGAGCCGTCGAACATCGCAGTCCACTCGAACCCGGAGCTAGCCGGGGATGTGAGCGTCGCGGCGGCGGACGACGACAAGCAAAGAGAGGAGAAGGAGCTTGATCGGCTTCGCCGAAAGCCTGGGCTGCGGCCCATACCTGCGAAGGATCTCGGCCGGCTCGCGCAACTCACGCCCTGGGATGTGCTGCACTCCTTTGGACGGGCAATCACCTTGGCTCGGCGCGGAGCGGGGCGGGGCCTCGCCGAGCACTGGGGCTGCCTGAAGTACAACCAGGCTCTGACCGGGACCTCAGACTCTTTCATGGCCCTCTCGGCCGAGGGCAGGGAGACCGCGGACTACTACAAGGCGCTTCAGTCGGGAGAACTCGGTACCGGATTCGCGCTGGCGCTCGCTACACGGCTCCTGAGCAGGCGCTACCCCCGTCACTTCGTCTCGATCGTGCCGGCCGACACGGCTTTGCGCGCAGGGTGGGCCCTAACCAGCAGGGACTCCGGCCCGAAATCGGGCTACCGATACCGGCCGCAGTTCTTCGCCGAGGTATGGAGGCCAGGCGAGCCCTCTCGCGTGTTCCCGATCGCATGCAAGGGCAACCACAGCGGGCTCTCCTCCTCCCATACTCAGCTCGCCTCGGCTTCCGCCCACGTCGAGGCTGTGCACATCGGAGCATGGGACGCGACACCGTGTCTGGTGTTCAGCACGGAGCTCCCACTCGACGGCCCACTGACGGTCCACACGCTGGAGGCGGACGGAGAAGGAGGTTGGCTGGACACTCCGGGCCGCGCGCTTGATCACGCGTTGGCAGACGAGAACGTCTATCCCGGCATCCAGCCGCCCGCGCAAGGCGACAAGCCTATGGAGCCCGTACCCGGCTATCACGTGAGCCCGGACCTCTACGCGTGGTTCCAACACGCGCTCGCCCGCGCAGCCGCAGCCGGTCTTACCGCCTTCGCCGGGGACACAAGGGCGACTGCCCAGTACCTGACGAAACGGCAAGGGCAACGACACTTCACAGGCTTCATGCACGCGGCCACCGACAGCGTCCAGGACGCACGGCACCGGTTCTTCGGTAACGACTTCGTCGGCACCGACCACGTCTTCCGACTCAACCGGAAGCGCGTCGAGGCATTCTCCGGAGTCGCGGAGGATCTCTTCCGTCACCTTGAGGAGGGACGGGTGGAACAGTACCGTCGCGAAATCTACGCGCGCCGGGCCACCTGGCCGCGTGACACCTGGGACCCACGTTGGAACGGTCCCGTCTCCGTACATCCTGACGGTTCCGTGCTGGCTATGCGCCTACTGCGCGATTAGCCCACGCTGTGCATATGCGCGGGCGGCGCTCGGGCCTTTCGTGGACGGAGCTCATGGGTCTGATCCGGTACGCGGAGCAGGATCACAGGCACCGACACGAGGCTCACGCCTGGGGGCCGCCCCGCGCCCACCACCCAAGGCCAACCAGGGCTACGCCTATGGCCAGCGCGCACGTCATCCATGCGTGAGCGATGCGTGAGCGGATGCTCCGGCACAAGGTGTCACGAGCAGGATCGGATGCGATGCCGTGCAGCGCTGATCAGGCAGAACAGCATCACGCAGCCACGGCCGGTATGCCGCGGCAAGGGTTCGATCCCACTGCTAAAGCGGGTGTCGCAGGTTCGAATCCTGCCGGGGGCGCCGAGAAACACCAGGGCCGTGTCCGCGCCTCGGCTGCGGCTTGGCCGAGAAGCACGCCGAACGGCCCCAAGCCCGCCTCACCGACGCGGAGGCGACCACCGCCAGCGCCGTCTGCCTCCACCACGGCCCTTATGAGGTGACCGTCACACCCCACCTCAGGTGCCTATCTCGACCTGACCACGCTGCGCCGCAACCTCGTCAAGGAACTCGCCGTCGTCGGCCTGCAGTACGGCATACTCCACGTCATGGTTTCAAGAGCGGTGACTGGGGCTTGGGTTCCCGCCTCGTCGACGAGGCGCACCAAGCCGTTGGACCTCACCCGCGCCCAGCCCCCGCCCGCCTAGTCGGGGCCAGATCGTCACCGACACCGGCGCGATACTGTCCAAGTCCCTGATCTGCGAGGGTGATGCGCCCTTGCCCCACGGCGCCGCCGACTGGATGCTCGACACCCGGCAGTAGCCCGGCTCGTGGCCCGGTGCGCCGCCCAACTGCTCGCCCTGACCGAGACCCTGCTGGCCGGCCCGCTTCACTTCTTCCGTTCGTACTCGACCCCTGAGATCGGCCGCATGATGACCGCACCAGCACCCAGGAGTATTCCCGCCCCATTACCGACACCACCGCCCGCGTCCGCGAACTCAACCTCTACCTGAGGTACTCCGCCTTCGTCGCCGCAGGCACCAAGACCATCGAGGTGCGCGGAAATACCCGCACCTCGTGTAGAGGTGGTTCTACTCCGGCACGAGGCGCTCAAGGCACGGGGGGATTGGGGGGCTGTGCCTGGGCGGCGGCGTTCGTTGAGTTCCGGGCGCTCCCGGTAATGGCCCTCATGTCATCGGCGTCACTTCGCCGCAGAACGAAGATTCTCACCAGCGCGATCAGGCTCGGCCCACAGAGCAGTGTGGCCAGCCACCACACATCTTTCGCGACGTACACACCGGCGCCAAGCATCGCCACACTTACGATCACTCCTGCGTACAGGCTTGCCAAGCGGAAGGTGTGTTGGCGCTGTTCACGGGCTTCGTGGGCCTCCCGCTCTGCGGCTCTCGCGGCATTTGCAGCCGACCGCTTGGAGGCTTCCCGTTGTAACTCAAGTTGCCTGAGCCGGATTTGGTGTTCCCTGTTGAGCTGGGGCTCTAGGGCTTCGAAAGCGACCTTGAGCTGTTCCGGTCCGCCGAGCGCTGCCCCCCATTTCATGGCAACTTCCATCCCTGCGGAAACGACCGGGTCGCCAGTCGGACCAGGAAGAGCGTTGTTGTCTTCCACGTTCACTGCTGCGCGCCTCCGTCGCCGGTTCCAGCTGGTGTGTAGTCAAGCTCGGTGGGCTCGGGAGGGGAGCCCAATCTCACGAAGAGCCGCGCCAGAGTGTGCTCGAATGTCTCCACTGCGGCCTCGGTCGTAGATGCTGTTTCGTCCTTCGACGTGGCGGCCAAGCCTGTGGGCGGCGATGCTGTGCCACTGCGGCCTGCGTCCAACTCCGAAGCGCCCCTCAGGGGACCGTAGCGACCAAAACCCGCTGGCAACGGCCCGAGTTGGTCGAAGACCTCGACGGCCTCCTCGTCGAGGTCCGGCTCCGGGAGCAGCTCGGTGGCCGAGGCGAGTGCCTTGCGCGCGCCGATGGCGGTCCGGAAGCGGGCTTCCGGGTCCGGCTGCAGAAGATTGGCGATCACCTGCCACAGCGGCTCCGGGACGCCCTCGGGGGCATGCGGGACGCCCTGCTCCTCGAAGCGCCTGATCAGCGCCTCCGCGTCCGGCTTCCGGCCGCTGATGAGATACAGCGCCACCAGTCCGACCGCGAACAGGTCCGCGGGGAAGTCCGGGTCGGCGCCGGTCATCTGCTCCGGTGCGAAGTATCCCGGGGTGCCCATCACGAAGTCGGCCTCGGTGAGCCGGGGTTCACCCTTGGTCAGCGCGATGCCGAAGTCGGAGAGCCGCACGTGCGGCCGCCCGGTGCCGGTCGCCTCCAGCAGGATGTTCGCGGGCTTGATGTCTCGGTGCACCACGCCCTCGGCGTGCACGGCCGCCAGTCCGGACAGCAACTGGTCCAGGAGAGTGCACACATACGCCGGGGGCAGCGGGCCGTAATCGCCGATGAGATGTGCGAACGAGCCGCCGCCGACCAGGTCCATGGTGAACAGGACCTTGTCGTCATCGGCCGCCCAGCTCGCGGGCGCCAGCACATGCGGATGGTCGATCCGCAGCGCCTGTTCGCGCACGAACCTCAGCAGGGTGTGCGCGTCGCTCTGCTGCAGCACCTTCGCCGCCACATAGCGGCGTCGCCGCTGGTCCCAGGCGCGCCAGACGGCGCCGACACGGCCGCGTCCGATCGGATCGACCAGCTCGTATCGGCCGGCGAAGACCTCACCCATGTCTGCGTCGCACCCCCTCGACCGGCGCCCCTCGTGTTCCGGTTTCGAGACGCGCACCGCCACTCGCGTGATCAGCGGGCCACCGACCGGGACTTAGCAGGATTCACCATGCCCTGGCTCGCCCGCAGCCGTATGCCGAAATCCGGGCGCTGCGCGAGAACCCGGTATGAACTCGCGTAGCAGAAAGAGTCATGCTGACGTGATCCACGTCGCAATCGCGATGGTCGTCTCGCACTGGCTGGCCAACGGCGGCGCCGCCACGCCCCCCCCCAGGCGGCCGACGCCCCGGAACGCATTCAGCACACATGAGGCTGGGTAACTCCGCGAACACGTGAGAACTACGGAGAGGGGTCTTCCGAGGTCAGGAATGCTGCGCCCACCGTTTGCGCAGGTCACAGCCTTGATCAGGGAAAACTCCTAAAGCGGGTGTCGCAGGTTCGAATCCTGCCGGGGGCACGCAGCAGGAACAGCGGAACGCCCCGGACCAATCAAGGTCCGGGGCGTTCGACATCCACAGTCGACATCAGCGGTCACCGGCCGCTGATGTCAGGAGCGCCACGCCTCAATGAGGTCCGCCGGGCCATATGCAGCGTCCAATCCCGCACAGTCGGTCCCACTGCGGGAGACCGCGGCCAAGGGCACAGGGTCGGACGTGAGGACGGCGCGGTGGCGCTGCAGGGCCGCCAGGTCGTGCCGGTCGAACGGGGAGTTCTCCAACCACTTCACCGAACCGACGAAGAGCAGCTCCTTGGCGATGGGCGCACGGTCCGCCCCCACGATGTCGATCTCCACGTCATTGGTGCGGGTCCAGTAGCCGCCGATGGCCGGAGTCGAGGGGAGGCTCGCATCAGGCAGCAGCCGCGCCAAGGCCTCACGCACCAGAGGCTCGACAGCCCGACCGCGCCAACTGGTCCAGGTCTCGCGGATGCGTCGCAAGGTCAGGTCGCCACGCCCCCTCTCGATCTCCTCCATTGCCGGACCGAGGAAGCGCAGCCAGAAGCGGAGATACGGATCGGCGACCCGGTAGCGGCGGTCCTTCGACGGACGCGTCGACAGGGGGAGTTCTGCGGCAACCACCCGTTTCTCGGTGAGGATCCCCAGCGACCGCTGCAGCGGGCTCGCCCCGATCCCGCCGGCGGCACGGGCGATATTGGTGAACGTCCGCTCTCCACTTCCGATGGCCGCGAGGACGGTGCGGGCCTGGGCTTGCTGGGGGAACTCGGCGGCCAGCGACCGCTCCGCCGACACCAACAGGGCTGAGACCGGGTCACTGAGCGCCGCCTGCAGAAACTCCCACATCCCTGCACCGGGCGACCAGTCCGCGCAGATCAGCGGCAGCCCCCCGGTGATCAGGGTCGCATCGAAGGCTGAGGCCGGGTCAAGGTTCAGCATCGCGCCCACTTCCGCGGGGTTGAGCGGGCCCAGCACCATTTCCCGCCCACGCTGGTGGAACGGGCGGCCGTAACTGTTCAGTGCCTCCATCATTGACAGGTCCGAACCGATGAGGATCAAGAGCACAGGCCGGGACTCCAGTGCCCGGTCCCAGGCTCGCTGAAGCAAGCCCTCGAACGCTCCCTCCGCGTCCATGAGATAGGGCACCTCGTCCATGACCACGATGCTCGGCTGGTCTTGCGGCAGTGCCGCCGCGAGGACGTCGAAGGCCGCGCCCCAGTCACCGGGCCGGGCAGCAGCCAGCAGCCCCGCCATCGGAAGACTGGACACTTGCGCGTCCTGCGCGAGTCGCTCCAGATCGGCTGCCGTCGACGCCCCTGTCGCGGCGTAGAAAAGGAAAGGCACACCGGAGCGCTCGGCGAACCGCTCGACAAGCCGGGATTTACCCACCCGCCGACGTCCGCGCAGCATCACGCAGCGACCAGAGCGCTCCCCACCGACCCCGGCCGCCACCTTCTCCAACTCGCGAGCCAGCGTCTCAAGCTCATGCCGCCTGCCTACGAAATCCACCATGGCTCACCCTCCGCATCCAGCCCCACACATAGTGATACTAACTCCAGCGTTAGTAACAACGAAGTTAGTAACTGAAAAGTCACCCGAGGGGGGTGTCCTCTCTTTCGACGGCACCGGCGGCTCGCGACGGCTCCTACCCCGACGACCCAGACCGGGCATCGATGCGACATGCGACCGGAGCCCGGCATCGACAAGGACGCACTGGACACACTCGCGCGCCGGAGAAGCAGCCTTCTTCACCATCAGACCCCGAAACACACGCATCGCATGAACCACCCGCCCGGTCACCTTCTCAGCCCTGCCCCACCGCGCAGCCTTCCGACTGCCCGCCACGCGCCGAGTAGTTCAGATCCCCCACCACGCACCGGATGGCCCGACACCCAAGCCACGGCCGTTGAGTTACAACCTTCTCTACAGGTTCAAGGCGGCTCGCAAGCTCGCCGCGCGCGGCCCGGCTCCCCGGGCCGCCGCTCCTGTCTCCGCCCCGCTCCAGCCCGGTTCGCCCAGCCGCGCGGCAGCAGCGAGCACCTTGGCTGAGGAAACGGCGCCGTCGTGGCTGGGGGTCAGCTCCACGGCTTTACCCACCTCCCCGATTCGGGTCCCGCGTCAGGCAAGGCCAGGGGGCCACTCGTGCTCATTGCGGGCAGGAGCAAGCCTGCCCGAGTTGCCTGGCCAGCGTACGGCCCCCCGACCATGCCCGACCCCAAACCGGGCAGGACACCGGCCAAACCCGCTCCGCCGATGTCTACCGTCGGAACGCCTCATCACGAACTGACTGGTAGATGAGTAGCGTGAGTGAGTCGCACAGGGCGAATATGCGCCCCTCCAGCTTCACGAACGAGGGGTCGCTCGGCAGGTTCATTCTTTCGCCGTGCGCAATGCCATTTCGCAGCTTAAGCAATCCATCGAGGGCGCCGGTGAAACGGTGGATTTCGGCATCGTCTAGTGCCAACATTGCCAAATTCCGCCGCAACACGGCGGGGGACAAGTTCGAATCCGCAGACGTGACGTGATCAACGTTTAGCGAGATGCGCCGACCTTGAAGGTTCATCAATTCTTCGAGGAAGTCGGCATCCTTGAGCACTTGCCGCGCTCGAGCCCCTGCCGGGTCCAACGGGTCGCCAATTTCGGGAGATCTATAATTCTTGAATCTCTCCGTCAGGCAGGCTGCTCCTAGCTGCTTCCGCCCCTCTGCGACGGTGAGACTTGCCCGGTTAATTGTCTCGGCGTACTGCTCCAGAGAGAACTTTGTGTAGCCTTCAAGGTGCGCGTAAAGCATGACAAGAAGTGCGCGACGAAGAGACTCTCGAGAATCCTGCGAGATGTCAAGTGACTGCATATTCCGGAGCCGGCGAACCTCATTCCGGCGCCAAGTCATCTCTCCTTCGAGCGTCGCCCTGATGGCAACTGCGTCAGCTTCCGACATGCTCAGTCCAGGATTTTTGCGAGCTCATCAGCAAAGAAAGAGATGCGAGCGCGATACGCGGCAGCCGTGTTCTTTCCCCCACCAGTATGGTTTCGCAGCAACGGATTCGCCTTGATTTCACGAATCCTGACACCGAGTCGCTCCATTTGTGTCGCATCTTCGGGATTCAGGCGATCGAGAATATCCTGGATTCCCAGCGTGAAGCCCTCGAAATGATAGACGGCGAACTGACCACGAGTCTTCCCTCTCGCATCCACCGAACCAAAGATGCGGCGACCCACCTCATCTTCCACGGTGGCCGATGCGGCACGGAGGACCTTGAAAGTCTTGCGGAAATCCGCTTCGTCCCTCCGCTCCTCGAAAATTGAGGCTGGCACACCTTCCGGCGCCGAGGCAGCCTCCATGTACTCGGTCAGGAAGTCCCCGACTTCATGCCTATACCCCTCTGCATTATTCTTGAATGCGAAGAATCGGAGGATCAACTCCTCACTGTACCGCTTTTCGAGCTGCCCCTCCGCAACGGTACTAATGCAATATCGGAAATCGCCATCGGACGCCAGATTCCGGAGCTTGTCATTAAACGAGGGATCCAGCAATCGGATGGTACAGTTCCGGATCTCTTGCGGCTCCAGGGGAGAACCACCTGAATTGAGCCTCTTGAACATGTAGTAGCGAAGCCTGGGGTTGTTCTCCTTCCGCAAGACTTCGGCGCGAATAAAATTCCTCTTGAGGCGCCGGACCAACGGGATAGGAAGCGACTTGTATGTGTGCCCGTTGAGCTCGGTCACGATGTCGCAGTCTTCCAGCGTCAACGGCGAATCCTCCGCGTCTCCTCCCCTTAGCAGCCCACGAAAATTGAGGTAGGAGGAAATTCGCTGGAGACCGTCGATTAGCTCATAGACATTTTCTTCGGTTTCCATGAGGAAGATTGGCGGCACCGGGAGCTCCAGGATTAGCGTCTCAATAAGTCGAGACTGGGCCCCAGGAGTCCAGCGAAAGAGTCTTTGATACTCAGGGTCGATGATGAGCTCTCCGGACTCATACATGTCCGCCAATTCGTTGAATGAGATGTCCAGTTGGCGCGTCCTTACCGAGGAGACACTTCGATCAACGGAATCGATCAGTTCGATTTCGCTCGTAGGTGTAGATTTACGTGCCATTTCCTACCCTTCCTTGTGTAAGTGATTCTATCGACCATCCCGTGGCCGCGGGGCGTCTTGTAACTGGATTCCTTCGGGGGCAAGTACTGGTGGGCGAGAGTTGGATCTTGGCGTTCGACCACGGGGTGGCCACCTGGTGGATGACGATGGGACAGCCGACCTAGCCCCAACGCCTTGCCGGAGCCCGACTCTGTCGGCCGACCCGAGCGGTAGACCGCACTCGGCTGTTGGTTGTTCGAGTGACAGACCGGAGAGACTCCGCTGACATATACGATTGACATCAACAACGGCGGACAGCAGTGGAGCGGGGCGAACTTGGGCAGCTCTGGCCTGCCGGGCGCCTTCAGGCCACCTCGGCGAGCCTCGACCCGCGATCGAACTCCTAAAGCGGGTGTCGCAGGTTCGA
Organism: Streptomyces sp. P1-3; assembly: GCF_050613155.1. NCBI lineage: Bacteria > Bacillati > Actinomycetota > Actinomycetes > Kitasatosporales > Streptomycetaceae > Streptomyces > Streptomyces sp. P1-3. Next base: position 2,997,372 of record NZ_CP192512.1, read on the forward strand.
ATCCTGCCGGAGCACCATAAAGCAGCAGGTCAGGAGCCCTTCCCCTCGAAAGGTCGGGAGGGCTCCTGCACTGGAGGAACACGACCTTTTCGCGCGCGATGCTGGGGCCGGATCAGCTGCGCGGTCGTCCTAGGCCAAGGCGGGGGTCCGATCGATGCCTGCGCTGACGCCTGCCGAGGTGACGAACCGTCCGTCCCTGACGTGGATGGTGTCCGGCTCGGCGCGCACGCGGGGGTGACGGCGGGCAAGCGTATCGGCGCGTCGACAGTGCGTGGTCGCCCGACGTCCGTCGCCCTGGACGGGCTCGGCGAGGGCGAAGGCGCCGGTGCACACCGACGCGACCCGCGTCGCCCGCGCAGCGACGGCACGGGCCGCCGCCAGCAGCCGCTCCTCTACGGGGCGTTCGGCCAGGCGGTCCCCTCCGGCGACCGCGAGCGTGTCGATCCGGGCGGTCTCGGCCGCCGTGACGGTGCCGCTCAGCGCCGGCCCCGTCGAGGCGGATACCTGTTCACCGCGCGCAGAGACCAGTACCGGCTCATGGCGGTGACCGAGTCGGCCCGTCTGCGTCCCCGGATCCCGGATTCGAGCGGCGACTTCGTCGACGTCATCCTGAACTCTGCCCGGCCGGAATGACCGTCCGGTTCCGCTGCCTTGGGGCTGACCGTGCCGTCTGCTCGTGTCCCCCGGCTCGTGCCCGGGCGTGGGGCGGTCAGCCCGGCAGGGGCAGCGCGGCCGCCACCGTGTCTCGGTCCTTGCGGCCGAGCAGCGGGAAGATGATCTTCAGGCCCTGCTCGCTGTCCGGTGAGGAGATGACGAAGGACGAGTTGAGCAGGCGCTCCTTGATCTCCGAGCGGACGAGACCGGCGCGCGGAATCGTCATCAGGTGCTCCTCCGGGCGGGCGAACGTCGGGTTCGCCCGGAAGATGAAGATGCGGCGGTCGGTCATGGCCAAGTACATGGGGGTCGGCACCGGGACCACGGCCATTCCGCCACCGCTCATGATCGCCGAGGCTGTCGCGAACGCCGCCGTCCGGCGCACGGAGACGGAACTCAGGTTCACAATGGTCGCCACCTCGACCTGCTCCCCGGGTTCGAGCATGGGGCCGAGGGCGGCCAGCAGCAGGCGGCGGCGCTTTCCGTTCACGGGTGGTACTCCTGAAAGGTCGGGCGTGAACCGGTCAGGATGCTCCCGTCCGGCATGCGACAGTCCGGCTCCCCGGGTGCCGCCGCAGGGTCCCGGTACCCGGGAGGCAGCCGCGGGCCGGACTCCCTCGCGAGGTCCGGTCGGCGTGAGTCGTCGGCACACCTTGCCATACGCGGTCACGGACCCCGCCCCGGGTACCCGGGATGAGGAGTGCCATGTCAGAAGGCGCCGCTTTCGGCACTGTGGCCCGGCTCACGGCGGAACGGTGACATCACGGTGTCGCGGCTCCGCACGACCGTGGCCCCATGAACACCGCACACTCCACCGCATCCGCCGCGTACTCCATCGCCACCACCGGGCTCGACCCCGCCGAGCTGGCCGAGACCCGGGCCGCCAACGACCGTCTGGAGCAGCTGCTCGACGGTGAGATCCCGCTGCATGTGCAGGACGACCCTCCGGCCGCGCGAGCGCAGCAGCGGGCGGGCGGCGGTGGGTTCCCGGCTGTCACCCTGCTTCCGGAGGCCGTCTGGCGTACGGTCACCGCACCGTCAGGCCACCGCGTGCGGCTGCGTGTCCTCACCCCGCCCGAGGATCGTCAGCCGGCCGGGGTGTTCCTGCACTTCCACGGCGGCGGAGGGGTGCTCGGCTCCGCCGACGGCCAGGACGTCCGGTTGCGCGACCTGGCACACCATGTGGGGGTCGCCGTGGTCAGTGTCGAGTACCGGCTGGCGCCCGAGCACCCCTATCCGGCGGGCGCCGACGACGCCGAGCGGGCCGCCCTGTGGCTGCTGGACCAGGCGGCCGCCGAGTTCGGCACCGGACGGCTGCTGATCGGCGGGGAGTCGCACGGGGCCCGGCTGTCCGTCACCACGCTGCTGCGGCTGCGCGACCGGCACTCTGTTGCGCCCGCCGACGCGTTCCGTGCCGCCCAGCTCTCCTTCGGTGCCTACGATCTGGCCTACGGCACCCCCAGCGCGCGACGCGCGGGCGACCGCAACCTGCTCATCAACTCACCGGTCCTCGCCTGGTTCCGCGAGCAGCTGCTCCCGGGCCGGAGCCCCGCCGAGCGACTGGATCCGGACATCTCCCCGCTCCACGCCGATCTGCGCGGCCTGCCCCCGGCCCGGTTCACCGTCGGCACAGCCGATCCCGTACTCGACGACACCCTGTTCATGGCCGCCCGCTGGCGGGCCGCCGGGAACGCGGCCGAGCTGGAGATCGTCGCCGAGGGCTGGCACGGCTTCACGCTCGCCCCGACCACCGTCGCCCGCCGCGAACTGGCCACCCAGGAAGCGTTCCTGCGTCAGGCCCTGGGTTCGGTGGGTCTGGGCTAGGGGGCGCTTGGGCTAGGGGGCCTTTGGGCTGGATGGCCCTGTCCCGGGCCTGTCCCTAGCCTTACACCGTCATGAATCGCACCGAACGTCTCTACGCCCTGGTCGAAGAGCTCCGGGCCGTCGCGCCCCGCCCCCGTACCGTCGGCTGGCTCGCGGCCCGGTTCGAGGTCTCCCGGCGCACAGTCCAGCGCGATCTCCAGGCCCTCCTGGAGAGCGGGGTGCCCATACGGGCCGAGGCCGGGCGGCGGGGCGGTTGGTTCGTCGACCGAAGGACCAGCCTGCCGCCGGTCAATCTCACGGCCGCCGAGGCGCTGGCGGTGGCCACCGCGCTCGCCGGCGCCGAGGACACCACCCCGTTCTCGGCCGCCGGCCGGAGCGCGATGCGCAAACTCGCCGCCGCTCTCGGCGAGTCCACCGCCGAGGAGGTCCGCGCGCTCACCGGGTTGATCCACGTACTGCCCTCCCGCACCGCACCCAGCGCGCTGGCCGTCGTCGAACAGGCCGTGGCGGAAGGAACGGTGGTGCGGATCTGGTACGTCGACGCGGACGGCCGGGAGAGTGAGCGCGAGGTCGAGCCGGGCGGACTGCTCGCCGCCAATGGCGCCTGGTATCTGATCGGCTGGTGCCGCAGCCGCCGCGCCGGCCGCGGCTTCCGCCTGGACCGCATCCGCGCCGCCGAGCTCAGCGGCGAACCGAGCCCCGCCCGCGCGATCGCCGAACTCGACCGCGACCTCGCGGTCCGCGTCCGCCAGGCGGAGACGCTCCGCTCGCTCCGGGACTAGTGCCGTTCCGGGACAGCACGGCTAGGGCGACTAGGGCCGTTCACCGGGACTCGTACCGCCCCGGGGCCCGTGCCGATTTTCGGGACTCGTGCCGTCCCGAGACTTGTACCGCCCCGGGACTCGTGCCGTTCCTGGACTCGTGCCGTCCCGGGGCCCGCGGGGCCCGCGCGGGCCCCGCGGCGCAGCCGGTCCCGTCACGCCCACTGCCATGCCCCGCCTACGCCCCGTCCCGCCGCCGTACCAGCAGCAACCCCGCCCCGTACGCCCGTCCCGGCCCGATGCCGAGCTCCAGTGCTCGGGTGAAGGCCGCGGGATCGGTGACCGTGAGGGTGCCGCGGATCTCGGCGCGGGCGAGCGCCCTGCCGCGGTGGCGGTCGCCGACGACGAGTTTCGGGAGGATGCGGACCGACATGGCCAAGGGGTCCCCGGTGGCGCCGATGCGGCGGATGCCGTCGCGGCCGACGGGGGTGCCGCAGGCGGGCTGGAGGCGCTGGGCGAACCACTCGCGGGCGTACCTCGCGGTGGCGTCCGCGACGCGGAGGCGGGTCGGGCGGCGGCCCTGCGGGGTGTCCTGCCACAGCTCCCGGTCGCGGACCGGGCTGACGACGGTACGGAAGGAGAAGACGTCGCCCCGGTGGACCCGCATGTCCACGGGCAGCATGGTGACCTCCCTGGCCAGCGCCCGGCCGGGGAGTGAGGTCCAGTCCGGCTGTACGCGGGACTGGACGACGACGCGCAGCGTGTTCGTACGCGGGTCGAGGGCCCAGGCGGCGAGGATGCCCATCTGGGCGCGAGGGTCGGGGCCGTCCGGCTCGGCCCAGCCGTGGAAGCCGGACATGACCGTACGGTGCATGAGCCGGGGGTCGACGACGGCGCGTTGGGCGAGCGGATGGCGTGCGTCGAGTTCCAGAACGCTGTGGCAGGCGATGAACCGAGCCGAGATGAACCGAGTCGATCGGACCGGCTGGATCGAGGTCGTGGTCGAGGTCGAGGTCGACGGTGTGGTCGAGGTCGTGGTCACAGAGGGTGGTCCCATCCTGTGGACTGGCGAGGGGTGAGACCGTACTACAGCAAGGGCATTTCATCTGATGGATACGCATAAATCATCGTCAGTCTGGCTTATACGATGAGGAAAGATCGACCGTAACGGCATCAGCCGTGATAGAGGCGGTCGGCACGGGGCGCCTTCCCGTCCGGGGCGCCCGTACGGCCGTACACCGCGCGCGATGTGCGGCCCTCCGGCAGACGATGGTGAACATGGCTGACAAGACGCGGGAGCGGCGCTCAGGACTGATCGGGGAGTTGGCCGCGGAGTTCGCCGGGACCATGGTGCTCATCCTTTTCGGCTGCGGTGTGGTCGCCCAGGTGGTGGCCGGCGGCGCGCTGACCGACGGGGGGCTGGGCGACCACGACAGCATCGCCTGGGCCTGGGGTCTCGGCGTCACCCTCGGGATCTACGTCGCCGCCCGGCTCAGCGGCGCCCACATCAACCCGGCGGTCACCCTCGCCCTCGCGGCGTTCAAGGGGTTCCCCTGGCGCAAAGTGGCGCCCTACGCCGTGGCGCAGACCGCCGGTGCCTTCGTCGCCGCGCTGCTCGTGCGGTGGAACTACACCGAGGCGCTGGCCGCCGCCGACCCCGGACACACCATCGCCACCCAGGGGGTCTTCTCCACCCTGCCCGGCAACGGGGTGCTCCCCGTCAGCGAGTGGGGCGCCCTGCGCGACCAGCTGATCGGGACCGCGATCCTGGTGCTGCTGGTGTTCGCCGTCACCGACCTCGCCAACACCGCTCCCGCCGCCAATCTGGCCCCGTTCGTCATCGGGCTCATCGTCGTGGCGATCGGCATGGCGTGGGGCGCCGACGCCGGGTACGCCATCAACCCCGCCCGCGACTTCGGGCCCCGGCTGGCCAGCTTCATCACCGGTTACGGCGAGGCCTGGCGAGATCAGTACGGGGATCTGTACTTCTGGGTGCCCATCGTCGGGCCGCTGGTCGGCGGAGTGCTCGGCGCCGCGTTCTACAAGGTCGTCGTCAGCCGCTTCCTCCCGGTGCCCAGGCAGCAGGAGGTGGGCGAGACGCCCCGCCTCGACGAGGCCTGAGGACCTGCCTCGCTCCGAATTGAGGCCCTGGCCTCGACAAGGCCTGAGGACCTGGTCCTGCCCCGTCCTGAGGCCCTGGCCCTCCCACCCGACCTGAGGCCCCGCCTCGACCTGACCTGAGGGAGCAGCGATGCCCGACTTCGTCGGTGCGGTGGACCAGGGCACCACCAGCACCCGGTTCATGATCTTCGACCACGACGGCAGCGAGGTCGCCCGGCACCAGCTCGAGCACCGCCAGATCCTGCCCCGGTCCGGCTGGGTCGAGCACGATCCGGTGGAGATCTGGGAGCGCACCAACACCGTGATGCAGAACGCCATGCGCGACTGCGATCTGTCCGCCGCCGACCTTGCGGCGATCGGCATCACCAACCAGCGGGAGACGACCGTCGTCTGGGACCCCAGGACCGGCCGCCCGTACCACAACGCCATCGTCTGGCAGGACACCCGTACCGACCGCATCGCCGCCGCCCTCGAACGCGACGGGTACGGGGACGTCATCCGCCGCAAGACCGGGTTGCCACCGGCCACCTACTTCTCCGGCGGCAAGATCCAGTGGCTGCTGGAGAACGTCGACGGCCTGCGCGAGGCCGCCGAGCGCGGCCACGCACTCTTCGGCAACACCGACGCCTGGGTGCTGTGGAACCTCACCGGCGGCCCGGATGGCGGCGTGCACGCCACCGACGTGACCAACGCCAGCCGCACCATGCTGATGGACCTGGAGACCCTGGACTGGGACGACGAACTGCTCGGCGTCTTCGGGGTCCCGCGCGCGATGCTGCCCGCCATCCACCCGTCCGCCCACCCCGACGCCTTCGGTCAGGCCCGTACGTCCCGGCCCCTGCGCGCCGCCATTCCCATCGCGGGCGTCCTGGGCGACCAGCAGGCGGCGACCGTCGGACAGGTGTGCTTCTCCCCCGGCGAGGCGAAGAACACCTACGGCACCGGAAACTTCCTGGTCCTCAACACCGGCACCGAGCCGGTCCGTTCCCGGTACGGGCTGCTGACGACCGTGGCGTACCAGTTCTACGGCAGCCCCGCCGTCTACGCCCTGGAGGGCTCCATCGCCGTCACCGGCGCCGCCGTGCAGTGGCTCCGGGACCAGTTGAAGATCATCAACGACGCGGCGGAGAGCGAGCGGCTGGCCGGTTCGGTCGAGGACAACGGCGGCATGTACTTCGTGCCCGCCTTCTCCGGGTTGTTCGCCCCGTACTGGCGGTCCGACGCCCGTGGCGCGATCGTGGGCCTGGCCCGCTACAACACCGGCGCCCACCTGGCGCGGGCCACCCTGGAGGCCATCTGCTACCAGAGCCGGGACGTGGTGGAGGCCATGGAGCGGGACTCCGGGGTGCACCTCGACGTCCTGAAGGTGGACGGCGGAGTGACGGCCAACGACCTGTGCATGCAGATCCAGGCCGACGTGCTGGGGGTGCCGGTCAGCCGTCCCGTCGTCCCCGAGACCACCGCGCTCGGCGCCGCCTACGCCGCCGGGCTCGCCACCGGGTTCTGGCAGGACACCGACGAACTGCGCTCCCACTGGCAGGAGTCGAAGCGGTGGCAGCCGCAGTGGAGCGAGGAGCGGCGCACGGAGGGGTACGAGGGGTGGAAGCGGGCCGTGGAGCGGAGCCTGGACTGGGTGAAGGTCACCTGAGCCGCTGCCCGCGGCCTGTCATCCCGGCCGGTGCCCCTGCCTTGGCCGGTGCCCCCGCTCAGCCTGGGCCCGCGCCCTCAGGCCAGCCGCCCGCGGCTGGTCAGCCGCTCGTGCCCTCGGTGAACCCCGGCGGGTCCTGCGGCGCGCCGTCGCCCGTCTTCGGTAGGTCACCGCGCTCGGTGCCGCCCTGCCCGCCGCCGCTGCCGCCCGCGGTCTCCGGCATGATGTCGGCCAGCTCGCCGTCGTCGGCCTGATGGGCGTTCTCCGCGGCCTTGCGGAGGGTCTCGCGCGGGACGCCGTCCCGTCCGGCGGACAGCCAGATGGTCCGTCCGCCGTCCACGCGCACGTACTCATGGGTGGTCTTCGTCGAGCGGTACTGGCTCTCGCCGTCCTGCTCGCACGTCATCTTGTGGCCCTCGACCTCGATGCTGTCCACCTCCGCGCAGTCGGCGAGGCCGCCCCCGGTCTCGTCCACCCGCAGGTCGATCACCCCGCTGCCGGACTTGGTGTAGGCGGCCCCGAAGCCGTGGTCGCCGATGACCCCGACGGACTGGGGCACGACCTTGTAGCCGGGGACGTCGGTGACGTACACCATGTCCAGCTCGGTGCCCAACGCCTTCGCCCGCGCCTCCAACTCGGCGCGGTCGACCCCGCCACCCGCGGCGCTCGACTCCGTCCCGCACCCGGTCAGCGCCAGGGGCAGGAGGGGCAGCAGGAGCAGCGGCAGGGATCTTCGTATACGCGTCATGGCGCCATCATGTCCGACATCCTGGACGAAGGGGCCCGCTCGGAGATCTTCGTGATCTTCGAGCGGGCCCCTTCCGACGGCCGAAGGCCGTCAGCGCGCCGGCTTCGCCTCCGCGTAGAAGTCCCGCGGCCTGCCGCGGTAGTCCTTGAGCTTGCCGAGCATGCCGGTCGGGTACTCCACGACCCAGTAGCTCAGCACCGCCACCGGCACCGCCACCAGCAGCACGATCAGCGTGGCCAGCGGATAGCCGGCCTGGCTCTGCGGGAGCAGTCCGGCCTTGTCGAGTTCGAGCATGATCGGCTCGTGCCAGATGAACAGGCTGTAGCTGACCAGCCCGACGCCGGTGAGCCAGCGGGAGGTCAGCAGCCCGCGCCTGCGCTCCTGACGGCGTACGTGGACCGTGCTGAACAGCATGAGCCCCCACAGCAGGGACGCGGCCGGGTGGAAGAACGTCGTCGCGGCGTTCTCGGGGTCCGTGGTGAGCAGCGACAGGCCGTACGTGCCCGCGACCGCCGCGAGCCGCAGCGTCCATGCCGCACCGGTGCCCAGCCGGGCCCGGTCCTTGAGGGCGGTCACCAGGACGGCCAGGCCCATGCCCACGGCGAATCCGCCGAACCGGGCCTGCGGGCCGAAGTACACCGGCCAGTCGGTGTGCGGCACCTCGAACCCGTAGTGCGCGACGGCGATCCATGCCAGCGGTCCGGCGTAGAGCAGCAGGCAGCCCGCGGCGCACACGGCCACCCGCGCGGCGCGCCGCTCCAGCCGCCGGCAGGCGCGTACCGCCAGCGGTCCGAGCACCACGAGCGCGAGATAGAACATGATCTCCAGGGACAGCGACCAGGTGGGGCCGATGGTGTAGAAGATCTGCTCCCGGTCCCAGACATGGGTGAACGTCAGGTGCTCGAAGAGATCCGTCCAGTTCCCGGGGAGGGTCGGGTTGCGGATCGACCAGACGACCATGACGGCCAGGAAGTACAGCGGCACGATCCGGACGACCCGCCGGTACAGGAACGAGCGGGCGGGGCGGGTCGTCCCTCCGTCGATGGCCGCGCGCGCGTAGGACAGGGCCAGCAGGTAGGCGGACAGCACGAAGAACAGGTCGATGACCTCAAGGGAGATCAGGGAGCCGAGGAAGTGGTTGTCCACCGGGGGGTGGGAGCCGTCCGCGTCGTACCGGAAGTACTGCTGCCATACGTGGAAGACGACCGTGCTCAGCGCGGCGAGCCCGCGGTAGCCCTCGATCTCCCGGGCCCGGCTGCGGGCGGGCGCGCCCTCCGGCGGCAGGCCCTTGCCCTTCGCGGTGGTGGCCTCGGTGACCGTCGCCGTGGTCCTGGCGGTGGCGGTGATGGTGGTGCTCACGCTCCGTCCCCCGCCTTCGCCGCGCGCGGGGTGACCCGCCACTGCCGCTCCCCCAGCGCCTCCTTCAGGCAGGCGTGCCGCGCCAGCATGTTCTTGAAGTGGCTGTAGAAGAACGTCGACACCAGCATGTACCGCCAGAACCAGCCGCGCTTCCTGCGCAGTTCGGGCACGGCCAGCCGCCGGGCGAACGCGGCCTGCACCACGCCGGCGGACAGGGTGACCAGCGTGGCCAGCAGGCAGACGGGCACCGCCCAGTCCATGTTCTGCGGGCCGCCCTCCTTCCACACCGAGTAGAGCAGGACCGGCAGCATCTGGAGCGTCAGCCACGGCTGCGCCTCGCGCCAGCCGAGCAGGACGAACATCCCGAACTTCTGGCGCGCGGTGAACACCGGGGAGCGCAGGGCCCGCCACAGGTGCTTGAGGGACACCTGGAGCCAGCCCTGGGCCCAGCGCGACCGCTGGTTCCACAGCTGCTTGACGGTGGTGGGGGCCAGTTCGCGGGAGATGAGCGTGCGGTCGACGGTGAACCGCGCGCCCTCGGCCAGCGCGCGCATGGTGGAGTCGATGTCCTCGGTGAGCATCGAACCGTGCATCCGGGTGCGGGCGAGCAGATCGGTGCGCCAGAAGCCGTTCGAGCCGCCGAAGACCCCGAATCCGTACAGCCGGGTGCGGCCCGGGTGGCTCACCGCGTAGATGGACTCGAACTCCACCGCGACCATCCTGGCCACCCAGGAGCTGTCGCCGTTGCGGACCACGCAGTGGCCCTGGACGACGTCGTAGCCGTTGGACAGCCAGTGCCAGGCGTGCTGGAAGGACTTCGGGGCCGGGTGGTGGTCGGCGTCGAAGATGCCGACCATCTCGCCGCGTATTCGGGTCACCGCGGCGTTGACGTTCTGGGCCTTGGAGGTGCTGCCGGAGACCGGGAGGAGGACCAGGCGCGGGTCGCGGCGCGCCATCGCGCGCAGGGTGTCCTCCACCGGCAGCGGGTGCGGCGTGTTGTACGCGAGCACGATCTCCAGCTCGCCGGGGTACTCCAGGCGCAGGAACGATTCGACGGTGTCGACGATGGTCGCGGCCTCGTTCGGCAGGTACGCGGCGATGACGGCGCTCGCCGGCGGATACGGCTGCGCGGGCCCGTCGGGGCGTTGCGGGGGGCCGTCGGGGCGCCGCGCGGCGTCGAGCGCGTAGAAGCACTCCAGCACGATGAGCACCGCGGAGACCAGGAGCCCGGCGACCACCACCCAGTACATGGCGGAACCGAGGTCCCAGCCCATCGCGTACGTCTGCGTGTAGAGCAGGAACGGTACGGCCACCCCGGCCAGCAGGACCAGGACCGGGGACAGCGCCGACAGCGCGGCCCGGACGGCCACCCCGAAGGCGTGCGGTCGGCGGTGCGTGCCGCGCATCCACGTCTCGTACCTGACCGGGCGCAGGTCCCGGTGGCTGACGGACTCGGCCACCGCGTCGGCCGCGTTGCGGACGGCCTGGACCTGGTCGGCGCATCCGGCCAGCGGGGTCCAGCCGATGGCCGGGGTCAGCCGCACGTTCTCGTCGGCGACGATGAAGCGGGTTCCGGCGACGGCGGCGGCGAACCGCTCCAGGCCGCGCTGGGCCGCCTCCTCCTCGATGCCGGGCATCAGCACGAGCAGCCGGCCCTGGTCGTCCCATCCGAGCCGGTCGCAGGAGCTGCCGAGCTTCTCGGCGACCGCGGCCAGCCGCTCGGCGACCTCCCGGCGTACGCGGGGCCCGAGCCGGGTCTCCAGCGCGGCCATCTCGGCGACGGCGACCAGGGCCATCACACCGCCGCGGCGGCCCGCGGCGGGGCGGCCCAGCTCCCGGTCGAGTTCGTCCCGGAAGTGGGGCTCGGAGTACAGGCCGGTGCGGGGGTCGAGGAGCAGGTTCTCCACCGGGACCGGAACGCGGCGCAGCTTGGCCTCTATGCGGGCGGACAGCTCGACGGGGTCGGAGGTGTCCGGTACGCAGTCGTCCGCCCCGTGCCGCAGGATGTCGGCGACGTCGGCGGGGCCGGGTGCGGCGCTGACCACGAGCAGCGGCAGGGCCTGGCCCGCGGGGTCGGTGCGGACCTCGCGGATGACCTCGCCCCTGACCTGGTCGTCGTCCAGGGCGACGATCGCGTCGGGGGGCGCCTGCTGGAGCTGGCGGGTCACCTGGCTGGGCACGGCGTGCCGCACCTCGTGGCCGGTGGACACCAGGGTCGTGGTCAGCCGGTCGAGCCGGGGGCCCGGCATGCCGACGGTGAGGACCCGGCCGCGCGAGGCGGGCGAGGGGGCGGGACGGGGGCCGGGAATCGTCACCGGCCCGGCGTGGGGTGGGGTCCCGGGGGTGACGTGGGGTGGGGTCCCGGGGGTGGGCGTCGGGTGCGAAGTGAGCACCTGGGTTTCCTTCCTTGCATGGCGGCAGGCCGTGCATGGGGCGTCTGCAGGACACGCCGTGGGGGCGCGCGGTGCGCGTGCGCTGTGCGTACGCGGTGCGGGTACGTGCTGCGCGTACGAAGAGGGCGCATGCCAGGGGCGGGTTGCGCACGATATGTGAACTCCCTGTGAGGGCTCACACTTGGGCGCGGCGCCGCCCGGGAGGTGCACCTGGTCGGTGCACGGCCCGCGGGAGGCACGCCTGGTCGGTGCGGTACCTCTGGGAGACGCGCGGTGCGCGGAACACGCCGTGGCCTCATGGCGCGTGGGGATCGGCCGGGCCGACGCGGCCCGCCTCCGTACCGCCGCGGTACGGGCGCGTGGGGGCGCCCGGACGCGCGGGAAGCTTCCGGAAGGCGGCCGCGGAGGCGGCTCGTGCCGTGGTCGTCACGTCGGGCCCGGCGCGGGGCACCGGGCCCGGGCAGGACCTAGCGGGGTGAGCCGGTTCTTCGCCGGGGCGCGCGAGGGGCCGCGGCGGGCTCGGCGGGCTCGGCCGGCGCGGCGTTGGCAGACGGCGTGGGGAGCGCGAGGGCGCGCTCCAGCGGATTCCGCATCTCTGTGGTCCCATCCTGGTCGGATCGTGGGGGGAGGACCGAATGTCACGATCACGCCGGCCAGCCCGCTTCACTGGGGGCAGTCGGCGCCATCAGACTCAATTATCACTGTGAACACCACACCTACCATGACGTAACGCGTTGGTTAAGCCCTCTCGGGGCGCATGAGACAAACAACTCCCGTAAGGAAATTGCCAATTCAATAACAGCGCGACGTCATTCGGGGAGCGCGACGGCGTCGTCGGGGTCGAGCAGAGGGGCCAGCAGGTCCCCGTGCCGCGCGAGGCGAGCCGGGATGTCCTCGATACGGAAGCCGAGTTGGCCGGGGCGGTCGCAGCCCTCGATCTCGTCCCACGTCACCGGCGTGGAGACGGCGGGCTCGGAGCGTGCCCGCGGCGTGTAGGGGGCGGCGGTCGTCTTGGCGGCGGCGTTCTGGCTGAAGTCGACGAAGACCTTGCCGGGCCGCAGGGACCGCTTCATGCGGTGCAGGGCGAGGCCGGGCAGCGCCCGCTCCGCCTCCAGGGCGATCCGCTTGGCGTAGGCGGTGGTGGCGGCGGAGTCGGTCGGCCGGAGCGGGGCGAGGAGGTGGATGCCCTTGGACCCGCTGGTCTTGGGCAGCGCGCGCAGACCGTCGTCCGCCAGCCGCCCGCGCAGCCATACGGCGACGGCGCAGCATTCGACCACGGTGGCGGGCTCGCCGGGGTCGAGGTCGAGGACGAGCCGGTCGGCCACGCCGTAACCGTCCGCCTCCCGCCACATCGGCGTGTGGAGCTCCACCACGAGGTTGGCCGCCCACATCAGGCTCGCCAGGTCCTCGATCAGCACCTGGCGGGCGGTCTCGCCCTCGTGGCGCGGGACCTCGGCGGTCTTCACCCAGGCGGGCGTACCGGGCGGCGGATTCTTGGTGAAGAACTTCTCGCCGTCGGGGCCGTCCGGATAGCGCAGGAACGCCAGGGGGCGGCCGCGCAGATGCGGGAGCAGAACGGCGCCGGTCGACGCCAGGTAGTGCAGGAGCTCACCCTTGGTCGTGCCGGTGGCCGGATAGATGATCTTGTCGAGATTCCGCAGGGCGATACGCCGCCCCTCCACCTCCGCGATCGGCGACATACGATAAGAATCCCATGAAAGGGATTAATGATGCGAGCCATATGGAATGGGGCTATTTCGTTTGGCCTGGTCAGCATCCCGATCAAGATGTACCCGGCCACGGAGGACCACTCCGTCTCCTTCCGGCAGATCCACACCGCCGACGGCGGCCGGATTCGCTACCGGAAGGTGTGCGAACTGGAAGACGAGCCGGTCGACGCCCCGGACATCGGCAGGGCCTACGAGGACGCTGACGGCAGCCTCATCCCGATCTCCGACGAGGACCTGGCGGCGCTGCCGCTGCCGACCACGCACACGCTGGAGATCGAGGCGTTCGTCCCCGCGAGCGAGATCGACCCGCTCCAGATGGGCGACGCCTACTACCTGGGTGTGCAGGGCGCCACGGGCGCCAAGCCGTACGTCCTGCTGCGCGAGGCGCTCAAGCGCAGCGACAAGGTCGCCATCGCCAAGTACGTCCATCGGGGCCGGGAGCGGCTGGGCATGCTGCGCGTCGTCGGGGACACGATCACCATGCACCGCATGGTCTGGCCGGACGAGGTGCGCGACGCGTCCGGCCTGGCGCCGAAGGAGAAGGTGACGGTCAAGAAGGCGGAACTCGACCTGGCCGACACCCTGATGGCCACGCTCGGCGAGGTGGAGCTGGACGAGCTGCACGACGAGTACCACGAGGCCCTTGAGGAGCTGGTCGCCGCCAAGGTCTCCGGGGCGGCCCCGTCGGTGGAGTTCGGCGAACCGCGCGAGACGGCCCAGGTCGTGGACCTCATGGCGGCGCTGAAGGACAGCGTGCGAACGGCCCGGAAGGCGCGCGGCGAAGCGGCCGAGGAGGGCGCGGAAAGCGAGGAGAAGGCCGAGGCGACGGTCACCGCGCTGCGCGCCCGCAAGGCGGAGAAGAAGACCCCGGCCAAGCGTGCGGCGTCGGCCGGGGGCGGCCGCGGGGGCGGCGGGGAGGGCGAGAAGAAGACGGCGTCCGGCGCGAAGAAGACGGCGGCGAAGAAGGAACCCGCCAAACGGAAGCCCAGGACGGCGTCCTAGCCGGTCCCGCCTGCGCGGTGCACACCTTGGGGTGGTTTGGGCACGGCCTCCAGCCACTTCACGACGGTGGTGCCCGGCAGCGACGGACGGTTCGCGACCGGAACCAACGTCTCCAACACCGCCGAGACCAGCCCGTCATGCGGCAGCGGAGACGGAAACTCCACGCACGTCCCCATCCTGTCGGGCACCAAAGCCCTCGACCTGGCCTAGGCGCTCCCCGCGCGCGGCCGGGTGCCCGCCTGGAACGTGCGCCGATAGGCGACCGGTGAGACGCCCAGCACGGACCGCATGTGCTGGCGGAGTGAGTTGGCCGTGCCGAATCCGGCGTGGTGAGCGACCAGATCGATGGGGAGGTCGCTGGTCTCCAGGAGCTGGCGGGCCAGTTCGATGCGCTGGGCGGTGAGCCAGCGGCCCGGGGTCTGGCCGACCTCGTCGCGGAAGCGGCGGGTGAAGGTGCGCAGGCTCATCCGGGCGTGGTCCGCCAGTTCACCGAGTGTCAGCGGTTCCTGGAGCCGTTCCAGGGCCCACGCGCGCGTCGCGGCCGTGGTCGCCGACGTCGGTTCGGGTACCGGTCGTTCGATGAACTGTGCCTGCCCGCCGTCCCGCCACGGCGGTACGACGCAGCGGCGGGCCACGTGGTTGGCGACGGCGGCGCCGTGGTCGCGGCGTACGAGGTGCAGGCAAAGGTCGACGCCCGCGGCGGCCCCGGCGGCGGTCAGGACGTCGCCGTCGTCCACGAAGAGCACCTCCTCGTCGACCTTGACGCGTGGATAGGCGCGCTGGAAGTCCTGGGCGACCTGCCAGTGCGTGGTCGCCGACCGGCCGTCGAGCAGCCCCGCGGCGGCGAGGACGTAACTGCCGGTGCAGATCGAGACCATGCGGGTCCCGGGACGGACCCGCGCCAGCGCGGCCGCGGTCGGCCGGGGCAGCGGATCGCCCTGCCCGAAGGGACCGAGCCGGCTGGTGGGCGGAACGACCACGGTGTCCGCGGCCGCCAGTGCCTCCGGTCCGTACTCGACCGCCACCGAGAACCCGGCGTCGCTGCGCACCGGTGAACCGTCCGGGGTGCAGACGACCACCTCGTACAGCGGCCGCCCCTCGGCGTCCTCGGCGTTGCCCAGAACCCGTGACGGAATGCTCAGTTCGAAGGGGTAGACGCCCTCCTGGGCGAGGACCGCCACCCGATGCCTGCGCCCGTCGCTGTCCTTGACCGTCATGGCCAGATCTTGGCGCATCATGACCAAACTGCCAACACCATGATCGATCGTTCCGCCGCACTCTGGTGTCCCGCTCACCAGAGAGGACACGTACATGAGCGAGACGATGCGCGCTGTCAGCCCCCGCGCCTGGGGCGCCCCCGAGGTCCTGACCCCGATCGAAGTAGCTCGCCCCGAGCCGGGCCTGACCGAGATCCTGGTCCGGGTCCGCGCCGCGGGCGTGAACCCCGTCGACTGGAAGGTGCGTGCGGGCGGCCCCATCGGCCGCGTCGGCGACCCGCCGACCCTCGGTTACGACGTCTCCGGCACCGTCGAGGCCGTCGGCCCCGGCGTGACCCTCTTCGCGCCCGGCGACGAGGTCTTCGGCATGCCGCGCTTCCCGGAACAGGCGGGCGCCTACGCCGAGTTCGTCACCGCCCCCGCCCGCCGCTTCGTCCGCAAGCCGGCCGGCATCGGCCACGTCCAGGCCGCCGCGCTCCCGCTGGCCGCGCTCACCGCCTGGCAGTCCCTGGTCGACACAGCCGGGCTGCGGGCCGGGCAGCGGGTGCTGATCCACGCGGCCGCGGGCGGCGTCGGCCACCTCGCCGTGCAGATCGCCAAGGCGCGAGGCGCATACGTCATCGGGACGGCCCGCGCCGAGAAGCACGACTTCCTGCGCGGGCTCGGCGCCGACGAAGTCATCGACTACACACGCGTGGACTTCACCGAGGCGGTGCGGGATGTGGACGTCGTCCTGGACGCGTTCGGCGGCGACTACGGAACACGCTCCCTCGGCGTGCTCCGCCGCGGCGGCCACCTGGTGACGCTGCCGTCACCGGACGACCTGCCGGCGGCAGCCGCGGCCGAGGCGGCCGGGGTGCACACCGGCTGGACCGTGGTCGAGCCGGACTCGGCGGGGCTGCGAGCGATCGCCCAACTGGTGGAGGAAGGGAAGCTGCGCGCCGAGATCGACACCGTGCTGCCGCTGGAGGAGGCGGCCAAGGCCCACGCGTACGGGGAGTTGGGCCGGACCCGGGGCAAGATCGTCCTCACCGTCGGCTGAGGCCCGCGACCGCATGGCCGGCCCGCTGCCCCCTCCCTGTGGCCCCCGGACGGGCCCGGCACCTCCCCCAGGATCCCCCAGGAGAACGGCCCGGCGACCGTCAGCCGAAGAGCCGCGGCCCGTTCTCCGCGCACCACTCGGCGAACGTGCGGCCCGGGCGGCCGGTGATGCGCTCGGTCTCCGGCGAGACGTCGGCGGGGCGGCCGACCGCCGCCGCGAACATCCGCAGCAGCGAGTCCGCGATCTCCGGCGTCATGTGGCCGCCGCCCGCCATGCGCTCGCGCGCCGCCTCCGGCGGGATCTCCTCGTACCGCAGCGGACGGCCGATCGCCTCCCCGATCACCCGCACCTGCTCGGCGAAGGTCAGCGACTGCGGCCCGCTCAGCACCGGCGCGCACCCGACGAGCTCGTCGGAGAGCAGGGCGCGGGCGGCGACCGCGGCGATGTCCGCTTCGTGCACCGGCGCCTGCGCGGCGTCGGCGTACGGGCCGTGGACGACGTCCCCCGCCCGTATCTGCGCGGCCCACTGGCCCGCGTTGGACGCGAACGCCCCCGGCCTGAGGTGGGTCCACTCCAGCCCGGAATCCTCGATCGCGCGTTCCAGCTCCCGGTGGTGGGTGCCGATGGGGTTGCCGGGCCCGGCGTCGACGGCGGCGGACGAGGAGAGGGTGACCACACGGCGCACCCCGTGCCAGGAGGCCTGGCGCAGGAACGCCTCCGGGCCATCCGCCCAGATCACCGCCGGGTTGAGGAAGAGGGCCCGGACGTCGCACATGGGCAGGTCTCCGGTGCGCGCCACCTGCACCCCGGCGGGCACCTGGGCCGACTCCGGGTCGCGGCTGAGGGCGCACACCTTCGCGCCCGCCCCGGCGAGCTCGCGCACCACGTACCGGCCGACGTTCCCGGTGGCTCCGGTCACCACGATCATGACGATTCTCCCCGCTGTTTCCGTGCGTGCCCGCGCTGGGCGCGCGTACCCCGTCGCGCCGATGGCCCCCGCCACCGGCATCACCAGGTTCAACCAAACGGATGAAACTGTCAAACAAACAGTTGGGTGACGTCGTCAGTCCATCGGCTGACAAGCGCTAACCTGAACCCGTGACCGGAACGCCCCAGACGCCACCGCCCGCCTCGAAGCGGCCCCGCCGTACCCCCGCCCCCGAGGAACGCAAGATCGACGCCGAGCGCTCTCGGCGGCTGCTGCTGGAGGCGGCCAAGGACGAGTTCTCCGCCAAGGGGTTCGCGGGGGCCCGCGTCCAGGACATCGCCGACCGGGCCGGGCTCAACAAGCAGCTGATCAACTACTACTTCGGCGGCAAGGAGGGGCTGTACGAGGAGATCAGCCGCCAGTGGCTGGAAGAGGAAGAGGCCTTCAACGACCCGGCCCTCCCCCTGGAGGACCTGGTGGCGGCCTACCTCCGGCACAACCTGGCCGACCCGCGCGGTCTCCGCCTTTCCGTCTGGCGCGCGCTCACCGGCGACATCGGGGAGGAGGAGTCCCCGGAGGACCTGTCGGACCTGCGGCGGCGGCAGGCGGCGGGCGAGCTGGGCGACGACCTCGACCCGGCCGCCATGCTGCTGCTGTTCATGGGCGCGGTCGCGGCCCCGATCGTGATGCCGCAGGAGGCCCGCCGGATCTTCGGGGCCGAGCCGGACTCGCCGGAGTTCCAGGAGCGCTATGCCGAGCAGCTCCGGCGCGTCATCCGCCGCCTCGCCTGAGGCGTACCACTGAGAGATGTCCCATAGGACGTGCCCCTGAGGCTCGCCTGACCTGAGGCATGCCCTGAGGCCCGCCTGGCCTGAGACGTGCCTCTGAGTCTCGCCTGACCCGAGACGTACCCCCTGAGAGTTGTCCCATAAGACCTGCCCAGGGTGTCCGAATCCTGTGATCGCCCCGCACCGGGCGGCACGCCGCTCGTAGAATGCCCGGATGTTCTCCCCCGACCTGGCGTCCTCCCCCGACCCGGCCGAAGACCCCGGTTCCCCTCCGAGAGACCCCGCGCAGGTCCTGCGCCGCGTCTTCGGCTACGACGCCTTCCGCGGCGACCAGCAGGAGATCATCGAGCATGTGGCGGGCGGCGGCGACGCGCTGGTCCTGATGCCGACCGGCGGCGGCAAGTCGCTGTGCTACCAGATCCCCGCGCTCGTCCGTAAGGGCGTCGGTGTGGTCGTCTCGCCGCTGATCGCTCTCATGCAGGACCAGGTCGACGCGCTCAAGGCGCTCGGCGTGCGCGCCGGATTCCTCAACTCCACCCAGGATCTGGACGAGCGGCGGCTGGTCGAGGCGGAGTTCCTCGCCGGGGAGCTGGACCTGCTCTACCTGGCGCCCGAGCGGCTGCGGGTGGAGTCCACACTTTCGCTGCTGGACCGGGGCACCATCGCGCTGTTCGCGATCGACGAGGCGCACTGCGTGGCGCAGTGGGGCCACGACTTCCGGCCCGACTACCTCGCCCTGTCCGCGCTGCACGAACGCTGGCCGACCGTTCCCCGTATCGCGCTGACCGCCACCGCCACCGAGGCCACCCACGCGGAGATCGCCTCCCGGCTCAAGCTCCAGGACGCCCGCCACTTCGTGGCCAGCTTCGACCGTCCGAACATCCAGTACCGCATCGCGCCGAAGAACGACCCCAAACGGCAGCTCCTGGAGCTGCTGCGCACCGAGCACCCCGGCGAGGCGGGCATCGTCTACTGCCTCTCGCGCGCCTCTGTCGAGAAGACCGCCGCGTTCCTCGTGGACAGCGGCATCGCCGCGCTGCCCTACCACGCCGGACTCGACGCGGCCACGCGCGCCACGCACCAGGCGCGCTTCCTGCGCGAGGACGGCCTGGTGATGGTCGCCACCATCGCGTTCGGGATGGGCATCGACAAGCCGGACGTCCGCTTCGTGGCCCACCTCGACCTGCCCAAGTCCGTCGAGGGCTACTACCAGGAGACCGGCCGCGCCGGGCGCGACGGGCAGCCGTCCACGGCCTGGCTCGCCTACGGGCTCCAGGACGTCGTCCAGCAGCGCAAGATGATCGACGGGTCCGATGGCGACGACGCCCACCGCCGCCGCCTGTCCGCCCACCTCGACGCGATGCTCGCGCTCTGCGAGACAGTCGAATGCCGCCGTGTGCAGCTGCTGGGCTACTTCGGGCAGGCCAGCGGGGCGTGCGGCAACTGCGACACGTGCCTGACGCCGCCCGCTTCCTGGGACGGCACCGTTCCCGCGCAGAAGCTGCTGTCGACCGTGGTACGGCTCAAGCGGGAGCGGAACCAGAAGTTCGGCGCGGGCCAGATCACCGACATCCTGCTCGGCAAGAAGACGGCCAAGGTCATCCAGTTCGACCACGACGCGCTGAGCGTCTTCGGCATCGGCGCCGAGCTGCGCGAGGCCGAGTGGCGCGGCGTGGTACGGCAGCTGCTCGCCCAGGGCCTGCTGGCCGTCGAGGGCGACTACGGCACGCTGGTGCTGACCGACGCGAGCGGGGACGTCCTGCGCGGGCAGCGCACGGTGATGCTGCGCCGCGAACCGGAGCGGACGGCCCGCGCCGGGAAGGCGGAGAAGGCGGCCAAGAGCCGCCGGTCCGCGCCGGCCGACCTGCCCGAGGAGGCCGTGCCGGTCTTCGAGCGGCTGCGCGCCTGGCGGGCGGCGACCGCGAAGGAGCAGGGCGTGCCCGCGTACGTGATCTTCCACGACGCGACCCTCCGCGGGATCGCGACGCTGGCACCGGGCGCGCCGGTCGCCCTCGCCGACCTGGGCACGGTGAGCGGCGTCGGCGAGAGCAAGCTGGCGAAGTACGGGGAGCAGCTCCTGGACGTCCTGTCGGACGGCGCCGCCCCTGCGCCGTCCTCCGGCGGCCCGGACACGGGCGGGGCCCCGGCGGAGGGCGCGGCACCGCGGGCGGACGTCGTCTGGGAGGACGAGGCCCCTCCGGAGGAGGAGGAACCGGCCCCCGAGGACGACCTGGGCTGGTGACGGCGGGGCCCGAGGCGGAGAGCTCTCCCCTCGGGACCTGACGGAGCTGCTAGACCGCATAGACGCTCCTCGAGCCCTCGGCCGCTCGGGCCCCTCGGCCGCTCAGGCGCGGATGCCCGCCGCTCGCAGGCGGCGTTCGACTTCCTCCCAGGTCGGGTCCACCGTCTCGGCGGGACGGGCACCGACCCCCTGGCCCTTGAAGCCGCTGGAGGTGGAGACGCAGACCACCGGCCCGCCGAGGTCCTCCCGGTCGATGCCGCGCAGTCCGGCCAGGGACGCGGCGCTGGACAGCTCCACCCACAGGCCCTGGTGTGCCAGTTCGGTCTGGGCCGCCGTCATCTCCTCGTCCGTGACGAGCAGCCCGCCACCGCCGCTCTCGCGGACCGCGACCACCGCGCGGTAGCCGCCCACCGAGCTGTCGATGGCGTACGCCGCGGTCGGCCCCACGGAGACGGTGGCGGCGGGGCGGCCCTGACGCAGTGCGGCGTGGAGGGGGCCGCCGGCGGCGGGTTCGCAGCCGTACATCCGTGGGACGTCGCGGGTCAGGCCGAGGCGGCGCAGTTCGGTGAAGCCCTTCCAGACGCCGAAGAGCAGTTCGCCGTAGCCGACCGGCACGAACACCGCGGCTGGGACGCCGAGTTCGGCGAAGATCTCGTACGCGATGGTCTTGTAGCCCTCGGGGCCGAAGGGGTGTCCGGTGTGCGTCACCGTGAGGTTGCTGACCGGGTGGTAGCCGTACCGGTCGACGATCTGCCGCATCAGCGGCCAGCGCGCGTCGCCGGGGACCGGCAGGACCACGGCCCCGTAGGCGTTCAGGAACGTGTCGACGGCCGGGGGCGCGCCCGCGGTGGCGAGCAGGACGCAGCGCAGCCCGGCGCGGGCCGCGAACGCCGCCGCCGACGCGCCGTGGTTGCCGGAGGAGGCGACGACGACCCCTTCCGCGCCCACGCCGAGGGCGGCGCTGACGGTGCAGCGGTTCAGCCGGTCCTTGTGGCTCCAGGTGGGATTGCGCGACTCGTCCTTGAGATAGACGCCGTCGCCGAGGTCGACGAGCGGGGTGCCGCCCTCGCCGAGGCCCAGTGCGGTGAGCGGCGGGAGCAGCGGCGCCCACCGCTCCAAGCCGCCGCGCGCCGAGGCGGATGGCCCGAACAGGCCGTCGGGCACCTTGTCGTACGCGTAGTCGACCTCGACGGGGAACGCGATCTCGGGCGTGCTCGTCCGGGGGCAGCCCGCCGTGAGCGGAGGCCACAGCGGGAAGCTGACGTCCCTGTCGCCCAGGGAACGCTGCCCCGTGGCCAGCGAGTCGGATGTGCTCATGGGCTCCGAGTCTAGGCGCCGAGCACGTCCGTGGCGCATAACTGCGCCGCGCCGCTTCCCAGTTGACGGGCGCGGCCATACACTGCGCGACCGCACGCCATGGACATGACCTTGCACGCCCGACACCGGGGAGCCCCATGGACGCCACCGGCAGCGACGCCGCCCGCACTTCCCGACGCCACTTCCTCGCCGTCGCGGGCACGGCCGCCGCGGGCGGCGCAGGCGCCGGTCTCGCCTCGCCCGGCCCGGCCGCCGCCGCCTCGGACGCCGCCGGTCCGCGCGCCACCCGCCGCAGGACCGCGGCCCGCGCCGTGGTGGTGCTCGGCGGTGGCGTCGCCGGGCTGACCGCCGCCCACGAACTGGCCGAGCGCGGCTACCGCGTCACCGTCTACGAGCGCAAGACCGCCCTCGGCGGCAAGGCCCGCAGCATGGACGTACCCGGCACCGGCACCGGCGGGCGGCGCCCGCTTCCCGGCGAGCACGGGTTCCGCTTCTTCCCCGGCTTCTACATGAACCTCCCGGACACGCTCAGCCGCATCCCCTTCCCCGGCAACGCCGACGGCTGCAAGAGCAACCTGGTCGACGTGACCGAGGAACTGATGGCCCGTACCGGCGGGCGTCCGGAGCTGCGGCTGCCGTTCCGCACGGTCGACGCGCCACCCGGCCGCCTCACCCCCGAGGCGCTGCTCCAGGTGCTCACCGGACTCTTCGACACGGCACTGCGGCTGCCCGCCACCGAGGTCGCGTACTTCGCGGAGCGCCTGCTGGTCTATCTGACGAGCTGCGAGCGGCGGCGCACCGAGAGCTGGGAGCGCACCCGGTGGTGGGAGTACATCCGGGCCGAGAAGATGTCCTACGACTACCAGCGGCTGCTGGCTGTCGGCTTCACCCGCAACATCGTGGCCACCAAGGCGGAGGAGGCCAGCACCCACACGGTCGCGCACGTCTTCGAGGCGTTCCTCTACAACATCCTCGCCCGAGGGAACGACGGCCAGCCCGACCGGGTGCTGAACGCGCCGACCAACGAGGCGTGGATCGACCCGTGGGTGAGGCATCTGCGCGCACTCGGCGTGCGCTTCGTGACCGGCGCACCCCTGCGCGAGCTGGTCTACGACGGCGAGCGGATCACCGGTGCGGTGATCGAGGACGCGGCGACCGGTGCCCGCCGCACGGTCACCGCCGACCACTTCGTCAGCGCGGTTCCGGTGGAGCACGCACGCGGCACCTGGGGGCCCGCGCTGCGCTCCGCCGACCCCCGGCTGGGGCGCTGCGACGCGCTGGCGACGGACTGGATGACCGGCGTCCAGTTCTATCTGCGCGAGCCGGTCCCGATCGTGCACGGCCACGTCAACTACATCGACTCGCCGTGGTCCCTCACCTCCATCAGCCAGTCGCAGATGTGGCCCGACCGGGACTTCGCCGCCGACTACGGCGACGGAACGGCGGCCGACTGCTTCTCGACCATCGTCTCGGAGTGGGACAAGCCGGGGATCCTGTACGGCAAGACGGCCAAGGAGTGCACGAAGGAGGAGGTCGTCAAGGAGGTGTGGGCGCAGATGAAGTCGGCACTGAACGACCGGGGCCGCACCGTGCTCCGCGACGAGCTGATCCACTCCTGGTTCATGGACCCGGCCGTCGACGGCCTCGGCGGCCCGCGTCCCACCAACGACGAGCAGCTGCTGGTCCACCCGGCCGGCACCCTCCACAACCGCCCCACCGCCCGGACCGCCGTGCCCAATCTCTTCCTCGCGGGCGACTACGTGCGCAACGACATGGACCTCGCCACCATGGAGGGCGCCAACGAGACGGGCCGGGCGGCGGTCAACGCCCTGCTGGAGGCGGACGGTTCGAGCGCGGCACGGTGCGAGATCCAGACGCTGTTCCAGCCGCCGGAACTGGCACACCTGAAGCAGCACGACGAGACCCGCTACGCGCTGGGGCTGCGCAACGTCTTCGATATCGGCTGACCGGTCGCCGCCGCGCCCGGTATCGGCACCCGCAGGAAGAACGGGACGGTGGCGGCCACCGCGACCGCGAAGGCCAGGAACGCCGGTCGCGGGCCGAGCCATTCGGCCAGGACGCCGATCGCTCCCGCCCCGACCGGCATGGCGCCCCAGCTGAAGAGGCGGCTGACCGCGTTGGTGCGGCCGAGCATGTGGTCGGGGACCAGCTGCTGGCTGAGGGTGCGGGCGTTGACCGACCACAGGGTGCCGCCCATCCCGCCGGCGAACGTGGCCGCGGCGACGGCCCACACGTCGGTGGTGAGGGCGGGCACGGCCATCATCGCCAGGGTGCCGATCAGATCGGCGAACATCACCCGGCGGCGACCCAGGCGCCGGTTGAGCCGGGTGACGACGACGGCGCCCACGAGGCCGCCGAGGCCGAGCGCGCTGAGGACGGTGCCGTACTCACGCGCCGTCAGCCCCATGGTCGTGGTGGCGTACAGCGGCATCAGCGCCAGCCACCCGCCCCAGCAGGCACACAGGACCGTGAGGATGAGCGACATCGTGCGCAGCAGCCGCTGCCGCCATACGAAACGCAGCCCCGCGGCGATGTCCCGGTGGAGCGACCGGCCATCGCCGTTGCCACCCCCGCCCTCAGCCCAGCCCTGTTCGGGAGCCCGCCCCTGTTCGGGCTGCTGGCACACGGCCCGGAACCGGCCCACCAGCAGCAGGAGCAGCAGTGAGGACGCGAGGTAGGACGCCCACGTCACGCCGAGGGCGAAGCCCGCCCCGGCCGCGAGCAGCAGTCCGCCCACGAACGGTCCGCAGAACTCGTTGCAGACCGTCTCCGCCCCGGCGATCCACGCGTTGGCACGCTCCCGTCCGGCGGGCGGAACCAGGGAGGGGATCGCGGCGCCGGCCGCGGTGAGAGCGACGACCTCCGCGACGCCGAGGACCGCGCCAGCCGCACAAAGGAACGGTATGGACAGCCGATCCCCCGCGACGGCCCAGAACAACGCGCCCACCGCGAGCAGTCGCGTCGCGTCGGCGACCCACAGCAGCCGGCGGCGGTCGCACCGGTCGACCAGGACGCCGACGTGCAGGGCGACCAGCAGCCAGGGCAGCGACAAGGTGAGCGATACCGCCGCCACCAGGGTCGGCGACCCGGTCTCCCGGGCCGCCAGCAGCGGCAGGGCGATCTTGGTGACGCCGTCCGCGAGGTTGGTGATCGCGGTGAACGCCAGCAGGACCACGGTGTTGCGCCTGCCGCGCCGCTCCTCGGCGGCCGGGCCCGGCTCGGCGGCACCCGTCTCCGCTCCGCCTCCCGGCGCGGAGAGCACGGCTTGTCCGACCATCAACCCTCCCCCTCCCTAACCGTCTATCGAGTTAGCCGGTTGATGGATACGAGTCTGGCACAGGACGCGGCTCGCGCGCCACCACCAAAACCGTTAGCCGGTTAGCGCGGTAGGGTGGGAGGCCAGGGAGGTGACAGATGCTCCAGGCCCCGGCCTCGGCCCAACTCATCGAGGCGTTCGCCAACACCCTCGACGTGGACGCGGGCACCGACGCCCTCGCCTCGCCCGCCGGGCTCGCCACCTGGCTGCTCGACCAGGGGTTGTTCGACCGGGCCCGCCGCGTGACCGCCGAGGATCACGCCCTCGCGCTGCGGTTGCGCGCCGGACTCCGCGAGGTGCTGGGGACGCATGTCGGTGACCTGCCCGATCCGGCACTGGTCGCGGCGGCCGACGACGCGCTGGGCATGCTGCCGGTCCTGGTCACCGTGGTCGGCGGTGCCGATACCCCGGGCCCCGGGCTGCCGCCGGTCCGGCGGGCGCTGGCCGCGGTGGCGCTCGCCTGGGCGCGGCTGATCGCCACCGGGGAGGCCGCCCGGCTCAAGCGGTGTGCCGAGCACACCTGCGCGGAGGTGTTCTGGGACGTGTCCAAGAACCGCAGCCGCCGGTGGTGCTCGATGTCCGTGTGCGGCAACCGCGCCAAGGCCCGCACGCACGCGCTGCGACAGGCGGCCGCCGCCGAGCGGTCGCACCAGGGCAGGTCCTGAGTCCGGCATCCTCGGCGGCCAGTCCGGCCAGGCCTCAGCCGCCCTTCATCACCGGCCGCAGCCGCCGCGACAGCTCGGTCGCGACCGTCTCCTGGTCCGTGCCGTCCGTCAGCAGGCCGTGCACCTCCGTCTGGACCAGCTCGGTGAACGCCGCGTAGTACGGCGTCACCGGGCGCGGGCGCGCCGTCTCCAGCGCCCGGCGCAGCGGTGCCGCGTACGGCGGGAGCCCGTTCTTCCCGTGCTCCGGCCCGGCCCGCTGCTCCTCCCCGCTTCCGCCGCCGTCCTCCGGCAGTGAGCACGCGACCGTACCCGACGGGTCGTACGACGACTTCAGGACCGGCGCGAAGCCGTATTCCAGCAGGCAGCGCTGCTGCTCGGGCCGGGTGAGGTAGTCCAGCAGCTCCCGTGCCGCACGCGCCTCCTCCTGTTCGCTGTTCGCGGTGATGGCGAGGTTCTGGCCGCCGAGCACCGAGACGCCGGCCTTGCCGTCGCCGCGGCCCGGCAGCGGTGCCACCCCGAATCTGTGCCGGACCTTCGAGCCCCGTGCGTCGAGGAGGTTGTACACGTACGGCCAGTTGCGCATGAAGGGGACCTTGCCGTCGCGGAACGCGACCATGCTGTCGTGCTCGTCGGCGTTGCGCGCCAGCCCCTTCGGCATGATCGACTCGTACTGGCGGTACAGGTCGGCCAGGCCGTTCTGGACCTCCGCGCTGGCGGCCGTCACCTCTCCCTCGCTGTTCACCAGCTCGCCGCCACGCGCCCACACCGCCTCCTGGGCGTTGACGGTCAAGCCTTCGTACGGCCCGAGCTGGGTGATGTAGCCGTCCTCGAACAGCTTCTCGGCGCGGTCCGGGGTCGTCGCGTTGATCACGTCCAGCTCCAGCGCGCCCCACGTGCTCGGCGGGCGCCAGTTCCGGTCCTTCCAGATGTCGGTGCGGTAGTAGAGCAGTCCGGCGTCGGTGTTGAACGGGACGGCCCACGTCCTGCCGTCGTAGCGCGCGGTCTCGGCCACCCGCGGCCACATGTCGTCCGGCAGCCCGCCCGCCAGCGGGCGGATGAGCCCGCCCGCCGCGAACTCCGCCGTCCACGCCACGTCGATGTTGACGACGTCGTAGTCGGCGCTGCCCGACTGGAGGGCGGCGACGAGCTGGCTGCGCACCCCGTCGGCGGCGACCGGCAGCTTGACGATCTCCACCGTGTAGTCGTCGCGGCTCTTGTCCCATGCCTCGATCAGCCGCTCGCGCACCGGCCCGACGGAGACGTCGGATGCGGTGGCCACCCGCAGCACGCGGTGGGTGGCGGCCGGTCCCGAGGCGCCCTGGGGCGGCGGCACCGCCCCGTCGTCCCCCGCGCCGCCCGAGGTGCAGGCGGCGCAGATCAGGAGCAGCGCGCTCGCCGCGGCCGCGGTGCCGAAGACGCTCCTCCGCCCTTCCCTCGTCACCCGCCCCGTCATCACACGCCCCGTCATCACGCGCCCCCTCCCTGCACGTACTCGCCGAGCCGGTCCGCGAGCTGCCGGGCGACGCGCTCACCGGGCCCGGAGAAGCAGAAGGAGTCCGCGCCACCGGTGACGATCTGGGCCTCTTCGTCGCAGCCGGCCGGGCGCACCGACACCACCAGGACGTCCGGGGTGTCCTGCCGCCCCCTCACCTCATGCCAGTGGTTGATCTCGTCGGCGACCCCGTCCCCCGCCGGGCGGTTGTCGCCGTCGGTGATCAGTACGATCACCGGGGACCTGGCGCCGCGCAGCTCGCGCGCCGCCGCTTCCAGGGCCTCGTAGACGGCGGCTCCTTTCGGGACCATACGGGCGCTGGACAGCGACTCCACCCAGTCCAGCGCCGCGCCCCGGTCCAGGCCCGGGGTGCCGGGCGGCACCACCGTGCGGACCGCCTCCGGCTCGTCGGCGGACTTCGGGTAGGACCAGATGCCGTATCGGTCCTCCGGGCCGAGGGCGGTCAGGGCGCGGTGCAGCACACGGTCCACCGTGCCGAGTTTCCCTCCCGTGGCCATGGAACCGGAGTTGTCGACCAGGAAGAGCACCTGGCCCGGGTCGAGGGTGGCGGCGTAGTCGGCGGCCGCGCGGGCGGCCGTGGCGCCGTCGGGGTCGGCGGCCGTCACCTCGGCTTCGGCCAGCACGCCGGCCGCTTCGGTGTCGGCCCACGCCTGGCCGGCCCCACGGCCCGGCCGGTCGCCGTCGACGCCGCGCACCAGTCCGTCCAGGAAGTGGTCCCGGCCCTCGCCGGTGATCCACTCGTGGAACACGCGGGCGGCCGCGCTGCGCCGGGCGCCGTCCCCGGTGCCCTTCCACCGCACCTCGGCGAAGGGCAGGTCGAGCGCGGGCACGCCCTTGGGGTAGTACGCGAGCAGCCGCTCGGCGTCGTCGATGGGCTTGCTGTTGTCGCAGGTCGAGCCGGGCCGCTTGCCGAGGTTGTAGTCGGCGACGGCCTTCTCCGAGACCAGCACGGCGGCCTTGCCGAGCCGGGGCAGCCCCCCTGAACCCGCGGCCAGGTCGCAGACGAGGGTGTCGGCGTCCGCCACCGGTGCGTAACGGCTGTCCACCCGGCCCTCCGCCCAGCCCGGATCGCGTGCGGCACCGCCGCGCAGCACTCCGTCGCGCGCCTCGTACAGGCCGATCGTGTGCAGCAGACCGGTCTCGGAGGAGGCCGGGTCCGGGCGCAGCAGCGGCAGGTCGCCGTCGACCGCGCGCAGTGCGGTCAGCAGCTCCTGCCAGGTGCTGCCGGTGCGGTCGACGCCTTCCGCGCGCAACTCGTCCTCCAGCGAGGCGGGGACGGCGAGCACCAGCGGGGAGTATCCGGCCGGCCCCAGCTCCGCCAGCGAGGCGGGTCCCGGGGAGCGCTTCAGCTGGTCGGCGACGCGCTCGAGTTCGGCGCTGGAGCCCACGGCGACGAGGTCGGGCTGCGGGCCGACGTCCTGGAGCGGGTCCTGGCAGGGTGCCTCGTACGGACCGCCGCCGCGCCCGTCGCCGCCCCCGTCACCGCCGCGCCCGCCGTCGCCGCCCCCGTCGCCCCGCGCGTCCTTGTCCCGTGCGTCGTTGTCCGCGTCGGCGGACCGGCAGTCTCCGGAGCCCGGCTTCTCCACCCCGGCCCAGGTGCGGGTGGCCCCGAACGCGCCCACGATGTCGCCGGACGCGGCCTCGTAGACGGTGATGTTGGTACGGCGGCAGGTGTCCGGGGCGTGGTCGTTGGCGTCCAGCGCTCGGCGGTTGGCGGCGGAGGCGGTGTACTCGGCGACGGCCCGCGACACGGCCGCGCGGTTCTCGGTGGAGGTCAGCAGCCGGAGTTCCAGGGGCGGCCGGCACGAGGCGGCGGCCGCGGAGCCGCCGGGCCGCAGCTGGTGGACCAGTGCTCCGGCGAGCAGCGCCAGGCCGAGTAAGCCCGCGATGACGGGCCGCCGATGACGAGCGGCCCACTGGCGCCATGCCCTGGCCCCGCCCGGGTCGGAGCCCGCGCCCGCCGACGCCGGCGCGCCGTCGGCACCCGCGCCGGTGGCGGCGCCGTCACCGGCGCCCCGCACCGTACGGCGCGAGACGACGATGTCCGGCCCGTCCCCGCCGCTGCCGTTGCGCGGCCCCCACTCGTCGGTGACGTTGGGGGCGGGCCAGGAGGGCGCCTCGGCGCCCAGCCGGTTGAACAGCTCGTGCATCGTGAGCCCGCCGGTCTCCGCCGCGCCGCCCTCCCTCATCGCGGTGACGATCGCGTCGGTGAAGTAGCTCAGGCCGCCGCCGGGCACCGGGTCCGACGGCTGGGTCTTGGTCGGCGGGACGGAGGCCAGGATGTAGTGGCCGCGCTCGCCGCCGCCGTGTTCCTCGGCGGCCATGCCGGAGTAGCAGCAGTCGAGGAGGAAGACGGCCCGGCCGACCTTGGCCCGCCCTCCCTTGGCCCCGCCCACGGCGGCCAGCACGTCGGACCAGGCCAGCGCGGTGCCGCTCAGGTCACCGTCGAGGTCGGCGTCCTTCGTCATCAGATAGAGGACGTTCTGCAGCGCGTGCCGGTAGCCGTGGCCGACGAAGTAGCACAGCAGCAGGTCGCCGGCCTGCTCCGCCGCGTTCTGCAGCTCCCGGTACCAGGTGCCGCGGCTGGGGGACTCCAGCACCTGTACCTGCTCGGGGGCCAGAAGGGCGTCCGGACCGTCGCACAGCGCGCTCTTGAGGGCCGCGAGGTCCGCACTCACATACGACAGCTTGTCGAAGCCGCCCTTGCGGACGGACGGGATGCCGACCAGCAGTGCCCGGGACCCGGCTCTGTTCGGGACCTGTCCGGTCACCGCTCACTCCTCGCCGGACGTCGCGGCTTCCAGCTCCTCCCAGATCCGTTGGACGAGATCCGGCACCTTCTCGGCGGTC
The DNA here is from genome assembly GCF_050613155.1 of Streptomyces sp. P1-3. NCBI lineage: Bacteria > Bacillati > Actinomycetota > Actinomycetes > Kitasatosporales > Streptomycetaceae > Streptomyces > Streptomyces sp. P1-3. The sequence goes on from NZ_CP192512.1 coordinate 3,027,511, forward strand.
AGGTCGTCCTCGGTGATCTCCACCGGTGCCCGGCCGGGCACCCGCACCTCCACCACGGTCGGCTCGCCCTGGCCCAGCCGCCGCCGGGTGCTCATCCAGCCCGCCAGCGCGTTCACCAGTGACCTGGCCGCCTCGCTCAGCACCGTGGTGGTGAGGGCGATGGCCAGGTCCTGGGCGATGCCGGCGGTGCCCTGGGCGGGCCTGACGGTGAACTCCCAGTCGCGGGCGAAGTCCTCCTCGTCCTGCAGCCAGCCCGCGATGCCGCGCAGTTCCGCGTCCTGGGCCGTACCGCCTCTGACGTCGATCACCATGCTCTGTCGTGGCACAGCTACGTCCCGTCCCCTCGTCGTGCGCGTCTCCCCCGGGCGCGTCCGCGATCCCAAGTCTCAGGGCTCACGGACGGTTGCGCCAGAGTCGCGCAGAGCACGGTTATACCGGCCGTCACTCCACCATGTCGTCCGGGCAGTGCGTGCCGGGCGGGATCTGGTAGGGGGCGGCGATCCGGTACGTCCCCGGACGCGGGGCGTGCAGGACCGTCCACTCGTCCTCGGGCTCGCCTTCGGCCGCCTTCTGGACCTGGTTGGTCAGACAGCCGTTGCGGTTGACCGGCGGGCCGCCGTCCTTGCCGCTGCTGGGGGCCTTGATGCCGTCGCCGTCGGCGTCGACCAGGGCCAGCCACCGCGTGTACGGGATGCGGATGAGCACCGGGCCCTCGGACTCCACCGTGAGCTCCAGCTGGTCGGCGCCCGCGCGCACCACGGTGGCGGGCGGGTCGGCGATCGGTGTGGGCTCGCTGACCTTGTACAGCTTCCAGTTGCCGTCCGACCACACCTCGCGCAGGTACGGCACGCCGCCCGTGATCAGCTCGGCCTCCTGCTTGGCGGCGTGGTCGGGTTCGTCCTTGGGCAGCACCACGTAGTGCACGGCCCACCGGTTGAGCCAGGCCCGGTAGGCGTCCGGGTCCAGCGGCCTGTCCTCGTTCTCGTAGAAGAGCGGGTTGCGCTCCTTGTCCGCCTGGCGGTTCCAGCCGCGCGCCAGGTTGACGTACGGGGCGAGGGCGGAGGACTCGCGGTGGCTGCGGACCGGGACCACCTCAACCCGGCCGCGGTCGGCCTCGACCCGCTTGAGCTGGTCGACCAGCGGCGCCAGCTCGCGGTTCCAGGCCGCGTCGGGCTTGGCGTGGATGATGTCGTCGCCGGTCTTCACCAGCTGCCAGATCGTGATCGTCGTCAGGGCCAGCACGAGCGCCAGCCACTTGCGGCCGTACGGCGTCGTGCGCACCTCCTCGCGCGCGGGCCGCCGGTACACGGTGAGCGCTGCCAGCATCACCACGCCGCCGAAGATCATGCCGAGGCGGGTGATATTGGTGCCGATCTGCGAGGGGATCAGCCAGGTCAGGATGGTGCCGATGCCGTACAGGACGGCGCCGATACGGACCGTGCGCCACTCCTTCGGGCAGAGGAAGGCGCCGACGGCGGAGACCAGCGGCAGGATCGCGGACCCGATCGACATCGGTTGCGTCCCGGAGAACGGGAAGAGCCAGGCCGAAAGACCGACCACGATCACCGGGGTGACGCCGAGCGCGTACGCGGCGGGGCGCCGCTTGGTCAGCCACAGCGCGGCGGCCACCACGCCCACGAACAGGCCCGCGACCGGGCTGGACATGGTCGCCAGCGCGGAGAGCAGGGCGGCCAGCGAGGCCCGCGCGAACTTGTGGCTCCACTTGTGGGAGCGCCACTTGGTGGGCCAGGCGAAGATCACCGCGAGGGCGCCGAGGCCGAACATCGCGCCGAGCCCGAAGGTGACCCGGCCCGAGATGGCGTTGCAGATCAGTGCGAACGTGCCGTAGAGCGCCACCGGCATCGGCCGGGTGACGGCACGGCTGCGGATGACCAGCAGCGCCAGCAGCCCGGCCGAGATCGTTCCCGCGATCATCATCGTCGTACGGACGCCGAGGGCGGCCATCAGGTGCGGCGAGATGACGCTGTACGAGACGGGGTGCATGCCGCCGTACCAGCTGAGGTTGTACGCCAGGTCCGGGTGCTGGAGCGCGAACTCCGCCCACGCGTCCTGGGCTGCCAGGTCGCCACCGCTGTTGGCCAGCAGCACGACCCACAGCAGGTGCAGCAGCGCAGCGAGGATCAATGCGGCGGGCACAGGATGGAAGATTACGCTCCGGATACGCCCGCGCCAGCCAGGCGCCCGACGGGTGTCCTGGCCGCGGCCGTCCGGGGTGCCGGCGCCGTCGGGGGCGTCCGCACCGACCGGGGCGTCGGCGGTCGCGGCGGCGTCGGCGCCGTCACGGGCGTCCGTGCCGTCGGACGCGTCCGAGCCATCGAGGGCGTCCGCACCGACCGCGCCGTCGGCGGTCGCGGTGGCGTCGGTCTCCTCGGGGCGGCGCGGCCCGGGAACGCGTACGCGCTCGCCGGCGCCGTCAGCACGGTTGCCGCTCTGCTGGGCCCGTGCCGGATCCACGGTGGTCACTTGCGCCTCTCCCCGTCTTCCCCCGAGGTCTCCCCCTCGTCAACAACAGTGTCCCGGCTCTCCCGGTCTCCGTCGCCCGGCACGGGCGGCCCGAGGCCGGGGCGGAGCCGCGGCGACGCTAGCACGCGCGGCTGTCCCGCCGCCTCCGCGGGGCGGTGGGCCCACCCCGCCGCCATGCGGGCGGCGGGGCGGACACCGGTGCGTGGTCGCCGGTCGAACCTCAGCCGACGCGGGTCAGCTTCGTGCCGAAGGACGGCTCGGTGAGGTCGTCCTGGAGCGCCACCGGGACCTTGGCCGCCTCCGGGCCGCTCCCCACGGTGAGCGTGCCGACGACCGTGCCCGCGTCGGCCGAGCGCGGGACCGCCTTGCCGCCGGTGCTCAGTTTGAACGCGACCTTCAGGCCGGGCCAGCCGGCGGCCTTGAGGTCCTTGGTGGCCACCACCGGGACGGTGCCACCGAGGCCGTCGTCCACGTGGCCGACGACCTGCCCCTTCTTCACCAACGTGGCGGAGGTCAGCGCGTCGCGTACTGCGGCGATCTGCGGCTTGCTCACCTGGAGCACCTTCAGCAGGTGGGCGTTGGAGTCGGTGCTGTTGCCGTAGTACTGGTGGAGGGTGACGCCGAGGATCAGCCGGTCCTTGCCGTCGACCGTCCGATACGCGGCCCACATCAGCGCGCCGCCTGCGGGGGAGCTGGAGCCGGTCTTGATGCCGGCCGTGCCCTCCTGCTGCATGAGCAGCTTGTTGTTGTTGATGAGGCGGTCCGGCACGCCGGGGATCGCCTGGTCCGGGGTCCTGACGATCTGCCGGAAGGTCTTGTCCTTCATGACCGCCTTGGCCAGCTTGAGCTGGTCCACGGCCGTGGACTTGGTTTCGGCGCGGAGTCCGCTGGGGTCGGTGTAGGTGGTGTTGGTCATCCCGAGGTCCTTGGCGGCGGCGTTCATCTTCTTCACGAACGCGGCCTCGGTACCGGCCTCCCACCGGGCGAGCTGGCGGGAGATGTTGTTCCCGGACGGGATCATCATCATCTCCAGCATCTGCCGGTAGGTGTACTCCTGGTTCTCCTTCACCTCCACCCGCGACTCGTTCTTGGCGTCGGACTCGGAGCCCGCCTGGGCGTCGATACGGATCTTGGGGCCCTGGTCCTCGGGCTTGAGCGGGCGCTCCTTGAGCAGCACGTACGCCGTCATCACCTTGGTGACGCTGGCGATCGGCACCGGCTTCTGCGGACCGTAGCTGCCCAGGCTGCCGACGCCCTCGACCTCGGCGGCCGCCTGGCCCTCCTGCGGCCACGGCATCGTGAACGCGTCGCCGTCGAAGGTGTACGAGGCCGTGTCGGCGAGCTTGAGCTCGGGCTCCGGCACCGGGCGCAGCGCCTGCACCGTGCCGAGGATGACCACCAGCAGGATGACCAGCGGCGTCCAGATCTTGAACCGCCGCACGATGGTGCGCACCGGGGTCTCCGGCGGCGGCGGGGTGTTCGTCAGCTGGGCGAGCAGGTCCAGCGGCGCGGGCTCCCCGGGCGGCGGCACCGGCGGCAGCGGCTGCTGCTTGGTCCGCTCGGCCTCGGCCAGCCCGGCGGGCGCGGCAGTGGCGGCGGGCGCGGCGGTGGCGGCGGTGGCGGCGGGCGCGGCGGTGGCGCGGTCATCCGCGGACCGCAGGGGTACGAACGTGCTCGGCCGCCCCGAACCCGCGCCGTCGGCGGCCGACTCACCGCCGGCGCGCCGGGGCGCGCGCTCCTCGTCGGCGACCCCGGCGGGCGGGGCCCCGAACGCCTTGAGGGCGGTGGTGGGCTGGTCGGCGGCCGGCTTGGCCACCCCACCGGCGGCGGCCTTGCCACTGCCGGCACGGCCGGTGCCCTTGGCGCTGCCACCGCCGGCGTGGCCGCTGCCCTTGGCGCTGTCGGTGGGCGCGGCGCCGTCGCCAGTGCTCTTGGCGCCGTCACCGGTGCCCTTGGCGCTGTCGCCGGTCTTGGCGCGGCCGGTGGTCTCAGTGCCGCCGGTGGTGCCGGTGGTCCCGGCGCCGTCGGCAGTCCTGGCGCCGTCGGTGGCGCTGGTCCCGGCCGCGTCCTTGCCCTGGGCGCCTGGCGCGGCGGTCGACCGGTCACCCGACTTGCCACTGTCCGACTCGGCGTCCGCGTCCGAAGCCGCGGTCCGTACGGTGCCGAACACCGCCGTCGCCCGGTCACGGGAAGGATCCTGACCGGCCGAGGCGCCGCCGTCGCCCGTCTTCGCACCGTCCTGGCCACTGGCCGACTCCGCGTCCGCATCCGAAGCCGCGGTCCGTACAGTGCCGAACACCGCCGTCGCCCGGTCACGGGAAGGCCGCTCACCGGCCGGAGCACCGCCGTCGCCGGTCTTGGCGTCCGCGCTCTTGGTGTCGCTGTCGTCGTCGGCCTCGCGCCCGGTGTCGCCGTCGCCGGAGTCATCGCCGGCCCCGCCCGCGGCGCCGGTCCCGGCGTCGGGGCCCGAGCCCGGCTTCCCGGACTCCGCCGCCTCCGGGTTCCTGGGCCGTACAGCACCGAAGAAGGCCGTCGCCCGGTCCGCGGATCTGCGCTCGGCGGAGGTGCGGTCGGCGGACTCGCCGTCCGGCTCCCCCGGACCGCTCGGGCGCTCCGGCTCCGCTTCCTTGGCCCGTACCGCGCCGAAGAACGCCGTGGCGCGGTCCGCCGACTTCCGCTCGGCCGACTCCGCTCCGCCCGCGGACCGGTTCGTGTCCGCGCCGTCCGCCTCCGCTTCCCCGGACGCCGGGCGCACGGTGCCGAACACCGCCGTCGCCCGGTCCACGGGCTGCTCGTCGGACTTCTGCCGCATCGTGCCGAAGACCATGGTCCGGCTGTCGTCGCGCCGCGCCTGGTCGTCGCCCTCGGCCTCGTCCCCGCCGGTCCGCACCGGCGTTTCCGCCGCCTCGCCGGAGCCCGCGCCGGGCCGGGACGCGCCGCCGTTCTCGCCGTTCTCGTCCTCGCTCGCGCCGGACACCCAGGCCGCGACGGCGGCCCGCAGCCGCGCGTCACCGCCCGTACCGGACCCGCCCTTACCGGAACCGGCCGCACCGGAGTCGCCCTTACCAGAACCGGCCGCACCGGAGTCGCCCGGAGCGGACGCGTCGGCGGGCGTATCGGAATCGGCGGTCGCGCCGCCATCCGCGGACCGGGGCGCCGCGCCGTCGCCGGCGCTCTTCGCCGCGCCGTTGCCGCGCGCGCCGGGACGGACGGGCAGCGGCCCTGCGGCCGGACGTCCGTCCTTGCTCTCCCGACTCTCCCCGCTCTCCCGCGCGTTCACGACTTCGCCCTTGCGAACATCGCCATCGGTGGTCTCGGCGGCAGCCGCAGACGCCTCGGCGTCCGCGGCACCCACCGGCTTCGCGTCCGCACCCAGGCCGCCGTCCGCACCATCCGTGCCATCCGCGTCGCCTGCGCCATCCGCGTCGCGACCCTCGTCGGCGTCGCGGGAGGCTTCCGCAGTACGGAAGACCGCGAGCCGCGGGTCGCGTTCGCCCGGAGTCGCCTCCCCCGACGACTTCTGCTGCTCCGACGTGTCGGGGGACTCGCCCGCCACCGCTGCCTCCTCGCCATGCGCCACACGGGACGCCCGCCATCCGATGGCGACGTCCCGCCGTTGAACCATTTACCAGTGTCGTGTGTCCCCGCCGCACATCCGTGCAGCGGCGCAGCCGGAAAGCCCGTTCAGGGCGCCGCCCTCGTGCTAGACGAGAACGACATACCTACCGGTTCCCTCCCTAACCCCCCACGCACTCTCGACAACCCAATGTGAGAGGGGTCACCCTGTCATTCATCCACGCGGGGAGGCATGGATGGGCAGGAGCCGCAGAACAATTCCGGAGGAGCTTCTGCTGCTGGCCCTGGACCCGGCCACGGGTACCACGGCGCAGCCGCAGTCGCTCGACCTGGGTCTTGCCGGGGCGCAGCTAGTGGAGCTGGCCCTGGCAGGACGGATAGCCCCGGACGGGGATCGTATCGCCGTGGTGCTGCCACGGCCGACCGGAGATCCGACACTGGACTCCGCGCTCGAACTGCTGCGCCGCCGCGGCAGCCCGGTGCGGGCCGTTCACTGGATCGGCGGGCCCCGGCTGGGGCTGCGCCAGACGTATCTCACGCACCTGGAGCGGTGCGGCATGGTGCATGCCGTGGCGGGCCAGATGTGCGGGGTACTGCCGACGACTCGCTACCAAGCGACGGACACGGCCATCAGCCGGGAGATCAGAGCCCGGCTGGACAACGCGATCCGCACCGGCGTACCGCCGGACCCGCGGACCGCGGCGCTCGCCGCTCTGGCCCACGCGGTCGGTCTCGGCAAGCACCTCTACCCCGGGAACGAGGGGCGTTCTTCGCGCTCCCGGCTCCGGGATCTGATCAGGCACGACCCGATGGGCGGGCTCGTGGCGCACGCCGTGATGGATGTGCAGAACGGTGTGGCGGCGCAGCCCAGGCGCGCGCCGGGCACGGGACGGCAGTCCGGGGCCCGCACGGAGCCCGCGGCCGGTGTGCCGGCGCAGCCGGTCCGCCGCGGGAGCATGGCCCGCGTCGGGGCACGCTGAGCCCACGACGCCGCGGTGCGGGACCGTTTCCGCTCCACCGACGCTCCGCGACCGCGCAAGGCCGTGCAGATCGCACAGGTCGCACAAACGCTCCACCGATGCTCTACCGACCGCACCGCAGTCCCCACTGACCCGGTACGGGAGCCGCTGTGACGCGCGGGGCGGTGGGCCGGCCGCCCGCATGACGGCTGGTCCGCCGCCCCGCGCGCCGTTCCACGGGCGGTACGGCCACGCCGCGCCGCGACGCGCCCGGCCATACCACATCGACGACCGGGTCTGTGCGGATGAGAACTTTATGCGGCCATTTCCCAGCGCGTTGCCGACCGTTGGTGGCAGGCTGCTGACCAGCATGAAGCAGCTGTACGAAGCCGGAGGTGCACGTCACGTGACGTCCAACGTCGGCCCCACCGTCAGGCGACGCCGGTTGGGCCAAGAACTGCGCAGGCTCCGCCAGGAGAAGGGCATGACGGCGGAGGAGGTGGCGGAGGAGCTGATGGTCTCCCAGTCGAAGATCAGCCGACTGGAGAACGGCCGCCGCAGTATCAGCCAGCGCGATGTGCGCGACCTCTGCCGGGTGTACCGGGTCGAGGACAAACATCTCGTCGAATCGCTGATGCAAATGGCCAAGGATTCCCGTCAGCAGGGCTGGTGGAACGCCTTCGGCGATGTGCCGTACAGCGTGTACATCGGCTTCGAGACCGACGCCGCGTCACTGCGGGTGTACGAGCCGCAGATTCTGCCGGGCCTGCTGCAGACTCCGCAGTACGCGGAGGCGGTGATCGGCGGCGCGCTTCCGGAGGCCACGCCCGAGCACATCGCCCAGCGGGTCCAGGTGCGGATGCGGCGCCAGGAGCGGATCACCGATCCGTTGAGCCCGCTGCGGCTGTGGGCGGTGGTGGACGAGTCGGCCATGCGCCGGGTGGTCGGCAGCCCGCAGATCATGAGCGATCAGCTGGAGTACCTGGTCCGCATGAGTTACGAGCCGCACGTGACGGTCCAGGCACTGCCATTCGACATGGGCTCGCATCCGGGGATGAGCGGGCAGTTCGCCATTTTGGAGTTCTCGGATGAGTCGGACACCAGCGTGGTCTATCTCGAAGGTGTGACCAGCGATCTCTACCTGGAGAAACTCACCGACGTACAGAGCTACAGCATGATGTACGAGCATCTGCGGGCCCAGGCGCTGAACGTGGACCAGAGCCGTCAGTTCATCCTGGAGATGGCTCAGCAACATCTCGACCGAAAAGGATCGAACTGACCGGGGCGGCCGGAGCGTACACCGCGGCACCTGCACCGCGGAAGACGAAAACGGAATATGCCATCCGGTCGAGTGAACGCGTCATCCGCACGCCGATGCCGCCGAGTAGTGTCGATCACACCTCCTGACGGAGGCGGAAAACACACCACCGAACGCATCGGAGTAGACGTGTCAATTCAGCTCGGAAAGCAGAGCGAGTGGATGAAATCCTCCTACTCGGGCGGCAACGGCGCCTGTGTCGAGGTGGCCTCTCCCGCTCCGGTCACTGTCGCCGTGCGCGATTCCAAGGACCCCCAGGGACCGGCTCTCGGCTTCGCCCCGGAATCGTGGTCCGCGTTTGTCGCGGATGTCTCGCGTGGAGCGTTCGACATCGATTGATCGCTTCGGCCGTACCACGTAGCAACACCCCTCGCGGGCTCTCTCGACCGGTCGCCGTCCCTGCCGAGAGGGCCCGTTGCTATTCTCCGCGCCGCCAGCCCGCAGCGCACCACCTGACCACCTGTCGGGCCTGCGGAACACTCGCCGGTTTCCTCGTTTTCGCGGCCCCGGATTCTTTAATCCGGAATGGAATTCCCTTCGCTGTTCGCGTCCAGTCGGCGGACAACTCGTTGCGTGCTGAACTTGTTCCGTAGGATCTCCTTCGTCTGTCCGTGCCTCCACCTCCGTAAGGGCACACGAGCGAAGGAGTCGCCATGCGCGCCGATGTCCCCGATCTCGCCACTCGCGCCACTTCCGTGGCCGGTTCGCCGGTACGCGACATCCTCGCTCTGACCGCTCGCCCCGAGGTCATCTCCTTCGCGGGCGGTCTGCCCGCACCCGAACTCTTCGACACCGAAGGCGTCTCGGCCGCCTTCCGGAACGTTCTGGCCGAGGCTCCGCGGCAGGCGATGCAGTACTCCACCACCGAGGGGGACACCGGGCTGCGCGCCGCCACCGCCGCCCGGCTCACCGCGCGCGGGCTGCCGACCGGGGCGGACCAGCTCCTCGTCACCTCCGGGTCGCAGCAGGCGCTGTCGCTGCTGACGGCGGCACTGCTGGAGCCGGGGGACGTGGTCCTGGTGGAGAACCCCAGCTATCTCGCGGCGTTGCAGTGCTTCGGGCTCGCGGGCGCGCGAGTCGTGCCGGTGCCGTCGGACGACGACGGCCTGGACCCTGTGGCGCTTGCGGAGCTGGTCACCGCCCACCGGCCCAAAGCGCTCTACACGATCCCGACCTTCCAGAACCCCACCGGTCGCACACTGCCCGCCGAGCGGCGGCGGGCGGTCGCGGCGGTCGCGGAACGGCACGGGCTGTGGATCGTCGAGGACGACCCGTACGGGGAGCTGCGGTACAGCGGCGAGCCGCAGCCCTGGATAGCCTCGTACCCGGAAGCAGCCGACCGCACCGTCCTGATCGGCAGTTACTCCAAGACCATGTCCCCCGGACTGCGGGTGGGCTGGCTGCGCGCCCCGGCGGCGCTGCGCCGCGCCTGCGTCGTCGCCAAGCAGGCCGCGGACCTGCACACCCCGACCGTCGTGCAGCTGGCGGTCGCCCGCTATCTGGCCGACGCCGACCTGGGGGCGCACCTGGGGCGGGTGCGCGACGCGTACCGCGAGCGCCGCGACGCGCTGCTCGCGGGCCTGCCCGAGGCGCTGCCGGAGGGTTCGCGCTGGAACGAACCGGAAGGCGGCATGTTCGTCTGGGCGTCCCTGCCGCACGGGCACGACGCGACGGACCGGCTACGGGTGGCCGTGCGGCATGACGTGGCGTACGTGCCGGGGGCGCCGTTCTTCGCGGGCGACCCGGACCCGGCGGCACTGCGGCTGTCGTTCGTGACGCACACCCCGGAGGAGATCGGGGAGGGGCTGCGCCGCCTGGCGAGGGCGCTGCGCTGACCGTCCGGGCTCCGGATCAAGCGCGCGGGTAGCGGGCCAGCCAGGCCGGGGCGGAGGACGCGGGCCCGTGCAGCGCCGGCCCCTGGGTCATCTCCATCGCGAAGTCGTCGGCGAGTTCGAGGATCGTGGCGCGCCCCTCCACCTCGGCCAGCCAGGCCGGCGGCAGCGCGGTCTCGCCGTGCAGCGCGCCCAGCAGATTGCCGCAGATGGAGCCGGTGGAGTCGCTGTCCCCGCCGTGGTTGACGGCGAGCAGCAGGCCGTGGCGTACGTCCTCGGCGACCAGCGCGCAGTACACGCCCATCGCCAGCGCCTCGTCTCCCGTCCAGCCCTCGCCCAGGGACTCGACCCGCTCGGGCGTCGGCAGCCCCTGCCGTACGGCGCCGAGGGCGTGCTTGAGCGCGTCCGCCGTCTCCTCGTGCCCCGGCCGGGTCGCCAGGTGCACCAGGGCGCGCTGAACGGAGCCGTCCAGGTCCTCGCCGCGCGCGAGCCCGTGCACGATCAGCGCGAAGGCACCGGCCGAGAGATAGCCGGTGGGATGCCCGTGGGTCTGGGCCGCGCACTCGATGGCGAGCTGGAAGACCAACTGGGGCTCCCAGCCCACCAGCAGGCCGAAGGGCGCGGACCGCATGACCGCGCCGCAGCCCTTGGAGTCGGGGTTCTTGGGACTGTCGAGGGTGCCCATGGCCGCGTCGGCCAGCCCGGACAGACAGGCCCGGCCGGGCGCGCGCTGCGCGTACAGCCACTCCTCGCGCGCCAGCCAGCCGTCGTCCTCCTTGCGCTCGTCGGGCCCCCAGTCGCGCTGAGTGGCGTACCAGCGGCGGTGCGCGGAGTGGACGTCGGTGGGTGGATGCCAGGCGCCGGTGTCGCGCCGAACCTGGGCCCGTATCAGCCCGTCGACGGTGAACAGCGTCATCTGGGTGTCGTCGGTGACGCTGCCGCGCCTTCCGTACGCCGGGACGAAGTCGGTGACGCCCGAGGGCCCGTGGCCCTGCCGGATGTCCGCGAGTGAGAGGAACTCGATCGCCGCGCCGAGCGCGTCCCCGATGGCCCCGCCGAGCAGACAGCCACGCACCCGGCTGCGGAAGTCCTGCTGTTCGGCACGGCCCCACACGGCGGCCGCAGCGCCGGCGCTTGCGGTCACGACCCCGCTCCTCTCCGTAGCCCTTCGTACGGTCTCGAACTGGCGAGCACTGTAATGGACCGAGGAGAACGGGCCAGAGCCCGGCGATGAATGTGAATGACGTCATGACGCGGGCCGCCGCGCGGACCCTGGGCTGCGCCAACGAGCGAACCCTAGGCTGCGCCGATGAGCGGCCCCTAGGCTGCGCCGATGAGAAATCACGCCTTCGACCTCACCGTTCTCGGCAGCGCCACGCCCTACCCCGCGCCGGACAACCCGTGCTCCGGCTACCTGGTGTCGACCGCGGACACCAGGCTGTGGCTGGACGCCGGCACCGGGACCCTGGCCGCGCTGCTGCGGCACACCACCCTGGACCGGCTCGACGGGATCTGGATCTCCCACCTGCACGCCGACCACAGCGCGGATCTGCTCACCGCCTACTACGGCGCCCTGTACGCCGATGTGGAACTCACGGCACCGATCCCGCTGTACGGCCCGCCGGGCATCGCCGACCGGCTGGCGCACTTCCTCACCAACACGTCGGTACGCAGCCCCATCGAGTCGGCCTTCGCCGTCCAGGAGCTGCACGACGGGCACCGCGCCCAGGTCGGCGGCCTCACGCTGACCAGCAGGACGGTCGCCCACGGAATCCCGGCCTTCGCGGTGCGCGTCGAGGGCCACGGAGCCTCACTCGTCTACTCCGGCGACACGGCCCCCTGCGCGAACCTGACGACCCTGGCGGAGGACTGCGACGTCCTGCTGTGCGAGGCGGAGAGCGCCGCCGCCCTCGACGACGGCGAACAGGTCCACCACACGCCCGAGGACACCGGGCAGACGGCACACTCCGCCCGCGCCGGGCACCTGATCGTCACGCACGTCGGCCCCTTCCTCACACCGGAGGAAGCGGTGTCCCGCGCCGCGAAGCGCTACGACGGCCCGATCGACTACGCGGCGCCGGGCAGCACGTTCACCATCCCCTAGACCGTCTGGACCGTCGCCGAGCGGCGGCGGCCTTCGGGCCGGTGGGGGCCGGGCAACTCCTTGGGCAGCTCCTTGAGCAGTTCCTTGGGCCGACCCCGCATCCCGGCGCGGATACCCGCCGCGTACCGACGCACGTCGACGGCGGCCGGGCCACCGGGCGTCGGGTACGGACCGGCCACCTCACCACGGCACTCCCGGCACACACCACCGGGAAGCGCTTCGGCCCGGCCGGGCGCCCGGCAGACGGCGCACTCCATGAGCCGGGGCGCGCGGCGCGGAGGCGTACGGTCCGGTACGGGCGGCATCTTGGCGCGCAGCCGCGAGGTCAGCCCGCTTCCAGGGCGGCGGCCCGCTTCGTCAGGTCCGCTGCGATGCCATCCCAGTCCGGGTCGTGCAGCCACAGACTCTGGGCGGCCTCTCGCATCAGTGCCGGCTCGTCCGGCCGCTGCAAGAGCACCAGTCGATAGGCCAGATTCCGGATCCGGACCGGCAGATAGCCGTCAACCAATTGCGGTCAGAGCTCACGCAGCATGGCGAGGATCGAATCTGCATCAGCAAAGGTCAGCGCCTCGACGAAGGAGTGCTCATCGTGTTCGAGGCCGCACTCCGGCGTCGGTCGGTGCTCGTCTCCGTAGAGACACCGGGCGTGCTCCGTCAGGGTGCTGTGCATGCCCTGGAGCCTACGACCGCGTGATCCGTCGGACAGACCCTGGTCATGGGGGTGCGGATCGCGCTCAGACCAGGGTGGAGATGCAGAACGGGTGGCCTGCCGGGTCCAGCAGGACTCGCCACCGGTTGGGGTCCGGCTGGAATTCGGGTTTGACGGCTCCCAAGGCGAGCAGTCGGGCCTGGGCGGCATCCAAGTCATCGACGCCCAGTTCGATGTGGGCCTGCTTCTCCTGGGAAGGAGCCGGCCAGGTGGGACGGCGGTAGTCGGTCAGCCGGTTGAACCCCAGTCCGGCCCCGCCCTCCTGGCCGAGCAGGACGAAGTCGTCAGTGGAGAAGACGACGGGCAGGCCGAGGACCTCGCCGTAGAAGCGGGCCAGGTCGGCGGGGTCCGGGCAGTCGAAGGTGACGGCCGAGTAGCGGAACGTGGGTGCGGAGGTATTTGCCGTACTCATGGAGCAGACGCTACGGCGGGACTAGGACACGGGCAGTCCTCATTACTCTCTCCACATTGATCAACATCGCCATCTCCAGCCGGTCAGCGCCACCGGGCACGTAAGTTACGTCTGTCAACCAGTCGGCAGTCGGCATTCATCAACGGGGGGCAACACATGGTCATACGCAGGGGTTTGGCGGCAGCGGCCGTCGCGGCAACGGTCATGGCGGTGGCGTTAACGAGTCCAGCCCTGGCGGCACCGCCGGGAGCCACGCATCACGAGCGGACTCAGGCGGCCATGGACGACATCGTCAAGGCTGGAGCCGTCGGTGTGACCGCGCAGGCCAAGGGCCACGGCAAGTACGCGACGTGGAACGCCGCTTCGGGGCTCGGCGACCTCGACAAGGGGACTCCGCGCGGCGACCGGGACCACTACCGGGTCGGCAGCGTCACCAAGACGTTCATCGCGACCGTGCTCCTTCAGCTGGAGGCCGAGGGTCGTATCGACATGGACGACACGATCGGGCGGTGGCTGCCCGGTGTCGTCGAGGGCAACGGCAACGACGGCGACAAGATCACTGTTCGGCAGGTCCTCAACCACACCAGCGGGCTGTTCGACCTCAACACCGATCCAGAGTTCCAGGAGAAGGTCTACAGCGAAGGCTTCCTCCAGCATCGCTACGACACATGGTCCCCGGAACAGATGGTGCGGATGGCCATGCGCCACAGCCCGGCCTTCGAGCCCGGCAAGGGTTGGAACTACTCCAAGACCAACTACATCGTCGCCGGAATGATCATCGAGAAGGTGACGGGCAACCCGTACGCCGACGAGATCCGCGACCGCGTCATCAGGCCGCTCGGACTGCGCGGCACCTCCGTGCCCGGCACCTCGACCACCGTCCCGGCACCCAGCAGCCGAGCATACGAAAGGCTGTCCGGCGATCCGGCGGGCACGCGGTACGACGTGACGGAGCTCAATCCGTCCTTCGCCGGCGCGGCGGGCGAGATGATCTCGGACTCGGCGGATCTGAACCGCTTCTACTCGGCCCTCCTCCGCGGCAAGCTGCTGCCGCCGAAGCAGCTCGACGAGATGAGGACGACGGTCCCGGTCCACGAGCAGCTGCCGGAGCTGCGCTACGGACTCGGCGTCATGGAGCGCGAGTTGTCCTGCGGGGTGAGGGTCATGGGGCACACCGGTGGCGTCCACGGCTCCTCGACCGTCGCGATGGCGACACCGGACGGCCGCCACTCCTTCGCGGCCAATGTGAACGGTGACATGACCTGGCGCACGGACACGACGCCGCTCCTGGAAGCGGAGTTCTGCGGCGTGTAGCCAGATCGAGAGGTCTCGTACGGAATACACATCGAGAGGTCGTACGAAATCCATTGGCCCCGCGATCCCGACCTCGCCGAAGATGATCCGCATGTCACGGCGGCAGCAGCACCTGGTCGAGCGGCACACGATCCTGTCGGTGGTCGTGGGTTCGCGGGCGTTCGGGCTCGCCACTGCCGCATCGGATGTCGATCGACGCGGGGTGTACGTCGCGCCCACCGAGGACTTCTGGCGCATCAGCAAGCCGCCCACTCATGTGGACGGCCCGCTGCCCGAGCAGTTCAGCTGGGAGGTGGAGCGGTTCTGCGAGCTGGCCCTGTCCGCGAATCCCAACCTTCTCGAAGTCCTGCACAGCCCTCTCGTCGAACGGTGCACGTCGCTCGGTGCCGAACTGCGGGAGCTCTCCCCCGCCTTCCTCTCCCGCCGCGCCCACCAGACCTACGCCCGCTACGCGCAGTCCCAGTTCGCCAAGGCGCGGGCGCGGCGGGAACGGGAGGGCGAGCCGCGCTGGAAGCACGTCATGCATCTGCTGCGCCTGCTGGCAAGCGGCGCCACGCTCCTTGAGAGCGGCACCGTCCAAGTCGACGTCGGGCCGCACCGCGACCGGCTGCTCGCCGTGCGCCGGGGCGAGACGCCGTGGGACGAGGTCTGCGCCTGGCGCGACGAGCTCGCCACGCGCCTCGACCAGGCCCTCGCGCACAGCCCCCTGCCGGAGGACCCCGACACCGCGCGCGTGGAGGACTGGCTGGCCTCGGTGCGCCGCCGGTCTCTTCGCAGCGAGCACGCTACTCGGGTGCCTGGGCACGCACCATGAGCGTGTGGACGGGGTCAGCGTCGTCACCGCCGCTTCCGCGTCAACAACCGCACACACGGCTTCTCCACGTGGTCGTGCAGCAGGACCGCGAGCACCAGGGCAGTGCAGAAGCAGGCCGCGGTGAGTGCCAGCGCCGGTGTCGTCGCGAGCCCGGGGTGGCCGCCGAACAGGGTGACGGCGGTGAAAGGACCAGTTCGTGCACCAGATAGAACGCGAAGGACACCTCGCCCATCCGGACCAGCCGCGGAGTTCGGAACACCGAGACGGAACCTTCCGCGTCGGCGCGGGCGGCCGCCGGGATGAGCAGGGCGCATCCGACGATGCCGGTGGCCGCACAGGCGAGCAGGGGCTCGTCGGTGACACGGACGATCTCCCGGGTCAGGAGCAGCCCGGCCACCCATACCGCCGTCGAGCAGACGATCCCGGGGCCGCGCCAGCGTCCGTCCCGTACGAGGAGAGCCAGCACCATGCCCAGCACGAATTCCAGGAGACGAGCGGGCGGGAACTGGTAGACGGCGTAGAAGGCGTCGCCGCCAACGGTCGGTTCGCTCCGCCACGTGGCGACGACGGGCAGGCAGATGACGCCGGCGACGCAGGCGGCAGCGGTGGCCCACCACCACGCCGGGCGCAGACGTGAGAGGAAGGGCAGGAGGAAGGGGAAGGTGAGGTAGAAGAAGAACTCCACGCTCAGCGACCAGGACACGCCGTTGTAGCTCCACCAATAGGTGCGGTCGTCCGGCCACGACTGGGTGAGTGTGAGGTTGGCGATCGCCTGCTGGGGATCGAGGTCCCTGCCCGCCCACGACAGATACGCGGCCGCCGCCAGGAAGGTGACGAAGTGGCTCGGGTAGATCCTGGCGAACCGCCGGCGCCAGAAGCCGGTCTTGGCGACGGTGGAGCCGGCCGACCAGGTGAGGACGAATCCGGACAGTACGTAGAAGAAGGAGACGGCGGAGCGTCCGCCGGAGAAAAGCACCTCCAGTACGCCCCGCGCCTGCTTGTCGGCGAAGAACCCGGACTCCAGCATCACGTGGTAACCGAAGATCGTCGCTGCCGCGATCCAGCGGAGGCCGGTGAGCGAGGGCAGCCGGGACGGTAGGGCCGCCGGGCGTGCGCGGTCGGTCGTGCGGGCCGCCGGGCGTGCGCGGTCGGTCGTGCGCGGCGCGTGGCCACGTATGACGGTGTCTGGCAAAGCGTCAACCTTTGGCTGGTGGAGGGGGCGTCACCCCCCTCCTGTCCGGCACCGGCATCCGGGTTCCCAGCCACCAGGCGTCAGTCGAGCACCGGCAGCAGCTCCGGCAGATGTCCGTCCGAGGCCAGTGCCGCCTGCCGGCGTTCGGCTGGGACCTCGCCGTACGTCGTCGTACGGGGTCGGGCCGGGCGGCCCGCCGCCTCGGCGATGGCGATCAGGTCCCGGATCGAGCGGTACGAGCCGTACGACGAGCCCGCCATGCGGGAGATGGTCTCCTCCATGAGCGTGCCGCCCAGGTCGTTCGCACCGGAGCGGAGCATCTCCGCCGCTCCGTCCGCGCCGAGCTTCACCCAGCTGGTCTGGATGTTGGTGATGTGCGGGTGGAGGAGGAGCCGCGCCATCGCGGTGACCGCGCGGTTGTCCCGGGTGGTCGGGCCGGGGCGGGCGATGCCCGCCAGGTAGACCGGGGCGTTGGTGTGGATGAACGGCAGCGTCACGAACTCCGTGAAGCCGCCGGTCTCCTGCTGGATCTCGGCGAGCAGGCGCAGGTGCCCCAGCCAGTGGCGGGGCTGGTCCACATGGCCGTACATCATGGTGGACGAGGAGCGGATGCCCAGTTCGTGGGCGGTCTTCACCACCTCGACCCACGTGGCCGTCGGCAGCTTGCCCTTGGTGAGGACCCAGCGCACCTCGTCGTCCAGGATCTCGGCGGCGGTCCCCGGGATGGTGTCCAGGCCCGCCTCCTTCGCCGCCGTCAGCCACTCGCGGATGGACATCCCGGTGCGGGTCGCGCCGTTGACCACCTCCATCGGGGAGAAGGCGTGGACGTGCATCCCCGGGACGCGTTCCTTCACCGCGCGCGCGATGTCGAAGTACGCGGTGCCGGGCAGGTCCGGGTGGATGCCGCCCTGCATGCACACCTCGACGGCGCCCACGTCCCACGCCTGCTGCGCCCGGTCGGCGACCTGGGACAGGGACAGGCTGTAGGCGTCGGCGTCGGTCCTGCGCTGGGCGAACGCGCAGAACCGGCAGCCGGTGTAGCAGACGTTGGTGAAGTTGACGTTGCGCGTGACGATGTACGTCACGTCGTCGCCGACGGTCGCGCGGCGCAGGTCGTCGGCGATCCGGCACAGGGCGTCGAGCGCCGGTCCTTCGGCGTGCAGCAGGGCCAGGGCCTGCGGGTCGGTGAGCTTGGTGGGGTCGTCGGCGGCCTGGGCCAGGGCGACGCGGACGTCCGCGTCGATCCTCTCCGGGACCATGCCGGGGGCCGCCGCCTCCCGCAGCGCGTCCCAGTCGCCGTACACGGCGTCGAAGTCGTCGCGGCGGTCGCCGGTGCGGCCCTCGGTGTCGATGGTGTGGTGCAGGTCCGTACGTCCCGAGGCGACGAACACATCCTCGGGCTCCTGCCAGGGGTGGCCCTCGACCACGGCGTCCTCGCGCGCCAGGCCCGTCTCCGGGTCGGCCAGGGCGCGGACGTGCGGCAGCAGGCGGGGGTCCAGCCAGGGCTCGCCGCGCTGCACGAACTCCGGGTAGACGCACAGGCGTTCGCGCAGCTCGAAGCCGGCGGCGGCGGAGCGCTCGGCCAGCTCCTCGATCTGGGGCCAGGGGCGCTCGGGGTTGACGTGGTCCGGGGTGACCGGGGAGACCCCGCCCCAGTCGTCGATGCCGGCGCCGATGAGCCGCGCGTACTCGTCGTCGACGAGATTGGGCGGTGCCTGGAGGCAGGCGGAGGGGCCCATGATGTGCCGGGCGACGGCGACGGTGGCGACGAGTTCGTCCAGCTCCGCGTCCGGCATGCCGCGCATCGCCGTGTCCGGCTTGGCGCGGAAGTTCTGCATGATGAGTTCCTGGATGCCGTGGTAAGCGCGGGAGACGCGGCGCAGCGCGAAGAGCGACTCGGCGCGTTCCTCGTACGTCTCGCCGATCCCGATCAGCAGGCCGCTGGTGAGGGGGACGGAGCTGCGGCCCGCGTCCTCCAGGTGCCGCAGCCGGACGGCGGGCTCCTTGTCGGGTGAGCCGTAGTGCGGCCCGCCGGGCTCGCTCCACAGCCGTGTCGCCGTGGTCTCCAGCATCAGCCCCATGGACGGGGAAACCGGCTTGAGCCGCTGGAAGTCGGTCCAGGACATGATGCCGGGGTTGAGGTGCGGCAGCAGTCCGGTCTCCTCCAGGATCCGGATCGAGATGGCCCGTACGTACGCGATGGTGTCGTCGTACCCTTCGGCCTCCAGCCACTCGCGCGCCTCGGGCCAGCGCTCCTCCGGCTTGTCCCCGAGCGTGATCAGCGCCTCTTTGCAGCCCAGTTCGGCACCGCGCCGGGCGATGCTGAGGACTTCGTCGGGGGACATGAACATTCCGTGGCCCGCGCGGCGCAGCTTGCCGGGGACGGTGGCGAAGGTGCAGTAGTGGCACTTGTCGCGGCAGAGGCGGGTGAGCGGGATGAAGACGCTCTTGGAGTACGTGATGACGCCGGGGCGTCCCGCGGCCTCCAGGCCCGCGTCCCGCACCCGGGCCGCGGACGCGCACAGGTCCACCAGGTCCTCGTCGCGCGCCTGGAGCAGCACCGCGGCCTCGGCGACGTCCAGCGCCACTCCGTCACGGGCGCGTTTGAGCGCACGCCGCATGGCGTTGGCGGTGGGGGCGGACGTGTGGGGTCCCTGTGCGCTCGTGGTCATCCTCCGAGGATACGAGCGGCCTGTGACACGGGCGGCTCCGCCGGGGCGGCGGATCTGTGCGACTGATCACGCGTGACCGGGCCCTGTCCGGGAATAGGGGCGCGGCGGCCCGGCAGCCGCAACCCACCCCCGGTCACAGGTACTGCGCGTACGCGTCCAACGTGCGCAGGACCTCGGTGTCGTCGCCGGGCGGGAGTTGCAGCACCACCTCGGCGATGCCGAGGTCCCGGTAGTGCGCGAGCTTGCCCGGAGACGGCAGTACGGCGTACGGGACGACCTCCAGCGCGGCCGGGTCGCGGCCGGCGTCCGCCCAGATCCGGCGCAGCCGCGGGAGGGCTTCGGTCAGTCCGCGGCCGCCGACGGGGAGCCAGCCGTCGGCGTGGGCCGCGACGTCGGCGAACAGCCTCGGCCCCGCGGCGCCGCCGAGGAGGGTGCGGGGGCCGGTGAGCGGGTCGCCGGGCTGCCGGTTCCGTACCGGTTTGGGGTGGGCGTGGCTGGCGCTCACGGAGTCGAACTCCCCCTCGTAGGCGGTCGGCTCGGCGGCCCACAGCGCCCGCATCAGGGCCATGCGGTCGCGGACGAGGCGGCGGCGGGCGGGCCAGTGGACGCCGTGGTCGGCGGCCTCCTCGACGTTCCAGCCGAAGCCGACGCCGAGGGTGAACCGTCCGCCGGAGACGAAGTCGAGGGTGGCGGCGCGCTTGGCGAGGGCGATGGGATCGTGCTGGGCGACGAGGGTGATGCCGGTGGCGAGGCCGATCCGGGTGGTGACGGCGGCGGCCTGGGCGAGGGAGACGAAGGGGTCGAGGGTGCGGCCGTAGGCGCGGGCCAGCGGTCCCCCGCCGGGGGCGGGGGTGTCGCGGCTGACGGGGATGTGGGTGTGTTCGGGGAGGTAGAGGGCGGCGAAGCCGCGCTGTTCCAGCTCGTGCGCGAGTCGGACGGGCCGGATGGTCTCGTCGGTGAGGAAGATGGTGGTGGAGATCCGCATGCCGGGTGGACACCTCCGCGAGGGGCCTGATGGAGCGGGACGGTGCTGGTCGCGTGCATGTTCTCGCACCGGTCCGGGCATGTTCTCGCACCGTCACCCGGTTATCCACAGGCGTTTCGCTTCGCGTCGCGTGGGCGTACAACAGTGTCACGCGGCACTTCCGACTCTGGGGGGCACGGATGCGACGACGCGATGTACTCAGGCTTTCGGCTCTGGCGGGTGCGGCGGGGGCGCTGACACTCGACCCGGTGACGTTCGCCCACGCCGAGGACCAGGACGGCGCGGGGGCGCGGGACGAGCGGACGCGGACGGTCCGCGGGCATCTGCCGACCGGGTCGCCGGACTTCGTCTATCTGCCGGTCGAGGTGCCGCGCGGGGTCCGGGAGATCGCCGTCTCCTACAGCTACGACAAGCCCGTGGTACCGCCCGGCACCCAGGGGAACGCCTGCGACATCGGGATATTCGACGAGCGGGGCAACGAGCTGGGCGGGCGCGGCTTCCGCGGCTGGTCCGGCGGGGCCCGTACGGCGTTCGCGATCAGCGCCGAGGAGGCGACGCCCGGGTATCTGGCGGGTCCGGTGAACGCGGGGACCTGGCATGTCGTGCTCGGCCCGTACACGGTCGCGCCGCAGGGTCTGGCGTACGAGGTGACGGTGACGCTGCGGTTCGGGGAACAGGGCGAGACCCCGAGGCCGGTGTATCCGCCGCAGCGCGCGAGGGGGCGGGGGCGTGCCTGGTACCGCGGGGACAGCCATCTGCACACGGTGCACTCGGACGGCAAGCGCACCCCCGCCGAGCTGGTGGCCGCGGCGCGCGCCGCCAAGCTGGACTTCATCACCACCACCGAGCACAACACCACCTCCAGCCATGGCGCGTTCGAGGGCTTGTGGGGCGATGACCTGCTGATTCTCACCGGCGAGGAGGTCACCACGCGCAACGGCCACGTGGTGGCGCTCGGCACCGATCCCGGGGTCTTCATCGACTGGCGCTACCGGGCCCGGGACAACGCCTTCGGGCGGTACGCGCGCAAGATCCGGCAGGCGGGCGGGCTGGTGATCCCGGCGCACCCGCACGGCACCTGCGTCGGCTGCAACTGGAAGTTCGGGTTCAACGAGGCCGACGCGGTCGAGGTGTGGAACAGCACGTTCACTCCCGATGACGAGGTGACGATCGCGGAGTGGGACAACACCCTGGTGGCCTCGGTCCGCTCGGGCGGTCGCTGGCTGCCGGCCGTGGGCCACAGCGACGCCCACCGGGAACCGCAGGTGGTGGGGATGCCGCAGACCGTGGTGCTCGCCGACGACCTGTCGCGCACCGCGATCCAGGACGGCATCCGGGCCGGCCGGTGCTGGATAGCGGAGTCCGCCGCGGTCGGGCTGGCGTTCTCGGCGACCGGTGGCCCGGGGCGGCACGCGGACATCGGCGGACGCCTGAGGGTCGGGCGCGACGAGGCGGTGACGGTCCGGCTGGAGGTCTCCGGCGTCGGGGCGGACTGCTCGGTGCGCTTCGTCACCGACCAGGGCCAGCTGTTCACCGCGGCCCTGCCGCCGTCCGGGTCCGGCGCGGTGGAATGGCGGACCACTGCCTCGTACGCGGCGTATGTGCGAGCGGAGGTGCGGCACGCGGCGGCGGACGGCGGCGCGTCCGGGATACCGGGTCCGATGGCCGCGCTGACGAACCCGATCTTCCTGGGTGAGGCGTAGCGGGGGCGGCGGGCGGGCCGTGGGCCGCACCGCCGGGTGGCGGTGCGGCCCTGGGCCCCTTGCCGGTCCGGCCCGTCCGCCGGTCCGGCGTCAGTCCTCGACGACGAGCGCCGGGGTGGATCGGGCCAGCACCTGGCCGCGGAAGAACGCCGGGCTGCGGCGCTGCATCACCAGCATGATCACCAGGCCGAGGAGCAGCAGCCCGACGCCGATGACGAAGACCGAGCCGACGCCGAGGACGGAGCTTCCGGTGCCGTACGCGGGATCCCGGATGTCGATCAGCGTCTTGAAGAAGACGGCCGCGAGCAGCAGTCCGCCGAGGACCGGGAGGACGCCCTTGAGGAACAGGTCGCGTGCGGAACGGCGCAGCTCGGCACGGAAGTACCAGGTGCAGGCGAAGGCGGTGATGGCGTAGTAGAAGCAGATCATCAGGCCCAGCGCGTAGATCGTGTCGATGAGCACGTTCTCGCTGAGGTAGGTCATCACGGCGTAGAAGACGCCGGTGGCGATGCCCGCCGCGACGGTGGCCCTGCCGGGGGACTTGAAGCGGGGGTGGACGCGGGCGAAGGAGGGCGGCAGCGCCTGGTAGGCGCTCATCGCCAGGACTGTGCGGGCGACCGGGATGAACGTGGTCTGGAGGCTGGCGGCCGCGGAGGCCAGGACCGCGACGAAGAGCAGCACGCCGAGGGCGGTGCCCATGACGGGGTCGGCGAGGGCGGCGAAGACGTTGCCGGAGGTGTCGGGGTTGCCCAGGCCCAGGCCCTTGGTGCCGACGCCGGAGAACATCTGGGCGGCGACGGCGGTCAGCAGGTACGAGGCGATCAGGACGGCCATGGCGAGCATGGCGGCGCGGCCGGGGGTCTTCTCGCTGCCCTGGGTCTCCTCGTTGACCGTCAGACAGGCATCCCAGCCCCAGAACATGAAGATCGAGAGTGACAG
Source organism: Streptomyces sp. P1-3 (assembly GCF_050613155.1). Classification (NCBI taxonomy): domain Bacteria; kingdom Bacillati; phylum Actinomycetota; class Actinomycetes; order Kitasatosporales; family Streptomycetaceae; genus Streptomyces; species Streptomyces sp. P1-3. The sequence continues at coordinate 3,050,524 of NZ_CP192512.1, forward strand.
GCCGGCGGTGAACGCCGAGAAGGACTCGATGGCGAAGGGGTCCAGCCAGGTCCAGGAGAAGTCGATGGACCCCGCGAAGTCGCCGGAGCGGGCCTTGGCCACGGCGAGCACGGCGAAGACTGCGAGCACCGCGAGCTGAAGTCCGACCAGCGCGTACTGCACGCCTTTGGTGACGGTCATGCCCCGGTAGCTGATCGCCGTGGCGACGGCGATGAAGACGAGGGTGGTGAGGACGTGGACGGGCTTGTTGTCGTCCAGCGCGGCGACCGAACCGCTGCCGGTGAGTTCGCCGAGCAGCAGATAGAAGAAGGAGGTGGCGACGCCGGCGAGGTTGGAGAGCACGATGATCGTGGCGATCACCAGGCCCCAGCCGCACATCCAGCCGACACGCGGGCCGAACGCCTTCACCGTCCAGGTGAAGGAGGTGCCGCAGTCCGGCACGGCCTTGTTCAGCTCGCGGTACGCGAAGGCGACCAGCAGCATCGGCAGGAACCCGGCGAGGAAGACGGCGGGCATCTGCGGCCCGACCTCGCCGACCGTCGGGCCGAGCGTCGAGGTGAGGCAGTAGACGGGGGCCACGGTCGAGATGCCGATGACGGCGCTGCCGACCAGTCCCACCGAGTTGCCGCTGAGCCCCTTGGCACGCACATCGCCGGCACCGTCGCCGACTCCCGGTACCGCGTCTCCAGCCTGCGGCCGCGCTTCCACATCAACCATGAACAGGACGTTAAATGCTGCGGTTTCCACATCCGGAATACTTGAATCCGAAAAGCTTTTCCTTGAATTACCCAGGGAAACCGGCACTCGATCAAGCAATGCAAAGGAAATGGACGGGACGGCCACACCTTCGCAAGGCATTCCCGCATTCTTCCGCGATACGAGAACCGCAGCACTGCCCGTTTTGCCCTGAATCAAATTTTTCCTGTCGCCGTGTCGCGGCCCGACCGCAGCACCCGGCCCGGTATCGCGCCGGTCACCGCGCCGTCCCGTACGGTCTCCACACCGCCCACGCGCACGCTCACCACGCCCACCGCCCGCGAATCCAGCCGCGGACCGCCGCCCGGCAGGTCGTGCACCAGCGTGGCCGGGCCCGCGTCGATCCGTTCCGGGTCGAAGAGCACCAGATCGGCGTGGCGGCCCGGGGCGATCCGGCCGCGCCCACGCAGCCCGAACAGCCGCGCCGGGTCGTCGGTCAGCATCCGTACGGCGCGTTCCAGGCCGACCAGCCGGCGCCCCCGCAGGCAGTCGCCGAGAAAACGCGTCGTGTACGGCGCCCCGCACATCCGGTCCAGGTGCGCCCCGGCGTCCGAGCCGCCCAGCAGCACGTCCTGGTGCTCCCAGGTCCGCCGCCGCAGCTCCCAGCTGTCCGGGTCGTTGTCGGTCGGCATCGGCCACAGCACCGTGCGCAGCTCGTCGGTGGCGCAGATCTCCACCAGGGTGCCGAAGGCGTCCTGCCCCCGCTCGGCGGCGATCTCCGCCACGACCCGGCCGGTCAGTCCCGCGTTGGCGGGCGTGTAGGTGTCGCCGATGACGTACCGGTCGAAGTCCGCCAGCCGCCGGAACACCCCGGCCTCGGGGCCCCGGGCACGCCGCAGCAGCTCCGCCCGCACCCGCGGGTCGCGGAGCCGGGCGATCCGCTCCGGCACCGGCAGCCCGAGGACCTCGCCCCACCCCGGGATGAGGTTGAGCGCGCAGAAGGTGCCCAGCGACATGTTCATGGGAGTGAGGATCGGCATGGTCAGCGCGACGATCCGCCCGCCCGCCCGCCGCGCCCGCTCGCTGGGCACCAGTTGGCGCGGCACCCGTTCCGGCACGGCCGCGTCGATGGTGAGGACATTCCAGTTCAGCGGGCGTCCGGCGGCCGCGGTCATCGCCACCAGCAGGTCGATCTCCTCGTCCGCGAACCGGTCCAGGCACCCGGGGACGATGGCCTCCAGCTGGGTTCCCTCGTGTTCGCCGACCGCCCGGGACAGCGCGATGAGCTCGTCGGGCCCCGCGTACCGGGAGGCGACCGGGCGGCCGTCGCCGTCGGAGTGGGTGCCCGACTGGGTGGTGGACAGCCCCCAGGCCCCGGCGTCCATGGCCTCGTGCAGCAGTGCCAGCATCTGCTCCAGCTGCGCCTGGTCCGGCCGGCCGCCGACGGCGTCCGGGCCCATCACATGGCGGCGCAGTGCGCAGTGCCCGACCATGAACCCGGCGTTGACGGCGATCCGGCCCTCCAGGGCGTCGAGGTACGCGCCGAAGGAGGACCAGTTCCAGGGGGCGCCCCGCTCCAGCGCCGCCAGCGACATGCCCTCGACCTTGCTCATCATGCGGCGGGTGTAGTCGGCGTCCTCGGGGCGGTCCGGATGCAGCGGTGCGAGGGTGAAGCCGCAGTTGCCGCCCACGACGGTGGTGACGCCGTGGTGCATGGAGGGGGTGGCGTACGGGTCCCAGAACAGCTGGGCGTCATAGTGCGTGTGCGGGTCGACGAAGCCGGGGGCGAGCACCAGCCCGGTCGCGTCCTCGGCGCCGCGGGCCGGCTCTCCCACCTCGCCCGGTGCCGCGACGACCGCGACCCGCCCGCCGCGCAGCCCCACATCGGCGACCCGGGCGGGTGCGCCCGTCCCGTCCACGAGCGTCGCTCCGCGGATGAGGTGGTCGAGCATGGCCGGACTCCCTTCTCGCGCCTGATGACCCCGGCCCCGCCGCGCCGGCCCCGGTCAGCCCGCCGTCTGGCGGAACCGGGTCGTCCGGTGCACCGGGTCGGTGTCGATCTTCGGAATCACGTGTTCGCCGATGATCTTGATGGTGTTCAGCGTGTCCTCGTAACCGATGCCGATCGGCAGCCCGAAGGACAGCTGGTCCGCACCCGCCCGCTCCCAGCGCTCGCACTGCCGGAACACCTCGTCCGGATCGCCGCAGATCATCAGCTCCTCCGCGATCAGCAGCTCAACGACCTCCTCGGTGTACTCGGGGAGCAGTTGCGGCCACTCGGGGATGCCGTCGGGGCGGGGGAAGGTGTCGTGGTAGCGGAAGAGCAGCGACTGGAGGTAGTGCAGTCCGCCGCCGACGGCGATCTCCACGGCCTTGGCATGGGTCTCGGCGCAGATCGCCGTCGAGGTCACCATGACGTTGTCGTTGACGAAGCCGCCGACCGGCCGGGCCCGCTCGATCGCCGTCTTGTACGAGTCGACCACCCACTCCATGTCGGAGACCTTCTGCACGCTGAAGCCCAGCACGCCGAGGCCCTTCTCGGCCGCCATGGCGTACGAGGACGGCGACCCGGCGGCGTACCACATGGCGGGGTGCGCGCGGCCGTACGGCTTGGGCAGCACCTTGCGCGGCGGCAGCGACCAGTGCGTGCCCGAGAACCCCTCGTACTCCTCCTGGAGCCACATCCGGGGGAACTCGGCGATCGTCTCCTCCCAGATCTCCTTGGTGCGGTCCATGTCGGTGATGCCCGGCAGGAAGCCGAGGACCTCGTGGCTGCCGGCGCCGCGCCCGGTGCCGAACTCGAACCTCCCGCCGGACAGGTGGTCGAGCATCGCGGCCTTCTCGGCGACCTTGGCCGGGTGGTTGACCTGCGGCAGCGGGTTGAAGATCCCGGAGCCGAGGTGGATGCGGTCGGTGGCGTGCGCCAGATAGCCGAGGAAGACGTCGTTGGCCGACAGGTGCGAGTACTCGTCCAGGAAGTGGTGCTCGGAGGCCCAGGCGTACTTGAAGCCGGACCGGTCGGCCTGGATGACGTACTCGGTCTCCTCGATCAGCGCGTGGTGCTCGGCTTCCGGGTCGGCCCGCCGCCGGCTCTCCGGTACGTATCCCTGGACAAAGATCCCGAATTCCACGGTCGCTCCTGGGGGTTACGAGTGACGCGAAGCGGTCTGACAACCGAGCCTAATCTGACGATGCGTCAGATTCTAGAGTACGGAGACGCCCGCGAGCCAGCCGCCGTCGATGACGAACGGCTGGCCGGTGATGTACGAGGAGTCGTCACAGGACAGGAAGAGCGCCAGCCGGGCGACCTCCTCGGGCCGGCCGATCCGGGCGAGCGGCACGAGCTTGCGGTACAGCCCGTCCGCGGCTTCGGCGGCCTGGGGCGCCTCGGCCGCGTCGGCAGGGACGGCGGGGCCCGCACCCGGGTCCAGCAGGGCCGGGTTGGTCATGGCCGTGTCCACCGCTCCCGGGCACATCGCGTTGACCCGGATGCCGCGCCCGGCCAGCTCCATCGCCGCCACCCGGGTCATCCCGACGACGGCGGCCTTCGTCGCGGCGTACGCGGTGAGGAAGGCCATGCCCGACAGCGCGACGTAGGAGGCGGTGTTGACGATCGTCCCGCCGCCCGCCGCGGCCAACTCCGGGACCACCGCCCGCATCCCGAGGAACGCGCCCACCTGGTTGACCCGCACCACGGTCTCGAACTCCTCCAGCGGGGTGTTCACCAGCTCGTTGAAGCGCAGCACGCCGGCGTTGTTGACCAGTCCGTCGATCTTGCCGAAGAGGGCCTTGGCGGCGGCGACGGCGGCCGCCCAGTCGTCCTCCGCGCCGACGTCGAGGTGGACGTAGGCCGCCGCGTCCGGGCCGAGCTCCGCGGCCAGCGCCTCGCCCTGGCCGTCCAGGACGTCGGTCAGTACGACTCGTGCGCCTTCCGCGGCGAACAGGCGTGCCTCCGCCGCGCCCTGGCCGCGCGCCGCGCCCGTGACGAGGATGACGCGTCCCTCGAGCTTGCCCACCGTTGCCTCCCTGAGGTTGCGGCCCTTGGATGTGCCCTGGGGGCGCCGCCCCCAGGTCTCCGCCTAGTCGGTCAGGTGCGGGGCGACCTCGGCGGCGAACGCCGCCATCTGGTCGGTCAGTTCACCCCTGTCGCGGCTGCGGAAGCGCACCTGGACCTGGTCCACGCCCATCGCCCGGTACGCACGCAGGCTCTCCGCGATCCGCTCGCCGGGTCCGGCGAGGGTCCGGCGGCCGACCCGCCAGCGCGGCGCCCCGACGTAACAGGGTTCGGCGATGGCGCCGATCTCGGCGGGTTCGGCGATCCCGGCCCGCTCGCGCAGGGCGCGCAGCCGGGCGATCAGCTCCGGCAGGCGGTCCCGCGGGTCCCCCTGGGGCAGCCACCCGTCACCGCGCACCGCCGCTCTGCGCAGCGCGGCGGGCGAGGATCCGCCGACCCACAGCGGGGGCCGCGGCAGCTGGGCGGGGCGGGGCGCCTGCCCCAGGCCGGAGACGTCCAGGCGCTCGCCGTGGAACTCCCAGAACTCCTCGGGGCCCAGTCCCGCCTTGAGCGCGTCGACCGTCTCGTCCAGCAGCGTTCCGCGCCGGTCGAAGTCCACCCCCAGCGCCGCGAACTCCTCCGCCACGTGCCCGGCGCCCACCCCGAGGATCAGCCGCCCGCCGGAGAGCCGGTCGAGGGTGGCGTACTGCTTGGCGGTGAGCAGCGGGTGGCGCAGTACGACGACGGCGACGTGGCTGAGCAGCCGCACCCGTTCGGTGGCGGCGGCGAGATACGCCAGGGTGGCCACCGGGTCGTACCAGACGGTGCCCATGGCGGCGGCCAGCCGCCGCGGCACGCCCACATGGTCGCAGGTGGCGACGTAGGCGAAGCCGAGGCGGTCGGCCGCGCGGGCGACGGCGACCAGGTCGGCGGGCCCCGCCCCGGCCTCCCACGACTCGGCGTAGAGGGTGCTCTGCGACTGGACCGGGAGCTGGATGCCGTAGCTGAGCCGGTCCCGTGGCAGAACCCGTATGCCGCCGCCGTCACCGCTGCCGGTGTCGCCGCTATCGCCACTACCGCGGTTGCCGCTGCCGCTGCCGCTACCGCCGCGGCCGCCGCTGCCGTTGCCCTTGCCCTTGCCCTTGCCCTTGCCGCCCACGCAGCCTCCCTCGGTCGCGCCCGACGTCCGCCATCGTGGTATCTGACGGACCATCAGACAATAGGCGGGGCGGGCGAACCCGGATCAGGGGCGGGTGACCTCCACCAGTTCCAGGTGCCCCTTGCCGCCCTCGGCCGCCTCCTCGCGCACGAGACCCACGCCCCGGGCATAGAACTTGTGCTCGACCACGTCGGGCTCCAGCGGAGTGAAGTCCTTGGTCTTCAGCACGCGGTCGAACTTGCCGTACGCCACCGTGACCTCCTCGTCCAGACCGAGCACCTCGCCCATGTCCTCGGCCACGCCCTTGGCGTGCTCCTGGCGATAGACGTCCCCGGCCTTGGGGTGGGCCTCCATGACGATGCCGGGCTCGGCGCCGTCCTTGCCCGCCTGCCACGAGCCCTCGGTGCTCACGACCTTGCCGCCCTCCAAGTCCTTGGAGGCCTCGCCGAAGTACCAGACGTTGCCGTCGCGGTCCTGGGCGTACCAGTCGAAGGTGTCCTCGACGACCTCGCCGTCCTCCCGGACGGTGTCCCGTACGACGGTGGTGCGCACCCCGAGGATCTCCTTGGTCTGCCGGGTGACCTCGACGACGCCCTCCTCCTTCTGCCCCTCGTCACCGACGCCCTGGTAGCGGAACGTGGTGCCGGGCGCGAGCGGCAGATACGGGTTGTCGATCTTCGCGACGAAGTCCGCGGGGTCCGGGGTCCCGGTCGGGGACGGCGACGGGGTGGCCGTCTTCGTCGGGGTCCGCTCCGGCTCCTCGCCGTCTCCGTCTCCGTCGCCGCAGGCCGTCAGCGCCAGCGCCATGAGCAGCGCGCAGGCGGACAGCGCGGCCCCCCTTCCCCGCCGTGCCGACCAGCCCATGGACGCCTCCAGATGGCTACGTATGTCCGATACGGCCATCATGGGACGCCAGGGACGGGCACGCGCCGAAGGCCACGCCCGCGCGGAGGACACCACCGCGGCCCGCCACCCGGACGGGCGTACGGGCCGGTCAGGTCAGGGGCCCGCCCAGAGCCCGTCCTCGGTCAACCCCAGGAGTTCGACGGCGTTGCCCCGGACGATCCGCTCCACGGTCTCGGGCGGCAGGTGCGCCATCTGCGCCTCGCCGACCTCCCGGGAGCGGGGCCAGGTGGAGTCGGAGTGCGGATAGTCGGTCTCGTACAGCACGTTTCCCACCCCGATCGCGTCGAGGTTGCGCAGCCCCACCGGGTCGTCGAAGAAGCAGCCGTAGACGTGCTCCGCGAAGAGTTCCGAGGGCGGTCGCAGCACCTTGTCCGCCACCCCGCCCCAGCCGCGGTTCTCCTCCCAGACCACGTCCGCGCGCTCGAGGATGTACGGGATCCATCCGATCTGCCCCTCCGCGTACATGATCCGCAGCCGGGGGAAGCGGTCGAAGATCCCGGACATCAGCCAGTCGACCAGCGAGAAGCAGCAGTTGGCGAAGGTGATGGTGGAACCGACCGCCGGGGGCGCGTCCGCCGAGGTGGACGGCATCCGCGAGGACGAGCCGATGTGCATGGCGACGACGGTGCCGGTCTCCTCGCAGGCCGCGAGGAAGGGGTCCCAGGCACGGGTGTGCACCGACGGCAGTCCCAGGCGCGGCGGGATCTCCGAGAAGCAGACGGCCCGCACCCCGCGGGCGGCGTTGCGGCGCACCTCGGCGGCGGCCAGCTCCGGGTCCCACAGCGGGATGAGGGTCAGCGGTATCAGGCGCCCGCCCGCCTGCGGCCCGCACCACTCCTCCACCATCCAGTCGTTGTACGCCCGCACCCCCAGCAGCCCGAGTTCGCGGTCCTTGGACTCGGTGAACGTCTGTCCGCAAAAACGCGGAAAGGTGGGGAAGCACAGGGCGGAGCGGACATGGTTGAGGTCCATGTCGGCCAGTCGCTCCGGTACCGAGAACGAACCCGGCCGCATCTGCTCGAAGGTGATCGCTTCGAGCCTGACCTCGTCCCGGTCGTAGCCGACGGCCGTGTCCAGCCGGGTGAGGGGGCGGCGCAGGTCCTCGTAGACCCACCAGTCCGCGAGCGGCCCCTCGTCCCCGGGGCCGCCCATGACGGGGGCGAACCTGCCGCCCACGAAGGTGAGGTCCTTCAGCGGGGCGCGGACGACGCGGGGGCCCACGTCGCGGTACTTCGACGGAAGGCGGTCCCGCCAGACGTGCGGGGGCTCAACCGTGTGGTCGTCCACCGAGATGATCTCCGGGAAGCTCTCCATGGGTGCCACCGTAGCGCCGATCTGACGATGCGTCAGCTCTGAGTCGCCACCCCTTCCCGGTACGTACTCACGCGCATCCGTGCTGACGTGACGGGCCCGGCAGGGCAGACTGGCCAGCGCAGCGAGAAAGTACGCGCAGGGGGAAACCATGGCCCAGGACAAGGGGCAGGGGCACAGGCGACCGCCGCACTCCACGGCGCTCGGCCCGGCCGGCGGCCACCCGGACGGCGAGGACCATGGGGCGCATGCCGCCCCCGGGGCCGACGGGGCCGACGAGGGGACCGGGGCGCACGGGGATACCGGGGCGCACACCGGCACCGGACCGTTCCAGGCGCGCCGACGCGACCATGCGGAAGACCACGCGGCGGCCCACGCGCCCGAACGCGCCCAGGACCGCCCGCAGGACCGCCCTCAAGCCCACACGCGGGAGCACCCGCACGAGCATCTCGCCCTGGCCGAGGCCCGGCTCGACCTGGCGCTGGAGCGCGGCCGGCACGCCGACGCCGTCTCCGAGCTCACCGCGCTCACCGCCGCGCACCCGCTGCACGAGCGGCTGCGCGAGCTGCTCATGGTGGCCCTGTACCGCAGCGGGCGGCAGGCGGAGGCCCTGGCCGTCTACGCCGACACCCGCCGGCTGCTCGCGGCCGAACTCGGCATCGCCCCCGGCGAGCGGCTCACCCAGACCCGGCAGCGCATCCTGCGCCGGGACCCGGACCTGGCCCGGCCCGCCGGCGCGCCCGCCGCGCCGCCCTCCCCCGCGGCGCCCGTACGGCCCGCGCAGCTGCCCGCCACTGTCGCCGACTTCACCGGCCGCACGGACGTCGTCGGCGAGCTCAGCGCCCGGCTCGGTTCCGTGCGCGGCGGCACGCCCGCGGTCCTTTCCGTGGCCGGCACCGGCGGCATCGGCAAGACGGCGCTGGCCGTCCATGTCGCGCACGAGGCCCGCGCGCACTTCCCCGACGGCCAGCTCTACATCGACCTGCGGGGCACCGGCTCCTCGCCCGCCGAACCGGAGGCCGTCCTCGGCTCGTTCCTGCGCGCCCTGGGCACCCCCGACGCCGCGATCCCCGACGGCGTGGAGCAGCGCACCGCGCTCTACCGCTCCGCGCTCGGCGGCCGCCGCGTCCTGGCGCTGCTGGACAACGCCCGCGACGCCGCGCAGGTCCGCCCGCTGCTCCCGGGCACCGACGGCTGCGCCGCGCTGGTCACCAGCCGGGCCCGGATGTCCGACCTGGACAGCGCCCACCTGGTCGACCTCGACGTGATGAGCCCACGGGAGGCGTACGCGCTCTTCGCGCACATCGTCGGGCAGGAGCGCGCCGACGTCGAACGCGAGGAGGCCAGGCGGGTGGTGGCCGCCTGCGGCTTCCTGCCGCTGGCGATCCGGATCGCCGCCTCCCGGCTGGCCGCCCGCCGCACCTGGACCGTCTCCGTCCTGGCCCGCAAGCTCGCCGACGAGCGGCGCCGACTGGACGAGCTGCGCGCCGGCGACCTCGCCGTCAAGGCCACCTTCGAACTCGGCTACGGCCAGCTGGAACCCCAGCAGGCCCGCGCCTTCCGGCTGCTCGGCCTCGCCGACGGCCCCGACATCTCGCTCGCCGCCGCCGCTGCCGTACTCGACATGGACACCGACGCCACCGCGCGGCTGCTGGACTCCCTGGTCGGCATCTCCCTGCTGGAGTCGGCGGTGCCCGGCCGCTACCGGTTCCACGACCTGGTGCGCCTGTACGCCCGCGCGTGCGCCGAACGCGACCAGGGGCCCGCCGAGCGGGAAGCGGCGCTCTCCCGGCTGCTGGACTTCTACCTCGCCACGGCGGGCCGGGTGCACGCGATGGAGCGCCCCGGCGACCCGACCGTGGAGCATCTGGCGCCCACCGCCCGGCGCGGGCCGGCCTTCACCACCCCCGCACAGGCCCTGGACTGGCTGTTCACCGAGGCCGACAGCCTGATCGCGTGCGCCCGGCAGTGCGTCGGCGCACCCATGCTGCGCCGGACCGCCGACCTGCTCATCGTCGCCCTCGACCTCGCCGAGTCGGGCGCGAAGTCCCGTCAGTACGAGGCCGCGGCCCGGGCCGTCCGCGAGGCGGCGCAGGCCGCCCGGGACGCCCGCGCCGAGGGGCGCGCCCGCTCCACCCTGGGGCACCTGTGCAACTTCGGCGGGCGGTTCCAGGAGGCGGACCGCGAGTTGCGCGGGGCCATCGAGCTGGGGCGCGCCGCCGCCGATCCGCTCATCGGGCGGATGTACAACCAGCGCGGCATCATCGCCCTGAACCAGAACCGGCAGCAGGACGCCGCCGAGTGCTTCGCCCAGGCGCTCCGCGCCTTCCGCGCCATCGGCGACGAGCCCGGCGAGGCGAGCGCGCTGTCCAACCTGGCCAGGACCCGGCTGAACACCGGACGCACCCAGGACGGGCTGGAGATGATCGAGCAGGCGCTGGCCATCTACCGGAGGCTTGGGGTCTCACTGCGGCTCGGAAACGGCATGTACGCCCTGGGCATCGCGCTCACCCGGGCGGGCCGCCCGGACGAGGCCGTGACCCAACTGACCGGCGCTCTGGGCATTTTCAGAGTGTGCCGCCAGCAGCTCTGGGAGGGCATGACGCACTACCGGTTGGCCGAAACCCTTCTACTGGCGGACCGTCCGGCGCTCGCCGCGGAACACGCCGAGCGCGCACTGGCGTTGCGCGGCATGGGCGGCGCGTGGCGCCGTGGCGCCTTCCTGACACTGCTCGGCAGAGCGCTTGACGCCATCGGACAGACCGACCGAGCGCGCGCATGCTGGGACGAAGCGCTCGCCATTTACGAGCACCTGGGGTCGCCGGAGCAGCACGAGGTGCGGGAACTGCTGTCCGGCACGGCCACCGGCACCGGCTCTTCGAGGGCCCCGGACCGCCCGCCGGACGGCTCCTCCGGACGGCCCCAACCGCCGTACCCGCGCCTGCTAAACGGAACAGAATCGATTTCCTGGCATAAAACTGACGAGCCGCCAGCTGTGTGAGTTCGGACAACTCTGGCGGGCCTTGTGGAGAGCACCGGCCCCTACTGACGCAGGGGGCATGGACAAGGCAAACTGACCGGTGCGACTGGCAGGCACAGGCAGGGGGAGACCATGACCGGCGACAAGGGGCACGGGCCGCGTTTGCGCTTCGCCGTGCTCGGACCGGTCCGGGCCTGGCGGGGCGAGGAACCGCTGGGCCTCGGCTCACCGCAGCAGCGTGCGCTGCTCGCGGCCCTGCTGCTGCGCGGCGGGCGCACCGCGACGGCCCCGGAACTGGTCGACGGGCTGTGGGGCGAGGAGCCGCCGCAGGCGGCGGTGGCGGCGCTGCGTACGTACGCCTCCCGGCTCCGCAAAGCCTTCGGGGCGGAGGCGGAGGCCCTGGTGAGCGAGTCCGGCGGCTACGCCATCCGCACCGGCATGGGCGCCCTGGACACCGAAGTGGCCGAGCAGTTGGCCGCCGAGGCGGACAAGGCACGGCACTCCGGTGACCGGGAGCGGGCCCGCGAACTGATCGGCGAGGCACTGGCGCTGTGGGACGGCGAACCGCTGGCCGGCCTCTCCGGCCCGTACGCGGAGACCCAGCGCGCCCGTCTGGAGGAGTGGCACCGCTCGCTCATCGAGACCCGGCTCGACCTGGACCTGGAGCTCGGCCACCACGCGGAGGCGGTCTCGGAGCTGACCGCGCTGACCGCCGCCCATCCGCTGCGCGAGCGGCTGCGCGAGCTGCTGATGCTGGCGCTGTACCGCAGTGGGCGGCAGGCGGAGGCGCTGGCCGTCTACGCCGACACCCGCCGGCTGCTGGCGGACGAGCTGGGGGTGGATCCCTGCCCGGAGCTCTCCGAGCTCCAGCAGCGCATCCTGCAGGCGGACGCCGAGCTGGCCGCGCCCGCCAGCGCCGTCGCGGAGCACTCCGGCGCCGGGGCGACGTTCGTGCGCCCCGCCCAGCTGCCCGCGACCGTCGCGGACTTCACGGGCCGGGCCGCCTTCGTACAGGAGCTCAGCGAGCAGCTGGGCAGCAGCGAGGGCAGCGTCATGGCCGTGTCGGCGGTCGCCGGGATCGGCGGCGTCGGCAAGACCACCCTGGCCGTGCATGTGGCGCACGCCGCGCGGCACCACTTCCCGGACGGCCAGCTCTACGTCGACCTCCAGGGCACCGGCCCGGTCGTCGCCGAGCCGGAGGCCGTCCTGGGCTCCTTCCTGCGGGCCCTCGGCACCCCGGACAACGCCATCCCCGACGGCGTCGAGGAGCGCGCCGCGCTCTACCGCTCCCTCCTGGACGGCCGCCGCATCCTGGCCCTGTTGGACAACGCCCGGGACGCCGCCCAGGTGCGTCCGCTGCTGCCCGGCGCCGACGGCTGCGCGGCCCTGGTCACCAGCCGCAACCGCATGGTGGACCTGGAGAGCGCCCATCTGGTGGACCTGGACGTGATGAGCCCGGAGGAGGCGCTCGTCCTGTTCACCCGCATCGTCGGGCGGGAGCGGGTGAACGCCGAGCGGGACGCCGCCATGGACGTAGTGGCCGCCTGCGGCTTCCTGCCGCTGGCGATCCGGATCGCCGCCTCCCGGCTGGCGTCCCGCCGCACCTGGTCGGTGTCGGTCCTGGCCCGCAAGCTCGCGGACGAGCGGCGCCGGCTGGACGAGCTGCGCGCCGGCGACCTCGCCGTCAAGGCCACCTTCGAACTCGGCTACGGCCAGCTGGAACCGCAGCAGGCCCGCGCCTTCCGGCTGCTGGGGCTGGCGGACGGTCCCGACATCTCGCTGGCCGCCGCCGCTGCCGTACTCGACATGGGCGTCGCGGACACCGAGGACCTGCTCGAGTCGCTGGTGGACACCAGCCTGCTGGAGTCCGCCGCGCCGGGCCGCTACCGCTACCACGACCTGGTGCGGTTGTTCGCGCGCGCCTGCGCCGAGCGGGACGAGCAGCCCCCCGCGGAGCGGGACGCCGCGCGGTCGCGGCTGCTGGACTTCTATCTGGCCAGCGCGGCCCGGGTGTTCGCTCTGGAGCGGCCGGGCGACCGGCTGGTGGACCACCTGGAGCCCACCAGCTACCCGGGGCTGGACTTCGCCGACCGCAAGGAGTCCCTGGACTGGCTGTTCGCGGAGGCCGACTGCCTGCTGGCATGCGTCAAGCAGTGCGCCCGCGGCGCCACACTGCGGCGCGCGGTCGATCTGCTCCTCGCCGCCACGGACCTGGCCGAGTCGGGCTCCAACTCCCGGCAGTACGAGGTGGCGGCACTGGCCGTAAGGGACGCGGCGCACGCCGCCGAGGACCCGCGTGCCGAGGGCCGCGCCAGGCTGAGGATCGCCCACATGAACCGGTTCGCCTCCCGCTTCGAGCAAGCGGAGGAGGAGGCCCGGCGCGCCATGCTCCTGGCGCTGGCGGCGGAAGATCCCGTTCCCGCCTGCGAATCGCCGAACGACCGCGGCATCATCGCGCTGTACCAGAAGCGGTACGAGGACGCCGAGGAGTACCTGGGCCAGGCGCTCGAGGCGTTCCGCGCCGACGGCAACCTGCCCGGCGTGGCGAGCGTGCTCTGCAACACCTCCAGGGTGCACGCGGCGACCGGCCGCACCGACAGCGCCATCGAGTTGGCCGCCGAGGGCACGGAGATCTACAGCGGCCTGGGGATGGCGCTGCGGGTCGCCAACGGCCGTTACGCGCTCGGCCTCGCACTGCTGCACGCGGACCGGCACGCCGATGCGATGGTCCAGCTGACCGAGGCGCTGGCGCTGTTCCACGACAACCGGCAGCGCCTCTGGGAGGGGTCCACGCACGCCCGGCTGGCCGAGGTCCACCTGGCGGCGGATCGCCCGGCGGAGGCGGCGACCCACGCCGAACAGGCCCTGGCACTGCGGTTCATCGGCGGTGAATGGCGCCGCGGCACGGTGCTGACGGTGCTGGGCAAGGCGCTCGACGCCCTCGGGCAGCCCGACCGCGCCCGGGCCTGCTGGCGCGAGGCGCTGGCCATCCACGAGCGCCTGAACGCGGCAGAGGCGGAAGACGTCCGCCTGCTGTTGACGCCCGCGGCCGCCGCGTAGCGGAACGCGAGCGGAGCGTTCATCAATCGTTTATCGCCACCCGGCAGCCTTAAGGCAGTCGATCCGTCCCCGCGGGGGGCAGACGGGTCGGTTGTCAGGCCCCACCGTTAGGGTGAGCGGCCCTGAAAATAAGCCCGTCCGGCGACCCACGGGGGAGTCGCCGGGCGGGTTCTGCGCCCTGACAACCACAGTCACAGGAGTTGAGCCCCATGACGGACAAGAAGCCTTCGTCCGACGCCTACCGGCCGCTGGACAGCCACGCCGACGGCGCCAACCTCGCCACGCTGGACAGCCACGCCGACGGGGCGACCATCAAGCCGCTCGACAGCCACGCCGACGGGATCGGCGTCAAGCCGCTCGCCGACAAGCCCGTCGTGAAGCCGAAGGACAGCCACGCGGACGGGGTGACCACCAAGCCGGCGGACAGCCACGCCGACGGCACGGCCGTCACGCAGGACAGCCACGCGGACAGCGGCCAGGCGTAGCCGCCGCGGAACCGCATCGCACCGGGGGAGCCGGGGACCGGCGACGGTGACTTGGAGGGGGAGTCACCGCAGCCGGTCCCCTCGGGGGATCGAACTGCTCTGGTACGCACACCGCACGAATTGCTCCAATCAGGAGCGCTCACGCACTAACTCCCATACCATTGGCCTTGGTTTCGATTCGCAAACCATATGTTTGCTCCCCACCTAGGAGTTGGAATGACTCGCCCCAAAAAAGCCCTGGTCGCCATAGCCTTCGCGGCAGCGCTCGCCGCCGGTTCGGCAGCGCCCGCACTGGCCGACAGCCACGCAGAGACGGGAACGTACGTAGTGAACGACCACCACGCGGACGGCGCCGCAGCCACCCCGCAGGACGCTCACGCCGCCTAGGTTCGGGAGCACAGCGCAGCCGGAGCCGGGGGAATCCCCCGGCCCCGTGCGCGTTCGCAGACGCAGAGCGGCATGGGCCCCGCTCGGCTTCGACGGTGCCGTCAGCCGAGCGTGCGCAGCCGTGCCTTGAGCACCTTTCCGCTCGCGTTGCGCGGCAGCTCGGCGACGAACTCCACCTGCCGGGGCACCTTGTAGTTGGCCATCTCGCGCCGGGCCCAGGCGATCAGGTCGTCGGCGGTCAGCGGCGCGCCGCGCCGGCGCACGGCGTACGCCTTGGCCACCTCGCCCAGCCGGGGGTCGGGAACCCCCACCACCGCGACGTCGGTGATGTCCGGGTGGCGGGCCAGCATCCGTTCGATCTCGGCCGGGTAGGCGTTGAACCCACCCACGACGAACATGTCCTTGACGCGGTCGGTGATCCGCAGATTGCCGTGCTCGTCCAGGACGCCGATGTCGCCGGTGCGCAGCCAGCCGTCCCGCGTGACGGCCCGCGCGGTGGCGTCCGGGTCCTCGAAGTAGCCGGACATGACGTGGTAGCCCCGGACCAGGACCTCCCCCGGGGTGCCTGCCGGGACCTCCCGGCCGTCCGGTGCGGTCACCTTCACCTCCGTACCCGGAAGGGGCCGCCCGGAGGTGCGCGCGATGACGTCGGGCGGGTCGCCGCGGCGGCACATGGTGACGGTGCCGGACGCCTCCGTCAATCCGTACGCGGTCAGCACGGTGGCCACACCCAGTTCGCAGCGAAGGCGCCTGACCAGTTCCAGTGGGACCACGGCCGCGCCGGTGACCACCAGCCGCAGCGTCGACAGATCGTGGGCGCCGCGGGCCGGATGGTCCAGGATGGACTGGTGGAGGGTGGGCGGCCCCGGCAGCACGCTGACGCGTTCGGCCGCGATGTTGGCCAGCGCCGTCTCCGCCGTGAAGACGGGCTGCGGCACCATCGTCGCGCCGCGCAGCAGGCAGGCGATCACGCCCCCCTTGTAGCCGAAGGTGTGGAAGAAGGGGTTGACGATCAGATAGCGGTCGCCGCGCTCCAGGCCCGCCAGTTCGCTCCACTGTGCGTACACGCGCAGGGTCTGCCCGTGGGTGATGACCACGCCCTTGGGGTGGCCGGTGGTGCCGGACGTGAAGGTGATGTCGGAGGGGTCTTCGGGCCGTACGGCGTCGGCGGCGGCCCGCACGGCGGAGGACGGCACGCGCGCGCCCGCCGTGAGGAACTCCTTCCAGGTGCGGAAGCCTTCCGGCGCGTCACCGGACAGGACGACGACCTCGCGCAGATGGGGCAGCCCGGGCAGCGGGCCGCGGCCGGGCCCCTCCCCCGCCGCCCGGCGCAGCGACGCCACGTAGGAGGCACCGAGGAAGGTGCCGGTGACGAAGAGAGCGGTGGCTCGCGTACGGCGCAGCACCTCGGCCGCCTCGGCGCCCTTGAAGCGGGTGTTGACCGGGACGAGCACGGCTCCGGCCGACACGGCGCCGAGCGCGCAGACGATCCAGTCGGTGGTGTTGGGCGCCCAGACGGCGACCCGGTCGCCGGGCCGCACCCCGGCGGCGACGCAGCCCGCGGCGGCCTGGTCCACGCGCTCGCCGAGTGCCGCGTAGGTCAGTCGGCCGCGGCCTTCGGCGACGGCCTCGGCGGTGCCGTACCGCCGCGCGGCCCAGCGGACGAGGCGCGGAACGGTCCTCGGTGCCGCGTGTTCCCCCACCGGTGGCTCCCCTCGGCCCGCGGCGTCCCCATCGGGAGCTTCCCCGGGTCCGCCGCGACACACTAGCTGACTGACCGTCAGATTAGCGGTAGCCTTCCCGGCTGTCAGCACCTGCGGCCCGACCACGGAGGTGGGCGATGGGGGCAGCCCTCAAGGACGCGACAGCCATAGTCGGCATCGGCCGGACCGAATTCGCCCGGCACCTGGCCGAGTCCGAGAAGACCCTGGCCTGCCGCGCGGTCCTGGCCGCGCTGGACGACGCCGGGATCCCCCCGTCCGAGGTGGACGCCCTCGCCTCGTACACCATGGAGGAGACCGACGAGGTCGAGCTCGCCAAGGCGATCGGCGCGGGCGACGTCACCTTCTTCAGCAAGGTCGGCTACGGCGGCGGGGGCTCCTGCGCGACCGTCGCCCACCTCGCCGCCGCCATCGCCACCGGACAGGCCGGGGTCGGCGTCGCCTGGCGGTCCCGCAAGCGCGGCAGCGGCCCCCGGCCCTGGACCGACACCCGCGCACAGCTGCCCACCCCCGCCCAGTGGACCCGCCCCTTCGGGCTGCTGCGCCCGGTCGACGAGATCGGCCTGCTGGCCCGCCGCTATATGCACCAGTACGGCGCTACCCGCGACCACCTGTTCAATGTCGCGCTGGCCTGCCGCAACCGGGCCAACCAGAACCCCGCCGCAGTCATGTACGAGCGGCCGCTGACCCGCGAGATGTACATGACGGCGCGCTGGATCAGCGAGCCGCTGTGCCTGTTCGACAACTGCCTGGAGACTGACGGGGCGCTCGCCTGCGTCGTGGTCTCGGCCCAGCGGGCACGCGACTGCCGCCACCAGCCGGTGTACGTGCACGCCGCCGCCCAGGGCCTGCCCGCGCAGGTGCACGGGATGGTCAACTACTGGTCCGACGACCCGCTCACCGGCCCCGCGTGGACCGCCGCCCGGCAGCTGTGGAAATCCGCCGACCTCGGGCCGCAGGACGTGGACGTGGCCCAGATCTACGACGCGTTCACCCCGCTCATCCCGCTCTCCCTGGAGGGCTACGGCTTCTGCGGGCGCGGCGAGGGCGCGGCCTTCACCGAGGGCGGCGCCCTGGAGATCGGCGGGCGGCTGCCGCTCAACACCGGCGGCGGCGGGCTCAGCGAGGCGTACGTCCACGGCTTCAACCTCATCACCGAAGGCGTCCGGCAGCTGCGCGGCACCAGCACCGCGCAGGTCCCGGACGCCGCCACGTGCCTGGTCACCGCGGGCGAGGGGGTCCCCACCTCGGCCCTGCTGCTGAGGAGTTGAGCGCTCATGACCACCATCGTGACCGACCCCACTGACAACGCCCTGCTGTCGCCGGTCCCCGACGAGGACGGGGCGCCGTTCTGGGAGTACGCGGCCCGCGGCGAGCTGCGCGTCCAGGCGTGCGCCGGCTGCGGGGTGCCGCGCTTCCCGCCCCGGCCCTGCTGCCCGCGCTGCCAGTCGTTCGCGAGCGCCTGGCGCCGGACGAGCGGACGCGGCCGGATCTGGTCGTATGTGGTGCCCCATCCACCGCTGCTGCCCGCGTACGCCGCACAGGCGCCGTACCCCGTGGTCCTCGTCGAGCTCGCCGACGCCGCGGGCATCCGGCTCGTCGGCAACCTGGTGGCCGCGCCCGACGCGCCGCTGGACTCGGTCGACCCGGCGCGGATCCGGATCGGCGCCCCGGTGAAGGTCGTGTTCCACACGCCGCCGCGCGGAGTGACCGTGCCGCGCTGGCTGCTGGAGCGGCCGTGACCGTGACCTGCGAGGCGGCCGACGGCGTCGCGGTCGTCACCCTCGACCGGCCCGCGCGGCTCAACGCGATCGATCTGGAGACGGCCGAGGAGCTGGCGGCGGTGTGGCGGCGGCTGCGCCGGGACGAGGCGGTGCGCGCGGTGGTGCTGGCCGGCGCGGGTGAGCGGGCGTTCTGCACCGGCCTGGACCGGTCCGCGTCCGTGCCCCAGCCGCCGTCCCCGTACGCGATCGACGACCCGCTGCTGGCCATCGGCCCGAAGGCGAACGACCTGTGGAAGCCGGTGGTCGCCGCCGTCGACGGGATGGCCTGCGGCGGAGCGTTCTATCTGCTGGGTGAGTCGGAGTTCATCGTGGCGGGCGAGGACGCCACCTTCTTCGACCCGCACACCAGCTACGGGATGGTCAGCGCGTACGAGGCCGTCGCCATGGCTCAGCGCATGCCGATCGGCGAGGTGGCGCGCATGGCCCTGATGGGCACGGCCGAGCGGATCTCCGCCCGCCGGGCGTACGAGACGGGCCTGGTCAGCGAGGTCACGGCGGCGGGCGAGGCGCTCCCGGCCGCGGTGCGCGCCGCCTCCGTCATCGCCGGATACCCGACCGAGGCGGTCCAGGGGACCGTTCGCGCGGCGTGGGCGGCTCGGGAGGCGGCGCGGGCGCAGGCGCTGGCGCACGCCCCGCAGTTGATCGCGCTGGGGAACCTGCCGCCGGAGCGGCAGGCGGAGCTGTTCGCCGCCCGCCGCCGGGAGTTCAGGGTGCGGTGAGGATCAGGCCGGGGACTTGGTCGCGGTGCTGACCTCGCAGCTGGACGACTTGTACTTGTCGTAGGACGTGGAGGTGTCCGCCGCCGTGAACGTCCTGGTCGACCCCGGCAGGACGGTGATGGTCTTGCTGTAGTAGCCGACGAGACCGCTGCCCTGGGTCCAGCTGACCGAGATGCTGTACGTGAAGCTCCGCGTGGTGTCCGTGTTGGTGATGGTGACGTCGTACTTGAGCTGACCGCTCGACTCGTCGTAGTCGCAGTTGCTGGCGTCCACTTCGGACATGGCGTCCGGGTTGTAGGTCGCGGGCGGGGAGTAGCTGGGCGACGGCGTGTAGGGCGGGACGTCGCTCGGCATGCCCGTGGGCACGCCGCTGGGCAGATCGGTGGGAATGCCGGTGGGCATGCCGGTGGGGATGTCGCCGCCGGTGACGCCCTCGCTGACTCCCCCGTGGTCCCCGCCGCCGAAGCCGTGGCTGTCACCGCCTCGGCTCTTCTTGCAGCCAGTCGCCAGACCGGTCACGGCGAGCACGCCGACCAGGGTGGCGGCGGACAGGCGCAGAGCACGGCTTCGCATGGAATTCCCCCCGTTGTACAGGCATGATCAGGCCAACCGCGATCCAGTTGACGAGTGCACGCCACCCTAGCCAACGGGGTTCCCTACCCCCAAGTCACGTCCGCGGTACTGGGACGGATGTCTGATCCGTGTTACGGACGCGCCGGGCGGGACTGACCGGTGCCCTTCGCCGCGTCCAGCGCGTACACGCAGCGGTCCTTGCTGCATGCGTAGACCACGCCCCCGGAGGCCACCGGGGAGCCGGTGATCTCGCCGCCGGTCGCCAGCTTCCAGCGCAGCTGCCCGCCCGCCGCGTCCACGGTGTACAGGCAGTGGTCGGCCGAGCCGAAGTGCAGTCGGCCGTCCGCGACGACCGGCGTTCCGATGACCTCGCCGCCCGCCGCGAAGCGCCACCTGGGCGTGCCGGTGACCGCGTCCAGCGTGTACAGCGCGCTGCCGCTGCCCAGGTGCACGGATCCGTCGGCGACCAGCACCGGCTCGATCGACTGCCGGGACTCGGTCGCGATCCGCCACCGGTCGCGCCCGTTGGCCGCGTCCAGCGCGTAGACCGTGCCCAGGTAGTCGGCGATGTAGACGCCGCCGCCGGTGACCGCCGGGCCCGGCGCGTACGCCGGGGCGCACAGGAACACCGCGGGCGCCTCGAATCTCCAGCGCACGTCACCGCGCGCGATGTCGATCGCCAGCACGCGCGTTCCCGCGGCGACGTAGACCACGCCGTCGGGAGCCGCGAGCAGCCGGATCGGGACGCCGCCGCAGGACGCCGCGTCGCCCACGGGATAGGACCAGCGCTCGGCGCCCGTACGCGCCTCCAGCGCCCGGAGCCGCGCGTCCGACCACACGAACACCGTGCCGTCGTGGATGGCCGGACCCGACTCGGGCGTCTCGAAGTCGGTCTGCGCGCCCTGCATCTCCCACAGCAGCTCGCCGCTGGCCGCCTCCCAGGCCTGGACGCCGCCGCCGCGGGTGCCGGTGACGACCGTGCCGCGGTCGACCCTCAGGGAGTACACCCAGCCGTCCATCGACAGCCGCCAGCGCTCGGCGCCGTCCGCCGCGTCCAGCGCGTACAGCGTGGGGCCGTCCGAGGCGTGGATCCGGCCGTCCGCGACGGCCATGGCCCACGCCACGTCGCGGGTCTTGAACTGGCGGCGGCCGGTGGCCACGTCCAGCGCGTGCACCTCGAAGGACGTCACGTACAGCAGATCGCCGGCGACGGCCGGGGTGCCCCAGACGTCGTTGGACATCCGGAACCGCCAGGGGCGCCAGCGTGCCGGTCCCGGCGGCTCCGCCGGAGCGGCGTCCGGCATGGGGCCGGGGGGCGCGGGCTGCGGCGGCACACCCGAGGCCGCGGGGCCGCCTCCGTCGGGCGGGCGCACCCAGTGGGTACCGGGCGCGGGGGGCTCGTGCCGGGACTGCGGCTCGTGGGTGTCGGCGACGCGCGGACCGGGGCCGATCGACACCTGCGAGCCTGCCAGCCGGACGGCGGAGTCGGCCGCCGCGGCCGCCGGTACCGGGGCCGCGGCGGGCCCCGGACCGTGGGAACCGGAACCGTGCGGCCCGGGGCCGTGGGGGCCCGGGGCGTGCGCGTGCGGGGCTTGCGCGTGCGGCCCCTGGGAGCCCGGGCCGTGGGAGTGCGGACCGTGGGAACCGGGTCCGGGCGCCCCCGGGCCGTGGGACGCGGGGCCGTGCGCCGCGGGCTGCGCCGCGTGCCGGCCGGGCGGGCTGGCGGAGCTGACCTGGCTCGCCGGGCTCGCGGCCGCCGGCTGGCGCAGGCCGCCGCGCGGGTCAGCGGCGGCCGGCTCCCAGCCCGAGCCGCCCGCGGGCGCCCCGGCGCCGTGCCGTCCACCCCGCCCGCCGTCGGGGCCCTGCGGGTGACTGGGCGGGCGCTGCGGCGGCGCGGGCCGGTCGCTGCCGGAGCCTCCGGCGCGCGGACCCGCGGCGCCGGAGCGCGGCGCGGGGCGCGGGGCGGCGGACCGCCCGCCCCTGCGGCTCTCGATGAGCGCGACGGCGCCCGGAGGCAGCCACGCGGAGGCGGTGCCGCTGTCGTCGCTCCCGGAGAAGAGGTGCGGTGCGAGCTGCGACTGGAGGTCGGCGGGGCTGGGCCGCCGGTCGGCCTCCATCTGCATACAGGACTCGATCAGCGGCCGCAGCTCGTCCGGGAGGCCGGACAGGTCGGGGCCTTCGCGCAGCAGCATGAACACCGTCTCGACGGGGTTCGCGCCGTGGTACGGGGCGTGCCCCGTGGCGGCGAAGGTCAGGGTGGAGCCGAGCGAGAAGATATCGCTCGCGCCGGTCACACTGCGTGAGTCACGGGCCTGCTCGGGTGACATGTACGCAGGGGTGCCCACGGCGACGTTGGTCATCGTCAGCCGGGTGTTGGAGACACCGGAGGCGATACCGAAGTCGATCACCCGCGGCCCGTCCTCGACGACGAGGACGTTCGAGGGCTTGAGGTCGCGGTGGACCAGGCCCGCGCCGTGGATGGACTGGAGCGCCTCGGCGACCCCGGCCGCCAGCCAGCGCACCGCCTGGGCGGGCAGGGGCCCGCACTCGTTCACTATCTCTTCGAGCGAGGGCGCGGGCACGTAGGCCGTGGCGAGCCAGGGGACGGGAGCCCGGGGATCGGCGTCGACCACGGCCGCGGTGTAGAAACCGCTGACCGCGCGGGCCGCCTCGACCTCACGCGTGAACCGGACCCGGAACAGCTGGTCCTCGGCGAGCTCGGTCCGCACGGTCTTGATCGCGACCCGCCGGCCGGACGCCGAACGCGCGAGATAGACCAGACCCATGCCGCCCGCACCGAGCCGGCCCAGCACCTCGAAAGGGCCGATCCGCCTCGGGTCGTGCTGCGTCAGCTGCTCCACCACTTGCCTGCCACCTCCCCGTAGGGCTCGAAATTAACAGCCCCATGCCGCGTCTCACCGACAAACCAACCGGCGGCACGCAACCTGCATTCTCTCTGGCGAAGGCGACGGTTGCGAACCCGGGGCCGATTCGTCATGTCATCGGCGGATACGCAGTGGATACGTACCGGACCCGGACGCGTTCGGTTCGTAGGGATCCGTGATGCTATGCGGCTTTGGGAGTCTCGACAACGGCGAAATCAGCGCCCTGATTGTCGACCACGATCGCGAATCGGCCGTACGGCGTGTCCTGCGGCCCGGCGACGAGACGGCCTCCCAGCCGCCGCACCGCCTGCACCGCGCCGTCACAGTCCGCGACGGCGAAGTACACCAGGAAGTGGGCGGGAAGTTCGGCCGGAACGTCGCCGCCGAGGACGGCGCGGCCGCCGATCGCGGTGTCCGTGCCCACAGGCTGCCCGGCCGGGGACCAGATGAGGAAGTCGAATCCACCGCCCGCGCCCTCCGGCGGGGACTCCGGCTGCGACCGCGACGGCGCCACGGACTGGGTGCCGTAGCCGAAGACCTCCGTATAGAAGGCGTCCACGGCCCCCTTGTCGCGGGTGTAGACCTCGGTCCAGATGTACGAGCCGGGCTCCCCCTGCTTCTCGAAGCCGCCGTGGCTGCCTGCCTGCCAGAGGCCGAACACCGCTCCGCCGGGGTCGGCGGCCGTCGCGATCGTGCCGAAGTCCCCCACCGGCACAGGGGCGATGATCACCTGGCCGCCCGCGTCGCGGATCCGGGCGGCGGTCGCGGCGGCGTCGTCGGCGGCGAGGTAGATGTTCCACACCGTGGGCATCCGGCCGTCGGGCTTGGGGGCGAGCGCGGCGACGTTCTTGCCCTCGTGGAACGCCTGCACGTAGAAGCCGTGCGACACCTCGCCCGGCTCGAAGGTCCAGCCGAACA
Source organism: Streptomyces sp. P1-3 (assembly GCF_050613155.1). Lineage (NCBI taxonomy): Bacteria > Bacillati > Actinomycetota > Actinomycetes > Kitasatosporales > Streptomycetaceae > Streptomyces > Streptomyces sp. P1-3. Next base: position 3,074,102 of record NZ_CP192512.1, read on the forward strand.
ACTCCCCGTAGAACCGCTTGCCCGCCTCGACGTCGGGAAGCGTCGCATCGGTCCAGCAGGGCACGCCTTCCTGGAATGCCGCCATGGGTCCGGCCCTCCCGTACGCGAGGATGCTCCTGGTCGCCACGCTAATGGGGGATGGCGGTTTCCGCCCTTCCGCAGGCCCTGCCCGGCCCCGCCGCGGCCCTCTGCGGCCTTTCCGCGGCGCCTCCTCGGCCTTTCTGCAGCCATTCCGCGGCCTTTCGGTGGGGATTTCTGCGGCCCGGTCGGGGTGGCCGTGGAGCCGTGCCGTAAGGACCTTGTCCACCGACGCTGTCCACAGGCTGTGGATAATCGGATTTCCTCGGCACGCGACGCGCGTGGGGCCGCCCGGCCACCGCCGAAACACCGCGCCCGACCCCGCTCCGTACACCACCCGGAACTGCCTGTTCACAGCGGTGCGAGCCGGGGCCCGGGCCCCGAACCCCATTTGCACGCAGTCGAATAGCGCTCTGATCACCCCTCGGTAAGCTGACGACATGACAGGACAAGTTCGAACCGTCGACGGACGGGTCGCCGGGCGTCGCGGGCAGGCGACGCGGCAGAAGCTGCTCGACTGCCTCAGCGAGATGCTCAGCTCGTCCCCGTACCGCGACGTGAAGGTCATCGATGTCGCGCGCAAGGCCGGTACGTCGCCCGCGACCTTCTACCAGTACTTCCCCGATGTCGAGGGCGCGGTCCTCGAGCTCGCGGAGGAGATGGCGAAGGAGGGCGCGGCGCTCACCGATCTGGTCGCCGGGCGCTCGTGGGCCGGCAAGTCCGGCTCGCAGACGGCGGAGGAGCTGGTGGACGGCTTCCTCGCCTTCTGGCGCAAGCACGACGCGATCCTGCGGGTGGTCGACCTCGGCGCGGCCGAGGGCGACAAGCGGTTCTACAAGATCCGCATGAAGATCCTCAACGCCGTGACGAACTCCCTGACGGACGCCGTCAAGGAGCTCCAGGCCAAGGGGCGCGTCGACAAGGACGTCAGCCCGGCCGCGGTCGCGGGCTCGCTGGTGGCGATGCTGGCCGCGGTCGCCTCGCACCAGAAGGGCTTCCAGAGCTGGGGCGTGAAGCAGGCGGAGCTCAAGCCGAGCCTGGCACTCCTGGTGCACCTGGGGATCACCGGCAGGAAGCCGACGAAGTAGCCGAAGTGACCGCCTGACGCGCTGACTTCGTATGCCGGGGGGCGGGTAGGGGTCGGCCCGGCGCAGCTCGCGGCACGGTCCGGCACGGACGACCCCGACACCTCGATCGGCGATCTCCCGCAGCTCCAAGTCCTGTCATCACGGCTGCGGATCGCCCAGCGCGGACAGCCCTGTCACCCACCGCGTGCACCGCAGTACTGCCCGGCTCGCCCCACCGCGTACAGACCGGAACCCGTCGCCTACGCGGGGTGGCCGTCACGCGGGGTGAGCCGGAAGATCCGGATCCGGCGCTCCACCCTCGCCTGGTACATCCCGTACGGCGGCCAGAAGCGCAGCACCTCGGCCCAGACCGCCTCCCGTTCCGCGCCCTCCAGCAGCCGCGCCCGCACCGGGATGTCGCGGCCCCGCCAGCTGATCTCCGCGTCCGGGTGCCGGAGCAGATTGCCGGTCCACGCGGGTTCGCCCGGGCGTCCGAAGTTGCTGCCGACCAGCACCCAGGTACCGTCCTCCTCCGGCATGCAGGCCAGTGGCGTCCGCCGGGGCAACCCGCTCTTCGCTCCCGTCGCGGTCAGCACCACTCCCGGCAGCAGGGCGGCGGCGGGCAGCACCCGGCCCCGCGTCAGCCGGTGCACGGTCCGGTCCACCGCCGGGACGACGTACGGCGCCACCTTCGCGAACGCCCGGCTCGCCGAGATCCGCTGCACCAACCCCAGCAGGCGCTTGCGTCCCGTGGCCCCGGGACGCGGCGTATGCCCTGTGCGCGCCATCAGACCACCACCACCGCGGTCCGGTCCTCGTCGCCTCCGTGGCCCCCCGCGAACAGTCCCGCACGCTCCGCCGCCCAGCCCCGCAGCCGGTGTACGGGCCCGAACAGCAGCTCGTCGGACGCCGCGCGTTTGAAGAACAGGTGCGCGTCGTGCTCCCAGGTGAAGCCGATGCCGCCGTGCAACTGCACGGTCTCGGCCGCCACCGCGCGCAGTGCTTCCAGCCCTTGGGCGAGCGCGAGGCCGCCCGCCGGTGCGGTGCCCGACCACGCCGCGTAATACGCCGCGGAGCGGGCTGCTTCCACCTGGACGTACAGATCGGCCAGACGGTGTTGGACGGCCTGAAAGCACCCGATGGCGCGGCCGAACTGCCGACGGACCCGTACGTACTCGACGGTGCGGGCCAGCGCCCGGTCCGCCGCGCCCACGGCCTCCGCCGCGAGCGCCGCGCCGGCGGTCCCGCCCAGTCGGGCCAGGGCCGCGGCCACCCCCGTGTCCGCCGTGGCCGTGCCGTACGCCGCCTCCGGGCCCTTCGCGTGCCTCGTGCCCCTCGCGGCCGCCGGGCCCGTGGCGCCCGCCGGGCCTGCCGCGTCCGTCGGGCCCGTCGCGTCAGCCGGGTCTGTCGCGCCTGCCTGGCCCGTCGAGGGCGTCGGGCCGGCCGAGGGCGTCCCGGGAGCGGGCGCCAGGGCGGCGGCGCCGGTCGCCGAGGCGCACGCGGCGCTGTCGCCCAGTGGCTCCGCGGGGACGTTCCGCAGTTCGACGCGCGCCTGCGCCCGGGTCTCGTCCAGCGCGGTCCGCCGCACGCGGACCAGTCCGGGGGCTCCCGCCCGTACCGCGAACAGGGATGTCCGGCCACGGGTGTAGCCGCCCGTACGCGCGGCGACGAGCAGCAGCTGGGCGCTGTGCCCGTCGAGGACCTGGTCCGCCTGCCCATACAGCCGCCAGCCGTCCGCCGTCCTGCGGGCCTGGACGCCTCCCGCGCGTCCGCCGCCCGCCCAGTCCTCGGGGCGCGGTCCCGCGAGGCCGAGCGCCTCCGGCAGCGTGGCGCCGGACACCACCAGCGTGGCCGTCAGCGTGCCGTCCGCCATTCCCGGGAGCAGCGCGGCGCGCTGCGCCGGGCTGCCGAGGGCGGCGACGAGCGGCGCGGCGAGGACGGCGGTGGCCAGGAGCGGGGACGGCAGCAGCGCCCGCCCGGTCTCCTCACAGGCCAGCGCCAGCTCAGTGGGGCCGCAGCCCGCCCCGCCGTACTCCTGGGAGACGGCCAGCCCGGGCAGGCCGAGCCGGCGCGCGAGCAACCGCCAGAGCGCGGTGTCATATCCGGCGGGGGTACGGACCGCCGCCTTGACGTCGTCGGGGCCGCAGCGCTTGGCGAGCAGCTCGCGCAGGGTGCGGCGGATCTCGTCCTGCTCCTCGGTGAACGCGGCGTCCATCGGCAGCTCCTCCCGATCCCGACCGACCTCCGGTACCTGACGGACCGTCATATTAGAGAGGTGGACCGCGCTTTCCCAGCCCTCACCCACAACGGAACTGATGTACCGTCAGATTCATGCCTGACGCCGACGCCATACACGCGGACACCACAGAGGACGGCATGCCGGGGAGCCCGGCCGGAGGCGGCCGGAGGCGCGTCGAGAACCGGCGCGGCGACGCCGGGGGCGGGAGCGGCGGCGGGCAGCGGCGCGTGGCCGTCGTCGGCGTCGCCCTCGCGGACTGCGGGCGCGTCGAAGGCACCACCGCCTACGCCCTGCACGCCCAGGCCGCCCGCCGCGCCCTCGCCGACTCCGGCCTGGAGCGGTCGGTCGTCGACGGGTTCGCGTCGGCCGGACTCGGCACCCTGGCGCCCGCCGACGTCGCCGACTACCTGGGACTGCGGCCCACCTGGGCCGACTCCACCTCCCTCGGCGGCGCCACCTGGGAGGTGATGGCCGCACACGCGGCCGACGCCATCGCCGCCGGCCACGCCCGTGCCGTCCTCCTGGTCTACGGCTCCACCGCCCGCGCCGACCTCAAGGCGGGCCGCCGCACCGCCGACCTCTCCTTCGGCGCGGACGGACCACTCCAGTTCGAAGTCCCGTACGGACACACGCTGATCGCGAAGTACGCCATGGCCGCCCGCCGCCACATGCACGAGTACGGCACCACTCTGGAGCAGCTCGCCGGTGTCGCGGTGCAAGCGCGCGCCAACGCCGCCCGCAATCCGGAAGCGATGTTCCGCACTCCGATAACTGTGGATGAGGTGCTCGGTGGGCCTCTGATCGCCGATCCGTTCACCAAGCTCCAGTGCTGCATCCGGTCCGACGGCGGGTGCGCGGTGCTGCTTGCGGCGGAGGAGTGCGTACCGGACACGGCGAAGGCACCGGTGTGGGTGCTGGGTTCGGGCACCGCCGTCTCCCATACGGCGATGTCCCAGTGGGCGGACTTCACGGTCTCCCCCGCGGCCCGGTCGGGCCGGACAGCCTTCGGGCGGGCGGGCGTCCGGCCGGAGGACATCGACGTGGCCGAGCTGTACGACGCCTTCACCTACATGACCCTGGTGACCCTGGAGGACCTCGGCTTCTGCGCCAAGGGCGAGGGCGGCGCGTTCACGGCAGGGGACCGCCTGACCCTGACCGGCACCCTGCCGGTGAACACCGACGGCGGCGGCCTGTCCGCCTGCCATCCGGGGATGCGGGGGCTGTTCCTGCTGGTGGAAGCGGTACGGCAGCTGCGCGGCGAGGCGGGCGAGCGGCAGGTACGGAAGGCGGACGGCGCGCTGCCGCGGCTGGCGGTCGCGTCGGGCACGGGCGGCTGGTTCTGCTCGTCCGGGACGATCATCCTCGGACGGGACTGATCGCCCTCTCTCCCCTTCAGCCAGGGGCCGGACGGAAGACGGGAACCGTCACCGGGGGGTCGGCGGACTGCACCCGGAACGCCACCCGCAGCTCCATGCCGATCCGGAGGTCCGCGTCGGCGCAGTCGACGACCTCGGTCATCATGCGCGGCCCCTCGGTGAGATCGACGGCGGCGGCGGTGTAGGGCACGCGGATACCGAAGGGCGGAAGGTCGTTCCGGTGCACTACGGACCAGGTGTAGAGGGTGGCCGTGCCGGACGCCCGCTCCCAGCGGACGTCGTCGCTCCAGCAGTGGGGGCAGAACGGGCGCGGATAGTGGTGGGCGCGGGCACAGGCCGCGCAGCGCCGGATGAGCAGATGGCCGTCGGCGGCGGCGTCCCAGTAGCGGCGCGTGAAGGCGTCGGCCGCGGGCAGGTCGCGACGCGGCCGCTCGGCGGGGCGTGCGCTCGACTCGGGTGGGCGTGCGCTCAAGGGGACCTCCCTCACGACGGTTCCTGACAGCACGTCAGTTCAGCGGATGCCGGCGCGGCGACACAAGGGGGTGACGACCCGTGACCCATCCGCAACCGATTCGGAATCGTTTTGACCGATACCCGTCAATTACCCGACTACGCTCACTCCCATGGCCGACAAATCGCACCCGTATCCCGCCCCCGTCTATGTGATCGGCGGCGGGCCCGGCGGCCTGGCCACCGCGGCGGCGCTGGCCGAGCGCGGCATACGCACCATGGTGCTGGAGCGGTCCGGCGCCGTCGGCGCGTCCTGGCGGGGGCACCACGACCGGCTGCGCCTGCACACCACTCGCCGCCGGTCGGCGCTCCCAGGGCTGCCGATCCCCCGGTCGTACGGGCGGTGGGTCGCCCGCGACGACCTCGTCCGCTACCTGGAGCGGTACACCGACCACCACGGCCTGGAGGTCGTCACCGGAGTGGCCGTCTCGCGCGTCGAACGGGCCCCGGGCGGCGCCGGATGGCTGCTGCGGGCCACCGGCGGGCGGGAGTTGGTCTCCCCCACCGTGGTCGTCGCCACCGGCCGCAACCACACCCCCCGACTCCCGGACTGGCCCGGCCGCGACACCTACACCGGCCCCCTGGCGCACGCCCGCGACTACCGCGCCCCGGGGCCGTACCGCGGCATGGACGTCCTCGTGGCCGGCGCGGGCAACTCGGGAGCGGAGATCGCCGTGGACCTCGCCGAGGGCGGCGCGGCGCGGGTACGGCTCGCGGTCCGCACCACCCCGCACATACTGCGCCGGTCGGCGGCCGGCTGGTCCGCCCAGTCCGCCTGCGCCCTGGGGCGACGGCTGCCCAGGCGGCTCGCGGACGGGACAGCGCGGACGCTGGCGAGGGCGACCGTGCCCGACCTGGCCGCCCAGGGGCTGCCCCGGCCGGCGACCGGCCTGCACTCGCGGGCACGGCAGGGCGCGTACCCGGTCCTGGACACCGGCCTGATCGCCGCGGTGAGGTCGGGCCGGGTGGAGGTGGTCGCCGCCGTCGAGGCGCTCGACGGGGACAAGGTGCTGCTGGCGGACGGCGAGCGGATCACCCCGGAGGCGATCATCGCGGCAACCGGCTACGAGCCCGGACTGGCCGGCCTGGTCGGACACCTGGCGGTACTGGACGACCACGGCCGACCGCGCGCACACGGCCCACGCACCGTTGCCTCCGCCCCCGGACTGCACTTCACTGGTTACACGGACCCGGTGAGCGGCACGCTGCGCGAGCTCGCGATCGACGCCCGCAGGATCGCCAGGGCCGTCGCCCGCACGGCGGCGGCAGGCGCCGGGCGAGGCTGAGCCGCCGCCGTCCGCGCATGCCGGGGCACCTGCGCCCGAGGTACCCCTCGGGCCTTCACTCCCAGGCCGCGCCGCCCCCGGCCGCCGGGCAACCGACACCGCACACCCCATTCCTGACGGGCCGTCAGTTCAGTAACCTGACCAAGCGTCACCTATTCGGCCGACCAGCAGGAGTGGGCGAGAACGATGCTTGGATCGACTCACGGCACCCTCACCACCAACTCCCGTCATGCCCGCGTCGTCGCGTGCGGCGAACATCCCGGCCCCGCCGTCCGCGTCCACGACATGGCCGAGCCGACCGGTGACCTGGACGTCAGCGGCCGCCCGCTGCACTCCCCCGTACCCGGCCTGGACCGGCTGTTCCGCCCCGAAGCAGTGGCCATCGTCGGCGCCTCCGACGCCGAAGGCCGCCCCAACACCGGCGTCACCCGGCAACTCCTGGACTGGGCCGACCGCGTCGGGGCCCGCGTCCATCCCGTACATCCCACCCGCACCAGCGTCTTCGGCCTCCCCTGTCGTCCGTCCGTCGCCGATCTGCCCGGGCAGATCGACCTCGCCGTGCTGCTCGTCAAGGACCCCCTCCCGCTCATCGAGGAACTGGCCGAGGCCAAGGTGCGGTTCGCCGTCGCCTTCGCCTCCGGTTTCGCCGAGACCGGCCCGGAGGGCGCCGCCGCGCAGGACCGGCTGGCGGACGCGGTGCACCGCTCCGGGCTGCGGCTGCTGGGGCCCAACACCAACCTCAACGCCTTCGAGCGGTTCCGCAACGACCTGGACGGACCGGCAATCGCCCTCATCACCCAGTCCGGTCACCAGGGCCGCCCCGTCTTCACCCTCCAAGAGCTCGGCATCCGGCTCAGCCATTGGGCCCCCACCGGCAACGAGGCCGATCTGGAGTCCGCCGACTTCCTCTCCTACTTCGCCTCACGGCCCGAGGTCGGGGCGATCGCCATGTATGTGGAAGGGCTCAAGGACGGGCGCCGCTTCCTGCTGGCCGCCGACCGCGCCGCCCGCGCCAAGGTGCCCGTCATCGCCGTCAAGGTCGGCCGCACCGAGACCGGCGCCCGCACCGCCGCCTCCCACACCGGCAAACTGACCGGCTCGGACGCGGTGGTGGACGCGGCCATGCGGCAGTTCGGCGTGATCCGGGTGGACGGCCTGGACGAACTCCAGGACACCGCGGCCCTGCTCGCCCGCGCCCGGCCACCGCGCGCCGAAGGAGTCGCCGTCTATTCGATCTCCGGGGGCACCGGCGCCCACTTCGCCGATCTCGCGGCGGCCGCCGGCCTCCCGCTGCCCACGCTCTCCGCCGCCAAGCAGGCCGAGCTCCACCAGTGGATACCAGACGATCTCAGCGTCGCCAACCCGGTGGACAACGGCGGGCACCCGGTGGGCGACCGGCGCGGCCGGAAGATCATCGACGCGCTGCTGGCTGACCCGGGCATCGGCGTGCTGGTCTGCCCCATCACCGGCCCGTTCCCGCCGTTGAGCGACAAGCTGGCGCAGGATCTGGTGGACGCGGCGGAGCAGACGGACAAGCTGGTGTGCGTGGTGTGGGGCTCGCCGCTCGGCACGGAGGACGCCTACCGCACCACGCTGCTCGGCTCCTCCCGCGTCGCCACGTTCCGTACCTTCGCCAACTGCGTGACGGCCGTCCGCGCCTACCTCGGCCACCACCGCTTCGCCTCCGGATACCGCTCGCCCTTCGACGACGCACCGCGCACCCCATCGCCCTCGGCACGCAAGGCGCGTGCGCTGCTGAGCCCGGGGACACGGCTCAGCGAGCACGCCGCCAAGCAACTGCTGCGGGCGTACGGCATCCGCGTCCCCCGCGAACAACTGGTGACCAGCGCCGCCGCGGCCGTGCGCGCGGCGGGTCTCGTCGGCTATCCCGTCGTCATGAAGGCGTCGGCCCCGCAACTGGCCCACAAGACCGAACTGGGCCTGGTCAAGATCGGACTGACCTCCGCCAGCCAGGTCCGCGACGGCTACCGCGAGCTCGTCGACATCGCCCGCTACGAGGGCGTGGAACTGGACGGCGTCCTGGTCTGCCAGATGGTCGAGCGGGGCGTGGAGATGGTCGTCGGGGTCAGCCACGACAGCCTCTTCGGCCCCACGGTGACGGTCGGGCTCGGCGGCGTGCTCGTGGAGGTGCTGAACGACGTGGCCGTGCGGGTGCCGCCGTTCGGCGAGGACCAGGCGCGGGCGATGCTCGGCGAGCTGCGGGGCCGTGCGCTCCTCGGCGGTGTCAGGGGCGCTCCCCCGGCCGATGTGGACGCCCTGGTGGAAGTCGTCCTGCGGATCCAGCGGATGGCCCTCGAACTCGGCGACGACCTCGCCGAGCTGGACGTCAATCCGCTGATGGTGCTGCCGCGCGGGCAGGGCGCGGTGGCACTGGATGCGCTCGCGGTGTGCCGCTGAAGGGTACGCCGGACTCGCCCGTCCTGGTCGTGCCGCCGGACCGAGCCGGTCGGCGGCCGGCCCGCGACGGATCCCCGCCCGATACGGGACGGGCGCCCGCGCGCGGGCCGCGCGGCGCGTCCGCCACCTCCGCCACCAGCGCCCCGCGAAACGGAGCACTCTCATGCCCGACCGCCCGACGTCCGACGACTCCGTGCCCGACCGCCCCACGTCCGACGGCCCCATGCCCGACCGCCCCACGTCAGACGACATCGCGCCCAACCGCTCCACGACCGGCGGCCCCATGCCCGACTCCCCCATGTCCGGCACCCCCTCTCACGGCGGCTCCTCCCCCGAAGAACCGCCTGACTCCGTTGTACGGCACGCCACTGACAACGGCGTCGCCTGGATCACCCTCAACCGCCCGGAAGTCCTCAACGCCATCACCCCTGACCAGCGGGAATACCTGATCTGGCAGCTTGGCGAAGCTTCCGCGGACCCGGCCGTCCGGGTGGCCGTCCTCACCGCCACCGGCCGCGGGTTCTGCGCCGGTGCCGACTTGCGCGGCGGAGCCGCGGGCGGTGCGAACGACGCGGACCACGACCGGGACGGCACGGGCGGCGCCGGGCGGCGGGAACGGATCGCGGGCGACGTGACCCGTACGATCCGGCTCGGCGCGCAGCGGCTCATCGCCGCCGTACTCGACTGCGAGAAGCCCGTCATCGCCGCGGTCAACGGCACCGCCGCCGGACTCGGCGCCCATCTCGCGTTCGCCTGCGACCTGGTGCTGGCCGCCGAATCCGCCGTGTTCGTCGAGGCGTTCGTACGGCGCGGGCTGGTGCCCGACGGCGGCGGCGCGTATCTCCTCCCCCGGCTGGTCGGCCCGCAGCGGGCCAAGGAGCTGATGTTCTTCGGCGACGCGCTGTCCGCCCCCGACGCCGAGCGGCTCGGGCTGGTGAACCGCGTAGTCCCCGACAGCGAACTGGCGAAGACGGCACGGGCGTGGGCCGAGCGCCTCGCCGCCGGCCCGACCCGCACCGTCGCCCTCACCAAGCAGCTGGTCAACGCCTCGCTGGAGGCGGACCGGACAGCCGCGTTCGCCGCCGAGGCCGCGGCTCAGGAGATCAACATGAGCACGGCCGACGCCCGCGAGGGTGTCACGGCCTTCGTCGAACGCCGCACCCCTCGTTTCCACGGCCACTGACCACCGGCCCGCACCACCCGCTTCCTATCTGACGAACCATCAGATTCAATGGACGGCATGATGGGACATGCCGCAATGGCCGCCACCGCCGTGCGCTACCTGACGTCCGTCGGTACGGCGGCACCGACGGCGTACGGCGTCGCGGCGGCCGATCCGCAGGCCCTGGTTCCCCTGCCGCCGCCCGCGTTGCGCGCCGTGCGCGAGGACGAGCGCCCGCCACCGGATCCGGCCGAGTTCCGGCGCGTCCTCGGGCACTTCGCCAGCGGCGTCACCGTCGTCACCGCCCCCGCCGCGGCGCGGGAAGCCGGTCCGGCCGGATTCGTCTGCCAGTCCTTCACCTCGCTCTCCCTCGAACCGCCCCTGGTGGCGTTCATGGTCGCCCGCACCTCGACCACGTGGCCGCGGATCGCCCGCGCCGGGGTCTTCTGCGTCAACGTCCTGGGCGCCGGGCAGCGGGAACTGTGCCGCGCCTTCGCGGTGAGCGGGGCCCGGCGGCCCGACAAGTTCGCGGGGGTGGCGCACGGGCCGTCGGCCGCGACCGGGTCGCCGCTGCTCGACGGCGTACCGGCATGGATCGACTGCACGATCCACGCGGTGCACACCGGTGGCGACCACCTCGTCGTCGTGGGCCGGGTCGAGGCCCTCGGTACGGACGAAGCCGCCGCGGAGCCCGGGCCGTTGCTCTTCCATCGGGGCTCGTTCGGCACCTTCACGCCCCGGCGGGACTGAGTCCGCCGAACGGGGGGGGCTCTCGTCAGGCCGCCAACGGCACCGCCCCCGCCTCCTCGGCGTCTCGCCGCCTGATCACCAGCGCCATCAGCGCGGCTATCGCGCAGAGTCCGCCCGAGGCGTACCAGACCACGTCGTACGAACCGAAGTTGTCCCGGGCGACACCGCCGAGGAAGGCGACCAGGCCGGCGCCCACCTGGTGGGAGGCGAGCACCCAGCCGAAGACGATCGCGCTGTCGGCGCCGTACTGCTCACGGCACAGGGCGATGGTGGGCGGCACGGTCGCGACCCAGTCCAGTCCGTAGAAGACGATGAAGAGCACCATCGGCGGGTGGACGTGGTCGGACATCAGCATGGGCAGGAACATCAGGGACAGGCCGCGCAGCGCGTAGTAGACAGCCAGGAGCCGCCGCGCGTCGAAGCGGTCGGTGAACCAGCCGGAGGCGATGGTTCCGATGATGTCGAAGACCCCGACGACCGCGAGGAGCCCGGCCGCGGCCGTGACCGCCATCCCATGGTCGTGTGCGGCGGGTACGAAGTGCGTCTTGACCAGTCCGTTGGTGGTCGCGCCGCAGATGGCGAAGGTGCCGGCCAGCAGCCAGAAGGTGCCGGTCCGGGAAGCCTCCACGAGCGCCCGCACGGCGCGCCTGGCGGCGCCGCGGCGGGGCTCGGGACGCGGCGCGGGCGGCCCCTCGGCACCGTACGCCACCAGACCCACGTCCACCGGGTAGTCGCGCATGAGCAGCCATACGAAGGGCACGACGGCGAGCGCGGCCAGCGCCACGGTGACCGCGGCCGGGCGCCAGTCGTAATGGTCGACGATCCAGGAGAGCGACGGCAGGAAGACCAGCTGTCCGGACGCGCCCGCCGCGGTGAGGATGCCGGTGACCAGGCCGCGCCGTTTGACGAACCACCGCTCGCTGACCGTCGCGGCGAAGGCGAGTGCCATGGAGCCGCTGCCCAGGCCGACGAGCACACCCCAGCACAGGACCAGTTGCCAGCTCTCGGTCATGAAGACGGTGAGGACGGCGCCCGTGGCGATGACCGTAAGCGCGCAGGCGACGACCTTGCGGATGCCGAAGCGGTCCATGAGCGCGGCGGCGAACGGCGCGGTGAGCCCGTAGAGGGCGAGGTTCACGGAGACCGCGAACCCGATGGTGCCGCGGGACCAGTCGAACTCCTCGTGCAGCGGCTCGATCAGCAGGCCCGGCAGCGACGCGAATCCGGCCGCGCCGATGATGGTCACGAAGGCGACGGCCGCCACCCACCAGGCACGGTGCAACGGCCATGTGCGGTGTCGGCGCGCCGCGCGGGAGCGGTGTTCGGGCGTGCGGTCACGCTCTTCGGGAAGCCGGGCTGTCTGCGTCACCGGACCAGGATCGGGAGCGGTCACGCCCCGGACGAGTGGCCGGTGGGCCAGCATTCATCAGGATCGGGCCACGGCAGGAGCTACGCTGGACGGCCCTTACGGAGCGGGAGGGACCGTATGCCACGGGACGAGGCGAGCACAGGCGGGGACGAGGCGAGCGCGGGGAGGGGCGAGGCGAGCGCAGCCGGAGGAGAGGCCGGTACACCGCGCCGGCCAGGCTCCGGGCCGCGCCGGGGCGGCCCGCACCGGGTCGTCGTCCTCGTGCTGCCGGGGGTGATCCCCTTCGAGCTCGGCATCCCGTACCGCATCTTCGGCAAGGCCCGGTCGCCCGAGGGCACGCGGCTCTACGAGGTGGTCACGTGCACGCCGGAGCCCGGGCCGGTGCGCACCGACGCCGACTTCACCATCATGGTGGAGCTGGGGCCCGAGGTGCTCGCCGGCGCGGACACCGTCGTGGTTCCCGCCTCCTATGAGCGCGGTCCCGTGTACCGCGAGGGGCGGCTGAGCGAGCTGCTGGCCGCCGCGTTCGCGAGGATCCGGCCCGGCACGCGCATGATGTCGATCTGCACGGGAAGTTATGTACTGGCCGCCGCCGGGCTGCTCGACGGCCGCCCCGCCACCACCCACTGGAACAGCGCCGACCACTTCCAGCGGCTCTTCCCTTCCGTCAAGGTCGACCCCGACGTCCTGTTCGTCGACGACGGCGATGTGCTGACCTCGGCCGGGGTCGCCTCGGGCATCGACCTGTGCCTGCACGTGGTGCGCCGCGACCACGGGGCGGCGGTCGCCAACGAGGTCGCGCGGCGCAGTGTCGTGCCGCCGCACCGCGACGGCGGGCAGGCGCAGTACATCGAGCGTCCCGTCCCCGAACCACAGCTGGCGACCACGACGTCGGCGCGCGCCTGGGCGCTGGAACGGCTGGACCGGCCGATCTCCCTGCGCGAGCTGGCCGAGCAGGAGTCGATGAGCGTGCGGACGTTCACCCGCCGGTTCCGTGAGGAGGTGGGGGCCAGCCCCGGCCAGTGGCTGGTGCGGCAGCGGGTGGAGCGGGCGCGGCATCTGCTGGAGTCCACCGACCTGTCGGTGGACCAGGTGGCGCGGGACGCCGGTTTCGGTACGGCGGCGTCGATGCGGCAGCACCTGCAGGCGGCACTCGGCGTCTCCCCCACCGCCTACCGTCGGACGTTCCGTTCCGCTTCCGCCGGAGGCAGGGGCGCGGGCCGGGGCTTCGGCGCCGTCAGAACGTGAGCACCGCGCGCAGCACCCGTCCGTCGCGTACGTCCTGCGTCGCCTTCGCGAAGTCGGCCACCGGATAGGTGGCGGAGACGAGTTCGTCGAGCAACAGTCGGCCGTCGCGGTAGAGCTCGGCGTACAGCGTGATGTCGCGCTGGGGACGGGAGGAGCCGTACCGGCAGCCGAGAATCGACTTGTCGAGAAAGAGGGACGTGGCGAGGAAGGACGCCTCGGCGGTGCCCGCCGGGACGCCGAGCAGCACCGCCTGGCCGTGCCGGTCGAGCAGGTCGACGGCCTGCCGGATGAGGCGCGTGCTGCCGACGCACTCGAAGACATGGTCGGCCCCGGTCGGCAGGATGCGGCGGACCGCGGCGAAGGTGTCGGATTCGGCGGAGGCGTCGATGAAGTGGGTGGCGCCGAAGCGGCGGGCGGGCTCCGCCTTGGCGGGGTTGGTGTCGACGGCTACGACGGTCAGGGCTCCGGCGATCCGGGCCCCTTGCAGCACGTTGAGTCCGATGCCGCCGACGCCGAGGACGACGACGGTGTCACCGCGGTCGACTCGGGCGCGGTTGAGCACGGCCCCGACGCCGGTGAGTACGCCGCATCCGAGGAGGGCGGCCGAGGTCAGCGGGATGGCCGTGGGGATCCGCACCGCCTGGACGGCTGTGACGATGGTGCGTTCGGCGAAGGCGGAGGTGGCGGCGAACGCGTACAGCGACTCGCCGCGCCGGGTGAACGGCCGCCCGGGCCTGCCGATGGCGGACCTGCACATGGTGGGGCGGCCGCGGTCGCAGTCGGCGCACGTGCCGCAGTTGGCGAGGGTGGAGAGTGCGATGTGGTCGCCGGGGGCGACATGGGTGACGCCGGGGCCGGTCGCTTCGACCACGCCCGCGCCTTCGTGGCCGAGGACGACGGGGGTGGGGAAGCGGATCGCGCCGTCGAGCACCGACAGGTCGCTGTGGCACAGCCCGGCGGCGGCCACGGCCACCAGGACCTCGCCGGGGCCGGGGGCCCGCACCTCCAGGTCGTCGGCGAGCCGGGGCGCTCTGCCGTCGAAGACGACTCCTCTCATGGCCTTTCTCCTCTTTCCTGTTGGCCGGGGGGGTCCATGGGGTCGGCCCGGGACCGCTCGGGTGGTGGCGGTCAGGACGTCCAGACGACCGACTGGAGTTCGGAGTAGGCGTGCAGCCCGAACGATCCGCCGTCCCGGCCGACTCCGCTGTCCTTGAAGCCGCCGAAGGGCGTCTCGGGGTGGCGCTGCACGGTGTTGATGCCGACGTTGCCGCTGCGCAGCCGGGCGGCGAGCGCCCAGGCGCGGCCGGTGTCGGCGCTGAAGACGTAGTCGTAGAGGCCGTACGGGGTGCCGTTGGCGATCCGGACCGCCTCGTCCTCGTCGTCGAAGGGAAGAGCGACGACGACCGGTCCGAAGATCTCCTCCTGGGCGACGGTCATCGCCGGGTCGGCGTCGGTGATGAGGGTCGGCGGGGCGTAGAAGCCGGGCTTGAGGTCGGGGCGGTGGCCACCGGTGGCTATGCGCGCGCCCTGCTCGCGGGCTCCCGCGACATGGCCCTCGACGCGGTCGCGCTGCGCGGCGGAGATCAGCGGGCCGACGATCGTGGAGTTATCCACAGGGTCCCCGATTGTCAGTGACTCAGCGTAATCTCGGAGATCGGTGACGACCCGCTCGTACAGCGATCGATGGACGAGCACACGGGTCGGTGCCGTGCAGATCTGTCCGCTGTGGAAGGACCAGACCGAGCCGACCCCCGCGACCGCCGACCTGAGCACCGTGTCGTCGGCGTCTCGCAGGACGATGGCCGCGCCCTTGCCGCCCAGCTCCATCAGGGTGCGTTTCATCGACCGCCCCGCGGTCTCGGCGATCCGCTTTCCCACGGCGGTGGATCCGGTGAAGCTCACCAGGTCGGTGTCCGGGTGCGCGACGAGCGCCGCGCCCGCGTCCGGGCCCGATCCGGTGACCACGTTGAAGGCACCGTCCGGCAGCCCGGCCTCCTTGAGGATCGGGCCGAGTTCCAGGCAGGCCAGGGGGTCCTGCGGGGCCGGCTTGGCGACGACGGTGTTGCCCATGGCGAGGGCGGGTGCGGCCTTGCCCACGAGGTTGACGAGCGGGAAGTTGTAGGAGGTGATACAGGCGACGACACCGATCGGGCGGCGGACGGCGGCCGCGCCGATCAGCCCACCCGGGGCGAGCGGGGTGGCTCCCACCGGGTGCGGGGCGAGTGGGACGGTGGCGGGCTCGACGGCTCCGCGCGCGTAGCGGCGGAAGCGGTCGACGGCGGTGGGCAGTTGCATGCGGGACGTCAGGCGCAGCGTCGCGCCTGTCTCGGCCTGGAGCAGCGGCACCAGCTCAGGGGCGCGCCCGGTCAGCAGGGCGGCGGCACGATCGAGGACGGCGGCGCGCTCCCGCGGATCGGTGCGCGACCAGAGAGGAAGGGCGGTGCGGGCGGCTTCCACGGCGGCCGCGACCTCGGCCGGGGCGGCGTCGGGGGCGTGGCCGACCGGCTGCTCGGTGGCGGGGTTGATGACCGGGTAGTGGCCCCGGGCGGGGATGCGCCAGGAGCCGTCGATCCACAGGCCGTAGGTCTTGGTCATGCCGGTGAGCCCTTCTGGTGCGCGGTCGGCGACCGGGACGGGGGCACGGGCGGCGGCCCCGGCCGGTGCGCGTCGGGGCGGGGTTCCTTGGGGAGGTGCAGCACACGCTCGGCGATGACGGATCGCTGGATCTCGTCCGAGCCGCCGTAGATGGTGTCGGCGCGACTGAAGAGAAACAGCCGCTGGAGGGAGTCGAGTTCGTAGGACCCGTCCTCGGCCCAGTCCGCCGGGCCGAGGGCCGCCGCGGCGCCGCGCACCTGCACCGCCAGTTCGCCAAGCCGCTTGTGCCAGCCGCTCCACAGCAGCTTGGCGACGCTGGGCGCGCCCTGGTCACCGGTGGCGCCGAGGGTGCGCAGGGCGTTCCAGCGCAGGGTCTGCAGCTCGGCCCACTGCCGTACGAGCCGGTCCCGCAGCACCGGGTCGTGTGCGGTGCCGGTCCGCAGGGCCAGCCGTACGACGTGGCTCAGCTCCTGGGCGAAGCCGATCTGCTGGGCGAGCGTGGAGACTCCGCGCTCCACCGCGAGCAGGCCCATGGCGACGCGCCAGCCATGGCCCGCGCCGCCGACGAGGTGGTCGGCGCGGGCGGCCGCGCCGTCGAAGAACACCTCGTTGAACTCAGCCGTTCCGGTCAGCTGCCGGATCGGTCGGATCTCGATGCGACCCGGCTGGTCCATCGGCACGAGCAGGAAGGAGAGTCCGTGATGGCGTCTGGAGTCGGGCTCGGTACGCGCCAGGACGAAACACCAGTCGGCCTCGCCCGCCAGCGAGGTCCAGATCTTCTGCCCGGTGACGCGGTAACCGCCGTCGGCGGGGTCGCGGACGGCGGTGGTGCGCAGCGCGGCGAGGTCGGAACCGGCCTCCGGCTCGCTGTAGCCCTGGCACCACAGCTCGTCGCCGCGCGCCACGGGCGGCAGGAAGCGGGCGCGTTGCGCCTCGTCGCCGAAGGCGAGCAGGGTGGGGGCCAGCAGGTTCTCGCCGATGTGGCCGAGCCGGGCGGGGGCCTGGGCGCGGGCGTACTCCTCCGCCCAGACGACCTGTTGGGTCAGGGTCGCGGCCCGGTTGCCGTAGCCGCCGTGGCCGCGGTCCCAGCCGAGGCCGATCCAGCCCGCGGCGCCCAGTTCCCGCTCCCAGGCTCGGCGTCCCTGGAGGGACGCCTCACCGGGGCGGTGTCCCTCCAGCCAACTGCAGGCCTCGTGGCGGAACCGCTCGTCCTCCGGGCCGAATGCGAAGTCCACGACATCTCCTCTCGCCCTGCCTCACCTGCCACGCGGGTGCCCGCGCGCCCTGCCGTGCCTGGCGGGCGAGGGCCCGCTCGCGCTGCCCTGCCTGCCGTTCGACGGCCCGCTCGGGCTGCCCGGTGCGCCCCGCGGGGGTCGGCTCGGGCTGTCCCGCCCACCGTGTGGGGGTGGGCGCCGAGGGGCGGGGTCCGGTCACGGGCCGGGGTCTTACGCGTTGGGGCGCTGCCCCTCCGCCGCTGCGGCGGCCATCGCGTCGAGCCGGGCCAGCATCGGCATCGGGTCGGTGCCGACCGTGCCCGGCAGGAAGTCGGCGATCCTCTCCGGGGTCCAGGCGCCATCCGCGTACCCGGCGCGCAGTTCGCGCGGCTGCGCCCAGACCGCGATCTTGGGGCCGGCGACCGTGTAGACCTGGCCGGTGATGCCTTCCGTTCGGGCGCGGTCGCTGAGCAGGTAGACGACGAGGGGCGCGACGTCCTCCGGTTCGCCGATCTCCTTGAGTTCCATGGGCACTCCGGCCGACATCCGGGTGCGGGCCACGGGCGCGACGCAGTTCGCCGTCACCCCGTACTTGTGCAGCCCGAGGGCGGCGCTGCGGACCAGAGAGATGACCCCGCCCTTGGCGGCGGCGTAGTTGGCCTGGGCGACGCTGCCCTGATGGTTGCCGCTGGTGAAGCCGACGAGGGTGCCGGACCTCTGGCGGCGCATCGCGGCGGCCGCGGCACGGAAGACGGTGAAGGTGCCCTTCAGGTGGGTGGCGACGACCGGGTCCCACTCCTCCTCGGTCATGTTGAACAGCATCCGCTCACGCAGGATGCCGGCCGCGCACACCACACCGTCGACGCGGCCGAACCGGGCCTGCGCCATCGACACGACACGCTCACCACCCGCCATGGTCGACACGTCGTCCGCGACGGCCACGGCCTCGCCGCCCGCCGACTCGATCTGCTCGACCACCGCCGCCGCGATCTCGCTGGTGGGTTCGCCGCCGTCGACGGCGACCCCGTAGTCGTTGACGACGACCTTCGCGCCCTCGGCCGCGCAGGCGAGCGCGACGGCCCGCCCGATACCGCGCCCGGCCCCGGTGACGGCGACCACCTTGCCTGCCAAGAAGCTGCCCACGTCCGGTCCCCTCCCGGAGTATCTGACGGTCCGTTAGATTTTTGGGCAGACCCGGGCCGAGCACAAGCCCCCGGCCCCGCCCGAAACCCGAACCGAACCCGAGCCCGAACCCGAACCCGAACCCGGGAACCGGGAACCGGGAATCCGAACCCGAAGCGAGGAGGGTCCATGTCACTGCCGCCCGCGTTCCACGACATCGCCAAGCGCGTCAACAACTGGGGTCGCTGGGGAGAGGACGACGAGATCGGCACCCTCAACCTGATCACCGATGCGACGGTCCGGGCGGCCGCCGCGACAGTGGCCCGCGGCCGTCGCGTCCCGCTCGCCGTTCCGCTCCGGCAGGACGGCATCCAGACCGGCATGATCCCGGGGCGGATCAACCCCCTGCACACCATGATCGCGATCAACACCGAGCCCTTCGGCCCCGGCACGGTGGCGACCAGTGACGACGCGGTGACGATGGGACTCCAGGCCGGCACCCACTGGGACGGCCTGACGCACGTCTCGCACTCCGGGAAGATCTACAACGGCCGCCCCGCGGACTCCGTCACCGCCCACGGCCGCGCCAGGTTCAGCGGGATCGAAACCGCCCGGCACATCGTCTCGCGCGGCGTCCTGCTGGACGTGGCCCGCGCGCGTGGCCACAGCCGCCTGCCGGGCGGGCGTGCCGTCACCCCCGAGGACCTCGAAGCAGCTGAGGAACTGGCCGGGGCGCGGGTGCGTTCCGGCGACATCGTGCTCGTGCGGACCGGGCAGATCCAGCGCTATCTGGAGGGCGACCGCGAGACGTACGCGTTCCCCTCCCCCGGCCTGTCGATCCGCACACCCGAGTGGTTCCACGCCCGGGACGTGGCGGCCGTGGCCAACGACACGCTCACCTTCGAGATCTTCCCGCCGGAGATCGAGGGGCTGTGGCTGGGCGTGCACGCGCTGCATCTCGTCGAGATGGGGATGCCGCAGGGGCAGAACTGGAATCTGGAGGAGCTGTCGGAGGTGTGTGCGGCCGAGCGGCGCCATGTGTTCCTGCTGTCCGCCACGCCCGAGCCGTTCGCCGGAGGGGCGGGGGCCCCGGTCGCCCCCGTCGCGATCCTGTGACCCCGGCACGCGGCAGGGGCAGCGTCCACCCGAGGGGGCGGGCGGGCCGGTCGGGCGGCGGCACGCCGATGCGCACCCCGAGCACGGCACCGCGCGCCGCCGCCCGATCCCGACGCCGATGCCCTGTATCCGCGTCGGGTCGCGACCCGCACTCGCCGAGGAAGAGCCCTGTCGGACATGAGGTCCCAGGGGCCTCGGCGTCCCCTCGCGACGAATCGCTGCGTCCTAGAGTGATCAGACGTGCACCACACGTCAACACCTGGTCTGGACTTGCCTGCTCAGACGCGGTTCGCGGCGGGGTAGGACGGTTCGTAGGCGCCCGCCGCCAGCAGTGGTTCGCTGCGGTCGATCTCGCACCAGATGCGCTTGCCGGTGCCCTCACGCTGCCAGCCCCAGCGGTCGGCCAGCCCGTCGACCAGTTCCAGGCCGCGCCCGCTGGTGGCGGCCTCGTCGGCGTGCCGCTGCCGGGGCGCGCGGGCGCTGACGTCCACGACCTCGACCCGGACCGTGCAGACCACAGCCTCGGCTCCCGCGGTACCTCCGGCGGGCAGGGGCCGCCCGTTCGGCACGGGCTCGGGCAGCAGCATCCGCAGTACGGCGGGGCAGCCCGTGTGCACGACAGCGTTGGTGACCAACTCGGAAATCAGCAGGATGAGCGTTTCAGCGAGCGGCTCGTCCGCACCTATCCCGGACCCGGTGAGCCGCGAACGGGCCCACCGCCGGGCACGCCCCACCTCCGCGGGGTCGGGCCGGACCTCCAACTGCACCTGAAGCACCTGCACCGTTCACACCATCCGAACCGGCGGACACATCGCCTCACGCCTCGAAAGGATCACGGACCGTGACTCCCTTCCGGGACAGCATGGTTGACGTACAGTCACCCCAACAAGCGCTTCGGGCATATACCAGCGCTTAGGAGTACGCGCACCGATGGCTGTGCGACGCGCACTGCGGGGAGTCGAACAGCGGGGCACCGCGCCCTTCCACCCTGCGCGAGCGGGGCGCATTCGATATTCCGGCGCGACCTCAACGGCCACTCCGGTATCACTGCGCCTCGGAACCACTCGCACCCAACGGAGGGTACCCGAGGCCACCCCCGACTCCCCCCTGTAACGAGTCACACCTAGGACACAACGCGATATCAACGCTCGGTGACCTGGCGGGCCCGAGAGCATCCCGTAAGAAACGGACACCGCCGATACCACCCCGCCACCGCAACATTTACGCCTCTTACCTATCAAATCCGACATCTTGCCCTGTCAAGAGCGCTGCGGCGAGGTGCTCTTCGGCCTCGGCGGCCGTTCGCCACAGCTCAGCCCGAACCCACGCCCGTTTGAGGTGCAGATGGACATCCGATTCCCAGGTGAAACCCATGCCTCCGTGGACCTGAAGACAGTCGCGCGCGTTACGGACCGCGGCCTCGTCGGCGAGCAGCCCGGCCGCCGCGGTCTCCTCCGGGGCGCCCAGGACGGCGGCGGCGTACACGGCGGCCCTGGCGACCTCCACCCGTACCAGCATCTCCGCGCACAGATGCTGGACGGCTTGGAAGGAGCCGATCGACCGGCCGAACTGAGTGCGCCGCCGCGCGTGCTCCACCGCCGTCTCGACGGTACGGGTGGCGCTGCCGAGCTGTTGGGCGGCGCTCAGCAGCTCGGCCCCCGCCCGGAACCGCCCGGCCGCGGCTCCGGGGCCCGCGGCCGCCCCGGCCTCCTTCGGCCCGCGCGACACGGAAGACGGCGCGGCGGAGGACGGCATGGCGGAGAGCGTGGCGGAGGGCGGGACGGAGCGGAGTGACACCGCGGCCAAGGGGGTGCCGGGATCGACGGACCGTATGGGCCGCGCCGCGCTCCGCACCACGGACGCGGGCAGTGTCCACACACGCGCGCCGTCCACGGCGACAACGACGTCGGCGGTGCTCAGGTGCTCCACGAGCACGTCCCGGTCCGGATCACCGCGTGCTTGGCCCAGGTCCATCGCCGTGACCAGCGTGTCGCCTTCGGCCGCGCCCGGCACCGCGCCGGCCGCCAGATGTGTGGCGACCAGTGGGCCGGGGAGCAGCGCCCGTCCCGCCTCCTCGAAGACCAGTGCCGCCTCGGGCAGTCCCAGCCCGACACCGCCGTCGGCTTCGGCCAGCCGCAGGGCGAAGAACCCCGCCGCGCCCAGCTCCCGCCACAACGCGCGGACCGTTCCGTCGCCGCCCTCCGCCGCTGGCCCGAACGGCTCCCGCGCGGCGGGCACGCCATGCCGGGCCAGCAGGTCGCGCATGCCCGCGCGCAGCGCCCGCTGGTCCTCGTCCAGCCGGAAGTCCATGGCGGTTCACCGCCCCTTCGGCAGGCCGAGGATGCGCTCGGCCACGATGTTCCGCTGGATCTGCGTCGTGCCGGCGGCGATGGTGTACGACAGCGACGACAACCGGTCCGCGGTCCATGGCTGGCCCGCGTCCAGCGCCTGGGGGCCCAGCACCGCGGCCGCCGCGTCGTACAGCTCCTGCCGCACCTGGGCGTAGCGCAGTTTGAACACCGAGCCGCCGACGCCCGGTACGCCGCCGGAGTGCTGCGCCTCGCTCACGTTCCACTGGGTCAGCCGCCACAGCGCGGTGAAGTCGGCCGCCAGCCGCCCCAGTCGTCGCCGCAGGACCGGGTCGTCCCATCGGCCGTTCGCCCGGGCGGCCCGCGCCAGTTCGCCCAGCACCCGCCGGCAGGCCACCACCTCGCCGACGAAGGCGGTGCCGCGTTCGAAGGACAGGGTCACCATGGTGACGCGCCAGCCGTCGTTCTCCGCACCGACCCGGTTGGCGACGGGCACCGGCACCTCGTCCAGGAACACCTCGGCGAACTCCGCGGTCCCGGCGAGGGTGCGCAGCGGCCGTACCGTCACCCCGGGCGCGTCCATCGGCATGGCGAGCCAGCTGATCCCCCGGTGCTTCGGCGCGTCGGCGTCAGTGCGGACCAGCAGTTCGCACCAGTCGGCGATCTCCGCGTGCGAGGTCCAGATCTTGCTGCCCGTCACCAGGTAGTGGTCGCCGTCGCGCACCGCGAGGGTGCGCAGGGCCGCCAGGTCGGACCCGGCCTCCGGTTCGGAGAAGCCCTGACACCACACCTGCTCGCCGCGCAGGATCGGCGGCAGCCAGCGCGCGCGCTGCCCGGCAGTCCCCTCGGCGATGACGGTGGGTCCGGCGTGCAGCAGCCCGACGAAGCCGGCGCCGACATAGGGGGCACCCGCCCGCTCGGTCTCCTCCAGGAAGATCAGGTGCTGGGTGGGGGTCGCGCCCTGCCCGCCCGCCTCCGTGGGCCAGTGGAGTCCGGCGTATCCGGCGTCGTACAGCATGCGCTGCCAGCCGCAGTCGTACGCCCGGCGCGCCGGCCAGTCCTCGGGCGCGGGCCTGGGAGGCAGGGTGGGCAGCGCCTTCCGCAGCCACAGCCGCAGCCCGGCCCGGAACTCCTCCTCCGCTTCGGTGTACGTCAGGTCCATCGGCGGCCCGCGTCCGGTTCCGGGGCCGGTTCTGGGTCCGGGGCCGGGTTCCGTTCTGGGTTCCGCCCTGGATTCCGTTCCGGGTCCGGGTTCCGCCCTGGGTTCCGGTCCAGGTCCAGGTCCAGCATCCGGATCGCGTTGCCGCGCATCAGCTTGTGGACCGTCTCGTCGTCCAGATCCCGTACGTGGTCCAGCGCGACCCGCTCGGTGTCGGGGAACGTGGAGTCGACATGCGGGTAGTCGGTCTCGAAGGTGACGTTGTCGACGCCGACCGTGTCGAGGGACGCGATGCCGTGCTTGTCGCGGAAGAAGCAGCAGTAGATCTGCCGGTAGTAGTAGGTGGACGGGGGCTCGGGGATCAGGTCGCGGACCCCGCCCCATGCGCGGTGTTCCTCCCACACGTCGTCGGCGCGCTCCAGCGCGTACGGGATCCAGCCCATCTGCCCCTCGCTGTAGGCGAGCTTGAGCCGGGGGTGGCGGACCAGGACGCCGCTGAAGAGGAAGTCCGTCATCGAGGCCATGGCGTTGTTGAAGCTGAGCGTGGCCTGGACGGCGGTCGGTGCGTCGGGGGAGGCGGCGGGCATCTGGGAGGAGGACCCGATGTGCATGCACACCACCGTGCCCGTCGCCTCGCACTCGGCGAAGAACGGGCCCCAGTAGCCGCTGTGGATGCTCGGCAGGCCGAGGTAGGTCGGTATCTCGCTGAAGGTCACGGCCCGCACCCCGCGGGCGGCGTTCCGGCGGATCTCCGCGACCGCGAGGTCGACGTCCCACAGCGGGATCAGGCACAGCGGGATCAGGCGGCCCCCGCTGTCACCGCACCACTCCTCCACCATCCAGTCGTTGTAGGCCCGCACGCACGCCAACGCCACCTCCTTGTCGTGCGCCTCGGCGAAGGTCTGGCCGCAGAACCGCGGGAACGTGGGGAAGCACAGCGACGCCTCGACATGGTTGAGGTCCATGTCCGCCAGCCGGGCCTTCGGGTCCCAGCAGCCCCGCCGCATCTCTTCACGGGTGATCCCCTCCAGGGTCATCTCGTCCCGGGAGAAACCGACGGCGGCGATGTTGCGCTTGTACGGGAATTTCAGGTCCTCGTAGATCCACCAGTCGGTGGGCCGCCCGTCCGGGTCCATGGTGATCCGGTACTTCCCGCCGACGTACGCCAGCTCCCCGATGCCCGCGGTCAGCGGGCGCGGGCCCCGGTCCCGGTACCTGGCCGGCAGCCACGTCTCGAAGAGGTGCGCGGGCTCGATCACATGGTCGTCGACGCTCACGATGCGCGGCAGCGGCTGCTTCATCGCCCATCCCTTCGGCTGCTGCTCTTGATCACCGGTACTGCTGGTCCAGTACCTGCGACGCCAGGAATTCTGACGATCTGTCAGATTCTCTTCTTCGAGGCTAGCTCGCGACCCCTGGACCGACAAGGCGCGGAGCCCTACGCTTCCCCACCCAATCTGACTCTTCGTCAGCTCACTGGAGGCCGCCATGCCCGACAGCGCGCGGGGACAGGGCACCGCTGCCGCATTCGACGCCTCGGGGACCTTGTGGGAGTTGCTGGACCGCCGCGCCGAACGCACCCCGGACGCCACCGCTCTCCTCCAGGCCGCCGACTCGGCCCGGCACGACCGGAGGGTGAGCTTCGGTGCCTTGCGCGCCCGCGCCGAGCGGACCGCCGCCGGGCTGTCCGCGCTGGGCGTGCGCCCCGGCAGCCGTGTCGCCTGGCAACTCCCCACCCGTATCGAGACGGTCGTGTTCTCCCTGGCACTGGCACGGCTCGGCGCCGTCCAGAGCCCGCTGATCCCCTCGTACCGCGAGCACGAGGCCGGATTCGCGCTGCGCGCGGCGCGGGCGGAGTTCCTCGCCGTCCCCGGCACCTGGCGCGGCTTCGACCACACCGCCATGGCCCACCGTCTCGCAGCCCGGCTGCCCGCACCGCCCCGCGTCTTCGAGGCGTACGACGCGCTGCCCGAAGGCGATCCGGCGCTGCTGCCGCCACCACCGGCCGACGGCGTGGCCACGCGCTGGATCTACTGGACCTCCGGCACCACCGCCGACCCCAAGGGCGTGCTGCACACCGACCGGAGCCTCATCGCCGCGGGGTCCTGCCTGGCCCGCGCACTGCGCCCGGGGCCGGACGACGTGGGGTCGATGGCGTTTCCGTACGCCCATGTGGGCGGGGCCGACTACATCGTGATGCTGCTGCTGTGCGGCTTCCCCGCCATGCTGCTGGAGCACTTCGCGCTGCCCGGCTCACTCGACGCGTACCGGCGGCACGGCGTCACGATCGCGGGCGGCAGCACCGTCTTCTACACCATGTTCCTGGCCGAGCAGCGCGAGTGCCCCGGGCGACCGGTCCTGCCCGCCCTGCGGCTGCTGGCGGGCGGCGGCGCCCCGAAGCCGCCGGAGCTGTACCACGAGGTGGTGCGCGAGCTGGGGTGCGGGCTCACGCACGGCTACGGCATGACCGAGGTACCCATGATCACCATGGGGGCGCCGGACGACCCACCGGACCGGCTCGCCACCACCGAGGGACGGCCGCCGGCCGGTATGGAGATCCGGGTCACCGGCCGGGACGGCGCGGTCCTGCCCGCGGGCGAGGACGGAGAGATCCGGCTGCGCGGGGAGGCCGTTTGCGCCGGATATCTCGACCCCGCCCAGACCGCCGAGGCGTTCGACGCCGACGGCTTCCTGCGCACCGGCGACCTCGGGCACGTCACCGAGGACGGGTATCTCGTGCTCACCGGCCGCGCCAAGGACGTCATCATCCGCAAGGGCGAGAACATTTCGGCCAAGGAGATCGAGCAGCTGTTGTACGCGCATCCGGACGTGCGCGACGCCGCCGTCATAGGGCTGCCGGACGCGGTGCGCGGCGAGCTGGTCTGCGCCGTCGTCGAACAGCCCCCAGGCGCCGCGCCGCTCACCCTCGACGCCGTCACCGCGTATCTGCGTGGCGCGGGCCTGGCCGGGCACAAGCTTCCGGAACGGCTGGAGGTGGTGGAGGGGCTGCCGCGCAACGACACGTTGCGCAAAGTGATCAAGTACAAGCTGCGGGAGCGGTTCGGGGGGTGACGGGGCCCCGTACACGGGACGGTCGGCGGTCGGCGTACGCGGGACGGTCGGCGGTGGGCGTACGCGGGTCAGTCGGCGATGGGCGTACGCGGGTCAGTCCGCGGCGACGTACGCGGGTCAGTCCGCGGCGACGTACGCGGGTCAGTCCGCGGCGACGTACGTCGCCGTCGCCTGCTCGGCGAAGCGGGCCACGGCGCGGTGTTCGTCGCTCGGGCCGATCACCTGGACGACGTGGTAGCGGCCGTTCAGAAGCATCGCGGCGTTGCGCGCACAGAGCTCGCGACCGCTGCCGTCCCGCCACCGGAACTCGCCCTCCGCCATCGCCGTCTGCCCGACGTCGGTCCGGCGCAGCCCGGAGACCGAGGTCCAGGAGGCGGAGCGGTAGGCGGCCAGTTCGGGCTCGTCGGACTGCTGGTAGGCCATCGGGTCGGCGCCGAAGTCGGCCACCTCGTCCCGTCCGGGCACCACGATCAGCTCGAACGCGCCGCCGACGTAACGGATCTGGCCGCGCGGGTTCTCGGGGCGGCGCTGCCACGTCTCGTGGACCGCGACCTGAAAGCCCGCGGGATCCTCGCGGACGGCGAACCCCTCGGCCAGGTCGGCGCGCCGGGTGGACTGCGGTGACGTGGCGGCGCCTTCGCCCTTCGCGTCTCCCTCGCCCTTCTCGCCTCCCCCGGCCTTTTCGCCGCCCCCGGCCTTCGTGGAGCCGTGGCCCTGCGCGGTGGCCGAGGTCGACGAGCCCGCCGAGCCCGTGCGCCGCTTCCCCTCGTCCTGCTCTGCCTTGGGCATGAACAGCATCGCGAACACCACGCCCGCGACCAGCAACAGCAAGATGGCCAGGAGCAGCACCCGGCCGAGGTTGCGCGGGCCGCCCTCCCGCCCCAGCCTGGGCTCGCGGGGACCGCGCGCCACTCGGGGCGCACGCGGCTCGTGGGGCGGCCTGGGCTCGCGGTGCGCCCGAGGCTCTTCGCGGACGCGCTCATCGTGCGGCGACCGGCCGCGCTTGTGCCGCCCGTGCGGGCCGACCGGTACGGCCGCCCCCCGGCGCCTGCCCCAGCCCCGGCGCACCAGCCAGCCGCGGCGGCGCACGACGGGCAGCCGTCCCGGGTCGGAGGGTCCGCTCGCGCCCGATGCCGGGACCACGACCGTGCGGCTGCCGACATCCGGCTCCGGCGCGGTACGGATCACCGCGCACAGCCAGCCGCGCAGTTCGTCAAAGTCGGGCCGCTCCGCCGGGTTCCGACGCATCAGCGCCTCGACGACGGGGCGCAGCATGCCGCACTCGTCGGCGTACGCGGGCGGGTGGGAACCCACCAGCCGCACCAGTTCCGCGGCGCTCTCCTCGGGGTACGGGGCACGGCCCTGGACGGCCCGGAAGAGCAGCGCGCCGACCGCCCAGAGGTCGGTCGCGGGGCCGACGGGGGCCACCGGCGCTCCGTTCGCGTGCGGGGTCCCGGCCTGCTCCGGCGCCCAGCGCTCGGTGACCGCGCCGACGACGACGGTCCGCGCCTCCCGGGCCCGCTCGGCAGCCCGTGCGGCGGCTCGCTCGTCAGCGGGCTCCCGGCCAGCGGCTGAGCCGACGGGACGGCGTGCGACGGCCTCGGCGCGCGGGGCCGGCGGGGCACCGCCGCCCGTACCGCCGACAGCCGTACCGCCGCCCGTACTGCCGACAGCCGTACCGCCGACTGCCGGGCCGCCGGGCCTGCCGCCCGCCGAGTCCCGGTCGCGGTGCAGCGACCCGCGCGCGTCACCGGCCGGGCCGGGCATCTCCGCCCGCCCGGGTGGCGCGGCGGCGGGCTCAGGCCTCGTGGACGGCGGTGGGGAGAGCGGCCGCAACGGCTCGGCCGGGCGTGGGTCGTACCCGCACAGGGCCTCTTGCGCGGCGCCCGCCGCCAGCCCCGTCAGCATGGCGCGGCCGTCATCGCAGATCAGGACCGTACGCGCGGTGATGTTGCGGTGGATCCAGCCGTGGGCGTGCAGCGCGCGCAGCGCGGTCAGGACGTCCGCGGCGATCTCGGCGGCGCGGTGCGGGCTCAGCGGTCGCTCGGCGAGGAGCGCGGCGAGCGGCCGCCCGGCCACGAACTCGCTGACGATCCACAGGCTTCCGGCCTCGGCGAAGACGTGGAAGACCTGCTCGAGGCGCGGATGGTCGGGGATCGCGGCGGCGGTGGTCGCCGCGTCGATGGCCCGCCGTACCAACGGGTCGTCACTGCCGCGCGCCGCGCGGACGGTCCGCGGGAAGCGGCCACCGCCGGGGCGGTGCCCCGGGTCGCCGACCACCTCCGCCTCGAAGACCTCCGCCTCGACCACCTCTGGCAGGGGTATCTGCCGGACCAGCACTTCCTGCCCGCTGTAGGTGTCAAACGCGCGCGTCTCGGCCGGTTCGTGCGCGTCGGACGGGGGGAGCGGCAGACGGTAGCGGTCGGCCAGTATCCGTCCCGCGTAGTCGTCCACGACGCCTCACCCCCTCGCGCTTCCCGGCCACCGCGTCAATTCCGGTCGGTTTTCTGTCTCTTGCGAGCCTATTGCGGCCGAGTCCGGTTCAAGGCCTCTCACGATACGTGCCGGAGCCGGGGATGCCGAGTGGAGTGTCCGCGCCTGTCCGCGCGTGTCCGCCGACCGAGCCCTGCTGCGGCCGCGGTTGGCGCGGGGGGCTAGTCCACGACCCGGAACGTGCGGAACGCCGTCTTCTGGAGGGTCCGGCACTCCTCCTCGTCCCACTTGCCCCGTTCGCAGGTGATCATGATGGCGTAGCCGTGGTCGTCGTCCACCTTGAAGCCGCGGTTGAGCACCCGCACCGTCTCGCCGCGCTGATTCCGCTCGAACCGCCAGTCGGCGACGGTGGGGTACTTCCGCCAGTCGAGCGGGTCGATCCCCAGGCCCCGGTACCCGGACATGGTGCTCTTGGCGCCCGGCTCGGCGGCGCGCCAGGCGGCGGCCGCGTCCGACTTCGGCCTGTCGTTGAAGTCGACCTGTATCCGGGGGAACTCGGCGTCACCGCGGTAGATGCGGCCCCCGCTGTAGTTCGGTATCGCGTGCCCGGACCAGCCCTCGGGCAGCGCCATCGCGAAGTGGTGCCGGTCGTCGGTGAGCCGCCGGTAGCCATCCGGCAGCGGGCTCTTGCGAGCCGCTTCGTCCGCCTTCTCGGCTCCGTCGTCGCCGGCGTCGTCGCCCTCGTCGTCGTCCGCGCCCTGCCCGGTGCCGTCCGCTCCGGTGCCGTCCGCTCCCGTGCCGTTCTGACCGGATTCCTGCGGCGTACCCGACGTGCCGGTGTCCTTCTTCCCGTCCCCGCCGGTGCTGCCGGTCCCGGCCGAGGTGCCCTGGGGGGCCTTCTTGCCGCTGTCTCCCTCGCCGTCGCCACCCAGCGCGAAGGCCAGCACCGTGCCGAGGACGGCGAGCGCCACGACGACCGCGACGATGACCAGGGTGCGGCGCGGCACCACGTCGGTGATCGAGGCCCGCGGCGGTGCAGGCGGGGCGCCCAGCGAGGCGGTCGGCGCCGCCTTGGGCGGCTTCGGCTGCTTCGCCGGCTTCGGCTGCTTCACGAGCTTCGGCTGCTTGGCCTGCTTCGGCTGCGCGGGCTTCGGCTGCGCGGCCGCCGCGTTGCGGACCGACCGCAGGGCGCCGCGCACCCGATCGGCCGGGTCCGGTCCGGCGGTCGGCTGCCCGGGCGCGTGCGCGGGCGGCGGGGGCGGCGTGGACGGCAACGCCATGGTCCGCGTGGCCTCCGCGGCGAGCCGCTCGCCCGACCCGTTCTCCGACGCGGCCAGCGCGTCCGTCAGCAGCGCCCGCGCACCCGCGTCGTCCAGCCGCCGATCAGGGTCCTTGGTGAGCAGCCCGTAGATGACCTCTTCCAGCGCACCGGCGTTCTTCGGCCGGTCCAGGGGCTCGGTCATCACGGCGGTGAGGGTGGCGATGGCCGTGCTCTTGTCGTACGGAGGCACACCCTCCACCGACGCGTACAGCAGTCCGCCCAGCGACCACAGGTCGGCGGGCGGCCCCGGCTTGTGGCCGCGCGCCCGCTCCGGGGAGATGTAGGACGGGGCGCCCACGAGCATGCCGGTGGAGGTGACCGACGGGTCGCCCTCGACCTGGGCGATGCCGAAGTCGGTGAGCACGACCCGGCCGTCGTCGGAGATCAGCACGTTGGACGGCTTCACGTCGCGGTGCAGGATGCCCTCGCGGTGCGCGGCGCGCAGCACGTCGAGGACGGCCAGGCCGACCTCGGCGGCCCGGTGCGGGGTCAGCGGGCCGTCGTCGCGTACGACGTCGGCGAGCGAGCGGCCCTCGATCAGCTCCATGACGATCCACGGCCGGTCGTCCTCGTCGACCACGTCGTAGACCGTGACGGCCCCGTTGCTGCGGATCCGGGCGATGGCCTTGGCCTCGCGCAGCGTCCGCGTGATCAGCCGCCTCTTCTCGTCCTCGTCGACGCTGGACGGGAACCGCAGTTCCTTGACCGCGACCGTGCGGCCCAGGGTCTCGTCCACGGCCCGCCAGACCGTGCCCATGCCGCCCCGGCCGAGGACCTCCCCGAGCCGGTACCGCCCTGCGAGGAGGCGCCCGGTGGTGTCCTGCGTCTGCTCCGCCTCCGACATGCGACCCCTCTGAACTTCTGCGACCTAACCCACCCTGGCAGGGCGCCCATTGTCCCCCATCCGCGGACCGGCGGAAGTCCCGGGTCCGGGGGCGGTGGAGCGGGCACGGAAGGACCTGGCAGGATCGGGGAATTGACCTCGGGCCGAGAGACGGGGGTGGAGCGGTGGCGATCCGGCACCGGGCGGCGCTCACCGCCCTCCTGACAACCGCCTTCACCGTGGCTCTGGCGACGGCGCTGACGGCGGCACTTGCCGGGTGCGGCTTCGACGCCGGGCCTTCCGGCACCAGGCCGCAGACGCTGCCGTACGGGGAGCGTGCCCCGGAGCTCGGCGGCGCGGACCTGTCCGGGCAGCTGCGGCGGATGCTGACGGTGAGCCGGGCACCGGGCGGCGCGGTGCTGGTACGGGCCGCCGGCCGCACCCGCTACACGGCGGCCGGTGCGTCGGATGTCGGCAGCGGGCGCGGTGTCCGGCGCGCGGACCACTTCCGCGGCGGCAGTCTGACCAAGACGTTCGTGGCGACGGTCGTCCTCCAGCTCGCGGCGGAGGACCGGCTGGGGCTGGACGACCGGGTGAGGCGCCATCTACCGGGCGTACTGGGCGGCCCGAGCGCGCAGGGCCGGGGCGACGATGACGGCGACGGCGTGCGCATGGATGCCGGGCACGGCGGCAGCGGTCATACCGATGACGGGCACACCGCCGGCGGGAGCGCCGACAGCGGCCACACCAGCGACGGGAACGCCGGCGACGAGCGCCCTGGCAGCGCGAGCGCCAACGGCGCGCACACCGACAGCCGGAACATCACGATTCGTCAGCTTCTCAACCACACCAGCGGGCTGTTCGACTACACCGGGGACCGGACACTGGCACGGGAGCTGTTCGGGGAGGGCTTCGCCCGGCACCGGTTCGACACCCGTACGCCGGAGGCGCTGGTGCGGACCGCGCTAGCGCACCCGCCGGCGTTCGCCCCACCCGGCACCGGCTGGCGCTACTCCAACACCGACTACGTGCTGCTGGGCATGGTGATCGAGAAGGTCACCGGGCACGGCTACGCGGACGAGATCCGGCGCCGGATCATCAAGCCGCTCCGCCTGCGCGGCACCTCCTTCCCCGGCACCCGCAGCACCCTGCCCGCGCCGCACGGCCGCGCGTACACCGCGACCGGCGGCGGCGCGCCGCGCGACGTCACCGAGCTGAACCCGTCCTCGGCGGGGGCCGCCGGCGAGGTGGTCTCCACCCTGGACGACCTGACCCGGTTCTACGGCGCGCTGCTGGGCGGGGAGGTGCTCGGCGCGCGGCAGCTGAAGCTGATGCTGGACACCACCGGGACATACGACCAGTACGGCATGGGGCTGTTTCCGATCCCCCTGGCCTGCGGAATCCTGTGGGGCCACAACGGCGTCATCAACGGCTCGTCCGCGCTCGTGGTGAGCAACCGCACCGGGCGGCATGTACTGGCCTACCGGCTCAACACCGACACAGGCGCGGGCCCCCAGGCGGAACGGGCACTGCTGCGCGCCGAGTTCTGCGAGCCGGGCGACGCGGCGGCCCCACCGACCCGGTCCACCCGCCGAAACGGCTAGACGGGCCGGATGTCCGGCCGGCCAGACGGACTGGATGTCCGCGCCGAACCGGCTAGACGGACTGGATGTCCGGCGCGCCCAGACGTGCCGCGTCCGCCGTCAGATCGTCCGGCTGCCGCTGCGATTCGCGCTCCGCCTCCACCCGCTTCTCGTAGTGCTCGGTCTCCCGCTCGACGCGGTCGCGGTCCCAGCCCAGCACCGGCGCCATCAGCTCCGCCGCCTCGCGGGCGCAGCGCGTGCCCCGGTCGAAGGTCTCGATGGAGATCCGGGTGCGCCGGGTCAGTACGTCGTCCAGGTGGCGGGCGCCCTCGTGGGAGGCGGCGTAGACGACCTCGGCACGCAGATAGTCGTCCGCGCCCGTCAGCGGTTCGGCCAGCGCGGGCTCGGCGGCGATCAGCTCCAGGATCTCCTCCGTCAGGGAGCCGTAGCGGCCCAGCAGGTGCTCGATCCGTGCGACGTGCAGGCCGGAGCTCTGCGCCAGCCGGGCCCTGGTGTTCCACAGCGCCCGGTAGCCCTCCGCGCCCGCCAGCGGCACCTCCTCCGTGCAGCAGTCGGCCACCCGGCGGTCCAGGCCGTGCACCGCCTCGTCGACGGCGTCCTTGGCCATCACCCGGTACGTCGTGTACTTGCCGCCCGCGACCACCACCAGGCCGGGCGCCGGGTGCGCCACCGTGTGTTCGCGCGACAGCTTGCTGGTGGCGTCCGACTCCCCGGCCAGCAGCGGGCGCAGGCCCGCGTACACGCCCTCCACGTCCTCGCGGGTGAGCGGCACCGCCAGCACCGCGTTGACGTGGTCCAGCAGGTAGTCGATGTCGGCGCTGGAGGCGGCCGGGTGCGCCTTGTCCAGGTCCCAGTCGGTGTCGGTGGTGCCGACGATCCAGTGCCTGCCCCAGGGGATGACGAACAGCACGCTCTTCTCGGTGCGCAGGATCAGGCCGGTGGTGGAGTGGATGCGGTCCTTGGGAACGACGAGGTGGATGCCTTTGGAGGCCCGTACGTGGAACTGGCCGCGCTCGCCGATCATCGCCTGGGTGTCGTCGGTCCACACGCCGGTGGCGTTGACGACCTGGCGGGCCCGGACCTCGAACTCACCGCCCTGCTCCAGGTCGCGCACCCGCGCGCCGACCACCCGCTCCCCCTCGCGGAGGAAGCCGACGACGCGGGCCCGGTTGGCGACATCGGCGCCGTAGGAGGCGGCGGTGCGCACCAGGGTGGTGACGAAGCGGGCGTCGTCCATCTGCGCGTCGTAGTACTGGAGCGCGCCGACCAGGGCGTCCTTGCGCAGGCAGGGGGCGACGCGCAGCGCGCGCTTGCGGGTGAGATGGCGGTGGACGGGCAGGCCGCGGCCGTGCCCGGAGGAGACCGACATGGCGTCGTACAGGGCCACGCCGGTACCCGCGTACAGCCGCTCCCAGCCCAGATGCTGCAGCGGGTAGAGGAAGGGCACCGGGCGGACCAGGTGCGGGGCGAGCCGCTCCAGCAGCAGCCCGCGTTCCTTGAGCGCCTCCCGTACGAGCGCGAAGTCCAGCATCTCCAGGTAGCGCAGGCCGCCGTGGATCAGCTTGCTCGATCGGCTGGAGGTGCCCGCGGCCCAGTCCCGCGCCTCGACCAGAGCGGTCGCCAGTCCGCGGGTCGCGGCGTCCAGCGCGGTGCCCGCGCCGACCACGCCGCCGCCGACGACCAGGACGTCCAACTCCCGTTCGGCCATCCGGGTCAGTGCCGCGTCGCGCTCGGCCGGTCCCAGGGTCGGTGTTCTCACCGCTGCCTCCCGTAGTGATCGCGGTCACACCAGCTCTTCGTCGATTCTGGCGGCGCCCCGGACGGGCGGCCAGCCCGCGCCGGGCGCGGTGACTCCGCGTGACCCCGCGCCGCAACCGACCGTCAATACGCGCGCCAACCCATGCGCGCGCCGACCAATACGCGTGCCAACACCGACCACCAATACTGAATACGAGTCATATTTCCGCTTAGTCTTCATTTGCGCCATCCGGAATCGTCCCCGGGAAGGACGGCACGACGCCATGCCCGCAGATCTCGCCGTCATCGGACTCGGCCATCTCGGCCTGCCGCTCGCCCAGGCCGCCACCGCCGTCGGCATCGCCACCGTCGGCTACGACACCGATCCGCACCCCGTCGGCGAACTCCAGGCCGGCCGGCCGCCGGTCGAGGGCTCGCTGTCCGCCGCCGACGTCCGCCGGATGGCCTCCGGCGGCTTCACGGCCACCACCGACCCGGCCGAGCTGGGCCGGGTCCGCACCGCCGTGATCTGCGCCCCGACCCCGCTCGGCCAGGACCGGGCGCCGGACCTCGGCGCGGTCGGCGAGGCGGCCCGGGTGCTGGCGGGGCGGCTGCGCCCGCACACCACCGTCGTGCTGGAGTCGAGCGTGCATCCCGGCACGACGGAGGAGTTCCTGCGCGGCATCCTGGAGCTGGGCTCCGGGCTGCGCGCCGGGCGCGACTTCCATCTGGCCTACTCCCCCACCCGCCTCGACCCGGGCAACCGCGCCTACGGCTTCGCCAACACCCCCAAGGTCATCGGCGGTCTCACGCCCGCGTGTACGGAAGCGGCCGCCGCCTTCTACGGGCGGTTCACCGAGAAGGTGGTCCGGGCCCGCGGCCCGCGCGAGGCGGAGGCCGTCAAGCTGCTGGAGACCAACTACCGGCACGTCAACATCGCACTGGTCAACGAGATGGCGGTGTTCTGCCACGACTTCGGCATCGACCTGTGGGACGTCGTACGGTGCGCCGAGACCAAGCCGTTCGGCTTCCACGCCTTCCGGCCGGGACCGGGCGTCGGCGGCCACGGCGTCCCCATCGACCCGGGCCGCCAGCCGCACTCCGGCCGCGGCCTCGGCGACGCGCCGCGCATGGTGGAGCTGGCGCAGGAGATCAACGAGCGGATGCCGCGCTACGTCACCCAGCGCGCCGCGGCCCTGCTCAACGAGCACGGCAAGTCGGCGCGCGGCGCGCGGGTACTGCTTCTCGGCGTCACCTACAAGGCGGACGTGGACGTGCAGGAGGGCTCACCCGCGCACGAGATCGCCCGCCGGCTGGCGGAACTGGGCGCGCTGCTCAGCTACCACGATCCGTACGTGACGCAGTGGCGGGTGCACGGCCAGATGGTGCCGCGCGCCGACGCGCTGTACGAGGCGGCGGCCGTGGCCGACCTCACGGTGCTGCTCCAGCAGCACCGCGCGTACGACCTACAGGGGCTCGCGGTGAAAGCGCAGCTACTGCTGGACACGCGGGGGACGACCCCGGCGGGCATGGTGCACCGGCTGTGAGGGGGCGGCGTTCCGCTGCGAGGAGACGGTAATCCGGGGGCAAGCCGCTCTTGGCCGCCGGCGGCCGCTTTCGACGACTGGGGGCAGCCCGCCTTCCCACTGACAGCTTCCCACTGACGGCCCGCTTCGGCGCCGCGAGTCGGCCTAGGCAGCCGGTGGCGCGCTTGGGCCGGATGGTGCCGTTGCCGGGTCCCTCGAACGGGTGTAAAATTCAGTGCCAGATGAATTAATCGGTATCGGCCATCAGTGAGGTACCGCGAGGTACCTCGGGCGAGGAGGTACCGCCATGGGCGCCACGGAATGGCTGAGCGATCTGCTGCTGTCCCTTCCGGGGTGGAGCGTGCTCGTTCTGGTCTTCCTCGTCCCCGCCCTGGAAGCCGCGGCCTTCCCCGGCGTCCTGCTGCCCGGTCAGTCGACCGTGCTCATCGGCGGCGCACTCGCCCAGCTCGGCCGCGCCCCACTGGCCTCCGTTCTGCTCGCCGCCGCGCTGGGCGCGATCATCGGCCCCAGCATCGGCTACGGCATCGGCCGCAGATGGGGCCACCCGATGGCGGCGCGGCTGCCGCGGCGCCTGGTGGCACCGGAGGACGTCGCCCGCGTCGAGGCGCTGGTGCGCAGGCTCAGCGGCCCCGCGCTGGTCGCCGCCCGGTTCGTCGCGCTGCTACGAACCCTGGTGCCCGCGCTCAGCGGTGCCGCCCGCGTCCCGTACCGCCGCTTCCTCCTGTGGAACGCCGTCGGCGGGATCGTCTGGGCCGTCGGCTGCGGACTGGCCGGATTCCAGCTCGGCGGCAGCTGGGAGGCGGTGCGCTCCGGCACCACCACCGCCGCGTGGGCGGCGGGCGGTGCGCTGGCACTCCTGGTCCTGCTGGTGCTACTGGCGGGCGCGCTCCGGCGCCGGCGGGCGCGGCGCGGGGGTGGCGGTGGGGCGGCTGCCGGGTTGTACGGAGCGGGTGGGCCACCGGTCCTGGCGTACCCGACGAGCGACGCACCGATCACGGCGTACCCGGCGACTGGTTCATCGGTCGCGGCATACCGGGCGAGCCGTTCATCGGTCACGGCATACCCGACGAGCGACTCACGGATCGCGGCATACCCGACGAGCGACTCACGGATCGCGGCATACCCGGCGAGTGGTTCAGCAGTCGCGGCGTGGCGGCTTTCCCCGGTCGGCGGCCCGCCACCGGGACGCGCCCCGTTCGCCGAGCCGCTGCCCGGACATCCCCCGTTCGGCGACCCGCCGCCTTCGCAGTCGCAGCTCGGCGGCCAACCGCCGAGCCGTTCCCCTCGCCGCGGCCCGCCGCCGGCGCGCCCTGCCCAGCTGGAACACCACGGCCAGCACGATGAGCAGCACCCCGATCGCGACGATCGCGACGGCGCCGGAGTCGACCGCGCGGACATCGGCGGTG
Source organism: Streptomyces sp. P1-3 (assembly GCF_050613155.1). Lineage (NCBI taxonomy): Bacteria > Bacillati > Actinomycetota > Actinomycetes > Kitasatosporales > Streptomycetaceae > Streptomyces > Streptomyces sp. P1-3. The sequence goes on from NZ_CP192512.1 coordinate 3,111,063, forward strand.
AACGAGATGGGCCTGCCCCAGGGCTTGCCGTCCGATGCGGTGTAGAGCTGGGCGGTGAGCCGGACGGGGCCGTTGGCGTGCGCGCCGACCTCCACCCGTACGGTGCGGCTCGCCGCCCGTGACACCTGTACCGTCACCGCCCCGTCCCGCACCGTCACCCGTTCCGGACGGCTGGAGACCACCCGTACCTCGATGTCATCGACGGGCTGCTGGAGCCCGTTCTCGACGGTGACCGGGATGGTCGCGGAGTCCCCGGCCACGGTCACCGTCGACTTGGGCACGAGGCGCACCGACGCCGTCGACGCGGCCAGGAACCCCGTCACGCCGCGTACATAGGCCCGGTTCGCGGCGGGCTTCCCGCGCCAGCCCGTCGACACCGCGCGCGCCAGCGCGGCCCGTACGGAGGTGTCGGTGTGTGACGGGTCCGTCAGCACCCGGGCGAGCCGCCGCAGCCGCTGCCCGCCCTCGGCCACCTCCCCCAGCCGCCGGGCCGGGAACTCGGTGGCGCGCAGCGCGGCCGGATACGCCGCGACGGCGGCGGGGCGGGCGCGGCCGGGCGCCGGATCCCGCAACGCGGTGGCCAGCGGTACCGGCTCCAGCAGACCGGCCTTCCCCGCGTCCGCCAGGGCGTCGGACAGGGCGCGGGCGGCCGCCCCGGACATCCTGCGCGGCGGTACGACGACCAGCCTGCGGGGAGCGTTGGGAGCCTCCCGGACCGCGGTGAGGAACTCGGCGAGCAGCCGCTGCCGGGCCGTCGGCGCCACGCGCGGAGGCACTTCGGCGAGCAGGCCGGTGAGTGTGGTGTCGTAGGTGAGCGCGGTGAGCTCCGGGCGCGCCGGGCCGACGCCGCTACCGGCGCCTTCGCCCACGCCGCCACCCGCGCGGTCGCGCACACCACCACCGACGCCGTCGCGAACACCACCACCCGCGCGGCCCCCAACGCCCCCACCAGCGCCGTCGCCAACACGACCACCCGCCCGGTCGCCCACACCACCACCGACGCCGTCGCCAACACCACCCGCACGGTCTCCCACGCCCCCACCAGCGCCGTCGCCAACGCCACCCCCCGCACGGTCGCCAACGCCACCACCCGCGCGGTCGTTCAGCGTCACCGAGGCGTCGTCGGTGCGGCCGAAGTCGTCCGGCCCGCCGATCAGCCCCTGCCCGGAGGCGAGCACCGATCGCAGGCCGAGCCGCCGCGCGAGCGCGGTCACCGAGGTGTCCAGCGCGCCGCCCTCCGGCCAGGCGAGGTCCTGACGGGCATCGGTGTCCAGCGCCTCGTCGACGACCGCCTTGCCGTCGACGACCGCCTCACCCTCCCCGCCCTGCCGGACCTCCCCGCCCTGCCGCGCCAGGTCCTCGCGCCCGTGGTGGGCGAGCGCGGCGAGATCGGGGTCCGCGTACGGAAGGGCGACGACCTCCCGCCCGTCCACGGCCTCCTTCAGCGCCTCCAGCCAACTCGCCGCCGCCTCCGCCCCGCCGCCCTCGACGCTGTCCCGGGGGTCGGTGGTGTCCGGGGTACGGGCGACCCGGTAGCCGTCCGCCATCGCCTCCGCCTGGACGATCAGATCCGGGTCGATCACCCAGGTGACCGGCCGGCCGCCTCCTGCCTCCACCATCCGCCGCAGCCGCCCGCCCGCGGCGAGGGAGTCCGCCAGGACGTCGTCGCGGAAGACCGGCTGGGCGCCACCGCCCGTCCCCAGGCTCAGCGCCTGCATGTGCGGGACGTCGGTGAGCGGCCAGAGCACCGTGGTGCGCAGCGGCTCGGCCCCCGTGTCCCGCGGGTACCAGGGCAGATACGTACGGGCCACGCCGCGTACGGCGCCGCCGCGGCCGGTCAGTGCCACGGTCACGGCGTACGCACCGGGCGCACCGAGGCCGAGCTCGGCGACGGGCGCGGAGAGCCGGAAGCCGACCTCGGCCCCGGCGCGCAAACGGTCGACGGGAACCGTGTGCCCGCTGATCTCCGCCCCGTCCGCGCGGACCAGGGTGGTCCGCGCGGCCACGGCGGCAAGCCCACTCCGCGTGCCGACCGCCCCACCCGAACCGGCCCGAAGCCCCAGGTGGGCACCGGCGATGTCCGCGCGGGAGGTGTTGGTGAGGGTCCCGCTGACGGTGACGACCTCGTCCCCTTCCCCCGCCACGACGGGCGCGACAGCCCTGATGCCGACGCGTACGGGATACGGGGGCTCGTCCCGGGGCGCGGCGGCCACGGGGTGCGGGCCCCCGCGCGGCATGTGTGCCCCGGACACACCGGACCGGGCGGCCGGTACGGCGGGCCCGCAGGCCAGGAGCGTGAGGGCGAGGGCAAGGGCGACCGCCCCGGCCCGCGCACACACCCCGACCCGCGCCACGCTGTCTCCTCGGCCTCGCCCTCCCGCGGACGTCCCGCACGGAACCACCCGCGACCCGTACGCAACGAGCATGGCCGACCCCTCGCCCCCAGAGCGCGCCGACGAGGGCAAACGCGCACGGCGTGTCGCTCGGCGCGGGCCGCGCCGTGGGTGACGCGCCGACAGGGCGTGGCGTACGCCAGCGCGTCGCACGGACAACGCGCCCCGCACGACCGGCTGCTCCGCCTCCACGGTTCTGCCCCCGAACCCGCCCTCCCTTCCCCACTCTGTCGTCTCTGTCCTCAAGCACCGGACCGGCTGGAAGGCCAGCGGGCGCGCCCAGGCGGGGTTACGAGCACGAGGACCAAGCCCACGCCCTGAAGGCGGGAAGCACGCCCGGGCAACGAGGAGTACCCCCTCAACGGCGGCCCGGCGCACGGCGAACACGCCACGCCCGACGGCAGGCCCGGGAAGCCCTGAAGACCGCGCGGCAAAGGCGACAGCGCACATGCACCCGGCGGTGGGACAGCCCGCGATGCACCCGGCAGAGCGACGGCCCCCGACGCGCGGCGTCGGGCACGCGCGCGACGCCGGGGCACCGACCGGTTACCCGCGGGCCGTGCCGGCCGCCATGCGCGGCTTGGCGTCCAGCACCGTTCGGAGCGCCGCGTAGTTCTCCACGCAGCGGCCGGTGCCGACCGCCACGCAGTCCAACGGGTCGTCGGCGAGCAGCACCGGGATGTCCAGCTCGCGGCTGAGCCGGACGTCCATCCCGCGCAGCAGCGCACCGCCACCGGTCAGCACGATGCCGCGGTCCATGATGTCGCCGGCCAGCTCGGGCGGGGTCTCGTCCAGCGTGGCGCGGACGGCCTCGACGATCGCGTCCACCGGCTCGGCCAACGCGTGCCGCACCTCGTCGGCGGTCAGTTCGAGCACCTTGGGCAGCCCGGTCACCTGGTCGCGACCGCGAACCGTGCAACGCTCCGGCGGCAGCAGGCCCTGGGTCTGCTCCGGGTCGCCGCCCGCGCCGTCCGTCTCCGGCAGGCGCACGTGCCGGGACTCCGGCTGCTCGGCCAGCCCGGCCGCCGTCCAGGCCCCGCCGGGCGCGGCCGAGCCGATGCGCATCTTGATCTCCTCGGCGGTGCGCTCCCCGATGGCGAGGGCGTACTGCTTCTTCACGTACGCGGTGATCGCGGCGTCCATCGCGTCGCCTGCGGTGCGGACCGAGCGCGCCGTGACGATCCCGCCGAGCGAGATGACCGCGACCTCGGCCGTGCCGCCGCCGATGTCCACGACCATGCTGCCGGTCGGCTCGCCGACCGGCAGCCCCGCACCGATCGCGGCCGCCATCGGCTCCTCGACCAGGTGCACCTGTCGCGCCCCGGCCTGTGAGGCGGCCTCGATGACCGCGCGCCGCTCGACGCCCGTGATGCCGGAGGGCACGCAGACGACGACGCGGGGCCGGGCGAGCAGCCGACTGCCGGTCACTTTCTTGATGAAGTAACGCAACATCCGCTCGGCGATCTCGAAGTCCGCTATCACTCCGTCTCGCAGTGGGCGGACCGCGACGATGTGCGAGGGGGTCCTGCCGATCGTCTCCTTCGCCTCCGAGCCGACCGACAACACGCTTCCGTCGACCGCGTTGACCGCGACGACCGACGGCTCGTTGAGCACCACTCCCTTCCCCCGTACGTACACCAGCGTGTTCGCGGTGCCGAGGTCGATACCCATGTCCCGTCCGGTGAACGACTTACTTTGCGCCATAAGTTGAGATTATTGCTTATGCCCGGTTCCACTTCGCGCCCGGCGTCCCCTCTGTCACCGACGACCTCACCCCAAGGAGCTACGGCGCTGCTAGCGTGCGTCCATGATCACGCCCGCGGTCCGCCCGGGGAGCCGCCGCGGCGGACACTCCGACCCGGCGCTTCCGGCTGATTACCGACTACTGACAAGAGGAGGCGCCGAGTAGGAACGATCTGATGTTCTACGCCGTTGCCAGTGTGGAGAGTTACCTGGTGGCGAAGCCCCTCGCCGAATAGGCCCACATAATCCCCATATAAGGGACGGCTTGTCTCCGTCCGGTCCCAGCCGTGTCACGGACGCCAGACGTGACTTGTTGGATTGTCATGCCCTCCTGTTAGCTTGAGGTACGCACTTTCCGCCGCCTCCAAGCAGCATCTGTCCCCGGAGCGCGGCCCATCACCTTCATCCCCGGGGGATTGTCATGAGCCAGAACTGGCAGCAGCCGCCTCAGCAGCCGGGCGGGTACGGCTACCCGCAGCAGCCCCAGCAGCCGGGCTACGGCCAGCCGCAGCCGCAGGCCCCGTACGGCGGCGGCTTCCCCCCGCCCCCGCCCCCGGCCCCGCAGCAGGGCAACGCCGGTCTGGCGATCGTCCTCGGCATCGTCGCGGCCGTCGTCGGCGGGTTCCTGTACGCGTTCCTGATGAGCGCCGTGGCCGACACGGACGGCGAGCAGCCGGAGATCACGCAGTTCGCGTACGCCGGTGTCGCCCTCGGCGCCCTCGTCGGCTTCGTGGTCGCCAAGTTCGGCGGCCGCAACCAGGGCCTGTGGGTGCTTGGCGCGGTGCTGGCTCTGGTCGGCGTGTTCTTCGGTGAGCTGTACGGCTACGCCATGGTCTCCAGCGACTGGATGTCCAACATCGTGGACGCCGCGGAGAAGCAGGGTGTGCCGCAGGAGGTAATCGAGAAGAACCTCGGTTCCAGCGAGGCCCCGTCCGCGTTCAAGCTCTTCTTCGAGCACTTCAACACCCCGCTGGTCGACGCCCCTGGCGCCAATGGCCTGTTCGATGGGTGGAAGGAAGACGCCGACGCCATGACCTGGATCTTCATGGCCCTGTCGCCGGTCGCTGCCTTCGGTGTCGCCAAGAAGGTCGGCGAGCGCGGCTGACACGGCACCAGCACCAACGGCGAGGGGCCCCGACCGCATCCGCGGTCGGGGCCCCTCGCCGTCACGAACCAGAGGGGGCACAACGGCCTCCTGCTGCTGCTCAGTTACTTAGCACCGTACGAGCAAGCAAACCTGGCGTGATCCTCCTTAACGCCGAGCCATTTGAGCTGCGTGATACAGGTCATCTGACCCAACCCCAAATCGTTAGCTTCAGCCGCCTTGCATGCCTGCGTGGCCTTTTGCCCGACCCGGTAGCCACGGCTCTTCAGCACTTCCTGGCACTTGTAGGTGTCGGCCTGCGCCGGAGCCGCAAACGTCAACGCGCCCGCGACCAGGGCCGCAGCCACGGACAGCGAACCAACGCTTCGCACAACCAGCTTCTTCATGCCGGATCTCCCCCTTCTCTTACGCACGCGCCTTGGTCACGGCACGTGGGCGAGGCATCACACCCCGCTCAAGATCAACCCGCGAGATCCTATAGAGAAACGATCCTGCACACCAGCCGACAACGGTGAGGGCCCGACCACCCCGTGGTCGGGCCCTCACCGTTTCCGGACAACCGTCCGTCAGAACCTCACCGCTTGCCGTGGTCCGCCGCCGGGGCCACCGTGACCTCGACCCGCTGGAATTCCTTCAGCTCGCTGTAGCCGGTCGTCGCCATCGCCCTGCGCAGCGCGCCGAAGAAGTTCATCGAGCCGTCCGGGGTGTGCGACGGGCCGAGGAGGATCTCCTCCGTGCTGCCGACCGTGCCGAGGTTCATCCGCTTGCCGCGCGGGACCTCGTCGTGGACCGCCTCCATGCCCCAGTGGTGGCCGCGGCCGGGGGCGTCCGTCGCGCGGGCCAGGGGGGAGCCGATCATGACCGCGTCCGCGCCGCACGCGATGGCCTTCGGCAGGTCGCCGGACCAGCCGACGCCGCCGTCGGCGATGACGTGCACATACCGGCCGCCGGACTCGTCCATGTAGTCCCGGCGGGCGGCCGCGACATCGGCCACGGCGGTGGCCATGGGGACCTGGATGCCCAGCACGTTACGGGTGGTGTGCGCGGCGCCGCCGCCGAAGCCGACCAGCACACCGGCCGCGCCCGTGCGCATCAGGTGGAGCGCCGCGGTGTACGTGGCGCAGCCGCCGACGATCACCGGGACGTCGAGCTCGTAGATGAACTGCTTGAGGTTCAGCGGCTCGGCGGCGCCGGAGACGTGCTCGGCCGAGACCGTCGTGCCGCGGATCACGAAGATGTCCACGCCCGCGTCCACCACGGCCTTGGAGAACTGGGCGGTGCGCTGCGGGGAGAGCGCGGCGGCCGTGACCACGCCCGAGTCGCGCACCTCCTTGATGCGCTGCCCGATCAGCTCTTCCTTGATCGGCTCGGCGTAGATCTCCTGCATCCGGCGGGTCGCGGTCCGCTCGTCCAGCTCGGCGATCTCCGCGAGCAGCGGCTCGGGGTCCTCGTACCGCGTCCACAGACCTTCGAGGTTGAGCACCCCGAGCCCGCCCAGTTCACCGATGCGGATCGCGGTCTGCGGCGAGACCACCGAGTCCATCGGCGCGGCCAAGAACGGCAGCTCGAAGCGGTACGCGTCGATCTGCCAGGCGATCGAGACCTCCTTGGGGTCCCGCGTACGACGACTGGGGACGACGGCGATCTCGTCGAACGCGTACGCCCTGCGGCCGCGCTTGCCGCGCCCGATCTCGATCTCAGTCACGTGTGTGGCCTTTCCCTCTTGTGTCTGCCCGTCCAGTATCCCCGACGGGCGTGCGGAAGCCCGTGGCTGTCCACAGCCACGGGCTTCCGGTCATACAAACGGTCCGCGAACGGCTGCATACCGCCGCATACCGCCACGCGCAGTCGGTCCGCCACGCGGTCGGTCCGCCACGCGTAGGCGGTCTGTCACCGCCGCGAGTAGTTCGGCGCCTCGGTCACCATCTGCACGTCGTGCGGGTGGCTCTCCTTGAGCCCGGCCGCCGTGATCCGCACGAAGCGGCCCTTCTCCTTCAGCTCCGGCACCGTCGCCGAGCCGACGTACCCCATCGAGGCACGCAGGCCACCGACCAGCTGATGGGCGACGGAGGACAGCGGGCCGCGGTAGGGCACCTGGCCCTCGATGCCCTCGGGGACCAGCTTGTCCTCGGAGAGCACGTTGTCCTGGAAGTAGCGGTCCTTGGAGAACGAACGGGCCTGGCCACGCGACTGCATCGCGCCCAGCGACCCCATGCCCCGGTAGGACTTGAACTGCTTGCCGTTGATGAAGACCATCTCGCCCGGCGACTCCTCGCACCCGGCCAGCAGGCTGCCCAGCATCACGGTGTCCGCGCCGGCGGCGATGGCCTTGGCGATGTCGCCGGAGTACTGCAGACCGCCGTCGCCGATGAGCGGCACACCAGCGGCCTGGCAGGCGAGGCCGGCCTCGTAGATCGCGGTCACCTGCGGGACGCCGATACCGGCGACCACCCGGGTGGTGCAGATGGAGCCCGGGCCGACGCCGACCTTGACGCCGTCCACGCCCGCGTCGATCAGCGCCTGGGCGCCGTCGCGGGTGGCGACGTTGCCGCCGACCACGTCGACCGAGATGTTGGACTTGATCTTGGCGATCATGTCGAGGATGCCGCGGCTGTGGCCGTGCGCGCTGTCCACGACCAGGAAGTCCGCACCGGCCTCGACCAGCGCCTGGGCCCGCTCGTACGCCTCGTCGCCGACGCCGACCGCGGCACCGACGATCAGCCGGCCCTCCGCGTCCTTGGCGGCGTTCGGGTACTGCTCGGCCTTGACGAAGTCCTTGACCGTGATCAGGCCCTTGAGCAGGCCCGCGTCGTCGACCAGCGGCAGCTTCTCGATCTTGTGCCGGCGCAGCAGCTGCATCGCGTCCTCGCCGGAGATCCCGACCTTGCCGGTGACCAGCGGCATCGGGGTCATGACCTCGCGGACCTGGCGGCTGCGGTCCAGCTCGAAGGCCATGTCGCGGTTGGTGACGATGCCCAGCAGCTTGCCCGCCGCGTCCGTCACCGGCACACCGCTGATCCGGAACTTCGCACAGAGGGCGTCCGCCTCATGCAGCGTGGCGTCCGGGCGGACGGTGATCGGGTCGGTGACCATGCCGGACTCCGACCGCTTGACCAGGTCGACCTGGTTGGCCTGGTCCTCGACCGACAGATTGCGGTGCAGGACTCCCGCGCCACCCTGACGGGCCATCGCGATGGCCATCCGCGACTCGGTGACCTTGTCCATCGCCGCGGAGAGCAGCGGGATGTTGACCCGTACGTTCCGGGTGATCCGGGACGAGGTGTCGACCGCGTTCGGCAGCACCTCGGAGGCGCCCGGCAGCAGCAGCACGTCGTCGTACGTCAGCCCGAGCATCGCGAACTTCTCAGGCACCCCGTCGACGTTGTCAGTCATGACACCCTTCCAAATGGTCTTGCCCCAGCGCGGACTCCCATGCTAACGGCCTCCGCCGGTGGCTCATTCCACGATTGATGAGGGCCCCGTCACTTGTACGTTCCGACGACGTCGTACGTTCACACGAGCCTGACGGCCGGTCGTCAGGGGCTCACTGCTCGGCGAGCGCCCGCAGCCTGCTCAGCGCACGGTGCTGGGCGACGCGCACCGCGCCCGGCGACATCCCCAGCATCTGTCCGGTCTCCTCCGCCGTGAGCCCGACCGCGACCCGCAGCAGCACCAGCTCGCGCTGGTTCTCCGGGAGGTTGGCCAGCAGCTTCTTGGCCCATTCGGCGTCACTGCTCAGCAGCGCCCGCTCCTCCGGGCCGAGCGAGTCGTCCGGCTGCTCCGGCATCTCGTCCGACGGCACCGCCGTACTGCCGGGGTGCCGCATGGCGGCCCGCTGCAGATCGGCGACCTTGTGGGCGGCGATGGCCACGACGAACGCCTCGAAGGGACGCCCCGTGTCGCGGTAGCGCGGCAGCGCGCACAACACGGCGAGGCACACCTCCTGCGCCAGGTCGTCCACGAAGTGCCGGGCGTCACCCGGCAGCCGGGACAGCCGGGTACGGCAATAGCGCAGGGCGAGCGGGTGCACACGGGCGAGCAAGTCGTGTGTGGCGCGCTCGTCGCCCTCGACTGCGCGCCGGACGAGGGAACCGATGTCCCCTGGGCCCGCTGCGGCCGTGGGCGACCCCAGGTTCTCGTCGTCGCGCATCGGTCCATGGTGCCTCGGCCGCTCACGATCTACGGCACCGGCCTCAAGGTTGTGCACCGAACCGTTACGTGTCGGTGTTTTCGCACTCACGTCCCGCGCCTCCCCCTTTCGGGTATACCCGCCCCGTGCTCACGACTCCACCGGTAGCTTCTGCCCGTGCCACGCGGCCTCGAACAGCGCTTGTCCGTCGTGAGGTCTCTGACCGAGCGAGATGCCGCGGTCTCAGCCGGGGAGGAGTCACACCTCAAGGATGCGGCATCCGGTGAGGTTTCGGCGTACGGCCCCTTCCGTCACCCACCGTGGTGCACGTCGGCGCCCGTTCGCCGCGGCCGTTGAGCAGCGGCTTTCCGCCGCGACCACCGCGACCAAAGGTGGCGCGCACCGCGACCGCATCGCGTTGCGCGCCACGGAGAGATCAGCGGACCAGGCCCCAGCGGAAGCCCAGCGCCACCGCGTGCGCCCGGTCGGAGGCGCCGAGCTTCTTGAACAACCGCCGCGCGTGCGTCTTCACCGTGTCCTCGGAGAGGAACAGCTCGCGGCCGATCTCCGCGTTCGACCGGCCGTGGCTCATGCCTTCCAGCACCTGGATCTCCCGCGCGGTGAGCGTCGGGGCGGCGCCCATCTCCGCGGAGCGCAGCCGACGCGGGGCCAGCCGCCAGGTGGGGTCGGCGAGCGCCTGGGTCACGGTGGCGCGCAGCTCCGCGCGGGACGCGTCCTTGTGCAGATAGCCGCGCGCGCCGGCGGCGACCGCGAGCGCGACCCCGTCCAGGTCCTCGGCGACCGTCAGCATGATGATGCGCGCGCCGGGGTCGGCGGAGAGCAGCCGACGCACGGTCTCGACGCCGCCGAGCCCGGGCATCCGTACGTCCATCAGAATCAGGTCCGAGCGGTCGGCGCCCCAGCGGCGGAGGACTTCCTCGCCGTTGGCCGCCGTCGTCACGCGCTCGACGCCGGGCACGGTCGCGACCGCGCGACGCAGCGCCTCTCGGGCAAGCGGGGAGTCGTCGCAGACGAGGACGGATGTCATGGCCGCCCTCCGCAGCTGATGAGCGTCACCTTGTGCCTCCAGGCTGTACGTATCGTCACCTGAGCGATTGACCGCCTCGGACGCCCGTCCGAGAGCTTCATCCATCAACCGCCTCGCACTCTCAACGACGGTCACCCGAAAGAGTTACGGGCTTCGGCGGCCGCCTTCGACACTCTACGTGAGGGCGCGGACACGGAACCGCTTCACCACTCGCGTCGCCCCGTTCCTCCGCCATGCCCCGATGAGTGGCATTTGGCGACCTTGCTTCCCATCTGACGCCATGTGTGGCTAGATTCGCAATGAGTCATATTTTCATCTGCTTACACAGCGGATGTACGGTCGTGAGCACCGCGGCCACACCCGTTCGCATCGAGGGGATAGAAGCAATGGCCGATTTCTCCCGACTTCCCGGTCCCAACGCCGACCTGTGGGACTGGCAGCTCCTCGCCGCGTGCCGCGGAGTCGACAGTTCACTCTTCTTCCACCCCGAGGGCGAGCGCGGCGCGGCCCGCAGCGCCCGGGAGTCCTCGGCGAAAGAGGTCTGCATGCGCTGCCCGGTGCGCGCGCAGTGCGCGGCGCACGCGCTGGCGGTACGGGAGCCCTACGGCGTATGGGGCGGACTCACCGAGGACGAGCGAGAAGAGCTCATGGGGCGCGCCCGGCACCGGGTCATCGCCGCGTCCGGCGCGCAGAAGACGTGACGGCGCGGTGCGCGCCGTGCAGGCGGGGGCCGAGGGCTGCGCCGCGCGCGGTCCGGTGTGCGCGAGTGACGCGCGCGAGTGAGGAAACGTTTCTTCTGCGCTGCCCCGCCCCTCTCCGCCGCCCCGCCGACGGACTGGACGAATAGGGCGACGCGGGTCAGCGGCGGGCCGCGTGTTCCAGGCGGTCCAGCATCGCCGCCACCGCCGGCACCCGGGCCAGGTCCGGCAGCGTGAGCGCTACGACTTCGCGCTGTACGACGGGCTCCACCGGCACCGTCGCGGCGCCCTTGGCCCGTACCGACTCCAGCGCCAGTTCAGGCAGCACCGCGACCCCGAGCCCGGCCGCCACCAAGCCGATGACCGCCGGGTAGTCGTCCGTCGCGAAGTCGATCCGGGGGGTGAAGCCCGCGCCCTCGCAGACCTCCACCAGGTGGCGGCGGCAGCGCGGGCAGCCCGCGATCCACGACTCCCCGGCCAGTTCCGCGATGCCCACCGGACCCGCCCCGGCGAGCCGGTGAGTCTCCGGGACGACGCCCACCAGCCGGTCGGCGAGCAGCGGTCGCACCACCAGGTCGTCCCACTCCGCCTCCGCCGCCGGATCCGAGCCGCGCACCTCCGGGTACCGGAAGGCGAGCGCGATCTCGCAGTCCCCGGCCCGCAGCATCTCCGCCGAACGCGGCGGCTCGGCCTCGACCAGCGAGACCCGGGTGCCGGGGTGTGCGGCCCGCATCCCGGCCAGCGCGCAGGGGACCAGCGTCGAACTGCCGCTGGGGAACGAGGCCAACCGGACCCGGCCCGCCCGCAGCCCGGCGAGCGCCGCGACCTCCTCCTCGGCGGCCGTCAGCCCGGCGAGGATGCCCGCGGCGTGCCGTACGAGCGCCTCGCCCGCCTCCGTCAGCCGCATCTCGCGGCCCGTACGCACCAGCAGCGGCGTGCCCGCGGATTGCTCCAGGGCCTTCATCTGCTGGCTGACGGCGGGTTGCGTGCAGCCCAGTTCCCGCGCCGCGGCGGAGAAGGAGCCGGTGGCGGCCACAGCGCGCAGCACCCGGAGATGACGAGCCTCGATCACGCTCCGAGCATAAGCCTTGCTTGGAGTCAACCGGAAAAGTCAGTTCGCCCCTTTGGTCCTGTGTCCCTTACGGTGCCCCTCATGCAGCTGCTTTCCGTGAACCTGGGCCGCCCGCACTCCGCCGACTACACCAGCGCCGAGTTCACCGGCATCGACAAGCGCCCCGTCACCCGACCGGTGGCCGTGGCCGCGCCGGGGCCCAAGGGGACGGCCGGCAGCGGCGTCGCGGGAGACACGGTGGGCGACCTGCGCCACCACGGGGGCGACGACCAGGCCGTGTACGCCTTCGCCCGCGAGGACCTGGACGGCTGGGAGAAGGCCCTGGGGCGCGAGCTGCCCAACGGCGTGTTCGGCGAGAACCTCACCACCCTCGGCGTGGACGTGAACGGCGCGCTGATCGGCGAGCGCTGGCGGATCGGCCGCGCTGTGGTCCTGGAGGTCGCCACGGCGCGCATCCCGTGCCGTACGTTCGCGGGCTGGCTCGGCGAGCGCGGCTGGATGAAGCGGTTCACCCAGGCGGCCGCGCCCGGCGCGTATCTGCGGGTCGTCGAGCCGGGCGAGATCCAGGCCGGGGATCCGGTCGAGATCGTTCACCGGCCGGACCACGAGGTGACCGTGTCGTTCCTGTTCCGCGCGCTGACGACCGAGCGGACGCTGCTGCCGCGGGTGCTGGCGGCCGGTTCGGCACTGCCCGCCGAGGAGTCGGAGCGGGCCCGGAAGTACGCGGCCGGCCACGCGGCGGACCCGGGGCGCTGATCCCGCCTCCGGATGCCGGTGCGCGACGACGTGGCTACCGTGCGTTCTATGACGACTGCACTGATCACGGGTTCCACTTCGGGGATCGGCGCCGCCTTCGCCCGCCGTCTCGCATCCGACGGCTACGACGTGGTGCTGGTGGCGCGCAACGAGGAACGGCTCCGGGAGCAGGCCGCCGAGCTGCATGACCGGCACCGCGTGGAGGCGGAGGTGCTGCGCGCGGACCTGGCGCAGGACGGCGGGATCACATCCGTCGAGAAGCGGCTGTCGGACTCCAAGCGCCCCGTCGAGCTGCTGGTGAACAACGCGGGCTTCGCGAACCGCGGCACCTATCTCGACGTCCCCCTGTCGGACGAGCTGAGGATGCTCAAGGTGCACTGCGAGGCGGTGCTGCGGCTGTCCACGGCGGCCATCGTCCCCATGCGTGAGCGGGGGCGCGGCGGGGTCATCAACGTCGCGTCGACGGGGGCGTACCTACCGCGCGGCACGTACGGGGCGAGCAAGGCGTGGATCGTGCAGTTCACGCAGGGCATGCCCCAGGACCTGGCGACGAGCGGCGTACGGACGATGGCGGTGTGCCCCGGCTACGTACGGACGGAGTTCCACGAGCGGGCCGGGATGGTCATGGCCGAGGTGCCGGAGTGGATGTGGCTGGAGCCGGACCGGCTCGTCAGGATCGCGCTGAAGGACTTCGCGCGCGGGAAGACGCTGTCCGTCCCGGATCTGCGGTACAAGACGATGCTGGGCCTGTTCAAGCTGGCTCCGCGCGGTGCGATGCCCCGCATCTCGCCCAACCACGGCCGCTACTACGGCGACAAGAGAGCGGGCGAGGCGAAAGTGGGCGACAAGGCCTGACGTCCCCGGACACGGGCGAGGCCCGGACTCCCCGAGGGGAAGTCCGGGCCTCAGCCTTGTTCTTCGGGCCCTGACCGGGGGTCAGTGCGAGTGGCCGTGGCCGTGGCCGTGACCCGCCTCGGCCTCCTCCTCCGCCGGCTTCTCGACCACGAGCGTCTCGGTGGTGAGCAGCAGGGAGGCGATGGACGCGGCGTTCTCCAGCGCGGAGCGGGTGACCTTGACCGGGTCGATGACGCCGGCCTTCACCAGGTCGCCGTACTCGTCGGTCGCGGCGTTGAAGCCCTGGCCCTTGTCGAGCTCGGCCACCTTGGCGGTGATCACGTAGCCCTCGAGGCCGGCGTTCTCGGCGATCCAGCGCAGCGGCTCGACCGCGGCGCGGCGGACCACGGCGACACCGGTGGCCTCGTCGCCGGAGAGGCCGAGGTTGCCCTCCAGCACCTTGACGGCGTGCACGAGCGCGGAGCCACCGCCGGAGACGATGCCCTCCTCGATCGCGGCGCGCGTCGCGGAGATGGCGTCCTCCAGACGGTGCTTCTTCTCCTTCAGCTCCACCTCGGTGGCGGCACCGACGCGGATCACGGCGACACCGCCGGCCAGCTTCGCGAGGCGCTCCTGGAGCTTCTCGCGGTCCCAGTCGGAGTCCGTGGCCTCGATCTCGGCCTTGATCTGCGCGACGCGGCCGGCCACGTCCTCCGCGTTACCCGCACCGTCGACGATGGTGGTGTCGTCCTTGGTGACGGTGACCCGGCGGGCGGTGCCCAGCACGTCCAGACCGGCCTGGTCGAGCTTGAGGCCGACCTCCTCGGCGATGACGGTGGCACCCGTGAGGGTGGCGATGTCACCGAGGATCGCCTTGCGGCGGTCACCGAAGCCCGGGGCCTTGACGGCCACCGCGTTGAAGGTGCCGCGGATCTTGTTGACGACCAGCGTGGACAGCGCCTCGCCGTCGACGTCCTCGGCGATGATCAGCAGCGGCTTGGAGCCACCGGCCTGGATGACCTTCTCCAGCAGCGGCAGCAGGTCCTGGATGGAGGAGATCTTGCCCTGGTGGATCAGGATGTACGGGTCGTCGAGGACGGCCTCGAGACGCTCCTGGTCGGTGACGAAGTACGGCGAGAGGTAGCCCTTGTCGAAGGCCATGCCCTCGGTGAAGTCCAGCTCCAGACCGAAGGTGTTGGACTCCTCGACGGTGATGACACCGTCCTTGCCGACCTTGTCGATCGCCTCGGCGATCAGCTCGCCGACCTGCTGGTCCTGGGCGGACAGCGCGGCGACGGCGGCGATGTCGGACTTCTCGTCGATCGGGCGGGCGGTCGCGAGCAGCTCGTCGGAGACGGCCTTGACGGCGGCGTCGATGCCCTTCTTCAGCGCGGCCGGGGAGGCACCCGCGGCGACGTTGCGCAGGCCCTCGCGGACCAGCGCCTGGGCCAGCACGGTGGCGGTGGTGGTGCCGTCACCCGCGATGTCGTTGGTCTTGGTCGCCACCTCCTTGACGAGCTGGGCGCCCAGGTTCTCGTACGGGTCCTCGATCTCGACCTCGCGGGCGATGGTGACACCGTCGTTGGTGATGGTCGGGGCGCCGAACTTCTTGTCGATGACGACGTTGCGGCCCTTGGGGCCGATCGTCACCTTCACGGTGTCGGCAAGCTTGTTGACGCCGCGCTCAAGGGCGCGACGGGCGTCCTCGTCGAACTTCAGAATCTTCGCCATGGGAGCGATTCAGTCCTCTCGTTGCGATCGGCGGCCGCCCTGGCAGCGGCCGGCATCGCGCGAAACGAACTGCGCCCCTGCCCCGTCCGTGTCAGAGCGGGAACCAGGGGCGCACTTCAAAAGCAACTTCGGTGAATTACTTCTCGACGATCGCGAGCACGTCGCGGGCCGAGAGGACGAGGTACTCCTCGCCATCGAACTTCACCTCGGTGCCGCCGTACTTGCTGTAGAGCACGACATCGCCGACCTTCACGTCGAGCGGCAGGCGCTCGCCGTTCTCGAAGCGGCCCGGGCCCACGGCCAGGACAGCGCCCTCCTGGGGCTTCTCCTTGGCAGTGTCCGGAATGACCAGGCCGGAGGCCGTGGTCTGCTCGGCGTCGAGCGGCTGGACCACGATGCGGTCCTCAAGCGGCTTGATGGCAACCTTGGAGCTGGCGGTCGTCACGATCCGACCTCCCCCTTCGGAGATCTCACGGGGTTAACTGTCTGAGGTGGCGACCAGGTCGATCCGTCGTCGCGGGTGCCGGACCTGCCCGTCGCTGTGTTGGCACTCCATGGTGCGGAGTGCCAGCCCTGAGACTAGGACGCGGTTAGCACTCAGTCAACTAGAGTGCCAACCTGCTGGGCGCGTCGGCGCCGCCGCGCGCCCCCTCGGCGCTCCGCGACCCCCATCCACCTGGGGCAACGGCCCGGTCCTGGGCAAGGTTCCGGACGGGGACAATGGGCGGGTGGACGTTGACGCATTCGACCGACTGCTCTCCCCCGAGGGACAGGAGCTGCTGGCCGCGCTCCGGGACTACGACCCGGCCCGCGAGCTGGCCACCGCGACCCGGCTGCGCCGCGACCACCCGGCCGAGCTGGTCTCGGCGGCGCTGACCCAGGCGCGGCTGCGGCAGCGGGCGGAGGCGAAGTTCGGCGCGGACGCGTACCGCATGTACTTCACCCCCAACGGCTTGGAGCAGTCCACCCGGGTGTCGGTCGCCCGGTACCGCGCCGAACGCTTCGCCGACCACGGGCCCGTGGAGGTCCTCGACCTGTGCTGCGGCATCGGCGGCGACGCGCTCGCGCTCGCCGCGCGCGGCTTCGTCGTCCCTGCCGTCGATCGCGACCCGCTGACCTGCGCGGTCGTGCGGGCCAACGCCGAGGCGCTCGGGGTGTCCGAGCTGCTGCACGCCGTGTGCGCGGACGTCACGACGTACCCGGGGGCCAAGGAGTACGAGGCCGTGTTCATCGACCCCGCCCGGCGCGGCGGCCGGGGCCGGATCTTCGACCCGGAGGCGTACTCACCGCCGCTGTCCTGGGCCGTGGAGACGGCCCGCGCGGCCGACTTCGGTGCCATCAAGATCGCGCCGGGCATCCCGCACGAGGCGATCCCCGACGACGCCGAGGCGGAGTGGGTCTCGGACGGCGGGGACGTGAAGGAGGCCGTCCTGTGGTTCGGCGCCGAGCCGGGCGCGCGCCGGGCGACGCTGCTGCCCCAGGGCGTGTCGCTCACCGGCCGCGGCCTGCCGGACCCGGACGTACGCCCCGTGGGCCGCTACCTCTACGAACCGGACGGCGCCGTGATCCGCGCGCATCTGGTCGCCGAGGTGGCGGAGGAGGTCGGCGGCGGGCTGATCGACGAGACCATCGCGTACGTGACGGCGGACGGGCTGGTGCCGACTCCGTACGCGTCGGCGTACGAGATCACCGACGTGCTGCCGTTCAACGTCAAGCGGCTGAAGGCGCTGCTGCGGGAGCGCGGGGTGGGCGTGGTGACGGTGAAGAAGCGCGGGTCGGCGGTGGAGCCGGAGGAGCTGCGCAGAAAGCTGAAGCTCGACGGAGCGAACTCCTGCACGGTCATCCTCACCCGGGTGGCGGGGGCTCCGACCATGCTGCTGGGGCACCCGGTCAGCCGGTGAGGCGGCGGGCCACCAGGCGGTAGTAGTCGACCGACTTGAGCAGGCCCAGGGCTCCCGTGGTGGTGAGTATGCCGGTGATGGCCAGGACCGCGGGGTACATCGCGTCGGAACCGGATCCGGAGACGACCAGGGTGCCGGCCAGGGCGAGGCCCGTGCAGCACAGCACCAAGGACGGCAGGAACCAGAAGAGCGCGCGGGCGGGGGTGTGCCAGGCGGTGACCGCCACGGCGTCACCTGCCGCGGCCTCGTCGTGCAGGCGGTCCCTGGCGTCGGCCTCCTCGCGTATCCCGTCGGCCAGTATGAGGACCGAGGGGACTGCCAGCGCCAGGGCGATGCCGAGCAACACCGCGCCCACGACGACGCCGAACGGCTCGCCCTCCGACATGTAGCCGACGCCCGGCACGGCCAGGACGCAGCCCAGGACCAGCAGGGCCGTCAGCAGCCACAGGCCCAGGGCCCGGCCCGGGGCCAGGTATCTCCGTGCCAGCTGCGGCAGCTCCGGTGGCTGCGGTGCGGTCTGTGCTCGCGGTGCGGGCTCGATCAGGGGAGCGGTCACCGTTCAAGTGTCCACCCCGGCCCCGGCGCACCCGCGGGTGGGGCGTCAGACCTGCTCGAACCGCCAGCGGTGCACGGCCCGGCGGGCCAGTCCCTCCGGAGGCTCCGGGAGCTCCGGCAGCTCGGCGTCGTACGCGGCGTCCCACCAGGTGACGACCAGGACCCGGTCCTCGGGCGCGCGGAACGTCTCACGGCGCGACGGGGCGGGGGCCAGCTCCTGCCTCCTGGCCCATTCCAGGAGCTCCGCGCCCCGGTCCTGCGCCGCCCGCGCCTCCCACATCAGCGCGACGGTCATGCCGTGCCCCTCATGAGTACAGGTTGTCCTTGCTCAGCTCGTGGAAGTGGTCGTGGTCGTGGTGGTCATGGCCGTGGTCGTGGCCCGGTACGTGGGTCTCCGTCACCGGCAGCGAGGAGTCCGCCGACAGGTCCCACGACGACGCGGGCCGGTTGCGGGCCACCATCTCCGCGCCGAGCGCCGCCACCATCGCGCCGTTGTCCGTGCACAGCTTCGGCCGCGGCACGCGCAGCGTGATGCCCGCGTCCTCGCAGCGCCGTTCCGCCATCGCCCGCAGCCGGGAGTTGGCCGCCACGCCGCCGCCGATCATCAGGTGGTCGACGCCGTTGTCCTTGCAGGCGCGGACCGCCTTGCGGGTGAGCACGTCCACGACCGCCTCCTGGAAGGACGCGGAGACGTCGGCCACGGGCACGTCCTCGCCCGCCGCCCGCTTCGCCTCGATCCAGCGCGCGACCGCCGTCTTGAGGCCGGAGAAGGAGAAGTCGTACGCCGGGTCGCGCGGACCGGTCAGGCCGCGCGGGAAGGCGATCGCGGCCGGGTCGCCGTCGCGCGCGATCCGGTCGATGACTGGACCGCCGGGGAAGCCGAGGTGCAGCACCCGGGCGATCTTGTCGAACGCCTCACCCGCGGCGTCGTCGATGGTGGAGCCGAGCGGGCGGACGTCGGCGGTGATGTCCGGTGCGAGCAGCAGGGACGAGTGACCGCCGCTGACCAGCAGCGCCATCGTCGGCTCGGGCAGCGCGCCGTGTTCGAGCTGGTCGACGCAGATGTGCGAGGCCAGGTGGTTCACCCCGTACAGCGGCTTGCCCAGCGCGTACGCGTACGCCTTGGCCGCCGAGACGCCGACCAGCAGGGCACCCGCGAGCCCCGGGCCCGCCGTTACCGCGATGCCGTCCAGGTCGGAGGCGGCGACTCCGGCTTCCTTCAGGGCGCGCTGGATGGTGGGGACCATCGCCTCCAGGTGCGCGCGGGAGGCGACCTCGGGGACCACGCCGCCGAAGCGGGCGTGCTCGTCGACGCTGGAGGCGACGGCGTCGGCGAGCAGCGTGTGGCCGCGCACGATGCCCACGCCGGTCTCGTCGCAGGAGGTCTCGATGCCGAGAACGAGAGGTTCGTCAGCCATGGGTGTGGGTTCCTTGTGTTCCGTGCGTTCCTGGGATGGGGGTGTGGCCCGCCGTGGGGCCGGAGGCGGCGGAGGACGGTGCCGCGGGTCGCGGGGCGCTCGCCGGATCCCCCAGCCGCATCACCAGCGCGTCCACGTTCCCCGGCTGGTAGTAGCCCTTGCGGAAGCCGATCGGCTCGAAGCCGAAGCGCTCGTAGAGGCGCTGCGCGCGGGTGTTGTCCACGCGCACCTCCAACAGCACCTCGTGGCACTCGAAGGCGGTCGCGGCCTGGAGCAGGGCGGTCAGGAGCCGGGCGCCAAGGCCCGTGCCCCAGTGGTCGCGGGCGGCGCCGATGGTCAGCACGTCGCCGGTGCCGTCGATCGCGGAGAGCCCGGCGTAGCCGACGACCCGGCGCTCCCCCTCCTCCGTGACGTCCTCCGCGACGACGTAGCGGCGGTTCGCGTCCGGGCCGCGGGCGTGGGCCAGGTCGGACCAGAACATGCCGCGCGACCAGGCGTCCTCGGGGAACAGGTCGTGTTCGAGCACCAGCACCGGTTCGATGTCCCACCAGCGCATCTCGCGCAGTACGACGGTCACCGTGTCTCCTCGCCCTCCCCCAGCCCTGACGGCTGGGAGGTGCCCGCTTCTCCGTCCGCTGCGTCGCTCACCGCGGCGTGACCACCTTGTAGTTCGCCGGCACCTGCGCGTCGGGGCGGCGCAGGTACAGCGGGCGGTCCGGCAGGAAGCCGCCCGACTCCACCGACTCACCGGCGGCCAGCTTCTCCGCCGCCAGGGCCGCCAGCGCGGCCGCCGACTGGTGCTCGGGCATGCCCGCCGGCACGTCGCCGAAGAAGTCCGGGTACAGCAGCGCGCCCGCGCCGACGGCGGGCAGCTCGGCGATCTCGGGGAACCGCTCGGCGATCTCGGCGGGGCGGTTCACCGCGGGCTCGGTGGCGCGCGAGCGCGGGTCGTCGTACCGCGCCCAGTAGACCTCCTTGCGGCGCGCGTCCGTCGCGACGACGAACGGCCCGGTCAGGCCGGCCTGCCCGGCGGCGTACGCGATGCCGTCCAGCGAGCACAGCCCGTGGACGGGGACGTCGAGCGCCGCCCCGAAGGTGGCGGCGGTGACCAGGCCGACGCGCAGCCCGGTGTACGGCCCGGGTCCGACGCCGACGACGACGCCGGTCACGTCGGCCAGGGCGTGTCCCGTCGTCCGCAGGACGCGGTCCACGGCGGGCAGGAGCAGCTCGCCGTGGCGGCGGGCGTCGGTCTGACTCGACTCGGCGACGACCTGCGTTCCGTCGTGGAGGGCGGCGGTGACGGCGGGGGTGGCGGTATCAAGGGCGAGCAGCAGCACGGGACCAGCCTACGGCGCGCGGCGGGCCGCCGGTCCCGCGCTCTCCCCCGGGGCCGTCCGGGCGACCCCAACGGGCTGGATTTTCCGGCCCGTCCGGCACTTGGGCGCCGGAACGGCGAGGGGTGGGGTGCTACGGTCGCGGTGACGAGATGTGGGATACGGGAATACGGTCGTACGAAAGGTGGCACAGCCGTGGCACGCAGCAGCACCGGAACCGCCGTGGCCGCACTCACCGCAGCGGCGATAGCCGCCGTCGGCTTCCTCGCCTACCAGGCCAACGCGACCGCCCCGGACCATCCCACTCAGGCCCGCTCGGACTCCCGCAGCAGCAGCCCCAAGGACGGCGGTAAGGGGAAGGAGGGGCGGGACGCGAAGAAGGTGCCCGCGGACTCCGGCACCGGTCGGCGCGTGGTCTACGCGGTGGGCGCGAAGCGGGTGTGGCTGGTCGGCGCTGACGAACGGGCGCTGCGCACCTTCAAGGTCGCGCCCAGCTCGGTGGACCCCGAGCCCGGCGCGTACGGCGTCACCTCGCGGTCGGCGGGCCTCGTCGGCTCGGACGGCGTGCAGGTCGAGCACGTCGTGATCTTCCACCAGGCGAACGGGATAGTGTTCGGGTTCAGCTCGGCGCTGGACGGCTCGACGCCCAATCCGAACGCGCGGAAGAAGACGGGCGGCATCCGGCAGGGCCGCGAGGACGGCTCGGCGATGTGGGACTTCGCGACGAACGAGACCAAGGTCGTCGTCGTTCCGTAAGCGTCCGTGGTCGCCCTCTAAGCGGCCCTGGTCGTCCCGCAAGCGACTCTCGTCGTCCCGCAAGCGCTACGCGGCGTCCCGCTCGGCGCTGCGCGGCGCCCGTTCCTCATCGCGGTCGCGGCACTCCTCGACCGGCTCCGTCTGCTCCTCGGGCGGCGTGGAGACCGCGTTGGCCGCCGCACAGGACGCCAGCAGATCACGCATCGACGGCTGCTCGCCTCGCCCGGTCGGCACGGCGGCGGAGGGCTTCTGCGCCGACATAGATGCCTCCTGTTCGGAGTCGAGAGTTAGGCACACCTAACCCGCTCTCTCACTCCATGTGACCACGGCCGGTACCGTGCGCGCAACATCTTGCCGACGGCTTGTCGGAAACTATGAGAGAGCTGTTCGGGTGGCGCGGCCGTCACCCGGCCAGGACGGACAGGTCCGCCGCCGTCCAGCGCGAGCCCACGCCGGTCACCGTCACCTCGCGTACGTCGTCCGGGTTCGGGTCGGTCAGATGCGCCGCCTCCGTGCCCGCGGCCGCGCCCACCGCGCGCTCGATGACGACGTGCAGCCGGTCCTCCGACAGCTCCTCGACTTTGCCGTCGCCCCACTCGACGACCACCACCGAATCCGGCAGCGACACGTCGAGATCGAGGTCCTCCATCTCGTCCAGGCCGCCGCCGAGGCGGTACGCGTCGACGTGGACCAGCGGCGGACCGTCGCCCAGGGACGGGTGGACGCGTGCGATGACGAAGGTCGGCGAGGTGACGGCGCCGCGTACGCCCAGCCCCTCACCGAGACCGCGGGTGAGCGTCGTCTTGCCCGCGCCGAGCTCACCGGTGAGCAGAACCAGATCACCGGGGCGCAGCAGCTTCGCGAGTCTGCGGCCCAGATCCCGCATCTCCTCGGCCGTACTGACCGAGAGCCGGGCCGTGACGGCCGCGGCGGTGGAAGTGGCGAGCGTCGGTGCGGTGCGCGGGTCGTTCATACCCGCCGATGGTACGGGGACGCGGCGGCCCGCGGAGGCCGCGGCGGACGGGGCGGCGGCCGCGGGCCGGATCAGTCGCGGGCGGGATCGGCCGTTGGGTGAGGTCGCCTGTGACCCGGACCAAGTGTGAGCCGGATCAGCCGTGGGCCGGACCAAGTGTGAGCCGGATCAGCCGTGGGCCGGACCAGGCGTGGGCCGGACCAGGCGTGGGCCGGACCGGCCGAAGGCCGGATCAGCCGTGGGCCGGGCGGGCGCCGTCCGCACGCCCGGACCGCGGCTGACCGCCCGCCCCCGGCGTCCCGTCCGCACCCGCACCCGCCGCCCGCGCGGCGGCCACGCCCGCCCGGGCGAGCAGGTCGGCCAAGTGCGCGTCGACCAGCTGAGGGTGTTCCAGCATCACCAGGTGCCCGGCGTCCGGGACGATCACCAGCTCCGCGCCGGGCAGGGCCTCCGCGATGGCCTCGCTGTGCTCGCTGGGGGTGATCAGGTCCTTGTCGCCCGCGAGCACGAGCACCGGCAGCCCGTCGAAGACGGCCAGCGCCTCCGACTTGTCGTGCTCCACGAACGCCGGGTAGAACTCCGCGACCACGTCGATCGGGGTCGCCTCGATGAGGCGCTCCGCGAACCGCGCCACCGCCGGGTCCACGTCCTTCGATCCGAACGAATAGCGCTTGATCAGCCCGGCGAAGAGGTCGGCGGTGGCCCGGCGGCCCCGTTCGACGAGCTCCGTCTGCGAGCCGAGGGCCCTGAGCAGACCGGGCAGTACGCGGCGGACCGCCTTCACGCCCGCCGCCGGCAGCCCGAAGCTGACCTCGCCGAGCTCGCCCGCCGAGGTGCCGACGAGGGCGACGCCCGCGACGCGCTCGCGCACCAGCTCCGGGTACTGGGCGGCCAGCGCCATCATCGTCATGCCGCCCATGGAGTGGCCCACCAGGACCAGCGGGCCATCAGGCGCCGCCGCGTCGATGACGGCCTTCAGGTCGCGGCCGAGCTGGTCGATGCTCACCGGGTCGCGCGTGTCGAGCTGGGTGTGGCCGCGACCGGAGCGGGCGTGGCTGCGCTGGTCCCAGTAGACGGCGCGGACGACGCCGCGCAGCGCCGCGCGCTGGAAGTGCCAGGAGTCCTGGGCGAGGCAGTAGCCGTGGCTGAAGACCACCGTGGGCGGGGCGGGGGCGGCGCGGCGGCCGAAGATCCGGGAGGTGAGGGACGGCGCGGGCGGCTCCGGCGCCGGGCCCTCCTCGACCTCGTAGTACAGCTCGGTGCCGTCGTCGGCGAGCACCGTTCCCGGGGTGCCGCGGAGCGTGCCGAACGGGCCCGCCGCGTCCAGCGCCAGCCGCGCCTTGCGCCGTACGTCGCGGCCGACCGTCAGCCGCTCCAGCGCGACACCGGCCGCCGCGCCCGCCGCGACGACGCCCAGCGCGGCGCCGGCGAGGCCCGCGCCGCGCCGCCAGCCGCCGTTCGCCGCCGGCGCTCCGGCCGTGGTGTCGCCCATGCCCTTCACGTCCCCATGCTCGCGTGCCCGTGCCCGTGCCCGTGCGCCCGTGCCTTCGGCGGCCGCCTCAGAACGACGTCCCGACGTCCGTGCCGGCGGACGTCTCAGCGCTCGTCGACGTAGACGCGCGGCACCCGGGTCCCGATCCGGGTGACGATTTCGTACGCGATCGTACCGACGGCGCGGGCCCAGTCCTCGGCCGTCGGCTCGCCGCGGTCGCCGGGGCCGAAGAGCACCGCCTCGTCGCCGGGCGCGGCGGCGTCGCCGCCCAGGTCCACGATGAACTGATCCATCGCCACCCGGCCCGCGATGGTCCGCCACTTGCCCGCGACGAGCACCGGGCCGGTGCCCGAGGCGTGGCGCGGGATGCCGTCCGCGTAGCCGACGGGAACGAGGGCGAGGGTGGTCTCGCCGGGGGTGGTGTAGTGGTGGCCGTAACTGACACCGTGGCCGCCCGGCACCCGCTTGACCAGGGCGAGGGCCGCGGTGAGCGTCATGACCGGGCGCAGACCGAAGTCGGCGGGGGCGCCGATCTCGGGGATCGGCGAGATGCCGTAGCAGGCGATCCCGGTCCGTACGAGATCGAAGTGCGCCTGCGGGAGGGTGAGCGTCGCCGGGGAGTTGGCGAGATGCCGGACCTCCGGGGCGAGCCCCCGGCCCTCGGCGTACGCGGTCATCTCCCGGAACGCGGTGAGCTGGGCGTCGATGGAGGGGTGGCCGGGCTCGTCGGCACAGGCGAAGTGCGACCACAGGCCGGTGACGCGCACGGTGCCCTCGGCCTCGGCGGCGCGGGCGGCCGCCACGAGGTCCGCCCAGTCCGCGGGCTGGCAGCCGTTGCGGCCCAGGCCGGTGTCGGCCTTGAGCTGGATCCGGGCGGTGCGGCCGGCGGCGCGGGCGGCGGCGATGACCTCGCGCAGCGCCCACATCCCGCTGACCGACACGTCGATGTCCGCCTCGATGGCCTCCCGCCAGGGCCCGCCGGGCGTCCACAGCCAGCACATCAGCCGTCCCCGGTCGCCGGCGGCCCGGAGCGCGAACGCCTCCTCGGGCGTCGCGGTGCCCAGCCATCCCGCCCCGGCCTCCCGCGCCGCGCGGGCGCACCGGACCGCGCCGTGCCCGTACGCGTCCGACTTCACCACGGCCATCAGCTCGGCGCCCGACGCCCGCTCCCGCAGCGCCCGGACGTTGGCCCGCAGCGCGGCCAGGTCGATCTCGGCGCGGGCACGCGGAGCGGGCTCGCCGGAGGCGGCCGGCACGC
The DNA here is from genome assembly GCF_050613155.1 of Streptomyces sp. P1-3. Classification (NCBI taxonomy): domain Bacteria; kingdom Bacillati; phylum Actinomycetota; class Actinomycetes; order Kitasatosporales; family Streptomycetaceae; genus Streptomyces; species Streptomyces sp. P1-3. The sequence goes on from NZ_CP192512.1 coordinate 3,136,259, forward strand.
CGGGGGCGGGGGCGGATGCACTAGCTCCGGAGTTTGTAGTCATCCCAGCCAGTGTCTCAGGGCGCGGCGGCCACCCACCCCCGACCCGGGCGTCCTCGGGCCCGGGCGGGTCGTTTTCTCCCGCCACCACGGTGTTTCCCCTTCGCTGAGCGACGCCCGGCAACGCGGCAATCGCGAGACCGGGCGTGGGCCATTGGGGACACTGGTGCCCATGAGGACTGGCTACCGCGTCGAGACCGTACGGGCCGCAGAGCGGGCGCTGATGGCCCGGCTGCCGGAGGGCACGCTCATGCGGCGGGCCGCCGCCGGGCTGGCGGCCGTCTGCGCCGAGCTGCTGGGCCGCGTCTACGGGGCGCGGGTCGCGCTCCTCGTCGGAAGCGGCGACAACGGGGGCGACGCCCTCTACGCGGGCGCGCGGCTGGCCCGCCGCGGCGCCGGGGTCACCGCCGTGCTGCTCACGCCGGAGCGGGCGCACAGCGGCGGGCTGCGGGCCCTGCGGGCGGCGGGCGGGCGCGGCGTGCCCGCGGACTCCCTCGACGCACTCACCGCCGTCGGCCGCGCCGACCTCGTCGTCGACGGCATCGTCGGCATCGGCGGCAGGGGCGGGCTGCGGCCCGACGCCGAGCGCCTGGTGCGGGCCGTACGCGGCATCCTCGTGGCCACCGACCTGCCCAGCGGCGTGGACGCCGACAGCGGCGAGGCTCCCGGCGCCGCCGTCCGCGCCGATATGACGGTCACCTTCGGCACGTACAAGCCGGGCCTGCTCATCGACCCCGCGCACGAGCACGCCGGGGCGCTGCGGCTGATCGACATCGGGCTCGCACCGTGGCTGCCGTCGGCCCCGGACGTCGAGGCGCTCCACCATGCGGACGTCGCCGAGCTGCTGCCGCGGCCGGAGCCCGAGAGCGACAAGTACCGGCGGGGCGTGGTCGGCGTGGTCGCCGGTTCGGCGCGCTACCCCGGTGCCGCGGTACTCGCCGTCGCGGGCGCGCTGCGCGGTGGTGCCGGGGCGGTGCGGTACGTCGGCCCGGCGGCGGACGCGGTGATCGCCCGGTTCCCCGAGACCCTCGTCCACGCCGGACCGCCGCACAAGGCGGGGCGCGTACAGGCGTGGGTGGTCGGCCCCGGGCTCGGCGACGACGCGGTCGCGCGGCAGGCGCTGGACGACGTCCTGGCCTCCGACGTGCCCGTACTCGTCGACGCCGACGGGCTGCGGCTGCTGCCGCGCGACATGGGGCGGACGGCGCCCACGCTGCTCACCCCGCACGCCGGGGAGGCTGCGGCGCTGCTGGGCACCTCGCGCGAGGACGTCGAGGCGAACCGGCTGCGGTCGGTGCGGGCGCTGGCGGACCGCTTCGCCGCCACCGCGCTGCTCAAGGGCTCCACGACGCTGGTCGCCGCCCCGGACGGCGGCCCGGTCCGGGTCAACCCGACGGGCACCGGCTGGCTCGCGACGGCGGGCAGCGGGGACGTGCTGTCGGGGCTGACGGGCTCGCTGCTGGCCACGGGCCTGAACCCGCGCGAAGCGGCGTCGGCGGGCGCGTATCTGCACGGCCTGGCGGCCCGCCGCGCCACGGGCCGACAGGGCGCCCCGATCACGGCGTACGAGGTGGCCACGGCACTCGGCGACGCGTGGGCGGAGGTCGCCTCGGCCTGACCCCGCCGGGTTCCCTCCCCAGTCCGTGGCACGGGTGCGCCTGCGGTGGTCGGCTGGGTCGGGACCTCCCCCAGCGCGGCCGCTGGGGGTGCCCCCAGGGGTACCTCCTCGGTCGGCGAACCTACTGCCCATCCGCAGGGTCGCCGGCAAGATGTTCGCCGCGCTGCGGGGGCACCCCGACGCGCCCCCTCCCGCCGTCCTCGCGGCTGCGGCCGGGTGGGAGTTCCCTCCCGGCGGCGCCCCGGTGGGCCCCCACGGCCCCTCGCCGGGAGGCGACACCGCAGGCCCACGCCGGGAGGCGTCACCCCTCCGCGATCACCACCGCCGACGCGACCCCCGCGTCATGGCTCAGCGAGACGTGCCAGTGCCGTACGCCCAGTTCCTCCGCGCGTGCCGCCACCGTGCCGCGGACCGTGAGGCGGGGGCGGCCGGTGTCCTCCGTCACCACCTCGGCGTCCGTCCAGTGCAGGCCGCCCGGTGCGCCCAGGGCCTTGGCCACGGCCTCCTTCGCGGCGAAGCGGACGGCCAGCGACGCGATGCCGCGCCGCTCACCGCTGGGCAGGAACAGCTCCCGTTCCACGAACAGCCGCGCCGCCATGGACGGCGTCCGCTCCATCGCGTCCGCGAAGCGGTCGATCTCGGCGACGTCGATCCCGACCCCGATGATCACGCCGTACCCGCCCCCGTACGCGTTCCCGGCCTCACTCCACCGTCACCGACTTCGCCAGGTTCCGCGGCTGGTCCACCTCGTTGCCACGGGCCGTGGCCAGTTCGCAGGCGAAGACCTGGAGCGGCACGGTCGCCACCAGCGGCTGGAGCAGGGTCGGGGTGGGCGGGATCTCGATCAGGTGGTCGGCGTACGGGGTCACCGCCGTGTCGCCGCGCTCGGCGATGACGATGGTGCGGGCGCCACGGGCCCGGATCTCCTGGATGTTGGAGACGATCTTGTCGTGCAGGACGGACCGCCCGCGCGGCGACGGCACCACGACCACCACCGGCAGGTCCTCCTCGATCAGCGCGATCGGGCCGTGCTTCAGCTCGCCCGCCGCGAAGCCCTCGGCGTGCATGTACGCCAGTTCCTTGAGCTTGAGCGCGCCCTCCAGGGCGACCGGGTAGCCCACGTGGCGGCCCAGGAACAGCACGGTGTTCTTGCCGGCGAGGGAGCGCGCCAGCTCCCGTACCGGCTCCATCGTCTCCAGCACCTGGTCCACCTGGGTGCCGATCTCCGACAGCTCGCGGATCACCGCCTGGACCTCGTCGCCCCACTTGGTGCCGCGCACCTGGCCCAGGTACAGGGCCACCAGGTAGCAGGCGACGAGCTGGGTGAGGAACGCCTTGGTCGAGGCGACGGCGACCTCGGGACCGGCGTGCGTGTACAGCACGGCGTCCGACTCGCGCGGGATCGTCGAGCCGTTGGTGTTGCAGATGGCGAGCACCTTGGCGCCCTGCTCGCGGGCGTGCCGCAGCGCCATCAGGGTGTCCATCGTCTCGCCGGACTGCGAGATGGCGACGACCAGGGTGCGGGAGTCCAGGATCGGGTCCCGGTAGCGGAACTCGCTGGCCAGCTCCGTCTCGCACGGGATGCGCGTCCAGTGCTCGATGGCGTACTTGGCGATCATGCCCGCGTGGTACGCCGTACCGCACGCCACGATGACGACCTTGTCGACCTCGCGCAGCACGGAGACCGGGATGCGGATCTCGTCCAGCGACAGCGAGCCCGACGCGTCGATCCGGCCCAGCAGCGTGTCGGCCACGGCCTTCGGCTGCTCGGCGATCTCCTTGAGCATGAAGTAGTCGTAGCCGCCCTTCTCGGCGGCGGAGGCGTCCCAGTCCACGTGGTAGTGCCGGACGTCGGCGGGCGCCCCGCCGAAGTCGGTGACCGTCACCCCGTCCCGGCGCAGCTCGACCACCTGGTCCTGGCCGAGCTCGATCGCCTCGCGGGTGTGCGCGATGAACGCGGCGACGTCGGAGGCGAGGAACGCCTCGTCCTCGCCGACGCCCACGACGAGCGGCGAGTTCCGGCGCGCGCCGACCACCACGTCGGGGGCGTCGGCGTGCACCGCGACGAGCGTGAACGCGCCCTCCAGCCGGCGGCAGACCTGCCGCATCGCCTCGGCGAGGTCGCCGCAGGAGGAGAACGACTCGGCCAGCAGGTGCGCCACGACCTCCGTGTCGGTCTCGGACGCCAGCTCGTGCCCGCGGTCGGTCAGTTCGGCGCGCAGGGCGGCGAAGTTCTCGATGATGCCGTTGTGGACGACCGCGACCCGCCCGGCGTTGTCCAGGTGCGGGTGGGCGTTGGCGTCCGTGGGCCCGCCGTGGGTGGCCCACCGGGTGTGGCCGATGCCGGTGCCGCCGGTGGGCAGCGGCCGGTCGGCCAGCTCCTTGTCCAGGTTGGCGAGCTTGCCCGCCTTCTTGGCGGCGGCGAGCCCGCCGTCCGCGAGCACCGCCACCCCGGCCGAGTCATAGCCGCGGTATTCGAGCCGCTTCAGCCCGGCGAGGACGACATCGAGGGCGGACTGCCCTCCCACGTAACCAACGATTCCGCACATGCAGGCAGCGTACGGCCCACCCGGTGACCCGGTGGCCACCGCCCTTGTGCCATCCGTGGGGTGCATAATGCGCGCGTGCGGCCCATGGCCGAGTCCGTCGTCCTCCTGGGGGAATTGTGCGCCGCTCCACCACCACCGGCACCACCAGCGCTCTGCTCGCCGCAGCCGTGCTCGCCTCGGCGACGGCGTGCTCCGCGGGCGCGGAGGACGAGGGCAAGCCGAAGGGGACGCCGACGCTCGCCGAGCGGCCCGTGAAGGTGCCCGACACCGTGGTCAGCAGGGCCACCGCGAAGACCGGCAAGGGCACCGCGCGCATAGCCGAGAAGATCCAGCTCGCCAGCGAGGGCAGCAAGTTCACGATCTCGGTGGCGGGGCCGTTCGACCTGGCCGGGGACAGGGGACGGCTGTCCGTGGACCTCCCCGGCGGCGCGATCGACCACATGGACGAGGTCTTCGGCGGCGGCAAGGTGTACCTCCAGCCGCTGGGCAACCTCGGCAAGAAGAAGTGGGCGGTCATCGACCGCGACAAGGCCGAGGCCCACTACCTGCTCCGCGCCCCCGTCAACGACCCCGAGCACGTGCTGCGCCAGATCTCCACGATGCGCGAGGTGGCGAAGGTCGGCACCGAGAAGGTCGGCCGGGCAACCGCCACCCACTACACCGGCACGCTGGACCACAACACGGTGTCGATGCGGCTGGCGGCCACCGTCCGCGCCAAGGTGGACGCGCTCCGGCAGAAGCAGGGCCAGGACCTGCCGGTGGTCGCCGACGCGTGGGTGGACGGGCAGGGGCGGCTGGTGCGGGCCCGGATGTCCTGCCACATGGGCGGCACCACCCTCAGGATCACGATGGACCTGTCCGACTTCGGTGTCGCGGTGAAGGCCCCCGTACCGGACGCCTCCGTCACGGTCCCCGCGCAGGCGACCCAGGGCATCCTGCCGGGCTGACCCTAAGGCCGCGCGCCGGCGCCTACAGCCGCGCCCGGTACGCCCGCATCGCCAGCGGGCAGAACACCGCGGTGATCCCCGCCGCCCACGCCAGCGACCACAGCACCGGGGCCGCGACCTCGCCGCCGATGAGCAGGGCCCGGAAGGCGTCCGCCAGATGGGTCACCGGGTTCACGTCCACCCACACCTGGAGCCAGTTCGGCATGGTCTCCACCCGCACGAACGCGCTGCTGGTGAACGTGATCGGGAAGATGATGGTGAACGCGAAGACCTGCACCTTCTCCGGGTCGCCCGCCAGCATGCCGATGAGGACGGCGGTCCATGACACCGCGGCCGCGAAGGTGACCAGCATCAGCGCCGCGAGCAGCAGGCCCCCGACGCCCCGATGGATGCGGAACCCCAGCAGCATGCCGAGGCCGATCATCAGCAGCATCGCCCACAGCTGCTTGCACAGGTCGGCCGTGATCCGGCCCAGCAGCGGCGCGGACCGGGCGATGGGGAGGCTGCGCAGCCGGTCGAAGACGCCCTTGGTGAGGTCGGAGTTGAGCGCCATGGCCGTGTACATGCTCATGAACAGGGTGTTCTGGACGATGATCCCGGCCAGCGCGTACTGGAGGTAGGCCTTGGGCGACCCGGCCATCTGCCCGCCGAAGACAAAGGCGAACAAGCCCACGAACATGATCGGCGTGATGCTGTAGTCGACGAGCTCCAGCGGGTTGTGCTTGACCGACACCAGGCTCCGCCAGGCCATCGTGCCGGTCTGGCGCAGGGCGGCCAGCGGCCGCACCCGGCCGCCCGCCGAGAGCGGCGCGGTGGCCGCCACGGCCGGCGCGGCGGTCACGGCGCGCTCCCCACCGCCTCGTAGCCACCCCCGGAGTCGGCACGCCCGGAGTCGGCACCCCGGGAGTCGGCGGACCCGTCCCGCGCGCCTCCCTGCCCCGGCCTGCCGCCCGGGCCCGGCCTGTTCCCGCCATCGTTCTCCGGCTCCGGGCGGTGCCCCGTCAGCACCAGGAACACCTCGTCCAGGCTGGAGCGGCGCAGGGCCAGCTCCGCCACCGCGATGTCCGCCTGGTCCAGCCGCCGCACCACGGCGGGCATCAGCGCGGGGTCACCCACCGGGGCGGTGACCAGCTCGCCCTCGATCCGGGTCTGCGGGCCCGCGGCCTCGGCCAGCAGCCCGTGGGTGGCCGCCAGATCGGCCGCGTGCAGCGGCCGCACCTCCAGCACCTGGCCGCCGACCTGCCGCTTGAGCTCGTCCGGGGTGCCCTCGGCGATCACCCGGCCCTTGTCGATCACCACGATGTCGTCGGCGAGCCGATCCGCCTCGTTCAGATACTGGGTGGTGAGCAGCGCCGTCGCGCCCTCGGCGACCAGCCCGCGCAGCATGTCCCACAGCTCGCCGCGGCTGTGCGGGTCGAGTCCGGTGGTCGGTTCATCCAGGAAGAGCACCCGCGGCCGGCCGACCAGGCTCGCCGCGAGATCCAGCCGCCGCCGCATGCCGCCGGAGTACGTCTTCGTGGCCCGGCCCGCCGCGTCGCTCAGCTGGAACCGCTCCAGCAGCTCGGCGGCGCGCCTCCGGGCGGAGCGCCGCGGCATGCCCAGCAGGCGGCCGATCATCAGCAGGTTCTCCGTGCCGGTGAGGTTCTCGTCCACGGCCGCGTACTGTCCGGTGAGCCCGACCATGGAGCGGACCAGGCCCGCCTCCCGCTGCACGTCGTGCCCGCCGACCGCCGCCCGGCCCGCGTCGGGCCGCAGCAGCGTGGCGAAGATCCGCACCGCGGTCGTCTTGCCCGCGCCGTTGGGCCCCAGCATGCCTAGCACCGTCCCCGTGCGGGCCGCGAGATCCACCCCGGCCAGGGCCTCGGTCTTCTTGAACCGCTTGACCAGGCCCTCCGCCTGTATCGCGTACGTCATGGGTGGACCTCCCGCATCCCGACCGCCAGGGCCGCACCCCTCCACTGTGACCCACACCACTGACATTCGGCGCGCCAAGCGGGCCTGCGCCGTCGGAGTGAACCGGGCTCCCCGGGCGTGACCGACCCCACGCCCCGCGGTGTCCGCGCAGCCCCGACAATGAAGGGGTGATCAGCTCTCCAGCGCGCACGACGCAGCGGCGCACCGAGTCGAGTCCGTATGTGGACCTGTCACGCGCGCAGTGGAGCGCGCTGAGAGACAAGACCCCGCTGCCGCTGACCGCGGCGGAGGTGGAGCGGCTGCGCGGCCTGGGCGACGTCATCGACCTCGACGAGGTGCGGGAGGTGTATCTGCCGCTGTCCAGGCTGCTGAATCTGTACGTCGCCGCGACCGGCAGCCTGCGCGGCGCGCTGAACACCTTCCTCGGCGGTACCACGAAGGGCAGCGGCGCCCAGCCCGGCACGCCGTTCGTCATCGGGGTCGCGGGCAGCGTCGCGGTCGGCAAGTCCACCACCGCCCGGCTGCTCCAGGCGCTGCTGGCCCGCTGGCCCGAGCACCCGCGCGTGGAGCTGGTCACCACGGACGGCTTCCTCTACCCCAACGCCGAGCTGTACCGGCGCGGGCTGATGTCCCGCAAGGGCTTTCCCGAGTCCTACGACCGCAGGGCGCTGACCCGGTTCGTGGCCGACGTGAAGGCGGGCAAGGAGGAGGTGTCCGCGCCGGTCTACTCGCATCTGATCTACGACATCGTGCCGGGCGAGCGGCTGACCGTGCACCGCCCCGACATCCTCATCGTCGAGGGCCTGAACGTGCTCCAGCCCGCGCTGCCGGGCACCGACGGCCGCACCCGGGTCGGCCTCGCCGACTTCTTCGACTTCAGCGTCTACGTGGACGCGCGGACCGAGGACATCGAACGCTGGTATCTCGGCCGCTTCCGCAAGCTCCGTGAGACCGCTTTCCAGGACCCGTTCTCGTACTTCCGCAAGTACACCCAGGTCTCGGAGGAGGAGGCGCTGGACTACGCCCGGATGATCTGGCGCACCGTCAACCGCCCCAATCTGGAGGAGAACGTCGCGCCGACCCGGGGCCGGGCGACGCTGGTGCTGCGCAAGGGCCCGGACCACAAGGTCCAGCGCCTCTCGCTGCGCAAGCTGTGACGTTTCCTCACCGGGCTCGGCCCCGGTGCTCGGCCGCCGGACGGGCGGTAGCCCGCCCGGCGGCCGAGGAAACGGACTAGCCCAGCGCGGACTTCACCGTGTCGGCGAGCCGCCCGGCCACCGACCGGGCCTGGTCGATGTCCTGCGCCTCGACCATGACCCGGACCACCGGCTCGGTGCCGGACGGCCGCAGCAGCACCCGGCCGGTGGCGCCCAGTTCCCGCTCCGCGTCCTGGACGGCGGCGCTCAGCTCGGCGGACGAGCCGACCCGGGACTTGTCCACGTCCGGCACGTTGATGATGACCTGCGGCAGCCGCTCCATGACCCCGGCCAGCTCGGCGAGCGGGCGGCCGGTGGCGGCGACCCGGGCCGCCAGCATCAGACCGGTCAGCGTGCCGTCGCCGGTGGTGGCGTGGTCCAGCACGATGACGTGCCCGGACTGCTCACCGCCCAGCGCGTAGCCGTGGCGCTTCATCTCCTCCAGCACATAGCGGTCGCCGACCGCCGTCTGCACCAGCCCGACGCCCTCGCGCTCCATCGCCAGCCGGAAGCCGAGGTTCGACATGACGGTGGCGACCACGGTGTTCTCGCGCAGGCCGCCGGCCTCCCGCAGGGCGAGCGCGAGCACGGCGAGGATCTGGTCACCGTCGATCTCGGCGCCGGTGTGGTCCACGGCCAGGCAGCGGTCGGCGTCCCCGTCGTGCGCCACGCCCAGGTCGGCGCCGTGCTCGACGACGGCGCGCTTGAGCTGGTCCAGATGGGTGGAACCGTAGCCGTCGTTGATGTTGAGGCCATCCGGGTCGGTGCCGATGGTGACGACCTCGGCACCGGCCCGCGCGAACGCCTCCGGAGAGACGCGGGACGCCGCACCGTGCGCCCCGTCGATGACGACCTTCAACCCGTCAAGGCGGTTGGGCAGTACGCCGATCAGGTGCGCGACGTAGTTGTCGAAGCCCTCGTCGTAGGTCCGCACCCGGCCCACGCCCGCGCCGGTCGGCCGGTCCCACGGCTCACCGGAGGCATGCGCCCGGTAGGTCTCCTCTATACGGTCCTCGAGCTCGTCGGCGAGCTTGTGGCCGCCGCGCGCGAAGAACTTGACACCGTTGTCCGGCATCGCGTTGTGGCTGGCGGAGAGCATCACGCCCAGGTCGGCGCCGAGCGCCCCGGTCAGATAGGCCACGGCCGGGGTCGGCAGCACACCCACCCGCAGGACGTCCACACCCGCGCTCCCCAGCCCCGCCACCACGGCGGCCTCCAGGAACTCCCCGGACGCGCGTGGATCCCGTCCGACCACCGCCAGCGGCCGATGGCCCTCGAACGTGCCCACTTCGGCGAGTACATGCGCCGCCGCGACCGACAGGCCGAGCGCCAGCTCCGCCGTCAGGTCGGCGTTGGCGACGCCGCGCACACCGTCCGTACCGAAGAGTCGTCCCACTGCTGTCCTCCGAATTGCGCGGGGGTACGGGTAGCCCCCGGGAGAAAGGTGTCGTGCCGTGAACCGGGGCCTTACGTACAGGTATACGCTCCCCGGCCCCGATAGCCGAACGCCCCGGCAGCACGGTGTGTGCCGCCGGGGCGTCGGTGCAGAGCAGAAGCCGCGATTAGCGCTTGCTGTACTGCGGCGCCTTGCGGGCCTTCTTCAGACCGGCCTTCTTACGCTCGGTGGCGCGGTCGTCGCGGGTCAGGAACCCGGCCTTCTTCAGCGCGCCGCGGTTGTTGTCCACGTCCGCCTCGTTCAGGGCGCGGGCGATGCCCAGACGCAGCGCACCGGCCTGGCCGGAGACGCCGCCACCCGCGATGCGGGCGATGACGTCGTAGCGGTCGTCGAGCTCCAGAACCTTGAACGGCTCGTTGACTTCCTGCTGGTGCACCTTGTTGGGGAAGTACTCCTCAAGGGTGCGACCGTTGATCTTCCACTTGCCGCTGCCCGGCACGATGCGGACACGGGCCACGGCGTTCTTGCGACGGCCGGTGCCGGCGCCCGGCTGCGGCTCGCCGAAGCGGCCCGCGAGCGACTCGCTGGAGTACTCGGTCGCCTCGGACTCGAAGGTGTGGTCGCCCTCGTACTCTTCGACCGGGGTCTCGACCGGGGTCTCGGCGGTGATCTCAGCCACGATTCTCCTCAGATTTCTTTCGTCTTAGGGGGTGGCCGGGACTACTGCGCGACCTGGGTGATCTCGAACGGGACCGGCTGCTGAGCACCGTGCGGGTGCTCGGAGCCTGCGTAGACCTTCAGCTTCGAGAGCATCTGACGGCCCAGGGTGTTCTTCGGGAGCATGCCCTTGACGGCCTTCTCGACGGCCTTCTCGGGGTTCTTGTCGAGCAGCTCGTCGTAGCGGACGGACCGCAGACCACCCGGGAAACCGGAGTGGCGGTAGGCCAGCTTCTGGGTCCGCTTGTTACCGGACAGGTGCACCTTGTCGGCGTTGATGATGATGACGAAGTCACCCATGTCGACGTGGGGCGCGTACACCGGCTTGTGCTTGCCCCTCAGGAGGGACGCGGCCGTCGAGGCCAGACGGCCGAGGACGACGTCCTGGGCGTCGATGACGTGCCACTGGCGCTGGACATCGCCGGGCTTGGGGCTGTACGTACGCACGGTCGTAGCCTTCGCTTCTTCAGTGAGATGGGTCCTGACAAGGCCACCCGGACGATCACGACAGCCTTGGCCGCACTTCGGTGACGCAAACCGAGTGGTAGCCGCTGGTCATCGGCCCGGTGGACCGGCGTAACGGCCTCTCACGTGAGAACGAGCAAGCCAATACGCATAACGAACTGGCAGAATACCGGCCCGCCCCCGGACGGGTCAAAACGGGTCGCACACCAGCGCGCCCGACCTGCTGTTCCCCCGTACGCCACCGGCCGCACGTCACCGCTTCCGGTCGACCCGGGCCTCGTCCCACACCGGCTCCGGGACCTCGCGAACCCGGCCGTCCGCACCGAAGACCAGGAAGCGGTCGAAGGAGCGGGCGAACCAGCGGTCGTGCGTGACCGCCAGCACCGTGCCCTCGTACCGCTCCAGCCCCTCCTGGAGCGCCTCCGCGCTCTCCAGGTCCAGGTTGTCCGTCGGCTCGTCCAGCAGCAGCGCCGTCGTCCCCGCCAGCTCCAGCAGCAGGATCTGGAACCTCGCCTGCTGACCACCGGACAGGCGTTCGAAGCGCTGGTCACCCTGCCGCTCCAGCTCGTAGCGGCGCAGGGCGCTCATCGCGGCCCCGCGGTCCTTGGCGTGCTCGGTCCACAGGATGTCGACGAGGGTGCGGCCCTCCAGTTCCGGGTGGGCATGGGTCTGGGCGAAATGGCCGGGTACGACGCGGGCGCCGAGCTTCCACGCGCCGGTGTGCGCGACTGGATTTTCGGTGTCCCCCGCCAGCAGCCGCAGGAAGTGGGACTTGCCGGAGCCGTTGCTGCCGAGCACCGCGACCCGTTCCCCGTAGAAGACCTCCAGGTCGAAGGGGCGCATCAGGCCGGTCAGCTCCAGCGCCTGGCAGGTGACGGCGCGCACGCCGGTGCGGCCGCCCGCCAGCCGCATGGTGATCTCCTGCCTGCGCGGCGGCTCCGGCGGCGGCCCGGCCTCCTCGAACTTGCGCAGCCGGGTCTTGGCCGCCTGGTAGCGGGAGGCCATCTCGTCGCTGCGCGCCGCGTACTGCCGCATGTCCAGCACCAGCCGCTTGAGCTGCGCGTGCTTCTCGTCCCAGCGCCGCCGCAGCTCCTCGAACCGCTCGAAGCGCTCCTTGCGGGCCTCGTGGTACGTGCCGAAGCCGCCGCCGTGCACCCACACCTCGCTCCCGGCGGGGCTCGGCTCCACGCTGATGATCTTCTCCGCGGCGCGGGCCAGCAGCTCCCGGTCGTGGGAGACGAACAGCACGGTCTTCTTCGTCTCGCGCAGCCGCTCCTCCAGCCAGCGCTTGCCGGGGACGTCCAGATAGTTGTCCGGCTCGTCCAGCAGCAGTACCTCGTCGGGGCCGCGCAGCAGGGACTCCAGCACCAGCCGCTTCTGCTCGCCGCCGGAGAGCGTGCGCACCTGGCGCCACTGGGCCCGCTCGTACGGCACCCCCAGCGCGGCGGTGGTGCACATGTCCCACACCGTCTCGGCCTCGTAGCCGCGGGCCTCCGCCCAGTCGCTGAGCGCCTGCGCGTACTCCATCTGGGCGGCCTCGTCGTCCCGCGTCATGATCGCCAGCTCCGCCGCGTCGACGGCCGCCGCGGCCTGCCGTATGCGGGCGGGCGCGACGGATACCAGCAGGTCGCGCACGGTGCGTTCGTCCCGTACGGACCCGACGAACTGCGGCATCACGCCGAGCCCGCCGCTGACCGTCACCGATCCGCCGTGCGGCCGCAGCTCCCCCGCGATCAGCCGCAGCAGCGTCGTCTTGCCCGCGCCGTTGGCGCCGGCCAGCGCGACCGCGGCGCCCTCCCCGACTCTGAACGACACATCGCCCAGCAGTGCCCGCCCGTCCGGCAGGAAGTACTCCAGATGTGCCGCCTCGACATGCCCCATGAGGGGGGATTCTTCCGGGGCACCCGGCCCGGAACCAACCGGTTTAAGATGCGCGCCATGAGCTTTGGGCAAGGGGGGCCGTACGGGCCTGGGGGGTCTCAGCCGCCGACACCGGACTGGGCGGCGCTCGCCGACGACAGCGCCCGCCGCGGCCGGCGCCGCAAGTGGCTGCTGATCGGCGGTGGCGTCCTCGCGGCGGGGGCCGTCGCCGCGATCGTGGCCACGGCCGTGGTCAGCAGCGACGGCCAGGGCAGCGCTTCCGACAAGGCCAGCGGGCTGCCGACGCCCGAGGCACTGCCGAGCGGGCCCGGGACGCCGGAGCCGAGCTTCTCCGACGTGGCCCCGCCCGCCCCGCCCAACCCGGTCGACATCCTCTCCAGCGCGAAGAAGGACAAGGCCCCGCTCAGCGACCGCACGCTCTTCCCCGACGCGAAGGCGACCGCGAACGACCGCTCGTACGACAAGGGGCTCACCAGCGCCACCAAGAGCTGTGCGACGGCGGCGCAGGGCGCGCTCGGCGGCGTGCTCAACGAGAACGGCTGCCGCCGGTTCTTCCGCGCGACGTACACCAAGGACGGCGTCGCGGTCACCGTCGGCATCGCCGTGTTCGACGACAAGGCGGCGGCCGAGAAGGCGAAGAAGGACGCCAAGCCGAACGTCGCGTCGCTGCCCGGCGGCGGCGTGCCCACCTTCTGCCGCCGGGCGAACTGCATCGCCAGCGCCAACGCCATCGGCCGCTACGCCTACTTCACCATCGCCGGCTACACCTCCGGCAAGGACGTGGCGTCCTCCACCGACCCCAATGCCTCCCAGGCCGGGCGGGACGTCTCCGACTACGCCTTCCGCCGCATCCTGGCGCGCGGCAACGCCCAGGCGTCGGCGGCGGCCGCCGCCGCGGGCGGCTAGGCCGGGGCCAGGGCGCCGCCGCCGAGGCCCAGGACGCCGTCGTCGAGGCCCAGCGCGCTGCCGTCCGGGGCCGGGTCCGCGGCCAGGTCGCGCAGCGCGAGGTAGGCGCGCTGGATGAACCTCCCGTCCAGCGTGGGCGAGGTGTTCGCCACGGCCGCGAGCGCCACGTCCCGCTGCGGGCTGAACCCGACGAGCGAGACGAAGCCCCGCGTACCGCCGGAGTGGAAGTACACGTCGTGGCCGGGCCGCCGCCGTACGTTCCAGAGCAGGCTGATCCGGTCGCCGCCGGCGCGTACGGCGAGCCGGGGGCGGGCCACGTCGGCGAGCGCGGCGCGCAGTGAACCGGGGGCGCCGCCCGCCGCGGTGTCCGGGGCGAGCAGCGCCTCCAGGTAGCGCAGCAGGTCGTGACCGGTGGAGCGGACGGCACCGGCGGCGGCCAGGCCCGGGATGCGCCAGCTCGGGCGGGGGCGGCCGTGCCAGTAGCCCGTCGCCTGGCTCTCGTCGTCGGCGCAGCCGGTGCGGCTCAGGGCCAGCGGGGCCAGGACGCGGTCGGTGAGGAGCTCGGGGAACCCGGCCCCGGCGGCGCGGGCGAGGAGCAGCCCGAGGAGTCCGACCCCGAAGTTGGAGTAGCGCACCCGGGTGCCGGGTGCCGGGTCCGGCCGGGTCCGGGCGAGCGCCGCCAGCAGGTCGCCGGTGCCGAACCCCGCGTAGGGATTGGCGCACCACAGGGGCACCGCCCGCCGCAGGAAGCCCCGCGGCAGCCGGGGCAGGCCGGAGGTGTGGGTGGCCAGGTGCAGCAGGGTGATCCGGCTGCCCGGTCCGGGCGGCACGGCACCACGCGGAAGGAAGCGGGCGATGGGGTCCGTGTAGCGGACCTCGCCGCGGGCGACCATGTCGGCCAGCAGCAGCGCGGTGTAGGTCTTGGTGACGGAACCGAGTTCGAAGCGCGTATGCGGGTCGGCGGCCCGGGCGGCGCCGTCGTGCGCGGTGGTGCCGGTGACGGCCACCACCCGCCGTCCGCCTTGGCGCGCGACGACCACGACGGTGCTGGCCCCGGGCGCGGCGGCGGCCAGCACGGCCAGCAACCGCCCCCCGGCACCGCCGGCACCGACCGGACCCGCCGCACCGCCGCCGGCCGGGTCAGACGCGCGGGAGGGGTCCAGGGCCGCCATGCGGGCGGAGTCCGGAGCCGTCCCACGGGAGGGGTCCGGATCCGCTCCACAGGCGGGGTCCAGGCCCACCAGGCGAGCGAAGTCCGGACCCGCTCCACGGCCGGGCCCCGGCCCCACCCCGGCACCCGCACCAGCACCAGCACCAGATCGCGTACCGCGGACGCCCCGCGCACCCGCGCCGGACCGCCTCATGCGGGGCCGCCGGGCTCCGCCCCGTGGTCGGGCGCGTCACGGTCCGGGGCCGGTGCCCCGGCCAGGGTCCGCGAGACGGCGATGGTCCCCGCGACGGCCGCGACGACGGCGGTGTGCTGGTGGTCGTTGAACCGCTGTTCCGGGTCCTCCGAGACCGGGTCTCCGTCCCGCGGCAGCAGCCCGTCCTCGTGCTGGACCTCTGCCAGCAGCGCCCAGGTCTCCGGGTCGCAGACGGGTTCCCGCAGGCAGCAGCCGACGATCATCAGCTCGGCGACCAGGTCCCACTGGGCGACCTCCCGCCAGATGTCGATCCAGACGGGCACCCACGTCGAGAGGTAGCGGGAGATCTGCCGGGGCAGTCCTTCCGGACGGGCGCCCCAGTCCGTGAGGTGGAAGACCGTGTGCGTCACGGAGTACGCGGTCATCCAGTCGATGGCCCAGGGCTCGGGGGTGGCGCCGAGCCAGGTGGCCTGGGTGAGCCGGACCCAGTCGACGTCGTAGTCGATCCGCGCGACACGGGCCGCGTTGGCGACCGCCAACTTGCGGTTGGGCATGTGCTCGATGGCGCGTACGGAGCGCAGTCCGGCATTGTGCCGCAGCAGGCGTTCCATGCCCTCGTGGCGGTAGCCGGAGCGCGCGAAGTGGGCGTACGTCTCCAGCGGGTCGGTCATCAGCTGGTGGCGCAGCTGGCGTTCGTAGAGCATGTCGCCCTCGCGCAGCTGTACCCAGCTGAAGTCCAACAGCTCCCGCGCGGCCTGGATTTCGGCGCTGCCGGCGGCGGACTCGCGCAGCACGAGGGAGCCCGCCAGGGCGGTCTCCCCGAGCGGCTTGTAGACGCTGTTCGGGTCGCCCAGGTCGGCGGTCGTGTCGGGCGGCAGCGCGCCGAACTCGCAGTGCCTGTGCAGCCAGCCGAGCGCCTTGACGGCGACCTGGTGGGCGATGGCGGTGACGGACGCCGTCATCGGTCCTCCCTCATCCGGTTGCCGAGCAACTCGCGTGCCACCGCGAGGTCGAGGGCCAGGCGCGGGCCGTCGCCGGTGTGCAGCGCGATGTGGTCGAGATACGTCGCGGGGTCGAGCGGCAAGGGGACGCCTTCGTGGTGGACCGCCGCGAGCCACCGGGCCAGCCGGGCGGCGGTCGGGTAGTCGCGGCGGAGCAGGGCGCGGGTGGCACCACGCGCCAGCGCGACCGGGTTGCGCAGGGCGGCGTCCCGTACGGGGCCGTCGACTCCGGGCAGGCTCAGCGGCGACAGCCGGGCCATCGTGGCCGCCCATGGCCGCCAGGGATCCGCGTGGGTGAGGGCGGGGCAGCTCTCGGGTGGGGCGAGTTGGGGCGCGGCGGCGCCGTGCCGGGCGAGCAGCCGCGCGGTGGCCCAGTCGCGCCAGGCGACGGCCCAGTCCTCGACGGGCCCGCGCGGTGGCGGCGACGCGTAGACCGGGGCGGGGAAGACGGCGGCGGCCTGGCTGATGGCCGTCGCGTCCTGCGGGTGCACCGCCGCACCGGTCAGGGCGTGCGGGGCGAGGACGTCCGCGCCGATGACCCGCACGGCGGCGAGCGCCGCCTTCGGATCGGCGCTGCCGTCCACGAACTCGGCGAGCACAGCCGTGCCCCCGACACCCCGGAGGGCATCGAGGACACGACGTGCCAAGGCGGCGGTCGCTTCGGCGTAGACCGCACGAGCGGTCCCTTCAGCGGAGCCCATCAGCGGCGCCCCGTCGCAGGAGCCGGTCTACCGTGCGGGCGTCGAGTGACGCCGACTCGCTCAGCACTCACTTGTCCCTCGGCTCCTTGGGAGACTTCGGCGACAGCAGCAGGAGCAGCAGCAGTGCGCCCTTGGCCTCCGGGGAGTAGAGCGGAGCGTCGCTGATCGTGGTTTCCGGCTCCACCATCAGCGCGTGAGTGGCCTTCATTTCGGGGGGGTCTGCGATGAGGGTTGTCCTCTGAGCAAGCATCAATGCCTCCTCATATCGGCACTTTCGCTCGGCGAGCGAAGCTGACGTGACAAGAAACTACGCCAATGTCCGATATGTCGCACTTTCTGTCACGCTCGGTGACTACCCCCGGAGTTACGCAGGGTGTCCGGCGCGCCGCCGCGCGCCGGACACCCCAGTGATCGCCACCGCCCAACCACCCGCATCGCTCACATAACTGACGTGGCGTCAGAGCGGTCCGCGGCGGTCGTCAGCCCTCGTTCTTGGCGATCGCCTTCTCCAGCTTGGCCACCTGCGCGGCCACCAGCTCCTGCGGGACCTGCGACTTCATCGGGTCGAGCATGTTGAGGCCCATCAGCACCGTCACATGGGCACCGGAGCGCACCGCCTTGACGCTGAACTTGAGGCCGTCGCCGGACATGTCGAACGCCAGCGCCTCGTCGCCCAGCTTTTCCGCCGACTGCGCGGTCACCGCCGTGAACTTCTGCTTCTCGCCGGTGCCGTCGGTGGCGGTGAAGCCGCCCTCGCACTCCTCCACGGCCTTCTTGAGGCCGGCGATCGTCGCCTCGGCGCCGCCAGGAGCGTAGGCGGAGACCCGCAGCATGCCGGAGAAGCTCTGCTTGGTCTTGAAGTCCCCCTTGCCGAGGGTCCGGAAGACCGAATCGGTCGGCTCCGGGGAGAACTTCGTCCCCAGCAGCGCCACCGCCGGCTGGCACGCGGCCTTGTCCGCCTTCGCCGAGCCACCCTCGGCCAGCTCCGCCTTCGACATCTCCTTGATCGCGTAGCCCTTGGCCTTGACGTCGGCCTCGGCCAGCGTGGCCTGCTCCAGCCCGGCCTTGTCCAGCGGCTTGTGCGCCTCGGTGACGGCGGGCTTCTGCGAGCCCTTGCCGGCCGGCTTCTCGTCCTTGGAGTCCTCACAGGCCGTCGCCGTACCCAGCGTCGCCGCCACCGCGGCCGCCAGCACGACGCGCGCCACCGACTTGTTCACGTTCCCGCGCATCTCAGATCGCTCTCTCACTCAGGTGGTCCGCGCCTTCCAGGAGCGGGCAGACGCTGCCGACCAGTGATTACTGGACAGCCCGGCGGCGACCAAAGTTGCCCGGCCCCCGATCACGACACCGTCACGATCCAGCCAGACGCCCCAGCCTTGTCCGAAACAGACCAGTCCGACCCTGTGACGGCGGAAAACACCCGGAGGTTGCCCCTCCGCCCCCAGATGTGGCCCTTCCCCCAACACATGGCGAAACAGGCAACCTTCGCCGTCCCTGCCGGTCTTACCGACCGACCGGACACCGTCCCGACCCCGCCCGGACGTCCCCCGGAAACCATCAGGACAACCCCAGGCAGCCCGAGGCTCCGGAGAGGAGAGCGCGCCACACCGCACCACGGCGCGGCACACCACGATGAAGATCTCTTTCCTTCTGCACAACGCCTACGGCATCGGCGGCACCATCCGCTCCACGTTCAACCTCGCCGGCGCACTGGCGGCCCGGCACACCGTGGAGATCGTCTCCGTGATGCGTACGGCGGCCTCGCCCAGCCTCCCGCTGCACGAGGCCGTGACGATCGTCCCGCTCATCGAACGGCGCCCGGGAGCCCGGTCCAGCGACGCCCGCGACCCCGGGCTGTCCCGTCCCACCGCCCACGTCCCCGCGGCCGAGGCGAACGGCACCAAGAACTTCAACGCCCTCACCGACGAACGCGTCGCCGCGTATCTGGCCGCCACCGACGCGGACGCCGTCATCGCGACCCGCCCCGGACTGGTGATCTACCTCGCCGAGTTCGGCACCGACCGCTATCTGCGGATCGGCCAGGAGCACCGGCTCTACAGCACCCACAAGGCCGACATCCGCGCCGCCTGCGACGCCGCCATCCCCCGCCTGGACGCCTTCACCTCGGTCTCCGAGGCCGACGCGGCCACCCACCGGGCCGAGTTGCCCGACATCGGCACCCGGCTGGTCGGCATCCCCAACGCCGTGCCCGCCACCCCGGTCGAGCCCTCCGACGGCAGCGCGAGACTCGTCGTCGCCGCCGGCCGGCTCATCCCCGTCAAGCGGTACGACCTGCTGGTCGACGCCTGGACCACCGTCGCCGCCCGGCACCCGCAGTGGCGTTTGAGGATCTACGGCCGCGGCCCGCAGCAGGCGGCGCTGCGCAGCCAGATCGACACCCTCGGCCTGGCCGGGCACATCACCCTCATGGGAGCGCACTCCCCCATCGAGACCGAATGGGCCAAGGGCTCCATCGCGGCCGTCACCTCCCGCGAGGAGTCCTTCGGCATGACGATCGTGGAGGCCATGCACTGCGGGGTACCGGTCCTCGCGACCGACTGCCCGCACGGCCCCGGCGAGATCATCACCGACGGCGAGGACGGACTCCTGGTCGCCAACGGCGACCGCGACGCCATCGCCGCGGGTCTCCTCAGGCTGATCGAGGACGACGAGCTGCGCCGCACCATGGGCGAAGCCGCCCGCACCGCGGCCGGGCGTTACGCGCCCGATCGGGTCGCCGCCACGTACGAGCGGCTCCTGGCCGAGCTGTTCGCGCGGCGCGGGACCGCCCCCGCCGACCGGCGCCCGCCGCGCGCGCCCCGGCAACCGCTGGCCGCGACCCTGAAGTCGGCCGTCAAGCAGCTGATCCGCAGACAGCCTCCGCTGCGCCCGGTGGCGTCCTGCCGGGCCGACGCCGACGGGAACCTGACCGTCCTCGTCGAGCCCGCCGGCCTGCACGGCACCGACCTCGAACTCACCCTCACCCGCCGGGGCCAGGGAGACCGGATACGCCTCCCGCTCCGGCGGCCGGACGGCGGGAAGGGGTCGGACGCGCCCTGGACGGCCGTGCTCGACCGCACGGCCCTGTCCGCCGAGGGCGGCCTCGCCGAGGGCCGCTGGGATCTGCACGTCGTACGCCCCGGTGACCGCGCCCGCCGGCGCGTCGTCTCCCGCTACGCCGAGGGCCGCGGCCTGGTGGCCCTCGAGCCGCTGCCCGGCACCCCGTTCGCCTGGTGGGTTCCGTATCCCACCGTCGACGGCTACCTCGCGGTCCGCACCTGGCACCGCCCCGCGCACGCCGAGGCCCGCGACCTCCACGCGACCGCCGACGAGCTCACGGTGGAGGGCACCCTGCACGGGGCCGCCGCCCGGCTGGGTGACGGCGCCGTCGCCGTCGCCACCCCGCGCAAGGGCGCTGACGGCCCCGTCACCGCGCCGGTCACCCTCCTCGCCGACCGGGGTTTCCGGTTCACCGTCCCGTACAAGGAGCTCCACGGCCGCGCCGTGTGGGACCTGACGCTGGCTGACGGCACGCGGGACCCCGCCGATCCGATCCGCGTCGCCCGCCTCATCGGCGACATCGTCGACCGCAACAAGACCGACCTGTACCCGGCGGCCGGCGGCTGCCGCCCGTACTTCACCAAGGCGAGCAACCTGGCGATCACCAGCGAGGAGGCCTGACCGGCCCGGCTGATCCAGCCGGGCCCGGCGGTCAGCAGCAGCCCGCGGCCCCGGGGAGCGACCGCTTGTTGCGGGCCTCCCGGTTACGGGCCGCGAGCTGGTCGTCGGCCGGGTAGCCGACCTCCTCCAGCGTCAGCCCGTGCGGCCGTACCACATGCACCGCGGAGTCCCGGACCCCGGCGGCCAGCACCTTGCCCGGCCAGTCCACCGGCCGGTGCCCGTCGCCCACGAACAGCAGCGCGCCGACCAGCGAGCGCACCATGTTGTGGCAGAACGCGTCGGCCCGCACCGTCGCCGTGACGACGCCGTCCGCGCCCCGCTCCCAGCTCAGGTTCTGCAGGGTGCGGATGGTCGTCGCGCCGTCGCGCCGCTTGCAGTACGCCGCGAAGTCGTGCTCCCCCAGCAGCGGCTGAGAGGCGGCGTTCATCGCGGCCACGTCCAGCGGCCAGTCGTGCCACAGCACGTGGCCGCGCAGCAGCGGGTCGACACCGCCGGGCTGGTCCACCACCCGATAGGCGTAACGCCGCCAGATCGCCGAGAAGCGGGCGTTGAAGCCGGCCGGCGCCTCGGCCACCCGCCATACCCGCACGTCGTGCGAGAGCCGCCCGGCCAGTCGGCGCAGCAGCTTGTCCTGGTGCTCGGCCCACAGCCCCTCGGGCAGGTCGACGTGCGCGACCTGGCCGCGCGCGTGCACACCCGCGTCGGTACGCCCCGCGACCGTCAGCTCATAGGTCTCGGACGAGCGCGTCACCGTACGGATCGCGTCCTCCAGCTCGCCCTGCACGGTGCGCTGCCCGCGCTGCTTGGCCCAGCCGGAGAAGTCCTTGCCGTCGTAGGACAGGTCCAGCCGGATCCGGACGAAGCCGGGTGCCGGGTGGTCGCTCACGTGATGATCCTTTCCCTGCGGAACATGCGGAACGGGCCCGCCCCCAGAAGCTGGGAGCGGGCCCGTACCTCGTGCCTTGAGACAGCTCAGGCTCAGGCGTCCTTCGCGCTGTCACCAGCCGCTTCCGCGGCGGGCTCGGCCGGGGCCTCGGCGGCCTCGTCCTTGGTCAGGTCCGCCTTGGTCTCCTCGGCCTCCTTGACCGCGCGCTTGGTCGCGGCCTCGGCCTCGGCGACGGTCGCCTTCTTGGCGATCTCACCCTCGACCAGCTCGATGACCGCCATCGGGGCGTTGTCGCCACGGCGGTTACCGATCTTGGTGATCCGGGTGTAGCCACCCGGGCGCTCGGCGTAGCGCGGAGCGATCTCGGTGAAGAGCGTGTGCACGATGCCCTTGTCCGTGATCGTCTGCAGCACCAGGCGACGGTTGTGGATGTCGCCCTTCTTCGCCTTGGTGATGAGCTTCTCCGCGACCGGACGCAGGCGGCGGGCCTTCGCCTCGGTCGTGGTGATGCGGCCGTGCTCGAACAGCGACTTCGCGAGGTTCGCGAGGAGCAGACGCTCGTGCGCGGCGCTGCCGCCCAGACGGGCACCCTTGGCGGGCTTCGGCATGGTTTCTCCTTGTGATCTGCACCGGCCGTGTCAGGTACCGGTGTCAGTTACCGACGGGCGGGTGCCCGCCGGAAGTGTCAGTACTGCTCGGTCTCGACGAACCCGGCGTCGCCCTCGTCGTCGGCGCCGAAGGCGTCGGCGGCGGCGGTCGGGTCGAATCCGGGCGGGCTGTCCTTGAGGGCCAGGCCCATGCCGGCCAGCTTCGCCTTGACCTCGTCGATCGACTTCGCGCCGAAGTTGCGGATGTCGAGCAGGTCGGCCTCGGAGCGGGCGACGAGCTCACCCACGGAGTGGATGCCCTCGCGCTTGAGGCAGTTGTAGGAGCGGACGGTGAGCTCCAGCTCCTCGATCGGCAGCGCCAGGTCGGCGGCGAGCGCGGCGTCCGTCGGGGACGGGCCCATGTCGATGCCCTCGGCGTCGACGTTCAGCTCGCGGGCCAGGCCGAACAGCTCGACCAGGGTCTTACCGGCGGACGCCATGGCGTCGCGCGGCCGCATGGCCTGCTTGGTCTCGACGTCGACGATCAGCTTGTCGAAGTCGGTGCGCTGCTCGACACGGGTCGCCTCGACCTTGTAGGTGACCTTGAGCACCGGCGAGTAGATGGAGTCGACCGGGATCCGGCCGATCTCCTGGCCCACCTGCTTGTTCTGGACGGCGGAGACGTAGCCGCGACCGCGCTCGACGGTCAGCTCCATCTCCAGCTTGCCCTTGCCGTTCAGCGTGGCCAGGACCAGGTCGGGGTTGTGCACCTCGACACCGGCCGGCGGGGCGATGTCGGCGGCGGTGACCAGGCCCGGACCCTGCTTGCGCAGGTACATCACGACCGGCTCGTCGTGCTCCGAGGAGACGACCAGCTGCTTGATGTTGAGGATGAGGTCGGTGACGTCCTCCTTGACGCCCGGCACGGTGGTGAACTCGTGCAGGACCCCGTCGATCCGGATGCTGGTGACAGCGGCACCGGGGATCGAGGAGAGGAGCGTACGACGCAGAGAGTTGCCGAGGGTGTAGCCGAAGCCCGGCTCCAGCGGCTCGATCACGAACCGGGAGCGGTACTCGTCCACGACCTCTTCGGTCAGGGAGGGACGCTGAGCGATAAGCATGCTGCTTTTCCTTCAGTTTGCGGCGCCCGCTATTTGACGCCGTCGGCACTGACAAGGGTACGGGCGGTACGGCGCGACTACGAGGAATCGCGCCATACCGCCCGAGACCGTGACCCCTACTACTTCGAGTAGAGCTCGACGATCAGCTGCTCCTGCACCTGGGTGTCGATCACCTGGCGCTCGGGCAGGTTGTGCACGAGGATCCGCAGCCGGGACGGAATGGCCTCCAGCCACGCCGGCACCGTGCGCTCGCCCGCCTCGGCCTGAGCCACCTGGAAGGGGGTCAGGGTCCGGGACTTCGGGCGGACCTCGATGATGTCGTTCACGGCGACGCGGGCCGACGGGATGTCGGTCTTCACGCCGTTCACGGTGAAGTGGCCGTGCCGCACCAGCTGACGGGCGTGGTCCCGGGACTTGGCGAAGCCCGCCCGGTACACCACGTTGTCAAGGCGGCTCTCGAGGATGCGAAGCAGGTTCTCACCGGTCTTGCCGGTCTTCTGGTTCGCCTCCGCGTAGTAGCCACGGAACTGCTTCTCCAGGACACCGTAGATACGCGCCGCCTTCTGCTTCTCACGCATCTGGAGGAGGTACTCGCTGTCCTTGGTGCGCCCGCGTCCGTGCTCACCCGGGGGGTAAGGACGGATCTCGATCGGGCACTTCGCGCTCTCGCACTTGCTCCCCTTGAGGAAGAGCTTCTGCTTCTCCCGACGGCAACGCTTGCAGTCGGCCCCGGTGTAACGCGCCATTGTTTATTTGTCTCCTAGATCAGCGGGGTGATCAGACCCGGCGCCGCTTCGGAGGGCGGCACCCGTTGTGCGGGGTCGGCGTCACGTCCTGGATCGAGCCCACCTCGAGGCCGGTGGCCTGGAGCGAGCGGATCGCGGTCTCACGGCCGGAGCCCGGACCCTTGACGAACACGTCGACCTTGCGCATGCCGTGCTCCTGCGCGCGGCGGGCGGCCGACTCGGCGGCCATCTGCGCGGCGAACGGAGTCGACTTGCGCGAGCCCTTGAAGCCGACGTGGCCGGCAGAGGCCCAAGAGATCACGTTCCCGGTCGGGTCGGTGATCGAGACGATGGTGTTGTTGAACGTGCTCTTGATGTGAGCGTGCCCGTGGGCGACGTTCTTCTTCTCCTTGCGGCGCACCTTCTTGGCGCCGGCCTGACGGCCCTTCGGAGGCATAAGCTTCGCTATCTCCTGTGGAGGTGGTCGGTCCTACAGCTGGACCGCTAACTGTGCGGAGATCCGGAGGTCGCCCCCGGAACACCGCAGTGCGTCCGCTGTGGACTACTTCTTGCCCGGCTTCTTCTTGCCGGCGATGGCGCGACGCGGGCCCTTGCGGGTGCGGGCGTTGGTGCTGGTGCGCTGGCCGTGGACCGGCAGGCCACGGCGGTGACGCAGACCCTGGTAGCAGCCGATCTCGACCTTGCGGCGGATGTCGGCCTGAACCTCACGACGGAGGTCACCCTCGGTCTTGATGTTGGCGTCCACGTACTCGCGGATCTTGACCAGGTCCTCTTCGGCCAGGTCGCGAACGCGGGTGTCCGGGTTGACGCCGGTGGCGGCGAGGGTCTCCTTGGCCAGGGTGCGGCCAATACCGAAGACGTAGGTGAGGGCGACCTCCACACGCTTTTCGCGCGGGATGTCAACACCTGAAACGCGTGCCATTCAATGGCTCCTGTTGGTGTTCGGGGGTCTTCCGCAGAACCGATCCCGGCCACGCCCCGCCACTACGGGCAGTGAGGCGCTCTCCCGGGTCTCCGGCCCCCGCCGGAGGTGTCGCCAGCCGTGGCTGGACGGGCGCTGCGTATGTACGTGTTTGCTCGCGTCGCGCGAAGAACTGCGAAAAGTGCAGGTCGGTCGGCGTGCGTCAGCCCTGGCGCTGCTTGTGGCGCAGGTTGTCGCAGATGACCATGACCCGGCCGTGGCGGCGGATCACCTTGCACTTGTCGCAGATCTTCTTGACGCTCGGCTTGACCTTCATGGGATGTGAGGTTCTCCGGGTCGTGAGATCTACTTGTAGCGGTAGACGATCCGTCCGCGGGTGAGGTCGTACGGAGACAGCTCCACGACCACCCGGTCATCGGGCAGGATGCGGATGTAGTGCATGCGCATCTTGCCGCTGATGTGCGCGAGGACCTTGTGACCGTTCTGCAGCTCCACCTTGAACATAGCGTTCGGCAGAGACTCGATCACGGTGCCCTCGATTTCGATGGCGCCTTGCTTCTTGGCCATGTCCTGCTTTCGGGATCGGCTACCTTGATCAGCTCACGGCATGCCGAAGGGCATACGTGAGCCGACGTGTCAGTCTACGTCAGGGCGTCCCGAAACACGAATCCGGGGCAGCATGCCCGGATCGGAAGATCATTAAGCAAGAGGATGCGGCCCACTACAGGGCGCGGCTCATCAGGCCAGAGGGTCGGGCGCGGCCTCGATGCCGTACTCCGCCAGCTTCGCCTTGCCGCCGTCCACGGCGGTCAGCACCAGCGGGCCCTCCTCGGTCAGCGCCACCGAGTGCTCCCAGTGGCTGGACCAGGTGCCGTCGTCCGTCTTCACGGTCCAGTCGTCCGACAGGACGTGGGTCTTCGCCGTGCCGAGGCTGACCATCGGCTCGATCGCGATGCAGAAGCCGGGCACCAGCTTGGGGCCCTTGCCGCGCTTGCGCGAGACGTAGTTCAGCAGGTGCGGGTCCATGTGCATCTCGCTGCCGATGCCGTGGCCGCCGTAGTCCTCGATGATCCCGTACTTCCCGGAGGCGGGCAGCGGCTGCCGGCGGATGTAGCCCTCGATGGCCCGGGAGATGTCGACCAGCCGGTTGCCCTTGCGGACCGCGGCGATCCCGGCCCACATCGACTCCTCGGTGACCCGGCTCAGCTCGTGCAGCTCCGGAGCGTGACCGGTGCCCACGAAAGCGGTGAAGGCGGCGTCGCCGTGCCAGCCGTCGATGATCGCGCCAGCGTCGATCGAGATGATGTCGCCGTCCTTCAGCACCGTCTCCCGGTCGGGGATGCCGTGCACCACGACCTCGTTCACCGAGGTGCAGATGGTGGCGGGGAACCCGCCGTACCCCAGGAAGTTCGACTTCGCGCCGTGGTCGGCGATCACCTTGCGGGCGACGTCGTCCAGGTCCTTGGTGGTGGCCCCCGGCACGGCGGCCTCGCGGCACGCCTGGTGGATGGCCGCGACGACCAGCCCGGCCGCGCGCATCTTCGCGATCTGCTCCGGGTTCTTGATCTCCACCATGGGGGTGCCTTCCAACGCTCGCTGGTGTTCGGCCGCCCGGCGCCCGCCGGACGCGGCCTTTCTCAACAGTACGGCCGCGACGCCCCTGGGGGCACCGCGGCCGTCCGGCCGGCTAGGGGCTCAGGCCGCCTGGCCCTTGTCCTTGTCCGGCAGGGCCTCCATGGCCCGCTCGGTCACCTCGGCGACCTTGCCCAGCGCCGAGATCGTCACGACCAGGTCCTGGGCCTTGTAGTAGTCGATGATCGGCTCCGTCTGGGTGTGGTACACGTCCAGGCGGTTGCGGACCGTCTCCTCGGAGTCGTCGGCACGCTGGTAGAGCTCGCCGCCGCAGACGTCGCAGACGCCCTCGCGCTTGGGTGCCGAGTACGTCACGTGGAAGACGTGGCTGGAGTCGTTGCGGCAGATACGCCGACCGGCGATCCGCTTGACGACCTCGTCCTCGGGGACCTCCAGGTCCAGCACCGCGTCCAGCTTCATGTCCTCGGACCGCAGCATCTCGTCCAGCGCCTCGGCCTGCGAGACGTTGCGCGGGAAGCCGTCGAGCAGGAAGCCGTTCACGGCGTCCGGCTGGGACATCCGGTCCTTGGCCATGCCGATGGTGACCTCGTCGGGGACCAGGTCGCCGGCGTCCATGTACGCCTTGGCCTGCTTGCCCAGGTCGGTGCCCTGGCTGATGTTGGCCCGGAAGAGGTCGCCCGTGGAGATGTGCGGGATGGCGAGGTTCTTGGCCAGGTACGCGGCCTGCGTACCCTTGCCAGCCCCAGGAGGCCCGACGAGGACGATTCGCATCAGCGGAGGAACCCTTCGTAGTGTCGCTGCTGAAGCTGGCTCTCGATCTGCTTCACGGTCTCCAGGCCGACGCCCACGATGATGAGGATGCTGGTACCGCCGAACGGGAAGTTCTGATTGGCGTTGAGCGTCACCAGTGCCACCGTGGGCACCAGGGCGATCAACCCCAGATAGAGAGAGCCGGGCCACGTGATGC
Organism: Streptomyces sp. P1-3; assembly: GCF_050613155.1. Classification (NCBI taxonomy): domain Bacteria; kingdom Bacillati; phylum Actinomycetota; class Actinomycetes; order Kitasatosporales; family Streptomycetaceae; genus Streptomyces; species Streptomyces sp. P1-3. Next base: position 3,163,456 of record NZ_CP192512.1, read on the forward strand.
GGTTCAACACGTAGCTCAGGTACTCCGCAGTGGGACGACCAGCCCGAATACCCGGGATGAAGCCACCATACTTCTTCATGTTGTCGGCAACTTCTTCGGGGTTGAAGGAGATGGCCACATAGAAGAACGCGAAGAAGACGATCAGCAGGAAGTACGTGACGATGTAAACCGGGTGGTCGCCGGTGGTGAAGTTCCGCTCGATCCAGTTCGCCCAGCCCGCGTCGGATCCGCTGAACTGCACGATCAGGGCCGGGATGTAGAGCAGCGACGACGCGAAGATGACGGGAATCACACCCGCCTGGTTGACCTTCAGCGGAATGTAGGTCGACGTACCGCCGTAGGAACGGCGGCCGATCATGCGCTTCGCGTACTGCACCGGAATCCGGCGCTGCGCCTGCTCGACGAAGACCACCAGGCCGACCATGGCCAGACCGCAGGCGATCACCAGGCCGAACTCCAGCCAGCCGTCCATGATCTTGCCCGACTGCTTGATGCTCCACAGCCCGGACGGGAAGCCCGCGGCGATGGCGACGAACATCAGGATGGACATGCCGTTCCCGATGCCGCGGTCGGTGATCAGCTCACCGAGCCACATGACCACCGCGGTGCCCGCGGTCATCGTGATGACCATCGTGACGGTCGCGAAGATGGACCGGTCGGCGACGATGTCCCCGCTCACGGTGCAGCCGGAGAAGAGCGAACCGCTGCGGGCGGTGGCCACCAGACCGGTGCCCTGGAGGATCGCCAGCGCGACGGTGAGATAACGGGTGTACTGCGTGATCTTCGCCTGGCCGGCCTGGCCCTCCTTCTTGAGGGCTTCGAGGCGCGGAATGACCACCGTCAGCAGCTGGAGGATGATGCTCGCCGTGATGTACGGCATGATCCCGAGCGCGAAGATGGTGATCTGCAGCAGCGCACCACCGCTGAACATGTTCACCAGGCCGAAGAGGCCCTGATTGGCCTCCGCCTCGTCCATGCACTTCTGGACGCTCTTGTAGTCGATTCCCGGCACCGGGATGTGCGTCCCGAACCGGTACAACAAGATGATGCCCAGCGTAAACAGCAGCTTCTTGCGCAGGTCGGGCGTCTTGAACGCCCGGGCGAACGCGGTGAGCACGGTGCCTCCTGCGGCTCCCGCGTGCATAGCGCGAGAGGTGACGGTCTTGAGGATCGACGAATACAAATCAGCCAACAACCGCGCGGACACAGTCCACGCGGAAGGTAACAACGCACGCCACCTTACCGGCGACCATGCCCCCCTTGGAACGACCAACCGGGGATGCCCCATTTCAGGGGCATCCCCGGCCGGTTGCGCATCGGGCTCAGACGAGCTCGGTGACGGTGCCGCCGGCGGCGGCGATCTTCTCCTTGGCGGAGCCGGAGACCTTGTCCACGGTCACCTGCAGCGCCACGGTGATCTCGCCGGTGCCCAGCACCTTGACGAGCTCGTTCTTGCGCACCGCACCCTTGGCGACCAGGTCGGCCACCGTGACCTCGCCACCCTGCGGGTAGAGCGCGGCCAGCTTGTCCAGGTTCACGACCTGGTACTCGGTGCGGAACGGGTTCTTGAAGCCCTTCAGCTTCGGAAGACGCATGTGGAGGGGCATCTGCCCACCCTCGAAGCGCTCCGGAACCTGGTAACGGGCCTTCGTACCCTTGGTACCACGACCAGCGGTCTTACCCTTGGACGCCTCACCACGACCCACACGGGTCTTGGCGGTCTTGGCGCCCGGGGCGGGCCGGAGGTTGTGAACCTTCAGCGGCTTGCTCTCCGCCATGTCAGTCGACCTCCTCGACCGTCACGAGGTGGCGGACGGTCTGCACCATGCCGCGGATCTCGGGGCGGTCCTCCTTGACAACCACGTCGTTCAGCCGCTTGAGGCCGAGCGAACGCAGGGTGTCGCGGTGGTTCTGCTTGCTGCCGATGTACGACTTCGTCTGCGTGACCTTGAGGCGAGCCATTACGCACCCACCCCGGCACGCGCCCGCAGCAGAGCGGCGGGAGCGACGTCCTCGAGCGGCAGGCCACGACGGGCGGCGATCTCCTCGGGGCGCGAAAGACCCTGAAGCGCCGTCACCGTGGCGTGCACGATGTTGATCGGGTTCGACGAACCGAGCGACTTGCTCAGCACGTCGTGGATGCCCGCGCACTCCAGCACGGCGCGCACCGGGCCACCGGCGATCACACCGGTACCGGGGGAAGCCGGCTTGAGCAGGACGACGCCCGCAGCCTTCTCGCCCTGGATCGGGTGCGGAATGGTGCCGGCGATCCGGGGGACCTTGAAGAAGTGCTTCTTGGCCTCCTCAACACCCTTGGCGATGGCGGCCGGCACCTCCTTGGCCTTGCCGTAACCGACGCCCACGGTGCCGTCACCGTCGCCCACCACGACCAGCGCGGTGAAGCTGAAGCGACGACCACCCTTCACAACCTTGGCGACGCGGTTGATCGCGACAACACGCTCGACGTAGGCGGTCTTCTCGGCGGCAGCGCCACCGTCCCGCCGGTCCTTACGGTCCCGCCGCTCGCCGCCACCGGCGCCGCCACCGCGGCGCTGGGGTCCAGCCATTGGAATTACCTCTCTCTGTTACGTCCGCTAGCTCCGGAACCGGGGCTTAGAACTTCAGCCCGGCCTCGCGGGCGGCGTCCGCCAGAGCGGCGATGCGCCCGGCGTACTGGTTGCCACCGCGGTCGAACACGACGGCCTCGACACCGGCGGCCTTGGCACGCTCGGCGACCAGGGCACCGACCTTCTTCGCCTGGGCGCTCTTGTCGCCCTCGCCACCGCGGATCGACGCGTCCAGGTGCGACGCCGAGGCCAGCGTGTGGCCCGCGATGTCGTCGATGACCTGGGCGGTGATGCCGCGGTTGGACCGCGTCACGACCAGACGGGGACGCTCCGGCGTGCCATTGATCCGCTTGCGGACGCGGATGTGGCGACGCTTGATGGCGGCACGCTTGTAGGCGTCGCCCTTGGCGATCTTCACACCGTATGCCATGGCTTTACTTACCAGCCTTTCCGACCTTGCGGCGGATGACCTCGCCCGCGTACTTGACGCCCTTGGCCTTGTACGGGTCGGGCTTCCGCAGCTTGCGGATGTTGGCGGCGACCTCGCCGACCTTCTGCTTGTCGATGCCCTCGACGCTGAGCTTGGTCGGGGACTCGACCTTGAAGGTGATGCCCTCGGGGGCCTCAACGACGATCGGGTGGCTGTAGCCCAGGGCGAACTCCAGGTTGGAGCCCTTCGCCTGGACGCGGTAGCCGACACCGCTGATCTCGAGCGCCTTGCTGTAACCCTGGGTCACGCCGGTGATCATGTTCGCCACCAGCGTGCGGGACAGGCCGTGCAGGGCCTTGTTCTGACGCTCGTCGTTCGGGCGCAGCACCTTGAGGGTGCCGTCCTCGCCCTTGGTGACCTCGATCGGCGCGGCGACGGTGTGCGTGAGGGTGCCCTTGGGACCCTTCACCGCGACCGTGCGACCGTCGATGGTGACGTCCACACCAGCGGGAACCTGGATGGGGAGCTTGCCGATTCGCGACATTAGCTTTTCCTCCGTTCCCGACTACCAGACGTAGGCGAGGACTTCCCCACCCACGCCCTTCTTCTGCGCCTGCTGGCCGGTCAGGAGACCGTGGGACGTGGAGATGATCGCCACGCCCAGGCCGCCGAGGACCTTCGGCAGGTTGGTGGACTTTGCGTAGACCCGCAGGCCCGGCTTCGAAATCCGCTTGATGCCGGCGATCGAGCGCTCGCGGTTCGGGCCGAACTTCAGCTCGAGGACGAGGTTCTTGCCGACCTCGGCGTCCTCGACCTTCCAGCCGGTGATGTAGCCCTCCTGCTGGAGGATCTCCGCGATGTGCGACTTGATCTTGCTGTGCGGCATCACGACGGTGTCGTGGTACGCCGAGTTCGCGTTACGCAGACGCGTGAGCATGTCTGCGATCGGATCAGTCATGGTCATGAATTGGCCTTCGGCCTCTCTCGCCGGGGTTTCCTATGTGCGCCATCCCTCTCCCCGATCGATGTCGGGACGGGTGCGGCGCGGGGACCTACGGCGTAGTAAGACGGTCTCGGGCGGCGGGCGCCCAACCCCACAAGCCTACGGGATGTGGAGGTGGGCCCCCGCCGTCCAGATGCTTACCGAGAGTCCTGATTTCTCCCTGTTAGGGGGAATTACCAGGAGCTCTTGGTCACGCCCGGCAGCTCGCCGCGGTGAGCCATCTCACGAAGGCACACGCGGCACAGGCCGAACTTGCGGTAGACGGAGTGCGGACGGCCGCAGCGCTGGCAGCGGGTGTACGCACGCACACCGAACTTGGGCTTACGAGCAGCCTTGGCAATCAGAGCCTTCTTCGCCATCTCGCTTACGCCTCCTTGAACGGGAAGCCGAGGTGACGCAGAAGGGCACGGCCCTCGTCGTCGTTGGTCGCCGTGGTCACCACGGTGATGTCCATACCCCGGACGCGGTCGATCTTGTCCTGGTCGATCTCGTGGAACATGACCTGCTCCGTGAGACCGAAGGTGTAGTTGCCCCGGCCGTCGAACTGCTTCGGCGACAGACCACGGAAGTCGCGGATGCGCGGCAGCGCGAGCGACAGCAGGCGGTCCAGGAACTCCCACATGCGGTCACCGCGGAGGGTGACGTGGGCACCGATCGGCTGGCCCTCACGCAGCTTGAACTGCGCGATGGACTTACGGGCCTTGGTGACCTGCGGCTTCTGGCCGGTGATCGTGGAGAGGTCGCGGATCGCGCCCTCGATCAGCTTGGAGTCGCGGGCGGCGTCGCCCACACCCATGTTGACCACGATCTTGGTCAGACCCGGGATCTGCATGACGTTCTCGTAGGAGAACTCCTCACGCAGCTTGCCGGTGATCTCTTCGCGGTAGCGCGTCTTGAGACGCGGCGCGTTGGTGGTGGCAGTCATCAGATGTCCTCACCGGTCCGCTTGGCAACGCGGATCTTGTTGCCCTCGTCGTCGAAGCGGTACCCGACTCGGGTGACGACCTTGTTGCCGTCCTTCTCCACGACGAGCTGAACGTTGCTCACGTGGATCGGGGCCTCGACCGTGATGATGCCGCCGGTCTTGGAACCACGGGCGGTCTGACCGGCCTTGGTGTGCTTCTTGACCCGGTTGACACCCTCGACCAGGACCCGGTCCTCGCGGGGGTAGGCCTCGATGACCTTGCCCTGCTTGCCCTTGTCCTTACCGGTGATGACCTGGACCAGGTCGCCCTTCTTGATCTTCATCGGTTACAGCACCTCCGGCGCGAGCGAGATGATCTTCATGAACTTCTTCTCGCGCAGCTCACGGCCCACGGGGCCGAAGATACGGGTGCCGCGGGGGTCGCCATCGTTCTTGAGGATGACGGCCGCGTTCTCGTCGAAGCGGATGTACGAGCCGTCGGGGCGGCGGCGCTCCTTGACGGTGCGCACGACGACAGCCTTGACGACGTCGCCCTTCTTCACGTTGCCACCGGGGATCGCGTCCTTGACGGTGGCGACGATGACGTCACCGATGCCCGCGTAGCGGCGACCGGAACCGCCGAGAACACGGATGCAAAGGATTTCCTTCGCACCAGTGTTGTCGGCGACGCGCAGTCGCGACTCCTGCTGGATCACGTCTATCTCCTGATCGTCTGCCGGTTCCCGGCAGGGGCTGCGTCAGCAGCCCCTGCCGAGCCTGGCGGAACTGTCCTGGAGGGAAACCCCTCCGGGAATTACTTGGCCTTCTCGAGGATCTCGACGACGCGCCAGCGCTTCGTCGCGGACAGCGGCCGGGTCTCCATCAGGAGGACGCGGTCGCCGACACCCGCGGCGTTCTGCTCGTCGTGCGCCTTGAGCTTGTTGGTACGGCGGATGACCTTGCCGTACAGCGCGTGCTTGACGCGGTCCTCGACGGCGACGACGACGGTCTTGTCCATCTTGTCGCTGACGACCAGACCCTCACGGGTCTTGCGGAAGCCGCGCTCGGTCTTCTCAGTCACATTCTTCTCGCTCATCAGGCGCTCTCCACCGTCTCGATGCCGAGCTCGCGCTCCCGCATCAGGGTGTAGATCCGGGCGATGTCCTTGCGGACGGCCTTCAGCCGGCCGTGGTTCTCAAGCTGTCCGGTCGCCGCCTGGAAACGGAGGTTGAACAGCTCTTCCTTGGCCTCACGAAGCTTCGCAACGAGATCCTCGTTGTTCAGCTCACGCAGCTCGGACGCCTTGATACCGGCCGCCATCACGACTCACCTGCCTCGCGCCGCACGATCCGGCACTTCATCGGGAGCTTGTGAGCAGCGCGGGTGAGCGCCTCACGCGCAGTCTTCTCGTTCGGGTAGGACAGCTCGAACATCACCCGACCGGGCTTGACGTTCGCGATCCACCACTCCGGCGAACCCTTACCGGAACCCATGCGGGTCTCGGCGGGCTTCTTGGTCAGCGGGCGGTCCGGGTAGATGTTGATCCAGACCTTGCCGCCACGCTTGATGTGGCGGGTCATCGCGATACGGGCCGCCTCGATCTGGCGGTTGGTGACGTACGCCGGGGTGACGGCCTGGATGCCGTACTCGCCGAACGCCAGCTCCGTACCACCCTTGGCCATACCCGACCGCTTGGGGTGGTGCTGCTTGCGGTGCTTGACCCTGCGAGGGATCAGCATGTCGGTCAGGCCTCCGTTCCGGTGCTCTCAGCAGCCGGAGCAGCGGCAGCGGCCTCGGCCTTGGGGGCCTCGGCAGCGGCACTCTGCTGCTGCGGCTTGCGGCCACGGCCGCCACGCTCGCCACCACGGCCACCACGGGCCGGGCGGTCGCTGCCACCACGCGACGGGCGGTTGCCCGCGCGGGCGGCGGCGTTCTCGGCGCGGACCTCGGCGATGTTCTTCACGTCGCCCTTGTAGATCCACACCTTGACGCCGATGCGGCCGAAGGTGGTCTTGGCCTCGAAGAAGCCGTAGTCGACGTTCGCGCGGAGCGTGTGCAGGGGCACACGGCCCTCGCGGTAGAACTCCGAGCGGGACATCTCGGCGCCGCCGAGACGGCCACCACACTGGATCTTGATGCCCTTGGCGCCGGCCTTCATCGAGCTCTGCATGCTCTTGCGCATCGCACGACGGAAGGAGACGCGGGAGGACAGCTGCTCGGCGACGGCCTGGGCCACGAGCTGAGCGTCGACCTCGGGGTTCTTGACCTCGAGGATGTTCAGCTGGACCTGCTTGCCGGTGAGCTTCTCCAGCTCGCCGCGGATACGGTCGGCCTCCGCGCCGCGGCGGCCGATGACGATGCCCGGCCGGGCGGTGTGGATGTCGACGCGGACGCGGTCACGGGTGCGCTCGATCTCAACCTTCGAGATGCCGGCCCGCTCCATGCCCTTCGTCATCATCCGGCGGATGGCGACGTCTTCCTTGACGTAGTCCTTGTACAGCTTGTCGGCGTACCACCGGGACTTGAAGTCCGTGGTGATGCCGAGCCGGAACCCGTGCGGGTTAACCTTCTGGCCCATTACCGGGTTCCTTCCTTGCTGCTGACGACCACGGTGATGTGGCTGGTCCGCTTGCGGATCCGGTAGGCGCGGCCCTGGGCACGCGGCCGGAACCGCTTCAGGGTCGGGCCCTCGTCGACGTACGCCTCGCTGATGACCAGCGTGGAGGCGTCGGTGTGGTCGTAGTTGTGCGCGGCGTTGGCAATGGCGCTGTCCAGCACCTTGCCCACCGGCACGCTCGCGGCCTGCGGGGCGAAACGCAGGACCGCCTGAGCCTCCGTGGCATCCATGCCACGGATGAGGTCCACCACGCGGCGGGCCTTCATGGGCGTGACGCGGATGTACCGCGCCTGGGCCCTGGCTTCCATGGTTGTCCCTTCGGTGTCAGTCATTGGTCTTCGCTTTTTCCGCAGATCAGCGACGACGCGACTTGCGGTCGTCCTTCTCATGGCCGCGGAAGGTGCGGGTCGGCGCGAACTCGCCGAGCTTGTGGCCGACCATCGACTCGGTGACGAACACCGGGACGTGCTTGCGGCCGTCGTGCACCGCGATCGTGTGGCCGAGCATGGCCGGGACGATCATCGAGCGGCGGGACCAGGTCTTGATGACGTTCTTGGTGCCGGCTTCGTTCTGGACATCCACCTTCTTGATCAGGTGGTCGTCGACGAAGGGCCCCTTCTTGAGACTGCGCGGCATCTAAACCCGCTCCTAGCGCTTCTTGTTCGTCTTGCGGCGGCGGACGATGTACTTGTTGCTCGCCTTCTTGGGAGAACGAGTACGACCCTCCTTCTGACCCCACGGCGAGACCGGGTGGCGACCACCGGAGGTCTTGCCCTCACCACCACCGTGCGGGTGGTCGACCGGGTTCATGACGACACCACGCACGGTCGGGCGGACGCCCTTCCAGCGCATACGGCCGGCCTTGCCCCAGTTGATGTTCGACTGCTCGGCGTTGCCGACCTCGCCGACGGTGGCGCGGCAGCGGACGTCGACCAGGCGGATCTCACCCGACGGCATACGGAGGTGGGCCATGGCGCCCTCCTTCGCCAGCAGCTGCACGGAGGCACCCGCGGAGCGGGCGAACTTCGCGCCGCCGCCGGGCCGCAGCTCGATGGCGTGGATGGTCGTACCGACCGGGATGTTGCGCAGCGCCAGGTTGTTGCCGGGCTTGATGTCGGCGCCGGGGCCGTTCTCAATCCGGTCACCCTGCGACAGGCCACGCGGGGCGATGATGTAGCGCTTCTCGCCGTCCGCGTAGTGCAGCAGCGCGATGCGCGCGGTGCGGTTCGGGTCGTACTCGATGTGAGCGACCTTCGCCGGGACGCCGTCCTTGTCGTGACGGCGGAAGTCGATGACGCGGTACGCACGCTTGTGACCGCCACCCTGGTGGCGAACAGTGATGCGACCGGCGTTGTTACGACCGCCCTTGCTGTGCAGCGGGCGGACCAGCGACTTCTCCGGCGTGGACCGCGTGATCTCGACGAAGTCGGCGACGCTGGAGCCACGACGGCCCGGGGTCGTCGGCTTGTACTTGCGGATACCCATTTCTCAGTCCTCGTCCGATTCCGGACGACTCGGACTCCGTTAGGAGACCGGGCCGCCGAAGATGTCGATACGGTTGCCCTCGGCAAGGGTCACGATGGCGCGCTTGGTGTCAGCGCGCTTACCGAAACCGGTCTTGGTGCGCTTGCGCTTACCCTGCCGGTTGATCGTGTTGACCCCGGTGACCTTGACCTTGAAGACCGCCTCGACGGCCTGCTTGATCTGGGTCTTGTTCGCACGCGGGTCGACGATGAACGTGTACTTGTTCTCGTCCAGCAGCGCGTAGCTCTTCTCGGAGACGACCGGCTTGACGAGGATGTCGCGCGGGTCCGAGTAGGTCTTGCTGGTGATCGTGGCCTCAGACATCAGGCCTCGCTCCCTTCAGTCTGAGCGGCCTTGGGGCCAGACACGAAGGACTCGAAGGCGGCCTGGGTGAAGACCACGTCGTCGGAGACGAGCACGTCGTACGTGTTCAGCTGGCCCGGCTCCAGGATGTGCACCTGGGGCAGGTTGCGGGCGGACAGCCACGCGGCCTCGTCCGAGCGCTCGACGACCAGGAGCAGGTTCTTGCGCTCGCTGATCTTGCCCAGCAGGGACTTGGCGGCCTTGGTGGAGATGTCGCCGTCCACCACGCCGGTCACCACGTGGATGCGGTCGTGGCGCGCCCGGTCGGAGAGGGCACCGCGCAGGGCGGCGGCCTTCATCTTCTTCGGGGTGCGCTGGCTGTAGTCGCGCGGCACGGGACCGTGCACGACGCCACCGCCGGCGAACTGCGGCGCGCGGGTCGAACCCTGGCGGGCGCGACCGGTGCCCTTCTGGCGGTACGGCTTCTTGCCACCGCCACGGACCTCGCCGCGAGTCTTCGTCTTGTGCGTGCCCTGGCGGGCAGCGGCCAGCTGCGCGACGACGACCTGGTGGATCAGCGGAACGCTGACCTGCGCGTCGAAGATCTCCGTGGGGAGCTCGACGGTCCCGGCCTTGTCGCCTGCCGGCGAAAGGATGTCAATGGTGCTCATCGGTTACCTCAGGCCCCCTTGGCCGCGGTACGGACCAGGACGAGGCCGCCGTTCGGACCAGGAACCGCGCCCTTGATGAGCAGCAGGCCCTTCTCCGCGTCAACGGCGTGGACGGTCAGGTTCTGGGTGGTGACCCGCTCGTTGCCCATGCGGCCGGCCATGCGCAGGCCCTTGAACACGCGGCCCGGGGTGGCGCAGCCACCGATGGAGCCCGGCGAGCGGTGCTTGCGCTGGGTGCCGTGGCCGGCGCCCAGGCCCTTGAAGCCGTGGCGCTTCATGACACCGGCGGTGCCCTTGCCCTTGCTGGTGCCGGTCACATCGACCTTGACACCGGACTCGAACACCTCGGCGGTGACCTCCTGGCCGAGCGTGTACTCGCTGGCGTCAGCGGTACGCAGCTCCACCAGGTGGCGGCGCGGGGTGACGTCGGCCTTGGCGAAGTGGCCCTTGAGGGGCTTGTTCACCTTGCGCGGGTCGATCTCGCCGAAGGCGATCTGAACGGCGTTGTAGCCGTCCGTGTCAGCGGTACGGACCTGGGTAACGACGCAGGGACCGGCCTTGACGACGGTCACCGGGACGACGCGGTTGTTCTCGTCCCAGACCTGCGTCATGCCGAGCTTCTCGCCCAGGACGCCCTTGATCTGCTTAGCCATCTCGCGCGTCACCTCAGAGCTTGATCTCGATGTCAACGCCCGCCGGCAGGTCGAGACGCATCAGCGAGTCAACCGTCTTCGGCGTGGGGTCGAGGATGTCGATGAGGCGCTTGTGCGTGCGCATCTCGAAGTGCTCGCGCGAGTCCTTGTACTTGTGCGGCGACTTGATGACGCAGTACACGTTCTTCTCAGTGGGCAGCGGCACCGGGCCCGCGACCGACGCACCAGTGCGGGTCACCGTCTCGACGATCTTCTTCGCCGAGGAGTCGATGACCTCGTGGTCGTAGGCCTTGAGCCGGATGCGGATCTTCTGTCCCGCCATGGCTACTTCGTAGTCCTGTCTCTCGTAACGCTCTGGAACCCGGTGCGCTGCGCTTAATGAAAAGCAGCTGTCTTTCTCCGACCCACGCGGTCGGGCGTGTCGCACCCCTTCTTGTAAATCTCCCTGGAGAGATTCCCTGGTGAAGGGGGCTGTGGGGGAAAGACACCCACCGAGTGCCTGGCTGGGGCCCCGCTGACACTTCCCGGAAGATTCCCGTACTTCCGCCCCTGACAAGGGGCGACGAGTACTGCGGGACTCGCTTCCAGTCCTCCCGGCGGGAGGCGCGCAGCATCGGCACTCAACCGAGCAACCTGAACAGTGTGCCATACGGGCCGGAAGCCGCGCCAATCGCGGCCGAAGAAGGTACCCGCCCGGGCGCGCTTGTCAAACCAGCCCATCCGGGCGACGCCTTGATCATTTCGTGATCGATCAATATCACGGACCCAGGCAACCTGTGAAGATCACGGACCGTCCTTTATCACATGGAAGCAGCCGGGGACTGCGTGCTGCACAACGGGACGGGGTCACCCAGATGGCTGAAGATCTACGGGGCGACGCCCCCACGCCGCCGAGCGCCGCGCCGCGTTTCGCGCTTACCCGCCGCCACACCCTGGCGGCGCTGGCCGCGATGACGGCCGCCACCGCCGCGGGCTGCGGGGTCTCCCCCACCCGGACGGACCCCAAGCCCACCGCGCCGGTCCGCGCGGTCGACCCACTCGCCGCCGAGCCCTTCACCCCCGTCACCGGCAAAGAGGACGCGGTTCTGCTCCAGGTCCTCGCCCACCCCGACGACGACCTGTACTTCATGAACCCGGACGCGTCCCACCTGATGCGCGCCGGCACCCCGGTCGTGTGCGTCTACGTCACCGCGGGCGAGGCCGCGGGCATCAACCGGGTCCACGGCGGCCCCGTACCCGAGCCCGACAAGGCCGGCTACTCCTCCGCCCGCCACCAGGGGCTGCGCCAGGCCTACGCGGAGATGCTGGGCCTGGACCGCTTCGCCCGCTGGCAGCGGTCGGTCATGGAGCTCCCCGGCGGTGTCCGGGCCGAGGCCAACGTGCTGGCCAACGGCCGCCGCAAGGTCCAGCTGATCTTCCTGAACATCGCGATGCTCTCCGAGGGCGGCGTCCGGCTCCCGCATCTGTGGGACGTGCCGGGCGTCGACGCGCAGACCCTGGTCGCCACCGGCTCCCCGCTCCAGGAGACGGTGACGTACGACCACGCGACCCTCGTCGACGTCCTCGCCGGGATCATGGACCGGGTCCGGCCCACCGTGATCCACACCCTCGACCCGGACCCCGACTTCCAGGTCCACGACGCCGCCCACCCCAGGGACAACGACCAGCCGGGCTGCTCCGACCACCGCGACCACACCCCCGTCGCGCTGTTCACCTGGAAGGCGATATCGCAGTGGGTCGCGGACGCCTCCCGGCGGGACGGCCGCGCGCCGCGCTTCGTCACCACCGCCTTCCGCGGCTACTACAACCAGCGCTGGCCGGACAACCTGCCCAAGCAGGTGGTGGGCGAGAAGGCCCGCCCCATCCGGGCCTACGGCGGCGCCCCGGACTGGGAGTGCGGCAACCAGGCCGGCTGCGGCGACTACAGCCAGGGCGGCAACCGGCCGCTGCTCAACCGCAAGCGCTGGATCCGCTCCACCCACTACCGCTACCCCGGCGCCCTGCCCGTGCCGGAGACCGACCGCGACGGCCGGCTCATCGCCTACGGCGTCCTGGGCACCCGCGCCGTCCGCTGGCAGGAGACCTCCCGGGGCAGCGGGCGGTTCGGCGCGCCGCGCAACCTCGGCGGCGGGCCGCTGGCCCCCGCGCTGGCCGCCGTCAAGGACACCGTGGGCCGCCAGCTGCTGTTCGCCCTGCGCTTCTCCGAGCTGCAGGGCCAGGGGCGCCCCAACACCCGCGAGATCGTCGTCCTGGAGGAGCGCACCCCGGGCGGGGCGTTCAGGCCGTGGACGTCCCTGGGCACCCCGGACGCGGACCCGGAGCACGGCCGCCGCGTCGGCGCCCCGGCCGCCGTGGCGACCCCCGACGGCCGCGTCCACCTCTTCGTCCGCACCGCGGGCAAGGGCATCGCCACCCGCGTCCGCGACAGGAGCGGTCAGTGGGGGCCGTGGCAGCAGTTGGGCGGCGAGGAGATCCAGGACGGGCTGACCGTGCTGCTGGACGCCGAGGACCGGGTCCAGGTCTTCGCCCGCGGCCGCGACAGCGTGCACCACTGGGCCCAGGACACGCCGAACGGCCCGGTTCTGGCACGGCCGCGGAGCGGGCTGCCGGTGGCGGGCAACCAGCCCGGCGCCGCCCTCACCCCCGACGGCGGGATCGCGGTGGTCTACCGCACCCCCGCGGCCGCCCTGCCGACCGTGCACACCGTGGCGCCCGCCCGGCCCACCGCCCCGGCCGAACTGCGGCACTTCGACGGGTACGGTCCGGTCTCCGCGCACACCGTCCGGGCGCCGGACGGCAAGAAGACCCTGCTCCTGCTCAGCCGGTCCCTCGACGGCGAGGCCCTGCTCCGCTACGGCACCGCGCCGGGCACCCGGCCGCTGCGCTCCCCCGCCCGCCTGGTCCCGGTCGGCACCCCCGTACTGCTGCCGGGCGGCCCGAACCTGCTGTGCGTCGTGGCCCAGTCGGCGTCCGCCACGCCCTGGATCTGGCGGCCGCGGCCCACCTCGAACGCGTAACCGATTCGAGTACGACAAAGACCTGGGCCCCACCCGCCGTCTCCGGCGGGCGGGGCCCAGGTCGCAGTGCTCCGGGGAGCATCCCTCCCTGCCCCCTATCGGGCAGGAGGGGCCCAGGTCACTTGGTGATCTTGGTGACCTGGCCGGCGCCCACGGTCCGGCCACCCTCACGGATGGCGAACTTCAGGCCCTCCTCCATGGCGACAGGCTGGATGAGCTCCACCTTCATCTCGGTGTTGTCACCCGGCATGACCATCTCGGTGCCCTCGGGGAGGGTCACAACACCGGTCACGTCAGTCGTACGGAAGTAGAACTGCGGACGGTAGTTGTTGAAGAACGGCGTGTGACGGCCACCCTCGTCCTTGGACAGGATGTAGGCCTGCGCCTCGAACTCGGTGTGCGGGGTGACCGAGCCCGGCTTGATGATGACCTGGCCGCGCTCGACGTCCTCGCGCTTGATGCCGCGGAGCAGCAGACCGACGTTCTCACCGGCCTGGCCCTCGTCGAGCAGCTTGCGGAACATCTCGATGCCGGTGACCGTGGTGGTGGTCTTCTCGGTCTTGATGCCGATGATGTCGACGGTCTCGTTGACCTTGAGGACACCACGCTCGATACGGCCGGTGACGACCGTACCGCGACCGGTGATGGTGAAGACGTCCTCGATCGGCATCAGGAACGGCTTGTCGACGTCGCGCTCCGGCTGCGGGATCGACTCGTCGACGGCCTTCATGAGCTCCAGGACGGACTGGCCCCACTCGGCGTCGCCCTCGAGCGCCTTCAGCGCCGAGACCTTGACGACCGGGACGTCGTCGCCCGGGAACTCGTACTCGGAGAGGAGCTCACGGACCTCGAGCTCGACGAGCTCCAGGATCTCCTCGTCGTCCACCATGTCGGCCTTGTTCAGGGCGACGACGATGTACGGAACGCCGACCTGGCGGGCCAGGAGCACGTGCTCCTTGGTCTGCGGCATCGGGCCGTCGGTGGCGGCGACCACGAGGATGGCGCCGTCCATCTGAGCGGCACCGGTGATCATGTTCTTGATGTAGTCCGCGTGACCGGGGCAGTCGACGTGCGCGTAGTGACGCGACTCGGTCTGGTACTCGACGTGCGCGATGGAGATGGTGATACCGCGCTGACGCTCCTCAGGAGCCTTGTCAATCTGGTCGAACGCCGAAGCCTCGTTCAGGTCCGGGAACGCGTCGTGCAGCACCTTGGTGATCGCCGCGGTAAGAGTCGTCTTACCGTGGTCGATGTGACCGATGGTGCCGATGTTGACGTGCGGCTTAGTCCGCTCGAACTTCGCCTTCGCCACTGGGGTCCTCCTGTGGAGTGGTTCTGTACGCATCCACACTTTGCGGATGGGTTCAGGTGGTCTTACCGAACCGGCCAGGACCCCGAGGGGGATGCCCTTCGCCGTATTCGTTTCTGGGGGCCGGCGGCCGGGGCCCCGTCACAGACCGCTGGTGCGGTCTGTGACGGTATGCCCCGATGCCTTTAGCTCCAGCCTAAAGGGGATGGCAACGAAGTGTTACTCGCCCTTGGCCTTCGCGATGATCTCCTCGGCGACGTTCTTGGGAACCTCGGCGTAGGAGTCGAACTGCATGGAGTAGCTGGCGCGGCCAGAGGTCTTGCTGCGCAGGTCTCCGACGTAGCCGAACATCTCGGACAGCGGAACCAGGCCGGTGACCAGCTTGGCGCCACTGCGGTCCTCCATGGACTGGATCTGTCCACGGCGGGAGTTGATGTCGCCGATCACATCGCCCATGTAGTCCTCGGGCGTGGTGACCTCGACCTTCATCATCGGCTCGAGCAGGGCCGGGCTGGCCTTGCGGGCGGCCTCCTTGAAGGCCATCGAACCGGCGATCTTGAAGGCCATCTCGGAGGAGTCGACCTCGTGGTACGCGCCGTCGAGCAGCGTGACCTTGACACCGGTCAGCGGGTAGCCCGCGAGCACGCCGAACTCCATGGCCTCCTGGCAGCCCGCGTCCACGGACGGGATGTACTCCCGCGGGACCCGGCCACCGGTGACCTTGTTCTCGAACTCGTAGCCATCGCCCTCGAGCGGCTCCAGCGCGATCTGCACCTTCGCGAACTGGCCGGAACCACCAGTCTGCTTCTTGTGCGTGTAGTCGAGCCGCTCGACCGCCTTGCGGAGGGTCTCGCGGTAGGCCACCTGCGGCTTACCGACGTTCGCCTCGACCTTGAACTCACGGCGCATACGGTCGACCAGCACGTCGAGGTGCAGCTCGCCCATACCGGAGATGATGGTCTGGCCGGTCTCCTCGTCAGTCTTGACGCGGAAGGACGGGTCCTCCTCGGCCAGGCGCTGGATGGCGATACCCAGCTTCTCCTGGTCGCCCTTGGACTTCGGCTCGATGGCGACCTCGATCACCGGGGCCGGGAAGTCCATGGACTCCAGGATGACCGGCTTCGCGGAGTCACAGAGCGTCTCACCGGTGGTGGTCTGCTTCAGGCCCATGACGGCGACGATGTCACCGGCACCCACCGACTCGATCTCCTCACGCTTGTTCGCGTGCATACGGTAGATCTTGCCGATGCGCTCCTTCTTGCCCTTGACCGAGTTCTGCACCTGAGTGCCGGTCTCCAGGCGTCCGGAGTACACGCGGACGAAGGTGAGCTTGCCGAGGTGCGGGTCGCTCATGATCTTGAACGCCAGCGCCGACAGCGGCTCCTCGTCGGACGGCTTGCGGACGACAACCTCGTCCGGGTCGCTGACCGAGTGGCCCTCGATCGCCTCGATGTCGATCGGCGACGGCAGGTACCGGATGACCGCGTCGAGCAGGGGCTGCACGCCCTTGTTCTTGAACGCGGTGCCGCAGAACACGGGGGTGACGGTGGTGCCGCCGCCCTTGCCGGAGTTGATGGTGATACGGCGCACGGCCGCGTACAGCTGCTCCTCGGTGGGCTCCTGGCCCTCCAGGTACAGCTCCATCATCTCTTCGTCGTTCTCGGCGACCGTCTCGAGCAGCTTGCCGCGCCACTCGTCGGCGGCCTCGGTGTGCGTGGCCGGGATGTCGACGACGTCGTACATCTCGCCCTTGGTGGCCTCGGCGGACCACACCAGAGCCTTCATCCGGACCAGGTCGACAACGCCCTTGAAGTCCGCCTCGGCGCCGATCGGCAGCTGCATGACGATCGGGGTCGCACCCAGACGGTCGACGATCATGTCGACGCAGCGGTGGAACTCCGCACCGGTGCGGTCCAGCTTGTTGACGAAGCAGATACGCGGAACGCCGTAGCGGTCCGCCTGACGCCACACGGTCTCGGACTGGGGCTCAACGCCGGCGACGCCGTCGAACACCGTCACCGCACCGTCGAGCACGCGGAGCGAACGCTCCACCTCGACGGTGAAGTCGACGTGGCCCGGGGTGTCGATGATGTTGATGGTGTGGTCAACGTCTTCCAGCGGCCAGTGGCAGGTCGTCGCGGCAGACGTGATCGTGATGCCGCGCTCCTGCTCCTGCTCCATCCAGTCCATCGTGGCAGCGCCGTCGTGGACTTCACCGATCTTGTAAGAGACACCGGTGTAGAACAGGATCCGCTCGGTGGTGGTCGTCTTGCCCGCGTCGATGTGGGCCATGATCCCGATGTTGCGGACCTTGGCCAGGTCAAGTGAAGTGGTAGCCATAAGGCTTCAGTCTTCTCTCGGTTCTCGATGGGGTAGCGACTACCAGCGGTAGTGCGCGAAGGCCTTGTTGGACTCGGCCATCTTGTGGGTGTCCTCGCGACGCTTGACGGAGGCGCCCAGACCGTTGCTGGCGTCCAGCAGCTCGTTCATCAGGCGCTCGGTCATGGTCTTCTCGCGACGGGCGCGGGAGTAGCCCACGAGCCAGCGCAGCGCGAGGGTGGAGGCGCGGCCGGGCTTGACCTCGATCGGCACCTGGTAGGTGGCGCCACCGACACGGCGGGACTTGACCTCGAGCGCCGGCTTGACGTTCTCCAGCGCGCGCTTGAGGGTGATGACCGGGTCGTTGCCGGTCTTCTCCCGCAGGCCCTCCATGGCGCCGTAGACGATGCGCTCAGCGGTGGACCGCTTGCCGTTCAGCAGGATCTTGTTGATCAGCGAGGTGACAAGAGGAGAGTTGTAGACCGGGTCGATGATGACCGGGCGCTTCGGGGCGGGGCCCTTACGAGGCATTCTTACTTCTCCTTCTTGG
The DNA here is from genome assembly GCF_050613155.1 of Streptomyces sp. P1-3. Taxonomy (NCBI): domain Bacteria; kingdom Bacillati; phylum Actinomycetota; class Actinomycetes; order Kitasatosporales; family Streptomycetaceae; genus Streptomyces; species Streptomyces sp. P1-3. The sequence goes on from NZ_CP192512.1 coordinate 3,181,323, forward strand.
CGCCGTAGCGGCTGCGAGCCTGCTTGCGGTTCTTGACGCCCTGCGTGTCGAGGGAGCCGCGGATGATCTTGTAACGAACACCCGGCAGGTCCTTCACACGACCGCCACGCACGAGCACGATCGAGTGCTCCTGCAGGTTGTGGCCCTCACCCGGAATGTAAGCAGTGACCTCGATGCCGCTGGTCAGACGCACACGCGCGACCTTACGCAGGGCCGAGTTCGGCTTCTTCGGGGTGGTCGTGAAAACACGCGTGCAGACGCCACGGCGCTGAGGGGAACCCTCAAGTGCGGGCGTCTTGTTCTTCTCGACCTTGTCCTGCCGGCCCTTCCGGACCAGCTGCTGGATCGTAGGCACCGTTTCTCCGGTTTCTGTGTGCCGTCTCTGTAAAGCTAACCTGGGGTTTCTCCGACCCACGCGGTCGGGTGTGTCGCGGTCCCCATACGTTTCCCGTGGAACGGAACATCCGTATGTGGGAGGCGGCGTCTCAGTCTCGGTATCCCGTGTTCCCGGCTCTCCCGGCGTTCAGCCGAGGGAGCACACACAAGGACCCGGGCACACCCCAGGCACAAGGTCAGAGCGTACCTATAGCACCGGCTCCGGTCAAAACAAAAGCACCCCGGGCAGGACACACCAGGGCACCAGAGTATGACAAGGGCGGCCCCCCTCGCGGGTGGCCGCCCTTGTCATGGCTGAAACGCCTTACTGGTTGTACGGACCGTAGTCGTAGTCCTCCAGCGGCACCGCCTGGCCGGAGCCAGTGCCGAACGGCGAGTAGTCGATGTCGTCGTAGCCGACGGCCGAGTACATCGCGGCCTTGGCCTCCTCGGTCGGCTCGACCCGGATGTTGCGGTAGCGGGACAGGCCCGTACCGGCCGGGATGAGCTTACCGATGATGACGTTCTCCTTGAGGCCGATCAGGGAGTCCGACTTGGCGTTGATCGCCGCGTCGGTGAGCACCCGGGTCGTCTCCTGGAAGGACGCCGCCGACAGCCACGACTCGGTCGCCAGCGAGGCCTTGGTGATACCCATCAGCTGCGGACGGCCGGAGGCGGGGTGACCGCCCTCGGTGACCACACGACGGTTCTCGGACTCGAAGCGCGAGCGCTCCACGAGCTCGCCCGGCAGCAGCTCCGCGTCGCCGGACTCGATGATCGTCACCCGGCGCAGCATCTGCCGGATGATGATCTCGATGTGCTTGTCGTGGATCGACACACCCTGCGAGTTGTAGACCTTCTGGACCTCGCCGACCAGGTGCACCTGGACGGCGCGCTGGCCGAGGATGCGCAGCACGTCGTGCGGGTTGGTGGCACCCACGGTCAGCGCCTGGCCGACCTCGACGTGGTCGCCCTCGCCCACCAGCAGACGGGCACGCTTCGAGACGCCGAAGGACGTCTCGTCGGAGCCGTCGTCCGGGGTGACGACGATCTTCTTGGTCTTCTCGGTCTCCTCGATCCGGACACGGCCGGCCGCCTCCGAGATCGGGGCGACACCCTTGGGCGTACGGGCCTCGAAGAGCTCGACGACACGCGGCAGACCCTGGGTGATGTCGTCACCGGCCACACCACCGGTGTGGAAGGTACGCATCGTCAGCTGGGTACCGGGCTCACCGATGGACTGGGCGGCGATGATGCCGACCGCCTCACCGATGTCCACCAGCTTGCCGGTCGCCAGCGAGCGGCCGTAGCACATGGCGCAGGTGCCGACGGCGGACTCGCAGGTGAGGACCGAGCGGGTCTTGACCGTCTCGACGCCGTGCCGGACCAGCTCGTCGATGAGCACGTCGCCCAGGTCGGTACCGGCCGGGGCCAGCACCTTGCCGTCGACGACGATCTCCTCGGCGAGGCAGCGCGCGTACACGCTGGTCTCGACGTCGTCCGTCTTGCGCAGCACGCCGTCAGCGCCCTTGGCCGCGATCGCCAGCTTGAGGCCGCGCTCGGTGCCGCAGTCCTCCTCGCGGATGATCACGTCCTGCGAGACGTCGACCAGACGACGGGTCAGGTAGCCCGAGTCGGCGGTACGCAGCGCGGTGTCGGCGAGACCCTTACGGGCACCGTGGGTGGAGATGAAGTACTCCAGCACGGTCAGACCCTCACGGAACGACGCCTTGATGGGCCGCGGGATGGTCTCGTTCTTCGCGTTCGACACCAGACCGCGCATACCGGCGATCTGCCGCATCTGCATCATGTTTCCTCGGGCACCCGAGTCAACCATCATGAAGATGGGGTTCGTCTTGGGGAAGTTCGCGTTCATCGCCTCGGCGACCTCGTTGGTCGCCTTGGTCCAGATCGCGATGAGCTCCTGCGTGCGCTCGTCCTTGGTGATCAGACCGCGCTCGTACTGCTTCTGGACCTTCTCGTCCTGCGCCTCGTAGCCCGCGACGATGGCCTTCTTGGCCTCGGGGACGACGATGTCGGAGACCGCGACGGTGACACCGGACCGGGTGGCCCAGTGGAAACCGGCCGCCTTCAGGTTGTCCAGGGTCGCCGCGACGATGACCTTCGGGTAGCGCTCGGCGAGGTCGTTGACGATCTCGGAGAGCTGCTTCTTGCCCACCGAGTAGTCGACGAACGGGTAGTCCTCGGGCAGCAGCTCGTTGAAGAGCGCCCGGCCCAGGGTGGTACGCAGCCGGAAGCTGTCGCCCTGCTGCCACAGGTCCGGGCCGAAGCCGTCGGCCTCGCCGCCCTGCTCGGCCACCGGCGGGGTCCAGCCGCGCGGCGGGACGGTGCCGACCGGGAAGCGGACGTCGATCTTCGCCTGGAGCGACAGCTCGCGGGCGTCGAACGCCATGATCGCCTCGGCGGTCGAGCCGAAGGAACGGCCCTCGCCCTTGACCTCGCGCTGCTCCTCGTCGGTGGTGAGGAAGAACAGGCCCAGCACCATGTCCTGGGTCGGCATGGTCACCGGACGGCCGTCGGCCGGCTTGAGGATGTTGTTCGAGGACAGCATCAGGATGCGGGCCTCGGCCTGGGCCTCCGCGGACAGCGGCAGGTGCACGGCCATCTGGTCACCGTCGAAGTCCGCGTTGAACGCGGTGCAGACGAGCGGGTGGATCTGGATGGCCTTGCCCTCGACCAGCTGCGGCTCGAAGGCCTGGATGCCCAGACGGTGCAGGGTGGGCGCACGGTTCAGCAGCACCGGGTGCTCGGCGATGACCTCTTCGAGCACGTCGTACACGACCGTGCGGCCGCGCTCGACCATGCGCTTGGCCGACTTGATGTTCTGCGCGTGGTTGAGGTCCACCAGGCGCTTCATCACGAACGGCTTGAAGAGCTCCAGCGCCATGGCCTTGGGCAGACCGCACTGGTGCAGCTTCAGCTGCGGGCCGACGACGATGACGGAACGCGCCGAGTAGTCGACTCGCTTACCGAGCAGGTTCTGACGGAAGCGACCCTGCTTGCCCTTGAGCATGTCGGACAGCGACTTCAGCGGACGGTTGCCGGGGCCCGTGACCGGGCGACCACGACGGCCGTTGTCGAAGAGCGCGTCCACGGCCTCCTGGAGCATGCGCTTCTCGTTGTTCACGATGATCTCGGGCGCGCCGAGGTCGAGAAGCCGCTTCAGGCGGTTGTTGCGGTTGATGACACGGCGGTACAGGTCGTTCAGGTCGGAGGTCGCGAAGCGGCCACCGTCCAGCTGCACCATCGGACGCAGGTCCGGCGGGATCACCGGGATGCAGTCCAGCACCATGCCCTTGGGGCTGTTGCGGGTCTGCAGGAAGGCGGAGACGACCTTGAGGCGCTTGAGCGCACGGGTCTTCTTCTGGCCCTTGCCGGTACGGATGATCTCGCGGAGGCGCTCGGCCTCCTCCTCGAGGTCGAAGGTCTCCAGGCGCTTCTGCAGCGCCGCGGCACCCATCGACCCGTCGAAGTACGTGCCGAAGCGGTCGCGCAGCTCGCGGTAGAGCAGCTCGTCGCCCTCCAGGTCCTGGACCTTGAGGTTCTTGAAGCGGTTCCACACCTCGTCGAGGCGGTCGATCTCGCGCTGCGCGCGGTCGCGCAGCTGCTTCATCTCACGCTCGGCGCCCTCGCGCACCTTGCGGCGCACATCGGCCTTGGCGCCCTCGGCCTCCAGCTCGGCCAGGTCGGCCTCGAGCTTCTTGGCGCGGGCTTCCAGGTCGGCGTCGCGGCGCTGCTCGATCTGCTGGCGCTCGACGGAGACGTGGGCCTCCAGCGAGGGCAGGTCGCGCGTACGGCGCTCGTCGTCCACCCACGTGATCATGTAGGCGGCGAAGTAGATGACCTTCTCGAGGTCCTTCGGGGCGAGGTCGAGCAGGTAGCCCAGCCGCGACGGAACGCCCTTAAAGTACCAGATGTGGGTGACGGGAGCGGCCAGTTCGATGTGGCCCATCCGCTCACGGCGCACCTTGGCGCGGGTGACCTCGACACCGCAGCGCTCACAGATGATGCCCTTGAAGCGGACACGCTTGTACTTACCGCAGTAGCACTCCCAGTCCCGGGTCGGACCGAAGATCTTCTCGCAGAAGAGTCCGTCCTTTTCGGGCTTCAGAGTGCGGTAGTTGATGGTCTCGGGCTTCTTGACCTCGCCGTGGCTCCACTGACGGATGTCATCAGCGGTGGCCAGACCGATCCGGAGCTCATCGAAGAAGTTGACGTCGAGCACTATGCGTCAATCCCTCTCAGGGTTGTAAGTCTTAGGGGTCTGAAACGGGGGTCTTGGGGCCGGCGGCCTTTTCGCAAAGGCCGCCGGACTCCCGTCAGACCTCTTCGACGCTGCTCGGCTCGCGCCGGGACAGGTCGATGCCGAGCTCCTCCGCAGCGCGGAAGACGTCCTCGTCGGTGTCACGCATCTCGATGGACATGCCGTCGCTGGACAGCACCTCCACGTTGAGGCACAGGGACTGCATCTCCTTGATGAGCACCTTGAAGGACTCGGGGATGCCGGGCTCCGGGATGTTCTCGCCCTTGACGATCGCCTCGTAGACCTTGACACGGCCGGTGACGTCGTCGGACTTGATGGTCAGCAGCTCCTGGAGGGCGTACGCGGCGCCGTAAGCCTCCAGCGCCCACACCTCCATCTCACCGAAGCGCTGGCCACCGAACTGAGCCTTACCACCCAGCGGCTGCTGGGTGATCATCGAGTACGGGCCGGTGGACCGGGCGTGCAGCTTGTCGTCCACCAGGTGGTGCAGCTTGAGGATGTACATGTAGCCGACCGAGATCGGGTCCGGGAACGGCTCGCCGGAGCGGCCGTCGAACAGCCGGGCCTTACCGGAGGGCTGCACCAGCCGGTCGCCGTCGCGGTTCGGGATCGTGGACTCGAAGAGACCGGCGATCTCGTCCTCGCGCGCACCGTCGAAGACCGGGGTGGCGACGTTGGTGCCGGGAGCGACGTCGTCGGCGCCGATCGCCTGCAGACGCTGCATCCACTCCTCGCTGCCCTCGACCTTCCAGCCGCGGGAGGCGAGCCAGCCGAGGTGGATCTCCAGGACCTGCCCCGGGTTCATTCGGGACGGGACACCCAGCGGGTTGAGGATGATGTCGACCGGGGTGCCGTCCTCCAGGAACGGCATGTCCTCGACCGGCAGGATCTTGGAGATGACGCCCTTGTTGCCGTGGCGGCCGGCGAGCTTGTCACCGTCGGTGATCTTGCGCTTCTGCGCGACGTAGACGCGGACCAGCTGGTTCACGCCCGGCGGCAGCTCGTCGCCCTCCTCGCGGTCGAAGACGCGGACGCCGATGACCTTGCCGGTCTCGCCGTGCGGCACCTTCAGCGAGGTGTCACGGACCTCACGGGCCTTCTCACCGAAGATCGCGCGCAGCAGGCGCTCCTCCGGGGTCAGCTCGGTCTCACCCTTCGGGGTGACCTTGCCGACCAGGATGTCGCCGGCGATGACCTCGGCGCCGATGCGGATGATGCCGCGCTCGTCGAGGTCGGCCAGGACCTCCTCGGAGACGTTCGGGATGTCCCGGGTGATCTCCTCGGGGCCGAGCTTGGTGTCACGGGCGTCGACCTCGTGCTCCTCGATGTGGATCGAGGAGAGGACGTCGTCCTGCACCAGACGCTGGCTGAGGATGATCGCGTCCTCGTAGTTGTGGCCCTCCCACGGCATGAACGCCACCAGGAGGTTCTTGCCGAGCGCCATCTCACCCTCGTCGGTGGACGGACCGTCGGCGAGCACCTGGCCCTCGACGACCCGCGCGCCCTCGTCCACGACGACCTTCTGGTTGAAGGAGGTGCCCTGGTTCGAGCGGGAGAACTTGGCCACCCGGTAGGTGGTGTACGTGCCGTCGTCGTTGGCCACCGTCACGTAGTCGGCGGAGACCTCCTGGACGACACCGTCCTTCTCGGCCTTGATGACGTCGCCGGCGTCGACCGCGCAGCGGTACTCCATGCCGGTGCCGACCAGCGGCGCCTCGGCCTTGATCAGCGGAACGGCCTGGCGCATCATGTTCGATCCCATGAGCGCGCGGTTGGCGTCGTCGTGCTCGAGGAACGGGATCATGGCGGTCGCGACCGACACCATCTGGCGCGGCGAGACGTCCATGTAGTCCACGTCGGCGGGCGCCACGTAGTCGATCTCACCGCCGCGGCGGCGGACCAGGACGCGGGCCTCCTCGAACCGGTTGTCGTCGGTCAGCGGCGCGTTGGCCTGTGCGATGACGAAGCGGTCCTCCTCATCGGCGGTGAGGAAGTGCACCGTCTCGGTGACGACACCGTTCTCGTCGACCTTGCGGTACGGGGTCTCGACGAAACCGAAGGCGTTGACCCGGCCGTACGAGGCGAGCGAGCCGATCAGACCGATGTTCGGGCCTTCCGGCGTCTCGATCGGGCACATGCGGCCGTAGTGCGAGGGGTGCACGTCACGGACCTCGAAGCCCGCCCGCTCACGGGAGAGACCACCCGGGCCCAGCGCCGACAGGCGGCGCTTGTGGGTCAGGCCCGACAGCGGGTTGGTCTGGTCCATGAACTGGGACAGCTGGCTGGTGCCGAAGAACTCCTTGATGGAGGCGACGACCGGCCGGATGTTGATCAGGGTCTGCGGCGTGATCGCCTCGACGTCCTGGGTGGTCATGCGCTCACGCACGACGCGCTCCATACGCGCCAGACCCGTACGGACCTGGTTCTGGATGAGCTCGCCGACGTTGCGCAGACGGCGGTTGCCGAAGTGGTCGATGTCATCGGTCTCGACGACGATCGAGGTGCCGTTCTCGCCGAGCGTCTCGGTCTCGCCCGCGTGCAGCTTGACCAGGTACTTGATCGTCGCGATGACGTCGTCCGTGGTCAGCACGCCGGCGTCGAGCGGAGCGTCCGCACCCAGCTTCTTGTTGACCTTGTAGCGGCCGACCTTGGCCAGGTCGTAGCGCTTGGGGTTGAAGTACAGGTTCTCCAGCAGCGTCTGCGCGGCCTCGCGCGTCGGCGGCTCGCCCGGACGCAGCTTGCGGTAGATGTCGAGCAGCGCGTCGTCCTGGCCCTGGGTGTGGTCCTTCTCCAGGGTGGCGCGCATCGACTCGTACTCGCCGAACTCCTCGAGGATCTGCTCGGTGGTCCAGCCGAGCGCCTTGAGCAGGACGGTGACGGACTGCTTGCGCTTGCGGTCGATACGGACACCGACCATGTCGCGCTTGTCGACCTCCATCTCCAGCCAGGCACCCCGGGACGGGATGATCTTGGCGGAGAAGATGTCCTTGTCGGAGGTCTTGTCGATCTGGCTGTCGAAGTAGACGCCCGGCGAGCGGACCAGCTGCGACACGACGACACGCTCGGTGCCGTTGATGCAGAAGGTGCCCTTGTTCGTCATGAGCGGGAAGTCGCCCATGAAGACCGTCTGGGACTTGATCTCACCGGTCTCGTTGTTGGTGAACTCCGCGGTGACGAAGAGCGGCGCGGCGTAGGTGAAGTCGCGCTCCTTGCACTCGTCGATGGAGTTCTTCGGCGGCTCGAAACGGTGGTCGCGGAAGGTCAGCGACATCGACCCGGAGAAGTCCTCGATCGGGGAGATCTCCTCGAAGATCTCCTCCAGTCCGGACTTGGTGGGGACGTCCTGACCACTGTCCAGCGCAGCCTCGACGCGAGCCTTCCAGGCGGCATTGCCGAGCAGCCAATCGAAGCTCTCGGTCTGCAGCGCGAGGAGGTTCGGAACCTCGAGAGGTTCCTTGATCTTCGCAAAGGAGATGCGCAGCGGGGCGGTGCTGGCGCCGTTGTTCGTATTGGCGGTCGAGGCGTTGCGCGAGGCGGCCAAGAGGGGGTCCTTCCGAGGGCTCGGACTCACTACGCGCGTACCGGTCCCATCGCGACCACAGGGAGGGAAATCCCAGGTCAGGGCATTTCAATCGGCTGTGCTCAACGGTGGGCATGCCCCTGGTGACGGGCAGAGGGCAGCTAACAGGCAGCGCAAAGGGTCAGTGTAGCCACTTGGCCCACTGATGTCCAGGGCAGGGTCTTCCAAGACCGGTGCGCTGCTCCCACCTCTTCCTCCGGAAGGTGCATCCCGATACTGCCCACTCCGCCGGCGATCCATGCCTCGAACTCGGGATCGGGTCTGGTGTCGCGTCCTGAGAATTGCGCGCTGCGTGCCGTTCGTCAAGGCCCTCCACCACCGCGAGATCGTCACAGTGGCGCGGTGGCGGGCAACGAAGATCACCATACCTCCCGGTGCCGCGAAGGCAACGCAGCCGTCGCGGGAACGCCGAAGGGCGACCACCCAGACGGGTGATCGCCCTTCCTCCCCCGGCCACCGCCGGGGGGTGCTCCCACCGCCGTCGCCGCTGTGCGGCGCGGTGGGCGTAAGTCAGAGACTTACCGAGGTCACTTGACCTCGACGGAGGCGCCGGCGCCCTTGAGGGCCTCGGCGGCCTTCTCCGCGGCGTCCTTGGCGACCTTCTCGAGGACCGGCTTCGGGGTGCCGTCGACGAGGTCCTTGGCCTCCTTCAGGCCCAGGGAGGTCAGCTCACGCACGACCTTGATGACCTGGATCTTCTTCTCGCCGGCGCCGGTGAGGATGACGTCGAACTCGTCCTTCTCCTCGGCGGCCTCGGCGGCGGCGCCACCGGCGACACCACCGGCCATGACGACCGGCGCGGCAGCGGCGGCGGTGACGTCGAACTTCTCCTCGAACGCCTTCACGAACTCGGAGAGCTCGATGAGGGTCATCTCCTCGAACTGCGCGAGCAGGTCTTCCTGGCTGAGCTTCGCCATGATGGGCGATCCTTCCACTAATTCGGCTGGTGCCGGAGTTACATGTCGGCGGGCGTACGTTCGGCCCGCTTCGACCGCCGCCTCAGGCGGCGGTCAATGTGCGAGCCGAATTACTCGGCACCGCCCTGCTCGTCCTGCTTGGCGCGAAGAGCGTCCACGGTGCGGACGAGCTTCGACGGCAGCGCCTGGAAGACAGAGGCAGCCTGAGACTGCTTGCCCTTCATGGCACCGGCCAGCTTGGAGAGCAGAACCTCGCGGGACTCGAGGTCCGCAAGCTTCTTGATCTCATCGGCGGACAGCGCCTTACCATCAAGGACACCGCCCTTGATGATGAGGTTCGGGTTGTCCTTGGCGAAGTCACGAAGACCCTTCGCCGACTCCACCGGGTCACCGGTGACGAAGGCGACGGCCGTCGGACCAGCGAAGAGCTGGTCCTCGAGCGTGATCCCGGCCTCGTTGGCCGCAATCTTGGTCAGCGTGTTCTTCACCACGGCGTACTGGGCGTTCTCACCGAGCGAACGACGCAGCGTCTTGAGCTGCGCCACGGTGAGACCCCGGTACTCGGTCAGCACGGCGGCGTTCGAGCTGCGGAACTGCTCCGCGAGCTCGGCTACCGCGGCAGCCTTGTCGGGCCTTGCCATAGAGCGTCGGCCTCCTTCCGGGTGATGAGGACCGCTCGGAAGGGGCTGGGGTAAACGAAACGCCCCGGCGCAGGCGCTCGGGGCGTGGCTCGACCAGACGGAATCCTTACGGAACTGTCCGGGAGCACATCCACAGTCACCTGCGCGGGTCGTCCGCGGTTCAGCGGATCCTTCGGCCACCGCGCCTCTTGCGAGCACACGGCAACGACCAGCGGTCTTTGGCTTCTGTGGAAGAGTACGCGAACGGTTCAGGGCAGGCAAATCAGCTCTGCTGGGGCAGCATGTCCTCGAAGCCGAGAGTGTCCGAGGCGGGCGGCTCCTCAACGGCGACGGCCGTGCCGTAGTCCGAGTAGTAGACCGTGGCGTCGTAGGCGCCATCGCTGCCCTGGGCCTGCTCCCGCTTCTTGACCAGCAGGTCGTCCCCGTCGATCCACAGATCGATCGTCTCGGTCTCCATGCCGGCCTGCTCCAGCTGGTCCTGGAGGTCCTCCAGGTCCTGCCCGGTGAGCTCCTCGGACTGCATCCCGGCCAGGTCGGCGACCTTGACCGTCCCGGTGTAGTGGGTCGCCGTGACGCCGCGCACCCGCTCCTCGCCGACGCTCCTGACCTTGCCGGTGGCGACCAGCAGCTGCACCGCGCGGGCCGGGTCGGTGTTCCGCATCTGGTCCTTGAAGAACTTGCCCGCGGCGCCGGCCTGCTTCGTGAGGGTGGCGTAGTCGTACTTCACCCAGTGCTTGCCCCCGGACTCCGGTGCGGCGGCGAAGTCGTCGCCCAGGTTCATGTACATCGCGTCCGGTGTGTAGCGGGCCTCGAGGGGCTTGCCGGCCAGCGGCGAGGAGTCGATCTGGCCGCCGCGCTGGGTGATGATCATGTTGGCCCGCATACCGTCGGTCCAGTCCATCGACCCCTTCATGACGGAGGTGGCCGGACCGACCGCGGTCGTGCCGTCGACCTTGGCCGAGTGCTGCTCGCCGGTGCGCTCCGAGGCCAGCCGGAGCGCGGCCAGCACGCTGCCGCCCTTGGCCGTCCCGCCGCCGCCGGAGCCCTTCTCGCCGCCGTCCTCGGACCCGCAGGCGGTGAGTCCGACGGTCAGCACGATTCCCCCCGCGACAGCCGCGAGCCGGACGCTGGTACGCGTACTACGCACAGTTCCCCCCTGATACCCCGTGGTGGCGTGTGGTGCCGGACTCCAGGGTCCGGCCGACCGCGCGGGCGGCGCAATACGTCGGGCCCGGAACCTCCAGGGAGATTCCGGGCCCGACGTCAGACCTGAACGGTGCCGATCAGACGGCCTCGTCCTCGACCAGCAGGTTGCGGGTGCGGTTCGGGTCGACCGGGATGCCGGGGCCCATCGTGGTGGTGATGGTCGCCTTCTTGACGTACCGGCCCTTGGCGGCCGACGGCTTCAGACGGAGGATCTCCTCCAGCGCCGCGGCGTAGTTCTCCACCAGCTTGGTCTCGTCGAACGAGACCTTGCCGATGATGAAGTGCAGGTTCGAGTGCTTGTCGACGCGGAACTCGATCTTGCCGCCCTTGATCTCGGTGACGGCCTTGGCGACATCCGGGGTGACAGTGCCGGTCTTCGGGTTCGGCATCAGACCACGCGGACCGAGCACGCGGCCGAGGCGGCCGACCTTGCCCATGAGGTCCGGGGTGGCGACGACGGCGTCGAAGTCCAGACGGCCCTTGGCGACCTCGTCGATCAGTTCGTCGGAGCCGACGATGTCGGCGCCCGCGGCTTCCGCGGCCGCAGCACGGTCACCGGTCGCGAAGACCAGGACCCGGGCGGTCTTGCCGGTGCCGTGCGGAAGGTTGACGGTGCCACGGACCATCTGGTCGGCCTTGCGCGGGTCGACGCCCAGGCGGAAGGCGACCTCGACGGTGCCGTCGAACTTCGTCGCGGAGGTGTCCTTGGCGATACGGACGGCCTCGAGCGGGGCGTACAGACGCTCCGGGTCGATCTTGGCGTCCGCAGCGCGGAGAGTCTTGCTGCGCTTCACTTCTGCTCCTGTGGAGTATCACCGTGCGGCTCTGCCGCACAGCAGGTGTGGAGTCGTGGTCCGGGCCAGCGCCTGGCCCTGCCACAGAGGTCTACGGCGCCGGTTCTGCGGTGACGCCGCGTGGGGGCTGTCAGCCCTCGACCGTGATGCCCATGGAACGGGCGGTGCCGGCGATGATCTTCTCGGCGGCGTCCAGGTCGTTGGCGTTCAGGTCGGGCATCTTGGTGGTGGCGATGTCGCGGACCTGGTCGCGGGTGATCTTGGCGACCTTGGTCTTGTGCGGCTCGCCGGAGCCCTTCTCCACACCCGCGGCCTTGAGGATCAGCTTGGCGGCCGGCGGAGTCTTGGTGACGAAGGTGAAGGAACGGTCCTCGTAGACCGTGATCTCCACCGGCACGACCATGCCACGCTGCGACTCGGTCGCAGCGTTGTAGGCCTTGCAGAACTCCATGATGTTGACGCCGTGCTGACCCAGCGCGGGGCCGACCGGCGGAGCCGGGTTCGCGGCACCGGCCTGGATCTGGAGCTTGATCAGCCCCGTGACCTTCTTCTTCTTGGGAGGCATTGCTCTCTCCGGGTCCTAGTGAGAGGTTTTTTGCCTGCGAGCAGGCATACCGCACCACGATAACGGGTATCGCGGCGAGGCCTGAAACCGAGCAGGTCAGGAAGGCGATGACGCCTGCCTGACCTGGCCGGAAGTGCGATGTACGGGCTAGTTCTTCTGGATCTGGTCGAAGCTGAGCTCGACCGGGGTCTCGCGACCGAAGATCTCGACGAGGCCCTTGACCTTCTTCGAGTCGGCGTTGATCTCGTTGATCGTCGCCTGGAGCGTCGCGAACGGGCCGTCGGTGACCGTGACGGAGTCGCCCACCTCGAAGTCCAGCACCTGGACCTCGACCTTGCGGCTCGGCGCCGGCCGGCCCTCGGCCGCGGCGGCCTCCTTGGCGGCCTTCTCCTCGGCCTCCGGGGCGAGCATCTTGACGATCTCGTCCAGGGTCAGCGGGTACGGGTCGTAGGCGTTGCCGACGAAGCCGGTGACGCCCGGCGTGTTGCGCACCACGCCCCACGACTCGTTCGTGAGGTCCATGCGCACCAGCACGTAGCCCGGGAGCTTGTTCTGGCGGACGGTGCGGCGGTCGCCGTTCTTGATCTGGACGACCTCTTCCTGCGGCACCTCGGCCTGGAAGATGTAGTCCTCGACGTTCAGCGAGACGGCGCGCTGCTCGAGGTTGGTCTTCACGCGGTTCTCGTAGCCCGCGTAGGTGTGGATGACGTACCACTCGCCGGGGAGGGTGCGGAGCTCCTCGCGCAGGGCCTCGACCGGGTCGACCGTGGTCTCCTCGGCTACCTCGGCCTCCTCCGCCTCGGCGGACTCGGCGTCCTCGTCGGACGACTCGGCCTCGGCCGGCTGCTCCTCGTCCTCGCTGTGGAGGGCGGCTTCCTCGGCCGGGGTGCCCGCCTCGGCGTCGGCAGCCTCGGCCTGGTCCTCGTCGGCCGCCTCGACGATGTCGAGCTCGTCCTCGGCGGACTCGACGGACTCGACGGCGTCGTTCACGTTCGGGTCAGACACGGTGGCTGCTTCTTCCTGGCTTCAACTGAGGTGTGGAACGTGCGGAAGGGGCAGCTCGCACCGAGCCGCCCTTACGCGGGATCAGCCGAAGACGTACTTGACGGCCTGACTGAATCCATAGTCAATCACGGTAACAAGACCGATCATGATGACAACAAAGACGATCACCACAGTGGTGTACGTCGTCAGCTGGCTGCGTGAGGGCCAGACGACCTTGCGCAGTTCCGCCACGACCTGGCGGTAGAAGAGTGCGAGGCGACCGAACGGCCCCTTCTTCCCGCGCTTCCCTCCGCGACGGGCCTTCTTGGCCGCCACCTCATCGTCGGGACGACCGCTTTCAGGCGTCGCGGTGGAGCCAAGGGCTTCCGTCACTCGTCCTCACCTGAATCCGGGTCGTGGCCGTGCCGCGTCCAGCCCGGCCGCACAGCGGTGCATATTCGTACGCGAGCACGCACCCTGATCTCGATGCGTGTAGCAGGGCCGGAGGGACTTGAACCCCCAACCGCCGGTTTTGGAGACCGGTGCTCTACCAATTGAGCTACGACCCTTTGTGGCTTCCCCCAACTTACCGCATCCGACCCGCAGCACGGTGTGTGCGAGGCGGGCGGCTCTGTCAGAGGCCAACGACGCATGAGTGTACGTGCTCAGCGGCCGGGCGTCGAACGTGATCCGTTTGCCGACCCGTGAAAGACGTTTTTCCCGACCTGTGAAACCCGTGTGCCGGGCCTCGCGCGGGGATGGGACGATGCCCTCATGAGCGCTGCCACTCCTTCTGCCTCTGCCCCCACCGACCGCCGGGTATCGGCCCGTGTCGGAGCGATCTCCGAGTCCGCCACGCTCGCCGTCGACGCCAAGGCCAAGGCCCTGAAGGCCGCCGGGCGACCGGTCATCGGCTTCGGCGCGGGCGAGCCGGACTTCCCGACCCCCGGATACATCGTCGAAGCCGCCGTGGAGGCGTGCCGCGACCCGAAGAACCACCGCTACACCCCGGCGGGCGGCCTGCCCGAGCTGAAGGCCGCGATCGCCGCCAAGACGCTGCGCGACTCCGGCTACGAGGTCGACGCCTCCCAGATCCTGGTCACCAACGGCGGCAAGCAGGCCATCTACGAGGCGTTCGCCGCGATCCTCGACCCGGGTGACGAGGTCATCGTCCCGGCTCCGTACTGGACCACCTACCCCGAGTCGATCCGGCTCGCGGGCGGCGTGCCCGTGGAGGTCGTCGCCGACGAGACCACCGGCTACCGCGTGTCGGTGGAGCAGCTGGAGGCGGCCCGCACCGAGCGGACCAAGGTCGTCCTGTTCGTCTCGCCGAACAACCCGACCGGCGCGGTCTACAGCGAGGCCGAGACCGAGGCGATCGGCCGCTGGGCCGTCGAGCACGGCCTGTGGGTGCTCACCGACGAGATCTACGAGCACCTGGTCTACGGCGACGCCGCCTCCGTCTCGCTCCCGGCGCTCTTCCCCGAGCTGCGCGACAAGTGCGTCGTGGTCAACGGCGTGGCGAAGACGTACGCGATGACCGGCTGGCGCGTGGGGTGGATCATCGGCCCGAAGGACGTCGTCAAGGCCGCCACCAACCTCCAGTCGCACGCCACGTCCAACGTCTCCAACGTCGCCCAGCGCGCGGCCATCGCGGCGGTCTCCGGCGACCTGGACGCCGTCGCGGAGATGCGGTCCGCCTTCGACCGGCGCCGCCGGACGATCGTGCGCATGCTGAACGAGATCGAGGGCGTGGAGTGCCCCGAGCCCGAGGGCGCGTTCTACGCGTACCCGTCGGTGAAGGGGCTGCTCGGCAAGGAGGTCCGGGGCAAGCGGCCGCAGAGCTCGGTCGAGCTGGCCGAGCTGATCCTGGAGGAGGCCGAGGTCGCGGTGGTGCCGGGCGAGGCGTTCGGCACGCCGGGATATCTGCGGCTGTCGTACGCGCTCGGGGACGAGGACCTGGTCGAGGGTGTCTCGCGGATCCAGAAGCTGCTGGGCGAGGCGCGCGCCTGACGGCTGACGCCCCTGCTCTCCGCAGGCCCCCGGCCCCACCGGCCGGGGGCCTGCGTGTTTCCCGTACGCGCGCGTGTGTCGTACGCACACGCGGACAACCGCCCGTCCAGGGAAAGAGCTACCGGCCCGGGCCCCGGATGCGGCAAGATCTGGGAATGTTGCGGTCCTCTGGAAATCCTCCCGTCAGCCGAGATCTGCGCCTGCTGCCCAAGGCCCATCTGCATCTGCACTTCACCGGATCGATGCGGCCCGGCACCCTGCTGGAGCTCGCCGACAAGTACGGCGTGCACCTGCCGGAGGCGCTGAGCGGCGGTGCACCTCCCCAGCTGCGCGCCACCGATGAGCGGGGCTGGTTCCGCTTCCAGCGGCTGTACGACATCGCGCGGTCCTGCCTGCGGGAGGCGGAGGACATCCGGCGGCTGGTGCGGGAGGCGGCCGAGGAGGACGCGGCGGACGGCTCCCGGTGGCTGGAGATCCAGGTCGACCCGACCTCGTACGCCCCCCGGCTGGGCGGGCTGATCCCGGCCATGGAGATCATCCTGGACGCGGTGGAGACCGCCGCCCGGGACACCGGGATCGGGATACGGGTCCTGGTCGCGGCCAACCGGGTGAAGCATCCGCTGGAAGCGCGGACCCTGGCCCGGCTCGCGGTGCGCTTCCGTGACCGCGGCGTCGTGGGCTTCGGGCTCTCCAACGATGAGCGGCGCGGCATGGCCCGCGACTTCGACCGGGCCTTCGCCATCGCCCGCGAGGGCGGTCTGCTGGCCGCCCCGCACGGCGGGGAGCTGTCGGGGCCCACCAGCGTCCGGGACTGCCTGGACGATCTGGAGGCGGCCCGGGTGGGGCACGGCGTACGGGCCGCGGAGGACCCTCGGCTGCTGCGCGAGCTGGCCGACCGCGGGGTGACCTGCGAGGTGTGCCCGTCCTCCAATGTGGCGCTCGGCGTCTACGAGAAGGCGGCGGACGTGCCGCTGCGCACGCTGTTCGAGGCGGGGGTGCCGATAGCGCTGGGCGCGGACGATCCGCTGCTGTTCGGCTCCCGGCTGGCCGCGCAGTACGAGCTGGCGCGCGAGCACCACGGCTTCACCGACGAGGAGCTGGCGGAGCTGTCGCGGCAGTCGGTCCGCGGGTCCGCGGCCCCGGAGGGGGTCCGGGCTCGGCTGCTGGCGGACGTCGACGCGTGGCTGGCCGACGGGAGGCCGCGGGCGGAGGGCTGACAGCCGGACGTGGCGCTGGTGGCGGCCGTCGGCCGGGCATCGCGGGGCCGGTGACCGGCCATGACGCGGTGCGGCGCCCGGTCGGTGCCGGGGTATCTCACGCGCGCTGCCGGCGGGGGTGAGGGGAACGCCGTCGGTGGCGATCACACGCCGTCCCTGCCCGGAGGCCCGGGCCGCCCGGCTCGCGGGAGAGGCACCGGCCATGACGAACCGAGCGCACGGCCGCGGGGAAGCCCCCGGTCACGACGAACCGAGCGCACGGCCGCGGGGAAGCCCCCGGTCACGACGAACCGAGCGCGCGCCGGCCGCACGTCCTCGCGCCGCACCGTACCCGCCAAGGCGAGCCGGAAGGGCTCAGAGGCTGACGCCCACCGTGACCGGCTCGTTGACCAGCGCGACGCCGAAGACCGCCGCCACGCCCGCGACGACCTCCCGGGCCAGCGCGAGCAGGTCCTCGGTGGTGGCCTCGCCGCGGTTGGTGAGGGCGAGGGTGTGCTTGGTGGAGATACGGGCCCGGCCGGAGCCGTAGCCCTTGGTGAAGCCCGCCTTGTCGATCAGCCAGGCGGCGGAGGTCTTGGTCAGCCCGTCCCCCGCGGGGAACGCGGGCGGGGTGACGTCCGGGCCGAGGTGCCCGGCGACCCGCTCCAGGAACGCGGCGTACTCGTCCTCGGTCAGGATCGGGTTGGTGAAGAAGGAGCCCGCGGACCAGGTGTCGTGGTCCCCGGGGTCGAGCACCATGCCCTTGCCCGCGCGGAGCCTCAGCACGGTCTCGCGGGCGACCGCCGCGGGGACCCGGTCGCCGGCCTCGACGCCCAGGACGCGCGCGGTCTCCGGGTACCTGATCGGCGCGGACAGCCCGCCCGCGTCCTCCAGCCGGAACCGGACCCGCAGCACGACGTAGCGGTCGGGGGCGGCCTTGAAGCGGCTGTGCCGGTAGGAGAAGCCGCAGTCGGCGTTCGGGATCACCACGACCTCGCCGGCCCGGCGGTCGTAGGCGACGACCTCGGTGACGGTGTCGGCCACCTCCTGGCCGTACGCGCCGACGTTCTGGATCGGGGTGGCACCGGCCGAGCCGGGGATACCGGCCAGGCACTCGATGCCCGCCAGCCCCGCCTCCACCACGCGGGCCACCGCGTCCGACCAGTTCTCGCCCGCGGCCAGCTCCAGCCGGGTGCCATCCAGGCGCACCCCGCGGGTGGCGATGCGCAAGGCGGTGCCCTCGAAGCCCTTGTCGGAGATGACGAGGTTGCTGCCGCCGCCGATGACCAGCAGCGGGGTGGCGGACTCGTCGGCCTCGCGCACCGCGGCGATCACCTCGTCGTCGGTGGTCGCCGTGATCAGTCGGGTGGCCGGGCCGCCGAGCCGGAAGGTCGTCAGCGGGGCGAGCGGGGCGTCATGGAGTTCCTGCACGCGCTCAAGAGTACGAGAGGGCGCGAGCGGGGCCGGGCTTCGGGCGGGCGGGGGCCCGGTTCCGGCCGCCAAGACCGGGGCCCGGCCCCGGGTCCCGGACTCGGCCTCGTGTCCGGGACCCGGCGTCCGGCCCGGCTCCGGTCGCCTCAGGCGAGGGCGACGACGGCGCGGGACTGGCCCAGCACCTTCTTCCCGTCGCTGGTCACCGTGAGGTCCACGCGGACCGTACGGGCGTCGTCGTCCAGCTTCGCCGCGACCTTGGCGCTGACCTCGATGACCGCGCCCTTGTCGTCGTTGGGCACCACGACCGGCCGGGTGAAGCGCACGCCGTAGTCCACGACCGCGGCCGGGTCACCGGTCCAGTCGGTCACCACGCGGATCGCGGAGGCCATGGTGAACATGCCGTGCGCGATGACATCCGGCAGGCCGACCTCCTTGGCGAACTTCTCGTTCCAGTGGATCGGGTTGAAGTCGCCGGAGGCGCCCGCGTACGCGACGAGTGTGGCGCGGTTCACGGGGAAGGACCGGCCCGGGAGCTCGGTGCCGACCTCGACGTCGTCGTAGGAGACCTTGGCCGTCATCGGTGCGTCACTCCCCCTCGGCGGCTCGCGCCACCAGCTTCACGTACGCCGTCACGACGTGCTCGCCGCTCTCGTCGTGCAGGTCGTTGCGGACCAGCAGGATGTCGTTGCCCGCGAGGGTCTTGATGTCCTCGATGGTGGCCGTGACGGCGAGCCGGTCACCGGCGTGGATCGGGCGGGTGTAGACGAACCGCTGGTCACCGTGGACGACACGGCTGTAGTCCAGGCCCAGTTCGGGGTCCTCGACGACCGACTGGGCCACCTTGGTGGTGACCGAGAACGGGAACGTCGGCGGGGCGATCACGTCGGGGTGGCCGCACGCGCGGGCCGCCTCGGGGTCCGTGTAGACCGGGTTCGGGTCGCCGATCGCCTCGGCGAATTCGAGGATCTTCTCCCGGCCGACCTCATAAGGCCGGGAGGGCGGGTACGTCCGCCCGACGAACGAATGGTCGAGCGCCATCGGCTCGGCACCTCCTGGGAAACAGGTTCTGCTGTGTGATCAAAGCATGATGGACCGGCCGCGGGCGGCAGGCGGCGCCCAAACCCGAACCCACAACACCACGAGGCCGCCCCCGGTCGGGGACGGCCTCGTGAATGAGACTGATTTATCGCGTCTCGCGGTGCGCGGTGTGCGCCTTGCAACGCGGGCAGTGCTTCTTCATCTCAAGACGATCCGGGTCGTTGCGCCGGTTCTTCTTGGTGATGTAGTTCCGCTCCTTGCACTCCACGCAGGCCAGCGTGATCTTCGGGCGGACGTCGGTGGCAGCCACGTGAGTGCTCCTTGACGAACGGATGGGTTAACGCAGAAAAGAGTAGCCGATCGAAGGACCGAGCCCGCAATCGGCTACTGTCAGTAGCGGTGACCGGACTTGAACCGGTGACACAGCGATTATGAGCCGCTTGCTCTACCGACTGAGCTACACCGCTGCGATGCGATCGGATCCCCCGCCCGGCGAACCGGGCGGGAAACCTCTCACATCAGAGCCCCAATACGGAATCGAACCGTAGACCTTCTCCTTACCATGGAGACGCTCTGCCGACTGAGCTATTGGGGCGAGCGATGAAGACATTACACGGTCGGCCGCCGAAGGTGAAATCCGTATGCCGCCGCCCCCAACAGGGACCTTCTCCCGTCTCGCGCACCACACCGGTACGACTATTCGGCTCCTCCTCGAAGCCGCCCCCGCCGCGCCCTAGGCTCGGGGAACACTGAGTGATCTTGGCTGCGTATGCGCCGCCAGCGCCACCCCCGCGCTCCGCGTACGCCCGCGAAATCCAGGAGCGCGATGCCTGACAGCCAGCCACAGCCACAGCGACCGCGCCCGCCCTCCCGGAGCGACGGCGCAGCCCCCGAAAGCGGCGTGCTGGTGCTCGGCGGCGCCCGGCTCGCCGACGGCCGAACGGTGGACGTGCGCCTCAGCGGCGGCCGTATCGAGGCCGTCGGCACGGCGGGCAGCCTCACCGCGTTCGGCCCGCGGGTGGACCTCAAGGGCTATCTGCTGCTGCCCGCTCCCGCCGAGCCGCACGCCCACTGCGACACCGCGCTCACCGCGGACGCCGACGGCCCGCTCCCGGACTCCCCCACGGACATCCAGCGCCGCACCACCGAGGCGGCGCTGCTCCAGTTGGGCCACGGGGCGACGGCGCTGCGTACCCACGTCCGGATCGGCGACGTCTACGGGCTGCGCTCCCTCGAGGCGGTGCTCCAGGCCCGCCAGGCGCTGCGCGGGCTGGCCGACCTGACCGCGGTGGCCGTCCCCCGGGTGCTGACCGGCGCGGCGGGCGCGGACGGCCTTGCGATGCTCCGGGACGCGGTGCGGGCGGGCGCGACGGTCATCGGCGGCTGCCCCGACCTCGACCCGGACCCCGCCGGTCACGCCGAGGCCGTACTGGAGATCGCCGCCGAGCACGGCTGCGCCGTCGACCTGCACACCGACGGCGCCGACCCGGCGCGCCTGGCCCGGCTCGCCGCCATGGCGGGAGGTTTGCGGACCGGCGTCACCATCGGCCCGTGCGGGGGACTGGGCCGACTGCCGCACCCGATCGCGGCGCGCGTGGCGGACCAGCTCGCGGCGGGGGACGTCACGGTCGTGTGCCTGCCGCAGGGCGACTGCGGCGGCTTGGAGGAGCCGGGCCCGCGCGGCACGGGCGAGGCCCGCTGCGCACCGGTGCGGCTGCTGCGCGCGGCGGGGGTACGGGTCGCGGCGGGCAGCGGCGCGCTGCGGGACGCCGCGAACCCGGTGGGGCGCGGCGACCCGCTGGAGGCCGCGTTCCTGCTGGCCTCGTGGGGGGAGCTGCGCCCCGAGGAGGCGTATGCCGCGGTCTCCGCGCGGACGCGGGCGGCGATGGGGCTGCCGGAGGTGCGGGTGGAGGCGGGCTTCCCCGCGGAACTGCTGGCGGTACGCGGGGACGGCATCGCGGGGGTGCTGTCACTCGCGTACAGCCGGATCGTGGTGCACCGGGGCCGGGTGGTGGCGCGGACCAGCGCGGTGCGGGAGTACTGCGACTCGGCGGTCGCGGTCGCCTTGGACCTGCCGCGGCAGACGCGCCCGAAGAGCGGGGACGGCGGCGAGGGCGATGCCGCGGCGGGCGGCGCCGGCGCGTGAGCGCGGACGCCGAAACCGCTTGCGGGCAGGGCGGCCTGAGGGGCGTTCAGCCGGGGCCGGGCGGGGCGGCGGGGATCGGCGTCAGGCGTCGCGGCGGGGGATCGCCGCCGTCAAGCAGCGCGGCGCGAATCGGCAACGCCGGGCGGCGCGGTGGGTACCGGTACCGTCAGGCAGCGCGGCGCGAATCAGCAACGCCAGGCGGCGCGGCGGATACCGGCACCGTCAGGCAGCGCAGCGCGAATCGGCGGCGTCAGACTCCGCCGTCCTCCACGGCGTCCAGCTCGTCGGCGTCGATCTCCAGACCTGTGAGGCCGTTGCCGCCGGTGTCTTCGTTCGCCTCCGGGTCGACCGTCCCGTCCGGACCGATCTCGTAGTTCTCGCCGCTGATGGACTCTTCGGGCGTCATGCCCGGGGCCAGGCCCAGCAGGTCGCCGAAGTCGATCTCCGTGGCGCCGGAGGGGGCGCCGATCTTCCCGGCGTCGCCGAACGTCAACGTCAGCGGCAGCTTGTCGCCCTTGTCGTACTCATCGATGAGCGGCGCGATATCGGTGGTGGCGCCGGCCAGTTCACCGTTCTTGACCGAGAAGTCGATGGAGACCTTCTTGTCCGGCAGCTCCTTGAGGTCCTTGGCCGTCGGCAGGCTCCGGCTGCCGCCCGGAAGGTCTTCGACGATCGGCCGCAGCTCGTTGACGACACCGGTCAGCAGGGTCCGCGCGGAGCCGCTGGCGACCAGGTGGGTCGCCCCGTCCCGGCTACCCTCGTCCTTGATCGTGACCTCACGGCTGAACACGCCCTTGACGGCCTTCAGCATCTTCTCGCCGGTCTCGGCGTCGACGTCGCCGGGTCCGGACGGCGCGGCGTCCCCGCCGGCCTCGTCGTCCTCGTCAGCCTCGCGCTGGGCCTTCTCCATGCCGTCGGTGAAGGACTCCATCTTGCGGATGTCGATCTTGATCCACTCGCCGTCGAGGATCTTGCGTACGCCTTCGGCGGCGCTCTCGGGCAGTCGGCCGCTGATCTCCTCGGCGCTCGGCACGGGCTGCCCGCTCAACTCGCCGAGCGCCTTGATGTCGGCCCGGTAGTAGGCCGTCTTGCCGATCAGCCGGTACTCGGCGAGGTCCCCGTCAGGCCCGGCGATCGCCAGCCGGGTGCCGATGATGTCCTTCTCCCCCGCCTCGGCGATCGGCTTCCTGGCCTGTACGGCGAGTGTGACCCGCAGCCCGGCCATCAGCTTCGCCTCCTCCGGCGTCAGCGGCTCCGCGTCGGGCCCCTTCCCGGACAGTGCGATGAGCTGCTTGGCGGAGGCGTCGATGTCGAACTCCACGGCGAGCGACTCGCGCTCGCCGAGCTTCTCGGTGGCGTTCTCCAGCTTGTTACCGGCGGAGATCTTCTCCATGACGCCGCACGCGGCGGCGCCGGCGACCAGCGCGGCGGCGCACCCGGCGGCGGTCAGTGTCGAGCGGAGAACGGGTACGGCGCTAATGGGGGACTCCTCGTGTCGTCTGGTCGCAAGAGCAGACTCACGAGTGGCGGTCAGGGTTGCACAGCGTACGGTCGGGATCATGCGCATTGTCATCGCTGGAGGACACGGTCAGATCGCGCTGCGGCTGGAGCGGCTGCTCGCCGGGCGCGGGGACGAGGTCGCGGGCATCATCCGGCGGCCGGGGCAGGCGGGCGCCCTGCTGGCGGCCGGGGCCGAACCAGTCGTGTGCGACCTGGAGACGGCGTCGGTGGAGGACGTGGCGCGGCATCTGAAGGGCGCCGACGCGGTCGTCTTCGCGGCGGGCGCCGGGCCGGGCAGCGGCGCCCAGCGGAAGCAGACGGTGGACCACGCGGCGGCGGTGCTGTTCGCGGACGCGGCGGAGAAGGCCGGTGTACCGCGGTACCTCATCGTGTCCTCGATGGGCGCGGACCCGAACGCGCCGGAGGGCGCGGACCCGGTGTTCACCGCGTACCTGCGCGCCAAGGGCGCCGCGGACGAGGACGTACGGTCCCGCTCCCGGCTGGACTGGACGGTCCTGCGCCCGGGCCGGTTGACGGACGACCCGGGCACCGGGCGGGTGGCGCTGGCCGAGCGCACCGGGCGGGGCGACGTCACACGCGACGACGTGGCCGCGACCCTGGCCGCGCTGCTGGACGAGCCCCGTACGGCGGGCCGCACGCTGGAGCTGATCGGGGGCACGGAGCCGGTGACGGACGCGGTGCGCGCGATGGCGACGGCCTGACGACGGCCGTCGGGGAGGGGCTCGCGGGGCTTACGGGTCCGCGAGCCTCACGGGTCCGCGGGTTTACGGATCCGCGGGGCCTTACCGGGTCGGCGGGCCCTACGGGCCCGCGGGTGCGGGCCGCAGATGCGGGGGTCCAGCCCGCGGGAGCGCCCGCCCGGACCCACGCGTGGGGCGGCCCTAGAAGTCCACCCGGGCCGTCTCGTCGAGGCGGGCCACGGACTCCTGCGCGAACTCGCGCTCGTACGCGTCCCGGATTCCCTCGATCTCGGGGTTCCGCACCCGGGCCTCGGTGACCGGGTAGAGCAGGATCAGCTCGTAGGACCGCTCCCGCTCCACCACCCCGTTCCGGTCCCGCCACTGCCCCCGCCCGTTCTGGATCGTGAGCCCGTCCGGGAAGCTCGGCGTGACCTCGCGGTCGACGAATTCGAGGAACTGCTTGTCCGTGACGGCCGGTCCCCCGTCGGGCCGCTGGGTACCGAAGAACAGCCGCGTCTCGACGTACGGCTTGCCCGGCGGGGCGACGGCCGCCTTCGCCGGGGCGGAGTCCTCGTCCAGCGCGGCGTACGCGGTGACCGGCGCGGCCGCGGCGAGGGCGAAGACCGCTCCGATGGTGGCGGCGCGGGCACGCGACGTGAAGGTCGGCACGTTGGGTGATCCTCTCGGTCCGGGCCGGGCCGCACCGGCGCGGCCTGGCTCCCCTCCGCACTGCCCATGCCGAGCACCGTTCAGGCCGTCCGTCGTCCACGCCTCGTCCACACCGCGCCCCTCGGCGGCAGTCGGTCGAGGATCGAGAACCACCCACGCAAACGGCCCCTGGTCTGCGTTTCCGCAGGCCAGGGGCCGTTTTGCGTTCCTGTGGCGGCGCCAGGATTCGAACCTGGGTAGGCTAAGCCGACGGATTTACAGTCCGCTCCCATTGGCCACTCGGGCACACCGCCTGGGACGTGGCCAGGATCTCCGTTCTTGCGTCGGGACTCCCTGGCGACGTCGTAAACCATACCCGATGACCGGGGGTGCTTCGCCACCGGGTTGATCGCGGGGGGATCGGGGTCGAGGTGGCTAGGCTGGCCGTGCGGACCGTATCCGTAGCGGGCCGCACCCCTGACCGATCTATGCACGAGGAGCCAACTACAAGATGGCCGACTCCAGTTTCGACATCGTCTCGAAGGTCGAGCGGCAGGAGGTCGACAACGCCCTCAACCAGGCGGACCGGGAGATCTCCCAGCGTTACGACTTCAAGAACGTCGGCGCCTCGATCGCATGGTCGGGCGAGCGGATCGAGATGCGCGCCAACTCCGAGGAGCGGGTCAAGGCGATCCTCGACGTCTTCCAGTCCAAGCTGGTCAAGCGCGGGATCTCGCTGAAGGCGCTGGACGCGGGCGAGCCGCAGGCCTCCGGCAAGGAATACAAGATCTTCGCCACGCTGCAGGAGGGGATCTCGCAGGACAACGCGAAGAAGGTCGCCAAGATCATCCGCGACGAGGGCCCGAAGGGCGTCAAGGCGCAGGTGCAGGGCGACGAGCTGCGGGTGTCCTCCAAGAGCCGGGACGACCTTCAGACCGTGATCGCCCTGATCAAGGGCAAGGACCTCGACTTCGCGGTGCAGTTCGTGAACTACAGGTGAGAACACCGGCGCCGGAGCGATGCCGCCGCCAGCAGCCAGGACCCCGTCAGCATGGGCTGACGGGGTCCTGGCTGCTGTATCGGCTGTGTGCCCCGTGTGCCCCGTGTACGCCGCGTCCGCTCAGGGCCGGCATCCTCACTCGGACCACGCTGGCAGCTCGCCCAGGGCCGCGGCCCGTTGCCGTACGAGCGCGATTTGATGCCCCCCCCCCGCTGAAATCCGAGGTCTGCGCCGAGGACTGGCCGGGGTGCTTGCGGTACCGCAGGGTCGGGGCGTCGAGGAGGACGCCGGGCGCCATGGCCGAGGCCGCCATCAGCGTTCCGGTGTCCTCCATGCCGCGCAGTGCGGACCAGCCGCCGATCCGGAGCAGCAGCGAGCGCCGCCACATGACTCCGGCGGGGTGCACGGGCAGGCGGTACGCGCCGGGTTCCGTCGCCCAGTCGGCCAGCAGGGCGCCGCGGGCCAGCACGCCCGCGGGCACCGGCAGCGCGTGGTCTCGCAGCTCGCCCGTGGGCAGCAGGTCGCGGGCGTGGCCGAGGGCGAAGCCCGCCGCCGGGTGGGCGGCCAGGGCGTCGGCGAGGATCGCGAGTGCGTCGGGTTCGAGCAGGTCGTCGGCGTCGACGTTCTGGACCAGCGGCGCGGTGCCGCGGCCGAGGGCGACGTTGCGCGTCACGGCGGGGCCCTCGCTGGTCCGGTTGACCTCGACGCGCACCCGCGCGTCACGCGCCGCGCCGCACGCGGAGAGGGCGTCCAGCACCTCGTCGTACGGACCGTCGACCTGGACGAGCCAGCCCCAGTCGGAGTGGCTCTGCGCGCAGAGGGACTCCCAGGCGGTGGGCAGGAAGGCGGCGTACGGGGCATGCACCGCCGTCACCACATCCACACGCATGGTCGGATGATATGCCTAATGCGCCAGGGGTCAGCGGCGCCGTGATAGGTAAGTGAGCACAGTGCGCCGCGCGAGGTGGGGGAGCCATGGACGCCGCATCGATTGCCGCAATGCTCGACCGCGTGACACCGTCCGACTCCCGGGAGCTGGACCGCGTCTGCGAAGAGGTGGCCGCCGCCTTGATCGACGGGGGCACGGAGCCGCCCTTCGACGTGGCGTCGTCCGACTTCGCCACCGACCCGTACCTCATCTGCGCCGACCGCTACTGGCGGCGCAGGTTCCTCGACCGCCCGGGCGTCCGCACCGCCGCCGAGTGCGCCCGGTGGCTGGCCGGGCATGTGGCCGAAGGACACCGTACGGAGGTCAGGGAGAAGTGGTCGCTCGGATACGCCTTCATCACCCGGCACACGGTGGAATCCCTTGGTGAACTCGCCGAGGCGACCGAGGAGATCGTGGCGCGCGACGGCTCCTCCTGCGACACCGCCTACTTCGTGACGCTCTACCACGCGGGCAAGCTGCGCTCGAACTTCTGGTACGACGAACTCCACACGTTCCTCGAGTCGTCACTGCCGGCCATGGCGGTGGGGGCGCACCGCGAGGACCCCCTCTTCACGGCGCTCCGGTCCTTCGCCGCGTTCGGCAGCCGGGCGATCACCGCCGAGCACGCCATCGACTTGCTCGGCCAGGCATGGGACCACCCGCGGCGCACCCGGCACGTGGTCGACATCTGCCTCAACGGCCTGGCCTGCGCCTCCCCGTTCGACGGAAACGGGGAGCTGCTGCTCCGGCACGCGGAGCAGGCCGTCGCCGCCTATCCCGGTGACCACATCTTCCGCTTCCGGCTCGCCGCCGGACAGCACAAGTGCGCCCAGCACGACGCCGCGCTGGAGAGCATCGACAAGGCCCTGCGGCTGCTGCCCGCCATAGGCAGCCGAGTGAGCCACGAGCTGCTCCAGGAGCAGTACCGGAAGCTGCGGGACGACATCCAGGAGGGGCGGCTGCGCGCGGTGTGGGCCGCTGAGCAGCAGCTTCGCTGGGAGCGTGGGGAGGCCGCCCGCAGAGAGCTGGAGCACACCGTGCGGTCATCGACCGTCCGGGCCGTGGAACTCGTCGCGGTCTTCACGGCGGCCATCGCGTTCGCCGTCGGTTCGCTCCAGGTGACCTTGAACGGGACGCTGCCCCTGCGCGACCGGATGTGGCTGCTCGTCGCCCAGGGCGCCGGGCTCGCGGTCTTCGCCGCCCTCATCGTCGGCGGCACCTGGCTGATCACCAGAGGCCGCCACCGGGAGTGAGCCGCCCGCGGCGGAGAATCCCGGTCAGCGACTTCCGAAGCGCTCGCCGGTGCTGACGATCTCGTGGCCCAGTGGGGCCAGCGAGATCGGGATCAGCTTGAAGTTGGCCAGCCCCAGCGGGATGCCGATGATGGTGACGCAGAGCAGGAGGCCCGTGATGACGTGGCCGAGGGCCAGCCACCAGCCCGCCAGCACCAGCCACAGGACGTTGCCGACGCAGGAGGGCGCGCCCGCGTCGCGCCGCGGCACCGCCGTGCGCCCGAACGGCCACAGCGCGAAGCCCGCGATCCGAAATGCCGCGATGCCGAACGGGATGCCGATGATGGTGACGCAGAGGATCAGCCCGGCGACGACGTAGGCGCACGCCATCCAGAACCCCGAGAGGACCAGCCAGATCAGGTTGAGGAGTGTCTTCACGGCCGGGGCCCCGCCATCTGCTCGAGCCGGGCGATCCGCTCGGCCATCGGCGGGTGGGTGGAGAACAGCCGGGCCATGCCGGCACCCGGCCGGAACGGGTTGGCGATCATCATGTGGCTGGCGGTCTCCAGACGGGGCTCGGGCGGCAGCGGCCGGGCCTTCGTACCGGCCTCCAGCTTGCGCAGGGCGCTGGCCAGCGCCAGTGGGTCGCCGGTGAGTTGGGCGCCGGAGGCGTCGGCCTCGTACTCCCGCGAGCGGCTGACGGCCATCTGGATCAGCGCCGCGGCGAGCGGTCCGAGGATCATGATGAGCAGCATGCCGAAGATGCCGGGGCCCTCGTCGTCGTCCGAGCGGCCTATGGGAATCAGCCAGGCGAAGTTCACCAGGAACATCACGACGGAGGCGAGCGCGCCCGCGATCGACGAGATCAGGATGTCCCGGTTGTAGACATGGCTCAGTTCGTGCCCGATGACGCCGCGCAGCTCCCGGTCGTCGAGAATCCGCAGGATTCCCTCCGTGCAGCAGACGGCGGCGTTGCGCGGGTTGCGGCCGGTGGCGAAGGCGTTCGGCGCGTCCGTGGGCGATATGTAGAGCCGGGGCATGGGCTGGCGGGCGGCGGTGGAGAGCTCGCGCACCATGCGGTACAGCTGGGGGGCCTCGAACTCGCTCACGGGGCGGGCGCGCATGGCGCGCAGCGCCAGCTTGTCACTGTTCCAATAGGCGTACGCGTTGGTGGCCAGCGCTACCAGGACCGCGATGACGAGGCCCGTACGGCCGAAGAGACTGCCGACCACGATGATGAGCGCGGACAGTCCCCCAAGGAGTACGGCCGTCTTGAGCCCATTGTGCCGACGGTGCACGGTACGCCCTCCAAATGGTGCGGCAGGGGAACCCTTTGCCTGGTCCATCCACCTTCCAGTGGACCCTCCTGATCTGGTCAACGCCAGATGAGGAGCACTAGTTCCCTTGTGCACCGTGGGTGCGATTACGCCATCGGGGTGAGGCCCTGGTGCCGGGTCAGAGCAGCGTGCCCGAGGCGAAGCGCAGGACGAGCTGGGGTGCTCCGGACAGGACGACGCCGACGACGGCCGCCAGGCCGATGGCGGAGGTGAGGGGGGCGGGGATGCCCGGCCGTACGGCCACCTGGGCGGGGGCGCCGGTCTCCGCGGCCGGGGCACCGGTCCCGGCCGCGGCCTCGGTCGCCTCGGTCGCCTCACTGCCGCGGAAGAGGACCGCCGTCCACTGGAGGTAGTAGTAGAGGGCGATCACCACGTTGACGGCCATCACGACGGCCAGCCAGCCCAGCCCCGCGTCCACTGCCACCGAGAACACCGTGACCTTGGCGAACAGGCCGATGATGCCCGGCGGCAGCCCCGCCAGGCAGAGCAGGAAGAAGCCGAGGGCCAGCGCGGCCAGCGGCCGGGTCGCGTACAGGCCCCGGTAGTCGCTGATCCGGTTGGCGGCGCTCGTACGGGCCACCAGGGCGGCGACCGCGAAGGCGCCGAGGTTCACGGCGGCGTACATCAGCGCGTAGGCCACGGTGGAGCCGATCGCGTGCGTCGCCTCGCCGGAGCTGTCGGCGTATCCGGCGGCCGCCACCGGCACCAGCAGATAGCCCGCCTGGCCGACGGAGGACCACGCGAGCAGCCGTACGGCGCTGTGCGCGCGCTCGGGGCGCTGGCGCAGGGCTGCGACGTTGCCCGCCGTCATGGTCAGGGCGGCGAGGACCGCCACGGCGGGGCCCCACACGTCGTCGTAAGCCGGGAAGGCGATGACGGTGACCAGGATGATGCCGGTGAAGCCGACGGCCTTGCCGATGACGGACAGGTAGGCGGCCACGGGCAGCGGCGCGCCCACGTAGGTGTCGGGCACCCAGAAGTGGAACGGCACGGCCGCCGTCTTGAAGGCGAAGCCGACCAGGGTCAGGGCGACGCCGGTCTGGGCGAGCGTCTCCAGCCGCGGGTCGACGTGGGTGAGGCCGTCCGCGACCTCGGTGAGGTGCATGCTGCCGGTGGCGGCGTAGACGAAGCTGACGCCGAGGAGGGTGACGGCGGTCGCGGTCACGGATGACAGGAAGAACTTCAGGGCGGCCTCGGAGGAGAGGCGGTCGCCGCGCCGCATGCCCACCAGCGCGAACGCCGGCAGCGAGGCCACTTCGAGGGCGACGACGAGGGTGGCGAGGTCGCGGGAGGCGGGCAGCAGCGCCGCGCCCGCGACGGCCGACAGCAGCAGGAACCAGAACTCGCCCGCGGGGAGTTTCTGATCGGCCACGGGGTTGATGGACAGCAGGGCCGTGAGCAGGGCTCCGCCGAGCACCAGCAACTGGATGGCGAGCGTGAACTCGTCGGCCACATAGGAGCACACGTCGCCGTCGCCGCTGGTGGTCAGGCAGAAGGTCCGGCGGTCGCCGTCGAGCAGTGGCAGCAGCGCGAGCCCGGCCAGGACCAGGCTGCCGACCGAGATCCAGCCCAGGAGGGGCTTGTTGCGCTCGGGCAGGAACAGGTCGGCGACGAGGACGACGAGCCCGGCCAGGGCGGCGATGGTGGGCGGGGCGATCGCGAGCCAGTCGACGGACTGGACGAGGTTCGCGGCACTGACGGTGCTTGCGGTCATCAGTGGCCTCCTGCGAGAAGCTGCTGCACGGCCGGGTCGCTGAGGCCGATCAGGGCCGCGGGCCAGAGTCCGGCGAGGACGGTGAGGACGACGAGCGGGGTCCAGGCGGCGAACTCGTGGGCGCGTACGTCGGGGAGGGCGCGGGCCGGTGCCGTGCCGGCCGCGCCGCTTCCGGAGGCGGCGGGTCCGGAAGCGGCGGGTCCGGAAGGCGTGCCGCCGTCTGAGGCTCCGCCCCCGGCGGCCGCTCCGGCCCCGATCCCGTCCGCGTCGCCCATGCAGACGCGGCGTACGACGACGAGCATGTACGCGGCGGTCAGCAGCGTGCCGAAGGCGGCGACGGCGAGGTAGGTGAGGAACGCCGGGCGGCTGAGCCCCTCGGCCGGCTCGTAGGCGCCGAACATGGCGAGCATCTCGCCCCAGAACCCGGCGAGCCCCGGCAGCCCGAGGGACGCGACGGCGCCGAAGACCAGCAGCCCGCCGAGGCGGGGGGCGCGGCCGTAGAGCGCGGCGCCGGTGCGGCCCGCGAGCTCGTCGAGGTCGGTGCTGCCGCAGCGCTCCTTCACCGCGCCGACCAGGAAGAACAGCAGGCCGGTGATGAGGCCGTGGGCGATGTTGGCGAACAGTGCGCCGTTCACGCCGGTCGGGGTGAGGGTGGCGATGCCCAGCAGGACGAAGCCCATGTGGCCGACCGAGGAGTACGCGATGAGCCGCTTGAGGTCGCCCTTGGCGCCGGTGCGGGCCAGGGCCAGGCAGGCGAGCGACCCGTAGATGATCCCGACGACCGCGAAGGCCGCGAGGTAGGGGGCGAAGGTGTGCGCACCCTCCGGGGCGATGGGCAGCACGATCCGAACGAAGCCGTAGGTGCCCATCTTGAGCAGGACGCCCGCCAGCAGGACGGAGCCGACGGTCGGCGCGGCGGTGTGGGCGTCCGGCAGCCAGCTGTGCAGCGGCCACATCGGGGCCTTCACGGCGAGCCCGACGCCGATGGCGAGGACCGCGATGAGCTGCGTGGTGTGGCTGAGGCCGGCCCCGTTGTCAGTGGCGAGTGCCACCATGTCGAACGTGCCGCCCTTGATGCCGACGAGGAGGAGGCCGAGCAGCATGACGACCGAGCCGAGCAGCGTGTAGAGGATGAACCGCCAGGCGGCGCGCTCCCGGTCCTCGCCGCCCCAGCGGTTGATGAGGAAGTACATCGGGATGAGCACCATCTCGAACGCCAGGAAGAACAGCATCAGGTCGAGGACGGCGAAGCTCGCGAGGGTGCCGGACTCCAGGACGAGCAGCAGGGCGACGAACGCCTTCGGGCTGGTGCCCTGCCCGCGCGGGGGTGAGCTGTAGCTGTAGACCGCGCAGAGGAAGGTCAGCAGCGCGGTCAGCACGAGGAGGGGGAGCGAGACGCCGTCCACACCGAGGTGGATGCGGATGTCCAGTGCCGGGATCCAGCTGATGTCGGTCTGCGCCTGCATCCGGGACGACTCGTCATGGTCGAAGCCGACCGCCAGCGCGATGGCCGCTGCCAGTACGGCGCCGGTGACCGTGACGCCGTGCCGCAGCACCGCCTGGTCGGGGTCGCGGCCCTTGAGTCCGGGCGGGGCGGGGAGCAGGGCGGCGACGGCGCCGAGCAGGGGAAGCACGACGAGAGCCGCGAGGAGGAGCTGCATGGCGATGTGGTTCACGGGTCAGGCTCCGGCTGCGACGAGGACGGCGGCGACGGCCAGGACGAGGGATCCCGCGAGCAGCGCGCTGAGGTAGGTCTGCACATTGCCGGTCTGGGCGCGGCGGACGGCCTCGCCCAGCAGGCGGGGCGCGGTGCCCGCGCCGCGTACGTAGGTGTCGACGACCTCGCGGTCGAGGAACCGCACGAGGCCGGCGGCCGCGCGTACGGGGCGGACGAACAGCGCGGCGTACACGGCGTCGAGGTGGAAGCCGGTCGCGGCGTGCCGGTGCAGCGGGCCCAGCAGGAGGCGGCCGGGGTCCGCGGGGTCGGGCGGCGCGGCGGCTCCGTAGACCTGGTCGTGTCCGGCGATGGCCTCGGCCTCGGTGACGGCGGGCTCGGCGGCGGGCGGGACCATGACCGGGCCGAGCGGGACACGGGCGGCCAGGGCGGTGGTGTGCCGCCAGGCCGCGTAGGTGACGAGGGCGCCGACCAGGGCGAGGCCGGTGCCGAGGACGGAGGTGGCCAGGGTCGGGGCGAGCGAGCGGTCGTCGAACCAGTCCGGGAGGACGCCGAAGAGCAGGCCGGAGGCGAGGGCGGGGAGCGCGAGCACCCACAGCACGGCGTTCATGACGACCGGGATACGGGCCGGGTGCGCGGCCTGTGGCTCTTCGGGCGCGACGGCGGCCCCGGCGATGTCGGCGGTGCCCGCGGGCGCGCCGGTACCGGCGGGGTGGCCGGGCGCGCCGGCCAGCAGCCACAGGCGGGCGGCGTACCCGGCGGTGAGCAGGGCGGTGGCGAGCCCGGCGACCAGGACGGTCCAGCCGACCCCGGCGGGGACGCCGTGCTCATGGCCGAGCGCGGTGTGCTCGGCGGCGCCGAGGACGGCCTCCTTGGAGAAGAAGCCGCTGAACGGGGGAAGCGCGGCGAGCGCGAGCAGCCCGATGGTGAGCGTCCAGTACGCGTCGGGGGCCTTCTTGGCGACGCCGCCCATCCGCGCCATGGCGGACAGCGAGTTGGTACCTGCCGCGTGGATGATCACGCCCGCGGCGAGGAAGAGCAGCGCCTTGAACGCACCATGGCTGATCAGGTGGAACACGGCCGCGCCGCGGTCGCCCACGGCCAGTGCGCCGGTCATGTAGCCGAGCTGGCCGATGGTCGAGTAGGCGAGGACCCGTTTGATGTCGTCCTGGGCGAGCGCGGCGAGCGCCGAGCCGACCATGGTGACGGCCGCGACGACCGCGAGCACGACGAGCGCGGCGGCGGAGGCGGCGAAGACGGGCAGCAGCCGGGCGATGAAGTAGACGCCCGCAGCGACCATGGTGGCGGCGTGGATCAGGGCGGAGACCGGGGTGGGGCCCGCCATCGCGTCGGGCAGCCAGGTGTGCAGCGGGAACTGCGCCGACTTGCCCGCCACCCCCGCCAGCAGCAGCAGGGCGACGAGGGTGGGGTGGTCGAGCTGGAAGTCGGAGACGGAGGAGGTCAGCCGCGTGTAGATGACGCTGATCCGGAACGTGCCCGCGTCGGCGGCGAGCGCGAAGATGCCGATCAGGAACGGTACGTCGCCGAGCTTGGTGACCAGGAAGGCCTTGAGCGAGGCGGAGCGGGCGGCCGCCGTCTCCCAGTAGTGGCCGACCAGGAAGTACGAGCAGATGCCCATGATCTCCCAGCCCACCAGCAGCACCATCAGGTCGTCGGAGTAGACGACGAGCAGCATCGCGGAGGTGAAGAGGGAGACGAGCGCGGCGTACGAGGGGTAGCGGGGGTCGTCGCGCAGATAGCCGGTGGAGTAGATCTGCACGCAGGTCGCGACCACGCCGACCAGCACCGCGACCAGCGCGGCGAAGCCGTCGACGTGCAGGGCGAGGTCGATCGGGATCGAGCCGGTGTCGGTGAGCCGGGTGGCGGCGTGGATCCCCGCTCCCCCGCCCTGCCGTACGGCGACGACGACCGCGAGCGCGGCGGCGGCCAGGGTCGGCAGCACGGCCAGGGGCCGCACGAAGCCGGGAGCGCGGCGGCCCAGCAGCAGGCCCGCGAGGGCACCGAGGAAGGGCAGCAGCGGAACGAGGACGGCGGTGGTCGTGGTCGTCACGCGGCGGCCTCGGCCTTCTCCTGCGCGCGGTCGCCGTCGGCCGCCCGCGCGGCTTCGGACTCCTCGGCGAGGTCGGTGAGCTTGTCGACGTCGGCCGTGCCGCGGTTGCGGTACACGAGCAGGACGATGGCCAGGCCGATGCCGATCTCGGCGGCGGCGATGGCGATGATGAACAGGGTCAGCGCCTGACCCGCGTGCAGGGTGTCGCGGAGCCAGACGTCGAAGGCGACGAGGTTGAGATTGACGGCGTTGAGCATCAGCTCGACCGACATCAGGACCAGGATCGCGTTGCGCCGGGCGAGGACGCCGTACAGGCCGGTGCAGAAGAGCAGGACGGCGAGGACGGCCGGGTAGGCGAGGTGCATCAGCGCTTCTCCTTGCCGCGTTCGCCGGCCTTATCGGTCTTGTCGGTCTTGCGGGACAGGACGATCGCGCCGACCAGCGCGGCGAGCAGCAGCACCGACAGCGCCTCGAAGGGCAGCACCCAGTGCCGGAACAACCCCTCGCCGGTGACCGCGGTGGAACCCTGCACCGCCCCCTCGACGTTGATCCAGGTGGACCGGAAGGCGTCCACGACCACCCAGACCAGGGTGCCCGCTGCGGCGACGGCCACCGTCAGAGCGGCCCAGCGGTTGCCGGAATCGGCGTCCGGTGACCGGCCGATCGGCGCCTTGGTCAGCATCAGTCCGAACAGGAGGAGGACCACCACGGAACCGACGTAGATCAGCACCTGCACCCAGGCGATGAACTCGGCTGTGAGCAGGAGGTACTCCACGGCGATCCCGCCGAGCGCCACCACCAGCCACAGGGCGGCGTGCACCAGCTGCCTGGTGGTGACGGTGATGACGGCGGCGCCGAAGGTGGCGATGGCGACGAGCAGGAAGACGATCTCCACACCGGTCGGGGAGAGGAAGCCGTGCTGTGCGGCGGCGATGGTCACGCGTCGCCCTCCCGCGGCTGCTCGGCGGACTGTTCCTGCTCGACGGCCTGCTGCTCGGCGGCCTGCTCCTGCGCCGCGAGCTTCTCCGCCGCCTTGCGGGCCGCGGCGATCTCCTTGGGCTCCTCGGCACGCGGGTCCAGCGCGGGCGGCGCGGGCACCGTCCACATCCACTCGCGGAGCTTGTCACGCTCGTGGGTGAGGTCGCGGATGTCCGTCTCGGCGTACTCGAACTCCGGTGACCAGAAGAGCGCGTCGAAGGGGCACACCTCGATGCAGATACCGCAGTACATGCAGAGCGAGAAGTCGATGGCGAAGCGGTCCAGCACATTGCGGCTGCGCTCACGCCCACCCGGCGCGGCGGGCGGCACCGTCTCCTTGTGGGAGTCGATGTAGATGCACCAGTCCGGGCACTCGCGCGCACAGAGCATGCACACGGTGCAGTTCTCCTCGAACAACCCGATCACACCGCGTGTACGCGGCGGCAGCTCGGGCTGCACATCCGGATACTGCACGGTCTGCGTCTTGCGCGTCATCGTGCGCAGGGTGACGGCCAGGCCCTTGGCCAGGCCGGATCCGGGAATGGCCATCAGGAGATCACCACCTTGACGACGCCGGTGAGGGCGATCTGGGCGAGTGCGAGCGGGATGAGGACGGTCCAGGCGAACTTCTGCAGCTGGTCCTCGCGCAGCCGGGGGTAGGTCACCCGGAGCCAGATGACCACGAAGGCCAGGACGGCGGTCTTCAGCAGCATCCACAGCCAGCCCAGGCCGTCGGGGTAAGGACCGTGCCACCCGCCGAGGAAGAGCACGCTGGTCAGCGCGCACAGCACGACGATGCCCGCGTACTCGGCGAGCAGGAACAGGGCGAAGCGCAGCCCGGTGTACTCGGTGTAGGCGCCGAAGATGATCTCGGAGTCGGCGATCGGCGCATCGAACGGCGGGCGCTGGAGCTCGGCGAGCCCGGCGGTGAAGAACACCAGTCCGCCGACGATCTGCCAGGGCACCCACCACCACTCGAACGCGTCGAGGATCCCGGGCAGCGAGACCGTACCGGCCGCCATCGCCACGGAGGCGGCGGTGAGCAGCATCGGCAGCTCGTACGCCATGAGCTGGGCGGCCGTCCGCAGGCCGCCGAGCAGCGAGAACTTGTTGGCCGAGGCCCACCCGGCCATGAGCGAGCCGAGCACACCCACGCCCATCACGGCGAGGACGAAGAAGATCCCGGCGTCCACGAACTGGCCGACGGCGTTGTCGGGGCCGAGCGGTATGGCGACGAGCACGACGAGGTACGGCAGGAGCGCGATGGCGGGCGCGAGCTGGAAGATCCGCCGGTCGGCCCCGGCGGGCACGACGTCTTCCTTCTGCGCGAACTTCACGCCGTCCGCGACCAACTGGGCCCAACCGTGGAACCCGCCGGCGTACATCGGCCCGAGACGGCCCTGCATATGGGCCATGACCTTGTGCTCGGTCTGCCCGACGACCAGCGGGAACACCAGGAAGACGAGGAAGACGGCGAGCAGTCGCAGCGCGACGTCGAGGACGTCGTTCACGTGTCGCCTCCGTCGTGGGTCCGGGTGGTGTCGGCGGTGCCGGTGGTATCGGCGGGGTCGGCGGTGTCGTCGGGGGTGCCCGCGGTATCGACGGTGCGGTCGGTTTCGGCGGTGCCGGTCTCGCCGGCGGTGCCGCCGCCGTCACCGGCAGCCGTCGTGTCGGCTGCGCTGCCGGCGTCATCGGTGCCGGTCCTGTCGACGGTGCCGCCGGTGTCATCGGTAGCGGTGTCCCCGGCCGTACGGTCGCTCTCGGCCGTACCGGTGGTCGCGGCGGAGTCGCCGGTTCCGGTATCAGCGGCCTTGGCCGCATCGCTCGCTTCGGCGGGGCCGGCAGCGGCGGTGGCACGGTCCGGGCCACTCGCCTCCGCGGGTTTCGCCTCCTTGGCGGGGGGCGCGTCCGCGGCGGGGGGCGCGTCGTCCGCCTCTGGCTTCGGCTTCGGCTCGCTCGCGTCGAACGCCGGGCGCGCGTGGTGCCAGGGCGCGTCGGACGAGCGCGTACGCGACGCTGCCGGGCGCCGGGCGGCCGCGTCCGCGG
The DNA here is from genome assembly GCF_050613155.1 of Streptomyces sp. P1-3. Classification (NCBI taxonomy): domain Bacteria; kingdom Bacillati; phylum Actinomycetota; class Actinomycetes; order Kitasatosporales; family Streptomycetaceae; genus Streptomyces; species Streptomyces sp. P1-3. The sequence continues at coordinate 3,218,327 of NZ_CP192512.1, forward strand.
CCTGGCTCGCCGAGCCCTCACCGGCACCGGGCGTACGGCGCGGCGCCGCGGTCCCGGCGCTCTCCGCCGCAGCGGCCCCGGCCTCCGTGGCGGCGGCCTCCGACGGCGTCGCGTCCGGCGCGGCGGCGCCGGCCCGCACCACGGCGTCCGGCGTCGCGGCCGTGCCCTCCGCCCGCTGGCTGGCCGAGCCCTCACCCGCGCTGCGGGCCCGCCGCGCGGGCCGCTCGGCACCGGCGCGCTGACTCGTGGACCCCTCGCTCGCGCTGCGGGCGCGCCGGGGCACTGCCGTGGCTCCGGCTCCGGCAGCAGCAGCGGCTCCGGCAGCAGCCTCCGGTGCCGCGGTCGCCGCGCCGTCGGCCTCGCCCCTCTGACTGGCCGATCCCGCGCTCGCGCTGCGCGCACGACGTACCGGGCGGTCGCCCGCCGCCGCTCCCGCGGCGGCACCCGCCGCCCGGGGGCCACGGGCCGCACGGGCCGGACGCGCCGGGGCGGGCGGCAGCTGGCCCTTGAGCGGACCCCACTCGTTGGGGTCGGGCACACCCGGCGGGAGCATCTGGCGCCGCTTGGGGCCGCCGTGATCCGCTTCGCCCGGCTCCTTCGCCCCCGGCCACGCCTTGGCGACCCGCGCCGCCAGCACGAAGTCCTTGCGCAGCGGGTGCCCTTCGAAGCCCTCGGGCAGCAGCAGCGGCACGAGGTGGGGGTGGTCGGTGAAGGTGACGCCGAACATCTCGTACGTCTCGCGCTCGTGCCAGGCCGCACCCGCGTACACGCCGATGGCCGTGGGCAGCGAGGGCGCGTCGTGCGGCACGGTCGTCCGTACGAGCAGTCGGCGCACGGCAGGCTTCCCTGCCGCTGCCCCCGGCTCCGCGAGCGCGACCACGTGCGCGGCGACGCGGAAACCGGTGCCCGGCTCGTCGACGGCGCTCAGCCAGTCGAAGTAGGTGCAGCCGAGCGTGTCACGGGCCGCCTCCAGGGCGGTGATCCAGGCGCTCGCGGGGACGTCGACGGTCAGCAGGTCGTACGACTCGTCGGCCGTGGCCCCCTCGCCGAAGATCTCGTCGGCGGGTGCGGGCAGCCAGCCCACGACCGGCTGCGCGGCGGCCGCACCGTCCGCTTCGAGGGCGGCCGCGCCGGCAGCACCGTCCGGCTGGGCGGCGGCCGCACCCGCGTCCGGCTCGCCGGCGGCGGCCGCAGCTCTCTCCGGTCGCTCCTCAGGTGCGCTCATCGCTCGCCCTCCTTAGAAGAAGGCGCCGACTGCGTACCCGGCAGCGAGGCACCCGGCGCCGAAGCACCCGGCGCCGGAGGCGGCGCGACCAGGCCGCTGCGCAGCGCCGCGCCGGAAGGACGGCCCGCCGTGCCCCCAGCCGCGTACCGCTGCCCCAGCGACTCGTTCGCGATCTTCTCCTGGAGCTTGAGAATGCCCTGGAGCAGCGCCTCGGGCCGGGGCGGGCAGCCCGGAACGTACACGTCGACCGGGATGATCTGGTCGACCCCCTTGGTGACCGAGTACGAGTCCCAGTACGGACCGCCGCAGTTGGAGCAGGCGCCGAAGGAGATCACGTACTTGGGCTCGGGCATCTGCTCGTACAACCGCTTCACCGCGGGCGCCATCTTGTCCGTGACCGTACCGGAGACGATCATCAGGTCGGCCTGGCGCGGCCCCGGCGCGAAGGGGATCACACCGAGCCGGATGAAGTCGTGGCGGGCCATCGACGCCGCGATGAACTCGATGGCGCAGCAGGCGAGGCCGAAGTTGAAGACCCAGAGGCTGTAGCGGCGTCCCCAGTTGAGGACGACCTTCATCGGCTCGGGGGCGAGCCGGGACAGCACGCCGAGCCTCCTGGGTTCGGGCAGGAGCTCGGGCGCGGCCGGGGTCGCCGGCGACGCGGAGGTCGCCGGTGTCGCGGGGTTCACGGGACTCACGGGGTTCATGGGACTCACGTCCATGCGAGGACGCCCTTCTTCCATGCATACAGCAAGCCGACGGCGAGGAAGCCGAGGAAGAGGAACATTTCCACCAGCGTCGTCCCGCCGAAGCCCGGCGCGGCGAACACCGTCGCCCAGGGGAACAGGAAGATCGCGTCCACCGCGAAGATCACGTACAGGAAGGCGTAGACGTAGTAGCGGATCTGGGTGTGCGCCCAGCCCTCGCCGACCGGGTCCACGCCACACTCATAGGTGAGCAGTTTCTCGGGCGTCGGCACAGCCGGCCGCAGCAGCCGTCCGGCGCCGAAGGCCACGGCGACGAAGAGCACGCCGACGACGCCCATCAGGCCGACTACCGAGTAACTGTGGAAGTAGTCGGCCGCGAGCTGGACATGGTGGGCACCCGTCGTGGTGCGCACGGTCGTCGCCTCCGGCACGTCGCCCCTCGCTCCCTGGTTTGCCTGCTGGCCTGCTGTTCGTCGATACGAGGTGTCCGACGATCCGTACGCACGGGAGTCTAGGCCCTGCCGATCGCGGGTGGACCGCCTGTCCGGCATGCGGTGCTCCCGCCAGCCTGGGGGCCGCCGCGCCCCGCTGACCGTCCGGTCCGCGGGCGGTGGGGATAGCCCCCCTTTCGGGCACCCCGCGAACCCCATGGCGCCGAACTCGCAGGCCAGGCAGTCTTGCGTGCATGACCGCCCGCTCACATTCCTCTGAGACCACCGGCAGAATCCCCGGCGAGAACCGCGGGGGGACCGCCGCCGATCGGCTGCCGAGACCGCCCGCGCTCGCGCTGCCCGCGCAGACCTGGCGGGAGATCGCGCATCTCCTCGGCAATCTGCCGGTGGCCCTCATCGGCTTCATATATGTGTGCATATGGCTCCTTCCGAGCGTGGGGCTGTCCATAACGGTGGTCGGCCTGCCACTGGTCGCGCTGGGGCTGGGCGGCGCCCGGCTGTTCGGCGCGTTCGAACGGCGCCGGGCCCGAGTGCTCCTGCGCGTGCACGTGGACGAGCCCAGTCGGCTGCCGCACCGCGAGAACGGCGGCTTCTTCCCCTGGCTGTGGACCAGCCTGAAGGACCCGGTCGCCTGGCGGAGCACCCTGTACGCCGTCGTACGGCTGCCGTGGGGCGTGGCCACGTTCGCGGTCGTCGCCGTGGGGTTGTTTGTCCTGTGGCCAGTACTTCCGTGGATCGCCCGCGGCCTGACCAACGTGGACCGGGCGATGGTGCGCGGGCTGCTCTCTCCGTCCGACGAGTTGGAGCGGCGGATCGCTCAGCTGGAGTCGGACCGGGGGACGGTGGTCGACACGGCCGCCGCCGACCTGCGGCGCATCGAACGCGACCTCCACGACGGCGCACAGGCCCGGCTCGTCGCCCTCGCCATGGACCTGGGCCTGGCCAAGGAGAAGCTCCTGGAAGACCCCGACGCCGCCGCCCGCATGGTCGACGAAGCCCACGGCGAGGTGAAACTCGCCCTCCAGGAACTCCGCGACCTCGCCCGCGGCATCCACCCCGCGATCCTCACCGACCGCGGCCTGGGCCCGGCCCTGTCCTCGGTCGCCACACGTTGCACGGTCCCGGTGGCGGTCTCGGTCGAACTGGCGGCCCGCCCGGCCCCGGCGATCGAGGGCATCACCTACTTCACCGTCTCCGAGCTGCTCCAGAACATCAGCAAGCACAGCGCGGCGAAGTCCGCCTCGGTGGAGCTGTGGCGGACAAAGGACCGGCTGCTGATCCAGGTACGGGACGACGGGCGGGGCGGCGCGACGACGGCGGGGGGCAGCGGGCTCGCGGGGCTGGCGGAGCGGCTCGGCTCGGTCGGCGGGCAGTTCGTCGTCGACTCCCCCGTGGGCGGACCGACGGCCATCACCGCCGAGCTGCCCTGGCGGGACCGGGCGCCGGAGCCTCCCGCGCACCGGCAGTGACCCACGGAGGGGGGTGGGGCTAACCCCCCTATGAAGAGTCCCACCGGCCTCATGGTCCGGCCGGTCCGCGTCCGAGAGCCTTGATGTACGACGCCGGAACACCCCGGTGTCGGGCGGCGCACCCCGGTGACGTACCCCGGTGCGCCGACACCACCCCCGTACGTGGAGGACGGCGAAGCGATGGCCAGCGGATCCAGCGACTACGGATACGGCGCGGAGGCCGGGAGCCGTGCGGTTCCCGCGGTGCTGCGCGCCCCCTTCGAGGGTCGCACCTGGCGTGAGTTCCTCTATCTCCTGATCAGCCTTCCGGTGGCGATCCTGACCTTCGCCTACGCCGTCGCGATGCTCTCGCTGGGCGCCGGTCTGCTGATCACCTTCCTGGGAGTGCCGGTGCTCGGCGCCGCGCTCGCGGGCTGCCGCGGGCTGGGGGTGGTGGAGCGGGCCCGCGCCCGTGGCCTGCTGCGGCTGGAGGTGGCCGAGCCGGAGCCGGTCCGGTCCCGGCACCGCAGGAGCGGCAGGAGCGGACTGATCTCCTGGGTGGGCACGCTGCTCAAGAGCGGCACGTCCTGGCGGCACGCGCTGTACGCGATCGTCCACTTCCCCTGGGCGGTCTTCGCCTTCGTCGTCGCGCTGACGTTCTGGGCGTACGGCTGGGCGACGCTGACCTATCCGCTGTGGCACTGGGTGATACCCCGGTACACCGACGAGCCCGGCATCCAGCTCTTCGACGACGGCGAGAGCCACAGCTTCTACGTCGACACGCCGTTCGAGATCGCGGCCACCAGCGCCATCGGGCTGCTGGTCGTGCTGGCGACGCCGTGGCTGATCCGGGCGCTCGCCTCCGTCGACCGGCTGATGGTGTCCGCGCTGCTCGGTCCGTCCCGGTTGGAGACGCGGGTGTGGGAGCTGGAGTCGGACCGGGGGACGGTGGTCGACACGGCCGCCGCCGACCTGCGGCGCATCGAACGCGACCTCCACGACGGCGCACAGGCCCGGCTCGTCGCCCTCGCCATGGACCTGGGCCTGGCCAAGGAGAAGCTCCTGGAAGACCCCGACGCCGCCGCCCGCATGGTCGACGAAGCCCACGGCGAAGTGAAACTCGCCCTCCAGGAACTCCGCGACCTCGCCCGCGGCATCCACCCCGCGATCCTCACCGACCGCGGCCTGGGCCCGGCCCTGTCCGCCCTGGCGGCGCGCTGCGCGGTGCCGGTGACGGTGACGGTGGATCTGCCCGAGCGTCCGGCCCCGGCGATCGAGGGCATCGCCTACTTCACCGTCTCCGAGCTGCTCCAGAACATCAGCAAGCACAGCGCGGCACACAGCGCGGGGGTGGACGTGTGGCGGTCGGAGGGCCGGATGATGCTCCAGGTCACGGACGACGGGCAGGGGGGAGCCGGGTCCGGGCAGGGGTCCGGCCTCGCGGGGCTCGCCGAGCGGCTGGACGCGGTCGACGGCCTCCTCGTCGTCGTCTCACCGCCGGGCGGACCGACCACGGTGACGGCGGAGCTTCCGTGGTGGGGCTGAGCCCGTTGTCCACAGACCCGCCGTTGTCCACAGGCGCGCCGCCCGCGTCCGAATGCTGGAATGCTGGACCCCACGAACCGGAAAATGGGGGCCAGAAATCGTGGAGGACAGGTTGCGGGTGGTCATCGCCGAGGACTCGGTGCTGCTTCGGGAGGGCCTGACCCGGCTGCTGACCGACCGGGGTCACGACGTCGTGGCAGGTGTGGGGGATGCGGAGGCGCTGCTGAAGTCGGTGCGGGAGCTGGCCGACGAGGGCGCGCTGCCGGACGTGGTGGTGGCCGACGTGCGGATGCCCCCGACCCATACGGACGAAGGAGTGCGGGCGGCGGTGCGGCTCCGGCACGACCACCCGGGGCTGGGGGTGCTCGTGCTGTCTCAGTACGTGGAGGAGCAGTACGCCACGGAGCTGCTGGCCGGCAGCAGCAGGGGGGTCGGCTATCTGCTCAAGGACCGGGTGGCCGAGGTGCGGGAGTTCGTGGACGCTGTGGTGCGCGTCGCCGAGGGCGGTACGGCGCTGGACCCGGAGGTCGTCGCGCAGCTGCTGGGGCGCAGCCGGAAGCAGGATGTCCTGGCGGCGCTCACCCCGCGGGAGCGGGAGGTCCTGGGCCTGATGGCCGAGGGCCGGACGAACTCCGCGATCGCCAAGCAGCTGGTGATCAGCCCCGGGGCCGTCGAGAAGCACGTCAGCAACATCTTCCTCAAGCTCGGCTTGTCGCCGAGCGACGGTGATCATCGGCGGGTGCTGGCGGTACTGACGTATCTCAGGTCCTGACCGGCGCTCGTGGAGCCATCACCGGTGGTCAGCGGGCAGGAGCGCGCGCTCGAAGACCGGTCGTGAGTCCAAAGACCGAGACACGAGCGCCGCTGGACTCACAGACCCACACACGGGCAAGCCGCCACGAACCGGGACATAAAGGGGCCGGATGAGGGCGTCCACGATGCGATCTTCCCAGGGAAGGGCACCCTTACCGACGTACGATGGCCATGGGACAACCGGTAGGTGCCGACATAAGGAACCGCCGCCTCTAAGGAGGTCCGAAGCAGTGACCAGCCAGGTCAGTACGTCGGCCGAACAGGCCGAGCCCACCGAGCCGACGGACGGGGCTGCACTCGTCGGGGGACAGCGGCAGCCGGACGGCACCAAGGAGGTCCGCCGCCTGGACCGGGTGATCATCCGGTTCGCGGGCGACTCGGGTGACGGTATGCAGCTCACCGGCGACCGGTTCACCTCGGAGACGGCGTCCTTCGGAAACGATCTGTCGACGCTCCCGAACTTCCCGGCGGAGATCCGCGCCCCTGCCGGGACCCTGCCGGGTGTCTCATCGTTCCAGCTGCACTTCGCCGACCACGACATCCTCACCCCGGGGGACGCCCCCAACGTGCTGGTGGCGATGAATCCGGCCGCGCTCAAGGCGAACATCGGCGATGTGCCGCGGGGCGCGGAGATCATCGTGAACACGGACGAGTTCACCAAGCGTCCGATGGCGAAGGTCGGGTACGACACCAGTCCGCTGGAGGACGGGTCGCTGGACGGCTACAGCGTCCACCCGGTGCCGCTGACCACGCTGACCATCGAGGCGCTCAAGGACTTCGGGCTCACCCGGAGGGAGGCGGAGCGCAGCAAGAACATGTTCGCGCTCGGCCTGCTGTCGTGGATGTACCACCGGCCCACCGAGGGCACCGAAAGCTTCCTGCGCAAGAAGTTCGCCAAGAAGCCGGAGATCGCCGAGGCGAACGTCGCGGCGTTCCGCGCGGGGTGGAACTTCGGCGAGACCACCGAGGACTTCGCCGTCTCCTTCGAGGTGGCCCCGGCGACCAAGGCGTTCCCGCCCGGCACGTACCGCAACATCTCCGGGAACCTGGCCCTGTCCTACGGACTGGTCGCCGCCTCCCGGCAGGCGGATCTGCCGCTGTACCTGGGGTCGTACCCGATCACCCCGGCCTCGGACATCCTGCACGAGCTGTCGAAGCACAAGAACTTCGGTGTGCGCACCTTCCAGGCGGAGGACGAGATCGCCGGGATCGGCGCGGCGCTGGGCGCGGCGTTCGGCGGTGCGCTGGCGGTCACCACGACCTCCGGCCCGGGCGTGGCGCTGAAGTCGGAGACCATCGGGCTGGCGGTCTCACTGGAGCTTCCGCTGCTGGTGGTGGACATCCAGCGCGGCGGCCCGTCGACCGGTCTGCCGACCAAGACGGAGCAGGCCGATCTGCTCCAGGCGATGTACGGGCGCAACGGTGAGGCGCCGGTGCCCGTGGTGGCGCCGCGCACCCCGGCGGACTGCTTCGACGCGGCGCTGGAGGCCGCCCGGATCGCGCTGACGTACCGGACCCCGGTGTTCCTGCTGTCGGACGGGTACCTGGCCAACGGTTCGGAGCCGTGGCGGATCCCGGAGATCGACGAACTGCCCGACCTGCGGGTGCGGTTCGCCACCGGACCGAACCACGTGCTGGACGACGGCAGCGAGGTGTTCTGGCCGTACAAGCGTGACCCGCAGACCCTGGCGCGGCCCTGGGCAGTGCCGGGCACCCCTGGGCTGGAGCACCGCATCGGCGGGATCGAGAAGCAGGACGGCACGGGCAACATCTCCTACGACCCGGCCAACCACGACCACATGGTCCGGATCCGCCAAGCCAAGATCGACGGCATCGACGTCCCCGACGTCGAGGTGGACGACCCGGAGGGCCGGGCCAAGGTGCTGGTGCTGGGCTGGGGCTCGACATACGGGCCCATCACCGCGGCCGTCCGCCGCATCCGGGCCGCGGGGGGCACCATCGCGCAGGCGCACCTGCGCCACATCAACCCCTTCCCGCGGAACCTCGGTGAGGCGCTGGAGGGTTACGAGAAGGTGGTCGTCCCGGAGATGAACCTGGGCCAGCTCGCGACGCTGCTGCGGGCGAAGTACCTGGTCGACGCCCACTCCCTCACCCAGGTACGGGGCCTGCCGTTCAAGGCCGAGCAGCTCGCACAGGCCCTTAAGGAGGCCATCGATGACTGAGGCGCTCTCACTGGTGCCGAAGGCGGAAGCCAAGCAGTCCATGAAGGACTTCAAGTCCGATCAGGAAGTGCGCTGGTGCCCCGGCTGCGGCGACTACGCCATCCTGGCCGCGGTCCAGGGCTTCATGCCCGAACTCGGCCTGGCGAAGGAGAACATCGTCTTCGTCTCCGGCATCGGCTGCTCCTCCCGCTTCCCGTACTACATGAATACCTACGGGATGCACTCCATCCACGGCCGCGCCCCCGCGATCGCCACCGGGCTGGCGTCCTCCCGCCGCGACCTGTCCGTATGGGTCGTCACCGGCGACGGCGACGCCCTGTCCATCGGCGGCAACCACCTCATCCACGCCCTGCGCCGCAACGTCAACCTCAAGATCCTGCTGTTCAACAACCGGATCTACGGTCTGACCAAGGGCCAGTACAGCCCCACCTCCGAGGTCGGCAAGGTCACCAAGTCCACGCCGATGGGCTCGCTCGACGCACCCTTCAACCCGGTGTCGCTGGCGCTCGGCGCCGAGGCGTCGTTCGTCGCCCGTACGGTCGACTCCGACCGCAAGCACCTGACCGAGGTGCTGCGGCAGGCAGCCGCCCACCCCGGCACCGCCCTGGTGGAGATCTACCAGAACTGCAACATCTTCAACGACGGCGCCTTCGAAGTCCTGAAGGACAGGGACCAGGCACAGGACGCGGTCATCCGCCTCGAGCACGGCCAGCCGATCCGCTTCGGCGCGGACGGGAGCAAGGGCGTGGTGCGCGATCAGGCCACCGGTGACCTCAAGGTCGTGCCGGTGACCGCCGAGAACGAACAGCAGGTCCTGGTCCACGACGCCCACGCGGCCTCGCCGACCAACGCGTTCGCGCTGTCCCGCCTGGCAGACCCCGACACCCTGCACCACACGCCCATCGGGGTCTTCCGCAGCATCGACCGCCCCGTCTACGACACCCAGATGTCGGACCAGTTGGAGGCCGCGATAGAGCAGAAGGGCAAGGGCGACCTGGCCGCACTGCTCGCGGGCGGCGACACCTGGACGGTGGTCGGCTGAGCCGCCCGCCCGCGCGCGCCGGCCCGAGCGGGTGCCCGGTGGAAGCCCTCACAGGCCTTCCACCGGGCACCCGCTTTTGTCCGTACATATGCACGCACAACCGACTGTCATGACCGTATGCCGGTACGGGAATGACACTCTGGCCCCCTCGGCGCTACCTTCAGCAGGGTCAGCACGCGCAAAGGGGAGGTCCCGTATGAAGCAGCGGAGTGAGCAGCGTTCAGGACTCGCCTACGGCTTCGGCGCCTACGGCCTGTGGGGGCTCTTCCCCTTGTACTGGCCGCTCCTGGAGCCCGCCGGAGCCGGCGAGATCCTCGCCTGCCGCATGGCCTGGTCCCTTGCCGTGGCCCTCGTCGTCCTGCTGGTGCTGCGCCGCTGGTCCTGGATCCCCACGCTGCTGCGACAGCCGCGGCGGCTGGCCGCCATCGTCCTGGCCTCCGCCGTCATCACCGCGAACTGGGGCCTGTACATCTGGGCGGTCAACGCGGGGTACGTGGTCGAGACGGCCCTGGGCTACTTCATCAACCCGCTGGTCAGCATCACCTTCGGCGTCGTACTGCTGCGTGAGCGGCTGCGGCCCGTGCAGTGGGCGGCGGTCGGCGTCGGCACGGCCGCCGTGGTCGTCCTGGCCATCGGTTACGGCCGACTGCCCTGGATCGCGCTCTCCCTCGCGTTCACCTTCGGCACCTACAGCCTGGTCAAGAAGCGGGTCGGGCTCGACGGACCGGAGTCCTTCGCCGCCGAGACCTCGGTCCAGATCCTGCCCGCCCTCGGTTTCCTGATCTTCGCGGGCGCACACGGCGATCTCACGTTCGCCTCCGAGGGCCTCGGCCACGCGCTGCTGCTCGCCAGCACCGGCGCCGCCACCGCGCTGCCGCTGGTCTGCTTCGGCGCCGCGGCCGTGCGACTGCCGCTGTCCACCCTCGGGCTGATGCAGTACCTGGCGCCGACCTTCCAGTTCCTGCTCGGGGTGCTGGTCTTCCACGAGTCCATGCCGTCCGAACGGTGGGCGGGATTCGCCCTCGTATGGCTGGCCCTGGCCATGCTGACCTGGGACGCGCTGCACACCGCGCACCGCGGGCGGCTGGCCGCCCAGGCCGCCGCCACGGCGGCGGCGAACGCCGCGCGTACGGCGGAAGCGGCCGATATCCGGCAACCGTCGTCCGACAGTCGCTCTTGACACGAGGTCAGTACCAGCCCGACCATCGGCCTCACATCGCACAACTGTTGGGTACGACGCCCGTGACGGCTTGTTCCACGCTTCGTCGTACACGGCACGGTTCGTCGCACCAGACGCTCCGCACCACGCTCGATTCGCGTCGCCGTTCGTCTCGTACAGCTCCACCGCCCCACGGGCACGTGCACCACCCCCACGTTCACGTTCGTTCCGTCCTGTCCTCGTTCGGAATCCGGAGCCCCCCATGCCTTCTGCCCTTTCACGCGCCACAGGCCGGCGTACCTCCCGAAGATCCTGGATACGCCGGGCCGCCGGCGCCACCGTCGCGGCCGGAGCGGTCGCGGCCCTGGTCGCCGGTACCGCGGCCCCCGCGGGCGCACAGCCCGACGCGGCCTCCGCCGCCCCGGCCGCGGGCGCCCTCGCCGCCCCGGACATCTCCGTGGCCAACGTCAAGGCGCACCTGTCCCAGCTCCAGTCCATAGCCACCGCCAACGGCGGCAACCGGGCGCACGGCCGCCCCGGTTACAAGGCGTCGATCGACTACATCAAGGCCAAGCTGGACGCCGCCGGATTCACCACGTCGGTGCAGCAGTTCACCACCAGCGGCAGCACCGGCTACAACCTCATAGCCGACTGGCCCGGCGGCGACACCGAGAACGTGCTGTTCGCGGGCGCCCACCTCGACTCCGTGGGCAGCGGCCCCGGCATCAACGACAACGGTTCGGGCTCCGCGGCGGTCCTGGAGACCGCGCTCACCGTCGCCCGCGAAGGGCACCACCCCGCGAAGCACCTGCGCTTCGGCTGGTGGGGTGCGGAGGAGCTCGGCCTGGTCGGCTCCCGGCACTACGTGAACAACCTGCCCGGCACCGAGCGCGCCAAGATCGACGGCTATCTGAACTTCGACATGATCGGCTCACCCAACCCCGGCTACTTCGTCTACGACGACGACCCGCGGCTCGAAGCGGTCTTCAAGGACTGGTTCGCGGCCAAGGGCGTTCCGACCGAGATCGAGACCGAGGGCGACGGCCGCTCCGACCACGCGTCGTTCAAGAACGTCGGCATCCCGGTGGGCGGGCTGTTCACCGGCGCGAGCAACCGCAAGACCAGCGCACAGGCGCAGAAGTGGGGCGGTACGGCGGGCCAGGCCTTCGACCGCTGCTACCACTCCTCCTGCGACACCACCAGCAACATCGACGACACCGCCCTGGACCGCAACAGCGACGCCATCGCCCACGCGATCTGGACGCTGAGCGCGGACGACTCGACGACGCCGGGCACGGTCTTCGAGAACGCCGCGGACGTCGCCGTCCCGGACAACGGCGCCGCCGTGACGTCCACGGTCTCCGTCACCGGCCGGACCGGGAACGCCCCCGCAACGCTGAAGGTGGGCGTGGACATCAAGCACACCTGGCGCGGCGACCTGGTCATCGACCTGCTGGCCCCCGACGGCACGGCCTACCGGCTCAAGAACTCCAGCAGCTCCGACTCGGCGGACAACGTGATCACCACATACACGGTGGACGCGAGCAGCGAGGCCGCGAACGGGACGTGGCGGCTGCGGGTGCAGGACGTGGCCGCGCAGGACACCGGCTACGTCGACAGCTGGAAGCTGACCTTCTGAGCCCGCGCCTGACCTGGCCGCGGCCCTGACCGCGGCCTGCCCGTGACCCTGGCCGCGGCCGCCGCTGTGCGGCCGCGGTCAGGCCGTGATGTCGCGGGCCGTGAACCGCGCCCAGGCCGCCGAGCCGAAGACCGCCACGTACAGACCTTGCAGGCCGAGGTTTTTGACCAGGTCGTCCCAGTACACCGGGTCACGCAGGAGGTCCGCGAAGCTCAGCCAGTAGTGGGGGAACAGGTAGGGGTGGACGGCGTGCAGCTGGGGGATGGTGTCGATGATCTGCACGGTGATCAGCAGGCCCACCGTCGCCGCCATGGCCGCGATACCGCTGCCGCTGAGTGTGGAGACGAACACGCCGATCGCGGCGACGCCGGCGAGCGAGACCGTGACCACGGCGACGATGGCCAGGGCCCGTATCAGCGCGTCGGTGAACGACACGGTGGTGCCGGATATCAGAGTGACGTCGCCGAGCGGGAAGAGTACGGCTCCCGCCGCCAGCGCGGTGACGGCCACGACCATGGTGGCGGCCAGGCAGAAGGCCAGGACCGCGACGAACTTGGCGAGCAGCAGCCGGGTCCGGCCCGCCGGAGCGACCAGCAGATAGCGCAGGGTTCCGGAGCCGGCCTCACCGGCGATGGAGTCGCCCGCGACGACGCCTATCGCCATGGGCAGGAAGATCGGAAGGGTCGCGGCGAGCGCGGCGAAGACCAGGAAGACGCCGTTGTTGGTCACCTGGTTGAGGAAGGCGGGGCCTTCTCCTTCCGCTCCTCTCCCACCGCCGATGGAACCGCCGTCGCTGGTCTCGATCTTCACGGCGATCCCGATGAGGATCGGGATCACGGCGAGCACCGCGAACAAGGCGATGGTCCGACCGCGCCGGAAGGTGATGCCCAACTCGTTGCGGAACAGGGCCAGCGACCACAGCAGGCGGGCTCCTGGCCGGGGCGCCGACGCCGCGGCCGCACAGTCCACTTCAGCCCGCGACATCGAAGCCCTCCCCGGTCAGTGCCACGAAAGCGTCCTCCAGCGAACCCCGTTCGGTGCCGAAGGCGCGCACCCGCACCCCTTCGCGCACCAGCGCCGCGTTGATGTCCGCCAGGTCGACGGCGGGCTCCTCACCGGCGGCGGAAGCGGTCCGCGTCACGGGCAGTTCGCCGGTGACCTGGTCGTCCCGTACGAGGAGGTCCGTCACGCCGTGCTCCTTGAGCACGCGGGCCGCGTCGGCCGGATCGGGGGTGGTGACGGACAACCGCCCCCGGGTGGCCGCGACCAGCTCGGCCACCGTGCCCTGGGTGACCAGCCTGCCCTGGGTCATCACCGCCGCGTGGGTGCAGACCTGCTCGATCTCGTCCAGGAGATGGGAGGAGAGAAAGACCGTGGTGCCCTCGTCGGCCAACTCGCCCACCAACGTGCGGATCTCCCGCATGCCCTGAGGGTCGAGTCCGTTGGTCGGCTCGTCGAGGACCAGGAGCTCGCGGGGCTGGAGGAGGGCGGCGGCGAGTCCGAGGCGCTGCTTCATCCCCAGCGAGTAGGCGCGCGCCTTCTTGCCCGCGGCGGCCCCCAGGCCCACCCGGTCCAGTGCCGCCGCGACGCGTGCGGCGCGGGTGCGGGGGTCGGCGGTGGGGTCGGCCGAGTCGTACCGGATCAGGTTGTCCCGGCCGCTGAGAAAGCCGTAGAGCGCGGGGCCTTCGATGAGCGCCCCGACCCGGGGCAGCACGCTCCGGGCCGCGCGGGGCATCGGCTCGCCGAGCAGCCGGGCCCTGCCGGAGCTCGGTTCGATGAGGCCCATCAGCATGCGGATGGTCGTCGTCTTGCCCGAGCCGTTGGGCCCGAGGAACCCGAAGACGCTGCCGCGCGGCACGGTCAGGTCAAGGGAGTCGACCGCGAGCTGACCGCCCCGATAGCGCTTGGTGAGCCCGCGGGTCTGCACGGCCGCGGCCTCACGGGAGGCGGCAGCCGCCGGTGCCACGGGCACGTCATCGGCGGACGGCTTGTCCACGGGCTCCCCTTCATATCGGGTGTTCGGGCCGCGCGTGAGGGCACGGCCCGTGGGAGGGACCGCGAGAGGGCGGCGGTCCGCACGGCCGCCGCCCCACTGCGCTACCTCATTCCGCTTCGCGCTACTTCGCCGCGTTCGCGGCGTCGACCAGCGCGTCCTTGTCGACGGCACCGACGAAGACCTTGCCGTCGTCGGTCAGCAGGGCGTTGACCAGGCGGGTGCTGAACACCGTGCCGGAGCCGAAGTCGCCCTTGACCTTGTCACCCAGGCCGTCGATCAGGCCGGCGACGGCCCCTTCGGCCTTGGAAGGCGCGTCCTGGCCGGACGGGTTCAGGTCGGACAGGTTCAGGCCGGACGCGGCTTCCTTGGGCAGGTCGAGCCGGGCGATCGAGCCCCAGCCCTCACCTATGACATTCAGCCCGGAGAAGTCCGCGGGCTCGGCCGTCTCCGAGCCCTGCTTGAGGCCGTGCTCCTCCGCGTACTCCTCGGCCTTGCGGTCCACGTCGCGCTGCTCGGTGACCTTGGCGCCCTTCGGCGGGGTGAAGGCGAAGCGGTCCGCCGACGGCTTCCCGAAGTCCACCTTGGTGAAGCCGATCTCGACGGCGGCCTTGCCGCCGCCCTTGGGGCTGAGCGTGAACTTGAGCGGCACACCGGTGTCCGCGTCCACCGCGATCCGGATGGAGCCGATGGTCGAGCCGCTCTCCCGGGGCTTGATCAGCAGCTGGTAGGCGTCCTGCCCCGCGACCTTCGCGGTGCCGTCGACCTTCACCTCCGTGGTGTCGTCCACGGCGGCGAGGGCCTGCTTGGCGAGCTCCTGCGGAGTGGCGTCCCGCAGGTCCTTGGGCAGCTCCGGCGCGGGCTTGCCCTTGGCCCCCTTCTCCGCGCCCTTCGGGGCCTCGGCGTGGTACACGGCGTTGGCTGCGCTGTCGTACGCCCACACGTCGTCGCCGTTGTGGATCAGGCTGTACTCGGCGGCGTCCTCGATGATGGACACCCGCTGCCGGTCCGGGCCGTCCACCGCGAAGCGCAGGGTGTGGGTGCCGGAGGCGAGTTCGGGGAGCTTGGACTCGGGAGAGGCACTCGCGCCGTCCGCGTCTCCCCCGCCGCCGAGGGACAGGCCCGACGGCAGCGACGGGAGCCCCAGGTCGGTGCTGATCTTCATCGTGCCGGACATCTGCTCGGTGTCCGATGCGGCGATCTTGCCGATGAGCTCCTCCGCGGAGATCTTCGGAAGGTCGGGGTCGCCGGAGTCGGCGAGCGCCGGGACGAGCCCGATCGTCGCCGCCGCCACTCCTGCCACCGCGACGGGAACGGCGTACCGGACGGCCTTGCGGCGCCGGACCGGCTGTTCGTCGTCCCAGTGGTCGTCTTCGGCGACCTGTGTCGGTCGGATTCGTGCCATATGTGCTCTACCTCCGTCTTCGGCGGCGGTCGTCAGCCTCGCACTCGTCCACCTCTCGGGTCATTGTCGCCCGATCCGCCGTGTGGTGGTCTGTCAATCACACCAAACCGGCACGTCTACCGCGTCAGCCCGCGGGATCAACTTCCCGTACGCCTGCGGTATGACAGCAGTGAGACCAGAGGTGGAACGACCCACGGAGAACGGCGAGTTCCCCGAGCAAAAGCGACGGCTTCCCCTAGGGGAACGTCAGCCGGCCCGGTGCACCACGGCGTCGCAGAGACCTTCCAGCGCGGACTTCGCGGCTCCCTCGGGCAGCGGCGCCAGCATCGCCCGAGCGTCCGCCGCGTACCGGAGGGTGTCCCTGCGAGCCTGCTCCAGGGCCGGGTGCGCGCGCAGCCGGCGCAACACCTCCGCGTGCCGCCCCTCGTCGGTGAGGTCGCCGTCCAACAACCGGCACAGCTCGCGGTCCTCCGGTGAACCGCTCGCCTCGGCCTGGGCACGCAGCCGCAGCACGGGCAGCGTGGGGACGCCCTCCCGCAGATCGGTGCCGGGCGTCTTGCCCGACTCGTGGCTGTCGCTGGCGATGTCGAGGACGTCGTCGGCGAGCTGGAAGGCGATGCCGAGCCGCTCGCCGTACTGGGTAAGGATGTTGACGACCGCCTCGTCGGCGCCGGACATCATCGCGCCGAACCGGCCGGAGACCGCGACCAGCGAGCCCGTCTTGCCCGAGAGGACGTCCAGGTAGTGCTCGACCGGGTCGCGCCCCTCCCGCGGCCCCGCCGTCTCCAGGATCTGCCCGGTCACCAGGCGTTCGAACGCCTCGGCCTGGATACGGACCGCCTCCGGGCCCAGGTCCGCGAGGATGTGCGAGGCACGCGCGAAGAGGAAGTCGCCGGTCAGGACGGCCACCGAGTTGCCCCAGCGGGCGTTCGCGCTGGGCACCCCGCGGCGCACGTCGGCCTCGTCCATGACGTCGTCGTGGTACAGCGTCGCCAGGTGCGTCAGCTCGACGACGACCGCCGAGGGGACGACACCCGGCGCGTGCGGATCGCCGAACTGCGCGGCCAGCATCACCAGCAGGGGCCGGAACCGCTTGCCGCCCGCCCGCAACAGGTGCTGCGCGGCTCCCGTTATGAACGGGACGTCACTCTTCGTGGCCTCGATGAGGCCCTCTTCCACAGCTGCCAAACCGGCCTGGATGTCGGCTTCCAGAGTCAGGTCCCGCACGCTCAGCCCAATAGGCCCGACGACGGTCACGAGGGGTACTCCTGTCTGCCTACGATCACGCGGATTGTCGATGTGTCGCTGTCTCCACTAAAAGGCAGAGTATCCGGTCGGGTATCGATCACTGTGGGCGCCTTCCCGGCTTGCGCGGCCCGTCGCGCACGGCGCCGCGCCCACGACTTCCCGCCGCTATGCCACCGGTCACACGAAGCACGGATTCCAACCGCGCAACCATACGCAGCGCGTACGCCTCACTACGCACCGCGTCCGCCACGGCATGCGCCGCGGCCGCTTTTCGCTACGCAGCGTGGCCGCGTGACCATACGCGCAACGGCGGCGCGCGCTCGACCCCGCGTCGTAGTCTGTGCCCCGGCCACCGAGTTCGGCCACCACGGTCACGAGGAGAAGGCGAGGCAGCACCCATGCCGCAGCAGAGCCCGCTCGACCTGCCCGAAGGCGACCCCTTCGGCCCGCACAACCTCCCCTACGGCGTCTTCAGCACCGCCGACGCCCCGCATCACCGACGCATCGGCGTCCGCTACGGAGACCATGTCCTGGACCTGGCCGCCGCCGCGGCCGCGCACGGCTCGCCGCACGCGGAACTGCTCGCCCACCCCACCCTCAACCCGCTGCTGGCCGCGGGCCGCCCCGTCTGGCAGGCGGTCCGCGCCGCGCTGCGCGGCTGGCTGACCGACCCGGCCCGGCGCGCCGCGACCGAGCCGCTGCTGCTCCCGCTGTCCGACGTCGCCCTCCACCTCCCCTTCGAGGTGGCCGACTACGTGGACTTCTACGCCAGCGAGCACCACGCCACCAACGTCGGCAGGATGTTCCGCCCGGACGGCGACCCGCTCACCCCCAACTGGAAGCACCTCCCGATCGGTTACCACGGCCGGGCCGGCACGGTCGTCGTCTCCGGCACGCCCGTGATCCGCCCGCTGGGCCAGCGGATGCCCCCCGGCGCGACCACACCCGCCTTCGGGCCCACCCAGCGGCTGGACATCGAGGCCGAGGTGGGTTTCGTCGTCGGCACTCCGACCGCGCTCGGCGAGCGTGTGCCGCTGGAGTCCTTCCGCGACCACGTCTTCGGCGTCACCCTGCTCAACGACTGGTCCGCGCGGGACATCCAGAGCTGGGAGTACCGCCCGCTCGGCCCGTTCCTGGGCAAGTCGTTCGCCACCTCCGTATCGCCGTGGATCACCCCGCTGGACGCGTTCGACGCGGCCCGGACCAGCCCGCCGGCCCGCGACTTCCCGCTGCTGCCCTACCTCGACGACGCGGCCGCCGAGCCCGGTGGACTCGACCTGCGGATCGAGGTCGCCATCAACGGGCACCCGGTCGCCCACCCGCCGTTCTCGGCCATGTACTGGACGGCCGCCCAGCAGTTGGCGCACATGACCGTCAACGGCGCTTCGCTGCGCACCGGCGACCTCTTCGCCTCCGGTACGGTCAGCGGCCCGCTGCCCGAGGAGCGCGGCTGCCTGCTCGAACTCACCTGGGCGGGCCGCGACCCGGTCGAGCTGCCGGACGGAAAGCGGACGTTCCTGGAGGATGGCGACGAGGTGACGCTGACGGCCTGGGCGCCCGGCCCGGACGGTGTCCGCGTACAACTCGGCGAGGTAAGGGGACAGATCGTCCCAGCTGTGTGACAAGCGGACCGGCGCCGCACTTGATTCAGCCATCGGCTGCTAACTTGGCGTGCTCCTGCTCGGCGAAGGACGGAGAGACACGTGCGCAAGGCAGCACAGATCACGGGGGCGGCGCTCATCGCCGCTGTGCTGGTCACCGGTTGTTCCAGCAGCAATGACGACAAGGACGACAAGAAGTCGCCGATCGCGGGCGGCCAGTCGAACGCCCCGGCGGGCGGCGACGGCAGCACCGCGTCCGGCACCTACATCTCGCAGGCGGCGGGCAGCCGGCCGGTCTCTCTGGTCATCACCGGCGACAAGGCCGCGATCGCCGGCCCGCACCTCTGCCAGGGCACGTACTCCAACAACATGCTGATGCTGCAGTGCAGCGACGGCAACACGGACCGCACCAAGGGCAAGGTGACGGTGAGCGACGGCGGCAAGACCGTCACGGTCGACTGGGACGCGCTGAGCGAGAACGACACGTTCACCCGGACCGGTGACATGCCCACCGGCGGCGTGCCGACCGGTGTCCCGACCAACGTTCCCACGGACCTCCCGACGGGCATCGAGCTGCCGGACTCCGCGGGCGGCATCGGCTGACCACGGCCTCAGAGCGTACGAGCCCCCCGGCGACCGCGCCGGGGGGCTCGTCGCGTCGTACGACCCTCAGCGCACGAACACTCCGGCGTCACCGGCGAGGTCCAGGAAGGGCTGCGGGGCCACGCCCAGCACCAGGGTCACCACAACGCCGATCGCGATCGCCGCGGAGGTCAGCGGGCTCGGCACCGCGACGGACGGGCCCTCCGGGCGCGGCTCGCTGAAGAACATCAGCACGATGACGCGGATGTAGAAGAAGGCCGCGATGGCGGAAGCGAGGACGCCGACCACCACCAGGCCGCCCGCGCCGCCGTCCGCCGCCGCCTTGAACACCGCGAACTTCCCCGCGAAGCCCGAGGTCAGCGGGATGCCCGCGAAGGCCAGCAGGAAGACCGCGAAGACCGCCGCCACCAGCGGCGAACGGCGTCCCAGCCCCGCCCACTTGGACAGGTGCGTGGCCTCGCCGCCCGCGTCGCGGACCAGCGTGACCACGGCGAACGCGCCCAGCGTCACAAACGAGTAGGCCGCCAGGTAGAAGAGCACGGACGAGATGCCGTCCTCCGTCGTGGCGATGACACCGGCCAGCATGAAGCCCGCGTGAGCGATCGAGGAGTAGGCCAGCAGCCGCTTCACATCGGTCTGGGTCACCGCGACGATCGCACCGCCGAGCATGGTGACGATCGCCACCCCCCACATCACCGGGCGCCAGTCCCAGCGCAGGCCCGGCAGCACCACGTACAGCAGCCGCAGCAGCGCGCCGAACGCCGCGACCTTGGTGGCCGCCGCCATGAAGCCGGTGACCGGGGTCGGGGCGCCCTGGTAGACGTCCGGGGTCCACATGTGGAACGGCACCGCGCCGACCTTGAACAGCAGCCCCACCAGCACCATCGCCCCGCCGATGAGCAGCAGCGCGTCGTTCCCCATGGTCTGGGCGAGCGCCGGGGTGATCCGCGCGACCTCGCCGTCGACGACATCGGCGATCCCGGCATACGTGAGCGTGCCCGCGTAGCCGTACAGCAGGGCGATGCCGAAGAGCAGGAAGGCGGAGGAGAAGGCGCCGAGGAGGAAGTACTTGACCGCGGCCTCCTGGGACAGCAGCCGCTGGCGGCGGGCGAGCCCGCACAGGATGTACAGCGGGAGGGAGAAGACCTCCAGCGCCACGAAGAGGGTCAGCAGGTCGTTCGCCGCGGGGAAGATGAGCATGCCGCCGACGGCGAAGAGCAGCAGCGGGAAGACCTCGGTGGTGGTGAACCCGGCCTTGACCGCGGCCCGTTCGGCCTTGCCGCCGGGGACGGCGGAGCCCTGCGCCGCGAAGGAGTCGACGTGCTTGCCGTGCACCGCCGGGTCCAGGTGCCGTTCCCCGAAGGTGAACACCGCCACCAGGGAGACCAGCAGGATCGTGCCCTGGAGGAAGAGCGCCGGGCCGTCGACGGCGATGGCGCCCATGGCGGCGATCCGCGCCTTGGTGGTGCCGTAGTCACCGGCCGCCAGCGCGACCACCGCGGCGAACGCCGCGGCCAGGGCGAGGGCGGCGACGAAGAGCTGCGCGGTGTAGCGGTTGCGGCGCGGTACGGCCGCCTCGATGAGGATGCCGACGATCGCGGCGCCGAGGACGATCAGCGTCGGGGCGAGCTGGCCGTACTCGATATGCGGCGTCGGGATCTTGTCGGGCGCCTGGGCCGACGTCGTCCACAGGCTGTGGACAGCCGAAGCGCTGGTCACTTGGCACCTCCGGGAGCATGGTCGCTCTGCGGGCTGTAGCGGAACCAGCCCGCGTCCGTGACGGGGTGATCCGGTTCGGGGTCCTTCTTGTCGACCACCGACAGCGTGTGGTCGACCGCCGGGTCGAGGATCTCGGTGACCGGCTTCGGGTAGACACCGAGGAAGAGCAGCAGCGCGATCAGCGGTGTCACCACGACGAGTTCCCGGACCCGCAGGTCCGGCATGCCGCGCACCTCGTCCTTGACCGGGCCGGTCATGGTCCGCTGGTAGAGCACCAGGACGTACAGCGCGGCCAGGACGATGCCCGCGGTGGCGACGATCCCGAGTGCCGGATAGCGGCTGAAGGTGCCCACCAGTACCAGGAACTCGCTGATGAACGGGGCCAGTCCGGGCAGTGACAGGGTGGCGAGACCGCCGACGAGGAAGGTGCCGGCGAGCACCGGGGCCACCTTCTGCACCCCTCCGTAGTCGGCGATGAGCCGCGAGCCGCGGCGGGTGATCAGGAATCCGGCCACCAACATCAGCGCCGCCGTCGAGATCCCGTGGTTGACCATGTACAGCGTGGCGCCGCTCTGCCCCTGGGAGGTCATCGCGAAGATGCCGAGGATGATGAAGCCGAAGTGGGAGATCGACGCGTAGGCGATCAGCCGCTTGATGTCGCGCTGGCCCACCGCCAGCAGCGCGCCGTAGACGATGCTGACCACGGCCAGCACCAGGATCACCGGCGTGGCCCACCTGCTGGCCTCCGGGAAGAGCTGGAGGCAGAAGCGGAGCATCGCGAAGGTGCCGACCTTGTCGACCACTGCGGTGATCAGCACGGCGACGGGGGCGGTGGACTCCCCCATGGCGTTCGGCAGCCAGGTGTGCAGCGGCCACAGCGGCGCCTTGACGGCGAAGGCGAAGAAGAAGCCGAGGAACAGCAGCCGCTCCATCCCCGTACCGAAGTCCAGTTGCCCGGCGGCGCGGGCCTCGGTGATCTGCTGGAGCGAGAAGGTGCCGGTGCCCAGGTCGTCGGCGGTCGCCACATACAGCCCGACCACCGCGGCCAGCATGATCAGACCGCCGGCCAGGTTGTAGAGCAGGAACTTCACGGCCGCGTACGAACGCTGGGTGGCGGTCTCCTCCTCGGTCCGGCCGCCCGCCCGGTCCCCGAAGCCGCCGATGAGGAAGTACATCGGGATCAGCATGGCTTCGAAGAAGATGTAGAAGAGGAAGACGTCGGTGGCCTCGAAGGAGAGCACCACCATCGCCTCGACCATGAGGATGAGAGCGAAGAAGCCCTGGGTGGGCCGCCAGCGCCGGTCGGGCCGCCCCTCGGCGCCGTCGGTTTCGAGGGGGTCGGCGTCATGCCAGCCCGCCAGGATGATGAAGGGGATCAGGACGGCGGTGAGGGCGACGAGCACCACCGCGATACCGTCCACGCCCAGTTCGTAGCGGACCCCGAAGTCCCTGATCCAGGTGTGTGATTCGGTGAGCTGGTAGTGCGCGCCGTCCGGGTCGAAGCGGACCAGCGCGACCGCCGCCAGGACGAGCGTGGCGAGCGAGAAGCCCAGCGCCGTCCACTTCGCCGCGGTACGCCGGCCGGCGGGCGTGGCGGCGGTGGCGATCGCGCCGACCGCCGGCACCACGGCCGTGGCCGTCAGCAGAGGAAATGACATGACTCAGACCGCCCTCATCAGCAGGGTCGCGGCGATGAGCACCGCCGCACCGCCGAACATCGAGACCGCGTACGTGCGGGCGTAGCCGTTCTGCAGCTTCCGCAGCCGCCCGGACAGCCCGCCGACCGAGGCCGCGGTGCCGTTGACCACTCCGTCGACGAGGGTGTGGTCGACGTAGACCAGCCCCCGGGTGAGGTACTCGCCGGGCTTGACGAACACGGCGTGGTTGAAGTCGTCCTGGAGCAGATCGCGGCGGGCGGCCCGGGTGAGCAGGCCGCCGCGCGGCGCGGTGCGGGGCACCGGCCTGCGACCGTACTGCGCCCAGGCGAGCGCGACGCCGACCAGCAGCACGGCGACGGTACCGCCGGTGACGGTCGCGGCGCTGAGCGGCGAGTCGCCGTGACTGTGCCCGGTGACCGGCTCCAGCCAGTGCAGGAACGCGTCGTTGAGGCTGAACAGGCCGCCCGCGAAGACCGATCCGAAGGCGAGGACGATCATCGGGATCGTCATGGACTTCGGCGCCTCGTGGGGATGCGGCATCTCGCCGGGGTGGGCCTCGACGCCCGGTTCGACGCTGGGCACCTTGTCCGGGTCGGGGGCCGGCTCCCAGCGCTTCTCGCCGAAGAACGTCAGCAGCATCACGCGGGTCATGTAGTACGCGGTGATGGCCGCGCCCAGCAGCGCCGCGCCGCCGAGGATCCAGCCCTCCGTACCGCCCTTGGCGAAGGCCGCCTCGATGATCTTGTCCTTGGACCAGAACCCCGACAGGCCGGGGAAGCCGATGATCGCGAGATAGCCGAGCCCGAAAGTGACGAAGGTGACCGGCATGTACTTCCGCAGGCCGCCGTACTTGCGCATGTCGACCTCGTCGTTCATGGCGTGCATGACCGACCCGGCGCCGAGGAACAGCCCGGCCTTGAAGAAGCCGTGGGTGACCAGGTGCATGATCGCGAAGACATAGCCGATCGGGCCCAGGCCGGCGGCCAGGATCATGTAGCCGATCTGCGACATCGTGGAGCCGGCCAGCGCCTTTTTGATGTCGTCCTTCGCGCAACCGACGATGGCACCGAAGAGCAGCGTGACCGCACCGACCGTCACCACCGCTGTCTGCGCGTCCGGCGCCGCGTTGAAGATCGCGCCCGACCGGGTGATGAGGTAGACGCCCGCGGTCACCATGGTCGCCGCGTGGATGAGGGCGGAGACCGGGGTCGGACCCTCCATCGCGTCGCCGAGCCAGGACTGCAGCGGCACCTGGGCCGACTTGCCGCACGCGGCGAGCAGCAGCATCAGCGCGATGGCGGTCAGCTTGCCCTCCCCCGCCTGCCCCGCTTCCGAGAGCACCGGCGCGAAGGCGAACGTGCCGAAGGTGGTGAACATCAGCATGATCGCGATGGACAGGCCGACGTCACCGACACGGTTGACCAGGAACGCCTTCTTCGCGGCCGTGGCCGCGCTGGGCTTGTGCTGCCAGAAGCCGATGAGCAGGTACGAGGCCAGGCCCACGCCCTCCCAGCCGACGTACAGCAGCAGGTAGTTGTCGGCGAGGACGAGCAGCAGCATCGCGGCCAGGAACAGGTTGAGATAGCCGAAGAAGCGGCGGCGGCGCTCGTCGTGCTCCATATAGCCGATCGAGTAGATGTGGATCAGCGTGCCCACACCGGTGATCAGCAGTACGAACGTCATCGACAACTGGTCGAGCTGGAAGGCGACATCCGCCCGGAAGTCGCCGACCGGGACCCAGCTGAACAGATGCTGGTGCAGGGCCCGGTCGTGCTCGTCCGCGCCCAGCATGTCGGCGAAGAGCACCGCGCCGACGGCGAACGAGGCCGCGGCCAGCGCGGTGCCGATCCAGTGCCCCGTACGGTCCAGACGGCGCCCGCCGCACAGCAGCACGGCCGCGCCGAGCAGCGGGGCCGCGACAAGCAATCCGATGAGGTTCTCCACTTGTACGCGACCCTTCTAGAGCTTCATCAGGCTGGCGTCGTCGACCGAGGCCGAGTGGCGGGCGCGGAAGATCGTCACGATGATGGCCAGGCCGACCACGACCTCGGCCGCGGCGACCACCATCGTGAAGAAGGCCGCGATCTGGCCGTCGAGGTTGCCGTGCATCCGGGAGAACGCGACGAACGCCAGGTTGCAGGCGTTCAGCATCAGCTCGACGCACATGAACACGACGATGGCGTTCCGCCGGATCAGCACCCCGGCCGCGCCGATGGTGAACAGCAGCGAGGCCAGGTAGAGGTAGTTGACCGGATTCACTTGGCGGCTCCCCCTGAGTGCTGAGCGTCCCGCGCGTTGCCGTTCTCGTCGGGCCGGTTGTCGCCCGGCGCGCCGTTGGTTCCCTTGCTCTCCTCGCCCTCGCCGGTCTCCTCGGCCGCGCCGCCGCCCCGGCCGCTCTGCTGCCGCCACTGGCCCGCGCGCTGCTCCAGGGCCTTGAGGGCGGCCAGTGCCTTGCCCGAGACGTCGCGGACCTGGCCGCGGCTGCGCAGGGTGGGGCTGACGGTGAGGTCGGAGACGGTTCCGTCGGGCAGCAGGCCGGGGATGTCCACCGCGTTGTGCCGGGCGTAGACGCCGGGCGCGGGCAGCGGAGTGACCTGGGTGCCCTCGCGGATCCGCTGTTCGGCGAGCTCGCGCTGGCTCTTGCGGCCCTCCGTGCGCTCCCGGTGGGTGAGCACCATCGCGCCGACGGCCGCGGTGATCAGCAGCGCGCCGGTGATCTCGAAGGCGAAGACGTACTTGGTGAAGATGAGTTCGGCCAGGCCCTGGACGTTACCGCCGGAGTTGGCGTCGGCCAGGCCGTTCCAGGAGTTCAGCGAGGCGTTGCCGATCCCGGCGCAGAGCAGGATGCCGAAGCCGAGGCCGCACAGGGCGGCCAGCCAGCGCTGGCCCTTGATCGTCTCCTTCAGCGAGTCGGCGGCGGTGACGCCGACCAGCATGACGACGAAGAGGAACAGCATCATGATCGCGCCGGTGTAGACGACGATCTGTACGACGCCGAGGAAGTACGCCCCGTTGGCGAGGTAGAACACCGCCAGGATGATCATGGTGCCGGCCAGTGAGAGGGCGCTGTGCACGGCCTTCTTCATCAGGACCGTGCCCAGCGCGCCGACCACGGCGATCGTCCCCAGGATCCAGAACTGCACGGCCTCCCCGGTGGAGGCCACCGCCGCGAGACTCATGCGTCGATCACCTTCTTCGGATCGTGATCGGCGCCGTTCTCCGCGTCGGAATCGGCGCCGTTCTCCGCGTCGGAATCGGCGTCGGACTCGGCGTCGGCCGACGGGGGCCGCTCGCCCTTGGAGACCGCGACCTGGCGCTCGGTGCCGGGCGCCGCCTCGGCCACCAGGCCCCGGTAGTAGTCCTGCTCGTCCATGCCGGGATAGATCGCGTGCGGGGTGTCGACCATGCCCTCCCGCAGACCGGCGAGCAGCTCGTCCTTGGTGTAGATGAGCGATGCGCGGGTGCTGTCGGCGAGTTCGTACTCGTTGGTCATGGTCAGCGCGCGGGTGGGGCACGCCTCGACGCACAGCCCGCACAGGATGCAGCGCAGGTAGTTGATCTGGTAGACGCGCCCGTACCGCTCGCCCGGGGAGTAGCGCTCCTCGTCGGTGTTGTCCGCGCCCTCCACGTAGATGGCGTCCGCCGGGCAGGCCCAGGCGCACAGCTCGCAGCCGATGCACTTCTCCAGCCCGTCGGGGTGCCGGTTGAGCTGGTGGCGGCCGTGGAAGCGGGGGGCCGTCGGCTTCTTCTCCTCCGGGTACTGCTCGGTGATCCGCTTCTTGAAGATGTTCCGGAAGGTCACACCGAAGCCCGCGACCGGGTTTTCGAAATCAGGCACCGTCGGCCTCCTTTCCGTCACTGTCAGTATTGGGGCCACCACTGACAATCAGGTCGCCGTCGCGGCGCGGGCGGCGGCGCGGTACGGGTGGCGGGGTCTGTCCGGGCAGCGGCGGCACCGGGTAGCCGCCGGCCATCGGGTCGAACGCGGGCGGTGGCGGCGCCTCGGCCGCGGTCCGCTGCTCGGTGCGCTCCCGGAAGACGTCGACGACGAAGGAGAGCAGCAGGAGCGCCACGATGCCGCCGCCCACGTAGAGCACGATCTGGTGGAAGTCGTAGTCCTCGTTGCGCAGCGCCCGCACGGTCGCGACGAGCATCACCCAGACCGCGGAGACCGGGATGAGGACCTTCCAGCCCAGCTTCATGAACTGGTCGTAGCGCACCCGGGGGACCGAGGCGCGGATCCAGATGAAGACGAACAGCAGCGTGCTGACCTTGGCCAGGAACCACAGCAGCGGCCACCAGCCGTGGTTCGCGCCCGTCCAGAAGGCGCTGATCGGCCAGGGCGCCCGCCAGCCGCCCAGGAACAAGGTGGCGGCGACCATCGAGAGGGTGACCATGTTGATGTACTCGGCGAGCATGAACATCGCGAACTTGATCGACGAGTACTCGGTGTTGAAGCCGCCGACCAGGTCGCCCTCGGACTCCGGCATGTCGAACGGGGTGCGGTTGGCCTCACCGATCATGGCGATGATGTAGATCAGGAACGACACCGGCAGCAGCACCGCGTACCAGCGCCCCTGCTGCGCCTCCACGATGGCGGAGGTCGACATCGAACCGGAGTAGATGAACACCGCCGCGAAGGACAGGCCCATCGCGATCTCGTAGCTGATCATCTGCGCGCAGGAGCGCAAGCCCCCCAGCAGCGGATACGTCGACCCGGAGGACCAGCCCGCGAGCACGACGCCGTAGATGCCGACCGAGGCCGTAGCCAGGATGTACAGCACCGCGATCGGCAGGTCGGTCAGCTGCATCGCGGTACGGGTCCCGAAGACGGAGACCTCGTTGCCCGCCGGGCCGAAGGGGATGACCGCGACCGCCATGAACGCGGGCACCGCGGCCACGATCGGCGCGAGGACGTAGACCACCTTGTCCGCGCGCTTGACGACCACGTCCTCCTTGAGCATCAGCTTCACGCCGTCCGCGAGGGACTGGAGCATGCCCCACGGGCCGTGCCGGTTGGGGCCGATCCGCTGCTGCATCCAGCCGAGGACCTTGCGCTCCAGGACGATGGCGATCAGGACCGTCACCATCAGCATGGCGAAGCAGAAGACGGCCTTGACCAGGACCAGCCACCAGGGGTCGCCCCCGAACATGGACAGGTCCTCGGCCGCGAGCACACCGCCGCGGGCCGGTGCCGCGTGGGCGAAGGCCCCCTGGGCGAAGGTCGCGTGGGCGAAGGCGGTCACGCTTCCACCTCCGGTTCGGTGGTCTCCGGCGCGGTCGCGGACGCCGGGCCGATGCGGACGAGGTCACCGGGCCGGGCCCCGGTGTCGTGGCTCACCGAGCGCGACGCGCCGCCGCGCGGGGAGTTGAGCGGGAGCCAGACGACCCGGTCCGGCATCGGCGTGATCCGCAGCGGCAGTTCGACCGCGCCCACCGGGCCGGTGACCGCGAGCAGGTCGCCGTCCTTCACACCCGTCTCGGCGGCGGTGGCCGCCGACAGCCGGGCCACCGCGGCGTGCCGGGTCCCCGCCAGGGCGTCGTCGCCCTGCTGGAGCAGGCCCTGGTCGAGCAGCAACCGGTGGCCGGCCAGCACCGCCTCGCCCTCCTCGGGGCGGGGCAGCACCTGCCCGATCGCCACGGGATCGGCCGGGTACGGGCCGTCCCACGTCCCCAGCCGGTCCATCTCGCGGCGTACGGCCGACAGATCCGGCAGCCCCAGGCCGCCCGGTCCGGTCCCGTCCGCGGCGTCGGCCATCGCGTCGGCGAGCATGTGCAGCACCCGGGCGTCCGGCGGGAAGTGCTGCCGGGTGGCCTGGGCGGGTTTGATCGCGGTCTCGAACGGCCGGGCCCGGCCCTCCCAGTTGAGGAACGTCCCCGGTTTCTCGGCGACCGCCGCCACGGGCAGGACCACGTCGGCCCGCGCGGTCACCTCGGTCGGCCGCTGCTCCAGGCTCACCAGGAACCCGATCTCCGCCAGCGCCTCGGCGGCCCGCGCCGGATCCGGCAGGTCGGCGACCTCCACACCCGCGACGAGCAACGCCCCGAGCTCGCCACTCGCCGCGGCCTCGACGATCTGGCCGGTGTCCCGGCCGTAGGTGTGCGGCAGCCCGTCGACGCCCCACACGTCGGCGACCTGCTGCCGGGCGCGCGGGTCGGTGGCGGGCCGGCCGCCGGGCAGCAGCCCGGGCAGCGCCCCGGCCTCGACGGCGCCGCGCTCCCCGGCCCGCCGCGGGATCCAGGCCAGCGCGGCGC
The DNA here is from genome assembly GCF_050613155.1 of Streptomyces sp. P1-3. NCBI lineage: Bacteria > Bacillati > Actinomycetota > Actinomycetes > Kitasatosporales > Streptomycetaceae > Streptomyces > Streptomyces sp. P1-3. The sequence goes on from NZ_CP192512.1 coordinate 3,247,022, forward strand.
CGGTGGCGGCCGCCAGTCGCACCACCGCGGTGAGCGCGCCGGAGACGGCCGCGAGCCGCTCGCCGACGACGATCACCGCGCCCTCGGCGCGCAGCGCGTCGGCCACCGCCCGGCCGTCACCGTCCAGACCGGTGGCGGCCGCGAGCGCGTCGAGCCACTCGGTCTCGGTGCCGGGCGCGGCGGGGAGCAGTGTGCCGCCCGCCTTGGTCAGCCCGCGGGTGGCGTGGGTGGCCAGCGCGAAGGTGCGCTGCCCGTGCTTGCGGTGCGCCTTGCGCAGCCGCAGGAAGACCCCGGGGGCCTCCTCCTCCGCCTCGAACCCCGCGAGGAGGACGGCCGGCGCCTGCTCCAGCGAGCTGTACGTGACGCCCGTACCGTCCAAGTCCCGGCCGCGGCCGGCCACCCGCGCGGCCAGGAAGTCGGCCTCCTCGCTGCTGTGCACGCGGGCCCGGAAATCGATGTCGTTGGTGAACAGGGCGGTCCGGGCGAACTTGGCGTACGCGTACGCGTCCTCAACGGTGAGGCGGCCGCCGGTCAGCACGCCGGTGCGGCCGCGCGCGGCGGCCAGCCCCTCGGCGGCGGCCGCCAGCGCCTCCGGCCAGCTCGCGGTCCGCAGCTCGCCGGTCTCCCGGTCGCGGACCAGCGGGGTGGTCAGCCGGTCCGGAAGCTGCGCGTAGCGGAAGGCGAACCGGCCCTTGTCGCAGATCCACTCCTCGTTGACCTCGGGGTCGTTGCCCGCGAGCCGCCGCAGCACCTTGCCGCGCCGGTGGTCGGTACGGGTGGCGCAGCCGCCCGCGCAGTGCTCGCACACCGACGGCGAGGAGACCAGGTCGAAGGGGCGGGAGCGGAACCGGTAGGCCGCGGAGGTCAGCGCGCCGACCGGGCAGATCTGGATGGTGTTCCCGGAGAAGTACGACTCGAAGGGCTCGTCGCCGATGCCGACCTGCTCCAGCGCGCCGCGGTCCATCAGCTCGATCATCGGATCACCGGCGATCTGCTGCTGGAAGCGGGTGCAGCGGGCGCAGAGCACGCAGCGCTCGCGGTCCAGAAGCACCTGGGTGGAGAGCGGGATGGGCTTCTCGTACGTGCGCTTGCGGCCCTCGAAGCGGGTGTCGGCCTGGCCCGCGCTCATCGCCTGGTTCTGCAGCGGGCATTCGCCGCCCTTGTCGCAGACCGGGCAGTCCAGCGGGTGGTTGATCAGCAGCAGCTCCATCACGCCGCGCTGCGCCTTCTCGGCGACCGGCGAGGTGAGCTGCGTCCTGACCACCATCCCGTCGGTGCAGGTGATCGTGCACGACGCCATCGGCTTGCGCTGGCCCTCGACCTCGACGATGCACTGGCGGCAGGCGCCCACCGGGTCCAGCAGCGGGTGGTCGCAGAACCGCGGGATCTCGATGCCGAGCAGCTCGGCCGCGCGGATGACCAGCGTCCCCTTGGGGACGGAGAGCTCGATGCCGTCGATGGTCAGCGACACCAGGTCCTCGGGTGGCACCGCGGCCTCGCCTCCTGAGGAGGGAGCATTGGTGGTCACTGTCATGCGTTCACCCCCAGGTGAGAGGTCTTCGGGCCGTCGGCCCAGGCGGTGGACGCCGCCGGGTCGAAGGGGCAGCCGCGGCCGGTGATGTGCTGCTCGTACTCCTCGCGGAAGTACTTCAGCGAGGAGAAGATCGGGGAGGCGGCGCCGTCGCCGAGGGCGCAGAACGACTTGCCGTTGATGTTGTCGGCGATGTCGTTCAGCTTGTCGAGGTCCTCCATGCGGCCCTTGCCCGCCTCGATGTCGCGCAGCAACTGGACCAGCCAGTAGGTGCCTTCGCGGCACGGGGTGCACTTGCCGCAGGACTCGTGGGCGTAGAACTCGGTCCAGCGGGTGACGGCCCGCACCACGCAGGTGGTCTCGTCGAAGCACTGGAGGGCCTTGGTGCCGAGCATCGATCCGGCCGCGCCGACGCCCTCGTAGTCAAGGGGGACGTCCAGGTGCTCGTCGGTGAGCAGCGGGGTGGAGGAGCCGCCGGGCGTCCAGAACTTGAGCCGGTGCCCATGGCGGATGCCGCCGGACATGTCCAGCAGCTGGCGCAGGGTGATGCCGAGCGGGCCCTCGTACTGGCCGGGGTTGGTGACGTGTCCGGACAGCGAGTAGAGCGTGAAGCCGGGGGACTTCTCACTGCCCATCGAACGGAACCATTCCTTGCCCTTGTTGAGGATCGCGGGAACGGACGCGATGGACTCGACGTTGTTCACCACAGTGGGGCAGGCGTACAGGCCGGCGACGGCCGGGAAGGGGGGACGCAGCCGGGGCTGGCCGCGGCGTCCTTCGAGCGAGTCCAGCAGCGCCGTCTCCTCGCCGCAGATGTATGCGCCCGCGCCCGCGTGCACGGTGATGTCGAGGCCGGGGAGGCTGTCCAGGCCGAGGGCCTCGCGGCGGCGTTCGGCCGGGCCGAGGTAACCCGCTTCGTACGCCTCGTGAACGGCCTCGTGCAGCCGCCGCAGTACGGGGACGACCTCGCCCCGCAGGTAGATGAAGGCGTGCGCGGAGCGGATGGCGTGGCAGGCGATGGCCATGCCTTCGATGAGCGCGTGCGGGTTGGCGAAGAGAAGGGGGATGTCCTTGCAGGTGCCGGGTTCGGACTCGTCGGCGTTGACGACGAGGTAGTGCGGCTTGCCGTCGCCCTGGGGGATGAACTGCCACTTCATGCCGGTGGGGAAGCCCGCGCCGCCGCGGCCGCGCAGCCCTGAGTCCTTCACCAGCGCGATGACGTCGTCGGGTGCCATCGCGAGGGCCTTGCGCATGCCCTCGTAGCCCTCGTACCGACGGTAGGTCTCCAGGGTCCAGGAGCGCGGCTGGTCCCAGAAGGCCGAGAGGACGGGGGCGAGCAGCTTCTCGGGGCTGGTCCCTCCGCCGGCCTCTGGCCGGGTGGCGCCGCCGTCCGCGGTAGCCATGGTCATCACTCCCCCTCCTCGGTGCCGGTGTCGGCCGAGGCGGCGGTGCGCGGCGCGACGATCTTCCCGGGCGGCGCCTCGCCCCGGGCCAGCCGCAGGCCGATCAGGGAGGCGGGGCCCGCGCCGCCGGTGGCCTCGACCGCGCCGGGTCGGGTGTCGGGGAATCCGGCGAGGATGCGCGCCGTCTCCTTGAAGGTGCACAAGGGGGCGCCGCGGGTGGGCTCCACGGTCCGCCCCGCGCGCAGGTCGTCCACGAGCCGCTTGGCGGATTCGACGGTCTGGTTGTCGAAGAACTCCCAGTTCACCATCACCACGGGCGCGAAGTCGCAGGCCGCGTTGCACTCGATGTGTTCGAGGGTGACCTTGCCGTCCTCGGTGGTCTCTCCGTTGGCCACCCGCAGGTGCTCCTGGAGGGCCGCGAAGATGGCGTCGCCGCCCAGGACCGCGCAGAGGGTGTTGGTGCAGACGCCGACCTGGTAGTCGCCCGACGGCCGCCGCCGGTACATGGTGTAGAAGGTGGCGACCGCCGTGACCTCGGCGGTGGTCAGGTCCAGCATCTCGGCGCAGAACCGGACGCCGGTGCGGGTGACGTACCCCTCCTCGGCCTGCACCAGGTGCAGCAGCGGCAGCAGCGCGCTTCGGCTGTCGGGGTAGCGGGCGATCACCTCCCCGGCGTCCGCCTCCAGCCGGTCCCGCACGTCGGCCGGGTAGTCCGGGGCGGGGAGTTGGGGCATGCCCAGGCTCACTTCTGTCACCGGTCGACGCCTCCCATCACGGGGTCGATGGACGCCACCGCGACGATGACGTCGGCGACCTGGCCGCCCTCGCACATCGCCGCCATGGACTGCAGGTTGGTGAAGGACGGGTCGCGGAAGTGCACCCGGTACGGGCGGGTGCCGCCGTCGCTGACCACATGCACGCCCAGTTCGCCCCTGGGCGACTCGATCGCCGTGTACACCTGGCCCGGCGGGACCCGGAAGCCCTCGGTCACGAGCTTGAAGTGGTGGATCAGGGCCTCCATCGAGGTGCCCATGATCTTCTTGATGTGGTCGAGGGAGTTGCCGAGCCCGTCGGGCCCCAGGGCGAGCTGCGCGGGCCAGGCGATCTTCTTGTCCGCGACCATCACCGGGCCGGGCCGCAGCCGGTCCAGGCACTGCTCGATGATCCGCAGCGACTGGCGCATCTCCTCCACGCGGATCACGAAGCGCCCGTAGGAGTCGCAGGTGTCGGCGGTGGGGACGTCGAAGTCGTAGGTCTCGTAACCGCAGTACGGCTGCGACTTGCGCAGGTCGTGCGGGAGACCGGTGGAGCGCAGTATCGGGCCGGTGATGCCGAGCGCCATGCAGCCGGCGAGGTCCAGGTAGCCGGTCCCCTGCAGGCGGGCCTTGAAGATGGGGTTGCCGGTGGCGAGCTTGTCGTACTCGGGGAGGTTCTTGCGCATCTGCTTCACGAAGGCGCGCACCTGGTCGACCGCGCCCGGCGGCAGGTCCTGGGCGAGGCCGCCGGGCCGGACGTACGCGTGGTTCATCCGCAGGCCGGTGATCAGCTCGAACAGGTCGAGGATCGCCTCGCGGTCGCGGAAGCCGGTGAACATCACGGTGATCGCCCCGAGCTCCATGCCGCCCGTGGCCGCGTAGACCAGGTGGGAGGAGATCCGGTTCAGCTCCATCAGGAGCACCCGGATGATCGTGGCGCGCTCGGGAACCTGGTCCTCGATACCGAGCAGCCGCTCCACGCCCAGGCAGTACCCCACCTCGTTGTGGAAGGGCGTCAGATAGTCCATGCGCGTGACGAAGGTGCTGCCCTGGGTCCAGGTCCGGTACTCGAGGTTCTTCTCGATGCCGGTGTGCAGATAGCCGATGCCGCAGCGGGCCTCGGTGACGGTCTCGCCGTCGATCTCCAGGACGAGCCGGAGCACCCCGTGGGTGGACGGGTGCTGCGGCCCCATGTTGACGATGATCCGCTCGTCGTCGGCCTTGGCCGCGGCGTCGGCGACCTCGTCCCAGTCCCCGCCGGTGACGGTGTAGACGGTGCCCTCGGTGGTCTCGCGCGAGGAGGCCGGCGGCGTTGCGTGGGTGGCGTTGGACATCAGCTGTACGACCTCCGCTGGTCGGGAGCCGGGATCTCGGCGCCCTTGTACTCGACGGGGATGCCGCCGAGTGGGTAGTCCTTGCGCTGCGGGTGGCCCTGCCAGTCGTCGGGCATCATGATCCGGGTGAGCGCCGGGTGGCCGTCGAAGACCAGGCCGAAGAAGTCGTAGGTCTCGCGCTCGTGCCAGTCGTTGGTCGGATAGACGTCGACGATCGACGGGATGTGCGGGTCGCTGTCAGGCGCGGTCACCTCCAGCCGGATCAGCCGGTTGTGGGTGATCGAGCGCAGGTGGTAGACGGCGTGCAGCTCGCGGCCCTTGTCGCCGGGGTAGTGGACCCCGCTCACGCCGGTGCACAGCTCGAAGCGCAGGGCGGGGTCGTCGCGGAGAGTGCGGGCGACGCGCGGCAGGTGTTCGCGGGCGATGTGGAAGGTGAGTTCGCCGCGGTCCACGACGGTCTTCTCGATGGCGTTCGACGGCACCAGCCCCTGTTCGTCGAGGGCGCCTTCGAGCTCGTCGGCGACCTCGTCGAACCATCCCCCGTACGGGCGGGTGGCGGCCCCCGGCAGCCGGACGGACCGCACCAGGCCGCCGTAGCCGGAGGTGTCGCCGCCGTTGTTCGCGCCGAACATGCCCCGCTGAACGCGGATCGCCTCGCCGTGGTCACCGCGCTGACCGGGCAGGTTCTGGGCGTTGAGGTCCTTCTCGGGGTTCACGCCGTTGCCCTGGGGGTTGGCGCCGTTGGAGTCGCTCACCGCAGCAGCCCCTTCATCTCGATCGTCGGGAGCGCCTTGAGCGCCGCTTCCTCCGCCTCGCGGGCCGCCTGCTCGCGGTTGACGCCGAGCTTCTCGGTGCGGATCTTCTCGTGCAGCTTGAGGATGGCGTCGAGGAGCATCTCGGGCCGCGGCGGGCAACCGGGCAGGTAGATGTCGACGGGGACGATGTGGTCGACGCCCTGCACGATCGCGTAGTTGTTGAACATGCCGCCGGACGAGGCGCACACGCCCATCGAGATCACCCACTTGGGGTTCGGCATCTGGTCGTAGACCTGGCGCAGCACCGGGGCCATCTTCTGGCTGACCCGGCCGGCCACGATCATCAGGTCGGCCTGGCGTGGCGAGGCGCGGAACACCTCCATGCCCCAGCGGGCGAGGTCGTAGCGCCCGGCGCCGGTGGCCATCATCTCGATAGCGCAGCAAGCGAGGCCGAAGGTCGCGCCGAAGACGGAGGACTTCCGCGCCAGGCCCGCCGTGCGCTCGACCGTCGTGAGCAGGAATCCGCTCGGCAGCTTCTCTTCGATTCCCATGCGATGTGCCCTCTCACTCCCTTGAGATCCGTGTGGGCGGGCGCCCTCTAGTCCCACTCCAGGCCGCCGCGGCGCCAGACGTAGGCGTAGGCGACGAAGACGGTGAGCACGAAGAGGAGCATCTCGACGAGTCCGAACAGCCCCAGCGCGTCGAAGGTGACGGCCCAGGGGTAGAGGAAGACGATCTCGATGTCGAAGACGATGAAGAGCATCGCCGTCAGGTAGTACTTGATCGGGAAGCGACCACCGCCGGCCGGCTGCGGGGTCGGCTCGATACCGCATTCGTATGCGTCGAGCCTGGCCCGGTTGTACCGCCTGGGGCCGATGATCGACCCCATGAAGACGGAGAAGATCGCAAAGCCTGCCCCGAGGGCTCCCAGTACGAGGATGGGCGCGTATGCGTTCACCGTCCTCGCTCCCTTCGTCGACGCTGACTGTGGGGTCCCCGCCGCGGCGGGGGCGGACCGCCGGGCGAGCGCACCACCACACGAAGATCGTGTTTATGTGAGGCAGTTCACAAGCCCGATTCGCCTGCATCCTATGCCCGCCGGTCTGTGATCTGCGACACGGGGTACGGGAACGTCTTTGTGATCTCCACCACCTGACGAAGGATCATGAAGTCGGATGAGCGCCAAGCTTTCTACGTGAAGTGTCCGAGTGATCGCGAGAGGTGACATTTCGCATCGGAATCCCTGGTCAGAGGGGTCTGGCCATATCAAGGAATGACTGGTACACGCAAATTCGCGATGGACACCGTCAACTGATATTGAGACGCCACCCAGGCAGGGGACGGAGCCTTGATCACCCGCTCGTGAACCGGAGCGCGAGCCCGCGGGGGGCCACCCGGGACCCTGAGGGGCATTCCGGCAGGTGGCCCGGCGGCGTGAGGTATCCCACGCTCCCACTACTTGTCGATCTCGATTTCAGGCGAAACCTTGGCGCCGCACACCGGATGGTGATAGGCGGCCACGGAGTGCGTTCGGGGCGCCAAAAGCCATGCGTATGCACATGATCGAGAATTTCGGACACGGCGGGCACTGGCTCGGCCAGACCCCGAGAGGGGGATTTTCGGCCGCGTACATGCCAAATGTGGCGCACGCCACGTTTGTTGATCTCAACCTTCGCGCCCTGATAGCCGTGTACTCATGTCCCCGATCGCACACATACCCAGCCACCGGAAGCCCCGCCGTGCCGCGTCCTCGACGCGCGCACTCCGCGCCGGGGTGACCGGTGGCATCCTCACCCTCGCGGTGGCGGGCACCTCGGTGCAGGCCAACGCGACCGAGCCGGCCGCCGCCGAGTCGACGCTGGAGATGCCGACCGTCAGCGACGCGCTGGCGAGCACCGCCGCACAGACCGCCGCCGCCACCGAGGAAGCCGCGTTCGGCTACGAGCTGCAGGCGCAGCAGGACGACGCCGCCGACAAGGCCCGCAGCGCCGCCAAGAAGGCGCACGCCGAGGCCGTACGGAAGGCCAAGGCCGAGGAAGCCCGAAAGGCAGCCGAGCGGCGCGCCAAGGAGAAGGCCGCGCAGGAGCGCGCCTCCCGCTCCTCCGAGCGCACCTCGCTCTCCTCCCCCTCCACCGGCTCCCCCTCGGTGCCGTCCTCCTCCACCGCGACCGGCAGCGTCGCCACGGTGCTGAACTTCCTCCAGGCGCAGGTGGGCAAGGCGTACGTGTCCGGCGCGACCGGCCCGTCCGCGTACGACTGCTCCGGTCTGACCATGACCGCGTTCAAGCAGATCGGCATCAGCCTGCCGCGCGTGTCGCAGGACCAGTCGACCGTCGGCACCCAGGTCTCGCTGAACGCCCTGCAGCCCGGCGACATCCTCTACTGGGGCGGCTCGGGCAGCGCTTACCACGTCGCCGTCTACATCGGCGACGGCAAGTTCATCGGCGCCCAGAACCCGAGCAGCGGCGTCGTCGTGCGCGACATGAGCTACGACATGCCGACCGGCGCGGTGCGCGTTCTGTAGTACCCCCAGTACCCCCTCGCGGCCGTGAGCGCGGCCGTACGCGACGAAGGGCCGCCGTCCCCACCCGGGGCGGCGGCCCTCGCCGTTCCCCGGCCCGTGTCCGGCTGCGGCACGGTCCCACGGCGCGGAGCGCTACCCCGCGGCGTAGACCTCATGGGCGAACTCGGCGAGTTGCTCGGCGGACAGATGCCGTACCAGGTCCGCCTCGCTGATCATCCCGACCAGCTTCTTGTTCTCGATCACCGGCAGCCGGCGGATGCGATGGGTCTCCATCTCCCGCAGCACCTCGCTGACGTCGGCGTTGGCGTTGATCCAGCGCGGGGTGCCCTTGGCCATCTGGCCCGCCGTCACCGTGGCCGGGTCATGCCCCGCCGCGACGCATCCCACGACGATGTCGCGGTCGGTGAGGATGCCGCACATGCGCTGGTTGACGTCGCTGATCGGCAGCGCCCCGACGTTCAGCTCCCGCATCACCTGAGCCGCGCGGTCCAGCGTCTCCGTGGCCGGGATCCACTGCGCGCCCGGGTGCATGATGTCCGCGGCGGTGGTCATGGTCTTCCTCCTCCGGGCCCACGGCGGCGCAAGTCGGCCCGAGGGCCCTGGTCCCGGTGTCGCCGCGGCTGACGCGCGCGACGCCCCTCTCCCACTATCGCCGTCCCGGCCACGCCACGCGACCGCTGCCGAACGGGTGACACCGGGCCGCCAGCGGGTACCCGGAAGCACCGCCGATCCGCGGAAGGAGCGAGCGCCCATGCTCACCACCGACTACACGCCCGGGAGCCCCAACTGGCTCGATCTCGGCGCCCCCGACGTCGAGGCGGCCGCCGCCTTCTACACCGGGCTCTTCGACTGGACGTTCCACTCCGCGGGCCCCGAGGCGGGCGGCTACGGGTTCCTGCGCAAGGACGGCAGGACGGTCGCCGCGCTCGGCCCGCTCGCCGACGAGGGCGCCAGGCCGGCCTGGACGCCGTACTTCCACACCGCCGACGCGGACGCGACCGCCGCGACGGTCGAGCAGGCGGGCGGCACGGTGCGGGTGGCGCCGATGCGGGTCTTCACCGCCGGACGGCTGGCCGCGTTCACCGACCCCGGCGGCGCGGAGTTCGCCGTCTGGGAGCCCGGCGACACCCTGGGCCTGGAGGCGGTCAACGACCCGGGCACCCTGTGCTGGACCGAACTGCACACCACCGACCGGGAGGCCGCCCGGACCTTCTACCGCGCCGTCTTCGGCTGGGACAGCACGGACATGCCGATGGGCGACCTGCCCTACACCGTGCTGTTCCGGGGCGGCGGCGGGCGGGACACCTCCTTCGGCGGCATCGTGCCGCTGGCGTCCGCCGGTACCCCGCGCTGGATCCCCTACTTCGAAGTGGCCGACTGCGACGCGGTCGTCGCCGACGCCCAGCGGCGCGGCGGCACGGTCGTGGCACCCGCCGCGACCGCGGAGGGCATCGGGCGGATGGCGCACCTCGCCGATCCGCACGGAGCGCCCTTCGCGGTCATCACGAGCACCGACGCCGCAAGCTCCAACGCGGCGAGCCCCGACGCTACGAGCGCGGCGCCACCTTCGTGAGGCCGTTGATGACGCGGTCCATCGCGTCGCCGCCCTGCGGATCGGTGAGGTTCGCCAGCAGCTTGAGGGTGAAGCGCATCAGCATCGGATGGCTGAGGCCGCGCTCGGTGGCCAGCTTCATGACCTTCGGGTTGCCGATCAGCCTCACGAACGCGCGGCCGAGGGTGTAGTAGCCGCCGTAGGTGTCCTTGATGACCTTCGGGTAGCGCTGGAGGGCGAGTTCCCGCTGCGCCGGGGTGGCACGGGCCTGTGCCTGGACGATCACGTCCGCCGCGATCTGGCCCGACTCCATGGCGTACGCGATGCCCTCGCCGTTGAACGGGTTGACCATGCCGCCCGCGTCGCCGACGAGCAGCAGCCCGCGCGTGTAGTGCGGCTGCCGGTTGAAGGCCATCGGCAGGGCGGCACCACGGATCGGGCCGGTCATGTTCTCCGGGGTGTAGCCCCACTCCTCGGGCATGGAGGCGCACCACGCCTTGAGGATCTCGCGCCAGTCCAGCTCCTTGAACGACGCGGAGGTGTTGAGCACGCCCAGCCCCACGTTGGAGGTGCCGTCGCCCATCCCGAACACCCAGCCGTAGCCGGGGAGCAGCCGCGGCTGCGGGCCGCGCCGGTCCCACAACTCCAGCCAGGACTCCAGGTAGTCGTCGTCGTGCCGGGGGGAGGTGAAGTACGTCCGCACGGCCACGCCCATCGGGCGGTCCTCGCGCCGGTGCAGCCCCATGGCCAGCGACAGCCGCGTGGAGTTGCCGTCGGCCGCCACCACGAGCGGGGCGTGGAAGGTGACCGGGGTCTTGTCCTCGCCCAGCTTCGCCCGCACACCGGTGATCCGGCCCGTACGGTCGTCGATGAGCGGCTCGCCCACGTTGCAGCGCTCGTACAGCCGGGCCCCGGCCTTCTGCGCCTGCCGCGCCAGCTGCTCGTCGAAGTCGTCGCGCTTGCGGACCAGGCCGTAGTCGGGGAAGGAGGCCAGCTCCGGCCAGTCGAGCTGGAGCCGGACGCCGCCCGCGATGATGCGCAGCCCCTTGTTCCGCAGCCAGCCCGCCTCTTCGGAGATGTCGATGCCCATGGCGACGAGCTGCTTGGTGGCCCGCGGGGTGAGGCCGTCGCCGCACACCTTCTCGCGCGGGAAGGCGGTCTTCTCCAGCAGCAGGACGTCGAGACCGGCCTTGGCGAGGTAGTACGCCGTCGTCGAACCGGCGGGCCCGGCGCCGACGACGATGACGTCGGCGGTGCGCTCGGATGCGAGGGACTCGGCGGAAGCGCTCTCGGCGGATGCGGACTCGCTCACGAAAGGTCTCCCGGAGGACTCGGTATCGGTAACTCGGTTACGACTGCGACGTGCCGGGCACCCCGGGCACGGGACAAGTGCAGTCTATGGGGGGCGTACGGCACGCCGACGTCAGCGGTCCGCGTCCGGCGTCGGCCGGTCTGCCTTCCGGCGTCAGCCGGTCTTCGTCGCCCGGTGCATCGCCACGACGCCGCCGGTGAGGTCGCGCCAGGCCACCCGCGACCACCCGGCCTGCTGGAGCCGGGCGGCCAGCCCCGCCTGGTCGGGCCAGGCGCGGATCGACTCGGCGAGGTAGACGTACGCCTCCGGGTTGCTGCTCACGGCCCTCGCGACGGGCGGCAGCGCGCGCATCAGGTACTCGGTGTACACGGTGCGGAACGGCGCCCACGTCGGACGGCTGAACTCGCAGATGAGCAGCCGCCCGCCCGGCTTGGTCACGCGCAGCATCTCGCGCAGCGCCCGGTCCGTGTCCTGGACGTTCCGCAGTCCGAAGGAGATCGTGACGGCGTCGAAGACCCCGTCCGCGAACGGCAGCCGGGTCGCGTCACCCGCGGTCAGCGGCAGCGACGGGTGCCGCCGCTTGCCTTCCCGCAGCATGCCGAAGGAGAAGTCGCAGGGGACTACCTCGGCGCCGTGCTCCATGAAGGGCAGCGAGGAGGTGCCCGTGCCGGCGGCGAGGTCGAGGACGCGCTCGCCCGCGCGCGCGGCGAGGGAACGCGCCACCGCCTTGCGCCACAGACGGGCCTGTCCCAGCGAGAGCACGTCGTTGACCAGGTCGTACTTGGCCGCGACGTCGTCGAACATCGCGGCTACTTCGTGGGGCTGCTTGTCCAGAGTCGCTCGGGTCACGTCCCTATTGTTCACCCTTGGGTTCGCGGGCCCGGTGCCGGGGCTTCTCTCCCTCACCCCGCCCTGTCGCGAGACCGGGGGCGGGCACGCCTCAGCGGCGGCGGTGCAGCAGGCGGCCCCCCAGGACGGTCGCCACGCAGCTCCGCGCCCCCGCCTCCGCCAGGGTCACCGGCGTGGCGTCCTCCGCCAGGACGTCGAAGACCGCGAAGTCCGCCCGCGCGCCGGGCGCCAGCGTCCCCGCGAACCCCGCCCCGGTCGCGGCGCCCTCAGACGCCTCAGACGCCTCAGACGCCTCAGACGCCTCAGACAGCAGTGCCATACCGGACCGCGCCACCGCCGTGCGCGTCTCCGGCCGGGTGAACGGGCCGACCACCGCCGTGACGCCGCCGCGCAGCAGCCGCTGCACGCCGCGCCGGGCGCTCTCGCCCCATCGGGCATCGGTCATCCCGAGCGCCGTCAGGGCCTCGCCGGTGACCGGCTCGGTGCCCAGCGCGTCGGCCTCCCGCGGGTCCGGGTGGTACGCGGCCTCCAGGAACTCCGCCGCCCCGCCACGGACCAGCCCGGGGGTGAGGACGCCGGGCCAGCGCCGCACCCGGGCGCGCGGATACGCGGCGGCCACCTCCTCGTACGGGCCGAGCGCCGCGATCCGGTCGCCGTCGACGGCGACCGCCCCGCCGGGCAGCGGCGCACACCCGGCGCCGGGCACGAGCAGGTCGGCGGTGTGGATCGTCAGCATCGAGGCGCTGCCGCTACGTCGGTTCGTCCGCTACGTCGGTTCATCCGGTGCTCGGCGTCAGTTCGTACCGATCAGCTTGAGTTCCGGGTGGGCCGTGCCGCCCTCGATGGCCGTCGAGGACAGGTGCGAGACGACCCTGTCGTCGACCGGGTCGTTCGCCGGGTCGTCGTGCACCACCAGGTGCTCGTACGTCGTCGCACGCTGCGCCGGGACCCGGTCCGCCTTGCGGATGAGGTCGAGCAGTTCCAGCCGGTTGGACCGGTGCCGGGCACCCGCCGAGGAGACGACGTTCTCCTCCAGCATCACCGAGCCGAGGTCGTCCGCCCCGTAGTGGAGGGAGAGTTGGCCCGCCTCCTTGCCGACGGTCAGCCAGGAGCCCTGGATGTGCGCGACGTTGTCGAGGAACAGCCGCGCGACCGCGATCATGCGCAGGTACTCGAAGACCGTGGCCTGGGTGCGGCCCTTCAGGTGGTTGTTCTCCGGCTGGTAGGTGTACGGGATGAAAGCCCGGAAGCCACCCGTGCGGTCCTGTACGTCGCGGATCATCCGGATGTGCTCGATCCGCTCGGCGTTGGTCTCGCCGGTGCCCATCAGCATGGTGGAGGTCGACTCGACGCCGAGGTTGTGCGCCGCCTCCATGATCTCCAGCCAGCGCTCGCCGGACTCCTTGAGCGGGGCGATGGCCTTACGCGGGCGCGCCGGGAGCAGTTCGGCGCCGGCGCCCGCGAAGGAGTCCAGGCCCGCGGCGTGGATACGGGTGATGGCCTCCTCGGCGGAGACACCGGAGATCCGGGCCATGTGCTCGACCTCGGACGCGCCGAGGGAGTGGATGACCAGCTGCGGGAACTCCTTCTTGATGGCCGAGAAGTGCTTCTCGTAGTACTCCACGCCGTAGTCCGGGTGGTGGCCGCCCTGGAACATGATCTGGGTGCCGCCCAGTTCCACGGTCTCGGCGCAGCGCCGCAGGATGTCGTCGAGGTCGCGGGTCCAGCCCTTGGCGGTGTCCTTGGGCGGGGCGTAGAAGGCGCAGAACTTGCACGCCGTCACACACACGTTCGTGTAGTTGATGTTGCGCTCGATGATGTACGTCGCGATGTGCTCGGTGCCCGCGTACCGGCGGCGGCGGGCCGCGTCGGCGGCGGCGCCCAGGGCGTGCAGCGGCGCGCCGCGGTACAGGTCGAGTGCTTCCTCGGGGGTGATCCGGCCACCGGCGGCAGCGCGGTCGAGCACGGACTGGAGGTCTGTGTTCTCGGTCACCGGGTCGTCCCTTTCGGAGGGGTTACGGACGGACTTGACCAGCGTACGCCAGCGTTTCCGGCCGTTCGTGGCGGGACCCCGGGCCCCTTGGTCAGGCGCCGTCCTTGGTCAGGCGGGACGACGGCTTGCCGCCGTCCGGGTCCTGCGACGTGAACAGCAGGGTGCCGTCGTCCTGGAGCGCGAAGGTCGTGGTGGTGGTGTTGTGCGTGCACAGCGCGCTGGTCGGCTGGGAGTCGTCCGTGCGCTCCACGAGTTGGATCCGCTTGCCGTCGGCCGACGTCAGCTCGGACTTGGCGTGGCAGGTGATGCCGACGGACTGGACCTTCACCTCGTAGCGGGTGCGGATGACGACGTCGCCCGGGTTCCCTGCGGTGATGGTCGCGGTCATCGTCCCGTTGGGCGTGCCGTTCTGCTGCTTGACGCCGCCCGTCCACGTGCCGATGAACGACTTCGGCACCGAGCCGGTCGAACCGTCCGGCGCCGTGTAGCCCGGATCCGGGGTCTGCGGCCCCGAGCCGTCCTGATCCGCGTTGTCGGGGCCACCGGTGGACGGCACCGCGCTGGCCCGGGGCGGCCTGGCGCTGCGGTCCTTCGCGTCCTCACCCCCGCCGGGCAGGAGGCCGAAGACGAACGCCCCGGTCGTGGCGACGGCGAGCGCGCCCGCGACGGACAGCACCAGGCTGCAGCTCACCGCCTTCGGCCGGTCCTTGCCGCCGATGGCGGCGGAGACGGCGATACGGCGGCTCGCGCCGCCGCGGGGAGCCGCCCCCTCGGTGGCCGCCGCGCCGGGCGGTACGGAGGAGGGCGGCACGCTGGGCTGCGTCGGGGGATGGTCCGCGGCCTGGGTGTGGGGGTGGGCCTGGGCTGCGGCCTGGGCTGCGGCTGGTGCCTGTGCGGGGGCGCCGGGGCCTCGGTCGCCGTACGAGGGATCGGGCGGCCCGAACGTCCCCGGCGACGCCACCTCCGCCCCGACGGTCGGCTCGGTGAACGGAATGAGCCCCGAGGGCAGCCCGGCAGCGGGCACGGGGCCGGAGCGTCGCCCCGCCCCCGGCGCGGGGGCCGCATCCGCATCCGCGGCCGGGGCAGGGGCAGGGGCAGGGGCTGAGGCCGGGCCCGAAGGCGGGGCCGAAGACGAAGGTGATGCCGGGGCCGAGGGCGGGACCGAATCCCACGAGTCCGACGAGTCGGAGGAGTCCGACGGCGGGGCCTGTCCCGGGACCGACGACAAGCCCGACGGGGCGTGGAGGGAGCCTGCCGCCGACGAGGTCCAGCCCGGACCCGGGGCCTGAAGCGGACCCACCGCAGGCTGGGTCGGGCCCGGCCCCTCGACCGCCGGGGCCTCGGCCTGGGCTGCCGGGGCCTGAGCCTCGGCAGCCGGGGTCTGGCTCTGACCCGGGGCATCGGCCGACGGGACCTGACCCAGACCCGGTGCCTCTACCGACGAAGACTGACCCGGGATCCCCGCCGACGGGGACTGGCCCAGGCCCGGGACTCCCGCCGACGGGGACTGGCCCAGGCCCGGGACTCCCGCCGACGGGACCTGACCCAGACCCGGGACCCCCACCGACGGGACCTGACCCAGACCCGGGACCCCCACCGACGGCGACTGGCTCTGGCCCAGGGCCTCGACCGACGGGGACTGGCCCGCAACCCCCACCGACGGGGACCGGCCCGGGACCCCGGCCGACGGGGACCGGCTCTGGTCCAGGCCCAGGCCTTGCGCCTCGGCCGACGACGGCGGTGGAGGAGACGGCACCGGGGCCGTCGCCTCCAGGTCGAGCAGGGCCACCGCCTGCCGGCTGACCCGCTCCACCAAAGGGCCCGGCAGCCAGCCCGGCCCGGCGAGCGCCGCGGCGCCGCCCGTCGGCGCGAGCCCGCGGACGATCTGCTCCGGGGTCGGCCGGTCGGCCGGTTCCTTGGCCAGGCAGGCGGCGACCAGGTCACGCAGGTCTCCGGTGAGCCGCGGGTCGAGCCGGGCCTCCTCGTGGACCACCTTGTACAGCAGCGCGGCCGAGCTGTCCCCCGGGAACGGCCCCGCACCGGTCGCCGCGTACGCCAGCACCGCGCCCAGCGAGAAGACGTCCGCGCTGCCCCGCACCGGCTGGCCGAGGATCTGCTCGGGCGACATATAGCCGGGCGAGCCGATCGAGGTGCCGGTGGAGGTGAGGGACACCGTGCCGTCGACGGCACGGGCGATGCCGAAGTCGATCAGCCGCGGGCCGTCCAGCGTGAGCAGCACGTTGGAGGGTTTGACGTCGCGGTGGACCAGGCCGAGGGCGTGCACGGTGGCGAGCGCCTCCGCGAGCCCGGCGGCCAGCGCCCGTACGCACGGCTCGGGCAGCGGACCGGTGTCGCCGACCGCCTCGCTCAGCGGCGGTCCCGCCACGTAGCCGGTGGCCACCCAGGGGACGGCGGCCTCCGGGTCGGCGTCCAGGACCGGCGCGGTCCAGTCGCCGCCGACCCGCCGGGCGGCCTCCACCTCCCGCCGGAACCGGGCGCGGAACTCCTCGTCCGCCGTGAGATGCGGGTGCACGACCTTCACGGCGACCGTACGGCCGCCCGCCGTGCGCCCCACGTACACGCGGCCCATACCGCCCGCGCCGAGCCGGCCCAGGAGCCGGTACGCCCCGATGACCTGCGGATCGTCCGCTTGCAGCGGATGCATCGCGTTGCCTCCCCCTCGACTGGCGCCGATCCAGCTTAGGGCGCGACCGGCGCCTGAGGGGGACGGCTTCGGCAGTCGACGGACGGGCGCCCCGCACTCGCCGGACGGGCCGCCCCCCGTCGTCAGGCGGGCTGCGCAGTCGTCAGGCCGACCGTGCAGTTGTCAGGCGGGCTCGGCCTGCGGCAGCAGGTCCACCCGGACGTCGGCCGGGTAGCCCAGGGCCGGGGCCGTGCGGCGGGCGAACTCCGCGATGCCCGCCAGCTGCTTCTCGCCGAGGCTGAAGTCCAGGGTGGTGAAGTACCGCTCCAGCACCGGCGCCGTCAGCGCCTCCCAGCGCGCGGCCTGCTCGGCGACCTTGGTGACCTCGTCCAACGACAGGTCGCGCGAGGCGAGGAACGCCTCGTGGACCTTGTGTACGATCCGCGGCTCCCGCGCCACGTACTCGCGGCGGGCGGCCCAGACCGCGAAGACGAACGGCAGCCCGGTCCACTCCTTCCACATATGCCCCAGATCATGGACCTGGAGGCCCAGCTTGGGGGCGTAGTGCAGATTGGCGCGCAGCGCGGCGTCGCCGATGAGCACCGCCGCGTCCGCCTCCTGCATCATCAGGCTGAGGTCGGGCGGGCAGGAGTAGTAGCGCGGCTGGACCCCGTAGCGCTCCGCGAGCAGCAGCCGCGCCAGCTCCACGGACGTACGGGACGCGGAGCCGAGCGCGACGCGGGCCCGGTCCAGCTGCTCCAGCGGCAGCTGGGAGACGATCACGCAGGACATCACGGGGCCGTCGCAGCCCACGGCGATGTCCGGCAGCGCGACCAGGTCGTCGGCGTGCCGCAGGTACTCGACGAGGCTGATCGGAGCGATGTCGAGGTCTCCGCGGACCAGCTGATCGTTGAGCGCGTCAGGGGTGGCCTTGGTGAGCTCAAGATCAAGCAGGGTGCCCGTGCGGGCGAGGCCCCAGTAAAGGGGCAGGCAGTTGAGGAACTGAATGTGACCGACCCGCGGCCGGCTCCGGTGGTGACCGGTGGCGGTGGCGGCGGCAGGGGCTGAATTGTCCACATACGGAGGCTAGCCCTGGAGGTGTGCGGTACTGCGCCGGGGGTACGCGCCGGGCGCGCCCGAACCTGCGCGACCTGCGGATCTTCCCGCGCACCGACCGCTGGAAACACCGCATTATCGTGATCTTCGGCTCTTTCCTCGCGCGCGCGCGCCGTGCTAGGCTCGCCGCAAGTTGCAGTTTGGTTTCCCTTGCAGTACAGAGCCTGCGGAGCATGTGACCCGCAGGCTTTTGTAATTTTCAGACTTCTTGCAGGTTCTGGAGCAGGGCGACCCTTTGGCCCAAGGAGGGCTTTATGGCTACCGGAACCGTCAAGTGGTTCAACGCCGAGAAGGGCTTCGGCTTCATCGCCCAGGACGGCGGCGGTCCCGACGTCTTCGTGCACTACTCCGCGATCAACGCCTCTGGCTTCCGCTCCCTGGAGGAGAACCAGCAGGTGAACTTCGACGTCACCCAGGGTCCGAAGGGCCCGCAGGCGGAGAACGTCACCCCGGTCTAAGTTGCCCGGGCCGACCGATCGCGGTCGACGTGTAGTACCCGATGTGCAGTACCCAAGGAGCCCTGCCCCCGCTACGGCGGAGGAGCGGGGCTCCTGCCTTTTTTCGGCGACCGCCCCTTCTCGGCGGTCGCCTCGGTCGCCCCTCAGCGGCCGCCTCTCGGGGGCCGTCTCTCAGTGGTCGTCCCAGTGGCCCTCGTGTGCGGCGTGCCGGTGACCGAGATGGACGTAGTCCACATGATCGCCGTGCTGGAGCTGCTGGTGGCCGCAGGCGGGGCCGTGCTGGTGAGCGTGGTCCGGGTGCTCGATGTGCTCGGCGGGCTCGCATTCATCCCAGTGGCCGTCATGGGCGCGGTGCAGATGGCCGTCGTGCGCGTAGTCCACGTGGTCGTTGTGCGGGATCTGCGGGTGGCCGCAGTCGGGGCCGTGGACGTGGCCGTGACCTGAATGCTGCTGGTGGGCGGCGGTCGTCATCCTCTCACTCCCAGTGATTGGCTACACGTTGCCCCTTTCGCACTATACGCCCGACCTGCCGCCGCACCGCCCGACCCGCTGTCGCGCGCCCCGCCCCCGCTATCGCGCGCCCCACCCCCCGCTATCGCTCGTAGAGGCCCTCGATCTCCTTGGCGAAGTCGCGCGCCACCGCCGCCCGCTTCAGCTTCAGTGACGGCGTCAGATGCCCAGACTCGTCCGTCCACTCCCCCGGCAGCACAGCGAACCGGCGGATCGACTCGGCCCGCGAGACAAGGGCGTTGGCGTCGTCGACAGCGCGCTGAAGGTCCGCCAGCAGTTCCTCGTCCGCCACCAGCAGCCGCACCGGCATGTCCTGCTTCTTGTGCATCTGCCGCCAGTGCGCCAGCCCCTCCGGTTCGAGGGTGAGCAGCGCGGTGACGTACGGGCGGTCATCGCCGACCACCATGCACTGGCCGACCAGCGGATGCGCGCGCAACCGGTCCTCCAGCGGGGCGGGCGCCACGTTCTTGCCGCCCGAGGTGATGATCAGCTCCTTCTTGCGGCCGGTGATGGTGAGATAGCCGTCGGCGTCCAGCGCGCCGATGTCGCCGGTGGCGAACCACCGCTCCCCCGCCCCGCCCTCGTGCCCGGTCGGCGCGCCGCGCCCCGCGTCCCAGTACCCGGCGAAGACCTGGCCGCCGCGGAGCAGCACCTCGCCGTCGTCCGCGATCCGCACCGCGGTGCCCGGCAGCGGCCAGCCCACCGTCCCCAGCCGGGGTTTGAGCGGCGGCATGAGCGTGGCGGCCGCGGTGGTCTCCGTCAGCCCGTACCCCTCGAAGACCTCGATGCCCGCTCCGGTGTAGAAGGCGCCGAGCCGACGGCCGAGCGGCGAACCGCCGCAGATGACGTGGCGGACCCTGCCGCCGAGCGCGGCCCTGATCCGGCGGTAGACCAGCGGGTCGTACAGCGCGCGGGCCGCGCGCAGCCCCCAGCCGGGGCCCGGCCCCGTGCCGTGCTGCGCGGCCTCCTCCGCCTCGCCGTACCGCGTGGCCACCCGGGCGGCCCGGTCGAAGGAGGCGGCGCGGCCCATCTTCTCGGCCGTGGCCCGCCCGGTGTTGAAGACCTTCTCCAGCACGTACGGGATGGCGAGCAGGAACGTCGGCCGGAAGCCGGCCAGGTCGGCGAGCAGGTCCTCGGTCCGGATGCTGGGCGCGTGGCCGAGCCGGACGCGCGCCCGCAGACAGCCGACGGCGACCATGCGTCCGAAGACATGGGACAGCGGGAGGAACAGCAGGGTCGAGGCGGGGTCCCTGCTGGCGGACCGGAAGACCGGGTGGAGCAGCTCCGTGGAGTTGTCCACCTCCGCGAAGAAGTTGGCGTGGGTGAGCACGCAGCCCTTGGGGCGCCCTGTGGTGCCCGAGGTGTAGATGAGCGTCGCGACGTCCTCCGGCCCGCGCTCCGCCCGCCGCCGCTCCACCGCCTCGTCGGGGACGTCCCGGCCCGCCGCCGTGATCTGGCCGATCGCCCCGGCGTCGAACTGCCACAGGTGGGCCAGGGCCGGCAGCTCTCCCCGCACCCCGCTGATCAGCCGGGCCTGTTCGACGCTCTCCACCGCGCAGGCCGCCGCCCCCGAGTCCCGCAGGATCCAG
Source organism: Streptomyces sp. P1-3 (assembly GCF_050613155.1). NCBI lineage: Bacteria > Bacillati > Actinomycetota > Actinomycetes > Kitasatosporales > Streptomycetaceae > Streptomyces > Streptomyces sp. P1-3. Next base: position 3,267,347 of record NZ_CP192512.1, read on the forward strand.
CGCGCCTGATGGGCCGAGGAGGTGGGGTACAGCGGGACGGTGACCAGCCCCGCGGCCCAGGCGGCGAAGTCGAGCAAGGTCCATTCGTACGTCGTACGGGCCATGATGGCGAGCCGGTCACCCGGCCGCAGCCCGTGCGCGATCAGCCCCTTGGCGGCGGCGCGCACCTCGGTGGCGAACTCCGCCGCCGTGACGTCCCGCCAGTTCCCGTCCGGCCGCCTGCGGCTGAGGACCGGTTCGGTGGGTGCCTCGGCCGCGTTCTCGAAAGGGATCTCGGCGAGGCTGCCGTGTGTCACGGGGGGTACCAGTGGCGGGACCTCCGCCTGCCGGGGCACGCCGGCCACGACGTCCACTTCAGGCGCGACGTGGGTGGGGCTGGGGCTGGTCGGTGCTGAGCGCTCTGCCATGGCGACTCCTGACCCGTCAGTAACCTTACGAAAAAGTAAGGCCGGGCCGAAGGCCATGGGAAGCCCCGTGACAGCGGGAACCGCGGCGCACGGAGGCGTTCGGCGGCGCCGGCGGTCAGGGACAGCACGGCCCCTCAGCCCATCAGGGCGACCACGCCTGCCCCTGCGTCAGATTCCCCAGCCCCGCCCACGCGAAGTTCATCAGCGTGGCCGCCGTCTCCTTCGCCGACGGGCCGCCCTCCGCACCCGCCCATTCCGCCAGCGACTCCGCCGCACCCACCAGGGCCTGCGCCAGCCCCGGCACCTCCTGCCCGGCCATCCCCAGGGCGCACCCCGCCTCCTGGGCCGCCGCAGCGATCTGCCGGGTCACGAGTTCCACCATCTCCGCCCGCATCGCCGCCACCTCGCGCGCGAACGGCTCCCCCTGCGTACGCGCCTGGACATGCAGCAGCGCCCATCCGTCCGGGTGCGCCGCGGTGTGCGCGAAGAAGCCGTGCAGCCCGCTCCACAGCTGCCGGTCCGCTGCCGCGTCCGGCTCCACCGCCGCCCGCACGGCCGCCACCAGCGCCGCCGCCTCCCGCCGGATACAGGCGGTGAACAGCTCTTCCTTGGAATTGAGATACAGATAGACCAGCGGCTTGGAGACCCCCGCCAGCTCCGCGATCTCGTCCATCGAGGCGGACCGGTATCCGCACCGGGCGAAGGTCCGCACCGCCGCGTCCAGCATCTGCTGCTCCCGGACCGCCCGCGGCATCCGCTTGCTCTTGACCCCGTCCACGTGTCCCCTCCCGCCCCCGTTCCCCATCCCCCGTCACCCTCCGCCAAGCGTACGTCCACCGAATGCGACACCGGACGGGGCGACCCCCACTGATGATCAAGGAATTGGCCAGACCCGTGCCCTAGATTCCTCGTACAACTGCCCGGAATACCGGGATGAAGGAGGCATACGCGACGTGTGCGGCGTAACGGGCTGGGTGGATTTCGAACGGGACCTGACGGCACAGCGCGATGTGCTTCTCACCATGACCGGCACCATGGCCTGCCGCGGCCCGGACGACGAGGGGCTGTGGAGCAGCCGCCACGCGCTGCTCGGCCACCGCAGGCTGGCCGTCATCGACCCGGCGCGCGGACAGCAGCCGATGGACGCGACCCCTCCCGCCGCCGTCCTCAGCTATGGCGGCGAGGTGTACAACCACCGCGAGCTGCGTGCCACCCTGGCCGCCCGCGGCCACCGCTTCCGCACCGCCAGCGACACCGAAGTGGTGCTGGCGGCCTACCTCCAATGGGGCGCGGACTTCACCGAGCACCTCGACGGCATGTACGGCTTCGCGCTGTGGGACACCCGCGCGGAGCAGCTCCTCCTCGTACGCGACCGGCTCGGCGTCAAACCCCTCTACTACCACCCCACGCCCACCGGGGTGCTCTTCGGCTCCGAGCCCAAGGCGATCCTCGCCCACCCCTGGGCCGAGGCCGTCGTCGACCTCGACGGCATGCGCGAGCTGTTCGCGCTGGCCAAGACGCCCGGCCACGCGGTCTACCGGGGGATGTACGAGGTCAGACCGGGCCATGTGGTGCGGGTGAGCCGCGCGGGCCTGCGGACGCGTCCGTACTGGTCGCTGCGTACCGCCGAGCACACGGACGGGCTCGCCGCCACCGTCGGCACCGTACGCGACCTCCTCGACGACGCCGTCACCCGCCAGCTCGTCGCCGACGTGCCGCGCTGCGCCCTGCTCTCCGGCGGCCTGGACTCCAGCGCCGTCACCGCGCTGGCCGCCCGCCGCCTGGCCGTACGGGACGAGGGCCCGCTCGCCTCCTTCGCCGTGGACTTCGCAGGCCCTGACGCGGGCCTCGACGCACGCCCCGGCACGGGCGGCAACGCCGACTACGCCACCGACGCCGACCGCGCCGCGGACGCCGACGCCGACGCCGAGCGTGCCAGCCCCGACCGCCCGTACGCCCACGCCGTCGCCGCGCACACCGGCACCGATCACACCGACATCGTGCTGCCCGCCGCCGAGCTCGCCGACCCGCTGCACCGCACCACGACCCTCATCGCGCGCGACCTCCCCATCGGCCGCGGCGAGCGCGATACGTCCCTCTACCTGCTGTTCAAGGCCGTACGGCGGCATTCGACCGTCGCGCTGTCCGGGGAGGCCGCGGACGAACTCTTCGGCGGCTACGCGTGGTTCCACGACCCGCGCGCGCTCGCCCGCGACACCTTCCCATGGGTCGCGGAAGGCGAGCAGGGCTTCGCGGGCACCCTGGACCAGCTGCTGGCGCCCGCCCTGCGCCGGCGCCTCGGCCTCGCCGCGTACCGGCGCGACCGCTACCGCGAGGCGCTGGCGGAAGTCGAGCACCTCCCGTACGGACCCGGCCGGCCCCGCGGCGCGGACGCGCACGAGCGGCGCATGCGCGAGGTCACCCACCTCGCCCTGACCCGCTTCGTACCGCGCCTGCTGGACCGTAAGGACCGCATGTCGATGGCCAGCGGTCTGGAGGCGCGCGTGCCGTTCTGCGACCACCGCCTGGTGAGTTACGTGTACAACGCGCCCTGGTCGGTGAAGACGCACGACGGCCGTGAGAAGAGCCTGCTGCGCGCCGCCACCCGCGACCTGCTGCCCGCCGCCGTCGCCGACCGCCGCAAGAGCCCCTACCCGTCCACCCCGCACCGCGCCTACACCCGTGCCGTACAGAGGCAGTTCGCGGCGCTGGCGGCTGACCGGGACGCACCCGTGCACGCGCTTCTCGACGCGGGCTGGGTGACCCGGACGGCGACCGCGCGGACCTCCGGCACCGCCCTGGACGACTACCTGGCCCGCTTCGGCATGGAGTGCGCACTGCTGCTGGACGCCTGGCTGCGGCGGTACGCGGTACGGCTGGACCTCTGACCGCCCTTCGTCCCCGTCCGGCGGGCCCCGGACCCGACACCCCGGACCCGGACCTGGGACCCCGGAACCCCCCTCGCGCCACGCACGTCAACAACAAGCGTGATCACCAGTGCCTCGCCGTCTTGGCCAAACGAGAACGACCACCCGCACCGGCTCCCCGAGGGCCTGCCGGTTCCCGAGGACGACGGCGCCGCCGCCCACCTGGCGGGCCGGCGGCTGCCGTCGATCGCGCTGCCGTCCACAGCGGGCGGCGCGGTGGCGCTGGGCGGCCTGGACGGGACGGCCCAGCTGAACCCGGCGAGTGCGCCGGATACGCCGGACCCCCTCGGCAAGGGCCGCTGCGTCCTGTACGTCTATCCGCTCACCGGCCGCCCCGACCGGGACCTACCGGAGGGCTGGGACGCCATCCCCGGCGCACGCGGCTGTACGGCCGAGGCGTGCGGCTTCCGCGACCACCACCAGGACCTCGCCGCCGCGGGCGCGGCCCGGGTGTTCGGCGTCTCCAGCCAGGACACCGCGTACCAGCGGGAGGTCGTGGAGCGGCTGCGGCTGCCCTTCGCGATGCTCTCCGACCCCGGCCTCCGGCTGGCCGAAGCGCTCGGCCTGCCCACGTTCCGCGCGGACGGGGCGACCCTGTACAAGCGCCTGACGCTCATAGTCCGGGACGGCGTGATCGAGCACGTCTTCTACCCGGTCTTCCCGCCGGACGAGCACGCCGGTCAGGTGCTGGCCTGGCTGCGGGATCACCCCGCGTGACGGGCGAGGGGATGCGGGTTGAGGCGGGCGAAGCCCTCCTGGCGCTCGTAGGGGAAGTACGGATACGGGGCGGTCTTGGCGCTCGCGGCGTCGAGCCTCGCCACCTGATCGGCGGTCAGGCTCCATCCGACGGCACCGAGGTTCTGCCGTAGCTGCGCCTCGTCGCGGGCCCCGATGAGGACGGAGGAGACGGTCGGGCGCCGCAGCAGCCAGTTGATGGCGATCTGGGGAATGGTCTTCCCGGTCTCCCCCGCTATCTCGTCGAGGGCGTCGACCACCCGGAACAGCAGCTCCTCCTCCACCGGAGGGCCGTAGTCCGCCGTCTTGTGCAGTCGGCTTCCGGCCGGGAGCGGTCGACCGCGACGGATCTTGCCGGTCAGCCGCCCCCAGCCCAACGGGCTCCAGACGACGGCGCCGACGCCCTGGTCGTCCGCGAGCGGCATCAGCTCCCACTCGTAGTCGCGACCCGTGAGCGAGTAGTAGACCTGGTGCGCCGCGTATCGCTGGTAGCCGTGCCGGTCCGCGACGGCGAGCGACTTCATCAGCTGCCAGCCCGCGAAGTTCGAGACCCCGGTGTAGCGGAGCTTCCCGGCCCGTACGAGGTCGTCGAGCGTGGCGAGCACCTCCTGGACCGGCGTTCCCGCGTCGAAGGCGTGGAGCTGGAAGAGGTCGATGTAGTCCGTGCCGAGGCGGCGCAGCGCGTCCTCGACGGCCCTGATGAGGCGTGACCGGGAGGTGCCCGCGTCTCCCGGTCCGTCGCCCATCGGCAGCCCGGCCTTGGTGGAGAGGATCACCTGGTCGCGGCGACCCTTGATCGCGGCGCCGAGCACCTCCTCCGAGGCGCCGCCGGAGTAGACGTCGGCGGTGTCGAACATCGTGACCCCGGCCTCCAGGCAGATGTCCACGAGGCGGCGCGCCTCCGCCGCCTCGGTGGTGCCCCAGGCGCCGAAGAGCTCTCCCCGCCCGCCGAAGGTCCCCGCGCCGAAGCTCAGTGCGGGCACCATCAGCCCGGACGCGCCCAGCCTTCTGAATTCCATGGCCGATCCCTTCCCCAACGAACATCTAACGGGACCCGCGTCCCGTTAACATGGGTACAACGTAGCAGAGCTCGACCCCTTAATGGAATTGGAGTCCCGTTATGACCTCCGGAAGCGTGGAACCGGGAAGCGGAAGCATGGACCCGGGAAGCGTGGAACCGGGCACCGTGCGCCCCGGCGGACGGACGGCGCGCGTACGGGCCGCGGTGCTGCGCGCCGCCGGAGACGCGCTGGCGGAAGGCGGCCTCGCCCGCCTCGACCTCGCCGACGTGGCCCGTCGCGCGGAGGTCGGGAAGACGACCGTGTACCGCCGCTGGGGTACGCCGACCAACCTGGTCGCCGACCTGCTCGCGGAGATGGCCGAGCAGTCACTGCCGCGCACGGAGACCGGCACGCTCCTCGGCGACCTGCGCGCCAACGCCCGGCTCGTCCAGCGCACGCTGGCCGACACCCGCCAAGGCGCCCTCTTCAAGGCGGTGATCGCCGCCGCCACCTGCGACGACGAGGCTGCTGCGGCCCTCCACCGCTTCTACGAGACCCGCGTGGCGGAGTGGGAACCGTGTGCCCAACAGGCCGTCGAGCGAGGCGAGCTGCCGGAGGGAACCGACACCCGCGAGGTGATCCGCGCCGTCTCCGCGCCCCTCTACTACCGCCTGCTGACCACCGACGCCCCCCTCGACGAGCCGACCGCCGACCGCGCGGCGGAAGCCGCGGCCGCGGCGGCACGGGCGGGGGTCTTCACCGGGGCGGCGCTTTGACGGAGGAGCCGTCACTCCTTCCGTCGAGAACGGGTGCGGCCTGGCGCGAGGAACACGAGGAGCAGGGCCTCCGCGTAACGCCCGGCGCAACGCCCGGCCCGGGCCAGGGCACGGCGTAAGACGCTCGCGGGCCGCCGCGCGGGGCGCGGGAGGGCGTGGGCGCGCGAACCAGGCGGACGGCGGGAGGTCATACCCGCCGGCACGAGCACGGTGTGGCCGGGGCCAGAGGCGGGGGTGGCGGGCGCGGGGTCCACACGGCAGAACCGCTCCACGGTGAACCTGAACTGCGCGTGCGCCGGGTCCCCGCGCGTGTGGTCGATCATCCACGCCTGGACCGGCCGCCGGTCGTTGTCCATCCAGACCTCTTCCCCGCACCGGATGCACTGCGCCCCGAAGATCCCCTCCGGCGCCCCTTCGGCGGTCTCGGCACTGAGCACCCACTCGGCACCCTTGACGATCAGGCCCGCGTTCACAGCCACGCTCCGGGGACGGCCCGGTACGGGCGGGTGACGTGCTCCCGATACGTGAGGTGTTCGGGGTTGGCCCTGAGGTGCCGGACCACCCACTCGTGCGCGACGTCGACGTCCTCGCTGCGGTGACCGATCTCCTCGCATACGACGCACGTCACGGCGTACGTGTGCGGCTCGGCATCGGGCTCGGTGTCCGGCGTGATCGCGTACTCGCGGAACCGGTACGAAGCGCGGGTCACTTCTTCCCCCCTCGGGCCAGGTGGTCCCGGATCAGCTTCGCGAGCGCGTCGGCGCGTTGGCCGAGTTCTGTGAGGGTGGGGGTCGGGCGCTGCGGGTTGTCTTGATCTCCACCCTGCTGGGGCGGATTCGGCTGCGGTTCGAAGGTCCTGCCGATAGGGTTCGGCATGTCGTCAATCTCCATGGGGTTGATGGCCACGCCCCCGGACGCCACGAACGTCGCGGGGGTCTTCGCTTGAACACCCCTCAGCCTGGCGGAAGTTCACCTATCGTGACCAGAAGGTCACGTGTACGCACCCAGTGTGGGCGTTGACGTAACGCAGCCTGCCTGGTTAAGCGACGGAGAGGTGTTCGATGCCGCCACGGAAATCCATCTCGCAGAACGGCAAGCGGTCACCCCGCGTGATGCTGGCCGATGAGCTGGCGCGGCTGCGGGGCGCGTCCGGGCTGTCCCTACGGGAACTAGCCGACAAGGTCGGATGGGACTACACCCACGTGCACAGCCTGGAGAAGGGGAGAAACCTCGGTGGCCCGGAGGTCATCGAGGCACTGGACACGGTCTACGGGACGACACCCATGCTGATGCTCCTGTGGGAGCTCGCCAAGGATGGGGCAACTTTCCGCGAGAAGTACGTGCGGTACATGGAGCTTGAGGCAGAAGCCCTGGCCATAGAGCACTACACCGGGAACTTCGTTCCCGGCCTACTCCAGACCGAGGCCTATGCCCGCGCGCTGCTGTGGTCCACACCGCACCGGCCAGAAAACCTCGCGGAGTTGGAGGAACAGCTTGAAGCGCGCATGGGTCGGAAGGAGGTGCTGCGGCGCGAACCTGCCCCGTACCTGCGGGCGATCCTCGATGAGGCGGTACTCAGGCGCCCTCTGTTGGACCCGGAGGAGTGGCACGCCCAGCTCGCCTACCTCGTTGAAGCGGCGTCGCTTCCGCACGTGACCGTGAGGATCCTCCCCTACTCCGTGGGGCTGCACGATCTCGTGGGCGGATCACTGACCATCTTTAGGCGTCCCGATGACCGCACGGCGGCCTTCATGGAGAGCAGCAAGGGCGGCGAACTAACCGAGGAGCCAACCGCGATCGAACGGCTCAGGCTGTCTTACGATGCAGTACAAGACTTGGCCCTGTCGCCCCGGGACTCCGTGGCGTTCATCAACCAACTGATGGAGGACGGCGCACCATGCGATCCCTCGGCATCGACCTGAGCACCGCCGTGTGGCGCAAGTCCAGCTACAGCGACGGGGGGCCGAACAACTGCATCGAGGTCGCCGACGGCTACCCCGACCTCACGCCCGTCCGCGACAGCAAGGACCCCCACGGCCCGGCGCTGCTCTTCTCCGCCGACGGCTGGACGTCATTCGTCTCCGCCATCAAGCGCGGCGAGTTCTCGTGACGCCCACCGCGTGGCGCAAGTCCAGCTACAGCGATGGAGGGGCGAACAACTGCGTCGAGGTCGCCGACGGCGACCCCCGCGCCGTCCCCGTCCGCGACAGCAAAGACCCCCACGGCCCCGCCCTCACCTTCCCCGCCGACGCCTGGTCCGCGTTCCTCTCCGCCATCAAGCGCGGCGAGTTCCCCGCCCCCTGACAGACTGGAATGCCTGGCCACACGCGGTGCTGGGACGCCGAAGCGCGCATCGTGCGGTTCTCCACCACTGCCGACCGCGTCAAGGTCAAGCAACTCCGGCGTGACCCGCGCGCGGCCGTGCATGTTCCGGGCGGCGACGTATGGTCGTTCGCCGTCGCCGACGGCGAGGCCGAGGTCTCCGAGGTCACGACCACGCCGGGCGATGCGGTCGGGCGGGAGCTGCTCGCGATTGGTTGTGTTCACGAGTTTGGGCTCTGGCCCAACTTCTGTGGTCCGTGACCGTGGGTCACCAGGGAGGTCAGCGTCAGCCGGCAGGGCCCGCTCTCACTCCGCTCGCGCTGCCCGTCGGCGCCGCCAGGCGAGCGCCGGTGCGGTGATGGCCAGGGCGAAGAGGACGGCCGCCATGATGAGGTGCGGGACCGTGTGGCCCTGCGCGAGCGTGTAGAGCCCGCAGGCCGCGCCGCCGGCAGCGACGCCCAGGGCGGGCGGCCATCGGTCGGCGGTCAGGCCGGTGCCGACCACGAACAGCGTGGGCATCGAAGCGAGGAACAACACCCAGCTGCGCAACTCGTAGCCGTCGGCGGCGACGCAGCCGCCCCTGGGCCCGCGCGTGCAGCCGCCTTCGACGAACCCCAGGAAGCCCCAGGTCGCGGCCGCCAAGACGACGACGACCAGTGGAATCCACCACCCCCGCGACCAGTTCTTCTCATCGAGCGACCACCTGCGCGTCGAACGCCCGCCTGCCATACCCCTACCCCCATGTCGATGACCGCCGAGATCATAGAGCGCACCCGCCGGCGGAGCACTTCGCGGGATGGCGGATCGCCCTCACAGTTGGTCGCCGAGCGCCGGGTGGTCATCCGGCTGAAGGTATCTCGGCTGTACGGGACGGCACTCGACATCAACGGCTAAGGACTGGTTACAGCCACCCGTTGGCCCAGCCTGGGCACCCGGATCGCCCAAGAGGGCCGCACCCCAACGGGTACGGCCCTCGTTCATGGGCCCTTCGGGCCGGTCAGGACTACACCGCGCGTCAGGCCTTCACATTCAGGCCGGGCGAGCACAGGTTGCCCGAGGAGCTGGTCACGCACAGGTTGATGTAGAGCTTTTTGCCCTCGGCGACGTCCTTGGTCTGCTTGGCGCCGTCGCCGTTTCCGCTGGCGCTGATCTTGATGCCTATGGACGCCTCGCCGCGCGCGCCGAAGCCGTCGGCCGCGAAGTCATAGACGTAGAGGGTGTCGCCCTTGGGGTACATGTCGCCGCCGGGGTCGGCCTGCCAGTGGACTTCGGCGACGACGTTTCCGTGGCGGTCCTTGGCCCAGATGGTGCCGTCGCCGAGCTGATCGGCGCGGGACCCGAAGGTGACGTCGGGCGTCCCGGCCGCAGCCTTCGGGGCGACCGGCGTGGTGGAGTCGGCGGCGGCGGGTGAAGCGAAGATGGCGGCGGTGACGATTGCGGCGCCTGCCGCAGCGGCAGTACGCGCGAGGATGGATGCCATAGCTGGTTGTCCCCCGTATCAGGTGGTGACGTTGTCGTGGCGCCAGTTGGGGTCGTCCCTCTTGCCGACCTGGATCTTCCGGGGCGGCCTTCAGGCCATCGGCGAACTTCTCCCCAGCGTGCCGCGATATGGCCGGCACGTCCTTAGCGCTGAGTGCACAGCCGCGTTGGCAATGAGTTCACTCGGTAGTTCTGAGGGCCCTCCTCGGCCATCCTGGTGCTCGCAGCCGTGCATTAAGATCAATGACTCATATCCACGGGGGAATTCGCACCATGAGTTACAGCCAGCCTCCGGGCAGCGGCCCGGGCTACGGCTATCAGCAGTCGGCCCCAGGCCATCCGGCACCGTACGGCCAGGCACCGCCGCCCGGCGGGGGCAGGAACGGCAAGACCGGTGGCCTGGTGATCGCTGCCATGGTGGCCATCGTCGCGACTGTCGGCGGCATCGTGCTGTTCACCGGCAGCGATGACGACGGGAAGAAGAGCAGGGGCCCGGGAGAGGCCATGGTCGCCCCCCAGGAGGTGTACGGCTACACCCTCCAGAGCGGGCCGCCGGAGTACGGCGACCCCAGGGCCAAGGCTGAGGAGGGCGAGCAGCAGGCGATGCGGCGGATTCCCGGCCTGACCGGCCCGAAGTCCACGATCGCCTGGTACAGCGGCGGCTCGATGGGCAGGTCGACGATGAAGTTCAAGGGCATCACCGCGGAATCGGTGGGGAACCAGGAAATGATCGCGGACCACCTGCTCAAGACCGACGCGCAGTACATGATCGGCCCGGACGCCGTACCCGTGGGTGACCCCCAGGGCTACGCGTACGAAGACTTCGGCAGCGACGTTCTGAAGTGCCAGGATTTCAAGACCGGGCACACCCCAGCCGCCATGTGCGTATGGGTCGGCAGCACGGTCGGTGAAGTCGCCCTGGACGACACCTTTTCCATGAACAAGGACACAGCCGTCGAGGTCACCGCGGAGATGTACGAGGCCGTGGGCTAGAGCCTGTCGCGGGCCGGGCGCCTCACTCCTCCGCCGCGTCGAGTGCCCTCAGCGCCTCCGCCTCCTCGGTGGCCTTCTGCGCCTCCTCCTCCCGGTCCAGTTCCCGAAGGTCGATGCTCAGGTTCTCCAGCACCCAGGCAAGCGTGTGGCGGTAGGCCCCCGGGTCGGCCTTGGCCATGAGCCGGAGCAGGTCCACGGCCTCGGTGTCGGCCTCAAGGGCTTCCTTGTGCCGATCGAGATTCGTCAGGGCCACGCCGTAGTCGACCAGGGCGTCGACAAGGTCGCCGCGATGGTTCTGCGGGGACTCCTCGGCCAGGACCCGGTAGATGTCCACCGCCTCGTCGCTCACCTCCAGTGCCTCGTCGAGGCGGCCGACCTCGGTGAGGATGCGCCTGCGGACACCCAGTTCATTGGCGAGCGCCTCGTTTGAGCTGGTGGGGTCCTCGGTCGCCAGCTCTCGGTACCGCGACACCGACTCCTCATTGGCCAGGAGCGCCTTCTCGTGCTGATCCAACCCGCTGAGGATGTCGGCCATCTGGCCGAGCGCCCATGCGAGGTCCCAGCGATACCCGGGCTCTCCTTCCTCCACCCAGGCTCGATACAGCCCGGCCAACTCGTCGTAGACGACTGATGCCTTCGCCTGCCGCCCCAGGCGGGTCAGGATGGCACCCAGCCTCTCCAGGGCCTTCGCGAGATCGCCGCGGTGGAGCAAGGGGTCCTGTCCGGCGAGCATCCGGAACAACCGCACCGATTCTTCGAGGGCGCTCCGCGCTCCTTCCATCCGGCCCAGATTCTTCAGGTCGAAGCTCAGATGCCTCAGCGCTTTGGCCAGATGGGGGCGGTATCGGGTCGCGTCCGCCTTGACCAGCGTCCGGTAGACCCCCACGGCTTCGGCGTCCGCGGCCCGCGCCTCCTCGTGGCGCCCCTCGCGGGTGAGTTGCACGCCCCACTTCAGCAGCGCGGCGGCGAACATCTCGCCGTACGTCGCGAGGTCCCCCTCGGCCAGCGGGCGGTAGGCGGCCACGGCCTCTTCGAGATCGCCCGCCTCGACCAGTTCCTCGGGCGTGGCCTGCCCCGGTGACGGCGGGGAGCCCGGGGTGGGGGCGACCGGCGTGCGCTCGGTGAGCACCAGTTCCTGCGCCGTCTCCGTCCCGCACCGCTGCGGCGCGGGCAAGCCCTGTCCCGTCAGCGACCGGTGAAGCCCCCGGTACAACGCGTCAAGCGTCAGGCCGGACGCACCGGATGCACCGGGCACACCGGACGCGGCGCCCGGTATCCCCTCCCGCAGCAGGGAGATGAGTTCCCCGGTGAAGGCGGTGTGCCGGGCGCCCGGGGCCACGACGGCGGGCTCGTTCGCCGGGGCCGACGTCAGGATGTACGTACCGGAGATGTCGATCTGGCCCATCACCGCCGACACGTCGTCCGACAGGTGCTCGCCGATCGCGCGGCCGGAGAAGCAGCAGTCCAGCAGCAGGATCCGGTTCTTCGCCGGGCTGGCGAGGAACGCCTCCCGCACCCCCTCGAACGACAGCGCGGTGTAGATCAGCGCGTCCGGGTCGGTCTCGACCAAGGCCAGATACAGCTCCCGTCTGCGCTGTCCCACCAGCCCATGGCCCGCGTAATAGACGAGGAACACGTCCTCGGCCTGGCGGGCCGCGTGGAGGAGCTGGCGGCCCACGCCGTGGCCCTCCACCGGGTCGGCGATCTCCACGCAGTGCTCGGGGTGGAAGGCCCCGCCGCGTGTCCTGGTGAGTTCGCGGCGCAAGTCGCGCACGTTGTTGTGGACCGCCGGCACATCGGGCAGCGCGGGGCTGGTGTACCCGCCGACGCCGATCAGTACGGCGCGGGAACGGTCCCGGTCAGGCAGGCGCACGCTCACTGGCCCCCTGCCGCCGACGCTCCGTCCTGGCCCTGGCCCTGGCCCTGGCCCGGCTCGAGGTCCTGGCCCGGCTCCGGGTCCTGGCTCTCGCCGTCCCGGCCCGCGTCCTGCTGCTGCGCGTGCAACGCCACCCGCAGCAGCGCCTCCACCTCGGCGAGGCTCTTCACGTGCTCGGCGGAGACCTCCGTACGCCGCCCGTCCGGTGCGACGATCTCCACTCGCGCGTTACGGCGCCTGGGCTGCTTGAGGTAGACGGCCAAGGTGCGCGCCAGCACGGTGAGCGCGCCGCCGCCGCTGAGGGTGACGACCAGGGCGTCCGCCCAGCCTCCGCCCAGTTCACCCGCGCCCGGGGCGGCGGGGGCCGACCGCACCCGGCCTCGTAACTCGGGCTCGTTCGCCAGCCATTCGGTCAGTTCCACCTTGGCGTCGAACCGGTCCTCGCCCGCCACGGCCAGCCAGCACTCCACAGCGCCCGCCCCCTCTACCCTTGTCTCCCACCCCTGGCGTCATCCGCCACGGGGAGACAAGTCTGCCGTAAAGCAAGGCTGGTAACGGCGCGTCAGGCGTTTGACGCCCGGGACCCTTCGAAGCGGTCCTGGGCCGCCAGGACGGCGTCCCCGTGGACCGCGGCCCAGGCGCCCAGTGCGCGGATCGGGTCGAGCAGGGCGGTGCCCGCCTCGGTGAGGGTGTAGTCGACGCGGGGTGGGGCCTCGGCGTAGCGGCGGCGCTCCACCAGGCCGTTGTACTCCAGCCGCCGCAGCGCGTCGTTGAGCACCTTGGGGCTGAGGCCGCCGATCCGGGCGAGCAGCGCGCGGGGGCGCATCGGGCCGTTCTCGCCGAGGACGAAGACGACGACGCTGTCCCAGCGGTTGGCCAACACCTCGAAGGCGATCCGGGCCCGGCAGTCCGCCGCGAACGGATCGCCGCCCATGCCCTCCCCCGGCATTCCCATGTCCTCCCCCGACGCTCCCATGCCGACATCCTGCCCTGCCGATGCCTACCAAGTGGTGTGCATCGGCCCACCTAGCGTCCAGGACATGACACACGACACGTCGTCCCACGACACGACGTCCCATGACACGAACCACGACACGAACGGGAGCAGGACGATGCGCATCGGCATTCTCGGTACGGGCGCCATGGCGGCGGCGCTGGGCGGGGCCTGGGTGCGGGCCGGGCACCAGGTCATGGTGGGCGGGCGGGACGCCGCGGCCGCCGCCGCGACGGCGGCCCGTATCGGGGCCGCCGAGCACGGCGGGCCGGCCGAGGCGGCGCGGTACGGCGAGGCCGTGCTGGTCGCCGTACCCGCCGACGCCGCACCGCTGCTGGCCAAGGAGCTGGCCCCTCAGCTCGCCGGGCGGACCCTGCTCGACTGCACGGTGCCGATGGCGCCCGGCGCCGACGGCCCGGCCCTGACCACGGCCGGCGGCACGGACTCGGTCGCCGCGCGCCTGGCGGCCGCCGCGCCGGAGGCGCATGTCGCCAAGGTCTTCGGCATCTGCCACGAGAGCATCTGGACCCTGCCGCGGCCCGCGTTCGAGGGTGCGCCGCTGGCCGTGCCCTTCTGCGCGGACGCGCCGTCCGCCGCCGCGCTGGCCTCGGAGCTGATCACGTCGATGGGCTGCGCCCCGATGCCCTGCGGCGGGCTGGACCGCGCGGCGCTGCTGGAGGCGACCGCGGTCTTCGCCATCGGCGTGTGGTGGTCCGGCGGCGAGGCCCGGCACGCCTTCCCCGCCCCCGCCCTGGCCCCCGGCGCCATCGACGACTAGGGCCTCCTCTAAGGGCGGTGGTGGCGGGCGCCCGCCCGCACAGCGCTGACGGCCACCGCCATCCGTACAGCACCGTGCCCCGGCCTCATCCCATGAGGCCGGGGCACGTCGCGTATCAGCGTCGTCGCGTCGTCGCTACACGGCGGCCACCGGAACGGCCACCTTCTGCTCGGCGCCGCGGACGTCTTCCGCGTCGACCGGGGAGCCCGTGGCGGAGTCGTACGCCTCGCGGTCCAGGATCTTCTCCCGCGCGGCGACGATCACCGGGACCAGCGCCTGGCCGGCGACGTTCGTGGCCGTGCGCATCATGTCCACGATCGGGTCGATCGCCATCAGCAGGCCGACGCCCTCCAGCGGGAGGCCGAGCGTGGACAGCGTCAGGGTCAGCATGACGGTCGCGCCGGTCAGGCCCGCCGTGGCGGCCGAGCCGACGACCGAGACAAAGGCGATGAGCAGGTAGTCGCCGAGGTCGAGGTGCACGTCGAAGATCTGGGCGATGAAGATCGCGGCGATGGCCGGGTAGATCGAGGCGCAGCCGTCCATCTTGGTGGTGGAGCCGAACGGCACCGCGAAGGACGCGTACTCCTTCGGCACGCCCAGGCGCTCGGTGACCTTCTGGGTCAGCGGCATGGTGCCGACGGAGGAGCGGGAGACGAAGGCGAGCTGGATGGCGGGCCAGGCGCCGCGGAAGAACTGGAGCGGGTTGACCTTGGCGACCGTGGCCAGCAGCAGCGGGTAGACGCCGAACATCACCAGGGCGCAGCCGATGTAGATGTCGGCGGTGAAGGTGGCGTACTTGCCGATCAGGTCCCAGCCGTACTCGGCGATGGCGAAGCCGATGAGGCCGAGGGTGCCCAGCGGGGCGAGCCGGATGACCCACCACAGGGCCTTCTGGAGCAGCTCCAGGACGGCCTGGCTGAGGTCGAGGATCGGCTTGGCCTTCTCGCCGAGCTGGAGGGCGGCGACACCGGCGACGGCGGCCATGAAGACGATCTGAAGGACGTTCAGCTCGGTGAACGGGGTGACCACGTCCTCCGGGACGATGCCGGTGAGGAAGTCCAGCCAGGAGCCCGCGTTCTCGGGCTTGGCGCCGTCCTTGGGGGTGAGGCCGGTGCCGGAACCGGGGTTGGTCAGCAGACCGATCGTGAGGCCGATGGCGACCGCGATCAGCGAGGTGGCCATGAACCACAGGAGGGTCCGGGTGGCCAGCCGGGCGGCGTTGTTGACGTTCCGCAGGTTGGTGATCGAGACCAGGATCGCGAAGAAGACCAGCGGGGCGACGGCCAGCTTCAGCAGCTGGACGAAGATCGAGCCGATCTTGTCGAGGGTGGTGACCAGCCAGCCGACGTCACCGCTGCGGGCGGCCCAGCCGAGCAGCACACCCAGGACGAGACCCAGCAGGATCTGCGCCCAGAACGGGACCTTGGGGAGGCGGAAGGACGGCGATGAGGCGGAAGAGGAGGCTGCGGAGCCCGCCTTGGATATGGGCTCGGGCGGCGTGGAGGACAACGGACACACTCCGGGGACAGGAATGGGGGACATGAGAAAGCCGGAGGGTCCGTTATGGATCTCCGGCCGCTGCTCGGGGGAAACGTCAGCGGTGGCGACAGGCCGCGGACAGACAGCGGCAAAGATCGATGTGCAGGCGCGCCACGAGCGGAACGCTCATGGGAATCGGGTGCGCGGCTGCTGTCTTCATATCGAACACATTAACACCACGGCTTTGGGGTTCTCAAAGAGATCCTTTGGGGGCGCGGGGCGGATGTGGAGGGCGCCGGCGGGCGAGGGCAAGGCGCCCGGAACGCGAACGCCCCGCCTGCCAGCGACTGCTGGGGCGGGGCGTGCTGCCGGGGGCGCCGCACGGATGCGGGCGGGATGGCCGGGCGGAGGCTCGCGGTTGTGAGGAGGCTTACACGCCGTCCTGTACGCCGTCCTCCTGGCCGCGGTTGGCGGCCAGCTTCTCCTTGAAGCGATCGACCTTCGGGACGATCTGCTCGGACATGGCGTCGCGCTGCTTGCGCAGCAGGACCAGGCTCAGCGGCGCGGAGACGACGAGCGAGAGCAGCAGCACCCAGAAGAGGTTGGAGTTGTTGGCTCCGGCGGGGACCACCTTGAAGTAGACCAGGGCCCACATGACCAGGAAGCAGGCGGCGAAGACACCCAGACGCATGACGGTGTAGCGGAACGTCGCGTTCGGCTTGAGAGGCACGGCCGGACTTCTTTCTGCGGGGAGATCCTGTACAACCAGGCAACCAGTGAATCACGCCCCCTTATGGATCATTTCAGCGCGTCCGCCGCCACGCGGAGGTCGGCGACCAGGCCCCGGCTCAGAGGCGCATCGGCTGGGGCGACTCGCGGCGCTCCGGGTCCGGGCCGTCGTACTCGCGGATGACCTCGTACCGCGTGTTCCGCTCCACCGGGCGGAAGCCCGCGTCGCGGATCAGCTCCAGCAGGTCGTCGCGGGTGAGCTTGTTCGGCGTGCCGTAGTTGTCCGCGTCATGCGTGATCTTGTACTCGACGACCGAGCCGTCCATGTCGTCCGCGCCGTGGTTGAGCGCGAGCTGGGCCGTCTGCACGCCGTGCATCACCCAGAAGACCTTCACGTGCGGGACGTTGTCGAACAGCAGCCGCGACACCGCGAACGTCTTCAGGGCTTCCGCGCCCGTCGCCATCTGCGTCCGCGCCTGAAGGCGGTTGCGGATCTTGCCGTCCTTCATGTCCACGAAGTCGTGCTGGTAGCGCAGGGGGATGAAGACCTGGAAGCCGCCGGTCTCGTCCTGGAGCTCACGCAGCCGCAGCACGTGGTCCACCCGGTGCCTGGGCTCCTCGACGTGCCCGTACAGCATGGTGCACGGGGTCTTGAGGCCCTTCTCGTGCGCCAGGCGGTGGATGCGCGACCAGTCCTCCCAGTGGGTGTCGTGGTCGACGATGTGCTGCCGCACCTCCCAGTCGAAGATCTCCGCGCCGCCGCCGGTCAGCGACTCCAGGCCGGCGTCGATCAGCTCGTCGAGGATCTCGCTCGCGGACAGGCCCGAGATCTTCTCGAAGTGGTGGATCTCCGTCGCCGTGAACGCCTTGAGCGAGACGTTCGGCAGCGCCGCCTTCAGCTCGCGCAGCGAGCGCGGGTAGTAGCGCCAGGGCAGGTTCGGGTGCAGGCCGTTGACGATGTGCAGCTCGGTGAGGTTCTCCGCCTCCATCGTCTTGGCCAGGCGTACGGCCTCCTCGATGCGCATCGTGTACGCGTCCTTCTCCCCCGGCTTGCGCTGGAAGGAGCAGTAGGCGCAGGACGCGGTGCACACGTTCGTCATGTTGAGGTGACGGTTGACGTTGAAGTGGACGACGTCGCCGTTCTTCCGCGTCCGTACCTCGTGGGCCAGCCCGCCCAGCCACGCCAGATCGTCGGACGCGTACAGGGCGAGGCCGTCCTCACGGGACAGCCGCTCTCCGGCGCGAACCTTCTGCTCCAGCTCACGCTTGAGGCCCACATCCATCGATGCAGATGCAGTCATGCGGCCGCCGCCTCCCATATGTCTGCGTTTCGGGTCTTGACGAGCCTAGCCCTAGACGTTTTCGGGAAGTTCGCCGACCCGGTTCTCCCACTTCGTGGAGAGCACGATCGTCGTCCGCGTACGCGACACGCCCTTGGTGCCCGACAGTCGCCGGATGATGCGCTCCAGGCCGTCCACGTCGGACGCGCGCACCTTGAGCATGTAGGAGTCGTCGCCCGCGATGAACCAGCAGTCCTCGATCTCGGCCAGCTCGCGCAGCCGCTGCGCCACGTCCTCGTGGTCGGTGGCGTCGGAGAGCTGGATGCCGATCAGGGCCGTCACGCCCAGGCCGAGGGAGGGCGCGTCCACGGTGGCGCGGTAGCCGGTGATCACGCCGGCCGCCTCCAGGCGGTTGATCCGGTCCGTGACGCTCGGGCCGGAGAGGCCGACGAGCCGGCCGAGCTCCGCGTATGAGGCCCTGCCGTTCTCCCGGAGGGCCTGGATGAGCTGCCTGTCCACCGCGTCCATATACCTGGAGCCTTCCATTATTCAGCGATCTCGCGCGTTTACATGTAGAATCTAAGGCATCAGGGCCCGATGCCCTGTAAATCTTTCAAACGATCAAAGACGATCCTCAGGAGATGAGTCCTACCGTGTACACGATCGAGATGGCCTACATCCGCATGCGCGAGCTGCAGGAACTGGCCAACCGCTCGCGTGCCCATCAGCCCGCTTCCCACCGCACCCGCGCCGAGAAGCGCGCCGCGGCCAAGAAGAAGCGCTAGCCCTCCCCCCGGGAGCCGCCACCTGCGCGCAGCTCCCCTTCCCATCGGCGGTACAGCTTGTGCGGCACATCGACCGCGTCGAGCACCCGCCCGGCGACGAAGTCCACGAGATCCTGGATGTGCGTCGCCCCCGCGTAGAACGCCGGCGAGGCGGGCAGCACCACGGCTCCCGCCTCGTCCAGCGCCACCAGATGCCGCAGCGTCTGCCCGTTCAGCGGGGTCTCCCGCACCGCGACCACCAGCGGCCGCCGCTCCTTGAGCGTCACGCTCGCCACCCGCTGGAGCAGGTCCTTCGACAGGCCCAGCGCCACCCCGGCCACACACGCCGTGCTCGCCGGGACGATCAGCATGCCCTTGACGGGGTACGAACCCGACGACGGGCCCGCCGCCAGATCCCCGGCCGCCCAGTGCCGCACGCCTGACACATCCACGTCGAAAGCGTCGGGGGTGCCGTCCGCACCGCGCGCCAGCCACGCCCGCAGATCCTCCCGCCAGTGCGCGTCCCGGAACGCGATCCCCGTCTCGTCCAGCAGCGTCAGCCGCGACGCCCGGCTGACCACCAGGTCCACGGCCTCGCCCGCCCGCAGCAGCCCGCGCAGCACCGAGGCGGCGTACGGCGTCCCGGAAGCTCCGGAGACACCGACCACCCAGGGACGGCGCGGCGGCACCACACGGTCCTGGCTCTCGCTGTGCTGTTCACTCGGCTCCACAGGCCGAGCCTATCCGTCGGCGCTCATACGCTCAGTCCGCGCACGAGCAGGTCCGCCAGCGCGCACACGAACAGGGCGATGCCCACGAAACCGTTCACGGTGAAGAAGGCGCGGTTGAGCCGGGACAGGTCGTGCGGCCTGACCACGTTGTGCTCGTAGACGAAGGCCGCGGCGACGACCAGCAGCCCGCACCAGAAGAACGCCCCCGCGCCGGTGGCCAGCGCGTACCAGACCAGGAGCGCGGTGGTGACGGCATGACAGCCGCGCGCGCCCCACAGGGCGGCCGGGATGCCGAAGCGGGCCGGTACCGAGCCGACCCCCTGCTCCCGGTCCGTCTCGACGTCCTGGCAGGCGTAGATCAGGTCGAAGCCGCCGATCCACACGCCGACGGCCAGGCCGAGGATCACCGCGTCCCAGGACCAGGCCCCGGTGACCGCGAGCCAGGCGCCGACCGGCCCCATGGCCTGGGCGAGGCCCAGGATGGCCTGCGGGAAGTTCGTGAACCGCTTGCCGTACGGATAGACCACCATCGGGACCACGGCGACCGGGGCGAGCGCCAGGCACAGCGGGTTGAGCAGGGCGGCCGCGCCCAGGAAGACGACCAGCGCGATCAGCGCGCCGGTCCACGCGGACCGCACCGAGACCGCGCCCGTGACCAGTTCGCGTCCGGCGGTGCGCGGATTGCGCGCGTCGATCTCGCGGTCGATGATCCGGTTGGCGGCCATCGCGAACGTACGCAGGCCCACCATCGCGACGGTCACCAGGAGCAGCTCCGCCCAGTGGACCCGCTCGTCGTCCGAGAACATCGCGGTCAGCGCGGCGATGTAGGCGAAGGGCAGCGCGAAGACCGAGTGCTCGATCATCACCAGCCGCAGGAAGGCCTTGGTGCGCCCCGGCTGCGGCACCGCGGCCGCGGAAGCGCTCACAGTGTCTCCTCGTTCGCTTCTCCGCCCGCGAGGCGAAGAGGTGCGGTCATCCGTGTCGTCTGCGGCCCGGCGGCCTCGCGTGCGTCGCTCACAGTCCGTACTCCCGCCAGCGGCGCGTCACCCGATCGGCCGTCGCCTGATCCGGCTCGACCATGTCCGGCCAGCCGCCGTCGCGGGTGTAGCCCTCCTCGGGCAGCTTCCTCGTCGCGTCGATGCCCGCCTTGCCGCCCCAGAACTGCTGGTACGAGGCGTGGTCCAGATGGTCCACCGGGCCCTCGACGACGGTCAGGTCGCGGGCGTAGTCGGTGTTGCCCAGCGCCCGCCAGGCCACCTCGTGCAGGTCGTGCACGTCGCAGTCGGCGTCGACCACCACGATCAGCTTGGTCAGCGACATCATGTGCGCGCCCCAGATCGCGTGCATCACCTTCTGCGCGTGCTTGGGGTACTTCTTGTCGATCGAGACGATCGCGCAGTTGTGGAAGCCGCCCGCCTCCGGCAGGTGGTAGTCCACGATGTCCGGAATGATGATCTTCAGCAGGGGCAGGAAGAACCGCTCCGTGGCCCGCCCCAGCGGCCCGTCCTCGGTCGGCGGGCGGCCGACCACGATGGACTGGAGCAGCGGCCGCTCGCGCATCGTGACGCAGTCGATGGTCAGCGCCGGGAAGTCCTCCTGCGGGGTGTAGAAGCCCGTGTGGTCCCCGAACGGGCCCTCCGGCAGCGTCTTCCCCGGCTCCAGCCAGCCCTCCAGCACCACCTCGGCGTGCGCCGGGACCTGGAGCGGCACGGTCTTGCAGTCGACCATCTCCACCCGCTTGCCCTGGAGGAAGCCCGCGAAGAGGTACTCGTCGATGTCCCCGGGGAGCGGCGCGGTGGAGGCGTACGTCACGGCCGGCGGGCAGCCGAAGGCGATGGCCACGGGCAGCCGCTCGCCGCGCCGCGCCGCCACCTGGTAGTGATTGCGGCTGTCCTTGTGGATCTGCCAGTGCATGCCGATGGTGCGCCGGTCGTGGCGCTGGAGGCGGTACAGGCCCAGGTTCCGCACCCCGGTCTCGGGGTGCTTGGTGTGGGTGAGCCCCAGGTTGAAGAAGGACCCGCCGTCCTTCGGCCAGGTGAACAGCGCCGGGAGCGCCTCCAGGTCCACCTCGTCACCCTGCAGGACGACCTCCTGGACGGGCGCGTCCTTGACCTTCCTCGGCGGCACGTGCGCCATGCTGCCGAGCTTGCCGAACGCCTCCCGCATCCCGCCGAAGCCCTGCGGCAGCTCCGGCCTGACCAGCCCGCCGATCTTCTCGGTGATCTCGTCGTACGAGCGCAGGCCCAGGGCCTTCAGCAGCCGGCGGTCGGTGCCGAAGACGTTCATGGCCAGCGGCATCGACGAGCCCTTGACGTTCTCGAAGAGCAGCGCCGGACCGCCCGCCTTGTTCACCCGGTCGGTGATCTCGCCGATCTCCAGATACGGATCGACTTCGACCTTCACACGCTTGAGGTCGCCTTCTCGGTCAAGAGCCCGCAGGAAGGAACGAAGATCGCCATAAGCCATGCGGTCCAGTATCCGCCATCGCCCCTGACCGGCCGACGCCGGGCGCGGTCTACTCTGGTGCGGAACCCCGGGCCGTAGTTCCGGGCCCGATCACCACACGCAGGGGGACGGCTCCATGCTCCGAGTGCTGCTGATTCTGGTACCGCTGGCGCTCAGCATCTACGCGTTCATCGACTGCATCACCACCGACGAGCAGGACGTGCGCTACCTGCCCAAGCCCATCTGGGCGATCCTGGTGCTGCTCTTCCCGGTCGTCGGCTCGGTCTCGTGGCTGATCGCCGGACGGCAGCGGACGCTCGCCGTGGGCGGCGGGGGCGCCGGCCGGGGCGGACGGCGCGGCGGCTGGGTCGCGCCGGACGACAACCCGGAGTTCCTCAAGTCGCTGAACGACCGTCAGGGCAAGGCCACCAAGGGCGACGGGGACGACGAGGAACCGCGCCGCAAGGACGACGGCCCCGACGACGCCCCGCCCGCCCGCTGAACCCCGTGTCAGCCGGCGGGGCGGGATGGTCGCGGCGCCCGGCCCGCGTCAGGCTGATTTCTGGGTGCGCGGGAGCTGACCCGCCTTGTCCACCACGGCCCGCTCCAGCACGGCGGTGGTGCCCAGCACCTGGCCGGGCTCGGCGTTGAAGGCGTCGCTGGTCGCGACGCTGCGCTCGCCGAGGTACTCCATCGTCTTCTTGTCGAAGATCCATTCGTCGCGGGTGCCGCCACTCGAGTCGATCCGCGCGACGCCCACCCCGTGCCGGCCGGTCGCGTCCACCGCGTCCGGCACCACGACGACGCCCGGGATCTTCGCGGCCGCCCGGTAGAGGGCGGCGCTCACCTTCGGCGGCACCATCGACTCCTTGATGAGGTCGCCGACGAGGACGAACGCGGCCTGGTCCGGCTCCTTGTCGCTGCCCACCCTCTCCACCGCGTCGTAGATCCACTTCAGCATCTCGTCGGGATCGGTCGGGAGGGTCTGGAGGTGGCGGTAGCTGGTGGACAAGTCGTATCCGGTCTCGCCCGGGCCGGCCTCGGGCTCCATCGGTTCGTTCTCGTTGCCCTCCATGCCGGGCTCGCGGAGGAGCCCCCAGCGGGAGCCGTCCACCGACTCCCAGATCTCGCGGCGGTGCAGCGGGTCGAGGCGGGGGGCCTTGTCCTTGAAGGTCTCCACGAAGGCGATCGTGCTGCGGATGTAGACGAACTGGTCGTCGCGGATGCCCCCGACGGCCTTCGACTTCTCGGCGACGGTCGCGATGCGGGCAAGCACCTCGGGCGCGTTGTCCTTGGTGTCCGCGTTGACCCGCGGCGCGAAGGCGTACGTGGCCTTGCCGTCACGGCCGACCCGCACGCCCTCGCCGTCGTCCATTCCCGTCACCGCCATCCCCGCGACCACCGCGAACGCGAGGGCGCCCGCGAGGGCGGGGCCCACGACGACCGGACGCAGCCACGCCCTGCGGGTGCGGGGTTCTTCGGCGGTCTTCGCCTCGGGCTGCCGGATCTCGCTCATCAGGTGCTCCTTGAGGAGTCGGTGACGGCCCGGCGGAAGGTCGCGCTCGGGGAGCGGCGGGATGTCGTTCATCGGTTTCCCTCCTGGATGGGCCTGGCCGCAGGCGTGCGGCCATCTCTCACCTGTGCGCGGCGGCGGCCGGGTTCCCGGTTCTTCTTCGCCGTGTTCTTCTCCACCGCCGCGGCGAGCTTCTTGCGGGCCCGGGACAGCCGGGACCGCACCGTGCCCACGGGAACGCCGAGCGCGTCGGCGGCGGCCGCGTAGTCCAGCCCGGACCACACGCACAGCGCGAGCACCTCGCGTTCGGGGCGGCGCAGCGCGTCCAAGGCGCAGGTCACGGCGGCGAGCAGTTCGGCGTCGTCGATCCGGCCCGCGACCTCGTCGGCGAAGTCGCGGACTGCGGTGTCGCGGGGCAGCCGGGACATCGCGGCGCTGTGCCGGCGGGCGGCGCGTCTGGTGTTGCGGACGGTGTTGGTCGCGATGCCCAGCAGCCAGGGCCGCAGGCTGCCGCCCTCGGCGTCGACCCTGGCGCGCAGCCGCCAGGCCTCCAGGAAGGTCAGCGACACGACGTCCTCGGCCGTCGCCCAGTCACCCGTCAGCCGGAAGGCGTGGTTGTAGACGGAGCGGGCGTAGTCGTCGAAGAGCGTCGCGAAGGCGTCGGGATCGCCGTCCCGGATCCGAGTGCGCAGAGTCGTCGTCACATCTGGAACTGTCCGTACGACGACGGCCGGTTCCCGTGACTTGAGTCACAGGGGAACCGGCCGCAGGCGTACGGGACGTACGGGGCTCGAGGAGCGGTCAGACGTCGGCGTAGGAGTGCTTGCCGCTGACGAAGATGTTGATGCCGTAGTAGTTGAACAGGTAGCAGCCGAAGGCGATCAGCGCCAGGTAGGCCGCCTTGCGGCCCTTCCACCCGGCGGTGGCGCGGGCGTGCAGGTAGCAGGCGTAGGCGACCCAGGTGATGAAGGACCAGACCTCCTTGGGGTCCCAGCCCCAGTAGCGGCCCCACGCGGCCTCGGCCCAGATCGCGCCCGCGATGATGGTGAACGTCCACAGCGGGAAGACCGTGGCATTGATCCGGTACGCGAACTTGTCCAGCGACGCGGCCGAGGGGACCCGCTCCAGGAGGGACTTCAGAGCCGGCCGGAACTGCTTGCCCTCGGGGTTCTCCAACTGCGCCTCGTACCGGTCGCGGAAGAGGTAGAGCAGCGTGGAGACGGCGGCGATGTACATCGCCGCGCCGCAGAGGATCGCACAGCTGACGTGGATCCACAGCCAGTAGGAGTGCAGGGCGGGGACGAGCTGATCGGACTCGGTGTACAGCACGGAGACGGCCAGGCCCATGTCCAGCAGGACGCTGGTGACCAGTACCAGCCCGATCCAGCGCACGTTCTTCTTGAGCAGCAGCAGCGCCAGGTAGGTGCCGACCGCGACCATCGCGAAGGTCGTGGAGAACTCGTACATGTTGCCCCACGGCGCCCGCTTCACCGACAGCGCGCGAGCGAGCACCCCGCCCGCGTGGAGGAGCCACGCCAGGGTGGTCAGGCCGATCGCGATCCGGCCGTACATGTCGCCCTGCTCGCTGGTGCCCGCGGCGCCCGGCCCGTCCGGGACGTCGCGGCTGCCCGCGGCGGAGCGGGTGATCACCTTGGGGCGCTCCAGTACGGCCGTTCCAGTGGAGCCGGTGCTTGCACCGGGCTGGACGGTCACCTTGGCGGTCGCCGACTCGGCGGCGGAGGAGGCCGCGGCGGAGGTGCGGGCCACGGCGCTGCGGCTGCCGAACACCCACTCGGCGATATGGGCGAGGAACGCGATGGTGTAGACCGCCATGGCCGAATAGATCAGCACATTGCTGTTCTGGGCCATGCTTTCGTTGGCTGCGGCAGCGAGGTTCACGCGCGCGCTCCTTCGACGGGGTCGGCGGGGTCTGCGGGGTCGGCAGGATCGGCGGGATCGGGGTCGGGGTCGGGGTCGGCGTCAGGGCCGGGGTCCGCTGCCGGGGGCGCGTCCGCCTGGAGGCTGACGGCCAGGTCGGCGAGTTCCTCGGGGAGCTTGGCCGACTCGCTGCGGCCGAGCCCGGCCATCTCGACGACCGTCGTGCCGTCGTCGGCCGGCACGGCCCGCACCCACACCCGGCGGCGCTGGATGAACAGCGAGGCGGCCAGGCCCACCACCGCCGCGGACGCGCCGAACAGGGCACCGGTGTTGCCCGGCTTGTGGGAGATCTGGAAGGTCGCCCACTCCTTGACTCCCTCGAACTCCAGCGTTCCGGCGCCGTTCGGCAGCTTCATGGTCTCGCCGGGCTTCAGCGCGCTGGAGAAGGCCGCTCCCTTGCCGCCGGGCGCCTTGAACTGCTTCATCTTCGAGGTGTCGAGCCGGTACACGTTCTGCGGCACGCCGGCGTCCATGCCCAGGTTGCCGTGGTACGCGGTCAGGAACAGCATCGGGTTGTCGAGCGCGGGGAACTGGGACAGCATCGTGCCCGTGTTCAGGTCCGCGGTCGGCACGAAGTACCCCTGGAAGCCCAGCTGGTCCTTCTTGCCGTCCTTGTCGCGGTAGTCCGGCACCTTGATGACCACGTTCTCGGTGAGGTTGGTGCCTTCCGCCGGCAGCGAGGCCACCGGCCCCTTGTACGCGATGTCGCCCTCGCCGTCCCGGACGGTGACCACCGGTGCGTAGCCGTGCCCGAGCAGGAAGACCTTGAAGCCCGCGACCTCCAGCGGTTCGTTGACCTTGATGGAGGCCTTGCGCTCGGGGCCGTCGACGCCGTCCCGGTACGTCACGTCGGCGCGGAAGGTCCGCGGGGTGCGCATGTTCGGGCCGCTGCGCTCGTACGTGGCGTTGAACTCGTCCAGCCGGAAGCGGAAGGGGGCCAGATCGTCGGCGTCGAACCACGGGCCGGACTGGAAGTCGTCGTACTGGGTGAGGCTGTTGCTGAAGCCGTCGCCCTCCACGATCAGCTTGCCGCCCTCGGACTTCCACAGCTGGCCTGCCGCGAAGGACAGCAGCATCACGATCAGTGCGATGTGGAAGAGGAGGTTGCCCGCCTCGCGCAGATAGCCCTTCTCCGAGGCGACCGCGTCACCTGTCGCCTGCGTACGGAAGCGGCGCCCCTTGAGCACCCGCCGCGCCGCCTGGAGCACCTGCTCCGGGTCGGCGTCGGTGCGCCACGTGGTGTACGCGGGCAGCCGGGTCAGCCGGCGCGGGGCGGCCGGCGGGCGGCCGCGCAGCTGGCCGACGAACTGCCAGGTGCGCGGGACGATGCAGCCGATCAGAGAGACGAACAGCAGGATGTAGATCGCCGAGAACCACACCGAGCTGTAGACGTTGAAGAGCTGGAGCTTCTCGTAGATCGGCGTGAGCGTCTCGTGCCGCGCCTTGAAGTCGTCGGCCTTGAGCGGATCGATGCTGGTCTGCGGGACCAGCGAGCCGGGGATCGAGGCGAGGGAGAGCAGGAACAGCAGCAGCAGCGCGACCCGCATGGAGGTCAGCTGGCGCCAGAACCACCGCCCCCAGCCGAAGACCTCGCGGCCGAACCACCGGACGGCGCCCAGCGCGCCGGGCTGCCGCACCCCGCCGAAGGAGCCGGCGACGACCCGGCCCGCGTCCTCGGCCGGGGCCGTGGAGAGCTGGGACCCGGCGGCGCCGAGGTCGCTGTCCTCGGCGCCCTTGGCATCGGCGTCCGAGGCGTCGGCCCCCGTCGTGGCGGCGGCCTCCATGGCGTCGGCGTCCGTGTCGGTGGTGGCCATGAATCAGATCCCCACGTTGAAGCGGTAGGTCCAGATCTTCATATCGGCGATCACGCTGTCCCAGGCTCCGGTGAGGAGCAGCACGCCGAGCAGCACGAGCATGCCGCCGCCGATGCGCATCACCCACACGTAGTGCCGCTTGACCCAGCCGAAGGAGCCGAGCACCCGCCGATAGGCGAGGGCGATGGCGATGAACGGCAGCCCGAGCCCCAGACAGTACGCGGCGGTGAGCAGGGCGCCGCGCCCGGCACTCGCCTCGTGCTGGGCCAGGCTCAGGACGGCGGCGTACGTCGGGCCGATGCACGGCGTCCAGCCGACGCCGAACATCGCGCCGAGCACCGGCGCGCCCACCAGCCCCATCGCGGGCTTCTTGTGGAAACGGAACTCCCGCTGCCCGAAGCCCTTGAGCAGCTGCATGAACAGCAGGCCCATCACGATCGTGACGACGCCGAGGACCTTAGTGATGGTCTCCCTGTGCTGCTGCAGCGTGTAGCTGCCGAAGAAGCCGAAGAACGCTCCGCCGGAGACGAGCACGGCGGAGAAGCCGAGGACGAACAGCGAGGCGCCGGCGAGCATCCGGCCGCGCTTGGCCTTGGCCAGGTCCGTACCGGCGACGCCGGTGACGTAGCTCATGTAGCCGGGTACGAGCGGCAGCACGCACGGCGAGAAGAAGGAGACCAGCCCGCCGAAGACCGCCACCGGGATCGCGAACAGCAGCGTCCCGGTCTCGACCGTCTGATTCATGTCGGTGGCCGCGGCGAGAATGGTCACTGCGGTCACTTCTCCGCGATCAGCGGGTCGAGCATGTCGCGCAGGCTCTCCTCGCTGAGCGCCTTCAGCGCGCGGGCCGCGATGTTGCCGTCGCGGTCGAGGACGATGGTGGTGGGGATGGCCTGCGGGTTGAGGCTGCCCTTGGGGAAGCGCAGGGTCAGGTCGCCCATCGGGTCGTACAGGCTCGGATAGCCGACCGCGAACTCCTTCTCGAACTTGATCGCGGGGGCCTGGCTGGGTTCACGGGTGTTGATCCCGACGAACTGCACGTCGCCCTTGGTCTCCTTGGCGACCTTGGCGAGGTTGGGGGCCTCGGCCCGGCACGGCGAGCAGGTGGAGCTCCAGACGTTCAGTACGACGATCTTGCCCTTGTAGGAGGCGACGTCGAGCTTGTCCCCGGTGAGCGTCTCGCCGTCCAGCTTGGGGCCGTGGCTCCGGTCGCCCTTGGCGACGGTCTCCACGCCCCCCTTGCCCTGGACGAACTTGGTTTCGGCGGATCCGCCCGACACTCCCGAACCGCAGGCGGACAGGATCAGCGCGGCGGCCGCGGCCGCGAGGGCCGGCACGGTGGCACGGCGGCGGTTGGCGAGGCGCCGGGGGGCGCGGCAGGCACTCATGTGAAAAGTTTCGCATGCGTGGTTTACGGATCTTCCGCACCCCCCTCCGGCGCGGTCAGCTGCGCCCGGTGAGCTGCTGTCCGACCCCGAATCCGCGCAGTTCGGCGAGGACCTGCGGGTCCTGGGCGTCGAGCCAGTCGCACAGCTGCCGGAAGGAGACCATCCGGACGTCCTTCTCGTCGGCGATGCGCTTGATCGTCTCCTCGACGGCGTCCATGTAGATGCCGCCGTTCCACTGCTCGAAGTGGTTGCCGATGAAGAGCGGCGCCCGGTTCGTCTCGTACGCCCGCTTGAAGCCGGCGATGTAGGCCTCGGTGGCCTGCTTGCGCCACTCGGGGTACTTGGCCGGCGGACCCTTGGTGATGTTGCTCGGCGACTGGTTGGCCGCGATGTTGTAGTCCATCGAGAGGACCGGGAAGCTGTGGCCGGGGAACGGTATCCCCTGCAGCGGAAAGTCCCAGAGACCCTGCTTCTTGGCGGGCCAGATCTGGAGGCCGCCCGGCGAGCTGGAGTCGTAGCGCCAGCCGAGCTTGCGGGCCGTGGGCAGCAGGTTCTCCTGGCCGAGCAGTTGAGGGGTGCGGCCGCCGATGAGTTCCTTGGAATAGTCGAAGGGCAGCGGCTCGAGATCGGTGAAACCGGTGTTGGTGCGCCACTTGGTGACGAAGGACACGGCCTGCTCGATCTCGGACTCCCACTGCGCGGGCGTCCACCATTTGACGGAGCCCTTGGCCTCGCCGCCGAAGTGCCCGTTGAAGTGGGTGCCTATCTCGTGGCCCTCCAGCCAGGCCGCGCGCAGGTTCTTCAGCGTCTCCTTGATGTGGTCATCGGTCAGGTAGCCGATGTCGGAGGCGCCGACGGGGTTGTTCGGCGGCCGGTAGAGGCGCTTCTTCGACTCGGGCAGCAGGTACAGCCCGGAGAGGAAGAAGGTCATCGAGGCGTTGTGCTCTTTGGCAAGCTTGCGGAACCGCGGGAATTGGCCGTCACCCACGTCGCCCGCGCCGTCCCAGGAGAACACCACGAACTGGGGCGGCTTCTGGCCCGGCTCCAGCTTCTCCGGCTTGGGCGGCTGATTCGGCTGCTTGCCGGTGTAGACGGTCGAGCCGTCGCCGATCGGCTTCGCCTGGGCCGTCTGACCGGGCTCGGCTCCACCCTTGCCGGAGCCGGACGACCCGGAGGAGGAGCAGCCGGCGACGGACATCGCCGCCGCCGCTCCTACCCCGAGTCCGAGCATTCCCCGTCGGCTGAAATCGCGCATAACGGTCCCCATCGCATTCGTTGCACCTAAAGCCCCCCACTGGACGCCCAGTGAGAGGGGGTGACGAATGCCGGGGTTCCGCTCGCGGCCCCGAAAAGTCGGAACAGTTCCGAACCGTCTACGCAGGGTCGCCGGTTCGTCGACGCAGCGTCGCGCGATGGCCGCCGGAGAGCCGCGTGAGCTACGCGCCGAAGGCCTTGGACGAGCCCTGGGAGCCCTTGGCGGCCCCCTTGATCGCGCCCTTCCCCCAGCGCGGCTGCGCGCCCGCGAGCAGATGCGCGGGCACCAGGTCACGGGCCGGCTCGGTGTAGCCGACCGAGACGATCTTGTCGCCGCGGAAGGTGAACGTGGTCAGGCTGGCCAGCGTGCACTGCCGCTTGCGCGGGTCGTGCCACAGCCGCCGCCGCTCGGCGAAGCTGCGCACCACCCAGATCGGCAGCTGGTGGCTGACGCAGACCGCCTCGTGCCCGCGCGCCGCGTCCCGTGCCGCGCCGAGCGCCGCCATCATCCGCACGACCTGCTCGATGTACGGCTCGCCCCAGGAGGGCCGGAACGGGTTGGTGAGGTACTTCCAGTTCCCCGGGCGCTTGAGCGCGCCGTCGCCGACGCCGAAGGTCTTGCCCTCGAAGACGTTGCCGGCCTCGATCAGCCGCTCGTCGGAGGCCAGGTTCAGGCCGTGCGCCTTGGCGATCGGAGTCGCCGTCTCCTGCGCGCGCTCCAGCGGGGAGGCGACGACGTGCTGGATGTCCCGGTCGGCCAGGTGCTCGGCGACCCGGTCGGCCATCCGCCGCCCCAGCTCGGAGAGGTGGTAGCCGGGACGGCGGCCGTAGAGCACGCCGTCCGGGTTCTCCACCTCACCGTGGCGCATGAGATGGACGACGGTGATGTCGCTGTCGGTCTTTGTCATGTCACCCATCATTCAGTGGCTTCTGCGGCGGCCCGCGCCGCCTCCGGCAGAGCGGCCGCGACGCGCTCCACGGCCCGCTCGTCGTGCGCCGTGGAGACGAACCACGACTCGAACGCGGACGGCGGGAGATAGACCCCCTGGGAGAGCATCGAGTGGAAGAAGGCGTTGAACCGGAAGCTCTCCTGCTTCTTCGCGTCGTCGTAGTTCCGGACCTCGTCGGCGGTGAAGAAGACGGAGAACATGTTGCCCGCCACCTGGAGCCGGTGCGCCACGCCCGCCTTGGACAGCGCCTCGGCCACCAGCCCGCGGATCTCGGCGGAGACCGCGTCCACCGTCTCGTACGCCGCGTCGTCCAGCAGCCGCAGCTGCGCGAGGCCGGCGGCGGTGGCGATCGGGTTCCCGGAGAGCGTGCCCGCCTGGTAGACGGGTCCGACGGGCGCCAGCTGCGCCATGACGTCCGCCCGGCCTCCGAAGGCCGCGGCCGGGAAGCCGCCGCCCATGACCTTGCCGAAGGTCATCAGGTCGGGGCGCACCCCGTCGATCCCGTACCACCCGGCCCGGGAGACCCGGAACCCGGTCATGACCTCGTCGGAGATGTAGAGGGCGCCGTTCTTCGCGCAGGCGTCCTTCAGCCCCTGGTTGAACCCGGGCAGCGGCGGGACGACGCCCATGTTGCCCGGCGACGCCTCGGTGATCACGCAGGCGATCTCGCCCGGGTGCGCGTGGAAGGCGGCATGGACGGCGTCGAGGTCGTTGTACGGAAGCACGATGGTGTCCCCGGCCTGGGCACCGGTGACCCCCGGGGTGTCCGGCAGCCCGAAGGTCGCCACCCCGGAGCCGGCCGCGGCCAGCAGGGCGTCCACGTGGCCGTGGTAGCAGCCCGCGAACTTGATCACTTTGGCGCGGCCGGTGAAGCCGCGCGCCAGCCGGATCGCCGACATCGTCGCCTCGGTGCCGGACGACACCAGGCGCACCTGTTCGAGCGGCTCGATCCGGTCCACCATCTCCTCGGCGAGCGCGACCTCGCCCTCCCCCGGCGTACCGAAGGACGTGCCTCGGGAGACGGCGGCCTGCACCGCCGCGATCACCTCGGGATGCGCGTGCCCGAGGATCATCGGCCCCCATGAACACACGAGGTCGACGTACTCCCTGCCGTCGGCATCCGTGAGGTACGGACCCTCACCGGACACCATGAACCGGGGCGTACCGCCCACGGCGCGGAACGCGCGCACGGGGGAGTTCACACCGCCGGGCGTCACGATGGCCGCACGGTCGAAAAGCGTCTGCGAAACTGGTGCTGCGTACGGATAGGGATTGCTCACGCAAGCCATGGTGTCAGAGGCTGACGGGGACGCGCGTCCGGGCGTTTCACCGTCCGTACGCGGGGGAGGTCTCAGACACGATGATCGGGTCGCGCGGCAGGGGCCGCGCATCCGAGGAAACGCAGTCGGGTGGAGATATGCATCGCGGTGGCGAACTGGGTGAGGGGACCGACGACCGGGGCCCCGAGGGCGCCCACTCCGGTCGCCCCAGACGCCATGGGCGGCACCGGCGGGACGACGCGGGCAGCGCGACAAGGGGAAGCAGGGACGGCCGCATGGGGGTGACCTACAAGTACTTCGGCGCTCCCGACGGGGCGACCGCGGCACGGGTCCCCATCTCGATGCGCCCTGAAGAGCTCGGCGGCGACGAGCTCGGCATGGGCGGCATGTTCACCAAGATCAAGCCGGAGACGGTGGCCGCCATGGTCCTCACCGGCATAGAGGGCATACCCCTCCACAAGGTGCCGCCGCTCGAACTCGTCGTCCTGCACCCCGACTACGCGGTCGTCAAGCTGCCGATGACGGTCGTCGACCCGCTGCGCGGCGTCGGCGAGGAAGCGGTCGGCGCGGCGGCCTTCATCTGGTCCACGGTCCCCGACCGCGGCGGCCCGCGCGACGCGTTCACCGTCTACCAACTGCTGCACGAGTGGCAGGACTTCTCGCACCGGCTTCATGAGGCGGGGCATCAGGCTTACTGCCTGGTGTGGCCCTGACCCCTGCCCCCAGCTCACGGCCGTGTGGCCCTGAGCTGGGGTGGGGGATCCCGGAGCATGGTCGCGGGTCGGTCGCGTCCGTCCCCGACACACACTCCGCCCCCCTACACGCCGGCGTCCGCCGGCGTCCGGGCCTTGTTGGGGCGCGGGCCCCGGGGCGCGCCCGGCTTGGGGCGGCGGATCACCCTGACCGTGAGCCGGCAGATCGACTCCTTGAAGGCCGCCGCCGGCCGCCCGGTGAACGCCGCGCCCATCGGGCTGTCGTCGGCGCGGACGAGCTGGATGAGCCCGTCCCGGCGGCCCAGGCTGATGTTCTGCGATACGTAGCGCACCGCCAGCGGCTTGGGAGCGCGGCCGGACAACCGGGCGGCCACCGCGTCCGCGGCCTGCACCCCCATCGGCAGCCCGGCCTGGCAGGACATGCGCGTCTCGGGCCCGGGCGCGGGCGCGGTCGCCGCGTCCCCCACCGCGTACACCTCGGGGTGGGACGTCGAACGCTGCGTCTCGTCCACGGCCATCCGCCCGTACCGGTCCACCGCGAAGCCCGCCTCGCGCGCCACTTGGGGCACCTGGAACCCGGCGGCCCACACCACCGTGTCCGCGGGCAGCCGCGCCCCGTCGGCCAACACGAGACCGTGTTCGGTGACCATCGAGACCCGGGCGTGCTCCCGCACCTCGACGCCCAACCGGTCGAACGCCCGGCGCAGATGACGCCGTCCGCGAGCGGAGAGCCCGGGACCCAGGTCCGTGTCGGTGACCAGTAGGACCCGCAACCGGGGATGGGACTCCGCCAGCTCGGCGGCCGTCTCCAGCCCGGTCAGACCGCCGCCGACCACGGCCAGCGAGCCGGTGGCGGCCCCCGGCGCGGCCAGTCGCTCGCGGAGCCGGACGGCGTCCTCGTACGTGGCCACGGACAGGGCGTGCGCGGCCAGGCCGGGTACCGCGCCGGTGGGGGCGGTACTGCCCAGGGCGTAGATCAGCGTGTCGTATGGGATGTCGTACGGCGGCGCGTCGATCCGCACGGCACGGGCCACCGGGTCCACGGCGGTCACCGTGGCGACGACCAGGTCGACACCGGTGCCCGCCAGCAGGCCGGCCAGCGGCAGATCCGGCAGCGGCTGCCCTGCGGCGAGCTGATGGAGTCGGATCCGTTCGACGAACCGGTCCGCGGCGTTGACCAGGGTGACGCGCACGTCGGCGGAGGCCAGCAGCCGCGCGGCCCGCTTGGCCGCGCCCAGTCCCGCGTACCCGGCGCCCAGAACCACGATGTGGTGAGTCATCGATCCTCCCGTTCGATTCGGTCCCTGCTTGAACCGGGGAGCGGGGCGATGCGTGACAGGCGAGGACGTGAAGCGGGTCACATGGGACGCCCGGGATCAGGCGAGCTCGGGGGGCCGGGCTCGGGCAGGCTCACACGCCGGGCTCACACGCCGGGCTCGGGCGAGCTCGCGGGCCGGGCTCGGGCGAGCTCGCGGGCCGGGCTCGGGCGAGCTCGCGGGCCGGGGTCAGGCGAGCTCGCGGGCCGGGGTCAGGCGAGTTGGGTCGCGGCGAACGCCAGCTTCCCGGGCGCGGCGACCGTACGGACGGCGACGATCCGCCCGTCCACGACCTCCGGCACCACGACGGACACCAGCGGGCCGCCCTCCCCGACCGTGAGCACCACCGCGGGCCCGCCGTTCACCTCGGCGACCGCACCCACCACGAAGGCCGCCTCCGGTCGCCGCGCCAACCCGAGCAGATAGCGGAGCACCTTCTCCCGGCCCGTGATCGGCCGCCGCGCGGCCGTCACCTCGCCGCCGCCGTCGGCCCACGCGACCACGTCCTCGGCCAGCAGCCGCTCCAGCCCGGCGATGTCGCCGTCGAGCGTCGCGGCGAAGAACCGCTGGACGATCCGCGTGCGCTGCGCCCCGTCCACGGGGAACCGCCGCCGCGGCTCCGGCTCGCCGAGCCGCTGTCGCGCCCGTCGGTGCAACTGCCGGGCATGCGGCTCCTGGACGCCCAGGATCTCGGCGACGTCCCGGTGGCTGTACGCGAACGCCTCGCGGAGGACGAAGACCGCGCGTTCGCTCGGCGTGAGCCGTTCCATGAGCGTGAGGAGCGCCATGGACACGGACTCGCGCTGTTCGGCGGTCTCCAGCGGGCCGAGCGACCCCGAGCCGAGATCGGTGAGGACGGGCTCGGGCAGCCACGGGCCGACGTAGCACTCCCGCCGGGCACGGGCGGAGGTGAGCTGGTTGAGGCAGAGGTTCGTGACGACCTTCGTCAGCCAGGCGGCCGGGGTGCGGATGGCGGCCCGGTCGGCCGCGTCCCACCGCAGGTACGCGTCCTGTACGGCGTCCTCGGCCTCGCTCGCGGTGCCGAGCAGCCGGTACGCGAGCCCGAACAGGCGCGGTCGGTTGGCCTCGAACACGGCGACGTGCGCGGGCCCGGCCTCAGCGACGTGCGCGGGCTCGGCCCCGGTGGGGCGGGCAGCCTCGGCCCCGGTGGCGGGCATGGACCCGGCCCCGGTGGGGCGGGCGGGCTGGGCGCTGGCGGCGGCAGGGGCGTTGACCGGGGCCGGGGCCCGTGTCGGTGACGGTGACGGTGACGGTCGCGCGCCTGGTGCCGGGTGCGGTGCGGGTTCCGCGTTCAGCGCCAGTCGCGCTGTCGGCGCCTCCTCCGGCGCTGCGTCCGATATTGCCCCTGATCCGGACTCAGACGCGGAACGGTCCGTCATCGGCGGGTCAGCTCCTTGATACGGGCCGCTTCACGCGGGTAGCGCGCGACCAGTTCCGCCGCGTCGCCGTGTTCGTAGCCGTCGTCGCTGAAACCCGGTGCCATGGTGCAGCCGAAGAACGACCACGCCCCGTCGGCAGCGACGCGCGCGCCCATCCAGGTGCCGGCGGGGACGGTGAACTGCACATGCTGCCCGCCCAGTACGTGCGGCCCGAGCACGGCCGAACGGGACGTGCCGTCCGGTGCGAGCAGCAGCAGTTCCAGCGGATCGCCGAGGTAGAAGTGCCAGACCTCGTCGCTGGGCAGCCGGTGCAGGGCGGAGAAGTCCCCCGGCTCGGCGGTCAGCAGCATGACGATCGCCGAGCCCTCGGGGCGTCCGTCGCCGCGCTCGGGCCCCGCCCACATGCGCCGGAAGAGCCCGCCCTCCCGGGGCAGGGGCTCCAGCCCGTAGTACGCGGCGAGTGCGCCAGGCGTCGTCGGCGGCGGCGCCGACGCACGCACCGACCCCGGCATCGGCTCCGGCGGCGGCTCCGGGGCCCGTGACGGCGTCGGCTCCGGCATCGGCTGAGGAGGCATGACCGTCCTTCCGCCGCACCTCTTCCGCGCGGGTGCGCAGGCGTACGGCCACCCTAGCGCCGGCGCCGTAACCTCCTCCCATGCACGTCGTCCGCTCCATCGTCCTCTTCGTCCTCGCCGCGCTACTGGAGATCGGCGGCGCCTGGCTCGTCTGGCAGGGCGTACGGGAGCACCGGGGGTGGGCCTGGATCGGGGCCGGGGCCGTCGCCCTGGGTGCGTACGGATTCGTCGCCACGCTCCAACCGGACGCGGACTTCGGGCGGATCCTGGCCGCGTACGGCGGGGTGTTCGTCGCCGGCTCGCTGGCCTGGGGCATGGTCGCGGACGGCTACCGGCCCGACCGGTTCGATGTGGCCGGGGCGCTGATCTGCCTCGCGGGAGTCGCCGTCATCATGTACGCGCCGCGGAACTAGCGGCCGCCGGGACTGCCTGGGGCCGGGGTCCCTGGAGCCGGGCCCCCGGCTGGGCCTGGGGTACCGGGGCCTACGTGCCGAGCGCCTGGGACACGGCAGGCCGGAGCACCGGTGCCTGCGGCATGGCAGGCCGGAGCACGGGCGCCTGGGGCAGGAGAGCCTGCGGAACGGGGGCCTGGAGCCGAGTGCCCTGCGGGGCCTGGCTCGCGGGAGCTTGGAGCCGAGTGCCCTGCGGGGCCTGGCTCGCGGGGGCCTGCGGGCGAGCGCCCTGCGGAGTCTGGCTCGTGGGAGCTTGCGGGCGAGCCCCCTGAGGTCCCTGAGGTCCCTGAGGCGCCTGGA
This sequence comes from Streptomyces sp. P1-3, assembly GCF_050613155.1. NCBI lineage: Bacteria > Bacillati > Actinomycetota > Actinomycetes > Kitasatosporales > Streptomycetaceae > Streptomyces > Streptomyces sp. P1-3. Next base: position 3,303,956 of record NZ_CP192512.1, read on the forward strand.
CCGGGGCGTTCACCCGGTCGTCCTCCTCGTCCTCGTTCTCCTTCTCCACGCTCAGCACGACGCCGCTGTGGGCATCGATGATGGCCTCCCACACCCCGTCGCGCCGCTGGACCTCCACCTCCCAGACATAGCGCTTCCCTTCAGCCTCCCTGCCCTTGACCGCCTCGTACTCCAGCTCCGCGGCGATGGCCTTGCCGCCGACCTTGTGCTCGCCGATATGGGCGGCCTGGTACACCGAGATGTACCCGGCGGCCCACGCCGTCGCCGGGGTGCCGACGACCACCAGCGCCGCGGCGGCGGCGACGCCCGCGCAAGTGGCGCTCCAACGGCGGAGCGCGCGGCGGGGAGAGGGCGTCTGCGGAGGGTTCGACTGGGCCATGGGAGTTCCTTCCTGCCGTGGGCGGAGCGATACGTAAATCGCCTCATATCAGACCCAGCAGAACCCTTTCCCCGTCGGCACACCGGCCCCGCGCGTTCCGCGCTCGAGTGCCCCGATCGGCGGCAGCGCCGACGTTCCGGGAGGCAGCCGGGAAAGCGTCCCGGAGGCAGCCGGAGTCACCGCGGAAGGCAGCCGGGGAAGCGCCCCGGGAAGGCCGCCGGAGAGGCCGCCGGAAAAGCCGTCATATCCTGCGCTGTGGATCTCGAACGTCGCACCACCCGTCGCACGCAGGAGGGCCCATGACCACCCGTACCGCCGTCATCACCGGTGCGAGCAGCGGCATCGGCGCCGCCACCGCGCGTCAGCTCGCCGCGGCCGGCTTCCGGGTCGTCCTCACCGCGCGCCGCGAGGACCGGATCCGGGAGCTGGCCGCGGAGCTGTCCGACGCCGGGCACGAGGCGTCCGCGTACGCCCTGGACGTCACCGACCGCGCCGCCGTCGACGCCTTCGCGGCCGACGTGGTCCGCTACGGGCCGGTGCACGTCCTGATCAACAACGCGGGCGGGGCGCTCGGCGCCGAGACGGTCGCTACCGCCGACCCCGCCGACTGGCGTGCCATGTACGAGGTGAACGTCCTGGGCGTCCTCAACGTCACCCAGGCGCTCCTGCCCGCCCTCACCGCGTCCGGCGACGGCACGGTCCTCGTCCTGTCCTCGACCGCGGGTCTCGCCACCTACGAGGGCGGCGGCGGCTACGTCGCCGCCAAGCACGGCGCCCACGTCATCGCCGAGACCCTCCGGCTGGAGCTGTGCGGAACCCCGGTCCGGGTGATCGAGATCGCGCCGGGCATGGTGCGGACCGAGGAGTTCGCGTCGACCCGCTTCCGGGGCGACGCGGCGAAGGCGGCCGCGGTCTACCAGGGCGTCGCGGAGCCGCTCGTGGCCGAGGACATCGCCGACACGATCACCTGGGCGGTGACCCGGCCCTCCCACGTCAACGTCGACCTGCTCGTCGTCCGCCCCCGCGCCCAGGCGTCCAACTACAAGGTCCACCGCGAGAGCTGACCGCAGGGACGCACAGCCACGCCAGCACACTCATCAGTTCGAGTGACGCCTGGTCGTTCCATATCGCCGGAATCGCCGAGTGTTCCACGATCGGAGCATGACCTTCATGGACCTCGAAGACCCCCGGTATGCCTACATGTTCGGCTTTCTGCAGGCTGATGGAAACCTGTACGCGGGCGCTGGCCAAAAGGAACGTCTCTCTGTCGAGATCAGCCATCGGGATATCGGCATCTTGCAGGAATTCCAGAAGCTGACCCCCTACACCAGCACGATCACAGAACGCACGCGGGCCACGAACTTTGCACAGTCACACAGGTCAGCGAGGTGGACTGTCTACTCGCTCGAAGTACGCAACCGCCTAGTGGAGGCAGGACTTCCCTACGGCCCCAAGTCCACGAAGATCACCCCGCCGCGCGTGCCATTCTCCCGCCCCGACTATCTGCGCGGCATCATCGACGCGGACGGCTCAATCGGCCACACGGGCAAGGGCCTGCCCTTTGTCGGTCTCACCACGGCGAGCAGCGCGATCGCGGCGTACGTTTGTCACTACTTCAAGCGAACGCAGGGCATCCAACGGCGTCCCGGCAGGAACACCCGTGACTGCGTGTACAACGTCCTCTACACCCGAGAGGCAGGCGTCACCGTCGCGAAGCACTTGTACTACCCCGGCAGCCTGGCCCTGGATCGTAAGCGGGAATCCGCCGCCCGCGTCAGCTCCTGGGTACGCCCCGACGACATGGGCCCTGCTCGCAACCGCCGCCCCTGGATGCCCATGGAGGACCGTTTCCTGCTTGAGGCGCCGACGCTCGCCCATGCCGCCGAGCGCCTTGAGCGGTCCGTGAAATCCTGCCAGGCCCGTCGCTGGCGTCTGCGGCAGGACCAGCAGTCCGGGTGAGCGACCGAGAGCTGACGGTCCGCCCGGTGTGCCGACCCCCGTACGGACACCGGCCGGCCCGCGGCCCGGAGCCGCCTGCTGGTTCCGGTCAGCCCTTCACGCAGACGACCTGCTTGAGCTTCGCGACGACCTCGACGAGGTCCCGCTGCTGGTCGATGACCTTCTCGATCGGCTTGTACGCGCCCGGGATCTCGTCGACCACGCCCGCGTCCTTACGGCACTCCACACCCTGCGTCTGCTCCTCCAGATCCCGCGTGGTGAAGCGCTTCTTCGCGGCGTTCCGGCTCATCTTCCGGCCCGCGCCGTGCGAGGCGGAGTTGAACGAGTCGACGTTCCCCAGCCCGCGCACGATGTAGGAGCCGGTGCCCATCGAGCCCGGAATGATGCCGTAGTCGCCACTGCCCGCACGGATGGCGCCCTTGCGGGTCACGAGGAGATCCATGCCGTCGTAGGACTCTTCAGCGACGTAGTTGTGGTGGCAAGAGATGACGTCTCCGAAGGTCACCCGAGCCTTCTTGAACTCCCTTCGGATCACGTCCTGGGACAGCGCCATCATCACCGCACGGTTCCGCTTCGCGTACTCCTGAGCCCAGAAGAGGTCGCGCCTGTATGCCGCCATCTGCGGCGTGTCCGCAACGAAGACGGCGAGGTCGCGGTCGACCAGGCCCTGGTTGTGCGGCAGCTTCTGAGCCTCGCCGATGTGGTACTCGGCCAGCTCCTTGCCGATATTGCGGGAGCCGGAGTGCAACATGATCCAGACCGCGTTGTCCGAATCCAGGCAGAGTTCCCAGAAATGGTTCCCCGAGCCCAGCGTCCCCATCTGCGCCAGGGCGCGCTCGCGCCGGTAGTGGACCGACTCGGCCAGACCCCCGAACCGCGCCCAGAAGTCCTCCCACCCCGCCGTCGGGAACCCGTGCAGCCGGCCCGGGTCCACCGGGTCGTCGTGCATCCCGCGCCCCACCGGGATGGCCTGCTCGATCTTCGAGCGGAGCCGCGAGAGGTCGCCGGGCAGGTCGTCGGCGGTCAGGGAGGTCTTGACTGCCGACATCCCGCAGCCGATGTCGACGCCGACCGCCGCCGGGCAGACGGCGCCGTGCATGGCGATCACCGAGCCGACCGTGGCGCCCTTCCCGTAATGGACGTCGGGCATCACGGCCAGGCCCTTGATCCAGGGCAGCGTGGCGACGTTGCGGAGCTGCTGCATGGCCACGCCCTCGACCGTCGCCGGGTCGGCCCACATACGGATCGGCACCCGTGCGCCGGGCACCTCGGTGTACGACATGGCTACTTCATTCCCCCACAGAAGATACAAAAAGTAAAAGTCGGGCTTACGGCCCGATACGTGACACTGGACCGGCAGATGCGGCAGTACGTGCGATAGACATTGTCCTCACCCCCCGCCGTGCGGCGGCAAACAGTTTTCGCCCGAAGGGAGCCGCGGACCGTGGAGCCAGCGCAGCGGAAGGCGTGCGTACCCGGCCGTGCACCGGCCGTCGCCGTACTGGCCCTACTGGCCGCGTTCGCCGCCGTGACCAGCGGATGCACCACCTCGGACTCCGCGGCGCCCAGCCTCCAGGACGGCAAGCCGGGGCCCGGCGGGCGGACGGCCACGGCCGAGCCGGGGAAGTACCAGAACCTTCCCGAGGCGTGCGGCGCCGTCAGCCGCAAGACGCTCAAGACGCTGCTCCCCGGCGCCGACGAGGAGTCGGAGGAGGCGGCCGAGAAGGTCTACGCGGGCGAGGCAGCGGTGACCTTCGACACCGACCGCAGCGTCGGCTGCCGCTGGAAGCTGGAGACACCCGAGGGCAGCCGCCATCTCACGCTGGACTTCGAGCGCGTGGTCTCGTACGACCCCGAGGTCAGCGACGACGACCGGGCACTGGCGGTGTACGGGAGGAAGGCGGCTGCGGCACATGTGCCGGACGCCGCGCGGCCCCCGGCGTCCGGCGCGGACGACGAGCGCGACGAGACGGACGAGGCCGACGAGACGAAGAGGGGGGGCGAGACGGGGGACGGCGCGGGCAAGAAGAAGAGATCGCCCTCCGGGACGCCCACCGGGTCGCCTTCCGGGCCGTCCGCCGGTTCAGGTGGCGGTACCGATGACGATTCCGGCGCCGCTTCCGGCTCGGACGACGATCCCGGCGCGGACGACGGCCCCGGCTCCGGCGGGTCGGACGACGCCGACGACGACGCGGGCGCCGAGGGCGGCGACAGCGACGACGACGCCGAGACCGCCGCCCCGCGCCTCCTCGACGACCTCGCCGACGACGCCTTCCTCGACGACAAGCTCGCCACCGCCGACTCCGGCGTGCACCGCGACATCACCGTCGTCTTCCGCTCCTCCAACGTGATCGTCACCATCGAATACGACCAGTGGTCGAGTGACAAAGCCCACATCCCCGCCAGCGCCGAACTCCAGGAGAACGCCGAGGACCTGGCCCACGAGCTGACCGGACGCTTCGGCGGGTGAGGCCCCGCTGCCCAGCGGACCCCGGACGGGCAACCGCGCCCGCCGCGTACCGTGCTCTGTAGCCACGAGGGCGGGACAGCCCCGCCCCGCGACCGAGAATGAGCCTGAGACCATGCGCCGAACAGCCCCGCGACTCGCCCGTATCCTCGCCTGCGCCGCCGTACCGGTGATGCTCGTCGCCGGATGCAACGACTCCGGCTCCGGCTCCGACGACAAGAAGAAGGACGCCTCCGCGTCCCCCACCCCGTCGCCGACGGTCGCGCCCGCGAAGTTCCGCAAGCTCCCCGAGCCGTGCGGGAGCCTGTCCGGCAAGACGATCGAGAAGCTGGTCCCCAAGGCGAAGAGCGAGAAGGGCAAGGCCCTGCCCAGCTCCGACAAGAACGACTCGGGCGCCTGCCTGTGGACCGGTCTGGACGGGTACCAGTACCGCTCGCTCACCCTGTCCTTCAAGCGCTTCGACTCCGACCTCTCGCAGGGCACCGGCGACAAGCAGGCCGAGGCCTACGCCTCCGACCAGGCCGACAAGGCGGGCAAGGCCGACGGCGCGAAGGACGCCAAGCGGGGCGAGGCCGCGATCGGCGACGGCGCCACGACCGTCCGTACGAAGGCCAAGAAGGACGGCGACGAGTTCCTGAACCAGACCGTCGTGGCGCGCACCGCCAACATCGTCATCACCGTCGAGTACGACGGCACCGGCTACGAGGACGCCAAGGCGCCCAGCGCCGAGAAGCTGCTCAAGGGCGCCGAGGACATCGCCAAGGAGGCCGTGGAGTCGGTCGCCTCCGCGAACAAGTAGCCACGGGCCAGGGCTTCCCGCCCCCGCCCCCGGATCCGGGGGCGGGGGCGGGGGCTCCTCCCTCAGCCCGAAGAGCCATGGGGCGGACACGCCCGTGACCGACCGCCCGCCGTCCCGCCTTGACGTGTATGCGACTCTGGGCGCGCTGATTTTCCGAGGGCGGGGAGGGATCGCGGGTGGCCGCGATGCAACTGACACGTACGCACCGAATACTCATCGGCGTGGTCGTCGCCGGCGCGATAGTGATCGCCGGGATCGGCTTCGCCGGCTCCTACGCGGCCGTCCGCGACCTCGCGCAGGACAAGGGATTCGGCGGCTTCTCGGATGTCTTCCCCATCGGCGTGGACGCGGGCATCGTCGTCCTGCTGGCCCTGGACCTGCTGCTCACCTGGATCCGCATCCCGTTCCCCCTGCTGCGGCAGACGGCCTGGCTGCTGACGGCCGCCACCATCGCGTTCAACGGCGCCGCCGCCTGGCCCGACCCGCTCGGGGTCGGGATGCACGCGGTGATCCCGGTGCTGTTCGTGGTCTCCGTGGAGGCGGCCCGGCACGCGGTCGGGCGGATCGCCGACATCACCGCGGACCGGCACATGGAGTCGGTCCGCATCGCCCGCTGGCTGCTGGCACCGGTGCCCACCTTCCGGCTCTGGCGCCGGATGAAGCTGTGGGAGCTGCGGTCGTACGACGAGGTCATCAAGATCGAGCAGGACCGGCTGATCTACCGCGCACGGCTCCGGGCCCGGTACGGGCGGGCGTGGCGGCGCAAGGCCCCGGTGGAGTCGCTGATGCCGCTGCGGCTGGCGCGGTTCGGGGTGCCGCTGGCCGAGACCGCCGAAGCGGGGCTGGCCGCCGCGGGCATCGAACCCGCCCCCACCCGGCCCGCGCTCCCGCCGGCGGACCGGCCGGCGGCGAACCCGGCGACGGCGGACCCGTCTGCCGGGGCGTTCCAGACCGAGGCGTTCCAGGGTGAGGCGTTCCAGGGTGAGGCGTTCCAAGCCACGGCGTTCCAGGCCACGGCCTTCCCGGGCCCCGGCACCGGCACCGGCACCCGTGCCCCGGGCGCCGCCGCGGCTCCGGATCCGGCCGCCGCCCAACCCGGAGCCGCGGTGCCCGGCACGGACCCGGCCGGTGCCCCGGCGGTGGCGCAGCAGCCGCAGCCCCTGCCGCAGTCGGTCCCGCTGCCCGTCTACCAGCCTGACGAGGCGTACGGGCCGGACGCGGCATACCAGCCTGACGCGGCGTTCGGGGCGGACGCCGCGTACCGGCCTGACGCGGCGTTCGGGCCGGACCAGGCCCACGGGAACGAGCAGCCCCAGCCGCATCCGCAGCAGAACACCCCGTACGCCGCCGAACCGCCGCCCGCCGGCGGGCAGGTGACGGTGCCGGTGTCGCCGGGCCGGGTGCGCAACCTCGGCGTCCCCGACGACGTGCCGCGCGAGGAGCTGTACTACGCCGCCTTCCGCCGGCACCACGAAGAGCAGGGGAAGTTCCCCTCGCTCTATCAGTTCGGCCGGCGGCTTCAGGAGATGTACGGGATCAGCGAGCTGAGCGCCGAAGAGCTGCGGGTCCTGCTGGACGAGTGCCGGGAGCGGCACCGCGAGCTGAACGCCGAGCAGATCCCGTGAACACGACCCCTTGAACACCACCCCGTAAACGAGCCGGGGCCCGTGGCATGACGCCCCGGGCCCCGCTCAGTGTGCGCGCGTCACGCGCCGAGCAGCCGCCGTACCCGGTCCGCGCCCACCGCCAGCAGCAGGGTGGGCAGCCGCGGGCCGGTGTCGCGTCCGACGAGCAGCTGGTAGAGCAGCGCGAAGAAGGTCCGCTGGGCGACCTTCAGCTCCGGCGTGGGCTTGGCGTCGGCCGCGAGTCCCGCCTGGAGCTTCGGCACGCCGTAGACCAGCGTGGTGAGGCCGTCCAGCGACCAGTGCTCGTCCAGCCCGTCCAGCAGCAGCCGCAGCGACTCCCGCTCGGTGTCGCCGAGCGAGCCGAGCAGCTCGGTGTCCGGCTCTTCGCGCACGCGGGTGCGCTGCTCGGCCGGGACCTGGGTGGTGATCCAGCGCTCGGCCTTGTCCAGCCGGGGCCGGGCGTCGTCGAGGGACTTCACCGGGTTGGCCGGGTCGAGGTCGCTGAGGATGCGCAGCGTCTGCTCGTCGTGTCCGGTGGTGATGTCCACGACCGAGGCGAGCGTGCGGTACGGCAGCGGGCGCGGGGTGCGCGGCAGCTCACCGGCGGCGGTGCGGGTGGCCCGGCTGTAGGCGGCGGCGTCGGCGGGCTGGACGGCCCCCTCGGCGATCTTCCGCTCCAGCGCGTCCCACTCGTCGTACAGCCGCTGGATCTCCTGGTCGAAGGCGATCTTGAAGGACTGGTTGGGCTTGCGGCGCGCGTACAGCCAGCGCAGCAGCGGGGCCTCCATGATCTCCAGCGCGTCGGCCGGGGTCGGCACCCCGCCCTTGGAGCTGGACATCTTGGCCATGCCGCTGATGCCGACGAAGGCGTACATCGGCCCGATGGGCTGCTCGCCGCCGAAGACCTCCTTCACGATCTGGCCGCCGACGACGAAGGAGGAGCCGGGCGAGGAGTGGTCGACGCCGGACGGCTCGAAGACCACGCCCTCGTACGCCCAGCGCATGGGCCAGTCGACCTTCCACACCAGCTTGCCGCGGTCGAACTCGCTGAGGCGGACGGTCTCGGCGTGCCCGCACACACAGGTGTACGTCAGCTCGGTGGTCTCGTCGTCGTAAGCGGTGACCGTGGTCAGGTCCCGCTCGCAGGCGCCGCAGTACGGCTTGTACGGGTAGTAGCCCGCGCCGCCCGCGCTGCCGTCGTCCTCGCTGGCCGCGCCGGACCCCTCGGCGGCGGCCTCGGCGGCCGCGGCGTCGGCCTCGTCCAGCTTGCCCTTCTGCTGCTGCTTCTTGGCCGCCGGCTTGGCGCCGGGCTTGTCCTTGGTGCGGTAGCGGTCCAGGACGGCGTCGATCTGCCCGCGCTGGCGCATCGCGTGCAGGATCTGCTCGCGGTAGACGCCGGAGGTGTACTGCTCGGTCTGGCTGATGCCGTGGAACTCCACGCCCAGCTCGCGCAGCGCCTCGATCATGGGCGCCTTGAAGTGCTCGGCCCAGTTCGCGTACGAGCTGCCGGGCGGGGCCGGGACCGAGGTCAGCGGCTTGCCGATGTGCTCGGCCCAGGACGGGTCGATACCGGCCGGAACCTTGCGGTACCGGTCGTAGTCGTCCCACGAGATGATGTGGACGCAAGTGTGTCCGCGGCGCCGGATCTCGTCGGCGACCAGGTGCGGGGTCATGACCTCGCGGAGGTTGCCGAGGTGGATCGGGCCGGACGGGCTGAGGCCCGAGGCGCAGACGATCGGTTTGCCCGGGGCGCGACGCTCCGCCTCGGCAATGACCTCGTCCGCGAAACGGGAGACCCAGTCGGTCTCGGTGCTCTGAGCCACGTTCGGCACTTCCTTCCTAGCGGTCATGGCGTCGACCATTCTCCCAGACGGAGGGGGCGCGCTCAGGGTTGCCGGTTTACCAGAGAAATGGCTGGACCCGCCGTGGGATACTTGGCTGACCCTTCGCACCTCTAAAGGAATGGCACCCATCCCATGGCCTCGGTCCCTTCCCTTGCCGCTACGGTCCACCAGCGCGTCGCGGACGCCCTCTCGGCTGCCCTGCCGGAGGCCGGCTCCGCGGACCCGCTGCTGCGACGAAGCGACCGGGCGGACTTCCAGGCCAACGGGATGCTGGCGCTGGCCAAGAAGCTGGGCGGCAACCCGCGCGAGCTGGCGGCCAAGGTCGTCGGGAGGCTGCCCGCCGGCGGCCCCGGTGACGTGATCTCCGCGATCGAGGTCTCCGGCCCCGGCTTCCTCAACATCTCCGTCGCCGACCGGGCGATCGTCGAGACCCTCGCCGCGCGGGCCGCCGACGAGCGGCTCGGCGTGGCGCCGGCCGAGAAGCCGGGCACCACTGTCATCGACTACGCCCAGCCGAACGTGGCCAAGGAGATGCACGTCGGCCACCTGCGGTCGGCGGTGATCGGCGACGCCATGGTGAAGATCCTGGAGTTCGCGGGCGAGAAGGTGGTCCGCCGCCACCACATCGGCGACTGGGGCACCCAGTTCGGCATGCTGATCCAGTACCTGATCGAGCACCCGCACGAACTGGACCACAAGGACGCCGCCGTCTCCGGTGAGGAGGCGATGTCGAACCTGAACCGCCTCTACAAGGCCGCGCGTGCCCTGTTCGACTCCGACCTGGACTTCCGGGACCGGTCCCGCCGCCGGGTGGTGGACCTCCAGGCGGGTGACGAGGAGACCCTCGCCCTGTGGCGGAAGTTCGTGGACGAGTCGAAGATCTACTTCTACTCGGTCTTCGACAAGCTGGACATGGAGATCCGGGACCCGGACGTGGTCGGCGAGTCCGGCTACAACGACATGCTGGCCGAGACCTGCCGGCTGCTGGAGGAGTCCGGTGTGGCGGTGCGCTCGGAGGGCGCACTGTGCGTGTTCTTCGACGACGTCAAGGGCCCCGACGGCAACCCGGTGCCGCTGATCGTGCAGAAGTCCGACGGCGGCTACGGCTACGCGGCCACCGACCTGTCCGCCATCCGCGACCGCGTGCGGAACCTCGGCGCCGACACCCTGCTGTACGTGGTGGACGCCCGCCAGTCGCTGCACTTCAAGATGGTCTTCGAGACCGCCCGCCGGATCGGCTGGCTGAACGACGAGGTGCACGCGGTACAGCTCGCCTTCGGCACGGTGCTCGGCAAGGACGGCAAGCCGTTCAAGACCCGTGAGGGCGAGACGGTGCGGCTGGTGGACCTGCTGGACGAGGCGATCGAGCGGGCCTCGGCGGTCGTCCGCGAGAAGGCGCAGGACCTCACGGACGAGGAGATCGCCGAGCGCGGCGCGCAGGTCGGTATCGGAGCGGTGAAGTACGCGGATCTTTCCACGTCGGCCTCCCGTGACTACAAGTTCGATCTGGACCAGATGGTGTCGCTCCACGGCGACACGTCCGTCTACCTCCAGTACGCGTACGCCCGTATCCGCTCGATCCTGCGCAAGGCGGGCGACACGCGCGCCGCCGCGCACCCGGAGCTGGCGCTGGCCCCGGCCGAGCGGGCGCTCGGGCTGCACGCGGACCAGTTCGCGGAGACGCTGCGGGAGGTCGCCGCGGAGTACGCGCCGCACAAGCTGGCCGCGTACCTCTACCAGCTGGCGTCGCTGTACACGACCTTCTACGACCAGTGCCCGGTCCTGAAGGCCGAGACCCCCGAGATGGTCGAGAACCGTCTCTTCCTGTGCGATGTGACCGCCCGCACCCTGCACCAGGGCATGGCCCTGCTCGGCATCCGCACCCCCGAGCGCCTCTGAGCACTCCCGACCGGCCGGTCCGGGGGACCACCCCCTGGCCGGCCAGTCCCGGCTACGTAGGCCCCGCCGCTCCCCTGTGACGGCGGGGCCTACGCCGTGTGCGCCCCAGACGCCGTCACTCCGCGGGGCAGGCCATGTCCCGTGCCGGGCGCTTGCCGTGGACCAGGAAGTCGGTGACCGTGGCATCCCCGCACGCGTTGCCGTTGGCCCGGTACACGCCGTGGCCCACCGCGTCCACGGTCACCATGCGCGCCCGGCCGCCGAACGCCTCACGCATCCTCAGTGCCCCGGCCAGCGGCGTGGACGGGTCGCGCCGGTTCTGGATCATCAGCACGTTCGACGGGCCGTCGGGGGTGATGCGGACGGGCTTCTCCTTCGGCGCGTACGGCCAGAAGGAGCACGGCGACACGTTCACCGGCATACCGGCGGTGAGCGGATGGGACTTGCGGCTCTCCGCGACAGCCCGCTGGTAGCCCGGTATCGACGTCGGCCAGCTCACGTCGTTGCATATGGTCGCGACCGAGACCGCGGTGGTGTTCTGCATCGCCTCGTCCGGCGGGGTGTTCGGCGCGGGCAGCGGCGAGCCGTCGCGGGCCGCGCGTATCAGCTGGGCCAGGGCGGGGAAGTGGGTCTTGGAGTCCAGAGCCTCCATCAGGCTCTGGCGCAGCACGTTGCCGTTGAGCTCGGCGGGGTTGGCGCCCGGCCACGGGATCGGCTCGCGGTCCAGCCGGGCGGCCAGCTTCAGGAACAGCGGCCGGACCTCCGCCGCCGAATCGGCGAGCCGGTGTGGATTGTCCGGGGCGGCGGCCCACGCCGCGAAGTCGGGGAACGCGTCCTCCACCCCGGTGGCTTTGTTCGCCAGCCAGCCGCGCGCCACCCGCTTCGGGTCCGGGTCGTCGTTGCTGTCCAGCACCCAGCGGTCGGTGCGGCCCGGGAACATCTGCGCGTACACGGCGCCCGCGTACGTCCCGTACGACTCGCCCCACGCCGACAGCTTCCGCTCCCCCAGCGCCTGCCGGATGCGGTCGATGTCCCGCGCCTCGTTGGCCGTGCTGATGCTGCGCAGCACCGGTCCGCCGTTGCGCGCGCAGGCCTCGGCGAGCCGACGGCCGGTGGTCGCGTTCCGCTCGATGCCGCCGTCCGCGTCGGGCCACGGCCGCAGGTTCACCAAGGCCAGGTCGTCATGGCCCAGTCCGCAGGTGACCGGTGTGCTGCCGCCCATGCCGCGCGGGTCGAACCCCACGATGTCGTACGCGTCCCGCACGGACTGCGGCAGCTTCTTCCCGGTCGTGGACGGCCCGTCGATGCTGGAACCGCCCGGCCCGCCGGGTATCAGCAGCAGCGTGCCCCGCCGCGCCTGCGGCCGCTCGCTGCGCACGCGGGATATCGCGAGCGTGATCTGCTCGCCACGCGGCTTGGCGTAGTCCAGCGGCACGGAGATGGTGGCGCACTCCTGCCGGGGGTCGAGGTCGTCGCCGGTGCACGGCTTCCAGTCGGGGGCGGCGGAGGCAGCGCCTGTACCGGTGGCATGGGCTGCGCCTGTACGGGTGCCGTGGGCCGTGTCGTTGGCACCGGCGGCCGGTGCCGTCGCGACGATGGTCGCGAGCAGGGACGCGGCCAGGACCGGCGTGGAGACGAGAGCTGCCTTGCGTCTGTCGATTCGCATGTGATCAGCGTCCCGGACCGGCGGGCGGGCTCCCATCCTGCCAACTCCCGTCTTGTTAGGGGGGTTAGCACTACCGCGCGCGGGCTCGGGCCGTACTCCCCCAGCGTGCACCGACAGCGCGCGACGGCCCGCGCCGCACTCTCGCGCGCTGTACGCTCGGCCGAGGCGCCCGGCGGCCGTCCCGGCCCGGTGGCGCCCGCCCGCCGACCGTATGAAGTGAGCCACCGTGTCCGACGCCCACGCCCTCCTCCTCGACCAGCCGCCGCTGACCGCCGACCGCTTCGCCGCCATCGAACGGCGGGTCGCCGGGGTGCTGCGCACCGACGCCGACGTGATCGTCATGCAGGGCGAGGCGCTGCTGCCGCTGGAAGGCTGCATCCGCAGTGCCGCGCGCCCCGGCGCGACCGCGCTCAACGTCATCACCGGCCCGTACGGGCAGACGTTCGGCGGCTGGCTGCGGGACTGCGGCGCCACGGTCGTGGACATCGAGGTGCCGTACGACACGGCCGTCTCCGCCGAGCGCGTCGCCGCCGCACTCGCCGAACACCCCGGCACCGAGCTGGTCTCCCTCGTCCACGCCGAGGCCGCCACCGGCAACACCAACCCCGTCGCGGAGATCGCCGAGGTGGTGCGCGAGCACGGCGCCCTCCTCATGCTCGACGCCGTCGCCTCGGTCGCGGCCGAGCCGCTGGAGACCGACGCGTGGGGCGTGGACCTGTGCGTGATCGGCGCGCAGAAGGCCATGGGCGGCCCGGCGGGCGTCTCGGCGGTGTCGGTCAGCGACCGGGCCTGGGACCGTATCCGCGCCAACCCGCGCGCCCCGCGCCGCTCCTACCTCTCCCTGCTGGACTGGAAGGAGCGCTGGATCGACACCGGCCGGGCGGTACTGCCGCATGCCCCGGCCCAGTTGGAGATGCTGGCGCTGGAGGCGTCGATCGACCGCATCGAGGCCACGGGCGGCCTGGCGGCGGCCATCACCCGGCACCGCGCGGCGGCGGCCGCGACCCGCGCGGGAACGCTGGCGCTGGCCGACGGCGGCACGTCGGACGCGGACCGGTTGCGTCCGTACGTCACCGAGGCCCGCGCCGCCGCCCCGGTGGCGACGACGCTGCGCGTCCCCGACGCGCTGGACGCACACGACCTGGTGGCGTCGGCGTCGACCGACTTCCTGCCCCTGGTGGCGGGCGGCGGCGCCCTGGCCAAGGAGATGATCCGGGTGAACCACTACGGTCCGGACGCGTCCCTGGAGACCGTCGTACGGACCCTGTCGGCGCTGGCGGGCGCACTGCGGACGGCGGGGCTACGGGGCGACGCGGGCGCGGCGGTGGCGGCGGCGGAGGCCGCCTGGACCGGGGCGACGTCGTGACGAATCCGTACTGACGGCCAAAGACGGGCGGCTGCGCCATGGCCCGGCCTTCCCGCCCGCTCCTTCCGTATCCCGGAAGAACTCTCCCTCGCCCCCGACGAGGAGTTCCGCGAGCGACACGGCTGCCGGTGAGCCGCCCGGCACAGGCACGTCGTCATCCGTGGATGACTTGGACGCCCTCCGGAACGCCCGTCACCCGCTGCGTGGCCGGGACCTGGAGGGTGGCGAGGTTGGGGAAGGCGCCGAGCCACGCCATGTGTTCGCCCACGTCGTGCATGAGCCACAGATACGTCAGTGAGTCCGCCACGATGCCCTCGACCAGCTGGGCCGGGCCCAGCGCCCCGGTGACCTGCACACACGGCCGCCCGCCGAGGCGGCGCAGCGCGTGCAGCTCCTCCAGGCTGGAGACGGGGAACTCCAGCTCGTCCGGGTCGAGATGGGCGATGATCTCGTCGGCGTAGCGGTCGGTGTCGTACCGCCGCCAGGCGCCCGCCAGCGTGCTGCGGACCGTCCAGGAGGGGTGGTCCCGCAAGCGGGTGAGGTAGTCGATCGCGCGGTCGTCGGCCACCGAGGTCGCGGTGACCGCGAGCCGGTGCGCCTCCGCCTCGGAGACGTCGACCGGGTCGGGCAGCATCTCCAGCACGATCGCCCCGATCCAGCCGAGCGCCCGTGCGCCCTCCAGCGAGGTGGGCCGCACCAGGTCGCGGGTGTAGCGATGGACGCGGGCCCGGACCCCCGGATCCAGCTCGGTGGCGTGCTCCAGACAGGCGGCCGCCAGCAGCTTGCGGTGCCGCGACTCCACCGGCCGGACGCCCTTGCGCGCCGCCAGCAGCCCGTCCAGCAGATATGCGCACTCGTCGGGCCTGGCCAGCGCCACCGACATGCGGACGACCTCCTCCCAGTCGTCCTGGTGGGCATGGTTGATGAGGAAGTCGAAGTCGTGCCGCTCGACGGCCGCCCGCGCGCTGAGATAGTCCTGGAACGTGCGGTGCACGAAGTCCACCGAGCCGGGGGTGGGCTCGCGCAGCAGCCCGGTGCGGTTGAGCAGATGGCGGTAGATGTCCTCGGGGCCGCCTTGTTCCGCGGCGTGCGGAATGGCGGGCAGGTGCTGGGCGAGGGTGTCGATCGCGACCGTACGGTCCATCTCGGAGCGCCCGTTGACCAGCATCCAGTACGCGAGCTTCTGGAGGAGCTGGACCTTGGGCTCCTGGGTGAGGTCGATGCCGTCGGTGGTGTGCATGTCGCGCTCGCGGTCGCGCCGCTCCAGCAGCATCGACAGCGCCGCGTCGTACAGGGCCTTGCGCCCGCGCGGCAGATAGCCGCGCCGGTCCCGGTGCAGGGCGCAGATCAGCCCGCACATCAGCGGATTGGTGGCGAGGCGGCCCAGGTCCCGGGTGATCCGCACCGCGCGGAGCAGTGTCTGCTCGTAGTGGTCGATCCGGTCCAGGTCGGTGGCGTCCTCCTCGCGGGCCGCCGCGTGCCAGCGCTGGATGAACGCGGTGACCCCCTCGCGGCTGAGCGGGGCCAGCCGCAGCTCCACGAAGCCCTCCGAGGTCAGCCAGTTCTCTCGCACGGCGGAGGGCCGCGAGGTCACCAGCCACACATTGCCCGGGTAGTGCGCGAGCATGCGGCCCAGTTCGCGCCGCAGCCGCTCGCGGTCGCCTTCGGGGGCCTCGTCGATCCCGTCCACGAGCAGCAGCGCGCGCCCCTGGGCCATTACCCGCTCGGCCCAGCCGCGCGGCTGGGCGCCGGCGCGCGGATAGCGCACGGCGGACAGGAACTCCTCCGGTACGGGGAAGCCGTCGCGGCCGCCGTGGCCCTGGCTGAAGCGGCGCACCGGCAGCACGAACGGGACCCGCCCGCGCAGCGTCTCCAGCGCCTTGGGCAGCTCACCGCGGGCGACGGCGACCGCCAGCCACTGCACGAGGGTCGTCTTTCCGGAACCGGCGACGCCGCGGAGCAGCACCCGGTCCCGTCCGGAGAGTGCCTGTTCGGCGGGGAGCACAGGCTGCGGGCCCGTACCGCCGCGCCCCTCGGCGCCGCCCTCCCCCTCGGCACCGCCCTGCCCCTCGGTGGGTGGCTGCCCGATCTCCGCCTCCAGGCCGAGGTATGCGGTCTCCAGCGACCAGCTGTCGGGCGAGTGCGCCAGGTCGATGCCGTAGATGGTCAGGTGATTGTGGCTGGTGACGATGTCGCCCGCGTACCGCTCCTCGAACGACGCGTCCTCGGCCGACTGCCCCGGGTGCCGCCGGACCAGCTCGTCCACCCGGGCCCGGATCTGCGCCAGATCGCGGGTCTGCGCGACCAGCGTCGCGGCGACGAAGGTGGACCGCTGGGTGAAGAAATGCAGGATGTGCAGGCAGGCGGCCTCCACCAGAGCGGCATGGAAACGCGCCCCGTCGGCGGAGAGTTCGCGTTCCGCCCCGGGCGCCGCGGCCCTCAGCCGCCGGGCGAACGCCTGGTGCCCGAGCCGTACGGCGTGCGCGTCCTCCAGGTCGATGGTCCCGAGCGCGCACAGCGTACGGGCGAGCGCCTCCGCGACCGCCCGCGTCTCGTCGGCCGCGATCGGCCGCTCCCCGGGCGCCGCGGAGTCCAGCGCCCGATCGACGAGCGTGCCGGCGAGTGCGGTCAGGTCCCGTTCGCTCAAGGTGCGCTGCTCCCCGCGGAACGAGACCAGCGAGGAGATCCGCACCGCCCGCTCCACGATCCCGGCTCCGGGCCCCTCCTGTACGAACAGCTTCCGCACCAGCGGCATGACGGCGCTTGAGGCGATGCGGATGGCGATGGCGGCTGGTTCCATGCGTTCCCCCGACGACGGCAGCGGTCTTCCCGGCCTTCTCGACTTCCCTCTGCTGTCCGTACTAACCGTGTCCACGAACGGTCGCCCGGCGATCAACGCCCGGCGTTTCGCGCCACATTCGCCACCCCGCTGACCGAAAGCCGACGGCGACACAACCCCGTCGCCCGACGGGCCGTCTCACCTCACGTACCTGCACACAATCCTTTCTGGGGGTAATTCATGCGACGGTGGGGCACTGCGCTGGCGGCGGTCATGCTGGCGGGCGCCGGAGTCGCGGGGGTGGCCGGGACGGCGGGGGCCGTCACGCTCGGCGACGGCGCGGCCAAGGGCTCCGTGGCCTGCGCGACGAACTGGGGCAAGGGCGAGAAGTCGCGCACGGACGCCGCCGGCGACTCGCTGACCGGCATCCGCACCGGCAAGCACGACTGCTTCGACCGCATAGTCTTCGACATCAAGGGCGCGGCCGCCGGCAAGGCCGGCTACCACGTCGGCTACGTCCCCAAGTTCTACCAGGACGGCTCCGGCGAGGAGATCCCCGTCAAGGGCGGGGCCATCCTCCAGATCTACGTCAACGCGCCGAGTTACGTCGACGGCAACGAGACCTACCCGGGCCGGGCCGGGAAGCCGCTGCCGGGCGTGGACATCAAGGGCTACAAGACCTTCAAGGACACCAAGTACGGAGCGAGCTTCGAGGGCCAGACCCAGGTCGGTGTCGGGACCCGCGCGAAGCTGCCGTTCCGGGTGACCCAGTCCGGTGACCGCCTGATCGTGGACGTCGCCCACGCCGGCTGAGCCGTACGTATACCGAGGGGCCTGGCCGCACAACCCATGCGTGCGGCCAGGCCCCTGGCCGTTCCCTAGACGTTTCTAGCCGCTCCCGGCCGTTCCTGGCCGTTCCCCGCGCTCACCTCTCCGGCCGGTAGCCGTCGTAGTCGCCCCAGCTGGGGGCCTGGGTCATCAGCTCCCTCCAGGTGGGCCAGGCCGCCTGGGTCTCCTGGCGGACCAGCTCGCCGGGCACGCTGAACGGCGGCGCCTTGTGCGGCTTGTCGAGTGCCTGGCCGACGATCGCGTCGTGGAGCACGGCCGCGGCGTGCAGGCGCGGCAGCACGGCGTGGACACGGTCCGCGTAGCCGTCCGGGAGGGCGGGCCCCTCGACGCCGAGGTCGTATCCGGCGCCGGACGTCACCAGCGCGATCTCGGGGCGCTTGCGCATGGCGACCTCGTAGGTCAGGTGCAGCGCGATCGCGTCCCATACGACCTCGACCCGCTCGGATGACACTCCCTGCTCGGTGAGGAAGCGGGCCGCCACGTCGGCGCCGTCCAGGTCGAACCGCTGATCGCCGTTGCCCTCCGGGCTGAGCCCGGCGTCGTGCAGCACGCAGCCCAGGAACAGCAGCTCGTCGTCGTAGTCGTGGTCGGGGCGCAGGCCTCGCTGTTCGCCGAGGAAGCGCCCGTAGAGGTACGTGCGCATGCTGTGGTTGAAGATCGCCGGATCCTCGATGCCCTTCGCGAATCGCATCGCGTTCAGCGCCATCTCGGTGCGCGGAAACGGCAGTTCACCTAATGCATCCAATGCGTCCACTGCGTCCTTCATGTCACCCTCCTTGGGGTTCGCGGATAGAGACCGGCCTGGCAGCACGGGGCTCACGCTCCTGTGGTCGAGCCGGGGCGGAAGATCATCAGGACGACGACGACCGTCCAGATGACGTTGAAGATGCCGGTGAGCATGGCCAGCCGGGCCGCCAAGGGCGACAGCCCGTCCTTGGCCGCCGCGTGCTCGGTCGTCGCGCCCTCGCGCGTCGCGTCCTCGGTCGTCGCGCCCTCCCGCGTCGCGCCCTCCCGCGTCGCGCCCTCCCGCGTCGCGTCCTCCGTCATCGCCAGCAGACGCCGCTGGTCGGGCAGGATCGCCAGCGCGAGGATCAGCGCGGCGACCACGGTCAGCACGAGCGACGTGATCAGCCAGGCGTCGGTGAGGACCCCGAGCTCGGAGGCGGTCGCGATCCCGAAGACCGGGACGGTGACGCCGGCGACGGCGTAGGCGCCGCAGATCCGGTGCAGGAACGCGGCGACCCCGGCGGCCCGCCCGCCCGAATCCTCCCCGCCAAGCGCCGCCTGCTTCGCATAGCGCGGGAACAGCGACGCGGCGACGGCGATCGAACCGACGAGCAGGATCGCCGCGACGACGTGTATGGACAGCAGCAGCTTGGTCACTGCGGACCTCCGAGCCAGAGCCAGCACACGGATGTGCACGCGGATATGTTGGCTACCAATACATACACTGTCTACGGCAGTTTTAGGTAGGCTGCCTACTCATGAGGGCAGACGCGGTGCGAGGGCACCTGGACGGGCTGTTGCTCGCCGTACTGGAGCCGGGTCCGCTGCACGGCTACGCGATCATCGCCGCGGTCCAGCGCCGCAGCGGGGGCGCGCTGGAGCTGCGCACGGGCACGATCTACCCGGCCTTGAACCGGCTGGAGCGCCTCGGACTGCTGGCCAGCAGCTGGCAGTCCGTCGGCGAACGGCGGCGGCGCGCCTACGAACTCACCGACGCGGGGCGGCGCAGCCTGGCCGCCGAGCGGACGGCGTGGAGCGAGTTCACCGCGGCGATCGGCTCGGTCCTCAACCCCGCCGCACCGCCCCGGACCGCCATATGAAGGCCGGCCGCGTGAACGTCACCAGTCGGCACGCAGACACCGACACCGCCGCCGCCGACACCGCCACCGGCCCCGCCGCCGACCCCGTCGAGGGCTACGTCGCGACCCTGACCGCCGCCCTGCACGGACCGGCCCGGGCCAAGGCCCGGCTGATCGGGGAGATACGCGACGGCCTCGCGGACACCGTGGCGGCGTACACCGACGACGGGCTGCCCCGCCAGCAGGCCGTCCACCAGGCGGTGCGCGAGTTCGGGACCGCCGAGGAGCTCGTGCCGAGCTGCCAGCGGGAACTGACCATCGCTCAGGCCCAGCACACCGCCCGGGCCGTCGCCCTCACCGTGCCCCTCCTGATCGCCTGCTGGTACCCCATCTGGGCCACCGGCCACGGCGGGGCGTGGCGACTCGCGGGCGCGGCCCAGCTGCTGGCCGCCTCACTGGCCGGTGTCGCGGCCGCCGCCGCGCTGCTCGCGCTGGCGACGCTGGCCGCCACGGGCGCCCTCGCCCGCCGGCTGCCCACCCCGCGGCGGCTGCCCCTCGCGGTCGCGTGGACCGGCACCACCGCCAGCGTGGCCATGGCGTTCTCCGCGCTCATGCTCGCCACCGCGACGCCATTGAGCGCCAACTGGCCGCTGGTCGCGCTCGCCGGGGTCCTCACCGCCGCGTCACACGGCGGGGTGGCGGCCTCCGCCCGCGCCTGCCGCCGCTGCGCACGGCTGCCGGTCACCATGCCGGCGTAGCCGACGCGAAGGGGCCGCCCGGCCGCACACCACGTGCGACCAGGCGGCCCCTTCGCATGAGATCCGCTGAGATCCGCAGGAGAAGCGGATACTCGCATGAGATCCGCAGGAGAAGCGGTTACTCGCCGCGCCGCAGCCGCTGCGCGACCTCCGTCGCCCAGTACGTGAGGATCATGCCCGCGCCCGCCCGGCGGATGGAGGTCAGCGTCTCCATGATCGCCCGGTCGCGCTCGATCCAGCCGTTGGCGGCCGCGGTCTCGACCATCGCGTACTCGCCGGAGATCTGGTACGCGGCGACCGGCACGTCCACCGTGTCCGCGATCCGCGCGAGGATGTCCAGGTACGGCAGGGCCGGCTTGA
Source organism: Streptomyces sp. P1-3 (assembly GCF_050613155.1). Taxonomy (NCBI): domain Bacteria; kingdom Bacillati; phylum Actinomycetota; class Actinomycetes; order Kitasatosporales; family Streptomycetaceae; genus Streptomyces; species Streptomyces sp. P1-3. The sequence continues at coordinate 3,324,511 of NZ_CP192512.1, forward strand.
CCATGACCATGTCGGCGCCCTCGGCGAGGTCCAGCGCCAGTTCGCGCAGCGACTCGCGGGCGTTGGCCGGGTCCTGCTGGTACGTCTTGCGGTCGCCCTGGAGCGACGAGCCGACCGCCTCGCGGAACGGGCCGTAGAAGGCGGAGGCGTACTTCACCGTGTAGGCCAGGATGGAGACGTCGTGGCGGCCGATGCCGTCCAGCGCCTCGCGGACGACCCCGACCTGACCGTCCATCATGCCGCTGGGGCCGACCACGTGGACGCCCGCGTCGGCCTGCGCCCGCGCCATCTCGGCGTAGCGCTCCAGCGTGGCGTCGTTGTCGACCCGTCCTTCGGCGTCCAGGACCCCGCAGTGGCCGTGGTCGGTGTGCTCGTCCAGGCACAGGTCGGACATGACGACCAGGTCGTCGCCGACCTCGGCCTTCACATCCCGGATGGCCACCTGGAGGATGCCGTCGGGGTCGGTGCCCGGCGTGCCGACGGCGTCCTTCTTGGACTCCTCCGGCACACCGAACAGCATGATGCCGCCGACGCCCGCCGCGACCGCCTCCGCCGCGGCCTTCCGCAGCGTGTCGCGGGTGTGCTGGACGACGCCGGGCATGGCGGCCAGCGGCACGGGCTCGCTGATGCCCTCCCGCACGAAGGCGGGCAGGATCAGCTCGGCCGGGTGCAGCCGGGTCTCGGCGACCATGCGCCGCATGGCCGGTGTCGTACGCAGCCGGCGCGGCCTCGCGCCCGGGAACCGTCCGTAAGCCGTGCCATTCGACGTGCTCAACTCCGTGCCCTCCTACGCGATCCGGGCCGCCGCTCGCTCGGGCGCGTGACCGGGTCCCCGGCCTCGATCGCGGCGGCACGCCGCGCCGCGCCGAACTCCGCGAGCGCCTCGGCCAGCTTGTGCACCGAGGGCTCGGGCGACAGCACATCCACCCGCAGGCCGTGCTCCTCCGCGGTCTTCGCGGTGGCCGGGCCGATGCAGGCGATGACAGTGACATTGTGCGGCTTGCCGGCGATGCCGACGAGGTTCCGCACCGTGCTCGACGAAGTGAACAGCACGGCGTCGAAACCGCCGCCCTTGATCGCCTCGCGGGTCTCGGCCGGCGGCGGCGAGGCGCGCACGGTGCGGTACGCCGTGACGTCGTCGACCTCCCAGCCCAGCTCGATCAGGCCCGCCACCAGGGTCTCGGTGGCGATGTCGGCGCGCGGCAGGAAGACCCGGTCGATCGGGTCGAAGACCGGGTCGTACGGCGGCCAGTCCTCCAGCAACCCGGCCGCGGACTGCTCGCCGGACGGCACCAGGTCCGGCTTGACGCCGAACTCGATCAGCGACTTGGCGGTCTGCTCGCCGACCGCCGCGACCTTGATCCCGGCGAACGCGCGGGCGTCCAGGCCGTACTCCTCGAACTTCTCCCGAACCGCCTTGACCGCGTTGACGCTGGTGAAGGCGATCCACTCGTACCGGCCGGTGACCAGGCCCTTGACCGCGCGCTCCATCTGCTGCGGGGTACGCGGCGGCTCCACGGCGATGGTGGGCACCTCGCTGGGCACGGCACCGTACGACCGCAGCTGGTCGGAGAGCGAGGCGGCCTGCTCCTTGGTGCGCGGCACCAGGACGTTCCAGCCGAACAGCGGCTTGGACTCGAACCAGGAGAGCTGGTCGCGCCGCTCGGCCGCGCTGCGCTCGCCGACCACGGCTATGACCTGCTGCGCGCCGTCCGGTGACGGCAGCACCTTGGCGGCCTTGAGCACCTGGGCGATCGTCCCGAGGGTCGCGGTCCAGGTGCGCTGCCGCGTCGTGGTCCCGGCGACGGTCACGCTCAGCGGGGTGTCGGGCTTGCGGCCCGCGGCGACCAGCTCGCCCGCGGCGGCCGCGACCGTCTCCAGGGTCGCGGAGACCACGGCCGTCGCGTCCGAGGACCCGACCTCGCTCCAGCAGCGGTCGTCGGCCGTACGGGCGTCGACGAAGCGGACGTCCGCACCGCGCGCGTCCCGCAGCGGCACACCGGCGTACGCGGGCACGCCGACGGCGGCCGCGACCCCCGGCACCACCTCGAAGGCGATGCCCGCGGTGGCGCAGGCCAGCATCTCCTCGGCGGCGTCACCGTCCAGGCCGGGGTCGCCGGCGACCGCACGGACGACCCGCTTGCCGCCGCGCGCGGCCGTCATGACAAGATTGGCGGTGTCCCTGAGTACGGGCACCCCGGCCATGCTTGACGCCTCGTCAGCGCTGGTCTGCCGCGGCGTGCCCTGGGCATCCGCGGCGACGGACGCACGGACATGCGTACGGACCACGTCGAGCACTTGCGGATCCGCGATCAGCACATCCGCGGCGGCGAGTGCCTCCACGGCGCGCAACGTCAGCAGTCCGGGGTCTCCGGGGCCGGCACCGAGGAAGGTGACGTGCCCGCAGCCGGGGTGGTTAGGGGCGGTGGGGTTCAATGTGCTCGCTCCCCCATAAGACCGGCCGCACCCTTCGCGAGCATCTCGGCGGCGAGTTCGCGGCCGAGAGCGGCGGCGTCGCCGGGCGACGCGGGTACGGGACCGGTGGTGGACAGCTGCACCAGCGTCTTGCCGTCGGTCGTGCCGACGACGCCACGCAGGCGCATTTCGGTGAAATCCTGACCGTCGGCCTTGGGGCCTCCCCTGCTCGAGCGAAGTCGAGAGCTTGGGGAAAGGTCGGCCAGCGCACCCACAGGTGCGCTGCAGCCGGCCTCCAAGGCGGCGAGCAGGGATCGCTCGGCGGTCACGGCGAGCCGCGTGTGCGGATCGTCGAGCTCGGCGAGCCGGGCGGCGAGGGCTGCGCCATGCACGTGGTGCATCGCGAGGCACTCGACTGCCAGGGCCCCCTGGCCGGGGGCGGGCAGAACATGGGCGGAGTCCAGGACCTCGGTGGCCTCGGCGATCCGGCCGATACGGGTCAGCCCCGCGGCGGCCAGGACGACGGCGTCGAGTTCTCCGGACCGCACGTATCCGATGCGGGTGTCGACATTGCCCCGGATCGGCACGGTCTCGATCAGGTGCCCGGCGCCGAGCGACCGCGCCCAGGCGTTGAGCTGCGCCATCCGGCGCGGCGAGCCGGTGCCGATCCGGGCGGGCCGGCCGGGGTCCGCGGCGAGCTGCTCGAAGGTCAGCCCGTCGCGGGCGACGAGGGCGTCGCGCGGGTCCTCGCGGCGCGGGATCGCGGCCAGCGTCAGATCGTCGGGCTGGGCGGTCGGCAGGTCCTTGAGCGAGTGCACGGCGAAGTCGATCTCACCGCGCGACAGCGCCTCGCGCAGCGCGGAGACGAACACTCCGGTGCCGCCGATCTGCGCGAGTGACTCCCGGGAGGTGTCGCCGTACGTGGTGATCTCGACCAGCTCCACAGGGCGGCCGGTCAGCGCGCGCACCCGCTCCGCTATCTGACCGGACTGCGCCATGGCGAGCGTGCTGCGCCGGGTGCCCAGGCGCAGCGGGGTGCCGCCGGAGGCGGTGTCGACGGCGGCCGCGGCGTTCTCGCGCGTGGCCGCGGTGTTCTCGGGGGAGGCCGCGGTGGTCATGCCCGCCCTCCATTCACGTTCAGATCGGCCCGGCTGACGGCGGCGACCGCCTGCGGGTCGAGGTCGAACAGTTCCCGCAGCGCGTCCGCGTACCCGGCGCCGCCGGGGGTGGACGCGAGCTGCTTGACCCGCACGGTGGGCGCGTGCAGGAGCTTGTCGACGACGCGGCGCACGGTCTGGGTGATCTCCGCGCGCTGCTTGTCGTCCAGGTCGGGGAGGCGCCCGTCGAGCCGGGCGATCTCGCTGGCGACGACGTCGGCGGCCATGGTGCGCAGGGCGACCACGGTCGGGGTGATGTGGGCGGCGCGCTGGGCGGCCCCGAACGCGGCGACCTCTGCGGAGACGATTCCGCGCACCCGGTCGACGTCGGCGGCCATGGGCGCGTCGGCGGACGCCTCGGCGAGGGTCTCGATGTCGACCAGCCGGGCGCCGTCCAGCCGGTGGACGGCGGCGTCGATGTCGCGCGGCATGGCGAGGTCGAGCAGGGCGACCTGCCCATCCCGGCCGCCGGGGCAGGCGGCGCGCCGGACGAGCGCGGTCCGCAGGTTCTCAGCGGTCAGCACGAGCCCGGTCGCACCGGTGCAGGACACGACGATCTCGGCATGCGGCAGCTCGGCGGCCACGGCGTCGATGGGCACGGCACGCGCGACGAGCGGGGCCGCGGCGGACGCGGCATGGGCGGCGGACGAGGCGCTGGCACCGGGGGCGTCGGCACCGGTCGCGGTGGCGTCGACCGCGTGCACCGGGCAAGCGGCCCCGGCCGTTCCGGCAGCGTCCGGCAGCCGCGAGACTCCAGCGGCGCCGGCAGTCGTGGCATCGGCAGCAGACCGACCGGCACCGGTATCGGCGCCGGGCACGATGCCGATGATGTCGGCCACGCGCAGCGCGTCGGCGCCGGCGACAGTTTCGGCAGGGGTGGCACCGCGGGCGGGCGGTACGGCAGCGTGGCCGCCGCCGGCTGCCGGGGTCGCGGGGCCGCCGGCGCTGCTCGGCGTACGGGCCGCATCCGCGGCCGAGGTGCCCGCGCCGCTCGGCGTGCCCGCCGTACCCGCTCCGGTCCCGCGCCCGGCAAGGGCGTCGGCAAGGCGCTCCGCCCGCTCCAACGTCCTGTTGGCGATCACCAGTTCTGCCACACCGGCACGCGCGAGCGTCGTCGCGGCGAGGGACGACATCGAACCCGCGCCGATGACCAGCGCGCGCTTGCCCGCCACCCAGTCCGTCACCGGCGTACCGGCGGCGAGCTGCTCCAGGCCGAAGGTGACCAGCGACTGACCGGCCTTGTCGATCCCGGTCTCGCTGTGCGCCCGCTTGCCCACCCGCAGCGCCTGCTGGAACAGGTCGTTCAGCAGCCGTCCGGCGGTGTGCAGCTCCTGGCCGAGGGCGAGCGCGTCCTTGATCTGGCCGAGGATCTGCCCCTCGCCGACGACCATCGAGTCCAGTCCGCAGGCCACCGAGAACAGGTGATGGACGGCGCGGTCCTCGTAGTGCACGTACAGATACGGGGTGAGCTCGTCCAGGCCGACGCCCGAGTGCTGGGCGAGCAGCGTGGACAGCTCGGCGACACCGGCGTGGAACTTGTCCACGTCGGCGTACAGCTCGATGCGGTTGCAGGTGGCCAGCACCGCCGCCTCGGCCGCGGGCTCGGCGGCCAGGGTGTCCTGGAGCAGCTTCGCCTGCTGGTCAGCGGTCAGGGCGGCGCGCTCCAGCACGCTCACCGGCGCGCTGCGATGGCTCAGTCCGACGACGAGAAGGCTCATGCCGGCATCACGGCGGGCACATCCCCGTCCGGCCCCTGCTGTCGGCCGCCCTCGGAACCCGCGTCCGTACGGGACACGGGGGTGCGGACGGACGCCGCCGCCTGCTCCACCTCGGCCTCGGTGCCCTCGCCCGCCTTGCGCTGCTCGTGGAAGGCGAGGATCTGCAGCTCGATGGAGAGGTCCACCTTGCGGACGTCCACGCCGTCGGGGACGGTGAGGACGGTCGGCGCGAAGTTCAGGATCGAGGTGACTCCGGCGGCCACTAGCCGGTCGCAGACCTGCTGCGCGGCACCGGCCGGGGTGGCGATGACGCCGATGGAGACCCCGTTATCCGTGATGATCTTTTCCAGCTCGTCGGTGTGCTGCACCGCGATGCCCGCGACGGGCTTGCCCGCCATCGCCGGGTCGGCGTCGATCAGGGCCGCGACCCGGAAGCCGCGGGAGGCGAAGCCGCCGTAGTTGGCGAGGGCCGCGCCGAGGTTACCGATACCGACGATCACCACGGGCCAGTCCTGCGTCAGGCCGAGCTCGCGCGAGATCTGGTAGACGAGGTACTCGACGTCGTAGCCGACGCCCCGGGTGCCGTAGGAGCCGAGGTACGAGAAGTCCTTCCGCAGCTTCGCGGAATTGACCCCGGCGGCGGCCGCGAGCTCCTCGGAGGAGACCGTGGGCACCGAGCGCTCGGAGAGCGCGGTCAGGGCGCGCAGGTACAGCGGAAGCCGGGCGACGGTGGCCTCGGGAATCCCTCGGCTTCGGGTCGCCGGTCGGTGAGTTCGGCCAGTTGCCACGGTGCTCCTGCGGGTAGAGCGGGGCTGCGGGCGGCCGTGCGTCCCAAGACCGCCCCGTCGACAGCAGGCTATGTCTTTGTGAACGCGTGCACAAAGATGGTGTCCGCTTTGTCCGACCAAAGTGACCGGTGTCACGCACGATTTCCCGCTCATCATGGAACCAGGCACCGCGCCGCGCCGTTCCCGCCGTACGCGCCGGTAAGGAAGTCGCGTCGACGTGAACACGCGCCGTCACCCCTTACCCGCTATACCCCCGGACACCAACAAAACGCCCACGATGGTAGTCGAAACGGAAGCGTTTTCTCGAACACGGCGACGCAGGCGACAATGGTCCGCATGAGTCCGCTGCTGCGCCGCAACGCCCGCAAGAACCCCGCCGACAGCACGGTGACGCTGATCGGCAAGCCGGGCTGCCATCTGTGCGACGACGCACAGGCCGTCATCGAGAAGGTGTGCGGCGAGCTGGGCGCCGCATGGGAGAAGAAGGACATCACCGAGGACCCGGAGCTGCACCGCAAGTACTGGGAGCAGATCCCGGTGATTCTCGTCGACGGCGAGCAGCACGACTTCTGGCGGGTGGACCCGCAGCGGCTGCGCAGGGCGCTGGGCGGCTGACGGCGGCCGGCGGACATGGCGGCGGGTGGCCCGCGCACATGGGCGGCGGGTGGGCCCACGCCCGGACGGACCCGTACGCCGCACGCAGGCACGGACGCCGCACGCAGGCCCGTATGAGGCGCGCAAAGTTCACACGGTCGCATCCCCACCGGCTCCGGATCAACCGAACAGACTGGCTATGCTCGCGCCATGGGCGCACTCGGATGGTTGACCCGCAGGCGATCCGCCACGGCACGCAGCGTGCTGGCGGGCGAAGCCGCGGCTGAGGCGGCGCGCAAGTCCGCGCAGGAGGCCGCCGGAGAGCCCCGCCCGGCGGCAGAGCGGGCCGAGGAGGCCAAGAAGGCCGAGTTCCCGGTCGTCGGCGACGCCCGCGCCGCCGCGTTCTTCGATCTCGACAACACCGTGATGCAGGGCGCCGCGATCTTCCACCTGGGCCGCGGCCTGTACAAGCGGCACTTCTTCCAGAAGCGCGAGCTGGCACGTTTCGCCTGGCAGCAGACCTGGTTCCGGCTCGCGGGAGTCGAGGACCCGGCGCACATGGAGGACGCCCGCAACAGCGCCCTCTCCATCGTCAAGGGCCACCGGGTCTCGGAGCTGATGTCCATCGGCGAGGAGATCTACGACGAGTACATGGCGGAGCGGATCTGGCCGGGCACCCGCGCCCTGGCCCAAGCGCACCTGGACGCCGGGCAGAAGGTGTGGCTGGTCACCGCCGCCCCCGTCGAAACAGCGACGATCATCGCCCGGCGGCTCGGCCTGACCGGCGCGCTCGGCACGGTCGCGGAGTCGGTCGGCGGCGTCTACACCGGCCGGCTGGTCGGCGAGCCGCTGCACGGGCCCGCGAAGGCCGAGGCGGTGCGCGCGCTGGCCGCGGCCGAGCGGCTGGACCTGTCCCGCTGCGCGGCGTACAGCGACTCCTCCAACGACATCCCGATGCTGTCCATCGTCGGACATCCCTACGCGATCAATCCGGACGCCCGACTGCGCCGACACGCCCGTGAACAAGGGTGGCGGCTGCGCGATTACCGTACGGGCCGGAAAGCGGCCAGGATCGGCATCCCGGCGGCGGCCGGAGTGGGGGCGTTGGCGGGCGGCGCGGCGGCCGCCGTGGCGGTGCACCGCCGCAGGCGCTGACGCGCACCCTGCGCCCCGAGGCCCCGTCAGCCCGCCGCCTCACCACGCCGCCGAGCCGCCGACCTGCTGGTTCGTCATGTTGACGGCCGTCGTCGCGATCAGTTGACGCGGAACCACCGAGGTCCCGCCACCCCTGAGCGGAATCAGTCAATCTTTCCTTCATACCCCGCCACGGCCATGCCAGTCGCGCCGACCGCGGTTTACCACAACACGCCACGCATCCAGGCAGATCACGAATCGTTTCGATCAATTCCCGTTCAACTTCTGGTACTTGACCGAACGCCATTGGGTAACGGAGCGGGCGGAAACGATGATTTGAGCAACTGGGTGTAGCGTCGCCTGTACGAAGCGTTATTCTCCTCAGACGCAACCGGTACCCACACGTCCCTACGACGGGTGAACGGTCCCGCACTGCACGTGATGGAAGCTCTGCCTCTGGGAGTCCCGTGTACCCACACGTCGGGGTTGACACCTCGGGCCTGGCTACGCTCCGTGCGACAGTCTCCGGCTGTCTGCGCGCACTTGTCCCCACCGCGTACGCCGTCCCCGCCCTCGCCGCACCCGCGCCCGTCGGCGCCGCCAGCCCCTGTTACGCCCTGGCGGACAGCAGCGCGGCGGTCGGCCGACGGGCCCGCGCCACCACCACAACCACCCGCCGCCCCACCGTCGACAGCGACAGCCGCCGGATGATGGATCTGGTCGAGCGCGCCCAGTCCGGCGAGGCCGAGGCGTTCGGCCGCCTCTACGACCAGTACGCCGACACCGTCTACCGCTACATCTACTACCGCGTGGGCGGCCGGGCCACGGCCGAGGACCTCACGAGCGAGACCTTTCTGCGCGCCCTGCGCCGGATCGGCACATTCACCTGGCAGGGCCGCGACTTCGGTGCCTGGCTGGTGACCATCGCGCGCAACCTCGTGGCCGACCACTTCAAGTCCAGCCGCTTCCGACTGGAGGTCACCACCGGGGAGATGCTCGACGCCAACGAGGTCGAGCGGAGCCCCGAGGACTCCGTCCTGGAGTCCCTGTCCAACGCCGCCCTGCTCCAGGCGGTCCGCAAGCTCAACCCCCAGCAGCAGGAGTGCGTCACCCTCCGTTTCCTCCAGGGCCTGTCGGTCGCCGAGACCGCGCGGGTCATGGGCAAGAATGAAGGCGCGATCAAGACCCTCCAGTACCGGGCCGTCCGTACACTGGCCCGGCTCCTCCCGGACGACGCCCGCTGAACGGCCCCGGCACGCGCGGCCCGCTCATCCGGAGTGCGTAACCCCGGTGCTGCGCCGCTCGTTGTGCGGAATGCAGGCTCCCTGCGGTCCACACTCTGCCCGCAGCCACTCACTCGATCGAGTGGCCACGTCCAGAGTGTGCAACCTTCCGGGTGTCCGGGGGAGTCCAGCGCCATGATGACGAGAGGAGGTGCCGCCTGTGATCGCGAAGGTATCGGCGCACCGGCGGGCGAACGCCTTCGCCCAGGCCCTGGAGGCCCTGGAGGACCAGCATCAGGACCCCCAGGGCACGATGGCCGGGCGGCCCGGCGCACCGGCGGACGAAGCCGAGCGCGCACGGCTGCTGGCCCTGGCGAGCGGGCTCGGCGAGTTGCCGGCACCGGAGTTGGACCCCGAAGTCAGGACCACGCAGCGGGCAGAGTTGATCGCCGCGATGGAAGCGGCATTCGCCGAACGCGGGTCGCGCGTCCCCGAGCAGCGCGACGGCAAAGGCACCCGCAGGACGAAGCCACTCGCCAGATTCCGGCCCCGGTCCCGCTGGTCCAGAGGGCTCGCGGCGGGCGGACTCACGGTCGGGGTGGCCGCGGGAGCCCTCGGCGGGGTCGCCGCGGCCAGTTCGGACGCCCTGCCCGGCGACACGCTCTACGGCCTCAAGCGCGGCATGGAAGACCTCAAGCTGAACCTGGCGGACAGCGACGTGGACCGCGGCCGGATCTATCTCGACCAGGCGTCGACCCGGATGAGCGAAGCCCGGCGGCTGATGGAGCGCGCCCGCTCCGGTCGGCTGGACCACGAGGAACTGGGCGAGGTCCGCAGGGCCCTGTCCGGCATGCGGCACGACGCCGCCGAGGGCCACCGCCTGCTGCACAAGGCATACGCCCACGACGGTTCGCTCGGCCCCATCCAGACGCTGAGCTCCTTCGCCAAGTCCCACCGGGACAGCTGGGGTCGGCTGCGCGACGCCTTGCCCGTGCAACTCACGGACGTGAGCCACGAGGTGAGTTCGGTCTTCGCCGCCATAGACCAGGAGGTCGGCCCGCTGCGGTCGCTGCTGCCCACCGCCCCCGGCGCGGCGCGCGGCACCTCCGACGGCACGTCGGGCAGCGCATCGGCGCGGAGCGCCGGGGCGGACCGCGACGGTGGGCTCACACCGCCGTCACCCTCCGCCGGCGCGAGCGAGTCCCAGGGCACGGGCCAGAGTGCCAGCCCGTCCCCGTCCGGCGGCGAGGAGAGACCAGGCCTGATCGCGGGCGCGGACGGCCTCCTGGACCCGCCGCGCGACGCCGGCCTCCCGCTGCCGTCGGCCGGAAGCACCGGGGACAGCAGCACCCAGCCGAAGCCGGATGTGACGATCCCGCCGCTGCTCCCGGGGCTCCTGCCGGGACTCGGACTCGGCGGCGAGGACACGCGCTAGCACGGGAGACGGGGCCCGCTGCTCGTCATGAGCAGCGGGCCCCCACGCGTGCGTCCTCCCGCGTCACCCGCGTCAGAAGAACACCGACCGGCGCTGCACCAGCAGCTTGTACAGCGTGTGCTGGATCGTTTCGCGCACCTGGTCCGTCAGGTTGAACATCAGCATCGGGTCGTCCGCCGCCTCCGGCGGGTGTCCGTCCGTCGGGATGGGTTCGCCGAACTGGATCGTCCACTTCGTCGGCAGCGGCACCGCGCCCAACGGCCCCAGCAGCGGGAACGTGGGGGTGACCGGGAAGTACGGGAAGCCCAGCAGCCGGGCGACCGTCTTGGCGTTCCCGACCATCGGATAGATCTCCTCCGCCCCCACGATCGAGCACGGCACGATCGGCACCCCCGCGCGCAGCGCCGTCGACACGAACCCGCCGCGCCCGAAGCGCTGGAGCTTGTACCGCTCCGCGAACGGCTTGCCCAGGCCCTTGAAGCCCTCGGGCATCACGCCGACCACCTCGCCCCGCTCCAGCAGCAGCTGGGCGTCCTCGGCGCACGCCAGCGTATGGCCCGCCTTCCGGGCCAGCTCGTTGATGACGGGCAGCATGAAGACCAGGTCGGCGGCGAGCAGCCGCAGATGGCGTTCGGCGGGGTGATGGTCGTGCACCGCCACCTGAAGCATCAGAGCGTCGAGCGGCAGCACCCCGGAGTGGTTGGCGACCACCAGCGCGCCGCCCGTGGCCGGGATGTTCTCGAGGCCCTTCACCTCGACCCGGAAGTACTTCTCGTACACCGGGCGGAGCAGCGACATCAGGACGTGGTCGGTCAGCTCGCGGTCGTACCCGAAGTCATCTACCTCGTAGTCGCCGGTGATCCGGCGGCGCAGGAAGTTCAGCCCGCGCGCGAGCTTCCGTTCCCAGCCGCCCGCGGGAGCGTCGGAACCGGCCTGGTGCGGGTCCGTCCCGGGCTCCGGTGCCGCGCCGGGGCCCTTGGGCGTGCCGTCGAGTACGTCCTCGTCGCGCTGCGCGGGCACCGGCTTCAGCGGGCTCGGGGTCCGGCCGCCGCTCCACCCGCCCGACGCCGGGCCGGGCCGCCGCCGGGACCGCGGTTCCTCGCCGAACGGGATGACCTTGGCATCCGCCATATGGGTTCGCTCCTCACTCCTGGCCGCGGTCGGCGGTACGGGCGACGGGCAGCACCGAGGCGAGCCGGTCGACGGCACGGGCGACGGCCTCGGGCGGAAGCAGTCCGGGGCCGCGGCCGCGCGCATAGTCCTCGAAGGCGTCGGCGGTGCTGAACTTCGGTTCGAAACCTAGTGTCTCGCGCATCTGCCGGGTCGCGACCACACGGCCGTGGGTGAGCAGGCGGACCTGTTCGGGTGAGAAGTCGGTGATACCGACGAAGCGCAGCGCGGTACGGGCCCAGGTGAGGGCCGGCAGGGGCAGCGGAAGAGTGGGGCGGCCCAGTCGCCGGGCGGCCTGGGAGAGCAGCAGCACCCCGTCGCCCGCGATGTTGAAGGTGCCGCTGTTGAGGGTGCCCCGGCGCGCCTCGGAGGCGGCGATGCGCAGCACCTCGATGGCGTCCTCCTCATGCACGAACTGCAGCCGGGGGTCGTAGCCGACGACGGTGGGGAGGACCGGGAACGCGAAGTACTCGGCGAGCGGCGAGTCCGCGCACGGCCCGAGGATGTTGGCGAAGCGCAGTACGCACACGGCGACGTCGGGGCGGCGCCGGGCGAAGCCGCGGACGTATCCCTCGACCTCGACGGTGTCCTTCGCGAAGCCTCCGCTGGGCAGCGACTTCGGCGGCGTGTTCTCGCTGAAGACGGCCGGGTCGCGGGGCGCGGAGCCGTACACGCTGGTGCTGGACTTGACCACCAGCCGCCGCACGGACGGCGCCTTCTGGCAGGCACCGAGCAGCTGCATGGTGCCGATGACGTTGGTCTCCTTGACCGTGGTGCGGCTGCCGCGCGACCCGAGCGGGGTGCCGTTGACGTCCATGTGGACCACGGTGTCGACGCTGGTCTCGGCGAGCAGCTTGCCGATCGTGGGCTGCCGGATGTCGGCCCGGACGAAGTCGGCACCGCCGAGGTGGTGCTCGGGCGGGACGGCATCCACGCCGATCACCCGGTCGACGTCGGGTTCCCGCTGGATCCGCCGTACGAAGCGGCCTCCGAGTTGACGTGCGACTCCGGTGACGAGCACGACCTTCCCCAAGATCAGCGCCTTTCTTCCGACCTCGCCCGAATCCCCGGACCGGGCTGTGTCGATCACCGTATCGGCTGGGTGTTGCCCCACGATGACCCGGCGGCACCAATACGCGACGTTTCACGCCGGAGGGCTGAACGGCCGACCGCCTCGCGCGGGAGGCCGAACGGCTGAAAGGGCCGCGGCCCAAGGGCACCCCACAACACCGCAGCCCTCCCACCAGGTGCGGTGGAAGGGCTGCGAGGCGTGCTCAGTGCCGCTTACTTCTTGTTGCGACGCTGGACGCGCGTGCGCTTGAGCAGCTTGCGGTGCTTCTTCTTGGCCATCCGCTTGCGCCGCTTCTTGATAACAGAGCCCACGACTACCCTCGCTCACTTCGATTCACTCGGTGCGGGGCGTCCGAGCCCACACGACCTACATCGGGCCAGCCTACCCGGCACCGGGCGAACGACGTAATCCGAGGGGTGTCGTCAGGCCGACTCCACCCCCACATAGCTCTCGCGGAGGTAATCATGAACCGCTTGCTCCGGCACCCGGAAGGACCTCCCCACTCGGATCGCCGGCAGATGACCGCTGTGCACCAGGCGGTACACGGTCATCTTGGAGACTCGCATCACCGTGGCGACTTCCGCCACGGTCAGGAACACGACCTCGTTCAGAGGCCTCTGGTCAGCAGCCATGACACACCTGAACCTTCCGCACATGTCGGGCACCGGCTTCCCCTCCGGTGACTCCTGCTCGCATGCGCGCTCTTCCCCAGGTTAGGGGCGGGTGATGCGAGTGAGGAAGAGGAGTAGCGATCGCACGCCTACTGTGACAGACATGCCCGATTGAGTACATAGCGAGTAAGCGGCCGGTAGCAGTCGGACCGCGCAGTGTCGTCGAGCGGAACGACGACGGAGACCCGCCCCTCGGCCTGCCCGACGAACGGCGCCGGGTCGTCGCTGTCCGCCAGCCCGATGGCCTCAATGCCCAGCTGACCTGCCCCGCAGACCCATCCGTGGTCCCCGATGACCAGTCCGGGCAAGGGGCTGCCGGCCTCGGCGGCACAGGCCAGGGCGATGCGGACCGGGAGCGGGGAATGAGTGTGGGCGCCGGGCTCACTCCCCGCCGCGCGCACGCCGGGTTCGCGCACCAGCGCGACTCCTCGTACGTAGGCGAGGTGGTGCGTGCGTAGCCCGAACCGGGTCGTTATGTCGATACATCGCCCCTGCGCCGGAGTGAGGACACAACAGCCCGCCGCCGAGAGGGCCGCGGCCAACGAGGCGTAGAAGCCCAGGAGTCGATGGGGATGCCCGGTGCCGATCAGCACGGGCACCGCATCCACCGCCGCCGCCCGCAGCCGGCCCGCGAAGGCGTCCAGCGCCTCGATCGTGCGATCCGGATCGATCACATCATGGCCGGACGTCAGCCGCGGATCGATCGAGACGCCACACCTGTCGCCCATCAAATGGAGTAATTCGATAAACGACCAATCACGTTCGGGCTCGATACCGATCAGCGCGCGCGGGTCCCGCGCCGCGAACAGCCGATAGCGGCGCAGGCTCCGCTCACGGGTCGTCGCCACGGGCCCGGCGAGCCGCGCCGCCAGCAGATGCGCACGCAGCGCGGCCGTACTCAGCACCCCACCGATGCTGGCGGATCACCCGCCCCACAGGTCGCGGAATACCCGATTCCCCCACGGTTGGCGTAACGCACGAACCCCGCGAGCCGACGCGGCCACCGCGACGCCGCCCCTGATGCCTGGTGACGCCCCGCTACGGCAGCAGCCCGTGGTGCGGGAACACCGCCCGCCGCGTCGCCAGAATCGCCTGGTCCAGCCGGTCCCCGGGGTCGTACCCCGACTCGGCGAAGTCCCGCCACCGCGGCTGCCGACCGTCCGTCATCCGCAGCGGCGCCATCTGCCGCGTCCGCCGGTACACCTCCTGCCGCCACTCCTGCGGCACCTCGGACTCCGGCGCCACCGGCCTGCCCGCCGCGATGGCCACCAGATGCGTCCAGGTGCGGGGTACGACCTCCACGACCGCGTATCCCCCGCCGCCGAGCGCCACCCAGCGTCCGTCGGCGTACTGGTGCGCCAGGTCGTGGCAGCTCTCCGCGACCGCCCGCTGCGCGTCCACGCTCACCGCCAGATGCGCGAGCGGATCCTCGAAGTGCGTGTCGGCGCCGTGCTGGGTGACCAGCACCTGCGGCCGGAAGGCCGCCAGCAGCTCCGGCACCACCGCGTGGAAGGCCCGCAGCCATCCCCCGTCCCCGGTCCCGGCGGGCAGCGCCACGTTCGCCGCCCCGCCCGGGGCCGCCTCGCCGCCGGTCTCCTCGGGCCAGCCGGTGGCCGGGAACAGCGTGCGCGGGTGCTCGTGCAGGGAGATCGTCAGGACCCGCGGGTCATCCCAGAACGCGGCCTGCACCCCGTCGCCGTGATGCACGTCCACATCCACGTACGCCACGCGCTCCGCGCCCAGCTCCAGCAGCCGCGCCACCGCCAGGGACGCGTCGTTGTAGACGCAGAATCCGGACGCGCCCCCCGGCATGGCGTGGTGCAGCCCGCCCGCGAAGTTCACCGCGTGCTCGGCCGTACCCCGCCAGACCGCCTCGGCCGCCCCGACCGACTGACCGGCGATCAGCGCCGACGCCTCGTGCATACCGGCGAACGCCGGATCGTCCGCGGTGCCCAGCCCGTACGAGCCGTCCGCGCTCTTCGGATCGGCCGAGACGCGCCGTACCGCCTCGATGTAGTCCGCGCGGTGCACCAGCCGCAGCGTCGACTCGCCCGCCGGCGGGGCGGCGACCACGTCGGCGGCCCGATCGAGCCCGTACGCCCGGACCAGTCCCATGGTCAGCGCGAGCCGCACCGGGTCCATCGGGTGCCCGGCGCCGAAGTCATAGCCGGTGACTGCCTCATCCCACATCAACTGTGCGCGGCCGCTCATGCCCGCCACCGTATCGGGCGGGCTCCATCAGATACGAACGCGAGTACAGCAGCGTCGCCAGCACGACCACCATCGGCACCAGCATCGCGCCCCGATAGCTCCACGCCCCGCCCAAGGCCCCCACGAGCGGCGAGCCGACGAGAAAGCCCACGTAGTTGAAGATGTTCAGACGTGCGACAGCGGCGTCGGAGGACTGGGGGAACAGCCGCCCGGCGGCGGCGAAGGTCTGCGGCACGATCGCACACAGGCCGAACCCGAGCAGCGTGAAGCCGAGCAGCCCGGCCCACGCGCCGGGAGCGACCGCCACCACCGCGAACCCGCCGGCCGCGAGCACCGCCCCGGCCCGCACCACCCTGACCGCGCCGAGGCGCCGCACGGCCAGGTCGCCGAAGGTCCGCCCGACGAGCGTGGTCACCATGTAGACGTTGTACGGGACGGTCGCGAGCTGCTCGGAGCTGTGGAGGACGTCCTCCAGATACTTGGCGCTCCAGTTGGAGACCGTGGAATCACCGATGTACGCGAACGCCATCACCAGGCAGAGGGGCAGCAGCGCGTTCATCGCGACGGGCCGGCTCGGACCGGCCTCGCCGGGGCCGACGCCGCCGGAACCGGCCTCGCTGGAACTGGCCTCGCTGGAACTGGCCTCGGCTGGGCGGGGCCCGTCCACGTACCAGCGGCTGGCGGCCAGGGCGACCGGCACCAGTACGGCGACCAGCGGCGCGTACAGCGCTGTAAGGGACAGGTCCTCGTGCGCACCTACCCAGGCGAGCGACGCCCCGACGATCCCGCCCAGGCTGTACGCGGCGTGGAAGCCGAGCATGATGCTGCGTCCATAAGCGCGCTGGAGGCTCACCCCGAGCATGTTCATGGACGCGTCGAGGGCGCCGACGGACAGCCCGAACACGGCGAGGGCGACGCCGAGTTGCCAGAGCGTGCTGCCCGACCCGGCGACCAGGAGGGCGAGGCAGACCACCGGCTGGACCCAGCGCAGCACGACGCTCGGCCGGAGCCGCCGCACGAGGTACTCGGTGCCGACGCTCCCCAGCCCGGCGAGGACGGGTACGGCGGCGAGGAAGACCGGCAGCGCCGCGTCGGAGATTCCATACCGGTCCTGGAGGGCCGGAATCCGCGTCACGAGCAGAGCGAAGACCGAGCCTTGAACGAAGAAGCTGACGGCCACCGAAGCCCGGCCGTGCCGCAGCCGTGCCTCTGGGGGCGTCTGTGTCATGGGTGAGGAGCGTACGGCTCTCCACAACCTGTGGGTAGAGGTACGGCAGGGTGCGACGGCCTGCTGCGGGCGGCTAGGCGAGCAGCCCCGGCAGCTCCGTCATGTCGGCGAAGCGGGCGCGGGCCTGGGCGAGTTCGGCGGCGGGCGTCATCGCGGTGAAGCCGTAGACGTCCATCCCGGCGGCGACGGCGGCCTGGACGCCGAGCGGACTGTCCTCGACGACGGCACACCGGTCGGGGGCGACCCCCATGGTGCGGGCAGCATGCTGGAACAGGTCGGGGGCGGGCTTGCCGCGTCCCACGTCCTGCGAGCTGAAGATGCGTCCCTCGTCGAAGTGTTCGTACAGACCGGTCGCGTGCAGGGCGACCCGGATCCGCTCATGGCTGCCGGAGGACGCGAGGCAGTACGGGACCCCGTCGGCCCGCAGCTTCTCCAGCACCTCGGTCACACCGGCGACAGGCTTCAGGTCCCGGCGGAAGGCGGCGAAGACCCGGCTGTAGTACGTGGCGTCGAAGTCCGGCGGCAGCGGCCGCCCGTAGCGCTCCTGGACAAGATCATGAACCCGGTGCATGGCCGACCCCATGTAGTCGCGAACCGACTCCTCATAGGTGGTCGGGTGGCCCAGTTCGGTGAGACAGGCCGCGAGGATGCGGTTGGCGATCGGCTCGCTGTCGACCAGGACACCATCGTTGTCAAAGATGATCAAGTCATAGCGCATGAGGCCACCCTACAAAGCGAAAAAGCCCTGTTGGGGACCGGAGTCCCCAACAGGGCTTTCTCTAAAAATTGTTCGGCGGCGTCCTACTCTCCCACAGGGTCCCCCCTGCAGTACCATCGGCGCTGAAAGGCTTAGCTTCCGGGTTCGGAATGTAACCGGGCGTTTCCCTAACGCAATAACCACCGAAACACTATGAAGATAACAACCGGACATGCTGTATTCAAAGAACAGCACTGGTTCATTACTTCAGAACCAACACAGTGGACGCGAGCAACTGAGGACAAGCCCTCGGCCTATTAGTACCAGTCAACTCCACCGGTTACCCGGCTTCCATATCTGGCCTATCAACCCAGTCGTCTACTGGGAGCCTTACCCTCTCAAGGAGGTGGGAATACTCATCTCGAAGCAGGCTTCCCGCTTAGATGCTTTCAGCGGTTATCCCTCCCGAACGTAGCCAACCAGCCATGCCCTTGGCAGAACAACTGGCACACCAGAGGTTCGTCCGTCCCGGTCCTCTCGTACTAGGGACAGCCCTTCTCAATATTCCTACGCGCACAGCGGATAGGGACCGAACTGTCTCACGACGTTCTAAACCCAGCTCGCGTACCGCTTTAATGGGCGAACAGCCCAACCCTTGGGACCGACTCCAGCCCCAGGATGCGACGAGCCGACATCGAGGTGCCAAACCATCCCGTCGATATGGACTCTTGGGGAAGATCAGCCTGTTATCCCCGGGGTACCTTTTATCCGTTGAGCGACGGCGCTTCCACAAGCCACCGCCGGATCACTAGTCCCGACTTTCGTCCCTGCTCGACCCGTCGGTCTCACAGTCAAGCTCCCTTGTGCACTTACACTCAACACCTGATTGCCAACCAGGCTGAGGGAACCTTTGGGCGCCTCCGTTACCCTTTAGGAGGCAACCGCCCCAGTTAAACTACCCACCAGACACTGTCCCTGATCCGGATCACGGACCCAGGTTAGACATCCAGCACGACCAGAGTGGTATTTCAACGACGACTCCACACACACTGGCGTGCATGCTTCACAGTCTCCCACCTATCCTACACAAGCCGAACCGAACACCAATATCAAGCTATAGTAAAGGTCCCGGGGTCTTTCCGTCCTGCTGCGCGAAACGAGCATCTTTACTCGTAATGCAATTTCACCGGGCCTATGGTTGAGACAGTCGAGAAGTCGTTACGCCATTCGTGCAGGTCGGAACTTACCCGACAAGGAATTTCGCTACCTTAGGATGGTTATAGTTACCACCGCCGTTTACTGGCGCTTAAGTTCTCAGCTTCGCCCCACCGAAATGGAGCTAACCGGTCCCCTTAACGTTCCAGCACCGGGCAGGCGTCAGTCCGTATACATCGCCTTACGGCTTCGCACGGACCTGTGTTTTTAGTAAACAGTCGCTTCTCGCTGGTCTCTGCGGCCACCCCCAGCTCAGGAAGTAAATTCCATCACCGGAAATGGCCCCCCTTCTCCCGAAGTTACGGGGGCATTTTGCCGAGTTCCTTAACCATAGTTCACCCGAACGCCTCGGTATTCTCTACCTGACCACCTGAGTCGGTTTAGGGTACGGGCCGCCATGAAACTCGCTAGAGGCTTTTCTCGACAGCATAGGATCATCCACTTCACCACAATCGGCTCGGCATCAGGTCTCACCCTTATATGAGAGACGGATTTGCCTATCTCTCGGGCTACACCCTTACCCCGGGACAACCACCGCCCGGGCTGGACTACCTTCCTGCGTCACCCCATCACTCACCTACTACAAGTCTGGTCCGTCGGCTCCACCACTCCCCATCACTCCGAAGAGATCAAAGGCGGCTTCACGGACTTAGCATCGCCTGATTCAATGTTTGGCGCTTCAAAGCGGGTACCGGAATATCAACCGGTTGTCCATCGACTACGCCTGTCGGCCTCGCCTTAGGTCCCGACTTACCCTGGGCAGATCAGCTTGACCCAGGAACCCTTAGTCAATCGGCGCAAACGTTTCTCACGTTTGTATCGCTACTCATGCCTGCATTCTCACTCGTGAACCGTCCACAACTACCTTCCGGCGCTGCTTCACCCGGCACACGACGCTCCCCTACCCATCCACACACCCGTTGGGGCTATTATGTGAATGACACGACTTCGGCGGTACGCTTGAGCCCCGCTACATTGTCGGCGCGGAATCACTTGACCAGTGAGCTATTACGCACTCTTTCAAGGGTGGCTGCTTCTAAGCCAACCTCCTGGTTGTCTCTGCGACTCCACATCCTTTCCCACTTAGCGTACGCTTAGGGGCCTTAGTCGATGCTCTGGGCTGTTTCCCTCTCGACCATGGAGCTTATCCCCCACAGTCTCACTGCCGCGCTCTCACTTACCGGCATTCGGAGTTTGGCTAAGGTCAGTAACCCGGTAGGGCCCATCGCCTATCCAGTGCTCTACCTCCGGCAAGAAACACACGACGCTGCACCTAAATGCATTTCGGGGAGAACCAGCTATCACGGAGTTTGATTGGCCTTTCACCCCTAACCACAGGTCATCCCCCAGGTTTTCAACCCTGGTGGGTTCGGTCCTCCACGAAGTCTTACCTCCGCTTCAACCTGCCCATGGCTAGATCACTCCGCTTCGGGTCTTGAGCGCGCTACTAAACCGCCCTATTCGGACTCGCTTTCGCTACGGCTTCCCCACACGGGTTAACCTCGCAACACACCGCAAACTCGCAGGCTCATTCTTCAAAAGGCACGCAGTCACGACATACAAGCAAGCTTGCATGCGACGCTCCCACGGCTTGTAGGCACACGGTTTCAGGTACTATTTCACTCCGCTCCCGCGGTACTTTTCACCATTCCCTCACGGTACTATCCGCTATCGGTCACCAGGGAATATTTAGGCTTAGCGGGTGGTCCCGCCAGATTCACACGGGATTTCTCGGGCCCCGTGCTACTTGGGAAATAAGCAA
>NZ_CP192512.1:3347500-4160000 GCF_050613155.1 Streptomyces sp. P1-3
TTGCGTTTCCAACCTTACCAGATCCGTTTCGCGTTTCCGCTCTTCGTTTCCGGCCCCCTGTTGGAGCTGGGCGGCCTTCCCGCTTTCGCTTTCCGGCCTTTCCGACTCTATCAGATCCTTTTCCGTTCCGTTCCCGGCCCGAATTCGTTTCCGATTCCCCGTCGGAGGGGGTTGCGCCTTCCGGCGTGTTCACTACTTTAGCGGTTTTCCCTGGCGACTCATAATCGAGTCATTCGGTCCGAATTTCGGCATGCCGAAATCGATCCCGATCAGGGGCCGTGCAGTAATGGTTTGCCGCCGGTCGCGGCGCGAGTGGCTGCCACCTCGTCCTCGCGGACTCCGTGACAACTCGGAGAACACTACATGACATGCCGACCGGCTTCAAACCTGTGGCGGCGAGGTTCTCGCGCGCGTAGGGTCGGGCGCATGACGAAGCATGCGCAGATCCAGCTGTGGTGGGCCGCCTGACGGCGGCCGACCCCATGACGCGCATGCGATGACACGGCCGCCGCTCCGGCGGCCGTTCGCGTTTCTCCCTCCTTCGCAGCCGGCCGGCCGGAGCTCGGCTCCGAGACCGAAGGGAACGGGAGACTGCGATGGCAGGGACGACGGGGAGCACGGCGACACCGGCTGCGGCGACAGCGACGGCCACGGCGACACGGAAGCGGATCTTCAGTGGGCTCAAGCCCAGCGGGCATCTGACGCTGGGCAACTACCTGGGGGCCGTGCGGCGCTGGGTCGAGGAGGATCAGCACCGTGCCGACGCGCTGTTCTGCGTCGTCGATCTGCACGCGCTGACCGTGGAGCACGACCCCGCCCGGGTGCGGCGACTCACCCGGCAGGCCGCGACGCTGCTGCTGGCCGCCGGACTGGATCCGCAGCGCTGCACCGTCTTCGTCCAGAGCCATGTCGATGAGCACGCGCGTCTGTCGTATCTGATGGAGTGCACGGCCTCGGACGGCGAGATGCGGCGGATGATCCAGTACAAGGAGAAGGTCGCTCGGGAGGCGGCGCGGGGGCGCAGTGTCCGGCTGTCCCTGCTCACCTATCCCGCGCTGATGGCGGCGGACATCCTCGCCCACGGGACGGACGAGGTGCCGGTCGGGGACGACCAGGTCCAGCATGTCGAGCTGACGCGGGATCTCGCGGTGCGGTTCAACGAGCGGTACGGGCCGGTGTTCACCGTTCCCCGTGCGACGTATCCACAGGTGGCCGCCCGGGTGATGGATCTGCGCGACCCCGCGTCGAAGATGGGCAAGTCGCATGACGAGACCAGCGGGATCGTCTATCTGCTGGACGAGGCGGACGTGGTCCGCAAGAAGGTGATGCGGGCCGTGACGGACAGCGGTGGCACGGGCGAGGTCGGGTACGACCGCGAGGCGCAGCCGGGGATCGCGAACCTGCTGGACGTGCTCGCCGCGTGCACCGGCGGGAAGCCGCAGGTGCTGGCCGAGGAGTACACCTCGTACGGGGCGTTGAAGAAGGACACCGCCGAGGCCGTGGTGGAAACGCTCCGGCCGCTGCGTGCGCGGCACGCCGAGCTGTGCGCCGACCCGGGGTATGTGGACGGGGTGCTGCGTGCCGGTGCCGAGCGGGCGCGCGGGCTGGCGCGACCGCGGGTCGACGCCGCGTATGCGGCGGTGGGGCTCCTTCCACCGGTGTGACCGCCGGCCCACCGGTGTGACTGCCGGCGCCGAATCGGAGCCGTGCCCGGGGGCGGTGCGCCCCCGGGCGGGACCAGCCGTTTCGTGCGCGAGTGTGGCCGTGCGCGAGTGCGGGCCGGTGGGCCGGTGGGCTGGTTGTGCCCACCGGCCCCAGCACGACCGCTGGGTGGTCACCAGCCCTTCGGAACGACTACCCGCAACCGGCGTTGAACGCGGCGCGGTAGTCGCGCGGGCTGGTGGCGAGGCGGGCGGCGAAGTGCTGCCGCATGGTGACCTCGCTGCCGAATCCCGCGCGGCGGGCGATCTCGGGGATGGCGAGGTCGGTGCGTTCGAGGAGTTTCTGCGCGGCGGCCAGGCGCTGTTCCAGGAGCCAGCGCAGCGGGGTGGTGCCGGTGCTCGCGGAGAAGTGGCGGGCGAAGGTGCGGGGGGACATGCCCGCCCAGCGGGCGAGGTCGGCGACCGTGAGCGGTTCGTGGAGATGGCGCAGGGCCTTCTCGCGTACCGATGCGAGGGCGTCGGCGTCCCGGTCGGCGGACGGGGTCGGCCGCTCGATGAACTGGGCCTGGCCGCCGGTGCGGAAGGGCGCGGTGACCATGGAGCGGGCGATGGCCGCGGCGGTCTCGGCGCCGTGCGCCGTACGGACCAGGTGCAGGCAGAGGTCGATGCCGGCGGCCGTACCCGCGGCGGTCCACACGCCGCCGTCCTCGATGAACAGGGCGTCCGGTTCGACTCTGACCCGGGGATGGTGTGCGCGCAGCAGGTCCACCAGGCGCCAGTGGGTGATGGCGCGGCGGCCGTCGAGGAGGCCCGCCTGGGCGAGGGTGAACGCGCCGCCGCACAGGGCTGCCACGGGAGTGCCCGCCGCGTGGGCCCGGCGCAGGGCGTGCAGGACGGGGGCGGGCGCGGGCGTGAGGTGATCGTCCAGGCCGGGGACGACCACGAGGTCGGCCCGGTCCAGCCAGTCGAGGCCGCGATCTGGGGTGAGGGTGAGCCCGCCGCGCATGGCGACGGGCGCGGGGTCGGCGGCGCAGCGGCGGAGTTCGAAGGGCGGGACGCCGCGGTCGGTGCGGTCGACACCCCAGACCTCGGTGATGACGGAGACGTCGAAGGCGCGGATGCCGGGGATGGCCACGAGGGCGATGCGCCGGCGCCGCGGGGTGTCGTCGGAGGTGTCGTGCATGGGGCTCATCCTGCCTGTCAGTGCGCGTGGCAGGAATTCATCGATCCTCGGCATGCCCGCCACTGTGCCGGGGCGCCGGCCGACAGCAGGATCATGGGCATGGAGATTTCACAGAGCGCGGCGCTGGTTGTGGTCGACGTACAGAAGGGCTTCGACGAGGAGTCGTTCTGGGGGCGGCGGAACAACCCGGCGGCCGAGGAGAACATCACCGCGCTGATCGACGCGTGGCAGGCGACGGGCCGCCCGGTGGCCTTCGTACGGCACGACTCGCCGAAGCCCGGGTCGCCGCTGCGGCCCGGCCAGGCGGGCAACGACTTCAAGGACGCGGTGGAGCAGCGGCGGGGCAAGGGCGGCGGGCCGGAGGTGCTCGTCACCAAGACGGTGAACTCGGCGTTCTACGGGACGCCGGACCTGCGGGAATGGCTCGACGCGGTGGGGGCGCGGCAGTTCGTGGTGGTGGGCATACAGACGAACATGTGCGCCGAGACGACGGCGCGGATGGGCGGCAACCTGGGGTACGAGGTGTACTTCCCGCTGGACGCGACGCACACGTTCGACCTGGTGGGGCCGTTCGGGTGGCGGCAGACGGCGGAGGAGCTGGCCCGGGCGACGGCGGTGTCGCTGCACGGGGGCGGCTTCGCGCGGGTGGTGACCACGAGGGAGCTGGTGGCGGCGGCCGCCGTCCGGTAGCCCTTCCCGCCCGCCCCCCCCTGTCGCCGGGCACGCCCGGCCTGCCCGGCCTGCCCGGGGGCAGCGTGTCCGGTGGGTGTCTCCCCTGTCCCGCCCCTTCCCGTATCAGGGGGCTTCGCCCCCTGGCCCCGTGGTCCGGGGCGGTGAGGCCCCCACACCCGCAGGGCGTGGCCTTGCCCGCCCCCCCGCCGCGCGGGGCGGGGCGGGCACGCGAGGTGCCGGGGCCGCCAGGGCCGCCGGGGACGAACCACTCGCCGCCGGGGGCTACGCGTGGCCGGAGGCCAGTTCCTGGCTGCGGTCTCGGGCGGCCTCGAGGGCCGCGATCAGTGCGGCCCGCACCCCGTGGCGCTCCAGTTCGCGGATGGCGCTGATCGTCGTGCCCGCCGGGGACGTCACCGCCTCGCGCAGTTTCACCGGGTGTTCACCGCTGTCCCGCAGCATCACGGCCGCGCCGATCGCGGCCTGGACGATCAGGTCGTGGGCCTTGTCGCGCGGCAGGCCGAGCAGGATGCCCGCGTCCGTCATCGCCTCGACGAGGAAGTAGAAGTAGGCCGGGCCGGAGCCGGAGAGCGCGGTCGCCGCGTCCTGCTGGGACTCCGGGACGCGGAGCGTCTTGCCGACCCCGCCGAAGATCTCCTCCGTATGCGCGAGGTGCTCCTCCGTGGCATGGCTGCCCGCCGAGATGACCGACATCGCCTCGTCCACCAGCGCGGGCGTGTTGGTCATCACCCGTACGACCGGGGTGCCCGGGGCCAGCCGCTCCTCGAAGAACGTGGTGGGTACGCCGGCGGCACCGGAGATGACGAGCCGTTCGGCCGGCACGTGCGGGCCGAGTTCGTCGAGCAGGGCGGTCATGTCCTGGGGCTTGACGGTGAGGATGAGCGTGTCGGCGGCCTTGGCCGCGTCGGCGTTGGAGACGGCCTCGACGCCGTAGCGCGCGTGCAGTTCGGCGGCGCGCTCGGGCCGGCGGGCGGTGACCAGCAGGTCGGCCGGGTCCCAGCCGCCGCGGATCATTCCGCTGAGCAGCGCCTCGCCGATCTTTCCCGTGCCCAGCACGGCGACCTTCTGCGTCATGGTGCGTTCACCTCATCCGGGGCGGTACGTCGCGCTCGCGTCGGCCGCGCGGCGCCTGTTCATCCTCCCATCAGGCGGCAGGGCGGGGCCGGTGCGTCCACGTATCGGTACGGGGCCGCGTAGCGGGCCGTACCGATCGGATGAGTTCCGCGGTACGAATCGGAATGAGTTCTCGCGAAAACGCGCTCACCATGAGGTTAGTGACTCTCCCGCGGCTCGGCGCGCCGAGCGCCTGCCCGCGGGCGGTTGCGCGCGAGCGGCACGGCGCACCAAAAGGGGAATCAGCCGCTCCGGCGTCCGCCGGAGCATTCGGAGCTGATCGTTCCCGTCTCCTGCCTCCATGTTCACGAGTTGGTTACGCCCCGACTTGCACTTCGCCATCACCCTCTGGACAAAATGGAGTTCGGTGTCGAGACGTCGGAGGGGGCGACCATGACGACCATCCAGCGGACCGGCCGTGCGCTGGCCGCCGCCGTCGTCGCCCTGTTCGCCGCCTTCCTCGCCGTCGAATGTCTTGCCGCGCCGCCCACCCGGGCCGCCGGGGAGGCCTCGGCCGCCGAGGCCGCCACGTACGGCTCGCATCGGGTGGTTCAGGACGCCTGGGGCCAGCGCGGCGAGGACACGGACTGCGAGGGTCGCCGCACCGGGCGGGCCCCGGTCACCGTTCCGGCCCCGTCCGGCAAGGCCGGATGCGCCTCCGGGTGGGATACGGCCGCCGCGGAGACCCCGGCCGGGAGCGTCGTCCCGCGGACGCCGCGGCAGACCACCGTCCCGGTGTCGAGATCGGGCGAACTGGCGGTCGCGCTCCAGACATTCCGCTGCTGACAGGGACACACGCCGCGTACGCCGCGCCCTGCCGCACGCACGCTCACGTGCGCCGCGCCTGCCGCGCCCCCGAGTACGCCGTGTGCGCTTCGCACCGCGCGGGTACTTCGCGCCCCTCGTGCGCCCCGCACCTCACGTGCGGCTTCGCCATCTGAGCGGTCCCGCACACCCCGCGCCCTTCGCGCTCTCAGCGCACGTTCCGCCGTCCCTTCGGGCCACACCCCCACACTTCCGGAACATCACCTTCCGTAGTCCACTCTTCACGCAGCGACGCACCGCGCCCCACGCACCCGGGGCCCGGCGCTCTGGAGGCAACCCTCATGCTGAATTTCTTCGACCGTTTCCGCACGGCCGGTGGCTCGCCCCACAGGTCCGGCGGCGCCGCATCCGATGACGGTGCCGCGCCCCTCCGGGCCGCGACCTTCCGCGCCGACTTCACCGCGTCCCTCGTCGTCTTCCTCGTCGCCGTACCGCTGTGCGTCGGCGTCGCCGTGGCCAGTGGCGTACCCGCCGAGCTCGGCCTGATCACCGGCATCGTGGGCGGGCTGCTCACCGGCCTGATGCCGGGCAGCAGTCTCCAGGTCAGCGGGCCGGCCGCCGGGCTGACCGTGCTCGTCTACGAAGCCGTGGAGGAGTACGGGCTCGGGGCGCTCGGCGTCCTCGTCCTGGCGGCCGGGGTGCTGCAGCTGGCCATGGGGCTGCTGCGGCTGGGCCGCTGGTTCCGGGCGATCTCCGTGGCCGTCGTCCAGGGGATGCTGGCGGGCATCGGCCTGGTGCTGATCGCGGGCCAGCTGTACGCGCTCGCCGACGCCAAGGCGCCCAGCAGCGGGCTCGACAAGCTCGGCGAGCTCCCCAAGCTGGTGATGGACGCCGCCGGGTCCGGGGACGCGCTGCGGGCCGTGGCCGTGGGCGCCGGAACGGTGGCGGTCCTGGCGCTGTGGCCGCGGTGGCGGCGCGCCGCACGGGTGCTGCCCGCCCCGCTGGCGGCCGTCGCGCTCGCCACGGCGGCGGTGGCCGTGCTGGACCTGCCGGTCGCCCGGGTTGAGGTACAGGGCCTCCTGGACGCCGTGCAGCCGCCCGGCGGCGGCGACCTGGCGCGGCTCGGCGAGGTCGGCGTGCTGGGGACCGTCCTGGCCTTCACGCTCATCGCCTCCGCGGAGAGCCTGTTCAGCGCGGCGGCGGTGGACCGGCTGCACGACGGGCCGCGTACGGACTACGACAAGGAGCTGATCGCGCAGGGCGCGGGCAACGCGGTGTGCGGGGTCCTCGGGGCGCTGCCGATGACCGCCGTGATCGTACGGAGCGCCGCGAACGTCCAGGCGGGCGCCAGGACCAAGGTGTCGCGGGTGCTGCACGGGGGCTGGCTGCTGGTCTTCGCGGTGCTGTTCCCGGCGGCGCTCGGCGTGATCCCGGTGTGCGCGCTGGCGGGTGTGCTGGTGCACGCGGGCTGGAAGCTGATCCCGGTGCGGGAGCTGGTGCCGCTGTGGCGCGGGCACCGGGGCGAGGCGGTGGTGCTGGTCGTGACCGCGGGGGCGATCGTGGTGACGAACATGTTCGAGGGCGTGCTGATCGGACTGCTGATGGCGGTGGCCAAGTCGGCGTGGGAGACCTCCCACGTGCACGTGGAGGTCACTGGACTGGAGGACGACGGTCCGGTGAGGGTCCGGGTGCTGGGGAACGCGACGTTCCTGCGGCTGCCGAAGCTGCTGGACGACCTGGAGGCGCTGCCGCGCGACCGCGCGGTGGAGCTGGACCTGCACGGTCTGCGGCATGTGGACCACGCGTGCGGGATGGCGCTGGCGAGCTGGGCGGAGCGGCACAACGCGGTGGTCGATCCGGCGCGCATGGTGGTCTGAACCGGTCCGGGAGCCCGCCGCGCCAGGACCGGCGCGGCGGGGCCCGGTCCCGCCCGCCCCGGCGGCTCCGGCCGCCCGCCGGCTCCGGCGCCGCGGCGGCCCCCGTCCCGGATCCGCGGGGCGGAGGAGGCGATCCCACCGTCACCTGGGGGCTACTCGCGGGTCACCGGACCAGCAGGCCATCCGCCTCAGGTGCCCCTTACGCTTGGCATTCGCTGAGTATTGCGTCAAGGGCCGAGGAGGACGGGACGCGGGAAGGGGTGGCCGTGCCGCTGAGTGCGGGAGATCCGGAGGTCATCGGTACATACCGGCTGCTGGACCGGCTCGGCTCCGGCGGGATGGGCGTGGTGTATCTGGCGCGCTCGTCCTCCGGCCGGCAGGTCGCGGTGAAGGTCGTCCATGCCCAGTTCACGGCCGACGAGGAGTTCCGTACCCGGTTCCGGCAGGAGGTGGCGGCCGCCCGGCGGGTCAGCGGTGCGTTCACCGCGCCCGTGGTCGACGCCGACCCGGACGCCGAGCGGCCGTGGATGGCGACCCTGTACGTGTCCGGGCCCACCCTCGCGGAGCGGCTGACCGAGAGCGGGCCGCTGGACTCGGCGGAGCTGCGGCGGCTGGCGCTGGGGCTGGCCGAGGCGCTGCACGACATCCACCGGGTGGGCGTGGTGCACCGCGACCTGAAGCCGGCGAACGTCCTGATGGCGGAGGACGGCCCGCGCGTCATCGACTTCGGCATCTCCCGGGCCGGTGACAACCAGGCGCTGACCATGACCGGCCGGGTGATGGGCACCCCGCCGTTCATGTCGCCCGAGCAGCTGAGCCGGCCCCGGGACGTGACCGCGGCCTCCGACGTCTTCTCGCTGGGCGCGCTGCTGGTGTACGCGGCGAGTGGGCGCGGCCCCTTCGACGCGGACAGTCCGTACATGACCGCGTACCAGGTGGTGCACGAGCCGCCCGCGCTGGAGACGCTGGCGGAGCCGCTGCGCATGATCGTGGCGGAGTGCCTGGCCAAGGACCCGGCCGCGCGGCCGAAGCTCCCCGACCTGATGCGGCGGCTGCGCGATCTGCCCGAGAAGGGCACGCCGCGCGTCGAGGGCGCCGCGCCGGCCGCCGTACCCAAGGTGAGGGACTACGAGCCGACGACCGCGGGGAAGCGGCGGCGGCGGACCCTGCTGGCGGCGGGCGCCGCGGCCCTGTGCCTCGGGGTGGGCGGCTCGGCCATCGCCTACTACGCCTCCGGCAACGACGGCGTCCGGACCAGCGAAAGCCCGTCGGCCACGGCGCGCGACATGACCATGCCCAAGGGGTGGCGGTCCTGGCAGCTGCCGCTGCCGAAGGCGGCGGGCGCGACGCCCACCTCCTGGAACGCCAGCGATCTGAGTCCCGGGTGCACGGCGGAGCGCACCACGCTGTACTGCGGCGGGATCGAGTTGCCGACGCTGCGCGTCAACGGGCTCAACGGGCATGTCGACTGGCGGGCCAAGGACATGGTCATGACCAATCCGCGCGACGACGAAGATCCCCCGATGGTCAGCAGCGCTCCGTTCGGCGTCCGTGGCGGCCTGGTCTACGCGCACGACGCCCCGGCCGACTCGTACCACCGGGTGGTGGCGCTGCACAAGGACTCCGGCAAGGTGGCATGGTCGCGCAACGTGACCACCTCGGACGGCTCCCGGTTGGTCGGCGACCTGGTGATCTCCGTTAATCCGACGGACTCCGCGCTGGTCGCGCGGAACGCCGAGACCGGGGAGACCGTGTGGACCAGCCCGGTGCGCAAGGGACACATGTGCGAGCTGGTGCCCGCAGCGACCGCGGGCGTGCCCTACGCCCACTGCTACGAGACGGACAGCGAGGACACCTCCAGCGCCCTCGTGCGGCTCGACAAGCAGGACGGGGACCAGCACCAGGTCGTGCGCCTGAGCGAGGACGAGCAACCGCCCCTGGGGTCGCACGACGGGGACCTGCTGGTACTGCCGGCCGTCGAGAACGACCTGGAGCGCAACCGCAAGCTGATACGGATCGACCCGAGCACCGGCAGCCGACGCGAGATCAAACTGCCCGAGCACACGATCGGTACGGCGACGCTCGTCGGCGACCGCCTGTTCTTCGTGCAGCCCAGCGGCCGCGTCACCCTGGTCGACCCGGGCACGGGAGAAGAGGTGTGGAGCACGCCGACCCCCGTGGAGCAGCTGGGCCCCCCGGTGGTCTCCAAGGACTCGCGGACGGTGTTCCTGGGCACGGCGAGCGGCCGGGTGCTGGCGCTGGACGTGCGGACGGGCGACCAGCTCTGGCAGAGCCCCGCGCTGAGCGCGTCCACCGGCAGCGGGTACGGGCCGCCGCCGGTGGCGCTCACGCGGAACGCGGTCGTCGGGCTGACGAGCACGGGGACGGCCTTCACGGTCGACCCGCGGAACCCGGACGTGGAGCCTTCGCCGGCGCTGACGACGCCCGCGGCCAGGCCGTCCAAGTCCAAGCCCGGATCCGGGTCGACGCCCCGGCGGTGACGGCCCGGCGGTAACGCCCCGGCGGTGACGGCCCGTTCGCCGTGACCGTCAGCCGCAGCGCACGGCCACGAAGCCGTCGCTGCCGGTCTGCACGTACGCGTCCGAGACGTACTGGCCGGGCGCGATGTTGTCCCAGATGTCGGTCGTGCCGCACGGGCCGCTGACCTTCTCCCCGCGGGTCTGGCAGCGGATCGGCACCCGCACGTTGTACGCCAGGACCTTGATCAGCGGGCTGGTCGTGCTCGGACCCCGGCGGACGTTGACCCGGTAGCCGGCGGCGACCGGATACGTCACGGCCTGCGCGGCGGTCGTGCCGACCGTGCCGTCCGCCCCCTCGGCGGCTTCTTCGGCTTCTTCTCTGGCTCCTATGGCGATGTCTTCCGTGGCCATGCGGCCCCTCCCCCGTCGATCCTCATGGATATCCCGCCATGTACGGGACATACGCAGGCTAGCAAGCCACTCCGGGCTCGCACGTGTCATCGACTAGGCTCCGTGCGTCGCGAGTGCGGCCGAATTCACGGGGGTGGGGGAATGCCGCCGCTGCGCAACGCGGGAACGGGACCGGAAGCGGAAGATCCGGAGTACGCCGGGCAGTACCGGCTCGAAGCACGCCTCGGCTCTGGCGGCATGGGCGTCGTCCATCTGGCCCGCTCCGACTCGGGGCTGCGCCTCGCGGTGAAGGTCGTGCACGCGGATCACGCCGTGGATCCGGAGTTCCGGGCCCGGTTCCGGCAGGAGGTGGCCGCGGCCCGACGCGTCAGCGGGGCCTTCACCGCGCCCGTGGTGGACGCCGACCCGGACGGTGCCCGGCCCTGGATGGCGACCCTGTACATCCCCGGCCCCACCCTGGCCGAACACGTCAAGCGGAACGGCCCGTTGGAGCCGGACGAGGTGCTTCAGCTGGCGGCCGGGCTCGCGGAGGCGCTCCGCGACATCCACCGCGCCGGCGTGGTGCACCGCGATCTCAAGCCGAGCAACGTGCTGTTGGCCGCGGACGGGCCGAAGGTCATCGACTTCGGCATCTCGCGACCGGCCGACAGCGATCTGCGGACGGAGACCGGGAAGCTGATCGGCACCCCGCCGTTCATGGCGCCCGAGCAGTTCCAGCGGCCGCGTCAGGTGGGGCCCGCGGCCGATGTGTTCGCGCTGGGCTCGGTGCTGGTGCACGCCGCGACGGGCAGCGGCCCGTTCGACTCGGAGAGTCCGTACATCGTGGCGTACCAGGTCGTCCACGACGAGGCGGATCTGGCGGGGGTGCCGGACGAGCTCGTGCCGCTGATCCGCCGCTGCCTGGCCAAGGATCCCGCCGTGCGCCCCACCCCCGACGCGCTGATGGCGGCGCTGCGCGCGGTGCGCGGCCCGTACGCGCCCGCACCGCGCGGACCGGCTCCGCGGGTGCCGACGCAGCGGGGCGCGGAGCGGCGGGGCCGGGGGGCGGCGGCCTCGGGCGCGGGCGACGGCGAACTCGGCGGGTACGTCCACGCGTTGGACGACGCGGGGGACGGAGCTGGCGGCCCCGGCCTCGGAGCACGGGTGGTGGACTGGCCCGAGGCGGGCGCGGGGACCGCGGACGACGGCGCGGCCCCGCCTCCGGCGCGGCGCGTCGGGAGCGGGCGCCGCGGGCGGCGGGGCGTGCGGACCTGGGTGGTGGCGGCGCTGGTCCTCGCGGTGGTGCTCGGCGCGGGCACCGTCTGGACGCTGCGCGGACTCGACTCCGTCCACCGGTCCGGCCGTCACCAGAAGCCGCACCAGGCGGCGGGCGCGGCGGCGCGGCCCTGGCACACCGGCCTCGGCGCGCCGGACGAGGCGACGGGCGGCGGCACGGGCACGGCGGACGGGGCGGCCGGGTCGGGCTCGCGGGCGGCGTACTGCGGGTATGGGCGCGGCGCGCTGTACTGCACCGGCGCCGGTGTCCAGGCCGCGCGGCTGAACCCGGTCGACGGCGAGGTCGTCTGGTCCCGGCCGGCCGCGGACGGGGGCCGTGCCGGTGGCACCGGCGGCGGCGCCCCGCTGCCGCCCGCGCTCTCCGGCGGCCTGGTGCAGGTGCTCTCGCCGGACGGCACCCGGTTGCGGGGGCTCGATCCGGTGACCCATGTGACGCGCTGGAGCCGGGACGTGTCGGCGTACGGCGGGCGGATCTACCGCGCGGGCGACACCGTGCTGGCGGTGTCCGCGGACGGTACGGTCACGGCGATCGACGCGGCCACGAACGGGCGGCGCTGGCGGCACGGCGTCGAAGGGCATGCCCTGCCCGGGTTCCACACGGACGCCGCCGGCCGCACCGCGTACGCCTTCACCGTGGCCGGGGACGGCTCGCGGACCCTGGTCACGGCGCTCGACCCGGTGCACGGCACGACCCGCTGGAAGCGGGAGCTCGACGGGAACCTCACCCCGGTGGGCGGGGACGGCGAGGTGCTCCACCTGGTCTCGACCGACACCCGGACCCGGACCGACGCGATCGTGAGCTACGACCCCGAGACCCGTACCGCGCGGCGGGTGCCGCTGGAGGCACCGGTGGTCGCCGCGAGTGTCGCCGCGAGCGGCGGCAGGGTCTATGTGCTGTGCGACGACGGCGGCCTGCTGGCGGTCGACACCCGCCGCGCGGGCTCCGAGTCGGCCCAGCGCTGGCGGCTGGAGACCTCGGTGGGCAACGCGTCGCCGCTGGTGGCGGCCGAGGACCGGCTGTACTTCTCGGCGGCGGACGGGCGGCTGCTGGCGGTGGACGCGGTGGAGGGCGAACTGCTGGGCCAGACCCCGCCCCGTCCGGGGCCGCCGGGCCAGGGCTTCGCGGGCACGCTGCCGGCGCCGGTCGCGGCGGACGGCAGGGTGTTCGGCTCGGCCCCGGACGGCACGGTGTTCAGCGTGGACGAGCGGGCCCCGTCCCGCTGGTGACGGGGTATCGGCGAGCCGCCGGGCGAAGGTGAGTACCCGTCTGAGTACGAACACTCAGGGCGGCGCCGGGCGGGGCCAGAAGGCTGGGCCCATGACGACGCCACCCCCCGCCGGCCCGCCACCGCATCCGCCCAGCTCCGGGTATCCGCAGCCGCCGTACCCTCAGGACTCCGGGTATCCGCAGCCGTACCCGCAGAACTCTGGGTATCCGCAGAACTCTGGGTATCCGGCGGGCACCGGGTATCCGCAGCCGTACCCACCCGGCACCGGACATCCGCAGCCGTATCCGCCGGGCAGCGGACATCCGTATCCGCTCCCGCCCGCCCCCGGGGGGCCGCGGAACCGCCGGGCCGTGGTGGCCGGTGTCGTCGCGTTGGTCCTCGTGCTGATCGGCGGCGCCCTCACCGCGTGGTGGCTGACCCGCGACGAGGACGATCCCGCGCCGGCGAGTCGGCCGCAGGTGAAGGAGAGTTCCACGCCGGCGGACCGGCCGCGGGTGAAGGACGAGAAGGCCGGGATCTCCTACCCGATACCCGAGGGCTGGAAGCGCGACAAGGGCGACCTGATCGATGCCTTCACCACGGCGATCGGCAAGAAGGGCTCCAATGGCGAGGGCGGCTCGGTCATGGCCGGCCGGACCGGGGGCATACCGCAGTCCAGACTGCGCTATGAGACGGAGCGCGCGGCCTCGTCGAACGCGGAGTTCTTCTGCCCGGACGGCAAGACGACGCCCCAGGAGACCAAGGCGACGACGGTCAGCGACCGGCCCGCGCACACGGCGGTGCTCAAGGTGACCCACGCCGACTGCGGCACCCTCTATCTCCGCATGACCGTCGTCTCAGTGGACGACAGCCGCTCGGCCTTCCTCCTCGGCCTTTCGCCGCAACAGGGGCGGCAGGAGATCGACGCGGTGCTGGCGGACGCATCCCTGCTGTAACAACCCCGGCTGCGACGGCCCCAGCCGTGACGGCTGGGGCCGATACAGGTGTCAGCCGAGCTTGCTCACGTCCCGCACCGCGCCCTTGTCCGCGCTGGTCGCCATCGCCGCGTACGCCCGCAGCGCCGCCGACACCTTCCGCTCGCGGTTCTTGGGGGCGTACACGCCGCCCAGCGCCTCGCGGCGGGCGGCCAGGGTGGCGTCGTCGACCAGCAGCTCGATCGAGCGGCCCGGGATGTCGATCCGGATGCGGTCGCCGTCCTCGACGAGCGCGATCGTGCCGCCGGAGGCGGCCTCGGGGGAGGCATGGCCGATCGACAGGCCCGACGTGCCGCCGGAGAAGCGGCCGTCGGTCACCAGCGCGCACGCCTTGCCCAGGCCGCGGCCCTTGAGGAACGACGTCGGGTAGAGCATCTCCTGCATGCCGGGGCCGCCGCGCGGGCCCTCGTAGCGGATGACGACGACGTCGCCTTCCTTGACGACCTTGGAGAGGATCTTGTCGACCGCCTCATCCTGGGACTCGCAGACGACGGCCGGGCCCTCGAACGTCCAGATCGACTCGTCGACACCGGCGGTCTTCACCACGCTGCCGTCCTCGGCGATGTTGCCCCTGAGCACCGCCAGGCCGCCGTCCTTGGAGTAGGCGTGCTCGACGGAGCGGATGCAGCCGCCCTCGGCGTCCACGTCCAGGGACTCCCAGCGCTCGGACTGCGAGAAGGCGGTGGCGGAGCGGACGCAGCCGGGGGCGGCGTGCCACAGCTCGACGGCCTCGGCGGACGGCGAACCGCCGCGCACGTCCCAGGTCTTGAGCCAGTCCGCGAGCGAGGCGGAGTGGACGGTGTGCACGTCCTCGTTGAGCAGTCCGCCGCGGTAGAGCTCGCCGAGGATCGCCGGGATGCCGCCGGCGCGGTGCACGTCCTCCATGTAGTACGTGCCGCCGGGGGCCACGTTCGGCGCGACCTTCGCCAGGCACGGCACCCGGCGCGAGACCTCGTCGATGTCGGTGAGGTCGTATCCGAGCTCGGCCTCCTGGGCGGCGGCGAGCAGGTGCAGGATCGTGTTGGTGGAGCCGCCCATCGCGATGTCGAGCGCCATGGCGTTCTCGAAGGCGGCGCGGGTGGCGATGTTGCGCGGCAGGACGGTCTCGTCGCCGTCCTCGTAGTACCGCTTGGTGATCTCCACGACCGTGCGGCCGGCGTTCTCGTACAGCGCGCGGCGGGCGGTGTGCGTGGCGAGCACGGAGCCGTTGCCCGGCAGGGAGAGGCCGATGGCCTCGGTGAGGCAGTTCATCGAGTTGGCGGTGAACATGCCGGAACACGACCCGCAGGTCGGGCAGGCGTTCTCCTCGATACGCAGGACGTCCTCGTCGGAGACGTTCTCGTTGACCGCGTCGACGATCGCGTTGATCAGGTCGAGCTTGCGGACCGTGCCGTCCACGAGCGTGGCCTGGCCGGCCTCCATCGGGCCGCCGGAGACGAAGACCACCGGGATGTTCAGCCGCATGGCGGCCATCAGCATGCCCGGCGTGATCTTGTCGCAGTTGGAGATGCAGATCAGCGCGTCGGCGCAGTGCGCCTCGACCATGTACTCGACGGAGTCGGCGATCAGGTCGCGGGACGGGAGGCTGTAGAGCATGCCGCCGTGGCCCATGGCGATGCCGTCGTCCACCGCGATGGTGTTGAACTCGCGCGGCACCGCGCCCGCGGCGCGGATCGCGTCGGAGACGATCCGGCCGACCGGCGCCAGGTGGGTGTGTCCGGGCACGAACTCGGTGAAGGAGTTGGCCACCGCGACGATCGGCTTGCCGATGTCCTCGCTCGCTACGCCCGACGCCCGCATAAGGGCGCGGGCGCCCGCCATGTTGCGGCCATGGGTGACGGTGCGGGACCTCAGCTCGGGCACAGTGCTCCACTCCCTCGTGTGTACGGCTCTTGCCTACTGCGAAGCGTACGCCGCCCATCCAAGATCTGGACGGGAAGTCCGGATTACGGACGACGCGGCCGCGGCCACGCCGTTCGTGATCATGCCTCGCCGGCGGTCATTTCTCCGTCAGATACCGCTGGATCGTCGGACCGACCATCGCCACGATCTCATCGATCTCCGCCGACGCGATGGGTTCCATCTTGATCACGTACCGCAGCATGGCGATCCCGAGCAGCTGACCGGAGGCCAGCTGCGCCCGGAACTTCGGATCCGGGATGTCGTTCAGGTCGCTCAGCTCGCCCGCCATCCGCTCCAGGAGCCGGCGCTCGATCATCTTGCGCAGCACGGCGGCGGCGGTCTCGTTGGTCAGCGCCGAGCGCAGGACGGCCAGCATGGGCGCCCTGGTGGCCGGGCTCTCCCAGATCCCGAACATGGCGCGGGCGATCCGCTCCCCCACCGCCTCCCGGCTGCCCTCGGCCACCACATCCGGCACGGACATCGCGGGCGCGAAGCTCAGCTCGATGGCGGCGGCGAAGACCTGCTCCTT
Organism: Streptomyces sp. P1-3; assembly: GCF_050613155.1. Taxonomy (NCBI): domain Bacteria; kingdom Bacillati; phylum Actinomycetota; class Actinomycetes; order Kitasatosporales; family Streptomycetaceae; genus Streptomyces; species Streptomyces sp. P1-3. The sequence continues at coordinate 3,363,590 of NZ_CP192512.1, forward strand.
GGTGCCGAAGTAGTGGTGCACGAGCGCCGGGTCCACGCCCGCCGCCTTGGCGATGCCGCGCACCGACGCCTTGTCGTAGCCGCGCTCGGCGAACTCGGTCCTGGCGGCGTCCAGGATCCGGTCGCGTGCGGCCGGCCCGTCGGCGGCGGTGGTACGGGCCGGGCGGCCGCGGCGGCGCGGGGCGGGACCGCTGCCCGCGGGACCGCTGACGGGACCGCTCGCGGAGCCGGTCACGGAGCCGGTCGCGCGGTCGTCGGACGTCATGAGCGCGGAACCCTGGTCGGCGAGGCGAGGTGCAGCCGGGTGAAGGCCAGCGCCTCCGCCAGGTCCGCCTCGCGCTCCGCGCCGGACATCGCGCGGCGGGTGTTGACCTCGACGACCACATGGCCGTCGAAGCCGGTCGCGGCCAGCCGCTCCAGGACCTCGGCGCACGGCTGGGTGCCGCGCCCCGGCACCAGGTGCTCGTCCTTGTTGGAGCCGCCGCCGTCCGCCAGATGGACATGGCCCAGCCGGTCGCCCATCCGGTCGATCATCTGGAGGGCGTCGGTGCGGGCGGTGGCGGTGTGCGACAGGTCGATCGTGAAGTGCCGGTAGTCGTCGCTGGTGACGTCCCAGTCGGGGGCGTACGCGAGCATCTCGCGGTCGCGGTACCGCCACGGGTACATGTTCTCGACCGCGAACCGCACATCGGTCTCGTCGCTCATCCGCCAGATGCCCCGGACGAAGTCGCGGGCGTAGCCGCGCTGCCAGCGGAACGGCGGGTGGACGACCACGGTGCTCGCGCCGAGCTTCTCGGCCGCCGCCTTCGCCCGCTGGAGCTTCACCCACGGGTCGGTGGACCACACGCGCTGCGTGATCAGCAGGCAGGGCGCGTGCACGGCGAGGATCGGCACGTGGTGGTAGTCGGAGAGCCGGCGCAGTGACTCGATGTCCTGGCTGACGGGATCCGTCCAGACCATCACCTCGATCCCGTCGTAGCCCAGGCGGGCGGCGATCTCGAAGGCCGTCGCCGTCGACCCGGGATAGACCGAGGCCGTGGACAGGGCGACCTTCGCATCCGGGATGCGCACCACTGGCTCTGTCACGAGGGACAGCGTACGGCCGCCCGGCGAGCCGGAGGGAGACGGCCGCCCGTCAAGAGGCCCGCGGTGGGTCGACACGCCGGAGCAGGGTCAGGGCCTGGGGACGCGGCCGGGGCGCCGGCACCCGGGCCAGGGCCCGCCCGGCACCCGGACCAGGGCCCGGGACCCGCCGCACCAGGGCCCGGGGCCCGGTCGAGGCGCCCCGTGCCCGATCAGGGCGTCGGGAGATGGTCGAGGCGGCGCAGGATCACGCCCTCGCGGAGCGCCCAGGGGCAGACCTCCAGCTCCTCCACCCCGAACAGGTCCATCGCGCCCTCGGCGACCAGCGCCCCGGCCACCAGCTGTCCCGCGCGGCCCTCCGACACGCCGGGCAGGTCCGCGCGCTGGAGCGTCGGCATGACGGCCAGCTTCGGCACCCACTCCTCCATGGTCCGCAAGGACAGCTTGCGGGTGATGTAGGGGCCGTCGGCGGAGCGCGCGGCGCCCGCGATCCGGGCCAGCTGCTTGAAGGTCTTGGAGGTGCCGACCACGTGGTCGGGCGCGCCGAGCCGGTTGAAGTCGCCGACGATCCGGGCGATCTGGGCGCGGACGTGCCGCCGCAGCGCGCGGACGTCGGTCGGCTCGGGCGGGTCGCCGGGCAGCCAGCCGGCGGTCAGCCGGCCCGCGCCCAGCGGCAGGGAGACGGCCAGGTCGGGCTCCTCGTCCAGCCCGTACGCGATCTCCAGCGAGCCGCCGCCGATGTCGAGGACCAGCAGGCGCCCGGCCGACCAGCCGAGCCAGCGGCGGGCGGCGAGGAAGGTGAGCCGCGCCTCCTCCTCGCCGCTGAGCACGGTCAGCGAGACACCGGTCTCCTCGGCGACACGCGCCAGCACCTGGTCCGCGTTGGTCGCCTCGCGGACGGCGGAGGTCGCGAACGGCAGCACGTCCTCCACGCCCTTGTCCTCGGCCGCCACCAGCGCGTCCTTGATCACCGAGATCAGCCGCTCCACGCCGGCGGGCCCGATGGCCCCGTCCGCGTCGAGCAGCTCCGCCAGCCGCAGCTGCGCCTTGTGCGAGTGGGCGGGCAGGGGACGCGCGCCCGGGTGCGCGTCGACCACGAGCAGGTGGACGGTGTTCGAACCCACGTCGAGGACTCCGAGTCTCATGCCTGCACGCTACTGCGCCCGCTGACCGGTCATGCACGGGTCCCCGCCCGCTTACGCTTGTGGGGTGGCGAAGACGAAAAAGGCCAAGCGGGACAAAACGGCGAACAAGAAGGTGAAGCGGTCGGCTGAGGCGGAGGCGCGCGGCGCGAACGCGGACGTGGACGCAGCGGGCGCGGGGTGTACCGCCGCGAGCGGCGCGGGCGCGCCCGACGGGCTCAACGGGTCCGCCCGGGCCACCGGGTCCGGTCCCGTCCGTGACGAGGCCGGGCTGGACTTCCCGCGCGCCTGGGTCGAGTTCCCCGACCCCGCCGACGACGAGCAGGTCTTCCGCTGCGACCTCACCTGGCTGACGTCCCGCTGGACCTGCGTCTTCGGCCAGGGCTGCCAGGGCATCCAGGCCGGCCGCGCCGCCGACGGCTGCTGCACCCTGGGCGCGCACTTCTCGGACGAGGACGACGAGCAGCGCGTGGCGGGCGAGGTGGCCAAGCTCACCCCGGACCTCTGGCAGTTCCACGACGTCGGCCGCGAGACGGGCTGGACGCAGACGGACGAGGACGGCGACCGCCAGACCCGCCGCTACGAGGGCTCGTGCATCTTCCAGAACCGGCCCGGGTTCGCGGGCGGCGCGGGCTGCTCCCTGCACATCCTGGCGCTGCGGGAGGGCCGCGAGCCGCTGGAGACCAAGCCGGACGTGTGCTGGCAGCTGCCGATCCGGCGGACGTACGACTGGATCGACCGCCCGGACGACACCCGGGTGCTCCAGGTCACGATCGGCGAGTACGACCGGCGCGGGTGGGGCCCCGGGGGCCACGACCTGCACTGGTGGTGCACGTCGGCGACGTCGGCGCACGGCGGCGGGGACCCGGTGTACGTGTCGTACCGGCCGGAGCTGACGGAGCTGATGGGCAAGGAGGGCTACGAGAAGCTGGCGGAGCTCTGCGCGGCCCGCCTGGCCTCACACCTCCCGCTCCTGGCCCCCCACCCGGCCGACCCGCCCCGCTGACCCGGCGTCCTGAGCCCGGCCGAGTGGTCAGCCGGTTCAGCCCGGCGGAGTGGTCGCCCGCGTCGGGGTCGGGGACGGATCCGCCGGGGGCGGGTCGCTCGGCGACGGGGGTGACGTGGGGGGCGTCGGGCTCGGCGTGGGCTCCGGGGTCGGGTTCGGGGACGTGCCCCGGCCCTCGATCACCACGACCCCGGCCGACGGCCCCACCTCCACCCGCGCGCTCCAGCGGCCCGCCGGCTCCAGCCCGTGGTCCACGTACACCGTGAACGTCACCGACTGGCCCGGCCGCAGCACCCCGGCCGTCCGGCTCAGCTGGAGCCATCCGGCGCTCGGGGTGGCGGACCAGCGCACCGGGGACCCGCCGGACGCGGTGAGCGTGATGACCGTCACATCGCCGCTCGGCTGCGCGTCGACGGTCAGCCGGCCCGGCCCCGGCGCGGGACGGCCGGGGCGCGGGGTCCGCGACCCCTCGCCGCGTGCGCGGCGGTGCTCCGTACGGCGGTCGGCGCCTTCGTCCTCCGAGGCATCCTGGCCCTGCGACGCCCCCGTCCACCGTCCGCCGTCCGGACCGATCACGTCGACTGCCAGGCCGGAGCCGTCGCGCGGCCACGGGCCGACGCCCTCCTCCTGGGCGCTGCCCGCCTCCTCGTACCCGCTGCTGTCGAGCCCGGCCGTACCGTCCTCCTGCGCCGAGACCGCGTCCGCGTCGCGGGCCTCGCCGGTCAGCGGCGCGCCCCGGTACGCGGCCCACAGCGCGAGCACCGGAGCGGCGATCACCGTCGCGACGATCGTGGTGGCCATCGCGCGGCTGCGCATCCGGCTGCGGCGCGCGGCGCGCTCCTTGGGGGCCAGTGGGAAGCCGAGCCGGTCGAACCGCGGTCCCGCGCCCGCACGGGTCGGGCGTGCCCGCAGTGCGCTCAGCATCGCCGCGTGCACCGCCGGGCGCGGCGCGTCGAGCACCGGAAGCTCGGCGGGCGCGGCGGCGGTACCCGGCCAGGGGCCGCCCGCGGTGGCCTGCTCCGCCCGGCGGCGGCAGGCGCGGCAGTCGTCGACGTGCCGCACCAGTTCCCGGCGGAGCGCGGCGGACAGCAGCACCTGCGTGTCGCCGGCGAGCCGGGCGACGACCGGGCAGTGCCCGAGTTCCACGACGGCGAGCGCGGCGCGGGTCCGCTCCACCTCGCAGGCGGCGCTGGCCAGCAGGGCGCGGGTCTCGTCGCGCTCCCGGCCGACCACGGCCGCGACCTCCTGCGGTGTAAGCCGGTGGCGTACGGCCAGTTCGAGGGCCTCGCGCTGCTCGGCGGTGGTACCGGCGGCCTCCGGCCAGGCCAGCGCGGCGAGTTCGCGGTGGCGCTGGGCCGCCACGGCGTCGGAGAGCGCGGTCGACCCGCCCGGCTCCCCCGGGCCGCCCGGGCCGGCGGTCCCGCCCGCACCGCCCCGTCGTGCCGTCTCCCGGGTCCCCTGCCGCGCACAGCCCGTCAGCTCGGCGAGTTTGCGCTGGCAGGCCCAGCGGGCGAGGGCGTAGAGCCACGGGCGTTCCAGCGCGCCGTCGGCCGGGGTGCGGCGACCGCGCGCACGCTGCCGCTCGGAGACGGCGAGCGCCTCGCCGAGCGCGGCGGTCGCGGTGTCGTGGTCGCACAGAACGGACAGGCAGTAGGTGAAGAGGCCGTCCAGATAGGGCTCGTAGCGCGCCAGAGGGCGCTGATGACAGTCCTCGGGCTCGCTTCCCGGCAGCTCGCTCGCCGAAGGTTCGTTTCCTCGGGGTCCGTCTCCCTGAGGCTCGCTTCCCTGATGTCCGTCTCCCGGGTTCCCCGGGCCCCGTCCTGAAGGTGCCTCCATGGAGGGGCCCCTGGAGAGGGGCCCCGAGACGCGGCGTTGCGCCCGGTGTGCGCCGGTGGCGTGCGTGGGGTGCTCTGACCGTGTGCTCATCACTCGGTGACGGTAGGCGGATGATGCAGATCAGCTCGGGACTCTTGGACAGGTTTAACCCTTACGGGTGACCATCTCCCTCAAAGGGGGACAGAAGATCCGATGACTTCCGCGCAACCTGCTATGTGCCCGGCGCACGTGCCCCGGCGCGTTGCGCAGGCGCACAGGGCGCCCCGCCGCAGGTGAGGCGTACCCCGCATCGCTCGGGGGCGTGCCCCACTCGTCGCGCGACGGCCGGAACCCGCTCCTCATGCCGGGGCCGGTCCTCCGTTGTCAGTCCCCGGCGCTAGCGTTACGGCATGGCTGCCCGTACCTCCCGCTCGTCCGCCAAGGACCGGCCCTCCTACCGCTGCACCGAGTGCGGCTGGACCACCGCCAAGTGGCTCGGCCGCTGCCCGGAGTGCCAGGCGTGGGGGACGGTCGAGGAGTTCGGCACGCCGGCCGTGCGGACCACCGCGCCCGGCCGGGTCACCTCCGCCGCCATCCCCATCGGGCAGGTGGACGGCCGCCAGGCCACCGCGCGGGGCACCGGAGTTCCCGAGCTGGACCGGGTGCTGGGCGGCGGCCTGATCCCCGGGGCCGTCGTGCTGCTGGCGGGCGAGCCGGGTGTGGGCAAGTCCACGCTGCTGCTGGACGTCGCCGCCAAGGCGGCCGATGACGACCACCGCACGCTCTACATCACCGGCGAGGAGTCCGCGAGCCAGGTGCGGCTGCGCGCCGACCGCATCGGCGCGCTCAGCGACCACCTGTATCTGGCCGCCGAGACCGATCTGTCCGCCGTCCTCGGCCACCTCGACACCGTCAAGCCCTCGCTGCTGGTCCTCGATTCCGTACAGACCGTCGCCTCCCCCGAGATCGACGGCGCGCCCGGCGGTATGGCGCAGGTCCGGGAGGTGGCCGGGGCGCTGATCCGGGCGTCGAAGGAGCGCGGCATGGCCACCCTGCTGGTCGGCCATGTCACCAAGGACGGGGCCATCGCGGGCCCCCGCCTGCTGGAGCACCTGGTGGACGTCGTGCTGCACTTCGAGGGCGACCGGCACGCCCGGCTCCGGCTGGTGCGCGGCGTGAAGAACCGGTACGGGGCCACCGACGAGGTCGGCTGCTTCGAGCTGCACGACGAGGGCATCACCGGCCTCGCCGACCCCTCCGGGCTCTTTCTCACCCGCCGCGCCGAGCCCGTGCCCGGCACCTGCCTGACGGTGACCCTGGAGGGCCGCCGCCCGCTGGTCGCCGAAGTGCAGGCGCTCACCGTCGACTCCCAGATCCCCTCACCGCGCCGCACCACCTCCGGCCTGGAGACCTCGCGGGTGTCGATGATGCTGGCCGTGCTGGAACAGCGCGGCAGGATCAGCGCTCTGGGCAAGCGCGACATCTACAGCGCGACCGTCGGCGGCGTGAAGCTGTCCGAGCCCGCCGCGGACCTCGCCGTGGCCCTCGCGCTCGCCAGCGCCGCCAGCGACACCCCGCTGCCGAAGAACCTGGTGGCGATCGGCGAGGTCGGGCTGGCGGGCGAGGTCAGGCGGGTGACGGGCGTGCAGCGGCGGCTTTCCGAAGCGGCCCGGCTGGGCTTCACGCACGCGCTGGTCCCGGCCGACCCCGGCAGGATCCCGGAGGGGATGCGCGTTCAGGAGGTGGCGGACATAGGGGACGCGCTCCGGGTGCTGCCGCGGCGCGTACGCCGGGACGCCCCACGGGAGGAGCTCGAGCGCCGGTAGACTTTGCCCTGGTCTCGCCCGTACGTACGCACCACTGGACGGCCGGGGGACGGCCCGCGGCACCGACAGACCTGGCGACGGAGGAGTGCAGTGGCAGCAGGCGACCGGGCGGCACCCGGCAAGGCCGATGACCTGATGCGCGCCTCGCTGAGCGCCGTCGCACCCGGCACGGCGCTGCGGGACGGGCTGGAGCGCGTCGTGCGCGGCAACACCGGCGGCCTCATCGTCCTGGGCATGGACAAGACCGTCGAGCCCCTGTGCACCGGCGGCTTCGTGCTGGACGTCGAGTTCTCCGCGACCCGGCTGCGCGAGCTGTGCAAGCTGGACGGCGCGCTGATCCTCGACAAGGACATCACCAAGATCGTGCGGGCGGGGGTGCAGCTGGTCCCGGACGCGTCCATCCCCACCGAGGAGACCGGCACCCGGCACCGCACCGCGCAGCGCGTCTCCATCCAGACCAAGTTCCCGGTCGTCTCCGTCAGCCAGTCGATGCGGCTGATCGCGCTGTACGTGGACGGGGAGCGGCGCGTCCTGGAGGAGTCGGCGGCGATCCTGTCCCGCGCCAACCAGGCGCTGGCGACGCTGGAGCGGTACAAACTGCGGCTGGACGAGGTGGCGGGCACCCTGTCCGCGCTGGAGATCGAGGACCTGGTCACCGTCCGGGACGTGACGGCGGTCGCGCAGCGCCTGGAGATGGTGCGGCGGATCGCCACGGAGATCGCCGAGTATGTGGTCGAGCTGGGCACCGACGGCCGCCTCCTCTCCCTCCAGCTGGACGAGTTGATCGCCGGCGTGGAGCCCGAGCGCGAGCTGGTGATCCGCGACTACGTCCCGGAGCCGACGGCGAAGCGGACCCGCACGGTCGCCGAGGCTCTGGCCGAGCTGGACCGGCTCAGCCACGCCGAGCTGCTCGAACTGCCCATCGTGGCGCGGGCCCTGGGCTACAGCGGCTCCCCCGAGACCCTCGACTCGGCGGTCTCGCCGCGCGGCTTCCGGCTGCTGGCCAAGGTGCCGCGGCTGCCGGGCGCGATCATCGAGCGCCTGGTGGAGCACTTCGGCGGCCTGCAGAAGCTGCTGGCCGCGAGCGTGGACGACCTTCAGACGGTCGACGGGGTGGGCGAGGCGCGCGCCCGGTCGGTGCGCGAGGGACTGTCGCGGCTGGCGGAGTCCTCGATCCTCGAACGATACGTGTAGCGGTGCGCGTACGCGTATGAACGGACGGCCGGAGCGGGCGGTGCGCGCTCCGGCCGTCGGTCTCGGCACTGCCGGAACCGGACGTCCGGTCTCGGCACTGGCGGAACCGGACGTACGGTCTCGGCACTGGCGGAACCGGACGTCAGTCCTTCTCGAGGACGAACGACACCTGCGCGGCGCCGAGTCCGCCGACCTTCGCCTCGACCAGGTACGTACCGGCCCCGGCGGCGGCACCGCCCGACGGGGTCGCGCAGCCCTCGGCGCTCCGCTTGCGGTCCCACTTCACCGTGCGCTTGCTCTCGCCCTCACCGGGGACCTCGACCAGCGCGACCGCGCTGCCCTTCGGGCAGTCATCGGACGCCCACACATGGTCGTTGCCGGAGTCGGTGATCGTCAGCGACGCCGAGGCGCGGCCGAAGTCCACCTTGCACGCGCTGGACGCGGAGTTCTTGACGATGATCTCGAACGCCGGCTCCTCGTCGGCGGCGTAGGAGTTCTTCACACGGCCGCCCTTGACGCTGCGCACGGTCAGTTCGACCGCGCCGGGCTTGCAGTCCGACAGCTGCGAGTCGGCCGGTACGGCGACGCCCTCGCCGGAACCGATGCCCTGGGCACCGCCGCCGGAGCCACCACCGCCCGAACCGCCGCCCGCGGCGCCGTCGTTGCCACCGCCGCCCGTGCCGCTGCCGTCCTCGTCGTCGTCCGCCTCGTCGCGCCCGCCGGGCCGATCGCTGTTGACCGGCGTGGTCGCCGAAGGGCCGGGGGTGATGGTGCTCGCGGCTCCACCGCCCGTGCCCTTGCTGTCGTCGTGCTTGCCGCCGCCCGAACCGCCCATGGTGAAGGCCCAGATGACCAGGATGGCGAGAAGCACGAGCAGGAGCAGCGCAACTGCCCTCCGTCGCCAGTAGATGGAGGAGGGGAGCGGCCCGATCGGATTGCGCAGAGATCCCACGCGGAAACTCTACGAGAGATCCGAGGTACCACCAGCCAGTACCCGCCGCACAAGCCCCTTACTTTTCCCATCATCCGACCGGACAGTGCGGCCGCACCCCTGACTTTCGTCAGATACGGCCGCTGCCGAACGCCCGATGTGGTGAGTGCGTACGGATTCGTACCGTCCTGATCCATGACGAGCACGGATCTCTACCGCGACATCACCGACGCCGCCCACGACTCGCCCGGCTGGCTGCACGGACTGGCCGAATTCGGTACGGACGCGGGGCTGCTGCTGCTCGCGGCGGTCGCCGCCGCGGCCTGGTGGCGGGCCCGGCACGGCACCGCGCACGGCATGGCGCTGGCGCTGCTGGTGCCGGTGGCGACGGTGGCGGCATACGTGTGCAGCGAGGCCCTCAAGACCGTCGTCGACGAGGAGCGCCCCTGCCGCGCGGTGACCGGCGCGGCACCGCCGATCGCCGCGTGCCCGCCGCCGGGCGACTGGTCCTTCCCCAGCAACCACGCGACGCTCGCGGCGGCACTGGCGGTGGGCACGGTGTTCGCCTGGCGGCGCACGGCCGCGCTGGTGCTGCCGGTGGCCGCGCTGCTGGCGTCCTCACGGGTGTACGTCGGCGTCCACTACCCCCACGACGTGGCGGCGGGCGCCGCGTTGGGCACCCTGGCCGCGGCGGTCTGCGTGGCGCTGCCGGCGGGCCCGGTGGCGGCCCGGGTGGCGCGTATACGGGCGGCGGCGGCATCGCATCGCCGCCCCGGCGTGGCGGCACGGGTGGTCGGCCCTGGCCCGGCGGCCCCGAGGACCCGACCCGTCCGATGACAGAGGACGAAACCGGGACGGGGTGGGGTGAGGTGAGGCGGGGAGGACCTGCCGCGGTCAGGCGGTCAGGCGCCCGCCGCCGGGTCCGCGACCAGCCCCGCCTCGTGGGCCACGATCGCCGCCTGTACCCGGTTGCCCACCGCCAACCGGTCGAGCACCGCGCTGACATGCCCCTTGACCGTGCCCTCGACCAGATGCAGCCGCCGTGCGATCTCCGCGTTCGACAGCCCCGCGCCGACCAGCGCCAGGACCTCCCGCTCGCGGGCGGTCAGCGCGTCGATCCGGGCCCGGGCCGCCGCGCCGCGCGCCAGCCGCTCGCCGCCGAGTTCGGCGATGACATACCGTGCCACGGCGGGCGAGAGGAACGCCGCACCGCCCACCACGGCCCGTACGCCCGCGAGGAGTTCGTACGGATCCCCGGACTTGAGCAGGAACCCGGTCGCGCCGCCGCCCAGCGCGCGGGCGATGTACGCGTCCTCCGAGAAGGTCGTGAGCATCGCCACCGCCGTGCCCGGCACCGCCCGCACGATCTCCTCGCACGCGGCGAGCCCGTCCAGCCGGGGCATACGGATGTCCAGCAGCGCCACGTCGGGCCGGTGCGCACGGACCGCCTCGACCGCCGCCCGCCCATCGCCGGCCTCCGCGACGACCTGGATCCCGGGATCGGCGGCGAGGATGGCGCGCACCCCGGCCCGGATCACCGCCTCGTCGTCGGCGAGGACGACACGTACGGGCGGCGTCGCCGCCGGGTGCTCGCCGTGAGGGCCATGGAGGCCGTGGATGCCGTGCGGATCGGTCATGCCCCCAGCGTAGGCAGCGGCACGGGGCGCGACCCCGTCCATCTGCCGCGTGGATCAGCAGATGGACGGGGCCGGGGAGTACGACGGTCAGCGGTTCAAGTGCCGGTAGTCCTCCAGCAGCCGCAGCGCGGGGCTCAGGCTTCCCCGGCCGGCCCCCGGACAGCGCGGTTCATACGGGACCACCCAGGCTTCCCAGCACCGCAGGCAGCGGATCACCCGCTGGTGCTCGGGGTCGCGCTCCGCGCCGCCACCGCACTGGGGGCACTCGAACATGGCCGCTCCCTTTAGGCCGCCGGGTCGAACTCCCCCAGCTTGGCACCGCTGAGAAAGGCGGTCCACTCCACGGTGGTGAACGCGACCGTCTCGCCGGTCACGGAGTTGCGGACGGCGACCGCGCCGGGGACGTTCGTCGCCACCTCCACACACCTGGGGTCGTTGTTGTCGTACTTGCACGCGCTGGCCGCGCGGAACGCGAACTCGGGACGTGTCGCCACGGTGTTTCCTTCCTTCGCTGTGCGGGGAGACGGTCCCCGCGCCGTTGTGCGCCCCGCCCCGGTCGCGCTACCTGTCAGGGAAGTCCCGACCGGGGCGGGAGCCTGGGGGTCATTCCTCGCGGGTCACGCGCGCGTGGTCGGTGCAGACCCTGCGGAACAGGTCATGGCCGGTGCGTCCGGTGTGGCGCAGGCACCAGAGCTGTACGGCGTCCAGGTCACCCTGGGGGCCGGATTCGGCGCCGCAGCCGACCGTGACGCAGTACGCCTCCGCCGTGATGCCACCGTCCGGTTCGTGCCGGATCCGGTGCCGGACGTAACGCATGACCGTGCGACCGCTCATCGCAGGACCGTCCCGCCGTCACTGTGATCCGGCAGGGACAGCCGGTTGCCCCGGCTCTCGGCGACACGCAGCGCGTCGGTCAGGCACTCGGCCAGCCGCACGCCCGTGTACCGCAGTTCCCCCCTCGACGCCTTGGCGTCGTCCATGACCGCACGCGCATGCCCGAGCACGCTTCTGCCCATGGCAAGCTGGGAGACGGGCCCGCCGCGCTCGTCGGCGTTCACGTAGCACGGCTTGCCGTCCGGCGTCGACCAGGGCAACAGCCGCGCGGCGCCCGGGCTCGGCCCACTACTGCTCATGGATTACCTCCGTACAGCGACCCTTCCTCGCTCTAGGCAACCTCACGGCTACGCAGAGCGGTACGGTGACGACGGCAGCACGTTTTAAGAGCTTTAAGCGCTCGGCCAGACCGAGGAGTTGAGGCGCAATGAGCACCCGTGAGCCGAACGCTGGACTTGTGCGGCTGTACCGAGAGACCAGATGGACCCTGCGGCAGTTCGCGCACGCGGTGAACCGCATCGGTACAGAGCGCGGCACCCCGCTGAAGTACCGCGAACCTTCCGTGCACCAGTGGCTCAACGGGCACGTGCCGAGGGAAGACGTCCGACCGCTGATCCTCGAAGCCCTGTCCCGTCGGCTGCACCGCCCCGTCACGCACGCCGAGGCAGGCTTCCCGCCGCTCGCCAATCAGCCGAACACCCGCCCGAGTACGGTGGAAGGACTGGTCGACCTCGGGAGGCACGACATGGATCCGTCCCGGCGCAGTGTCCTGGGTGTGAGCCTGTTCTCCGTCGCGCTGACCATCCCCGGTTGGCCGGACGTGGTGGGCCGGATGGAGGCCGTCCAAACGGGTCAGGCCCGGCGTGTAGGAATGCCCGATGTCGACACGGTCATCGCCATGACCGAACGCATTTCAGAGCTTGACGACCAGTTCGGCGGACGTCACGCCCGCCCGATGGCCGCTGCCTTCCTCGTGAACACGGTCGTGCCGTACCTGAGGGCCGATGCTCCGGAACCAGTACGCAAGGCGATGATGTCGGCCACGTCTGACCTGTGCTACCTCACCGGCTATATGGCCGTGGACGAAGGGCTGGAGGGCCTGGCGCAGCGGTATTACGTGAAGGCTCTGGAGTTGGCGGGGGCTTCCGAGGACCACCTCACCTACTGCACAACACTGCGCGGGATGAGCGTGCAAGCCGTCGACCTGGGGCATGGGCCGGAGGCCCTGCGGCTAGCCGATACGGCCGCTGCCGCCTCTCCTCAGGCGGGCCCCCGTATGCGGGCATTCCTTGCGGGGCAGCAGGCGCATGCCGCCGCACAGACAGGCGATCGCAGAAAGGCGCTGACGCACCTCAAGGAGGCCGAGGTGGCGATGGAGAAGGCCGAGTCCCGAGAGAAGGCATTCGGCTCTTACGACCCCTCAGCCCTGCACTACCACGTCAGCCGCGTCCGCCATGAGTTGGGCGACGTGCCCGGAGCGGTCGAAGCCATGAAGGAGTCCGACAGGTTGTGTTACGCCATCTACCGCCGGACAAGGGTGAAGGAGCGGGGCATGCTCGCCGAGTTCCAACTACAGGCCGGGCACCTGGAAGCAGCCTGCGCGACATGGAATGAGGCGCTGGACGAATACCCCCTGGTACAAAGCGGGCGGGTGGATCAGCGGCTTCGAAACATGTTCCGGCTCATCCGCCCCCACCTGAAGAACCGCCACGCCCGCGACCTCCACGACCGCGCCCGAACCGTCGCCCCGGCACTGGCCTGATCAGCGAGCTCACACAGCGACGAGCCGAACCCGATCGCCACAGAGCTTGGTCATGTCATCCACATCGGATGTCAGCATGACCACAGGACGCTTCTGCTTCACGGCGATCGCTGCCACGGCCGCGTCAATGGCGTACTTGTGACCATGCAGCCCAGCATCCATCAGAAGCGCTGAGGCTGCTTTCACCTCTTCCTCTCCCACTGGGGCGATACGGAGACCGGACAGAATCCAGCGGAGCCGAGCCCGGTCGGTCCGGGCATGCACGGCCTCGATGACGGTGAGCGCACAGATCACCGCCTCCATGCCCCGGCGCCGCGCTTCGGCGACCAGGGCGACGACCGACTCATCATCGCTCAAGAGCTTGGACAGGCCCTCGCTGTCCAGGACCAGCGTCCCCTCGTGGCTCAGCTTGCGGCGGGCCACTGCTCCTCCTCGGCGAACACCTCGTCGAAGATCTGACGCGCTCGATTCTGCGCGTCTTCGGAGACCCGCCCCTTGCGGCGCTCGTAGTCGGCCAGGTACTCATCGAGGATCTGCCCGCGCAGCTCACGTTCCACCGCGTCAGTGATGAACGCGGAGAACTCGCGCTTGCCCACCCTCGCACGGATCGCCTCGGCGGTTCCTTCCGGCAGGGAGAGACTGACGCGGGTCGCCGGCCCCTCGCCGATGCCATGCGATGTCTCAGACATGGATCTACTTTATCAAACGAGTAGGAAACTGGGGCGCGGCCTAACCCGCCCGCGTACCCGCTCGGGGCACCACCGTCTTCGACACCAGATGCCCATCCCGGAAGCACAGCCGGAAGTGGTCCACGCTGACGAAGAGTTCGCGGCTGGCGCGGTAGTAGCGGCAGTCCGCCCCGGGTGGGGGCGCTGGGGCGCGTTCCGTGGGTGGGTCGGTGGCGGTCAGGTCCGGGAGTACGGGCTCGACCTCGGCGTAAGGCCGGCCGATGCGCAGGGCCGCGAAGTCGTCCGGTTCCAGCACCGCGTGCGTGCGGGTGTACGCGTACCAGCCGAACGCCCCGGCCACCACGAGCACGGCCATCGCCCCCGCCACGCACAGGGAGACGGCCAGGCCGCGCCGGGTGGCCCTGCGGGCCTGCGCGTACGCGTGCGCGGCGGGCGGTTCCGGCACCGGCTGCGGATCGGCCGTGATGGGGGCGGCCGGGCCTGGATGGTGCGGCAGACGGGCCAGCACGTGGAAGCCGCCGTCAGCCGTCGGGCCCGCCGAGAACGTGCCACCCACCAGGCGGACCCGTTCCCGCAGCCCGAGCAGACCCGTACCGGTGCCCGCCCCGGCGGGCGGCGGAACCGTCCCCGCGGGGGCGCCCGGCGTCCGCGTCGGTGGGCCGTTCGTGACCGCCACCACCGTCTCCGCCCGCTCCTGGGTGATCGTCACCGTCACCTCCGCCCCCTGCGCGTGCTTCGCCGCGTTCGTCAGCGCCTCCTGGACGACCCGGTACGTGGCCCGTTCGGCCAGCGGCGGCAGCCCACCCCCGGTTCCGCTCGCGGTCCCGCCCCCGTCCCCCGCGTCGCCCCCGATCCCGCTCCCCCGCGCCCGTACCGCCCCCACCAGTCGCACCGGAAGTCCGGACTCCGCCGCGCGCCCGACCAGTGCCGCCACGCTCTCCCCCGCCGGAGCGAGCGGCGCGGCGTCCGCGTCCCGCAGCAGGCCGATGACCTCCCGCAGCCGCTCCGTCGCCGCCGACGCCGCCGCCCGCAGTTCCCCCGCCGCCGCGCGGTGCGCCTCGTCCAGCCCGGGAGCCACCTGGAGCGCGCCCGCGCGCAGCGCGATCAGGCTCAGGTCGTGGCCGAGGGAGTCGTGCATGTCCTGGGCGATACGGGCCCGCTCGCGCAGCCGCGCCCGGTCCGCGACGATCTCCTGCTCGCGCTCCAGTTGCGCGGCGCGGCTCCAGCCCGCCGCCACCAGCGCGCGGTCCTGCCGCCGGTGGCGCCCGATGAGCCAGGGGAAGACCACGCCGAACAGGAGCGTGACGACCAGCAGCAGCCAGACGACGACCGGGTCCTGGGGCGGGCGGGCGAGTGTCAGGACGGTCCCGGCCGCCGCCACCGCGCCGAAGGCGAGCAGCGCGGGGCGCGCGGCCGGGGCCCGGCGGCCCAGCAGGTAGGCGACGACGGACAGCGCGGGGCCGTACGAGATCGTGAACAGGGCCGGTGAGGTGACCAGGCTCCCGCCCGCGACCAGCAGGAGCGCCGCCACCGGGTGCCGCCGGGACCCGGCCACCGCCACGGCGAGCAGGAGCAGCCCGGCCGCCGTCCGCCACCAGGGGCGCGGCACGCCGAGTCCGAACTGGTCGCCGCAGAGAACGGGGACGGCGAGCAGCCCCCACAGCAGCGCGTCGCCCAGCGCGCGCCGGCGCCGGGCACCGATACCGTCCACGGGCCCCCTTCCCGTCTCCCCTCCACCGGGGCCGCGCCCCGGACCGGGCCTGACCAGGGGCGCGCCCCGGTCCGGCCCGTACGACGCTACAAGCGGCCGCCGCCCCACCGCCCCTGCCGAAGGTCAGGTCCCGGGAGAGATCACGAGCGATCAGGCGAGATCGGGAGAGAGAGGCGCGGCGCGCGGAGGCGAACGTTTCCGAGCCGGGGTGGGTGCGTGCCAGGATCGTTCATGCCATGACTGCCACGCCCGCGCGCCCCGCCGCCCCTGACGTATCCGACGCCCCTGACGTACTCCACGTACCCGGCCAGGACGTACCAGGCCCCGCCGCACCAGGCCAGGACGTACCCGGCCCCGCCCTGCACGCCCCCGTCATCGACTGGTTCGACGCGCACGCCCGCGATCTGCCGTGGCGGCGTCCCGAGGCGGGCGCGTGGGGGGTGATGGTGAGCGAGTTCATGCTCCAGCAGACCCCGGTCAACCGGGTGCTGCCGGTCTACGAGCAGTGGATGACCCGCTGGCCGCGCCCCGCCGACCTGGCCGCGGAGCCGCCCGGCGAGGCCGTGCGCGCGTGGGGCCGGCTCGGCTATCCGCGGCGCGCGCTGCGGCTGCACGCCGCGGCCACCGCCATACAGGAACGGCACGGCGGCGACGTACCGGGCGACCACGCCCAGCTGCTCGCGCTGCCGGGCGTCGGCGAGTACACCGCGGCGGCCGTGGCCTCCTTCGCGTACGGCAGGCGCCACGCGGTGCTGGACACCAACGTCCGCCGGGTCTTCGCGCGCGCCGTCGGCGGCCGGCAGTACCCGCCGAACGCCACCACCGCCGCCGAGCGGAAACTGGCCCGCGCCCTGCTGCCCGACGACGAGCCGACCGCCGCCCGCTGGGCCGCCGCCACGATGGAGCTGGGCGCACTGGTGTGCACGGCGCGCACGCCGGACTGCGCGCGCTGCCCGATCGCCGGGCACTGCGCCTGGCGGCGGGCCGGTTCCCCGGCGCACGACGGGCCGCCGCGCCGCGGCCAGACCTACGCCGGTACGGACCGCCAGGTGCGCGGCAAGCTGCTCGCCGTGCTGCGCGAAGCGGTCGACCCGGTGCCGCAGGCCGTACTGGACCGGGTGTGGGACGAGGCGGTGCAGCGGGCCCGGGCGCTGGACGGGCTGGTCGCGGACGGACTCGTGGAGCCGCTGCCCGGCGGCCGCTACCGGCTGCCGCTGACCTGACCCGGCGGCCGCTCATCGGCTGCCGTGACCTGACCCGGCTCCCGGCCTCGCGGGGCCCTTCTGTGACACGCCTGTGACAGTCCCCGCACCCGTCCAGGACACTCCCTCGCTCCCGCCCCCGCTGTTACACAATCTATGGCTGGCTGTGCGACGGCCGCAGTCCTTCCGTACGCAATGCCGCAACAGCCGCTCCGTAAGTTCCTCATCGCGCCGCAGAAGACCGGCGGCACACAACGTGGGGAACGAGCGGAATGGAGGCTGCGACATGAGCGGCAAGGTTCTGGACTTCGAGGAGTACGTACGCAACCGGCAGGACGCGCTGCTGCGCAGTGCGCGCCGACTGGTCCCGGACCCGATCGAGGCACAGGACCTCCTCCAGACCGCTCTCGTGCGTACCTACGGCCGCTGGGACGGCATAGCCGACAAGTCCCTCGCCGACGCCTATCTGCGCCGGGTGATGATCAACACTCGTACGGAGTGGTGGCGGGCCCGTAAGCTCGATGAGGTGCCGACGGAGCAGCTGCCCGACGCCCGTGTCGAGGACAGCACCGAGCAGCACGCGGACCGCGCGCTGCTGATGGACATCCTCGGCGTCCTCGCTCCCAAGCAGCGCAGTGTCGTCGTGCTGCGACACTGGGAGCAGATGAGCACGGAGGAGACGGCGGAGGCCCTGGGAATGTCCACCGGTACGGTCAAGAGCACCCTGCACCGTGCGCTGGCCCGGCTGCGGCAGGAGCTGGAGAACCGCAACCTGGACGAGCGTGCCCTCCGCGGCCGCATGTCCGGCGAACGGAACGCGTCCGACGAACGGAAGCAGGAGCGGTGCGCGGCCTGACCAAGGCCGTTCCCGGCAAGGCCGCCCTGCTCACGGGCGGTTCCCTCGTCGCGCTCGTCGCCGCCGGCGGCCTGGTGCTGGGCGGCTGCGACTTCACCAGCGACGGGGTGCGCAACGAGGGGCAGGCGCAGACCGCGAAGGGCTCCGGCTCGGCTCCCGATTCGTATGACAGCGAGCCCTCGGCCTCGCCGAAGCCGACCGGTGCGCGTCCCAAGAAGGTGAACGTCGTCGAGCTGGTGAAGGCCGACCCCAAGGTCAACGCAGAGCTCAAGGACAGCCTCAAGCCGTGCGTGGACGACAAGTACCCGGTCGACGTGGCGTACGGCGCGCTGACCGGCTCCGCCCGGACCGATATCGTGGTCAACGTGCTGACCTGCGGCGACGGCATGGGGATCGGCGCGTACGTGTACCGCAAGCAGGGGGACAAGTACGAGAACGTCTTCGTGGACGAGGAGCAGGCGCCGCTCTTCGCGGACCCCGTCGGCAAGGGCGAACTGCACGTCTACAAGCCGCTCTACGCCGCGGACGCCTCCGTGGACGCCCCCAGCGGCGAGGAGCAGATCGTGTACCAGTGGTCGGCGGACCGGAACCGGTTCGAAGAGACCAAGCGGTGGACCACGGACTACAACAGCAGCGGGGACGGCGAGGACGACCGGCCCACGACCGGCGACGGAACGGAAGGCTGACAGCGGCGGTGGCCGAAACCCATGTCCTCTTCGTCGAGGACGACGACGTGATCCGCGAAGCCACCCAGCTCGCACTGGAGCGGGACGGCTTCGTGGTGACGGCCGCGCCGGACGGGCTGTCCGGTCTCGAGGCGTTCCGGGCGCACCGGCCCGACATCGCGCTGCTCGATGTGATGGTGCCGGGCCTGGACGGAGTGAGCCTGTGCCGCCGGATCCGCGACGAGTCGACCGTTCCAGTGATCATGCTGTCGGCGCGGGCCGACTCCATCGACGTCGTGCTCGGCCTGGAGGCCGGCGCCGACGACTACGTGACCAAGCCGTTCGAGGTGACGGTGCTGGTCGCCCGGATCCGGGCCGTACTGCGCCGCTTCGGGCACGCGAGCGGACCCGGCGGGGCCGGGCAGGCGGCGGAACCTGAGGAGGAAGAGGGCGGGGTGCTGCGCTTCGGCGACCTGGAGGTCGACCCGGAGGGCATGGAGGTGCGCAAGGGCGGGCAGCCGGTGGCACTGACCCCGACCGAGATGCGGCTGCTGCTGGAGTTCTCGGGGGCGCCGGGCACGGTGCTCTCCCGCGACCGGCTGCTGGAGCGGGTGTGGGAGTACGGCTGGGGCGGCGACACCCGCGTCGTCGACGTCCATGTGCAGCGACTGCGCGGCAAGATCGGCCAGGACCGGATCGAGACGGTCCGCGGCTTCGGCTACAAACTCAAGCCCTGACCGAGGAGCGAGGAACGCGATGAGTAGACGCGTATGCCGCTCCGGCCCGCGGTGGTTCCGCTCCGGTCTGCGGTGGAAGGTCAGTATCGCCATCGCCGCCGTGAGCGCGCTGGTCGCCGTGGCGCTGAGCCTGGTGGTGCACAACGCCGCCAGGGTCTCGATGCTGAACATGAGCCGCGACGTGATGGACGAGCGCGTGGTGGCCGCGCAGAAGTCGTTCGACAAGACGGGCATCCCGCAGTTCGGCGCCAAGATCAACGACTCACGGCTGCCGACGGCCCTGAAGAAGGCGACGGCCAAGGACCAGCGCGCCACCTATCTGCAGGACTCCGGCTCCGGCGCCCCCGAGGTGTGGGCGTCGGTCCCGTTGCCCGACGGCCGGACGCTGTCGGTGCACGAGCGCTTCGAGGACCGCTTCGAGGTGCTCAAGGACCTGGACCGGGCGCTGATCATCGGCTCGGTGTCGGTGGTGCTCGGCGGCATCGCGCTGGGCGTGCTCATCGGCGACCAGCTCTCGCGGCGGCTGCGCAAGGCCGCCATGGCGGCCCGCAAGCTGGCCGAGGGCGACTCCGAGGTACGGGTGCGGGAGGCGATCGGCGGCCGGGTACGGGACGAGACCGACGATCTGGCGCGTGCGGTGGACGGCATGGCCGAGGCTCTCCAGGAGCGGCTGGAGGCCGAGCGGCGGGTCACCGCGGACATCGCGCACGAGCTGCGGACACCGGTGACCGGGCTGCTCACGGCCGCCGAGCTGCTGCCGCCGGGGCGCCCCACCGAGCTGGTACGGGACCGGGCGCAGGCGATGCGCACCCTGGTCGAGGACGTGCTGGAGGTCGCCCGGCTGGACGGCTTCGCCGAGCGCGCGGAGCTCCAGGAGATCGACCTGGCCGAGTTCGTGGTGCGGCGGGTGCGGGTGGCCGCGCCGGACGCGACGGTGACGGTGCTGCGGGACGCGCACGTCAGCACCGACCCGCGGCGGCTGGAGCGGATCCTGGGCAATCTGCTGGCCAACGCCGCCAGGCACGGCAAGCCGCCGTTCGAGGTGACGGTTGAGGGCCGGGTGCTGCGGGTCCGCGACCACGGCTCCGGCTTCCCGGAGACGCTGCTGAAGGACGGGCCGAGCCGGTTCCGTACGGGCAGCAAGGACCGGGCGGGCAAGGGCCACGGGCTGGGGCTGACCATCGCGGCCGGCCAGGCGCGCGTGCTGGGCGCCCGTCTGACCTTCCGCAACGCCGAACCGCTCGCCGAGGGCCGGGAGGGCGCGGTGGCGGTGCTGTGGCTGCCGGAGTCGGCACCGACCAGCACCGGCAGCTTCCCGGTCATCCACGTACCGGACTGAGGCCGCGCCCGCGCCTGGTACCGCGCCCGCGCCTGCGGACAGGGCGTGCGCCCAGGACAGGCGCACGCCCACTCGGCTGTGGCCGGGCGGCCTCGGCGCCCCGTCAGGCGCGGTCGGCCGCCGCCGACGGGACGGGCTCGGCCCGGTGCTGATCGGCCTTCACGAGCGTGTCGGCCCGCTCGGCCCCCGCGGCCTCCGGCCCGGCAGGGCTCGGCTTCGGCTCGCTGCCGCGCAACGGGATCTCCTTGATGAACCAGGCGGCGGCGAAACCGATCAGGCTGATCAGCGTGCCCCACAGGAAGACCTGGTGGGTGCCGTCGGAGACGGCGTGCAGGTAGGCGTCCTTGATCGCGGCCGGCAGCTCGGCGACGCTGTCGGGGTCCATCTGGGCGCCGCCCGAGGTCAGGTCCGCGGCCTTCTCACCGGCCCGCCCAACCATCGTGTCGCGCACCTGGTGGGTGAAGATGGCGCCGAAGAGCGCGACGCCGAAGGAGCTGCCGATCGTACGGAAGAGGGTGGCGGCGGAGCTGGCGACGCCCATGTCCTTCATCTCGACGCTGTTCTGCGCGATGAGCAGGGTGACCTGCATCAGCAGGCCCATGCCCGCGCCGAGCACCGCCATGTAGAGGCCGGACGTGACGCGGCTGGTGCCGACGTCCATCTGGGCGAGCAGCAGCAGCCCGGCGGTGATGAGGGCGCCACCGGCCACGGGGAAGATCTTGTAGCGGCCGGTGCGGGTGGTGACGCGTCCGGCGACCAGCGACAGCAGCGTCAGGCCGCCCATCATCGGCAGGAGCAGCAGACCCGAGTTGGTGGCGGAGGCGCCCTGCACGGTCTGCTGGAACAGCGGCAGAAAGGTCATCGCGCCGAACATCACGAAGCCGGTGAGAAAGCCGATCAGGGTGATGAGCGAGAAGTTGCGGCTGCCGAAGATGTGCAGCGGAAGGACCGGCTCGGCGACGCGGCGCTCCACGGCCACGAAGGCGGCGAGGGCGGCGACGCCGAGCACGGCGAGCCCGATGACCTGCGCGGAGCCCCAGGCGTACTCGTTGCCGCCCCAGGTGGTGATCAGGACCAGCGAGGTGATGCCGACGGCCAGCAGGGCGGCGCCCGCGTAGTCGATGCGGGCCCGGGAGCGGCGGGCGGGCAGGTGCAGCACGGTGGTGATCATGGCCAGTGCGACGGCGCCGAGCGGCAGGTTGATGTAGAAGCTCCAGCGCCAGCCGAGGTGGTCGGTGATGGCGCCGCCGGCCAGTGGTCCGCCGACGGTGGCGACGGCCATGACGGAGGCCATCATGCCCTGGTACTTGCCGCGCTCGCGGGGCGGGATCAGCTCGCCGATGATCGCGAACGCGCCGACCATCAGACCGCCGGCGCCCAGGCCCTGGACTGCGCGGAAGCCGATCAGCTGCCCCATGGTCTGCGCCATGCCGGAGAGCGCCGACCCGGCCAGGAAGACCACGATCGAGGTGAGGAAGACGCCCTTCCGCCCGAACATGTCGCCGAGCTTGCCCCACAGCGGTGTGGAGACCGCGGTGCCGAGGGTGTAGGCGGTGACCACCCAGGAGAGGTGGTCCAGGCCGCCGAGTTCCCCGACGATCGTCGGCATCGCGGTGCCGATGATCATGTTGTCCAGCATGGCGAGCAGCATCGCCAGCATGAGCGCGAGCATGATGAGGCGCACGCTGCGCGGCTGATCCGGACGCCCGTCCGGCGTGGCACCCGGCCCGCCGGCGTCGATTCCCGGGGCGTCGCCTCCGCCGGCGTCACCTCCGCCGGTGCTGCTTCCGCCGGCGCCATCCTCGATGGCCTTTCCGACCGCGTCATTCCCCACGGCGTCATTCCCCCTGACGAAAGTGGCTGGGTGCACGCCGGCGACACGGACCCACACACTTACTTGCCGCCCGGCTAGTTGCGTACACTAGGGACGGTAGAACGACCACTAGCCGGTCGTCAAGTAAGTTTCTTGGGGAGGCCACCGTGGCCAGCACGCAGCCGCGCCGAGGGGACACCCGTCAGCGCATCCAGGACGTCGCCCTGGAACTCTTCACCGAGCGCGGCTACGACAAGACCTCGCTCCGCGAGATCGCCGAGCGGCTGGAGGTCACCAAGGCAGCGCTCTATTACCACTTCAAGACCAAGGAGGACATCGTCCTCAGCGTGGTCGAGGACCTCGGGCGGCTGCTGGACGAGCTGATCGAGTGGGGCCAGGCCCAGCCGCACACGCTGGAGACCAAGAAGGAGCTGCTGCGCCGCTACAGCGAGGCGCTGGCCGACGCCGCCCCGGTCTTCCGCTTCCTCCAGGAGAACCAGGCGACCGTACGGGAGCTCAGCATCGGCGGCGCGTTCAAGGAGCGGCTGGTCACCCTGTCCGACCTGCTCAGGGCACCGGACGCGGCACTGACCGACCACGTCCGCACCACGGCCGCGATGTTCACCATGCACGTGGGGCTGATGGCACTGCACGACGTCGAGGGCGACCCCGAGGACAAGCGCAAGGCCGTCCTCGAGGTCGCCCTCGATCTGCTCACGGAGGCTCACCGCTCCCGGTGACGCTCCCCGGCGATCACATCCCCACGCCGTGGCCGCGCAGGAACTTCAGCGGCTCGACCGCCGTGCCGTAGTTCGGCGTCGTACGCACCTCGAAGTGCAGGTGCGGGCCGGTGGAGTTGCCGGTGTTGCCGGACAGGCCGATCTCCTGCCCCTTGCCCACCGACTGGCCGACGTGCACCTTGATCTGCGACAGGTGCGCGTACTGGGTGTACGTGGCGCTGCCGTGCCGGATCACGATCGCGTTGCCGTACGCCGGGCCGTCACCGCCGCCGTTGGGGCCCGCCTTGACGACGACGCCCCCGTGGGCGGCCTTCACCGAGGTGCCGGTCGGCACGACGAAGTCCTGACCGCTGTGGTTGTGCGACCAGTGGTCGCCGGCGAGGCCGAAGGTGGAGCCGAGCACGAAGGAGCGCAGCGGCGAGGTCCAGTCGCTGACGCTCTTCACCGCGGGACGCGGGGCGCCACGCGACGCCTTCTTCTTCGCCGCGGCCCGGTCCTGCTTCGCGGCCCGGTCGGCGGCCTGCTTCGCGGCGACGGCCTTCGCGGCGGCCCGCGCCTGCGTGTCGGCCTGGGCCCGCACATCGTCGGCGACGCTCGCCGAGGCGGCGGTCAGCATGGTCGTCCGCGAAACGTCGGCGTCCGCGGCGAGCGCCACCCCGGCCCCCAGCGCGACCGACGCTCCCAGGCCCGCGGCCACAACGGCGGCACGGGTTCGCAGGGCCGACGTGCGCGCGGTACGGGTCAGGGGGTGCTTCGTCATCTACAACTGCCTCTCGGGACGACCGCCAGAACATGAATGCATCCCGGCAGCGCGCCGGGATGGCCATTCCTTGGTAACCCGCGATCGCCGTGCCGCCAACAGGCGCTGCTACTAGCCGCCCTCGTAGAGAAAGCCGAGGAAATAACACCTCGCGACGGCATGGGACATCACCGAACAGGCTGACAGGACCTCCTCCCAAAGGATGAGAGAAGCTTTTCCACACCCACCCTGAGCTGCGGAAACAATAACCAGAACGACCGCCCCACCCCCCTCACGGACCAAAGTCCCGGGCACCTGGGGCCGAAAGTCCCGGACGCCTTCACCTCACACCTCCTATTCCGGGTCGTAGACGGGAAAACCCCTGTGCCGCATGTCACCGGGACATAAGATCGACGCCTTTCCGCCGGGACTTTCCACATGTCCGGTTCGGGACCAACGGCCCCCTCGCCGGCGGTAGCCTGTCCGGCGTGGATCCGGGAGCAATCGGCGCACGCCTGGCATCGACCGCGGTGGCACCGCTGGTCAGGAAACTGTTCGTGAGGGAGGGGGCGGGCGCGGGGCTGGTCGACAAGCCGGTCCGCATCTCCTCACTGGTCTCGTTCAAGGGGGAGAAGCGGACTCTTACGGAGAAGGATCTGCGGAAGCTGGCGGCCAAGCTGGTGGAGCAGGCCGTGGCCGCCGCGGGGCCGGGGGAACGCCCCTGCCCGGCCGACGAGGAGCAGGCGGTCGCGGACGCGTTGGCTCACGCGCTTGGCGGGCTCGGCGACCTCGACATGGACGACGTACAGGCGGTGCGGCTGGGACATCGCGCCCTGGCGCAGCGACTCGGAGGCACGGCCGGGGAACAGGGCCATGACCGCTACCTCAGCGCGTCCGCAGCCCTCCTGTACCAGCGCCTGCTGGAGACCACCTGCCTGCACATCCTGCACTTCTTCACCCAGCGCTCCACCTTCGTCGCCCGCACCCTCGTCGAGCAGAGCGGCCGGCTCGGCGAACTCATCACGAAGGTCGACGTCCTCATCGGCCGACTGCCGGCGCAGTCCGCCGAGGACGCCGGCTTCGAGCACCGGTACGCGAAGTACGTCACCGCCAAGTACGGCACGCTGTCCATCGTCGGCGTCGATCTGAGCCGGGCGGAGGCGAGTTGGCCGCTGGACGCCGCCTATCTGAGCCTGGAGGCGATACCCCGGCACGAGGACTCCGAGACCTCCGCCGAGGCCGCCCCGCGCCCCGCCGACCAGGCCCTGTCCGGCCACGACCGGGTCCTGCTGCGCGGCGTGGCGGGCTCCGGCAAGACCACCCTGGTCCAGTGGCTGGCGGTCGCGACCGCCGCGCAGCGGCCCCCGGCCGGGATGGAGCAGTTGATCGGCCGCATCCCGTTCGTGCTGCCGCTGCGCACCATCGCCCGCCAGGAGGCGCTGCCCACCCCGGACCGCCTCCTGGCCGCCGTCCGCAACCCGCTGCACGGCGCCCAGCCGCCCGGCTGGGCCGACCGCGTGCTGTCGGCCCGGCGCGGCGTCCTGCTCGTCGACGGCATCGACGAGATCCCCGAACGCGACCGGGAACGCACCCGCGCCTGGCTGGACGACCTGCTCATCGCCTACCCCGGCAACCTGTGGCTCGTCACCTCGCGCCCCTCCGCCGTCGCCGACGACTGGCTGTCCGGCCAGGGCTTCACGGAGTTCGCGCTCTCCCCGATGGGCCGCGACGAGGTCACGGCGTTCATCGGCCGCTGGCACGACGCGGTTCGGACCACCTGCCGGGACGAGGACGAGCGGGCAGCCCTGGACACGTACCAGAGGAAGCTGCTCACCGCCGTCGCCACCAAGCAAGATCTCAGCAGACTGACCACCAACCCGCTGATGTGCGGCCTGGTCTGCGCCCTGCACCGGGCGCGTCACGGCTATCTGCCGCCCGGCCGCAAGGCGCTGTACGACGCGGCGCTGTCGATGCTGCTCACCCGGCGGGACGCCGAGCGGGAGATCCCCGTCCTGCTGGACGAGGAGCCGCAGGTCCAGCTCCTCCAGCGGCTCGCCTACTGGCTGATCCGCAACGGCCAGGCGGAGCTGGACCGTACCCAGGCGGAACGGATCATCGCCGACGCGTTGCCGTCCGTCCCCTCCGCACAGGCCCTGGGCGGCGCCCCGGAGGTCCTGGACCACCTCCTGCTGCGCAGTGGCATCCTCCGCGAACCGGCCGCCGGTGCCGTGGACTTCGTCCACCGCACGTTCCAGGACCACCTGGGCGCGAAGGCGGCGGTAGAGCAAGGGGACTTCGGCCTGCTGGTCAACAACTCCCACAGCAGCCAGTGGGAGGACGTGACCCGGATGGCGGTGGCGCACGCGCGGCCTCGTGAGCGGGCGGATCTGCTGAGCGGGCTGCTGGGGCGCGCCGGTCTGCCCGAAGAACCCGCGTGGATGCGCCTCCTGCTGCTGGCCGCGGCCTGTCTGGAGCACGCACCGGACCTCGACCCGCGCGTCCGCGACCAGGTCATGGACCGTCTGACGTTGGTCGTCCCCCCTCTTGGCGCCACAGCGGCCCGCGAGCTGGCCGAGGTGGGACCGCTGGCCCTGGAACTGCTGCCGCCCCTCGCCGAGTTGCCCGACAGAGTGACGGCCTTCACGCGGCTGGGCGCCTCCATCACAAACGAGGCCGAAGCAATCGATCAGGCAGCCGAAGCATGCGTGATCACGGCGACCCACATACCCACCGACGCCGCGATCCCGTACCTACAGCAGTTCGTGCGCCACCCGTTCCTCCCGGTGCGGTCCCAACTCGCCTCAAGCTGGTCGCGCTTCGACACCCAGCGCTATTACGACGAGGTTGTCTCCCGCCTTGCCCGGGACGACCTGTACCTCACGGCGGAGACCGAGGAGCACGCACGCATGCTGCTCGCCGACGGCCACCGCATGCTGATGCTGCGCGGCGCCTTTGAGAAGGAGCGCCTGCGTACCCTCCTGCCCCCGGGACAGCTCACCCACCTCCGGCTGGACCGCGGCCACGTCACCGACCTCGCCTGCCTCGGCCACCTCCAAGGGCTGCGCACCCTCGTCCTGACCCGGTGTGCCCCGGTCATCGACGTGGCCCCGCTGGCCGGGCTGTCCCTCCACAGCCTGGACTGGGCGCCGCCACCGCCCCGGGACCTGCCCGCCGGGCTGGAGAGGCTCACCACCCTGGAGCAGCTTCGCCTCACCCTGCCGGGGCCGCGGATACCCCGCGCCCCGCTCCCTCTCCTCACCCGGCTCGAACTCGACGTCTACCACCAAGAGCTGGACGTCCCTCGGATCGCCCGGTGCTTCCCCGAGCTGCGCCACCTCCGCGTGACGTTCCGCAGCAGCCCCGACGAAGGCCGGATCGACCTGGCCCCGCTGGCCGCCCTCGCCGAGCTGAAGACGGTCTCGATCGCCCGCGCGGCGGTGACCGGCGCACAGAGCCTGGACGGCGTCGAGATCACCACCCATGCCAGGCCACCGAGACTGACGGGACTCCCGACATGAGCGACGCGTTACCCGACCCCGAACACATCCCACTCGCCGACGCCGTCCAGGCCGTGCGGGACGAACTGCTCGCCGCCGCCGCGCGCGCGGACGGTCAGGACGTGGTCTTCGAACTCGGCGACATCGCGATGGAGTTCACGGTCGAACTCCGCAAGGAGACCAAGGGCGGCGGCCGGGTGAAGGCGTGGGTGGTGGACGCGGGCGCCGACCACACGCGGTCCGAGGCCCGGACCCACAAGGTCTCCTTCACCTTGAAGGCGAAGGACGCCCGCACCGGCAGCCCGTGGCGGGTCCGCAGCCCCATCCGGGGGAGTACGGACCGCTTCGGTCACGGCGCGGGGGCGGGTGACTCGTGAGCGGCACGCTCCGGCCCACCGACCGCGCCGTCGTCGTCCTCACGGCGGATGGCCAGGGAAGCGGCGTCCTGCTCACCGAGCGGACCGTCATGACCAGCGCCCATGTGGTGGCGGGCCGCCGCGCCGTGTCGGTGGCCCATCCGTCCCGCGCCGGCGATGTGCCGTGCAAGGTCGCCTGGCTGGACGAACGGCTGGACGCCGCGGTGCTGTACAGCGCCTATCCCCTGCTCGGCGCGGCGGACACGGCCCGGCTCGGCCGGATCCGCCTGGGCAGGCTCGCCACCCGCGCCCCGCTGCCGCACTGCGAGATCGTCGGCTTCCCCGCCGTCCAGCGCTACGACGAGGCGGGCCACATCGAATACGACCAGTACGAGGGCAGCGTGCTGCCGATGGCCGGGACGATGCGCGACGCCCTGGTCTTCGAGACGGCGCGCGGGTCGGTGGCGGATCCGGACGACGGCGGCTCGGCGTACGAGGGGCTGTCCGGCGCCCCGGTCTTCGCGGGCCCGGTGCTGCTGGGCGTCGTCAAGGAGGTCCCGCGCGGGCGGCTGCACCGGCGGCTGGAGGCCGTCCCGGTGGTGTCGGTCTTCTACCAGCTGGACGGCGACGGTCCGTACGCGTCGGCCGAACCGGTACGGGTCGGGCCTCGGACGCACGCTCCGTACGCGGCGGGGCGCGGGCGGCTGCTCGCCCAGTGGTCGGAAGTCAGCGACGTGCACCCGCACGACCAGCTCTTCGAGGAGGAGTACGCCCGCGCGCTGCGGGCCCGATACGGCAAGACCCGGGTCTTCGGCATCGACGCGCTGAGCACGAGTGACGCCACGTGGGACCTGGACGCCGCGTACCTCACCCTTGAGGCCGAGTCCCCGCCTCGCGGACAGGAGCCCGGAGAAGGCCCGGTCCATCCCCGAAGCCAGCCCGGCCGGGTCCACGATCTCCTGGCCGACCGGCCGCGGGTGCTGCTGCGCGGCGAGGCGGGAGCCGGGAAGACCACCTTGGTGTGGTGGCTGGCCGCGCACACCGCCTGCGGCACGCTCGGACCGGAGCTGGCCGCCCTGGACGGGCTGGTCCCGTTCGTGGTGCCGCTGCGCGCGCTGCGCGCGCAGGGCGGCGGATTCCCGGGTCCGGCGCAGTTGCCGAACGTGGCCGGTGTCCTGTCCGATGACCCGCCCGACGGCTGGGCCCGCCGCGTGCTGGCCTCCGGCCGCGCGTTCCTCCTCGTGGACGGACTGGACGAGGTGCCCGCCGCGGACCGTGCGGAGGCCCGCGCCTGGCTGTCGGAACTGCTCGCTCTCTACCCGCAGACCCGGTGCCTGGTCACCGTACGGCCCGGCGCGGTCGACGCCGACTGGCTGCGCTCGGAGCGGTTCGAGGAACTGAAGCTGCTGCCGATGCGCGAGCAGGACGTCCAGGCGTTCGTCGCCGCCTGGCACCGCGCCGCGCGTCTGGGTTCCACCGACCAGGCGGAGTTGGCCGAGCTGGAGGAGGACCTCAAGCAGCAGTTCGCGCGCAACGCGGCGCTGCGCGTGCTCGCCGGTACGCCACTGCTCTGCGCGGTCATCTGCGCCCTGCACCGCCGCCGGGGCGGCCTGCTGCCGGAGACGCGCTGGGAGCTGTACCGGGCCACGCTGTCCATGCTGCTGGGCGATCGGGACAACCAGCGCCGGATCTGCACTCCCGAGGGCATACGGATGGGCGTGGAGGAGCACCTGCAACTGCTCCAGGCGATCGCCGTGTGGCTGGTCCGGGGCGGCCAGGCACAACTGTCCCGCGCTGAGGCCGAACAACAGCTGGACCTGGCGCTGCGGTTGATGCCGCGCGTACGGGAACAGGGCACCCCCGCCGCCGTACTGACGCATCTGCTCAACCGCAGCGGCCTGCTCCAGGAACGCGGCGACGGCGACGTCCAGTTCATCCACCGCACCTTTCAGGACTACCTGGCCGCCAAGGCCCTGGTGGAGGGCGGAGGGCTGAAGGAACTGCTGCGGCACGCGAGCGACGAGCAGTGGCAGGACGTCATCCTGATGGCCATCGGCCATTGCCGACCGGGCGAGCTGGGGGAGCTGATCGAGGGCCTCATCGAGCAGGGGGATGCCGTCCCGGCGAGGGTCGAGAAGCGGGAGCAGCTGCACATCCTCGCCGCGCGCTGCGCACTGGACACGGTGGTGCTGGCCGACGGCGTACGGCGGAAGGTGGACGACCGTATCCGCGCGATGCTGCCCCCGTCCTCCGATTCACTGGGCCGGCTGGTGTCCCTGGGGCCGGGTCTGCTGCCCTACCTTCCCGGGCCGGGCGGTCTGGACAAACCGGCGGCATGGCGGGTGGCCAGGCTCATCGGCGCGCTGGGCGGCCGTGAGGCGATCCCGTACGCGCGGCGTTTCGCCGACAGCGAGAGCAAGCTGGTGCGCCAGGGTCTGGCGGATGGGTGGCTGCACTACCCGGCGGAACCCTACGCGACCGAAGTGCTGGCGCGGCTTCGGCTGGATGATCTGTCGCTGATGGTCTGCCGACGTGAGGAACTGGCGCTGCTGCGGCACATCGGTCCGCTGAGCCGCCTCGTCGTCCGGGGACCGTTCCCGGTGGCCGAACTCCGCCGCCATCTCGCCGCGATCGCCCCCAGCCATCTGGCGTTCCGCGACAATCCCCACCTCACCGACATCGCCTTCCTGCGCGACCAACCCGCCTTGCGCCAGCTGAGGCTGCTCGATTGCCCGCAGTCCATCCGCGACCTGGATCAGGCCCTGCCGGGCGTCCGCGAGCTCTTCCTGATGGGCCTGTCGGACGGAATCGACGTGGCCGAGCTGCGGCGGGCGTTCCCCTCCCTCACCAAGCTCTCCTTCAGCTTCCCGGAAAGGGGGCATGAGGAGCTGGATGTGACGCCGCTGGCGGACCTTACGAATCTCGTGCTGACGATCAACACGGTGCTCAACGACACCATGCGCGTCATCGGCGCCGAACTCTTCGGCGACCGCCTCAGGGTGCGCAGAAGAACACGGGCGTAGAGAAAACGGGCGCAAAAACGAAGCCGCCCCAGGCCATTCCCGAAGGAACGGTCCGGGGCGATCCCGTCACGCGATCCGGACGCTTACGCGTCCTTCGTCAGGTTGGGCCCCGCCCCACCCGTCGCCGACTCGATCGGCGGCGTGTCCGGCAGTGCCGACTTCTCCTCACCGCGGAAGGTGAACTTCTTCTCCTCACCTTCGCCCTCGGTGTCCACGACCACGATGTGACCGGGGCGCAGCTCGCCGAAGAGGATCTTCTCCGACAG
Organism: Streptomyces sp. P1-3; assembly: GCF_050613155.1. NCBI lineage: Bacteria > Bacillati > Actinomycetota > Actinomycetes > Kitasatosporales > Streptomycetaceae > Streptomyces > Streptomyces sp. P1-3. The sequence continues at coordinate 3,394,452 of NZ_CP192512.1, forward strand.
CGTGTCCTCGATCTCGCGCTGGATCGTGCGGCGCAGCGGACGCGCACCCAGCACCGGGTCGTAGCCCTTCTTGGCGAGCAGCTTCTTGGCGTCGCCGCTGAGCTCGATGCCCATGTCGCGGTCCTTGAGCCGCTCGTCCACCTTGGCGATCATCAGGTCGACGATCTGGATGATGTCTTCCTGCGACAGCTGGTGGAAGACGACGGTGTCGTCGACACGGTTGAGGAACTCGGGCCGGAAGTGCTGCTTGAGCTCTTCGTTGACCTTGTTCTTCATCCGCTCGTAGCCGGTCTTCACGTCGCCCTGGGCGGCGAAGCCCAGGTTGAAGCCCTTGGAGATGTCCCGGGTGCCGAGGTTGGTCGTCATGATGATGACCGTGTTCTTGAAGTCCACGACCCGGCCCTGGGAGTCGGTCAGGCGACCGTCCTCCAGGATCTGCAGCAGCGAGTTGAAGATGTCCGGGTGGGCCTTTTCGACCTCGTCGAAGAGGACGACGGAGAACGGCTTGCGGCGCACCTTCTCGGTGAGCTGGCCGCCCTCTTCGTAGCCCACGTATCCGGGCGGGGAGCCGAAGAGCCGCGAGACGGTGTGCTTCTCGCTGAACTCCGACATGTCGAGCGAGATGAGCGCGTCCTCGTCGCCGAAGAGGAATTCGGCCAGGGTCTTGCTCAGCTCGGTCTTACCGACACCGGACGGACCGGCGAAGATGAAGGAGCCGCCGGGGCGCTTGGGGTCCTTCAGGCCCGCTCGCGTGCGCCGGATGGCCTGCGAGAGCGCCTTGATGGCGTCCTTCTGGCCGATGACGCGCTTGTGGAGCTCGTCCTCCATGCGGAGCAGGCGGCTGGACTCCTCCTCGGTGAGCTTGAAGACCGGGATGCCGGTGGCCGTGGCCAGGACCTCGGCGATCAGCTCCTCGTCCACCTCGGCGACGACGTCCATGTCGCCGGCCTTCCACTCCTTCTCCCGCTTGGTCTTCGCGGCGAGGAGCTGCTTCTCCTTGTCGCGCAGACCCGCGGCCATCTCGAAGTCCTGCGAGTCGATCGCGGACTCCTTCTCCCGGCGCACGTCGGCGATCTTCTCGTCGAACTCGCGGAGGTCCGGCGGCGCGGTCATCCGGCGGATGCGCATCCGGGAGCCCGCCTCGTCGATCAGGTCGATCGCCTTGTCCGGCAGGAAGCGGTCGGAGATGTAGCGGTCGGCCAGGGTGGCGGCCGCGACCAGCGCGGAGTCGGTGATCGAGACGCGGTGGTGCGCCTCGTACCGGTCGCGCAGGCCCTTGAGGATCTCGATGGTGTGCGGCAGCGACGGCTCCGCGACCTGGATCGGCTGGAAGCGGCGCTCAAGGGCCGCGTCCTTCTCCAGGTGCTTGCGGTACTCGTCCAGCGTGGTCGCGCCGATGGTCTGGAGCTCACCGCGGGCCAGCATCGGCTTGAGGATGCTGGCGGCGTCGATCGCGCCCTCGGCGGCACCCGCACCCACCAGGGTGTGGAGCTCGTCGATGAACAGGATGATGTCGCCGCGGGTGCGGATCTCCTTGAGCACCTTCTTCAGGCGCTCCTCGAAGTCACCGCGGTAGCGGGAGCCGGCGACCAGGGCACCGAGGTCGAGGGTGTAGAGGTGCTTGTCCTTGAGGGTCTCGGGCACCTCGCCCTTGACGATGGCCTGGGCCAGTCCTTCGACGACCGCCGTCTTGCCGACGCCGGGCTCGCCGATGAGGACCGGGTTGTTCTTCGTACGGCGGGACAGGACCTGCATGACCCGCTCGATCTCCTTCTCGCGCCCGATGACCGGGTCGAGCTTGGATTCGCGGGCGGCCTGGGTGAGGTTGCGGCCGAACTGGTCCAGGACGAGGGAGGTCGAGGGGGTGCCCTCGGCCGGGCCGCCGGCGGTGGCGGCCTCCTTGCCCTGGTAGCCGGAGAGCAGCTGGATGACCTGCTGCCGGACCCGGTTCAGATCGGCGCCCAGCTTCACGAGGACCTGGGCGGCGACGCCCTCGCCCTCGCGGATCAGGCCGAGCAGGATGTGCTCCGTACCGATGTAGTTGTGGCCGAGCTGGAGGGCCTCGCGGAGCGACAGCTCCAGGACCTTCTTGGCACGGGGAGTGAAGGGAATGTGGCCGGACGGGGCCTGCTGGCCCTGGCCGATGATCTCCTCCACCTGCTGGCGGACCGCCTCAAGCGAAATGCCGAGGCTCTCCAGGGCCTTAGCGGCGACACCTTCACCCTCGTGGATGAGACCCAGGAGGATGTGCTCAGTGCCGATGTAGTTGTGGTTGAGCATCCGGGCTTCTTCCTGAGCCAGGACGACAACCCGCCGCGCGCGGTCGGTGAACCTCTCGAACATCGTTAATCGCTCCTCAGAGCGGTCAGAAAGATCGGGGACGATCCCCTCCCTGTCCTTCCGCATGCTAGTCCCGCAACAGGGGACAGCTCATTCCAACTGCCGACACCCGTCCGGATCACCCCCTCTTCCGCGGGGAATCTCCTGCCCGAACAGCCGACAACTGCTCCAACTCGATGGTGCGAGACGATGTTCCCGCAGGCCAGGCATCTACGCCCGCCATCAGTACGCCGATGGCGAACGCCGAGTACCCGACACGCGGGGTCACCCCCGCCCACTAGGACTGTCTTACCCGCAAGGAGTGACACTCCATGCGGCGCGCACCGGTTCGCTCCGCTACGAGCGAACAACCTTGCGCCCCCTCACCTGTCGCACACCCCCCACTGCCACCACAGTGCGCATTCCCGCACACACGAAGCGTAACTTCGCTCCGCTCCCGGGAGTTGTTCCGGACATGACTGATTCCGTACGGCGGTGGTACGAGCGGGAGCTGGGCTGGCCGACAACCGGCAGCGCCCCCGTCGAGCTGCTCACGGGGGTGCGCTTCGATGTGCTGGAGCTGCCGGCCGACGCGGGGTGCGCGGTGCTGCGCCGGGTGCCGCGGACCGGCCCGGTCGCGGTCGAGGGCCGCCGCATGCGGCTGCTGGTGGCCGCGGGCGGCGCGGACGAGCTGCCGGGGCTGCTCGCCTGGCTGGAGTGGGGCGGCATCCCGCTGGATCTGACCGCCCTCGGATCGGGCGGCAGGATGCTCGCGCCCGACCCCCCGGGGGCGCGGGGGCGTCGCTCGCAGGGGGCCGCCTTCTGGCTGCGCCCTCCCGAGCCGGGGTGCGACGTGGAGCCGACGCTGCCGACCCCCTGCCTCCGGCAGGGATGGCGCGAAGGCGTCGGGGGCGATGGGGGCGCCCCCGATCTCGTACGGCTGGTGGGCGTCGCGGCGACGGAGTGTCACCGCGCCCGTTTGCTGGGTGCCCAGCGCCGTCAGGCGTTGGCCTTCTCGTATGCCTCGCGCACGGTCGCGGGAACACGGCCGCGGTCGTTGACCTCGTAGCCGTTCTCCTTCGCCCAGGCGCGGATCTTCGCGGTGTCCTGGCTGCTGCCCACACCGGCACGCGCCCGGCTGCGGCCGGTCGCGGCACGGCCACCGGTGCGACGGCCGCTCTTGGTGAAGGGCTCCAGCGCCGCACGGAGCTTGTCGGCGTTCGCGGTGTTGAGGTCGATCTCGTAGCTCTTGCCGTCCAGCGCGAACGTCACCGTCTCGTCCGCCTCGCCGCCGTCAAGGTCGTCGACAAGAAGGACCTGAACCTTCTGGGCCACGGGGGATTCCTTTCACAGAAAACCGGGGGAGGCACACCTGCTCTCCAAGGGCACCCCCCAGTAAATACAGTACGGGGCATTAGGAAACCGCTTTTCCCGGAAAAACACAAACCCCCGGGAAGCTTCGACCGATCCCAGCGGACACCTCCGGGGGCCGCCGCGGGGGAAGTGTGGGGAGTTAGCCGGGAGGGAAGCCTCTCTTCCCGAGGTCCGAGATAGGGAGCGATTCGGACATAGGACGCGCGATCACAGTTGCAGAAGCATCCGGCTGTTGCCAAGGGTGTTCGGCTTCACCCGTTCGAGTCCGAGGAACTCGGCGACACCCTCGTCATAGGAACGCAGCAGCTCACTGTAGACATCACCGTCCACCGGCGTCTCTCCGATCTCGACGAACCCGTGCTTGGCGAAGAAGTCGACTTCGAAGGTGAGGCAGAAAATGCGCCGCACCCCGAGCCAGCGCGCCGTCTGCAAGAGCTTGTCCAGCACCGCGTGGCCTACACCAGTTCCCTTGGCGGCGGGATCGACGGCGAGAGTGCGCACCTCCGCCAGGTCTTCCCACATGACGTGCAGCGCACCGCAGGCAATCACCTCGCCGTCGGTGTCCCGCTCGGCGACCCAGAACTCCTGGATGTCCTCGTAAAGCGTCACGGTCGCTTTGTCGAGGAGGATGCGATCGGCGACGTAGGCGTCGATGAGGCGGCGCACCGCGCGGACATCGCTGGTCCGGGCTCGGCGGACGGTGACGACTTTTGATACAGCGGACATAGCCGGACGCTATCCTCATGGGTCAGCGGCGCTGTTCACCAGGGCTCTCGCCGGGCTCGTCGAGTTGTACGACGCGCATGGCATCGCGGAGCGCTTCCCGTTGCTGCTCGGACATCATCCCGAAGAACGCGACGAGCGCGGCCGCGGGGTTGTCACTGGCGGACCACGCTTCGTTCATGAGTGCGGCGGAGTAGGCGGCGCGGGTGGAGACCGCTTCATATCGATAGGCCCGGCCCGACTCTTCCCGGCGCAGCCAGCCCTTCTGATGCAGGTTGTCCATTACCGTCATCACGGTCGTGTAGGCGATGGACCGTTCCTGCTGAAGATCTTCCAGCACTTCTCGGACGGTGACCGGGCGGTTCCACTTCCACACCCGCGTCATGACCGCGTCTTCGAGGTCTCCCAATGGCCGAGGCACAAGAGAATAATAGTGGCAGATGTCGCGAATGCCCGTTTAATTTCGGTAGCGAAACGGGCGTACGGCCCGGCGCGTGGGTGGATCGCCGGGTCGTACGCCCGCTGGTACGCCCCTTGAAGTGCCTCTGGCGCGCCCGGCGCCAGGTCGGCCGCTCGGTGCCGTGCGCCTGTCAGGCCTGCTCGGCGCCCTGCGACTGCCGGGCCGCCTCGGCGCGGGCCAGCGCGCTGTCCACCGCGGCGTCTTCCTTGGCCTTGTTCGGGCCGCCCTGACTCTTCACGATCGTCACGATCAGTGCGGTGAAGGCCACCGCCATCACGATCGGCGGGACCAGCGCGGAGACGTAATCCATGGCCTTCGGCCTCCTTCTGCGTGAGGCTTCCAGATTACGGGGCGTCGTACGGGGGCCGACCGCGCCCCCGGGACCGGGGCCGCGGCGGGTCGGAGCCGCGGAGTCCCGGGGCGGCGGCGGCCGGTCGCCGGGTCAGGCCGTACGGGCGGCGAGGTGGCCAGGTCAGGCCGTACGGGCAGCAGGTGGCCGGGTCAGGCCGTACGGGCGGCCAGGCCGCCCCCGTCCGCGGGGAGACAGGCCCCGGCGGGCGGGGCGGGGCGGCGCTTCGGCGGGAAGACCTCCGCCGGGGTCGGCACCGGCCTGCCGGGGCTCGGCGCCCCCCGGCCGGGCCGCCCGCGGTCGGGGGGCTGCTTGCGATCGGGCTGCGCTCGTTGGGGCTGCTTGCGCTCGGGCGCCTCCGGCTTCTTGCGCGGCTCGGGCTTGGGGTCGCTGCGCGGCGCCTCCTCGGGCTTGCCCGTGGCGCCCTGCCCCCGCGCGGCGGCCAGCCCGCCGGGCAGCGCCAGCAGCCGGCCTCCGCCGGGGCGGAGCGGGTGAACGGCCCGGGAGCGGGGTGACGGGGCGGAACGGCGGTGGGCGGGGGCGCCGAAGGCCGGGTGCGGTGCGCCGGGCACGCGGTGCGGGCTGAGGGGGCCGAAGGCGTGACGCGCGGCCGGGGCGCCGGGGACGCGGTGCGGGGCGCCGCCCGGTACGGGGCCGGTCACCCTGGGCGCCGCCGCGGGTTGGTCGGCCGGGCTCGGCACCGCTCCATCGAAGTGATCCGACGGGATCGGCCTCACTCCATCAGAGTGATCCGACGGGATCGGCACCGCCCCATCGCGACGGTCCATCGGCCTGGGCACCACTCCACCGGAGTGGTCCGTCGGGCTCGGCACCGTCGCCCCTGGTACGCGGTCCGCGAGTACGGCCCGCACCCGCCGCTCGGCGACCCGCTCGCATTGGCTCAGCAGCGCGCGGCGACGAGCCCTCTCGACCGCGCCGGACGGGGCGGCGCACAGCCGCCGCAGCGCGGCGAGGTCCTCGGGCAACGGCAGGTATCCGGCAGCCAGCGCGCGCCGCAGCTGATCGACGTAGCCGGGGGCGGCGCCGGGGAGGGCGGCACGGTAGCGGGCCAGTTCGGCGAGGAGAAAGGCGCGCATCCGCCCGCCCTCGCGGACCGCCGCGTCCACGGCTCGGGCGAGGCGCAGGCACTCCTGGACCTCCTGGGTCCGGCCGGGGCCGGGCAGCGCGGGAACGGTGGTGGGCTGGAGGGCGATGGCGAGGGCGCGTCTGAGCACTCGCAGCTCGTCCGCGCTGAACGCCATTCCGCCGCGGGGTCCATGTGGTGTGGGCATGGGGTGACTTTAAGTGCTAACCGGACAAAATCGGCTTAGCACTTAAAGTCGGGCGTGGCATGTCGCGGGTGGCGGGCGGGTGACGGGGCGGGGTGAGGTGGCCCGGGGACGCGGTGATGGGGCGGGGTGAGGTGGCCCGGGAACGCGGGCCTAAGCCCGCCCGGGTGCGGCCGTGGGCCCGCCCCAGGATGCGGTCCCGGCCTGCGCCAGGAGTCGCCTGGCCCGTCCGGGGACGCGGCGCTGGGTCCGCCCGTGGTGCGGCCGTGGCTCGCCCAGGGGGCGGTCCCGGCCTTGCGTCGGGAGTCGCCTGGACCCGTCCGGGGACGCGGGCCTGGGCCTGCCCGGGAGCACGGTCCTGGGCCCGCCCCGGAGGTCGGCCCCGGCTCGCCCCGGGGTTCGCTCCCGGTCGCCCCAGGATTCACTCCCGGGCCCGCCCCGCGTCCGGCGCCCCCAGGCGCCCCAGGCGCCCCAGGCGCCCCAGGCGCCCCAGGGACGTGGCCCGGGGCCTGCCCGGGGGCACGGTCCTAAGCCCGCCCCGGGGTTCGCTCCCGGGTCCACCCCGCGGTCCGGTCCCGGGCCCGCCCCGGGTTCGGCCCCGGGTCCGCCCAGGGTTCGGTCCCGGGTCCCGTCCCCCGTTCGGCGCCCTGGGCGCCCCGGGGCTCGCTCCCAGGCCCGCCCAGGGTTCGGTCCCGGGTCCACCCGGGTTCGCCCCCGGGCCCGCCCCGCGTTCGGTGCCCCGGGCGCCCGGCCGCGTGATGTGTCGCGGCGCCGGGGCGCTCGGCGGATGGGTCAGGCCTCGGGGGTCTGGCGGCGACGGCGGGTGATGGCCACCGCTGCCGCGCCCACGGTCAGCGCGGCCGCCGCGCCGCCCGCGAGCAGGCCGACGCCGCCCGCACCCGTGAGCGCCAGGGAACCGCCGTCAGAGCCGCCGGAGGAGCCCGAAGAGCCACCGGAGCTCGAAGAGCCCGCGGAACCCGAGGAGCCCGAGGAGCCCGCCTCGTCGGAGGGGCCGTCCGAGCCGTCGCCCGGATCCGTTTCGCCGCCGGTGCCGCCCGAGCCGCCCGTGGACCCGTCCCCGCCGCCCGTCGACGCGCCGCCCGAGCTGCCGCCCGGGGCGTCCTTGAAGGTGATCGCGGCGGTGTCGTTGCCGGCGTCCGGGTCGCGCCGGTCGAAGCCCGCCGGGCCCGGCACCAGCTTGACCGTGCCCTCGGCCTTCTTGTCGGCGCCCTTGGCGATCTTCACGCCGAGGACATACGACTGGCCGCCGCCCGGCAGCTCGTTCGATGCCTCGGGGCACAGGTAGCGGCTGTGGCCCGGCTCGAACGGCTTGGTCCGGCCCTCGGCGACATACGTCAGGCAGGCGCCGTCGGTGTCGTCGTCCGGCTCCTCGTCCAGCTCGTTCCACGCGCCCGTAACGCCCTTGGGCAGCGTGACGTCCGCGTAGAGCAGCGGCTCGCCGTCCCGGCGGTACGCGGCGGCCGGGCCGCGGTTGTCCAGGCCGAAGCGGAGCACGCCGGTCGCGGGCTCCCGCTTCGCCGGCTCGATGGCACCGCCCCGCGCGGCGAAGTCCGCGTGGTGGTCGGCGTCGAGGCGGACCGTGCTCTCCGCCTTCGTCTCGAACTCCCCGCCGGCGGACGGGCCGAAAGCGAGGGGGGCGTCGGTGCCCCGCGTGCCGCCCAGCGGATCGTTACTGCCCGCGGGCACGGCCTCGGCCGAGAAGTCGACCCAGGTGGCGAGCGCCTTGTCGGTGACCTTGACGGTCAGCGGGTTACTGAGCTTCGCGGACGCGCCCGGCTCCACGGTGGCGTCCACCATGCAGTGGGCCTCCGGGCGGCCGTCGTATTCCTCGTCGAACCAGCAGTTCTTGGGCCTGTTCGCGAAGGTGAGGCCGGGAATTCCGCGCAGCCGCAGCTCGACGCGCTCGGCGGGCAGGTCACCGTCGTTCCGTACGGCGATGGGGAGGTCGACCGTGTCGCCGGTCTTCAGGCCCTTCCGGTCCGGCAGCTTGCCCGCGACCAGCTTCGGGGAGCCCACCACGACGGTGGACGAGTCCGTGTCACTGGTCCCCTTGTCCGCCGTCACCTCGTAGGTGATCGTGCCGCGCGCACCCGGCTTCGCACCGGGCTCGGGCGTCAGCGTGAACGCCTCCCACGGGCCGTGGAGGTTGCCGTTGTCCAGGCAGGTGACGACCGCGCCGGACACCGTGCACTGCTCGTGGTTGGCCTTGATGGTGGCGACGCCCTTGAGGCCGCTGGCGTCGATGACGAACTTGGCGTTCTCCGGCAGCGGCACCTCTGCTCCGCCGTCCGCGAAGGAGTAGGTCACGTACGGGGCGACCGGGCCGCTTCCGGCCAGGTTGATCTGGCCCGGGGCGGTGATGACGGCCCACGCCTGGGTGACTCCACCGTCGGCGAACGCCGCCGGAGCACCGGCGGCCGCGCCGAGTGCGATCACCGCCCCCGCGGCCGCCACCTGTGCCGCTGTTCCTCTGCGCCCTACGGACTTCACGCTTCTCCCCGTGCCGGAACCGGATTTCGTCACCCCCAAGACAGCCGACCAGGCCGGATGGTTGCCCTGTGGTGAACGCGCGGTGGCGGCAGGGGCCGCGCCCCAAGTGCGGGAGACCTACGTACGGGAGACGTTGCGCTCGTAGACCAGCCGCAGGCCGATCAGCGTGAGCCACGGTTCGTGCTCGTCGATCACCGACGACTCGCCGAGCACCATGGGCGCCAGACCGCCGGTCGCGATCACGGTCACGTCGTCCGGATCGTCGGCCAGCTCGCGCGCCATCCGCCGGACGACGCCGTCGACCTGGCCCGCGAAGCCGTACAGGATGCCGGACTGCATGGCCTCCACGGTGTTCTTGCCGATCACGCTGCGCGGCCGGGCGATCTCGATCTTGCGGAGCTGTGCGGCCCGCACCCCCAGCGCCTCCACGGAGGTCTCGATGCCGGGCGCGATGACCCCGCCGACGTACTCGCCGCGCGCGCTCACCGCGTCGAAGGTCGTCGCCGTACCGAAGTCGACCACCACGCACGGGCCGTCGTAGAGCTCGATGGCGGCGAGCGCGTTGATGATCCGGTCGGCGCCGACCTCCTTGGGGTTGTCCATCAGGATCGGAACGCCGGTCTTCACCCCCGGCTCGACCAGCACGGACGGCACATCGCCGTAGTAGCGGCGGGTCACTTCGCGCAGTTCGTGGAGCACGGACGGCACCGTGGAGCAGATGGCGATGCCCTCGATGCCGTCGCCCAGCTCCTCGCCGAGCAGCGGGTGCGTGCCCATCAGGCCCTGGAGCAGCACGGCCAGTTCGTCGGCGGTGCGGCGGGCGTCGGTGGAGATCCGCCAGTGCTCGACGATCTCGTCACCGTCGAACAGGCCGAGCGTGGTGTGGGTGTTGCCGACGTCGATGGTGAGCAGCATCAGCCCTGCTCCTCGGTGGCGTCGTCGCGCAGGTCCAGTCCGATGTCCAGGATCGGCGAGGAGTGGGTGAGCGCGCCGACCGCGAGGAAGTCCACGCCGGTGTCCGCGTACGTACGGGCGTTGTCGAGCGTGAGGCGGCCGGAGGACTCCAGAATGGCGCGGCCCGCGACGAGTTCGACGGCCGCCCGGGTCTGCTCGGGGGTGAAGTTGTCCAGCAGGATCAGGTCCGCGCCCTCGGCGAGCACCGGCGGGATCTGCTCGATGGTGTCCACCTCGACCTCGATCGCCAGGTCGGGGAACTGGGCGCGCACCGCCGTGAACGCCGCCGCCACGCCGCCCGCCGCGACCACGTGGTTGTCCTTGACGAGCGCGGCGTCCGACAGCGACATCCGGTGGTTGACGCCGCCGCCGCAGCGCACCGCGTACTTCTCCAGCGCCCGCAGCCCCGGTGTGGTCTTCCTGGTGTCGCGGACCTTGGCCTTGGTGCCCTCCAGGGCGTCCGCCCAGGCGCGGGTCGCGGTCGCGATGCCGGACAGCCGGCACATCAGGTTCAGCGCGCTGCGCTCGCCAGTGAGCAGATCGCGGGTACGGGCGCTTACGGACAGCAGCTTCTGGCCGGCCTCGACGCGGTCGCCGTCCACCACATGCCGCTCGACCTCGAACTCGTCGGTGCAGACGACGGAGAGGATCGCCTCGGCGATCCTCAGCCCGGCGACCGTGCCCGCCTCGCGGGCGGTGAAGTCGCCGGTGGCGCGGGCGTCTTCGGGGATGGTGGCGACGGTCGTCACGTCCACGCCCTGGTCGAGGTCCTCCTCGATGGCCATGTGCGCGATGTCCTCGACCTGTACGGGGTCCAGACCGGAGTCGGCGAGCAGCTGCGCCAGGTCGGGGTCGAGTCCGCACTCCATCGGGTCGAGACCGAACGCGCCGTTGTCGTCGTCGCCGACGCCGGCGCAGCCGCAGGAGTCACCGCAGCCGGTGGCCCCGCCGGGAGTGTCGCCGGGACTGCCGCCGGGGACGCCGATCTGCGGCAGCGGCAGGTCCACTGGCTGTGCGTTGTCGGGCTGCGCGCGGTCGGGGGTCGTGCTCACGGGTGCGGCTCCGTCTCGGGTCGAAGGGCGGCGGCGGTCGTTCCGGGGAAGCCCGGGGACTCGGTCGTACGGACGTCGAGCGTGCAGTCCGGGCGGAGGGTGACCAGAAGGTGGCGGGCCCACGCCGCATCGTCGCGGTCGGGGCGGTCCTCGCGCCAGTGGCAGCCGCGGGTCTCCTCGCGGCGAAGAGCGGCGGCGACGAGCACGCGGGCGACGAGGAGGAGGTTGGTGGCCTCCCAGGTGTCGACGCCGGGCTCGGCCGTCTTGCCGTCGCGGCGCAGCTGCTCCGCGGCTTCGTGGTGGACGGATTCCAGCGCGGCCGCGGCGTGCGCGAGCGATTCGGCGGAACGGAGGACGCCGGCGCCGGCGGTCATGATCCGCTGGATGGTGTAGCGGGCCTCGGGGGCGAGGAGGGGCGTGTTCCCCACCCGCCCGCACTGATCACGGGCAGGCCGCCCGGAGCCGCCCACGGGGCGCGGGGCGGCGGCCGCGTCGGCGCGGGTCGCACCGTCGGTGCCGTGCGCATCGACGCGGGCCCCGCCGTCCGCGCCGTCCGCAGCAGCGCGAGTGACGCCCTCCGCGCCGTCGACGATGTCCGCGCCGGGCGAGGCGGCGATGCCCGGCGCGGGCTGCGCCACGGGCGCGGCCGCCAGGTGGCGGGACGCGTTCGGGTCCTGCGTGCCGCGCGCCGCGCGACCGCCCGTCGCGTCCGCGTCCGCGTCCGCGTCCGGCACAGCCTGCGCCACGGACGCGGCCGCAGCGGCCAGGGGGCCGCCGGACTCCCGCGCGGCGACCAGGCTGCCGGCGCCACCGGGGACGGCGGCCGTGATGTCGTCGGCGATGCGCTCGGCGAAGACCAGCCCCTCCAGCAGGGAGTTGGAGGCCAGCCGGTTCGCGCCGTGGACGCCCGTGCAGGCGACCTCCCCGCACGCGTACAGCCCCGGCACCGTCGTACGCCCGTCCAGGTCGGTCCGTACGCCACCGCTGGCGTAGTGCGCGGCGGGTGCGACGGGGATGGGCTCGGTCACCGGGTCGATGCCGTTCGCCCGGCAGGCGGCGAGGATCGTCGGGAAGCGCTGCTCCCACATCCGCGCGCCGAAGTGCCGGGCGTCCAGATACATGTGCTCGGCGCCCTGCTCCAGCATGCGCCGCAAGATTCCCTTGGCCACGATGTCGCGCGGCGCCAGCTCGGCCAGTTCGTGCTGTCCCTGCATGAAGCGCACGCCGTCGGCGTCGACGAGGTACGCGCCCTCGCCCCGGACCGCCTCGGAGACCAGCGGCTGCTGGCCCTCGGCCTCCGGGCCCAGCCACAGCACGGTCGGGTGGAACTGCACGAACTCCAGGTCGCTGACCTCCGCCCCGGCCCGCAGCGCCAGCGCGACGCCGTCGCCGGTGGAGACGGCGGGGTTGGTGGTGGCGGAGAAGACCTGGCCCATGCCGCCGGTGGCCAGGACGACCGCCGGGGCGCGGACCGCGCCCACCCCGTCGTGGGCGCCCTCGCCCATGACGTGCAGGGTGACTCCGGCGGCGTGCCCGTCGGCGTCCTTGAGCAGGTCGAGGACCAGGGCGTGCTCGATGGTCTCGATACCGGCCGCGCGAACCGCCTCGACCAGCGCGCGGGAGATCTCCGCGCCGGTCGCGTCGCCGCCCGCGTGCGCGATCCGGCTGCGGTGGTGGCCGCCTTCGCGGGTCAGCAGGATCTCGCCGCTGTCCTCGTCGGTGTCGAACCGGGCGCCGGTGGCGATCAGCCGCCGCACCGCGTCGGGCCCCTCGGTGACCAGCAGGCGTACGGCGTCCTCGGCGCAGAGCCCCGCGCCCGCGACGAGGGTGTCCTCCAGGTGCTGGCCGGGGGTGTCTCCCTCGCCGAGGGCGGCCGCTATCCCGCCCTGCGCCCAGCGGGTGGAACCGTCGTCCAGAAGGGCCTTGGTGACGACGGTGACCTTCGCTCCCGCGGCGGCGCACCGCAGCGCGACCGTCAGGCCCGCGACGCCGGAGCCGACGACCACGACATCGGCGGGCACGCTCCAGCCGGGGGCGGGGGCGTGCAGCGCGGGCCCGTCCGGGACGGGAGCGGACGCGGCGGACGCGGCCGGAGCGCCCGGGACCGCGGCCCGGGCAGCGCGACCGCCGTGAGCGGATTCAGCCGCCGGACCGTCCTGGGCGGGCACGGCCGCCGCCGAACCGTCCTGGGGACGGGACAGACTCGCGACCGTCCGGGGGGCGTCGTGGCGTATCGCCCCGTCGGTGACGGTGCCGGGGGTGGCGCCGGGCTCGGCGCCGGGGATGATGCCGGACTCGGCGCCGGGGATGGTGCCGAGCTCGGGGCCGGAGATGGTGCCCGGGCGCGGAGTCGTCGTCATCGCGCGCTCCCGGCCTCGGTCGCCGTCGCCGGCAGGGTTTCCGCCCCGGCCAGGCTCGCCTCCGGCAGGGCTTCCGCCTGGTCCGGGGCCGGTTCCCGCCCCGTCTGCGCACCGGCCTGCCGGCTCATCTCCGCACCGGCGCCGCGGAAGTCCAGGCGGATGTTGTCGATCAGGCGGGTGGCGCCCACCTTGGCGGCGACCGCGAGCACCGCTTCGCCCGCGTAGGTGCCGGGTACCTCGGTGAAGTCCGCGGGGTCGATCAGCCCCAGGTAGTCCAGGGCGAGCGGGGGTTCGGCGTGCGCCGCCTCGGCCAGTACGGCGTGGGCCGCGGCCCGTACCGCGTCGGGGGACGAGACGGGTACCGCGTCGCCCGGCGCGACGTCCGCGTCCGAACCCGCGGCCGCGCCGGCGCCCCGGGCGGCGAGCCGACCCGCTTCCCGGCCGGCGAACAGCGCCCGGGACAGGCTGAGCGCGGTGGCCCGCTCCGGGCCCGACAGGTAGCGGTTGCGGCTGGACAGGGCCAATCCGTCGCCCTCGCGGACCGTGGGTACGCCCACGATCTCGACCGGGAAGTCGAGGTCCCGCGCCATACGGCGGATCAGCGCCAGCTGCTGCGCGTCCTTCTCACCGAAGAACGCCAGGTCGGGGCGGGTGAGGTGGAGCAGCTTGGCGACGACGGTCAGCATGCCGTCGAAGTGGCCGGGGCGGGAGGCGCCCTCGTACCGCTCGCCCATCGGCCCGGCGGACACCCGCACCCGCGGCTCTCCCCCGCCGGGGTACACCTCGTCGGCCGACGGCGCGAAGACGATGTCGGCGCCCGCCTCGGCGGCGACGGCCAGGTCGGCGTCCAGCGTGCGCGGGTAGCGGTCGAGGTCCTCGCCCGCGCCGAACTGGAGCGGGTTGACGAAGACCGTGACGGTGACCAGCCCCTTGGCGCCGACGCGCTCCCGGGCCGCCCGGATCAGCGAGGCGTGCCCCTCGTGCAGCGCGCCCATCGTCATGACGACGGCGGTCCGCCCGGGCGCGGCGAACTGCGTGAGCGCCCGGTCCAGGTCCGCGCGGCGCGCGTACAGCTCGACGTCGGGCTCACCCGGCCGGGCCGCCTTCCACAGCTTCGGGCTCATGCGGCCCCTCCCACTCCTGAGTCTCCTGTGCCTCCCGCGTCCGAGAGGACTCCCAGCAGTTCCTCGGCCAGTTCCGGCCTGAGCAGCCCGTGCGCGAGCGCCCGGTCCGCGGTCGTACGGGCCATGGCGAGGTAGCCGGCGACGGTCTGCGGCGCGTGTTCGCGCAGCTCGGCGACGTGCGCGGCGACGGTGCCCGCGTCACCGCGCGCGACCGGTCCGGTCAGCGCGGCGTCCCCGCTGCGCAGGGCGTTGTCCAGGGCGGCCCCCAGCAGCGGGCCGAGCATCCGGTCGGGGGCGGCGACGCCGGCGGCGCTCAGCAGCTCCATCGACTGGGCGACCAGGGTGACCAGGTGGTTGGCGCCGATGGCCAGGGCCGCGTGGTAGAGCGGGCGAGCCGCCTCCTCGATCCACTCCGGCTCCCCGCCCATCTCGATCACCAGGGCCTCGGCGGCCAGCCGCAGCTCGTCGGGCGCGGTGACGCCGAAGGAGCAGCCCGCGAGCCGCTGTACGTCGACGGCGGTGCCGGTGAAGGTCATCGCGGGGTGCAGCGCGAGCGGCAGCGCACCGGCGCGGCGGGCGGGGTCGAGCACGGCGGTGCCGTACCGCCCGGAGGTGTGCACGATCAGCTGACCCGGCCGTACGGCACCGGTCTCGGCGAGGCCGGTGACCAGCCCCGGCAGCACGTCGTCGGGGACGGTGAGCAGGACGAGCTCGGCGCGGGCCAGGACCTCGGCGGGCGGGACCAGCGGTACGTCGGGGAGCAGCGCGGCGGCCCGGCGCACGGAGGCGTCGGAGACGCCGGAGACGGCGACGGGGCGGTGCCCGGCGAGCCGCAGCGACGCGGCGAGCGCGGGGCCGACCCGTCCGGCGCCGACGACGCCGACAGTGAGCCGGGCCGGGCGGTCCTGGGGCTCGGGGTGGTGGTGTGCGTTCACGCGGCGTGGGCCTTCCGTTCCAGTCCGCGAGGGGTACCGGACGATTCCTCGCCATGCTACGCGGATCGCCTCCCGGAACGGGACGGCGGGCGCCGGGCCGCCATGGCGGCCGGTGGCGCGGGGGACGGGGCTCCAGGCCACGCGGTGGCGGCCGGATATCGGATGCGGCGGTAGGGGGCGAGGGGAAGGCCCGGGTGGGCTCAGCGGCAGGCGCCGTGGTCCGTACCCGGGCGCGGGGCCCGGATGAACGCGGCCCGCCAGGCCCGCAGCAGCGCGGCCCCGCGACCCCGGCGACCCCGGCGGACAGCCGCCCGGCCGTCCGGCGTGCGCCATGCCAGGGCGTCTCGCAGGGAGGTGGCCGCGGTGCCCGGGGCGGGCGGGATCCGCTCGCCGTGGAGGGCGGCGCGATAGGCATCGAGCATGTGCTGCTGAGAGATCGACATGCCCCCACCGTGCGACCGGCCCCCGCGCCACGGCACGTCGATTGACGGTCCGCGTCAATCGGCGCGAGCCGCCGCCCGGGCGGCGGGCACCATAAGGCCATGGCCATCGTCCTCGACATCGCCGGGCTGCCGCCCGAGCGCATCGTCTTCAGCCCCTCGCCGCTCGCCGAGCTCAGCACCGCGCTGCACGCGCTGGCCGAGCCGGGGCACCATCCGGGGCTGCACGGCTGGACCACGGCGACCGCCGCCGCGCTCAAGCAGGACCTCGCCGACCGGCTGCACGAGGCGGACTTCCTGTGGGGGCCGACGTTCTCCGACATCTCGACGCCGTTCGCGGCGTTCCCGTACGGCGAAGGACGGCCCGGCGAGACGCTCGCCGAGGACCTGGACACGCTGGACCGGCTGGACGACGAGGTGTACGTCAACGCCGCTCTGGAGATCTCCTGCGCCAGCCGCTACTGCATGGGCGGCCCGTCGCCGCTCGTGGACGCCACCGCGCGCGAGGAGGCGCTGGAGCGGGCCGCCGCGCGCGGGCCGCGGCAGTTGCAGTTCGCCCGGCGGCTGCTAGCGGACCCGCCGGGCGTGCGGGCCTGGATCCGGCGCCTGTTCGAGGACTGCGAGCAGGCGTTCTTCGCGGATGTCTGGCAGCGGGTACGGGTGGAGCTGGCCGCCGACGCCCGGCACAAGTCGGAGGTGCTGCGCCGCAAGGGGCTGCGCGAGGCGCTGGCCGAGGTCTCGCCCGCGATGTCGCTGGACGAGACGGGCACCCGCATCCACATCGACAAGCTGAACAGCAGCCGCGGGACGGCGATGGACCCGGAGGTGGGGCCGGGCCTCACCTTCGTGCCGTCGTCGTTCGGCTGGCCGCATCTGATGGTGCTGCACGCACCCGGCTGGCGCCCGGTGGTCCACTACCCGCTCGCCGCGCCGGAGCTGCCGGGCCCCGCCTCGGTGGAGTTGCTGGTGCGGCGGATGGAGGCGCTGGCCCACCCGATGCGCATGCGCATCTGCCGCAACCTGGCACGGGCCCCCTTCACCACGGGCGAGCTGGCCTCGGCGCACGGCATCAGCGCGCCCGAGGTGTCGCGGCACATCGCCGTGATGAAGAAGGCGGGGCTGATCACGACCCGGCGGCGGGGCCGGTACGTCATGCACCAGCTGAACCTGACGGTGGTGGCCCGGCTGGGCAGCGACTTCCTGGAGGGCGTGCTGCGCTGACGCGCTCCCGCCGACCGCTGACCCGCCCGCCGACCCGCCGACGCTGGCCTGCCCGCCGGCCGGGTCCGTCGGCCGACCGATGGCCCGCCCGCCGGCCGCCTACGCGCCCCCTGCCCCCGCCCGTACCAGCCCCGTCTCGTACGCCAGCACGACCACCTGCACCCGGTCGCGCAGCTCCAGCTTCGTCAGGATGCGTCCAACGTGCGTCTTCACCGTGGCCTCGGAGAGCACCAGCCGCGCCGCGATCTCGCCGTTCGACAGTCCCTGCGCGACCAGCAGCATCACCTCGCGCTCCCGCCCCGTCAGCCGGTCCAGCTCCGCCGGGGTCCCGCCGGCCGCGCCGCCCACGCTGCCGCCGCCGCTGGGCAGAATCGGCGCGAAACGGTCCAGCAGCCGACGTGTCGTGCTGGGCGCCACGACCGCGTCACCGCTGTGCACGGCGCGGATCGCGGCGAGCAGTTCGCCCGGCGGTACGTCCTTGAGCATGAAGCCCCCGGCCCCGGCCTTGAGCGCGGAGAACGCGTATTCGTCGAGGTCGAAGGTGGTCAGGATCAGCACCTTCGGCGCACCCTCGCGCTCGCAGATGCGGCGGGTGGCCTCCACGCCGTCGAGCCGGGGCATCCGGACGTCCATCAGGACGACGTCCACGTCCGTGCCGCGCAGCACCTCCAGCGCCTCCGCGCCGTCCCCCGCCTCGGCGACGACCTCCATGTCGGGCTGGGCCGCCAGCACCATCCGGAACCCGGTGCGCAGCAGCACCTGGTCGTCGACGAGCATCACGCGGATCGCCATCGTAGGGTCCTTTTCCTCTTCTTCGATCAAGCTCATCCGGTCAGGCCGCTCTGTGTCGCTCAGCCGGCCGGCTTGAGCGGCAGCAGCGCGCTGATCCGGAAGCCTCCGCCAGGACGCGGTCCCGCGTCCAGCGTGCCGCCCACCATGCCGACCCGCTCCCGCATGCCGATGAGGCCGTGGCCCTTGCCGTCCGCCCCGCCATCCTCGTACATCTCACGCTGCGCGCCCCGCCCGTCGTCCTCCACCAGCAGGCCGAGCCCGTCGTCGAAATACGTCAGCCGGACGCTCGCGAAGACGTCGGGGCCGCCGTGCTTGCGGGTGTTGGTCAGCGCCTCCTGCACGATGCGGTACGCGGTCAGCTCGACGCCGCTGGGCAGCGGGCGCGGACTGCCCTCGACCCGGAAGTCGACCTCCAGGCCCGCGCCGCGCACCTGCTCTATGAGGTCGTCTATCTGCTCGACGTCGGGCTGCGGCACATAGTCGGTGCTGTCGGAGGGCTCGCCCGTGCGCAGCACGCCCAGCAGCCGCCGCATCTCGGCCAGCGCCTGGCGGCCGGTGCCGGAGATCGTCTCCAGCGCCTGCCTGGCCTGTTCGGGGGCGGCGTCCATGACGTACGCGGCGCCGTCGGCCTGCACCACCATCACGGACACGTTGTGCGCGACGACGTCGTGCAGCTCGCGGGCGATCCGCGCGCGCTCGGCGGCCACCGCCATCTTCGACCGCTCCTCGCGCTCCTTCTCCAGCCGGGTGGCCCGTTCCTCCAGCTGCGCGTAGTAGGCCCGGCGGGTGCGTATGGAGTCGCCCAGCACCCAGGCCAGCACGAACGGGATCGTGAGGAAGGCGGTGACGACGAACCACTGCCAGGCGGTGTCCTGCCGCTCCCAGCGCGCGTTGCTGAGGGTCGGCGCGACGAGACCGGCGGCGAGCCCGTAGCGCGAGGCCCAGCGGGCGCCGTCGGCGGCGTTGGTGTAGAGGATCACCAGCAGCGCGAAGTCGGCGGGGTTCGTCCGGACGTCCACGGCGAGCTGGGCCAGCCCGCAGACGGTCGCGAGCAGAATCATCTTCTCCGGCGCGCGGCGCCGCAGCGCCACGACGAGCCCGAGGCCGAGGATGATCGGCACCGCCGCGAGCTGCGGGTCCCGGCTCGCGGTGTCCTCCATGTTCCACAGCAGGCCCATCCCGACCAGGAGGAGAGCCCAGAAGCTGTCCACCCCGGTCGGGTGCCTGCGGAGGAAGTCATAGAGACGTTGCACGTAACCCAGCGTAGGCACGGCTGATAGGTGCACGGGTCAGCCAGACGGTCGATTCCCCGAGGCCCCGCCCTACTCCCCAAGGTGGATACGGTTCCGCATAGCGTTGGACTGTGGTGAACGCATGCTCCGACCCTGGGTGGCTCGGCTGGCGCGCGGCGGCCGAACGCGCGCTGTACGGCCCGGCGGGCTTCTTCCGGCGCCCTGAGGGCCCGGCGGGCCATTTCCGCACGTCCGTGCACGCCTCCCCGCGCTACGCGGAGGCGGTCGCCGAGCTCCTGCGCCGGGTGGACTCGGCCCTGGGCCACCCCGCGGAACTGGCACTGGTGGACGTGGGGGCCGGACGTGGCGAACTGTTGACGGGCGTCCTCGCGGCACTGGACCGGGGGGCGGCTCCCGACACGGCGGCTCCTGCCACGACGGCTCCTGGCACCGCCCCGGACGCGGCCCCCACCGCCGGCTCCCCCGCCGGGCTCCTCGCCCGGCTGCGGCTCCACGCCGTCGAGCGAGCGGCGCGGCCGGACGGTCTCGACCCGCGCGTGGAATGGCTCGCCTCGCCGCCCGAGGGCGTACACGGCCTGCTCTTCGCCAACGAGTGGCTCGACAACGTGCCGGTGGACGTCGCCGAGACGGGCCCCGACGGCGTGCCCCGATACGTCCTCGTCGCGCCCGACGGCACCGAGCGGCCGGGCCCCCCGGTCGACGGCGCCGACGCCGACTGGCTCGCCCGCTGGTGGCCGCTGGACGAGGCCGCGGGGCCGGGCGCGCGCGCCGAGATCGGCCGGCCGCGCGACGAGGCCTGGGCGGCGGCGGTCCGGTGCCTGCGGTCCGGGCTGGCCGTCGCGGTGGACTACGCGCACACGCGCGCCACCCGGCCCCCCTTCGGCACCCTGACCGGATTCCGGGAGGGGCGTGAGGTACGGCCGGTGCCGGACGGCGGCTGCGACCTCACCAGCCACGTCGCCCTCGACGCCTGCGCGGCGGCGGGCCACGACGCGGCGGAGGCGACCGGAGGGCCGTCCGGCGGCCCCCCGCACCGGCTCACCCAGCGGGACGCGCTGCGCGCCCTCGGCGTCACCGGGCAGCGGCCCCCGCTCGCGCTGGCCTCGCGTGACCCCGTCGGCTACGTACGGGCCCTGTCGGCGGCCGGTGCGGCGGCGGAGCTGACCGATCCCGCGGGTCTCGGCGCGTTCGGCTGGCTGCTCCAGCCGGTGGGCGCCGGCTGCCGGGACCTGAGCCGGGAGCTCTCCGGCGACCCTCCCCCGTAGCCCCTCACGCACGGGAGGTACCCCCGAGCCCGCCGGGCCCCGCCGCCCCCCTGAGACACTGGTCCCATGACGGAGACGACAGTCGGCATCGGCGGCGCGGCGGAGACCACCGACATGGTGCTGAACATCGGGCCGCAGCACCCCTCCACCCATGGTGTGCTGCGCCTCCGCCTCGTCCTCGACGGAGAGCGGATCCAGCACGCCGAGCCGGTCATCGGCTATATGCACCGTGGCGCGGAGAAGCTGTTCGAGGCGCGCGACTACCGCCAGATCATCGTGCTCGCCAACCGCCACGACTGGCTGTCGGCGTTCTCCAACGAACTGGGCGTCGTCATGGCCGTCGAGCGAATGCTCGGCATGGAGGTGCCCGAGCGGGCCGTGTGGACCCGCACCCTGCTCGCCGAGCTGAACCGGGTGCTCAACCACATGATGTTCCTGGGCTCGTACCCGCTCGAACTGGGCGGCATCACCCCCGTCTTCCACGCGTTCCAGGAGCGGGAGGAGCTCCAGCACGTGATGGAGGAGGTCTCCGGCGGCCGGATGCACTACATGTTCAACCGGGTCGGCGGCCTCAAGGAGGACCTCCCGGCAGGCTGGCTGGACCGCGCCCGGCACGCCGTCGCCGAGGTGCGCTCCCGGATGGACGTGTACGACCGGCTGATCCTCGGCAACGAGATCTTCCGGGGCCGCACGAAGGGCGTCGGCGTGCTGTCGCGCGAGGCGGTGCACGCCTACGGGGTCAGCGGCCCCATCGCGCGCGCCTCCGGCGTCGACTTCGACCTGCGGCGGGACGAGCCGTACCTGGCGTACGGGGAGCTGGCCGACACCCTCAAGGTCGTGGTCCGCCAGGACGGCGACTGCCTGGCCCGCTTCGAGTGCCTGCTGGAGCAGACCCACAACTCGCTGGACCTGGCGGACGCCTGCCTGGACCGGCTGGCGGAGCTGCCGCCGGGTCCGATCAACCAGCGGCTGCCCAAGGTGCTCAAGGCCCCGGAGGGCCACACGTACGCCTGGACCGAGAACCCGCTGGGCCTCAACGGCTACTACCTCGTCTCCAAGGGCGAGAAGACGCCGTACCGGCTCAAGCTGCGCTCGGCCTCGTACAACAACATGCAGGCACTGACCGAGCTGCTTCCGGGCACGCTGGTCGCCGACATGGTCGCGATCCTCGGTTCGCTCTTCTTCGTCGTCGGCGACATCGACAAGTAAGCGAACAGGCCGGGGAGGGCGAGGGGCGCGCGGTCAGGAGATCGCGCTGCGCAGCTCGCCCATGTCGATCTGCTCGGTCTCGTCGTGCGCGGTCAGGTCGATGACCTCGCCCGCCTCCTCCTGCCTGGCCTGCTCCGCGAGCGCCTCGGCGCCGACGACGTCCGCGAGGTCCTCCTCGACGGCCCCGGCCGCCGCCGCGTCGTCCGGCTGCCGCGGAGCCGGCGGCTGGGGCGACTTCTGCGTACCGAAGAAGTCGAAACCGCCTTCCACGCGGGCGATGGCCCGGCGGGCGGCCGTGTAGGGGACGACGGCGGTCGCGACGTTGCGGGTGTGCACGGGCGCGTCGCCGCCGGTCGCGTCACCGCCGGTCGCGGCCTCGGTCGCGGTCGCGGTCTCGCCGCCGGTCACGTCCTCGCCCTCGGTCACGTCCTCGCCGTCGATCGTGGCCTCGTCGTCCATCACGGCCGTGCCGTCGATCGCGTCGCCGGCGGTCACGTCCACGTCTTCGGTCACGTCCACGTCTTCGCCGGCCAGGCGGCGCAGCGCGGCCGCGGCCCTGCGGAACGCCTCCGCGTCGAGCGGCCGGGAGGCTGCCGCCGGGGTCTCGGCGGACACCTCGCCCGCCGGGGACGCCGCGGACGCGCCCACCCCGGACTCGCCCGCCGCACGCCTCGGCGCCGGGAGTTCGCGCGGTGCGGCGTCGCGCACCAGCTGGCGGCGGCTCTCCAGCGCGCGGGCGCGCTCCGTCTCCGCCGTGGCGTACCGGCGCAGCAGGTCGGCGTGCTCGTTGCGGAGTCGTGCCAGTTCGGCACGCTTGGCGCGCAGCTTTGCGTTGAGCTCGGCGCGCACTTCGCGCGCCTCCTCGACGTCCGTCTCCAGCTCTGCGACACGTTCCTCGGAACGCCACTCCGCGCGTGTCCGCTCCTTCGTCAGCTCGGCGACGCGCCTACCCGCGGCCCGGTCCCAACCGCGCATCAGGAACGCGCCGACGACGGCGGCGGCGCTCGCGGCCACGGCGAGGCCGCGGATCGCCGCCGTTTCTCCGATGACCAGGGCACCGGCGGCGGACGCTATGGCCACGGCCCCGACCGAGATCGGGGGAAGCAGCCTGTGCAGCGGTGGGGATTGGCGGTGGCGTCCACGTGGCATGGCCTGAAACTTACCGTGCGTGTGGGGCGTTTGGGGCACCACCCCGGCAAACTCCCCCAAGGAAATTCCGCGACCTCGCGCAGATTACCTTTCCAGCAGCCCCTTCTCCTTCAAGTAGTCCCCGGCGACATCAACAGGCTTGAGCCGCTCGGCATCAACCTTCTTGTTGAGTTCGGCGAGGTCCTCGGTCGTGAGGACTCTGGTGATCTTGTTCAGGGCGTCCTCGATCCCCTTCGCGCCGGCCGACTTCGCATTCACCACCGGCAGCACGTTGTCCGCGTTCTGAAGATGCTTGTCGTCTTCGAGGAGGACGAGCCCGAACTGATCGAGTGTCGCGTCGGTGGTAACGGTCAGGACCATTTCATCCTTGCCGTTCTTGACCGCCTGCTTCGCCTGCACACTGCCGACGTCCAGCGGGTCGATGCCGGCGATGTCGATGCCGTACGTCTTCTCCAGGCCCGGCTGGCAGAACGGCCGCTTCGCGCATTCGTCGCCCGCCGCCAGTGTGACCTTCTGCTTCGATTTCCCCAGATCCGACAGCGTCTTGAGCCGGTGCTCCGCGGCGAACTCCGCGCTCACCGCGAACGCGTTCTGGTCGACGGCCTTGCCGGCGGGGAGCACCTTGAGCCCGCGCGGCTCCGCGAGCTTCCTCAGCGCGGCCATCGTGGTCCCGACGTCGGGAGAGGCGACCGGCGCCGCGTCGGAGCCGTGCCTCTTCTGGTTGAGGAATTCCGCGAGAGTGGCCGCGTACTCCGGCACGACGTCCATCTGGCCCTTCTCCAGGGCCGGTTCGTACAGCTCGCGGGCGTCGACGGTCTTGATCGACGTCGGGTACCCGGCATCCCTGAGCACCTGCGCGTACAACTCGGCGAGGATCCTGGACTCGGTGAAGGGCGCGGACCCGACCACCAGCGTCCCGGAGTCGCCGCCGGACTCCTCCAGGCTCTTGCCGCCGCCGGCGGCGAGGACGGCCACCAGCGCCACGGCCGTCACCGCTCCCGCCGCGGTGAGTTCGAGGGTGACCGGCGCCTTGGGAGCCTGTTCGGCGTGCGCGGGCGACGCCTTGGCGGCCGACGCGACCGACGCCGATCGTCCGGCGCGCCGCCGCATCGGGTCCAGCAGCCGCTCCAGGAGCACCAGCGCGCCCTCCACGAGCAGCGCCAGCACCGCCACCAGCGTCGCCCCGGCCACCACCTGCGCGGTGTCGGTGAGCCGGAAGCCCGCCGTGATGATCCGGCCCAGCCCCCCGCCGCCGGGCAGCGCGGCGAGCGTCGCGGTGGCCACGACCTGTACGGCTGCCGTCCGTACGCCCGTCATGAGCAGCGGGAAGGCGAGCGGCAGTTCGACCCGGCGGATCAGTTGACCGCCCGACATGCCCATGCCGCGCGCCGCCTCCACCACCTCCCTGTCCACCTCGCGCATGCCGACGTACGCGTTGGTGAGCAGCGGCGGCACGGCGAACAGCACCAGGGCGAGGACCGTCGGCAGATCGCCATGCGTACCCAGCGGGCTGAGCAGCAGCAGGACCAGCACGGCGAAGGTGGGCACCGCCCGCCCCGCGTTGGAGATGTTGACGGCCAGCGCGCCGCCCTTGCCGACATGGCCGAGCACGACCGCGAGCGGCAGCGCGACGGCGCACGCGACGGCCAGCGAGACGAAGGTCAGCCAGAGGTGCTCGCCCAGCCGGTGCCAGACACCCGCGTCGCCGGACCAGTGCGACCCGGTGGTCAGCCAGGTCCAGGTGTCGCCGATGAGCCCCATCAGGCCCTCCCCCGCTTCCGCGTCCAGGGCGTCAGCAGCCGCTGTACGCCGAGCAGCAGCAGATCCGCGGCGACGGCCAGCACCACGCACAGCACGGACGCGGTGAGCACCTGCGCCTTGAAGAAGCCGCGCATGCCCTCGTAGATGAGGTTGCCGAGCCCGCCATAACCGATGATCGCGCCGACCGTGGTGAGCGAGACGGTGGACACGGTCGTGATCCGCAGACCCGCCATCAGGGCGGGCAGCGCCAGTGGGAGTTCGACGCCGAAAAGCATCCGGACCGGCCCGTACCCCATACCGCGCGCGGCCTCGCGGGCGTCCTCGGGCACCGCCGCCAGCCCGGCCAGGATGTTCCGTACCAGGATCGTCAGCGAATACAGCACCAGGCCCATGACCACCACGGCCACCGACACCCCGAATACGGGCAGCAGCAGCGAGAACATCGCCAGCGACGGCACCGTGTACAGAATCGTCGTCAGACTGAGCAGCGGGCCCGCCACGATCCGCCAGCGGCGCGCCAGCAGCGCGAGCGGAAAGGCCACCAGCAGGCCGATCGCCACGGCCGCGAACGTAATGCCCACATGCTGGAGCGTGGCGTCCGTCAGCTCCTCACCGCGGGTCCGCAGATATTCCCCGCAGACCCACTCATTGGTGATCAGGCAGTTCTCCGCCGCCACCGGCCCACCTCCCCGTCAATTCCCGTCGACCCTATCTCCGGCCACCGGCCATCTCATCGGCTCGCCACACAACAGCAACAATCCCTCCCGCGAATGCGGCCACAATGGTGAGGTGATCCGATTCGAGCACGTCACCAAGCGCTACGCCGACGGCACGACCGCCGTGGACGATCTGTCCTTCGAGGTCGCGGAGGGCGAGCTGGTCACGCTCGTCGGACCCTCGGGCTGCGGCAAGACCACCACGATGAAGATGGTCAACCGGCTGATCGAGCCGACGAGCGGTCAGATCCTGCTGGACGGCGAGGACATCTCCCGCGTCGACCCGGTCAGCCTCCGCCGCCGGATCGGCTATGTGATCCAGCAGGTGGGCCTGTTCCCGCACAAGACCGTGCTGGAGAACACCGCGACCGTTCCGGCGCTGCTGGGCTGGCCGCGCCGCAAGGGCCGGGAGCGCGCCGGGGAGCTCCTCGACCTCGTCGGTCTCGACCCGTCCGTCTACGGCGACCGCTACCCCGACCAGCTCTCCGGCGGCCAGCGTCAGCGCGTGGGCGTGGCCCGGGCGCTCGCCGCCGACCCGCCGGTGCTGCTGATGGACGAGCCGTTCGGCGCGGTCGACCCGGTGGTCCGCGAGCATCTCCAGACGGAGTTCCTGCGGCTGCAGTCCCAGGTGCGCAAGACGGTGCTGTTCGTCACGCACGACATCGAGGAGGCGGTGCGGCTCGGGGACCGGATCGCGGTCTACGGGTCGGGTCGGATCGAGCAGTTCGACACCCCGGCGACGGTGCTGGGCGCGCCCGCGTCGCCGTACGTGGCCGACTTCGTCGGCTCCGACCGGGGGCTGAAGCGACTGTCGGTCACCCCCATCGAACCCGGCGACCTCGAACAGCCGCCGGTCGTCCACCTCGACGACCCGCTGCCGAAGGCCGCCGCCCGGCTCTCGGCGGACGGCGCCCGCTGGGCCGTGGTCCTGGACGACGCGGAGAGGCTGCACGGCTGGGTGTCGGCGGAGGCCGTCACGTCGGGCAGGGCGGCCGCGAAGGGGACGGTACGGAACCACGCCCGGCGGATGGACGCGTGGCTGCCGGTCGGCGCGCCGCTGAAGCAGGCGTTCAGCACGATGCTCCAGCATGACGCGGGCTGGATCGCGGTCCTCGACGGCGACCGCTTCATGGGGGTGCTCACGCCGGGGCGGCTGCACGAGGCACTGCGGCGCTCGATCGACGCGGACGCGAAGGAGATCGCCCGCACGGAGGTGACCCTGGAAACGGTCCCGGGCGCGTAGCCCGGCCCCGCGCCGGGAGCTCCGGCCGGGCCGGTAGGCAGCCGGGCCGGGAGACAGCCGGGCCAGGAGGCGGCCGGGCCGGAAGGCGAACCGCTACGCCGGGAGGCGGTCCTCGTCCTCGTCGTCCGGCAGCCGGCACACCCGCTCCAGGAAGAACGCCGCCGCGATCACCGCCACCCCCGCCACCACCGAGGCCCCTGCGTAGATCGCCTGGTCGCGGCGCGGCGGGACGTCCAGCTCGTTCATGACCAGGAAGACGCCCACCCCGCCGTACACCCCGGAGATCAGCGCCGACACCAGCGCGCTGGCGTGGCCGAAGACCACCGCGCGGGCCGCCGCCAGCGGGTTGACGCCCGTGGCGCCCGGTCGGCGCTCGCGCTGCGCACGCAGCCGGGAACGCATCGACAGCGCCGTCGCGGCCAGTACGGCGGCGATCAGCCCCAGCACGATGGGCGCGGCCATGGGCACGCTCGGCAGGGTGCCCATCGTGTCCCACAGCCGGGCGCCCGCCCACGAGATCACACCGGCCGCGAGGAACAGCCCGACCAGCACCCTGATACGAATTTGGCTCACCGAGCTGTCGCCCCTCACGTTCGCGTCGTACGTCCCACCTGCCCCTGAAACTACCGGGGCTCCCGGGGGGAACGCCTACTCGGGCAGCCGCAGTTCCAGGTCCGGGCGGGCCGCCACGCCGCCGCGGCCGACCTGCTCCACCAGCCGGGCCACCGGGCCCCGCCCCGGAACCTCGGCCTCCGGGTCCACGTCCTGCCACGGCACGAGGACGAAGGCGCGCTCATGGGCGCGCGGGTGCGGAAGGGTGAGTTCCGGATCGTCCAGCACGACGTCCTGGTACGCCACGATGTCCACATCGAGGGTGCGCGGCCCCCAGCGCTCGTCCCGCACCCGCCGGTACGCCTCCTCGATGGCGTGCCCCCGCTCCAGCAGCGAGGACGGCGGCAGGGTGGTCTTGATCAGCACCACCGCGTTGAAGTAGTTCGGCTGCGTGCCCGGATCGACGCCCCACGGCTCCGTCTCGTACACCGGTGAGACCGCCTTGACCCGCACGCCCGGGGTGTCCTCCAGCGCGTCGACGGCGCCCTGGAGCGTCTCCAGCCGGTTGCCGAGGCTGCTGCCCAGGGAGATCACGGCCCGTTTGGGGTTGCTCAACGTCACATCCGCCGCGTCCACCTGTTCCACCACGGAGGCGGGGACGGGCTGCACGGTCGGGTCGCTGCTGCTCATCATGTTCTGCTCCGGGTGATGGTGATGGTCACGTCGTCGAAGGGCACGGTGATCGGTGCGTCCGGCTTGTGGACGACCACCTCCACCTCCCGCACCGCTTCGTGCTTCAGGCACCGCTCGGCGATCCGCTCGGCGAGGGTCTCGATCAGGTCGACGGGTTCGCCCCGCACCACCTCCACGACCTCCTCCGCCACCACTCCGTAGTGGACGGTCTTGGTGAGGTCGTCACCGGCCGCAGCGGGCCGGGTGTCCAGGCCGAGCACGAGGTCCACGACGAAGGTCTGGCCTTCCTCGCGTTCATGCGGAAACACCCCGTGGTGACCGCGGGCCTTCAGGCCCCGCAGCGCGACACGATCCACACGAATCACTCCTGCTGGTCGTCGGTGCGCGGGCGCACCGTCCTGCGGCGACGCCCACCCATCCCCAGTCCTTCGGTGGGGACAACCCAATCGAATCTACCTGCGAGCACCGACAGCGCTCACGTACGGGGGCCGGGGCGCGGCTCCGCGGGCGGACACGCACGCCCCCGGCCGCGCCTACCCGCGCCCTCGTGAACCACTCACTACCCGGTCCCGACGCGACTCGAACGAGTGGCCCATCTCACATCCCGCTGACGGGGTGTCCGGCCCGGCCACCAGGCGCTCAGTCCGACGCCTCGGACTCCTCGTCGCTCTCGGCCAGCACCGGCGAGCCGTGGTGCGACCACAGCTTCCAGCCGTCCGCCGTGCGCCGGAAGACGTTCGTCGCCACGACCAGCTGCCCCACCAGCGGCCCGAGCTCGCCCTCCTCCTCGGCGGGAGCGCCGCTGAGGATGTTCTCCGTACACGTCACCAGGGCCGTGTCCGCGACCACCGACACCTCGACGTCGGTGAGGAAGAACTGGATGTAGTCGGTGTTCGCCATGATCAGGGCGTACGAACGGAGCACCTCGCCGCGTCCGCGCAGCACCGGCCACCCCGGGTGCACGCACGAGATGTCCCCGTCGAGCCAGAGCCGGCTGAGCGCCTCGTGGTCGCCCCGCTCCATCGCCTCGTAGAGCGCGGTGTTCGCCCGCTCCACCTGCTCGGCGTCGGTCAGCGACGTCACTCAGGCCTCGTCCCGCGGTGCGCCGCCGGAGGCGCCCGCCGCGTCCTCGATGGCGCGGACCACCCGCACCGCGTCCGCGCTCGCCGCCACCTCGTGCACCCGCACCGCCCACGCCCCCTCACGCGCCGCGATCGCCGAGATCGCCGCCGTCGCGGCGTCCCGCTGCCGGGCGGGCGGCGGGCTGCCGCCGTCCCCGGCCAGCACCTTCCCCAGGAACCGCTTGCGGGACGCGGCCACCAGCACCGGCCGGCCCAGGGCGCGCAGCTCGGCCAGGTGCGCCACCAGCGCCAGGTCGTGCTCGGCGTTCTTGGCGAAGCCCAGCCCGGGGTCGACCACGATCCGGTCCGGGGAGATGCCGCCCTCGACCGCGCGGTCCAGGCTCTCGCGCAGCTCCGTCAGCACCTCCGCGACCACGTCCGCGTAGACCGCGCGGTTGTTCATGTCGATCGACTGGCCGCGCCAGTGCATCACCACGAACGGCACCCCGGCGGCGGCCACCACCGGCACCATTGCGGCGTCCGCGCGACCACCGCTCACGTCGTTGACCAGGGTCGCGCCGGCCTCCACCGCGCGCTCGGCGACCGAGGCGCGCATGGTGTCCACGCTGACCACGGCCCCCGCTCCGGCCAGCTCGCGGACCACCGGGACCACCCGGCGCAGCTCCTCGGCCTCGTCGACGCGGGTCGCGCCGGGGCGGGTGGACTCGCCGCCCACGTCCACCAGGTCGGCGCCGGCCGCGACCAGGTCGAGGCCGTGCTTGACGGCCAGTTCGGGGTCGAACCACTGGCCGCCGTCCGAGAAGGAGTCGGGCGTGACGTTCACCACGCCCATCACCGCGCACCGGTCCCACCGGGGCAGACCGACCGGTCCGACACGACCACGCAACGTACTCATGCCTCCAGCGTAGGGGCTGGCCCCCTCCGGGCCATCCTCCCCGCCAGGCCCGGGCCCGGCGGCACCGCCGAGCCCGCCGAGGGGGCCCGGGGGTGCTAGGCGACGCGCTCGACCTCATGCCGGCGCACCGGCCCGTCCGACAGTTCCGCGCAGGAGTCGGGCCCGGTCGGCTTGTCCCGGCGCCACAGCCGCGGCAGGGCCAGCGAGACGAAGCCCTCGGCCTGCATCGCCGCCAGGCCGATCCGCGGCAGATCGCGGGTGGTGCGGAAGACCACGAAGCGCGGCTCCCAGCGCGGCTGGAACTTGGCGTTGAACTTGTACAGCGACTCGATCTGGAACCAGCGCGAGAGGAACACCAGCAGTCCGCGCCAGCCGCGCAGCACCGGCCCCGCGCCCAGCTTCTCGCCGCGCGCCAGCGCCGACCGGAACATCGCGAAGTTCAGCGACACCCGCTGGACGCCCAGCCCGGCGGCGGCCTGGAGGGAGGCGACGATCAGCAGCTCGTTCATGCCGGGGTCGGCGCTGCGGTCGCGGCGCATCAGCTCCAGGGATATGCCGTCCTTGCCCCACGGCACGAAGTGCTGCATGGCCTTGAGGTCCCCGTACGGGCTCGGCGCCTCGCCCTCCTCCGGGGCCTTGTGCGCGGTCGCGATCACGGCGTCGCCGTCGTGGTCCGCGTCGATCCGGCCCAGCGCCATCGAGAAGCCGCGCTCGGTCTCGGTGTCCCGCCAGGCGTTCGCGGCCTGCTGGATGCGCGCCAGCTCCTCCGGGTCGAGGTCGCGGACCCGCCGCACCCGGGTCTCGTAGCCGTTGCGCTCGATGCGCTTGACCATCTGCCGTACGTTGCGCATCGACCGCCCGGTGAGGGTGAAGTCCGGCACGTCGACGATCGCCTCGTCGCCCAGCTCCAGCGCGTCCAGACCGGTCTCGCGGGTCCACACGTGGCCGCCGGTCTCGCTGCACCCCATGACCGCGGGGGTCCAGGAGTGCCTGCGGGCCTCCTCCATGAAGCGCTCGATGGCGCCCGGCCACGCCTCCACGTCGCCGATCGGGTCGCCGCTGGCCAGCATCACGCCGGAGACGACGCGGTAGCAGACGGCGGCCTTGCCGCTCGGGGAGAAGACGACGGCCTTGTCGTGCCGGAGCGCGAAGTAGCCGAGGGAGTCCCGGCCGCCGTGCTGGACGAGCAGCTCCCGCAGCCGGTCCTCGTCCTCCTGGGTGAGCCGGGCCACCGGGTTCGCGGGGCGGAAGGCCAGGTAGGCGGTGGTGGCCACGGTCAGCAGGCCGAGCGCGCCGAGCGAGTAGCCGACGGTGTAGTCCACGCGGTCCGTGTAGTGGACGGGGCCCTCGAATCCGAACAGGCCCCACAGCACGTGCTCCAGCCGGTCCTGGAACGACGGGCTGCCGACGACCTTGTCCGGGTGGCCGTCGACGATCAGCCAGCCCAGGCCCAGGCTGACCCCGCCCAGCACCAGGAGACTGGCCAGCGCCTTCCAGCGGCTGCGCGGGTCCGGCAGGGCGAAGAACTCCTCGCGGCGCCGGATCAGCAGCGCCAGCAGCGCCAGGGAAAGCAGCGCGCCGCAGACCGAGTCCCGGTACATCAGCTGTGCGGCCGCCCCGACCGGCAGCAGCCCCACCGCGGCCACCCAGGCACGCCGCTTACGCCGCTTCAGCCCGTGCGCGAGCATCAGCAGCAGCAGGCCGACGACGATGGCGGAGGCGGCGGCCAGCGGGCTCACCGCTCCGGGCAGCACCTCGGTGAAAGTGTGGAACTTGCTGTGCCGGAAGCGTGGAAAAATGCCGGATGCAACATTGAGCAGCCCGATCAGCGTGCACGCCGTGCCGACGACCGTGGGGACGGTCTCCGGCCGCGGTCCGCGCAACAGGCGCCGCAGCCGCGGAGGAACCACCCCGGACTTTTCGCCATCTTGCATTTCAGACATTTGCTTTCCCGTCGCCCCTGTCATGAGGATCTGCGTCCCGCGGACGCGGCACCTGGACAATTTGCGCCTTCCAAGACGGCGTTCACGGGCATGGGGTTCCATCGCGCGGCACGGGGGACGACCGGCCGCCCGACAGAAAGACTGTGATGGGTCTCACCAACGCCTGGACCGTGCGGCTTGCCATGCTCCTGGCCGTACTGCTGTTCGCCGTGAGCATTTGGCTGTGGCCGAAGTTCGCCCGGCGCAGCGTACCCGCTGTGTTGGGCCGAATAGGAATCTTGGCAGTCACGCAGATAGCGGTGTTCGCCGCTGTCGCCATGTTCGCGAACCGAACGTTCGGATTTTACGGATCTTGGGGAGATCTGTTCGGCACCGAGGACACCCCCGGCGTAGTGGTGGACCACGACGCGCCCAAGAGCAAGCGGGTGCAGGTCCAGGGCACACAGAAGGTGAACGTGCCGGGCGACCAGAGTCCGACCTCCGCGGGGCGGATCGACGAGGTGACGATCCACGGCGCGAAGTCGGGGATCGCCAGCAAGGCTTACGTCTACATGCCGCCGGAGTACTTCCAGGAGGGGAACGAGAAGCGAAAGTTTCCCGCCGCCCTGGTGCTGACCGGCTACCCGGGCACCACCGAGGCTCTGATGTACGGGCTGAAGTACCCGAAGACCGCACACCAGCTGGTCAAGGACGGCAAGATGCAGCCGATGGTGCTGGTGATGATGCGCCCCACCGTCGTGCCGCCCCGGGACACCGAGTGCATGGACGTACCCGGCGGCCCGCAGACCGAGACCTACTTCACCCAGGACGTGACGCAGGCCGTCACCGCCCACTACCGGGTCGGCGACAAGGCGGAGAACTGGGGCGTCATGGGCAATTCGACCGGCGGCTACTGCGCGCTGAAGATGCCGATGCGCTACCCGAAGTCGTTCTCCGTCGGCGTCGGGCTGTCGCCCGCGTACGAGGCGCCGAAGGACGCGACGACCGGTGATCTGTTCGGCGGCAGCGCCCAGGTCCGGCGGGAGAACAACCTGATGTGGCGGCTGGACCACAAGCCCGCCCCGCCGGTGTCGCTGCTGGTCACCAGCAGCAAGCACGGCGAGAAGCTCCACAAGAAGACCGAGAAGTTCATCGACAAGGTGATCAAGCTGAACCGCCAGGGTGCGCCCACCCGCATCTCGTCGATGATCCTCGACAGCGGGGGGCACAACTTCAACACCTGGAAGCGCGAGATCCCCGGCTGCCTGGAGTGGCTGGGCGGTCGGCTCAAGGCCCCCGAGGCCGCCCCGGCTCAGCGCCCTAAGGCCTGAGGGCCCCGCCCGGGGCTCAGCGCCCGATGATCAGGCTCATGGCCTCGGAGCGGGAGGCGGGGTCACGCAGCTGGCCCCGCACCGCCGAGGTGATCGTCTTGGCGCCCGGCTTGCGTATCCCGCGCATCGACATGCACATGTGCTCGCACTCGATGACCACGATCACCCCGCGCGGCTCCAGGATCCGCACCAGCGATTCGGCGATCTGCGTGGTCAGCCGCTCCTGGACCTGGGGCCGCCGCGCGTAGACGTCGACGAGGCGGGCGAGCTTCGACAGCCCGGTGATCTTCCCGTCGTGCGACGGGATGTACCCGACGTGCGCGACACCCTGGAACGGCACCAGGTGGTGCTCGCAGGTGCTGTACACCTCGATGTCCTTGACCAGCACCATCTCGTCGTGGCCGAGGTCGAACGTCGTGGTGAGGACGTCCTCCGGCTCCTGCCACAGGCCCGCGAAGATCTCCCGGTACGCCCGGGCGACCCGCCCCGGCGTCTCCCGCAGCCCCTCGCGGTCCGGGTCCTCCCCGACCGCCAGAAGCAGCTCCCTGACCGCGTTCTCCGCCCGCTTCTCGTCGAACATGCCGATGCGGCCTTCGCCGTCCAGTGCCACGGAGTCGATCATGGAAGTGCCTCGTTCCTTTGCTTGCACATGCCCGTACACATGCGGAATGCCGCCACATGCGAAATGCCGCGTCACCAGGCTAAAACCTGGGTGACGCGGCATTCATTCCGGGGCCGTACGAGGCCCTGGGGCCCCGTACGGCTCGGTGTCAGCTGCCCTCGCCGGCGGACTCCTCCGGCCGCTCGACGGTGGCGGTCTCCTCGGCCGTGGTGCTCTTGGCCAGAGCCGGGGCCTGCGGCTGCGTGCCGTTGGCCACCGCCAGTTCCCTCGGCGAGGAGACCGGCGGGCGGGTGGAGGGCGTACGCCGCGAGGAGCCGGTCCACGCCGGGCGGGCCGGGCGCTTGACGATCGGGGCGAAGATCTCGGCGATCTCCTCCTTGTTGAGCGTCTCCTTCTCCAGCAGCGCCAGGACCAGGTTGTCCAGCACGTCGCGGTTCTCGACCAGGATCTCCCAGGCCTCGTTGTGCGCGGCCTCGATGAGCTTCTTGACTTCCTCGTCGACCAGCGCGGCGACCTCTTCGGAGTAGTCGCGCTGGTGCGCCATCTCACGGCCCAGGAACGGCTCGGAGTTGTCGGAACCGAACTTGATCGCGCCGAGCCGCTCGGTCATGCCGTACTGCGTGACCATGGCGCGGGCGGTCGCGGTCGCCTTCTCGATGTCGTTGGAGGCGCCGGTGGTCGGGTCGTGGAAGACCAGCTCCTCCGCCGCGCGGCCGCCCATCATGTAGGCGAGCTGGTCCAGCATCTCGTTGCGCGTGGTCGAGTACTTGTCCTCGTCCGGCAGGACCATGGTGTAGCCCAGGGCCCGGCCGCGGGAGAGGATCGTGACCTTGTGCACCGGGTCGCTGTTCGGAGAGGCCGCCGCGACCAGGGCGTGACCGCCCTCGTGGTACGCGGTGATCTTCTTCTCCTTGTCGCTCATGATCCGGGTCCGCTTCTGCGGGCCGGCCACGACACGGTCGATCGCCTCGTCCAGGAAGTGGTTGTCGATCAGCTTCTTGTCGCTGCGGGCCGTGAGCAGCGCGGCCTCGTTCAGCACGTTCGACAGATCGGCACCGGTGAAGCCGGGGGTGCGCCGGGCGACGGCCGAGAGGTCGACGTCCGGGGCGACCGGCTTGCCCTTCTGGTGCACCTTGAGGATCTCCAGGCGGCCCTGCATGTCCGGGCGGTCGACGGCGATCTGCCGGTCGAAGCGGCCGGGGCGCAGCAGCGCCGGGTCCAGGATGTCCGGGCGGTTGGTGGCGGCGATCAGGATGACGCCGCCCTTGACGTCGAAGCCGTCCATCTCGACCAGCAGCTGGTTCAGCGTCTGCTCGCGCTCATCGTGACCGCCGCCCATGCCGGCGCCGCGGTGGCGGCCGACGGCGTCGATCTCGTCCACGAAGACGATCGCCGGGGCGTTCGCCTTGGCCTGCTCGAACAGGTCGCGGACCCGGGAGGCGCCGACACCGACGAACATCTCGACGAAGTCGGAACCGGAGATCGAGTAGAACGGCACGCCCGCCTCACCCGCGACGGCGCGCGCGAGCAGGGTCTTGCCCGTACCGGGCGGGCCGTACAGCAGCACACCCTTGGGGATCTTGGCGCCCACGGCCTGGAACTTCGCCGGCTCCTGGAGGAACTCCTTGATCTCCTGGAGCTCCTCGACGGCCTCGTCCGACCCGGCCACATCGGCGAAGGTCGTCTTCGGCGTGTCCTTGGTGATCAGCTTGGCCTTGGACTTGCCGAAGTTCATGACCCGGGAGCCGCCGCCCTGCATCTGGTTCATCAGGAACAGGAAGACGACCACGATCAGCACGAACGGCAGCAGCGTGAGCAGGATGCTGACAAACGGATTCTGCTTCGAGACCGAGACGTCGTACCCGTCGGGAAGCTGGCCCTTCTCGGCGTTGGCCTGGAGGGTCTTGGCGATGTCCACCCCGTAGTCACCGATGTAGGTGGCCTGGAGCTTGTCGCTGCCCGAGATCTTCTCGGCGTTGTCCTTGAGCTTGATCTTGATCTTGCGCTCGTCGCCAGTGGTGATCTCGGCCGACTTGACCCGGTTCTTGTCGATCGCCTCGACGACCTGGCTGGTGTCCACCGACTTGTAGCCGCCGGACGAGCCGACGACCTGCATCAACACGACCACGGCGAGGACGGCCAGCACGATCCACATGACCGGCCCACGGAAGTAGCGCTTCACGTCCATCCATACGGGGCGGAGCCGCCCCGTCCCTCCTGCCACAGTGAGGCACGGCAACCTGTTCGAACGCTTCCGATGGCTGCCTGTGCGTGCGGTGTCTTACTCGGCCTGAAAAAGACTGACCTTCGGACGGTACCCCAGCATTGTCACTCGACGCCGCTGTGGACGGTTAACAAAACCGTCCTCCCATGCTCCAACGGCGGAAACCCCCGGGAGGTTCCCGCACGGTACCGGGCTCCGGTACCGGGGCCGGTACGGGGCCGTCGGTACCGGGCCGGGCGTCAGCCGCCGTAGACGTGCGGGGCCAGCGTCCCGACGAAGGGCAGGTTCCGGTACTTCTCCGCGTAGTCCAGGCCGTAGCCGACGACGAACTCGTTCGGAATGTCGAAGCCGACCCACTTGACGTCGATCGCGACCTTGGCCGCCTCCGGCTTGCGCAGCAGGGTGCACACGTTGAGGGAGGCCGGCTCCCGCGAACCCAGGTTCGACAGCAGCCAGGACAGCGTCAGGCCGGAGTCGATGATGTCCTCGACGATCAGGACGTGCCGGCCCTTGATGTCGGTGTCCAGGTCCTTGAGGATGCGCACCACGCCGGACGACTGGGTGCCCGCACCGTACGAGGACACGGCCATCCAGTCCATGGTGACGGGGGTGGACAGGGCCCGGGCGAGGTCCGCCATGACCATCACGGCGCCCTTGAGGACTCCGATGATCAGCAGGTCCTTGCCCGCATACTCCTCATCGATCCGCGCGGCCAGCTCGGCCAGCTTCGCGTCGATCTCTTCCTTGGTGATCAGGACCGACTTGAGGTCGGTGCCCATGTCCTTGTCGTCCACCCGCGCCACTCTCGTTCGTCAACCGGCTCGTCGGCTCGGGCGGGTCAGCCCTGCCGGATGACCAGTCTGCCACCCTGCCTGAGTGCCTCGACCCGGCCGGGCAGATTGATGGCCCGCTGGCCCCGCCATCCGGTCAGCAGCCGGTCCACTTCCTCCAGGTGCCGGGCGAAGAGGGAACCGGCCGGAGCGCCCGCGGCGATGGCCGTACGGCGCAGCACCCGGCGGCGGACGGCGGGCGGCAGCGCGTGCAGGGCGGCGGCGTCGAGCTGGATGCCGGCCGCCGCGTCGGCGGCGTCCGCGTCGGCGGCACGGACGTCGGCCTCGGCGCGGGCCGCCCAGGCGTCCAGCGCGTCGGCGTCGTCACGGGAGAGCTGGGCGGTGCGGGCGAGCGCTTCGACGACGCCCTTGCCCAGCGCCTTCTCCAGCATCGGCAGGGCCTCGTGCCGGACCCGGGAGCGGGTGTAGGCCGGGTCGGTGTTGTGCGGGTCGTCCCACACGGGCAGGGACTGGGCCAGGCACGCGCGGCGGGCGGTCTGGCGGTCCAGCTGGAGGAAGGGGCGGCGGTAGC
Source organism: Streptomyces sp. P1-3 (assembly GCF_050613155.1). Taxonomy (NCBI): domain Bacteria; kingdom Bacillati; phylum Actinomycetota; class Actinomycetes; order Kitasatosporales; family Streptomycetaceae; genus Streptomyces; species Streptomyces sp. P1-3. The sequence continues at coordinate 3,431,634 of NZ_CP192512.1, forward strand.
GGCCGTAGGGCCCCGGCCCCTGGGAGATCGCGGGCATCCCGGACAGGGAGCGGATCCCTGAGCCGCGGGCCAGGCCGAGCAGTACCGTCTCCGCCTGGTCGTCGCGGGTGTGTCCGAGCAGCACGGCGGCGGCGCCATGGCGCTCGGCGGCGGCGTCCAGCGCCTGGTACCGGGCGTCGCGGGCGGCGGCCTCGGGGCCGCCCTCGCGGCCGACGGTCACGGCGACGGTCTCGACGGGGTCGAGCCCCAGGACCCTGAGGCGGTCCGCGACCTCGGCGGCACGCAGCTCGGACCCGGCCTGGAGGCCGTGGTCGACGGTGACAGCGCCGGCGCGGATGCCGAGCTTGGGGGCTTCGAAGGCGAGGGCGGAGGCGAGCGCCATGGAGTCGGCGCCGCCGGAGCAGGCGACGAGCACCAGCGGCGGGGCGGACCCCGCGGCGGACCCGCCATGGCCGGGCGCCAGGGCGCCGCGCGCGGCGGCGGGAGCCCGCGCCGGGCCGGGGTGCCCGACGGAGCCGCCGGGGCCGACGAGCACGTCGCGGCGATCGCCGAACACGTCGGAGTGATCGCCGAGCGCGTCGGGGCGGTCGACGAGGACGTCGTGGAGTACGCGGCGGACCGCCAGGCGTATCGCGGCGACCGCAGGATGGGGACCCATGTCCGTTTCCCATCTGTCAGATCGAGGGGGTGCCTCGGAGGGGCTGCCTCGGGGGCGTGTGACTCTTGCTTCGTCACGCTGAGTACGTCGATGGTGACAGAAGTGAGCCGTTACCCGAGCATCGCACGCCCACCCTTCCGCCACGGTCCCTCGGACGGGTGATACCGGGGGCGTTCATCTGCCATGGCGGGTGCCGGGCTTACGACTCTGCCGTACGGTGCACCCGCGCAACCCAATCGGCGGGTTTGCCGATCTCCGCCTTGGTCGGGAGGGTGTTCGGCGAGGTCCATACCCGGTTGAAACCGTCCATACCGACCTGGTCCACGACAGCTCGCACGAACCGTTCTCCATCACGGTACTGCCGCAGCTTCGCGTCCAGTCCCAGCAGCCGGCGCAGCGCGAGGTCCAGGCGGCCCGCGCCGCTCGCCCGCCGCTTCTGGAACTTCTCCCGGATCTCCGCCACCGAGGGCACGACCGCCGGGCCGACCCCGTCCATCACGTAGTCCGCGTGCCCCTCCAGCAGGGACATCACAGCGGTGAGCCGGGCGAGGATCTCGCGCTGGACGGGGGTCTGGACCAGCTCCACGATGCTGCGCCCGCGCTCCTGCTCGTCGTCGGGCCGGTTGCCGGTCAGCGACTGGGCCGCCTCGCGGAACCGTTCCAGCAGGGTCGCCGGGTCCACATCGGTCTCGGCGAGGAACGCCTGGATCTCCGACTCGACGTGGTCGCGCAGCCAGGGCACGGCGGTGAACTGCGTACGGTGCGTCTCCTCGTGCAGGCACACCCACAGCCGGAAGTCGTGCGGCTCCACGTCCAGCTCGCGCTCCACATGCACGATGTTGGGCGCCACGAGCAGCAGCCGCCCGCCGCCCGCCCCGGCGGCGGGCAGCTCGCGGGTGGGCGGGGCGAACGTCTCGTACTGGCCGAGCACCCGGGAGGCGAGGAAGGACAGCAGCATGCCCAGCTCGACGCCGGTCACCTTGCCGCCGACCGTGCCGAGCACGGCGCCGCCCGGCATGCCGTCGCGGCGCTCCTGCATCTTGCCCAGCAGCGGCCGCAGGATCTCGCGGAACCCGGCGACGTTCGCCTTGACCCAGCCGGGCCGGTCGACCACCAGCACGGGGGTGTCGGCGGCCGCGCCGGAGGGAGCCATCCGGGTGAAGGCGCGGACGTGCTCCTCGGACGACTTCGCGTGCCGCCGCAGCTCGGCGACGACGGCCCGGGCCTCGTCCCGGCTCACCTCCGGCCCTGGCCGCACGAGCCGGGTCGCGGTCGCCACCGCAAGATTCCAGTCGACCATCTCGACACCACCGATGCTCGTCATGGGTTCACGGTACGTGCCGCGGAGGCCCTTTCGGGCGCGGTGGCACAGGGTTGCCCTCTGTCGCCGCGTGCGCGCCGCCGCGCGCCGGGGGCGCCCCCCGACCCGCCACCGGCCCCAGGGAGCGAAGCCCCTCAGCGGCAGCCGCAGTTGGCGACCGCCGAGGCGAGGCGGTCCAGAGCGCGCTGGGCGCCCAGCGCGTCCGTCGTCCCCGTGGTCATGAACGCGAACACCAGCAGGCGGCCGTCGGCGTCCACGACCGAGCCCGCCAGCGTGTTGACGCCCGTCAGGGTGCCGGTCTTGGCGCGCACCACGCCGCGCCCCGCCGCGTCCTGCGCGTACCGGCCGCGCAACGTACCGGTGAAGCCCGCGACCGGCAGCCCGGTGATCACCGGGCGCAGCTCGGGGTGCTCACCGCTCGCGGCCCGTACGAGCACCTGCGAGAGGAGCCCGGCGGACACCTGGTCGGCCCGGTCCAGGCCGCTGCCGTCCGCGATCTTCGCCCCGGCGACCGGTACGCCGAGCTTCTTCAGCCGGTCGGTGACGGCCCGCGCGGCGCCCGTGAAGCTCGCGGGCCGGTGGGCGGCGAGCGCGGTGTGCCGGGCGAGCGCCTCGGCGATGTCGTTGTCGCTGGTGGTCAGCATCCGCTCGACCAGCGCGGACAACGGCTGGGAGCGGACGGTGGCGAGGGCGTCGGCGCCCTTGGGGGCCTTGGCCCCGCGCGGCTCGCCCTTGATCGCGACGCCCCGGTCCCGCAGCATCGCCGCGAACGTGCGCGCGGCGTCGGCGGCCGGGTCGCCACTGCGCGGGGCCGGGCCGTGGTCGCTGTCGTCGAGGCGCCCCTCGTCGGCCATCAGGGGGGTTACGGGCGAGATGTTCTCGTTGGGCCCGATCGGGTGGTGGGCGGGGCCCGAGTACAGCGAGGTGTCGAAGCCGAGCGCCACCCGGCGCGTACCGCGCTTCTTCAGCGCGCGAGCCGTGTCGTCGGCGAGCTCGCGCAGGCTGGCAGGGTGGTCGCCGCCCTGGACGGCGCGGGCGGTGAGCGTCGGGTCGCCGCCGCCGACCAGGATGACGCGCTCCTTGCCGCCGTCTGCGACGCGGGTGCTGAGCCGGTGCTCCGGGCCCAGCGCCGAGAGCGCCGCGGCCCCGGTGGCCAGCTTGACGACCGAGGCGGGGGTGGCCCCGGTGCCCGCGCCGGCGCCGTAGACCTGACGGCCGGTGGCCGCGTCGACGACGGACGCGGTACGCACCGGGCCCAGGGCCTGGTCGTCCAGCAGCGGTTCGAGCGCGTCGGCCAGGCCGGACGCGGTGGGCGGCGGCACCGCGTCCTCACCGGTGCCCGGGGTCCCGGAGCCGGTGGGCGCGCCGAGCGCCGCCAGGACGGGGGCGGCGGTCCCGGGCCCGGGACCGGCGCGGTGCGCGGCCCCCGGGTGCCGTTCCTGGGCCGCGCGGGCGCGCTCGGCCGTACGCTGACCGGAGTCCCACGGCCCGGCGGCCGCCACGGAGCCGGCCGCGACCGCGAGCCCGACCGCGGCCGCCAGCGCGGTGAGCCGCCATGTCTCACGCTGTGCTCGGGTGGCTGCGCGCCACCGCGCTCGGGTGGCGTCGCGCCACCGCCTGACCTGCCACGATCTGGCCTCAGGCACCTAGGACCAGCCCCTTTCGCCACCACACACCTGCGTGGGGGACACTTAATCACCAGACGTATGTGTTGATCATGGAGGAGCCTCCCGTGGAGTTCGACGTCACCATCGAGATTCCGAAGGGTTCGCGGAACAAGTACGAGGTGGATCACGAGACGGGCCGCATCCGCCTTGACCGTCGACTCTTCACCTCGACCAGCTACCCCGCGGACTACGGCTTCGTCGAGAACACCCTCGGCGAGGACGGCGACCCGCTGGACGCGCTCGTGATTCTCGACGAGCCGACTTTCCCGGGCTGCCTGATCAAGTGCCGGGCGATCGGCATGTTCCGGATGACCGACGAGGCGGGCGGCGACGACAAGCTGCTGTGCGTGCCGGCGTCCGACCCGCGCGTGGAGCACCTGCGTGACATCCACCACGTTTCGGAGTTCGACCGCCTGGAGATCCAGCACTTCTTCGAGGTCTACAAGGACCTGGAGCCGGGCAAGTCGGTCGAGGGTGCGAACTGGGTCGGCCGCGCCGAGGCCGAGGCCGAGGTGGAGGCGTCGATCAAGCGCCTGGAGGCGGCCGGCGGCGCCCACCACTGACGCCCGCGGCGCAGGACGTGACCGGGGCGGGGCACCACGAGGGTGCCCCGCCCCGGCGTCGTTTCCGCACTTCCGCTCCGCGCGGACAACATCTACCCGTATGGGCGGCGCCGGAACGGCGGTCGGGTGAGCGACCGGACGGGGAGGCTCAGAAGCCGCGGGTGCGCTTCGCCGCGCGGCGGGTCGCCGCCTGCGGAGCCTTGATGACCAGCCGCGCCACCTCGCTCCCCAGGTTCACCCCGATCGCGATCGCGAGCGCCAGTGCCGCCGCCTGCGTCAGGTGGGCGATCCCCCGGTCCATGTCGTTCTTGGCCAGCGACAGCAGTCCGAAGTACGTGGCACTACCGGGCAGCAGCGGCCCGATGGCCGCCGTGACGTACGGCAGCGCGGACGCGTACCGGTACCGGGACAGCAGCTGGCCGAACAGGCCGACGAGGCCCGCCGCGACCGCCGTGGCGGCCACCGCCGGCACCTCCGCCGTATCGTGCAGCGCCCCGTACGTCACCCAGGCGACCCCGCCGTTGAGCGTCGCGTAGAGCACGGTGTGACGTTCCTGCTGGAGCAGGACGCAGAACGCCAGGGCCAGCGCCATCGCGGAGAGCGTCTGGATGACCGGGCGTTCCACGTGCCGCAGCGCCACCTCGGGGTTGAGCTTGGCACCGAGCTGCAGGCCGCCGTAGAGCACGGTCAGCACACCGCAGACGATGCCGACGATCAGATAGCCGACCTCCAGCAGCCGGGCGGCGGCGGTGATGTAGTAGCCGGTCAGCCCGTCCTGGACGCCCGCGACCAGCGCCCGCCCGGGGATCAGGGCGAACAGCCCACCGGTGATCACCGCGGACCCCTGGAGCCCGGCGTCCGCGAGGCTGAGCGCGACCCCCATCGCGGCGGGCGGCATCGCGGCCACCACGAACTGGTAGAACTCCGGCAGCCCGCGTCCCGAGGCCAGCCACGCCAGCCGGTCGCCGAGCATCGCGCCGACCGCCGCCGCGAAGAACACCGGCCAGTCGCCGCCGACCAGCAGGCTCGCCGCGCCCGCCAGCACGCCGGCCGCCACGGTGAGCGCCCAGCCGGGGTACGGGTGGCGGTTGCGGCGGATCAGGGCGAGCCGTCCGTACGCCTCCTCCAGCGTCACGTCCTGCGAGGAGATGTCGTGGACGAGCTGGTACACGGCGGACAGCCGGTTGTAGTCGGTGCCCCGGCGCCGCACCGTACGGCTGGCGGTCACCGGGTCGTCCACCAGCGAGGGCTGGTACGACACCGACAGCAGGGTGAAGGTGACGGTGGGCTCGTAGCGGGCCAGCCCGTAGGCGTGCGCCACGCCGAACATCGCCGCCTCGACGTCCTCCGCGTTCTCCCCGCCCGCCAGCAGCAGCTCGCCGATGCGCAGGGTCATGTCGAGGACGCGCGGGACGGCCGGGCCCACCTCGCCGTACCGGTCGATGCGCTCCGGCGCCGGGCGCTCCCCGATCGGCATGCGCAGCATCGTGCGCATCCGGTCCTGCCACGGCGCTTCCTTGATCAGGCTGACCGTCGATATGCCGTTCGCGGGTGTGAACACCGGGAGGGGGCCGCTGTCCGTGGCGGCCCCGCCGGTGGTGACGCCGGGCGGCGGGACGAACGCCGAGCCCTCGGCTTCGTGCGAGGGCTCGGCGCTCAGGCCCTCCGGGACGGCGAACTCGGACGTCGGGTGCTCGTCCTCGGGCGGCGCCGGCAGCGGCACGCCGAGCGGCGGGGTGAAAGCGCTGTGGGCCTCGTCCGACTGCGGCTTACGGTCTTCCGGAGCCTCTGACTCCGGGGCTCCCCCAGCACGGCTGCTGGGGGAGGAGCCCACGTTGCGCTGCCGATCGGTCACCGCTCACTCCTCGAAAATGGCCTCCCGCTGTGTCACAGCAACCATGCACGATCCATGGCGGCCGTGGCCAAGGCAAGCCCGTCTCGGGACGCGGTCGTCACGCGTGCCGGGACGTCACCGCTTGGCGTGGCGGCCCCGCCCGGCCGGCGGCTGCGGCGGCTGCGGGCCCCGCGGCGCACTGCCCTCGGCAGCGACCGGGCCCCCGGCCACCGCGGCCTTCTTCGCCTGGCCGCGGGCCCGCAGGAACTCGATCACGATCGGGATCACCGACAGCAGCACGATGCCGATGAGCATCGCCTCGATGTTCTCGCGGACGACCTTGCTCTTGCCGAGCCAGGCGCCGAGCAGCGTGACGCCCGCGCCCCACACGACGCCGCCGACCACGTTGAAGGTGATGAAGGAGCGGTAGTTCATCCGGCTCACGCCCGCGATGATCGGCGTGAACGTACGGACGATGGGCACGAAGCGCGCCAGGACCAGGGACTTCGGCCCGTACTTCTCGAAGAACTCGTGGGCCTTCTCGACGTTCTCCTGCTTGAAGAACTTGGAGTCGGGCCGCCGGAACAGCGCCGGGCCGACCTTCCGGCCGAAGAGATACCCCACCTGGTCGCCGATGATCGCCGCCACGACGATGCCGACGCACATGAGCCACAGGTCCTGCTTGATCACCGAGGTGGTGACCAGCAGCCCGGTGGTGAACAGCAGCGCGTCACCCGGCAGGAAGAAGCCGATGAGCAGCCCCGACTCGGCGAAGACGATGGCCATCACGCCCCACGGGCCGAAGGTGTCGATCAGCTGGTTCGGCTCCAGCCAGCTGGGTCCGAGCGCGAGAGTGGTCACGGGTGACAGGCTCCTGGGTCGAGGGGTGCAGGCTCTGTGCGAGGCCCGGCCGCAGGTGAGTGGACGGACATGAGTGCAGTGTGCCGACCAAAGCTATCAACGCCCCGTGCGGACGCTTGGTTCCAGCTGGCTCCTGGAACCAGGCGCCCGCACGCCCCCGCCCCCCGGCTTCCCCCGACCGCCGCAGGTGGCGGATGGCCTACACGTGGCGGACCGCGTTGGCCAGGATCGCCTCCCGCAGGTAGGCCGCGAGCCCCGGCCTGACCGCCTCGAAGGTGGCGGTGAACCGCGGATCCGCGGTGAACATCTCGGCGAGCCCGGTGTGGATCTCGTAGGTGCACTCGTAGTGGTGGCGGCAGATCTGCTGCCGGTGCTCCTCCGCCAGCTCCATGGCCGCCTCCGACTCCGGCTCCGCCCCGGACGCCATCAGCGCCGCGATCCGGCGGGTCCAGTCGTCGGACTCATCCTTGATCCGCAGCCAGTCCTCCTTGGTGTACGCGGCGGCCCTGCGCTGGGACTCGCGGTAGGCCTCCGTATCGCCCCAGCGGCGCTCGACCTCCTCCGCGTACTGCTCGGGGTCGTGGTCGCCGAAGACCTCGAACCTCTCCTCCGGCGTGAGGTTGATGCCCATCTTCCGTGCCTCCATGGCGTGTTCGACGGCGGCGGCCATCTTCTGGAGCGACTCGATCCGCGCGGTCAGCAGATGATGCTGGCGCCGCAGGTGCTCCTGCGGGTCCACGTCGGGGTCGTCCAGGAGCGCCGCCACCTCTTCGAGCGAAAAGCCGAGCTCCCGGTAGAACAAGATCCGCTGCAGGCGGTCCAGATCGGCGTCGTCGTACCGCCGGTGCCCGGCGCGGCTGCGCGCCCCCGGCCGCAGCAGGCCGATCTCGTCGTAGTGATGCAGCGTCCGCACCGTGACGCCCGCGAAGTCCGCGACCTGTCCCACGGAGTAGCTCATGCTGGTCCGCTCCTTTCCCGGTACGCGTTCCACCGTGCTTCCTCACGCCGCGTGAGGTGCAAGTCCATATCGCGGAAATCGCTGTGCCGCCGCGGAACGCCGCTGGCATCCTGCGGCGCATGCTGGGGATAACCGATCTCTCGACGTATCTGGCGGGACTCGCCCTGATCATCCTGCTGCCGGGGCCGAACTCGCTGTACGTGGTGTCGGTCGCGGCCCGCCGCGGACCCCGTGCGGCCTACGGTGCCGCCTGCGGCGTGCTGTGCGGCGACGCGGCGCTGATGGCGCTGTCGGCGGGCGGGGTGGCGTCGCTGCTGACCGCGAGCCCGGTGCTGTTCTCGGTGGTGAAGTTCGCGGGCGCGGGCTATCTGACGTGGCTCGCGGTGGGGATGCTGCGCGGGGCGTGGTCCCTGTGGCGCCGCCGGGGCGCGCGGCCGGCGGCGGACGCGAGCGGCCGGGCGGAGCGGGCCGGGGGCGGCGAGGAGAGCGGCGAGGCCGCCGAGGCCAAGGAGACGGTGGAGCGTCCGTTCCGCCGCGCGCTGGTGGTCAGCCTGCTCAACCCCAAGGCGATCCTGTTCTTCATCTCCTTCTTCGTGCAGTTCGTCGACCCGGAGTACGCGCATCCGGCGCTGTCGTTCGTGGTGCTGGGCGCCTGGGCGCAGCTGTTCAGCTTCACGTACCTGACGATCCTGATCTTCAGCGGCTCGTTCCTCGCGGCGACCTTCCGGCGGCGCAAGCGGCTGACGGCGACGCTCTCGGCGGCAGCGGGTACGGCCTTCCTGGGCTTCGCGGCGAAGTTGTCGCTCAGCAGCGCGGGCTGACGGCGCGGCGCGACCGGTACGGCCGATACGACCCGCACGTCGCACAACACGGGCCTTATGCACGTTATGCCCGTATTGTCGCGGCATGTCACTGCACAAGTGCGGCGGTCCGGCCGGAGCGCGCGATCTGTCCGTCAACCCGCTCTACGGCACGGCCGATCCGGTCGGCGGCCTGTCCGGCCCGCTGCCCCGCCACCGGCTCCCCGACGGGCCGATGCCGCCGTCGGCGGCGTACCGCTGCGTCCACGACGAACTGATGCTCGACGGCAACGCGCGGCTGAACCTCGCCACCTTCGTCACCACGTGGATGGAGCCGGAGGCGGGCGTGCTGATGGCCGAGTGCCGCGACAAGAACATGATCGACAAGGACGAGTACCCGCGCACCGCCGAACTGGAGCGGCGCTGCGCCGCGATGCTCGCCGACCTGTGGCACGCGCCGGACCCCGACGCGGCCGTCGGCTGCTCCACCACCGGGTCCAGCGAGGCCTGCATGCTCGCCGGCATGGCGTTCAAACGCCGCTGGGCGCGCAAGAACACCGACCGCTATCCGGCCACCGCCCGGCCCAATCTCGTGATGGGCGTGAACGTCCAGGTCTGCTGGGAGAAGTTCTGCGCCTTCTGGGAGGTCGAGGCCCGGCAGGTGCCCATGGACGGCGAGCGCTTCCACCTCGATCCGCAGGCCGCCGCCGAGCTGTGCGACGAGAACACCATCGGCGTCGTCACCGTCCTGGGCTCCACCTTCGACGGGTCCTACGAGCCGGTCGCCGCGGTGTGCGCGGCGCTGGACGCGCTCCAGGAGCGCACGGGGCTCGACGTGCCCGTGCATGTCGACGGCGCCTCCGGGGCGATGGTGGCGCCGTTCCTCGACCCGGACCTCGAGTGGGACTTCCGGCTGCCGCGCGTCGCCTCCATCAACACCTCCGGGCACAAGTACGGGCTGGTCTACCCGGGGGTGGGCTGGGCCCTGTGGCGTACGGCCGCCGATCTGCCCGAGGAGCTCGTCTTCCGGGTGAACTACCTCGGCGGCGACATGCCGACCTTCGCGCTCAACTTCTCCCGGCCCGGGGCGCAGGTGGCCGCGCAGTACTACACCTTCCTGCGGCTGGGCCGCGACGGCTTCCGCGCGGTGCAGCAGGGCGCGCGGGACGTGGCGTGCTCGCTGGCGGACCGGATCGCGGCGCTGGGCGACTTCCGGCTGCTGACCCGCGGCGACCAACTCCCGGTCTTCGCCTTCACGACCGCCGACGGGATCGACGCGTACGACGTGTTCGACGTCTCGCGGCGGCTGCGCGAGACGGGCTGGCTGGTGCCCGCCTACACCTTCCCGCCGCACCGGGAGGACCTGTCCGTGCTGCGGGTGGTGTGCCGCAACGGGTTCTCGGCGGACCTGGCCGAGATGTTCCTCGACGACCTGAGGCGGCTGCTGCCCGAACTGCGGCAGCAGGCGCGGCCGTCGCACGCGCCGCGCGCCACGGCTACCGCCTTCCACCACTGAGGCACCGAGGGCTCGTTCCCCACGCGGGGCGGACGGGCGCGCTCAGCCCGTCCGCAGGGTCTGGGACCGGAGGATCTCCGCCCGGCGCCGCGCCGCGTCCAGCGCGCCGGGGCGGCGGCCGGGCACCCGCGTACGCAGTTCGACCAGCGCCGGGGCCAGCGCACCGGCCCGCACCGGGTCCTGCACCTGCTGCCACTGGTGGTGCGCGCGGTCCACGGCGCCCTCGACGTCCGGGTCACCGGGCTGCTGCTGGTTGCCGAGCCGGATCCGGGCCGCGGCCATCCACAACTCGCAGGCGCGTGCGGGGTCGTCGGCGAGGCGGGCGAGATCGGCCCGTACCTCCAGCCAGTGGACCGCCTCCGGCGAACTGGGCCCTGACCCGCGCATCGCCTCCTGCTCCCAGGCGGCGGCCATGGCGGCGGCCTCGCTGTGCCGTCCGGCGCGCGCGGCTTCGAGGATCGCGGCATGCCGCCCGTCGGGCGGCTGCGGGACCGGCCGCGGCTGCGGAGGCAGCTGCTGCTGGGGCGGGTGCGGAGGCTGGGGCGGCAGAGGCGGGAACGGAGCGGCAGGAGCGGGCTCGGTGGGCGAGGCGGCCGCGGCGGACGGGCCGACTCCGGTGGGGGCGGGGTCCGGCGTGGGTTCGCGGTCCGGCGCGGACTCCCGATCCGGCACCTGCTCCCCGTCCGGCACAGGTTCGCGGTCCAGCACCTGATCCCGTTCCGGCGCGGATTCCCGGTCCGGCTCCGGGGTCTGAGCCGGACTCGGAGCCGCGTCTGACGCGCTGGCCGACGACGAAGCCGTGCCGGGCGAGGTCGCAGACGCAGACGCAGACGGTACGGCGTACGCGGCGTCCGGTGCGCTCGTCTGCGACGGGGCCGTGCGGGGTGCGGGCGCGGGCGGGACGGCGTCCGCCGCCGCGCCCGGTATCGGCCGGTCCGCGCCGTTCCCGGGCGCGGGCAGGTCCGCCCGTATACCGCCAGAACCGGAAGGAGGCACGGGCTCGGTCCCGGCCCCCGGAGGCCCGGGGGCGAAGGCCCCGGAACCGGGAAGGGGCGGGATGGGGGAACGATCCTCCCCAGGACCCGCCGGAGTCGGCCACGCCGGAGTCGGCCACGCCTCAACGCCGGGCGACGCGCCCCCGGCGGGCACCGCCTCCCCGCCGGCGAACCCCGCGTCCCCGCCCACCGGCCCCACCGCCAGCAGGAGTTCCGGGCCCGCTCCGAGGCCCGCCTCCAAGGCGGCCCGCTCGTGGAGCCGCGCGGGGTGCGGGCGTTCGGCCGCGCCCCGGAGCAGGATGGCGAGCGCCCGGCTGTAGTGCGGTGTCGCGAGCTGCCGCTTGGGGAGCACGGGCGCGATGGTCCCGTACAGCGCGAGCCCGGCGGCGAGGTGGTGCGCCGCCGCCGGACCCATTTCGGCCAGTTGCGGCCAGATCGTCTCGTCGGCCACCAGGTCGGCGATCAGGGTCGTGCCGCCCACCGGCCGCCGCCCGAGTTCGGCGGCGAGCCAGTGCCAGGGCAGCGCCGTGTACCGGGCCGTCCTGGGCGTGGTGCGGGCCAGCGCCAGGTGCGGCATCCGCTGCTTGGCGTCCAGCGTCAACTGCCCCGCGAGATAGACCAGTACCGGACCCGGGTGGGCGGCCGCGGTCCGCAGATGGGTCAGCACGGTCTGCGGGTCGGCCGGGTCCACGAGCTGGACCACGCTCGCGCCGGCCGGGGTGCCCAGCAGCACGGCGGGTGCGACGGCCGCGAGTTGGGGCAGTGCGGCCGTCGCGTCCATGACGCGCTGCTTGCCGTGCTTGTCACTGGGACCGGCGGCGATGAGCAGGGCGTAGCCGGGCTCGCCTGCCGTTCCCGCTCTGTTGATCGCCATATGAGCCACGGTATCCGGTAGTGGGCGGCGGCGCTGCGGCCTGCGCGACAGGACAGGACGTACTCGTTTCCGCCCTCCCGCACCCTCCGCCGCCCCCGCCTACCGGTCCAGCCGCCGGAACCGTCGTACGGCGAGCGGGAAGAAGACCCCGAGCAGCACGATCGGCCAGCACACGGCGAGCAGTTCCGCGTGGCGGGCGGCCCAGGAGCCGCCGTCCCAGCCGGGCGGGTTGCCGAACAGCTCGCGGGTGGCGGCGGCCGTGGCCGACATCGGGTTCCACTCGGCGACGGCGCCGAGCCAGCCCGGCATCTCCTGCGGCGAGGTGAAGGCGCTGGAGAGGAAGCCGATCGGCCAGACCAGGATCTGCACGGCCTGGACGAGTTCGGGGCTGCCCGCCACCAGGCCGAGGTAGATGCCGAGCCAGAGCATGGCGAAGCGGAGGAGAAGCAGAAGTCCGATCGCGGACACCGCGTCGGCGGGTCCGCCGTGCCAGCGCCAGCCCATCAGGAGCCCGGCGCCGACCATGACCAGCAGGCTGAGGGCGGACTGGAGCATGTCGAGGACGCTGCGCCCGACGAGCACCGCCGACGGGGCCATCGGCATCGAGCGGAAGCGGTCGACGACGCCCCTGTCGAGGTCCCGGGTGAGGGCGACCATCGTGGCTTCGAGGCCGAAGGCCATGGTGAGGGCGAGCATGCCGGGCACCAGGAAGTCCTGGTAGTCGCCGCCGCCCGGGACGGTCATGCCGCCGCCGAGGAGGTAGCCGAACATCAGCAGCATCATGACGGGGAAGAGCAGCCCGACGATCAGCTGGACCGGTTGGCGCGCCCAGTGGGCCAGGCCGCGCCGGGTCATGGTCCAGGCGTCGACGGCGGCCCAGCGCAGCCGGGAGGCGGACCCGGAACCGGAACCACCGGGGGAGCCGGAGGGAGCGGTCGGAGGGGTGACGGTCGCGATCGTCATGCGGTGGCCTGCTCCTCGTGGTGGGGGCGGGTGGAGGTGGGCGTGGGCGTGGCCGTCGGGGCCTCCCCCGCCGTACCGGTCGGCCGCTCCCCCGTCAGGTGCAGGAACACCTCGTCCAGGGTGGGGCGGCGCAGTGCGATGTCCTCGGCCTCGATGCCCGCGGCGGCGAGCGCGGTCACGGTGCCGGTGAGCGCGGCGACGCGGTCGGCGACGGGCGCGCTGACCCGGCGGTGGTCGGGATCGGTCTCGACCTCGGCGGCCCGTGCGGCCATGCCCACGACCTTCGCGGCGGCCGCCAGCCGGCCCGCGTCGCGCAGGACGACGTCGATCCGGTCGCCGCCCAGCTCCGCCTTGAGTTCGTCGGCGGTGCCGTCCGCGATGACCCGGCCCTGGTCGACCACCGAGATCCGGTCGGCGAGCTGGTCGGCCTCCTCCAGGTACTGGGTGGTGAGCAGGACGGTCGTCCCGCCGTCGGCCAGGGCCCGGACGGCGCTCCAGACCTCGGTACGGCCGCGCGGGTCGAGGCCGGTGGTCGGCTCGTCCAGGAAGAGCACCGCGGGCCGCATGATGAGGCTGGCGGCCAGGTCCAGCCGGCGCCGCATGCCGCCGCTGTACCGCTTGACGGGCTTGGCCCCGGTGTCCGCCAGCCCGAACCGCTCCAGCAGTTCCGCCGCGCGGGCCGCCGCCCGCCGCCCGCCGAGGTGGTAGAGGCGACCGAACATCTCCAGGTTCTGCCGTCCGCTCAGTTCCTCGTCGAGGGCGGCGTGCTGCCCCAGGAGCCCGATGCGGAAGCGGACCTCGTCCGGCTGCCGGGCGACGTCGAAGCCCGCTACCACGGCGCGGCCGCCGTCGGGGCGCAGCAGCGTGGACAGGATCCGTACGCAGGTGGTCTTGCCCGCGCCGTTGGGCCCGAGCAGTCCGTGCACGGCGCCGCGCGGGACGGTCAGGTCGAGTCCGGCGAGCGCGTGCTTGTCCCCGTACGTCTTCCGCAACCCCGCGACGACGATCGCCGGATCGTGATCGGTCATGCCTTCTCCTTCCCCTGGTAGTCAAACTTGACTACCAGGGGAAGGTATTCCGCGGCGAGCCACTGGTCAAACTTGATTAACGGCGTGTCCTGTCGTCGGCGAACGGGTTCTCGACGCCGTCCGGCAGCACATCCACCGAGCGCTCGCCCTCGCCCGCCATGACGTACGCCCCGGCCTCCAGCCGTTCGATCAGCCCGCGCGTCCACTCCGCGCCGCTGTCGGAGGAGTGCACCCAGAGCTTCATGATCTCGCCGATGTGGCCCCATTCCCCGGGCCCGCCGTCCGGCGGCACCCAGTGCTGGGTCACCTCGGCCCGCCACCGCTCCAGCGCGGCGACCCGCTCCTTCAGCAGCGCGATGGCCTCGGCGCGCGGCAGGTCGACGATGAAGCCGACCCCGGCCGTCAGCTCGTCGATCTTCTGGTCGTGCCGGGCCAGCGCCTGCCGCAGCAGCTGGAAGAACTCCGCCTCGCCCGCGTCGGTCAGCTCGTACTCGGTACGGGGCGGACCGCCCGCCGTACTCGGCGCGACGTCATGGGCGATCATCAGGCCCTGCTTGGCCATCTGCTTGAGCGCGTGGTAGATCGACCCGGGCTTGGCGTTGGACCACTCGTGCGCGCCCCAGAACTCCAGGTCGTTGCGGACCTGATAGCCGTGCGCCCGCCCGTGCTGGCGGACCGCGCCCAGCACCAGCAGCCGGATCGCTGACATCGTCTCCTCATTCCGCCCGATCTGCGCTGCCGCCCAGGTTAGACGGTGCCGTCTCCCCGCAACGGGCCCGGAGCCCACCGCCGCGGGGAGGCGGCAGGGCTACGCCGCCCCCCGTCTCGTCGATTACGCCGCCCCCGTCTCGTCGATCAGGACGAACGCCGTCTTCCCGTCCAGCGACTCGCGGATGACGTCCGCGTGGCCCGCGTGCCGCGCCATCTCCTGGATCAGCGTCAGCAGCAGAAAGCGCATCGACCGCACGCTGCCCTCGGGGAACCACGGCGCCTTGGGGAGTGGAAAGGTCCCGTTCAGGTCGGGCAGCGAGCGGATGAACCGCTCCGTCTCCGCCGCCACGCCGTCCCAGAAGGCGAGGACGTCGGCGACGGTCCGGCCCTCCTCCAACTCGAAGCTGAGGTGCCAGTTGGTGTGGTCCCGGGGGATGGCGTGCGGTACGCCCTTGGCGTCCTCGACCCAGCTCTGCTCGACCTCCGCGACATGCTTGAGCACCCCGGCCAGGGACAGTTCGCTGGCCGACGGCTTCCGCTCCGCCTGCTCGCCGGTCAGGCCGTGCAGCGTCCTGCGGATCGCGCCGCGCTGCGCCTCCAGGAAGCCCAGGAGGGCACCCGCCTCGTCGCCGTGGGCTTCCTGATTCACCAAAGTGGGCATGGGGTTCGCCTTTCGCGCCGGTTCCTTCGCTCTCTCGACGTCTCCGACGCTACGGACCCTTGCGGACAGCTTCCGTCCTCAATGCCCTCCCGGGAAGAGAGAACCTCAGAAACCTCGGAACCTCAGAACGGGAACTGGGTGCGCCCGTACTGAACGGAGATCCACTTGGTGGTGGTGAAGGCCTCCACCATCGACTCGCCGTTGAGCCGCCCCAGGCCCGAGTGCTTCTCGCCGCCGAAGGGCACGATCGGCTCGTCGTGGACCGTACCGTCGTTGACGTGGAACATCCCGGTCTCGACGCGCTGCGCGAAGCGGACGCCGCGCTCGATGTCGCCGGTGTGGACGCCGCCGCTGAGCCCGTACGGCGTGGCGTTGGTGATACGGACGGCCTCGTCGTCCCCGTCGAACGGGACCAGGAGCACGACCGGGCCGAAGATCTCCTGCCGCAGCACCGCGGAGTCCTCCGCGACACCGGTGAGCACGGTCGGTCCGACCAGGGCGCCCTGGGCCCGGCCGTGGACCAGCGCCGTGGCGCCCTCGGCGATCGTCTGGTCGACCAGCGAGGTGACGGCCTCGGCCTGCCCCTCGTTGATCAGCGGGCCGATGTGGGTGGCCGGGTCGCCGGGGTCGCCGACCGTCAGCGACCGCACCTTCGCCACGAACTTCTCGGTGAACTCCCGCTCGACCGCGCGGTCCACGAGCACCCGGTTGGCGGCCATGCAGACCTGGCCCTGGTGGACGAAGCGGCTGAAGACGGCCGCGTCCACCGCGTAGTCGATGTCGGCGTCGTCGAGGACGACGAGGGCGCTGTTGCCGCCGAGTTCCAGGACGGTGCGCTTGAAGTGGGAGGCCGCGACCGTCGCGACATGCCGGCCGACACGGTCCGAGCCGGTGAAGGAGATGACCTTCGGCACCGGGTGCTCGATGAGCGCGTCGCCGATCTCGGCGATGTCGGTCACCACGACGTTGAGCAGTCCGGGCGGCAGCCCGGCGTCCTCCAGCACCTTCGCCACCAGGCCGCCGCCGCAGATCGGGGTGTTCTGATGCGGCTTGAGCACCACCGCGTTCCCCAGCGCCAGCGCGGGGGCGACCGACTTCAGCGACAGCAGGAACGGGAAGTTGAAGGGGCTGATCACCCCGACGACCCCGACCGGCAACCGGTAGAGCCGGTTCTCCTTGCCGTCGCTGGGCGACGGCAGAATGCGCCCTTCGGGCCGCAGCGCGAGCTGTATCGCCTCCCGCAGGAACTCCTTGGCCAGGTGCAGCTCGAAGGCCGCCTTGAGGAGCGTGCCGCCGACCTCGGCGACGATCGCCTCCGTCAGCTCCTCCTCCCGGTCCTCGACTATGCGCAGCGCGCGCTCGAAGACCAGCCGCCGGGTGTAGGGATTGGTGGCGCCCCATTCGGGCTGGGCCCGCTCCGCGGCACGGTACGCCTGGTCGATCTCGTCCGCCGAGGCCGCGGTGATGGAGGCGAGCTTCTCCCCGTTGTACGGATTGAAATCGACGATGTCCCAGGAGCCGCTCCCGGGCCGCCACTCGCCGTCGATGTACTGAAACGCCAACTCGGAGAAGTAGGACATGCCATCCCTATCTGGAGGACGGGGCGCTCATTGGCACCCGCACGTGCAGTGGGGCTCCTGATTCGCCGTCATCGTACTGATGTGTCACATGAGTTGGGATGGCCGCGTCAGATCTCGTTCGCCAGCCGCCGGAGCAGATCCCGGCTCTTCGCGGGCGCCAGGCCGTCGGCGCTCAGCCGGTCCAGCACCCGCCCGTACTGCGCGACCTCGTCCCGCTTGTCGAGGTAGAGCGCGCTGGTGAGCTGCTCCAGATAGACCACGTCGGGCAGGTCGGACTCCGGAAAGCGCAGCAGGGTGAAGGCCCCGCTCTCGCCCGCGTGCCCGCCGAACTCGAACGGCATCACCTGGAGCGTCACGTTCGACTGCTCGGATACGTCGATGATGTGCTGGAGCTGGTTCCGCATCACCTGCGGCCCGCCGTACGGGCGGCGCAGCGCGGCCTCGTCGATGACCACGTGGAATTCCGGGGCCCGTTCGGAGACCAGCAGCTTCTGCCGCTCCAGGCGCAGCGCCACCCGCCGCTCGACCTCGGAGTCGCAGGCGGTCGGCTGGCCGCGGGTGACCACGGCGTGCGCGTATCCCTCGGTCTGGAGCAGACCGTGGACGAACTGCACCTCGTAGCAGGCGATGTGCGACGCGGCGCCTTCCAGCCCCACATACGTCTGGAACCAGCCGGGCAGCACGTCGCCGTAACTGTGCCACCAGCCGGTGACGTTGGCCTCGCGGGCGAGCCCGAGCAGCGCGGCGCGCTCGGCCTCGTCGACGACTCCGTAGAGCGTGAGCAGATCTTCGATGTCACGCGCCTTGAAGCTGACCCTGCCCAACTCCATGCGGCTGATCTTCGATTCGGAGGCACGGATCGAATAGCCGGCCGCCTCGCGCGTGATGCCGCGAGACTCGCGTAGCCGCCTGAGCTGAGAGCCCAGGAGAATACGGCGCACCACTGATCCGCTCGACTCGCTTGCGGTCATTTCCGTGACCCTCCCTGTACGGAACGCACCCTTCCAGGGGCCGGCCCCCGTCGCCCCCGGCCGCGCAGTCTGCCACTTTCGGGCTCCGCGCTGTGCACAAGTCGTCACTCATGTGCGATGCGTACACAAGAGTGCGTAGGGAGAATCAGGTGCGAATGGCAGCAGGAATGACCAAATCACCTCCGTGCACGTGCATCTGCCCTTGCATACGCTTCGCGCATTCGGAACGATGGACCTCGCGCACATGCACGCTCGTATGAGATCCAGCCAGGATCATCACGGCCACAAATGCAGGAGTGCTCGCATGGGGACCAACGGCTCGACCATGCTGGAGCCCTTGTGGCGGGAACTCCCGCCCGCGGACCCCTCAGCCATGTCCGGCTCCGCCTCCCGAGTACTCCCCTCCCGCTTCGAAGCGGTGAAAGGCGCACGGCACTTCACCGGTGCCACCCTCGAACAGTGGGGCCTGCCCGACCTCTTCGACGATGTGGCCCTGGTCGTCTCCGAACTCGTCACCAACGCCCTGCGGCACGCACTGCCGCCCGGCCCGCCGGAGACGGCGGTGGGCGGCGAGCACGGCGAGCAGGACGCGGCGGTACGGCTCCATCTGATGCGCGGCCCCTCGCGCCTGGTGTGCGCGGTACGGGACCCCAGCGAGGAGAGCCCGGTCGCCGGGGAGGCGGACTCCTGCGAGGAGTCGGGCAGAGGGCTCTACCTCGTGGACTCGTTCAGCGACTGCTGGGGCTGGCACCCGCTCGCCGGGCCGCTGCGCGGCAAGGTGGTCTGGGCGCTGTTCCGACTGCCCCGCGCCTGAGCACCCCATCGGACGCCCAGCCCAACCGACCCCTCGGACGCGCCCAGCCCCCACCAGCCCATCGGACAATCAGTCCACGCCGGCCCCTCGGGCAACTCAGTCCGCGGCCAGGTGGTCGAACTCCCCGTCCTTCGCGCCCAGCAGCAGCGCCGCGATCTCCGCCGGGGTGTAGACGAGCGCCGGCCCGTCCGGGAAGCGGGAATTCCGAACGGCGACTTCCCCGCCCGGCAGTTTCGCGAATTCGACACAGGAACCCTGGGAGTTGCTGTGCCGGCTCTTCTGCCAGACGACGTCATGGAGGTCCGATGCCGCCATGCCGTTGTACGGGTAGTGACGCACAGGGCTCTCCGGTGGTTGGTGCAGCTGTCAACTGACCCGGATCATAACCCTGTTCACGTGCCACTGCATGAGCCGATGCACGTGCACGCGGCGTGTCGGATTGATCACCGCGAGCCGTACGGCAACAGCGCCATCTCCCGGGCGTTCTTGATCGCACGCGCGATCTGCCGCTGCTGCTGGACGGTGACGCGCGTGACCCGCCGACTACGGATCTTGCCCCGGTCGGAGATGAACTTCCGCAGCAGATCCGTGTCCTTGTAGTCGATATAAGTGACGCCTGCCACGTCCAACGGGTTCGGTCGCGGCTTCAAATTTTTCCGGGATGCAGCATTCCGCGGCATGGGGAATTCCCTTTCTCTCGGGGTGTGATGTGGGTCTCGTGAAACGAGACGACTCAGGAGACTCAGGAGACTCAGGACACGGGGTCGAGCAGTTCGTCGAAGGCGCGTGACAGTTCGCGCCACGCCTCGGGCCCCGCCGCGTATTCCGCGTCCGTCAGCAGACAGGACTCCAGCAGCGACAGCAGTCCGTCGCCGTCCAGCCCCGGGGAGGTGAAGGTGAGGTGCTGGGCGCGGTCCCCGTGCTCGGCGTCCCAGTCCAGCGCGGCGGCCACCCGCCGGATCGGCGGCACCATCTCCCAGGCCGCGTCCGGCAGTGAGGCGAGCCAGGGCCCCGCGCTCTCCACACAGAGTGCCCCGCCCGCCGCGTCCCACGACAGCAGGGTGTCGGGCCGGTCGGCGAGCCAGAAACGGCCACGGCTGCGGGCCGCGGCGCAGGTCAGGTCCTCCAGGGCCGCGTGGAGCCGGCCCGGGTGGAACGGGCGGGCCCGGTGCCAGACGACCGTGGTGACTCCCGCGGCGTCCGCGGCCTGCGGCAGCAGCGCGCACGCCGGGTGCTGCCGGGACGCGGCCGCCTCGACGTCGAAGCCCGCCACCGCCACCGCGGCCAGCTCCTCCGCGTCGACCCGCACCTGCCGCGCCGTGGGATGCAGCTGGGCCAGCAACGCGAAGTCGGCGTCGTCCGCGGTCTCCGCGCCCTCGGCCGGTTCGGCCTCCGCCAGGACGAGCACCGGCGGGTACTCCAGCTGGCGCGCGAAGGTGTCGGCGACCGTGCGCTGGTCGGTCGTCGCGGCGGCCAGGCCGGTCTCGGCCAGATCGTCGCCGCAGGCGAGGTACGGCAGCACCAGTGCCGGGTCCACGGCGGTGAACACCGCGCTCAGCCGCAGTTCGTCGCCGCCGTGCGCGGCCACGACCTCGGCCATGGCCTGGGGCTCGACCGAGTCCCACAGCTCGACGACGGCCAGCCGGCAGGTGCCGGAACCGGCCAGCCGGATCAGTTCGGGCACCAGGTCCTCGCGCAGTGCGCAGCACGCGCAGTCGTTGACCAGCGGGGCCTCGCCCTCGTCCAGCAGCTCCCGCGCGTCCCGCACGGTCCTGCGCACCGTGCCGTCCGCGGCCGACGCGAGGTCGTGGTGGAGGGCCACACTGTCGGGCACCGTCCGCAGCAGCCGGTCGACCACCGCCCGCCGGGCGTCGGCGTGCAGCCCGGCGACCACGGCGACCGGCAGCGGCGCGGGGCCGATCACCGGATCTCCTTGTCGACCGCGCCGTCCCCGCGCCGGCCGTGCCGTCCGTAACGACGCTCGAAGCGCTCGACCCGGCCCGCGGTGTCCAGCACGCGCGCCGTACCGGTGTAGAAGGGGTGGCTCGCCGAGGAGATCTCGACGTCGATGACGGGGTAGGTGTTGCCGTCCTCCCACTCCACCGTCTTGTCACTGGTGGCCGTTGACCGGGTCAGGAAGGCGAAGTCGGCGGCCCGGTCGCGGAAGACGACGGGACCGTAGGGCGGGTGGATGCCGGGCTTCATGGACTTGGGCTCCTCAGCGTTGCTCAGCGTGCCTCAGCGCTTCAGCGCTGCTCAGCGCTCTTCTCGGAAGGTGACGTGGCGGCCGACGACGGGGTCGTACTTGCGCAGTTCCATGCGGTCCGGGTCGTTCCGGCGGTTCTTGCGGGTCACGTACGTGTAGCCGGTGCCGGCGGTCGACCGGAGCTTGATCACGGGGCGTAGTTCGTTGCGGGCCATACGAGCTACTATACAGAAATGGTTTCCATTTTCATTCAGCCGAGGAGGTCCTGACCTTGTCCGCCCACTGCCAGCTGACCGGCCGCAAGCCCGGTTTCGGCAACTCCATCTCCCATTCCCACAAGCGCACTTCGCGCCGCTTCGACCCCAACATCCAGAAGAAGCGCTACTGGCTGCCGAGCGAGGGCCGGTACGTCCGGCTGACCCTGAGCGCCAAGGGCATCAAGACCGTGGACACCCTCGGCATCGAGGCGGCCGTGGCCCGGATCCGCGCCCGCGGGGAGCGTGTCTGATGGCGAAGAAGAGCAAGATCGCGAAGAACGAGCAGCGGCGGGCCGTCGTCGCCCGCTACGCCGTCCGCCGCGCGGAGCTGAAGGAGATCATCCGCGACCCCGCCAGCTCCGACGACGAGCGGATCGCCGCGCAGCGGGAGCTGAACCGCCAGCCGCGCGACGCCAGCGCGACCCGGGTGCGCAACCGTGACAGCGTCGACGGCCGGCCGCGCGGTTACTTCCGCGCCTTCGGCCTGTCCCGGGTCAACCTGCGCGGGCAGGCGCACGCCGGCTATCTGCCGGGCGTCACCAAGTCCAGCTGGTAGCGGGGGGGTTCCGGCGCCGCCGGCGGAGCGCCGGGAGCCCCTGGATGCGAAAGGACCGCGGGCCGCCGTGGGGGCGGCCCGCGGTCTCGCGCGTATCGGGAGGCGTACGGGCGGTCTTTCGGGGCTTACGCGGGGGCTCGCGGCTTACGCGGGGTC
This sequence comes from Streptomyces sp. P1-3, assembly GCF_050613155.1. Taxonomy (NCBI): domain Bacteria; kingdom Bacillati; phylum Actinomycetota; class Actinomycetes; order Kitasatosporales; family Streptomycetaceae; genus Streptomyces; species Streptomyces sp. P1-3. Next base: position 3,453,584 of record NZ_CP192512.1, read on the forward strand.
TCGCGGCTTCCGCGCGGGCCTTGACGGTCTTCCCGGCGCGTCAGGCGGCCGCGCTGTGTGTCAGACGGCCGCGTGCTCCTGCGGGTGCTCGTGCTCGCAGACGTCGTCGACGCCGTACGCGTCCCAGTCCGGGAAGGGATCGTCACCGGCCCGCTCCCCGTCCGCGAGCAGGCACGCGTCCAGCGCCGCGCGCAGTTCGGCGGCGCGCAGCCCGGTCCCGATGAAGACCAGCTCCTGCCCCTGCGCGCCCGGCCCCCGCTCCCGTACGCCGGACGGCTCGAAGCGGGCGACGGCGCCTGCCTGGGACCACAGGCCGGTCACGCGGGGGCGCGACGCGAGCCAGAAGAAGCCCTTGGAGCGCAGCACCCTGCCGTACGCTCCGCTGTCCAGGCCGCGGGTGACGAGGTCCCACAGCCGCCCGGGGTGGAAGGGGCGGTCCGCGCGGTAGACGGTGGAGGAGATGCCGTACTCCTCGGTCTCCGGCACGTGGTCCCCGTTGAGCTCCATGACCCAACCCGGCGCCTGCTGGGCGCGTTCGAGGTCGAAGCGGCCGGTGCCGAGGATGTCGGCCGGGGCGATCCGGCCGTGCCGGGCGGGCACGATCCGGGCGGCCGGGTTGAGCCGGGACAGCATCGCCTGGAGGCGGGCCGCCCCGGCGTCGTCCACCAGGTCCAGCTTGTTCACGACGATGATGTCCGCGAACTCCACCTGGTCCATGAGCAGATCGCTGACCGTGCGCTCGTCGTCCTCGTACTGGTCGAGGCCGCGTGCCACCAGCTCGTCGCCGCTGTGCAGCTCACGCGCGAAGTTGGCGGCGTCCACGACGGTGACCATGGTGTCCAGTCGGGCCACGTCGCCCAGGGTCGCACCGTCGTCGCGCGGGAAGGCGAAGGTCGCGGCGACCGGCATGGGCTCGGAGATCCCGCTGGACTCGATGAGGAGGTAGTCGAAGCGGCCCTCGCGGGCCAGCCGGTCGACCTCCTCCAGCAGGTCGTCGCGGAGGGTGCAGCAGATGCACCCGTTGGTCATCTCCACGAGCCGTTCCTCGGTGCGGGACAGCGCGGCGCCGCCGTCGCGCACGAGCGCGGCGTCGATGTTGATCTCGCTCATGTCGTTGACGATGACGGCTACGCGCAGCCCGTCGCGGTTGCCGAGCACGTGGTTGAGGAGCGTGGTCTTGCCGGCCCCGAGGAATCCGGAGAGCACCGTCACCGGGAGCCGGTGCCGCCGTACCGCCTGGTCGGTGGTCATGCCGCGGTCAGCCTTCGGGGCGGAGCAGACCGCGCTCGTAGGCGCGCACGAGCCGCTGCGGAACCCGCATGGTGCGCCCCTCGACGGTGATGGTCACCAGCGCGGCCGGGTTCGCCTTCCACTGGGCGCGGCGGTGACGGGTGTTGCTGCGGGACATCTTCCGCTTGGGGACTGCCATGGGACGGGCCTTTCGTGACGTGCCGGGGCGGGGTCAGAGGACGAGGGCCCACGCTATATGAAAATGGATCCCATTTCTACGTTGGCTCGACGCACGCGCGCCGCGCGCCGGGGCGTTGTCAGACCCCCCTGCCACACTCCCGTACATGAGGTGGGCGGTGACGGAGACGGACGACGGGGGTGTCCGGCTCCGCCCGCCCGACTCCTCCGGGTGGGCGGGGTAGCGGCCGTGACGGACGCGGGGCGGCCTCGCGTCGGCCCTCCGCGCCCACCCGGAGGCATGGCTTGACGAGCCCGGAGGCATGGCTTGACGGGCCATCACCCGCGCGGCGGCGCTCGGCGGGCGCCGCCGCGACACGGCGCGCACGATGGGCTGTGGACCGCCGGGCGGGCGGTCCGCGGCCGCCCACCACAGGAGTAACGCGCCATGACCCTCAGCCTTGCGCAGTTGCGTCGATGCTCCGTCGCCGTCGACCTCGGCGCCGCGCGGACCCGCGTCTACCTCAAGGGCACGGGGCGCATCGTGGACGAACCCAGTGTCGCCGCTGTGAACATGCGTACGGGTGGGCTGATCGCGGTCGGTTCGCACGCCGAGCAGATGGCGGGCCGTACGCCCGGGCACATTGTGGTGGTGCGGCCCATCTCCGGCGGCGCGGTGGTGGACATCGCCATGGCACAGCGCATGCTGCGCCAGTTCGTGGGGGACAAGGTGCGGCGCGCGTGGCGGCGCAAGCCGTTGCTGCGCGCCGCCGTCTGCACCCCCTTCGACGCCCATCCGCTCGCGCAGACCGCCGCCGTCGAGACCCTCACCGGCCTCGGCGCGCGGCGGGTCGAGCTGGTGGACACACTGGTGGCCGCCGCGGTGGGCTGCGGGCTGCCGGTGGAACAGCCCGAGGCGACGATGATCGTGATCTGCGGCGCGACGACGACGCAGGTGGCGGTGTTGTCGCTGGGCGCGATCGTGGCCGCCGAGACGGTGCCGCTGGGCGGCGACACCATCGAGCGGGTGGTGATGCAGTATCTGCGGAACGAGCACGAGCTGGTGCTGGCCGGGCCGGACGTGCGCCGCCCGCTCCATGTGGAACTGGGCGGTCCCGGCGCGGGGCCGCCCTCCGTGGTGCACGGGCGGGACGCGGCCACCGGGTCGCACCGGTCGGTGCGGATCGATCCAGAGGGCCTGCGGGCCGTCATGTACAGCCCGATGACGGGAGTGATCGACGCCATCGGCATCGTGCTGCGGCGCTGCCCACCCGATCTGGTGGCCGATCTCGCCGACCGCGGCATCATGCTGGCGGGCGGCAGCGCGATGCTGCCCGGCCTCGACACGCTGCTGCGGCAGGCGACCGGGATGCCGGTGCACGTCGCCGATGAGCCGGATGTGTGCGCGGTGGAGGGCCTTGGTGCGATGCTGGAGGGGCGGGTGCTGCCGCTGCATCTGGAGGCGCTGGCGGTCTGAGTGCCACCCATGTTCGGCGGTCCGCGGGGGACTTGCCTCGCCGCTGAGCTCATCCGAACGCGTTCCGCGCCCCGTCGTCGGGGCACACCGGGAACTTCCGCACCCCTCGCAACGGTTGAGTGGGTGTGCACCCCTAGTTCACAAGGAGACATCGCATGGCTCTGTGGGACCGGCTGAGGGCTTCGGCTCAGACGATGCAGACCCAGCTGGAGGCGAAGAAGAACGAGCTCACGAGCGGGGCGTTCCGGGACGCGAGCATGGCGATGTGCGCGCTCATCGCGGCTGCCGACGGGCAGGTCGACCCGGCGGAGCGGCAGCGTGTGGCCTCACTGATCACCACCAACGACGTGCTGAAGAACTTCCCCGCCGACGATCTGCAGCGACGGTTCGACGACTACCTGGGGAAGCTGACCGCCGACTTCTCGCTCGGGAAGGTCAGCGTCATGCAGACGATCGGCAAGGTGCAGAAGAAGCCGACCGAGGCGCGCGCCGTGATCCAGATCGGCATCGTGATCGGCGGCGCGGACGGCGACTTCGACAAGACCGAGCAGGAGCTCGTGCGCGAGGTGTGCTTCGCGGTGGGCATCAGCCCGCAGGAGTTCGACCTCTAGCCGAGACCGGTGGCCCGCAGTGTGATGTTGAGGCGGCCCGCCGCCAGGCCGGTGGCGGGATCACCGGTGCCGGGCCGCACCCTGGGCACGCCGTGGTACGCGAAGCGCGCGGGCCCGCCGAAGACGAACAGGTCGCCGGAGCCCAGCTCGATGTCGGTGTACGGCTTGCCCCGGCCGACGGGATTGCCGAACCGGAAGACACAGGTGTCGCCGATGCTGAGGGAGACCACGGGCGCCCCGGACCGTTCGTCCTTGTCCTGGTGCATGCCCATCCTCGCCTGCCCGTCATAGAAGTTGACCAGGGCGGTGTCGGGCGCGTACCCGTCGCCCGCGGCCGGGTCCCGGTACGCGTCGGCGAGCGCGCGGCGGCCCAGCTCCGCCAGCCAGCCGGGCAAGGGCGCGACCCGTTCGCCGTTCACATCGTCGGCGGTCCGGGTGTAGCGGTACGGCTGCCAGTGCCAGCCGACGCACACCGTCTGGACGGACATCACCCCGCCGCGCGGCAGCCTGGTGTGCCGCATGGGCACGGGGCCGCTCGCCCAGCCGCGGCATGCCTCGACCAGTCGGCGCTGCTGGTCGGGGCCGAGCCAGCGGGGCAGGTGGACGGCGCCGGGGGTGATCTCCGTACGGACCTGATGAGTGCCCGGCATTCCCTCTTCCCCCTCAGGCTCCCCCGGCGGACGGGCCCAGGGCTCCCTCATGCGCCAGCAGCTGCCGCTTGCGCTCCAGGCCCGCCGCGTAACCGGTCAGCGAACCGTCCGCCCCGATCACCCGGTGGCACGGCCGCACCAGCAGCAGCGGGTTCGCTCCGATCGCCGCCCCCAGCGCCCGCACGGCCGCCCGCGAGATCCCGGCCCGCTCGGCGAGCTGCCCGTAACTGGTGGTGGTGCCGTACGGAATGTCCTCCAGCGCCGCCCACACCTTCCGCTGGAAGTCGGTGCCCTGGTCGGTGCAGGTGAGGGTGAAACCGGTCAGCGTGCCGTCGAAGTACGCGCTCAGCTGCCGTCTGACCTCCGCGAACGCCTCGGGGGCCCGCCGCCACCCCTCCCGTACGACGACCCCGCCCTTCTGCTCCGGCATCGACAACGAGGCCAGCGCGACCCCGCCCGTCGCCCCAGACGACTCCTCCCCGACGAGCAGCAGCTCGCCCACCGGGCTGTCCACCGTCGTGTAGACCGTCATGATCGCTTCCTCCCGCGGCCGCCATCACCCTCGTGGCGGGGTGTCTTCCCGCCTCACTCTCCGCCTTCAGTCTCCCCCTCCACACCGACGCGCGCTGGCGGCAATCGGACATCGTGTGCCGGACCTCGTGCGGGTACGGCACCCGCGATGGCGGGGACGTCCGGTCCGCCGTGGCATCAACCTGCCAGCGTGCGGGGAGATCGTGCCAAGTCGGCGGCTCCGGCGCATTTGCGCGACTACGGTCACGGATCGGACTGCCGCCGCCCGGCAGAGGCCCCCGTACGCCCCATCAAGCTGACGAGGATTCATGATCATCAAGTTCCGTATCGCAGAGGCGAACGCGTCCATGGAGTCCGGCGTGGCATGCCAGCGACTCATTCCCTGGGCGGGGCAGCAGGAGGAACCCCCGCTGGGCGCCGCGGCCTGCTTCCTGCCCCCCGGCGGCAGCTCCGCCCCGGGCTGCGACGACCAGGACAAGGTCATGGTCATCCTGGACGGGGTCGGCAGCGTCGACGTGTCCACGGAGGACGAGACCCACACCGAGCCCCTCTCCGCGGGCGACGTCCTGGTACTGCCCCGCCACCACAAGCACGTGGTGCACAACCGCATGAACACCCCGCTGACCTGGATATCCCTCCACTGGCCACCACACGCCCCGCAGCCACGGAAGGCCGACTGAAGACCACCCGCCCCTCGCCCGACAAGCCCGCGGCGACACCTGTTGCCCCGCCAGCCAGAGGAGAGCGCGGCGGCAGCCCGCAGCGGGCCGGGGCCGGGCACCGCCGAAGCGGGCCCGCCGCAGGCGAAGTTGGACGGCGAGGGCACGCCGGCCCCGGAATCGCGATGAGCGAGCGGCACTACGGCGACTCACCGAGCGCCACGAACAGCGGGTTGCGGCAAAGAAGAAGCCCCGGTCACAGCGTGTGTGACCGGGGCTCTCGCGGAGCCGCCTAAGGGAATCGAACCCTTGACCTGCGCATTACGAGGGCCCGCAAGATCGCGACGAATGGTGATCCGCGATCAAGCTTGATCCGGTTTTCCCTGGTCAGAGACTTGCCGGGCTTGGCAGCGTGACGCTCAATCCAACGGGTGCTGTCCCGTCCGCTCACACATCGCTCACGCACGTTGGGGGGAGCTCCCCTTGGGCGTGACGTCGCCGCTCACCGGCAGGACACATACGGTCAGCAGAAACGGCTCCCTCATCCGAGTCCCGTTCGCTAACCCTAGACCTCCGCCAGTCACCCCCTGGGTGCCACATTTCTTCGATGTCGACATTGACAATGGCGCCACTCTCAAGCCCACCCGTCGATAGCTCCGGATCAGTTGTCGACCGCGCTCCACATCAGGTGTTCGAATTCACAACGGAAAAGGAATCGATCTTTGCATACTCGCTTCCCGAGCCTATTTGGGTTTCTGAACGTTGAACGCCATCGGGCCGTCGTATCTAAAAGCGATCAACGCAGTTACTTGCTCATTCTCGTCGCTACCCCGGAGCAGACCCGAGGCAGAGGGGTTCATGAACACTTCCAAGCCATTCGCGATGCTGATCGTGCCTGCGGTTGGTTTATTGATCGACTTCACTCGACCAGGGACCCGTCGCAGAATCGTGGGCTCCGGGCTTCCACTTCTGCGATCCCATCCAGCCAGATCCGAATGATGTACCAAACCCGCGATCCCACTCCCCTCACCCAGCCACTCATAGGGGAACCGCCTGTTGCCAAACCATGCAGCGCGTTCACGACTTCGCTCAAGTTTGCGCTGATAGTCAGCGACCGCGGCACTCTGGCCTGACATGGCCAGGAGGAATGAAAGAACATAATCGTAGAAGAGCGCCTCGCGGGTTCCTTCGGAGCTGGCCCAGCCGCCGACCAGATCGGCAGCCTGATCGAGAGAGGCATCTGTAAAGCGGGCGGCCCAGAGCCATTCCAGAAGACTTCGCGAGTCTCGCGGATTATCCTTTAGATTCTCTTGAAGCAGACTTACGGCCTGCCTAACGTCTTTAATCGGTGCCTTGCGCCAAGAGCCAGCCCGATTCCGGTAGGCCCGCGCCAATCTGCGACGGATCGGCGGCTTTGCCAAGTCAGCTCGCTCGAGGAGGTTGCGCCACCCCTGGAGCAGGCCGGAATAGTCGTCGTAGAGCTCCTTGAGCTGGTTCTCCGCACGTTCGGCGGAGTAAGACGCCCGGTCGGATCCTCGGATCTCTCTAGCTGCTTCTAGGCTTCCCTCAGCTTCGGCGAGCAGATCTCGATAACTGCCGGCGGACGGACGAGCCAAGAACTGGGCGTACTTGCTACATCCGGACACTCCGTAGCCGAACTCGATAACGGAAATGTTCGTCTGCGCCAACGCGATATGACCGTATTCAGTGGTGTCGTCAAGTTCGGACACCGCACGAAACGCGTCGCCTGCCGATTGGCAGAGAGCCAGGACCTCCTCTTCTTTCCCTGCAGCACTCCCGCTACGGTCACGAATCCGCGCGCGCATCTCATTACGGAATACCATTCCCCGCATGTGATGCAGGAGAGGATCCTTGGGTGAGAGCGAAATCGCCCGATCCATAGCATCGAGGGCCTCTACAAAGTCACCTGCATCATAGGAGAGAAGGCGACCCAGATGCGCCCAGTAGTGGGGCTCGTCGGGGAAAGCGGAAACAAGCTCTCTCAGAATTTGAATCCGGCCGGAAGAGGAGACGTTTTGCATGAGCTCGGTGTACGTCGCGTTCGCGGGAGTCTCGATATCAAGCGAATCCCGGCTCTCACGAGTTGTGAAGAGGCGGTCCAAAATGACCTTCATGTCATCCGGTAGACGCTGACCAAAGACATTGGCGGTCAAGTCGATGAGCTGCAGACTCCAAGTCGGGAGAGCGGCCTTCCAGTCCTCACTCCCCGGCGCAGAAACAGAAGGAGCTAGCAACTGCCGCAGTATCTCCTCGGCGATGAGACTATGTGACGTACGCCAGGCCCCCTTGGGCTCCTCAACCAGGAGAGCGGCCAATGTCGAAGTGATTTCCCTGTCCAAGCGGACCGACTCAGACAGCGGCACATTCAAGCTCTCCGCGAATAGGTCGGCCGGGACCGGGACTCCGCAGAAGTAGTGCGACATGCTGATGAAGATCGCGACCTCACGCTCAACCTCAGACAAGTCCGTCATAAATTGTTCGACGTAGCTGCGCAGCCCTTGAAACTCTGCACCGAAGGCTGTCAGGGCATAGAAGAATGGGACATTGTTGTCACCTGCACGCGCCGCGAGCTCGAATAGCTCGGCTCCTCGATCCGGGGCGAGCTCGCTGAATCGCCGGGCCATCTCTTGCCGTTCAGCTCGGCTTGCCAGTGCACCCACGTGCTGGCTTCGATACCGACGTTCCCCCTCCGAGTTATTGGAAGGAGCTTGCTTGCCACGACTTGAGCCGCGTCGAGTAGTGATGAGCAATACGGCCGGGATGGAACTCGCACGCAACGCCTCAAATACGCTACGGAGAGTGGAGTCTGGAACTAGCTCGGCCACCACCAGCACGGAGGTGTCACATAGTTGTGCCAGCTCGCCCACAGCCTGTACGAGCACCGTCTCGTCAACAGAGCCACGCACGTAGACGGTGGGAAACTCAGCCCTCAGGTCCCAAGCTGCTCGGCGAGCCATCGTAGTGCCGCCAGCTCCTGGGGAATGTGTCAGCATAACCCGCAGAGTGTTGCGTTGCCGGAGGCTCGGCCGTAGCACTTCGTTGATAAGGTTTTGCGTCTCTGCGCGATCGACGTCTAGGCCCAATCCCAGTTCGAACCACGTGATGGGTCTGCCTTTGTAAAATGCGTCGGACTCGGCATCGCGTTCACCGATGACGCCGACCTCAGAGTGCAGCAGTTCCATCCAGTCGGAATACCGGCTGATCAACTCCTGCGGCAGCACGACAGGGCCGTCTTGTCCCGGAAGGGTGGCTACTCGGGCAGCTTTGACGGTGGAAGCCGCCTCAGGAATGGCAAGTAAAAGTTCGTCTGGATTGCATGAGATAGTTTCCGCCGCATATTCGGAGAGATCTCCAGAATCCGTTGTCGAAACTACGAGCACACTGACCCGCTCGCCGAAGGCATCGACACAAGCTTCTACGACGGCGCGCTCCGCACCTCGTGGTTCGCCAAGGCACACCACCGTTGCCGGGTGTGACATGACCTGCGACACGGCCTCAATAGCCTGGGCGACGAAACGGCGATGCCGGAAGCGCCACTGTCGGAGTTCGGCCACGGGGTCGATGGGGTCCATGTCGCTGAGACCTGCCGCTGCAAGCCAAACAGTGCTCGATCGACCGAACAGCGGGTCCTGTCCCATAGTGACCAGCCGTCGATCACCAGGCAAGCCGAGCGCAGCCGCCCAACCGCCGTCAATGTCCGTTGACGAATTGAGGTCAACCACAACCCTCCAGCGCAACGACGAAATCTTCGCTTGCGACTCTGGGGTGAGTCGGGCGGAATCGACGACCAAAACTGTGGTGTGCGTTGCCGACCAGTGTGCACAGGCCACGGCCAACGCTTCGAAGGCTTTCACGGCGTCGAAGGGAGCTGGCTCCTGCGCTCCCAGGAGGGATGCGCTCGGTGCGTCAGCTGGCACTTCGACGCCCTGGGTAGTGCAGAACCTTCCTAGCACCTCGCAGGCCAACTCGAAGCACCACTGCTTCATCGATACATCGGGGAGTCGCGCGGCGAACATCAACGCATTCGCAGCCAACGCAAGCTGAGCCTGATCCTGCCAATGATCGAGGAGACCCAGCTGTGAGGCAAACTGATCGCCGACCTCAGTTACTGCCTTGATCAGTTCAAGCAGCCCAGACACCTGCAGGTAGTCCGACCGCTCCAGCGATGGGTCAAGAAGAAACTCTGAGACAGCTTGGCGCTTGAGGTCGCCCAAGTCGGCGACCTCATCCATGAGCATTGATAGCAACAAATGGCCGGGGTCTCGGACAAGTGGAGCGTCTCCCGCGTAAGCGGAAAGATCGATCAGCCGATACCCGGACGGGTTGGGGAGGGGTTTCTGCGGAATCAGGATGTTGTTGGCATGCAGATCTCCGTGCGCATGTCCCACGACGACCATGAGACGTTCATTGCTGGCTGCCTCCGGCCAAGAATCCGTAGACGTCCACGCCAGGGCATTGGGCACAACGTTACCGGTCCGGCCTGTTACCCAGAGCGGTGCGGGGCTCCCAGGGTCCGATCCATACGCCATCTGTTCGGCAAGCTGGTCCATGGGACCGCCCTTGTCGATTCTGCTGCCTAGCAGATCACGGAAGAAGTCGACCGCGGTAACTGGCTGGGTACTGGGGGTTGGATTCCAATCCAATAGGACGGAACGAACCACAGTTGCCGTCACCTGAGCAAGGTCAACACCCTGGATCGCTGAGAGGGGTCGAATCGCCCGCAGCGACCCACCAGCAACCTCCTGGAACATGATCGACCAGCCGCGCGAGCCCCGGATGGGCTCAACCGGCTGAGTCACCAGATGGGTGGCGGCAAACGCAGGGGACGCCTCAAGCGCCTCGGCGTGACGTTGGGCCTCCTTGCCAGTCACCTTGCCGGGTGGGCAGATCTTCATGATCAGCCCGACTGCGGCACGACCAGGAGTATTCAGAACCACAGTGGCGAGGAGCGCACCGCTCAGTCCCGGAGTGATCCACCGGTCGAAGTGCAGGATCGTCCCGGATTCGGTGAGCCACTTAGCCAGCGCCGCTTGAACAGCCGGATCGACCGCGATCGTAATCTCATGTGGGACGGGCACCGAGCCAACAGTCGAGTCACTCTTGTCTGATGCCGTCACGGACCGCCCTCACAGTCTGACGCAGGATCACCGATGGTGAGCATAGGGCAGCCGAAGGGTTAGTGCTGCTCGCACCGAGAGATCCGTGTGATCTACCAATACGGATGTTCCCTGTGAGGAACGCCGTGGTCACGTCCACGGACGTGGCGTACGGCCGCAGCTGCCGCTCATTCAGCGATACTTCGGGACCGTCGGAGAGGTTCAATGAGGTACCGCTGGCGTGCACGTCGGGAAGAGCGCCGCCGAGGTCACCGCCAAGCTGGTCCCGCTCCAGCGCAAGGCCGAGGCGGAGAAGGCCGCCCGCAAGGCCGCGAAAGCCGCCAAGAAGGCCAAGGTCAAGGCGAAAGCCCAGGCCAAGGGCAAGAAGAAGGACAAGCGGAAGAAGCCCCAACAGTAGGCCACCGGCCCGCTCCGCTCACGCATCGCTCACGCAAGACATCCCACGGCACCCCGATCGTGTGACGCGTCATGCCCGGAGCAAGCAAAAGGCCCAGGTCAGCGCGTATCTGACCTGGGCCTTCGCGGAGCCGCCTAAGGGAATCGAACCCTTGACCTACGCATTACGAGTGCGTCGCTCTGGCCAACTGAGCTAAGGCGGCATGCTGCGGGATGACCAGACTGGCAGCCGCAGCGCCGCCAAGTTTACACAGTTTCCGGGGGTGCTCCGTACGGGGCGCTACGCCGGGTGTCCGTGCAGGTCAGGAGTGGGCCCTGGTCAGGCGCAGCGCTTGCCTGACGGTGGGGAGGTGCCCTTGAGGAGGTAGGTGTTGATCGCCGTGTCGACGCAGTCGCTGCCGCGGCCGTACGCGGTGTGGCCGTCGCCGTCGTACGTCAGCAGGGTGCCGGAGTCGAGCTGGGCGGCCAGGGCCTTGGCCCAGCGGTACGGGGTGGCCGGGTCGCGGGTGGTACCGACGACCAGGATGGGGGCGGCGCCCTTGGCCTGTAGGGCGTGCGGGGTGCCGGTGGGGCGGACGGGCCACGCGGCGCAGTTCATGGAGGCCCAGGCCAGCCCCTCGCCGAAGGCCGGGGACGCCTTGCGGAACGCGGGCAGGGCCCTCTTCACCTCGCCGGGGGTGCGGAAGGACGGGGGCAGGTCGAGGCAGTTGACGGCGGAGTTGGCGTACATGAGGTTGGCGTACTTACCGTCCTTCCGCTCGTAGTAGAGGTCGGCGAGCTGGAGGAGGGGGGCACCGTCGCCGTCCATGGCGGCTCGCAGGGCCGAGCGGAGCTGGGGCCAGGAGCTCTCGTCGTACATCGCGGCGATCACACCTGTGGTGGCCAGCGACTCCACGAGGTCGCGGCCGCGGTCGCCGGTCGGCACCGGCGCGCGGTCGAGCCGGCCGAAGAAGGCGGCGAGGCGGGTCGCGGCTGCCGCCGGGCCCCCCGTGCCCAGGGGGCAGCCGTCCTGCTTCGCGCAGTCCTCGGCGAAGGCGGTGAAGGCCGTCTGGAAGCCCGCGGTCTGGTCGCGGTTCACCCGCTCGGCGGGCAGGGAGGGGTCCATCGCGCCGTCGAGGACGAGCCGTCCGACCCGGTCCGGGTAGAGGTCGGCGTACGTGGCCCCGAGGAAGGTGCCGTACGAGGCGCCCACGTACGTGAGCTTCTCGTCGCCGAGCGCCGCCCGCAGTACGTCCATGTCGCGGGCCGCCTCGACCGTCGAGACATGGCCGAGGAGCCCTCCGCTGCGCCGCTCGCAGCCGCCCGCGAAGTCCTTGAACGCCGCGACCAGCCGGTCGACCTCGGCCCCGTTGTCCGGGGTCTGGTCGGTCCGGGTGTACGCGTCCATCTGCCGGTCGGTGAGGCACTCCACGGGCGTGCTGCGCGCCACCCCGCGCGGGTCCATGGCCACCATGTCGTACCGGGCCCGCACCGGCGCCGGATAGCCGACGCCCGCGTATCCGTGCAGATAGCCGATCGCCGAGCCGCCCGGACCGCCCGGGTTGATCATGAGGGAACCGATCCGCTTGCCCCGCTCCGTCGCCTTCTTGCGGGACACCGCCAGCTTCAGGTCGTCGGCGGCGTCCGGCCGGCCGTAGTCCAGCGGGGCCCTGAGCGTGGCGCACTCGAAGCCGGTCGCGTCGCAGGCGTGCCAGTCCAGCTTCTGCTCGTAGTAGCGCTTGAGAGAGGCCGGAGGCCCCGCCTCGGCACCTCGGTTCGTGCCCGAGGGGGCGCCGGAGTCCTCCGACGTGCACCCCGAGATCAGTAGGGCCGCTGCCGCCAGCACCGTGCCGGTGCTGCGGAGTCTGCGGCTGATGTCCATCGATCGGCGCCTTTCGGTCCGTCACTGCACGACATCGACTGTGCGGAGAGTATCCGGGCGACTACGCTCCATGCGTAAACGGACCCACCCGTACGGGTGACAGGCCGCCTTGATCCGCCTCCCGAGGCACCCACTGATGTGTCGGGAGGGAGAGAAGGGGAGAGGGGACGGGCTCGGGGGCTCGGGGGCGCGGGGCGATGGGGCCGCGGCGGTCGAGCCATGCGATCGGGCTGCGGCGGTGGGTCAGCCCGACCGCAGGGCCATCGTCATCGCCTCAACCGCCAGCAGCGGCGCCACGTTGCTGTCCAGGGCCTGGCGGCAGGCCGTCACCGCCTCGATACGGCGCAGTGTCCGCTCCGGCCGCGACCCGCGCGCCACCCGCTCCAGAGCGTCGCGCACATCCGTGTTGGCGATCGCCACCTCCGAGCCGAGCTGGAGCGCCAGCACATCGCGGTAGAACCCCGTCAGGTCGGTCAGCGCGAGGTCGAGAGTGTCGCGCTGCGTACGGGTCGCGCGGCGCTTCTGCCGGTCCTGGAGCTCCTTCATGGCCCCCGCCGTGCCGCGCGGCAGCCGCCCCCCCGGGCCCGCGGCGGCGCCCAGCGCGGCGCGCAGTTCCTCGGTCTCCTTCGCGTCGACCTCCTCCGCGAGCTGCTTCGCGTCGTCGGACGCCGCGTCGATCAGCTCCTGCGCCGCCTTCAGGCAGCCGCCCACGTCATCGACGCGCAATGGCAGCTTGAGAACCGCGGCCCGGCGGGATCGGGCCCGCTCGTCGGTGGCGAGGCGGCGGGCCCGCCCTATGTGGCCCTGGGTGGCGCGGGCGACGGTGGCGGCGAGGTCCGGATCGATGCCGTCTCGACGGACGAGGACGTCCGCCACGGCGCCGACCGGGGGCGTACGGAGCGTGAGGTGGCGGCATCGGGAGCGGATCGTCGGCAGGACGTCTTCGAGAGACGGTGCGCAGAGCAGCCACACGGTGCGGGGGGCGGGCTCCTCGACAGCCTTGAGCAGGACGTTGGCGGCGCCCTCGGTCAGCCGGTCGGCGTCTTCCAGGACGATGACCTGCCAGCGGCCGCCCGCCGGGGAGAGCTGAGCACGGCGCACCAGCTCCCGGGTCTCCTTGACGCCGATGCTGAGCAGATCGGTACGGACGATCTCCACGTCGGCATGCGTGCCGACCAGAGTGGTGTGGCACCCGTCGCAGAACCCGCAGCCGGGCACCCCGCCGAGGGACCGGTCCGGGCTCACACACTGCAACGCGGCGGCGAACGCCCGGGCGGCGGTGGCCCGCCCTGAACCGGGCGGGCCGGTGAAGAGCCAGGCGTGCGTCATCTTCGACGCGGCGGTGGGGGCAGTGGGGGCGGCGTGCGCGTCGGACCCGGGGGCGGGGACGTGCGCGTCAGACCCGGGGCCGGGGGCATGCGCGTCGGACCCGGGGGCGCCTGGGGTACCGGTGAGGGCGGGCGTGCCGGGTGTGCCCGTAGCGGCGGGCGCGCGGGAGCCCGCTCTCTCGGCCGCCGCGGCCGCCGCGGCGGTGACCAGCGCGTCCGCGTCCCGCGCGGCAGCGGTGAGCTGGGCGGCCACCCGGTCCTGCCCGACCAGGTCGTCCCACACGGTCATCGTCGCCTCCCGCATGGCGTTCTCGCGGTCATCCCCGCACGGTCGTCCCGCGGGGATCTCCATTGTGGGGCACGGCACTGACAACACCGGCCGGACCGCGTGCGGTCTCCTTCGCCGCGAGGCCCCGCGCCCGAGCACGCCCCTGAGGCCGCCCCGGCGTCCGGGGGCGGGGATTCGTCGGCGGGTCCCCCGCCGGATGAGGGCCGATGACCGGACTGCTCAGGGCACCGGAATGCTCAGGGCGCCGCACTGCTCAGGGCGTCGGCGCCCGACGGGCGGAAGGCCCCGCCCGCCGGGGGTGCATCTGGGCGCCTTCCCGGCAGAGTCGCCGACAGAGTCCGGGGAACCCGGCCGGGGGCGATGAGGGCCCCGGTTCCGGGCGGAGCCCTGCGGCTCAGCGGTGGCAGGGCTCAGCGGTGGCGGCGGATGTCGTCCTCGTCGTCGTACCCGCCGAGAAGCTCGTCGGCCAGCGTCGGCAGGTCGTCCAACGGGGTCTCCTCCGCCCACTCCGGTCGGCGCCGCTGACGGCCCCGAGGCTGCGGGGCGGCGTGTCCGGGCTCCTCATACGGCTGGGCGGCCTGGGCCGGGTCCACATGGGGCAGTTCACGGGTCCGCTCGTTGCCCGGGTCCCCCGCCGCAGGGGCGGCCGCCCCGTCCTCCGGCCGGAACAACCACGACGGCACCCGGTCCGTGGGGTCGGCAGGCCGGTCCGGGTGGACGGATGGCAGCACCGCCGTCTCGTCGGCCGGACCCACGGCCGGAGGCGCCACCGGAGGCGCGGGAGGCACGGGAGGCGCAGGGGGCTGCGGAAGAACGGCCGTCTCCTCGGCATCGGCAGGGCCGTGCCCCTGCCCACCGTGCGCGCTACCGGAGCGTACGTCACCGTGGGTGTCCCCCGGCCGTACCGACGGCAGGACCGTCGTCTCCTCCGTCGGATCGGGGCGCCCCACGGTGTGCCCACTGCCGTACGCGGCAGCGGGCTCGTGGCCTACGGACGGCAGTACGGCGGTCTCGTCAGCCGCCGCCCCGAACGGGCCGGACGCGCCAGGTCCGCTCAATCCACCAGAGGCACCGGAGGCACCAGACGCACCGGGTACGCCGGACTCCCCAGGTGCGTCGTCACCGCGCACCGTGCGCGGGTCCACGCGCGGCGTCTGGACGGTCTCCGTCGTGTCGGCCGGGTCCGGCGCGCCGCCACCAGCGGCAGGGGCCGCCTCCCCGGCCGTACCGGTCTCCGCGGGCGGCGCGCTCCGCGGCGCGACCGCGGGTGTCTCCACCGTCGGGGCCTCGTCAGCGGAGATCCGCGGATCCCGCCGCCCGTCCGCCGTGGACCTCTCGGCCGCCTTTGCCGTCTTTGCCACCCTGGCTGTCTCGGCCGCCTCCGCAGTCTCGGCCGTCTCGGCCGCATCCGCCACGCCTGCCGTCTCGGTCGCGTCAGCCGTCTTGGACGTCGTCACAGGCGCGTCGGCCGTCTTCGCCGCGTCGCCTGCCGTGCCCGACGCGTCGCGCCCCGCGGGAGCCACCGACGGCGTCTCCACCGTCGTCTCGTCAGTCGACGCCGCCTTCCGGCTGGAAGGCGCATTCACCCCGGCGGACTCCGAAGACACCGGCACGGAACCCACCGACGCGGCATTGGCCGCGGACGCGGGGGACGCGGAGGGTGCAGAGGGCGCGAAGGCGATGGACGCGGAGGACGCGCCGGAAGCCGCATCGGCAGAGCCCGCCGCAGCCTCAGCCGCCGCGGCCGCTTCCTCCGCTCTCCGGGCCTCTTCCGCCCGCCGGCTCTCCTCCACCCGCCGAGCTTCTTCCGCCCGGGCCTCCTCAGCTCGCCGGTTCTCCTCAGCCCTGCGAGCCTCCTCAGCCCTCCGTGCTTCCTCAGCCCTCCGGCTCTCCTCAGCCCTGCGAGCCTCCTCAGCCCTGCGGGCCTCCTCCGCCCGGAGCAGCGCTTCCTCCGCCTGCCGCTGCGTCTCCAGGCGGCGCGCTTCCGCCTCGGCCCGCTGCCGCGCCTCCTCCTCGGCCTGGAGGCGGCGCCGCTCCTCTTCCTCCGCACGCGCCCGGTCCTCGGCCTCGATGCGCCGACGCTCCTCCTCGGCCCGCCGGGCGGCGTCCTCGGCTCGCTTACGGGCCTCCTCGGCCTGGCGCTCGGCCTCGCGCTGCCGCGCCTCCTCCAGCTCGCGGCGCTTGCGCTCCTCTTCCTCCGCACGCGCCTTGGCCAGGGCTTCCTGGCGCTCGCGCTCCAGCCGCTCCTCCTCGGCCTTCCGCGCGGCCTCCTCCGCCGCCTTGCGGCGGGCCTCCTCCTCGGCCGCCTTGCGGGCCTCCTCCAAGGCCTTCAGCTCCGCCTCCGACAGCGGCAGCATCTGGTCGAGCCGGTGCCGCACCACTGCGGTCACGGCCTCCGGCAGCTGGCCCGCGTCCACGACCAGGTAGCGGGCGGGGTCGGCGGCGGCGAGGGTGAGGAATCCGGCCCGTACCCGCTGGTGGAACTCGGCGGGCTCGGACTCCAGCCGGTCCGGCGCCTCGGTGAACCGTTCCCGCGCGGTCTCCGGGGAGACGTCGAGCAGCACGGTCAGGTTCGGCACCAGGCCGTCCGTGGCCCAGCGCGAGATACGGGCGATCTCGGTCGGGGCCAGATCGCGGCCCGCGCCCTGGTAGGCGACCGAGGAGTCGATGTAGCGGTCGGAGATGACGACGGCGCCGCGCTCCAGGGCGGGGCGGACGACGGAGTCGACGTGCTCGGCGCGGTCGGCCGCGTACAGCAGGGCCTCCGCGCGGTGCGAGATCCCGGCACTCGACACGTCCAGCAGGATCGAACGCAGCCGCTTGCCGATCGCGGTCGCGCCCGGCTCCCGGGTGACGACCACCTCGTGGCCCTTGCCCCTGATCCACTCCGCCAGCGCCTCGACCTGCGTGGACTTGCCCGCGCCGTCGCCGCCCTCCAGGACGATGAAGAAGCCGGTGGCGGCCGGCGCCTCGGCCGGTTCGCCGCCGAACAGCGCCTCGCGCAGGTCGCGCCGGAGCGGCACGCCCTGCCGGTCGTCGGTCTTGCCCAGGATCAGCGCGGCGACGGGCAGCAGCAGAGCGCCGACGAGCATCAGCGTGAAGGCCGCGCCGCCGTGGGCGAAGACGAAGTCGCCGTTGACCAGCCGGTGCGGCCCTATGGCGGCGGCGAGCAGCGGTGCCGCGACCGCGCCGAGGCCGACGAAGACGCGGACCACAGCGTGCAGGTGCTCCGTGGTGCGGACCCGGCGCGGCTCGTCCGTCTCCTGGTCCAGCAGGGTGTGGCCGATCTGCGCCGCGACGCCCGCGGACAGTCCGGCGACCGCGATGATCAGCAGCACCGTCGTGGCGTCGTGCACCAGCCCCGCCACGAGCAGCGCCAGGCCCGTCAGCGCGATGGACAGCGCGAGCATCCGCCGCCGCGAGAGCCCGGGCAGCAGCTTCGGTGCCGTACGGATCCCGAGCACCGGGCCGCCGGTCAGCGCCAGCACCAGCAGCGAGAAGCCGACCGGCCCGCCGCCGAGGTCCACGGCCTGGAGCGCGGCGACGCCGACCGCCGCCGCGACGGCACCGGCGACCGCCGCGCAGGCCAGTACCAGGTGCGGGAGGGCGCCGGTGCGGCCCTTGTCAGGGCCGGAGGCGAGCCGCGGACGGCGCAACCCCTCCAGCGGGGAGCGCGCGCGGGGCGTCTGCGCGCCGGGCAGTTCGAGGAAGACGACCAGGGAGACCGCCGCGGCGAAGAGCCCGGCCGCGACATACGACCCGAGCGCCGCCTGGTGGTCGTGGAACCATCCGATGCCGGAGCCGAGCAGGTTGCCGAAGAGCGTGGCGACCAGCAGCACGGTGGCGGCGATCGGCAGTGCCACGAACGTCGTACGGAGCGACAGCCGCCGCAGCGCGTCCAGGTGGTCCGGCAGCGGCCGGACGGCGGCGCCCTCGGCGGGCGGGGCCGGGAGCAGCGCCGGAGCCGCGTCGTCCTTGGCCACCGTCCAGAAGCGCTCGGCGACACCGACGACGAAGGCCGTGATGAGCAGCCAGG
Source organism: Streptomyces sp. P1-3 (assembly GCF_050613155.1). Classification (NCBI taxonomy): domain Bacteria; kingdom Bacillati; phylum Actinomycetota; class Actinomycetes; order Kitasatosporales; family Streptomycetaceae; genus Streptomyces; species Streptomyces sp. P1-3. The sequence goes on from NZ_CP192512.1 coordinate 3,471,967, forward strand.
CGAGCGCGTCCTGGGGGGTCCAGTCGATCCACAGCGGCGCGACGACGAGCAGCGCGAGCCGCACCCCGTCCGCACCGATCATGGTCCACCGGCGGTCGAGCGGGCCGGAGGGCCCGACGAGCGCGGAGACCGGCCCGAGCAGCACCGCGCCGAACAGCACGGTCGCGAAGAGCCGTACGCCGAGCACCGTGGCGACGGCGAAGGCCGCGCCGCGGTAACCGCCGCCGAAAGCGCCGTCGGCGACGGCGGCCTGCAGTGACAGCAGCAGGAGGACGAGTACCGCCAAGGCGTCCGCGACGGTGCTGACGAGCTGGGCGCCCCACAGCCGCCGCAGCGGCTGGTAGCGCAGCAGAGCCCGTACTGCACGCTCGCGGGAGTCCGCGGCAAGGGCGCCGGAGGCGGCGGTCACGTCCGTTGGCTGCTCGGATCGCGTCATCCCGCCAGCCTATCCGGATCGTGTTAATCCACGGGCCTCGCGCCCGAACAAAGAGGCGGGCCGGGGTGGATTCCCGTGGTACGGGCGGTTTTCCACGGCGCGCCGGACGCGCACGGGTGTCGTCGTGATCACATGCCGTACGCGGGGACCGTGGCGGGGGCTGCACGGGCGCGTGGTCGGCTGGCTCGCGTGCGCGTACGGCGTATCGGCGTACCCGATGCGCGCACCGCCTACCGAGTCCCCGCGCGTCGGCCCCGGTCCGGCCCGGCGGCCCAAGCCAGCCCGGCAGCCCCGGTTCGGCCCGGCAGCCCCGGTTCGGCCCGGCAACCCCGGTTCGGCCCGGCAGCCACAGAGGCCGCCGCGCCACAGAGGCCGCCGCGCCGCCGCGGCCGGACAGTGCCGGCCGCGGCGGCGAGCGAGGAGCTACTCCCCGTTGACCGGTGCCGGCTCCGCCGCGGCCGGCTTGGCCGACGCGGTCTTGGCCGCGGCCTTCTTCGCCGTCGTCTTCTTGGCCGTCGTCGTCTTCGCGGCGGTCTTCTTCGCCGCCGTCTTCTTCGCCGGGGCCTTCTTCGCGACCGTCTTCTTCGCCGCCGTCTTCTTGGCGGTCTTCTTCGCCGGGCCCTTGGCGCGCTTCTCCGCCAGCAGCTCGTAGCCGCGCTCAGGCGTGATCGTCTCGACGCTGTCGCCGGTCCGCAGCGTCGCGTTCGTCTCGCCGTCCGTGACGTACGGGCCGAACCTGCCGTCCTTGACCACGACCGGACGCTCGCTGACCGGGTCGGTGCCCAGCTCCTTCAGCGGCGGCTTGGCCGCGGCCCGACCACGCTGCTTGGGCTGCGCGTAGATCGCGAGCGCCTCCTCCAGCGTGATCGTGAAGAGCTGCTCCTCGCTCTCCAGCGAGCGCGAGTCGGTGCCCTTCTTCAGATACGGGCCGTAGCGGCCGTTCTGCGCGGTGATCTCCACGCCCTCCGCGTCCGTGCCCACCACCCGCGGCAGCGACATCAGCTTGAGCGCGTCCTGCAGCGTCACGGTCTCCAGGGACATGGACTTGAACAGCGAGGCGGTCCGCGGCTTGACGGCGTTCTTGCCGGTCTTCGGCGTGCCCTCGGGCAGTACCTCGGTGACGTACGGCCCGTATCGGCCGTCCTTGGCGATGATCTCGTGGCCGGACTCCGGATCCGTACCGAGCTCGAAGTCGCCGCTCGGCCTGGCCAGCAGTTCCTCGGCGTGCTCCACCGTCAGCTCGTCCGGCGCCAGATCGCCGGGGATGTCGGCGCGCTGGTGGCCCTCCGTGTCCTTCTCGCCGCGCTCGATGTACGGGCCGTAGCGGCCGACGCGCAGCACGATGCCGCTCCCGACGGGGAAGGAGGAGACCTCGCGGGCGTCGATCGCGCCCAGGTCGGTGACCAGCTCCTTGAGGCCGCCGAGGTGGTCGCCGTCGCCGTTCCCGGCCTCGGCGGCGCCGCCTTCTCCGGCGCCCTCGCCGAAGTAGAAACGCTTCAGCCACGGCACGGCCTGGGCCTCGCCGCGCGCGATGCGGTCGAGGTCGTCCTCCATCTTCGCGGTGAAGTCGTAGTCGACCAGCCGGCCGAAGTGCTTCTCCAGCAGGTTGACGACGGCGAAGCTCAGGAAGGACGGGACCAGTGCGGTGCCCTTCTTGAAGACGTAGCCGCGGTCGAGGATCGTGCCGATGATCGAGGCGTAGGTCGACGGACGGCCGATCTCGCGCTCTTCCAGCTCCTTGACCAGCGATGCCTCGGTGTAGCGGGCCGGGGGCTTGGTGGCGTGGCCGTCGGCGGTGATCTCCCGCGCCGTGAGCCCGTCGCCCCCGGCGACCTGCGGCAGCCGCCGCTCGCGGTCGTCCAGCTCGGCGTTCGGGTCGTCGGCGCCCTCGACGTACGCCTTCATGAAGCCGTGGAAGGTGATCGTCTTGCCGGAGGCGGAGAACTCGGCGTCCCGACCGTCGGAGGCCCGGCCGCCGATCTTGACGGTGACGGAGTTGCCGACGGCGTCCTTCATCTGGGAGGCGACGGTCCGCTTCCAGATGAGCTCGTAGAGCCGGAACTGGTCGCCGGTCAGACCCGTCTCGGCCGGGGTGCGGAAGCGGTCGCCGGAGGGCCGGATCGCCTCGTGCGCCTCCTGCGCGTTCTTGACCTTCCCGGCGTACGTGCGCGGCTTCTCCGGCAGGTAGTCGGCCCCGTACAGCTGCGTGACCTGCGCCCGGGCGGCGGAGACGGCGGTCTCCGACAGGGTCGTGGAGTCCGTACGCATGTAGGTGATGAAGCCGTTCTCGTACAGCTTCTGCGCCACCTGCATGGTCGCCTTCGCGCCGAAGCCCAGCTTGCGGCTCGCCTCCTGCTGGAGGGTGGTCGTGCGGAACGGGGCGTACGGCGAGCGGCGGTACGGCTTGGACTCCACCGAGCGGACGGCGAAGGCCGAGTCGGCGAGCGCGGCGGCCAGCGCCCGGGCGGCGGCCTCGTCCAGGTGCAGCACATCGGTCTTGAGCTGCCCGTTCGGGCCGAAGTCACGGCCCTGGGCGACACGGCGGCCGTCCACGGTGGTCAGCCGGGCGCCGAAGGTGCCGGGATCGCTGCTGTCGCCCGCGCGGCCGGTCGCGAAGGTGCCGGTCAGGTCCCAGTACTCGGCGGAGCGGAAGGCGATGCGCTCGCGCTCGCGCTCGACGACGAGCCGGGTGGCCACGGACTGGACGCGGCCCGCCGACAGCCGCGGCATGACCTTCTTCCACAGCACCGGCGAGACCTCGTAGCCGTAGAGGCGGTCGAGGATCCGGCGGGTCTCCTGGGCGTCGACCAGGCGCTGGTTCAGCTCGCGGGGGTTGGCGACGGCCTCGCGGATCGCGTCCTTGGTGATCTCGTGGAAGACCATCCGGCGGACCGGGACCTTGGGCTTGAGCACCTGCTGGAGGTGCCAGGCGATGGCCTCGCCCTCGCGGTCCTCATCGGTGGCGAGGAAGAGTTCGTCGGAGTCGGCCAGCAGCTCCTTGAGCTTCTTGACCTGGCTCTTCTTGTCGGCGTTGACGACGTAGATGGGCTGGAAGTCGTGCTCGACGTCCACGCCGAGGCGGCGCACCTCGCCGGTGTACTTCTCGGGCACCTCGGCGGCACCGTTCGGCAGGTCGCGGATGTGCCCGACGCTCGCCTCGACGACGTAGCCAGGGCCCAGGTAGCCCTTGATCGTCTTCGCCTTGGCGGGCGACTCGACGATGACGAGTCGGCGACCGCCCTGCGCGGTCTCGCTGGTCGGGGACAACTTCGCTCTTCTCTCCGGTCGACGCTCGGTGAACGGGACCTCTACGGCTCCGTGTCATTACGGTGACGCTGCGGAGTGTGACGGTACATCCCGCCCCCGTGTCAAACGGAAAAAGCCCACAACGCCACTCGAACGGTAACCCGACAAGCGTCCTGTCTGCCGCCCGGACCGGCACACCGCCGTGATCCGGGTCGGCGCATCACCGTGATCCACGGCTTACACACCGCCGTGATCCGGGCCGGGCCATCGCCGTGGCGAGGGCCGCTCAGGCGTATCCGAGGTACCAGATTCCGCCGCCCAGCGCCGCGGTGCCGATGAGGAGAGAAAGAAACGGCCCGACAACCGGATGCGCACCTTCCGCCACCGGCTGGCGCAGCCGGACGCGCACCGCCGTCCACAGCAGCAGGCTGAAGCCGAACAGCGTGAACGCCGTACCGGCGAAGATCGCGGGTCCGCTCTCCATGCGGGGGAGCATGCCACCCGGGGAAGACGTCCACGAGAACCCCGGGTGAACAGCGCGCGTCCGGTCTGTCCAGACGCTTCCCGGCCACATTGCCCGACCACAGCTGCGGAGACCCCGCTACTCGTCGGTCACCGGAAGCAGGAACCCCTGCTCGACCAGGAGCCGGATCGACTCCGGCGTACGGTCGCGCAACATCACCGAGTCCTCGCCGAGCAGCTGCGCGATCGCGTCCAGGATGCGGCCCGCGCTGAGCGTCCCGTCACAGACGCCCGCGAAGCCCGCGCCGACCGTGTCCACCTTGGTCGCCCGCCGCATGCCGCGGTTCTGCCGGAGCACCACGTGCTCGGGGTCCTCCGCCCCCGGCAGGCCGACCTGTTCCTGCACCACCTCGTCGGCCAGCCGGAAGCGCGCGGCGAGCAGCGCGGCGTCGTCGTGCGTCCGCAGATACTCCTGGCGCTCGAAGTGGGCGACGACGGCGGGCCCCAGCGGCTGCTCGACCGGGTGCGGCCATTCCTCCACGGTGATCGACGGCCGATCGGCGCCCGTCTTGCGCAGCGTGATCCAGCCAAGTCCCACGGCCTTGGTCTTGCGGGCCTCGAACTCGGCCAGCCACGCGTCGTACCGCTCGGCATACCGCGCGGGGTCGCCGAGATGGTCCCCCGCGTCGCGCAGCCACAGTTCGGCGTACTGCGTGATGTCCTGCACCTCGCGCTGCACGATCCACGCGTCGCAGCCGCGCGGCACCCAGGACCGCAGCCGGTCGTGCCAGTCCTCGCCCTCGACGTGCTGCCAGTTGGCGAGCAGCTGGCACCATCCGCCGTCGTTGAGGTGGGCCGCGGACTGCTGCACCAGCGTGCGGCACAGCGCGTCGCCGCTCAGCCCGCCGTCGCGGTAGACGAGCCGGGCGCCAGGGGAGATCACAAAGGGCGGGTTGGAGACGATGAGGTCGTACGTCTCGTCGCCGACCGGCTCGAAGAGGGAGCCCTCGCGCAGATCGGCCTCGGGCGCCCCGGACAGCGCCAGCGTCAGCCGCGCGAACCGCAAGGCGCGCGGATTGAGGTCCGTCGCCGTCACGTGCGTGGCGTGCTGGGCGGCGTGCAGCGCCTGGATGCCGGAGCCCGTGCCGAGGTCGAGTGCCCTGCCCACCGGCACACGGACCGTCAGACCGGCCAGCGTGGTGGACGCCCCGCCGACGCCCAGGACCAGTTGGGAACGGTCCACTCCGGTGGGGCCGTGGCCACCGATGCCACCCGCGCCGCCGACCGCGCAGCCCAGGTCCGAGACGATCCACCAGTCCTGGCCCTCCGGCCCGCCGTACGGCCGCACGTCCACGACCGCGCGCACGGCGTCGTCGGTGTCACCGGCCCGTACCGCACCGGCGCCGGGCGCGTCGGCTCCGGACCGCACCAGCCAGCCGTCGGCGAGGCAGTCATCGACGGGCAGCACGGCACGGGCCCGCCCGTACGGCACGGGGCGCTGAAGCAGGAACAGCCGCACCAGCGTCTCCAGCGCGCCGTCCCCGCGGGTGGCTCGCTCGGCGGGGACCGTCTCGCCGCGCGCGAGGGCGGCGTAGGCGGGCGCGCCGAGCAGGTCGAGCAGGCCCTCGGCGGTGAAGTCGGCGGAGCGCAGCGCGTCGCGGAGGCGGGCGGTACGGGCAGGGTCGGCGGTCGGCAGGCGGCTGGACAGGTGCGTACTCACGGACCCATTGTCAGGGCTGGCACTGACAATCGGCGCAGCCCCCGCGCCGCCGCGCCCGGCATGACCCCTTTAACGCGGCACCGGTCACTTGGTCGGCGTCGGTGTCACCGTCTTCTGGCAGCCCGGCTGCTTGGCCATCGCCTCGCCGACATCACCGACCTGAAGCTCCTTCAGCGCGTCGGCACCCGACTTGTTGACCACTTCCACGTTGGCGCTGACCTTCTTGAGGCCCTCGGCGAACTTGCCCTTGTCGGAGGTGTCGAGCTTCTGGACCGCGGTCCGCTGCTCCGTGAACCCCTTGGCGGCGGCGTCGAGCTTGGCGATCGTGTCCTTCTCGAGCTTCGCGCCGTCGTCGACCGGCGGCGCGCCGGCGTCCTTGACCGCCTTGGAGAGACCGCTGTACCCCTGCGAGATCTGGCCGAAGGCCGCCAGGGCCACCGTCTGGTACTTCTTCTGGTCCGGCTCGTGCTTGGCCTTGTCGAGCGAGACGTTGGCGTCCACGATCTTCTTCAGCTGCGGCTGCATGTCGTCACAGACCTGCTTGGCCCAGGCGTCGGCCTTCTTCTTGCCTTCGTCGTCGTCATCGCTGCAGCCGGTCAGCGCCAGTACGAGTGCCGCACCGCCGGACAGTGCCGCCACAAGCTTCTTGTTCACCGGATTGGTCCCTTCCATGGCTCTCGGCCCCGGAACATACACTCCCAAAGGACGAAGGCCGCCGGGCGAGCGTCCCGTACGGCAGCTAATGAAGCCATTTGCACCAAGCCCGATGTGTCCGGGAACTCGTCATGCGGACGGGCGGGCAGCGCGTCAATCCGCACTGTCCGCCCGCCTGTTGAGGGGCTGATGGGCCCTCTCGGCTACGACACCACCGCCGGGTCGGCCTGCTTCGCGATCCGCTCGGCGTTGACTTCGTCACCCACGGCGATTCCGCGCCGCTTGGACACGTAGACCGCGCCCACGATGACCAGGATGGCCATGATGGCGATGCCGGCCCGCAGCCCAGGGCTGGAGTCGTCGCCGTAGGAGAACTTCACCACGGCCGGCGCGATCAGGAGCGCCACCAGGTTCATCACCTTCAGCAGCGGGTTGATCGCCGGGCCCGCGGTGTCCTTGAACGGGTCGCCGACCGTGTCGCCGATGACCGTCGCGGCGTGGGCCTCGCTGCCCTTGCCGCCGTGGTGGCCGTCCTCCACCAGCTTCTTCGCGTTGTCCCACGCGCCGCCGGAGTTCGCGAGGAAGACGGCCATCAGCGTCCCGGTGCCGATCGCGCCCGCCAGGAACGAGCCGAGGGCGCCGACGCCGAGCGCGAAGCCGACCGTGATCGGCGCCATGACCGCGAGCAGTCCGGGCGTGGCCAGCTCGCGCAGCGCGTCCTTGGTGCAGATGTCGACGACACGCCCGTACTCCGGCTTCTCGGTGTAGTCCATGATCCCGGGCTTCTCGCGGAACTGCCGCCGGACCTCGTAGACCACCGCGCCCGCCGACCGCGACACGGCGTTGATCGCCAGCCCGGAGAAGAGGAAGACGACGGCGGCGCCGAGGACGAGCCCGACGAGGTTGTTCGGCTGGGAGATGTCCAGGCTCAGGTTCAGCTCCCCGGCGACCTGGACGCCCACGTCGTCGACCGCCTCGGCGATGGCGTCGCGGTACGAGCCGAAGAGCGCGGCCGCGGCCAGCACCGCCGTGGCGATGGCGATGCCCTTGGTGATGGCCTTGGTGGTGTTGCCGACGGCGTCGAGGTCGGTGAGCACCTGCGCGCCCGCGCCCTGCACGTCACCGGACATCTCGGCGATGCCCTGGGCGTTGTCGGAGACCGGGCCGAAGGTGTCCATGGCGACGATGACGCCCACGGTGGTGAGCAGGCCGGTACCGGCGAGCGCGACCGCGAACAGCGCGAGCATGATGCTGCTGCCGCCGAGCAGGAACGCGCCGTAGACGCTCAGACCGATCAGCACCGCCGAGTAGACGGCGGACTCCAGGCCGATGGAGACGCCGGCGAGGATGACGGTGGCGGGGCCGGTCAGCGAGGTCTTGCCGATGTCGCGGACGGGCCGCCGGTTGGTCTCGGTGAAGTAGCCCGTGAGCTGCTGGATCAGCGCGGCGAGCACGATGCCGATGGCGACCGCGATCAGCGCCAGCACCCGCGGGTCGCCCCCGTGGGTGAGGATGTCCTGATCCGTGACCCCGTCCAAGTCGGCGTAGGAGGACGGGAGATACGCGAAGACCGCGCCCGCCACCAGGGCCAGCGAGATGACGGCGGAGATGAAGAAGCCGCGGTTGATGGCGGTCATCCCGCTGCGGTCGGTGCGGCGCGGCGCCACCGCGAAGATCCCGATCATCGCGGTGACGACGCCGATGGCCGGGACGATCAGCGGGAAGGCGAGACCGGAGTCGCCGAAGGCCACCTTGCCGAGGATCAGCGCGGCGACCAGCGTCACGGCGTAGGACTCGAAGAGGTCCGCCGCCATGCCCGCGCAGTCGCCGACGTTGTCGCCCACGTTGTCCGCGATGGTCGCGGCGTTGCGCGGGTCGTCCTCCGGAATGCCCTGCTCGACCTTGCCCACGAGGTCGGCGCCGACGTCGGCCGCCTTGGTGAAGATGCCGCCGCCGACCCGCATGAACATCGCGATGAGGGCGGCGCCGAGGCCGAAGCCCTCCAGCACCTTGGGGGCGTCGGCGGCGTACACGAGCACCACGCAGGAGGCGCCCAGCAGGCCCAGCCCCACGGTGAACATGCCGACCACGCCACCCGTACGGAACGCGATCTTCATGGCATGGTGCGAAACGGCCGTCAGATCCCGTGCCGGCTCGCCTTCCGCCGGGGTCGCCGCGCGCGCGGCCGCGGCCACCCGCACATTGCTGCGTACCGCGAGCCACATCCCGATATAGCCGGTGGCCGCCGAGAATCCCGCGCCGATCAAAAAGAACGCGGAACGGCCCGCGCGCTGCGACCAGTTGTCGGCCGGCAGCAGCATGAGCAGGAAGAACACGATGACGGCGAAACCGCCGAGCGTACGCAACTGCCGTGCCAGATAGGCGTTGGCGCCCTCCTGCACCGCCGCGGCGATCTTCTTCATGTTGTCCGTGCCCTCGCCCGCCGCGAGCACTTGTCGTACGAGCACCACGGCGACGGCGAGCGCCGCCACCGCGACGGCCGCGATCACCAGCACGATCACACGGTTGTCGGCGGTCAGCTCCGCGGCGGCCAGGGTGTGGGGTAGGTCCAGCTGATGAGGGGTGAGAGGCCCCGCCATTCGTCCTCCTTGACGTTTGGCACATGGGCGCGCAGCAGTTCTGCGACCGCAGAACAGCCGCCACGCTCAGGCGTCCTGAGCTCAAGATGTGGACGGATTGTAGGGAGCCTCACCTGATCAAAACAGGGTGCCGGAAAGGGAATTAGCCTGCACCAGCGAAGATCAATAGGTTTGGGCTCCACAATTCCCCCGGAGGAGGGAAAGCGCGTATTTCGCTGACGATCACGAAGTGATCCATAAAGCGATCATCGAATGATCTCGGAAACCGATGAACGGACCTGTTCGGGGCGGTGGTGGTGAGGGCACCGCGGCAGGTGTGGCACGCCGGACGGGCGCGGCAGCCCGAAGAGCTGGGACAGGCCACATGAGGGGTGGCGGGGTCGGCCGGACAACGGCGCAGAAACGCTCCATACGACGGCTCACGGCAGCTCACGACAGCTCCGCGCCGGAGCGACGGGCCGCATCAGCGGAGCACGCCAGAGGGGTGGCTACGCCAGGGGGGCCTCGGAGGGGGCCACGTCGGCGGGGCGCGTCGGAGGACGGGCACGTCAGCGGGGGCGCCGGAGGCGGAGCCGGGTCAGCGGGCGCGCCGGAGGGGTCGCGTCAGCGGGGCGCGCCAGAGAGTGGCCACGCCACAGAGCGGCGCCAGAGCGGCGGCCGCTGGCCCCGTAGGCCAATCGGGTGACGCTTACGTCGGTGGAAAGCGGCTCGCTACGACAGAGCAGGGGCGGGCGTCGTGGGCCAGCTCATGCGGATGACGCCGCCGGCCTCGCTCGTCGACACCTCGACGTCGTCGACCAGCCCGCTGATGACGGCCAGCCCCATCTCGTCGTCGCTCTCGGCGGCGGCCTCGTCGGGGCCGCCGGTGGTCGCGCCATGGCCGCCGGAGGCAGCCGACCCGGCGCCGGTACTGCGGGGCGCCTCATCACCGACCTCGATGGAGAACTTCTTCTCCTCCTCGGTCAGCACGACGCGCACCGGGGCGGACACTCCACTGCTCCGGTGCAGCCCGACCGCCCGTGTGCACGCCTCACCGACCGCGAGCCGGACCTCGTCGAGTGCGGCCTCGTCCACCCCGGCGCGGCGCGCCACGGCCGCCGCGACCAGACGTGCTGTCCTGACGTGCTCGGGCAGGGCACTGAAGCGGAGTTCGACGGTGGCCATGCCATCCCCCTCGGATGTACGGGCGTGCGTCTCAGGGGGGCCGGGCAGGTTCACCCGGGACCCCCTGCGGTCCTCCCGCGGAGACCGATCAGTCGGTCGCCGCAACGGCGTCGTCGACCGAGGTGTGAATCGGGAACACCTTGGTCAGACCGGTAATACGGAAGATCTTGAGAATGCGCTCCTGGTTGCAGACCAGGCGCAGGGAGCCCTCATGGGCACGCACCCGCTTGAGCCCACCGACGAGCACGCCGAGCCCGGTGGAGTCGAGGAAGTCGACGCCCTCCATGTCGACGACCAGGTGGTAGCTACCGTCGTTGACAAGCTCGACCAGCTGCTCGCGCAGCTTGGGCGCGGTGTATACATCAATCTCGCCACCGACCTCGACGACCGTGCGGTCGCCAACGGTCCGGGTCGACAGGGACAGGTCCACGGATCCTCCAGCACCTTGCATCGAGCGGTCGCCCCCCATGGATCGGCAGCCGCGATGGCATTCAATCACTTACCAGCAGGCGTGCACGACGCCTTGAGCCCATTGTCCGTCAGACCAGTGACACACTCGGTGTCGATGGCCCACAACCAACTCCCGCGGCATGCGGGCATACGCCGCTCACCCCGGACCGTACTCGGGCGGCTCGCCGGCGGGGCGGACCGGGCTACACGCATCACTCATACGGAGCACTTGCCCCCGCGCGCGGGCAGCCATGCCCAGTGGCCCGATGGGATCCGGCCGGAAGTGATCGACGCGATCCGCGACGCCGGGATCGAGCACCCGTGGGTGCACCAGGCGCGTACGGCCGGTCACGCGCTGCGCGGGGAATCCGTGGTGGTCGCCACCGGCACCGCGTCAGGCAAGTCCCTCGCCTATCTGGCGCCGGTCCTCAGCGCCCTGCTGGACGGTTCTGAGGCCCCGAACGGGCGGGGCGCCACCGCGCTGTACCTCTCCCCCACCAAGGCCCTGGCCGCCGACCAGCGGCGGACCGTGGCCGAGCTGGCCGACCCGCTCGGCACAGCGGTGCGCGCGGCGGTCTACGACGGCGACACGCCGGTCGAAGAACGCGAGTGGATCCGCGGCTACGCGAACTACGTGCTGACGAATCCGGACATGCTGCATCTCGGGATCCTCCCGGGTCACGCCCGTTGGTCCTCCTTCCTGCGCGCCCTGCGCTATGTCGTGATCGACGAGTGCCACACCTACCGGGGCGTCTTCGGATCGCATGTCGCGCAGGTGCTGCGCAGGCTGCGCCGCGTCTGCGCCCGGTACGGCTCCTCTCCCGTCTTCCTCCTCGCCTCGGCCACCGCCGCCGAGCCCGCCCACGCCGCGACCCGGCTGACCGGTCTGCCGGTCGTGGAGGTCACCGAGGACGCCTCGCCGCGCGGGGAGCTGGTCTTCGCCCTCTGGGAGCCGCCACTGACGGATCTCCACGGCGAACGGGGGGCGCCGGTCCGCCGCACCGCCACCGCCGAGTCGGCGGACCTGCTGACCGACCTCGCCGTGCAGGGCGTGCGTACGGTCGTCTTCGTCCGGTCCCGGCGCGGCGCGGAGCTCATCGCCCTGATCGCCCAAGAGCACCTGGCCGCAGTGGACCGATCGCTCCCCGCCCGTGTCGCGGCGTACCGGGGCGGCTATCTGCCCGAGGAGCGACGTGCCCTGGAGCGTGCCCTGCACTCGGGTGAGCTGCTCGGGCTGGCCGCCACCACAGCCTTGGAACTCGGCATGGACATCGCCGGTCTGGACGCCGTCGTCATCACCGGCTACCCGGGTACCCGCGCGTCCCTGTGGCAGCAGGCCGGACGGGCGGGCCGCACCGGCGAGGGGGCGCTCGCGATCCTCGTGGCCAGGGACGATCCGCTGGACACCTATCTCGTCCACCATCCGGACGCGCTCTTCCGGCAACCGGTGGAGTCCACCGTGCTCGACCCGGACAATCCGTACGTCCTCGCACCCCACCTGTGCGCGGCCGCCGCCGAGCTGCCCCTGACCGAACCGGAACTCGCCGAGCTGTTCGGCCCGGCCGCCGCCGGGCTGATGCCCCAGCTGGAGCAGCGCAAGCTGCTGCGCCGGCGTGCCACCGCCTGGCACTGGACCCGCCGGGAGCGCGCGGCCGACCTCACCGACATCCGTGGCGCGGGCGGCCGTCCCGTGCAGGTCGTCGAGGAGGCGACGGGCCGCCTCCTCGGGACCGTGGACGCCTCCGCCGCGCACACCACGGTCCACGACGGGGCCGTCCATCTGCACCAGGGGCGCACGTACCTGGTCAGGCGGCTCGATCTCGACGACTCGGTGGCGCTCGTGACTGCGGCCGATCCTCCGTATTCCACGACGGCCCGGGACACCACCGCGATCTCCATCCTGGAGACCAGCACCGAGGTGCCGTGGGGCGAGGCGCGGCTGTGCTTCGGCTCCGTCGAGGTCACCAACCAGGTCGTGTCGTTCCTCCGCCGAAAGCTGATCACCGGTGAGGTGCTGGGCGAGTCCAAGCTCGACCTGCCGCCCCGGACGCTGCGTACTCGCGCCGTGTGGTGGACGGTCACCGAGGACCAGCTCGACCGGGCCCGGGTCTCCCCCGAGGCTCTGGGCGGTGCGCTGCACGCCGCGGAGCACGCCTCGATCGGCATGCTGCCGCTCTTCGCCACGTGCGACCGGTGGGACATCGGCGGTGTCTCGGTGCCGCTGCACCCCGACACTCTGCTGCCCACCGTCTTCGTCTACGACGGCCACCCGGGCGGCGCGGGCTTCGCCGAGCGCGCCTTCCACACCGCCGCGCGCTGGCTCACAGCCACCCGTGAGGCCATCGCGTCCTGCGAGTGCGAGTCCGGCTGCCCGTCGTGCATCCAGTCCCCCAAGTGCGGCAACGGCAACGACCCTCTCGACAAGCGGGCCGCCATCCGCCTCCTGTCGACCCTCCTGGCCGGAGCGCCCGTCCCGGCACCGGAGTAGCGGCCGGGACAGCCGACGGACCGGACCGGCATGGGACGCTGCGCCCGAAAGGCCGGTACGCGCTACGGGGCCGTCGGACGCCGCAGGGGCCTCTGGGTCCTCGAAGGCCCCAGGGGTGTCCGACGGTCCCGCTCTGGAGCGCACTCGCGGGGCGAAGGGTCCGGCTCGGGCCTGCGCCGTGACATCGGCGATCTCGCCACGCACCCCGCACCGCACGACGCTTGTCCCCTGTGCCGAGGCCACCCGTCTGGCGTGGCCGCAGGCCACCGCGGGGCCCTCCAGCGCGTGGTCCGCCGCCGCGAGCGCCGCCAAGTCCGCCGCAGCACCCGCCCGGTGGCGGGCGACCATCACCTGGCCCATCGTGAACACCGCTGCGAAGAGCACGCACAGTGCGGTCGCCGCCACCGCCGCCCACACCGTCGCCGAGCCGCGATCCCCACGGAGGCTCACCCGCCCGCCTCCCCGAGCGTGTCCTCGGCGAGCGCGACCGCCTCGCCATGCAGCCGGACCGCCAGTGGCCCCGGACCAGCCGCGTGCGCTTCCACCCGGACCCGCACCAGCTCGCCCTCGCGCCGCAGCAGGATGTTCGCCCCTTCCGGGGCCGCCGACCGGGCGGCGGCCACTGCCGCCGCCGTCGTCTCCGACCGTGCCGCCGCCCGGGCCCCGGCTCGTGCCGCGTCCACGCATCGCATCTGCGCGGACGCGGCCATGAGGCCCCAGATCAGCGCCACGGCGAAGAGCACCAGAACGGGAGCGGCGAGCGCCGCCTCCGCGGTGACCGACCCTTCGTCGGCGGCCGCCCCGTCCGCACGGCGCACCTCAGAACTGCGCATCGAGCGCCCTCTCGATCACCGAGCGCAACGCAGCGCTGACCCCGTCGCTCGTCACCACCTTGTAAAGCACGGCGGCGAAAGCGCATGCCGCTACAGTTCCCATCGCGTATTCGGCGGTCGACATCCCCGCCTCGGCCCGCGCGCGCAGGCTCCCCCATACGGCGTCCCTCCGCCGCGCCCACCATCGCTTGACCATCAGGTCCCCCCCTTGCATCGTCATGTCGTTGTCGTTGCTGCCGTTGCCATCCAGCAGCTGCTGTTGCCGTCCAGCGCTTGCCGTCGCCCACCGTCTTTCGCCGTCGCTCGTATTCGTCCGCCACTTCCGTCCGTCGGCATCACGCCATCCCTCCTTCGCATCACCACGCGCCGGTGGCCGCCAGCCCGCTGCCGAGGCCGACGACCATCGGCACCACCCCCAAGAGCAGGAAGGCGGGCAGAAAACACAGGCCCAGTGGGGCGGTCGAGAGCACCTGGGCATGCCCGGCCCGTGCGGCGGCGGCCCGCTCCTGTGCGGCGCGGCAGTCGGCCGCGAGCCGGGAGACCTCGTCCACCGCGGGAGCACCGGTGGTACCCGCGCGCTCCAGATGCTTCGCGAGCCGGTCCGCGCCGGCCAGGGCACCCACACGCCCCCAGGCTTCGGCGGGGGCTCCCCCGAGCCGCAGTTCGGTGGCCGTCCGGCTCAACTGTCGGCCGACCTCGCCGTTCAGCGACTTCCCCACAGCCTCGGCGGCCTCCCGCGGGCTCGCCCCGGCCGCCAGGCACGCGGCCAGCAGATCGGCTGCCAGTGGCAGTTCCGGCGCCACGGGCTGTTCCGTCCCGGGCTTGATGTCCGTACGGGTCCGTCGCCACCGCTGCCACCGCCTGACCCCGTACGCCGCGACAAGTCCGGCCACGCACCCACGGAGCCCTTCGAGGAGGATGATCACGGTGAGCACGGCAGCGGCCGCCGGCAGCCAACTGCGCAGTGCGCCGAGCCGGTCGGGGAGGCGCCACCGGCCGTGCGGAACCCTCGCCCGGCCAGGGTCCGGGCCCAAGATCGCCATCACCCGGCGCCGCGCCACGTGCCGGTGCCGACCCTGATGGATCACCGCCGCCAGACAGGCCACCGCCGTCGCGACGGCCGACGCCGCCCCCAGCCTGTGGACAAGCTCGCCGCTCATCCCTGCCCCTTCGCCTCATCGGGCGGTGCCGCTCCCCTCACCACCCGCGCGGTCCAGGCGAGGCCCGCCCACTGGAGCAGTCCGCCCAGCACCAGGCATCCCAGGCCGACCGGGGTGTGCAGCAGAACCCGCAGCGGATCGGCGCCGAGCACGGTGCCGAGCAGGAGCACGAACACCGGCAGCGCGGAGAGGACGACTCCGGCCGCGCGCTGCGCGGCCAACTGGGCACGCAGCCGCTCCCGCTGATCGCGCTCGGCACGCAGCGCCGCTCCCACCCGGTCGAGTCCGGCCGCCAGGCCGGCGCCGCCATCGACCGCCACCTGCCAGCACGCCGCGACGCCGGTCAACCCCTCGCAGCCGGGTGTGCGGGCCGCCAGGCGCAGTGCGTCCGGTACGTCGTCCCCGAAGCGCGCTGCGGCGGCCACCAGCGACCAGCGCTCGCCGAGGCCGTGCGCGGGGGCGGCCAGCAGTGCCGCACCCGGATGCCGTCCGGCGCGCAGCTCGCCCGCGACCACGCCGCACAGCTCGATCACGCCCTCGGCTCGCCGCTCCCGCTCCAGGCGAAGGGCCCGCGCCCGCAGCCGACGCCCGACCAGGGGCACGGCGACGGCCGCGGCGACCAGCGGGATCGCCGAGGAGCTGACCACGGCCAAGAGGCAGCCGAGCGGCAGACACAGCAGCTCACGGCCCAGCCGCCGGCCGTACCGGACCCGCCAGCGGTCCCAGAACGCCACTGCGGCATCTGCCTTGCGCCATGGCGGCCGGGCGGATCCGGGGACGGCCGCGCCCGTGCCGGCGACCAGAAGCCTGGTCCTGCGCAGCTCCTGGTCCTGTCCTGTGAGCAGCCAGGCGGCCGCGGCGGCTGCCGCGCACAGCAGCGCGGCGTACAGCGGCAGCGTGCCCGGTGCAGTTCCCAGGCCCGTCATGCCGTTCCTCCGCCCCGTACGCACAGGTGCTGGAGCCGCTGCCACCCGGACGCCTTCTCAAAGCCGTCAGGGCCCCAGACGGCGGCTGGGACCGTCGTCACGAAACCCGCCGGATCGCGTTCCAGTACGTGCAGCTCGGCGATCCGGCGCCGCCCGCCGCGGTCCCGCACGAGGTGGATAACCACCGAGAGCGCGGCCGCGAGCTGGCTGTGCAGTGCGGCCCGGTCGAGTCCGGCCGTGCAGCCGAGCGCCTCCAGACGGGCTGGCACATCGGCCGCCGCATTGGCGTGCACCGTGCCGCAGCCCCCTTCATGGCCGGTGTTGAGCGCGGCGAGCAGATCGGTGACCTCGGCCCCGCGGACCTCTCCGACGACGAGCCGGTCCGGACGCATCCGCAGCGCCTGCCGGACCAGGTCCCGCAGCGTCACCAGGCCTTGGCCCTCCTGGTTGGCAGGGCGTGTCTCCAGCCGGACGACATGCGGGTGGTCCGGCCTGAGCTCGGCCGAGTCTTCTGCGAGGACGATCCGTTCGTCCTCCCCCACCAGCCCGAGCAGGGTGCTCAGGAGGGTGGTCTTGCCTGATCCGGTCCCGCCGCTGATGAGGTACGACAGGCGGGCGTCGAGTACGTCGGTGAGCAACTGTTCGCCGCCGGGCGGCACGGTCCCGGCCGCGACGAGTTCGTCGAGGGTGAAGGCGCGTGGCCGTACGACGCGCAGCGACAGACACGTCGAGCCGACGGCGACGGGCGGCAGCACCGCGTGCAGCCGTGTCCCATCCGGCAGCCGGGCATCCACCCATGGCCGCGCGTCGTCCAGCCGCCGTCCGGCCACCGCTGCGAGCCGCTGAGCCAGCCTGCGGACGGCCGCCGCGTCGGTGAAGCGGATCTCTGTCCGCTCCAGGCCGCGGCCGCGGTCCACCCACACCTGGTCGGGAGCGGTGACCAGGACGTCGGTGACGTCGGGTGCGGCGAGAAGCGGCTCCAGCGCTCCGGTGCCGACCAGTTCGGATCGCAAAGATGTGACAACGCCGAGGACTTCCGTGTCACCGAGCAGACGTCCTTCTTCCCGTAACGCCGCCGCCACCCGGGCGGGGGTCGGCTCGGCACCGCTCGCGGCCAGCCGCCTTCGCACCGCGTCCAGCAGGGTGGGCGTCGCGGGGGTGGGAGAACTCATGGGGCTCACGCCACGCCACCCCCTTCGCTGGGCAGGGCACGGGCCCAGAATTCGGTGCAGAAACGGGCCAGTGGGCCGCGGGTGCTGCCGCCCGGGGGACTGCCGTCGTCCAAGGAGGCCGCGAGCCCGGGCTCCTGGGGCAGTTCTCCGGCCAAGGGCAGCCGGAGGAGGCGCGCCACCTCCTCGTCGTCCAGGCCCGGGCTGAAGGGGCCGCGCACCACCGCCCGCAGGTCGTGCAACACCATGCCCACGGTCGATGCCACCCGGTGTGCGGCCGCGACGGCGCGCACTTCGGCGGGAACGACCAGAAGTCCGAGATCCACCTGCGCGAGCGCTTCGGCGACCGACTCGTCGACCCGCCGCGGCAGGTCCACCACCACGACACCGCCCCGGCGCCGGGCCGCCGCCAGGACCGATCGCATGGCGTCCGGCGCGATGATCACGGAGTCGCCGCGGTCCCAGCTGAGGAGCCGCAGTGAGTGCAGCTCGGGCAGTGCTTCCTCCAGGGCGCTCCCGGCCACGCGGCCGCGCGACTCCGCGAACGCGGGCCATCGCAGCCCCTGTGCTCGCTCGCCGCCGAGTAGCACGTCGAGGCCGCCGCCGAGCGGATCACCGTCGATGAGCATGGTGCGCCGACCGGTTCGGGCGGCGGTCACCGCCAGAGCACAGGCGAGGGTGCTGGCACCCGCGCCGCCACGGCCGCCGATGACGCCGATGGTGACCGCCTGGGGACCGGCGCCCTCGGCCACGTCGGCGATCCGGTCCACCAACCAGGTCTCGGCATCGGGCAGGAAGAGCACATGGTCCGCGCCGACCTCCACGGCCCGCTGCCAGATGCTGTGGTCGTCGAGGTCCCTGCCGATGAGCAGCACCCCTGTTCTACGGGCGCGCCCGCGCAGCCGGTGTACGGAATCGTCGCCGACGAGGATCAGCGGCGCGCCCTCCCAACTGCCCCCGCGTGTGGGCGCGCCATGGGCGACCTCGGCTTCGGCGCCGGCGGCCGCGCACAGCCGCAACAGGTCGTCGAGAAGTTCCTCGTCCTCCGTGACGATCAGCGGCCTGGGCTGGTGCCCCTCGGCGGCCGACAGCCGTTCGGGCGTCATGGATCCCGGCACGGTCCCTCCCCCATCTCGTGACGCGCTTTCACGTCTGCGAACATCGCGCGCCGACATTGATGAGAATCACGATGCGGTGATCCGGGAAATCTTGCTGATCTTGGTTCAAAACTGTGGACAACTCATCAGTTGTGAATATCCCAATCACCTATACCGGTGACTTCCGGAGAGCACTCTGGCGATTACCCGCAGTCACATAGCACGATCTTGTCTGCGCGGGCCCGCCGGGGCCTCATGAAGGGAGCGAGAGCGCATGAGAAGAGTGAAAACGCGTCCGGACATGCGACGACCCCCGCCGGGGGGGAGAGCGGGGGTCGTCCCCACGGCCGACTCGGGGGGGGAGGAGTCGGACCGGGTTAGCACGGTCGCGAACGATCCGTGACTTCCATGGTGTACCCGAGAGCCTTCTCAGGCAAACCCACGCGCCCCAGCTTACGCCGAATGGTGGGCCCCTATGCTCGGCATCGTGGAAAACCACTCCTTGCCTCGGACAGCCGCGTTCTTTGACCTGGACAAGACGGTCATTGCGAAGTCGAGCACTCTCACCTTCAGCAAGTCCTTCTACCAAGGCGGGCTGATCAACCGCAGGGCCGCGCTGCGGACCGCGTACACCCAGTTCGTCTTCCTCGCGGGGGGCGCAGACCACGACCAGATGGAACGGATGCGGGAGTATCTCTCGGCACTCTGCCGCGGCTGGAACGTCCAGCAGGTCCGCGAGATCGTCGCCGAGACCCTGCACGACCTCATCGACCCGATCATCTACGACGAGGCGGCCTCGCTCATCGAGGAGCACCACGCCGCCGGCCGTGACGTCGTGATCGTCAGCACCTCGGGCGCCGAGGTCGTGGAGCCGATCGGCGAGCTGCTCGGCGCGGACCGTGTGGTCGCCACCCGCATGGTGGTCGAGGACGGCGTCTTCACCGGCGAGGTGGAGTACTACGCGTACGGCCCGACCAAGGCGGAAGCCATCGCCGAGCTGGCCGAGTCGGAGGGGTACGACCTGGATCGCTGCTACGCCTACAGCGACTCCGCCACAGATCTGCCCATGCTGGAGGCGGTCGGCCACCCGCACGCGGTGAACCCCGACCGGGCGCTGCGCCGAGAGGCCGCCGCTCGGGGCTGGCCCATCCTCTCGTTCAGTCGGCCGGTCCGGCTCAAGCAGCGCCTGCCGTCGCTGTCGATGCCGCCGCGCCCCGTGCTGGTCGTCGGCGCCACCGTGGCCGCAGCCGCCGCGGCTGCGGGGCTCGTCTGGTACGCCCACCGACGACGCACGCCGTATGCCCAGATTTGATGCTGAATGCAGTCATCCACGGTGAACACTTCCGATTCACCCATGACTGAGGTAGAAAGGAGTTGACGGCCCGCGAGACCAGGGGAATCCGGGAGGATCCCCCGAACGCACCAAGGCCCCACGGACCGAAGTATGAAAGCCGAGCACCCACGCGACGTCGACCCGTCGATTACGGGCCAGCCGCACCAGGTAACGGGCCAAGTCCCCGACCTGATGGGCGAACATTCGAGGACGCTTGGTAACCCGGCGGACATGCCAGCGGCGGTACCGAGATGGTGGGTACCGCCGCAACCTGTTGAACCGCCCTTCAGGCCGCCCCGCCGGTCCGCGTCCGGCCAAGGCCCCTGCCCACGCTGATCAGGTTCACCGCGAGTTCCCTGATCAGGCGGCGCCGCGCTGGAGGGCCTCACACACGGCCGTGCTCTCCCGGACGCCAAGCTCGACCGCCCTCCCGCAATGCACGATCCAAGCGGCGACACCCTCCGGGGTACCCGAGACGTAGCCATCGAGCGCGGCCAGGTAGGCGTCACGGCCCAGCTCCGCGTGACCGACCTCCGACGGGCAGATCGACTTGGGGTCCAGACCGCTGTCGACCAGCACGACGCGCTCCGCGGCCCGGGCGACCAGCCCGTTGCACGAGCCGAACGGACGCAGCGCGAGCAGCTCACCGTGGACCACGGCCGCCTTGACCAGCGCCGGCGCCGACGTACCCGCCAGCAGCAGCCGCGCGAGACCGTCCAGGCGCCCCGCCACCTCGTCCGCGCCCGGCAGCGGCAGCGCGATCAGCGGCTCGTCGACCGGCTCCCCCGCCAGCCGCGGCCGGCCGACGGTGTCGTCCGGTTCGGCGCCGCCAGCCGCCACCAGGTGCAATCGGGCCAGCACCCGCAGTGGCGACTGCCGCCACACGCTCAGCAGCTGCCCTGCCTCTGCGGTCAGGCGCAGCGCGGCTCCCACCATCCGCGGCTCGCCCTCGACCCCGAAATCGGTACGGCGACGCACCTCTTCGAGCGCCCAGTCAGCTCCCGCCAGGGCCGCCGAACCGCGCGCGCCGCGCAGCGCGGCCTCGGAGGTCACCTCGTTGCTGCGGCGGCGCATGACCCGGTGACCGTAAACCCGGTCGACCGCCATGCGCACGGCGTCCACGGCATCGGGCACGCCGGGCAGGGCGCCAAGAGCGGCGAGCGGATCAGCTGTCGTACTACTCATGGGTATGACCCTACGCACCTAGGCGGCCCACCCTCCTTTGGAGTGGTCTTCTTCACGCGTCCCCGCCCTGCGCCACCCCATTCCCACTAGTCTTCCTGAATATGAAGATCGCTTTCGTAGGCAAGGGCGGCAGCGGCAAGACGACGCTGTCCTCTCTTTTCATCCGCCACCTCGCCGCCACCCGCGCCCCGGTCATCGCCGTCGACGCGGACATCAACCAGCACCTCGGCGCGGCTCTCGGACTCGACGAGGTGGAAGCCGCCGCACTGCCTGCGATGGGCGCCCATCTTCCACTGATCAAGGACTACTTGCGGGGTTCGAACCCCCGCATCGCCTCCGCCGACACGATGATCAAGACCACGCCGCCGGGTGTCGGATCGCGGCTGCTGCGGATCGCCGAGGACAACCCGGTGTACGAGGCGTGCGCGCGGACCGTGCGCCTGGACGACGGGGAGGTCCGGCTGATGGCCACGGGTCCCTTCACCGAATCCGACCTGGGCGTGGCCTGCTACCACTCCAAGGTCGGCGCGGTGGAGCTCTGCCTCAACCATCTGGTGGACGGCCGCGGCGAGTTCATGGTCGTCGACATGACGGCGGGCAGTGACTCGTTCGCGTCCGGCATGTTCACCCGGTTCGACATGACCTTCCTGGTCGCCGAACCCACCCGTAAAGGCATCGCCGTGTACCGCCAGTACAAGGAATACGCGCGGGACTTCGGCGTCGCGCTGCGCGTCGTCGGCAACAAGGTGCAGGGCCCGGACGATCTCGACTTCCTGCGCGAGGAGGTGAGCGAGGACCTCCTCGTCACGGTCGGCCATTCCGACTGGGTACGCGCCATGGAAAAGGGCCGCCCACGCCCCTTCGGCCAGCTGGAGGAGACCAACCGGCACGCTCTGCGGACCCTGCACGAGACGGTGGACGCGTCGTACGCGCAGCGGGACTGGCGGCGCTACAGCCGCCAGATGGTGCACTTCCACCTGAAGAACGCGGCGAGTTGGGGCAACGAGCGGACAGGCGTCGACCTGGCCGCTCAGGTCGACCCCGCCTTCGTCCTCGACGAACAGGCCATGGCCACCCCCCAGCCGGCCTGACCGGACCCGATGGCCGCAAGGGCGCTGGGCGGCTGATCAGCAAGGCGGGCCGCCCAGCCCCGCGCCGGACGCTCTCCGGCGTCCAGCCCTCTCAGCCTGCTTCCCGAACGACCCGGCCGCGGGGCAGCAGCTTCTGACCATCCTCGCCGGCACCAGGCCCTCACACCCGTCTGCGGGTACCGGCCCCCTCTCCTTGCGCCCGTGCGCGCCGACCTGCGAGTCCGCCATCCGGCTCGCCGCCGCGGCGAGCCGTTCCCGGCCGCCGTCATTCCCCCGCGTCTCGGCTTGTCCGTGTCGGCAGAACGCCGCACGACCTCGCAGCCACAAGACGAGCAAGCGGTGATATTCCGCTTCACATGAAGATTCACTCGTTCGATGGAACGCGTGGACTGATTGATCAAAAAGCTTCTCACTGCCTTTACTCGGCATTACGATTCATTTACCAGCGCTTGAGAGTTACCGAACCATCACCCACCGTGACACACGGCCGAGGCCAGTCCGAAGTGACCAGGTCAGCGGCCGCGCAGCCCCGGAGGAGACGGGTATGTTGCAGCTCTTGACCCGGATCGACAGGCGCGCCTGGCGCCGGGATATCTCCGCCTCGATCGTCCTCTTTCTTATCTCTATTCCGCTGTCGCTCGGCATCGCCCTGGCTACCGGCGCCCCCGCGCAGGCCGGCCTGGTGGCGGCGGCGGTGGGCGGGATCGTCGCCGGCCTGCTCGGCGGCGCTCCCTTGCAGGTCACCGGGGCGGCCACCGGCCTCGTCGTGGTCACTGCCGAACTGATCCAGCGGTACGGCTGGCGCACGACGTGCGCGATCACCGTTCTTGCAGGCGTTGCGCAACTCGCCCTCGGGGCACTGAGAGTGGCGCGCGCCGCGCTGGCGATCAGCCCTGCCATCATCCACGGCCTGCTCGCGGGCATCGGCGTCGTCATCGCGATCGGCCAGTTGCACGTGCTGCTCGGGGAGCAGCCCGGCAACTCAGCGGTCAGCAGCCTCGCCGCGTTGCCTGGAGAGTTGCGGCATCCTCATATGAGTGCGCTCCTGATCGGCGCCGTCACCGTCGGGGTGCTCGCCGTCTGGCCGCGGCTCCCGGGCGACGCGGGGCGATGGGCCCGTGCGGTCCCGGCGCCTCTGGCCGCTGTGGCAACCGCCACCGCCGCCGGGACAGGGATGTCCGTGCCGCGCGTGGACCTGCCGTCCTGGCAGCTGCACGCGGTCCCCGGGCTGCCGGACGGGCCGGTGCTCGGGCTGGTCGCTGCCGTGCTCACGGTGACACTGGTCGCGAGCATGGAGTCCCTGCTGTCCGCCGTCGCCATCGACAGGTTGCAGACAACCCGGCCGGACGCGTGTCGCGCTCCGGCTGCCCGACTGGACCGCGAGCTCGTCGGTCAGGGCGCCGCCAACATCGTCTCCGGGCTGCTGGGCGGCCTGGCCGTAGCAGGCGGGGCGATCCGCGGATCGGCGAACGTCAAGGCCGGGGCCCGAAGCCGCCGTTCCACCGTTCTGCACGGGATCTGGGTGGTGCTGTGCGCCGGTCTCCTGGCGGGGGTACTGGAGCTCATCCCGCTCGCCGTGCTTGCCGCGCTGGTGATGGTCGTCGGGGTGAAGATGGTGAGCTTCGCCCATATCAAGCATGTGCAGCGGCACCGCGAGTTTCCGGTGTACGCGGCCACGCTGAGCGCGGTCGTCCTGTTCGGAGTGTTGACAGCGGTGGCCGTGGGCGTCACTGTCGCCGTCTTCACGGCGCTTCGCCGTCTCACTCATACCCGCATCACCGTGACCGACGAGGCGGGCGGTCACCGGGTGAGTGTCGACGGTCAGTTGACCTTCCTGGCCGTGCCTCGGCTGACCAGGGCTCTGGCTCAGGTACCGCCGGGCACGAACGTCGTGGTGGAGCTGGGCGGATCCTTCATGGACCACGCCGCGTACGACGCGCTGCAGTCTTGGTCGAACTCTCACCGTGCGCATAAAGGGTGGGTCACCGTCAGCGGCCCCTCCGGCCAGCCGATCGCGGAGCCCGCCAGCGCCCACGCGTGCCGCCCCTGGACGCCCTGGCACAACCACCACTGCACCCGACCCGCCGCGTCCGCCCCGCCGGGGGGCAGCCAACTGCTGGGTGGGGTGAGCGCGTTCCAGCGCAACACGGCCCCACTGGTGCGGGACGAGCTGGCGCGACTTGCGCGCGAGGGCCAGAAACCCACCCAGCTCTTCCTCACCTGCGCGGACTCGCGCCTGGTCACGAGCATGATCACCTCCAGCGGGCCGGGCGATCTGTTCACGGTGCGCAATGTCGGGAACCTCATGCCGCCGCCGGGCAGCGATGCCGCCTGTGACTCGGTGGGCGCGGCGATCGAGTACGCGGTGGAGGTGCTGGAGGTGGGCAGCATCACCGTGTGCGGCCACTCCGGGTGCGGTGCGATGCAGGCACTACTCGGCTCGTCCAACGAGCCCGGCGCACAGACACCGCTCGCCCGCTGGCTGCGGCATGGGCGGCCGAGCCTCGCCCGTATGGAGCGCTGCCGGCGCCAGAAGCGGAACGAGATCACGCTGACCGACCGGCCGGTCACCGACGACGCCGAGCGGCTGGCCCTCGTCAATGTGGTGCAGCAGCTCGACCACCTTCTGGCCCACTCATGCGTGGCGCGCCGAGTGGCCGCGGGCTCGCTCGCACTGCACGGAATGTATTTCCACGTGGGGGAGGCGCAGGCCTATGTCCTGGACCGAGCATCGGGCACGTTCACAGCTGTGCGACCGGAGGTGCCGGACGCACTGGACGCCGTACAGCTCTGAGGAATGGCGGTACGCCCAGAAGGGGTGACCGGGCGGGGCGGCGCCGACGAAGGAGAGGAACAACCAACAGGTCTAAACCAATTTTTACCGAGAACTCTTGTCAGGGCCCGCCACCGGCTGATGAGCTATGACCCGGGACACAACGGGCACCCTGGGAATGGGAGATGTCGTGAGCAACGAGAGCCTGGCCAACCTCCTCAAAGAGGAGCGCCGCTTCGCACCGCCTGCCGATCTGGCCGGGCACGCCAACGTCACCGCGGAGGCGTACGAGCGGGCGAAGGCCGACCGGCTGGGCTTCTGGGCCGCGCAGGCACGCCGCCTGACCTGGGCCGACGAGCCGACCGAGACGCTGGACTGGTCGAATCCGCCGTTCGCCAAGTGGTTCGCCGACGGCAAGCTGAACGTCGCGTACAACTGCGTCGACCGCCATGTGGAGAACGGCCTCGGCGACCGCGTCGCCCTGCACTTCGAGGGCGAGCCCGGCGACAGCCGCTCGATCACCTACGCCGAGCTCCAGCGCGAGGTCTCCCGCGCCGCCAACGCGCTCACCGAGCTGGGCGTCCACAGCGGCGACCGGGTGGCCATCTACATGCCGATGATTCCGGAGACGATCGTCGCCATGCTGGCCTGCGCCCGCGTCGGCGCCCCGCACTCCGTGGTCTTCGGCGGTTTCTCGGCCGACGCCCTCGCCACCCGGATCCAGGACGCCGACGCGCGCGTGGTCATCACCGCGGACGGCGGGTACCGCCGCGGCAAGCCGTCGGCACTCAAGCCCGCCGTCGACGAGGCGCTGACCAGGCCCGGCACCGAGAACGTACGCAGCGTCCTGGTCGTCCGCCGCACCGGGCAGGACACCGCGTGGACCGAGGGCCGCGATGTCTGGTGGCACGACCTGGTGGACCGCCAGTCGGACCAGCACACCCCGGAGGCGTTCGACGCCGAGCACCCGCTGTTCATCCTCTACACCTCGGGCACGACCGGTAAGCCGAAGGGCATCCTGCACACCACCGGCGGCTACCTCACCCAGGTGTCGTACACACACCACGCGGTCTTCGACCTCAAGCCGGAATCCGACGTCTTCTGGTGCACCGCCGACGTCGGCTGGGTCACCGGCCACTCGTACATCGTCTACGGGCCGCTGAGCAACGGCGCGACCGAGGTGCTGTACGAGGGCACGCCGGACACTCCGCACCAGGGCCGCTGGTGGGAGATCGTCCAGAAGTACGGCGTCACGATCCTCTACACCGCCCCCACCGCGATCCGCGCCTGCATGAAGTGGGGCGACGACATCCCGGCCAAGTTCGATCTCAGCAGTCTGCGCATCCTCGGTTCGGTCGGCGAGCCGATCAATCCCGAAGCATGGATCTGGTACCGCAAGCACATCGGCGGGGACACCACGCCCGTGGTCGACACCTGGTGGCAGACCGAGACCGGCGGCATCATGATCAGCCCGCTGCCGGGCGTGACCGCGACCAAGCCGGGTTCGGCGCAGACCCCGCTCCCGGGCATCTCCGCCACCGTCGTGGACGACGATGCCAACGAGGTGCCCGACGGCTCCGGCGGCTACCTCGTCCTCACCGAGCCGTGGCCGTCGATGCTCCGTACGATCTGGGGCGACGACCAGCGCTATCTGGACACCTACTGGTCGCGCTTCACCGACCGCTATTTCGCGGGCGACGGCGCCAAGAAGGACGACGACGGCGACATCTGGCTGCTGGGCCGGGTCGACGACGTCATGCTGGTCTCCGGACACAACATCTCCACCACCGAGGTCGAGTCGGCGCTGGTCTCGCACCCGAAGGTGGCCGAGGCGGCGGTCGTCGGCGCGACCGACCCGCAGACGACCCAGGCCATCTGCGCCTTCGTCATCCTGCGCGGCGGCGCGGCGGAGACGGCGGCGGCATCCGCAGAGTCGGAGGACGGGCTGGTGGAGGAGCTGCGCGGCCATGTCGCCAAGCAGCTCGGTCCGATCGCCAAGCCCAAGCGGATCCTGCCGGTCGCCGAGCTGCCCAAGACCCGCTCCGGCAAGATCATGCGGCGGCTGCTGCGCGACGTCGCCGAGAACCGCGCACTGGGTGATGTCACCACGCTCACCGACTCTTCCGTCATGGAGCTGATCCAGAGCAAGCTCCCCAGCGCCCCAGGCGAGGACTGACCGGACCACCTGGCCGAGGAAACCACCAGGTCAGAGCAGCAATCGGAGGAAGGGTGTCCACAATCGCCGGGGCGCCCTTCACCCATACCGGCTAAAGTAAGTCCCTGACGCGTAAAAATCGCGACAAGAATCAGAGGCGCGCCGGGAAGTCTGGTCGGCACACAGCACACGTGTACCCGCCCGTCCGACTTCAGGAGGTCAGCCGCTGTGGCCGCGCCCAACGACCGCAAGTTCCTCGGACGTCAGTCCCTCCCGGAGCGCAGGTTCGTCACCGACGCGCTCCGTACGGAGACGGTCGGCGGTGTGCTGCTGCTCCTCGCGGCCATCGTCGCTCTGGTCTGCGCCAATTCCCCGCTCCACGATGTCTACGACGACGTCAAGGACTTCTCCTTCGGCCCCGAGTCGCTGCATCTGCGCCTGTCCATCGCCGAGTGGGCCAAGGACGGACTGCTCACCGTCTTCTTCTTCGTCGCCGGCATCGAGCTCAAGCGCGAGTTGATCGCGGGCGAACTGCGGGACCCCAAGGCCGCGGCGCTGCCGGTCATCGCGGCGATCTGCGGCATGGCCGCACCCGCGCTCGTCTACACGGTGGTCAACACCACCGGTGGCGGCAGTCTGGAGGGCTGGGCGGTCCCGACGGCGACGGACATCGCCTTCGCCCTCGCCGTGCTCGCCGTCATCGGCACGGCGCTGCCCGCCGCGCTCCGGGCCTTCCTGCTGACCCTCGCCGTCGTCGACGACCTGTTCGCGATCCTCATCATCGCGATCTTCTTCACCCAGGAGATCGACTTCGCAGCTCTCGGCCTGGCCGTGGCCGGCCTGGCCGTCTTCTGGCTGCTGCACCACAAGGGCATACGCGGCTGGTACGTCTACGTTCCGCTGGCCGTCGTGATCTGGGCGCTGATGCACGCCAGCGGGGTACACGCCACGGTCGCCGGTGTCGCCATGGGCCTGATGCTGCGCTGCACCATGCGGGACGGCGAGGAGCGCTCCCCCGCCGAGCACATCGAGCACCAGGTGCGACCTCTCTCGGCCGGCCTCGCGGTACCGCTGTTCGCGCTGTTCGCCGCCGGGGTCTCGATCTCCGGTGACGCCGTGGCGGATGTCTTCACCCGGCCGGAGACCCTCGGTGTCGTCCTCGGCCTGGTGGCGGGCAAGACCATAGGCGTCTTCGGCGGCTCCTGGCTGGCGGCCCGGTTCACCAAGGCGACCCTCAACGAGGACCTGGCCTGGGCGGATGTGTTCGCCGTCGCCTCCCTCGCCGGGATCGGTTTCACCGTCTCGCTGCTCATCGGCGAACTGGCCTTCCCCGAGGACCCGGCACTCGCCGCCGAGGTGAAGGCGGCCGTGCTGATCGGTTCGCTGCTCGCCGCGGTGCTCGCGGGTGTACTCCTCAAGCTGCGGAACAACAGGTATCAGAAGCTGTGCGCCGACGAGGACCGGGACGAGGACCTGGACGGCATCCCCGACATCTACGAGCAGGGCAATCCGGAGTACCACCTGCGGATGGCCGTCATCCACGAAGCCAAGGCGGCCGAACACCGCCGCCTCGCCGAAGCGGCCGCCGCCAGGGGCACCGGTGATGGCGGTCCGGCATGATCTGAGAGGCTTGACGTCCACGCGAAGCAGAGGGAGATGGCGATGAGCGCAGCCGAAGACGGCGGGAACCGCAGCCTCGGCCAGCTGGTGGCTTCGGCGACCAGCGAGTTGTCGGCGCTGGTACACGACGAGATCGCGCTGGCCAAGGCCGAGCTCCGGCAGGACGTCAAGCGCGCCGCGATCGGCAGCGGGGCGATCATCGTGGCCGGGGTGCTGATCCTGTTCTCCCTGCCCGTGCTCAGCTTCGCCCTGGCCTACGGTTTCCATGCGTGGACCGATCTCGGGCTCGTCTGGTGCTTCCTCATCGTCGGCGGCATCTACTGGCTGCTCGCGATCGTGCTCGGGCTCTCCGCCGTGGCCAAGTTCAAGAAGGTCAAGCCCCCGCAGAAGTCCATTGATTCGGCCAAGCAGACGGCCGCCGTACTGTCGAACGTCAAACCGCATCCGCGCGCTGCCGTCGACACCCATGTCGCGGCCGCCGATGTGACACGCTCGTCTGCATGACGGCTCCCGATACCGCCGGCGCGGTCGTACGCCTCGACGGCCCCTGGACCCACCGGGATGTCGCGGCGAACGGCGCGCGCTTCCACATCGCCGAGGCGGGCGACGGCCCGCTGGTGCTGCTGCTGCACGGGTTCCCGCAGTTCTGGTGGACCTGGCGGCACCAGCTGACGGCCCTGGCCGAGGCCGGTTTCCGGGCGGTGGCGATGGATCTGCGCGGGGTCGGCGGCAGTGACCGCACACCTCGCGGCTACGACCCTGCCAACCTCGCCCTCGACATCACCGGCGTGATCCGCTCACTCGGCGAGCCCGACGCCGCGCTGGTCGGCCATGACCTGGGCGGATACCTGGCGTGGACGGCGGCGGTGATGCGCCCCAAGCTGGTCCGGCGGCTCGCCGTCGCCTCGTCGCCGCACCCGCGGCGCTGGCGCTCGGCGATGGTGGCGGACGTCAGGCAGTCCGCGGCGAGCAGCCACATCTGGGGATTCCAGCGACCGTGGATCCCCGAGCGCCAACTCGTCGCGGACGACGCGGCGCTGGTGGGGCGGCTCCTCCGGGACTGGTCGGGGCCGGTGCCCCCGGACGACGACGTGGTGGACGCCTACCGGCGGGCGATGCTGATCCCCTCGACGGCGCACTGCTCGATCGAGCCGTACCGGTGGATGGTGCGGTCGCTGGCCCGGCCGGATGGTTTCCAGTTCAACCGACGAATGAAGCTGCCGGTCCGGGTGCCGACCCTGCATGTGCACGGTTCACTCGACCCGGTGATGCGGACGCGCAGCGCCGCGGGCTCCGGGCAGTACGTGGAGGCGCCGTACCGCTGGCGGCTCTTCGACGGGCTCGGACACTTCCCTCATGAAGAGGACCCCGTCGCCTTCTCGACAGAGCTGATCAACTGGTTGAAGGACCCCGAACCCGACCGCTGACCGGGGCCGGGGGCTTCGCGGACGGCCGACGCGGGATCGACAACCCTCCGCCGTACCCGCGGGTAAATGCCTGGCGCATAGGCCAACTGACGCACCCCTCCGCGATTACGGACCCCGGGACCCGGGCACAGTCCGGTGTATGGGCTGGACGCACGACTACCGTGACGCACCACGCGACCGCGGCTCCGACGTCAACACCACCACGACCGGGCACCTCCTGGGGTCGCCACCCGGACGGAGTCGACAAGACCACGACCATGATCCGCGGATCGGTATTCCGCGGATCATCCGGCGCAGGGCTCGCTGGGTCTCGGCGCGCCTGCGCCATCCGCGCAGCCGCTGACGCGGACCTTCAGCAGGTCACAGCGCGGACCTCGGCCGGTTCACAGCGCGCACCCCTGACTGTCGACCCTGCGCTCGGCCGTACGGCCCTGCTCGATGTCCTCGCGCACCTCGTCCACGGTGAGCGCGTATCCGGTGTTCGCGTCGTCCAGGGACTTGGCGAAGACCACGCCGTACACCCGCCCCTCGGGGGTGAGCAGCGGGCCACCGGAGTTGCCCGGGCGAACCTTCGCGTACAGCGAGTAGACATCGCGGCGGATCGTGCCGCGGTGGTAGATGTCGGGGCCGTCGGCATCGATACGGCCGCGCACCCGGGCCGATCGGACATCGAATCCGCCGTTCTCCGGGAATCCCGCGACGATGGCGTCGTTCCCGCTGCGTGCGTCACCCTCGGTGAACCGGAGCGCGGGCGCGCGCAGCCTCGGCACGTCGAGGACGGCGATGTCGCGCTTCCAGTCGTAGAGCACGACATCCGCGTCGTAGAGCTTTCCCTCCCCGCCGATCTGCACCGTCGGCTCGTCGACACCACCGACGACGTGGGCGTTGGTCATCACCCGGTTCGGGGCGAAGACGAAGCCGGTGCCTTCGAGGACCTTGCCGCAGCCGGAGGCCGTGCCGACGACCTTCACGATGCTCCGCTTGGCCACGCCGGCGACCGGGCTCCGCGCGAGCTCGGGGTCCGGTGCCGGGACGGCCCTGATGGGTTCGTTGGCGAAGGGTGAGAAGACCTGGGGGAAGCCGTTCTGCGCGAGCACGGAGGAGAAGTCGCTGAACCAGGTGTTGGCCTGCTCGGGGACCACCCGGGAGACCCCGAGCAGCACCTTGGAGTTACGGACCTCCCGGCCGAGCGTCGGCAGGGACGTCCCGGCCAGCGCGGAGCCGATCAGCCACGCGACCAGCAGCATCGCTATGACGTTCACCAGCGCGCCACCGGTCGCGTCCAGGGCACGGGCAGGCGACCAGGTGATGTGCCGACGCAGTTTGCTGCCGAGGTGAGTGGTGGCGGCCTGCCCGACCGAGGCGCACACGATCACCAGGACGACGGCCGTGATCGCGCCGAACGAACCCGGTGAGGATCCCTCCTTGCTCGCCGAGTCCCAGACCACGGGCAGCAGGTAGACGGCGACGAGGCCACCGCCGAGGAAACCGGTCACCGACAGCACGCCGACCACGAAGCCCTGGCGGTACCCGACGACGGCGAACCACACGGCGGCCAGGAGCAGCAGGACGTCCAGCACGTTCACCGAAATCTGCCTCGCAAGGGTCGCCGGGCGGAACACAGCACGGGGTCCACGCTCTCACGCGCGCCAGTCGAGGGGGACGTGCCTGTCCCGGTCCCAGGGCCGCTCCCAGCCAGCGAAGTGCAGGATCCGGTCGATCACCCCGGCAGTGAAGCCCCAGACGAGTGCGCCCTCGACGCAGAACGCGGGGCCCCGGTGTCCGCTCGGGTGAACGGCCGTGGCGCGGTTCGCCGGATCCGTGAGGTCCGCCACCGGAACGGTGAAGACGCGCGCCGTCTCGGCCGGGTCGACCGGCGCGACCGGGCTGGGCCGGCGCCACCAGCCCAGCACCGGAGTGACGACGAAACCGCTCACCGGGATGTAGAGCCGGGGCAGCACACCGAAGACCTGCACCCCGGAGGGGTCCAGCCCGGTCTCCTCCTCCGCCTCGCGCAACGCCGCCCGCAGCGGCCCCTCGCCTTCCGGATCCCCGTCCTCCGGATCCAGCGCCCCGCCCGGGAAGGACGGCTGTCCGGCATGGGAGCGCAGCGAACCCGACCGCTCCATCAGCAGCAGCTCAGGGGCGTGGTCCCGCTCTCCGAAGAGGACCAGCACGGCGGACTGGCGACCACCGTGCGGCGGCGGCAGAAAGCGGCTGAGCTGCCCGGGCTCTACGGTCTCCGCGGCGCGCGCGACCGGCAGCAGCCAGCCGGGCAGGCCCTGCGCGCTGACCCCCACCCCGCCGCCGAACGTGCTCGTCACTCGGCAGCCCCCAGCGGCGCGGCCGGCTTGCCGGGGAAGTCCGGCGGAGGTCGCAACCGCTGGCCCGGCTGCCCGCCCATCTCGTACTTCAGCAGCTTCTTCGCCTTGTCCGGATCGGTCTCACCCTCCCCGTACGCCGGGCAGAGCGGTGCGATCGGGCAGGCGCCGCAGGCGGGCTTGCGGGCGTGGCAGATGCGGCGGCCGTGGAAGATGATCCGGTGCGAGAGCATCGTCCACTCGCTCTTCGGGAAGAGCGCGCAGACCTCCGCCTCGACCTTCTCCGGGTCCTCCTGCTCCGTCCACTTCCAGCGCCGCACCAGCCGCCCGAAGTGGGTGTCGACAGTGACACCCGGGACGCCGAACGCGTTGCCCAAGACCACATTGGCCGTCTTGCGGCCGACGCCCGGCAGCGTCACCAGGTCCTCTATACGGCCCGGAACCTCACCGCCGAAGCGGTCCCGCAGGGCGGCGGAGAGGCCGAGGAGCGACTTGGCCTTGGCCCGGAAGAATCCGGTGGGCCGGATGAGCTGCTCCAGCTCCTCCGGATCGGCGGCGGCCATGTCCTCGGGCGTCGGATAGGCGGCGAAGAGCGCGGGCGTCGTCTGGTTGACGCGCAGGTCGGTGGTCTGCGCGGACAGCACGGTGGCGACGAGGAGCTGGAAGGGGTTCTCGAAGTCCAGCTCGGGGTGGGCGTACGGATACACCTCGGCGAGCTCGCGGTTGATCCGGCGGGCCCGGCGGACGAGGGCGACCCGGGACTCGGGCTTGGCGGCCTTCGTGATCTTCGCCGGCTTCGCGGCCTTCACCGGCTTCGCGGTCTTCGCTGCCTTCACAGGCTTCGCGGTCTTCGCGGTCTTCGCCGGAGCCTCGGGGGCTTCGTCCGGACGCGCGGCCTTGGTGGTTTTGTCCCGTTTCACGGCTTTCTCCGTGGCGCCAGGCGACTGTTCGCCCACAGCAGAATTACGAGCCCCGCTCACCCGTCCGGCCCCCTTGCCCTGTGCTCTCACCGGCGTATTGGACACCCGGCCAGCGTAAGCCCAGGGACTGACATCCGGCCCGGCCGCACGAAATAGGCCCCCCAATCGGACCCCTGCCGTACGGTCCCTTGCACCGGTGCGTCAAACTTGTGATTGATCGCACTGTTTTACCGTCCGGCATCATGGAGACCACGGTCCCCTGTGCATGTCGACAAGGAGAGATCTCGTGGACGACGTTCTGCGGCGCGCCCCGCTTTTCGCGGCGCTCGATGACGAGCAGGCCGCTGAGCTGCGCGCCTCTATGGGGGAGGTCACCCTCGCGCGCGGGGACGCACTCTTCCACGAAGGCGACCCGGGCGACCGCCTGTATGTGGTCACCGAGGGCAAGGTGAAGCTCCACCGCACCTCTCCCGACGGTCGCGAGAACATGCTGGCCGTGCTCGGCCCCGGCGAGCTGATCGGCGAGCTGTCCCTGTTCGACCCCGGCCCTCGCACCGCCACCGCGACCGCGCTCACCGAGGTGAAGCTGCTCGGCCTCGGCCACGGTGACCTCCAGCCCTGGCTCAACGCCCGGCCCGAGGTCGCCACCGCGCTGCTGCGCGCCGTGGCCCGGCGGCTGCGCAAGACCAACGACCAGATGTCCGACCTGGTCTTCTCCGACGTGCCCGGCCGTGTGGCCCGCGCGCTGCTCGACCTGTCGCGCCGCTTCGGTGTGCAGTCGGAGGAGGGCATCCACGTCGTGCACGACCTGACCCAGGAGGAGCTGGCCCAGCTGGTCGGCGCCTCCCGCGAGACGGTCAACAAGGCGCTCGCGGACTTCGCGGGCCGCGGCTGGCTGCGCCTGGAGGCGCGGGCCGTGATCCTGCTCGACGTCGAGCGCCTGGCCAAGCGGTCGCGCTGACCCGCCGGCACGAGACCGGCTGACAGCAGGCCGTCGGCAGTACGGACGCCGCCCCTCCGCGTTCCCCGGGTTCCGCCCGGGGCGCGGGCACGGGCGGCGTTCGCGTCCTGCCGCGTCTCAGATCAGCCCGTGTTCCCGCAGGTAGTCGAGCTGCGCACGCACCGACAGCTCCGCCGCGGGCCACAGCGACCGGTCCACGTCCGCGTAGACGTGTGCGACGACCTCCGGCGCCGTGCGGTAGCCGTTCTCGACCGCCGTCTCGACCTGCGCCAGCCGGTTCGCCCGATGCGCGAGGTAGAACTCCACCGCGCCGCGCGCGTCGTTCAGCACCGGCCCATGGCCGGGCAGAACCGTGTCCACCCCGTCGTCCACCGTCAGCGAGCGCAGCCGTCGCAGTGAGTCGAGGTAGTCGCCGAGCCGCCCGTCCGGGTGGGCGACGACCGTCGTACCGCGCCCCAGCACGGTGTCCCCGGTGAGGATGGCGGCATCGGCCGGGAGGTGGAAGGAGAGCGAGTCGGCGGTGTGTCCCGGGGTCGGGACGACCCGCAGCTCAAGCCCGCCGGTCGTGATCACATCACCCGCGCCCAGGCCCTCGTCACCGAGCCGCAGTGCCGGGTCCAGGGCCCGTACCCGCGTACGCGTCAGCTCCGCGAAGCGCGCCGCGCCCTCGGCGTGGTCCGCGTGGCCGTGGGTGAGCAGCGTCAGCGCCACTCGTTTGCCCGCGCGTTCGGCGGTGTCGACGACGGCGCTCAAATGGCCCTCGTCGAGTGGTCCGGGATCGATGACGACGGCGAGATCGGAATCGGGTTCCGCCACGATCCAGGTGTTGGTGCCGTCCAGCGTCATCGCGGAGGGATTGGGCGCGAGTACGCATACGGCGCGGGCGGTGGCGGGGCCGCCGACGGCACCGCCGCGCGGCTGTCCGGGCAGCGAGGCTGCGTACGTCATGTGGCCGGGCCGCCCTTCTCGATGTGCTTGGTGAACTCCTCGTGACCGGGCCAGCTCAGCACCAGCTCCCCGCCCACCAGGGCGGCCCGCGCCAGGACGGGCGTCAGGTCCCGGCCGCCCGCGGCGCTCATCGCCTCGGCGACCGTGCCGTACGGCGCGACCTCGCGCAGCGTGGAGATCGTCGGCGGCATCATCAGCAGCTCGCCCCTGTCGTAGCCGTCAGCCGCGTCCTGGGGCCGGATCCACACCGTACGGTCCGCCTCGGTGGAGGCGTTGCGCGTGCGCTGCCCCTCCGGCAGCGCGGCCACGAAGAACCAGGTGTCGTAACGGCGCGGCTCGAACTCCGGGGTGATCCAGCGCGCCCAGCCCCCCAGGAGATCGGACCGCAGGACGAGCCCGCGGCGCCCCAGGAAGTCGGCGAACGACAGCTCCCGGGCGACGAGCGCCTCGCGGTCGGCCTCCCAGTCGTCACCCGTGGTGTCCGCGACGACCGTGCCGGGGGTGGGCCCGGCGAGCAGGACGCCCGACTCCTCGAAGGTCTCCCGCACCGCGGCGCACACCACGGCCTGCGCGGCGGTCTCGTCGGCGCCGAGGCCGAGCCGCCGCGCCCACGCGGCGCGGCTGGGCCCGGACCAGGCCACCCCGCCCTCGTCACGCGGGTCGACCGAGCCGCCGGGATACGCGTACGCGCCTCCGGCGAAGGCCATGGAGGCGCGTCTGCGCAGCATGTAGACAGCCGGGCCGTCGGCGCCGTCCCGCAGCAGGAGCACGGTGGCCGCCGGGCGCGGCGAGACCGGGGTCAGCTCGCCGTTGGCGAGCGCCCGGATGCGGTCTGGCCACTCAGGTGGATACCACTGGCCATTGGTCCCATGGGTCATGGACGACATGGCCGGATGCTATGCGGTTACGCGCGGATGTTCGAGGGGGACCATTCCGGCGGCCCACTCCGCGAGTCTCGGCCCGCGCCCCCTGGTCCGCGGCCTCGACCAGTCCGCGACCTCGACCAGTCCGCGACCTCGACTAGTCCGCGACCTCGACCTGGAACTCGATCTCGACCGGCGCGTCCAGCGGCAGCACCGCGACGCCCACCGCGCTCCGCGCGTGCACGCCCTTGGCCCCCAGCACCTCGCCCAGCAGCTCGCTCGCGCCGTTGATCACGCCCGGCTGTCCGGTGAAGTCCGGGGCCGAGGCGACGAAACCGACGACCTTGACCACACGGACGATCTTGTCGAGGTCGACGACCACCGACTTCACGGCCGCCAGGGCGTTCAGCGCGCACGTGCGCGCCAGCTCCTTGGCCTCCTCCGGCGTCACCTCGGCGCCGACCTTGCCGGTCACGCCCAGCTTGCCCTCGACCATCGGCAGCTGGCCCGCGGTGTACACGTACGAACCGGTGCGTACCGCCGGCACGTACGAGGCGAGCGGCGCCGCGACCTCCGGCAGGGTCAGCCCGAGCTCGGCGAGCTTCTCCTCGACCGCGCTCACGCCTTCTCCCGCTTGAGATAGGCCACCAGCTGCTCGGGGTTGTTCGGGCCCGGCACGACCTGGACCAGCTCCCAGCCGTCCTCGCCCCAGGTGTCCAGGATCTGCTTGGTCGCGTGCACGAGCAGCGGCACGGTCGCGTATTCCCACTTGGTCATGGTGCTGACTGTAATGCCTCTCTCCTGGGGGCTGGTGCGTACTCCTCACGGCGACTGGCTAGGCTCCGCCATGTGAGCAGGCTCCATGTCGTCAGTGGCAAGGGCGGAACCGGCAAGACCACGGTCGCCGCCGCACTCGCGCTGGCTCTCGCGAGCGAGGGCAGGCGCACCCTGCTGGTCGAGGTCGAAGGCCGCCAGGGCATCGCACAGCTCTTCGAGACGGAGGCGCTGCCGTATGAAGAACGCAAGATCGCGG
The DNA here is from genome assembly GCF_050613155.1 of Streptomyces sp. P1-3. NCBI lineage: Bacteria > Bacillati > Actinomycetota > Actinomycetes > Kitasatosporales > Streptomycetaceae > Streptomyces > Streptomyces sp. P1-3. Next base: position 3,509,002 of record NZ_CP192512.1, read on the forward strand.
TCGGTCCCGGGGGCGGCGAGGTCCACGCCCTGGCCATCGACCCCGAGTTCGCGCTGCTCGACTACCTCCACATGTTCTACAAGCTGGGGTCGGCCGGACGCGCGCTGAAGAAGCTCGGCGCGATCGACTTCGCCACGACGATCGCACCGGGGCTCCAGGACGTCCTCCTGACCGGAAAGGCGTGCGAGGCGGTGCGCCGCAAGGGCCGGGACGGCCGGTTCGTCTACGACCACGTGGTCATGGACGCGCCGCCGACGGGCCGGATCACCCGCTTCCTGAACGTCAACGACGAGATGGCCGGGCTCGCCCGCACCGGCCCGATACACCATCAGGCCCAGGCCGTCATGGGGGTCCTCAAGTCGCCCCAGACAGCCGTCCACCTGGTGACGCTGCTGGAGGAGATGCCGGTCCAGGAGACCGCGGACGGCATCGCCGAGCTGCGCGCCGAGGACCTGCCGGCCGGCGGGGTCGTCATCAACATGGTCCGCCCCCCGGTCCTCGACCTGGCGGCCGTCGAGATCGCCGCGAACGGACGGCGTACGGCCATCGCCAAGGCCCTCTCGGGGGCCGGTCTCGGCGGCGCGCGCCGCGGCGGGCTCGCCGAGCGCCTGGTCGACCCGCTACTGGAGCAGGCACGCGAGCACGCGGAGCGGGTCGCCCTGGAGCACGCGCAACGGGCGGAGCTCGCCCGGTTGGGCCTGCCGACATACGAGTTGGAGCTGTTGAGCGACGGGGTCGACCTGGCGGGGCTGTACCGGCTCGCGGCCGATCTGCGCAAGCAGTGGCCGGAATAGCCGCGGCCGGATCCGGGTTCGAGTGACGGCGCCCGTACGGTGTGGGCAGGTGTCCGTACGGTATGAGCGGGACGCGCGGGGCGGGCCGTGCGGGAGAAGGTGGGCGGCATGACCATGGACACGGCACCCCGGCTGGAGGCCGACGCCCTGCTGGACGATCCGCAGACCCGCATCGTGGTGTGCTGCGGTTCCGGTGGGGTCGGCAAGACGACGACGGCCGCGGCTCTCGGTGTTCGGGCCGCGGAGCGCGGCCGCAAGGTCGTCGTCCTCACCATCGACCCGGCCCGGCGGCTCGCGCAGTCGATGGGCATCGGCTCCCTCGACAACACCCCGCGCCGGGTGAGCGGCATCGACACGGCCGCGGGCGGCGAGCTGCACGCGATGATGCTCGACATGAAGCGCACCTTCGACGAGATCGTCGAGGCGCACGCCGAACCCGAGCGGGCCCGCGCCATCCTGGCGAACCCCTTCTACCAGTCGCTGTCGGCCGGTTTCGCGGGCACGCAGGAGTACATGGCCATGGAGAAGCTGGGCCAGCTCCGGGCGCGCGACGAATGGGACCTGATCATCGTCGACACGCCGCCGAGCCGGTCGGCACTGGACTTCCTCGACGCGCCGAAACGACTCGGCTCCTTCCTGGACGGCAAGCTGATCAGGCTGCTGACGGCGCCGGCCAAGGTCGGCGGCCGGGCGGGGCTGAAGGTGCTGAATGTCGGCATGTCGATGATGACCGGGGTGCTGGGCAAGCTGCTGGGCGGTCAGCTGATGCGCGACGTGCAGACCTTCGCCACCGCGATGGACACCATGTTCGGCGGCTTCCGCACCCGCGCCGACGCCACGTACCGGCTGTTGCAGGCACCCGGTACGGCGTTCCTGGTGGTGGCCGCCCCGGAGCGGGACGCCTTGCGGGAGGCCGCGTACTTCGTCGAGCGGCTGTCGGCAGACCGGATGCCGCTGGCCGGGCTGGTGCTGAACCGGGTGCACGGCAGCGGTGCGGCCCAACTCTCGGCGGAACGGGCGCTGGCCGCCGCCGAGATGCTGACGGATCGTCCGGCGGAGGGGGCGCACGAGGCGGACGCTGGTACGGAGACCGAGACGGACGCCGTGACGGACGCTGAGGCAGACGCCGTGACGGACACCGGGGCAGACGATCCGGCGGGCGTCGGCGGAGTAGAAAATCTTGGCGAACGCCGCATTGTCGATCGCCTTTCCGGGAAGGTTGAGCAGCGGAGCGCATCGGCTCCGGATCCCGGCCCGGACGCCGCTCCCGACGACGACTCCCCCACGTCAGCGGAACAGCTCGCCGCAGGGCTCTTGAGACTGCACGCGGAGCGGATGCAGGTGCTGGCACGTGAGCAGCGCACGCGCGACCGCTTCACGGCTCTGCACCCCGAGGTGCCGGTCGCCGAGGTGGCCGCACTCCCGGGCGATGTGCACGACTTGGACGGGCTGCGGGCGATCGGTGAACGCCTCGCGGTCCAGCCGGAGGAGCAGCGCGCCGGCTGAGCCGGCACGACCTAGCCCGCGGCAGCGAAACTGCCGTACTCTTCCTCGTCTTCGACGGTCAGGATGCCCGCATCGCGCTCGTACTCACTGCGCGCGGTCTCCAGCAGTCTCCGCCATGAGGTGACCGTCGGCCGGCGGCGCAGCAGCGCCCTCCGCTCACGCTCGGTCATTCCACCCCATACGCCGAATTCGACACGGTTGTCCAAGGCATCAGCCAGGCACTCGGTCCGCACCGGACAGCCCGTGCACACCGCCTTGGCTCTGTTCTGTGCCGCGCCTTGGACGAATAGTTCATCCGGATCGGTAGTGCGGCAGGCGGCCTGCGCACTCCAGTCGGTTACCCAGCCCATGCTGGCGCCGTCCTCTCCCGAATCGAGGCTCCCCCACGGCGACAAACGGCATATGCACCGTCGCCAGTTGAGGACGTTACGGAAGGCAGGCAGGGCGCAACAGCCCCTGCGGGCCCAATCTTGAATGGCCCGAACGGACTATGCGTACGCGGCAGATCACCCAACGGAGTGAGCTGACGACATTATGGGCTTTCCCGACATAACGGGACGACTCATCCGAGCCACAGGGAACGTTCAACGCCATACCCCGCCAATTGGGGCAGGTCTCATCACTCACTTGAGTGATGAAGGGGATGAAGCGAGGTCGCACATTTGTGGCTGGCGTAAAACAGCGTATGCGAACACCTGGGCCCCTGTCCGGCGATTCGGCACGTAGGCTTCGGCCATGGGTAAGAAGCGCTCGGGCGGGGGCCTCTCCACCACACAGCAGGCCGCGAAGTTCCTCGGCGTCAGCGTGCTCGCCGGTGCCGTGCTGGCGGGCATCGCCCTGCCCGCCGTGGGAGCGCTCGGGCTGGCGGCCAAGGGGACCGTCGAGGAGTTCGACGAGATTCCGGCCAACCTCAAGACGCCGCCGCTCAGCCAGCGGACCACCATCCTGGACGCCCGGGGCGGCGAGATCGCGAAGGTCTACTCGCGTGACCGTACCGAGGTGCCGCTGAAGAAGATCTCCCCGTATCTGCGCCAGGCGATCGTCGCGATCGAGGACGCGCGCTTCTACGAGCACGGGGCGGTCGACCTCAAGGGCGTGCTGCGCGCGCTCAACAAGAACGCGCAGGGCGGCGGCGTCTCCGAGGGCGCCTCCACGCTCACCCAGCAGTACGTGAAGAACGTCTTCGTCGAGGAGGCGGGCAACGACGCCGAGGCGGTCCGCGAGGCCACCCGGCAGACCATCGGCCGCAAGATCCGGGAGCTGAAGTACGCGATCCAGATCGAGAAGGAACTCGGCAAACGGCGGATCCTGCAGAACTACCTGAACATCACCTTCTTCGGGCAGCAGGCGTACGGCGCCGAGGCCGCCTCCCAGCGCTACTTCAGCAAGCACGCCGAGGACCTGAAGCTGGAGGAGGCGGCACTGCTGGCCGGCCTCGTCCAGTCGCCCAGCCGCTACGACCCGGTCAACGACCCGCGCGAGGCGACCCTCCGCCGCAACACCGTGCTCCAGCGCATGGCGGACGTGAGGAACATCTCCCAGGCCGAGGCCGACAAGGCGAAGAAGAAGCCGCTCGGCCTCAAGGTCAGCAAGCCCAAGAACGGGTGCATCACCGCCGTGGACGGCGCGGGCTTCTTCTGCGACTACGTCCGCGAGGTCTTCCTCAAGGACCCGGTGTTCGGCAAGACCCGGGAGGACCGGGCCAAGCGCTGGAACCGGGGCGGCCTCACGGTCCGTACGACCTTGGACCCCAAGGCCCAGAAGTCGGTGCAGAAGGCCATACGCGACAAGGTCTACGCGAGCGACGAGGTGGCCACCGCCGTCACCCTCGTCGAGCCGGGCACCGGCAGGATCGTGGGCATGGGCCAGTCGCGGCCCTACGGCTTCAAGGGGAACGAGACCCCGATCAACCTGTCCGTGGACAAGGACATGGGCGGCGGCGTGGGCTACCAGCCCGGCTCGACCTTCAAGCCGATCGTCGCGGCCGCCGCGCTTGAACGGGGAGTGAAGCCCACCAAGTCCTACCCGTCGCCGTACCGGATGCCGTACCCGAGCCCGGTGCGCACGTGCGACGGCTCGTGGAGCGGCAGCGACTCCGTGTCGAACGAGAACACCACGGAGGTCGGTCCGTACGGCATGAGGGAGGCGACGGCCAAGTCCGTCAACACCTACTACGTGCAGCTCATCAGCGACATCGGCGTTTGCCCGGTGACCACGCTCGCCGACAGGATGGGCGTCGCGCGGGCCGACGGCAAGAAGCTGGACCAGGGCCCGGCGATCGCCCTCGGGACGCAGGAGATGTCCCCGCTCACGATGGCCACCGCGTACGCGACCTTCGCCAACCGCGGCGTCTACTGCACCCCGGTCGCCATCGAGTCGATCACCGCACCGGGCGGCAAGAAGCTCAAGGTGCCGCAGACCGAGTGTTCACGCGCGATGTCGCAGAAGACGGCAGACACCGTCACCACGCTGCTCAAGGGCGTCGTCGAGGACGGCACGGGCCGGGAGGCGGGGCTCAGCGGCCGGGCGAGCGCGGGCAAGACCGGCACCACCGACGAGCGCTACGCGGCCTGGTTCGTGGGGTACACCCCGAACCTGGCCGGCGCGGTGTGGGTCGGCGACCCGCGGCACGAGCGCAGGATGGTGAAGATCAGCATCGGCGGACGCACCTGGGACAAGGTCTTCGGCGGCAAGGTGCCCGGCCCGATCTGGCGTGAGGCCATGGCGGGGGCGCTCGAGGGCAAGCCCGCGCCGGGCTTCGTGACGGTACCGATCAAGGACCCGGCCCAGAAGAAGCCGCCTCGCGACGGCCGCGGGGACGACAAGCCGGGCCGCAACGGGAGCGGCGGAATCGGCGGCCCGTGGCCGGACGTCACCATCCCCCCGGACCTGATCGGCGGCACCGACGGGGACTGGGACCCGCGCGACATCCTCGGCGGAAACGAGAACGGCGGCGGGCACGGCCGCAGGCAGCGGTAGGGCCTGCGGCCCCGCCCAGGCCGGGCCCGCGCCTCGCGTCTTCGCGGCGCCGGCGCGACATGCCCGTACGCCGTACGCAGTACGGGCGCCCGGCGCGGACTGGCCGGGGCTCGGGGCAAGGGCCGACTGGCCCCGGCCCCCGGCCTCAGCCCGTCAGCCCGCGAGTCGGCGCTTCACCGCGGCGGCCACCCGGCCGCCCTCCGCGCGTCCTGCGATCTTCGGGTTCACGATCTTCATCACGGCACCCATGGCCCTGGGCCCCTCGGCGCCGCCCGCCTTGGCCTCCTCGACCGCCTCCGCGACCAGCCCGTCCAGCTCGTCGTCCGTCAGCTGCTTCGGCAGGTAGTCGGCGAGCAGCTCGCCCTCCGCCCGCTCCCGCTCGGCCTGCTCCGCCCGGCCGCCCTGCGCGAACGCCTCCGCGGCCTCGCGGCGCTTCTTCGCCTCGCGCGCGATGATCTTCTCCACCTCGGCGTCGGAGAGCTCACGGGCGGCGTCGCCCGCGACCTCCTCCTTCGCGATCGCGGTGAGAGTGAGCCGGAGAGTGGAGGAGCGCAGCTCGTCGCGCGCCTTGATCGCCGCGGTGAGGTCGTCGTGCAGCTTGGACTTGAGCGTGGTCATGGCCATGAGTCTGCCAGCCCTGGCCGGTAATCACCCGAAGATTTCGTCCACCGCGGGGGTCTGCGACGATGGGACGCATGCGCGCGCGATACGGAGTACCCCTGGGAATCACGGCGGTCGGCGCCGCCGGCCTCGCCTATGCCGCCGGTTTCGAAGTCCGCTCCTTCCGGCTCCGACGGGTCTCGGTGCCCGTACTGCCGCGCGGAATGCGACCGCTGCGCGTTCTCCAGGTCTCCGACATCCATATGGTCGGCGGCCAGCGCAAGAAGCAGCGCTGGCTGCAGTCCCTCGCCGCGCTGCGCCCCGACTTCGTCATCAACACGGGCGACAACCTCTCGGACCCGGACGGCGTGCCGGAGACGCTGGACGCGCTGGGCCCGCTGATGGAGTACCCCGGTGCGTACGTCTTCGGCTCGAACGACTACTACGGCCCCAAGCTCCGCAACCCGGCCAAGTACCTGATGGAGAAGGCCACCGGGCGGCACGGCCTGAACGGCAACCCGCCGGTGGTCGGCGCGATCCACAACCCCTGGGAGGACCTGCGCGACGCCTTCGACGCGGCCGGCTGGGTCGGCCTGTCGAACGCGCGCGGCCGCCTGAAGCTGGACGGCCTGGAGATCGCCCTGACCGGCCTGGACGACCCGCACATCAAGCGCGACCGCTACGGCGAGGTCGCGGGCGGCCCCGAGTCGGGCGCGGACCTCTCCCTGGCCGTGGTCCACGCCCCGTACCTGCGTGTCCTGGACGCCTTCACCGCCGACCGCTACCCCCTGATCCTCGCGGGCCACACCCACGGCGGACAGCTGTGCATCCCCTTCTACGGGGCGCTGGTCACCAACTGCGACATCGACACGAAGCGGGTCAAGGGCCTCTCCACCCACCAGGCCGGCGGCCACACCTCCTACCTGCACGTCTCCGCCGGCTGCGGCACCAACCGCTACACCCCGGTCCGCTTCGCCTGCCCCCCGGAGGCCACCCTCCTGACCCTGACCGCCCGCGACTGACCCGACCCCGCCGACCCGACCTGACCTGCACAAGCGGGCGCGAAAACCGGATTTCGTCTCTGGCTCCGCGTGGGCTAGAGTAGAGCTCGTTGCACCGGGGTGTAGCGCAGCTTGGCAGCGCGCTTCGTTCGGGACGAAGAGGTCGTGGGTTCAAATCCCGCCACCCCGACGGTGAAGCAAAAGGCCAGAGGCCCCATCCGCTCGCGGATGGGGCCTCTGGCTTGTTGTGCGTGACTCACCGCGTGGCTCACCGCATGACTACCGGTCCCTCAATCCGCCTTTCAGACACGCTCGGACGGGGTGAGGTCGACCTGGAGGAGGTCGCGGGTCTTCCGGAGGGGTGAGCACAGGACGGGGACCGGTATCAGGAGCGTGCAGAGGCCGAAGATCAGCAGGGCGGCACGGTTGCCGACGGTTTCGCCGAGGACTCCGGCGAGGAGGGCACCGATGGGGAAGACGCCCCAGGAGACGAACCGGACGGTCGCCATCACGCGCGGGAGGAGGTCCGGCGTGACGGCCGTCTGGCGGTAGGTGCGGCCGATGATGGCGAAGGTCACCGTGCAGGCGCCCCAGCCGAGGTTGCCCAGCGTGAACAGGGCCAGGCCCAGGCCCGAGGAGGTCAGCGGCATCATCAGGGCGCAGACGGGGCTGACGATCAGGGTGACGATCGCGACCCGGGTGGTGCCCAGCCGGTTGACCAGGGGAGTCGTGACGGCCGCGCCGATGACACCGCCCAGGCCCATGCTGGCGATCAGGAAACCGACGGTGAGGGAGTTGGTCTGCACCGTGCGGATCAGGAAGACGGCGGTGAGCGCCTCGAAGGCCGCGGTGGCGAAGTTGAAGGCGGTGCCGGCGAGGACGAGCGGGCGGATCACGGGATGCCGTCGGACGAACTCGATGCCCTCACGGATCTCGGCCGCCATGTTGCGCTTCGCCTTCTCCGGCGCCTCATGGCGCGGTGACGGCACGGTCAGCAGCAGAGCCGCCGAGACGACGTAGCTCACCACGTCCGCGATCAGGCTGTACGCCGCGCCAAGGGCATGCACCAGGCTGCCGCCCAGCGCGGGGCCCGCCACCTGGGAGACCGACTCGCTGCCCTGCAGCAGGCTGTTGCTGGCGGTCAGCCGGTCCTTGCTGACCACCGCGGGCAAGTAGGTCGAGTAGCCGACGTCGAAGATCACGCTCGCCACGCTGAGTACGAAGGCCGCGAGCACGAGGTGGGCGAGGGTGAGCGCGTCCAGGAAGACCGCCACCGGCACCGACCCCAGGGCCGCGGCCCGGACCAGGTCGGCGGCGACCAGCACCGGGCGCAGCGGGAGTCGGTGCACCAGCACCCCGGCCGGCAGCCCGAACAGCAGCCACGCGCACATGGCCGCTGCCGCCACCAGACTCGCCTCGAAGGGACCGGCGTCCAGTTCGAGGACGGCGACCAACGGCATCGCGACGGTAGTGACAGCCGTGCCGAAGGCGCTGGTGGTGTGTGCCGTCCAGAGCCGCCAGAACACCGGGTGGCCCTGCCGTGCGGGGCGCGGCGAGTACGTCATCGTGAGCTCCTACAGGACGGCATGGCTGTCATAGATCCGGCGTGGCCCGTCGTCGCAGCAGCGGGACTTCTTCAAGGCGAGTACACAGATCCCGCCGGTCCCACGACCGACGTGCGCGGAGTGGAAACCCGTCGCGGCAAGGGCGGCGAGGAGTTCGTCCGCGGCGTCGGCGCTCTCCCCGGTGTCGGCGCTCTCCCGCCCGGGGTGGCCCGCGGCCAGGTACAGCACGCCGTGCACCATCAACGCCCGGTGGAGGGCGCGCAGCTCCGTCCGCGCCTCGCCGGGAGCGGGGAAGGCCGAAGTCCCGCCGCACCAGATGCCGCTCAACGTCCCGTCCTCGAAGGCCGCCGTGGCCGACCGGGCGTGATCCAGGGTGATGGACGGCCGTCGGCCGGTGACCCGCTGGTAGAGGGTCTCGGCGCACTCGATCCGGCGGGTGTCGAGTTCCGGGCGGCCGCGCGCGATCTCGGCCACGCGCATGCGGGCGGCGGGTGGCAGCATGCTCATGAAGGCCCTGAGGTCTGCCTCGTCGGTGGGCGTACCCATCTGTGTGCCCCTGTTCATCGGCGTTGGTCAGTGACCGACGGCCTTCTCGTGATCCGCGACGGAGAAGTCGTCGATCAGTTCATGGAGCGCCTCGACGCAGCTCCCGCACCCTGTGCCGGCGCGGCAGCGGTCGCCGATGCCGTCCACCGAGTCGGCCCCGCCCCTGATCGCCGAGACGATCTCGGCCTCGGACACCGAGTGGCACACGCACACGACGCAGTCGGGATCGGGTTCGAACATCGCCACCGGGGCACCCCCTTCGAGCCGTGGGCTCAGCCGACGGCGATCCGCTTGCCGTCCACGACGAAGCAGCCGCGCTCCGGCTGCCGGCCGAGGAGATCGGCCTCCGGGAAGAAGGTGCGGTGGGCGGTGAAGGAGACCAGGTGCCAGATGTCGGACTCCGAGACCCCGAGGCCGCGCACGTTGGCGATCTGCTTGTCGATCGGCTGCGTGCCGGCGGCCACCACGCCCTCGTGCTGGTACCAGAGGGAGTTCTCCGCGTCGCGGTGAAGATGCTGGCCGCCGAGGTTCGGGGTGTCGCTGCGGTCCGTCATCAGCATCATGTTCGAGGGCCCGGCCAGTTCCACCGCGCGCTGCGCGATGGCGAAGTCCACGTGCTCACCGTCGAAGTTGAGGCAGGCGGTGATGCGCCCCGCGTGGGCGGCGCGGATGATCGCCGCCGGGACCGGCCCGGCCTGCTCGTGCAGGTCGGTGAGGTTCCAGGACGGCAGGTCGTACGAGGCGATGACGCGGTCTCGCTCGGCCTTCGCCCGGGAGGTGCGGAACGCGTGCTTGATCAGCAAGGGCATCTCGTTGAAGAGGTGGTCCGTGATCACTCGGACGCCCCTTCCGGGGAAGTCCGCGGCCTCGGCGGCGCTGATGGCCACCTCCACGCAGTCGGCGCCCAGTTGGGGGTCCTCGCGGGTGAAGTGGCCCAGGGCCGGGCGCACTCCGCGCTCCACCAGGGTGGTGACGATCCACGCCAGGTCCGGGTAGCCGGCCGGCAGCGCCGGAGCGACGTACGAGCCGGGGGTCAGCGCGTCGGGCGAGAGCATGATGTAGGCCAGGCCGAGCGGCCCGCAGGACGCCAGCTTGTCCCACTCCGCGCGCGACGGCGCCCAGACGGAACTGGCCGGGGTGCCGCCGAAGCTGGCGACCAGCGGGCCCTCCAGGGCCATCGCTCCGATATACGGAAGCTCCCCGTCCGCGCGCTGCCCGGAGAAGACGTCCATGAACCGGACGAAGTCGTCGAGCCGCTCCTGCCGGAGGTAGAGCGTGGGAATGCAGATGATTCCCTCGGCCCGGGCTGCCTCGTTGAGCTCCTTCAGGTCCATGCGGCTGAAGTCGGAGAAGTCGACGTCACCCAGCCCGTGGCAGTGGACCTCGACCGGCAGGCTCGGCACGAAGTAGCTGTCGGAGCCCGTGGCCCCTGCGCCTGCCGGGGCGGAAAGGGAAAGCCGGCCTTGGTTCCAGGTCACGGAGGCGGATTGGGTGCGCTCTGGGGTCAGCCAATTGTTCGCTGTGAGTATGGAAGTGTTCATCGTATTCCCATCAAGTACGTCTCGCGGCCCACCACCACGTCTGACCTGGTGCATTCGTCAGAAGACGACAGAGCCGGTCGTCGCGAGATATTCCAGAATTTCCTTGGTGTCTGCGGTCGCGGTTTCCTCATCGATGTCGTACTCGCCGGCCAGCAGCCGCCCGATATCGGCGATCGAGTTCCGTCCGTCGATGTGCTTCCAGATGAAGCTCGCGGTCTCGGACAGTTCGAAGGCGTTGTTGGCCACGGCCACCAGGAATCCGCCCCGAACGTTTCGGACCCGGACATCGGGCCGGTACGAGGGGATCTGGTCGACGGAGAGGTGGGGTTGTTCTGCCATCAGAGAATCACTTCCATCGAGATCTTGCGGCACACGGGAAGGACTTCGTTGACCCACGCGGCGGGGTCGGCGGGATCGAAGGACTGCATGGTCTCCAGCGCCCAGTAGTCCTCGAACGAGAGGACCGACTGCGCCACGGAACGGAATCTCCTGGCCCGCCACTTGGGGTTCTGCCCGTACTCGGCGTGCGAGGCGAGCAGCGCGTCCACCGCGTACCCCAGGGCCACGTGCGCCGAGAGCACCGCGCTCTCCAGATCACCGATCGACATCTGGCCCACGGCGTCCTCGACGCGGGAATCGGCGTAGTTGAGGCCGCGCTGGACCAGCACGGCGCCGAAGGCCGACGCCTTGAGCTCGTCCGAACGCCGCCGCAGCCACTCCTCGTTCTCCAGTGCCACACCGTGCCGGAGCCACTCCAGCAGGACCGTCTCCTGGCGGTCGAGCTGGACGCCCTCGCCCACGGCGCTGTCGAAGGCTTCGTGGGAGACCTTCGCCAGGACCGCCTCGACCTGCGCGTCCGTCAGGTACCTGATGTCGCAGCGGGTGCCCTCCACGTAGGTCTCTATGGAGTGGAAGATGTCGGCACCGAGCGGAATGGGGGCACCGTCGACCCGGCCGCTCCACTCCTGGTCGGTGATGACGTACAGGTCGACGTCGCTGGTCGGGTTGCCCCAGCCGCGCACGATGGAGCCGGCCTGGTAGACGCATCGGGGCGCGTCCGGGAGCAGGCCCTGGGCGCGCAACTCCGGCAGATGGGACGACGAGTTGTCAGCCATGGCTCTCTTTCTGTGAACGCTGGAGCTCAAGCAGTACGGACGGCGCGTTGTTGACCAGGTGGGCCAGGAGCGCCGGGTAGATCGAGCCGGACAAGGCGACCAGGGCCAGCAGGGACAGCGCTGCCAGCAGTTCCACGGCCAGGACCCGCGGGGCCTTGCGCCACTTGCTGTCACCGACGTGGTGCCGGGCGATGAAGGCGGCGGCGCCCAGCAGCGAGACCGCGATGCCCGCGGGGCCGGACGCGGTGACGGCCACCGACCGGTACAGCGACTCCTCGCCGAACGGCGCCAGGGTCCCCGTGGTCGCCCGTGTCCTGGCCTGGAGCGGTGTGCTGGGCCCCATCAGGAAGGCCAGATCCCCGGAGAACAGCAGACGGAAGTTCATTCCCCCGGCCAGCAGCAGCACCGCGGCCAGCGCGAGCGCCACGAGGTACCACCACCAGTCCGTGCCCTGGGTGAGCCAGGACGCGCCGGTGCCCGCGGCGACCGCGATGAAGGAGATCGGCACCGCGAGGGCGATCGCGTTCTCGCCCCAGTAGGCGATTCCGGTGCGGAGGGTACGGGGCATCCGCCACGGCAGCAGCCCGGCCAGCGCGTCCACGGCGACGAGTGCGGCGGCCGCACGCCAGATGCCGCCCTGGCACCAGAGCGCCACGGCGAAGGCTGCCATGACCGCGGCCGACAGCAGCCGGACATGGTGCGGCGGCCAGGCCGTACGGTCGAAGGCGCGGGCCAGGAAGCCGGTGTGACCGGCGGCGGGGGAAGCCGGGGGCGACGTGCTCATCGCTGGGCCGGTTCCCCGGCGCCGGGCTCCGCGGTGATGAGGCCGAGGGCCAGCGCCTCCTGGAACAGCTCGGCCACGTCCGCCAGTTCGCCGCCCGTCTTGGCCAGTGTCTCGGCCAGGCTCAGGGTGCCGTCGAGGCTCTGCAGGAGCGCGAGCCAGGCGGCGTCGTCCGCGGCCGAGATCTCGTACTCGAAGCCGCCGTCGACCACCACGAACCAGGAGTCGGGGGAGGCGGGCACCGTGGCGAGCAGGACGTTGTCGGCGAGCGCGTACACCCGCTCCTGGTCGATCTCCGGCTCCGTGACCACCTGGGCGACGATCTCCGGGGCCGTGCGCTCCCAGTCCCGTACGGCCAGTTCCACCGGGGTGGGACGGGCGGCGGCCCGCACCGGGGGCGCCGGCGGCTGCGCGCTCATGACCTCCAGCAGGCCGAGGTTGACGATCCTCAGCAGCAGCTCGACATTGCCCGTGCTGGGGCTGCGGGTGAGCTGGCCCAGAGCGGTACGCAGGCCGTCGGCGCTGAGGTACCGGCGCGCGTTGTCGCTGGAGAGTGCCTGCTCCAGCAGGGCGGCGCCGTCCTGTGCGAGGAGCCGGGTGAGGGCGCGGTTGGTGTGGCGGGCGCCCTCGCCGTAGAAGAAGTAGCCCTTGGGGCGAGTGCGGATCTCCTCGGGCAGGACGCCCTTCATCGCCTCGCGCACGATGCGCTTGTCCCACAGCAGTGCGGCGCGCCGGTGGGCGGGTATCCGGGCCACGAGTTCGACGAGGCGGTGGTCGAGGAAGGGCACCCGGGCCTCGGTGCCGTTGCCCGCCGCCGTACGGTCCTCGTGCCAGACGTTGTACTGCTCCAGGGTGCGGTACTGCCAGGTGAGGTACCCGGCGTAGGGGTCGGCCGCGTACGGCGAGCCGGGGTCGATGGCCGCGTCGTTGAGCAGCGGAACACCGTCGTGCTCCCACCAGTGCCCGAGCTTGGGGTTGCGCTCCAGCGCCTGCCGCCGGTACAGGTCGCGAAGGTTGGACTCAAAGTCGTCCCAGTCGCCGCCCTCGCCGGCGAAGCGCGGGATGTAGCCGCCGTTGATCTCGTCGGCGGCGGCGCCGAGCAGCATGCCCTTGATCTCCGGGAAGTTCTGCCGGGCGAAGCGGTGCATCTCGAACTTGTAGAAGATCTCCGCTCCGACCAGCGGGGTCTCCGCCAGCCACACCAGGTCCCGCCACTCCTGCGGGCTCGGCACCCGGTCGGAGCCGATCAGCACCTGGTGGTTGGGGAGGCCCAGGAGTTCGGCGGTCCGGTGGCCGCCGCGCGCGTCGCCGTTGAGGACGGTGCCCGGCGTCAGCGCGGTGAAGGTCTGGAGGCCGCTGCCCGGGGCGAGTGCCGCGACGGCGGCGGAGTCGATGCCTCCGCTGAGGAAGAGTCCGAGGTCGGTGTCGGCGGTGGCGCAGTCGGCGACGGAGGCGGCGAGCAGGTCGCGGAACGCGGCGACGTAGTCCTCGTCCGTCATGTCGGAGTCGGCGTCGGGGCCGGGCAGTTCCCAGTAACGGTGCTCGGTGGTCCCGCCGTCCCGCAGCCGCGTCTCGATGATCACACCTGGCGGCACGATCTCGATGTCCTCGAACCAGGTGGTGATGCGGCCGTGCACGAACGCCGGTGTGGCGTTCATGTCGTACTCGCCGAGCGCGCGGTTCCAGTCGAGGCGGCGCGGGGTGGCGGCGTCGGCGAACAGCGCCTTGATCTCGGAGGCGAAGACGACGCGCTCGCCGTCGCGGTGGTAGTAGAGCGGCTTGATGCCGAAGCGGTCGCGGCCCATCAGCAGGACCTGGCGTGCGCGGTCCCACAGGACGAAGGCGAACATGCCGTTCACCCGGTCGAGGAAGCGCAGGCCGTCGCGCTGGTAGAGATAGAGCAGGACTTCGCAGTCGGAGCCGGTGGTCAGCCGGGTGCCGGAGGGCAGCCCGGCGGCGAGCTCGCGGTGGTTGTAGATCTCGCCGTTGACGATCAGGGCGACGTTGCCGTCCGTGCTGACCAGGGGCTGGGCGCCGTCCTCGGGGTTGACCAGGGAGAGCCGGTTGAAGGCCATCCCCACCGGCCCTTCGCGCAGCAGCCGCCGGTCGTCGGGCCCTCGGTGGGCGAGCGTGTGGGCGAATGCCTCCAGAAGGCCGTCGGCCTCCTCGGACAGGGCGCTCCCGTCGATCCGGGCCACACCAGCAATGCCGCACATTCTTCCCACCCCGTTCACGGACAACGAATAAGCAGGGCCGCCGCGAAAACGGGCCCGAGAGTACTGAAGAAGGTGCGTCACGCCCGTTGCCGGGCGTGACGCACAACGGGTCATCAGACGCCGTTGGAAAGGATGGTGCCGGTGCCCACCTTCTTGGCGGACGGCTTGGTGTACTTCTTCATGGCTTTCACCTCCTCCATCAGGAAATATGGAGGGGCCAATTCCGCATGGGTGGTACTGACGTCGACTAGACCCGCCAGACGGGCGAACAGCGCCCGTGGCTCACTGGAACATCCATCAGCACAACCCGCAGCACTCAAGGAACGAGCAAGAACGCGGTGTTGGTACCCCCGTGCAGCAGGTCCGGATGGATCTCGAACCTGTCGGCGATCTTTCTAACTGACCGAGACATGACGGGTCAACACATTCCAAGGAACAATTTCCGGCCATGCGACTGACGGTGGCCGGTTTTTTTCCCTGCCCCACTCGCCCGTTCTGTCACAGGCTGCACCGGAAACTGTGAACACCTTGATTGTCAGGACATCCGCACCAGACTCTCTCGTCGCCGAAGAATGTCTCTGTCTTTTTCCTTTACTTGTTGACCAAACTTGATCTAGGGTTCGCTGTCATGTCCGCAAAACGGTCAGTATTTGCTTGTCCGGAGTCTGCGGTAGCTGGTGAGTACCAGAGCAAATTCGGTAACTGGGATCAGCGTGCAAGCGTGCGCGTCAAGCCACGTCGAGTGCTTTCACAGGCGGCCGAAGGCCAGGTGTATTTCCCGCCCGAACTCGTTCCCGTGGTGTCCCACCCGATCGTTCGCAGCGCCGCTCCGGAGACGGTGCACCGCATCCTCGTCCAACGGCTCTACCACTACCTGCACTTCACCACGGAGCTGGAATCCGTCGCCGTACTGCCCGTGACCGTGGACCTCAGCCGGGGCCGGGACGATCTGAACCTGTGCGCCGCCATGCGGGAGGACGCCTTCAAGATCTCGACGGACGAGGCGTGGCACGCCCAGTTCTCCCATGACCTCATGGCCCAGGTCGCGGCGGAGACCGGGATCGCCCACCGGCTGCCCGAACCCGCCTTCATCCGGCGGCTGGAGGAGATCCGGGCGGCGATGGAGCCCGAGTTGCGCGGCACCGAGTCCCTCGCGTTCTGCATCGTCAGCGAGACACTCATCTCGGCCATCCTCGCCGATCTCCCGCAGGACCGCAGGCTGCCCGCCGCGGTCCGCGACGTGGTCCGCGACCACGCCGAGGACGAGGGCAAGCACCACGCCTACTTCCGCGGCGTGCTGAAGCACTTCTGGCACTCCCTGAGCCCCGGCCAGCGGCAGCGGCTAGGGCCCTGGCTGCCCGAGCTGGTCACGGCCTTCCTCGAACCGGACTACCCGGCGACGGCCCGCTCCCTGCTCACGGCCGGCCTCACCGCCGCGCAGGCGGAAGCCGTACTGGCCGAGTCGTACCCGGCCCTGACCGTCCGGGCCTCCATAGCCGACGCCAGCCGTACCACCGTCCGCTACTTCGCGGAGGTCGGCGCCCTGGACGACCCCGCGACTCTCGACGCCTTTCAGGCAGCCGGGCTGACCACCGGGCTCTCCCTGTGAGCCCTCGACCGAATCGGAAGGACCGCACCGCGGTGAACACGGACAGCAGCCTCGGCACGGCCGCCGCCTCCGACGTACTCCACGACATCCCGCCCGCCCTGGTGCGGACGGTGACCCGCTCGGACACCAAGGCACAGCTCTACGGGGTGGACAACTACTTCCGCGAGAGCAGCTGGCTCTTCGGCGACGACCTCGACGACGTCCTGCGCACCACCCTGTGCGTGCTCAAGCCCGAGGCCGCGGCCGGCCGCCGCTACCGCCCGGCCCTCGACGCCCTGCGGGACAACGGCTTCCGCCCGGTCGACGTGGTCCGCTTCCGGCACAACCGCCTCACCGTCCGGGAGACCTGGCGCTTCCAGCTGAACTTCGCCAGCCGCGAGCGGATCGACGCGATGGACCTCGTCCTCGGCACCGCCGACTCGGTGCTGCTGGTGCTCAGGGACGAGCGGTGGACGCCGGACAGCGTTCCGGCCGCCGTCCGGCTGACCGCCCTCAAGGGACCGTCGGACCCGGCGCAGCGCCGCCCTGAACACCTGCGCAGCCGACTCGGCGCCGTCAACGGCCTGTTCAACTTCACCCACACCTCGGACGAGCCGATCGACGTGATGCGCGAGATCGCCATCGTGTGCGACGCGGACCGCCGGCAGCTGCTGCGCACCAGGATCCGGGACGGATTCGACGCGGTGCCCGAGGCCGTCGCGGCCTTCGAGGCCCTGGAGGCCGAGGTCCCGGCGCACGACCTCGACCTGGAGAACAGCTGGCGGCGGCTGGCCGGTGCCGAGGGGCACGTGGGCGACCTGGCGCGCGCCCGGGCCGCGGGTCGAGAGGTCCCCGCGACCGAGGTCGCGGCGGCGGTCAGAGCGCGCGTCGCCGACCCCGGACAGCACTGGGACCTGCTCAGCGTGCTGACGCACACCCTCCGCTTCAACGAACCGGGCATCGAGCGCATCTTCCCCAACGTGCTGCTCTCCTCCTGGCAGGACGCCTCGGCGGTCGGTGCATGAACGGGCTCCCGGAAGCGCTCGCCGGGCTCCGGTCGGCCCACCGGACACCGGCCGGGTTCGACGCCTTCTGGCGGGACACCCGCACAGCGGAGTCGCACCCGCTGGACCCGGTCTTCACCGAGACCCCCACCGCGCTGACGGCCGCCACCGTCCACGATGTCTCCTTCGCCGGCGCGCGAGGCCACCGCATCGCGGCCTGGCTGATCGTGCCCCGGCACGCCGCGGCCGGCGATCCGGCCGCACGGCCCCCCGTACCGTGCGTGGTGCAGTTCCTCGGCTACGGCGAGGGGCGCGGGGCCCCGCTCGACTGGCTGCTGTGGCCCGCGGTCGGCCTGGCCACCCTGGTGGTCGACACCCGAGGGCAGGGCGGCGCCAACCTGCGGCCCGGGGACACCCCCGATCCGGTGGGCCAGATCCACCCGCAGATACCGGGCTTCGTCACCCGCGGCCTGCTGGACCCGGCCGAGTACTACTACCGGGACGCCTACGTCGACGCCGTGCGCGCGGTGGACACCGCCCTCGCGCACCGGGCGGTGGACCCCGACCGGATCGCCGTCTCCGGGTGCAGCCAGGGGGGCCTGCTGTCACTCGCCGCCGCGGCCCTGCACGACAGGGTGGCGGCCGCCCTGGTCGAGTCCCCGTTCCTGTGCGACGTGACCGCCCCGGCGCAGTTCCCGGACCGGCAGCCCTACCGCGAGCTGCTGCGCTTCTGCCAGTTCCATCCGCAGCACGCCGAGCGCGCCCTGGAGACGCTGGCCTTCTTCGACGGCGTCGCGCTGGCCGAACGGGCCGTGTGCCCCGCCCTGTTCTCCCTTGGGCTGCGCGACCAGGTCTGCTCCCCGGCCTCCGTCGCGGCGACCTATCACCATTACGCCGGGCCGAAGCAGATCAGCGTCTGGCCGTTCGCCGGACACGCCGAGCCCAACGGCTACCAGCGCCGGGCCGAGGTGGAGTTCCTCACCAGGGTTCTCGACACCCGCACCGGTATCCACGCGGTGCCGTCCGGCGCGGCACCGGTGTCCTGAAGAGAGGGAAGCGTACGTGCTGTCCGAAGCGTTGCCAGACCAGAAGCGGCTCAGCGAGGTCGACCAGGAAGTCCTCGGGCAGGTCACCTGGTCGCCGGAGAAGGCGCGGCTCTACTCCGTGGAGCAGTACTTCCGGGAAAGCTGCTGGACATTCGGCGGCGACCTGCCGCGGATGCTCGGCATCACGCTGTGCATGCTCAAGGCCGAGGCCACCGCGGGCCGTCGGCTCCGCTCCGCGGTCCAGGCCCTGGCAGGCGCCGGGTTCCGGCCGGTCGACGTGGTGGTCTTCCGCCACGACCGGATGACCATACGGGAGGTCTGGCGCCACCATTTCAACATCGCCACCCGCGACAGGGTCGAGGCGATGGACCTGATCCTGCCCACCGCGGACACGGTCTGCCTGGTCCTGAAGGACACCGAGTGGGAGCCGGGCCGCATGCCCGCCGCCATCCGCCTGAACTCCCTCAAGGGCCCCGCCGACCCCCACGGGCGCCGCCCCGAGCACCTCCGCCACCAACTCGGCGTGGTCAACGGCCTGTTCAACTTCATGCACTGCTCGGACGAGACCATCGACGTGTTCCGGGAGATCGCCGTCCTGTGCGACGAGGACCGCCGCGCCCTCATGCGCGACCGGATCCGCGCCGATCACGACGCCCTCCCCGAGGTGCTGGCCGCCTTCGACACGCTCGAACGCGACCACCCGGCCCACGACTTCGACTACGAGCTCAGCTGGAAGCGGCTCGCCGGGGTGCCCGGCGCCCCTGGCGAGCTCGCCACGCGCCGGGCCGCGGGCGAGGAGGTCGGGCTGACGGAGGTGCTGGCGGCCACCCGCCGCCTGCCGTACGACCACCCCAACCGCTGGGACCTGCTGACCGTGATCACCCACCTGCTGGAGGTCATGAACGTCCCGGGCGTGGCCACGGGCGTGCCGAACGTCACCGCCGACTGGGGCGGACCGAGGTGACGGCGGAACCCCGGCTGCTCACCGTCAACCTCGGTGTGGAGCGCACCGGGGCGTGGACGTCCAACGGGCGCAGCGGGATCGACAAGCGGCCGGTGCCCGGCCCGGTCATGGCCCGGTCCCATGGGCTCGAAGGGGACCTGATCGTCAACACCAAGGCGCACGGCGGCGTCGACAAGGCGGTGTACGCGTTCGCGCGCGAGGACGCCGGTTACTGGGAGCGGGAGCTCGGCCGCACCGTCTCCCCCGGCAACTTCGGCGAGAACTTCTCCACCGTCGGTCTCGACATCACCGGCGCGGAGATCGGTGAGCGCTGGCGGATCGGCGGGGCGGTCTTCGAGGTGATCCGCCCCCGCAAGCCCTGCCGGGTCTTCGCGGGCTTCTGGGACGTCCCTGACCTGGTCAAACGGTTCATCGCGAACGGCGCGCCGGGTGCCTACCTCCGCGTCCTCACCGAGGGCGAGGTGTCACCGGGCGATCCGATCGAGGTGATCAAGCGGCCCGGCCACGGCATCACGGTGAACCTGATGCTGCGGGCGCTGACCACGGAGCGGGAGCTGCTGCCGCGGATGCTGGAGGCGCCCGAGATGCTCCCCAAGATCCAGGAGAAGGCGCGGCGTTGGATCGCCGAGCAGCAGAGGGTGCCGCGGCACCCGCAGGAGCGACCGGAACACCACGTGGTGCACGTGAGGAAGGAAGAGGTACAGGCATGACTGTCACGGGGGACGCGTTGATCGACCCGGCCCGGTTGGCCAAGCTCGACTGGGAGGACCTCGCGGTCCTCCACGACCAGCTCGCGGAGCTGCTGGACGAACTGAGCACGTCCGAATGGCTCACCGCGGCCTTCGACCACGTCCTGGCCACGCCGGAGCTGCTGGTGCAGAGCGAGCGGCTACAGGAACTGGACCGGGTGGTTCTGGTGAACGACGCCGCGAGCGGCGTGCGCGTACGGCTGCACGTCTTCCGCAACCGCGAGTTCGACCGGCCGCACAACCACCGCTGGACCTTCGGCAACCGGGTGCTGGCGGGCAGCTACCGCCACTACCTGTACGGCGACTACGAGGACCTGACCACCGAGACCACGATCGGCTCGCCCTGCCTGGTCCGGGACGAGACACCGGGCACCGGCTACGTGATCCGGCACACCCTGGTGCACTCGGTCGCCGCGGTGCCCGACACCACCTCGCTGATCGTCCGCGGCCCGGCCGCCAAGGACCGCTTCGTGGTGATGAACAGCGAGACCGGCGAGGCGTGGTGGCAGTACGGGCACCACACGGAGGACGAGGCGGAGATCGCCAAGCGCCGTCTGGGCGCGGAGAAGGTCACCGCGATCCGCGATCTGCTCGTACGCCAGGGGGTAGTCCACTGAACGCCGGCCAGGAGGAGCGGAATTCCGTGTTCGCCCCCATCGAACTCGTCATCTTCGACTGCGACGGCGTGCTGGTCGACAGCGAGCCGCTCGCGGTCGAGATCCACACGGAACTCGGCGCCGAGCTCGGCTGGGCCGTGAGCCCTTCGGAGGTGGTGGAGCTCTTCGTCGGGAAGTCCGCCGTCTCCATCAGGGACATCATCGCCGCCCGGCTCGGGGCGGCCACCGCGGCCTTGTGGGACGAGGAGTTCCACCGGCGCCTGCGGGAGGCCTTCGAGAGCCGCCTGCGTCCGGTGGACGGGATCGCGGAAGCCCTCGCCACCCTCGACCTGCCCACCTGCGTGGCCTCCAGTGGGACCCATCCCAAGCTGCGTCACTCCCTGCGGCACGTGGGGCTGTACGAGCACTTCGCGGGCCGCGTCTTCAGCGCCACCGAGGTCACCCGGGGCAAACCGGCCCCGGACCTGTTCCTGCACGCGGCGGCGCGCATGGGCGCGGCCCCCGAGTCGTGCGCCGTGGTGGAGGACAGCGGATTCGGCGCACAGGCGGCGCGGGCGGCGGGGATGCGCTGCTTCGGCTACGCGGGTGGGCTGACACCGCGCGACCGGCTGGCCGGGCCGGGCACCGTGGTGTTCGAGGACATGCGGGAGCTGCCCCGGCTGCTCGCCGAGGCCGGCACCGGACTGCCGGGGGTGCTTCGATGACCTGCGAGATCGAGCGCAAGTTCCTCGTCCACGGCTTCGTCCCACCCGTCGCCGCGACCGCGCAGCGCGTCCGGCAGGGATACGTCGCGATCACCGAGGACGGCACGGAGGTCCGGGTCCGACGGGCGTCCGGCCACCACACGCTGACGGTCAAGAGCGGTATCGGCCTGACCCGCGTGGAGGTGGAACGGGAGATCGGCGCGGCGGACTTCGACGCGCTGTGGCCCGCCACGGCGTCGGCGCGGGTCGAGAAGGACCGCTACCGGATCACGGACGGTCCGCACACGATCGTCGTCGACGTCTACGACGGCGCACTGCGCGGGTTGTGCACCGCCGAGGTCGAGTTCACCTCCACCGAGCAGGCACGGCAGTACACGCCCCCCGGCTGGGTGGGCGAGGACATCACCGGCGTCGCCGGCTATCTCAACCGGTCGCTGGCCACGCACGGAATCCCCCCGTACGAAGACAACACGAGGAAAGACGACCATGGCCGCTAAGTCCCCCGTCCTCGACGACCTGGCCGCACTGCGCAGCCTCTCCAGCCTCCAGCCGCTGTTCAGCGTCGAGCGGTCGCTGTCGGCGATCGCCTCGCTCGGAGCCCGGGAGGCGGCCCGCTTCCTGGAGACGCTGCGGATGCGCACCCTGGTGATGTCCCGGCTCGCCCCGTACGCGGACCGCCCGGGTGTACGGCAGTGCATGGCCGCGATGCGTCCCAAGGCGGACAGCCTCCAGCGCATGCACAAGGTGCTGGACGCCAACCTGGAGATGCTCGACAAGATCGCCCGCGACGCGGGGTTGCAGTTCTTCGCGATCAAGGGGCTGGGGGCCCGCGCGACCTACTCCGACCCCGGCGTCCGCGACTTCAGCGACCTGGACGTGTTCGTGCGGACCCGGGCCGAGGCGAGCGTCCTGGTGCGGGCGCTGCGCACCGAGTTCGGCTACCAGTACCTGAAGGGCGAGCTGCCCTGGATCAAGTACGACCCGAGCGAGAACCTCGTGTACGGGCAGTTCCCGCTGGTCGTACCGGACGGCGCCGAGCAGCTGCTGAACGTGGACATCCACTTCGGCGACTACTCGGTGCGGCACAGCAGCCGGCTCGGGCTGACCGCGCAGCTGCCGGCGGGAGCCCCCGGACTCCATGTCCTGGCACCGGAGGAGAACCTCGGCTGTGTCGTGAACAACGCGGCGGGCGACTACTTCGTCACCGCCAAGGACACCAATGACCTCCTGATGGCGCTCTCCCTGCCGGAGTTCGACGTTCCGCGTTTCGCCGCGCGGCTGCGGCAGGGTGGTCTCGAGGGCTTCTTCGGCTTCATCGTGGCTGAGCTGCGGGCCGGCTCGGTCCTCACCGCGGCGCAGGAGGAGCGGCTGCGGGCCATGCCCTCGGTACGGACCCTGGAGCCGGTGCCGGACCCGCAAGAGCCGGACTGGGAGCGGCGCTGCCTGGGCACGACGGTGCACGCCTTCGAGGCCGGACGGCGGCGCGGCGGACTGGTCTCCGCCGTGCGGCTGGCGGTCGACGCGTACGGCTACTACCGGGACCGGCTGGCACTGAGCGCGGCCCCGTCGGCGGACCGGGAGGGTGCCGAGCCCTTCGAGCTGAACCCCTGGACCTGCGTACGCCTGGTGCCGGTGGACATCGCCGAGGACCTGCTCGCGGGCGGGCCGAGCCCGCTGTCGCCCGCCGCGCCCGGCCGTCCCAAGGCGCTCAAGGTGGATCCGGGCATCCAGCGGCTCGACACCCCGTCCGGCCAGTACGTCAGGATCGAGGACGAGACCTTCCTCGCCACCGTCGACTACGTGCTGCCCGCGGAGCTGATCGCCGGTGCCCGAGCGGTCGCCGCGGGCCAGGGCTGATGCTGGATCTCACCGGCCCGCCCCGGCCCTGGCCGCAGGCCCTGGTGCGCCGTTTCGGCGCGGCACACGACCGGGCACTGGAGAGGCCGGATCGCTGGGGCACACCACCTCCGCACGGTGACCCGGCGCTGCTGGAGCGGCTGGCCGAGCTGTTCGGCGCACCGCTCGGGCGGACGGTGGTCACCGGCGGGGTGCGCCAGTTCGCCGGGGGCTGGGCGGGACGCACCCGCACGGCGCTGGTGGAACGGCCGGGTTTCGCCGACATCGGTCTGGTCCTCGCGGGGGTGGCGGCCGTGCGCGCGCTGCCCTGGGAGGAGCTGCCCGGCGCCGCGCGGGGCAGCGCGGAGCGGGTGACGGTCTGGGTGACCAGTCCGTATCGCAACCCCGACGGGCGCTCGCTCGACGCGGCCGGACGTGCCGCCCTGACCGAACTGGCCCGGGCGGGCCACCACGTGGTGGTCAACCAGGTCTACCGGTGGTTCGCGCCGCCCGAGGAGCTGCCGCCCGGCTGCTGGGGCGTGACGTCGCTGGCGAAGCTGTGCGGTGGTGGCAGCCGGCTCGGATGGGCCACCGTGCCGGACGAGGACACCGTGCCGCCGACGCTGCGCGGCAGCGGGCCTGCCACGGTCTGGCAGCGGGCCTGGGCGGGGTTCCTCGACCGGCCGACACTCGCGTCGCTGTACCGGTCCTGTGTCGAACCCACGTTGGAGTCGCGGCAGATCTTCACGGACCGGCTCGGCGAACTGCTGGGCTGGGAGTTCACCGGGGGTGGCATGTCCCTGCTGCTGTCCTGGCGGGGCGCCGCGGAAGAACAGGTGCTGGCGACGCTCGCCGAGCAGGAGCTCATGGTGGGGCCCGGTTCGGCGTTCGACGCGGACCGGGGATCGGTGCGGCTCGCGTTCTCCGGCATCGACACGGCCGGCGCGGTGCTGGCCGCCGACCGGGTGGCCCGGCTGGCGGCCGGAGCCGCCGGAGCGCTGGCGCCCGTACGGTAGCCCCTCCGTCACTCCGGCCGCGGCTCGTCCCCGGGACGGGTCACAGGGGGGTACGGGCGTACGCGGTCACCCAGTTGAGGTCGCGGTGGCCGGCTCCGTAGCGCTTCCGCTCGTTGACGACCCGCACATCGGGCCCGGCGAAGCCGGTGGTGTCCAGCAGACGGCGGACCCGGTCCGCGGTCTGGTAGCGGAAGAAGCGGGCGGCGTCGGCGCTGAAGGACTCGACGAACTCCTCCTCGCCCTCCCCCTCCTTGAAGCTGACGAACAGCGCCCCACCGGGACGCAGCACGCGGTGGAACTCGGACAACGCCTCCTTCACGTGCTCGTCCTTGAGATGCAGCAGCGTGGCCTGGCACCAGACGCCCGCGAAGGCGCCGTCGGCGAAGTCCAGCTCGCACACATCCATGCGGCGGAAGTCGAAGCCGGGGTGGAGCTCGCGGGCCCGGGCGAGGAAGGGCTCGCTCAGATCGATACCGGTCACCGCCATGCCCCGGGCCGCGAGCAGGGCCGTGTCGCGGCCGAAGGCACAGCCGGCGTCCAGGACCGGCCCCGCCGGGTCGGGCAGCAGCATGGCGAAAGTGTCGAGTTCCGCGTCCGGGACCATGCCCTTGGTGGCGGTCTCGTACTTGTCGACGCTGTGGCTGTACGCGGCGAGAGTGCGCGAGAGGTAGTCAAACACCCCTGAAACCTACTCCGATGATCGCCGGTCAACGCGGATCCGTGTCGAATGGTTTCGCTCTCCGGTCACATTCGTCCGCCGCGATCCGTCATGGCACTGAAGACGGATTGAGCATCCCGAAAGGAAGACCGGCCATGGAAGCACATGCGACCGCCACGGAGAAGATGACGCGTTCGCGGATGTCCGACCCCGCCGAGCTCGTCCCCGAGCTCGCGGAGGTGAGCAACTGGCTGTTCAAGGCCACCGGCAACCAGTCGGTTCCGCGGACCACGATCGGCCTGGTCCACCTGCGCGCCGGCCAGATCGCCGGCAACACCTACCTGACCGTCATGCACTCGGGCAACCTGCGCAAGGCCGGGGAGTCCGAGGAGCGGATCGCCGCGGTGGCGTCCTGGCGGGACGCGCCGTACTTCACCGACGCCGAGCGTGCCGCGCTGGCGCTGGTGGAGGCCGTGCTCCGGCCGTCCGCGGACGGCGAGAGGGTCTCTGACGAGCTGTACGCCGAGGTGTCCGAGCACTATGACGCGAAGGCGCTCGCCACGCTGACGATCGCGATCGGCCAGGTCAACTTCTTCATCTCCCTCGCCGTCGTCGGCAAGCCGCTGCCCGGCAAGTCGTTCGCCGAGCAGTGGACGTAGGACGAACTCGATTCCGCGAGGTGAAGAGCCGGGGCGTGCGCGGTCCGCGCACGCCCCTGCCTCACCCCTTGACGGCGTGGCACGAGTCACATTTCAGCGACTAGGGTGAGCGGTCGCGGACAACCCACCATCGGTTGCTCAGGGCACTTTTCCCTTGGTGCGCCTCGGCAGGCAATATGGCGCCATGTCTAATCTCCGCTCAAACATCATCTCCTGGCTGACCCGCAAGTACTTTTCAAGACTTCAAAAGAACGGCAGCCTGGATCTGTCCAAGATGTCGTTTCTGCCGGAGTCCACCCTGATGCCGCTGCGGCGCGAGGGCGTCGACCCCGTCCCCGCCCTGGCCGCACGGCGCGCCAAGGAGCCGATCAGCGCGCTTTCCCTGCCATTTGGAATGAATGGCTGGCTTGTCACGGGATACGCCGAATGCAAGGCAGTACTCGGCAAGGCAACCGATTTCAGTACGGATTTCGCCAACCTTGCGGGAAATGCCGGGATCTCCGCGCAGCAGAATCCCGGCGGCCTCGGTTTCAGTGATCCACCGACACACACGAGATTGCGGCGCCTGCTGACCCCGGAGTTCACGATGCGCCGGCTGAACAGGCTGACTCCGCGGATCCACGGGCTGGTGGAGGAGCGGCTCGACGCGATGGCGGCGATGGACGGGCCGGTGGACCTGGTGGCGGAGTTCGCGTTCCCGATCCCCTCCCTCGTCATATGCGAGCTGCTCGGGGTGCCGTACGAGGACCGCGAGGACTTCCAGCGGCTGAGCACCGCGCGCTTCGACCTGTTCAGCGGGGCCGGTGCCTCATTCGGCGCGATATCGGACTCGCTGTCGTATCTGCGTGACATCGTCAAGAAGCAGCGCGAGAACCCGGGCGACGGGCTGCTGGGCATGATCGTGCGCGAGCACGGCGACGCCATCGACGACGAGGAGCTGACGGGACTGGCCGACGGGGTGCTGACGGGCGGCCTGGAGACCACCGCGAGCATGCTGGCGCTCGGCACGCTCGTCCTCCTCCAGCACCCGGAGCACTTCGCGTCGCTGCGCGATGACGACGACGTGGTGGACGACTTCGTGGAGGAGCTGCTGCGCTATCTGACCGTCGTGCAGGTGGCGTTCCCGCGCTTCGCCAAGGAGGACATGGAGATCGCGGGCACCAGGATCTCCCGCGGTGACCTGGTGCTCTGCTCGCTCAGCGGCGCCAACCGCGACGAGGGGCTGGGCCCGGACATGGAGCGCTTCGATCCGCACCGCGCCAGCCCGTCCCACCTCGCGTTCGGGCACGGCATCCACCGGTGCATCGGCGCCGAGCTGGCCCGTATGGAACTGCGTGCGGGACTTCCCGCCCTCGTACGGCGCTTCCCGCACATGCGCCTCGCCGTCCCGCCGCACGAGTTGTCGTTCCGGAAGCTCTCCATCGTCTACGGCGTCGACGCGCTGCCCCTGCTGCTGAAGTAGCCCGCCTCTGCCGAAACAGCCGCCGCAAGTGATTCCAGGCCGGTCACCAGCGCTCGACCAGATGCTCACGGCCGGCCGGAGGCTCGTACGGCTCCGGCCAGAAGTCCGTGATCGTCTGAATGCGTCCGTCGGACGCCGCCGTGAAGAAACCGATGCCCTGGGTCTCCTCCTCTCCGATGGTGAAGCGGATCCAGGACACCGCCTGATCGCCGTCGGCGACGATCCGCTCGACCTCCAGGCTCCACTCCCCCGGGTACTCGGCGTTGAAGCGGACCACGTTGTCCCGGCCGGTGACGCGCTCGCGCGTCTGCGGAAGCTCGTAGCTGACATCGGCGGCGAGCGTGGCGGCGAAAGCGTGCCAGTCACGTGCCTGGGCCGTCGCCCAATAGGTCTCGACGGTCCTGCGTATGTCGCCCATCGGTCCTCCGCTCGGTGTGTACGCCTCGTTCCCGCTCCGAGTGTGCCGTGCCCCACTGACAAGTCCCGCGCCGGAGGCCCGCCTGGCTAGGGGCGGGAGGCCTTCAGGGAGTACATCAACGGAACGCGCGGACGGTCGGCGGGCAGCCTGAAGTAGCCGTCGTCGCCGCGGCGCAGCGACTCGAAGCGCTGGAAGAGCGTCATGTCGTGCTCGTGGAGGAACTCGATACGCAGCCCGGCCGCGGCGAGCGCGGAGACGACATCGCCGAGCGGGTGCTGCCACTGGACGTTGCGGTTGTTGACGGTCGCGGCGTCGAAGTCCGTGTACGTCCCCGGGGTTTCGTCGATCCACGGCTCGCGGCTGAAGTAGTCGTGGGCCACGCCGGAGGCGGTCTCGTAGTCGAGGACGTCGGTGAAGGGATGGAACTCGGCGAGGTAGAGGAAGCCGCCGGGAGCCACGAGGTGGGCGGCGGTCTCGGCCCAGCGGTCGATGTCAGGGAGCCAGCACAGCGCGCCGCCGCCCGTGTAGACGATGTCGTACGAGGAGTCGGGCACGGCCTCGGCGGCGTCGTAGACGTCGGCGGCGACGAAGGAGGCGCGGTCGGGGCCGAGACCGACTTCGGCCGCCAGTTCGCGGGCGGTCTCCACGGCCGGTTCGGAGAAGTCGAGGCCGACGACGTGGGCGGCGCCGTGCCGGGCCCAGGAGAGGGTGTCGAGGCCGAAGTGGCACTGGAGGTGGAGGAGGGCGCGGCCGCTGACGTCGCCCACCTCGGCGAGCTCGAAGTCGCGGAGGCTGTCCTCGCCCCGGCGGAAGGCGTCGAGATCGTAGAAATCGCTGGCGACGTGTATCGGAACGCGCTCGTCCCACATTGCGCGGTTGGCGTCGCGCCAGTCGTCGGGGGGCGAAGGTCTGTGCATGTGCCGGAGGTTATCCACAGGTACGGGCCGGCACCAGCGGGTTGTGCGCGCGTCGGCGCAGAATGGGGGGCATGGCTGAGAGCACAGAGTCCATGCCGGACTGGGAGAAGCGCTTCAGGGCGCCGCGAGTGGGGTTGCCGGACTGGGCGGAGGACGCCCCGGACCGCGCGCTGTTCGTCTCGAACGCGACGGGCACGTTCGAGTTGTACGCGTGGGACCGGGCGACGGGCGCGCGGCGGCAGGTGACGGACCGGCCGAACGGCACGACGGACGGTGTGCTGTCGCCGGACGGGGAGTGGATCTGGTGGTTCTCGGACACCGACGGGGACGAGTTCGGCATATGGATGCGGCAGCCGTTCGCCGCGGCGGCAGGCGACGGCCTGGGACTGGGACTGGGACTGGACGGTACCGGCGCGGACGGTGACGGTGACCGTGCCGGCGCGGACGGTGCCGGTGCCGGCGTGGGGGCGGACGAGCCGGCCACGCCCGGCCTGGCGGCTTCGTACCCCGCCGGGCTGGCGCTCGGGCGGGACGGGACGGCGGTCGTCGGGCGCTCCACCGACGAGGAGGGATCGACGATCCATGTCGTGCCGGCCGGCGGCGAACCGCGCGAGGTCTACCGGCACCGCGAGTCCGCCGGGGTGGGCGACCTGTCGCACGACGGCACCCTGATCGCGATAGAGCACACCGAGCACGGTGACGCGATGCACTCGGCGATCCGGGTCGTCCGCCTCGACGGCTCTCCGGTCGCGGAGCTGGACGACACCGAGCAGGGCACCCAGGAGCTGGGTCTGTCGGTGATGGGCTTCGCGCCGGTCTCCGGGGACGCGCGGCTGCTGGTCGGCCACCAGCGACGCGGCCGCTGGGAGCCGATGGTGTGGGACCCGCTGACGGGCGAGGAGACGGCGCTGGCGATCGACCTGCCGGGGGACGTGGGCGCGGAGTGGTATCCGGATGGGACCGCGCTGCTGGTCGAGCACAGCTACCAGGCGCGCGGCGAACTGTGGCGGTACGAGCTGGCGTCGGGCGAGCTGACCCGGATCGAGACCCCGACCGGGACGATATCGGGGGCGACGGCCCGGCCGGACGGCACGATCGAGTTCCTGTGGTCGTCCGCCGCCGAGCCGCCGCAGGTGCGGTCGACCAGCGGGCGGACCGTGCTCGACCCTCCGGGCTTCAAGGCGCCGGATTCCGTCCCCGTGGCGGACATATGGGTCGAAGGGCCGGGCGGTGCGGTGCACGCGCTGGTGCAGAAGCCGGAGGGCGAGGGGCCGTTCCCCACGGTCTTCGACATCCACGGCGGACCCACCTGGCACGACAGCGACGCGTTCGCGGCGGGACCGGCGGCCTGGGTGGACCACGGGTTCGCGGTGGTGCGGGTGAACTACCGCGGCTCCACGGGATACGGCCGGGCGTGGACGGACGCGCTCAAGCACCGGGTCGGGCTGATCGAGCTGGAGGACATCGCGGCCGTCCGGGAGTGGGCCGTGGAGTCGGGGCTGGCCGACCCCGCGCGACTGGTGCTCGCCGGCGGTTCATGGGGCGGCTATCTGACCCTGCTCGGCCTCGGCACGCAGCCGGACGCGTGGGCGGTGGGCCTGGCGGCGGTGCCGGTCGCGGACTACGTCACGGCGTACCACGACGAGATGGAGGCGCTGAAGGCGATGGACCGTACGCTGCTCGGCGGGACTCCGGAGGAGGTGCCGGAGCGGTTCGAGGCGTCGTCTCCGCTGACCTACGTGGACCAGGTGCGGGCGCCGGTCTACATCTCGGCCGGGGTCAACGACCCCCGCTGCCCGATACGGCAGGTGGAGAACTACGTGGAGCGCCTGGAGCGGCGCGGCGCCACCCATGAGGTGTACCGCTACGACGCCGGGCACGGCTCACTCGTCGTCGAGGAGCGGATCAAGCAGCTCCGGCTGGAGATCGAGTTCGCCCAGCGTCATCTGGATCCCGCGCAGGGTCCTCTGGCGTGATGCCGAGGTCGATGTCCCGGGCCGCCTCCGCCTCCCGGCGGAAGAGGCGCAACCACATGAAGACGACGAAGCCCACGAAGACGAACCACTCACCGGTGTAACCGAGATTCTGGAACGCCTTGAGGTCCAGTCCGGTGCCTTCGGCCACGGCCGGCGGCACCGGGCGCAGGGCACCGGGCGCCGAGGAGGAGGTGATCCACGCGTCGTACACGTCGTAGGGCACCAGATTGACCAGCGATGCCGCGCTGATCATGCCCAGCTGGCCGTTCGGCAGGCCACCGCCCGCGTGCACGCCGTCGGTGCCCTGGTTCTCGGACGCCTGGAGGGGACCGGTCACCGTCACCTCACCCGAAGGCGGTGCGGGTACCTCGGCACGGCGGGCCTTGTCGTCGGCGTCTCCGGGCAGCCAGCCCCGGACGACGGGCACCGCCTTGCCGCCACCATCGTCCGTGCGCAGCGGTGTGAGCACGTAGAAGCCGTTGCGCTCATCGAGGCGGCGGTCCGGGACGAGGAACTGGTGCTCCGCGTCGTACCGGCCGGTGACGGACGCCTCCCGACCGGAGGTCTCCTTGGTGACCGGCAGCAGGTCGCGCAGCGGCGCGGCCGGGGCCTTCTCGACGTCGGCGGCGTGGTCCTGCTGCTCCTGGTGTGAGTCGACGCGCGCCTCGAAGCGGCTGAGCTGCCAGCTGCCCATGACGAGGCACACCGGGATGGCCAGCACGGCGAACACGTTGATCGCCCACCAGCGGGGCGTCAGCAGAAACCGATACACACCACCACGGTACGGGCCTGTCCTGGCGGCGCTGTACGGGCCCCCGCCCGTGGGTGACGCGGGGCGTTCCGGAGGTTCCTGTGGTGGGGCCGCATCGCCCCCTCTGCGATGCGGCCCCACCACAAGGGAAAGGGCGGCGCGACAGGGCAGTCCCTCGGTGCGCCGGGGTGGAGCGTCAGCCCGCCAGCAGTGCCGTGCGGTAGACGGTCCCGGCGCAGGCGCTGGAGAGAACCGTGCTCGCGGTCGACGGGGCGCCGATGGCCGGCGTGTAGTTCAGCAGCACGCTGGCGTCCGGCTCCCCCCCGCCGTCGCCGCCCGTGCCGCCACCGGTTTCGGTCTCCCCGCCGGTGGCGGGCTCCTCCTGGGGCGGGGCGCCCGTGCCGCCGTCCGGCGTGGGATCGGGGGTCGGCGTGGCCCCGGTGTTGGAACAGCCCGTGGTTCCGCCGCCCGCCGCCGGGATCCAGGCGAACTTGACCTCGTAGGCCTGGCCGGGCTGGAGGATGAGCTGGCTCGTGGTGGTGGAGGGGTCCGGCAACTGCGCGGCCGCGTCGCCCGACGTGTGGTCGACGACCGCGATCCGCGTACCGTCGGCGCCGCCCTGGGCGACGGGGCTGACCGCGCCCGCGCCGTCGACGGTGCAGGCGGCTGACGAGACGTTCACGACACGGAAGGAGCCGTAGACATGGCCATTGGCGTCGGCCGCACCGGCTGACGCTCCGCCGTCGCCGAGCTGCACCCGGGTGCACACGGGCGAGGTGGCGCTCAGCGTGCCGGACGGGTTGGGGCCGGGACCGCTGGGGTCATCCTTCGGGTCCTCGTCCTTGTCGGCCTTGTCCTTGTCGTTCTTGCCCTTGTCGGCCTTGTCCTTGTCCTCCGGGCGGGAGGGCTTGCCGGTCTCCTTGCCGTCGCTGCCCTCGCCGTGGGCTCCGCCCTGCACGCCGGGGGTGCGCTCGCTGCTGGACGCGTTGGCGGGCCGGTCGTCGGAGGCGTTCCCGGCGGTGGCCACATGCACCAGGGCGGGCATGGCCGCACCGCCGAGCACCACGGCCGCGGCGGCGCCGACCAGAGCCTGGCGGCGGCGCGTACGACGGGCGGGGACGGCGCGGCGCAGATGGTCCAGCGCGTCCGGTGAGGCTTCGATGTCGTCGACGGCCCCCCGGAGCAGGCGTCTCAGCGCCAGCTCGTCGAACCCGTCGGGTGCTCCGGCCCCGGCGGTGGCCTCGGCCGCCTCCGGTTCACCGGCGCTGTCGCCGTCGCCCGATGATGCGCTCAGCCCGTTCGGGGCTGCCGCACCCTTCGGCGCTGCCGGTCCGTCCGATGCTGCCGGTCCCTCCGACGCTGTCGGTCCGTCCGATCCTGTCGGTCCGTCCGCCACTCCGGTCGTCTCCGGCGGAGCGTGGTCGTGATCATGTCGCCGGTCGGGGTCTTCCCCGCCCGGCCGGTGGTTCTCGTGGTTCATGCCGGAGCCTCCATGGCGACGCGAAGCGCCGCGATGCCGCGCGAGCCGTACGCCTTCACCGAGCCGAGCGATATCCCCAGGGTCTCGGCGACCTGGGCTTCGGTCATGTCGGCGAAGTAGCGCAGCACAAGGACCTCGCGCTGGCGGCGCTGCAGTCCCTTCATCGCCTTGATCAACTGGTCGCGCTCGAGCTGGTCGTACGCGCCTTCCTCCGCGCTCGCCATGTCCGGCATCGGCTTGGACAGCAGCTTCAGCCCGAGGATGCGGCGACGCAGCGCGGAGCGGGAGAGGTTGACGACAGTCTGCCGCAGATACGCGAGCGTCTTCTCCGGGTCGCGGACCCGCCTGCGCGCGGAGTGCACGCGGATGAACGCCTCCTGCACGACGTCCTCGCAGGACGCGGTGTCGTCGAGGAGCAGCGCCGCGAGACCGAGCAGCGACCGGTAGTGGGCGCGGTAGGTCTCGGTGAGGTGGTCGACTGTGGTGCCCACTGCCATCGCGTCGTCAGTTTCCCCGCGTTGGGACGGAAGCTGCGCAGGGCGGGCGGTGGACCAGGGTGCGATCACCGGCATGCCGCCCGATGTGCGGGGACGCGAAGGGTGCAGTGCTGCGCGGCCGTGCCGTGGGGCCGTTGCGATGCCGAATACCTCTGCCACGCCTGTTGGACACGCTTCCCCCTGCCAGGGTTGTACGCGTGAGGCACCGCTTTCGACGATGCATCAAATGCCCCCATGCGCACCGACCCTTCCCTTATGCACCGTTCTCACAGCCCTACGGAGGGGCGGCGACAGAGACGCTCCCCGTCCACTGCCCGGTTGCAGCGAGACGGGGAGCGCATGATCGAACAGATCGTCGATCCAGTTCAAGTGACATGGGTCATCGTATTGGTCACAGAATCTTCACAGGCTGCCGGGTGGCGGACATTGAATCCGGGACTACGCATTGAATCCGGAACTACGGTCGTTACGACGCGGCCAGTTCCGCCGCCACGGTCTCCGCGATCTGGGCGGTGTTGAGCGCCGCGCCCTTGCGCAGGTTGTCACCGCAGACGAACAGCTCCAGAGCGCACGGATCGTCCAGCGAACGCCGTACCCGCCCGACCCAGGTCGGGTCGGTGCCCACGACATCGGCCGGGGTGGGGAACTCGCCGTCCGCCGGGTTGTCGCACAGGACCACACCCGGCGCGGCCGCCAGGATCTCGTGCGCGGCCGCGACCGTGACCTCGTTCTCGAACCGCGCGTGGACGGCCAGCGAATGCGCGGTGACCACCGGCACCCGGACGCAGGTCGCGCTGACCCGCAGCTGCGGCAGGCCCAGGATCTTCCGCGACTCGTTGCGGACCTTCAGCTCCTCCGAGGACCAGCCGTCCTCCTTGAGCGAGCCCGCGAACGGCACGACGTTCAGCGCCATCGGTCCCGGGAACGGACCGGTGTCGCCGACCGCCCGCCGTACGTCGCCGGGCTGGGTGCCCAGTTCCGTACCGGCCACCTTCGCGATCTGCTCGCGCAGGGTGTCGACGCCTTCCTTGCCCGCGCCGGAAACCGCCTGGTACGAGGAGACGATCAGCTCGGTCAGCCCGAACTCGGCGTGCAGCGCGCCGACCGCGACGATCATCGACAGGGTCGTGCAGTTGGGGTTGGCGATGATGCCGCGCGGGCGGACGCGGGCCGCGTGCGCGTTCACCTCCGGCACCACCAGCGGTACGTCCGGGTCCATCCGGAAGGCCCCGGAGTTGTCGACGACGACCGCGCCCTTGGCGGCCGCGATCGGCGCCCACTGCGCGGAGACCTCGTCGGGAACGTCGAACATCGCGATGTCGACGCCGTCGAAGGCCTCCTCGCTCAGCGCGACGACCTCGACCTCTTCGCCCCGTACCGTCAGCTTCCGGCCGGCCGAGCGGGCCGAGGCGATCAGCCGGATCTCGCCCCAGATGTCCGCGTGCTCCGACAGGATGCCGAGCATGACGGTGCCGACCGCACCGGTCGCGCCGACGACGGCGAGCGTCGGCCTACCGGCGCGGTCGGCAGCGGCGTTCATCGTCCGGTCCCTCCGTAGACGACCGCCTCGTCGCTGTCGCTGTCCAGCCCGAAGGCGGTGTGCACCGCGCACACGGCGTCGTTGACGTCGTCGGCACGGGTGACCACCGAGATACGGATCTCGGAGGTCGAGATCAGCTCGATGTTCACCCCGGCGTTCGCCAGCGCCTCGAAGAAGGCCGCGGTCACGCCCGGGTTGGTCTTCATACCCGCGCCGACCAGCGAGATCTTGGCGATCTGGTCGTCGTAGCGCAGCGAGTCGAAGCCGATCTCCTGCTGCGTCTTGGTCAGCGCCTCCATCGCCCGGTGGCCGTCGGTCTTCGGCAGGGTGAAGGAGATGTCGGTGAGCCCGGTCGAGGCGGCCGAGACGTTCTGCACCACCATGTCGATGTTGATCTCCGCGTCGGAGATCGTCCGGAAGATGGCCGCCGCCTCGCCCGGCTTGTCCGGCACACCGACGACCGTGATCTTCGCCTCGGAGGTGTCGTGGGCGACACCGGAGATGATGGCCTGCTCCACCTTCTGATCCCCTTGCGGCTCGTTGCTGACCCAGGTGCCCCGCAGTCCGGAGAAGGACGAACGGACGTGGATCGGGATGTTGTAACGACGTGCGTACTCGACGCAGCGGTGCAGCAGCACCTTGGAACCGGAGCTGGCCAGCTCCAGCATGTCCTCGGACGAGATCCACTCGATCTTGCGGGCCTTCTTCACGACCCGCGGGTCGGCGGTGAACACGCCGTCCACATCGGTGTAGATCTCGCAGACCTCCGCCTCCAGGGCGGCGGCGAGGGCGACGGCGGTGGTGTCGGAGCCACCGCGGCCCAGGGTGGTGATGTCCTTCTTGTCGTGGGACACACCCTGGAAACCGGCGACGATCGCGATGTTGCCCTCGTCGAGGGCGGTCCGGATCCGGCCCGGCGTGACATCGATGATCCGCGCTTTGTTGTGGACCGAGTCGGTGATGACTCCCGCCTGGCTGCCGGTGAACGACTGCGCCTCGTGACCGAGGTTTTTGATCGCCATCGCCAGCAGCGCCATGGAGATCCGCTCTCCGGCGGTCAGCAGCATGTCGAACTCGCGACCGGCAGGGATCGGCGATACCTGCTCGGCGAGATCGATCAGCTCGTCCGTCGTGTCGCCCATCGCGGAAACCACGACGACCACCTGGTGGCCGCTCTGCTTGGCTTCGACGATCCGCTTGGCGACGCGCTTGATGCCTTCGGCATCAGCAACGGATGAACCTCCGTACTTCTGCACGACAAGGCCCACGTGCGCTCCTCGCAACTGTTAGTAAAACGGTCGACTCAGTCTATCGAGCAGGCGGAATACGCCGTCCGCATATCACATAGCGAGATGGTTGGCTCACCTCATGATCGACGAGACGAATCCTGTCCATCGCCCCGCCCCGCTCAGCCAGCACCCTGCCCGCTTCGCGGCGCAGCACACGGGAACGTAACCCAGCTCACAGCACACCGTGAGGGCGCGCGGCGGATTCCTCGCACGACGCGGTCACTCCTTGCTCGCGCGGCACGGTCACTTCTTGGCGGAACGCGGTCACTTCCTGTCGGAACGCAGCCCCAGCGGCCCGGCGATCTCGGCCACCATGACCTTCCCGGCCTCCTCCGCCAGCGCCTCGTCGCCGCCGTCCGCCCCCGTGTCCGTGTCCAGACCGTCCAGCTCGTCGAGCGGGGTGTTGAGACGCACATGGGCGACGAGGGACTGCAACGCGCGCAGGGCGGCCGAGGCCGTCGGGCCCCAGTTCGACAGGTACGAGAACTGCCACCACCACAGCGCCTCGCTGACCCGGCCGTCGCGGTAGTGCGCCATGCCGTGCCGCAGGTCGATGATGATGTCGGCGAGATCGTCGGAGATCCGGCAGGCGACGGGCGCGCTGCGCGGTACGTACGGGTCGAAGACCTCCGAGTACACGTCGACCGGGTCCAGCAGGGCGGCGAAGCGCTCACGCAGGTCGTCGGCGTCCGGCTCGGGGCCGACGTCCGGCTCGTACCGCTCGTCCGGAACGATGTCCTCGTGCGCGCCCAGCCGCCCGCCCGCGAGCAGCAGCTGCGAGACCTCCAGCAGCAGGAAGGGGACTGCGCTGTCCGGCTCGTCCCCCTTCGCCACCTCCGTGACGGCGACGAGGAAGCTCTCGATCTGGTCGGAGATCTGAACCGCGAAGTCGTCCGGGTTCTGGTGGCTGTCGTGCAGCGTTGCGTCAGACATCGAGAAGTCTTCTCCCTTCGAAGGCCCGCCCCAAGGTGACCTCGTCGGCGTACTCCAGGTCGCCCCCGACCGGCAGGCCGCTGGCCAGGCGCGTGACCTTAAGACCCATGGGTTTGACCATGCGCGCCAGGTAGGTGGCGGTGGCCTCCCCTTCCAGATTGGGGTCCGTGGCCAGGATCAGCTCGGTGACCGTGCCATCGGCGAGCCGGCCGAGCAGCTCGCGGATCCGCAGGTCGTCCGGGCCGACGCCCTCGATCGGGCTGATCGCCCCGCCGAGCACGTGGTACCGGCCGCGGAACTCGCGCGTCCGCTCGATCGCGACGACGTCCTTCGGCTCCTCGACCACACAGATGACGGCCGGGTCGCGGCGCGGGTCCAGGCAGACCCGGCACTGCTCGGCCTCGGCGACGTTCCCGCACACCGAGCAGAACCGCACCTTCGCCTTGACCTCGGTCAGCGCGTGCGCGAGGCGGCGGACGTCGGCGGGCTCGGCCTGCAGGATGTGGAAGGCGATCCGCTGCGCGCTCTTGGGACCGACGCCGGGCAGCCTGCCCAGCTCGTCGATGAGGTCCTGGACCACGCCTTCGTACACGGAACGCTCTCTCCTTCTTCGGTTCTCTCGGTGCGTCTACTTCGGATCTCTCGGCGCGTCCTCAGCGACGCGGGGTCTGCGGCGCCGCCGTCAGAACGGCAGACCCGGCATGCCGCCGAGTCCCTGCGCGAGGGGGCCGAGCTTCTGCTGCTGCAGGGCCTGCGCGGACTGGTTGGCGTCCCGGACCGCCGCGACGATCAGGTCGGCGAGGGTCTCCGTGTCCTCAGGGTCCACGGCCTTCGGGTCGATGACCAGACCCTGCAACTCACCGGCTCCGGTCACCGTCGCCTTCACCAGACCGCCACCGGACGAGCCTTCGACCGGCGTACGGGCCAGTTCCTCCTGGGCCGCGGCAAGGTCCTGCTGCATCTTCTGTGCCTGCTGAAGCAGCTGCTGCATGTTGGGCTGGCCACCACCGGGGATCACTGAGGCTCCTGGCTGTCGATGGAGTTTCGATTCTTGATAGCCCGAGCCTACGTGCTCACCGGGCGCCGCGCGCTACCCCGGGGGAAGGAGTACGCGGCATGGGTGCGGGCGGAGGATATGGCGCGCGGTACGGGCGGGGTGGGGCCGGTACGAGCGGGGTGGAGCCCGGTACGAGCGGGCGGGGTGACACGACGTGCGGGCCGGCGCGGTGGCGCGCCGTACGGCCGGGCGCGGTGGCGCGCGCCGTCCGGGCGGACGGGGTGCGCGGGGCACGCGCGATCCGCCGCGCGCCGACCCCTGCCACCGGCTCCGGCTCCGGCCCCGGGACTGACCCGGGCCCTGGCCCCCGGCCAACAGCGTCGTGGATTCGCTTGGCGCTTGGTCGTGGCCAGCGCAGCGCCAGCGCCAGCGCCAGGGCCAGGGCCAGGACCAGGACCAGGGGCCACGACCTACTCGTTGGTGATCTCTTCGATCACCGTCGCGCCGAGCTCGCGCACGATCAGGTCGTGGCCGCTCAGCGCCGTTTCGTCGAGATCCGGATCGTCCTCCTCCGGAATGTCGTCCTCGGGGGCGACGGGGACGGGCTCCGGCTCTCGGTACGCCTGCGACGCCCCCTGAGCCGGCGGCCCGGACGGGGCGGAGGCTGGGGACGCCGCCGCGGCCGACGCGGCGGATGAGGCAGCGGGGTGACGCGGAGCGGCGGACGCGCCGCCGGGACCACCGGCCCCAGCGGGACCGCCGAAGCTGCTGCCGGAGCCGGAGCCCGGGCCGCCGCCCGGACCACCGGAGCCGGGTGCGCCACCGGAGCCGGGTGCGCCGGAGCCGGGGCTGCCGAAGCCGCCCGCGTCCGCGCCGTGGCCCGTGCCCTGGCCGGACCCGCCGTACGCGGAACCCGGGCCCGAAGCCGAGCCGGAACCCGGGCCGCCGAAGCCTCCCGAGCCCCCGTAGCCACCGGCACTGCCCGGGCCGCCGTATCCACCGGCACCGCCGAAACCGCCCGCGGCGCCGGAGCCACCGGAGCCGCCGCCCGGCTGACCGGCGCCGCCCGAGGGATCGACGACGCACTCGATCCGCCACTGGGCGTTGAACTGCTCGCTCAGCGCCTGCCGCAGCACCTCTTCGCTGCCGCCATTGGCGAAGCTGTCGCGGGCGCCCGCGTTGGAGAAACCGACCTGGAGGGTGGTTCCGTCGAACCCGGCGACCGATGCGTTCTGGCTCAGCAGGATCCAGGTGAAGCGGCGCCGGTTCTTGACGGCCTCCAGGATGTCCGGCCACATGTTCCGCACCTGCGCCGCGCCCTGTGCGGCGGCCTGCGAGGGCTGAGCGTTCGCCGCCGGGGCGCCGTACCCGGAAGCTGCCTGGCTCGGCGCACCGCCCGGGCCCCCGCCCGGACCGTGCTGGCCGACGCCTTGCCCGGACGCCGAAGCAGCGCCGGAACCGGTCCCCGCCGCGGCACCGGAGCCCGGCGCGGCCGCGGACGGCCAGCCACCAGGGCGACGACCGGCCGCCGTGTCCTGTCCACCGCCCGGAGCGCCACCGTCCGGCGCCCCCGCGGACGGCGCGTCCGCGCCTCCGCCCTGCCCGGGCGCGACCGCGGCAGGCCAGGCACCGGGCCGCTGCCCCGCGTCGGCGCCGCCGGGCACGTGCCGCGCGGGCTGCGGGGGCTCCGCAGGCTGCTGTACGGGCTGTCGTACGGGGGACGAGGCGGCGGGCCAGGACCCAGGCGCCGCGTCGGGCGCGCCGGACCCGGGCGCGGCGCCAGGCGCCCCACCCGCGCCAGAGCCACTGACCACGTCCCCGGAACCGCCATCAGGACCAGCCCCACCGGAACCGGTCCCGCTAGGACCAGGCCCACTGGGACCGGTCCCACCAGGACCACCACCCGCACCGGGACCACCGGGCGCGGCAGCCATCGCCGCGCGCGCGGCGGCCGGGCCGGACGGGCCGGTGACCGGAACATGCGCGTCCAGCCCTGGCACGTACCCGATCCCAGGCGCACCCGCACCGGCACCAACGCCCGGTCCGCCGGCGGGCCCCCCGGCCATCGCGGCCGCCCCGGCCGCCCCAGCCATCCCGGCCGCCGACGCGCCCCGCTCAAGGCGCTCCAGCCGGGCCTGCATCGATCGTTCGTCGTCGAACGCCGCGGGCAGCAGCACCCGCGCGCAGATCAGTTCCAGTTGCAGGCGCGGCGAGGTGGCACCGCGCATCTCGGTCAGCCCCTGGTTGACGAGGTCGGCCGCGCGGCTCAGCTCGGCGCCCCCGAAGACCCCGGCCTGGGCCTGCATGCGCTCGATCACATCCGCCGGGGCGTCGATCAGCCCCTTCTCCGCCGCGTCCGGCACGGCCGCCAGGATCACCAGGTCACGGAGCCGTTCCAGCAGATCCGCGACGAACCGCCGCGGGTCGTTCCCCCCCTCGATGACCCGGTCCACGACCTCGAAGGCGGCCGCGCCGTCACCCGCCGCGAAGGCGTCCACGACGGCGTCGAGCAGCGACCCGTCCGTATAACCGAGCAGCGAGGTGGCCATGGCATACGTCACGCCGTCCGCCGCGGCGCCCGCGAGCAGCTGGTCCATGACGGACATCGAGTCACGCACGGACCCGGCCCCGGCCCGCACCACCAGCGGCAGCACCCCGTCCTCGATCGCGATGGCCTCCTGCCCGCAGACCTCGCCCAGGTAATCGCGCAGCGTCCCGGGCGGTACGAGCCGGAACGGATAGTGATGCGTACGCGACCGAATGGTGCCGATGACCTTCTCCGGCTCGGTGGTCGCGAAGATGAACTTGAGGTGCTCCGGCGGCTCCTCGACCACCTTCAGCAGGGCGTTGAAGCCCGCCGAGGTGACCATGTGCGCCTCGTCGATGATGTAGATCTTGTACCGGCTGGAGGCAGGCCCGAAGAACGCCTTCTCGCGCAGCTCACGGGCGTCGTCCACACCACCGTGCGAGGCCGCGTCGATCTCGATCACATCGATCGAGCCGGGCCCGTTCCGCGCGAGGTCGCGGCAGGACTGGCACTCCCCGCACGGCGTCGGCGTGGGCCCTTGCTCGCAGTTCAGGCAGCGGGCCAGGATCCGCGCGCTGGTCGTCTTGCCACAGCCGCGCGGCCCACTGAAGAGATAGGCGTGGTTGACGCGGTTGTTGCGCAGCGCCTGCTGCAGCGGGGTGGTGACATGCTCCTGCCCGATGACCTCGGCGAAGGTCTCGGGGCGGTAGCGGCGGTAAAGCGCGAGAGACGACACGCCTACGACGATATCGGGACCCACTGACAAGTGACTCCCGTCACAGAAGCTGCACGACCCCCGCCGACCCCTGCCGACCCCGCCAACGAAAGGGCCCCTCACGCACCCGCCAGAGCCCACTTACCCTTGCTGCCTTCCGGCCCTGGGGGAGTTCGGTGAGATAGCGCCACGTGAGGGGCTGCCCCCCACCCTAGCGGATCGAACGGAGTGCTGGAGCACCCCGGCCACCCTCCGGGAAGCGGGTTCGCGAGCACTGCTTCGCGTCTTGTATTGTTTGCGGCGGAGGATTCGCCTAGTGGCCTAGGGCGCACGCTTGGAAAGCGTGTTGGGGGCAACCCCTCACGAGTTCGAATCTCGTATCCTCCGCACCCGCCCAGCAGGGCAGGCGAAGGTCCCGATCGCTCAGCGGCCGGGACCTTCGTCGTTCCGTGGTTGCAGTTTTGGTTGCAGTTGCCCGGCAGGGTCCCGCAGCGCTTCGCCGCCCCTGGCCGGCGTCTCGGAGCATGCGCCCGGCCACGCGCCCGGCAGCGAGCCCGACCGCGCGGCACCGCCTGAGCACGGCCCATGGTCACGCTGACCATCGACGAAGCTGCCCAGCCCACAAGGGACCTCATCCTCACGCTAGAACGCTCCGCGTGACCGCTGTGACCACCTAACCGAACTCTGAGGCGTGCCGGCGATACTCACCCACATGCCTGTGGAAGCGAGCGACCACGATGAGTACAGGGCCCCGGACGGGACTCCGCTCTGGGAGCTCTCTTACTACCCCGGCACCCATAAGCCCTTCGGGCAGGAACGCCGCCTCGCAGCGTGGCTCTGGTTCAACAAGGAGATCGGCGACACATTCACGATGAACGAGCTCCGCGATGCGCTGGGGCCGAGCATCGTCGGCAAGTCCGAGCACCTGAACCGCCGTCTCCGCACGCTGCGCGCAGTGGGGTGGGTCCTCCCCTCCTGCAAAGACGACGGCTCGCTCAAACCAGACGAGTACCGCGTCGAGATCAAGGGCGTCCGGTACTGGCTGGAAGAAGACCGGAAGGCTCACAAACCGTTCGCGCCGTCCGCTCGCACGCGTCGCCTGGTCATCGACCGCGACGGCGGCCGCTGCGTTGTCTGCGGCATTGCGGCCGGGGAGTCATACCCAGGTGAGCCTGACAAGAAGGCCAGGCTCACCATCGGGCACCGGATACCG
The DNA here is from genome assembly GCF_050613155.1 of Streptomyces sp. P1-3. NCBI lineage: Bacteria > Bacillati > Actinomycetota > Actinomycetes > Kitasatosporales > Streptomycetaceae > Streptomyces > Streptomyces sp. P1-3. Next base: position 3,551,202 of record NZ_CP192512.1, read on the forward strand.
CAGGAGCGCCTGAGGGCCCGCGCAGCCGCTGACGACACCGATAACTGGCGAACCGAGTGCGCGCGGTGCAACGAGACCGTACGAGACGAGGTCCCCGACCCCAGGCAGTACGACGAGGTTATTGCCCAGGTAAGGCGCCTGGGCCGCGAGAACAAGCGGACACTGCTCAGCTGGATGCAGCGAGGCGAGCGAACTCGCTCAGAGCTTGACCGAATCTACGATCAAGCCCGGATTCTCACCCACGACGAGCGAGCCGCCCTCATCACGTACCTTCAGAAGCAATTCAGCGAATACAGCAATTAGGAGCGTTTCTCACGTGACATCGGCGCTTACCGCAGCAAGGGAAAATTTCCACAAAGACCTGGTCGACAGGCACACTCTGTCCCTGTCGTTTGACGGCGTAGCCTCAAATGCCGACAGCAGCCAAAATACCAGCAAAGCAATCGCATTGCGAGTTGCGCAGGACCTCGCCGCTCAAGCGATTCCGAAGAAACTCGACGGCCAGCGAGCAGGAAAACAGTTTGAGCAGGCTGTAGAGAAGTTCCTAGCGGAGATTTTCCCTGCCTTCAAGTCGCTCCGCCCGGGCAACTGGACCATCGAGAACGTCGGCGGGTCCCGCACCGAGTACCAGATTTCCAAATACGAACCGTACACCCATCTGGCCGACCTTGCGAGCGCCATCGAGAACGACCGAACACTGGCCTCCGTGCTGGGAAACTCGTATGAAATCAGCCCCGATATCCTGGTACTGCGAGCCCCTGAGTCAGACGAGACGATCAATCGCAATCACGAGCTCGTAGACGCGGACTCTGGCCAATATGCCGTCATCAGGAGGGCTAATCAGGAGCACTCCATCGTCCACGCCATAGTCTCGTGCAAGTGGACGCTGCGCAGTGATCGCGCCCAAAACGCACGCTCAGAGGCCTTGAACGTGATCCGGAACCGGAAGGGACGCACGCCGCACATCGTAGTCGTCACCGGAGAACCCACGCCCTCAAGACTGGCGTCCCTTGCCCTGGGAACCGGCGATATCGACACGGTGTACCACTTCGCCCTGCCAGAACTAATCGCTGCGGTTGACCAAACAAACAACGATGAGGCGATTAGCATGCTCCACACCTTGATCTCCGGGAAACGCCTCCGCGACATCAGCGATCTTCCACTAGACCTAGCTATCTAGCGGCACCCCGAAAATCTCCTGCGTGAACGCTTAGCTGATCCGCGACCGCATCTCGGCGAACCGTACGTGCCGCTCGTGGCCTTCTTGCCCGATGAACCCCTTGAAGCCCACGAGTCGGTACGCACGACCTCCGAGCTGGTCGTCTTCGTTGATCACGAAGTCTCGCGCAAGCATGGCCATACGCCGCTCGAAGGTCGATGAGTCCATCCTCTCGCCGGAAAGCTTCACCAACTCCTTCTCCGTGAGTGCAGTCGGGGCGCTCTTCAAGGCCAGATAGAGGCGGTCATGCATGACCTCGTTCTCTACGTCAGCCAATTCCTTTGGCTCGCCCTTGCGGTTCAACGCGTTAGCGATCGACGTACCAACGGCACGCGCCACGGGCGGGGGAAAGGCATTGCCGATCTGGCGGTAGCGAGCCGTCTTGCGCCCAGTGAAATTCCACTCGTACTCGGGCTCGGCGCCCCAGCCTTGAATGCGCGCGACCATGTCAGTAGTGAGCTTAGGCAAGAAGTCAACGGGGTCCGTCGCCTTCGGTGGCGCGTCGGCAACACCCATCGCGTCTACGCCAAGATCGCGCCAGGCTGCCTTGGCCCGAGTCGGCCCAAGGTCAGCTCCGCCGTGTTTTTTCGAGCCTCCAACGATTGTTGGGGCAATGTCATTCGCTTTCTTTACCCACTTCTCGACGCCCGGCCAGTCATTCGCAGCCATCAGTTTCTGCAGAGCGGATCCGACTGTGCCGTCACAGGGGGTCTTCTCAGGCCACTCGAACCACTGGGCGTCCTCGGAACGCATCGCGACCAGGACGAACCGGGGTCGCAGCTGCGGAACACCGTAGTCACTCGCGTGCAAGAGTTGCCAGTCGGACCAGTAGCCGAGGTCCTTGAGACGGTCCTTCACGTGCTGGCGGTACGCGGAGAACCGAGGCATTGATAGACCGCGCACGTTCTCAAGGAGCAGCGCCCGCGGCTGCATCTTCCCAGCCAGCTCTACGGCCCAGGCAAATAGGTCACGCTCGTCGGTCGCGCCAAGCTGCTTGCCAGCGATCGAGAACGGGGGGCAGGGCACTCCTCCGGCAAGCAGGTCGATGCCGACGTATTCTTTGGGGTTCCAAACACGTTCATCTGCGACGTCACCGGACCGCACGTCCCAGTCCCGGTTCTCGCGCAGCGTGTTGACCGCGTTCTCGTCCAGCTCTACGGCGAGGGCGTGGTCGAATCCTGCCAGCTCAAGGCCGAGCGACTGCCCACCAGCGCCCGCGCAGATCTCCACGGCCGACAGATCAGCCACGCTCTTACCTCCAAGTCGGGATTGCACAGGTCTACCATCCTGACTCATCAAACACCCTGGGTCTGACACTCTCGGCTACGGTGTAGACGATGACCCCCAGCACTGACCCTGCAGCGTCGACGCCACCGACTCCTGGCCGCTCGCGCAACATGGCCGCGATCAAGCGGCGGGACACTGGGCCCGAGCGAGCAATCCGGTCGCTGCTTCACGCTGCGGGGAAGCGGTACCGCGTCGATGTCCGTCTGGCGCTGGAAGGCGCACGCCCGCGGCCCGACATTGTCTTCAGCCGCGCACGAGTCGCTGTCTTCGTGGACGGCTGCTTCTGGCACTGCTGCCCCGAGCACGGTCGGCAGCCCGGCGTCAACGACGGCTACTGGGGACCGAAGCTAGAGCGCAACGTTGCCCGCGACCGGGCTGCCAATGAGGCCCTCGCCGCCGCAGGCTGGACCGTCATCCGTGTGTGGGAGCACGAGCCCCCTGACGAGGCTACGCAGCGCATCATTGCGGCTCTCGACGCTGCCAGTCCCGCTAGCCGAGGCGGCCGGACTCGATGAGGCCCTGAGCCACCTCCGCCTCCGTCGCACGACCCTCCCGGCCGTAACCAGAGCTGTGGGCCAGCACCGGGCTCCCGGCGACAGACCGGCCTCAGCAAGCAGCCCAAGAGGGATCTCGTAGAGCGGACAGGGCCGGACCGAGCAGCGGTCCGGCCCTGTCCGCAATGCCCACCAGGCATTCGTATCTCCGTACTTGCCGGGATCCTTCGCGCGATCCACGGCCTGTGCACAGGCGTCGGCGAATGCGGCGGCAACGGCGTCGTTGTCCGTGCCGCGGACCTGGGCCTCGGCCTCCTGGCCAGGGCGGCGGGTGGTGTGCCAGCGGACCGGGAGGTCCGTGTAGAGGTCAGTCTCGAACTCCCAGATCGTGACTGACCACTGGTCATCGCGGCCGATGTTGAGCCATTCGCCGCCGGGCAGGAACACGGCATGGGCGTGGTGGACGATCCGGCGGTCGGGCACGCGGTCGCGGATGGCCCGCAAGCCGCCGGGGCCCTTGTGTTCCCACTTGTCCCGGCCCCACTCCTCGACCTCCGCGGAGTGGTCGGGGTTGTCCGTACCCCATTGGGAGACCACAGCCTCGGCGTGCTCGCGGTTCCGGAACGGGATGCGGCGTTCGCCGAGGCGGGCGACGTACACCGTCAGCTCCGCTGAGACGGCGCTCTTGCTCGGGCCAGGCACGGGCCCTCCAGGTGCCGCTGGGAACTGGTGCAGTGTCGGGCCCCAGATGAGAGCGCCGACCTTCGCGGCCGTCCGCGCCCTCGGCACCCGCCGCAGCACGCCGCACCACCGCCCACGCGTCCTGGGCAGCACTGCTCGTCCTCGACCACAGCGGCGACGACGGCACGGCAGCCGCCCAGATCGCCGCCACCGGCGAGGTCCTCGACGCCCTCGCCAAGACCTCCGCACTCCACACCCGCAACGAACTACGCCAGGCAGCCTGGGCATTCGAACGGGCCTCCCGCTCCCACACCCGAGTCAATTTCCGCCACGCACAGGACCTGCGCCGCGCGGCCCGCAGCCTGGTCCACAGCGGGCCCGCGCTCGGCTGGGGCGAGGACGGGGCCAGCACCGCGATGGTCATCGACATGCTGTTCTTCCTCGCCATTGCCGCCGCACACTGGCACGCCCAGCGACAGCACGCCCAGCAAGCCGAGGCCGCCCGGCAGGCCGCCGCACGCCTACGCGCCGCCTACCAGCAGGCAGCCGCCGGACCCCTCACGGTGCTGCGTGCACGTGGCCGCCGCATCGCCCCGTCGTCCCTGCGCCGCCACCACGCCACCACCCTGCGCACCGCCCTGCCCGAACTCGCCGAGACCCTCCTGGCCGAGCCCGGCTGGGACGCCCTGGCCGCCACCCTCGCCGACGCCGAACGCGCTGGCCACACCCCCCGCGCTCTGCTCGCCGAGGCCACCGCCTGCCGGGAACTGGGCACCGTCGAATCCATTAGCGACGTCCTCGTCTGGCGGCTGCGCCGCACTGCGGGCCTCCCCGGATGCGCACCGGCTCCGGAAACTAACCGGGCCAGCCTCGCCAACGATCAGCTGGCTGCCGCACGGCAGATGCCAGCACCGTCGATACCACGCGCACCACGCCGTTGATCACGGCGAGGACACCGACCCCGTTGGGGTAGATCGGATAGTGGGCGACATATGACTGACGGGCCCGACCACTCATGGTCGGGCCCGTCAGCTGTCTTCGCCCGACAGCGTCCGGCGGTCGGTGTGCGACTGGTCGCGACAGCTGACACCAGCACCGAGCCTTGACCAAGGGTGGCCGGATGTTCTGGTCGCGATGGTTGGCACCACATCGTCGTCACTGTTGGCGCCTGCTCCTCTGCCTGCCTCCCGGAGCTGTGGCGTTTTCACAGGCCGGCAGGGCCACGGGAATCAACCGCAGCGGTCACGGTGTTGGTGGCAGGCCCCGCGACCAGGCGTCATCTATCGCGAACAGTCGCACGGGGCCCAGGCCCCGCGAATGGCCCAACTCCGTTGTCAGTACCTGCTGTCAGGCTGAACATCACCTACCCAGACCTTCATCAGGAGGACAACAATGAGCACCGCCGATCTTGGTCCGCTGGTCATCACGCGCCACAGCGGCGGCGAGCCGATACGGGCCAACGGCGAAACAGTAGGCAGGCTCGGCGAGTTCTGGAGCTGGGCTTGCTCCGACCTGGCCAACAACACCATGCGCGGTGTCCTGGCCGAGTACCTCGTGGCCACGGCCCTGGACACTGCCGCCGGCACCCGCACCGAATGGGACACCGTCGACATCCGCACGTCCGAAGAGTGGCACGTCGAAGTGAAGTCGGCGGCGTACCTGCAGTCGTGGGCACAGTCCCAGCTGTCGGAGATCTCGTTCTCCATCGCACCGGCCGCCGGCTGGGACACCCAGACCGGCACCACCTCAGCCGAAGTACTGCGCCGCTCGGACGTGTACGTCTTCTGCCTGCTGCACCACCAGGACAAGCAGACCCTCGACCCCCTGGACCTCGACCAGTGGACCTTCTACGTCCTGCCTACCCGTGTCCTGGACGAGCGGTGCGCGAGCCAGAAGACCGTCAGGCTGTCTAGCCTCGAACGCCTCAGCCCGCTGAAGACCGACTTCACCGGCCTGCAGAAGGCAGTCGCCACGTGCGCCGAAGGCTCGCGATACCCCCAGGGGCCGGTGGGGTCAGCCCGTGCGGTGAGCCTTGTCGACGGCCTTCCCCAAGTGCGCGTCGACAAAGTCAGGGCTACCGGAGACCACTAGGACCACCGTCCCGGTGCGGACGGCCGTCTGCTTGCCGACGCTGCTGCGCAGCCCGCCGACGGACCGGACGACTCACGGCAGTCCTCATACAGCGCGTCGTGAGCGCGCGGGACAGCAACGTCAGGTAAGAGCCCTACTCGGCCTCACTGAGGCGCTAGCATCTCGTCATATTTTTTACTCTACGCGTCTGGAGCCTCCCGTACCGTGACCGCCAAACCGTTATTCGAGTACCCAGATCCGCACACACCCGACACCGTCGACCGCCTAGTCGAGGCCGCACTGGCTACCGACGGCATCAATGCGCCCCGTGAGGCTCTTACTGCCGCATTCGCCTACACCGCCGAGCCCGTCGAACACCTCATCACCACCGAGCAGGGCCGTGAACGCATCCACCCCACCCGCCTGCGCTCCGTGCGCGTCGGCGGCGAAACGGCCCTGGAGCTGTCTGTGCGGCTGTTCGGCTGTGCCGGCAGCACCTGGGAGCGCAACGAGCGCAATGACTCCTGCTGGGGCTCCCCGGCCGACCCAGCCTCGGCCACGGCAGAGTGGATGCTCCCGCCGACCGAGGTCTGGCACGGCTCAGACGGCAAGCCGACTGCCGCGCTGAGCGTCACGATGACGAGTGCCGACCGCGTCGTCGCGGTGATCAGCCGCGCCTCGGAGCTGCTCAGCGCAGGCGACGGCCGCCGCCGCTACGACCTCTCCGCCGACCTCCTGCTGAACGGGCAAGAGATCCCCTGCCTGATGGTCGCGCAGGTCTACCGCACCCCCGAGGGCAATTTCTGGGCCTGGCCCACCGTCAAGGGCAACAACCGGACGAAGGGCCGTCATCACATCCTCAAGACCGACCAGGCGGCGCTGCTCAAGGCAACGGACGTGACTGCCGCCCTTCATCGGTGGACGGTTGAGCGCAATGCCGAGCTGAAGCAAGCCGACTCAGACGACCACCCAGCGCGACTCGCGCTCCAGGTCGCCGTCGTCGATGCCAGGCTCATTGTCGGATGCACCAAGCCCGAGCTGCTGCACCAGGTGGCGCAGGCTAGGAACCGCCGCGACCACATCCACGCGAACCTGGGATTCACGCCGAACGACCAAGAGCGCGCGATCGGCCGCCGTGTGCTGGCGAAGTACCGGGAGGCCGGGCTCATCGACGGCACCGTGTTCGGTGTGCTTGCCGGAGACCTGCCGATCACGCGATTGCACGAGTGTCCGCCCGACGCGGGCATCTGCGAGCAGCGTGACCTGCGCTGCATGCTATTGCTCGCCCAGTTCTTCCCGGCCGCAGGAGACCGCCGCCGTTCTCTGATCCGCAAGGTAATGGCCGAGCCCGAGGGCGAGCTGCTGAACTCGCAGCACACGGCCGAGCGGCTGCGGGCCTACTCCGCGCTGTGCTCGGTGAGCTGGCCGGAGGCGTGGAACCCGCGCGTGGACGACAACACTGTCCCGGTCGCCAACGCCCGCGCCGGCGTCGTCCTCAGCCGCAAGAGCGCCATACAACTGCAGGCCATCGCAGACAAGGACGACGACGCGTTCGCCGAGCTGATCCGCTACCGGGCGCCGCAGTGGCTGGCCGCGTTCAAACTCGCCGACGCCGATCGCGGCTCCATGGGCGCCCAGACCAACCGCGGCACAGACGACGAGCCGGGGCCCAGCACCCGGGCCCGGCGCGGTATCCCGAACGCACTCGCCGCCATGAACGCCCGGCGGGCACAGGCGGTTGGGCTGCTGCGCGAGATGGCCGCAGCGATGGAGGAGGGCCGCGATCCGCGACGCGTCGACGCCTTCGGAAACACTGACGACGCTGGCAAGGCCGCCGATCAGGCGTGGTTCGATGACGCGTTCCCCAAGGGCACGGGCCAGCGCCTACCCAGGCCCCCGTACACCGCGCCCGCACCCCCTCCAACGGCGGGCAGACAGGGCCAGCAGCCGCTGTTCCATGCGCCGCCACCACCCAGTGACCGCGAACTCGCCGACACGAAGAAGGCGGGCGTCCGTTCTCTGCTGAACCAGATCGAGTCGCTCACGAAGGACCTGACGACGCTGGCTGATGCAGCACGCAGCCATGCTGCCGCAGCCGGCATGAGCCCAACATGGGAGGCCAACGAGTCCGAGCGCCTCAACGTCCAGGCAGGAAATATCGTTGAGAGCCTGAAGCATGCCGTCGAGGGCACCCGGCCGCCTGACGAGGGGCATCGCGGCTAGGCCACTACCGCGACGACACCAGCCTGCCTGTGCGCAGCCGTCGGCTGCGCACAGGCAGGCTGGTCGCCTCGACGAGTTCGAGGAAGTCTGGCTCCCTGCCCGTCGGTAGATCGGAACCCGGCCGTCATGCCCCAGAAGCCGACACGAGGAAATGCCACCGGTCCTGAGACAAGAGCGTCCGGTCACGGGTTGAGACGACCCTAGAACCCGCTGATCAGCGCGATGCCCTGTGTCTACGAGCCGCCAGACCTTACAACAGATTTACCCCGGTCAGCGGGCTCGAAAACAGGGCCCAAACCTCCACAGTGCAGCTCGTACCAGGTGCGGTTGAGAGGAGGCTCGTGCCATTATCACCCCATTGACCGAGATGCGCATGGGGTCCGTTGCTCCGGTGGTACGGTCGCCCGCATGACGCTCTCGGCACCTTCTGCGCGCGCCGTTGACTTGCGAGTTGAACCCATCGACAACGTTCTCGATCACGTAGAGCGATCCCTTCAGGTCGAGTTGGACCGGGGTACGGTGGTACGCAAACGCCGCTCGGTCGGAACGCGGACAGACCGGCAGACGTGGGTCCGTATCGAGAGGCGCGGGCTCGACAAGATCGGCGTACAGGGCTGGAACGGCACCGAGTGCGCCGCGCGTCTCGAAGGCATTGCCCAGCCCACCTGGCAGGGGTGTGTCGTCTGGCGGGACGCGGACGAACCCGTGATGTGGCGGGCCGACGAGACCGAGCTGTTGCCAAGTGCGCCCATCGGTACCGCGATCCTCAGCGAAGACCCGAAGCTGCAGGACTCGTGGTGGCAGGCGTTCAACGCTTCGCTGGACGCGCTTGCGGCCCAGGACACGAGGCGCGTCGCCACCCCGGACACCGTCACCATCACGCAGGCTCTCGTCACCGAAGCCGTCCGCAGCGTTTCCCCCGCCGACGGCATCGACACGACCGTCGAGCGGTGGGTGCCGGCCCACGCGGATCTGAACTGGGCCAACATGACGGCGCCGACGTTCTCCCTCTTCGACTGGGAGGACTGGGGCAACGCGCCGCGCGGCTTGGATTCCGCCTCGCTGTGGGGGAGCTCTCTTGCCGTCCCCGCTCTGGCCGATCGCGTACGGCTGGAACGGCGCCACGACTTCGAGAGCCGGGACGGCAAGCTGATGACGCTCTTCGTGTGCTCGAAGATCCTCGGACCGGGCGCACACCCGCACGACCCCCGGTTGGAGCCCGCGCGCCGGATGGTGGAGCAGGTCATCGCGGAGCTTCAAGCAGGCTGACCACGCGTCCGGGCTCGGATGAGCTCCCGGTACTCGCGGACGGCCCGCTCATCGACATCGCTGGCCAGGGCGCCCATCAGTTCGCCCAGGTGGGCGAGCTCGTCGGTGCCCACTGCGATGGCGCCGACCTGCGGAAGGTGGTACGCGACCCGGAAGGCCGCCTGGGCGCGGGAGAGCCTGTCGCCGTCTCGAAGGAAGACGCCAGGGTTGATCCTGTCCCACACCGGGGCGCGGGTACTGCCGCCGAAGGGGCTCATCCCCCAGAGCCTATCGCCGCCGAGGGCCCATGCCGCAGCGGCGGCCTCCGCAGCGTCGAACGTCCTGGTCCCGACCAGCAGGCCGGCACGGACCATGAAGACGGATGGCTGCGGCAAGGTCGCGTCGATCAGGTCCAGCAGCGGGGAGGGATCCCAGGACGCGACGCCCCAAGCGCCGCACAGCCCCTTCGCCACCGCTGCGTCGAGGGCGGCGCAAGCGTGGGCCAATAGGTCCCGGTTATGGGGAGCGGCTTCTTGAAGGGTGTGCTCCGGGTTGTGGAGGAAGACCACGTCCGGCTCCCGCCCGAGTTCCTTGGCCGCCTGCTCCACGGCCGCGTACAACCGAGCCGGGTCCAAGGAATGCTCCGCCCTCCCCGCACCCGGGAAGTAGCCCACCTTGGTGGAGAGCGTGAACTTCGGCAGCAGATCGCCGGCCACCCGCGCCAGAACCTCGTGCGAGCGGAAGCCGAGATAGTTGGAGCTGGTGTCGAGCGCGGCGACGCCGAGGTCCAGTGCGCCGGTCAGGAGACAGCGTTCGTGACGAGACCGATGTAACCCGAGGACAATTCGGGGGTCAGCGTCGCGCATATCTCCTCCTTCACCAGGATCTCGGCAACCTCCACCACCTCGGCACCGACGACTTCCGCCGCCTGGTCCAGCGGGACCGGCCCGCCGCTCAGCAGCAGGCGCAGCGCGGGCAGGGCCTTGGCCGCGAGAGTGAGCTTCTTGCCCGAGGCCAGGATGTCGACGGTGTCGGCGTTCTCCCGGATCTCGGGTCGGAAACGGGTGGTGCACACCACGGCGTCCAGCGGCCCGAGGATGTCCAGGTAGGGCACGTGACGAGGCAGCGTCGTCTGCTGCTCGTAGGCGGCCAGGAAGTCGGCAGGGGAACGCTCGCCGATCAGTTGAACAGCGGCCTCCGTCAGAGCTGCGCTGCTGGCTCCGGGACTGCGGTCCAGGTCGCGCCGGAAGATCTCTCGCTCACGGCACCAGTCGGCCAGCCACGCGAGCCAGCTCGCCCCAGTGCGCTGGGTGATGCCGAACGTCACGTGGAGGCTCTTTCCTGAACCACTGCCCGTTCGGGTTGCCTGGTGCCAGTGGCCCCGGGGGATGTGCATGACGTCGCCGGTCCGCATGGTGCCGGACCAGACGATCTCCTCGTTCGGGGTGGTGTTGGGGTCGGCGTCCCGGTACAGGGGAGCCGTTCGGGAGGTCCCGCGCACCTCCCACGCCTTCTCGCCCGCGAGCTGGACGATCACCACGTCGTGGTCGTCCCAGTGCAGCGGGAAGCCGGCGGCGTCGTTCGTCGTCAGGTAGGCGTTGACCTGTACCCGCTCGCGGGACCACCACTGCAGCGCCCGGCAGGCGACCTCCATGGTCGGGTCGAAGACGTTGAGCTGGTCGAGGATGAGCGTGGCGCCTTCTCCCAGCAGCCTGCCCAGGCTCCGCATGTTGACCGTGGGGATGCTCTGGCCGCGAGGGCTGACGACGTCGGTGTAGTAGATGGCCGGGTGGACTTCCTCGCCCTTCTGGAAGCACCGGAACTGCGGTCGGTTCAGGCTCCTGCGCATCGCGATGTCGAGCAGGCGGTTCGGGGTGAGGATGCGGGTGGTGAGTGCGGAGTCGCCCATGCGCCCTCGCTTGAATCCCTTGCCGAGTTCGCCCGGTCCGTCCCACCCGAGTGCCGCCTCGATGGCGGTGATCAACTGGTGTTCCATTACTGCCTCCTCATGAGTTCGGCCATGTGGTGCAGACGCGGCAGGGGCGAGCGCAAAGCACCGCACTCGCCCCTGCCGCCTGGTGCTATGCGACGTCGGTCAAGTTGCCGTCACCGCCCGGCCACGGGGAATCTCCGGAGCTCCCCTGGTTGTCAGACCGGAGGCTGTCGTAACGGTCGTGGACGGCGGTCAGCTCTTCCACCGCCACCAGGAGGCCGCTCCGCTTGGGAGGCGGTGCTGTGGTCTCTGCCACCTCGTGCTCCTTCCTGTTCGGTTCCCTCGCCAGGGCTCCGGCGAGAGTTCAAGGGCCGCCCCCAGGGCCGTTGGAGATGTGGGTGCCGTGGGGGCGGCGGTCAGTGGGCAGCCCGAAGCTGGGGAGGGCGCGGCGCGTCATTCACAGGCAGGCGCCGACAGCTCCGCTCCGGGGCCGGATAGGTCTGGCCGTACGGGTACGGCGCTGTTCAGCCGGCCGTCAGGGCCAGTGGCTGAATTGCGGGTCCGGTCTCACGCCACGAGCGGACCGCGAAGAACCTGCGGAGAACGGCCGCCCGGATGGCCGGGGGCGGCTTCGGAAGCTTGATCTCCGCCCACACGCTCTTACCGTGTGCGAGGAGCTCCCAGCCTGAGCGCACCGCGAAGTGGTCAACCAAAGCCAGCCCGCGCCCGCTCTCGTCGCCATTCCCCGCACACCTCGCCCTCGGAGCCTGCTGGCTACGGTCAGCCACGACGATTACCAGCCTGCCGGGGCGGTGGTGGAGCACGACGGTGACGGGCCCGGCACCGTGGATCACCGCGTTGCTGATGAGTTCGGATGCGACCAGCCGGATCGCGTGAGCCGCTTCGTCATCCAGGGGGACGCCCCATGCCCGCACACTCTCAACGACCTTGCTCCGAGCGGGAGATACCTCTTCTTCCACTCCGGCGATGGCGAAGCGAGTGGCGAGCGTAGGCATGGCGGACGCCTCCGGAAAGGTGGGGAGCGACTCCATCTCCGACAGGGGACGGTCATGGAGCCGCCGTTCTGGGTGGCCGTGTGGGAGCGGCGCCTTCTCGCAGCTCCGGTGCGACTGAGCACAGTCAACTGCCGGATCAGGCAAGCCCGGAACGTTTCTTGGGGGTTTCTCCTGGGGACGCCCTTCCGCATGTCCGCACGCGCAGTAGCCTCCGAACCACCACGTGAGGGGATGACGGGAGTGATGACGTGCCCGGTGAGCCGTTAGCAGTCCACCCACTGACCTTCGTGCGCCAGTCGCGCGGATGGGGGAAAGCCGAGTTCGCCCGACTCATGCGGGTACACGGGAAGGCTCTCGGCATCTCTCTGGCAACCAACCGGACGACGGTGTGGAAGTGGGAGCAGGGGCAAGAGCCTGATGCGGATGCTCAGCGTGTGCTCGCTGACCTTCTACGTGTCCCGTACGCGCAGTTGCAGGCAGAACGATGGCCGCACTGGCTCCCCGTATGGGAAGTGACAGGGCTTACTGCCCCGTGGACTGAGGCCGGAACGGTTGAAGCGTTGGCTGATCTGGTGGGCAGTGGCCGGTTGGATCGCCGAGGCTTTCTCACCATCACCGGCGCCGCTCTGACAGGGCTTGCGGCGAGCTGGGTCGACGCACCCTCCGCGTTCGCCTCCGCGCTCAAAGGCGATCAAGTCACAGACAAGATGGTCTCGACAATCGAGCAGCGGATCAGCACACTCCGCACACTCGATGACCAGCTCGGGGGCGCCCGGCTTCTGGAGCAGGCACGCGGCGATCTCGCCCTGATCACTGGGCTTCTCAGCGCCGGCAGGTACACGGACAGGATCCGCGTCCGTCTGTACGCGCTGGCGGCTCGGGTGTCGCATCTGACCGGCTGGATAGCCTACGACTCCGGGCTGCGGTCCGCCGGGCAGCGGTACTACGTCGGAGCTCTGCGCAGCGCCCGTACGGCCGGAGACGACGCCTTCGGAGCCTTCATCCTGGCGGAGATGGGAGTCCATGTCTCCGAGGCCGGCCGGACCGCCGAGCGGGTCGACCTCATCTCGACCGCCCTCGACAACGCTCCTCGAACGCTGTCGCGCTACACCCAGTCCTTCCTCTACCTGCACAAGGCCGAGGCGCTGTCCCGCGACGGGGATCACCAGAGGGCTGGTACGGCCCTGAACCGTGCCACTTCCCTCTGGGAGCGCCACACGGTGGAGGAGAACCCGGACTGGCTCGACTGGTTCGGTGAAGCACAACTGAATTCGACCGAGGGCAAGGTCCTACTGCGCTCGGGCCAGGTGGAGCGCGCGACGAGCTCCCTGGAAGCCTCCATCAAAGAGGCGGCGCCTCGGGACAGGGCCGTGCGGTCCAGCCGTCTGGCCGAGGCCCGGCTTGCCGGTGGTGACTTGGATGGCGCGCTCGACGCCGCGAACTACGGCGCTGGGCTCCTCGAAGACAAGGTCAGCTCTGTGCGGGCGCTGGACCGCCTGAAGGAGTTTTCCGCGCAGCTCGAACCACACAAGTCAGTGCCGGCCACTCGTGAATTCCGCGAGCGACTCAAGGCGCTACCCGGTGCAGCCTGAACGGCATGCGTTGCGCGCGCTGAGACAGACCGCCCTCGGAGCGAGCAGCCGCAATGCCAGGATGGCCAGCATGACGACGATCGACGGTGAGGTCGCGGCCGGGTTCGAACCTGTACGCGAGGCATTCGCGGCGAACTTCGCTCAGCGCGGGGACGTAGGCGCGGCGGTGTGCGTGTATCTGGATGGGCAGCCAATGGTGGACCTGTGGGGTGGAGTGGCCGACCCCAACGCCGGTCGTCCGTGGGCGCGAGACACGCTACAGCTGGTCTACTCGGCGACGAAGGGGGCTACCGCGAGCGCAGCACACCTGCTGGCCCAACGTGGCGTGCTGGACCTGGACGCTCCGGTGGCCAGGTACTGGCCGGAGTTCGCCGCGAACGGCAAGGCGGAGATCCCGGTGCGCTGGCTCCTGTCCCACCAAGCCGGCTTGGTCACGCTGGACGAACCGGTGCCGCTGGCCAAGGCGCTGGGCTGGCAGGCGATGGTGGATGCACTGGCCGCTCAGCGTCCAGTGTGGACTCCAGGAACCGCGCACGGCTATCACGGCCGGACCTGGGGCTGGCTGGTCGGCGAGGTGATCCGCCGAGTGTCCGGCCGCACACCGGGCCGCTTCTTCGCTGACGAGATTGCCGCCCCACTGGAGCTGGACTTCTTCATCGGGCTGCCGGCGAGCGAACGCGACCGGGTCAGCCGCATGGTGTACCAGCAGCCGGACGTCGACTTCACCACCGCACCTCCGGAGTCGATCCCCGAGGAACTCCGCGAACTGGTCGCCGCCTGGCGCGACCCGAACTCCTTCAGCAACCGGGCGTACGCGGTCACCGACCCGGCCGAGATCGACTTCAACTCCCCCGAAGTGCAGGCCGCGGAGCTCCCGGCCTCCAACGGCATCGGCACCGCGCGCGGACTGGCGCGCATGTACGCCGCGCTGATCGGCGAGGTGGACGGCGTGCGCCTGCTCACCCCGGAAACTCTCGCATCGGCGACCAAGGAGCAAGCCAGCGGAGCAGACCAGGTGATGGTGGTGCCGAGCCGGTTCAGCTCCGGATACATGCTGCCCACCGCGACCGACCCCATGACCGGGCCGAACGCCTTCGGCCACACTGGCCGAGGCGGCTCACTCGGCTTCGCCGACCCGGAGCACGGGATCGCGTTTGGCTACGTGATGAACCACATCATCGGGGGCCCCGACGATGTGCGTGCGGCGTCGTTGGTCGACGCAGTGCGGAGGGCACTGGCGTAACTGATCGCCAGGATCAGAAAGCTGACCAGGGCGTAAGCATCACACGAGGACGCCTTACTCCGGGACGACGGCCCCCAGCCCAGCTTCTCCCCCGTCAGCGGCCCGGTCGCCAGCACCGTGGCCAGCCACACCGCACGCACGCTCACCGACCTCGCCGACCACGTCGGCACCGAGCAGCAACGCCGCGACGCCCTCGTCCGCTGAGACCCCGAAAAGGCGCGTCCACGCCCTCACCCACGCCGACCTCGGCGAGAGCCTCGCCACCCAAGCCTGCGCCGGTGAAGCCGTCGCCGCCTGGGCCCAAGCCCTCACCCTCATGGAGGGAATGACCTCGGACCGCACCCGCAAGGCCATCTCCTCCATCAGATCGACCCTCGCGGTCTAGTGTCGCTGGACCGCTGGAACTAGCCCGGGCCGCCGCCCACGCCATCCAACACGAATCCGAACACCTCCAGCACTGGTCACGCTGGTGACGACGCCCCCAACACCGAGCCCGGCTCAGCCACTACCGCCGCCACGGTCACCAACCGTAACTGTGGCAGTACTAACTGGCGAATTCAGAAAGCCAGTTTGTCTCAGAGTCCTCTGTTAAGAGTGCTCCCGCCCTGGTGTGATCACCGGCATGAGGAAGTTCACCGCGCTGGCGGCTACTGCCCTTACCACCGCGACCCTGCTGTCCGGGACTGCGCCCACCGCGCAGGCCAGACCAGGCCCGGACAGACCAGCAGTCTGGGATAAGAGAGTCCGCTGCCAGGAGACTGACCCCGAGGGACGCAAGATCGTTACCCGGTATGGCAATTCTTGGGACTTAGGCTGGCACCACTTCACCTCCCGCCACAACATCCGCAAATGTGGCATCCTCAGCGCAGCCATACGAGGCAAGGTCGACCACGACGACCACAACGGACGCCTGGAATACGATGGCGTCGCTATCAGGACCGGCCCCAGGCCGGCGCAGGTCAAGTTCGTCGTCATCGTCCAGTACGCGCGTTACACCAAGGACAGGAGGTACGACGCCGGTAGGGGACAGAAGATCGGCGTCGTCAACGCCTTCTGCAAAAACCAACCGCACAACAAGTGCCCCGCATGGATGAACGAGTGACCCACTTCGAAGACCGAGAGCAGCAGGCGGCCATCAGCCGCCTGCTGCTGTACTACCTGAACGCACCCGTCGCCGAAGGCTGCCGCCTGCGCGGAGTCCTGCCCGCCCCCGACGCCGTACGGATCGCCGTCCACGCCGGTGACGACGAGGGCGGCGACACATTCCTCTACGAGATCCCCCTCAACACCGTGGCCCCCGGCTACATCCCTGGCGTCCTGCGTACCGTCCTGTCCGGAACTCAGCTCTACAGCAGCGACGACATCAGCGACGCCATGGGGATGACCCTCATCCGCCTCCACCCGGAGAACATCACCCTGGACCCGGAGCCCGAACAGGGCCAAGCGCTCAGTGTCCTGCGCGCCCTGTCCGACCCCGGTGAAGACGAGAACCCCTTCCTGATCGGCTTCCTGATGAAGAGCCACAGCCGGATGCGCCTCTACGTGCAGCATCCCGGCCACTCAGGCATCATCGGCGCTGACATCCGCCTGACCGACACGCTTACCGCGCTGATCGCGTCAATCCCCTCCCTCATCGAGGAAGAGCAGTACCATCAGCCGGCCTCGGACGATCCGCACTGCGAACTTCTCGTGGACCTGACCGGCTGGTAGGGCTGCACTCGACCCGGCGCCTTTCAACTTGTGGTCCGTCGGCCTGTCCTGCACAACCACTGGGCGCGTAGTGGGCTTCAAATGGGACCGCGGCGGGCGGCTACCCTGACCAGCTAGAACGCGCTGATCCGTGGTTGCAGTTTTGGTTGCATTCACCCGCGTACGGCGCCGTTCAGAGACCCCACTCGTCCCTCCTCCACCGCAGGTCAGAACGGTCTCGTACGCCCCAGAACCCCCGGCCGAACATTTGGAAAGCGTGTTGGGGGCAACCCCTCACGAGTTCGAATCTCGTATCCTCCGCCAGTGCCTCACCGGGCACGATGCGCGAAAGGCCCCACCGCTTGCGGTGGGGCCTTTCGCGTTCCTCCGTCTCAGCCTGCGGCCTGCCCGTCCGCTGCCGTCGTGACGGGTTCTTCCGGTGGCGATGGCAGGCCACGGAGTCGGCTCACGGGGGACAGGACGAGCGCGATCAGCACGGCGGCGGATCCGATCGCCGCCACGGTCAACGCGCTCTGGGCGCCGATCCGGCCGGACAGCAGACCCGCGGACAGGCCGCCGAGTGCGCCGCCGCCGAACAGCAGGGTGCGGAAGACCGCCGTCATCCGGCCCATCATCGACTGCGGGGTGCTGGCCTGGCGCAGGCTGACGATGATGACGCCGGCCACACCGAGCCCGAGGTAGGTGGTGAAGAAGGAGAGGACGAACATCCCCACCATCACCGGCCGGGGGCCGGTGGCCAGGACGATCAGCATCGGGCCGATGAGAAGGGCCGACTGGGCGATGAGGTAGACGAGACCGAGCCGGAAGCGCCGGATGACCTTCCGGGAGATCGCCGCGCCGATCAGTCCGCCCACGGAGGCGGTCGCGAAGATGCCGCCGAGGGCCGTCGAGCCGAGGTGCAGGTCACGTGTGCCGTACAGCAGGAACATGGTCCACACGGTGACCATGGAGAAGTTGCAGCAGAACCCGATGAGCGCCAGCGACCGCAGGACCGGGTTCTTCAGCACCCAGCGCAGGCCGTCCCGGAGTTCGGTCGGCACGTGCCGTCGTGCGGCCGGGGGTTGGGGACGGGGCTCGGGGGTGCGGATGAGCAGGAGCGAGACCAGGGACACCAGATAGGAGAACGCGTCCACGATCAGCGCCACGGGCGCGGTCAGGGCGCCGACCAGGACACCGGCGAGCCCGGGTCCCGCCACGTCGGCGGCCGATGAGCTCATCCCCATCTTGGCGCCGGCTTCGACATAGTGCTTGGGATCGCGCACCAGAGTGGGCACGTAGGACATCCAGCTCACGTCGAACAGCACCGAGGCGACACCGACGGCGCAGGCGATCACCAGCAGCGAGACAAGGCTGAGCTCGTCCGTCCAGTACAGGACGGGCACGAGGGCCAGCAGGATCATCCGCACGAGGTTGGCGCCGAGCATGATCCGCCGCCGCCGGGCGCGGTCCACCCACACCCCGAAGATCAGGGCGAGCCCGAGATAGGGGACGAGTTGCAGGAACCGCAGGACACCGACCTGCTCATCGGTGGCGTTGAAGGCGATGATCGCGGTCAGCGGCAGGGCAAGGTTGGTGACCTGGGTGCCGAGGAGCGACAGCGTCTCGCCGAGCCAGAATCTGAGGAAGTCGCCATTGCGCCAGAGGCTGTCCGGGCTTTCCGGGTACGGCTCCGTGGCGCGCGTTTGCGTTGCTGTCATCGCCGTCCCTGGCGGACGAGGTCGGCGACCGCGTCGGCGACGTGGTCCACCTCCTCCTCGGTGTTGTAGTAGTGCGGCGACAGGCGCAGACACCAGTCGACGTCCTTGTCCCCGAAGTCGAACTGAGCGAACTCACGGAAGCTGAGAGCCGAGTTGATGCTGCGGGCGTCCATGGCCGCCTTGAACGGCTGCGGCTGCCAGCCCTCCACTCCGAAGGTGACGAGCGCGGCGAGCCGCGGGCCGCGGTCGAGCACGCGGACCCCCGGAATGGGTTCGAGCCGGTCGCGCAGCCGGGCCGCGAGCGCCGGGGTGCGCTGCTCGATGGCCTCGATGCCGACCTTGCGGGCGTAGCGCGTCGCGGCGGCGCTGCCGAGCACCGTGGCGTAGGGGAACTCCCACTCCTCGAACCGGGCCGCCGTCCCTACGGGCTCGTAGCCGCCCGGCTCGGTCCAGCGGGCGCCGTGCATGTCGATGAACAGCGGTTCGTAGCCGGCACGCAGGACGCGATCGGAGACGTACAGGAATCCGGAGCCGCGCGGCCCGCGGAGGAATTTGCGGCAGGTGGCGGTGAGGAGGTCGCAGCCGATCTCTTCCACGTCGATGACGAACTGGCCCACCGACTGGCAGGCGTCGACCAGGTAGAGCAGGTCCAGCTCGCGGCAGTGGCGGCCGATTTCGGCGACCGGCGAGACCAGACCCGAGTTGGTGGGGACATGGGTGGCGGACACCAGGCGCGGGCGGTGGGTCCGCATCAGCGCGGCCATCGCCTCCACATCGACCCCGCCCTCGGGTGTGTCGGGCGCGTGGACGATGCGTACGCCGAAACGCTTGCGCAGGGACAGGAAGGCGATCTGGTTGGAGACGAAGTCGTCGCGGGTGGTGAGGATGACGTCGTCGGCCTCGAACGGGATCGAGGACAGGGCGTTGGCATAGGCGTGGGTGGCGCTGCCCGCGAAGGCGATGTTGTCAGGCGTGGTGTTGATGAGGGCGGCGATCTCTGTGTAGAACTCGCGGACTTCGGCGGCTCGGGTGGCCGACGCCTCGTAACCACCCATCCGCGCCTCAAGGTTCAGATGGCCGACCATCGCGTCCACCACAGGCGCGGCCAGCAGTCCGCAGCCCGCGTTGTTGAAGTGGATGACGTTCCGGCAGCCCGGGGTGTCGGCCCGCAGAGCGGCGATGTCCAGCTGAAGTGCTTCCCGACCAGATGCAGTAGCGCTATTGTTATCTGACATGAATGACGGTAGCACTTCTGGTGAGTTGGCCGACAGTCTCCGTACGCTGCTCTCCCGGCTGTCGCCCGGCGACCGGCTGCCGAGCAGCCGGGAGCTGATCAAGGAGTACCGGGTGGGCCCTGCGACCGTGGCGCGGGCCATCGCCGCGCTGGCCGCCGAGGGCGCGGTGGTGACCCGTCCGGGCAGTGGGACGTACGTGGCGCAACGCGCCCGGCTCCGTGGCGGAGCCACCGACACCGACTGGCAGACGGTCGCCCTCACCGACCGCGCCGTCGACACCCACTTGATCGCCGACCCGCTCGGACCGCCACCGGCCGGGACGATCACCATGGACGGCGGCTATATGCACCGCTCGCTCCAGCCCACCCGGGCCCTGAGCGCGGCACTGGCGCGGGCAGCACGCCGTCCGGATGCCTGGGACCGCGCCCCGGCCGGCGGCCTGATGGCGCTGCGCACCGTGTTCGCCCAGATCGTCGGCGGCAGCGTGGCCCCGGAGGACGTACTGGTCACCGCCGGCGGGCAGAGCGCCCTGTCGATCGCGTTCCGGGCCATCGCCGGGCCCGGCAGCCCGGTCCTGGTGGAGTCCCCCACCTATCCCCGGGCCCTGGCCGCGGCCCGCGCCGCGGGGCTGCGACCGGTGCCGGTACCGCTCGACGCCGACGGCGTGCGGCCCGACATGCTGGCCGACGCGTTCGCGATGACCGGCGCACGGCTGCTGTACTGCCAGCCGACGTTCCAGAATCCGACGAGCACCGTGCTGGCGCCCGAACGGCGCGGGCAAATCCTCGATGTGGCGCGCGCTTCGGGCGCGTTCGTGATCGAGGACGATTTCGCGCGGCACCTGGGACACGGCGGCGCGGTGCCGCGGCCGCTGGTGGCGGACGACCGCGACGGCACGGTCATCCACGTGACCTCACTCACCAAGCCCGCGGCACCGAGCCTGCGGATCGGGGCGCTGGTGGCTCGCGGACCGGTGATGGAACGCATGCGGGCGGTGCGCCTGGTCGACGACTTCTTCGTCACCCGCCCGCTCCAGGAGGCCGCCCTGGAAGTGCTCAGTTCCCCGGCCTGGGACCGGCACGTCCGGTCTCTCGGCACGGCGCTCCGGGAGCGGTGCGCGGTGCTGGCCGCCGCGGTCACCCAGGAGATCCCCGGCGCGACCTTGGCCGGGCTGCCTACAGGCGGACTGCACCTGTGGCTTCGCCTGCCGCCCGGCGTGGACGACACCGTACTGACGAGCGCCGCCCGGCAACGCGGCGTCGCCGTGAGCGCCGGCAGCCGCTACTTCGCCACCGAACCGCCGGCGGCTCACCTGCGTATCGGGTTCGCCGCCACCGCCGACCACGCCGAGCTGACCGAGGGGGTACGTCGGCTGGGAGCCGCGCTTGCGGATCTCGGCCCTGGGCAGGAGTGAGGCGCATGAAAAGCATCGGCACCTCCGCCAGTGCCTCACCGGGCACGATGTCGAAAGGCCCCACCGTTCGCGGTGGGGCCCTTCGACGTGTGTGGTCGCGTGGTTCACGCGGAGTGCGTGGTCCCGTGGTCGCGTGGTTCACCCGGACATGGATGGCCTTTCCTGGCCGGCGGCGTCGAGCAGCAGCTTCGCGGCCACCGTCGCCCCGTCGGTGCGGAACGTGCCGGACACGGCGGTCGCTCGTGCGCGGGCCTCGGAGGTCAGGGCCGTCTTGAACGCGGCCGACAGGGACTCGAAGGTCGGGGTGGGACCGTCGTGCGCCGCGCCGATGCCCAGGTCGGCCACCCGGCCGGCGAAATACGGCTGGTCCGCCCCCTGGGGTATCACCACCTGAGGCGCGCCGGCCCAGGTGGCCGTCGTCGTCGTGCCCGCGCCGCCGTGGTGCACGACGGCGGCCGCCCGGCGGAACAGTGCCTGATGGTTGACCTCGCCGACGACGAAGCAGTCGTCCTGGTCGTCGATCAGGGCCAGGTCGGCCCAGCCACGGGAGAGGACCGCACGGCGGCCCCGCGCGCGGATCGCCTCGATGACCACCCGGGCGACGCCCTCCGGATCGCGCAGGGGAATGCTGCCGAAGCCCACGTACACCGGTGGGCTGCCGGCGTCCAGGAACGCCACCAGCTCGGCCGGGAGCGGGCGTTCGTCCGGTAGGACCCACGCGCCGGTCTGCACCACGTCGAGGTCCGACGGCTGCTGCCACGGAGCCAGGACCGGGTCCGTTGCCAGCCACGGCTGGTCGGTGAAGACGTGGTCGCGGACGTTGTCCAACTGGGGCAGGCCGATCGACGCCCGATGGGTGTTGATCGCCTCGCCGAACACCGCCTGCGCGTCCTGGACGTCCCGGTCCCACAGCACTCGGTTGTCGGTCACGTCCGACGGGAGCGGCCGCCCCGGCCGCGGCATCGGCGGGTGATGCGGCGATGGCAGACTGACCGGCTGGTAACTCGCGTACACGTAACGGATGCCCAGCTTCTCGGCCACCGATTTCACACCTGCCACGGCCGGCACGAGGCCGGTCGCAAGGAGCACGTCACACCCCTCGGCCGCCACGCTGACCTTGTCATGGAACGCGGCGACCAACTCGGCCGCGCGCCGGGGCACACCCCCCGGCGACGGCGGCGTCTTCCCGGTCACCAATTCGCGCACCGACGGGCCGGTCGGCACCATCTCCACGCCGACCACGGCCAGCCGCTTCGCGAACTCCTCGTCCGGCGGCGCGCACACCCGCACCTCCGCGCCGAGCTCCCGCAACCGCACCGCGAGTCCCACCAGCGGTTCGACGCCCCCACGCGAGTCATAGGCCGACAGCAACACACGCATTCGTACTCCCATTTCCACGGATTCCGGCTCAGGTCGGTGATCCGGCGGCGAGCACCGCCGGGAGGGTTGGCCTACAGGCCGAGCTGGTACTCGTGAGCCGTGTGCGTCGGCAGGTAGCCGAGCTCGTCGTTGACGCGCCGCATGTGCGGGTTGTTGTCGGCGGTGTCGGTCAGCAGGCCGCCGAGGCGGGGGTGGCGTTCGCGGGCCTCGACGATCGAGGCGGCCTTCATCCAGCGGGCGAGGCCACGGCCGCGGTGCTCGGGCAGCACCGCCGTACCGTAGTGCTGGGCGTCGCCCGTCCCGTCGCCGGGGACGACCAGTTCGGTGAAACCGACGATGGCTCCGTCCGACCGGTCGACGGCCGCCACGGTGTGGAGGATGTCTCCGCGCGCGGAGACGGCACTCGCCGCCGCCCGTACCCGATCGAGGTCCCAGATCACTGTGCCGTAGTCGACGGCGCCCATCGGCATGTCGTCCATGGCTCGGCGCGACGCCACGTACGTGTTGGCGAGTTCGTCGGGCACCGTCCCCTCCCACGCCGTCAGCCGGTAGCCGGGGTGCGGCTTCTCGGCGAGGGCGGTGAGTGCGGGGAGGTCCGCGTCGGTCAGCGGCAGCCGGGTGTACGTGAGGGCCAGTGCGGCGCGGAAGCCGCCGGCGGTGAGGAAGGCGGCGCCGGGGGATCCGGCCGCGGCCTGGGCGATGATGGTGCTCCGGCCGTCCTGGCGGGCGGCGGCGACGGCCGCGTCGAGCAGCAGGGTGCCCACCCGTCCGCGCCGTTCGGCGGGGTGGACCGACACGTCCAGTTCGGCGAGGTGGCGCTGGCCCTCCCTGGTGAACAGGCGCAGGAAGGCGTACCCGGCGGGCCTGCCGTCGGCGCCGGAGGCCAGCCAGGCCAGGCGGCGGCCGACGGAGGTCTCCTCGGGGTCGGTCAGGGCGGTGATGCGCAGGGACAAGCTGTCTCCGTCAGGAAGTGATTGCGTGGGGTCGGGTCGGTCCTGCGTGGGGTCGGGTCGGTCCTGCGGCGGGCCGTCACTGGGCCCAGGGCAGGACGCGGGTGCCTTCGGTGCCGGGCACGGAGGCCACACCGTCCGCACGCATGGCGACGTGGGCCTCGGCCGCCTGCGGGGCGTGGACCTGGCGGAGCACGTCCGGCGGGAGTACGAAGGTCTGGCCGGCCGAGATCTTCTCGGTGCGGCCGTCGCAGGTGACGTCGAGGACGCCGGCGGTCACCGTCCAGACCTGTTCGCGGCTGATGACGTGCTCGGGGCCGGTCTGGCCCGCCTCCATCGCGACGGTCCAGGTGCTGAGTTCCGCGCTGCCCCGGCTGGGGGCGGCCAGACCGGTCATGCGGGCGTTCGGGGACTCGGTGACGTTCTCGGCGGTGGGGGTGATCACGAGCATGGCGGGCTCCTCACTCCGCGCGGGCTCGTCCGCCGCAGGTTCGTCTGGCGCGGCCCATTCGACGAACTGGACGACGATACCGTTCGGGTCGGTCAGCTGGAACAGCCGCTCGCCCCAGGGCTCTTCGCGCAGCGGCATGGTGATCGGGGCGCCGGCCTCGCGCAGGCGCCGCTCCTCGGCCTCGATGCCGCTGACGGTGAGCGCGAAGATCAGGCCCGTGGCCCGCTGGTCGCGCTGCTCGGGCGGGAGCACCTCGCTGCCGCGGCGGAGCAGCACGATGTCGGCGCCGGCATCACCGCGGGTCAGGGACGCGAAGCCGTCGGCGGCCATGGCGACCTGGTAGCCGAGGTGGGTGCAGAAGAACACACGCGAGGCGTCCACGTCGGCGACGGTGAGGGACAGGGTGGAGGCGGTGACGTTCAGGGCAACTCCTGGCAGGTACGGGCGTGGCAGGTTCGGGCGGTGAATCGCGTACTGATGTCCTGGGCGAGTCCGGCTCTAGTCGGACGCCACGGCGTAGGTGAGGACGACGTTGCCGCCCTCGAACACGCGGCTGTCGGTGAGCTTGAAGGTGCGCGGCGAGAAGTCGGCTCGGAAGAGCGGGATGCCGGTGCCGGCCACGATCGGGTACTGCTTGACGATCAGCTCGTCGATCTCGGGCAGGAGTTGACCGGCCAGATCGGCACCGCCGCAGAGCCAGATCCCGAGCCCTTCCTCCTGCTTGAGCTTGCGCACCAGGGTGAGCGGGTCCTCGTCGGTGACCTCGACGGCCTGGTCCGGGCTGGTGGTGAGCGAGCGGGAGAGGACGATCTGCCGCAGATGGGCGTACGGGCTGGTGAGGCCGGCAGCCAGCCCCGGGGCATAGGTGCTGCGGCCCATGAGCACGGTGTCGAATCGGGTGTTGGGCACGTCCGGGATGCCGAGGGCGGCGCGGCCCGGGGTCGGGAGGGTTTCCGCGTACTCGGCGATCAGGTGCGGGAGGTAGTCCTCGGTGACGTGCGGCATGAAGAAGTCGAAGTCGCCGTCAGGGGCGGCGATGTAGCCGTCGATGGTGGTGCCGACGAAGTAGGTGAGCTTGCGCATCCCAGTCCGTTCGTTAGGGCGAACTTTGCAACGGACGTAACTTTAGATCGAGTCCCGAACGAACGTCAAGCATAATTTTGCGACGGGGGTAAGATTGCTCCATGACTACCGAGATGGGGCTCCGCGAGTCCAAGAAGCAGGAGACCAGGCAGCTGATCTCCGACTGCGCCACCAGGCTCTTCATCGAGCAGGGCTTCGAGCAGACCACCATCGCCGAGATCGCCGCCGCGGCCCGCGTGTCCAAGAAGACGGTGACCAACTACTTCCCCCGCAAGGAAGACCTGGCCCTCGACCACCACGAGGCGTTCACCGAGGGCCTGGCCCGGACCGTCGCCGAGCGCGGGCCCGGCGAAGAGCCGC
The DNA here is from genome assembly GCF_050613155.1 of Streptomyces sp. P1-3. Classification (NCBI taxonomy): domain Bacteria; kingdom Bacillati; phylum Actinomycetota; class Actinomycetes; order Kitasatosporales; family Streptomycetaceae; genus Streptomyces; species Streptomyces sp. P1-3. Next base: position 3,576,488 of record NZ_CP192512.1, read on the forward strand.
TCACCGCCCTGGGGCGGACGTTCCGCGCCGCCCTGCTGGAACACAGCCCCGTCGTCGGCTTCACCGGCCCCGCGTTCGCCCGCATGGTCGCCGACAGCCCCACCCTCACCGCACGGCTGCGCGAACTGCACGACCTGCGGGAGGAGGCACTCGCCGCAGCGCTGACCGCCGCCGCCCCGGACCCCGACCCGGCCATCGCGCCCCGGGCCGGCGCCGCCCTGATCGCCGCGGCGGACCGCCTGCTGTTCCGGCGCATTCAGGAACTCACCCTGGCCGGCCGCACCGACGACCAGATCGAGGCCACGCTCATCCCGGAGGCCGACCACCTCCGCACCCTCCTCGCCGCCGCCCTCGGGAACGCCCCCACCGCCCTGACGTCGTGACCTCGCCACATGCCCGAGATCGCAGGAGGGGAACGACCGGCCTGGTTGCAGTTCTGGTCGCGTTCGCCCCGTACAGCGGCGTCCGGAACCTGGTGAGCGAGCCGCTCCGCCGCTGACGTGCGGCCGTCAAAACGGACGCGAAGGACTTCGTGGACGGGCACGCGCAGATTTCCGCGCTGTACGACGCCTGGGCCCGCGAGCGGGGAATGCAAGGCCGAAACGACCACCACGTCGCCCTCAGGGGTGCTGACCGGCCCCTGAGGCAGTGCGGGCCCCGCGGCGATAGCCACCGGGGGCCTGGCCGTACTCGCGCTTGAATGCCTTCGCGAAGGCGTACTCGGAGCCGTATCCGGTCCGCGCGGCGACCGTGGTCAGCGGGGCCTCGGACTCGCGCAGGAGCTTGGCGGCGGTCGTCAGGCGCCAGCGGGTCAGATACGCCATGGGCGGTTCGCCGACGAGCGTGGTGAAGCGGCGGGCGAAGGCCGCGCGGGACAGCCCCGCCCGGTCGGCCAGCGACTCGACTGTCCACTGCGCCGAGGGAGCCTCGTGCATGGCGGTCAGGGCCGGGGCGACGGCGGAGTCGCCGAGCGCGGCGGCCCAGCCCGCGGCGGCCGCGGGAGGCTGGTCGTCGAGCCAGGCGCGCAGGATGTAGAGGAGCAGCGAGTCGATCAGCGCGGGGACGATGCCGGTCGATCCGAGTCTGGGGTTCTCCAGCTCCGCACCGAGGAGTTGGACCGCCGCGCTCAGCTCGGGGTGCCGGCCGTGCCTGGTGGGCAGGTGGATGATCTCGGGGAGCTGGCGGACGAGCGGGTGCGGACGGCCCTGGTCCAAGTGGTAGTTGCCGCACAGCAGGCTGGTACGGGGACCGTCGCCGCCGAGCGTGACCGTACCGATCGGTGAACTCGGCCGGTACTGGTCGGGCCGCTCCACCTCGGCCGGCGTGGAGGGGTGGTCGGCGAGGATGTGGCCACGGCCGTCCCGCAGGAAGACCACGTCGCCGGGGCTCAGGGCGATCGGCTCCGCTCCGGAGGCGTTCGCGCCGGTGACGTTCGCGCGGGAGGCATTGCCGCCCGTGGCATTCCCGCCCGTGGCGTTCCCGCCGGAGGCATTGCCGCCAGTGGCGTTCCCGCCGGTGGCCTTCCCGCCCGTGGCGTTCCCGCCAGTGGCACTCCCGCCAGTGGCACTCCCGCCAGAGGCGTTCTCCAGCGGGACCAGCCAGCACGTTCCGTACAGCACCACGTGGAAGCCGGCGCCGGCGACCGGGGGGAGGCGCAGGCCCCAGGGGGCGCGGCCCTCGGTGCGTACGGACGTGGGATGCCCGGTCCGCATGGAACTCAGTGCCTCGGTCAGGATGTCCAACGCCTTCCCCCTCCTCCCCCGCTGCCCGCGTCCAACGTCTGCCCTCGTCCGGCCTCCACCTTAGGAGGTCGCTCAGGCGACGGTGAGGACGACCTTGCCCTGGACCCTGCCGGACGCCACCAGCTCATGGGCCTTGGCGGCGTCGGTGAGGGGGAACGTCTCGGCGACGTGCGGGCGGATGCGGCCCGCGTCGACGAGTGCGGCGATGGCCTCCAGCGACGCGTAGTCGGGCTCGACCGAGACGCCTGCGAAGCGCCGGCCGGCGGCCTCGATCCGGGCGGCCAGTTCCTGGTTCCAGTGCTCCATGATGCTGACGAGGGTGCCGCCGGGCCGCAGTACGTCCAGGGCCCGTGTGCCCTCGGAGGAGGAGTCGAAGACGGCGTCGACGTCGCGCACCGCCTCCGTGTAGTCGGTGGTCCGGTAGTCGATGACCTCGTCGGCGCCCAGGCCGCGCACGAAGTCGTGCTTGGGCTCGCTCGCCAGGGCGATGACGTGGGCGCCGCGGGCCTTCGCGATCTGGACGGCGAAGTGGCCGACGCCCCCGGCCGCGCGGTGGATCAGCACCCGCTGGCCTTCGGTCACTTGGGCCGCGTCGACCAGGCCCTGCCAGGCGGTGAGGGCGGCGAGCGGAACGGCGGCGGCGTGCACGTGGTCGAGCGTGGCGGGCTTGCGGGCCACCTGCCGCGAGGGGACGGCGACGTAGTCGGCGTACCCGGTGGCGGCTCGGGGGAAGAACGGCATGCCGTAGACCTCGTCGCCCGGCTTGAACCGGGCACCCGGACCGGCCTCCTCGACGACGCCGGAGATGTCCCAGCCGACGCCGAACGGCGGCTCGCCGAGGAGCGGGTACGCACCCGAACGGACGGCCACATCGACCGGGTTGACCCCGCTCGCGTGGACGCGGACGAGGACTTCGCCGCCGAGCGGGGTGGGGCGCTCGGTCTCGACGGTCTCGAGGACCTCGGGGCCGCCGAAGGACTTCTGGATGACTGCGCGCATGGGAGGACTGCCTCTCGTTTCGCCGGACCCTCGTTCGGCCGGTTCCTGATGTCTTCGACTCTAGGAAGATCGAACGATCCGATGAATATCCTTCTGTCTTCGAAAGATGTCCCAGCGTCTTCCTGATCGGGCATCTTGGCCATCCGCGCCAAGCGGGCGGCGGCCGGACAGCTTCGGCGGTCCGGGACCTCCGGCGTCTTCCCGGCTGCGTCCTCCGGCTCCTCCCAGCTGCTCCTCCAACCTGCGGCGGCTTGATCCGCTCCGGGGGCGCTGGTCGGCCGGACGCGTGATGTTCGGCCCGCCGCGGTTGTTCGGGCGGAGCGTGCGGTGACTCAATGGCCCCGTAGCGGCCGCCGCCTGTCGGTAAGGAGACCGGGCATGCCACGGGTCGGAGTGAACGGCGTCGAACTCTTCTACGAGGTGGGCGGGGACGGCGATCCGCTGGTCCTGGTGCACGGCTCCTGGGGCGATCACGGCAACTGGGCCCCGGTCCTGCGCGCCCTCGCGCTGAGATTCCGGGTGCTCGTCTACGACCGGCGGGGGCACAGCCAGAGCGAGCGCCCGCCGGGGCGGGGATCCCGGTTCGAGGACGAGGAAGACCTGGCCGTCCTGATGGAGACCCTGGGGTTCGCGCCGGCCTACGTCGCGGGCAACTCCTTCGGCGCCTCGACCGCGCTCGGCCTGGCGGCCCGGCGCCCCGAACTCTTCCGGGGCCTCGTCGCGCACGAGCCCCCGCTCCTGGGCGTCGTGGCCGACGACCCCGAGCTGCTGCCGGTGATGGCGGCCACCCGGGACAAGATCGCATCCGTCCTCGCCCACCTGCGGGCGGGCGAGACCCTCGCGGGAGCGCGTCAGTTCGTGGAGGAGGTCGCCCTGGGGCCCGGTGAATGGGACCAGCTGCCGGAACAGCTCCGCGAGACGTTCGTCGCCAACGCGCCCACCTTCCTGGACGAGCAGTCCGACCCGGGGTGGGCGGACCTCGACCTGGGCCGCCTGTCCGGCTACACCGCGCCCGCCCTGCTGACGACGGGCACGGAGAGCCCGCCGTGGTTCGCCGTCATCGCCGCCCGCCTCACCGGAGCGCTGCCCCAGGTGCGGACGCACACCTTCGAGGGAGCCGGGCACATCCCCCACGTGAGCCACCCGGACGCCTACGCCGAGCGCGTCACCGGCTTCTTCGAGGGGACCAGCCGGACTTCGTAGGCACCACGGGACCGCTGACCGGGCAGAGGGGCATCAGTCACCGGGTGCGCGCAGCCGCACAGGTCGCGCACGCCGGTTCGGTTCCAAGGTGTGCTCGTGATCGGCTCCAGGGTGTGCTCGTGATCGACGCACACGGTCCGCTCGCCCGCATCATCGAACGGGTGCCGCCGCCAGCCGAAGCGGTGAACGGGCCCGCCGGGCGGTCCTGTCCGCCGTCGACCGCATGGGATGCGCCGTACAGTCCGTCGACACCATCCACGGCACCTCCTCCTGGGACCCCTGGCCGACCGGACCGGCAGACCGCTGTGGCTAGCCTGGGCGGCATGGAAGCAATCCTGGTCAGCGCGTGTCTGCGCGGGGTGCCCTGCCGGTTCGACGGGCGCGACACGGCGTCGTCGGAGATCGAGGAGGCGGTGGCCGGTCGCGACGTCGTCGCCTTCTGCCCAGAGGTCGCGGGCGGGCTCGCGACGCCGCGGCGGCCCGCGGAGCTGGTGGGCGGCGACGGGCACGACGTGCTCGACGGGACGGCGCGGGTCGTCGAGGACACCGGGCGGGACGTGACGGCGGAGTTCGTGGACGGAGCACGGCGCGCACTCGCGGCGGCGCGGCACGGAGGCTGCACGGAGGCGCTGTTGATGCCGCGCAGTCCGTCGTGCGGACGGGGTTCGGTGTACGACGGGTCGTTCGCCGGGGAGCTGGTGCCGGGAGACGGGGTGACCGCCGCGCTGCTCGAGCGGAACGGGATCGCCGTGCGGCCCGCGCCCGGAGTGTGACGTCGCCCGTCTCGGCGATCAACCGGCATCGGCCACGCGTCGGCCACGGTATCGGCCACCTCGCGGGGTGGCCACGGCGCGGCGTAACCACGCCGACAGGTCGCACGTGGCGTCGTCCAGGGCGGCGGCCAGCGCGGTCCCGGAACCACGGAGGGGCTCTGGCGCGCGCCAGAGCCCTTCCGTTCCGCCATACGGCGATGGTGATGTGGTTCCCCCGTTGTCCCCCGTGATCCCCCGTTGCCCCCGTTGTCCCCGTTGCCCCCGTGATCCCCCGTCATCCCCCGTACTTGCCGCTCCGCCCGTCGTGCCTGCTCTCCGCAGTGAACTCACGGCTCGGCGGCAGCCGTCACCCAGCTTGCCGGAGACACCGCCGGAAGTCGTTGGCACAGCGTCCACAGTTCTTGGCGATGAGTCCACGCGGTCGGCCTCGCGGGGAACCCGGTGCGGTACTGCCCGGGATCGGGCCGGCGGACGGGCACCGCCTGCCGCCGCGGCGCCTGCCCTCAGGCGGCGAGTGCATGGGCCGTGCGGCGGCTGACGCGTCCCCCGAGGGCGAGCGTCACGGCCGAGCAGAGGAGGCCGGCGAGAAGAGCGGTCCACCACAGGACCGCCGCGCCGAGACCCGTGTAGAGGGTCACGCCCAGGGTGAGGGCCGTGAACCTGGCGACACCCCAGGTCCACTGGAAGGCTCCCTGGTAGCGGCCGCGGGCGTGGGCCGGGGCGAGGTTGGCGACGATCGCGGAGGCGATCCCGGCCACGCACGCCTCGCCCAGGGACCAGACGACCACCGACAGCGCGTAGCCCGCGACGCTGTCCGCGACGCCGGTCAGCGCCACGCCGACGGCGATCAGCGCGCTGCCCGCCGCCTGGACCGGAAGCTGGGGCAGCCGGGCGAGCCAGGCCGTGGCGAACGGCTGGACGACGACCACCAGGATCGCGTTGACCGCCGCCATCGCCCCGTAGACGGCCGGGGAGAGCGAACTGTCGTGGATGGCCAGCGGCAGGGCGACCTCTGTCAGCGAGTAGACGAAGAGCTGGATCCCGAACAGCGGCAGCAGCGCCAGCAGCAGACGGTCGCGGAGGACGACCCCGTAGCCGGTGCCGTCGTGCGCCTGCGCCGGGTTCTTCGCCACGGTCCGCGTCTCGCTCACCCGGGTGGCGACGACGGCGGCGTAGACCAGCATGGTCCCGGCGTCGACCGCGAAGAGCAGCCAGTAGCCATGCGCGGCGAGGAAGCCGCCGAGCACGCCTGCCGCGGCCGTGCCGATGTTGACGCCCCAACCGAACAGGGCGTACGCCCGCTGTCTGCGTTCCGCGTCCACGGAGTCGGCCATCAGCGCGTACGCGGCGGGGCCGACCATCGCGCCCGCCGCGCTGATCAGGAGCGCCGCGGCGGCCATCGACACCACGCCCGGCGCCAGGAACAGCGCACCCTGTGCCGCCGACGCGCCGACGAGTCCCAGCAGCATCGTCGGGCGGCGGCCGATCCGATCGGCGAGCAGCCCGCCGACCGCCGGGCCGATCAGGTTGCCCGCGCCCAAGGCGCCGAGGACGTACGAGGTCTGGGTGCCGGTGACGCCGCGCGCGGCCAGGAAGAAGACCAGGAACGGTGTGACCAGGTAACCGAGCCGGTTGACGATCGTGCCGGCGAAGAGGGTCCAGACGGTGGGCGGGAGTCCGCGAAAGGTGGAGAGCATGCGAGGAGACTGCGGCCGGGGCCCCATCGCACACCATTGATTAAGCTCAGACCGAATCCAGTGGGCCGGTAAAGGGTGAATACAGCACGGAACCGGATGGCTAGGGGCAGATGGAATCCAAACTCAGTTTCTCCACCACCGACCTGGCGCAGACGCGCTTCGCGGTCTCCCCGATGTGGGAGGTCGTCACCAGCTTCCGGCTGCTGCACCGGGCCGGGACCGAGCCGCCGCCGCACCGGCGATGGGCCGCGCAGGTACGGCCCCGGCTGGTGGAGGCGGGGCTCGACCGCGGCTGGCTGGCGGCGCTGATCCCCGCCGCCGGCTATCTGGCGGACTTCCTCAACCCGACGCCCGCCACCCCGTTTCCCGCACTCGCGGCCGAGCTGGAGGCGATCCGCCGGACTCCGCCCGAGCGGGTGCGGGCCGACCTCGACACGCTGGGCGCCGGGCGCGGCCCCGTCCGGTCTCCGCGGGTCAGGCTGCTGTACGAAGCTCCCGAAGCCGCGCTGGAGAAGGTCGCCACCGAGATCGAGACCTTCTGGGAGCTGGCGCTGGCGCCCTACTGGGCCCGGATCCGGCGACTCCTCGAAGCCGACGTGTTCCACCGGGCGCGGCAGGTGGCCGAACACGGCGTCGCGCAGGTCCTCGACGAACTGCACGAGTCCGTGCGGTGGGACGACGGCAGCCTGCGCCTCGTCCGCCGCCACTGCGCGCTGACCCGCGCCGAGGCGGGCTCGGGACTGCTGTTGGTGCCCTCGGCGTTCGCCTGGCCGCGGGTGCTCACCCGCTCGGTGCCGCCGGAGCCGCCGCAACTCGCCTATCCGGCACGCGGTATCGGCACCCTGTGGGAGCCGCGGGCCACGGCCTCCGCCGACGCGGTCGCCGCCGTCCTGGGCCGCTCCCGCACCCTGCTCCTGACCGAACTCGACACGCCGGCCTCCACCACCCAACTCGCCCGGCACTCCGGCCTGTCCGCCGCCGGGGTCTCCCAACACCTCACAGCCCTGCGGAAGGCGGGCCTGGTCACCGCCCACCGCACGGGCCGTTCGGTCCTCTACGCGCGCACATCCGTGGCGGACGCCCTGCTGGCCCCCGCCGGAAGCTGACCGTACTCGGCCTGCCTCACCTGCCCGACTTCGTGAGCGAGCAGGTGGCCTTCGCCGTCTTGGCCGGGTCGCTCTCCGAGCGCGCGGTCAGGGTGACCCTGCCCTTGGGAGCGGCGGACGCCTTCGCGGTCACGGCGACGTCGACGGGGACCGAGGCGCCGGACGGGGCGGTGGCGAGGCGGTTGGGGAGCCAGGCGGACCAGCCGCGTCCTGAGGTGGTGGCGGAGAGCCGGTAGACGTCGGAGGAGAGATACGGGCTGACGTCCTCGGCGTGACCCCCTCCGGAGGCCGGGGTGGGATCGGCGGTGTTGGCGAGGTCGAAGGTGCACAGGGCGCGGCCGTCGGCGGGCCTGCCGTGCGGCGTGCCGGGGCCGAGGGCGAGCCCGCGGTCCTGCGGGTCCGTGCCGTCCAGGGACTTCACACCGACGTCGTACGAGAGCACTCCCGACGCGTCCCGGCGCACGTCGAGGACGTAGAAGTGCAGGCGGTTGGCCTCGTCGACGTACTCGTAGGAGCTGCCGGAGTCGGCCCCGGCGTGGAAGAGCGCGTCGCTGAGCTGCCGGTAGTCGCCGATGGTGATCTTCTGCTCGGTGCCGTCGGGGCGCGTGAAGTCCACCAGGTCGATGTCCTCGGGGTGCGCGTCGATCACCCAGGCGAACGGGGCCCGGTCCGCGTTCTTGGTCTTGCTGAGCAGCACTCCGCTGTCCGGGGTGAACGAGTCCATGCCCATGCGGTCGACGACCTCGACGGTGTAGTTGTCGTAGCCGCCGCCGTCGCACAGGGGGTCGGTCTCGCGGTCGCAGGTCGGGGACAGGTCGCGGCCCATGGTGATGTTGACGCCGCTGAGCCCCTTCTCGCCCGGTGGCGCGGAGCGCGCGGTGACGCGGGCGACGACGAGGCCGGAGTCCTTCAGGGCGTCGCGGTCGAGGCGCAGGACGTTCTTCTCGTCGACGATGCCGAGTTTGATCTTGTCCCGCAGAACGTGCTGGGCGCCCATCGAGCCGCCGCCGGTGGCCGGTATCCGCCAGCGGGTGTGCGGCCCTCCGGGGCCGTTGAACGAGCCTCGGGAGAGCATGCCCCAGATGCCGGTGTAGGCGCGGCTCACAGGGGTGCCGTACGGGTTGTTGTAGTTGTCCCCGATGCCCAGGATGTGGCTGAGTTCATGCGCGAAGGTGGCCATGCCGGAGCTCTCCGCCTGGGTGGACGAGCCGTTCGCGGCGTTGGGCCAGATGCGGGCGGCCGCCTGCCAGGACGTCCATGGCACGTAGCGGGTACGGGCGGCGTTGCCGCCGTCCGGGGTGGGGGACGGCGGTCCCCAGGCGGCGGGCACGTCCTGCGGCGACGCGAACCTCATCTGGCCGAACTCCTGCCAGGCGGAGGACTCGTCCACTCCGGCGGTCAGGTAGAAGACGAAGTCGAAGTCGGCGGGCCTGTCGGGCCCCACGTCGGCGGTCCAGGCGCGCTTGCCGTCGGCGCGGATGTCCTTGCCGCAGCTGTCCCCGCGCGGGCAGGCGGCGGGGTTCATGCCGGGCTCGACGCCGTACTGGTACGACTTCCACGGCATGCGGTACACGCCGAAGGCGGTCAGCTCGACACCGACGCGGCCGCCGGAGTCCTCCATCCAGTACTCGTTGATGGTGTGGCCGTGGTTGAGCGGACCGGGCTTGTTGAGGAAGTCCCGGTAGAACCCGGGCAGTCGCTCGCGGGGGATGCCGGCGGCGCTCGGCAGCGGATTGCCGAACCGGGCGGAGCCGGCCGGCTTGCTGACGGAGAACTCCTCGTCGGGGTAGTCCAGGAGCACCAGGGCGCCCTTGAACGTGCGCTTCGTGGGCTTGACGTCGGGGTCGGCCCAGTCGGTGCCGGGGACCGAGCGGTACTCGGCCCATGTCATGTCATCGGGGTTGCGCCACTGCTGCGGGTCGATCGGCTGGACGAGGGGCGGTCGCGAGCCGGGGGCCCGGGACGCGGCGTCGGGTATCGCCCCGGCCGGTCCCGCGGTGACGGCGGCCAGGAGGCCGAGGAGCAAGGCGACGAGGCGTGTGCGGCGGAGGAACAAGACTCACCTCTTGTCTGAAGTCATCGGACTTCATCGGACGAGGACATGGCAAGTCGTTCGATGCCGTCAAGGTAAGGGGAGGGGAGTCAGGACACCAGAGTGCCGTCGTTCCACGGAGACTTGGGGGCCGCGCGCCACATCGCGGCTCAGACTCCGGCGCGGGCGCGGGCGATGGCCGGGTAGCGGGCGGTGAACAGCGCCGGGAGGACGAAGCCCGCGACCTTGACGGCGATGACGGCGGCCGTCGCGTGCGGGGCCTGGTGCAGCAGGACGGCGAGCGCCGCGGCGTTGAGGGTGAAGGCGGCGGCCCACACCGCGGTGATGACGGCGTTGATCCGGTAGAACAGCGGAAGCCCCCAGGCCTCGGGCGGTGCCGCGCGGCGGGCGATTCCGAGGGTGAACGGCTTGCGTATGGCCAGCGATATCCACGCGGTGGCGGCCAGCCACGCCAGCGACATCGCGGGAGCGTAGTCCTTGAGCGGCGAGTCGGGGGCGGCGAAGGCCATGACTCCCAGGACGGCGAAGAACCCCACGCCGCTCACCTCGATCACCATCCCGTCCCAGGCTCGGCCGGCCCTGCGGTCGGCGGCGAGCAACGCGCCCGCCAGCACGAGGCCGGTCACGGCGCCGTACCTCCAGTCGACCCGTGTGGCGATGACGACGAACGCGATCCAGGGGAGGAAACCGCGGACCTGGGACATGCTCGACCTCCGACATTCCAATAGTGACAGGTGAAACCTAGAACCTCCTTCATCGACATGTCAAAGGTGGAATGTGAGGGGTAGGATGCGGGCATGAGCCTTCGACACGCCGTACTGGGACTGCTCACCGAGCGTCCGGCAAGCGGGTACGACCTGCTCAAGACCTTCCAGACCTCGCTGGCGAACGTGTGGCCCGCCACCCAGAGCCAGCTGTACGGCGAACTGGCGCGCCTCGCCGACGCCGGCCTGCTGTCGGTGTCGGCCGAGGGCCCGCGCGGCCGCAAGGAGTACGCCGTGACCGACGCGGGCCGTCAGGAGCTGCGGCACTGGCTGCTGGAGACCGAACCGGTGACCGTGCGGCGCAGCGACATGCTGCTCCGGGTCTTCCTCCTCGGGACGGTCCGGGACCAGCAGGCCCTCGACCACCTCCAGGCGCTCGCCACCCGCTTCGACGGGTTCTACAACGAGCTGCGCGCGATCAACGACAAGGTGCCGTGGGGCGAGGGGACCGGCCTGACCGTCTACGGCCGCATCACGCTCGAATGGGGCCTGCGCTTCATGACCATGCAGCGCGAGTGGGCGACCTGGGCGGCGGAGCAGATCGCGGCCTCCCAGGAAGAGATCGCGGCCCCCGAAGAGGACTGACCCGCCGAAGAGCTGCGGCGTTACATCGTGCCGGGGGTCTTGCGCGTGGTCACGTTCATCCGGTTCCAGGTGTTGACCGTGAAGATCAGCGCGATGAGGTGGGCGAGCTCCGACTCCTCGAAGTGCCGGGCCGCCTCGTCGTAGACGTGGTCCGGTACGCCCTCGGGCAGCCGGGTGACCGCCTCGGTGAGAGCCAGCGCGGCACGCTCCTTCGCGGTGTAGAGGCTGGACTCCTCCCAGGCGCTGAGCTGATGCATCCGCTCCTCGGTCTCGCCCGCCTTGCGGGCGTCACCCGTGTGGTAGTCGATGCAGTACGCGCACCGGTTGATCTGGGACGCGCGGATCTGCACGAGTTCGAGCAGCACCGGATCGAGCCCCTCGCGGGCTGCCGCGTCGAGGGCCAGGACCGCCTTGAAGACCTTGGGGGCGACCTTGGTGAAGTCCATGCGCTGGGGAATCTGAATCGCTGTCATGTCATGAACCTACGTGCCGAATGAGCCCTGGACAGGGTGCATTTCTTCAGTGATTCAATGGGGCAATTCAGCGGACGTCGGGGAGGCGGGCCATGGAGCCGGCAGAGGTGGGAGCGGGCGCCGATCTGCACCTGGTGCTGGACGGCGCCGGGAGCCGCAGGGAGCAGCTGATGCGCGCCCTGCGGGACGCCGTCTCCTCCGGTCGGCTGGCTCCCGGCACCCGCCTCCCCCCGTACCGGTCCTTCGCCGCCGATCTGGGCATCGCCCGCAACACGGTCGGCGAGGCCTACGCGGAACTCGTCGCCGAGGGCTGGCTCACCGCCCGTCAGGGATCGGGTACGTACGTCGCCCGGCGCGCCCTGCCCCTCGCCCCGAGACCGGTACGCCGCAAGCCCCCGGCCCCGCGCCGCGTGGTCCACGACCTGATGCCCAGCTCCCCCGACGCGTCCGCGTTTCCCCGGGCGGCGTGGCTCACGTCCGCGCGGCGCGCGCTGAGCGCCGCGCCGAGCGAGGCGTTCGGGGTCGGCGACCCCCGTGGCCGCCGCGAGCTGCGCGCCGCGCTGGCGGAGTACCTCGCACGGGCGCGCGGCGTACGCGCCACCGCGGACCAGATCATCGTCTGCGCCGGGTTCGCCCACGCCCTGCGCCTGCTCGGCGGGTGCCTGCGCGGCACGGTCGCGGTCGAGTCGTACGGCCTGGGCTTCCACCGCGACCTGCTCACCAGGGCCGGCCTGGACACCGTCCCCCTCACGGTCGACTCCGGCGGCGCGCGGATCGGCGAACTGCCCGCCACCGGCGCCGACTCCGTGCTGCTGACGCCCGCCCACCAGTACCCGACCGGCGGGCCCCTGCACCCCGAGCGCCGGGCGGCGGTCGTCGACTGGGCCCGCGCCGGCGGCGGCCTGCTGCTGGAGGACGACTACGACGGCGAGTTCCGCTACGACCGGCAGCCGATCGGCGCGGTCCAGGGCCTCGAACCCGACCGGGTGGTCTATCTCGGATCGGCCAGCAAGAGCCTCTCCCCCGCCCTGCGCCTGGGGTGGATGGTCGTACCCGAGTGGCTCGTCGACGCCGTCCTCGCTGCCAAAGGCGCCCGCGAACTGCGGTCGAGCGCCTTGGAACAGCTGACGCTGGCCGACTTCATCGCCTCCGGCGCGTACGACCGCCAGCTGCGCCGCATGCGCCAGGTCTACCGGCGCCGCCGGGACCAGCTCGTCGCCACGCTCGCCGAGCGGGCCCCGCACATCGGGGTCAGCGGCATCGCCGCCGGACTGCACGCCGTACTGGAACTCCCGCCGGGCACCGAGCCGGCGGCCCTGCGCTCGGCGCGCCGCCTGGACCTCGCCGTCGACGGGCTCTCCGACTACCGGCACCCGGCCGCCGCCATGCCGCCGCGCGACGGCCTCGTCATCGGCTACGGCACCCCGCCCGACCACGCCTACGCGGCCGCGCTGGACGCACTCTGCCTGGCGCTGCCGTGACGTCGGCCTGACGCCCCGTCATTCACGCGTGGGGGCGGGCGGCAGGGCGGGGTTGGGCGTCAGGACGCGCCGCAGGACGGCCTCCACTTCGGTACGGGTGGGAGGCCGGCTGCCCGCGAGGCCGCGCAGGGTCAGGCCCGTCATCGCGGCGGCGGCGGCCGCGGCGGTGTCCTGGTCGACGTACGCGAGCAGGGCGTTGGTCGTCAGCTCGATGTCGCGGTCGGCGATCGGCCGCAGCGCGGGGCGGCGCAGCGCGGCCATGAAGAGCTCCAGCTCCACGGTCCGCTCGTCGCGGTCCGGCCCGAAGCAGCCCATCAGGACATCGGTGAGCAGCACCACGAGCTGCTCTGCGGTGAGCCCGGGCCGCTGGGCGACCCAGTCGTCCAGATAGGCGGCGTACCGGTCGACGGAGCGCCGCAGGGCCGCCTCGATGAGGTCGTCCTTGGTGGCGAAGTGGTACGTCGTCGCCCCCAGCGGCACCCCCGCCTCCTCGGCGACGGCCCTGTGGGTCAGCCCCTCGATGCCGCGCGCGGCGATGACGCGCTCGGTGGCGGCGGCGATCTCCTCGATCCGCCGCTGGGGATCGCGCCGCCGCTTGGGGGCCGCCTTGTCGGCCATCGCCGCCTCCAGTCTCCGGATTCCGTCGGGGCGCACCATCGTAGTACGGATGTATCACTCCGATCCGTCGCGCATGGACCCCGATTCGCACGCCGTAAGACACATATGCCCGTATTGCGCATATTCGACTCATCTCCTACAGTACAAATGTATCGATTGCTGGAGGGGTGGCTGAACCCGTCGCCCCCGCACCACACGAGGAGCCACGAAGATGAAGATCGCAGTCCTGGGAACCGGCGGCGGTGGCCGCGCGCACGCCGCCAAGCTCGCCGAGCTCGGCCACGACGTCACCGTCGGCACCCGCGACCCCGAGGCCACCCTCGCCCGCACCGAGCCCGACATGATGGGCAACCCGCCCTACAAGCAGTGGCTCGCCGAGCACCCCGGCATCCGGCTCGCCACCTTCGCGGAGGCCGCGGCCGCCGCCGACGTGATCATCAACGGCATCGACGGCCACAACGCCGTCCGGGCGCTGACCGCCATCGCCGACCAACTGGCGGGGAAGGTGCTGATCGACTACGCCGTTCCCTTCGTCTACAACCCCGATGTCGAGCACCCGTGGCCCACCCCCTGGGGCGTGATGCCGAAGCTCGACCCCTGCGACATCGACAGCCTCGGCGAGCAGATCCAGCGCGCCCTGCCGGACACCAAGGTCGTGAAGTCCTTCGTCACCCAGGAGCAGGAGACCGTCGTCGCCCCCAAGGCCATCGGCGGCGGCGACCACACCATGTTCGTCGCCGGTGAGGACGCGGACGCCAAGCAGGTCGCGACCGACCTGCTGAAGTCCTACGGCTGGACCGACATCCTCGACCTCGGCGGCCTCGTGTGCGCCCGGGGCATGGAGATGTACGCCCACATGCACAGCGCGATCCAGTTCGGCCTGGGCGGCGCCCGCTTCGGCGTCAAGATCGTCCGCTGAGGGGCGCCCGTCAGTCGCGGGCCAGGGCGGCGAGCGCGTCCTCCACCCCTCGGTGGAAGGTGGGGTAGGCGTAGATCATGTGGCGGAGCCGGTCGACGGGCACCTCGGCCTGCACCGCCACAGCGAGCCCGTAGAGGACCTCGCCGCCGGCGGGCCCGGCGGAGGTGGCGCCGACCAGCACCCCGCGGTCGGTGTCCTCGACCAGTTTGATCAGGCCCTCGTTCCCCGCCTTGTGGATCCAGCCGCGCGCCGAGGAGGGCACCCGGGCGGTGCCCGTCCGGACCCGGAGCCCGTGCTCGCGGGCCGCGCGCTCGGTCAGTCCGACGGAGCCGACCTCCGGGTCGGTGAAGGTGACCCGCGTCAGGGCGTGGTAGTCCGCGCCCGGACCCGGCGCGCCGAGGATGGCGCGTACGGCGATCTCGGCCTGGTACATCGCCACATGGGTGAAGGCGCCGAGGCCGGTGAGGTCGCCGACCCCCCACACGCCCTCCGCGGCGCGCAGCTGCCCGTCCACTGGCAGGGCGCGGGCGGCCGGGTCGAGACCGATGGTCTCCAGGCCGAGGCCGACCAGGTTGGGCCGCCGCCCGGTGGCCACCAGCAGGCGGTCGGCGGTGACCTCGTCGCCACCGTCCAGGGTGAGAACGAAGGCGCCTCCGGCGTGTCCGGCGTGTCCGGCACCTTGGGTGTTCCCGGCGCGACCGGCGTGTCCGTCATGGCGTACGGCGGTGGCCCGCGCCCCGGTGCGTACGGTGACGCCTTCCGCGCCCAGCACCTCCGCGAGCAGGGCGCCGGTCTCGGGTTCCTCCGCGGGCAGCAGCTGGCCCATCGCCTCCACGACGGTCACCCGGGTGCCGAAGCGCGTGAATGCCTGGGCCAGTTCCAGGCCGACGGCGCCGCCGCCGAGGACGATCAGTGAGCCGGGCGGTTCCTTGGCCGAGACAGCGTCGCGGTTGGTCCAGTACGGCACCGTGTCCAGGCCCGGTACGGGCGGGATCTGCGGTCGGCTGCCCGTGGCGAGCACGACGCCGCGCCGGGCGGTGAACATCCGGCCGTCGACGCCGACCCGGCCGGGCCCGGCCAGCCGTCCGCGGCCGCGCACGAACCGGCCGCCCTTGCCGGTGAACCGGTCCACGGCCGCCTGGTCGTTCCAGTCGTCCGTCGCCTCATCGCGGATCCGGGCCGCGACCGGGGCGAAGTCCGAGGTGACACGGGCCTGCCCGGCCATACCGGCGATGCGCCGGGCCTCGGCGAGGAGGTTCCCGGCGCGGATCATCATCTTGCTCGGGACGCAGGCCCAGTACGGGCACTCCCCGCCGACCAGCTCCGCCTCCACCCCGACGACGTCGAGACCGGACTCGGCCAACCGCCCGGCGACGTGCTCACCCCCCACGCCCATCCCGATGACGACGACATCGGTGTCCTGTGCCATGGCCGGCCTCCTCCATCGGGTGTGTCCAGGGCATTGATCACTCTGTACCCGAAAGAAGAAGAATGTCCCGCCCCTGCTCCCCTTCGTGTCCTCCCCTTCGTGCACTGCGGGCAGCCGGGCGGCGGTGCCGCCGACCTGCCGTGCCGCCGGGCGGCGCCGCCTGCGTGGCGGCGCCGCCCGGGGGACGCGGGTCAGTCCTTGCCGAGCAGCGTCTTCATCTGGGTGATCTCCGCGCTCTGCGAGGACACGATGTCCTCGGCCATGTCCTTGGCCGCCCGGTGGGAGCCCTTGCTCCGCTCCGTACCGGCCATCTGCACCGCGCCCTGGTGGTGCTCGATCATCAGCTCCAGGAACGCGGTGTCGAACGCCTTGCCCGACGCCTTCTCCAGCCGGGCCATGTCCTCCTCGCCCATCATTCCGGGCATGTCATGACCGGCGTGGTGCGAGCTCGCCCCCTCGGCGGGCGTCTGCTCGCCCCACGAGGTGAGCCAGCCGGACATCGTCCTGATCTCCGGGTCCTGCGCCTTCTTGATCTTGACGGCGAGGTCCTTGACCTTCTGCGAGGAGGCGCGGTCGGCCGCCAGGTCGGCCATCTCGACCGCCTGCCGGTGGTGCGGGATCATCCCCTGCGCGAAGGCGACGTCCGCGGCGTTGTGGGTCTTGCCGGTGCTCTGCGACGCCGTCGCGGAGGGAGTGGCGTCCTTGCCATGGCCGGAGTGGCCGCCCGAGCCCTTGTCGTCGCTTCCGCCGCAGGCGGCGAGCACCGCGGCCGCGGCGGCCACGGCGACGGCGGCGGCCGCCCGGCGGGCCAGGGAGCGGTTGGTCATGCGTGAAGTGGTCATGGTGGGCAACTCCTGGTGTTCGTACGCGTGATGCGCGTACGCGCTCGCTGATGCGCGTGTACGCGCTGATGGGCATGCCGGAGCGGCGTCCGGCGATCCCCGCTGCGGAGGAAGGGCCGGGCACCGCGGGTGCCTCTAAATGCGCAGGAGTTGCAGTTCGCTCAGCGACGGAGGAGCGCGGCCGCCCACCGCCGTCACGGCGTCCCGCTCGACCGGGGCCCCGTCGGCCACGGCCGGGACCGGGGAGGGCGGCAGCGCGGGCAGCACCGGCCCGGTGCCGGTACCGCCGGCCGCGCATGTGGGGTCGGCGTGCTCCGTGTGCCCGCCACCGTGGCCCTGGCCGTGGTCGTCCACTCGCGTGGCGTCCGCGTGCGCGCAGTCCTCGGCCTGTCGTACGGCCTGTCGTACGGCGGCGGGAGCGGGAGCGGGCATGGCGTGCTCCGACGCGGCGCCGGCATGGGCCCGTACGACCGCGCCCGCCGCCGTCACCGTGGTCGCCGACGGCGAGGTGGTCGCGGCCGCCGGTGGCGTCGAGCCCAGTCCGTGCATCGCCGCCAGACCGGCCAGTACCGCGAGCGTCAGCGTCAGGAACCAGGCCCGCGCCCATCCGGGCCGGGCCTCAGGCCACCGCTGACGTCTCATGCCCGGCATCCTACGGTCCCCGTATCGCGCACGTTCGCCCGTGCTCCCCGTCAGCCGACGGCCTGGAAACGGCGCAGGCGGAGGCTGTTGCCGACGACGAAGACGGAGGAGAAGGCCATGGCCGCTCCGGCGATCATCGGGTTGAGCAGACCGCTCGCGGCCAGCGGCAGGGCGGCGACGTTGTAGGCGAAGGCCCAGAAGAGGTTCACCTTGATGGTGCCCAGGGTGCGGCGGGAGAGCCGGATGGCGTCGGCGGCGGTGCGCAGGTCGCCGCGGACGAGGGTCAGGTCACCCGCTTCGATGGCCGCGTCGGTGCCCGTGCCCATGGCCAGACCGAGGTCGGCCTGGGCGAGCGCGGCGGCGTCGTTGACGCCGTCGCCGACCATGGCCACGCTCCGCCCCTCGGCCTGGAGCCGCTTGACGACGTCGACCTTGTCCTCCGGCATGACCTCGGCGATCACCTCGTCGATGCCGACCTCGCGGGCGACCGCCCGGGCGACGGCGGTGTTGTCGCCGGTGAGGAGGATGGGGGTCAGGCCCAGCGCGCGCAGCCGCCGGACCGCCTCCGCGCTGGTGTCCTTGACCGCGTCGGCGACCTCCAGTACGGCGCGGGCCCGGCCGTCCCAGGCCACCGCGATGGCCGTGCGTCCCGCGGCCTCGGCCTCCAACTTGGCTCCCGCCAGCTCCGGGGGCAGCTCCATGGCCCACTCGTCGAGCAGGGCCTCCCGCCCCACCAGCACGGCGTGGCCGTCGACGACGCCCTGGACACCGAGGCCGGGGACGCCCGCGAAGTCCTCAGGCGTGGGCAGGGCGCCCACCCGCTGCTCGGCCCCGGCGGCGACCGCCCGAGCTATCGGATGCTCGGAGGCGTGCTCCAGCGCACCCGCCAGCCGCAGCACCTCCGCCTCGTCCTGCCCGTCCGCGGTGTGGACCTTCAGCAGGGTCATCTTGCCGGTGGTGACGGTGCCGGTCTTGTCCAGCACGATCGTGTCGACCCTGCGCGTGGTCTCCAGCACCTCCGGGCCCTTGATCAGGATGCCCAGCTGCGCGCCGCGCCCGGTGCCGACCATCAGGGCGGTCGGGGTGGCCAGGCCCAGGGCGCAGGGGCAGGCGATGATCAGTACGGCCACGGCGGCGGTGAACGCGGCGGTCAGCCCCGCGCCGTTGCCGAGCCAGAAGCCCAGGGTGCCCAGGGCCAGCGCGATGACCACGGGGACGAAGACGGCGGAGATCCGGTCGGCGAGGCGCTGGGCGGCGGCCTTGCCGTTCTGGGCGTCCGTCACGAGCTTGGCCATCCGGGCCAGCTGGGTGTCGGCGCCGACCCGGGTGGCCTCCACCACCAGCCGTCCGCCCGCGTTGAGCGTGGCGCCGGTGACCGCGTCCCCGACCGCCACCTCCACCGGCACCGACTCGCCGGTCAGCATCGAGGCGTCGACCGCCGAGCCGCCCTCGACGATCACCCCGTCGGTGGCGATCTTCTCGCCCGGCCGGACCACGAACCGGTCGCCGACGGCGAGTTCCTCGGTACGGATCAGCTCCTCGCGCCCGTCGCGCAAGACGGAGACCTCCTTGGCGCCCAACTCCAGCAGCGCCTTGAGGGCCGCGCCCGCCTTGCGCTTGGAGCGGGCCTCGAAGTACCGCCCGGCGAGGATGAACGCGGTCACCCCGGCGGCCGCCTCCAGGTAGATGTTGCCGGCGCCGTCGGTGCGGGCGATGGTCAGCTCGAAGCCGTGGGTCATGCCGGGGGTGCCGGCGGTGCCGAGGAACAGCGCCCACAGCGACCACAGGAACGCGGCGCCGGTGCCCACCGAGATCAACGTGTCCATGGTGGCCGCGCCGTGCCGGGCGTTGGTGAGGGCTGCGCGATGGAACGGCCACGCCGCGTACGTCACCACCGGCGCGGCGAGCGTCAGGGACAGCCACTGCCAGTACTCGAACTGCCAGGCCGGCACCATGGCCAGGACGATCACGGGAACGGCGAGGACGACGGCGGTGACCAGCCGCTGCCGCAGCGGCCGCAGCTCGTCCGCCGCGTCGGCCTCCTCCACCGCGGAGCCGTCCGGGCCCGCGGCCCGCGTACGGGCGGGGGCGTGGGCAGGGGCGGGAGGAGTCGCGGTGTAGCCCGTGGCCTCGACCGTGGCGATCAGATCGGCCACGCCGATGTCGCGGCGGTAGGTGACCTTCGCCTTCTCGGTCGCGTAGTTGACGGTGGCCTCGACCCCGTCCATGCGGTTGAGCTTCTTCTCGACGCGGGCGGCGCACGAGGCGCAGGTCATCCCGCCGATGGCCAGTTCCACCTCGGCCGTGCCGGTCACCGTGGCTGTCATCACCGCTCCTCGGACTCTCTCCTCGACTACATACCCTACGGGGGTATTGCGATGTCAGGTATACCCCCACCCGGTATTAGACGCAAGCCGGTGAACCACTTGACTTGATACCCCCCGGGGGTATCTTGGGCGGGAGACGGGCAGAGAAAGGGAATCGCCATGAACACGGGGCTCAAGGTCGGCGCGTTCGCCACCGCACTTGCCGCGACCTTCGGTACCGCCTACGCGGTGGGCGGCTCGGTCGACCGCATATCTGCGGCCGAGCGCACGGAACACCACAGGGACC
Organism: Streptomyces sp. P1-3; assembly: GCF_050613155.1. NCBI lineage: Bacteria > Bacillati > Actinomycetota > Actinomycetes > Kitasatosporales > Streptomycetaceae > Streptomyces > Streptomyces sp. P1-3. The sequence goes on from NZ_CP192512.1 coordinate 3,596,427, forward strand.
ACGGGGATCAGGGGGACCAGGGGGACCAGGAGAGTCGTGGAGACCGCGGCGGCCACGGGGATCACGGGGACCGCGGCGACCACGGCGGCCACGCGGCCGATCAAGGCCACCCGGACCGGACAGGTGGGGAGGGCCGGGCAGACCACCCGGCGGGCGGGCTGCAGATCTCGGAGTCCGGATACACCCTCGACCTGCGCACCCCGCGCGTCGAGGCCGACCGGCGCGCCGAACTCCGCTTCACCGTCCGCGACCGCGACGGCCGCCCGGTCACCGCCTACCGCGAGAGCCACGGCAAGGAGCTCCACCTGATCCTGGCGGCGCGCGACCTGGGCACCTTCCGGCACCTGCATCCCACCCGCTCCGGCGACGGCACCTGGCGCACCACGGTGGACCTGCCCAAGGCGGGCGACTACCGCGTGCTCGCCGACTTCGCCCCGGCCGCCGGAGACGGACGGAACCTCACCCTCGGCGCCGATCTGGCCGCCTCAGGCGCGTACGAACCGGCCGACGTGTCCGCGACCGCGCGCACCGCCACCGTGGACGGCTACACCGTCACGTTGCGGGGCGGCCTCACCCCGGGCGAGGCCCGCGAGCTCACGCTCACGGTCGCCCGGGACGGCCGCCCCGTCACCGATCTCCAGCCCTACCTGGAGGCTTACGGCCACCTGGTCGCCCTGCGCTCCGGCGACCTCGCCTATCTCCACGTCCACCCCGGCGGCGCGCCCGGCGACGCCGCCACCGGGCCGGGCCCCGACATCTCGTTCACCGCCACCGCGCCGAGCGCCGGCACGTACCGCCTCTTCCTCGACTTCAAGCACGACGGAAAGGTCCGTACGGCGGCCTTCACCCTTCCGGCGACGACCGCCTAGGCGCGGCCGCTCCGGGGCCCCGGACGCGCTAACGGGCCGACGCCGCGGCTGTCTACAGACCGACGTCGCGGCTGTTCACAGGCCGACGTCGCGGCTGCGGATGTCGTCCAGGGACTCGCGCCGCACCAGCAGCCGCGCCCGGCCCTGCGCGACGGCGACCACGGGCGGGCGGCCGACCAGGTTGTAGCCGGAGGCCATGGCCAGGTGGTAGGCGCCCGCGACGGGTACGGCCAGCAGGTCACCGGGGCGCACGTCGCCCGGCAGCGGGACGCCGGTGGCGAGCACGTCGCCCGCCTCGCAGTGCCGGCCGACCACGTCCGCCGTGACGGGAGGCGCCGTCGAGTGCCGCCCGATCAGCGCGGGCGCGTACCGGACCCCGTACAGCGCGGGCCGCGGGTTGTCGCTCATCCCGCCGTCCACGGCGACGAACGTGTGCCCGCCTGACCGTTTGACCGCGAGGACCCGGTACAGCACGACCCCGGCCGGGCCCGCGACGGCCCTGCCCGGTTCGATGAGAAGCCGGGGCACGGCCAGCCCCGCCGCCGCGCAGCTCTCGACCAGCGCGGCGCGCAGCCGCCGGGCCAGCGCGGTGATGTCCAGGGACGGCTCGCCGGGCCGGTAGGCGACGCCGTGTCCACCGCCGAGGTCCAGTTCGGGGAGCGTGACACCGTGCTGCTCGTGGATCCTGGCCATGAGGCCGACCATGCGGCGGACCGCCGACAGATAGGGCTTGGCCGAGGTGATCTGCGAGCCCAGGTGGCAGTGCAGACCGGTCAGTTCCAGCCGCGGCTGGTCCAGGATCCGGGTCACGGCGTGCTGCGCCGAGCCATCGGTGATCGACAACCCGAACTTCTGCCCCTCCGCACCGGTCCGGATCTTGGCGTGGCCGCCGGCGGTGATCCCCGGCACCACCCGGACCATGACCTTCTGGCGGCTGCCCTGGGGCACCGCGGCCGCCAGCCGGGCGATCTCCGACGAGCTGTCGAGCACGATGCGCCCGACGCCCAGCCGCAGCGCGGTCTCCAGGTCGTGGCGGCTCTTGGCGTTGCCGTGCAGCACGATCCGGTCGGGCGGGAACCCCGTCGTGACGGCGAGCTCCAGCTCCCCGGCGGAGCACACGTCGAGGCCCAGGCCCTCCTCGCCCACCCAGTGCGCCATGGCGCGGCACAGGAACGCCTTGGCCGCGTAGAGGACTTCGGCCTCGGCCTCCGGGAAGGCGTGGCGGTAGGTACGGCAGCGGGTCCGCACCTCGTCCTCGTCCAGCAGATACGTGGGCGTACCGAAGCGGTCGGCCAGTTCGACGAGCGACACGCCGCCCACGGCCAGGTCGCCGTGCGGCAGCCGGGCGGTCGTGGCGGGCCAGACGGCCAGGTCGGCGGTGGCGTGTCCGCGGGGGACGGGGCCGGAGGCGCCGTCGGCGCCCAACACGCCTGTTGCCTCTGTTACGCCCGTTGCGCCTGTTGCGCCTGTTGCGCTCACCGGACGAGCCGAGGCGGGGCCGGGAACAAGCGGTGTGGTCATCGTCCCGCCCCCCGCAGCCCCGCCGGGGCGCTGAGGACCGGTGCCGGCGGCTCCGCGCCGCGCGGATCCCAGCCGTGCCAGGGGCGTTCGGCCCCCGGTGGCGGGGACGAGGCGGCGGGCGAGGGAGAAGCGGCGATCGCGGGACGGGCGGGCGCGGGAGAGGAGGCGATCGTGGGAGAGGGGGCGGGCGAGGGCGAGGCGGCGGGCGCGGCGAACTGCGGATCCACCGTGACCGCGCCGACCCCCAGCGGCTCGGCCAGCGCCCGAAGCGCGCATTCCGCCAGCCGGATCCAGGCCTGTTCGGGGCCGAGAACGGCGATCAGCCGCCGCTCGGTGGTGAAGCCGACGGCCGTACGACCGCCGAGTGGTGTGCGGAACAGGCGGGCCGCACACCCCGCGGGTCCCGACCGGACAGGCACGTACAGCGGTCCGGCCGGGAAACGATCAGAAGGCTCCGGATCGTCTCCGTAGAGCATTTCTGCCATGGGAATCCTCCTTGAGGACCCTTTCCTCGGGATCCTCGGAAAGTAATGGGCCCGGTCCGGGGAGGAGGACCGGAGCCTGCCGGTGAGGCTACGCCCGAGCCCCCCTGGCGTCCGACCCCTCATGACACGACGCTGACGGCGTACCGTCCACCGTTGACACGACATTGACGCGCCGTTGACGGACACGGGAACCATCGCGTCCGGGTGCGGCATCAGGGCGTCGTCAAGGACGGCCCGGCGCCCTTGAAGTCCCGGATGCCCTCCGCCTTGGATGGACGTCATGAACAGCGGTCCGCGCCATCACGACCGGCCACCTCATACGGTGCCGCCGGCGAAGCGCGCTGTTCGGCCGCCGGCGCGCTGACGCGCCGCGGACACGCTCCTCGAACCCGTACTCGCGTCTGTACGCGCACTCGCACGCGCACTGGTTCCAGTACGCGCACTCCTAGTGCTGCTGGTACCCGTACCCGTACTGGTTCTGATACGCGCACCGCGCGCCCGCCGTCCCCGTACCGGATACCCGCGTCCCCGTACCGGATAGCCGTATCGCGTACCGGACCGCCCGTACTCGGCCGCCGCTCCGCTGACCCGCGGGGACGGCTTCCGCACCGTTTCGCACGCTCGGACTCCCCCGTGGCCGGGGGCCGCTCCGCCGTGCCCGTTTCCAGGAATCGACCATGTCTTCAGCTGTGCCCACCGACAGGACCGTGCTCGTCACCGGAGCCACCTCCGGCATCGGGTGGGAGACCGCCCGCCTCCTCAGCGATCAGGGCTGCACCGTCGTCCTGCACGCCCCGGACACCGCGTCCGGCGGTGCGGCGGTGGAGCGGCTCGTCGCGGCGGGGGCCGACCCGAAGCGGGTGGATCTCGCCGTCGCGGACTTCTCACGGCTGGCGGAGGTGCGGGCCATGGCCGCGGCCGTCGCGGCCGCGCACCCCGTCATCGACGTGCTCGTCAACAACGCGGCCGTCGCGGCCCCGGAGCGGCACACGATCACGGAGGACGGGATCGAACTCTCGCTCCAGGTCAACTTCCTGGCGGCATACGTCCTCACCCGCGGCCTCGCGGGGCCGCTCACCGCGCGCCCGGGAAGCCGCGTGGTCAACGTGTCGTCGTCGATGCACCGCACCGCGTCCATCTCCTGGTCCGACCCGAACCGCGTCCGCCGCTACTCGCGGCTCGCCGCCTACGCCCAGTCGCAGCTCGCCCTGACGGTCTTCGCCCGCGCGGCGCTCCCGGCCGACTCCGGTGGCACCGCGGTCAGCGTGCACCCGGGCGTCTGCGAGACGGCGCTGCTCCCGCTGTACGGGCACGAGGGCGACTCCGCCGCGGAGGGCGCCGCACGCGTGGCGCGGCTGTGCGACCCGGCCACCGAGCTCGAACCGGGCGCCTACTACGACCGCACGGCGCTCTCCCCGGCCGCCCCCGTCGCCAACGAACCGCGCACCGTCCGCCGCCTGGTCAAGCTCGCCGAGGAACTCGCCGGCCAGGCCGCCTGATCCCCCTCTCCCCTGCCAACTCCGAGGAGTCCGTACCCATCCAAGCGCGCCCGCAAGAAGAAGGCCCGCCGTAAGAAGAAGGCCAACCACGGCAGCAAGGCCGGCCAGGGCTGACCACGGCTGACCGCCACCACCGGGCGCGGGCCCCTGAGAAAGGGCCCGCGCCCGGCGCGCGTTGAGCCCGGCGGGGATGCGCCCCGGGCGGCCGAAGGGGTGCGGGTCCAGGCCGGGGCGGGCCGGGACGGGCCGAGCCGGGACGAGGCGTAGCGGGATGGGCTGACCGGTCCACGCGGGGCCGAGCCGTAGCGGCACGGACCAAGCTGGTCCGAGCCGGGCAGAGCCGTGGCGGGCACGGGGCCGGGACAGTCCGAGTAGGGCCGAGCCGTGGCGGGCACGGGGCCGGAACGGGCCACAGCCGGGCCGAGCCGTAGCGGCATGGGCCGAGCCGGTCCAAGCGAGGCCGAGCAGTGGCAGCACGGGCCGAGCCGGTCCACGCGGACCCAGCCGTAGCGGCACAGGCCGCCGGGTCCGAGCCGGACCCAGCCGTGGCAGCACGAGTCAGGCCGGGTCCGAGCCAGGCCTCAGCCGTAGCCGCACGAGCCAAGCCGGCCCAAGCCGGACCCGGCCGTCAACTCGTCTGCTTGAGCCTCCCGATCACCTCGGTCACCCGTCCCGCGCCGTCCTCCGTGGTCATGCGCCGGGCCGCGGCCGCTGCCCGTTCGCGGTACGTACCGTCGTGGACCGCCCGTCGGAGTGCCTCCGCGAGCCGGTCGGCTGTCAGCGCCTTGTACGGGATCGGGTCGGCACCCGCGCCCAGGGCGGCGACGCGCCGGGCCCAGAACGGCTGGTCCGCCGTCACCGGCACCGGCACGGCCGGCACCCCCGCGCCCAGCGCGGCCGCGGTGGTGCCCGCGCCCGCGTGGTGGACGACGGCGGCCATCCGCGGGAAGAGCAGTGCGTGCGGGACCTCTCCGACCGTCAGCACGTCGTCTCCGGAGGCCGCGAGCCCGGCCCAGCCGGACTGGAGTATTCCGCGCAGCCCCGCCCGGCGCAGCGCCTCGGTGGCCATCGCGCTCAACCGCTCCCCAGCACCGCCGCCCATGCTGCCGAACCCGATGAGGACGGGCGGCGGTCCGGCATCCAGGAATTCCTCCACCGCGGCCGGGAGCCGGGCGTCCGGCGGCAGGTGTGGCCACCAGGTGCCGACCACGTCCAGCCCGGCGCCCCAGTCCGCCGGGCGCGGCACCAGGACCGGGCTGAAGCCGTGCATGATCGCGCTGAGCCCATACGGCACCGGCGCCCCGGTCCCGGCCCCGGCGGCCCCGGCCCCGGAGCGCGTCCGCCGACGGTGGACGGTGGAGGCCCCCGCGCCCCCACCGGTCGCCGCCGGCAGGCCGAGCCGATCTCGCAGGTCGCGCACCGCATCGCGGTGCAGGCGGTCGACCACGCGCAGTGCGAGCCGGCCGGCGGCCCGGTTGCCCCAGCGGCCCAGGGACCGGGTGGGGCCGACCACGGGCGGGAAGTCCCCGGTGGGCGCCGTGGGTTGCAGGGCCACACCGAAGCAGTCGGCGCCGATCGCTTCGGCCACGTGGCGGCCGAGCGTGGCGGTGGTGTTGGAGAGCAGCAGCAGCTCCGTGCCGGGCTCGGCGGCGTCGGCGAGGCCCTCGCCGAGGTGCCGTATCGCGGTGGACGCCTGACGGAGCAGGGCCCGCGTACGCGGCCCCTCACCGGCCCCGACCGACCGCGCCCCCTCCCCGGACGCGGCGGCCACATCCGCCTCGGCAGCCGGGCCGCACGGATCGGGCGCGCCGGACGGTGCGATCGGCCCGGCAGCATCGGTGCGTGGGTCCCCGGGCAGCGGCCGGAAACCCAGCCCGCACTCCGCCACCCGCGCCGCGAAGGACGGATGCGTGGCGAGCGTGACCTCATGGCCCGCCTCCCGCAGACGCACACCGAGCCCGGTGTACGGAACGACGTCGCCGTGCGATCCGGCGGCCGTGATCAGAATCCTCATCCTGGCCAGAACTCCTCGATTGACGGGGGCTACCTCGCTTTCCGCCCCGCTTCGGGCGCGCTTCGGGTGCCCGAAGCGCAGATGCCGGAACCGCCTCAGTCCACCGTGCGGCGGGCGGCGTTGGCGTGGATCGCGGCATGCAGGTACGCGGCCAGCCCCGGACGCTGTTCGGAGGCGGGAACCACCAGGGCGAAGGCCCGCGCGTCCGCGATGTAGTCGTCGGCGATCCGGCGGTGCATCTCCGGCGGGCAGGGCGTGAACCAGCGGCTGACGTGCATGCGGTGTTCCTCAGCGAGGTCGATGGCCAGGCCGCCGTCGTCCGCCTCGTCCGCCTCGTCCGCCTCGTCCGCCTCGTCCGCCTCGTCCGCCTCGTCCGCCTCGAAGGCATCAAACGCGGCGAGGAGCCGCTTCCGCCAGTCCGCGGCCTCCGCCATGATCTGCCGCCAGTCCTCCTTGGTGTGTGCGGCGGCACGGGCCATCGAGCGCCGATGCCCCTCGCTGTCCTGCCACTTCAGATGCGCCTCGGTGGCGTAACTGAGATCGAAGGCGACCTCGCCGAAGACCTCGAACCGCTCCTGCGGGGTCAGTTCGACCCCCGTCTGCTGGACCTCCATGGCGTGCTCGGCCACCTCCACGAGCCTGCGCAGCTTGTCGATCTGCTCGTTGAGGAGCCGGTGCCGGGCCCGCAGATGGTCCAGCACGTTCGCCTGCGGGTCCTGGAGGATGGCCCCGATCTCATCGAGAGAGAAGCCCAGTTCGCGGTAGAACAGGATCTGCTGGAGCCGGGCGAGGTCGGCGTCGTTGTAGAGCCGGTAGCCCGCCGGGCTGCGCTCGCTGGGTGTCAGCAGCCCGGTCCTGTCGTAGTGGTGCAGGGCACGCACCGTTATCCCCGCGAACCCGGAGACCTGCCCCACCGAATAGCTCACCGAATAGCTCACCGTCCCGCCTTTCGCGACGGGTTCCAGCCTGGAGCCTGACGTGGCGTGAGGGTCAAGCAGGGGTGCCGGGCTCAGCGGAAGCGGAAGACGCCGGTGTCACCCACTCAACCAACTCGACTATCAGGTCATTTGGCCCTGTGACCATGAACAGCCGCTCGCCCCACGGCTCTTCCCGCAGCGGCATGGTGATGTCGACGCCTTCCGCGCGCAGCCGCGCCTCTTCGCCCGCGAGGTCATCGACGGTGAAGACGACGATGACGCCCTCGGCTCGCCGGTCGCGGATGTTCGCGGGAAGCACGTCGACACCGCGCCGCATCAGCACGATGTTCGGCGCGGCGTCGTCCCGCCCCAACGAGGCGAAGCCGTCCGCCTCCATCTCCGTACGGAAGCCGAAGTGCTGGGTGAAGAAGTCGGCGGACGCGGCCACGTCGTCGACGGTGAGGCAGATGGCAGAGGAGGTGATGCGCAAAAGGGGCTCCTTCGAAGAGCGGACACAAGGATCGGGCAAGGCGCTCGGGACACCCAGGCACACTCAGGACACTTCTTAGGTTCGACATAACATTAGATCCGCCCTAGCCTGTCGTCAACCTAAAATGAGGTCCGACCCAAAAATCTTCCGGACCCGCACCAGTCCGGACCCGAACCAGAGGGAGAGGATGGACATGGAGGAGGCGAACGCATGAGCGACAAGGCCAAGGCCCCCGGCCTGCGCGAGCAGAAGAAGCGCGAGACCCGGCAGGCCATCTCCGACCACGCGACCCGGCTGTTCCTCAAGCGCGGCTTCGACGCGACGACCATCGCCGACATCGCGGCGGCCTCCCGCGTCGCCAAGATGACCGTCACCAACTACTTCCCGCGCAAGGAGGACCTGGCTCTCGACCGCTCCGACGAGTTCGTCGCGGGGCCGGCGGCCACGGTCGGCGAGCGGGCTCCCGGGGAGTCCGCGCTCGCCGCGCTGCGCCGGGCCTTCCTCGCCGCCGTGGAGCGCCGCGACCCCGTCATCGGCTTTTCCGGGCCCGTCTTCGCCAGCATGGTCGCCGAGAGCCCCACCCTCACCGCCCGCCTGCGCGATCTGCACGAGCAGCGGGAGCGGGCGCTGGCCGAGGTCCTCGCCGCCGAGACGGGCGCCGGTCCGGACGACATCGTGCCGCGCGTGGCGGCAGCCCAGTTCGGCGGCGTCCACCGGCTGCTCTTCGCGGAGCTCCAGCGGCGCACGCTCGCCGGGCAGAGCGACGACGCGATAGCGGCCGCGGTGGCCGAGCAAGGCCGTGCCGCCTTCGATCTGCTGGAGCCCTCGCTGGGCGACTACGCGGTGCGGGCGGGCTGACACCCTCTCAGAGCGGTGCGCGGGCCGCTCGCTGGACGGCGCCGGCGCCGGCGTCTCTGACTGGCGCGCGTCTCGCGCCGTGCCGAGAATGACCGCAGTGGGGGACGGGCACTCACGCAGTGAAAGGAGGGCGGGGCTGCGGCCCTCGCGCACCGCGCCCCGACCGCCCATGGACACCACCGTTCGGCTCGCGCAGCAGCCGGAGGCCGATGCCCTGCTCGGCCGCAGCCCGCTGGCCATCCTCACCGGGATGCTCCTCGACCAGCAGGTCCCCATGGAATGGGCTTTCTCCGGCCCGTACACCATCGCGCGACGCATGGGCCGGGACGATCTGGACGCCCATGAGATCGCCGTCTACGACCCCGAGCGCTTCGCGGCACTGCTGTCCGAGAAGCCCGCCGTGCACCGCTATCCGGGGGCGATGGCCAAGCGGGTGCAGCTGCTGTGCCAGTACCTGGTCGAGCACTACGGCGGTGACGCGAGCGGGCTGTGGCGCGACGCGGGCAGCGGGGCGGAGTTGCTGGACCGGTTGAACGCGCTTCCCGGCTTCGGCCGCCAGAAGGCGCAGATCTTCGTCGCGCTGCTGGGCAAGCAGTTCGGTGTACAGCCCAGCGGATGGCGTGAGGCCGCGGGCGCGTACGGCGAGGCGGGCTCCTACCGCTCGGTCGCCGACATCACCGGGCCCGCGTCGCTGGGCAAGGTGCGGGCGTACAAGCAGCAGGCGAAGCGGGCGGCGAAGGAGGCGAAGGCGCGCGGGGAGAAGCCCCGCTGACCCCGCGTGCGCTTCACCGGGCCGCCGCCGGGGCAGGATCTGGCGACTCGGGACCCCGTCCCAGCCCTACGTCGGAAAGGACCGACCCCTGTGGACCTGCGTACCCTGCCGCCCGCGCGCCGGGCGATAGCCGCCCTGGCGGCCGCGGCGCTCGCCACCCCGCTGCTGCTCTCCGCCGCCTCCCCCGCCACCGCGTCGCCGTCGTCATCGTCACCGGGTGGCAGTGGCCCGGCCAAAGGCGCAGCCCTCGCACGCCAGTTGGTGAAGAGATCCTCGGCCCACGACGCCCGTGCCCATCTGGAGAGATTCCAGGCCATCGCGGACGCCTCGGGCGGCCATCGCGCCGCGGGTTCGCCCGGCCATGACGCCTCCGCCGAGTACGTCAAGGGTGTGCTGCGGAAGGCCGGCTACCGGGTCTCGTACGAGCCGTTCGAGTTCACGTACATCGAGACCCTGGCCGAGAAGCTCGCGGTCGTCGCGCCCCATCCGCGCGAGGTCGCGATCAAGGCCATGTCGTACACCAAGAGCACCCCGGTGGGCGGCATCACGGCCGCCGTCGCCGCGGTGCCGGTCGATGAGACCACCGGCTGCGAGGCGTCCGACTACGCGTCGGGGACCTTCACCGGGAAGATCGCGCTGATCAAGCGCGGTGGCTGCGCGTTCGCCGCCAAGCAGGCCGCGGCGGCGGACGCGGGCGCGGTCGGCGCGATCGTCTACAACAACACCGACGGCGCGCTGTCCGGCACCCTCGGCGACGCGGGGGCCGCCCGGATCCCGACCGGCGGCGTCACGCGGGCGGACGGCGAGGCGCTGGCGGCGGAGGCGGCGCGCGGCGAGGTGCGGGTCGGCTTCGAGATCCGCGAGCTCCAGCAGAAGCGGACGACCAACAACGTCATCGCCGAGACCCGCGGCGGCGACGACCGCCGTACGGTGATGCTCGGCGCCCACCTGGACTCCGTCATCGCGGGCCCCGGCATCAACGACAACGGCTCGGGCTCGGCCGGCCTGCTGGAGGTCGCGCTGGAACTGGCGAAGACCCACAAGAAGCCCGACCACAAGATCCGTTTCGCGTGGTGGTCGGCGGAGGAACTGGGGCTGCTCGGCTCCAAGGCGTACGTCGGCGGGCTGAGCGAGGCGCAGCGCGACCGGATCGCCCTCTATCTCAACTTCGACATGATCGCGTCGCCGAACCACGGGCAGTTCGTGTACGACGGCGACAACTCCGACGGCGTGGGCGAGGGCCCCGGCCCCGAGGGCTCGGCGCAGATCGAGAGGAACATCAACGACTTCCTGGACCGGCGGGGCGCGCCGCACGAGGGCACGGACTTCACCGGGCGCTCGGACTACGGGCCGTTCATCGCGGCGGGCATCCCGTCCGGCGGCACCTTCACCGGCGCGGAGGGCGTCAAGACGGCCGGGCAGGCCGCGAAGTACGGCGGTACCGCGGGCGCGGCCTACGACGCCTGCTACCACGCCGCCTGCGACAACCTCTCCAATATCGACATGTCGACTTTCGGCACCAACATCGATGTGATCGCCAACGCGGTGGGGACGTACGCGTACGATCTGAGCTCGCTGACCGAGCCGGTGGAGAGCGTGCCGACGGAGGGCGACGCGGGCAGCGGCGGCGGCCTGCACGACGACCATGACCACGACCGCGTGACCGAGTGACGATTCCGATACGACGCCTCGGGGCGCCGGGCAGCGGTGCTGTCCGGCGCCCCGACGGGGTACTCCGCGCGTCGGTGGACGTTCAGCGGCCGCGAGGAGCCGTGCCGAGCAGGGAGCGCGCGATCTCCTGGCCGGGCCGCGAGCCCGGGCGCCCGGCCGGACCCGTCCGGGAGCCCGGCCCGCGATCCACAGCCTGTGCATAACGCCCGAACAGCTCCGAGCCGGCGACCGCGTGCTCCAGTTCGGCCGCCCCGAGCGACCCCATCAGCGACTGCGGCGCCCGCAGCCGGACCGCCGCGGCCGGGGTCGGGGCGCCCTGCCCGCTCGGTACCGTCACCACCGCCTCCCCCGTCCCGAGCCCGGTGAGGAGTTCCTCCAGGTCGTATGCCGCACGGGGCAGTGCCCGCACGGCCGCCCCGCGCGCCTCGGCGTCGTCGTCCGAGGTCCCCGTGCGCGGCGCGTGCTGCACCCGGGTGCCGAGCCGACCGAGCACCTCGGCCGGGACCTCGTGCGGGCCTCGCGTCACGAAGAACACACCCACGCCCTTCGAACCGAGCAGCCGCATCGTCCGGGTGACCGACGCCCGGAACGCCTCGGAGGCGCCGTCGAAGAGCGGGCGCGCCCCGTCGAAGAAAAAGACGAGCCTGGGCTTGTCGACGCCGACGTCGCCGACGTCCGGCAGCTCGTGGCAGAGATCGGCCAGCAGCCACATCAGGGAGGCGGAGCAGAGCCGCGAGGCGTCCCGAACGGCGGCCAGCTCCAGTACGGAGACGACGCCGCGACCGTCCGGCGCGATCCGCAGCAGCTCGTTCGCGTCGAACTCGGGCACGCCGAGGACCGCCCCCGCGGCGGCCGCCGACGGCCCGCCGACGTCCGTGAGCCCAGTGGGCACGCCCTCCGCCCCCTCGGAGGCGAGGGAGGCGACGAGGGCCCGCAGGTCACTGAGGCCGGTCAACTCCAGGCCCTTGCCGTCCGCGTACTGGAAGACCCTCTCCAGCGACCGCTCCCGGTCCCGCTCCAGGCCGAGCGCCCTCGACAGCAGCACCGGCCCGATCGCGGTGGCGGTGGCGCGCAGCGGGATGCCGGTGCCGAGCCCGCCGAGCGCGTAGAACTCGGCCGGATAGCCGAGCGCGGTCCACTCCTCGCCGACCTCGGCCATCCGCCGCTCGACCTCCTCGCCGCCGGTGCCGGGCACCGACACGCCCGAGAGGTCGCCGTCCACGTCGGTGAGGAAGACCGGGACGCCGTGCGCCGAGATCCGCTCGGCCATGAGCTGGAGCGTCCGGGTCGCTCCGGTGCCGCCGGCCCCCGCGACGAGCCCGTGCCGGTTCAGGACCGACAGCGGAACCCGGACGGGCGCGTCGCGCAGACAGGCCCCACCCCAGAGCAGCGCGCCCAGGTCCAGGGCGGGACCGGGGAAGGCGTAGGCCGCGGCGAGCTCGGCGGCGATCCCACCGGGCACATCAGGCACATCGGGCACATCGGGCACATGAGCGGCCCCGGCGCCGGTCGCGGCCCCCTCGGTGGCCGCGCCTTCGGCGGCAGATTGCGCGGAGTCGCGGCGGGCCGAGGGCCTCTCGTTCATGCGTAACTCCCGATTTGCCGTTGTATGCCACCTTCGCACTCCCGCGCCGTGGCTGCGCCGGAACCCACTTGACCGGTAGGCTTTCCGTGTGATCTTCAAGCGCATCGGAAACGGGCGGCCGTACCCCGACCACGGCCGGGAAAGCACCCGCCAGTGGGCGGATGTTGCCCCACGCCCGGTACGTCTTGACCAACTGGTCACGACGAAGCAGCAGCTCGACCTGGAGACGCTGCTCGCGGAGGACTCGACGTTCTACGGCGACCTGTTCGCCCACGTCGTGAAGTGGCAGGGCGACCTCTACCTGGAAGACGGGCTGCACCGTGCCGTACGGGCGGCACTCCAGCAGCGCCAGGTGCTGCACGCGCGCGTGCTCGAACTGGGCTGAGGCCCGCCGCCCGCGGCCGGTTCGCCACGCCGCTGGCCCATTCGGGTTGGCCCTTTCGGGTTGGCCCGCGCGTGAACAATTGATCATCTAGTAGGCATGACGCGCATGCGGCATTACGCTGCGCTCATGAGCATGCTCACGCCTCCTGGAATGGGCGGAAAGTACCGCATCACGGGTAATCGCTATCCGCGGATGCGCCGGCCCCGGGGTCACCACAAGATCGCACTGGCCGGCGTCGGCGCGGCTCTCGCGCTCGGCCTGGCCGGCTGGGGGACATGGCAGCTCATCGACGTCTTCTCGGGCGACGGCGACACGAAGGCGAGCGCGGCCGGGCGGGACGCCTCGGGCGACTGCGCCCGCGCACCCGGCGGTGACGGCGCCGACGGCGCGGGCACCCCCTCGAAGGCGGGGAAGGGGTCGACGTCCTCCCGGGCCGCGACGGTGCCGGGCAAGGCGCTGCCGAAGCCCGGCGAGATCACCGTCAACGTCTACAACGCGACGCAGCGCACCGGGCTGGCCAAGGAGACCGCCGACGCGCTGAAGAAGCGCGGCTTCAAGATCGGGCAAGTGGGCAACGCGCCGGCGGAGTACGACAAGAAGGTCAAGACGCCGGGGCTGCTGCTGGGCGCCCCCGCCGCCGCCGACGGCGCCTTCGACGTCCTGGGAACGCAGCTCCCGGGCGCCCGGACCAAGCACGACGCGCGCGAGGGCAAGGACGTCGACCTGATCATCGGCAAGGGCTTCAGCGAGCTGGCCAAGAAGAAGGACGCGGACCAGGCGCTGACCGCGCTGTCCCGGCCCGTGCCGAAGCACTCGTCGGACGATCACTGCTGAGGACGACGGGCGTCCTCGGTCTCCCCCGGCATTGACGGCGGGAGAGACCGAGGGCGAAGAGGACGGGAGCCCGAAACCGAGGCCGCAGGGCGACGGCTACGGACTACCGGCTACCGGCTACCGGCTACCGGCTACCGAGCGAAAGGGTTTACAGGGGCAACAGCCCGGTCAGCCCGCCGCGCCGTACATCCGGTCCCCGGCGTCGCCGAGGCCGGGGACGATGTACCCCTGGTCGTTCAGCTGCTCGTCCACCGCTGCGGTCACCACCGTGACCGGCGCGCCCGCCAGCTCGCGCTCCATCACCTCGACGCCCTCGGGGGCCGCCAGCAGGCAGATCGCGGTGACGTCGTCCGCACCGCGCGAGATCAGCTCCCTGATCGCCGCGACGAGCGTGCCGCCGGTGGCCAGCATCGGGTCCAGCACGTACACCTGGCGGCCCGAGAGGTCGTCCGGCATCCGCGTCGCGTACGTCGACGCCTGCAGCGTCTCCTCGTCACGGATCATGCCGAGGAAACCGACCTCGGCGGTCGGCAGCAGCCGCACCATGCCGTCGAGCATGCCGAGACCGGCCCGCAGGATCGGCACCACCAGCGGTCGCGGGTGGGAGAGCCGCACGCCGGTCGTCGCCGTCACCGGGGTCTGGATGTCGACCTGATCGGTGCGCACATCGCGGGTCGCCTCGTACGCGAGCAGGGTGACCAGCTCGTCGGCGAGACGCCGGAAGGTGGGGGAGTCGGTGCGCTTGTCGCGCAGCGTGGTGAGTTTGTGCGCCACCAGCGGGTGGTCGACGACGTGGATCCGCATGGCATCGACATTAACCGAGCTTCCGGGCGCGAGTGCCCGCCCGTCACCCTCCGACCATTGGCCGCCGCACTGGCATCAAACCACCGGTTCGGGGGAAAGTGGGGGCATACGCCCCGACTGTCCGCGGAGTGGGCCGGCGCGGGTGAGCGGGAACCTCGGACCGAGGTGGTGTGTGACGGATGGCGGACCGGGATGAGTTCGGCGAGGAAACGGCCGAGATAGCCGCGGAGCGGCGACGGCGGCGCGCCCAGTTCCTGCGCGAGCTGAACGAGGCCAAGGAGCTGCGCGACCGGGTCCAGCCGCGCCGCGCCCGCACAGCGCGGGCGCGCCAAGCCATGCGGATGCGGACCTTCCGGTGGTAGCGGTGGACCCTCCAGTGGTCGCAGCGGGGTCTTCCGGGGGTCGCAGCGGGCCTTCCAGTGGCCGCAGCAGGCTTTCCGGGGGCGGCGAACGGGTTACCGGCAAGCGGGTACCGAGCCGCGTGAGCGGGCGCCCGATGCCCCGCAACCGGCGTCCCGTGAGCCACATCTCCTAGGACTGGTGCACGACGCAGCGCGGAAGACCTCTCGCAATGCCGAGGTTTCTGCCACGATTCCGAATGGACGGGGCATCGCCCTGTCCGCCCCGGCACGCCTATGACCAGTGGGAGAGTCACGGTGTACTTCGCCGCACTGCTCGCGCGCACCGAAGACGGGTGGCAAGCGAGCGACACAGAGCTCGACGATGTGGAGACCCTGGCAGACCTGACCGAGCTGGCCCGTGAGGCCGCGGTCGACGACGACACGGTGCTGGCCCTCATCGAGCAGGAAGACGCGTGGTTCGGCATCGTCCGCCTGGAGGGCGAGGACGACCCGCGCATCTACGTCTCGGACGCGGCCGCGGCCGCCCGCAGCTCGTACGGCGCATTGCTCACCGACGAGTTGCTCGGCCGGGACGAGGACGGTACCGACGAGTTGGACAGTCTGGACCTCGACGGCACGGAGGACGGCGAGCCCGAGGCCGACGACGCCGACGCGGCCGCTGAGGAACCGGTTCCGCACGGGCCGCTGGGCGATCTCGGCCTGCTGGCCGACCTCGGCCTCAGCAAGAAGGACCTGCTGTCCCTGGACGGCGACGCGCTGACCGTCGTCGCGGACATGCTGGGCTGCACGGACGTCCTGGAAGCGGTGCGCTGAGCGTCCCGGGGGCGGCGGGCCGTCCGCCGCCCCGCGGAAGGCGACACTGGTGCCATGACCGCTCCCCGGCCGACCCCCGCCCCCGGACCCGACTCCGCGCGCGAGCCCGACCCCGTACGCGACCCGTGGCGCGACCCGATGCGGCTCGCCCTCGCGGAGGCCGTACGCGCGCCGGAGACGGGTGACGTGCCGGTGGGCGCCGTCGTGCTGGCCGCGGACGGCACGGTGCTCGGCCGGGGCCGCAACGAGCGCGAGGCCACCGGCGACCCCACGGCGCACGCCGAGGTCCTCGCGCTGCGCGCGGCGGCCAGGACCACCGGCGAGTGGCGGCTGGCCGGCTGCACGCTGGTGGTGACGCTGGAACCCTGCACCATGTGCGCGGGAGCGAGCGTGCTGGCCCGTGTGGACCGGGTCGTGTACGGGGCGGTCGACGAGAAGGCGGGCGCCGTGGGCTCGCTGTGGGACGTCGTACGGGACCGGCGGCTCAACCACCGTCCCGAGGTGATCCACGGGGTGCTGGCCGACGAGTGCGCCGGGCTGCTGACCGACTTCTTCCGCACGCTCGCCCGCAAGCCCTGAGGAACCGATTTCGGAGCACGGCCCCCCGTCCGCTAAGCTCTCTCTCGGTAGCGTGTCCGAGCGGCCGAAGGAGCACGCCTCGAAAGCGTGTGAGGGGGCAACTCCTCCGTGGGTTCAAATCCCACCGCTACCGCCAGCGAAGCGAAGGGCCCCACCCGCACGGGTGGGGCCCTTCGCGTTCCCCGGTCTCGGTTCTGGTCTCAGTTCCAGTCGCGGTTCCGGCCTCGGCCCCGGTCTCCCCGGGACAGGGCCGCGGCCACCACGCGCGGCATCGCGGCCAGGCCCAGCAGGCCGGTGACCGTACCCGTGGTGAGCGTGTGCCAGGCGGCGGCGCGGCGGAGCATCGCGTGGTCGCCGCCCGGCATCAGCAGCGTGCACGCGGTGGCACCGCTGTCTCTGGCCCGCAGCGCGAAGTCCACCGAGGCGCGGGGATCGGTCGTACGGTCCCGGTCGCCGTGCAGGATCACCAGGCGGCGGCCGCCCAGGTGGGTGACGGGCTCGCCGTCCGGGCACCACGGAGCGAGGGCCACCACGGCGTCTACGAGCGGGTGCGCGGCGGCGCGCAGCGCGGCGCGGCCGCCCATCGAGTGCCCGACCAGGACCACACGGATGTCGTCGCCGAACCGCCGGCCGAGTTCGGCCAGGGCCTGGGAGGCGTCGCGGGCCGCGTCGTCACGGGTGCCGTTCCAGCCGCGGTGGCGGTAGCGGACCCGGCCGATCGCCACGTCGTGGCGGGCGGTGGCACGGACGACGGCACGCTCGAACGGGCGCATCCGGGCGTCCGGGAGGTTCCACGGCCGGGGCGGCGCCAAACCGTCCGCGCTGCCGCCGTGCAGGAAGAGGACGGCGGCACGGGGCGGGACGGCGGCACGGGGCGGCGCCGCGGGCGGGCGCAGCACCAGGGCGAGGTGGGAGGTGTCGTCACATACGGCCACGGTCGCCTCGCTGCTCTCGTTCGCGGTCTCGGTCTCGTACTCGTGCTCGTTCGCGATCACGTTCTCGTACACGCACTCGTCCTCGGGGCCGGTCCGGCCCCGATGCGGCGCCGGTCCCGAGAGGTCCGCGTCCCGTCGCCGCCACGCCGACCGGCAGAATGATCGCATCATCCGTTCGGATCGTCCGTACGTGTGGATAGACTCACGCGATCGCGCAAAGACCGTAGGGGAGGCGGCACGAAGATGGCACAGGCGAAGAAGGTCATCACCTACATGCTCATCGTCTTCGTGCTGTTCACCATCATCAAAACCCCTGAACGGGCCGCTGACCTGGTCCAGGTAGGCTTCGAGGGTATATCGGAAGCCGCAGAGAGCATCGGCGATTTCATGACCGCGCTGGTCGAGTGACCTGCGGCCCGCTCGCCGTACGGAGGTCGCCGCAGTGATTCGCCACCTGGTCCTTTTCAAGCTCAACGACGGCGTGGAGCGCGACGAGCCGCGTGTGGTCGCCGGGGTCGAGGCGTTCCGGAAGCTCGGCGGGATCATCCCGGAGCTGACGGCGTGGGAGTGCGCCTGGAACATCACCGACCGGCCGATCGCCTATGACTTCGCGATCAACTCCGCCGTCGAGGACACCGACGCGCTGAAGCGCTATATCGAACACCCGGCCCACCAGGAAGCCGCGGGGCAGTGGCGGGAATTCGCCACCTGGGTGATCGCCGACTACGAATTCTGAGCCGCGCCGAAAGGGCCGACCCCTCGTCCTGGGACGGGGGGTCGGCCCTTTTTACCCCACCAACACGGCATTATGCGGTGCTTGCACACAGTGCACATGTCTTGTGATGCTATGACCGCTTTTGCCGGGTGTATGGACCGAGAAGGCGAGAAGGGGTGGCGTGACCGTGTCGGCCCGTACTGCTCACAGAACCCCCTTCCCCAGCGAGAGCAGCGAGAACGGACCCAGAGCCGCGAACGGCGCGCCTGAGGACGGGAGGGCCGGAAGGGACGAAGAGGCCGGGAGGGACGCGACAGAGACGCTGGAGGGCGAGAGAGGCGAAGACGGGGGCGAGGGGGACGCGCACGGCGACGGGCCGGCCGAGCGCGGTACGCCCAGAAGCCGGGGCGCCGATGCCCGCGCCCTCACCCAGGTGCTCTTCACCGAGCTGTCCACGCTCGAACCCGGCACCCCCGAGCACATGCGCGTGCGCGACGCCCTGATCGAGGCCAACCTGCCGCTCGTCCGCTACGCCGCCGCCCGCTTCCGCAGCCGCAACGAGCCGATGGAGGACGTGATCCAGGTCGGCACGATCGGCCTGATCAACGCCATCGACCGCTTCGACCCGGACCGTGGCGTCCAGTTCCCCACCTTCGCGATGCCGACCGTCGTCGGCGAGATCAAGCGCTACTTCCGCGACAACGTGCGCACCGTGCACGTCCCGCGCCGACTGCACGAGCTGTGGGTGCAAGTGAACAGCGCCACCGAGGACCTGACGGTGCTGCACGGCCGCTCCCCCACCACCGCCGAGATCGCCGAGCGGCTCAAGCTCACCGAGGACGACGTGCTCGCCTGCATCGAGGCCGGGCGCTCGTATCACGCCACGTCGCTGGAGGCGGCGCAGGAGGGCGACGGGCTGCCGGGCCTGCTGGACCGGCTCGGCTACGAGGACCCGGCGCTGGCCGGAGTCGAACACCGCGACCTCGTACGGCATCTGCTGGTCCAGTTGCCCGAGCGCGAGCAGCGCATCCTTTTGCTGCGTTACTACAGCAACCTGACGCAGTCCCAGATCAGCGCGGAGCTCGGCGTCTCGCAGATGCACGTCTCCCGGCTGCTGTCCCGGAGCTTCGCCCGGCTCCGGTCCGCAAATCGGATCGAGACCTAACCGGTTCGGGGTACCCGGAGTCCGCAGGTTCCGGGTATGAATGTCGATATGGCGCTACAGCGTGTTGCCGACATGTGACATTCTGCAGAAACCGCGTTTGCCGTGGCCCGTCCTCCGGTATTCAGGGGGAGGCTGCGCACGCACGGAGCGCTGCTGGGATCCGTCCGCGACCTCAAGGGGGTGGCATGTCCGCAGAACTGGGCAGCTCGAAGGTGCTCACCAACGACGCACCGCACGTGCTTGACGACTGCGACGCCATCGACACCCGCACCCTCTCCCGCACCCTGTTCCTGCGGCTCGCCGCCCTCGACCGGGACAGCGCGGAGCGTACGTACGTACGCGACACCCTCATCGAACTCAACCTCCCCCTCGTGCGGTACGCGGCAGCCCGCTTCCGCAGCCGGAACGAGCCGATGGAGGACATCGTCCAAGTCGGCACCATCGGCCTGATCAAGGCGATCGACCGGTTCGACTGCGAACGGGGCGTGGAGTTCCCGACGTTCGCGATGCCGACCGTCGTCGGCGAGATCAAGCGCTTCTTCCGCGACACCAGTTGGTCGGTGCGGGTGCCGCGCCGACTCCAGGAGCTGCGGCTGGCGCTCACCAAGGCCAGCGACGAACTCTCCCAACGGCTCGACCGCTCCCCGACCGTCACCGAACTCGCCGCCGCCCTGGGGGTGTCGGAGGAGGACGTGGTCGACGGCCTCGCCGTGGGCAACGCCTACACCGCCAGCTCGCTGGACTCGCCCTCGCCCGAGGACGACGGCGGCGAGGGCTCGCTGGCAGACCGCCTGGGGTACGAGGACAGCGCGCTGGAGGGCGTGGAGTACCGGGAGTCGCTCAAGCCGCTGCTCGCCAAACTCCCGCCGCGAGAGCGGCAGATCATCATGTTGCGCTTCTTCGCGAACATGACGCAGTCGCAAATCGGTGAAGAGGTCGGGATCTCCCAGATGCATGTCTCGCGACTGCTGACGCGGACGCTGGCGCAGCTGCGCGAGGGGCTCATCTCCGACTGACGCGAGCGTGCCCCGCTCTGCCGCGCGGATCCTCACGTGCCGTACGGGCTCAGTACCGCAAGCCCGTACGGCACTTGCGGTTGAGTCGGCCCTGTACACCTGACGCATCGTCAGCAACACTGTGCCGATGCGACGGCTGACACGCTGGACGACAGGCGGACGGAGCGCTCGCCACTCCTCTCCGGCGGCGGCACTGTGCGCGGCGTGCCTGGGCGCCGCGCTGCTCGGTGGCTGCGCGGGAGGCGGCGACGGCGAGCTGGCGACGGGAGCCGCCGGACCGGCGGACGGCCGCGCCCCGACGAGACCGGTACCACCGGGCGGCGGGATCGACTTCGTCCCGCTGGACGGCGACCGGGACCCTTCCGAAGGCCCGCCGTCGCGCCGGACGCCCGGCCCATCGGGGAGCGGAGCCGATACCGGAGCCGATACGAGTGCCGGTACGGGTGCCGACGCGCGCCGGGACGCGGAATCCCCCGGCGGCACCGGATCCGACGCGCCTGCGCCCCGGCCCTCCGGCGCCGAGGGCCAGCGCCCGGGGGACGACTCCCCCGGCCGGGATCGCCCCTCGCCGCCCGGTCCGACCCCTCCGGGCACACCCCCGTCGGACCCGGAGCACCCGACCACCCCGCCGCCGAGCCCGAGCCCGCCCTCGACCCCCGACGGTCCGGCCTACCTCACCCTCGGCGAGCCCGAGCGCGCGAGCGCCGACGAACGCTGGTGCGAGCAGGTGGCGGTCACCGTCCACAACACCGGCGGCAGGCCCGTGAGCGACGGCACGATCACCTTCGCCACGCACATCATCGGCTGGCTCGGCACCGACTGGGGCACGGTCGAGACGACGCAGGAGCTACCGGTTCCGATCGCCGCCGGCGAGAAGAAGGAGAAGGTCTGGACGGTGTGCGTGGACTCCTGGCGCGTGCCGCTGGGGATGCACATCGAGACGCGGGATGTCTCCGCCCGGTGGCGCTGAGGCCCGGACCCCGGAACCTCGACCCCGGAACCGGAGCCCGGGTCGGCGCGTCCCTTCCCCTCGGTCGCGTGATCGCGCGACCGGCAGGGCGAGGAAGCGGGAACGTACATGCGCAAGCGGCTGGGGATACGGGTGGGGATGGCCGGGGTCGCCGCACTCGGCATCACCGTGCTGGCCGGGTGCCAGAACGACGAAGGCGGCGGCACACACGACAAGCCGTCGCGCTCCGAGTCGGGCTGGGACCGCGAGGCGAAGCCGCGCACGGCCTATGACACCGGGGGCGGCACGGTCCCCCGATTCCGCGTCACGCTGCCCGAGGGCGTGGCGGTCACGGACGGCGGCGCCCCTGAGGACGTGCGGAAGGACGAGTGCTACGAGCCGGTCTGGATCGCCTCCGGCGATGACCGCACCAGCTACTTCTCCTGGTCCGCCAAGCCCGCGGGCTGCGAGATCGACCCGTCCGCGAACGAGAAGCCGATCAACGGCACGCACCCCACGTACCGTACGACCGCCGACATCCCACCCGCCGTGGCCCGCACGGCCCGGAAGGTGCGGACCCCGCTGGGCCCGGCGCTCGCCTTCACGCAGCGATACACGGTGTGCACCCAGCGCTGCGACAGCTTCGACGAACCGTTCGTGGTCATCACGCTGGACAAGCCCGCGGATTCGGGCTCCCCGACCCTCGTCTTCACCTCGGTCCACGCCGAGCTCACGCTGGACGAGCTGGTCGACGTCGTGACGAAGGACGTGGCGCCCCGCTGAGCGCCGCCGTCCGGGAACAGCCCGGTCGCGGGTGGTGTTGTCGTTGTTGTTTCAACAGCGACAACCGCCTTGTGAGGAGCACCACTTGAGTGACACCCGCGCCGTCGTGGAGCAGTTCTACCGCCATGTGGCCGCCCGCGAGATCGACGCGCTGAGCGAGTTGATCGCCGAGGAGATCGACTGGGACATCTACGGCGCGGAGGTGGTCCCGTGGGCGGGTCCGCGCCGCACGCGCGCCGAAGCGGTCGAGTTCTTCGCGACGCTCCCCGACCACCTGGAGCCGGAGGAGTTCGCGGTGAACCGCATCGTCGTGGACGGGTCCGACGCGGTGGTGATCGGGCACCTGCGCCAGATCGTCAAGGCCACCGGGAAGGTCTTCGACTCGCCGTTCGCCTTCCACCTCAGGGTCGAGGAAGGGAAGATCGTCCGGTACATCACGTTCGAGGACAGCCTCGCCCTGGCGCGCGCCTTCGACGCGTCCTGAACGGAGCACTCTGAACGAGACGCCCTGGACGAGGCGTCCCGAACAAGGCGTCCCGAACCGCCGTGGACACCGTCACGGGGGCGGTGCCCCGGTGACGGTGCGAGACCCGCCGGCGGCGGACTAGCCCAGCGCCAGCCAGGCGACGCCCGCCACCGCCGCGATCGCGACGATCACGCCGACGATCAGGCCGATGCGGGGGCCGCCGCCGGACGCGGGCGTCGTCTGCTGGGGACCGGCCTCGTCCACGAAGGCGCGGAACATCTGGGTGCTGCCCGCCGGGTCGTAGTTGCCGTCGGAGCCGTGGGGGTTGTTCGCCATGGGCCACGACCCTAGCGAACACGCGGAATCCCGCACACCCCCGGCTGCGCGACCCGGCACCCCCACCTGGCTCGAATTCAGCTGCTTGACCTCGCCCCGAGGCGACTTTTGCCCGCTGTTTACCCCCTCCGACCCCCTTTTCATTTGCCTTCAGCAACCAACCTCTTTTACGGTTGCCTCAAGCAACTGATCACGTTTCGGAGGTGCCCGTGGCCGCCCAGACCCAGTACGAGGAGCTGGCCCGGCAGCTGAGCGCGATCGGCGCCGTCAAGCGCGAACTCAGCCGTGCCCTGCCGCAGGACTGCCCACCCGCCTCAGCCGTCGTCCTCATGCTTCTCGACCGCTACGGCCAGATGCGCATGAGCAAACTCGCCGAGCTGATGACCATCGACACGTCCGTCACCAGCCGCCATGTCGCGCACGTCGAGGCGCGGGGCTGGATCGACCGGCGTCCGGACCCGCTGGACGGGCGGTCGCGGCTGCTGCGCCTCAGCACCCGCGGCGAAACGCTGCTGGCCCAGGTCACGGCGCGCTATACGGAAGCGCTCGCCACCCACCTGAGCGACTGGTCCGACGACGACGTCGGCCGGCTCAACGAGCTGCTGGCCAGACTCCGGGCGAGCTTCGACGAGCCGCGGTCCCGCGACTGCGCGGCGCGGCCTGCCGGGAGCACGGCCCGTACACCCGCACACACGTAGCACTCGCAAAGGAACTTCATGGCAACGACCACACCGGACGGCGGTGTGCGGGGACCCGCGGGGCACCCCGCTCACGCCAGGCGGCACGGACACGGGCACGGGCACCCGCACGGCGCCCCCCAGGAGCCGATGACCCATCGGCAGATCATGGAGGCCCTGTCCGGGCTGCTGCTCGGCATGTTCGTGGCGATCCTGTCGTCCACGATCGTCTCGAACGCGCTCCCGGAGATCATCGCCGACCTGCACGGCAGCCAGTCGTCGTACACGTGGGTGGTCACCGCCGCCCTGCTGTCGATGACGGCCGCCACCCCGCTGTGGGGCAAGCTCTCCGACCTGTTCAGCAAGAAGCTGCTGGTCCAGGTGGCGCTCGTGATCTATGTCGCGGGCTCGGTGGTCGCCGGCCTGTCGCAGAGCACCGGCATGCTCATCGCCTGCCGCGTCGTCCAGGGCATAGGCGTGGGCGGCCTGTCCGCCCTGGCCCAGATCGTGATGGCCGCGATGATCTCCCCGCGTGAGCGCGGGCGCTACAGCGGCTACCTCGGCGCGACCTTCGCCGTGGCGACCGTCGGCGGTCCGCTGCTGGGCGGCGTCATCACCGACACCGACTGGCTCGGCTGGCGCTGGTGCTTCTACGTCGGCGTGCCGTTCGCCGTCATCGCCCTGTTCGTGCTGCAGAAGACCCTCAAGCTCCCCGTGGTGAAGCGGGAGGTCAAGGTCGACTGGGCGGGCGCGTTCTTCATCAGCGCCGCCGTCTCGCTGCTGCTGATCTGGGTCACGCTCGCGGGCGATGACTACGACTGGATCTCCTGGCAGACCTACGCCATGGTCGGCGGGGCGCTGGCGCTCGGCGCGGTCTTCGTCCTCGTCGAGTCCAGGGCGAGCGACCCGATCATCCCGCTGCGGCTGTTCCGCAACAAGACGATCACCCTGGCGTCGCTGGCGTCGATGTTCGTCGGTGTCGCGATGTTCGCGGGCACGGTCTTCTTCAGCCAGTACTTCCAGCTGGCGCGCGGCGAGTCGCCGACCATGTCCGGCGTCATGACCATCCCGATGATCGGCGGGCTGTTCGTCTCCTCGACCGTCTCCGGCCAGGTCATCACCAAGACCGGCCGCTGGAAGGCGTGGCTGGTCGCCGGCGGCGCACTGCTCACCGCGGGCCTCGGACTGCTCGGCACGATGCGGTACGACACCCCGTACTGGCGCCTGTCGATCTTCATGGCGCTGCTGGGCCTGGGCATCGGCATGATGATGCAGAACCTGGTGCTGGCCACCCAGAACCAGGTGGCCCCCGAGGACCTGGGCGCCGCCAGCTCCGTCGTCACCTTCTTCCGCTCCCTCGGCGGTGCGGTGGGCGTCTCGGCGCTGGGCGCGGTGCTCGCCAACCGGGTCACCCACTACACCCGGGACGGGCTGGCCGACCTCGGGCCGAAGGCCGCGGGCGCGGCAGGGCACGGCGGCACGGGCGGCGGCGCCATCCCCGACCTGGACAAGCTGCCGCCGCCGCTGCGCGAGGTGATCGAGAGCGCGTACGGGCACGGTGTCGCGGACGTCTTCTTGTACGCCGCGCCCGCCGCGCTGCTGGCCTTCCTCTTCTCCCTGTTCATCAAGGAGGTCGCGCTGAGGAGCAGCGCCGGAGCGCATCCGGGCGGCCCCGCCGGACCGGCGGACGCCGGTGCGGGGGCCGAGTCGGCGCGCACCGCCGCGGCGGCCGCGAGCGGGGGCGGCCAGTCGCCCGCCCTCGCCACGGCCGGTGCCCTCGCCACGGATGCCTCCACGCACGTCTCCACCGGCGGCGACGCCGGGGAGCCGCGCCCCCGCCAAGGTGTGCACGGCTTCGTACGGAACGCCGAGGGCGCCGCCGTGCCGAGGGCCGCCGTCACCCTGATCTCGCTCACCGGGCGGCAGCTCGGCCGGTCCGTGGCGCACGCGGACGGCTCGTACGCGCTGGACGCGCCCGGCCCCGGCTCATACGTACTGATCGCGGCCGCCGACGGCCACCAGCCGCAGGCGTCCACCGTCGTGGTCGGCGAGGAGCCCCTCGCCTACGACGTCGCGCTGGCGGGCCCCAGCGGACTGGCGGGCACCGTACGCGCCGACGCCGACGGGCAGCCGGTCGCGGCGGCCATGGTCGTCGTCACCGACGTACGCGGCGAGGTGCTCGCCGCCGGGGCGACCGGCGAGCGGGGCGAGTTCGCGTTCGACGAGCTGGTCGCGGGCTCCTTCACGGTGGCCGTGAACGCGCCCGGCTTCCGGCCCGCCGCGCTGCCGGTCGAGGTCGCCGGCCAGGGCGTCACCCGGGTCGGGATCGCGCTGCGGCCCGGCGCGCGCGTGCGGGGCACCGTACGCGCCGGGGCGGAGCGGCGGCCGCTGGCCGACGCGCGGGTCACGCTGGTCGACGCGGCAGGCAACGTGGTGGCGGCCACCACCACCGGTGAGGACGGCGCGTACGCCTTCACCGACCTGGACGCGGGCGGCTACACGGTCATCGCGAGCGGCTATCCGCCGGTCGCGGACGCGCTCGCGGTCACCGGGGACGGAGTCGACGGACACGACGTCGAGCTCGCCCACCCCGGCGACTGACGGGCCCATCGGCCCCGGGCCCCGGCGCGCGTCGAGCGGAGACGCGCCGGAGCCCGGTCCCGGACCGGATCCGGCCACGGACGGTCCGCGGAGAGAGGGTCCTGGTGGCGGCGGGAGCAGACGGGCAGGGGACAGCCCGCCCGCCGCCACCAGGACCGATACGACGTGCGGCACGTGCACCACGTAGCCATGTGCGGCACGTGCACCACCACGAGAACGGGAGCGGGAAGCGGAGATGACGACGACCACGGGCGCGGGGCTGCGGGCACGCATCCGTACGCGCGACGGCTGGGCGGTGCGGCACGCGGTGCTGACCGTCACCGATATGACGGGCGCACAGGTGCTGCGGGCGCAGGCCGACGAGGAGGGTGCCGTACGGGTCGCGGAGGCGCTGGCCCCTGGCCCGTACACGGTGATCGTGACCGCCGTCGGCTACGCGCCGGCCGCCTCGACCGCCATCGTCACCGCGTCCGGCCGTGCCGAGGTCGGCACCGTGGTGCTGGCGCGGCAGGGCGGTGTGGAGCTGCCGCCGCCGGGCCCGTGGACGCTGGACCCGGCGCACTCGACGGTGGCGGCGGTCGCACAGCACCTGGGGATCTCCAGCGTGCGCGGCCGGTTCACGGAGTTCGGCGGCCGGATCGAGATCGCCGAGGACCTGGCGCGGTCGACCGTCGAGGCGGAGATCCAGGCGGCCGGCATCGACACCGGCAACGGGATGCGGGACGGCCATCTGCGATCGGCGGACTTCCTGGACGTCGAGCGCCATCCGCTCCTGGAGTACCGGGGTACGCGGCTGTCCCCCGCCGGTCCCGACCGCTGGACGGTGCACGGCGAACTGTCGATGCACGGCGTCCGGCGGCCGGTGGACCTGGACCTGGCCTACCTGGGCACGGGGCCGGACCCCTGGGGCGGCGTACGGGCCGCGTTCCGCGCCACCACCGAACTGCGGCGCGAGGACTTCGCGATGCACTACAACCAGGTGGTCGCGGCGGGCATCGCGGCGATCGGCACGACGCTGCGGGTGGAGCTGGACATCCAGGCGGTGCAGGGCACACGGCTGCCTACGGCGTAGTCGGCGCCGTACGGGGACCCGGCTGCCGACCGCCGTACGTACGGGGACCCGGCTGCCGGAGCCGTGGTCAGCCGTCCCGCAGGGCCTCGATGCCCGCGATGGCGCAGTCCATCGCGACGGCGAAGTCCCGCGCCCGCATCTCCGCGACCGTGTCGCCGCCCCGGGCCTCCGCGAGGACGCGCGACTCCTCGAACTCCGGGCGTCCCGCGATCGTGTTCATCACCTGCCGGTGGAAGTCGTCCTCGCTGACGCCCGCCGCCCGGCAGCGGGCGCCGAACCGGCCCTCGATCGTGCTGTAGCCGTAGACGAACTGGTAGACGAGCGACAGCGCGCCAGGCACCTTGTCGTCCGGCAGCCCACTGTTCCGCATCACCCGCATGGCGGCGTGCGCGAAGGCCATCGCGTTCGGGCCGATGTTGAGGTACTCGCCCACCAGCGGCGACAGCCACGGGTGTCGGACGATGAGCTTCCGGTACTCCCCGGCCAGCTGGCGCAGCTGGTCGCGCCAGTCGCGCTGCCCGACCGGAAACGGATGCGCGAGCGCCGCCGCGGGCTCGACCGCCTCCGGTGGCAGCGCGACCTCGCCCATGGCCGTGTCCAGGGCGAGTTCGAGCAGGTCGTCCTTGGTGTCCACGTACCAGTAGACGGACATGGCGGTGACGCCGAGTTCGGCGGCGAGCCGCCGCATCGAGAACTTCGCCAGCCCTTCGGCATCCAGCAGCCGGACCGAGGCCGCGACGATCTTCACGCGGTCGAGCCCGTCCGGCTGCTGGTCCGTCTTGCGCCGCGGGGCCGGGCGCTCGGAGAGCCAGACGCTCGTACGCGGACTGCTGACACGGCTGCCGGTTGCCATGGCGCGCTCTCTTTCTCCGAGGCCCGGTGGTGCGTAGGCGATGCTATTGCGCTCCGGCGTCCTGATCCGGTTGGGCCTGCGGTGAAGATCGCTCGGCGCGGTGCAGCAGGAAGGCGGCGAGCAGGCCGCCCGCCAGCACCGCCGCGGCACCCACCAGCTGGCTGGTTTCGAGGCCCTCGGCGAACGCGTCGGAGATCCGGGACCGTTCTGCGTCGCTGTCCGCGGTGGCCATGACGGCGGGCAGCGAGACCGCGCCCGCGGCGGCGGGTATCAGGGCGGCGAACCGGGAGTTGAGGACGGCGCCGAGGACGGCCACGCCCAGACCGTTTCCGAACTCGGCGAGGGTGCCGTTGACTCCGGCGCCCACGCCCGCCTTCTCGGGCGGGATGGCGCTCATGATGGCGTTGGCCATGGCCGGCATGGAGACGGCGATGCCCGCGCCCATCACGACCAGCCCGAGCAGCATCCCGCCGTAGCCGTCACCGCCGAGGAGCGCGATCGCGGCGAGCCCGGCGGACACCATGGTCATTCCGGACGCGATGGTGCGGGGGGTGCCCAGCCACGACAGCAGCCGCGCCCCGAGGCCGGTGAAGTTGAGGGCCACGACGGTGAGCGCCAGCGGAGCCGTGCGGAGCCCGGCGTCCAGCGGCTCGTACCCCAGGACGAACTGGAGGTGCTGGGTGAGCAGGTACAGCGAGCCGCCCATCCCGAACGCGACCAGGATCGCGCCCGCGACGGCGCCGACGAACCGCTGGTTGCGGAAGAAGTGCATGTCCAGCATCGGGTTCGGTATCCGCAGCTCCCAGACCGCGAAGGCGGCCAGGACGACGATCCCGACGGCGGCGGAGCCCAGCACCTGCCCCGACGTCCAGCCGTGCACCGGGCCGGTGATGATCGCGTAGACCACACCGGTCATTCCTATGGTGGACAGGATGGCGCCGAGTACGTCGGGCCGATCGCCGGTGCCGCTGCGGGACTCCGGCACCATGGCGATGACGGCGACCAGGCCGACCACCGCGACCGGGATGTTGACCAGGAAGATCGCGCCCCACCAGAAGTGATCGAGCATGATCCCGCCGATGAGCGGACCGGCGGCGAAGCCCAGCGAGTTGACGGTGGACCACAGGCCGATGGCCTTCACCCGCTCCGAGTCGTCGAAGATCTGGACGACGACGGCGAGCGTGGTGGTCATCAGCAGCGCGCCGCCGACGCCCATCCCGGCGCGGGCGGCGATCAACTGGCCGGAGGTCTGCGCGAGCCCCGCGGCCAGCGACCCGAGCCCGAACAGGGCGAGCCCCGTGGCCAGCAGCTTCTTGCGGCCGTAGCGGTCGGCGGCGTTGCCCGCGGTGAGCAGCAGGCCCGACTGGACGAGCGAGTAGGCGTTGAGCATCCACTGCACGTCGGCGGAGGACGCGTCCAGATCCTCGGTGAGGGACGGGATCGCGACGTTGAGGACGGTGTTGTCGAGCAGGACGGTGAGCTGCGCGAGGCAGATGACGCCGAGGATCAGCCAGCGCTGCGGGTGGCTCCGCGGGGCTCCTTCTGGTGACGAGGTGGTTTCAGCTGACGTCGCCGTCACGCGTGCTCCTTATACGCCGTACAGGACATGGGTTATACACCGTACAGGAACCGGCGGGGTGCCGCACACCCTTTTTTCTCGCCGCCGCTCCCCGGCCAGGCGCCCGAACGGCAGCCGCACGCTCCGCGCGCTCCCGGGAATAACCGGATATCCCCTCCGGTTATCGGCGCCATGGCAACTGACCTGACACTCGGCACCATTGGCGTGTGGACCGCGGTCCTGCGCGCGTCCTCCGCCCCCGACCGGCGCGGCGAGATCGCGGAAGCCGCCGCGGAGCTGGACGACCTCGGCTTCGGCACGCTGTGGCTCGGTGGCAGCCCGGCCCCCGACGAGGCGGGCGTGCTGCTGGAGGCCACGTCCCGGATCACCGTCGCGACGGGCATCGTGAGCATCTGGGACCATCCGGCGGCCGAGGTCGCCGAGCGGTACGCCGCGCTCAACGCCGCCCACGACGGCCGCTTCCTGCTGGGACTGGGCGTCAGCCACAGTGCGCGGAGCGAGCGTTACGCGCGGCCGTACTCCGCGATGCGGGAGTATCTGTCCGCCCTGGACGCGGCCCCGGCCCCGGTGCCCGCCGCCGGGCGGATCCTGGCAGCGCTCGGCCCGAAGATGCTGGAGCTCGCGCGCGACCGCGCGGTCGGCGCGCACCCCTACCTCGTGACCCCCGAGCACACGGCGGAGGCCCGCGCCGCCCTGGGCGAGGCGGCCGTGCTCGCCCCGGAGCTCAAGGTGGTGCTCGAACCGGACCTCGACCGCGCCCGGGCCATCGCCCGGAACTACCTCGCCTTCTACCTCGCGCTGCCCAACTACACCAACAACTTCGTCCGACTGGGCTTCACCGAGGACGACTTCGCCGACGGCGGCAGCGACCGGCTGCTCTCCGCCGTCTTCGCGCTCGGCGACGCCGCCGCCGTCCGGGACCGGGTCGACGAGTTCCTGGCGGCGGGCGCGGACCATCTGGCGGTCCAGGTGGTGACGGCCGACCCACTCAACGACATCCCGCTGCGCGAGTGGCGCGCCCTGGCCGAAGCGCTGCCGCTGACGGCCGCGGCGAGCTGACGGACCGACACACCAAGCCGACGAACCGACACGCCGAGCCGACGGCGCGCCGCACCGCCGATCGCCCTCCGATCGCGGCTGTGCCGGACCGACCCCCGTCCGGTCCGGCACAGCCGCGATCACTGCCCCAGCAGCATCGCACCCGCCACTGACAATCGCGCCGACCCGCACCGACGACGCCGTAGCGGCGGCATCAGCGTTGTCGCGGAGAGGGAGGAGAGAACGGCGGAGGTTGTCGCGGAAAGGGAAGAGAGAATGACCGAGGGCCCGGCACTCAGGTGCCGGGCCCTCGGAACGAGTAGCGGGGACAGGATTTGAACCTGCGACCTCTGGGTTATGAGCCCAGCGAGCTACCGAGCTGCTCCACCCCGCGTCGGTATGTCGCAACCTTACGTCAATGCTCCGCCGATGGGAAATCCATTCCCCCGCCGCGCCCCGCGACTCCGCTTCTGGGCGCCCATACCCCCTTTGACCAGTTACTTTGCAACAGCGCGGTCTCAGGCGCGGCGCGGCCGCAACAGCGCCGTCCCAGCCTCGCTGCGGACGGATCTTCGTGCATGCCCATGCCATCCGGCCCGGCCATGATGAACGCGCACACCACACGGACATCACATCGGGGGACCATTTCCATGCGTATGCGACGTTCAGCCGCCGCGGTCGTCTTCGCGACCGGCTTCGCCCTGCTCGGCACCGCCTGCGACGAGGACGCCGCCACCGGCGGGGCCGGCACCGGGGAGACGCCGGGCAAGAAGCCGAAGCCGTCGGCGAGCCGAAAGGTCGACGGCGACGCCGGCAAGACACTCGCACTGGGCGAGACGACGGCCCTGACCTACAAGCGCGGCTCGGACCGGAGCATCACGATGGAGGTCACGGCCAAGAGCGTGACGAAGGGCTCGCAAAGCGATCTGGACGCCGTGAAGATGGACGCCGCCGAGCGGTCGATGCAGCCGTACTACGTCACGTTCGACTTCAAGAACATCGGCGAGAACGGCCTCGAATACCCCTCCCTGACCGTTCCCGCGAGGCTGCGCGACGGCCGCGGCGAGGAGAGCAAGCAGGTCATCACCCTCGGCGACGACGTCAAGCCGTGCCCGGCCGGCGACCTCGAGGAATTCGCTCCTAAGGCCACCGCCACGCAGTGCGCCGTCTTCCTGCTGCCCAAGGGCGAGAAGCCCTCGGTGGTCGCCTACACGGGCGACTACGACAAGGAACCGGTGTTCTGGAAGGCGAACGGCTGACGGCCACCCCCGGAACCGATGATCATGGAGAATCCGTCCCTCTCCGTGTCAGTTGATCACTGAAACGGAGAACTCATGCGTAAGACAACGGGGTTGGTCTCGATGCTGGTACTGGCCGGCGCCCTGAGCGTGCCCGTCGCCTCGGCCCACGCCGCGAGCATCCCGTCGGACTGCCGCGCCAAGATCAAGGCGGCTTCCGGCCTCAACGACAAGGCCCTGGACGCCTCCGTCGGCCGGAAGTACCTGAAGGCCGCGGACTACAACAAGTCGACGTGGAAGAAGATCACGGACGCGAAGGCCATCTGCCGACTGGGGCACGACCCGCGGTACGTCATGGACCGCCTGACCGTCGCCTACGACTCCGCCCGTGAGGCACGGGACCACAACCTGAACGCGCACTACCACCACAAGCCGACCGAGAGGACCCGGGCCATAAACGCGGAGGAGCGGGCGAAGGACCAACTCAAGCGGGCATACGGGCACGCCTGACCCGTATCACCGCGCGCGCCGGAGGCCCCTTCCCACGGCGGAAGGGGCCTCTCGGCTGCCGCGCTTGGACTCTCCTCCGCGAGAACTCGCGCTCTCTTCCGGGAGAACGCACGCTCTTCCGGGAGAAGGGGAATCCGGCGACCTCACTTCTCCGACGGAACGCGAGGGGCGACGGTGACCGCCTCCGGTGTGGCGTGCTCCCCATCGTGCTGCGGTGTGGCGTGCTCCCCATCGTGCTGCGAGTTCATCGACGCCTTTCCGCGCGGCATCAGGAACGCCGCGAGCAGCAGTGCCGCGAAGCCGAAGCAGGCGGCGGACAGAAAGGCATCGTGGTTGGCCGACTCCTGCGCCTTGCGCACCAGGTCCATGTCCCCGCCGGCGGCGGCCAGGTCGGCGTCGAACCCCTGGTACGCGATGGTGGCCGTGACGGCGATGCCGAGCGCTCCGCCCGTCTCCTGGCTGGTGTTGATGAGCCCGGCGCCCAGCCCCGCCTCCTCCTCGCCGATCCCCACGAACGCCGCGATCTGAAGCGTCACGAAGCACATGCCGCAGCCCAGTCCGAGGGCCAGGAAGGCGGGCAGCAGGTCCACGGCATAGCTGCCGCCCACCGGAGCCCGCCACATCAGCAGCAGCCCGGTGACCGTCAGCGCCAGTCCGGCGATCAGCACCGGCCGCGCCGCCACCTTGGTGATCAGGCCCGAGGCGATGCCCGCGCCGACCGCGACGGAGACCGCGAGCGGCACGTAGGCGAAGCCCGCCTTCATCGGCGCGTACCCGTAGACGTACTGCATGAAGAGGCTGGCGAAGTAGAACAGCGCGCCGAAGGTGCCGAAGACCAGCACCGCGGAGAGGTTCGCGGTGCGCATCGTCCGCAGCCGGAAGACCCGCAGCGGCATCAGCGGGGAGGCGACCCGCGACTCGATCACCAGGAAGACCGCCAGCAGCACGGCCACCCCGGCCAGGCTGCCGAGGGTGCGGAAGGTTCCCCAGCCCACGTTGGTGCTCTCGCCCAGGGTGAAGATCAGCAGCAGCAGCGCGCTGGTGAGGGTCACCGCCCCTGCCGTGTCAAAGGGACGGCGCCGCTCCTCGGCCCTGCTCTCCGGCAGGATCCGCGGGGCCAGCACCGCGACCCCCACGCCGATCGGCACGTTGATCCAGAAGATCCATTCCCACCCGGGGCCGTCGGCGAGCACCCCGCCCAGAATGACGCCGGCGATCGAGGCGATACCGGCCAACGAGCCCCAGACGCCCAATGCCTTGTTGCGTGCGGGCCCCTCGGCGAAGGTGTTGGTCAGGATCGACAGGGCGGCCGGGGCGATGAGCGAGGAGCCAAGGCCCTGGAAGGCCCGCGAGGCGATCAGCATGGCGCCGTTCTGCGCGAGGCCCGAGGTCAGCGATGCCAGGGCGAACAGCACGAAGCCGGCCCGCAGCATTCTGCGGCGCCCGAAGGAGTCCGCGATCCGCCCGCTCAGCAGCAGGAATCCGCCCAGCACGGTCGAGTAGGCCGTGACGATGTAATTCAGATCGACGTCCGACATGTCGAGACCGTCCTGGATGGACGGCAGGGCGAGATTCACGATCGACACATCGAGAAAGACCATGAACTGGCCCAGGCACAGAAACGCCAGGACGGCCCCGGGACGAGAGCCCGCCCTGGGTCCTGACCGGCTCTTGGTGGAGTCGGGGGCAGTCATCGCATAACTCCTTGTGATGCAGGATCAGCGGGATGAGGTAACGCGGAGCGGCCACGGGCGACGTCAGCCGGCGGCCGCCAGCCAAGACGAGCCGCCGCCGAAGGCCGCGGGGCCCTCCTGCTTCGCACCGGCGGCGTCCGGCTCGTCAACGCTCTGACGGACCGCGACGAAGAAATGTGACCGGTGGACGAGAACGATCCGCCGGTCGCGAGCGCGACGACGATGCCGGCGCGAGCGGCGCCCCGGACGCCGTCTGGTTCACACCGCCCGGCAGTTGATGTCGGCGTCGATGTCACCGTTGCTGTCAACGCATACGCCAGAGGCCCCTTCCGGTGACCGGAAGGGGCCTCTCAGCTGCTGTGCGCTCGGCAGGATTCGAACCTGCAACCTCTTGATCCGTAGTCAAGTGCTCTATCCGTTAAGCTACGAGCGCTTGGCTTCCCGGCGGTTTTTCTTGCCGGTCGGCGTTGCGGGAACAACATTACATGACCTGCGGCGTCAGGCGAAATCCGATACGCGAACCCGCCCTGAGCTGGGAAAACGCCACCATTCCAAGATCATCGATCACCGCGCCCCCGCACCCTGCGGCCGTCCCGTCGCGGTTCTCCTGTCGCGGTTTGTCCTGTCGCGCGGCGTCCGGCGAACGGCAAACGCGAAGGAGCCCCGGGCAAACGCGAAGGAGCCCCGGTCGATGACGACCGGGGCTCCTTGTCGGCGGAGGCGGAGGGATTTGAACCCTCGATGGGGGGTAAGCCCCAAACCGCATTAGCAGTGCGGCGCCATAGACCGGACTAGGCGACGCCTCCAGATACACCGGCCACTCCGCGCGGGCGCGGTGTGGCGTGTGCAGATGATGACACAGCCGTACGGCTGGTCACCAATCGCGTCCTACGGTACTAGGCCGCCGGGCACCAGGGCAAAGCCCTGAAACACCTGTCCCGGCGCAACGCGCGCGGCGGAGGCGCGTTAGAGAGGCAGGGGCAGCGCATGCCCCGCCTCGCACCCCGGGAGTACGCCCATGAGTCAGCCCCTCGGCATCCCCGCCATCCCCGCGTCGCTGCGCCGCCTCGCCGCCGCCTCCGGTTCCGCCGTCGCCTCGGCCGCGTCCGTGGCCACCACGGTCGCCGCCGTGACCCTCCTGACCACCACGGCCACCGCCACCGCCAGCGCCGCCACCCCCGCCGTGGCCGCGGCTCCGGCGCCGGCGGCCACGCCCGTCCCCGTACCGCTGCCCGAGAGGTACGGAGAGCAGTACGCCGACCGGTACGACGAGCTCGCCGACCTGCCGTCCGCGGGGCTGCGCCCGCATCCGGTCTCCACCCCCCACCGCCTCGTTCTCACCTACTCCCACACCGGCGAGGCCGCCGACCGGCGGAAGTACCGGCTCCACTGCCACCCCGCCGGCGGCACGCACCCGGACGCCCGGGCCGCCTGCGCCCGGCTGGACGAGATCGCCCAGTGGAACAAGGACCCCTTTGCGCCGATTCCGGAGGAGCGGGTGTGCACGATGCAGTACGGCGGCCCGGCCACCGCGCGCATCACCGGGACATGGGCCGGGCGGCGGGTGAACGCGAAGTTCACCAGGGCCGACGGCTGCGAGGTCACCCGCTGGAACCGGCTCGCACCGCTGCTGCCACACGCGGGTGAGTGACGGAGGCCACATGTCCGGGGTGCGGCGAGTCGCACAAGGCCGTGGCAGAACCTCCCTCTCGTCCCCCGCCGCTCCCGCACCCCCTGCCCTTAGACTCCCTCCCAGTGACACTCCGCGGACCGGTGCCACCCGATGGACCGGGCGGCAAGATGGCCGCGGGTGTCGGCAAGGTGCGGTAACCAGGGAGGAAGCGTCGTCGTGAGCAGCAGGCCATCCCGAGGCGCTGCTCGCCTCGCAGCCATACTCGACGCCCTCCCCGACGCGCTGCTGCTGGTCAACTGCAACGGCACGGTGGTCAACGCCAACCACATCGCCCTGGAGACGTTCGAGACCCCGGGCACCGCGCTCGTGGGCCGCGGTCTGCTGGATCTGCTCCCGGACTTCGACTCCAAGCGCATCCCCGGCTCGATGCGCCGCCCCGACAACAGCGACGACGGACGTACCCGGCCGACCCGGATGATCGCGCGGCGTACGGACGGCGTGCGGTTCCCGGTCGAGGTCACCAGCGCGAATCTGGAGGACGGCCGCACCCCGTACGCGGACCACCACAGCTACACCGGCGACGAACTGCTGATGCTCGTCGTCCGCGACCTGACCGGCACGCTCGACACCGAGGCCGAACTCGCCCGCCAGCAGCGCCAGACCGAGATGATCCTGCGCGCCGCAGCCGAGGGCGTGGTGGGCGTGGACACCGAGGGCAAGGTCGTCCTGGTCAACCCGGCGGCAGCGCAGATCCTCGGCTTCCGCGCCAGCGACCTCGGCGGCAAGGAGCTGCACCCGCTGGTGCACCACTCGCGGCCGGACGGCACCCCGTTCCCGTACGAGGAGTCGCCGCTGGCCGACACGCTGCGCTCCGGGCGCAAGCACCGGGTGCGCGGACAGGTG
Source organism: Streptomyces sp. P1-3 (assembly GCF_050613155.1). NCBI lineage: Bacteria > Bacillati > Actinomycetota > Actinomycetes > Kitasatosporales > Streptomycetaceae > Streptomyces > Streptomyces sp. P1-3. The sequence goes on from NZ_CP192512.1 coordinate 3,633,048, forward strand.
CTGTGGGCCAAGAACGGCAGCCAGGTGCCGGTCGATCTGACCACCGCCCCGGTGCGGGACGGCGACCAGCTCGTGGGCGCGGTGATGACGTTCACCGACCGGCGCGCGTACGACGAGATGGTGGCGGAGCAGACCGAGCGCTACGACACGATGCTGGCGGAGCAGACGGAACGCTACGACAGCATGGTGACGGAGCAGACCGAGCGCTACGACAGCATGCTCGCCGAGCAGACCGAGCGCTACGACACCATGCTCGCGGAGCAGACGGAACGCCACGACGCGCTGGTGGCGGAGCACGCCGAGCGGTACGACGCGCTGGCGGGCCGGAACAGCCAGCTGCTGGCGGTGCTCGGCCAGTCGCTGCGCGGGCCGCTGCTGCAACTGCGCGCGGAGCTGGGCACCCTGGCGTCCGACCCGGCGGGCCAGCTGTGGCCGGAGGCCAACCAGATCCTGCACCACCTGGCCGCGGGGTACACGCGGATGACCACCCTCGTGGACAACGTGTTGAGCTATCAGCAGCTCGACGCGGGCGGCGCGGAGCTGGTCCGCCGGAAGGTCTCGCTGGACGGCGTGGTGACGGCCGGTGTGGAGGGCGCGGTCGAACTGATCGGCCCCGGGCGGGCGCAGTTCGCCGTCCACGCGCCGCCGATCGAGGCCGAGGTGGACCCGGAGCGGCTGGCCCAGGCGCTCGCGCATCTGATCGCCGACGTGGCCGGGGTCGACGCGACCGGCGCGGCGGCGGTCGGTGGCGCCACGGGCGACTCGACGATCGTGGTGGCGGCGGCACAGCGCGGTGCGGTGGTACGGATCGAGGTGCGCGGGCCGTACCCGGGCGGCGATCCGGTGCACGAGCCGATCGTCCGCGGGATCGTGCGGCGGCACGGCGGGGTGCTGCAGACGCACGAGGTGCCGGGGATGGGCGGCAGCGCGTACGTCTTGGAGGTGCCGGTCACGGCCGCGGACGCGGCGGGCGCGGCGGTCGGCGGGGCGGCCGAGGTACCGGAGACCCGGGCCGTCGGGGCCGCCGGGGCGGCGAACGGTGGGACGTCAGGCGACGGGACGTCGGGTGCCGGTGTCGGCGGTGCCGGTGTCGCGGGTGCCGGTGTCGGCGCCACGGCCGCGGACGGCACGCGCGGTGCCGGGATGCCCGGTGCCGGGACCGACGGGACGGGCGAGGTGGCCCGCGTCGGGGCCACGGATCCGGCTGCGGGTACGGAGACGGGTACTGCTTACGGGCCGGGGCGGGAGGCGGCCGCCGGTGCGCGCGGCACGGCGACCCCCGCCGCCGTACCCGACCCCAGGCGGGGCGACGCGCCGACCGGACGGCGCGCGCGCCGCGCGGTGGGCGGTGGCGAAGCCGTCAGCGGCGTCGGTGGCGGTACGGCGGAGGGCGGGCGTTCCGGCGCAGCCTCCGCGGCCGGGACTTCCGGTCCGCAAGCTGCCGATCTACCGACTGGCGGTCCGCAGGCTGCCGGTCTGTCGGCTGCCGGTCTGTCGGCTACTGGTCTGCCAGCCACCGGTCCGCAGGCTGCTGCGCCGTCGGGCGCGGGGGCGCATGGGACCACCGGGGCGGCGGACGACGCGGGACGGACGCAGGGCACGGCTGAGGGCGCCGGGGTCCCGCAGGAGGCTGCGCTGCCCAAGCCCACGGGTCGGCGTCGGGCACGCCGCGCCGCACCCGAGGAGCAGCCCCCCGTCCCTGAGGCAGTCGATCCGCGCCGGGCCGTGACCAACCAGGGCCACCAGGGCGGCGGTTCCACCGACGGCTCGGGCGGCGGAACGACCTCCGGGCACGGACTCGTACCCGCGCAGGGAACAGCCCCGGACGGGCCGGTCCCGGCACCGACCGGGCGGCGCGCGCGGCGCGCTGCGGCCGCGCGGGACGGCGGACCGCAGGGTACGCAGGGGGCCGAGGGCGGCACCCCGGCTCCCGGGCGGGCCGCGTTCGCCCTCCCTCCGGCCGCCGCCGACGCCACTCCGGGCCCCGAGGGCTGGCCGGGCCCTCCGGCAGACCCCGGCACGGATGGACGGGGCATGCCTGCCCCCGTTTCGGAGGGACGCGGCGGCTACGGCCCCGACGTGGACCACGTACCCAGCCCCGGAACGGACGGACGCGGCACGAACATCCCCGGAACAGTCGGCCCCGGCATGGTGGGCCATGGCCCACATGGTCCCGGTGCGGACGGCCGTAACGCATACGGTCCCGGCGCGAACGGCGACCTGCCCGGCACCGCGACGGACCAGCGCGGCGGGCACGCGACCGGCGTGGACGGCGGCGGCGCAGCCGGGCCCGGCACCGACGGGCGCGGTTCCCACGAGCCCGGTACGGACGGGCGTGGCCTGCCCGGGCCGCGAACGGACGGACGTGGCGCGCGCGATCGGGACTCGTACGGGCCCGGTGCGGACGGCTCCCTCGCGCCGGTTCTCGACACGCCCGCGTCCATCCCGCACGCGTCCGACCCGCAGGGGCCCGGCACGGGTGGGCGTGGTCCGCAGCACTCCGGCCCGCATCGTCCCGGTACGGACGGCCATGGCATTCACGGTCCCGGGCCGCGGACTTCCGGCGCGAACGGTTCGGATGCCGGAGCCGCAGACGGCGCCGGAGGCGGGACCGCGGCCGACGCCGGTGGCTCCGGCATGCCCGCGCTGCCCGCCGCGGCGGCCCCCGGTACCGGACGTCGTCGTGCGCGCCGCGCGCTCGCCGAGGCCCCGGAGCGGATGCCGGCCGACCAGCAGCAGGAACCGCGGGACGCCCGGCAGCAGGGCCCGTCCCAGCCGCAGCCCGCGGCCGAGGCGGCGGGCGGCCGGGCGCCGTTCGCGCTGCCCCCCGCGGCCGCTGATCGCGCGCCGCGGCCGTCGCCCGCGCTGCCCCCCGAGCTCGGTCCCGCGGGCCTGCTGCCCGCGCAGAGCAGCCTGGAGACCGGGCCGTACGACGACATGGAACCCGGCGACGCCGCCGGCCCGGGGCGCGTTCCCGGCGACCGCCGCGTACCCGGCGCGGCTCCGGCGACGGTGCCCGTTCCCGCCGCCGGTGGCACGCACGGCGGTTCTCACGACCCGTACGCCGTACCTCCCGGCGGGCGGCGGCGCGCCCCCGTTCCGGGCCCGGCGACGCCCCACGGCCCGGACGGCGCCGCGGGTGCGGACGAGTGGTCCGGCGAGGCGCCGGGCGGGCGTCGCGCCGTGGGACGCGGACGGCCGGCCGCCGGGCCGGGGTTCGACGACGGCGTGCCGCCGCAGGGCGGCACGGCGCCGGCGGGCGGCTGGGGACCGCAGGGCGTACCCGTACCCGCGCAGCCCGGGCCGCGTGACGCCGGCGCGGTGCCCGCGATGCCCGCACTGCCCGCCGCTCGTGGCGCCGGTGCTGATGACCGTGCTGACCGTGTTGGCGCTGCTGACGGCGCAGAGGGCGCTGACGGCGCGTACGCTCCCGGCTCGTCGCCGGAGGTCCGCGATCAGCCGACCGGGCGGCGCCGGGCGCGGCGGGCGCTGGCGGAGGACGGGGCCCGGCAGCCCCTGCCCGATGCCGTGGGCTCCGCCGCGGACATGACCAGCTCCCCCGACTCAGTGGAGACCGCCGAGGCCACTGGGGTCGCCGAAGCCACTGGGGTCGCTGGGGGCCCCGGCCGCCCGGCCGGAACCGCCGCCCGGAGCGGCATGCCCCGGCAGGTGCCGCCGACCGCGGCGCCGCAGAGCGCGGACGCTTCACACGGCCGCGCGATCAGTGTGCGGACGCTGGGACAGGGCGTGCCGTTCACGCACCAGGCGGGTGAGCAGCAGCGTCCGGGTCCGCAGGCCCAGCCGAACGGCATGGCCGCTCCGGGGCCTGGCGTCGCGGCCGGTGCTGCCGGTCCCGGGGTCACGGCCCGTCCCGCCGGTGCGGCCGGTCCCGTCGGTGCGGCCGGTCCCGTCGGCCCCGCCGGTGCCGCCGGTCCCACCGGTGCGGCAGCGCACGCCGAAACAGGAGCCCACGCCGCAACAGCGTCACCCGCCGCCACGGGTGGGGCGACATCGAGCGCACCCGCCGGTCCGCCCGTCGGCGCGGCCGCCGCCGCGGCCGGTCCCGGTTCCGGGCGCCGCCGGAAGCTGGCGGCTCGGCCCGAACCGGCAGCGGAACCCACCCCGTCCACCGAGGTGGAACCGGCCGGACGCCGCCGTCCCAAGCCGCAGCCGCTCCCGCAGCAGCAGCCGCAGGCCCAGCCCCCGCAGCCGCAGCCGCACCTGCCGAGACCGTCCACCGCCCCCGGGCGGGCGTTCGCGATCGGCGCGCCGGACGAGGGCGCGGAGGGCCCGGAGCCGCTGGACGGGCCGAACGGCGCCATAGAGATCGTCGACGACCGTACGGCCACGCCGCCGCCGGACGACGAGCTGCCCCCGGAGCCGCTGGACAACCCGCGCCGGCTGCTGGTCTGGCCCGCGCCGGACGTACCCACGCAGCAGGCGCTGAGCGACCGCGGCTACCGTCCGGTGATCGTGAACTCCCGTGAGGAGGTCGACGCGCAGATCGCGGCGTACCCGGCCGCGCTGTTCGTCGACCCGCTGACGGGGCCGATCACCCGCACGGCTCTCCAGTCGCTCCGTACGGCGGCCGTCGCCGCCGAGGTGCCGGTGCTGGTGACGGCGGGTCTGGGGCAGGCGACGCGGGACGCGGCGTACGGCGCCGACCCGGCCGTCCTGTTCAAGGCACTCGCACCGCGCGACAGCGAGCAGCACCCGCCGCGCGTTCTGCTGATCGAGGAGCAGGAGGCGATCGCGGACGCGCTGACGGCGACGCTGGAGCGGCGCGGGATGCAGGTCGCGCGGGCCGGTGCGGACGCGGACGCGGTGACGCTCGCCTCGCAGATGCGGCCGAACCTGGTGGTCATGGACCTGATGCAGGTACGCCGTCGTCGGGCCGGGATCGTCGACTGGCTGCGCGGCAACGGACTGCTCAACCGCACACCGCTGGTCGTCTACACCTCCGCGGACATCGACCCCGCGCAGCTGTCGCGGCTGAGTTCGGGCGAGACGGTGCTGTTCCTCGCGGAGCGCTCGACGAGCGCGGAGGTGCAGACCCGGATCGTGGACCTGCTGGCGAAGATCGGCACGAACTGACCGCGTAGGCGGACGGGCAGGACCGTCCGTCCGCCTACGCCCGTCCCCGTAAGCCTGTCCGCGTACGCCCGTCCGTCCGGAACCGTCCGAGCCGGTGAGTCGGCGTGCGGCGGTACGGACCGACTCGCGCAGCCGTGCCACAGGCGGGGTTGACTGCGGACTGACCCCGGGCCGGGTCGTCCGCTCCCCCGGACCGCAAGCACCGCCGGGGGACGCGAGCGACCGATCACGGAAGGCGCCGGGGCCGCAGGGGTGGGTCCTGGACGCTGTCGTGTGTTTGTGGCGCCAAGTGCCGGGTGACCCGACGGTCCGGGGCACCGGCGCCGTAAATATACGGTCCAGGACCCGCCCCGGAGGCCCCAGGCGCCGACACGGGACGACGGCGCTCAGCCCCCACGCCCCCACGTGCCCACCCCATCGCCGGGCGGCACCACGCCACCCGTCGGCGGGCGCGGCTCCGCGCCTCAGTCGACCCTCGTCACCTCCAGCTCACCGTCCGCGTACTGCTTCCGGATCACCTTCTTGTCGAACTTCCCCACACTCGTCTTCGGCACGGACGGGATCAGCGCCCACCGTTCCGGCAGCTGCCAGCGCGCCACCCGCTCCGCGAGGAACCCCTTCAGCTCCTCGTACCCCGCGGTCGCGCCCTCCCGGAGCACCACCGTGGCCAGCGGCCGCTCCCCCCACTTCTCGTCCGGTACGGCCACCACCGCCGCCTCCGCCACGTCCGGGTGCGCCATCAGCTGGTTCTCCAGCTCGACCGACGAGATCCACTCGCCGCCCGACTTGATGACGTCCTTCGCCCGGTCGGTCAGGGTCAGATAGCCGTCCGGGCTGATCGTGCCGACGTCTCCCGTGCGCAGCCAGCCGTCCTCGGTGAACTTGTCCTCGGGGCGGAGCGGCTCGGCGCCGGCCCCGCCGTAGTACGCACCGGCGATCCACGGCCCGCGCACCTCCAGCTCACCGGCCGACGCCCCGTCCCAGGGCAGGAAGCCGCCGCCGGGTGCGGCCAGCCGTGCCTCCACCGAGGCCGGGAAGCGGCCCTGGGTGACGCGGTACGACCAGGCCTCCTCCGCGCCGGCCCCGGCGGGCGGGTGCGAGACGCAGCCCAGCGGCGAGGTCTCGGTCATGCCCCACGCGTGGACGACGTGCAGCCCGTGCCGCTCCTCGAACCCCTTCATCAGCGCGGGCGGACACGCGGCCCCGCCGATGATCACGCAGCGCAGCGAGGAGACGTCGCGCTTGGTGGCGTCGAGTTCGGCCAGCAGCCCCTGGAAGATGGTCGGGACCGCGCCGGCGATGGTGGGCCGTTCGCTCTCGATCATCTCGGCGAGCGGCGCGGGCTGCAGGAACCGGTCCGGCATCAGCAGCGACGCACCCGCCATGAACGCGGCGTGCGGGGTGCCCCACGCGTTCACGTGGAACATCGGCACGACCGGCAGGAGGGTGTCGCGGGAGCCGAGCCCGAAGGCTTCCGCGCTGTTGACCTGCAAGGAGTGCAGGTAGATGGAGCGGTGGCTGTAGACCACGCCCTTGGGGTCCCCGGTGGTCCCGGAGGTGTAGCAGAGGGCGGCGGCGTCCCGCTCGTCGACCTCCGGCCAGTCGAAGTCGGTCGGCCGCCCGGCGATCAGGTCCTCGTAGTCGTGAACGCGGATACGGCCGCCGCTGCTGCCCTCCAGCGGCGCGCGGTCGCCCGGCCCGGAGACGACGACGTGCTCGACGGAGGCGAGCTTCGGCAACAGCGGCGCGAGCAGCGGCACCAGCGAGCCGTTGACGATGACGACCCGGTCCGTCGCGTGGTTGATGATCCAGACGAGTTGCTCGGCGGGCAGCCGCAGGTTGAGGGTGTGCAGGACGGCACCCATGGCGGGAATCGCCAGGTATGCCTCCATATGATCAGAGTTGTTCCACATGAGGGTGGCCACCCGCTGGTCGCCGGCCACGCCCAGTTCGTCGCGGAGCGCCTGCGCCAGCTGGGCGGACCGGGCCCCGACCTCACCGAAGGTGCGCTTGGCGGGCGCCTGGCCCGGCACCCCGGTCCAGGTGGTGACGTACGAGCCGCTGTGCACGGTCGAGCCATGCCGGAGGATGCGGCTCACGGTCAGAGGTACGTCCTGCATCGTGCTGAGCACCGGGGCCTCCTGGGGGACCGGTTACGCGCTGGTAAGGGTGCCGCCGATTCTGCATCCGACCATGCGGTATGTCACTACCCCGAGACGGGTGGTCAACGCCGTGGGTCGCCCCTGCCCGCCCGTCGTCCGGACGGCTCCCGTCCCGACCGCGGGTCGCCGCAGCCCCGCCGCCGGGACGGCGCCCGTCCCGCTCAGGCCGCCCGGGTCAGCTCCGGGTCCTCCCGCAGCTTGCCGAGCGCGCGTGACACCGCGCTCTTCACGGTGCCTATGGACACCCCGAGCACCTCCGCCGTCTGCGCCTCGCTCAGGTCCTCGTAATACCTGAGGACGACCATCGCCCGCTGGCGGGCGGGGAGCCGGAGCACCGCCCGCCACATCGCGTCGCGCAGCACCTGCTGCTCGGCCGGGTCGGGTCCGGGGACCGGGTCCGGCTCCGGCAGCTCGTCGCAGACGAACTCGTCGACCTTGCGCTTGCGCCACTGCGAGGTGCGGGTGTTCACCAGCGCCCGGCGGACGTACCCGTCCAGCGCCTTGTGGTCCTCTATCCGCTCCCAGGCCAGGTAGGTCTTGGTGAGCGCGGTCTGGAGCAGGTCCTCCGCGTCACAGGCGTTGGCGGTGAGGGAACGGGCGGTGCGCAGCAGCACGGGCCCCCGCGCCCGGACGTACGAGGCGAACGACGGGAACACGGCGGCGGATGCGCTGGGGCACACGGGCGTGGTCATGTCCTCCACGCTATGAGCGCATGCCCCCTCCGAGTATCGGCCGGAGGTGCCGAAGCTGTGTCCGCCTCAGGTTGGATGGGTGGGGCTACCACCACCTCCCACGGTTGGAGGAGCGGCCGCCCGCGATCAGGGTCGCGCCTGAGGCCTCCGGGCGTCAGACAGCCCCGCCGCCGCTCAGGGCCGGGCCCCGGGCTGCTCAGAGCCGGCCACGGCGTCAGGGCGGCCTTCAGCGCAACCGTCGGGGTGGCCGTCAGGGCAACGGTCGGGGCGGCAGTCAGCGGAGGATCGCCACGGGCGCGTCCACCATGTTCCGGTCGATGCTCATCCGCTTGCCACCGTGCCGCTCGCTGACGTTCCCCGAGTACTGATGGATCCGGCGGTGCGCGAACCAGCCCGAAGAGCGCAGGGTCGGCTCTCCGTACAGCGCGGGGCTTCTCGTCCAGCGCGCGAACCACATCACCGACGGCAGATCGCGCACACCGGATCTACGGGCCTTCTCCAGGTGCCGGACGCCGGAGTCGGCGCTGCTGTAGAAGCCGGGGAAGTAGCCGCGCGAGCGCACCTCGCGGTTCCAGCCGCGGATGAAGGCGAGGGTGGTGCGGGCGCAGCGGGTACGGGCCGTGTTGTACGCCTCCATGTCGAGGTACAGCGCACTGCGTTTGCGCAGGCCGAGCGCCTTCGCGCGCTTCACCGCGAGCCGGCCTTCCTCGCGGCCCTGCTCCCACGGCTCGCCGCCGATCTTGGGGTGCCGCCTGGCCTTGCCGCGGACGCACGGGGCCTGGGAACCGACGTAGATCGGCAGCAGCCGCCAGCCGAGGGACTCCGCGCCGAGCGCCCAGGAGCGGGTGAGCCGCGGCTGCCTGGGGCAGGCGCGGCCGTGGCCGGCGTAGTAGATGCCGACGGCGCGGTAGCGGGAGGTGCGCCATGCGCGCAGGGTGGCGAGGCTCGGGGCGTGGCAGGTGTCGAGGGCCCAGCCGTGGAAGATGTCGGCCCCGTAGATCCGGGGGTCGGGGAGGGCGGGCCTCGCCACGGCTCGGGGAGCCGGAGGGGTGGGGACGAGGGCGGGCCGGGGCGCGGCCCCCGCGGCCGCGGCGGACTCGGGCGGCACGCCGCCCCCCGCCAGACACGTCAGTGCCGCGACCAGGCCGACCGCATATCGGATCATCATTTTTTGTCGGTCCATACAGGCGAGTGAAGGCGGCGAACGGCGGCCGGGAGAGGCGGACACGCCTGACACGCGGGCGGTTCAGCCGTCTGCGCCAGCGCGCCGACCGCGGGCCGACCGCGGGCCGCGGGCTCAGCCGTCGGCGCCGAGGATCAGCCCGGAGGTCGGTACGCCGGTGCCCGCGGTGACCAGGGCGCGCCCGGCGCCGGGCACCTGGTTGACCGCCGTACCGCGGATCTGCCGGACGGCCTCGGCGATGCCGTTCATCCCGTGCAGATACGCCTCTCCGAGCTGCCCGCCGTGGGTGTTGATCGGCAGCGTGTCGGCGGCGACGAACCCGGCGGCCTCGCCGGGCCCGCAGAACCCGAACTCCTCCAGCTGCGTCAGCACGAACGGCGTGAAGTGGTCGTACAGGATGCCGACGTCGATGTCGGCGGGCGCCAGCCCGCTGCTCCGCCACAACTGGCGGGCGACGACGCCCACCTCGGGCAGGCCGGTCAGGTCGTCGCGGTAGTAGCTGGTCATCTGCTCCTGCGCGCGGCCCGAGCCCTGGGCGGCGGCGGTGATCACGGCGGGCGGGCACGGGAGCGTACGGGCCCGTTCAACGCCGGTGACCACGATCGCCTGCCCGCCGTCGGTCTCCTGGCAGCAGTCCAGCAGCCGCAGCGGCTCGGCGATCCAGCGCGAGGCGGCGTGGTCGGCGAGGGTGATCGGCCTGCCGTGGAAGTACGCGGCGGGGTTGGTGGCGGCGTGGCGGCGGCCGGTGACCGCGACGTGCCCGAACGCCTCGGGCGTCAGTCCGTACGCGTACAGGTAGCGCTGGGCGGCCATGGCGACCCAGGAGGCGGGGGTGAGCAGCCCGAAGGGGAGCGCCCAGCCCAGCGCGACGCCTTCCGCGGACGGTTCGCGGTGCTGCACTCCCGCGCCGAAGCGGCGGCCGGAGCGCTCGTTGAAGGCGCGGTAGCAGACCACGACGTCCGCGACGCCGGCGGCGACGGCGAGCGCGGCCTGCTGCACGGTGGCGCAGGCCGCGCCGCCGCCGTAGTGCACGCGCGAGAAGAACGACAGCTCGCCGATGCCGCAGGCCTGCGCGACGGTGATCTCCGGGCTCGTGTCCATGGTGAAGGTGACGAGACCGTCGACGTCGGCGGGGGCGAGCCCGGCGTCGTCGAGAGCGGCGCGGACCGCCTCGACCGCGAGTTTCAGCTCGCTGCGGCCGGAGTCCTTGGAGAACTCGGTCGCGCCGATGCCGACGATGGCGGCCCGGCCGCCGAGGGAGTCCGCGTGCCGCAGGCTCATGACGGGACCCCCGCCCCGGAGGCGGGCGGCTGAGGCGGCGGGAGCCGGACGGTGATCGTCCCGGTGACATGGTCGCCGAGCCGGTTGGTCCCCCTGACGGCGATCTCGGCAGTCCTGTCGTCGGCGAGGGCGGTGACGCGGCCGGTGAGGGTCATGGTGTCGCCGGGGTGGTTGGGCGCGCCGAGCCGGATGGCCAGCTTCCGCAGCTCGGCGCCGGGTCCGGCCCAGTCGGTGACGTATCGGCCCACCAGTCCGCCCGTGGTGAGGATGTTCATGAAGATGTCGGGGGAACCCTTCTCCCGGGCGGCCTCGGCATCGTGGTGGACGTCCTGGTAGTCACGGGAGGCGAGGGCACCGGCGACGATGAGAGTGCGGGTGACGGGGACGGCCAGCGGCGGCAGCTCGTAGCCTATGGGGACGGCGTCCGGGACCGCGGGCGGGGCGATGTCCGAGGCGGGGTCCGGGACGGGGACCGTGTCCGGGGAGGAGCCCGGGACGGAGCGCGCGGTCATGCGGTCCCCCTGAAGACGGGCAGCTCCAGCCCTTCTTCCACACATCGGAACTCCAGTTCCACAGCCATCCCTATACGGACCTCCTCGCACGGCACGCCGACGATGCCGCTGATCATCCGTACGCCCTCGGCGAGTTCGACCAGACCCACGGCATAGGGCGGGTCGAACGCCGGGAACGGCGGGTGGTGCATGACGACGTAGCTGAACACCGTGCCGCGCCCGGAGGCCGCCACCGTGTCCCAGCACGGCGCACCACAGGCGGTGCAGCCGGGCAGCCAGGGGAACCGGAGGGTGCCGCAGCCGGTGCAGCGCTGGATGAGCAGTCGGTGGTCCGCGACGCCATCCCAGAATCCGGCGTTGTCGCGGTTGACGACCGGGCGCGGACGGCGGGGGGCGGCCGGGCCCGCGGTCGCCGGGCCCGCCTCCGCGGTGCGCGCGGGGGCGTACTTGAGGATGCGGAATCGATGGGTTCCGGCGAGTTCACCGGCCGCCCGCACCGCCATCCGCGTGGTGACGAAGTGCCCGGCGCCGAGCTTGGTGGTCTTGCGCGGCGATACGGACTCGATGACCGCGTCGAAAGTGATCCGGTCGCCGGGCCGCAGCGGACGCAGGTACTCCTGCTCGCAGTCGGTCGCGACGACGGAGGTGAACCCGGCACCGTCGAGCAGCGCCAACAGCTCGTCGTACGCGGCCGGGCGGGCGCCATGGCCCGAAAGGCCGCCCATGGTCCACACCTGGAGCATGGTGGGCGGCGCGACCTCGGGATAGCCGGGGTGGGCGTCCCCCATCGCCTCGCACCAGTGCCTGATCATCGGCTCGTTGACCGGGTCCTTGCCCTGGCCGCCGAGGGCGGCGGCACGCCCTTCGTAGGCTCGCAGCCTTTCGTAGAAGTCGTCGTACGCCATCGAGGCACCCCGATCGCCACTCGCTCCCGACCGCCGAAGTTTTCTGACTATCCGTCAGATATCGGGGACCCGTCAAGGGGAGGGAGAGGCCCAGAGGAGGGGACTGGAGGGGAGGCCGGGCGGAGGGGGACAGGCGGAGGGGACCGGCAGAGAAGCCCGGCGGAGAGGCCCGGTGGAGGGGACCGGCAGAGAAGCCTGGCGGAGAGATCTCCGGCGCACACGGCTGCGCGGCGGCACCGGAGTACCACCGCGCAGACGCATCTGACCTCACCCGTCCCGTTCGATCACCGCATCACCACAGCTCTCGTCTCCTGTCGTCCCATGCCCACATCCTCCGGAAATCGCGCTCGGGGCCGCCGCCAGACGGTCGGCCAACCGCCTGCCCGGGTCCTGCCGCGTTCCTGCCGAGTTCCTGTTGCCGCTCCGGCGCCATGGTGCTGGGTGGCGCTGCGGTGCCGCGACGTCGCGAGAGCAGGCTGCCCGCCACGTCCCGGGCGAACCTCCAGCCCGCCCCAATTACCCCGCACGTATGAGCGCCTGGTTTCAAACCGCCGGCACACCCGTACCCCGCCCCCCGCGCCTCATGCCACCCCTCCGGGCACCGGGCAGGCCGCCCCCACAACGCAAAGAGGGTGCCCGCGAGCCTCGCGGACACCCCTTCCGGCTTCAGGGACGGCGTCAAGCCTGCTTCTTCAGCTCCTTGACCTCGGCATTGGCCTTGACCGTCAGCTGTTCGGCGAGATCCGACAGAGCCCGGGCACCCGCGAGCTCCTCACCGATACGGGTCTCCGCAGGGTCCCGCGTGTCGCGTGTGGCGCGGCCGTGCGCGCGCAGCTCCGTGCCGTCCCGAAGCCGCAACAGGGCCGCCGCCTTGGTATGCGTCTCGTCTTCGTAGAACTCGATCTCGACGTGCCATCCCGCGACCTCCACGACCTGCACCTCCACGACGAAGCTCAACTGAACGGGGTCGGCTGCTCGCCACCCTCACGCCCGTCGGGGCCGGCCGCGATGCTGCCTGGGCCCGCCCAACGTAATCGCTCCCCTCCCCACCCCATCGGCCACACGCGCACACCCGCCCGAAGACCACCCATCCGGGCCGGTAGGCGCCGGCGGCCGCGATCGGTCCGGCCGGTGCGGACGGTCAGGCCACATGGGCAGAAGGCCGGCACCCTCCGGGGCACCGGCCTTCTCGGCAAGGTCAGACGGCGAGGTCAGACGGCGAGTTCGGGCTCTCCGCGGGGGCGGCGGTGGGCTCGGGCTTGATGTCGCGCATGACCAGGGTGGCCAGGATGGCGGCGGCGAGGACGCCGATCGCGCTCACGACGAAGGCGGTCGACATCGAGTCGGTGAACGCCTCCCGGGCGGCGTGGACCAGGCCGGTGTCGCCGTGGGCGACGGCCAGCGCGTCGGCGATCGAGTCCTTCGCCTGCTCGGGCGCGCCGGAGGGCATCTCGCGGGCGAAGCCGCTCGACAGGAGCGAGCCGAGGATCGCGATGCCGAGCGCGGTGCCGGCCTGCTGGATGGTGTCGTTCAGGGCCGAGCCGACGCCCGCCTTGTCCGCCGGAATGGTGCTCATCAGCGCGCCGACCGCGGCCGGCATCGCGAGGCCCGCGCCGAGGCCGAACAGGCTGAGCGCGATGGCCGGGACGGTGAAGCCGGTGCCGGCGGAGACGGTGGTCAGCAGCGCGAAGGCTGCGACCATGAGGAGCATCCCGGACAGGATCACGAAACGGTTGCCGATCTTCGCGGCGAGCTTGACGCCCCCGGCGTTGCCGATCAGCGCCGTGACGGCCAGCGGCAGGAACGCGAGGCCCGCCTTGATCGGCGAGTATCCGAGCACGAACTGCAGGTACTGGGTGAGCACCAGCAGCAGGCCGCCGTTGCCGATCTGCACCAGGGCCAGGGACAGCGAACCGCCGCTGAAGTTGCGGTGCTTGAAGAGGACCAGGGGGACCATCGGGGTCGAGGCGACGTTCTGCCAGATCACGAATCCGACGAGCGAGACGACCGCGACGGTCAGGGTGACGGTGGAGCGGCCGCCGAAGGCGCCGTGCTCCGGGAGCTCGATGATCCACCAGACCAGGGCGGTCATGCCGGCCGCGGACAGCACCGCACCGAGCGGGTCGGCCTTCTGCCACGGCGCCTTCGACTCCGGCATGAGGGTGATGCCCGCCAGGACGGCCAGCACGACGACCGGGACGTTGATGAAGAAGATCGAGTGCCAGGAGAAGTGGTCGATCAGCACACCGCCGAGCACCGGGCTGCCGACGAGGCCGAGCATCGACACCGAGCTCCACGCCGCCATCGCCTTGGGGCGCTCCTCCTTGTCGAAGACGGTGATGAGGATCGACAGCGTCGAGGGCATGATCAGCGCCCCGCCGACACCCATCGCGACGCGTGCGGCGATCACCTCGCCGGGATTGGTGCAGAAGGTCGCGGCCAGCGACGCCGCCCCGAAGAGCAGCAGGCCGATCAGCATCACCTTCCGGCGGCCGAACCGGTCACCGAGACTGCCGGAGGTGAGCAGGAGCCCGGCGAAGACCAGGATGTAGGAGTCGAGTATCCACTGGGTGTCCTGGGCGCTCGCGCCCAGGTCCTCCGTCATCGAGGGCACCGCGACGGTCAGCGCCATGTTGTCGACCACGAGGACCAGCGTGCTCAGGCACAGCACGACGAGGATCCACCAGCGGCGTGGATTGCGGGTTTCCATGGGCTTTCCCTCCGGCTTGCGCACGCCGCTCCTATGATGCGCACACCGTACGCATAGCGGAACGGCGTACGCAAGCCTCCCTCCTGTACGCTGATTGCGAACGCCGTACGCACTAAGGACCGCCATGGCCGCGAAGACGAACCCGATCCCGTCCGTGTGGGCCCGGCAGCAGCGCGAGCCCGACCAGCCCGCGCTCAGCCGGGCCGCGATCGTCCGCGAAGCGATCGCCATGCTGGACGCCGAGGGCATCGAGGCACTCAGCATGCGCAAGCTCGGCGCCCGCCTGAACGCCGGCGCGACCTCCCTTTACCGGCACATCGCGACCAAGGACGAGCTGATGGAGCTCGCGGTGGACGAGGTCTTCGCCGAGATCGCCGTCCCCTCCACGGACTTCGCCCAGGGGGACACCGACAGCCCCGGCTGGCGCGCCGCCGCCACCGAGGCCGCCCGGTCCTTCCGCACGACGGCCCTGCGCCACCCGTGGCTGGCCTCGGTCCTCGGCCAGGCTGGCCTCGCCTATCTGGGCCCCAACTTCATGTCGTTCTCCGACCGGCTGGCCGCCCTGTTCACGGCCGCCGGCCACCCCGAGCCGAGCCGAGCGATCGACACCGTGGCGTCCTACGTCATCGGCATGAGCACCACAGAGGCTGCCTGGCTGACCACGGTCGCCCGCTCCGGCGAGACCGAGGCCGCGTTCATCGCCCGCCTCATGCCCGCGGCCCAGCGCGCCGCAGCCGACCACAGCCACCTCGCGAGCACCCAGACCGACGCATCCCTCGACCCCGTCGGGATCCGCGACTCCAAGTTCGCCTACGGCCTGGAAGTCGTCCTCGACGGCCTGGCACTGCGCCTCCCGCGCTAGCACCGCAACCCTGGGCGAGGTGACGGGACTTCAGCCGGCCAACAGAGCCCGCACAAAAGGGGTGCTCCTCAATCCGGAGCACCCCTTTTGACCAGCACGTTCGCTGACCTGGGCGGAGGGTGTGGGATTTGAACCCACGGTGACATCGCTGCCACGACGGTTTTCAAGACCGTTCCCTTAGGCCGCTCGGGCAACCCTCCCCGCGACGCCCGCATGGGGCATCGCGGGGATCAGCCTAGCGCGTCAGCTGTCGCCCTCGCGCTGGCCCAAGGTCAGCTGGACAGTGGACTGCTTGCCGTCGCGCTCGTAGGTCAGGGCGACCTGGTCGCCCGGGCGGTGGGTCCAGATTTCGCTGATCAGGGTCGGGCCGCTGTCGATCACCGTGTCGTCCAGCTTGGTGATGACGTCACCGGGCTTGAGGCCCGCCTTGGCGGCGGGGCCGCCGGGGATGACGGCCGGGGTGCCGTCGGCGCCCGTCCGGGCGATCGTGGCGCCGCCGCCGCTGTCCTTCATGGTCACCGTCGCGGATATGACCGGGTAGACGGGCGTACCGGTCTTGATCAGCTGCTCGGCGACGTTCTTGGCCTGATTGATCGGGATCGCGAAGCCCAGGCCGATGCTGCCGGACTGCTGGGCCCCGCCGCCGAAGCCGCCGCCGGTGCCCGCCGACTGGATCGCCGAGTTGACGCCGATGACGGCGCCGTTGGCGTTGAGCAGCGGGCCGCCGGAATTGCCGGGGTTGATGGAGGCGTCGGTCTGCAGGGCGCTCATGTACGAGGCGTTGCTGGCGCCGCCGTCGCTGGAGGCCACCGGGCGGTTCTTGGCGCTGACGATGCCGGTGGTGACGGTGCCGGAGAGGCCGAAGGGCGCGCCGATCGCCACCGTCGCGTCGCCGACCGTGACCTTGTCGGAGTCACCGAGGGGGAGCGGGTTGAGCGCGGCGCCGGACGCGTTCTTGAGCTTGATCACCGCGACGTCGTACCCCTCGGCACGGCCTACGACCTCCGCGTCGTACCGCTTGCCATCGGAGAACGTCGCCGTGAGCCTGCCGTTGTCGGCGGCCGAGGCCACCACGTGGTTGTTGGTGAGGATGTGGCCCTGCTTGTCGTACACGAAGCCGGTGCCGGTGCCGCCCTCGCCGCTGCTGCTCTGCGCCTCGATCGTCACGACGCTGGGCAGCGTCTTGCGCGCGATGTCGGACACCGAACCCGGCGCCCTGCTCTCCGCCTTGGGGTCGGCCGGGGCCGAGAGGGTGGTGGAGTCGGTGGCGTCGTCCCGGTCCGCGGCCCAGTAGCCGATACCGCCGCCGATACCGCCCGCGACGAGCACGGCGGCCAGGACGGCGGCCACGATTCCGCCCGAGCGCCTACCGGACGCGGCGGGCGCGCCGGGCGGTACGGGTGCGACCGGTGCGCCCCATATGCCGCCCTCACCGCCCGTACCGCCTATACCTCCCGCGCCACCCGTACCGCCTGCACCTCCCGCGCCGCCCGCGCCGCCCGTACCCTCCGCGCCGCCGCTGCCGAAGCCGCCAGTACCGCCCGTTCCCCCGCTGCCGCCCGCGGGCCCCGTACCGCTTCCCTCCGTCCACCACGCGCCGCCCGAGGCCCCCACAGCCTCGGGCGGCGCGGCGTTCGGCGCCTCCCCTGCGCCCGTCGTGTGGTCCGTGGTCGACGTGCCCGTGCCCGTGCCCGTGCCCGTGCCCGCGCCCGGGACTGACGGCGGGGTCGGCGGTGCGGGCGGCGCGTCGGCCAGGGTCGTGTCGGGCTGGAGGTCCGGCGCCGGAGGCGCCGCGTCCGGCCCGGGCGCGGACGGGACGGCGGGGCCCTGGTTCTCGGTGCTCACGGCTTTCTCCTCAGGTGCACGACAGATTGCGGATAGCGGCCCACGACGCGTACGAGCAGCATCACCCGCAAGCCTTTCCCACGGCACGTCAGACCACCGTAAGGAGGAGCGGCTCCCCAGGGCGCCGCCCCTTATCCCGGACGAAGCGGCGCATTACTAGCGTGTACGGGATAAGCCTCGCGATTCCTCAGGACAAAACGGGCAGGTCATGCCCGCCTCCGCCGGCCCGCGCCGGGCGGTGGCACGATAACGCGGTGACCTACGCACGCCCGGGCCAGGACGAACACCCCGGCCCGCCCCCCGTCTCCGTCGTCGCCCACCGCGGCGCCTCCGAGGACGCCCCCGAGCACACCCTCGCCGCGTACCGCAAGGCGATCGAGGACGGTGCCGACGCCCTCGAATGCGACGTGCGCCTGACCGCCGACGGACATCTGGTGTGCGTCCACGACCGCCGCGTCAACCGCACGTCCAACGGCCGCGGCGCCGTCTCCTCGCTCGAACTCTCCGACCTCGCCGCTCTCGACTTCGGCTCCTGGAAGGGGCAGTCCACCGATCGCGAGGCACCGGACCGGGACCACCGCGACAGCACCTCGGTCCTCACCCTGGAGCGCCTGCTGGAGCTGGTCGCCGACGCGGGCCGACGCGTCGAGCTCGCCATCGAGACCAAGCACCCGACCCGTTGGGCAGGCCGCGTCGAGGAGCGACTGCTGGCCCTGCTGCGCCGGTTCGGCCTGGACGCCCCCGCCGCGGGCGAGCCGTCCCCGGTACGCGTGATGAGCTTCTCCGCGCGTTCACTGCACCGCGTACAGGCCGCCGCACCGGCCATCCCGACCGTCTATCTGATGCAGATCGTCCTGCCGCGGCACCGCGACGGGCAGCTGCCGCCGGGCGTGCGCATCGCGGGGCCGAGCATCCGGATCGCACGGAACCACCCCGAGTACGTGGCCCGCTGGCAGCGCGCGGGGCACGGCGTGCACATCTGGACCGTCGACGAACCAGAGGATGTCGAGCTCTGCACCCACCTCGGCGCCCAGGCAATCATCACGAACCGCCCCAAACAGGTCCTGTCCCAACTCGGCCGCTCTTAGCAACCCCATACGGTCCATTACATGGAGTGCACCGGCGCGTTCGGTACGTATTCGATCGTGACGAGTGCGTCACCGGATGCCACGTGGCCGGTTTCCGCTCCAGTTCGGCGGGGCATTCAACCCGTGGCGTGGGGCAAAGGAGGTCTCGGGGGTGGCGTTGGTGGTGGCACAGGAAGTGCCGACGTCGTCGAGCATGGCCGTTCCCCACGGCCCTGCCGGCGTGGGTCAGGCAAGGCGCCGGATGCGTGGCGATTTGCGGAGAACCGGGGTACCTGATTCGGTCATAGACGATGCCGTTCTGATCCTTTCCGAACTGCTCAGCAACGCGTGCCGGCACGGCCGCCCGCTGGCCGCCGAGAGCAACGGCCACGGGGCCGTCCGGGCCGCCTGGCGGGTCGACGAACGCGCGCGCCTCACCGTCGAGGTCACGGACGGCGGCGGCCCGACCCGACCGATTCCGGCCACTCCCTCCGTCACGGCCCGAGGCGGGCGGGGGCTCAACATCATCAGCGCGCTCTCCCTGGACTGGGGGGTACGGGACGGCACCGGCGAAGTGACGGTATGGGCCGTCCTGTCCACGCGCGACGCGTTCGCTACGCGCGTCATGCTCTCCCCGGAGCCACGGTCCGTCGCGAATCTCGGCTCCGGCTTCGAGGGCGCCCTCGGCACCGAACTCGATACCGATCTTGATACCGATCTTGATGCAGAACTCGACGGCGGCCTCCGCGGCGACCTCGGCTCGGGTCTCACACCCGGGCACGGCCCCGGTCCGGGATCCCGCCACGGCTCCGATCTCGGCCCCGACCCGGGCCCCGATCTGGGCCCCGATCTCGGATTCGCGGATCTCGACGGGCTGACCTGACCGACGAGGTTCGGCCAAAGGGCTAGGCTCCCGTCCCGTACCTGCCGTACGGGACCTGACGGACCGTACGAGCCGCCATGAGCCGCACCGACCGGGAGACAGCCACACCATGGCCAAGAAGCGCCGCCCCCAGACGAAGGCCGCAGGAGCACAGGTCAGCGCCGGAGCTGCCGACGCCGCCTATCCGGCCGTGGGCGCCCGCGAGCCCTGCCCGTGCGGTTCCGGCCGCCGCTACAAGGCCTGCCACGGGCGGGCCGCCGCGCACGCCGTGACGGAACTGGTCCACCGCCCCTTCGAAGGGCTGGCCGGAGAGTGCGACTGGGTGGCGCTGCGCGAGCTGGTGCCCGCCGCGACCGCCGAACTCCACCTGAAGGGCGGCCTGCCGGAGGGCGTCCCGTCCGTCACGCTCGCGACCGTCCTGCCGATGGCCTGGCCGGCGCTGCGCCGCGACAACGGGGCCGTACTGCTCGGCCTGCAGAACGACACCGCCTCCGGCGACCTCAGCCGCGACCTGGCGGACACGCTCCAGCGCGCGCTGGCCGCCGAGCCCGGTACGCCGGTCGCCGCGGCCCGCGCGGGCACGGAGGGGCCGCGGCTGCAGGATCTGCTGGACCCGGAGGCGCCGTTCACCCCGACCGTCCACGAGGGCTTCGAGTTCTGGCTGGAGGACGCGGACGCCGCCACCGGCGAGGTCGCCGCCTCCCTGGAGCGGGCGAACGCGGCCGCGATCCCCACCGCCCGGCTCGCCGGCGTCGAGGCCGCGTACTGGTGCGAGGCCCCGGGGAAGAACCACCTGCGGTGGGTCATGGCGCACCCGGAGGAGAAGCTCCTGGACGCGCTCGCGCGGCTGCACGCCGCCGGTACGTCCTCACTGGGCGAGGGCACCCGCCTCGTCGGCTCCTTCCGCGCGCACGGCCTCACGGTGCCGGTGTGGGACCTGCCGACCGCGATGCGCGCGGAGGACGTGGAGAAGCCGGCCGCCGAGTTCGCCGAGCGGCTCGCGGGGGCGCTCGCCGCGGAGGCGCCGCTGACGCCGGAGGAGCGCCGGGCGCGCGGCGGTCTCACCAACCGCCAGATCACGCTGAGCTGATCGGGCCGCCGCGCCCCGGGCCGTACGCGTCGGGAGACGTGGACAATCCGGACCTGGAGGTCGGGAGCCGTGACATCCGGAGCCGCGGCATCCGGCCCCGGGCGCTTGCGGCATCCGGCTCCCGTACGCATCGGGAGCCGTGCGCGCCCACGCATGCCGCACACGGGCGTGACACTGCTCACAACCCCACCGATCCGGGGGAATTGAGCGTCCGGAATTCCGCGATCGAATTTGCTAACCGCCAATCTCTTGTTACGGTTCTAGAAGCCCGGTCGCTGGTGCATCCCCCGTCGCCAGCGACCGGGCGTTTCCATGCCCGAGGGCGGGTTGCTCCCCGAGCGAAGCAGCAACCGCCCCTGGGGCGAGGTCACTTCCGCCACCGCGCCGGCACCCACCTCCCCGGGCCCCGGGCCGCTGATCCCCGCTTCCCGTGGTGTGTCGCACGCCCCCGGAGCATCGTCGGGCGCCACCGCGCAGTACACCTGCCGGGTCTGGCCGCCGGGGCGCATATGGGTGACGACGAGCGACAGGGGTACGCCCGTCGCGTTGCGGTAGTAGGTACGCGCCCACGTGTCGCCGCTCCGGCGCAGTACGCAGGTCTGGACCTCCATCCCTTCGGGTGAAGCGAGTTCGGGACCGCAGGCGGCCGTGGTGAGGCCGCGAAGTGCCTCTTCCGACGCCCCGAGCCCGGTCCGGCCGACTGTCCGGCTCTGAAAGTCCGGACCAGCCGAAAGGTCTCGGCCAATGTCCGGCGTGACACGGGGCCCGTCTTTGTCAAGATCCTTCCGGTCGCGCAGGTGTTCTTCGCGATCGCGACGACGGTTCTCCCGGTCCGCCGGCCCCGCCGACGGGCCCTCCCCTGGGGGCACCTCCTGGGGGTACCACCTGGGGGCACCTCCCAGCGGCCGCGCTGGGGGAGAAGCCTGGGGGAGGTAGCCGGGGGAACTTCGCGCATGGGAGGTACCCCCAGCCGCACCCGCCAGCGGCAGGGCGGCGGCGAGCAGCACCACGCCCAGCAGGACGCACATCCGCAACCGCGACGGCATTTCGGACGGCAACCGCGACGGCGCTTCGGACAGCGCCCGCGACGGCACCGGGGACGACATCCGGGACGGCACCTCGGGCAACGTCCGCGACGGCGCCTGGGGCCGGAACCGGGACGTACGGTGCATGAGTCCCTCCACGACTCGCCGGAGCGGAACGCTGTCCGGTGAGCCGCAACATAGCGGGCGGAACACCTCATTCCAGCGGCGCCCGCACCCGTTCGGCGACGTTTCACCAGGCGGCTTGCACCCATACGAGTGAGCGGTCAGAGCGGCTGCGGCCGGGTTCGCCCACCGGGCTCCGCGCCTCCGGGTTCGCCCACCGGGCACCCGCGCCTCAGAGCGTGCCTCCGCACACGCCTCAGTACGCGGGGCCGCGGCCACGCGACCCACGGGCCGACCGGCTCCGAACCGACTCCGGACAGCCGACACCCGACGCCGACACCGAACGACCGACTCCGGTACAACCGACGCCGACGGCCGGCCGGCAGAGCGCCCTCAGTACGCGAGCCTGCTGCCCCCGTCCGGCGCGCTCGCGCTCGCCTCGACCAGCGCGTCCACCACCGTCGCCACCTGCGGCAGCCACGGGCCGGGCGCGCGCCGCAGCGGCGCCCGCTCCCAGCGCACCCGCCCGGCGCCCGTCTCGGACGGCGGCAGCACCACATAGCCGCCGTCGCCGTGGAACCGCAGCGAGCTGGGCACCCAGTCCTGGCGGTGCAGGAGCTCGCCGAGTTCCTCGAGGTCGTACGCGGCCACCAGCAGGGACCACCGGGTCGGCGTCGCGATCACCGGGCCGACCCGCACCCCCGCAGCGTCGAACGCGGCCAGTGCCCGCGCCCCCGCGACGGCCGGCAGACTCACGGCGCAGGGCGCCCGGCGGCCGGTCGCCAGCAGGACCGGCGCGGCCGGGCGGTTCGACCACCACCAGCGGATCATGCGGGCGTCGGTGGTCGCCGCGAGCAGCCCGGGGTCGAACGGGTGGGCGCCGGGAACCACGCAGTCCTGGTGCGGGCAGCCGCACTCCCCCGCACGGCCGCCGGCGCCGGTCCGCAACCCCACGCCGGGAAGCACCGGCCACCGCCACTCGGTGGCGCAGGTGAGCGCCGCGCGGAGCAGCGCCGGACTGCCGCCGTGCCGCATGAACGAGAACTTGCGTCGCCTTCCGGGGATCTCGCGCATGAGCGCTCGTCCTTTCCGTAAACGCCGAGGGCCGTATCCGTCGCACTACAGGGCACTACATCGCACTACGCATGACAGGGCACTGCCGGGCAACTGCTGGGACCACCGGGCATTGCTGGGCACTACCGGGCATTGCTGGGCTTTTGCATCACACTGTGTGGCACTACGTGGCAGTACGCGACGCGTCCCGGGATTGTTCGGATCGTCGCGCCACGCTGATCACTAGTCACCGCGCGTACAAGGCAGCGCATCACGCCGCAGGCCGAGCGTGGAACGTGGCGGGGGGTGGCGTGCGCATGGCGCTTGCCGTCTCCTGTGTGCTCTCCCCGCCACTCGGGGATGGGCGCGGCCGTCACCGACTAGGACGCTGGGTCCGGCCCCGGGGTTCCGAGGCGGCACCAACTGCCGCTTCCCTTCTCCGATTACGTACCCACCAGGGTGGATATGACGCGCTGTCGAAGGACGCCAGTCGACCGCAAAAGGGGAGCGCTCCAACCATTTTTCAGCCAACTTCGATTCCCCACGGACACCAACAAACCCAACGGGACAATGCTGGACATCGCGTCGCTGGTGCGTGTACATCTGGAGACGTATAGCGGCGCAGCACTACAGGGGGTTTGCAATGCTATGGAGTGATACGCACCGGTCGGCCGGGCGCGTGGCCGCGTGCCGAAAAGGCAGCAGGCCATGAGCGTGCCGCACCCGCCGAAAGTGGCTGGAATCGATCCCCCGCTCCCCTCCCCCTCGCAAACTGCCGACCCCACCGCCCCCGCCCCCGCGACGCTGCCGCCGCCCAACACCGTCGTCCTGGACCGCCTGGCGGGCTGGGTCTCCGACCTCACCACGCTCCACGAACTCACCGAGCGACTGACCCGCACCCGCAGCCTGGACAGCGCGCTCCAGGAACTCCTCCGCGCCGGAGCCGCCCTCGTCGGCGCCCGGCGCGGACTGGTCACGCTCGAACCCGACGACGGCTTCGGGCCCGTCACCACCGTCGGCCTCGGCCTCGGCCGCGCCGACCTCGGGTACATCGAGACGATCCCGCGCGGCACCGCCAGCGCCGCCCATCTGCTCGACGGGCTGCCCGAGGCGCACACCCCGCGCCCCGAGGTCGTCCATCCCGACCTCACCCGCGAGGCCGGTCTCGACCCCCGGCACCGCGAGGTCGCGGCCCGCCTCGGCTACGCCGCCAGTTACGCCGTCCCGCTGGATCCGCTCGGCGACCCCGGCCAGGCCCTGATGGGCGACTCCCCGACGGTGGGCGACGCGCCGACGGGGTGTGCAACAAGGTTCGCAACAGGAGGCGGGACGGGGGGCGGGACCGCCGGCGAGGGCATGGCGCCCGTCGGCCGGCTCGGCGCGGCCGTCTGGCTCTACGACGAACCCACCGAGCCCGTGGAGCGGCAGCGCCATCTGCTCGGCCTCTACTGCCGGCACGCCGCCGAACACCTCGCCCGGCTGCTCGAACTCACCCGCGCCCGCGACGCCGCCGCCGCCCTCCATCAGGAGCTGCTCCCCGCCCGGCTGCCCCGGGTCCCCGGGGTCCGCCTCGCCGTCCGGCACCGCACCGGCCCGGACGGCGGGGGCGACTGGTACGACGCCCTGCCCCTGCCCGAGGGCGCGCTCGGCCTCGCCATCGGCTCCGTCTCCGGCTCCGGCCCCGGTGCCGTCGCCGCGATGGGGCGCCTGCGGGCCTCCCTGCGCGCGTACGCCGTGATGGAGGGCGAGGACCCGGTGGCCGTGCTCTCCGATCTCGAGATGCTGCTCCGCCTCACCGAGCCCGCCCGTACCGCCACCGCCCTGTTCGCGTACTGCGAGCCCGCCGAGGTGCCCCCGGGCCCGGGCGGCGGCCTCAGGATCGTGCTGGCAGGGGCCGGGCACTGCCCGCCGCTGATCGTCGGCGAGCACCGGACCGAGTTCGTCGAGACGTCCCTGTCGGCGCCGCTCGGCATGCTCTCCTGCTGGGAGGCCCCGAGCGTGGAGATCGAGCCCGCCGCAGGAGAAACGCTCCTGTTGTACAGCGACGGGCTGCTGCACCGCACCGGAGACGAGATGGACCGCGCGTTCGCCCGCCTGCACGCGGCGGCCGCCGGTGCGCCGCGGGTCGTACGGCAGGATCCGGACGCTCTCGTGGAGCATGTGGTGCGCACGGTGCTGCCCGACGGGCTCGCGGCCATCGACCGCACCGACGACGTCATCCTGCTCGCCGCCCGGTTCGACTGAGCACGGCGCCTTCGCGCTCCGCCCCCGGTTCGACTGAGGCCGGCGCCCCACAGAGAGCCCCGAACCTCAACACCTGCCGGTCGATTGCCGAATACTTCACACATCTCACGGTCGCCCCCCTCTGCCACCTACGATGGACCGGGTCCAGTTCGAGGAGGATGACGTGACCGAGGAGCCGACCGCGGAGATCCCGGAGACCCCGGAGACCGAGGCGCCCATCAAGCAGCGGAAGAACGGCCTGTACGCGGGCGTTTCCGACGAGCTCGCCGAGAACATGAAGACCGGCTGGGCCGACACCGAGCTGCACGACCTGCGGCCGATCGAGCAGGCCGCGCACACCGCCCGCCGCCGCGCCGCGCTCTCCGCGCGCTTCCCCGGCGAGCGCCTGGTGATCCCCGCGGGCCATCTCAGGACCCGCTCGAACGACACCGAGTACGGCTTCCGCGCCGCCACCGAGTACGTGTACCTGACCGGCGACCAGACCCAGGACGGCGTGCTCGTCCTGGAGCCGACCGGCGCCGAGGGACACGCGGCGACCCTCTACCTGCTGCCGCGCTCCAACCGCGAGAACGGCGAGTTCTGGCTCGACGGCCAGGGCGAGCTGTGGGTCGGCCGCCGCCACAGCCTGGCCGAGGCCGAGCAGCTGCTCGGTGTGCCCTGCCGGGACGTGCGCGAGGTCGCCGACGCGCTGCGCGAGGCGACCGGCCCGGTCCGCGCCGTGCGCGGCCACGACGCCGGCGTCGAGGCGGCCCTGACCGACAAGGTCACCGCGGAGCGGGACGAGGAGCTGCGGGGCTTCCTCAGCGAGCTGCGCCTGGTCAAGGACGAGTACGAGATCGGTCAGCTCCAGGCGGCCGTCGACTCGACCGTGCGCGGCTTCGAGGACGTCGTGAAGGTCATGGACAAGGCCGAGGCCACCTCCGAGCGCTACATCGAGGGAACGTTCTTCCTCCGGGCGCGCGTCGAGGGCAACGACGTCGGCTACGGCTCCATCTGCGCCGCGGGCCCGCACGCGACAACCCTGCACTGGGTGCGCAACGACGGCGCGGTCCGCTCCGGCGAGCTGCTGCTGCTGGACGCGGGCGTGGAGACCACCAGCCTCTACACCGCGGATGTCACCCGCACCCTGCCGATCAACGGCCGCTTCAACGCGCTCCAGCGCAAGATCTACGACGCGGTGTACGAGGCGCAGGAGGCCGGTATCGCGGCGGTCCGGCCGGGCGCCCGGTTCCTGGACTTCCACGAGGCGTCCCAGCGGGTGCTGGCCACCCGGCTCGTGGAGTGGGGCCTGCTCGGCGACCTCGACGTGGAGAAGGTGCTGGAGCTGGGCCTCCAGCGCCGCTGGACGCTGCACGGTACGGGGCACATGCTCGGCCTGGACGTGCACGACTGCGCGGTCGCCCGCCGTGAGACGTACGCGGACGGCGTTCTGGAGCCGGGCATGTGCCTGACCGTCGAGCCGGGGCTGTACTTCCAGGCGGACGACCTGACGGTGCCGGAGGAGTACCGGGGCATCGGCGTCCGTATCGAGGACGACATCCTGGTCACGGAAGACGGCAACCGGAACCTGTCGGAGGGGCTGCCGCGCACCGCCGACGACGTCGAGGCGTGGATGGCCCGGCTCAAGGGCTGACCGACGCCGACTGACGAACCGTGCCGCCCGCGGCGGGGCTGACGCCCTGCCGCGGGCGCACTCTGTTGACGGGGGGCTGGGCCCATGGACGTACTCGCGGGCCTGCTCGACGGGCCCAGGGCCCGGGGAGCGTTCCTGCTCCGGGCGATCCTGGATCCGCCCTGGTCCATACGGGTCGAGGACCGGGCGCCGCTGACCCTGGTGACGACGGCGCGCGGCACGGCATGGGCGGTTCCGGAGCACGGCCGGCCGCGGCTGATGGGCCCCGGCGATGTCGCGATCATGCGCGGCCCCGATCCTTACGCGTTCGCCGACAGCCCGGACACCCCGCCGCGCACGGTGATCCATCCCGACGGGCGCTCCACCACCCCGGACGGCACGGAGCTGTGCGAGGCGATGGACCTGGGGGTGCGGACGTGGGGCGACGGTCTGGACGGCGAGACGGTGCTGCTCATCGGTACGTACCGGGTGGGCGGCGAGATCAGCCGACGGCTGCTGGGAGTGCTGCCCGCGCTGCTGGTGCTGCCGCGCGACGCCTGGGACTCCCCGCTGACCGCGCTGCTCGAAGAGGAGATCGCCAGGGACCGGCCGGGACAGGAGGTCTTCCTCGACCGGCTGCTGGACCTGCTGCTCATCGCGGCGCTGCGGGCCTGGTTCGCGCGCCCGGAGGCGGCGGCTCCGGCCTGGTACGTGGCGCAGGGCGACCCGGTGGTGGGCCGGGCTCTGCGGCTGCTGCACGACGACCCGGCGCACCCCTGGACGGTCGCCGGGCTCGCGGCGCGCACGGGCGTCTCGCGCGCCGCGCTGGCCCGGCGCTTCACGGAGCTGGTCGGCGAGCCGCCGATGGGCTATCTGACCGGCTGGCGGCTCGCGCTGGCCGCGGATCTGCTGCGCGAGCCGGACAGCACGCTGGAGGCGGTGGCCCGGCAGGTGGGGTACGGCAGCGCGTTCGCGCTGAGCGCGGCCTTCAAGCGGGTACGGGGCGTCAGCCCGCAGGAGTACCGCAGCGCGTCGGCGACCGGGGCCGGCGGCGGGGGCTGACGTACCGGGTCGGGGCCGGGGGCTGACGTACCGGAACCGGGCCGGTCAGGAGCCGGCGGTGGGCCGGACCGCCTCCAGGACGTCCACACAGCGGCCGAGCAGCGCGAGCAGGGTGTCCCGCTCCTCGTCGCTGAACTCGGCGGCGAGGGCACGTTCGACGCGTACCGCGCGGGCGTCCGCGTCCGCCATCACCGTCCGCCCCTGCTCGGTGAGGCGGGTCTCCAGGACGTTTCCGTGCCAGGCGTGCGGGGTGCGCTCGACCAGCCCGCGCTCCTGGAGGTTCTTGAGCACCGTGTTCATGGTGGGCGGGGTGACGGCGCAGGCGCGGGCCAGGGCGGCGGCCGAGATCCCGGGGTTCTCCGAGAGGCACAGCAGCGCGGCGTACTGCGGCACCGTCAGCCCGGCCGGCTTCAGCGCGGCGTGCTTGGTCGCGTTGAGGGCTTGCTCGGTGCGCTTGACGTAGAAGCCGAGGCGTTCGGAGGTGGGCATCGTCATCTTCGCATCGTATTGAGCCATTCCCACCCTTACGAAGATATGGACCTTGTCGATGATTAGAGTTCTTACTATCGTTACGGCTCACCTGATCGCTTGAGAGCTAGGGAGAGCACCCCATGCCTCGCGTCCCCCGCCGTCCCCGCAGTCGCTCCGCCGCCGCCGCGGGTCTCGCTCTGGCGGCCCTGGCCGCTCTGGCACCGGCGGCTCGGGCTGCGCAGCCCGAGCCGCGCCCCGCCGCCGCCCAGGCCTGCGCCGCCCGCGTCTCCACCGCCCACGTCCTGCCCGGCGACCGGGTCTACCCCGAGGGGATCGGCGCCGATCCGCGCACCGGCGAGCTGTACGTCTCGTCGTTCACCACCGGCGCCGTCTACAAGATCACTCCGGGTCGGACGGAGGCGGAGGTCTTCCTGCCCTCCGGCACCGACGGCCGCACCACGGCGGGCGGCCTGAAGGCGGACCGGGCCGGCCGGCTGTGGGTGGCCGACCAGGCGGGCGTCTCGCTGTACGACGTGCACGGCCGCCGCCTCGTCGCCCGCTTCGACGCCCCGGTGGCGGACGGCGCGTGGGTCAACGACGTCGCCATCGGCCCGGACGGCACCGCGTACCTCACCGACAGCCGCCGCGCCACGGTCTACCGGGTGACGCCCGCGCAGGTACGGCAGGCGGTGGCGGACGGCGGCCGCGCCCGGCTCCGGGACGGCTTCGACCTGAGCGGCATGGTCGATCCGCACCAGCCGGACGCGTTCACGCTCAACGGGCTCGTCGTCGACCCGGCGGGACGGTACGTGCTGGCGGTGGACATGACCGGCGGCGACCTCTACCGCCTCGGCATCGCCACGGGCTCGGTCCGCAGGGTCACCCTGCGCGGCGCGGACCTGACCCACGCCGACGGCCTCGACCTCCGGCACGGCACCCTCTGGGCCGCGCACAACCGCAGCAACACCATCAGCCGCTGGCGGATCTCACCGGACGGCGGCAGGGCCCGCCTGGAACGGCTGCTCACCGACCCGTCACTCCAGACGCCGACGACGCTGGTCCGCCAGGACGGACGGCTCCTGGTGGTCCGTTCGCAGTTCGACAAGGGCGGCCCGATGGGGCCGGGGACCCCGGAGCGTCCGTTCACGGTGGCGGCCGTGGACGGGATCTGAGCACGGAGGCACCGCGCCATGAGGAACCGAGAGGACGTCAGATGCGCCAGTCCGCGGGGTAGTCGGTGCCCCGCAGCTCGGGCGGCAGGTGCGAGGCGTCGTTGTAGGTGACGAGCTTCGCCGGGCCGTCCGAGCGGTAGAGGATGACCGTCACGGCGCAGTGGTAGTCGAGGAGCCGCAGCCAGCCGGAGGCGGGACCGCCGACGGCGTGGCAGACGAACCAGTTGATGAGGTTCCCGTGGCTGACGATGAGCTCGGGCCCGGCGGACCGGTCACCGTCTCCCTCGCCGGCGGACCCGTCACCGTCGCCCTCGCCGTCGTCGCCGCGCCCCAGGCCCGCGTAGCGCACAAGGGCCGCTTCCGCCTGTCGCGGCCCCTCGTCGAGCGACTCCGGCGGCAGCCCGTCGAAGAACGCGGTCTGCGCCGGAGTCAGCACCTCCGGCTCCGGTAGCGCCGGGACGCACTCCCGCAGCAGGTCCGACGGGCGCACCGGTATCCCCGGCAGCTCCGCCGTGATCAGCGCGGCCGTCTCCGCGGCCCTGCGCTCCGTACTGTGGTGGACGACCGTGAACGGCACCTGCCGCAGCCGCTCCGCGACCAGCCTGGACTGGCGCCTGCCGTTCTCCGTGAGGGTGCCTTCGTCGAGCGGGTCGTCCCGGTCCGACACATACTCGCCATGCCGTACGAGATAGAGCAACCGGTGCGCCATCGCCCCGCCTTCCGCCGTGTCGGCACGCCGTGTCGGTACGCCGTCTCGGTGATCTTGGACGTACGGCCTGGGCGGTCCGGTTCCCCTCACATACGGCGGCGGCGCCGGCCCGGCCCCGGAGCACGGGACCGGCCGCCGAGCCAGCGGTGGCGGAAGCCCTCCGCCCGCCCGGCCCCCTGGGCGTTGAGCCGGTGGATCAGGAGCATGCCGAGGACGATCAGTACGAGAATCACGACCACGGTGAGGAAGGTGACCACGGGACTCACATCCTTCGAACCGCGGACCGCGCCCGCACGGCCGCGCAGGTGTCCCCCGGCGAGACGGGATGCCTCGGTCCTGCCAGCGTACTCCCGCGCCCCCGCCCGCTCCGCTGGCCGCCCGGCGGCCGCCGGAGGACGATGGAGACAGCAGACGGCTGGAGGGCAGCGGTACGGCTGGAGGGCAGCGGTGTTCGAGGTCGAGGACATCCGGGAGTGGCGCGACCACGACGTGGTGGACGACGGCGGCCACAAGATCGGCACGCTGGAGTCGATCTACGTCGACACCGCCACCGACCAGCCCGCGTTCGCGACCGTGACGGTCGGTCTGCTGGCCCGGCGCCGTCTCGCGTTCGTCCCCCTCACCGGAGCGACCGTGGGCCCGGGCTATCTGAAGGTGCCGTACAGCAAGCAGCTGGTGAAGGACGCGCCCTCCATCGACACCGACGGCGTGCTGCCGGCGGAGGACGAGCCGGCGGTCTTCACGCACTACGACCTGAAGTACCAGACCGGCGCCGGCGGCGAACGGCGGCTGGCCCGCCGCTGACCGGGGAGGCCACGCCATGACGCTCGTCCTGCTCCTGCTCCTCGTGGCCATGGTGCTCGGCCTGATCGGCGCTGTCGTGGAGGGCCTGATCTACCTGCTGGTCATCGGCGTGCTCGTCTTCGTCATCGCGATCGTCCTGCTCATCGCCCGCATCCGCCGCGGCGGCAGACGCCCGCTCCGCTGAGTCCTGGGCCCTTGAGCCCTGGGCCCTTGAGTCCTAGGGCCTGCGGACCAGGCCCCGTCCGGCCCGCAGGCCGACGCGGTCGCCGGCCCCCGTCGCCTACGGTCGGACCATGGCCCACACCACCGCACCGGCGACCGGCGACACCCCCTCCGACCACTCCTCCGGCGAGTCACCGCGGCTCGACCTCGACGCGTATCTGGCGCGCATCGGCTGGTCGGGCAGGCGCGAGGTGAGCGCGGAGACGCTGCGGTCGGTGCATCGGGCGCATCTCCGGGGCATCCCGTTCGAGAACGTCCAGGCCGTCCTCGGCTCCGCGCCCTCCCTCGCGCTGCCGGACCTCCAGGCCAAGCTGGTCCGCAGCCGCCGCGGCGGCTACTGCTTCGAGCACAACACCCTCTTCGCCGCCGCCCTCGAAGCGCTCGGCTTCGGCGTCACCCGCCTCGCCGCACGCGTCCGCGTCGACGCGCAGGGCGCCGTCCGCCCGCGTACGCACATGCTTCTGCTGGTGGACGTACCTGGCGAGTCCCGGCAGTACGTCGCCGACGTCGGCTTCGGCAGCATCGGCGGCCTGTACGAGGGCATCCCGCTGGAGGTCGGCGTGGAGGTCCGCGGCGGCGGCCGGGCGCACCGCCTGGTCCGCGAGCCGCACCACGGGCTGGAGGACCTGTGGGTGCTCCAGACGTTCCAGGACGACGCGTGGTCCGATCAGTACGCCTTCTCCCGGGAGCCGTTCGAGCACGGCGACTTCGAGGTCATCAACTGGCACATAGCGACGAACCCGCGCTCCCCCTTCCAGCACACCCTCTTCGTCCAGCGCACCACGCCCGAGGCCCACCTCGCCCTCGTCGGGCACATCATGGTGACCACGCGGGCCGACGGTACGCGCGAGAAGCGGGAGCTGTCGGACCCGGCGGAGCTGCGGCGGGTGCTGGACTCCGACTTCGGCATCGAACTGCCGGAGGGCGCGCGGCTGGAGTTCTAGACGGACCGTCACCCTTGTCCACCGGGGCCCCGATCGGGGTGACGGGCGGGGCCGCTACGGGGCGCGGAGCGCGTCGACGGCGATGCGGGCGGCTGTGCCGATGACGGCGTCGGCCGCGGGGAGGGTGGCGGCGGTGTTGGCGGTGCGGGTGAAGACGGCGACGGCGTAGCGGCCCCCGTCGGGGTACTCGATGACGCCGACCTCGTTGCGTACGGTCGGCAGGCTGCCGGTCTTGCCCGCGACGTGGACGTCGTCGAAGGGGAAGCCGGAGGCCATGCGGTGCGGCCAGACCTGGAGGCCGAGGAGGCGGCGGATGGCGGCGCCGTGCTCGGGGGTGCAGGCCTCGTCGCGCCAGACGGCGCCGAGCAGGCGGGTCATGTCGCGCGGGGTGCTGCGGTTGGTGCGGGCCGGGTCCAGGGCCCTGAGCCGGGTGATGACGTGCGGGTCGGCCAGTGCCCGGGCACCGCCGGGGCCCGCGTCCTCCCTGACGGTCGCGAAGAGCTGCCCGAAGGTGTGGACGGCGTGCGTGCGGGTGAGGCCGAGGCGGGTCGTGGTGCCGTTGACGGCGTCGAGACCGACGCGCCGCAGCAGGAGGTCGGCGGCCGCGTTGTCGCTGACGGCCATCATCAGGTAGGCGACGTCGCGCAGTGACATGCGGACGGGGTCGAGCATGGCGGCGACCCCGGTGGGGCCCGCGGTGCGGTCGGCCGGAGGGCACTCGATCTGCTCGGTGAGGTCCACGCACCCCGCCGCGGCGAGTTCGTGGAGGGCGACCAGGAGGCAGAGCTTGTGGACGCTGGCGGTGGGCACCGGGTGGTCCGCACCAGCGTCGATCTGCGCGCCGGAGTCGATGTCGAGGGCGTGCAGCCAGCCGGTGACGCCGGCCTCGGCGAAGGCCGCGCGAATGCGGCCGAGAGTGTCGTTCACAGCCAGTACTCCACTGCCGGGCGCAGGTGCAGCGGGCGCGAGGGCGTGTCGTCGATCGCGCCCGCGGTGGTGCGCAGCGCGCGCGTCGCCGCTTCCGCGAAGGCGCTGACGGCGGCGTCGCCGTGCCCCCGCGGCCAGGCGGCGGAGTGGCGCCAGGCCAGGGGGGCACCGGCGAGCGGGCGCCAGACGAGGTCCGGGTCCCGGTGGCCGGTGTCCGCGGGCTGGGCATCGCGCGTGCTGAGGGCGACGGCCTTCGCGGAGAGGACCAGGCCGCGGACGAAGCTGGCCCCCTGGCCGTGCCGGACGGCGGTGGGCGTGTAGCCGTTGCGGGCGCACGTGGTCAGGAGGTCGTCGTACAGCACCGGGGCGCCGGCGCGGGGGAAGAGGATCAGGTCGTACCCGGCGAGGGACGCGAGCGGGACCTCGTCGAACTCGGCCGCCGCGGTGTCGCGCGGCAGCAGCACTCCCAGCTCGCGCCGGAGGACCGGGCCCAGCTCCAGGCCCGAGACGTCACAGGGGTGATGGATGAGCCCGACGTCCAGGTCGTGCGACGCGAACCGGGCGAGTTGCTGCGCGGTGGACAGCTCGTGCAGCTCCAGTTCCAGGCCGGCGTGGCGCTGCTGGAAGTCCGCCACCAGCGCGGCGACGGTCTCGCCCGCGATGTCGGGCGACAGCCCGGCGCGCAGGAGCCCGCTCTCCCCGTCCCGGATACGGCGGGCCGCGGCCATCAGCGACTCGGAACGGGCGAGCAGCTCACGCGCCTCCACCAGCAGCAGCGTGCCGGCCTTGGTGATCGTCACCTGCCGGCTGGTGCGCTCGAACAGACGCACCCCCAACTCCCGCTCCAGGCGCTGGATGCGCTGCGACAGGGGCGGCTGGGCCATGCCCAGGCGAGCGGCGGCACGGCCGAAGTGTGACTCTTCTGCAACAGCCACAAAGCACTCCAAGTGCCCTATCAGGTCCACGACCAGCAACCATATCGAAGATTAATCGGTCTGAGGTCGATACTGAACTTGGACAGATGCCGCGAGGCGCTGCTCTCCTCGGGGCATGGCTTCCCTTGCTCCCTCCCTTCGCCGGCGCACCGTACGCACCTGGTGCGGCGCCGTGGCACTCGGCCTCGCGCTCGCCGGCTGCGGCACCGCGTCCGAGCGGTCCTCCTCACCGGCTCCGGCCGGCAGTTCCTCGCACGGCGGCGGTACGGCCGCGGCGGCGGGCACCCGCGAGCACGTGCGGGTGGACGGCGGTACGCGGGAGTACCTGCTGCACCGGCCGGGCACGAACGGCGGCGGGCCCCGGCCGCTCGTCATCGCCTTCCACGGGCGCGGCTCCTCCGCGGAGAAGATGCGCGAGCAGAGCCGCCTGGACAAGGCCGCCAAGGCGCGCGGCATGCTGATCGCCTACCCCGAGGGCCTGCGCAACGCGTGGGGCGCCGGTACCGCGGCCACCGAGCAGCGGCCGGACCCGGACGCCGACGTACGGTTCGCCAAGGCGCTGATCGACGAACTCGTGCGCACCGAACAGGCCGATCGCCGACAGGTCTACGTCGTCGGGTTCTCCAACGGAGGCGCGATGGCACTGCGGGTGGCGGCCCAACGCCCCGATCTGGTGGCGGGAGTGGCCTCGGTGTCCGGCCAACTCCCCACGGGGCGCGCGGCGGTCAAGCCCACCGGAGCGGTGCCGGCCATGGTGGTCTACGGGGCCGAGGACCGGGTGCGCCCGCTCGCGGGGATGCCCGACCCGGGCCCGGCCCCTGCCGGCCAGGAACCGATCACCCCGACCATGTCGGCCCGGGCCACCGCCGAGGCGTTCGCCGCCGCGGGCCGGGCGGGCGCCCCGGCCAAGCAGGCCAAGGCGGGCTACGACCGCACCGTATGGAACCTCGGGTCCTCCGGGGCCACCGTCCAGCTCCTCGTCATGCACGACGCGGGACACACCTGGCCGGGCTCGCCCATCACTCCGCCCAAGGGCTTCGGGCGTACGAGCACCGCGTTGGACGCGACCGGCACGATTCTCGACTTCTTCGCCGCCCGACACCGATGAGCCGCTGAACACCGACAAGACCTGCGCCTCAACGGCAATACGCGCCGCACACAGCGTCAACACGACAACACGTCAATACGAGGAGAAGGATCCCCCGATGCCAGAACCCGGGCACGCCACCACCCACCGCCGCAGACCTCGCACGATGGTCCGGTCGGCCACCGCGGTGGCCGTGGTGATCGCCGTCGCCGCGGGCGGGGCATACGCCGCCGGTCTCGGCCCCTTCGACCGTGGCGCCGCGGACCCCGACCGCGGCCCCGACCCCGCGGCCATGGCCCAGGCACGGGCGTTTCTGACCGACTGGGCCGGCGGCCGCCTGCCGAGCGCGGCCGGCCGTACCACCAGCCCCGGTCCGGCACAGGAGGTGCTGCGCAACTTCACCGCCGGGCTCGACATCAGCAGACCGGCCCTCACGGCGGCGAAGGCCGCGGCGGCCGAGGACGGCACCGTCAGCGTCCCCTTCACCGCCAAGATGCCCGTCACGGGCCTGGGCACGTGGACGTACACATCGAGACTGCCGCTGCGCAAGCAGGATGACGGCACCTGGAAGGTGGCCTGGAGGCTGTCGCTCGTCCACCCGCATCTGAGCGGGACCCAGAAGTTCCGCCTGGAGCGCGAGGAGACCCACGGCCCCGAGATCACCGACCGTGCGGGGGCCGCGTTGTCGAGCGACGCACACCCCTCCCTGGGGCCGGTCCTGAGCCAGGTCGCCGGCGCGGGGACCGGCGGTCCGCGCGGTTCGATCAAGCTCGTCGACCGGGCCACCGGGCAGGTCAAGGGCACGGAAGCCACGTTCGGCAAGAAGCCCGGCCGCCCCGCCGACCGGCCCGTCGCCACCACCATCGACGCCGCCTGGCAGTCCGCCGCGGAGAAGGCCCTCGCCTCCGAGGCCGACGGCAAGGACGCCGCGCTCGTCGCCCTGCGGATCGACAACGGCGAGATCCTGGCCGTGGCGAACTCCCCGTCCTCCGGGTTCAATCGCGCGGTCTCCGGCACCTACGCGCCCGGCTCCACCTGGAAGATCGTCACCACCAGCGCGCTCCTGCTCAAGGACGCCGTCAAGCCCGGCGACACCGTGGACTGCCCCAGGTACCTCACCGTGGGAAAGCGGTTCCAGAACGTCGAGACCTCCGAGTACCGCGGCGCCACCTTCCTGAAGGACTTCACCAAGTCGTGCAACACCGCGTTCATCAGCCTGCGCGACAGGCTCGGCGACCAGGAATCGGGGGACGTCGCCCGTAAGTACTTCGGCGTCGGCCAGGACTGGCACGTCGGCATCCCCTCGTACGACGGGTCGGTGCCGACCCCGCGCGACCAGACCGAGAAGGCCGCCTCGATGATCGGCCAGGGCAGGGTGCTGGCCAACCCGCTGATCATGGCGTCCGTCACCGCGACCGCGGTCTCCGGCACGTTCCACCAGCCCGCCATCACACGGGGCGACCAGGACACGACGACCACCACTCCGCTCCCGCGGAAGGTCGTCACGCAACTGCGCGCGATGATGCGCGCCACCGTCACCGACGGCACGGCGCGGATCCTGGCCGATCTGCCCGGCGGCATCGGCGCGAAGACCGGCACGGCCGAGGTCTCCGAGGAAGAACCCAACAACGGCTGGATCGTCGCCCACCGCGGCAACGTCGCCGTGGCCTGCGTCGTCGAGAAGGGCGTCACCGGCGGCGCCTCCGCCGGCCCCGTCGTCCGCAGCCTCCTGGCCGCGGTCCCCACCGACCCCTCGTGAACGGGCCGCCGAGATCCTTCGAGCGTCCGGCGCCCCCTTGGCTGGAATACACTTCCCGAGTGTCCGAGAACCTGCCGCCGTGCCCCGAATGCTCCAGCGCGTACGCCTACGAGATGGGCGCGCTCCTGATCTGCCCCGAGTGCGGCCATGAGTGGTCGCCCGCGTCCGCCGAAGCCGGGGGCGGCACCGAGGACGGGGTGATCAGGGATGCGGTCGGCAACGTACTCGCCGACGGCGACACGGTGACGGTGATCAAGAGCCTGAAGGTCAAGGGCAGCCCCACCGGGATCAAGGCGGGCACCAAGGTGCGCAACATCCGCCTCGTCGACGGTGTGGACGGCCACGACATCGACTGCAAGATCGACGGGTTCGGCTCCATGCAGCTCAAGTCCAGCGTCGTGAAGAAGGCCTGACCGGACGCGTACCCGACCTCACCTGGCGCCTGGATCGGCGCCCTTCTTGGCCCGTGCATCGGCGACCGCGTACGGCAGCCCGGGAAGGAGCAGGGCCAGCGCGACCCACAGCGGCAGTGTGAACAGCACCTCGTCGGCGGCCAGCCACCAGGTGAGCAGCATCACGGGCAGGCCGACGGCGAGGGAGACGGCCCAGCCCCTGAGGAGCCCCAGGCTGCCCCGCCGCATCTCCCAGGTGACCGTGACCGTCGCAACGACGGCGTAGAAGGCGATGCGGTCGGCGGTCACCGGCACCTGGCTCGCCCGATGGAGCAGGCAGGAGAGCAGCAGGAGGCAGCCGAGGACGAGGCAGGCCAGCGACGCTGTGCGCAGTGCCCTGCGGGAGAGCGGAGCACGCGCCCGCGCCCATGACGCGGCGAACGCCTTGGCGTCCTCACCGACGACGTCCCGTGTCGTACGGCCGGCGGCCTCCGCGTCCTCCAGGTGTGCGGAGAGCTCGGCGAGCATCTCCCGCACGGAGGCGTCGTCGATCCCCCGGTACTCCCAGTTGCTGCGACAGACCGCGAGTATCCGCTCTTTCGTCATGGTGCACTGTCCCCCGTGGTGGATGCGGTGTCGGTCAGGATCCGGCCCACCTGCCTGGTGAAGCCGTGCCACACGGCCCGGCCGCCGGCCAGTTCGGCCCGCCCTGCCTCGGTCAGGCGGTAGTACTTGCGCGGGGCACCACCGCTGGACGACGGTGCCCGGTACGAGGAGATGAGCCCCGCCCGCTCCATCCGGGCCAGCAGCGGATAGATGCTGCCTTCGCTCACCAGCTCAAGCCCGCTGCCGGCAAGCGCCTCCACGAACTCGAAGCCGTACCGCGGCCGTTCGGCGATCAGCGACAGCAGACACAGATCGAGCACTCCGCGCAGGAGCTGGCTGCGCCGCTGGTCACCGGCGGTGGGCAGCTCCTTTGTCATGCGGTACAAGATAGTCAGCCATTGCCATGCGCCGCAAGATACTTGCGGTGCATGGCAGTTCGATCAAGACGCCTTCAGGAGGGCGTCCTCGCGCCATTTGAGGATCTTGTCGAAGCTCACCACGGCCCCCGCCCGTCCCACCCGGTTGCGGTAGCGGACGTGGTCGGTCAGGGCCTCGATCAGGAACAGCCCTCGCCCGTGCTCTGCCTGGGCGGGGGCTGTCTGGTGGGGAGGCTGCGGTGAGGAGAAGCCCGGTCGGGGGGCCAGGTGGGGTGGGGCGTAGGGGAAGCCCGGGCCGGAGTCCGTCACCTCGATGCGGCACGTGTCGCCGTCGATGAACGCCGTGACGCGATAGTCGTCCCCCGCGCCCGCCGCGCCCCCGTGCTCGACCGCGTTGGCGCAGGCCTCGGTCAGGGCGATGGACAGGTCGTGGGAGATCTCGGGGTCCACCCCGGCCGCCTCCATGGTGCCGAGAAGCAGTCGCCGGGCGAGCGGCACGCTCGCGGCCTCGCGGCGTAGATGGAGAGACCACCAGATGCTCATGCTCCAGCCTCCCGACCACGGCTCGACGTATCGATACGTATTGCCGGGCTCCGAGGTCCGTAAGCGTGTGCTCAACGTGACTCCGCTCATTCGGCGGACGCGCGGCGGCTCTCCAGCGGTGTATGTGGGGCGAATGAGGGGCGCGGGAGGGCCATCCGGGTGTCGGCGCCGGGGCCGTTCGGGTGGCCGTCCGGTTGCGCGGCCGGGTGTCCCCCGCGGGGGCCGCCCCGCCCCCGCCCGGTCCGGACTGGGTCGATCTTGGCGTCCGCGCCCCTTATACCCCTGCCGTCGGGAATCCCGCGACCCGGTGGGATGATGGCGCAGCCATGCCTGCCTACCCGACGCCCGGTCGCCGTACCTCAGGGAGCCCCGTGTCCCTGCGGCCGGTCGTGCGCGCCGGAGTGGGTCTGCGGCTGCTGCGGGCCGCGGTGTTCACCGCCGCGTGCGTCGCGCTGGCCGCCGGCGGGCATGCGCTCGCCTCCTGCGCGCCCGTCCCGCTGTGGACGCTGGCCGCCGGGGGGCTGGGCGTGTTCGCCGTGGTCGTGGCGCTCGCCGGGCGGGAACGGTCGCTGCCGGGGATCGCCGCGGCGCTGGCACTGGGGCAGCTCGCTCTGCACACCCTGTTCGGGCTGGCCCAGCAGGGGTCGGCGATGGCGCAGGCGCGCGGCGCCGACGGTTCCGAGAGCCGGGTGATCGCCCTCGCCGCGAAGCTGCTGTGCGAGTCGGCCCCTGGGCGGCTGGACGCCGCCCGAGCGCACCAGATCGTGACCAACGCCGGCATCGACCCCACCGCCCACGGCGGCGCGCACGCCGGCGCCGCCGGGCCCGCCGCGCACCCGTCGCTCCTGGAGACTCTGCCGCCCTCGCCCTCGATGGTGCTGGGGCACCTGCTCGCGGCGCTGGCCGCCGGGTGGTTGCTGCGGCGCGGCGAGGCGGCGCTGTGGCGGGTGGTACGGCTGTCGACGGCCGGGGTGGGCGTACGGGCGCTGCGCGCCGCGCTGCGTCTGGTGCGCGCTCTGCGTACCGGGCTGCTGCGCCCGGAACCCCTGACCGGGGTGCGGGTGAGCCGCGCGGACCGGCGGGACGAACTCGGGCCCACGCACACCGTGGCGCTCCAGCACAGCGTGATCAGACGGGGTCCGCCGCGTTTCGACCTGGCGGCCTGACCCGTCCAGCCCGGTCCAGTCCGGCCCGGTCCGGTCCAATCCGGCTCGGTCCGGTCCAGCTCGGTCCGGTCTGACCGTTGGGTCGTCTGGGTCGTCGTGGCCGTGACCGTCGGGTCGTCGTCGCGCCGCTCATCGCGTCGTCCCGGCACCGTGCCGTCGCGCGGTCGTGCCTCGCGTCGTCGTGGCGTCGTCACGTCGGCCCGTCACGTCGTCGTGGCGCCGTCCCGTCGTGTCGCCGCCCCGTCTCGCCGACGGGCCGCCGTAGCCGTGGGTGCCGCCGTACGCGCCGCCACCGCTTGCCCCCTCTTCCACCTGTGCGGATCCCCGTGGGGATCCTCGTCCTCCCCGGAGTTCTCTCTCATGAACGCCATGCGCCCGCTTCGCCGCCTCCCCCTGCTCGGCGGCATCGCCGCCGGTGCCGTCGTCCTGCTCTCCGCCGCCCCCGCCTTCGCGCACGTCAGCGTGAATCCCAAGGAGGCCGAGAAGGGCGGCTACAGCGTCATCAACTTCAAGGTCCCCAACGAGCGGCCCAACGCCTCGACCGTCAAGCTCGAGGTCACCGTGCCCACCGACCACCCGCTCGCCTCGGTGATGCCGCAGCCCGTCCCCGGCTGGACGGTCAAGGTCGACAAGTCCAAGCTCGACAAGCCGATCAAGATGCACGGCGAGGAGATCAACGAGGCGGTCAGCAAGGTCACCTGGACCGCCGACAAGGACGGCGGCATCGCGCCCGGGACCTTCCAGCAGTTCCCCGTGTCGGTCGGCCAGCTGCCCGAGGACGCCGACCGGCTGGTCTTCAAGGCCCTCCAGACGTACGACAACAAGGAGGTCGTGCGCTGGATCGAGGAGCCCAAGGAGGGCGCGCCGGAGCCCGAGAACCCGGCTCCGGTGCTGAACCTCGTGGCGCCCGCGGACGGTGCGGGCCACCACGGTTCCGGCGCCTCCGGCAGCGGCCACGACGGCTCCGAGGACGGCGGTGAGCGGAAGGCGGCCGCGGAGACGGGTGACAGCAGCGACACCACCGCCCGGGTCCTGGGCATCGCGGGCATCGTCGTCGGCGCCGCGGGAGTCGCGTTCGGCGTCTTCGCCACGCGCCGCCGCTCCGCCTCCTGACCCGGAACACGACGAAGACCGCGGGCGTACGCCCGACCCGGAACGCACCGACGACCGCCGGGCCCGCGCCCGACCGGAAGCGAGCCCCGCGGCGCGCCCCCGGCGGCCCCCTTCGATCTTCATTTCTCACCCGAGGAAACCACCCCATGCGCACCAAGACCCTGGCCGCGGCCCTCGCCGCCGCGGCCGCGCTCTCCCTCACCGCCTGCGGCTCCGAAGACGGCAGCGGCAAGAGCGGCGACGGCGGCGCCGTCGCCGACGTGTCCGACGGCAGCAAGAAGAAGGGCGCCATCGTCCTCGACAATCCCAAGACCAAGCCCGACCTGGTGCTGACCGACACCGAGGGCAAGGAGTACGACCTGCTGAAGCGGACCAAGGGCAAGCCGACCCTGATCTACTTCGGCTACACCTACTGCCCCGACGTCTGCTCCCTCGTCATGAGCAACATCGCCATCGCCGAGCAGAAGATGACGCAGCAGGAGCGCGAGCAGCTCCAGGTGATCTTCGTGACCACCGACCCGGCCCGGGACACCCCCAAGCGGATGCGCTCCTGGCTGGACGGCCAGGGCGGCAAGGACTTCGTCGGCCTGACGGGCGACTTCGACACCATCTCGGCCGCCGCCAAGTCGGTGGGCATCTTCGTCGAGAAGCCCAAGAAGGAGAAGGACGGCAGCATCACCGTCAACCACGGCGCCGAGGTCGTCGGCTTCTCGCCGAAGGACGACAAGGGCCGCTGGATCTACACGACGGACACCGACACGGCGACCTACGTCAAGGACCTGCCGAAGATCGTGAAGGGTGTGAACCCGTGACGCGCGCCGTACGCGGCGCCGCTGCCGCCGCCGTGGCCGCCCTGTCCCTGAGCCTCGCCCTCACCGCCTGCGGCGGCGGAGACGACGGCGGCAAGAACGCGGAGAGCAAGCCGACGGGACCCCGGTTGTCGGTCAGCGGCGCGTACCTGCCCCAGCCCGCCATGCCCGACATGGCCGCCGGCTTCCTGACCGTACGGAACACCGGCGGTGCCGCCGACGAGCTCACCTCCGTCACCACCCCGCTGAGCGACGACGTCACCCTGCACGCCACCGAGGGCACGCGCATGCGGCACGTGGCCACGATGAAGGTCCCCGCGGGCGGGGAGCTGAAGCTCGCCTCGGGCGGCAGCCACCTGATGCTGGGCAAGCTGTCGCACAAGCCGAAGGTCGGCGAGAAGGTCCGCTTCACGCTGCACTTCGCCGCCTCCGGTCCCATCGAGGTCGAGGTCCCGGTCCAGCCCACGACGTACCGCCCCGAGGACTGACGCCCGATGGCCTCCGTGACCGCGACCTCCGTAACCGCCCGGCGGCTGCTGTCGATATGCGGCACGCTGCTCGCCGCGCTGCTGTGGACCGTGGGCTACGGCGCCGCGCCCGCCGCCGCGCACGCCGCGCTCACCGGGACCGACCCCACTCAGGGCACGGTGCTGCCGGACGCCCCGGCGCGGGTGACGCTCACCTTCTCCGAAGGGGTGCTGCTGTCCAAGGACTCGGTACGGGTCCTCGACCCGCACGCCAAGCGGGTGGACACCGGCAAGCCCGGCCATGTGGACGGCAAGTCGTCCACGGCGTCGGTCGCGCTGCGCTCCGGGCTGGCGGACGGCACGTACACGGTGGCGTGGCAGGCGGTCTCGGAGGACAGCCATCCGGTGGGCGGCGCGTTCACCTTCTCCATCGGCGCGCCGTCGAAGACCTCGGTGTCGGTGCCGACGACCGCGGAGCCGGACGCCGCGGTCGACCTGCTGTACGGCATCGCCAGGTACGCCGCCTACGCGGGCTTCGCCGCCCTCGTCGGCGGCTGCCTGTTCGCCGGGGTGTGCCGGTCCGCGCGCCCGGTGGCACGGGTCGCGGCGGGCGGCTGGGCGACCCTGTTCACCGCCACCCTGCTGCAATTGCTGCTGCGCGGCCCGTACGTGAACGGGGACGGCGTCGGCGCGGCCTTCGATCTCGGCGCGCTGGACGACGTGCTGTCCACCAAACCGGGCTCGGCCCTGCTGTCCCGACTGCTGCTGCTCGGCGCGGCGGCGGTGTTCCTGGCCGTCCTGTTCGGTACGTACGCGCGGCAGGCCGAGAACGAGAAGGGCGAGGGGAGCGACGGGAACGACAGCGCGGCCGCCCGCCGGGCTCGCCGGGACCTCGCCTTCGGCCTCGGCATCGGCGGCGCGGTCGTCGCGGCCGGGCTCGGCGCGACCTGGGCGATGGCCGAACACGCGTCGGTCGGCATCCAGCCGTGGCTGGCCATGCCGGTCGACGTGGCGCACCTGCTGGCGGTCGCGGTGTGGCTGGGCGGCCTGCTCGCCCTGCTGATGACGCTCCGCGCGGGCGAGCCGCTCCCGGCCGCGGCGGTACGGCGCTTCTCGCGCCTGGCGTTCAGCGCGGTGCTCGTCCTGGTCGCGACGGGGCTGTACCAGTCGTGGCGGCAGGTGGGCAGTTGGAACGCGCTGACCGGTACGGAGTACGGGAAGTGGCTGCTGGTGAAGGTGGGGCTGGTGGCGGCGCTCGTCGCGGTCGCCGCCGTCTCGCGCCGCTGGACCGGGCGCCTGACCGACCCGGCACGGGACCGCGAACGGGAACGCGAACGGGAAGGGGAACGGGAACCTGAGGCGGCGGCGGGAGCGGCGGCCACGCCCCGCACGGACGCGGCCCCGAACACCACCGCCGACACCCCCGACGCCCCCTCCGCCGACCCCGTCCGTGCCGCGCAGCTCGCCCGGCAGCGGGCCGCGATGGACCAGACCGCCGCCCAGCGGCGGCGCGACGCCGATCCCGAACGCGGCGCCCTGCGCCGATCCGTGCTCGCCGAGACGGCCATCGCCGTCGTCCTGCTGGCCGTGACGACCGTACTGACCGGCACCCAGCCGGGCCGCGCCGAGACCGAGCAGGCGGCGGCCGGGAAGACGGCGCCCGCCGCCGGGCCCGTCAGCGTCAAGATCCCTTACGACACGGGCAGCAAGAGCGGCCGGGGCAGCGCCGAGATCACCCTCGACCCGGCCCGTAAGGGCGACAACGAGGTGCACGTGTACCTCACCGACGCCGCCGGGCGCCCGGTGGACGTGGCGGAGATCAAGCTGTCGCTGACGCAGCGGAAGCAGGACATCGGCCCACTCCCCGTCCCCCTGGCCCGTCTGTCCACCGGGCACTTGGGCGCCGACCGCTTCCAGTTGCCGGTGCCCGGGGCATGGCAGCTCTCCCTGACCGTACGGAC
Source organism: Streptomyces sp. P1-3 (assembly GCF_050613155.1). Classification (NCBI taxonomy): domain Bacteria; kingdom Bacillati; phylum Actinomycetota; class Actinomycetes; order Kitasatosporales; family Streptomycetaceae; genus Streptomyces; species Streptomyces sp. P1-3. The sequence continues at coordinate 3,676,917 of NZ_CP192512.1, forward strand.
CTCGGACATCGACCAGGTGACCGAGATCAAGACAGTGAAGATCAGCTGATGACCAAGCGAACAGGCAAGACCACGCCGAAGACGGCGGCGAAGACCGCGAAGACCTCATCCGGGGCCAAGACAACGAGCGCCAAGGCCGACGCGGGCCCGAAGCCGGACGCCGCGGAGGCGAGCGCCGGCGCCGCCCAGGCCACCGCGCCCCCCGGCGTCTCCCGGCGCAGGCTGCTCGGCACCGCCGGTGCCGCGGGCGCCGCCGGGCTCGTCGTCGGCGGCGGCGCCGGTGCCGCCACCGCCGAGGCGGTGCGCGACGCCGCGCCGACCCCGCTCACCGCCCTCGGCTCGGCCTCGGTCGCGTTCGACGGCGGCCAGGACGAAAGCGGCGAGAACGGCGAGAACGGCGGACACACCGCCCACCAGGCCGGCATCACCACCCCGCTCCAGGCCCGCGGCCACCTGCTGGCCTTCGACCTCGCGCCCGGTGCGGACCGCAAGGCGGCCGCCGCGCTGCTGCGCCGCTGGTCGGCGACGGCACGGCTGCTGATGGCGGGCGAGCCGCAGGCCGGGGACGCGGACACCGGGATCGCGCTGGACGCGGGTCCGTCCTCGCTCACCGTCACCTTCGGCTTCGGCCGGTCGTTCTTCGGCCGGACCGGGCTCGCGGACCGGATGCCGGCGGCGCTCGCGCCCCTGCCGGACTTCTCCGCCGACACCCTCGACGCCAGGCGCAGCAACGGCGACCTGTGGGTCCAGATCGGCGCGGACGACGCCCTCGTCGCCTTCCACGCGCTGCGCGCGCTCCAGCGCGACGCCGGGGAGACGGCGCGGCTGCGCTGGCAGATGAACGGTTTCAACCGCACGCCCGGCGCCACCGCCCACCCCATGACCGCCCGCAACCTGATGGGCCAGGTCGACGGCACCAACAACCCCAAGCCGTCGGACCGGGACTTCGCGCAGCGGGTGTTCGTGCCGCGCGACGGCTCCCCCGCCTGGATGGCGGGCGGCTCGTACGCGGTCGTACGGCGCATCCGGATGCTGCTGGACTCCTGGGACCATCTGTCCCTGGAGCGGCAGGAGAAGGTGATCGGGCGCCGCAAGTCGGACGGGGCGCCGCTGTCGGGCGGTACGGAGACCACCCCGGTCGACCTCAACAAGGTGACCCCGGAGGGGGCGCTCGCCATCGCCGGGGACGCGCATGTGCGGGTCGCGGCGCCGGAGTCCAACCAGGGCGCGGCGATGCTGCGGCGGGCGTTCTCGTACCACGACGGCTTCCTGGACGACGGGGCGCCGGACGCGGGACTGCTGTTCGTCGCCTGGCAGGCGGATCCGATGAAGGGCTTCGTGCCGGTGCAGCGGAAGCTGGACCGGGGGGACGGTCTGTCGCGGTTCCTGCGGCACGAGGCGAGCGGGCTGTTCGCGGTGCCCCCGGCGGCGAAGCCGGGTTCGTACGTGGGCCAGCCGCTGCTGGAGGGCTGAGCCCACGCACGAACTGGAGGGCTGAGCCCACGCACGAAGACGGACGCCGGTCAACCCGCCGCCGGGTCGAGGGCGTTCAGCGCCGCCTCGCTGAGCAGACCGAGCCGTTCGCGCTGCGGGAAGTCGCCGACCGGGACGCGGGCGACCTCCTTGGCCGTCGCGTAGTCCACCACGGAGATCCGGTCCTGGTTGGCGAGGGAGACGAAGCATCTGCGGCCGTCGGCACTGCTCGCCGTCCAGTAGGGCAGCGCGTCGGTGTCGTAGTGCACGAACCCGTCGGTGGTCAGGCCGGGGCGCGAGACGACGGCCACGTAGTCGTCGATGGTCCCGGCGACGCACAGCTTGCTCTCGTCGCCGTTGGCGGCCATGCCGTGGTGGGCGGAGTTCTGCGGATACGCGTCGGGGCCGAGCTTCGCCGCCTTGTCGCTGAACGGCATGGTCACCGTGCGGGTGATCTTCGAGGTGGTCAGGTCGTACTCCACGAAGCCGTTGAGATACGACAGTTGGGCGTACATGGTCCGGTTGTCGGCGGTGAAGACGGCCGGACGGACGCCGTACTCGAAGTCGTAGGTCTTCAGCGGCTTGTAGGTCTCGGCGTCCACCGCGACGACCTGCTTCTTCCCCTTGACCCCGTTGAGCAGCCTGGGCAGTGAGGTGACGCCGATGCTGGAGTTGTAGAGCACGGTGCCGTCGGGCGAGTAGTCGTTGGCGTGCGGGTAGGTGCCGGTGGCGAAGGTGGTGGCCACCTCGCCGGTGGCCGTGTCGATGACCTCCGCCTTGCCCGCCGTCGTCGCCGAGACGATGAACCGCGTGCCGTCGGGCGACAGGGCCGCGTGGTCGGCCTTGAAGCCCTCGGTCCGGTGCCGCCACAGCATCTTCCCGGTGGGGAGGTCGAATGCCACGGCGTCGGAGAGCACCCCGCGCGAGACGTAGAGGGTGCGGCCGTCGGGCGACAGGGCCATGTCGTCGACGAGCTTGCGGTAGCCCTGGATGGCGTTGACGGTCTCGTACCCGACGCGTTCCACGAGCGTCATCCCGGCCAGCCGCTCCTCGAGGTCGGGGACGGTGTTGAAGGAGCCGAGGTTCCGGTAGGTGCGGCCGTCGATGAAGCTGACCGTCCCGCCCTGGCCGTTGCCCACGAGGAGAACGTCCCGCAACCCTGCCCTGTTGGCCCTGGCATCGGCGGTCGCGGCACCGCCTCCCAAGGTGGTGAGGACAAGCGCAGCGGCCGCGGCCCCGGCCAGCCGTACGGCGACACGTCTGAAACGGCTCATGATCCTTGTCCCGGCTTCCTGTAGGGAGCAGTGTGAAAAGGTTCCTGTTCAGACTTTCTTACCCGACGGTAAGTACCGGCGCCCGCGCCCGGCAAGACCCGTGCACGGGCAGAATCGAGCCACTGGAGCGGGCGGCGAGGGAGGGCCAGTGGCGGGCACGGTCAGGCACCCCACCGGCAGGTACGGGGGGAGATCGGCGCAGGAGCGGCGGGCGGAGCGGCGGCAGCGGCTGCTCGACGCGGGCTTGCGGCTCTTCGGCGACTCCCCCGGCTACCGCGCCACCTCGGTGACCGCGCTGTGCGAGGCGGCCGGGCTCTCGACCCGCCAGTTCTACGAGGAGTTCGCCGGCCTGGAGGAGGTGCTGGCGGCCCTGCACCTGTTCGTCAACGACCAGGCGGAACAGGCCACTCTCGCCGCCCTCGCCGAGTCCGAGGGGCTGGATCTGGAGCACCGCGCGGCGGCGGCGTTCCGGGCGTACGCCTCCGCCGCGACCAGCGACCCGCGCCATATCCGGATCGCGTTCGTGGAGATCGTCGGCGTCAGCCCGCGACTGGAGCGGCAGCGGCTGGTACGGCGGGCCCGCTGGGTGGAGTTGATCCGCGCGGCGGCGGTGGAGGCGGCCGAGCGCGGCGAGGCGGCCCCCCGCGACTACCGGCTGGCGGCCACGGCCTTCATCGGCGCCGTCAACGGACTGCTGCACGACTGGACGGCCGGGCAGGTCGACGCCACGCTCGACGAGATCGTCGACGAGCTCGTGCTGGTGCTGGTGGGGATGGCCCGCCCGGCGGGGTGGCGCGCCTGAGACGCACCCGAGCCCCGAGCCCCCAAGCAGGTCCGGGGACCGCGCGCCGGTTACGGGGAGGGGCCGGGGCGCGCCCCCGGTTAGGGGGAGGGCGATCCCCACCGAGGCCCAGCCCCGCCCCACCCACCGCGTCCACAGCTCGGACGATCGCCCCGCGCACCCCACCACCCGTGGGTATCGTGGACGACTCGTCTGATCACAGGGAGACCACCGTGATGTCGGCCAGTCGCTATACCTATCTCGGCCCCGAAGGCACCTTCACCGAGGCGGCGCTGCGCACGCTCCCCGAGGCCGCCACCCGCGAGCTCGTCCCGATGGTCTCCGTTCCGGCGGCGCTGGACGCCGTGCGCAGCGGCGCCGCCGCCGGCGCGCTGGTGCCGATCGAGAACTCGGTGGAGGGCGGGGTCACCGCCACCCTGGACGAACTCGCCACCGGCGAGCCGCTGATGATCTACCGCGAGGTGCTGCTGCCGATCGCCTTCGCGCTGCTCGTCCGCCCCGGCACCACGCTGGCGGACATCAAGACGGTGACCGGGCACCCGGTCGCCCAGCCGCAGGTGCGCAACTGGCTGGGGGCGAATCTGCCGGAAGCGCAGTGGGAGTCGGCGGCGTCGAACGCGGACGGCGCGCGGCTGGTGCAGGAGGGGCGGTACGACGGCGCCTTCGCGGGCGAGTTCGCGGCCGCCCGGTACGGCCTGGAGCCGCTGGTCTCGGAGATCCACGACGCCGAGAACGCCGTGACCCGCTTCGTCCTCGTCGGCCGCCCGGCCCGGCCCGCGGCCTGGACCGGCGCGGACAAGACGTCGGTGGTGATCTGGCTCGCCGACGACCACCCGGGCGCGCTGCTGGAGCTGCTCCAGGAGTACGCGGCCCGCGGGGTGAACCTGATGCGGATCGAGTCCCGCCCGACCGGCGAGGGCATGGGCCGCTACTGCTTCTCGGTGGACTGCGAGGGGCACATCACCGACCGCCGGGTCGGCTCGGCGCTGATGGGGCTCAAGCGGATCTGCCCGAAGGTGCGGTTCCTGGGCTCGTACCCGCGCGCGGGCGTGCTGCCGTCGGACGTGAGCCCGCTGCGGCGCGGCACCACCGACGAGGAGTTCGTGGCGGCCGCGGACTGGCTGGCACGCTGCCAGGACGGCCGGGCCTGATCGCCCCCAGAGTTATCCACAGGGCTCCTCGCGAGCTGGGGATAAGTCGACACATCAACCCGGCATCGTCGACAAATCCCCGAAACCGCCCGGCCCGCAGCCGCGGCCCCACGTCCCGCCGCCCGTCACTTGAAATTCACCGGACAACCCTTTAGAGCGAGGGAAACCGAATCATTCCCACCCGAAAGAGTGCCTGAAGCGGGTTTACTCCCCCGGCCGCCGGGTCACCCAACCGGGGACGGAATGATCAATTCCGAGATCCACAGGGTTCACACACAGCCTGTGGATAAACGCGGGGAGACCCCACAGCCCTGTGGACAACCGCGAGCCCAACTCTCCACACAGACAAGGAAGTCACGCGCCCGCGTCAGCATCGTGAACCCGTATGCCCCATTTCGGCGAATGCGCGGGAATTCCTTGACCGCCTCCGGGGGGCGGAAATTCGCCACCCTTTCCCTCGCCCCCCAAACCGGTCAAAACGGAACGCAAGGGAATATCAGGTCGAGGTTCAGGACCACGCACCGGTAACCTGGTGGGGTGATTGACCTTCGCCTGCTCCGTGAGGACCCCGACCGTGTGCGCGCCTCCCAGCGCGCCCGTGGAGAGGACGTCGCGCTCGTCGACGCACTGCTCTCCGCCGACGAGCGGCGCAGGTCGTCCAGCGTCCGCTTCGACGAGCTGCGCGCCGAGCAGAAGTCGCTCGGCAAGCTCATCCCCAAGGCCACCGGCGACGAGAAGGCCGAGCTGCTGAAGCGGGCGGGCGAGCTGTCCGCGGCCGTGAAGGCCGCCGACGCCGAGCAGGACGCGGCCGCCGAGGAGTCCCAGCGGCTGCTGCTCCAGCTCGGCAACCTCGTCCACCCGGACGCGCCGATCGGCGGCGAGGACGACTTCCGGGTCCTGGAGGAGCTGGGTGCCCCGCGCGACTTCGCGGCGGAGGGGTTCGAGCCGAAGGACCACCTGGAGCTGGGCGAGCTGCTCGGCGCCATCGACACCGAGCGCGGCGCCAAGGTCTCCGGCTCGCGCTTCTACTACCTCACCGGCGTCGGCGCCCTGCTGGAGCTCGCGCTGGTCAACGCCGCGATGGCGCAGGCCACCGCGGCCGGCTTCACCCCGATGCTGACCCCGGCGCTGGTCAAGCCGCGGGCCCTGGAGGGCACCGGCTTCCTCGGCCAGGCCGCCGAGGACGTCTACCACCTCGACAAGGACGACCTGTTCCTGGTCGGCACCTCCGAGGTCCCGCTGGCCGGGTACCACATGGACGAGATCCTGGACGCGGGCGAGCTGCCCCGCCGGTACGCCGGGTTCTCCTCCTGCTTCCGCCGCGAGGCCGGGTCGTACGGCAAGGACACCCGCGGCATCTTCCGGGTGCACCAGTTCGACAAGGTGGAGATGTTCGTCTACACCACCCCCGAGGACGCCGAGGCCGAGCACCAGCGGCTGCTGGAGTGGGAGAAGCAGTGGCTGACCTCGCTGGAGCTGCCGTTCCGCGTGGTCGAGCTGGCCTCGGGTGACCTGGGCGCCTCGGCGACCCGCAAGTTCGACTGCGAGGCGTGGATCCCGACCCAGGGCAAGTACCGCGAGCTGACCTCGACGTCCAACACCACCGAGTTCCAGGCCCGGCGGCTGTCGATCCGGATGCGCGAGACCAAGGACGGCAAGCAGCGGGTGCGCCCGCTGGCCACGCTCAACGGCACGCTGTGCGCGGTCACCCGGACCATCGTCGCGATCCTGGAGAACCACCAGCAGGCCGACGGTTCGGTGCGGGTGCCCGAGGTGCTCCGCCCGTTCCTGGGCGGCCGCGAGATCCTGGAGCCGGTGCGTCAGGCCCGCACCACGTGAGCGGGCGAGATCCGGCGGAATCCCCGTTTCCGTACCGGCTCGTCGCGACGGACCTCGACGGGACGCTGCTGCGCTCCGACGGGACGGTCTCGTCCCGCACCCGTGACGCGCTCGCCGCGGCGTGCGCGGCGGGTGCCGCGCACATCGTGGTCACCGGCCGCGCCGTCCCGTGGACCCGGCACATCCTGGACGACCTCGGCTACGAGGGGCTGGCGGTGTGCGGGCAGGGCGGACAGGTGTACCACGCCGGCGAGCACCGGCTGCTCACCTCCGTCACGCTGGACCGGCAGTTGGCCGGTCTGGCGCTGGCCAAGATCGAGGCGGAGGTCGGCCCGGTGTTCCTCGCGGCGAGCCGCGACGGCCTCGACGGCGAGGTGCTGATCGGGCCGGGCTACCGCACGGTGGAGGGCTCGCTCTCGTACACGCCCTTCACCGACGTCGCCGACGTCTGGTCCGCGCCGCTCAACAAGCTGTACATCCAGCACGCCCGGCTGAGCGACGACGAACTGGCCGAGGCGGCGACGGCGGTGGCCGGCGGGCTGGTCGGCGTGACGATGGCGGGCCCGGACATAGTCGAGCTGCTGCCGCTGGGCCTCACCAAGGCCACCGGGCTGTCGCTCGCGGCGCGCCGCCTGGGGCTGACGGCCGCCGACACGATCGCGTTCGGCGACATGCCGAACGACATCCCGATGTTCGGCTGGGCGGCCCACGGCGTCGCGATGGCGGACGCCCACCCGGACCTCAAGGCCGTGGCCGACGAGATCACGGCGTCGAACGAGGCGGACGGGATAGCGGTCGTCCTGGAACGGCTGCTGGGCTAGCCGCGCGGAGCGCTCCCCCGGCCGCGCCCGGGACACCGCCGGGACACGGCCGGGGAGCACGCGACCACGGGTCAGCCGAAGATCTTCACGGCCTGGTAGTACGTCCACGCGGTGCTGTCGCACGCCGTCCTGCTGGCGCCGCCGTAGCCGTTGCAGACCCGCTTCATGTCCTCGTAGAAGGCGCTGTCGAGACGGGACTTGTTGGCGTCGAACGTCCCCGCCGCCTTGTAGTTGCGGTAGCCGAAGTCGTGGCGCGCGCACGACGTCTGGAACGGGAACCCGAACGGGTTGTCGGGCGAGCTGCTGCAGTAGTCCGTGGACCAGTCGAACTCGTACGCCGCCCAGGCGCTCTGGTCGTTACGCGCGTTGACCCAGGCGCTGTAGCTGGACGCGTCCGTCTGAGTCCAGCTCGACAGCACCTGCGGCTTGTCGGCCGGGGCGGCGTGGGCGGGGGCCGCCAGGGCCACGGTGGCGGCCGCGGTGACGACGGTCGCGGCAAGGGTTGTGGACAGCCGACGCATTCGATTCCTCCGGGATTTGGGGGGAGCGGAGCAAGAACGAGATGGCGCGCCCTCAGGGTTCGGCAGGTTCATTACAAGCGTCAACGACCGCACAGCCATTGACATGAACAGGACGTGAAGTGCTCTTGCGTTGACGGCCGCCACATCGGCGTGCTCGCGCGTCGACGGGCTCCTGCGCGTGCTCCTACGCGTGCGGCCGGGACGCGTGCGGGCCGGACCCGTGCGGGCGGGACGCGTGCGGCCCCACCTGGAGCGGCCCCGGGCCCTTGACCGTGCGGATCCTCGGCGACGTCTCCATCTGCCGCACGGCGCCCAGCGCCGCGATACGCGTCGTCAGATACGTGTACAGCGCTTGCACATCCGCGCAGATCACGGAGGCCAGCAGATTGTGCGGGCCGGTGGTCGCGCAGGCGAACCCCACCTCCGGGTGACGCGCCAACGCCTCGCCGGTGGCCGCGAGGTCGGCCGGCGCCACCGACAGCCAGAGCATGGCGGTGATCCCGAGGCCGAAGACCCGATGGTCGTAGTCGACGTCGAAGTAGAGCGTGCCGTCGGCCGCGAGTTCCGCGAGCCGACGGCGCGCGGTCGTCTGCGACCACCCGGTGACGGCGGCCAGTTCGGCGGGCCGCGCCCGCCCGTCCCGCGCCAGCACTTCCAGCATCCGCCGGTCCTGGTCGGTCAGCGGCCCGGCCGGGGCCGCGTCGCGCACCGGGTCGGGCCCGCGCAGCCGCGCGACCTGCCGCCCGGTCAGCGCACCGGACTTGTTGACCAGCCCGTGGCGGCCCCCGAAGAAGGTGTGCAGCAGCAAGTGCGCGGTCATGCCCACCACCTGCCGGGTCCGGGGCAGCGCCCGGAGCAGCAGCGCGTCGCTGTCCTCGTCGGTGGCCGCCCGTGTCACGGCGACGATCTCCGTACCGCCGGAGAGCATGCTCACCCACGACGTGTCGGGTCGGCGGGCGAGCGCCTCGGCGACCGAGGCCGCGGCGTCCGGCTCGCACTCCACGCGCACGAGCCAGACCACCTCGCCGAGCTGGGCGGGGTCGGTCAGCCCGAAGACGCGGATGGCACCGGAGGAGCGCAGCCTGGTGTAGCGGCGCGCGACGGTCTGGTCGGAGACGCCGAGCACCTCGGCGATCCGGCTGAAGGGGGCGCGGCCGTCCAGTTGGAGGGCGTGCACGAGCTGCCGGTCGAGGTCGTCGTACGCGGCGGGCCCCGGCCGTCCGCCGGCTCCCTTCCCATCCCTGCCCCTGTCGGATTTCACCGCTCCAGGCTAATGCCATGTCGGAATCCGCCGCGTCGACTTGGGCCGGCTGGAGATGGTTCCGCCCCCGACCGGACCGTATGGCAACGCCTTTTCCCTACCACGGAGTTCGGAGTTCCCATGCGGAGCAAATGGTGGCCCCTGGCGGCCATCACCCTCGGCAATTTCATGCTGCTCGTCGACGTCACGATCGTGAACACGGCGCTGCCGGAGATCGCCCGCGGTCTCGACGCCTCCTTCACCTCCCTCCAGTGGGTGATGGACATCTACGCACTGGCGCTGGCCGCGCTGCTGATGGCCGCCGGTTCCGCCGCGGACCTGTTCGGGCGGCGCCGCCTGTACGTGGCAGGACTGGCCGTCTTCGCGCTCTCCTCCCTCGCCTGCGGGCTGGCCGCCGACGCGGGCGTGCTGATCGCCGCGCGGGCCGTGCAGGGCGTGGGCGCGGCCGCGATGTTCGCGACCAACACCCCGCTGCTGATGGCCGCGTACGCCGGGCGGGACCGTGCCGTCGCGTTCGGCGTGTGGGGCGGCACCAGCGGCGCGGCCGCGGCCATGGGCCCGGTGCTGGGCGGTCTGCTCACCGAGTACACCGACTGGCGCTGGATCTTCCTCGTCAACCTGCCGCTGACCGTGTTCGCCATATGGATCACCGTCCGCACGGTCGCGGAGTCGCGCGGCGCGCCCGGTTCCCGAGTGGACTGGCCGGGCGCGGTGCTCTTCACGCTCTGCGCCGGGGCGTTGACGTACGGACTGATCCGGGGCGGCGAGGAGGGCTGGTCCGACCCGGCCGCCCGCGCCGCCCTCCTCGGCTCCGCCGTGGCGCTCGTGGCGTTCGTCCTGGCGGAGCGGCGGACCCGGCAGCCGCTGCTGGACCTGCGGCTGATGCGCCGCCCGTCCTTCGCCGTCCTGATGGCCGCCTCCCTGCTGCTCCAGGCCGCGGCGTTCCCCTACCTCACATACACGGGTATCTGGTTCCAGTCCGTCCTCGGCCTCAGCCCGGTGCAGGCCGGTCTGGCGATCCTGCCGCTGGGCGTGACCGCGATGCTCGTCGGCGCCCTCGGCGGACGGCTCCTGGGGCGCGTGGCGCCTGGCCGGGCGGTCGGCTGCGGGCTGCTGCTGGTGGGCGCGGGCGTGCTCATGAACGTGCTGCTGCTGGACTCCGGTGCCGACTGGGCCGCGCTCGCGCCCGGACTGGCCCTGACCGGCACAGGCATCGGATGCTCGATGCCGGTCCTGGTGCAGGCCGCTCTCGGCTCGGCCCCGCCGGAGCGCGCGGGCATGGCCAGCGGCGCGGTGAACACCTTCAAGCAGCTCGGGTACGCGCTGGGCATCGCGGTGCTGGGCACGGTGTTCGCGTCGCGCGTGCGGGACGTCGTGCGGGACAAGGCGCCGGGCGACCACACGGGGGAGGCCGCGGAGGCGATCAGCGGCGGCCACGCCCAGTCCGTCCTGCACGCGGCCGAGCCCGGCCCCGCCCGGCGCGCGCTGGAGTCGGTGGTGCGCGACGCGTTCGCCGCCGGCCTGGACCGCATCTGCCTGTACGCCGGGCTGACGGCTCTCGCGGCGGGCGTGCTGGTGCTGGCCGTCGTACGCGGCGGCCCTCAGCCGCCCCGTCCCGCCGCGCGGCCGCCCGCGGGCGGTCAGTCCCCGCGCCAGGTGAAGGTCGCGGACGCGCCCGCGGGCAGTTCGTAGCGGAACGACCGGCCGTCCGCGCCCACCTCGATGGTGCGCGCGCGGCCGGTGTCGTTGTACGCGATGAGCGCCCGCGAGCCGTCCGGGTTGCGCCAGGCGACGTTCGGGACGGCGGAGTCGGCGGTCGAGGCGATGCGGCTCGCGCCCGGCCGCACGAACTTCGTCAGGTGCCCCATCGTGTAGTACTCGACCGTGAAGTCGGCCTCGCCGTGCCGCCGGTCGCCGTTGTGCACGGTGACCAGCCCCGTACAGCTCCCGCAGCCGCCGTGGTGCGGCCCGCCGTCCTGGTCGACGGCCAGGCTCCACTTGACCCAGCTGCGCCCCCAGTTGCGGGTGGCGTCGATCAGGCCCCGCATGTCGGACCGGTGCTGGTCGGCGGTCCAGTCCCCGCCGGAGAGCTCGGTGTCGAAGGCGTCCACGCCGGGGTGGGCGTCGTGGACCGCGCTCTGGGTCCGCGCGTCACCGGAGTAGCCGTGCCAGGCGATCCCGCCGAAGTTGGGGTGGGCGCGGACTGCCGGGTCGGCGACGACGGGCGCGCCGTGGCTCTCGTACCGGTCCCAGTTCCAGTCCAGCGCGAGCACCTTCGTCGGCAGGCCCGCGGCCCGCAGCCTGGGCAGCAGTTCGCGCTTGGTGAAGTAGTGCAGGCCGGAGCCGCTCCAGCGCATGGAGGGGTAGCCGCGGCAGCAGGTGGGCTCGTTCTGCGCGCTGACGTAGCCGACGGGGACCCCGTGTGCCCGGTACGCCTGGAGGTACTTCACGAAGTAGCGGGCGTACGTGCCGTAATAGCGGGCGGCCAGGTGGCCCTGGTCCAGTCGTTTGTTGTCCTTCATCCAGGCCGGGGCGGTCCAGGGCGAGGCCATGACGGTGAGGGCGGGGTTGAGTTCCCGGGCCCGCCGGGTCAGCGGCAGGACGTCGGCGAGGTCGTGCTTGATGGAGAAGCGGCTCAGGCCCGGGTCGGTGCGGCCCGCCGGCAGGTCATCGTAGGTGTAGCCGAAGCGTGCGAGGTCGGAGGCGCCCATCGGGTTGCGCAGAAAGCTCAGCCCGATGCCGTCGTCCGGGGAGAAGAGCCTGCGCATCACCTCCTCGCGCTTACGGTCGCTCAGCGCGCCGCTGCTGTTCAGCAGCCATGCGGCGGTGTCGGTGAACGAGGCGCCGCCGCCCGCGAACTCCTGGTAGGTCCGCGACGCGTCAACGGTGATGGCGCCGCGCCCCGCCGCCCGCCCGGTGAACCGCAGGGGCCGCTGCCGCTCCAGCCCCTTGACGACGTCCCGGCCGCCGGGCCCGGAGGTGGTGGTGAGCCATACGTCGACGGTGCCGCCGCCGGGCGGCCGCGCGGGGCGGGGGTCCGGCGACAGCGGGTCGGCGGCGAGGAATCCGGCGAGGAGTACGCCGACGAGAACGCAGAGCAGCGCGGGGACCGCGGGAACGGGGACCGCGGGCACGCGGCGCGGGAGCCTCATCGGGCCGACCGCCTTCCTTGGGGGCGGACCGGGCGGTGACTGGGATCATCCGAAGCATTCGCGCGGGTGTCAACCTCGGTCGGGTCGGCACCCGTCCGTGGCGGCCATACGGTCCGGAGCCGTGACGCGGCCGCCGTGGACGGGTTGCCGCCCAGGGCCCTGAGAAGATCATCGCTCCTGCCGAACACCCAAGTCAATCCTCAGGTTTCCTTCCAAACCCCCCAGCTATCCCTTTGATTTCAGCTATACCTTTGACTTCATGACTCTCGACGATCTCCGCGCCTTCGTCGCGGTATGCGACTCCGGCAGCCTCAGCGCCGTGGCCCGCGATCTGGGCTGCACCCAGTCGGCGGTCAGCCAGCGCGTCAAGCGGCTCGAACGGGAGCTGGGCCTCGCCCTGCTGGAGCGCCAGCCGCGCGGTGTCGCGCCCACCCAGGCCGGCCGTGTCCTGCACCGCGCGGCGGCCGACGGGCTCGGCGGCCTCGACCACGCGCTGCGGCGACTGCGCGACATGCGGCAGGGCGACGGCGGGACGGTGCGCGTCACGACGGGCGCGACGACCGTGCGGCACTTCATGTCGGCCGGGGTGGTGGCGTTCCGCGAGCGGCATCCGGACGTCAGGCTGGAGTTCCAGACGGAGAACTCCAGCCGCGCGTGCTTCGAGGCACTGGCCGCGAACACGGTGGACCTGGCGTGGATAACGATCGGCCCGCCGGTGCGGGGCGTGGAGCAGCGGCCCGTCACCACGCTGCCGTGGGTGCTGGCGGTCCGGGCGGGAGACCCGCTCGCGGACCGCGCCGAGATCGGCCCCGACGAGCTGTCCGCCATCCGCCACATCCGGCTCCCGGAGAACTCCGTCTCGCGGGCGCGGCTGGACCAGCACCTCACCCGCCAGGGCACCGAGCCGGCGTCCACGACGAGCGTCGCGGACTGGGACACCGCGATCCTGCTGGCCGAACTGGGCCTCGGCCACGCCGTCGTGCCCGCCCTTCCCGGCTGGCACGACGCCGCCCGACGCGACCTCCGCCTGATCCCGATCCCGTCGCTGCCTCCCCTGGCGGCGGGCTGGGCGGTCCGCCAGTGGGAGGCGCTGAGCCCGGCGGCGGTCGAGTTCGCGGAGACGGTGACCGCCAGCCTGACTTTGAGGTAGGCGGGGGCTGCACCTAGGGTGGCGCGAACCTGCCAACTCCGGCCACCTGGCCTGACTTTCACTGTTCACGGGGGATTCTGTATGCAACGTCGGCATCTGCGTGTCGCCGCCGCCGTCACGATCGTGCTCGCCACCGCACTGACCGGCTGCAAGAAGGACCGCGACAACAACGGCGGCTCGGGCGGCCTGGTGTCCGGCGGCACCAGCGGAGGCGGTTCCTCGTCCTCTGCCGGCACCGGCGGGAACGTGACCATGCCGCCCGGCGCCGACGACATCAACGGCCTGGCCGATGCGTCCGATGTCCAGTGCAGCTACGACGCGGCGAGCAAGCAGCTCGTCTATGCCGCCACCCTCACCAACCCCGACATGACGAAGAAGTTCACTTACGACGCCTTCGTCACGTGGAAGTCCGGGGGCGAGCATCTCCGCCTCCAGAACAGCCCCAAGGTCGCCACCGTGGACCCGCAGAAGAGCCAGCCGATCAAGGTGACGACCGGCTCCGCTCCCGTCACGGCTCCCGTCACATGTGACGTCACCATCCGCAAGAAGCCCGTGGGCTGACGGGCCGTGGGGGCGGGGCCCGGACCAGTGGTGACCGGATCGGACGGCGATCGTAAGATCACCGCGCCGGGTCACCCCATCGGCATCATCGAGGAGCCTCCCCCTTCATGACGCGCATCACCGTCCCCGAGCGACTCGCCGCCGCCTACCAGGACTACGACGACGGCCCGGAGTGGATCGCCGCGCTGCCGAAGCTGATCGCGGAGTTCCTGGAGCGGTGGGGACTGCGTCCGGACGGCGCCCCCGCGCACGGGGCGGCCGCCCTCGTCGTACCCGTCCTGCGCGAGGACGGCACCGCCGCCGCGCTCAAGCTCCAGCAGGTGACGGACGAGACCGAAGGCGAGCCGCTCGGCCTGCGCGCATGGTCGGGCGACGGCGTCGTGCGCCTGCTGGACCACGACGCCGCGTCCGGCGCGATGCTGCTGGAGCGGCTGGACGGGCGGCGCTCCCTCGCCTCCGTACCCGACGACCAGGTGGCCCTGCTCAAGCTCGCCGGGCTGCTGTCCCGCCTCGCCGCCCGCCCCGCCCCCGCCGGGCTGCGCACCCTCGCCGACCTCACCGACGCGATGCTGGCCGAGCTGCCCGGCGCCCTGCCCGAACTGAGCGACCCGGACGAACGCCGTCTGCTGGAGACCTGCGCGGCCGCGGTACGGGAGGTCCGGGACGAACCCGGCGACCGGCTGCTCCACTGGGACCTGCACTACGAGAACGTGCTGGCCTCCCTCCCCGGCTCCGGCCGCGAGCCCTGGCTGGCCATCGACCCCAAGCCCCTCGCGGGCGACCCCGGTTTCGATCTGATGCCCGCGCTGCGCAACCGCTGGGACGAAGTCGCCGCCACCGGCGACATCCCCCGCGCGGTCCGCCGCCGCTTCGACCTCCTGACGGAGGTGGTCGGGCTGGACCGCCAGCGCGCGATGCGCTGGACCCTGGCGCGGGTGCTCCAGAACTCCCTGTGGGACGTGGAGGACGGGGAGGACGAGCTCCAGGAGACCCAGGTCGCCATCGCGGAGGCCCTGATCCCGCACCTCGCCTGACCAGCCGCCCCGCTCGGCAAACGACACAGCGCCGCCCCTCCGTGGGACCGGGAGGGCGGCGCCGGGTCGTCACATCGACGCGGGGACTCGCGTCGGACTCAATCTCGTCAGATGAGCCAGCCCAGGAAGCAGGCGACGGCGGCGACGATGTCGGTGACTACGTTCACGAAACGAACTCCTCGTGTGAATGCTGAGTGGGACCAACCCCCCGGCGCGGTATGGGACTTGACCGCTGGCCCGGGTCGCGCGGCGAAAGTCTGCAGCCCCCCGCTCGCACAACGTAAGCATCGCGTGCCCCTAAGTCACGGGGGAAGCGTTACCGGCGGTGATCACACGTTCTAATGAACATCCGATCGCGCGTTCGTATGTTCGCTACGTGTCAGCCGCCAACGTCCGCGCATCCGTGTTGGCACCGCTCAGCACGACCGCGACCTTCTCCCCGCTGACGGGCACGTACACCCTGTTCGCGCTGGTCAGCGCGGCGAACGCGGTGGCCGCGCCGTGTTCGACGGCGATGCGGTGGTGCTCCCACAGAGCCTGCCGGGCCTGGACGATGTCGGTATCCGACACCAGCACGGAGAGGACGTTCTCCTGCTGCGCGGCGTGCAAGGCCATGGCGGAGGCGCGCCGGGCGCCCAGCGAGTCGGCGGCCACGGAATCGACGGTGACGTCGACGAGCGCCCCGGCCTCCAGTGCCGCGTTCAACGCCCGGCAGTTCTCGGGCTCGGCGGCGACGACCCGCACACCGTGATGCCGGGCGGCGGTGGCGACCCCGGAGAACAGCCCGCCGCCGCCGACCGCGACGACGACGGTGTCCAGGTCGGGGATCCGCCGGCGGAGCTCCTCCACCAGCGTCCCCGCTCCGGCCGCGATGAGCGGGTGGTTGTACGCGTGCGAGGTGAGCGCGCCGCTGGAGGCGGCGAACTCCTCGCAGGCGGCCGCCGCTTCGGCGTACTCGGCGCCGACCAGCCGCACCTCCACCCCGTAGCCGCGCAGCCTGGCCACCTTCACCGGCGGGGCGGTGGCGGGCAGGAAGACGGTGGCCCGGACGTTCTGCTGCTGGGCGGCCCAGGCGCAGGCGAGCCCGGCGTTGCCGCCCGAGGCGATCGTGACACCGGCGTCCGGGAGGGCGCCGGCCTCCCGGTGGGCACGGATGAAGTTCTGCGCGCCACGGGCCTTGAACGACCCGGTGTGCTGAAGGTATTCCAGCGCCAGCCAGACATGGCAGGGCGTGGGCTCGCCCCACTCATGGGTGTGGTGGGGTTCGCGATGGCCGGTACGGATCTCGCCGGTATCCAGCGGGGCCACGGCGACCGGGCGGACGCGCCCGGCGATCCGGTCGGTGGCGGCCTTGATGTCGTCGTAGGTCAGTTCGTCCATGGCAGGCATATGCCCTTACGGAGACGGTGTCATGACCAGGAGATCAACTGGCCGGTGAGGGTGAGCGCGAGAAAGAAGGCGAAGGCGATCCGCCGCTGGCCGGGGCAGGGTTCGACCGCGTGGAAGTGGACCGGGTTGAACAGCAGCCCGTCGCCGGTCTCGGGGACGAGCCTCACCCGCTGGTGGCCGTTCACTGCTTCCGGCCGGTAGCCGTAGGCGTCGCGGTACCGCTCGTCGACGGGCTCCCATCGGTGTCGCCAGATCATGGTCGCCCCGCGGCCGTCGGCCGGGGCCTGCACCCAGATGTTGAAGGCCAGTTGGGCGACGACCTGCTGGTCGAAGAGCCCGGTCGGGAACTCGCGGTTGACCGAGTCGTAGTGGATCAGCGCGCCGTTGTCGATCTCGCGCAGCGTGCCGCCGAAGGCCGGTCGGCCGTCGATGGTGGCAGGGCTGACGGTGACCCCCCAGGCGGAACCGAGCCGCTCAAGGGAGGCGGCGATCGGATCCGGCCGTATTCCGGCCCGCCGCCACGCGTCGTCGGCGGCCTCGGCGTGCTTCAGATACCGGTCGACGTCCAACGTCCCGTCGGGCTCGCGGTAGTCGTTGAGCGCGGGTCCGAACCGCAGGATCGGGGTGGGTACGCGGGCGTGGTCGTAGTCGGCGGTCGGCAGCCGGTCGAGGCCCGCCAGCACCGACGCGCACGTCTGCCGGTCGAGGAAGTCCGGGACGCGCACCGCCGCGAGCGTCCCGGCGGCGAGTTCCGCCAGGTGCCGGTCGGTGAAGGCGGGCGCGTCCACGGCGGTGAACAGGGGGTCGAGCGCCGTGCGGGGCATATCGCCTCCAAACAGCGGAGATGAGTGCCTACCACGACGGTACGGCCCGTCAAGCGGACTCGCATGTCACGGCCGTTTCGACACCTCAATGGAGCAGTGGCATGACGCTCGGTGCGACAGGAGGTCACCGCTGACTTACGTTCCGAGATGTCTCGCTCCCGCAGACATCAAGGAGTTCGATCATGAACAAGCTCCATCGGGTGGCGGCCGCCGCCCTGCTCACCGCCGCCGCGACCCTGCCACTGGCCGGTGCCGCACAGGCGATGCCGCTCACGCCGTCGTCGGCAGCCGCGCAGTTCGGTGGCGGGGACTGCCACCGACATGGCCATGGGCACGGACATGGCCACGGGCATGGGCACGGCCACCACTGCCATGGCCACGGCCACGGCCACGGCCACCACAGCTGGTGGGACGTCGGTCTCTAGCAGCCCCTCATGCCGCGGATGCCCGGTGCCCTGAGAGGGTGCCGGGCACCCGCCCGCCCACCGCGCTTCGGCCTTACCCGCTCTCCTCCGGGTGCGGTGACAGTGCGGGGCCGTGGTCCTCACCGAGCGGGCGGGTCAGCGCCGCGTGCAGGTCGGGGTCGGCGTGACACCTCGGCGCTGTGCCGCCACTCCAGAAGCAGTTGCGCCACGGGGGCCCGCGTCGCCCAGCGACGCCGCCTCGCTCACCGTGTCGGCCAGCTCAGATGCCAGCGTCTCCACGTCTGCCTCGGGCAGGAAACGCACCCAGGGCAAGGCCTCCCGTCCGACCCGGTCCGCAGCCACGACCAGAGGCTCCTCTCACCCGTTGCGGTCCACGGGCAGCGTCGAAGTGCCCACCGTGAGCCGCCCGACCAGCATGTCCACCTCGACCGGAACGCTATGGCTTACGGCCTGCGCCGACGCCCCTGAACCGGGGAGGTTCACCGGTACGAGGAAGGTCACCGGACACCCCGCGCGTGGGCGATGCCGAGCCGGATGCGGTCGGCGATGGTCGCGGCGGCGACGTACGCGTCGACCTCGTCGCGGGTCGCACCCCGCCGCAGCGGCCGCAGCCCCGCCATCAGCACGACCGGCCCACCCCCGGCGACGAACCGCGACCATCGCTCGCCGACCAGGACCCCGATCGCGTGGTCGCACCCGTCCACCCGTACGGCCGCGTACGACAGCCCGCGCAGCACGACGCGCGGCCCCACACTCGGCAGCCGCCGGCGCGGGGTGACCAGCCCCATCCCGTCCGCGAGCGCCGCCATCCGCTCGTCCGGCTCCGGCCGCGCCATCAGCACGAACGCCGCCGTCCCGACCTCCGTCGTCTCCAGCCAGCTCCACGCCGCCACGGAGTCGATCAGCTTGCGCGTGATCACCGGAGCACCGCCCACACGCGCTTGCCGGTCGCGGTCGGGGTCGCCCCCCAGGTGTCCGCGAGCCCGGCCACCACGGACAGCCCGCGCCCGGTCTCCGACCGCCAGGCCGGTAGCCCCGTGGCCCGGGGCAGGACGTACGAGTGGTCGCTGACAGCGACCTCCACGCCGTCCGCCAGCAGCCGCAGCGTCAGCTCGCACTCCGGCGAACCCGCGTGCCGGTGCACGTTGCTCAGCAACTCCGTCACGCACAACTCCGCCGCCCCGGCCAGCGGGAACCGGCCCCACAGGCGCAGGTGCGCGCCGATGATACGCCGCAGCCCGGAGAACTGCGCCGGGTCAGCGTCGAGTTGGAGCACCACTTCGGGTGGTGTTTGCGTCTTCATACGGTCAAAGGTGGCCGCCCGTGCCTACTCTGACCAGCAGTGACGCAACTACACACCTGCGTGTGCACATTAAGGGGGCGCACAGTGAGTGGCAGTAACGAAGGTTCGTCGAGCATGAGGGTCTTCGGAGCGGTCGTACAGGGGCTCCGGGAGGCAAAAGGCTTCACACGCGATCAGCTGGCCGATCATGTGAAGTACTCGACGTCGCTGGTGGCGATGATCGAGGGCGGCAGGCGGATGCCGAGCCCCAAGTTCATCACGGGGACGGAGGATCTGCTGGGCGTCAAGGGGGTGATCAAGAAGGCCGCGAAGCACGTGGAGCGGGACCGGTACCCGTCGTGGTTCAACGGCTACAAGGACCAGGAAGCCCAGGTCGTCACCCTGTGGACGTACGACTGCCTCGTACTCAACGGACTCCTGCAGACCGAGGAGTACGCCCGCGCCGTGCTCGGTGCACGAGTGCCGCACCTCGACCAGGAGGAGATCGAACGGCGCGTGGAGGCGCGGCTCGCGCGGCAGGCCCTGCTGGAGCGCGTTCCGGCGGCCACGCTGACCTTCGTCATCGAGGAATGGCTGGTGCGCAAGCCGCTGGGTGGGCGCGAGGTCATGCGCGGGCAGTTGCAGCGGTTGCTGGAGCTCGGCGAGCGGCGGAATATCCACATCCAGGTGATGCCGACGGCCCGCGAAGCCCACGCGGGCTTCAATGGGCCGTGGACACTGCTGGAGACCCCCGAACGGGAGCGGCTAGCCTACGTGGAGGGCCAGGCAGGTGGAGTGTTGATCGAGGACCGCGAGCAGGTCAGCGAACTCATCGAGCGCTTCGGCATGTTGCGGTCCCAGGCGCTCTCGCTGGGAGAGTCCGCCACGTTCATTGAGCAGATGGCAGGCGAACTGTGAACACCACCGACCTCGCATGGTTCAAGTCCAGCTACAGCGGCGACGCGGGCGGCCAGTGCGTCGAAGTGGCCCTGGACTGGCACAAGTCGACGTACAGCGGCGACAACGGCGGCCAGTGCGTAGAGGTCGCCACCTGCCCGCACACCGTGCACGTCCGCGACTCCAAGGACAAGACCGGCCCCGCCCTCTCCTTCTCCCCCGAGGAGTGGACGGCGTTCGTCGCGTTCGCTAGGGTGCAGGCACTCTAAAAGATCAAGGCTCTCCAGAAGTACGCCGCAGAGCGGGAGCCACCACCTCACGCCATCGCGCGACCGAGGTGCAGGAGGGGCGGCAAGCGATCAGTGATCGCACGATTCGTCGTGCCCTTCCTAAGGATGAGTTCTCATGCATGTCGGCCTTGGCCTTCCCATCAGTGACCCCGCCGCGCTGTTCGACTGGGCGCGGCGTGCCGACGCCGGTCCGTTCTCGACGCTCGGGCTGCTGGACCGGCTCGTGTACGACAACCCCGAGCCCCTGGTGACCCTGGCGGCCCTCGCCGGGGCCACCAGCCGTATCCGCGTCCAGACCCAGGTCCTGCTCGCCCCGCTGCGCGAGACCGCGCTGCTGGCCAAGCAGGCAGCCACCCTCGACCGGCTCTCCGGTGGGCGGTTCGTGCTCGGGCTCGGGATCGGCGGGCGCGAGGACGACCACGCGGCCGCTGGCACCGAACTGCGCCGCCGCGGCGCCCGTCTCGACGCGCAGATGGAGACGATGCGCCGCGTCTGGTCCGGCGAGCCCTACAGCGACGCCGCGGGCCCCATCGGTCCGCGCCCCGCTCGGCCCGGCGGCCCGGAGGTCCTCTTCGGCGGGTTCAAGCCCGCCGCGCTGGAGCGGATCGCCCGCTGGGGCGACGGCTTCCTCGCCGCCGCGCCGCCCTCGTGGGCGGGCGGCCTGTTCCGTACGGTCGAGGAGTCCTGGCAGCGCGCCGGGCGGGCCGGTCGTCCCCGCATCGTCGCCCAGGTGAACGTGGCACTCGGCACCGAGCAGGCGGACGAGGCGCGCGCCGCCTTGCTGGAGTACTACGCGTTCACCGGCAATGCGCAGGCCTGGGCGGTCGACAGCCTGCTGACCACCCCGGAGGCCGTCCGCGAGACGATCGACCGGTTCGCCGATCTGGGCGCGGACGAGGTCATGCTCTACTGCTGGTCCACCGACCCCACCCAGGTCGACCGCCTCGCCGACCTCGTCCCGTAACCCGACGAGAAGCGCTGGCAGGCACTGCGGGGCGTCGGCCGGAGGATGTCGGTCCGCCGGTCGGCGGCTCCCGAAGGCGGCGCCGCACCGGGCCGGCCCAGTGCGCCCCGACGGCTGCCTCGAAGGAACAGTCCGCCGAACGCTTCGGCTTCTT
Source organism: Streptomyces sp. P1-3 (assembly GCF_050613155.1). Taxonomy (NCBI): domain Bacteria; kingdom Bacillati; phylum Actinomycetota; class Actinomycetes; order Kitasatosporales; family Streptomycetaceae; genus Streptomyces; species Streptomyces sp. P1-3. Next base: position 3,698,181 of record NZ_CP192512.1, read on the forward strand.
GCCGCACCGAAAGGATCTCGATAGCGGTGGGTCCGGCCGGACAGTCCTGGTGCTGCTCCTTCAGAGGCTGCGGGCGGTGATGTCGCCGTGGGAGGTGGTGGCGCGGATGTCGAGTTCGGCGGTGCCATCGTTCTTGAGGGCGTTGCTGACGCGGCCGCAGTCGGTGCCGGCGTCCAGGGCGGCCGAGACGCCGGCGGCGGCGGTGACCGAGATGTCGCCGGACTGGGTGCGGAGCACGACCGTGCCGCGCACGGCCTCGGCGATCCGGATGTCGCCCCTTGCGGTGCTGATCTCCGCGGGGCCGTTGAGCCGGCCCACCTCGACGTCGCCGTCGGTCGCGGTGAGGCGGACGCTCGCGGCCTCGTCGATCTTGATCTGGCGGTATGCGCCTTCGAAGGCGATGTCGCCGAGGCGTCCGACGCCGCGGAGCTCGGTGCTGGCGGCCTTGACCTCGATGCGGGAGCCGACGGGCAGTTGGACGGTGACCTCCAGGGATCCGGAGGGGCCGAAGAGCTGGTTGTTGGGGGTCGGGGCCGAGATCCGCAGGACGCCGTCGGCGTAGGCGACGGTGGTCTGCTCAGCGGTCTTGGTGTCGCGGCCCTTGGAGGCGTTGGCGGGCAGGACCTCGACGGTGGTGTCGGCGCGGTCCGCGGCGATGACCTGGATGCGTCCGGCGGGGATGTCCAGGACGGCGGAGATCGGGGCGGGGGTGTCGAACTTCTGCATCGTGCTCTCCCGTGGTCGTTCGTTGTTTCTGACACCGGAAAAGCTACGTTGCTTTTCAGAATCTGACAACACATCTGTTGCGCATGATCGACGTTTATGCAGGTAGACGCCAAGAAACTGTTGCAACGACCTTGAGAGCAACGCAACGAAAGTTGCTCCGATCGTTGCAATGGACGAGATGTGAACGCTATAGTGGGGGATCAGGGACCGCCACGAAGGATCACCAGGGAGATCGCGATGCCGGGAGGCAGGCTCACCCAGCAGGACCGCCAGAAGATCGCGCTGGGGCTGGCCGACAGCCTCCCCTACGCCGAGATCGCCCGACGCCTCGACCGCCCGACCTCGACGATCACGCGTGAGGTGATGCGCAACGGCGGCCCCACCGCCTACCGCGCCGACTTGGCCCACCGCGCCACCGAACGCCGGGCCCACCGGCGCAGGCAGGCCGTGCCCCGAGAGCAGGGAGCGCCGGTGCAGGGCCACGGGCGCGACGCCGAGGCCGTGCGCGAGTACGAGGAGGCGTTCACCACCCTTCTGATGCAGCAGGGCATGCCCAAGATGACGGCTCGGGTGCTGACCTGCCTCTTTATCGCCGACGCGGGCAGCCTCACCGCGTCCGAACTCGTCCAGCACCTCCAGGTCAGCCCGGCGTCCGTCTCCAAAGCGATCGCGGTCCTCGAAGCTCAGGGCCTCATCCGCCGGGAACGCCACGAACGCCGCCGCGAGCGCTACTTCGTCGACGACGACGTCTGGTACCAGTCGACGATCGCCAGCGCCCGCGGCATCGCCCAGGTCGCCGAGACCGCACGGCGGGGCGTCGGCATCCTTGGCCGCGACAGCCCGGCCGCCGTCCGCCTGGAGAACATCGCCCGCTTCAGCGACTTCATCAGCGAGAGCATCCTCCGCGCCACGGAGCAGGTCCGCGAGGTCCTCTACACGAAACCCGAAGCGAGCTCAGGCGGCACTGCCACGCCAGGTTCGGATCACGGATAGACAGCCGTCCTGATGGTCACAGCCAGCGGCGCCCACGCCGGACCCTTCAACCTCAGCCGACCCCATCGCGCGCCCGCCAGGCCGCCTCGATCATGCGCGGGTGCGCAAGAAGGACCCCGGGGTCTCCGGGGCCCTTCTCACCATGCGCACCCGGGTCAGACGGGCGTGTACGGGTTCCAGCGGTCCAGCGCGTTGTACGCGGGGCGCCACTGGTCCGCGTAGGCGGCGCGTGCCGCCTCGGGGAGGGAGGCGAGCATCGTGGCGGCGGTCTCCTCGGTGGCTTCGTCCAGGAGCCAGGGGAGAAGCCGTGGGGCGTCGGGACCGATTCGCTGGCCGTGGACCTGGCTGAAGTGGGCCCACTGCTGCGGGGTCGCAGTGGCCTGGATCAGTGGTATGGCCTCGTTCTCTTCGTGCTTGAGGTGAGCGGTCAGCGCGTCGGCCAGCTCATCCGCCAGGCTCCCCACGACCGCCGGTTCGGTGTCGGGGTCGGACATGGCTACGTCGATCGCCTCGATCAGCGGGTCGATCAGGGCATGCTCGGCTTCCATCGCATCCAGCAGCGCCAGCTCGTCCGGGCGGCCGGACAGGGTCGCCCGGAGCGCCGGCCACAGCGCATCGTCCTCGGCCGTGTGGTGGATGTGCAGGGACTTCTTGAAGAGCTCCCAGCCGACTGTGGTGCTCATCATGCGCCGGGGATCGGCAGCTGCTCTGGTCAGGTAATGCAATTCACGCCGCAGCGCGTCGTGCATCGCGAACATCGCGGTCATATCCAGCCTGTCGGCCATTACTGGCCCCAGGAAGTTCCGGCCGGCTCTTTGATGGCCGCGTTGAGCCGGTTGAACAGGTTGGTCACGCCGATGACGAGAAGGAGCGCGGCCAGCTGCTGCTCGTCGAAGTGGTCAGCGGCCTCGTCCCACACCCTGTCGGGCACCGCGTCGCCGGAGCGGTCGGCCAGCCGGGTCACGGACTCCGTAAGGCGAAGAGCCGCGGCCTCGTCCTCGCTGAAGAACGGTGCCTCGCGCCACGCCGCGACGGCGGCAACCCGCTCTTCGCTCACTCCTGCCTTCCGCAGATTCTGGGCGTGTGCGTGAACGCAGGCACTGCATCCGTTTATCTGGCTGGCCCTCAGCCCGACGATCTCCTGGAGCTCATGGGAGATACCACCCTGATTGATGGCCTTGAAAATCGCGGCGATGCCCTTCATACCGTCCGGAAGGACGAAGGCCGGATTCTTCATACGTGGTTGCACGGAATTTACTCCTCGCAAGGAATGTCGTTTCGACCTCAATCCTTTCGGCGGGCACCACGGTGATCAATGCCCAGCTGGTACACCCTCGTCAGAGCCAGCTAAACGATCGGCTCAGCAGGACGGCCCTCTCGTTGAAGTCACGGATGCGCGCGGTCTCGTCCGCCCTGCGCCAGACGAAGCCCCACTCGATGGGCGCGGCATCACCGAACGGGACGTAGGTGACATCGGGGCGCAGGTAGAAGCGGGTCACCTGACCGTCCACGGTGAAGGCGCCTTCGTCCGCGCCGACCAGGCCCAGGACTTCCATGAAAGTGGAGACGGGGGGACCGTGGGCGATCGGCTTGCCGCCGGGGGTGCGGGACGGCACCCGGTCGTCGCTGATGGAGGCCGGTGCGTTGTCCGGCATGCGCAGCAGAGTGACGCCGGCCAGATCCTCCAGGCTGATCTCGTCCCGGCCGGCCAGTGGATGCCCGGTGGATACGGCCAGGTAGCGGGGTTCGCTCCACAAGACCGGACCGGTGGCCAGGTCCGCCTCCGCCAGCGGCCGCGTGTTGAGAACCATCTCCACCGCGCCCTCGCGCAGGCCCGAGATGCAGTCGTGCATCTGGAGCTCCTGGATGTGGACCTCGGAGCGCGGATGCGCGGCCCGGTAGACGCGAGCCGCCTCCAGGACGAACTGCCCCGCGGACGCGCCGAGGAACCCCACTCGCAAGGGATCATCGAACCCGCGGGCCGCCTTGATGGCACGCTCCAGGGCGTACTGGACCTGCTGGTAGCCGGGCCGCAGGTCGTCGTGGAACCTCACGCCGATGGTGGACAGCGTCACCCTGCGACTGGTGCGGTCGAACAGCCGTGCACCGATGCGGCGTTCCAGTCTCTGGATGGTCTGACTGATCCACCCGGTGGAGAACCCCAGACGATCGGCGGCGCGACCGAAGTGCAACTCCTCGGCCAGGGCGAGAAACGCCTCGATCTCCGAACGTTCCATGGTTCCCTCCCATAGCCCCCTCGTTCCGCAGGAGCCGCCTCGGGTACATGCGGCACTCGACTCGCGAAGGCATGCGGGTGTCGGGGCACCCAGGCCGGAAGGTGCGCCTTCTGCCGCCGACAGGCGGTCAGGCAGCCGCAGATGAGGGACCGTCGCCCAGATCAGCGCCTTGCCCGGTCATGGTCAGAACCCTCAGGGTCAGCGCGGATTGCACTTTGTTCAATCGCAACGTAGCGCAGGTCTTGAACAAAGTGCAAGAGCCACTCCCCCATGGCGACTGGCTGCCGACACCGACCCTCTTGCACTTAGTTCAATTCATGGTTACCTTCTCCCCTGCCACCAACTTGTACTAAGTGCAACTGATGCTCGGGGAGATTCCGATGAACGCCTTCGCCGCCGTCTGCCAGCTGTTCGTCGCCCTCGCCTTCCTCTCGATCCCGCTTGTGCGGCACCGTTTCGGGCCGGTCGCGAAGGCCGCGGCCGATGCGGAGCTGGCCGGCCAGGGCGTTCGCCCGGCCGTCCTGGAGGAGAACGGTCTGCGTTTCGACGCCGGCGGCCACGAGACCTGGGCTCCCGTCGCGGTCGCCGCGGCCATGACGACCCTCGCAGTCCTCAACTTCGCCCAGCACTCCTGGAGTACCCCGTTGACCTGGATCTTCCAGTGCGCGGTCATCGCTATGAACGCCCTGATCCTCTACAGCAACCTGACCGCAGTAAAGTCCGTCGAGGCCGCCTTCCGCCGCAAGAACGACGCCGAGCTGGCCCGTATCGACGTCGCCGCCTTCCTCAAGGCCGCCGAGAACGCCTTCCCCTCCTGGGTCCAGCTCCTGCAGAAGGCCCGCCACACCATTGTCTTCGGCTCCTCCGCGATCGCCCTGACCGCGATCACCCTCGCTGCCTGACCCTGCGCGCGAGTGACGGACAACCAGCCCGGACAGGCTCAGCGACGGAGGGCCCGCCCACCCGGCGGACCGGCGAGCCGCTGACGGAGTGCCTGGCGTCCGGGCGTCCGGGCGACTTCCCGAGTAGGCCTTCGCGGATGCCGCTCCCCTAAGATCACTTCGGCCCCGGGCTCCCGAACTGGTGAGCGGCCGGGGTCGACACGCCTTCTTTCTGCGAAAGGCCAACGGGGACTTGCGATTCACAGCCAGGCATCGTTTGACGCGCAAGCGTCGCATATCCATCGTCGCCGCGTGCGCCGCGGCCGGCATCGCCGCCGCCGTGCCGCTCACTTCCAGCGCGTTCGGCTCCGACGACAAGGCGCCGAAGGCCGCACACCCGGCAGGGGCACCGGCGAGTGCGGCGGCGAACAACTCCGCCTCCCACTCCGGGGACTTCGGTGCCGCCTCCGACATCGACGGGACCACCTTCAAGAACGGCGTCATGTCGCTGAAGGCGTCATCCACCCCGAGGACGGCCGCTGCCGCGGCCGCGTCACCCCACGGCGAAGGGTGGAAACTGGCCGCGCCCAAGGGGCTGCCAACCGGCTACACCGTCAAGTTCTACGACCAGAAGTCCGTGGACTGGCTGGGCCGCTACGTGAAGGCGTCGGTCACGGACCTGCGGCGCGTCACGAACCTGCCGTTCACCATCGACACCAAGCCGGTGGGTTGGGACTACGTCAGGCCCAAGGGCGAGGTCGTCATCGGTCTGCTGAAGCGCCCGTGCGTGCCGGGCACGGACGGCAAGCCGTGGCAGGTCGTCCACGACGGGTCGGGGGTCAAGAACCTGAGCTGCGGCTTCCACTCCCGGTCCGTACCCGACACCGTGACCAGCGGTCACGCGTACATCGACAGCTCGTTCTTCACCGCGGACGGCAAACCCTCGCCTTCCTGGGGTGAGACGTTCCTGCGCAACCACATCAGCCATGAAGTCGCCCACACGTTGGGGATGGAGCACGCGGACCGCAGCGCGACGCGCGGCGACTGCGTCAAGGGCAGCGACTCCGGCCAGAAGCCGGTCATGTGCACGAACACCCAGCATGGCTATCAGGACAAGCGCGCGGGCACCTACGTCCAGCAGTTCGACGTGCAGGGCCTGCGCTACTTCGCCGCGCACACCGGGGCGCAGTTGCCTCCGCAGGGCAGGGTGTCCGGGCTCGGTGGCAAGTGCCTCGACGTGAAGGGCGGGAAGGCCGCCAACGGCACGCAGATCGAGCTCTTCACGTGCAACGGCGGGGTCGCGCAGTCCTGGATCCTCGGCAAGGACGGCACGTTCCGCGCGCTGGGCAAGTGCCTGGACAACGCGCGCAACGCGAACACGAACGGCAACAGGATCAGCCTCTTCGACTGCCACGGCGGGGCGTCGCAGCGCTGGTCGGTCAACGCCAAGGGCCAGATCGTGCACGTCGCCTCGGGCAAGGTGCTCGACGTGGCCGGCGGCTCGACCGCCAACGGCACCAAGATCCAGCTCTACACGGCGAACACCAACAAGCGGCAGGTCTGGGTCACCCCGAAGTAGCTCGGGAGTAGCCCTGGAGTAACTCCGAAGCAGCTCCGGCGAGCACCCCAGCGGGCCGGACGGGCTTGTGCCCGTCCGGCCCGTCTCCGTAAGCCGACGCCGCCGCCTCCGTGGAGTTCCACGCCTTCTTCGAGATCGAGGCCCGCAAACCCGCCTGACACGGCCCGGATCCGTCAACACCGCAGCCCCGCGTGCACTCCTTGTGCTGGTCTTCCGCGTGGCGCCGGTCGCGCGCCGCACCGGCCGCTTCGGACCCGGCAAGGATGCATGCCGTATCAGCCGTTCAAACAGAGGTCGTCGATGAAGCGCTTGTCCCGTCTCGTGCTGCTGGTCACCGGCACCGGAGTGACGGCGGGCGGCGCGCTGTTCGCCACCGTCTCCCCCGCGTCCGCCGGCCCGGGCATCGGAGCCTGCTACAGCGACAGCCGGAAGCAGCTCTACGACCAGGGGACGGTGATCGAATCGCCCACCCGCATGGGGCCCCGGGGCACCCACGCCTGCATCAACGGCGAGTGGACGTTCGCCCCGCGCGACTGCCACGTCACCTTCACCTACGGCGGCGACGTCCCCGCCGAGGGCCAGACGTCGATCACGCACGGCTCGTTCGGCTTCTACGGCGACCAGTACAGCCAGTTCGGGCGGTGCTACGACGGCAAGATGCTGAGCCGCAAATAACACAAGCCCCGCTACCGCGCGACCGGTAGCGGGCGCCAGAGTCGGGTTTATCCCGGAGCCTGAGCGGACGCCGCAGGTCACAGCGGTCGTGCGGGGCTCCGTTCTGGCGAGGATACGTGGCATACGCGTGAATCAGCGCCCGCGTTCGAGTGATCTCTCCGGCAGCCCCACTTCGCCGGGGCAATGAGGTGTCGACGCGCCCGATGATCTCGGGCCCCTTCACCCGATTTGGAGATTCGAATGCGTTTGCGTATGCGCACCGTCCTCGCCGGCTTCGCCGTCGCCACGGCAGCCCTTGTCGGCGCGGCCGGTCCCGCCGCCGCGGACCCCCGCCCAGCCACCAACCCCGCCGTCATCGACACCGCCGGCCAGCCGGTCACCACGGCGAGCACCGGCCCCTCCACCGCCATGGCCGACGGCTCGTCCGCCAGCACCGGCCCGTCCACCGCCACGGCCGACGCCACGATCCTGCCCGCCCCCGCCCCGGCTCCCGCCCCCGACAACACGCGGCTGTCCCCTGACATGCCCGTCGCGGCCGCCGAGCCCGTCCTCGGCAAGCCGTCGCAGACCAATGCCGCGTCGACCCCCGCCGCCGAGACCCACGAGGCCGCCCCTGCTCCCGCTCCGGCTCCGGCCCCCGCCCCCAGCGCCCCGTCACATGAGGCGGCCCCGGCCCCCGCGCCCGCTCCGGCTCCCGAGCACCACCACGAGTCGGCCGCCCCGGTCGTGAACCCGCAGCCGGAGGCCGCACCGGCGGACGAGGCGAAGGACTCCGAGGAGGGCAAGCGCGGCGCGAGCATCGTCCCCGACATCGCTGTCCCCACCTGGAAGGACATCCCCCTCGGCCCGTTCGGGCCGAACCAGGGCAAGCAGGAGGGCCAGGACAAGGACAAGCAGGAAGAGCACGACAAGTAAGCGCCCTCCCGTGCGTTCCCGGCGGTGTGCGGGTCGGGCCGTCAGGCGCCCCGCTCCCGCCGGGGGAGCACTCTCCCCTTCCGCTGACGCGAGCTTCCTTGGGGTCTGAGCCGCTCAGCGAGGTCTGAGCCGCTCAGCCGTGGCGGGCGAAGGCCGCCGCGACGGCTGAGCGGTCAGCACCGTCGGCCAGGAGCAGCCGGAGCAGTATCCGTGCCTTGTACGGGTCGAGGAGACCGGCGTCGATCAGGCCCCGGCGCTGGAGGTCCACCTCCGAGCCGACCGCGCCGTAGGTGGCACGCAGGACCGAGCCACTGCCGCAGCGGGAGGCCAGGACGACGGGGATGCGCTCCGCCAGGGCGCCGAGGACGGGCGCCAGCGGCGCCGGCACGTGCCCGACGCCGAAGCCCGCGACGACCAGCCCGGCGTGCGTATCCGCGAGGCCGTCGAGGAGCGCGCCGTCGTCGTCCAGGGCGGCGGTGTACAGGGCCACGCGGGGCGCCTCCGAAGCGCCGGCCGCGACGGACCCGCCCGACGCGTCCGAAGCGTCCGCCGCGACGAACCCGTCCGACGCCTCCGACCCGACCGGTCCGCCCGACGCATCCGACCCATCCGCCCCGGCCGGCCCGCCCGACGGCAGAGCGGGCGCGACCGGCAGCGGCTCGTGGCGGGGCGGCCGGGCCAGGACGCGTACCCCGCCCTCGATGACATGGCCGATCGGGCCCGCGTTGGGGGACGCGAAGGCCGCCGTGCTCGTGCTGTGCGTCTTACGGGCCCAACGCGCCGCGTGGATCTCGTCGTTGAAGACCACCAGCGCCCCGAGCCCGCGGGCCTCGGCGGCCTCGGCGACGAGCACCGCCGCGAGCAGGTTCGCCGGGCCGTCCGGACCGGCCAGGGTCGGGTTGCGCATGGCGCCGGTGAGGACGAACGGCTCCTCGTGCGGCCATACGAGGTCGACGAGGTAAGCGGTCTCTTCCAGGGTGTCCGTGCCCTGCGTGACGACGACACCGGCCGCGCCCTCGGCCACGGCGCGGGAGGCGTCCCGTACGACGGCGAGCATATGGCTGGTGGTCAGGCTGGCGCTGGGGACGGCGTGGGCGTCCCGTATCTCCAACGGGGTGCCGAGCTCGGTGAGTCCGGGGACGGCGGCGGTGAGATCGGCGCCGGTCAGCCGCGCGACAACGGGGCCGCCACCGCCACCCTCGCCCCGGCCCACGTCCTGGCCCCGGCCTGGGCCGCCGTCGTCGCCCCCGCCTCGCCCAACGTCCTGGCCGGCTCTGCCGACGCCCGCCATCGCGATCGTCCCGCCGAGGGTGAACAGTGCGACTGCCATCGCTGGCCCCTTCACTCGAACCGCCGGCCGGGGCGCCGTCGCCCCGGCCGGCCTCACCCTAGGGGGTCTCCGCCCGCGCGCCTGGGCGTGACCAGTCCCGTCTCATAGGCCGCCACAACCGCCTGAGCCCTGCTGTCCAACGACAGCTTGGTCATGGTGCGGTTGAGGTGCGTCTTGACGGTCGCCTCGCTGATGTAGAGGCGGTCGGCGATCTCCGCGTTGCTCAGGCCGCGCGCTATCAGCTTCAGGACCTGGATCTCGCGCTCCGTCAACGCGTCCAGAGCGCCGGGCGAGTCGACTCCGGCGGCGTGCACCGACCCGGACTGGACGGCGAACGCCTCGACGAGTCTGCGGGTCACGCTCGGCGAGAACAGCGTGTCGCCGCCGTGGACCGCCGTCACCGCCGCGATCAGCCGCTCCGGTCCGGCGTCCTTGAGCAGGAACCCGGACGCCCCGGCCCGCAGCGCCCCGTACACGTACTCGTCGAGGTCGAAGGTGGTCAGCACCAGGATGCGCGGGGGCTGCTGGTCCGCGGCCGCGGCCTGGGCGAGGATCTGCTCGGTGGCGGTGATCCCGTTCATGCCCCGCATCCGGATGTCCATCAGGACCACCTCGGGCCGGGTCCGCGCCGCGAGCGCGACGGCCTCGGCGCCGTCGGCCGCCTCGCCGACGACCTCGAAGCCGGGCACCGCCCGCAACAGGCCGACCAGGCCGGCCCGGATCAGGTATTGGTTGTCGACAACCAGCACGCGCGTCATGACTCGGCGTTGTCCCCCTGCGCCGCTCCCTGGGCGGAGGTCGGCAGGGTGAGACGCACCGCGAACCCTCCCTCGCTCCGCGGGCCGATGCTGATCGACCCGCCGTAGAGCTTGGCCCGCTCCCGCATGCCGATCAAGCCATGCCCGCCGTCCTTCCCCAGTCTGGCCGGAATCACCCCCTTTCCGTCGTCGATGACGGAGACCGTCAAGTGGGTGGGACGGTAGTGGAGTTCGACGGTGGCCCGGGCCTCACGCGTGTGCTTCAGCACATTGGTCAGCGCTTCCTGGACGACGCGGTAGACGCAGAGCTCGACGCCGGGCGCGAGCGGGCGGGGCGCGCCCACCACGTGGAGGTCGACGGGGACGCCCCCGGATCGCACCCGCTCGACCATCTCGTCCAGGCGCTCGACCCCCGGCATCGGGGCGACCGGCGCCCCGCAGTCGTATCCGCCGTCCTCCGAGCGCAGCAGGTGCAGCATGCGGCGCATCTCCTCCAGGGCCTCGGCGCTGACCTCCTCGATGGTGCCGAGCGCGGTCCGCGCGGTGTCCGGATCGGAGGAGAAGACGAACCGCGCGAGGCCCGCCTGGACCGAGACCACCGACATGTGGTGGGCGACCACGTCGTGCAGCTCGCGCGCGATCCGCCCACGCTCCTGGGCGACCTCGCGGCGGGCCCGCTCGGCCTGTTCCCGGCGCAGCTTCCGGGTCAGTTCGCCGGTGCGGCGGGCGACGGCGCCGAAGCGCCAGATCACCGCGGGGAAGAAGAGGCCGTTCGTGACGACGCCGAACGTCGGGGTGTCATAGCTGATCAGAGGGCCGACGATCCAGACCGAGCTCATCATGGCCGCGCACGTCACCGAGACCCAGGTGGTCCGCAGGTACGCCACGGTGTAGACGGCGAGCACGGGACCGAGCACGATCAGCAAGGGCCAGTAGCCCGCCAGGACATACAGGAGATAGGCGGCGTTCACGAGCACGCAGACGGCGACCGGCGCCCTTCTGACCAGCATGCCCGGCAGCGTGATCAGGGCCACCAGCACGTACCCGGTCAGGTCGAACTCGGTGAACTCCGCGCCCGTGAAGTGAGGAGTGAGCAGCATGCCGAAGGTGAACACGGCGATCGAGAGCCACGCCTCGACGGTACGTGGGCGATACTCGCAGATCCGCACCGGCGCAGCGTATCCGGGCCGTCCCGAAGGTGACGTCAGACCGCCGGTGTACCGCGGAAGTTGCAGACCCCGCGCGGCCACACCAGAGGTTTGCCGCGATATCCAACCGGCAGAGGACGACGCGGCTCACGGCCCGCACGTAGCGTCCTGTACCAGCACCACGAGCGGCGCCGGGCCAGACCAACCCAACGCCGCCAGAGGGCGCGGGCCACCGGGGGACACACGGGGGGATGGGCCCGCGCCCTCTCCGACGTCTTCGCGTTCCGCACGTTCCGCACGTCAACTCGGTTCTACAGATGTCATGGGAACGGGATTCATCGCAATGACGAGTTTTCTCAGGCTTCCGCGCACGGGCTCCGGCCAGGCCCGGGGCGAGGGCGTCCCGGCGGGCCACGGGGTGAAGGCGACTCCAGCCGGTCCCACCCTGGTTCGATCCGAGCGGACCTTCGAGCCGGCGGTCGACGGCCTGCGCGCGATCGCGACGTGCATGGTCCTCCTCGTCCATCTCGCCCAGTGGACAGGGGGCATGATCGACGAGAACGGCGAGGCCGGGCCGTTCGCGAGGGTGATGACCGGCTTCCAGGCCGCGGTCCCGATCTTCCTGATCATCAGTGGCTATCTGCTCTACCGGCCCTGGGTGGACGCGACCTTGAGCGGCCGCGCGGCCCCCAAGGCGGCTCACTTCTTCTGGCACCGCTTCCTGCGGGTCTTCCCCGCGTACTGGCTGCTCATCGTGACCGCGCTTGTGGCGTTCGACCGCGACCGACTGGGCGACACATGGCGCACGGTGCGACTCCTGAGCGCCCAGCACGTGCAGCACTGGCAGGACTTGCGGGCCGATCCGGGAGTGGTGAGCCACTGGGCGCAGACCTGGACCATAGGCACCGAGATCCATTTCTACCTGGCGCTTCCCCTGGTCGCGTTCGTGTTGCACCGGGTCCTGACCCTGCGGCACGGGACCCGCGTCTCGCTCGCCCTGCTCGCCGGCGTCGCGGTCCTCGACGTCATCTGGCTGGTCTCGACGACCCCGTCGGACCCGTTCGGCCCGCCGAGTCTGTGGTGGCTGCGCGGCTACCTGGGCTTCCTCGCCGCCGGCATGGCGTTCGCCATCGTGGCCGGTCGGGCCGCGGCCACCGGTCGGCACACCGCCGCCGAGCGCCTGGTGGCACGCCACCCATGGGTGTGCTGGGGCGTGGCACTGATCGCCTTGGCCATGGCGAACACGGACTGGGCCGGGAGCGTCGTCGACCCGGCTGTCCTGACCAAGACCGAGGCCACGGTCAGGTACGTCTGCCACATGCTCATCGCCGCGGGGCTCGCGGCGCCGCTGCTGCTCGCTCGCGGCAGCGGGCCCGAGCTACTGCTGTCCAGGCCGGTGCCGCAGTGGCTCGGCCGCAACTCGTACGGGATCTACCTCTGGCACCTGGTCATCATGCAGGTGCTGGTACGCCACGTCATGGACGGTGAGTACGCACGGCTCGACACCGGTGACTTCTTCGTCCTGCTCCCCTTCGTGACGCTGCTCTCGATCCTCGCCGGGTGGCTGTCCTACACGCTGGTGGAACGGCCGGTCCTGCGCCGGTTCCGGATCAGACGTCTGCCGCGTTAGCGGCGCGTCAGCACGTACCACTCGGTCGAGTCCGGGTCCCAGTCGTACTCGTAATTGATCTTCAGTCGGTCCGCCGTACCGCCCACGGTCCACTCCTCGGCGGACCAGCAGCCGACGCCGTCCAGGCTGACCGTCTGCCCCCACGGGCCGTCGCCCCGGTCGTATGTCCACGCCCCGGTGCCGTCGCAACGCTCGTCGCCGAGGTCGTCACCTGCGAGGCCGCCGGCGGTCGCCGTGCCGTCCGCGGCGAGGCGGAGCGTGCCGCCGTCGCCGTCGGTCCACGTACCGACGAGGTCATGCCGGGACACCTGCGGCGGGCGGTAGTCGTCGACGAGGCCGGTGCCGCGTGCCACCGTGCCGAGGGCGAAGCAGACCGCCATGGCCAGTCCCCCGTACGCGTAGACGCGCCAGGTCAACGACGGTTTGCGGCCCGCGACGAGCCGCCGCGCGGAGATCCGTACGAGCTGGGCTCCGGTCCCGAGCCCGGCCCACAGCAGTGCGTACAGCCAGGCGATGTCCCAGCCCCGCACACGGAAGAGGGCGCAGAGCACGGCCGTCACCGGGAGCACCGCCACCGCCGACACCCCCACGACGGCCGGGACCCGCCACCATCGCGGGCCCGTCCAGCGCGCCAGTACGGCGGTGGGCAGGGTGATCGCCACGGAGAACAGCAGGCCCGCCGGGTACGCGATGCAGGCCATGAACGGCAACAGCGGCAGGAACACGGCCGGACCGTCCGGCGGCCTCGGCGACTCCTGGGTCATGGCCACGAATCCGTAGACGACCAGGGTCCAGAAGGCCTCGACCACGAGCACGGCCGTCGCCACGTGGACGGACTTCCACGTCCACTCCCCGTTCCCGGGCCTTCCGGTCAACCGCTGGACCCGCGGCGCGCTTTGCCGCGTCGTACGGGGCGTGTCCAGCGCCATCACGCGCGGCCCGGGTCGGTGAAGAGCTCCAGGAGGCGGTCGGGCGCCGCCTGCTTCCAGGAGTCCACGAGGATGTCGCGCAGTTCGTCCATGTCCTCCAGCGCGGCGAGCCGCACCCGTACCCACGCGGAACCCGCCTCGTGCGGCGGCACCCAGAACTTCTCCGGCTCCGCCGCGATCAGCTCCGCCCGCTCGTGCTTGGGGCACCGCACCGCGAACGACGTCTCGTCGTCGGGGATCGTGATGTACATCTTCCCGGCGACGCGGAAGGTGGGCATGCTCCACGCCTCCTTCTCCACCGTCTCGGGGAGGGAGAGCGCGATCCGGCGGACGTCCTCAGCATCGATCATGCTCACAACACTAAGGCGGAGGCCCGTCCCAGAAGCGGGCGAGTGAGCCCTCCTTGTACGGAGTCGGGCTCACGCGCACATCGCCCGCGAACGGGCGGTCGAGCACCACGACCAGCAGCAGGCTGAACCCGATCAGCGCGGAGACCGATCCCACGAACAGCACGTGCATCCAGCGGTTCCGGATGCCGTACAGGAACATCAGCGGGATGATCACGAGCGCGCCGCCGAAGACCAGGACCTGGAGCAGCGGCGGCAACTGGCGATGCGCCATCGCCAGCCGGTCGCGACGCTGTGCGGCCACGTCGTTCAGCATGGTGCTCGCCTGTTCGTAGAAGACCTGCTCCGACGCGGTGGCGGGCTCGTAGCCCTGCAGTGCCGTGTACAGCCCCTTTATCTGTCCCGCGGTGACGCTGTGCTGTGCGGTCCCGTTCTGCATGTGCGGCCACTGGTCGTCCACCACGGCATGCAGGTAGTCGTGGACGGCCTTGTCCATCCGCGCCCGCGGCCCGGGCGGGAACGAGCCCGCGTCGCGCACGATCAGAGAGACGTCGGTGGCCTCCGTCTCGACCGTGGTCCGGGTCTGCTCCAGCTGCTCCCAGAGGGTCACGATGACGAAGGCGAGGATGATCCCGTAGATCGCGGCGAACATGCCGAGCACCACGCCCACCATCTCGTTGTGCTCGCCTTTGACCAGCGAGGGGACCCGGCGGCGGACGAGGAGGCTGCCCGCCACCGACAGCGTTACGACGCCGCCCACGACCAGGACCGTCAGGGCCGCCGTGCTGAGGTGGTTGAGCAGCCAGAGCGCCACGCTCTCTCCCGACTCTCCCGACACGACGAAAGGCTTACGGGTAAGCCATTCCGCGTCCGGCGCGGTGCGCCCGCCCGGCCCGGGATCATCACCCGCACAGGGGCGGACACTCCCGCACATGGCCCCGCGGCGCTTGACGGCGCGCGCGGGGCGGGCATGGCAGGAAAGGTGGGAAATTCGGCATTGCTGCCGTAACCGCCCCCGGCCACGATGGAGCCATGCCGCCACGGACCATCCTGATCGTGCTCTTCGAGGCAACACTGAGCCTCGACTTCACCGGCCCCCTGGAGGTGTTCGACGCGGTGGACCGTGCGGGGGGTGTGCCGGACGCCTACCGCGTCCGCACCGCGACCCTCGACGGCGAGCCGGTCCGTACCTCCAGCGGACTGCTCGTCACCCCTGACTCGTCGCTGGCGGACGCGCCCACACCGCACACGCTGGTCGTCCCGGGAGGCGCGGGCACCCGTGCCCTCGATCCCCGGCTCGTGGCGTGGCTGCGCGAGCGCGCTCCCGCCGCCGAACGCGTCGTGTCGATCTGTACGGGCGCCTTCGCGCTCGCCGAGGCCGGGCTGCTGGACGGGCGGCGGGCGACGACGCACTGGACGAGGACCGGCTCGCTCGCCCGTCGGTACCCGAAGGTGGAGGTCGACCCCGAACCGATCTTCATCCGGGACGGGCAGGTGTCCACCTCCGCCGGGGTGACCAGCGGTATCGACCTCGCGCTCGCGCTGGTAGAGGAGGATCTGGGCCGCGATGTCGCCTTGCGCGTCGCCCGGCACCTGGTGGTCTTCCTGCGCCGCCCCGGCAATCAGACGCAGTTCAGCGCCCAGTTGGCCGCGCAGACCGCGCAGCGCCGCCCGCTGCGCGACGTACAGGCGTGGATCGCCGAGCACCCGGCGGCGGACCTGTCCGTCGCCGCGCTGGCGGACCGGGCGAACCTGTCCCCGCGGCACTTCGCGCGCGCCTTCCGGGCCGAGGTCGGCATGGCGCCCGGGCAGTACGTGGAACGGGCCCGCCTGGAGGCAGCCAGACGGCTGCTGGAAGACAGCGACGACGGCATCGGGGAGATCTCGCGCGCCTGCGGCTACGGCACGCCGGAGGCGATGCGCAGGGCGTTCATCCGGCGGCTCGGGGCCGCGCCCGCCGAGTACCGGCGGCGCTTCCATCCGGCGGTGCAGTAGGCGCACACGGCGCGGTAGGCGCGGTAGGCGCAGTAGGCGCAGTAGGCGCATAGGCGCAGTAGGCGCAGTAGGCGCAGTAGGCGCAGTAGGCGCAGTAGGCGCAGTAGGCGCACACGCTCAACGTCCACCACTCACCGAAAGGTTCCACCAGCATGCGCATCGCCATCCTCCTGTACGACCGCTTCACCGCCCTCGACGCGATCGGCCCGTACGAGTCGCTCGGCCATCTGCCGGGCTGGGAGCCGGTGTTCGTGGCCGAGCGGCCGGGGCCGGTGGCCAACGAGACCGGGAATCTGCGGCTGGTCGCCGAGGCGGCGCTGGAGGAGGTGCCCGACCCGGACATCGTGCTCGTACCCGGCAGCCCGTTCTGCGCCGCGCAGCAGACGAACTCGAAGGTGCTGGCGTGGCTGCGGCGCGCGGACGCAACCAGCACCTGGACCACCTCGGTGTGCTCCGGTTCGGTGATCCTGGCCGCGGCGGGGCTGTTGCAGGGGCGCCGGGCCACGACGCACTGGGCCTTCATGGAGGAACTCGCCGCGCTGGGCGCCGAGCCGGTCGAGGAGCGCTACGTCTTCGACGGCAAGTACGTCACGTCGGCCGGGGTCTCCGCGGGCATCGACATGGGCCTGGCGCTGAGCGGCCGGATCGCGGGCGACGAGGTCGCGCAGGTCTCCCAGCTGCTGATGCAGTACGACCCGGAGCCGCCGTACGGGGCGGGGTCGCCGCAGACGGCTCCGCCCGAGGTGCTCGCCAAGGCCGTGGAGGTGCTGCGGGCGACCCTCTGACCGGCGCTCCCCCAGGTACGGGGGTCCTGGGGGAGCCAAGCCACGCGGGGGGCTGGGGGGGGGAGCCCGGCCATGGGGGGAGCTGGGACAGCTGGCTACGGGGAGCCGGGGGACCGGCTCACTCCTCCCCGGCCAGCGTCAGCGACCGCAGCCGCCGCCCCGCGTACCACGTCGCGGCGACCGTGACGGCGCTCAGCAGCACCACCGCGGCCGGCAGCCCGACGTCGGAGGAGATCACGTCGCCCTCGGCGGTCCGCTGGGCGAGGGCGAGGGCCCACTGCTGCACGCTGAGGGTGCGGGCTCCGGCGACCAGGTTGCCGAAGACCGACTCCCACACCAGGGCGTAGACCAGGCCCGCGACGACCGCGTGCCGGGTGACCGTACCCAGCAGCAGGAAGATCGCGCTGTAGGCGACGGACGCGACGGCGGCGGCCAGTGCGTAGGCGACCGCGAGCTGCTGGCTGTTGCCGTTGAGGATGTACCCCGCGAGGAGGGTCGGGACGGCGGAGAAGGCGACGGTGACCGCCGTGGCCACGATCAGCTTGGTGAAGATGATCGTGGGACGTTTGACGGGCTTGGCGAGCAGATAGATGACCGATCCGTCGTCGATCTCCGGGCTGATCGCGCCCGTACCGGCGATGACGCCGATCAGCGGGACCATGGTGGCCAGTGCGAAGCCGCCGAGGATGCCGTCGGCGGTGGAGTCGTCGGCTCCGGACAGTGCCCGTACGGCGATGGAGATCACCAGCAGCAGGGCGGGCAGGGCCGCCAGGAGGAGCGCGCGGCGGCGGCCGAGAAGGGCGCGGTAGGTGAGCCGGGCGACGGTGGGGTGGTAGAGCGCGGGCATCGCTGTTGGCTCCTTTCAGGCCGCTACGAGGTAGGAGAAGACGCTCTCCAGGGACTCGTCGGAAGGCGAGACCGTGAGGAGCCGGATGCCGTGGTCGCGGGCGACCCTGGGCAGCAGTTCGGTGAAGCGGGCGAAGTCCACGGCCTGGACGCGCAGTTCGCCTTCCCTCGTGTCGACCTCGATGCCGGAGGTGGACGGGTCGGCGATGAGGGCCGCGGCCAGCGCCCGGTCGTCGCTGGACCGTACGAGGTAGCGGTGCGGCCGGTCGGTCATCAGGCGGCGGATCTTGCGGAAGTCGCCGGAGGCGGCGTGCCGGCCCGCGACGACGACCTCGATGTGCGCGGCGAGCTGTTCGACCTCCTCGAGGATGTGGGAGGAGAACAGGACCGTGCGGCCCTCTGCGCCCATCCGCCGCAGCAGGTCCATCAGCTGCATGCGCTGCCGCGGGTCCATGCCGTTGAACGGCTCGTCCAGGAGCAGCACGGACGGGTCGTGGACGAGGGCGGAGGCCATCTTGACGCGCTGCCGCATGCCCTTGCTGTACGTGTCGATCCTGCGGGTGGCCGCCTCCTCCATCTCCACCGTGGCAAGGGCCTTCTTGGCGGCGGCGACGGGGCGTTCCAGGCCGTGGAGTTCTGCGTTGGCGAGCACGAACTCGCGGCCGGTGAGGAAGTCGTACATCGCCTCGCGCTCGGGCACCAGCCCGATGTGGCGGTAGGCGTCCTCGTTGTGCCAGATGGGGCGGCCGTCGAGGGTGACGGTGCCGGTGGAGGGCGGCAGGAAGCCGCCCATCATGTTGATGAGGGTGGACTTCCCGGCTCCGTTGGGACCGAGCAGACCGGTCACGCCGGGGCCGATGGTCATGCTGACGTCGTTCACGGCGACGACGTTTCCGAACCAGCGGGAGACGTTGTCGATGGCGATGGTGCTCACAGCCCCACCTTCCGGTAGCGGCGCGTCAGCAGCCCGTACGAGCCGGCGATCAGGCCGAGGACGACAAGGAGGTAGACGGCGCCGGTGCCCGCGTCGGGGCCGTACCCGCCGGGGAAGTTCGAGGTCGCGCCGAGGAACGCGGTCTGTACGCCGTCGATGAGGGTGATCGGCGAGAACAGGCCGAACCAGCTGATGGCGTCGGTGTTGTCCTGGTTGAACGCGATGCCCTGGATCACGCCGGTCGCGGCGTAGCTGATGGTCAGTACGGCGATCACGGCGGCGACCCCGAAGCCGCGGCGCGGCGTGACCGCGGCGATGACCAGGCCGATTCCGGCGAAGAGGAGGGAGAGCAGGGCCACGGAGACCAGTCCTTGCGCGAAGCCCTTCGTCTGTTCGGCGAAGTCGAGCTTGGCGAGCAGGGCGCCCACGTACAGGATCAGCAGGGGCGCGGCGGTGAGGATGAAGAGCGCGGACGTCATGGCCGCGAACTTGGCCGCGACGTAGTCGGCCGACTTGATGGGGCGGGAGAAGTACAGCGGGACCGTCTTGAAGCGCAGGTCGCGGGAGACGGACTGGGGTGCCTGGGAGGCGACGTAGAGGCCGATGACGGCCTGGAGGTACAGCGCGTACCTGGTGTACTCCAGCGGCAGGCGGCCGGTCTTCATGTAGACCGCGACGGCGACGATGATCAGGGCGGGCAGGCACATCACCGCGAACAGGATCATCGGCAGGACCTTGGACTTCGCCGAGCGGCCGAGGCCGTAGGCGCCGCGCAGGCTCTGCGAGAACAGGGAGCGGCGGGCGTAGGCGCGGCCGAGGCGCGGGCCGTCGTAGTGGCGGTAGCCGATGTTGTGGATGGAGGCGCCGCGCGGAGCGGTTTCCGTGCTCATGCCGCTCCCTTCTTGGTGTGGGCGGCGGTGTCGTGGTCGATGCGGGGGCCGGTTTCGTGCTCGTGGCCGGGGCCGTTTCCGTGCTCGCGGCCGGGGCCGTCGCGGAAGATCTCGGCGATGCGGTGGCGGCGCTGCTCCATGCGCACCAGGCCGACCCCGAGGTCGGCGACGGCGTCGCGGACCGTGTCGTACGTGGCGTCCCCGCGCTCGGCGTCGAGGTCGACCAGCAGCAGGACGCCGTCGGCTCGCACCGCGAGCCCGGCCGCGGCCAGCCGCTCCCGCAGCGCGTCCTCCCGGTCGGTGACCTCGACCGCGAGGGAGGCCGTGGCCTGGGTGAAGTCGCTGGTGGAGCTGGCGCGCAGCAGCTTGCCGCCGTCGATGACGACGACGTGGTCGCAGGTGCGCTCCAGTTCGCCGAGCAGGTGGGAGGTGACCAGCACGGAGATGCCGAAGTCGGTGTGGACGCGGCGGATCAGCGCCAGCATGTCGTCCCGGCCGACGGGGTCCAGGCCGTTGGTCGGCTCGTCCAGCAGCACCAGCCGCGGGTCGTGGACGAGGGCCTGGGCGAGTTTGACGCGCTGCTTCATGCCGGTGGAGTAGCCGCCCATGGGGCGGTAGCGCTCCTCGTACAGCCCGACGTGGCGCAGCGTGTCGGCGGTGCGCTCGCGGGCGGCGGCGGGCGGCAGCCCGGACATCCGCGCCATGTGGACGACGAACTCGGTCGCCGAGACGTCGGGCGGCAGGCAGTCGTGCTCGGGCATGTAGCCGACGCGCTCGCGGATGGCGCCGCCCTCGGTGGCCACGTCGAGGCCGAGGACGCGGGCGGTGCCCTCGCTGGCCGGGGAGAGGCCGAGCAGGATCTTGATGAGTGTGGACTTACCGGCGCCATTGGCACCCACCAGGCCGGTGACGCCCGGTGTGATGTCGACGGAGAGCCGGTCGAGCGCGGTGACACGGGGGTACCGCTTACTCAGGCCTTCGGTGGAAATCACTGTCACGCGTTCGACCGTAGTGGCGTGCGCCACAACAATCGTCAAACCTGACGGCTGGATTCCGGCGGTCGGCGCGTCGTCCTGCGGTCTGACCGACCCGTAGGGGCAGGGGGGTCCGGATGAGACGACAGTCGGTGTTACCGAGGGTATCCACAGGTACTGCGGGGCCCTTGACTCAGCCCCCGGGGATTGTCACATTCATCAGTGTCAACTTCGGGCGGGGCTCAGACATGGGCAGACGGGCGGGTGGCGATGATTTCGGCTGTGGACCGGCTGGGCCGGCGACTGGGCGCCGACCTCAGTGGGGTCCGGGACGAGCTGCGGGGCTTCAGAGACGTGCAGCGCCTCAGCTACGAGTGCGCGGAGGCGGTCGCGGCGCGGCTGCGACCCGGGGTGACGGAGCGCGAGGCGGCACGGATGCAGCGGGAATGGCTGCGCGAGCGCGGGGTGCGGGACTGGTTCCATCTGCCGTTCGCCTGGTTCGGCGACCGCACGGCGTTCACGAACTTCCGAATACCGTTGCAGTTCTTTCCCACGAACCGGGCGCTGGAGCCGGGGATGCCGTTCATCCTCGACATGGCGCCGGTGTTCAAGGGGTACACGGCGGACATCGGGTACAGCGGCTGCCTGGGCCTCAACCCCGTGCACGACCGGCTGCTCGCCGACCTCGAAGCGCACCGTGAGCTGATCCTGCGCGAGGTGCGGGAGCGGCGCTCGCTGCGCGAGATCTACCAGGACGTGGACCGGCTCATGGCGCGCCAGGGGTACGCGAACCGGCACCGGGCGTATCCGTTCGGGGTCATCGCGCACAAGGTGGACCGGGTCAAGGAGCGGCGCTGGACGCCCCACCTGTTCGGGTTCGGCACCCAGAGCCTCAAGGGGCTCGTGTCCGACGCGGTGCACGGCCACCGCGAGGGCTGGTCCCCGCTGTGGAGCCCCTACCGCTTCTCCGACCACCCGCCGCAGCCGGGGCTGTGGGCGGTCGAACCGCACCTGGGCTTCCGGGGCACGGGCGCGAAGTTCGAGGAGATCCTGGTGGTCACCGACTCCCGGGATCCCGAGGAGAGCGCGTTCTGGCTGGACGACGATCTGCCGCACGTGCGGCGCTGGAAGGGGGAGTCCGCATGAGCGGTACGACGGCGGGAGGCGGGAGCGAGAGCGTGCCCGAGGACGTGGTCGGGGGCGTGACCGAGCGCCGGGTGCGCAGCGGCGAGGTGGAGCTGTGCGTGGTCGAGTGGGGCGACCCGGAACAGCCGACCGTTCTGCTGGTGCACGGCTATCCGGACAGCAAGGAGGTGTGGACCGACGTCGCCCGGCGGCTGGCGGACCGCTTCCACGTCGTGGCCTATGACGTGCGGGGCTGCGGGCGGTCCAGTGCGCCGTCCCCGCTGCGCGGCGGCTTCACACTGGAGAAGCTGACCGACGACTTCCTCGCGGTGGCGGACGCCGTCAGCCCGGACCGGCCGGTGCACCTGGTCGGCCATGACTGGGGCTCGGTGCAGGCATGGGAGTTCGTCACCGTCGAGCGCACCGAGGGCCGCATCGCCTCCTTCACCTCCATGTCGGGGCCCTGCCTGGACCACTTCGGGCACTGGATCAAGCGCCGGATGACCCGCCCCACCCCGCGCCGCGTGGCCCAGTTGCTCGGCCAGAGCGCCAAGTCCTGGTACGTGGCCGCGCTGCACACCCCGGCCCTCCCCGAGGCGGTCTGGCGGGGCCCGCTCGGCAGGCGCTGGCCGAGGATCCTGGAGCGCGTCGAGAAGCTCCCCGCGGGAGCGGCGGGCGGCTATCCGACGGCGTCGCTGCCCGACGACGCGGCACACGGCGCCTGGCTGTACCGGGACAACGTGCGGGAGCGGCTGCTGCGGCCGCGCCGGGACGCCATCGCACACGTCCCCGTGCAACTGATCGTGCCGACGGGCGACGCCTTCCTGTCCGAGCGGCTCTATGACGACCTGGACCGCTGGGTCCCGCGGCTGACCCGGCGCACGATCCCGGCCAGGCACTGGCTGCCGCGCACCCGGCCCGACCAGATCTCCGCGTGGGTCGCCGCGTTCGCGGACTCCGTCGAGGGCGGCGGCCGGGCCGTGCCGGACAAACCGGCCGGGCCGTACGCCGACCGGTTCGGCGGCCGGCTGGTGCTGGTGACGGGCGCGGCGAGCGGCATCGGCCGGGCCACGGCGTTCGCGTTCGCGGAGGCGGGCGCCCGGGTGGTGGCGGTGGACCGGGACGCGGAGGGCGCGGCCCGCACCGCGGAGCTGGCCCGGCTCATCGGCGCGCCACGCGCCTGGGCGGAGACCGCGGACGTCTCCGACGAGCAGGCCATGGAGAAGCTGGCCGCCAAGGTCGCCGCGGAGTACGGCGTGGTGGACATGCTGGTCAACAACGCCGGTATCGGCATGGCCGGTTCGTTCATGGACACCACGGCGGACGACTGGCGCAAGGTGCTCGACGTCAATCTGTGGGGCGTCATCCACGGCTGCCGGGTCTTCGGCCGCCAGATGGCCGAGCGCGGCCAGGGCGGACACATCGTCAACACCGCTTCGCTGGCCGCCTATCAGCCGTCCAAGGCGCTGCCCGCCTACAGCACGTCCAAGGCGGCGGTGCTGATGCTCAGCGAGTGCCTGCGGGCCGAACTGGCGGGCCAGGGCATAGGCGTCTCGGCGATCTGCCCCGGCATCGTCAACACCAACATCACGGCGACGACCCGGTTCACCGGTGTGCCGGAGGAGGAGCAGAAGCGCCGCCAGAGCAGGACCTCGCAGCTGTACGCACGGCGCAACTACCCGCCGGAGAAGGTCGCGGCGGCGGTGCTGCGGGCCGTGGCGCGCAATCAGGCGGTCGTCCCGGTCACCCCGGAGGCACGCGGCGCCCGCTTCCTGGGCCGGATATCCCCCAAGGCCCTGCGCGCGCTGGGGAGGATCGACATGCCGATGTGAGCAGTGCCCGCGCAACCGGACGGTCGTACGATCCCCGGAGCGTCGCCGCCCCGCCCCAGGGCCGCCGCGCCGCCGTCCATGAGGAGTGCCCGCTTGTCCGAACAGTCGCCATCACCGCCACCGGCACCCCTACCGGCGTCCCGGCCGGCCCCCCGGCCGGCGCCGGTGCCCAAGCCCGCCCCCGGGGAGCCCCGGCCCGAGGGGGCGGGTGCGGAGTACCGCATCGAGGAGCTGGCCCACCGCAGCGGCGCCACGGTCCGTACGATCCGCGCCTACCAGGACCGCGGGCTGCTGCCGCGGCCGGAGCGGCGCGGGCGGGCGAACCTGTACGGGGAGGCGCACCTGGCCCGGCTGCGGCAGATCTCCGAGCTGCTGGACCGCGGTTACACCCTGGCCAGCATCAAGGAGCTGCTGGAGGCGTGGGACACCGGCCGTGGCCTGGGCGGGGTGCTCGGGCTGGTCGCCGAGGCCGCGGGGCCGTGGTCCGACGAGGAGACGGCCCGCACCACCCGCGCCGAGCTGGCCGAGTCCTTCGGCGGCGCGCCCGACGTGGCCGAGGCGGTCGCGGAGGCGATGGAGCTGGGGGTGCTGGAGCCGGTGCCCGGCCGCCCCGACGAGTTCCTGGTGCCCAGTCCCGCGGAACTGGCGGTCGCCGTGGAACTGCACTCCGCGGGCGTCCCGCTGCTGGCCATCTCCAACCATCTGCGCGAACTGCGGGGCCAGGTCGAGCACATCGCCGCCCGTTTCCTGGACTTCACCACCGAGTTCGTCTTCGAGCGCTATCTGGACCACCCGCCCAGCGACGCCGAGGCCGCCGAGGCCGCCTCCCTGGTGCGGCGGCTGCGCCCGCTGGCGCAGGCGACGGTCGACGCCGAACTCGCCCGCGCCATGCGCACACTGGCGACCCGCTATGTGCGGCACCGGCTGGCCGCCATCGCGGCCGCCGCGCGCACCGGCGACCCGTCCGACGACGGCGCCGGTCCCGGCCCGTACCCCGGTTCGGAACCGGTGCCGCTGCCCGCCATGACCGTGCGGGCGGTGCGTGCCCTGGCGGGCCCCGACGGCACCGCCGGTTTCATCGCCGCCGCCGCGGACCGCGAGGTGGCCGCCCGCACGATGGACGCCCTCGCCGCACGCCACAGCCCCGTGCGGGAGCCAGACACCCCCGTGCGCGAGCCGGATAACCCCGTGCGCGAGCCGGACGGCGGAGGCACCATGGCAGGTGATGGATGACAGACGCGATGTGAAGATCTCGAAGTACCTGGCACGGCATCTGCGGCATGACCCCGGGCGGATCGGGATCACCCTCGACGCCCACGGCTGGGTGGAGATCGACCTCCTGATCGCGGCGGCGGCAGCGCACGGCTTCCGCTTCACCCGTGCCGAACTGGACCGGGTCGTCGCGTCCAACGACAAGCGGCGGTACGCGGTCGAGGGCGGCCGGATCCGCGCCAACCAGGGCCACACGGTGGCCGTCGACCTCGGCCTGCCGACGGCCGAACCGCCTCCGTACCTCTTCCACGGCACGGTCGCCCGCCACGTGGCCGCGATCCGCGTGGAGGGGCTGCGCCCGATGAACCGGCACGCGGTGCATCTCTCGCCGGACCGCGAGACCGCCACCCGCGTCGGCGCCCGGCGGGGTGGGGGCACCTCCCAGCGGCCGCGCTGGGGGACGATTGTGCTGTCCGTGGACGCGACGGCCATGCGGCACGCCGGACACGTCTTCCAGGTGAGCGCCAACGGCGTCTGGCTGGTCGACCGCGTCCCGCCGGAATTCCTCCGCTTCCCCGGTTGATCAACCGGAGAGACCCGGTGCGCCCCAGACCGGGAACCAGCGGGACAGGTCCTTCTCGACCCGCAGATCGTCCGCGAGCAGCGATCTGATCTGGAGCTCCAGGGCGTTGTCGCGTTTCTCGGTGGCGTCCGGCAGCGGCGCGAAGGGGTAGAAGGTGCCGCGTTTGTAGAGGTAGACCAGCGCCAGTCCGCGGGCGCTTCCCCCTTCGGAAGCACCCCGGAAGGCCATCAGGGAACAGAGCAGCTGCGGGCCGAACCCCGCCTCTTCGAGCGCGGTGTTGACGGCGTGCAGATCGTTGACGAGCGCCGCGCAGTCGTCGGGCGGCTGCCGGGTGAGCAGCCAGGTGTATCCGTAGGAGTCGCGGCTGAACTCCACCGGCGCCCCGCCGCGTTCGGTATCGGCGTCCAGCAGCGCCCGCACGTCCTGCCGCAGCCGCTCGAACGCGCCGCCCTCGACGGTCGCGAAGCACACCGACCCCACCCCGGTCGGGGTGAACCCGGCCCCCGCCTGGAGTGTGATGGCGGCGGACGGCAGCGCGAAGAGCTGGTCGAGATCGGGCCGGACCGGTTTGCTGCGCCCGAGGATGGCGTCCAGGAGACCCACCGGATGATCAGCCCCTTCCGAGCTGCGCGGAGATGCGGCCGAGCTGGTCGAGGCGCTGTTCCAGCGTCGGGTGGGAGGACAGCAGCCGCCACGCGGTCTCGCCGGAGAGCGCGGGCGCGAAGTAGAACGCGTTGAACGGCTCTGCCTGCCGCAGATCCCGGGTGGGGATCCGGGCCATCTGACCGGTGACCTTCGTGAGCGCGGAGCCGAGCGCCGAGGGCCGACCAGTCAGCAGCGCACCGGCGCGGTCGGCGGACAGCTCGCGGTAGCGGGACAGCAGCCGGGTGAGCAGGAAGCTGATCGCGTAGACGACGGCGCTGACCAGGGGGATCAGCAGCATCAGGATCGCGGCGTTGTTGTCGCGGCTGTTGCCCCTGCTGAATCCGCCCCACAGCGCGACCCGCGTGATCAGCCCGGCCAGCACGCCCAGGAACGAGGCGATGGTCATCACCGCCACATCGCGGTGCGCTACGTGCGACAGCTCGTGCGCCAGCACACCCTCCAGTTCGTCCGGCTCCAGCCGCCGCAGCAGCCCGGTGGTGGCGCACACCAGCGCGGTGCGCTCATTACGCCCCGTGGCGAAGGCGTTCGGCACGTCGGTGTGGGCGATGGCCACCCGGGGCTTGGGCATGTCGGCCAGCGCGCACAGCCGGTCCACCGCGCCGTGCAGCTCGGGTGCCTGCTCCGGGGTGACCTCCCGCGCCCCCATGCTGAACGCCGCGATCCGGTCGCTGAACCAGAACTGGGCGATGAACAGGCCCCCGGCGATGAGCAGGATCACCGGCCAGGAGCCGCGCAGCAGCGCCAGGAGCGCGCCGACGAACACCACATAGAGCAGCCCGATCAGGAACATCGTGCTGACCATGCGGGTTGTCAGGCCCCGGTCAGGGGCGAATCGGGTGCGTGCCATGAGGAGCACCTCCACACCCGATTCTGCACCTTCCATCCTCTATGCGACATAAAGGGCCGGGTATGCGACATAGAGGCCCGGGGGTGTGCGCAGCAGCTGCTACACGGCGCCGAGCTGTGCCAGGCCCTCCGAGGCGATCTTCTCGAAGACCGCCAGGTCGGCCGCGAAGTCGGAGTCGGGTATCGGCCAGTGGAGCACGATCTCGTCGATGCCGAGCGCCGCGTGCGCGCCCGCGAAGTCCACGAACGCGTCCACGGACTCCAGCGGCCGGTTGCGGTCCGGGGTGAAGCCGGTGAGCAGGATCTTGTCCAGCTCGGCGACGTCCCGCCCGGTCTCCGCGCACGCCGCGCCCAGCCCTTCGATCTGCCGGGCGATGGCGGCGACGGACTCGGCCGGGGTGCCGGTGTCGGCGATCTTGGGGTCGCCGGTGGTCACCCACGCCTGCCCGTACCGCGCGGCCAGAGCCAGCCCGCGCGGCCCGGTCGCGGCGACGGCGAACGGCAGCCGCGGCCGCTGCACACAGCCCGGGATGTTGCGCACCTCGCGCGCCGCGTAGTGGGTGCCCTCGTACGACACCACGTCCTGCGTGAGCAACTGGTCGAGCAGCGGCACGAACTCGCCGAACCGGTCGGCGCGCTCCCGCGGCCGCCACGGCTCCTGGCCCTCGCCCAGCAGCGCTGTCGCGTCGAAGCCGACCCCGCCCGCGCCGATCCCGAGCGTGATCCGCCCGCCCGAGATGTCGTCGAGCGATATGAGCTCCTTCGCGAGCGTGACCGGGTGCCGGAAGTTCGGCGAGGTGACGAGCGTGCCCAACCGCATGCGCGAGGTCGCCGCGGCGGCGGCCGTGAGGGTCGGCACGGCCCCGAACCACGGCCCGTCGCGGAACGACCGCCACGAGAGGTGGTCGTAGGTGTACGCGGCGTGGAAGCCGAGCTCCTCGGCTCGCTGCCAGACCTCGCGGCCGCCCTCGGACCAGCGGTGGATGGGAAGGATCACGGTGCTCAGTCGCATGGATCCGAGCGTAAGGGGTGGGTACGACATCGGTCTGTGACGGTCGGGGGCAGGCGGCGTACGCAAGTCAGGGTCCGGAGGCGTGCACGGGCCAGGGACCGGAGGCGTACGCGGGCCAGGGGCCCGAGGCACCGGGCGCCGCACCGCACGCAGGTGGCTCGGCGCCGCGCGCGGGTGGCTCATACGCGCACCCCTTCGCGCACCAGTACGACACATGCACGGCATATGCGGGAGGATGGTTGCCGTGACTCCCGCTACCGAGCAGCCCGAGACCTCGGCCCCGGCCCCCGCCCCGGACAGGACGACGGCCCCGGCCGTTCCCCGGCTGATCGCCACCGACCTCGACGGCACCCTGCTGCGCGACGACAAGACGGTCTCCGACCGCACCGTCGCCGCGCTCGCCGCCGCGGAGCGGGCGGGCATCGAGGTCTTCTTCGTGACCGGCCGCCCGGAGCGCTGGATGGACGTCGTCCGCGACCACGTACACGGCCATGGCCTGGCCATCTGCGCCAACGGCGCGGCCGTGGTCGACCTGCGCGACGGCGGCCGCTTCGTCAGCCTGTACCCGCTGGAGCGCGCCGACGCCCTCGACGTGGTGGCGGCGGTCCGCACGGCCGCGCCCGGGGTCGCCTTCGCCGTCGAGCGGACCAGCGGCGTCCACTACGAGCCGCTCTACCCGCCCTTCTCCCTGGATCCGGTCGCAATGGTCGCCCCGGTGGAGAAACTGCTCGCGGCGGACGGCGACCACGGCCACCAGCCGATCCTCAAGCTGCTGGCGCACCACCCGGAGCTCTCCCCCGACGCCTTCCTGGAACTGGCCCGCGCGGCGGCGGGCGCCCACGGGTCCTTCACCCGGTCCAGCCCGACCGCCCTGCTGGAGATCAGCGGCCTCGGCGTCAGCAAAGCCAGCACGCTGGCCCGCGCCTGCGCGGAACGGGGTATCGCCCCGGACGAGGTGATGGCGTTCGGCGACATGCCGAACGACCTGGAGATGCTGGGCTGGGCGGGTACGTCGTACGCGATGGCCAACGCGCACCCGGCGGTCCTGGCCGCGACGACGCACCGTACGGCGGGGAACAACGAGGACGGCGTCGCGCTCGTCATAGAACGCGTGCTGGGGCTCTGAGCGGGACGGGCCCGGGCGTCGGCTTCTGCTTCTGCTTCTGCTTCTGCTGCCCGTCTACTTCCCGTCTACCGCTTCCCGTCCACCCGCGCGGGGAGACTCACCGCGCGCCTGCGCAGCCAGCCCACCGGGTCCACCGCGGAGCGTGACTTCGGGCCGCGCCGCACCTCGAAGTGCAGATGCGGGCCGGTCGAATTGCCGGTGTCTCCGGACAGCGCGATCCACTGGCCCGCCCGGACCCGCGCCCCTGGGGCGGCGAACACGGCCGACAGATGCGCGTACTGCGTATAGGCCCCGCCCGCGTGCCTCAGCAGCACGCTCATCCCGTACGGGCCACCGCACCCCAGTGAGACGACCTCGCCGTGGCCGACGGCCTGTACCGGGGTGCCGACGGCCACGGCGAAGTCCTGCCCGGTGTGCCGGTGCGCCCACCGCGATCCGGCGCGACCGAACCCGGCGGACAGCGTGTAGGCAGCCACCGGGCGGGTCCACGCCGCACGGGGCGCGGCGCGCGTCCCCGCACGCTTGGCCCGCGACGGACCGCCGGCACCGGTTCGGGAACCGGAGGAGTCGGGCTCGTACGCGGACGCGACCGGGGCCGCGGACTCCGGCGAGCCGGAGGAATTGGCGGACCCGGCGGAATCGGCGGAGCCGGCGTAGGGAAGAAGCAGCCCGTCCCTGGTCGCGTCGTCCGGCTCCGCGGCTCCATCGGCATCGACTCGATCGGCATACGGTGGCCGGGTGATCCGCCCGGAGCCGGACAGCGGCCACGCCCTGGGCCGGGCGTCGGGACCGTTCCCGGAGCCTGCCACCGGCCATGCGAAGGGCCCGGAAGCAGAGCCACCCCCGGATCCGGACAACGGCCACGCCCGGGGACCGGAACCACGGCCGTTCCCGGGTCTGGACAGGGGCCACGCCCGAGAACCGGAACCAGAGCCAGAGCCGCGTCCCGTACCCGACAGGAGCCAGTCCCGCGGCGAGGACTCGGCGTCGGAACGGGGGTCGGAGCCGGAACCGGCGCCGGGGTCGGCGTCCTGGAGCGGGGGCCGGAGGCCGGGGCCCCGGGAAACGAAGGAGCCGGAACCCGAGGAACCGGAGCCGGGCCACCCGGGGTCGGACTGCCCAGGGTCAGGCCGCCCGGGGTCGGACTGCCCAAGGTCGGGCTGCTCGGGGTCGGCCCGGTACGACCTCCCGGGCTGCCGGGCCCCTTCGGGCTCGCGCGCCTCGGTGCGGGGGAGCGGCAACCCGGTCCGCGCCCCGGCCGCGGGGCGCGCCCCGCGGCCGGGCACGACGCACTGCCCGTCACGCGCCACGCGCGACGCCGTCCGCCGCAACGTGACCCGCGCCCGCGCCAGCTTCCGCTCGACCGCGTGTATGTCGGCGTTCAGCCGCCGGGCCCGGGCCACCAACTCACGCGTCCGGGCGGCCTCCGCCCGCTCCCGTTCGGCCAGTCGGCGGCCGCTCGCCCGAGACTCGCTCAGCCACCGCGCCAGCGTGCGGTCGCCGCGCAACCGGGAGTGCGCGTCGGCGCCGAGCGAGCGCAGCGGGAGCAGTGCGTACGGCAGTGCGCCGGAGCGGTAGCGCTCGCGGGCCAGGCGGCCCGCCGCCTGCCGTAACCGCTCCGTGGTGTGGCGTTCGTGCCGCAGGGCGCGGGCGACGCGTCGGGTCTCGGCGCGCTGGCGGCGCACGGCGGCGCGTCCCTGTTCGTACCGCCGTGCGACCTCGCCGGCCTTCTGGTGCAGCCGCACCACATCGGCGCTCGCCCGCGCCGCCCGGTCCGCGGCTCGCTCGCGAATGCCGCGCGTTCCGATCTCCGCCGCCGGCGGGGCGGCCGCGAGAGCGGGGCCGTCGCACGCGGGCAGGACACACAGCACCACCGTGAGAGAGCACACGGCTCGGGCGGTGAAGCGCTGCCCGCGGTACGGAGGTCGCATAAAGGGGATGGTGACCCGGCTCCCCGTGCGGTCGTGGCGAAGCCTGCCTGAGCCACGCCGTGCGGCACGCCGAACGGAGCAGCGAACGTCCCCACGACGGGTGTACGAGCGCGCGGCACCCTTCCACCCACGCGCCCGCCCCACCCCGAACCGGCCGATGCGCGGCCCCCGGGGACCGCAGACACGCAGGGCTCGGGGGACAGCCGGTGCGCACCCAGGGGACCGCCGGTACGCAGCCCCAGGGGCGGCCGGAACGCGGGCCCCCCGGGGGGGGCCGCAGGCACACGGCCCCGGGGCCCGCCGGGGCAAGGCTCCAGGGGACTACCGGTACGCAGTCCCAGGGGGCCGCAGACACGCGAGGCTCGGGGGGACAGCCGGTGCGCGGGCCCAAGGGACCGCCGGTGTCCCCCGGGGGACCGCCGGCAAGCGGGCCCAAGAGACCGCCGGCACGCGGGGCCTGGGGGACCGCCGGTGCACGCGCCCAGGGGACCACAGACACGTGGGGTCCAGGGCACCGCCGGTGCACGCGCCCAGGGCCCACAGGCACGCGCCCCCAAGGGACCGCCGGTGCGGGCGCCCAGGCGCCCCGGACCACCCGTAGGCGCCGCGCGCCCTGGCCCCGGCCCTGGCCCCGGGCCCGCGGGGCGCCTACAGCGGGGCCTCCCAGGTGATCGTCGTGCCCGCCGTCTCCGGGCCGATGCCGGGGCCGTACGTGGCGGAGCCGCCCAGGGACTCGGCTCTCCGGGCCAGGTTCCGCAGGCCGCTGCGGCGGCCCCCGGCCGGGATGCCCACCCCGTTGTCCGCGACCCGCAGCCGTACCCCCTCCCGGCCGTCC
The DNA here is from genome assembly GCF_050613155.1 of Streptomyces sp. P1-3. Taxonomy (NCBI): domain Bacteria; kingdom Bacillati; phylum Actinomycetota; class Actinomycetes; order Kitasatosporales; family Streptomycetaceae; genus Streptomyces; species Streptomyces sp. P1-3. The sequence continues at coordinate 3,729,921 of NZ_CP192512.1, forward strand.
GGCAGCGTCACCGTCGCGTCGACCGTGACCTCGATACGGTCCGCGCGCGCGTGCCGGAACGCGTTCGACAGCGCCTCGCGCAGTGCCGCGATCAGGTTCTTCGCCGTCGGCTCGCCGACCCGCGCGTCCACCGCGCCGACGAACGCCACCGACGGCTGGAAGCCCAGCGGCACCGCGGCCGTGCCGATCTCCCGCAGTACGCGCGTCCGCAGCCCCGACGGCACCTCCGCGGGCCCTTGCTGCAGCGCGAAGATCGCCGTACGTACCTCCTGGATCGTCGCGTCGAGTTCGTCGACGGCCCGGCCCACCTGCTCCCGCACTTCCGGCCGGTCCGCCTGGCGCTGCGCGCTCTCCAGCATCATCCCCGTCGCGAACAGCCGCTGGATGACCAGGTCGTGCAGATCGCGCGCGATCCGGTCGCGGTCCTCGTACACCGCGAGCCGCTCCCGGTCGCGCTGCGCCTCCGCCAGGACCAGCGCCAGCGCCGCCTGTGCCGCGAACTGCGTGGCCAGCACCCGTTCGGTGCCGGTGAACGGCGGGCCGCCGCGTGCGCGCGGGGTGGCGAGGATGCCGAGCACGCGGTCGCCACTGCGCAGCGGCAGCATCATGCTGGGGCCGTACCGTTGGGAGACGGGCGCGGTCATCCGCGGGTCGGTCGCCGAGTCGTCGACGAACACCGGCTCACCGGCGAGCAGCCGCGGCACGATCGGGGACCGCGCCGACACGACCGTGCCGATCAGTCCTGACGGGTCGTCGGCGTTCGCGGCGACGATCTCCAGGCCGCCGTTCTCCTCCGGTACGAGCACGATCCCGGCCGTCGAACCGGCCAGGCGGCGCGCCTGTTCGGCGACGACCGAGAGCGCGTCCTCCGCGTCGCCGCCGGAGAGCAGCGCGGTGGTGACGGCCACGGAGCCGTCGATCCAGCGCTCGCGCTGCCGGGTGGTGTCGTACAGGCGGGCGTTGCCGATCGCGATCCCCGCCTCCGTCGCCAGCACCTTCACCATGCCGAGGTCGGAGACGCCGAACGAGCCGCCGCCCCGCTTACCGGTGAGGTACAGGTCTCCGAAGTGCTCGCCCTGGACGCGGATCGGTACGCGCAGCCAGTCGCGCTCCGGCGAGGAGGTCAGGTCGAGGGAGCGGGCGGCGGACGGGTCTGCGAGAAGCTCCGCGACGCGCGCCCGGTCGCCGTCGGGCACGCCGTAGGTGATCAGATCGGCCAGGCCGTCGCCGGTCGCGGTGAAGACCCCGATGCCGGCCTGGCGGGCCTCGGCGAACTCGGCGGCCGTCCGGGCGATCCGGTCCAGGACGGAGTGGACGTCGAGGCCGCTGCCGATGGTGCGCATCGCCTCCAGCAGACGCGGGATACGGGACGTCAGCTCGGTGGAGAGGCCGCGCAGGCCTCGGGTGGCCTCGGTCGCCGCGTCGAAGTCGTCCCGGGAACCGTCGTGGGAGTCGTCCTGTGGTCCTGCCGTGGCTGCCATGCCCTTGAGCCTAATAAGCACCTTTTGTCAGGGAAAGTTGTTGATTGCCCGCCGAGTGCCCGGCGATGTCCTCCGCGCCTTCGGCGGCCCGCTCCCGCTCCGCCGGCTGGTCCCGCTCCACCAGCCGCTCCCGCTCCAGCATCCGCAGGAACGGGCCGTCCGCCGCCGTCACCTCCTCGTACGTCCCGCGCTGCACCGTCCGCCCCTCCGCCAGGACGATCACCTCGTCCACCGCCCCGGCGAGCCCCGCCAGCCGGTGCGTGATCAGCACCGTCGTACGCCCCTCCGTGGCGGCCAGCAGATCGGCCGTCAGGGCGTCCGCGGTCGCCAGGTCGAGGTGTTCGGCCGGTTCGTCGAGCAGCAGGACGGGGAAGTCGGCGAGCAGCGCGCGGGCCAGGGCCAGCCGCTGACGCTGGCCGCCGGAGAGCCGGGCGCCGAACTCGCCGACGAGGGTGTCGAGGCCGTCCGGCAGCCCGTCCACCCACTCCAGCAGCCGCGCGGAACGCAGCGCCGCCCGCAGTTCGCCGTCGCCGGCGCCGGGCCGGGCGAGCCGCAGGTTCTCGCGCAGCGAGCTGTCGAAGACGTGCGCGTCCTGTGCGCACAGCCCCACCAGCCGCCGTACGCCGTCCCCGTCCAGCGCGGCGGCCTCCCGGCCCGCGAGGGTGTACGTACCGGACTCGGCGTCCAGGAAGCGCAGCAGCACCTGGGCGACCGTGGACTTGCCCGCGCCGGACGCGCCCACGACGGCGACCCGGCGCCCGGCGGTCAACTCCAGGGCGAACCCGTCGAGGGCGGGCGCGGTCCGCCCCGGGTAGCAGGCGGTCAGATCCCTTACGACGAGGGGGAACGGCGAGGCGGGGGCCTGGCCTGTGCCCTCGGTCACCGGGGGCGGGGTGTCCAGCACTTCCGCCACCCGCTCGGCGGAACGCCGCACCCGCTGCCGGTACTGCACCGCGAGCGGCAGCCCCACGACGGCCTCGAACGCGGCGAGCGGCGTCAGGACCACGACCGCCAGCCACACGCCGGGCAGCCGCCCGTCCGCCACGGCCCGTACACCGAGCCACGCGGCGGCGGTCACGGTAAACCCGCAGGTCAGGGCGGACAGTCCGGCGCCGAGGGCGGTGGCGGCGGCCGCGCGGCGGGCGATCCGGGTGAGCGTGCGGTCGGCGCGGCGTACCGAGTCGAGGCGGCGCGGCAGGGCACCGGCGACCGTCAGCTCGGCGGTCCCGTGCAGCAGGTCGACGACCTCGGTGGAGAGCGCGCCGCGGGCGGGGGCCAGCCGGCGGTCGGCGCGGCGCGCGATCGTGCCGGCCAGCAGCGGGACGGCGACCCCGGCGGTCAGCAGACCGGCCGCGAGGACGGCCCCGGCCTCGGGGAGCAGCCACGCGGTGAAGCCGACGGACGCGGTTCCCACGGCCAGTGCCGTGCCGACGGGGAGCAGCCAGCGCAGGAAGTGGTCCTGAAGCGCGTCGACGTCGGCGACGAGGCGGGAGAGGAGATCGCCGCGCCGGGTGTCGCGCAGACCGGCGGGGGCCAGCCGTTCCAGCCGCCGGTAGACGGCGACGCGCAGATCGGCCAGGAGGCGGAGGGCGGCGTCGTGCGAGACGAGCCGCTCCGCGTAGCGGAAGACGGCGCGGCCGATGCCGAAAGCGCGGGTCGCGGTAACGGCGACCATGAGATAGAGGACGGGCGGATGCTGCGAGGCGCGCGAGATCAGCCAGCCGGAGACGGCCATGAGGCCGACAGCGCTGCCGAGGGCGAGAGCGCCGAGCAGCAGCGCGAGCCCGAACCGGCCCCGCTGCGAGCGGCACCCCGCGAACACCGCTGCCACCGCGCCGTTGCCCCGGCCGCGACCCCCCGCCGCCGCGCCGTTGCCCCGGCCCCGGGCACCCGGCACCGCGTCCTTACCCTGGCCCCGGGCACCCGGCACCGTGCCCCTGACCCGGCTACGGCCCCCCGGCGACGCGCCCCTGGCCATCCCCGTCCCCGTCTCCGGCGCGTGGTCTCCGTCGCTCAGGCCGCAGCCGCCCTGGCGCGGGCTGCGGTCGCCCCGCGCCGCGCTCGTGCCCTCGCCGAGTCCGTCCCCGGCGTCATCTGGCGCACCCCGGACCGCCGAGGAGCCCGGCCCAGCCGGGCTACCCGGCACCCCCGCCGAACCCCTCACCACCACCGCCGAGCGCTGCACCGAAGCGGCGCTCGCGCCACCGGCAGGGCCGCCCGAGACCGTGACCGGGCCGGCCGGCGCCAGACGGACCACGCGGTCCGCCGCCGCCAGCAGCGCGGGGCGATGGACGACCAGGAGTACCGTGCGGCCCGCCGACAGCTTCCGTACCGCGTCGACGACGCCCCCTTCCGTCTCCCCGTCGAGGCTTGCCGTCGGCTCGTCCAGCAGCAGGACCGGCCGGTCCGCCAGGAAGGCCCTGGCCAAGGCGATCCGCTGGCGCTGTCCGGCCGACAGGCCCGCCCCGCCCTCGCCGACCGCCGCGTCGATCCCGCCCGGCAGCGTCTCCGCGAACTCCAGCGCCCCGGCCGCCCGCAGGGCACCCCGTACCGCCGCGTCGTCCGCGTCCGGCCGGGCCAGTCGCACGTTCTCCGCGATCGTCCCGGCGAACAGGTGCGGCCGCTGCGGAACCCAGGCCACCTGCCGCCGCCAGCTCTCCACGTCCAGCTCCGCCAGGTCCGTACCGTCGATCAGCACCCGGCCGCCGGCGGGCGTGGCGAAGCCCAGGACCGCGTCGAGCAGCGTGCTCTTGCCGACCCCGCTCGGTCCGACCAGGGCCACCGTCTCCCCGTGGCGGACCTCGAACGACGTTTCCGCGAGCGCCGGTTCCGCACGGCCCGGATACGTGACGACCAGATCCTCGAAGGCCAACGCCGCGGCCGAGCGGCCCCCCTCCGTGGCCGGTCCGCCTGCCACGGCCGAGCAGCCGCCCTCCGTGACCGGTCCGCCCGCCGCGACCGAGCAGGCGCCCCGTACCTCCAGCCCACCCGTCGCGGGCGCCTCCCGCTCCAGTACCGCGAAGACCTCGTCCGCCGCCGCCAGGCCCTCCGCCGCCGCGTGGTACTGCGCGCCCACCTGACGCAGTGGCAGATACGCCTCCGGGGCCAGGATCAGCACCACCAGCCCGGTCGTGAGGTCCAGTTCTCCGTGGACCAGCCGCATGCCGATGCCGACCGCGACCAGCGCCACCGAGAGCGTCGCCAGCAACTCCAGCGCGAAGGAGGACAGGAACGCCAGCCGCAGCGTGCGCAGGGTGGCTCGGCGGTAGTCGGCGGTGATCGTACGGATCGACGCCGCCTGGGCCTTCGCCCGGCCGAAGACCTTCAGCGTCGGCAATCCGGCGACCACGTCGAGGAAGTGGCCGGACAGCCGGGTCAGCAGCCGCCACTGCCGGTCCATCCGGCTCTGCGTCGCCCAGCCGATCAGCACCATGAACAGCGGAATCAGCGGCAGCGTGCCCGCGATGATCAGCGCCGAGACCCAGTCGGCGGTCACGATCCGGGCGAGCACCGCGACGGGTACGACGACCGCGAGCCCCAACTGCGGTAGATAGCGCGCGAAATAGTCGTCCAGCGCGTCGACGCCGCGCGTGGCGAGTGTGGTCAACTCCCCGATGTTCCACGTGAAACGTCGTGGCCCCAGCCGGGTCGCATGCGCCAACAGCCGCATGCGCAGCGCGGACTTCACCGCCGCACTCGCCCGGTGGGCGGTCAGTTCGGTCAGCCAGGCGACGAGCGCGCGGCCGACCGCCACGGCGGCCAGCAGGGTCAGCGGCCGGATCAGCTCCCCGGCCGCCCGCCCCTGCTGGAACGCGCCGACCACCAGCTCGGCGATGAGCGTCGCCTGGGCGACGACGAGCCCGGCCCCCGCCAGCCCGAGCGCCACCGATGCGGCGAGAAAGCCACGAGTGGCACGGGCGTGGCGGAGGAGCCGGGGGTCCACAGGACGCATGATCCGCGTTCCTCAGTCGGCCGAGGGCTTGGGCGCCGCGGGCCCGACCGGTACCGGCCGGTGCCCCGCGGGTATGTGCTGGACACCGATCCGCTTGCGGAACACCCAGTACGTCCACGCCTGGTAGGCCACGACCAGCGGGGTCATCACGAGCGCCGTCCAGGTCATGATCTTCAACGTGTACGGGCTGGACGCCGCGTTGTCGGCCGTCAGGTTCCATCGCGGGTCCAGCGAGGACGGCATGACGTCCGGGAACAACGCCAGGAAGAGCATGCCGACCGCCGCCGCGACGGTGACGCCGGACAGCGCGAACGACCAGCCCTCCCGGCCCCGGGCGTTCATGGCCAGCGCCGCGGCCAGCGCGGCGACCGCGACGGCGAGCGCGATCAGACTGCGGCCGTTGCCGCTGTCGGCCTGGGTCCAGGCCAGGAACGCCACCAGCAGCGCCGCCGCGCCCAGGCCCAGCAGCCCGGCCTGGCGGCGGGCCCGTACCCGGATGTCGCCGACCGTCTTCAGCGCGGCGAACACCGCGCCGTGGAAGGTGAACAGCGCCAGCGTGGTGAACCCGCCCAGCAGCGCGTACGGGCTGAGCAGATCGCCGACGTCCCCGGCGTAGTTCTTGTCGGGGCCGATCGGCACGCCGCGCACGAGGTTCGCGAAGACCGCGCCCCACAGGAAGGCGGGGATCAGCGAGCACCAGAAGATCGCGTGCTCCCAGTTGCGCTGCCAGCGCTCCTCGTCGCGCTTGTGCCGGTACTCAAAGGCGACGCCGCGCAGGATGAGGCAGACCAGGATGGCCAGCAGCGGCAGGTAGAAGCCGCTGAGGAGGGTGGCGTACCAGTCGGGGAAGGCGGCGAAGGTCGCGCCGACCGCCGTCAGCAGCCACACCTCGTTCCCGTCCCAGACCGGTCCGATGGTGTTGATCAGGACGCGGCGCTCGGTGCGGCCCCTGGCCAGCAGCCTGGTCAGCACCCCGATGCCGAAGTCGAATCCTTCGAGGAAGAAGTAGCCGATCCACAGGACGGCGATCAGCAGGAACCAGATGTCGTGAAGGTGCATGTCGTGCTCTCCCTGCCGTCGTTACGCGACGCTCGGCATCAGTACGCGAAGGTCAGCGGGCGGTCTGCGTCCTCAGCGGCGGCAGCGCTCCCGGCACCACCGGACGGGCCACCGGACGGCATCCGCAGCCGCGGGTCCTTCGCGGGCGGCTTCTCGTCGACGTCCGGCCCGGCCTTGGCGTACTTGGTCAGCAGCCGTACCTCGACCACCGCGAGCACGCCGTACAGCAGGGTGAAGACGCCCATGGAGATCAGCACTTCGGTGGTGCCCACGCCGGGCGAGACCGCGTCACCGGTCTTCATCAGCCCGTACACCACCCAGGGCTGACGACCCATCTCGGTGAAGATCCAGCCGAAGGAGTTGGCGATCAACGGGAATCCCATGGTGAGGATGCCCAGCCGCCACGCCCACCGGGTCAGGAACGGGTTCAGCTCCCGGCGCCGGGTCAGCATCAGCCGGGGCACCTCGTTCTCCCCGGTACGGAACTCGGGTGCCAGCCAGAGCTTGCGGCGAGTGGTCCACAGGCCGATGACGCCGGCGGCGAACGAGGTCATCCCGAAGCCGATCATCAGCCGGAAGCCCCAGAAGGCCATGAAGATGCTGGGAACGTAGTCCTCGGGGTCGCCGCCGTAGAGCTGCGCCTCCTGCTCGGCGAGGTCGTTGATGCCGGGCACGGCGTCGGAGAAGTTGTTGTGCGCGAGGAAGGAGAGCAGCCCGGGGATCTCCAGCTCGGTGCTGTTGTGCCCCTCGCCGACGTCGCCGACGGCGAAGACCGCGAACGGCGCGGGCGCCTGGGTCTCCCACAGCGCCTCGGCGGCGGCCATCTTCATGGGCTGCTGCTCGAACATCACCTTGCCGAGCTCGTCACCGCTGATGGCGGTGCCCATACCCGCGATCACCGCGATGACCAGACCGGCCCGCAGCGAGGACCGCATGGCGCCGATCTGCTTGCTCCGCTTCACGCTCGGCTCCTCCCCCTTCTCCAGGGCGCGCTTGGCGCGCCACAGATGGAAGGAGGCGATACCGACGACGAACGCGGCACCGGTGAGGAAGGCGGCCGTGAGGGTGTGGAAGACCACGACCAGGGTGGTGTTCTGGGTCAGTACCGCCCAGATGTCGGTGAGCTGCGCCTTTCCGGTGGCCTTGTCGATGCTGTAGCCGACGGGGTGCTGCATCCAGGAGTTGGCGGCCAGGATGAAGTAAGAGGACAGCACCGTGCCCGCGGCGACGATCCAGATGCAGGCGCAGTGCAGCTTCTTGGGCAGCTTGTCCCAGCCGAAGATCCACAGCCCGATGAAGGTGGACTCGAAGAAGAAGGCGATGAGCGCCTCCATCGCGAGCGGAGCGCCGAAGACGTCACCGACGAAGCGTGAGTAGTCGGACCAGTTCATCCCGAACTGGAACTCCTGCACGATGCCGGTGACCACCCCCATCGCGATGTTGATCAGGAAGAGCTTTCCCCAGAACTTGGTGGCATGGAAGTACTTCTCCTTGCCCGTGCGGACCCAGGCCGTCTCCATGCCCGCCGTGAAGGCGGCGAGGCTGATGGTCAGCGGGACGAAGAGGTAGTGGTAGACGGTCGTGATGCCGAACTGCCAGCGCGCCAGTGTCTCTGGCGCCAGAGCCAGGTCCACGTCGTTCTCCTTACCGTCGTGCTCTCACCGCGGCCGCGGCCGCAGACCCCTCCGCGGTTGCCCCCACTCACACGCAAAGCACCGCAAACCGCAGAGCTTGTGAATGCATTCACATTCACAAGGAATTATGACGCACAGGCTTTCGGCTGCTTTCACCGGGGGGTGGGCTACCGCGGGGTACCCCTTCCCCCACGCTTCAACATATTGTTGAATCCCTGCGTGCAGCAGATACGCATCGTCTGGCCCGCGGGCCGACTCACCGCCACACTCGACGACACCCCGACGGCCGCCGCCCTGCTCGCCGCGCTTCCGATCCGGTCGACGGCGCACACGTGGGGAGAAGAGGTCTACTTCGACACCGGGCTCGAACCGGCGCTGGAATCCGCCGCGCGGCAGGTGGTACCACCGGGAACCGTCGCGTTCTGGATCGAGGGAAACGCCCTCGCGCTCCCGTACGGACCCACACCGATCTCACGCGGCGAGGAATGCCGGCTGGCGAGCCCGTGCAATGTACTGGGCCGCCTCGACGGAGACCCCCGGACGCTGGCCACGGTCCGCGCCGGCGACGTCATCCGGGTGGAGCGGGCGTAGGTGGGTGGCCTGCGGTGCCTTCCCCACCCGCTACCCGCGTGACGCGCCGCGACCCCGCCCGGCCCCGCACATCCCGAAGGGATACGACTCGGCCCGGACCCGCGCGGCCGGGCGGCCCGGAGCCACCGGGCCACCAGGCCACCGGCTCCGGGCTGCCGCGTCGGCGCTACAGCTGGGCGCGGAACTCCTCCGCCGCGCGCAGGAAGATGTCGTTCGCCTCGACCTCGCCGATCGTCGTGCGCACCCCCTCGTCCCCGTAAGGACGGACGATCACTCCCGCCTTCTCGCAGGCCGCGGCGAAGTCCTGCGTACGGTCGCCCAGCCGCAGGAACACGAAGTTCGCCTGCGTCTCCGGCACCGTCCAGCCCTGCGCGGTGAGCGCCGCGACGACCCGTGTCCGCTCCGCGACCAGCGCGTCGACCCGCTCCCGCAGCGCGTCCTCGCTGCGCAGTGAGGCGACCGCCGCGTCCTGCGCCAGCTGGCTCACCCCGAACGGCACCGCCGTCTTGCGCAGCGCCGCCGCGACCGGCTCGTGGGCCACGGCGAAGCCGACCCGCAGCCCGGCCAGGCCATACGCCTTGGAGAAGGTGCGCAGCACGCAGACGTTCGGCCGGTCCCGGTACAGGTCGATGCCGTCCGGCACCTGCTCGTCGCGGATGAACTCCTTGTACGCCTCGTCCAGCACCACCAGCACGTCCGAGGGCACCCGGTCCAGGAAGCGCTCCAGCTCCGCGCGGCGCACCACGGTGCCGGTGGGGTTGTTGGGGTTGCAGACGAAGATCAGCCGGGTCCGGTCGGTGATCGCGGCGGCCATCGCGTCCAGATCGTGGACCTCGGCGTCGGTCAGCGGCACCCGCACCGAGGTCGCGCCCGAGACCTGGGCGACGATCGGGTACGCCTCGAAGGACCGCCACGCGTACATCACCTCGTCGCCGGGGCCGGAGGTGGCCTGGACGAGCTGCTGGGCGACGCCGACCGAACCGGTGCCGGTGGCCAGATGCGTCACCGGCACCTCGAAACGCTCCGAGAGCTCGGCCATGAGGCCGCTGCACATCAGGTCGGGGTAGCGGTTGAAGGAGGCGGCGGCGCGGGCGGCGCTCTCCAGCACGCCCGGCAGCGGCGGGTAGGGGTTCTCGTTGGAGGACAGCTTGAAGGCCGCGGGGCCGCCCTCGGCGGCGGGCTTCCCCGGCTTGTAGGTGGGGATGCCGTCCAGCGCAGCACGCAGCTTGGGGCTCTTGTCAGACACCGCGGGTCCTCCTCGACCGTCCTGGCACATCAATACTGCACACCTTAGGAGGATTCACCCGGTCACCGTAAGGAGGAACCGGGTCAGGGGCGCATTTCCATTTCTCCGCGCGCCGGTGGCGGGCGCCGTAGCGCGCATCACCCGTGAAGGTGAGTTGAGACCACTTCGAAACATGGACCAATCACCAGACGTAGATATGCCAGAGGCCTGCATAGACACCGCCGCTCCCCCAACCACCTGGCCTTCTAAGGCGATCCAGCAATGATGATCTTGCAGAATCGTGCCTTTCGATCGCCATTCGCGGGACCCATCAGACGTACCGGCGGAGCCCTACTATCGGCTCGCCATGACAGCAGCAGGGAAGCACCAGGTGAGCGGGTCGACCGGCCGCCGGTTGGGGCGGGCGGGCATCAGGGACGTGGCCGCCGCGGCCGGGGTCTCGATCACGACTGTCTCCGACGCGCTCAACGGCAAGGGCCGGTTACCGGACGCCACCCGCCGCCATGTCCGCGAGGTCGCCGACCGGCTCGGCTACCGGCCGTCCGCCGCCGCCCGCACGCTCCGTACCGGCAAATCGGGCCTGATCGGGCTGACGGTGACCACCTACGGGGATGAACCTTTCACCTTCACGGAGTTCGCCTACTTCGCCGAGATGGCGCGCGCCGCGACCTCCGCAGCGCTGGCCCGCGGCTACGCCCTGGTCATCCTGCCCGCCACCTCCCGGCACGACGTGTGGTCCAACGTCGCCCTCGACGGCACCGTCGTCATCGACCCCTCCGACCAGGACCCGGTCGTCACCGAGCTGCTCCGCCAGGGCATCCCCGTGGTCAGCGACGGCCGCCCGGCCGGCACGCTCCCCGTCACCGCCTGGGTCGACAACGATCACGAGGCCGCCGTCGCGGGCCTGCTCGACCATCTCGCCGAGGCCGGCGCCCGCCGGATCGGCCTGCTGACGGGCACCACCACCGACACCTACACCCGGCTGTCCACCACCGCGTACCTGAACTGGTGCGAGCGGGTCGGCCAGGACCCGGTGTACGAGGAGTACCCGGCCCACGACCCCTGCGCCGGGGCCGTCGCCGCCGACCGGCTGCTCGCCCGGCCCGACCGCCCCGACGCGGTCTACGGCCTCTTCGACCCCAACGGCACCGACCTGCTCGCCGCCGCCCGCCGCTACGGGCTGCGCGTCCCCGACGACCTGCTGCTCGTGTGCTGCAGCGAGTCCGCCGTGTACGCCAACACCGACCCGCCCATCACGACCCTGTCCCTCAAGCCGCGCCGGATCGGCACCGCCGTCGTCCAGCTGCTGATCGACGCGATCGAAGGACACGACGCCGGGCGCCCCGTCGAGCAGGTGATACCGACCGAGCTGATGGTCCGCACCTCCTCCCAGCGCCGCTCACCGCGCACCACCATCAGCCCGCCACGCGGCCCCACGGGAGAATGAGCAGAGCTCCGCTGGAGCGGGCTCGGTAGTCTGGAGCGGGTCTCTACCGGACCAATTCGGGAGAAATCCCTAGTGGAGTGGAGCCTCATTCCGATTGACGGCACCCTGGTGCGTCACAAGCCCTGACGGTCATTCCTATGATGGGCGGATGACACCGCGGACCGCCCTCGACCAGGCACGGTCCACAGGGTGCACGTGCGGCGCGATGGTGGAGGGGTCGATGACTCAGGGGGCCGGTCTGGGACCCACGGCACGGACCACGGCGGCAGTGCCGCCCGTACCCGCGTACGCGTCGTCGCCCGTGCCTCCCCCGGCGGCGTCACCTGTACCCGCCCACGCCCACGCGTCGTCGCCGTCACCGGCACCCGCCCACGCGTCGTCGCCCGTGCCCGCCCCGGCGCCGTCACCCGTGCCCGCCCACACCTCGTCGCCCGTGACTCCGCCCGTGCGGCCACGGCCGTACGCCAACCCGGGCCCGGTGGCCACCTCCACCCAGCGGCCCGACGTCCAGAACATCCCGGAGTACACCCCGACCGAGCGCAGCCTGCCGCTCATGGGCCCCGGCCACACCATGGTGGACCGCCCCCTGGTCCCGCCGGGGGACCGGCCGACCGTCGCGCTCACCCCGGTCCCCGACCCGGCGCGCGCGGCCGCCGAGGGCGACGGCCCCGGGCCGCTCTATGTCGTCGGCGACGTCCACGGCTACCACGAAGAACTGCGCGAGGCCCTGGCCGCCGAGGGACTCATCGACGAGAACGGCGACTGGGCCGCGGGCAACACCCGGCTGTGGTTCCTCGGCGACTTCACCGACCGCGGCCCGGACGGCATCGGCGTCATCGACCTCGTCATGCAGCTGTCCGCGCAGGCCGCCGCCGCGGGCGGCTACTGCAAGGCGCTCATGGGCAACCACGAGCTGCTGCTCATCGGCGCCAAGCGGTTCGGCGACACCCCGGTCAACTCCGGCGCCGGCACCGCCTCCTTCCAGGCCGCCTGGCTGCTCAACGGCGGCCAGCGCACCGACATGGAACGGCTCGAGGACCACCACCTCCAGTGGATGTCCCGGCTCGACGCGATGACCGAGGCGGACGGCTATCTGCTGGTGCACTCCGACACCACCGCCTACCTGGAGTACGGCGACTCCATCGAGGCGGTCAACGACGCCGTGACCGAGGCGTTGCAGCGCAGCGACGCCGACGAATGCTGGGATCTGTTCCGCAAGTTCACCAAGCGCTTCGCCTTCCGCGACGAGGACGCCGGCCCGTTGGCGGCGCGCGAGCTCCTCGACACCTACGGCGGGCAGCGCATCGTGCACGGCCACAGCCCCATTCCGTATCTGCTGGGCGAGGTCGGCTCGGAGGACGGCGAGGACGGCGGCGCCCCGTCCGTGGAAGGACCGCACGTCTACGCCGACGATCTCGCCATCGCGATGGACGGCGGCGTGACCATGGCAGGAAAACTGCTGGTCGTCCAACTGCCCCTGGCAAGCTGAACGTTGAGTGTACGGACCGGTGTTCGGGCGGCGCCGGAGTTTCCCCGGGAGTTCCACCCGACCGGAGTGAATTCGGAAAACATACTGTCACCCCGCGCTAAAACGGCTCTACCATCGGCGTATCCGTAGCAGGCTCTCCTCCGTTTCCGCCCCGTCGGCCGGCGAAAGCCGCGCCTCAGGGCCCCTACGGAGTATCGGGGGACGCACATGAACAGCGCTCCGCATCTGCTGATCGAGGACCGTCCGGAGTTCGAGCGGATCCTCGACGAGGCGCTGCGTACCGCGCACCGCCGTCCGGAGTTCACCGCCGCGGGCCGCCGGCTCACCAATGAACAGCTGCGCACGATGGCGCTCAACGCCTCGGCCGCGATCTCGGCGTGCGCGGCCGCCGAGTACCAGCACTTCGTCGCGGTGCGCGACGAACTGCGCGACCCCGCGCACCGCCCGGCCGTGGTGCCGCCTGCTACCGCCGCCACCGCCGAGGACGGTGACCCCGGTGACGCCGACGACGGCGGGGAGGCCGGCGCCGCGGCCGATCGAACCGCCGCGGCGAACACCTCCGGAGCGGGACTGGTGGCCATCCTCACCGTGCTCGCCCCGCTGCTGGCCGGGACCGCCGCGGCGATCTTCCTCCTCCTCGGGTACACGTTGCGGATGCTGCACCCGGCCCCCTCGATCGCCGGGCCGATGGTCACCGCGGGCTGGCTCTTCACCGCCCTGACCGCCGCGGGCATCCTCATCGCCGCCATCGGCCTGCTGCTGACCGCACTGCGCAACGGCGGCACCGTCCCGCGCGGCGCGACGTCCCGGACCCGGGCCCAAGAGGTCGACCGAGCCCGGGAGGCGTGGCGGCAGGCGCTGCTGGAGCGCGGCGTCCTGCCGTTCCTGTACGAGGCGATGGCCGCCGTCCCGCCCCCCGCGGGCGCCCCGTCCCCCTCCTACGGCCCCGGCCGCCCGCAGCCCGCGGGCCGTACGCCGCACCTGGGCTACAGCCGTCCCGGCTTCAGCACGGAAGACGGCGACACCCCCGCCACCCGCCCCCGCTTCAGCAGCCCGAACTTCACCAGCCCCGACTACGGCGGCCCGGACCACCACCCGGAATGACAACCGGCAGCCGCGGCGCCGCATTTCGCGGTGGCGGAGGCCCCCCACAGGACCTCCGCCACCGCGCTCCTGGGCAGCGACTCAGTCGGCGATCGGCAGATACACGCGATTCCCCGCCTCCGCGAACTCCCGCGACTTCTCCGCCATCCCGGCCTCGGCCTCGGACTCCCCCATGGACTCGCCGTGCTGACGGCGGATGTCCTGGGAGATCTTCATCGAGCAGAACTTCGGGCCGCACATGGAGCAGAAGTGCGCCGTCTTGGCCGGCTCCGCCGGGAGGGTCTCGTCGTGGAACTCGCGCGCCGTGTCCGGGTCGAGGGCCAGGTTGAACTGGTCCTCCCAGCGGAACTCGAAGCGCGCGTCGGACAGCGCGTCGTCCCATTCCTGGGCGCCGGGGTGGCCCTTCGCCAGGTCCGCCGCGTGGGCCGCGATCTTGTAGGTGATGACGCCGGTCTTGACGTCGTCGCGGTCGGGCAGGCCCAGGTGCTCCTTCGGGGTGACGTAGCACAGCATCGCCGTACCCCACCAGGCGATCATCGCGGCGCCGATGCCCGAGGTGATGTGGTCGTAGGCGGGAGCGATGTCGGTGGTCAGCGGGCCCAGGGTGTAGAAGGGGGCCTCCTCGCAGATCTCCTGCTGGAGGTCCACGTTCTCCTTGATCTTGTGCATCGGGACATGGCCCGGGCCCTCGATCATGGTCTGGACGCCGTGCGCCTTGGCGATCCTGTTCAGTTCGCCGAGGGTCTTCAGCTCGGCGAACTGCGCCTCGTCGTTGGCGTCCGCGATGGAGCCCGGGCGCAGGCCGTCGCCGAGGGAGTACGTCACGTCGTAGGCGGCGAGGATCTCGCAGAGCTCCTCGAAGTTCTCGTAGAGGAAGCTCTCCTTGTGGTGCGCCAGGCACCAGGCGGCCATGATGGAGCCGCCGCGCGAGACGATGCCGGTCTTGCGGCGGGCGGTCAGCGGGACGTAGCGGAGCAGGACCCCGGCGTGGACCGTCATGTAGTCCACGCCCTGTTCGGCCTGCTCGATGACGGTGTCCTTGTAGATCTCCCAGGTCAGTTCCTCGGCCTTGCCGTCGACCTTCTCCAGCGCCTGGTAGAGGGGGACCGTGCCGATCGGGACGGGGGAGTTGCGCAGCACCCACTCGCGGGTGGTGTGGATGTTGCGGCCGGTGGAGAGGTCCATGACCGTGTCGGCGCCCCACCGGGTGGCCCAGGTCATCTTCTCCACCTCCTCCTCGATGGAGGAGGTCACCGCGGAGTTGCCGATGTTGGCGTTGACCTTCACCAGGAACCGCTTGCCGATGATCATCGGCTCGATCTCCGGGTGGTTGACGTTGGCCGGCAGCACGGCGCGGCCCGCGGCGATCTCCTCGCGGACGACCTCGGGGGAGACGTTCTCGCGCAGCGCCACGTACTCCATCTCGGCGGTGATCTCGCCGCGCCGCGCGTACGCGAGCTGGGTGACCGCCGCGCCGTCCCGGCCCCGGCGGGGCAGCCGGGGGCGGCCGGGGAAGACCGCGTCGAGGTTCTTCAGGCCCCCGCGCGGCGCGGTGTGCTTGAGCCCGTCGTCCTCCGGGCGCATGGGGCGCCCGGCGTACTCCTCGGTGTCGCCCCGCGCGATGATCCAGTTCTCCCGCAGCGGCGCCAGGCCGCGCCGGACATCCGTCTCGATGGCGGGGTCGGTGTACGGGCCGGACGTGTCGTACAGCGCCACGTCCTGGCCATTGGTGAGGTGCACCTGCCGGACCGGCACCTTCAGGTCCGGGCGGGAACCGGTGACATACGCCTTGTGCCAACCGATCGCGCGCGTGCGTGCATCCTGCATGGTCATGAGACCCACTCCCTACGCCGGCATTACCCGGTAACAGGTTCAGCGGTCGACGCAGCGGTTCTCCGTACCGTATGTACGGATATCAGCGCCCTCTCAGCCCGGTGCTCCGAGCTCCCGCGATTGCAAAGGTGCCACGAGGCTAACGGGTTCCCCGGCACGCTGAACAGAGGGGCGCGCTTGTCTTGCGCTTGAGTCTCGTGCTGGTCTTGCGATGATCGGTCGGTGACCCCGACACCTGAGCCCCACTCCCACGACCCCGCGGACGGGCCGGCACCCGGCCACGCGCACGGCCACTCCCACGCGCACGCCCACGGCCCCGCCACGCCCGTCTCGGCCCATCTGCGCAAGGTCATCGCGGCGGTGCTGATCCCGTTCACCGCCGCCGTAGTTGCCGGGCTGATCGTGCTGTGGCCGGGCGGCGCGCCCGAGGGCGAGGGCGGCCAGCGCAGCGGGCTCGGCTTCGACCAGGAGACCGTCTCGGGGAAGGTCGTGAAGGTCGAGGAGGTGAACTGCGCCGATGTGGGCGCCCAGCCGCAGCAGCCGCCGGACCCCGGGGAGCAGCCGGGGCAGCAGCCGCGGCAAGCCGACCAGCCCTGTGAGCGTACGACCATCGAGGTGACCTCCGGCAAGGACAAGGGGCGCACGTTCGAGGAGATCGTGCGGCCGGACGCGTCCCGCCACTACGACACGGGCCAGCGGGTCAAGCTGGCCTACGCGCCCAAGGCGCCGAAGAACCTCCAGTACTCGGTCAGCGATGTGGACCGGGGCTTCCCGATGGCGCTGCTGGCCGGGCTCTTCGCGCTCGCCGTGGTGGCCGTCGGACGGCTGCGCGGGGTCTTCGCACTGGTGGCACTGGCGATCAGCTTCGGGGTGCTGACGCTGTTCATCCTGCCGGCGATCCTTCAGGGCGACAATCCGCTGGTGGTGGCGGTGGTCGGGGGCAGCGCGATCATGCTGATCGCGCTCTATCTGTGCCATGGGCTGACGGCCCGTACGTCGGTGGCGGTGCTCGGCACCCTCGTGTCACTGCTGCTGATCGGCCTGTTGGGGTCGCTCTTCATCAGCTGGGCGTCGCTGACCGGCAACACCGACGACCAGACGGGCCTGGTGCACGGCCTCTATCCGGACATCGAGATCCGGGGTCTGCTGCTGGCAGGGATCATCATCGGTTCGCTGGGCGTGCTGGACGATGTGACGGTGACTCAGACGTCGGCGGTGTGGGAGCTCAAGGACGCGGATCCGACGGCGGGTTGGCGGAAGCTGTACGCGGCCGCCATGCGCATCGGACGGGACCACATCGCCTCTGTGGTCAACACGCTGGTGCTGGCCTACGCGGGCGCGTCACTGCCGTTGCTGCTGCTGTTCTCGATCGCGGACAGCGGCGTTGGCACCGTGGCGACCAGCGAGATCGTCGCCGAGGAGATCGTCCGCACCCTGGTGGGCAGCATCGGACTCGTCGCCTCCGTACCCGTGACCACCGCGCTGGCGGCGCTGGTGGTCACCGCCGACCGCAGGCACCCGGAGCCCGCGACCCCGGGCGGAGCCGGGGCGGGCGCGGCGCCCCGCGGCGGCGGATCGGGCCGGGGCCGCCGACGCCGCGCCAAACCCCGTAGGCGAGAGGTGAGTTGAGGAGTCTCCTTCACCCCGCGTAACGGTCATGGGCGAGGATGCGATTGAGCACCGCGTCCAGGTCACCCACCGGATCGACCGCGTCCCGCTCCGCGCCGAACGGGACGAGCCGGTCCGTACGATCCAGGAACGCCACCAGCGGCGCCGCCCCGACCCGGAACAGCGCGCGCTCGCCGCCGACCTGCAACCGGATGAAGACGTCGGACGTGCTCCCGCCGGGGACGGGGGTGATGTGCACATCGCCCTCACCGGTGGGCCTGCTGAGCCCGTCCAGCAGCAGCTCACGGGCGAACGCCCAGGTCACGGGGGCGTCCCCGGGGAGGTTGAAGGTGATTTCCACGGCGTACGGGTCCTCGCTGTCGTACGCCAGCTCGACCGGGATACGGAAGGACAGGTCCTGGGAGACCACGAAGGACATCGTCACTTCCGCCTGGACTGTGTCGCGCATGTCTCGCATCGTTCGCCGCCCCGAATCGATTGGGAATGGCCGGTTCGGACCCAGTGGCCCTCTTGACAACATGGTCCGCCAAGCACTAGCGGATCACAAGGAGTGGGATTTCAGATACTGATAGAGAACGAGAGGGAGCTGATGACGTGAGGGACTCTGGAGCGTAGCGACTCCATTGCTGGACGGAGTCGTTCCGCTTCCTTGGCGGGTACGGAAATGGCCAAGGTGGCCGCCGTGCCTCCCGCCGCGACCGGAAACGCGCCGCAGACCGTGCCCAAGACGTACTCCTGCCGTTCGATGACCGGTTGTGAACGCCCTCTGGCGGCCATCCGCCGCCGCAGATCGCTCGCGTTCCGTACCGAGTACGGGGTGAGGGCCTGCACCGGATACCGGGACAGGTGGTCCTCACGGTCCCGTTCGTCGAGCTGCGCCAGCAGGCACTGCCCGATGGCGTGCGCGTGCGCGGTGCTCCGGAAGTCCGCCCACTCCTCGACTGCGGGAGCCTCCGGGACGTCCGCGATCGCGACGACCTCCACCTCGCCTTCCCGGTAGACCGAGAAGTACACGGCGACCCCCACCTCGTCGCCGAGCCGGGTCAGGGCCGCGCCGACCTCGGTGCGCTGCCGCGCCCGCGCGCCCGCGCCACCGAGGCGCTCGGCCGCCTCGCCGAGCACGAACACACCGCTCTCGCGGCTCAGATACCCCTCGTAGGTGAGGGTGCGGAGCAGGTGGTAGGCGGTGGGCAGCGGCAGGCCCGACTCCCGGGCGAGCTGCTTGGCGGGCGCGCCTCCCGGGTGCCTTCCGACGGCCTCCAGCAGGCGCAGCGCACGCTGCACCGAGGTGATGAGGGTGGGTTCGGAGACCGCACCCGCCTTCTCTGTCGCCAACAGGCACCCCCGGGGTGTGTTTGCGAGGCGACGCCGGAGAGGGCGCCGGAGACTCGCACTTTAACCGGAGTAATGCCTTCAGGCCGAGGATAGGTGCGCGATGTCCCTCCCAGGTGTACCCGCAGGTGGGGCGCTGCTTACGATTACCAGTCACCTCGGGACGAAGACGATGAAGAGGTGAATTTCCGTACGGCATAGACCAAACCGCCGACCAGCGCCACCAGCAGCAGCAGCCGGAAGGCCAGCCACGCCACGAAGCCGAGCACCGTGACGATCAGCCCTCCGAAGACCGCGAGGACGAGGACCGGGATGGCGATCCACGTCACCCACCACGGCAACCCCTGGAACACGTTCTTCGCCGCCATCGCCGGTCCCTTCACTGTGCTGTCCATGCACTTTCGATGCTAGGTCGCCCGGGCGCCGCGGGGCCCCGTCCCGTCCCCCGTCCTCCCCTGACCGGTCCCCTACGGGTCGGCGCCGTCCGGCCTCGGCACTCCGGCGGAGGCTTCGGCCCCCGGCCGGAGGCTCAGCTCTCCGGCGGGGAGAAGACGACCATGACCCGCAGGTCCTCGCTGATGTGATGGAACTTGTGCGGGACCCCGGCCGGCACGTACACCACGCTGCCGCGCGCCACGTGCGTCGTCTCCATCCCGACCGTGATCGAGGCCCGGCCGCTGACCACCAGGTACACCTCGTCCTGGGCGTGCGGCCGCTGCGGGTCCGTGCCGCCCGCGTCCAGCGCGTACAGCCCCACCGACATGTTCCGCTCCCGCAGGAACTGCAGATACGCGCCGTCGTTGGCGGCGCGCTCCGCCTCCAGTTCATCCAGTCGGAACACCTTCATCGCTCACTGCCCCTTGCTCGGCCGGTCGGGTCTGCCACGATCTCAGCATGAGGAATTTCGTAGTCAAGACGCTCGCGAACGCCGGCGCCCTGGGCGTGGCCATCTGGTTGCTCAAAGACGTCACGCTGACCGGGAACATAGGCGACAAGGCACTGACGCTCGTGCTGGTCACCCTGCTCTTCGGTGTGGTCAATGTCATCGTCAAGCCCGTGGTGAAGCTGCTGGCGCTGCCGCTGTTCGTGCTGACCCTCGGTCTGATCTCGCTGGTCATCAACGCGCTGATGCTGCTGCTGACCTCGCGGCTGGCCGACGAGTTCGACCTCACCTTCCATGTCGAGGGCTTCGGCACCGCGGTGCTCGGCGGCCTGATCATCGCCGTCGTGTCCTGGGCGCTGCACATGGTCCTGCCCGACGACAAGGACTGACCGGCGGCCGATCCCACGTCATGGACGGACCGCCGGGGATCCCGCGACAGTCGACGATGATGGGCGCATGAGCCTGTCGCCCTACCGTGTCTGCTTCGTCTGCACCGGCAACATATGCCGCTCGCCGATGGCCGAGTCCGTCTTCCGTGCCCGCGCCGAGGAGGCCGGGCTCAGCGGCCGGGTGGAGATCGACAGCGCGGGCACCGACGGCTGGCACGAGGGCTACGGCGCCGACCGCCGCACCATCGCCGTCCTCACCGAGCGCGGGTACGAGCAGGCCCACGTGGCCCGGGGGTTCCGGCGCGAGTGGTTCGACCGGCTCGACCTGGTGATCGCACTCGACAGCGGCCACCTCCACGAGCTGCGCCGCCTCGCCCCCACGCCACGGGACGCGGCCAAGGTGCGGCTGCTGCGTTCCTACGACCCGGCCGCCGCGGCGGCGGACGATCTCGACGTACCGGACCCCTACTACGGCGGGCGGGACGACTTCCAGGCCTGCCTGCAGATGGTCGAGGCGGCGAGCGAGGGCCTGCTGGCCGCCGTCCGCGAGGCGATCGGCCCGGCGGAGCGGGGGAAGAGCGCATGACCGGGCGGGAAGAGCGCATGACCGAGCGAGGAGAGCGCATGGCCACCGGTGACGGAACCCGCGCGGTGCGGGCCGGGTTGCCCGAGCCCCGGACGTACGAGCCCGCGCTGCCCGGGCCCGTCTTCGCCGCGCACTACCACCTGCACGGCGACGCCGATCTGGCCGGCGGCCCCGGCACCTACGGCCGGGACACCAACCCCACCTGGGCCCTGCTGGAAAGGGCGGTCAGCGAGCTGGAAGCCCCCGGCACGGACGCCGAGACCGTGGTCTTCGCCTCCGGCATGGGCGCCATCTCCGCGGTCCTGCTCTCCCAGCTCCGCCAGGGCGACGCGGTGGTCCTGCCCGACGACGGCTACAACCTCCTCGTCCCGCTCCGCGCCCGTCTGGAGGGATACGGCGTCGAGGTGCGCACCGCGCCCACCGCCGGGGACGCCCAGTTGGAGGTGCTGGCGGGCGCCCGGCTGCTGTGGATCGAGTCGCCGTCCAACCCCGGCCTCGACGTGTGCGACATCCGGCGCCTCGCCGACGCCGCGCACGCGGAGGGCGCCCTCGTCGCCGTCGACAACACCCTGGCCACCCCGCTCGGCCAGCGACCGCTGGAACTCGGCGCGGACTTCGCGGTGGCCAGCGGCACCAAGGCGCTCACCGGCCACGGGGACGTCCTGCTCGGCTACGCCACCGCGCGCGATCCGCGGCTGGCCGCCGAGGTCAGGGCCTGGCGCAAGACCGTCGGCGCGATCCCCGGCCCCATGGAGGCATGGCTGGCGCACCGCTCGCTGGCCACCCTCCAACTGCGGGTCGACCGCCAGGCCGCCACCGCGCTGGCGCTGGCCGAGGCGCTGAGCGAACGCCCCGAGATCAGCGGACTGCGCCACCCCGGCCTGCCGGGCGACCCGGCGCACGCGACGGCGGCGGCGCAGATGCGCGGCGGCCGGTTCGGCTGCGTGGTGTCCTTCGCCCTCCCCGACCGGGCGCACGCGGAACGCTTCCTGGGCGCGCTGCGGCTGGTGGACGACGCGACGAGCTTCGGCGGCGTGCGGTCCACGGCGGAGCGGCGGGCGCGTTGGGGCGGAGACGCGGTCCCGGCGGGCTTCATCCGCTTCTCGGTGGGGGTGGAGGACCCGGACGACCTGATCGCGGACGTCGTACGGGCACTGGACGAGGCGGCGCGGGGCGGGGCCGCCCGGGACGGGGCGTAGATCCGGACGCGCGCCGGCGCGAAACCCGGCGCGGGATCCGGCACGCGGGCATGCGGCACGCGGCACATGCCCGTGGCCGATCGGGCGGGCGTCTTGAACCTCCCCCCTCGTGGCTCAAGACGCCCCGGTGCCCGGCATGCCAGGAACCGTTCGATAAAGGCTAGTTGACTCTGCGTCATTGTCCAATCACGGTAGAGGCATGGGCCTATCGGCATATTTATGGCTGGCATGCGGCCAGGCCGCGGCGTTCCGAGGGGAACGGGATGGATCTATCCCTCTTGCGCACGTTTCTCACGGTGCACCGGGCCGGGTCCTTCACCCGGGCCGCCGCCCTCCTCGGACTCTCCCAGCCCGCCGTTACCGGCCAGATCCGCACCCTTGAGCGGCAGGTGGGCCGCCCGCTGTTCCTGCGCCAGGCCCGTGGCGTCGTCCCCACCACCGTCGGCGACGAGCTCGCCCACAAGGTCGCCCCGCACCTCGACGCGCTGCTGGAGATCACCGAGGCCCGGTTCGACGACCGCTCCGCGCCGCGCACCCTGCACCTCGCCGGCCCCCCGGAGTTCCTCGCCCAGCGCGTGCTGCCCGCGCTCACCCCGCTGACCGTCCAGGGGCTGGCCGTACGGACCGTCTTCGGCGGCTCCGAGGAGCTGTTCGCGGGCATGTCCGCCGGGCACCACGACCTGGCCGTCACCGCCTCCCGGCCGCGCGGCAGGCTGCTGACGGCCACCGCGCTGTGCGACGAGGAGCATGTGCTCGTCGGGGCCCCGCGCTGGGCCGCCCGGCTCGGCGGCCCGGCCGCCCTGCGGATGCGCGGCGCTCCCGCGCTGGCGGGGCTGCCCGTCGTGGAGGTGCACGAGAGCCTGCCGTTCGTCGGCCAGTACTGGTCCGCCGTCTTCGACGCGCCGCCGACCGCCCCGGCGACCGTCGTCGTCCCCGATCTGCGGGCGGTGCTGAGCTGCGTCGCGGCCGGAGCGGGGCTCGGCGTGCTGCCCCGCTATCTGTGCGCGGACGCGCTGGACGCCGGGCGGGTCCTCGCGCTGCTCGATCCGCCGGTGCCGCCCCTTCGCACGTACTTCCTGGTGGTACGCACCGGAGCACTGGCCCTGCCGCACCTCGCGCGGGCGCATGAGTGGCTGCTGCGCGCTGCGGTCGACTGGTGAGACGGACGGGTGCGATGGTTTCACGCCATGCCGCGTGCGGCAGATGTCACGTATGACCGAACGACCTGTGGTCAAGCGCACCGCTCGCGCCATCCTGCTGGACGGCGACATCGAGCCGGAGATGATCCTGATCAAGCGCACCAAGCCCGGCGAGGAACCGTACTGGATCACGCCGGGCGGCGGCGTGGAGCCCGAGGACGCCACGGTCGTCGACGCGCTGCACCGCGAGGTCGACGAGGAACTGGGCGCCAAGGTCAGCCACGTCGTCCCCGCCTTCGTCGACACCGTCTCGCACAGCCTCCACCACGCCGCCCATGGCGTGAAAGTGCAGCACTTCTTCGTCTGCCGGCTGGACTCGATGGACCTCTCGCGGCGGCACGGCCCGGAGGTGGACGAACCCTGCGGGGAGTACGAGGTGGTACGGATCCCCTTCACCCACAAGGGAATCGCCTCGGTGGGGATGGTGCCGCCGTCGCTGCAGGCGTACCTCGACGCGAACGTGGAGGGCGTGCTGGCGCTGCTCGCGGACGACTTCGACTGAGGAAGGCCGCGGACAGGGCCGCCGGAACGTTCCGGCGTTCGGAGACCCTTTCGGAGACCCTTGAGACCGGGATCGGGGGCGGGCCCCCGCGCCCGGCTAGCGGAACCAGCCGCTGAAGGGCTCCCCAGCCGCCGCCTCCCGCCGCCGCGCCCGGGCCAGCGCCCGCTCCGCCTCCCGGCGCCACTGGTCGGGATCGGCTCCGTCCGCGGCTGCGGCGCCATGGCGGCCGCGTACCGGCGCGCGCCGCGGCGCGCGGTCGCCCGCCCCCGCCGCCACGCCGAAGAAGTCCCCGCCCTTGCGCCTGACGTCGTCCGTCCCCCAGTCCCGCTCGCGGTCGGCGCCCCGTGGCTGCGGCGGCACCTTCGCCAGATGCGGGATGTGCTTGGCGCAGTGGATGTACGCCTCCTCCACGCTCACCTCCACCCACACCACGGCCCGCCGACCGGGCACCGGGTCGACCGGCAGATCGGGGCGGGCCGCGCGCATCTCCGCGTCGGTCAGCACCCGGGCCCGGCCGTTGAGGTGCAGGCCGACACGGTCCCGGAAGAAGTCGATCATGAGGATGCCCACATGGGGGTTCTCCTCGAGGTTGCCGAGGCTCGCGAGTACGCCGTTGCCGCGGTACTCGGGATAGGCGACCGTACGCGCGTCGAAGACCTGGACGAACCCGGGCGGACCGGCGCGGAACGTACTGTCGCACTCGCCGTGCCGGTCCGCGGTCGCCAGGAAGAACATCTCCTGGCGCGCCGCGAACTCCCGCATGCGCGGGTTGAGGTGGTCCAGCACCTGGTCGTCGTAGAACCGGTCGGCGCGCTCGGCCGTGCCGTAGCGCAGCTGCAGCGCGTGCTCGCCGTCGCTCCCCGGGCGGCGCCCGGCCGCCGCCGTGGCGGGCGACGCCACCTCCCGCGCGGGGGGTACCGCCGGTGCCATGGCGGGTACGGGCGGCGCGACTGCGGGGACGGGCGGTGCCATGGTGGGCACCGGCGGCGCGGTGGGGGGCAGCGGCGGCGGCGTGGCCGGTACCGGCGGTGCCGTGGCGGGCGCCTCTACCGTCGTGACCGCCCATGTCGGCGTGCGCTCGTGGTCTTTCACAGTCCCTGTCCTGCCTAGTCGGCGGTCGCGACCAACTCTTCGATGGAGTCGTGGCGGATGCGCTGCGGCGGAATGCCCACGCCTACCAACGCGTCCACGCCACTGCGGATCATTCCGGGCGGACCGGACAGATACCCGTCGTAGCTGCTCCAGGGGCCGTACCGGCGGACCGCGTCCGGCAGTTGACCGCTCAGCCCGCTGGTCGGGCCGTCCGAGACCACGGGGCGCACCGAGAGCCAGGGGTGCGACCGAGCGAGGCCCAGCATGGTGTCGATGTCGTACAGGTCGTGGTCGCTGCGGGCTCCGTAGAAGACCTCGACGGGGCGGGTACGGCCGTGCTCGGCGACGTCCTCCACCAGCGCCTTGATCGGGGCGATGCCGGTGCCGCCGCCGAGGCAGAGCAGTCCGTTGTCGCTGCCGTGGTCGACGGTCATCGAACCCGCCGGCGGCCCCAGCCGGATGACGTCCCCGGGGCGGGCCCGGTGCACCAGCGCGCTGGAGACCCACCCCGCCGGTACGGCCTTGACGTGGAAGGACAGCAGCCCGTCCGCGCGCGGCGCGGAAGCGAAGGAGTAGTGCCGCCACACGCGCGGCCACCACGGGGTCTCCACGCTCGTGTACTGCCCGGCCAGGAACGGATACGGCTGGTCCGGGCGGACGGTCACCACGGCGATGTCGGAGGTGCGCAGCTCGTGCGAGACCACTTCGGCCTGCCACCAGGCGGGGGCCCGCAGTTCGTCCTCGGCGGCCGCGTCGATCATGATCTGCGAGATGGCGGTGTACGCGCGGACCCACGCCGCCTCGGTCTCCGCGTCCCAGCTCTCGGAGGCGTACCGGGTGAGCGCGCCGATCAGGCACTCGCCGACGGCCGGATAGTGCTCAGGCACGGTGCCGTACTTGCGGTGGCCACGGCCGAGATTGGCCAGGTATGCGGTCAGGGTCTCGGCGTCATCCACGTGCTTGGCGGCGGTGAGCAGCGCCTTGAACAGGCGGTCGCGCTGGGTGTCCATCGAGGCCGGGAACAGGTTCCGCAGATCGGGATGCTGGACGAACAGCAGCGCGTAGAAGTACGAGGTGACCTTGTCGGCCACGGGCTCGATCTCCGCCATGGTGCGCCGGATGAGGATCGCGTCGGGGGATCCGTCCTCGGCGGGCTGGGGCACGGGGGCCGGGGCGGGCGCCGGGGCGGGTACCGGCTCGGGCCGGGCCTCGGGCTCGGGCGCCGGCTCGGGCCGGGCCTCGGGCTGGGGCTCGGACGCGTTCGCCACGGACGCCGGGCGGACGCGGGCGGGGTCCTGCTGGTCGTACCGGTGCGCCTGACCCTGACGGTCCGGCTGGTCCGGCTGGTCCGTTTGGTCCGGCTGCGTACGTATCAGTTCCGCCTCCGGCCCCGGTCCCAGTCCCGGTCCCGGCCCCGGTCCCAGTCCCGGCCCCGGTCCCTGACGGGTACGCGCGGGCTCGGGGTCCCGCCGCACGGATTCCCTCGGTACGGGGTCCTGCCGTACGGAGTCCTGCCGCAGCGGGGTGAAGACGGAGCCCTGCGGCGCGGGCGCGGGAGCCTGCGACGGCACCGGAGCGGGAGCGGGAACCGAAGCGGGGGCTGGAGCTGGGGCTGGAGCTGGGACGTTCCGGGCGACGCCCGGTTCGCGCCGCGGTTCGGCGGGCCGCTGGTGCTCCTCCCGGTACAACACCGAGCGCTGCGGCGCCTCGCGGTAGAGCGAGGGGATCGGCGAGGGCTCAGGGCCGGGCGCGACGGGCGCGACGGGCGCGACGGAGGCGGCCGTTCCGGCCGCGGTCGGTCTCGGCTCCCGCGGGGCCGCGCGGCGGTCCGCCGCCTGCCCCACGGGCCGTATCCGGCTCACCGGGCGGCTGGGGGTGGCGTCTTCCTCGTCCGGGGTGCGGGGGCGGGCCTCCGCCTGATCGGCGGCATCCTTCCTGCTCGGGGTGAACCAGCCCCAGTCGCCGCTGTTTCCACCTGAGCCGCCGCTTTCGGCAGACGACGTGGGGGTCGGAGCGTCCATGGTTGCCTCGCCTCGAACATCTTTCTGTCGGTCTTCGCACTTCCGGAAGTGGAATGCGCCCCCGCTTCCCCGCTCTGGTCCCCGTCTGTTCCTCTGGCATCGGTGCGGCCCCTCCCGCGCCTTGCCCGTGCAGCATGCCATCCGTTACGGCCGCAACGGACAAATTGCCGGAAGTTCACGTAACGAGAGCCCGGTTCCCGTTAGTCTTGGTCGGCCCGACGCGGCTCCACGCCAGCCGTCGCACGGAACCGGACCCGACCCTACCCGGCGCCGCGATATACACAAGCCCCAAGTCCAATGGCTTCCTTACTTGCGACATTGCTGGTAATTACCTGCGGTTACCGACCAATTCGTAAGCCTCTCGGAGATCTCTCCCCGTATAGGTGAACGAGGCGATTCCGCGCACGTGGTGATCGGCGTTGACGGCCACGGACATCGGGAGTGCGGCGAACAGTTCCGCGTCCGACATCGAATCGCCGTACGCCACGCAGTCGTCTCGCGTCAGCCCGAATGTCGCGCAGAGTTCGTCCGCGATCCGTACCTTCGCGGCCGGGTCGAGAATGCCCGCCGGGTCCACCGGTTCGCGGAACGGAACCGACGGCCAGCGCGAGCCGTGCGCCGCGTCCGCGCCCCAGTCCAGCAGCCGTTCGACGAAGAAGCCGGGCGAGAGGGAGATCACCGCGCACCTCTCCCCGCGCTCGCGGATGTCCGCCCAGACCTCGCGGATGCCCGTCAGCCACGGCGCCTGCTCGAACGCGGCCGCCACCTGCGCCTCGGTGAGGTCCGCCCACAGCTCGCAGGCCCGTATCGCGAACTGCCCCGGATACAGCCCGCCGCCCGCGAACAGCCGCTCCAGCTCCGCGATTTCCCGCTCCACACCGAGCTGGCGCGATATCTCGACAGCGGCCGCAGAACCGTGGATCAGCGTGCCGTCGAGGTCGAACAGATGCAGTCTCGTCATGCGGCCGAGCGTAGAGGTACTCGATATCGCGTACGCGGGGATACTCCCGCCGTCAGACGCGGCCGGGCGGGCCCGGCGGGACCGTGGGGACATGCAGCTGAAACGCCCCGTCCGCAGGTCCCTCCTCGTCGCCCATGTCGCCGTCTCGGTCGGCTGGCTCGGGCTCTCCCTCTGTCTGCTCGCCCTCGGAGTCGCGGGGGCGACGACCCGGTCCCCGCAGACGGCGGCGGCCGCCTACCGCGCGATGCGGATCTTCGCCGACTGGCTCCTGCTCCCCATCGCCGGGCTGACGCTGGCCAGCGGGCTGGTGCTGGCGCTGGGCACGCCGTGGGGGCTGGCCCGGCACCGCTGGGTGTGGGCCAAGTTCTGGCTGACGCTCGCCGCGGCCGCCGCGTCGGCCTTCGCGCTGCGCCCGGAGATCGACGCGGCGGCGGACGAGGTGGACCGGCTCGCGGCCGGAGAGGCCGTGACGGGCGTCGCGGACCTGGTGATCGCGCCGTCGGTGGCCACGGCGGTGTACGTGTTCATCACCGCGGTCTCCGTCCTCAAGCCGTGGGGGCCGACCCGGCGGGGGCGCCGGTTGCGCTCAGCCGGGGCGCGGCGGTCGGCGACCCGGCCGAAGACGGCAAGCTGACCGGGACCGCCGTACGCCGCTCCAGGCGCGTCGCGAAGACCGCGACACCCAGCGCCGAGAGCGTCATCAGCGCGCCCACCCAGTTGACCGCCGTGTAGCCGAGCCCCGCCGAGATGACGATCCCGCCGAGCCAGGCGGCCAGCGCGTTACCGAAGTTGAAGGCCGCGATGTTGCCCGCGGAGGCGAGGGTGGGCGCTGCCGCGGCCTGGTCCATGACCCGCTTCTGCAGCGGCGGCACGGTCGCGAAACCGAAGGCGCCGACCAGTGCGATGGTCACGACCGCGGCGGCCTTGTTGTGGGCGGTGAAGGTGAACAGCCCGAGCGTGACGGCGAGTCCGCCGAGCGAGGCGAACAGCATCGGCATCGGGTTGCGGTCGGCCAGCCGCCCGGAGAGCAGGTTGCCGCCGACCATGCCGAGCCCGAAGACGGCCGTCACCCAGGTGACGGAGGACGACGCGAACCCGGTGACCTCGGTCATCATCGAGGCGAGGTAGGTGACGGCCGCGAAGACGCCGCCGAAACCGAGGACGGTCATCAGCATGGCGAGCCCGACCTGCGGGTTGCGGAAGACGGCCAGCTCGCGGCCGAGTCCGGCGGCGGCGCGTTCAGGCTGCGCCGGGACGAGCCTGGCGACCCCGACGAGGCCGACGACGCCGAGCACGGCGATGGCCAGGAAGGTGGCGCGCCAGCTGACCTGCTGGCCGAGCCAGGTGCCCGCGGGCACGCCCACGACGTTGGCGACGGTCAGCCCGGTGAACATGGTCGCGATGGCCGTGGCCCGCTTCTCGGGCGCGACCAGATCGGCGGCGACGATCGCGCCGATGCCGAAGAACGCGCCGTGTGTGAAGGCGGCGAAGATCCGTCCGGCGAGCAGCAGCCCGAAGGCGGGGGCCGCGGCCGTGAGCGCGTTGCCCGCGATGAAGACGCCCATCAGCAGGAGGAGCATCTGCTTGCGGGTCAGCCGGGTGCCGAGCGCGGTCATCAGCGGCGCGCCGAGGACGACGCCGAGCGCGTAGAGCGTGGTGGCGTACCCGGCCAGGGGGATGGAGACGTCGTAGTCGGCCGCGATCTCGGGCAGCAGGCCCATGACCACGAATTCGGTGGTGCCGATCCCGAAGGCGCCGATGGCGAGCGCCAGGAGGGCGAGAGGCATGTCGGTATCCCTCGAATTTATTGCAGGGGGAGGTTTGATGCGTAGACAATACTTGCATACGCCGACTACTTGCAAGCGCCGACTATTTCACTCTGCTCTATCCTGGGTGGCGGCGCGATCCCCGGCCGCCGTACCCACGCGCGATCCCGGGCCGCCGTACCCACGGCCCGGATGGCACCGCGGGTGGCACGACCGAAGGAGGGGCCATGCCGAAGACGCCGGACGACCGCACCGGGAAGAACCCCCCGGCCCTCGCCCGGGGCTGGTGCGCCCTGTCCTCCCTGCACGGCCGGATCGAGACGCACGTGGAGCGCGCGCTGCAGGCCGGGCACGGGCTGAGCGTGCGCGAGTTCTCCGTCCTCGACGTGCTCAGCTATCAGCACGACGGCGACGGCGGGCACCTTCAGATGCACCAGCTCGCGGACGCCGTCGTCCTCAGCCAGTCCGCCACGACCCGCCTGGTCGGGCGGCTGGAGGACCGCGGGCTGCTGTCCCGGTACATCTGCCCCACCGATCGGCGCGGCATCTACACCGACGTGAGCGAGGCGGGCCTGCGGCTGCTGGCGGAGGCGCGTCCGACCAATGAGACGGCGGTGCGCGAAGCGCTGGCGGAGGCGGCGAAGCGCCCGGAGCTCGCGCCCCTGGTCGCTGCCGTCGAGGCGCTGGAGAAGCCCGCATAGGGCTATTGGCGCCAGGGCGGGGGCGCGAGGCGACAGCCGTGAGGACACGGCGCGGGGCACGGCCGGCGGCTACGCTCCCGATCATGAGCGACTTGGAGATACGCCCCGCCACGCCCGACGACATCCCCGCCATCGTGGCGCTGCTCGCAGACGATCCGCTCGGCGCGCGGCGCGAGTCCCCTGACGATCTGGCCCCGTACCGCACCGCCTTCGACCGGCTGGCGGCCGATCCGCAGCAGCACCTCGTGGTCGCCGTCCGCGAGGGTCGTACGGTCGGCACGCTCCAGCTCACCGTGATCGCCGGCCTGTCCCGGCGCGGCGCCAGCCGCTCGCTCATCGAAGCCGTCCGGGTCCACGCCGACGAACGCGGCAACGGCCTGGGCACCCAGCTGATCGAGTGGGCCGTGGACACATCGCGCCGCGAGGGCTGCGCGCTGGTGCAGCTCACTTCGGACGCGTCCCGCACCGACGCCCACCGCTTCTACGAGCGGCTCGGCTTCGAACCCTCCCACGTCGGCTTCAAGCTCACGCTTTCCTGAAGGAAAGAGCTTTCCTGAAGGGAAGGGCCTTCCCGAACGGAAGAACCGGAGTGCTTTCCCGAACCGGAGCCTTCACAGCGTCGCCAGGTCGATCGCCTCGGCCATCGCCCGGTACCCCGCGTCGTTCGGGTGCTTGTGGTCCCCGCTATCGTACGCCGGATCGAGGGCGAGCGGATCCGCGGGCGAGGCCACGACCCCGGCGAAGTCCACGACCGCGTCGAACTCCCCCGACTCGCGGATCCACGCGTTGATCGCGGCGCGCTTCGCCTCGGAGCGCGCCGTGTGGTACTCCGCACCCCTGAACGGCAGGATCGTCCCGCCGATCACCGCGACACCGCGCGCGTGCGCCTCGGCGATCAGCGCGCGATAGCCCTCGGCAAGCGCCTCCACCGGCACATCCGGGTCCGGCTTGTAGGTGGGCAGGTCCACCTCGCTGAACCCGATGTCGTTCAGGCCCACCAGCGCCACGACCGACCGTACGCCCGGCTTGTCCAGCACGTCCCGCCGGAACCGGGCCACCGCCCCGTCCCCGTACCACGCCGAGTCGCGCAGCAGCAGATTGCCGCCGATCCCGGCGTTCAGGACGGCGCGCGGCGTGCCGGAGGCCGCCAGCCGCCGCGCCAGGTGGTCCGGCCAGCGGTGATGGCCGTCGACCGTGGACCCGAAGCCGTCGGTGAGGGAGTCGCCGAACGCCACGACGGTGTCCTGGCCCGCCGGACCGCCCGACAGCTCGACGTCGCTGAGGTAGTACCAGGAGTGCGACTCCTCGGTGAACGCGGCGCCGGTACGGTCCGCGCGGTGATCGCCTTCGGCCCGGTGACTCGTCGCATACGCCTGCGCGTGGAAGGTCGAAGGGCCGGTGGGCGCCGCGAAGTACAGCGTCACGGTGACGGACTCCAGCGCGGCGGTGAGCAGCGGTGCGCCGTCGCTGGTCACCTCCCCGCCGGCCGGGACAGTGACCGTCTCCCGACCGCCGAACGTCAGCTTCCGCAGCGTCTCGCCGTGTACGGACGCGCCGTATGCGGCACGCGCGATGCTCGCGCCCGCGATCCGCAGCGGCCCCTGCCCGAACCGGTTCGAGAGCGTGATCCGGGCCGCCCTGCCGCCGGCGGTGACCCGGACGGTCTGGCGCACCGTCTGATCCGCGAATCCGGTCTCGGCCCAGTTCTCCTCGAAGCCGGAACTGGGCCGTTGGACCGGCGCCGACCAGCCCGCCGCCCAATCGACCGACAGGGCGGAGGCATGGGCATGGGTGGGGACGGGGGCAGGGGCAGGGGCGGTGAGGGCGGCTGCCCGGTGGGTGGGCCGACGTTCCATGACAGGCTCCGATTCCGTTACGGCGACGACTTGTTGAGTCGCCTCCGAGCCTGCTGCCTGGCCGTGCCGCCACCCAGCCCTCCGACCCGCGTACGCACCGTGTGCGTACCACCGGCGGGGTCAGGTTGAGCCGCGCGGAGCGGAAGCGCGAGTGGGAACGGAAGCGCGGGCGGGGGCGGGCGTCCGGGAGGAGCCGGGCGCCTGGGACAGGCCGGGCGCCTGGGACGGAGCGGGAGCGGGCACCCGGTCGGCCGCGCGGGCCCGCCTGCGGTGCGCCTTCTGCCGGCACGCCGCACCGCAGAACCGCGGTGGGCGGCCGGTTGGGGCGGGGGAGAGCGGGACAGCGCAGGTCTCGCACAGCCACACCCTCATTTCGTTACGCCCACCACCGGCCATTCCGTTACGGCCGGCCGCTGCGGCGCGGCGTTTCGTCACGGCGGCCGCCGGAGCCGGAAGAACCGCCGCCGGGCCCTTTCCCGGGGCACGCAGCCCGTCGCAGAGGATCCCCACCGCCCGTCCGGGCCCTCCGGCGGCCGACCGGTGCCGCTCCATCGCGAGAGCCCCCACCAGCAGTGCGCGCACGTCCGCCAGATCCGCGTCCTGCCGTACCGCACCTGCTTTCTGAGCTCTCGTCAGAAGCACCTCAAGCGCCTGGGCGAAGCCCGCGGACGCCTCGCGCCCCGACGCCGCGGACGCCTCCGCGGCCGCGGTGAACGCGTCCCGAAGCGCCTTGTCGTCCGATGCCCGTGCCACAACTCCCTTGAGGAACAGGAAGAACGCCGCTCCGGCGTCCTCGGCGTCGGCCAACCGCACGGCCTCGTCGGTGAATTGCCGGATGCCGCCCTCGACGACCGCTCTGAACAAGAGTTCCTTGGACGGGAAATGACGGTAGACGGTCCCCGCGCCGACACCCGCACGACGCGCGATCTCGCCCAGAGGAACCGTCAGGCCCTGTGCACTGAAGGCCGATTGGGCCGCCTCAAGCACCCTGGCCCGGTTGCGCCGTGCGTCGGCCCGCAGCGTCTCGTTCTCTTCGGTCACCTGCGCGCCTCCTCGGCGGAGCCGCCGCAACCGGGTCGGGCGCTCCGTATCGTTCAAGCGGGTCGGGAGTTCCGATTCTAGACGCCCCGCCAGCCGTCCGGATCGACGCCGCCCGGTACGGCGTCCCCCGGCTCGTACGGCTGCCGTGTGAAGACGAACGTCCCCACGTCGAGATGGCCGACCGTCCCGTCCTCCCCGGTGACCGCGCGCAGCGTCTCGCCCGCGTAGTAGCCGTCGAGACCCGTCCAGGTGCCATCCGCCTCCGCCCGGAACCGCGCACCGCGCCCCAGCTCGCCGACCGGACTCAGCTCCAGCCCCCGGTCGGTGCCCAGCCGCAGCTGGAATGCGGTCGCGCCCCAGTACCAGACGCCGGTCAGCGCCAGCAGCGCCGGGTCGACGTCTGTCAGCGGCCGCCACGGCTCGGGGATGCGCGGCTCGCGGTCCGCCACGATGCCCACCAGCTCGGCCGCGACCACGCTGATCGGCAGGCCCATCGTGGCGTTGGCCAGGGCGATCCCACCGAGCCGGTCGGCCGGGCTCACCCACAAGGCGGCCATGAAGCCCGGCATGGTGCCCACGTGCCCGTACAGGAACCGCCCGCCCCCGCCGACCAGCTGGCAGCCGAGCCCGTAGCCCAGCGACCAGTCCCCGTTCTCGTCCGGCGCGACGGCGGGCTCGCGCATCTCGGCGAGCGTCCCGGCCGCCAGCACCCGCTCGTCGCCGTCCAGCAGAAACGCGGCGAAGCGTCCGAGGTCATCGGCGGTCGACCACAGTTGCCCGGCCGGGGCCATCAGCCCGGTGTCCACGGCGGGCTCGGGCAGCAGGACGTCCGCGTACGGATGGACCGCCCAGCCCCCGGCGTGCGGAGCGCGCGGTTCCAGGGACGTGCGGGCCATCCCCAGCGGCGCCAGCACCTCGCGCCGCAGCACCTCGCCCCACGGCGCTCCGCGCAGCCGCTCCACCAGCGCGCCGAGCAGCGCGTATCCAGGGTTGGAGTAGTGGTGCCGGCGGCCCGCCGGATGGCGCCCGGGGCGCTCTCCGAACAGATCGGCGGGCTCCGGGCGCAGCTCCCCGGGCGTCCGCTCCCACCAGGGGCCGCGTGCCTCGGCGGCCAGTCCGGAGGTGTGGGAAAGGAGCTGGGCGATGGTGGCGTCCCCAGCCTCGACGGGGTACGCGGTGTCGCCGAGGTGCTTGCCGAGCGGGTCGGCGAGGTCCAGCAGGCCCTCGTCACGCAGCCGCATCACCAGCACGGCCACGAAGGTCTTGGTCAGCGAGCCGATGCGGTACTGGGTGTCGCCGTCCGGCCCGTGCCCGTCCACACACGTCCGCGATCCGGTCCACACCGTCCGCCCGTCCCGTACCACCGCCCCCACCAGGGAGGGCGTACGGCCTTCGGCCTGGGCGACGGCGATGCGGTGCAGGAGGGCGCGGCGGGTGGCGGGCAGCAGGTCGGTGAACTCACCGGACTCGTCAGGATGCGTCATGTGCGCACCATATGCGCGGCGCCCTCCGCTGTCCGAACGGAATTTCCGCCGTCCTGCGGGGCGTTGACGCCTTCAGACGCCTGTCACTCCCAGGGCTGCACGCCCGCGATCTGCCGGGTGGTGACGTTGATGCGGTTGAACATGTTGGTCATGCCGATGGTGAGGACGATGGCCGACAGCTCCTCCTTGCTGTAGTGCTTGGCGGCCTCGTCCCAGAGCGCGTCGGGTACCGGCTCCGGCTTGTCGGCGAGCCGGGTGGCGGCCTCGGCGAGCGCGAGGACGGCGCGTTCGGCGTCGGAGAAGTACGGCGTGTCCCGCCAGGCCGCCAGGGCGAAGCGCTGCTCGTCGCTCACACCCGCCTTTCCGGCGCTGCGCGCGTCCCCGTCGACACAGACGCTGCATCCGTTGATCTGACTCACACGCAGCTGGATCAACTGAAGCGTCGTCTCCGCGACGCCGCCCTTCCTGGTGACCTTGGACAGGTTCAGGAGGACCTTCATGGCCTCAGGGATGATCACGGCCGGGTTCTCCATACGTGCCTGCATGGCTGCTCTCCTCAAGCGTCGGGGTCGATGTCGTCCTTCACTGCACTGACGGATCCCGACGCGGGAATGTGACCGGCGGCGCCACATGAGATTTCAGCGGGGAACTTTCCGCACCATCTACTGCCAAACCGGCACAGGCGTTGCCCGCGGAGATGGGCGGCATCCGACAGAAACAAGATCCGGCCCCCCTTCCACTTTCGGCAGCCGCCGAGGAGCCTCTTTGCCACGGAGGCCGGTATCCCCGGCACACGCCTCGCCAGAAGTGAGCCGCACCGTGGACGACGCGCAGACTGCCCACCCCGGACCAGCGGAAGGAACCGGAGGCCCCGAAGGAACCAAGGTCACCAGAGCCCCCGGAGGGGCCGAAGGCGCCAGAGGCAGCGAAGGCCCCGAGGGCCCCAAAGGCCGTGAAGACCGCGAAGGCCGCGACTGGTACGTCGACGACCGCTGCACGAACTGCGACGTCGCCAGACAACTCGCTCCCGGCCTGATCGGCGAGGTCGGCGGACGTTCGGAGCTCCTGCGCCGGCCGAGCGGCGACGCGGAGGAACGCCTGCTGCACGCCGCCGCGTTCGCCTGCCCCACCCGCTCCATCCGCCCTCCTTCCCGCCGACTGGACACGGCCCTGGACCCGTTTCCCCTGCCGCTCGACGACACCGTCCAGTTGTGCGGGCACAACTCCCCCCACACCGCCGGGGCCAACTCCTACCTCCTGCGGCGCCCTTCCGGGACGCTGATGATGGTCGACACACCTCGCTGGAGTGATCCGCTGGCCGCCCGATACGAGAAGCTCGGCCCCGTCACCGACGTCCTCCTCACCCACCGGGACCACGCGGCGCACGGCCGCCGCTACGCCGACCGCTTCGGAGCCCGGCTATGGATCCACGAAGGCGACCTCGACGCCGCCCCGGACGCCGACCGGGTCCTGCGCGGCACCGAGACCGCCGAGATCGCCGACGGCGTACTGGCCCACCCGCTCCCAGGCCACACCAGGGGAAGCGTGCTCTACGTCGCCGACGAGCGGTACTGCTTCAGCGGAGACAGCTTCTACTGGTCGCGGTCCACGGACGACATCGAGGTGGCGGAGAGCGTCACCTGGTACTCCATCGAAGAGCTGGCGGCGTCGCTGGCCCGCACGGCCGACCGACTCCGCTTCGAGTGGCTGCTCCCCGGTCACGGCGACCGCAAGCACCTGCCCGCCACTCACATGGCGCAGCGGATACGACGGCTGACGGCCCGCGCCCGCGACATGCGTCCGCAGCCGATCGACTTCACGGCGGTGCGCTGGTGAGCGCCCGCTGGTGAAATACCCCGTCGTGAAGCACCGGGCGGTGAAACACCCGAGGAAGCACCCGACGGCGAAGCACCCGGCGGTGATCACACACCGCGCCACGCCCTCCGCTCAGGTCTGCGCCATGTCCACGAAACGCGAGTAATGCCCCTGGAAGGCCACCGTGATCGTCGCCGTGGGACCGTTACGGTGCTTGGCGACGATCAGGTCCGCCTCGCCCGCCCGCGGGGACTCCTTCTCGTAGGCGTCCTCGCGGTGCAGCAGGATGACCATGTCGGCGTCCTGCTCGATCGATCCCGACTCACGCAGGTCCGAGACCATCGGCTTCTTGTCGGTGCGCTGCTCGGGGCCGCGGTTCAGCTGGGACAGCGCGATCACCGGCACCTCCAGCTCCTTGGCGAGCAGCTTGAGGTTACGCGACATGTCCGACACCTCCTGCTGGCGGCTCTCGGGGCGCCGGGCACCACCGGACTGCATCAGCTGGAGATAGTCGATGACGACGAGCTGCAGGTCGCTGCGCTGCTTGAGTCGGCGGCACTTGGCTCGGATCTCCATCATCGACAGGTTCGGCGAGTCGTCGATGTAGAGCGGGGCGGCCGACACGTCCGGCATCCGGCGCGCCAGCCGGGTCCAGTCCTCGTCGGTCATGCTGCCGGAGCGCATATGGTGCAGCGCCACCCGCGCCTCGGCGGACAGCAGACGCATCGCGATCTCGTTGCGGCCCATCTCCAGCGAGAAGATGACGCTGGGCAGGTTGTTCTTGATGGAGCAGGCCCGGGCGAAATCCAGAGCCAGGGTCGACTTACCCATGGCGGGGCGGGCCGCGATGACGATCATCTGGCCCGGGTGCAGGCCGTTCGTCAGGGCGTCCAGGTCGGAGAACCCGGTGGGCACCCCGGACATCTGGCCGCTGCGGGAGCCGATCGCCTCGATCTCGTCGAGCGCCCCCTCCATGATGTCGCCGAGCGGCAGGTAGTCCTCGCTGGTGCGCTGCTCGGTGACGGCGTAGATCTCCGCCTGCGCGTTGTTGACGATCTCGTCGACGTCGCCGTCCGCCGCGTATCCCATCTGCGTGATACGGGTGCCCGCCTCGACCAGGCGGCGCAGCACCGCCCGCTCGTGGACGATCTCGGCGTAGTACTCCGCGTTGGCCGCGGTCGGGACGGACTGGACCAGGGTGTGCAGGTAGGAGGCGCCGCCCACCTTCGTGATCTCGCCGCGCTTGGTGAGCTCGGCCGCGACGGTGATCGGGTCGGCCGGCTCGCCCTTGGCGTACAGGTCGAGGATCGCCTGGTAGACGGTCTCGTGGGCGGGGCGGTAGAAGTCGTTGCCCTTGAGGACCTCGACCACGTCGGCGATCGCGTCCTTGGACAGCAGCATGCCGCCGAGCACGGACTGTTCCGCGTCGAGGTCCTGCGGGGGTACGCGCTCGAAGCCAGAGCCCTCCCAGGTGCCGCCTTCGTCCCGGCCCCGCTCGCCGTGCGAGCCGCCGTCGAAGCGGCCGCGGCCCTCGGCCCGGCCCTCGCCGCGGCGGGGGCGCGGAGCGGGCAGCCGGTCGCTGGGACCGGCGTCCGCCCACGGGTCGTCCAGGGGCTCGGGCATGCTCACCCCGCCACCTCCTCCCGTCCGCCGCGCGGACTTCGCGGTGCCCCTTCTTCTTACGGCACGGCTCTGACAACTAGGGCGCTCGGCTCCGGTTGTGTCGGCGGGCGCCGGACCACGGTAGGCCCACAAGGGCCGTGCGCCAATCTGGTTATCCACAGGCCATGTGGACGACGGGCCACTTCCTGTGGAGAACGCCGCCGATCCTGTGCACGACACGGGGGACAGCACTGTGGACAACAGCACACCCACCCCTTGGTCAAGCCTGTGACCTGCGACTTCTTGGTCCAGAGGCTGTGGGGAAGAAAAACTTTCCCGCCCGGCGCAAGATCGCGACAAACGGTGCAGAGAAGATCGCCTTTCCCCACGGAATGTAAGGGATGCCTGACGGTTGAGTCTCTTACCTGTGGAAGATTAGATTGGTGGGCATGACCCAGGGCTCCGCGCGCAACCCGAGCACCCGGCAGACGCCACGGACGCGGCGCTCGCCGGCAGACCGAAGCACCGCCCAAGGCACTGACCAAAGCACCGGCCGAAGCACCGACCGAAGCACCGATCAAGGCACTCCCCAAAGGGCCCGTCCCAGCACCGCCACCCGCCGTCGCCACGACCGGGAAATCATCGCACTCGCGCTGCCCGCCTTCGCCGCCCTGGTCGCGGAGCCCCTCTTCGTCATGGCCGACAGTGCGGTCGTGGGGCACCTCGGCACCACTCAGCTCGCGGGCCTCGGGGTCGCCGCCGCCCTGCTCACCACCGCGGTCAACGTCTTCGTCTTCCTCGCCTACGCCACCACCGCCGCCGTGGCCCGGCGCGTCGGCGCGGGCGATCTCCCCGGTGCCGTACGGCAGGGCATGGACGGCATCTGGCTCGCCCTCCTCCTCGGCACCGGAATGATATGCCTGGCCGTCCCGGCCGCCCCCGCGCTCATCGACCTCTTCGGCGCCTCCGCCACCGCCGCCCCGCACGCCGTCACCTATCTGCGGGTCAGCGCCCTGGGCATCCCCGCGATGCTCGTGGTCCTGGCCGCCACCGGCGTACTGCGCGGCCTGCAGAACACCCGTACCCCGCTGTACGTCGCCATCGGCGGCTTCGCCGCCAACGCCGCGCTGAACGTCCTCCTCGTCTACGGCGCCGGACTCGGCATCGCCGGCTCCGCCTGGGGCACGGTCATCGCCCAGTGCGGCATGGCCGCCGCCTATCTGACCGTGGTCGTACGAGGAGCCAGGCGGCACGGTGCCTCGCTCCGCCCCGACCTCACCGGGATACGCGCCTGCGCCCAGGCCGGGGCACCCCTGCTGATCCGTACGCTCTCGCTCCGGGCCATCCTGATGATCGCCACCGCCGTCGCGGCCCGGCTCGGCGACACCGACGTCGCCGCTCACCAGATCGCCCTCGCCCTGTGGAACCTGCTCTCCTTCGCCCTGGACTCCATCGCCATCGCCGGACAGGCCATCATCGGCCGCTACCTGGGCGCGGGCGACGCCGACGGGGCACGCGCGGCCTGCCGCCGCATGGTCGAGTGGGGAATCGCCTCGGGCGTGGTGCTCGGACTGCTCGTGGTGGCGGCCCGCCCGCTCTTCATCCCGCTGTTCACCAGCGACGCGGCCGTAAGAGACGCCTTGCTGCCCGCGCTGCTCGTGGTGGCCGTGGCGCAGCCCCTCTCCGGCGTCGTGTACGTACTCGACGGCGTTCTCATAGGCGCCGGCGACGGCCCGTACCTGGCCTGGGCGATGATCGCGACCCTCGCCGTCTTCGCCCCCGCCGCGCTGCTCATACCGGCCCTCGGCGGCGGTCTGACCGCCGTGTGGTGTGCGATGGCTCTGATGATGGCCGCCCGCATGACGACGCTGGGGCTGCGGGCCCGCTCCGGCCGCTGGATCGTCACGGGGGCGGTACGGGCCTGAGGCCGCCCAAGGAGCGGGCCCGAAGCCACCCAAGAGGAAGGGCCGCACCCTGCGGGGTGCGGCCCTTCCTCTTGCTATGCCGAATTGCTATGCCGAACACGGCACTCAGGCAGCGACGACCTCGATGCCGAGCTTGGCGGCAACCTCGGCGTGCAGACGCACGGAGACCTGGTGCGCGCCCAGGCTCTTGATCGGCGCGGCCACCTCGATGCGGCGCTTGTCCACGTCCGGACCACCGGCAGCCTTGATCGCCGCGGCGATGTCGGCCTGGGTGACAGAGCCGAACAGGCGGCCGGCCTCGCCGGCGCGCGTGCTCAGGCGGACCTTGACGCCCTCGAGCTGAGCCTTGATCTCGTTGGCCTGCTCGATCGTGGCGATCTCGCGGATCTTGCGACCGCGGCGGATCTGCGCGACGTCCTTCTCGCCACCCTTGGTCCAGCGGATCGCGAAACCACGCGGGACCAGATAGTTGCGGGCGTAGCCGTCCTTGACGTCCACGACGTCGCCGGCGGCACCGAGGCCGGAGACCTCGTGGGTGAGGATGATCTTCATGATGTGGTCACCCTTCCCTTAGCGCGCGGTGGAGGTGTAGGGCAGCAGCGCCATCTCACGGCTGTTCTTCACGGCCGTGGCGACGTCACGCTGGTGCTGGGTGCAGTTGCCGGTGACCCGGCGGGCACGGATCTTGCCGCGGTCGGAGATGAACTTCCGCAGCAGGTTCGTGTCCTTGTAGTCGACGTAGGAGATCTTCTCCTTGCAGAACACGCAAACCTTCTTCTTAGGCTTGCGAGCAGGCGGCTTCGCCATTGTCTCTCTCCAGTGTGATCAAGAAGTGTGTGCTGTCGCCTTCAAGGCCGCCACGCGATGTTTCACGTGAAACTGAGTAACCGTGGGCCATGAGCCCGTGTTTCACGTGAAACGGCGTACGGGCCTAGAAAGGCGGCTCGTCCGAATAGCCGCCGGAGTTGCCGGAGCCACCGCCCCAGCCACCACCACCGCCGCCGCCCTGCTGGCCGCCGGACGGTGCGCCGGTCGCCCAGGGGTCGTCGGCGGGAGCCCCGCCGCCGCCCTGCTGGCCGCCGCCGGGGCCGCCGCCCCAGCCGCCGCCACCCTGGCCGCCACCGCCGCCGTAACCACCCTGGCCACCGCGACCGCTGGTCTTGGTGACCTTGGCCGTGGCGTTCTTCAGGCTGGCGCCGACCTCGTCGACGTCCAGCTCGTAGACCGTGCGCTTGACGCCCTCACGGTCCTCGTAGGACCGCTGCTTCAGCCGGCCCTGCACGATGACGCGCATGCCTCGCTGGAGCGACTCGGCGACGTTCTCCGCCGCCTGCCGCCAGACCGAGCAGGTCAGGAACAGGCTCTCGCCGTCCTTCCACTCGTTCGTCTGACGGTCGAAGGTGCGGGGGGTGGACGCGACACGGAACTTCGCGACCGCCGCACCCGAGGGGGTGAAGCGCAGCTCGGGGTCGTCGACAAGATTGCCGACAACCGTGATAACGGTCTCGCCTGCCATTGGGGGAACCTCTCGGCGGGTTGCTGCTTGCTACTCGTTGCGATGCAGCCCGATTACCGCTGAACGCTTACGCGGTCAGTGGGTCTCGGGACGGAGGACCTTGGTCCGGAGGACCGACTCGTTCAGGTTCATCTGGCGGTCGAGCTCCTTGACGACCGCAGGCTCGGCCTGCAGGTCGATGACCGAGTAGATGCCCTCAGGCTTCTTCTTGATCTCGTACGCGAGACGACGACGGCCCCAGGTGTCGACCTTCTCGACCTTGCCGTTGCCCTCACGGACCACGGAAAGGAAGTTCTCGATCAGCGGGGAGACAGCGCGCTCCTCCAGATCGGGGTCGAGGATGACCATCACCTCGTAGTGACGCATGTGGAACCCACCTCCTTTGGACTCAGCGGCCACGGTCGTTCCGTGGCAGGAGGGTCGTAATGCGTTCCGCACCGGCATGATCAGCCGTTCCGCCGTGCACCGCCATTCGGCCGTACACCGCTCCGGGCAGAGACCGGCGCAGACCGTACAGCGTACCCGCCCACGCGCGTCCGGTTGAAATCCGGGTA
Organism: Streptomyces sp. P1-3; assembly: GCF_050613155.1. NCBI lineage: Bacteria > Bacillati > Actinomycetota > Actinomycetes > Kitasatosporales > Streptomycetaceae > Streptomyces > Streptomyces sp. P1-3. Next base: position 3,771,810 of record NZ_CP192512.1, read on the forward strand.
CCTTGCCCCGCAATCTGTACGCATCGGGTGTGAGCGGCGTTACAGTGCGCCGCCTTGGCCATCGGAGGTGCCCCATGGCACAGGCAGCACGGACCGACCAGCGCATCGGCCGGAGGCTTCTCTCCCTCCTCGACACCGACGGCAAGCCCCATCCCGTCGAGGACTCCTTCGCCGCCTCGACGCTGGTGCTGGGCCTCGTCGCGTTCATCACGGCCCTCTTCCACGATCTGCACCTGATCAGCTCCTGGACCGGGCTGGTCGGCATCGCTGTCGGCGCCTGGGGACAGATGATCTCCGCGACCATCGGAGAACGGTTCGTGCTGGTCATCGGCCTCGGCGCGTCCGCCGCGGGCTTCGGTCTCGGCATGGCCCATGGCGGCCTCTTCGGCGGTGTGCTCGGCTGATCTCCGCCCCTTCCCGGGACCGGCCCACGGAGCTTGATCCCATGGGCCCAGACGGGGCGCTTCCTTGTCGCAGTAGGCTTCGGCGCGAGAGCTGGAACCCCCGACCATGGGGACAAACCTGCCGAGGAGCGCCCCGTAATGAGCCTGACCCTGAGGACGATCAGCCGAGAGCAGCATCTGGCGTATATCCAGAGCCTGCCCTCGGCCAGCCACTGCCAGGTCCCGGCATGGGCGGACGTCAAGTCGGAGTGGCGCTCGGAGAACCTCGGCTGGTTCGACAAGACGGGCCAGCTCGTCGGCGTCGGACTCGTCCTCTACCGGCAGCTGCCCAAGATCAAGCGGTACCTGGCTTACCTGCCCGAGGGCCCGGTGATCAACTGGTACGCGCCCAACCTGGAGGACTGGCTCCAGCCGATGCTGGCGCATCTGAAGCAGCAGGGCGCCTTCTCGGTGAAGATGGGCCCGCCGGTGGTCATCCGCCGCTGGGATGCCGCGGCGATCAAGTCCGGTATCCAGAACCCCGACGTGAAGCGGCTCCGCGACGTCGAGGCGACCCACATCGAGCCCCGTGCCTTCGAGGTCTCCGACCGGCTGCGGAAGATGGGCTGGCAGCAGGGTGAGGACGGCGGCGCGGGCTTCGGTGACGTCCAGCCCCGCTACGTCTTCCAGGTGCCGCTGGCGAACCGCTCGCTGGAGGAGGTCCACAAGGGCTTCAACCAGCTGTGGCGGCGCAACATCAAGAAGGCCGAGAAGGCGGGCGTCCAGGTCGTCCAGGGCGGCTACGAGCACCTCGCGGAGTGGCAGCGGCTGTACGAGATCACCGCCGAGCGGGACAAGTTCCGCCCCCGCCCGCTGAGCTACTTCCAGCGGCAGTGGAACGTCCTCAACTCCGAGGACCCCAACCGCATGCGGCTGTACTTCGCCCTGCACGAGGGCGAGGCGGTCGCCGCGGCCACCATGCTGATCGTCGGCGGGCACGTCTGGTACTCCTACGGCGCCTCCGCCAACCACAAGCGCGAGGTCCGGCCCTCCAACGCGATGCAGTGGCGGATGCTCCAGGACGCCTACGGGCTCGGCGCCTCCGTCTACGACCTGCGCGGCATCAGCGACTCCCTCGACGAGACCGACCACCTCTTCGGCCTCATCCAGTTCAAGGTCGGCACCGGCGGCGAGGCCGTCGAGTACGTCGGGGAGTGGGACTTCCCGCTCAACAAGCTGCTGCACAAGGCGCTCGACATCTACATGTCGCGCCGCTGACGGGGCACACTCCCCGCATCCCGCACGTCCCGACACTCCGCTAGCTCCCGACAGTCGCAGCATCACGCCGCAGCCACGAGAAAGGTCCCGGGTCCGTCCATGGCGCTCACCCTCTACGTCGACACCGCACGCTGGCGGACCCATCAGCAGTCCGTGGTCCAGCAGTTCCCGGGCATCGTCCCGGTCTGCAAGGGCAACGGATACGGCTTCGGCCACGAGCGGCTGGCCGAGGAGGCCGCCCGCATCGGTACCGACATGCTCGCCGTCGGCACCACCTACGAGGCCGCCCGGATGAAGGACTACTTCAGCGGCGACCTGCTGGTGCTGACCCCGTTCCGGCGGGGCGAGGAGCCCGTACCGCTGCCCGACCGCGTCATCCGGTCGGTGTCCTCGGTCGACGGCGCGTACGGCCTGGCCGGCGCCCGTGTCGTGGTCGAGGTCATGAGCAGCATGAAGCGCCACGGGGTCACCGAGGACGAACTGCCCAAGCTGCACGCGGCCGTCGAGAACGTCCGCCTCGAGGGCTTCGCCATCCACCTTCCGCTCGACCGTACCGACGGGCTGGACGCGGTGGAGGAGGTCATCGGCTGGATGGACCGGCTGCGCGCGGCCGGGCTCCCGCTGCACACGATGTACGTCAGCCACCTGAAGGCGGACGAACTGGCGCGCCTGCGGCAGCAGTTCCCGCAGACCCGATTCCGGGTGCGGATCGGCACCCGGCTGTGGCTGGGCGACCACGACTCGACCGAGTACCGGGGCTCCGTCCTGGACGTCACCCGCGTCTCCAAGGGAGACCGCTTCGGCTACCGCCAGCAGAAGGTCGCCTCGGACGGCTATCTGGTGGTCGTGGCCGGCGGTACGTCACACGGCGTCGGCCTGGAGGCCCCCAAGGCGATGCACGGCGTCATGCCGCGCGCGAAGGGCGTCGCGCGGGCGGGCCTGGCGACGGTCAACCGCAACCTGTCCCCGTTCGTCTGGGCCGGAAAGCAGCGCTGGTTCGCCGAGCCCCCGCACATGCAGGTGTCGCTGCTCTTCGTGCCGAGCGACGCCCCGGCACCGCAGGTCGGGGACGAGCTGGTCGCCTACCTGCGGCACACCACCACGACGTTCGACCGCCTGGTCGACCACTGAGGCACTGAGCGGGGCAGGGCCCGGAAGCCGCACGTCACGTGAGCGGCTCCGGGCCCTACTTGGCGTACGGGCCGTCCTGCGGGCACTCGTACAGGCCGTCCTGCGGCCGCTCGTACCAGCCGTTCTGCGGCCGCTCATGCAGCCCCTCGCCTGCCGCGCCGAGGACGAACACGTCCGGCGCCTGGTCCAGCACCCCGCCCGAGGGGTCGTCCGAGCCGTCCTGGCGGACCACGTCCCGGTGCGGCATCAGGGCGTCTCGCACCACCACGGCGCACAGGTACAGCGTGCCCAGCAGGTGGGCGGCGATCGCCAGCTGGTACCCCTCCGGCGGCAGCCCCCGGTGCGCCGGCTCACCGTAGGTGTAGGCCAGGTACATCCAGATGCCGACGAAGTAGACGACCTCGCAGGCCTGCCAGATGAGGAAGTCGCGCCACTTGGGCCTGGCCAGCGCCGCCAGCGGAACCAGCCACAGCACGTACTGCGGCGAGTAGACCTTGTTGGTCAGGATGAACGCCGCGACCACCAGGAACGCCAGTTGCGCGAAGCGCGGGCGGCGCGGCGCGCACAGCGCGAGCGCCACGATCCCGGCGCAGGCGAGCACCATCAAGGCGGTGGCGTACGTGTTGACGTCGGTGAGCGGATCACCGGTGCGCTGGGAGATGATCAGCCAGACCGAGCCGAAGTCGACCGGCCGCTCCTCGCTGAAGGTGTAGAACTTCTGCCACCCCTCACGGATGTGCAGCCCACCGCTGGTACTGATCATCACCGGCAGGTTCACCACGAGCCAGGAACCCACCGCGCCGGCCGCCGCCGAGCCGAAGGCCCGCAGCCGCCCCGCCCGCAGGCACAGCAGGAACAGCACACCGAGCAGCAGCACCGGATAGAGCTTGGCGGCGGTGGCCAGTCCGATGAGGATGCCCGCGGCGAGCACCCGGCTACGCGACCACATGAGCATCGCGGCGGCCGTCAGCGCGACGGCGAACAGGTCCCAGTTGATGGTGGCGGTGAGCGCGAAGGCCGGGGCGAGGGCGACGAGCAGCCCGTCCCAGGGGCGGCGGCGGTGCGTACGCGCGACACAGACGGCGATGACGGCGGCGCAGGCCATCAGCATGCCCGCGTTGACCATCCAGAAGGTCTGCTCACGGTCCTGGATGGTGCCGTTCTGCGGCGTGAGCCAGGAGGCGACCTCCATGAAGAGGCCGGTGAGCACCGGGTACTCCAGATACTCCATGCCGCCCGAGACGCTGTCCGGGATGCGCTCGAAGTACGGGACGACGTCGAGGGCGAAGCCGCGGCCGTTGTACAGGTGCGGGATGTCGGAGTAGCAGGCGTGGGTGTACTGGCTGGTGGCGCCGTGGAACCAGCCGCCGTCGTAGCAGGGCGCCTTCTGCGCCATGCCGAGCGCGAACATGCCGATCGCGACCAGCGCGATGATCCGCACCGGCGTCCACCAGCTGGTGCCGAGCCGTGCACGGCGCCCCGCGGGCCCGCCGAACAGCTCGCTGCCGGCCGCGGCGACCTCGTCCTCCGCGGTCGGCCGTACCGGCTGTGAGTCCTCACGCGCGCTCGTCATGCGGCCATCCTGCCGTACGGGCCCCGCACCGGCTCGCGAGAGCCGCCCCACAGTCCGCGTGCCGAGGCGGGCGGACTGTGGGGCGGCAGGGGGGGGCGAAAGCGGCCGCGGCCGCGTGGAGCGGGTGCTCCACGCGGCCGCGGGCCGGTCGGGGTGCCCTGAGGGCTGACCGGTCATTCCCTCTGGGTGCTCCCGGAGGGACCGCCGAAGATGCCACCGCTGTCGTCCGATGGCGGCTCGGTGGTCGGTTCGGTGGTGCCGCCGCCGGGTCCGCCGCCAGGTCCACCGTTCTGGCCGCCGTTCTGGCCGCCGTTGCCACCACCGATCACACCGCTGTCGTCGCACGAGGGGTCGAACGGGTCGCAGGGCTCGTCCGTCGACGGGGTGGTGGAGGGCGTCTGGGACGGCGTCTGCGACGGGGTCTTCGACGGCGTCTTGGACGGCGTCCGGCTGGGCTCGGTGGTCGTCGGCGGCGGGCTGGCGCCGTCGCCGTAGATCTTCTCGCCGATCGGCTGGGGGACGGGGAACGGCTGCGCCTTCTTGTCCTTCAGCGCCTCGCGCATGTAGTCGGCCCAGATCTCCGCCGGGAACGAGGCACCGTGGATCGTGGGCTTGCCGCCCACGCCGTACATGGACAGGAACTCCTGCTTCTCGGCCCTGTCGTCGACCCGCCACATGCCGATCGCGGTCGACAGCTGCGGGGTGTAGCCGGAGAACCAGGCCGACCTGTTGTCATCGGTGGTACCGGTCTTGCCCGCCGCCGGACGGCCGATCTGCGCCGACGTACCGGTTCCCTTCTCCACGACCGTCTTGAGCACGTCGGTGACGTTGTCCGCCACGTCGGTGTCGAAGGCGTGCTCCAGCTTGGCGTGGTCCTTGTGGTTCCACGTCTCCACGCCGTCCTTCTCGATGGACTCGACGGAGTACGGGTCGGCCTGCTCGCCCCGGGCCGCGAAAGTCGCGTACGAGCCGGCGAGCCGGATGGCGCTCGGCGCCGAGGTACCCAGCGAGAAGGTCGGGGTGAGCGAGGTGAGCTGGTCCTCGCTGAGCCCCGCGCGGAGGGCGGCGTCCCGCACCTTCTCCAGACCGACGTCCATGCCCAGCTGGATGTACGGGGTGTTCACCGAGTACTGCATGGCGGTGCGCAGCGTGATGGGCCCTCTGTCCTCGTCACCGTCGTTGCGCTGGTGCCACTCCTTGCCGTTCTTGTCGGTCCACACTTCACCCTTGTAGGTGCGCAGCGTCAGCTTGTTGTCGCCGTCGTAGACGCTCTTGGGCGAGACCAGGGTGCGCATCGAGGCGGGCTGCTGCTCGGGGCCGCCCTTGCTCCGCTTTCCGTCGGTCATCGCCGCCGCCAGTACGAACGGCTTGAAGGTGGAGCCCACCTGCACGCCGGTGTAGTCGGCGTTGTTGGTGTAGTGCTCCAGCGCGTCCTTGCCGCCGTAGATGGCGACGATCTTGCCGGTCTTGGGCTCCACCGAGGCGCCGCCGAACTGGACGTGCTTGTCCTTGTCAGGGCGGAGCTTCGGCTTGATGTTCTCCTTGGTCACCTTCTCGACCGCGCGCTTGAGCGCGTTGACCTTCGTGCGGTCGAAGGTGGTGTGGATCTGGTAGCCGCCCTTGTCCAGCTGCGCCTTGCTGATGCTGGTGTTGGCGATGATGTAATTGTCGGCGAGGTCGGTGAGGTAACCGATCTGGCCGGCCTTGTTGGTGGCGGGCTTGGGGCGCTGAGGGCGCGGGAAACCCTTCTTGATCCACTCGTCGGCCTTGGACCTCTCCATCCGGCCGACCTCGACCTCGCGGTTGAGGATCCACTTCCAGCGCGCTTTGGCCCGTGCCTCGTTCTTCTCCTTCCTGGCGGCGGCGCCGAAGCCACCCGCCGGGTCGTAGAGGTTCGGCCCGTTCAGGGTCGCGGCGAGGAAGGCGCTCTGGCTCGCGTTCAGCTTGTCGGCGTCGGTGTCGTAGTACGCGCGGGCGGCGGCCTGGATGCCGTACGCGCCCCGCCCGTAGAACGCGGTGTTGAGGTACCCCGCGAGGATGTCGTCCTTCTCCTGGGTGGCGCCGACCTTGATGGAGATCAGAAGCTCCTTGGCCTTGCGCGAGATCGTCTGCTCCTGACCCAGGTAGGTGTTCTTCACGAACTGCTGGGTGATGGTCGAGCCACTCTGCGTCTGACCGCCCTTGGCCATGTTCACGACCGCCCGGGCGATACCCATCGGGTCGACGCCGGAGTCGTCGTAGAAGCTGGCGTTCTCCGCGGCGATCACCGCGTTCTGCATCGATTTGGAGATCTTGCTGAGCGGGACGATCTGCCGGTTGTAGTCACCACCGCCGGAGACGACCATCTGCTCGCCGTCCGCCCAGTAGTAGACGTTCTTCTGGGTCTTCGAGGCGGCCTGGGCGGTGGGCACCTCCACCAGCATCAGCCCGATGCCCAGCGCGCCCATCAGAAGCATGACGAAGAACAGGAAGGTGCCGGTGACCAGCTTCCAGGACGGCACCCAGCGCCGGAACCCGCTCTTACCCGCGCGCGGGTAGTCGATGAAGCGCCTCTTGGCGGGGCGGCCGCCCCCGGCGCCGCGGCCACGGCCGGCCCCGCCGCCGCGCCGTCCGGCGCCGCCATGGCCGCCGGAACCGTGCCCGGCGCCCTGGGAGCCGGCGGCACCCGGTTCGGCTGCCCGTCGGCGGCCGCCGCGCTGGGCGGCGCGGCGGGCCTCGGCCCGGCCGCCGTAGGCGGGCTCTTCGCCCTGCGGGTCGGCGCCTCTACCGGTGGCGTTACTCGGTGGCGCTGCACGGCGGCCGGACGGCTGCTGCACGGCGCGTCGTGCCGCTGCGCGTCCGCCGCCCTGCGGCTGCGGCGGCTTGCGACGGTGCTCGCTCATGGAACGACTACTCCTCGGGCAGGCGCTCACGCCTGACGGCGGCAGGTGGCTTCCGGTCCCCCCGGCATGCGCCCCGGACGCGGATCGCGTCCGGGCGCACGGCATCCAGAACACAGACCTCTGGTGGTGTTGCGCGGTTCCCGGTGGTCTGCATGGCGAACAGACTACGCACGGTCAAAACTGACCGACCCGCCGTCTTCACTCCAAATCAGGCACGTTGACTACAACGAATCCTTCAACGATTCACCCAGGTTCACCGATGTGACGCCGTTCACCATGGCCCCTCTTGTCCCAGAGGAGTGCTCGCTCTATCGTCTGGATGTATCGAGTCGATACATCGGCTGTGCATAAGGGACGCAGACGGCGAGGAGGAGGGGAATGAGCAGGCGCTCCGGCATCCTTGAGTTCGCCGTCCTCGGCCTGCTGCGCGAGTCCCCCATGCACGGCTATGAGCTGCGCAAACGCCTGAACACCTCACTGGGGGTGTTCCGCGCGTTCAGCTACGGGAGTCTCTATCCGTGCCTTAAGACACTGGTCGCCAACGGCTGGTTGGTCGAGGAGCCGGGCAGCGCCCCGGACGAGGCGCTCGCCGCGACGCTCGCCGGCCGACGGGCGAAGATCGTCTACCGGCTGACGGCCGAGGGCAAGGAGCGGTTCGAGGAGCTGCTCTCCCACACCGGTCCGGACGCGTGGGAGGACGAGCACTTCGGTGTCCGCTTCGCCTTCTTCGGACAGACCTCGCGTGATGTCCGGATGCGGGTGCTGGAAGGGCGGCGCACCCGCCTGGAGGAGCGCCTGGAGAAGATGCGCGCCTCGCTGGCCCGTACCCGCGAGCGGCTGGACGACTACACGCTTGAGCTGCAGCGGCACGGCATGGAGTCGGTGGAGCGCGAGGTCCGCTGGCTCAACGAGCTGATCGAGAGCGAGCGGGCCGGGCGGGACCAGCGCCATGGGACCGCCGAGCAGCCGCAGTCTCCCGGCCCCAGTGCCGGGAGGCAGCACGGGCCGGGAGATCAGGACCGGCCAGGAGAGACGGGCGGACCGCCCCGGCACCGGGGTGGATCCCGGCCGGATCCGTCCGATGACACCGCCGAGTAAGAGTCGCCAAGCAAGCTTCTGCATTCCCGCAGGGCTTCATCGAGTACACACAGGGAGCAACCGGAATGGGTTCGGTTCGCGTAGCCGTCGTCGGCGTGGGCAACTGCGCCGCGTCGCTGGTGCAGGGCGTCGAGTACTACAAGGACGCCGACCCGAACAGCCGCGTGCCGGGTCTGATGCACGTGCAGTTCGGCGACTACCACGTCCGTGACGTGGAGTTCGTGGCCGCTTTCGATGTCGACGCGAAGAAGGTCGGCCTCGACCTCGCGGACGCCATCGGCGCCAGCGAGAACAACACCATCAAGATCTGCGACGTGCCGGCGACCGGTGTGACCGTGCAGCGCGGCCACACCCTCGACGGTCTGGGCAAGTACTACCGCCAGACCATCGAGGAGTCGGCCGAGGCTCCCGTCGACGTCGTCCAGGTCCTCAAGGACAAGCAGGTCGACGTCCTGGTCTGCTACCTGCCGGTGGGATCCGAGGACGCCGCGAAGTTCTACGCCCAGTGCGCCATCGACGCGAAGGTCGCCTTCGTCAACGCGCTGCCGGTCTTCATCGCCGGAACGAAGGAGTGGGCGGACAAGTTCACCGAGGCCGGTGTGCCGATCGTCGGTGACGACATCAAGTCGCAGGTCGGCGCCACCATCACGCACCGTGTGATGGCCAAGCTGTTCGAGGACCGGGGCGTCATCCTGGACCGCACCATGCAGCTGAACGTCGGCGGCAACATGGACTTCATGAACATGTTGGAGCGCGAGCGCCTGGAGTCCAAGAAGATCTCCAAGACGCAGGCCGTCACCTCCCAGATCCCGGACCGCGACCTGGGCGAGAAGAACGTCCACATCGGCCCGTCCGACTACGTGGCCTGGCTGGACGACCGCAAGTGGGCGTACGTCCGCCTGGAGGGCCGCGCGTTCGGCGACGTCCCGCTGAACCTGGAGTACAAGCTCGAGGTCTGGGACTCCCCGAACTCCGCCGGTGTCATCATCGACGCCCTGCGCGCCGCGAAGATCGCCAAGGACCGCGGGATCGGTGGCCCGATCCTCTCCGCGTCCTCGTACTTCATGAAGTCGCCGCCGGTGCAGTACTTCGACGACGAGGCTCGCGAGAGCGTCGAGAAGTTCATCAAGGGCGAGGTCGAGCGCTAAGGCTCGCTCCGCACTTGTTGATCACAGGTCCCCGGGTCGTGCACCCGGGGACCTGCCCGTTTGTGTGAGGCTGAGCGCCATGCCTGTCGTACGTGATCTGCGCGTGCTGCTCCGGCTCCGCGACTTCCGGCGGCTGCTGGCCGTCCGTCTGCTGTCCCAGCTGGCCGACGGCGTCTACCAGATCGCGCTCGCCACGTACGTCGTGTTCTCCCCCGAGAAGGAGACCTCCGCCGCGGCCGTCGCCTCCGCCATGGCCGTACTGCTGCTCCCGTACTCGCTTCTCGGCCCCTTCACCGGTGTCCTGCTGGACCGTTGGCGCCGCCGCCAGGTGCTGCTCTTCGGCAACCTGCTGCGCGGCGGCCTCGCCGCGGGCACCGCGGTACTGATCCTGGCTCAGGTCCCCGACTGGCTCTTCTACGCCTCCGCCCTGTCCGTCACGTCGATCAACCGGTTCATCCTGGCCGGGCTCTCGGCCGCCCTGCCCCGCGTGGTGGACAGCCCGGAGCGGCTCGTCATGGCCAACTCGCTGTCCCCGACCGCCGGTACGCTCGCGGCCACCGCGGGCGGCGGTCTGGCGTTCGTCGTGCGCTTCGCCACCCCGGGCGAGGACGTGACCGCGGATGCCCTGGTCGTCCTCCTCGGCGCCATGGTCTACCTCGGCGCCGGACTCGCCGCCTTGCGGATGCCGCCCGGTCTCCTGGGCCCGGATCCCGCCGAACTCCAGACGAAGCGATCGGCATTGCTGAGCACCGCCCAAGGGCTCCAGGCGGGTCTGCGTCATCTCAGGCAACGCCCGCTCGCCGCCCGCGCCCTGGCCGCGATGACCCTGATGCGCTTCAACTACGGCGCGCTGACGGTGACGGTGCTCATGCTCTGCCGGTACGCGTGGAGCGACACCGAGTCCGAGGGGCTCGCCCTGCTCGGGGTCGCGATCGCCTTCTCGGGCGCGGGCTTCTTCACCGCGGCGGTCGTCACTCCGTGGGCCGTGGCCCGGTTCGGCACCTCCGGCTGGATCGTGGCCTGCGCCGCCTCCGCGGCCGTCCTCGAACCCGGCCTCGGGCTGCCCTTCGAACCGGCGCCGATGCTGGTGGCCGCGTTCGTCCTCGGCCTGGCCACCCAGGGCGCGAAGATCGCCACCGACACAGTCGTCCAGGCCGCCGTCGACGACGCGTTCCGCGGCCGGATCTTCTCCATCTACGACGTCCTGTTCAACGGCGCCTTCGTCGGCGCCGCGGCAGTGGCCGCCCTGATGCTGCCTCCTGACGGCAGGTCGGCGGTGCTGGTGGTGACGGTGGCCGCGATCTATGCGGCAGTTGCCGTGGTTGTCCCCGGTTTCCACCGCCGCTGATGGTCACATCCAGGCCACAGCATGCGGGCTGGCCGCGGAAGCGTTCCGGCCCCCATGTACCTTACGGGCGGCAAAATCACCCGCTCATGCTTCAGTTCGAAGGAAGTCAGTGACCACTCCGCCGCCCCAGGGGCAGAACCCGTTCGCGCAGCAGCACCCCGCCCCGACCGGGCCTGCGGCCTTCCCGCCCGCGCCCGCCCCGGCGCCCCGCCGCAACGTGAAGAAGATCCTCAGGAACGTCGTACTCCCGATAGCGGGCGTGTCCATCGCGATTGGCGCGTACTTCGCCGGCGACGGTGAGGACGTCAAGAAGCTGGCCGTCGGCGACTGCCTGCAGAACAAGGGCGGGATGGGCAGCGGAGCAGAGATCGAGAAGCTCGACTGCACCGACGCCAAGGCCACGCACAAGGTGCTGAAGAAGGCCGACGGTGCCAGTGTGGGGCAGTTGACCTGCGACCCGAGGTCAGTGCCGGGCAGCGTCGCCTACATCACCTGGAAGGAAGGCAGCGACTCGTTCACGCTCTGCCTGGGCGAGAACAAGAAGTAACGCGAGCCGAAGAGCGAGGGGGGCCGTGTTTCACGTGAAACACGGCCCCCCTCGCATGCCGCCCCCGCGCCCGTCCGCACGACGTTTCACGTGAAACACGGCCCGGACAGTGCGGCAGCCGTCAGTCCTGCGGCTGCGCCGCCCACCACTCCTTGAGCGCGGCGACCGCCGTGTCCCGCTCCATCGGACCGTGCTCCAGCCGCAGCTCGAGCAGATGCTTGTACGCCTTGCCGACCTGCGGCCCCGGCCCCACACCGAGGACGTCCATGATCTCGTTGCCGTCCAGATCGGGCCGGATCGCGTCCAGCTGCTCCTTCTCCTTCAGCTGTGCGATGCGCTCCTCCAGCCCGTCGTACGCCCGGGACAGCGCCGTCGCCTTCCGCTTGTTCCGCGTCGTGCAGTCCGAGCGGGTCAGCTTGTGCAGCCGGTCCAGCAGCGGCCCGGCGTCCCGCACGTACCGGCGCACAGCCGAGTCGGTCCACTCGCCCGTGCCGTAGCCGTGGAAGCGCAGATGCAGCTCGACCAGCCGCGCGACGTCCTTGACCAGGTCGTTCGGGTACTTCAGCTTCATCATCCGGAACTTGGTCAGCTTCGCCCCCACCACCTCGTGGTGGTGGAAGGAGACCCGGCCGTCCTTCTCGAAGCGACGCGTCTTCGGCTTCCCGATGTCGTGCAGCAGCGCCGCAAGCCGCAGCACCAGATCCGGGCCGTCGTCCTCCAGGTCGATGGCCTGCTCCAGCACCGTCAGCGAGTGCTCGTACACATCCTTGTGCCGGTGATGCTCGTCGCGCTCCAGCCGCAGCGCGGGCAGCTCCGGCACCACGTGGGCGGCAAGCCCGGTGTCGACCAGCAGCTTCAGGCCCTTCCGGGGGTGGGCACCCAGAAGCAGCTTGTTGAACTCGTCGCGCACCCGCTCCGCCGACACGATCCCGATCCGGTCCGCCATCGACGTCATCGCCGCGACGACCTCGGGCGCCACCTCGAAGTCGAGCTGGGCGGCGAAGCGCGCGGCGCGCATCATGCGCAGCGGGTCGTCGGAGAACGACTCCTCCGGCGTGCCCGGGGTCCGCAGCACCCGCGCGGCCAGGTCCTCCAGCCCGTTGTGGGGGTCGATGAACTCCTTCTCCGGGAGAGCCACCGCCATGGCGTTGACGGTGAAGTCCCGGCGGACCAGATCTTCCTCGATGGAGTCGCCGTACGACACCTCGGGCTTGCGGGAGGTGCGGTCGTAGGCCTCCGACCGATAAGTCGTGACCTCGATCTGATAGTCCTGGACGACCGTATTGTCGCCAGGCGCCTTCTTGCGGCAGCCGACCGTGCCGAAGGCGATCCCGACATCCCACACCGCGTCGGCCCACGGCCGCACGATCTTCAGCACGTCCTCCGGACGGGCATCGGTGGTGAAGTCCAGGTCATTGCCGAGTCGGCCGAGCAGCGCATCGCGTACCGAACCGCCGACCAGGGCAAGACGGAACCCGGCCTCCTGGAATCGGCGGGCAAGATCGTCCGCGACGGGGGACACCCGCAGGAGCTCGCTGACGGCGCGGCGCTGCGCCTGGCTCAGTTCGGACGTCGGCTGCGGGGTGAGGCTGTCATTGTTGGCGTTCGGCACAACAGAACAGGGTACGTGGCCGCAAGGCCCGAAGCCTCCCGGTTCCTGTCCGGCGCTCGACCACCGCCGCACACCCATCGCGACGATCTTGTATGGCACTCCGCAGCACTTCCCTCCGGCGGGCATCGTTACCATGCGTGGACGCACATTCCGACGACCACTGACGACGAGACGACGAGGGACGGGCGACGCGTGGCCGAGGCGGCAGAGTTCCAAGGGACCCCTTCTGCTGCCCGCCGGTGGCTCAGGCGCACAGGGGCGCTACTCGCCGGCGTGCCGCTGCTGGCGGGCCTCGTACAGCTCCCGACCGCCTCCGAAGCCCATGCGGCCCAAGCGGCCCCCGCCGCCAGCCGGGCCACCGGCTCCCGCACGGTCGACGTCGCCATCAACCGCCTGACGCCCACCGCACCGTCCGGCAGCGCCACCCTCACGATCACCGGCACGGTCACCAACGACGGCCGCTCCCCGATCACCGCCGCCCAGGTCGGTCTCCGGATCGCCCCGGCGAGGGCCAGCCGTACGGCGATCGACGACGCGGCCAAGCGCAAGGGCTACGACCCCAGCCTCGACGGCCGTGCGATCGACGCCAAGTACACGAAGAAGATCGGCCGCCTGGCGCCCGGCTCCCGGCGCGACTTCACGCTCACCGTCCCGGTGAAGCAGCTGCAACTCGGCGGGGCCGGGGCGTATCAGATCGGCGTCGCCGTCACCGGCCAGACCGCCGCCCAGCCCTGGCAGCAGGTGCTGGGCATCGAACGGACCTTCCTCCCCTGGCAGCCGTCCGCGGCCGCCAAGAAGACCCAGCTGACCTACCTGTGGCCGCTGATCTCCACCACCCAAGTCACCGCGCGCACGGACACCGACGAGCAGCAGACCCCGATCTTCCGGAACGACGCGTTCAAGGCGGAGCTCGCCCCCGGCGGCCGGCTCCAGCAGCTCGTCGCCCTCGGAAAGGACCTACCGGTCACCTGGGTGATCGACCCGGACCTGCTGGCCTCGGCCGCAGCCATGGCGAACGGCTACCAGGTCGAGACGGCGGACGGCGACACCGCGGCCGGTGACGGCCAGGCCGTCGCCAAACAGTGGCTGAACGACCTCACGCACGCGGTAGCGGGTCGCCAGGTGGTGGCCCTGCCGTTCGCCGACCCCGACCTGGCCTCCCTGGCCCACCGCGGCAAGTACGTCACCGGCAGCCTGAGCCACCTCCAGACGGCCACCGAGCTGTCCGCCAAGACCGTCGAGACCGTCCTGGGCGTGCAGCCGCGCACGGACTTCGCCTGGCCCGCCGACGGCGCCATCGACTCCTCCATCGTCGATGTCGCCACCTCGGCGGGCGCCCACAACGTCATCGCCCGAAGCGACAGCCTCCAGGAGACCGGCGATCTCCGGTACACCCCCACCGCCGCCCGTCAGATCGGTGGCGGCAACACCGCGATCGTCGCCGACGCCCGGCTGTCCACTGCCTTCGCCGGGGACATGACCGGGGCGGAGAGCCACGCCCTGGCGGTCCAGCGATTCCTCGCCCAGACCCAGATGCTGACCCTGCAGGCGCCGGGCAAGCAGCGCAGCATCGTGGTCGCCCCGCAGCGCATGCCCAGCGTCAGCCAGGCCCAGGCCATGGCGGACGCGCTCGGCAGCCTGTCCGGCGGAGGCTGGACCCAGCCGCTGGACCTGGGACGCGCGGCCAAGGCCAAGCCGGACCCCGGGGCCACCCATCAGCTACCGGGCAGCCGCTCCTACCCGCGCGCGCTGCGCCACCAGGAGCTGCCGACCGAGGCCTTCGAGGACATCCAGCGCACCAAGCTCACCCTCGACCGCTTCACGGTGATCCTCACCCGGAAGGGCCGAGTGGCCGCCCCGTTCGGCACCGCGATCATGCGCGAGATGTCCACGTCGTGGCGGCGCGACCACCGAGGCGCGAGCGACTTCCGCGCCTCGGTGAAGACGTACCTGTCGGACCTGACCAAGAAGGTCCAGCTCATCCCGAAGTCCAAGATCACGCTCTCCGGGCGCAGTGCGACGATCCCCGTCACGGTGCAGAACAACCTCCTGCAGAACGTGGAAGGCCTGGAGCTCCGGCTGTCCTCCAGCCAGCGCAACCGCCTGGCCGTCGGCGATCCGCAGCCGATCAGCGTCGAAGGCGGGCACAGCCAGTCCGTGAAGTTCGGCACCACCGCCTACGCCAACGGCCGGGTCCGGGTGACGGCCCAGCTCTTCACCGCCGACGGGCAGCCCTACGGCGAGGCCACGTCCTTCGAGGTGAACGTCACCGAGGCCACCTCGACCGTGATCCTCGTCATCGCGGGCGGCGTCCTGCTGCTGGTGCTCGCCGGCGTGCGGATCTACATCCAGCGCAAGCGCGCGGCGAACAGTGACGAGAACAACAACGACTCCGGCAGCGCGGCCACCGAAGCGGACGAAACAGTCACAGAAGGCGAGGAAACAGGCCCGGACGAGGGCGAACAGACGAACGGGACGACTGCCGCGCCGCCCGTCGTACCCGGGCAGCCGAGTGACCTGACCCCGGACACCGGTTCGCAAAGCGCTGAGCCATCCGGCTCAGGTGAGAAAGTGGAGCATTGAGCACTGGCGGGGCCGGTCCGGCCGCAGACGACGAGGTGGGGTAGCGATGAACGCGCCGTATGACGGTGATCGCGTCCATGGCCCGGGTGAGGACCCGGCGGGCGCGGTCCCGCCGCCGCATCCCGCGCCGCCGCATCCGTACGCGCCGGAGCCACACCAGCAGGACCCCTATCTGGGTGATCCTCGGCAGATCTCCTACAGCCGGCTCCCCGCCGTGCACGACCCGTACATCCAGGACCCGTACGTCCAGGACCCGTACGGCACCGGCACCTTCGCCGCGTACCCGTACCAGGAGCACGATCCGTACGCCGCGGACCCGCTGACGGACGCCCGGTACGACCGGGCCGCCCACCCGCCGCCCGCGCCCGACGCCTACCAGGGCCCGACCTACCAGCAGCCACCCGCCGCCCCGCACGCCCCGGACGCGCGCGTGTGGGCCCCGACGCCCGCGCCCGAGCCCGAGGGCCCCTCGCGCAATCTGCCGTACGGGGACGACGCGGGGACCCGGTTCACAGGCGTCGACGGCCTCGTCGGGCACGCGGCCGACGCACAGGCGGCCGGCGCCCAGCCGCAGCAGGACGCCTTCGCGCACCTCTTCCGCGACCAGCAGCCGTACGAGCCGCGCCGCCCCGACCAGGACCAGTACGGGCAGGGCCAGCACCCGTACGCCCCGCAGCAGGCGCAGGGGCCGCACGCAGCGCCGTACCAGCAGGGGCAGTACCACCAGGGGCAGTACCAGCAGGGACCGGGCGGCTACCCGCCCGCTCCGGCGCAGGGCCCGGCCCCCGTGTCCGCACCTGGGCCGGAGTACGTCCCGGCCCAGCCCTCCGGCCCGCCGGCCGGGGCCCCCGGCACGGCAGCCGCCACGGCCGCGTCCGAACCGAAACGCTCCGGCGGCCGCGCCACGAGCCTGCTCCAGTCCAGCGCCGTCATGGCCGCGGGCACCCTGGTCTCCCGGCTCACCGGTTTCGTACGCCAGATGATGATCGTCGCCGCGATCGGCACGGCCACCCTCGGTGACTCCTACGCCGTCGCCTACATGCTTCCGGCGATGATCTACTTCCTCACCGTCGGCGGCGGCCTGAACTCCGTCTTCGTCCCCCAGCTCGTCCGGGCGATGAAGGAGGACGAGGACGGCGGCGAGGCCTTCGCCAACCGGCTGCTCACCCTCACCATCGTGATCCTGGGTGGGCTCGTGGCGCTGTCGATGTTCGCCGCCCCCTGGATGATCAAGTTGCTGGGCCCCGACATCGCCAGCGACGCGGCCGCCAACGAGGTGTCCGTCACCTTCGCCCGCTACTGCCTGCCCATCATCTTCTTCACGGGCGTGCACGTCGTGGTCGGCCAGATCCTCAACGCGCGCGGCCGCTTCGGCGCGATGATGTGGACCCCGGTCCTCAACAACATCGTCGTCATCGCCACCTTCGGCCTGTTCATCTGGGTGTTCGGCACCCAGAGCAGCTCCAGGATGAACGAAACGACGATCACCCCCGAAGGCATCCGGCTGCTCGGCATCGGCACGCTGCTCGGACTCGTCGTCCAGGCTCTGGCGATGTTCCCGTATCTGCGGGCCACGGGCTTCCGGTTCCGGCCGCGGTTCGACTGGCGCGGCAAGGGGCTCGGCAAGTCCGCCCGGCTCGCCAAGTGGACCGTCCTGTTCGTCCTCGCCAACCAGGCCGGAAACGTCGTCGTCACCCGACTGGCCACTTCGGCCGGAGTCAAGGCCGACCCCGAATACCCGGGCACCGGCTTCCTCGCCTACTCCAGTGCCCAGCTCATCTGGGGCATGCCACAGGCGATCATCACCGTCTCCGTGATGGCCGCCCTGCTGCCCCGGATCTCCCGCGCGGCGCACGACGGGGACGCGGGTGCGGTCCGCGACGACATCTCCCAGGGACTGCGGACGTCCGCGGTCGCCATCGTCCCCCTGGCCTTCGGTTTCGTCGCCCTCGGCATCCCCATGTGCACCCTGCTGTTCGGCGCCTCGGGTACGGAGCAGGCCCGAGCCATGGGCTTCATGCTGATGGCCTTCGGCCTCGGGCTGATCCCCTTCTCCGTGCAGTACGTGGTGCTCCGCGGCTTCTACGCCTACGAGGACACCCGCACCCCCTTCTACAACACGGTGATCGTCGCCGCCGTGAACGCAGGCGTCTCCGCGGCGTGCTACTTCGTCCTTCCCGCCCGATGGGCCGTGACCGGCATGGCGGCCGCGTACGGTCTCGCCTACGCCGTCGGCGTAGGCGTCGCCTGGAAGCGGCTGAGCGTCCGGCTCGGCGGCGATCTCGACGGCCGCCGCGTGGTGCGCACCTACATTCGACTGGTGGGCGCCAGCCTGCCCGCCGCCCTGCTCTCCGGTGGCGTCGCCTACGCCGTTATCGGCGCCCTGGGCAGCGGAATCCTCGGCTCGATGGCCGCCCTGGCGGGCGGCGGGGCCGTACTCCTGATCGTGTTCTACATCGCCGCGAGCCGGATGCGCGTCGAAGAGCTGACCGCCATGGTTGGTATGGTCCGCGGACGTCTCGGCCGGTGACCTGAGCACAACCTTCGTCCGCCACCGTGTGTCGTGCATAGCGGCGGTCTGTGGGCACAATTGTCTTGGCTGTGGACCAGGGGTAACGGATGGGGAGGCAGGAACGACGGTGGCGGAACGGAGCACGGCTGCCGTCGACGTGGCCGACAACGACGGTGAGAAGCCGTCGGCCGCCGAGGCGGAGACGGCCATGACCGACGGGGCGGGGACCGAGAAGAAGCCCGGCAAGGGCCCTGACGCCGAGGGCGCGGAGAACAAAACCGCCGCCAAGGCCCAGGCGAGCCCCCCGGAGCTGCACAGCGGCCACAAACTCGCCAGACGCTACCGCCTCGAGGAGTGCGTCACCCGACTGGACGGCTTCAGCAGCTGGCGCGCCGTCGACGAGAAGCTGCGCCGAGCCGTGGGCATCCATGTGCTGCCCGCCGACCACCCGCGCGCCCGGCCGGTGCTCGCCGCCGCCCGGTCCGCGGCACTGCTCGGCGACCCCCGGTTCGTCCAGGTCCTCGACGCCGTCGAGGAGAACGACCTGGTCTACGTCGTGCACGAGTGGCTCCCCGACGCCACCGAACTCGCCACCATCCTGGCGAGCGGCCCGCTGGAACCGCACGAGGCGTACCAGCTCGTCAGCCAGGTCTCACAGGCCATGGCCGCCGCCCACCGCGAGGGCCTGGCCCACCTCCGCATCGACCCCGGATCCGTGCTCCGCACCGAGTCCGGCCAGTACCGCATCCGCGGCCTCGCCGTCATGGCCGCGCTGCGGGGGATCTCCGCCGACCAGCCGCAGCGCACCGACACCGAGGCCATCGGCGCCCTGCTGTACTCGGCGCTCACCCAGCGCTGGCCGTACGAGAGCGACGCCTACGGCCTCTCGGGGCTGCCCAAGGGCGTCGGGCTGATCGCCCCCGACCAGGTGCGCGCCGGGGTCCACCGCGGTCTGTCGGACCTCGCCATGCGCGCTCTGGTCAACGACGGCGCCACCGCCTCCCGCCAGGAGTCGCCGTGCACCACACCTGAGGAGCTGTCCAAGGCGGTCGCGGCCATGCCGCGCATCCGGCCCCCGGAGCCCTCCTTTACGCCGCCCGAGGCATACCAGCGCAACGGCTACCCCCAGGCCGGATACGGCCAGCCGCCGACCGGCGGCCGTCGCCCCAGCCCCGCCCGCCCCGCACCGGTACCTCCGCCTCCCCCACTGCAGACCCGCACCGGCAAGGCCCTCAAGTGGTCCGTCTCGGCACTGCTGATCGCGGCACTCGGCCTGGGCAGCTGGCAGCTCGCGGACACACTGTTGAAAGAGGAGTCGCGGTCGGGGAGCTCGGACAACTCGGAGCGCAAGGGCAACGACAAGCCGAAGAAGACCGCGAAGCCGATCAAGATCGTGGGCGCCAAGGAGTTCTCGCCCACCAATCCGCAGAACGCGGACCAGGTCAAGAACACCTGGGACGAGGACTCCTCGACCTTCTGGCGCACCAAGAGCTACATCGATAGTCCGGGATTCCATCCGAAGATCGTGCCCTCTAAGGGCGTCGGCATCATCTACGACCTCGGATCCGAGCAGCGGGTGAGCGGCGCCGAACTCGCGCTGCATTACCGCGCCGAGCTGGGCGGCCGCACCGAGGTGTCCCTGTATGCCACCGATTCTCTGACCCCCCAGGTGGCCGACACGTCCAATCCGACCAGTTCCTTCGGTACAGCGTTCGCCACAATCGAGGAGACCGGCAAGACCGCCAAGCTGACGGTCAAGAAGCCGACGAAGACTCGATACGTACTCGTGTGGCTGACCGCTTTGCCCCAGTCACCTCCGGATGGGCCCTACGACAAGCTCTACAAGCAAGCCATCACCGAGGTGAAGTTCACCGGCTGAGCGGAAGGCTCAGCCGGACCGCACGCTCAAGGGAGGGGCTCGACGTTGGACAACGCCGCATTCGGCGACCTGAGCGACGCCGAGCTCCTCGCGTGCCACGTCAAGGGTGAGCCGGACGCGTTCGGGGAGCTCGTCCGGCGGCACCGTGATCGGCTCTGGGCTGTTGCCCTGCGGACCCTCGGCGACCGCGAGGAGGCCGCTGACGCGGTCCAGGACGCGCTCGTCTCCGCCTACCGGGCCGCTCACACCTTCCGAGGCCAGTCGGCCGTCACCACCTGGCTGCACCGGATCACGGTCAATGCGTGCCTGGATCGGGCCCGTAAGACCGCCTCGCGCCGCACCTCTCCGATCGCTGACACCGAGCGGCTGGAGCAGCTCATCGAGCCCCATGAATCGGCCGCCGCCCCCGCAGAGCGAAGCGACCTCCACCGGGAGCTGCTGAGCGCTCTGAGCACCCTCCCCGCCGAGCAGCGCGCCGCGCTGGTGCTGGTCGACATGCAGGGCTACCCCGTCGCCGAGGCGGCCGAGATCCTCGACGTCCCCGCGGGCACGGTCAAGAGCCGCTGCTCACGTGGCCGGGCTCGGCTGCTGCCCCTCCTTACCCATCTCCACCCGACCGCGAGGGATAGCCAGCCACCGCGCAGGGGAAGGAACCGGACGCAGGGGACATCCGTCCCACCAGCGGCAGGACCGAACGATGCAGATGCCGTGAAGGGCGGAGGTGGGCGAGCGTGACAACCTCGACCGACACGGACGAGCATCCGGAGGTCTCTGAGATCTCCGCACTCGCCGACGGTCTGCTGCCCCCGGACCGTACGGCGGATCTACGCCGCCATCTCGAGGCCTGCGACCTGTGCGCCGACGTCCGCACGTCGCTGGACGAGATCCGCTCGCTCCTGGGCACCCTCCCCGGAGCAGTGCGGATGCCAGACGATGTCGCGGGCCGGATCGATGCCGCGCTCGCCGCCGAGGCATTGCTCGACTCCACCACCGACCCGGATCGCTGCGAGGTTTCACGTGAAACGCCTCCCGGCGCGGCCGCCGGGGTTTCACGTGAAACGTCGCGGCCCGCGGAGGAGGCAGAGACGGCAGCGGCCACCGCGCCGGCCGACCGCCCCGCCGGGCGGTCCCGCGCCGCCACCGGCCCCGGCCGCCAGACGCCACGCTCCGGCGGTCGGCACGGGCGCTCCCGCCGCTGGCCTCAGGCGCTCCTCGGCACCGCATGCGCCGCAGCCGTCCTCGGCATGGGCACCTGGCTCGTCCAGTCCTCCGACTCGGGATCGAGCGATGGGAGGACCACCGCCGAATCGACGGTCGCTCCCCGGACCGAGTCCGCTTCACTCTCCGCGGCCGGACTGGAATCACGCGTCCACCAAGTCCTCGCCCATCAGGACGGAAGGCAGGGCCAGCCCTCACGGGAGGTCACCGCCAAGAACTCTCCTCCCGACACGCTGAACGCCGACGACGTCCGTGTGCCCTCCTGCGTCCAGGCCGGGACCGGCCGCTCCGAGGCACCGCTGGCCGCCCAGAAGGAGACGTACGACGGCACGGCCGCCTACCTCGTCGTCCTGCCGCACCCGACCGACGCCTCCCGGGTCGACGCGTTCGTCATCGACGCGGCCTGTACCACCGCGGACCCGGCGTCTCCCGGCGCGATCCTGGTGAACCGGACCTACGACCGGCGCTGAACCGCACCACCAGCCGCTGACGCCGCCGGGAATGCTGGACCCGTAGGATCCGTTGGGTGGGATGAGCCTCCCCAACCCGTCACCGGCGAAGACAAGGAAGACATCAGTGAGCGACGTCCGCAACGTGATCATCATCGGTTCCGGGCCCGCGGGCTACACGGCCGCGCTCTACACGGCCCGCGCCTCCCTCAAGCCTCTTGTCTTCGAGGGCTCCGTCACAGCGGGCGGTGCGCTCATGAACACCACCGACGTGGAGAACTTCCCCGGCTTCCGCGACGGCATCATGGGCCCTGACCTTATGGACAACATGCGCGCCCAGGCGGAGCGCTTCGGCGCCGAGCTGATCCCGGACGACGTGGTCGCGGTCGACCTCTCCGACGAGATCAAGACCGTCACCGACTCGGCGGGCACCATCCACCGGGCCAAGGCCGTGATCGTCACCACCGGCTCCCAGCACCGCAAGCTGGGCCTGCCCCGCGAGGACGACCTCTCCGGCCGCGGCGTCTCCTGGTGCGCCACCTGCGACGGGTTCTTCTTCAAGGACCAGGCCATCGCGGTGATCGGCGGCGGTGACACCGCGATGGAGGAGGCCACCTTCCTCTCCCGCTTCGCCAAGTCCGTCACCGTCGTCCACCGGCGGGACACCCTGCGCGCGAGCAAGGCGATGCAGGAGCGGGCCTTCGCCGACCCGAAGATCTCGTTCGTCTGGGACAGCGAGGTCACCGAGCTGCACGGCGACGGCAAGCTCTCCGGCCTGGCCCTGCGCAACCGAAACACGGGGGAGACCTCGGACCTGCCGGTCACAGGCCTGTTCATCGCGATCGGCCACGACCCGCGCACCGAGCTGTTCAAGGGCCAGCTGGACCTGGACGACGAGGGCTACCTGAGGGTCGAGGCGCCCTCGACCCGTACCAGCCTCACGGGTGTGTTCGGCGCGGGCGATGTCGTGGACCACACCTACCGTCAGGCGGTCACCGCCGCCGGCACCGGCTGCTCCGCCGCGCTGGACGCCGAGCGGTATCTGGCCGCGCTGGCCGACGGCGAGAACGCCGCCTGACCCCCACCCCTCCCCCTGCACCCACTGATTAAGGAGACTGCCATGGCCGGTGCCACGGTAACCGTGACGGACGCCGACTTCGAGGAGGTCGTCCTCAAGAGCGACAAGCCTGTGCTGGTCGACTTCTGGGCCGAGTGGTGCGGTCCGTGCCGCCAGATCGCCCCGTCCCTGGAGGCGATCGCCGCCGAGCACGGCGAGATCGTCATCGCCAAGCTCAACATCGACCAGAACCCGGACACGGCCGCCAAGTACGGCGTGATGTCGATCCCGACGCTCAACGTCTACCAGGGCGGCGAGGTCGTCAAGACCATCGTCGGCGCGAAGCCGAAGGCCGCGATCGAGCGCGACCTGTCCGACTTCCTGGCCTAGGAAGCGACGAGCGCTGGAGTGCAGCGCTGTTTCACGTGAAACGGGCCCGCCCCCATCACTGGGGGCGGGCCCGTTCGCTGTTCACAGCGGCCGGAGCACCGGCTCCTTCTGGACGGCACCGAGCAGCCGGTCCAGAGCCAGCTCCACGTCCTCCTTCCAGGAGAGCGTGGTACGCAGCTCCAGCCTGAGCCTGGGATACCGGGGATGGGGACGTACGGTCTTGAACCCCACAGCGAGCAGATGGTCGGCGGGCAGCACACACGCCGGTTCCTTCCAGGCGGCGTCGCCGAATGCCTCGATCGCCTTGAAACCCCGCCGGATGACGTCCTTGGCCACCGTCTGCACCATCACCCGCCCCAGCCCCTGCCCCTGGTAGCCGGGGGAGAGCCACGCCGTCATCAACTGGACGGCATCCGCGGCCACGGGGCTGGTGGGAAACGCCATCGAGCGCGGCACATAGGCCGGAGGCGCGTACAGCACAAAGCCCGCCGGCACCTCGTCCACATAGACCACGCGCCCGCACGAACCCCACTCCAGCAATACCGCTGAGATCCAGGCTTCCTTCTCCAGCTCGGGCCGGCCGGCCCGAACCGCGGCCTCACCGTTGACCGGGTCGAGCTCCCAGAAGACACAGGAGCGGCACCGCTTGGGGAGGTCCGGAAGGTTGTCCAGCGTGAGCGGTACGACCCGACGCCCCATGCAGCCAGTTCCTCACTTCTCCCACCGACCGCGCGCCCGGCGGCCTGTGCGCCTACCTGATCGCATCGTATCCGCGGGAACCTTGCCCGGCATCGCCATCGAGCAAAGAGGGCGGGTCGTGACCGGTGCCCTACTCGGACGAGCCCTCGGCTTCCTCGGACAGCTTCTGCTCCAGCACCCGACCCTCACCCGGTGCCAGCGTCCCGAGGATGCGCTCCAGATCCTCTATCGAGGCGAACTCGACGACGATCTTTCCCTTCTTCTGGCCCAGGTCCACCTTCACCCGCGTCTCGAAACGGTCGGAGAGTCGCGACGCGAGATCGGTGAGCGCAGGGGACACCCGAGTGCCGGCACGCGGGCTCTTGGCCTTCGCCGCTCCGGCAGACCGGGAGCCCATCAGGGTGACGATCTCCTCGACCGCCCGGACCGACAGCCCTTCGGCGACAATCCGGTGTGCCAGCCGGTCCTGCTCCTCGACATCCTCCACCGAGAGCAGAGCGCGGGCGTGGCCCGCCGAGAGTACGCCCGCAGCCACCCGGCGCTGCACCGGCGGGGAGAGCTTCAACAGCCGCAGCGTGTTGGAGACCTGAGGGCGCGAACGCCCGATCCGGTCGGCCAACTCGTCATGCGTGCAGTTGAAGTCCTTCAGCAGCTGGTCATAGGCAGCGGCCTCTTCCAGCGGGTTGAGCTGAGCGCGGTGCAGGTTCTCCAGCAGCGCATCAAGGAGCAGCTTCTCGTCTTCGGTGGCCCGGACGATGGCCGGGATCCTCTCCAGCCCCGCCTCACGGCAGGCTCGCCAGCGACGCTCGCCCATGATGAGCTCGTAGCGCTCGGGCGCCAACTGCCGTACCACGACGGGCTGGAGAAGGCCGACTTCCTGGATCGAGGTGATCAGTTCGGCCAGGGCGTCATCGTCGAAGAACTCGCGCGGCTGGCGCGGGTTCGGCTTGATGGAGTCCAGGGGAAGCTCGGCGAAATGCGCCCCGGCCACCTCGTCCGCGACCGGCGCGGCGGCGGGCTGCGGCGCCTCGGGCTCCTTGGGCAGCGTCTCCGTTTCACGTGAAACACCGGCGCTGGGGAGTGCGGTCACCTTCGCCGCGGCCACACCGCGCTCGGGCGTCAGCACCGGCACCGCGGTGGGTGAGCCGCTCCCCGCCGTCACCATGGGCCCTGCGCTGTCCGAGGCCTTCGGTGCGGGAGGGATCAGCGCACCAAGCCCACGGCCCAGGCCTCTACGTCGCTCACTCACTGGGTCCCCTCCTGCATGCTGTGCTGATTGATCTCGGCCACCGCGTGGGCGTGCCGGCCGTCGTAGCGCACTCCGACCCCCCGGAGTGCCATCTCGCGGGCAGCCTCCAGATAGGAGAGCGCACCGCTGGAGCCTGGGTCGTAGGTGAGGACGGTCTGCCCGTAGCTGGGCGCCTCGGAGATACGGACCGACCGGGGGATGCTCGTCCTCAGCACCTCATTGCCGAAGTGGCTGCGGACCTCGTCCGCCACCTGGGAGGCCAGCCGGGTCCGCCCGTCGTACATGGTGAGCAGGATGGTCGAGACATGAAGCTGGGGGTTCAGATGTCCCCGCACCAGATCCACATTCCGCAGCAGCTGGCCGAGACCTTCCAGGGCGTAGTACTCGCACTGGATCGGGATCAGCACCTCAGCGCCCGCCACCAGCGCGTTCACCGTCAGCAGACCCAGCGAGGGCGGGCAGTCGATGAGGATGTAGTCCAGCGGCTGCTCGTACGCCTGGATCGCGCGCTGGAGCCGGCTCTCGCGAGCCACCAGGGAGACCAGTTCGATCTCGGCGCCGGCCAGATCGATCGTGG
Organism: Streptomyces sp. P1-3; assembly: GCF_050613155.1. Lineage (NCBI taxonomy): Bacteria > Bacillati > Actinomycetota > Actinomycetes > Kitasatosporales > Streptomycetaceae > Streptomyces > Streptomyces sp. P1-3. Next base: position 3,797,423 of record NZ_CP192512.1, read on the forward strand.
CCGGGGCGCAGAACAACCCCTCCACATCCGGCACAGGCTGCACGACATCGGAGAGCGGCTTGCTGTCGACCAAGACGTCGTAGATCGACGGGACCTCAGAGTGGTGGTCGATCCCCAGAGCTGTCGAGGCGTTGCCCTGCGGGTCGAGGTCGATGACCAGCACCCTGCCTCCGTGCAGCGCCAGCGAGGCGGCCAGATTGACCGTAGTGGTGGTCTTCCCCACCCCGCCCTTCTGGTTGGCGACCACGATCACCCGGGTCTCATCCGGCCGGGGCAGGCCCTCACCCGCGCGGCCGATCCCCGCTACCGCCAGCGGGGCCGGGCGACCGACAGGGATGTTGTCCATAGGGGCCGGGGTTTCACCGTGCCCCTCCTGCCCGAGCGGGGGCATGGAGCGGACGTCCTCCCCCGCCGGTTCGGTACGGGGGCCGGGGACCGGATCGGCCATCGGCCCCGCGATGTTGGCGTCGGACCGCAAGGATTCACTCTCCTCGACATCAGGCTCGCAATGAACAGAGCCTGCCATGCTTTCGGGGTCGTGAACCAGCGAGGCCCGTTCTCCTGTGGAGGAATCCACATCTGTGGACAATCGCGTAGCTCGTACAGGGGACGTGCGGTCGCGTGACCCGGCGGCCGCGCGACCACGGCTGATGATTCCATGCAGCAAGGAGCGGCGTTTCACGTGAAACACGATGCACGCGAGAGCGCATCACACCGTCTCGACACTCCGGATTGCGTAGTTTTGACAGCTTGTATGGAGCACCGCCGCAGCTCAGCGCCGCCGACGGGTCCCCTTACTGGCGGCCTTCGCGCGCTTGGCGGCGAACCGTACGCCGCCGGGGCTCTCCCCGACCTCCACCCGCACCACGGTGGACGGCGGGTCCACGATCCCCTCGCCGACATGCAGCACGGACGTCGCGACCACACCGAGCTTGCTCAGCGCCGCCCGCGCCTGCTTGAGCTCCTCCTCCGCCGTGTCGCCCTTCAGGGCCAGCATCTCGCCGTACGGGCGCAGCAGCGGCACACCCCAGCCCGCCAGCCGGTCCAGCGGAGCGACGGCCCGCGCCGTCACCACATGCACCGGCGGGAACTTCCCCAGCACCTCTTCGGCCCGGCCACGCACCACGGTGACGTGATCCAGCCCCAGCAGCTCCACGATCTCCTGAAGGAAGTTCGTCCTGCGCAGCAGCGGCTCCAGCAGCGTGATCTGCAGATCCGGGCGGGTCAGCGCCAGCGGAATACCCGGCAGTCCGGCACCCGAGCCCACATCGCACACCGTGACCCCTTCAGGGACCACCTCCGAGAGCACCGCGCAGTTCAGCAGATGCCGCTCCCACAGCCGCGGCACCTCGCGCGGACCGATCAGACCGCGGGTCACGCCCACATCGGCCAGCAGCTCGGCGTACCGAACGGCCTCAGGGAAGCGCTCACCGAATACATCCCGGGCCACCTCCGGCGCCGGGGGGAGCTCCGCTGCTTCCGTCACGGGGACCGTCCTTCCGTTACCCAAGCACTCTGTTGAACGCTGTTGTCAGGCTGACAAGATACGGCCCCGCCTGCGAGCAGACGGGGCCGTGTGTGCCGTACAGCCGGGTCGATACGATCCGGCCTACGACAAGGGTCAGGCCGGGAGCACGACCACGCGGCGCTCGGGCTCCTCACCCTCGGACTCGCTGCGCAGGCCGGCCGCCGCGACCGCGTCGTGCACGACCTTCCGCTCGAAGGGCGTCATCGGCTTGAGCTTCACCGGCTCGCCGGTGCCCTTGGCCTCTTCCGCGGCCTTGGTCCCCAGCTCGGTGAGCTCCTCCCGCTTACGGGCCCGGAACCCGGCGATGTCCAGCATCAGCCGACTCCGGTCACCGGTCTCGCGGTGCACCGCGAGGCGGGTCAGCTCCTGGAGAGCCTCCAGCACCTCACCGTCGCGACCCACGAGCTTCTGCAGGTCACGGCTGGTCGAGTCGCTGATGATCGACACTGCGGCGCGGTCGGCCTCGACGTCCATGTCGATGTCACCGTCGAGGTCCGCGATGTCCAGCAGCCCTTCCAGGTAGTCGGCCGCGATCTCCCCTTCCTGCTCAAGGCGGGTCAGGGTGTCGCTCCCCTCAGCAGCTGGCGTGGTGCCTTCCGTCACGGATGGACTCCTTCTTACTTCTTGGACGGGTGCTTAGGCCGCTGTTGGCCCTTGCGCCCACCGGTCTTGGCCTTACGGGAGGAACCGCCGGCCGGCTTGCCGCCCTGCGCCTCGTCCTTCTTCTCTCCCTCGCCCTTCTCCAGCGAGGTGGAACCGGCGGCCTTCGGGCCCCCGGTCTGTGCCCGGGACCGGGCCTGCGGCTGCGCGCCGCCGGTCGGCCGCTGCGGCTGGGCACCGGTGGTCTGCCGCTTCGCCTTGGTCTGGCGCTTGGGCTGCTGCCGGGCGGCACGGGCCGCCTCCGCCGCCTTCTTCGCCTCGACCTCGGCGGGCTCCTCCGTGAGCTTGCCCTTGGCCCGCAGCCGCTCCTGGCGCTGCTTGAAGGCGAGGCTGCCCGGGGTGGGGTTCCGGCGGATGATGAACATCTGCTGGCCCATGGTCCAGACGTTGGTGGTCAGCCAGTAGACGAGCACACCGACCGGGAAGTTGATGCCGAAGACGGCGAACATGACCGGGAAGACGTACATCAGCATCTTCTGCTGCTGCATGAACGGCGTCTTCGCCGTCAGGTCGACGTTCTTCGTCATCAGCTGGCGCTGGGTGAAGAACTGCGACGCCGACATCAGGACGATCATGGTGATCGTGACGACCCGGACATTGGTCATCGAGGCGTCCAGCGAGTGGACCTTCTCCACGCTGGACATGAACTTCACGGCCAGCGGGGCGCCGAAGATGTGCGCCTCACGGGCGCTCTCCACCAGATCCCTGTCCATCACACCGACGGTGTGGTTGTTCGCGATCTTGTTGAGGACCTGGTAGAGCGCGAGGAAGAACGGCGACTGGGCCAGAATCGGGAGGCAGCTCGAGAGCGGGTTGGTCCCCGTCTCCTTGTAGAGCTTCATCACCTCTTCGGACTGGCGCTGCCGGTCGTTCTTGTAGCGCTCCTGGATCGCCTTCATCTTCGGCTGAAGCGCCTGCATGTTCCGCGTCGCCTTGATCTGCTTCACAAAAAGCGGGATCAGACAGATACGGATCACGACCACCAGCGAGACGATGGACAGACCCCACGCCCAGCCACTGTTCTCGTCGAAGACGAGGCTGTAGAGCGAGTGGAACTGGACGATGATCCAGGAAACTGCGTCATAGAGAGGACCGAGGATCGTGTCCACGAATCAGACTCCTTGGGCGTTGGGCTGAGTCTCGGGCTGTGCGGCGGGCGGGACAGCAGGGTGCCCACCGAGGCGGCTCCTCAGCCGCTGATGCCAGACCGGACGCTTCCGGGGTGGGACGTGGTCGACGCCCCCGAGCGACCACGGGTTGCAGCGCAGGATGCGCCAGGCGGTCAGCGCCGTCCCTTTCACCGCGCCATGCACGTCGATGGCCGTATAGCCGTAGTGCGAGCACGACGGGTAGTACTTGCAGACGGGCCCCAGCAGGGGGCTGATGGTCCACTGGTACAGCTTGATCAGCCAGAGCAACGGGTACTTCATCGCGGTACCCTCCCCGTGCCTTCGGTAGGGGTGGCCCCGCCCAGCAGCCGCTGCAGCGCGGTGTCCAGGTCACGTGCCAACTGGTCGTGACCCGCTTCACCCGCACCGGGCAGCGCCCTCACGACCACCAGGCTACCCGCGGGCAACCGATCAAGGCGGTCGCGCATGAGATGGCGCAGCCTCCGCTTCACCAGGTTGCGGACGACGGCTCCGCCGACCGCCTTGCTGACGACGAAACCCGCACGCACCGGGGAAGCACTCTCCCCAGGTGCGTGCGGGTCCGTTGTACCGCTACGTAGGTGGACGACAAGGAGCGGGCGACCGGCCCTGCGTCCTCGGCGTACCGCGGCCGCGAAGTCCTCGCGCCGCCTCAGCCGATGCTCGGTAGGCAGCACGACATGACCTGTTGGATCAGGCGGACAGGCGTGCGCGACCCTTGCCACGGCGGGCCGCGAGAATCGCGCGGCCGGCACGGGTGCGCATCCGCAGCCGGAAGCCGTGGGTCTTCGCGCGGCGGCGGTTGTTCGGCTGGAAGGTGCGCTTGCTCACTCGGGGGCTCCAGAAATGAATCGTGTGATGGCGGGACATCGCCTGGCTGTCACCGTGCGCCCACGAGTAGCTCGCAATACGCCCGAGTGCACCGCTTCATGACCACACCAGGTGATCGTTGCCCATCGGAGGCAGGCGGCAGCAGCCATCGACAACTCGACCTGGTTACGGTACGCGCGGCTACGCCATCCGGTCAAACCGGCGGCGCCGCCTCCGCTCTCCGCGTCGCCGCCACGGGGGCAGTAGAACGCGGGGCGACATCGCATGGCACATTTGTACACACCCTGTGGACAACGACTTGAACCGCGCACCTCGGCCTGACTACCGTGGCCAAGCTCCGATTCCTTCCCGCCCGTCCCGAGAACCACACATTCGTGGGACCTGTCGGCGTCCCCCACCCAGCGAGTGAGAGAGCGTGCCCTGTGGCTGACGTACCTGCCGATCTTGCCGCAGTGTGGCCACGCGTGCTCGAACAGCTCCTGGGCGAAGGCCGGGGCCACGGTGTCGAGGCGAAGGACGAGCACTGGATCAAGCGGTGCCAGCCGCTGGCCCTGGTCGCCGACACCGCGCTGCTCGCCGTGCCGAACGAGTTCGCCAAGGGCGTACTGGAAGGCCGGCTGTCCCCGCTGATCAGCGAGACGCTCAGCCGCGAGTGCGGCCGTCCGATCCGGATCGCGATCACCGTCGACGACTCCGCGGGCGAGCCGCCCGCCCCTCCGCAGCGCCCGCAGCCGTCCTCGCGCTACGAGGATCCCCAGCGCGACACGTACGAGCGCGACAACCGCGACGGCCGCGACGCCTACGAGCGCGACGGCTACGGCGTCCGGGACGCCTACGACGGCGGCCGCGAGGGCTACGAGACCTATGGGGCGCGGGCGGCCGACGACCTGCCGACCGCCCGCCCCGCCTACCCCGACTACGACCGGCCGCGCCCCGAGCCCGGCACCTGGCCCCGGGCGGGCGAGGACTACAGCTGGCAGCAGCAGCGGCTGGGCGGCTTCCCCGACGGCAGCGACCCGTACTCCTCCCAGCACGCACCGCGCCCGTACGAGCAGCAGCGCCGTGACCTGCCCGAACACCTGGACCGGCCGCGCACGGGCCCCGGCGGCGCCGGAGCCGCGGGCACCGGCGGCAGCAGCGGTCCCGGTGGGCCTGGACCCGGCGGCCGCGGAGGCCCCGGCGCGCACCGGGGCCCCAGTGGATCCGAGGGCCACGGCGGGCCGTCCGGGCCCGGTGGCCCGAGCGCGCCCACCGGCGCCCCGGGCCCGCTCGCCGCGCAGCCCGCGCCCGCCTCGGGCCCCGGTGAGCCGACCGCGCGCCTGAACCCCAAGTACCTCTTCGACACCTTCGTGATCGGGGCGTCCAACCGTTTCGCGCACGCCGCCGCGGTCGCGGTCGCCGAAGCCCCCGCCAAGGCGTACAACCCGCTGTTCATCTACGGCGAGTCCGGCCTGGGCAAGACGCACCTGCTGCACGCGATCGGGCACTACGCGCGCAGCCTCTACCCGGGCACCCGCGTGCGCTACGTGAGCTCCGAGGAGTTCACGAACGAGTTCATCAACTCCATCCGCGACGGCAAGGCGGACGCCTTCCGCAAGCGCTACCGCGACATGGACATCCTGCTCGTCGACGACATCCAGTTCCTCGCGAGCAAGGAGTCGACGCAGGAGGAGTTCTTCCACACCTTCAACACCCTCCACAACGCCAACAAGCAGATCGTGCTCTCCTCCGACCGGCCGCCCAAGCAGCTGGTCACCCTGGAGGACCGGCTGCGCAACCGCTTCGAGTGGGGCCTGATCACCGACGTCCAGCCGCCCGAGCTGGAGACCCGGATCGCGATCCTCCGCAAGAAGGCGGTGCAGGAGCAGCTGAACGCCCCGCCGGAGGTGCTGGAGTTCATCGCCTCGCGGATCTCGCGCAACATCCGCGAGCTGGAGGGCGCGCTGATCCGCGTCACGGCCTTCGCCAGCCTCAACCGGCAGCCGGTGGACCTCGGCCTCACCGAGATCGTCCTGAAGGACCTGATCCCCGGCGGCGAGGACACGGCGCCCGAGATCACCGCCACCGCGATCATGGCGGCGACGGCCGACTACTTCGGGCACACCGTGGACGACCTGTGCGGCGCCTCGCGCAGCCGGGTGCTGGTGACCGCCCGGCAGATCGCGATGTACCTGTGCCGTGAGCTGACCGACCTGTCGCTGCCGAAGATCGGGGCGCAGTTCGGCGGCCGCGACCATACGACCGTGATGCACGCCGACCGCAAGATCCGGGCGCTGATGGCCGAGCGGCGCTCCATCTACAACCAGGTGACCGAGCTGACGAACCGCATCAAGAACGGCTGACGCGACCGCAGGCCCCTCTCCAGACGGCTGCTTCCAAGGCGCTCCGGGACGACTTCCCGGAGCGCCTTTCGTCGTCCCAGAGGGGTTCCTCAGGGGTTTCAGAGAGGTCTCGGGGGCATCATCACGCCTGTTGCGGCGCTCCGGGAGAGGCCTCAGAAGGGCTCCGAGAGCCCGGAGCCCCTGTGCAAGGCCGCCGAACACATCGCCGCCGCTGTTCGATTACGCGCCGGACCTGCCACTTCTCCACAGATTCGGGGGCTGTCCACCGTCCACACCCTGGGGAAGTCGAGGTTGTCCCGATCCTGTCCACAGGAGCCGCCTGTGGAACAGTGTCAGTCCAGGTCAGCGGGTTGTGGAATTGTGGCAAACGGCTGTCCACAGACTGTGGACGACGCGCCCGCCCACAGGGGGCTCGCGCGGTTGTCCACCGCCCGCCCACAGCGAGATCGCGGTTGCCCACAGCTTCTCCACACCCTTGTCCACTGTTCGGCAACGCGACACCCCTCGTCGCTGACACGAGTGAAAGGCGTCACATCAAGATGCCGGGTTGGGCTGTGGGGAACCTGGGTAAAACTGGGGACGGCGCTGGGGAGAACCAGGGCTCCTCTGTGCATGGCCTGTGCAGAACTTCCGGCGATCCACAGACACCCCCGGTTATCCACCGCGGCCGCCCACAGGGCCGGTGGATAAAAAACCCGCCCTGACCTGCGAAAAAGCAGTTGTCCACGGTTTCCACAGGCCCTACTACTACGACCACAGAGTTAGAGCGGGGAAATCGCTTCGAAGCGGGGCCTGTGCACAACTCGGCTCCGAGCCGCGCCACGCCTCTGGCCCCGACTTGACCCCGAGCCGCACCGGCTGTCGGTGGCGTGCGTCAGACTGGTCAGGCGGCAGTCAGCCGACGACGAAGGCCAGCAGGGCGAGCCAGCAACAGCAGGAGGCGGCTTACGGTGAAGATCCGGGTGGAGCGCGATGTACTCGCGGAGGCGGTGGCCTGGGCGGCCCGCAGCCTTCCGGCCCGTCCGCCGGTGCCGGTTCTCGCGGGCCTGCTGCTGAAGGCGGAGGAGGGCGCGCTGAGCCTCTCCTCGTTCGACTACGAGGTCTCGGCCCGCGTGTCGGTGGAGGCGGACATCGACGAGGAGGGCACCGTCCTCGTCTCCGGCCGCCTGCTCGCCGACATCTGCCGCGCCCTCCCCAACCGGCCGGTGGAGATTTCCACAGACGGTGTACGAGTGACCGTGTTCTGCGGCTCCTCGCGGTTCACACTCCACACCCTGCCTGTGGAGGAGTACCCGGCCCTGCCCCAGATGCCGACCGCGACCGGCACCGTGCCCGGCGAGGTCTTCGCCGCGGCCGCCGCCCAGGTCGCCATCGCCGCGGGCCGCGACGACACGCTCCCGGTGCTCACCGGTGTCCGGATCGAGATCGAGGGCGACACCGTCACGCTGGCCTCCACCGACCGCTACCGCTTCGCGGTCCGGGAGTTCCTGTGGAAGCCCGAGACGCCGGACATCTCCGCGGTCGCGCTGGTGCCCGCCAAGACCCTCCTCGACACCGCCAAGTCGCTGACCAGCGGTGACACCGTCTCGCTGGCGCTGTCCGGCTCGGGCGCGGGCGAGGGGCTGATCGGCTTCGAGGGCGCCGGACGGCGCACGACCACGCGGCTGCTGGAGGGCGACCTGCCCAAGTACCGCACCCTGTTCCCGACCGAGTTCAACTCCGTCGCGGTGATCGAGACGGCCCCGTTCGTCGAGGCGGTCAAGCGCGTGGCGCTGGTCGCCGAGCGCAACACGCCGGTGCGGCTGAGCTTCGAGCAGGGCGTGCTGATCCTGGAGGCCGGCTCCAGCGACGACGCACAGGCTGTGGAACGCGTGGACGCGCAGCTCGAGGGCGACGACATCTCGATCGCCTTCAACCCGACGTTCCTGCTGGACGGCCTCAGCGCGATCGACGCCCCGGTGGCTCAGCTGTCGTTCACCACGTCCACCAAGCCCGCGCTGCTCAGCGGCCGGCCGGCGGTCGACGCCGAGGCGGACGACGCGTACAAGTACCTGATCATGCCGGTGCGGCTGTCGGGCTGAGGCTGACGGAACGGCTCGGCCGGTGGCGCGACTGAGCGGCTGAGCCCACGGATGTGCGCGGGGGTGCGGGCGTAGGCTCGTAACCCAGTACGAAGCGCGCGACAGCGCAACGACGACGTCAAAGGATCACTGATGGAGCTCGGTCTCGTCGGCCTCGGCAAGATGGGCGGCAACATGCGCGAGCGCATCCGCCGCGCAGGCCACACCGTCATCGGTTACGACCGGAACCCGGACCTCGCCGATGTCCACAGCCTCAAGGAGCTTGTGGACGGGCTCCAGGGTCCGCGGGTCGTGTGGGTGATGGTCCCCGCGGGGGCGGCGACCCAGTCCACCATCGACGAGCTCGGTGAGCTGCTCTCCCCCGGAGACGTGGTCGTGGACGGCGGCAACTCCCGCTGGACCGACGATGAGAAGCACGCCGAGGAGCTCGCTGAAAAGGGCATCGGCTTCGTCGACTGCGGCGTCTCCGGTGGCGTCTGGGGCCTGGAGAACGGCTACGCGCTGATGTACGGCGGCGACGCCGAGCATGTCGCCAGGGTCCAGCCGGTCTTCGACGCGCTCAAGCCCGAGGGCGAGTTCGGCTCCGTGCACGCGGGCAAGGTCGGCGCGGGCCACTTCGCCAAGATGGTCCACAACGGCATCGAGTACGCGATGATGCAGGCCTTCGCCGAGGGCTGGGAGCTGCTGGAGGCCGTGGACTCGGTCACCGACGTCCGCGAGGTCTTCCGTTCCTGGCAGGAGGGCACGGTCATCCGCTCCTGGCTGCTCGACCTCGCCGTGCGCGCCCTGGAGGACGACGAGCACCTGGACAAGCTGCGCGGCTACGCGGCCGACTCCGGCGAGGGCCGCTGGACGGTCGAGGCCGCCATCGACAACGCCGTCCCGCTGCCCGCGATCACCGCGTCCCTCTTCGCGCGCTTCGCGTCGCGTCAGGACGACTCCCCGCAGATGAAGATGATCGCCGCGCTGCGCAACCAGTTCGGCGGCCACGCCGTAGAGAACAAGTAACCCGGCAACACCCAGCACCACAGCAGCAGCCGGGGGAGGTCGGCGTCACCGTGCACGTCTCACATCTGTCACTCGCCGACTTCCGCTCGTACGCCCGGGCCGAGGTTCCACTCGACCCGGGCGTCACCGCTTTCGTCGGGCCCAACGGCCAGGGCAAGACCAATCTGGTCGAGGCGATCGGTTATCTGGCGACCCTCGGCAGCCACCGGGTCTCCTCCGATGCCCCGCTGGTGCGGATGGGCGCGGACCGGGCCGTCATACGGGCGGCGGTGGTGCAGGGTGAGCGGCAGCAGCTCATCGAGCTGGAGCTCAATCCGGGCAGGGCGAACCGGGCCAGGATCAACCGATCTTCCCAGGTCAGGCCGCGTGATGTGCTCGGGATCGTACGGACCGTGCTGTTCGCACCGGAGGATCTGGCGCTGGTCAAGGGCGACCCCGGGGAGCGCCGCCGGTTCCTGGACGAGTTGATCACCGCGCGGGCGCCGCGGATGGCCGGGGTGCGTTCCGACTACGAGCGGGTGCTCAAGCAGCGCAACACCCTGCTGAAGTCCGCGGCCATGGCCCGCCGGCACGGCGGCCGGACCATGGACCTGTCCACTCTCGACGTGTGGGACCAGCATCTGGCGCGGGCGGGCGCCGAACTGCTGGCCCGCCGCCTCGACCTGATCGCCACGCTCCAGCCACTGGCCGACAAGGCGTACGAGGAGCTGGCGCCGGGCGGCGGCCCGCTGTCCTTCGACTACCGCGGCTCGGCGGGTGAGGCGATGGCGGAGGCCCGCGGCCGCGAGGAGCTGTACGAGGTGCTGCTCGCCGCGCTCGCGGACGCCCGCAAGCAGGAGATCGAGCGCGGTGTCACCCTCGTCGGACCCCACCGCGACGACCTCGTACTCCGACTGGGGCAGCTGCCCGCGAAGGGGTACGCGAGCCACGGCGAGTCCTGGAGTTACGCGCTGGCGCTGCGCCTGGGCAGCTACGAGCTGCTGCGCGCGGAGGGCAACGAGCCCGTCCTCGTCCTGGACGACGTCTTCGCCGAACTGGACGCGCGGCGGCGCGAGCGGCTGGCCGAGCTGGTCGCCCCCGGCGAGCAGGTGCTGGTGACGGCCGCGGTGGACGATGACGTACCGCCGGTGCTGGCGGGTGCCCGGTACGCGGTCGCGGGCGGCGAGGTCGACCGCGTATGACCGAGCAGCCGGGCGTCCCGCACGCGGGCACACCACACAGCGGCACCCCCGCTCCGGGCACCCAGGTTCCGGCCTCGGGCGTTCCCGAGCCCTCCGGAGTGGACCTCGCGCGGGTCGCGTTGCGCGCCGCCAAGGAGCAGGCGCGCGCCCGCGGTGCCGCCGCGCAGGCGAAGAAGCAGGCGCGGCGCGGGGGCCTGCGCTCCGGGGCCCGCGCCGACGGGCGCGATCCGCTGCCGCTGGGCGCGGCGATCAACCGTCTGATCACCGAGCGCGGCTGGGAGGCGCCGGCCGCCGTCGGCGGGGTGATGGGGCGGTGGCCGCAGATGGTGGGCCCGGAGGTGGCGCAGCACTGCGAGCCGCAGCGGTACGACGAGGAGGCGCGGGTGCTGACGGTGCGCTGCGACTCCACGGCCTGGGCGACGCAGCTGCGGCTGCTGGCTCCGCAGCTGGTCGCGCGGCTCAACCAGGATCTCGGGCAGGGCACGGTACGGCTGATCAAGGTGCTGGGGCCGGGCGGTCCCGCACGGCGCTACGGGCCGCTGCGCGCGCCGGGGAGCACGGGCCCCGGCGACACATACGGGTAGGTCGGGGCGGATCTGTCACGGGGGCGCGCCCCGGTCCCCGGATTCGGTAGCCACGGGTTGACAGTCGGAAGCGCTGAGTGCCTGTGTGAGCCTCTTGGAGCCCTCACCCAGATATGGGGAGTCGGCTGCGGCTGGTTCAGGGCGCCACATGCGTACTCAGGCGCCCGCAAACCCCCATTCATGTCGCCGCTACCGGTAGACTGAGGGGAAATCCCGCCCCACTGCGCGGGACACGTCGACAAGCACTGAACGACGCAGCCGCTCCCGATTGCCCCGGAGCCGGCGTGTGCTGTGCCAGAAAGGGCGCTTCGTGGCCGATTCCGGCAACCCCAACGAGAACATCCCGTCCGACATCGACGGCGACGCCTCGGCATCGCCGTCGTACGACGCCAGCGCGATCACCGTCCTGGAGGGTCTGGACGCGGTCCGCAAGCGCCCCGGCATGTACATCGGTTCCACCGGTGAGCGGGGCCTGCACCACCTGGTCTACGAGGTCGTCGACAACTCCGTCGACGAGGCGCTGGCCGGGCACGCGGACACGATCGACGTGACGATCCTCGCCGACGGCGGCGTACGGGTCGTCGACAACGGCCGTGGCATCCCGGTGGGCATCGTGCCGTCCGAGGGCAAGCCGGCCGTCGAGGTCGTGCTGACCGTGCTGCACGCGGGCGGCAAGTTCGGCGGCGGCGGCTACGCGGTCTCCGGTGGTCTGCACGGCGTCGGCGTGTCCGTGGTGAACGCCCTGTCGACGAAGGTCGCCGTCGAGGTCAAGACCGACGGCCACCGCTGGACGCAGGACTACAAGCTCGGTGTGCCGACCGCGCCGCTGGCCCGCAACGAGGCCGCGGAGGAGACCGGCACCTCGGTGACGTTCTGGGCCGACGGCGACATCTTCGAGACCACCGAGTACTCCTTCGAGACGCTGTCGCGGCGCTTCCAGGAGATGGCGTTCCTCAACAAGGGCCTGACCATCTCGCTGACCGACCTGCGCGACGCGCACGTCGACGAGGAGGGCAAGCCGCTCTCCGTCCGGTACTTCTACGAGGGCGGCATCGTCGACTTCGTGAAGTACCTGAACTCGCGCAAGGGCGAGATGGTCCACCCCACCGTCATCGGCTTCGAGGCCGAGGACAAGGAGCGGATGCTCTCCCTCGAGGTCGCGATGCAGTGGAACACCCAGTACAGCGAGGGTGTCTACAGCTTCGCGAACACCATCCACACCCATGAGGGCGGTACTCATGAGGAGGGCTTCCGCGCCGCGCTGACGACGCTGATCAACCAGTACGCGCGCGACAAGAAGCTGCTGCGGGAGAAGGACGACAACCTCACCGGCGAGGACATCCGCGAGGGTCTGACCGCGATCATCTCGGTCAAGCTCGGCGAGCCGCAGTTCGAGGGCCAGACGAAGACCAAGCTGGGCAACACCGAGGCGAAGACCTTCGTCCAGAAGATCGTCCGCGAGCAGCTCATCGACTGGCTGGACCGCAACCCCAACGAGGCCGCGGACATCATCCGCAAGTCGATCCAGGCCGCGACCGCCCGCGTGGCGGCCCGCAAGGCGCGCGACCTGACCCGCCGCAAGGGCCTGCTGGAGTCCGCGTCGCTGCCGGGCAAGCTGAGCGACTGCCAGTCCAACGACCCGGCCAAGTGCGAGATCTTCATCGTCGAGGGTGACTCCGCCGGCGGCTCGGCCAAGTCCGGACGCAACCCGCAGTACCAGGCGATCCTCCCGATCCGCGGCAAGATCCTCAACGTCGAGAAGGCTCGCGTCGACAAGATCCTCCAGAACAACGAGGTCCAGGCGCTGATCTCGGCGTTCGGCACCGGTGTGCACGAGGACTTCGACATCAGCAAGCTCCGCTATCACAAGATCATCCTGATGGCGGACGCCGACGTCGACGGCCAGCACATCAACACCCTGCTGCTGACCTTCCTCTTCCGCTTCATGCGGCCGCTGGTCGAGGCCGGGCACGTCTTCCTCTCCCGCCCCCCGCTGTACAAGATCAAGTGGGGCCGGGACGACTTCGAGTACGCCTACTCCGACCGCGAGCGCGACGCGCTGATCCAGGCCGGGCGGGAGAACGGCAAGCGCGTCCGGGACGACTCGGTCCAGCGCTTCAAGGGTCTGGGCGAGATGAACGCCGAAGAGCTGCGCGTGACGACGATGGACGTCGACCACCGCGTCCTGGGCCAGGTCACGCTGGACGACGCCGCACAGGCGGACGACCTGTTCTCGGTGCTGATGGGTGAGGACGTCGAGGCACGGCGCTCCTTCATTCAGCGCAACGCCAAGGATGTCCGCTTCCTCGACATCTGAGTCGGCCCGCACCAGCACCGCTTCGAAAGGATTTTGACCAGCCATGGCCGACGAGACCACCCCTTCGCCGTCCGACGCTCCCACGCCCTCCGAGGCGTCCGCCGCCGCCGCCGCCGAGGGCGCCGGTCTCCGCATCGAGACCGTCGGTCTCGAGACGGAGATGCAGCGCTCGTACCTCGACTACGCGATGAGCGTCATCGTGAGCCGCGCGCTGCCCGATGTGCGGGACGGCCTCAAGCCGGTGCACCGCCGCGTGCTGTACGCGATGTACGACGGCGGCTACCGCCCCGAGAAGGGCTTCTACAAGTGCGCCCGCGTCGTGGGCGACGTCATGGGTACGTACCACCCGCACGGCGACGCCTCGATCTACGACGCGCTGGTGCGACTCGCGCAGCACTGGTCCATGCGCATGCCGCTGGTGGACTCCAACGGCAACTTCGGCTCTCCGGGCAACGACCCGGCCGCGGCCATGCGGTACACCGAGTGCAAGATGATGCCGCTGGCCATGGAGATGCTCCGGGACATCGACGAGGAGACCGTCGACTTCCAGGACAACTACGACGGCCGTAACCAGGAGCCGACGGTCCTGCCGTCCCGGATTCCGAACCTGCTGGTCAACGGCTCGGCCGGGATCGCGGTCGGCATGGCGACCAACATCCCGCCGCACAACCTGCGCGAGGTCGCCGAGGGCGCCCAGTGGTTCCTGGCCAACCCCGAGGCCACCCCCGAGGAGCTGCTCGACGCGCTGATCGACCGGATCAAGGGCCCGGACTTCCCGACCGGCGCGCTGGTCGTGGGCCGCAAGGGCATCGAGGAGGCGTACCGCACCGGCCGCGGCTCGATCACGATGCGCGCGGTGGTCGAGGTCGAGGAGATCCAGGGCCGCCAGTGCCTGGTGGTCACCGAGCTGCCGTACCAGGTCAACCCGGACAACCTCGCGCAGAAGATCGCCGACCTGGTGAAGGACGCCAGGATCGGCGGCATCGCGGACGTCCGCGACGAGACGTCCTCGCGCACCGGCCAGCGGCTGGTCATCGTGCTCAAGCGGGACGCGGTCGCCAAGGTCGTCCTCAACAACCTGTACAAGCACACCGACCTCCAGACGAACTTCGGCGCCAACATGCTGGCGCTGGTCGACGGGGTGCCGCGGACCCTCTCCCTGGACGCGTTCATCCGCAACTGGGTGACCCACCAGGTCGAGGTCATTGTCCGCCGGACCCGCTTCCGGCTGCGCAAGGCCGAGGAGCGGGCGCACATCCTGCGCGGTCTGCTCAAGGCGCTGGACGCGATCGACGAGGTCATCGCGCTGATCCGGCGCAGCGACACGGTCGAGGTGGCGCGCGAGGGCCTGATGGGCCTGCTGACCATCGACGAGATCCAGGCCAACGCGATCCTGGAGATGCAGCTGCGCAGGCTCGCGGCCCTGGAGCGGCAGAAGATCATCCAGGAGCACGACGAGCTCCAGGCGAAGATCAACGAGTACAACGCGATCCTCGCCTCGCCCGAGCGGCAGCGGCAGATCATCAGCGAGGAGCTGACCGCGATCGTCGAGAAGTTCGGCGACGACCGGCGCTCCCAGCTGATCCCCTTCGACGGCGACATGTCCATGGAGGACCTGATCGCCGAGGAGGACATCGTCGTCACCATCACGCGCGGCGGCTATGTGAAGCGGACGAAGACCGACGACTACCGCTCGCAGAAGCGCGGCGGCAAGGGGGTGCGCGGCACCAAGCTGCGCGAGGACGACATCGTCGACCACTTCTTCGTCTCCACCACGCACCACTGGCTGCTGTTCTTCACCAACAAGGGCCGGGTCTACCGGGCCAAGGCGTACGAGCTGCCGGACGCCGGCCGGGACGCGCGCGGCCAGCACGTGGCGAACCTGCTGGCCTTCCAGCCGGACGAGCAGATCGCCCAGATCCTCGCCATCCGCGACTACGAGGCCATGCCGTACCTGGTGCTGGCCACCAAGTCCGGCCTGGTGAAGAAGACGCCGCTGAAGGACTACGACTCGCCGCGCTCCGGCGGTGTCATCGCCATCAACCTCCGGGAGACCGAGGAGGGTGGCGAGGACGAGCTGATCGGCGCCGAGCTGGTGTCCGCCGAGGACGATCTGCTGCTGATCAGCAAGAAGGCGCAGTCGATCAGGTTCACCGCCACCGATGAGGCGCTGCGCCCGATGGGGCGCGCGACCTCGGGTGTCAAGGGCATGAGTTTCCGCGAGGGGGACGAGCTCCTCTCGATGAATGTCGTCCGGCCCGGTACGTTCGTGTTCACCGCCACCGACGGTGGATACGCCAAGCGCAGCCCCGTGGACGAGTACCGCGTCCAGGGCCGCGGCGGCCTGGGCATCAAGGCCGCCAAGATCGTGGAGGACCGGGGTTCGCTGGTGGGCGCGCTGGTGGTCGAGGAGCGTGACGAGATCCTCGCCATCACCCTCGGGGGCGGTGTGATCCGTACGCGGGTCAACGAGGTCAGGGAGACGGGCCGTGACACCATGGGCGTCCAACTGATCAACCTGGGCAAGCGCGATGCCGTCGTGGGCATCGCCCGGAACGCCGAGGCCGGCAGCGAGGCCGATGAGGTCGAAGGGACCGAGGCGGTCGACGCGGCCGAGTCCGAGGTGTCGGCCGAGGGCATGGCGCCCCCGGCCGCAGAGACCGAGGAGTAGGCAGTGAGTGGAGCCACGGGCACCCCCGAGGGCGGCGGGGCGGCGGATTCCGAGGGGAATCCGGCGGCCGGACCGACGACCGAGGGTGGTGCCCGTGGCTTCGTCGCAGACTCCCGAGGGGGGACGCAGACCGTGACGGACGCCCGAGGGCCGCAGCCGGGCTACGAGACGTATCCGGCGGGCCCCCTCCCCGGCGAGCGGTCCGCCGGCTCGCAGCCCGCGCAGCCGTATCACCCGCCGCAGGCCTACGCCCCGCCCGGGGCGGCCACGTCGTCCGGCGCGGGCAGCACCAGCGTGCCGGCGGGCAAGGCCACCGCCCGCCGCCCCCGCCCGCAGGGCCCGGCGGCAGCTGGCCGGACGGTTCCGCGGACCCGCAAGGCGCGGCTGCGGGTGGCGAAGGTGGATCCCTGGTCGGTGATGAAGGTCAGCTTCCTGCTGGCCATCGCGCTGGGCATCTGCACGATCGTCGCGGTCGCGGTGCTGTGGTCGGTCATGGACGCGATGGGCGTCTTCAGCACGGTCGGCGGGACGATCAGCGAGGCGACCGAGTCCAAGGAGGGCAGCGGCTTCGACCTGGAGTCCTTCCTCTCCCTGCCGCGCGTGCTGGTCTTCACGTCGGTCATCGCAGCGATCAACGTGGTGCTGGCGACCGCCCTGGCCACGTTGGGGGCCTTCATCTACAACCTGTCGGCGGGCTTCGTGGGCGGTGTGGAGGTCACGCTGGCGGAGGACGAATAGCGCCTGCCGGTCACCGATTTTGGGACATGGCCAGTGGTGCGCTAATCTTTCGGTGCAGCGAACGCGCGGGTATAGCTCAGACGGTTAGAGCGCATCCCTGATAAGGATGAGGCCCCAGGTTCAAGTCCTGGTACCCGCACCGTGTATGACCGGAAGGTCACAGACGCCCGGAACCTCCTCGGAGGGGCCGGGCGTTTCGCATAGGTCCCGGCCTTGATTGCTTCGGTACCAGAGTGGGTATAGGTCACCGATTGATATCGGGCGGTGTGTATCATCGGGCGCCAGAGGTCCCCTACGTCAAGGAAAGACGAGGTCGCGCGGTGAAGAAGCTTCTCCTGGTCGCACTGGCCGCCATCGGCGGGCTCCTCGTGTACCGCCAGATCCAGGCGGATCGCGCCGAGCAGGATCTGTGGACGGAGGCGACTGACTCCGTGCCCGCAGGTTCGGGTGTCTGAGTCGACAAGTCCTGTGCGGGGCCCCGATCGCGATGGCGGTCGGGGCCCCGTTGACGTTGGCGGGCGGAAAGTGATCGCGTTGGCCGGGGGATGGGTCGGCCGACGGAATCGGTCGGCTCATGGCGATCGATCGACTCACGGAGGCGATTCGCTTTCGTGAACGAATCGCTTGCATTGGCAAAGTGCGTGGGGCGGCGGCCGGACGAGGGGTGACGCGTGATGAAGGACCGCAGCAAGGTCAGAACCGGCCTCGCCGCGGTGGGGGCGGCGCTGGGGGTGCTGGCGGGGATCCCCGGGCCGGTCCTGGCCGCGCCCTCCGACGGATCCGAGGGCATCGCGTCGTACCGGCCCCGAGGCACGAAGGTCGACCGCACCGCCGGGGGCAAGGACGGCGTGCCCACCCTGGCGCCCAAGGGCACGTACGTGGACGACATCGGCCCCGGCCAGCGGCGCCGCTACCGGGTCGAGCTCGATGCCGACTCCACCGCGTACCTTTCGGCGGTCGCGGTCCCGCCGCCCGGCTCCGACCCCGCCGCGCACGCCGACGGCGTCAAGGTCTCGCTGGCCGACGGCGACGGCGGTGTCTGCGATCAGACGGATGTGCGGGCGCAGGTGCGCGGTGTGGCCCATCCGCTCGCCGGATACGCCGCACGGCGGAAGGAGACCGGCCCGCGCGCCGCGGCCTGCCAGGGCGCCGGCACGTACGACTTCATGGTGGAGCGCACCGGATCGGGCGGCGGATCGGGCGAGGGACCGGGCGAGGGGTCGGAGGACGCGCGGGGCACGGGCCGCTGGCCGCTGGAGCTGAGTTTCCAGCGCGAACCCGCCGTCACGGGCGGGGAGTCGGCGCGCCCGGCGGAACAGGGGCGGCGCACGCGGCCGTCGGAGTTGCCCCGCGGGCCGGTGCGGGAACTGCGGCCCGGCGGCACCGGGTTCAGCGACGCGCGGGCGCTGTCCACAGGGGTGTGGAAGCTGCGGATGAAGCCCGGCGAGACCCGCTACTACCAGGTGCCGCTCAGTTGGGGGCAGCAGCTCTACGCCGACGTCGAACTCCCCGACGCCGCCCGGGGGGTGGGTACGGGCGGCGGCGCGGGCGCGACCCCGGGCTCGGGCCCGGGCACGCGCGCGTACGTGGGCGACGCGCTGGGGGTCTCGCTGTACAACCCGGCGCGCGGGCTGGTCCAGAGAGGCGCGTTCGCGCCGTACAAGGGGGCCAGGGCCCAGGACCAACTGGGGCTCACCGCCCCCGTCACCTACGGCAACCGCTACGAGCGGGCGAAGGCACGGGTCCGGGCGATGAGCGTGGCCGGCCCCTACTACCTGGCGGTCACCCTCAACGCCGGTACCGCGCCGTACTTCGAGGGCACCGCACCGGTCACGCTGCGGCTGGCTGTCGAGGGCGAGCGGCAGCCCGAGCCGGCTTACCGGGAGGATCCGGACGGCTCCGGCCTCGGGGCGCCGCGCGGCGACGGACCGGCCGTGTCCTCCGGTACGGGCGGCGGGCGGGACGACACCCTGCGGGCCGTCGCCTACGCGTCGTTCGGCGCGGGCACACTGCTGCTGCTCGGGCTGGCCCTGTGGACGGTCCTCGCCCGCCGCGCGGCGGCCTCGGCCGAGGGGTGAGGCGGGCCGCGTCACGGCGCGCCCCGCCGGACCGGACCGCCTCGACACGGGCCGCGCGGCCGCGGGGCGGGGCCGTTCAGCCGGATGCCATGAAGGCCCATGCCCCCACAGCGAAGCACAGCAGCGCGAGCAGCAGCACCGGAACGGCCACCTTCGCGGGCGGTCCGGGCCGGGCGGCCCGCTGCGGCGCGGCGGACGCCGAGGGCCGGGCCGCGGGCGCGGGTTGTGGAGCGGGCCGCGGGGCTGGTTGCGGAGCGGTGTACGGCCGCGTGGGGGCGTTGCCGTAACCGGGCGGCGTCGGGGTCCCCGTGAGCGAAGGCGTGGGCGTCGGCGTGGGTGTCGGCGGTATGGGCGGGCCGAAGGGCGGCGGAGTGAACGACGGAGTCGGTGTGGGCGGTCCCGGAGGCACCGGCGGCGAGGCGCCGGCCGGCGTCGGCGGACCCACGGGCCGCCCCGGCCCCGGAGCCGCCTCCGGCCGGGCCGTAGTCCCGTACGCGTCGCGGCCGCCGGGGCCGGGGCCGGGGCCGTCCGCGTGCGGGCGGTACGGGGCCGGGCGGTCCGGCGCCGGGCCCGCACCGCTGCCGTACCGGTATGGCAGCGGTACCGCCGGGCCCTGCCGGTCGGCGTCTTCGGGCCGAGCACGCTGCCCGTACGGCTGGTCGCTCTGCCCGTACGTTCCCGGTCGTCCGGGCGTTTCCGGCTGCCCGCGGCCCGTCTCCGGCGGCGTGTACGGTCCCGGGGCGCCCGGCTCCACCCCGTCCCGTGGCCCCTCCGGCAGCGGCGGCGGGAGCTGGAAGCTTCCGGTGTCCGACATCGACGGCACCGGCGCGACGGTGGTCGCCTCGGAGGAACCGGAAGAACCAGAAGAAGGAGCAGGGGAGGAGGGGGCGCCGGGCTTGCGGTGGGAACGCCTCGGTTTGCGCTCCGGTCCGTCCGGGCCGAACCCCGCCGGAAGCGGCCCGAGATGGTCGAAGACCTCGATCGCCTCGTCGTCCAGATCCGGCTCCGGCAGCAGTTCGACCGCCTCGGCGAGCGCCTTGCGCGCGCCCGTCGCCGTACGGAACCGGTCCTCCGGATCGGGTTGCAGCAGATTGGCGATCACCTGCCACAGCGGTTCCGGCACGCCCTCCGGCGCCCCCGGCACACCGTGCTCCTCGAAGCGCCGCACGATCGCGTCGGCGTCCGGCTTGCGCCCGCTGATCAGATACAGCGCCACCAGCCCGACGGCGAACAGGTCGGCCGGGAAGTCGGGTTCGGCGCCCTGCATCTGCTCCGGCGCGAAGTAGCCGGGCGTACCCATCACGAAGTCGGCCTCGGTGAGCCGGGGTTCACCCTTGGTCAGCGCGATGCCGAAGTCCGACAGGCGGACGTGCGGGCGCCCGGTGCCAGTCGCCTCCAGCAGGATGTTCGCGGGCTTGATGTCACGGTGCACCACGCCCTCCGCGTGCACGGCCGCCAGTCCCGAGAGCAACTGGTCCAGCAGTGTGCACACGTAGCGGGGCGGCAGCGGGCCGTAGTCCCCGATGAGATGCGCGAACGAGCCGCCGCCCACCAGATCCATGGTGAACAGCACCTTGTCGTCGTCGGCCGCCCAGCTCGCGGGGGCCAGCACGTGCGGGTGGTCGATGCGCAGCGCCTGCTCGCGGACGAAGCGCAGCAGGGTGTGCGCGTCGCTCTGCTGGAGCACCTTCGCCGCGACATAGCGGCGGCGCCGCTGGTCCCAGGCGCGCCACACGGCCCCCACGCCGCCGCGGCCGATCGGATCCACCAGTTCGTACCGGCCTGCGAAGACCTCGCCCATCCGTTCCGTCCCGCCCCGCGCCCGTTTTCGTGTCCCAGTGACCGGTCCCCGGTGCCTGCGCCCGGCAGCCGGTGCGTCAGCTCTGGTGCGCCTCGTAGTGGGCGACCGCCTCGGCGGTCCGGCCGGCGCCGTACACCCGCAGGAACTCCGCGAGTTCGGGCTGGGTGGCGGCAAGGGAGTCCGCGGCGTCGATGATGTCGCCGGCGGCGGCCACCGAGCGCAGCAGCGACTGGATCTCGCGGACCACACGGCGCACGGTCGGCGCGCCGGTGCTGGCGGTGGTCTGCGTGGTGTTGAGCACCGACCCGCCCGCGGTCTTCTTGATCTCCTCCATGCGCTCGGCGGCCTCCGCGGCGCTGACCCGGCCGTCCGCGACCTGGCTGGAGAGCTCCTGGAGCGCCTGCACCCGCTGGACGACGGCGGGGTTGCCGATCTTCGCGCGCTGTCCGCTCATGAGCTGCGAGAGCATGGGCGCGGAGAGGCCGAGTACGGACGCGAGGCGGGCCTGGTTGAGGCCGAGGTCGTCGATGAGGCGGCGGAACAGCGCCCCCAGCGGCTCCCCGTACCAGCTGCGCTGCAGCTCTCGTGCGCGGGCGGTGGCATCCTGCTGTGCTGCGTCCATCTCGCTGTCTCCCCTTCGCTTCGCTGCCGCGAATCTCGCGAGGCATCCTACGGACGGTGGCACGCACGAGCGATACCCGGTCGGGAAAGGGTCCCGACACCGGGTATCCTGATCGGCGACGGGGCCTTAGCTCAGTTGGTAGAGCGCCGTCTTTGCATGGCGGATGTCAGGAGTTCGACTCTCCTAGGCTCCACGTCTGGAGACCCCTCTGACCTGCGGAAACGCGGTCAGGGGGGTCTCTTTCTCGCACAGGGCAGGAGCGTGGCCGCCTTCGGTGCGACCGCGAAGAGCGCGACGCTGCTCAACCACTGCGGAATCGGCCCTGAACTCCTGTCCTGCGTCTATGACTCCACCCCCGCCAGGCAGGGACGGCTCACGCCTGGCACGCTCGTCGGGCGGGGAAGGCGGCGGCCGGTGCCCTGGCACCCGCCGCCGCGGTCGGAGAACTCAGCCTGAGCGCAACCGGCTGTCACGGGCCCACGCCACCGCAACCATGATCGCGGTGAAGTACATCAGACTGCTGGCGTTGATCACGGATCCGACGTACTGCTCGTAGCCGTCCGCGCGCAACTGGATCGCGAGGAAGCCCAGCGCCGTTCCGAGCCCCGCGAGCGCGGCGGCCAGGGCGCCGAATGGGGCCTGTGCCATCTCATCTCCTACCTACGTGCTGTCAACTACCCCACACCTGCCCCGAAAAGCGCAGCTCACGCACATGGTGCAGCATTTCGATCATGTGCCCAGGCCGGCGTCTCGTGCCAGCAGCGCGGCCTGCACCCGGTTCTCGCAGCCCAGCTTGGCCAGAATGCGGCTCACATACGTTTTCACCGTGGCCTCGCTCATGTGGATCCGCTGACCGGCATCCGCGTTGGACAGGCCCTCGCCCAGCAGGGCCAGCACGTTCAGCTCGCGGTCCGTCAGCGTCTCCAGCCGACGGCGCGCCCCCTCGGCGCGGTGCGCGGCCTGGCCGGACGCCAGCGAGTCCACGACATGGCGGGTGGCGCCCGGCGACAGGTACGCGTCTCCGGCCGCGGCGGCCCGTACCGCGCGCATGAGCTCCGCGGGCGCCGAGTCCTTCAGCAGGAATCCCGCGCTGCCCTCCGACAGGGCGCGCAGCACGTTCTGCCGCTCCCCGAAGGTCGTCAGGATCAGCACCCGGGTGTCGGGGACGGTCCGGCGCAGCTCGGCCAGGGCCGTCAGCCCGTCCATGACCGGCATCTGGATGTCGAGCAGCACGACATCCACGCGCCGGGTCCGGGCCAGTTCGACCGCCTCACGGCCGTCGGCCGCCTCCGCGACCACGTCGATGTCGTCGGCGGAGGAGAGGATCATCCTGATACCTGCCCGAATGAGCGGCTCGTCGTCCGTGACGAGAACCCTGATCACGACTCTCCTGCGCGGTCTTGAGCGGTCATACCTGCGGGCACCTCGCCATCATCCCCGATCGAGCCGCCCCCGGACCTCACGGTCCGGTCCTCCTCAGTTCTTGACCTCGAAGGACCTCTTCTCGATCAGCTTGCCGTCCTTGAAGCAGAACCGGAAGACGGGGTCCTTGTCCCAACTGCTGCCGGACTCCGTGGACATCAGGCTGACGCACTTCGATCCCTCGGGCTCCGGCGGCGCACCCTTGTCCAGGCCGTCGGTCAGGAACGAGTCCCCACCGGGCAGCCTGTCGCGGACCTCCTTCTCGGACTGGCCCACCTTCACCGCGTCGTACTGCTTCGGCTCGATCATGGCCTTGTCCGCCTCACTTATGAACAGGAAGGCCCCGACGACCACCGCGACCACCAGCGCCAGGCCGATCAGCGCCGCCACCCCGCAGCCGATGGCTATGCCGCTCCTCTTCTTGTCCCTGTTCATTGCCTTGGCCAGCTCCTTCGGCATGCCGTTCCAGTCGATGACCGGATCACCCTCGCCGAGGGAGCCCGCCGGAATCTGCTCCCGAAAGTCGCCGGCCGGATCGACGAACGTCGGCGCCGCGCCGCTGGGCGACGGGCTCGGGAGACCGCCCTGCGGCGAGGTGTACGGCAGCACGCCCGCCAGCCGGAAGCCGCCCTCCGCCGTCGGGCCCGCGTGCACCATGCCCCCGATGAGCCGGGTCCGCTCGCCGAGCCCGGTCAGGCCCTGACCACCGCTGACCGTGCTCCGGCCGGCGTCCGCGCTCTCCGGTGCGGGGCCGTTGGCGACCTCCACGACCAGCGAGTCCGGCTCGTACCGCAACTCGATGGTGATCGTGGCGCCCGGGGCGTGCTTGTGGGCGTTGGTCAGGCCCTCCTGAGCGACGCGGTACGCCGCGTGGTCGGCGGTCGGGGCGAGCGGACGCGGCTCGCCGGAGCGCCGCAGCTGCACGGCCGCACCGGCGCCCCGGGACGCCTCCACCAGGCCGTCGATACCGGCCACCCCGCGCGACGGCGCCTTGGCGTCCTCCTCCCCCATGGCCTCAAGGGCCTGGGAGGCGCCTCCGTGGCCGGGGGCCTCCGTGCCGTCCCGCAGCAGCCCCACCACCTCGCGCAACTCGTGCATCGCGGCCACCGATGCCTCGCGCAGCACCCCCACGGCCTCCCGCTGCCGCCCGGTGAGCTCGCGGTCCACCTCCAGCGCGCCGGTGTGCACCGAGATCAGCGCCAGCTGATGGCCGAGGCTGTCGTGCATGTCCTGCGCGATGCGCTGACGCTCCCGTATCCGGGCCTGTCCGGCGATCATCGCGCGTTCACGCAGCAGCTGGGCGTTGTACTCCCGGAGGGTGTCGGTCAGCGTGCGGCGCTGCGACGAGTAGCGGCCGGCGAGGCCGGGCACGACGATCGCGACCAGCAGCCACAGGGCGGTGAAGACCAGGAGCGACAGCGAGAAGCGCGGTTCCCGCAGGACGGACAGGCCGAGGGTGAGGACGTACGCGAAGCCGAAGGTGGCGACCGCCCTGCCGACCCCGTCGATCCGCCGCCCTGCCGACCAGGCGGCGAGAAGGACCAGCGGCGCGAGGCCGATGAACACGGACGAACCGATGAACACGGACGAACCGATGAACACGGACGAACCGACGGCGGCCACCAGCAGCACGGTGGCGGGCAGCACCCGGCGCACCGGTGACAGCAGCGCGGCGGCCAGCCCGACGGCGACGATCTGCACGACGCTGTTGGTGTCCAGGGCCTCGAGACCCGCCCCCAGCAGCCCGAGCAGCACGCCCAGCAGGGATTCGCCCACGATGCGCCGGACAGGCCACATCCCGGGGGCGAAGAGAGCCCTGCCCGGGGCGGCCAGCCGCCGGGCCGCCGAACGCAGCCGCGCCGTCGGCGCCCGGCGGGCCGACACCGCGAGGGCCGTGGATTCCACACGAGTCACGCGCCCACGCTAGGGAACCCCGGCCGGGCGCCGCATCGGCCATTGGTCGCGAGTGCCAACGACGAAAGTCACACGCCGGCGCCGGAAGCATGATCCGGAAGGCTCTCCGGAAGATGGGGCTCTTCGGAAGATGGTGAGGAAGGCGCTTTCCGCCGCTTGCGCGGTCAGGGCTGGTCGCCGCGTTCCTTCCGTTCCGGTGCCTGCTGCCCGGCCCGCTCGTCCGGAGTGCCGCCTCCCTGGCCGCTGCCGTCGACCGAGGTCAGCGGCTGGCCCTCGGCGAGTTCGGTCGGGGCGGGCGGTTCCACCAGCCATTCCGGGTTCGCCTGCTTGTCCCACCACTTCCAGGCGGCGTAGGCCCCACCCGCCAGGAGGCCACCCGCCGTGAACCGCTTGAACACCCGCCGGGTGCGGGCCCGGCGGGCGCGGTGCCTGGCGATCATGGCGATCTCCCCCGCGCTCACCTGGCCGCGCAGCGCGGCGAGGGCGGCCGTACCACGGGCCATGGCCTCCTCGCGGGCGGGCTGGGCGGCGGCGCGGGTCGCGGTCACCGCGTGCTCGATGCGCGGCGCGGTGTAGTCGGCGGCGTGGCGCGCGGCCTTGCGGGTACGGGTCGCGGCGCGCGTCGCGGCGGCGTCGACCCTGGGGGGGAGCGCGCAGCGGGCGTGTTCGATCTGGCGGGCGACCGGCCCGTGGTACCAGGCCGCGGTCGCGTCTCCGGCCCGGTGCGCGGCGTGGGAGACCTTGGGCCCCAGCCGGGCGCGGGCCTGGTGGGCGTAGTGCGCGGCGGCGTCCTTGGCCGTGCCGGCGTACGGCGCCACCACCTCCGCGGCGTGCAGAACGCTGTCCTTCGCGGTGCCGGTCGCGGCGCGCACGCTGTCAGTGCGGGTCACGGCATCCTCCTCCTCGGTCGCGTACTCCGGGATCCGGGACTGTCCCCACTTGGAGATCATGCCTGCCGGTGAGCCGCGCGGCATGCGAGAGCGGGCATCCGGGGCATAACGGGCCTCCCCGAGCGGCGGCCACAGGGCGACCCGTGCCCGCGCCCAGCGCCGTGGTTGCTCCTCGTGCCCGGGTCCATGCGAGGATCGGAAGGGTCAGTGAAGACTATGGAAGGTAGATCGTGGCCGAGCAGCTCTACGCCACCCTGAAGACCAACCGCGGCGACATCCTGGTCCGGCTCCTGCCGAACCACGCCCCGAAGACGGTCAAGAACTTCGTCGAGCTCGCCGAGGGCTCCCGCGAGTGGGTCAACCCGAAGACCGGACAGAAGACGACGGACAAGCTCTACGACGGCACGGTCTTCCACCGCGTCATCAGCGGTTTCATGATCCAGGGCGGTGACCCGCTGGGCAACGGCACCGGCGGCCCCGGCTACAAGTTCGCGGACGAGTTCCACCCGGACCTGTCGTTCAACAAGCCCTACCTGCTGGCCATGGCCAACGCCGGTCCGGGCACCAACGGCTCGCAGTTCTTCATCACGGTCTCGCCGACCACCTGGCTGACCGGCAAGCACACCATCTTCGGCGAGGTCGTCGACGACGCGAGCAAGAAGGTCGTCGACGCGATCGTCGGCACTGAGACCAACCCGCGCACCGACCGCCCGGTCAACGACGTCGTCATCGAGTCCGTCGTCGTGGAGAAGCGCGAAGGCTGATCGCTTCCGGGAGACCGTCCGGGAGACCAGTTCGTACGGGAACCCTGTGCCCCGCCCGTCCGTCTTGAGGGCAGGCGGGGCGGTTCGGTCAGGCAAGCGAACACACAGGGCAAGGGGAGACATGGAAGACCAGGCGGTCTGCTGCTACCGGCACCCGGACCGGGAGACCGGCATCAGCTGCACACGCTGTGAGCGGCCGATCTGTCCCGCGTGCATGGTCAGTGCCTCGGTCGGTTTCCAGTGCCCCGAGTGCGTGCACGGCGCGCACGCCGCGTCCGCCCCGGCCGCGGGCCCCGGCGGCCACGCCCCGCGGCGCGCCCCGATACAGCCGCGCACCATATCCGGTGCGTCGCTGGCCGCGGACCCGCGGCTGATCACCAAGATCCTGCTGGGGATCAACCTCGCCCTGTGGATCGCGGTCCTGGCGTACGGCGACCGGCTGCTGGACGACCTGATGCTGGTCGGCCAGGCCCATACGCCGGGCACCATGGAGCTGGAGGGCATCGCCGAAGGCGACTGGTACCGGCTTCTGACCGCGACCTTCCTGCACGAAGAGCCGATGCACATCGCGTTCAACCTGCTGTCGCTGTGGTGGCTCGGCCCGCCGCTGGAGGCCGCGCTCGGTCGCGCCCGCTTCCTGGCGCTGTATCTGCTGTCCGCCCTCGGCGGCAGCGCGCTGACCTATCTGATCGCCGAGCCGTACCAGGGCTCGCTGGGCGCCTCCGGCGCGATCTTCGGTCTGCTGGGCGCCACGGCGGTGCTGATGCGCCGCCTCAACTACGACATGCGGCCGGTCCTCATCCTGCTCGGGCTGAACCTGGTCTTCACCTTCGCGCTGAGCGACATCGCCTGGCAGGCCCACATCGGCGGTCTGATCACCGGCACGGCGGTCGCCTACGGGCTGGTGCACGCACCGCGCGAGCACCGCGCCCTCGTCCAGCGCGGAACGTACGCGCTGGTGCTGCTGGCCGTCGTCGTCCTGGTGTGCGTGCGGACGGCCCAGCTCGGCTGAGGCGGCGAGCCGCGAGCCCGGGCAGTCCCGTAGCCACACGGGCGCGTACGTTCCACCGGGGCCACAGGCGCTTAGGCCCACTAGTCACAGGCGGTACGTCTCACCCACGCGCGCGGACCCCGGTGCCGATGTTGTCCACAGCAGGTGTTCGATCTCGTACCTCCTGTGGAGGAGACCGCCCGTGACCGCGCAGATCCGCGGATCCCGGCGTTTCCCCAGCCCAGGACCGGCATGGCCGGCGTCGGTGCGCCACCTGCGCAGTCAGACCGGCGTCAACCTCACAGAGGTTATCCACAGATCTTCTGAGTTTTTCCCCTGCTGTGGATAACTCTGTGGACACCTCTGGGGAGGGGTGGCCGGGAGGCGCTCACGGGGAGGAGCCGGAAGCGCCTACTTCCACTGGGTGGAGACCACGAACCCCGCGGCGATGAACCCGAAGCCGACCACGATGTTCCAGTTGCCGATCGCCTCGATCGGCAACTGCGCATCGGTCACGTAGAACAGCACGATCCACACCAGACCGAGCAGGAACATGGCCAACATCAGCGGGGCGACCCAGCCGCGGCCCGAGTTCAGGTTGATGGAGGTGGCCTGCTTCGCGGGCGGCGGCGTGTAGTCGTCCTTCTTGCGGATCCGTGACTTCGGCACGAGGAACTCTCCTGTCGATGCGCTGCGTGACCGCGCGGAAACTATAGGGACGGCTGGCGCCGGGGCCGGACGGCGGCGGAGCAGCTCTTCCATCCCCCGGCGTCCGTTAGCGTAGTGCTTCCGCGGCGTCGTAAGGAGTAAGGGTACGTTGAGCAATTCTGCTGACTCCCCCACCCCGGCACCACGTCGCCCCTCCTTCCGTCCGATGCGGCTGCTGACATTGGCGATCTTCGCCCTCGCCGGGCTCATCTTCTGGATGAGTTTCAACACCGCCAAGGGCACCGATCTGCGCAGCGACGAGTCGATGCTGCGGCTGTCCGACCTCATCCAGGAGCGCAGCCGGAAGAACGCCGACCTGGAGGAGAGCACCGGCCGGGTCCGCTCCGAGGTCGACGGGCTCGCCCGCCGGGACGACGGCAGCACCAAGGAGGAGGACGCCCGCCTCGCCGCCCTGGAGAAGGCCGCCGGGACCCGCCCCGTGCGCGGCGCGGCCCTGACCGTCACGCTCTCCGACGCCCCGGCCGACGCCACCGCCCGCATTCCCGGCGTGCCCGAGCCGCAGCCCAACGACCTGGTCATCCACCAGCAGGACCTCCAGGCCGTCGTGAACGCCCTGTGGCAGGGCGGCGCGCGGGGCATCCGGGTCATGGACCAGCGGCTGATCTCCACCAGCGCCGTCCGCTGCGTCGGCAACACCCTGATCCTCCAGGGCCGGCTCTACTCGCCGCCGTACAAGGTGACCGCCGTCGGCGACCCGGACGCGCTGCGCCGCGCGCTCGCCGAGTCCCCCGCGATCCAGAACTACCAGGGGTACGTCGAGGCCTACGGACTCGGCTGGGATGTCGACCAGCACGACACGATGACTCTTCCGGGCTACTCCGGCACAGTGGACCTGCATCAGGCACAGCCCGTGAAGTAGCAGCCGCAAGGAGCGGCCGTAGGCCAGCTGGAGCAGCCGATGAGGGTGCGGACGGTCGTCAGGACGCTGAGCGAGATCTGCCTCACCCTGGGCACCTTGATCGTGCTGTTCGTGGTCTACGTCCTGTACTGGACGGGGGTACGCGCCGACGCCGCCATGGACCGCGAGATCGACCGCCTCCAGGACCGCTGGTCGACCGGCGCGGTGACCGGCACCGATACGGACACAGGCGCGGATACGGACGCCGGTCCAGACGCCGGTCCGGACGCCGGCGGCGGCTCCGGAGAGGATCCGGCACCACCGGGCGCCGACCCCGGCCCGGGGGCCCGCGCCCGCCACGGCCGCGGCGAGTCCTTCGCGATCATGTACATCCCCCGGTTCGGCCGCGACTGGGCCAAGCCCGTCCTCGAAGGCACCGCCACCGGCACCCTCAAGAAGGGCCTCGGCCACTACACCGGCACCGCCCCGCTCGGCGCCCCCGGCAACTTCGCGGTCGCCGGCCACCGCCGCACCTACGGCGACCCGTTCAAGGACTTTCCCCGGCTGCGCCCCGGCGACGCCGTGGTGCTCACCGACGGCACCGCCTGGTACACGTACCGCATCGACGCGAAGCCGTACCGCACCGTGCCCTCCGACACCGGCGTCATCGAACCCGTGCCCGACCGGTCCGGCTACCGCCGCCCCGGCCGCTACCTCACCCTCACCACCTGCGACCCCGAATGGGGACACAGCCACCGGCTGATCGTCTGGGCACACCTGGAGCGCACCTCGCCCGCCGCCCTCGGGAAGCCGGACACTTTGCCCGGCTGACCCTCCGGCCCCGCCCTCCGCCCCTTACTCTGTTGCTGCGCTCCGGTGCTCGTCTCCGGTGCCGCGCACAGCTTGGTCATCGGCGAGTAGGGACGGCATGTACGGCTGGATCTGGCGGCATCTGCCGGGCAACGCGTGGATTCGGGCACTGATCTCGATCGTGCTCGTGCTCGGCATCGTCTATGTGCTCTTCCAGTACGTCTTCCCGTGGGCGGAGCCGCTGCTGCCGTTCAACGACGTGACGGTGGACGAGGGAATGGCGGACAACCGGTGAGCAAGGCACGCGTCCTCGTCGTCGACAACTACGACAGCTTCGTCTTCAACCTCGTCCAGTACCTCTACCAGCTCGGCGCCGAGTGCGAGGTGCTCCGCAACGACGAGGTCTCCCTCAGTCACGCGCAGGACGGGTTCGACGGCGTCCTGCTGTCGCCGGGACCCGGCACCCCCGAGGAGGCGGGTGTCTGCGTCGACATGGTGCGCCACTGCGCCGCCACCGGCGTACCGGTCTTCGGCGTCTGCCTCGGCATGCAGTCCATGGCCGTCGCGTACGGCGGCGTGGTGGACCGCGCCCCCGAGCTGCTGCACGGCAAGACGTCGCTGGTCGAGCACGAGGGCAAGGGCGTCTTCGCCGGGCTCCCCTCGCCGTTCACCGCGACCCGCTACCACTCGCTGGCCGCCGAACCCGCCACCGTCCCGGACGAGCTGGAGGTCACGGCCCGTACGCACGACGGCATCATCATGGGGCTGCGCCACCGCGAACTCCCGGTCGAGGGCGTGCAGTTCCACCCCGAGTCCGTACTCACCGAATGGGGCCACCGCATGCTCGCCAACTGGCTGGTGACGTGCGGGGACACCGGCGCGATACGACGTTCGGAGGGGCTTGCGCCAGTGGTCGGCATGGTCGGCGGCAAGGCCGTCGAGTGACCGCACTCCGCCCCGAGCGTGAGGGGGGCGCGGATCAGGACTCCCAGGAGCCTGCGCCGTACGCGTACGACACGTACGACACGTACGCGTACGAGACGCATGACGCGTACGGGGAGCGGGCCGCGCTCGCGGCGGCCGTCGACCGGCTCGACGATCCGCTCAACGACCCGCTGCCGCCGCCGGTGCCCGGGGCGGTGCCGGGGGCGGGGGAGCCGCCGGGAGCGGCGCTCGGGGCGACGCTCGGAGCGGCTCCGGGAGTGGAGGAGCCGCCGAACAGCGCCGCTTACGGCCGTGTCCCGCTGCCGCCCGAACGGTCGGTGCGGTACGAAACACCGGTGGGATACGAACAGTCGGTGCGGGACGACGAGACCATGGGGCTGCGCACCGCGCGGCCGCGGTCACGGCCGCCGTCGTGGGCATATACGCAGGCGCCATCGTGGGCACAGCCGCTGCCGCAGCAGCAGCCACCGCAGCAGCAGCCGCAGCCAGGGCCCGGGTCGGAGCCGCAGCCAGGGTCCGAGGCGGAGCCGCCCTCCCGGCCGGAGCCGGGGGCCGGACCGGGATCGGGGTCCGGGCCGGAGCCGGGGGCCCGGGAGCCGCACGAGCCCCGGCCGCGGACGGCGCCGGGGACGGTGCCACCGCCCCGCGACGACGAGACCGTCGCGCTGCGCAAGGTGCCGCACGGCGCCGGGGAGGTCCCACGGGAGGTGCCGCCACCGCGGACCCCCGAGTCGCCGCAGCCGCCCGAGTCGCCCGAACCGGAGAGAACCGCGTCCGAGGAGGCACCTGCGCCGGGCGGCCGGGCCGCGCGCCGCAAGGCCGCCCAGGAGGCCGCCCGCAGGGGCGGCAGACGCGGACGCCGCTCATCCGCCACCGCCGCGGCCGCGAACACCGCCACCGCCGCGCACACCGCCACGGCCACGGGCCCCGCGGCCCCCGGCTCGGCAGCCTCCGGCCCGAAAGCTGCCGGCACCGGCAGCACCGCCAGGACGGCGCCCCGTACCCGGCTGGAGGCCCGGCGCGCCGCCCGCGCCCGCAAGGACGGCCCCGGCGTCGTCGTCAGCCGGCTCGCCGGCGAACTGTTCATCACCCTCGGCGTGCTGATGCTGCTCTTCGTCACCTACCAGCTGTGGTGGACCAACATCAGGGCCCACCAGATCGCCAACCGCGAGACCGACAAGCTCCACAAGCAGTGGGCCGAGCACGGGGACGAGCGGGCGCCGGGCGCGTTCGCGCCCGGCAAGGGGTTCGCCATCATGTACATCCCCAAGCTCGACGTGAAGGTCCCGGTCGCCGAAGGCATCAGCAAGAACAAGGTCCTCGACCGCGGCATGGTCGGCCACTACGCGAAGGGCGCGCTCAAGTCCGCGATGCCGTGGGACAAGAAGGGCAACTTCGCGGTCGCCGGGCACCGCAACACGCATGGCGAGCCGTTCCGCTACATCAACCGCCTCAAGCCCGGCGACGAGATCGTCGTGGAGACGCAGAACACCTTCTTCACGTACGAGATGACCAGCATCATGCCGCAGACGCCGCCGTCCAACGTCTCCGTCATCAAGCCGGTGCCGACGGGATCCGGCTTCACCGCCCCCGGCCGCTACATCACCCTCACCACCTGCACGCCCGAGTTCACCAGTACGTATCGGATGATCGTGTGGGGCAAGATGGTCGACGAGCGGCCGCGCAGCGAGGGCAAGCCGGACGCGCTGGTCGGCTGAGCGAGAAAGCGTCGGCTGAGCGAGAGCTCGCGCGAGAAACGGAGTACCCGGCGGTGGCACGGACCGAGCAGGACGAACGACAGGACAGCGAGTCCGCGCCGGAACCGGCCCCGCGCCCGCGCCGCGCCCGCGGCCGGATCGCCACCGCGGTCAGCGTCCTGGGCGAACTGCTCATCACCGTCGGCGTGGTCATGGCGCTGTTCGTCCTGTACTCCCTCTGGTGGACGAACGTGCTCGCCGACCGCGAGGCGAAGCGGCAGGGCGACCGGGTCCGTGACCATTGGGCGCACGGCCCGGGCAAGCTCGACACCAAGGACGGCATCGGCTTCCTGCACGTACCGGCGCTGAAGGAAGGCGAGATCCTGGTCAAGCGGGGCACCACGACCAAGATCCTCAACGACGGCGTCGCGGGCTTCTACACCAAGCCGGTCAAGTCCGCCATGCCGTGGGACAAGAAGGGCAACTTCACGCTGGCCGCGCACCGTGACGGACACGGCGCGAAGTTCCACAACATCGACGACCTGGACGACGGCGATCCGATGGTCTTCGAGACCCGCGACACCTGGTACGTCTACAAGGTCTTCGGGAAGCTCGACGAGACCTCGAAGTTCAACGTGGGCGTCCTGAACCAGGTCCCCGAGGAGTCGGGCAAGAAGAAGCCGGGCCGCTACATCACGCTGTCCACGTGCACGCCGGTCTACACCTCGAAGTACCGCTACATCGTGTGGGGCGAGCTGGTCCGCACGGAGAAGGTCGACAAGGACCGCACCCCGCCGGAGGAGATCCGCTGAGCGGCTGCGGAGCGGCGCTCAGGCGCCGGGGAACTCTCCGCGCTTGACGGCCGAGACGAACGACGACCAGCCGTCGGCCGAGAAGGTCAGCGCGGGGCCCTGGGGTCCTTGCTGTCGCGTACGGGAACGACACCGGCGGAGGCGAACGCAGGGGCGACCTCGACGCACTGTCCGCCGTTGCCGTCGCCTCTTCCACCGCGCCTGAAGAGTCGTGCAACTGCCCACTCGGCAGGTTGTCCGTGTAGAGGACGCTGGGAGCGTTGCCGAAGGTCAGCAAGGTGAAAGGCGCGTGGGACGCCGGGGCTCCGGCCGAGAAGGGCAGCACCTGAATGGTGACGTGAGGGGACTCCGCTGCCGCCACCAGATGTTCCATCTGCCCCCGCATGAGCGCAGGGCCGCCCACCTCGACTCTCCTTGATCGTGTTGAGCTCGGCGCGCGGGTTGGCGGCGTGGAAGACCGCCTGGGCGTAGTTCTCCGTCTGCAACATGCCCATGATCAGCGTGGTGGAGAAGTCGAGGATGCTGACCGCCTGTGCTTCGAGCTTCACGTACGGCTCGAACCATAATGGGTGCCCTCGTCGGCTGATGCGCTCACGAAGGCGCGAGAAGAACCCACTGGTGTTGAACGCCTTGTCGCAGGCTACGGCGAACTTCTCGCTTTCCAGGACGATCCCGTTCTCGATCTTGCTGATGTACGGCGGCTGGTAGCGCACCCTCTCCGCCAGATCCTGCTGCGTCAGCCCCTCGTGGAGGCGTGTTGAGGCTACGCCGGAGCTGTGATCGTGAATGCACGCTTTGTAAAAGACCCTCGCGACGGGCCCTACGGCCCGTACATCGCCCGCGTCCTGGCCATCCACGGCGTCGACGTCGGCTCCCACGGGTCTCTCGGCACGAAGGCGGCGGCGCGGTGACCGCCCGTCCCCGGCTGCCCCTGTCGATCGCCCGTGAGGGAGAGGACATCGGCGCCGCGGACCGCTACTGAGGCATGCATAGGGAAATCGCCGGACACCAGCGAGGTGTCCGGCGATTTCTCTGTGAAGTGACTGGCTATGCGTCGGTGCGTCCGCCTTGGCGGCTATCCGAATATGCCGCCGTCGCCCTCGTCACCGCCGTTACCGTTGCCCTGGCCGGGCATGGTGAAGAGATTGATCGCCGTGCCCTTGGGCACCTCGGAACCCGCGCCCGGCATGCTGGACATCACGGTCGCGTTGTCGTCCTGCGGCCCGGCGATGGAGCCGACGGTCAGGCCCATGTCCTCAAGGGTCTTCTTGGCGTCCTTGAGCGACATGTTGGACAGCGCCGGGACCTGGACGTTCTCCGGGGTCGCGGGCTGCTTCGCGATCTTCACGCTGATGGTGTCGCCATTAACGGCGTCCTTGCCGCCCTCGGGGGTCTGCTCGAAGATCTTCCCCACCTCGGCGCCGGGCTTCTCCTCCTCCACCGACTGGATCTTCAGGCCCTTGCTCTCAAGCTTGGCCTTGGCCTCTTCGAAGGTCATGCCGATCACCGATGGGACGGTCAGCTGGGTCCGCGCCTTGGCGACGGTCAGTGTGACCGCCGTACCCCGCGCGACCGTCTCGCCGCCGGGCGGGTCCTGGCTGAGAACCAAATTGGCGGGCTGGTCGGACTCCTCGGTCTTCTTTTGGACGTCGAAGCCCTTGGCCTTCAGCGCCGCCTTAGCCGTTTCGAAGTCCTGCCCGGTCACGTCCTCGACCTGGACCTTCTCAGCTGGCTTCGGCCCCTTGGACAGCCACACCTGGACGGTGCCGTTCCGTTCGACCTCGGTGTTGGCTTTCGGGTTCTGGTCGCAGACGGTGTTCTTCTTCTCCTCGCAGAACTTCGTCCCGGCCTTCTCGACCTTGAAGTCGCCGTTCTTGCCCGCTGCCTGGGCCTCTGGGAACGTCTGCCCCTGCAGCGACGGCACCGTCACCGTGTCGTCGTTCTTGCCCCCACCGAACACCGACTTCCCGATGAAGATCGCGCCGACCAGCACCAGGATGCCCGCGAGCACCAGCAGGATCGTCGACGTGTGGCTCTTCTTCTCGCCGCCACCGCCACCGCGGCGGCGGTCCGGTCGCTCGTCGTAGCCGAAACCGCCGTCGTCGTCGCGCATCGGCGGCAGCATCGACGTCTGCGGGCCCGAGTCCTGGGCCCGCAGCATCGTCGTCGGCTGGTCCTCGCCGTAGCCGGCGGCGCCCAGCGCGGCCGTCGCCGCGACCGGCTGGCCCTCCAGGGCCGCCTCGATGTCGGCGCGCATCTCGTCGGCCGACTGGTAGCGGTAGTCAGGGTCCTTGACCAGCGCCCGCAGGACGATCGCGTCCATCTCGGGGGTGATCTCGGGGTCGTACGTGCTCGGCGGCTGCGGCTCTTCCCGTACGTGCTGGTAGGCGACCGCGACCGGGGAGTCGCCGACGAAGGGCGGGCGCACCGTCAGCAGCTCGTACAGCAGGCAGCCGGTGGAGTACAGGTCGCTGCGGGCGTCGACGGACTCGCCCTTGGCCTGTTCGGGGGAGAGGTACTGCGCGGTGCCGATGACGGCCGCGGTCTGCGTCATCGTCATCCCGGACTCGCCCATGGCGCGGGCGATGCCGAAGTCCATGACCTTGACCTGGCCGGTGCGGGTCAGCATCACGTTCGCGGGCTTGATGTCCCGGTGGACGATGCCGTTGCGGTGCGAGTACTCCAGCGCCTGGAGGATGCCGGTGGTCATCTCCAGCGTCCGCTCGGGCAGCAGCTTTCTCCCGGAGTGCAGCAGCTCACGGAGGGTGGAGCCGTCCACGTACTCCATCACGATGTACGGGATCGAGACGCCGTCGACGTAGTCCTCGCCGGTGTCGTAGACCGCGACGATCGCGGGATGGTTGAGCGAGGCGGCCGACTGGGCCTCCCGGCGGAACCGGGCCTGGAAAGACGGATCGCGGGCGAGGTCCACCCGCAGCGTCTTCACGGCGACGGTGCGGCCGAGCCGGGTGTCATGGGCGAGGTAGACCTCGGCCATGCCACCGCGCCCGAGCACCGAGCCCAGTTCGTACCGGCCGCCGAGGCGACGCGGCTCTTCCATAGCTACTCCAGCCCTCTTCCGTCATTCCCGACCGCCCCCAGCGCGGCCGCTGGGAGGTGCCCCCAGGCGTGGGGCCCGGCGATGTGCTGCTGTTGCTCGGGCATACGCTACCCGCCAGCCTGTACGGGCCCCGGCCGTGACCGTTACCTGATACCCGACCGGTACAGCGACGTGCGGAATCGGTATCACGGCGTGACCAGGCTCACTTCTTCTCGCTGTCGAGTACCGCCTTCATCACGTCGCGTGCGATGGGCGCGGCGAGCCTGCCGCCCGCGATGTCGTCACGAGTGGTGTCCGAGCCCTCGATGACCACGGCGACGGCGACCGGGGAGCCGTCGTTGCCCTTCGCGTACGAGATGAACCACGCGTACGGGTTCTTGCTGTTCGCCACACCGTGCTGGGCCGTGCCGGTCTTGCCACCGACGGTGACCCCCTGGATCTGGGCCTTGGTGCCTGTGCCGGTGGCGACGACCGTCTCCATCATGTCCTGGAGCTTGTGAGCGGTGTCCGAGGACACGGCCTGGCGCAGCTCCTTCGGCGAGTGCTGCTCGATGACGTTCAGGTTCGGGGCGCGCAGCTTGTCGACCATGTACGGCTCCATGAGCTTGCCGTCGTTGGCGATCGCCGCGGCCACCATGGCCATCTGGAGCGGGGTGGCGCGGGTGTCGTACTGGCCGATGGCGGACATCGCGTTCGACGGCCGGTCCATCTCCTCCGGGTAGACGCTCTCGGCGGCGCGCACCGGCGTGTCGATCTCCGGATCGTTGAAGCCGAACTTCTCCGCCTGCTCGCGCATCTTGTCCTTGCGGAGATCGTCGCCGAGCTTGCCGAAGACGGTGTTGCAGGAGACGCGCAGGGCCTCCCGCAGCGTGGCGTTCTCGCAGGGGATGGGGCCCTCGTTCTCCAGGTTCTTCGACGACAGCGGCAGCCGCCACGGCAGCGGCGAGTCGGTCTTCTCGTCGATGCTGCTGTACTTGCCGTCCTCCAGGGCGGCGGCCGCGGTGACGACCTTGAACGTCGAGCCCGGCGGGTAGGTCTGCCGCAGCGCCCGGTTCAGCATCGGCGTGTCGGTGTTCTTCTTGCTGGTCAGCGCCGTCCACGCCTTCTCGTCCTTGTGACCGGCGATGGTCGACGGGTCATACGACGGGGTGGAGGCGAGGGCGAGGATCTTGCCGGTGCGCGGGTCGATCGCGGCGACGGCGCCCTTCTTGTTGCCCAACCCCTCGAAGGCTGCCTTCTGCGCCTTGGAGTTGAGCGTCGTGATGACGTCGCCGCCCTTCTTCTCCTTACCGGTGAACATGTCGACCGTCCGGTTGAAGAACAGCCGGTCGTCGTCGCCGGTGAGGATGCCGTCTTCCAGCTTCTCGATCTGGTTGGCGCCGTAGACCTGGGACGCGTAGCCGGTGACCGGCGCCCACATCTCGCCGTTCTTGTACGTGCGCTTGTACTTGAAGTCGGCGCTGTCCTTGGTCTCGACCGAGCCCGTGATCGCCGTCGAGCCGCCGTCGACGAAGATGTTGCCGCGCGCCTGGTTGTAGCGCGCGATCAGCACCCGGCGGTTGTTCTTGTGCTTCTGAAGGTCCTCCGCCTGCACGTACTGCAGCCAGTTGTCGCGCAGCAGCAGGGCGAAGACCAGCAGACCGCAGAAGATCGCGATACGACGGACAGGCTTGTTCACGGTCGGACCACCTGGGTCATCTCGGCGTCTGGGGACGGAGCGGGCGCCGGGGCCGGGCGGCGGGCGGTGTCACTGATCCTGATCAGTACGGCCACCAGCGCCCAGTTCGCGATCACCGACGAACCGCCGTTCGCCATGAACGGCATCGTCATACCCGTCAGCGGGATCAGCCCCATGACGCCGCCTGCGACCACGAACACCTGGATCGCGAAGGCGGCGGACATACCGCAGGCCAGCAGCTTGCCGAACGGGTCGCGGGCCGCCAGCGCCGTCCGCACCCCGCGCTCCACGATCAACGCGTAGAGCAGCAGGATCGCCATCGTGCCGCCCAGGCCCAGCTCCTCGCCGACCGTGGCGAGGATGAAGTCGGAGTTCGCGGCGAAGCCGATCAGGTCGGAGTTGCCCTGGCCCAGGCCCGTGCCGACGGTGCCGCCGGAGCCGAAGGCCATCATCGCCTGCGCGATCTGCTCGGTGTTGGCCCAGCTCGGGCGCGGGTTGTCGTAGACGGCGAAGGGGTGCAGCCAGGTGTTCACCCGCAGCTTCACGTGGGGCTCGACCGAGCCGACGACCGCCGCGCCGACCGCGGACATCAGCAGACCGAACACGATCCAGCTGGTGCGCTCGGTCGCCACGTACAGCATGACGACGAACATGCCGAAGAACAGCAGCGAGGTGCCCAGGTCGGTCTCGAAGACCAGGATGAGGATCGACATCGCCCACACCACGAGGATCGGGCCCAGGTCGCGGCCGCGCGGCAGGTACAGGCCCATGAAACGCCGGCTGGCCAGCGCCAGCGCGTCCCGCTTCACCATCAGATACCCGGCGAAGAAGACCGCGATGACGATCTTCGCGAACTCACCGGGCTGGATGGAGAACCCCGCGACGCTGATCCAGATCCGGGCGCCGAAGACGTTCATGCCCAGGCCCGGCACGAGCGGCAGGAGCAGCAGGACCAGCGCCCCGACCATCGAGATGTAGGTGTAGCGCTGGAGCCTGCGGTGGTCCTTGAGCAGCATCAGCACGGCGACGAACAGCGCGATGCCGATCGCGGAGTACATCAGCTGCTTCGGGGCGGAGGCGATGTACTCGTGCCCCTGGGCGTGGGCCGTCTGCGCCAGCCGCTTGGACTGGTCCAGCCGCCAGATCAGCACCAGGCCCAGACCGTTGAGCAGCGTCGCCAGCGGAAGCAGCAGCGGGTCGGCGTACGGCGCGAACCTGCGCACCACGATGTGGCCGACAGCGGCCATGAGGCCCAGCCCCAGGCCGTAGTTCAGCAGGCCGGACGGCAGCTCGTCACTGAGCGCGAGACCCGCGTTGGCGTACGCGAAAACCGGGATGATCACCGCGAAGGCGAGCATCGCCAGCTCGGTGTTGCGCCTGCTGGGCGGCCCGACCGTACTGATCGTGGTCGTGTTGGTGGTACTGCTCATGAGTCGAAGGCCCCCTACGGCTTCACTGCTGGGCGCTGCTGCACTGCGAGGCCAATTCCTGCTCCTCCGCCGTGAGGGTGGGGCCGGGCTTCGGCGCGGGAGTCGGGGTCGGCGCGGCCTGCGCGGCGCGCGCCACCATCTCCGTGCCTTCGGCCCTGTCGGTGCCGCCCGGGGGCGTGCTCGTGGCAGTGCCGCCCGGGGCCTTGCTCTGCTCGGTCCTCCCGCCGCCCGCGCCGCCCGTCTGGCCCTTGTCCTTGCTCAGGTCCTTCTGGGCGTCCTCGGCCTTCCGCCGCTCCTCCTCGGCCTTCCGGCGCTCCTCCACCTTGCGGCAGGCGCTCGCCAGTGTGCCGAGGTCATGGGCCCTGTCCCGGGCCTGGCCCAGGCTGCTGAACGCGATCGTCTCCTTGACCCGCTCCCGCTGGTCCACCGGCAGGTACTTGAGTTCGATGTCGCGGAAGTCCTCATGGACCTCGTTGAGGCTGATCCACGCCAGGTCCTGGCTGATGCC
Organism: Streptomyces sp. P1-3; assembly: GCF_050613155.1. Taxonomy (NCBI): domain Bacteria; kingdom Bacillati; phylum Actinomycetota; class Actinomycetes; order Kitasatosporales; family Streptomycetaceae; genus Streptomyces; species Streptomyces sp. P1-3. The sequence goes on from NZ_CP192512.1 coordinate 3,837,502, forward strand.
CTGGTAGACCGCCACATGGTCGCCGTTGGCGCCCACGTAGTACTGGGTCTGCGTCCACCGGTAGCCGCCGTACAGGCCGCCGCCGAGCACCGCCAGACTCAGCGCGATGTACAGGCTCCGCTTGACCCACCTGCCGCGGGCCGGCTTCTTGGTGAAGTCCTCGTCGACGTACCCGCCGAAGCCGCCCTCCGGCAGCCCGCCCAGCGACGGGTCCCCGCTCCCGGGCGGCCCGAAGCCCCCCGGAGCGTCCCCCTGCTGCGGCACGGAACGGCCCAGCTCGGCCGCCCGGCCCGCCGGGGTCTGCGCGGCGCCGCCGTCGCCCAGCTGCACCTGGTTCTCCGCGACCGCGCCCACGATGACCGGGGTGTCGCTGAGCTGCGCCGCCAGGGCCTCGTTGTCGTCGACGTCCAGCACGTCGGCGACGATGCACGTGATGTTGTCCGGGCCGCCGCCGCGCAGCGCGAGCTGGATCAGCTCCTGCACCGTCTCGAGCGGGCCCTGGTAGCTGGCGAGCGTGTCCTCCAGCGTCTGGTGGCTGACCACCCCGGACAGGCCGTCCGAACAGATCAGATACCGGTCCCCGGCCCGCACCTCGCGGATCGACAGATCGGGCTCCACATGGTCGCCGCTGCCCAGCGCGCGCATCAGCAGGGAGCGCTGCGGGTGGGTGGTGGCCTCTTCCTCGGTGATCCGGCCCTCGTCGACCAGCCGCTGCACCCACGTGTGGTCCTGCGTGATCTGGGTGAGCACCCCGTCCCGCAGCAGATAGGCGCGCGAGTCGCCGACATGGACCAGCCCGAGCCGCTGCCCGGTCCACAGCAGGGCGGTGAGCGTGGTGCCCATGCCTTCCAGCTGGGCGTCCTCCTCGACCATGACCCGCAGCTGGTCGTTGGCGCGCTGCACGGCGCTGCCGAGGGAGGTCAGGAGGTCGGAGCCGGGCACGTCGTCGTCGAGCTGCACGAGGCTGGAGATCACCTCGGAGCTCGCGACCTCACCGGCGGCCTGGCCGCCCATGCCGTCGGCGACGGCGAGCAGGCGCGGCCCGGCATAGCCGGAGTCCTCGTTGCCCTCGCGGATCATGCCCTTGTGCGATCCGGCGGCGAAACGCAGCGACAGACTCATGCGCACCTCACCCGTCGGCTCCGGGAACAGCCCCTTCGCGGCCACGCTGCCCACCCTCCGGTCGTCATGGTCGTACTACTTCCGCAGCTCGATGACGGTTTTGCCGATACGGATCGGCGCGCCCAGCGGAACAGGGGTCGGCGTGGTGAGCCGGGTCCGGTCGAGATACGTGCCGTTGGTCGACCCGAGGTCCTCGACGATCCACTGGCCGTCACGGTCCGGGTAGATCCTGGCATGCCGGCTGGAGGCGTAGTCGTCGTCCAGCACGATCGTGGAGTCGTGCGCCCGGCCCAGCGTGATCGTCTGCCCCTGGAGCGCGACCGTGGTGCCCGCCAGCGTCCCTTCGGAGACCACCAGCTTGGTCGGCGCGCCCCGCCGGCCCCGGCCGCCTCCGCGGCCTCCGGACGGCTGCTGTTGCTGCCGCTGCTGCGGCGCCGCCGCCTGCCGCTGCCCCTGCTGCGGCCGGTCGGGGGCGCCCCGGCGCGCGGATCCGCGCTGTGTCACGCGGGTCCCGAACAGGTCGCTGCGAATGACCTGGACGGCCACGATGACGAACAGCCACAGTACGGCGAGGAAACCCAACCGCATGACCGTGAGGGTCAGCTCTGACATTGCCCCCGCTTCACCCTTCGGCTTGCCGGTAAACGATGGTGGTGCTGCCCACGACGACGCGCGAGCCGTCGCGGAGCGTAGCGCGCGTGGTGTGCTGTCCGTCTACCACGATGCCGTTGGTCGACCCCAGATCCTGGACGGTCGAGGGTGATCCGACCCGGATCTCGCAGTGCCTGCGGGACACTCCGGGGTCGTCGATGCGGACGTCCGCGTCGGTGCTCCGGCCCAGCACGAGCGTGGGCCGGGAGATCTGGTGCCGGGTGCCGTTGATCTCGATCCAGCGGCGGGTCTGCCCATGGGACGGGGCACCCGCGGCGCCCGTACGCGACCCGGCCCTGGCGGCACCGGGCGGGGCGCTGGGCATGGGCGGCGCGCCCGCGGGCTGCGGCGGATGCCCGGGCCCGGACCGCGCCCCGGCAGGCCGCTGCGCGGGCGCCTGCGCGTGCGGCCCCTGCGGCTGGCGGCCCTGCCCCTGCGCGCCCTGTGGCGGACTCTGCGACTCGCTGGCGGCCAGGGTGCGGCTGCGGACCCGGTACAGGCCCGTGTCCAGGTCGTCGGCCTTCTGCAGGTGCACCTTGATGGCACCCATGAAGGTGTACCGCTGCTGCTTGGCGTAGTCCCGGACCATTCCGGACAGCTCGTCGCCGAGCTGACCGGAGTACGGGCTGAGGCGCTCGTAGTCCGGCGCGCTCAGCTCGACGATGAAGTCGTTGGGGACGACCGTCCGGTCGCGGTTCCAGATGGTGGCGTTGTTGTCGCACTCACGCTGGAGCGCGCCCGCGATCTCCACGGGCTGGACCTCGGACTTGAACACCTTGGCGAAGGTGCCGTTGACGAGGCCTTCGAGACGCTGCTCGAAGCGCTTGAGTACTCCCACGGGGCACCTCCTTCCTCAGTCTTCCTCAGTGTCGTCCTGATACTGCTTACTGATCGTATCCACGCGTCGGGAAATCGGGTGGTTCCCCTTCCTGGCCCTGTGGAGCAGTGTGACCTCTCACAAGGGATCGTAGAGGCGGCTTCAAGACAGTGTCCCGCAACCGGCGAGGTCTTCGGACGCCTGGGGGGCGGCCCGCACCGGTCCGGGGCGGTCGGGGGCGGTAAGAGGGCCGCCTGGGGGACGCCCGGGCGGCCTGGGGGAGCTGCCCGGCGGGCGACTGGCCCCGCTCCGCGCGCTCGATCCGGTGTGATCCATGTCCCTGATCGCAGCCCGCTGCCGGCGGCGGAAACGGGTGTGAAGGCACCCTCCGCAGCGTGCTAATGTTCTGCATGTCGGAAGGCGCTCACGAAAACGAGCCGGACGAAACCGCCCGGTGACTTGAGAGAGAATCTCACGGCAACACCCATGCGCGGGTGGCGGAATAGGCAGACGCGCTGGATTCAGGTTCCAGTGCCCGAAAGGGCGTGGGGGTTCAACTCCCCCCTCGCGCACACAGAGAGAACGGGTCTCCGTTCGTGACGAATGTCACGAGTGGGGGCCCGTTCTCGTTTCTGCTTTCTTCTCACTGCGGCTGCGGCTGCGGCTGGATGGCTGAGCCTGCGGGGCTGAGGCTGAGGTGCGGCTCCGTACGGTCGGCGGTACCGTGCGCAACCGTACGGAGCCGGGAGGCCCCGGGGGCGGGCTTACGCGGCTGCGGGCCTACGCGGCGAACCGGGCGGCGAGCTCCTTGGCCTTGCCGACGGCGTCCTCGTGGGCCTTGGCCTTCGAGGCGTCGGAGAGCTCGATGAGGTCGGCCATGGCCGGGGTCGTACGGGCCAGGGTCAGCTCCGGAACGATGAAGTCGACCTCGAGGCCGAGTCCGCCGTTGAGGGCCTTGTCCAGGTAGTTGGTCACGAACTCGAAGCTCTCGCGCGGGGTGCCCGGACCGTAGCCGCCGCCACGGCTGGCCACGACGACCGCGGGGGTGCCGGCGGCGCTGGGGGCCTCGGTCAGAGACGTACGCCCGATGATGATCACGTGGTCGAGCCATGCCTTGAGGCTGGACGGGATCGTGAAGTTGTACATCGGGGCGCCGATCAGGACCACATCCGCCTGTTCGAGCTCGGTCGCCAGCGTGTCACGGAGCGCGAAGGCGGCCTGCTGCTCGGGAGAGCGCTCGTCCGGGCTCACGAATCCCGCGGTGAAGGCGGCGGCGTCCAGGTGGGGCAGCGGATCGGCGGCGAGGTCGCGATATATGACCGTGCCGTCGGGGTGCTGGGCTTCCCACTCCTTGCGGAATGCGTTGGTGACAGGGCGGGAGGCAGAGCCTTCGGTCGGGTAGATGGACGAGTCGATGTGCAGCAGCGTGGGCATGGTGTGGCTCCGTGGATCAGGTCGCCGGGGCGGACCGGCGAGCTCGGTGAGGACGTCGGGGGACGTCGGTAGCGGCATCGGTGCACGAGCTCAGGCGGTTGAAGGGCCTCCGGAGTTCCGTGCGTAACTATGTTTAACACAGTAGCTTACTTTTTTATAGTCCCGTACGGGAAGGCGGTAACCTGGGGGTATGAGAGATCCCGGCGAGCGCAGCGAGCATGCGTGCAAGAAGGTCGGCGACGACATGACGCGCGTCTTCGAGCTCTTCGGGAAGCGGTGGACCGGGCTGATCGTCGCGGTGCTGATGGGGGGAGGGGCCTACTTCGCGGAGATCCGGCGGGCGATCCCCGGCATCAGCGAGCGGATGCTGTCGGACCGGCTCGCTGAGCTGGCTGGGGTGGGCCTGGTCGCACGGGAAGTCGACGAGGGGCCTCCGCTGCGGGTCGGGTACCGGCTGACCGCTGCGGGCAAGGCGATGGAGCCCGCGCTGAAGGAACTGTCACGGTGGGCGGAGACCTACCTCCCGGACGGCGGCGGCTGCCCCGAGCGGTTCCGCAGATGACCTGAGCAGTACGGGGGCCGACCTGGGCGGTACGGCGGCCGACCTGGCAGTTCGGGGCCGACCTGGGCAGTGCAGCGGCCGACCCGGCAGTTCGGGGGCCGGCCTGGGCAGTCACGCAGATGATGAGCTGCGCAGTTCACGGCCGACGGGAGCACTCTCGGCCGATGTTTTCCACAGGCGACCGGAGTTGCCCGCGGGGCTCCCGGACGGTTATCCACAGGCTCTCACCGCCTTGTGCCCCCGGTTGTACCGTCGAGGCAGTCGACATCGGCCCAGTCTGGGAGAGGCCGGGGGGAGAAAACGGGGGGCTCACGATGACTGACGCCGAAATGCCCGGGGACGGGGCAGCGGCTACCGCCGGGGCCGAGACGGCGTCCGCGGCCGGGCCCCGGCTGGCGGAACGGATCCTCCCGGCGAGCCGACTGCTGCCTCACGTGCCCGGGTTCGCCCGGGAGCGGAACGGCGGCGCGAAGCGGGAAGGCAAGGCGCTGCGCGAGCGCGTGCCCCGGTCCGCGCACGCCGCGCCGCGCCTGGCCGACGGGCGGCCGGACGCGGTGACCGCGGTCAGGCAGTCCAGTGCCGGGCGGCTGCCCGAGCTCACGCCGATACGGGCCGGCCGGATGGCCGCGACACCGTTCGCCTTCCTGCGCGGATCGGCCGGTCTCATGGCGTACGACCTGACCGCCACCCCGGTCACAGGCGTGGGGACGCAGATATGCGGCGACGCCCACGCCGCCAACTTCGGACTGTACGGCGACGCGCGCGGTGGCCTGGTCATCGACCTCAACGACTTCGACGAGACCGTGCACGGTCCGTGGGAGTGGGACGTGAAGCGCCTGGCGACCTCGCTGGTCCTGGCCGGCAGGGAGACCGGCGCGGACGAGAACACCTGCCGGGCGGCGGCCTACGACGCGGTCGGCGCGTACCGGCGAACCCTGAGGCTGCTGGCCAAGCTGCCCGCGGCCGAGGCATGGCACGCCATCGCCGACGAGCAACTGGTCTCCCACACCGATGCCAAGGACCTCCTCGGAACGCTGGAGCGGGTCTCGGACAAAGCCCGGCGGAACACCAGCGCCCGGTTCGCGGCCCGGGCGACCGAACCCACGGCGGATGGCGGACGGCGCTTCGTCGACGCCCCACCGGTGCTGCGCCGAATACCCGACGAGGAGGCGGCGGCCGTCGCCGCGTCGTTGGGCGAGTATCTGGGGACGCTGCCCGAAGACCGGCTGCCGCTGCTCGCTCGCTACGCGATACAAGACGTGGCGTTCCGGGTGGTCGGCACCGGAAGCGTGGGGACCAGGTCGTATGTGGTGCTGCTCTTGGACCACCGGGGCGAGCCCTTGGTGCTCCAGGTCAAGGAGGCCCGGCCCTCCGCACTGCTGCCCCATGTGGCGAAGGCGGGGTTCGATGTTCCGGTGGTCGAGCACGAGGGCCGACGCGTGGTGCTCGGACAGAAGCGGATGCAGGTCGTCAGCGACATGGCGCTGGGGTGGACCACGGTCGAAGGGCGCCCGTATCAGGTTCGGCAGTTCCGCAACCGCAAGGGCAGTGTGGACCCGGCGGCGCTGGCCCCGGACCAGCTGGACGACTACGGCCGGATGACCGGCGCGCTCCTGGCGCGCGCCCACACGCACACCGCTGACCCGCGCCTGCTCGCGGGCTATTGCGGCAAGAGCGAAGAGCTGGACGAGGCCGTCACCGCGTTCGCCGTGGCGTACGCCGACCGCACGGAGGCGGACCACGCCGACCTGGTGGCGGCGATCCGCACGGGCCGCATAGCGGCAGAGCCGGGCGTCTGACCAGGCAACCGAGGGGGCGGGGGGGGGAGGGGAGGGGGGAGGGGCCCCTCCCCTGGCGTTTCCGCCCGGTTGGGTGCGCTCTGCGGCGGGGATGTCTCGGTGGTGGTGGGCCGGACGTAGGCTGGGCGGGTGACGAACCCGGAAGCGCACCAGGCAGGGCAGTCGGCCGCGGGAACGGAACCGCAGGTGGACGCGGCAGCGGCCGAGGCCGCGCAGGCAGCGGAGGCGGCGGGCACGCGGCGGCTGGAGCAGGCGGTGCGAGCGGCGGAGCAGGCACTGATCGAGTTCGAGATCGCGGTGGAGACCTTCCGGGTCGAGGTGGAGAACTTCTCCCGCCTGCATCACCAGCGGCTCGGGCCCGTGTACTCGCGGCTCGATGAACTCGACGCGCTGATCGCGGAGGCGATCGCGGCGCGCACCGGGGACCCGGACGACGTTCGCCGGGCGCAGGAGGCGCGTGGCCTGGTGATGCCGATGCCGGACGTGGAGGAGCTGTTCTTCGGCTGGATCGACTCGGAGGGCCTGTCGCCGGAGGGGACGGCGATGCTCAATGAGCAGCCGGTGCAGCCGCCGTCGCGGGTGCGGCCGAGCGAGGAGGCCCGGCGGCTCTACCGTGAGCTGGCCCGTAGCGCGCACCCGGACCTGGCGGATTCCGAGGACGAGCGGGTGCGGCGCGGCGAGTTCATTGTGCGGGTCAACGCGGCGTACGCAGCGGGGGACGAGGCCGCGTTGCAGGCGCTGGCGGACGAATGGGCGGCCGGCCCGCGGCCCGCGGAGCGGCGGGCGAGCCGCAGCGAGGAGCTGTACGCGCGGCTGGAGTGGCTGGCCGAGCGTAAGGAACTGCTGGCCGCGATGGCCGCCGAGATGGAGTCGAGCGCGATAGGCGCGATGATCAAGATGGCGCCGGAGGACCCGGACGGGCTGCTGGAGGAGATCGCCGAGCAGCTGCTCGCGCAGGTCTCGGAGAAGGAAGCCCGGCTTGCGGAGCTTGTGCAGTAGGTTCCCTTAGTCCAGGACTGTCGCCGGACCAGGCGTGAGAGAGGTACGACTGATGCAATTTGGCCAGCTTCCCGAGGTCGCCGCCGCGGCGGTGCCCGTCGATGGTTTCCTCCTGGACGTTCGGGAGGACGACGAGTGGGTGGCCGGGCATGCTGAGGGGGCGCTGCACATCCCCATGCGTCAGGTCGTCGCCCGGTTCGGTGAGCTGACTGAGGCGGTCGCCGATGGTCGGCGTGTGCATGTGGTGTGCCGGGTCGGCGGCCGGTCGGCGCAGGTGGCGCAGTACCTGATCGCACAGGGCCTGGACGCGGTGAACGTCGGTGGCGGCATGCTCGCTTGGGACGCGGCGGGCCGTCCGCTGATCAGCGGACGGGCCGAGGCGGACGCCTTCGTCCTTTAGCGGCCTGTACCGGTCGCCGCTTCGCTGTCGGGTGAAGGCCTCTCGGCTGCCTGTCGCGGCCGTGCATTGGGCGCGGTCTTTCTGCGGTCTGTGACCGGCTGGTGGTGGTCTGGGCGGTGGTGTCAGGTGAGGGGGTGGGCGGCGAGTAGGTCGCCGAGTGCCTCCTCGTGTGCGGCGGCGGAGCCGAGTGAGAGTTCCAGCTGTTTGGCCCAGGCGTGATAGCGGTGCAGCGGGTAGTCGGTGACCGCGCCGAAGCCGCCGTGCAGGTGCTGTGCGGTCTGGACGGTGCGGCGTACTCCTTCGGCGGCCCAGATCTTGGCGACGGCGATGTCCGCGGCGGCGGGGAGGGTGCCTGTCTCGGTCGCTGTGTCCTGGGGTGCGGTGGTGGGCTGGTGGTCGGTGGTGAGCCGCCATGCGGCCTGCCAGAGTGTGGCTTCCATCGCGCGCTGGTCGATGTAGCGGTCGGCGGCCTGGACGGCGACTGCCTGGAAGGTGGCCAGCGGGAAGCCGAACTGTTCGCGTTTCCCGGTGTACTCGCTGGTCATGGCGAGTACGCGGGTGGCGAGGCCGAGGGCGAGCGCGCAGGTTCCGGTGGTGAGTAGGTGCCGCAGCCATTCCCATGCGCCGTCTGCGGTGATGACGTCGGAGTTGCTGATCCGCACGGCGTCCAGGTGAAGTTCGGCGTACTGCTCGCCGCTGGTCGAGACCTGCTCCAGCAGTGTGACGCCGTCATGGGTGCGGGGGATCAGTGCCAGTACGGTGTGCCCCGTTTCGGTCTGGGCGGGGCTCAGCACCCTGTCCGCGTGGTGTGCCCAGGGCACGGTGGTCTGCACGCCGGCGAGGGTCCAGGTGTCGGTGCGGTGGTGTGCCTGGACGGCCAGCTCGGCTGGGTCGTGTCCGGTGCGTCCGCTGGCGGCTGTGGTGAGGATCAGTTCGCCGCGCCCGGTGCGGGGGAGTATGGCGTGGCGCAGTTCGGTGCTGCCGTAGGTCTGGATGGTGAGTGCGGCCGCACTGTTCTCCAGCAGTGGTACGCGGGCGAGGACTTGGCCGGCTTCGCGCAGAACAAGACAGAGCGCGATCGGGTCGAGTCCCGCGCCGCCGTACCGTTCGTCGAGGGTGAGGCCCACTAGGTCGGCGTCGGCGAGTCTGCGCCAGAGCGGGCGGTCGATGTCGTCGGCGACCGCCCCGGGGGTGAGGGCGGGGCTGGGAACGTCGTCCGGATGGGTGCCGGAGAAGACCGCTCGTGCCGTCTCCATGGCTGCCTGCTGCTCTTCGGTGAAGGTGAAGTCCACGGTCGCCGTCCCTCCGTACGCACCGGCCTGACTGACGAGGCGTCACATTGCCTGACGGCTCGTCAAGATAGAACACGTTCTAGGAGAAGGGAACGGCTCGGCACGGTCAGCGCGCGTCGGAATCGGGTGCACCTGCCGCAAGGGGCGCCGGTCAACGGTCGAAGTCCAGCTCCACCTCCTCGTCGAGCGGGTGCGACTGGCAGGCCAGCACATAGCCCGCAGTCACTTCCTCCGGCTCCAGCGCGAAGTTCCGGTCCATTCGCACCTCGCCCGAGACCAGGAACGCCCGGCAGGTCCCGCACACCCCGCCCTTGCAGGCATACGGCGCGTCGGCGCGGTTGCGCAGGACGGTCTCCAGCAGCGATTCCCCGTCCTGTACGGGCCAGCGGCCCGACCGGCCGTCCAGAGTCGCGGTGACCGTGCTGTGGCTGGGGGCCTGGCGGTTGCTCGGGGCCAGTGAGGCGCCGTCGTCCACGTGGAAGATCTCCTGGTGGACACGGTCGCGGGGGACGCCGAGGGCGTGCAGCGCCCGCTCGGCGCCTTGGACCAGCCCGTGGGGGCCGCAGAGGAACCAGCCGTTTATCGATGCCACGGGCAGCAGGGCGGGCAGCAGGGTGGCCAGCCGCTGCTCGTCCAGCCGCCCGGAGACCAGGCCGGCTTGCTGTTCCTCCCGGGAAAGCGCGGTGACCAGCTGGAACCGGTCGGGCCAGCGGTCTTTCAGGTCGGCGACCTCTTCGAGGAACATCGTCGAGGCGGCGGTGCGGTCGCTGCGGATGAGGCAGAAGCGGGTGTCGGTGCGGCGTTCCAGCAGTGTCGTGGCGATGGACAGCACGGGAGTGATGCCGCTGCCGCCGACGATCGCGGCGAAGCTTCCGGCCCGCGGTTCGAGGACGAAGCGTCCGGCGGGGGCCATCACCTCGATGGTGTCACCGGGGCCGAGTTGCTTCAGGGCGTAGGTGGAGAACTCTCCGCCGTCGACGAGCCGCACTCCCACCTGGAGGGATTGCGGGTCGGCGGCGGTGTCCGGAGCGGGAGTGCAGATGGAGTACGTGCGCCGGATCTCCGCGCCGTCCACGAACCGCCGCACCGCGATGTGCTGTCCGGGCAGGTGGCGGAAAGTGTCGCGCAGTGCGGCCGGTATGGCCAGGGTGATGGCGACGGAGTCGTCGGTGAGCTGGTCCACCGCTGTCACCCGCAGCGGGTGGAAGGCGCCGTGGTGGCCTGCGGTGGGCGCTTGGCTGGCCATCACAACTCCTTGAAGTGGTCGAAGGGTTCGCGGCAGGACTCGCACCGGCGCAGGGCTTTGCAGGCGGTGGAGGAGAAGCGGCTCAGCAGGGTGGTGTCGGTGGAGCCGCAGTGCGGGCAGCGGATGGCCAGGGTCAGCGGCACCGGGCCTGCCGTCGCGGCGGCGGCGCGGGGTGGTGCGATACCGGACTCGGCCAGTTTCCGGCGTCCTTCGGCGGTGATCGCGTCCGTGGTCCAGGGCGGGGACAGTACGGTGCGGACCTCGACCTGCGGTATGCCGTGGTCGTGCAGGACGCGCTCGATGTCCGCGGCCATGGCTTCGACGGCCGGGCATCCGGTGTAGGTGGGGGTCAGTTCGACCTCGACTCTGCCAGGGGCCACGACGTGGAGTCCGCGCAGCACGCCCAGCTCGGCGAGGGTGACGACGGGCAGTTCCGGGTCGGGTACGGAACCGGCGAGTTCGGCGAGTTCGGCTTCGAGTGGAGTGAGGGTCACCATGTCGCCCCCGGGTGGCTGCGGTGCAGATGCTGCATCTCGGCGAGCATCAGGCCGAACGGTTCGGTGTGGATGCCCTGGCGTCCGCCGCCGGCTGTCCACGCGTCGCGCTGCGGTCCTTCGGGCAGGGGCAGGGTGGCGCGGTCCAGTACGGATCCGATGCGGTTCAGCCAGTTGTCGCGCAGTGCGGTCCAGTCGGCTTCGCAGCCCTCGACCGGATCGAACAGTTCGCCGGTGTAACGCCACAGGGTGTCCAGTCCGCGGCGCATCCGCTGGTGGCTCTCGGATGTGCCGTCGCCGAGCCGCAGTGTCCAGTTCTCGGCGTGGTCCCGGTGGTAGGCGACTTCCTTGACGGCCTTCGCGGCGAGTGGGGCGAAGGCGCTGGAGCCGTCGGCGAGCTGTTCGAACAGCAGCTCCTGGTAGGTGGAGAAGTACAGCTGGCGGGCGATGGTGTGGGCGAAGTCGCCGTTGGGCTGCTCGACGAGCTGGACGTTGCGGAAGGCGCGTTCCTCGCGGAGGTAGGCGAGTTCGTCTTCGTCTCCGGTCAGGGACAGCAGGATCCGCGCCTGGCCGAGCAGGTCCAGGGCGATGTTGGCGAGGGCGACCTCCTCCTCCAGCACGGGGGCGTGTCCTGCCCACTCCCCCAGCCGGTGGGAGAGCACGAGCGCGTCGTCGCCCAGGGCGAGTGCGGCGGTCACAGGTGCCGCACCCCCTCGGGGATCTCGTAGAACGTCGGGTGCCGGTAGGGCTTGTCCGCGGACGGTTCGAAGAACGGGTCCTTCTCGTCCGGCGACGAAGCGGTGATCGCGGCGGAGGGCACCACCCAGATCGAGACGCCTTCCGAACGGCGGGTGTAGAGATCGCGGGCGTTGCGCAGCGCCATCTCGGCGTCCGGTGCGTGCAGGCTTCCGGCGTGGGTGTGGCTCAGTCCGCGCTTGCTGCGGACGAACACCTCCCACAGCGGCCAGTCGCCCTGACCCGTGTCCGTGCTCATGACCGTGCCTCTCCGTGTTTCGCGGCATAGGCCGCGGCCGCTTCGCGCACCCAGGCGCCTTCCTCGTGTGCCCGGCGCCGCTGGGACAGGCGCTGGGCGTTGCACGGGCCGTCGCCTCGCAGCACCTGGTGGAACTCCTCCCAGTCGATGGGCCCGAAGTCGTGGTGGCCCCGTTCCTCGTTCCATCGCAGATCGGGGTCGGGGAGGGTCAGGCCGAGGCTTTCGGCTTGGGGGACGCAGATGTCGACGAAGCGCTGTCGTAGTTCGTCGTTGGAGTGCCGCTTGATCTTCCATGCCATGGACTGGGCGGAGTGTGCCGACTCGGCGTCCGGTGGGCCGAACATCATCAGCGATGGCCACCACCAGCGGTCGACGGCGTCCTGTGCCATGGCGTGCTGCTCCTCGGTGCCTTTGCTGAGGGTCAGCAGCAGTTCGTATCCCTGGCGCTGGTGGAAGGACTCCTCCTTGCAGATGCGGATCATCGCGCGGGCGTAGGGGCCGTAGGAGCAGCGGCACAGCGGCACCTGGTTGGTGATCGCGGCGCCGTCCACCAGCCAGCCGATGGCGCCGACGTCGGCCCAGGTCAGCGTGGGGTAGTTGAAGATCGACGAGTATTTCTGGCGGCCCGAGTGGAGTTTGTCCAGCAGCTCGTCGCGGCCGGTGCCGAGGGTTTCCGCCGCGCTGTACAGGTACAGGCCGTGGCCTGCCTCGTCCTGCACCTTGGCCATCAGGATCGCCTTGCGCCGCAGGGAGGGTGCGCGGGTGATCCAGTTGGCCTCCGGCTGCATGCCGATGATCTCGGAGTGCGCGTGCTGGGCTATCTGGCGGACGAGTGAGGCGCGGTAGGCGTCTGGCATCCAGTCACGTGGCTCGATGCGCTCGTCCGCGGCCAGTGCGGCGTCGAACACCGCCTCATACGCTTCCGCGCCCGCCGCCATCGTGGTCATGCCAGCCCCCTCGCCGTCGCTGCCGGGTGACCGGCCGACCCAACCGACCGATCGTTCGGTTCAATGGTGGGGCGAGGGAACGTAGGGTGTCAACCCTGTGGATAACTCCGAGGCCTCTGTGCCTGGTGCGCCCGCGTGGGTACCGTGCCGGGGCGGGACGTCGGACCGCGCGGCCGCCGGCAGCAGGGGCGGCAGGAGCCAGCACAGGGCAGCACCACGGGGATCGGGGCGGGAATGGAGCCGGAAGAGCAGAAGGCGGGCGGCGCCGCCGGGCTCTCGCTGCCCGGACAGCTGATCATCGCGCTGGCGGCCGCGGCCGTCGCGGTGGCTGTGGCCGTGCATCTCACGATGGTGTTCCTGCACGTCGCACCGCCGAACACCGCCAGCAAGCAGCATGGCGAGACGATCGATGACTACATCTATCCCGAGTTCGAACAGAACTGGAAGCTCTTCGCCCCCAATCCGCTGCAGCAGAACGTCTCGGTCCAGGTGCGTGCCGAGGTCCGTGCGCCGGAGGGGGGAATCTCCACCACCGGCTGGAAGGACCTGACCGCCCAGGACGGGGACGCGATCCGCCACAGCCTTCTGCCCAGCCACACCCAGCAGAACGAACTGCGCCGCGCCTGGGACTTCTACGTAGGCTCGCACGACGCCCAGGACCAGCCCATCGGCCGACGCGGACAGCTCTTCGGGGAGTACCTGCGGCGGATCGTGATGCTCCGCATCGGCGGCGAAGAGGACGGCCGCACGGTCCAGCGCGTGCAGATCAGGTCCGTGACCAGACCCGTCGCCCCGCCGCCGTGGAGCGACGAGAAGATCGACCTGAGGACCGTCCACCGGCAGCTGCCCTGGTGGACCGTGACCGCCGCCGACATACCTGAGGGGACCAGCCGGTGACCCATCCCGCCGCGCCGCCCTCCCCCGGCCACGAGCCGGAGCCCGCACCGGACGTTCAGCCGGGCTCCGCCCCGTCACAGACGCCGACCCCGCCACCCACGCTGCCGCGGCAGGTGCCGCCACCGCCCTCCGCGGCACCCGTGCCGGAGGCCCTCCCCCCGGCGCCCGGCCCTCCGGCCACGCACCCGCACTCGCCGCACGCCGCCCCCCTGGCACCGCCGCCACCCCTGTACGCGCCGCCGATCGGCGCCCCGCCCCGGGCCGCGCCGTCGGCCCGGGCCCGCTTCGGCCGTCGCGTCGAGGCCGCGTTCGCCCAGGTCACCGGCTCCTCCCTCGGCCCGTACCAGAGCGCCGTCATACGGATAGGGTTCGCCTTCACCTGGCTGTGCTTCCTGCTGCGCGAGTGGCCGCACCGCCGCGAGCTGTACGGCCCCGACGGCCCGTTCAGCCTGGACATGGCCCGCCAGCTCGTCGACGGCAACCACGCCTTCACGCTGCTCGTGTGGTCCGACAGCACGGCCTGGTTCGAGATCGTCTACGCGCTCGCGATCGTCTCCAGTGCCCTTTTGATGCTGGGCTGGCGCACCCGCACCATGTCCGTGCTCTTCATGATCGGCGTGCTCTCTCTGCAGAACCGCAGCGTCTTCCTCGGGGACGGCGGAGACAACGTCATCCATCTGATGTCGACGTACCTGGTGTTGACCCGCTGCGGACAGGTGTGGTCCCTCGACGCGCGCCGTGCCGCCCGGCAGTCCGCCCGCCAGGCTGCGGACGGTCAGCCGCGCGATGCCACCGGCGCCGTGCTGTGGGCCGGCACCGGGCTCGCACTCGCCGCCCTGCAGATGTTCACCGACTCCCAGCTGGCGTGGACGGCGAACGGGCCGCTCCCGGGCCTGGGCTGGGCCACCGTCCTGTGGGGCCTGTGGGTCGTCCAGGCGCTGTGGTGGCTGGTACGGCGCTACGCGCCGGGCGAACCGCGGACCGTTCTGGACTCGGTCGCCCACCTGATCCACAACGGCACACTGCTGGTGATCATGGCGGAGGTCTGCCTGATATACGCCACCGCGGGCTGGTACAAGGTCCAGGGGTCGCGTTGGCAGGACGGCACCGCGCTCTACTACCCCCTGCACCTCGAGTACTTCTCCCCCTGGCCGGCGCTGGCCGACCTGCTCGTGAAGAGCGGCCTGGTGGTGATGGTGCTCACCTACGGCACGGTCGTCATCCAGGTGGCCTTCCCGTTCACCGTCTTCCACCGGAAGATAAAGAACGTGCTGATCGCCCTGATGGTGCTGGAGCACATCGGTATCGCGATCCTGCTGGGCCTGCCGTTCTTCTCCCTCGCCATGATCGCGGCGGACGCGGTGTTCCTCCCGACGGCCTTCCTGATCTGGGCGGGGGCGCGGGCCCGTCACGTTCGGCAGTGGCTCCGGCTGGGTACCGCGCGCCCGCAGGAGCGAAGGCCCTGGTGAGAGCCCTGAGCCGTAGTCTGAGGGGATGACCGACGACGAAGCCACGAGGGCTGTGCAGCAATGGCGGGAGATTGCTCCTGACGGTGTGCTGCTTGACGGTTTCCATGCCCTCAAGCACGCGCTCCGCTTCGGGGCGAACGTGCGGCTGGCGCTGACGAGCGACAAAGACTCCGTGCTGGCACTCGCGGCCGACTTGGCCGACGACCTGAGTGACGTGATTGGTGATCTGGTTGTCGAGGTGCCGACGCAGGCCTTGCGGGATCTACTGCCCCGGGTTCACCCCACGCAGGTCGCCGCCGTAGCGGTCAGGCCCAGCCGCCAGGCGAACCGGGACGAGCTGTCGAGGCTGCCGCGGTTGTCGCCGGTCGTCGTGCTGGACAACCCCCGCAATCTCGGGAATGTCGGTGCCGTGGTCCGGCTCGCCGCTGGTCTCGGAGCCACGGGTGTCGTCACCACGGGTGATATGGATCCATGGCACCCCAACGCGGTGCGAGCGGGTGCGGGTCTCCACTTCGCCACCGCAGTGGAGCGGGTGTCGCTCGGTGATCTCCCGCCCGGGCCGCTGTACGCCCTGGACCCGGAAGGCGAGGACATCAGGTCCGTGGTGCTCCCGGACGATGCGCTGCTCGCATTCGGGTCTGAGCGCCACGGGATCTCGCCGGAGCTCCGCAGCCGGGCGACCGAGCTCGTAGCACTCCCCATGCGACCCCAGGTGTCCAGCTACAACCTCGCCACGAGTGTGGCCATGGCTCTCTTCCACTGGGGAGGCCCGCCCCCAGCGCAGACCGGCCAGCTGCCGCGCGGCTGATCGTGGCTCCCGGGCCGGAAGGGGAGGCCGGCCCGGGAGGGCCCCGGGCGTCAGGCCGGGCGGCGCACTTCCACCATCCGGAAGCGGTTCGCCACGAACGCCCCGTCGCACAGTGCGGCGTTGGCGGCCGGGTTGCCGCCCGAGCCGTGGAAGTCGGAGAAGGCGGCGGTCTGGTTCACATAGACACCACCGGTGAGGTTCAGCGAGAGCTGGGCGCACTCCTCCAGGCACGCCTCCTCGATGAGCCGCTCCACGGCGGGCGAGGTGGTGTACGCCCCGACGGTCATCGCGCCCTTGTCCCGGACAGTGCGGCGCAGCAGCGCGATCGCGTCGTCGGTGGAGTCCACGGCGACGGCGAAGGACACCGGGCCGAAGCACTCGGTGAGGTACGCGGCGTCGGCGTCCGCGTCCTCCCACTGCTTCCGTGCACCGTCCTGTTTGACGATGACCGGCGTGCGCACCGTGGCGCCGGGGAAGTCGGGGTTGGCGACCCGGCGGGAGGCGAGAGCGACCTCGCCCAGTTCGGTGGCGGCGTCGACGCGCTCGCCCACCTGCGGATTGACGATGGCGCCCAGCAGGGCGTTCGCCCGGGCGTCGTCGCCCAGGAGCCCGTCGACCGCCGCGGCCAGGTCGGCCACCACCTGGTCGTAGGTCTTGCTGCCGGCGTCGGTGTCGATGCCGTCGCGGGGGATGAGCAGGTTCTGCGGGGTGGTGCACATCTGGCCGCTGTAGAGGGAGAGGGAGAACGCCAGGTTTCCCAGCATGCCCTTGTAGTCGTCGGTGGAGTCGATGACGACGGTGTTGACCCCGGCCTTCTCGGTGAAGACCTGCGCCTGGCGGGCGTTGGCCTCCAGCCAGTCGCCGAAGGCGGTCGAGCCGGTGTAGTCGATGATGCGGATGTCGGGATGGACCGCGAGTGTCTTGGCCAGGCCCTCGTCGGGTCGCTCGGCGGCGAGGGCGACCAGGTTCGGGTCGAATCCGGCGTCGCTCAGCGTCTCCCGGGCCGCCTGCACCGTGAGCGCGAGCGGCAGCACGGCGCGCGGGTGCGGCTTGACCAGCACGGGGTTTCCGGTGGCCAGGGAGGCGAACAGGCCGGGGTAGCCGTTCCAGGTCGGGAAGGTGTTGCAGCCGACCAGCAGGGCGATGCCGCGGGGGGCGGCGGTGAACGCCTTGCGCAGCTCGAGCGGGTCGCGCTTGCCCTGGGGCTTGGACCAGTCGGCGGTCAGGGGGGTGCGGGTCTGCTCGGCGAATGCGTACGCGACGGCCTCCAGGCCGCGGTCCTGGGCGTGCGGGCCGCCGGCCTGGAAGGCCATCATGAACGCCTGTCCGCTCGTGTGCATGACGGCCTGGGCGAATTCATGGGTGCGGGCGCTGATCCGGGCGAGGATCTCCAGACAGACCGTGGCGCGGGCCTCGGGCCCGGCGTCGCGCCAGGCCGCCATCCCGGAGCGCATCGCAGGCAGCAGCACCTCGATGTCGGGGTGCGGGTACTCCACGCCCAACTCGATGCCGAAAGGCGAGACTTCACCGCCAACCCAGCCGTCGGTGCCGGGCTGGCCCAGGTCGAGGCGGGTGTCGCGCAGCGTGTCGAAGGCGGCCTGGCCGTCGGCGGCGCTCAGGCTGCCGTTCTCGCCGTACGCCTTGGGGTGCTCGGGGTGCGGGGACCAGTACGCGCGGGTGCGGATCGTGTCCAGGGCCTGGTCGAGTGTGGGGCGGTGCTTCTCGATCAACTGCGCTGTGCTGAATCCGGCGGTCACGACTGACCAACTCCTCGGTGAGCTCCAAGAAAGGGGCGCCGGCGGCGTCCCCACGCGGCGGTGGCCGCAATCGGCACTGTGGGGGCGGTACTGAGGGACGGGTGGGCGGCTGCGGTGTGACAGGGATAGATTAACCGAACGATCGGTCGGGGCAAGGGGGCCTGTCGAAGCTGTGGACAACTTGTCCGGGAGGATGAGCTGCATGACTGCGAATGACCGGGACGACAGCCAGGGAATCGCGCACAACAGCACCGTCGCCGTTGTCGGCACCGGCATCATGGGGCAGGGAATCGCCCAGGTGGCACTGGTCGCCGGCCACCCGGTGCGGCTTTACGACGTGGCTCCGGGCCGAGCCAAAACCGCCGCCGACGCGATCATGGCGCGTCTGGACCGGCTGGTCGACAAGGGGCGGATTCCGGCCGAGGAGCGGGACGCGGCGCGGGAGCGGCTGACCCCCGTCGGCGAACTGGCCGGGCTGGCGGACGCCGCGTTGGTCATCGAGGCGATCCTGGAGGAACTGGGCGCCAAACAGCAGCTGTTCACCGCATTGGAGTCGGTGGTCTCCGAACGGTGTCTGCTCGCCACCAACACCTCCTCCCTCTCCGTCACCGCCGTGGCGGGCGCCCTGCGCGTGCCCGGCCGTGTCGTCGGCCTGCACTTCTTCAACCCCGCGCCGCTGCTGCCGCTGGTCGAGGTGGTCAGCGGCTTCACCACCGACGCGGCCGCTGCCGACCTGGCGTACGAGACCGTCGCGGCCTGGGGCAAGGCGCCGGTGCGCTGCACCGACACCCCCGGTTTCATCGTCAACCGGGTCGCTCGTCCCTTCTACGCCGAGGCCTTCCGCGTCTATGAGGAGCGGGCGGCCGATCCGGCCACCATCGACGCGGTGCTGCGCGAGTCCGGCGGATTCAAGATGGGGCCGTTCGAGCTCACCGACCTCATCGGCCAGGACGTGAACGAGGCCGTCACGCGATCCGTATGGGAATCGTTCTTCCACGATCCGAAATTCACCCCCTCGCTGGCGCAGCGGCGGATGGTCGAGGCCGGTCTGCTCGGCCGGAAGTCCGGGCGCGGCTGGTACGACTACGCGGAAGGCGCCCAGCGGCCCGAGCCGCACACCGCCGAGCCCGCGGACCCGCCCGCCTCCGTCGTCATCCGCGGAACTCTGGAGGGACCGGCGGCGGCGCTGCCCGCGATGATCGAGGAGGCGGGGATCCGGGTGCGCCGCACCGACGCGGACCGGCCCGGCATCCAGCTCCCGGCCGGCGGCAGGCTCTGCCTGGCCGACGGCGCGACCTCCATCGAGTACAACGACATCGTCTACTTCGACCTCGCGCTGGACTACCGCTCGGCCACGCGTGTCGCCGTTTCGGCGGCGGAAGACGTCCCGCGGGCCCTCGTCGACGACGCCGTCGGGCTGTTCCAGGCGCTCGGCAAGAAGGTCAGCGTCATCGGCGACGTTCCCGGCATGATCGTGGCCCGGACGGTCGCGATGCTGGTGGACCTCGCCGCCGACGCGGTCGCCAAGGGCGTCGCCTCGCCGGAGGACGTCGAGACCGCGATGCGCCTCGGCGTGAACTATCCGCAGGGCCCGTTGGCCTGGGGCGAACAGGTGGGGCACGGGACGCTGTACGACCTGCTCACGGAGCTGCACAAGCGATTCCCGACCGGCCGCTACGCCCCGTCGCTGGGGCTGATCCGCCGTGCGTACGTGGCAGAGGATGTGGTTCCCTCATGACCATGGCAGCCAAGCGCGACACCTACACGCCCGAATCGCTGCTCGCGGTCGCCGTCGAGGTGTTCAACGAGCGCGGCTACGACGGCACCTCGATGGAGCATCTCTCCCGTGCCGCCGGCATCTCCAAGTCCTCCATCTACCACCACGTGAAGGGCAAGGAGGAGCTGCTGCGGCGCGCGATAAGCCGCGCCCTGGACGGTCTGTTCGGCATCCTCCAGGAGTCCGCCGCGGGCGAGGGCCGGGCGATCGACCGGCTGGAGTACGTGACCCGGCGCACCACCGAGGTGCTGATGGCGGAACTGCCGTACGTCACGCTGCTGCTGCGGGTGCGCGGCAACACCGACACCGAGCGGTGGGCCATGGAGCGGCGGCGCGAGTTCGACCACGAGGTGGCCGAACTGCTCAAGCAGGCGGCGGCCGACGGCGATCTGCGCGGGGACGTTGACGTCCGGCTGGCGACCCGGCTGCTCTTCGGCATGATCAACTCCATTGTGGAGTGGTACCGGCCGGGCCGCGGCGGCGCCGCGACCAGCGAAGAAGTGGCCGAGGCCGTGGTCCGTACCGCGTTCGCGGGGCTGCGGACCTGAGCCGCCCGGCCCCGGCTTCGGGCACCGGCCCGGCCGGGGCCGTCAGGCGGGAGCGGACGGCTCGGACGCCCCCGGCCCCGGTCGGGGCCCGGAGGCCCGGGCAGGACTCGGTGGGCCCGGTCAGGGCTCGGTGGCCAGGTCCGTCTCCTCGAACACCAGCAGCGTGCGGCTGCTCAGCACTTCCGGGATGGACTGGATCCGGGTCAGCACCAGCTCGCGCAGCGAGCGGTTGTCGGCGGTGTGCACCAGCAGCAGGACATCGAAATCGCCACTGACCAGGGCGATATGAGCGGCGCCCGGCAGGGCGCGCAACTGCTCGCGGACCGTGCGCCACGAATTCTGCACGATCTTCAACGTGATGTACGCGGACGCGCTCTGCCCCGCCCGCTCCTGGTCCACCTGGGCCGAGAAGCCGCGGATCACCCCGTCGTCCATGAGGCGGTTGATGCGGGCGTAGGCGTTGGCCCGCGAGATGTGTACCCGCTCGGCGACGGAACGTACCGAGGCGCGGCCGTCCGTCTGGAGCATGCGCAGGATGTCGCGGTCCACGCCGTCCAGCGGCCGGGCGGGGGGCCTTCCTCCGTAGTTGGCCATCTGTTCGTCCTGCATACCGCCCCGCCTCCCCTTCGTGGACGCTCTGCCTTCATCCCATGCTGTGGAAAACCGTTTGTCCACAGGCTGCGGTCGCCTGTAGCCAAAATGTGCCGACGACCGAACAATCGGTAGGTGAGGGATCTACCCGGTCCCTCCCCAGCTTCCCCCTACGAGGAGGTCGCCATGACGGTCCTTGAGCAGCCCGGTGCGTACCGGCCGACTCCCCCGCCCGCCTGGCGGCCGCGTGTCGAGGCGGCGCCGCTGCTGCCCGACGCGGAGCCGTTCCGTGTGCTGGGCACGCCCGCCGCGGCGGATGTCGCTCCCGAGCTGCTGACCAGGCTGTACGAGGAACTGGTGCGCGGCCGCCGGTACAACGCGCAGGCGACCGCGCTCACCAGGCAGGGCCGACTCGCCGTCTACCCCTCCTCCACCGGCCAGGAGGCGTGCCAGGTGGCCGCCGCACTGGCGCTGCAGGAGCAGGACTGGCTCTTCCCCAGCTACCGCGACACCCTGGCCGCCGTCGTCCGGGGCCTGGACCCGGTGCAGGCGCTCACCCTGCTGCGCGGAGACTGGCACAACGGCTACGACCCGCACGAGTGCCGAGTGGCGCCGCTGTCCACCCCGCTGGCCACCCAGCTCCCGCACGCGGTGGGCCTCGCGCACGCCGCGCGGCTCAAGGGCGACGACGTGGTGGCACTGGCCGTGGTGGGGGACGGGGGCACCAGCGAGGGCGACTTCCACGAGGCCCTGAACTTCGCGGCGGTCTGGCAGGCACCGGTGGTCTTCCTCGTCCAGAACAACGGCTTCGCGATCTCCGTGCCCCTCGCCAAGCAGACGGCGGCCCCCTCTTTGGCCCACAAGGCCGTCGGATACGGCATGCCCGGCAGGCTGGTCGACGGCAACGACGCGGTGGCGGTCCACCAGGTGCTGTCCGAGGCCGTGCGGCGGGCCCGCGAGGGCGGCGGGCCGACTCTCGTGGAGGCCGTCACCTACCGGATCGACGCGCACACCAACGCCGACGACGCGACCCGCTACAGGTCCGAAGCGGAGCTGGCCGCGTGGCGCGCCCACGACCCGATCGACCTGGTGGAAGCCGAGCTGAGAGGACGCGCTCTCATCGACGACGACGGCATAGAGGCCGCCCGCCAGGCAGCCGAGGCCATGGCCGCGCGGCTCCGGGAGGGCATGAACCAGGAGCCCGTGCTGGACCCGATGCAGCTGTTCGAGCATGTCTACGCCGAGAAGACCAGCCAGTTGCGGGAGCAGGCGGCACAGCTGCGCGCCGAGCTCGACGCCGAATCCCAGGAGCAGGAGGGGGAGCGATGACCACCGCGACTGTCGAGACCGCCCGCAAGCCCGCCACCATGGCGCAGGCGCTGGGCCGCGCGCTGCGCGACGCCATGGCCGAGGACCCGTCGGTGCACGTCCTCGGCGAGGACGTGGGCACGCTCGGCGGCGTCTTCCGGATCACCGACGGCCTGGCCAAGGAGTTCGGCGACGACCGGTGCACGGACACGCCGCTGGCGGAGGCGGGCATCCTGGGCACCGCCGTCGGAATGGCGATGTACGGTCTGCGACCCGTGGTCGAGATGCAGTTCGACGCCTTCGCCTATCCCGCGTTCGAGCAGCTCATCAGCCATGTCTCGCGGATGCGGAACCGCACGCGCGGCGCGCTGCCGCTGCCGCTGACCGTGCGGGTGCCCTACGGCGGCGGGATCGGCGGTGTCGAGCACCACAGCGACTCCTCCGAGGCGTACTACATGGCCACGCCCGGCCTGCACGTCGTCGCCCCGGCCACCGTCGCCGACGCCTACGGACTGCTGCGCGCCGCCATCGCCTCGGACGACCCGGTGGTCTTCCTCGAACCCAAGCGGCTGTACTGGTCGAAGGCGGACTGGTCGGCCGACCGGCCGGAGGAGGTCGCGCCCATAGGGCGCGCGGTGGTGCGGCGGCACTCATCGGGGGCCGGGGGAGCCGCGACGCTCGTTTCGTACGGACCGTCGGTGCCGGTGTGCCTGGAGGCCGCCGAGGCGGCCCGCGCCGAGGGCTGGGACCTCGAAGTGGTCGACCTGCGCTCCCTGGTGCCGTTCGACGACGAGACGGTCTGCGCGTCGGTGCGCAGGACCGGCCGGGCGATCGTGGTGCACGAGTCGGCCGGTTTCGGCGGCCCCGGAGGAGAGATCGCCGCACGGATCACTGAGCGCTGCTTCCACCATCTGGAGGCGCCGGTGCTGCGGGTCGCCGGGTTCGACATCCCGTACCCGCCGCCCAAGCTGGAGCGGCACCATCTGCCGGGCGTGGACCGGGTGCTCGACACCGTGGCCCGGCTCCAGTGGGAGTCGCAGTGGACTGAGGGGAGCGGGGACTGATGCCGGTGGTACGCGAGTTCACGCTGCCCGATCTGGGCGAGGGCCTCACCGAGGCGCTGATCGTGCGCTGGCTGGTGGACGTGGGCGAAGTGGTCGTCGTCGACCAGTTGGTGGTGGAGGTCGAGACCGCCAAGGCGATGGTGGAAGTGCCGTGTCCGTACGGAGGCGTGGTGACGGCCCGCTTCGGTGAGGAGGGCACCGAACTCCCGGTGGGGGCCCCGCTGCTGACCGTCGCCGTCCCGTCCGTGGGGGGCACCTCCGGCGGCGCGGCGGCACCGGACACCGGGTCCGTCGGCGGAACGGGCACCGGAAGCGAATCCGGTGCGGGCGCGAGCGCGGCAGCGGGCACCGGCGCTGATGAGGGCTCGGGCAACGTGCTGGTCGGATACGGCACCGGGGCACCGGCTGCCCGCAGGCGGCGGGTACGGCCGGTGGGCGGCGTGGGAGGCCCGGGGGGCGGCTCCCGCACGGGCGGTGGTCCGGTGCGGGGCCCCGAGGTGGCTGTCGGCGGTCCGGCGGTGAGCGGTCCTGTGCGGGGTCCCGAGGCGCCCGCCGGCGGTGCGGTGGTGAGTGGTGCGGGCGGCGACGGTGCGGTGTGGGACCAGGGCGCTCGTCCAGGCCGAGGTCATGTGGAAGCCCGGGCCGCGGGCGCGGTGGGCGGTGCGGGGGCGGCGGAGCACGCGGCGCCGGGTACCGCTCCCGAGGCACCGGTGGCGGTGATCTCCCCACTGGTCCGGCGACTCGCCCGGGAGCACGGGCTGGACCTGCGGGAGGTGACCGGTAGCGGCCCCGACGGGCTGATCCTGCGAGCCGATGTCGAGCGCGCCGTACGGGCGGGCGCTGACGTCACGGCGCCTAGGCCGGGGGCGGGCGTGGCCGTCGGCGAGGGGCTCGGCGTGCCGGTTGGAGGCGTGGTCGGTACGGGCCCCGCCGCGGTGGGTGTCGGTACAGGCACCCGGTCGGTGGGTGTCAGTGCCGGTACGGGCACTGGGGCGATGGGCGCCGGAGGGCCGACGGGACTGCCGGCGAGAGTGGAGCGCATACCGCTGCGAGGGCTGCGCGGGGCGGTCGCGGACAAGCTCAGCCGCAGCCGGACCGAGATCCCTGATGCCACCTGCTGGGTGGACGCCGACGCCACCGAACTCCTCGCGGCCCGCTCCGCGATGAACGCGGCCGGCGGGCCCACGATCTCGCTGCTCGCCCTGCTGGCACGGATCTGTACGGCAGGACTGGCCCGGTTCCCCGAGCTCAACGCCACTGTGGACACCGAGGCCAGGGAGATCGTCCGGTTGCCCGCCGTACACCTCGGCTTCGCGGCGCAGACCGACCGCGGGTTGGTCGTCCCCGTTGTACGGGACGCGCACACACGCAGTGCCGAGGGGCTGGGCGCGGAGATGGCGCGCCTGACGGAGGCGGCGCGGGCGGGCCGGATCACTCCCGCCGAGCTGACGGGCGGCACGTTCACGCTGAACAACTACGGCGTGTTCGGGGTCGACGGTTCGACACCGATCATCAACCACCCCGAGGCCGCGATGCTCGGCGTCGGGCGGATCGTGCCCAAGCCGTGGGTGCACGAGGGAGAGCTGGCGATACGGAAGGTGGTGCAGCTGTCGTTCACCTTCGACCACCGGGTGTGCGACGGGGGGACCGCTGGAGGATTCCTGCGGTACGTGGCCGACTGCGTCGAGCATCCAGCGGTGCTGCTGCGGTCCGTCTGACGGGCCCGGCAGGCGCTCTTACGACCGGGGGTCGTAAGGGGTGGTCGGGTGTTCGTGCGACCGGGTCGTATGGGTGGTCGGTGCTCGTACGGTCGGGTGGCATCGGGTGGTCGGCTCCCGTATGGCTTGGTGCGGTGCGGTGCGGTGCGGTGCGTGCGGTGCGGTGCGCGGCGTGGTCGATGGGAGAAGGCCTAGGCGGGAGCGGGACGACGCCGGGGTGCGGCCATACTCGTGGGATGAGCGCGGGTGGATACGACGCGGTGATCCTCGCCGGGGGCGCGGCGCGGCGGCTGGACGGTGCCGGCAAGCCCGGCCTGAGCGTGGGTGGGCGAGCACTGCTCGACCGGGTGCTGAGCGCGTGCGCCGACGCCCGGCGGACCGTTGTCGTCGGCCCGCGCCGTCCCACCGCACGACCCGTGCGCTGGACGCGTGAGGAACCACCCGGCGGTGGTCCGCTGGCCGCGCTCGCCGCCGGGCTGTGCGAGGTGACCGCCCCCGTCGTGCTCGTGCTCTCGGCGGACCTGCCGTTTCTCACGGCGGACACGGTCGGGGTGCTGCGGGCGGGGCTGGCCGAGGCCGGGACGGAGGGCATGCTGCTCACGGACGGCTCGGGCCGCGAACAGCCGCTGGTCGCGGCCTACCGCGCCGAATCCCTGCGCCGCGAGCTCGCGCTGCTCGCCACCGAGCACGGCCGCCTGAGCGGCCTGCCATTGCGGCTCCTGACCGCCGAACTGTCGCTCGGCCGCCTGCACCACCCCAGTGCGTCGTTCGACTGCGACACCTGGGATGACATCAGCGCGGCCCGCGCGCGCATCAGGGAGCATGGACACGTGCTGGATGAATGGATCTCCGCAGTCAAGGCGGAGCTCGGTATCGATCTCGACGTCGACACGGCCGCGCTTCTCGACCTTGCCCGGGACGCGGCCCACGGGGTCGCCCGCCCTGCCGCGCCGCTGACCACCTTCCTCGTCGGTTACGCCGCCGCGCAGCGGGGCGGCGGCCCCGAAGAGCTGGCCGAGGCGACCCGCAAGGCCGTCGCGCTGGCTGCCCGGTGGGCCGACGAGACCGGGACGCCGGGGCAGTCCGCGGGATGACCGGGCGGGAGCGGGACGTGGACCGCGAGGTCGAGCAGGCGCTGGCGCTCGCCAACGAGGGGCGTGGCGGTCGCAACGACGGGCGCCGGGGCGGCGACGATGGGCGCGGCGATGGGCGCGGCGATGGGCGCGGTGGTGGCACCGCCGCCGTCCGGCCCGGTGGGTCTGCCGCCGTCCGGTCTGGTGCGCCCGCTGGTGACCGGTCTGGTGCGGTCGCCGGTGGTGACCGGTCCTGTGTGTGCTCCAGTACGCCGGGTGCGCGCTCCGATGGGGGCTCCGATGGGCGCTCCGACGCGGGTGGCAGCGCCGGGCGGGCCGCGCGGGCCGACTGGGATCCGTGGGAAGAGCGGGACGAACGGCACGAGCGGCATGTGTGGCACGAGCAGCGCGAGCGGCTTTCGTGGGAGCCGTGGGATGAGTCCGCATCTGTCCGTACCGGGAGCGGTGCGGCTCCCGCCTGCGGTTCTCCTTTGGGGGAGGAGCCGGGTTCCGGTCCGGATTCGGGCTCGGGTTCGGGTTCGGGGTCGGGCTCAGGTTCGCGGTCGGGGTCGGATTCCGGTTTCGTGGCCGGTTCAGGACCAGGTGAAGGTTCGGGTTCGGGTCGCTCCGGCGGCGGGGCAAGGGCCCATCGTGAAGGGATCGCGTGGGCGGAGGCCCGAGCCGTCGCCGCCGGTGCCGCGGCACCCCTGGGCTCCGCCGTACGCCCGCTCGGCGGCGCGCTCGGGCACGTTCTCGCCGCTCCCCTCACCGCTCTGACCGACCTGCCTTCCTTCGACACCTCCGCCATGGACGGCTGGGCCGTGGCCGGTCCCGGCCCATGGCGGGTGCCCGACCAAGAGCAGAGCATCCTCGCAGGTCAGGAACTGTCTGCCCCGCTTCCGGACGGGTATGCGGTGCGTATCGCGACCGGTGCCCGCGTTCCCATGGGAGCCACGGCCGTCGTGCGCAGCGAGCACGGCACGATCACGGACGAGGGCTCCAGCGCGCCCGAGAGCCCTGGGGCGGCGGCCTGGCTGCGTGCCGTCGCCGGGCACCCGGTGGTGCACGGGCAGGACATCCGGCCGCGGGGCCAGGAGTGCCGTATCGGGGACGAGTTGCTGTCCGCCGGGACGCTGGTGACCGCCGCTGTCCTGGGGCTGGCCGCGGCCGCGGGTTACGACGAACTGGTCACGGTCGCCCGCCCGCGGGTGGAAGTCCTGGTCCTCGGTGATGAGTTGCTGACCGAGGGGCTCCCCCAGGACGGCCGGATCCGGGACGCTCTCGGGCCGATGCTCGGGCCGTGGCTGACAGCCCTGGGCGCCGACGTCCTGGCGACACGTCATGTGGCGGACGAGGTCGGGGCGTTGTACGCCGCCGTCGACGTCTCGACCGCCGACGTCGTCGTCACTACCGGAGGAACCGCTTCCGGCCCGGTCGACCATGTCCACCCGATGCTGCGGCGGTTCGGGGCCGAGCTGCTGGTCGACGGCGTCGCCGTGCGGCCGGGGCATCCGATGCTGCTGGCCCGGATCGCGCCGGGCAAGCATTTGGTGGGGCTGCCGGGGAATCCGCTGGCAGCTGTCTCCGGCCTGCTGACGCTGGCCGAGCCGCTGTTGCGTACGCTCTCGGGTCGTCTCCCGGTTGCCCCTGTGGTGTCGCGCGCGCAGACGGCCGTTTCCTCGACGGCGGCAGCGCCTGCGGGTGCGGGTGCGGGTGCGACGGGGGCTGGGGCTGGGGCTGGGGCTGCGAATCCGGCCGCGGCCGAGACCGGGAGTGCGGCGAGGGTGCCCTCGCCCGTGACCGCGCCGCTCTCCGCGGCCGTGCCCGGGCATCCGCGGGACACCCGGCTCGTACCCGTCTGCTACCGGAGCGGCGAGGCGGAACCGTTGCGCTTCCATGGTCCGGCGATGCTGCGCGGCATAGCGGTCGCCGACGGCCTCGCCGTCGTCCCGCCGGGCGGGGCGGAGCGCGGCGCCCGGGCCGAGGTGCTCCATCTGCCATGGGCGGCGTCGGTGCCTCCGGCCGCGCCCTCCATCACGGCCGCCGGTATGCCGTTCACCGTGCCGCCGGCCGGCCCGCCTCGTACCGCTCGCGCGCGTAGGCCTGACGATGTCGCGTGAGGCTGCCTGCACGCGTGTGAGGCTGTCTGCACGGGGGTCCCACCCCTTCCCGCCTCGGGGGTCGCCGGTGTGCCCTCGTTACGGGCAGTCAGGGGCGCGGCCCGGCGGACGGCGGGCCGGACCGGTGGGCGACGGGGCCGGACCGGTGGGCGACGGGGTCGGACCGGCGGGCGGCAGGGTCGGACCGGCGGGCGGACGACCGGGTGGCGGGTTGACCGGCATCAGCTCATCGCGGCACCGAAGGCCCGGGGCGGCGGGGACAGGAATCCGGAATCCGGAATCCGGACTCCGGAATCCGGACGTTGGGCGGGCGCCCGGTGGTGGACCGCGGGTGGCCGGATCGGCATCAGGAGTAGCCTCGCCGCCATGCATGCGATCACCATCCCCGAACCCGGCGGCCCCGAAGCCCTCGTCTGGGCCGAGGTCCCCGATCCCGTGCCCGGTGAGGGAGAGGTTCTGGTCGACGTCGCGGCCAGCGCCGTCAACCGTGCCGACCTGCTGCAGCGCCAGGGCTTCTACGATCCGCCGCCCGGCGCCTCCCCATACCCCGGACTGGAGTGCTCGGGCCGGATCGCCGCGCTCGGCCCGGGCGTCACCGGATGGGCCGTCGGCGACGAGGTGTGCGCGCTGCTGGCAGGCGGCGGCTACGCCGAGAAGGTCGCCGTCCCCGTCGGGCAGTTGCTCCCCGTTCCGGTCGGCGTCGACCTCGTCACAGCTGCCGCGCTGCCTGAAGTCGCCTGCACCGTGTGGTCGAACATCTTCCTCGTCGCCCATCTCCGGCCCGGAGAGACGCTGCTGGTGCACGGCGGCGCGAGCGGTATCGGCACCCTGGCCATTCAGCTGGCCAAGGCGGTCGGGGCGCGGGTGGCGGTGACGGCCGGGAGCGCGGACAAGCTCGACCAGTGCCGCAAGCTCGGTGCCGACATCCTCATCAACTACCGCGAACAGGACTTCGTGGAGGAGATCCGCGAGGCCACGGCGGGGGCGGGTGCGGACGTCATCCTCGACATCATCGGGGCGAAGTACCTCGATCGGAACGTGAAGGCGCTTGCTGTCAACGGCCGACTCGCGATCATCGGCCTGCAGGGCGGCGTCAAGGGCGAGTTGAACCTGGGCACGCTGCTGGCCAAGCGTGCCGCCGTCACGGCCACCTCGCTGCGTGCGCGGCCGCTGGCCGAGAAGGCGACGATCGTTGCGGCGGTACGGGAGCACGTCTGGCCGCTGATCGAGACGGGGCGGGTCCGGCCGGTCGTGGACCGTACGCTTCCGCTGCGTGAGGCGGCGGAGGGGCACCGGGTGCTCGACGCGGGTGCGCACGTGGGCAAGGTGCTTCTGACGGCCTAGTCGCCTGTCCCGGGCTGGTCGCCCCCCCCGGCGGGTCGGTCCCCGGGCGGGTTGCCCTCCGGCGGCCCCGCGCCTGGTCGGCCCCCGCGCCTGGTCGGCCCCCGGGCTGGTCGGCCCCCGGGCTGGTCGGCCCCCCGGCGGGGCGGCTCCCCAGGCTGGTTGCCCCCGCGGCCCGCGCCTGGTCGGTCTCCTCCCGGCCCCTCGTCCGGCGAGCTGTTCCCGAGATGCCGGAGGAATTCGCTCGTGTGACCCTGTACCCGTCACCTGGCGGCTTCGGGCACGGGAGGGATGACGGCGTGGCGGCAGTGATTGGTTCGCGACGTTTGGTGGTCGGCCTACTGGCTGCTGTTCTCTCGCTCTCCGTTTCGGCCCCGCTCGCCGCCGCCGACGACCGAGGCGACCTCGCGGGCAACCGTCCGGGCGCGGGCCGCGCCCACCCCGGCCGTTCGGCAGCCCCCGCCGTCCCGCCCATGGCCGACGACGAGCAGGGCGGCACCGTCCATGGATCGGCCCGGCCCGCTGTCCCGCCCGCCGCCACGGCGCCCGCGGACCGGCCTCGGTACGCCGCGGAGCGTGCCGCTGAACCCGTAGGCGACCCCGTAGGCGATCCCGTTGGCGGCGTTGGCGAAGCGGCCTCCGAACGCGCCGCCGGGTCCACCACCGGACCCGCTGCCGGCCAGCGGCGGAAGGCCGACGGGCCGACCAGCGGCCGGGCGATGCGGGTGCTGCCGCTCGGTACCGGAATGGCTCTCGCGGGGCTCGGGCTCGCGTACTTCGGACTGCGGCTCAGGCGCCGCTGACGGTATACCTACTCGATATGTCGATTCGCCACGGACTGCTGGCCCTGCTGGAGCGGGGCCCCCGTTACGGCTCCCAGCTCCGCACGGAGTTCGAGTCGCGGACCGGGGCCACCTGGCCGCTCAACGTAGGACAGGTCTATACGACCCTCGCACGCCTGGAGCGGGACGGTCTGGTCGTCCAGGGCGGCGAGGACGCGGCGGGCCACACGCTCTACTCCATCACCGACGAGGGCAGGACCGCCCTGCGCGCCTGGTACGAGACGCCCGTCGACCGCACCAGCCCGCCCCGTGACGAACTCGCGATCAAGCTGGCGATGGCCGTCGGCTCCCCTGGCGTCGATATCCGCGCCGTGATCCAGAAGCAGCGCCACCACACCGTCAGGGCCATGCAGGACTACACCCGGCTCAAGGCGCGTGCGTTGAAACCGGCCACCCGGGACGACGTGGCCTGGCTGCTCGTTCTCGAACAGCTCATCTTCCAGGCCGAGGCGGAGGCCCGCTGGCTCGACCGCTGCGAGTCCCGCCTGGTACGCCTGACGGCCGAGCTGGCGGATCGGGAAACGGGCCGGGCGCCCGCGCCCGATGAGTCCGAGGAAGCCCTGAGGGAGGACGGAGAGGATGGAGAAGGCGGAGAGGACGGAGAGGATCGAGCGGACAGTCTGGACGGCGCGGACGGTGCGGACCGTGAGGGCACCTCGGAGGGCGCCCCGGAGGGTGCCGGGGACCCGTGTGCGGACGGCGCGCGCCCGTCCGGGGACGCCGTCGCGGTTCGTGACGCCGCGGCAGGTGACGTCTCCGTAAGCCTCCGTACCTGACGTCTGAGTACGCCTCCTACGTCTCCGTAAGCCTCCGTAAGCCTCCCTACGCCTCCCTACGTCTCCGTACGTCTCCGCGCATGAGACTGCCGTACACCGACGCGCCACCGCGTGCGCGGCCGACGGCGGGACGCCCCCTCGCCCGGCGAAAAACGCGCATTCTCGCGGCACCACTGAACCGATCGCCCGACCGCGACATCCGTCTGACCAACGGACCAATGGACCAGGCACCAGCGGACCAGGGGGAACAACCGCATATGACCGAGCAGCCCGTCCTCCGACTGACAGCGCTCACCCGGATTCACGACAGCGGCGCCGCCGTGGTGCACGCCCTGCGTGGCATCGATCTCGACGTGTTTCCCGGCGAACTCGTCGCCGTCATGGGGCCGTCCGGCTCCGGGAAGTCCACCCTCCTCAGCCTCGCGGGCGGCCTCGACCAGCCGACCAGCGGTGAGGTCGTCGTCGCGGGGGAGCACCTCGCCCGGCTCAGCCGTACCCGGCTCGCGGCCGTACGCCGCCGGTGCATCGGCTACGTCGCCCAGGGAGACGACCTCAGCCCGACCCTCACCGCCGCCGAGAACATCGCCCTGCCGCGCACACGCGACGGTGTCCCGGACGGCGAGGCCCGCCGGGAGGCGCTCGCCACCCTTGCCGAGCTGGACCTGTCCGCCGTGGCGGGCCGGTTCCCTGACGAGATGTCCGGCGGCCAGCGGCAGCGTGTCGCCATCGCCCGCGGGCTCGTCGGCCACCGCCGACTGGTGCTGGCGGACGAACCGACCGGAGCGCTGGACCCCGAGA
Organism: Streptomyces sp. P1-3; assembly: GCF_050613155.1. Lineage (NCBI taxonomy): Bacteria > Bacillati > Actinomycetota > Actinomycetes > Kitasatosporales > Streptomycetaceae > Streptomyces > Streptomyces sp. P1-3. Next base: position 3,869,146 of record NZ_CP192512.1, read on the forward strand.
CGGGGGAGTCGGTGATGGCGCTGCTGCGGGTCCGGTGCGACGCGGGCGCAGCGGCGGTGATCGTCACGCACGAGGCCAGGTACGCCGGTTGGGCGGACAGGGTCGTCTTCCTACGCGACGGGGCGATGGTGGGCCAGACCCTGTCCACTTCCGCCGAGTGGCTGCTGTCCGCCGAGGCGCACCGGTGACGGGTCTCCCCACCCGCTTCCTCCACCCGCTCACCAGCCTCGTCGGCCCCACCACCAGCCCCACCAGCCCCACCCGCTCAGTCGCACGTTCCGGCAGTGTGTCGGCATCGGCCGAAAAGCGGTGGATCAGCTGGGAACGGGGGCATCATCGACCCGAACCACAGGTGCGAGAGAATGGCCACATGAACCAGCCGATGAACGAACGGTCGCAGGAGAGCCCGCACGTCCTGGTCGTCGGCCCGGACGGCATGGCCCTCGGCAGCGCCGGAGCAGGCGACGGCAGCAGTGACGACGAGTCCCGCGAGGTTCCCGTGACGGACATGGTCGAGCAGCCCGCGAAGGTCATGCGGATCGGCAGCATGATCAAGCAGCTGTTGGAAGAGGTCAGGGCGGCGCCTCTCGACGAGGCCAGCCGGGTCCGGCTGAAGGAGATCCACTCCAGTTCGGTCAAGGAACTGGAGGACGGCCTGGCGCCGGAGCTCATCGAGGAGCTGGAGCGGCTCTCGCTGCCCTTCACGGACGAGGCCGTGCCGACCGAGGCGGAGCTGCGGATCGCCCAGGCACAGCTGGTCGGCTGGCTTGAGGGCCTGTTCCACGGGATCCAGACGGCACTGTTCGCCCAGCAGATGGCGGCCCGCGCGCAGCTGGAGCAGATGCGCCGCGCGCTGCCGGCGGGTATCGCGGGCGGCGAGGACGACGAGCACGGGCCGCACCACGGTGGTGCGCGGTCCGGCCCGTACCTCTGACGGAGCGGGTCCGTACCTCTGACCGTGCGAACGCGTACCTCTGACAGTGCGGGTCCGTACCTCTGACAGTGCGGATCCGGGCCTCTGGCAGTGCGGGCCAGGGCCGCACGCGACCGCGCATTGGCCCATGGAATCGGCCCCTCAGTCCCCCATGCCCATGCGCCGCCCCCTTCCTAGGCTGGCCGCATGAGTGATCAGCTGCGCATCTTCGTCGCCGGTGGGACGGGCGCCGTGGGGCGGCGCCTCGTCCCGCTCCTCTTGGCCGCGGGGCACCACGTCACCTCGTCCTCCCGTACACCCGAGGGCCTGGCCCGGCTGAGGGCGCAGGGCGTCACCGCCGTACCCATGGACGTCTACGACGCGGCCGCCGTGGACCGGGCGGTCGCGGCCGCCGCCCCCGACGTGGTCGTCCACCAGCTCACCGACCTCGCGTACGGCGACCCCGCCGCCAACGGGCGGATCCGCCGCGAAGGCACCCGCAACCTGGTGGGCGCGGCCAAGCGTGCCGGAGTCACCCGCATCGTCGCGCAGTCGCTGGCCTTCGCGTACGAGCCGGGTGACGGGCCCGCCGACGAGCGCACCCCGCTGGATGCCACCCCGGGCCGACGGGCCGCGATGCGCGGCAGTCTGCGGGCCCTGGAGGAGGCGTGCGCCGAACTGCCGGAGTACGTCATCCTGCGGTACGGCGAGTTCTACGGCCCCGGTACCTGGTACGCGCCCGGCGGGCCCGTCGAGGCTCTGCTGCGCGGCCGCGCCACTGACGCCCCGGCGGCCGCCCCCGCCGAGGGGCGTGAGGGCTGGCAGCGGGGCGCGGACAACGCGCTGGCGCGCTCCCGTGGCTGGCGTCCGCTCCACCCGAGCTGGCGCACGGGATTCACCGCCGACAGGTGACCGCCGACCACTCACCGCCGACCGCCGACCGCCGACCGCTGATCGTCGACCGGCCACCCGACCGAAGCCTCCGCACCAGACTCTCCGCACCAGACCCTCCGCACCAGACCCAGTGACCGCAAACGCCATGGGCCCGGCACGCACAGTGCGTGCCGGGCCCATGGCGCAAGGCTCACAGCCGAAGCTCGCCGTGCTTACTCGGGGATGCCCGTGGAGACGACCAGCTCGATCACGTTGTTGGTGTCCGGAATGAACTTGTCGTCGTAGGTGCCCTTGGGGGAGTAGTCGAGCACCGAGCCCTTGCCCCAGACGGCCTCGTTCTTCGGAGTGACCTTGTACTTCCAGCCCGCGTCCGTGATGCACTTCTTCACGGACTCGTCGAACTTGAACTGAAAGTTCGGCAGCCGGATGGCGTCGTCGTCGTCGTAGACCGTGTCGGCTTCCGTGCATTCCTCGGGGTCGATCGTCTTGCTCTTGACGTCGTTCCCCGGGTTGAAGCCGGACGGCGTGGCGCTCTTGGTCGGCGTCGGCTTGGCCTCCGGCTCGTCGTCGTCCTTGCCGCCGCCGCTGAGCGCGATGACCAGCACCACGCCGAGCACCGCCAGCGCCGCGACCACCGCGGAGCCGATGATCACCTTCTTGTTGCCGTTGTCACCGCTCCCGCTCCCGCTCCCGCTGCCTCCGCCGCTGCCGCCGGACGCGGCCGGGGTGGGCGTGACGTTGTACGGCGGCGGGGTCGAAGCCCCGCCGGGGTACGACACCGTGGGCGCCTGCGCCTGCGCGGGTGCCGAAGCCGCGAACGCCTGCTGGTGGGGGGCGGTCGGCGGCGGGGTGGAGGGCCCGAAGCCGCCCTGGTACTGGCCGGCGCCCGGCTGCGGCTGGTACGGCGTCTGCACGCCCTGCGCGCCCGGGGCCGGGGTGTCCAGCGGCGGGAAGACCGCCGAGCCGACACCCGCGCCGCTGCGCGCCGGCGGCCCGCCGGTGATGATGATCGGCGAGGTGCCGGTCTGGCCGGTGCGGCCGACCCGCTCGCACTCGTCGCGCATCGACTCGGCGGTGGGGAAGCGCTCGTTGGGGTTCTTCTTCAGCGCGCGGGCCACCAGCGCGTCCACCGCGGGCGGTATGGACTGGTTGATGGTGGAGGGCGCGACCGGCTCCTCCTGCACGTGCGCGTACGCGATGGCCAGCGGCGAGTCCGCGTCGAACGGCAGCCGTCCGGTCAGCAGCTCGAAGAGCATGATGCCGACCGAGTACAGGTCGCTGCGCGCGTCCACGCCCCGCCCCAGCGCCTGCTCGGGCGAGAGGTACTGCGGGGTGCCCACGACCATGCCGGTCTGCGTCATCGACGTGACGCCGGACTGCATGGCGCGCGCGATACCGAAGTCCATGACCTTGACCACACCGCGCTTGGTCATCATCACGTTGCCGGGCTTGATGTCGCGGTGGACCAGGCCCATCTCGTGGCTGACCTCGAGAGCGGCGAGCACATCGCCGGTGATCTTCAGGGCCTTGTCGGTGGGCATCGCCCCGTACTGCTGGACGTCGGTGTCGAGCGCCGAGCGCAGCGGCTGGCCCTCGACGTACTCCATGATGATGTACGGCATCAGGGAGCCGTTGATGTCGTCCTCGCCGGTGTCGAAGACCGAGACGATGTTGGTGTGCGAGAGCTTGGCCACGGCCTGCGCCTCGCGCCGGAAGCGCTCGCGGAAGGACTGCTCGCGCCCGAGCTCGGTGTGCAGGGTCTTGATGGCGACCTGCCGGTCCAGCGCGGTGTCGTAGGCGAGGTGCACCGACGCCATGCCGCCCTCGCCGAGCAGATCCTGGAGCTGGTACCGGCCGCCGCCGATCGACTGGCCCGCGAAGCGGCCTTGTGCGCCGTGCTGGCTCATTGTTTTACTTCCCCCTCGGCGCACTGCCCTGACGCATGGATCCGCGCTCTGATCGTCCTGTTGAGTCGCTGACCGTGATCTTGGTGATCGCCGTGTCTTGATCTCGCTGTTCCCGATATCTTCGCCAAGTCTGCCGCAGGCCACGGACACGTCAAGCCGCGTGCCCGATCCGTGACCGGATGCGCAAGAAGCCACCACGTGATTTGCGTCGCTTACCCCGTAACGGGTTTGATGACCGGTCCATCCCGGACCGGAGTACGGCGCGGAGCCTGTAGCGTGAAGAGCCGGAGCACCGTATACCGCCCGCGCAAGCGGACAGATCACGACGGCGAGGACCGATGGCACAGACCCAGAGCGCCCAAGGGCCCTCCGAACCTGATGCTGGGGGCGCCGTGGGGGGCAATGGAATGCCCGATTCGCCGGAAATCTGGGGGAATGGTGGTCTGGTCGGCGACGGCCGCTACCGCCTCACCCACCGGCTCGGCCGCGGCGGCATGGCCGAGGTCTTCGCCGCCGAGGACGTCCGCCTGGGCCGTACGGTCGCGGTGAAGCTGCTCCGCGCCGACCTGGCCGAGGACCCGGTCTCCAAGGCCCGGTTCACGCGCGAGGCGCAGTCGGTCGCCGGGCTCAACCACCATGCCGTCGTCGCCGTCTACGACTCCGGCGAGGACACGGTGCTGCACAGCGGCTCCGCGGCAGGCGGCCAGCACACCGTCCCGTACATCGTGATGGAGCTGGTCCAGGGCCGGACCATCCGGGATCTGCTGATCAACGCCGACGCGCCGCCGCCGGAGCAGGCGCTGATCATCGTCTCCGGGGTGCTGGAGGCGCTGGCCTACAGCCACCAGCACGGGATCGTGCACCGCGACATCAAGCCCGCCAACGTGATCATCACCAACAGCGGCGCGGTGAAGGTCATGGACTTCGGCATCGCCCGTGCCCTGCACGGCGCGTCGTCCACCACCATGACCCAGACCGGCATGGTCATGGGCACGCCCCAGTACCTCTCCCCCGAGCAGGCCCTCGGCAAGGCCGTGGACCACCGCTCGGACCTGTACGCCACCGGCTGCCTGCTGTACGAACTGCTGGCGCTGCGCCCGCCGTTCGTCGGCGAGACCCCGCTGTCGGTGGTCTACCAGCACGTTCAGGACGTGCCGGTGCCGCCGTCGGAGATCTCCGACGGCGCGGTGCCGCCGGAGCTGGACGGGATGGTGATGCGCGCGCTCGCCAAGGACCCGGACGACCGGTTCCAGAGCGCGGAGGAGATGCGCGGCCTGGTGCAGTACGCGCTGCAGATGCTCCAGGAGGCCGGTGGCCACACCGGTACGTGGAACACCGGGCCGATCCCCCAGCACCTGGGCGGCTCGACCGCGGCGATGGGCCTGCCCGGCACCACGGCCCTGCCGCACCCCGGCCAGGGGGACACCTCGCAGCAGCCGGCCGTGGCCGGTCGCTACGGGGACGACGGCGGATACGACGGCTATGACGGGTACGACGACGGGTCCGGGCGGGGCGGGGGCGGCCGCCGCGGCCGCGGGAAGGTGGTGCTGCTGGTCGTGCTGGCGGTGATCGCCATCGCGGCGGGCGTCGCGTTCGCGCTGGACCTCGACGGCAACAAGAAGGACCCCGGCAGGGACAAGCCGGGCCCGTCCACGTCGCATTCCAGCACCAAGGACCCGACGAGGAAGCCGACCGAGACGCCGACGCAGACCCAGCAGCCGGGGGACACGGGCGGCAACACGGGCGGCTACACGCCGAGTACGGGGCCGACGTACGACACCCAGACCCCGAGCACGGGGCCGACGGAGCCGACCGATCCGCCGACGGAGCCCACGGACCCGCCGACCGAGCCCACGGACCCGCCGACCGAGCCGACCGATCCGCCGACGGAGCCGACCGATCCGCCGACCGAGCCCACCGACCCGACGGACACCGGTGGCGTGACGGGTGGCGAAGACGGCGGAGTGGGCCCCTGACGACGGCCTTCGACCGAATCGGCCCCTGACGACCGCCTTCGGCCGCGTGCGTCGCCGACCCGGAGATGTACGGGGACCCGGAGATGCACGGGGACCGGAGACGTACGGGGGCCCGGAGACGTACGGGGCCGACTCGGTGGTTCGCGGGCTTCGCGGGCCGGTCAGCCCGCGAACGCCTCGCGCACCGCGTCGTACTCCCGCGTCCACCACACCGCGAGCGCCGCGGCCGCCGGGAACTGGTGGTCCGCGCGCCGGTCCCCCAACTGGTAGCGCCAGCGCAGCATCCAGAAGTCGTTGAGCCGTTCCCACCACACCCGGTGTGCGGCGGCGGCCAGTTCGGCGGGCCCGGCGCCCGTGGTGCGGCGGTAGGCGCGGGCGTATCCGCGCACCTTGGTCAGCTCCAGCGTGCCGCCGGGCCGGACGAAGAAGATCGCGGCGGCCCGTACCGCCTCCTCCGCGCGCGGCTGCACGCCCAGCCGGTCCCAGTCCACGATCGCGGCGGGTTCCGCATCCCGGTAGAGCAGGTTCAAGGGGTGGAAGTCGCCGTGGACCCAGCCCGTGGCGGGGACGGCGGCGGCCGCCGGACGGCGGTGCGCGTGCCGCTCCAGCAACTCCCGCCGCTCCACCAGCCGGTGCACGGCCAGCTCGTCGAACGCGTCGTGGCCGCGGCGGGCGCGGGCGAGCGCCAGCAGCCGGTCGATGAGGGCGAAGGTGTGCGCGGGGTCGGCGCCGGCCTCGTCCGGGGCGTGCGGCGCCCGGGGCGCGGGCGTGCGCGGGTCGATGACCTCTTCCAGGCAGGTGTGCACCAGCCCCAGCAGGGCGCCCAGCCGGGCGGACTGAGTGTGCGTCAGTTCACCGCCGTCGCGGTGCTGTCCGTCGATCCACGGGTGCAGCGCCCAGCAACGGCCGTCGATGACGGTGACCGTGCGGCCGCCCGTGTCGGCGACGGGCGGCGCGACCGGCAGCCCGAGGGCGTCCAGCCGCAGTGTCACCCGGTGCTGACGGGCGATCGCGGCCCGGTCGCCGTCGAGGTGGTGTTTGAGGAAGTAGCGGCCGCGGGTGGTGGCGAGCCGGTAGCCGCGGTTGAGCAGGCCCTGGGCGAGCGGCTCGCACGAGAGCGGCTCGCCGGGGATGTCGTAGCGCCGCAGCAAGGTGTGCAGTGTCGTCCCGTCGGGAGGGGCGGTCTCGGCGAGGGGGACAGGTGAGCGCGGCACGCGACAGATGTTAAATGACGTGCGTCACGGAGAGTGCTCAGCTTGCGACGCGGCGATACCTGCGATGTGATGGACGGTTACGAACCGTGGTCGCAGACGTAGATACACCGGGTCGTACGGGGCGTCGTCGGCCAGCCGGGGGACCGGTCCCAGGCGCGTGAGCTCATCGGGTTCGGGGCGTACGGCGCGGGCGGTGCCCACGCACTGCACGGACCAGAACTCATCGGCCGCCGCCGCGCCGGCGGGGCCGTCGCCGCCCGCGGTGTCGACACCGTAGGCGACGACGTTCCCGTCGCACGCCCGGTGGTAGCCGTGGCCGCGGTGCAGGCGCAGCAGGACGTCGGCGCCGCTGACGGTGTGCCGGGCCACGGTCACGAAGGGGAGTGCGCCGATGCTCACCGAGATCCGGCCGTAGCGGGTACGGCGGAGCAGGTCCAGGGCGCGGGGATCGCGGTGCTTGTCGGTGGGCATGGCTCCACCTTGCGCTCGCGCTCGGGGGCGTCTGTAGGGGCGGCGGGCCCGTGGTCGCGGGGCTTAGGTCCCGTCCGGCCACCGGTTCAGCCCCGGGGCTGGGGCTGGGGCCGGGGTCAGGGCCGGGGCCGGGGCCGTTCGGTCCTGCGGGCCAGGCCCGGGATCGACCGGTTCGGTCCTGCGGGCCAGGCCCGGGATCGACCGGTTCAGTCCTGCGGGCCCGGGCCGGAGCGGTTCAGTCCTGCGGGCCCGGGCCGGACGCCTGGAGCCGGGCCACGTACGCCGCCGCCTGCGAGCGCCGCTGCATGCCGAGCTTCGACAGCAGGCTGGAGACGTAGTTCTTGATCGTCTTCTCCGCGAGGTGCAGCCGCTCGCCGATCGCGCGGTTGGTGAGCCCCTCCCCGATGAGGTCGAGGATCCGCCGCTCCTGCTCGGTGAGGTTCGCCAGCCGGTCGTCGGTCCGGGGCCCCGCGCCCTCCCGGAGCCGCTCCAGCACCCGCGCCGTGGCCACCGGGTCCAGTAGCGACTTGCCCGCCGCCACGTCCCGCACCGCGGCCAGCAGCTCGCCGCCGCGGATCGCCTTGAGCACGTACCCGGACGCGCCCGCCATGATCGCGTCGAACAGCGCCTCGTCGTCGGCGAAGGACGTGAGCATCAGGCACCGGATGGAGGCGTCCGCCGACCGGACCTCGCGGCACACCTCGACGCCGCTGCCGTCCGGCAGGCGGACGTCGAGTACGGCGACATCGGGGCGGGTGGCCGGGATCCGGACGAGCGCGTCCGCGGCGGTCCCCGCCTCTCCGACCACCTCGATTCCCGGCTCCGCGGAGAGGAGGTCGTGCACGCCACGCCGGACGACTTCGTGGTCGTCAAGGAGAAATACCGTGATTTTTCCTTCTTCGGGCACGGGATCCAGTCTCACACACAAAGTCTTCCCTTGCTCTTGTCCTCGGGATAACGTGCCGCTGTTCCGCGGGCCTGCGGGGCTCTGACCAGTGAAAGTTTCCGATCCTTCGCGATTTACTTGGATATCCAAGCAAAATTGCAGGTCAGGAAGGGTTTCGCAGAGATGTGAAGCACTGGGTAACGTGCTTTTTGCAGGCATCCGCCGGGACACCTGTCACGCCTGGCCGGCCCTCGGCGCACACCACCCCGTGCGCCATCGCCGCCCAGGCGAGCCGCACTGGCCCGTCGGTGGACCCCGGGGGCCGGACAGACGGAGGAGCACACGTGACCGTGGACAGCACTGCCGCGCGCAAGCCACGCCGCAGCAGCACCAAGCGCAGCAGCGCTAAGCAACGCCCGGCGGATGAACCTCAGCTCGTGCAACTGCTGACGCCGGAGGGCAAGCGGGTCGAGCACCCGGACTACTCCATCGACCTGACCCCCGAAGAACTGCGCGGCCTGTACCGGGACATGGTGCTGACCCGCCGCTTCGACGCCGAGGCCACGACTCTCCAGCGCCAGGGCGAGCTGGGCCTGTGGGCCTCGCTGCTGGGCCAGGAGGCCGCGCAGATCGGCTCCGGCCGGGCCCTGCGCGACGACGACTACGTCTTCCCCACCTACCGTGAGCACGGCGTCGCCTGGTGCCGCGAGGTCGACCCGGTCAATCTGCTGGGCATGTTCCGCGGCGTGAACCACGGTGGTTGGGACCCCACGGTCAACAACTTCCACCTGTACACGATCGTCATCGGGTCGCAGACGCTGCACGCCACGGGATACGCGATGGGCGTGGCCAAGGACGGCGCGGATTCCGCGGTCATCGCCTATTTCGGCGACGGCGCCTCCAGCCAGGGCGACGTCAACGAGGCCTTCACCTTCTCCGCCGTGTACAACGCGCCGGTCGTCTTCTTCTGCCAGAACAACCAGTGGGCCATTTCCGAGCCGACCGAGAAGCAGACCCGGGTGCCGCTGTACCAGCGCGCCGCGGGCTTCGGCTTCCCGGGCGTGCGGGTGGACGGCAATGACGTCCTCGCCTGCCTGGCCGTCACCCGGGAGGCGCTGGAGCGGGCCCGCACCGGCCAGGGCCCGACCCTGATCGAGGCGTTCACGTACCGCATGGGCGCGCACACCACCTCCGACGACCCCACGCGCTACCGCAGCTCCGAGGAGCGCGAGCTGTGGGAGGCGCGCGACCCGATCCTGCGGATGCGGACCTACCTCACCGCCGAGGGCTTCGCCGACGAGGCGTTCTTCACCGAGCTGGAGACGGAGAGCGACGCGCTCGCCAAGCGGGTGCGCGACGTGGTGCGGTCGATGCCCGACCCGGAACCCATGTCGCTCTTCGACAACATCTACGCGGACGGACACATGCTGGTCGACGAGGAGCGCGCCGAGTTCGCCGCGTACCACGCATCGTTCGTGACCGATTCCGAGTCCGGTCCCGTGTCCGGTTCCGCGTCCGAGGAGGGCAACTGACATGGCTGTCCAGAAGATGTCGCTCTCCAAGGCGATCAACGCGTCCCTGCGCACCGCGCTGGAGAACGACCCCAAGGTCCTGATCATGGGTGAGGACGTCGGCAAGCTCGGCGGCGTCTTCCGGGTCACCGACGGCCTCCAGAAGGACTTCGGCGAGGAGCGGGTCATCGACACCCCGCTCGCCGAGTCCGGCATCGTCGGCACCGCGATCGGCCTCGCGCTGCGCGGCTACCGCCCGGTGGTGGAGATCCAGTTCGACGGCTTCGTCTTCCCCGCGTACGACCAGATCGTCACCCAGCTGGCCAAGATGCACGCCCGCGCGCTGGGCAAGGTCAAGATGCCGGTCGTCATCCGTATCCCCTACGGCGGCGGCATCGGCGCGGTCGAGCACCACAGCGAGTCGCCCGAGGCGCTGTTCGCGCACGTCGCGGGCCTGAAGGTGATCTCCCCGTCGAACGCGTCCGACGCCTACTGGATGATGCAGCAGGCGATCGCCAGCGATGACCCGGTGATCTATTTCGAGCCGAAGCGCCGCTACCACGACAAGTCCGAGCTGGACACCTCCGCCATCCCCGGCCCGCTGCACGCGGCCCGGGTGGTCCGCGAGGGCACCGACCTCACGCTGACGGCCTACGGGCCGATGGTGAAGGTCTGCCTGGACGCGGCCGCGGCCGCCGCCGAGGAGGGCAAGTCGATCGAGGTCGTGGACCTGCGGTCGATGTCGCCGATCGACTTCGACACCGTGCAGCGGTCGGTGGAGAAGACGCGCAGGCTGGTGGTGGTGCACGAGGCGCCGGTCTTCATGGGCATGGGGTCGGAGCTGGCCGCGCGGATCACCGAGCGGTGCTTCTACCACCTGGAGGCCCCGGTGCTGCGGGTTGGCGGCTTCCACGCCCCGTACCCGCCGTCCCGGCTGGAGGACGAGTACCTTCCGGGACTGGACCGGGTACTCGACGCCGTCGATCGCGCGCTGGCGTACTGAGGGGCTTGAGGAGAGTCGTGACCATGACTGGAACCGATCAGCGCTTCCGCGAGTTCAAGATGCCCGACGTGGGCGAGGGGCTCACCGAGGCGGAGATCCTCAAGTGGTACGTGGCGCCGGGCGACACGGTGACGGACGGCCAGGTGGTGTGCGAGGTCGAGACGGCCAAGGCCGCCGTCGAGCTGCCGATCCCGTTCGACGGCGTGGTGCACGAGCTGCGCTTCGGCGAGGGCATCACGGTCGACGTCGGCACAGTGATCATTTCGGTGGACACCCAGCCCGGCGCGGGGACGCCGTCCGGTACCGGGGCGGAGGCCGCGCCCGCCGCTCCCGAGAAGCCGGCGGAGGAGGCGGAGGGGGAGCCGCAGGGCCGCCAGGCGGTCCTCGTCGGCTACGGCGCCGCGCCGTCGTCGACGAAGCGGCGCCCGCGCAAGCCGGTGCCCGGCAGGGCCGCCCCGGAGGAGCGGCGGGCGGCGTCCGCGATACAGAGTGAGCTGAACGGACACGGCGCGGCCCCGGCCGCCCCGGTCCCCGCGGCCACTACCCCCGCCCCCACCGGGACCTTCACCACCGCGCCGATCGGCGCGCGCCCGCTGGCGAAGCCGCCGGTGCGCAAGCTCGCCAAGGACCTGGGAATCGACCTGGCGACGGTGACCCCGACCGGCCCGGACGGGACCATCACCCGCGAGGACGTGCACGCGGCGGCCTCGGCGGCGGCCCCGGCCGTCGTGCCCGTGACCCCCGAGCCCGTGGCCGTGACCGCCCCCGCTCCGGCCGCTGTCGGCGCGGACCGCGAGCGCCGGGTGCCGGTCAAGGGCGTACGGAAGGCCACCGCGCAGGCGATGGTCTCCAGCGCCTTCACGGCCCCGCACGTCACGGAGTTCATCACCGTGGACGTGACCCGGACGATGAAGCTGGTCCAGGACCTCAAGCAGGACCCGGACATGGCGGGCCTGCGGGTCAACCCGCTGCTGCTGGTCGCCAAGGCCCTGCTGGTCGCCATCCGGCGCAACCCGGACATCAACGCGACCTGGGACGAGGCCAACCAGGAGATCGTCTACAAGGACTACGTCAACCTGGGCATCGCGGCGGCCACGCCGCGCGGCCTGATCGTCCCGAACATCAAGGACGCGGGCACCAAGGCCCTCCCCGAACTGTCCCAGGCCCTCTCCGACCTGGTCGCCACCGCCCGCGAGGGCAAGACCAGCCCGGCGGACATGTCCGGTGGCACGGTCACCATCACCAACGTCGGCGTCTTCGGCGTCGACACCGGCACCCCGATCCTGAACCCCGGCGAATCGGCGATCCTCGCCTTCGGCGCGATCAAGCTCCAGCCGTGGGTCCACAAGGGCAAGGTCAAGCCACGCCATGTGACGACCCTGGCCCTGTCCTTCGACCACCGCCTGGTCGACGGCGAACTGGGCTCGAAGGTGCTGGCGGACATCGCGGCGGTCCTGGAGAACCCGAAGAAGCTGATCACCTGGGCGTAGCCGCCCGTACGACACCGAGAGGGGCCGGAAGCGCAGCCGCGCTCCCGGCCCCTCTCGCCGCGTCTGCGGCTGTCACCGCGCGGCGGTCACCGCTTGTCGGCGCCCATGGCGTGGTACCCGCCATCCACGTGCAGCACGCTGCCGGTGACGCCGCGCGACAGGTCCGAGAAGAGATACGCGACCGTCCCGGCGACAGGACCGGCGTCCCGCACATCCCACCCGAGGGGCGCGCGGCTCCCCCAGGCGTCGGCGAGCCGGTCGAAGCCTGGGATGGACTTCCCCGCCATGGTCCGGATGGGCCCGGCGGAGACGGTGTTGACCCGGATTCCGGCTGGTCCGAGGTCCCGGGCGAGGTAGCGGGTGATGGACTCCAGCCCCGCTTTCGCCACGCCCATCCAGTCGTAGACGGGCCACGCGACGGACGCGTCGAAGTCCAGACTCACGACCGACGCCCCGTTGTCGGCCTTCTCCATCAGCGGGCGCAGTCCCGCCGAAAGCGTCTTCAGTGAAAAGGCGGAGACCTTGACGGCGGTTGCCACGTCGTCCCACTCGGTGTGGAGGAAGTTGCCTCCGAGGGCGGCCTCCGGGGCATAGGCGACAGCGTGCAGCACCCCGTCCACGGCGTTCCACCGCTCGGCCGCCGCGTCGTGGATGGCCTGTACGCCGCCGTCGTCGGTGAGGTCGGCCGGAACGAGCGCCACGGGCTCGGCCGGCAGCCGCTTCGCGATCCGGCCCATGATCGATGAGGGGCGCCCGGGAGCGTTGGTCAGCAGCACCTCGGCACCTTCGTGCATGGCCGTTTCGGCGACCGCGTAGGCGATCGAGTCGTCCGTCAGCACGCCCGAAATGATCAGTCGCTTACCGTCCAGCAGGCTCATGGTTCTCCCCGGCGAGGTAGGTCGTCAGCGTGGCGGGCCCAACGTATTGGCTACCGTCAGGTAGCAGCGGGAGCGCGAGATCGGGCCGGAGCACGCAAGGGGTCACCTTCTGGTCTGCGGTGACGCGGATCCCGCAGCCCAGCCACCCCTCGGCGCATGCGTCCTTGAGGCCGCAGCTCAGGCATAAGGGAGTGGTGTGCTGCCGCTTCGGCGCGTTGACGTTGGTCTCCACTGAGCCGCCGCCCCGGAGCCAGAAGACGATGTTGATCCGCCCGGGGAGCCCGTACGTCCACACCGTGATCCGTTCGACCAGGCTCTCCCACAAGCCGGTCAGTTCCTGCCACGAGACGTGGTGGGTGAGGAACTGAGCCTCCTGGCCGGGCATCCAGAGCACGTCGTACAGGCGGACCCGGAGATTCCGCCGAGCGGCCCAGGCGAGGAAGGCGGGGATGTCGCTGTGGTAGCCGCGTAGGAGGACCCGGTTGACCGTGATGGGCAGTTCCATCCGGTGACAGGCGTCGATGACGGCGAGTGCGTTGTCGAACGCGTCCACGCCCATGATGTCCGCGTACGCGGCACGCTCGAACGCCTGGATGGACAGCACCACGTCCGACAGCCCGGCGGACCTCAGCCGGAGCAGCCAAGGGACGAGATCCAGGCCGTGGCTGACGAGTGACACCTTGGTGATGCCCTGAGCCCGAAGCCGTTCGATGAAGCCCAACAGGTCATCGTCCAGGCGGGGTTGCAGTCCGGCGAGGGTGACGTGGTCGATGCCGAAGTTGGCGCGGAAGTACGCCACCGTGGTGAGCATGCGGTCGAGGTCGGCTTCCGGAACCTTGTTCCGCTCCATTCCCTCGTTGTGGCACCACATGATGTCTTCGCCCGGGTAGCCGCAGCGCATGCGGCATGTGCTGGTGGTCAGGATCCGCAGGTTGCCGAAATGCCCGTCGGCTCGAATCTCTTCCACCGGCACATGGGGGAAACGGGCACGGACGTCTTCAACGGACTGGATCGGAAGGCTGTTGACGCGCTGGACCACCTCGGGCGGAGGGGCCGCGTCACCCCGCCCTTGCACGGGGATGACGGGAAGCAGACGGCGCCGCGCGGCAGAAGCGGTCATCGAACCGGCTCCCGAGTCCAGAGCCCGGCGATGCCGTCTTCGTGCCGACCGTAGAATTTGTGAACCGTCGTATAGATCCCCCACGATTCCAGGACGTCCCGGCTCAGCGGCGTAATGTGGGTGGGGTCCATGGCGAGGACGTCCACGACGTTCGGGTTCGGGGTGGTGATGACGAATCCACGGGTGGCCTTGGCCTTGAACTCCTCGACCAACCGGCCCGGGTCCTTGAGGTGTTCGAGGACTTCCAGCGCGGCGAACCAGCCGAAGGTGTCTTCGGGCTTCCAGACCTCCAAATCGGTCCCGTCGAGCCAGCCGTCCACCGGCACGTACCGTCCGCGCCAGCCGTGGTCCACGCGCAGGCACACGTCGAGTTCCGTGTACCCGGCTCCTACGTCCACGACGATGTCGCGATCGCACAAGCCGCCCCGGCGCATCCGGTCGGCCGCCACCTCGTAGCGAGCTTTGCGCTCGAAGTACGGCCGCCGGTCCAGACGGGCGTACTCCTCGCACTGATTCCTGTGTCGGTTGCGTGTGTCCACTGTCCGACATCCTCCTGTTCTGGTCGCGGTCTTGTTCGGCGCGGTCAGCGGCGCACGGTGGGCCCGGCCATGAGTGCCCTGCGGGCTTTTTCCCGCTTCTCGATGGCCTGCTCCAGCTGGATGCGGTACAGCTCAACCTGGTCCGGAGTGAGGACCAGGACCGATTCCGTCGTGCGGCCATCGGTGTGGTGCATCTCGATACCGAGGGCGGCCTGTTGGGCTCGGTGGTCATACATCACGTCCCGCTTGAGCGGGGTGGTGTGCGTGACGGGAGACCAGGTGCCCCCGGGAGCAGGTGTCTTGTTGTCGCCTGGCATGCGGTATTCGCCTTTCCGTTTGATGGCCGCCAACCGTCTGCGTGATGTTCAGTCAATGCCTGGATACGGACGGTGAGGAGGTGCCAGGCTGTGGGCCCTCTGTAGGCCCGTGTAGGCCCGCCGAAGGGGATGGGGGGCGAAGTGTTCGAAGGTCTGGAGATCGGCGAGCTAATCCGGCAGGCATGCCAGTCACGAGGTTGGGGGCCTGCGAAGCTCGCCAGAGAGTTAGGGATCGCGGAAGGGCGAGGGCCCAACGGGCTCGATCGACAGTCCGTCCGCCGGTGGATGGTGGGCAAACGGAAGCCGGATTACTGGCTTCCGTTCATCGTCGAAGTCCTGGACTTGGATGCAACGCTGGTACGCGCAGGGGAACGCGCCGAGTCCGAACCGGTGGTCGCGGATACCGTGGCGTCAGTCCTCGAATTGGGAAGGAGCGACGTGCTACGGCGGAACTTCCTTGGCGCGACCGGTGCGTACGCCCTCGGCGTCTTGAACCTGCCGGATCCTGAAAGCATCGTTCGACGCACCGCCAACCGCGCGCGGAGTATTCGAGTCGGCTCGGGTGAGATCGTCGCCATCCGGCAGATGACGCAGCGTCTGGGTGATGCGGCCGCCGAGCTGGGAGGCGGCCATGCTCGCCACCTTGCGGTGCGGTACCTGACCGAAGATGTCGGCCCCTGGCTGGAGGGCACGTACACCGAGAACACCGGGCGTGCCCTGTTCGCGGCGTCGTCGCAGCTTGTCCATCTGGCCGGTTGGATGGCTCAGGACGAGGGCAACGATGGCTTGGCCCAGCGGTACTACGCACACGCGTACCGCCTCGCCGCCGAAGCCGGGGACGTGGAACTCTCGGCGACCGCCCTGCGCGGTCTGGCGGTGCAGGCCATCGACCTCGGGCACCGGGCTGTCGCTCTGCGGATCTCGGAGAAGTGTGTCGAGGAGGCCAAGAACCTGGACGACCCACGTGCTGTGTCGTACTACCAGACCACGTTGGCGGATGCCGCCGCGTTGGACGGCGACCGCCGGCTGGCCACCCGCGCGCTGGCCGACTCCCGAGCCGCCATCGAGCGGGCACCGGACGCTCCGCCGGGTGAGTCGTGGGCGTCGCACTTCAGCGTCGGCCGATGGGCCCACCACTCCGGGATGATCCTCGCCCAACTCGGCGATCTGGACGCTGCGACCGACTATCTCGGACAGGCGTTGGACATTCATGGCCTGGACCGTCGGCGTAGCCGCGCCATCGTTCTTGCCGACCTGGGCCAGGTCCACCTGCGGCGAGGCGACCTCGACGCGGCGCTGTCCACATGGGGGGCGTTCCTGGAGTGCGCGGACGGCATCCGGTCAGTGAAGGTGGGGCAGGCCGCGCAGGACATGTACGCGCGTCTGGACCGTCACCGGAGTGTGCCCGAGGCGGCAGAACTCCGGGAGCGCGCGGAAGCGCTGCTGCCGTTGGAATCTGCCACCACGTGAGCGTGAAGGAGACTGGCGTGGCCGAACCGGAGCGCGGCGAGCGCGCGATCAATATCCGCAAGCCCTACTTCGATCTGATCGCGGCAGGCATCAAGACCGTCGAGGTCCGCGTCGGCTACCCCAGCATGCGGAAGATCGCCCCGGGGCTGGTGCTGTGCTTCGTCTCCGGTGATGACGTCCTGCGTACGCGGGTCGTCAAAGTGAAGGAGTACGCCTCCTTCGAGGCCATGCTGGACGCTGAGGACAGCCGTGCCATCGGCGGGGAGGGGAAGAGCCGAGAAGAGCTGCTGGCAGCCTGTCGCGGGATCTATCCCGTCGAGAAAGAGGCGCTCGGCGTCCTCGCGATTCACCTGGAGCTGCTGCCGGCGCGGTAATGCGATTGCCTGGGTAATGGACGTTGCTTACGGTCGGTCGGGTGAGCTTGGAAACGATCATCCGCCCCTATCAGCCGACCGACGAGGAGGCCGTGGTCGATCTGTGGTCGCGGGCTTCTAAGGCCGCGCATCCGTTCATCGACGGGGAGGGCGCGGGCGCCCGGGCGCGGAAGGTGCGGGAGGTCTGTCTCGTACACGCCGACAACTGGGTCGCCGAGACTGCGGAGGGCACCGTCATCGGGCTGCTCGGGCTGCTGGAGGCCGAGATCGGTGGGCTTTTCGTCGCGCCCGAGGCGCAGGGGGCCGGGGTCGGGCGGGTGCTGCTGGAGCATGCCGTCACGTTGCACGGCGAAGTGACGCTGGAGGTCTTCGAGCGGAACGAGCGCGCCCGCCGGTTCTACGACCGTATGGGGTTCGCGGAGCGAGGGCGGCGGACGGACGAGGAGACCGGGCACGAGCTCGTCGCGCTGTGCCGGCCCAAACCGCTGGAGTCGGTGGCCTGGCTGTGTGTACGGGACGGCCGGGTGCTGAACGTACGGACCAAGGGCAAGGACGTCTTCTACCTGCCCGGTGGGAAGTACGAGCCGGGCGAGACCGCGCCGCAGGCGCTGGCTCGGGAGTTGGGTGAGGAACTGGGGTTGGTCGTCGACGCAGATGCCCTGACCGAGGCGTTCACCGTCCATGACGTCGCGCATGGGCAGAACGGCCGCCCGCTGCGGATGCGGTGCTTCACCGGCGGGCCGGACAATATCGATCCAATCCCCGGCCGCGAGATCGCCGAACTCGCCTGGCTGGGGCGCGCGGACAGCGACCGCTGCGCGCCCGCGTACCGGCAGGTGGTCCGCCGGCTCGCCGCTTCGGGTGTGCCGGTGAACTGACGCCACGCACAAGGCGGGCGTACGGCTCAGCGGATGACCTCGATGGCGCAGCGAGCCCCCGAGCCGCGCTGCAGCTTCGCGTCGCCGGTGATCAGTGGGGCGCCCAGGTGCTCGGCCAGCGCGATGTATGCGGCGTCGTACGCCGTGAAATTGGCACGCAGTTCCCAGACCCGGGGCAGGAGATCCGCATGGTGGACGCGCCGGATCGGCAGGGTGGGGAGCAGGTGGAGTGCGTGGTGTGCGTCGGTCGGCTTGATCTTCTTGCCCAGCAGGAGACCGCGGATCGCGCTCGCCGCCTCGATGTCGATGAGTGACGGTGCGGCCAGCGACTGGCCGGACATGCGGGCGGCGCACGCCTTCCCTGTCGGCCCGTGGTCCAGAAGCGCCGCCACCAGCACCGAGTTGTCGATGACGATCACTCGCCGCGCCCTTCACGTTGTGCGGCGAGGATGTCTTCCATGGACACGCTGCTCGTGAGTCCGTCACGGGCGGCCCCGAGCGCTTCGTCGATTGTGGGCTGGAGCGCATCCCGTTCCAGCCGCATGCGCAGGTACTCCTGCAAGGACCGGCCCGACTCGGCCGCGCGTCGGCGCAGTATGGCGTAGGCCTCGTCGTCGAGGTTCCGAATTTGCACAGTAGCCATGCATGCAGAATAGCGCTTAATCAGCGCTACCGCTCCTGGCGAAGGTCCGGATCGTGGACGGCTCTCCCGGCCGTATCCCTGTTGTATCTATGCTGTGGGCATGTCTCCTGCCCCCGCTCCCGCCACGTCTCCCGCGAAGTCAGCCCCCGCCAAGCAGCCGCCCGCCGCCGAGCGGGTCTACGCGCACGTCAAGCAGGGTGTCCTCGACCGGAGCTACGAGGGCGGGACGCTGCTCACCGAAGGGGATCTCGCCGAAGCCGTCGGGGTGTCGCGGACGCCCGTGCGCGAGGCGCTGCTCCGCCTTGAGGCGGAAGGGTTGATCAGGCTCTATCCGAAGAAGGGCGCGCTGGTCCTGCCGGTGTCCGTGCAGGAGATCGCCGACGTGGTCGAGACGCGCCTGCTGGTGGAGGAGTACGCCGCCCGCAAGGCCGTGCCCGCGCCCCCGTCGCTGCTCGCGCGGCTCGAGGAGCTGCTGGAGCGGCAGAGGCGGGAGGCGGCGGCCGGGGATCTGGCGGCGGTGGCGGTGAGCGACCGGTGCTTCCACGCCGAGATCGTGCGGCACGCCGGCAACGAGATCCTCTCCCGGCTCTACGACCAGCTGCGCGACCGGCAGTTGCGCATGGGCGTGGCAGTGATGCACGCGCATCCGGACCGCATCGCCAAGAACATCGCCGAGCACGGGGAGATCCTGCGGGCGCTGCGCGGCGGTGACGCGGACGCGGCCGCCGCAGTCGTGCACCGGCACGTCAGCTGGGTGCGGAACCTGGCGCGGGGCGAGGCGCGATGAGCGTCCCCGCCGGGACGAGCCGCGCCGGCGGCGGGCCCGCGCTGCCCGGGGATCCACCCGGCGGGCGGCGCGCGATCGCCGTCTGGGGCCTGGGCGTCTCGATCTACTTCGTGGCGATCACGTACCGTACGAGCCTGGGTGTGGCGGGTCTGGACGCCGCGGACCGGTTCGACGTCAACGCCTCCGCGCTGTCCACCTTCTCCGTCCTCCAGCTGCTGGTGTACGCGGGGATGCAGATACCCGTCGGCCTGCTGGTCGACCGGCTCGGCACCCGCAAGGTGCTCACCATGGGCATCGTGCTGTACACGACGGGGCAGCTCGGCTTCGCGCTGTCCCACTCCTACGGCATGGCGCTCGCCTCCCGCGCACTGCTGGGCTGCGGCGACGCGATGACGTTCATCAGCGTGCTGCGGCTGGGGGCGCGCTGGTTCCCGGCCCGCCGCGGTCCGCTGATCGCGCAGACAGCCGCGCTCTTCGGCATGGCGGGCAACCTGATCTCGACGCTGGTGCTGGCCCAGCTGCTGCACCGCTTCGGCTGGACCCCGACCTTCGCGGGCAGCGCGCTCGGCGGCGTGCTGGTGCTGGTCCTGGCGCTGCTGTTCCTGCGCGACCACCCCGAGGGGTACGAACCCCCGCCGACCGCGCACGCCGACAAGGGCTTCGTACGGCGCCAGATCGCCGCGGCCTGGCACGAACCCGGCACCCGGCTGGGCATGTGGGTGCACTTCACCACCCAGTTCCCGGCAATGGTCTTCCTGCTGCTGTGGGGGATGCCGTTCCTGGTCGAGGCGCAGGGGCTCGACCGGGCCGCCGCCGGCGAGCTGCTGACCCTGGTGGTGCTGTCCAACATGGTGATCGGCCTGGTCTACGGGCAGGTCATCGCCCGCCACCACGCCGCACGGGCCCCGCTGGCCCTCGGCACGGTCGCCGCCACCGCGCTGCTGTGGGGCGGAGTCCTGGCCTGGCCTGGGGAGCACGCCCCGCGCCTGGTGCTGATCGCGCTGTGCGTCGTACTCGGGGCCTGCGGCCCCGCCTCCATGATCGGCTTCGACTTCGCGCGGCCCGCGAACCCGTCGGAGCGGCTCGGCACCGCGTCCGGCATCGTCAACATGGGCGGCTTCACGGCCTCGATCACCACACTGCTGGCCGTGGGCCTCCTTCTCGACGCCACGGGCGACGACTACCGGATCGCCTTCTCCTCGGTCTTCGTCCTTCAGGCGCTGGGCCTGAGCCAGATCCTGCGCCTGTGGGGCCGGGCGCACCGGCGTGAGCGGGAGCGGGTCATGGCCAGTCGCGTGGAGGCGGTACATGTTCCGGTCTGACGACTGCATATGTGCGTGTTTGTGTACAGATTTGTGCTGTACGTGTTTCCTATTCGACCAGGAGCGATGACGTGACGATTCGGCCGCCTGCGGGCGTGAGCACACCGGCGCTGGTGGTGGACGCGGACATCTTGGAGCGCAACATCGCCAGGATGGCCGACCGGGCCCGCACACTCGGCTTCGCGCTGCGGCCGCACGCGAAGACCCACAAGAGCCCGCGCCTGGCGGAGTATCAGATCCGCGCGGGGGCGACGGGGCTCAGCGTCGCGACCATCGGCGAGGCCGAGATCTTCGCGGACGCGGGGGTCGAGGACCTCTTCATCGCGTACCCGCTCTGGGTGGACGAGGGCAAGGCGCGGCGGCTGCGGAGCCTGGCCGAGCGGGTCGCGCTGAGCGTGGGTGTGGATTCGGTAGAGGGCGCCGCGCAGCTTGGGCGCGCCATGAGCGGCGCCGCTCGGCCGCTCTGGGTCCTGATCGAGATCGACAGCGGCCACCACCGCACGGGCGTCGCCCCGGACCGCGCCGCGGCCGTGGCGCGGGCGGCCACCGACGCGGGTCTGCTGGTGCGGGGCGTCTTCACCTTCCCCGGCCACGGGTACGGGCCCGAGGCCCGCGAGTCGGCGGCTCGCGACGAGGAACGCACGCTGGGCGAAGCGGCCCGCGCCATCGAGGGCATCGGCCTGACGGCCCCCGTGATCAGCGGCGGCTCCACCCCCACCGCGGGCGCGGCGCGGGCCGGCGTGGTCAACGAACTGCGGCCCGGGGTCTACGTCTTCAACGACGCGACCCAGGTCGCGCTGGGCAGCTGCACCGTCCAGGACGTCGCCCTGGCCGCCGCCGCCACCGTCGTCAGCGTGCCCGCGCCCGACCGCTTCGTCCTCGACGCGGGGAGCAAGATCCTCAGTACGGACACCTCGCCGCACGCGCCCGGCCACGGGCTCCTCCCGGAGCTGCCCGGCGCGGTCGTCACCTCGCTCTCCGAGCACCACGCCGTCGTCACGCTGGCACCCGGCACTCCGCCGCCGCGGCCCGGCACGCTCCTGGCCGTCGTACCCAACCACGTGTGTACGGCGGTGAACCTGGCCGACGAGCTCCTGGTGACCCGGGGCGGCGCGGTGGTCGACCGCTGGCCTGTCACGGCCCGCGGGGCGAACTCCTGACCGGCGGCGCTCGGCCGCGACGGTGAGACAAGGGGAGGGACGGAAGGGGGCGGGGTGGCGCTGCGGGCGCCAAGCGGTGCCTGGTGGTGCCGGGGGCGGCGCCTGGGGCCGGTGGGTGCTACGGGCTCGGCGGCGCCTGGGGCGACATGGCGCCACGGGCCTGGCGGTGCCTGGGGCGGGGTGGCGATACGAGCCTGCCTGCCGCCTGCCGCCTGCCGCCTGCTGCCGGGTGCCGGGTGGCGCTAGTTAGGGCGTCACCGCGAATTCGGCCAGGATCGCGCGCGCCAGCTCCTGGTCGCCCTCGACCTTGACCCGCTCCGCCACGGCCTCCGGCCGCACCCGCCCGCAGGCCAGCCGCAGATACGTCTCCCAGTCCACCGCGAGCGTCACGGCCGGCCCCAGCGAGACGCTGCCGTCGACCGTCGTCTTGCCCTCGGCATCCACCCGCACCGTACGCATGAACTCCAGCGGGCCGCTCACGTCGATGACGACCGCCGAACCCGCGGGCGCGCCGGCCCGCTCGCCGACCACCGACGGGAGCCCCGCGAGCAGCACGTCACGGGCGATGTGGGCGCCCGGCGAGTCCAGATTGCCGGGCTGACCCAGGGCCCGGCGCAGATCCTGCTCATGCACCCACACATCGAACGCCCGCAGCTTCAGGGCCCGTTCGAGCGGCATCTCCTTGCCGCCCAGCACGGTGCGCACCACCGTGTCCGGCTCCCGCTTCTCGTTCCGCAGCTGCCGGGACCGGCGGATGATCGTGTACTCCAGTTCGGACGTCATCTCCGGCGCCGTGTGGCAGCGCCGTACGTCGACCTGCACCTCCATGTAGCGGGAGAGCTCGTCCTTGACGTGGAACAGGTCGCGCGGCAGTGAGTGGATCGGACGCGGGTCGCCCAGCATCTCGCACTCCAGGCCGATGACATGGGAGACGATGTCGCGCACCGACCAGCCTGGGCACTCGGTGGCCCGGTTCCACTCGCCCTCGACGAGTGGGGTGACCAACGCGGATATCGCCTCGATGGAGTGGGTCCAGGCGTCGATGGAGGTCTGAAGGCTGGGATGGACGGTCACGGGACCCCTCGGGCGGTTGATACGCGGGCTGGGTGCTGTCTGGCTGTCTGGCGATTAAGTTACGCTGCGCAGGAGTACCCCGGCAGTGCTTTCGCATCTGATCGTAGGCCCCGATTGACGGGTCGATAGCTGAGAGCGGTGGTAGTGTGCGTGCCTCCTTGATCCAGATCGGTGTGGACCCGGACGAGTCGGTGGAAAACCGCCGGGTGCGAGTGGCCGCGCTCGTCCGCGCGCGGGCCGGTGCCGATCTGGTCGTCCTGCCCGAACTGTGGCCGGTGGGCGCGTTCGCGTACGAGTCGTTCGCCGCCGAGGCCGAGTCGCTGGACGGCCCGACGGCCGAGGCCATGTCGGCGGCCGCGCGCGACGCCGGGGTGTGGCTGCACGCGGGGTCCATCGTGGAACGTGATCCCCAGGGCCCCCTCTACAACACCTCCCTGCTCTTCTCCCCCGACGGCGAACTGGCCCGTACGTACCGCAAGATCCACCGCTTCGGCTTCGACAAGGGCGAGGCCGTGATGATGGGCGCGGGCGAGGAGATCGCCACCGCCGTCCTCCCGGACGCCACGATCGGCCTGGCCACCTGCTACGACCTGCGCTTCCCCGAGCTGTTCCGGCTGTTGGTGGACGCGGGCGCGCAGATGCTGGTGATCCCGGCGGGCTGGCCCGCGCGGCGGCGCGAGCACTGGACCCTGCTGGCCCGCGCCCGCGCGGTGGAGAACCAGGCGTACGTCCTGGCCTGCGGCACCGCGGGCACGCACGCCGGGGTGGAACAGGCCGGACACAGCATCGTCGTGGACCCGTGGGGCGAGGTGCTCGCCGAGGCGGGGCCGGACGAGCAGGTACTCGACGTCGAACTGGACCTGGCGCGGGTGGCCAAGACCCGCGAGGAGTTCCCGGCCCTGAAGGACCGGCTGCTGGGCTTGCCGACGCCGCGCCGACGGTGACGTCCTCGGGGTTCAGGTGGCGGGGTTCTCTCCGCCGGGGGGCACCTTGACGCAGGGGGAGCTCACGCGGGCGATGATGCGCTTGAGGTCGTTGCCCGTGAGCGCTTTGACCCAGACACCGTATCCCGTGCGCGGGTCCCTCATGACGACGATCGGATCGAGGACGTCCGGCGGAAGCTTGAATTTTGCGATCTCCCAGCCCTGCCGCTCCCCGTATTCCTTGAGTCGTTTCACCGCAGGGATGAACTGGGCCTTGAAATCCTTGATGTCATTGATCTGCCACCAGTGGGTCAGCCCGTACTGGTCTTCGCGCGGCCGCCCGTTGTCGCCATCGCAGGTGTACGGGGTGACCTCATCGGTGGGCCCATCGATGGGGTCTGGCACATCCAGGGCTGTGTAGACGTGCTTGGACATATCGCGTAAGCGGTCACCGAGCGTCGCTGCGCTGATCGTCTGCACTGGTTTCTCCTTTTTCTCCTTGCGGTCGCCGTCGGAACTCCCGCAGCCGGACAGGGCGGCCAGGAGAACCAAGGCCGCCACAGCCCTACCCGTTCGGACATCAGTCAACGAGTGTCACATCCCTGCCTCCGTGGTATCCCGTGATGATTTGCGCCTGGTTGTCCAGGCTTTCGTTCGGAACCTCCGAACCGTGCGCGTCGCGTTCCATGTCCCAGTAGTCACTGTGCCCACGTGCGCTTCCCGTGTGGAATCTGTTCGCGCCGAACTGGTCATCGGTGGGAACCGTGTTGATGTGGTCGAACCCTCCGTCGAATATGCCTCGGATCCTCCTGGTGAGGCTCTCGCCCTCTCCGTGGGCCACGCCCGCCCTCCCCGTGTCCGGAACGATGTCGCCAGGAGCCTCCCCGGCCCACACGTGCTCGGGCGCAATGCCCAGATCGGCGGCTCGGGAGACGCGCATGCCGGGGCTTCCGGCGACGATGACGTCATCGACGGGAATGCCCCCGGGGCTGCGCAGGGCCTCGCTGACGGCCACACTGCCGTAGCTGTGGCCCACTATCGTGCGACGGGCGTTCGGCTCCTCATTCGTCTGCCACAAGCCGGTGACGAAGTCCTGGAGTCCGGGCCCGGCGTCCTGTGCGTAGCTGGGCTTGCGGGCTTGTACAAGGCCGTCGGGCGCGTCGTAGTCGAGCCACGCGACCACGGCGGTGTCACCGGGCTTTCCGTACTGCTCGCTCGCCTTCACCATGTTGTCGGCGCACGTGATGTCGCCGCCGAATGTGGCGAGGGTGGTGTCCATTCCGGGGACGTACACGGCCGTGTTCTTGGCCGTGTCGGGGTTGCCCACCGAGACGATGGCCCGGCCGTCGTCGGACGGGTCGAGGCCGAGGAGGAACAGCTGCCGGTGCTTCTCGTTGGCGTCTTCCTCGTTCAGGCGTTGGTTGAGTTTGAGCAGCGAACCGTATTCGTTCTGCATCGTGGGGGTCAGATCGCGGATCGGCTGGGACTCGTAGATGGCCAGCTCCTGCTCCAGGTACCGCCTGTTCGCCTGGTCGCGCACGGTGGACGGCAAGCCGTTCAACTGGCCGAGGTCCTCCGGATAGGACGCGATGTACAGCTGCCTCTCGGTCTCGTCCAGGTCCTCCCACCAGTTGGCGACCTCGCTGGCACTCGCGTTCTTCCTCGGAAGCTTGGATGAATCCACGCCGGCCAGGTCGGCGACACGCAGCGCGTCGAGGTTGGCGTCCACCCAGCCGTTTCGCCGGTCGATGATCTCGGGTTCGATCCGGGCGAGCAACGTGGCGGCTTCGTCGCTGACCTTCGCGGCCTTGGTCAGCGCCTTTTCCATGCGTTGCTGGTAACCGGCCATCTCGCTGCTGTACTTCTTGCTCAGCGCGTCATAATCCGGGTCGTTCTGCCCGCTGGTCGGCAGTCTCGGCGCCTGGATGGCGCCGTTGTCGTCGACGTCGTAATGGGCGTCCTCCGCCTGGCGGACGACATTACGCAGTTCTGTCCTGGCCGCCACCAGCTTTTCGTAGGCCGTCGAGAGTGTTGCCGCTATCAGCCCGGTCTGCTGCGCGGCGATGCCTAACTGGCGCTCCTTCTGCTCCAGCGAGGTGCGGGCCGCCCGGGCGGCCTCCCCCTCCCACTCCCCGGCGTGCAGGGGGCCCGTCACACGGGTCCGATGCTGCTGCACGGAGGTCTCGGTGATGTGTTTGGAGAGCTTGCGCCACGACTTGGCGGCGGCCTCCAGATCCGAGAAGTCTGCTTTGAATAACTTGGCGAAGCTGACGCTTTCTGACCCCATCTGTCATCCACCCCGTTTGCGAGTCACCGCTTGTCGTGTCCGGCAGGGAACTTCAGCGCGATTTCCTTTTCGTTCCACTCGTGATCCGAAATCGTGCCCCGCAGCGCCGTCGCCGTTGCCTCAAGCCGTTCCCGTATGGTCTTCAGCCCAAGGCGCCAGGACTCCGTGGTGGTGTCGAGCTGCTTGGTGACGGCCCAACCGGACAGTGACTCGGTAACCGTGACGCTGTCGTCGACGGCGGTCTTGATCTTGCTCGTCAAGTCATTGCTGATGGTGTCGGCCGCTGCCGCTGCCGCGCGTAAAACAGCAGGCGTCACCTTGAGATCGTCATTCTGGGACATGCGGCTACTCGCCCTCCCCGTTAGCCGTAGGACCGCGTTGATCACCCTAGCTTCGCGGTTGCCGAGGGGTGGCCGGATTCCGCTTTCCGGGCCGGTGATGTTGGATGGCGGTATGGCTTCACGTGCACGCGTCCGCGCCCCCGAGCTGATCGGCAAGGGCGGCTGGCTCAACACCGGCGGCAATGCCCTCACCCTCGCCGAGCTGCGGGGCCGTATCGTCATCCTCGACTTCTGGACGTTCTGCTGTGTGAACTGCCTGCACGTCCTGGACGAACTGCGGGAGCTTGAGGAGAAGCACCGCGACACGGTCGTGATCGTGGGAGTGCACTCCCCGAAGTTCGTGCACGAGGCCGAGCACCAGGCCGTGGTCGACGCCGTCGAGCGGTACGAGGTGCACCACCCCGTCCTGGACGACCCGGAGCTGGCCACCTGGAAGCAGTACGCGGTACGGGCCTGGCCGACCCTCGTCGTCATCGATCCCGAGGGGTACGTCGTCGCCCAGCACGCCGGTGAGGGCCACGCGCACGCCCTCGCCGCACTGGTGGGCGAGCTGGAGGCCGAGCACGCGGCCAAGGGCACGCTGCGGCGCGGCGACGGTCCGTACGTGCCGCCGGAGCCGGTCGCCACCGATCTGCGCTTCCCCGGTAAGGCGCTGCGTCTGCCCGCGGGCAGCTACCTGGTGTCGGACACCACGCGGCACCAGCTCGTGGAGCTGGCGGCCGACGGGGAGACGGTGCTGCGCCGGATCGGGCAGGGCGGCCGCGGGCTGACGGACGGCGCCCCGCACCGGGCCCGGTTCCAGGAGCCGCAGGGGCTGGCGCTGCTGCCGGACGGGACGGTGGCGGTCGCCGACACCGTCAACCACGCCGTGCGCCGCTTCGACCCGGAGACGGGGAAGGTCACCACCCTGGCCGGGACGGGCTCCCAATGGTGGCAGGGCTCGCCGACGTCCGGCCCCGCCCGCGAGGTGGACCTGTCCTCGCCGTGGGACGTCGCGTGGTTCGCCGACCGGCTGTGGATCGCCATGGCGGGCGTCCACCAGCTGTGGACGTACGACCCGGAGACCGGGACCGTCGAGGCGGCCGCCGGGACCACCAATGAGGGCCTGGTCGACGGGCCCGCGGCCGAGGCGTGGTTCGCGCAGCCGTCCGGGCTCGCCGCCACCGCGGACCGGCTGTGGCTCGCCGACTCCGAAACCTCCGCGCTGCGCTGGGTCGAGCGCGACCCCGACCGTGTCGACGGCTTCGCGGTCCGTACGGCGGTCGGCACCGGCCTGTTCGACTTCGGGCACCGCGACGGCCCCGCGGCCCAGGCCCTGCTCCAGCACCCGCTGGGCGTCACGGCCCTGCCCGACGGATCCGTCGCCGTGATGGACACCTACAACCACGCGCTGCGCCGCTACGACCCGGCGACCGACGAGGTCAGCACGCTGGCCACGGACCTGCGGGAGCCCTCCGGGGCGGTGCTCGTCGACGGCGACATCGTGGTCGTCGAGTCCGCGCGGCACCGGCTGACCCGGCTGCGGCTGCCCGAGGAGGCGGTGCGGGTCGAGGCGGTGGCCCACCGCACGCAGCGGGCGGCCACCGAGGTCGCGCCCGGCACGCTCCGGCTCGACGTGGTCTTCCAGGCGCCCGCGGGCCAGAAACTCGACACGCGCTACGGCCCCTCCACCCGGCTGCTGGTCAGCTCCACCCCGCCCGAGCTGCTCGCGGACGGCGCGGGGCCGGGCACGGACCTCAGCCGGGAACTGGTCCTGGCCGACGGGGTCACCGAGGGCGTGCTGCATGTCTCCGCGATGGCCGCGTCCTGCGACGACGACCCGCACAACGAGTACCCGGCCTGCCATGTGCACCAGCAGGACTGGGGGGTGCCGGTGAGGATCGCCGAGGGGGGCGCGGACCGGCTGCCGCTGGTGCTGGCCGGGATGGACGACGCGGCCACGGGCTGACGGCGTTCGAGAAGCGCCTGACGACGGGGGCCTGACGACGGGGGCCTGACGATGCGGAGTGCATGCCGACGGGCCGCTCCCGATCAGCCCCTTTCGGGTCCCTGATCTGGTCGGGAGCGGCCCGTTTGATCCGTTCCGCCCATATGGGGGGCATCAGGCGGACCGGATCAGTCCATGGGAGGTGGGTCAGTACGTGAGCGCGTCGGCCAGGTCGCTCTGCCAGTACGTGACGCTCGCGGAGTCGTCCACCGTCAGGGTGCGGGGCAGGGCCAGCTCCGTGGTGCCGCCGGCGCTGCCGTCCTGGTTCGGCCCGGCGAAGGAGACCCGCAGCTTGGCGGCCTGGCGCGGGTTGCCGCCCTCGCCGCTCGCCGAGGAGTAGGCGATGCCCGCGTAGGCGGTCTGACCCGGCGCCAGCGTCGTGACGGCCTGCGGCTTGCTCTCCTCGAAGACGCTCATCGTGGCCTGGTCGCCGTTGAACCCGAGGAACGGGTAGCCGTAGGCGTTGCAGGCGCTCTTCGAGGTGTTGGTGGCCTGGAGCACCAGGTGGTTGACCGGCCGCTTGACCTCGCTGACCTTGAGCGACACCTGCGCGGTGGTGCACGTCGCCGTCTTTCCGGAGGCCTGCGGCTGCTTGCTGCCGGTGGAGCCGTTCTGATCCTTGACCCCGCCGGTGCCGTCGGCCCCGCCGGAGCCGGCCTTGCCGTCGGAGCCCGTGCCGCTGTCCGCGGACTGGCCGGAGCCGGATGCCGCCTCGTCCACCTGCTTGCCCGAGGCGGCCGACGTGGTCGACGACCCCGTGCCCGTCGTCTTCACCCCGTCCTCGTCGGAACCGCAGGCGGTGAGGGTGAGCGTGGCCGCGGCGGCCAGAGCGACGGCGCTCCACAGGGCGCGGGAGCGGCGTGTGGCGGCGGCGGTGGCGTTCATGGCGGATTCCCCCCGGAAGCGAGTGCTGTTCCTCGGTACGGATATGAGCTTCCCCCACGCCGCTGCCGTACCGTTGCCGTCCCGCTAACGTCCCACTAACGGCCTAGCGTCCTCTCGCCCTAACGGCCGTTCTCCTTCTCCTCGTCCTGCGCGAAGAGCTTGACCAGATCGCTCATCACATAGCGGTCGGTGGCCTCTTCGTCGATCAGGTGCATCTCCGCGAGCCGCCCCAGGCCGTCCCGGGTCAGCTCCGGATCCGAGCCGGCTATCTCGGCGACCGCGGACACGTCCACCTCCCGGGCGAAGCTGCTGCCCAGTGTTGCGAGCAGCCGCGCGTCGTCCGCCGACAACCGCGCCACGGACGCGCGGAGCGCCGCCGCCATGCCGGTGTCCTCCGCGGACAGCAGCGCGAGTCGGCGGCGTTCGTCGCGCAGCGCCGCCGCCAGCCGGGCCAGCCGCCAGCGGGGTCGGGCGGTCAGCTGCGCCGCTGCGGCCCGCAGCGCCAGCGGCAGCCCGTTGCACAACCCGACCAACTCCTGGGCGGCGACAGGGTCTTCGGCGACCCGGTCCGGCCCCAGTACGGCACCGAGCAGCGCCACCCCGTCCTCGGGGCCGAGCGCGCGCAGGGGCACCGCGCGGGCCGAGTCGGTGGCGACCAGCCCGTCCAGCCTGCTGCGGCTGGTCACGAGCGTGACGCAGTGCGGACCGACCGGCAGCAGCGGCCGGACCTGCGCGGAACTGCGGGCGTTGTCCAGCACGACCAGCAGGGCGCGGTGCGCCGACAGCGACCGGTACAGCGCGGCGGCGGCGTCCACCGACTCCGGGATACGGGCCGCCTCGACCCCCAGCGCGAGCAGGAAGTCCCGCAGCACCTGGGCGGGTTCGGCCTCCTGGCCCGCGCTGAAGCCGCGGAGATCGGCGAAGAGCCGCCCGTGCGGGAACGCGCGGGCGTGCGCGTGCGCCCAGCGCACGGCGAGGGCGGTCTTGCCGACCCCGGCGGGGCCGGTGACGAGGACGACGGCGCTGTCGGTGACGGCCCCGGGCAGCGCGAGCCGGGTCAACCGCTCCGACTCCGCCCCCCGCCCGAAGAACCCGGCGGGCGCTCGCGGCAGCATCTGAGCCCCGGCCTCGGCCCCGTGCTCCGGCGCGGTCTGCACGCCGGTGTCGGGCCCATGGACCCGCGGGGCATCGGTCCCGTGCGGGCCCGGCCCGGTCCCGCCACCTGGCCCGGCGACGGTGCCGGGCCCCAGCCCGGTGCCGTACGCGCCCGCTGCGGCACCAGGGCCGCCAGGGCCCCCAGAGCTGCCAGGGCCCGCAGAGCCGCCGGGGGTGCCAGGGGCGCCAAGGCCACCAGGGCCCCCAGAGCTGCCAGGGCCCGCAGAGCCGCCGGGGGTGCCAGGGGCGCCAAGGCCACCAGGGCCCCCAGAGCCGCCAGGGCCCCCAGGGCCCCCAGAGCCGCCAGGGGCGCCAAGGCCACCAGGGCTGCCAGAGCGACCAGGGCCGTGTTCCGCAACCGCGCCGCGGGTCTCGCCGGCCCCCGGCGCGTGCCGCCCGCCGTCCCAGGCAGCGGCGGCCGCCGGACCCGCGCCGGCGGCGCGTCCGCCCGTACCGGCGGCACCGGTGCCCGCGGCGTGCGTGCCCTGAACCGCGGCGCCGTCGGCCGTCCCCGGCCGTGCGTGCGGCACCACGCCGCGCACGGCGCCCCGTTCGCCCGCCAGGATGCGCTCGTACGCGTCCCGGAGCCGCTCGCCCGGGTCGACGCCCAGTTCGTCGGCGAGCGTCCGGCGGGTGCGGTGGTACCACTCGATCGCGTCGGACTGCCGCCCCGCCCGGTACAGCGCGAGCATCAGCGCCGCGACCAGGCCCTCGCGCAGCGGGTGGGCGACGGCCTGCGGGGACAGCGAGGCCGCCGCTCGGTCGTGTTCGCCCAGGGTCCCGTACGCGGTCGCCAGCGCGGTGACGGCCGCGAGCCGCCGCTCCTCCAGCGCGTGCGCCGCCGCGGCGAACGGCGGGGTGGAGACGGTGCCGGTCAGCGCCGGGCCGCGCCACAGTGACAGCGCTTCGCGCAGCAGCCCGACCGCGTCGTCGGGGGCGGTCTCGGGCCGGGCCAGGGCCGCCAGCTCGCCGAACCGGTGTGCGTCCACCAGTGATTCGGGCAGCCGCAGCAGATACGCCGAGCCGTGGGTGGTCAGTTCGACGCCGTACTCCGCCGCGCCGCCCTCGGCGAGGGCGGCGCGCAGCTTGGACACATGCCCCTGGATGACCGTGCGGGCGTGCGCGGGCGGCTCGTCCTCCCACAGGGAGGCGGTCAACTGCTCGACGGAGACCGTCGTGTTGGGCTGCAGCAGCAGCATGGCCAGGACGCTGCGCCGCTTGGGCGGGCCCAGCGGCAGCTCTCCCCGCCCGGTGGCGACGGTGACCGGGCCCAGCAGTGCGAACTCCACATCAACCCTCCAGGAAGGAGGCCAGCGCGGTGGCGAGCAGGTGCGGGTCTTCCGCGCCGCACAGCTCGCGGGCGGAGTGCATGGACAGGATCGCGGCTCCGATGTCGACGGTGGCGATGCCGTGCCGGGCGGCGGTGATCGGGCCGATGGTGGTGCCGCAGGGCATGGCGTTGTTCGAGACGAACGTCTGCCACGGCACCTCGGCGCGCTCGCAGGCGGCGGCGAACACCGCCCGGCCCGCGCCGTCGGTGGCGTACCGCTGGTTGACGTTGACCTTGAGGATCGGGCCGGCGTTGGGCAGCGGGTGGTGGCCGGGCTCGTGCCGTTCCGCGTAGTTGGGGTGGACGGCGTGGCCGGTGTCGGAGGAGAGGCAGACGGTGCCGGCGAAGGCGCGCGCCCGGTCCTCGTACGCGCCGCCGCGGGCGAACACCGAGCGCTCCAGCACGTTGCCGAGCAGCGGTCCGTCGGCGCCGGTGTCGGACTGGCTGCCGTTCTCCTCGTGGTCGAAGGCGGCGAGGACGGGGATGAACGGCAGGCCGTCCCGGGCGGAGACGGCGGCGAGCGCCGCCGTACCGGCGTGTACGGACAGCAGGTTGTCCATCCGGGGCCCGGCGACCAGCTCGCGGTCCCGGCCCAGATACGCGGGCGGCTCGACGCTGTGCACCATCAGGTCCCAGCCGGTGACGTCCGCGGCGTCCAGCCCGCTCTCCTCGGCGAGGAAGCGGATCAGGTCGCCCTCGTCCGGATCGCCCAGGCCCCAGATGGGCGTCATGTGGCGCTGCTTGTCGAGCTTGAGGCCCTCGGTGCTGACGGACCGGTCGAGGTGGATGGCGAGCTGCGGTACGCGCAGCAGCGGGCGGTCGACGGACACCAGGCGGCTGCCGCCGTCGCGCAGCGAGAGCCGGCCGGACAGGCCCAGGTCCCGGTCGAGCCAGGTGTTCAGCAGCGGGCCGCCGTACACCTCGACGGCGATCTGCCGCCAGCCGTGCGCACCGGTGTCGGGAAGCGGCTTGACGCGCAGATTGGGAGAGTCTGTGTGAGCGCCGACAATCCGGTACGGAGTGGACGGGGTCGCGCCCTCGGGCACGTACCAGGCGATGATCGCCCCGCCCCGCAGCACGTATCGGCCGCCCGTGCCGCCGTCCCATTCGTCGGTCTCCTCGACCTGCCGGAAACCGGCCTTGTCCAGCCGCGCCGCGGCGTTGGCCACGGCGTGGTACGGGGAGGGGCTGGCGGCGAGGAAGGAGAGCAGGTCGTCGGTATGGCCGCGGTCGAAGCGGTACGGAGAGCTCATGGATTCAGGATAAGGAGCGGTCGTCTTCCGGCCCCTGATGCGTGGGCCGCTGATGCGTGGGCCGCGCTTACGCGGCCGGGGCCGCCTCCCCGTGAGGAGGCGGCCCCGGCGCGGTGTCCTGGCGCGGTCGTCCCGGCGGACGGGAGCAGCGGCGGCTAGAACGCGGCCTCGTCCAGCTCCATCAGGGACTGGTCGACGGACTCGGCCAGCGCGCGCTGGGCCGAGACGCCCGGCAGGATCTCCCTGGCGAAGAACTCCGCCGCCGCGATCTTGCCCGTGTAGAACGCCTTGTCCTTGGCGGAGGCGTCGGCGAGCTTCTCGGTGGCGACCGCGGCACCCTTGAGGAGCAGGTAGGCGACGACCACGTCACCGGAGGCCAGCAGCAGGCGGGTGGTGTTCAGGCCGACCTTGTAGATGGACTTGACGTCCTTCTCGGTGGCGGCGAGGTCGGTCAGCATGGCGCCGACGATGGCCTCCAGGTCGACCGCGGCCTTGGCCAGCTGGTCGCGGGCGGCGGCCAGCCGCTCGCCGCCGGTGGCCTCGGCGAGGAACTTCTTGATCTCCTCGGACAGGGCGGTCAGCGCCTGGCCCTGGTCGCGGACGATCTTCCGGAAGAAGAAGTCCTGGCCCTGGATGGCGGTGGTGCCCTCGTAGAGGGTGTCGATCTTGGCGTCCCGGATGTACTGCTCGACCGGGTACTCCTGGAGGTAGCCGGAGCCGCCGAAGGTCTGCAGCGACTGGGCCAGCTGCTCGTACGCCTTCTCCGAGCCGTAGCCCTTGACGATGGGCAGCAGCAGGTCGTTGAGGCCCACCAGCGCCTTGGCGTCCTCGCCCGCGGCCTCCTTGACGGCGATCGCGTCCTGGACGGAGGCGGTGTACAGCACCAGGGAGCGCATGCCCTCCGCGTACGCCTTCTGCGTCATCAGGGAGCGGCGCACGTCCGGGTGGTGGGTGATGGTGACCTTGGGCGCGGTCTTGTCCATGAAGTTCGCCAGGTCGGGACCCTGGACGCGCTCCTTGGCGTACTCCAGCGCGTTCAGGTAGCCCGTCGAGAGCGTGGAGATCGCCTTCGTGCCGACCATCATGCGGGCGAACTCGATGATCATGAACATCTGGCGGATGCCGTCGTGCTTGTCGCCGATCAGCCAGCCCTTGGCCGGGTGGCGGTCGCCGAAGGTCATCTCGCAGGTGTTGGACGCCTTCAGGCCCATCTTGTGCTCGACGTTGGTGGCGTAGACGCCGTTGCGCTCGCCCAGCTCGCCGGTCTCCCAGTCGAAGTGGAACTTCGGCACCAGGAAGAGGGACAGGCCCTTGGTGCCCGGGCCGTGGCCCTCGGGGCGCGCCAGCACGTAGTGGAGGATGTTCTCCGACATGTCGTGCTCGCCCGAGGTGATGAAGCGCTTCACGCCCTCGATGTGCCAGGAGCCGTCCTCCTGCTGGATGGCCTTGGTGCGGCCGGCGCCCACGTCCGAGCCGGCGTCCGGCTCGGTGAGGACCATGGTGGAGCCCCACTGCTTCTCGACGGCGATCTGGGCGATCTTCTTCTGCGCCTCGTTGCCCTCCTCGAAGAGGATGCCGGCGAAGGCCGGGCCCGAGGAGTACATCCAGATCGCCGGGTTGGAGCCGAGCAGCAGCTCCGCGTAGGCCCAGATCAGGGAGCGCGGCGAGGTGGTGCCGCCGATCTCCTCGGGCAGGCCCAGACGCCAGTACTCGGAGTCCATGAAGGCCTGGTAGCTCTTCTTGAACGAGGCCGGGATCGGGGCGGTGTTGGTCTCCGGGTCGAAGACCGGCGGGTTGCGGTCGGCGTCGGCGTAGGACTCGGCGAGGTCGTTCTCCGCGAGGCGGGCGATCTCCTCAAGAATGCTCTTGGCGGTCTCGACATCCATCTCGGCGAACGGGCCGGTGCCGTACAGCTTGTCGCGGCCGAGCACCTCGAAGAGGTTGAACTCGATGTCGCGGAGATTCGACTTGTAGTGCCCCATGGCGACGGCTCCGTAAGGCTCGGGAGGAGGGACCTCTTAGACATTCCAATCGGTAATCACCATGATGCTACCCGTGGGTAATAAGAGGCAACCCTCATCCGGCGAAGTGTGACCGAGCTTTCGTGCGGGTCCTGGGTGTCGCATGACTATGCGAACCGGGATGCATACCTATCCGGATCGACCGTGGCGGGAATCCGCGGTCTTTAGACCGGGGCGTACGTCAATCAGTACGCTTCGGGGCATGTACGGCTACGACCAGAACGCGGGCGCGGGACAGGGTTACGCGGCTCCGCCGCCCCCGCCGCAGGAGCCCCAGATGCCGGGCGGCGGTTACGGCGAGCAGCCGCTCTACCCCGAACCGTCGCCGCCCTCGCTGGCCGACGCGGTGCGCGCCTTCACCACCGGCTCGATGGCGGCCGAGGACTTCCAGCAGATCTTCGCGACATCCAAGGTCTACTGCCCGCGCGGCGACAACCCGGGCTTCCTGGCGCTGCACAACACCCAGCAGCCGGTGATCCCGATGTTCACCTCGCTCAAGGAGCTGCGCTCCTACGCGGGCAAGGAGTCGAAGTACTTCGTGATCACCGGCGCCGAGGTGATCGACCTGCTGCCCACCGGGTACGGCTTCGTCCTCGACATGGAGGGTGACCACCGGATGGTCTTCGACGCGAAGGCCGTGGAGCAGATGGTCGACTTCGTGATGCGCCGGATGTACGGCTAGGGGCCGGACCGGTCAGTCGCCGGTGCCGTCGGTGCGGCCGATGCCGTCGAGTACGGCGCTGACCAGGTCGTCGACCGCTTCCGGCCCCAGTGGCGGCGCCGTCAGTGCCTCGGCCCCCTGGAACAGCAGCGACAGGACCGTCTCGTGGCAGACGCCGACGATCATGGCCGCGGCCGACTCCACCCGGGCGCCGGGAGCCAGCCGCCCCAGGTCCCGCTCCGCGCGCAGATAGTCGGCCAGCCGGTCGCGCCAGTCGCCGCAGGGTTCGCCGAGGCCGGCGAATCCGGCGAGGACCTTGGGGTGCGCCAGCAGCCCCGCGAAGGCGGGCAGGATGCCCCGGTGCAGGGCGAGGCCGTAGCTGATCTGCGCGCGCAGATTGGCCTCGACGGTGCCGCTGCCGGGCTCGGGCAGGCCGCCCAGCCCCGCCTCCACGGTGCGTACGTGGGCGCGCAGGGCGTGGGCCAGCAGTTCTTCCTTGTCGGCGAAGTGGTTGTAGAGCACTCCGTCGGCCACCCCGGCCTCGCGGGCGATGGCGCGCACGGTGAGCCCGAGGCTCCCGCGCTCGGCGATCAGGCGCTCGGCGGTGCTGATCAGGTGCCGGCGCAGATCCTGCTCGCCGCCGCTGTCGCGCAGCGCCGCGGCCTTTCTGGGTGACATCCCCCGCATCGTAATGGGGGACGGTCACACCGCTCGTAATGGGGACGGTCACACCGCCGACGGGCGCCCGGCGGTGACCAGCCATGCCGTGCCGCGCGTCCGGACGGCGTCGGGGCGGGCGAAGGGCCGCAGGGCGTCGGTGAGGGCCTGCCGGGCCCGGGCCGCGGCGTCCGGTCCGGCCTGCCGCAGGTGGAAGGCGACCGGTCCCCAGTCGCCGAGGAAGGCGGCCGCGTCCGGCACGTCCCGCCCCCAGACCTGGTCCGCCTCGACGTGGTCGCACCGGACGTCCGCGAAACCGGCGGCGGTGAGCACCGTGTGGACGCGGGCGGGGTCCGCGAACGAGGTCGGGCCGGTGCCGTCCGGTCCGGTGGGCCGCGGCATGTGGGCGCTCATCGCGTCCAGGACGGTCCCCAGGTCGGTGCCGTCGAGCGTCGTCATGCACAGGAACGCCAGCCGCCCGCCGGGGCGCAGCGCGCGTGCGACGTTGTTGAACGCGGCCACGGGGTCGGCGAAGAACATCACTCCGAACCGGCTGACGGCCGTGTCGAACCCGCCGTCGGGGAAGGCGCGGACCTGGACGTCGTCCTGTGTGAAGGCGACGTTGGGTACGCCCTCCTCGGCGGCGCGGGTCCGCGCCCTGGCGAGCATGGGGGCCGAGAGGTCGACCCCGACGGTCTGCCCGAGCGGGGCGCGGCGGGCGGCCAGGCGGGTCAGCTGGCCGTTTCCGCAGCCGATGTCGAGCACCCGGTCCCGCTCGCCGATCGCGGCGGCGTCCAGCAGGACGTCGTTGAATCCGCTGTTCACGGCGTCGTAGCGGTCGTCGTGGGCGGCCCAGTGCTCGCCCTCGTATCCGTTCCATGCCTCGGCCTGCTGGGTGTTGACGATGCGGGTCATCGGAACCCTTCCTCCCCGGTCGCGTGAGAATGAACGAGCGTTCATGAACGCTCGTTCATCTTGCCCTCACGGGAGTGGTGGGTCAATGGGGTGGCGGCGGAATGTGGTGGCGGAATAAGGCCCTCTTGCGGGTGGTTCACCGTTCAACTAAGTTGAATCCTGAACGACCGAGGAGGCCGTCATGCCAGCAGTGACCGTTGACAATCCCCTGACCCTGCCCCGCGTAGCGGCGCCCGAGGGGGCCCGGCAGCGCCCGGTGCTGGGTGTCGCCACCGCTCCCGGCGGCTTCGAAGGCGAGGGCTTTCCGGTGCGGCGGGCGTTCGCCGGAATCGACTACCAGCACCTCGATCCGTTCATCATGATGGATCAGATGGGCGAGGTGGAGTACGCGCCGGGCGAGCCCAAGGGCACCCCCTGGCACCCGCACCGCGGCTTCGAGACCGTCACGTACCTCATCGACGGCACCTTCGTGCACCGCGACTCGCACGGGGGCGGCGGCACGATCAACGGCGGCGACACCCAGTGGATGACCGCGGGCTCCGGACTGCTGCACATCGAGGCGCCGCCGGAGTCCCTGGTGGTCAGCGGCGGGCTCTTCCACGGCCTCCAGCTGTGGGTCAACCTGCCGAAGAAGGACAAGATGATGCCCCCGCGCTACCAGGACATCGGCGGCGGCCGCGTCAAGCTGCTGACGTCGGCCGACGGGGGCGCGCTGCTGCGGCTGATCGCGGGCGACATCGACGGCCACCGGGGTCCGGGCGTCACGCACACGCCGATCACGATGCTGCACGTCTCGGTGAACCCGGGCGCGGAGGTGACGCTCCCGTGGCGCGCGGACTTCAACGGCCTGGCGTACGCGCTGGCCGGCCGGGGCACCGCGGGCGCGGAGGGCCGGCCCTTCCGGACGGGCCAGACGGTGGTCTTCGGCGCGGGCGACTCACTGACCCTCCGGGCGGACGCGAGCCAGGAGTCGCGCAGCCCGAACTTCGAGGTCGTGCTGCTGGGCGGGCTGCCGATCCGCGAGCCGATGAAGCACTACGGGCCGTTCGTCATGAACACGCACGCCGAGCTGGCGCAGGCCTTCGAGGACTTCCAGGCCGGGCGCCTCGGCACGATCCCCGCCGACGCGGCGTAACCCCCCGGCCCGGGGCGGCGACGGGCTGACGGGGGGTCACCCCGTCGGGGGCGCCGGGCGGGCAGGCCCGGTGGGCGCGTGGTGGGGTGGCTGTGTGGGCACCGATCAGACGGGCACCGATCAGACGCCGAACCGTCAGCTCCTGCCGGACGGGGCCCGCCGCCTGGCCGCCTGGTGTGTCGTGGTGCTGCTCGTCGCCGGGGTCGGGGGCGTCGGGGTCTGGCTGTGCGCGCAGGTGAAGGCGGCGGTGACGCCCGTCCTGCTCGCCCTGCTGGGCACCGCGCTGCTCGGCCCGCTGTACCGGCGGCTGCTGCGGATGCGCGTGCACCGCTCGCTGGCCGCCGGGCTGACCTGCCTCGCCCTGGTCGCCGTCGTCGGCGGCGCCGGATACATCGTGGTCAGCGCGCTGATCGACACCGGTGACCAGATCCTCGCCGCCATCAAGGACGCGGCACAGAAGCTGTCCGACCACTTCGGTACGGCGGGCAGCTCCGTGGACGACATCGCCTCCAACATCAAGGAGCTGGGCAGCAGGTTCGGCGGGACGGCGGCCCTGGGGGTGCTGCAGGGCATCAGCATCCTCGGCGAGATGATCGCCATCTCCGTGCTGGCGCTGTTCCTGACCTTCTTCTTCCTGCGTGATTCGCACAAGGCGGCCGCCGTGCTGCACTCCCTCGCCCCGGCGGGGCGCGGCCACCACCTGGAGGCCATGGGCCGCCGCGCCTTCGCGGCCGTCGAGGGCTTCATGCGCGGTACGACGATCATCGCGCTCATCGACGCCGTGCTCATCGGGATCGGGCTGCTGATCCTGGACGTGCCGGGCGCGGCGGGGCTGGCCGCGCTCGTCTTCGTCGGCGCCTACATCCCGTACCTCGGAGCGTTCCTGTCCGGGACCGTCGCGGTGCTCGTGGCGCTGGCCGACGGCGGTCTCGACATCGCCGCGTGGACGCTCGGCGTGGTGCTCGCGGTGCAGGTGATCGAGGGGCATGTGCTCCAGCCGGTGGTGCAGAGCCGGACCGTGCAGATGCACCCCGCGCTGGTCATGATCACGATCACCGCCGGTGCCGGGGTCGCCGGGATCCTCGGCATGCTGCTGGCCGTCCCGCTGGCCGCGGCGGCCTTCGGGGTGCTCTCGGAGCTGCGGGCGGCGTACGCGGGCGACGGCGCCGCGGTCACCGGCGGCCCTGGCCCTCCGCGGGAGGACGACCTCGGCGCGGGCTAGTCCGGCCCCGAGCCTTCCTCCAGCAGCTCGAACCATATGCACTTGCCCGCGCCCCGCGGGTCCACGCCCCACGTGTCGGCGAGCATCTCCAGCAGCCACAGGCCGCGGCCCGAGGAAGCCAGTTCGCCGGGCCGGCGGCGGTGGGGGAGCTCGTCGCTGTCGTCCGCCACATCGAGCCGGAAGCGGCGCGCGCCCCGCCTGCCGCTGATCTCGGCGAGCATCAGCGCGTCCCCGTCGGTGTGCACCAGGACGTTGGTGACCAGCTCGGAGACCAGCAGCACGGCCGACTCGACCTGGTCCGGGTCGGGCCAGTCGTGCAGCAGCTGGCGCACCTGCTCGCGCCCGTCGGCGATCCGTTCCGGCTGGGCCTGGGCCACCGTCATCGCCGTACGCCGCACCGGCGCCGACCGGCCGCCCACGACGCACACCTCCGCGTCCCTGCTGATCAGCAGCAGCGCGATGTCGTCCTCGCGGCGGTCGGCGAGCGGGCCGGTGGTGTGGTGGGAGGCGGGGCCGTGTACGGCCTGGACCAGGGCGTCGGCGAGGCCCTCCAGACCGCCGGGGCTGTCGGCCGGGTGTCCCTCGCAGACCTCGCGGATCCGATCCCAGCCGCTGTCCAGGTCGTGCCCGCCGGTCTCGATCAGCCCGTCGGTGCACAGCAGCAGCGTCTCGCCGGGGTCGAGCACGATCCGCGTCGTCGGGTAGTCGGTGTCGGGGTCGATGCCCAGCGGCAGCCCGCCCGCGGTGGGCCGCGTCATCAGCGTGCCGTCGGCGAGCCGTACCGCCGGGTCGCAGTGGCCCGCGCGGGCGATGTCGAGGGTGCCCGCCACCGGGTCCACCTCGGCGTACAGGCAGGTCGCGAAGCGCGGGTCGTAGGCCTCGGGGGCGTCGTAGGCGCCCGCCGCCTGCTGCCCCGACCCGTCCACCAGGCCCGCCAGGAAGCGGGAGGCCCGGGAGAGCACGGCGTCCGGGTGGTGGCCCTCGGCGGCGTAGGCGCGCAGCGCGATCCGCAGCTGGCCCATCAGCCCGGCCGCGCGCACGTCATGGCCCTGTACGTCGCCGATGACCAGGGCCGTACGCCCCGACGGCAGGTCGATCACGTCGTACCAGTCGCCGCCCACCTGGAGCCCGCCGCCGGTCGGCAC
Organism: Streptomyces sp. P1-3; assembly: GCF_050613155.1. Taxonomy (NCBI): domain Bacteria; kingdom Bacillati; phylum Actinomycetota; class Actinomycetes; order Kitasatosporales; family Streptomycetaceae; genus Streptomyces; species Streptomyces sp. P1-3. The sequence goes on from NZ_CP192512.1 coordinate 3,909,890, forward strand.
ATAGCGCGCGGCCACCGAGAGCCCCGGTATGTCGGGCTTGGCGGCGGGCAGCATGGTGCGCTGGAGCCCGTCGGACAGCGCGCGCTCCGTGTCGTGGAGGTGGGCGCGGGTCAGCGCCTGGGCGAGCATCCGGGCGACCGTGCCGAGCACCGAGCGCTCATCCGGGCTGAAGGCCACCGGATGGTTGAACGACGCCATCCAGGCGCCCATGGTGTGGCCCGCGACGGTCAGCGGCAGAAAGGCCCAGGAGCGCCGCCTGAACCGCTCGGTGAGCCGGAAGGCGGCCGGGAAGCGCCGCCGGTACTCCTCCGGGGTCGGCAGGTACACCGCCCGCCCGGTGCGGATCACCTCCGCGGGTGGATGGTCGCCGTCCACCCTCAGGTCCAGGAACGGCTTCTCGTCCTCCGGCCGGTGGCCGTGGTGCCCGATGATCGTGATCCGGTCGCCGTCGGTGCCCAGTACGGCCATCCCCGACGGCTCGAAGCCCGGCATGGACAGGCCGGAGACCACGCGCAGCACCTCGGTGGTCGAGGCCGCCTCGGCGAGCGCCCGGCCCGCGTCCAGCAGGAACGCCTCCCGGCCGCGCCGCCACTCGTCGGTGCCCGCCCAGGTGGTCCCGGTGCCGGGCGGCCCGTCCCCGGCGCCCGGCTGGGGCCCGGCGACCTCCTGGAAGGTGCCGACGAACTGCTGGGCGGCGGTCGCGGTGGTCAGCCGGCACCGGGTGCGTATGGTCCGCAGCACGGTGCCGCGCCCGTCCACCACCCGCAGCCGGGCCTCCGCCAGGGTGCCCTCGGCCATCGCCAGCTCGGCGACGGCCTGGACCCCGACCCAGTCCACCGGGTGGAAGCGGGCGCGGATGGCCGACTCGCCCAGCGTCGTCGGCTCGGCGGGCAGCCCGATCAGCCGGGCGGCCTCGGCGTCGAGGCTGACGCACTCCGAGGCACCGTCCCAGCGCCACAGGCCGGTGGCCACGGCGGCCAGAACGTCCTCGGTGCGCATTGCACTACCTTATGAGCATTTGCCACAGCCTTACCAGTGAGAGGCGAGACGCCGGTACCCTTGCGGGTGGCCTACAGCGTGTATCCCGCTTGCCCCGCGCGAGCGGGTGCCCACGCCCCAAGCGGGTGTCCACCGCCCTCCGACCAGACGACTTGGATGAACGATGCATCGGTACCGGTCCCACACCTGCGGCGAGCTCCGCGCCGCTGACGTCGACACCGACGTGCGCCTCTCCGGCTGGCTGCACAATCGGCGTGATCTGGGCGGCATCCTCTTCATCGATCTCCGCGACCACTACGGCCTCGTCCAGCTCGTCGCCCGTCCCGGCACGCCCGCCAACGAGGCGCTGAGCCACCTCACCAAGGAGACCGTCGTCCGGATCGACGGCAAGGTCGTCAGCCGGGGCGCCGACAACGTCAACCCCGAGCTGCCCACCGGCGAGATCGAGGTCGAGGTCACCGAGGTCGAGGTGCTGGGCGCCGCCGACCAGATCCCGTTCACGATCAACGCGGACGACGGCGTCAACGAGGAGCGGCGCCTGGAGTACCGCTTCCTGGACCTGCGCCGCGAGCGCATGCACCGCAACATCATCCTGCGCTCCCAGGTCATCGCCGCGCTCCGCCGCGAGATGACCGCGCTCGGCTTCCACGAGCTGGCCACCCCGATCCTGTCGGCGACCTCGCCCGAGGGCGCCCGCGACTTCCTCGTGCCGTCGCGGCTGCACGCCGGCAAGTTCTACGCGCTGCCGCAGGCCCCGCAGCAGTTCAAGCAGCTGCTGATGATCGCGGGCTTCGACCGCTACTTCCAGATCGCGCCGTGCTTCCGCGACGAGGACGCCCGCGCCGACCGCTCGCCGGGCGAGTTCTACCAGCTCGACATGGAGATGAGCTTCGTCGAGCAGGAGGACGTCTTCCAGGTCATCGAGAAGGTCATGACCGACCTCTTCGAGGAGTTCGGCGGCGGTCGCCACGTCACCTCGCCGTTCCCCCGCATCCCGTTCCGCGAGGCGATGGTCAAGTACGGCTCCGACAAGCCGGACCTGCGCGCCAAGCTGGAGCTCGTGGACGTCTCGGACGTCTTCGCGGGCTCGGGCTTCAAGGCGTTCGCCGACAAGCACGTGCGCGCCCTGGCCGTGCCGGACACCGCCGACCAGCCGCGCAAGTTCTTCGACCAGATGGGTGAGTTCGCGGTCGAGCACGGCGCGAAGGGCCTGGCCTGGGTCCGGGTCGGCGACGACGGCGCGCTGACCGGTCCGATCGCCAAGTTCCTCACCGAGGAGAACGTGGCGGCGCTCACCGAGGCGCTGGGCCTCAAGCCCGGCGGCGCGGTCTTCTTCGGTGCCGGCGAGTTCGACGAGGTCTCCAAGATCATGGGCGCCGTGCGCGTCGAGGCCGCCAAGCGCGCCGGCCACTTCGAGGAGAACGTCTTCCGCTTCTGCTGGATCGTCGACTTCCCGATGTTCGAGAAGAACGAGGACACCGGCCAGATCGAGTTCTCGCACAACCCGTTCTCCATGCCGCAGGGCGGCCTGGAGGCGCTGGAGACCCAGGACCCGCTGGACGTCCTGGCCTGGCAGTACGACATCGTCTGCAACGGCGTGGAGCTGTCCTCCGGCGCGATCCGGAACCACGAGCCGGACATCATGTACAAGGCGTTCGGGATCGCGGGCTACTCGAAGGAAGAGGTCGAGAGCGAGTTCGGCGGCATGCTGCGCGCGTTCAAGTTCGGCGCCCCGCCGCACGGCGGCATCGCGCCGGGCGTCGACCGCATCGTCATGCTGCTGGCCGACGAGCCGAACATCCGCGAGACCATCGCCTTCCCGCTCAACGGCAACGCTCAGGACCTGCTGATGGGCGCCCCGAGCGAGGTCGACGAGGCGCGGTGGAAGGAGCTGCACCTGGCGCTCCGCAAGCCGGTGCAGGTCAAGCAGGCGGAGAAGTAGCCGCCAGGCCGCGGGAGCGGCCGGACCGAGGGATCGGTCAGACGCATGTTCGGAGGACCCCGGCCCGGTTGGGCCGGGGTCCTTTGCCGTGTCGCGGCGGGCGCGGGACAGCCGCCAGGCCGAGAGTGGAGTCAGACCCCGACCCCTCCTCCGACCCCTCCGACCCCCCTCCGACACCGCTCGACATCCGTCCGGGAGGACCGCCTGATGCCCGCTCGCCGACCCCTGAGGTTCCGCGCCCTGGCGGTCGCGGGGCTGCTGTTCATGGGCGTGCTGGCCGGTTACGCGAGCCCTCGGGAGACGCCCGGGACCGGCGGCGAGGCCCGGGGCGCGGGCGGCGGGATCTCCGGCGCGGAAGACGACAAGGCCCCCAGCGCGGACGACGGCAAGCCTCGGGCCTCGGGCGTGGGCGGCGGCAAGGCCCCGGGCGCCGGGCCGCCCTCCCGAGCGGATCTGGCCCTGACCGGCCCCGGCCGGCTCCCGGCGGAGCTGCCGGGCCTCGGCCCGCGGGCACGGGACCGGGTGCCCGGGGACGCGCACCAGGTGCTGGTGGTGACCGGCGAGGGCCGCCGCTCGTCCCGTGCCACCGCCGTGCTGTACGAGCGCACCGCGGCGGGCTGGCGGGCCGGACCCTCCTGGCCCGCCCACAACGCGCTGCGCGGCTGGACCGACCACCACCGCCTGGGCGACCTGCGCTCGCCGAGGGGCGTCTTCGGCCTCACCGACGCGGGCGGGCTGCGCCCCGACCCCGGCACGAGGCTGCCGTACGACCACTCGGCCGGCTTCATCGCCACCGGTGTCGACTTCGAGGGCGAGCCGCTGGCCGGGGCCTTCGACTATGTGGTGGCCATCAACTACAACCGCGTCGCCGGTACCTCACCGCTGGACTGGACCCGGCCACTGGGCGCAAAGAAGGGCGGCGGCATCTGGATCCATGTGGACCACGACGGCCCCACCCACGGCTGCGTCAGCCTCTCCGCGCCGCACATGAAGCGGCTGCTGCGGACCCTGGACCCGGCCCGGCACCCGGTCGTGGTGATGGGCGACGCGCGGTACCTGGCCCGCTGACGCGGCGGACGGCCGCTTACGGCCGGTAGACCTCGCCCGGCTTCGGCACGGCCGGGGCGAGCAGCTGCGGCACCGTCACGAAGGTGTACCCGCGCTTCTTCAGCTCGGCGATGATCCCGGGGACGGCGGGCACCGTGCCCGCGTAGATGTCGTGCAGCAGGATGATCCCGTCCTGGTCCGCCTGGTCGAGCACCCGCTTCTTGATCAGCTCGGAGTCGGTCGTCTTGTAGTCCTTGGCGGTGACGCTCCACAGGACCTGGGAGAGCCCGAGTTCCTTGCTGACCTTGGTGACCTCGTCGTCGACGCGGCCCTGCGGCGGGCGCATCAGGACGGGCTTGCGGCCGGTGATCTTCTCGATGGCGTCCTGGGTGCGGCCCAGCTCGTCGCGTATCTCGTCGGCGTCGAGATCCGTCAGCACCTGGTGCGTCCAGGTGTGGTTGGCCACCTCGTGCCCTTCGCGCGCGATGCGGCGTACGACGTCGGGGTACTTGAGGACGTGGTTCTTGCCGAGCAGGAAGAAGGTCGCGGGCACCTTCTCCTTCTTCAGGATGTCCAGCAGGTGCGGGGTGTCCTTGGCGGGCCCGGCGTCGAAGGTGAGGGCTATGCACTTGGCCTTGCGGCAGTCGACGGAGCCGAACTTGCCGTCCGCCCCGGAGTCCGCGTCCTCCCGGGCGCTCTTCGGTGAGGTGGTGTCCATCGACGAACAGCCCCCGAGCGCCAGCGTCAGTGCCGCGGCCGCCAGCACGGCGGCGGTGGCCTTCCGGCGGACCGCCGACTTCTTCCTCACCATGGACACAGCTCACTTTCGACGGAAGCGCCGGGCGAGCCGGGCGAACGGATGGACGGACAGATAGACGGGGGAAGCGGGGCCGCCGTTCATTCCCGGCCATGTGCGATGTGTCACGAATGAGTTGGATCGTGCGGGCCGGACGGGCCGGATGGGGCGTGCGGACCGGATCGGCCGTGCGGGTCGGTGCCCGGGCCGCGCGTGGCCCCGGGGCCGTGGACGTCGCCGAGCTCCCGGTCCACCGCGTACGGCGCCGACCGGTCCCCCCGCGCCACCCGGTGCACCGCGCGCAGCAGCCGCCGGGGCGTCGCCCGGTGCTGCCAGAGCACGGCCCGTACGCCGTACTCCACCACCACCATCAGCTCCGCCTCCCGCAGCTCCCCGGCCACCAGCACCACGGGCTGCGCCCCGCCGCGCACCAGCCGCCGCAACTCCGCCCCGGCCCTGGCGTCCAGCCGCTCGGCGAGCATGACGGCCACGGCCCCGAGCGGCTCGCCGCCGAACGGCCGCGGCCGGTCGATCAGTTCGACGGTGGGTTCCCTCTGGAGATGGCGTACGACCCCGGCCCGCGAGAGCGGGTCGGGGCCGTGGACCGTCACCGTGACGCGTCTTCCGGGCACGTGCGTTTCCTCGATTTCCCTGTGGTCGGCGGAGTACACAGGCTCGGTGAGGGGGCTAAACGTTCCCTTGCCGACGGGTCAACGCACAGAGCCACCCCGCAATGCGGGGTGGCTCAGGGCAGTGCGCGGCGGTGGCTCACACCGCGGCGGTCGCTCAGACCGCGGGCTCCTCCGTGCCGCCGAAGCGCTCGCGGTAGCCCTCCAGGTCCTCCTCGGTGATCTTCGCGAAGAGGACCGGCGGGACCGTGAAGGCCGTGCCCGCCGGAACCGAGGCCAGGGCCTTGGCCTCGTCCTGCGACACCCACGCCGCCGTGTCGTCGGTGAGCGCGAACGCCGACCGCATGGCCGCCGCCGACGCCGGGATGAACGGCTCGGAGACCACCGCGTACAGGTGGATCAGGTTCATCGCGGTACGCAGGGTCAGCGCCGCGCCGTCCTGGTCGGTCTTGATCTCCAGCCAGGGCGCCTTCTCCTCCAGGTAGGAGTTGCCCGCGCTCCACAGGGCGCGCAGCGCCGCGGCCGCCTTGCGGAACTGGAGCGCGTCCATGTGCTCCTCGTACTCCGCCAGCAGCCGCGCGATCTCCTCACCCAGCCGGGCCTCGGCCTCCCCGGCCTCCTTGCCCGCGGGCACCTCGTCGCCGAAGCGCTTGCGCGAGAAGGACAGCACGCGGTTGACGAAGTTGCCGAGGGTGTCGGCGAGGTCCTTGTTGACGGTCGCGGTGAAGTGCTCCCAGGTGAAGGAGGTGTCGTCGGACTCCGGGGCGTTGGCGATCAGGAAGTAGCGCCAGTAGTCGGCGGGCAGCAGCTCCAGCGCCGCGTCCGTGAACACACCGCGCTTCTGCGACGTGGAGAACTTGCCGCCGTAGTACGTCAGCCAGTTGAACGCCTTGACGTAGTCGACCTTCTTCCACTTGTCGCGGGTGCCGAGCAGCGTCGCCGGGAACATCACCGTGTGGAACGGGACGTTGTCCTTCGCCATGAACTCGGTGTAGCGGACGGTCTCGTCCGCGTCGTACCACCACGACTTCCAGTCCCGGTTCTCCGGGTCCTGGTCCGACCACTCCTTCGTCGCGCCGATGTACTCGATCGGGGCGTCGAACCACACGTAGAAGACCTTGCCCTCGGCCGCCAGCTCCGGCCAGGTGTCGCCCGGGACCGGCACGCCCCAGTCCAGGTCGCGGGTGATCGCGCGGTCCTGGAGGCCCTCGGTCAGCCACTTGCGGGCGATCGAGGACGCCAGCGTCGGCCAGTCCTTGCCGTGCTCGTCCACCCAGGCCTCGACCTCGTGGGCCAGCTTGGACTGGAGCAGGAACAGGTGCTTGGTCTCCCGGACCTCCAGGTCGCTGCTGCCGCTGATCGCCGAGCGCGGCTCGATCAGGTCGGTCGGGTCCAGCACGCGGGTGCAGTTCTCGCACTGGTCGCCGCGCGCCTTGTCGTAGCCGCAGTGCGGGCAGGTGCCCTCGATGTAGCGGTCGGGCAGGAAGCGGCCGTCGGCGTTGGAGTACACCTGGCGGATCGCCCGCTCCTCGATGAACCCGTTGGCCTTCAGCTCGCGCGCGACGGTCTGGGTGATCTCCACGTTCTGCGGGGAGGAGCTGCGGCCGAAGTAGTCGAAGGCCAGGGCGAAGCCGTCGTAGACCGCCTTCTGGGCGTCGTGCTGCTCGGCGCAGAAGGCGTCGACCGGGAGCCCGGCCTCCTTGGCGGCCAGCTCGGCCGGGGTGCCGTGCTCGTCGGTCGCGCAGATGTAGAGGACGTCGTGCCCGCGCTGGCGCATATAGCGGGCGTACACGTCGGCCGGGAGCATGGACCCCACCATGTTGCCCAGGTGCTTGATCCCGTTGATGTAGGGAAGGGCGCTGGTGATGAGGTGTCGAGCCATTACAGGCTGCTCCCATGTCGATGCGGTGAGTGACGTTGCTCGCTCTGCGGGCTTGCTCTGCGAGCCGCCCATATCGTATCCGAGCGGCGCGGGCCAGCGGCGACGCGTTTTACGGCGGCGGGGACGGGCGGCGCGCGTCGCGGCGGGGACGGGCGGTGCGCTTCACGACGGAAACGGACACCGCGCTTCGGGTGACGCGCGGCACGGCGGGAAACGGCGGAGGGGCGCCGCGGCTGTGCGCGGCGCCCCTCGCGTTCGTCGTCCGCGGCCGGTGCGGCCGCCGGGTGCGTCGGTCAGCCCCGGACGATCCCGGCGTCGCGGGCCTCCCGCAGCCACTCCGGGAACTCCGCCATCAGCTCCTGGTACAGCTCGGCGTCCGCCACCTCGCGCGGCTCCGACCCGGCGTGGAAGAAGCCCGCGTTGTCGATCACGCGCTTCTCCGGTACGGCCAGGTCGTCCAGCTTGCGCAGGAAGTCGAAGCCCTTGGCGTCCGGGGCGCCGAAGCCGACGAACTGCCAGAAGATCGGCAGGCCCGCCGCCTCGCACAGCGCCTTCTCGGCCGCGGGCTTGCTGGTGGGCGCGCCGTCGGTCTGGAAGATCACGAACGCGGGGGCCGAGGCGCCGGACTTCTTGTAGTGCTCGACCACGGCCTCGATCGCCCAGTGGTAGTTCGTACGGCCCATGTGCCCGAGGGAGGAGTGGAGTTCCTCGATGCGGCCGCTGTAGTTGGTGAGGTCGAGGTCGGCCGTGCCGTCGACATCGGTGGAGAAGAAGACGACCGGGACGGTGCCGTCGTCGTCGAGGTTCGCGGAGAGGGCGAGGGCCTGCTCGGCGAGGTGCTGGACGGTGCCGTCCTTGTAGTAGCGGCGCATCGATCCGGAGCGGTCGAGCACGAGGTAGACGGCCGCCCGCTGCCCGGCGAGCCCCTGCTTGCCGAGGGTGTCCGCGGCGGTCTTGTAGAGGCTGACGAGCGCGGGTGCGTGGGCCTCGACCTTCCGCAACGAGAGGGCGGCCGGGGCCGCCTCCGTCGACTCCGGCGCCGGTGCGGGCGCCGCCTCCGGCTCGGCTGCCGGTGCGGGTGTCGTCTCCGGCGCGATCGCCGGTGAGGATGTCGCCGCCGGTGCGGGGTCCGCCTCCGGCTCGGGCGCCGGGGTGGGTGCCGTCTCCGGGGTGGTCGCCGGGGTGGGTGTCGTCTCCGGCGTGGTCTCCGGTGCGGGGTCGGTCTCCGGTGTGGCTTCCGGTTCGGACGCGCCCTCAGGCTCGGCTGCCGGTGTGGGTGTCGTCTCCGGCGTCGGGTCCGCCTCCGGCTCGGGCGCCGGGGTGGGGGCGGGCTCGCCGACCGCTTCCGGCTCGGGGGCGGTCTCCGGGGCGGGCTGGGGCGCGGCGGTCGTTTCCGGCTCGGGCTCGGTGGTGACGTCACCGTCCGCCGCCGGGGACTGGGCGGCTTCGGGCTCAGCGGTGGCTCCCGGGGCGGCCTCGGGGGCCTCGGCGGCCTCGGCGGCCTCCGGCCGGGCTTCGGCGGGGACCTCGTCGGCGGCCTCGGGCTCCGCACCCGGCCGGGCCGGGGCGTCCTCGGCGGTGGCCGTTCCCGTATCCCTCGGCTCGGGGGCCGTGGCGGGCGCGTCCGTCCGGTCGGCGGCTTCCGGCTGGACCTCAGCGGCCTCGGCCGGCTTCGCTGTCGGCTCGCCGGGCTCCGGCCGGGCTTCGGGGCTCTCCGTCGGCGCGGGCTCCTCCGCCGCTTCGGCGGGCCGCGCCTCGGCGGCGTCCTTCGGCTCCGGTTCCCGCGCGGGCGGTACGGCCCCGGCAGTGGTCGTCGTGGCGGGCACCCGCTCCGGATGCTCCGACGAGCCGTTCGGCTCGGCCGGGGCCGGGGAATCCAGCAGCTCGTCCAGCGTCTTGAGCGGCTTGGTGAAGGCCGGGTCGTCCAGGGTGGGCTCGTCCGGCTCCGCGACCGGTTCGACGACGGGCTCGGCCACCGGTTCCGCGACCGGCTCGGCCACCGGTTCCGCGACCGGTTCGGCGACCGGCTCAGCGGTCGGCTCCTGACGTGCCACGTCGCCCGTCGGATCGCCCCCGTCCGCCCCCGCGTCGCCTGCCTTCGCCGCGGCCCCGTCCTCCGCGGACGGCGGCGTCGACTCCTCGTGCTCCGCCGACCGCGGGGCCGGCGTCCGCGGGGCCGGCGTCGGCTCCTCGCGCTCCGCCGCCGACGGCTCCGGCGCAACCTCCGTCTCCGACACGGTCGTTTCGTCCCGCTTCGATCGGGAGCGGCCGAAAACGTTGCGCAGCAGGTCCCGTATGCCCATGGGAGAACCTCTCACGTGTCTGTCGGTGGTGCGCGCGTGGCGCGCGTGCGGAAAGGCTAGCGGGCCCGCGGGCCGTCCTCCGCCGGGCTCCGGGCGGTTCCCCCGCTGCACCCACGCGAGCGGAAGTGCGCCGTCCGCTCGCCGCACACCGCTTTCGGTTTCCCGGCGTTCACTCCCGGTTCACGCGTCGGTCGCCGTCGCGCGGTTCTCCGCCCATACGTTCGGGCCGGATTGATTCCGACGTCATGTCGGCGCGGGGCGCGCCGGTACCACCCATACGGGACCCGGACGGGGCCCATCACGGGACATCTCTCGGAGGAGAAAACGTGCGCAAGCTCCTGCCGCTGCTCGGCTCGCACCAGGGCGGGCGTTCCGCCATGACCTGCCGCTTCCGCTGCGGCAACGCCTGCTTCCACGAGGCGCCGAACACCAGCGACAACGAGTACCTCGGCGACGTCATAGCCAGCGCGCTCTCGCGCCGGACCATGCTGCGCGCCGGTGCCGTCGTGACCGTGGGCGTCGCGGCCGGTGCGGCCGTGCTCGGGCAGGGTCCGCAGGCGGAGGCCGCCGTGCCGGCCGCGCTGGAGGGCGAGAGCGCCCGCGCCCGGCGCGCGGCGCGCGGCCTGCGGTTCACCCCGGTGGCGCCGAACACCACGGACGCCGTCGTCGTCCCCGAGGGCTACGGGCAGAACGTCGTCCTCCGCTGGGGCGAGCCGATCCTGCGCGGCGCGCCCGCCTTCGACCCGGACAACCAGTCGGCCAAGGCGCAGGCCGGGCAGTTCGGTTACAACAACGACTTCCTCTCGCTGCTCCCGCTCCGCCGCGAGCCGGGCCGCCAAGTGCTCGTGTCCAACCACGAGTACACCGACGAGGTCCTGATGTTCAGGGCTTACGACCCGGAGAACCCCACCCGCGAGCAGGTCGAGATCGCCTGGGCCGCGCACGGCCTGTCCGTGGTCGTGGTGCAGGACGAGGACGAGAGCGGCAAGCTGACCGCCGTCACCCGCCACCACCTCAACCGCCGGGTCACCGCGACGACCCCGTTCAAGATCACCGGTCCGGCGGCCGGCAGCGAGCTGCTGCGGACGTCGGCCGACCCGACCGGCACCAAGGTGCTGGGCACGCTCAACAACTGCTCCGGCGGTACGACCCCGTGGGGCACGACGCTGCACGGCGAGGAGAACGTCGACCAGTACTTCGGCAACGCCGACAAGGTCACCGACCCCACCCATGCCGCGCGGCTGAAGCGCTACGACATCAAGGGCGGGGCCAGCGAGCGCAAGTGGGAGCGGTTCGACAAGCGTTTCGACGTCTCCCAGGAGCCGCAGGAGCCGCACCGCTTCGGCTGGGTCGTCGAGCTCGACCCGTACGACCCGACCTCGACGCCCCGCAAGCGCACCCACCTCGGCCGGTTCAAGCACGAGGGCGCGCAGCCGCGGCTGACCGAGGACGGGCGCCCGGTGGTCTACTCCGGCGACGACTCGCGCTTCGAGTACTTCTACAAGTTCGTCTCCAGCAAGCGGATGATGCGCGGCACCGGCCGGGCCGCCCGCGAGCACAACCTCACCCTGCTGGACGAGGGCACGCTGTACGTCGCCAAGCTCACCGGTGACAGCCCGGCGACCGAGATCGACGGCGCGGGCACGCTCCCGAACGACGGCGAGTTCGACGGCAGCGGCGAGTGGATCCCGCTGGCCAGCGGGGACAAGTCCTTCGTCGAGGGCATGACCGCCGAGGAGGTCTACGTCTTCACGCGGATCGCCGCCGACAAGGTGGGCGCGACGAAGATGGACCGCCCCGAGGACATCGAGCCGAGCCCGCGCACCGGCCGGGTGTACCTGGCGCTGACCAACAACAAGGACCGCGGCGCGGCGGGCAAGGCGGGGGTCGACGAGGCCAACCCGCGCAACGCCAACAAGCACGGCCAGATCCTGGAGCTGGCCGAGCGCTGGAACGACCCGGCGTCGGACCGCTTCGCCTGGCGGCTGTTCCTGGTCGCCGGTGACCCGAAGGACCCGAACACCTACTTCGCCGGATTCCCGAAGGAGAGCGTCAGCCCCATCTCCTGCCCGGACAACGTCGCCTTCGACTCGCACGGCAACCTGTGGATCTCCACCGACGGCAACCAGCTCGGCAGCCACGACGGCCTCTTCGGCGTGGCGACCCGCGGTGAGCGGCGCGGCGAGGTGCGGCAGTTCCTGACCGTGCCGACCGGCGCCGAGACCTGCGGTCCGATCGTGCAAGACCGGCGGGTGCTGGTCGCCGTGCAGCACCCCGGCGAGGTCGACGGCGCCAGCGTCGAGAAGCCCGCCTCGCAGTGGCCCGACGGCCCCGGGAAGATCGTCCGGCCGGCCGTCGTCAGCGTGTGGCGGCGCGACGGCGGTGACATCGGCGTCTGACCTGATGTCCCGATAACGGCCCGAGGGGGGCTACGGGGGAAATAGGGGAATAGCGGGGGGAATAACGGAGGGTGTCCCAGCACGTCGATCTGTGGGGGTCGACGTGCTGGGGCGTTTCGGGCCCGGGCGGGCGCGCGGGATCACGCCCAATATGGCCCTGTTCATACGGCATTCATACGGCCTTTCGTGTGTTCGGCGCTATCAGCGGCAAGAACGGCGGCCGCTGCCCGGCCGGCCTTTCGCCCGGATTGCCGCCCGCTCTGACGCCTGCCGTGCCTTCCGTCCTCTCCGCTGCCTTCTCCAGTGCCTTGGGAACATCGGCGACGCATTGGGTCACGGCCGATTCCTCCGGTTTCGTGGCGTGCTTCTCCATGAGGATTCCGTCCACGGACACGGCGCATCCGACGGCGTGGGCCGGGGCGGTCTCGCCCACCCCGTTGACCGTGACGGCCAGGAGCTCGTCGGCGGTGGCCTTGACGGTCTTGGACCACCGGCCCTTGAGGCCCCGCACGGCGCGGTCCTTCGCCATTCCCTCCGCGTCCTCGGCGCCGGTGTCGTAATTCACGTCGAACACCTGCGATCCGGTCGCCTCGTAGGTGACGTGGTGAATGGCTTCCTGCTTCCGTTCGGCACCGTCGCCGCCGTCGGCGGAACAGCCGGTGAGAAGGATCGGCAGCACGGCGGCGGCGATGACCGCGGTACGTACGCGCATGGGAGTACGGGGTTTCCTGTTCGAGGGATCGGCTGACTGGCCTTCACCATCCTCGCAGCCCGTTGAACATTACGTTCCGGATATTGCGGATGTGCGGGTACGAGCCGGGGCTAAACTCAATGGCTCCATATTCCCGCAGAGTTGGAAGGTGAGAGGGAAAGCATGCCGACTCCCGCCCCACCCAACCCGGCGAGCGCGCGCGACAGCCTGTTGCAGAGTCCGCTCGCGCTGCTGGACACCACGATGGATCAGCTCCGTACGCTCATCGTCGTACACGAGACCGGCACGGCGCTGGGCGCCGCCCGGGTCCTGGGCCGCGAGCAGTCGAGTGTGCAGAAGCAGCTCGACACGATGAACCGCAACTTCCGCGAGCTGTGCGGCGAACCGCTCGTGCTCAAACAGGGGCGCGGCAAGGACGTGTTGTTCACCGGCACCGGGCAGTCGCTGGTCGAGTTGGCGCGGGGCACGCTCGGCGACTGGCTGGACGGGGTGCACGAGTCGCGCCGCCGGCTGGGCCGGACGCTGATGGTGGGCACCACGCGCTTCACGCTCGCCTATCTCGCCGACGCCGGGGAGCGGGTCGCCGAGGACTTCCGGCAGCGCGGCGTCGAGTTGAAGGTCGGACACGTACGGACCCGTGACGTCCTGGCCAAGCTGCGCGCCAAGGAGGTCGACCTGGTCTGCGGCAGCGTGGTGACCCGCCCGGGCGGCGACAACGAGCTGGACGCGTTCGATGTGATGGAGTGGCGGCGCAGCGGCGTCTCCCTGCTGACGAACCTGCCCCCGGGGCAGCTGCCGGGTCCCACCGTGGAGACCAGCGAACTGCGCTCCCTGCCCCTGGTGGTGTCCACCAGCGGCCTGATGTCGGGCGCCCTGCACACCTGGTTCGGGGCCGACTACCGCCACCGGCTCAACATCGCCGCCGAGATCGACACCATGAACTACGGCTTCGAGCTGCTGCGCTCCGGGCTGCTCCAGGGCTGCATGCTGGTGACGAAGGGCGTCGCGGACGCGGCGGGCGGTCATCCTCCCCCAGGCCTGACGCCTGGGAGGTACCCCCAGCTGCCGCCGCCCGGCGCGGGCGGCACGTCGGTGGCGGTGGACCCCCGGTTCGCGTACGGCAGCGGGCTGCGCTCGGTGGAACTGGTCAACGACACCGGGCCGAGGCTGGAGGTGCTGCTGGGCGCGTTCACCCGGCGTGGCGAGCGCGACCACTACGACAGCGCCCACCCGCTCAACATGCTGTGGGACGCGCTGGCGGCGGAGGGCGCCCGCTGGCGCCGCGAGCAGCGGTGGCCGACGGCGGGACTGGAGCCGGACCCGTTCGAGCTGGCCAACTCCTACGACCCGAGCGAGAGCTGACCCCTGGCCGCGGGCAGCCAGGACGGCCGCGGGCAGCGCCTCCGGCGCGCGGCTATGGCGCGGCGTACAGGTCGAGGTCGACCAGCAGCGCCCGGTGGTCGGTGTTCGCCAGGTCCAGGAACCGGGCGGTACGCGGCCGCAGCGTGTCGCTGACCAGCACATGGTCGATCTGGACGCCCAGCAGCGGGGCGGTCAGGCTCGGCCACGTCGGCGTACGCGACGCCCCGGTCACCCGCGCGCTGTCCCGCAGTCCCGTGTCCAGCACGGAGCGGAACGCCGCGTGGTCCTGGGTGGCGTTGAAGTCGCCCGCCACCATCGTGGCCTCGTCGCCGCGCCCGGCCGCGTAGGCGCGCAACCGGCCCAGCTCGGCGCGCCACAGGTCCACCCCGCCCGGCTCCGGCGGCATGGGGTGGGCGACCTGGACGTGGACGCGCTGGCCGCGGACCGTGGCCACCGAGCGCGGCATGGCGAGCGTGGCGTCGATCCCCTCCTCGTTCCGGAGGGGGTGGCGGCTGAGGATCGCCGAGCCCTCGGCCGGGGTGCCGGTGACGATGTTCCGGTACGGATAGCTCTCGCGTACGGCCGGGCTGTCGAGCGCCGTCGCGCACCGGACGTCGCACTCCTGCACCGACACCAGGTCCGGGCGCTCCCGGCGCAGCGTGCTCAGCAGGCCGTCCGTGGCCCCGCCGTACTCCAGGTTGGCGCTCAGCACGCGCAGCCGGGCCACCACCGGGCCGCTCGGCTCGGGCCCGGCCGGGCTGCCGTAGGGCTGGGTGAACCAGCCGGTGGCCGCGGCCGCCACCAGCGCCCAGACGCATCCGGCGGCCCACCGGGCGGCCACGGCCAGGAGCAGCCCGAGCAGCACGGGGACCAGGAGCCACGGCAGGAAGGCCAGGAGCTGCGGGACCGGGGTGATCCCGTCCGTGTCGGCCGCCCGGCAGCCCAGGACGACGCTGGCCGTGGCGAGCGGGGGTATGGCGCACCAGGCGGCGATCCGCCGCCCCCGCCCGCGCGGCGGCCGCAGGGCACGGGCGAGGCGGGTGACGCGGGCGAAGCGGGCCGGGGGCTCGGGCGGCGACTCGGTGCCCCGCCGCTCCGCGACGGACGGTTCCACGTTTCGGCCTCTCGGTCGGCGGCGGGCGCGGCGTACGGGTCGATTCTCCCTCTCAGACGCGCCGGGCCCGCTCCGGACCCCGAGGTGGACGGGGTCCGCACCAAGTAAGTTGAGTTTTATACGAGTTAGCCCTTCGTCGAGCCCGGCGGTGTGCCAGACTCTTGATCGTGACCGAACAGACCGTCGCGATCGAACGACTCATGGCGGTGGAGCAGGCGATCGAGGTGTTCGCCGACGGCGGGTTCGTGATCGTCTTCGGCGACGAGTCCCGGGAGAACCACGGCGATCTGATGCTCGCCGCCGAGTACACCCACGAGGACGCGCTGAGGCAGATGCTGGACCACACCTCCGGCGTCGTCTGCGTGGCCCTGCCCGACGAGCGCGCCGCCGGGCTGCGGCTGCCGCAGATGGTGGCGGACAACTCCGGACTGCACGAGACCGCGTTCACCGTCTCCGTGGACTTCAAGGCGGCCGCCACCACCGGCATCCCGGCCCGGGAGCGCGCCCGCACCATTCAGGCGCTCGCCGACCCCGCCACCGCGCCGGAGGACCTCGGCCGCCCCGGGCACGTCTTCCCCGTCCGCGCCGAGCCCGGCGGCGTACTCCAGCGCGACGGGCACACCGAGGCGGCCGTCGACCTGTCCCGGCTCGCGGGCCTGTCCGGCGTCACCGCCATGTGCGAGATCGTCACGCCGGACTGGGGCACGGCGCGCCACGACGACCTGAGCCGGCTGGCGGCCAGCCGCCTCCTCCCGTTGATCTCGGTGCGCGATCTGGCGGCGTACCGGCTGGCGCGGGCGCAAGATCGAGTGGCCGACCGGTAACCCCGGGTCTACGTTCGAAGGTGGCGTTCGGAAAGGGTGGGCGCCACCAGTGGTGGACGCCACCGTTCACCGACGATGACCACCGGGACCCAGCATGGCGACTCCCCGCCCGGTATCGGAGACGGGCACCGTCGAGGAAGCGACGCACCACGGCAAGGGCATCGCCCTCGCCGTCATCGCCTCCTGCCAGCTCATGGTCGTCCTGGACATCACGATCGTGAACATCGCCCTCCCGCAGATCCAAAGGGCGCTGGACTTCTCCACGACCAGCCTGTCCTGGGTGGTCAACGCCTACACCCTCACCTTCGGCGGACTGCTGCTGCTCGGCGGCCGGACCGGCGACATCCTGGGCCGCCGCCGGGTGTTCATCTTCGGAGTGCTGCTGTTCGTCCTCGCGTCGCTGCTCGGCGGGCTCGCGCAGAACTCCGCCCAACTGCTGGCCGCCCGCGCCCTGCAAGGCGCGGGCGGCGCCATCGCCTCCCCCACCTCGCTGGCACTGATCACCACGACCTTCGACGAGGGCCCGGAGCGCAACCGGGCCTTCGGGGTCTTCGCCGCCGTCTCGGCGGGCGGCGGTGCCATCGGGCTGCTGGCGGGCGGCATCCTCGTGGAGTGGCTCGACTGGCGCTGGATCTTCTTCGTGAACGTACCCATCGGCCTGCTGATCGCCCTCGCCACGCGCCGGGTCATCCGGGAGTCCGAGCGCCACGCGGGCCACTTCGACCTCGCCGGCGCCCTCACCTCCACGCTCGGCATGGTTTCCCTGGTCTACGGCTTCATCCGCGCCGCGCAGGACGGCTGGCGCGACGGCTGGACGCTGACCGCGTTCGGCGCGGCCGTCGCGCTGCTCGCGGCGTTCCTCGCCATCGAACGGCGCTCCACCCAGCCCATCACCCCGCTGCGGATGTTCGCCGACCGCAACCGGGCGGGCACGTACGGGATGATGCTGAGCCTGGCCGCAGCCATCTTCGGGATGTTCTTCTTCCTCACCCTCTTCGTCCAGAACGTCCTGGACTTCAGCCCGATCCAGGCGGGTCTGGCCTTCCTGCCGGTCAGCGCGCTCATCGTGGTGGGCGCGGGGATCGCCTCCCAGTTGCTGCCCCGGTTCGGGCCGAAGCCGTTCATGGTCGTGGGGTCGATCCTCTCGGCGACCGGGCTGGCCTGGCTGACGCTGACCGACGCCCACAGCACATACGCCGGGAGCATCCTGGGGCCGATGCTGGTCTTCAGCCTCGGGATGGGGCTGCAGTTCGTGTCGCTGACGCTGATGGCGGTCTCCGGGGTCGCGCCGCACGAGGCGGGCGCGGCGTCCGGCCTGCTCAACGCCACCCAGCAGGTGGGTGGTTCGCTGGGTCTCTCGATCCTGGTGACGGTCTTCTCCACGGCCAGCCGCAACAAGGCGGAGGAGCTGGTACCGGAGTTCATGGCGCGGGCGACCCCGCGCGAGAGACTGCTGTTCCAGCGCACCGGTCAGCTGCCCGGCCGGTGGGGGAACGAGGTGCTGACGGCGGGGGCGAGCTCCGCGTTCGTGGCGGCCGCGATCTTCACGGTGGTGGCGGCGCTGATCGCGCTCCTGGCGATCCAGGTGCGGCCGTCGGACCTGGAACGGCTGAAGGGTACGGGCCCGCCCGTCGGCTAGCAGCGCCCCACCGGCCCGTCGCCCACGTGGCCAACCCGTCCACGTGGTCAACTCGTCAACTCGTCCACGCGGTCAACCGCGGTGGCCGCCCCGACCGCGCAGCGCCAGCACCGTCTCCACCGTGTCCGCCTCCGCCGCCGTCTTGTCCTCCCGGTACCTCACGACCCGCGCGAACCGCAGCGTCACCCCCGCCGGGTACCGCGTGGACCGCTGCAACCCGTCGAACGCCACCTCCACCACCAGCTCGGGCCGCACCCGCACCACCCACCCGTCGTCGCTGACCGCGATCCGGCGCAGCGCCGCGGTCTGCCACTCCAGCGCGGCGTCCGTCAGCCCCTTGAACGTCTTGCCGAGCATCGCGAACGATCCGTCCTCGCGCCGCGCGCCCAGGTGCAGGTTGGACAGCTTCCCGGTACGGCGGCCGTGCCCCCACTCCGCGGCCAGCACCACCAGGTCCAAGGTGAGCACCGGCTTCACCTTCAGCCAGGACGCGCCGCGCCGCCCCGCGCTGTACGGGGCGTCCAGGGCCTTGACCACGACCCCCTCGTGACCGCGCTCCAGCACCTCCCGCTGGAACTCCCGTGCCGCGCGCCGGGTCGCCTCGTCGGCCGGGTCCGCCGCCACCAGCCGCCGTACCCGCCGGGGCTCGGGGGCCACCTGCGCCAGCTCGGCGTGCCGCTCCCGGGTCGACAGCGCCAGCAGATCCCGGCCGTCCACGCAGAGCAGGTCGAAGAAGACCGGGGACAGTGGCAGCGTCTCCCGCGCGCCCGCGACGTCGAGCCGGGAGCCGACCCGCCCGGCGATGTCCTGGAACGGCCGGGGCCGCCCCGCCGCGTCCAGGGCGATCACCTCGCCGTCCAGTACGGCCCGGTCCACCGCCAGCTCCAGCGCCGCCGCGACCACCTCCGGCAGCCGCGCGGTGATCTCGTCGAGGGTACGGGTGTAGATCCGCACGTCCGCGCCGTCGCGGTGCACCTGCACCCGGATGCCGTCCAGCTTCTCCTCGATCGCGCACGGGCCGAGCCGGTCCAGCGCCTCGTCCAGGTCCTTCGCGCTCTGCGCCAGCATCGGCAGCACCGGCCGCCCCACCTCCAGCCGGAACCGGTCCAGCGCCGCCGTACCCTCGGCGAGCAGCGCCCGCGCGACCGCGCCGAGCGACCCTCCCAGCATCACGGCGCGTCGTACGTCACCGGGGTCCGCGCCCGCCGCCGCGGCCAGCCCCTCGACGGCGAGCGCGTCCAGTGCGCCCTGCCGCAGTTCCCCGCCGATCAGCCGCAGCAGGAAGTGCTGCTCCCGCTCGGTGGCGGCGGACAGCAGCGCGTCGAGGTGCTCCTTGCGCCGCGCGGCCGCCCCCTTGCCCGCGACGGCCGCGATCCTCTCCAGCGCCGCGTCGACCTCCCGTACCTCCAGGCGCGGTTCCGCGGCGGGCGTGGGGGTACCTCCGGGACGAAGCCCGGGGGAGGGCCGGCGCAGCGCGCTCCAGCCCACGCCGGTACGGCGCTGCGGCAGCCTGCCCGCCAGATATGTGATCACCACCGGGGCCTCGTCGGGCGGCGTCCGGGAGAACAGCCGGGCGAGCGCGGCCACCTTCTCCGTACGGGCGGACGTGGCCGCGACCTCCTCGGAGGTCCGGGCGACGTCGGCCAGCAGCATGCCCTCATCGTCACCCGGCCCGGTCACCGCCGCAGCTCGCGGGCGGGGGGCGGACACGCCGTCGTCCGGGTGACGGTGTCGGCCGCCGCGCGGACGGGACGGTACTCCTACAGGTGGCGCACCTCGCAGTTGGTCCGCCCCTGGTACGACCTGTAAGGAGAGGCAAGATGGCGCAGGGCACCGTGAAGTGGTTCAACAGCGAGAAGGGCTACGGCTTCATCGCGGTCGACGGCGGTGGGCCGGACGTGTTCGTGCACTACAGCGCGATCTCGGCGACCGGCTACCGCAGTCTGGACGAGAACCAGCGGGTCGAGTTCGAGGTGGCGCAGGGCGAACGGGGCCCGCAGGCGGACCAGGTCCGGTCACTACACGCCTGAGCCCGCGCGCGCGTCCTGCCCGGGGCCGACCGCCGCCTGTCGCGGTCGGCCCTTCGCGCCGCGCACCTCCAGTCCGCCGAGGAGCTCGCGCGTCGCGGTGGCGACGGCGTCCACGGCCTCCTCGAACACGGCTCTGTTGTGGGCGGCCGGTGCGTGGAAGCCGGACACCTTGCGTACGTACTGCAGCGCGGCCGCCCTGATGTCCTCCTCGGAGACCTCGGGCATCGAGGGCGGCCGGAGCGTCTTGATACTTCGGCACATGGTTCCAGTGTCGCCGGTCAGTGGCGCCGGTCCCGGACCGCTACTGGCCCTCGACCGCCGACGGGTCCATGTAGAAGACCTCCCAGAGGTGGCCGTCCAGGTCCTGGAAGCTGCGGCCGTACATGAAGCCCTCGTCCATGGGCTCCTTCGACGGCTTCGCCCCGGCGGCGAGGGCCTTGTCGGCCAGTTCGTCGACCCGCTCCCGGCTTTCGACGCCGAGCGCCACGATGGCCTCCGCGCCCTTCGAGGTGTCGACGATCTCCTTGTCGGTGAACGACTTGAAGAAGGGCTCGACCAGCAGCATCGCGTAGATGTCGTCGCTGATCACCATGCACGCGGCGTTGTCGTCGGTGAACTGGGGGTTGAACGAGTAGCCGAGCTGCTCGAAGAAGCCGATGGACTTGCCGAGGTCCTTCACCGGCAGGTTGACGAAGATCTTGGTGCTCATGGGGTGCCTCATCTCTGTGTATCTCTGTGTTCGCGGGCTTGTCGTATGCGTAGACCGCCGGGGTCCTCGAAACTCATCGCCCCCGCGGCAGCGAGTTCCCCGAATTTCCCGTCCGGTGGCGATGTCAGTGGCCCGTCCTAGGCTGAGAAACGAACGGGAGGGGCCCTTGATGAGCGATCTCACGGCTACGGAAGCCGACACGGCCACGGCCACGGCTGCGGAAGACGGCGGCGCGCGGGACGTGGAGTCGTCGCTGGAGCGGCACCGCGCGGAGCTGACCGGGTACTGCTATCGGATGCTGGGCTCGGCCTTCGAGGCCGAGGACGCCGTCCAGGAGACCCTGGTGCGCGCCTGGCGCGGCATCGGGAAGTTCGAAGGGCGGGCGGCGCTGCGCTCCTGGCTCTACCGCATCGCGACCAACGTCTGCCTCGACATGCTCAACGGCAGCCAGCGCAGGGCCCGCCCGATGGACCTGGCGTCCCCGGTGGGCGCGGGCGCGCCGCTGCCCGACGCCCTGCCCGAGGCCACGTGGATCTCCCCGGTCCCGGACGGCCGGGTGCTGCCGGAGAGCGGCGATCCGGCCGACCTGGCGGTGGCGCGGGAGAGCATCCGGCTGGCGTTCGTGGCCGCGTTGCAGCACCTGGCGCCCCGGCAGCGCGCGGTGCTGATCCTGCGCGAGGTGCTGGCCTGGAAGGCGAGCGAGGTCGCGGAGCTGCTCGGCACCACGGTCGCCTCGGTCAACAGCGCCCTCCAGCGCGCGCGGGCGGCGCTCGCCGCCCGCGAGATCGCCGACACCGCCCTGGCCCCGGCCATGGACGAGGAGCAGCGCGGCCTGCTGGCGCGTTACGTGGCGGCTTTCGAGTCGTACGACCTGGACGCGCTCACCTCGCTGCTGCGGGAGGACGCGACGCTGTCCATGCCGCCGTACGAGCTGTGGCTGCGCGGCCACGCCGACATACGCGCGTGGATGCTGGGCACCGGGATCGGCTGCCGGGGCTCCCGGCTGGTGCCGGTGGTGGCGAACGGCACCCCGGCCTTCGGCCAGTACCGCCCCAGCGCGACGGGCTCCGGTCACGAGCCGTGGGCGTTGCAGGTCGTCGAGGTGTCAGGGACCCGGATCACCGGACTCAACGCCTTCCTGGACACCGAGCGGCTGTTCCCGCTCTTCGGCCTCCCGGCGCGGCTCGACCCGTAGCGGACCGGGCGGTGACCGGTTCGCGGCGCCCCGCTCCTCCTCGGGGCCGTCGAGCGGTTCCGGCCCGTCCAGCGGTGCCGGCTCGTCGAGCGGTTCGGGCTCGTCCAGCAGGGGGAGCACGTCGCCGAGCCCGGCCAGCGCGATCAGCGCGCGCAGCGCGGGCCCGGCCCGGCGCAGCGCGATCGCCCGCCCGTGCCGCCGGGCGGTGAGCTGCAACCGGGCGAGGGCGTCGAGGGCCGCGGCGTCGGGCCGGGTGAGGGCGCGGACGTCGCAGACCACGGGCGGGCACGCGGCGGCTCCGGGGGGCCCGCCGCGGAGCAGGGCGCGCAGGCGCGCGCACAGCACGGCGGCGTCGTCCCGGCCGACGGGGGCGGGGACGACCAGCACGGTGGGGGCCGGTGATCCGGGCGGGATGTCCGCGGCTGCCATGCGCGTCCTCCTGACCTCATGGGCGATTCGACCTTGTGGCAGTAGGACTGCCCGGCGGCGCGGAAGTCATCGCCACCCGGCCGCCGGGGGCGTCGCTCTGCCCGGGGCGTCTGTCCGGGCGTCGCGTGTCCGGGGCGCTGTAGAGGACGTCGCACTGTCCGGGGCGTCGCGTTGCGTCCTACGATCATCACTCCGTGTACGAGGGGGGCTTTGATGACGGCGGGTGGATCGGCGGGGCGCAGGGCGGCGGAGGCGCGGCGGCAGGAACGCGAGCTGCGCGAGCAGTGGTTGGCGGCCCGGCAGCGGGCCTGGCGGTGGGAGGCGGCGAGCAAGGGGGAGCAGCGGATCGCCGCCCAGTTACTGGTGCTCGTCCAGCGCGGCTGGCGGCTGCTGGTGGACCGGCGGTGGCCGGGAACCCGATCCGCCAACGTGGACATGCTGCTGGTCGGGCCGGGCGGGGTCTTCGTCATCGACGTCAAGAACTGGCGCTCCGCCCCGGAGACCGGGAGCGGCCGGCTGCGCGCGGGCGGCGAGGACCGGCACGAGGAGATCGACAGGCTGCTGGCGGTGACCCGGACGACGGAGCGGGCCGTCGAGGAGCTGGGGCTGTCCCCCGTCGCCGTACACCCGGTGATGGCCTTCGCCGGGCGGCGGCTCCACAGCACGCTGGGCCGGGTGCGGCTGGTGGGCGAGTACGAGGTGGGCGCGGCGCTCGCGGCCCAGCGGGCCAGGATCGGCGCGGCCGCGGTCGGGCTCGTCGCGGGGCACCTGGAGAAGGTCTTCACGGCGTACGAGGACTCCACGGTCGAGGCGGGTGCGGCTTCGCCGCGCGGCCCGGGCTCCGCCCCCGGGCCTTCGGGCCGCCCCCTTCCCGGCCACACCCCGTCCGCGGCTGCTGCCGCCGCGCCTCCGCCGAGCGGCCGTGGCTTCACCCCTGCGGGAAGGGGCGGGGGAGGGGAGAAAACCGTGGCTGACACCGGGGCCGCGCCCGCCACCGGAGCAGCACCGCCTGCCGGGGCCGTGCCCGCGCCCGTCGCACGGGAGCCCGCGCCCGGGCAGCCCGAGCCCGGGCAGCCCGAGCCCGCGGCGCCCGCCGAAAGGCCCGCATCCCACGCGGCAAGGCCCGCGCCCGGTACCGCTACCGTCGCCGAAGGCGACGACGGGCTGTTCGATCTCGGCGGGTTGCGTGACGCGGTCGTGGACGCGGCCCGGCAGGGCCCGATCGAGCGCTGGATGACCTTCCTCGACGCCGCCCAGATCCCGCTCGTACGCCGCAACTGGGCGGGCCCCGCCCGGATCAGCGGCCCGGCGGGCACCGGCAAGACGGTCGTCGGCCTGCACCGTGCCGCCCACCTCGCGCAGCGCACCACCAAACGCGTCCTGTACGTCACGTTCGCCAACAACCTGCCCCGTGTGCAGAGCACGTTCCTGCGGACCATGTCCCCCGAGGTGGCCGACCGGATCGACTTCCGCAGCGTGCACGCCTGGGCGGGAGAGTTCCTGCGCGAGCGGGGCGTCACCACGCGGCTGCACGGCGAGAAGGCCCAGACCGCGTTCAGCCTCGCCTGGGCGCGGGTGGGCCGGGGCAGCCGCCTGGCGGAGATCGACCCCGCGCCGCACTACTGGCGCGAGGAGATCGACTACGTCATCAAGGGGCGCGGCATCACAGCCTTCGAGGAGTACGCCGCCCTCCGCAGGCGCCGCAGGCTGACGGTGCTGCGCCGCCCGCACCGGGAGGCGGTGTGGGCCCTGTACGAGGAGTACGAGCGCCGCCGCCGGGAGAAGGACGTGCACGACTTCAACGACGTCCTGCTGCTGGCCAGGGACGAGGCGCGCGCCCGCCCCGAACTCTCGCCGTACGGCGCCGTCGTCGTGGACGAGATCCAGGACCTGACGCTGGTCGGCGTACAGATGCTGCACGCCCTGGTCGGCGACGTATCCAACGGCCTGCTGCTGATCGGCGACGGCCAGCAGGCGGTCTATCCGGGCGGATTCCGGCTCTCCGACGCGGGGGTCGACATCCGCGGCGACCGCGGCCAGGTGCTGCGCACCAACTACCGCAACGCCGGGGAGATCCT
The DNA here is from genome assembly GCF_050613155.1 of Streptomyces sp. P1-3. NCBI lineage: Bacteria > Bacillati > Actinomycetota > Actinomycetes > Kitasatosporales > Streptomycetaceae > Streptomyces > Streptomyces sp. P1-3. The sequence continues at coordinate 3,933,979 of NZ_CP192512.1, forward strand.
GGAGGCGGCGCTGGAGGTCGTCGCCGACGACCAGTTCGAGGACATCGACGGCAGCCGCAGCCCGGGCCGCCGCGACATCGACCTCACGTACCACGACGGCCGGGTGATCCGGGTCGCCGAGCGGTCCCTGGGCGACCACGACCAGGCGCTGCTGACTGCGCTGCGCGCACAGGGCGGCAGCGACGGTGGCGGGGCCGGCCGCGGCTGGGGCGACATCGCCGTGCTGTGCCCGTCCCGGCGTGACATCGAGCGCTACCACCGGCTGCTGGACCGGGCGGAGATACCGGTCTGCACGCTGGAGAACTACACGGGCCGCCCCGTCGACGCGGTGAAGCTGGGCAGCTACCGGCGGGCCAAGGGGCTGGAGTTCAAGTACGTGTTCCTGCCGTGCCACGACGCGGCGCTGCCGGGGGCGCCGCACGCGGGGCCGGAAGGGAACGACGTCGTGCGGGAGAGGGAGGAGCTGGCCCGCAGCCAGCTGTTCGTCGCCATGACCCGGGCACGCGACACGCTGTGGCTGGGCAGCGTCGCCCCGCCCACGCCTACGGCCACGTCCACGGCCACCACCTCGGAGGACAGCCCATGACGGAGCGCATGGAGCGCACGGAGCGCACCCCCGCCCGCCTCAAGGTCGCCGTGCTCGGCGCCGGGAGCATCGGCTGCCACCTCGGCGGCAGTCTCGCCCCGTACGCCGACGTCACGCTGATCGGCCGCCGGGCGGCCATGGACACGTTGGGCACGCACGGGCTGACCCTGACCGGGGGCGGCCGCCCGAGCGTCCGCCTCGGCCCGGCCGCCGTCCACACCGCCCGCACGCCCGCGGCCGCCGCCGGAGCCGACTACGTCCTGGTGACCGTCAAGTCCCCGGCGACCCGCGACGCCGCCCGCGACCTGGCCGCGCACCTCACCCCCGGCACCGTGGTGGTGAGCTTCCAGAACGGCCTGCACAACCCGCAGGTCATCAGCTCTGTCCTCGGCCCCGGGCACACCGTGCTGGCGGGCATGGTCCCGTACAACGTGCTGGGGACGGCCCCCGGCGCCTACCACCAGGGCTCCGGGGGCGCCCTCATGATCGAGGACCGCCCGGAGGCCGCCGCGCTGGTCCGGGCCCTGGCCCAGGCCGGGCTGCGGGTCCAGACCTGCCCCGACATGCCCGCGGTCCAGCGCGCCAAGCTGCTGATGAACCTCAACAACGCGGTCAACGTCCTGTCCGGCCTGCCTTTGCGCGAGGAGCTGGGGCAGCGGGCGTTCCGTGTCTGCCTGGCGCTGAGCCAGGCCGAGGCGCTGGCCGCGTTCCGCGCGGAGGGCCTCCGTCCGGGCCGGATCGGCGCGATTCCGGCTCGCCTCATGCCCCGCCTGCTGCGCCTGCCGGACCCGGTCTTCCGCCGGCTGGCCGCCTCGGCCCTCGCCATCGACGCCCACGCGCGCACCTCCATGTGGGAGGACCTGCGGCGCGGCCGCCGCACGGAGATCGACAGCCTTCAGGGCGAGATCGTCGCGACGGCCGCCCGCCACGGCCTCCCGGCTCCGGTCAACGCCCATCTCGTCACCCTCGTACGGGAGGCGGAGGAGGCCGGCCCGGAGCACGCCCGCACCTGGACGGGCCCCGAACTGCTGGCGGAGCTCCGGGCCCAGCGGGCCTGACGCTCCCCGCCGGTGTTGGCGATCTCCCGGTGCCGGGAGGAGGCTGGAAGGAGAGACCACGAGGGGCTCGACTCGTGCGGCCCCCGGGGTGACGGACGTACCGGGAGGTGCGGGAGCGATGACGAAGTTCATGGACGTACACCGCGGGATGAAGGGCATCACGCCGGACCAGCTCAAGGCGGCTCATGAGGCCGACCTCGCGATCGAGGGCGAGGAGAAGGTCCACTTCGAGCGCGCCTGGGCCGATCCGGATTCCGGCACCGTCTACTGCCTGTCCGAGGGCCCGTCGGCTGACGCGGTGCAGCGGGTACACCAGCGGACGGGCCACCCGTGCGACGAGATCCACGCGGTGCCGCTGACGATCTGACGGTGGTTCGCCCGCCGCCATCAGACCCCGGCGGCGAGCTTGAGCGTGATGACACCGGCGATGATCGACGCGAAGGAGAGCAGCTTGGGGACGGTGATCTTCTCCCGGTAGACGACGGCGCCGAGGATGACGGTGCCTATGGAGCCCGCACCGGTCCAGATGGTGTAGCCGACGCCGACGTCGAGGGTCTTGAGGGCGAGACTGAGGGTGAAGATGCCTCCTGCCGCGGCGAGCAGCGTGAAGACGGAGGGCCAGAGCTTGGTGAAGCCCTTGGTGGCGTTGGTGCCGAGGGCGAAGGCGATCTCGAAGACGATGGCGATGGCGAGGTAGAGCCAGGTCATGGCGATGTCCCTTTGCTGATCGGAGGGTTGGTGGGTAAGACGGGGCTCAGACGGTGGCCGGCCGCGCCGGCTGCTTGTCGGCGAGCTTGAGGCCGAGGACGCCGCCGATGATCAGGACGAAGGCCAGGGCCTTCCAGACGTTGAGCGTCTCGTTGAAGATCACGGTGCCGAGGGTGACCGTTCCGACGGAGCCGATGCCGGTCCAGACGGTGTAGCCGACGCCGACGTCGAGGGTCCTCAGGGCGAGGCTCAGGAAGAAGATCCCGCCCGCGGCCGCGGCGGCGGTCAGGAGCGAGGGCCATAGCTCGGTGAAGCCGTGCGTGGCGTTGGTGGCGAGGGCGAAGACGACCTCGAAGACCGAGGCGATGAGCAGGTAGATCCAGGCCATGGGTGCTCCTCGTATCAGATTTAATTGCATGTACGTGCAAGTTCTCGCTGTCGAGGAGAAGCATGTATGTGCAAGTAAGCTGGTGTCAACCAAGGGAGAGAAGACGATGCCCTCAGGCCCCACCGCCCAGCGGTCCGGCGCGCGGGACGCGCAGATGTGGAACCGCGTCCTGTCCCTGCACGCGCACGTGGAGCACCGCCTCGGCACCGTGCTCCAGCGCAGGCACGGCCTCGGCCTGTCCGAGTACCGGGCCCTGGGCCACCTCGCGGCCGCGCCGGACAGCGAGCTGCGCATGCAGGAACTGGCCGACCGGCTGGGCCTCAACCAGAGCTCGGTGACCCGCCTGGTCGGCCGTCTGAACGCGGCCGGCTTCACCCACCGCGACACCTGCCCGGACGACAAGCGCGGCGTCTACACCGTGCTGGACGAATCCGGCCGGGCCCGCCACGAGGAGGCTCGCGCGACCTACGAGGAGACCCTCACCGCGGCCCTGGACGAGTCCGCCGAGTCCGACCCGACCACGGCGGCCGCCCTGACCGCCCTGAGGTCCGCATTGGCCTGACCTCCCGCCTTCACCGCGGTCTCGGCTCGCCACGGCACGGACGATCAGCGTGCCGATGTGCCCGGGCGCCGGCGCGTCGAGTACGTACGCGTCGGCACCCGCGAGCCCGGCCCTCAGCAGGAGCCCCACCCACTTGCGGGGCGTGTGGCTGTAGCGGTACGTGAACATGGCCTTGCCCGCGAACCCGCCCTTGTACATCCCTTGCGGCCCGTACGCCCCGGGGATGGCCGCGCGCGGCCATGGCCGGCGACATGTCCACGCCGGTCGCCGTGACCCCCTGCCGCGCGAGGTACGCCAGAGCCCGCCCGGTGCCGCAGCCGATCTCCAGCACCGACTCCGGCTCGCCGAGTAATTCGGGGCCCGGCCCGTGTCCGGCGTACTGCGTCCAGCGGAAGACGGGCTCGGACTCGTACACGTCCTTCTTCGTGCTCTCGGCGTAGGCGTCCCAGAGTTCGCGTTCGGCGTCGATGTCGTGGCGTGCGGGCAACGGGTGTCCTCTGCGGGGTGGTTGGGGATACGGCGGCAACCCCCGCCCTCGGGGAGGACAGGGGCAGGCACTCTAGTGCCGCTTGGTTCAGTGGAGGCTGGGCCTCGTTGGGCCGTGATCCGAGTTGCCGGCCTGACGCGACGATTGCGTTCCCTCGTCGTTCGAAGCGTCCAGTCGCATGCCTCTGCTCTCGGCGACGCGCAACGCGTCGGTCAACGCCTCGGTCAGCCGGTTCACCAGGAACCGCAGTGCTCTGGCGTCCGCCTTCCGTTCGTCGACCAGCGCCCGCGCGTGCTGGATCATCTCGGTGCCCATGCGGAGTTGGAGCGCTTCCATCTCGTCGGCGAGCTGCCACAGGTGACTGTCGGTACCGCCGTCCGTGACGAGGTACGAGGGCTGCCCGGCCGGACCGGACCACGGCAGCAGCCGGGGACGCGCGCTCATCAGGCCGCCACCTTCACGCCGTGAATCCAGCGGGCGCCGACGTCGACGCCATGGACAGCGAGCCACAGCGTCCGCCGACGCTGGCACTGGCGTCGAGCTTCCTGACGCCGCTCGTGTGCGACGACGTACGGACGGACAGGCGCGATGTCCTCGCCGCGCAGGGGCCACTCCGTCGAGGGAGGCCGGAGGGCTCCCCTGACCCGACCCGTCGGGCGGGTCCTGGCCCGATGACGGAGAACGGGCCGGTCGGGCCGGCTCGTGCGGGAGTGTGGAGTCTGCGAACCGGCCCGCACGCGTTGCTGGTGCGTGCGCCCCTCCAGGCGCACGCACCAGCGCCCCACGGCAGGAGCTAGGCGGGGGTCATCCGCTCCATCTGGATTCCGTGCCGCTTGCCGATCTCGATGAGGCGGTCGATGTCCGGCGCCGCGTCCGACCGGGGCGGCAGTTCGCGCCGCTGGGCGGGTTCGCCCGCCTCGGCGAAGAACTTGTCGATGCCGCCCGGTGTGTAGGTGACCAGGACCCGCACCGTGCTGGTGGGCTCGAACCGCTCCACCGTGCCCTCGGGGATGTGGAAGAAGTCCCCGGGACCGCCTTCGACCGTCTTGTTGCCGATGTGATAGCGCAGCGTCCCCTCCATGACGTAGACGCTTTCGGTCCCGGGGTGGATGTGGGGCGGCGGGCCCATTCCCTCCGGGATGGTCATCTCCATGACGGTCATCTCGCCATTGGTCTCATCGCTCGATGCCTTGACCTCGTAGAGGCCGTTCAGCATCCAGAACGCCTTTCCTTCACCGCTGCGGCGCACGTGGGCGTTCTTCGCCACGGGACGCCTCCTCTCCTCGGTGGACCTCCACCATGGGTTCCCACCGACGGGCCCGGTCGAAGGCCGCCATTCGGGTGCGGACTCACGTGTGCCGGCGGTGACGGGAGCCGAGGCGGCCCAGGATCAGGGAGGGGATGCGGGGGCTGATTCCGCCCAGGGCCGCCAGGATCCTGTACGGCGTGCCGGGGATGCTGAGGCGCTGGTTGCGGGCGAGGTCGCGCAGGGCGATGTCGGCGACGTCGGCGGCGGGCGTCCACAGGAAGCCGGGGACGCGCGAGACGTCCCTGCCCGTGCGCTGGTGCAGTTCGGTGCGGACGTAGCCGGGGCACAGGGCCATCACGCGGACGCCGGGCCGGACGGTGTTCCCGTGGCGCAGGCTCTCGCTGAAGGCGGTGATCCACGCTTTGGAGGCGCCGTAGGTGCTGCGGGGGCAGAGCGCCCAGATGGAGGCGACGTTGATGATGCCGCCGCGGCCGCGGGCGTTCATGGCGGGCAGCGCCGCATGGGTCAGGCGCAACACGGCTTCGCAGTGCACACGCAGCATGCGGGTCTCGTCTTCCACCGGCACCCGCAGGAACGGAGCGGGGTGAGCGAATCCGGCGTTGTTGATCAGGATGTCGACACCGGCGGCCGCGTGTTCCTCCACCAGGGCCAGGTCCCGTTCCCGGGCCAGGTCGGCGACGAGGACGTCGGCGTCGACACCGTGGGTCCGGCGTATCGCCGTGGCCGTGGCGCTTAGGCGCTGCTCGTCGCGGCCGACCAGCAGGAGGTCGCATCCTTTGGCGGCGAGCCGGTCGGCGAACGCGGCGCCAATCCCCCTGCTTCCCCCGGTCACCAGAGCACGTGGCACGGTTCTCCTTCCCTGCGGATCCCCCGCGGATCTCCCGCGGATTCCCTGCGGACGATCGCCAGTTGGCTGGTGGCACGGAATGCTGCCAGCGGCGTGCGGCGCGTCAAGGACGGCGTTCTGGTCGTCCACATGGCCGAGATCGCTGATCAGGGGCGGGCATCCGCGTCTGACGGCTAAGGTCCCCGCGAAGCGGAGTCGGTCACGAGGCGTGCGGGAGGGGACGGAGTGCCGGAGGTTGCGAAGCGGGCGCGCCGGGGGGATTTCACCGTGTTCCCATCGGTCCACGTTGCCGGGGGCAGGGTGGTGCACCTCGTCAAGGACGGCCAGGTGCCGGAGCCGGTGCGCACGGATCCGGTCGAGGCCGCCCTCGCCTTCCAGAAGCAGGGCGCCACCTGGCTGCACCTGGTCATGGCCGAGGAGGAGGGGAATGGGGGCTTCGACGCCGATACGGCCCGCCGCATCATCGGCACCGTCGACATCGACGTACAGCTGATGTGCCGTGCCGGAGTGGTCGACGACGACTCCCTCGCACGGGCGCTCGACACCGGCTGCAACCGGCTGAACCTCGGCCGCGGCTCCCTGGCCGACCTCCGCTGGTGCGCCGCGGCCATCGCCCGGCACGGCGAACGGCTCGGCGTCAGCCTGCCCGTGCGCTGTACCACCGGCGGCCTGCGCGTGGCCGGGCTCGGGCCTGGCGGCGACTCCGGGGAACTGGGCGACGTCCTGCGCGTGCTGGACCGCGCCGGCTGCGCCCGTTACGTCGTCACCGACGTGGGCCGGGAAGGCACCCTGTCCGGGCCCAACCTCGGCCTCTTTCACGAGGTCTGCGCCCGTACACCCGCCGCGGTGCTGGCCGCGGGCGGCGTCACCACCCTCCAGGACCTGCGGGCGGTCGCGGCCCTGGCCCCGCACGGCGTCGAGGGCGTCCTCGTCGGCCGGGCCCTGTACGCCGACGCGTTCACCCTGCCCCAGGCCCTCGCCGCCGCCGTCGGCCACCAGCCGGAAACAGCCCTGTAGCCCCCGTAGCCCCCTGTAGGCAGGGGACTTCCTGGATCAGGCCACGCCGTGTGTGAGCGCGAAGGCCGCCGCCCTGGCGCGGGCTGCGCCGCCCGCGCCGCCGGCGGCGCCGAGCTTGTCGTAGATGGTGCCGAGGTGCCGTACGACGGTGTGGACGCTCAGGAACAGCTCCTCCGCGATCTGCTGGTCGCTCAGGCCCCGGGCCAGCAGGCGCAGGATCTCGACCTCGCGCGGCGTCAGACGCGTACCGCCGAGGTCGGTCCGGTCCGACACGGACGCCGCGATTCCGCGCAGGAGGGCGGCGGCGTCGGCCTCGGCGCGCTCTGCGCCGAGGGTGTGGAACGCGCGGTACGCCCCCTGGGCCTCGGCCGCCGCCTCCGGGGCCCGCCCCAGCGCGGCCAGCGCGCCGACCAGCCGCAGCCGGGCGCGGGCGGCCTCGAAGACGCCGCCGCCGCGCTCGTAGTGGTCCACCGCGTCCTCGAACCGGTGCCGGGCCTTCTCGTGATCGCCCCGGGCGGCGGCCGCCGCCCCGGCCGCCAGGCACGCCGACGCCCGCATCGGCTCCGTCGCCGCGTCCGCCGCCACGGCCGACAGCTCGGTGGCCGCGGCCTCCGCGGCCCGCGCGTCGCCCATCGCCGCCTTCGCGCGGGCGAGCAGTTCCAGCCCGGGGGCGCGTTCCATACGGGCCGTGGCCGCCAGCCCGCGCAGATACCGCTCGGCCAGGTCGGCGGCGGCCGCCGCGTCCCCGCCCGCGTCGCCGCGTTCCAGCTCCAGCTCCGCGCGCGCCAGCAGGGCCGGAGCCCCGCCGAGAGCGCGCGGCGGCGGACCGGGCTCGGCCGTCTCCTGGAGCGTGGCCTGGTGCCCCTGGTGTGCCTGGTGCGTCTGGTTCCCTTGGTTCCTCTGGTGCGCCTGGGAGACGCCGCCGAGCAGCGCCGCCGCCGTCTCGAACCGGCCCTGCCGGCACCTGAGCCGGGCGAGCCGTACGACGGCCTCGGCGGCGAGGGCGGGGCGAGTGGCCTCCATCGCCCGTATCGCGGTCGCCAGCTCCGCCTCGGCCTCCGGCCACAGCCCACGCCAGAGGAGCACCCCGGCCTCGTGCGTACGGCAGGCCGACAGCATCAGCCGGTGGTTCCAGCGGGCCGCGAGGTCCCGCAGACTCCGGCACGACCGCGCGGCGCGCTCGTAGTCGTGGACCAGCTCGCAGGCGTAGACCAGACAGCGGCAGCAGGTGGCCGCGGCGTCGGGGTCCCGGACCTCGTCCGCGGCGGCGGCCGCCGCGGCTCCGTCGACCAGCCGGGTCCCTTCCCCGACCCGGCCCTGTGCCACCAGGGCGAGCCCCTGCCAGGCCAGCCCCAGCAGCTCCAGATCGCGGTCGGCCGAGGCCCGGCCGACCGCCACGGCACCGGCGGCGGCGCGCACCGCGGCCTCCGGATCGTGGTCGGCCACCAGCGCCAGCTGCGCCTCACGCACGGCGACCCATCCGGCCTCGGTCCCCGGCTTGGCTCCGGCCGCGGCTCCGTATGCAGCCCCGGCCGCGGCCGCGGATTCGGTCTCGGCTCGGGCCCCGGCCCCGGTCCCGGTGCCCGCCGTCAGTCCCTCCAGCAGTCCCCGGGCCCACCGCAGCCAGCCCCTGGCGTCCGCGTCCTCTCCCGCGGCGAACCGGTCCATGGCCAGGGCGGTGGCCACTCGCGCCGCGCTCCGCCGGTCCCCCGCGTCCTGGTGGAGCCGGAAGGCCCGCGTGCGCGCGCCCGTCGCCGCGGTGACGTCGTCGAGCCACCACGCCGCCGTACCGAGCCCCTCGTACGCCCGCGCGTCGACGTCGTGCCGCAGTGCCTGCTCGAAGGCCGCCCGCGCCTGCGCCCACGCGCCGCGGGCCAGTGCCTCGCGGCCGGAGGCGATCTCTTCTTCAAGCGCGATGTCAGCGTCCATGTGCCTGCCACCCACCGCCGGGCCGGATCCTGCCTCCATGGTCCGCCCGTACGGCCGGGGGCACCTCCTGGGGGCATCTCTGGGGGCACCTCTGGGGGTCCCCCCCCGGACGGAGTCTGGGGGAGGCCGCGCTGGGGGAGAGGTCTGGGCGAGGGCGAACCCGGCGTTCGGCCGCCACGCCGATCGGCGGTCGTCGCGTCACACTGGTGGTGGGGGAACGCACCCGCCGTCGCGCGGAGTGGGGCACGCGATGCCGTACATAGCCGTCAGCGCACTGAGCCACCCGGGGCTGGTCCGCGCCCGCAACGAGGACAGCCTCGCCGTCGGGCCGTGGACCTTGTGCGGCACCGTGACGGAGAACCCGCAGACGCTGCTGTTCCCCCTCGGCACCCCGCTGGTCGTCGCGGTCGCCGACGGCCTCGGCGGTCAGCCGGCCGGTGAGGTGGCCAGTGCGCTGGTCGTCCGGCGACTCGCCTCGCTCGGCTCGTCGCTGGACACCGAGGAGGCGGTACGCGACGCCGTGAACCTCTGCAACCACGCGGTGTACGCGGCCGCCGACGCCGATCCGGAACTGGTCACCATGGGGACCACGGTCGCGGGCGCGGTCGTCCTGCGGGAGTCGCTGTTCGCGTTCAACGTCGGCGACAGCAGGGTGTACGACGCGACGCGGGACGGATTCCGCGAGGTGAGCGTGGACGACAACCCGCCGCTGGCCCCCGGGCAGCGCACCACGCCGATCGTCACCCAGACCCTCGGCGGCACCCCCGGCTTCAGCGCCGTCACCCCCCACGTGGCCACGATCGGGCTCTCCGTGGGCGACCGCTACCTGGTCTGCTCCGACGGCCTCACCGACCCGGTGCCGGACGACGCGCTCGGCGAGCTGCTCCGGGTGCACGACGACGGCAGAGCCGCGTTCGAACTGTGGAAGGCCGCGATCGACGCGGGCGGCCCCGACAACATCACGCTCGCCCTGGTCCGCATCGGCGACGCCTAGCGCTCGCCGTCCGGTGCCGCCCGTCCGGTGCCGCCCGTCCAGTGCCCCACCCATCCGGTGCCGCCCGTCCAGCGCCACCCGTCCCGTGCTCCCCGTCCAGCGCGCGGGACTCCCCGCCGAGCCTCAGCATGGGGACGAGACCACCATCGCGAGCGCGTCGTCGGTGACGGTCGGCAGTCGTCGGTGAAGCAGTGGAGGTGGCCCCATGGACAGGCCGTCACCGCAGGCCAAGCGGCCGATCAGCCCGGTGCTCGCCGGGCCCTACGGGCATCCCTTCCACCCGATCCTGGTCACGGTGCCGATCGGCGCCTGGGTGGGCAGCCTCGTCTTCGACATCGCCTCCTACGTCGTCGACGATCCCGACTTCCTGTCCCGGGGAGCGATGTGGCTGATCGCCATCGGAGTGATCGGCGCCCTCGTCGCGGCCGTGGTCGGCTTCCTGGACCTGCTGGTCATCCCGGCCGGCAGCCGCGCGTTCCGCGTCGGGCTGATCCACATGACGCTGAACCTGCTGGTGACCGCCGGCTATGTGGCCGGCTTCCTGTGGCGGCAGAGCGACGGACCGTCGGGCAGCGTGCCGGCGGGCCAGCTCGCGCTGAGCGCGGCGGGCCTCGCCGTGCTGGGGATCTCCGGATTCCTGGGCGGCAAGCTCGCCTACCACTACGGAGTCCGGGTCGCGGACGAGGCGACCCAGGCGGAGGGGTTCACCCCGTACCGCCGCGGCTCGTCCGGACGTACCGGCGGCTGATCCGGCAGCGCGGACCGATCCGGCAGCACGGCCTGATCCGGCAGCGCGGACCGATCCGGCGGCACCTTCGCGGGATCGGGGCGCGCCCGCGTGCGTTTGGCGGAGTGCGACGGTGCGGCAGGCGCGCCTTGCACGACTGCCGATAACTATGCGTTACCACTGTCCACGGAACGTGATCCCGTCTGGTCGCTCAGCTCGAAGCCCGGCCTGACCACGAGCCACGCGGATCAACGCACGCAACGAGAGAGGTAAGCAGTCGATGGCAGTGGAGACACGTCCGGCCCCGGCGGGCAAGGCCCAGACTCAGGAGCAGGAACAGGAGCGGCTGAGTCTCAGCACCGAGGCGGCGCGGAACCTCGCGACCACCACCAAGTCCGAGCCTCAGATGCAGGCGAAGAGCTCGCGGTGGCTGCTGCGCAAGCTGCCGTGGGTCCATGTGCCCGGCGGAGCCTACCGGGTGAACCGGCGGCTGTCGTACACCGTCGGGGACGGCAGGGTGACCTTCGACAAGAACGGTTCCAAGGTCCGTGTCATCCCCGCCGAGCTGGCCGAACTGCCGCTGCTGCAAGGGTTCGACGACACCAGCGCGCTGGGTGCCCTGGCCGACAAGTTCGTCCAGAAGGAGTACGAGCCGGGCCAGGTCATCGTGGAGGCGGGCCGGAAGGCCGACCACATCTACCTGATCGCGCACGGCAAGGTGGAGAAGGTCGGCACCGGTGCGTACGACCAGGCCGAGACCATCCTGGGCCGGCTGGGCGACGGCGACGCCTTCGGCGGCCAGATGATGAGGGACCCCGGCGGCAAGTGGGACTTCACGGCCCGCGCGCTGACCCACACCACGGTCCTGACGCTGCCGCACTCCGCGTACAAGGCGGTCGCCGACCAGTACGCGGCGCTGCGCTCCCACGTCCAGCTGCTCAGCTCCAACGGCCACAAGAAGACGAACAAGTCCGGCGAGGCCGAGATCGAGTTCCTGTCCAGCCACATCGGTGAGCCGACGCTGCCGGTCACCTTCGCGGACTACGAGCTCAAGCCCCGCGAGTACGAGTTGAGCGTCGCGCAGACCGTGCTGAAGGTGCACACCCGGGTCGCCGACCTCTACAACGAGCCGATGAACCAGACCCAGCAGCAGTTGCGGCTCACCATCGAGGCCCTGCGCGAGCGCCAGGAGCGCGAGCTGGTCAGCAACCCCGAGTTCGGGCTGCTCAACAACACCGACTTCGATCAGCGCATCCAGACCCGCTCCGGCCCGCCCACCCCGGACGACCTGGACGACCTGATCTCCATGCGCCGCAACACCCAGTACCTCTTCGCCCACCCGCGCACCATCGCGGCCTTCGGCAAGGAGTGCAACAAGCGGGGCATCTACTTCCACAGCGTCGACGTCGACGGCCACCACATCCCCGCCTGGCGGGGCGTGCCGATCCTCCCCTGCGGCAAGATCCCGATCTCGGACAAGGGGACCTCGTCGATCATCGCGATGCGTACCGGGGAGAAGAACGAGGGCGTCATCGGCCTCTACCAGACCGGGATCCCCGACGAGGTCGAGCCCGGCCTCAACGTGCGGTTCATGGGCATCGACGACAAGGCGATCATCTCCTACCTCGTCAGCACCTACTACTCCGCCGCCATCCTGGTCCCGGACGCGATCGGCATCCTCGAGAACGCCGAGGTCGGTGCAGGTGCCTGAGCGCCGGAACCCGCCAGTGAAGGAGGACTGAGACGGTGTCCCTGCTGTCTCGGATGTCCGCCGTCGCGGCCACCGGTGAGGTGGCGGGCCTGGTGGGCGCCCTGCTGTCCGATCCGGCGCGCCCCGGCAGGCCGGACCTGCTGGCACCGCCGCCGGTAACGGTTGCGGAGACGGCTCCGGCCGCGGCTTCGGCCCCGCGTCCGGATCCGCCGGATCCGCTGGAGCCGCCGGATCCGGACACGCCGGTGCTTCCCTCGGGGCCGACCGGGCTCGGCACCTCGGCGGCCAGGGCCCTGATCCCCTCGCCGGCCGTCGAACCCCCGGTCCCGGGGGGCCGCACCGAACAGGCCGTGGCCGGGCGCGTGATGGCCGACCGCCCCGCGCGACAGGCCGCCGCCGGGCTCCCGGTGCCCGCCGGACTCCCGGTGCCCGGCGGGCCCACGGGGCCGGGCACCTCCGCCGCCCGCCTCGCGGTCCGGGAGCGCGAGTCCGGCGGCTCCGACAGCCTCGGCAGCTCCAACGGCTCCGGCAGCTCCGGTAGCCGTTCGTCGTCGCCGCCGGTGCTGTACTGCCCGCCCGCCGTCCGTGACGACCCCGCCCTCGGCGAGGCGGTCAACGAGCGGCTGGTGGCCTGGGCCGAGGAGGTCGGGATCTACCCCGGTCGGCTCGACATGGTCCGTTCGGCCAACTTCGGGCGCCTCATGATGCTGGCCCACCCCGAGACCGACGACCCCGACCGGTTGCTGGCGGCGGCGAAGTGCGGGCTGTCCGAGTGGGCTGTCGACGACCACATCGTCGACTGCGAAGTCGAGGAGCCCCGCCACGAGCTGCTCGGCCAGCGCCTCGCCATCTGCCACTCGGTGATCGACCAGGCCCAGCTCCCGCTGGCCTACGCGCCCCAGCTCGAACAGGTAGTGCGGAACGACCCGGTCGCGCGGGCGCTCCGCTCCGGCCTGGACAACCTCCTGCAGTTCGCCACGACGACCCAGGTGCGCCGGCTCCGCCACGAACTGGCCATCATGTTCGTCGCGTACAACCAGGAGGCGAACTGGCACACGCAGGGCCTGAGGCCGCCGGTGTGGGAGTACCTGATGCACCGGCACGAGAACAGCTTCATCCCGTGCATGGTGCTGGTCGACGCCATCGCCGGGTACGAGGTGCCGATGGCCGAGTTCTCCGATCCGCGGGTGCGCCGCGCCTTCAACCTGGCCGGCACCGCGACCGTGCTCATGAACGACCTGTACTCGATGGGCAAGGAAGACCCCACGGACTTCAGCCTGCCCATGCTCATCGCGGCCGAGGACCAGTGCTCGATGGCGGAGGCGGTCGAGCGCAGTGTCCGGATCCACGACGAGCTGATGCACACCTTCGAGGCCGAGGCGGCAGCCCTCGCCCTCACCGGCTCCCCGGAGCTGGGCCGCTTCCTGGCCGGCACGTGGGCGTGGGTGGGCGGCAACCGCGAATGGCACGCGGGCAGCGCACGCTACGCGTCGGCCGCCTGATCCCGGCCCGGCCTCAGCCTGACCTCAGCCCGATCTCAGCATGACCCCAGCCCGACCTCATCTCCGAATCTCCGAACCCCGTTCGTACGCAAGGAGTTCCCGCACCATGCCCACCACCGAGACCGAGATCGCCGCCATGGACGACGTGCTGCGCACCGATTACCAGAAGTCCGTCGCCGAGTACTGGAACACCGAGAAGGACCCCGTCAACCTGCGGCTCGGCGACGTGGACGGCCTGTACCACCACCACTACGGCATCGGCGACTTCGACCCGTCCGTCCTGGAGGGGCCGGCGGACACCCGGGACCAGCGCGTCATCGAGGAACTGCACCGTCTGGAGACCGCCCAGGCCGATGTCCTCCTCGACCACCTCGGTGCGATCTCACCCGCCCACCGCCTGATGGACGCCGGCTCCGGCCGGGGCGGCACCAGCATCATGGCCAACGCCCGCTTCGGCTGCCATGTGGACGGCGTGACGATCTCGGAGGCCCAGGTCGGCTTCGCCAACGACCAGGCGGCGCGGCGGGGCGTGGCCGACCACGTGCGGTTCCACTTCCGGAACATGCTGGACACCGGTTTCGGCACCGGCTCGCGCCGGGGCATCTGGACCAACGAGACCACCATGTACGTGGACCTGTTCGAGCTCTACGCCGAGTTCTCCCGGCTGCTGGAGTACGGCGGGCGGTACGTGTGCGTCACCGGCTGCTCCAACGACGTCACCGGCATGCGCTCCAAGGCCGTCAGCCGCATCGACGAGCACTACACGTGCAACATCCACCCGCGCAGTGAGTACTTCAAGGCGATGGCGGCCAACAACCTCGTCCCCATCAACGTCGTCGACCTGACCTCGGCGACCATCCCGTACTGGGAGCTGCGGGCGAAGTCCTCGGTGGCCACGGGCATCGAGGAGGCGTTCCTGACCGCGTACAAGGAGGGCAGCTTCCACTACCTGCTCATCGCCGCCGACCGGATCTGACGCGGACCGGGTCTCACCCGGACCGGATCTCACCCGGACAGGACCGGGCGGCTTCAGCGTGGGAGGGCCGCTCGGTCCAGCCGGCCGAACCAGCGGGCATTGGACGAGACCGCCTCCCGGTACGTGCCGAAGTGGTCGGTGTCGCCGTGCGGGAGCACCGCGGCGGGCGCGCCCCGTTCGGCCAGGCTCTTGACGCAGCTGACCGTGTTGCCGAAGGGCACGTCCCGGTCGCCCCGCGCGGTGTGCAGGCGGACCGGCACCCGGGGAGCCCACTCGCAGACGCCGTCGTTGCGCCGGAGCGCGTCCGCGAGTGCGCCGCTGGGGTGCCGCAGCCGTCCGTACCACTCCTCGGTGACCAGCTCCTCGAGGCTGCCGGGGAGCTGCTCGGCGATCTCCTTCTCGCGGTGTTCGCCGTCGAAGAGCCCCTCCACGCGGTCCGCGTACGGTGCGCGGAAGACCTCGCGCGGGTCCGCGTAGAGCGGCCGCAGCCGGTTCTGGGCGACCAGGAAGTACGACACGTAGAAGGCCGAAGAGGCCCCCTTGACGCGGCCGTCGAACATGCCCGGCACCTCCTGCCCCGCCAGGTCGTAGGGTCCGGCGACCGGGGCCAGCGCCCGGAGCCGGAAGCGGGGATCGGCGCCGCGGTCCAGCTCGTGGCCGAGGGCCATGGCGACTTGGCCGCCCTGGGAGAAGCCGGTGACGTAGACGTCCTGGGTGAGCTGCCTGCCGTGGCGCGCGGCGGCGGAGCGGGCCGCGCGCAGGGCGTCGAGGGAGGCGGAGACCGAGGACGCGGTGTCCATGTACGGGTGCGTGCCCGGCCCGGCGCCCAGGCCCAGGTAGTCCGGCGCGACCACGGCCCGGCCCCCGGACGCGTAGAGCAGGGCGCCGATGTTGGAGGCGTTGCCGCCCGCGGAGGGAGCGTGGCCGCGGTAGGCGAGCGTGCCGTGGGTCTCGGAGACCGTGGCGAGCCGGTCGCCGCCGCCGTCCGGCAGAACGAGCAGCGCGGAGGCGGTGGTCGGCGCTCCGGACGGGGTGACGGTGGCGTACGTCAGACGGTAGGAGTCGGTGCCGTGGCGTGCGGCACCGGCGTCCACGCCCGCGGCGGTCACCAGCCGCACCACCTCCGCGCGGCTGGCGTGGCCCAGGGGCGTCACGGACAGCAGCGCACCGCGCGGGTGGGCGGTGGCCTGCGGGGCGGCGTGGGGAGCGGGGTGCGGCGTGGACTGGGGGGCGGCCCGCTGGAGGGCGGGCGCCGGTGCGGCGGAGAGGGACAGGAGCAGGGGGGCGGCAGCCGCCACCGCGCTGATGCGGGCGGCTCGTCGCGGGCGTCGGGCGGTGGTCGCCGGTTCCGCGGTTTCTGTCATACGCCGATGGTCGAGGCCGCCCGGGACCGAGCGGAATCCGGAAATGAGCCAAGATCCCGGTCATTCCCCCCATGTCGCGCGACCCCATGTCACGCGACTCCGTGTCACGCGATCCCATGGCACACGGCCCCATGTCACACGACGGACCGCTCCGGCATGGGCTGCTCGGCGCCGCCCAGCTCCAGCGTGCACCGGGGACTCGACGGGACGAGGCGCGGCTGGTGCAGCAGGACCCGGAACGGGCGGACCGGCTCCTCTGGCAGCTCGCCGTCCAGCACGGTCGTCCCGACGTCGTGCTCACGCTGATAGGCGATGACCTTGCCGTTGACCAGGACCTCGATCGGCCCGGTCCGGCCGGGGCCGACGTTCACGGTGATCGAGTGGTCGCCGTGGTCGAGGTGGAAGTGGTGGCTACGTGGCATGACGCACCTCCACAGTGCCGATCACTGTGTCCTGCCGGTCCCTGCCGACCTTGGTTACATCCAGCGTAGGCCCGGTATCGGCGGCGCCGAAAATCGGTTGCCCTGCGGGTCGCCGTCTGTTGCACTGCCCGACGACAGGCCACCGGAAAAGGAGACGTTGATGCGCACTGCGTTCATGTTCGCCCCGAAGGAAATCCCCACTTCTTCAAAGGACATGACGCTTGGTGCACACGTTGAACCTCGGGATTCTGGCCCACGTCGACGCCGGTAAGACCAGCCTGACCGAGCGGCTGCTGTACGCCGCCGGAGTCATCGGCGAGATCGGCAGCGTCGACGACGGCAGTACCCAGACCGACTCCCTGGCGCTGGAGCGGCGCCGCGGCATCACCATCAAGTCGGCGGTCGTCTCCTTCGCCATTGAGGACGCCACCGTCAATCTGATCGACACCCCCGGCCACCCGGACTTCATCGCCGAGGTGGAGCGGGTGCTGAGCGTGCTCGACGGCGCCGTCCTCGTCGTCTCCGCCGTGGAGGGGGTGCAGCCGCAGACCCGCGTGCTGATGCGGACGCTGCGGCGGCTGCGCATCCCCACCCTCGTCTTCGTCAACAAGATCGACCGCGGCGGCGCGCGCCACGACCGCCTGCTGCGGAGCATGTCCGAGAAGCTGACCCCGGCGATCGTGCCGATGGGGTCCGTCACGGGGCTGGGCACCCGCGCCGCCGCCGTCGAGCCGTACGCCGCCGCCGACGCCGGTTTCGCGTCCGCGCTGGTCGAACAGCTCGCGGAGCACGATGAGTCGCTCCTGGCCGCGTACGTGGACGACGAGGCGACGGTTTCGTACGACCGGCTCCGCGCGGAGTTGGCGGCGCAGACCGGACGGGCGCTGGTGCATCCGGTGTTCTTCGGCTCCGCGATCACGGGAGCGGGCGTGGCCGCGCTGACCGCGGGCATCAGGGAGCTGCTGCCCGCGGCCGGCGGCGATGCCGACGGGCCGGTCTCCGGCACGGTCTTCAAGGTCGAACGCGGGCCCGCCGGGGAGAAGATCGCGTACGTCCGCCTGCGCTCGGGAACGGTGAGGACCCGGGACGTCCTGCGGTTCGGCTGGGACGGCGGGGATGGCGAGAGCGGCGAGGACGGCTCGAGCGGCGGCGTCAGCGGTGCGGGCGGCGTCGATGGCGCGGGCAGTGGGGACCGTGAGGGCAAGGTCACCGCGGTCGGTGTCTTCGACGGCGGCGCGGCCGTGCGGCGCACGTCGGTCTCCGCGGGGCAGATCGGCAAGCTCTGGGGGCTCGGCGGCATCCGGGTCGGCGACACCCTTGGCGACACCGTCGGCGAGGCCGCCACGCGGGCCGGCGCGGTCGGCGCGCCCGCCACGGAACGGCGGCACTTCGCGCCGCCCACGCTGGAGACGGTCGTCGTCCCCCGCCGCCTCTCCGACGGAGGCGCGCTGCACGCCGCGCTCGCCCAGCTCGCCGAGCAGGACCCGCTGATCAACCTGCGGCACGACGACGTTCGGCGGGAGGTGTCCGTCTCGCTCTACGGCGAGGTGCAGAAAGAGGTCATCCAGGCGACGCTGGCGGAGGACTTCGGCGTCGACGTCACCTTCCGCGAGACGACGACGATCTGCCGGGAACGGCCGGTCGGCACCGGCGCCGCCGTCGAGTTCATGGGCGCGGAGGACAACCCGTTCCGCGCCACGGTCGGGTTGCGCGTCGAGCCGGCGGCCGCCGGCTCCGGCGTGCGGTTCCGATGGGAGATCGAGCTGGGGGCCCTGCCGTTCTCCTTCCTGAAGGCGGTCGAGGAGACCGTGCACCAGACGCTGCGGCAGGGAATCCACGGCTGGCCGGTCACCGACTGCACGGTGACCATGACACACTCCGCGTACACGCCGCCCCCTCCGTCCGGGTGGAGCACGTGGTCGAGTACCGCCGGCGACTTCCGCAAGCTGACACCGCTGGTCCTGATGAGCGCCCTGCGGCAGGCCGGTACCCGGGTGTACGAGCCCATGCACCGCTTCCACCTGGAGGCCCCGGCGGACGCGTTCGGGGCGCTGCTGCCGGTACTGGCACGGCTGGGAGCCGTTCCGCGGGCTCCCGCCGTCCGCGCCGCGTCATGCGTGCTGGAGGGGGAGATCCCGGCCGCTTCGGTGCACCGGCTGGAGCAGCGGCTGCCGGGGCTGACGCGCGGCGAGGGCGTGCTGGAATGCGCCTTCGAGCGCTACCAGCCGGTGCGCGGCGCGATCCCGACCCGGGAACGGACGGACCACGATCCGCTGGACCGCAAGGGGTATCTGCTGCGCGTTGTGCGGCGGGTGGCAGGGCGAGGGGAGGGCGAGTGACGAGGGAGGAGCCGCTGAGCGTGCCAGCGGGCTCGGGTTCGCTCGCGTGTCCGTCCGCGGGCTCGGCCCCGGGCCTGTCCGCGGGGCCGCTCGCGGGTTCGTCTGCGAGCCCGCTGGTGGGTTCGCCCTCGGGCCTGCCCGCGGGTTCGTCTGCGAGTCGGGCGGCGGGTTCTCCTTCGGGCCTGTCCGCGGGGCCGTCCGCGGGTCCATCCGTGAGTTCGTCCGCGAGTCCGGGGACGGGCTCGCCCTCGGGCCTGCCCGCGGGGCCGTCCGCGCGCCGACCGGAGGGCCCGCTGCCGCGCCCGTCCGCGCGCCGACCGGAGGATCCGCTATCGCGCCCGCCCCTGGGCCGCGGGGTGGTCCTGCTCCTGGCCGTGGCCTGCGGGGTGGCCGTGGGGAACCTCTACTTCCCCCAGGTGCTCGGCCCGCTGGTCGCCTCCGGCCTGCGGGTGCCGCCCGGCGCGGCCGCCCTGGTGGTGACCGCCGCGCAGTTCGGCTACGCGGTCGGGATCTTCCTGCTGGTCCCTCTCGGCGACCGGTTCCGGCACCGCCCGCTGCTCGT
Organism: Streptomyces sp. P1-3; assembly: GCF_050613155.1. Classification (NCBI taxonomy): domain Bacteria; kingdom Bacillati; phylum Actinomycetota; class Actinomycetes; order Kitasatosporales; family Streptomycetaceae; genus Streptomyces; species Streptomyces sp. P1-3. The sequence continues at coordinate 3,953,428 of NZ_CP192512.1, forward strand.
CACCCTGCTCTGCCTCACCGGTCTGGGCCTGCTCGCCGCGAGCGCCGCGCCCGTGCTGCCCGCCCTCGTCGGCGCGAGCGCCCTGGTCGGCGTCACGACCGTGATCGCGCCGATCGCGGGCCCCATGGCGGCCGGGCTGGTCTCCGACGACCGCCGCGGAGCGGTCACCGGCACGCTGCTGAGTGGTTCGATCGGCGGCATGCTGCTGTCCCGCACCGTCGGCGGGGCGGTCGGCGACTGGCTGGGCTGGCGGGCCCCCTACCTGATGGCGGCGGCGCTCGCCCTGCTCCTCGCGGCGGTCCTCGCCCGTACGCTGCCGCCCACGACTCCAACGTCGCGGCAGCGCTACCCGGCGCTGCTCGCCGAGCCGCTGCGCCTGCTGCGCACCGAGCCCGAGCTGCGCCGCTCATGCTTCTACCAGGCCACGGTCTTCGCCGCCTTCCAGGCCGTCTGGACGGGCGTCGCGCTCCTGCTGACGGGGCCGGCGTACGGCCTGGGCGCGTCGGCGGTCGGCGCGCTCGCCCTGGTCAACGCGGGGACCATGCTCTGCACACCGCTCGCGGGCCGCCGGGTGGACCGCCACGGGCCCGACCCGGTCAACCTCGTCTGCATGCTCGGGGCGCTCGCGTCTGCCGCCGTCCTCGCGGTCGGCGGCCTGGGCGGGGTGCCGGGCCTGGTGGCCCTGACGGCGGGCACGCTGCTGCTCGACGTCGCGATGCAGTCGGGCATGGTCGCCAACCAGGTGCGGATCTACGCCCTGCGCCCCGACGCCCGCAGCAGGCTGAACACCGCGTACATGACCTGCGCCTTCCTGGGCGGCGGCATGGGTTCCTGGTGCGGGGCGCGCGCCTTCGCCCACTTCGGGTGGCCGGGCGTCTGCGCGCTCGTGGCCCTGCTCGCAGCCCTCGCCCTGGCCCGGCACGTTCTACGATGGACCGCTGCGCGGCGGCACCTCCCAGAGGTCGCTCTGCGGGAGGACGGCGGCGGGGCGGCGCTGGGGAAGGAGCCCATGTGACAGACCAGGACGGGGCCGGCGGCATCGGCTGGCCGAGGCGTTCCCGGCGCCGTGGCCAGGGTGAGCTGGAGTCCCAGGTGCTGGCAGTGCTCCAGGTGGCCCCGGGCCCGGTCGGCGCGGCCTGGGTGCAGGAGCGCCTCGAAGGGGATCTGGCCTACACCACGGTCATGACCATCCTCTCCCGGCTGCACGCCAAGCAGGCCGTCACCCGCGAGCGGGTCGGCCGGTCCTTCGTATGGCGGGCGGCGTCGGACGAGGCGGGGCTGGCGGCGCTGCGGATGCGCCGGGTGCTGGACGGCCAAGGCGACCGCGAGGCCGTCCTGGCCAGCTTCGTCACGGCCCTGACGCCCGACGACGAGCGGCTCCTGAGGGACCTGCTGGGCGACGCGGGCGCGGCGGAGCGGGGGGACGCGGGGCAGACGGAGCCGGGGGAGTCGGGCGACAGGCGGACGGAGCCGGGCGAGTCAGGGGACGAGCGGACGGAGTCGGGCGACGGGCGGATGGAGCCGCCGGCGGACCCCGAGGGCTGACCGATGGGTGTGTTCGTCTTCCTGCCGCTCGTCCTGCCCTTGACGGCGCTGCCGGTCGCCCGCCTCGCCGAACTGCACCTCCACCCGCGCAGCGCCACCCGTCTGCTCTCGGCCCTCGGGGCCGTGCTCGCGCTGTGCAGCACGCTGTGCCTGATGCTGCTCGTGGTGGTCGGCACGGCGCAGCTCCCCGGCAACCCGCTGCCGGACGGCTGGTCGGACCCCGAGGTGCGCGCGGCGGTGCCGTACGACGAGGTCGCGGGGAAGGCCGCCATCGGGGCACTGGCCGCGGTCGGCGCGGCGTGCGGAGCCCTGCTGCTGCGCCACCGGCGGGTACGGCGGCGGGCGCACGACGCGATCACCGGCCTGCCGGACGCACCCGTGGCGGTGCTGCCCGACACCAGGGCGTACGCGTACGCCCTGCCCGGCGGAGGCCCGGACGCGCGCCGTACGGGTCGCACCGGGGGTACCGGTCGCACCGGTCGTACCGGTCGTACTGGCCGCAGGGACCGTACGGGTCACGCGCGCCGTACCCGCCGCCGTACGCCCGACCGGATCGTGGTCTCCGAGGGGATGCTCGCCTGCCTGGACGCCCGTGAGCGCCAGGCCCTGCTCGCCCACGAGCGGGCCCACCTCGCGGCGCGCCATCACCGCCACTTGTTGGCCGCCCAGTTGGCGGCGCGGGCGAACCCGCTGTTGCTTCCGCTGCGCGCCGCGGTGGCGTACAGCGCCGAGCGGTGGGCGGACGAGGACGCGGCGCTGGCGGTCGGCGACCGGAAGGTCGTGGCGCGGGCCGTCGGCAAGGCCGCGCTGGTCTCGCACGGCGCGCCCGCGGCGACGCTGCTCGGCTTCGCCGCGCCCGGGCCGGTGCCGCGCAGGGTGGCGGCACTGCTCGGCTCCGTCCCTCCGGCGCGCGGCTGGCCGCCCGCGTTCACGGCGGTGGGCCTGGCCGCGTGGACGGCCGCGGCGGGGACGGCGGCCTCCGCCCTGTCCTCGGCGAACGCGGCGTTCGCGCTGTTCGCCGTCCTTAAGGCCGCGACCCCGCTGTAGTCCCGGAGGGACCATGAACAGAAGGCGGCACAAGAAAAGGCGGCACGAGAAGCTGTGAACAGAAGACGGCACAAGAAGCTGTCGAACCGTCTTGTCAACGCGGTGATCTGCGACGATGCCACGCGGGTGGCGGCGGTCCTCAGAGCCGGACTCCATCCGGAGACGGCCGATGCCGAGGGCACGACGCCGCTCTACCAGGCATCCGTGAACGGCGCGGCCGACATCGTCCGCCTGCTGCTGGCCGCCGGGGCGCTGCCCGACACCGAGAGCGGCCACGGCGAGCAAGGGACGCCGCTGTGCGGAGCGGCCTGCTGGGGGCATATCGACGCCGTGCGCGAACTCATCGCGTACGGCGCCGATGTGAACCTCCGTGAGGACCACGGCACGGGATACTCACCGCTCGACTGGGCGATGAGAGGCCCGTATCCGGAGACCGTGGCCCTGCTGCTCGCGGCGGGGGCGAAGCCGCGCGACGAGGCCGCCGGACGCCGGTAGCGCGTCGGCCACCGGTGGCGCGTCGGACGCCGGCAGCCGGCGCGCTCAGAGGTCGAACTCGGCGGGCGCGATGTCCAGCGCGAAGCACGCCTCGCGCACGATGGCCTGCTCGGTCGGGTCGAAGTGCCCGTCGGCGCCGCCGATGACGATGCCGATCTGGATGACGGCCCGTGCCTCGGCGGGCTTCTTCTTCGCCTTGCCGATCTCCTGCATCACGCTGACCTTGCCGAGGGCGAAGTCCGCGGTCAGCTTGTTGACGTTCTCCTCGAAGCGGCGGTGCAGGTCGTCCGAGGGGAAGTTCTGGAGCACGTCGTTGGTGGCGATGAGCTGGGCGACGCGCTGCCGCTCGGCCGGGTCGATCGTGCCGTCCGCCGCCGCCACCAGGGCGCACATCGCCATGCTCGCGTCCCGGAAGGCCCCGCTCTTCAACTCGTTCTTCTTCGCCATGAGCTGAGCCTGCATCGTCTGGGCGGAGTCCTTGAGCCGGTCCCACAGAGCCATGTGAATCTCCTCGTCGGTTCTCGATCGGTTCTCGTCGTTCTCGTTGATCGCGCCCGTGTCGGGTCGTGGCCACCCCGGCCACGCCGTTTTCGGGCGTATCGCACGGAACTGAAATCTACACGCTTGTAGAACCAATGTGGCACGTGAAGGGCGCGGCCATGCCCGTACCGGTACGCGCACGGGTACGCGCACCGGCACCCGGGTCAGCGCGGCGGCCGTGGGCGAGCGGTGGCCTGCTCGGCCCAGATGGTCTTGCCGGTGCCGGTGTGCCGGGTGCCCCAGCGCTCGGTGAGCTGTGCGACCAGCATCAGCCCCCGCCCGCCCTCGTCGAAGGTGCGGGCCCGGCGCAGATGCGGCGCGGTGCTGCTGGCGTCGGAGACCTCGCAGACCAGCGACCGGTCCTTGATCAGCCGCAGCTGGATGGGCGGGGCGGCGTACCGGATGGCGTTGGTGACCAGCTCGCTGGCCACCAGCTCGGTGACGAAGGTCAGCTCCTCCAGTCCCCAGACCCGCAGCTGCTCGCCGACCCGGATGCGCGCCTCGGCGACCACCGCCGGGTCCGCGGGCAGATCCCAGACGGCGACGTGCGCGGCGTCCAGCGCCCGGGTACGGGCGATGAGCAGCGCCACATCGTCGGCGGGCCGCGTGTCGAGCATCGCCTTGAGCACGGTGTCGCAGGTGCGCTCCAGCGAGGGGGCGCCTCCCAGCGTCCGCTCCGAGGGAGGGACGGCGTCGGAGAGCGCGTTGCACAGGGTGCGCAGGCCGTCGTCGATGTCGCGGTGGCGGGCCTCGATCAGGCCGTCCGTGTAGAGCGCCAGCAGGCTGCCCTGGGGCACATCGAGTTCGTACGCCTCGAACGGCAGCCCGCCCAGGCCCAGCGGCGGGCCCGGTGCCAGGTCGAGTACGTCGACCGTGCCGTCCGGGGCGACCAGGACGGGCGGGGGATGGCCCGCGCTGGCCATGGCGCACCTGCGGGAGATCGGGTCGTAGACCGCGTACAGACAGGTGGCGCCGAGGTCGCTGGAGCCGCCGAAGTCGCCGGCCCCGAGGCCGCCGGTCGCCCGGAGCCCGCCGGTCCCTCCGAGGCCGGTGGCCGCTCCGAGGCCGCCACTCGTGTCGTCCGCCTCGCCGCCGCTCTCGGCGCCGAGGCGGACCACCAGGTCGTCCAGGTGCGAGAGCAGCTCGTCGGGCGGAAGGTCGACATCGGCGAGGGTGCGTACGGCGGTCCGCAGCCGTCCCATGGCCGCCGAGGCGTGGATGCCGTGGCCGACCACGTCGCCGACGGCCAGGGCGACGCGGGCACCGGAGAGCGGGATGACATCGAACCAGTCGCCCCCCGCACCGGCCAGCGAACCGGCGGGCAGATAGCGGCTGGCCACCTCCACGGCCGCCTGCTCGGGCAGGCTCCGCGGCAGCAGGCTCTCCTGGAGGGCCAGCGCGGTGTGCCGCTCGCGGGTGTACCGGCGGGCGTTGTCGATGCAGACCGCGGCGCGCCCGGCGAGTTCCTCGGCGATCTCGAGATCCGCGGGACCGTACGGATCGATGGACGAGTCCAGGCGGGCGAACATCACCACACCCAGGTTGGTGCCGCGCGCCCGCAGCGGCACCAGCAGGAACGAGTGCGGCCAGTGCTCGCGCACCCAGGCTGCGCGGGCGGGGTCCTGCGCCATCCAGGCCGAGATCTCCGGGTCGCTGACCAGGTGGACCGCGCCCCGGCCGGTGACCAGCGAGCGGGTCGGCGGCGAACTGGCCGGGTAGTCGGCCAGCTGGCCCGTCTCGACCGCCGGATCGACGATGGAGCGCAGCGCCGCACGGCGCAGCCGCAGGGGGCCGGCGGCCGGGATGGGGGCCGGCTCGTCGCCGTGCAGGACGGCGTCCAGCAGATCGACCGAGATGAAGTCGCCGAACCCGGGGACGGCCACGTCCGCCAGCTCCTGGGCGGTGCGGGTGACGTCCAGGCTGCTGCCGATCCGCCTGCTGGCCTCGTTGAGCAGGGCCAGCCGCTCGCGCGCGTTGTACTGCTCGGTGAAGTCCAGCGCCGACTGCATGACGCCGCGCACCCGCCCCGCCGGGTCCTTCAGTGGTGAGACGTGGATGGCCCAGGCGTGGGCCTGCGGCTCGCCCGGGAGGTGGACGAACCGCTCGACGTACTCGCCCCGCCCGGTCGCCGCGACCCGGTCGATGAGCGCCTGGTCCGCTTCGAACACCGGCCCGTGCAGGGCCTCGTCCAGCCGGAGCCCGCGCAGCTCCCGCGTCGAGGCGGCGGCGTTCCGCTCGAACATGGCGTTGATCCGCAGGATCCGGCCCTCGGTGTCGAAGATGCCCTGGGCGAACGGGGACTGGAGGTACGCCCAGCGCTGGAGCCGGTCCTCGGCGAGATCGACGGCGCGGTCGAAGGCGAGACCGTCGACGTGGTCCGTTCGGCCCGTGACGTGGTGGTCGACGGCGCGGTCGTCGACGTGGCCCGCGCCGCCCGCGACGTGGGCCGAGTCGCCCGCGACGTGGCTGTCTGCGCGGTCGCCGGCCTGGTCCGCGCCGCTCTTCATGCCGCCGCCGACGGCGTCACCGAAGGCGTCACCGAAGTCGTCCCCGGTTCGCGGCAGCGCGGCCTCCAGCAGCCAGCTGGTCCGTCCGTCGCCGTCGACCAGAGGGCGGGCCCGCAGGGCGCACTCCACCGGGTCGCCGTCGCGGTCGCGCAGCGTCACCCGACCGGACCAGCTCTCGCGGGCGGCCAGCCGTGCGCGCGCGGTGTCCGGAAGCGGCGACGCGAGCAGGTCGGCCGCGAGCAGCCCCACCACTTCGTCGGCGGAGTACCGCAGGAGCCGCTGCGCGCCGGGGCTCCAGCCGGTGAGCGCCCCGTCAGGGCTCACCACGGCCACGGCAGCCGGTGTGTCCATGGTCGCTCATCTCGCCTTCGAGACCTCTACCCCACAAGCATGCCCCTGAGCGCGGTGCGCCGTCGCGGTCTGGGATCCCGTATGCGGGCCACGGTATGTCGATCACGTAACAGCAGCCGATGAACGGCCGTTACATGGCTGACAGGCCACCGAGAAGCGCCGCTCATAGCTTCTGAGACACCAACCGACGCAACCGAACCGGAGCCCCGGCTATGAACCGCACCCGAACCCGCGCCCGCACCCGCACCACCATGGCCCGCCGCGACAGGCCGGCGGCCATGGCGACCGCCCTGGCCGGGGTCGCCGTCCTCGGCCTGCTCACCACCGCCTGCGGCGAGAGCGGCAAGAGCGACAAGAACGCCGCCGGGGCCGCCTCAGCCGACATCACCCGCAGCGCGAGCGTCGCCCGTACCAGCGCCGCCCCGTACGTCGTCAACCACTACGGCGAGGAGAACGCGGACAAGGGCGTCGCCGTGCGCAGCCCGAAGAACCTGGTGCTCTCCGAGTTCACCTCGATCCACGGCGTGCACTGGAAGCAGTGGGGTGCGAAGAAGGCGGTGGGCACCGGAAAGGTCACGGGCACCTGGTGCCTGGACAAGTGCCTCGACAAGCCGCTGAAGGCGACCGTCACGCTCTCGGACCCCAAGACCGTCAAGGGGAAGAAGGTCTTCTCCAGCTTCCGGCTCAAGCTGTCCGGGAAGCCCGGAGCGTACGATTCCGAGGACCTGAAGGGCAAGCGCCCGCTCGCCACCCGCTGAGGCACGTGGCGGCCATCCGCTGAGGCGCGTGGCGGCAGCCCGCGCGCCGCTCAAGCGAAAGGGTCCCGATGCACCCCAAGCCCATGCCCAAGCCCATGCCCAAGCCCATGCCCAAGCCCATGCCCAAGCCCAAGGCCGCGGTCGCCTTCGCGCCGGTGCTGGCGCTGACGCTGGCGGCCCTGGGTACGGCGGGGTGCGGCGGCCCCGATGACCGGCCCCGTGTCGAGGGTCCGGCCCCCAGCCTCACCCGGGGCGCAGGCCGCCCGGTCTACGTCACTGACGCCGCCGGCCGGCCGCTGCGCCGTCCTACGAATCTCGGCATCACGGAGCACACGGGGCTCTTCCAGCTGAGCTGGCGGAACTGGGGCAAGGAGAAGGCCGTCGCGACCGGACGGGTGAGCGGCCTGTGGTGCACGACCACCAAGTGCAGCGAGGACGGGTACCCGGCCACCGTCGAGCTCACCGGCCTGGAGGACCGCGAGAACGTGGCGTACTACACCCGGGCCACCGTACGGTCGGCCCACCTCCCACCCGACCAGGCAGCCGAACTGCGCGAAGCGCATCTCCCGGTACCGGAATCCTGAGGAGCCGCAAGAGATGACCGACGTGCTGCTGGTGGAGGATGACCCGCTGCTCCGTGAGGCCACCCAGCTGTCCCTGGAGACGTACGGCTACGAGGTGCGCACGGCCTCCGACGGCCTGGCCGGACTGGCGCGGTTCCGCGAACGCACCCCCGATGTCGCCGTACTGGACGTCATGCTGCCGCACCTGGACGGGGTCAGCCTGGTGCGCCGTATCCGGGAGGAGAGCAGACTGCCGGTGCTGCTGATCTCCGCCCGCACGGACCCGGTGGACGTCGTCCTCGGCCTGGAGGCGGGCGCGGACGACTACATCACCAAGCCGTACGACATCCCCGTGCTGGTCGCCCGCATCCGCTCGGCGCTGCGCCGGGCCGCCGACCTCCCGCGGAGCGTCCCGGAGGAGGAACCGCCGCTGCGGTTCGGCGACCTCACCGTGGACACCGCGTCCATGGAGGTCCGCCGGGACGGCCGGCTGCTCGACCTGACGCCCACCGAACGCAAGCTGGTGCTGGAGTTCGCGGCCCAGCCGGGCGTGGTGCTCTCGCGGACGGCGCTGCTGGAGCGCGTGTGGGACTACGCGTGGGGCGGCGACACGCGTGTCGTCGACGTCCATGTGCAGCGGCTGCGCGCCAAGATCGGCCGCGACCGCATCGAGACCGTCCGGGGCTTCGGCTACAAGCTGGCGACGTGACCGCACCCGACCCGCACCGCATCCGACCCGCCCTGCATCCGACCCGTCCCGACACGCCTCCCCTCCCACCTCCCCCCACCTCACCCCCACCTGAGCCGAGTTGACCGCCATGGGACTGCGCACCAAGACCGCCCTGGTCATCGCCGGGACCGCCGCGATCGTGGCCACGCTCATCGGCCTCCTGGTGCACCATCGCACCGCCGAGGACCAGCGGAGGAACGCGGCCCGCGCGGCCGACGCCCAGCTCCGGGACGCGTTGGACGACTACGCCGCCGGGATCGACAGCGGCGCCGTGGTCAATCCACGGGACCTGCCGGCCACGCTGCGCGAGACGATCACCCGCCGCCCGGTGCGGGCCACGTATCTCCAGCACCGCGGCGGCGACCGGCCCCCGTTGATGTGGGCCGCCGCCCGCGTCGACGGCGACATCCTCGCCGTACGCCGCTCCTACGCCGAGCAGGCCCGGGCCCTCACCGATCTCGACCAGGTGCTGCTGGGCTCGGGCGCCGCGGCCACCGCACTCGGCTGCGGACTGGGCGTCGCCGTGGCCGCCACCGCCGGACGGCGCATCGGCGCGTCCGCGCGCACCGCGCAGCGGATCGCGGACGGCGACCTGACGGCGAGGGTCGAACCCAAGGGCAAGGACGAGATCGCCCGCCTCGGCGCCGCCGTCAACACCATGGCGGACGCCCTGAGCGCCCGCCTGGAGGCCGAACGCCGAGTCACCGCCGACATCGCCCACGAACTGCGCACCCCCGTGGCCGGCCTGGTCACCGCCGTCGGCCTCCTGCCGCCCGGCCGCCCGGCCGAGCTGGTCAGCGGGGGTGTGGACGTACTGCGCCGCCTGGTCGAGGACGTCCTGGAGGTGGCGCGCCTGGACGTCCCGGGCGTGGAGCAGGCGCAGCGCGAGGCGGTGCGGCTGAGCACGTTGGCGCACCGGGCGGCGGCGGCGACGGCCGGCGGGACGGCCGGGGACGTGAACGTAGTGGTGGCCGCCGACGGGATCGTGGAGACGGACCCCCGCAGGGTCGAACGCGTCCTGACCAACCTGATCACGAACGCGAGGCGCCACGGCGCCGCACCGGTCGTCCTGGAAGTCGACGCCCCGGCCCTACGCGTAAGGGACCACGGCCCCGGCTTCCCCACCGACCTCCTGACGGAGGGCCCACGCCGCTTCCGCACCGGCGCCCGCGAGCGCGGCACGGGCATCGGCCTGGGCCTGACGATCGTCGAGGGCCAGGCGCGGGTCCTGGGGGCGAGGGTCACCTACGAAAACCCCCCGACGGGGGGTGCCAGGGCCACCCTCGACCTCACACCCGGCTCCACGGGACAGCCCGCGGCGGGCGGCAAGCATGTCTGATATAGCGGATATGCCGGAGGTAGGCTGAGGAACATCACCGAGGTTGCACACCGGCGCCGGTGCCGAGGTCGCCCCGGACCACAGCGGGCTTCCCCCGCGGACGGGCGGTGGACCACATGACAGCTGACCCAGGGGCGTCGTCCCCGGACATGACGTTGCCGGACGGCATCCACGAACGGGTGGCGCCGGGCGCCCTGCTGCTGAGACTGCAGACCGCATCGGCCCGCGGGGGCCTGCTCGACGGCGCCTGGTGGCCTCGCTCACGCAGCGCCGGGGCGGAGCTGCCCGGGCTCGTCAGCGCCTTGGCCGGGCACATCGGCCCCATCACCCGCGTCGGCCTCGACGCGAGCGCCTGGGACGAGACGCCCACACGGCTGGTCGTGGACGACCGCGTGGTGCACCTCGACTGGTCGCCGGTCGGCGACGACACCGTTCTCGTCACCCGCGGCGAGCGCGACCACTTCAAGTTGCTCGTCATTCCGCCGACGGCGTCGCCATCGGCGGCCCGCGAAGCGATGGCCAGGGCGGTACAGGTCGGCAATATCCGTCAGGCCGAGCAGATTCTGATCGATACGGGCATCACATCGAGCTCTTGAACCGAGCTCCTGAGATACGGGAAGGGCCCGCACACCTCGAGGTGTGCGGGCCCTTCCGTGGGGGCGCCAAGGCGCGGCGCCTCCTGATACTGATCAGGCGGGAACGATGTTCTCGGCCTGCGGGCCCTTCTGGCCCTGCGTGACGTCGAAGGTCACCTTCTGGCCTTCCCGCAGCTCGCGGAAGCCCTGGGTGGCGATGTTCGAGTAGTGCGCGAAGACGTCGGCGCCGCCGCCGTCCTGCTCGATGAACCCGAAGCCCTTTTCGGCGTTGAACCACTTCACGGTGCCAGTAGCCATGCTGATCTCCTTAAATAGGGGCAGTACGGAAATCCGCAAATTCTGCGAATCTCTGGTCGCCGTAATGACCCCATCCGGAGAGCCCGGAAAAACAAAAAGCGCCCAAGGGTTACATCCCGTCAGGCGCACACTAAGTTCATGGGTACCACAACTGCAACAAAACCCAAGGTAGCACAGATTTCGCCGCTGTGCGGGATTTTCCTGGAGAATTTTCAGACCCTCGCGTACAGCTTCCCGCACGTGCCCGCGTGTGCGACCCTGGACATGCCCCTTCCCGTCCCCTTCTCTCCTGGTGAGGCCGTATGCGCTGCATCATCGCCGGCTACCCCTTCGATCTCACCGCAAGCGAGGTGGAGCAGGCGATGAGCGGCATCAAGCCTGAGCCCATCGCGGGCGAGTGCGTCGTGATCGGACGCCGCAGCTACCCCGTCAAGCAGGTCGGGGCGGTGGTCACCCGCCAGGACCGCCGCGACTTCACCGCCTTCGAGGTCACCCGCGCCATGCGCAAGCTGGGCTTCACCTGCCGCACCGGCGCAGGCGTCTGAGCCACGGGCTCCGACTCCGACTCCGACTCGCCACCGCGCCCAGCGAACCGCGGGCGCGGTGAACAGCCCTGGACCCGCTGAGCCGACTCGACCGCCTGCTTGAACCGGCGGCGGGGCTCCGGATCCCGGGCGAAGCCGGCCGGATCACCCTGATTGCAAGGGGCCGCCCGCCGGGCGTGCACGACAGGTGCACTTCGGCCATGCCGCCCGCGGCTGAACGCGGGTCGTCGAGGACGAGCGGGGAGAAGCCACCGTGCGCCGAACCGGCGGCGGGGGATCCGTCGGTGTCACCCGACGGCCGGGCCGAGCTCGAACCAGACGGTCTTACCGCCGCCCCCGAAGACCCCGGGCCCGATCGCACACCCACCCCAGTCGTCGGCGAACGCCGCGACGAGCCCGATGCCACGCCCGTTCTCGGCGTCGGCATCGTCGTCCCAGCCGACGTCCAGTGTCGGGAGCTGCGGGTTGGTGTCACAGACGCTGACCCGCACGCCCTTGTCGCCGTTGCGTACGACGCGAATGGAGGCCGGGCCCTCGGCGTGGTGGACGCTGTTGGTGACCAGCTCGGACGTTAACAACTCGGCGGTGTCGGTGAGTTCCGCTGCGCCATGGGCTTCGAGGATGAGGCGGAGGGTGTGCCGAGCGATGTGCGGGGCGAGGGGCGTGTGCGCGAACTCAAGGGAGTAGGCCCAGTCTTGGGGCAGGTCATGGCTCATGGAGCCTCCGTGGAGTGAGTGACGTGCTACACACGGTAGACCTGAAAGGAGACACTTGTCGTCCCTTTCTCAAGACTCATGTGTCGCTAGACCTGTGTGGGTGACAACGGCACACTGTGTGTGAGCGACGAGAGAAGGACCATGCCACCGAGGACCACACCGACAGTCCGTCAACTGCGCCTGGGTTCTGAGCTGCGCAAGCTCCGCGAGCGCGCTGGAATGACCGCCGCTGAGGCCGCTGCCCAGCTCGGTGCCGAGCGCGCGAAGATCAGCAACATCGAGACAGGCCGGGTCGGCGTCAGCGCGGCGCGGGTCCGGGCACTTGCCCGTGCCTACCACTGCTCAGACGAGGCGTTGGTCAAGGCCCTTGTCGGCATGACGGGCGAGCGGAAGCGCCATCTCTGGTGGGAGGAGCATCGCGGCTTCGTGCCTCATGGGCTCCTGGACTTGGCCGAATTCGAGCACCACGCAGTGACGTTGCGAACGGTTCAGACGGCCACACTGCCCGGTCTGCTTCAAACTGTCGACCACGCGCGAGCGCTCTTCCAACAGGCAGCGCCACCGCTCCCGCCCCACGAGGTGGAGCATCGCATCTCTCACCGCATCAAGCGCCAAGTGGTCCTGTTCCGGGACGACCCCCTCGAATACACAGCGATCATCCATGAAGCAGCCCTGCGTATGCAGTTCGGCGGCAGGGCGGCCACACGGGCGCAGCTAGACCACATCCTCACCATGAGCGAGCACGACCACATCACCGTCTTGGCTGTTCCGTTTGAGGCAGGTGCGTACCCTGCGCCAGGACAAACCTTCGGCTATGCCGCCGGGCCGGTTCCACAACTCGATACGGTTCAGCTCGACGAGGCGAACGGTCCTGTATTCATCGATGCCGAAGCCCAGTTGGAGACGTACCGTAGCGTCTTGGACCGGATGGCGACCCTCGCCCTCAAGCCGGAGGAGTCACGCGACTTCATCCGTGAGATCGCCCGATCGCTCTGAAAGGCAGACACGATGTCGACGCTGGACTGGAAGAAGTCTTCATACTGCCAGGCGGCGAGCAATTGCCTCAACCTCGCCGCCGCCCCCGATCGCACGGTGCGCCTCCGCGAGAGCGAACACCCCGGCACCGTACTGAGGACGACCCCCGCCCGCCTCGGCACCTTCATCCGCGCCGCCAAGGCGGGGGCGTTCGACAGGCTCACTTGAGCTCGTAGGCGCAGCCCTTCCTGGACTTGCCGCCCTGGTTGTCCGCGACCTTCTTCCCGTCGACCTTGATGACGCACGGGGCGGGGTGGGCCATGCCGTCAGGCCCTTTAAGCGAGCCGGGCACGATGGACACGTGGTACCCGACACGCCTCTCCGCGTCCGTAAGGGTCAGCGTGGCGGTCTTCTTCCATGGAAGGGACGACTCCTCGCTCCCATTGCTCTCCAAGTTGTAGTAGATCGACATCTTCCCCGTGAAGGAGAGCACCTTCCCGGTGCCTTTCAGCACCTCCAAGGTCACCTCGCGCGTCGCCCCCTTGCCCGGCGCATCGCCTGTCGGCTGCACGGACGACTTCGCTGCACCGTCCTTCTTGCCGGTGTCCTTGTCGTCGCCCTCATCGCCGCCACACCCCGAGACCAGGACGGCAGTCGCCACGGCGAGGGCTATCCCAGTAACCGATTTGCGCATGTTTCCCCCAGCAGTCGAATCCGGTCAGGGCACCCCGCCCGAAACCAGCCGCTGATCCTGTCACATGGCAAGGCGCGACCCACGCGCCCGCCGTCGGGAACCAGACGAGCTGGATTTGTTGTCAGCGTTGGCGTGTCGGGAAGTCGGTTGCAGGCAGGTTCCTGACAATCTGTAGGGTGGTATGACCAACGATCGGATACGGGGTGGGGCATGAAGTTCGACATGGGCAGTTCGGCACTGTCGACCTTGACAACGCAAACCGCGGGTTCGAGCAACGACTTGGGCGTTCTGATCAGGCAATTGGTCGCTGCGGCGGAGCCGCTGGAGGGCCGGTTCAACGGTGCCGGCAAGACGGCGTTCGACCAATTTAAGTTGAACGCTGACGGAATTACTTCAGCATTGAACGGAGCGCTCGCGCAGATCCTGGGCGGACAGTCCGGGATGGACAAGGCATTCGGCACCGGTGACCAGGAGTCGGCCGACAACGCGCGGACCGCGCTGGCCGCGGCGAACTTCGACGCTGCCCGGTTCTCCGGGCGCTGAGAAACAGGGGGCAGAAACATGGCGAGCCAGGACCGGCGCAGTTACGACTCTGGCGCCTCCGGTGAGGTGCAGGCGAACATCTCGGTGGTCGTCGCCCGGCTGGAGCAGGTGCTCAACGACCGCGACCGCGCGGTGAAGGCCGCGATGGCGGACTTCACGGCTGACGGGGTCGCGGACGAGTACCACGCGAAGGAAGTCCGCTGGAACAACGCGGCCGCCGAGGTGAGGTCGATCATCCAGCTGGTGCGCACCACGCTGGAAAAGAACGACGGGACCGCTCAGCAGACCCTCGCACGGGCCAAGGCGGCGGTGGACGGGATCGGGTGACCGCATCCGGATAGGACCGGGCGGCCGTCGATGGTGGCGGCCCGGCCGCGGATGTGAGTGCTGTTCGGCAGGGGGGGACTGTGGGCAAGGAAAAGGACTGGGACATCGATCCGCCCGGCGTGCGGAGTGTTCTGATCAAGACAGGCGGGGTCGTCCGTCAGATCGAGGGTGAAGGCAAGGCCCTCAGCAAGCTGGTGGAGAGTGCCGCGGCGTCAGCGGGCACCATCCTCGGCAATGATGTGGACCGGACCCCGAAGGGTAACGAACGCCCGGTGGCAGGTGACGCGTACGCCTGCGAGCTGGGTGTGGTCGCCGGAGCGTTGGCCGAGTACTTCGAGAAGCGGGGTAAGTGCCTGTCGTACATGGCTGCCCGTGCCTGCAAGTCGCTTGACGGCGCGACGGACGCGACGACCGCCTATATCAACGGGGACCTCCAGATGGCGGCGGACAGCCAGCGGGAGGCAAGGGGACTGCCTCAGGGCTTCGAGTTCCTCCCTGTGGACCAGCGAGGGGTGCCCAAGTCGTGGACGTGATCAAGGTTCAGGGTATTCCGCTGTTCACCGGGAATCTGGAGCAGCTGGAGAAGGACGCGCTGGCGTTCAAGACCATCGCGGGCAAGATCCGGAAGACCGGGTCCGACATCCACACCGGGTTCGGCGGATTGAAGTCGTTTTATTCCGCGCCGGAGGCGGAGAAGCTCTTCGCGAGCACGGCACCGGTACGGGACACCGCGGATGACTTCGCGGGTGAGCTGGAGTGGATCTGGAGCGCCCTCGACAGCTACGCGATCGAAATCCGTCCGATCGTCGAGAAGCTGAAGTCGCTCCAGACGCAGGCGTCGTTGTTCATGGCGAGTGTGGAGGGCGACGACTACTGGGATAAGGACCAGGACAAGGTCGACGAGCACAACAAGATCTTCGACGCTGTGACAGCCGCGGCGAAGGCATTCCGCGCGGCCGAGGAGCGGGCGGCCGACAGCATCGCCATGTTGCACGGCGGCATGACGCTCAAGGAGAAGGCGAAGGCGTACGAGGCGCGCGAGGGGAAGTCCGACAAGCCTGAAGAGTTGCCGTGGGGAAAGCCAGCAAAGAAGAGGCTTTCACACGTCGAAAGAGTCAATCGTCACGTCTACAACGCAGTAGAAGGCTTCTTCGTTGATGGCGTGTGGGGCACCATCGACGGTCTGCTCACGCTTGCCGGGTTCCACGGCACCGACGAGATGCAGGCTGCGTGGAAGGGCTTGGCCATGATCGCCACCGGTGCGTCCATCTGGTTGACGCCATCCTGGCGGGACAAGCCGGAGAGCGAACTCCCTCCGTTTCTGCGCGAGAGCAAGCAGATCGCCAAAGAGACCGCGAAGAGCGTGGTCGCCTATGACATGTGGAAGGAAAATCCCGGCCGGGCGACTGGTGTGGTGGTCTTCAACGGGCTTACCGCCATCGCTGCCCCGACCAAAGCGGGCCAGGCAGCCAACGCCGCCAGTAAGGGCGCCAAGGCGATCAACGCGATACGTCAGGGCGGGCACCTGGTCGACCCGATGACGTATATATTCAAGGGAGCCAGTAAGGGGCTGGGCAAGATACCCATGCCCAAGCTCTCCACCATCCTCAGCTCGCTGGACAACCTGATCAAGGTAGATGGCCCCAACCCCGCCAGCCTCCAGCACGCCTTGGACAACGCCGTCGAAATGCCGGACAAGACTGTCCGAG
Source organism: Streptomyces sp. P1-3 (assembly GCF_050613155.1). Taxonomy (NCBI): domain Bacteria; kingdom Bacillati; phylum Actinomycetota; class Actinomycetes; order Kitasatosporales; family Streptomycetaceae; genus Streptomyces; species Streptomyces sp. P1-3. The sequence continues at coordinate 3,969,705 of NZ_CP192512.1, forward strand.
TCCCGATCAATGACCACGAGTTCGCTTACATCCGCAAGTCGGACGGCGCACTCCTCGACGAGAACGGCCAGCTCCTCCGGAAGGGCGTGATACCCAAGACGGAGCCATCTGCCGCCGAGCGGCTCCAAGGCGAGGACGTTTCCCTTGCAAGGGACCACGAGCTAGCGGGCGTAGGCGGGCGCGGTAACGACCTAAACGCCACGAACCGAGCGGACGACAACGTTACCCCGCCGGGCAGCCGTGGCACGCCAGATTCCGCATCTGATGACAACCTCTCGCATCACGGGCATGATCCTGATGATGGACAGAGTGTTGATCGCAGCGAGGCATCAGCTGACCACGGTTGGGGCGATTCGGGAACACGAGATGGGGCGGCGGCCCAGTATGTGGACGCTGAACTCATCGATGACCTATTTCCTGACGAAGTCGCTCGTGGGTCGGACGCCCCTCTTCCGCCACCGGATGAGATAAAGCAGGCCCTTATTGGTCGTGGGCTGAGTCCTTCATCTCGCAGCTATACGCCAGAGGATGGCCATGCTTATGCGACGCGGGTCTTCGCGGGGGGACGCCCCGACGGGGAGACCGTATTTGCTGGTCATGGTTATTTGCGGAGAGGTTCCGGCGAGACCGTAGTTCCCGAGGGAACGACGATATCGTTCTATGTGCCGGATGGGGACCGAATACCGGGCCTTAACGGCCTTGCGGTGGAGAGTGGCGTCTACCCGGAGGGTGGCTATGTGGTCAAGTACGAGGCTGGTGAGCGAATTCCCGATTACACTCTCGCCGCACCCGAGGGTACATTTGGCATGTCGTTCAGCATCATGGAAGGCTCGGTGACCGTGGCCGAACGGACCCTCCTGTCGAAATTGCTCAAGCCGAATATGGGCAGCGTTCACTGGGCTGCTTGCCGAGAGCATTCGTAGTAGCATAAGTGCCGGTGCTGATCTAGAGATTGGATTCTTTCGGTGGAAGAATATGCCCACAGTGAAGGGCCGTGGGTTCTCACAGAGGTGTCCCTGGTTGTCGAAAGTCCGAATCTAGATCCCGATGTCGTAACGGAGAGATTGGCGATTGAGCCGACCAGTAAGCGAATGCCCGGTCCGAGTAAGTGGCGATCACCTGAGGACGTGAATGGGCTCTGGCTGCTGGAGTGCGATGAACGCACGTCGAGGAAGCTCGACGAGCAGGTTGAGCGGATCTTGTCGGCGATCACCGCTAAGGGTGCGGAGCTCCGAGCCCTGCAAGCAGATGGGTGCGAGGTTTATCTGGATGTCTTCGGTTTCGTAGGGAATGGTGCGACATTCCAGCTTCCGGCTGAGGTGGTGGCGCGTATGGCGGAGATTGGAATCCCTCTCAGGGTGGCGGCGAGCACCAGTGAGCGCTAAGGAGCGACAGTGAAGGTCGAAAACATGCCAAATGGGGCATATGTGAGTGTAATGCTGCTCATTACGAAGAGTGATCTGGCGCCAGAATGGGTGAGTCGTGAGCTCTCCCTTGAGCCGGTTGCTTCCCGCGTGCCGGGTGCGTTGTCATCCTTCCGCGGCGGGGCAGGTTGTTGGATGTATGGCGTCGGTAGGGTTTCTATCGCTAGCGTCTCGGAACAGCTTATTGGTCTCGCCTCCCAGTTGCTGAGTCGCCGGGAAGCGCTTGCAGAGTTGCGCGAGAAGGGTTACTCCGTTCAATTTGATATTTCTTACAGCCTTGAAAAGCGTGCGACGCTTCAGCTGAGCCCTGAGGCTCTTTTGAGTGTCCGAGATCTCGGTGTTCCTTTGTCGTTTACGGTTCGATACCCCGCTTCGAAGGATGACTCCGACTTCTTTTCGGAACTAGGGCTTTGACTTAGGAGATGCGGTCGACGTCCGCCGGGACTCCACGATCGTCATGGGCCTTCCATCATGGGTCGATGAGAATTGCTGGTCGCCTGAGCGATATCTACGGGAAGTCGAATGTGCAGTTCGTCATCCGTGTTGAGGATGGGACCCTAGTGATCTCACCCGGTGGAAGGTTCGCACCCGGAGGCCCTCGGAAGCGTGCGGTGAGAAGCCCGCAAGGTGGCTACCGACCTGACAGAGTTGAAGATCCTGGCCAGTCAGGCATGACCGTTCGCCGGTGTGGCCAACTGCGACTCGGCCCCCGGAGCACAGTGTGTTTGATGTACCAGCGGCACTCTTTCGATACTGAGAACTCGGCGAGGATCCTGATGACAAGCCCGAGCGGCGATCACCCTTTCGCGCTGCCGCCCAACCCCTCTCACTCCCCTCAGACTCCTGCGTACCCAGGTGGATATCCTCATCAGCCTGGCCCTCACGGCCAGCCGATGGGAGCTCCCGGCTACGGCTATGCGGCGGCCCCGGTGCAGCCGACCTGTCGGATCTGCGGCGCGCACCCTGCCGTGGATGTGAAGTTCCGGCAGCATCAGGGGTTGCTCATCGCGACGCGGTCCATGAGCCTGGAGGGGCCGTTCTGTCGCAACTGCGGGACCGCGACGTTTCGGGAGATGACTGCCAAATCCCTGGGGCAGGGCTGGTGGAGTCCGCACTCCATGGTGTTCTTCAACCCGTTCACGATCGTCTGTAACCTCGTCGCCAACGCGAAAATCAAGAAGCTGCCGGTGCCTGTGCCGGGGCAGCCAGGGGCGCAGCTTGATCCTGGGAAGCCGATCAGACGGCGTGCTGTCGCCTACGTGCCCTTGCTCCCACTGGTGTTCTGGGCAGTGATGCTGGCCGCGATCTTCCTTTCGTAGCCGAGTTGGGTGGGGATGATGGCGGCGCAGGATTACGACAGTCAGCTGCTGGAGTCGGTGTCGGTGCGGCGTCGGCGGCTTCGGGATGCGCTGTTGCACGGGGCTCAGCGCAGTCGGCGGACCACCGATGAGAATCTCGGCAAGGCGTTCGCCGGTGTCGCTCTCGCCGCCGTGTTGTGTGCGGGGTGTGTCGGATGGTCTTTCGTTTCGGGGAAGTTGGGGGAGCGGGGGAACTCGGGGCCGGGGGCTGGCGTGCGGACTGTGCCTGCCAGCGTGAGTGAAACGTCGCGATGATAGGTTCGATTAAGTGCTGAGTGTGGGGGCGGCGTCACAGCGGGTGGAGCTGAGCCGGGTCACGTTGGTCGGGGACCGGCGGCGAGTCGACCTCGTGTTGCCCGCCGATGAGCCGATCGGGCGTCTCCTTCCTGACATTCTGCGGCTGCTCGACGACCGCACGGCCGCGCAGCCGATGCTTCGGCACCTTGTCGCCGCCGATGGGACCCTGCTGTCGGAGGATGCCTCCCTCGCTTCCGCCGGGGTTCGCGACGGTGCTGTGCTGCGGCTGGTGCGGGAAGAGGACACGCCTGCCGCCCCCGTCATCCACGACGTCAGCGACGAAGTCGCCGAGGATCTGGATCTGCGGGCCTGGCGTTGGGGAGCGGGTGCGCGGGAGTGGACTGCGGCCGTGGGCAGTGTCGGGCTCGCGGTGGCTGCCGGGGTTCTGGCCCGGGTGAGTCTTGGGGCCTCCGACGTTGCCCTTCCTCTGGTCGCGGTTGCTGTCGCGTTGTCCGTGATCGGTGTTCCCTTCGCCCGGCTGCGGAAGCATGAGCATCGTCCGCTCGGTACGACCCTCATGGTCTGCGGGGGCGCGCTCGGGGTGCTGGGGGCCTGGACCGCCGCCGACGCACAGGGGTGGGACGGACCGGGTCGGCTCGCCGGTGTGGCGGGTTCCCTTGTCGTCACGCTCGTGCTGCTCGGGGTCTTCTCTGCGCTGGGGCGCGGGGGACTTGTTGGAGCGGGCGCCGTCGTTTCCACCGTGGGGGTGTGGGAACTCGCCGCCGTCTTGCAGGACGACGCCGGCCTCGTCGGTGCCGTGCTCGCCGTCGCCTCCGTGGTCGCGCTCGGGGTGCTGCCACGGCTCGCGTTGACAGGGGCCGGGCTGACCGCGCTGGACGATCGGCGCTCCGGCGGTACGTCCGTGAGCCGGCACGCGGTGGGGACCGCACTGGCGGCGACGCATCGCGGGCTGGTGTTGGCCACCATCGTCACCGCCGTCTCCGCCGTCGGCGCCGGGCTGCTCGCCGTCACCGAACCGTCGCCATGGACCGTGCTGCTGACCGCGGTACTCGCCGTGGTGCTGCTCTCGCGGTCCCGGGCCTACCCGCTCGTCGCCGAGGTCGCGGTGCTGCTCGCGGGGGCCGCCGTGCTGTTCGTGCGGCTGGTCATGCTGTGGATCGACCGCGGTGACGGGGAGCCGTACGGGCCGTTGGCCGTGCTCGCGCTGGCCGCCGTGCTGCCGCTCTGCGTGCTGGCCGTGCGGCCGCCGGAGCATGTACGGGTCCGGCTTCGCCGTGTCGTGGACCTCGTCGAGGCGGTCGGCGTCGTCGCGTTGTTCCCGCTCGTCGTCGGGGCGTTCGGCGTGTACGGCCGTCTGCTCGATGTGTTCTGAGCCCGTTGTGATCCGAAATGAAGGGGACGGCCATGGCTGGCGGTGACTGGCAGGGTGACCTGCTTCGCCAGCTGCGGGGCGACGGTGTCGAGTCTGTCCCCGGTCCGGTTCCTGCGTCTGAGTCTGCCCCTGGTCCGGTTGCCGCGTCTGAGTCTGCGGCCGTTCCTGTTCCTTCTTCCGATCCCGTGCCGGGGCCCGTTCCCGCGCCTGATCACGCCGTTACGCCCCTTCCCGCGCCTGCGCCTGCCCCCGCGGCCGCCTCCGGGCCCACCTCCGTCTCCGCGCCCGCCTCCGCCCCCGTGCCCCCCGCCTCCCCGCGCCCGCTCCCCTCCCCCATGCCCGTCCCGGCCGTCGATCCCACCCTGGTGCCGGCCCATCGCCGTTCCCGGACCGGCGATTCCCTCGTCCGCCGTACGCGCCGGTCGCTTCGCCAGCTCCTCCTCTCCTCCGCCTCCCGCGACGTAGCAGAGGCCACCCGTATCGCCCAGGTGTTGCAGCAGCCGGTCACCACCGGTCGGCAGATCGCGGTCACCAGCATCCGCGGCGGAGCGGGGAAGACCACCGTCGCCGCGCTGCTCAACCTGACGTACGCGCACTATCGGCAGGACCCCGTGCTCGTACTCGAAGCCGATCCCGCCCTCGGTACGCTCCCGATCCGGCTCGCCGCGCCGGCCGTCCGCTGGACGTGCTCGGACCTGGCCGAGGTCATCTCGCCGTCGATGCAGTTCGCGGAGGTCACCGGGTATCTGGTCCAGGTGGAGGACGGCGGCTGGCTGCTGCCCGGCAGCCAGGGCCAGGTCGGTACCCGGCTGGAACTGCCCTCGTACCGCGCGGTGATGATGGCCCTGCGCCGGTTCTTCGGGATCACCGTGGTGGACTGCGAGACGTTGCCGAACTCCCTGGCCCGTACGGCGCTGGCGGCCGCTCACGCGCGGGTGCTGGTGGCGCCCGCGACCATGGAGGGCGTGGCCAGCACGCGCGCGGTGCTGGAGTGGATGGCCGACGTGCCCCGACCGCGGCTGCTGCCCGGCACCGTGGTCGCCCTGACGATGTCCTCTCCTGACATGACCATCGACGCGGCCGCCGCCTCCGCCTACCTGAGCGCGGTCGGGGTCCGGGTCGTGACGATCCCCTACGACCGGCATCTGGCGGCGGGCGGTCCGATCCGGACCGCCGCGCTCGGGCACGAGACCCGCATGGCCGCCGGGCACCTCGGCGCCGAACTCCTCAACCTCGCCCTGAGGAAGCCACGATGAGGAAGCCGCGATGACCACTCGCCTGATCCACCGGCCCGCGCGCACCACCCGCCCGCTGCTCCCCCCGGAGCCGCGCGCCATCGAGCCGCCCCCGAACCTCCCCGAGGGCAGGGCCGGGGGAGCGGCCATGGCCCTGATGCCGATCGCCGGGGTGATGAGTTCGGTCGTCATGATGACCGTGATGCGCAGCGGCCAGTTCGCGGCCATCGGCGCGATCGTCCTCGTGGTCACCGTCGTCGGATCCGTCGCGCTGCTGCTCTCGCAGCGGGGCAAGGCCCAGCGCACGCGCCGTCGGCAGCGCGAGCGGTATCTGGAGTACGTGGAGGAGCTGCGCGAGGAGCTCGGGGCGCAGGAGCGCGAGCGCAGGGAGGCTGCGCGGGTCCTGGATCCGCCGCCGCAGGCGCTGTACGACGTCGTGTCCGACCCGGCCAGGCTGTGGGAGCGGCGCCGGGCCGACGCCGACTTCCTGCGGGTGCGGATCGGCACCGGCGAGATGCCGGTCCGCGCGCTGAGCGTGGCTCAGCAGGGCAGCAGTGTCCTCACGCCGCCCGACCGGTTCATGTTGAACGAGGCGCGTGCGCTGATCGGCAGGTTCGGGACGGCCGCGGATCTGCCGCTGACGGTGCCGCTGGACCGGGTCGGCAACGTCAGCGTCGTCGGCGAACGGGAGGCCGTGCTGCGGGTGGTGCGGGCGATCCTCGTCCAGACTGCCGTGTTCCACGCGCCCGACGACGTCGCCATCGCGCTCGCCGCGCCCGGCCTCGGCCCGTCCGGTCTCGCCGCGCCCGGCCTCGGCCCGTCCGGTCTCGCCGCGCCCGGCGACGCCCCATCCGGCGACACCCCGACGCACTGGGAGTGGGTGAAGTGGCTGCCGCACCTCCTCGACGCCGAGGAGCGGGACGGGCCGGTGGCCGCCCGCCGTATCGCCCCCGACCTGCCGCAACTCGCCCGGCTGCTGGGCCGGAACCTGCGGCAGCGCGCCGGTTACGCGGCGGAGATCCGGCGCGGCCTGTCCGGCAGGGACGCGCTGGTGATGGCGGGCCGACTGCTCGTCGTCGACGACTGCTACGGCCAGGCCGCCCGCGAACTGGCCCGCCCCGACGAGGCGGTCCCGCTGCCCGACATGGGGGTGACCGTGCTGCACCTGGTGGCCGAGCGGGTGGCCGAGCCCGGCCAGGTGTCGGTCCGTATCACCGTCGAGGGCGACGAGGTCACGGTTGAGGACCTACGAGGTACGGAGCCGGTGACCGCCCACGGCACAGTCGACCAGATCGCCGTCGCCGGCGCCGAGGGTCTGGCCCGGATGCTCGCCCCGCTGCGGCTCTCCGCCGAGTCCCTCGTCGACGCGCCGCTGTCCGGCCCGGTGGACTTCGCCGAACTACTGGGCATCGAGGACCCGGGCGCGATCGACCTCGACCGGATGTGGCAGCCGCGCGGTGAACGCGCCTTCCTGCGCGTGCCGATCGGCATCAGCGATGGCCACGAACCGGTGCTGCTGGACCTCAAGGAGTCCGCCGAGCTGGGCATGGGACCGCACGGCCTGTGCGTGGGCGCGACCGGATCGGGCAAGAGCGAGCTGCTGCGCACCCTGGTGCTCGCGCTGGTCGCCACGCACCCGCCGGAGGATATGGCCCTGGTCCTGGTCGACTACAAGGGCGGCGCGACCTTCGCCCCCTTCGAGGGGCTGCCGCATGTGGCCGGGGTGATCACCAACCTGGAGAACCAGGCCGGGCTGATCGAGCGCGTGCACGCCAGCCTCGCCGGTGAGGTCAAGCGCCGCCAGCAGGTGCTCAAGGACGCGGGCCACGTCGCCGACATCGCAGGTTACGCGGCGCTGCGCGAGACCCGCCCCGACCTGCCGCCCCTCCCGCACCTGTTCGTCGTTATCGACGAGTTCGGCGAACTCCTCACCGCCAAGCCCGACTTCATCGACCTGTTCCTGTCCATCGGGCGGATCGGCCGGAGCATAGGCGTCCATCTGCTGCTGTCCAGTCAGCGCATCGAGGGCGGCAGGCTCAAGGGCCTGGACACCTACCTCTCCTACCGGCTGGGCCTGCGCACGTTCTCCGCCGACGAGAGCCGCACCGTGCTGGACACCGCCGACGCCTTCCATCTGCCGCCGCTGCCGGGCTTCGGCTACCTCAAGGTCGACACCAGCGCCTACGAGCGGTTCAAGGCCAGCTTCGTCTCCGGGCCGTACCGGGGACCCGCGCGCCGGGCGGCCGATGACAAGGGCCCGGCGGCACTCCCGTACCCCGCGTACAACACCCTCGGCTCCGCCGAAGCGGGCGAGGACGACGGCGAGCCGGTCAAGCGGCATCGCAACCCCGGCCCCACCGTCCTGTCCGTCATGGTCGACCGGCTCCGGGACGCCGCCGCGCCGGTGCGCCGGATCTGGCTGCCTCCGCTGCCCGAGGCCCTCACCCTGGACCGGGTCGGTGGCGCCGTCGACATCGACGAGCGCGGCATGGGCTTCTCGCGCCGCACCGGCGTCCTGCGGGTGCCGCTGGGGTTGCTGGACGACCCGGCCCGCCAGTGGCAGGGCCCGTGGATCCTCGACCTCACCGTCGCCGGCGGGCACGCGGCCGTCATCGGCGGCCCCCAGTCCGGCAAGACCACCCTGCTGCGCACGCTCGCCCTGTCCCTGGCGATGACGCACACACCGCGCGACGTCGGGATCTACGGACTCGACCTGGTCGGCGGCGGACTCCAGGCCCTCGCCCCCCTCCCGCACGTCGGCGGGATCGCGGGCCGCGCCGACCGCGAACGCGCCGCGCGCACCGTGGAGGAGGTCCACGGCATGCTCGCCGCCCGTGAGGAGATCTTCCGCGAGCACGGCATCGACTCCGTCGAACGGCTCCGGGAGCTGCGGGCCGCGGGGAAGGTGCCGGAACTGCCGTCCACCGAGATCGTGCTGCTCATCGACGGATTCGGCGCGCTGCGCGACGACTTCGAGGCGCTGGATGACGCGGTGGGCGACCTCCTCAAGCGCGGCGGCGGGTACGGCATCCACGTCGTGGCCGGCATGCTGCGCTGGAACGACGTGCGCATCGCCCACCAGTCGACCTTCGGCACCCAGATGGAGCTGCGGCTCAACGACCCCGGCGACAGCAGCATCGACCGGAAGCTCGCCCAGACCCTCACCCCCGACGACACCGGCCGCGCCCTGACCGACGGAAAGCTCTTCGCCCAGGTCGCCCTGCCCCGCATCGACGGTCTGCCCGAGACGGCCGAACTCGGGTCGGCCGTCGAACAGGCCGCCAGGACGATCCGGGCGGCCTGGCCGGGCGACCTCGCCCAGCAGGTCCGCGTCCTGCCCGCCCGCGTGCCCGCAGCCTCCCTGCCCTCGATCGCGGCCGAGCCCAGGTGCGTACCCATCGGCCTCGACCAGAGCGCGCTGGCCCCGGTGCCGCTCGACCTGTTCGAGCACGACCAGCACCTGCTCGTTCTCGGCGACAGCGAATGCGGCAAGACCAACCTGCTGCGCCTGATCGCCCAGGGGCTCACCGAGCGGTACTCCGCCGACGAACTCGTCTTCGGCGTCATGGACCCGCGGCGCGGCCTGCGGGACGTCGTGCCCGAGCCCTACCGGGGCGGCTACGCCCACAACGCCAAGCTCGCCGGGGCGCTGGCCACCGGCATCGCCGCCGAGCTGGACAAACGTATGCCGGACGAGGCGACCGACCCCCTCCTGCTGGAGCCGGGCAGCTGGGGCTCGGGGCCGCGCATCGTGATCCTCGTCGACGACTACGACGTCCTGACCACCGCCGGTCAGCAGCCGCTGGCGCCGTTCCTCCCCTACGTGCCGTCCGCCCCCGACATCGGGCTGCACTTCGTGATCGCCCGCCGGGTCGCCGGATCCTCCCGCGCGCTGTACGAGCCGTTCCTGACGACCCTGCGCGAGAGCGGCACCTCCGCGCTCGTCATGACGGGCGACCGCTCGGAGGGACAGCTCTTCCCCCGGGTGTACGCCTCGGCCCAGCCGCCCGGGCGGGGCACCCTGATCCGCCGCGGCCACCCCAACCGACTGATCCAGACCGCGACAGCGGAGAAGGCCGAGTGACGTCACCATGACGAAGGACGTGATCGTCCTCACCGAGCGCATGCCGGACACCTGGGCCCTCCTGGCCGGGCTGCTCGCCGGAGGACCGGACCTGCACGTGCAGAGCGCGGGCGACGACGCCGTCATCCAACTCTGCGACGACCACGGCCGACCGCTGGTGTCGATCGAGACCCCGTTCCTGGTACGGGTACCGGGCGAGGCCGCCCGCCTGCTCGGCCCCGACGCGCCCGCCCAGGACGGCCCCGTGTGGTGGACCGAGGCCCGCGCGTCCACCGCCGTCAAGGAAGCCGAACAGCTCGCCGGAGTCTTCGCCGGCCGCCTCGCCCACCTCCTGGGGGGCATCGTCTGGCCACCGGACGCGGTCCCGGCGGAGGGCATCGGCGCCCCCGTCCCCACCGATGGCGTCACCGCGGCACCCACCCCTGCCGCCGCGCAGCCCGCCGTGGACGTCCTGACCGACCGCGTCGCGGTCGCCATCCAGGACCGGCCCGTCATCGCCATGACCGCCTGGCTCTCCGACGCCCTGGCCGCAGCCCTCACCAGCGACCGCGGACTCCAGATCGTCACCCCCGCGCACGCCCGGCTCTCCCTGCCCACCAGGTCACTGCTCAAGGGGCAGCCGTCCCGCTGGGTGATCCAGGACGGCGCGGGCGGCTACTACGACGGGCTGTCGGGCGCCGTGCTCCACTGGCGCGACGGCGCCTTCTCTCCCCTCGAAGCGCCAGAAGACCAGAGCGCGCCGGTGGCCGAGCGCTTCAAGAAGTTCGAGACCACAGGTGAGCGCCAGCTCCTGCTCTCCCTCCACACCCGCCATCCGGCCGACGACCAGCTCGTACTCGGCGGCGCGCTGGAGGCGGCGTTGCGGACCCTGACCGGCGCACCGCCCGCGGGCTGGGGCACGGCCGAACCCGCGTCCCTCCCGTGGTCCCGCCGCCAGCTCACCGACGTCGCCCACGGCCGCTCACCCGACCCCACCTGGACGGTCGTCGTCGGCGACCCCCGGTCCCGGCCCGCCATCGCCACCCTGACCGTCTCGCGCACCACGGGCGGTGTGGAGGAGCACATGACCCTGGCCGTCGGCTACGCCCCGGACGAGCCCCCGCCCCTGGAGGCCCTCTCCGCCCTCGCCGACCAGCTCGTACGCGAACACCGCCTTGTCTCGATGCTCGCCCAGGTGCGCTCCGGCCGCCGGGACCTGACGGCGCCCGCGTCCTTCGAACCGCCGCCGGTCCCCGTGGGCTTCGCCCTGGGCCCCGAGGACGTCCACGACATCGGCCCCACCCACGCCCGCCGCCCACCGCTGTCCACCCAGCCGATCGAACTGGGCCCCGCGGCCCGCCCCGGCTTCTACTACCCGCTCGGTGACGGCACGTCAGGCACGGCCTGGACCGCCTTCGAACAACTGGTGCGGCATCTGCGGACGCCCTGATGGGTGCCGGGCCGTGCCGCGTCTCCGGGCACGCGGTCCGGCGGTACGGTCAGATCGCGACGATGGTCACCGCGCTGTCCAACCCCTTGAAGTCATCGGCGTTGCGCGTGAACAGGGGCAGGCCGCGGACGGACGCGATCGCGGCGATCATCAGGTCGAGCTTGCGGGGGCGGGGGTCGCGGCGTGCCGCGAGGACGAGGGAGACCAGGGTTCCGTAGCGGGCTGCCGCGTCGTCGTCGAACGGCAGGGGGTCGAAGTCGGCGCGGGCTGCCCCCAGCTTCTCCATGCGCGCGGCCCTGGACGCCGGATCTTTGGCCATGGCGACGCCCTGGTGCAGCTCGGCCAGGGTGATGGCGGTGAGCTCGGGCACGGCGGGCAGATCCGCGGGGCCGAGCAGGTCCAGGTCTATGTAAGCGCAGGTGTCGAGGATGCCGGACGGGTGGCGGTCAGCCACGGGTGCGCTCCCATGGGTCGTCGTCGCCGATGCGTTCCTCGGTGCCGAAGAACGTGTCGGCCTCCTTGCGCATCAGTGCGGAGTCCACGCGCGGGAGCCTGCGATGCCGCGCCACCAGCTCCTCGGCGCTCAGACGGCGCCGTCGGCGTATCGGGCGCAGCTCGGCGACCTCCGCGCCGTTGCGGGTGATGTGGTAGGTCTCACCCGCTTCGACCGCGTCCATGACCGCCGCCGAGTTGTTGCGGAACTCGCGCTGGGTAATGGTCTTCATAAAACGAGTGTAGCGCCGTGTGTCCCGTTGAGCTACACCGTCGGCGGTCACCGCTCCTCCGGCAACAGGAACGCCCGCCGCTCCTCGCCGCTCAGGTCGCGGAAGGCACGGGATCGGGCCCGGCGCAGGAGGGCGTCGGTGTCCGGGTCGGCCAGGGTCCAGATGCGTACGGTGCGGTCGCGGGAGGCTGTGGTCAGGCGGGTGCCGTCCGGGTGCCAGGACACGCCGTTCGCCCAATCGGTGTGGATGCCGAGTACGGCGATCTGGGTCGCGGTTTCCGGGTCCCAGAGGCGGACCGTGCGGTCGCGGGAGACGGACGCGACGCGGGTGCCGTCGGGGGACCAGGCGACGTCTTGGACCCAGTCCTCGTGGCCGGTCATGACGGTGGGGTCGGTGCCGCCGAAGGGGTCCCAGACGCGGATCGTACGGTCCCGGGAGCCGGTGGCGAGACGACGGCCGTCGGGGGACCAGTCGATCTTCCAGACGTGGTCGTGGTGGCCGAGGAGTGTGGTGGCCGTCGCGCCGTCGGCGGCGTCCCAGATGATGATCCGCCGGTCGGTGGCCGAGGTGGCGACGTAGCGGCCGTCGGGCGACCAGGCCGTGCCGCTGAGCCAGTCGTCATGGCCGCGCACGGCCGTTCCGCGCGCCAGGACGTGCAGCTCGGCACCGGTGGCGGCGTCCCAGATGCGGGCCGTGTTGTCGCGCGAGGCGGTGGCGATCCGGGTGCCGTCCGGGGACCAGGAGACGTCGGACAGCTGGTCGGTGTGACCGGTCAGTGTCACGCCCTCGCCGATGCCGTCGGCCCGCCACACCACCGCCCTGCCGTCCCGCAGCGCGGCGACCACGCGCGTGCCGTCGGGGGACCACGCCGTGTCGGAGACCTCGCCGCCGCGCAGCAGGGCGGTCGGGCGGCCGGTGTCCGCATCCCAGATCCGAACGGTGCCGTCCTGGGAGGCGCTGGCAATGCGCGTGCCGTCGGGTGACCAGGCGGCCCGCCACACCGAGTCCTCGTGGCCGACGAGGACGTTCGGCCGCTCGCTGACGTCCCAGACCGCCAGGACGCGGTCGCGGGCGGCCGTCGCCACCCGCTCTCCGTCGGGCGACCAGGCGATGCCGTAGACGGTGTCGGTGTGTCCGGTGAGCCGGATCTCGCCCGCTGTGCCGTGGAGGCTCCAGACGTGGGCCGTGCGGGCCGCGTCGGCCCCGGCGAGGCGCCGGCCGTCCGGCGACCAGGCCAGGGAGTTGATGACGTCCGTGGTCTCCAGCCTCCGCTCCCCGGTCCAGGTACCGGTGTCCCAGATCAGGACCGTCCGGTCGCCGGATGCCGAGGCGATCCGGTGTCCGTCCGGCGACCACCGGACGGACTCGACGTTGCTCCGGTGGCCGGTGAGCTCCCTGACGGCCGCTCCCGTGCCCGCGTCCCAGACCCGCACCGTGCCGTCCTCCCCGGCGCCGGCCACGAGAGTCCCGTCGGGCGACCACGTCACGCTCCACACCATGCCCTCGTGGCCGCGCCCCGCGGCGACTTCGGCATACGTACCGGCGTCCCAGATCCGCAGGGCGCGGTCGCCGCCCACCGACGCGAGACGGGTCCCGTCAGGGGACCAGGCGACACCGCCGACACCGCCCGTGCGGCCGCCGGTCGCCTCCGCATGGTGCAGGACCGCCGACTCGGCCCAGGTCACGGTGGACCAGATCCGCACAGTGGAGTCCCTTGACGCCGCGGCGAGCCTGGTCCCATCCGGGGACCACGCCACGCCGTTCATCCGGGCGCCGCCTCCCCTGAGCACGACGGGTTCGTCATCGTGCCCCGGGTGCCACACCCGTACGGTCCCGTCGTCGCTCGACGCGGCCAACCGCCTTCCGTCCGGCGACCACGCCGCCCCGGTCACCGGCCCCTCGAAGCCCCGCAGCACCGTGCGCAGCCGGGAGGCGCTCAGCGCCGCCTGCAGCGCCTGCACGGCCGTCGGAGTCGCCCCGCACTCCTCCACCGCCGCGAGCGCGGCATGCACCGCCAACTCCGGTTCCCGCTCGGCCCGTTCGAACACCCGGAGTGCCACCGCGTCCGCCGTACGCGTCATCGTCGCCCGGTCTGCCCGCGCCGAGCGGTCCACGAACTCCGCGACCAGCGGCGCCGCGCCGAGCGTCCGCGCCGACTCGGCCATCCACTGGCGGGCGACGGTCAGCCGTTCCCCGGCGAGCAGATACGCGTCCAGCCGGCCCGCGTGCTCCCAGTCCTGCGCCCAGCGCTCCAGTTCGGTACGGCGGCGCAGCTCCTCGACGCGGGCGACGACCGCCTGCCGCAGCGGCGCCCACTGCCGGAACAGCGCCTCATGGGTCACGTCCAGGACGCCGTCGTCGCTGGTCAGCAGACGTCCGGCGACGAAGGCGTCGACGACCTCCCGCTCCTGCGAGGTGAGGTCGGCCCGGCGGACCCGGCGGCGGGTCGGCTCGGCGCGGTCGACGGTGACGAAATGCAGCAGGGCCGGGATCACCGGCGCGCCCGCGAGCTCGGCGGCGATGCGGTCCGCCCGGTCCGACAGGGCCCCGGCGACGCCGCCGAGCGCGCGGTACGTCTCCTCGGTCACCGTCCCGCCGGACCCTCCGGCACGCAGGTACAGCTCTTGCAGTGTGTACGCGAGGAGCGGCAGGGCATCGCCGCCCCCGCACTCGTCGACCATGCGGGCCACGACGCCTGGCGCGAAGGCCATGCCGGCGTGTTCGGCGGGCTTCTCGATGACCTGGTGCAGCTCTTCGCGGCCCAGCGCGCCGACCAGCGTGGGCTCGCGCACCAGCTCCGCGAAGCCGGACTCCAGGAACTCGGTGAGGAAGTCCGAGCGCAGGGTCGCCACGACCCACAGCCGCGGGTCCGCGCGCAGGCTGTCCCTCACGGCCGCCAGGAACGCGCCCCGCTCCTCGGGACCGGACAGCGTGAACAGCTCCTCCAGCTGGTCGACCACCAGCAACGCGGGCCGTGTGTCGGGCAGGTGCGCGAGGCGCCGCTCCAGTGCCCGGACCGGGTCCACGCCCGGCGCCAACGGCTCCGCCACCGCCCACCGCCCCCGCCGCCGCGCCAGCGCCGGCAGCAGCCCGGCCCGTACGAGCGACGACTTACCGCTGCCCGACGGGCCGACCACGGCCACGAACCGCTGGGCCCGGCCCGGTGCGGCGGGGTGCAGCCGGGCGACGAGCGCGTCGGTCTCCCGGTCCCGGCCGAAGAAGACGGCCGCGTCGTCCTCCGTGAAGGACTCCAGTCCGGGGTACGGCGGCTGGGCCGAGTCCCACACCCGGCGCACCGGCACCGGCCGGTCGAGGTAGTGCAGCCAGACCTGCCCGCCGATGAGCAGCAGCAGGGCGACGCCGACCATGGGAACGGACCACTCGCGCAGCAGCCGCAGGGGCAGCGGCACGTGGTCCGCCTCGCTCGTCGCGTAGTTCGTCGCGATGCCCAGCAACGCTCCGACCATCATGAGCAGGACATCGAGTATGAGTTTGAGCGGGCGTCGGTCCACGGATCGACAATGTAGCCGCCGGTGCCGGGCGTTCGCCGGGACGGGCCGCGGCCCTCTGGCGTACCGCGCGCGGTGATCGCCGGATGTCCGCTGCCGCCCCGGCTACGACTCGAAGGAGGGTTACGACTCGAAGCAGGGCTACGACTCGAAGTAGGCGTCCAGGACCGCGTCGAGCTCTGCCGTCCACTGCTTGAGCAGGCTCCTGGCCGACGCCTCGATGTCGGTCTTGTACCAGCGGCGGTCGGTCGTGTAGACGGTGACGGCGAACCGGCGCCCGAACCGGGAGGTGTCGAACTCGACCGCGCCGATCTCGTCCCAGCCGAACTCGGCCTTCTCGCTGTCGAGCCGGAACCTGATGCCGGTGCGGTCGGCGGTGACGGAACCGCGGTGGTCGGAGATCTCGAAGACGGGCCCGTCGGCGCCCTCTCCTTCGTCTCCTTCCTTTCCTTCCTTCTCCTCCCCTCCTTCCTCCTCGGGCGTGTTCCCGGCGTCCTCGTCGAGGGCGGCGTCCTCAGAGGCGGCGACTTCGGAGGTGTCCTCCGTGACGGCGTCCTCGGGCGCGCTCTCCGGTGCCTGTCCCGGGAGTTCCTGTTCGGGGGCCTCCTGTTCCGGGGCGGCCTTCTCCGCCTCGGCGGGGCTCGGGGAAGTCCCGGCGCGGCCTGGGGGCGTGATGCCGGGGACATACGCCGGATCGGTCCCGGCGGCGTGTACGGGCGGGATGGTCGGACCTATGTGCTGCTCCACGGCGGGAAGTATGGCTGATGAACCTGTGCCGGAGACAGTCCGCACCGGCGTGTCATCGCACAGGCTGGCCGCGACCAGGCGGTGCCGGAGGCGCGGGAGGGCGGGCGCAGGCGTCAGCGGAGGGCGGTGGGCAGGCGTCAGCGGACGGCGGGAGGAGGGCGTCAGCGGAGGGCGGCGTTCGCCGCGCGGCGGTCCTCGACGGACCGTTCGACGTCCTCCCGCACCAGGTCGGCGTTGATCGCGATCGCGGCCGCCGAGCCCAGGCCGGCCGCGGTGACCACCTGGGCCCGGGGGTCCGCGACGTTGCCGACCGCCCACACCCCGGGCACGCTCGTACGGCCCGCGGGGTCGGTGGCCACCCAGCCGGTGTCGTCCTTCGCGCAGCCCAGGCCGGTCAGCAGGTCGTCGTGGGGTACGAAGCGAGGGGACACGAACACCGCGGTCCGCCGCACCACGCCGCCGCCGGCCAGCTCCACCCCGCGCAGCCGGTCGCCGTCCACCACCAGTCGTTCGACCGCGCCGTCGACGACGCGCACCCCGTGGGCGGACAACTGCTCGCGGTCGTCGTCCGCCAGGTCGACGGTGTGCGGGAAGAACACCACGTCGGGCGACCACTGCCGCAGCAGCAGCGCCTGGTGCACCGAGCCGGGCCCGGTGCCCAGCACCCCGATCGGCTCGTCGCGGACCTCGTAGCCATGGCAGTACGGGCAGTGCAGCAGGTCCTTGCCCCACCGCTCGCGCACCCCGGGCAGGCCGGGCAGCTCGTCGCGCAGCCCGGTGGCCACCAGCACGCGGCGGGCCCTGAGCGCCGGGCCCCCGGCCAGGCGCACGAGGAAGCCGTGCGCGATGTGCTCCACCCGGCCCTCGACCAGCCGTACGCCGTACCCGGCCACCTCGGCCCGGCCCACCGCCAGCAGGTCCGCCGGGGGCATCCCGTCCCGGGACAGGAAGCCCCGCATGTGGGCGGCCGGGGCGTTGCGCGGGGCGCCGGTGTCCACGACCGCCACCCGGCGACGGGCCCGGCCGAGCACCAGCGCGGCGCTCAGCCCGGCGGCCCCGCCGCCGACCACCACCGCGTCGTACACGCCGGACTCCACCGCGTCGTCGACCCCGTCGTACCGCGGGTCGTTCCTCGCCTCACTCATGGCGATCACCTCCGCTCACAGACTGCGATCGCCACCGGGACAGCGGCAATTTGTGTTGCCGTTTCCGGGACGCGCGCGGTGCAATGGGAAGCGTGGAGCACACCACCGCCATCGCCCGGGCCCTGACCGAGGTCGGCCCCCGCCTCAAACACCTGCGTACCCAGCGCGGCGTCACCCTGGCGGCACTGTCCGAGGCCACCGGCATCTCCAAGAGCACCCTGTCCCGCCTGGAGTCCGGTCAGCGGCGCCCCAGCCTGGAGCTGCTGCTCCCGCTGGCCCAGGCCCACCAGGTGCCCCTGGACGAACTGGTCGGCGCGCCCGAGGTCGGCGACCCCCGCGTGCGCCTCACCCCGAAGAACGTGAACGGCAGCACGGTGCTCCCGCTGACCCGCCAGCCCGGCCCTCTTCAGACCTTCAAAATGATCATCCCGGCCACCCGGAGCACGCCGGACCCCTGCACCCACGAGGGCTACGAGTGGCTCTACGTCCTCTCGGGGCGGCTGCGTCTGCTGCTGGCCGAGCACGACCTGGTCCTGGGGGCGGGCGAGGCAGCCGAGTTCGACACCCGGCTGCCCCACTGGTTCGGCAGCACCGGCGAAGGCCCCGTCGAACTCCTCAGCCTCTTCGGCCGTCAGGGCGAACGCATGCACGTACGCGCCAAACCCCGCACCGGCGGCAAGCGCGACGGCTGACCGCGCCGGGGACCGGTCGGCCGACCGCCCCCCCGGACCGGTCAGCCGACCGCGGTGACGGGTTCCTGGAGCTCGGTCACCCACTGGCCGCGGTCCTCGGGGCAGGCGAGGGTGAGCTCGCGGGCGTATCCCGTCGAGCGGTAGCCGTTGGCGTCGATCCAACGGGCCAGCGTCTGCGCGGTGGGCAGCACCTTGTCCATGGAGCCGCGGTGGACGATGGTGGCGGCGCGGTCGACGCCCGGCAGTTCGACGATCCGCACGCTCCCGGCTCCGGCTCCGGCTCCGACGCTGCCGTCGCCGTCGACGGCCTGTACGTCCGCCGCGACCGGCAGTCCCGCGTGCACGATGATCGCCCCACCCTCCGGAGCGTCCTCGTAGCGGGCGACGCCGGGGCCGGTGGGCACCACTCCGGCGGCGTCCAGACGGCGGCACAGTTCGTCGAAGAGGGGGCCGATGACCGGCCCGATGTCCTGCGGGTCGTAACTCTCGGCGGTGCCGGTCAGCTCGGCCAGCCGCATGGCCGGGAGGCTCTTGATGACGATGTCGTCGGCGGGCATGGTTCCCTCGCTCTCGATGCTTCGGAGCCTCGCCTCGACCTGGGCCAGCCGCGCCGCCGCGTCGGCCATGGCCGTCTCCAGTTCCGCGTGCCGCAGCCGCAGCATGCCGCGCAGCTCCTCCGCGCTCACGCGGTCGTCGAGGATCGACGCGACCTGTTGCAGGCTGAAGCCGAGGTCCTTGAGCGCGATGACGCGATTGAGCCGTGCGAGCTGCGCGGCCTCGTAGTAGCGGTAGCCGCTGGCCTGGTCGACGTGGGCGGGGCGCAGCAGTCCGATGGCGTCGTAGTGGCGCAGCATGCGGACCGACACCCGCCCGTGCTTGGCGAAGTCTCCGATGGTGAACATGACGCCTCCCAGTTGAGCGCCTCACACGGTGAGAGGGTCAACCCAGAGGGTCAACCGCACGCGAGCGGCGTCCGGCACCGCGCCGCGAACTCCGTGCCGCTGCCGCGCCGCGAACGCCGTCCGGCTACCTCGCCACGAACTGCGTCAGGATCGCCTGCACCTCGTAGATGTCGACGCCCTTGGTGAAGGTCTTCTCGATCGGGGTGGTGTTGCTGGAGATCCAGATCTTGAGCTCCGCGTCGAGGTCGAAGGTGCCGGCGGTCTCGACCGAGAAGTGGGTGATGCTCTTGTACGGGATGGAGTGGTACTCCACCTTCCTGCCCGTGATCCCCTGCTTGTCGATGAGGATGAGCCGGCGGTCGGTCAGGAGGATGGTGTCGCGTATCAACTGGTACGCGCCGTACACCCGCTCGTCGTTCCCCAGCAGCCGCGCGTAGTCCCGCTGCGCCGCCATCGGATCGACGGTGTGCGCGTTCCCGAACAGTGCCATGACAGCCCCCACGTGTCGACGTTGCACGATCTCCGCACTGTAACCCGGTCGCGGCGGCACTCGCGGTCAGGCGACTTCGATGCCGTGCTCCTGGACCAGGGCCTCCAGCCCGCCGGTGTACCCCTTGCCGCCGATGACGAAGTCCCAGTCGCCGCCGGCGCGTCGGCGGAACGAGCCGAGGACCAGGGCGGTTTCTCCGGAACGGCCGTCGGAGACGGGCAGCCGGTCGAGTTCGGCACCTGCCGGGTCCAGGAGCCGGATTCCCGCGTCGGTGAATCCGGAGAGGTCCGCGTCGGGATTGGCGACGGGGTCGATCGCCGCGACGAGGACGAGCCGGTCGGCGCCATGGGGCAGCGCGTCGAACGCGACGCGCAGCGCCGCCTTGTCCGAGCCGGAAGGGGCCACCGCCTGGACCGCTCCCTCGGGGGACCGCGGGTTGTTGAAGAAGACGAAATGGTCGTCGCTTAAGACGCGTTGCCCGTGGCACACGAGCGCGCACACGTCCAAGGCCACGTTGCCCGACCACGACATCCCCAACACGTTGTAGTCGGAGTCGGAGCCAGGAGAGGAGTCGGAGCCAGGAGCTGACCCGGGACGGCTTGGGGCGGCGGCGGGTGCCGTGTCCGTGTCGCGCGGCTGCCTGCGCTGGGACGGCGCCCCGGTCCGGCCGTCGCCGTCGCCGTCACCGCCGCCCAGCCGGCCGCGCAGTCCGTGGCGGTGCAGGAGATCGACCAGTTCGGTGCCGGACACCAGCTCCAGCGGCTTGCCGTTGGCGAAGGTGTGCGACCCGGGGCCGAAACGGGAGGTGGTGACCAGGACACCCTTGTTGGCGCCCGCGTCCTGCACGGTTCCGTACAGGTCGCGGACCGCCGTGGGCGGCACCGTGTTGCGGTAGCGCTTGACCTGGACGACGATCTTGCCGCCCCGGATGGGCGTGGGGTCCAGCGCGTCGACGTCGACGCCGCCGTCGTTCGACCGCTCCGTCGTGACCGCCTGCATTCCCATGGCGCGGAAGAGCTCCGCGACCAGCGACTCGAAGGCGATCGGATCCATCTCGTACAGATCCGGCTCGTCGTCCCCGCCGTGGGACACGACGCCCTCGCCGACGTCGTCGGGACGCCGGCCCGGGCGGATCGCCGTGCGCTGGTCGGGGCGCGTGGACAGCTGGCCACGGAGCCCGTCGACCAGGCAGTCCACCGCGTTCACCTGCTCCAGATGCAGCCGGCCGAAGGCGGAACGCGTCACCAGGACCGTGGCCAGGACAATCTGCGTCCGACGCCCGGTCACCGGGTCGTGGTCGTCCACGAAGCCGTTCAGCGCGACCGATTCCAGGGCCCCGAACTCATCGGCCGCGAAGAGGTCGCGCAGGGCCAGCAGCACGCACTGCGCGACGACGTCCCGGTACAGCGCCCGGCGCTGCGCGACCGGACGCGCCGTTTCCTTGAGCTGGTCGGCGGTGGGCATGTACCGCACCGACTTCGTCTCCGGGACGATGTCGTACCTCGGCAGCTCCCAGTCGATCACCAGCTGGCGTGCGGCCGCGTCGTACGCGGCGGTCAGCTGCCGTGGCAGGTCCTCGGGCCATCCGGCGGAGGAGTACAGGGCCGCGGAGAAGTACTCCACGGCCGCGTCCGGGTTCCCGTCGCGGAGTGCCGCCGCCATGTCGGAGACACCCGCGTTGTGGCGGCGGATCTCCGCCAGCCGCGCCTGCGCCCAGTCGTCGTACTGCCGCTGGTACGCGGCCAGTTGCCGCTGTCGCTGGGCCTCCGCGGCCTGCGCCGCGTGCCAGTCGCGTTCGTACCGCGCCCGCGCCTCCTCCTGCGCCCGCCGTGCCCCGAGGCCCCAACCGCCGGTTGTCTGGTACTGGTTGGGGTCGGGCATGGGAACGGGATGGGCCAGCGGGCCGGGGGCGAACGGCTCGATCTGCTCGGAGCGGGTCAGCGCCGACGCGCTGAACGCGGGGGCGCGGCAGCCGGTGGCGAGCAGGCTCCGCAACGCGTCGACCCGCGCCTCCAGCTCCTCGGTCCGCCGCCTCGCGTCGGCCTCCCGGTGCTGCCGGTACGCCGCCTGCTGCTCGCGCTGGGTCCGCGCCCGCTCTCGCTCCTCGGCCCGCTGCCGCCGCTCCAGATCGCGCTGCTGCTGCACGTGGGCCCGGTGCTGTGCCTCCCGTTGCCGCTGCTGCTGGCGCTGGGCCTCGGCCCAGATACCGATCAACCCGTTGGAGCGACGACTCATTGCGCTACCAGCCCCCTACGACTCCGGCGTTCTGCGATCCCCCGCCCGTGTGCCGCCTGGCGCCCCGCCAACCAGCAGTAATGGGACGACTCTAGTTCGTCGTCGCGGGGCGCGGCGCTCGGTCGTCCGAATATCGCCACCAGCACCGTGCGCCGAGTCCGACGGGGGGCCGAGGGGTTCCGACGGGTTTCGATGGGGCCCGACGAGTCTCACCCGTCGAGCGAGATGCCGTTCTTCGCCCGCTCCACCGACTCGTCGGAAGGCATTCCGCCGGGGTTCTCCGTCACGAGCGCCTGGTTCAGCTCCACGAACGGCCGCATGCGCGCCTCGTAGCGGGCGTACGCGGCGTCGTGGTCGTCGGCGCCCCGCCTGCCGAGCTCGTCGGCCAGGACGTACGCGCCCACCAGAGCCAGGCTCGTGCCCTGGCCGGAGAGGGGGGAGGCGGCCACCAGGGCTACGACCTGCGCCTCGACGAGGTCTTCGAGCTCGGCCTCACCTCGATGCTCGACGGCCTGACCACCCTGATCGAAAACCGGCCCGCCCACGGGTGAACGGCTGTACGATTGGGCGATTTCTGGGGGGATGTGGCGGCTGGGGGGCCGACTCGACGTCTGCGACGGTGCGCATCCTCTTCGTGTCCAAGGGGAGGGACTCGCGTGACCCGTCATGTTCCGGTACGTCACCAACTGGCCCGACGCGTCGGGGTCGTCGCCCTCGCGTCCGCGGCCTTGGCGGCCGGGCTGAGCCCGCTGCTGCCGGGCTCGGCCTCGGCGGTGGACGCGCCCGCGGAGACCGTCGTACCGGCCACCATGCGCAGCACCCACACCTCGGCGTCGCTCTTCTACGCCGACACGCGGAGGGGATCCGACGGGGCCGGGGCCCAAGGCGTCTTCCACTATCTGGAGGGCCACCGCGGCGTGGTCTGGACGCGTTACGCGGACGGGAGGTCCTTCCCCGCCCCGGCGGTCGACGGTGCCCCGGCCATCGGGGGGACCGGCAGCGACAACCTGGTGTACCGCCACCGAGGCGGCCGGGTCGATCTGTGGGACGCGGCCGACGGGACGACGCGCACGCTCCAGGTGCCCGAAGGCCAGCAGTTGTACGAACACGCGGGCAAGGCCGTCTACGGCACCATGGCCGTCAGCTTCCGCACCATCACCGGCGAGGACGGGCGGCATTCACGGGAGTTCCACCTGCTGACCCCGGGGCCCGACGGGACCACCCGCAACGTGACGGTCGAAGGCGTGCCCGCGGGCATGAGGCTGGTCGAGCCCAACGGGGCGGACGGCACGACGCTGCTCTTCCGGGCCCAGTTGGACGACCCCGCCTTCGGCACCAGCATGGTGGCCGTCGACCGCGAGACCGGCCGGGTCCGCGGCTGGACCCCGGCCATGCCATCGAGTTACACCTACTCCAGGCTGTTCCGCGATCACATCGTCGTGTACGACGCCAGCGAGACGAAGGTGCTGGTGCTGCCCCGGTCCGACCTGTCCGCGGCCCCGGCCGAGGTCGAACTGAACGGCGGCAGCCGCTATCCGGCGAAGGGCCTGGCCATCGTCGGTGAGTGGCTGGTCTACCGCCCCAGTGGCGGCTCGCTGGTGCTGGCCAAGCCGATCGCGGGCGGCGAGTCGGTCGTCCTCGGCCACTCGAACCCGGAGGTCTCCGTCGGGCCCGGCGGCACCGCGGTCTTCGTCGGCGCCACCTCGGCCGACACCTACGGCATCCAGCGCATCACCCCCGGCCCCGACGGCAAGCCCGCCGTCACGCGGATCAAACCGCTGCCCAAGCCCCCGGCCGCGATCCAGGGACTCTCACTGGAACAGGGCAGGCTCGTCGTCACCGACCCCAGCAGCGGACGGCGCGACGACTACGTCCGGATCGTCGCCGCCTCCGGCGCCCCCGAGTTCGGCGAACGCTCCGCGTTCACCGGTTCCGACGTGCTGATCGCCAAGTGTCCGGCCCAGGACTCCGGCTGCTCCCGGATCGACGGCACGGCCGACGGGCGCGTCGTCTGGGTCGAGCGGGACACCACGTCGTCGGGCTCCGACCGGCTCCGCGTCAATGGGCCTGGTCAGCATGGCCTGTTCGAGCGGGCGGTGCCCGCCGGCGGGCAGGTCACCGACGTGTCCGGCCAGTACGTGCTCCACACGACCGCGAGCGGGACCAGCGTCTACAGGCTCGGCGACTCCGCCGCGCCCACCGTGACCCGCGGCCCGGGCGCGGCCGCCGTCTGGGGCGACGTGCTGTGGACCGCGGGCACCACCCCGGGCAGCGTCACGGGCTTCGACCTGACGACGAAGAAGACGACGCAGACGCTCGCCGTCGGCGCGGGCTGCGTACCCGAGGAACTCCAGGCGGTCGGCCGCTGGCTGTACTGGAGCTGCGGGCCCGGCGCCGAGGCAGGTGTGTACGACCGCGTGGCGAGGAAGTCGGTGCCCGTGCCGTCCGGCGAGGCGCGGCTCGGCGACGGCTACGTCGTCACGCACGACAGGCGGGCCGGAGAACTGACCCTCACCGCGGTCGCGGACGGGGCGCCGTCCGGCCGCGTCATCGGCGAACTGCCCGACACCGGGGTCTCGCAGCGCGACGTGCGCTGGACCGTGGACGAGTCCGGTGCGAACGCCGCCTACGTGGACGGCCAGGAGCGCGTGCACCTCGTGCCGTCCGGGGTGCCCACCCAGCCGCTGAGCCTGCTGGCGCCGCCCCGCAACGCCTCTTCCCTCGACGCGACCACGCCTGGCACCGCACCGAACACCCTCACCACGGTGCTGCTGTCCAAGCCCTCCGCCACATGGCGGCTGACGGTACGGGACAAGGCGACCGGGAAGGTCGTGGACACCGTCGAGGGCGGCGCCGCGCGCGGCGAGCTCGGCGTCGGCTGGCACGGCGCCGACCGCACGGCCGCGGGGAAGACGTTCCTCCCGAACGGGACGTACGACTGGACGCTGTCCGTCACCCCCGCCGACGGTACGGGCGCCCCCCTGGAGGTACGGGGCCGCGTGGCACTGCGCGGGGGCAGCCCGGTGCGCCGCGACCACGCCGGCCGCGACGGCCGACCGGACGGGACCGGAGACCTGCTCACGCTCAACTCCTCCGGCGAGCTGGCCTTCCAGCACGGCGACGGGAAGGGCGGGTTCTCGGGGAAGACCTCGGCGAGCGGCTGGTCCACCGCCGTCGTGGCCGTGCCGTTCGGCGACCTGGACAAGGACCGGTGCAACGACGTCCTCGTGCGGATGACGGACGGTTCCCTGCGCGGCTACAGGCCGAAGTGCGGTCGGCCGCTGACCACGTCGACGCCGTACACGAAGCTCGGGACGGGCTGGTCCGCGTACGACGTGCTCACCTCGCCGGGCGACCTGACCGGCGACAGGCGGGCCGACCTGCTCGCGCGGAAGTCCTCGACCGGGGACGTCTACGTGTTCGCCGCGAAGAACGACGGGACGCTGGCGGCGGGGCAGAAGATCCGCTCCGGCTGGACCGCGTACACGAGGATCGTCGGCGCGGGCGACCTCGACGGCGACGGCTTCGGCGACGTCCTGGCGCGCCACAGGGACGGCACGCTCTACCGCCACGACGGCCTGGGGAACGGGAAGCTGAAGGACCGGGTGAAGGTCTTCTCCGGCTGGGGAGCGTTGTACAACGCGGTCGTCGGCGCGGGTGACATCACCGGCGACGGGAAGGCCGACCTGCTGGTGCGGGACACCAGCGGAAACCTCTACCGCCACGACGGCAAGGGGAACGGTTCCTTCACGCCACGGACGAAGATCGCCGCGGGCTGGACGTACAAGGGAGTCTTCTAGCGGGTCGCCGGGTCGCCGGGTCGCCGGGTCGCCGGGTCGCGGCGCCGCGGGTCGTGGATCGGGGGCCGTGGGGCGCGGATCGGGGGCCCGGGGTCGCGGATCGGGTGATCGCCGAACGAGGAGTGGGGCCGACGCGATGTCGGCCCCACTCCGGGCATCACAGCCCGATCAGCCACGCGAAGGGCGGCAGCTCCGCCGCGCGGCAGTACACGTCCACCGCCCACGGCCCGAGCGCCGCCATCGGGTGCAGCCGCGAGCCCTCCAGGCTCGCCAACTGCCGCGCGCTGTGCCGGACACAACCGGTGATCTCCCTCCCCTCGGCGTCGATCACGGTCACCGCCGACAGCGGCCCCTCACACGTCGTCGGGTCCCTCTCGTCAGCCGCGGCACATCGTTCGGCCGCTTCCGTACCCCGGTCATCCACCCCTGTCGCCTCCCCTGGCCGATTTCCGACCCCAGGGAGGTGCCCGCATCAGTCGTCTTTACAGACCGGTTGAAGGTTCGATGGGCACGTCTTTGCCGCCCGCTGTCCTCGCGCGCCCCCTTCCGACCCACTCGCGCCCCTGGTCAGCGGCGCTGATGCGGACGCCTTGAGCCGAATCTAGACTGGCGAAGGCATGGAAAATCCCGACGAAGGGAGACACACACCATGTCCACGCGAGGCAACAAGCGGCGCGCCCGTAAGAAGAAGAAGGCCAACCACGGCAAGCGCCCCAACGCCTGAGCCGGCCGAGCGCGGCCGGCCGGTGGCAGCGCTGGTGTCGCGGGACTCACAGGTCCGGCGACAGCCGACCACTGCCGGGCACCCGCGTCGTGCGAGCGATGGGCGTCGCCGGGCGCAGTGTGCCGAACAGCGAATCCCGCGGAGCGAGGCTGCCGTGCTGACCGGCCGCGAGACCGAGATCCTGCGGCTCATGGCGAAGGGCCTGTCCAACCGCCGGCCGCACGGAGTTGCGGCGTCGGGAGCCCCGCGTGACGCTTGGTAGGAGCCAGAGGCTGGATGGGGTGCCGGGGCGGGAGGGGCGCCAGAGGCGTACGCCGGGAGGACGGCGGCTCGTGACCGACCCGGAAGGACGGAACCTCGTGACTGACCCTGTACAGATCCTGTGGAGCCCTGCCGGGATCCCCATGCCGTCGCTGGGCTCGCGCGCCCTGGTCGACGTACACGACGGGGATACGCCGAACGTCAGGATGCCGGTCCGCATGCTGTCCGTCGACACTCCGGAAACGACGGCGGACACCGCTGAGAAGGCCGCGAAGGTCGACGCGGAGTTCAAGCAGCTCGCCGCGTGGATGCGGGAGGGCATCGCGCCCATCTCCGACGACCTCGCCGAGTTCCTGCTGCCGAAGATCGAGACGGGGAAGGCGGGCAGCCTCCAGGCCGGCCAGGGGGCGAAGGCGGCCGAGTTCAACACGGAGAACATCAAGAAGAGGCTGGCCGAGGGCAGGAAGCCCGGCAAGGAGCGCGGCATCTTCATCCGCACCGCCGACGCGCCTTTCGACGACCGCAACCGCCTGCTCGCCTACATCGCGCCGAACTACTCGAAGAAGGAGCTGGCCGACCGGCCACGGGAGAAGCGGCCGACCTTCAACCTCGACCTCATCACCCAAGGATGGGCGGCAACCTTCGTCATCTACCCGTCCATCCCCGGCGAACTCGACCTCCCCCTCCTCCTCAAGGCCGCCGACAAGGCGGTCAAGGACAAGAAGGGGATCTGGAAGGACTCCAAAACCCTGCTCGCCTACGAGTACCGCGCCCTCGAAAAGCTCCACGACGTGACGAAGAAGAAGGCCGAGGGGACGGCGCTGGAGCCTGGTGAGGCGTTCTCCTGGCGGCGGAGGTACTGCGTGGACATGCGCAATCGTGAACTGCACGGTCCGGAGGACTACTTCCGGGTCCCGCCGGTCTACCGGCTGTGGCTCTGGCCGCAGGACGTGAGCGAAGCCGTCGGCCAGCTCAATCTGACACCGTCGTCGAGGCTCGCCGCAGGTGGCGGCACACGGTGATCGAGCGGGTGGGCGGACAGCGCGCCGGACACGGCGTTCAGCGCGCTGGACACGGCGTTCGGGTCGGCCGGACGTGAGCGGTCAGCTCTTGCCGAAGTCCTTGGTCTTGACGAAGCGGCGGTCCGTCTTCGACGGGCCGTCCTTCGTTCCGCGCAGGATCCAGTAGCCGGCGTCCTTGCGGGGTTTGTCGAAACCGAACGTGCCGATGAGCAGCTCGTCGCGGCCGTCGGTGTCGAGGTCGGCGACGTACAGGTCCCAGCCGAAGTCGTCGCGGCCCCCCGAGCTCTGAGGAGAGCCGCCGAGGCCGATCGCGTACCGGTCGAGAGTGACGGTACGGGCCGCGCTGAGCCCGTCCTTGCCGCCGAGCACCACCGTGACCTGGCCGATGCGGGCGTCCTTGCCACGGGAGGTGGTCGCGATGTCGTCGTGGCCGTCGCCGTTGACGTCGCCGACCGCGGTGTCGTAGCCCACCTTCAGCTTTCCGAGCCCGCCGGCGCGGGCCTTGCCCCGGCCGGGACCCTTGTCGCTCCCGTAGACGGCGACGGCCCGATCGTCGTCCTGGCCTCTGGCGAGGATGTCCTGCTTGCCGTCGCCGTCGAAGTCCCCGGTGGCGACGGGGACGGAGCCGTTCGTGATGCCGGGTACGGACCCGGAAGGCTTCAGCCCTTTGGCCGTTCCCCGGTAGAACGTGGCGTCGAGGACGTCTTCCGGCATGCCCTCCTCGAGGCGCGCGTCCTCCTCGTCGTACTCGGCCTTCGTCACCAGGTCGTCCAGGCCGTCGCCGTCGAAGTCGCCGACGACCGTGTGGGCCACCGACGCCCAGCCCTTGTAGCCCACGTCCATGGTCGAGGTGCTGCGGGGCGCGCCGTCGCGGCTGAGCGGGCCGTACAGGACGGTGGCGGGCTGCGGCCCGTCGGCGGACTCGCTGAAGGAAGGCTCCGCGAGGGTCAGCAGGTCGAGGGCGCCGTCGCCGTCGAAGTCCCCGGCGGCGACGGCGCGGTCGACATCGGCGGGCAGCTTGGCGGCGCCCCTGGTGCCGTCGGGGCCACCCCAGACGATGCGCTGCTCGTGCGCGTACTCGTCCCCGCCGGGGTCGGGCACCATGTCGCCTGCCACGACGTCGGCGTAGCCGTCGTCATCCAGATCTCCGGTGAACTGGGTCGAGCTGTCGTGCCCGATCGGCCCGTCGTCGGTCCTGGGGTCAAGCTCGGGCAAGCGCCCCGCGACGCGGAACGCCGCGCCCGGTTCCGGGCCACCGGGCGTGGCGAGGGCGACGACGCAGTTGCGGTCCCACCCTCCGAACCCGGCCTTCTGCGCCCGGTACCAGCCGTTGACGACCACGTCGGCGTGCCCGTCACCATTGACATCGTCCCGGTTGACCCCGCCATCGTTCCGCTTCGAGGGCGAGCCCGAGGAGGAAGGGGACGGCGCCGCCGCCTTCCCGCCGTCGTCCGAACAGGCCGTGAACAGCGGGGTGGCCACGCAGAGGCAGGCGAGAGCGGCGGCAAGGCGGTGGGGGTGGGGGTGGCGGTGCATGGGCGCAAGTCTGCGAGGCGCAGATCTCGGCCCCGTAACGGCCCGGGCAAGGCCCGGTTTCCCTCTGAGCCCGGGAATCGGCACCTGCTGGGGGCCGGATCCCGTACGCGCGGGATCCGGCCCTCACCGGCAGCGGACTACTCGGTGACGACGATCGTCCCGATGTCCACGGTGCTCTCCTGGTTCTCGCCGTTGACCTGGTCGACCCTCAGGTAGACGCTCGTCCCGGTCGGGATGTCCCGCCCGAAGCTGGACCTGCCGCCCTTGAAGCATTCCGACAGGCGGGCACGGGCCCCGATCCTGTGATCAGGCAGCAACGGCACGTTCTCCCACATCGAGATGAGCACGGTGTTCTGGTCGGGCCCCCTGCCGTGGGAGCGGCACTCCCGGAAGCTGGCCCTCGACCCGTCGTGCTTCACCGTCCAGGTGCGGGATTCGAAGCCGGGCCGAGCCCCCTGCATGGCGCTGGACCAGGCCAGCGCCGCCGGCGAGTCGATGAAGACCAGCAACCCGGCCATCCCGGCCAGGACAGCGATACGCGACTTCTTCATGCGTCCCCTCAGACCGAGAACTTCGCGGAGTTGATGTTGCAGACGATGTTCGGCGTGGCGGCCCCGGAGCAGCCCTTCGGGTGCGACGTCCACACCCAGCCCGGGGTCAGGAACGCGCCGTGCATCTCGTTCTGCACGTACAGCTTCTTCGGCCGCTTGACCGACTTGGTGACCTCGGCGACCGTGGGAGTCGGATCGATGGCGTTGATGAAGCTCCACTCGCCGTCGGCGACGGTGCTTCCGTTCTTGCCGTCGAGCAGACGTGCCCGGATCTCCCCGGTGATCTGAGGCCCGTCGGGGCCGACCGCCGCGCAGAAGAAGCTGGCGGTGCCGGTGACCTTGGTGGGGTTGCCGGCGGTCCACGCCCACTTGTGGTTCCACTCGCACAGCACGGTGCGGGTCTTGACCTGCTTGCCGGTCTTGGGGTTGATCTTGGCGACCTTGGCGGTGAAGGTGCTGTTGCCCGTCTTGGCCGTGGCGGGCTTCGCGGCCGAAGCCGACGGCGTCACCGTCGGCGACGAGGGCCGGTGGCTGTCGGCGTGCGCCGTGCCGGCCAGGACACCGACTCCGAGCACGGCAGCGGTGGCGATGGTGGTGGCGGTACGTCGGACCTGCACGGAAATCCCCCTGTTTTTCTTGCGGTGGTCGTCTTGCTTCATTTCTGATCCGTTCTGATCCGTCGGTCGCCCCGAACAGCTCGGCGGGGCAGCCCGACGTCATCCAGTTCACCCGCCGCGGAGTTGATTGGCACCCCGTCTGAGCTGCACTGATCAATCTGTAGGGTGGCGAAGCGTTCAGGGGAGAAGATCTTGGAGGGAGCGGCGAGTGGGCCGTCCGGAGAAGGCCGTCGATCCGCTGGACGGTCCGGCGCAGCGCTTGGCATACGAGTTGCGCAAGCTCCGCGACGAGGCCGGCAGGCCCGCCTACCGGGCGATGGCGCGGCGGGTGGAGTACTCGGCGGCGACGCTGTCGCAGGCGGCGGCGGGCGAGCGCCTGCCGAGCCTGCCGGTGCTGCTGGCCTACGTGCGCGCCTGCCAGGGCGACGCGGAGGAGTGGCAGCACCGCTGGGAGCGGGCGAACGAGGAGATCGCGGCGCGGCCGCGCCCTGACGATGAGGACGGCGAACCACCGTATCGGGGACTGGCGCGCTTCGAGCCGGGGGACGCGGAGCTGTTCTTCGGCCGCGACGAGATGACGGGGCGGCTGGAGGAGACGGCCCGGCGGCATCGTGTCAGCGCGGTCGTGGGTGCGTCGGGCAGCGGCAAGTCCTCTCTGCTGCGCGCCGGCCTGATACCCCGACTGCGGCGCCCCGACCAGGAGGCGGGCCGGACACCGGCCGCGGTGCGCGTGCTCACCCCCGGCGCCCGTCCGATGAGGCACGCCGAACGGCTGACGCCGGCCGACGGCCCGGCGGAAACCTGGCTGCTGGTGGACCAGTTCGAGGAACTGTTCACCCTATGCACCGATCCCGGCGAACGCGAGGCGTTCCTGGACCGGCTGCTCGCCGCCCGGGAGGACGGCAGTCGGCTGCGGGTGGTTCTTGCCGTACGGGCTGACTTCTTCGGCCGGTGCGCCGATCACCGCGTCCTGTCCGCCGCACTCGACGACGCGACGCTCCTCGTCGGTCCCATGGGCTCGGACGAACTGCGGGCGGCCATCGTGCGGCCGGCCGGATCCTGTGGGCTGAACGTGGAACGTGAGCTGACCGCCCGGATCCTCGAGGAGGTCGCGGAGGAGCCCGGCGCGCTGCCGCTGATGTCCCACGCCCTGATGGAGACCTGGCGCCGCCGGCGGGGACGGACTCTGACGATGCAGGCGTACGAGGCGGCGGGCGGCCTGCGCGGCGCCATCGCCCGCACCGCCGAGGACGCCTACCACCAGCTCACCCCCGCTCAGGCCGCACTCGCCCGCCGCATCCTGCTGAGACTGATAGCCCCCGGCGACGGCACCGAGGACACCCACCGCCCCACACCGCACTCCGAGTTCGCCACCACGGTCAGCGCTGCCGGGGCCGACGTCGAGGCCGTCATCGACCGTCTGGCCCGCAGCCGCCTGCTCACCCTCGACGACGGACACGTCTTCCTCTCCCACGAGGCACTGATCACCGCCTGGCCGCGGCTGCTCGGCTGGATCAACGAAGAACGCGACCGCATCCGCCTGCATCGCCGGCTGACCCAGGACGCCATCGCCTGGCACGAACTGGACCGCGACCCTGGGGCCCTCTACCGCGGCGCCCGGCTCACCCAGGCCGGCGAAGCCTTCACCGGCCGAGAGTACGGCGCGCTCAACGCGCTGGAATCCGACTTCCTCAAGGCGGGGCTCGCCTCTCGCGACGCCGAACAGGCGCAAGCGGCCCGGGCCAGGCGCCGATCGCGCCGTGCCGTGGCGGCCCTGGCCGTGCTGTGCGCACTGGTGCTGGTGGCAGGCACCGTCGCGTGGGAGCAGAAGCTCCACAGCGACCAGGAGCACACCCAGGCCGAAGCACGGCGCGTCGCCACCGCCGCCGCGAGCCTGCGCACCACCGACCCCGTACTCGCCATGCGGTTGAGCCTCGCCGCCTGGAACCTCGCCCATACCCCCGAAACCCACGGAGCGCTCCTGGCCGCGGCCCTCTCCCAGCGCGAGCTGGACGCCATGCCCCTGCCCGACGACGTCGACGGCGACACCCTGGACGTGCGTCTCAGCGGCGACGGACGCACACTCCTGTACTCGGTCAGGGGCCGGATACGCCGCTGGGACATCACCACGCACCGCGAACTCGCGTCCCTGAGAGCCCCGAAAACCGAGACACCGGAAAGTGTCATGCTCGACGTCACCCCCGACGGGCGGGCCGCGGTGATCGGCGACGGGGAGGACGCGTACGTCTATGAGATCGCCGGCGGCGGGACGCGGACGCGCAAGTTCGCTTCGGGGTACGGGCAGTTCAGCGCCGACGGACGAACCTTGCTGTGGTCCGAGGAGGACAGCTCCTTTGAGCTGTGGGACTGGCGGCACCGGCGTCTCCTGCTCAGGCGGGCACTACCGGATCCGAGGCAGGACGCGGTCAGTCCGAACGGCCGTTATGTGGCGGCCTGTTCTGATCGGGACCCGCTGACGGTCTGGGACACCGCGGGAAGCCGGCCGACGTCCCTGCCCCTGCCTCCGGCCCAGAAGAACGCAGGGTGCCCCACGGAATCCCTGCGGTTCACTCCGGACGGCCGTGGTCTGCTCAGGGTGGACGAAGGCCACGGGGCCGCGGTGTCGGACCTGGAATCGGGCCGCACACGGTGGTCGGTCAAGCACTCCGGACTGAAACACGTGCGGCTGAGCGGCGACGGCGAGGTCCTGGCCGGGCAGGACGCCGACGAAATCCTGGTGTGGCACACCAGCCGGCCCCAGGCCCCTGCCCTGCGCTACAAGATCCCCAACGAGGACGTGTCGGAACTGCAGATCGACACCGAGCACCACGCGGTCCGGTACCTGGGCGGAGGGGCGGTGCGCAGCGTCTCCTACCCACCCGCCGGAAGCTGGCGCGCTGCTCCCGCGGAAGCAGCGCAGTTCAGTCCCGACGGACGGGAGCTGGCGGTTTCGCTCGGTGCGTGGGACAGGAAGCGGTTTCAGCTGCTGGACGCCGAGCGCGGCACCCTGTCCGCGGAGTTGCCGGCCATACCGTGCCTGCCGCTGACCGACGGGAGGGATCACACCTGCGACACCTCGACTCCGGAGCTGGCCTTCCGGCCTGACGGCCGACGCCTGGCCTACGACGCCTACAGCATCTCGGTCGACGGGGATCCTCTGTACGTGTGGGACCTGCGTACCCGCGAACGAGTCCGGATCCCCCGCGCTGTTCAACGCGATGATGGAAGGCCTCTCTTCTCCGTCGACGGTGAATCCCTGCTGATCGCCGGCCTGGGCGAAAGCCACATCACGATCTGGGACACCCGCCGAGACAGCGTCCGGACGCTGCGGAACCTCGATGGCGGCCCCCTGGCCGCGCACCCCGATGGCCGTTCCGTCGTCGTCTCCGCAGCTGACGAGCGAGCCCTCGGCCGACTCGTCGACCTGCGCACACGTCGGGTCGGCCGCCAAGCTCTCACCGGCGAACGCATCGCGGCGGCTCGCTTCAGCCGCGACGGGCGCCTCCTGGCCGTCGGCGACGAGAAAGGCCGGGTCACCCTCTGGGACGGGAAGGGCCGGCGGCGCCTGAGCCAGCTTTCCGTCACCGACGGAACGGCCCCCGAGAGCGACACATCAGGGGTGAGCGCCCTCGCCTTCAGCCCCGACGGCGAGATCCTGGCCACCGCGGGAGGCAACGGCACCGTGCGGCTGTGGGACACCGCCTCCGGCCAGGCTCTCGGCCAGGCTCTCCCCACCACCCCCGGCGACCCGGTCCTCGCCCTCGCCTTCGCCCCCGACGGCACCACCCTGCGCGTCGCAGGCCGGCACACCCCCGTCCAGAGCTTCACCACGGCCCCGGAGACCGCCGCCCGTGCCCTCTGCCAACGCGTCGGCGGGGGCCTCACGCGCGACCAGTGGCACTCCTACCTGCCCGACGTCCCCTACCGCACCATCTGCTGAACGCGCTCCACGGACGGTGAGTCCGTAAGGGGTCGGATCCGTGCTCGCGTGTGCGGGAGGGCGTGGTTCCGGACGCCGGAGAGGGTCTCGTGGGGGCCCAGGCCCTGGGGGTGGCGTCGGATGGACCGCACGTAGGCGCCGATCAGGGCCAGGCAGAGCGCCGGGGGCAGCAGCAGGACGAGTCCGGCCACGGGGTCGGCCGCGAGGCTGAACGCCACCTCCTCCGCCCGGTCCGCGATCTCGGCCAGGAGGGAGGGGTCGGTGGAGGCGCTGCCGCCGACAAGGACCGCGCCTGCGGCGATGCCGACGACCGCGACCCCGCCGAGGTACGCGAGGAGCAGGAGAGGACTCAGCACCACGGCGCGCAGCGCGAGCCCGGCAGGGCTCGGCCGTCCACCTGCCGGTGTGACCAGCCGCAGCCGCAGGACGTGCTTGCCGGGAGTCGCGCCCGTCAACCACGGAATGACGACGAACCAGAGGACGAAGGCGACCGGCGGCGCCGCGAGCACCGTTGCCGTGCCGAGCGCGAAATACCCGATGACGGCGACGATCGGGGTCAGCAGCACGACACCGGTCACGTCCAGCAGCAGGGCGACGAGGCGGCGACCGAAGGGGACCTTCCCGGCGGCGAGCTGGTCGAGCGCGCGGTCGTCGAGGGTGTCCAGGGCGGGTAGCGCGCGGGCCAGGGGCCCGGCGACGGCCCAGCCGAGTGCGGCGCCCGCTGTGTTGACGATGAGGTCGTCGACGGCGAAGAGCCGGTACGGGCACTCGTAGAGGCCCCACAGCCCGCTGTACTGGGTCAGTTCGAAGAACAGCGATCCCGCGAATCCGGCCGCCGTCGCGGCGGCGAGGCCGCGCCGGAAGTGGATCCGTACGAAGACCCCCAGCGGCAGCAGCAGGACCAGGTTGAACACGGTCTGCCAGAAGGCCGAGTTGTGCAGGATCAGCGCGTCGAGGGTGACGCGGTGGTGTGCCACCTTCCAGATGTCGGAGAAGGCGACACCCGGCGTGAACTGGGGCTCGGCGAAGGACGGATACGCCTTGCAGACGTTCACCGACGGCTTCGGCAGGGGCACGATCGTCATGCAGAAGGCGGTGAGCGCGTAGTACACGCCGCCGTACACCGACAGCACCCGCCAGCGGGTCATGACGCCGTGCCGCCGGTAGAGGACGATCGCCGTCGGCACGAACATCAGGAGGGCCAGCGCGGGGAAGAGCAGCGCGGCCGTCCGGATCGGCAGCAGGTAGGTCTCCGTCATGCTCGCTCACTATACATAGTGTGTATACATGGCAGGTATAG
Source organism: Streptomyces sp. P1-3 (assembly GCF_050613155.1). NCBI lineage: Bacteria > Bacillati > Actinomycetota > Actinomycetes > Kitasatosporales > Streptomycetaceae > Streptomyces > Streptomyces sp. P1-3. The sequence continues at coordinate 4,005,061 of NZ_CP192512.1, forward strand.
AGGTGGGGGCCGGCTGATCCGTCAGCCGGCGCGCGGTCGTGGAACCGCGGCCGCCGGTGGAGGGATCGATCTACGAGAACGGTCACCGGCAACGGTCACCGGCAAGGCCGCCGGCGACCGGCGCGGCTCAGGCCGGGCGCCTCGCCGCACGCAGCAGATGCAGGCTGACGGCGGCCGGGAGCACCAGGATGGCCAGGAGGGCCGGGATGAATGCTCCGAGGCCGAAGTTCACCGTGCCCCCGGGGACCACCCACTGCGACACCCAGAACACCAGCGGCACGAGGGCGGCCGCCGTCCCGATCGCCTTGTCCTTGCTGCGCCACTGTGGCGCGGTCCACAGCCACCAGAGCGTGCCGATCAGGGCGGGGAGGCCCAGCGGGGGCGCGAAGACCGTCAGGGGGCCGGTCACCGCGAGCAGCGCCAGCATGGCGAGGCTGCGCCCCTGGCGCGCCCGCGGAGCGGGGGGCTCTTCGCCGAGTGCGGTGGCCGCGATCGTGCGCGGGTCGCCGAGGCGGGCGAGCACGGCGCGTATCCCGTCGTCGCCGGAGGCGGACTCCTCCGCGATCGCCACGGCGATGTGCTCCTCCAGGTCGGCCAGCAGCTCGTTCCGGCGCTCCGGGCTGAGCTCGGCCGTCTCCCGCGTCACGGCGGACAGGTAGCTCTGCACCAGCGGGTGCTCGGTGATCGTCATGGTGGTCTCCTGCTCAGTCGGTGATGAAGTGGTCGACCGCGTCACGGAAGTGCGGCCAGATGGCGGTGAACTCCTTCAGCGCCGTGTGCCCCGACGGCGTCAGCTCGTAGTAGCGCCGGGGCGGCCCGCTGGGGGACTCCTGCCAGCGGGTCTCCACCAGTCCGTCACGGCGCAGCCGCGAGAGCAAGGGGTAAATGGTCCCTTGGCTCGTGGCCATGACGTTCACCGCGCCGAGGTTTTCGAGCAGCTCCACGCCGTAGCGCGGGCCATTCCGCAGGATCGCAAGCACGCAGTACTCCAGCACCCCCTTGCGGAGCTGGCTCTCGGCCTTGCCCGTGGTGGGCTTACCTGCGATGTCAGGTTCCATGCATTGCACAGTACCTGGTTATCTCTAGACGTCCAAAGGTGATGTTGGTCCGTCTACCGGGGGGGCGGGGCCGGGAGCCCCGGACACGGCGTGGCTAGCATGGCGGGATGAGCGACGACACATCCGATGACGCCACCTGCAGTCGATCATCGACCTCGCGGTCCGGCGGGCCCACGTCGACGGACACGCTCAGGCGCGCGACGCGGTGGCAGACGCTCGCCATCCTCGTCGTGCTGCTCATCCTCGCCTTCGCCTTCGCCTAGGGCCTTCCGGCCGGTCAGGTGCGGCTGCCATCGCGGTCGGCCGGATCGCCGGCTACAGGACCGCCCGCGCTCGTCGTGCACGGCGGGCCGGCATCAGGCTGCGGAACCGCCGCGCGCCGGTACTTCGACCCCGACCGGTACCGAGTCGTCCTGTTCGACCAGCGCGGCTGCGGCGAGATCGTGGTCGCCGGCGTCACCACCACCCGGCGTTCGGAGATCGACTGGCTCTACCGGGGCGCCGGCAGGTTCTTCCCCGAGCAGTGGGAACGCTTCCTCGCGGGAGTCCCCGGCTCGCCGCGCGACGGCGACATCGTCGCGGCCGCCGGCCTGTCAGCCGTGTGCATCGCCTGGCGGCACATGGTTCCTCCCGGCAGCCAGGCCCGCGGGATCGGCATTCACCTCGTTTGCCGCCCCTGTAGCCATCGGCGTGCGCTAGGTTCGCCGCGTGCGCACTGAGTAGGTGCCGCATAACGGAACGAGATGGTGCCGGCTGCCCGGGCGCGCCCGGGCAGCCGCGTGCCCGGGGGGCCACATGCTCGAGATGTCCAAAGGAGCCAACGTCGCCCTGACGGCCCTGAGCGAGGACAGCGGTGCCGTCATCGTGAGTCTGAGCTGGAGCAGCGCGGAGGGAGACGGCGACGCGGACGTATCCGTACTGCTGCTGGACGACAAGGGCAAGGTCCGTAGCGACGCCGACTTCTACTTCTACAACCATCCGGCCGCAGCCGACGGCAGTATCCAGCTCCTGGGCAAGACACCGACAGACAACGGCAGCGAGGACCGCATCAGCCTCGACCTGACCGCGGTACCGCCGGACGTCTCCCGCATCGTGGTGGCCGCCAGCCGGTACGCCGGCGCCTGCTTCGGCGATCTCGAAGACATTCGCCTGACGCTTGCCGACCGTGCTGGCGAGGTCCTGCTCGGCTTCTCCATCGACGACGCGAGCGTGGAGACCGCGTTCATCTTCGGTGAGCTCTACCAGCGCGGTGAGGAGTGGAAGTTCCGGGCGGTCGGGCAGGGGTACGAGAGTGGTCTGGCGGGCCTGGCCACCGACTTCGGTATCGACATCGCCGACGAGGACGCCGAAGATCACGCCCAGGAGGGCACCGCCGAGCCGGAGGTGCTGGCGACGGCGGCACCAGCACGGCCGGCCGCCACCACCCAGACCCTGGCGCGTCTTCCCGAGCAGGGTGCCGGGGCGGGGTCGGCGCTGCAGAAGAACAAGTCGACGCGCGCACGCGGTACCCGCACGGTCAAGAAGAAGGTCACGCTGCCCAAGGTGGCCAAGAAGTCCCTCGCCGAGAACGACTCCTGGAAAACTGCCCGGCTCTTTCCCGTGCCGTCTCTCAGGAACGACAAGGAGCGGGAGCTGCGCGCCACTTCGGTGCTGCTTTCGGTGATGGCACAGGTACCGGAACTCGGGCGCCGCCTCACGGCCGCGTTCGGTGCTCCGGCCGGTCGCATGCAGACCTTCACCGAAGTGTCGTTGCCGCACGGCGACACCCCCAAGCGTCCGGACGGGGTGATCCGGGTCGAACGTGCCGGCAAGTTGTGGACGGCTCTCGTCGAGACGAAGACCAACGGCAATCCGCTCAAGGCCGAACAGGTCCAGGACTACATGGACATCGCAGCCCGCCGGGGCTACGAGGCCGTGGTCACGCTGTCGAACGACGTGGCCTTGGAGGGCAGTCCGCTGGTCGACGTGAAGGTCGACGGGCGGCGCAAGCACAAGGTCACGCTGTGGCACTTGTCCTGGGCGGAGGTGGCGCACCAGGCGCAGATGCTGATTCGCCACGAGGGCGTCGGTAACGCCGCGCACGCCTGGCTCCTGCACGAGTTACTCCACTACCTTCAGCACGAGAACTCCGGCTGCCACGGCTTCCAGAACATGGGTCCCGCGTGGGTCCCGGTACGCAACGGCATCGAGGCGGAGATGCTCTGCCAAGGTGACCCTCGTGCCGTCCAGGTCGTCGAGAGCTGGGAGCGGCTCATCCGACAGGTCTGTCTGCGGCTGGGCGGGGAGCTGGGCCAGAAGGCCCTGCCGGTACAGCGCGCCAGGCGCGGTGGTGATCCGGGCTCCAGGAGAGCCGCGCTCGCCGACCGGTTGTGCGCGGAAGGCCGCCTGTCCGCGGAGCTGCGCATCGACGGGACACCGGGGATCGTCGCGATCACGGCCGACTTGCGGACCGGCAAGCTCCGTACGTCCGTCGACATCCCGGCACCTGAAGGAAGCTACCTGCTCACCTCCGCCAAGCGCCTGATCCGGTCGCTGGCCGAGGCGCCGGCGGATCTTCATGTGGAGACGCTGGTGGAGAGCGGCAATGGCCCACGCGGCACGTTGGAGCGGCTGCGCCCGGAACCGGGAGACTTGCTCCCCAGGGACGGGGCTGCTGTCACAGGGTTCCGCCTGTCGCTGTTCAAAGGCATGGGAAGCACCCGAGGCGCTACGGAATCGGGCTTCATCCGGAGCGTCGACGACGCCATGGACCGGTTCTACGGCAGCGTCGTCGCGCATCTCGGCCCCTTCGAGCGCCGCCAGACCCGCCGCGCACGACCCGCTGAATCGCCTCCGGCCGGCTGAGCCGGTGAGCCGCCGGCCTGCCCGCGCGCCCCGGATTTTCACCTGGGAGTGGTTGTCAGCGCCCGGTTCTAGGGTGGCGCGCATGGCGACATTCCGATCCGGTTTCACACTCTGGCGCATGGTTCAGGCGGCACGGGAGCTGACCGAGCACGCGCGCGTGCGGGAGCGCATCGACGCGGTGCTGCGCATCATGGGTGGCTTCGGCGGGACGTACGGCAAGGGCAGGCCGTTGGTGGACGCCCTGGAGGATGTCGCCCAAGAGGCCGTCCTGCACGGGGACATCGAGCTCGCCCAGCGCTTTCAGCGTTTCGCCGCCTACGCCGGAGGCGAACTCTTCCTCGACATCCTGGAGATGTACTACGACGAGGAGGCACGGCAGCGCAGCGAGGAGCACATGCGGAGGATGACCGCGATGGGCGCCGACCGAGCGGTCACCGCCCTGGACGTCCTGTGCCGCGACAAGCCCGATGCCACCGCCGCCGACGCTCGTGACCTCTTCCGCGGCATCGCCCTGTCCGCCGGCCATCTGGGCCTCGGGACCGGCGAGGGAGGAATCCGGCTGTCCACCAAGGACATGAAATGGCTCCAGAAGTACGGCCACATGGAGCTGCTCCTGCGGAACCTGCCCCGGCCGGCGTCCGTCGAGACCGCGCGGATGATGAGTGACGTCCTGGCGGACGCCGACGCAGGACTGCTGGCCCAACTGCTCGAACTGAAGGCCAGGCGGGCCGGCCTCGTGGCCCTGCGTGCCGCGGTGGAGAACCCGGACAGCTCTGAGAGCGCCCTGCACGCCTGCCTGAAGAACCAGGAGTGGATCTTTGGTGGGGCGTACGTGGCCGAGCTGGTCCGCCGTCAGTACACCCCGGACACCATTCTCGACATTCCGCTGCTGCGCGGAGACGGATCCCTGCACGTGGTGGAACTCAAACGCGCCAACATCAAGGACCTGGTGATCCGGCGCAGCGGCCACCTCATGCTGGGCGCCCCGCCGCACCACGCCGTCTCCCAGGCGCAGAACTATCTCCGGACCATGGACGAGAACCGCCGCACAATCCTCGCGGACCACGGCATCGACACCCGTAGGGCCTCGGCGACGGTCGTGATCGGACACTCGCGGTACGTGAGCGGCGGCATCGCGCCTCAGGAGATCGCGGAGACGCTGCGGACCTACAACACGCATGCCGCACGCATAGAAGTGATCACGTACGAGACCCTGCTGGAGTCGGCGGCCCGGATGCTGGCCCTGTCCTCAGCCTCGGCACGGCAGGACCCCGATCCGAACGAGGCGCCCACGGCATGACCGACACCCCTCCTGCGATCGAACCGCTCCAGGGCTCTGGAAGCGTCATCGCAGGTCAGCGGCCCGTTGTGCGGCCAGGCGGGTCGGCCGAGTCCGTCGTCCCTTTGACCAGGCTGAACTTCCGGGTCATGGCGTCGAGTTGCGCTCGGCTTCCGAAGCAGCACACTCCGTAGTACTCAAGTTCCGCCTCCGGGCTCGTGCGGGTCGTCTCCATCTGCACCTCGGTTCCTCCGTCGGCCATCGTGTGCGTGAAATCGGTGCAAAAGATTCCCTTTTCACGCAGGTTGGCACGCAGGGTCCGCAGGGCGTTGGAGTTCTTGGCCTGCAAGACGATGACCGGGTGGTGGGAGATCGCCGGGTGTATGCCTCCGTCGGCGTCCACGTAGGTGCGTGGACGGAGGCGGTCCGCCTCGGGCATTCCCGTGGCCAGGGCCAGCATCAGGTGCCCGGTGACGTTCAGCATGCGCCCGGGGTCGAGCTTCTTGTTGAGCACGATGACCGTGCGCAGGTCGTGTTCCATGAGGTCCCTTCCGGTGGTGTCGGCTGTCCGCTGCCGCCTGCGCTCTGTCAGGGGCCGACGGGGAGCAGGAGTCCGTCGGTGAGGTGGAGGAGTTCCTTGGCGGTGGTGGGGAAGACCGTGTGGGGCGTGCCGGCGGCGGCCCAGACCTGGGGGTAGTCGGTCAGGGCTTCGTCGACCACTGTGGGAAGGGCCCGGGGATGGGCGACCGGGGCGACGCCTCCGATCGCCTGCCCGGTGGCTTCGCGTACCTGCTCCGGCGTGGCGCGGCGGAGCTTGCCGCGTCCCCAGCGGGCGGCGAGTGCCGTGGTGTCCACTTTGTGGCGGCCGCTGGTGAGGACCAGCACGGGCTCGTCGTCGGAGATGAAGACGAGGCTGTTGGCGATCGCGCCCACGTCGCACCCCAGGGCCGAGGCGGCCTCGGCGGCGGTACGCGCCGATTCCGCCAGCAAGCGCACCGTCCCCGGGGCGCCGGCCACGGCGAGGGCCCTGGCCACCTGTTCGCTGCGGGCCGGCAGAGACGTGCCCTCCGGTGATGCCATGCTGCTCCTTTCCTGCGTTCCATATATGGAACGTTCTGCATATGGAACAGTAGATCGTGTGGAGCGCCGGATCAACCGCACATCACGCGACGAGACGAAGAACGAAGGAACGCCATGAACCTGGCCACCCAAGTCGGCTTGCGCCTGCGGGAGCTGCGCGAGGCGCGAGGCTTGTCCCTGTCCGAGGTGGCACGCAGGTCGAAGATCGGCAAGGGGACGCTCTCCGAGCTGGAGAGCGGACGGCGCAACCCCACGTTGGAAACCCTCTACGCCGTCACGACGGCGCTGGAGGTGCCCCTCAGCACGGCCCTGCATGCCCCCGCTCTCCGCGCTGAGATCTCGGGGCGAGCCGTGGACGCCGTCCTCACCGAGCGCTTCGAGGACACCGCCGCGATCACCGAAACGTACCGGGTCCGCATCCGAGCGGGAGCGAGGCAGGAGTCCGCCGCACACACACCCGGCACCACAGAGCACATCGTCATCCTCAGCGGAACTGCCCGCGTCGGTGAACTCTCCGCCCCCGTCTTGATCGGACCCGGTGGGCACGGCAGTTGGCTCGCCGACGTCCCGCACCTGTATCAGGCGCCGTCCGCAGACGTCGAGGCTCTGCTGGTGGTCCGCTATCCGCAGTGATGCGTCGAGTCGTCCTTGGGCTCCGCCGATAATCGGGGGCATGAGCGACCGTCAACTGCGTGTGGTGCTGGCCGAGGACTCCGTCATTCTTCGGGAGGGGATGGTGGAGCTGCTGGGCGCCCGGGGGTGTGAGGTGGTGGCTACCGCGGGGTCGGCTGGGGAGCTCTTGGCGGCGGTCGAGGAGGAGCGGCCCGATGTGGCGGTGGTGGACGTTCGGATGCCGCCCACGCACACGGACGAGGGCATCCGGGCCTCGGTCGAGATCCGGCGGAGCTGGCCGGAGGTGGGCGTCCTGGTGTTCTCGCAGCATGTCGAGACGGCTTGGGTGGAGCGGTTGATGGCGGCCGGTGCGGCGGGGGTCGGGTATCTGTTGAAGGAGCGGGTCGCCCGGACGTCGGAGTTCGTGGAGGCGCTGCACCGGGTTGCCGAGGGCGGTACGGCGCTCGATCCCGAGGTGGTGACGCGGCTGATGCAGCGCGGGCAGCGGAGCCGGATCGATGCGCTGACCCCGCGGGAGCGCGAGGCGGTGGAGCTGATGGCGCAGGGGCACTCCAACCGGTCGATCGCGGCGCGGTTGGTGGTGTCCGAGCGCGCCGTGGAGAAGTACGTGGCCGCGGTCTTCGCCAAGTTCGACCTGCCGGCGTCGGACGCCGACAACCGCCGCGTCAAGGCGGTGCTCGCGTACCTGTCCGAGGCGGGCACCGGCCGCTGAGTCGCGTTCAGAGCCGCGTTCAGAGCCGCGTGGGGAGTTCGGCGGTGATCGTGGTGGGGCCGCCGGCCGGGCTGGTGATCCGCAGGGTGCCGTCGACGGCTGCCAGCCGTTCGCCCAGGCCGGACAGCCCGCTGCCGGCGCCGAGGGCGGCGCCGCCGCGTCCGTCGTCGTGCACTGTGAGCCGTACCCGGCCCGCTGCCGAGGTGACGTCGAGCGCGGCCGTGCTCGCGCCGCTGTGCTTGGCGATGTTGGTGAGCAGTTCGGCGACGCAGAAGTAGACGGCCCGTTCGATCGCCGGTTCGGGACGCTCCCGCAGGTCCAGGCTGATGGCGACGGGGACGGGGGAGGCCGCGGTGAGGGGCGGTAGGGCTTCGCCGAGGCCGGATTCGAGGGCGACAGGGTGGATGCCCTGGGTGAGTCGGCGCAGTTCGGCGATGGTGTCGTCGGTCTGGCCACGGGCCCGGCCGACGAGGGCGCGCAACCGCGCGAGGTCCGGGGAGCGGCCGTCGTCCGCGAGGGCGTCGTCGGCCAGGGACAGCGTGATGGCGATGGCGACGAGCTGGGCCTGGGTGCCGTCGTGCAGGTCGCGTTCGAGCCGGCGGAGACGGTCGGTGTTCTCGGCGAGCAGTGTGCTGCGGGCGGTTTCGAGTTGGCGCAGTCGTCGCTGGGTGCGGGCGGGGCTCAGCAGGAGTCGGGCCAGGCCCCGGTTCAGCGAGCTCAGCGCGCGGATCGCGGCGGGTACGGCAGCGAGCAGGGCGAGGCCGAGGAGGACGGCTGCCGGGTCGAACCATCCGAGGGGGTGGTCGCCCGGTTCGAGCAGCCGGACCCACAACGGGTAGCCGATCAGCCAGCCGCCAGCGAGCGGCAGGGCGACGGCCGTGGCGAAGCCGAGTACGCCGAGCGGCAGCCGCAGCAGCAGGTAGAGCAGGGTCCGCCAGGCCACCGGGTCGGTCAGCACGGCTCGTCCTCGGGCGATCACGCCGTCCACAGGAGGAAGCGGCTCAGGCGCCGTGATGTGCTCCGTGAGCAGTCGGCAGACGAGCCACCGGTGGAGGTCGCCCAGTCGTCGTGCGCCCCGCAGGGCCGCGACCACGAACGGCAGTCCCAGCACGGTGAGGGAGAGCAGCCCACCGGCGTACAGGACCGCCAGCGCGTACACGCCGCCCAACACGGCCAGGGGCAGACCGACGATGGCGAAGGCGACGTCGCCCCCGCGGACGGGGAAACGCCGCAGGTGCCCGCGGACGGCGAGACGCCGCAGGCCGCCGCGCACGCCGACGCGGTCGGCCGTGCTGTCACGCTCAGCCACGCTGCCCGCCCACCCTTTGCGTCGCGGGCCCGGAGGCCGCCCGGGCGCCGGTGCCGAGGATGCCCGGCACGGTGAGGGCGGCCGCGCCGACGACGATCCAGCCGCAGGTGGTCGCCGGGACGCACGGCACCGCCGAGCCGGTCAGCGCCACGCTGAACGACGAGGAGGCGGCCGCGGCCACCAGCCCGCCGAGCACCACGCCCACCGCGGTGGTCAGCGCGGCCTCGATACCGAGCATGCTCAACAGCCGGCGCCGTGTCGCGCCCACCAGGGTGAGCAGCGCGAACTCGCGGCGCCGGTCGGCGGTCAGGGCGACCAGGGTGTTGACCGTCGAGACGGCGGCGAAGCAGATCAGCAACGCCAGTTCGACCTGCCGCAGCCAGGTGTCGGTGTCCGATGTCACGGTGGCCAGTCCGGGGTCGGCCGCCCGGGCGAGCGCGTGCTCGGCGGTGCTCGTCATGATCGACATGGTGCCCGACAGACCGACCAGCAGTGCCACGGGCACCACGGCGGCCGACAGCCGGTGCGCGTACCCGCGCAGATTGGCGTCGGCGAGCCAGCCCGAGCGCCCGGCCACGGCACGTACGGGTGCGCCCAGGACGGCGACCACGCCGCGGGCCGCGAGGGGGCCGAGCAGGGCGACGGCGACCAGCAGGACCAGTGAGGCCAGCAGCGCTGCCTGCCCCGCCTTGTCCCCCTCGTCCGGCGGCCGGGTGGCGGCGAGGCGACAGAGCAGACCACCGCCCACAAGCGCGGCCGCGCCGACGAGCACCCGCATGAGGCCGGTGCGGCCCTGCTCGGTCGAGCTCGCCGCCATGGCGGCGGCCGGCGCGATCCGCGAGATGCGGCGCGCGGCAACCGCTGCCGCCGCCGTACCCACGACCAGGGCCGCCGCAGTGGCCACCAGCATCGGTACGGGCGTCGCCGGTACGCGCACCGCGGGCGAGGCCATGTCGCGGTGCTTCAGCTCGGTGAGGAAGCGTCGGGCGGCGAACGCGCCGGCCACCGACCCCGGAACGGCCACCAGCACGACGACGGCCACGACCTGGCGGCGCACCAGCCGCCGGACCTGCCGGGGCGTGGCGGCGATGGTCCGCAGCAGCGCCAGCTCCCGGTGCTGCTGCCGGACGGCGAAGCCCAGTGCGTTGACCACCACGAAGAAGGCCACCAGCACGGCGATTTCGCCGAACGCGGCCGCGATCACCGTCAGCCCGGGCCCCGTCGGAGCGGTGCGCGCACCGGCGGGGGCGTCGAGCTGCGCGGCCAGCAGCGAACCGAACAGCGTCACCGTGGCAACGGCCAGGAAGAGCGCGGCCGCCAGGCCGAGGAAGGTGGCGGGACGCTGCCGCATCTGTCCGAGCGCGAGACCCGTCACGGCCGGCTCACCCGCCCAGCCGGCTGAGCCGGTCGGTGATGCTCTGCGGCCCGGGCCGGTCGAGGTCGTCAACCACCCGGCCGTCGGCCAGCAGCACCACCCGGTCCGCATACGCCGCGGCCACCGGGTCGTGGGTGACCATCACACAGGTCTGCCCCTCCCGGTCCACGCCGGCACGCAGCAGCGCCAGGACCTCGTGGCCGGTGGCGCGGTCCAGGGCGCCGGTGGGCTCGTCCGCGAACAGCACCGCGGGACGGGACACCAGGGCCCGGGCGATCGCCACCCGCTGCTGCTGGCCGCCGGACAGCTGCCCGGGCCGGTGCCGCTCGCGGCCGGCCAGGCCGACCCGGGCGAGCGCGTCCAGCACCTCGGTCCGGCCCACTCGCTCACCGGCGAGGCGGCCGGGCAGTTCCACGTTCTCGGCGACCGTCATCGCCGGCATCAGGTTGAACGCCTGGAACACGAACCCGACCTGGCTCCGGCGCAGTTGCGCGAGCCGCCGCTCGGGCAGTCGCGACACCTCCGTACCGCCCCACCAGACCGCACCGCGGGTGGGCCGGTCCATCCCCGCGAGGCAGTGCAGCAGCGTGGTCTTCCCCGAGCCCGAGGGCCCCATCACCGCGGTGAACGTCCCTGGCCCGAACGCCAGATCCACCCCGCGCAGCGCATGCACGGCGGCGGCGCCCCGACCGTACTCGCGGTGCAGTCCCTCCGCCCGGGCGGCGGATTCCGTCATCAACAAGGTCATGACGTCATCCTCGGCAGCGCGGGCCCGCCGATCGATCGTGCTCCCACCCGAATCCGGGGTTCGGATATCCGAACCCCGGCCTCGCCCACAGAGACGGCCCTGCACACAGCAACGCAAGCGGGGCGCAAGCTCCGTGACAGCGGCCATGAACGCAATTCGTATGATCATTCTGCCGTGCCGCCCTTAACGGCCCCAGCGGCATGGCGAGTAGGGGTACGCGGGCCACGAACCATGAAGCAGAAGCAGAAGGGGGGAGAGCGACTCGATGAAGCTCCGAAACGCGGGCCGAGGTGCCGTTCTCGCGATGTTGGCGGCCACCATGCTGCCGGGAACCGCCTCCGCGTCTCCGTCCACGGCCGCGGCATCCGCCGCTTTGCCCGCCTGCCCCCAGGTGTTCGGGCACGGCGGCTACCCGACCGGAGACGCCCCTTGGGACCGCGACCAGGTCCGGCAGCCGAACAACCCCCGTGCTCTCGCCGAGCAGAAGAGCTGGGGCGCGGACGGTGTCGAGGGAGACCTCCAGCTCACCATGAACGGCACCAAGGGGGTCATGTGGCACAACAGCACGACCAATGGACTCTCCGGTACGCGCAAGGCGATCACGGAGATCTCGTGGGCCAGCGGAGCGGACAAACTCCAGGGGCGGAAGATCAGCAGGGGTCCCTACAAGGGGGAAACCGTCTACACCTTCCGGGAGTGGCTGGACCGCCTCAAGGCAATGAAGCTCGTCGCCTTCGTGGAACTCAAGGGCGACGCGAAGCAGTCTCTGTTGCACAGCGACGCCGCTGTCCGGGACAGTGCGTGGCGTGAGGTCCTCGACCCGATCCGGGAACGGACGGCCGGCCAGGAAATCATGATCTACACGCGCGACGACCGTCTGCGACCCGAGCTCGACCGACGCGTCAAGGCCGCGGGCCTGGAGGCCACGCTGCGCGGTTACCCCACGTGGGTCGACGGGATCGGCTGGGAAGAGCCTGTGCCGGCGGCTTCCGGAAACCACCCGCGATGGCAGAGCACGCTCGCTCAGGGGCCGCGACGCATCGGCACGTCGTGGAGCAAGGACTACAAGGCGTGGCTGAAGGGCAAGTGCGCCTGACGCCGTAAGTCGGGCCGGGTGTCCCCCGGCCCGACTCCTGCCCGCCTCGAACACATCGCCTCGAACGCATCGCCCCGAACGCATCGCCGCGGCGCGCTCGGATCCCCCTCCGATTGCCGTCGATGCCCGCCCGCCTAGGCTGCTGCCGTTGGTCGGCCGGTCGGTTGACCAGGGGATTCGGGGAAGAGGCCGATGAACAACGCGACTGAGGTGTTCCAGCCGCTGCAGGCGGACGATCCGCCCGTGGTGGCCGGCTACCGCCTTGCCGCCCGGCTCGGCGCGGGTGGCATGGGCCGGGTCTATCTGTCGCACACACAGGGCGGCCGACCGGTGGCGATCAAGGTGGTGCGGCCGGAGCTGGCCGACGCCCCGGCCTTCCGACGGCGGTTCCGCCGGGAGGTGGAGGCGGCCCGGCGGGTCCGGGGCGCGTACACCGCCGAGCTGATCGACGCCGACGCGGACGGCGTACCGCCCTGGCTGGCCACGCTGTACGTACCCGGGCCGTCCCTGGCGGAGGCCGTCGCCCGGCGTGGACCACTGCCGGTGCCCGCGGTGCTGTGGCTGATGGCGGGGGTGGCCGAGGCGCTGCAGGCCATCCACGGTGCGGGAATCGTGCACCGGGATCTGAAGCCGTCGAACGTGTTGCTGGCCGCCGACGGGCCGCGTGTGATCGACTTCGGCATCTCGCTGGCCTCGGACGCCACCTCGCACACAGCCACGGGCTTCGCCGTCGGCACGCCCCAGTTCATGGCTCCCGAGCAGGCGACCGCGGGTGAGGTCACGGCGGCGACCGACGTCTTCGCGCTGGGGCAGACGGCGGCGTTCGCGGCGCTGGGCGAGCCGCTGTACGGGGACGGCTCCGCGGTCAGCGTGCTGTACCGGATCGTGCACTCCGAACCCGACCTGTCCGGTCTGCCCGAGCAGCTCCGTCCGCTGATCGCCCGCTGCCTGGCCGCCGATCCCCAGGAGCGGGCCACCCCGGCGGAGGTTGTCGAGTGGTGCCGGCAGCGGCTGGGCCGGGACGCCGACGCGGGCGCCGGCCCGGCCGTCTGGCGGGAGGTCATGGGGCCGGAGGTGGTGGTTCCGTCTCCGGTCCCCGACCCCACCCCGGTGCACACGCTGCCGTTGGTCGCGCGGCCGCAGCCGGTGTGGCCGGACGAGCGGCGGGCGCGTAGGCGGCGCACCGCGCTGATCACGGCCGCGGCCGTGACGGCAGGGGCGCTGCTGCTGACGGGCTTGGCGTGGACGGTCAAGGAGGCGGCGGACAGGTCTCGCGACCGGGATGCGGCCACGTCCTCGCCGCTCGGTTCGACGGCGTCCGGACGGTCGTCGGCTTCGCCATCGGCGGCCACACCGGCATCGAGGCCCGGTGGCCGGACACCGAGGGCATCGCGGCCCTCCTCGACCGCGCCCAATCCGCCGCGAGCCGTCCCGTACCCCCTCCAGTGGCTGGACGAGAAGACCTCGCTGAGCATCAAGGAGCCGGTCGGGCGCGAGGACCGCAAGGGGGACATCCGCTTCGTCTGCACGGAGACCCGCTGCGCGCTGGAGAGCGACACCAGCGTGATCACCATGCTGTACGGCAAGCCGGGAGCCTCCTTCGATTCCTGCCGTGTCGCCCTCACCGGTGTCAAAGACCGCCGCCTCCCGCTGGCCGCGGCGGCGGCCGGCAGCGAGATCTGCGTCAAGCACCCCTCCGGGGACATCGCGCTGCTGGTGATTCAGGTGAAGTCGACCGCGATGCCGAAGATCGGCTTTATGACCGTGGACATGACGGTCTGGCGAGCGGCGCAGGAGCTGTCGGACCCGACTTCGCGCTGAACCGGCTGCCACGGTGCGCAGTCCGCCGTGGAGCTCGGCGGCGATCGGGCGTACGTCGTCGCCGGGCTGGAGGCGGTCACGGTGAGCCAGCACCCGGGTTCCCACGCGGGCGGCCATCTCGCGGGCGGCGGCGCGAGCAGGTCTTGGTGGCTCCACTCACCGACGTTCACTGAAGCCGTCGTGCGGCCACGCGGTGGAGCCGGGGGGAGGGGGGGAGGGCCGGTTACTGGTCCGCTGGCTCGTTGCCGGGCCGGCTGTCGGCTCACTCCAGGACGGCGAGGTGGTCGGCGGCGCCCCCGTGCCACTCGATCAGGAAGAGGGTCGCGTCGTCACTGGTGCTCCCGCCCCGTTCCTCCTTCAGTGTGTGGGAGAGCGAACGCACCACTGCCCGCACGCCCTTCTCTTTCTGCCCGATGCGGTTGACCCAGTGGATGAGCTGTTCCTCGCCGAACTGCTCTTGGCCGGCTTCGTGCTCCTCGATCAGGCCGTCGGTGAAGCACAGGACCCGATCGCCACGATGGAGTGTCTGCTCGCTGACCTGGGGTTCCTCACCTCCGAAGCCGACCGGCAAGGTGGTCGGGCTCTCCAGTTGCCGGAGGACCTGGCGGTTGCGGATGAGCAGCGGTGGGGGGTGACCCGCGTTGACCCACTGCAGGTGACCCGTTGCGGTGTTCAGGCGCATCATCTGCGCGGTCACGAAGTGTTCGGGGCCGAACTGCTCGGCGATGGCCCGATCCATGAACGCGTAGATCTCGGACAGACCGATGCCGGCACGTCTGGAGTGCCGGTAGGCGCCGATGGCGACCGTGGCCATCGTGGCGGCGTTCAGGCCGTGGCCCATGGCATCAACCACGGCCACATGCAGGATGTCGTCGTTGAGCGCGTAGTCGAAGCTGTCCCCGGCGACGCTGTAGGCGGGCTCCAGGATCCCGGCCACTGAGACCTGCGGCACGGACATCGCCAGCGGCGGGAGCAAGGACCACTGGATTTCCGCAGCCACGCTCATGGGTTCACGGCGCCGGGCGAGGAAGAACTGGTCGGTATAGCTGTGCTTGGTGACCAGCATGTCGGCGATCAAACCGGCGAGCCTGCGCAGCAAGCGCCGGTCGTCGTCATCGACGGTATCCAGAGTGAGGGCCAGCACACCCACCTGGTCACTGCCGTCCAGCAACGGTAGATACATGCGGAGACCGTCTGCCTGCGGTACTTCGACAGTGGTCGCCTCCAGGAAGGCCGTGCCGGCGGGGGAATCAGCGATCGGCTCGGGCTCGCCTACGGTCAGACGTCTGCCCGGCAGCGGCACCAGCAGCAGCTGTGCGTAGTCCTGCAGGAGGATCGAGATGTCCCGGCCACCGACCCTGGCCACCTCTTCCGCGATCAGCGGAGCGACCAGCTGAGGCGGCATCTCGTGTGCCCGGTCCAGCAGCACCCCCAGCAGCCGCTCACCGAACCCCTCCGACCGGTCCACTGTGTCCCTGCCAGGCTGCCGATCACCCTCCGTCATCGCCGTGCCCTTTCAGCTCACCGGCCTGATTTCGCCTGCACGTCCCGAGCCGGTGGTCTCCAACGAGTGGGTCACAGGCAGCCTCGTGCTGGGCTTCGGTGCTGCTCGGCCGCCACACTCGCCAGGACCCGCTGGTTGCCGGCCGTCCGCCGACGGTGCGCAACGGCCCCGGCATATACACACCGGGGCCGCCCTTCCGGGCCGGTTGCACGTGAGAGTGCACCGGTCCACTAACCATGCTATGCCTGTGTCGCTTATCCGGCAGAAGGGCTCTTCTCGGACAGTGCGGCCCTTGATCGAAAAGGGTCTGTGTCACGTCGGCTGCGTCCCCCCGAAAGCCGTATCTCATCCTCGCCTTCTCAGCGCCTGGGCCACGCGTGGGATCTCCTCGTGGGCCAGACGGCCTACCACCGCACCGCCGAAGACGACGACACCGACGCCGACCAGCCAGGACTGGAGGACCAGGACGGTTCCGAAGGGCCCGTAGGTGACCGCGTTGGATGCGATCAACGGCGAGAAGACGACCCGGGAGAAGACCCTGAGACCGAGCAGTCCGATCACGGTGGCCACCGCGCCGGGCAACAGAGCGCGCCAGGCGACCCGCCCGCCGAGCAGCAGGCGCTGCGACCACCAGAAGAACACGACGGCGCTCAGCGCGGCGGCGGAAGCGCCCGCCGGGGATTCTCGCCGCAGTGTGGTGGTCGCGGAGACGAAGAGGTAGCCGGTGAGGACGCCGAGCCACACCACATGCCGCCACCTGGCCCACCAGCGGGCCGGCGGCAGATCCCAGACCTTCTCGTAGCCGGTCTGCACCGCCGCACCGAAGGACAGACCGAAGACGGCGAGGGCGGCAATGCCGAACACGGTCGTGGTCCGCAGTGCCTGGCTGGGCCGGATGAACAGCCGCTCGACCTCTTCCCTGGCGGTAGTCGAGACCCCGAGTCCTTCCCCCAGCCACTGCGCGAACCCCCGCCCGTTCTCCGGATCGCCCGAGGAGACAATGATCAGGAGCGGTACCAGCGTGAGGAGCCCCAACGCCGCGAAGCCCAGGGACCGCTGCCACAGCTCCAGATCTCTGCTCCGCCGCAATCCGCGTCCCACTGGTGAATGGCTGATCGCGTCGCGGAGTCGTCCGAACAGAGATGGGCGGCCTGCTGCACTGGAAGGCTTCATCGGCATGCCCGTCGACTACCACGGTCGATACGGTCACCGCGCGAACGCGCGACGCGCAGGTTCCCGGATAGCCTGGAAGGGGCAAGGACTGCCGGTCGCGGCGGGCTGTGACTGCCTGTGTTGACGGCTCGCACCGGCTGGGTGAACGGCTCAGGAGGGCACGCCATGATCCAGGCAGCCGATATCCGTGAGTGGCGCAACCGCAACGTCGTCGACCCGAAGGGCCACAAGATCGGCGTGCTCGAAGCGATCTATGTGGACACCACCACCGACGAACCGGCCGTGGCCACGGTCCGGACCGGACTCCCCACCCGTCACCGCCTGGCCTTCGTACCCCTGGACGACGCGATTCTCGGGCCGGACTACCTCAAGGTCTCCTACGCCAGGGCGCTGGTGAAGAAGGCACCCTCGGTCGGTATGGACGACATCCTGCCCGCCGGGGCAGAGGAAGCGGTCTTCAGGCACTACGACATGACCTACCAGCCGGGAGCAGGCGGCGAACGGCAACTCGCACGCCGCTGACCGCCGCCCGCGCCCTGTCCCAAGGAGGCGTTCGCGTCATGGCTCTCTTCCTGTTCCTCGCACTGGTGGCCGTCGTGCTGGGGATCATCGGCGCGGTGGCAGAAGGTCTGGGCTACCTGCTGATCATCGGCATCGTGCTCCTGGTGGTCGACCTGGTCTTCATCGCCGTGCGCTGGTCCCGACGGACGGGGCGGCGCCCCATCCGATAGCGCTGGCAGCCGACTCATGGACGGGACGAAAACGGCCGAGCGGTGCGGGGGCGTGAGCAGCGGTCCCGCTATGGCGCGGGTCTGACCCGGTTCAGCAGCGCCGCGGCGTGGTCCGGCACGTAGGTCTGGAGGTGCCGTGGAGGGCGCTCGTAGCCGCTCGACGGCGGGCGCGGAGGCAGACGGAGATCCGGCTGCCGGACATCTCCGTACGGCACGGTCGACAGCAGGTGAGCGATCATGTTGATGCGGGCCGCTCGCTTGTTGTCGCTCTCCACGACGTACCAGGGCGCCTCGGGAATGTCGGTGTGGACGAACATTTCGTCCTTGGCGCGCGAGTATGCCTCCCAGCGGGTGATGGACTCCAGGTCCATCGCGGAGAGCTTCCAGCGGCGCGTGGGGTCGCTCAACCTCTTGCGGAACCGCTGCTCCTGCTCGGCATCGCTCACCGAAAACCAGTACTTGCGCAGCAGGATCCCCTCCTCGACGAGCATCCTCTCGAAGAGGGGGCACTGGCGGAGGAAGCGCTCGTGCTCGTCCGGAGTGCAATAGCCCATGACCCGCTCAATGCCGGCGCGGTTGTACCAGCTGCGGTCGAACAGCACGATCTCGCCCGCGGCCGGGAGATGCTCGACGTAGCGCTGGAAGTACCACTGAGTGCGCTCGCGCTCGGTCGGTACCGGCAGGGCGACGATGCGTGCGACGCGCGGGTTGAGGTGCTCGGTGACCCGCTTGATCGTGCTGCCTTTGCCGGCCGCGTCTCGCCCCTCGAAGAGCACGACGAGCCGCTCGCCTTCGGCCCGTACCCACTCCTGGAGCTTCACCAGCTTGGTCTGCAGACGGAACAGCTCCTTCTCGTACAGGGCTCGGGGCAGGCGACTGGTCCTGCTCTCGTCCGTCGGCGTGCTGCTCTTCGTCCGCTTCGCGCCGGGCACCGTCCTCACCTCCCGCGCCACGTGTCGACGGGACCAGCATGGCGGGTACGGCGGCGCCCCGCCCGATGGGCACGGTGTGGCTTTTGTCGTCCCGCGCAGAGGGGGCGACGGTGAGGGACGACTGCGGCGGGGCAGGTGGCGTGTAGGCCGGTTGATCGGCTCAGGTCGCCGACCTGGGCCTTTGCCCTACCCTGTCCCGCGCCTTGCGCCACCTGCGGCCGAATCTTTGCGCCGCAGTTCTAGGACTTCTGTGGAGCGGGTGACGAGAATCGAACTCGCGCTCTGAGCTTGGGAATCACAGGGGCTTTGGATGCGTCGCCGCAGGTCGGCGGACCGTCGTGCTGCCAGGCGCGGTCTGACGAGGCCGTCGGCTGCACCCGCGGTTGCCCGTGGCTGATCGTCTCTACTGGTGCGGTAGTGGTGCGAGACAGACAAATGCCGCCGTGCCGCCGCTGCCCCGCCAGAGGGATCGCCGCGCCGGTCGCCGCCCCAGCTGCCTCAATGGCACCTTTCATGTGACATTGCCTGAACCGCAGTCTCTGCTGCGCTCCTTCCCGGCCCTCTTGTGGCATTGGCGTCACGTTCTGCCTTGCAGACAATCCCTTTCGTTCGCGTTTCAGAGAGCTGCCGACACCCGGCGCGTTCACTTTCTTCTGAAGCGCGGAGGCACATCGTGGTGCGGTATTCGATAAACCTGCAGAGGCACGCTGGTCTGGGAATACGGGTCGGCGTAGGTGTGGCAACGCTGGTTGGCGGGCTGCTCCCACCGATGGTGGTCGCTGACAGTGCTGCTGCGCAGACGACGCAGCCTCTGGGGTGCCGGGTCTGGCGGGGGCGGTGGCGATGCCATCGTCGTCGACGGCGACGCCTACGGCGCTGGCGGCAGTGGTGGGGACGGGGGCTCTCCTGTCGGCTCTGGCGGCAGTGGTGGCTCCGGCGGCCCAGGTGGGCTTTTCGGCGGTGCCGGCCCCGGCACCGCCGGGTCTGCCGGTGGTTCCTGGGGAAGCGGCGAGGACGGCAGCGTCAGCGGCGACGGGGCCGTCATCATCGACGTGGAGCCAGTCGAACCTTGAAACCCGGGTCCCTGAGCAGGGCCCGTACGCTCGTCCGGGCATCGGGCTGGCTCCTCGCCTGCCCGCTTGGTGTCCAGGGCCGCGCGTTGCGCCGCGTAGCAGGTCGCCAGGCGTCCCGCGATCGGCTGAGCAGACGCTTGTCGGGAACGATCAACCTCTTGAGCGACTGGCCGAGCCCTGCTGGAGAGATTGGCAGCCAGACTGTCTGCCGCGCCGTAGAGATTCGTGTCGCGCCTCGGCGCTTGTGGCCACCCGACCGAATCGCGAGTGAGTGCTTGCCGTCACTGCCCGGTACAGAAGAGACAGCCCTCCCAGTACGGCAACGCGCTCAGGATCCGATGACGTACGCACGAAGCCCTCGCGGCCTCGGCAGAGCTGGGGAAGACGCCGTCATGACGTCCGGCCGTGGCTGTGTCGAACGACTTGACCATGGCTCTGAACTGCCGCAGGTAGTCATGTGCGAATGGTGGCTCGTATCTCAGCTCGTCCCAGCGGTGCCGGCGCATGGCGAGGTCGATGGCGCGTATCACGAAGTTCTTGGCTTGGGTCTGCTCGGACGGCGTCTGACCCCACTCGATGTCCTCCAGGTCGAACCCGACAGCCCCGCGTCCCATGACGTTCTGGTCCTGCAGCGTCAGGAGCGCTGCGAAGCGGTAGTCCCATGCATCGTGAGCGAGATCGGATACGGCGAGCATCAGTACGTCGACGAAGACGCTCGTGCCGCCGTTGGACAAGGAGAGACTGTCTCCTCCGCCGCAAAATACGTTTCCCACTTGGCCACGGTATAGAGAGTCCGGTCCCACCTGCCGTCGGCCCGCTTCAAGTTAGTGGCTCTTGGCGGCTTGGGCGGACCGCCATCCTGCACACCGTGGTCGCCCGTGCGTTACCGCTCCTACTGGCGCGGTAGTTGCGCGAGACGGGTGAATCGCCCGGGCCTGCATGCTTAAGGACCTTCGCTGGCCGTGCGCTCGGTGGCTGCCTCTACTGCGATCCGAGCCGAGGCCGGAGGATGCGCTGTTGGGGGTCATCGCGTGCCTGGCCGGATGTTCGCGTTCAGGCGGAAGAAGTTGGCGGGGTCGTACGTGTTCTTGAGGGACACCAGCCGCTCGTAGTTCCCGCCGTAGGCCGCACGCACGCGCTCCTCGCCCTCTTCTCCCAGGTTGTTCACATACTCGGCTTCCAGGGAGAAGGGGCTCACCATGTCCCACCACCGCCGGACCCACTGCCTCTGTGTCTGGAGTTCCCCGGGGCCGGGCCAGATGGATGCGGCGAAGTTGTCGTACTGCGCGTTCCGGGGACGGAAGGCCGTGGCGGATGGGTCGACGCGGCTGACTGCACCGCCGTATTGCTGGAAGACGATGAGGGACCTGGGGGACGGGACGCGGGCGAAGTGGTCCACCGTGGCCTCCACAGTGTCGTCGGTGATCCGCTCCAGGAAATGGGACTTCCAGTAGTAGCGGAGGCCGGTGGGGAAGAAGGCGTCGGCCGCGGCCTGTAGCTCCGTGTACGCGACCGGGCCGATCTCGTCGACCAGCGGCGGGCCGAACCGCCGGAGTGGCTGCAGTACGCGCTCGCCTTCCTCCACCGACCCGACGTAACAGACGGAGATGGCGAGCATCGGGTCGCCATCCGGCGAAGTCAGGAAGATCGCGTCGGCCGACAGCTCGTCGGGAGCCGACAGGGAGTACTCGCCGTAGAACCTCAAGGCGGCCTTCGCCTTCCCCAGGGGGTGGACGACGACACCTCCGAGCACTTCGGGGCCCACGCGGTGGAGCTGGAACTCGAAGGAGGTCGTGACTCCGAAGTTGGCTCCGGCGCCCCGCAGACCCCAAAAGAGGTCGGCGTTGTCGGACTCGTCTGCCCTCACCATCCGGCCGTCGGCGGTGACGACCTCCGCGGACCGCAGATTGTCGCAGGCCAGGCCGTACCTCCGGGCCAGCCGGCCGACGCCGCCGCCCAGAGTGAGCCCGGCGACGCCCGTGTGCGTCACGACGCCCGCCGTCGTGGCCAGGCCCGATGCCTGCGTGGCTCGGTCCAGTTCCTTGAGGGTCGCACCTCCCTCGACTCGGGCGGTGCAGCACTCCGGATCGACCGCGACACCTCGCATGGGCGAGAGGTCGATCATCAGGCCGCCGGTGCACACCGCTTTGCCAGCGATGTTGTGCCCGCCTCCTCGCACTGACACCAGCAGGTCGTGCTCGCGTGCGAAGGTGACCGCCTGAACGACGTCGGCTGCTCCGGAGCAGCGGGCGATCAGTGCGGGCCGGTGGTCGATCAGGCCGTTCCAGACTGCGCGCGCCTGGTCGTATGCCTGATCATCCGGGCGAAGCAGCTCGCCGCGCAGCTCCGCACCCAAGCGCTCGGCAGCCGATTCGTCCAGGAGTACTAGGTCGCCGGTTCGCGATTTCACCTGCAGGGACGCCACCGCGCCTCCCTGGAGTCTCTCGGGGCTCTCTGTCGGATGCTACGCCGCCGCCCGTCCGACCGCAGGTGCGCAGCGGTGGGCCTGGTCCCGCCGCAACAAACAAGGCCCAGGTCTCTGACCTGGGCCTTCGCTATGGAGCGGGTGACGAGAATCGAACTCGCGCTCTGAGCTTGGGAATCACCCAGCACTTGAGCGCTCAGACGGCCTCTGACCTGCGGGAAAGACCACCAGCTTCAGGGCTCACAACCATCTTCCCGTGCCTGCTGTTGACCGCTGTTCACCGTCCCTACTGGCACGTTGTGGCACGGCTCGTGTCTGTCTTCGGTCGCTGGGAACCTCAGCCTGGTCTTGTGAACGCGGCGCAGCGGCAACGATCGAGACGGAACATGGAGCCGCTCGTGCTCGCCAGGTGGTCCGGCCGCGCAGGTGGCCCAGTCAGCTCGCATGGAATTGGCCCCTGTGATGGGGCAATTGCGCAGTACCGTAGGCGCAATGACAACACGATCTACGTCGGCCGACCAGCCCACGTCCGTAGCCTTGGCCGAGGCGCCGATGCGTCAGGCCCGTAACTCCGCCGCCTTGTGGACCGCGACCGGCCGATGCCGGGGGCATGAGGTCATCCGGCGCCGCGGATTCGTCGCGGTCGACGGCGACGTGCGCGCCGGCCTGCGGATCCTGATCCAAGAGCCGGTCCTCGACCCGCGCGAACTGACCGAGTTGAGCGAGCTGGTACGCCGAGCCGCAGGCCCGGTGAACGCCGAGGATCCGTTCAGCTCGACCGACCTGAGCCACCTGGGCATGCGCAGCTGGCAGATGCCGGTCATGCTGCGCCCGCCCGGGCCCGTCGGCGAACCGATGCTGGACGTGATCCGGGTACGGCGGCCCGAGGACCTCCAGGCGGCCGAGCGGATCGTGATCGAGGGCTTCGAGCTGGCCGGATTCAAGCCCTACCGCCCCGGCGAGCTGTTCCCGACGGCGCTGATCGAGCAGCCGGGCGTGGACGTGTTCGTCGCCACGCACGACGGCGTGCCCGCGGGAGCCGGCGTCAGCGTCGTGGACGACGGCGTCGGCGGCCATCACTGGGTCGGCACTTCGCCGGCTTTCCGGTCGCGTGGCGTGGGGCGGGCCGTCATGCTCGGCTCCCTCGCCCACCTGGCGGACCTGCCGGTCACGCTCACCGCTTCGAAGCTGGGCAGGCCGCTGTACGAGTCGCTGGGTTACACCGCCGCGGCGCCCTCGACCTGGTGGGCCTCTCAGTGACGCCACCGCGAAGGCGGAGTGGACATCGGTGGTGGCCACAATCCGCTGCAAGGCCCGGCGGCAGGTCATGGGATGACCTCGCAGATGTCGGCGCCCAGGGCGTGGAGTTTTGTCGGCAGGTCGGCGTGGCCTCGGCGGAGCTGGTCGAGTCCGCCCAAGGTGGTGACCCCGTGCGCGGTCAGGCCGGCGACGAGAAGAGCCGAGCCGGTGCGGATGTCGGTGGCTTCCACACCTGCGCCGGTCAGCCGCTGCGGGCCGGTGAGACGGCACCGGGTGGGTGACAGTTCCTCGATGGCGGCGCCGAGGCGCGCCAGGTGGGGCAGCAGATTGCCGTGCCGACCCGGGTTGATCGAATCGGCGAACAGATGGGTGCCCGGTAACCCCAAAGCGAGAGCCATCAGCGGCGGTTCGAAGTCGGCGTCAAGGCCACCAGGCGCCAGGGAAGCGACCGCCCGCAAGGAGCGATGCGTCCGGCGGGGCTTCCTGGGCCTGGATGGTGAGTGCCTCTGCTTCCGTGATGGCGGGGATGCCGAGCCAGCGGAGCGCGGCCGCCATGGGAGCGACGTCCTTGCCGGCTACGCCTGAGATACGTCCGCTGCCGCCGGTGGCCGCAATCGCGCAAGCGAGAGTCCCGGCTTCGATCTTGTCTCCCGGCACCTTCCACACCGGGACGTCGTCGGACGCTGCGGTCGGCGGTGTGAGGGTGAGAACGCGCTCGCTGACCTGCGACTGCCAGCCCACCGACCGCAGGGCGTCCAGGACGGCGGTGACCTCTGGTGAGAGGTTGGGGTGGATGATGCGCAGCGGCCGGCGAGCCACAACGGTTCGCAAGATGGCCGCGATGCTGGCGCCCCGGGACCGGAAGGGCAGGGTTACCGACACCGGCGCTGTACTGGACTTGCCAATCTTCACGAGATATCCGTCGTCATCAACGGCCACCCGGTCCCCGTATGCCTCGTAGACCTTGAAGTGCTGTTCCATGCCGCGCTCGCCGATCTGGCAGCCGCCCGGCCAGGGCAGGCGAGCCCGCCCGTGGACGGCGAGCAGCGCGGGCACGACGTAGTACGAGGCGCGAATGCGGGCGGCCTCGCGCAGCCCTGGCCCGACGCGCGATCCGTCGTTGGGCAGGAGCACGACGGTGTCGGGCTCGCCGACGGGCCGGGTGACGTGGCAGTCGGCGTGCTGCACCAGCGTGAGCATGGTCTGTACGTCCGTGCTCGCCGGGACATTGCTCAGACGTACGGGGCGGCGCAGGCACGCGGCGGCGGCAAGGAGCGGAAGGGCGGCTCTTGGAGCCGTCGACCGTGACGGTGCCGGTGAGTGGTCGGCCGGGGCGGACGGCAACGACCTCGGCGACTGGGAGTCGGTTGGACACCGCGATTACCTCCTCGGAAGCGGAACGTGGCCTGTCGGTTGAGGGCAGGGACTGGCCTGATCAGGGGATTCATCAGGCGGCAGTTGGATGTCGGCCCAGCACTGCTTGCCTGTCGGTGTCGGCTCCACGGCGTGGCGGGTGGCCAGCGCCGCCACGATGAACAGGCCGCGGCCGTTCTCCTTCTCCGAGGCGGGAAGCCTCGGCCGGGGAAGCTTGCTGCTGGAGTCGCGGACTTCGATGCGGAGAACGCTGTCCTGGAGGCGCAGGCCCAACGAGACGGGCTCGGGACCGGCGTGCCGCACGGCGTTGGCGAGCAGTTCCGCCGTCACGAGTTCCGCGGCGTTGAGAGCTTCGCTGCCCGGCCGCAGGCCCCAGCCCGTTATCTCGGCGACGGCCCGGCGCCGTGCCTCACTGGCGTCACGTGTGGTGCTGGGTACGGAGAAGCTGAGCTGGCGGACTTCCATGAGCGGCCTCCCGAGCGACTATGGCCACTCCACGTAACTGGTCCGGGACAGGCCGCTGCCAGGACTGGTGCCATCGCTGCATGACTTATGCAGGACGTGCATCACGGTCGATTACTTGCGGACTACGCTCGGTTGAGCAGGCAGGATCGCGACGGCAGGAGGGGCCGTGGCACAGATGGCCGATGCACAGGGTGAGGCCAGACGGATCGGCGAAGTGATCCGCCGGGCACGGGTCTTACAGCGGCGCTCGCAAGCGAGCGTCGCCGCAGAGCTGGGCTACCACCAGTCCAAGGTGAGCCGCTTGGAGAACGGCCGCGGAACCGAGGACACACGGGTGCTGCGCGAGGTCGCGAGAGAACTCGACATTCCGCTTCACGACCTCGGCCTCGCCGCAGCCCCCGACGCCAGCACCGCCGACCACGAGACAGAGGACATGCACCGCCGTACCTTCCTCGCCGCCAGCATCGCCACGCTCGCAGCAGCACCGCCTGCCGCCCCAACACACCACGAGCTAACTCAGGTTCTGCTCCCTGGCACGAACCCCGCGGGCACCGGGCAAGCGCTGGACATCGACGAGCTGTGCCACCGGGCCAGGGCTGTACGCCGACTGTTCTGTACGTGCGACTACGCGGAGCTGGAGCGACCTTGCCTGGTCTGATCGCCGACCTGCGCCAGGCGACCAGCGGCTCATCCATGTCGGTGGAGGCGTCCGGGTTGCTGGCGACCGCCTACCAGACCTCGGTCAGCCTGCTGCTCAAGCGAGCCGACCACGGCAACGCCTGGCTCGCGGCCGGTCGGGCCATGGCCGAGGCAGAGCGGTCCGGAGACCCCGTCGCCCTCGCTGCCAGCGTCCGCGTCCACGCACACGTCCTCGTCCGCGAAAGGCACACCGCGCAAGCCGTGGACATGGTCCGCCACACCGCCGACCAGCTCACCGGCTCCTACGACCAGCGCTCACCGCGGTACCTGGCCTCCGTCGGCCTCCTGCTGCTCCGTGGCGCGACCGCCGCCAGCCGGAACGGGGACCGCGACACCACCCGGGAATTCCTCACCGAAGCCAAAGAGGTGGCCCGCTACGTTGCCTTCGACCGGCCAGACGCCTGGGCGAACTTCAGCCCCACCAACGTCGCCCTCCACGAGGTCAGCGCAGCCGTCTCTTTCGGCGACGCCGGCATCGCCCTGAACACCGCCCGCCCGCTCATGCGCCGCCACATCCCCGTCCCCGAACGCCGGGCCGCCCTGTGGGTGGACACTGCCCGCGCCTACAGTCAGCAGGGCAGGCTCGCCGACGGCTACCAGGCCCTGCGCATCGCCGAGAGTTGCGCGGCCCAGGACATCCGCCGCCCCGCGGTGCGCGAACTGGTCGCCGACATGGCAGCCCGCGACCGCCACCGTGCACTGCCCGAACTGCATCACTTCAGCCGCCGACTGGGGGTCCCCGCGTGACCGAGCAGACCAAGTCCTTCCTCTACGTCGTCGTCTGCGCGGCCGGCATTGCCGACAACGTCGGTAAGCTCATCACCGCAGCGCAGGAGCAGAACTGGAACGTCGGCGTGGTCGCCACCCCGCAGGGCCTCGGCTTCATAGACGCGACCGCCATCGAAGCCCAGACCGGCTACCCCATCCGCTCGGCCTGGCGCAGCCCCGGAGACCCCAGGCCGCTGCCACCCGCCGACGCCATCGCGGTCGCCCCGGCCACCTTCAACACCATCAACAAGTGGGCCGCCGGCATCTCGGACACCCTCGCTGTGGGCATCCTGTGCGAGGCGTACGGCCTCGGTATCCCCATCGCCGCGCTGCCGTACCTGAACGCCGCCCAGGCCGCCCACCCTGCGTACCAGCAGAGCCTGGACCGGCTACGCGGAATGGGCGTCCTGATCGGCTCCTATGAACCCCACAGGCCCAAGGCTGGCGGCGGGGCCGACCGCTTCCGCTGGGAGGAGGCGCTGGAACTGCTCGCGCCCCAGGTGGCCGCCGCCGGGTGACGCTCCTTGCCTGCGCCTTGTGATCTGCAGCCACGTGGCCTTTCGTCGGCGGTGGCAGGAGAAGTGCCCAGCATGAAAATGCGTTGGAACCACGTGCTCAGCCGTGCCAGGCTGACCGGTGTCGAAGGGGTGTAGCTCAGAGGCCAGAGCGCCGGTCTCCAAAACCGGATGTCGCAGGTTCGACTCCTGTCACCCCTGCCATAGCCATGTATCACCGGCGACGGTACGGAATGAAGCACCGGTGGCCCTGCGGAATCCCGCAGGGCCACCCGTGTTTGCGGGTTGGCATCGACGGCCTCGGGTGAAGCTGTTGCCCGGCCATCACCGGGCCTTGCGCGGCCGGTCGTTGCGGCTCGCCGAGGGCCGGGCGGCACGCACGGTGGCCTGGGCCGAGGTCGAGCTGTAGTGCTCGGGCATCGTGGAGGCATCTGCGGGCAGACCGGCCATGCGCCGCAGCCGCCACACCAGCACGTCGCTGACCGACTCGGCCGTCTCCAACTCCCGCCGTTCGGCAGCCTCGGCCAGGAGGGCGGCTGGGTCGTGGCCCGCGGTCTCGGCGTCGGCGAGGGTGGC
This sequence comes from Streptomyces sp. P1-3, assembly GCF_050613155.1. Classification (NCBI taxonomy): domain Bacteria; kingdom Bacillati; phylum Actinomycetota; class Actinomycetes; order Kitasatosporales; family Streptomycetaceae; genus Streptomyces; species Streptomyces sp. P1-3. Next base: position 4,032,511 of record NZ_CP192512.1, read on the forward strand.
TGCGAGTGCATACCAGCCCGGCTCGGCCAGGACCTGCTCCGCCAGCTCCGGCACCGCCTGCCGCAAGTACGCGACCTGCTTGTGCCGCAGGGGCTGCGACAGGCGCCGGCCCCGCTGATACAGCACACCCATGGGCATCGCGGTTGCGGCCTGGTAGGCGGCGCGCAGGTGCTCGGCGGCCTCGCGGGCGGCGGCGGCCTGCTGGGCGTGGAGGGCCTCTGTGGGCCGATTTCCGTTGTCGAGTGGTGCGCAAGTGGTGCGGGAGTCCAGGAGAGGTCTAGACAACCAACAAGGCCCAGGTCTCTGACCTGGGCCTTCGCTATGGAGCGGGTGACGAGAATCGAACTCGCGCTCTGAGCTTGGGAAGCTCATGTTCTACCATTAAACTACACCCGCGAAGCGGAGCGCTGATCTCTCAGTGCCGCATCGTCGCACACTGTACCCCATTCCTGACCCCAGCCGCATTGGCCCTGGGGTCTTCGTGCTGTTAGGGCAAGCGATGTGACTGCGGGCGGCTGGAGTTGGGGCGTACGGTGGGGGTCGGAGTGCCGCGTGGAGCGGCGGCCTGTTCATCCCCTAATGTGGCTTTTGTCTTTCACGTTCTCGGGGAAGGGACTCGATGGAGCGCACCGTCGTCCGTTGTGCCGAAGGGCACGTGTTCAGCACCGCTTCGTTCCCGATGCAGAACCTCGGCGCCGATCGGATCGGGCCCGGGCGGCTGCTGCGCTGTCCGCAGTGTGCGCGGTTGCGGCACGCGGTGCCGGTGCAGCTTCAGAAGCGGTAGAGCCGTCGATCGGGAGCGGTAGGGCCGTCGGTCGAGAGCGGTGGATCGGGGGCCGTAGGGCAGTCGGGATCGCGGGAGCCGCGGTGTCCGCGTTGGGGCGGGCCCGCGGTGTCCGCGTCGTTTGCGTATCCTCGTCCCGTGCTTCTCTCTGACAAGGACATCCGCGCCCAGATCGACGCCGGGCGGGTGCGGATCGATCCGTACGACCCGGACATGGTGCAGCCGTCGAGTATCGACGTGCGCCTCGACCGCTTCTTCCGGGTGTTCGAGAACCACCGCTATCCGCACATCGACCCCGCCGTCGAGCAGGCCGACCTGACGCGGCTGGTGGAGCCGGAGGGCGATGAGGCGTTCATCCTGCACCCCGGGGAGTTCGTGCTCGCCTCGACCTACGAGGTCATCAGCCTGCCCGACGACATCGCCTCCCGGCTGGAGGGCAAGTCCAGCCTGGGCCGGCTGGGGCTGCTGACGCACTCGACCGCCGGGTTCATCGATCCGGGGTTCTCCGGGCACGTCACCCTGGAGCTGTCGAACGTCGCGACGCTGCCGATCAAGCTGTGGCCGGGGATGAAGATCGGGCAGCTGTGCATGTTCCAGCTGGCCTCGCCCGCCGAGCACCCCTACGGCTCCGCGCGGTACGGCTCCCGGTACCAGGGGCAGCGTGGTCCCACGCCCTCGCGCTCGTTCCTGAATTTCCACCGGACGCAGGTGTGACGGGCATGAGCGACGTACGGGAGAACCTGACCTACGAGCGGTTCGGCGGCGCGATCCGCGAGCTGGCGCAGACCATCGCCGACGACGGGTTCGAGCCCGACATCGTGCTGTCCATCGCCCGGGGCGGGGTCTTCGTCGCCGGCGGGCTGGCCTACGCGCTGGACTGCAAGAACATCCACCTGGTGAATGTGGAGTTCTACACAGGCGTGGGGACGACCCTGGAAATGCCCGTTATGTTGGCGCCCGTCCCGAATGCGATCGATTTCTCTGACAAGAAGGTCCTGATCGCCGACGACGTCGCCGACACCGGCAAGACGCTCAAGCTGGTCCACGACTTCTGCGTCGGCACCGTCGCCGACGTACGCAGCGCCGTCATCTACGAGAAGTCGCACTCCCTCGTGAAGTGCGAGTACGTGTGGAAGCGGACCGACGACTGGATCAACTTCCCGTGGAGCGTCGAGCCCCCCGTCATCCGGCGTGACGGGCAGGTCCTCGACGCCTGAGGGCGGCGAGCACGACGCACAACGCGGCGAGCGCGACGCACACAACGCGAAAGGGCCCCGGCCGTCGGCGGAAGCCGACGGCCGGGGCCCTTCGCATGCGCGTCGGCCCGCCTACAGCGTGCCCAGCTTCAGCAGGCTCAGCAGCCCTATCAGCTGGATCGACGACGCCCCCAGCGCCTTCGGCCACGGCAGGTCGTGCGACTTGCTCACCATCGAGGTGAACAGCGCACCCGCCGCCACCCACGTCGCCCAGCCCAGGGCCTGTACGAACATGCTGTCGCCGCCCAGGAACATCGCGAACAGCAGTCGCGGCGCGTCCGTGACCGACATGATCAGCATCGACAGGCCGATCGTCGGCGCCCACGTGCCGTCGCCGCCGAGCTGGCGGGCCAGGGTGTGGGTGACCGCGCCCAGCACCAGGCCGCCGAGCACCATCGCCACGCCCGTGCACAGCATCGCCGGGATGCTGTTCGACATCGAGGCGTTCAGCACGTCCTCGCGGGCCTTGTCGAAGCCGAAGACCGCGAGCAGGCCGTAGAGGAACGTGACGATCAGCGCCGGGCCCCACATCGCGTGGTCCCGCATCTGCCAGAAGGTGGCCGGCGGGCGCAGCACGATGCCGCTCAGCAGCTCCTTCCAGTGCAGGCGGGGGCCGGGCGGCGGGCCCGCGGGTCCGCCGCCGTAGGGGGCGCCGTATTCGTCGTCGTACGGGCCGGGGGCGTAGCCCGGGCCCGGGTCCTGGCGGCCGTACGGGTCGTAGTCGGGCGCCTCGCCCAGGCTGAACTGCTGGGTCTGCCCGGGGTCACCGCCGGGGTAGCCGCCGGGAGCGCCGTGCGCGGGGTACGGGTCCTGACCGTCGAAGTACTCCGGCCCGTCGTCCTGCGGCGACCACTGCGGCTGTCCGCCGTGCGGAGGCCGCGGCCCGCCGTGCTGCTGACCGTACGGAGCCTGACCGCCGCGCGGGGCCTGCGGTCCGCCGTAGGGGGCGCTGCGCGGGGCCTGCGGTCCGCCGTAAGGAGAGCCGTGCGGGGTTTGCTGCCCGTACGGCGCTCGCGGTGGTTGCTGCCCGGGGTAGTGCCCGGGCTGGCCCTGCGGCCCCTGTTGCGTGGAGCGGGAGTCCCGTCCACGTCCCATCCTGAATCCAGCCACGATTCGAACGTACCTGGTCGCCAGGTCCGCTATGCCGGGCCTGCGGTAACAGGCCCGGCATTGCGGCCGAGCTGTGACATCCCTTAGGGGAACCCTGGGGGGACCGCACCAGGTCGCGCGTCGCGGGTCGCCGCCGTTGCCAGCGCACCGTCAGCTGTTGCGCCAGCGCGCCGTCAGCCGTTGTGCCAGCGCACCGTCAGCCGTTGTCGGCCCGGTGCCAGTCGGTGCCGAGTCGGTGGCAGTCCGGTGCCAGTCGTCGTCAGCCCGAGATGACGCTGCCGAACTGCGGCGTGCCCGCCGTGCTCACGCCGACCGCTGACGGTGCGTGAGAGCGCGCCCCGGCCGTGACGATCCGCGTGCCGTCCGAACGGAGCGCGACGACCGAGCCGTTGCCCTCGTTCTCGCCGTTCGCGCCGACCGTCAGGTCCGCCTTGCCGTCGCCGGTGACGTCGGAGAGGAAGACCTCCCCGCCGAAGTGGTCGTAGCTCTCGTTGTGGCCCGGCACGCCCTCGGTGTCCTGCTGGAAGTACTGCACGCCGGTGGTGGTGTCCAGGCCGCTGGGCGAGCCGTAGACGACGGTGACAGTGCCGGTCTCGGTGGCGCCGCCGAGGTCCTCGGCGGGGGCGCCGATGGCGAGGTCCTGGATGGCGTCGCCGTTGACGTCCCCGAGTGTGACCTCCCAGCCGAACGAGTCGCCCGTCTCCGAGCTGCCGGGGATGGCGCCGGAGTCCTGGGTGATGGCGGCGGTGTCGTCGGTCGGGCCGCTCGCCGAGCCGTACCGGACGGTCACCTTGCCGCCCTTGGTGGTGCCGGGCACGGTGTCGTCCCAGTGCAGGCCGGTGACCAGATCGCCGTAGCCGTCGCCGTTGACGTCTCCGATGGCGGTGATGACGCCGGCGGGCAGCTTCTTCGCGTCGGCCGAGCTGAGGCCGGAGGCGGTGCCGTGCAGGTAGTAGTTGGCGTTGTAGAGGTACTCGCCGGAGCCGGTGCCCTCGACACCGTTGACCACGAGGTCCGTCCTGCCGTCGGCGTCCACGTCACCGGGGGTGAGGCTGATCACGCCCGCGCCGCCGCCGAGGATCGGCGTGCTGACGGCCGCCTTGGAACCCGCCGTACCGGACTTGGCGATGCCGCCCTTGAAGAGGCGGAGGGTGGCGGACGAGTCGCCGACGACCAGGTCGGTCTTCGCGTCGCCGTCGAAGTCCCCGGCGGCGACGGCCGCGCCGAAGCGGTCGTGGTCGTGCGGTGCCGGATCGGCGATGGTGGTGCCGCCGGCCAGGCCGGTGGCCGAGCCCCAGATGATCTCGGTGGTGCCGCCGTCGGTGTCGCTGGAGACGTCCTCGCCGGGCGCGCCGACGGCGAGGTCGGCGTAGCCGTCGCCGTTGAAGTCACCGGCGCTGGTGGTGCCGCCGAAGTAGTCGCCGTTCTCGGCGGTGCCGGGGACGCCCGTCGAGTTCTGGGTGATGGTGGCGCGGCGGGTGGCCCCGGCGCCGTCCTGCGACCCGTACAGGATCGTGATCTGCCCGGCCTTGGCCTGCCCGGCGACGGTCGCGAACGGGGAGGAGACCGCGAGGTCGCGGAATCCGTCGTTGTCGAAGTCGCCCTGGACGCCGGTAGGGGCGGCGGCGGCCTGGCCCGCGACGGCCGTGAGCAGCCCGGCGGTCAGGGCGGCCACGGTGGCGGAGGCGAGGGCGATGCGGTGGTGCTTGTGCACGCGGAGTTCTCCTGCGGCATGCGGGGATGCGTGGGGGACATCCACAGTTGACGGGGGTGCCGGAGCGCCGCGGTTCGCCGGAGGTTCATGCCGGGTCGGGCGGCGGTTGGCGAAGAGGAGACCGGCGGCGATGGCCGAAGGTTGTATGTCGGTGGCTGGTTTTCGCCCCTTGGTCGCGCGCGATCGGCAGCGACGTTGCGCAGCGACGCCGCAGTGAAGTCGGCAGCGACGCCGGCAGCGACGCCGGCAGCGAAGTTGGCAGCGAATCGGGCAGCGGAGGCGGCGACGAAGCGGACATCGGCGGCTTACGCGGCGCTGAGCGGCTCTGCGGTACGGTCCGAGTGGGAACTTCGGGCATGAAGCTGCCGAGATCGCCGATCCTGTTGTGATCCGGGGCACTTCGCGGTCAGGATCGGGTGTCCGGGTCCACATCGTTGAACGGGGGAACGTCATGGTCGAGCGGGACCGCCCACACGAACCTGGCCGCATGGCGCGATGGGACGCGGCCACGGCGTAGCGGATGTTAGACGGACGCGGGCGCCCAGGCCGTCGGCGCCCCTGCACAGAGCCGGGCCCGCACACGCAGCCGGGCCCTCGCACGCAGTCGGGCCCGCGCGCGCAGCTCGGCCCGTGCCCGCAACCGGGCCCCCGCGCGCAGGCGGATCCCCGCGCGCGGACCGACCCCCGCACGGAGCACCCTGCGCGCGTGGCGCGCCGGGTGCGCACGGTCGCGGGCCAGGTCTTCGTCCTCCAGGTGTCGGTCGTCCTGCTGATCGTCGTCGCCGCCGTCGCCGCCCTCATACTGCAGTCGCGGCACGACAGCACGCAGGAGGCCCGGAACCGCTCCCTCGCCGTCGCCGCCACCTTCGCGCGCTCCCCGGGGCTGGTCGACGCGCTGCGCGGCACCGACCCGACCGCCGCCCTGCAAGGGCGCGCCGAGGCGGTGCGCAAGGCGTCCGGCGTCGACTTCGTCGTCGTCATGTCGCCGAAGGGCATCCGCTGGACCCACCCCGACCCCGAGCGCATCGGCCGGCGCTTCATGGGCACGATCAAGCCCGCCGAGCACGGCGGGACCGTCGTGGAGACCTTCACCGGTACCCTCGGCCCCTCGGTGCGGGCCGTCGTCCCGGTCACCGACGAGCGCGGTACGGTCGTCGGCCTGGTCTCCGCCGGGATCACCGTCGAGAAGGTCGGCGACGTGGTGGACCGCCAGCTGCCGCTGGTGATCGGCGCCGCGGTCGCCGCGCTCGCGCTGGCCACCGGCGGGACCGCGCTGGTCAGCAGACGGCTGCGGCGGCAGACCCACGGCCTGGATCCGGTCGAGATGACGCGGATGTACGAGCACCACGACGCGGTGCTCCACTCCGTACGCGAAGGGGTGCTGATCGTCGACGGCGACGGCAGGCTGGTGCTCGCCAACGACGAGGCGCGCCGGCTGCTGGACCTGCCGCCGGACGCCGAGGGGCGGCGGGTGTCCGAGCTGGGCCTGGCCCCGTATTCCGCCGCCCTGCTGGTCTCGGGGCGCGCCACCACCGACGAGGTGCACGTCGCGGGGGACCGGCTGCTGTCGGTCAGCCACCGGCCCACCGACCGGCACGGCGGCCCGCCGGGCAGCGTCGCCACCCTGCGCGACACCACCGAGCTCCAGCAGCTGTCCGACTCCGTCGACGTGGCCCGCAAGCGGCTCAAGACCCTCTACGACGCGAGTGTGCGGATCGGCACCGGACTCGACGTGGCGCGCACGGCCGAGGAGCTGGCCGAGTACGCGGTGCGGCGCGTCGCCGACTACGTCACCGTCGATCTGTCCGACGCCGTACTGCACGGCGAGGAGCCGGACGAGCGGGTGACGCTGCGCCGTACGGCCGTGTGCGGCGTGCGCGACGACGCCCCGCTCTTCCCGCTCGGCAAGCTGATCGACTTCGTGCCGACCACCCCGCAGGGCTGGAGCTACGACAGCGGCATGGCGGCCATCGAGCCCGATCTCGCCGCGTTCGGCGGGTGGCAGTCGCAGGACCCCGCCCGGGCCCGCGAGATCGTCGGGTTCGGCATCCACTCGATGATCACCGTGCCGCTCCGGGCCCGCGGTGTGGTGCTGGGCGTGGCCAGCTTCTGGCGGTCCCAGAAGCCGGAGCCGTTCGACGACGAGGACCTGTCGCTGGCCGAGGAACTGGTGACGCGCGCGGCGGTCAGCATCGACAACGCCCGCCGCTACACCCGCGAGCACACCATGGCGGTGACGCTCCAGCGCAGTCTGCTGCCCCGGGTGCTGCCCGAGCAGAGCGCGCTCGACGTCGCCTACCGCTATCTGCCCGCCCAGTCGGGCGTCGGCGGCGACTGGTTCGACGTCATCCCGCTGCCGGGTGCGCGGGTGGCGCTGGTCGTCGGGGACGTCGTCGGCCACGGCCTGCACGCCGCCGCGACCATGGGCCGGCTCCGTACCGCCGTGCACAACTTCTCCGCCCTCGACATGCCGCCGGACGAACTGCTGTCCCGTCTGGACGAGCTGATCGCCCGGATCGACCGGGAGGACGCGGAGGAGGAGGGCTCCGCCAAGGCCGTCACCGGCGCGACGTGCCTGTACGCGATCTACGACCCGGTGTCCCGGCGCTGCACGATGGCGCGGGCCGGGCACCTGCCGCCCGCGCTGGTGCACCCCGACGGGAAGGTGGAGTTCGTGGATCTGCCCAGCGGGCCGCCGCTGGGTCTCGGCGGGCTGCCCTTCGAGACGGCCGAGTTCGAGCTACCCGAGGGCAGCAGTGTGGTGCTGTACACCGACGGGCTGGTCGAGAGGCGCGACCGGGACATCGACGAGGGGCTTGAGCTGCTGCGCACGTCCCTGGCGGGGCCGGGGGCCGCGGAGGCGGCGGGGCGTGTCCCGGCCGCGGCGGGCGACCCGGCTCCTGGGCGTGACCCCGCTCCTGGGCGCGATCCGGAGCAGACGTGCCAGGTCGTGCTGGGCGATCTGCTCCACGGCCGGCCCAGCGACGACGTGGCGCTGATCGTGGCCCGTACGCGGGCGCTGCCGGCCGAGCGGATCGCCCAGTGGCGGGTGGCGTCGGATCCGGCGGAGGTCGCGGGGATGCGGGCGGCGGTGGCCAGCACCCTGGCCGGGTGGGGGCTGGAGGAGCTCGCGTTCACCACCGGGCTGATCCTCAGCGAGCTGATCACCAACGCCATCCGGCACGCGGCGGGTCCGATCCGGGTGCGGCTGCTGTACGACCGGAGCCTGATCTGCGAGGTGGCCGACGCCGGCAGCACCTCGCCGCACCTGCGGTACGCGGCGACGACGGACGAGGGCGGGCGGGGGCTGTTCCTGGTCTCGCAGTTCGCCGAGCGATGGGGCACCCGGTACACGCCGGAAGGCAAGGTCATCTGGGCCGAGCAGCCGCTTCCGGCCGGCAAACAGGCATACGCGTAATAGGCGTACGCGTAAGGGGCTGGTGCCCTATGGCACCAGCCCCTTACCTACAGCCCAGTAGGCGTCACTTCACCGGCTCGGGCGCCGGCTCCTCCGCCGTCTCGCCGTCGCCCTCCGGCTCCGCCGGGGTCTTCACCGACTCGAGCAGCAGCTGCGCGACGTCCACGACCTGGATCGACTCCTTGGCCTTGCCGTCGTTCTTCTTGCCGTTGACCGAGTCGGTCAGCATGACAAGGCAGAACGGGCAGGCCGTGGAGACGATGTCGGGGTTGAGCGACAGCGCCTCATCAACACGCTCGTTGTTGATGCGCTTGCCGATCCGCTCCTCCATCCACATCCGCGCGCCACCGGCGCCGCAGCAGAAGCCCCGCTCCTTGTGGCGGTGCATCTCCTCGTTCCGCAGGCCCGGCACCTTGGCGATGATCTCGCGCGGCGGCGTGTAGACCTTGTTGTGGCGGCCCAGGTAGCACGGGTCGTGGTACGTGATCAGGCCCTCGACCGGGGTGACCGGGATCAGCCGGCCCTCGTCGACGAGGTGCTGGAGCAGCTGGGTGTGGTGGATGACCTCGTACTCGCCGCCCAGCTGCGGGTACTCGTTGGCGATCGTGTTGAAGCAGTGCGGGCAGGTCGCGACGATCTTCTTCTTCGACTTCTCGACCGTGACGCCCTCATCAGCGTCCTCGCCGAATGCCATGTTCAGCATCTCGACGTTCTGCTGGCCGAGCTGCTGGAACAGGAACTCGTTGCCCAGGCGCCGGGCCGAGTCGCCGGTGCACGCCTCGTCACCGCCCATGATCGCGAACTTGACGCCCGCGATGTGCAGCAGCTCCGCGAAGGCCTTGGTGGTCTTCTTGGCCCGGTCCTCCAGGGCCCCGGCGCAGCCGACCCAGTACAGGTAGTCGACCTCGGTGAGGTCCTCGATGTCCTTGCCGACGACCGGGACCTCGAAGTCGACCTCCTTGGTCCACGCCAGGCGCTGCTTCTTGGCCAACCCCCAGGGGTTGCCCTTCTTCTCCAGGTTCTTGAGCATCGTGCCCGCCTCGGACGGGAAGGAGCTCTCGATCATCACCTGGTAGCGGCGCATGTCGACGATGTGGTCGACGTGCTCGATGTCGACCGGGCACTGCTCGACGCAGGCGCCGCAGGTGGTGCAGGACCACAGCACGTCCGGGTCGATGACGCCGTTCTCTTCGAGGGTGCCGATCAGCGGGCGCTCGGCCTCCGCGAGGGCCGCCGCGGGGACCTCGGCGAGCTGCTCCTCGGTGCCCTTCTCCTCGCCCTCCATCGTCTTGCCGCCGCCCGCGAGCAGGTACGGGGCCTTGGCGTGCGCGTGGTCGCGCAGCGCCATGATCAGCAGCTTCGGCGACAGCGGCTTGCCGGTGTTCCAGGCCGGGCACTGCGACTGGCAGCGGCCGCACTCGGTGCAGGTGGAGAAGTCGAGCAGGCCCTTCCAGGAGAACTCCTCGACCTTCGACACACCGAAGACGTCGTCCTCGCCCGGGTCCTCGAAGTTGATCGGCTTGCCGCCGGAGGTCATCGGCTGGAGCGCGCCGAGCGCCACGTCGCCGCTGGACTCGCGCTTGAACCAGATGTTCGGGAAGCCGAGGAAGCGGTGCCAGGCGACACCCATGTCGGTCCTGAGGGAGACCGTGATCATCCAGATGAAGGACGTCGCGATCTTGATCCCGGCGACGAGGTAGGTGAGGTTCTGGATCGTGCTGAGGCTCAGCCCCTTGAGGGCCAGGATCAGCGGGTACGAGGCGAAGTACCCGGCCTCGTAGCTGTCGACGTGGTGCTGGACGCCCTCCAGGGCGCGCAGCGTCATGATCGACAGGCCGACGATGAGGATGACGCTCTCGACGAAGTACGCCTGGCCGGTGTTGGAGCCCGTGAAGCGGGACTTGCGGCCCGCCTTGCCGGGCCTGTTCAGCTGCCGGATGACGATCAGGGTGAGGATGCCGAGCGCCGTCATCGTGCCGAGGAACTCGACGAACATCTCCCACAGGACCCAGTCACCGATGATCGGCAGCATCCAGTCGGACTTGAAGAGCTGGCCGATGGCGTTGACGATCGTCAGCAGCAGGGAGAAGAAGCCCACCGCCACGAACCAGTGCGCGACGCCGACGATGCCCCACTTGTTCATGCGGGAGTGGCCGAGGAACTCCTTGACCAGCGTGATGGTGCGCTGCTTGGGGTCGTTGGTCCGGGAGCCGGCGGGGACGGGCTGGCCGAGCCGCATGAAGTTGTAGATCTGCAGGATGGCACGGCCGAACAGCGCGACGCCGACCGCGATTAGGACCAGCGACACAATGATCGCGGCGAGTTGCATTGGTGGCTCCTCGGACCTGCGAGAGCGGTGATGATGAGTGATTACTAAGCAGTAACTTATCCGGTCTCTGCCGAGATTACCGAGGTTTCACGGACCCATGCAGTCGACCGGCCGGTGATCTGTGTCGCTCAGGCTGCCCTGACCTCTCTCTTCCTTGCGCCACCCCGGGCGCCCCACCCCTTGCTGCTCATAAGCTCGATATAAAAGTTGAGTGAGCCCGGCTCAGGTCTGTTGACACGGAAAAGTTGATCATGCACGCTTGAGCCTGTTCCACTCAATGCTGTAGCTGGAGGATCCTGAAATGGCACGTGCGGTCGGCATCGACCTGGGTACGACGAACTCCGTCGTCAGTGTGCTCGAAGGCGGTGAGCCCACCGTCATCACCAACGCCGAGGGCGCCAGGACCACGCCGTCCGTTGTGGCCTTCGCGAAGAACGGTGAGGTGCTCGTCGGCGAGGTCGCCAAGCGCCAGGCCGTCACCAACGTCGACCGGACGATCCGCTCGGTCAAGCGCCACATGGGCACTGACTGGAAGATCGGCCTGGACGGCAAGGACTTCAACCCGCAGCAGATCAGCGCCTTCATCCTGCAGAAGCTGAAGCGGGACGCCGAGGCGTACCTGGGTGAGAAGGTCACGGACGCGGTCATCACTGTTCCTGCGTACTTCAACGACTCCGAGCGTCAGGCCACCAAGGAGGCCGGTGAGATCGCCGGGCTTAACGTCCTGCGCATCGTCAACGAGCCTACTGCCGCGGCGCTCGCCTACGGGCTGGACAAGGACGACCAGACGATCCTCGTCTTCGACCTCGGCGGCGGCACCTTCGACGTCTCGCTGCTGGAGATCGGCGACGGCGTGGTCGAGGTGAAGGCCACCAACGGTGACAACCACCTCGGTGGTGACGACTGGGACCAGCGCGTCGTCGACTACCTGGTCAAGCAGTTCCACTCCGGCCACGGCGTGGACCTGTCCAAGGACAAGATGGCCCTCCAGCGCCTGCGTGAGGCCGCGGAGAAGGCGAAGATCGAGCTGTCCTCGTCCACCGAGACCTCGATCAACCTGCCGTACATCACGGCGTCCGCCGAGGGCCCGCTGCACCTGGACGAGAAGCTCACCCGCGCCCAGTTCCAGCAGCTGACCGCGGACCTGCTGGAGCGCTGCAAGACCCCGTTCCACAACGTGATCAAGGACGCGGGCATCGCCCTCTCCGAGATCGACCACGTGGTCCTGGTCGGCGGTTCCACCCGTATGCCGGCCGTCGCCGAGCTCGTCAAGGAGCTGACCGGTGGCAACGAGGCCAACAAGGGCGTGAACCCGGACGAGGTCGTCGCCATCGGCGCCGCCCTCCAGGCCGGTGTCCTCAAGGGTGAGGTCAAGGACGTCCTGCTGCTCGACGTCACCCCGCTGTCCCTCGGTATCGAGACCAAGGGCGGCATCATGACGAAGCTCATCGAGCGCAACACGACCATCCCGACCAAGCGCTCGGAGATCTTCACCACGGCCGAGGACAACCAGCCGTCGGTGCAGATCCAGGTCTACCAGGGCGAGCGCGAGATCGCGGCGTACAACAAGAAGCTCGGGATGTTCGAGCTGACCGGTCTGCCGCCGGCGCCGCGCGGCGTCCCGCAGATCGAGGTCGCCTTCGACATCGACGCCAACGGCATCATGCACGTGACCGCGAAGGACCTGGGCACGGGCAAGGAGCAGAAGATGACCGTCACCGGCGGCTCCTCGCTGCCGAAGGACGAGGTCGACCGGATGCGCCAGGAGGCCGAGAAGTACGCGGAGGAGGACCACGCCCGCCGCGAGGCCGCCGAGACCCGCAACCAGGGCGAGCAGCTCGTCTACCAGACGGAGAAGTTCCTCAAGGACAACGAGGACAAGGTTCCCGCCGAGGTCAAGACCGAGGTCGAGACCGCCGTCGGCGAGCTGAAGGAGAAGCTGGCGGGCGAGGACACCGCCGAGATCCGCACCGCCACCGAGAAGGTCGCGGCCGTCAGCCAGAAGCTCGGCCAGGCGCTGTACGCCGACGCCCAGGCCCAGCAGGCCGCGGGCGGCGCCGGTGCCCCGGGTCCTGACGGTGCCGCCCCGAAGGCCGACGACGACGTCGTCGACGCCGAGATCGTCGACGACGAGAAGGCCGCCGGCGGGCAGGGTGGTGCCGCGTGACGGAGGAGACTCCGGGCTTCGAGGAGCAGCCCGACGTCCCCTCCTCCGCCCCCGAGAAGGAGGGGGACACCTCCACCTCGAAGTCCTCCGACGACAAGGCCAAGGGCGCCGGGTCAGCCGACAAGGCGGGCCCGGAGGCCCCGGGCGGGGACGGGCTGTCCACCGTCGGCGTCCAGGCGCAGCTGGACCAGGTCCGCACCGCGCTCAACGAGCGCACCGCTGACCTCCAGCGGCTCCAGGCGGAGTACCAGAACTACCGCCGCCGCGTGGAGCGGGATCGGGTGACGGTCAAGGAGATCGCCGTCGCGAACCTGCTGTCCGAGCTGCTGCCGGTGCTCGACGACATCGGCCGCGCCCGGGAGCACGGCGAGCTGGTCGGCGGCTTCAAGTCGGTCGCCGAGTCGCTGGAGACGGTCGCCGCCAAGATGGGGCTGCAGCAGTTCGGCAAGGAGGGCGAGCCCTTCGACCCGCTGGTGCACGAGGCGCTGATGCACAGCTACGCGCCGGACGTCACCGAGACCACGTGCGTGCAGATTCTGCAGCCGGGGTATCGGATCGGCGAGCGTACGATCCGCCCCGCGCGGGTCGCGGTGGCCGAGCCCCAGCCCGGGGCCCAGCCCAAGTCCGATGAGACGCCCGACGAGGAGAGCGGTGGCCCGGAAGAGGGCTGACGCAGTGGTGACGAGGAAGGAGGGACGCCGGGGATGAGCCTGAGCAGGGATGTGCTGGAGAAGGACCTGTACAAGGTCCTCGGCGTCCCGAAGGACGCCACCGAAGCGGAGATCAAGAAGGCGTACCGGAAGCTCGCGCGCGAGTTCCATCCGGACGCCAACAAGGGCGACGCCAAGGCCGAGGAGCGCTTCAAGGAGATCTCCGAGGCCAACGACGTGCTCGCGGACGCCAAGCGCCGCAAGGAGTACGACGAGGCCCGCGCGCTGTTCGGGAACGGCGGCTTCCGCCCCGGTCCCGGCGGCCCGGGCGGCGGCAGCTTCAACTTCGACCTCGGCGACCTCTTCGGCGGCGCGGGCCAGCCCGGCGGTGCCGCGGGCGGCTTCGGCGGCGGGCTCGGCGATGTCTTCGGCGGCCTCTTCGGCGGCCGGGGCACGACCCGCGCCCAGCCGCGCCGCGGCCAGGACATCGAGTCCGAGGTGACGCTGAGCTTCACCGAGGCGGTGGAGGGGGCGACCGTCCCGCTGCGGATGTCCAGCCAGGCCCCGTGCAAGACGTGTTCGGGCACGGGCGACAAGAACGGCACGCCGCGGGTCTGCCCCACCTGCGTCGGCACCGGCCAGGTCAGCCGGGGCGCGGGCGGCGGCTTCTCGCTCACCGACCCGTGCGCGGACTGCCGCGGCCGGGGCCTGATCGCCGAGAACCCCTGCGACGTGTGCAAGGGCAGCGGGCGAGCCCGCTCCGCGCGCACCATGCAGGTCCGCATCCCGGCGGGCGTCAGCGACGGCCAGCGGATCCGGCTGCGCGGCAAGGGCGCACCGGGCGAGACCGGCGGCCCGGCCGGCGATCTCTACGTCGTCGTCCACGTCGACCCGCACCCGGTCTTCGGCCGCAAGGACGACAACCTCACGGTCACCGTGCCGGTGTCCTTCGTGGAGGCCGCCCTCGGCGGCGAGGTGAAGGTGCCGACCCTCGGCGGCCCGCCGGTCACCCTGAAGCTGCCCGCGGGCACGCCCAACGGCCGTACGATGCGCGCCCGCGGCAAGGGCGCGGTGCGCAAGGACGGCAGCCGCGGCGACCTGCTGGTCACGGTCGAGGTCGCCGTACCGAAGGAGCTCGACGACAAGGCGCGCGAGGCGCTGGAGTCGTACCGGGAGGCCACCGCGGGCCAGGACCCGCGGGCGGAGCTGTTCCAGGCCGCGAAGGGAGCATGAGCCATGGTGGTGGACGGGCGAGGCGGAATGCAGGGCGGCGGCGGCCGTGGTGGCGGCCGGGTTCCCCGTAATCCGTACCAACTGACCGATGAGACACCTGTGTACGTCATCTCGGTGGCGGCACAGCTCTCGGGCCTGCACCCGCAGACCCTGCGGCAGTACGACCGGCTCGGCCTGGTCTCCCCCGACCGTACCGCGGGCCGCGGCCGCCGCTACTCGGCCCGCGACATCGAACTGCTCCGCCAGGTGCAGCAGTTGTCGCAGGACGAGGGCATCAACCTGGCCGGCATCAAGCGCATCATCGAACTGGAGAACCAGGTCGCCGCGCTTCAGGCGCGCGTCGCGGAACTGACCGCGGCCGTCGAGGGCGCGGCGGCGGCGATGCAGCAGCGCGAGGCGCAGGTGCACGCGTCGTACCGGCGGGACCTGGTCCCGTACGACCAGGTGCAGCAGACGAGCGCGCTGGTGGTGTGGCGGCCGAAGCGGCCGGAGTAGTCGCGGCGCGGCTGTGTCAGACATGGAAGGGGCCGGGAGAGCATCCGCTCTCCCGGCCCCTTCCATGTGCGGGGTGGCCGCCCGAGGTCAGACGAAGTCCGCCGTGTCGAGTTCGAAGGCGAAGGGTTCCGGCAGGGCGATGGTCTTGCCAAACGGGGCGGGGTGCTTCTCGGTGTAGTCCTCGGACGCCGGTTCGCTGAACAGCGTGACCATGCCTTCCTGCCGGTCCACCAGCAGATAGAGCGGGATCCCGCCGCGCGCGTAGCAGTGCCGCTTCGCGATGCGGTCGCCTTGGGGCCTGCTGCTGGTCACCTCCGCGACCATGGTGACGCCGTCGCAGGGCATCCAGGGCGGGGCACCGCGGAAGAGGCGGAGGTCGCGAGGGGCGAAGGTGATATCGGGGATGGCGTGGTTCTTCGGGCACAGGCCGCCGCGCGGCAGGATCAGTCCGGTATTGCCGGACTGCTGCATGGGTACCTGGGAGTGTCTGTAGACCTGGGCGACGATGAGGTCGATGGCGTCTTGATGGTCGCCGTCAGGTGTCGGTGACACGACGAGTTCCCCCTCGATGAGCTCGGCCTTGAAGCCTTTGGGGGTCTCCAGAGCCAGAAATTCCTCCAGGAGAATCTGCTCCGGGGTGGGAGTCGGCTCGTGTGTCATAGCAGTCATGCTGCCCCCCTTTGTGGATACGGTCCAGTGTCGGCCGCGCGTGGCGACGATGGCGGTTCCGCGGAGAGGTTCACTCTCAGGAGTGGCGGGGTTATCCCCACGGCCGCCGGGCCTGCCGGCCGATCTCGCACCAGACGACCTTGGCGGCCGGGCCCCACAGCTCCCCCTTGAGCGGGAACGTGCCCCACGCGTCGGCGACCACCGTGAGCAGGATCAGCCCGCGCCCGCTCTCGCCGTTCCCCTCGGGGTCGTCGGGATCCTTGATGACGAGCGGCGCGGGGCTGTTGTCCCAGGCCATGAGCCGCAGCTTCTCGTCCTTGGACCAGCTGACCCGCATGTCCGCCTCACCGCCGGAGTGCACGATGGCGTTCGTCAGTAATTCGCTGGCCAACAGCTCGGCACGGTCGATCAGTTCGGGCAACTCGTGCGCGGTGAGCATCTTGCGGAGGGTGGCTCTGGCGACGGAGACGGCCCGGGGGGCGTTGGGGACGTGGATGCAGTATTCGAAGGGGGCGACGTCCTGTTGGGTGTTGGGCATGGGCATACGGGCCTCCTGTGGGCACGCTTGAGCCGTGACGCTTCGCTGAGTGAGCGATGCAACACTCACCGTAGGTTGCATGGCTGATACGTTGCAAGGCTTATCCCGAATGTTCGCCCCATCGGGTCGGGCGTGGCATGGTGGCCGCGCAGGCGTCCAGCAGAGGAGATGTGGTCATGCCGCCCAGGAGCAACCCCACCGCCCGGCAAGAGAGGTTGGGCGCGGAGCTGCGCAAGATGCGTGAGCGCGCGGGTATGACTGCACGGCAAGCCGGTGACCTCCTGGGTACGGGGCCCGTCCAGATCAGCCATATCGAAGCGGGACGCATCGGCGTGAGCGAGGACCGCCTGCGGCGGCTGGCGGATCACTATCGCTGCGGGAACCCTGAGTTGGTCGAAGCGCTGGTTGGCATGGCGACGGAGCGCGTGCGCGGATGGTGGGAGGAGTACCGGGGCGTCCTCGCCGCGATGTCCCTCGATCTGGCCGCCTTGGAGTGGCACGCGCGCGCTATGCAGACTCTGCAAGTGGTGCACATCCCCGGCCTCTTGCAGGTGGAGCCGTACATGCGGGCCTTGTTCACGTATGCGCGGACGGCGTTCTCGCCGGACCACCTCGACGCTGTGATCGACTTCCGCTTGCGCCGCCGCCAGGTTCTCGACCGTGAGGGTGCGCCTGTCTTGATGGCGATCGTCCACGAAGCCGCGCTACGGATGAGAGTGGGCGACCGGGCCGCCGTGCGCCAGCAGCTCGAGTACCTCGTGGAGCGGGCCGAACTCCCCGGCGTTACCGTACGGGTGGTTCCCTTTTCGGCGGACGGCTTCGCGGGGATGGGCTACTCGATGACGTACGCGTCGGGCCCGGTACCCCAACTCGACACGGTTCAGATTGATCACGTACACGGCAGCGTCTTCCTGGACGCGGAAGCGCAGCTCGGCCATTACCGAACGCTCCTGGGGACGGTGGAGCGCTCTGCCCTCAGCCCCGAGAAGTCGCGGGATTTCATCCACCGGATCGCGCGCGAGCTGTGAGAGGTCTGGCTATGCGGCAGGTTCGCTGGCGGAAGTCGTCGTTCTCCGGAACCGGCCCGGACAACAACTGCGTGGAGCTCGGCGCCGCCGACGGCCTCGTACGGCTCCGGGAGAGCGACGACCC
Organism: Streptomyces sp. P1-3; assembly: GCF_050613155.1. NCBI lineage: Bacteria > Bacillati > Actinomycetota > Actinomycetes > Kitasatosporales > Streptomycetaceae > Streptomyces > Streptomyces sp. P1-3. The sequence goes on from NZ_CP192512.1 coordinate 4,050,026, forward strand.
CGCCGTCGTCCTCGCCACCACCCCCGCCGCCCTCGCCGCCTTCCTCCGCGCCGCGAAGGCCGGCCAGTTCGACGCGGACAGCTGAATCCGGATGCGCCCAGGGGCGCCCCTCTGCGATAGTCGCGCGCTGTGAACAGTGCTGAGCTGGTGTTGCGGCGCGCGGTGGACTCTGACGCGGCCGACATCGCCGACGTGTGGCTGCGTTCCTTCGCCGCCGCGCTGCCGACCGTGCGCCGCGCGCACGGCGACGACGAGGTACGGAGCTGGTTTACCCACGTGGTCGTGCCGCAGTACGAGACCTGGGTGGCCGTCGCCGAGGGCTCGGTGATCGGGCTTCTGGTCCTCGACGGTGAGGAGCTCGAACAGCTCTACCTCGACCCGTCCTGGCGCGGCCGCGGTGTGGGCGACCGGTTCATGGACGTGGCCAAGCGGCGACGGCCCCATGGGCTGGGACTGTGGACGTTCCACGTGAACGGGCCCGCCCGGCGGTTCTACGAGCGACACGGCTTCATCGCGGTCGAGTACACCGACGGGCTGCGCAATGAGGAGCACGAGCCGGACGTCCGCTATACCTGGCGGCCTCAGGAGTAGGACCCGCTGGGAGGCTGGGCCCGCCCCGGGCCGCGCATTCGCCCTGGTCAGGCGGAAGAAGCCTGAGGAACCCGGGTGAACATGCGGCCTCCGAGGTCGACGCCCACGACCGTGCCGCTCTCGTCGCGGGTGAAGAAGCCGCGCCGGCCCTTCAAACCGCCGCTCGTGAGGACGTACTCGTCCCCGTCGCCGGGCAGCAGGCCGAGGGTGAACGGTGCGTAGTCCGGGGGGAGGTCGGTGTCGGCGGCGGCGCGGATCTCCGGTTTGATCACGACCTCCAGCGTCAGCTCCGCCCCGTCCGCCCCGTCCGCCCCGTCCGCCCCGCCCGCGTCGATCGTGAGCGTCATGGCGTCGATCTCGTAGGTCCCGGCGATCTCCTGGGCCCGCGCCCGCACCTCGTCGTACGGGAGGGGCTCCGGGTCCTGGTCGGTGACCCCGAGATACGTCTGGAGGGCCCAGCGGACCACGGCCTGGTTGAAGAGGATGCCGTTCGGGCCCGCGTTGGACAGCGTGACGACGGCGAAGTTCCGTTCCGGCACGGTGAGGAGTTCGGAGAACTGACCGTTCGCCGACCCGCCGTGGCCGACCGCACGGACGCCGTCCACGTCACGCAGGAACCAGCCGATGCCCATGGCGTCGCCTTCCGCGCTGCCCCGCAGCGCGACCGTCGGCTCCTTCATCTGCTGCAAGAGGTCGGCGGGGAGTACGCGGACGCCGCTCTCCGTCCGGCCGTCGCCCAGGTGGAACCTCGCCCAGCGCAGCTGGTCCGCCGCCGACGAGACGAGGCCCCCGCCGGGTCGATTGCCGCGCGTGGTGGGTGTCCACGGCCGCGCGACGGACGGCGTGCCGTCCTCGTCGCGGTTGTGCCCCACGGCGAACCGCCGCGTCATGACGTCGTTGGGCGCGAAGAGGCTCTCCGACAGGCCCAGCGGTTCCAGTACGAGCGAGGAGACGGCCCGCTCGTACGTCATGCCCGTGACCTTCTCCAGGATCCGCCCGACCAGGTTGTACCCCGCCTGGCTGTACGAGGACCGGGTGCCGGGCGGCGCGATCAGCTCCAGCTCGGCCATCGACGCCACGTAGCCGGCCAGGGCGTCGTCCCCGTCGCCGGTGTCGTTGATGACGCCCCACTCCAGGCCCGCTGTGTGGTTGAGCAGGTTCAGCACGGTGATCTCCGCGGCGGCCCGCTCGTCCGTCAGCGTGAGCTCGGGAACGTACCGGCGCACCGGGGCGTCCAATTCGACCAGCCCGTCCGCGACCAGACGCATGAGCGCGGTCGCCGTGTAGGTCTTGGTGACCGAGGCCAGCTGGTACAGCGTGTTCTCGTCGACGGGCAGCGGGTTCTCGACGCTCGTCACGCCGTGGCACGCGTAGATCTCCTGGCCGTCGGCCCACACCCCGACGGCGACACCGGGTATGCCGAACTCCGCAGCGGTCGCCTCCACGAACTCCGACAGCTCTGCCTGTGACATCCCAATTTCCCTTCGACGGACTTGAACTAAGTTCAAGTGAAACGTTAGAGGACTGATTGAACTAAGTGCAAGTGGTGGGCTGAACTTAGTGCAGGCCGGCGGGGCGGTGTCTTATCGTGGAGGCATGCCGCGCGCCTCGCTGACCAGGGAACAGATCGTCCGGACCGCCGTCGAGCTACTCGACGAGGAAGGTCTCGAAGGGCTCAACATGCGCGCCCTGGGCAAGCGGCTCGGGACCGTCGCCACCGCCGTGTACTGGCACGTCAAGAACAAGGACGACCTCGTCCTGCTCGCCGGCGACCACGTGTGGAACGAGATCGAGCTGCCCGATCTCGAAGCGGTCGACTGGCGCACGGCCGCCGCCTCGATGGCCACCGGCCTGCACGCGATGCTCGCCCGCCACCCGTGGCTCGTGCAGGCCTTCGGCTCCTATTTCCTCTACGGGTCCGGCAAGTCGCGCCACGACGACCACAGCCTCGCCCTCTACGAGAAGGCCGGCTTCGTCGGCGAGGAGGCGGACCAGGCGGCGGCCGGCGTGTTCACCTACGTGCTCGGCAACGCCCTCGGGGCGTCGGCCGCGGCGTCGTTGACGAGGCGGCTGAGTCGCGACGGCGGTGACGCGGAGGAGCTGATCCAGGACACCATGGCCAAGGCCGGTGAGGTCGCCATGCGGTTCCCGCGACTGCGCGGCCGCATCGGGACGGCCTCCGCCGAGTACCTCGCGGCTCCCGACAAGACCTTCGAACTCGGCCTCGAAGCCCTCCTCGACGGCCTCGAAGGCCGCCTCGCGGCCCGCCGCACGGCTACCTCCGGGGAATGAGTCGGAGCGCCGCGCTCCGCCGCGAAGCGGAGCCCGATCGACCTGTCGGCTGACGACGGTGGGTCAGGCGCGACGGGAGAGTGGTCGATGCCGGTGGTCGCGGTGTTCGGGGGTCATCGCGAAAGGCCGGCCGCCCCCTGCGGAATCTGCCCCGCCGCTTCCTCTGGACAGCGGCGGGGCTACACGTATCCTTCACAAACCGGGAGTCCATGTGGGGATTCCGTGCGCGGTCCGTCCGGGCCGAAGTGAAGTGGGGGTAAGCCGTGAGAACAACGTTGCGCAGAGGGGCTGTCGGGGCGGTACTGGCCGTGGCTCTGTCGGCCGCGCTGCTGCCTGCCTCGGCAGCGTACGCGGCGGGGAACGGGGCGGGGAACCCCTCCGCGGAGCCTCGCTCGGCGGACCGCGCGACGGCCAAGTCCTTCGCCCGTATCGCCGATGCCGTGCTGACCGACCGTACGTCGGCGCTCCTGGACACCCGGCCGGTGCGGCGGATCGCGCCGCTGGTGGACTCGGACGTGCGCCTGTCGGGTGGGCTGGCGCGGACCGAGGGCACCGCGGTGTCCTCGCTGCGGACCCGCAAGGCGCGGCTTGCCGCGCTGGGCGAGGCGTACACCGCGGCCGACACCCGGACCACCGTCGACAAGACCCGCGTCAAGGACGGACGGGCCACTGTCCAGGTCACCGAGACCACGACGCTCACGTACAAGAAGATCCGCGGTGACGAGCCCGCGACGACCGGCTTCCAGGCCCACCACGAGCTGACCTTCGCCGCCTCGCCGGACGGGAGGTGGGAGCTGACGGGCATCAGGCCCACGGACAACGGCCTCAGGGCGGTCAACGCGCCCAGCACGGTGGTGGCGACGGCCGGGGACGGCCCGCCGAGCGCGACCCCCGCCGCCACGTCGTACCCCGCGCGGTCGAAGCCGAGGACGGCGGGGGCCACCCCGTACAACTACAAGGCCATGGCCGCGTACGCCGAGAAATACTGGAAGAACTACAACCCCGCCTACCGGCAGTTCAACGATGACGGCGGGGACTGCACGAACTTCGTCAGCCAGGCCCTGAAGGCGGGCGGCTGGAAGCACGACTCCGGCGACTACGCGGACTACCGCAACTGGTGGTACAGCTCCTCGTACCAGTCGACGTCCTGGGTCGGCGCCAACGAGTGGTCGTGGTTCACGCTGCACCACAAGCGGGCGACCAACCTCTCCAACGCGTACCAGATGGAGGTCGGGGACATCCTGCAGATGGACTTCGACAAGGACGGGTCCAAGGACCACACCATGATCACCACGTACCGGAGCCGGACCGGCGTCCCGTACATGACCTACCACTCGGTCAACACCTACCGAAAGTCGCTGACGAGCATCGTGGTCTCCAACCCGGGCTCGGCCTACTACGCCTACCGCACCTGACGGTTCGCTACCGCAGCTGACCGTTCGCTGCCGCAGCTGACGCCCCGCCGGATCGACGGACCGACCGGCGGGGCGTCGCCGTGAAATGCGGTGGCTCATCGCCGGGACCGCCCATAGGGTCCCGGCATGTCTTCATCGCTCCGCCTGGAGAAGGTCACGCCGGACAACGTGCTCGACGCGTGCCGGCTGCGGGTACGGCCCGAGCAGGAGCGGTTCGTGGCTCCGGTCGCCCGGTCGCTGGCCGAGGCGTACGCGCAACCGGACGTCGCCTGGCCGCGGTTGGTCTTCGACGGCGACCGGCTCGTGGGCTTCGTCATGGGCTTCTTCGACGTCCGTTTCGATCCGGACAACCCGGACGAGAGGCCCCGCAGCGGCCTCTGGCGGCTGGTCGTCGCCGCCGGCCAGCAGGGGCGGGGATGCGGCCGCTTCGCGGTGGCGTCTGTGTGCGACGAGGTCCGCAGGCGCGGGCAGACGCGGGTGACGGTGACCTGGGGGCAGGGCGAGCACGGGCCCGAGGGGTTCTACCTGGGGCTCGGGTTCCGGCTCACCGGGGAGACCAGCGGGGATCAGGTCGTCGGCGAGCTGGACCTGTCCGCCGCAGGGCTGTCCGTGGACAGCGTGTCCGCCGCAGGCCCGTCTGACTGAGGCCTGTCTGTGGAGAGCCGGTCTGCGGAGAGCCCGTCCGCGGAAGACCGCTCCGTCGCCGCGCCGAAGGGGCTGTCGATCACATAGCGCCAGCGGCCGTCCGGGCCGCGGCGCGCCACGTCCGTCGCCGTGGCCTCGATCCGCACCGGGGTGCCGTCCGGCGCGGTGCCGGCGAGCCTCCAGTCCACGATCAGCAGGGCGATGTCGCCCGCCACGTGGATGTGCCGCGGGGTGACGGCGATGGGCAGGCCGAGGCCCAGAAAGTCCGCGTTGGCGCGGGAGATGGCCTCCGGCGTCGTCGCGGGGGTGCCCGTGGGCCGGACGAACACCGCGCCCTCCTCGTACAGTTCCCGGACCGCCGCCGCGTCGCCGCTGTTGAAGCGTTCGGCGAAGACGGCGGGGAGGTCGTGGGCGGCTGCGGGGAGGGGCGGGGGCGCGGAAGCAGCGGAAGCAGCAGAATGGGTGGGCATGGCGGGAACCCTAGGAGGCGGTGCCGTGGCTCACCCAACGGTTCGTCACGGGCTGCCCGACGACCCCCGCGCCGAGGTCCGCGCGCCCAGCCCCGACTGCCCGGTGGAGATCACGCTGTCCGCGCTGCGCGGCCGCTGGACCACGCTCGTCGTACGTGAACTGCTGCGCGGCGGCCGTGCCTACAGCGAGCTGGCCGCCGCGCTCCCCGACCTCTCCGACAAGGTGCTCACCGACCGGCTGGCGCAGCTGGCGGCCGCGGGTGTGGTCCGGCGCGAGCGCACCCCCGGCTGGCCCGCGACCGTCCGCTACGAGCTCACCTCGCGCGGCCGCGACCTCGGGCCGGTGCTCCAGGCGCTGTGGGACTGGGGCGCGGGCGACGGTGCCGTACGGCCACCGGCCGCGCGCTGAGCCTCGTACGGCGCTCGCCGCCGCGATCAAGCGCACCATGGAGGTACGGCAGGAGGTACCGCCATGTTGGAAGTCAAGACGATCGAGAAGCCGGATGAGCGGCGCGACTTTCCCCGAGGACACCTCGACGCGCTGCACATGACCGGGCTGGACTTCGCCGTCGGGACGTTCGAGCCCGGCTGGCGGTGGTCGGAGTCGGTGAAGCCGATCGCGAAGACCGAGAGCTGCCAGGTCCACCACAACGGGTTCGTGGTCAAAGGCCGGATGCGGATCCGGATGGACGACGGCGCCGAGGCTGAGATCGGGCCCGGGGACGTCTTCGTCGTCCCGGCCGGGCACGACGCCTGGGTGGTCGGCAGCGAGCCGTGCGTCCTGTACGACTTCGCGGGTGTCATGGCCCAGAGCTACGCCCGCGTGGAAGAGGACGCCTAGGCCATGAAGTTCATGCAGGTCATCGAGTACGAGACGACTCAGGAAGAGAAGATGTCGCGGCTCATGGACGAGTGGATGATGGCGACGGAGGGGAGGCGCACGGTGACGCGCGAGTTCCACACGCGGGACCGGGAGCACCCCAGGCACTACGTCGACATCGTCGAGTTCCCGTCGTACGAGAAGGCGATGGTCAACAACGCCCTGCCCGAGACGCGGCGCATGGCGGAGGAGTTCCGGTCGCTGTGCGAGGGCGAGCCGCGGTTCGTGAATCTGGAGGTCATTGACGAGGAGCCCTGAGGCGAGGATCCGTGACCCGGCCCAGGGCCCGGGTGAGGGCGATCTCGATCAGGACGCGGTCCGGGTTCGGGGACGGGGTGCGCTCGTAGCGTTCGGCGTAGCGGCGCACCGCGTCCTCGACGCGGGCCGCGTCCGTGCGGATGACCGCGCGGCCCTCCAGCGTGGCCCAGCGGACGTCGGCCCACTGGCAGACCGAGACCGGGGCGCCGTCGGGGCCCGCGGCCAGGACGTTGGCGACTTTGCGGCTGGTCTTGTTGGTGATGACGCGGGCCAGCCCGGCCTCCGGGTCGTAGGTGACGCCTACGGGGACGACGTGCGGGGTGCCGTCGGGGCGGAGGGTGGTGAGCGTGCACAGGTGGCGCTCGCGCCAGAAGCTGAGGTACAGCGGGTCGGGGTTCCGGAAGTCGATCGCCATGAGGATGAACCTATCGGCAACCTCGGCAAGCTGTCGCCAGTGCCTTGAGTGGAATAGACTCAACTTATCGTATGTTGCTAAGGGCAGGTCGGTAGGGTCACAGACAGTCGCCGACCGTCTGTTCGCCGACAGTTCCGTTGCCGATCGCGCGAGGAGGAGCAGCCAGCCGTGGACGCCGAGCTGACCAACAAGAGCCAGGCGGCGCTGAGCGCCGCCAACGAGCGGGCGGTCTCCGCTGGACACGCGGACCTGACCCCCGCGCATCTGCTGCTCGCCCTGCTCCAGGGGCAGGACAACGAGAACCTGATGGACTTGCTGGCCGCTGTCGAGGCGGACGCCGCCGCCGTACGGTCCGGGACCGAGCGGCTGCTGGGCGGGCTGCCCAGCGTGCAGGGCTCGACCGTGGCGCCACCGAGGGCCAGCCGCGAACTGCTGGCCGTGCTCGCCGACGCCGCTGAGCGCGCCCGGAAGCTGGGCGACGCGTACGTGTCCACCGAGCATCTGCTGATCGGGATCGCCGCGAAGGGCGGTCAGGCCGGGCAGCTGCTGGATCGGCAGGGCGCGTCGGCCAGGCGGTTGCTCGACGCGTTCGAGAAGCGGCGCGGGACGCAGCGCGTGACCACCCAGGACCCGGAGGGCACGTACAAGGCGCTGGAGAAGTTCGGCACCGACTTCACGGCCGCGGCGCGTGACGGCAAGCTGGATCCCGTCATCGGGCGGGACCAGGAGATCCGCCGCGTGGTGCAGGTGCTGTCCCGGCGGACCAAGAACAACCCGGTGCTCATCGGCGAGCCGGGCGTCGGCAAGACCGCCGTCGTCGAAGGGCTCGCGCAGCGCATCGTCAAGGGCGACGTACCCGAGTCGCTGCGCGACAAGCGGCTGGTCGCGCTCGACCTGGGCGCCATGGTCGCGGGCGCGAAGTACCGCGGTGAGTTCGAGGAGCGGCTCAAGACCGTCCTCGCCGAGATCAAGGCCAGCGACGGGCAGATCATCACCTTCATCGACGAACTGCACACCGTGGTCGGCGCTGGCGCGGGCGGCGACTCCGCCATGGACGCGGGGAACATGCTCAAGCCCATGCTGGCCCGCGGCGAGCTGCGCATGGTCGGCGCGACGACCCTGGACGAGTACCGCGAGCGCATCGAGAAGGACCCGGCGCTGGAGCGCCGCTTCCAGCAGGTGCTGGTGGCCGAGCCGACCGTGGAGGACACCGTCGCGATCCTGCGCGGCCTCAAGGGGCGGTACGAGGCGCACCACAAGGTGCAGATCGCGGACGGCGCGCTGGTCGCCGCCGCGACCCTGTCCGACCGCTACATCACCTCCCGCTTCCTGCCCGACAAGGCCATCGACCTGGTGGACGAGGCCGCCTCCCGGCTGCGGATGGAGATCGACTCCTCGCCGGTCGAGATCGACGAGCTCCAGCGGGCCGTCGACCGGCTGCGGATGGAGGAGCTGGCGCTGAAGAACGAGTCGGACGCGGCCAGCAGGCAGCGGCTGGAGAAGCTGCGCCGCGACCTCGCCGACAAGGAGGAGGAGCTGCGCGGCCTCACCGCCCGCTGGGAGAAGGAGAAGCAGGGCCTGAACCGGGTCGGTGAGCTCAAGGAGAAGCTGGACGACCTGCGCGGACAGGCGGAGCGCGCGCAGCGGGACGGCGACTTCGACACCGCCTCCAAGCTGCTGTACGGGGAGATCCCGGGCCTTGAGCGGGAGCTGGCGGCCGCCTCCGAGGCCGAGCAGGAGGCCAAGAAGGAGACCATGGTCAAGGACGAGGTCGGCCCGGACGACGTGGCCGATGTCGTCGCGGCCTGGACCGGCATCCCCGCCGGGCGGCTGCTGGAGGGCGAGACGCAGAAGCTGCTGCGCATGGAGGACGAGCTGGGCAGGCGGCTCATCGGGCAGGGCGAGGCGGTGCGCGCCGTCTCCGACGCCGTACGCCGCAGCCGCGCCGGGATCGCCGACCCCGACCGGCCCACCGGCTCGTTCCTCTTCCTGGGCCCCACCGGCGTCGGCAAGACCGAGCTGGCGAAGGCGCTCGCGGACTTCCTCTTCGACGACGAGCGGGCGATGGTCCGCATCGACATGAGCGAGTACGGCGAGAAGCACAGCGTGGCCCGGCTGGTGGGCGCCCCGCCCGGCTACGTCGGCTACGAGGAGGGCGGCCAGCTGACGGAGGCGGTGCGCCGCCGCCCGTACAGCGTCGTGCTGCTGGACGAGGTCGAGAAGGCGCACCCGGAGGTCTTCGACATCCTGCTCCAGGTGCTGGACGACGGGCGGCTCACCGACGGCCAGGGCCGGACCGTGGACTTCCGCAACACCATCCTGATCCTCACCTCCAATCTGGGCAGCCAGTACCTGGTCGAGCCCCTGACCAGCGAGGAGGAGAAGAAGCAGCAGGTGCTGGAGGTCGTCCGGGCATCCTTCAAGCCGGAGTTCCTCAACCGGCTGGACGACCTGGTGGTCTTCTCGGCCCTGTCGAAGGAGGAGCTGGGGCGGATCGCCGAACTCCAGATCCAGCGGCTCGCCCGGCGCCTGGCCGAGCGACGGCTCACGCTCGACGTCACCCCGGAGGCGCTGGAGTGGCTGGCGGACGAGGGGAACGACCCGGCGTACGGGGCCAGGCCGCTGCGCCGCCTGGTGCAGACCGCGATCGGCGACCGGCTGGCCAAGGAGATCCTGGCGGGCGAGGTCCGCGACGGCGACACGGTCCGGGTGGACCGGGCGGGCGACGGCCTGCTGGTGGGCCCGGCCCGGTAGGCGCTGTCAGCCCTGGGGCCGCCCGGCCCGGCAAGCGCTGTCAGCCCTGGGCTGATCGCCACGCCAGGGGTTGCGGCGAACGGGCGGGTGTGGGGGAGGATGGCTGTATCCGTACGAAGGGAAATCCACGGTGAGCATCGACCCGTCCTCGATTCCGAACTTCGGGGGCCAGCCAGAGCCCGAGCCGAGCGGTCCTCTTGGCCCTGTCATTCCGGACCAGGACCTGGTCAAGCAGCTGCTGGAGCAGATGGAGCTGAAGTACGTCGTCGACGAGGAGGGTGACCTCGTCGCGCCGTGGGAGCAGTTCCGTACGTACTTCATGTTCCGCGGTGAGCAGGATCAGCAGGTCTTCTCGGTCCGTACGTTCTACGACCGGCCGCACGAGATCGACACGAAGCACCAGCTTCTGGAGGTCGTCGACGACTGGAACCGCCGCACCCTGTGGCCCAAGGTCTACAGCCACACCAACGACGACGGCACTGTCCGGCTGATCGGTGAGGCGCAGATGCTGATCGGCACCGGCGTCAGCCTGGAGCACTTCGTCTCCAGCACGGTCAGCTGGGTCCGCGCGTCGATCGAGTTCGACAAGTGGCTGGTCGAGCAGCTCGGCCTGGAGTCCGACCTCGAGTCCGGCGACGACGAGAAGCCGGACGACGAGAACTGACACCCGACGAGGGCCGACACCCGACGGGGACTGACACCCGCGTCGCAGTCGCGCCTTCGGCCGCCGGTGGGCACAGCTGCCGGTGGGCTACAGCTGCCGGTGGGCTACATCGGCACCGGTGCGACGGTCAGCAGATACGTCCCATAAAGGCAGGAGAGCCCGGCGAGCGCGCCGGCCGCCACCACGGCGGTGCGCTGCCGGGCTCTCGCCATCGCCAGGGCCGCCGGGAGCAGCAGCGGGAAGGCGGGCAGCAGGAAGCGCGGCTTGGAGGCGAAGTAGTACGTCCCGCCGCCGCCGAGCGTGATCACCACCAGGACGAGGGTGTAGACCAGCAGCGCCAGCGGTGGCCGGTCCAGGACGAACAGGACCAGCGAGACCAGTGCGGCGACGAGGACCGCGGGCACCATGTAGACAGCCAGCACGTCGTCGCCGAGGAGCACGTGGCGTACGGAGCGGAGGGTGTCGCGGCCGAGGTCGAACCGCGACCCCCAGTCGGCCTGCACCGCGAAGTAGCCGAGCGGATCGCCGCGCCGGGCCCCGACCCAGCCGAGGTAGCCGAGCCAGCCCAGCGGTGAGAGCGCGGCCCCCGCACAGACCCGCCACCTCGGCGGGGCCTCGGCCACCCGGTCGCGGCCGAACACGGTGACCGCGGAGCAGCACACGGCGGCCGTGACCGCGATCCCGTTGGGGCGGCAGAGCCCGGCGAGCAGGGCCAGCGAGCCCGCCCAGACCCAGCGCCCGGTCAGCACGGCGTACAGCGACCAGGCCGCGAGCGCGGTCAGCAGCGGCTCGGTGTACGCCATGGACTGCACGATCGCGTGCGGCAGCAGCCCCCACAGCACCACCAGGCAGAACGCCACGCGCCTGCCGTGCAGCCGGTCCCCGACGGCGAACATCCCCCACGCGGCGGCCCCCGACGCCAGCCAGGCGACGAGCAGCCCGGCGCTGACCGTGCCCAGCGGCGTGGCGAGCGCGACGGCCCGCGCGAGCCCGGGGAACAGCGGGAAGAACGCCAGGTCGCTGAAGGTGAGCCCGGGCCAGTCGGGGGAGGGGAAGGAGGTGCCGTAGCCGTGCCGGGCGATGCCCGTGTACCAGATGCCGTCCCAGGAGTAGCCGAGCAGCGTGAGCGGGTGCCTGCCGAGCCGCCAGGCCCAGACCGCCATGGCCACCATCCCGGTGAGCCGGACGGCGGCGTACACCGCGAGCGCGGGGGCGGCCCGGCGCAGGGATCGCCGTACGACGTCGGTGGCGGAGCGGGCGGGGCGCGGTTCCGGGGGCTGCACGGGTACGGCGGTGTTGGGGGCACCTCCCATGCCCGCAGGGCTATGGGGGATGGACACGGGGCACCTCTCGAAGCGGTCGTGCGCCGGGCGGTCAGGCGCCGAGCCCCCGGGAATGCGGCGGGGGCTCGGCATTTCGACCTTGCGCTCATCCAGCCGAGCCCGCGAGCCGAGGCGCCCGGCCGCGCGCCCGTCCGGGGCACGGTTGCACGCGATCGGCGCAGACCCGCTGGCACCCGCGCCCGATCCGTGCGCTGGTCCAGCGGGGGCGCGGCGACCGCGCCGGAAACGGCGTAGGTAGCCTGGGAAACCGATCGGAGCTGGTCCGCGTCGTTGTCGGTAGAGCATGGATACGGCGTAAGGACTGGTGTGCCTACGCCATCTGGACTACGGGGGAGAGCTGGGCATGGGTGACAAGGCGGGCAAGGCCGACAACGAACTTCCGGAGCCGCCCGACAAGTGGATGCCGCTCCTCCCGGGCCAGCGCGGGATCGTGGCACCGCCCCCGCTGGGCACCCAGTACCCTCATGCGCCGAACATCTACGATCCGTCCGCGCCCCCGCCGCAGCGTTCGCTCCCGCCGGGTGTCCACGGCCCGGTGGCGCCGAATCTGAGGATCGCGGACAAGGTGCTGGAGGGCGCGGCCGGGAAGGCGGACGAGATCCACGACGCCTTCTACACGCCTGCCGCGTCGCTGGAGGAGTCGACGCTGTCGGCGGTCAAGGCTCTCGACGGGCTCCAGACGGCCAATGCGCTGAAGAAGTCTCACGAGAAATGGGAGCAGCAGGCCGGATCGGTGACCGCCTGGCTCACCCATATCGGCAAGAGCCTGCGGCTGGCGGCCCGTGCCTACGACGGCACCGACAAGGGCGTCAAGGACGGCTTCAACCCCTATCTGAAGAATCCGTACCAGCCTCCTGTGCCGTCCTATCCGCCGGCGTATGGCAACCCGTATGCGCCCTACCTGCCGCAGAACGGGGGCGAGTGATGCCGTCCTTCTACCGGGAACTCATGGACGCCGACTTCTCGGCATTGGACACGCTCGCCACCAAATGGGGCGAGGTCCACGGGAAGATAACGAAACTGCCCGACCGGGTGCGGGACGACGTACTCAAGCCACTGAAGGACAAGGGTTACTGGGAGGGCGCGGCGGCCCCCTACGCCTGGTCCCAGATCGACGACATCCAGCGTCAGGTCGCGGGCGCCGTCAAGGTCGCGGAGGCCGTGCAGAAGGTCATCGTGGACGGCGTCGGCGAGCTCAGGGCGGCCCGCACGGAGCTGAAACAGGCGGTGGCCAGGGCGGAGGCGAAGGGGTTGTACGTCGGCCCCGACGGCGTCGTCTCCCGGATCGCCTTCGACGGCCAGTGCACGGTCGACGGGCCCGACGCCGCGACCGAGAAGGAGATGGACACGGCCCAGGACGAGATCATCGCGCTGGTCCGCAAGGCGTATCTCGCCGATGAGAACCTGTCGATCACGCTGATGGCCGATATCGGGGTCGACCAGTGGTTCAACACCAAGAACCCGCTGACGGACATCAACCACACGTCCTCGCTCGGCATCGATCAGTACAACGCCCTGAACCTGGCGCTGGACGGCAAGGAAGCCAACCCGAGGCGCAACAACGACGATCCGTACGACCTCGGCCTCGACTGGGCCGGCGGCACCGGCGATGAGCATCAGGACTTCACCAACGGGGACAAGTTCACCGAGCTGATCCGCCGCAGCGAGAGCATGGCGGACATCCGGAAGCAGACGTTGGAGGGATGGAAGGAGGGCAACGGCACCGGCCGGGCCCATTACTCCATCTCCGAGGACGGCAAGCTCGGTGCGCTGAAGAAGCTGTTCGTCGAGGACCTTCCGGCGATTGTCACCGGCGATGAAGACGGGCTCGGGCAGGCCTTCCTGGGCTCCTACAGCGTCAACTACGAGATCAACGGAGTCGAGCCGGACGGCTCGGTCATCGTGAAATACACGCTGAACAACACCACGAGCGTCTCGTCGTTCCTTCACTACATGGGGTATTACGACTGGCAGGAATCGCTGAACCCGCCCGGCGGCCCCGGCCGCAGCATCGATCAGACCGTGACCTGGACCGAACGGCTTCATCCCGATGGCAAGTAAGACCAAGGCCCGGAAGGCCCGCCGCGCGCTGCGCTGGATGTACGGCTCGGTGCCGCGCGGCCTGATCTTCTCGTTCATCTTCGTGCTGCTGCTGGGCCTGGGCTATCTGCGGCTGATGAACGCGATCGGCGGAAAGCCGTCGCACGGCTGTCCGCGGCCCGCCTCCGACGTGAGCGTGAGCGCGTTGGACGGGGAGTACACGGGGCCTGACGGCATGCGGATCAGGCTCGCGTACCACCGCTCCGGCCCTGACTCCGGAGTCAACCTGTGGGTGGAGAACTGGCGGTACAGCGGCTACGAGCACGGCGACGACAGCCTGGGCTCCTTCGACGGTTCCGGATACTGGGACTACGAGCCGCGCAGCGGGGTCGACGGCATGCAGATCAGGCTGAGCTTCACCGAGGGCCCCGAAGGCAACCCCGACCCGATCAGCTTCCTGACCGTGGGCGGCGACAGCGAGCACCCGGTGCTGTTCGACGACGTGGACCCGGACGTCTGCCCCGACATCGTCCTCACGAAGGCCGACTGAGGGGCGCGCCGAGGGGCCGGACGGACCGGTGGCTATCCGGCAGCCAGCCCCTTGAGCCGGGCCACGGCCTCCGCCAGCACCGGCTCCCGTTTGCAGAACGCGAACCGGACGAACGGCGCGCCCTGGTCCTGGTGGTCGTAGAAGACGGCGTTCGGGATCGCGACCACGCCGCAGCGCTCGGGCAGGGCGCGGCAGAACGCGAAGCCGTCGCTCTCGCCCAGTGGCCGGATATCGGTGGTGATGAAGTACGTTCCGGACGGCCGGAAGACGCCGAACCCGGCGTCCCGCAGCCCCTCGGCCAGCAGATCCCGCTTGGCGAGCAGGTCCGCGCGCAACCCCTCGAAGTAGCTGTCGGGCAGGCGCAGCGCCTCGGCGACCGCGTACTGGAACGGCCCGGAGGACACGTACGTCAGGAACTGCTTCGCGGAGCGCACCGCCGAGACCAGCGGCGGAGCGGCGGTCACCCAACCGACCTTCCACCCGGTGAAGGAGAACGCCTTGCCGGCCGAGCTGATGGTGACGGTCCGGTCGCGCATGCCCGGGAAGGTCGCGAGCGGCGTGTGCCCGGTGCCGAACACCAGGTGTTCGTAGACCTCGTCGGTGACGACGACCAGGTCCCGCTCACAGGCGAGTTCGGCCACGGCGGCCAGCTCCTCGCGGGTGAGCACGGTGCCGGTGGGGTTGTGCGGGGTGTTGAGGAGGATGAGGCGGGTGTGGTCGGTGACGGCCGCCCGCAGTTCGTCCACGTCCAGGTGGTACGTACCGGAGCCGGCGTCCGGCCGCAGCGTGACGGGCACGCGGGTGCCGCCCGCCATGGCGATGCACGCCGCGTACGAGTCGTAGTACGGCTCCAGGGCGATGACCTCGTCGCCCGGTTCCAGCAGCGCCAGCAGCGCGGCGGCGATGGCCTCGGTCGCGCCCGCGGTGATCAGCACCTCGCTGTCCGGGTCGTACGACAGCCCGTACCAGTGCCGCTGGTGCTCGGCGACGGCGGTGCGCAGCTCGGGTACGCCGGGGCCCGGGGGGTACTGGTTGCCGCGGCCGTCGCGCAGCGCGCGCACCGCGGCCTCCCGGATCTCCTCCGGGCCGTCGGTGTCGGGGAAGCCTTGGCCGAGATTGATGGCGCCGGTGCGCACGGCGAGCGCCGACATCTCGGCGAAGATCGTCGTGCCGAAGGCGGCGAGGCGGCGGTTGAGCAGGGGGCGTTCCTTGGAGGCCATGCCTGACATCCTGCGGCCAACCTCTGGAGTTGCTCAACTCTGCTTTGGGCCGGATTCGGCCGGGGCATCAGCCCTCCACGTACGGAGCGCAACCTCGCTTCGGGGGAGATGTAAGGAGAGTGAGGGCAGATGCTGGAGATCTTCCTGGCGGCCGTTCTGGTGCTGTTCGTGATCACGTTGGTGGCGGCGGTCGCCTCCACCTCGGGGAACCGGTCGCCCGGCCGGGGTCGCCGGACGGGCCGGCGGTCGGGGTCGTCGACGAGCTGGTGGGCCGGCAGCGGCGGCGGTTCCTCGTGCGGCGGTGGTTCCTCGTGCGGTAGCAGCTCGTCCTGCGGCGGCGGCTCGTCTTGCGGCGGCGGGGGCGGTGGCGGTGGTGGGGGCGGCTGCGGTGGCGGCGGTGGTGGTGGCGGCTGATCCCTGATCCGCTGATCGGCTGAATCAGTGTGACGGGGGATCGGCGAACGGGGGGTGTGGGCGGCGGGGCGGTGGCAGGTCCACCGGCCCGCCGCCGCCGTGGGCCGGCGTGACGTGTCCGCGTCGGAGGTGCGTCCGTACGCCCCGCGCCGCTTCTGAAGCGCCCCCCAGATGCCAACGTGCGCCGGGCGCATGGTGGTTGAACAGTTGAACGCGAGTGCGCCCGACGGGATGGAAACCCGGCGAACATGGGTAAAAACGCTGTGGCGCCGTGCATTTCATGATTCCGTATTCCCGGACCCTACGGACCCCCAACGTAGGCACGAGCCGGCGCGCCCCCGACGCCTCTGGTCCGCTCCAGAGAGTGGCCCGGCCCACCTTCTCTACTGCGTGCTTGCGGAGCCGATTCATGCTCACGACCCTGAAGACGGCCTACATCGATACCCGCGCCGCCGACCTCGCCTGGTGTCTGGGACGGGAGCCGCTCCCCGCCCTCGCCGCGCTCGGCCTCCAATTCGGCCATGTGAAAGTGCAGTTGAGGCTGCTCGGCGCCTCGCATCAAGTGATCCTCGACAATGGGGACGGCACCTGTTCGGAGACCGTGGCCTGCATGCCCGGCAGCAGCACCCCGCTGCCGCTGGGGGTCTCCACCCTGGTCGGAGAACGGGAGTACGAGTTCGCGGCGCGCGTCGAGACGCTCTCCCGCGGCTCGTTCGCCGGGCGGGCCCAGGAGCTGCTGGCCCTTGTCGCCGACCATCCGCACGGACTCGCCGGAACCTTTCCCGGCGACCCGCACGCCTTCACCGCGATGCTCGCGCAGCGCAGCGACGGGCAGGTGGGCTGGCGGACCTGGCACGCCTATCCGCAGGAGGGCCGGCTGGTCGCGACGCGCACGCGCGTGGGCGTGCGCGCCGCGGCTCCGTTGCAGCCCGACGCGGTGGCGTAGTCCGTTGTGACCCATGCGGTTGTGCGCGCCGACGCGGTGGCGTGATCCGTTGCAGCCCGGGCGGTCGTATGGCCTGACGTGGCGGTGTGATCCGTCGTAGCCCGTGCGGTCGTGTGACCCGGCGCCGTTGGTTGCACCGGATAGTCGCACCGGATAGGGGAATCCCGTGCCCTTGCCGGCGGACGGATTGCACCCGTGTGAGTGACCGGGGGTGAGTGCGTCGTGACGTAGCGTTTCTGCGTGATCGATTCTTCGCCTCCCTACGGTGGGGAGTCCGCCCGGTGCGCCGTTCCGGCCGCCCCCCCTCCGCCGCGGCGGGAGTCGCCGCCAGGCGTCCCCGTGCCCGCCGGGCTCGGCCGTTTCTCCGTCCTGGCCACCGCCTTCATCTGCGCGGCCTGCGGCCTGGTATACGAACTGGAACTCGTCGCCCTGGCCGCGCACTTGACGGGCGATTCGGTCACCCAGGCGTCCGTGGTCCTGGCGGTCATGGTCTTCGCCATGGGGATGGGCTCGCTGCTCGCCAAGCCGCTGCGCCGCCGCGCCGCGCTCGGCTTCGCCGCGGTCGAGGCGCTCCTCGCGCTCGTCGGCGGCGGTTCGGCGATGGCGCTGTACGCGAGCTTCGCCTGGGCCGGGGAGTCGGGCACCGCGCTCGTCGGCTTCGCGCTCGCCATCGGGGTGCTCATCGGCGCCGAGGTGCCGCTGCTGATGACCCTGATCCAACGGGTGCGGCGGCAGGACGCGGGCTGCGCGGTGGCCGACCTGTTCGCGGCCGACTATGTGGGCGCGCTGGTGGGCGGGCTGGCCTTCCCGTTCCTGCTGCTGCCCGCGCTCGGCCAGCTGACCGGCGCCCTGCTGACGGGCGCGGTCAACGCGGTCGCGGGCGGGGGGCTGGTGCTGTGGCTCTTCCGGCGCGAACTGACCGTGCGGGCGCGGTGGACGCTGGTCGCCGCCAACGTCATGGTGCTCTCGCTGCTCGCCGTCGGCGCCGCGCTGACCGGCCCGTTCGAGAGCGCCGCGCGGCGGGCCGTCTACGGCGCGGACGTACGGGTCGCGGTCCGCACCGGCGTACAGGAGATCGTCCTCACGGGCGGCGTGGAGGGCGGGAGCGGGAGCGAAGCAGAGAGTGAGGGCCGACGCGGCTTCCAGGGCGGACGCGGCGTCCAGGGCGGAGGCGCGGGCGACGGCCGGGGCGGGGCGCCGCTGGGCCTGTACCTCGACGGCCGGCTGCGGATCAGCGCCCGCGACGACGCGCTCTACCACGAGGCGCTCGTCCACCCCGCGATGTCCGGTGCGCACCGGCGGGTGCTGGTGCTGGGCGGCGGCGACGGGCTGGCGGCGCGCGAAGTGCTGCGGTACGCCGATGTCGCGTCGGTGACCGTGCTGGAACTCGACCCGGGACTGGTCCGGCTCGCCCGCACGGATCCGGGACTCTCCGCCCTCAACGCGCGTTCCCTGGACGACCCGAGGGTCCGGCTGGTGACGGGCGACGCCTTCGGCTGGCTCCGCGGCCGCGCCGGTCGGGACGGGCCGGGCCGGTTCGACGTGGTGATCTCCGACCTCCCCGGGCCGACTGCCACCGCCGGCACCAGGCTGTACTCCCATGAGTTCTACGGGTTGATGCGGCGGGCGCTGGCACCGGGCGGGCGGCTGACGGTGCACGCCGGTTCGCTCTGCGCCCGGCCGCGGGATTTCTGGACGGTTGACGCGACGGTGCGGTCGGTGGGGCTGCTGACGGTGCCGTACGCGGTCGGCGGCGCGCGGGGCTGCGCGTGGCGCCCCGGGCCGGACGGCGCGCGGCACGCCGCCCCGCCGGACTGGGGCTTCGTCCTGGCCGGTCGCGGACGTCCCCGGCTGGACCTGTCGCCACGGGTGCCCCCGCTGCGCGCGGTGACGGCGAAGGGGCTGCGGCGGGCGGCCCGCTGTGCGGCGGAGCGGCGGGCGCCGGTGGCTCCGGTCTCGACCCTGATGCACCCGCGCTACACGGGTTAGGCCGGGTCCGGCGAACGCTTCGCGCCCGGACGGGGGCGGGGCGGGGCGCACGGGGCGCGGGCGCGCGGCCACGCGGGGAGGAGCGGGATGGGGCGGGCGGAGGGCCTGATGGGGGCGGAGCGTACGGCACGGGGCGCGGCGGCGTACGGTGGCGCGCGAAAGTTGCGCGGGAGCGGCGCTGAGGACGGGGACCGTGGGTAGGCTCGGTGGACATGGAGCATGAGGTGTTCGTTGCGCTTCCCGTCGACACCGTCCGGCGGGCCCTCGCCGACCCCGCCCGTATCGCCCGCAGCATCCCCGGTCTCCAGCAGGACGCCGACGAGTCGGCCGGCCCGATCGCCGGACGGCTGCGCCTCCGTATCGGCGGGCACACGATCACCTACCGCGGCACGCTCCGCGTCGCCGAGCGCGACGGGGTCTTCGAGGCCGAGGCGGAGGCCGTGGAGGTGCGCGGTGACGGCGGCCTGAAGGCCGTGCTCACCGTCGTGCCGGCGGCGGCGGACGGCGGGACCCGGCTGGCCTGCTCCGCGTCTGTACGCAGCGAGGGCCGCCTGGCGGAGTACGACGCGCAGACCGGGGAGGCGGTCGCCCGCCGGCTGCTGGACCGCTTCGCCTCGAACCTGGCGGCGGGGCTGGCCTCAGACGCCCCCGAGGACGCGGCGGCCGGGAACCCGCCCGGGAACCCGCCTGGGGTGGGGGCCGAGAACCGGCCTGAGGCGGAGGCTCGCGGCACCGCGCCGGACGACGTCGCGGAGTCCGGCGGCGATACGGCGGCGGAGCCCGGCGGCGACGCCGGGTACGACCCCGGTGGCGCCGATCTGGACGCCGTCGGCGATCTGGACGGGGTCAGCGATCTGGACGGGGCCGACGGCATCGATGGCATCGACGGTGTCGACCCGCTGGACGGTCTGGACGGCGAGCCCCCCGCCGAGGCCGCGCACGCCCGCCGCACGATGATCGGCCGCAGCACCGAAGAGGTCGACCACGCCCCGCCCCGCGGCCGGTACGCCCCCGTTCCCGCCCCCGACGCGGCCCCTGCCGGTGCCGCGCTGCGCTGGGCCGCGCCCGCCGCCGCGTTCGTCCTCGCGTCGGCCGTCGTCGTCGGCCGCCGCGTCCTGCGCCGCCGCCGCTGAGCCGGACCGCCCGCGGGTACGGGCGGGCAGGCGGGCCGTAGGGCGGTAGGTACGGGCGGGTAAGCGGACGGCGGGTACGGGCGGGCAGGTGGGCCGCGGCGGGCCACCGGGTCGGCGCCTCCTACCTCCGCCCGCCGCGGCCGCATAGGGTCGGAGTCGTGACCACCCACAACACAACGGAGGCCCAGGGCGTGCGGCTGGCCGCCGGCGACGCCGAGCTGACCGTCCTGCCGGACAACGGCTGCCGTGTCGGCTCCCTGCGGATCGGCGGAACGGAACTGCTGCGCCAAGGCCCGAAGTTCGGCTCGTTCCCGATGGTGCCGTGGTGCGGCCGGGTCGAGCTGGGCCAGTTCCGCAACGGCGGAGAGCGCCACCAACTGCCCCTCAACGCCCCGCCGCACGCGATCCACGGAACGGGCCGCGACACCGCCTGGCGCCCCGCCCACGTGACGGAGACCGCCGCGTCCTTCACCTACGACCTCGCCGCCCCCTGGCCGTACCCCGGCCGCGTCACCCAGGTCTTCGAGCTGGTGCCGGACAGTCTCACGATGGCGATGAGCGTGGAGACGATCGGCGACTCCTTCCCGGCCCAGGCGGGCTGGCACCCGTGGTTCCTGCGCGACCTCGGCCAGGGCGGCGCCGACGTCGAGTTGTCCTTCACCGCCGACTGGCAGGAGGAGCGGGGCGAGGACCACCTGCCCACCGGGCGCCGCATCGCCCCGCTGCCCGGCCCCTGGGACGACTGCTTCGGGATGGCGGATGGGGTGGAGGTGACCCTCACCTGGCCGAAGCGGCTGGAGCTGACGATCACCAGCCGCAGCGAGTGGGTCGTGGTCTACGACGAGCAGGCCGAGGCGGTCTGCGTCGAGCCGCAGTCCGGCCCGCCCAACGGCCTGAACACGCTGCCGCGCCTGGTCACCCCGATCGACCCGCTGGAGATCTCCACGACGTGGCGCTGGCGCACGCTCGACTAGTCTCATACGCATGAGCGATGCGCGTGACGCCCTGCTGGCACAGATCAAGGACAAGGCCGTGGTCCACGGCAAGGTGACCCTCTCCTCCGGGCTGGAGGCCGATTACTACATCGACCTGCGCCGGATCACCCTGGACGCCGAGGCCGCCCCGCTGGTCGGGCAGGTCATGCTCGACGCGACGGCCGACCTGGAGTACGACGCGGTCGGCGGCCTGACCCTGGGCGCCGACCCGGTCGCCACGTCGATGCTGCACGCCGCCGCCGCCCGCGGCCGCAAGCTGGACGCGTTCGTCGTGCGGAAGGCGCAGAAGACGCACGGCATGCAGCGGCGGATCGAGGGCCCGGACATCAAGGGCCGCCGGGTTCTGGTGGTCGAGGACACCTCCACCACCGGCGGCTCCCCGCTGACGGCCGTGGAGGCGGCGCGCGAGGCGGGCGCGGAGGTCGTGGCGGTGGCCACGATCGTGGAGCGGGGTGCCGCTCCGGCGATCGCCGAGGCCGGGCTCCGGTATCTGCCGGCGTACTCGCTGGCCGATCTCGACCTGGGCTGATCAACCCGCGCTGATCTGCGACTTTTCTGAGTTTCTCCCAAGGGGTGCGGTGTTTCACGTGAAACACCGCACCCCTTCGGCGTACCGGTCGAGGCGCCGTCTGGAGCAATTGACAGAGTCTGCGAGGATAGGCGCGACGATGACGTCGCCCCCCTAGGTCAGGGCGCAGAAGAAACCCCGCACATCACAAGGAGCGGACACATGCCCATCGCATCCCCCGAGATCTACAACGAGATGCTCGACCGGGCGAAGGCAGGCAAGTTCGCCTACCCGGCGATCAACGTGACCTCGACGCAGACGCTGCACGCCGCGCTGCGCGGTTTCGCCGAGGCCGAGAGCGACGGCATCATCCAGATCTCCACCGGTGGCGCCGAGTTCCTGGGCGGTCAGTACAGCAAGGACATGGTGTCCGGCGCGGTCGCGCTGGCCGAGTTCGCGCACGTCGTGGCCAAGAAGTACCCGGTCAACATCGCGCTGCACACCGACCACTGCCCGAAGGACAAGCTCGACGGCTACGTCCGTCCGCTGCTCGCGATCTCCCAGGAGCGCGTGGCCGCCGGCCAGAACCCGCTGTTCCAGTCCCACATGTGGGACGGCTCCGCCGAGAAGCTGGACGAGAACCTGGCCATCGCGCAGGAGCTGCTCGCCGAGGCCGTGAAGGCCAAGATCATCCTCGAGGTCGAGATCACCCCGACCGGTGGCGAGGAGGACGGCGTCACGCACGAGATCAACGACGAGCTGTACACCACCGTCGCCGACGTCGAGCGGACCGCCGAGGCCCTCGGCCTGGGCGAGAAGGGCCGCTACCTGCTGGCCGCCTCGTTCGGCAACGTCCACGGCGTCTACAAGCCGGGCAACGTCGTGCTCCGCCCGGAGCTGCTGCGTGAGCTCCAGGACGGCGTGGCCGCCAAGCACGGCAAGACCGACCCGTTCGACTTCGTCTTCCACGGCGGCTCCGGCTCCACGGAGGAGGAGATCCGCACCGCGCTGGAGAACGGCGTGGTGAAGATGAACCTCGACACCGACACCCAGTACGCCTTCACCCGCCCGGTCGCGGACCACATGTTCCGCAACTACGACGGCGTGCTGAAGGTCGACGGCGAGGTCGGCGACAAGAAGACCTACGACCCGCGCAGCTGGGGCAAGCTGGCCGAGAAGGGCATGGCCGAGCGCGTCACCAAGGCGTGCGCGGACCTGCGCTCGACGGGCACCAAGCTCAAGTAGGCGCCTGAGCAGCGGCTGACCAGCGCCTGACCTGTGTACGGGCGGCGGGCCCGGTACCCCGGACACGGGGTGCCGGGCCCGCGCCGTGTCCGCCGCAGAGGTGGCCGCCGGGCAGGGGTGCGGGGAGGATCGGGGCATGACCGAGTCCGCGTCGGCGGCGCCCGGCGCCGTCCGGCTCGCCACGCCCGTGGGGCGCTGGGTGCTGCTCACCACCGTCCTCGGATCGGGCATGGCGCTGCTCGACAGCACCGTCGTCAACGTGGCCCTGCCGCGCATCGGAGCCGATCTGGGTGCCGGTCTCGCCGCGCTCCAGTGGACCGTGAACGCCTACATGCTCACGCTGGCCGCGCTGATCCTGCTGGGCGGGGCGCTCGGGGACCGGTTCGGGCGGCGGCGGATCTTCGTCATCGGCGTGGTGTGGTTCGCGGTCGCCTCGCTGCTGTGCGGGCTGGCGCCGAACGCCGGGGTCCTCGTCGCCGCCCGCGCGTTCCAGGGCATCGGCGGGGCGCTGCTCACGCCCGGCTCGCTGGCGCTGATCCAGTCGACCTTCCACCCCGACGACCGCGCGCGGGCGGTCGGCGTGTGGTCGGGGTTCGGCGGGGTCGGCGCGGCCGTCGGGCCGTTCGTCGGCGGCTGGCTGGTGGACGGGCCCGGCTGGCGCTGGGTGTTCCTGCTCAATGTGCCGCTGGCGGCGCTGTGCGTCCCCGTCGCGCTGCGGCACGTACCGGACTCCCGGGACCCGCATGCTCACGGGCGGTTCGACGTGCTCGGCGCGGGGCTCGGCGCGCTGGCACTCGGCGCGGTCACCTACGCGCTGATCGCGGCGCCGGAGCGGGGCGCCTCGGCCGCCGTGCTCGGCTCGGCCGTCGGCGGGCTGCTGCTGGCCGCCGTGTTCGCCGTGGTGGAACGGCGGCGACCGGATCCGATGCTGCCGTTCGGGATCTTCACGTCGCGGCAGTTCAGCGCCGTCAACGCGGTCACCCTCTGCGTCTACGCGGCGTTCGGCGGCTTCTTCTTCCTCGCCGTGCTCCAGCTCCAGATCGTGACGGGCTACTCCGCACTCGCCGCCGGTACCGCCCTGCTGCCCACCACGGTGCTGATGCTGCTGCTGTCCGCCCGCTCCGGCGAGCTGGGGCGACGGATCGGCCCGCGTATCCCGCTCACGGTCGGGCCGCTGCTGTGCGCGGCCGGGATGCTGCTGATGGCGCGCGTCGGCGAGGACGCGGTGTACTGGCGGGACGTGCTGCCCGCGCTGCTCGTGCTCGGGGCCGGCATGGTCACGCTGGTCGCCCCGCTCACCGCGACCGTGCTGGCCTCTGTGGATGTGAGCCGGGCGGGCCTGGCCAGCGGCGTCAACAACGCGGCGGCGCGCGCGGCGGGGCTCCTCGCGGTGGCGGCCCTGCCGCTGCTCGCCGGCATGGACCCGGACGCGTACCGCTCGGCGGACCGCTTCGACGACGCCTTCCGGCTCGCGATGGGGCTGTGCGCGGTGCTGCTGGTACTCGGCGCGCTGCTCGCCTGGTTCACGGTGCGGTCCGATGTGCTGGCGCCCGCGGCGGAGGGGGAGCCGCCGCACTGCCGGGCCGAGTGCCGCACGCACTGCGCGGTGGCCGCGCCCCCGCTGGACCCCGGCGAGCCGGAGCCGACGCACCACCCAGGTGACCGTCCCCCGCCCCGCTCCTCCCCGTAGCTTCCCTGGCCCCGCGCCCGCTCCTCCCCGTAGCTTCGCTGGTCCCGCTCCCGCTCCCGCTCCCGCTCCCGCCTCCCGCTCGTCCCCGTGGAGCCAACGGAGGCGGCCGTCGTGGCGGGCCGTCCGGCAGACTGGGTCCCATGGCCATTCACGAGAACCTGTTCGGGGGACCGCCCCCGACCCACCTGCCCGACGATCCCGAGCCGCGCGAGCTGCTCGCCTCGGGCGCGGCCCCCACCGAGGTCGCCGCGAAGTACCCGGCGTCGTCCCTCGCCTGGGCGCAGCTCGCCGATGAGGCCTTCGAGGCCGGCCGGGTCGTCGAGTCCTACGCGTACGCCCGCACCGGCTACCACCGCGGCCTGGACGCGCTGCGCCGCAGCGGCTGGAAGGGGCACGGCCCGGTGCCGTTCGAGCACGAGCCCAACCGCGGCTTCCTGCGCGCGCTGCACGCGCTCGCCCGCGCCGCCCAGGCGATCGGCGAGCAGGAGGAGTACGAGCGCTGCACGACCTTCCTGCGGGACAGCTCCCCGACCGCGGCGGACACGCTCTCCTGAGGCGCGTCGAGTACGGCTGATCGGGACCGTACGAAGGCACTTCGTGCGCGTACGCGTCCGGCTTCCGGGCCTGCCTGGGCGGATACCGACCAGGCAGGCCCTTGCCGTACGCGCGCGGGCCGCGCATGATGCGCTCAGGACCCGGGCGATCTCGGGTCCTGAGGGGACCGGGGCTCCATCGCCGATGAGGAAGGAGCGGACCGCTACCCGGACGCTGTACCGAGGAGACAGTGATGTCGCAACATCACGACGCGTACCACGCCCAGGCTCAGGCCCAGCCCCAGCACGGGAACGAGGCGGACCCGGACACCCCGAATCTCGACTTCCAGGGCACCACCCCTTACGAGGACTACGTCCAGGCGTCCGTCCTCACGCATTTGCAGCATCCCCGGTCGGACGACCCCGGCGAGATGGTCTTCCTGGTCACGACCCAGGTCATGGAGCTGTGGTTCACCGTCATCGTCCACGAGTGGGAGACCGCCGCGCAGGCGCTGCGCGAGGACGACCTGCCGACCGCGATGGCCGCGCTGCGGCGCTCCGGCCATGAGCTGGAGTCCCTGAACGACTCGTGGAAGCCGCTCGCCCACCTCACGCCCGGGCAGTTCAACGCCTACCGTTCCGCCCTCGGCGAGGGCTCCGGCTTCCAGTCCGCGATGTACCGGCGGCTGGAGTTCCTGCTGGGCGAGAAGTCCGCGTCCATGCTGGTGCCGCACCGGGGCTCGCCGCGTGTCCACGAGGAGCTGGAGAAGGCGCTCGCCGAGCCCAGCCTCTACGACGAGGTGCTGGCCTTCCTCGCCCGCCGCGGCTGCGCGGTCCCGCGGTCCGTGCTGGACCGCGATCTCACCCGGCGGTATGAGCCGGATCCGCTGGTCGAAGAGGTGTGGCGGCGGATCTACGCCGAGGCCGGAGCGGGCGACAGCGAGCTGGTCCGGCTGGGCGAGCAGCTGACCGAGGTCGCCGAGCTGGTGTGGCGCTGGCGCAACGACCACCTCGTCGCGACCCGGCGGGCCATGGGCGCCAAGACGGGCACCGGCGGCTCGGCGGGCGTGGCCTGGCTGGAGAAGCGCGCGGCGAAGAACGTCTTCCCCGAGCTGTGGACGGCGCGCAGCCATGTCTGAGCAGCTGGCCGCAGAGGCGGCGCGGCTCGATGCCGCAGACGAACTCGCCAAGGTCCGCGACCGGTTCGCCCTCGACAGCGACACCGTCTACCTCGACGGCAACTCGCTGGGTGCCCTGCCGCACTCCGTCGCCCCGCGCCTGCAGCAGGTGATCACCCACGAGTGGGGGCGGCTGCGCATACGCTCGTGGGACGAGAGCGGCTGGTGGACCGCGCCCGAGCGCGTCGGCGACCGCGTCGGCCGCCTGATCGGGGCCGCGCCGGGCCAGGTCGTCGTCGGCGACTCGACGAGCGTGAACGTCTTCAAGGCCGTCGTCGCGGCGGTACGGATCGCCCAGGCGGGCGGCGCAGTCGGCGCCGCGCCCCCGGGCGGCGCGGCGCCCGCACGAGGCACGGTGATCTCGGGCGGTGCGGTGACCCCGGGCGGCGCGGATGACGCGGTCGCCGGGGATGGCGGTGCCATGGCCCCGGGCGGCGAGGGCGGCGTGCACGCCCGGGACGAGATCCTGGTCGACGCCACCACCTTTCCCACCGATGGCTACATCGCGCGGTCCGCGGCCCGGCTGACCGGCTGCACCCTGCGGCCCGTGCCGCCGGGCGAGATGGCGGCAGCCGCCGGGCCGCGCACCGCGGTCGCGCTCGTCAACCACGTCGACTACCGCACCGGACGACTGCACGATCTGCCCGGCATCACGGCCGCCGTGCACGCGGCCGGCGCGCGCGTGGTGTGGGACCTGTGCCACAGCGCGGGCGCGCTGCCGGTCGGGCTGGACGCGCACGGTGTCGACTTCGCGGTCGGTTGCACGTACAAGTACCTCAACGGCGGGCCCGGTTCGCCCGCGTATCTGTACGTGGCCCGGGATCTCCAGCCCCGCTTCGACTCCCCGCTGCCGGGCTGGAACTCGCACGCCGACCCGTTCGGCATGGAGGCCGACTACGCCCCGGCCGACGGCGCGGTCCGCGGCCGGGTCGGCACTCCCGACATCCTGTCGCTGCTGGCCCTCGACGCGGCGCTCGACGTCTGGGACGGCGTGGAGATCGAGGACGTCCGCGCGAAGAGCCTGGCCCTGACCGACTTCTTCCTGCGCTGCGTCGGGACGTACGTCCCCGCGGGCCGGGTCACGTCGGTCACCCCCGCCGAGCACGGGGAGCGCGGCAGCCAGGTCTCGCTGCGCTGTTCCGACGCGGGTGCGGTGATGAACGAGCTCATCCGGCGCGGTGTCGTGGGCGACTTCCGCCGCCCCGACGTGCTGCGCTTCGGCTTCACCCCGCTCTATACGGGCTTCGCCGACGCGGAGCGCGCGGCCCGGGTGCTGGCCGAGGTGCTGGGCGAGGGCACCGGGACATCCGAGGGGGTGTCCTAGCCCGTGACGGTGCGAGGGCAGGAGGGCGGCGGGCCCAGCGGGCTCAGCGGGCCGGAGGCGGACGGCAGCCTCAGCTCCGCGCGGCGGGCCGCCGCCGAGGAGGAGTCGGCCTTCGGGCACGCGCCCGTCGCTCCGGACGTGTCCGCCGCGTACGGCGAACACCCGGACCAGGTCGTGGACTTCTACCTGCCCCGCACCGGGCCCGGCGGGTCGCCGGACGGGCCGTCCGACCCGCCCCACGCCGGGGGTGCCGTGAGGTCCGAGTCGCCCCGTGCTGAGAGCGCTGGGCACGCCGATCCCTCTCGCACCGAGCCCGGCGAGCCGCCGGGTCTGCCCCGCACCCCGCCCGGCGAGCCGTCCGCCCTGTTCGGCATCGGGCCCGGTTGGCGGTCTGTCCTGTCCGGCGTCGCGGCCGTCGGGCCGTCCGAACCGGACCCCAGCGAAGACGCCGGCCCGCCCGAGTCGTCTCGTACCGGCGGTGGATCGCCTGACCTGCCCCGCACCGAGCCCGCCGGGTCGTCCGACCCGCCCTCTCCCGAGGCGGCCGCCGGGTTGCCCTGCGCTGAGGGGGGCGCCGGTAAGGCCGGTGCCCCCGCGCCGCTCGTCGTGCTCTTCCACGGCGGTGCCTGGCGGGCGCGCTACGACCGGTGGCACCTGTCGCCGTTCGCCGCGTACCTCGCCGGGCGCGGCTTCGCCGTCGCGTCCGTGGAGTACCGGCGCGGCGGCGAGGAGCGCGCCGACACGGCGTCCGACGGTGCCCCGAAGGGCCGTCAGGAAGCGGCGGACAGCGCCCCGGACGTGCCACCGGCCGGGCGGTGGCCGGAGACGTTCGACGACATCGCCGCCGCCATGGACGCGCTGCCCGAGCTCGTACGCACACGGATCCCGGCTCACGCCGACCCCGACCGCATCGTGCTCTGCGGCCACTCCGCGGGTGGGCACGCCGCGCTGTGGGCGGCCGCGCGCCATCGGCTGCCGACCGGCTCGCGTTGGCATCTCCCTTCGCCTCCCCCCGTTCTCGGTGTGGTCGCGCTGGCCCCCATCGCGGAGTTCCGCACGGCGCGGGAACTGCGCGTGTGCTCGGACGCCGTCGACGAACTGCTCGGCGGGGCGGAGCACATGCGGGCACGCTCGCCCTACACCGATCCCGCCGTGCTGCTCCCCACCGGCATCGCCACCACCATCGTGCAGGGCGCCACTGACATCGACGTTCCACCGCCGGTCGCGGAGGCGTTCGCGGCCGCCGCGGCACGGGCCGGACAGCGGGTCCGGTTCACCCTGCTCGCCGGGACGGGCCACTTCCCGCTGATCGACCCGGCCGCGCCCGCGGCCGACACGGTGGTGGCGGAACTCGCCCGCGTCACGGAACTCGCCCGCGTCACGGAACCCGGCCCGTCCGGAGGCACCCGGACGAGGTCCGGGGGAGATCGAGGGCCGGTGCTCGGACCCGGGGCCTGACGGCCGGAGTTCGACAGCAGCGCCTGAAAGCCGCGGACCGGCGTCCGCTACTCGGGGGTCCGCTACTCGCGTCCGCTACTTGGGTCCGCTCGGGCTCGCCTGGGTCCGCCTGGGTCCAGCCTGGGGCCGCCCGGGTCCGCCACCCGGGTCTGCTCGGGTTCGGCACCCGGGTCCGGTCGCCCCCACAGCGCCGAAGCCCGCCGCAGCGGCTCACGCGCGCCGTGCTCCCGTACGCTCCGGTCATGACCACAGTCGCCGGGTTCAACCCGTGGAGCGGGTCCTTCGTCGCCGACCCCTACCCCGTGTACGCGAGTCTGCGCGAAGCCGGCCGCGCCCACTACTTCGCGCCCACCAAACAATGGCTGATCCCGCGTCACGACGACGTCAGCGCCCTGCTGCGCGACCGCCGTCTCGGCCGTACGTACCGGCACCGGTTCACCCACGAGGAGTTCGGCCGGCCCGCGCCCCCGCCCGCGCACGGCCCGTTCCACACGCTCAACGACAACGGACTGCTGGACCTGGAACCGCCCGACCACACCCGTATCCGGCGCCTGGTCTCCCAGGCGTTCACCCCGCGTACGGTCGAGCGGCTCGCGTCCACGATCGAGCGGATGGCGGGAGACCTGGTGGACGGGCTGCTCGCCGAGGGCGGTGGGGACCTGATAGCGGCCGTCGCCGAGCCGCTGCCGGTGGCGGTGATCGCCGAGATGCTGGGCATTCCGGAGGCCGACCGGGGGCAGCTGCGCCCGTGGTCGGCGGACATCTGCGGCATGTACGAGCTGAATCCCGGTGAGGAGACGGCCGCGCGCGCGGTCCGCGCCTCGCTGGAGTTCTCCGCGTATCTGCGGGAGTTGATCGCGGCCCGCCGGGACAACCCCGGCCAGGACCTGATCAGCGCGATGATCGCGGCGCACGACGCGGAGGACCGGCTCTCCGAGCAGGAGATGGTCTCCACCTGCGTGACGCTGCTGAACGCCGGTCACGAGGCGACCGTCAACAGCACCGGCAACGGCTGGCTGACGCTCTTCCGCCATCCCGACCAGCTCGACCGGCTGCGCGCCGAGCCGGACGCGCTGCTGCCGTCGGCGATCGAGGAGCTGCTGCGCTTCGACACGCCCCTCCAGATGTTCGAGCGGTGGGTGCTGGACGACATCGAGGTCGGAGGCACCGTGATCCCGCGCGGCAGCGAGGTCGCGCTGCTCTTCGGCTCGGCCAATCACGACCCGGCCCGCTTCGACGACCCTGGCACGCTCGATCTCGGCCGTAAGGACAACCCACACCTCAGCTTCGGCGCGGGCATCCACTACTGCCTGGGTGCGCCGCTGGCCCGGATGGAACTCGCGGCTTCCTACGGCGCGTTGCTGCGGCACGCCCCTGGTCTGCGGCTGGTACGGGAGCCGGAGTGGAACCCCGGCTACGTCATCCGGGGCCTGCGGGAGCTGGTGGTCGAGGTCTGACCCGCCCCGTTCCGTTTGTCCACAGCCTGTGGACAAACGGAACGGGGTTTGACGTGAGGCTTTGGGAGCCGCCTCGCGGCACTCCCCTGAGGTGGCGAGGAGCCGCCGCGGCCGGCGGCGGGTTGTGTGCTGTCTCGGGCGCGCGGTGGCTGTGTCGAGATGCGATGACCGCCGCGCGGTGTTTGTGCCGAGATGCGACTACCGCCGCGTGACGCGATACGGCTTACGCGTGGGGGAGCAGCAGTCGCCAGGCGTCTGCCATCACCGTCCATGTCCGGGTCCGCACGGGGCCGCCGACCAGGGTGTCCGCTCGATAGCGGAAGTCCGGTCCTGAGACGGTGACCGCACGGGCGCGGGCGCGCAACGGGGTCTCCACGCCGTGCACGTGGACGACGATCTCGGCCAGGCCCGTACCCGCCGCCGACACCGAGAGCCGCCGCACCGGCCGGTCCAGGTCCACCAGCAGCGAGCCGTCCGCCTCCACTCGCAGCCGCAGGGCGGGCGGCTGGACCCGGCGCCCGCGCTGCGAGCTGCCGCCCAGGCCGGGCACCGGCAAGGTGAGCAGCGCGAGTGCCGTCCGCGCCGTGCGAGCGGCGGGTGTCCACCACGCGTGGTGCCGGGCGGGGTGCGAGAGACCACCGGGCCGCCTCGCGGGACGGCCTCCGCTCCTGGCCCTGCCGGCCCCGCCTGGGGTGGAAGCGTTCGAGGTGCCCGAGGTACCTGAGCTGCCCGAGGCGCCCGGGGCGTCGTAAGCATCGGGAGCACGAGAGGCGCCCGAAGCGTCCTCGGGTTCCGAGGCTCCCGCGGCATCCGAGGTGCCAGGCTCGCCCCGACCGTTCACGTGCCCTGCCGGACCCGGGGACTCCACAGCCCCCACAGCCCCCACAGACCCCGCAGATCGCGTAGATGCAGAAGCCGCCGGGTCGCCAGTGGCACCCGTGCCGCCAGTGGCCCCCGCTGCGCCGAGCCCGCCCGCTGCGCCGAGCCCGGCCCGGCCGGAGCCGTACGTCCCGCCAGCCGCGTCCGCCTCGTCGGCAGCGGCGCCGGCACCGCCCGCCCTGCCCTGCGCCGCCTCGTGAGCCTCGTACGCCCCGTGAGCCCCACGAGCCTCGTCGGCCTCGTACGCCTCGTCGTACGGCTCATACGGCTCGTACCCCCCGTACGTACCGTCCTCTCCACCCGAAGGGATCCGCAGCCCGCCCAGCACCACCCCGTCGCTGTCGTCGGTCAGCAGATCCAACCGCCGCTCGCGGCCGTCGAGGACCGTCCGTGCCGCCGCGACCGCCCCGGTCGGCACGCCCAGCGAGCGGGCGAGCCCGACCGTCGCCGCGCTGCCGACCGGCACCATGGACAGCGGCGTGTCCGCCAGCTCACGCTGCCGGTGCAGCAGCCGCACCACATGCAGCAGCGCGCGGTCGTCCCCCACCACGACGGGCCGCCTACTGCCCCGGCGGGCCAGCGCCCGCGCGACCTCCTCCGGCCCGTCCGGCAGGCAGATCTTCGCCTGCGCGCCCGCACACAGCACATCTTTCGCGATGCGCACGGATTCGCCGTCCGTCTGCCACGCGGCTGGGTCGATGATCACCAGCAGCGGGCGCTCCCGGACGTCCACGGGAAAATCTCCGGCGAGGTCTGGAGCCGACACCTTCGTCCTTCCTCAGGTAATCTCTCGGTGCAAGAGCCCCTGTCGCTGTTGCGCCAGGGGCTTCGTCTATCCGGGGCACCGGTTCGACGGCTCTGCGCTGGCACATGCCACCGCGCACGTTGGACATGCCCCGCCCGGAAGGGGTGTACGCCTGTGCCCGCACTTGTGCTGCTCGGTGCTCAGTGGGGTGACGAGGGCAAGGGAAAGGCCACTGACCTGCTCGGTGGCTCGGTCGACTACGTGGTGCGTTACCAGGGTGGCAACAACGCCGGCCACACGGTCGTCGTCGGCGACCAGAAGTATGCGCTTCACCTCCTTCCCTCCGGAATCCTCTCCCCGGGGTGCACCCCGGTCATCGGCAACGGCGTCGTCGTCGACCCGGCGGTCCTGCTCTCCGAGCTGAGCGGACTCAACGAGCGCGGCGTCGACACGTCCAAGCTGCTGATCAGTGGTAACGCGCATCTGATCACGCCGTACCACACGACCGTCGACAAGGTGACGGAACGCTTCCTCGGCAAGCGGAAGATCGGCACCACCGGGCGCGGCATCGGCCCGACGTACGCCGACAAGATCAACCGAGTCGGCATCCGCGTCCAGGACATCTTCGACGAGTCGATCCTCCAGCAGAAGGTGGAAGCGGCTCTCGATTTCAAGAACCAGGTGCTCGCCAAGCTCTACAACCGTCGTGCGATCACCGCCGACCAGGTCGTCGAGGAGCTGCTGGGCTACGCGGACAAGATCCGCGGGTACGTCTGCGACACGACCCTGGTGCTCAACAACGCCATCGACGAGGGCAAGGTCGTCCTCTTCGAGGGCGGCCAGGGCACGCTGCTCGACGTCGATCACGGCACATACCCCTTCGTCACCTCTTCCAACCCGACCGCGGGCGGCGCCTGCACGGGCGCGGGCGTGGGCCCGACGAAGATCAGCCGCGTCATCGGCATCCTGAAGGCGTACACCACGCGCGTCGGCGCGGGCCCGTTCCCGACGGAGCTGTTCGACGAGGACGGCGAGAAGCTGCGCACCATCGGCCACGAGCGCGGCGTGACCACCGGCCGCGACCGCCGCTGCGGCTGGTTCGACGCGGTCATCGCCCGTTACGCGACCCGGGTCAACGGCCTCACCGACTTCTTCCTCACCAAGCTGGACGTGCTGACCGGCTGGGAGCAGATCCCGGTGTGCGTCGCGTACGAGATCGACGGCAAGCGGGTCGAGGAGCTGCCGTACAGCCAGACCGACTTCCACCACGCGAAGCCGATCTACGAGATGCTGCCGGGCTGGTCCGAGGACATCAGCAAGGCGAAGGCCTTCGCCGATCTGCCGAAGAACGCCCAGGCGTATGTGAAGGCGCTGGAGGAGATGTCCGGGGCGCCGATCTCGGCGATCGGCGTCGGCCCCGGCCGCGACGAGACGATCGAGATCAACTCGTTCCTCTGATCTCTGGCCTCTGGCCTCTGATCTCTGGCTTCTGACCGCTGAGCGGAATACGCCGCAGGGTCCGCCCCTCGTCATGAGGGGCGGACCCTGCGGCGTTTCCGGTTCGCGACGGTTCCCGACGGTTCCGGGCGGTGCCGGCGCGGGGGTCAGTCGAGGCGGGTGAACGTCTGCGTCTGCGGCTCGTCGCTGTCGTCGGAGTCGTACTCGATCCGCAGCTTGTTCTCACCCGACGCGGTGAAGGTGAGGGAGTCGGAGGCCGTGCACTTGCCCTCCGGCACCGCCTTGGTGATCTCCTCGGTGCTCAGGACGAGCCCGCCGTCTGTCGAGACGAGCCGCATGCCGCCCTTGCACTCGGCCTCGTCGCTCTGCCAGAGGGTGGTGGCCACCTCGGTCCCGTACGCGCCCTGCGTGATGGTGATCTTGAACGTCGCGTTCTTCACCCCGTACGCGTCGGCCGCCTGCCAGGTGCCCAGGTAGGTGCTGGGGACCGGCTCGCTGCCCGATTCGGTGGGCCGCAGTGTCGCCGTCGCGGAGCTGTCCGTGTCGGTCCAGGCCATGGAGCCGTCGTCGCGCACCTTCAGGGTCTGCTCGCCCATGGCGCTGCACGCGTCCTGCGGCACGCTGGTGGTCACGTCGGTGTCGATGACCAGCAGGCTCTCCACCTTCCTGAGCGTGCCCGCCCCCTGGCAGAACGCATCGCTGGCGGAGGTCAGCGTGTCGGCGACCTCGGAGCCGATCGTGCCCTGGGTGAGCACGACCCGGCGGATCTTGCCGGTCGGCGTGCCGTCCTCCAGGATCTCGCCTTCCCAGGCGCCCAGATACTCGTCCGGGATGTCGCCCGTGGTGACGGGCTTGGTCGCCGGGTCGGTCGGGGAGGCGGAGACGGAGGGGCTGAGGGAGCCGCCCGCGCCGGGCGTCCGGGGGGAGGGCGCCGCGGACGACCGGCCGTCCCGGTCCTTCGCCTCGGCGTCCTTGTCGTCGCCGCCGCGGGTGACCGCGAACGTGGCCACGCCCGCGACCAGCAACGTCACGACGGCGGCCGAGACGATGACGAGCTTGCGCCTGCCGCGCTTGGGCGACGACGGGGGCGGGGTGCCGGGGCCACCTGGACCGCCATCGCCGGGGCCGCCGGGGCCGCCGGTGCCGCCGGTGCCGCCGGGGCCGCCCGGGGTACCGCCGCCCATCGGCGGGGTGCCGCCCGGCGGCGTGTGGCCGGTCGTCTCGAACGAGGTGACCTGCGGCGGCCCGAAGACGCCCGCCCCCACCGCGGCGCCCGCCCCCGCCCCCGCCACGGACCCGGGGGCAGCGGCGGGTTCCGGCGCGGGCTCGGCGGTGGACGTCGGTTCGCGTTCCGGTACGGGAGCGGCGCCGGACCCCGCCCGTGGATCCGGCTGGGCGGCCGGTGCGGAGGCCGATGCCGGGGTGGACGCCGCAGGCGTGGGCGCGGCCGCGGGAGCCGCGGACGCGGGCGGGGCCGACGGCTCGGCGCCCGGCGGGGGCGGCGAGGCGCCCGACGGAGGCACGGGTGGGGCCGACGGCGGAGCCTTCGGCAGGGTGGCCGGGGCGTTCACCGGCGGTCCGGACGGCGCCGGGGGCGTCGCCGGTTCCGTGGCGGGCGCTGCCAGCGGGAAGGATGTCGGCGTTGGAGGCGCGGTCGGCGGCGGAGGTGTCGCGGGTCCCGACGGTGCCGGAGGTGCCGCCCCAGGCTGTGACGGCGCCGGAACTGCCGCTGGGCCGGACGGTGGCGGAGGTGTCGCGGGTCCCGAGGATGGCGCACGCGCCGCGGGTCCCGAGGACGGCGCAGGCGCCGGGGGCCCCGAGGGCGGCGGAGGCGTCGGGGGACCGGACGGGGGCGGAGGGGGTCCGCCCACCGCCGTGGGCGGCACGGTCGGCGGCAGCGGAACCGTACCCCCGGACGCCGCAGGGGCGCTCGGCGGTACGGCAGGCGGGGCGGGCGCGCCCGCGGCCATCGGGCCGGGTGCGCCAAGGGCCGCCGGGGCGGCGGGCGACTCCGCGTCGAGCAGCTCCACCGCGTGCCGGCCGAGCTGGGCGACGAGGCTGCCCGGCAGCCACGGTTCGGCGGCGGTCTCCTCGTCCTCGTCCTCGGGCGCGGCCGTACGCTCGAGCAGCTCCGGCAGCGTGGGCCGCTCGGCGGGGTCCTTGCGCAGGCAGTCCCGGACCAGGCCCTCCAGCCCCTCGGGCAGCCCCGCCAGGTCCGGCTCCTCCTGGGCGATGCGGTACATCACGGCGTGCACGCCGCTGTCGGCGGTGCCGAAGGGCTGCCGCCCGGTACCCGCGAACGCGAGCACCGAGCCGAGGCAGAAGACGTCGCTGGCCGGGGTGACCCGCTCGCCGCGCACCTGCTCCGGGGACATGAAGCCGGGGGACCCGACGACCGCGCCGCTGCGCGTGAGGATGCCGTCGGTGACCGTCTCCAGCGCGCGGGCGATCCCGAAGTCGATGACGCGCGGCCCGTCGATGGTGATCAGGACGTTGGAGGGTTTGAGGTCGCGGTGGACGAGACCGGCGGCATGGATGTCCTGTAACGCGCGGGTCAGCCCGTTGCCGAGGATGCGTACGGACCGTTCGGGCAGCGGGCGGCGGCCCTCGGCGATGACCTCATGTAGGGAGGGACCGGCGATGTAGCCCGTGGCCACCCACGGGGTGTCGGCTTCGGTGTCGGCGTCGAGTACGGGAGCGGTCCAGTCGCCGCCGACTCGCTGGGCGGCCTTGACCTCCTGTTTGAACCTTCGCCGGAACTCGGCCTGTTGGGCCAGTTCGGTCTGGACGAGCTTGACGGCGACCGTGCGGCCGCGTGCCGAATGCGCCAGGAACACCCGGCCCATGCCGCCCGCGCCCAGCCGCCGCAGCAGCCGGTACTCGCCGATCCGACGAGGGTCCTCAGCCCCCAGGTCTTCCATGCGTTCGTGCCCCTTCCCCTGATCAACCCTCGCCAGAGAATAGGAGGCGGCGAAGAGCGATGGGGACGACGCGGACGATCCGTTATCGGTTCCGTATCCAAGGCGCTGCTTCAACCACCCACGGGAGGCCGTTACTTGACGCGCGAGTAGGTAAGGGACTGCTCGGCGGACTGCCTGTCGGCGTCGACGAAACCCCGTAGGAACGTGCCTCTTTGTTGCATCGTCAGGTAGCTCGCCGCACCGGACTGGCAGGAGGACCCGCCGGGCTCGGCGACGGTGACGACCGACGGGCCCAGCTTGAGCGGGCCGTCTGCCGTCCCCTCCGCGGTGAGGGCGGCGGTCCAGACGCAGCGGTATCGCCCGACCGTGTCCGTGCCCTCGCCGGTGATCGTGGCGACGTCCGCCCCGGTCCGTCCCTGGCTGATGACGATACGTCGGGTCTGGGGCCCCTGGGGCGTCCTGAAGCTGGTGGTCCATGTGCCCAGGAACCGCTTCGGCACATGACCTGAGGCGTCCGGCGTCGATGACGCGTCGCCACCCTTGGCCCCCTCGCCGTTCCCGGCGTCGTTCGAGTGCTGGACGACGTAGTAGACGCCGCCTCCGACCAGTGCGGCGGCGACCACCGCGGCGATGACCAGCGGCGCCCTGGACCGCCCTGGCCGTCCGCCGGGGACTGGTGCCGTAACGGGCCCGGGCCCGGGCGTGGGAGCGGGAGCGGCCGGAGTCGGGGCGCCGGCGGCGTCAGCCGGGGGATATCCGTCCTCGGCGGCAACCGGGGTCCCCGGCCGCGGCCCCGACCCGGTCAGCGTCATCGCCGTGGGGGACGCCATGCCGCCCGCGGGCGCCGCGTCGCCCACGTCGGGGTCCTCCGTGTCCAGCAGCCGTATCGCGTGCCGCCCCAACTGGGCGACCAGACCGCCCGGCAGCCAGTACTCCGCGGCCCGCAGATCCGTCAGCAGCTCCTCGACTCCGGTGCGGTCCACCACCTCCTCGGGGGTGGGCCGGTCCGCCGGGTTCTTGGCGAGGAACGCGGAGATGAGTGGGCGCAGTCCCTCCGGTACGCCCGTGAGGTCCGGCTCTTCCTGCGCGATGCGGAACATCAGCGCGTGCACCCCGCTGGACTCGCCGCCGAACGGCATCCGGCCGGAGGCCGCGTACGCCAGCACCGAGCCGAGGCAGAAGACGTCGCTGGCGGGCGTGACGCGGTCGCCGCGCACCTGCTCGGGGGACATGAAACCGGGCGAGCCGACGGCCGCTCCGGTACAGGTGAGCCCGCCGTCGGTGAGGGAGTCCAGGGCGCGGGCGATCCCGAAGTCGATGACGCGCGGCCCGTCGATGGTGATCAGGACGTTGGAGGGCTTGAGGTCCCGGTGCACGATCCCGGCCCCGTGGATGGCCTGGAGAGCGCGTGCGAGCCCCGCGCCGAGCACCCGCACGGACCGCTCGGGCAGCGGCCCGAAGTCCCGCGCGACGCGTTGCAGCGAGGGCCCGGCGATATAGCCGGTGGCGACCCAGGGCACCTCGGCCTCGGTGTCGGCGTCGAGCACCGGAGCGGTCCACTCGCCACCGACCCGGCGCGCCGCGGCCACCTCCTGCCGGAACCGGTGGCGGAACGACTCCTGACCCGCGAGATCCGGGTGGACGAGCTTGACCGCGACCGTACGCCCGCGATCGGAACGGGCGAGGTAGACCCGGCCCATGCCGCCCGCGCCGAGCCGGCCGAGCAGCCGGTACGAACCGAGCGTGCGCGGGTCCCCTGGCGCCAGGCTGTCCATGACGGCGGTGTCCTTCCCCCGAATGTCCTCGTCCCCCGAAAGTCCTTGCCGGAGGATAACCGGGGGCTCGGTACGGCCGGTGGCTCGGTACGGCGGTGGCCCGGTGGGTCAGTCCGACCGGTGGTCGCCGCTCGCCCCGTCGATGAGCTCGCGCAGGATGTCCATGTGGCCCGCGTGCCGCACGGTGTCCTCGATCATGTGGATCAGGACCCATCGCATCGACACGGAGTCGCCGAACCACGCCGTGCCCAGCTCGTCGAGCGCGACCTCGACTATCGCCTGGTCGGCGGCGGCCCGGGCGCGGCCGTAGAACGCCAGGATGTCGGCGGTGGACTCGTGCGGCTCCACCCGCAGGTCGGCGTTCTCGTCGTCCGGATCGAACGGGAGCGGCTCGGTCTCGCGCCCGAACGTCTCGCAGAACCACGCGTACTCGACGGCCGCCAGGTGCTTCACGAGCCCGAGCAGGTTCGTCCCCGACGGCGTCATGGGCCGCCGCAGCTGCTCGTCGTCCAGACCTTCCAGCTTCCACAGCACCGCGTCGCGGTGCCGGTCGAGGCTGACGTGCAGGCTTTCCTTCTCATCGCCCGTGAAGGGCACACGCTTTCCCATGCCCGGACCGTAACAGCGGGGTCTGACAAGCCGGCCCGACCTGCGCCGACGGACACCGGGCGCAGCCCGGAGCCCGCTGCCGCGGAACCGTCCTAGTCCGCCGGCCGCCGCTCCGCCAGCGCGTCCAGTGCGCCGGACAGCCGCTCCACGGCGGACATGACGCGCTGGAACTCGGCCTCGCCGCCGAGCGCTTCGGACAGCCGTTCCGCGAGGGCGCGGTGCCCGGGGACGATGCGTTGGACCGCCTCCAGGCCCTGCTCGGTGGGGGCGAGCAGCTTGGCGCGCCGGTGGGCGGGGTTGGGGCGGTACTCGGCGAGGCCGGCCGCCACCAGCAGGTCGGCGACGCGCTGGACGCTCTGCCGGGTGATGCCCATGGCGCGGGCGATCCCGGCGACGGACAGCGGCTCGTTGAGCACCGCGCCGAGCACCTGCCAGCGGGCGGCGGTGAGCCCGGCGGGCCGGGCCAGTTCCTCCGCCACGGACAGGAACTGGCCGTTGAGCCGGAAGACGCCGAGCGCGGTACGGCTGAGCAGTGTGGGAGCGGGCTCTGATGCCCGGTGCGCCGGCGCGTCGTTCGGCGACGGGTCGTGCGCCGCCGCGCTGTTTGACGAGGGGCCGTGCGCCGCCACGCCGTTCGACGAGGAGCCGTGCGCCGCCACGCCGTCCGCTGCCGCGCCGTTCGACGACGGGCTGTCCGCCGCCGCGTCGTTCGACGACGGGCCGTCCGCCGCGCCGTTCGCCGGTGTGCCGGTCACCGTTGGGCCGCCGCGGCGAGCACTTCGTACGCGCTCGCGTCCGACGCCGCGAAGAGCCGGTACCAGGCGTCGAGCACCTCCGGCTCGAAGACGTCGAGCCGGGCCAGGATCTCCCGCGCGAACGCGATCGGCTCGGTCGGGCCGGCCGTGATCAGATCCCGGTCGGTGACGGCCGCCGCCTCGCGGTACCGGTCGCCGCCCTTGTACCCGGTGGCGGCCAGATATCCGGCGGCCGCGCTGGTGTGGTCCCGGTCGTCCAGCAGCCCCTCTGCCGCCAGTCCCGCCGTGGCGCCGCAGATCGCCGCGACCGGGACGCCCGCGTCGAGGAAGGCGCGCGCGGTACGGGCGAACGGCGCGTTCGCGTCACCGTCGTCCCAGGCGCCGGCTCCGGGCAGGACCAGCAGCGCGCTGTCCTGGGGGCGCAGGTCGCCGAGCGCGAGGTCGGGGGTGACGCGCAGCCCGCCCATCGTCGTCACCGGTTCGGTGGTCAGGCCCACCGTCGCGATGGCGAAGCCGGTGCGGGGCGCGCGGTGATAGGTGGTGTCGCGCAGGTGCGCGGTCGCGAAGCCGATCTCCCAGTCCGCGAGCGTGTCGTAGACGGCCACGTGCACGGTCGGCTGCTGCTGCTGTTCCGTGGAATTCATCATGACAGCATGCTGCCCTATCGACAGTGTGCTGTCAACGGGGCAGTGCTCGGCGCCCCGACACGCTGCCCAGCGAAGTGGCCGAAGCCATACAGATTGGCGGTGCCGGTCCGTGCCGGAGGCTCCGTACGCTGAACGGACCGTCCACAAGTGATCGAGGTGCGAACCCGTGAGCGTCTCTCCCCAGGTCCCCGACCCCGCCGCCGGCGCCGCCGTCAAGGCCGCCGACCGCGCGCACGTCTTCCACTCCTGGTCCGCCCAGGGCCTCATCGACCCGCTCGCCGTCGCGGGCGCCGAGGGCTCGTATTTCTGGGACTACGACGGGAAGCGCTACCTCGACTTCTCCTGCCAGCTGGTCAACACCAACATCGGCCACCAGCACCCCAAGGTCGTCGCGGCGGTTCAGGAGCAGGCCGCGAAGCTGTGCACCATAGCCCCGGGCTTCGCCGTGGACGTGCGGTCCGAGGCGGCGCGGCTGGTCGCCGAGCGCACCCCCGGCGACCTCGACAAGATCTTCTTCACCAACGGCGGTGCCGAGGCGGTGGAGAACGCGGTCCGGATGGCCCGGCTGCACACCGGCCGCAGCAAGGTGCTCTCCGCTTACCGCTCGTACCACGGCGCCACCGCCGCCGCGATCAACCTCACCGGCGACCCGCGCCGCTGGCCCTCCGACACCGCCTCGGCGGGCGTCGTCCACTTCTGGGCGCCGTTCCTCTACCGCTCGCCGTTCCACTCCGAGACTGAGGAGCAGGAGTGCGAGCGCGCCCTGCGCCACCTTGAGGACACCATCGTCTTCGAGGGCCCGCAGACCATCGCCGCGATCATCCTGGAGACCGTCCCGGGCACGGCCGGGATCATGGTCCCTCCCCCCGGCTACCTGGCCGGGGTCCGCGAGATCTGCGACCGGTACGGCATCGTCTACATCCTGGACGAGGTGATGGCGGGCTTCGGGCGCACGGGCCGCTGGTTCGCCGCCGACCACTGGGGCGTCACCCCCGACCTGCTGACCTTCGCCAAGGGCGTCAACTCCGGCTACGTCCCGCTGGGCGGCGTCGCCATCTCCGCAGAGATCGCCGCCACCTTCGACCAGCGCCCCTACCCCGGCGGTCTGACCTACTCCGGCCACCCCCTCGCCTGCGC
Organism: Streptomyces sp. P1-3; assembly: GCF_050613155.1. NCBI lineage: Bacteria > Bacillati > Actinomycetota > Actinomycetes > Kitasatosporales > Streptomycetaceae > Streptomyces > Streptomyces sp. P1-3. The sequence goes on from NZ_CP192512.1 coordinate 4,091,359, forward strand.
GTCCGCCGTCGCGACGATCAACGCGATGGCGGAGGAGCGGATCGTGGAGAACGCCGCCGAGATCGGCGAGAAGGTCATCGGCCCCGGGCTGCGCGAGCTCGCCGAGCGGCACCCGTCGGTGGGCGAGGTGCGCGGCATGGGCGTCTTCTGGGCACTCGACCTGGTCAAGGACCGCCGGACGCGCGAGCCGCTGGTCCCGTACAACGCGAGCGGCCCCGCCAACCAGCCCATGGCCGACTTCGCGGCCGCCTGCAAGCAGCGCGGGCTGTGGCCGTTCGTGAACATGAACCGTACGCACGTCGTGCCGCCGTGCACCGTCACCGAGACCGAGGCCAAGGAGGGCCTCGCCATCCTCGACGAGGCGCTGACCGCCGCCGACGCGCACACCGTCTGAGGGAACGGTGAAGGTGTAGCGCGGTGTAGACCACGGCGTACTCCCCGCGACAGCCCTCGCATATCGTGAGGCAAGGGCCGTCGCGCACATCCGCGACGACGGCCGTGGAGAGTGTCAAAGGAGACGGTCGTCGATGCCCCTGCCCGGCAGCAGCCAGGTCAAGCGCAGCACCCTGCGTCAGCAGATCGCCGACGCGCTGTGCGACGAGGTGCTCTCGGGCAGGCTCCCGGCCGGCCGGCAGTTCACCGTCAAGGAGATGGCCGAGCAGTACGGGGTCTCGGCGACCCCGGTCCGCGAAGCGCTCATCGACCTGTGCTCGCAGGGGCTGCTGGACGTCGAGGAGCACCGGGGCTTCCGGGTCCACGAGTTCACGCTGGACGACTTCCGCGCGATGCTCGAGGCCCGGGCGCTGATCGTGGAGGGCATGTTCCGGCGCTCCGCCGATCAGGTGCTGGCCTCGATCTCGCCGGAGGCCCTGGCCTCCGTACGACGCCGGGCCGATGAGGCCGAACGCGCCGCCCGCCTCGGCGATCTGGACATCCTGATCGGCTACGACCTGCGGTTCTGGCGCGAGCTGACGGGCCTGGTCGGCAATCCGTACGTCTCGGACTTCCTCCAGCGGGTGCGGGTGCAGTGCTGGGTGTTCACCGTGCCGCATCTGCGCCGCGTACCGGATCTGTCCGGGCGGCTGTGGGCCGCGCACGGCGAGCTGACCGACGCCGTCACGCGCGCCGACGCGGCGGCGGCGGAGCGGATCATCTCGGAGTACAACGCACATGCGCTGGCGCTCATCGAGGAGCTGGCGGGGTGCGCCGGAGCGTCCGCCGGTTCGCCTCCGGTGGACGGACGGGTGGATGAACCGGTGGACGGACCCGCGGGTGGACCCGTGGGCGGTCCGGCGGGCGGCTCGGACGACGGCTGAATTCCCGCCTCCTGCGCACTTCGCGGAGCGTACTCGGGGCATTACGCTGGCCCGACCATCAGCCATCCATCCGACGGCCGTTCCCCGAGCGAGAGTGAGATCACGTGGCATGTGACCTCTGGCTGGTCCCCCTCGTCGATGTGCTGTGCCACAGCCCCGACAACCCGTTCGCCGAGGAGATCGCGGAATACGACAAGGTCCTCGGCGAAGCCGGGCTCCCACCCGTGCCCGTCTTCGGCTACATGCCGGGCCTGTCCGGAGACGTCGCCCCGGTCGCCGGCTTCGACTACGACGCGCTGCACTTCCTGCGCCGCGCCTACCTGCTGCAGCTGTGCGGACTCGCGGTCACCCCGGTGGACGAACTCGGCGGTGACTACGAGCAGTTGCTGGAGATGTTCGAGCCCACGGCCCAGCAGTCCCATCTGGTGTGGCACTACGACCACGCCGGAGCATACGTCCCCGTCGACTTCGCGGCGCCGCTGTCCAGCGACGAACTGATGGCAGGGGGTGGGCCGCTGGGCTCCAGCCACGGCCTGCTGCGCGAGCTCCAGGCGGTCGCCCCGGTGCTCGGTATCGACCCGGCCAACCCGCCGGCCGCCCCGGCGCCCCCCGCCCGCCCCACCGGCCTGGAGGAGCCCGCGGCGTCGTTCCCGTACGAGGACAACCCCTTCGCCCGGGAACGCCATGTGTGGCTCGGCCTGCACGCGGCCGCGACCCGCAGCCTGGGCCAGGGCTCCATGATCGTATTCAGCTGACGGCGCTCAACGCGGCGGCCCGGGCGGCCGCTGCCGCGGCATGTTCGGCCGGCCGCCGGGCGGCGGCGGAAGGCGGCCGGCCGGACCCTCGCCGTCCACGCGGGTCGCGCCCATCGCCAGGGCCTGCGTGAACAGCGGCGCGGAGCCGGACCCGAACTCCGCCATCCAGCAGGCCGTCTCGGCCCGAACCAGCTCCGAGACGTCCTCGCAGAACCTCCGCAACACGGTGAGGCAGCGGTCGGCGGCCTCGCTCGCCGTGCCCTCGGCGGGGCCCAGCACCTCCCGTACGCCCTCCGCAGCCCAGTCGAACCGCAGCGCCTCCAGCCGCCGGAGCACCGCCTGCGCCGTCGCCACGTCGCGCATCCAGCCCGACGTCAGCCCGAAGCACCGGTCGCAGGCGACGCACGCCACCGCCAGCAGGAGCGCCAGAGCGCCCCAGCCCGCGCCCTCGCCCACCAGCCCGTTCAGATCCAGTAGCGGAAGGGTGGCGCCCGCCACCACCGCGATCCCGGTACCCACCCGCAGGGCGAACGCCGTCCGCCGCTTCCACACCCGGTCGGCGAGGTACCACTCGGCCACGCGCAGCGCACTGTCTTCCGCCCAGCGGAAGAGCTCGTCCAGACGCTCGGCGGGCTCGGCCCAGTCGCCGAGCGGGAAGGGCTGACGGAGCAGGTCGCCCCGCTTCCTCCCGCGTTCCCGTCGAGGGGGCTTCCGTCCCTGCCGAGGGGGCTCCAGGGGCCCCTCGGGCTGCATCTCCGGCTGACTCACCCGTGCGCTCCCTGCTGCGGTTGCGTTCTCTGACGAGAGCCACCATTCCTACCGCCGAACGGTTGGCCTCACCGCCGCGATCGGGATATTTCCGCCCGTACGTGGTGGCTGATCGGATATAGGGGCGTCCCCGCCCTCACCCGAAAGGGGACACGGCCACGCCCCGCCGCCCGGGCGCCTTGTGACGTACGCACCGCCGCGGCCGTGACGTACGAGCCGCGGCCGTGACGTACGAGGGGTGCCGGACGGGCCGCCGGGCGGCCCGCGCGCCATGGGCCAACCGGCGAGGCAATAGGCTGCGTACCGTGAAGGTCCTCGTCATCGGCGGCGGCGCCCGCGAACACGCCCTGTGCCGCTCTCTCTCCCTCGACCCCGACGTCACCGCCCTGCACTGCGCCCCCGGCAACGCCGGTATCGCCGAGCTGGCCACCCTGCACGCCGTGGACGTCCTCGACGGCGCCGCCGTCGCCGACCTCGCCGCCTCGCTGGAGGCGGACCTCGTGGTCGTCGGTCCGGAGGCCCCGCTCGTCGCCGGTGTCTCGGACGCGGTGCGCGACCGGGGCATCCCCGTCTTCGGCCCGTCCGCGGAGGCCGCGCAGCTGGAAGGCTCGAAGGCGTTCGCCAAGGACGTGATGGCGGCGGCCGGGGTGCCCACCGCCCGCAGTTACGTCTGCACCACCCCGGAGGAGATCGACGAAGCCCTCGACGCCTTCGGCGCCCCGTACGTGGTCAAGGACGACGGCCTCGCCGCGGGCAAGGGCGTCGTGGTGACCGCCGACGTCGAGCAGGCCCGCGCCCACGCCCTGGCCTGCGAGCGTGTCGTCATCGAGGAGTTCCTGGACGGCCCGGAGGTGTCGCTGTTCGCCATCACCGACGGTGAGACGGTCCTCCCGCTCCAGCCCGCGCAGGACTTCAAGCGCGCGTACGACGCCGACGAGGGCCCCAACACCGGCGGCATGGGCGCGTACTCCCCGCTGCCCTGGGCCGATCCGCGGCTCGCCGACGAGGTCCTCGAAACCGTCCTCCAGCCCACCGTCGACGAGCTGCGCCGCCGCGGCACGCCCTTCTCCGGACTGCTCTACGCCGGCCTGGCGATCACCTCGCGCGGCGTGCGCGTCATCGAGTTCAACGCGCGCTTCGGCGACCCGGAGACCCAGGTCGTCCTGGCCCGCCTCAAGACCCCCGTGGCCGGCGTGCTGCGCAACGCCGCCACCGGCAACCTGGCCGCGGAGCCGCCGCTGCGCTGGAGCGACGGAGCCGCGGTGACCGTCGTCATCGCCTCCCACAACTACCCGGACACGCCGCGCACCGGCGATCCGATCTCCGGCCTGGAGGAGGTGGCGGAGGAGGACGGGCCCAAGGCGTACGTCCTGCACGCCGGCACCAGGCGCGACGAGGCCGCCGGGCAGGTGGTCAGCGCGGGCGGCCGGGTGCTGTCCGTCACCGCCACCGGTTCCGATCTGGCCACGGCGCGTGAGCGGGCGTACCGGGCCGTCGGGCGGATCACCCTCCCGGGCTCGCACCACCGCACGGACATCGCGCTGAAGGCGGCCTCCGGCTGACGCGCGGCGGCTCCTCCGCCAAGACAGGACTGATCCGACAGGCCCTGCCGGCCCTCCCACGCGGCGGCAGGGCCTGATGGTTGCCTGCTCCGGCCAATCCCATTCCATCGAGTGAGCGCTTGGCCATCCTGCTGACGGGCGCCGTTGCCCCAACTAATGTGCCGCTCAGGTGCGCTGCGGCAACTGGCCCACCGGCATTGCGACAGCGTGGACCGGTGTGACAGTGGGGGGAGTACGAAGCAACGCCGCCAAGCGCCCGCTGTCTCACTCGTCAGCAGGGCAGTAGGGGGTGATCAGACTCGTGGCAGTTCCAGAAGCAGGAGCACAGGCAGCGCGCGCCCGCGCGCTCGCGGTGCTGCGGATCCGCGGCACGGCACTGGCCGTGGCGCTGCTACCCGCGGCCGCGGCCGTGGTGCTGCTGGTGGGGAGCGCCACCGGCCGGATCGGCGGCGGTGAGGGATGGAGCGCCGTGCGGTGGGCGGTGACCGGCGTGGCCCTGGTGGTGCTGCTGGTGGCGGCCGCGGTGGCCGCCGTGGTCGTATTGGCCAGGCCGGCCCTCAGCCCGACCGTGCTGATCCCCGAGGAGTCGGCCCCCGACCTCTACCGGCTGGTCCGCGACCTGGCCGACCGCCTGGAGGTGCCAGCGCCGTCCGCCATAGCTCTGACCCCTGACTGCGACAGCTGGCTGGAGGACCGTACGCACCGCGCGCACGGCCGGTCCAGGGCGGGCGCGGGCGCCGGGGCGACGGACCGGGGTGTGCCGGCGACCGCGGGTACGGCCGCCGCGCGCGGTGATACGGGCACGGGCGCGGCCGACGCGGGCACAGGCGCCGAGGACCCGGGTACGGCAGGGGACCGGCGCGCGGGCACGCGCGGGCGCGGCGGTCGGGCACCGCAGGCCCCGGTCCTGGTGATCGGCTCACCGTTCCTGTGGTGGATGCGCGTCGCCGAGCTGCGCGCACTGCTCGCACCGGTCGTCGCGGGTACGGGCCCGTCCGCCCACCCCGACATAGCCGCCGCCCGGCGATTCGTGCGCGGTCTGGACGCGGCGGTCGCCGTCGCGGCTCAGGGCGGCGGATCGCGCCCGGTGGCACCGGGCTTCCCCGGGGACGTCCCGTACGGCGCTGCCGCTGCCTTCCAGGCGGGCGCCGCGACAGGCGGTGGCGGCCCGGAGGGCGCGGTGGGCGGCGGCCGTGCGCGGCGCGTCGTGACGCTCGCTTTCGAACGGGTGCTGCGCCGTCCCGCCCTCGCCTTCGTCGGCTGGGTCGCCCGGCTGCTGCTGCGCAGTTGCCGGGACCACGTGGCCGAAATGGAGCGCGGCGTCGCCGCAGCCGCCTCCGAGCGTGCGCAGAACGTGGACTACGGTCTGCGGATCGTCGCCCAGGAGCAGGTGGGGCTCGCCTACGCGGGCTGGGACCGGCTGCTGACCCGGGTCGCGCTGCCCGCGTGGCGGATGGGCCGCTGGCCCTCGCAGCTGGACGCGGGCGTCGTCTCGGCCCTCACCGAGCTGTCCCGCCGCGACCGGCTGGCCGAGGGTTTCACCTCCCGGCTCGGTGAGCGCCCCGCCTGCGATCTGCTGGAGGAGCCGGGGGTCGTCGACGAGGCGACCTCGCTGCTGGCCGCCCGGTTGTTCCACGGCGGCCCGCCCCGGCCGGGACCGGGCTGGACTCCCGTTGAGTGGGAGCACTATCCGGAGCAGGTGGTCGACCGCAAGTGGCGGCTGGAGGCCGCGCGACTGCTGCGCGTGCTGGACGAGCCTTCCTCCGACGCCCCCGGCCGTGAGAGCGCGCCGCACCGGGGCGATCGCCGCGGCGATCAGCGGGGCGACCGGCGGTCCGAGGAGTTCCTGTCCGAGGGGCTCCGGGGCGTGGACCTCGGGCCTGTGGACCTCCGGCGCGAGGGGCTCCGGCGCGAGGGGATCGAGTCCGACGGGCGCCGGCCAAGGTCGGGCGCGCCGGAGGTCCGTACGGCGACCCTTGCACGGGTCATGGACCGGCTGTCCGCCCCGGGGCGCGGCGGTGCGGCGACACCTCAGGCGGCCGTCGCCGCCGCCGACGCGGGGGAGGAGCTGGCCGCGCGGCTGACCGGCGAGCTGGCCCGTGAGGAGACCGCGGCCCGGCGCGCGGCGAGCCAGGCGGCGGTGGACGGGCTGGATCCGGGCCGTGCGGCGGACAGCCGCGGCCAGGGCGCGGCCGTGGTCGTGGCCGACACCTGGATCGACGGGTACGTGCCGCTGTTCCCGCTCCAGCCGCCGCGCACCGGCCGCGAGCTGCTCGCCGACCACGTCACCGCCATCGTGTGCTGCGCCGCTGTGGACACCGCGGGAGCGGAGCCCGGCCTGGACTGGCTGGACGGGCCCGTGCTGCTCGTCGACGGCCGCCGCGCGCCCGACCTGGCGCCACCGGTGCTGAGCCTGGTCGAGGACGGCGACGCCCGGCCGCTGCGCGCGTGGCTGGCGGAGATCGGCGTCCGCTCGGAGAAGCCCGTGCGCCTGGCGTGAGTCCGCGAGACGCCGCGGACAACCGCGAGACGTCGCGGGCCGCCGCGAGGCGCGCCGCGGGTTCTCGTGAGACGCCGCGTCGCGCGCGGCGTGGTGTGCGAGGTGGTACGCGCCGTGTCCGGGAAAGTTCACTCCCGCCAATTCGCGACGAACAGTGATGGAGTGGGTGCGTTATGTGATGTGCTTGTAGTCGACCGCCAGTACTCGGCCCGACAGCAGAGTGAGCGGATCTGCACGGGGACGAGCGGGGAGCGGCCGAGCGAAGCGGGCGACGGGATAGCGGACGGGCGGGGCGTGGGCCGCCGGGGGGAAGAACGGGAGGGGAGCGCGCATGGGGACGGAGCACATCCGGCGCTGGGAGTCGGGGGCACTCGCGCATGCGGTGACGGACCCCTTCGGTCAGGGGCCGCTGCCGTGGCTGCGGGGCAGCGAGCACTATTTCGACGACACCGGTCATGTCGTGCCGTGGTACGTGGACTACGGCGACGGCCCCGGGGCGGGCCCGGTCTCCGGGCCGCGCCCGGCCGCCGGTCCCGGAGGCGCCGCACGTGGCTCGACGCGGGGCTCCGGTCGCACCAGCACTCGCCCCGGTGTCTCCGGTCCGCGCACCGCCGATGACGTCCACCGGCAGATCAAGGGCTTCACCTCCACCCCGGCGGTCGCCCCCGGCGAGGCCATCGACTTCCGTATCACCGTCGATCCGCCCCAGCAGTTCAGCGTGGACGTCTACCGCATCGGGCACTACGCCGGGGACGGCGCCGCGAAGATCACCACCAGCCCGCGGCTGTCCGGCATCGTCCAGCCGCCGCCGCTCACCGCCGACCGCACCGTCTCCTGCCACCACTGGTGGCTGTCGTGGCGGCTCCAGATCCCCTCGTACTGGCAGCTGGGCGCCTATGTCGCCGTGCTGACCACCGCCGACGGCTACCGCAGCCACATCCCCTTCACCGTGCGCGACGACCATCCGGCCGATCTGCTGCTGGTACTGCCGGACATCACCTGGCAGGCGTACAACCTCTACCCCGAGGACGGCCACACCGGCGCCAGCCTCTACCACGCGTGGGACGAGCACGGACGGCTGCTCGGCGAGCAGGACGCGGCGGTCACGGTCTCCTTCGACCGGCCGTACGCGGGCGCGGGCCTGCCCCTGCATGTGGGCCACGCCTACGACTTCATCCGCTGGGCCGAGCGGTACGGCTACGACCTCGCCTACGCCGACACCCGCGATCTGCACGCCGGCCGGATCGATCCCGCCCGCTACCGCGCCCTGGTCTTCCCCGGCCACGACGAGTACTGGTCGGTTCCCATGCGCCGCACGGTCGAGCTCGCCCGTGACACGGGCACCTCGCTGGTCTTCCTGTCCGCCAACACCATGTATTGGCAGGTGGAGCTCGCACCCTCGCCGGCCGGCCCGGACCGGCTGCTGACCTGCCGCAAGCGCCGCGGACCGGGCCGCTCCGCGCTGTGGCGGGAGACGGCGGAGCCCGAGCAGGAAGTGATCGGCATCCAGTACGCGGGGCGGGTCCCCGAACCCCACCCGCTGGTCGTCCGCAACGCCGACCACTGGCTGTGGGAGGCCACCGGCGCATGCGAGGGGGACGAACTGCCCGGCCTGGTGGCCGGCGAGGCCGACCGCTACTTCCCCCGGACGAACCTGCCCGAACACACCCGGCGGATCCTCCTCGCCCACTCGCCGTACGCCGACGGGGACGGCGCCGCACGCCACCAGGAGACCTCGCTGTACCGCGCGCCCAGCGGCGCACTCGTCTTCGCCTCCGGCACTTTCGCCTGGTCACCGGCGCTGGACCGGCCCGGCCATGTCGACGAGCGCATCCAGCGCGCCACCGCGAACCTGCTGGACCGTATGTGCAAACGCGACTGACCAGGGCGGACCCGTGTCACCAGCGCCCGGGGCCGTGGGGGACAATCAGAGCACTTGGTCGAAACCCCCAGGAGGATCCGTGTCCGGATTCGTAGAGAAGCCCGAACCGGTCGAGGTGCCGGGCCTTGAGCACCTGCACACCGGCAAGGTGCGCGACCTCTACCGGAACGAGAACGGCGACCTCGTGATGGTCGCCAGCGACCGGATGTCCGCCTACGACTGGGTGCTGCCCACCGAGATCCCCGACAAGGGGCGCGTCCTCACCCGGCTCTCCCTGTGGTGGTTCGACCAGCTCGCCGACCTCGTCCCCAGCCATGTGCTGTCGACGGAGGTCCCCGCGGGAGCCCCCGCCGACTGGGCCGGGCGCACCATGGTCTGCCGGTCGCTGAAGATGATCCCGGTCGAGTGCGTGGCGCGCGGCTACCTGACCGGTTCCGGCCTCATCGAGTACGAGCGGGACCGCACGGTCTGCGGGCTCGCCCTCCCCGAGGGTCTGGTCAACGGCTCCGAACTGCCGTCCCCGATCTTCACTCCGGCCACCAAGGCCGAGGTCGGCGAGCACGACGAGAACGTCTCCTACGAGGAGGTCGCCCGCCAGGTCGGCGCCGAGACCGCCGCGCACCTGCGCCAGCTCACCCTCGCCGTCTACAACCGGGCCCGGGACGTCGCGCGCGACCGCGGGATCATCCTCGCCGACACCAAGTTCGAATTCGGCTACGAGGGCGAGCAGCTGATCCTCGCCGACGAGGTGCTGACCCCCGATTCGTCCCGCTTCTGGCCCGAGGACCAGTGGCAGCCGGGCCGCGCCCAGCCGTCCTTCGACAAGCAGTTCGTCCGCGACTGGCTGACCTCCCCGGCCTCCGGCTGGGACCGCCACGGCACCCTGCCCCCGCCCTCGCTCCCGGCGGAGATCGTCGAGCAGACCCGCGCCAAGTACGTGGAGGCATACGAGCGCCTCACCGGCACCCGCTGGTCCTAGGAACGCCGAAGGCCCCGGTCGTGATGACCGGGGCCTTCGCTATCAAGAGCGGACGACGAGGCTCGAACTCGCGACCTCAACCTTGGCAAGGTTGCGCTCTACCAACTGAGCTACGTCCGCATGCCCCGCACTTCCGTGCGGTGCGGAGTCCACTATAGCCAACCTTGCTCGCGTGCGATGCGCGCGGCCGCATGCCGATTCTCCGCGTTCAGCTTCGCCACGGCCGACGAGAGGTAATTGCGCACCGTTCCCGGCGTCAGCGCCGCCCGCCGCGCGATCTCCGCGATGGGTGCCCCGCCCTCCGCCAGCTCCAGCAGCTCCGCCTCGCGCGCGGACAACGGGGAGTCTCCGGCGCTTATCGCGTCCGCCGCCAACTCGGGGTCCACATAACGGCTTCCGCTGTGCACCGCGCGGATGATCTCCGCAAGCCGCTGTGCCGACACCGTCTTCGGTACGAACCCCCGCACCCCGGCCGCCAGTGCCCGCTTGAGGTGGCCAGGGCGGCCATGACTGGTGACGATCATGATCCGGCAGTCGGGCAGCTCGGTCCGCAACGATGTGGCAACCGCCACACCGTCCGCGCCCGGCATCTGCAGATCCAGCACCGCCACATCGGGCCGGTGCGCCCGCGCCATCGCCAGGGCCTCGGGCCCGGTCGCTGCCTCGGCGACAACCCGCAGATCGTCTTCCAGCGCCAGCAGCGCGGCCAGGGCACCCCGGATCAGATGCTCATCGTCGGCGAGCAGCAGCCGCACCTCCTCGCAGCCTGTGCCGGTCCGCTCCGTCACCGCTCCTCGCCTCCCGTCCCGGCAACCGCCTCCGCCAGCCCGGCCTGCGACCCGGTCGGCGATTCCCCGTCCACCAGCGGCACCTCCGCCGTGAGCCGGAAGACGCCGCCGGGGCGGGACTCGATGCCCACGGTGCCGCCCAGTGCCGCCAGCCGCTCCCGCAGCCCTCTGAGCCCACTCCCCGGCCCCCCTCCGGAGGCCCTCTCGTCCCTCACCCCACTGCCCGGCCCTCCTCCCGAGCCACCCCCGCCCTTGGGCTCGCTCCCACTCCCCGGCCCTCCGCCGCCTCCTGCGGCGGGTCCCTTGCCCGTGGTGTCGCGCACCCCGTCGTTCTCCATCACCAGCACCGCCGCATCCCCCACCCGCAGTCGCACCGTGCAGTGCCGGGCCTCGGCGTGCCGCAGCACATTCGTCGTCCCCTCCCGCACGACCCATGCCAGCGCCGACTGCACCGCCTCCGGCAGCGGCGCCCCGTCCGGTGCTTCGCCCAACGCTCCGTCGTCGGGCTCGCCCCCTGCCCCGCCGTCGTCGATCCGGCAGTCCACGCCGGCCGCTCGCAGCACCGAGCGGGCACCCACGAACTCGGTGTGCAGATCAGCCTCCCGATAGCCGCGCACCACGTCCCGCACCTCCCTCTGAGAGTCCTGCGCGAGGCGCTGCACCTCGGTCATCTGGTCCACGGCCGCCGCCGACCCCCGGTGCGCCAGCTGGACGGCCAGCTCGCTCTTGAGGGCGATCACCGCGAGGTTGCGGCCCAGGACGTCATGCATGTCCCGGCCGAAACGCAGTCGTTCCTCCGCCACGGCCAGCCGGGCCTGGACACCCCGGGCCGCGTCCAGCTCCCACATCACCGCCAGCACCCACGCCGAACACCGGACGGTGAAGGCGACCCAGCCGATGATGACCAGCATCACCAGGGACGCTCCCACCGCGGTCTGGACCCCGCTGCCGATCGCCACCAGCCCGCCACCTGCGACGACCGCGATGCCCACCTGCGCCACGATCGCCGTCCGCACCGGCACCATCAGGACGTGCGCCGCAAGGAACGGGGTGCTGACGGACGTCAGCAGCGACGCGATCACTCCGGAGCGCTCCAGGTCGCCGAGCGATGCCAGCGCCAGCACCCCTCCGACCATCCCGACCAGCAGCGCGGCCCCGATCGCAGTCTGCCGACGGGCGACTGTCCCGGTCTTCAGATACTGGTCCAGTCCGCCGCGCATCAGCCCCATACCGGACACACCCTGCACGAGGGCCAGCGCCGCGACCAGCAAGATCAGCGTGAGCGGCGCTCCCGACGTGCGCACCGGCACTGTGGTCAGGAACAGCAGGGTGGCGGCGGGAGCCAGCCAGGCGAAGGAGTACAGAGTCCATCGCGTGTACAGGTCGACCTGCGCGAGCCTGCTCCTACTGCGCCATTTCCGCCCGGCCACGCCGTCGCCCCTCTCCCTCTCAGCGCCGAGGCTCCCAGCGGAACCACCGCCGTACAGCAAACACCGCCACGCCAGTCCAGACCACCGCCGTGCCCAGCTGTGCCAGGGTCTGCCCCGAGCCGCCCGTCCACCCGGCCCGTATCAGCCCGACCACGGGCGTCAGCGGCAGCACCTCACATGCCGAGGCGATCCGATCCGGCAGCACCTCCAGCGGGAAGACCAGCCCGGAGCCGGCCATCGAGAGCATCAGCAGCGGCATCACACTCAGTTGGGCGCCCTCAGCGGACCGGGTCACTCCGGCCGTCGCGGCGGCCAGCGCCACCAGCATCACCGTCCCGAAGAGCACCCCGGCGAGCGCCAGATGCGGGGCCTCAGGAGGCGCGACGTCCAGGACCAGTGCAGCGCCCGCGGCCACCAGCAGACACTGCACCAGTGCGATGACGACCGACGGCAGTGCCGTGCCGGCGAGGATCTCCTGGTCGGTCAGTTCCCCGCAGCGCAGTCGCTTGAGGACCAGTTCGTCCCGCCGCACCACGTAGGCCGGCACGAGATGGGAATAGACACCGAAGAGCAGTACGAAGCCGAGCGCGCCCGGCAGCAGCACCGTCCCCGGGGAGAGCCCGGCGTCCTTGAGGTTCAAGCCGTCGACGGTGGATTTCATGGCCGTGGTGAAGGTCAGGGGCAGCACCAGTGTGGTGAACAGGGCCACTTTGTTCCGCCGCAGCAGTGTCAGCTCGGCCCGGCCCAGCGCCCTCAGCCGTGCCGCGGTCCCGCTCGCCCGCTGTGCGCCGCGCGCCGTGAGTATCTCCGCGCTCATCGTGAGATCCCCTCCGTCTCCAGCTCCTTCGCCATGTCCAGGAACGCCTCTTCCAACGAGGCCGACCGGGCGTCGAGGCCGCGCAGCTCCACCCCCGCGTCCCGCGCCCACAGCAGCAGTCCGGTGGCGGTCCGCTGAAGGTCGTCCGTGAGCAGCCGCACCTGGCACCCTGTCGCCTCATGGCCCGTGACCCCCAGTTCGGGAAGCGGCGGCAGGTCTGCGAGCACGTAAGAGTCCGGCAGCTGGAAGGAGATGCGCGAGGGGTACCGCGCGACGACTTCGGCGACGCGGCCGGAGGCGGCTATCCGACCCTCGTGCATGATCGCGAGCCGATCGGCCAGTTCCTCGGCCTCCTCCAGATAGTGGGTGGTCAGCAGGACGGTCGTGCCGCTGTCCCGCAACGACCGCACCAGTTCCCAGGTCTCACGCCGCCCCTCCGCGTCGAGTCCGGTCGTCGGCTCGTCCAGGAACAGCACATCGGGCCGGCCCAGCAGAGCCAGCGCCAGATCGAGCCGCCGCCGCTCGCCACCGGACAACTGCTTGACCCGGACGTCCCGCCGCTCCGCGAGTCCGACCGCCTCCAGAGCGTCGGTCACCTGCCGGGCCCCGCTGGTGCAGCCCGCCCACATCCGTGCCGTCTCCGCCGCGGTCAGTTCCGAAGGGAAGCCGCCTTCCTGCAGCATCACCCCGATCCGCGGGCGCACCTGCGCGCGCTCCCGGTGCGGATCGTGTCCGAGCAGCCGCACCGATCCCTCGTCCGGCACCGCGAGCCCCTCCAGCAGCTCGACGGTGGAGGTCTTGCCCGCGCCGTTCGTCCCGAGCAGGGCGAACAGCTCCCCCCGCGCTACGGAGAAGGAGGCGCCCCGCACCGCCGCGAATCCGCCGTCGTACCTGCGCCACACCTCCGTGGCCTCGATCACATTCTCGCCGTGTTCCATGATTCAAGGCTCCCGGTGGCGGGCGCCGGAAGGCAGTGCGACCTGTCATCACTTGAGATGACAGATGTCATGGGATCGGTGCCGTATCCCGTCGGCCAGAACGCTGTGGGATCCGTGCCGTGAAACGACGAAAGCCCCGGTCCTGATGACCGGGGCCTTCGCTCCAAGAGCGGACGACGAGGCTCGAACTCGCGACCTCAACCTTGGCAAGGTTGCGCTCTACCAACTGAGCTACGTCCGCATGCCTCCGACCGGCTTTCACCGATCGGCGCGAGAACCACCATACCTGATCCACCGAGGTGGTCCGGTACGTGGCGGAGAGCGGGTGACAGGGATCGCACACTGCGCCTCCCCCTTGGAAAGGGGGCGCTCTACTACTGAGCTACACCCGCATCGTCACTTCGCCTGATCCATCGAGAAGATCCGGCAAGTGATGAGAGCGGGTGACAGGGATCGCACACTGCGCCTCCCTCTTGGAAAGAGGGCGCTCTACTACTGAGCTACACCCGCGCGTTCCTCGGGGTTTTGCCTTTCGGCCTCGCCCCTCGGCGTGCTCCAGACTCTAGCGGATCACCGGGGGCGTCGCGCAACTCGGCTCCGGACGCCGGAGCCGACGCCGAACGGGCGGTTCAATTCCCCTCGTTGGGCGTTTTCGCCCCGTTGGGGGTCATTTCTCCCACCGGGTTCGGCCGGGTTCAGCTGGCCTCGTTGAACGCTTCGTAGACCTTCTTCGGAATGCGGCCGCGTGGCGGCACCTCCATCCCGCGCGACTGGGCCCACGCGCGCACCGCCGCCGGGTCCGGTGCCACGGCCGTGCGGTGGTAGGCCTTGCCGGAGCGTGAGCGCTTGCGGCCGGCCGCGACGTACGGGGCGAGGGCGCCGCGCAGTTTCTTCGCGTTGGCGGAGTTGAGGTCGATCTCGTACATCCGGCCGTCGAGTCCGAAGGTGACCGTCTCCTCTGCCTCCCCGCCGTCGATGTCGTCAGAGAGCGTGACCACTACGCGCTGCGCCACGGATATCGGTCCTTTCGGCGGCATCGATGCGTTGACGTGCGTAGATGCCGAGTGTGAGGGTGTATGGGGCCAATGCTTTTTCTTTTGTACAGCGGCGGGCATTGCATTGTGAAGCCCCGCGAATTTCATCCGCGTGTCACGCCGCAATCGGGACCCTACGTTTTTCCGGCCCCTTTCCGCACACCTTCTTGCCGCCGATGCTTAAACGTGACCGGGGTGCAAGTATATCTACCCGCGTAGATTTTCTCGCGGGGTACGCTTAGGCCACCGCCTTACGCACCACATCACACCGGGAGTGCCAGTGGCACGCGTCGTAGTCGACGTCATGCTCAAGCCGGAGATCCTCGACCCGCAGGGCCAGGCGGTGCAGCGCGCACTGCCCCGCCTGGGATTCGACGGGATCTCCGATGTCCGCCAGGGCAAGCGTTTCGAACTTGAGGTGGAGGGGCCGGTCGACGACGCCGCCCTCGCCCGCATCCGAGAGATCGCCGAGACGTTCCTCGCCAACACCGTCATCGAGGACTTCGTCGTCCGACTGGAGGACGAAGACGTGAAGGTGGAGTCGTGACGGCCCGCGTCGGAGTCGTCACATTCCCCGGCACGCTGGACGACCGGGACACCCAGCGGGCGGTACGCGTCGCGGGCCTGGAAGCGGTGCCGCTCTGGCACCGTGACAAGGATCTCAAGCAGGTCGACGCCGTGGTGCTTCCCGGTGGCTTCTCCTATGGGGACTATCTGCGCGCCGGTGCGATCTCGCGCTTCTCTCCGGTCATGGAGTCGGTCATTGGACAGGCGAAGGCGGGTATGCCCGTTCTTGGCATCTGCAATGGCTTCCAGGTCCTGACCGAGACGCACCTGCTCCCCGGCGCGATGCTTCGGAACAACCATCTGCACTTCATCTGCCGCGAGCAGAAGTTGCGGGTGGAAAACAACGGGACGGCCTGGACGAGTTCGTACGAACTCGGTCAGGAGATCAACATTCCGCTGAAGAACATCGACGGCCGGTACGTCGCCGAAGAGCGCGTCCTGGACGAGCTGGAGGCCGAGGGCCGGGTCGTCTTCCGGTACGTGGCCCGCGGCGCGGCCGCTCATGGATACGGCAACCCCAACGGCTCGCTCCGCGACATCGCGGGCATCACCAATGCGGCGGGCAACGTCGTCGGTCTGATGCCGCACCCCGAGCACGCCGTGGATCCGCTGGTCGGCACCGGTGGCACCGACGGTCTCGGATTCTTCACCTCGATCCTCAAGAAGCTGGTCACCACATGAGCCTGGACACGGTCAAGCACGCGGCCGAGACCCCGGACGTCGAGCAGCCCTGGGCCGAACTCGGCCTCAAGCAGGACGAGTACGAGCGCATCCGGGACATCCTCGGCCGCCGTCCCACCGGTGCCGAGCTCGCCATGTACTCCGTCATGTGGTCCGAGCACTGCTCGTACAAGTCGAGCAAGGTCCACCTCAAGCAGTTCGGCGAGAAGGCCCCCGAGAACGACGCCCTGCTCGTCGGCATCGGCGAGAACGCCGGTGTCGTCGACGTCGGCCAGGGGTACGCGGTCACCTTCAAGGTCGAGTCGCACAACCACCCCTCGTATATCGAGCCGTACCAGGGCGCGGCCACCGGCGTCGGCGGCATCGTCCGCGACATCCTCGCCATGGGCGCCCGCCCGGTCGCCGTGATGGACCCGCTGCGGTTCGGCGCGGCCGACCACCCCGACACCAAGCGCGTGCTGCCCGGCGTCGTCGCGGGCATCGGCGGCTACGGCAACTGCCTGGGCCTGCCCAACATCGGCGGCGAGGTCGTCTTCGACCCCTGCTACCAGGGCAACCCGCTGGTCAACGCCCTGTGCGTGGGCGTGATGAAGCACGAGGACATCCACCTCGCCAAGGCCTCCGGCGCCGGCAACAAGGTCATCCTCTACGGGGCCCGCACCGGCGGCGACGGCATCGGCGGCGTGTCCGTGCTGGCCTCGGAGACCTTCGACGACACCAAGCCCACCAAGCGCCCCGCGGTCCAGGTCGGCGACCCCTTCCAGGAGAAGCTCCTCATCGAGTGCACCCTGGAGATCTTCCGGGAGCACCTCGTCGAGGGCATCCAGGACCTCGGTGGCGCCGGCCTGTCCTGCGCCACCTCCGAGCTGGCCTCCGCCGGCTCCGGCGGCATGCGGGTCGAGCTGGACACCGTTCCGCTGCGCGACGCGACGCTCTCGCCCGAGGAGATCCTCATGAGCGAGTCACAGGAGCGCATGTGCGCGATCGTCGAGCCCGGCAACGTCGACCGCTTCCTGGAGATCTGCGAGAAGTGGGACGTCATCGCCACCGTCATCGGTGAGGTCACCGACGGCGAGCAGCTGGAGATCTTCTGGCACGGCGAGCAGATCGTGGACGTGCCGCCCGGCACCGTCGCCCACGAGGGTCCGACCTACCACCGGCCCTACGCCCGCCCCCAGTGGCAGGACGCCCTGCAGGCGGACGACGCGAACGCGCTCCCGCGCCCGCAGACCGCCGAGGAGCTGCGCGCGCAGGTCCTGAAGCTGGTCGCCTCCCCGAACCAGGCGTCCAAGTCCTGGGTCACCGACCAGTACGACCGGTTCGTCCAGGGCAACACGATCCTCGCCCAGCCGGAGGACTCCGGCATGATCCGCGTCGACGAGGAGACCAACCTCGGCGTCGCGGTCGCGACGGACGGCAACGGCCGCTACGCCAAGCTCGACCCGTACACGGGCGCGCAGCTGGCGCTGGCCGAGTCGTACCGCAACGTCGCCGCCTCGGGCGCCAGGCCGCTGGCGATCTCCAACTGCCTGAACTTCGGCTCGCCCGAGGACCCGGACGTCATGTGGCAGTTCGCCGAGGCCACCCGCGGTCTGGCCGACGGCTGCCAGACGCTCGGCACCCCGGTCACCGGCGGCAATGTCTCGCTGTACAACCAGACCGGCGAGACCGCGATCCACCCGACCCCCGTCGTCGCGGTGCTCGGTGTGATCGACGACGTCACCCGCCGCACCCCGATCGCGTTCCGGGAGGAGGGCCAGCTGCTCTACCTGCTCGGCGACACGCGCGAGGAGTTCGGCGGCTCGGCCTGGTCCCAGGTCGTCCACGACCACCTCGGCGGTCTGCCGCCGCGGGTGGACCTGGAGCGGGAGCGGCTGCTGGCCGAGATCCTGATCTCCGCCTCCCGCGACGGCATGATCGACGCGGCGCACGACCTGTCCGACGGCGGTCTGGTCCAGGCTGTTGTCGAGTCCTGCCTGCGGGGCGGGAAGGGCGCGCGCCTGGTCGTGCCGGACGGTCTGGACGCCTTCACCTTCCTCTTCTCCGAGTCGGCGGGCCGCGCGGTCGTCGCGGTGCCGCGCAGCGAGGAGCTCCGCTTCAACGACATGTGCGGCGCCCGCGGCCTCCCGGCCACGCGCGTCGGCGTGATCGACGGCGAAGAGGTGGAGCTCCAGGGCGAGTTCAGCGTTCCGCTGGCCGAGCTCAAGGAGGCGCACGAGGCGACCATCCCCGGCCTGCTGGTCTGAGGGCCGCGGTTCACCTGAGGGCCGCCTCAGGTCGTACGCACGCTGCTACACACACCCCGGGCCGGACGTACGCCGTACGTCCGGCCCGGGGCGCCGCGTGCGGTCAGTTGCTCCAGAACTCGTCCTCGACGTCGATGTCCTCCCAGCACTCGTCGATGTCGCTGATCTTGCCGCCGACGATGGTGAAGAACAGGGCCTCGCGCATCTCCATGCCGCGGTCCTTGCGGTCCGCGTAGAACTTGTGGACGGAGATGGCGTGCCCGCGCCCGTCGGCGGTCACGGTTTCGAGCTCGACACGCATCGTGCCGCCCGTCTCCTCGTGCATCCGGCGGTACAGCGCGATGCAGGCGTCGCGACCCTTGTGATGGCCGGACACCGGGCCATTGCCGGGCACGTGGTGGACACAGTCCGACGTCATCATCATGGCCAGGGTGTCCATGTCACCCCTGGTGAACGCGTCGTAGCCACGCCGTACCAGAGCGCTGTCCGGGTGCTCGCCCATGGCAACGCACCCCCTTCTTGCGGGAATTCTGCGGATTCAGCCTCTTTTCCATCATCTGCCGGGCCCCGGTGGCTGTCCACGCCGTGGTGTCAGACCCGCTGAGTAAGATCACCGGCATGCCCGGCGCCCCCCGCAAGCCTCGCGCCCGCCGCTACGACCTCGCCCGGACCCGGGCCGCGGTCGCGGCGCAGTTCCGGCACGTACGGGACGCCGTGGCGGGGCTCGACGCCGCGCGGCTCGGTGCCCCCACCCGGCTCGGGGCGTGGACCGTGGCGGACCTCGTCGCGCACCTGGCCATGGCGGTGGAGCACGTGAACGGGAACCTGGAGCGCCCCGCGCCGCCCACCCCGGAGGCGACCGCCACGGACTGGGTCCTCTCGACGGCCGAGCACGCAGGACGGATCGAGGAGGACACGCGCGCGGTCGCCGCCGGGGCCGCCCCCGCCGACCTGCTGGAGCGCGCCGCCGCGCGGTACGAGGCGCTGGTGGCCCCCGTCCCCGCCGACCGGCTGCTGTCCGCCCGCGTCGGCGCCATGCGCCTGGACGAGCTGCTCGTCACCCGCTGCGTGGAGCTGGTCGTCCACACCGACGACCTCGCGGCGGCCACCGGGCTGGAGATCCCGTATGACCGCCAGGCCCTGGCCGCGGCCGTCCGGCTGCTCGCGGACGCGCTCGCGGCGAAGGCGCCCGGGGGGTCGGTGGAGGTCCGGATCCCGCCGTTCGCCGTCGTCCAGTGCGTCGCGGGACCGCGGCACACCCGCGGCACCCCGCCGAACGTGGTCGAGACCGACCCGCTGACCTGGATCCGCCTCGCCACAGGGCGTACGACGTGGGGCGAGGCGGTCGAGGACGCCGCGGTGACGGCGAGCGGCGAGCGCGCCGACCTCGCCGCGTACCTGCCGCTGCTCGGCTAGGGCCGGACGGCGGCCGGTCCCGGGGCCCGGCCGGTCGGCGGAAATGTGATCCTCGCCGCAGCCGGGCCCGCCCCGTCAACGACAGTTCGCTGGCGGGGCGCGTTCGAGGGGTGTGATGTGCGTCTGTGAGGGCGTCCCTCGTTCGGAGGTGCGGCGGAACTGGCCTAGACTCGATGGCGTGCCACGTGGTGACGGACGACTCAGCCACGACCTGCTCCCCGGCGAGAAGGGCCCCCAGGACGCTTGCGGCGTCTTCGGTGTCTGGGCTCCGGGTGAAGAGGTCGCCAAACTCACCTATTTCGGGCTGTACGCGCTGCAGCACCGTGGACAGGAGTCCGCGGGCATCGCAGTGAGCAACGGCTCACAGATCCTCGTCTTCAAGGACATGGGCCTGGTTTCCCAGGTCTTCGACGAGACCTCCCTCGGATCCCTTCAAGGCCACATCGCGGTCGGCCATGCCCGCTACTCCACCACCGGGGCCTCGGTGTGGGAGAACGCGCAGCCGACGTTCCGGGCCACGGCCAACGGCTCGATCGCCCTCGGCCACAACGGCAACCTGGTCAACACCGCCGAGCTGGCGGAGCTGGTCGCGGAGCTGCCCCGGGAGAACGGCCGGGCCACCCAGGTGGCGGCGACCAACGACACCGACCTGGTGACCGCGCTGCTGGCCGGCCAGGTCGACGGCGACGGCAAGCCGCTGACGATCGAGGCATCCGCCACCCAGATCCTGCCGAAGGTCAAGGGCGCTTTCAGCCTCGTTTTCATGGACGAGCACACGCTGTACGCCGCCCGCGACCCGCAGGGCATCCGCCCGCTGGTCCTCGGCCGCCTGGAGCGCGGCTGGGTGGTGGCCTCGGAGACCGCCGCCCTGGACATCGTCGGCGCCAGCTTCATCCGCGAGGTGGAGCCGGGCGAGCTGATCGCCATCGACGAGAACGGCATGCGGACGTCCCGGTTCGCCGAGGCCAGGCCGAAGGGCTGCGTCTTCGAGTACGTGTACCTCGCCCGCCCCGACACCGACATCGCCGGGCGGAACGTTTACCTCTCCCGGGTCGAGATGGGCCGCAGGCTCGCCGCCGAGGCGCCCGCCGACGCCGACCTGGTGATAGCCACCCCGGAGTCCGGCACTCCGGCCGCGGTGGGCTACGCCGAGGCCAGCGGCATCCCGTACGGCTCGGGCCTGGTGAAGAACGCCTACGTGGGCCGGACCTTCATCCAGCCGTCGCAGACCATCCGGCAGCTGGGTATCCGGCTCAAGCTGAATCCCCTCAAGGAAGTCATCCGAGGCAAGCGTCTGGTCGTCGTGGACGACTCGATCGTGCGCGGCAACACCCAGCGCGCGCTGGTGCGGATGCTCCGTGAGGCGGGCGCGGCCGAGGTCCACATCCGGATCTCCTCCCCGCCCATCAAGTGGCCGTGCTTCTTCGGTATCGACTTCGCCACCCGCGCCGAGCTGATCGCCAACGGTCTGTCGGTCGAGGAGATCGGCAAGTCGCTGGGCGCGGACTCGCTCGCGTACATCTCCATCGACGGCATGATCGAGGCGACCACGATCGCCAAGCCGAACCTGTGCCGGGCCTGCTTCGACGGCGAGTACCCCATGGAGCTGCCGGACCCGGAGCTGCTGGGCAAGCACCTCCTGGAGACCGAGCTCGCCGGCGGTGCCGACGCCGCGGACGCGCTGCGCCGTCCGTAACGCTTCGTCATCACACGACACTCAACGTCATCACACGACACGAAAGTTCCCAGCCATGTCGCTTGAGTCTTCTGATCGTGTCCCGCACGCGGGCACCGGTGCCAGCTACGCGAGCGCGGGCGTCGACATCGAGGCGGGCGACCGCGCCGTCGAGCTGATGAAGGACTGGGTGAAGAAGGCCACCCGTCCGGAGGTCGTCGGCGGCCTGGGCGGCTTCGCCGGTCTGTTCGACGCCTCCGCCCTCAAGCGGTACGAGCGGCCGCTGCTGGCGTCGGCCACCGACGGCGTCGGCACCAAGGTGGACATCGCGCGGAAGATGGGCGTCTTCGACACCATCGGCCACGACCTGGTCGGCATGGTCGTGGACGACCTGGTCGTCTGCGGCGCCGAGCCGCTGTTCATGACGGACTACATCTGCGTCGGCAAGGTCTACCCGGAGCGGGTCGCCGCGATCGTGAAGGGCATCGCCGAAGGCTGTGTGCTGGCCGGCTGCGCGCTGGTCGGCGGCGAGACCGCCGAGCACCCCGGCCTGCTGGGCGAGGACGAGTTCGACGTGGCGGGCGCGGGCACCGGTGTGGTCGAGGCGGACCGGGTGCTGGGCGCCGATCGTATCCGTACGGGTGACGCGGTGATCGCGATGGCGTCGTCCGGACTTCACTCGAACGGGTACTCACTCGTCCGGCATGTGCTCTTCGACCGGGCCGGGTGGGCGCTGGACCGCGAGGTTCCGGAGCTCGGCCGGACTCTGGGCGAGGAGCTGCTGGAGCCCACCCGGATCTACTCGCTGGACTGCCTGGCCCTCACCCGTACCGCGGAGGTGCACGGCTTCTCGCACATCACCGGCGGCGGTCTGGCCAACAACCTGGCTCGGGTCATCCCCGACCACCTGCACGCCACGGTGGACCGGTCGACCTGGACGCCGGGCGCGATCTTCGACCTGGTCGGCCAGGCCGGCTCGGTGGAGCGGCTGGAGCTGGAGAAGACGCTCAACATGGGCGTGGGCATGATCGCGGTCGTCCCGCAGGAGTCCGTCGACGTGGCGCTGACCACGTTCGCGGACCGCGGCGTCGACTCCTGGGTGTGCGGCGAGATCCTGGAGCGCGACGGTGGCCACACCGAAGCGGTGGCGCTGACCGGTGACTACGCGAGCTGAGGGCGCGAGCCGCGAGCTGGGCGGCGCCCTGAAGGCAGCACAGAAGCCGGTCCGAGGCGGTTGCCCCGGACCGGCGGAGGTGCAGCGAGTGGCTGGATGCCAGCTGCGCGTGCGCGCTCAGGCGCGACGGCGGTGCGCGGACGACCCCGACGACTGGTCGTCGTCCTCGTCCTCGTCGTCGTTGTACAGATCCGCGTACTGTGCGTACGGATCCTCGTCGTGCTCATCGTCCTCGAACGGCTCGCCATTCGGCGGCTGGCTCGATTGCGATGCGCCCAGCTCCTCGGCCAGGCGTGAGAGGTCCGTCCCACCGCTGTTGTACTTCAGCTGGCGGGCGACCTTCGTCTGCTTGGCCTTGGCCCGGCCGCGCCCCATGGCTCGACCCCCTCAACGACGGGGCTCGACGGCCCCAGAGTCTTGACACGCGTTCACGTTCATGAATCGGAGCGGACTCTCCAGAGAGAACCCGGTCCGTAGGGCTTCAACGGTACCTGCTTCTGTGGCCATACGGTACGTCGCCCGCATGACGTGCCACGTCACACAACCCGCGAGGCGCCCCGTCCTCGCTGGTCAGCTGCGATTTTAACGTGTCCTGAGCGCCGACCCGCCGACAGGCCGTGAGGGATCTCTCCCTCACGGCCTGTCGGAGTGCCGACAAACGGGTGACCCGTCTGCCCGTCTGGCCGAAAACGGCCGGGTCGAGCTACCGGGACGGCCAGGCGGAACCGGCGGAGCGGTGCGCGTGCCCGTCCGCCGGGCGGATCATTTCCGGCGTCCCTCGGCCATCCGCTGCTCGGCCAGCCGGTCGGCGGCCACCGCCGGCGGCACACCGTCCCGCACCGCACGTTCGAATATGGCCAACGTGGTGTCGAAGATCTTCGTCGCCTTGGCCTTGGCCCGGTCGAAGTCGAAGCCGTGCAGCTCGTCGGCGACCTGGATGACACCGCCCGAGTTCACGACGTAGTCCGGGGCATAGAGGACGCCGCGGTCGGCGAGGTCCTTCTCCACACCGGGGTGCGCGAGCTGATTGTTGGCCGCGCCGCACACCACCTTGGCGGTCAGGGCCGGCACGGTGTCGTCGTTCAGCGCGCCGCCGAGCGCGCACGGCGCGTACACGTCCAGGTCGGATCGGATCAGCGCGTCGGTGTCGGCGACGGCGGTCACCTGCGGGTGCTTGGCCCGGACCCGGTCCACCGAAGCGGCCCGTACGTCGGTGATCAGGACCTCGGCACCGTCCTCCAGCAGGTGCTCGACAAGGATGTGGCCCACCTTGCCCACACCCGCGATGCCGACCCGGCGGCCGCGCAGGGTGGGCGCGCCCCAGGCGGTCTGCGCGGAGGCGCGCATGCCCTGGAAGACGCCGAAGGCGGTGAGCACGGAGGAGTCTCCGGCGCCGCCGTTCTCCGGGGAGCGCCCGGTGGTCCAGCGGCACTCGCGGGCGACGACGTCCATGTCCGAGACATAGGTGCCGACGTCGCAGGCGGTGACGTAGCGCCCACCCAGGGAGGCCACGAATCGCCCGTAGGCGAGCAGCAGCGCCTCCGTCTTGATCTGGTCGGGGTCACCGATGATCACGGCCTTGCCGCCGCCGTGGTCGAGCCCGGCGAGCGCGTTCTTGTACGACATGCCCCGGGAGAGGTTGAGCGCGTCCATGACGGCCTCCTCGTCGGAGGCGTACGCGTGGAAGCGGGTGCCGCCGAGGGCGGGGCCCAGGGCGGTGGAGTGGATCGCGATGACGGCCTTCAGACCCGTCTCGCGGTCCTGGCAGAGGACGACCTGTTCGTGGCCGCCCTGTTCGGAGCGGAAAAGAGTGTTCAGCACGCCATCAGCATCGTCGGTGAGACGTACGTCAGTCACGGTGGTGACTCCCATATGTCGCGGTGGACGCCCTCCCGGGGGTGGGGGAGGGCCGGTCGCCAAGAGAGTAAGCCCTGGCGGGGCCGTATGGGGCCGCTCTTCGCCCTCGACCTGGCAGCCGAGTCGCCGAGTCCACTGCGTGGACGGCGTGGGACGATTCGAGCGTCGGGGAGGCAACTGCCCGTGGTGGAATCGGCCTTGAGGGAGCGTGCGTGGCCTTGGCGTCTTCGGTGATCGTCCCGTACGCGGCGTATCTGCGGGTCTACGAGCCGCTGGCGGCCTTTCCGGAGCCGGAACGCACCCACTGGGCGCGCTACGCCCGGCGCGCGCGGCTGCCCGGCGCCCAGGACGAACTGCGGCGCTCGTTGGCGGACCTGCTGCCGGTGCCGCCGGTGGCGGTTCCGGTGCACGAGAGCGGCGACGCCTTCGTGGCGGTCGTGGACGGCATCGTCTGCGTGTGTCCCTGGCGGACCCGCCTGCGGGGCTGGCTGGCCCTGGAGGAGCTCGCGGAGCGGTTCCCGGCGCCGCTGCTGGACGCCGTGCTGCCGCCGGTGGTGCGCCGGCAGGCGCTGTCCGATTTCGAGCGGTGGCTGGAGCGCAATCCGGACGCCCGGCCGTGGATCCGGTCGGCGACCTGGCATGTCCCGGTGCGCTGGTTCGCCCTCTTCTCGGACGAGGAGCGGGAATTCACCAAGGGGGAGGACGGGCTCGTCCTGCGCTATCGGACGCCGATGGTGGACGCGCGGCGGCGGGTGGCGCGCGGGCTCAAGGTGCTGCGTGAGGCCCTGGGGGAGGGGCCGCTCATCGACGGCCTGGTAGATGTAGGACGGTGGCTCGAAGAGTTCCATCCGCGTTCGCTTGTTGAACTGGACTACGGCGGCCTGGTGCACACGGTGCCCGAGGAGGATCTCGACGGCGATCACTCGGCGGCGGATGTGGCCGAGGGGCTGGCGGCCCTGCGCGACGGCGACGGGGATCGGGCGGGGCAGGCGTACGAGAGGCTGACGGAACGCTGGACCGCGGTGCGGGCACGGCAGAACGCGAGTTGACGCCGTCTTGATGTCGGACGGTCAGGACGTAGGTCCCGATACGGACTTTTAACGTCAAGCGTGATGTAACCCACTTTCCTAGGGTCTTGCGGGTATCCCCTACCCTCGTGTCAAAATAGGACAAGGAGTCCAGGTGGGCCTCCTTCCGCCCAAGTAAGGGCGGATTTCTCGGTATTGCACGCCTTGGTGGGTCTGGTGACCCCTGATCCTGTTGTGACTGATCGTTACGACGGGGTGACTGTCCGCTATGACATGGTCCATCGGCATCCGCCGAGGTTGAACACCTGAGAGGGCAATTCCGTCGGTTTGGCCGACGGGGCTGGACAGATGGTGTAGTTGTAGTGCCGAGGACAAGCCGTTCGTCCTATAACCGACTCGGCCCGCGTCCGCCATTTCGGGCAACGCGGGTCAAGGTGCAGAATTTAGAGGAAAGAACCGTGATGGTTCGGTTCTCCCGAGGAGGCCGCTCATGACCGCTCGCACCCCTGATGCCGAGCCGCTGCTGACCCCGGCTGAGGTTGCCACGATGTTCCGCGTGGACCCGAAGACGGTCACGCGCTGGGCCAAGGCAGGCAAGCTCACGTCCATCCGCACGCTCGGAGGGCACCGGCGCTACCGCGAAGCGGAGGTCCGTGCGCTTCTCGCGGGCATCCCGCAGCAGCGCAGCGAGGCCTGACATACCGCATGACCGGGCATTTTCCAGGCATCCCAGCCTGGTGACCGTCCGACCCTGAGCACCACACGACAGGTGCCTGCCCCAACAGGCCCGCCGCCCGCACATCGGGGTGAGTCGTCGATCGCGCTGGATTCCGCCGGATCCAGCGCGATCTTTTTATGCCCTGACGGCGCCGCTCGGGGGGCATCGCAAGGGCGCTCTTCGGGCCAGGCGGCCGACTCCGGAAGCGCCTCCCGGAGGGGTGTCGACGGGCGCTCCGGGTGCCTCTTCGAGGTTGGTGCAATTGCACATATTAAATTGACCCGTTGTAGGAGGGGGGTAAGTTCGGCCGTTCTACAAAGCCGTTCGGTGACTCCCGTCACATTGCGTGCGGCTTGTCATCAAGCGCATACCTACGGTAAAGGGGCGGTCGGGTCGGCGGAGGGCCGGCCTCATTCGGTTCGGCCGCACTGGGCCGGCGGTCCATCCGGTGGTGCGGGCTCGGGTGGCGTGTCGCTCGATGGGGTGGCGTCGCCCGGCCGGGAAGCGGCGGGGTCGTGCTCCATCGCGAGGCGCAGCAGCCGATGGCAGACCGGGCAGTGACGGGTGGAGTGCCGGTACCCCGTCGCAGCGGACAGATGGGCGCGCAGCAGCGCCCGGATCTCATGCCTCGCGGATGTCGTCATACGCGCACCTCCCGCGCCCCCACATCACTCACTGATTGGGTACCGCCGGTACATGCCCCAGTCAAGACACACGAAGGCCCGGATCCTGGGATGGATCCGGGCCTTCATCTCGGGCGGTCCTGACGGGATTTGAACCCGCGGCCTCCACCTTGACAGGGTGGCGAGCACTCCAAACTGCTCCACAGGACCTTGCTTCGCTTCGCACGGTGTGCGCTGCGGAAACAGACTCTACAGCAGGTCAGGGGGTGCGGTCGAACTCGCGGTGGAACACCTTCCGGCCGAAGGTCGTGGGGCGCCTCGGCACCCGGCCGGGGCCCGCCCCGAGCAGCGCGTCGCCGCACCCGGCGGCCCTACGGCACCGCCGCGTCGATCGCCTTCACGATGCGCTTGTCGGACACGGGATAGGCCGTGCCGAGCGCGTGGGCGAAGTAGCTGACCCGCAGCTCCTCGATCATCCAGCGGATCTCCAGGACCTCGCGCGGCACCGGGCGCCCCTGGGGGAGCTGCTCCAGCAGCCACGCGTACTCGTCCCGCATCTCGCGCACCTTCGCCATCCGCGCGCGGTCCCGCTCGGCGTTCCCCGGGAGCTGCTGCAACCGCCGGTCCGCCGCCACCAGGTAGCGCATCAGATCGGGCAGCCGGCGCACTCCGTGCGCGGTCACGAAACCGGGCTTCACCAGCTCCGCCAGCTGCTCCTTGACGTCCGCGAGGGAGGCCAGCAGCACGGGGCTCGTGGTGGCCTTCAGCCGGCGCTCGCACGCCTGCCAGGCGGCCAGCACCTCCTGCACCTTGCGGATCGTGTCCAGCGTGGCGTCCGTGATGTCCGCGCGCACGGCGTCGAAGAGCTTGCGGAAGGCCTCCTCGTCCCAGGCCGGGCCGCCGCGCGCCGCGATCAGCCGGTCGGCCGCCGCCGCCACGCAGTCCTCGAAGAGCGCCGGGACGCCGCCGTGCGGATTGCGGGCCAGGGCCAGCTTCGCGCTGTTGGTCAGCTTGTCCTGGGCGAACTTGGCGGGGTTGGACGGCAGATTGAGCAGGATCAGCCGCCTCGTGCCGCGCCACATGGCCTGCCGCTGCTCGGCCTCGGTGTCGAAGAGCCGTACGGCGACCGAGGCGCCCTCGTCGACCAGCGCCGGATACGCCTTGACCGGCTGACCGGACCGCCGGGTCTCGAACGTGCGCGGCAGCGCGCCGATCGTCCACGCCGTCAGCCCGGTGCGCTGCTCGATGCCGGTGCCCTCCTTGGACGTCTCGAAGGCCTTGGAGATCGCGGCCCGCGTCTTCGGCTTGAGCCTCAGCCGCAGCGCCTCCAGATCCTTGTCCTCGGCGATCTTGCGGCGCCGCTCGTCCACGACCCGGAAGGTGATCTTCAGATGGTCCGGGACCTTCGCCGGATCCCAGTCCTCCGCCTCGATCTTCACCCCGACCATCCGCTGGAGCTCACGGCCGAGAGCGGCCGTCAGAGGCTCCTGGAGGGGGACGGTGCCGTCCAGAAAGCGCTTGGCATAGTTCGGCGCCGGGACGTAGTGCCGCCGCACCGGCTTGGGCAGCGACCGGATCAGCTCGGTCACCAGGTCCTCGCGCAGCCCCGGGATCTGCCAGTCGAAGCCCTCGGGAGAGACCTGGTTGAGCACCTGGAGCGGAATATGGACGGTCACGCCGTCCGCGTCCGCGCCCGGTTCGAACTGGTACGTCACCCGGAATTTCAGCTTGCCCTGCCGCCAGGAATCCGGATAGTCGTCCTTGGTGACGCCTTCCGCCCGCTCGTTGATGAGCATCGACTTCTCGAAGTTGAGCAACTCCGGTTCGTCGCGGCGCTTGTGCTTCCACCACGAGTCGAAATGGGCACCCGAGACGATGTGTTCGGGGATGCGCTGGTCGTAGAAGTCGAACAGGGTCTCGTCGTCCACCAGGATGTCCCGGCGCCGCGCCCGGTGCTCCAACTCCTCGACCTCGCCGAGCAGTTTGCGGTTGTCGTGGAAGAACTGGTGGTGTGTGCGCCAGTCGCCCTCTACCAGCGCGTTGCGGATGAACAGATCCCGGCTCGTCTCCGGGTCGATCCGCCCGTAGTTCACCTTCCGCTGGGCGACGATCGGCACACCGTAGAGCGTGACCCGCTCGTACGCCATCACGGCCGCCTGCTTCTGCTCCCAGTGCGGTTCGCTGTACGTACGCTTCACCAGGTGCTGGGCCAGCGGCTCGATCCACTCCGGCTCGATGCGCGCGTTGACCCGCGCCCACAGCCGCGAGGTCTCCACCAGCTCCGCCGACATGATCCAGCGCGGCGGCTTCTTGAAGAGCGCCGAGCCGGGGAAGACCGCGAACTTGGCGCTGCGCGCGCCCAGGTACTCGTTGTTCTTGTCGGTGTCCTTGAGTCCCAGGTGGGAAAGGAGCCCCGCCAGCAGCGCGGTGTGAATGTGCTCGGGCGCCGCGTCCTGCTCGGACAGATGGATTTCCATCGACTTGGCGACCGTACGCAGCTGGCTGTAGATGTCCTGCCACTCGCGTATCCGGAGGTAGTTCAGATACTCACTGCGGCACATCCGGCGGAAGGCGGACGACGACAGCGCCTTCTGCTGCTCGCGGATGTACTTCCACAGATTGAGGAAGGCGAGGAAGTCGGAGGTCTCGTCCTTGAAGCGGGCGTGGTGCTGGTCGGCCTGCTGCTGCTTGTCGGAGGGGCGCTCGCGCGGGTCCTGGATGGACAGCGCCGCCGCGATCACCATCACCTCGCGCACACAGCCGATGCGGTCGGCCTCCAGGACCATCCGGGCCAGCCGCGGGTCGACCGGCAGCTGCGACAGCTTGCGCCCGGTCGGGGTGAGCCGCTTCTTCGGCTCCTTCTCCTTGCTGTCCAGGGCGCCGAGCTCCTCCAGGAGCTGCACGCCGTCCTTGATGTTGCGCCGGTCGGGCGCGTCGATGAAGGGGAACTTCTCGATGTCGCCCAGGCCCGCCGCGGTCATCTGGAGGATCACGGAGGCGAGGTTCGTACGGAGGATCTCCGCGTCGGTGAACTCCGGGCGGCCGAGGAAGTCGTCCTCGGAGTACAGCCGGACGCAGATGCCGTCGCTGGTGCGGCCGCAGCGGCCCTTGCGCTGGTTGGCGCTGGCCTGGCTGACCGGCTCGATGGGCAGGCGCTGCACCTTGGTGCGGTAGCTGTAGCGCGAGATGCGGGCCATGCCGGTGTCGATGACGTACCGGATACCGGGCACGGTCAGCGACGTCTCCGCGACGTTGGTCGCCAGCACGATCCGCCGCCCCGTGTGGCGCTGGAAGACCCGGTGCTGCTCGGCGTGCGAGAGCCGCGCGTACAGCGGCAGCACCTCGGTGTGCCTGAGCTGCTTCTTGTTGAGCGCGTCGGCGGTGTCCCGGATCTCCCGCTCGCCGGAGAGGAAGACCAGGATGTCGCCGGGCCCCTCGGCCTGGAGCTCGTCGACCGCGTCGCAGATCGCGGTGATCTGGTCGCGGTCGGAGTCCTCGCCCCCCTCTTCGAGGAGCGGCCGGTAGCGCACCTCGACGGGATACGTACGGCCCGAGACCTCGACGATCGGCGCGTCGCCGAAGTGCCGGGAGAAGCGCTCCGGGTCGATCGTGGCCGAGGTGATGACGACCTTCAGGTCGGGGCGGCGCGGCAGCAGCTGCGCGAGGTAGCCGAGGATGAAGTCGATGTTGAGGCTGCGCTCGTGCGCCTCGTCGATGATGATCGTGTCGTACTGGCGCAGCTCGCGGTCGGTCTGGATCTCCGCGAGCAGGATGCCGTCCGTCATCAGCTTGATGTGGGTGTCCGGGCTCACCTGATCGGTGAAACGGACCTTCCAGCCGACGGACTCGCCCAGCGGGGTGCTCAGCTCCTCGGCGACGCGCTCGGCCACCGTGCGGGCGGCGATCCGGCGCGGCTGGGTGTGGCCGATCAGGCCCCGTACGCCCCGCCCCAGCTCCAGGCAGATCTTCGGGATCTGCGTCGTCTTCCCGGAACCCGTCTCGCCGGCGACGATCACGACCTGGTGGTCGCGGATCGCGTCGCGGATCGTGTCCTTCTTCTGGCTGACCGGCAGCGCCTCGGGGTAGCTGACCTGGGGCACTGCGGCGCGGCGGTCGGCGACCCGCAGCTCGGCCCGCTCGACGTCGGCGGCGATCTCGGCGAGCACGGCGGTCCGTGCCTCGGGCTTACGGATCCGGCGCGCGCCGTCGAGCCGGCGCCCCAGCCGCTGCTGGTCGCGCAGCATCAGCTCGGGGATCCGCTCCAGCAGGGCGGGGAGGGTGGGGGCAGGCATTGTGGACATACGCGATCCAGGATCTCACTTCGCCGAAACGGCTGGCGAGCCATTTCTGTCCGGACTAATCGGGGAAGTATGTCGGGGACGGCGGCGTCAGCGTGAATCCGTGAGCGGTCGGACATGAATCCGCGGGCGCGGGGACGCGGGGCACGGGGGCGGTCAGAGTCCGGGGGCGCAGCGCCGGAGCACGGCGTCGAGGAGGGCACTCCACTGGGCCCTGGGCGGCGATCAGCTGGGACAGGGTGGGGCCGGGGACGTAGGGCGGTGGCGAGCCAGGGCGCCTCGGCGTTCGGGTCGGCGTCGACGACCGGGGCGGTGGACGACCGGGGCGGTGTGGAAGCCGCCGACCCTGCGGGCGGCGGCGACCTTGGATGTTTGCGTCGTCAAATGGAAGAAACCCCCGGCGAGTGATCTCGCCAGGGGTTTTCCTATGGTGGCTGGGGCCGGGGTCGAACCGGCGACCTTCCGCTTTTCAGGCGGACGCTCGTACCAACTGAGCTACCCAGCCATGGGCGTCCCCCAGCTCGAAGAGCTTGGGGAGGCAACCTCGCGGTTGCAGCGGTCCTGACGGGATTTGAACCCGCGGCCTCCACCTTGACAGGGTGGCGAGCACTCCAAACTGCTCCACAGGACCAAGCTTGTGCGAGGACTAGTCTCGCACATGGTGTTGCGTGCCCCCAACGGGATTCGAACCCGTGCTACCGCCTTGAAAGGGCGGCGTCCTGGGCCACTAGACGATGAGGGCTGATGGCCCACCGTTTGCGCCTCTCGGCGCCGTCGGGGACGTGAGAAGCATATGGGATGCCGGGGAGGTTCGCCAAAACGGTTTACGGCCGCCTGGGCGAACGGCCTGTTCCAGGGGCGCCACGGGGGTCTCCTCGGGGGATCGGGGGAGCGCCGCGGGGGCCTCGGTGGGGCGGGGTCGGGACGCGCAGCGTGGCCGGGCTGCCCCGGCGGGGGCGTCCTGGTCGACAATGGCGGCGTGCTGGAGATGACGCGCGAGGAGTTCGAGGAACTGGTCGCCGAGGCGCTCGACCGGATTCCGGCGGAGCTGACACGGCTGATGGACAACGTCGCCGTGTTCGTGGAGGAGGAGCCGCCCGCGGACGACCCCGAGCTGCTCGGGCTGTACGAGGGGACTCCGCTGACCGAACGGGGCGAGTGGTACGCGGGCGTGCTCCCGGACCGGATCACGATCTACCGGGGCCCGACCCTGCGGATGTGCGAGACACGCGAGGACGTGGTCGCCGAGACCGAAGTGACCGTGGTGCACGAGATCGCCCACCACTTCGGGATCGATGACGAGCGGCTGCACGCGCTCGGGTACGGCTGAGCGCGTGTCCTGCGCGGGGCGGCGCCAGTTGGGCAGGGAGTCTGCACCCTGCGGCCTGGAGGTGGCCCGCCCATGCCTGGAATTCCCGCTCTGCCCCCTCGCGCCCCCCGTGCCGCGGCGCGTGTCGCGGCGGTCATAGCCGCCGCCGTGGCCCTGGGGGGTTGCATGAGCGTGTCCGACGGCCCCGAGCGGCCGGACTCGCGCGGCCGCACCCAGCAGCGCAGCGGCACGGAGGGCGTCGAGCCGGGCGGCGGGCCGCTGGGGTCGGCGGAGGCGGGGCACCGGGGTGATGGTGAGGGGCGGGACGGGAGGAAGAGCGGGAAGAAGAAGGCGGCGAAGGAGAAGGGCAGGCCCTCGGCGTCCCCGTCGGCCTCCGCGTCCGTGTCGCGGTCGGGAAACCCGCACCTACCCGTGCCGCCCTCCACCTCCTCGGGCCCGGGCGGCGGCCCGTCGGGCCCCGCGCCGTCCCCCTCCCGGCCGCCGCGCCCGTCGGCCCCGGCGCCGACCGCCTCCGAGCCGCAGCCGACCACGTCTGAGCCGCCGTCGCCTTCGCCGACCTCCGAGCCGCCGGGCGGAGGTGGAACCGTGCCGGGGGCATCGCCGGAGTCCGGGGGAGCGAGGTGAGGGCCGGGCGGACGGCGGTCGGGCGGCGGCCATCGGGGCGCCGCTGAGCAGGGCCTTTACCGGATCCGCGGCGGGCCGTCCAGGGTCAATTTGCTTTCGGTGGGGGTGAGTGCGTATGGTGGTAGATCGTTTGATCCCATTTGCCCGGCGCCACACCGAAGCGCGCCGCGTGGCGCGTTCCTTACTTTGCCGTGGCCTGACCGCATTGAGGCGGTCGTTTGCGAAATGACACGGAGCTTTGGGCGCGTGCCGAGACTCCGGAAGGTTTCGCATTTCGCATGTCCATTTCCACTGATCACACCGTCATGCCCGCTGCCGATGAGGCGGTGGAGGTGCCGGAGGCGACCGAGGAGACGGTTGAAGCCGTCGCCGCTGCCGACGAGGTCGCTGCCGACGAGGCCACCGCGGCCGAGCCCGAGGCCGCCAAGGCTCCGGAGATCACCTTCGCCGACCTCGGGCTCCCCGAGCAGATTGTCCGCAAGCTGGCGCAGAACGGTGTGACCACGCCCTTCCCGATCCAGGCCGCGACCATCCCGGACGCCCTGGCCGGCAAGGACATCCTCGGCCGCGGCCGCACCGGCTCCGGCAAGACGCTCTCCTTCGGTCTGCCGACCTTGGCCCGGCTGGCCGGCGGCCACACCGAGAAGAAGAAGCCCCGCGCGGTCATCCTCACCCCGACCCGTGAGCTCGCGATGCAGGTCGCGGACGCCCTCCAGCCGTACGGCGACGTGCTCGGCCTGAAGATCAAGGTCGTCTGCGGCGGTACGTCCATGGGCAACCAGATCTACGCCCTCGAGCGCGGCGTCGACATCCTCGTCGCCACCCCGGGCCGTCTGCGCGACATCATCAACCGCGGCGCCTGCTCCCTGGAGAACGTCCAGGTCGCCGTCCTCGACGAGGCCGACCAGATGTCCGACCTGGGCTTCCTGCCCGAGGTCACCGAGCTGCTCGACCAGGTGCCCGAGGGCGGCCAGCGCATGCTCTTCTCCGCCACCATGGAGAACGAGATCGGCACGCTGGTCAAGCGCTACCTGAACAACCCGGTCAGCCACGAGGTCGACAGCGCCCAGGGCAACGTCACGACCATGACGCACCACGTCCTCGTCGTGAAGCCCAAGGACAAGGCGCCGGTCACGGCGGCCATCGCCGCCCGCAAGGGCCGCACGATCATCTTCGTACGGACGCAGCTGGGCGCCGACCGTATCGCCGAGCAGCTCGTCGAGGCGGGCGTGAAGGCGGACGCGCTGCACGGCGGCATGACGCAGGGTGCCCGTACCCGCGTGCTCGCCGACTTCAAGGACGGCTACGTCAACGCGCTGGTCGCCACCGACGTCGCCGCGCGCGGTATCCACGTCGACGGCATCGACCTGGTGCTGAACGTGGACCCGGCCGGTGACCACAAGGACTACCTGCACCGCAGTGGCCGCACGGCCCGTGCCGGGCAGAGCGGCACGGTCGTCTCGCTCGCCCTGCCGCACCAGCGGCGGCAGATCTTCCGGCTGATGGAGGACGCGGGCGTGGACGCCTCGCGCCACATCGTCGGCGGCGCCGGCGCGTTCGACGAGGACGTGGCCCGTATCACCGGTGCGCGTTCGCTCACCGAGGTGCAGGCGGAGTCGGCGGCGAACTCGGCCAAGCAGGCCGAGCGTGAGGTGCAGCACCTGAGCCGGGAGCTGGAGAAGGTGACGCGGCGCGCGACCGAGCTGCGCGAGGAGGCCGACCGGCTGGCGGCACGTGCCGCGCGTGAGCGCGGCGAGGAGCCGCAGGCCGCCGCGGCCGCCGCGGCCGGCGAGGCGATCGCCGACACCGCCGCCGTGGCCGCCGCCGACGCTCCGGTGGTGCCGGAGCAGGCCGCCGCGTCGGAGGCCGAGGGCGCCAGCGCGGCCGAGGCGCCGCGCCGGGCCCCCGCGCACGAGCGCCGTGACGACCGTGGCAACTTCGAGCGCCGTGACCGTGACCGCCGTGACGACCGGTCCTTCAACCGCGACCGTCGCGACGACCGTGGCGGCTTCAACCGTGACCGTGACGACCGTGGTGGCTTCAACCGCGACCGGGACCGCGACCGCGGGTTCGGCCGTGACCGTGGCGGGGACCGTGACCGCGGTGGGGACCGTCCGTCCTACCGCGACCGCCGTGACGGCGACCGCGGCGACCGCGGCGGCTTCGGTGGCGGCCGTTCGTATGAGCGCCGTGACGACCGTGGCGGCTTCGGCCGTGACCGCCGTGACGACCGTGGTGGCTTCAACCGCGACCGTCGCGACGACCGCGGTGGCTTCAACCGTGACCGCGACGACCGTGGCGGCTTCAACCGCGACCGTGACGACCGCGGTGGCTTCAACCGCGACCGCGACCGCCGTGACGGCGACCGCGGCGGCTTCAACCGCGACCGCCGCGACGAGCGTCCGGCTCGTTCGTTCGAGCGCCGCGAGCCCGGCTTCCGCGACCACAACCACCGTGGCGGCGACCGCCCGTTCAACCGCGACCGCCGTGACGACCGTCCGTTCAACCGGGACCGTCGCGACGACCGCCCGGCCCGCCGTGACGACCACCGCGGCGCCACCGGTGCCCGCTCCTTCGACCGCCGCGCCGACAAGCCGCGCTGGAAGCGCAACGGCTGACCCCGGCAGGCTCTGACACCTGGGCCCGTACGACACCGGAGTGTGTCGTACGGGCCTTCGTGCGCCGTGGGCAAGCCCGCGCGGAATCCGCCCAGTTGAGCGGTGCCGATCAGCTGACACGGCCTCTGGAGGGTATTGGCTCGGGCCTTCGCCGCCGTCCGGGCTATGCTGCGGTGTGCGGGGTCATTAGCTCAATTGGCAGAGCAGTGGACTTTTAATCCATTGGTTCAGGGTTCGAGCCCCTGATGACCCACCGGACAGGCCCCCTTTCAGGGCCTCTGACCAGTGGAAACGCGCCTCGGCCACACTCACCGGCCGGGGCGCTTCCGCGTTCGGAGGCGTCGCGTGTGAGAGCCGCCGCGCGGGAGTGGCGTCGCGAGGTGCCGGAGGTCGCGGAGGGGCGGCTCACCCTGCCGGATGCCACCGGGTGCGCGGGGGAGTGACCTCTGCTGATGATGTCGGCATGGGGCTTCTAGCACGTACTGGACGCGAGCCAGTGGGCGCGACCCGGGATGTCGTAAGACTTGAGACATCGCAGGGAATCGCCCCATGGGCGGAGAAGGCGGTGGGCTCCTTCGGCCCCGCGGCGGCAGCCGGCACGGTCTTCATCAGCGGCATGCACAGCGGCCCGAACCCGTCGCCGGGCCTGAGTGTCGCCCGCTCCCTGCGTCTGGCCTGGCCCGAACTGCGGATCGTCGGCCTGGACTATTCGTCGGAGAGTTCGGGGCTGCACTCCGGCCTCCTCGACGACCTGGTGTGCCTTCCGCCGTGGAAGCGGGCGCACCTCGCCACCTGGACCGAGCAGATGGGCCGGCTCCTAGAGCCCGAGGACGCGTACCTGATCCCTTGCCTGGATCTTGAAGTCCGGCTGCTGGCCAGGGAGCTGGGCTCCCACGACCGGATTCTGGGCCCTTCGAAGACGGCGCTGGACCTGGTGCGCAAGCCTCCGCTCGATGCCGCGGAACGGCTCGGCCTGCGCACTCCGGCGTACGAGACCGACACCAGCTGGCCGGCCATCGACCGGTTCGTCCGCCTTGCTCCGCACGGGGTGTGGGTGAAGGGCCAGCACTACGACGCGTACCGGGCCTACACCGCCGGGCAGGCGCTGGCCCTGGGCGACGTCGTCCGCCGGACGTGGGGCGGCGGGTGGCATGTGGAGGCGCACGTCGCGGGCCAGGAGTGCAGCATCGCGTTCTGCGCCTTCGACGGCCGGCTCCTCGACGCGGTGTTCATGACGAAGGCGATGGTCACGGGCGAGGGCAAGACGTGGTCCGGTGAAGTCGCGGAACTGGACGGGCCGCTGCGCGACCGACTGGCCGATCTGGTCGCCGAGGTCCTGTGGACCGGCGGCGGCGAGCTGGAGCTGATCCGCGCCTGGAACGGCGACCTCACGCTCATGGAGGTCAACCCACGCCTCCCCGCCTGGATCCACGGTGCCTCGGTGTGCGGGGCCAACCTGCCCGCCGCCCTGCTCGCCGGCGCTGCCACCACGACCTCTGGGAGTGCCACCGGCCCCGGCAGGCGCCTGGTGCCGGGCTTCACCCGGGTGGTCGAGGAGATCCCGGTCAACCCGGCGCTGGGCATCACCCCCATCGGGTGGGTCGCCGGTGGGTTGTCCCATCCCGAGGACAAGCACCACCATTCCGGGATGCCCGCGCTCGGCCAGCGGCGTCTGGTCCCCACCGAAGGCGACGCGGCGGCCGAGGAGCCGGTCGGGAGCCATGCGGTGGCGGCCGACCAGACCGGTGGGTTCGAGGACCTGCTCGAACCCCCCGGGCGCGGGGCCACGCCGCGCAGACAGCTCCTCGTGCCCCTGTTCACCGAGCGGGTCCAGGCCGTGCGGCAGGAGCTCGAAGGACTGTGCCGAGTACTTCTCGCACACAGCGTGAAGACCTGCCCGCAGCCCGAGGTGCTGCGCGAGGCCGCACGGCTCGGCCTGGTCGCCGAGGCGATCAGCCTGGACGAGCTGGACGCCGCCGACCGCCTCGGCCTGGCGGCCGAACAGGCGATCCTCAACGGGCCCGCGAAATGGTGGCCCGCCGCCGACCGCGTGCGCTGCTGGGCCTTCTTCGCCGACTCCCTGGCGGAACTGCGCGGACTGACCGCCCTGCTGGACGACGGCTTCAAGCTGGAGGCCGAGGTGGTCGGGGTCCGCGTCGCCCCGGTCGGCCTCGCCAGCCGGTTCGGCATCCCGTTGCACGAGCGCGACGCCATGGCCGAGACGGCTCAGCTCCTCGGCACTCTCGCGGAGCGGCTCGGGGCCCGTTGGGGACTGCACTTCCACTACGCCCAGAGCGTCCTCGGCGCGCCGCGCTGGCAGCGCGAGTGCGCGGCGGCGCTCGGCGCCGCCGATCCGCTGGCGGATCAGCTGGGGGAGGCTCCGGCCGTGCTGGACATCGGCGGCGGGTGGCACGTCGACGACATGCCGGGGCTGCGTACGTCGATGGAGTACGTGCTCGCGCACGGTCCCTCTGCCGTACACGACGCGGATCCGCTGCTGGTGCTGGAGGCGGGCAAGCTCCTCACCCAGCCGACGGCCGCCGTCGTCACCCAGGTCCTGGTGCGCCGGGAGTCCCGCCACGGCTGCGACGTCGTCGTCGACGCGGCCGAGGGCGACATGCCCGAGGCGCCGTTCCACCCGCACCCCGTGGTCCGGTTCGACGGATCCCGCTGGGTCCCGCTGCTCCCCGGCCGGAACCGGATTCTGGGCAGATCCTGCATGGAGCACGACGTGCTCTCCGTCTGCCTCGACCTGTCCGGCGTCCGGGAGGGCGATTACCTCGCGTTCGGCATGTGCGGCGCGTACGACACGTCGATGGCCTACGACTTCGGGCGCGGGACCGTGCCACGGGAACTGGGGCAGTCATGACCGCGGGAAGTGGGGCGGCGACAGTAGCCACGACGGAGCTGCTCGCGGAGCTGAAGCGGTTCGACCGGATCGGCCTGTCCCGGGTGGCCAGCCATGCGGCGGCGTGCTGCCACATGGTCAGGCACGGTGTGTTCGCCCGGCTCACGCAGTACGCGGACATGGGAGCCCGGCTCGCCGCCGTTCCCGAGCTCTTCCGCTGGGGGCCCGTGCAGTGGCCCGCGTACTGGTGCCACCTGGCAGACCATGACGGGCTCGCCGGCGACTGCGGGGTCCACGCCGACGTGGCGGCGGCGCTCCTCGAGCGGGAAGGCATTCCCCACGCGCGGGGTCGCGCCGCGCTGCTGACCGGGCCGCTGGCCCCGGCCCACTGGCGCGTCAGCTGGAACGAGGCGCAGGCGAACGTCGCGTGGATCGGGCGGAGCGTGGTGCACCACGAGGTGATCCGGGTCGGAGACCGGTGGTGGGACCCGAGCGACGCCCGCTGGTTCGCGGGGGCCGGGGGGTGCCTGGCGGGCGCGCGCGTCGTCGCC
Source organism: Streptomyces sp. P1-3 (assembly GCF_050613155.1). Classification (NCBI taxonomy): domain Bacteria; kingdom Bacillati; phylum Actinomycetota; class Actinomycetes; order Kitasatosporales; family Streptomycetaceae; genus Streptomyces; species Streptomyces sp. P1-3. The sequence continues at coordinate 4,130,382 of NZ_CP192512.1, forward strand.
GTTCGCGAGGACGACGGTCCATGGCAGTTCGAGCCCGGCGCGTCGACGCTCCCTCCGACGCCCTTGCCGGCGCCCACATCGACGCTCTCGCCGGACACCTCGCCAACGCTCTCACCGGATACCTCCTCACCGGACACTTCGCCGACGCTCTCACCGGATACCTCGCCGATGCCCTCGTCAACACCCTCATCGACGCCGCACGTCCTGTCGTGAGGCCGGACGCGGTCGTGGAGACGTCCATGCCGCCTTGGAGGCACCATGACCGCTCCCGACACATGGCAGACGGCCTCGCCGGACACCGCGGAGGCCGCGGCTCCGCCCGGCCCGGTCCGCCTCGCGGCGCAGTTGGTCCGCGGCTTCGCCCAGCTCAGCCTGCAAGCGAACGTATGGGCGGGGGCCATCATCCTGCTCGCGCTCTTCGTGGGCGACTGGCGGATGGGCGCCCTCGGGCTGCTCGGCGCCGCGGTCGCCACCGCGACCGCGTACGCGCTGGGCGTCGACAAGGGCACCATCGACCTCGGGTTGCAGGGCTTCAGCGGCTGCCTGACCGGCATGGCCCTGTTCGTGTTCCTGGGCCACTACCCCGCGACCTACCTGCTGACCGTGGGCGGCGCCGTCGCCTGCGTGCCGCTGTACTCGGCACTGACCAACCTGCTGGCTCCCTGGAACCTCCCGGCGCTGACCGCGCCGTTCTGCGTCGTCGCCGGGGTGGCGGTGATGGGGGCCCCGGCCTTCACCCGGGTCTGGCACGGCGGAAGCCCCGCGGCCCTGCCCGTCATGGCGACCGCGGGCGTCGACTACACGTGGACCGACCTGTGGCACGGGTTCTTCACCAACATCTCCCAGGTCGCCCTCTCGGCCCACTGGTATGTCGGCGCGATCATGCTGGTGGGGCTGTTCGTCGCCGGGATCCGGCAGGGGCTGGCCGCCGTCTTGGGCAGCGCCGTCGCGGTCCTCGTGGCCTGGGCCCTGGGCGCCCCGCCGGGCGCGGTCGCGGTGGGCGTCTACGGCTACAACGGAGTCCTGGTGGCCGTCGCCCTGGGCACCCTCTTCCTGGCCAGGACGGTGCCGAGCGCGGTCTACACCTTGGTGGCCGTGGCCGCCGCCACCGTACTGACAGCCGCTCTGAACGCCTACTTCACGCCCTTCGGCGGACGGACCCTCACCTGGCCCTTCACCATCACCACCTGGCTGTTCATCGCCGCGGTCCCGGCCTTTCCGCGGATCCGGCGCGCCGCGTGACGGAACGACGCCACCCCTGCGACGGCAGTGCCTACGACGGCGGTACCTGGGACGGCGGTACTTACGACAGCAGGTCGACGCGCGTTCCGACGCCGAGCTGCCGCGCTCGCTGATACGCGGTCCAGGCGATGGCGAGGTCCTGCCAGGGCAGCCCGACCGGGGCGTAGACGGAGCGCTCCGCGGCGTGCGTACGGCCGGGATGATCGCCGCGGAGGATCTCGCCGAGTGTGACGGCGGCGGCGGGCGGCAGCCCCGCCGCCGCGAGCGCGCCCATGTCGGCGGCCAGGTCCCGGTCGTCCACGACGAGGAGTCCGGTCTCGAGGAGGTCGGCGGCGAGTTCCTGCTTGCCGGGCTCGTCGGCGCCGAGCGTGGTCAGGTGCTGCCCCGGCCGGGTGTCCGCGGCGCGCAGCAACGGTGCGCGTGACCAGGTCGCCAGCACGACGATGTCGGCGGCCGCCGCGACCCGGGCGGCCGAGGCGACCGTACGGCCGCCGTGCCGGGACGTGAAGTCGGCGGCGCGCGCCGGGTCGATGTCGTGGACGGCCAGGTCGCGGAAGCGGCGCAGGCGGCGCAGCCCGCCGACGGCGATCTCGGCCTGGGCGCCCGCGCCGATGACGCCGAGCACCGCGCCTCCCGCCGGGTCGGCGGGCGCCAGGAGATGTGTGCCGAGGGCCGCGGCCAGCCCCGTACGCCAGGCGGTGACGGTGGCGGAGTCCATCAGCGCGAGCAGTTCGCCGTCCTGGCCGCTGTGCAGGCAGACCACCCCGCGCAGCGCCGGGCGGGCGCCGGGGAATTTGGCGTTCACCTTCACCGTGTACGCCTCGATCCCCGGCAGCACCCCGGGGATGAGCGCCGTGGCCGTCCCGGGGAACGGCAGATCCGTACGGATCCGCAGCCCGTCCACGGGCGCGCCGCCACGCGCCCCTACGGTGCCGGCGCGGCGGAACCCCTCCCGCAGGGAGGCGACGCAGGCTTCCGGATCCAGCACGGCGAGCAGGTCGCCGCGGCTCAGCACGAGGGTCACGCCGGTCATGATCCCCACCGGATGGAGCGTGTGCCAGACGGGGCCCTTCCCGGCTTCTCCGGCCCCGCGCCGCATGTGGCCGAATTCGTCACCGTACGAGCCCGCAGAGTGATGATTCTCGGCCAAGCGCCGCAGGAGGGGGCGAAGGAAGTGCGGTTCACGGCTTCGCCAAACACCGCACGCGGGGTGTGTCGACGCCGCTACGGTAAGTCGCGAGATGTCGCTTCGGGGGCGCGGCGAGTCGATGTCCGGGAGGAGTAGAGACATGGGACACGCAGAAGCCGGTGGGTCGCCCGCCGAGCATCTTGACGGGGTTCTGGCCCGCGCCCAGAACGCGTTCGAGCTCGACGACACGGAGCTCGCCCGGCTGCGTGACGCCCTGATGCACCAGACCGAACTGCGGTCGTGCCGGCAGTGCAACGAGCCGCAAGGGCCGGTGGGATACAGCACGTTCAGGCACGTCTTCCTGCTGCCGGACGGCAGCAGTGGGCTGCTGTGGGAGCTGGAGCACAACACCGCCCGGGACGGGAGCCTGCTGTACGAGCTGTACCTGGACGAGGAGGCCCTCACCGCTGCCGAGCGCCGTGTGCACGAGCTCACCGGCGGCGGCCGCTGGGAGGACGAGGACTGGGAGGAGTTCGAGAAGGGCCCGGTGTGGTTCCCCGAGCAACTGCTGCACTCCACGGTGCCGCTGGAGATGTCGCGCGCGTACGTGGCCGACAACTCCGCCGACCACGCGCGGCGCGTGCTGCGCCGTGCGGAGAACGCCGACCGGCCGGGCGAGGAGGTCGAGCAGCTGCTCACGACCGCGTTCGCGCACGACATCGCGCTCGCCCCGAAGCCGCGGCGCCGCTCGGGAGGACGGGACGCGACCTGGTGCCGCTTCTATGAGCACGCGTTCCTGCTGGCGTGCGGGGACGAGATCAGTCTGTGGGAGCTGGAGCACAACCTGACGAGCGACGGGCGGCTGGTGTGCGAGGTCTATCTCGACGAGGTCGCGGCGGAGCTGGCGGCGGACCGGCGGGCCCGGGCACTCGGCGTGGACCTGTGACGTGAAGGGCCCGGCCGCGGCCTGCCCGGACGGCGGCCACCAGGCCTGCCCCCGCCCGTCGTCTCCCCGGGCCTGAGTCCGCCCCCGTCCGGCCTGCCCTCGCCCGTCGTCCACCCGGGCCTGAGTCCGCCCGGCGCGTTGCCCCACATGGCCGACACCGAGTCGCCCGCCCGCACCGGAGCCGCGAGCCTTGTGGGGCGGTGGGACAGCGGACAACGGGAGTGGCCGGTGCGGGTGCGAGGGTCCAGGGCCGCCCGCATGGGCAGGACACCGGACGCGAGCGATGCCCGGAACCGTCGCTTCACCCGCTGGATTTCGGCCGTTCTGATCGTTGGTGGCGTCGCGTTCGACGTGATCACCCCGCGCGACTACACCGCCGCCCCCTTCCTCTCCGCCGCCCCGCTGATCGCCGCTCCCTTCAACACCCTGCGCACGACCGTCGCCACCGCCGTCGCGTCGTCCGGCGCGGCGCTCGTCCTGGCCGTGGTCCACGGGATGCGGGGCCAGACCGGGGCGATGGTCGAGTTCACCACCGTCCTCACCGTCGCCCTCCTCGCCCTTGTCACCAACCGGGTCGTACGGCGGGGCACCCAGCAGCTGGAGTCCGCCCGCGGGATCGCCGAGGCCGTGCAGCGGGCGGTGCTGCCCGCCCCTCCCGCCGCGCTCGGCGGGCTGCGCATCGCGGCGCGCTACGAGGCGGCGCAGGCCGACGCCCGGATCGGAGGCGACCTGTACGCCGTGCAGGACTCCCCCTACGGCGTACGGTTGATCGTCGGCGACGTCCGAGGCAAGGGCCTGGGCGCGGTGGAGGCGGTGGCCGTCGTCGTCGGGGCGTTCCGGGAGGCGGCGGAGCAGGAGCCGGCGCTGGAGGGGCTGGCCGCCCGGCTGGAACGGGCGTTGGACCGGGAGGGTGCGACGCGCGCGGGCATCGACCGGTTCGAGGGGTTCACCACGGCCGTACTGGGCGAGATCCCGCCGGCCGAGGGCACGGTCCGCCTGATCAGCCGCGGTCACCCCGCTCCGCTGCTGCTCCACGCTGACGGCACGGTGTACGAGGCCGAGCCCGCGACCCCGGCGCTGCCGCTGGGGATGGGCGAGTTGGGCGTATGGCCGGACCGGGTGGAGGCGGTGGACTTCCCCGAAGGCGCGACGCTGCTGCTCTTCACGGACGGCGTGACCGAGGCGCGCGACCGGCGGGGGCGGTTCTACGACCCGGTCGGGTGGCTGAGCGGCCGGGCCCACCGCGGCCCTGACGTCCTTCTGGACGCCCTTGTCGCGGATGTGGCGCGGCACACGGGCGGGGCGGGGGTGGACGACATGGCGCTGCTCGCGATCCAGCGCACGTCGGCGGCGCGGTGGCGTCCGGGCCACAGCCCGCGCCGGCGGCCCCGGGCGTGATGGGGGCCTCGGGTGTGATGGCGGCGCCTCGGGCGTGACGGGCCGTAGTCGAAGGTGACCCGCCCGGCATAACGATTGACACACGATCAGGCGTGTCAGGTTTGCGTGTACATGGAACACAGCGCCACCGCGCGGCAGGCAGGGCGGTAACTCGCCCAACACTGCCCACAAATGACCGTTTGGTGTGCGTCAAAGGTTCATGGATTCCGGGGAACGGCTTGGAATCATGTCGCCGGGTCTATTAACGTTCGATAACGCAGCGCGGTCGTCACAGCCGTCGCAGAGGCGGCACCGTGCGCCGTCGCCGAATCCCTACGCACCACCACTGCACCACCAGCAACACCAAGGGAACCGGGGAACCACCAACCTTGGGGTGAATCGGGCCGCACCTGGGCCCGTAGGAGACCTTCCTGCTCCGAACCCGTCAGCTAACCCGGTAGGCGAGAAGGAAGGAAAGGAGTGCGCCCCGGTGGCGTCCAACAGGTCTGCCCTTGACGAGGCACCGTACGGAATCTCCGGCGGAGCCGGGCCCTCCGGGACCGCCGTCTTCGCCCCCGGCGCCGCCGACGACGGCGAGCCGTGGGAGGAGTGGAACCCCACCGAGGAGTCCGTCGCCCCGGTCCGCGGCAGGCACCGGGTCGCCAAGCAGCGGGGCGGGACCATGGCGCGCAGCGGCGCCGTGCTCGGCGTCGGTGTCATCGCGGCGGTCGGCGCGGGCGGCATGGCGACCGCCAAGGACCGGCCGAATGCCCCGATATCCATGCCGGACCTGGCTCATGTCGCCGACGAGGTGCGGGACGCGCTCCCGGACACCGAGGACCTTCCCGGCATCGGACCGCTGATCTCCGGCGGCGACTCCTCCGGGACCGCCCCACAGGGCTCCTCCACTCCGCTCTCCCAGGCCGGGCTCACCCCCGAGGACCGGGCGAGCGGCACCACGGACGCGGGCGAGGCGCTCCGCGCCCGCATCATGCAGCAGGCGGAGCAGCAGCAGACGGCCGCCGACGAGGCCGAGTGGACGGCGGCGGCGCGGGCGGAGGCCGAGGCCGCTGCGAAGGCGGCTGCGGAGCAGAAGGCGAAGGACGTCGCGGAGCGGAAGGCCGCCGAGGAGGAGGCCAAGCGGAAGGCCGCCGAGGAAGCCGAGCGCAAGGCGGCGGAGGCCGCCCGCAAGGCCGAGGCCGAGCGCCGCGCGAAGCTGGCCGCGTCCTACGCCCTTCCCCTCTCCTCGTACACCCTGACCTCGACGTTCGGCGAGGCAGGCGACATGTGGTCGGCCGACCACACGGGCCAGGACTTCGCGGCCCCGACCGGCACCCCGGTCAAGGCGGTGCACGGCGGGACGATCACCGAGGCCGGCTGGGCGGGGTCGTACGGCTACCGCATCGTGCTCACGCTGGAGGACGGCACGGAGATCTGGTACTGCCATCTGTCCTCCATGGTCCGGACATCGGGCTCGGTGTCGACGGGTGACGTGATCGGACGCGTCGGTGCCACGGGCAATGTGACCGGACCGCATCTGCACCTGGAGGTACGACCGGGCGGCGGAGCGCCGATCGACCCGCTGGCCTGGCTGCGGGAGCACGGCCAGAACCCGTAACGGACGCCGCACGCCCGCGCCCCCCACCCATTGCTTCCCTCCTTCCCCCCCACGCCCTGATACGCCGGTGGCCCTGGTCTCTCTCCCCCCTTGACACCAGGGCCGCCGGTCTGTCCGGATCCGAAGCCTGCCGCAGCCGCTATTCGATCGCTTGAAGGTTGGTCAATGACGACGCCCCCGTACATGTACCGCACAGCGACCCCGGCCGACGACGCCGAACTCACGGCGCTGGACGACTCCTTCACCACGGACACCGTGTACGAGGTCACCGCGACCGCGACCGGCTTCTCGCTCCACCCGGCACCCGTCCGCCCGCCCCTGACGAAGCACTTCCCGGACGACGAGGACGACGAGGACGACGACCGGGTCGACCACACGGTGGTCGCGGTGGACGGCGACCGCATCTGCGCCTTCATCGCACTCGACTACGAGGACTGGAACCACCGACTGGTCATCCGCCAGGTCACCGTGGCCCCCACCCACCGAGGCCAGGGCATCGGCCGCCACCTGATGACCCGGGCCTTCGCCTACGGCCACGACCGCGGCGCCCGCACAGCCTGGCTGGAGGTCACCAACGTGAACGCCCCCGCGATCCGCGCCTACCAGCGGATCGGCTTCACCCTGTGCGGTCTGGACACGAGCCTGTACGACGGCACGCAGTCGGAGGGCGAGACCGCGCTCTTCATGAGCCGACGGCTCGTCAGTCCAGGGCGCTGAGCTTCTGCCACTCCTCGTACGACGGGTTCCAGTCGCCGTAGCCGTTGCCCGTGGGCACGGTCTGGCGGCTGGAGCCGGTTACCTCGACGATGTCGCCGCGGACCGCGCGGTCGTAGAACCACTTGCCGTCCTTGCTGGTCATACCGACACAGCCGTGGCTCTTGTTGACGTTACCGAAGATGCCCTTGCCCTCGTTCCAAGGTGCGGCGTGGGCGTAGGTGCCGGACGTGGTGAGGTGAACGGCCCAGGGGACGTCCTTGTTGTAGGGGTCGGATATGCCGACGGACTCGCTGGTCATGTTGACCATGGGGGCCTTGTCCAGGACGACCATCGTGCCGTTCCAGGTGGGGTACGCGGGGGAGCCGCCGGATATGGGAAGAGTGCTGATCTTCTTGCCGTCCTCGTAGACCGTCATCGTGTGCTTGCTGAGGTCGACCTTGGAGACACGCACCGTGCCGATGGTGAACGCGCTGGTGACATCGCGCCGGAGGTAGCGGCTGTCACCGGTGTGCACGCCGCTGAGCTGGGCGCGCAGGGTGACCTTGGTGCCCTTGGCCCAGTAGGTCTTGGGCCGCCAGTCGGCGCGTTCGACTCCGGTGAGGGGGTCGCGGACCCAGCCCCAGGAGCCTTCTGTTCTCGGGGTGGTGGTGACGGAGAGCCGCCGCTCGACGGCCGCCTTGTCCTTCACCGGGTGGTCGAAGGCCACGGACACGGGCTGGCCGGCGCCGACGACCTTGTTGTTGGTCGGGGTGACCGTGACGCCGTTGAAGAGCTGGGCGGGACGGACGCGGAAGGTGGAGCGGTGCGTGGTGCGCTCGCCCGCGGCGTTGGTCGCGGTGGCCCGGATGGTGTAACTCGCGCCCGGCGTCATGGTCCGGGTCGAGCGCCAGCTCTTTCGTCCCTCGCCCCAGGCACCGGTCACCGGCACGGCCTCGCCGTCGCCGGAGGTGACGTCGACCTTGGTGAGCGTGCCACCCGATGCGTCGACCTTGATCGTCTGGTCCGGGGCGAGCGGCCGGTCGTCGCTGCTCCGGGTCGCCGATATGCGGGCGGGCCCGGTGTCCTTGGCCTTGTCGCCGGCCGATGCCGACTGGCAGCCGACGAGCGCGGTCAGGGCGAGGGACGACGCCACGAGGAGTTGGAGGTGGCGTACGGGACGGAGGGATCGCACAGTGGGCCTCTTGAGGTGGTCGTGGGGTCGTCGGGTCAGCAACGGCGCTTCGCCTCTTCCGGGTTGCTCTCGTAGGGAGGAGGTGAAGAAGCGGCGGAAGGTTGGCTCCGCCACAGGGATACCGACATGCAGTAGGTCGCGACGCCGTCGGTGTACTCGGCGAAGCCTGGCGTACCCGCGGCCTGGACGACGGCGACACGGGTGCCGGAGCGCATCAGCACCACCTGCATGCCCTCCGGCGCGGATTCGGGGGTCCAGATGTATGTGGTGATCCGCGGCGCTTTCGCCGAGCCGGAGGGCTTGTCGTCCAGAGCGCCGACTCCCCTTGGGCTGCCGCAGCGCGTTCGGATCGTCTCCTCCAGCGCCGTGTACACCGTCACGGCGTCCCTCTCGTTCGCGTAGGCGTTGATCGTGTGCCGTGCCTTCTGGTCGTCCTTGCGGCCTTCGTAGGTGCGGGCGCGCTGCGACCGGGGCACGGGGGTGCGGTTGCCGTCCAGGCCCGTCAACCGGCAGTCCTTGTTGACGTCCAGGAGCGGTGCGTCGGTTCCGTCGGTGCTCCGGACCGACTTCCAGTGCGCGTACGCCGAGAACGGCATCGCAGCCGGCGGGAGCAGCGCGGCGGACGGGACCGCCGCGGTGGTCGCCGGGGTGTCGGCGGTGGTCGTCGGCGATGGCGCCGGACCCGCGGGCAGGGTCCGGCTCGCATCGTCGCCGGGCAGCAGCTGCCAGGAGCCGATTGTGAGCGCGGTCGCGGTGAACACCGCGGAGGCGGCGATCGTCACCCGCTTGCGGGCGCGGCGGCGGTGTCCCCTGGCCCGCGCGGCCTCCGGGCCCGCGAGCCTTATGGAGGGCTCGGTGGCACGCGCGATCTCGCGCAGACGCTCTTCCAGATCAACCATGGGTGGGCACCTCCTTTGGTGGGCGTGCGGCGAGTGTCGGGGCCGGGGCTTCGGCGTCGCGGAGATGGGGCCCGAGCGCCTTGCGGGCACGGCTGAGCCGGGTACGCACGGTGCCTTCCGAGACCCCGGTCTCCCGGGCGACCTGCTCGATGGGCAGATCGAGCAGGTGGTGCAGGACGACGACGGTGCGCTGGTCGGGCTTCAACCCACGCAGGGCATGCACCAGCGCCACCCGGTCGGGGGCCAGATCGGGCAGGTCGGCCGGTGGGCCGTGGCGCACGTGCGCGCGCATGCGGTTACGTGCCCGGCGCCACGAGCTGACGGCCAGACGGAGTGCGACCGTCCGGACCCATGGCGTCGGATCGCCTTCCTCGGTGAGGCGGTCCCAGCGCTGCCACGCGCGGGCGTATGCCTCCTGTACCGCGTCCTCGGCCTCGGTCAGGTCGCCGGTCGCGGCGTAGACCGCGGCGACCAGCCGCTTGGCTGTCGCCGCGTAGAACTGGTCGAAATCTGATGCTGCTGACATGTGCCCCCCGCTGCCCCCGTGCGCCGCCCTGCGCGCGCGGTGCTTTCCGCTCCTGTAATGGGCACGCTCGGCGGCGGCGAAAGGTTACAGACCATTTCGCGGAGGCTGGGGGGAGACCCCGTAGGGGTACATCCCGGACGGCACTACCCGCAACGCGCCTGTGCCGTACGGCGTGGGCCCCCAGCGCGAGGCGGGCCCCAGGCGTGGTGCGGCTGCCGGATGCGGTGCGGGCGCCCAGTGCGGCGCGGGCCCCCAGTACAGCGGCACACGCGGTGCGGGCACCGACAGCGCCGCGTGCGCCAGCACGGGCTGCGCGACGTCCTTGCGCTGCCACAGATGGTGCAGCAGCTCCTGCTCGCGCGCTGTGAAGTCCGGGCCCGCCGTGCCCCGATACGCCCGCCGCCGGAGGAAGGCGAGGGAGGTGGCGAAGGCCGTGTACTCGGCGACCGCGCGCGCGGCCGCGGCACCCTGAGTGCGGCGCGCGAGATCGCGCGCGATGCCGCGGGCCCGGAGCGAGGACAATGCCACCGGTTCCGGCGGGGTGAGCCAGCCGGCGGCCTGGTAGGCGGGGAGATGGGTGCGGATCGTGCGCAGCTCGTTGTTGCGCGACCAGATGGTGAGCCAGATCAGCAGCCCGAACAGCGGGACCATGAGCAGGGCGTAGACGGCGAGGAAGCTGAGGCCGCCGTGCGTGGCGGACCCGTTCCATATGCCGTGCAGGACCATGGCGGCGAGCAGCGCGGCGATCGGCAGGAGCACGCGGCGGGCGCGCTGCCGCTGGGTCGCCGCGCCGGCGAGGCCGAAGCCTATGCCCGTCATGGCGGTGAACAGGGGGTGCGCGAACGGGGACATGATCGCCCGGATGAAGAACGTCGCGGCGGTGGTGGAGCGTACGCCGGAATACCCGAGCTCCTGGTCGTCGACGAACGCGTTGCCCAGATAGAGGATGTTCTCGGTGAAGGCGAAACCGGTGGCGGTGATTCCGGCGACCACGACGCCGTCCACGATCCCGTTGAAGTCGCGGCGCCGGAAGAGGAACAGGAGCAGTATCGCGGCTGCCTTCGCGCTCTCCTCCACGACGGGCGCGACGAAGGTGGCGCCCCACGCGGCATCGGCCGCGTCGTCCCGGGACCGGGAGTCGACGATGGTCCTCGTGAGCCACTCGGTCGCGAAGCCGTTGGCGAGCAGCGCGACGAGTGTCGCGGCGCACGCGCCCCAGGCGAACGCGAAGACCAGGTTCCGCCAGGGCTTCGGCTCGACCCGATCCATCCAGCGGAAGGCCGCGACCATCAAAGGCACGGGCAGAACGGCGAGCCCCAGGCCGACCAGGAAGCCCTTGGTCCCGGTCTGCTGGCGGACGAGCGCGAGGATGACCAGCCCGGAGAGCGAGAGCAGGACGACGAGCGCCCCGGCATGCAGCGCACGGTTGTCCCACGGCGCGCGCCGCAGCCGGTAGCGCCAGTCACCGGGCCCGGCTATGGCCGCGAAACGCGGCTGCGGCTCGTACCCCGGCACCGGGGGCTGGGACGGGGACTCGTGCACTCGACGACCCTAACGAAGGGGAGAGCGGGGGGCTCAGGGATTATGCCCAGCCGCCCCCGGCGCGATGTCCCGCGGCCTCACGCCGTACGGCGCCGGAGCGACCGCAACACGTGCGGCGTCAGGAGCAACTTGCAACGCGTGCGGCTCAGGAGCGACCGCATCGCGTGCGGCGCCGGAGCGACCTCACGCCGCCCGCCCTCGGAGCGACCTCACGCCGTACGGCGCCGGAACAGCAGGTCGTTGACGCGATGGCCCTTCTCGAGCCCCTGACCTTCGAACTTCGTCAGCGGACGGAAGTCCGGACGCGGTGCGTACCCGCCGTCGGCCTGGGTGTTCTCGAAGTCGGGGCTGGCGGTCAGGACCTCCAGCATCTGCTCCGCGTACGGCTCCCAGTCGGTGGCGCAGTGCAGGAGCGCGCCGGGCTTCAGCCGGGTCGCGGCGAGCGCGACGAACTCGGGCTGGATCAGACGGCGCTTGTGGTGCCGCTTCTTCGGCCACGGGTCGGGGAAATAGACGCGCAGGCCGGACAGCGAAGCGGGGGCCAGCATCTCGCGCAGGAGGATGATCGCGTCGCCGTTCGCCACCCGGATGTTGGAAAGGCTGTTCCGCTCCGCGAGAGCGAGCAGGTTTCCCTGGCCAGGGGTGTGGACGTCGGCGGCGAGTATGCCCGTGCCCGGGTCGGCCGCCGCCATCTGGGCCGTGGCCTCGCCCATGCCGAAACCGATCTCCAGCACGACGGGCAGCTCGGGGTCACCGAAGAGCTCGCCCAGGTCGATGCGGTGCAGACCGTCGATGTCCAGGCCCCACTGGTTCCACAGCCGGCGCAGCGCCTCGCCCTGCCCAGGGGTCACGCGCCCGCGTCGGGGACGGAACGAGCGGATGCGGCGCTCGTGGTGCGAACCGGCCGGATCGGGCACCGGCCCGTCGGGGAACATCGGTGCGCGGCGGTCTCGCGGGACGGACGCTCCGCGCTGCTCGGTGGTGGTGTGGTTCTCGGACACAGTAGGTCGATTCTACGGGTGCCGCGGACAGTGGGGACGGGCGCGGAGGAGTCGGGGACGAAGCGCCCTTGTCCGCACGTGGAATCGGTAGCGAGGCCGGGACGCGTGATGAGTCGGTCACGACACGTGTGCGGGGAGTCCTCAGCTCCTCAACGCCGCCAGCGTCCGCCGGGCCACCTCACGCCCGATGGGCAGGGACGCCGTCGCGGCCGGGGACGGCGCGTTGAGCACGTGGACCACGCGCTGCGACTCGGCGAAGAGGAAGTCGTCCACGAGCGTGCCGTCCCGCAGCACCGCCTGCGCGCGTACCCCCGCCGGGGCCCGGACCAGATCGTCGGCCGTCACCACGGGCAGCAGGCGGCGGACGGCGGCCGTGAAGGCGCGCTTGGACACCGAGCGACGCAGCTCGCCCACGCCGTACCGCCAGTGCTCCCGGGCCATCCGCCAGGGGCCGGGGAACGCCAGGGTCTCGGCCAGCTCGCGGGGCCGCGCCGTGCGCCAGGTGTAGCCCTCACGCGCGAGCGCGGGCACCGCGTTCGGCCCGATGTGCACCTCGCCTTCGATGCCGCGCGTCAGATGCACGCCGAGGAAGGGGAACGCCGGATCGGGCACCGGATAGACCAGGCCCCTGACGAGGGGGGCCCGAGGCGGGGCCAGCTCGTAGTACTCGCCTCGGAAGGGGACGATCCGCATCCCCGGGTCGTCTCCGGCCAGCCGGGCGATCCGGTCGCAGTGCAGCCCCGCGCAGTTGACCAGCGCCCCTGCTCGCAGCACCGTCCCGTCCGCCGTACGGACCGCGACCGCCGACGGGCGGCGCCCGATGGCGCGGACCTCGGACCCGTACCGCACGGAGGCTCCCGCGTCCTCCGCCAGCCGGGCCAGTCGCGCCGCCACCGCCTTGAAGTCGCACACGCCGGTGGAACCGACATGGATCGCGGCCAGGCCGCGCACATGCGGCTCGTACTCCAGGATCTGGGCCGGACCCAGCTCCCGCACCGGTATGCCGTTCTCCCGGCCGCGCTGCACCAAGGCGTGCAGCCGGGGCAGCTCCGCGCGCTCCGTCGCGACGATCAGCTTGCCGGTCACCTCGTGCGGGATGTCGTGCTCCGCGCAGAACTTCACCATCTCGGCGGCGCCCTGCACGGCGAACCGGGCCTTCAGCGATCCCGGACGGTAGTAGATACCGCTGTGGATCACTCCGCTGTTGCGGCCGGTCTGGTGGCGGGCCGGGCCCGCCTCCTTCTCCAGCACGATCACGCGGGTGCCAGGCGCGGCCCGTGTGATCGCATACGCCGTCGACAGGCCGACGATGCCGCCCCCGATCACCAGCACATCGCAATCCCACGCCGTCACGTCACGTCACCTCCCCGCAGCTCCCGACGCTCAACCGCTCGCACGACGATCACTATCATGACGCGCCCCACTGACAACGGGCCCGCGACGACCCTCAGGCCGGGGTGACCAGCAGCGGCCGCGCGCGCTCCCGCAGCTCGGCGACGCGGGGCTCGTGCCCGTACGGCTCCAGGCGGTGCAGCAGGTCCCGGACGTACTCCGTCGTGCGGGCCGAGGAGATGCGCCCCGCCACCTCCACCGCCCGCGCGCCCTGCGCACACGCCGCGTCCAGATTGCCCGATTCCAGCTCCGCGACGGCCGACACCACCAGCCGCAGCCCGTGCGAGCGCACGAACTCCTCCGTCGGCCGTGACAGCGCCTGCTCGGTGAACCGCCGCACCTGGCGCGGCAGCTTCAGGTCGCGATAGCACTCGGCGGCGTCCGCCGCGAACCGCTCGTGGGTGTAGAAGTCCAGCCAGGACGGGTCCGGATCGCCCGCGCGTGACCGCTCCAGCCACCCCTCCGCGGCCTTCAGCGCCGCCCCGCAGGCAGGCCCGTCCCCCGCCTTGGCCTGGGCGCGCGCCTCGACCAGGCGGAAGAAGCTCATGGTGCGTGCGGTGGCCAGGCCGCGGTTGCGCTCAAGCGCGGCCTGCGCCAGGTCCACACCCTCGTCGGCGAAGCCGCGGTATGTGGCCTGCAGGCTCATCGACGCCAGGACATACCCGCCCAAGGGCACATCGGCGGCCGCGCGGGCGAGCCGCAGCGCCTGGATGTAGTACCGCTGGGCCGCCTCCTGCTGCCCGGTGTCGAAGGCCATCCAGCCGGCCAGCCTGGTGAGTTCGGCGGTGGCGCCGAACAGCGCCCGCCCGACCTCGTCGCTGTACGAGCCGAGGAGCAGGGGGGCGGCGTCCACGCGCAGGCATTCGGGCACCATCGAGGAACGCCAGTCGCCGCCCCCGTACTTGGAGTCCCAGCGGCGCGCGTCCTCCGCGGCCTCCCGCAGCTTGGTGACGTCGCTGTGCCCGACGCGCTGGGAGAGGCCGTCTGTTCCGCCGCCGCTGTCGGCTTCCTTGGGCTCTCGTGCGACAGAGGTGTCCGCGGGCGTTATCAGCCAGCGTGAGGCGGGTGTGGCGTAGGCGCTCACCGCGAAGGAGCCGGCGAGGCTCTGCCATATGCCGCCGCCCCCGCGCCGCCCCACCAGGTCCAGGCGGTAGAGCTCGGTCGCGGTCCGTACGGCCTGGCCGATGTCGCGCGGGAAGGCGAGGCCGACCTCGGGGGCGGGGTCCGCGTCGGCGAGCCCGATCTCGTGCAGTGGCACCGGACGGCCCAGCTTGGAGCCGATCGCGGCGGCGATCAGATGGGGGGCGGCCCCTTGGGGGACCATCCCCTTGGAGACCCAGCGGGCCACGGACGTCTTGTCGTAGCGAAGGGTCAGGCCGCGTTGAGCGCCGAGGTCGTTGACTCTGCGCGCGAGCCCGGCATTGCTGATTCCCGCGAGCGCGAGAACGGTGCCGAGCTTCTCGTTCGGCCCGCGTGGCTCCCTGGACATGCGCACCCCTCGAACAGCGCCGACGGCCGCCCCGGCATAGGCACGGGGCATTCGTAAACCCAGCGTAGTTCGCCGGATCCCGACCGTTAAGAGGTCTAATCCCGGATGGCGAGATTCTTGTACGAACGCGGGTGCGGGACGGGGCGTGTGCTCCCGGTGTGTGTGGCTGTGCGCCCGTCTGTGCGCTCTGTCCCGCCTGCCGCGGGGACGTTTCCATAGTGGTGCGTGGGTCGGCCCGCGGCGTAGAAGCCGGTGGGCTGGGGGATGCCGCCGCCTCATTCCCCGCGGGCGGCGGAACGGTCCGGGAGGTGGACGCCACCTCCCGGACTGTGGTGTGGGGCCTCCGCAAGCCCACGGAAGGTCCGTCAGAAAAATGGCTGAAAGCCGCTCCTGACGGCCGGGCTGCCGCGCCGGGCCGGGGAGGGGGAGGCCCGACGCGGAAGCCCCGGGGCTGCCGGCTCCAGTGCCGCGCCGCCGCGCCGACCCCGGCGTTGGCGCCCGCGCCAACGCCGCGCCACCGACGTGTCGTTCGCGCGCGCACGCTCCCGTGCGCCCTACTCGTGGCAGCATGGGCCACGGCGGAGCGGCAGCGCGCACCCTCGGGGCGCGTGCGAGGGCGCGTGCCCGTGGTGATCCCGTTATTGCCCGAGCGTTGCCCGACCAGGTGCCGAATCCGTCGACTTGCTGTGCATATTGCTGCGCAAGATGACTGCTGGTTCTTGGTTGTCCACAGCCTGTGGAGGCGGCGATGCGGTGGTTGGTGGGGTGGAGCAGAGCCGCCTCGGGACCGGCCACGGCCGACCACGGTGGCGTACAGCCGGTCGGTGCCCAACTGCTGTGGGCGGACCCGGATCCGCTCTGGGCTGTCGGCGACTGGCGCCCCGACGAGGTGCGCGTCGTCCAGACCGACCCTTTCACCAGGCTCGCCGTCTTCGGCTGCTGCGCCGCGACCGACGAGGAACTGCGCGTCGGGCTGTTCGCCGCGCGCGGCGGCGCCCTGCGGCATCTGACCGCCTGGGCCGGCAGCTACACCGCCGTCGCCCAGGTCGGCCGGCGCGTCACCGTCGTGGGTGATCTCGCCGGTGCCCGGCCCGTGTTCCACACCGACTGGGCGGGCGGCACCGCTTACGCCACCGCCGCGCTCCCCCTCGCCGACCTCGTCGAGGCGCAGCTCGACGTCAGCCACCTCGCCGCGCTGCTCGCCTGCCCCGACTCCCCGGAGGCCGTCGGCGACGGCACCCCCTACGCGGGTGTACGGCGCGTGGCGCCGGGCCACGCGCTGATCCTCCGCGAGGGCGCCCGCGACATCGTCGGTTACGAACCCACCGCCTCCCTCGCCGTCGCCGCCCCCCAACTCGACCCGCAGCAGGCGGTGGAGGGGGTGCGGGACGCGCTGGTCGACGCCGTACGGGCCAGGCTCACCGCACCCCGCCACGCCCCCGAGTCCGGTGGCCGCGACCCCGGTCCCGTCCCCGGGATGGGTCCGGCGGAGCGGCGGGCGGCCCGCGGCGCACCGGCCCCCGGCGTCGGCGCCGATCTGTCCGGAGGCAGCGCTTCCGGCACGCTGGCGCTGCTGGCCGCCGGGCTGCCGGGCGTGCCGGGCACCGTGCTGGGCCACGGCACCGGGGCGGGCGAGCGCCTGCTCGTCGTCACCTTCAACGACCTGGTCGTACGCGGCCGGACCCGCGAGGCGGAACTCGAACGCGCCCGCAGCATCGCCGAGAACCCCCGCCTGCACCACGTCGTGGTCACAGCCGCCGAGGAGGCCCTGCCGTACGCGTCCCTCGGCGGTGGACCGCTCACCGACGAGCCCGGCCCCTCCCTCGTCCACGCCGAACGCCACCGCCGCAGACTCGTCGCGGGCAGTGCCGACCACTTCATCGGGCACGGCGCCCGCCAAGTGCTCGACGCGCATCCCGCCCGCCTCGCGGATCTGCTGCTCGACCGGCGCCGCCGCGATCTGCTGCGGCCCGCCACGGCCCTCGCCCGCGCCGACGGGCCGTCCGCGCACTCCTTCTTCGTCCCCTTCACCGTCTACCGCGCCGCCCGCAGACTGGCCCGAACGCCGTACAAGGACGGTCTGGAGGACGCCGCGCACCGCCTGATGGAACGCCGTTTCACCGGCGACGCCGGGCCGGGAGCCACCGGCGCGGTCTCCGCCTCCCTGGCCGCGCTCACCTGGTGCCGCCCCGGGCCCGCCGCGCGGTGGCTGACCGGTGAGGCGCTGGCGGAAGTATCGGTTCGTCTGGAAGCGGCGGCCGCCCGGCCCGCCGCGCTCCGCCGCCCCGGCGAGCGCCGTGCCGACGCCGCGCTCGCCCGGTACGCCGCCGACCAGCGCGTCTTCGAACAGGCGGCGGAGGTACGCAGCCAGCGCCTGCACGCGCCCTTCCTGGACAACCAGGTCGTCCGTGCCTGTCGAGCGCTCCCCGAAGCGCTCCGCGTGCAACCGGGGGCGCGCGCCGCGGTCCTGCGCGCCGTGCTCGCGGGCGCGGGCATCCGCGACCTGCCGCCCGGCTGGGGCGCCACGTCCCATGCCGCCCACAACGCCGCCGTACGCGCCGGACTGCGCACGTATGCGAGTGAGCTCATCGACCTCTTCGACGCGCCGCTGCTGGCGGACGCGGGACTGGTCGAGGCACGTGTCGTCCGCAAGGCCCTGCGGGCGGCGGCGGAGGGCGAACGGCTCCCGCTGGACGGCCTGGCGGAGCTGGTCGCCACGGAACTGTGGCTGCGCCGCCTGCTGGCCCGGCGCGGAACCTGCTGGACGGGCACGGCGGCACCGCGTCAGCGGGCGGTGGCGGGCGGAGTGGTTCCGCGCCCCAGCCTGTGAGCATCGGGCAGTCGGACGCATGAGGCCCGCCAATGGCCTGGGCGACGACGGTGGACAGGGGGGAGACGGCGGGAGGGGGCGGGGGCGCAGACGGGGATGCAGGGGCAGCAAGCCCGGGACGCTCTCGCGTATGTGTGGACAATCGGCGGGTGCCCTGGCGTTCCGGGGCCGATGCCCGTGAATATGCGGTCCCGGACCCTGGTCTGGAGTCCCCGGCCCTGGTCCCGGTACCCATCGTCCCTGCCCTGCCGCTCCCTGTCCCTGTCCCTGTCCCTGCCCGCTCCCGCTCCCGCTCCCCGTCCCCGCTCTCCTCACCAAGGACCATGTTCCCGTGCGGTATCTGATACTCGGCCCCACCGAAGCGCGTGCCGCCGACGGGCAGCCGCTCCCCGTCGGCGGAGCCCGGCTGCGCGCCCTCCTCGCCGCGCTCGCGCTGCGCGCCGCACGCCCCGCCTCGACCCCCGTCGACGTCCTGATCGACGAGGTCTGGGGTGACGCCCCACCGCACGACGGGCCGGCCGCGCTCCAGGCTCTCGTCGGCCGGCTGCGGCGCGCCATCGGAAAGGACGCGGTGCTCTCCGCACCCGGCGGCTACCGCCTCGACGCCGTCCCCGACGACGTCGACCTGTTGCGTTTCGAATGCCTGGTGGATGCCGGGGGACGTGCTCTCGACGCCGGCGACCCGGAGACCGCGGCCGCCACGCTCCGTACGGCGCTCGGCCTCTGGCGCGGCCCGGCGCTCGCCGACCTGCCGGACCGGGAAGCGGCGGCCGCCCGCCCCGAGGCGCTGCGGCTGACCGCCCTGCACCAGCGGGTGGCGGCTGATCTGGCGCTCGGCCGGGCCGCGGGCCTCGTCCCGGAGCTGCGCGAGCTGGTCGCCGACCACCCCCTTGACGAAACGTTCCACGCCCAGCTGATCCAGGCGCTGCGTGCGGCCGGGCGGTCCGCGGACGCGCTCGCGGCGTACGAGGACGTACGCCGCGGACTCGCGGACAGACTCGGTACGGAACCAGGGTCGGAGCTTCAGCGGCTCTATGGCCAGCTGCTGAACGGCGGGCCGCCGACGTCGGAAGCTCCGACGTCGGAAGCGCGGATGCCGGACGCCCGGATGCCGGGAACGCCGGTGCTCGGGCCGCCTGTCGCCGCGCTGCCCGGCCCCATTCCCGCCTCCCGCCCGGTCCCTGGCAATCTGCGCGCCCGTCTCACCAGCTTCGTCGGCCGCCAGAACGAGATCGGAGCGCTCCGCGACGACCTGAGCTCGTCCCGCCTCGTCACGCTGACCGGACCTGGTGGTTCCGGCAAGACCCGGCTCTCCGAGGAGACGGCCGCGGCCCTCGGCGCCGCGCACCCCGACGGGATCTGGGCCGCCGAACTGGCCCCGCTCGATGATCCATGCGCCGTACCCGGCACCGTTCTCAGCGCGCTCGGCCGCCGCGAGACGTCCCTCCTCGGCTCGGGACTCGAAGGACGTACGAGCGGACCGGACGCCGCCGACCCGACCGCGCGGCTCATCGAGTACTGCGCCCCTCGCCGCCTGCTGCTCCTCCTCGACAACTGCGAGCATGTCATCGACGCCGCCGCCGCGTTGGCGGAGACGCTGCTCGCGGCCTGCCCGGGTGTCACCATCCTCGCCACCAGCCGTGAGCCGCTCGGCGTACCCGGCGAGACCGTACGCCCGGTGGAACCGCTGCTTCCGGCCCCCGCGCACCAGCTCTTCGCCGAGCGTGCCGCGGCCGTACGCCCCGGATTCGACCCGGCCCGGGACCCGGCGACCGAAGCCGCGGTCGCCGAGATCTGCCGCCGCCTCGACGGCCTGCCGCTGGCCATCGAACTCGCCGCGGCGCGCCTCCGGCTGCTCACCCCACGGCAGATCGCGGACCGACTGGACGACCGGTTCCGGCTGCTGACCACCGGCAGCAGGACCGTGCTGCCGCGCCAACAGACGTTGCGCGCGGTCGTGGACTGGTCATGGGACCTGCTCGACGAGCGCGAACGCACGCTGCTGCGGCGCGCGTCGGTGTTCGCGGGCGGCTGGACCCTGGGCGCGGCGGAGTCGGTGTGCGCCGACGCGGCGCCGCAAGGAGGTGCCGGCGCGGCGCAGCAGGGGCGCGTGGATGCCGTGCGGCAGGGGCTCGCGGACGCCGCGCAGCAGGAGGGTGCCGATCCGGTGCGGCAGGGGGGCGCCGACGCGCCGGATCCGTCCGTACGGATCGAGCACCATGATGTCCTCGACCTGCTCAGCGCACTGGTCGACAAGTCCCTGCTGGTGGTCGACCATCCCCAGCATCCCCAACGGCCGGACAGTGAAGTCCGTTTCCGCATGCTGGAAACCATTTACGAGTACGTCATCGAGCGCGCCGCCGGGACCACGGCCGCCCGCCAGGACCACGCCGCCGCGATCCGCCGCCACACAGCGCACTTCAGGGCGTTCGCCCACACCGCCGATCCGCGGTTGCGCTCGGCGGAGCAACTCCCCTGGCTGCGCCGCGTCGAAGCCGAGCTCGACAACATCCGTGCGGCGCTGCACCGTGCCATCGAGTGCCGCGACGAAGGCAGCGTGATCGCCATCGTCCTCGACATGGGCTGGTTCTGGTGGCTGCGCAATTACCGCGACGAGGGTGCCTCGTGGACGGCCCGGGCAGTGGACCTGATCGCTCCGGATTCGCCTGGAGAGCGGGCCGCGGAGCAGGTCGCGGATCCGGCCGCAGAGCCGTTCGCGGACCCGGTCCGCTCCTCCCGCCATGAGGATCTGATCGACCTCCGCCTCCTCCATTTCTTCCTGCTCTCCGAGCAGCGTTCCGAAGAGGAGCTGCGGAGTCCCGAATCCCTGGCAGCCGCGCACGCCATCCGCGCCGCCTACGCCGGTCGCCCCGGCCCGCGCGGCACCCGCTTCCCCGGCTTTCTGTGGCCGTTCACCGGATACGTCATCGACGGGCACACGGGCGTGGTGCCGCTCCTGGACGAGGCGGTCGCCAACTGCCGCCGGTACGGCGAGGAATGGGCACTCGGCGCGCTGCTGATGCTGCGTACACACCTGGAGATCGATCTGCCCGGCGGCATGGCCCGCGCCGAGCGGGGGTGGCCGGAGCTGCGCGAGCTGAGCAGGCGCGTCGGGGACCGCTGGATACTCGCGCAGGTGGAGGAGGCCAACGGCGAGATGGCCATGGCACACGGCCGCTACGCCGACGCCCGGGCCTCGCACGAGGAGGCGCTGCGGCTCGCGCGCGAGATCGGCGCCTACACCGAGACCCCGTTCCTCATCACCCGGCTCGCCGAACTCGCCTACCACTGCGGGGACCTGCCGGAGGCGGTGCGGCTGCTGGACGAGTCCCAGGCGGAGGCCGAGCGCTACGGCGTGCGGGACGCGCGCGCCTTCAACGGCATCCTGCGCGCGCTGATCGAGCTGCGTGGTGGCGATGTCGCCGCCGCGCGGGCACTGTGCGACGCCACGCTGCGGGGGGCGGCGGGGGCCAACCCGCCACCGCAGTTCTGGACGGTGCTCGGCGGCCTCGACGCCCGGATCACGACGGACAGCGGCGACGCGGCGGGTGGTCTGCGCAAGATCCGTGACACGTTGCGCATGGGCATCGAGTCGCACAATGCGGAGCCGCTGCTGGCCCTGCAGGCGGAGACCGCCGCCTATGTCCTCCTCAAGCTGGCGGGCCACGCTGCGGCTGCCCGGCTGCTGGGCGCGGCCGAGGCATGGCGCGCGGGACAGCCGCGTACGCCGTCACTGGAGGAGGAGGTCGCAGACGTGACGGAGGCCCTGCGCGAGGCGTTGGGCGAGGGCGCGTTCGAGGAGCTGCGCGCGGCGGGTGCGCGACTGAGCGCCGACGAGTGCGTCGCGCTGCTCGACACGATCACCCCGCCTGCTCCTGCTCCTGCTCCTGCTCCTGCTTCTCCTCCGACTCCGTGCGATGGATGACTTATATGCGCTTGATGGCTTACGTGCACTTGATGACGGACTGCGCCCAGTCCGCCAGGGCCACCTTGCCCAGCGAGCCATGCCGGTCGACCACCAGCCGGATCGTCTTCCGTCCGGACAGCGGCACCTGGACGGGCACGGCCGGGTCGCCGCCGTGGATCATCGGGGAGCGCCACAGTCGTACCCCGTCCGCGTACACGGAGAAGCGCGCGGCGCCGAGCCCCAGCGTCAGGTCGTCGATGCCGACGTACGCGCTGTAGGACACACAGGCGCGGTTGAGGTCGATCGTCAGCGATGACGGTTCCCCCACGGTCACGCCGTGGGGGTACGGGGTGCCGCCTATGGACAGCCCCCAGCGCTGCCACAGCCAGCTGCTCTCGCCCTGCCGCAGCTCCGGCTCCGTGCCGTCGCCCGCACCGCTGAACTCCAGGCGGTTGAGCTGGTAGGCGGTGGGGGCGGGGGTGGAAGTGGGCCGGGGCGGTGTCGGCTTCGACGTCGGCTTGGACGTCGGCGTCGGAGTCGGCTTCGGAGTCGGCTTCGGTGGGGTGGGGGTGGGGGTGGGAGTCGGGCGTGGTGCGGCCGTGGTGGGCTTCGGCGCGGTCGGAGTGGGCTCCGGCAGGGCTGCGGTCGGGCTCGGCTTCGAGGAGGGACGGGTGGGCTTCGGCTTCGGCTCCGACGGCACGGGCGTGGCCTTCGACTCCGCCGGAGGGGTGGGCTCTGGCGTCGGCTTCGCCGGAACGGCGGGTGACGCCGCCGGCTTGGCTTCGGCCTGCTTCGTATGTCCGCCGTTGGCCGTGGTGAGGGCCAGCGCGGTGGCGGCGGCCGCGACGACGACGCCAGCCGCGATGCCCACCTTCACCGGGGCGCCCAGGCCTTCCGCCGCGGCCCCGGCTCCCGCTCCCGCACCGCCCGCTGCGGCCCCGGACCCCGCTCCCGCACCGCCTGCCGTGGCTGTCGCCCCCGCGCCCAGACCCGCACCCACGGCACCGGCCCCTGCCGCGCCCGCGGCGGCACCGGCCGCCGCTTTGAGTACGTACCCGCCCGCGAACCAGCCGATGACCGCGATCGGCAGCACCGCGCGCAGCCGCGCGTTCACGTCGGCGACCTCCAGCGCCGCCGTGCGGCACTTCGGGCAGTTCTCCAGGTGCTTGCGCAACCCGAGTTCCGCCCGTGTCCGCAGCCCGCCGCGCGCGTACGCGCCCAGCCGGTCGGCGTAGCGCGCGCAGTCCCCGCCCTCGGTCAGCGCGGTGCTCACATGGGCCTGGAGATACGCCTGCTTGAGCTTCTCCCGGGCCCGGTGCGCCAGCACCGCCGCGGCGTTGTCCGACAGACCGAGCAGCGGCGCCACTTCACGCGGCGACTCCTCCTCGACCGTGGTGTGCCACAGCACCGTCTGGTAGTGCTCCGGCAGGCTGCGGAACGCCTTGACGGCCAGGGTGCGCTCGGCGGCGTGCATGGCCTTGACGTCCGCGCCCTGGTCATGGGTCCTCGCCTCGGCCGCGGGCCGTGCCGCGTCGGACGCGAACGCGGCGAAATCCTCGACGAGCTGCTCCCGCTTGGCCGTCTTGCCCCACGCCGCCGCGACCCGCCGCACCGTGGTGAGCAGATAGGCGCGGACGGCCGAATCCGGCCCCGCCCCGCCCCGTACCGCCTGCAGTGTCCGCGCGAACACCTCGGCCGTTAGGTCGTCCGCGGTGTCGGCGTCCCGGCAGCAGGTACGGGCGTACCGCCGCACGGAACCGGCATGGCGGCGGTACAGCTCCTCGTACGCGGTGTCGTCACCGTCGCGCAGTCGCGTGACCAGGTCGGTGTCCGACGGCGCCGCCCCGCCCTCCGCCTCGGCGACCGCACCGGTCTCCCCGCCGCGGTCCCGCTGCGACGGCACACTCGGGCTCGGCCGGGACACGGCCTTGCCACGGCGGTGCCTGCCCCTTTGCACCGGTACCTGAGGCGAGGGGACGGTCCTGCCGGCTTCACCGCCGCCAGGAGTCCCGGTTGGGGACGAGGTCTCGCCGGGCCCTGCCCCGTCGACCCCGCTCGTTCCGGACCCTGTCGACCCTGTCGACCCGGTTGCCTCGGTCTCTCGCGCGCCCGTGTCCCGCTCGTTGCGGTCGCGCGACTCTCCCCGCCCGTCAACACCCATAACGGAAGCCCCCGACACGACCGACGCACTCGAACAGGGCAAGAGTGCCACAGCCGTCCAACAGCGCCACCCCGTACAACCCGCAACCACTCTTCCGGGGCGGGGTGCCGTACGACGGCGCTAGCGTTCACCCGGACGGGGGAAGCTCGGCAACCGGGCGCCCGCCTGCCCGGATGCCTGACCGCGAGGCAGGGGCAGGCAGCGCAGACGGAGCCGGCCGACGCGCGGTCGGCAGCCGACCAGGTCTGCCGACAACAGTCGACCAGCTCCGCCGACAAGCGGACCAGCTCCGCCGACGAGGCCGGTCAGCTCCGCCGACGGGGCCGGTCTTCTCCGCCGATGGGAGCCGGTCAGCTCTGCGGACGCGACCGGAGCCCGTCCAGCAGGATGTCCAGCAGCCGTGCCGACGCCGCCGCCTGCTGCGCCGCGTCCGGGAGCGAAGGCGCCGCAGTCGCTATCACCAGCAGCACATCCGCGACCGTCACATCCGCCCGCAGCTCACCCGCTGCCCTCGCCCGCTCGACAAGCTGCCCGACGACCTCCAGCAGCGCCGCCACACCCGCGTCGTCACGCTCCTGCCGCGGCGCCGGACGCTGCTCGACCAGCCGCAGCTCCGGCTGGTTCGAACCCGGCTGCCGCTGGTGCGGCACCCGCGCGGGCTCCTCCGCCTCCACATCGACGCCGACCCGCAGCACCTGCGGCGGCAGCAGCCGCCCGGCGCCGGACGCCACGGACGTACGCAGGAAGCGGGACAGCGCCGACCACGGCTCGTCCTCCTGCCCCAGCGCGGCCCGCGCCTGGTCGGTCAGCCGGGCCGTCTCCTCCTCGGCTATTCGCCGCACCAGCACGTCCTTGCTGGGAAAACGCCGGTACACCGTGCCGACGCCGACCCGAGCCCGCCGTGCCACGTCCTCCATCGGCGCGCCGTAGCCCAGCTCGCCGAAGACCTCGCGCGCCGCGCGTAGAACGTGCTCAAGATTGCGCTGCGCGTCCACGCGCAGCGGCGTATGACGACCGCCGGTCCCGTCCGCCGAAGCGACAGCAGCGGACCAATGAGAACCCTGGATATGCATATGTGTTCCCCCGGTAATGACGCGTCTCCCCCCGGAGACTCCCCGCCCTGACTGATCGGGGCAGTCTCAACCCCGACCAAGTACGAACATAGTTGAGCCCAGGTCAAGAAAGAAGGGGGTAGTTCGGCACGTCCCGCCCCCCGATCGGAGTACGGGCCCGATCTCTCCGCTTTGCGCCCTCGTCCGGGGGCTCGTTTCCGGGCGCTGACCTGCACGCATTCCCCGCGTCTCGCCGGCGGCCGGTCCGTGGGCCCGCGACCGCCTCCGGTCACACAATTCGTCGGGCCTGTGGACAAACTCCGGTCACAGGTGCGTCATGGGAGGGTGAAGGAACCTGCGCGCATTCTCGTTGTCGGTGGTGGCTACGTCGGGATGTACACCGCGCTGCGCCTTCAGCGGCAGCTGAAGCGCGGCGAGGCACAGGTCATCGTGGTCGACCCCGAGCCATACATGACCTACCAGCCGTTCCTGCCCGAGGCGGCTGCCGGATCCATCTCACCGCGGCACGTCGTCGTACCGCTCCGCCGCGTCCTGCCCAAATGCCAGGTCGTCATCGGCGCGGCCACCGCCATCGACCACGCCAAACGCACCGCGAACATCAAGACCCTCGCCTCCGAGGAGGAGGGCACCGGCGCGATCGCGATCCACTACGACGAGCTCGTGCTGGCTCCCGGCTCCGTCTCCCGTGCCCTCCCGATCCCCGGCCTGGCCGATTACGGCATCGGCTTCAAGACCGTGGAAGAGGCCATCGGCCTGCGCAACCACGTGCTGGAGCAGCTCGACATCGCCTCCTCCACCCGTGACCCGGACGTCCGCGACGCCGCGCTCACCTTCGTATTCGTCGGTGGCGGATACGCGGGTGTCGAGGCGCTCGCCGAGCTGGAGGACATGGCTCGCTACGCCGTGCGGTACTACCACAACATCACGCCGGACGACCTCAAATGGATCCTCGTGGAGGCGACCGGACGCATCCTCCCCGAGGTCGGCGAGGAGATGGGCCGGTACGCGGTGCGCGAGCTGCGCGGCCGGAACATCGACGTACGCCTCGAAACGCGCCTGGAGACATGCGAGGACCGGGTGGCCGTGCTGAGCGACGGCTCCCGCTTCCCCACCCGCACTCTGGTGTGGACCGCGGGCGTGAAGCCCCATCCCATCCTGGCCGCCACCGATCTGCCGAAGGACGGCCGCGGCCGGCTCGTCTGCACCCCCGACCTGCGTGTCGAAGGCGTCGAGCACGCGTGGGCCGCCGGGGACGCCGCAGCCGTCCCGGACCTCACGGCGAAGGAGCCGGGCAAGGAGTGCGCCCCCAACGCGCAGCACGCGGTCCGCCAGGCCAAGGTGCTGGCCGGGAACATCCTGGCCGCGCTGCGTGAGCAGCCGCTCAAGGAGTACGAGTACAGCTACGCCGGCTCCGTCGCCTCCCTCGGCCTCCACAAGGGGGTCGCGCACGTCTACGGCCGCAAGTTCAAGGGCTATCCCGCCTGGTTCATGCACCGCGTCTACCACCTCAGCCGGGTGCCGACCTTCAACCGCAAGGCGCGGGTGCTGGCCGAATGGACACTCGCCGGGCTCTTCAAACGTGAGATCGTCTCGCTCGGATCGCTGGAGAACCCGCGTGCCGAGTTCGAACTCGCGGCGGGCACAGGGCGTCATCCCGAGGCGAGTTGAGCGCCCGGCCGCCGTCGGCCCCCGGCAGTGCCCGCCGGTGACCGGCTCCGGCGGTGCCGCGACCCTCGTTTGAGTATGTTCGGGCTCGCCGCGGCGGAGCGGGGAACTCCCTCCGAGTGGCCGGCGTCTGACGGATGTCAGTCCAGTCCGTCACACTGGGCGTGTGACCATGGGTGGGCTCGCGTCTACGAAGAGTGACAATCCTGTTAAGAGTGACAACCGCGAGGATCCGGACGTTTGCTGTATTCCTCTGGGGCCGGCCCCCGCACCCTCAGACGTGACCGCAGCACTGCCGCTGACCGTCACCGCAGCCGCTGGCGCGGGGCGGCCACCCCGACGGGCCGCCCCGAAACGACACCGCGAGGCAAACCTCAGTGAACTTCACGCGCTGGAGCGCTCGGCTCCCCGGAACACAGCGACGCGCCGCCGCGCGATCCGACCGCACCGCCGGCGGCTCCGTGCCGACGGCCCGCGGCGAGCGCCCCGGCTCCGTGCGCCAGGCCGCGACGGCATCGGGCTCCGGCTCGGCGGCGGAACCGCCCGGGGCCGCTGACGGCGGCGCCCACGGACAGCCCGTGCCCACGCTCGGCGGGACGACGATCCACGACATCCTCGGGCAGGTCCCCGCGCTGGTGGCCGTCGTATACGGCCCGGAGCACCGCCTCGCGTACGTCAACGAGGCGTACGCGGCCGTCTTCGGCGCCCGCACCCCCGGCACCCCGGCCCGGGAGACACTCCCCGAGCTCGGTGAGCTGGGCCTCCTGCCCCTCATGGACCAAGTCCTGCGCAGCGGCAAGCCCCGTACGGTCAAGTCCCGCCGTGTCCCGAGCGGCGGCTTCGCGACGACCACGGACGCAGCGCAAGGCGCCCATCCGGACGGGAAGCACAGCTCATATGGGGACGCGCGCACGCCCGGCTCCCCACATGACACAGGGCCGACGGGCACCGCCGCTTCCGGTTCACAGGCCGGGGCAGGGGCGAACCAGGAAACCGCCTGCACCGGCGGCCGGTCCCGTGACGGCTACTACACCTTCACCTGCACGCCGATCGAGGTCACGGCACCTGCGCTCGCGGCTCCGGCCTCACCCGTACCGGAGCCCGCAGCGGACCAGGACAGTGGCAGCGTCATGGCCCCCGTCCCGTCGGCGGATCCCGACACCACCAGGGGCCCCGACAGCGCAACGGACCCCGACACCGACACCGGTACTCGCCCCGACGCCCCGCGCCCCGTCACCTACCGAGGGGTCCTCGTCTTCGGGGCCGACGTCACCGACCAGGTCGAGGCGGCCGAGCGGCTGCGCGCCAGCGAGCGCCGCCAGCGCGACGCGGCCGTCACCCTTCAGCGCAGCCTGCTGCCCCAGGAACTGGAGCAGCCGGACGATCTGCGGATCGCCGCGACCTACCGGCCCGGCGGGGAGGACGCCGCGGTGGGCGGCGACTGGTACGACGTGATCACCCTCGGTGCGGGCCGTACCGCGCTCGTCATCGGTGACGTCATGGGCCGCGGCGTCCGAGCGGCCGCGGTCATGGGCCAGCTGCGTACCGCTGTGCGCGCCTACGCCCGCCTCGACCTCCCCCCGCACGAGGTCCTTCAGCTCCTCGACGGCCTCGCGGCCGAGATCGACGCCAGCCAGATCGCCACGTGCGTCTACGCCGTCCACGACCCCAACGAGGGCCGCCTGGTGTACGCGTCGGCGGGCCACCTGCCCATCCTCGTCCGTGATCCGGACGGCACGGTCCGGCGGGCCGCCGAGCCCACCGGACCGCCACTGGGGACCGGTGGCTGGTTGCACACCTCCGGTTCCGTGCCGCTCGGCCCCGGCTCCAGCGCGGTCCTCTACACCGACGGCCTGGTGGAGCGGCGGGACAAGGACATCGACGACGGCGTCGCCGAGCTGGAGCGGGCCTTCACCGGCGCGACCGGCACACCCCAGGTGATGTGCGACCGCCTCATCCGCACCCTCGGCATCACAGAGGAACACGACGACGACGTCGCCGTTCTCGTGGTGCAGCACCCGGCACGTACCGGGCACGACGCCGAGCTGTTCCACAACGCCGCGCTGGAACTCCTCGGGGGCGTCGAGGCCGCGCCACGCGCGCGTGCCTTCGCCTCCGGTGTCCTCGCCAGCTGGCGGTTCCCGACAGAGCTGCGCGACCTGGGTGTCCTGGCCGCCAGCGAACTCGTGGCCAACTCCCTGCAGCACGGCACCCCGCCCATGCGGCTGCGGCTGCGGCGCACGGACCGTCGGCTGATCATCGAGGTGACGGACGGCGACGACCATCTGCCGCGCCGCCGCCGCCCCGATCCCGCGGACGAGGCCGGCCGCGGTATCTCGATCATCGCCACCATCGCCTCGTCGTGGGGCTCACGGCGCACGCCGGGCGGGGGCAAGGCCGTGTGGTGCGAGTTCGCCCTCCCGGCGGGCTAGCCGAAGCGGATTTGGCCCGCGAGGCGGCGTGCCGTCGGCGAGCCATCAGGCCGCAGCGGTCACCTGCTCCGCACCGGCGGCCGTCCGCTGTGCGGGCAGCGGCGCCGGGACCGCCCGCATCGGGTTGTCCTGCGCGGCCGTCAGATGACGACCGAGCCGGAGGGCGAGCGCGGTGATGCCCAGCGAGCAGACGACGAGCATCACGATGTACGGCGTGTACAGACCGGCACCGGCCAGCACACCGCCCACCGCCGGGCCGACGGCGAGAGCCAGCTGCTTCACCAGGGCGAACGCCGAGTTGTACTGCCCGATACGGGAGGCCGGAGCGAGATCGGCCACCAGCGGCGCAATCGTCGGCGACAGCATCGCCTCGCCGATTCCGAACATCGCGTACGTCGAAATGATCGCGGCGGTCGCGATGGCGTGGCTGCCGTGCACCAGCCCCGAGGCCGCAGCGGCCAGCCATGCCGCCGTCCATATGAGCCCGACCAGCGCGATGACC